>NZ_CP192077.1:0-4800000 GCF_050942325.1 Spirillospora sp. CA-142024 | reverse complement strand
CCGTAGGCGAGAGCCGCGGTTCCCGGGGACGCGTCCAGTTCGCGCAGGTGCAGCACGCTCCAGTCGTTGGCCACCCCCTCGCACAGCATGACCATGAGGGCGAGGACGGCGAGGCCCCAGATGCGCCGGGGCGTCCGGCGGCGCGCCGGGGACGCGGCGCCCGGTTCGCGGCCGGACCGCAGCAGCGCCGGGGCGGCGGCCGCGGCCACGGCCGCGCCGAGGACGGCCGCCGCGCCGAGGGCCGCCGCGGGGCTCCAGCCCCAGCTGAGCGTCCGCGCGCCGGTCAGCGCGGCCAGGACGCCGCCGATGGAGAAGGTGGCGTGGAAGGCGGACATGACGGGCCGCCCGTAGCCGCGTTCGACCTGGACGGCGTGCGCGTTCATGGCGACGTCCAGGGCCCCGTTGCCGAGGCCGAGCACCAGCAGGGCCGCGCCGAGCGTCCACGCGTCGGTGGCGAGGCCCGGCAGGACCAGCGCCGCGGCGCACAGCACCGCGCTGAGCGGCACGATGACGCGTCCGCCGGCGCGGTCGGTGAGGGGGCCGGCGATCCGCATGCCGGCGACGGCGCCCGCGCCGAGGACCAGCAGGAGCCGGCCGAGCGTCGCGTGGTCGATGCCCGCCCGGTGCTCGATGGCGGGGATGTGGACGATCCACATGCCCAGCAGGAAGCCGTTCAGGGCGAAGAAGGCGAAGGTGGCGAGCCGGGCAGCCCGCAGTGATCCGGTCATCGCGTGCACAGCGCCCGTCACACGAGGCGGACGTCGACGCCCGCGTCGCGCAGCCGGGACACGGCCGCCCCGGGCGCGCTCCGGTCGGTGATGACCATGTCGAGGGCGGTGGCCGGGCAGACGAGGCCGAGGCCGCTGCGGCCGAACTTGGCGCCGTCGCACACCGCGACGACCCGGCGGGCCGACGCGACCGCCGCGCGCTTGACCGGGACCTCGTCCAGGTCGTGCGCGGTGAGCCCGTGCTCGGCCGACAGGCCGCACACGCCGAGGACGGCGGTGTCCACGCGCAGTGAGGCGAGCGACGCCTCGGTGAGCGGGCCGGTGAACGCCAGCGCCCCGGGCGTGGTCCGCCCGCCCGGGACCAGCAGCCGGATCCGCGCGGCGCCGCTCAGGGCGTTCGCGGCGTGCAGGTCGAGCGGGACGACCGTGAGCCGCCGGCCGGCGATCGTGCGGGCGACGGTCAGCGCGGTGGTCCCGGCGTCCAGGACGACGGCCTCCCCGTCGGTGAGGAGCGCGTCGACCTCGGCGGCGATCCGCTCCTTGGTTGGACGTCCGCACCTGGGGGCACATCAACGCGGACACCGTCGCCCTGCTGACGGAGCTGGCCGGGCGCGGCACGCCGCTCGCCCTGCTGTCGAACGCGCCCGTCGAGCTCGCCCGCATGGTGGACGGGCGGCCGTGGGCGTCGCTGTTCCGGCACCGTCTCTACAGCGCTGACCTGCGGCTGGCCAAGCCCGCGCCGGAGATCTTCCACGAGCTGACCGGCCGGCTCGGCGCCGCCCCGGGCGACGTGGTGTTCGTGGACGACCGCGAGGAGAACGTGCGGGCGGCCAGGACCCTGGGCATCCGGTCGGTGCTGTTCACCGGCGTTCCGGGGCTGCGCGCCGAGCTGGCCCGCCTCGCCGGGTGAGCGCCGCGGTCAGGACACGCCGCGGTCAGGACACGGCGGCCGGTTCGCCGTGCGGCCACAGGCCGCGGGCCGACATGACCCGGCGGAGGGCGACCAGCTCGTCGGTCATGATGCCGTCGATGCCGAGGTCGAGGAGGCGCGCCATGGCGGCGGGATCGTTGACCGTCCAGGCGTGGACCTTCAGCCCGAGCCGGTGGGCGTGCTCGATGAACGCCTCGGTGACGAAGGGGACGGGCCCGAGCCCGTAGGGGACCTGGGCGCAGGCGACGCCGGTGGCGGCGAGGCGGACGAGCTTGGCGGCGGGCCCGCCGTAGGACCTGGCGCGCAGCGCCATCAGCCCACGTGGCCCGAGCGCCATGCACACCTCGCGGTCGGTGAACAGGGGAAGGCGGGCGCGCATCTGCGTCAGCCTGCGCGTGGAGAAGGACGTGATGCACACCCGGTGCCAGGCGTTGGCGCGGTGCAGCGTCTCGGCGAGCGGGCCGATGACGGGCGCGTCCTTCAGGTCGATGTTGACGCGCGCGTCGGGGAAGGACCCGAGCACGTCCTCCAGCCGGGGGATGGGCTCGGTGCCGGCGATGCGGGCCTTGGCGACCTCGGCGTAGGGGAGCCGGGAGATGGTTCCGGTGCGGTCGGTGACGCGGTCCAGGGTGCGGTCGTGGAAGGCGACGACGACGCCGTCGGCGGTGGCGTGCGCGTCGGTCTCCAGGTAGCGGTAGCCGAGATCGGCGGCGCGCTGGAAGGCGGCCATCGAGTTCTCCGGGCGGCCGGCCGCGCCACCGCGATGGGCGAAGGGGATGGGGCCGGGATGGTCGAGGAATTCGAACGAGCGCCGCACCCGTCCGATTATGGCGGACCGCGCCGCCGGGACTGACCTTACTGCGTAAAGGGGTGGGGCGGGGACGCCGGTGCTACCGTCGGCGCCGCAACCGATCGGCGAGGGAGTGTCACGCATGGCGGACGTGAACGAATACAAGGCGACCTTCGAGCTCGTGGACGTGGACGGCGACGGCTACATCTCGACGGCCGAGCTGAAGAACCTGATGGTCAAGCTCGGGCAGGACGTCGCCGACACCCGCGTCGTGGAGGTGGTCGTGGCCGCCGACGCCAACCGGGACGGCAAGATCTCCCTGGAGGAGTTCGCCGCGCTGATGGAGCACACCGCTTCCCGGTGACGCCGGGCGGCCCCTTGGGTCAGCCCGACCGGCGGCGGAGCTTGAGGGCGTTGTCGGTGCGGGTCATGGTGCGTCCGTCCGGTGCGGTCTGGACGCGTTCGTGCTCGTCGCTGCGCAGCACCTCCCACTCGCCGTCGGGGAGGTCGAGGGATTCCAGCACCTCCGCGGGCGTGGGCAGGTGCACGCCCGGGTGGGCGTCGGGGTCCCACGGCGGGGGCCCGGCGTGCCCGACGATGAGCAGGGTCCCGCCGGGCGCGACGGCCGCGGCGGCGGCCCGCAGCACCTCCGCGCGCGGCATGTCGGCGGGGGAGTGCAGGAACTGCGCCGAGACCAGGTCGTGGACGCCGCCGGGGAAGGACTCGGCGATGTCGCATCGCCGCCAGTCGACGCGGTCGGCGACGCCCGCCTCTTCGGCGTGGCGGGCGGCGCGTTCGAGGGCGACGCCGGAGATGTCGGCGGCGGTGACGCGCCAGCCCCGGCGGGCGAGCCAGATCGCGTCGGCGCCTTCGCCGCATCCCAGGTCCAGGGCGGTGCCGGGCTGCAGCTCGGTGACCTCCTGGACGAGGACGGCGTTGGGTTCGCCGCTCCACATGTGGTGGCGCTCGGCATACCGTCCGTCCCAGTACTCCTGGGGAGTGGTTGTTTCGTCCATGCCCCGATGGTGCGCCGTGCCCGCCGGTTCCGGCGAACCGCCTTGCCGTTTCGGCAAAACGAGCAGGATCACCGGGACCAGCGCGGCGGGTGCGCCGGCGAGGGCGTAGCAGGCGGGCAGCGGCAGCGCGTCCAGGAGCACGCCGGTGGCGGCCGTCCCCGCGGACGCGCCGAGGTTCAGCATGGTGTTCACCCAGGCCACGGCGCGGGTCCGGGCACCGGGCGGCGCGCCGGCGTCGGCGAGCAGGTAGGCGGTGGTCAGGGTCGGGCCGATGAACAGCCCTGCCGCGCACGCCGCCGCCGCCAGGAAGGCGACGGACGGGGTGAGACCCGCGGCGGCCAGGGCGAGGCCGAGCGGGCAGGCGAGTGCGGCGAGCCGGCCGCGTCCGGGGGAGGAGCGGCTCACGGCGCCGTAGGCGAGACCGCCGAGGGTGCTGCCCACCCCGAGCGCGGCCTCCACCCACGCGACGGCGGCGGGCTGGTGGTGATGCTGGGTGAACGCGACCGCCAGCAGGCCCGTCGAGCCGAGGACGACGCCGGTGGCGGCGGCCGCGACGGACGGGACGAGCGGGAACACCCGTCCCCGTGGGGTGCGGCGCCGCTCGGCGGGGCCGGGGCGGGCCGCCGGGGACGTCGTCATGCCGGCGGTCCCGGCGGCCACCAGAACGGCGCTGAGCGCGATTCCGAGGGCCGGCGAGGCGACCGCGGCCAGCAGCCCCGCCAGCAGGGGGCCGGTGACGAACACGAGTTCCTCGGAGACGGTGTCGAGGCTGTAGGCGCGGCGCAGCAGGGGTCCGTCCGGGACGAGGCCTCGCCAGAGCGTCCGCATGACCACGCCGATCGGGGGAGCGGCGACGCCGGTGGCCACGGTCAGGGCGGCGAGCACCGGGAACGGCGCGCCCGGCCGCCAGGTGAGGGCGGCCAGCGCGGCCAGGAGGAGGGCGTAGGCGGTGGTCATCGGGGGGAGGGTGCGGCGCGGGCCGTGCCGGTCGATGAGCGCGGCGCGCAGCGGCGACAGGACCGACACGGTGAGGCCGAGCATGGCCATGAGCCCGCCGGCCTGGGCGTAGGAGCCGGTGGACGCGGTGTACGCCAGGGTCAGGGACAGGTAGACGGTCCCGTAGGACAGGCGTCCGAGCAGGGCCAGGGAGAAGGTGCGGAGGGCGTGCGGCGCCCGCAGGACGGCCGCGTATGACGATGTCACGGAACGGTTCCTCAGAAGGGGCCCGAGGCGGGCGGTTCACGGGGACGCTGAAGGGCGCCGTCGCGTTCGCGGCGGCGCGGGCGTCCTACGCAAAGATGAGGAACTGCACGGGGAGATCGTAGCGTGCCGTGCGGTCAGGCGCTCCACTCGCGGCGGCGGGCCTCGGCGAGGGCGATGGCGGTGGCGACGGCGACGTTGAGGGAGCCGACGCGGCCGATCTGCGGGATGTAGGTGACGGCGTCGGCGGCGGCGAGCAGGGCGGGGGAGCAGCCGTGGTCCTCGCCGCCGACGGCGAGGCAGACGTCGCCGTCCAGGGGCGCCTCGTGGAGGGGGACGGCGTCGGTGGTGAGTTCGACGGCGACGAGGCGCAGGCCCTCCTTGCGGACGGCGGCGGCGGCCTCGGCGGGGGTGCCGGAGTGTTCCCAGGGGAGGAGCCGGTCGGTGCCGAGGGCGGTCTTGGCGACGTTGCGGTGCGTCGGGGGTGTGGCGTTGCCGGCGAGCCAGAGGTGCTCGACGCCGAACACGGCGGCGCTGCGGATGATCGAGCCCATGTTGAACGGCTGGGTGACCGACTCGACGAGCAGGCCGAGGCGGGCGCCGGTGCGGCGGCGCCAGTCGCGGTTGAGGCGCTTGACGTCGGTGGGCCGCAGCTGGCGGCGTCCCTGCGCGGGGTCGGGGGTGCTCATCGGGTGTGGCCTTCCGTGCGGGGTGCGGCGCGCAGGACGCGGTATGCGGACCGGGAGGCGATCCGCTCGGTGGGGAAGCCCTGGTCGTTCAGCCACCGCTGCAGGGAGTCGGAGCCGAGGTGCTTCTGGACGACGAGGTGGGCGAGGCCGCCGGGGGCGAGGCGGGGGAGCCAGGTGAGGAGGAGGTCGTGGAGGGCGGCCTTGCCGATGCGGATCGGGGGGTTGGACCAGATCGCGGCGAACCTCAGGGCGGGGTCCACGTCGTCCGCCAAACTGAACCTTACATTGTCAAGGCCCGCGGCTTTGGCATTGCTCTCAGCGAGCATGATTGCTCGCTGATTCACGTCCACTCCCAAAACCATCGCCTGAGAGGAACGTTTGGCCATGGTGAGGGCGATGGGGCCGTATCCGCAGCCGAGATCGAGGAGGTCGCCGGCCGCGGGCGGCTCGGGGACGGTCTCCAGCAGCACGCGGGTGCCGGGATCGACGCGGTCGGGGGAGAACATGCCGCTGTCGGTGTCGAGCCGCAGGTGCAGGTCGGGCAGGACGAGGTCGACGGTGCGTCGGCGGCTCGCGGCGTCCGGCCGCTCGGCGAAGTAGTGTTCCCCCACGTCCGCCGACCGTATCAGCGTTCGCGCGCCGTTCGCGCCGCCGCGGGCCTCAGGGCAGGCGGGAGAACCAGGCGAGGGAGACGCCGCCGGCGGCGAAGGCGAACAGCAGGGCGATGCCGGTGTAGCGGGCGGCGACGTCGCGGTGCTCGGTCTTGAAGCCGAGGGAGGTGCCGATGTTGGCGTAGACCTGGCGGAGCTGGTCGGCGTCGGCGGCTTCGTAGGCCTTGCCCTCGGTGCTTTCGGCGAGGGTCTTCAGCGTCTCCTTGTTGACCGAGACGCTGGTGGTCTCGCCCTCGATGTCGACGGTGCCGTACGGGGTGCCGAAGGCGATGGTCGACACGGGGATGTGCGCGACGCGGCTGGCGTCGATGGCCTCCTGCACGGAGCGTCCGGTGGTGTTGTCCCCGTCGGACAGCAGGACGATGTGGGCGGGCGGCGGGTCCTGCCGGGCGTCGGCGTCGAAGGACCGGACGGCCTGCAGGGAGGTGAACACGGCCTCGCCGATGGCGGTGCGCTTGGCGAGGACGAGCTGGTCGAGGGAGGCGATGGCGGCGTCGCGGTCGGCGGAGGGCGCGGCGACGAGGTTGGCGTTGCCGGCGAAGGCGACGACGCCGACGTTGAAGCGTCCGGGGAGTTCGCCGATGAACTTCTTCGCGGCGGCCTTGGCGGCGTCGAGGCGGCTGGGGGTGACGTCCCTGGCCATCATGGACAGCGACACGTCCACGGCGACCATGATGGTGGCGCGGTCGCGGGGGACCTTGACGGCGGTGGCGGGCCGCGCGAACCCGAACATCATCAGGGCGATCATGATGAGGAACAGGACGGCGGCGACGTGCCGGCGCCAGCCCGGCCGTTTGGGCGCGACCTGGGACAGCAGTGCGAGGTTGGTGAAGCGGACGGCGTACTGGCGGCGGCGCATCTGCAGGAGCAGGTAGGCGGCGGCCAGGAGCGGCAGGAGGCCGAGGAGCCAGAGGCGTTCGGGTGACAGGAAGGTCATGGGCGCACTCCCGCGGTGGTGACGGGCCGGCCTGCGGCGCGGCGCTGGCGGAGGGCGAAGCGGGCGACGTCGGCGATCCAGTCGCGGTCGGTGCGCAGTACGAGGTGGTGGGCGCCGCTGCGGCGCAGCGCGGCGCGGGTGCGTTCGCGCTGGTCGGCGGCCGCGGCGGCGTACTTCTCGCGGACGCGGCGGCTGAGCACGATCTCGTGGACGGTGCCGGTCTCGGGGTCGGCCATCTCGACGAGGCCGACGTCGGGGAGGTCGAGTTCGCGGGGGTCGATGATCTCGATGGCGAGGACCTGGTGGCGGGCGGTGAGGCGGCGGAGCGGGCGTTCCCAGGGGAGCTGGCCGTGCGGTCCGGCGGGGGTGGGGCCGGTGCCGTCGGGGGCGAGGAAGTCCGAGATGATCACGCGGAGTCCGCGGCGGGTCTGGCCGCGGTCGAGGGATTCGACGGCGGCGGCGAGGTCGCGGGGCGGGGTGGCGGTGGTGCCGGTGGAGGCGGCGTCTTCGGCGGACTGGGCGTCGAGGGCGGCCTGGAGGAGGGCGTACATGGCGGCTTTGCCGGTGCGGGCGGGCCAGCGGCGCATGCCGTCGGTGTGCATGAGGTAGGCGCCGACGCGGTCGCCGAGGCGGACGGTGAGGAATCCGACGGCGGCGAGGGCGGCGACGGCGAGGTCGCGTTTGATCATGGTGCCGGTGCCGAAGTCCATGCTGGGGGTGAGGTCGACCAGGGCCCAGGCTTCGAGTTCGTGGTCGGCGATGAGGTCGCGGACGTGGGGGGTGGTGGTGCGGGCGGTGACGGCCCAGTCCATGTGCCGGACGTCGTCCTCGCCGGGCTGGTAGACGCGGGCTTCGGCGAGTTCGGTGCCGGGGCCGGGGAGCAGGCCGAGGTGCTCGCCGTTGAGGAGGCCGTCGAGGCGGCGGGTGACCTGGAGTTCGAGGCGGCGCAGGGTGCGTTCGGGGGCGAGGTGGGCGAGTTTGCCGCTGCGTCGCTTCCTGGCCGTCATGCGGTGGTCACCGCCGCTGCTCCGTGGTTCCACACGACGCGGGGCGGGGGGACGGCGGCGAGGATCTGGGCGATGACGTCGGCGGTGTCGACGCCGTCGGCGAGGGCGTCGAAGGTGAGGACGAGGCGGTGGGACATGACGTCGCGTGCGACGGCGCGGACGTCGTCGGGCAGGACGTAGTCGCGTCCGGACAGCAGGGCGAGGGCGCGGGCGGCGGAGACGAGGCCGAGGGTGGCGCGGGGGCTGGCGCCGATGTCGATGACGCCGCGCAGGTCGGGCAGGCGGTACTGCTCGGGTTCGCGGGTGGCCATGACGAGCCGGACGATGTAGTCGGCGATGAGTTCGTGGACGGCGACTTCTTCGGCGGCGCGCTGGAGGCCGGCGAGGCGGTCGGTGTCGAGGAGTTCGGTGGCCTCGGGGGGGTCGATGCTCATCCGCTGGAGGATCTGGAGTTCTTCGTGGGCGGCGGGGTGGTGGACGTCGATCTTCATGAGGAAGCGGTCGCGCTGGGCTTCGGGGAGGGGGTAGACGCCTTCGGATTCGATGGGGTTCTGGGTGGCGAGGACGATGAAGGGCCGGGGGAGGGGGAAGGTCTTGCCGCCGAGGGAGACCTGGCGTTCGGCCATGACCTCCAGGAGGGCGGACTGGACTTTGGCGGGGGCGCGGTTGATCTCGTCGGCGAGGACGAAGTTGACGAAGACGGGGCCGAGTTCGACGTCGAACTGTTCGGTGGAGGGGTGGTAGATGCGGGTGCCGACGATGTCGGAGGGGACGAGGTCGGGGGTGAACTGGAGGCGGGCGAAGGTGCCGCCGACGACTTGGGCGAGGGTGCCGACGGCGAGGGTCTTGGCGACGCCGGGGACGCCTTCGATGAGGCAGTGGCCGCGGGCGAGGAGGGCGACGATCATGCGTTCGACCATGTGGTCCTGGCCGACGATGACCTTCTTGACCTCGGCGAGGGTGGCCTGCAGGAGGATCGCGGCCTCGTCGGCGTCGGTGGCGGCGATGGTCATGTGGGTGTCCCTCGCTGTGTCCGTCGTGTGCCCTGTCATCGTGTGCCGGTGGGCGCCTTACGACCCTACGCGATCACTTGTACCCGTTCGCCGGTGATACGTGCGTGTGGTGGGTGATCGGTTGAGGGTCGGGTGTGCCGGGTGGATCTTGGGCCCGATCGTAGGGTGTGGTTGTTAGTGTTGCGGCCATGTCGAGGCCGTTGCCGCCGGGGGACCCTGCTCAGCTGGGGCCGTTTCGTCTGTCGGCGCGTTTGTCGGAGTCCGCCGCCGGGATCGTGTTCCTGGGGGTGGACGGTGCGGGGCGGCGCGCGAGTGTGGCGGTGCTGAACCGGGGTGCGGCGGGGGATGCGGCGGCGCGGGACCGGTTCCGTGCGGCGATCAATGCGGCGGTGCCGGCGCCGGGGCGTCCGGTGGGGGATGGGCAGGCGGGTGGTGCGGCACCGGTGGTGGCGGCGCAGCCGGATGGTCCGGCGCCGTGGGTGGCGACGCTGTATGAGGCGGATCGGGCGGGGGCGGAGCGTTTTCTGGAGCCGGTGCTGTTCCAGGGGGCGGGGCGTGCTTGGTGGGGTGGGCGGCGGCGTGGGCCGCAGTTCCAGCCGTATTGGCTGGGGTCGGGGGAGCCGGCGTTGGAGCAGCCGCGGCCGCCGGGGGTGCCGGGTCCGGTCGGGGAGGGTCCGCCGGAGCGGAATCTTGTGGCGGCGGTGGTGGGGCTGGCGGTGGCGTTGTTGCTGGTGGCGTTGCTGATGGGGGTGTTGTTCGCGTGTGAGCCGGTGGCGAAGGAGCCGCCGCCTCCGCCGCCGGAGCCGACGCCGTCGTTGCGGGTGCCGTCGCAGTCGCCGGTTCCGACGACGCCGACGCCTTCTCCGTCGCAGCCGCCGCCGTCGTCGTCGGGGTCGCCGTCGCCTTCTCCGTCGGGTTCGGGTGGGGACGACGGGGCGCCGCTGTGACTCGCGCCGTGATGGCGGGGTCCGCCGACGGTGGGCCGGTTTGGCACATTTTCATGATCGCTTTTCGGGGTGCGGGTCGTAGCCTGGGGCGGTGACCGCTCTGGATGATCTCGCCGGCCGGTATGTGGACGAGTTCGCCGCGCTGGATCCGTGCACGGCGGCGATGATGGGGATCGCGGGGCAGGATTCGCGGCTGACCGACTACGGCCCGGAGGGGTTCGCGGCGCGGGCGGATCTGGCGCGGCGGACGCTGGCGGAGCTGGGCCGTGCCGGGGTGGAGGGCGAGGCGGGGCGGATCGCGGCGGCGGTGCTGCGGGAGCGTCTCGAGGTGGACGTGGCGCTGGACGAGGCGGGGGTGCGGGAGGGGTTCCTGGACACCACCGACGGGCCGGTGCAGCGGCTGCGGATGGCGTTGGAGCTGCTGGATCAGGGGGCGGGCACCGATTGGGAGGCCGTCCACGCGCGGGTGCGGGCGTTGCCGGGGGCGCTGGCGGGGTTGCGGGTGTCGTTGCGGCGGGCGTGCGGTGCGGGCCGGGTGGCGGCGCGGCGGCAGGTGCTGCGCAGTGCCCGCGAGTGCGCGGACGTTCCGGGGTATCTGGCGGATCTGGTGGCGCGGTACGGGGACGGGCCGTTGCGCGGGGGGTTGGCGGAGGCGGCGCGGTCGGCGTCGGCGGCGCTGGCGGAGTTCGGGTCGTATCTGTCGGTGGATCTGGCGGCGCGGGCGCCGGAGCGGGATGCGCTGGGTGCGGACCGGTACCGGCTTGGGGTGCGGGACTTTCTGGGGACGGAGCCGGATCTGGCGGAGACATACGCGTGGGGCTGGGAGGAGCTGGCGCGGGTCGAGTCGGAGATGGCGGTGGTGGCGGGGGAGATCCTGCCGGGTGAGCCGCTGCCGGCGGTGATGGCGGCGCTGGACGCCGATCCGGCGCACCGGATCGGGGGTGCGGAGGCGTTCCGTGGGTGGATCCAGGAGCTGGCGGATCGGGCGATCGAGGATCTGGACGGGGTGCATTTCGATATTCCGGGGCCGTTGCGGCGGATCGAGTGCCGGGTTCCGCCGGTGGAGGCGGGTGTCTACTATCTGGCGCCGGCGGAGGATCTGTCGCGTCCGGGGACGGTGTGGTGGACGGTGGGGGATCCGTCTGCGGACGTGGTGACCTGGACGGTTCCGACGACGATGTTCCATGAGGGGGTGCCGGGTCATCATCTGCAGCTGGGGGTGACGACGCTGAATCGGCGGCTGAACCGGTTCCAGCGGCTGTCGAGTGAGCTGCATCCGGGGCATTGCGAGGGGTGGGGGCTGTACGCGGAGCGGCTGATGGACGAGCTGGGTCATTATCGGGAGCCGGCGCATCGGCTGGGGATGCTGGCGGGCGGGCAGCGGTTCCGGGCGGCGCGGGTGGTGCTGGACATCGGGCTGCATCTGGAGTTGCCGATTCCGGCGGGTGCGGGGTTCCACGAGGGGGAGCGGTGGACGCCGGAGCTGGGGTTCGAGTTCCTGCGGGCGCGCAAGGGGCCGGATCCTGATTCGGCGGTGGCGTTCGAGATCGACCGGTATCTGGGGAGGCCGGGGCAGGCGATCGCCTACAAGCTGGGGGAGAGGGTCTGGCTGGAGGCGCGGGATGCGGCGCGGCGCCGTGCGGGCGCGGGGTTCGATCTGAAGGAGTTCCATCGGCGGGCGCTGGATCTGGGGCCGATGGGCCTGGACCGGTTGCGGGCCGAGCTCGCCGGCCCTTGACGGGCCGTGCCGGGCGGGGTGGTGGGTCAGACGGGTTCGGGGGGGTTGAGGCGGGCGTGGCCGGGGCTGCTGACGGTGTCGACGCCGGTTTCGCGGAGCCAGCGCCGTGCCGTGTGCAGGCGCATGCGGTCGTCCTTCGTGGCGCCGGGCAGGTCGTCGGGGGCGCTGCCGACGTGGCAGGCCTTCTCGTCGCCGGGGTCGACGACCTGCTTGAGGTAGTCCGGCGGCCAGCGGAGCAGCATGCGGCGGCCGCAGGTGGGGCAGGCCCACTCCTCGAGCCCGGATTCCTGGGTCCGGACTCTGTGCATCTCGTGGGTCCGGTACAAGTCGGGCCTCCTCGACCGTAGGCGGGGTTTCGGCACGTGTTCGTGCACTAGTGATTGCCCACGTCAAGGAGGTTAAACAGCATGGGCAAGCGTCTTTAAGGACGAGGTCACGCGGGTTCTGGTCAGACCGGAACCGGTGCGGGTGTGCCGGAAAACCCGTTGGGGCCGGGCGAGGCGGTGTCCTACGATCGCGCCCATGAGCGGTTTCACCAAGAGCGCGGCACGGGTGATCGTCTCCGCCGCCGCGTACGTCCGGCTGCGTGAGCGTCGCCCTGCCCTGGACCACCGGGTACCCGCCGCCTGATCTTTCCGCGGGCGCCGTGGCGCACCGGTGACCGTCCTGGGCCTATGCGATGTCCCTGACCATCGTGGACGGGCCCCGCCGCGCACCCCGAGCCGGTTCCCGCAGCGCGCCGTCGCCGCTGCTCACCGGCGCCTTCCGCGTGCCCTCTCGCGCACGCCGTTCGTGTTGTGCGCGTGTTGCGCGGCCCGTCCCGCCGGCCCACCGCGGCCGGAAGCCCAGGACGGCGACCGTGAACCACCGAGACCGGACCACCCCGCGCGGCCGTGCCCGCCGCGAACTGTCCCAGAACTTCCTCGCCGACACCGGCGTCATCGCCCGGTACGCCCGCGACGCCGCCGGCGGTCCCGGCGGCCTGGTCGTGGAGGCCGGCGCCGGCGACGGCCGCATCACCGCCGCCCTCGCCGCGCACGCCCGGGAGGTGATCGCCTACGAGATCGACCCGGTGATGGCCGCGCGGCTGCGGAACCGCTGCCGGGGCCTGCCCGGCGTGACCTGCGTGACCGGCGATTTCCTGGCCGCCCGGCCGCCGCGCGGCCCGTTCCGGCTGGCCGGCGGCATCCCGTACGCGGCCACGTCCCGGATCGTCGCGTGGGCCCTGGCGGCCCCGGCCATGGAGGCGGCGACGCTGATCACCCAGCGGGAGTACGCCCGCAAACGCACCGGCGACTACGGGCGGTGGAGCCGCCTGACCGTCCGGACCTGGCCGGAGTTCTGCTGGCGGCTCGGCGACCGCGTCCCCCGCGACCGGTTCCGTCCGGTCCCGCGCGTGGACTCGGCCGTCCTTCGCCTGGACCGCCGTGCCGAGCCGCTGCTGGCGCCCGAGGCGATGCCCGGCTACCTGCGCTGCGTGGACCTGGGGTTCACCGGGAAGGGCGGCACCCTGCACGCCTCGCTGCGCGCCGCCTACCCGCGGCGCCGCGTGGACGCCGCGTTCCGCGCGGCCGCCCTGCCCCGCGACACGATCGTCGCGCACGTCCACCCCGCCCAGTGGATCATCCTGACCCGAACCCTGCACCCCCACCGGTGACCGGCCCCCCGGGGGGCGGGGCCGGTCACGTGGGGTCAGAAGGGGTAGGTGGCGATCTCGCCGCGGATCGTGACCCACTGCGACTCGGTGAACGCCTCGATGTTGGCGTGCGGGCCGCCGAACCGGGACCCGTTCCCGGACGCGGCGACGCCGCCGAACGGGACGACCGGCTCGTCGTTGACCGTCTGGTCGTTGATGTGGACCAGGCCGGTCGGGACGGCGTCGGCGATCTTCATCGCCTGCCCGACGTCCCCGAGGATGCCGAGGGACAGGCCGTACTCGGTCGCCGACGCCAGCTCGATCGCCTCCTCCGGGGTGCCGAACGGCACGACCGGCGCGACCGGCCCGAACACCTCCTGCGCGTAGGCGGGCATGCCGGGGGTGACCTCGTCCAGGACGGTCGGGCGGTAGAACAGGCCCTCGTGGGTGCCGCCGGCCGCCAGGCGCGCGCCCGCCGCGACCGTCGAGGTGACCAGCTCGTCGATGTGGGCGAGCTGGCCGGCGTCGATGACGGGGCCGAGCGCGACCGGGCCGGCGGCCGGGTCGCCGACCGGGAGCTTGTCGGCCTTGTCGGCCAGGGCCGCAACGTACTCGGCGTGCAGGCTCTCGTGCACCAGGTGCCGCCCGGAGGTCATGCAGATCTGGCCCTGGTGCAGGAACGAGCCCCACGCGCCCGCCGACACCGCGTCGGCGACCCGCGCGCCCGGCAGGACGATCAGCGCGTTGTTGCCGCCGAGCTCCAGGTGGGCGCGTTTGAGGAGCCGCCCGCACACCTCGCCGATCGCGCGTCCGGCGGCGGTGGAGCCGGTGAACGACACCACCCGCACCTCCGGCGCCTCCACCACCGCCGCGCCGGTCTCGCGGCCGCCGGGCAGCAGGTGCAGCAGGCCCTCGGGCAGGCCCGCCTCCTGGAAGATCCGCGCGACCGCCACGCCGCCGCACACCGCGGTCCGCGGGTCGGGTTTGAGCAGGACGGCGTTGCCGAGCGCCAGCGCCGGCGCCACCGACCGCATCGACAGGATCAGCGGGAAGTTGAACGGCGCGATCACGGTGACGACACCGGCGGGGCGGCGCCGCGCCAGGCTCCACCGGGGCTGCGCCGACGGCAGCACCAGGCCCTGCGGGTGGGACGGCAGCGCCGCCGCCTCGTGGCACAGGCTCACCGCGAAATGCGTCTCCAGGTCCGCCTTCGGCGGGATCGACCCGGCCTCCCGCACGATCCAGTCGCCGATCTCGGCGGCGTGCTCCTCGAACAGGCGGCCCGCCGCCCGCAGCACGGCGGCCCGTTCCTCGTAGGTGCGGGCCGCCCAGTCGCGCTGCGCCGCCGCCGCGGCCCGCGCCGCCGCCGCCACGTCGGCGGCGCCCGCCGCCCCGAGCGCGCCGAGCGTCGCGCCGGTCGCGGGCTCGGTGACGTCGTAGACGCCGCCGTCCCCGGCCGGACGCCAGCCGCCGTCGAAGATCTTCCCGGTCCACACGCCGGGATCGAGCAACGCCATCGTTCCTCCTCGGAGGGTGCGCGGGCCGCGGACCCTCCGGCCCGCGGGCACGCCCGGGCGCACCGGGCGCACATCCCCGCCCCCACCCTCACCGCGGCGGACACCACCAGGAAGATCATCGTTTCGTTCAGTGGAAACCTGCGCGGCGGAAAATCCGTTGCGGGGCGCGGAGCGGCACGGCACTCTGATCAGGAAGGCGCCCGGCACACGGGCCCGGACACGGTGAGAGGGGACGGACATGAGCTGTCGGCACGACGATCGTCCCCGGCCCTGCCCGGCCCGGCGGCCCGCCCCCTGACGCGCGCGCAGCACACACAGCGCACGCGGCGGCCGCCTCCGGATCCATCCGGGAGAGCGGCCCCATTGGTTTCAGGACTCTGGTTTTCCCGACCTCGTAGCTCAGCGGTCAGAGCACCGGCCCGTCACGCCGGACGCCGTGGGTTCGAATCCCATCGGGGTCGCACGGCCCGCGCCCGCGGGCCCGTGACGCCGTGGCCGAGCGGTTCAGGCGGCGGTCTGCAACACCGTCTCACGCGGGTTCGAATCCCGCCGGCGTCTCCGGTCCCGTCCCCGCCGTCACCCTGGGGACGGGACCCTCCTCCCCGTGGCTCAGCGGACAGAGCACCGGCCTCCGAAGCCGGAGAACGCAGGTTCGAATCCTGCCGGGGAGACCCCGCACGGCCGCACGGGCTCGGCGCGGCCCGGCCCGGCTCAGGCGCCGTGGCCTCCCGGTATGACGGCCACCGCCTCGACCTCCACCAACTGCCCGTCATACCCCAGCACCGTCACCCCGAGCAGCGTGCTCGGCACGTCCCGGGACCCCATCTGCTCCCGGTAGACCTCCCACGCCTCCACCAGGTCCGCCCGCCGCGACGACGCCACGTACACGGTCGTCTTCACCACGTCCGCCAGCGACGCGCCCGCACCTTGCAGCGCCGCCTCCAGGTTCCGCATCACCTGCCGCGCCTGCCCGGCGTAGTCGCCGGGCGCGACCGTCGCGCCGTCCCCGTCCAGCGGGCACGCCCCGGCCACCCACACCGCCCGCAGCGGCGTGTCGGCCACCGCCGCGTAGGCGTACTCGACGGCGTCGGTCAGCCCCACGTCCCGCACCAGCCGCACACCCGTCCCGCTCACCGCGCCCCCTTCCCGGAAACCATGATCTTCTAGGCCAACGCGGCGGCTCCCGCGAACGTTCCACCCCGAATCAGGCCTGAACAACGGGCATTTCGGGCCTGTCGGCGCGCCCGCGCCGTAATCTTGACTCATTCAAGAAAATGAGCCAGTCTGTGTCGTGTGGCAACGCCCTTGGAGTTCCAGGAGATGCTGCGCGAGGCCGATCTGCGCGTGACCCGTCCGCGGGTGGCGGTGCTGGGCGCGGTGTACGCGCATCCGCACGCCGACACGCACTCGATCATCCGCGCCGTTCGCCTGCGGGAGCCCGAGGTGTCCCACCAGGCGGTGTACGACTCGCTGCACGCGCTGACGGCCGCGCGGCTGGTGCGCCGCATCCAGCCGTCCGGCTCCGTGGCCCGCTACGAGTCGCGCGTCGGCGACAACCACCACCACGTCGTGTGCCGGTCGTGCGGCGCCGTCGCCGACGTCGACTGCGCCGTCGGCGAGGCGCCCTGCATGACCGCCTCCGACGGCCGCGGCTACGCGATCGACGAGGCCGAGGTCATCTACTGGGGCCTGTGCCCCGGCTGCTCCACCGACAACAGTTCCTGATTCACCCACGGTCGCCCTGGAAGGAATCACACATGTCCGAGAACAACGAAGCCGTCACACCGGCCCAGGCGGAAGGCGCAGGCGGCTGTCCGGTCGCGCACGGGCGCGCCTCCCACCCCACCCAGGGGGGCGGCAACCGCGGCTGGTGGCCCGACCGGCTCAACCTGAAGCTCCTCGCCAAGAACCCGCCGGTGACCAACCCGATGGGTGAGGACTTCGACTACGCCGAGGCGTTCAACAGCCTCGACCTCGCCGCCGTGAAGCAGGACATCGCGGAGGTGCTCACCGACTCCCAGGACTGGTGGCCGGCCGACTTCGGGAACTACGGGCCACTGATCATCCGCATGGCGTGGCACAGCGCCGGCACCTACCGCGTCAGCGACGGCCGCGGCGGCGCCGGAGCCGGCCAGCAGCGGTTCGCGCCGCTCAACAGCTGGCCCGACAACGCCAGCCTCGACAAGGCCCGCCGCGTGCTGTGGCCGGTCAAGAAGAAGTACGGCCGCAAGATCTCCTGGGCCGACCTGATGATCCTGGCCGGCAACGTCGCCCTTGAGTCGATGGGCTTCACGACCTTCGGCTTCGGCGGCGGCCGCGAGGACGCCTGGGAGGCCGAGGAGGACGTCTTCTGGGGCCCGGAGACCGCGTGGCTGGACGACGAGCGCTACAGCGGCGAGCGGGAACTGGAGAAGCCCCTCGCCGCGGTGCAGATGGGCCTCATCTACGTCAACCCCGAGGGCCCCAACGGCAACCCCGACCCGATCGCCGCCGCGCGCGACATCCGCGAGACGTTCGGCCGCATGGCCATGAACGACGAGGAGACCGTCGCCCTGATCGCCGGCGGCCACACCTTCGGCAAGACGCACGGCGCGGCCCCGGCCGACGCCGCCATCGGCCCCGAGCCCGAAGGCGCCCCGCTGGAGGACCAGGGCCTGGGCTGGAAGAACTCCCACGGCACCGGCAAGGGACGCGACTCCCACACCAGCGGCCTGGAGGTCACCTGGACGCCCACCCCGACCGCCTGGGACAACAGCTTCTTCGAGGTCCTGTTCGGCTACGAGTGGGAGCTGACCGAGAGCCCCTCGGGCGCCAACCAGTGGCGGCCGAAGGACGGCGCCGGGGCCGGCACCGTCCCCGACCCCGAGGACGGCACGCTCAACCGGCAGCCGATGATGCTGACCACCGACCTGTCGCTGCGCTTCGACCCGATCTACGAGCCGATCTCGCGGCGCTTCAAGGACAACCCCGAGGAGTTCGCCGACGCGTTCGCCCGCGCCTGGTTCAAGCTGACCCACCGCGACATGGGCCCGATCGCCCGGTACCTCGGGCCCGAGGTACCGGCCGAGACGCTGGTCTGGCAGGACCCCGTCCCGGCGGTGGACCACCCGCTCGTCGACGCCGACGACATCGCCGCCCTCAAGCGCCGCGTGCTCGACTCCGGCCTGTCGGTCTCCCAGCTGGCCGGCACCGCGTGGGCGTCGGCCGCGTCGTTCCGCGGCACCGACAAGCGCGGCGGCGCCAACGGCGCCCGCATCCGGCTCGAACCGCAGAAGGACTGGGAGGTCAACAACCCCGACCAGCTGCGGACCGTCCTGCGCACCCTGGAGCAGGTCCAGGAGGCGTTCAACGCCGAGCAGACCGGCGGCAAGCGGATCTCCATCGCCGACCTGATCGTCCTCGGCGGGTGCGCCGCGGTCGAGCAGGCCGCCAAGGCCGCCGGGCACGACGTCCAGGTGCCCTTCACCCCGGGCCGCACCGACGCCTCGCAGGAGCAGACCGACGTCGAGTCGTTCGAGGTGATGGAGCCCACCCACGACGGGTTCCGCAACTTCCTGCAGAAGGGCAACCTGCTGCCCGGCGAGTTCCTCCTCATCGACCGCGCGAACCTGCTCACCCTGAGCGCGCCCGAGATGACCGTCCTCGTCGGCGGCCTGCGCGCCCTCGGCGCCAACCACGACGGGTCCTCGCTCGGCGTCCTCACCGACAACCCCGGGACGCTGACCAACGACTTCTTCGTGAACCTGCTCGACATGGGCACGGTGTGGAAGCCGACCACCGAGGAGTCCACGGCCTTCGAGGGCCGCGACGCCTCGGGCGAGGTCAAGTGGACCGGAAGCCGCGCCGACCTCGTCTTCGGCTCCAACTCCGAGCTCCGCGCCGTCGCCGAGGTCTACGCCAGCGACGACGCCCGCGACAAGTTCGTCCAGGACTTCGTCGCCGCGTGGGACAAGGTCATGAACCTCGACCGGTACGACCTCGCCTGATCCGGAACATCCGGGACGCCCGGGCCGGCCGCCGCAGCGGCCGGCCCGGGCGTTTCAATCGGCATGCCTAATCGGACGACGCGGCCCGGCACCGCGGGCACACGCCCCAGAAGGTGACCTCCGCCTCGTCGACCAGGTAACCGGCGTCGTCCACCGGATCCAGGCACGGCGCATGCCCCACCACGCAGTCGACGTCCTCGATCGCCCCGCAGCCCCGGCACACCAGGTGATGGTGGTTGTCGCCCACCCGCCCCTCGAATCGCGCCGGGCTCCCCGCAGGCTCGATCCGGCGCACCAGCCCCGCCGCCGCCAGCGCGTGCAGCGCCTCGTACACCGCCTGCAGCGAGACGTGCCCCACCCGGTCGCGCACCCCCGCGGCGAGCGCCTCCACCCCCAGGTGGTCACCGTCCCGGACGGTCTCCAGCAGCGCGACGCGGGCGGCCGTCACCCGCAGGCCGGCGCCGCGCAGCTCCTCGGCGGTCGTCGGGGGCCCGGATGCGGTCATGACGCCGAACCTACCTTCAAGTTCGCACAAAATCGGACGGCGAATGACACAAGCGTAATCAGGCGCCGGTATGTTCCCGCCCGACCAGCCCGTCCACCACCGCGCGGGCCTTGGCCACGGCCGTGGCGTCCCCGGCCCGCAGGGCGGTGTTGGCGGACATGAGCACCGCGTCGATCTGGAACGCGGCCAGATCGGCGTCCAGCGCCGCGACCTCGCCGGCCGCCACGGCGTGCCGCACCTCGGCCGCCAGGGCCTCCAGCCACTCCCGGTGCTGCCCGAACAGCGCGTCGCGGACCGGACCGGGCCGGCTGTCGAACTCGGGCAGGTTCGCCGCCCAGAAACACCCCCCGGCGAACAGCGGCGTCTCGGCGTAGACGATCCAGCGGTCCACCAGCGCCCGCAGCCGGGCGGCGCCCGCCGGCGCGGCCAGCGCCGGGACCACGACCGCCTCGGCGAACCGCTCCCGCGCCGACTCCGCGGCCGCCAGCTGCAGGTTCTCCTTCGTCCGGAACAGCGTCTGGACGCCGCTCTTGGACAGCCCCAGATCACCGGCCAGCCGCCCGAGACTCAACCCGTTGAGCCCCTCCAGCGACGCCACGTCCACCGCATGGCGGGCGATGGTCCGCCTGGCCCGCGCGCCGCGCAGCAGGCGCCCGTCGGTCACGGTCGGTCCGTGCACCGCAGATTCGTTCACCGGCGCCATCCTGCCACACCCAACTAGACGTACGACCGATCGTATGTTTAGCTCGGGCGGGACGGAAGCCCCCACCGTACGACCGGGAGAACCGATGGACACCGAACGGATGGACACCGATCAAAAGGACACCGATCAAAAGGACACCGAACGGATGCTGGCGCTGGCCCAGGCGCTGGCGGAGGCCAAGAGCCGCCAGGACCTGCCCGCGGCCATGCGCCTCCTGCACCGCGACATGGTCCTGCAGGCGCCCGCCTTCGGGACGACCGCGACGGGCCCGGCCGAGAACGAGCAGACCCTGGCGGCGTTCTTCACCGCCTTCCCCGACTACGACGTCACGCTGGAGGGACACGCCGCCGGCGAGGGCACACTCGTCTGCTGGGGGACCGCGCGGATGACCATGACCGGCGGGGGGTTCGGCGTCACACCCAACGGGAACCGCGCCGAACTGCCGGTGTTCATCCAGTTCACCTTCGCCGACGGCCTCATCGCCGGCGAGCGGTTCTTCTTCGACCTGTCGGCGCTGTGCGCCCAGTCGGGCGTGTCGACCGACGCCGTCCGCGCCGTCCTGTTCGGCGACACCCTCTCCGTCGCGGCGGGTGCCCGGTGACGGCCCCGGACCCGCGGATCAAGCCCGTCGGCGAGATCACGACACGGCACCTCTTCGACATGGTCGTCGACCTGGACGAGCCCCTCGACATCGGCGGCCCGGCCGGGCGGCGGGTCCTGTTCGGCAGCGCCGGCGGCACCTTCCACGGCCCGGACCTGCGCGGCGAGGTGCTGCCGGGCGGCGGCGACTGGGCGGTGTTCCGCCCCGACGGGACAATGGTGCTGGACGTGCGGCTCACCCTGCGCACCGACGACGGCGCCCTGCTGCACATGACCTACGGCGGCCGCTGGACCACCCCGCCGGAACTGCACGCCGACATCGCCGACCCCGCCAGGCGCCACCACGTCGACCCCGCCCGCTACCACTTCCGCACCAACCCGCTCATCGAGACCGGCGCCGAACGGTACGCGTGGCTGAACACCATCACCTGCGCCGGATCGGGCTACCTCGTCGAGGGCGGCGTCGCCTACAAGGTCGCCCGGATCCTCTGACGCCCGCCCCCTGAGACGCCCGGCCCGGTGGCGCTCAGGGGAGGGCGCCGGCGATGCAGTCCAGGACGCGTTCCAGGCCGTAGCGGAACTGCTCCTCGGTGGACATGTGCGGCAGCCGCGCGTCCATGACGATCCGCTCGAACATCGGGTACCTGCCGGTGTCGAGCAGCTCCCGCACGTAGGGGGCGCTCTGCATCATCCAGCGTTCCGGGGTCATCCCGGTCTGCCGGATCTCCCGCTTCCACTCGATCTCACCGCGCACGGTGCGCTCGACGTAGCCGTTGAGCATGTCCAGCAGGGTCAGCATGTCGTCGATGGGGACGCCCACGTCCAGCGCCCCGAACGCGAACTCCAGCAGCCGCAGCCGGTTCGGGCCGAACGAGCCGCGCGGCCGCACCAGCCCGGACAGCCAGGGGTGGCGCAGCCACACCGCCCGGGTGTTCTCGGCGATCAGCGTCAGGTCGGCGCGCCAGTCGCCGGTCGGGCGCTCGGGGATGTCCATCTCCAGCAGCGCGTGGTCGACCATCAGCTCGATCAGGTCGTCGCGGGACGGCACGTAGCGGTACAGCGACATCGCGCCGGTGCCGAGGTCGGCGGCGATCCGGCGCATGGACGCCGCCTCCAGCCCCTCGGCGTCGGCGATGCGGATCGCCGCCTCGGTGATCTGCGCGCGGCTGTAGGCGGGGCGCGGCCCCCGGCCCTGCCGCTCGGGGAGCGACCAGATGCTGACGTGCTGCTCGCCGGCTGTCACCGAACCTCCTCGTGGCCCTTTCGCAGCATCCTAGTTGCGTACGACGTACCCAGTTGTCTACCGTAGTTGCGTACACCGTACCCAGAGGAGGGATCGTGTCGGACGAACCGATCGTCGTCGCCGAGGCGCTGCGCAAGCGCTTCGGGGACACCCAGGCCCTGGACGGCCTCGACCTGGCCGTCCCCGCCGGGACCGTCTGCGGGGTCCTCGGCCCCAACGGCGCCGGCAAGACCACCGCCGTGCGGATCCTGGCCACGCTGGCCGACGCCGACTCCGGGCACGCCCGCATCGCCGGGTACGACGTCGCCCGCCGTCCCGACCAGGTCCGCACCCGCATCGGGCTCGCCGGGCAGTACGCCGCCGTCGACGAGAAGCTCACCGGGCGCGGCAACCTGCGCATGTTCGGCCGCCTCTACCACCTGCCGCGGCGCGAGGCCCGCCGCCGCGCCGACGAGCTGCTGGAGCGGTTCGGGCTGATGGACGCCGCCGACCGGCAGGTGGCCGGCTACTCCGGCGGGATGCGCCGCCGCCTCGACCTGATCACCAGCCTGATCCTGCGGCCCCAGGTGCTGTTCCTGGACGAGCCCACCACCGGCCTGGACCCGCGCAGCCGCGGCGAGATCTGGGACGCCGTCCGCGGGCTCGTCGCCGACGGCACCACCGTCCTGCTCACCACCCAGTACCTCGACGAGGCCGACCGGCTCGCCGACGACATCGCCGTGATCGACCACGGCCGCGTCATCGCCACCGGCACCCCCGACGAGCTGAAGGCCTCCATCGGCGACCGCCTCGACGTCGTCCTGGACGACCCCGCCATGGCCGGAGGCGCCGCCGACGTCCTGCACACCCTCGCCGGCGCCTACCCGGCCCTGGACGGCGACCGCCTCTCGGTCCCGCTGGCCGCCGGGTCCCTGCGGCTCGCCGACGTCGTCCGCGAACTCGACCGCGCCGGCGTCACCGTCGGAGACGTCGCGCTGCGCCGCCCCACCCTCGACGAGGTGTTCCTGCGCCTCACCGGCGAAACCGGCGCCGGCGACACCGGGAACGGCCGGGACGCCGCGACCCGCGAACGTGAGAAGGAGCCCGCCCGATGACCGCCGTCCACACCGTCACCGCCGGCCCGGCGCCCGCGTCCCGCGGCGGGCGGCTGCGCTGGGCGCTCGCCGACGGCCTCACCCTCATCGGCCGCGAGCTCGGCCGCATCCGCCAGGAACCCGGCGAGCTGATCGCCGCGCTGATCTTCCCCGCGATCATGGTGGTGCTGTTCGGGTACGTGTTCGGCAGCGCCATCTCCGTCCCCGGCGGCGGGAACTACCGCGAGTACCTGATGCCCGGCCTGTTCGCCATGGTCACCTTCACCGCCACCATGGCCGTCACCATGCGGGTCGCCACCGACGCCTCCCGCGGCGTGATGGACCGGTTCCGGTCCATGCCGATGGCCCGCTCCGCCGTCCCGTTCGGGCAGACCGGCGCCGAGATCCTCAACGGCGTCCTCGGCATGGTCATCATGGCCTGCGCCGGCCTCGTCGTCGGCTGGCGCGCCCACAACGGCGTCTGGCCCACCGTCGAGGCGTTCCTGCTGCTGGCCCTCATGCGGTACGCGCTGAGCTGGGCCGGCTGCTACCTCGGCCTGGTGGTGAAGAACGAGCAGACCGCCGACCAGCTGATCCCGCTGGTGTTCCCCGTCACCATGCTGTCCAACTCGTTCGTCCCCACCGGCGGCATGCCCAAGGTGCTGCAGGTCATCGCCGACTGGAACCCCGTCAGCGCCCTCACCGCCGCCTGCCGCACGCTGTTCGGCAACCCGGGCGCCCCGGCCGCGGACGTGGCCTGGCCGGTCGCGCACCCCGTCGCCGCCACCCTCGGCTGGTCGGTGCTGCTGCTGGCGGTCTTCGTCCCGCTGTCGGTGCGGACCTACCGGCGGCGCGGCCGCTGACAACCGGTGGCCACTGACAGATCGTGGCCCCTGACGCCCGTGGCCTGCGGCGGGACCGCCGCAGGCCACGGGCACCGGCGTCAGACGCCGAACGGCGCCGGGTAGCGCACCGTCCCGGACGGGACCGGGCCCGGCCCCTCCAGCACCAGCGCCATCAGCGCCTCGTCCGGCACCTCGAACGCGACTCCGACGCCGAGCGCCGACGCCCGCGTGAACCCGAACCTCGGGTAGTACTCCGGATGGCCGAGCACCACCACCAGCCGCTCGCCCCCGGCCGCCGCGCGGCGGGCCGCGGCCTCCAGCACCGCCCGCACCGCCGCGCCGCCGGCGCCCCGCCGCTGGAACCGCGGCGACACCGCCACCGGCGCCAGTGCGAGCGCGTCCGCGCCGCCGGCGGTGCACCGCGTCAGCAGCGCATACCCGGCGACCCGCCCGTCCGGGGCCACCGCCACCGCCGACAGGCCAGGAATCCAGGCCGCGTCGCCGCGCAGCGCGTCCACCAGGACGGCCTCCGCGGCGGTCGGGAACGCCGCCTCGACCACCGCGCGGACCGCGGCCGCGTCACCGGCCGTCTCCGGCCGCGTCGTCCAGCTCATCGGTCCCCCCGCTCCCGGTAGAGCCGCCGCTGCCACCTGGTGATCTCCTTGCGCCGGTTCTCCCGCTCGGCGCGCAGCCGGTCGTCGGTGCGCGCGGCCGCCCACGCGTTCTCGCGCAGCAGCTTGCGGTAGCTGACCAGGCGGCGGGGCGGCAGCGTCCCGTCCTCGACCGCGGCCAGGACGGCGCAGCCCGGTTCGGTGTCGTGCGCGCAGTCACCGAACCGGCAGGCGGCGGCCAGCTCCTCGATGTCGGCGAACGTCCGCTCCAGGCCCTGCGACGCCTCGAACAGGCCGACGCCGCGCAGCCCCGGCGTGTCGATCAGGACACCGCCGCCCGGCAGCGGCAGCAGCTCCCGCCGCACGGTCGTGTGCCGGCCCTTGCCGTCGGCCTCGCGCACGGCCCCGGTCGCCAGGACGTCCTCGCCCAGCAGCGCGTTGCCGAGGGTGGACTTGCCCGCACCGGACGGCCCGAGCAGCACCACCGTCCCGGCCAGGACGGCGCGGACGGCGTCGACGCCGTCCCCGGTCGCGGCGCTGCACGCCACCACGTCCACGCCCGGCGCGGCGGCGGCGACCTCCGACCGCGCGGTGCCGGCGGTGCCCGCGGCCCGGTCGGCCTTGGTGAGCACGACCACCGGCCGCGCCCCGCTCTCCCAGGCCAGCGCCAGCAGCCGCTCGACCCGCCCGAGGTCGGGGCGGGCGGCCAGCGACACCGCGATCGCGACGGTGTCGACGTTGGCGGCCAGCACCTGGCCGCGCGAGTCCCGCGCCGCCGACGACCGCACGATCGCGGTCCGGCGCGGCAGCAGCGCCGCCACCGCCGGCCGCCCGCCGGGGCCGCCGGCGCGCAGCGCCGCCCAGTCGCCCGTGCACGGCGCCGCGACCGGGCCGCCCGGCGAGTCCGACGAGGACAGGGGCGACGAGGCCGGGGCGGAGGCCCGCGCGGGGCCGTCCTCGGCGACCACGTCGCACAGGCCGCGGTCGACCGCGGCCACACGCGCGGGCGTCAGGCCCGCGGCGCGATGAGAGGTGAACTCGTTCTCCAGGGTCTCGTCCCAGCCGTAGGCGGCCAGAGGGGACGACCCCGCGAAAGTGAAGGACAACGGATCGGAACCCTTGCGTGAAGGGGCCCCGGCGTGAACGTGCCGCGCAAACCGTGCGGTGGGAAGGTCAGCCGGAGGCCCGGGAAAGGAGGACGGGCTGATTGCTGCGGGCAGCAGCCACTGCGGCGACGGCCATGCGTCCTCACCTCCCTTTCGGTTCCGGGCGCGACTCTACCGGCCGGGGCCGTCCCGGTCGACCGGATATCTCCCTTCCCCCGCGCGGGGGAGGGGGATCGGCCGCCGCGGGGAGGCACCGGCGGCGCCGGCCGCCGCAGGATCAGGGCCATGGCCACCACGATCACCGGACCCGCCCCCGCCCGCACGCCCGGCCGCCGCCTGCCGGCGGCCGCGCTCGCCTGGGTCACCGCCTACGGGGCCCTGCGCGCGTACTGGGCGGCCGGGCACCGCCCGGGCGACCTGTCGCCCGTCGGGACCGACCTCGTCGTCTTCACCGGGTGGGGGAGCGTCGCGCTGTGCGGGGCCGCCGCGATCGTCCTGGCCGCGCTCGCGCTCGCCCGCGCGGACCGCGTCGGCCGCGGGCCCCGGCTCGCGCTGACGGCGGCGGGCTGGACGGCGGCGGTGTGCCTGGTCGCCTCCGGCGCGATGCTGCTGCTCGACGTGGTCGGCGGGATCCTGCCCGGCCTCGGCATCGGCTTCTACCCGCTCGGCGCGCTGTCGCGGGCCGCGGTCGTCGCCGCCGGGATCACGACCGGGCTGTCGGTGCGCGCCTACACCGTCCGCCACGCCGTCCGCGACCGCGCCGGATGCGCCGCCTGCGGGCGGCCCGCGACCGCGCCAGGCCCCCTCGACCGCACGCCCGCGTGGGCGTTCTGGGCCGCCTACCTCGCCGTCGCCGGATGCGTCACACGCATCGTCGCCCAGGCCGTGGTCGGGTTCGGGGAGTCGCCGATGTCCGCCGGCCCCTCGGCGGTGCTGTTCGAGGCCGGGTTCGTGCTCGGCGGGAGCCTGCTGCCGCTCGCCCTCGTCCACTCCTTCGGTCGGACATGGCCCCGCCGTGTCCCCGGCCTGGCCGGCCGCCGCGTCCCGCGCCGGCTGGTGCTGTGGCCCGGCACCGCGATCTCCGGCGGGCTCGTGGTGTACTTCGGGCTGATGCTGCTGCAGATGTGCTGGGAGCGGCTGCACGGCCGCAACCCCTTCCCGCCCGAAGGCGGCCTCGACCTGCCCGAGGCGTTCTTCTGGGTCGCCGTCCCCGCCTACTTCGCCTGGGGCGCCGGGATGGCCGCCGCCGCCCGCGGCTACGCCCGCCGCACCCGCACCCCCTGCGCCTCCTGCGGCCGCTGACCCGGGCACCGGCCGGCGCCGGACGGAACCCCGGGCGATGTTCGGAAGTTATGGTGATTTGGGGGCGGATCGCGAGGAGAGGCGTGACCGTGGACGACGAGATGGGCGACGAGATGGACCGGCGGGACACCCGGCCGGAGGACAGGCCGGAGGACGGGACCGGGCTCGCCGGGCGCGCCGGCCGGGCCGACCGCGCCGCAGCCGAACGGCTGGAGGAGATCTGGGACGGGCTGGCCCCGGCCGCCGCGTCCGCCGCCCGCATGGCCGCATCCGCGGGCGAGCCGCTGCGCGACGCCGCCCGCGACACCGCCGCGCTCGCCGCCACCCGCATCCTGGAGCAGATGTCCGGGACGCCCGCCATGAAGGCCATCGAGCAGGCCGCCCGGGACGCCGCCGTCAACGCCGCCCGCGCCGCCGCCGAACGCGCCGTCACCGAGGCCCGCGCCGCCGCGGCGGCCAACCCCGCCACCGCGAGCGCGTTCGAGGCCGCCGCCGCCGCGATGACCCTCGCCGAGCAGGCCGCCAGCCACCCCATGGCCGCCGCCGCGCGCCGCCTCGCCGCCGGCAGCCCCCTCGCCCGCGCCGCCACCGCCGCCGCCCTGGACGTCGCCGGGCGCACCATGGCCGCGACCGCGTCCCAGCCCGTCGTGCAGGCCGCCACCAGGACCGTCGTGGACGCCGCCATCGACACCGTCGCCGACGCCGCCGTCGACGCCGCCATGACCACCGGCCGCGACATCGTGACCCGCGTCGTCCGCGAGACCGCCGAGCAGGCCGCCCGCGACGCGGCCGCCGCCCTGCGCGACACCGCCCGCAAGACCGGCAGGCAGACCGGCGTGGCCGCCGAGCTGGCGCCGCTCGCCGACGCCGCCGCCGGCCTGGCCGCCCGCGCCCGCCGCGACCCGGCCGTCCGAGACGCGGCCCGCACCGCCGGGGACCTGCTGTCGGCCGCCGCCGGCAGCGCCCTCGCCCGCACCGCCCGCGACCTGGCCGCGCGCGCCGCGGCCCGCGCCGCCACCGCCGCCGTCGAGGCCGTCCTGCGCGAACTGATCCGCGACGCCCTCAGGCTCGCCATGCGCGACACCCTGCGCGGCCTCATCGTGGAGGTGTCCCGCGACGTCGTCGTCGACGTCGCCAAGACCACCTGGACCACCGCCACCCGCCCCGATCCGGCCCAGGCCGCCGTCGTCATCGAAGCGACCGTGGACACCGACACCGGCACCGGCACCGGCACCGCAGACGACACGGGCGCGGGCGACGCCGGTGGTGGCGGTACCACGGGCGGGGCGTGGGCCGACGCCACCGCCGAACCCGAAGATCGCGCGTCCTGAACCGGCCCTCAGAAGATTCTGAGAGAACCATGAGAAACACCGCCTGGTGGCCCGGGCGCTCACCGGCGCTGTTTACGGTGTGTACATGGAACCTGGCATGCAGGGGGCGCGGGCTGCGCGGATACTGGTGGTGGACGACGAGCCGGCCGTCCGCGAGTCGCTGTCCAGCAGCCTGGAGTTCGAGGGCTACCGCGTCGACGCCGCCGCCGACGGCGTCATGGCCCTCGACCAGGTCGAGAAGGAGACCCCCGACCTGGTCGTCCTGGACGTCCTCATGCCGCGGATGGACGGCCTGACCACCTGCCGGCGGCTGCGCGCCCTCGGCGCCACCATGCCCGTCCTCATGCTCACCGCCCGCGACATGGTCGGCGACCGCGTCACCGGGCTGGACGCCGGCGCCGACGACTACCTCGCCAAACCGTTCGAGCTGGACGAACTCCTCGCCCGCGTCCGCGCCCTGCTGCGCCGCGCCGCCATGAACGGCACCGCCGCCGACACCGGCGACGCCCCCGGCGAGGACGTCCTGTCCTTCGACGACCTGCGCATGGACACCCTCACCCGCGAGGTCACCCGCGCCGGGAAGCACGTCGAGCTGACCCGCACCGAGTACATGCTGCTGGAGATGTTCCTCGCCCACCCCCGCCAGGTCCTCACCCGCGAGCAGATCCTGGAGACCGTCTGGGGCTTCGACTTCGAACCCGCGTCCAACTCCCTGGACGTGTACGTGATGTACCTGCGGCGCAAGACCGAGGCGGGCGGGCTGCCGCGGCTCGTGCACACCGTCCGCGGCGTCGGGTACGTGCTGCGCACGGCGGCGTCCCCGTGACCACCCGGGCACCGGTCACGCGGCGGCTCACGCTGCGCGCCCGCATGGCGCTGCTGACCGCCGCGGCCGTCGCGCTCGCCGTCGCCGCCTGCGCCAGCGCCGGATGGCTCCTCACCCGCAACCAGCTGTACCACGAGCTCGACCGCCGGCTCGGCGCCGTGTCCGGCGGCCCGCCCCCCGGCCAGGACCGCGACCGCGACGGCGTGCCGCCGTTCCACGGGCGCCTGGCCTGGCAGGTCGAGGCCGCCCTGGCCGCCTGCACCCAGGACCCCACCGGGACCGGCAGCGAGAACCGGCCCCCCGGCCCCTACGAGATCATGCAGCTGGTCAACGCCGAAGGGCGGCGCTGCACCGTCCCCGGCACCGGCGCCCTGCAGGTCACCTCCGAGGACGTGCAGGTCGCCCGCGGCGAACGCGACCACGTCTACCACGACGGCACCGGCGTCACCTCCTCCGGTTCCAAGGGCGACGTCCGGATCCTCACCCGCTCCTTCCGCACCGCCGACGGCACCCCCGCCGCCGTGTCCTACGCGATCTCCCTCGACGAGGTCGAAGGCCCCCTGGACAACCTCGCGCTGCTGCTCACCGCCGTCACCGCCCTCGGCGTCCTGGTCTCCGCCGCCGCCGGGCTCATGATCGCGCGGGCGTCGCTGCGGCCCGTGGACGAGCTGACCGGCGCCGTCGAGCACATCGCCCGCACCGAGGACCTCGGCACCCGCATCCCCGAGGAGGGCACCGACGAGATCGCCCGCCTCAGCCGCTCCTTCAACAGCATGACCGCCGCCCTGGCCGCGTCCCGGGAACGGCAGCAGCAGCTCATCGCCGACGCCGGGCACGAGCTGCGCACCCCCCTGACCAGCCTGCGCACCAACATCGACCTGCTGCTGCGCTCGGAGGCCACCGGACGCGAACTGCCGCAGGCCACCCGCCACAACCTGCTCGCCAGCGTCAAGGCGCAGATGCAGGAACTGTCCAGCCTCGTCGGCGACCTCCTCGAACTCGCCCGCCCCGCAGAGGCCGAACCCGTCCGCGAGACCGTCGCCCTCCACGACGTCGTCGCCCGCGCCGTGGAACGCGCCCGGCTGCGCGGGCCCGGCCTCACCGTCGAATCCGACACCCAGCCCTGGCATGTGCTGGGCGACCCGGCGTCCCTGGAACGCGCCGTGGTCAACCTGCTCGACAACGCCGTCAAGTTCAGCCCGCCCGGCGGGACCGTCACCGTCCGCCTCAAAGCCGGCGAGCTCACCGTCCGCGACCACGGCCCCGGCATCCCCGCCGACGACCTCCCGCACGTGTTCGAACGGTTCTGGCGGTCCCCGTCCGCGCGGAGCCTGCCCGGATCCGGGCTCGGGCTGTCCATCGTCGCCCGCGTCGTCGCCGAATGCGGCGGGGACGTCGCCCTGGAACCCGCACCCGGCGGCGGGACCCTCGCCCGCGTCCGCCTCCCCGGCACCGCCACCCCCGGCGACTGACCGCCCCTGCCGGCGGCGCGGCCCGACGGCCCGGCGGCCGGTCTGAGGCCGCGATTCTCATGTTGCGTTAATGGACGGCTCACGGCCTTCCCACACCCGCCCCCGAACCTCGGTCTCATGAGTCACCTTGTCACCGAACGGGGCACGCCCGCCGCGCCGCCCCCGCCCTCGCACGACCACGGGGGGCGGGGCAGGCTCGTCGAGGTGGTCGTCCCCGTCTACAACGAGGAACGCGTCCTGGCGGCGAGCGTGGAACGCCTGCACGCCTACCTCGCCGGCACCTTCCCCTACCCGTTCCGCATCACCGTCGCCGACAACGCCAGCACCGACACCACCTGGCGGATCGCCCAGGACCTGGCGGCGCGGCATCCGCGCGTCCACGCCGTGCGGCTGGAGGCCAAGGGCCGGGGCCGCGCCCTGCGGCACGTGTGGGGCACCAGCGACGCCGACGTCGTCGCCTACATGGACGTCGACCTGTCCACCGACCTGGACGCGTTCCTGCCGCTGGTCGCACCGCTCATCTCCGGGCACAGCGACCTGGCCATCGGCTCCCGCCTCACCCGCGGCTCCGCCGTGGTCCGCGGCCCCCGCCGCGAGGTCATCTCCCGCTGCTACAACCTGCTCCTGCGCACCGCCCTCGCCGCCCGGTTCACCGACGCCCAGTGCGGCTTCAAGGCCGCCCGCACCGAGATCGTGCAGGCGCTGCTGCCGTCCGTCGAGGACGAGGAGTGGTTCTTCGACACCGAGCTGCTGCTGCTCGCCGAACGCAACGGGCTGCGCATCCACGAGGTCCCCGTCGACTGGGTCGACGACCCCGACAGCCGCGTCGACGTCCTGCGCACCGCCCGCGACGACCTGCGCGGCATGGCCCGCGTCGCCCGCCGCATGCTCACCGGCGCGTTCCGCGCCCCCGTCGGCGGACGCCCCCGGCTCGACCAGGCCGCGCTCCCCGCCGGAATGGCCCGCCAGCTCCCCGCCTTCGCCGTCATCGGCGTCATCAGCACCCTCGCCCAGCTCGTCCTGTTCGTGGTGCTGCGCCTGGCCATGGGGCCGCTGTGGGCGAACGCGGTCTCCCTGATCATCACCACGATCGGGAACACCGCCGCCAACCGCCGCTTCACCTTCGGCGTCACCGGCACCCGCCGCGCGTTCCGGCAGCAGCTCGAAGGCGGCCTGGCGTTCCTGCTCGGCCTCGCCCTCAGCAGCGGCGGCCTGGCTCTCCTGCACGCCGCCGCGCCCGGCGCGTCCCGGGCCGTCGAGGTCGCCGCGCTCGTCGCCGCCAACGCCGTCGCCACCCTGGTGCGGTTCCTGCTGATGCGCGCCTGGATCTTCCACCCGCGCCGCCTCGGCGGCCGCCCCGCCGCCGGGGACCGCGTCCCCGCGGCCGAGGAGACCGGAGGAACCCAGTCATGACCTCCACGATCACACCGCCCGCCGCCGCCGGACCCGCCTCCCCGGCGGGGCGCGCCCGCAGGCTGCTCCTCGGACCGGACGGCGACCCCCGCTGGGCCCGGCCCGCGCTGTGGGGCATCCTGATCGCGGCGTGCGTCCTGTACGCGTGGGGACTGTCGAAGGCCGGATACGCCAACTCCTACTACTCCGCCGCCGTCAAGAGCGGCACCCAGAGCTGGAAGGCGTTCTTCTTCGGCTCCCTGGACGCCGGCTCCTACATCACCGTCGACAAGCCGCCCATGGCCCTGTGGGCCATGGAGCTGTCCGCGCGCGTCTTCGGGTTCTCCACCTGGAGCCTGCTCCTCCCGCAGGTCGCCGAAGGCGTCGCCGCCGTCGCCGTGCTGTACGCCACGGTGCGGCGCGCGTTCGGGCCCGCCGCCGCGGTCACCGCCGCCGCCGTGCTCGCCCTCACCCCGATCACCGTCGCCATCAACCGCGACAACAACCCCGACACGCTGCTGGTCCTGCTGCTGGTCGCCGCCGCCTGGGCCTGCCAGCGCGCCATCGACACCGGGCGGCTGCGGCCCCTGCTGCTCGCGGCGTTCCTCGTCGGCTGCGGCTTCAACACCAAGATGCTGCAGGCGTTCCTCGTCGTCCCGGCGCTCGGCCTGGCCTACCTCGTCGCCGCCCGGCCCGGGCTGCTGCGCCGCGCCGGGCACCTGCTCGCCGCCGGCGCCGTCCTGGCCGCGTCCTCGTTCTGGTGGATGCTGACCGTGGACGCCGTCCCCGCCGGCTCCCGCCCCTACATCGGCGGCAGCACCGACGGCACCGCCTGGGACCTGGTCATCGGCTACAACGGCCTCGGCCGCGTCTTCGGCGAGAACGGCGGACGCGGCGGCCCCGGGGGCGGCGGCCCGGGCGGCGGTGGCGGCTTCGGCGGCCAGTCCGGCGCCGGGCGGCTGTTCAACGACATCCTCGGCGGGCAGATCTCCTGGCTCATCCCGTTCGCCGTCCTCGCCCTCGCCGCCGGGCTGATCCTGCTGCGGCGCAAGCCACGTACCGACACCGCCCGCGCCGCGCTGCTGCTGTGGGGCGGCTGGCTCGCCGTCCACTACGTCATCTTCAGCTTCGCCAAAGGCACCTTCCACCCCTACTACTCCACCGCCATTGCGCCCGCGGTCGCCGCGCTCACCGGCGCCGGCGCCGTCCTGCTGACCGGCGCCTACCGGCGGTCGGCCAGGTGGGCGTGGGTGCCGCCGGCTGGCATCGCCGCCACCGGCGCATGGGCGTTCGCGCTGCTGGACCGCACACCGTCCTGGCACCCGTGGCTGCGGTGGGCCGTCGCCGCCGCCACCGTCCTGGCCGTGCTCGCCCTCCTCGGGGGACGGTTCGTCCGCCGCGCCAGGACGCGCGCCGCCGTCGCCGGGCTGGTGCTCGCCGTGACCGCAGGTCTCGCCGGGCCGGCCGCGTACGCGGTGTCGGCCGCGTCCACCACCTCCAACGGCTCCAACCCGCTGGCGGGGCCGTCCTCCGGGAACGGGTTCGGCGGACCCGGCGGCTTCCCCGGAGGCCGCGGCACGGCCGGACGCGGCGCACCCCCCGGGATGCCGGGTGGTGCAGGCCTGCCGGGCGGTGCGGGCATGCCCGGCGGACCGGCACAGGACGGGCAGGCACCTGCCGGGCAGCCCGGTGGCCGGAACGGCCAGGCGCCGGGCGGGGCCCAGGCCGGACAGGCACCCGACGGGCGCGGGCAGCGCCCCGCAGGGAGCGGCTTCGGCGGCTTCGGCGGGGGGCCGGGCGGACGGGTCGACTCGCAGATGATCGCCTACCTGGAGAAGAACCAGGGCGGCGCCACCTGGCTCGTCGCGGTCTCCAGCGCCCAGGAGGCGTCCTCGATCATCCTGCAGACCGGGCGTCCCGTCATCGCCATGGGCGGCTTCACCGGAAGCGACCCCGCCATGACCGTCGCCAAGCTCCAGCAGTACGTCAAGGACGGCAAGCTGCGCTACATCCTGCTCGGCGGCCGCATGGGCCCCGGAGGCGGCGGCGACTCCGGCGTCACCGCATGGGTCCAGAAGAACGGGACCCTCGTCGACGCCGGCGAATACGGCGGCACGTCCACCGGCTCGCCGGACGCCTCGTCCGGCGGCTCCACCGGCACCCAGCTTTACAAGCTCGGCTGACCCGCAGGGAAAACGACATGACCTCCACCATCCAGGCCGCCCCGCCCGCGCCCCGCACCCCGCACGGGTGGGGCGGCCTCCCGCGAAAACTGCTGCGCGGCCCGGCCGCCGACCCCGCCTGGGCCCGCCCCGCGCTGCTGGCACTGCTGGCCGCGACCGGCCTGCTGTACATCTGGGGGCTCGGCGCGTCCGGATGGGCCAACGCGTTCTACTCCGCCGCCGTCCAGGCCGGCGCCACCAGCTGGAAGGCGTTCTTCTTCGGCTCCTCCGACGCCGCCAACGCCATCACCGTCGACAAGACGCCCGCCGCGCTGTGGCCGATGGCGCTCACCGCCCGCGTGTTCGGCGTCAACACCTGGAGCATCCTCGTCCCGCAGGCGCTGATGGGCGTCGCGACCGTCGGCGTCCTGCACGCGGCCGTCCGGCGCCGGTTCCCGGCCTGGGCGGCGCTGCTCGCCGGCGCCGCGCTCGCGCTGACACCGGTCGCGGCGCTGATGTTCCGGTTCAACAACCCCGACGCGCTGCTGGTGCTGCTGCTGACGCTCGGCGCCTACGCGACGGTCCGGGCGCAGGAGACCGCGAGCACCCGCTGGCTGCTGCTCGCGGCCGCCTGCGTCGGCACCGGGTTCCTGGCCAAGATGCTGCAGGCGTTCCTGGTCGTCCCGGTGTTCGCGCTGGTCTACCTCGTCACCGCCCCCACAGCCGTGCGGCGCAGGCTGTGGCAGCTGGCCGCCGCCGCGGGAGCGCTGCTGGTGTCGGCCGGATGGTGGGTCGCGGCGGTCGCGCTGGTCCCCGCCTCGTCCCGCCCCTACATCGGCGGATCCCAGCACAACTCCGTGCTGGAACTGGCGTTCGGCTACAACGGGCTCGGCCGCCTCAACGGCGAGGAGACCGGCGGCCTCGGCAACCTCGACCAGGACGCCGGATGGGGCCGCATGTTCGGGACCGTGATCGGCGGCCAGATCTCCTGGCTGCTGCCCGCCGCCCTCATGCTGCTGGCCGCGGGCCTGTGGGCGACCCGCAGCGCGCCCCGCACCGACCCCGCCCGCGCCGCGCTCGCGCTGTGGGGCGGATGGCTGCTGGTCACCGCCGCCGTCTTCAGCTGGATGCAGGGGATCTTCCACGAGTACTACACCGTCGCGCTGGCCCCCGCGATCGCCGCGCTCACCGGCATGGGCGCCGCGCTGCTGTGGGAACGGCGCCGCACCCCCGAGGCCGCCGCGATCCTGTCGGCGGCCGTCGCGGTCACGGCCGTTTGGGCGTACGTGCTGCTCGGGCGGTCCCCGGACTGGCATCCCTGGCTCGCGCCGGTGATCGTCGCCGCCGGCCTCGTCGCCGCCGCGGGCCTGGCCGCCGTGCGGGTGCTGCGCGGACGCGTCCTCGGCGGCGTCGTCGTCCTGGCGGTCCTGGCGTCCCTCGCCGGACCCGCCGCCTACGCGGCCGAGACCGCCCGGACCCCGCACACCGGCGCCATCGTCACCGCGGGCCCGGCGACGTCCGGCGGGTTCGGCCCCGGGCGCGGCGGCCCGGGCGGACGTCCCGGGCGCGGCGGGCCCGGCGGATGGAACCGGGGCCAGGCCGGTGCGCCGCCCCAGAGTGCCGGGCAGAATGCCGGGCCGGGCGCCGGGCAGGGGTTCGGGCCTGGGGCGGGCATGTTCGGCGGCCCCGGCGGCGGACGACCGGGCGGCGGCGGCCGGACCGGTGGCGGGCCTGGGGGCGGCGGGCCCGGCGGGATCCTGGGCGCCACCACCCCGAGCGCGGCGGTGACGGCCGCGCTCAAGGCCCGCGCCTCCTCCTACACCTGGGTCGCCGCGGCCGTCGGATCCAACACCGCCGCCGGCTACCAGCTCGCCACCGGCGAGCCGGTGATGGCCGTCGGCGGGTTCAACGGCACCGACCCCGCGCCCACCCTCGACGGATTCCAGAGCCTCGTCCGGCAGGGGAAGATCCACTACTTCGTCGGGGGAGGGGGCGGCGGCATGTCGATGCGCGCCGGCAGCGGCAGCGACGCCGCCCAGAAGATCAGCGCATGGGTCGCCGCGAACTACACCGCCACCACCGTCGGCGGCACCGTCCTGTACGACCTGACCTCCGCCACCGGGTGACCGCCGCCGGGTGACCGCCGCCTGAGGGCGGTCGCCTGAGTGGAAGGGGAGCCGGAGTGGGAAGGAGGAAGGGCATCAGCGCCGACGAACAGGAAGTGACCCGATGCCCGACACGCTCGACGACACCGCCGTCGCCGGCCGGCTGCGCGACCTGCCCGCCTGGAGCCGGGACGGGAACCAGATCCGCCGGCGGGTGAAGGCGCCCTCGTTCCCGGCCGGGATCGACGTGGTCACCGACGTCGCCCGCGCCGCCGAGGACGCCGATCACCATCCCGACATCGACATCCGCTGGCGCACCCTGACGTTCGCGCTGTCCACCCACAGCGCGGGCGGGCTCACCGCCAAGGACTTCGACCTCGCCGCGAAGATCGACCAGATCGCCGCCCGGCACGGCGCGGAGTAGCCCGGTCATGGCGCTCCAGGTGGCGGTGTGCGGGCCGGGCGAGTGCACCGAAGCCGAATGGGACCACGCCTACGAGACCGGGCGGCTCCTCGCCGCGCGCGGCGCCGTGGTCGTCTGCGGCGGGCACGGCGGCGTGATGGCCGCCGCGGCGGCCGGTGCCCGCACCGGCGGCGGCGTCGTGGTCGGCGTGCTGCCCGCCGCCGACCGCGCCGCCGCCGGCCCGGACCTGACCGTCGCCGTTCCCACCGGCCTCGGCCAGGCCCGCAACAACGTCATCGTCAACGCCGCCGACGCCGTCATCGCCGTCGGCGGATCCTGGGGGACGCTGTCGGAGATCGCCCTGGCCATGCGCGCGGGACGGGTCCCGGTCGTCCAGCTCGGCGGATGGCGCGTCCACGACGAGCACGGCCGGCCCGTCGGGGGCATCGTGCACGCCGCCGACCCGGCCGCCGCCGTCCAGGCCACCGGCCTGTTCGACCGGACCGGCTGACCGCGGACGGCGGGCTAGTGGGCGGAGAAACCGCCGTCCACGAAGATCGACTGGCCGGTGACGTAGGCCGCCGACGGCGACGCCAGGAACACCGCCGCGCCCGCGAAGTCCTCCGCCACGCCGTTGCGGCCGGAAAGGGTCCGCTCGGCGAGCGCCTTCACCTTCACCGGATCCGACGACAGGTGCGCGTTGAGCGGCGTCATCACGAACCCCGGCACCAGGGTGTTGGCGGTGACGCCGCGGCCCGACCACGCCTCGGCCTGCGACCGGGCCAGCGCGGCCAGGCCCGCCTTGGACACCCCGTAGGCGCCGCTGGCCAGCGACGCCCGGAACGCCTGCTGCGAGGCGATGTGGATCATCCGGCCGAACCCGCGCCCCGCCATCCCCGGGCCGAACCGCTGCCCGAGCAGGAACGGCGCGTCCAGGTTCACCGCCATCGTGGTGTCCCACACCTCGGCGCCGAGACCGTCCATCGGCGGGCGCAGGTTGACCGCCGCCGCGTTGACCAGGATGTCCGGCTCGCCGAACGCCGCCGCCGCCTCGTCGGCCGCCTCGGCGACCGCGTCCCGCGACCCCAGGTCGGCGCTGACGAACGCGGCCCGGCCGCCGTGCCCCTCCAGGTCCCGGACCGTCGCGGCAAGCTCCGCCTCCCGCCGCGCCACGACGACCACGGACGCGCCGGCGCGGGCGAGCGCCTCGGCGATCGCCCGGCCGATCCCCGAGCTGCCGCCCGTCACCACGGCGACCCTGCCCTCCAGGGAGAACAGCTCGGACAGGTACGAGTGGGGTGACGGCCGGTCGCTCATGATCGGAAAGTCTACGCAGCTCCCGGGCCGTCCGGCCCACTGCCCGGCGGGGGCTCTGCGCCCGGCTGAGCGGCCAGGACCCGGCCGCGCCGCCCGGACGGTTCGCCGCGTCCCTGCTCGCGATCGTCTCCGGCTCCACCGGCCCGGTCCTGGGCAGGCCACTGTCCGCCGCCGTCAACGTCGTCGCCTGCGCCGGACCGGTCGCCCCGCTGAGCGGCCGCCCGCTTGCGCCGCTCGACCTCCTTGACCGCGACGCCGATCGCGATCACGATCGGGACCGCGAACTTCGCCGCCGCCAGGAGCGCGCGCACCCACGGCGGCGCCGAGAAGTCCGGCAGGTCGGGCCAGGGCACGTCCGGCCAGGGAATGTCCGGCCACGGGATCGACGGCGGGTCGATGTCGGGGAGCCGCCACTCCGGCCACGGAACCCGGTCCAGCAGCACCTTCACCAGCGCGCCCAGCCCCAGCAGCGGGAACAGCACCTGCCCGGTCGCCACCGCCACATGCCGGGACGCGTACAGCGCCGGATGCGCCCGCGCGAACGCCTCCCGCCGCGCGGCGCGCGTCCCCTCCGGCGGCTCGAACGCGACCGGCTCGAACCCGGCGCGCTCGCGGTCTGGCTCACCGTCGGGCTCAGCGTCGCGCTCGTCGTCCTCGGCGGGCTTGGGCGGGCGCAGCTCGCACCGTGCGGCCTGCCCGTCGGCCAGCCCCCGGACGTCGAACCCGACCACCACGCTCAGTTCCCCGTAGGGGAGCGTGACCTTCGGGAAGTCCTTGCCCTCCTCCACGCGGTCGCCGTCCACGTACAGGCGCGCTATGTGGTCCCAGCCGGCGCGTTCGGTCTCGACCTCCAGCCGGCGGCCGTCGTGGACGAGCGTCCAGCGGCCCGCGGGCGCGCCGCTCAGTGAGATTCCCCCTGCCATGCCGCCAGTCTCGCCGGGCGGCACGGCCGCACCAACGCCCGATGGGCCACGGGCCCATAGACCAAAGTCGACACCCGCGCCCGACCCTCAGCGCGCGAAGCTCCACCGCATCGCGCCGTACGGCTCGACCGTGCCCACCACGAACACCGTGTGGAAGGTGATGCGGTAGAGGTGCCAGGGCGGCGGGCCCGCGCTCTGCGCGCTGTAGGGGGCGGTGAACGCGTCGCCTTCCACCTGCGCCGGCCAGCCTCCCTCCCGGTACACCGCCGCGACCGGCTCCAGGACGCCCGGGTCGGTGACGCGCTCGGCCTCACCCTCCAGCACCACGTCCCCGACCGCCGTCCGGACCGAGATGGTGCACGCCGGGTTCGCCGCCAGGTTCCGGGACTTGCGCGTGCCGGGGCCGCTGACGACGTACAGGTCGCCCTCGTACCACGACGCGCCGACACCGGCCGAGTGCGGGCGGCCGTCCGGCCGGACGGTGCCGAGGTACACCGGCGTCTCGGCCTTTGGAAGCGCCGCGGTCAGCGCGTCCCGGACGGTGTCCCAGGCCAGCTCTCCGCCGCCGTAGATGTCGAGGTTGCGGGCCTTGACGGGGTCGCGGTCGCTCATCGTCGTCCTCCTCGGTGAATCCTTGGTGAATCCGTTGTCATGGGTAGACGGCGCGGCGCACCCGAACTCATCGGTGCCCGGTTCCCTAAGGTGGCGGACATGGCTCCTTCGATCGCCACCGCGAACCGCGTCGACCTTCCCGAACTGCTCGAGTTCCTGCGCCCCCGGCACCATGCGGTGCTGTCCACCGTCCGCGCCGACGGGCGGCCCCAGATGTCGCCGGTCACCTGCGGCGTCGACGACGGAGGCCGCCTCGTGATCTCCACATACCCCGAGCGGGCCAAGACCCGCAACGCCCGCCGCGACGCCCGCGTGTCGGTGTGCGTGCTGTCCGACGAGTTCAACGGCCCCTACGTCCAGATCGACGGGACGGCCGAGGTCATCGACATGCCCGAGGCCGCCGACGCGCTCGTCGACTACTACCGCTGCATCGCCGGGGAGCACCCGGACTGGGACGAGTACCGGGAGGCGATGCGCCGCCAGGGCAAGTCCCTGATCCGCGTCACCATCGACCGCTGGGGGCCGGTCGCCACCGGCGGGTTCCCCGCCCGCCTCGCCCCCGGCGACTGAGCGGCGACTGAGCGGCCTCGCCCCCGGCGGCTAGGCCGCGCGGGCCAGGTCACGGCGCAGGAACCCGGCCGTGCAGGTGGGCGCGTCCAGCAGCGCGGCCGGGGTCCCGGCGAACACGATCTCGCCGCCGTGCCGGCCGCCGCCGGGGCCGACGTCGATCACCCAGTCCGCGTGCTTGACCACGTGCAGGTCGTGCTCGACGACGATGACGGTGTCGCCGCTGTCGACCAGCCGCCCCAGCAGGGCGAGGAGCGCGCTCACGTCGGAGGGGTGCAGGCCCGTCGTCGGCTCGTCCAGCACGTAGACCGAGCCGGTGCGGTGCAGCCGGGTCGCCAGCTTCAGGCGCTGCCGCTCGCCGCCCGACAGCGACCCGAGCGGGCGCCCGAGCGTCAGGTAGCCGAGCCCCGCCTCGTTCAGGGCGCGCAGCCGGACGGCGATCGCACGCTCGGCCGGGCCGGTGGCGCGTTCGGCCGGGCCGGTGAAGAAGGCCAGGGCCTCCTCGGCGGTCATCGCCAGCAGGTCCACGACCGTCCGTCCCCGCAGGGTGTGCGTCAGCGCCTCGGGGCGGTACCGGCCGCCGCCGCACGCCTCGCACGTGGTCGTGACCGGGTCCATGAACGCCAGGTCGGTGACGATGACGCCGTTGCCGTCGCACAGCGGGCACGCGCCCGCGGAGTTGTGGCTGAACAGGGCGGCGTCGGCGCCGGTGGCCCGCGCGAGCAGGCGGCGCAGCGGGTCCATGATGCCGGTGAACGTGGCGGGGCTCGACCGGCGGGACGCCGCGATCGCCGACTGGTCCACCACGACCGTGCCGGGATGCCGGGCGGCGAACTCGTCCACGACCAGGGTGCTCTTGCCCGACCCCGCGACGCCGGTGACCGCCGTCAGCACGCCGGCGGGGAACCGCGCCGTCACGTCCTTCAGGTTGTTGGCGCGGGCACCGGTGACCGTCAGCCACCCCGAGGGCTCGCGGAACCCGGCCTTGACCGGCACGGTCCGGCGCAGCGCGCGGCCGGTGGGGGTGGCGGCGTCGCGCAGCCGCGCGGTCGTCCCGGTGAACACCACGCGGCCGCCGTGCACGCCCGCGCCCGGCCCCATGTCGATCACGTGGTCGGCGGCGGCGATCACCGCGGGGTCGTGCTCGACCACCAGCACGGTGTTGCCCTTGTCGCGCAGCCGGAGCAGCAGCGCGTTGAGGCGGTCGACGTCGCGGGGGTGCATGCCGGCGCTGGGCTCGTCGAAGATGTAGGTCATTCCGGTCAGGGCCGACCCCAGGTGCCGGACGACCTTGAGGCGCTGCGCCTCCCCGCCCGACAATGTGCGGGTCTCGCGGTCCAGGGTGAGGTAGGCCAGGCCGATGTCCTCCAGCCGCCGCAGCCGGGTGACCGCCGCGTCCGCGACCTCGGCGGCGTCTGGGCCGGCGCACGCGGCGGCCAACTCGCCGAGCGTGGCGATCAGGTCGCCGATCTCCATCCGGGACAGGTCGGCGATGCCGTGCCCGCCGATGCGCGACGCCAGCGCCGCCGCGTTGAGGCGCGCGCCCCCGCAAGCGGAGCAGGTGTCCTCGCGGGTGACGCGGCGGGCCGCGTCCCGCACCTTCGGCGGCAGCGAGCCGATGTCGCGCCGGATGTAGAGGCGGTGGAACCGTTCCAGCACGCCCTCGTAGGCGTTGTGGCCCATCGACCCGGTGCGGTTGCGGCGCCGCACCCGGAAGCCCTTCCCGTGCAGGAACAGGTCCCACTCCTCGGGGGTGAACTCGCGCAGCGGCTTGTCCGGGTCGAACAGGCCGGACTCGGCGTACAGCTGCCACACGAACGTCCCGACGCCGAACGGCGGGAAGTCGACCGCGCCCTCGTTCAGCGACCGCCCGGTGTCCAGGAACCGGTCCAGGTCGACGCCGGCGACGCGGCCGAGGCCGGCGCACTCGGGGCACATGCCGCGCGGGTCGTTGAAGGAGTAGGCGGACGCCTCGCCGGCGCCGGGCGTCCCGTGCCGGGAGAACAGCACCCGCAGGACCGGGGAGACGTCGGTGACGGTGCCGACGGTGGAGCGGGCGTTCCCGCCGATCGGCCGCTGGTCGACCACGACGGCCGTGGTCAGGCGGTCGATGGCGTCGGCGTCCGGCCGTTCCCGCTTGGGCATCCGATCGCGGGCGAACCAGCCGAGCGTCTCGTTCAGCTGCCGCTGCGCCTCGGCCGCGATCGTGCCGAACACGATCGACGACTTGCCCGACCCCGACACGCCGGTGAACACGACGAGCCGGTTCTTCGGGACGCGCAGCGAGACGTCCTTGAGGTTGTTGTGCCTGGCCCCGGCGATGACGATGTGGTCGGTGTTCATGGCCGTCACGCTAGAACGCAATGCGGTCAGGATCCGGCCTCATTCGCGCGGATACTGGGACCATGTCGTCGGAACGTCTGCTGCGGCTGCTGTCCCTGCTGCAGGGCCGCCGCGAATGGAGCGGCCCGGAGCTGTGCGAGCGCCTCGGCGTCAGCCCCCGCACCGTCCGCCGCGACGTCGAGCGGCTGCGCGGCCTCGGCTACCCCGTGCACGCCACGCTCGGCGCGGCGGGCGGCTACGGGCTGGAGGCGGGCGCCGCGATGCCGCCGCTGCTGCTGGACGACGAGGAGGCCGTCGCGATCGCCGTCGGGCTGCGCGCCGCCACCGGGGGAGCGGTCGAGGGCATCGGTGAGGCGTCCGTCCGGGCCCTGGCCAAACTCGAACAGGTCCTGCCCGCCCGGCTGCGGCGCCGCGTGACCGCCGTGCACGCCGCCACGACACCGCTGACCGGGCCGCCCGCCGGACCTGCCGTCGACCCCGAGACCCTCACCGTGCTGGCCGCCGCGTGCCGCGACCACGAGCGCGTCCGCTTCGCCTACCGGGACGCCGGCGACGGGGAGACCCGCCGCGTGGCCGAGCCGCACGGGCTGGTGTCGGCCGGGCGCCGCTGGTACCTGGTCGCGTTCGACACCGGCCGCGGGGACTGGCGGACGTTCCGCGTCGACCGGCTTTCCGGCCCGCGCCCGACCGGAGCCCGGTTCACGCCCCGCGAGCCGCCCGCCGCCGACGCCGCCGCGTTCGTCACCCGCTCGCTGGCGCGGCGGCGGCCGCTGCGGCGGGCGGTGCTGCTCGTGCACGCGTCCGCGGAGGAGCTGGCCGACCGGTTCCGGGTGACCGGCGCCGAGGTCGAGCCCGTCGACGACCGCACCTGCGTCCTGCGCACCGCCCCCGACTCCCTGGAATGGACGGCGCTGCGCATCGCCTACCTCGACATCGGGTTCGAGGTCCGCGAGCCGTCCGAGCTCCGCGAGCGCCTGGCCGCGATGGCGGCCCGCCTGTCACAGGCCGCGCGGCCGGATCCCACCCGCCAGGACTAGGCGCGCTAGGACTCTCCGGGGTCCAGCGCCGCGGCAGCGCGGTGGATCTTGGTCAGGGCGCTCATCAGGTGCTCGCGCTCTTCGGTGGTGAGGCCGGCGGTGACCTTCTCCTCCAGCAGCCGCCGCTCGGTCTCCACCGGCTCCCGCAGCGCGCGGCCGGCGTCGGTGAGCCAGAGGCGGACGAGCCGGTTGTCCCGCTCGTCGCGCCGCCGGACCAGCAGGCCGGCGGCGGCCATCCGGGTGGCGGCCTTGACGACGGTCGGCGTGGTGACGTGCAGCGCGGCGGCGATCTCGCCGGGCGCGCGGCCGTCGCGCTCCCACAGGGCCCGCAGCAGGAAGTCCTGCCCGTAGTGCAGGCCGTGGCGGCGCATCCCGGTCTCGGCCGCGGCCCGCAGCGCCTTGGACGTCCGGCTGTGCAGGTCGAGGAAGTCGGACATCGCGGCTCCTTCGCCGGCGGATCGATTGACGGCTAATCATTTACCGGCTAACGTTCGGTCGCGGATATCGATAGACGGCAAACGACTTTGGGGGGCTCATGCTACTGGTCACCGGTGCCACCGGGAACATCGGCCGCGACCTCGCCCGCGACCTGGCCGCCAAGGGCGCGGAGTTCCGCGTGCTGGTCCGCGATCCGGCCCGGGCCGCCGGGCTGCCGGCGGACGCCGAGCGGGTCGTCGCCGACCTCGGCGAGCCCGCCACGCTGCCGCCCGCGTTCGCCGGCGCCGACCGGCTGTTCCTGCTCACCGCCGGGATCGGCACCGAGCACACCGCCAACGCCGTGGCGGCCGCGCGGGCGGCCGGGGTCCGGCACATCGTGCACCTGTCGTCGATGACCGTGATCGGCGACCCGGTGCCCGCGATGGGCCGCTGGCACCACGCGCGGGAGGAGATCGTCCGGGCGTCCGGTATCCCCGCCACGATCCTGCGGCCCGGCGCGTTCATGCGCAACGCGCTGGAGTGGGCGGCGACCGTACGGGACGGCGGGTACGTCCTCGACCCGTCCGGGCCGGGACGGTTCGCGCCGGTCGACACCGCCGACATCGCGGCCGTCGCCGCCGCCGTCCTCACCGAGGACGGACACGAGGGGCGGACCTACGCGCTCACCGGCGGTGAGCTGTTCACCCTCGCCGAGCAGGTCGAGATCATCGCCGCGGCGATCGGGCGGGACATCGAGGTCCGGCAGACCTCGACGCCCGAGGAGGCCGTCCGGGCGCGGTTCCCCGGCGGCGCCCCCCGCGAGCTCGCCGACGCCATCGTCGAGTGGTACGCCCTCATGCGCGCCGACACCGCGGGCGTGCGCACCGGCACCGTCGAACGGCTGCTCCGGCGCCCGCCCCGCACCTTCGCCGCCTGGTGCGAACGCAACGCCGAACTCTTCGCCCCTACCTGACAGAAGGTGTCAGGTACGGCTGGAAGCATGGAGGCGTACCGACCGAAGGGAACACATACATGTCCGGTTTCGCGGAGTTCATCGCCGTCAACATCGACTGCCCGGAGCCGCCGGCGCTCGCGGCGTTCTACGCGGCGGTGACCGGCGCAGAGGTCACCTACGACACCCCCGAGGCCGCCGCGGTGAAACTGCCGAACGGCCTGGACGTCTACTTCCAGGGCGTCGCCGGGCACCGGCCGCCGACGTGGCCCGAGGGGGAGCGGCCCCAGCAGTTCCACCTGGACTTCTACGTCGACGACCTCGACAAGGCCGAGGAGACCGTGATCGGCCTCGGCGGCGCGAGGCCGCAGTTCCAGCCCGGCGGGGACCGCTGGCGCGTCCTCACCGACCCGGCCGGGCACCCGTTCTGCGTGTGCCTGCGCCAGAGCTGAGAACCGGACGGCGGGGTCAGAGGACCCGGACGGGCAGGCCGCCGCGCGGGCGCATCGCGGTCACGCTCGTCGGGGTGGCGGCGGTGGACTCCAGGCGCAGCCGGGTGCGGCGCAGCAGGCACGCCAGCATCGTCTTGATCTCCACGGTCGCCAGCGTCGAGCCGATGCACCGGTGCGGGCCGCCGCCGAACGGCAGGAACGTCGCCGGCGTGGTGGGACGGTGCAGGTCCGAGGACGGGTCCCACCGGTCCGGGCGGAACCGTCCCGCCAGCGGCCACACCTCCGGCATCCGGTGGGTGACGAACGGCGAGTAGAACACCATCGCGCCCGCCGGGATCCGGTGCCCGGCGTACTCGATGTCCTCGACGGGGACGCGGGCGCTGAGCACGGCGGGCGGGAACAGCCGCAGCGTCTCGTTCACGACGCCGTCCAGGAAGGTCAGCGCGGGAAGGTCGGCGGCCTGCACGGGCCGGTCGCCGACCACCTCGGCGACCTCGCGCCGCGCCCGCTCCTCGGCGTCCGGGTGCGCCAGCAGCGCGTACACCGCCCACGCCATCGCCGCGCTGGTGGTGTCGTATCCGGCGGAGATGAGGCTGATCACCTGGTCCTGCAGCTCCTGGCGGGTCAGGCCCGTCCCGTCCTCGTCGCGGGCCGCCAGCAGCATGCCGAGCACGTCGTCGTGCTCACCGCCCTCGGCCAGCCGGCGGTCGATCTCCTCGTCCACCCGCCGGGCGACCAGCGCGCGGGACGCCGCGACCCGCCGCATGTACGGGTTGGGGACCGACCGCAGCATCATCTGCAGCACGAAGTTCTGGTCGATCGCGGCGAGCGCGACCTGCAGCCGCCGCCCGATCACCTCGCTGTCGGCGGCGAGCCGGTCGCCGAACAGCACCTCGACCGTGCTGCGGCGGATCACCGCCCGCAGCTCGGCGTAGGCGTCCAGCGTCCGGCCCGGCCGCCACGACTCCAGGGCCGCGTCGGTGTTGGCCGCCATCCGCGCCACATACCCGCCGACCCGGCGGTGATGGAACGCCGGCTGGACCAGCCGCCGCCTCCTGCGATGGCCGTCGCCGTCGCTGACGATCAGCGCGGTCTCCCCGTTCACCGGCACCAGCAGGTCGAACGCCTCCCGCCAGCGGAACAGCCCCGAGTTGGCGAACACGAACGCGTTGGCGTCCGGGCCGAACAGGTGCACGAACGGCCTGCGTCGCGTCCCGACGACCGCGACCGGGCCCGCCTCGGCGTACAGGCGCAGCAGGCTCGCGCACGGGTTCATCGCGAACCCGATCCCGTGCCGGGCCGTCAGCGACGGCGACGGCCCCCGCTCCCTGCGGACACTGTGCGGACCGGTCGCGCGTACGGGGGTGTCGGGTGCCACGCGCCCACTATCGCACGCCCCGCAGGGACGGGCCTACGAGATGGCGGCGAGCTCGTCCAGCAGGGCCGCCACCGCGGGCGGGCGCGGTCCCGCCGCGACGACCGCGCTGATGCGGCGGCTGCCGACGTCCGGCACCCCGGGCGCCGCGACGCCCGGTTCGGTGTGCAGGTCGAGCGCCAGCCCCGGCAGCGTCGTGACGGCCAGGCCCCGCGCGACCAGCCGCTGGATCGCGACGTGGTCCTCGGTGGCGAACGCGATGTCGGGGGTGAAACCCGCCTTCCCGCACGCCCACCGCAGATGGTCGCGGCATCGCGCGCAGCCCGACGCCCACGTCTCACCGGCCAGGTCCGCCAGCCGCGGCCGCTTCGCCGACGCGACCGGGTGCGCCGCGGGGACCAGAAGCCGCAGCGGGTCGTCGCGCAGCACGACCTCGCGGAACCGGGCGTCGGTCTCCGGCGGCATGGACACGTGCCGGAACACCACCGCGACGTCGGTCTCCCCGGCCCGCAGCAGCGCCAGCGCCTCGGGCGGCTCGGCGTCCACCAGCGTCACCGACACCCCGGGCGCGCGGGCGCGCAGCCGGGCCAGCGCGTCGGGCAGCAGGGCGCCGGCGGCCGTGGGGAACGCCGCGACCCGGACCCGTCCCGCGCGCAGCCCGGCGATCGCGGCGATCTGCTCCTGCGCGTCGTCCAGGCGGGCCAGGACGTCCTCGACGTGCTCGACCAGGATCCGGCCCGCCTCGGTCAGCCGGACGCCGCGGCCGTGCCGGACCACCAGCGGGGTGCCGGCCTCGGCCTCCAGCCGCGCGATGTGATGGGACACCGCCGGCTGGGTGTAGGCGAGGGACTTGGCGGCGGCGGTCATCGAGCCGAGCCTGGCCACCTCGCGCAGGATCCGGCCCCGGTGCAGGTCCAGCATCCCCGCAAGGTATCAACCATGCTGATGGGTGGCCAAGAAAACCGTACTTTGTGCTATGGGAGGCGGGTGGCCGACCATCGGTGCATGACCCTTTCCATCCAGGAGGCGCAGCGCGAGTTCAGCGCCGGCGTCGCCTTCCTCAACACCGCCACCTACGGGCTGCCGCCGCGCGCCGCGCACGAGACGATGCTGGCGGCCGAGCGGGACCGGGCCGCGGGGCTGCTGACCCCCGGCGCGCTGGACGAGGCGGTGACCCGGTCGCGGGAGGCGTTCGCGCGGCTGCTCGGCGTCCCCGCCGCCCGGGTCGCGTGCGGGCCCCAGGTGTCCTACTTCGTCGGGCTGGTCGCGGCGTCGCTGCCCGCCGGCGCCGAGGTCCTGGTCGCCGACGGCGACTTCACCTCCCTGCTGTTCCCGTTCGCGGCCCGGCCGGGCCTGGCGGTCCGGTCGGTCCCGCTGGAACGGATCGCCGACGAGGTCCGGCCCGGCACCGACGTGGTCGCGGTGTCGGCGGTCCAGTCCGCCGACGGCCGCATCGCCCCCATGGACGACCTGATCGGCGCCGCCCGCGCGCACGGCGCCCGCATCCTGCTGGACGCCACCCAGGCCGCCGGGTGGCTGCCCCTGCCGGCAGACCGGGTCGACTGGCTGGTCGCCGGCGGCTACAAGTGGCTGCTCGGCCCCCGCGGCACCTGCTTCTTCACCGGCACCCCCGAGGCGCTGGACGCCCTGCCCGCGATCGGCGCCGGATGGTACGCCGGCGCCGACATCTGGGACTCGGTCTACGGGCTGCCGCTGCGACTGGCCGGCGACGCGCGCCGCCTCGACCTGTCCCCGGCATGGCAGTGCTGGGCCGGGCACGCCCCCGCCCTGGAACTGCTGGAACAGGTCGGGATCCCGGCGATCCACGACCACGACGTCGCGCTGGCGCGCCGGTTCAGCGCCGGGCTCGGCCTGCCGCCGGGCGACTCGGCGATCGTGTCGGTGCCCGTCCCGGACGGCACCGCGGGCCTGCTGCGCCGGGGGGGCGTGATCGCCGCCGTCCGGGCCGGGCGGCTGCGCTGCGCGTTCCACCTCACCACCACCGAGGCCGACGTCGACAAGGCCGCCGGCCTGCTCGCCCCGCTGGTGGCCCCGCTGCCCGGCGGGGACGGGTGAAGTTCTTACAAGGTTCGAACAAGGTGCCTTGACGGTGCCTTTCGCGGCGACCGGGAGGCGACCCGCGTCCTACTTTCGTCCGCATGAACGTACTGCTCACCGGGTCGGCCGGATTCATCGGCTCGAACGTCGCCGAGGCCCTCACCGCCGCGGGCCACCGCGTCCGCGGGCTCGACGTGCGGCCGGACGCGCTCGGCGGCCCGCCCGCCGACGTCCGCGACCCCGCCGCCGTCGCGCGCCGCCTGGCCGGCGTCGACGCCGTCTGTCACCAGGCCGCCAAGGTCGGCCTCGGCGTCGACGTGTCCGACCTGCCCGGCTACACCTCCGTCAACGTGCAGGGCACCGCCGTGCTGCTGGCCGAGATGGCCCGCGCCGGCGTCGGCGTGCTGGTGCTGGCGTCCTCGATGGTGGTGTACGGGGAGGGCGCCTACACCTGCGACACCCACGGTCCGGTCCGCCCGCGGCCCCGCCCGGAGGAAGCGTTGCGCGCGGGACGGTTCGAGCCCGCCTGCCCCGCCTGCGGGCGGCCGCTGGCACCGGGCGCCGTCGGCGAGGAGACCCCGCCCGGCCCCCGCAACGTCTACGCCGACACCAAGCTCGCCCAGGAGCACCTGGCCGCCTCGTGGGCGCGCTCGACCGGCGGGTCCGTCGCGGCGCTGCGGTACCACAACGTCTACGGGCCGCGGATGCCGCGCGACACCCCCTATGCCGGCGTCGCGGCGATCTTCCGGTCCCGGCTGCTGGACGGCGAGGCGCCGCTGGTGTTCGAGGACGGCGCGCAGCGGCGCGACTTCGTCCACGTCCGCGACGTCGCGCGCGCCAACGTGCTGGCGCTGGAGCGGGTCGCGGCCGGGCCGCCCGAGCCGGGCGGGCTGCGCGCCTACAACATCGCCAGCGGCGAGCCCCGCACCATCGGCGACATGGCCGGCGCGCTCGCCGGGGTGTTCGGCGGCCCGGAGCCGCGGGTGACCGGCGGCTACCGGCTCGGCGACGTCCGCCACATCGTCGCCCGCCCCGACCGCGCCCGCCGCGAGCTGGGCTTCTCCCCCTCGGTGCCGTTCGCCGAGGGCATGGACGAGTTCGCGCGGCCGCCCGTCACCAGTTCGTAAGGGTCGTTCCCACGTCACGGAAAGTAGCGTCTGAGCTGTGATCGATGTCGTTCTCCCGTGCCTCGACGAGGCCGAGGCACTGCCCTGGGTGCTGACGCGGATGCCCGGCGGCTTCCGGCCCCTGGTGGTCGACAACGCCTCCACCGACGACTCCGCGCGCGTGGCCGCCGAGCACGGCGCCCGCGTCGTCCCGGCGGGCGTCCGCGGCTTCGGCGCCGCCTGCCACACCGGGATCCTGGCCGCCGAGACCGAGGTCGTGTGCGTCATGGACGCCGACGCCTCCCTCGACCCCGCCGAGCTGCCCCGGCTCGTCGCCGCGCTCGGCGACCTCGACGCCGCCGGACGCCCCGGCCTGGTGCTCGGGCGGCGGCGGCCGTCTGGACGGGGCGCGTGGCCGCCGCACGCCCGGCTCGGCAACGCCGTCCTGGCCCGCTCCCTGAACCGGCGCGCCGGCACCCGGCTGCACGACCTCGGGCCGATGCGCGCCGCCCGCCGCGACGGGCTCCTCGCCCTCGGGATCGCCGACCGCCGGTTCGGCTACCCCCTGGAGATGGTGCTGCGCGCCGCGCACGCCGGGTGGCGCGTCGGGGAGATCGACGTCGCCTACCGTCCCCGCACCGGCACCTCGAAGGTGACCGGGACGCTCACCGGCACCGTCCGCGCCGTCCGCGACATGCGCCGCGTCCTGGCGGAGGTCACGCCATGACCGGCACACCCGCCGCCGACCTGATCGTCATCGCCAAGGAGCCCGTCCCCGGCCGGGTCAAGACCCGGCTGACGCCCGCCTACACCCCCGCCGAGGCCGCCGCGCTCGCCGAGGCGTCGCTGCGCGACACCCTCGCCGCCGTCGCCGCCGCACCGGCCGCCCGCCGGATCCTCGCGCTCGCCGGCACCCCCGGCCCGTGGCTGCCGGACGGGTTCACCGTCATCGCCCAGCGCGGCCGCGGCCTGGACGAACGCCTCGCCGCCGCCTTCGACGACGCGTGGCGGGGCCGCCCGCTCGTCCTGATCGGGATGGACACCCCGCAGGTCACACCCGCCCTCCTGGGCGGTGCCGGCCGGGAGCTGGCACACCGCGACGCGGTGTTCGGCCCCGCCGCCGACGGCGGGTTCTGGCTGCTCGGGCTGCGCCGCCCCGACGCGCGGCTGCTGCGCGGCGTCCCGATGTCGCGGCCCGGCACCGGGGCGGTCCAGCTCGCGCGGCTGCGCGCCGCCGGGCTGGACGTCGGGCTGCTGCCCGAGCTGACCGACGTCGACACCCCCGCCGACGCCCGCGCCGTCGCCAAGGCCGCCGCGGGCGGCCGGTTCGCCGCCGCCGTTCGCGGCCTGGGATCCCGGACCGTCCCGGCATGATCGGCGCACTGTACGAGGAGGCCCTGCAGGGCGGCGCCGCCGTCGAGATCGAGCACGCCGACGGGCGCCGCCGCCCGCTGCCCGTCCGGGACTGGCTGGCCCTGCGCCCCGGCGACGGCGGGCTGCTGGCCCGCTGCCGCGGCGCCACCCTCGACGTCGGCTCGGGACCGGGCCGGCTGACGGTGGCGCTCGCCCGCCGCGGCCTGCCGGTGCTCGGCATCGACGTGGCCCCCCGCGCGGTCGCGCTGACGGTCGCGGCGGGCGGCCCGGCCCTGTGCCGGGACGTGTTCGGCCGCGTGCCCGGCACCGGACGCTGGCGCACCGTCCTGCTCGCCGACGGCAACATCGGCATCGGCGGCGACCCCGCCGCGCTGCTGCGCCGCGTCCTGGCGCTGCCGGCGCCCGGCGGGCGGGTGCTGATGGAGGTCGAGCCGCCCGGCGCCGGGTCGCGGACCGAGCCGCTGCGGCTGCGGTCGGACCGGTCGGTCGGGGAATGGTTCCCCTGGGCGCACGTGTCCGCCGACGCCGTCGCCGGGCTGGCCGCCGCGTGCGCCGCGACCGTCACCGAGCAGTGGGAGGAGGCCGGCCGATGGTTCGTCGCCCTGCGTCCCTGAGAAGTGCGCTCCCGAAACCGCCGGCGGCGCTCACGACGCTGCCGGGACGCTTCACCAGCCGCCTGCACGACGAGCGGGTCGCGTCCTGGCTCGGCATCGCCCTCGGCGCCAGCATCCTGGTCTCGTTCGGGACCGGCCTGGTCAGCCACTTCATGCAGCAGCCCGCCGGGTGGATGCAGTGGCCGTCGCGTCCGGTGAACCTGTACCGGGTCACCCAGGGCGTGCACGTCATCGGGGGCCTGGCGACGGTGCCGCTGCTGCTGGCCAAGCTGTGGACGGTCTACCCGAAGCTGTGGCAGTGGCCGCCGGTCCGCTCGATCGTCCACGGCGTGGAACGGGCATTGGTGTTCGTCCTGGTCGGCGCGGCGCTGTTCCAGTTCGTCACCGGAGTGATGAACATCGGCTACTGGTACGCGTTCCGGTTCTACTTCACCACCGCGCACTATTGGACGGCCTACATCCTCTTCGGGGCGCTGCTCATCCACGTGGCCAACGAGTGGTCCAAAGCGCGCCGGACCGTGATGACCAGGCCGCAGGACGCGGTGGGGCGCCGCGGCTTCCTGCTCACCGTCGCGGCCGCGAGCGGGGTCGTCGCCCTGACCGCGGTGGGGGAGGCGTTCACCCCGCTGGCGCGGCTGGCGGTGCTGGCGCCCCGCCGCCCCGGAGACGGCCCGCAGGGCGTCCCGGTCAACAAGTCGGCCGCCGCGACCGGCGTCACCTCCGCCGCCCGCGATCCCGGCTGGCGGCTCACGGTGACCGGACGCGTCGCGCGGCCGGTCACCCTGTCCCTGGCCGACCTGCGCGCACTGCCGCAGCACACCGCGCGGCTGCCCATCTCCTGCGTAGAGGGCTGGAGCGTGGAGGCGAACTGGCGGGGCGTGCGGCTGCGGGACGTGCTGCGCATGGCCGGCGTCGCCGGCGACGCGCGGGTGCGGGTGGAGTCGCTGGAACCCTACGGGCTCTACCGCACCTCGCTCGTCGACGCCCCGCACTGGCACGACTCGCTGACGCTGCTGGCACTCGGCCTGAACGGCGAACCCCTCGACCTGGACCACGGCTACCCCTGCCGCCTGATCGCGCCTAACCGGCCGGGCGTCATGCAGACCAAGTGGGTGCACCGGCTGGTGGTCCTGTGAAGACGCGGATACTCGCCTACCTGGCGGGCCTGGGGTTCATCGCCCTGGGCGTCCGCGGGATCGTCGCGGAGGTGCCCGTCGCGCGGTGGGCCGCCTGGTTCGCGGGCGCGGCGGTCCTGCACGACGGCGTCCTTGTCCCGGCGGTCCTGCTCGCGGGGCTGGTCACCGGGCTCGTGCCCGCCGGGAACCGGCGCATACTGCGGGCCGCGCTCGTCATCGCCGGATGCCTCACCGCGGTCTCGATCCCGCTCGTGCTGGGCTACGGGCGCCGCGCCGACGAGCCGTCCCGCCTTCCGCTGCCCTACGGCCGCAACCTGGCGATCGTGCTGGCCGCCATCGCCGCCGCGGCGGTGTGCGCCGCCGTGGCCCGCGCCGTCATCGTCCGCCGAGGTGCCCGGGACGGTGCCCGGCATGGCGGGGCGACGCGCGCCCCGCGACCCTCGGGTAAAGAGCCGCGCCGATGACGCTCACCCGGGCGCGCGGGCGCGCGAACGCCCCGGCGCCCCCGAAGCGGCGCGTCTGGCCGGGGTGGGTCGCGGTCGCGTTGTGGGCGGCCGTGATCGCGGCGGCGTTCACGCTGGGCTGGTCCCTGCGGCGCGCCGGCCTGGCGACCGAGGACCCGCTGCCTCCGCTGCACGCGCGGCTACGGGAGCGGCCGCTGACCTGGCAGCTGCTCCCGGCGGCGGCGTTCGCGGCCCTGGCCGTGGCGGCGCTTCCCGTGCTCGCGGCGCGGCTGCCGTGGCGGTGGCTGCCGCCGGCCGCGTGGGCCGGCGCCGCCGCGTGGACGGTGGCGCTGGCGGCCGGCGACGGCTGGCACGCCCTGGCCGGGCCGCTCGACGCGCCCACCGAATACCCGGCGGGCCTGGCCCAGCTGCGCCCCGACCCCCTCGAATGGCTGCGGACGTTCACCGAGCGGCTCGGCGGCTACACCACGCATGTGCGGGGACATCCGCCGCTGCCGACGCTGCTGCTGTGGGCGCTGGAGAAGGCCGGGCTCGGCGGGACCGGGTGGGCGGCGGCGTTCGTCATCGCGGCGGGGACGTCGGCGGTGGCCGCGATCGCCGTCACGGTGCGGTGCGCGGCGGGGGAGCGGGCCGCGCGGGCCGCGGTCCCGTTCCTGGTGCCGGCCCCGCTGGCGGTGTGGGTCGCGACGTCGATGGACGCGGTGTTCCTGGCCGCGGGCGCGTGGGGGACGGCGCTGCTGGCAGTGGCCGCCCGCCGGGCTGGGGCGCGGGCGGCCGCGGCGGCCGCGGCGGGCGGGCTGCTGCTCGGCTGCCTGCCGTATCTGAGCTACGGGCTGCTGCCGCTGTTCGCGGTGCCGCTGGCGGTGCTGCTGCTCGGGCGTCCCCCGGCGCGGGTCCTCGCGGCCGCCTGTGCCGGGCTGGTGGTGGTCCCGGCCGCCTTCACGCTGCTGGGGTTCTGGTGGCCCGACGGCGTCCGCGCCACCCTGGACACCTATCTGATCAGCCGCGGATCGGCGCAGCGCTCCTACCCCTACTTCCTGTTCGCGAACCTGGCCGTCCTGGGACTGCTGACCGGCCCGGCGGTCGCGCACGCGCTGCCCCGCACGGCGGCGGCGCTGTGGCGGGGCGCCCGGGCACGGGCGCTCTCGCCCGAGGCGGCCGTGGCGGCGACGGCCGGCGCGGCGCTGCTGGGCGTGCTCGTCCTGGACGTGTCCGGCGTCGCCAAGGGCGAGGTCGAGCGGATCTGGCTGCCGTTCGCCGGCTGGATCATGGTCGCCGCCGCCGCGCACCATCGCAGGCCGAGGGCATGGCTGGCGGCGCAGGCGGCGACCGCGCTGGCCGTCCAGGCGCTCGTGCTGTCCCCCTGGTGAACGCGGCCACGTTTCGGCGGCCGCCGAAACGACCGCGGGTTAGCGTCGGCGCCATGAGCGACCCCGAGTTGAAGGCGCGGCTGGCCGAGCGGTTCCGGGAGGTCAACGGCGACCACCCGATGACGGCCGCCGACGACGCCTACGTCACCGCGTGGTTCACCGACCTGGAGGACCTGTGCCGCGCCGCCGGCCGCGACACCGGCCGGGTGCGGCGGCTGATGCTGGACGGCAGGCTGCCGCTGCCCGCCTACCTGCGGTCCGACGGCGCGGAGATGGTGCCGTCCGACCTGTTCGGCCTCGCCGACCAGGCGGGCGGCGTCGACGCTCTGGAGGAGTGGTTCCTGGCGCACTGGGACGACCAGACCACCGCCAAGCAGGAATGGGGCTCCTACCTGTCCGGGCAGTACGTGTGCCTGCGCTCGGTCACCCCCCGGACCATCCGGTACAAGGACGCCCTGGTCACCGCGATCGAGGCGGCGCCGCAGGAGCCGGACGCCGGGACACCGGCCTGGAACCACCGCCTGCACGCCCTGATCGACGAACTCGACGCTCTGGAGCCGCCGTTCACCGCCTACGACCGGCTGCGGTTCGGCGGCCCGGTGTCGCGGGACCGCTGCATCGACGCCATGCGCGCCCGCTACCCCCGCCCCGCCTAGCCCGCTGCCAGCAGGGCCGTGGCCTGGAGCGGGGTCACCAGGGGACGGGGCCGCCCTCGCCGATGGTGGCGAGCCGGATCACCACGGCCGCGCCCTGCTGGGCGGTCCGCTCGATGCTCCGGCCGGTCAGCCGGGTGAAGTCCAGCACGAAGTCGGTCGCGCAGGCGCCGGGCGCGGCGGCGTTGACCAGGATCCCGGGTGTCCCGCAGCCGCTTGGCGTACTGGATCGTCAGCATGTTCAGCGCCGCATTGGACGCCGGGTAGGCCGCCGAGGCGGGCGTGTCCCAGAAGTAGTGGCCGGGGTCGATCATCGCGGCCATCGACGAGGTGCCGCTGGAGACGTTGACGATCCGTCCCGCGGGCGCCCGGCGCAGCAGCGGCAGCATCGCGTTGGTCACCCTGGACACGCCGTCCAGGTTGGCGTCGTGGGCGCCGATCAGCACGGTCATCCCGCGCGCGGCGAGCCCCGCGGCGACGGCGTATCCGATCCCCTTGTTCGCCCCGGTCACCAGGGCGGTCGTGGTGTCGTCCATGGACGTGGTGGAAACGCGTGAGCTCACCTGCTTCCTGGCGGTGGCGCGGGAACCGCACTTCGGCCGGGCCGCCGTGAGCCTCGGCATCGCGCAGCCGCCGCTGTCGCGGGCGATCGGCCGGCTGGAGCGGCGCCTCGGCGTGACGCCGCTGGCTGGCGTGGCTGGAGGCGTCTCGGTCCCGCGTGCTGGAGGCGTCTCGGTCCCGCGTGCTGGCGGCGTTCGTGCGGTCCACCGCTGCTGCGGCGGCCGGGTTCACCGCCTCCCACCAGGGCTGATACGGCGCCGGAAAAAATCTCGAGGAAAAATCCGGCGGGATGTCGATCCGGTGGCCGGCCGTGCGACGCGTCTGTGAAAGGCCGATGAGACACCGCACGGAAGGACCCACGACCATGAGCACCCAGAGCGTGAGCACCCACACCCTCACCACCGCCCAGGCCCCCGCCGCCGAGAGTCGCACGCTGCGCAAGGCGCTGTGGGCCGCGCAGATCCTGCTCGCCGCGTTCCTGCTCGTCGCGTCGGCGCTGCCGAAGTTCGCCGGGCAGAGCGAGGCGGTCGAGACCTTCGCCAAGATCGGGTGGGGCCAGTGGCTCCGGTACGTGACCGGCGCCGTCGAGGCCGCCGGCGCGATCGGGCTGGTGGTCCCGCGGCTGGCCGGGCTCGCCGCGACCGGTCTGATCGGCCTGATGGGCGGCGCCGTCCTCACCCAGATCCTGGTGCTGGAGCCGGCGTGGGCGCTGCTGCCCGCAGCGTTCGCGGTCGTGTTCGCCGCGGTCGCCTGGGACCGCCGCGCCGAGTCCCGCGAGATCCTGCGCGCGCTGAAGCGCTGAGCCGTGCACGCTGAGGGGCTGCGAGACGGCGGACGGCCCGAGGCCACCCGGCCCCGGGCCGTCCGCCGTCTCGCGCCTGGGCGGTCAGCCGTCCCCGGGCAGCAGGGCGCGCAGTTCGGCGGTGAGGGCCTCGGCGTCCCCGGGGCGCCCGTGGTAGGCGGCCGGGGTGTTCTGGAACAGCGCGACCCGCCATTCGCCCATGAGCTGGGACGCGGTGAGGGTCTGCACGGAGTTGACGGCCGGGTCGATGTCGGCGGAGCCGGGCGGGACCATGCCGGCGACGGCGCGCAGGACGGCGGCGCCGGGGCCGATCAGCCGCACGTCCCGCACCGCGGCGACGTAGCGGGCGGTCTGGTGGCCGGCGAAGATCCGGTCGAGCTGGGCGGCGATCCGGTCGCGGCCGGAGTGCAGGGTGCCGTCGAACCCGATCGTCTCGCCGTCGTCGCGGAACGGCGCGGCGAACGCGGCGCCGTCGCGGGCGTTCCAGCCGTCCAGGATCCGCCGGTACAGGGCGCGGACGGCGTCCAGCGCGCCGAGCCGTTCGGCGTAGCGGTCGTGGTGGACCTGCCAGCGGGCGGTGGTCCAGTTCGCCCAGTCGACGCGGGCGCCGTCGAGGGCCTCGGCGAGGTAGTCCAGGTGGACGTGCCATCCGGCGAGGGTCTGGACCAGGTACTCGCCGGGCAGCCGGACGTCGCTGGTGAACACCAGGTGCGTCCCTTCGGGGGCGGGCGACAGCTCCCAGCGCAGTACGCCGTGGACGTCGGAGTCCAGTTCCAGCAGCCGCGGCGGGTCGAACGCGGTGACGGTGCCGCGGGCGGTGGTCTCCTCGGCGGCGTCGCCGGCGTTGAGCCAGCGCAGCTCGAACTTGCCGCCCACGGCGGGTTCCAGGACGGCCTCGGCGAGCCAGGCCGACAGTTCCGCGGGGTCGGTGAGGGCGCGCCAGACCCGTTCGGGCGGGTGCCGCAGGCGGCGCTCGAAGCGCAGCAGGGTGCGGCCGTCGCGCTGGGTGGCCGTTCCGTCGGGGTACTGCTCGCCGGTGCTCATCTCGCCCTGCCTCTCCTCGGTCGCGTTCTGCCCGGACGGCGGCGGAGCACGCATGCCCGCGCGCGGCCCAACACAACCGAACATAACTCCTTTCGCATATAACTGGCAAGGCATGTAACTCGTGGCCGGTCAGGGCGGCGGCCAGGTGATCAGCGTATGGGCCCAGGTCAGTCCCGCGCCGAAGCCGGCGAGCAGCACCGGGTCCCCGGGGCCGATCCGTCCCGTCCGCACGGCCCGGTCCAGGGCGTAGGGGATGCTCGCGGCGCCGATGTTGCCGACCTCCTGCCCGGCGATCGCCAGCTGCCCCGGCTCCAGCCCGGCGGCGGGCGCCAGCGAGGCGACCAGCCGCGGGTTGGGCTGGTGCGGGACGACCAGGGCCAGGTCGGCCGGCTTGATCCCGGCGGCCTCGGTCGCCTCGGCCACCAGCCGCGGGAAGATCGCGGTGATGAAGTCCCGGACGGCGCGGCCGTCCATGTGGATGGTGTGACCGGACGCCGCGAGCGTCTCGGCGCTGGCGGGCCGCCGGCTGCCGCCGGCCGGGATCAGCACGTCCCCGGCGCCCGAGCCGTCCGAGCCGAGGGTGACCGGGCCGATCCCGTAGGGCGCCGGGGCGGGGCCGACGACCGCGGCGGCGGCGCCGTCGCCGAACAGGGCGGCGGTGGCGCGATCGTGGCGGTTGAGGAAGCGGGAGTACACCTCGACCCCGATGACCAGCGCGTAGGGGGCGGGGTCGCGCTGCGCGGCCAGCCAGCCGATCGCGGCCTGCAGCCCGAACACGAACCCCGAGCAGGCGGCGGAGATGTCGAACGCGGCGGCGCGGCGTGCGCCCAGCACCGCCTGCACCCGGCAGGCGGTGGACGGGGCGAGGACGTCGGGCGTCGAGGTGCCGAGCACGATCAGCCCGACGTCGGCGGCGGCCAGCCCGGCGGCGGCCAGCGCCTGTTCCGCGGCGGCCGCGGCCAGGTCGGAGGCGGCCTCGCCGGACGCGGCGACGTGCCGCCGCAGGATCCCGGTGCGCCGCTCGATCCAGGACGGGTCCAGGCCCAGCTCGCGGGACAGCTCGTCGCTCGGCACGAAGTCGCGGGGCAGATGGGCCCCGGTTCCGCGGATCGCCCATCCCCGCCCGCCGTCCGGCACTGTCTCCGGCACTGTCATCGCGCGTGCCTCCCGCTTCCCACCGCACCGACGGTTGTCAGCCCCATCCCTTAAGTGAATAATCCCATTTCAGGACTTGCGTTCCATAACTCATTACTAAGCGGCCGTTATCCAGAAAGAAAAGAGAGCCTTCCTTTGAGGTAAGGAGACCCCGCGTGCCGTCCTCTCGATTCCGTCCGGCCGGGGAACTCAAGCCCGACGACATCTGCGCCTTCCTGTTCCCGGGCACCGGCTCGGCGGGGGTGCCCGACCTGCCCGGCCTCGCCGCCACGGGCCGCGCCGCCGCCCGCGCCGTCGGCGATGTCCTGGACGCCGTCCAGGAGGGCCTTCCGCGCCCCGGATGGCCGTCGCTGCGGTCGATCCTGCTGGAGGAACCGGCCGGATACCGCGCCGCGGCCCGCACCCCCGGCGTCGCGCAGCTCGCCTCCTACGCCGCCTCCGTCGCCGTCGACCGGGCCCTGCGCACGCACGGCGTCCACCCCGGCTTCGCGGTCGGGCAGAGCTTCGGGGAGATCGCCGCGCTGGTGTGCGCGGGCGCGTTCGCGATCACCGACGGCGCCCGCATGGCCGTCTCCGTCGTCGGCGTCCTGGCCCGGCGCGGCGGGGGCGGCGGGATGGGACTGCTGGAGGCCGGCGAGGACGACGCCCGTGCGGTCATCGAGGCGGCCGGCGCCCCGGAGGTGGTCGTCGCCTGCCTGAACGCACCGTCGGTGACGGTCGTGTCGGGGCCCGAGAAGCCTCTGGAGGCCGTCCTGGACGCCGCGCGCGGCCGCGGGGTCAACGCCGTGCGGCTCGCCGTCCCCTACCTGTCGCACCACCCGGCGATGGCCGGCGCCGACGACGAGTGGTACGCCATGATCCGCGGCTTCCCGCAGCGCCCGCTGGAGCTGCCGGTGCACTCGCCGGTCCGGGGCCGCGCCTACCACGACGAAGACGACCTGCACCGCGCCCTGGCCGACTGCATCGTGCGGCCCGTGAGGCTTCCGGACACGCTGCGCGCCGTGCACGAGGCCGGCGCGACCGTGTTCACCGAGGCCGGCACCGGCAACGCGCTGTGCCAGTGCGCGCGGCTGGCCGTCCCCGGCGCCCGGACGCTGGCGCCGCTGCGCGACCACCCCCGGCACGGGCTGACCGGCAAGGCCGCCTCCGACATCACGCCCGCACGCGACGGAAGGGACGGCTCATGACCGCGTTCCCCGCCGAGGCCGGCGACCTCGCCGGCTTCGTGCTCGGCACCTCCCTGGACGCCAAGACCCGGGCCCGGCTGGAGGAGGCCGTCCCGGAGGAGTTCTTCACCGTCCCCGGCGGTCTCACCGCAGCGCAGCGGCACGCGCTCACCTACGAGCGGGTGCGGCGGGCCGGGCTCGCCGCGCCGCCGGCCGGCGAGCTGCTGCAGGACCCGCCGGCGCTGTGCGCGCTGCTGGAGCGCGCCGCGATCGCCGACCCGCCGCTGTTCCACCTGATGCTGCTGCACTACACCCTGGCGCTCGGCCCCATCCTGCGGTTCGGCGCCGGGCAGGACGGCACGCGCGGGGTCCGCGACTCGCTGGAGTCGATGACCTCGTTCGGGGCGCTGCTGATGACCGAGGCGGGACGCAGCAACAGCCACCTGTCGCCCCGCACCATCGCCCGCCACGACCCCGATACCGGCGGGTTCGTGCTGAGCACCCCCGACGCCCAGGCCGCCAAGTTCCCCACCAACACCGCCCACCCCGACGTCCCCAAGACCGCCGCCGTGTACGCCACCCTCGTCCACGGCGGCCACGAGCGGGGGGTGTTCGTGTTCGCGGTCCCGCTGCGCGGGCCCGGCGGCGCCGTCCCGCCCGGCGTCCGGATCGTGCCGGCGCCCGAGACGTCCGGCCTGCAGATCGACTACGCCGCCGTCCTGCTGGACGAGGTGCGCGTCCCCTACGAGGCGTGGCTGCGCGACGGCGCCCGCATCGACGCCGGCGGGGAGTTCCACGACCCGGCCGGGACGGCGGCGGCGCGCCTGACCCGCTCGATGGGCATCGCGCCGCCGGTGTGGCGGGCGGTGGTGTCGGCGTCCGCGGCGGTCACCCGGGCGTCGGCCGGGATGCTGCTGGCCCACTCGGCGGGACGCTCCACCCTCGGGCGGCTCGCGCCGCGCCGGCCGCTGACCGACTACCGCAACCAGCAGGAGGCGGTGCTGGGCGCGCTCGCGTCCGGCTACGCCCTCACCGCCGTCGCCGCGCACGTCACCGCGCCCCGCCCCGCCGCGGCCGCGGCGGGTGACGGCGCGGCGGGCGGACCGGCGACCGCGTGGGCGCCGTGGTCGGCGGTCGATCGGGACCTGGCCCTGCTGAAGGCCGCCGCGACCGCCCAGGCGCAGGAGACGGTGTCGGCGTGCCGGGTGCACAGCGGCGCGCCCGGCTTCGCCGCCGTCGAGCGCCTCAACGCCTACCGGGGCCTGACGCACGCCTACCAGAACGCCGGCGGCGACAACGAGCTGATCCTCTACGACACCGCCCGCGCCATGGCCGACCTGGACCGCTACGTCCCGCCCGAACCCGAGGCCGGTCCGCCCGACGGCGGCGACCTGGAGTCCCCGCGCGTGTGGCTGTTCCTGGCCCGCGACACCGAACGCCGGATGCGCGACCGGCTCGCCGGGAGGGTGGAGGAGGCGCTGCGCGCCGGCGACGACCCCTTCACCGCCTGGAACGGCAACCTCGTGCTGGCCGCGCGGACCGCCACGGCCTGCGCCGACCGCGTCGTCCTGGAGATCCTCGCCTCCGCCATGGACACCGGCCCGCGCGCGCTGGGCCCGGTCCTGCGCCTGCACGCGGTGAACCGGCTGGAGCACCGCGCCTCCGATCTGCTCAACGAGGGGGTGGCGCCGCCCGGCATCCTGGACGAGGTGTGGGCGGCGCGCCGCCGCACCTGCGACGAGCTCGCGCCCCGCGCGGCGGAGCTGGCCGCGGGGTTCGGCCTGCCCGCGCCGCTCACCGCGCCCACCGCGTTCCTCGCCTGACCGGCCTCGCTCCGCACGCGGCCCGCGTGCGGGACATGTCCGGACGAAACGGCACGCCACGCCGCGAATTCGCCAAGGAGGCGGGGGAACCAGTGCGAGGTGGCTACCGTTCTCGTAAGACAGACCGCACGCGGGTGGTCCTCACCCGCAGGCCGATACGGAGGTAGACACAGTGGGAGTCAGTCTGAGCAAGGGCGGCAACGTCTCGCTGACCAAGGAGGCCCCCGGACTGACCGCCGTCGTGGTTGGTCTGGGCTGGGACGTGCGGACCACGACCGGGACCGACTTCGACCTGGACGCCAGCGCCCTGCTGTGCTCGGCGGAGAACAAGGTCCTGTCGGACAAGCACTTCATTTTCTTCAACAACCTCAAGAGCCCCGACGGCTCGGTCGAGCACACCGGCGACAACCTCACCGGCGAGGGCGAGGGCGACGACGAGGCGATCAAGGTGAACCTGGGCGCGGTCCCGGCCGAGATCACCAAGATCGTGTTCCCGGTGTCGATCTACGACGCCGACAGCCGGCAGCAGAGCTTCGGGCAGGTCCGCAACGCCTTCATCCGCGTGGTGAACCAGGCCGACAACAGCGAGATCGCGCGCTACGACCTGTCGGAGGACGCCTCGACCGAGACCGCGATGGTGTTCGGCGAGCTGTACCGCAACGGCGCCGAGTGGAAGTTCCGCGCGGTGGGCCAGGGCTACGCCTCCGGCCTGTCGGGCATCGCCTCCGACTTCGGCGTGAACGTCTGACCTGCGGCCGTGCCCCGGCGGGGCGTCCCCCTTTCGGCTGGGGGACGCCCCGCCGTGCTCGCGGGCGGCACCGGTCAGGCGGCCGGGACGACGGCCAGGGCCTCGATCTCGACGAGCAGGTCGTCGCGGACCAGCCGCGACACCTCGATCAGCGACGCCGCCGGGGAGACGTGGGCCGGGACGAACTCGGCGCGCACCGCCCGCACGACGCCGACGCCGCCGGCGTCGCGCAGGAAGTAGCCGAGCCGCACGACGTGCTCCCAGCGGGCGCCGGCCGCGGTGAGCGCGGCCTCCAGGTTGGCGAACACCTGCCGGGTCTGGGCCTCCAGGTCGCCGGGGCCGACGAGGTTCCCGGCGGCGTCCAGGGCGATCTGCCCGCTGAGGACCACCAGCCGGCCCGGGAGGTCGGCCGAGACGGCATGGCTGTAGCCGGGGCCCGGCGCGAGGCCGGGCGTGTCGATCTGGCGGATCGCGGGGCGCGGATCGTTGTTCGTCACAAGATCACGGTACTCGCGGCGCCCGGACGGGTGCCCGGGTGGCCGCGCGGGCGCGGCGCGGGTCAGCCGAGGAGCTCCTCCCGCAGCCGGGTCTTGAGGATCTTGCCGCCGGGGTTGCGGGGCAGGCCCTCCGCCCGGAACCAGAAGCGGACGGGCACCTTGAACGCGGCGATCCGCCCGCCGAGGAACTCCTGGATCTCCCGCTCGGTGGCCGCGGCGCCCGGGCGCAGCACGATCACCGCGCCGACCTCCTCACCGAGGACCTGGTGCGGGACGCCGATCACCGCGCAGTCGGCGACGGCCGGATGCTCGTACAGGGCGGCCTCGACCTCGGCGCAGTAGATGTTCTCGCCGCCGCGGATCAGCATGTCCTTGGCGCGGTCGACGATGTAGACGAACCCGTCGCCGTCCAGGCGGGCCAGGTCGCCGCTGTGGAACCAGCCGTCCACGAACGCCTGCGCGGTCGCCTCGGGCTTGTTCCAGTAGCCCTTGATGACGTTGGGGCCCTTGATGAGCAGCTCGCCGACCTCGCCGGGCGGCAGCTCGTCCCCGGCCGGGTCGACGACCTTGACGTCGCAGACCGCGACGGGCGGGCCGACGCTCTCGGGCCGCTCCAGGTAGTTCACGCCGCCGTTGTAGGTGGTGACCGAGGAGGTCTCGGTGAGGCCGTAGCCGTTGCCGGGCACCCGCTCGGGCAGCCGCTCCTTGATCTTGTCCACCAGGGCGGGCGCGGCCGGGGCGCCGCCGTAGCTGACCCCGGTGAGGCTGGAGGTGTCGTACTCGCCGAACTCGGGGGAGGTGAGCACCTGCCACGCCATGGTGGGGACGCCGCCGAACCCGGTGACCTTCTCCCGCTCGATCAGCTCCAGCGCCGTGCGGACGTCCCACTTGTACATCAGCACCACGGTGCCGCCCTGCAGGGCGCTGGCGACCAGCACCGAGTGGCAGCCGGTGGCGTGGAAGAACGGGACGCTCAGCAGCGTCACGCGGGGCTGCGGCGCGACGAGCTCCTCGACCGTCCGGCCGGCGCGGACCCCGGCCGACAGGATCCCGTAGGCGAGGCTGACGGGATTGGTGGTGATGTTGCGGTGCGTGCCGAGGGCGCCCTTGGGACGCCCGGTGGTGCCGGAGGTGTAGAAGATCGTCGCCTCGTCGTCGGGATCGAGCGCCACGTCCGGCAGCGCCGCGGCGGCCGGGTCGCCGACGTCGCCGAGGACGTCCTCCAGCGCCTCGGCGCCCTCGGGCGGGGCGCCGCCGGCCCGCGCGACCAGGCACGCGACCCCCAGCTTCGGCACCACCCCGGCGAGCCGCTCCGCGCGCTCGGCGTCGGCGACGAGGACCTTGGCGCCGCTGTCGGCCAGCCCGTACTCCAGCTCCGCGGCGCTCCACCAGGCGTTCAGCGGCACCACGACGGCGCCGGCCGCGGCGGCGCCGAAGAACGCCACCGACCATTCGGGGTAGTTGCGCATCGCGATCGCGACCCGGTCGCCCTTGGCCACCCCGTACCGGTCGATGAGCAGCCGCGCGAACGCCGCCGCCCGCGCGTAGTGGCCGGCGAAGGTGAGCCGGTCGTCGCCGTAGACCAGGAAGTCCTTGCCGCCGTGGGCGCGGGAGATCTCCAGGATCTCGCGGAGGGTGGGCGGGGCGTTCTTCCACACGCGGGTCCGCACGCCCCGGATCTCGGTCTCGGCCATCTCGAACAGCTGCCCGGGCGCCGTCATGGCCGCCCTGACCTCGGCGATGCCCGCAAGCTCCCTGCCCTGCCCGTCCTGCCGCCGCTCGTCCTGGTCCTGCACGTCGCGCCTCCCGCGGGGTCGTCTCGGGCGCACCGCCGCGCGGGCCGTCCGCCGAACACGATTCGGCGCGCCGTGCCCGAGAATCTATGATCCGCGTCACGCGCGGGTCAACGCCGCCGCCGGGCCGGATGGTCCGGGCAAAGATCCCTGCCTGCGACAATGGGGGCATGACCGAGCGCAAGCCGATCGAGTACTGGCTGTCGGACATGGACGGGGTCCTGGTGCACGAGGGCCGGCCCGTCCCCGGCGCCGAGGAGTTCGTCCGCCGCCTGGCGGCATCCGGAAAACCGTTCCTGATCCTGACCAACAACTCGATCTACACCCGCCGGGACCTGTCGGCCCGGCTGGCGGCGGCGGGCCTCGCCGTCCCGGCCGAGTCGATCTGGACGTCGGCGCTGGCCACCGCCCGGTTCCTGGCCGACCAGCGGCCCGAGGGATCGGCGTACGTGATCGGGGAGGCGGGACTGACGACGGCGCTGCACGAGTCGGAGTTCGTCCTGACCGACATCGACCCCGACTATGTGGTCCTCGGCGAGACCCGCACCTACAGCTTCTCCCAGATCACCCGCGCGATCCGGCTGATCGAGGGCGGCGCAAGGTTCGTGGCGACCAACCCCGACCCGGTCGGCCCGTCCCCGGAGGGGTCGCTGCCGGCCTGCGGCGCGGTCGCCGCGATGATCACCCGGGCGACGGGTGTGGAGCCCTACTTCGTCGGCAAGCCGAACCCGCTGATGATGCGGACGGCGCTGAACGTGGTCGGCGGGCACAGCGAGAGCACCGCGATGGTCGGCGACCGCATGGACACCGACATCGTCGCCGGCGTCGAGGCGGGGCTGGAGACGATCCTGGTGCTGACCGGCGTGACCCGCAAGGACGAGATCGCCCGGTTCCCCTTCCGGCCGCACCGCGTCGTCCCGTCCATCGCCGACCTCATCGAGCTGGTCTGATCCGCGGTCCTGGGGCCGCGACCCTGGACCGGGGGACGCCATGCGCATGATCAGACAGGGCGGCTCGCGGGAGCTGGAGGTCCGCAGGTCCCGGTTCGTGTGCACGCTCGCCCGCGCCGCCGACGAGGCCGAGGCGGCGGCGTTCATCGCCGGGCACCGGCGCGCGCACCGCGACGCCACCCACAACTGCACCGCCTACGTCGTCGGCGGGCACGGTGAGATCACCAGGAGCAGCGACGACGGCGAACCGGCCGGGACCGCGGGGATCCCGATGCTGGAGGTGCTGGTGCGGCGCGGGCTGACCGGCACGGCCGCGGTCGTCACCCGCTACTTCGGCGGGGTCAAGCTCGGCGCCGGCGGCCTGGCGCGCGCCTACGCCCAGGCGGTCGCCGACGCCGTCGACACCGTCGGGGTGGTGGAGCTGCTTCCGGTGGTGACGGTCACCGTGGGCGTGGACCACGCGCTGGCGGGACGGTTCCTCGGCGACCTGCACGCCCGCGGGCACCAGCCCGGCGACGTCCGCTACGGGGCCGGTGTGGAGGCCGACGTGGCGGTGCCCGTCACCGGCCTGGAGGCGTTCGAGGCGTGGGCCGCCGAGGTCACCGCCGGGCGCGCGTCGGTGCGGCGCGGCGCGCCCGGCCACGTTGAGGTACCGGTGCCCTGACCCGCCCCCGTGACCTGCCCTGTGACCTGCGGGGTCAGCCGGTGAGGAATTCCTCCAGGGCGGGGGCGAGCGCGGCGGGGTCGACGTCGTGGGTCTGGCCGTCCAGGGTGCGGTGCGTCCCGGCGGGCAGGAGCGCGGCGGTGCGGCGGGCGATGTCGCGCATCCAGGCGGGGCTGTCGCCGCCGTCCAGGACGAGCGCCGGGACGGCGACCCGGCCGAGGAGGTCCTCGGGCAGTTCGGCGCCGGTGGCGGCGTCGTCCATGACGGCCGAGTCGTAGGCGAGGGTGGGCGCCAGCGCCTCCAGCGCCGGCCACATCGGCGCGCCCCGCATCTGGCGGACCATCTCGGCGGGCATGCCGACGTTCGTCATGAACAGGGCGAGGGCGTCGCCGCGGTGGCCGTCGGCCAGCAGCGCGGTCAGTTCGGTGTTGTAGGCGCGGGCGCGGGTGACCCGGTCGTCGTGGGCGGGGACGAAGGGCGGCTCGAACAGCGCGAGCCGGGTGATGGGCAGCCCGTGCGCGGCTGCGCGCAGCGCCAGCACGGCCCCGGAGGACATCCCGTACACGGCGGCGGATCCGCCGGCGGCCTCGATGACGGCGGCCAGGTCCTCGATCTCGCGTTCGACGGCGTAGGGCGGGGCGTCGCCGCTGTCGCCGCGTCCCCGGCGGTCGTAGCCGAGGACGGTGTGGCGCGGGGCCAGCAGCCCGGCGAGCGCGGCGCCCGAGCCGCGGTCGTTCAGGGCCCCGCCCACGTGGACCAGGGCGGGTCCTTCGCCGATCCGGTCGAAGGCGATTTCAGTGCCGTCCTTGGAGTGCACGGTTTCCATGATGGGTTCCTTCCCAGCCGGCCCGCGTTGGTGCGGCCCCTCACCCCACCCGACGAGCAGGCAACCACGGAATCGACACCCAGGCCCCCGGCGGCGCAGGTTTTTTCTGCGCCCGGATCGCTGGTCAGCCCGTCCCGGGGGCCGGTTCGTCGACCGGGCGGATCTCGATCTGGCCGAGGGCGGCCCAGGGGTGGCGGGCGGCGATCTCGATCGCCTCGTCGAGCCCGGCGCACTCGATCACGCTGAACCCGCCGATCTGGTCCTTGGTCTCGGCGAACGGGCCGTCGGTCAGCAGCACCTCGTCGCCGCGCACCTTCACGGTGGTGGCCCGGTCGGGCGGCGCGAGCCCGGCGCCGCCGCGGATGACGCCGCGGCGGGTCATCTCCTGCGACCAGCCGCCGCAGCCGGTGGCGGCGGCCTGCTCGGGGTCGGTCCCGGCGGTCTCGTCGCTGCAGATCATCAGCACGTAGCGCACGGTTGCTCCCCTGGCCCGGCATCCCGCGGACGGAAGCCCCGCCCGGGCAGCAGGATCTCAGACGCGCCGGTACTTCCCAACCGCTCCCGCACCCGGCGCCGGGTCTCCCGGGCCGGCGCGGCCTAGCATGAGCGGCGGAACATCAACGCAACAGCGGCGGAACCGGGCGGTCGGGCGTGGACGGGTCACGGGCGGAGCGGTGACGGGGCTGGAGCCGGGTGTGGTGGCCGGGCTGGTCCTGGTGGGGCTGGCCGCCGGGGTCGGGATCACCGCGGTCGGGCCGGGCGGGGTGCTGGTCACGGTGGGGCTGTTCGCGCTGACGGGGCTGCCGCCCGCGCGGGTGGCGGGGACGGCGATCGTCACCAACGTCGCGACCGGCGTGCTGGCGACGGCCGTCTACACGCGGTCGGGGGAGTTGCGCGAGCCGCGGACGCGGCGGACGGCGGGGCTGCTGTGCGCGGGCGCGGTGGCCGGGACGCCGGTGGGGGTGCTTGCGAACGGCCTGGTGACGGGCCGGGTGTTCGGTGTGCTGCTGGGGGTGCTGGTCGCGCTGACCGCGGTGCTGGTGCTGTGCCGCCGCCCGCAGGAGGCGGCGCCGGCCGCTGCCGGGCCGGGGTGGCCGGTGGCCGTGGGGGTGGGCGCGGTCGTGGCGGCGGCGGGCGCGATGTTCGGGGTCGGGGGGCCGATGCTGAGCGTCCCGCTGCTGGTGGCGCTGGGGGTGCCGGTGCTGTCGGCGCTGGCGGCGGCGCAGGCCCAGTCGGTGGTGATCGCCGGTGCCGCGACCGCCGGGTACGTCGCGGCGGGCGCGGTCGACTGGCCGCTGGCGGCGCTGGTGGGCGTCCCGGAGTTGGCGGGGGTGCTGGCGGGGTGGGTGATCGCCCGGGCGGTGCCGGCCGGGGCGCTGAAGGCGGCGCTGGTGGTGAGCCTGCTGGTGCTAGCGCCGTATGTGGCGCTGCACGGCTGACGGCCCGCGACCGGGCGCGGGCCGGTGGGGTCAGGTGCGGGCGCGCAGGCGGCGGAGCATGCGGGCGTCGGTGAATCCGACGGCGCGGGCGGCGGCGTCGGCGGTGGTGCCCTGCCCGATGAGGTGCTCGGCGCGTTCGAGCCGCAGTTCCTGCTGGTAGCGGAGCGGGGTGAGGCCGGTCGCGGCGGTGAAGCGGCGCGTGAGGGTGCGTTCGCTGACGCCTGCCTCGGCGGCCAGGGCGTGCAGGGGGAGGGCGCGGGTGTAGCGGGCGTCGATGAGGTCCTGGGCGCGGTGGACGGCGTCGGACACGTGGGCGCGGTGCCGGAGCATGGCGCTGGCCTGGGGTTCGTCGCCGTTGCGGCGCGCGTACACGACCATGGCGCGGGCGGTGCGGGCGGCGGCGCCGGGGCCGTGCCGGGCGGCGACCAGGTGCAGGGCCAGGTCGATGCCGGAGGCGATGCCGGCGGAGGTGACGACGCGGCCGTCGGTGATGTAGAGGACGTCGCGGACGACGGCGGCGCGGGGGTGGCGGCGGGCGAGGGCGTCCTGGAGTTCGTGGTGGGTGGTGCAGCGCCGGCCGTCCAGGAGCCCGGCATGGGCCAGGGCGAACGCGCCGGCGCAGACGCTGGCGACGGTGCCGCCGGCGGCGTGGTGGGCGGTCAGGCGGCGGGCGGCGTGCCCGGAGATCGGCGGGGCGTGAGGGGCGCCGGTGCCCCAGCGCCATCCGGGCACCAGGACGATGTCGCCGGGGGTGAGGCCGGGCCAGGCGGAGGGCGCCTGCAGGGGGAGGCCCTGCGCGGTGGGCACGCCTTCCCGCCCGTCCCCGTCCCCGGGTGCGGGGCGGTCGGCGACGTAGGCGAGCCGGTAGGGCAGCCCGTTGTCGGCGGCCGTGGAGAACACCTGGGCGGGGCCGGCGAGGTCGAGCAGGTGCAGCCCGGGGACGAGCAGGAAGACGATGCGTGTCACGATCCGGTCAGCCTACCCGGCGGCGGCGCCGGCGGGTGCGGGTGCCAGGTCGTCGATGGAGGCGATGGAGGCGATGGAGGCGAACCGCCCCGCCAGGGCGTACTCGGTCCGGGCGATGATCCGGCCGGTGTCCAGGGTGGCGGGGTCGGCGAGGATCTCGGCGAGGGGACGGCCGGGCGGGGCGTCGCGGTGCTCGATGGGGAAGGTGGCGGTGGCGTCGGTGACGAAGGCGACCCGGTAGCCGAGGTCGGCGGCCAGGCGCGCGGTGGTCTCGCAGCACTGTTCGGTCTGGATGCCGCAGATCGTCACCTCGCCGATGCCGCGGGCGGTGAGCAGCTGTTGCAGGCCGGTGGTGGTGAAGGCGTTGCGGGAGGTCTTGGTCAGGACGGGTTCCCCGGCGGCGGGGGCCAGGCCGTCCATGAGGCGGACGTGGCCGAGTGCGGGGTCGAACACCTCGCCGGAGCCGGGTTCGGCGTGCAGGACCCACACGACCAGGTCTCCGGCGGCGCGCGCGGCGCCGGCCAGGCGGGCGGTGCGGGCGGCGATGTCGGGGGCCGAGACCGCGGCCCAGTTGGGGCGGCGGCGGAAGGACTCTTGGACGTCGATGACGAGGAGCGCTCGGTTCATGGGGTCGATCCTGGCCGGGCGCGGCGGTTCGCGGCAGGCACCATCGCGGCGTGAGCCGGAACGATCCGGTCACCGGCCCGCGGACCGCGGAAAGGATCTTGGCGGGGGAGGGGAGGGGCGGTCCAGGACGGGCATCCCCCGGGTGACGCGGTCTGCGCGAGCGAGGGGGACTCGGCATGGGCGCACACGACATCACCCGCGGCACCGCCCGGGACACCCCGGTCGGAAGGGGGCTCCATACCGAACCCGATACCGAACCCGATACCGAACCGGACCTGGCGGGCGCCGCCGGGGCGGCGGGTGTGAGCCTCGGGGTGGAGGAGGAGTTCCTGCTGGTGGACGCGGTGTCGGGAGAGTGCGTCCCGCACGCCGATGACGTCCTTGGCCGGGCGGGCCGGCACCGGTGGCAGGGGTCGGGCGGCTCGTTCCACGCCGAGCTGCTGGCCTCGCAGGTGGAGGCGGCGACCGGGGTGTGCCACGACCTGGCGGGCCTGCGGGCGCAGCTGCGATACGGGCGGGCGCGGCTGGCGGAGGCGGCGCGGGCGGGCGGCGCGCTGCTGGTGGCGTCGGGGACGCCCGTGCTGGACGGCCGCCCGCCGCCCGCCGCCCGGGGCGAGCGGTTCGCCGCGATCGTCGCGGCCTACGGGGACGTGGTGGAGGACTACCAGGCGTGCGGCTGCCACGTCCACGTCGGGGTCCCCGACCGCGACACCGCGGTGGCGGTGGTGAACCATCTGCGGCCGTGGCTGCCGGTGCTGCTGGCGCTGTCGGTGAACTCGCCTTTCGACCACGGCCGCCGCACCCGGTACGCGGGCCGCCGCATGGTGGAGATGGCGCGGTTCCCGGGGGCGGGGGTGCCGCCGTGGTCGGCGTCGGCGGCCGACTACGACGCGCGGGTCGCCACGCTGGTGGAGTCGGGCGTGCTGGTGGACGCGGCGATGACGTTCTGGCTGGCGCGGCCGTCGCCGCGGTGGCCGACGGTGGAGGTGCGGGCGGCGGACACGGCGGCGACCGCGGACGAGGCGGTGCTGCAGGCCGCGCTGGTGCGGGGCCTGGTCGCCGCCGCGCTGGAGGATCTGGCGGCGGGCCGGGAGGCGCCGCCGGTGGACGGGCAGGTGTGCGCGGCGGCGCTGTGGAACGCGGCCCGGCACGGCCTGGACGGCCCGATGGCCGACCCGGTCACGCGGCGGGCCGTGCCCGCGTGGCGGCTGGTGGACGCCCTGATCGCCCGTGCGGGCCCGGCGCTGGAGCGGGCCGGTGACCTGGACGCGGTGTTCACGCTGGTGGAGGGTGTCCGGCGGGCCGGGACGGGCGCGGACCGGCAGCGCCGCGCGGCGCGGCGGGACGGCCCGCGCGCGGTGGTGGAGGCGCTGGCCCGGCAGACCGAGTCCGGCGGCCTGCCCGCCCCGTCGGCGGACATGCCGTCGGACGTGCCGGGTGAGACTGCGGGTGACGTGGCGGGAGTGCTGGGCGGCGCCGCGGCGGACCTGAGCCCGACATATGGGGAGGAACCAGGCGTATGGGATGCGGGTGAGCGGGTACCTGAGCCCGACGTCCCGTGACGACGGAGGAGACATGACCGTTCAGCAGGACCGTTCCGCCGGGCCCGGCCCCCCGCCTGGCACCGCGCCCGGGCCCGTGCGGGCGCCGGCCGGTGAGCCGGTGCTGCCGGCGCCGCGCGGGGCGCTGTCGCGGGCCGTCGCCGCCGCCGTGGCGTCGGGCCCGCCGCCCCGTCCCACGGCCGCCGACACAGGGCGCACCGGGACCGTGTTCGCCGCCCCCTTGTTGACCGAGGCGGGGGACGCCGACCCTTACGGGGAGGATCTGCAGCTGGCGCTGCACATCTGTTACGAGCTGCACTATCGGGGTTTCGCGGGCGTGGATCCGGACTGGGAGTGGGATCCGGGTCTGCTGCGGCTGCGCGGCGCGATGGAGGAGGTGTTCCTGTCGGCCCTGCGCCACGACACGCTGCGCCGCGACGCCCCGGGCGCCGGCGTGGAAGAGGCGCTGGGGGAGTTGCTGGCCGAGCCTGTGGACGCGCGGGGCGTCTCCCATCATCTGCGCGACGACGGCGAGTGGTGGCAGCTGCGCGAGCACGCGGCGCTGCGGTCGGTGTACCACCTGAAGGAGGCCGACCCGCACGCGTGGGTGATCCCGAGGCTGCGGGGCCGGGCGAAGACGGCGCTGGTGGCGGTTGAGAACGACGAGTTCGGCGGCGGCCGCCCGGAGATGGTCCATCAGGGCCTGTACGCCGGACTGCTGGCCGACCTGGGCCTGGACGCCTCCTACGGCGCGTACGTGGAGGCGGCGCCGGCGGTGATGCTGGCGACGGTGAACATGATGTCGCTGTTCGGGCTGCGGCGGTCGCTGCGGGCCGCGCTGGTGGGGCATTTCGCCGCGGCGGAGACCACCACGGCGCCGGCGGCGCGGCGGATGGCGGCGGCGCTGGAGCGGCTGGGGGCGGGCCCGCGGGCACTGCTGTTCTACACCGAGCACATCGAGGCCGACGCCGTCCACGAGCAGGTGCTGCGCCACGACGTGATCGGCGGGCTGCTGGAGGCCGAGCCGGGCCTGGCCGGGGACGTGGTGCTGGGCGTGCGGGCGACGGGCCTGCTGGAGGACCGGCTGGGCGCCCATCTGCTGGGGTGCTGGCGGGCGGGCCGCTCGGCGCTGCGGCACCCGCCGCCGGACGCGCCGGACACCGCACCGGCGGCGACCTGGTGAGCGGGGCGGCGGGTGATGCTGCTGTTCAGGCCGCCGGGGGTGTACCGGCCTCAGTCCGACACCGCGCTGCTGGCCGGCGCGCTGCTGCGGGCGCTCGGCCGGGCGGGGGCGCCGCCGGGCGCGCGGGTCCTGGAGCTCGGCACCGGGACGGGCGCGGTGGCGCTGGCCGCGGCGCGGGCGGGCTGCGACGTCGTCGCGGTGGACGTCTCGGCGCAGGCGGTGCTGGCCGCGCGGGTGAACGCGCGGATGCGGGGGCTGCCGCTGCGGGTGCTGCGCGGTGACCTGTTCGCGCCGGTCGCGGGCGAGGTGTTCGACGTGATCGTCGCCAACCCCCCGTATGTGGCGGGGGACGCCGACCCGGCGGCGGTGCGGGGCCGCGCCCGTGCCTTCGAGGCGGGGCCCGACGGCCGGGCGCTGCTGGACCGGATCTGCGCGCGGGCCCCGCGGCATCTGGGCCCGGCGGGGACGCTGCTGGTGGTGCACTCGTCGCTGAACGGGGTGGCGGCCACGCTGGTGGCGCTGCGCCGCGCGGGACTGCGGGCGTCGGTGGTGGCGCGGCACCGGGAGCCGTTCGGGCCGGTGATGCGGCGCCGTGCGGGCGGGCTGCGGGCCCGGGGCGTGCTCGGGCCCGGGCAGCGGCACGAGGACCTGGTGGTGGTGCGCGCCGACCGGATCGAAGACGGGGAGGGGCAGGGACATGGCCGCGGCCTGCGGGCAGCCTGAGGCCGCCGCCTCCGGCGGCCGGGACCGGCGGCGGGTGCGGATGGTGCCGGGCGGCCCGGTGCTGGTGGAGGGACCGGTCGAGGTCGTCCTGGAGGACGGCGCGACGGTGGTGTCGGACCGGTGGCTGGTGGCGCTGTGCGCGTGCCGCCGCAGCCGCTCCTACCCGTTCTGCGACACCAGCCACCGCCGGCGCCGCGACCCGCCGGCCTGACGGGCGGCGTGAACCGGCGGCGCGGGCGGACTGCGTGGCCGGGCGGGTGTCAGCCGCCGAGGCTTTCCAACGCGGTGTCCAGGCGCTGGGCGAGGGCCTCGATCTGCTCCTCGTTGGCGCCGGTGTCGAGTTCGGCGATGACGGCGTCCCGCGTGGTGATCACCATGGCGTCCTCGGGTCCGTCGCCGCGGCCGGGGCCGGCGGGGACCACGGCGGCCTTCCCGGCGACGACGACCAGCGCCGCGCCGCGTCCGGAGGCCAGCAGGGTGTGCAGGTGGTCGGGTGTGATCGTCGGCATCGGGTGACCTCCGATTCGTGTCGGCGAGTACGGACGGGGCTGTGCGAGCATGCGAACAGGGACGCGCGTCGCGGGCGCGGCCGGCGCGGTCAGGGTCTGCGGCCGACGCCGGTGGCGAACTCGCGGGCGCGGCCGGGGCCGCCGGCGCCGGGCGCGAGCGGCGGGGTGCCGCGGCCGGACCCGGCGCGCAGGCCCTCCAGGAACTCGGCGATCGCCTCGCGGGCGGTGTGCCGGGGCGTCCACCCGAGTTCGGTCCGGGCCCGCGCGGTGTCCATCAGCGGGACCTGCAGGGCGAGGTCGAACAGTCCGGGGGAGGCGGGCACCAGGTGCAGGCCCCACGCGGCGGCGAGCGCCGCCCGCACCCCCCGCGCGGGCAGCCGGACGGTGCGGGCGCCGAGCAGGCCGGCGAGTTGCGCGGCGTCCAGGACGGGTTCGGCGGCGATGTTGAAGGGGCCGCGGGCGTCGCCGGTGGCGGCGAGCCGGAACGCCTGCCCCGCGTCGGCGGAGTGCAGGACCTGCAGCCGCAGACCGGGCAGATCCGGCACGACCGGGATGAGCCCGGGGCGGGCGAGCCGCCCGGGCAGCAGCGGCCCGGCGAACAGGCGGCGCTGCTCGGCGGCGGTCTGCCGCTCGAAGATGAACCCGGGCCGGATCCGCACCACGCGGCAGCGCGGGTTGGCGGCCTCGAAGGCGTCCAGGAGCCGTTCGACGTAGGCCTTCTCGCGGCTGTAGGCGGCGCCCGGCCACCCGTGGGTCGGCCATGACTCGTCGACGGCGCGGTCCTTCGGGCCAGGGGAGTAGGCGCCGATGGACGAGGAGTACACCAGCGCGGGCACTTCGGCCCGCGCGGCGGCGTCGAACACGCGGGCGCTGCCGACGACGTTGGCGTCCCAGGTCACCGCCGGACGGTGGGTGGGCTGGAACAGCCAGGCCAGGTGGATCACGACGTCGGCGCCGCGCATCAGCGGGACCAGGTCGGTGTCGGTGACGTCGGCCTGCGCCCATTCGAGCTTGCCGGACCCGGACGGGTCGGCCTCACGGCCGCCCTCGGGCCCGGGCTCGCGGCGCGCCAGCCCGGTGACGGCGGTGACGGCCGGGTCCTCGGTGAGCGCGCGGACGGTGCCGGTCCCGATGTTGCCGGTGGCGCCGGTGACGACGACGCGCATGGCGATCTCCCCCTCGTCGGCGGTGCCCGCGGGCTCGTCCCCGCAGGTGGACGGCCCATTCCCGTCCCGCGCCGTTCTATGCCCGCGCGCTCAGGCGGGACGGGGGCCGCCGGGGCCGCAGTGCAGGCACGGCCGGTACCCGGCGGCCTCGGCAGCGGCCAGGTCCCGGAACACGCGCCGGTGCTCCGGCGTGATCCGGCGCGCGTCACCGCAGGTCGGGTAGCACACGATCCCGGTGGTGTCGGAGCCGACCAGGCGGATCCCCCGCCGCGCCAGCTCGGCGGCCTCGTCGACGTCGACGTCCTCGGCGCGCAGCAGCCGCTCCTTGGCGTCCTCACCGAACACGTAGTCGCCGAGCGTCCCGTCCGACCGGGTCACCCGGTGGCAGGGGATCAGCAGCGGGACGGGGTTGCGGCCCAGCGCCGAACCCACCGCGCGGACCGCCTTGGGCCGCCCCGCACGCCGCGCCACCCACGCGTACGGGCGGGTCTGCCCGCGCGGGATCTGCGCGGCGGCGCGCAGCACCGCGGCCTCGAAGTCGCTGAGGCCCCGCAGGTCCAGCGCGAGGCCGCCGAGCCGCCCGGCGCGCAGCGCGGGAACCAGCCCGGCCGGGGGACGGCCGGCGGGCAGCAGCGGCCGCGCGAACCGGGCGCGGAACGCCGCCGCGAACTCCCGGTCGTCCATCCCGGCGCGCAGGTAGGCGACGCCGTGGTCGGTGAAGGCGACCTGCAGGCCGGGCAGGGGCCCGGGGACGTGGACGCGGCGGGCGGCGATGCGGTCCAGCAGCGTGGGGGGCGCGTCGGCGGCCAGGCCGGCCAGTTCCCGGGCCAGCGGGTCGGGTGCCCCTTCGGCGGGGCCGGTGCGGGTCATCGGATGCCCCCTTTCTGCCGTCGCAGGTCGCGATCGTGCGGTTCGGGCCGTGATTCGTGCGGTGATTCGTGTCGCGGTTCGTGTCGGGGTTCGGTGCGGAGCCTGCGCAGGCGGGCCAGGCCGCGGGAGATGTGCGATTTGACGGTGCCCTCGGGCAGGTCCAGGACGGACGCGATCTCGGCGACGGGAAGGTCGGTCACGTGCCGAAGCACGACCGCGGCGCGCTGGGTCTCGGGCAGCTCGGCCAGCAGCGCGCCCAGTTCGCGTCCGGTCTCGTGCCGCGCGGCGGCGTCCTCGACGCCTTCGCCGGGGTCGGGCGGGTCGGGCGCGTCCTCGATCGGGCCCGGCGGCGGATGCCGCACCGCCGACCGCACGCTGTTGCGCCACACGTTCGTCAGGATCGTCAGCAGCCACGCCCGCGGGCGCAGCTCCGCGATCCGCGCCGCCTCATATCCGGCCAGCGCCCGGTAGGCGCGCAGGAACGCCTCGGCGGACAGGTCCTCGGCCTCGGCCCACCGCCCGCACAGCCGCAGCGCCGTGGAGAACACCGCGCCCCGGTACGCCTCGTACAGGACGACGAACCCGGCGTCCAGGTCATCGACCAGCGCCGCGGCGACCTCACCGCCCGCGGTCTCGCCGGTGCCGGGCGGGGCGTGGGGAAGAGCTTCGTCCGTAACCGTCACATCCGTTCAACACCGCCGCCCCCGGCCCGGTTGCACTGCCCGGTCGCACCGGCCAGGGGCGGGGTCAGCCGAGCCAGCCGGGACGGATCATCCCCGTCTCGTAGGCCAGCACCACCAGCTGCGCCCGGTCCCGCGCCCCCAGTTTGGCCAGGATACGGCTCACGTGCGTCTTGGCGGTGGCGGGCGACAGCACCAGCCGCCCGGCGATCTCCTCGTTCGACAGTCCCGCCGCGACCAGCTCCAGCACCTCGGTCTCCCGGTCGGTGAGGGCGCTCAGCTCGGCGGCGGGCGGCGGCGCGGTGATCCGGGATGCGAACTCGGCGATCAGCCGCCGCGTCACCGTGGGCGCCAGCAGCGCGTCGCCGCGCGCCACCACCCGCACCCCGTGGATCAGCTCCGGCGGCTCGGTGTCCTTGACCAGGAACCCGCTGGCCCCCGCCTTGATCGCACCGTAGACGTAGTCGTCCAGGTCGAACGTCGTCAAGATCACCACCCGGACGCCCGACAGCCGCGGGTCGGCGATGATCCGGCGGGTGGCCTCCAGCCCGTCCAGGACGGGCATCCGGATGTCCATCAGCACCACGTCGGGCCGCAGCTCACCCGCCCGCGCCACCGCCTGCTCACCGTCCCCGGCCTCGGCGACGATCTCGATGTCGTCCTCGCCCTCCAGGATCGACCGGAACCCCGCCCGCACCAGCGTCTGGTCGTCGGCCAGCAACACCCGGATCACGCGCTCTCCTCCAGCTCGTTCGCTCCACCGGCGCCGTCCAGCGGCAGCCGCGCCCACACCCGGAACCCGCCCGCCGGGCCGGGCCCCGCGGTCAGCTCCCCGCCGACCGACGCCGCCCGCTCCCGCATGCCCTGCACCCCGTTCCCGCGCGGCCCGTCCCCGGCGACCGCGGCGGCGGATCCCGTACCGTCGTCGTCCACCCGCACGATCACCTCGCCCGGCAGGCGCCGCACCTCGACCGTCACCGCCGCCGCCCCCGAGTGCCGGACCGCGTTGGTCAGCGCCTCCTGCACGATCCGGTACCCGGCCAGCCCGACCGGCGCCGGCAGCCCGGCGAGCCGCTCCACCGCCGCCTCACCACCGGCCGGGTCACGGGGCGGGCCGCCCGGCGGGTCGGCGGCCAGGTCGCCGGCGCGGCGGACCGACAGCCCGGCCGCGGCGGTCCGCTCCAGCAGCTCACCGACCCGCGCCAGCGTCGGCGGCGGCGCCACCGGCCCGCCCGGCTCCTCGGCGTCGACCTGCCGCAGCACGCCCAGCACCCCGCGCAGCTCCCGCAGCGTCTCCTTGCTCGCCGCCTTGATCGCCTCCAGCGCCGCGTACGCGCGCTCGGCGTCGTCGCGGCGGTGCAGCGCCGCCCCCGCCTGCACGTTGATCAGCGAGATCTGGTGCGCCAGCACGTCGTGCAGCTCCCGCGCGATCCGCAGCCGCTCGGCGACGGCGCGGCGCCGCGCCTCCTCCTCACGGTCCCGCTCGGCCGCCGCCGCGCGCCGCTCGGCCGCCTCGGCCCGGTCCCGGCGGCTGCGCACGTACTGCCCGACCGCCACCGTGACCAGCAGCCCCATCGACAGCGACGCCACGCCCCGCGCGTCCACGATCGCGTCCGGGTCCCCGCCGCCGCCCCCGCCGCGCGCCTCCGACGCGACCAGGAAACCGGCGTTGACGGCGATCACCGCGCCCAGCGACACCACCAGCCGGCACTCCACCGCCGCAGTGAACAGCGCCACCCACAGCACCACCGCGACCGGCCCGTCCGGATACCCCAGCGGGTAGTACAGCGGCGGCACCGCCACCGCGACCGCCAGCACCGCCGCCGGATACCGGCGCCGCCACGCCAGCGCGGCCACCGCGACCGTGATCAGCACCAGCCCGCCCGGCCACAGCGGACGATCCCCGGGCTTGGCCGCCATGACACTCAGCGCCACCGTGACCACCAGCACCGCCGCCGCCAGCACCGCGTCGGCCGCCCGCCCGCGCGGCCACGACACCCGGCCCGCCCGCCCGGGCGGCCGCCGGCGGGGGTCCGGGGGCGCTGTCACGCGCCAACCGTAGCCCAGCACGTCCCGTCCCGCGCCACACCATGATCACCCCAGCCCGGCGGCGCCGCCCGCACCCCTGACTTTCGTCAGTAACACCCCAGTTCACCGGCCAGTAGCGTGGGGCGCGTGAACGACTCCGCGGCCCCCGCCCCCGCCGCGCCGCGCACGCCGGGCAGCCTGGGCGCGCTGGTCCGGCGCCCCTCCCGCGCAGCGCTGGTCAAGGACGCCCTGCTCTACGCGGCCCTGGCGCTCCCGGTGACCCTCGACATGATCTCCCCGCTGCAGCCCCACCGGCCCGCCTGGTGGCTGGAGCCGGCCGGGCTCGCCGTCCTCGCCGCCGCCGTCGCGGTGTGCCGCGCCCGGCCCACCGCGGCGCTGCTCACCGCCATCGCGCTGATCGCGGTCCACGGCAACTTCGTGTTCGCCATGCCGGTCCTGTCCTACCTGACCGGCCGCCGGACCGTCCGCGCGCAGCCCCTGCTGTGGGGATTCGCCGCCGTCCTGGCCGGCGGGATCCTGCTGGCCGCCGTCCGCGGCATCGCCGTCACCACCTGGTTCCCCTCCACCGTCTGGCTCGTCCTGCTCGGCGTCCTGCCGTGGCTGGTCGGCCGCTACTGGCGCCAGTACCAGGAACTGCTGAGCGCCGGCTGGGAACGCGCCGAACACCTCGAACACGAGCAGCGCATCATCGCCGAACGCGAACGGCTCCGCGAACGCGCCCGCATCGCCCGGGACATGCACGACTCCCTCGGCCACGAACTCGCCCTCATCGCCGTCCGCGCCGGAGCCCTGGAGGTCGCCCCCGGCCTGGACGACCGGCACCGCACCGCCGCCGCCGAACTGCGCGCCGGCGCCGCCGACGCCACCGACCACCTCCGCGAGATCATCGGCGTCCTCCGCGACGACGCCCCCGAGCCCGGCACCGGCCCTGACACTGGCGCCGCCCTCCGGCCCGGCGGCGAAAGCATCCCCGGCCTCGTCGCCCGCGCCCGCGCGTCCGGCGTCCCCGTCCACCTCACCGGCGCCGACACCGCAGTGCCCGGCCTGGCGCCACTCGCCGCGGCCACCGCCCACCGCATCGTCCAAGAGGCCATCACCAACGCCGCCAAGCACGCCCCGGGCGCCGCCGTCACCGTCACCCTCACCCGCGCCACCACCCCCAACCCGGAGATCACGGTGACGGTCGTCAACGAACCGCCGCCCGGCGGGCCGCCGCTGCTGCCCTCCGGCGGCCGCGGGCTGACCGGCCTCACCGAACGCGTCCGCATCCTCGGCGGCACCCTGCACGCCGCCCCCACCCCGGCCGGGGGCTTCCACGTCACCGCGACCCTCCCCGGCACCCCGCCCTCCAGCACCCAGCCCCAGATCGCCCGGCCCGGGCCGACCGCCGGGGACGCCCTGCGCGCCGCACTCGGCCTCACTGCCACCGGCACGGGGGAGTGGCCCTCCGAATCGGCCCGGCACCTGGCCCGCGAACGCCGCCAGGTCCGCCGCGGACTCGTCACCGCGATCGCCGTCCCCGCCGCGCTCATGGCCCTCCTCGGCGCCATCATGGCCGGCTACTACGTCTACGCCGCCCTCAACTCCGTCCTCCCGCCCGCCGACTACGCCGCCCTGCGCGTCGGCGCCCCCCAGGACCGCGTCGAACAGACCCTGCCGCCCATGCAGACCACCGACGCCGGCGTCGTCCGCGCCGCCGTCCCCGAACCCGCCCACGCCGACTGCCGCTACTACCGGCACGACGCCAACCTGCTCGGCGTCACCCGCATCTACCGGCTCTGCTTCACCGGCGGCCGCCTCACCGGCAAGAACTCCTACGACACCCACCAGCTGAGCGACCAGAACCGCAACGACGGCCAGAACCCCAACGACCAGGAGGACGAGTGATCCGGGCACTGCTCGCCGACGACGAGGCGATGATCCGCGCGGGCGTCCGCGCGATCCTCACCGCCGACCCCGGCATCGAGGTGGTCGCCGAGGCCGCCGACGGGCACGAGGCCATCGACCTCACCCTCCGGCACCGCCCCGAGGTCACCCTCCTCGACATCCGCATGCCCCGCCTCGACGGCCTCGCCGCCGCCGCCGAACTGCGCCGCGTCGCCCCCGCCACCGGCATCATCATGCTCACCACCTTCGGCGAGGACGAGTACATCGCCCGCGCCCTGTCCGGCGGCGCCAGCGGCTTCCTGCTCAAATCCGGCGACCCCCGCGAGCTCATCGCCGGCGTCCGCGCCGTCGCCGGCGGCGCCGCCTACCTGTCCCCGAAGGTCGCCCACCGCGTCATCACCGAGATCGGCGGCGGCCGCCTCGCCGGCGGCGCCCGCGCCCGCCGCCGCACCGCCGCCCTCACCCCACGCGAACGCGACGTCCTCGCCCTGCTCGGCGCCGGCCTGTCCAACGCCGAGATCGCCACCCGCCTCCACGTCGTCGAAGGCACCGTCAAGGCCTACGTCAGCGCCATCCTCACCCGCCTCGACGTCCGCAACCGCGTCCAGGCCGCCGTCATCGCCTACGAAGCCGGCCTCGTCGACGGCACCGACGAGACCGGCTGACCCGCCCCGGCCCGGTGCGGTGAGGCGCGGTCAGGCGTCGCGGCGGCGCAGCACCAGCACACCGCCGCACAGCACCGCCACCGTCCACGCCACCAGGATCCCCAGCCCGGCCACCTCCGGGTACGGGCCGTCCCCGGACATGAAATACCGGCCGGCGCTGCTGGGCAGCACGTCCGACACCCGCCGCGGCACGCCCGACTCGTCCCCGCTGCCCAGCAGCATCGGCGCCACCAGCAGGAACAGGAACGCCGTCGTCAACGCCACCGCCGTACTGCGCACCATCGCGCCGACCCCCACGATCAGCACGCTCACCAACGCCAGGTAAACCCCCGACTGGAGCGCGTCGGCCGCGAACCCCGCCGCCGCCAGCCGCCCCCACCGGCCGAGGACCGGGCCGGCGACCACGGTGCCCACAACGTTCAACACGACCCCGGCAGGGAACGTCACCGCCGCCACCACCACCGCCTTCGACCCCAGCATCCGGCCCCGCGGCGGCACCCACTGCAACGTCGCCCGGATGCTCCCGGTCGCGTACTCACCCGTGACCACCAGGATCGCCATCGCCAGCACCACGAACTGGACCATGTCCAGCGCACCGACCGCCACCCCGCTCACCGACACCACCCCCATGTCGTCGCCCCGCACCGCGTTGGTGTTGTTCGACACCGTCGACGTCGCCAACGTGAACGACATCACCGCCATCAGCGCCACCGCCGACGCCAGACCCCACCACGTCGACCGCACCGACCACAGCTTCGTCCACTCCGCAGCGACCGCACCGCGCAGACCACCACCCGCAACGCCGTGCCGCGCCCCCACCCCGGACCCCATGACCGCCACCGCTCAGACCCCCGTCCCCGACGGCGCACCGTATTCCACGCTCGCACCCGTCAACTCCATGTACGCCTCCTCCAGCGACGCCCCCACGGCGCCCAGCTCCAGCACCGGAACCCCCGCCTCGAAAGCGATCAGCCCGACCCGCTCCGCGTCCAACCCCACCACCCGCAACTCCTCCTCACCGGCGCGCCGCACCTCCGCACCGACGGCCGCCAGCCGCCCCGCCAGCACCCCCGCACCGGGACTGCGGACCCGCACCGCGCTCCCCGAACCCGCCGCGATCACCTCCGCCATCGGCGCGTCCGCCAGCAGCCGCCCCTTCCCGATCACCACCAACCGGTCGGCCGTCAGCTGCATCTCGCTCATCAGATGCGACGACACGAACACCGTCCGGCCCTCCGCCGCCAGCGACCGCATCAGCCGCCGCACCCACAGCACCCCGTCCGGATCGAGCCCGTTCACCGGCTCGTCGAACATCAGCACCCCCGGATCGCCCAGCAGCGCACCCGCGATCCCCAGCCGCTGCCGCATCCCCAGCGAGAACGCCCCCGCCCGCCGCCCCGCGACCGCCTCCAGCCCCACCAGCGCCAGAACCTCCTCCACCCGGCCCCGCACGATCCCGTTGCTGCGCGCCATCGCCACCAGATGCGCCCGCGCCGACCGCCCCGGATGCACCGCCCCCGCGTCCAGCAGCGCCCCCACCTCCCGCAGCGGATGCCGCAGCGCCCCGTACCGGCGGCCCCCGACCAGCGCCACCCCCGCGCTCGGACGATCCAAACCCACGATCATCCGCATCGTCGTCGACTTCCCGGCCCCGTTCGGCCCCAGGAACCCCGTCACCTTCCCCGCCGCCACCTCCAGCGACAGCCCGTCCACCGCCGTCCGGTCCCCGAACCGCTTCGTCAGACCCCGCAAACCGATCACCGAAACCTCCCGCCCAGTCCTGCCACCCGACCGAAGCTAGGTCGCGGGGGAGGACCCGCACACTGCGCGGACGCCACCACCCGCCCCCGACTTTCGGCAAGAACCCGGCACAGCGGAACGGGCCGCCCCCGGCAGCGCCGAAACACCACCCGGGACGGCCCGCACAGGCCCGTCCGTCCGGCTAGGGGAGCGGCCCCTGACGCCGCGTCACCCCGCCCATCACATCCGGCATCGTCACCGACGCGTCATCCGCCGGCACCGCGGCACCCACCATCGACCCCGCACCGCCACGCGACCCCGCCATACCCGGAGCCGCCCCCACAGGCGCGGGCTGGAAGCCTGGACCAGCAGCCGCCACCGGACGCGCCCCCAGCAGCACCGCACCGGCCGCCCCGCCCCGCAGCGCCTCCACCAGCGGACCCAGCGCCCGAACCAGCAGCAGCGCCACCACAGGAGCCACCACGACCCCCACCACGAACCCGGCCGCCACATCGTGCGGGTAATGCACGCCCACGAACACCCGCGAGAACGCCATCAGCGCCGCCAGCGGCAGCACCACCGGCGCCATCGCCCGCCACGCCACCACGATCGCCGACGCCGACGCCGCCGCGATCGTCGCGTGATTACTCGGGAACGACCAGTCGCCCTGCGCAGGACACGCCGCGATGTGCACCGCCCCCGCCACCGCCCGGCACGGACGCTCCTCCTGGATATGGCTCTTGGACACCTCGCTCACCAGATACGCCGACACCACCGCGAACGGCGCCGCCAGCGCCAGCCCCATCGCCCGCGCGTCCCGGCCCCGGGCCCGCCACCAGCCCGCCACGAACAACGCGGCGAACAGCAGCAGCCCCGCATCCGTCCCGACGTCCGCCGCCGAATGCACCCACGACGGCGTGCCCTGTGCGAACTCGGTGATGTCCCGGTACAGATCGGCGCTGAAATCCGGCGCTCCCATGCTCTCCCTCACGCTCGCGGCGGCCCGTCCCGATACCTGTCAGACACCGGACGGACCGCCGAAGTTCACCGTACGGCCATCCGCACGTAAGCCTGTCACCTTCCAGGGATCACCCGCCGGACAACGGCCCGACACGCCCCACCGGCTCACGCTCCAGCACCGCACCGGCCCCCGCCGGCGCACGCCTCCGCCGCGCGAAACGCACACCCTCCACCGCCGCCGTCACCGACAGCGCCAGCCCCAGACCGACCGCCACGCCCTTCAGCGGATCGTCCTCGAACGCCACCCCGCCGACATAACCCAGCAGCGCCCCGTACAGCCCCCACGACACCGCCGCCAACGCCGCGAACAGCGAGAACGACCGCAACCGGTGACCGACCGCGCCCATCGTCACCGTCACCGCGGTCCGCCCGCCCGGCACGTACCGCGCCACGACCAGGATCAGCCCGCCCCGCTCGGCCATCGTCCGCCGCGCCCACCCGAACGCCGCATGCCGCCGCGTCCCCGGCCGCAGCCCCCGCACCAGCCGCCCACCCGCCCGGCGACCCACCAGATACGACACATGATCACCGGTGAACGCGCCCAGCGCCGCCAGCACCACCACCGGCACCAGCTCCGGCGTCCCCGACGCCGCGTACACCCCCGCCGTGATCACCATGCTCTCGCTCGGCACCACGGGAAAGAACCCGTCGATCGCCGCCACCGCGAACAACACCAGGTAGAACCACGGCGACGTCACCGCCGTGTCCACCGCACCCATGATCCCGTCCATGGCACACGACGCTAGGAAACGATCACCACCCGGCGGATCCCGCCAAAGACCACCGTCACCCCCGACTTTCGGCAGGGGACCACCCTCACCCCCGAAAAACCGCTGGCATCACCCTTCGCTCATCCGCGACACTCCACACACTGTGGGATACCTGCACATCTTCGACATGGACGGCACCCTGCTGACCGGCACCACCGCCAACCTCGAAATCGCCCGCCACCTCGGCACCCTCACCGAACTCCACGACCTCGAAGCACGCTTCGCCGCCGGCACCCTCGACACCCGCGGCTTCTCCACCGAGATCCACCGGCTCTGGCGCACCCTCACCCCCGGCACCGTCGCCACCGCCTACAAGGCCGCCACCTGGCTCACCGGCATCGCCGACGTCTGCGCCGACATCCGCGCCCGCGGCGAACACTCCGCCGTCATCACCATGTCGCCCGACTTCTTCGCCCGCCACCTCCTCGACCTCGGCTTCGACGACGTCATCGCCTCACGCTTCCCCCCGATGCCCTTCACCGGCATCCTCGACCCCGCCGGCATCCTCACCCCCGCCGACAAGGTCCGCATCACCGACGACCTCCTCGCCCGCCACGGACTCACCACCGCCCAATGCACCGCCTACGGCGACTCCATGTCCGACGCGCCCCTGTTCCGCCACCTGGCCAACACCGTCGCCGTCAACGCCGACCACCACCTGACCGGCATCGCCGCACTCGACTACCGCGGCACCGACCTCACCGCCGCCTACACCCTCGCCCGCACCCTCCAGCCCACCTGACAGATCCGCGCAGGCCCGGTCTCAGGGGAGCGGCCGCGGGGGACCGGCCCGACGGCAGCGCCGCTCAGCCGTCCCGGCGCTCCACCGGACCCAGCAGCGGATGCACCCGCATCGCCGCCTCCAGCTCACCCGGAAGCTCATCCCGATACCGCCCCAGCGTCGACAGATCCGCATGCCCCAGCACCCGCCGCACCGCGTCCATGTCCGTCGCCGCCGCCAGCAGATGCGTCGCCGTCGTATGCCGCAGCCCATGCGGCGTCACACTCCGCCGCCGCCCCGGCTCCACCCGCTCCAGCACCCGGTCGATCACCCCCTGCACATCACCCCGCGCCAACCGCCGGCCCCGCCACGACAACAGCAGCGCCTTCGGCTCCCGCCCCCGATCCAGCCGGGGCCGCCCCTCCGCCAGATACGCGTCCAGCACCTCCGCCACCGGACGGGGGAGCGGCACGTCCCGCGTCCGCCCGCCCTTACCGAAGATCCGCCAGTACCGCGTCCCCCCGTTGACGAAGAAGTCCTCCGCGTTCGCCGCCGTCAGCTCCGACACCCGCGGACCCACCGCCGCCAGCAGCAACACGATCAGCCCGTCCCGCAACTCCGTCCGCTGATCCGGACGCCGCCCCTTCGCGGAACGCGGCGCCGCCGGCTCCTCCGCCAGATCCCGCGCCGCCCCCAGCAGCCCCTCCGCCTGCTCCACCGTCAACGCACGCCGCTCCGCCCGCAGCCCACCCCGATGCTTCGGCCGCACCGTCACCGCCTGCATCGGATTCAGCTGCACCCACCCCGCCACCACCGCATACCGGAAGAACGCCGACACCGAACGCCGGAACCGCGCCTGCGATGCCGCACTCTGCGACGGGACACCCCCCGGCCCCACCACCCCCGCACGCCGCCGCTCATCCGGCTTACGCGCGAACCTGAGCAGCACCTCATCGACGTCCTCGCCGGTCAGATCGTCCAGAACCCGGTCCTCACCCGCCAGCGCCGCGAACGTCACCACGTCCCGCGCGTACACCTCCGCCGACGCCGGCGCCAGCGCACCCGTCGACGACTTCGCACGCACCATCTCCGCATAACGATCCACGCACTCGGCCACGGACAGACGCTGAACATCGGCAGGACGCACCCGCCGGACGCTACCTCCCGCCACCGACAGAACCTCCGTAAGATCGGCACGGTGACGGACCGGGAACTGTTCGACCAGGTAGGCGAGATCATCCGAGGATCGACCCCGCCGGACCTCGGACACCCCCACGTCCAGGTGCGCCACAACGGCGTCAAGGCATGGTTCGGCGACCCCGCACCCCAGCGCGAGCACTACGAGGCCCAGATCATCCCCGCCGCCATCGCACCCGGCGCCCGCGCCCACGCCATCGAGATCGGCTTCCACGCCGAACACCGCGACGAACCCGACAACGAAGCCGCCCTCACCCGCCTCCTGACCACCGAACCCGCCTGGCGCGCCGAACTCGGCGACGAACCCGAGACCGGTCCCTTCCTCGGCCGCGACACCTGGCGACGCATCTCCGAGACCTGGCCCGACGCCGACCTGTCCGGCCCCGACATCCCGTTCGAGATCGGCGTCCGGCTCGTCGACTACATCCGCGCCCTCGAACCGCACCGCAGGCGGGTATGACCACGAGCACGGACCACACGTGGGGGAGAGGCCGTGCTCATCGGAACATCGGGATGGCAGTACGCCGACTGGCGCGACGTCCTGTATCCACCCGGCCTCCCGCAACGGCGCTGGCTGCGGCACTACGGCGACGTGTTCGCCACCGTGGAGAACAACAACGCCTTCTACCGTCTGCCCGCCCGCGAAACGTTCGAGCAATGGCGCGACAGCACCCCGCCCGGCTTCGTCATGGCGGTCAAGGCCAGCCGCTACCTCACCCACATGAAACGCCTCAAGGAACCCGCGGAACCGGTCGCGCGCCTCATGAACGCCGCAGCCGGGCTCGGCGCCAAACTCGGCCCCGTCCTGCTCCAGCTCCCGCCGACGCTGCAGGCCGCCCCGGACCGGCTCGCCGCCTGCCTTCGCCGGTTCCCCGACGGTGTCCGCGTCGCCGTCGAACCCCGTCACCCGTCATGGTGGACGGACGAGACCCGCCGCATCCTGGAACACCACGACGCCGCCCTGTGCTGGACCGACCGCCTCGGCCGCGCCCAGACGCCGCTCTGGCGCACCACCGGCTGGCTGTACCTGCGCTTCCACGAAGGCCCCGCCGAGCCTTGGCCGGACTACGACGATGCGACCCTCCAGACCTGGGTCGACGAGCTCGGCGCGGCCGACGACGCCTACGTCTACTTCAACAACGACCCGGGCGGCGCCGCCGTCCGCAACGCCATGCGCTTCGCCGCCCTCACCGGCTGGCCCGTCCCGCAATCACGACACTGATCAACAAATCGGCATAAAGTACGCATACCGGACAGAAGCTGGATTCTGTCCGGTATGCGATCGGAAGCGGCCCGGCCCCGCGAAGGGGAGCGGGAGGGAGAGTGCGGCCGTTCCCGGCCGCACCCGGCCTCGTCATTTCTTGTAGGGGACCAGCTTCTCGCGCAGCTCCCGCATGGACTCCTGCAGCATCTCCCGGAGCCGGTCACGGTCGGCGCCGTCCGCGTCGGCGTAGTCGTCGATGTCGATGAGACGCTTCTTCGTCGCGGTGATCGAGTTCAGTTGGTGATCGAGCTTGATGTCGCCGAACCACGGGCTGCGCAGCATGTTCGCCATGTCGGTGCGGAACATGGCCACCAGGTCGTCGGGATCGGCGATGTGGTTCTTCACCTCGGCCACGAACGTGAGCGTCGCCTTGCTGCCGAGCACCGCCTGCTGCAGCACGCCGTCCCCGGTCTTGCGGTCGAGCACGATCGTGAAGCTGTAGAGGACCTGGTCGCCCACCGGCTTGAACCGCACGTACTGCAGATCCCCGCCGGACTTGATCCCGATGACAGGACACCCCAGGTGCGCCATCGTGAACACCATCTCGCCGATGAGGGCCTCGTCCTTGCTCTCCCGCGCCTCGGCGTTGTTCTTGAACTTGTTGATCATCGAAAGCATGGCGGTCCTCCGGGTCAGGCGGCGATGCGGCCGTGCAGGTACTTCGCGCAGGCCTGGGTGACGGCGGCGACGTGCTCCTGCAGGACGGGGTACTTCACGGTGTAGTGGTCGGCGAAGTACTGGTCCAGGTCCAGCAGCAGCGGGACCTGGACGTACACGTAGCCGCTGGCGAGGTCGGCGTCCACGGTGAACACACCGGGCTCGCCGACGTCCAGGAAACCGCTCTTCACCTCGGACTTCAGCGCCTGCCACACCGTGCGCGCGTCCTGGACGTACTCGCCGTAGGCCATCGTGACGGCCGCGTGCTGGCCGAGGGTCTTGGCCGCGGTGACGGTCCCGGCGCGATGCGTCAGCTGGAACATCAGGCGGTGCTTGCGTTCCCGGTGCTGGAAGCGCAGGTAGTGGTGGTTGCCGTCGGAGTTCAGGTCGATCAGGGCGTTGCCCTGGGCGACCGCCGCGGTGATGACGGCGCCGACGAGCAGATCGTCGATCTCGCGGGTTTGGAGCTCTTCGGAGAACCGCTGCCAGCTGCGCTTGACGAGATGGCCGAAGACCTGGTCGAGGTGCTCGCTCACGATCACCTTTCGTCGCGTGGATCAGGGGACGGGGGTTCAGACTCCCGCGCCGCGGGTTCGGTTTCATCGGCTCGTGCGTGCGCCACACTGGTATGCGTGCACGATCTCGTCCCGCCTCCGCGCCTGGTCCCGCCGACGACGGCGGTCCGCGAGTCGTTCCTGGCCGGGGAGAGGGCCGATCATCTGGCGTCCGGCGACCCGATGGACTGGCTGGAGGGGGCCCACGACGACTTCGAGGCGTTCGTCGCGCGGCGGCGCGGGGTCCAGTGGCGCTGGGGCGTTCCGTGCACGACGCTGTGGTACGTCTCGGGCGAGCGGTACATCGGCACGCTCATCGTGCGGCACCGGCTGACGGCGGAGCTCGCCGAGGCCGGGGGGCACGTCGGTTATCACGTCGTCCTGCCGTGGCGGCGGCGGGGTCATGCCACCCGGATGCTCGCGGAGGGCCTGGTCGAGTGCCGCCGGCTCGGCCTGGGGCGTGTTCTGCTGACGTGCGCCGCGGACAACGAGCCGTCACGCCGGGTGATCTTGGCCAACGGCGGTGTCCATGACGGCCACGCCCGCGGTGAGGATCGGTTCTGGATCGCCCTCGCCGCCGCGGACGCCGGCGCGTGACGCGCCGTCGCGAACGTGCCGATTCGCTCCGCTTTCAGCAGGTCTGAAGGTTGGTCGATAATGAACATTATGTTAAGTAGACCGGATCTGATCGCTCCGCCGGCGGCTACATTGGCGGGATCCGCGTATTCCGGTGGGTGGTGAGCGTCGTGATCCCTGAGCAGTTCGTGCGCGCGCTGGACGGTTTCGAGGCGGTGCTCGCGGCGGCGCCCGCTGACAGGTGGTTGTCGCCGTCGCCTTGCGAGGGCTGGGCGGCCATTGATGTGGCCGGGCATGTCACCGCCGGGCTGCTGGTGGTCGAGATGCGCGCCGCTGGGCGGATGCTCTCCCAGGACGATCCGGACTGGCGCGAGGTGGCCGGCGAGGATCCGATGGCGTCATGGCGGGAGGTGCGCACGCGCATGACGGCCGAGCTGACGCCGGAGGCGCTGGACCGGCAGGTCGAACTGGCCCTCGGACTGAGGATCACTCTGCGGGACTGGCTGGAGCAGTATCCGCTGGAGTTGCTCGTGCACACGTGGGATCTGGCGCAGGCCACCGGGCAGTCGGTCGTCTTGGACGCGGACCTCGTGGGTCCGGCTCTGGAAACCGCGCGGCGGATGGCGCCGCATGGTCGTGAGGCGGGCATGGTGGGGCCGGAGGTCGCCGTCTCCGGTGACGCCGATGACCAGGCGCGGCTTCTGGCCCTGTTCGGCCGCTCCCCCGCCGGTGACGCTCACGGGTAGGGCCGCTCCCCTGTTTTTGCGGGTGCGGGCGGACGGGCCGAGCCGTTACAGTGCGGCTTATGCGACGTCGACGACATTGATCTTCACCTGAGGCGGGGCTTGCGCGCAGGCTGTACGCCTACGCGTTCCTCGAGGATTTCGTTCTTCTGTACCCGGTGTACGCGCTGTTGTTCGCCGATGCCGGGTTGTCGCCTGCTGCGATCTCGTCGCTGTTCGTGATCTGGTCGCTGACGACGTTCACTCTGGAGTTGCCGTCCGGTCTGTGGGCGGACCTGTTCTCGCGCCGGCTGCTTCTGATGGCCTCTCCCCTGCTGGCCGGTGCCGGTTTCGGGTTGTGGGCGTTCTTTCCGTCGTATCCGGCGTTCGCCGCGGGTTTCGTGCTGTGGGGTGCGGGGTCGGCGCTGCGTTCGGGGACGATGCAGGCGCTGGTGTACGAGGGCTTGGAGCGTGCCGGGGCGACGGGCGCGTATGCGCGGCTGATCGGACGTTCTGAGGCCGTCTCGCTACTCGCTGTAGTTGCCGCGTCGGCGGTGGCGTCGCCGGTGCTGGCGGCCGGTGGTTACCGGGGCCTGGGTGCGGCGAGTGTGGCGGCGTGCGTGGTGTGCGGTGTTGCGGGGTGGTTTCTGCCGGAGTCCAAGGGCCCTGGCGAGGGTGAGGGTGAGGACGAGCCGTCGTTGAAGGCGGTGGTGCGTCAGGGGTGGGCGCAGGTTCGGCGGGAGCCGGCGGTGCGGTGGTCGCTGGTCCTGGTGATGGTGCTGGAGGGTGTGACGGCGCTGGACGAGTACGTCCCGCTGCTGGTGGAGTCCACGGGTGTGGCGGCGGCGTCGGTGCCGTTGCTGGTGATGGTGGTGACGGCGGGTGACGCGGTGGGCGGCTGGCTGGCGGGGCGGGGTGTGCGGTGGCTGGCGCCGGTGCTGGTGGTGGGTGCGGTGTGCCTTGCCGCGGGTTCGCTGAGCGGGCGGCCGGGTGGGCTGGTGCTGGTGGCGGCGGCGTTCGGGGTGTTCCGGTGGGCGATGGCGGCGGCGGACGCGCGGTTGCAGGACCGGATCGGTGACGGGGCGCGGGCGACGGTGACGTCGGTGGCGGGTTTCGGGTCGGAGACGGTGGCGGTGCTGGTGTACGCGGGGTATGCGCTGGGGTCGCGGTGGGCGGGTGCCGGGGTGCTGATGGGGGCTGCGTCGGTGCCGTACGTGGCGGTGGCTCTAGTGCTGGCGGTGTGTGCTCGTCGGGGCCGCGTACATCGGGAGATGTAGGCGGGTGGTGGGCGTTACGCGAAAGGCGCAGCGTGTTTGCACGCTCGCGCCCGATTCGCCAGTGGGGTGGGCGCCCCGAGGATCGTGGGGTCGTTGCGGATCGATTCTTGGAGCGTGTGCTGATGGGTGCGGACCCGCTGGTGCTGGCGCGGGTGCAGTTCGCGTTGACGGCCGGAACGCATTTCCTGTTCGTGGCGCTGACGCTGGGGCTGGCGACGCTGGTGGCGTTGACGCAGACGCGTGCGGTGGTGTCGGGCAGTGCGGTGCATGCGCGAATGGTGCGGTTCTGGGGGCAGTTGTATGTCATCAACTATGCGGTGGGGATCGTCACCGGGCTGGTGATGGAGTTCCAGTTCGGGTTGAACTGGTCGGGCCTTTCGCGGGTGACGGGGAACGTGTTCGGGGCGCCGCTGGCTTTGGAGACGATCGTCGCGTTCTTCGTGGAGTCGACGTTCCTGGGGTTGTGGATCTTCGGGTGGGATCGGCTGAACCGGTGGGTGCATCTGGCGCTGATCTGGGTGGTGACGCTGACGGCGTATTTGTCGGCGTATTTCGTGCTGGTGGCGAATGGGTGGCTGCAGCGTCCGGTGGGCTTCGCGATGGTGGACGGCGAGGCGCGCCTGAATGATGTGGGGGCGTTGCTGACGAATCCGACGGCGTTGCTGGCGTTCTTCCACGTTCTTTTCGGGGGGTTGCTGACGGCGGGGTTCTTCATGGCCGGGGTGAGCGGTTTCCATCTGCTGCGGCGGACGGCGGAGGTGGAGTTCTTCCGGCGGTCGATGCGGATCGGGCTGCTGACGGTGATCGTGTCGGTGATGCCGGTGGTGGTGTTCGGCGGGATGCAGTTCCGGTACACGCAGGCGACGAAGACGGGTGGCCATGACGCTGCGGCGGTGGCGGCGGACTTCACGGCGCGGTTCGGGCCGGGTGACTACATGTCGCCGGGGCTCGCGCGGGCAGGTGAGGGGCTGATGGTGTCGATGTGGCTGCTGATGATGCTCGTGGCGGGGGTCGCGCTGGTGAAGTTCCCGTTCGGGCGGTGGCTGGTGCGGGGCCGGGTCTTCCATGTGCTGATGATCGCGGCGGTGCCGCTGCCGTATGTGGCGATGGTGTCGGGGTGGGTGTTCCGTGAGGTGGGGCGGCAGCCGTGGATGGTGTACGGGGTGCTGAAGACGCGGGACGCGCTGTCGCCGGGGGTCGGGTCGGGGACGATCACGGTGTCGTTCGTGGCGTTCGCGGTGCTGTTCGCGGGGTTGTTCGTGGTGAACGCGTGGCTGCTGGCGCGGTTCGCGCGGCGGGGTCCGGAGGGGGCGGGGCTGGGGTCGGCTCCGCCGGTGGAGCCGGCCGCGCCGGTGATGAGCCCGACGTTCTGACAGGAGCCTGGTGATGGATTCTCTTGCGGTGGTGTTGCTGGCGGTGTTCTCCGGTGGGTATCTGGTGCTGGCCGGTGCCGATGTCGGGGTGGGGATGCTGCTGCCGTGGCTGGGGCGGGATGAGCGGGAGCGGCGGCTGGTGATCGCGTCGTTCGCGCCGTTCTTCCTGGGCAACGAGGTGTGGCTGGTGGCTGCGGCGGGTCTGGTCGGGGGCGGGTTTCCGGGGCTGGAGCATGAGCTGCTGGAGGGGCTGTATCCGCTGGTCGTGGTGTTGCTGATCGGTTGGGTCGTGCGGGACACGGGGTTGTGGCTGCGGGGCCGGGTGGACGCGGTGGCGTGGCGTGGCGGGTGCGATGCGGCGGTCGTGGCGGGGAGTTGGGCGCTGGCGCTGGCGTGGGGGTCTGTGCTGGGGTCGGTGGTGGCCGGTGGCGGGTTGAACGTCGGGAGTGTGCTGGGGTTGCCGCTGGCGGTGCTGTTCGCGTGGCATGGCGCGGGTTTCGCGCGGTGGCGGTTGCCGGCGGGTCTGGCGGAGCGTGCTGGCCGGATTCCGTCGCGGTACGGGTTGTCGGCGCTGGTGATGGCGGGCGCGCCGGTGGTGGCCGGGTCCCAGGTGCGCTGGTCGGAGGTGGTGGCCGACGGTGCCGGGCTGACGATGACCGCGGTGGGGACGGTGGTGGTGCTGCCGCTGCTGCTGGCGTCGCAGGCTTTGGTGTGGTGGACGTTCCGGGGGCGTGTGGAGTCGCCCTCGTACCTGTAGCGGGGTCGTGGTGAAGGGTGTCGAGCGGCGTCTGCTGCGGCTTCTCCCCCGCCGGGTGACGGTGCTGCTGGGGGTGCTGGCTGCGGTGCAGGGTGTGCTGCTGGTGGTGCAGGCGGAGCTGTTGGTGCGGGCGGTGGCGGGTTTGGATGCGGGGCCGCTGCCGTGGCTGGTGGCGGCGGTGGCCGGGCGGGCGGTGCTGGCGTGGACGGTGACGCTGGTGGCGGGCCGGGCGGCGGCGCGGGTGAAGCGTGGTTTGCGTGCGGGGCTGCTGGGCGGGGCGGCGGGTGACGCGGGGGCGCGGGTGACGTTGCTGACGCGGGGCCTGGACGCGGTCGATCCGTTCTTCACCGGGTACGTGCCGCAGCTGCTGGCGGCATGTGCGGTGCCGGTGGTGGTGCTGGTGCGGCTGGCGTCGGCGGATTGGGCGTCGGCGCTGGTGGTGGCGGTGACGGTGCCGTTGGTGCCGGTGTTCGGTGCGCTGGTGGGGATGCGGACGGCGGCGTTGACGGGCCGGCAGTGGGGGCTGCTGCACCGGCTGGGCGGTCATTTCCGGGACGTGGTGGCGGGGCTGGGGACGTTGCGGGCGTTCGGCCGGACCGGGCATCAGTCGGTGGTGGTGCGGGAGCTGGCGGGTGAGCATCGGCGGGCGAGCGTGCGGGCGCTGCGGGTGGCGTTCCTGTCGTCGCTGGTGCTGGAGCTGGTGTGCGCGTTGTCGGTGGCGCTGGTGGCGGTGCCGGTGGGGTTGCGGCTGCTGGGTGGGGACATGGCGTTGTCGACGGGGCTGCTGGTGCTCGTGCTGACGCCGGAGGTGTATCTGCCGTTGCGGGCGCTGGGTCAGCGGTTCCATGCGAGCGCGGAGGGTGTCGCGGCGGCGGAGGAGGCGTTCGCGGTGCTGGACGCGCCCGGCGCGGTCGGGGGCCGGGCCGAGGGTGGCTTTGAGCCTGCCGGTGGGGCGCCGGAGATCGTGCTGGAGGAGGTGACCGTCCGGTATCCGGGTGCGGCGGAGGCTGCGCTGGACAGGGTGTCGTTGCGGATCGGGCCGGGTGAGCGGGTGGCGGTGACGGGGCCGTCGGGTGCGGGCAAGTCGACGCTGCTGCTGGTGCTGGCGGGTTTGGTGGTCCCGGATTCGGGGCGGGTCCTGGTCGACGGTGTCGATCTGGCGGGGCTGGATGCTGCGGCGTGGCGGGCGCGGCTGGGGTGGGTGCCGCAGCGTCCGCACCTGTTCGCGGCGCCGGTGGCCGACAACATCCGGCTGGGAGATCCGGGCGCCGGCATGGAGCGGGTGGTGGAGGCGGCGGGCGCGGCGGAGTTCGTCGAGGATCTTCCCGGCGGGTACGCCACGGTGCTCGGTGAGGGCGGTGCGGGGTTGTCGGCGGGGCAGCGGCAGCGGCTGGCGGTCGCGCGGGCGTATTTGTCGGGCGGTCCGGTGATGCTGCTGGACGAGCCGACGGCGCGGCTGGACCTGCGCAGTGAGCGGGTGCTGGTGGAGGCGGCGGTGCGGCTGCTGGCCGGGCGGACGGCGGTGCTGGTGGCGCATCGTCCGGCGTTGCTGCGGGCGGCGGACCGGGTGGTGCGGCTGGAGGGCGGCCGGATCGCCGAGGGTGTGCGGGTGGAGGCGGCGTGAGGGGCGTGTGGGGTGCGGTGCGTCCGCATGCGGTGCGACTGGTCGGTGCGGGGCTGGCGGGGGCGGCGGCGGAGCTGTGCGGCCTGGGGCTGGTCGCGGCGGCGGCGTGGCTGATCGCGCGGGCGTCGCAGCGGCCGGAGCTGGCGGCGCTGTCGCTGGCGATCGTGGCGGTGCGGGGGTTCGCGCTGGCGAAGGGGTCGCTGCGGTATGTGGAGCGGCTGGCGGGGCATGACGCGGCGTTGCGGGCGCTGGCGGAGTTGCGGGGCCGGGTGTTCGACGCTCTGGCGGCGGCCCGTCCGGCGCCCGGGCTTCCTGGGGAGGGGCGTCCTGGGGAGGGGCGGCGGGTGCGGGACGGTGACGCGCTGACCCGGATGGTGTCGGACGTCGACGCGGTCCAGGATCTGCTGCTGCGGTGCGTGCTGCCTGCGGCGGCGTCGCTGGTGTGCGGGGCGGCGGGAGTTGCGGTGTGCGCGCTGGTGCGGGCGCCGGCGGCGATGGTGCTCGGCGCGGGCCTGCTGGTCGCGGGGGTGCTGGTGCCGATGGTGGCGGCGGTGGCCGGGGGGTGTGCGGCGGCGCGGATGGCGGCCGGGCGCGAGGCGCTGGCGGTGCGGGCGCTGGACGTGCTGGAGGGTGCGGCGGACCTGGCGGTGTTCGGTGCCTCGGGGCGGTTCGCGGCGCGGGCCGGGAAGGCGGCGGCGGATCTGGAGCGTGCGGAGCGGTCGGCGGCGCGGGTGTCGGCGCTGGTGGCGGCGGCAGGTTTCGTGGTGCAGGGCGCCACGGTCGCAGCGGTCACGTGGACGGGGCTGCGCGCGGGTGCGGACGAGGTGGGGGCGGCGGTTCTGGCGTTGACGTCGCTGATCGCGGTGGAGTCGGTTCTTCCGTTGGCGGGTGCGGCGCAGCGTCTGTGTGAGGTGCTGCCGGCGGTGCGGCGGGTCGAGGCGGTGCTGGCCGCTCCCCCGGTGGCGGGCCCGTCGCGTCCGGTGGGGCTGCCGCGGGGGCCGCTGGAGGTGGAGCTGCTGGGGGTGCGGGTCGCCTACGGGGACGGTGTGGCGCTGGACGGGGTGGATCTGCGGGTGGAGCGGGGCCGCCGCGTCGCGGTCGTCGGGGCGAGCGGCGCGGGGAAGAGCACGTTGCTTGCGGTGCTGTCGGGGGACGTGGCGGCGGAGGCGGGTGCGGTGGCGCTGGGCGGTCGTCCGCTGGGCCGGTACGCGCCGGGTGACGTGCGGGCGGCGGTGCGGGGGCTGACGCAGGACGCGCACGTGTTCGCCGGGACGGTCCGGGCGAACCTGCTGCTGGCGCGGCCGGACGCGAGCGTGGGGCAGTTGCGGGCGGCGGCGGAGCGGGCGCGGTTCGCCGAGGTGGTGGACGCGCTGCCGGACGGGTGGGACACGGTGGTGGGCGCGGGCGCGCGCGGCCTGTCGGGCGGGCAGCGGCAGCGGCTGCTGCTGGCGCGGGCGCTGCTGGCCGACCCGCCGGTGCTGGTGCTGGACGAGCCGGCCGAGGCACTGGATCCGGTGATGGCCGACGAGCTGACCCGGGATCTGCTGGAGGCGCCGGGCGGCGGGACGCTGCTGCTGGTCACGCATCGGCTGGCGGCGCTCGCGGCGGCCGACGAGGTCGTGGTGCTGGACCGGGGGCGGGTGGTGCAGCGGGGCCGGCACGAGGACCTGCTGGCGGTGCCGGGTGCCTACCGCGATCTGTGGGACGCCGAGCTGCTGGCCGCCTGACCCGTCAGGTCGCCCAGGACGCGGCCGAGGACGGCGATGCCCTCGGTGATGGCGGACGCCGGGGCGGCCACGTATCCGAGGACGAGGCCGGGGCGCTGGGGCCGCTGGGTGTGCCAGGACAGCGGGTGGGTCTTCACTCCCTGCTCCAGCGCGGCCGCGGCCAGGTCGGCGTCCCGCAGGCCCCCGTTGTGGACGCCGTGGGGCTCGTCCGGGAAGGTGACGGTGAGGTGCAGGCCGGCGGCGGCGCCGTGCACCGACGCGCGCGGCAGGTGCGCGGCGATCGCGGCGATCATCGTGTCGCGGCGGCGCCGGTGGCGGCGCCGCAGCAGCCGCAGGTGCCGCTCCATCTCCCCCGAGGCCATCAGCTCGGCGAGGACGAGCTGCGGGAGTGCCGCGTTTCCGAGGTCGGCGAAGCGTTTCTCGGCGACGACGGCGTCCAGGTGCGCGGGCGGCGGCACGATCCAGCCGATCCGCAGCGCGGGGGCCAGGAGTTTGGAGATGCTGCCGGCGTACAGGACGCGGTCGGCGAGCATGGCCCGCAGGGCCGGGACGGGTGGCCGGTCGTAGCGGTGTTCGGCGTCGTAGTCGTCCTCGATGACCAGGCCGCCCTCGGCGGCCCAGCGCATCAGGTCGCGGCGGCGGCGCCCGCCGAGGACGGCGCCGGTCGGGAACTGGTGCGCCGGGGTGAGCAGCACGGCGCGGGCGCCGCTGTCGCGGAGCCGGTCGACGCGGACGCCGTCGCGGTCGACGGGGACGGGCGGGGTGTCCATCCCCCAGTGCCGCAGGTGCTGGCGGACGCCGAGTGAGCCGGGGTCCTCGACGGCGACGGCGCCGATGCCGTCGTGGGCGAGGACGCGGGCGATGAGGCCGAGGGCCTGGGCGGTTCCGGCGACGACGACTATCGCGGCGGGGTCGGCGCGGATGCCGCGGTTGCGGGCGAGCCAGGCGGCCAGGGCGGTGCGCAGCGCGGGGGCGCCGCGGGGGTCGCCGTATCCGAGACCGGCCGCGGGCAGGTCGCGCAGGACGGTGCGTTCGGCGCGCTGCCAGGCCGCGCGAGGGAACGCGGCCAGGTCGGGGGCGCCGGGCGACAGGTCGATGCGGGCGGGTGCGGCGCGCAGGACGTCGAACACGTCCGGTCCGGGCCGTGCCGGGTACGGGCCGCCGTGCGGATCGCCGTACCCGTCGTCGGGATCGGTGCCGTGCGCGGTGATGGGCGGGTTGGCGAGCGGGGCGGCCAGGACGACGGTGCCGGCGCGGCCGCGTCCGGAGATGTGGCCCTCGTCGGTGAGGCGCTGGTAGGCCTCGGTGACGACGCCGCGGGAGACGCGCAGGTCGGCGGCCAGGACGCGGGTGGCGGGCAGGCGTCCGCCGACGGGCAGGCGTCCGTCGGCGATCGCGTCGCGGAGCCGTCCGGCGAGCCAGTCGGCCAGTCCGCCCGGCGGCGCGTCGGCGGGGTCGAGCTGGAGGAAGTCCGAGCCCCCGGTTATGGACCGATCGGGGTCGTCGTCATTGGACCTGTGCATCAGGCCATTGTGGGGCCACGGTGAACCCATGGAAACCACGATCACGAGCGGGCCCGGCGGGTACGTCCACGGATACTCCGGGCGTGAGGCTCGGCGCCTCGGCGACCAGGCCGATGCCCTGGCCGCGCTGCTGCACGACGGCACCGCCTTCCCGGCGGGCGGCAGGGTGCTGGAGGTGGGCTGCGGTGTCGGCGCGCAGACGGTGCATCTGGTGTCGCGCTCCCCCGGCGCGGACCTGACCGCCGTGGACGTATCCCAGGCGTCCCTCGACCAGGCCCGCGCCCGTGTCGCGGCGGCGTGCCCGGGCGCGCGCGTGCGGTGGGTGCGGGCGGACCTGCGGGACCTGCCGTTCGGCGACGATGCGTTCGATCACCTGTTCGTGTGCTTCGTCCTGGAGCATCTGCCCGACCCGGGCGCCGCGCTGGCGGGTCTGCGGCGCGTGCTGCGGCCGGGCGGGACGCTGACGGTCATCGAGGGCGACCACGGGTCGGCGTTCTTCCACCCCGACAGCGCCCACGCCCGCGCGGCCATCGCCCATCAGGTCGCGTTGCAGGCCGCGGCCGGCGGGGACGCGCTGGTCGGGCGGCGGCTGGAGCCGCTGCTCACCGCCGCGGGATACGCGCGGGTCAGCGCCCGGCCGCGCACCGTCTACGCCGACCGGACACGTCCGGACCTGGCGCGGGCCTTCACCCTGGACACCTTCACCGCGATGATCGAGTCCGTCCGCGACGACGCCGTCGCCGCCGGGCTCGCCACGCCCGCCGACTTCGACCGCGGTATCGCCGACCTGCGGCGCACCGCCGGCCCGGACGGGACGTTCCACTACACCTTCTTCAAGGCGGACGCGGTGAACCCGCCGGGCGGGCCGGTCAGTCGCCGGGAAGGAGCGGGCCGAGGGGCCCCAGGTCGAGGTTGAGGTCGTGGTCGTCCAGCCCGAAGTGGTCCTTCAGGCGGGTCATCGCCTCGTCCAGGCGCATCAGGGCCAGCCCGAGGTCCTCGATCTGCCGGTCGGTCAGGTCGCCGCCCTCGGCGCGGCGCAGCGCCTGCCGCTCCATCAGCTGCCGGACCAGCTCGACCAGGGTCAGCACCAGCTTCACCAGGTCCCGCTCGACGGTCTCGGGGTCGGACCGCAGCCGCTGCATCGTCCGCGCCGACCGCTCCCGCAGGTCCTCCTCCCGGACGCGCGCCGCGCGGACCGGGCCGTGCGGGGAAGGGCCGCCGGCGAGGATGCCGCCGGTGAACGCGTCGCCCGCTTCGGGGTCGCGCACCGACGCCTCGCCCGTCACCGGCCCGCGACCGTCGCGGGCATGGTCTGGTGGGGTCATGGCCGGTCCTCCTCGGGCAGCAGCTCGTCGCGGACGGTCGTGATCAGCGCCCGCAGCGACACCTGCACCAGGTCCACGTCCGCGATCGAGATGACCAGGTCGCCGGTGATGACGACGCCGCCGGCCAGCAGCCGGTCCAGCAGGTCCACCAGCGCGACCCGCTCCATCGGGGCGCCGCCGCCGTGGTCCAGGACGGCCGTCACCTCTCCCCCGCCCCGGGCGTGGCCGCGCCGTGGCCGGCGGAGGTGTCGATGAAGGAGTACGGCGGCCACGGGCCCGTCACCTCCACCTGGAGGGCCGGCAGCCGTTCCCGCGCCGCCCGCGTCACCTCCAGGAAACCCTCCACCTGATCGTCGTCCAGCAGGTAGGCGACGTTGAGGACCTGCACGCCGGACCGGCCGGTCAGGCGCGGGTCCTGCGGCGGGTGATGCCGGGACGCCACGGCGTGGTCGGCGAGCTCTGTGTGGACGGCGTCGGCCTGCCCGGCCACCCGGCGTTCGGCGTCGGCGCGGCGCCGGCGCTCCTGCTGGCGGCGCCGCAGATACGCGGTGCCCACCCCGCCGGGAGTGGTGCCGGTGAGGGACTCGGCGCTGGGCTCGAGCCCCCCACCGGAATCCGGTACGTCCTCCCCCATGCCGCCGCCCGGAGTGCCGCCGGTGTCGCCGCGCAGCACCCCGGCGTCGGCGTAGATCTTCACGCCCCATTCCGAGCGGCCGGTGATGAGGTCGAGGACCTCGGTGAACCGCTCGCCCTGGGCCGCCAGCACCTCGGCGACCCGCTCGTCGTCGCGGTAGATCGTCGCGATCCGGACGGGCGCGGTCGGCGCGGCGTGCGCGGCCCGGTCCACCACCTCGTGGTGGGCGCGGGCGGTGGCCTCCAGCCACCCCAGGTCCTCCAGGTTGGCGCGCAGCGCCGCCTCGCCGTACTCCTCCAGCCGGACCGTGCTGACCAGCGCGGTCAGCCCGGCGGCCCGTACGCCGCGCACCGGCGCGCCCGCCACCCCGGCGGTGCCGCGCAGCGCGGCCGGGTCCAGGTCCTGCGCCACCCCGTACAGGTAGACGGCGGTGTCTGCGGCGACCCCGGTATCGGTCGTCATCTGGGCTCCTTCCCCCGTGCCCCGGCCTCGGCGGTGGCGCCGGAACCGGTGGCGTCGCCGGATTCGAGGGCGGCGAGGCGCTCGCGCAGCCGCCGGTTCTCCTCCAGCAGCTCGCGGTCACCGGTTTCCCGGTCTCCGGCTCCGCCGTCCACCTCGTCGCGGCGGGCCCTGGACGACAGCGACGGGTCGTGTTCCCACCAGTCGATGCCCATCTCCTTGGCCCGGTCCACCGACGCCACCAGCAGCCGCAGCTTGATCGTGAGCAGCTCGATGTCGAGCAGGTTGATCCGGACGTCCCCGACGATCACGATCCCCTTGTCGAGGATGCGTTCCAGCAGATCCGCCAGGTTGGCCGAGGGGCGTTCCCCGGCGGCGGACCTGGCCGGTGAACGGCCGCCGGTCCAGGAGATCTCACTCACCGTGCTCAGTCCCTCTCCACTCGTCCGCGGGGATAGCGGCGGGCGCGGCGGAAGGCCACCAGCTCCCCGTCCGCGTCCACCTCGGTGTCGTAGACCGCGAGGATGTCGGCGGAGTCGGGGATGCGGTGGGTCTCCACGACCTCCACCGCGACGCGCCAGGCGTCCTCGCCGGCGCGCTCCACCCCCACCACGCTCTCGGCGCTGCGGCCGGTGAGCGCGGTGACATGCTCGACCGCCCGCTCGGCGGCCTTGGACGCGGACAACATCGCGGCCTCCCCGTCATCCGCCGGGCCGGTAGCCGCGGGCGCGGCCCTCGTTGAGCCGGCGGATCAGGTCCTCCTCGCGGGCGGCGGCCTCGTCCTCGGTGATCTCGCCGGCGGCGGCCTCGTCGGCGATCTGCTGCATCTCCGCGGCGATCCGCCCCGGGTCGTACAGCTGCGCCTCGGCCTGCTCGACCAGGACCTCCGCCAGCCACCCCACGCCCCGCACGGGCGCCAGCGGCAGCGTCACCAGGCCGGTGAACAGCCCCATCTCACGCCTCCGGGACGAAGTCGTAGGGCGGAAGCGGCCCGATCAGCCGGATCCGGATCCGGTCGCCGTGCTCCTGCCCGAGGGTGCCGACGGCCTGCTCGAACGCGGCGCGGCGGTCGGCGCGCACCAGGAACGAGGCGTCCAGGACGTCCTCCTCCCGGGCGGGGGCCTTGCGCGCGAACGCCTCCGCCGCCGGCGCGGCCCCGTCCAGCAGGACCTGCCCGTCGGCCTCCCGGAGCCGCTCCATCGCCTGCGCGATGAGCTCGCCGAGCCGGACCCGGTCGTAGTAGACCGCGTCGGCGACGTCGGCGGGCACCTCGCGCAGCCGCCGCGACAGCTCGGCGACCTCCGGCTCGGCCTGCATGATCTCCTGCAGCACTCTGTCCTGGACGTAGGTGGCCTTCAGCCGCAGCTCGACGCGGTCCTGCAGCTGGTCCAGGACCTGCCCGAAGCGTTCGGAGTTGCCGGCCAGCAGTTCCTTCTCCACCGCCGCGCGGTCCGACAGCGCCGCCCCGAACCGGAACGGCAGCACGACGGTGCCGGCGTTCACCAGCGCGTTCAGCACCCGCTGGTGCGCCACCAGGTCGTCCCGCTCGCCGAGCGCGCGGCCGGACGGCAGGTCGCTGACGACCGCGGCGCACACACCGCCGTCCTCGACCAGCGACACCGGCCGGTCGTCCAGGCCGCTGACGCCGGGGGGCAGCGCCGCTCCCTGGCGGGTCACTCCGTACACATACTGCGGGACCCGGTCGCCGGGCCCCTGGCCGGGGGACGTCATTCTTCCTCGTCCTCCTTCTTGCGGGACGAGCGCCGCCGCGCGGGCTGCTTGTCATCCTCGGAGTCGTCCGAGCCGCCGAAGGTCTCCTTCAGCCGCTCCCCCGCGCCCTCCAGGGCGCCGCGGGTCTTCTTCTTGGCACCCGACTCCTGCATGCCCTCCACGAACTGCGGAAGGCCCTGGGACGTGCCGTCGTGGGCGATGTCGAGCCGGTTCACGGCCTCGGCGAACCGCAGGTAGGTGTCGACGCTGGCGACCACGATCCGCACGTCCACGGTGAGGATCTCGATCCCGACCAGCGAGACCCGCGCGTACAGGTCGATGACCAGACCCTTCTCCAGGATCAGGTCGACGACGTCGGCGAGGCTGCTGCTGGATCCGCCGCGTTGGACGTAGTTGCTGCCCGAAGTCTGCTGGGCGATCGGCCCAGTCATGTCATCTCCTCATTTGGGGGTCTTGTGACGAAATTTCACGACCCCGGGTCTACCCGTCCTGGTCTCCCTAAACGGGTGGCCTGTTTGCGGCCATCCGCAGGTAAAGCCCGGCGTACGGACGGCGTGCGGGCATGCGGAAACCCCGGAGACCGGGCGGTCCCCGGGGGATCTGCCGTCAGGCGGGACCGGTCAGCGCCTGCGGGCCGTGATCCGCCCGACGACGACACCGGCCACGGCCGCCGCGGCGATGGGAACGGCCCGCAGGAACCGCCCGAGGGTCAGCAGCCGGGCCAGCCCGGCCGCCCGCCGGGGCAGCGCCGAGATCCGCCCGCCCACCCGCGCGGCGCCCTTGGCGGCGCCCCGCGCGGTCGTCTGCGCGGCGTCCTTCGCTCCCATGACCGTGCCCTTGGCGGTGCCGCCGGCCCTTCCCGCCGCCTCGGCGACCGCATTGCCGGTCGCCTTGCTCGTCCTGGTCGCGTTCTTGCTCACCGGGTCGGAGCCGTTCCCGGGGACCGAGGGGGTATCCATCATCCGTCCTTCCATCCGAAGCGGTCGCCGGCCCCGCCCTGACCCGCCCCCGATCAGGTCCGCCGCGCCGGCCCGTAACGCGCTCTACCCCGCCGGAAAGCCGCAAACATGCCGCGCCGCAGGGGCTCCCGGGCCGCGCGGCGACGGTTGAACCCGTCCGTCCGGGTATGCCGAGGCCCATGCCACCCGACGAGCCACCCGACGAGCCACCCGACGAGTCGGCCCCCGCTCCGGACGCGGGCCCCGGTCGGCTGATGCGCCCCGGGCCCGCGCGGCGCGCCGCCGAGCCGCTCGCCTGGTGGGCCGCGCTGCTCGCGGTGTACCTGGCGCTGGTGTCCACCATCTCCGTCACCGAGATCACCGTCGGCGCGCTGGCCGCGGCCGCCGGAGCCGCCGCCGCGTCCGCCGGGCGCCGCGCCCTGTTCACCACCGGGACCTCCCGCGACCCCGAGAGCGGACCGGCGCCCGCCGCCGACCGCGACAAGGCCCCGCGGCCCGTCCCGCCCGCCCGGCTCATCACGCCGCTGGCGTGGCTGCCCGCCCAGGTCGCCGCCGACACCGCACGCATCGCCGTGCGGGGCGCGTCCGGCGGGGACTGGACGCCGCTGGCCGTCGCGCCGGGCCCCGCCAACCGCGGTACCGCGACCCTGCTGGTGTCGGTCTCCCCCGGCACCTACGTCGGCGGCGTCGACCCCGAACGCGGGCTGCTGCGCGTCCACCGCCTCACCCCGCGGCCGTCGCCGTTCGAACGGCGCCTGCGCCGCTCCGGGCTGGTCAAGGCCCCCGACGGCGACGGTGACGATGACGGTGGCGGCGGGGAGGCCTCGTGAAGACCGACGTGCTGAACACCGCCGTGCCCGCCCTGGCGGTGATGATCGGCGGGCTTTTGCCGACGCTGCTGGCCACGCTGCGCGGCCGCCCCGCCGGGCGCCTCGCCGGGCTGATCGTCACCGGGCCGCTGGTCACCCTCGCGCTGGTCCTGCTGGCCGCCGCCTACGGCCGGCCCGCCTACCTCGACGTCGCCCTGGTGCTGGCGCTGCTGTCGTTCGCCGGGTCCCTGGTGTTCGCCCGGTTCCTCAGCCGCACCCTGTGACCCCGCGCCCCCGTGAAAGGAGCCGCCGATGAGCCTGGACCTGCTCGCCGACGTGCTGACCTGGGCCGGCGCCGCCGTCGCCGTCACCACCGGGCTGCGGCTGCCCTTCACCCGCGGCGCCGCCGCCCGGCTGCACACCGTCGCGCCCGTCACCGTCCTGGCCGCGCCGCTGCTGATCGCCGGACTGGCGCTGCGGCCCTGGTCGTCCTGGCACGACGTCGCCAAGCTCGCCGTCATCGCCGTGCTGCTCGCCGCCACCGGCCCCGCCACCGTGGTCACCGCCGGGCAGGCCGTCCGGCGCGCCGCCCGGAGATCGGAGTGAACCCGCCGTGACCATATGCCTGGGCGCCGGCTCCCCCGACGCGCTGTCGGGGCCGCTCGCCGAGGCCCTCATCGCCGCCGCGCTCGTCCTGTCCGCGCTCATGGCCACCGCGGTCGTGCTCACCCGCGACACCGTCCGGCAGGCGATCGTGCTGTCGGGGTACGGGATGGTCCTCGGCCTGCTGTTCGTCATCCTGCAGGCCCCCGACGTCGCCATGTCCCAGATCGGCGTCGGGACCGTCCTGGTGCCGCTCATCGTCGTCCTGGCCCTGCACGCCACCCGCCGCTACCGCGACACCGGAGGCGACGGCGGGCGGACGGGCGGGCACGCAGGCGGGCACGCAGGCGGGCACGCAGGCGAGCAGGGCGGGGACGGGCGGGAGGCGCGCCGGTGAGGTCCCCCGCCCGCACCCTGGTGTTCGCCGCCGGCGCCGCCGGAACGGCCGCACTGTTCACCGCCGGGACGCTCGGGCTGCCCGCGTTCGGCGGCGCCCTGCACCCCTACGCCGACCGCGCCGTCCACCAGTCGGTGCTGCGCGGCACCCCCAACGCCGTCTCCTCGGTGAACTTCGACCAGCGCGCGTTCGACACCGTCGGCGAGGAGCTCATCCTGCTGTCGGCCGCGGTCGCCACCGTCGCGCTGCTGCGCGTCGTGCGCCGCGAGGCCGAGGACGACGGCGCCGCCCACCGGCACGGGCCCGCCGAGGTGTCCGACGCGCTGCGCATCGTCGGATACCTGCTGCTGCCCCTCACCCTGCTCGCCGGCGTCTACATCGTCGCGCACGGGCAGCAGTCCCCCGGCGGCGGATTCCAGGGCGGCGTCGTCCTCGGCACCGCCATCCACCTGCTCTACCTCGCCGGCGACTACCCCGCCCTGCGGCGGCTGCGGCCCATCCCGGTGTTCGAGTCGGCCGAGGCGACCGCCGCCGCCGCGTTCGTCCTGGTAGTCCTGGCCGCCGCCGGGACCGCCGCCACCGGCCGCGTCCCCGCCCTCAACGCCGCCGTCGGGACCGAGGTCGGCTGCGCCCTCGTCCTGCTGCTCGGCAAGTTCTTCGAACAGGCCCTCCTGGTCCGCGAACGCCCCGCGGGCGGACACTCCGCCGGCGGACACCGCCGGGCCGGTGGTCCCAGGGAGCCCTCGTGAGCCTCTTCCCCTACCTCACCGCCGGCTGGATCATGCTCGCCGGCGTCTACGGGATCGTCACCAGCCGCGACCTCGTGCACGCCGTGGTGTGCCTGTCGGTCACCCAGTCCGGCACCTACGTGCTGCTGCTGGCCATCGGATACCGGTCCGGCGCCACCGCCCCGGTGTTCTCCGACCGGCCCCCGCCGCCCGCCGGCGGGCCCGTCACCGACCCCGTCGTGCAGGCCATGACCCTCACCGACATCGTCGTCGGCGCCACCGTCACCGCCCTGCTGCTCGCCCTGGCCGTCCAGGTCGCCAAACGGCGCGGCACCCTGGACCCCGACGAGCTGCGCTCCCTCGAATCGTGATCCTGCAGACCACCATCGCGCTGCCCGTGCTGGCCGCCGCGCTGCTCGCCGCCACCGGGCGGTGGCTGCCGCGGCTCGCCGTCGACGTCACCGCCCTGGCCGTCGCCGCCGCCGTCACCGCGCTGACCGCCCTCACCCTCGCCCGCGCCCCCGGCCGCCCGCAGGTCATCTGGCTCGGCGGCTGGGGCCCCGGCACCGGCGTCGGGATCCCGTTGGCCGCCGACCCCCTCGCCGCCGGCCTGGCCTGCGTCACCGCCGTGCTCACCCTGGCCGCGCTGGCGTTCTCCTGGCGGTACTTCACCGAGATCCAGGCGATCTTCCACGCGCTGATGCTGCTGTTCCTGGCGTCGATGTGCGCGTTCGTGTACACCGGCGACCTGTTCGACGCGTTCGTGTTCTTCGAGCTGATGAGCGTCGTCGCGTTCGCGCTCACCGGCTACCGCTCCGAGGAGCCCTCCACCGTCCACGGCGCCCTCAACTTCGGCATCGTCCAGTCCATCGGCGCCTACCTGACCCTCGCCGGCATCGCACTGGTCTACGGGCGCACCGGGCAGCTCGGGCTTGCCGCCATCGGACGCGCGCTCACCGGAACCGCCGCCCACGGGCGCGCCGGTGCGCTCGTCACCGCCGCGTTCGTGCTCATCTGCACCGGCTACCTGGTCAAGGCCGCCGCCGTCCCCTTCCACTTCTGGCTCGCCGACGCCCACGCCGTCGCCCCCACCCCCGTCTGCGTCCTGTTCTCCGGGATCATGGTCGAGCTCGGGGTGTACGGGGTCGCGCGGACCTACTGGGCCGTGTTCGCCGGGCTGGTCCCGCTGCGTGCCATCGCCGTCCTCGGCGCCGGCGCCGCGCTGCTAGGCGCCGTCATGTGCGTCCTGCAGCACCACATCAAACGGCTGCTGGCCTACTCCACCATCAGCCACGTCGGGCTGCTGCTGGCCGGCGTCGCCGCCGGCACCCCCGGCGCGCTGTCGGGCACCGCGTACTACCTGGCCGGGCACGCCGGGGTGAAGAGCGCGCTGTTCCTGGCCGCCGGGGCGCTGCTCAACCGGCACGAGACCGTCGACGCCCGCGAGCTGCGCGGCCGCGGCCGCGGCATGCCGGTCACCGGCGCCACGTTCCTGGTCGGCGCGCTATGCCTGGCCGGGCTGCCGCCGTCCGGGCTGTTCGCCGGGCACTCGGTCACCGAGCACGACGTCGCCGAGCTCGGCTGGTGGTGGTACACGCCGCTGTCGGTCGCCGCGTCCGCGCTCACCGCCGGCGCCGTCCTGCGGGTCTGGCTCGTGGTGTGGCGGGGCGCCCCCGCCGACGAGGAGCCCCGGCCCGGCGGCGGGCACGAGGACCCCGAGACCCCCGGCGGCCTGCGCTCCATCCCCTGGACAATGGTCGCCCCCGGCGTCGTGCTGCTGGCCGCCGGGCTGCTGGTCGGGCTGCTGCCCGGCGGCCCGGTCGCCGCCGCCGGCGAGGCGTTCGCGAGCCGCGACGCCTACGCCGGGCTCGTCCTGGACGGCCACGCCGCCCACCCGCACCCGCCGCCCGCCGACCCCTGGACCGGGCCCGGCCTCGCCGGATTCGCCGTCACCGTCCTGCTCGCCCTGGCCATCGCCGCCGGCGGCCTCGACCGTCCCGCCACCGCCCGGGCCCGCGCGGCGATCCCGCCGGCCGTGCGCCGCGCGCTCGGGCACGCCGCCGGCGCCGCCTCCCGGCGCCTGCACGACCTGCACTCGGGTCACATCGGGGACTACGCCGCGTGGCTCACCGCGGGCGTCGCCGTCCTGGCCCTGCTCACCGCCCGTTTCTGACTCGCCCCGCCCCGTGCCGGAGGCTGCGGGCCGCCGGTGCGGAGTTGATCCCGGACGGGGAGGCGGGCCACGCTGTGGGGTCCGCCCCGCCGCACTCCTGCCGGGCCTCGCCGAGGGGAGGGGCACCGTTGACCCGCCATCGTCTGACGTGCCATCGTCCCCGCACCTGCGCGGCGCTCATCGCCGCCGCGGCCGGCGTGCTCGCCGCGGTCATCGCCGTCGCCGCCGGGACCTCCGCGACCCGGCCCGGGCCGGCGGGCGCCGCGCCGCCCGCCCGCGTCCTGTCCCGCTACGAGACGGCCGCGCCCGGCAACGCCATCGACCGCGACTGCGGCTACAGCGCCCCGCTGCCCGGCCGCCCCGGCCGCAGTATCTGGCTGTTCTGCGACACCGCCTGGAAAGGCGCCCGGCCCGGGCTGTGGCTCGGCTCCACCGCCGCGACCGGCCCCGCCGTCCGCGGCCGCGTCCCGGACGCCCTCACCGAACTGCCCACCCCCGCCGGCGCCGCCCTCACCCTGCCAGGTCCCGGGTCAGCAGGCCCGCAGGCAGCGGCGGCGCGGCACCCGCAAGGGCTGCTCGGCGCGCCGCCCGGCATCCTGCTGCCCGGCGGCGCCCCCTGCCACATCCCGGGAGCCGCCTACAGCGCCTCCTGGGTCTCCGGCGCGGCCCGCCCGCCCGGCGCCGGCACGCTCCTGATCACCTACACCGACGTGTGCGTCCAGCACACCTCCATCGGCACGCGGGGATTCGGCGTCGTGGAGTACCGGCCCGCAGGCAACGCCCTCACCGGCCGCGCGAAGGTGTTCGCCGCCCCCGCCGGCTGCCGTTCCAGCAGAACCTCGGCTCCCTGGTGTTCACCGGCGGATACCTGTACCTGTTCGCGTCCGTCTGCGACACCCCCGGTCTCGGCGCCTGCGCCGCCGGGCGCGTCGCCCTCGCCCGCGTCCGCGCCGGCCCCGCCGCCTGGCGCGACCCGGCCGCCTACGAGTACCGGGCGCCCGCCGGATGGACCCGCGACGCCTTCCAGGCCGGCACCGTCGTCCCCGCCGCCGCCCCCTACGCCGTCCACGTCGCCGACTACACCGCCCTCGGCCAGGGGCTCGTCATGGTCGAGCAGCGCGGCCTGGACGGCCGGTACCGCCTGTGGCGCGCCCCCGCCCCCGAAGGGCCCTGGCGCCCGGCCGGGGACGGCGCCGTCCCCTGCTCGGGCGGATCAGGGCTCGACCAGTGCCGCGCCCTCATCGGCCACCCCGAACTCAGCACCCGCCGCGCGCTGCTGCTGTCGTACTACGACCCCGCCGGCCACCACATCACCGTCCGCGCCGTCCCCTGGTGACCCGCCCGGTCACTCGCCCGGTCAGATGCTCCACAGACGGCGCTTGCGGTAGCGGGGCTCCCACAGCACCCGGTTCAGCTCCCGCAACGGCTTGGGCAGCGAAGTCAGGAACCGGCTCCGCTCCACCGGAGCGATCCCGTCCACCACCCACGGGACGAACAGCGGCGTGCCCTCGTCGCAGCCGCGGCGCGCCTCGTCGGCCAGCGCCCGCCACTCCCCCGCCTCCAGCGCCGACTCCGCCAGCGGCAGCGCGCTCGTCTCCTCGTGCCGCAGGTGCCTCTCCAGTGCCTCCCGCAGGTCCGCCACCGCGGCGGGCAGGTCGCCGCCGCCGCCCGCCATCACCGCGTCGACCCGGGCGATCAGCGGGCCGATCCGGGCGTGTTCGGCGCGCATCTCCTCCAGCACCGCCCGCTCGGCCCGGCGTCCCGCCACCGCGTGCTCCACCCGCGGCCACAGCCACCGGTCCTCCAGGTCATGGTGCAGCCGGATCTGGTCCTTGAGGTTCTCCCAGCCCGCGCGCACGTGCGAGGCCCGGCCCTTGCCCGCGGCGGCGGCCGCCGCGAGCCGGTCCAGATCCCGGCGGAACGCGTCATGGGCGGCGTACAGGAGGGTGTGGCAGGTCGTGTCGCGCGGCCGGACCGCGAAGGTGTCCATACCTATATGAGGCCCCCTGCGGGCCCGGATGTGACGTCCCCGCACCCCCGAGAGACGCACCTCACATCCCCGCCCCGCCGCGGGCGTCGGCGACGGCGGCGTCGATGCCGTCCAGGACCAGGGCGAGACCGCCCTCGAACGCTCCGCGGGCCGCCTGCTCCAGGTACGGGACGTCCTCGGCGACGGCGGGGGCGCCCTCGGCGTCCAGCCACGCCACCAGCGGGAACCGCTCGGCGAACCCCGGCGCGAGCTCCTCCAGCGCCTCGGCGCGGCCGTGCCACCACCGCTCCTCCGACAGGCCCGTCGCCCGCACCGCCTGCCGGGACTCGGCGAGGGTCTGCGCCGCGCCCCGCACGACGCTCGACAGCGCCGACACCGCGCGGCGCACCTGCGGCGCCGTCAGCCCGGTCGCGGCCAGCACGCCCAGCAGCGCCTCCAGCACCCGGTACTCGTTCGGGCCGAGCACCGGGCGGGCCTGCGAGACCTGCAGCATCCACGGATGGCGCAGGTAGAACTCCCAGGAGTCCTCCGCCCATCGGGTCAGCGCGGCCCGCCATCCTGCCGCGACGTCGTAGCCGCCGGGCAGCTCGGCCAGCGCCCGGTCGTACATGAGGTCGACCAGCTCGGCCTTGCCCGGGACATAGGTGTACAGGGCCATCGCGGTGCGCCCGAGCCGCTCGCCGACCGCGCGCATCGACAGCGCCGCCATTCCGTCGGCGTCGGCGACGGCGATCGCGGTGTCGACGATCACCTGAACGCTCAGTCCCGGCCGCGGACCCGGGCCCGTCCGGGACGGCCCCGGGGCGCGCCACAGCAGGTCCATCGATCGGCGTGCGTCGCCCTGCCCGGCGAAGACGACCAACGTGCATCTCCTTATGCCATAAACTATTTCGGAAGAGGATCTCTTTACGCCCTAAGATATCAAGCGAGTGAGGAAGCCCCCCATGCCCCTCCAGCCGACGAGCCCGCCGGGCGGCGGCCGCGCCGCCGCCGACGCCCACGACGTGATCGAGGTCCGCGGCGCGCGCGAGAACAACCTCGCCGACATCAGCCTGGACGTCCCCAAACGCCGCCTGACCGTGTTCACCGGGGTGTCGGGCTCGGGCAAGTCGTCCCTGGTGTTCGGCACCATCGCCGCCGAGTCGCGGCGGCTGATCAACGAGACCTACACCGCGTTCGTGCAGGGGTTCATGCCGTCGGTCGGGCGCCCGGACGTCGACGCGCTGCGCAACCTCAGCGCCGCGATCGTCGTCGACCAGGAGCGGATGGGCGCCAACTCCCGCTCCACGGTCGGCACCGCCACCGACGCCCACGCCATGCTGCGGATCGTGTTCAGCCGGCTCGGCGAGCCGCACGCCGGCACCTCCTCGGCGTTCAGCTTCAACAACGCCGAGGGCATGTGCCCGCGCTGCGAGGGCCTCGGCCGCGCCTCCCGGATCGACCTGGACGAGCTCGTCGACCGCGACCTTTCACTGGACGAGGGCGCCATCACCGTCCCCAACTTCGGCGTCGGGTCCTGGTACTGGAAGGTCATCGCCGAATCGGGTCTGGTCGACCCCGCCGTCAAGCTGCGCGACTACACCGAGCGGCAGTGGGACGACCTCCTGAACAAACCCGCCACCAAGGTCAAGAGCAGCGGGATCAACACCACCTACGAGGGGCTGCTGGTCAAGGTCAAGCGGCTCTACCTGGACCGGGACACCGAGTCGCTGCAGCCCCACATCCGCGCGTTCGTCGACCGCGCCGTCACCTTCAGCGCGTGCGAGGCGTGCGGCGGCGCCCGCCTCAACCCGGCCGCGCTCGCCAGCCGGATCGGCGGGCTCAACATCGCCGACTGCGCCGCCATGCAGATCAGCGACCTCGCCGGGTTCGTCCGCGGGATCGGCGAACCGTCCGTCGCACCGCTGCTGGCCACCCTGCAGGGCACCCTGGACTCCCTGGTGGAGATCGGCCTGGGCTACCTCAGCCTGGACCGCGAGTCCACCACCCTGTCGGGCGGCGAGGCCCAGCGCGTCAAGATGGTCCGGCACCTGGGGTCCAGCCTCACCGATGTCACCTACGTCTTCGACGAGCCCACCGCCGGGCTCCACCCGCACGACATCGCCCGCATGAACGACCTGCTGCTGCGGCTGCGCGACAAGGGCAACACCGTCCTGGTCGTCGAGCACAAGCCCGAGACCATCGCGATCGCCGACCACGTCGTCGACCTCGGCCCCGGCGCCGGCACCGGCGGCGGGCACCTGTGCTTCACCGGCGACCTCGCCGGGCTCCGCGCGTCCGACACCCTCACCGGCCGCCACCTGGACCACCGCGCCCGGCTGCGCGAGAAGGTCCGGCGGCCGTCCGGGCACCTGACGATCAAGGGCGCGGACCTGCACAACCTCAAGGACGTCGACGCCGAGATCCCCCTGTCCGTCCTCACCGTCGTCACCGGCGTCGCCGGATCCGGCAAGAGCTCCCTGATCCACGGGTCGCTGCCCGGACGCGACGGCGTCGTGGTCGTCGACCAGTCCCCCATCCGCGGCTCCCGCCGCAGCAACCCCGCCACCTACACCGGGCTGCTGGACGCGATCCGCACCGCGTTCGCCAAGGCCAACGGCGTCAAACCGGCCCTGTTCAGCGCCAACTCGCAAGGCGCCTGCCCGGTGTGCAAGGGCCTCGGGCTGGTCTACACCGACCTGGCGATGATGGCCGGCGTCGCCTCGGTCTGCGAGCAGTGCCAGGGACGCCGCTACACCGACGAGGTCCTCACCTACACCCTGCGCGGCAAGGACATCAGCCAGGTCCTGGCCATGCACGTCGACCAGGCCCGCGAGTTCTTCACCGGCGGGCAGCCCCGCACCGTCCTGGACCGGCTCGCCGACGTCGGCCTCGGCTACCTCGGGCTCGGCCAGCCGCTCACCACCCTGTCCGGCGGGGAGCGGCAGCGGCTCAAGCTCGCCGTCCGCATGGCCGAGAAGGCCGCCGTCTACATTCTGGACGAACCCGCCACCGGCCTGCACCTCGCCGACGTCGACCAGCTCCTCGCCCTGCTCGACCGGCTCGTCGACGACGGCAACACCGTCATCGTCATCGAGCACCACCAGGCCGTCATGGCCCACGCCGACTGGATCATCGACCTCGGGCCCGGCGCCGGCGCCGACGGCGGCCAGATCGTCTTCACCGGCACCCCCGCCGACCTGGTCGCCGGCGCCGACACCCTCACCGCCCGCCACCTGCGCGACTACGTCGGCGGCTGAGCCGCCGGACCGGTCAGCGCCATGGTCGGCGCAGTGGTCGGCACGGTGGGTCAGCGCGGTGGGTCAGCGCGGTGGGTCAGCGCGGGGCGGCCTTGGCCAGGACGTCCAGGTAGTGCGGGTTGGACATCACGCCGAGGACGTTGCCGAACGGGTCGATCACCGACGCGGTCACGAACCCCGTCCCCTCCCCGCGCTCGGTGATCTTCTCGTGCACCCGCGCGCCCATCGACAGCAGCCGCGCCACCGCCGCCTCCAGATCGTCGACGTGCCAGTACATGACCGCGCCGCCCGGGCCGGCGGCGTGGCCGGCGGGACGGAACCGGGCGTCGATCAGCCCCAGCTCGTGCTGGTAGTCCCCGGCCCGGAACTCGTAGTAGCCGGCGCGGCCGTCCGGGCCCGCGACGCTGAAGTACGGCTGGACGCCCAGCAGCTCGGCGTACCAGTCCCTGGCCGCCTCCAGGTCGTCCGCCCAGAAGCTGATGGTGGCGAATCCCCGCAGCATGTCGTGCCTCCGATCACCGGGGCCGGATCTTCCGGCCCGACACCGCAGACGCTAGACCCCCAATAGGTCACCGAACGTCCTACTAGGGCGGCAGGATGGAGAACATGCGTGATCCCTCCGGACGGCTGCTCCAGCTGCTGTCCCTGCTGCAGACTCCCCGCGACTGGTCCGGCACCGAACTGGCCGGGCGCCTCGGCGTGACCGCCCGCACCATCCGCCGCGACATCGACCGGCTGCGCGACCTCGGCTACCCCGTGCACGCCACCCACGGCAACACCGGCGGCTACCGGCTCACCGCCGGAACCGCGATGCCGCCGCTGCTGCTGGACGACGACGAGGCCACCGCCATCGCGATCGGCCTGCGGACCGCCGCCGCCGGGGCCGTCACCGGCATCGAGGACGCCTCGCTGCGCGCCCTGGCCAAACTCGAGCAGGTCCTCCCCCGCCGGCTGCGGCACCGCGTCGCCGCGCTCACCGAGGCCGCGGTGTCCCTCCCGCCGCAGGACGGCGCCCTGCCCGCCGCCGACCCCGCCGTCCTGGCCCTGCTCGCCGCCGCCTGCGTCACCCGCGAGACGGTCCGCTTCACCTACACCGACGCCGGCGGCCGGGAGACCCGGCGGCTGGCGCAGCCGCACCGCCTGGTCACCGCGGGCCGCCGCTGGTACCTGGTCGCCCACGACGAGGACCGCGCCGGCTGGCGCACCTTCCGCGCCGACCGGATCACGGGCCCGCAGCGCACCGGGACGCGCGGACCCGAACGCGCGCTGCCCGGCGGCGCCGACGCCGCCTCCTGGGCCATGGACGCCCTCGCCGGCGGATCCGGGACGATCAAGGCGCGGCTGCTGCTGCACGTCTCCGCCGAGGACGCCGCCGAGCACGTCACCGCCTGGCAGGGCGTCCTGGAACCCCTCGACGACCGCAGCTGCCTCCTGCACACCCGGTCGGACTCGATGCGCTTCCTCGCCTACCGCGTCACGCTGCTGCCCCTCGCCTACACCCTGCTCGACCCGCCCGAGCTCGCCGGCCACCTGGCCGCGATCGCCGGACGCGCCAGCCGCGCCGTCCGCTCCTTCACCGCCCCGCCCTAACCGAGGGAGGTGTCGCCGAGGGACTCCAGCAGGGTCCGCAGCGCGGCGGCCAGCCGCTCGCGCGCCTCCGGGTCCAGCGCCGCCAGCAGCCGCTCCTCGTTGGCGGCGTGCAGCCCGACCAGCTCGTCCACGATCTCCAGCCCGCGCGGCGTCAGCCGGATCCGCACCGACCGCCGGTCGCCGGCGTCGCGGACCCGCTCGACCAGGCCCTTGGCCTCCATCCGGTCGATCCGGTTGGTGATCGCGCCCGAGGTCACCATCGCCGCCTTCAGCAGCGCCCCCGCCGTCAGCTCGTAGGGGGCGCCGTGCCGGCGCAGCGTCGCCAGGACGTCGAACTCCCAGCTCTCCAGCCCCCGCGCGGCGAAGAAGTCCTTCAGCTCCCGGCCCAGCAGCAGCTGCGCCCGCGAGATCCGCCCCACCACGCCCATCGCCGACACGTCCAGATCGGGACGCTCCCGGCCCCACTGCGCCAGGATCGCGTCCACCGCGTCCGCCATGCCACCTCCCCAGGAAATCTCAATATTGAGATTATCAATCAAGGGAGACTCTTGCGGCGTGAACCGGCCTTCAAGTCGTCCATTGAAGTGGCGACGAACTCGCCGTCCATTCAGCCGGATGGTTGCCGGTAACCTTCAAACGTGAACGACAACGGGGAGCCGCGGTTGCGTCCGGTGGACCTGGCCCGGGCGGCCGGCATCTCGCCCCAGCAGGTCCGCAACCACGAGGCCGCGGGCGTCCTGCCGCGCACCGGCCGCACCCCCTCCGGCTACCGCGTCTACACCGACCGGCACCGCCGCGCCCTGCTCGCCTACCGGGCCCTCGCACGCGGCCACGGCATCGAGCTCGCGCAGCGCGTCATGCACGCCGTCCACGCCGGCGACGTTCCCGTGGCGCTCGCCCTCATCGACTCCGGGCACGCCGCCCTGCACCAGCAGCGCGTCTCCCTGCAGGCCACCAGCGACGCGCTGGAGGCGATCGTCGACCGGCAGACGCCGGCCGCGCCCGTCCCGCGTGAGGGACTGCGCATCGGCGAGGTCGCCGCCCGCCTCGGCGTCCGGACCTCCGCCCTGCGCGTCTGGGAGTCCGCCGGGCTCGTCCGCCCCGAACGCGAGCCGATCACCGGGTACCGCCGCTACGGGCCCGCCGACGTCCGCGACGCCCGGCTCGTCCACCTGCTGCGCCAGACCCGGCACCCGCTGCCGCAGGTCCGGGCCGTCCTGGACGAACTGCGCCGCACCGGCACCGGCGACGCCGTCCGCGCCGCGATCGCCCAGCGCCAGGCCGACCTGACCGGCCGCGCCACCGCGATGCTCGAAGGCTCCGGCCGCCTGCACGACTACATCACCGACCCGGCCCCATGACCACAACCGGCACCGGGCCTCGACAGACCGGCGGCCGCCTGCGATAAACGAACCTGACCGTCGTCAAGCGGGTAATGGTGTAATCATGGAAACGCTTTTCGAGCGCCGGCGGGCACGAGGGCCTCCGCAGGTTCATCAACCTGTTCTATTCAAGCCTCCTGGCCGACCCCCTGCTCCAGCCCCTCTTCGGCGAGGGCCGGCCGACCCACGTCGACCGCCTGACCGCCTTCACCGCCGAGACCTTCGGCGGCCCCGACACCTTCACCCGCGAGATGGGCGGCTTCTCCCACCTCATCGACGTCCACCGCCACCTGAAGATCACCGAGGAGCAGCGGCTCCGGTTCGTCGAGCTGTACATGGCGGCCGCCGACGCCGCCGGGCTCCCCGCCGACGCTCCCTTCCGGCAGGCGCTGCGCGAGCACGTGGAGTTCGGCACCGAGGTCGCCATGCGCAACTCCCACGCCCGGACCGACGACGAACTGCACCCGCTGCGCGAGGTCCCCCGCTGGGACTGGCCCACCCCCTGACGCCCGGCGGCCCTGGGCAACCCGAACACGCCCGGTTATCGTGACCGCATGCCAGGTTGACGCTAGACACACCGTGGTTCTCCGCGGCCCCGCGCCCCGCCGCCTTCGTCCGCACCTCGATCCGGACGAAGACCAGCAGCAGGGAAAGGGTCATGGAGATCAGGAGAATTCACCGCGACGAGGGCGACGCGGTCGGCCGCCTGTGGGACCGCATGTGCCGCGAGATGGAGGACGGCGGCCCTCTCACCGAACGCGGCCGCGGCGACCTGTCGCGCATGCTCGCCGTCTCGGCGTTCCACCGCGACGCGTTCTGCCTCGTCGCCGTCGACGACACCGCCGACGACACCGCCGATGACACCGACGGGCCCCGCATCGCCGGGTTCGTGAACGGCCGCACCACCGCCGAGGACGGGCTGCTGCCCTGCCTGGCGGGCGAGATCGACTCGCTGTACGTCGTCCCCGAAGAACGCGGCCGGGGCATCAGCCGGGCACTGGCCGAAGCCGCCGTCCACTGGCTGCGCGACCACGGCGCCCGCACCGTCCACTACCTGTCGTGCGCCGACGCCCACGACGACCACCGGTTCTGGCAGTCCCTGGGGTTCGAACCCGACATGATCTGCCTGTCCCTCTACCGCGAGTAAGGCCCGCGAGCGGTCCCGCCCGGCCGGGCGGGACCCGCCACTCGAGAGCAGGAAGCCACCGGCCTCACCCGGAGCGCGGCGAAGGCGTACTCGTCGAGATCGAACGTGGTCAGGACCCTGGAGTGGGGCGCTGACACGCCGCCGCGGCCCATGCCACGGAAGGTGTCGGCCTCGTCTGTGCCGACACGGACGTGGTTCGGCGTCCCTGGAGGAGCGTGGGTCAGGGCGTTTTCCGGAGATGGTCGTGCAGCGTGCGCAGGCGCGGCCGAGAGTCGTCCCGGGCGGTAGGCCTCTGGGCCTGCAGCGGGTGCGCCATATAGAACGTTTGCGTTTCTCCCGACGACTCGGCTACCGTATAGAACGGTACGGTTTCGTTCTATAGGAGATGCCATGGCCGATGACACGTCGGGCCGTCCGGTCCGCCGCCCGCGGATGACGGCCGAGCGAGAGATCGAACTGCTGGTGGCCGCCCTCGACGAGCTGCGCGAGGTCGGCTACGAGGCACTGACCATGGACGCGGTGGCGGCCAGGGGGCGCTGCAGCAAGGCCACGCTGTACCGGCAGTGGCAGAGCAAGCCCCAGATGATCGCCGCCGCACTGTACGCCACCCGGCCGGTGGACGCGGGCGAGATCGATACCGGCACGCTCCGCGGCGACCTGCTGGCCCTGGGCGGCGAGCTGGCCGCACACGCGGAGAAGGACACCGCCCTGTTCGCCGCGCTCGCGCACGCATCGCTCACCGACCGCGCGCTGGCCTCGGCCGTGCGCACCACGCTGCTCGAACCCGAGACCGCTCACCTGGCCACGTTCATCGAGCGCGCGATCCGGCGCGGGGAACTGGCCGCCAGCCCGGACGCGATCGCGTTCGTGCCGCACCTGGTCTTCGTCGCCCTGGTGTCACGGCCCCTGTTCGAGGACGCCTATGCCGATCCCGAATACCTGACCCGGTTCATCGACCAGGTCGTCCTCCCCGTGCTGCAGCACGGCTGAGCCTTCCTACGCGCCCCTCGGATTTCAGCACCCTTCCGCTTTCAGTGCCCTTCCGGAGTTCTGTCATGTCCCGATCTTCCGCCGGCCAACGCGCCGGCACCGTCCCCGCATCTCCCACCCGAACCGAGCAGCCGCCCCGCCACCGCTGGTGGATCCTCGCCGTCATCGGCGTCGCCCAGCTCATGGTGGTCCTGGACGCGACCATCGTGAACATCGCCCTGCCGTCGGCACAGCACGACCTGGGGTTCTCCAACGCCGACCGGCAATGGATCGTCACCGCCTACTCGCTGGCCTTCGGCAGCCTGCTCCTGCTCGGCGGCCGCATCGCCGACCTGTTCGGTCGCAAGATCACCTTCCTGGTCGGGCTCGTCGGCTTCGCCGCCGCCTCCGCCCTCGGCGGCGCGGCCGGCAGCTTCACCGTCCTGGTCATCGCCCGTGCCGCGCAGGGCCTGTTCGGCGCGCTGCTCGCACCCTCGGCGCTGTCCCTGCTCACCACGACGTTCACCGACGCCAGGGAACGGGCCAGGGCGTTCGGCGTCTACGGCGCCATCGCCGGCGCCGGCGGCGCCATCGGCCTGCTGCTCGGCGGCGTGCTCACCGAACACCTGACCTGGCGCTGGACTCTCTACGTCAACCTCGCCTTCGCCGTCGCCGCCTTCGTCGGCGGCGCCCTGCTGCTGCGCCGCACCGCCCGCGACAAGACCGCCACGCTGGACCTTCCCGGCACCGTCCTGGTTTCCACCGGCCTGTTCGGCCTGGTCTACGGCTTCTCCAACGCCGAGTCCCACGGCTGGGGCGCGCCGGCCACCTGGGGGTGGCTCACCGCCGGCACCGTCCTGCTCGCCGCCTTCACCTGGTGGCAGACCCGGGCCTCCCACCCGCTGCTGCCGCTGCGCGTCCTGCTGGACCGCAACCGCGGAGCGTCCTTCGTCGCCGTGCTCATCAGCGGCGCCGGCATGTTCGGGGTCTTCCTGTTCCTGACCTACTACATGCAGCAAAGCCTGGGCTACACCCCGATCAGGACCGGGCTGGCCTTCCTGCCCATGGTCGCCGGCCTGATGGTCTCCTCCACCACGGCCACCGCCACGCTGATCCCCCGCCTGGGCCCCAAACCGGTCGTACCGCTCGGCATGGGCATCGCCGCCGCCGGCCTGGCCTGGATGACCGGCCTCGACCTCCAGAGCACCTACACCGCGCACATCATGCCCCCGCTCGTCGTCACCGGTCTCGGCATCGGCCTGGTGCTGGCACCGGCGATGAGCCTGGCCACCTCCGGTGTGGACGCACAGGACGCCGGTGTCGCCTCCGCCGCCGTCAACACCATGCAGCAGATCGGAGGCTCGATCGGCACAGCGCTGCTCAACACGCTCGCGGCCAGCGCCGCCACCGGCTACCTGGCGGGCAAGGACCCCCGGGACCCCGCCGTGATCGGCCAGGCCGCGCTGCAGAGCTACTCCACCGCCTACTGGTGGTCGGCCGGCTTCTTCATCGCGGGCCTCGTCATCAGCGCCGTGCTCTACCGCCGGGGCACGATCGCGGGCGACGACAGCACACCCTCCGCCGTCCACATGTGAGCCAGGTCGTCCTCCTCACCCTCCCGGGCCGGTGATGATCGCGGCTGCGACCTGGTCCGGGTGGGAGATGAGGGACAGGTGGCGGGCGCCGGGGATGATGGTCGGGGCCGGGGCACCGATCAGCTTCGCCGTGTCGTACGGCGATGAGCGAGAGAACACGTCGTCCTCGGCTCCGAAGATCACCTTCTTCGGCACGGCGACCCGTGTCAGGGCGGCCAGCCGGGCGGCGGGCAGCCCCACGATGCCTCGCATGCTCCACAGTGCGTGTTCGGCGCCGGTGACCTGCAACGGTCGCCGCCACCGGTCCACGCCCGCGGCGTCGAGACGGGGGCAGGCCGGACCGCACTGGGAGCCGTAGATCTTGCGGATCACCCAGTCCGAGCGGACGGCGAGCCGCAGCAGGGTCGTCCGGTACGGGTTGGGGAGCACGCGTTTCAGGGCATCGGCGCCCGCCCCGGCGCCGGTGTCCAGAGCGTCCCCGTCGAGGAACACCAGACCTCCGACGCGACCGGGAGCCCGCAGCGCGGCCGCGGCGACGACCGCCGCGCCCGTGGAATGTCCCACGAGCGTGGCGCGGTCCAGGTGCAGGGCGTCGAGGAAGCCGAGGAGCTGCGCCGCCTCGTGCTCGGCGTCGTACGGGCCGCGCCGCTGGCTGTACCCCCAGCCGGTCACGTCGAGGGCGTACACCCGGCGATGAGCGGCGAGCAGGCCCGCGACCCGCTCCCAGGTGTCGGCCGACTCGGCGGCTCCGTGCACCAGGACGACCGGCGGCCCGCCGCCGCCCCACTGCCGGTACCGCGTGCGGATCCCGTCGGCCGGCACGAACCGCAGGCCCGCGGGCTCGCCGGCGCGGCCGGCCGTCGCCGCGTTGTAGCCGAAACTGAAGAGAGTGGCCGTGACGATCAGCACCAGCAGGGTCGTGAGCAGCCGCAGTGCCCATTTCCGTCGCCGGGTCGGCCTAGGACCTTCGGAGCGACGGCGCGGCCATCGCATGCCTGTTCCGCTGCTCATGCTTCCCTCCGGCGACGGTGACGTCGCACCATCCTCGGAGGCGGCCTTCGCCGCCGTCGTCGTGTCACGGGAGGCTTCCCGCCTACGCCCCTCGGCGTAGGCAGAGGGGCCGTCTGGGAACTTCGCTCCTGCGGTCAACGCACCAGGGGAAGGAAGACGGTGTCGACGATCTCTTCCAGGACGTGGTCGGGCACCGGGGCGAACGTCACGAGGATCTCGTGGCGCAGCAGGTCGAAGGGAAGGGACTTGATGCGATCGCTGAGGTGCTCGGGTTCGATCTCGCCGCGGGCGGCGGCGCGGTCGAAGAGCACGTCGGCGGTCTTCTCGCGTGCCGTGGCGAAGAGGTCGCTCGGGCTGGTGCCGGTCTCCTGGTAATAGCCGGCCAGCTGCACGTTCATGAGGGTGATGAGCTGGACCCGGGTGGCGTTGATCTCCCGCATGAGGGTGAGGACGTCCTCGCGCAGGCTCCCGGTGTCGGGGGTGTCGATCCGGGACTGCTCCAGGACGTGGGCGATGACCGCCCGGACGAGTTCGTCGCGGTCGGACCAGCGGCGGTACAGCACCGGAGGGCTGGTGCCCGCGCGCTGGACGACGGCGTCCATGGTGAACCCGGCGTAGCCGTTGGCCGTGAGCTCGTCCCAGGCCGCATCGAGGAGCGCCTTCTCCAGTGCCGCCCCGCGGCGCCGCTCGGGCATCCGCACCCCCCTTAGATAGATTTGCCTATCTTATTCCGGCGCTCTACCCTGGCCGCCGTAAGATAGGACTCTATATCTTAGGTGGTCGTTCGTGAGCACTCCCCACCGGTCCGGATCCCCGCCCGCGGCGGACCCCGACCGGATAGACCCCGCGGTGTGGCGCATGGCGTTCACCATCATCGTGGGTGCGCTCGCCGTCGTCTTCGACACCACGATCGTCAGCGTCGCCCTCAACGACCTGGCGAAGGAACTCGACGCCCCGCTGTCCACGATCCAATGGGTGAGCACCGGCTACCTGCTGGCGGTGTTCGTCACCATCCCGCTCGCCGGATGGGCCCAGTCACGGCTCGGCGGCAAGCACCTGTGGATCACCTCGCTGGGCATGTTCCTGCTCGGCTCGATCCTGTGCGCGCTGGCGTGGGACACGACCAGCCTGATCGCCTTCCGTGTCGTCCAGGGCATCGGCGGCGGCATCATGATGCCGCTCATGCCCACGCTGGTCATGCAGGCCGCCAAGGGCCGCAACATCGGCAAGGTCATGGCCACCGTCACCCTGCCCACCGCGCTCGGCCCGATCCTCGGCCCGGTCCTGGGCGGCATCATCCTGAACCTGGCCGACTGGCGCTGGCTCTTCTTCGTCAACATCCCCTTCTGCGTCGTCGGCGGGTGGCTCGCCCGGCGCAACCTGCCCGACGACCGGCCCGCACCCGGCGGCCCCCGCGTCCGCCTGGACGTCATCGGCCTGCTCCTGCTCTCCCCCGGTGTCGCCGCGATCATCTACGGACTGTCCCGGGTCGAGGGCAGCGCGGGCTTCGCCGGTACCGAGGTCCTCGTCCCGCTGACGGGCGGCCTCGCCCTGGTCGGCGCCTTCACCGCCCGGGCACTGCCGCGAACCGAAGGCGTTCTGGTCAACCTGAGGCTCTTCCGCCACCGCGCGCTGGCCTCCGCCTCAGCCCTGGGCTTCCTTGCCGGCATCACCCTCTACGGGGCGATGATGCTGCTGCCGCTGTACTGGCAGCAGGTTCACGGCGAGGACGCGCTCGGCGCCGGACTGCTGCTCATCCCGCAGGGTGTCGGCGCGTTCCTCTCGCGCACCCGGGCCGGCAGGTACACCGACCGCATCGGCCCCCGCTGGGTCGCCTTCGCCGGATTCGCCGTCGTCGCCGCGGCCACCGTCCCGTTCGCCTTCGTCACCGCCGGCACCGGCAAGGTCCTGCTCATGGCCGCCCTGCTCGTCCGCGGCATCGGCATGGGCACCGCCATGATCTCGCTCACCAGCGCCGCCTACGTCGGCCTGGAGCACAAGGAGATCCCCGACGCCAGCATCATCACCCGCGTCGCCCAGCAGATCGGCGGGTCGGCGGGCATCGCCGTCCTCGCCGTCATCCTTCAGCACACCGCCGACGGCGCCCGCACCCCGGGCGCCCTGGCCGTCGCCTTCGGCGACGCCTTCTGGTGGTCGGTGGCCTTCAGCATCGTCGCGATCCCGCTGTGCCTGCTCCTGCCCGGCCGCCCCAACCCACAGGCCCCCGTCGGCAAGGCAGAAGCCGAAGCCGAAGCCGCCCAGGTCTAGGTCCTGCACGCGTCTGAGGGATTCACGCGTCACAACGGGCGCAGATGCTCGATCGCGACGTGGTGCCGCTCGGTCAGGCGCTGGGCGATCAACGAGCGGTGGCATGCCTCGGGGTCGCGCTCCACGCAGAGCAGCGCCGCGGTGCCACTGCTCGGCAGCGCCGACACGATCGGTGTGAGGTCGGCGCGGTCGAGGATCTCGGAGGTGTAGCGGCGGGAGTACTCGGCGGCGAGTTCGCGGCGCGAGCGCTTGCCGACCCCTTGGCGGTCGTCCTCGGCGTATTGGAGTCGGCGCAGCTCGGTGGTCGGGGCGAGCTCACGGTGATGCTCGTAGTCGATCCGGGCATGGGCGAGGGCCGCCTGCAGCCGGCGTGAGTTCGCCCAGGCGTACTCGGGTCCGCGGACACCGCGGCGCTGGCGTACGTCGAGCAGCACACGAACGTCCGCGCGCCGCAGCCGTTGCAGGAAGGACTCGGCGCCGAAGCCGTAGACGCCGATCGTCACCATCCTGAGCACCGCAAATCACCTGCCTGCTGCTCGTGCCGCCTCCGGCGGCCCTGCCGGAGGCGGCGAGGTCGCATCACGCGACGGCGGTCCCCTCAAGCTCGACCATCAGGTCGGGGATCGCCAGCCGTGTCACCCCGAGCATCGTGGTGGACGGTGCCACCCCGGCACCGCCCAACCGCGACGCCAGCACGCCGTAGTGCTCGAAGAGCCGGTCGACGTCGGTGGTGTAGACGTTCAGCCGGACGAGGTTCGCGATGGACATACCGGCCTCGCCGAGCACGGCCTCCAGGTTGTCGAGGCTCAGCGCCAACTGCGCCGCCATGTCACCGGCATGCCGGGGCTTGCCGTCGCCGCTCATCGCGGTCTGCCCGGAGCAGTACAGGGTCCGGGTGGTCCCGGAGACGATCTCGCCCTGGTTGTAGCCCATCTCCACCGACCACGCCCACGGGTTGACCGCCGTTCGCTCCATTGCCACATCAGCTCCATTCGATTCGTCGACATCACGTACGCCGACCGGCCCCTTCCGGTCGCGCTGATGAGCCTCCCAACAAATCACGACATCCTGTGTCGTGTATTTCGGTAGAGTTCTCGTATGCGCGCAGACCGGTTGGTCTCGCTGGTGCTGCTGCTGCGGCAGCACGGCCGGCTGTCCGCGGCCGCGTTGGCCCGCGAGCTGGAGGTGTCCACCCGCACCGTGCTGCGCGACATCGAGGCGCTGTCCGCGGCCGGTGTCCCGGTCTACGCCGAACGCGGCCGGCACGGCGGATTCGCGTTGCTGCCCGGTTTCCGGACCGAGCTCACCGGCCTGAACCACGACGAGGCGCTCGCCCTGCTGGTCGCCGGATCTCGGCGCGGCGCGCAGGCGTTCGGCCTCGGCTCGGCCCTCGCCTCGGCGATGCTCAAGGTGGTCGACGCGCTGCCCGAGAGCTATCGGGACACCGCGGCCGGCGCGGCCGAGCGATTGCTCATCGACCCGGAGACCGACCTCCTCTCACGCCGGGTGGTCGATGAGGAGGTGCCCGACGCCGTGGTGGCCGAGGTCCGGCGCGCGGTGTTCGCCGGACACAGGCTGCGCATCCACTACGCGGCCGTGAACCAGACCCCGAAGTGGCGCACGGTGGACCCGATCGGCCTGGTCACCGTGCGCGACCAGGGCTACTTGCTGGCCACGAGGTCCGGCGCGGACCGCACCTACCGGCTGTCGCGGGTCTTGGCCGCCGAGGAACTCGCCGAACCCGCACAGCGACCGGACCGGGTCGATCTCGACCGGGCGTGGCAGGAACGCAGCACGCGGTTCCGGACCGGCGGCGACCAGGTCACCGTGCTGGTACGGGTGGACCCGGCGCGGCGGGAGGTCCTGGTGGGCACCGCGCTGGCCGTCCTCGCCGAGGAAACCGACGCGGACGGCCGGCTGCGGCTGGAGGTGACCTTCCAGGATCCGAGACACGCCGAATGGGCGCTGTGGCAGCTCGCCACGAGCGCGGAAGCCCTGGCCCCGCAGTGGTTGCGGGCCGCCCTCCGCGACCGCGCCGCCGCGATCGCCGCCTTCTACGGATCTCAACCCGGGTGAAGCCGGGCGGGCCCGGTGGCCCGCCGCGGCTACCTCCCCGCTAGATTCCGGCCATCACGGTGAAGGTGAATCCGGCGTTCGTCGGACGGCGCAGCGGAATTTCGCACTTGATCCGGCGCAGTACCTCGTTCCTGCTGAGGCCTGTCCCGTGCGCGATGAGCCGTTCCGGGCGCACCGGTACCGGATCGTCGAAGACGACCTCCACCTCGACCGGCCACGCCTCGTCGAGCCGTGCCGACGGGGTGTCCAGCCGCCAGGCGCCCGTCCAGTCCAGGGTGAAGCGGTTGCGCCGGGCGAGCAGCGGATCCAACAGGCTGGACGCCACCAGGTCAGGGTCGTTGACGCGGTAGCCGTGGAGCTCGGCCGGATCGAAGGATCTGACCGGCGCCCGCTCGTGCACGGTGAGCTTGCTCGTCCGATCGCAGGATACGCAGCGGACCAGCAGCCATACGTCCAGCAGCTTGCCGTTGGCGTTGACGCGGAACCTGCCCTCGCCGGTGGTGGCCGACTTCGAACGGCAGTCCACGCACCGCAACGACAGCAGAGGCAGCCTGGTCCGACGAACGACCCAGGGCAGCACGGTATGAGGTTGTGAAGACATGATCTCTCAAGACCTGACACGAGGCCGATTACGCGCGACCTCAAACGCCGTATGACCGGGCGCACAAGGGCAGCCCGGCAGAACCGACGTGAGCGTCGGCTACAGGTGAGCGGAAGAAGATGTCAGGTCTAAAGAGCAGGCGGGGTCACGCGGTCTTGTCCTTTGTCCTCACTGCGATGGGCCGCAGACAACCTACGGGAACGCGAAAGGAAGGCTCAAGGGATTTCCGACCGAGACTTCGCCGGTGCTACCGGGACTTTTCTGCGGCGGAAGCGCTGGTGTCGTCGAGGCCCGGCCGGTAGCCGTACCTGCGGCCGGCACCTCTTCAAGTCGCGGCGATCAAGTGCCCGCCGTCATATCCGGTGCCGGGTGCTGCGGCACCGGGGTGACCGACGCCGCCAGTTCGTAGGCGGGTGAGCGGTCCAGAGACTCTCGCGCACGGTCGTAGCGGCGGGTGGTGCGAGGGTCGGCGTGCCCGGCGAAGTCCTGGACGACGTGCAAGGGTCTGCCGTCGGTGAGCGCGATGGTGATCGCCGAGTGGCGGAAGGAGTGCGGGGAGATCTTGAAGGCGATGCCGGCCGCATGGGCGACCCGGTTGACCAGCTTCCACGCGTACGGCTGGCCGAGGGCGCGGCCGGTGCGGGTGACGAACAGCAGCCCGTCCTCGGGATGCCCGCGCTCGGCCAGGTAGGCGTGGATCGCCGCCAGCGCCGCCGGCGGCACCACGAACCTTTTGGTGGTGCCGCCCTTGACGGTCAGGTCGATGACCTGGTGACCGCGGTCTTGGTCCAGGTCCTGGACGCGCGCGGCGAGCACCGATCCGATCCGGCCCGCGGTGGCGAACATCAGCCACAGCAGCGCATGGGTACGCGCCGTCTCGTGCCGGGCCGCATGCGCCAGCAGCGCCGACATCTGCTCGCGGGACATCCCGCGTGTGGTCGAGGTGGAGGTGTCCAACCGCGGCCGCTCGGCCCCATCGAACGGGTTGACCGCCACGCACTGCTCACGGACCAGGTAGGTGTACCACGAAGAGACCGCCGCCACCCTCCGGCCGACGGTGGCTCGCGCCAGGCCCGAGGCCTTCAGCTCGGCCATGTACACGTCCGCGGCCGTCGTCGAGGGACCGCCGGCATCCACTCCGGTCGCCAGGCACCAGGCGACCCACCAGCCGACGTCGCGGATGTAGGCGGCGCGGGTGTGGTCGGACTCCCGCCGCCCCGACACCAGCCACACCGCCGTGGCCCGCAACCCGCCCTCGGGCATCCGCGCCGCACGCAGCAGACTCGCCAACTCCTGCGGCGTGCGAACCGGCGGCTTACCGCGCACCGCGACCTTCTCGCGGACGTCAACCCGGGTGCAGGCCGCCGAGTCCCCATCCGGTCCCGCTGCACTTGCCGCCCCCAGCGCGGATACCCCATGGTCCATCGAGTGGGTCACCCGCTGATTATGACCGCCAGCGCGCCGCAACAGACCAACCACCCGCGGGTCTTGCCGGACACCAGAGTCCCCCTCAGCTGGTGTACTACCTGACGCGCCCGATTGACCTGCGAACCGCTTTCCGGGCTCACGGCGAGCCTGGGGACGAAGATCGGGCACACGCCGCAGCGAACCGAGGGCGCGGGCGACTTCCCCGTCAAGTTCATCCGTTCAGCGTCAACGGGGAAGTGAGCAACCGCCTGGCACCGGCTCGTCCTGAAATGGCGCGCCTCCGGTTGATCGTTCGGGGAGGTCATGCGATGCCCCGCGTGCGCGGGCCTAGCGTGTCCGCCGATCCGGTATGCAACAGTGCCGGGGTTCGAATCCCTTCGGGCGCCTATCTCCCCAGGTGAGCCGGTCTCCCCAGGTGAGCCGGGTCCGGCTCCAAGATCAAGCCCACCCTTTCGGTGGACCTCGTGCCGTGCCCGTGCGTCCATGCCCGCCGCGTCGTCGTGGCCAGGCGACCCCGGCGCCCGCCACGCGGTCGCGCACCCGCGCCCTCCTCGCCGTGCCGCACGTCATGCTCTGCCGCCGGATCCGCCACTGGATCAGCCGTGCCAACCGGCCCCCAGTGATGAGTTGTCGCGCCCGCACCCGTCACAACTATGACGGGACACGACGAGGCGGAAGGATGACGTGATGAGTGCGGACACGCGGCTGGGGGAACTGGGCGTGAACGGTCTGGGCGAGGTCGACGAGCCGGCGTTCTCTGGGCTGGCGGAGCGACACCGGCGGGAGCTGCACGTGCACTGCTACCGGATGCTCGGGTCGTTCGAGGACGCCGAGGACACCGTGCAGGAGACCTTCCTGCGTGCCTGGCGGCGGCGGGAGACCTTCGCGGGTCGGTCGACGTTCCGGGCCTGGCTGTACCGGATCGCCACCAACGCCTGCCTGGACCTGCTCGCCAAGCGCCGCCCGGAGCCCGCGACCGGCGGCGAGGTGCCGTGGCTGCAGCCCTACCCGGACCGGCTCCTCGACGAGCTGCCTGCGGGCGACGCGGACGAGCCGGAGGCCGTCGCGGTCGCGCGGGAGACGATCGAGCTGGCGTACCTGGTCGCGGTCCAGCACCTCGCGCCGCGTCCGCGGGCCGTGCTGATCCTGCGGGACGTGCTCGGCTGGCCGGCGAAGGACGTCGCGGAGCTCCTCGGGGACTCCGTCAACTCCGTGAACAGCGCGCTGCAGCGGGCCCGCGCCGGCATGCGGGAGCACCTGCCCGCCGAGCGGCAGGACTGGGCCGGCGGCGAACAGGACGCCGGGACGCGCGAGGTGGTGCGCCGCTTCACCGACGCCAGTGTCGCCACGGACATCGACCGGCTCACCGCACTGCTGCGGGACGACGTCCGATGCTCGATGCCGCCCACGCCGGGTCTGTACGTCGGCCGCGACGTGGTGGTGAACGACTGGGTCGAGGACGGCTTCGAGAGCATGAAGGGCCTGCGCGCCGTCCAAACCTCCGTGAACCGGCAGCCCGCCGTCGCCTTCTACCTCTGGCGGGAGCAGGAGGGCGCGTACCTGCCGCTGACGATCGACGTCCTGCGCGTCACCGGCGGCGCGATCACCGAGATCATCACCTTCCACGACGACCGGTTCCCGCGGCTCGGGCTGCCGGAGCACCTGCCGGCGGACGGCACGGAGTAGTCCCGGTGCGGACGCTCGCGCTGCGCGGTGGCGCGCGTGTCGCGGTGGTCGCGGCCGAGTGGTGCGACGCGTTCGGCGTCGTCACCCGCGGACGGGTGCAGTTGGAGCTGCGCGACGGCGAGCCGGGGCCGGTCCTCGGACGCGACGCCGGGTTCTGGCTTCGCGGCACCGGCGTCCGCGCCCTGCGGAACCCCGGCCGTCGCACGGCGAGGGTGCGCATCGTCACCCCCAAGGCCAGGACCGTCATTTGCCAGTCAACACACGCCTACGCCGGTCATCGAATGATGGAGGATGACATGAACAGCATGAATGACACCGGGGTCGTCGCAGGCCCGGCATCGGGCCACCGACTCCGCGGGCTCGCCGGCACCGGCTTGGTTGCCGCGCTCGCAGCGATGGTGGCCACGCCCCTTGCCGCCGCGCTCGCCCGGGCCGTCGGCGTCGACTTCGAGGTCCCCGATGGTGGCGAGTCGATCCCGTTGCCCGGGTTCGCCGTGGTGACCGGCTTCTTCTCGGTCGTGGGCATCGTCATCGCCGTCGCTCTTCTTCGCTGGAGCGCTCGCCCCGCCGCCCGATTCGTGTGGACGGCAGTGTCGCTGACCGCGATCTCGTTGATCCCGCCTCTCCTCTCCGGGGCGAACACCGCCACCATCACCGCCCTCCTCGGGCTGCACCTCGTCCCCGCGACGGTGATGATCCCCACCCTGGCGCGGAGCCTCCGCGCTCGGACCGATTGACGATTCCGCATCGGAACAACGCACGGCGTAGGGCGTGCACGACTGCACGAGCGTGGCCCCTGGTGCTGCCACCCTCCATTCCAGATTCCTTTCTTGGCCAATTCGGCGTGTGCGGAGAGGCACAGGGCACGGAGCGCTCTTCTTTACCCCTTCCGTGGTCCGAAGGTCCAGCCGGCCCAGAGCATCACCGGGGCATGCCGGTCCCGGGTCGACGGGACACCGCGCACGCCGCCAGGCAGGACATGGCGGCCTTCGACATAAGCGCCGTGCGGTGCGGAACGCTGGTGTGCGATTTCTGTGCCGGTCCCCGATCCGTCCACCTACTACGAGACGGAGAAGTTCACGCTCCGGCTCCCCCGCGGGGCCTGGCTGTCGGGCGGCCGCTTCTACGCGTGCGGCCGGTGCCGGGAACCGGCGCGGCGGACAGGGATGGTCGTGCTCGACCTGTGTCCCCTGCCGCCGACGGACGACGATCCCCATGATCTTGAGATCCTGGACACGGCCGCCTGGCGCGGCGACGAGCCAGGGAAGCAGCAGGATTGCTCGCAGCGGTTGCAGCGCCACCGCGGCAAGCCGCGGATGAGACCGGTGAACCACCCGTGACGGTTCCCGAACTTGGCGGCTCCGCCCCTTGAACTGGCTGCAACCGCTCGAACGACCGCCCCCGACGTCCGATGGCCATTCCCCGGACGACGCACCGGCCAGCTATCAACCCCGGCACGCTGCGCGAACAACTCCGGGTGCCGTTAACGAACGTGTCACCAGCCGCAAACGAGGGTGCTAGAGCAGGAGTGGTTGCTCAGGGCGCGGTCAGTGGGTTACCGGTCGCTAGTGATCGTCGCGCTCCAGCCACTGCACCGCGGCGAGGAATTGTTCCGGGGTGAGCCCGGTCGCGTTCTGCAGGTCTGCGGCCGAGACGGCGGTTTTCTCCCGAACGTGGCCTCAAGGCCAAAGTGGAGGGCTCTGTGCAGGTCATGGCGTGTACACGCCGCCAAACGGGCGCCGCTGGCGCAACAGCTGCACTGCGCGCACTGCGGCCGGATCCTGTCTGGCCGCAGTGCCGACGCCCGCTACTGCACGCCTGATCGCGTCGGCGCACGTCGCGCGGCCGCTGCGCCGGGAGTCCGGCTGGGCCGGCAGGGGTGCCGTTGTCCCCGAGGGCTGACGCTTAGTTCCCCCTCGGTGGCGGATCGTCGGCAATTACGGACGGTCTTAATCGCAAAGCCAAACCAGATCCACCACATCTAAGGAGACGCACATGTCCGACACCAGCGGATCCCAGTCCGAGTCCGGCGCCTGGTCGGACGTCGAGGCGGTGCAGAAGGAGAGCGCGCAGCGCCTGGAGCACAACCTCAACAACGGCGTGTCCGGTCAGCAGGCTCTGGAGAACTCCAGGCCCGGCGTCGACGGGACCTTCGACCCCAACAAGACTCAGGGCTGACCTGACCCTGAATCAATAATCTGGACCCCGGCACACGTTTGTGTTCGGGTGCCCCTGAATCAATAGTCTGGACCCCGGCACACGTTGTGTTCGGGGTCCAGTTTTCGGGGGATCCGGCTTACTGAGCTGGCGAGGTCCGGTGCCCGCCGATCCTGGCGACGCCCCCGAGGACCTGCACTCTTCCTGGCCACCAGCCCGCACCCCCTGGCCGCGCACCAGCACCCAATCTGGCCACACACCTGCGCGGTGTGGTCGGCTTATTCCCGGCCCCGTGATCGGCGGCAGCCGGCCGGGGACCTCCTCGGCGACGTGCAGCGCCGACCGCACCATCCGAGTGACCCGGTCCGGCGTGGGTGGCTCGATCCGCTCCTCACGGCAGTGCCGCAGCAACTCCTCCCGGACCCGGTCCGGGTGAGGTTCCGCGTGCGCCACCTCGGCCGCCAGCCACTGCGTCAGCTTCTCGGCGTCGACCACCCCGCACACCCGAAACCCCAGGTGGTCGCGGATCTGGGCGCGGTGGTACTCGATCGTCCGGCCGGTCCAGTCATACAGCCCCAGCTCCGAGGCCGGCACTTTGACCTGCCGGGCGACGTAGCCGACCACCTCGTCGGCGAACTCCGCCCGCCCACGCGGAAACCGGCCATGCCGCGTGTAGAACCGCAGCATCAACGCGAAGCTTATCTTTAGCTCGAATTTCGATCATTGCTGTGACCTGCTGTGATACGAGCTGGATGGTGTCGTTGACGAGGCGATGGGGGTTGCTCGGTCAGCAGGGACCGACGAGTTTTGAGGTGCGGCCCTTCGGCGTGTCACGGTCGCCGGTTCGGCCGGTCACCTCGGCAGCCCTTCGTTCGCCGAGCGCCCGGGCGAGAGCGTCGCGGAGCTGCCGGTTGTCGGCTTCGAGCTGGCTGATCCGAGCGGTGGCCGCCTCCAGGCGGCGCAGCAACGAGACGTCGGAGGCCCGTTGCCGCTGGGGTGTCGCTGTCGAGGGCGAGGGCGCGTTTCGCTCTCGGAGCCGTTCGATCTCGGTGCGCAGATCGTCCTGGGCATAGAGCCAGGACCGGGAGACGCCAGCCTCCTGAGCGACTGCGTCGAAGGTGATCCGCTGGCCGGTGGCGTCCATGCGCCGCAGCGCGGCGACGGCGCGTTCACGGGTCTGCTCGGCTCGCCGCCGGGCGGCCGCGACGACGTGATGGGTGTTGTCAGCCCGCATCGGCATCCTCGCCTTGCTCGTCGGGTTCGATCTCGCCGATCATCCGGTCCAGGTTGGTCAGGACCTGCTGGTTCATCTCCGCGACTCGGGTCTGCCCCTTGCCGGCCGAAACCTCGATCAGGGTGAGCGTGCGGTGCCGCTGCTCACGCAGTTCGGGCAGGAACTCCGGCCCGGTGATGAAGACCGGGCAGGTCAGGCACGCGTTCGCGTGCGGGCAGCTCTTCTGAACGGGCAGACCGCAGTAGCCGTTGGGGAGGGTCTGGGTGGCCATCCCGTAGCGGGTCTTGGCCCACTGGGCCTGGGCGAGGGGGCCGTCCGGGTCGAGGGCGACGCGCTCGCCCTTGATGTTGACCTTGGTGGCCGCCTCCCAACGCCGCCGGACGGTCTTATCGGTGATCTTGGCGTAGTGGGCGGTCATCTGCGTTGACTCGTGGTCGAGGAGGACGCGGATGACCTCTTGCGGGACGTCCCGGTTGATCAGGCGGGTCGCGAAGGTGTGCCTCCATTGGTGCGGCGTGAGGTGAACGGGGCGGCCGTGCTCGTCGCGGACCTCGCAGGTCGCAAGCCAGCGGTGCATCCACTGCCGGTAGGTGTCGGGCGAAAGCGGTCGCCGTCCATCGGCGTTCATCCTGGCTCTGGGGAACAGGTTGGGGTTGCCCTCGGGCCAACGGTCGAGGACGCGCCGCTGCTGAGCGCGGATCTCGGCCTCAAGTTCCTCATCTATGGGAACGGCGGCGTCGCGTTCCATCTTGGTGTTGTAGTAGCGCAGGTAAGGGGCGCCTTGGCCGTCGTGGAGCAAGCAGTCGAAGGCCAGGCTGGCGGCCGAGGAGACACGAAGCCCGCCACGAATGAGGATCATGGTGATCAAGCGGCCTTCGGGGTAGTGCCAGCGGTCCAGGTTCGTCGATGTCTCGATCTGGGCCATCACGTGCTCGGCGAGGTAGCGGGTGGTGGCGCCGCTTCGCCGGCGGGGGAAGTCTCCGGTGAAGAACACCGCCGTGGTCGGCAGAGTGTCGTCCCATCCGTGCTGGCGGATGGCCTGGAAGAACAGGTGGAGGCCGCCGACGCGGCCTTCGTTGGCGCTGACTCCGCCGGGCTGGTCGGTCAGCCAGGCCAGATACCGCTCCAGCAACGAACGATCGATGCCGGCCAGGGCGTCGACGTCCGTGGCGGCCGCGGCGAGGAACTCGCTGAACTTGGTGAGTGCATGCACGTCTCCGACGACCGTCGCGACGTAAAGTCCTGACGTCAGCCGCAGCCGAACCCAGCGCTTGCCGAGCTCTTTGAGCCAGGGCTGAGCGATCCGGTCGAACCGCAGGCTGGAGCGCATTCGAGGGCGGCTGGAGCTGCGTTTCAAGCCCGGCAGCTTGCTCAGCCGCCAGACGTCACGCGGAAACTCCGTCTCCCATCCTGATCCGTCGCGCAAGGTCTCGACGACATCGCGGGCCAAGACGATGAACGTCTCGTTCCTGCTCCGGAAGTTCTCCCATCCCGGCCTCCGCTGGCGCGCCCGTGCCATCTGGCGCCACTCCTCAGCCTCGCGGTCGAGCAGCGAGGTGACCCCGGACTCGCGGGCTCGCCGGATGGCCCAGTTCGCGACGCCCCAGGGCAGGGAAGATTCCTTCGCATCGCAGCGGCACTGCACTGCGTACTGGAGTTCGAGCTTGACCTGCGGTCCGAGACCGCGGAAGTCGATGAAGGCCTTGCCGAAGCGTTCGCAGTCGGTGACGAACTCCGCTATTTCACCGAAGCCGTCCTGGCGCCATCGGGTGTGGTGGGCCTTGCAGAACTCGTGGCCGCCTTCCGTCCAGAGATCGCAGAACGACAGTCGGCACTCGACCTGGTTGGCGGGATCGGCGACCGCCGCGGCCGTCGCGGCCCAGACCACCGGATCCGGGCGCCCCGCCCGTTGCCAGCGGTCGCGGTGCTTGGCGCAGAGCCCCTGCCCGCTGGCTCCGTAGTGGCAGTCGGTCACGGTGCAGCTGGTGAGCCTGCTTCGGCCGCGCAGGGGTGGGCCGGGATCGGCGATGAAGTCCTCCTTGTCGGGGTAACCTCGCCTTCTCCAACGCTGACCATGGCCGCGGCAGAGTGCGTACTCGGCGCAGGGCCGATCACATCCGGCGACGTGGCAAGCCACCCAGCCGAGCACCGGGTCGTCCTGATCAGGGGTGAGGACGTCGACTCGGAACTCGGGCCGAACAGCGCCCATCAGCTTCTCCAGCAACCCGCTCGCGGTCGCCTTCGTGGCGATTGACGCGCTGGTCACAGCCGCACCTCCCGTCCGGTGAACCAACCGGCGGCCTCCAGGGTGCGCCGTGCATCCTCGACGTCGAGGTGGCCATAGGTGTCGATCGTCGTGGTAATCGAGGCGTGCCCGAGGCACTCCTTGACCGTTTCCATCCCGGCGCCTCGGCGGAGCAGCCAGGTCGCGTAGGTGTGGCGCCACTGGTGGGGTTCGAAGTCGATCCCGGTCCGTTCCCGCAGCCTTAGGACCAGGTCATAGACGGCCGGGTAGGTCCAGGGGCGGCCGAGCGGTTCGGCCCAGAGGTTGACGAAGACGTAGTCGGAGTCCAGAGCGCCGTACTCGGTGTTCAGGTAGTCCGCATAGAGCCTCATCAGCTCCGCGCTGGCCGGGATGGTCCGCGAGATGCCGGCTTTGGCGCGGGCGTGATTGTCGTTGGGCCGCGGGCAGACGATGACGCTCTTCTCGGCGATGCCCATGTCCTCGTGCCGCAAGCCGAGCGCCTCACCGATCCTGACCCCGCAATCCAGCAGCAGCGCGAAGAGCAGCCGATCACGTAGGTGATCGCAGGCGTCCAGGATCGTCTGGGCCTCGGTCGCGGTGAGGACCTTCGGCCTGGGCTTGGAGGTCTTCAGCTTGATCGTGCGTCGCCGCTGCGGGCCACTCTTGGTGACGTGGTGCAGGAACGGCTTGTAGGACGTCGCCGACCCGCCGCCGCGGCGTCCTGCCGGCTGCATGGTGATGAGCAAGCCGGCCAACTCCACCCCATGGCGGGAGTGGAACTCGCAGAACGACGTCAAGGCCGCGAGCTTGCGGTTCACGCTCGCTTCCGAGCAGTGGTGTTCGACGGTCGGCAGGACGGCGACCTTTCCGTCCCGGGCCTGCGGCGGCAACCGCAGCCACGCGACGAACCCGGCCACATCCTCGATCGTGACGATCTGCCAGTCGAGCTCACGGCCAGCCAGAAACGTGAACCAGTCCTTCAGATCATGGGCGTAGGCCTTGAGCGTGTTCGGCGACTTCTCGATCGCGGCCAGATACGCCAGGAACCGCTCCACCGGCTCCACCGGGACGTGGTCATCTCCCAGCAGAGTCCACGACTCCGCCTCCGATCCCGGCATGAGCACCCGCTGTACCCGCATCGCACCCCCGCTTCTCCGTGACGGACAGCAGGAGATAACCGCATCCACCACGATGATCGGGGAGCTCTCACTCAGGTTGTCTACGTCACGGACACGGGCTCAACGGCTCCAGATAACGAACGCCAGCTTGGTGGGCGCCCGCCGGTTCGACAACAACGCCAGCTCGTCTCCGACCAGCGTCCAGTTCCCGACCAGCTCGTCTTCATCCAGCGTCCGCGCCACGGCATCCGGCTCTCTCGCAAGCCACGGCCGCCCTCCCGCCGACCGCCGCAAACCCTACGAATCCGGATCAATACTGGCCGCGCAAGATCCAGGCCGTCACCCGAACCGCGAAAGATCCTTATGCGCCCGGCTGACCTGGGCTGACTCAAACCCTTGTACCTGGTTGCACGAGTCTTACCGACACCCCCGGTTCCCGAACCTGTCGCGGCTCCGCCCCTTGAACTGGCTGCAACCGCTCGAACGACCGCCCCCGACGCCCGATGGCCATTCCCCGGACGACGCGCCGGCCTGCTATCAACCCCGGCACCCTGCGCGAACAACTCCGCCAACTCGTACTCCACCCAGCCCCTGCACTCGTCCGCAACCGAGCCCGGTCTGAGCAGTTAGTGAATGATAAGAGTCATTCTCATGTACTACTAGTGATCTTGACAGTTAAGTTGAACGATACTCGAAACATGTTTCGTGTTTTGCGTAACACACTCTGCTAGAGTCTCGATCATGATCGACAGTCCGGACCCTGCTCAAGCCGATCTCTCCACCGCGTCGGAAGCCTCGCCCGGCACGCTCGAACGTCCTGGCCCGACGACCGAGGAGGGCGAGAAGGGTGCGGATACGGGGACGGCTCCTGTCCCCTCCCCTGCGACGGACGCGCGCGGCGCCGTCCCGTCTGACCCGGGCGACCCGAATGACGACTCCGCACAGCCTGTTGCGGGCGAGCCAGGAAGCGGCGAGGTGGACGACGCGGCTCCGCACGGACGCTGCCAGGTCTGCAGAGAGCCGCTGCCCGAGCCGCGGCGGCGCCGCGACGGCAAGTACAAGGGAGGCCGCCGGCGGCTGTACTGCCCACCGCCCCGGGACTGCAAGGAACGCGCCCAGGCGCAACGGGAGACCCGGCTGGCCGAAGCGATCAGCGACCCGCTCCGGCTGGTGGCCGCGGTAGCTGACGAGACGGTGCCCGCCATGGCCGACCTGCAGGCGCTCCTGCAGCAGACGATCGACGCGCTCACCGCGATCAAGGAGGCCAGCAGCGCCGAGGTCGCCGCGGCCAAGGCCGACGCGGCAGAGGCCCGCGACCAGGCGGCCGACGCGCAGCGCAGCGCCGAACGGGCCAAGGAGCGCGCCGCTCGCGCCGACACCGCCTGCCAGCAGGAACGAATAGCCCGACGTGACGCCGAGGAGGCGTCGCGACAGGCGCAGGCTGAGACCGCTCGGGTCAAGCAGCAGGCGGCTGACACCGTCACGGCCCATCAGCAGGCGCGCACCCAGGCCGAACGTGCGGCCACGCTAGCCAAGCAGGCCGAGGAGGCGGTGGCCGAGCAACTCCGCGACGCCCTGTCCCGGCTGGAGGCCGAGACCTCCGCCCGCCAACAGGCACAGGAGCAGTTGGCGCAGAGCCGCGCCGATCTGGCCGTGGCGCAGATCGTGGCGCGCACCGCCGAAGAGGCGGCGCGAGCCGGCACGACCAGAGCCGACGAGGCCGACGGGCGCGCCATCGCCGCCGAACGCGCCGCCGCTGCCGCCACCGCGCTGGCGGACAAGGCCGAGAAGACCGCCACGACGCTCCAGCAGCAACTCGAGGACGTTCGACGCGAGGCCGAGGAAGCCCGCCTCGCCGAGCGCACGCTGACGGCCACGCTGCAGTCGGTCGAACGCGACCGCGACACCGCCCGCGCCGACGCCGCTCGTCAACGCGAACGCGCCGCCCAAGCCGAAGCCCAAGCCCGTCAAGCCGGCGAGCAACTGGCGGCCCGCGACCAGCCTCCGCCGCATGACCACATCACCCCACCCAACGCCTCTGGCACGGCTCCACATCCCACCTGATTCGGGGGACGGCCTGAACACGGCAGAAAAGGGGCCACGGGGTCGACCGATCGTTCGTGAACTGCGCGACCTTGATGACGGTGAAGACGAGTAACCGAGCCGGGCGCTGGCTGCGGTGTTGGTCGGTTACCTGGTGGCAATGGCCGGCCGGCCGCGGGGACGCGGGTGGAGGAAACCCGGTGCGCCTGCGGACGGCCAGTCCGGCGGCGGCGTCGGCCAGGGCGGCGCTCTGTCGGTGCGGGTGGTGCAGCGTGAGTGGTGCAGCGTGAGTGGTGCAGCGTGAGTGGTGCAGCGTGAGTGGTGCAGCGTGAGTGGTGCAGAGAGGCGGGATCGAGTGGCCTTGGCCGCGGGGACGGATGGTCTGGCCGGTGTTGATGGCCTTGCGGGCGGCTGCGCCGGAGACGAGGTTGGCCCTCACGCCCGGGTCGTTCGACGCCCGCCACCACTGGTCGGGTTCTTCTTGATCGATCTGGTCGCAGAGCTGGTCCGCGCTGGACGCGTTTGAGGTGGTGGATCGCTGACGACCGGCGTCCCGGAAGTTTCTTCAAAGAAATCCGGCAGGCGGTGTCGGATCGCGGTGGTGGTGCTCCGAGCGACGAAACCAGCCCCGGCAACCGTGATCCGGGTCCGCCGTGACGCGGGCGGCACCGGCCGCTTTGTCCGGCCGCGGCGACCTGGCCCCGACCTCGGCGGCGCGAACTCCGAGTCCCGGCACCCAGCCGCGTTCACCGATCAGCGGCCAGCACAGCCGCGAGGCCTTCTTGTAGGTCCTTGACGAAAAACTCGGGAACCTCCAGCGCCGGGAAGTGTCCCCCGATTTCGGGGGACCTCCATCGGACGATCTGTCGGTACCGCTCCTGTGCCCAGGGGCGCGGACACTTCTCGACGTCGCGGGGATACATGGTGAGTGCTGACGGGACGTCGACCCGGAGTTCGGGGTCCAGCGAGTTGTGGCTTTCGTAGTAAATGCGGGCCGCCGATGCGCCGGTCCGCGTCAGCCAATACAGGGTGACGTCGTCAAGAACGCGGTCTCTGGAGATCGTCTCGAACGGGCTGTCTTCGGTGTCTGTCCATTCGGCGAACTTGTCAAGGATCCAGGCAAGAAGCCCGACCGGTGAGTCGACGAGCGAGTAGCCGATGGTCTGCGGTCGGGTCGCCTGCTGCTTCGCGTACGCCCCGTGGTGGCGCCAGAAATGGCGGGTTTCCTGTGTCCACTTGCGCTCGACCGCCGTCAGCCCGTCCGTTGTCAACCCGGGCGGTCCCTCCGCGAACGTTGTGTGGATGCCGAGAACGTGCTCCGGGAACCTGCCGCCGAGAACCGTGGTGATATTACCTCCCCAGTCGCCGCCGTGGGCTGCGAACCTGCTGTAGCCGAGCCTTCTCATCAGTTCCACCCATGCGGCCGCGATCTTTTCGGTTCCCCACCCGGTGGTGGCCGGCTTGTCGCTGTAACCAAAGCCTGGCAGTGACGGGACCACGACGTGGAACGCCGGCGCGTCTGCATCTTTCGGATCTGCCAGCTCGTCTACTACATCGATGAACCGAACAATGCTGTCTGGCCAGCCGTGGGTCAAGATCAGAGGAGTGGCATCTGCGCGTGCGGACCGACGGTGCAGGAAGTGGATTCCCAGATCATCAATGGTCGTGCGGAACTGGCCGATCCGGTTGAGTTGCTCTTCGAACGACCGCCAGTTGTACCCGGTGCGCCAGTAGTTCACGACGTCGACGAGGTCCGCGAGAGGAACGCCCTGGTCCCATCGGCGCGGGTCGGGCGCGGCGCGATAGACCGTCTCGGCCTCCGGTAGCCGCGCCGCGGCCAATCGCGCGCGCAGATCGTCGAGGTCAGCGTCAGTTGAGTGGGCTTCAAACGCCTGCACGTCGCTGGTTGGACGGGGCATGAGACCTCCTGGCCATTGCGGAACCGGCTAAGGCGGTTCTAACATGTCTTCATGCCAGCGTGCAACCAGCTGCCCTGGTCTTTCATGAAGGTCGCTGGGGCGGGGCGTTTGCGTCGTTACCCGTGACCAGGCTCGCTGGGTTCACCGGCGGGCATGGCGGGGTGTCGGCCGACGCTGCCGGGCTACCGGGTCTCTGGGGTGCCTCGTGGGTGGACAGGGTCTGGTCAGGCGGGTTGCGATGTTGGCGGAGATCGTGACGATCGCGGCTTGCCCAAGGGCCAGGTTTCAGACAGGCGCATCCGTCGCCCGCGCGCGCCGAGAGTGAGTCGGATGAGGCGTGCAAGAATCGGTAGCGGATGGCCTTCGGTTCGCACGCGGCCAGGACCCACGCGCGAGCAGTCGGGTCCAGGTGACCAAGTCGGCGGCGATCCGGGTAAGTGTCAACCAAGGGGTGTTGATCGCGAACTCCCGCGACGGGAACCGGCCCAGCGCCGAGTCTTTGGCGGGCCGGATGCGGTCCTCGAATGGACGATTGAGGCTAAGGTGGTTCCATGCGTGCTGGATTCCCTGACTTTCGCCTCGGTACCGTGCTGGCGACCAGCTTCACGGGGACTTTGACGGAGCGTCATGGCAACGCTGTGGAGCGCATTCCCACACCGCAGCGACTCGTCGACTGGCTGGCAGTGTATGGCCTGGCCGTGGACTCCTGCACCACCGCCCAACTCGAACTCGCTTGGGAACTGAGGGAATCAATTCACGCCGCCGCGACGGCGGCTGCCATCCAAGGCGCTCTCCCTACGTCTGCCATCCAAATCATCAATGATCGAAGCATTCAGGGTCGGGCCGCGGCCATCCTGACGCCCGAGAAAAATCGTCAATGGCGACTTAGCTCGGCTTCCTGCATAGAAGATGCCCTAAGCGTAATCGCCGCCGATGCGATCAGCATCATCGCAGGCGAACGAGACGGAAAATTGGCCTTGTGTGCATCACCAACCTGCCAAGCCGCGTTCTTCGACACCAGTCAGAGTCGCACCCGAAAATGGTGTGACATGAACACGTGCGGGAATCGTCAGAAGAAGGCGCGATTCAATGCCAACCAGCGCAAGAACGGGACTGCCGCACGGAAGGGTGTCATCTGATCTGGCTTGTCCGAGAGGGCGAGCCTGGAAGAAGGGACCGATGCGCGAGCAGGTGTCAGTCTGATCTGATCGTGCATCAGTCCGGTGAGACCTAAATGGCGCGGGGATTGGGCAGAGGATCAAGCGTCACGGGTTGCCGGTCGCGCCGATCGCCAGGCGTGCTCCAGGGTCCAGTGGACCTCGTCGTATGGGCGTACGTGGGTCCAGAACTGCGGACTGAGGCCGCGCCGGTCGGCCCACTCGGGTTCGGCAGGAACGTCTTGGAGTATGAGGGTGTTGACGTTCCAGGGCTCCACCATGTTCAGGCCCTCTTCGATCTCGCGTTGCAGGTCGCGTTCGCGCAGGTAGGGGGCGGCGAACCAGGTGCGCTGAGCGCGGCCGATCTCCAGCATGGCCTGGTAGGCGGGGTGGGACGGGGAGCGGGTGAAGCATGCCAGGATCGCTTCGGTGGAGGCGGCGCGGGTGCGGATCGCGGTGGTGTACTTGATGACCTGGCCGTAGTCGTGGGCGAGGACGTCCCACTTGATGGGCTGGGTCAGCACCGTCTCCAGGTTGGGGTAGGTGCCGGGGCCGCCGGCGGCGGGCCGGTAGACGTGGACCTTAGAGAACAACCCTGGTCGCCACCCGCGCACCGTACGAGCGGCATCATCGGGCCCGCGACCCGTCACCGGCCAATACCAAAACGGAATCTTGTTCGTGCGCTGGCTACGGCGACCCCGTCTACCCCTGCTCAGGCGGGTCCGGCGGCGGCAAGCTGCGCTCAGATCGTTCGGACCGGACCTCACGGTCGGGTCGCAGCTCCAACAGCAGGCGAAGGACGGCCAGAGCGGCGTGCTGACGACGCTCGGAACCGAAGATCGCGACCATTGTGATGGTGGCGATGAGCGAGACCAGCACGGCAGCCGCCGCGACGATGAGCGTCGCAGCAACTGGTCCGACGGTCAGATAGGCGCCCACGGTGGCCGCCAGGGCCAGCGTGGTATTCACGGCACGCGGAAGTCTTCCCACAAAACAGGGCCTCCCTGGCTACTGAACTCCAGAGAGGCTCATTTTCTAAAAGGGTCACCCGCCGAACCTGCACCAAACCATCTTCCTCAAGATTTCTGTCCGCCCGCCCGTCCCCGCCTGGATCACCACGGGGGACGGCCTACCGGCCCTTGGAGCACCGAAGGCCTGCACCCTGCCTATCCGACCGCGGTTCCCAGGACGTCCTGGGACGCTCTCCCCCGACATTCCTGGTCGCCGGGCTCCAGAGAGCGCAGAGGTCACGGTCAACACAGCCGCCGAGGGAGTTGGGGGCAGAGGGCGCGGCCCAGGTCCGGGGCGTGGTTCTCGGCCAGGGGCCGGACGGCGGCCGTGCGGGTCTGCCAGGCGTCCTCTTCGACGCTCGCGTCGACGTCGTCGAGCACCGCCTCCACCGAGGCTCCGCCGCGCAGCTTCCCCAGCGAGACCGCCCACCTCGCCTACGTCCCGCTGCTGGAGGTCGGCCGCCCCAAGCGCACGATCTCCCTCACTCGCCGACTCCTTTCGGCACACCGAGTTTCGTCTCGGTGGACTCGCCTCGTGGAGACGGCGAGTACACCATCAGGAAATGGTGGGGCGGCCCGGCCCTGGCCCAGGTCAGCACCCCCGCTCAAGCAATCGCCATCGCCGTGGACCGCATCCCGAGCCGACTCCTGCAGCAGTCCCCCAATGTCGCTCCTGAGGACTGAGATCGCATGGATACCGCTGAACCGGCCGTTCGTACGAATGTCACGGCAAGTCGATCGACTGCCACTGTGCGCAGGTCTTCTGACATTCGTGAAGCGGACCTCGGAAACTGACATTGGGTTCCCGGGTCCGTTTCCGGGGCGGGCTTGATCATGGGAGTCTGGGCGGCATGCGTCCTTCGCGGATCTATGTCCGTGGTCTGCCCTTGCCCGTTCTGCTGATCGAGTTGATGGCCTCCGGAGGCTGGCCGGCTCAAGACGACACACGGCTGCGCGCCGTCATGCCGTGGTTCGAGGACCCGGTGGATCTCCTTGCGGACGTGCATCAGATAGGGCGTGAATCCGCGTCCCTCGACAGGATCACCGACCACCACGCCACCGCCGAGCTCTTCCGGCAGGCCCGCGGCAGCCAGGCCACCGATCTGGTCGAGCTTCCCTGGCTCGATGCCGATCTGGCCGTGCTGATCGGGGTCAACCGCAACCCCGGGGACGACGTCGCCATCGCATTGGACTACCGGACCGGCAGCGACGATCCGAGGGTCGTCGCCAGCGACTGGTGGACCGACCCGCACCGGTGCGCCTGGCGGGTCGTCGCGCCGACGTTCTCGGCGTTCGCTGCAGCCTTGGGCCTCTCCGCGCAGCGTCGCTACCGGTACATCGGACCGGACGAGATCCGCATGCAGATCTGGTCGGACGGGAGGGGGCAGCCGATCACCTCGCCCGGCGATCTCTCCGCGTGGCTCGCCCGGCAGGACGTCCCGGAGCGTGAGGAACCCTTCACCTTCGTCATCGACGAGACCCTGACACTGCGCGTCGCCCCGCGGCGCAGCGAGCATGTCGTCTGCGCGGGCGGTGAGCCGGTGCTGAGCGCCGGCGAGATCACCTTCGCGGGGAGCGGTGAGGGCTGGCGGGTGAGCGAGATCAGTAACCAGTCGACCGGCTATTGCCCGGACTTGGACTCGTGGACCGCGGTTCAGGCGGCCCTCGGAAATGCCGGCCTCGATCACCCGGGGTCCTTCACGGTGCCGTTCGTCTTCCGGCGATGCATGTGCTGCGGCCAGCTCAACATCGTGAAGGACGACCACTACGCCTGTGCGATGTGCGACGGGCCGCTGCCCGCCGCCTGGAACGCTGACGCGCCCGGCGAACCGCCGCCTCGATCGGGGAGCGAGGTCGCCGTCGGTGACGTCGTCTCGGGGACGGTCGTGGCCGACCAGCGGCCGTACGGGCCGCGCATGCGGCTCGACGGAGACGCCTCATCAATGCCCGCGCGCATCAGGGACTTCCCGTGGGAGGGAACGCGGTCTGACGCGGTCAAAGTCGGCCGGCGCGTCACGGCCGAAGTCGTCTCCGTCGACAAGGCCGCCGGGCGGGTCTGGCTGTCCCTTGCTGCGACCGAGCATCCCGAACTCTGGCGCTTCTTGAAGGGACTGCGCACCGGCGACGTGCTCACCGGCAGGGTCGCCGACATCCAGAACTTCGGCGTGTTCATCACTCTGGACGAAGGCCCGCGGCACCCGGTCTATCCCGGGGTCGGGTTCGTCACGATCCCCGAACTGACGTGGGAGCACTTCGACGAGGCGGCCGACGTCGTCCGCGTCGGCCAGCGCGTCCGCGGGGAGTTTCTCGCCTTCGACACCAGTAACGGCGAGGCCCGGCTTTCCTTGCGCTCGTTGCGTCCGGACCCGTTCCAGGTGTTCGCCGACAGCGTCGTTGAAGGGCAGCGCCTCACCGGCACCGTCACCAAGATCGTTCCATTCGGGGTGTTCGTCGAAGTCGCCCACGGTGTCCAGGGCCTCATTCACAAGGACGAGCTCGCCGACGTCCCGGTCGATTCGCCCCAGCAGGTCGCCGAGCCGGGCGACGACGTCCAGGTCACCATCATCGGCTTGGACCGCGACCAGCGCCGTCTGCACCTATCCCGCAGACGCACAAGCCACGATCCGAACACGGCCGAGATCGAGAGACCGGCACAAGGTGAGTGACATCCAGCCGTTGAACAGCCGGTGCCTCGACGCCCTCAGCGAACTACCGCCGGACCGGGCCGTCTCTTCGGACGACCGTGCACCATAGAGGCGAGCGTGGTGAAGGAGCTCTGGAGTCCTGCCCCAGACACCAGCCGCAAGGCAGCGAGATGATCAGGTGCTCGCCGCCGTGGCGACCTGCTCGTCGTGTTCGCGGACCATTCGCTTGACGGGTAGGTGGGCACTGCCGGTCACTGCCGCATCCTCGGGTCCTGTGTGGGATCGGCATACATGTGCGGGCAATCATGATCGATCGCATTGGTGCGCAGTTCGTAGTGCCAGGGTTCGTTCCTGTAGATCTGGCACAGTCCGTACTCGGCGCCGTGCTCGGACAGCCACGCCGTGGCATTGGACCGCCCGATGTCGATCGCGTCCCCCGACACGTGAGGAGACGTGTCCGCAGTGGCCACCCATCGGGCTGCTTCCTCTTCCGAGCCGTACTTCGAGACCGCCTCACGAAGAAGCTGGTTCTGGCGCTCCGGAGAACGCCAGCCGCTGTTGACGTAGAACTTGACGCCGTCGTCGGCGGCATCCGTCGCCGCTGCGCGCAGGGCCCGGAGTAGATCGGGGTCGAGGTTGGCCACGGCGGGATAGCCGTCGTCAAACACCGTCACGCCGTCCGGGACGGCGCCGCCCGCGCCGAGGGAACCAGGGCGCTCACTGCGCGGAGCAATCGGGGAGGGCGGTGATGGGGCCGAGGAGGATGAGGCATTCTGCGACTGGTAGCCGAGCGCTGCGGCGATCGCTGCAATGACGACTATCAGGCCGGCGGCAAGGATCCTGGGAATCCCGCGGGTCGTTGTTCGTGCTGATTGTGGAGTTCGAGTCATGCCGCCAGTCAAGGCAGCGTGGTGTTGCCGACTCGTATGTGGTTTTCGATACGCCGACAATATGCACCGGCTCGTACCATCGGAGCATGCGCGTATTGATCGCCGAGGACGAGCCCTATATGGCGGAAGCCATCCGCGACGGCCTGCGCCTGGAAGCGATCGCCGCCGACATCGCCGGTGACGGCGACACGGCTCTGGAACTGTTGAGCGTCAACGCCTACGACATCGCCGTCCTCGACCGGGACATCCCCGGACCTACCGGTGACGAGATCGCCAAACGCATCGTCGCCTCCGGCAGCGGCATGCCGATCCTCATGCTCACCGCCGCCGACCGGATCGACGACAAGGCCTCGGGTTTCGAGCTCGGCGCCGACGACTACCTCACCAAACCGTTCGAGCTCCAAGAGCTCGTGCTCAGGCTCAGAGCACTCGACCGCAGGCGCGCGCACCACAGGCCGCCGGTGCGGGAGATCGCGGGTCTGCGGCTGGACCCGTTCCGCAGGGAGGTCTACCGTGACGGCCGCTTCGTCGCGCTGACCAGGAAGCAGTTCGCCGTGCTCGAAATCCTCATCGTCGCCGAAGGCGGTGTCGTCAGCGCCGAGGAACTCCTGGAACGCGCGTGGGACGAGAACGCCGACCCGTTCACCAACGCCGTGCGCATCACCGTCTCGGCACTCCGCAAGCGTCTCGGCGAGCCCTGGATCATCGCCACCATGCCAGGCGTCGGCTACCGCATCGACACGCAACCCGAGGCCGGACGCGAGGGAGAAGACCGTGGATAGAGCGCCTGGGTTGAGCGTTCGCCTCAAACTCACCCTCACCTACGCCGGATTCCTCATGCTTGCCGGCGCCCTGCTGCTCGCGGCGGTGTGGGTGTTCCTCCTGCGTTACGTCCCTGAGCGTGCGCTCATCGTCCCGGGTGACACCACCAATCATGCTGTCTTCCCCGTCCGGTCCAACCTCCTGCGCGTTTTTGGACCGAGGGCGGCCGCAGTACTGGCGTTCCTGCTGGTGTTCGGCCTCGCGGGAGGGTGGATCCTCGCCGGCCGGATGCTCGCTCCGCTGACCCGAATCGCGGACGCCACACGCATGGCCACGAACGGATCTCTTTCCCATCGGATCCGGCTACCGGGCCGCAATGATGAGTTCCGCGAACTCGCCGACGCCTTCGACACGATGCTCGCTCGGCTTGAAGCACACGTCGCCGAACAGCGGAGATTCGCGGCCAACGCCTCCCACGAACTGCGGACCCCGCTGGCGATCTCGAAGACACTTCTCGACGTGGCGCGCACCGATCCGAACCACGACACCGGCGAAATCATCGACCGCCTCCACGCCGTCAACACCCGGGCGATCGACCTCACCGAGGCACTGCTCCTGCTCAGCCGCGCTGACCAGCGATCCTTCACCCGAGAACACGTCGACCTGTCACTCATAGCGGAAGAGGCCACCGAAACACTCCTCCCCCTCGCCGAGAAGCGCGGCGTCACCATCAAGACCTGCGGCGACATCACCCCCACGATCGGATCGCAAGCGCTCCTGCTGCAGCTGACCTTGAACCTCGTGCACAACGCGATCGTCCACAACCTGCCTGAACAGGGCGCCGTGCAGGTCAACACCAGCGTCCGTTCCAAGACCGCGGTGCTCACTGTCGAAAACACCGGCGAGAAGCTCTCCCCACAACTGGCCTCGACACTCACCGAACCCTTCCAGCGCGGCACCGAACGCATACACACCGACCACGCAGGCGTCGGCCTCGGCTTGGCAATCGTCAAAACCATCACCCACGCACACGACGGAACACTCACCCTCAACCCGCGCCCTGCCGGCGGGATCTGCATCACTGTGGAACTACCCGCGATAACCCCGCACACCGACAGGTAACCAATCAGAAAACTGATGCGAGGCCACACAAGATCGACCGATTCGGCTTCGGCTCCGATGCCATCTCAGAGCATTTTCGATTCTCCTTCGTTCGTCTTGCCCCGTCATAAAAACGATCCTTTGCCGACAAGCCCCAGCGGCCGGGGTTCGCTCAGCGCCGGTCTCGTCCTCTCCAGCTCGGGCCCGTCCAGCAGCCGCGCGCGGGTAGGACCAGCGGTGCGGGGGCGAGGTGAACACGTCGCGCCGGTTCAGGGCCCGGTGCCACTGCTCCAGCACGCACACCACGTACGCGTTGCGGTCGTCCGCCCCCTGGGGCAGATCAGGGTTGGCATAGACGGCACCGCGCCAGGCCGGCGGCAAGCTTGTCATCCACCTCGCGCGCAAGGTCGCTCACCTTCCGCTGAGCCAGCGCTCGGAGACAGCACCCGCGGCCAGGACCGGGCGCCGCCCGTCGCAGCTGGCAGTGCTTTCGACTCACCCAGCAGCGCCAGGAACGGCTTCACCGTGATGTGCCGGGTGGCCAGGGCCGACCGCATCGCGGGCTGGGCCGAATCCTCGTCAGCGGCCGGCGCAACCGCTCCAGCTCCGAGCACTGCCTGCCTCCGGCGTCTTCAGCGTGGTCACCAGGTCACGCGGCAGTGCCGGGTCCGCCCGCCGGGTGGCCTTGGCGACCGTGGAGTGCAAGCGCTTCTCCCCGACCTTGCGGGCCTCCAACACCTGCCGGGCCAGCACACTCCGTCCGCCGGCAGCGCCCGGTGACGGCGCAGCCAGCCCACCGCCTGGTTGAACAGCGTCTTCGGACGCTCGGTGTACCGCACCTCGACGCCGAGCTGCGCGGCCATCGGCGAACGTCGCGTACGCCTTGGCTTGCTCATCTTCCAGAAACTCCACCGGCACGACCGGACCTCAGCGAACGAGCGGATCATGCACCAAACGACGCTCCACTCGGGAAGCCGATGAGGCACCGAGTAGCTCTGCGTAGTGTTCAGTTTTCGCCACGCCGCGATCACGTCACAGGCCGAAGCGCTTATCCACACGGCCTTGGCCCTTAGGCGAGTGGCTCCGTGGCATCCGGCCACGGAGCCTCAGTAAAACCCGTTGGCGAACCACGACGACCACTGCTACTTTGCCGGAGGCCGTGCCAGAGAACGAGGAGGTGGTACCCGTGAACACAGTATCGACATGGGTGCTCCCCTCTGGGGTCACGGTCGGACGATAGGTCGTCCGGGAGCGCCGTTCAGAGCACTCCCGAAAGGCACGACCATGCAATTCACCTCCGAGCAGCGCCTCGACGACGGCGTCCTCGAACGCGAATTCACCCTTGGCGAGATCCCCGGCATCCTGTGGACGCCCGCATCCGCATCCGCACCGGCGCAGCTGATCCTGATCGGCCACCCCGGCGGACTGCAGAGGATGTACCCCCGACTGGTGGCCAGGGCCCGGCACTCCGCGGCGGACGGCTTCGCCGCGGCCACCATCGAGCTCCCCGGAAGCGGTGACCGGCCCCGCTCGGCCGCCGCCGAGCAGGCCCGCGCCGACCTGCAGCGGACGCTGGAGGCCGGCGAGCCGGTCGACGAGGAAATCGTCGACCGGCTCATCCTGCCGCTGGTCGAAAAGGCGGTCCCGGAGTGGCAGGCCGTCCTGGACGCCCTCCTTTCGCTGCCCGAGATCGGCGGCCCGGTCGGGTACTCGGGGGGAGTGATCGCCATCGGCGTCCGGCTGGCGGTGGTCGAGCCGCGCATTTCGGCCGCCGTTCTGTTCGCCGGGAGTTTCGTGCCCCGCACCATGTTCGAGGAGGCCCGGCAGGTCACCATTCCGCTGCACGTCCTGCTGCAGTGGGACGACGAAGGGAACGACCGGCAGGCGGCCCTGGACCTGTTCGACGCCTTCGGCTCCAAGGAGAAGACGCTGCACGCCAATATGGGCGGGCACACCGGCGTCCCGCAGTTCGAGGGGGACCCCGCGGCGCGGTTCTTCACCCGGCATCTGAGCTAGCCGCCGACCACCCCCGCCGTCACGTCCGGCCGACAACAGACGGTAGGTGGTGCCGATCAGGACGCCGCTCATCGAGGACAGGCCCCGGCCCTCCTCGATGGCGGTGGCCGACAGATGCACAACCGCCCCGACCGCGGCGGTACCACCGCGGTCGGGGCGGCGCCCGGCCACCAGCGCCTCCATCAGCTGGACCACGCCGTCATCCACTCGGCCCCGGACCTTGCCGATCGCCGGGCAGGCGACCGACTCGACCACCAGCGCCCGGGCCAGGCCGGGGTCGGCGACCAGCAACCGGCCGTCTGCGAACCGCAGCGCAACATGGAGCACCATGCCAATTTCCACGCCCGAACGCCGGTCACAGACCGTAGTGACTACTATGCAGGGCTACTTAGGTCTCATCGCAGCTTCCCGAGCGGAAGGCCTAACGACCATGATGGTTCCCGGCGCCAACGGCTGTACCGAAGTTCCAAGGCCGAGCACGTCCAGGGAATCGTCGATCGAGGCCGCCCCCAAGTGCCGGACCGTGGCCGGCAGCATCGCAGTCTGCCGCCGCACTTCCAGTTCCCGCACCGACACCCGCCGGTCTTCCGGCACCTGGAGCAGGCAGCGCAGCGCCACAGCCATCTCGACGGGCGTCCGCTCGGCCAGCAGAACGCGCAGCCGGAAGTTCTCGGCCCGACGCACCTCGCTGACCAGCCGGGTCAGCGTCGTGATCACAGCGGGCAGCAAGATCCCGGCCTCTGGCACGTACACCACCGCCCGGGTCGGACGACGGGCGTCGGCCGAGGCCCATACCCGTCCCGCGATGAACGCCTGCACGTCCTGCTCCTGCTCCCGGTCGGCGCACTCCGGCAACCCCAGCAGGTCGCGGATCTCCCAGGCATGCTCATAGGCGGTCTTGGGCCGAGCCAGGTAGGCTGGCGCGCACGCCTGATCGACCTCCGCCTGCTCGGCGGCGAACTCGACCACCTCCGCCGGCACCCTTCAGCGGAGTGTCCGGCGGTACGTCCCCGGCATCCGGACCATGCCCCCACTACACCGCCCAGCCCGACTTCGTCGCCGGGCGCCGCCTGCTCGCCACCATCGCCCGCGCCTTGGCATTCAGACGGAAGGACTGCTCCAGCCCGCCGACCGTCACCTCACCACGAAACCGCCGATACCGCCCTGCTGGTCCGACAAGAAATCAACTGGTATGTCCAGGAACGTAGAGCCCCGCCAACCGCACCAAGCCCGTCGGACCTCCACCGAAATCCGGTCCGATCCTCTTCGCGGGCCGGCCCCGAGGGCGAGGTGGCAGTCCGCCGCAGCGTGTGCCCCGGCCACCCCCAAGGGACGCTGACCGGGGCCGGTCAAGGTCGGTCTGACGACGCTCAGGCTGTAGCGCGCCACCAGCGGCGCGATGCCAGGGCGGCCAGTCCGGCGCCGGCGGTGTTGAGCAGTACGTCGTCCACGGAGGACACCCGGTCCAGCCGCAGGACGTACTGCGCGGCCTCGACCAGGACCGAGCAGCCTGCCGCGAGCGCCAGGATCCGCGGTACCGATGCCAGGGCCGCGAAGCGCAGCGGGGCGAGAAACCCCAGCGCCGCGAACACCAGAAGGTTGCCCACGATCTGGCCCGTATCCATCGTGAGCAGGTCCCGCAGCGGTACCAGGCTCACGACGGCGCCGGCCTCGTCGCCCGGCAGCATGATCATCCAGACCCACGGCACCGTCCCGTAGACGATGCCGACCTCGGCCAGCGACATCTGCCAGGCCGATGTGACTCCGGCGGCACTCCGACGGCGTGCCAGAGCCCACACCGCCAGCGCGGCGAACGGCAGTGCGGCCACCGTGATGAGTGCCACGCCGTTGAACGTGCCGACCAAGACGTACCACCCTGGCCTGCGGATCGGCATGTAGAGGATCTTCAACACCGTGTCGGCCGGGCCGAACACAGCGATCGCCGCACCGAGGATCGCCAGACTGACGATCACGATCCTGCGTGTACGACGGGCTGGAGCTGACAATGATGCGCCGTGGTCCATGCCTGCATTGAAGCCGGAGGACAATATCGCGGGCGTATGCGTTTTTCGATGCGCCCGCGATACACGGATTCCCCGGCCTCAAGGAAGCGGCGCAAGCCGGCAGTGGGACGGCGCCGCCGCTGGTGATCTCGACAGCCCAGCGAAGCCGCACCATCGGTCCTCTTCTCAGGCGGCGGTCGTGGTGGACCTGGCCGGGGTGGTCGCGTCCGGTGGCGTGTCGTCCGGTACGGCGGGCGCACGGAGGCCGAACGCGATGACGGTCGCGCCGAGCACCGCCGCCGTCACGGGAACGATCAGCGCGGTGCGCAGGGCGTCCAGGCCCGAGCCGGCGGCGACGCTGACGGCGGTGACGGCCGACAGCCCGAGCGCTGTGCCGAACTGCATGGAGGTGTAGAGCAGGCCGCCCGCCAAGCCATGCTCGTCCTCGGCGACGCCGTCAGTGGCTGCCATGGTCAGCGGACCGTACGCCAGGGAGAAGGCCAGCCCGAGCAGGAGCAGCGCCGGGAGCATGGCTGCGTAGGTCCAGTCCATACCGACGGGAAGGAACAGCGCGTACGCGGCCGCGGCGAGCACGATGCCGCCGAACAGCACGCGGGTGTTGCCGAAGCGGTTCACCAGGCGCGGCGTCAGGACGGGCGCGAGAACGGTGTCGATGCCGATCACCAGCATGGCCATGCCGGTCTGCATCGTGTTCCAGCCGCGCAGCTCCTGGAAGTACAGGGTGGCCAGGAACTGGAAGCCCGCGAACGCGGCCAGGAACAGCAGCGCGGCCACGTTCACGCGCACCAGCGGCCCCGTCCGCAGGATGCCCATCCGCAGAAGTGGGGACGAAGACCGCTGCTCGACCGCGGTGAACAGCCCCAGCAGAGCGAGTCCTGCGGCGAACACGCCGGCGGTCAGACCGGGGCCGTCGCCTGCGTGCTCCAGCCGGACCACCCCGTACACCAGCAGCAGCATCGCTCCGGTTATGGTGAACGCCCCCGCCAGGTCGAAACCGCCCGAGGGGCGCTTGCCGGCCGTGTCGCGGACGAGGGCCAGGGCCGCCACCAGGATCAGCGCCGACAGGATGACCGGTGCGAAGAACACCCATCGCCAGCCGAACGAGGCGAGCGCGCCGCCCGCGACCACGCCGAGTGAGAACCCGCCCGCCGCCGTCCCCGCGTACACCCCGAGCGCTTTGGTGCGCGCCGGCCCCTCCGGAAAGTTGGATGTGACCAGCGCCAGCCCGGCGGGGGCCATGAAGGCGGCCGCGACCCCCGTGACGAACCGGGCGACCAGCAGCGTCCAGCCCTCGGTGGCGAGCCCGCCGAGCCCGGAGAAGACCAGGAAGACCGCCAGCCACAGCAGGAACATCCGGCGGTGGCCGAGCAGGTCGGCGGCGCGTCCGCCCAGCAGCATGAACCCGCCGTAGCCCAGCACGTAGGCGCTGACGACCCCGCTGAGCATCCCGGTGGACAGGCCCAGGTCGGCGCGGATCGACGGCAGCGCCAGATTGAGCATCGCCACGTCGATCCCCTCCAGGAAGATCGCGCCGCACAGCACCAGCAGGACGCCCCACGCACGCCCCGCAAGGCGGGCCGGCCCATCGGCTCCATTGACGGAATCGGACATCGGTACCCGGCTTCCTCTTGTCGCGGGAACCGGTCCCGGGGTGGTTCCCCGAGTGCCTGCCGGTTCCCTCTTGTAACCGACAGCATCGTCAGGCACCATCAGTGATCATGGAAGACGGCACTCTCGAGTCCCTCGGTTACTGCGCGGATACCGGCGTAGACGACGACGTTCTCCAGTGGGACCAGCGCGCCGACTGCGAGGTGCGGCAGATCCTCGACCGCGTCGCCGACAAGTGGTCGCTCCTGGTGATCGCGCTGCTGGACAAGCGCAGCCTGCGGTTCACCGAGTTGCGCCGCGCGATCGACGGGGTCAGCCAGCGGATGCTGACCCGCACTCTGCGGCATCTGGAACGCGACGGGCTGGTGAGCCGGACGGTGCACCCGACCGTCCCGCCGCGTGTGGACTACGCGCTGACGCCGATGGGCGCGACGCTTCACAGCACCATCCGCGCCCTGGTCGTCTGGACCGAGGAACACCAGAACGCCATCGCCGCGGCCCGCGCCGCCTACGACCGCCGAGCCGCCGCGGAGCAGGCGGCCGCCGAACGCGAGGCGGCCGAACGCGACGCCGTGGCCCGCGCCGTCCTGCCGGCCAGGGGCTGACCGGCAATGGTTGTCAGGCGCGGGTGGTTGCCGGGTCCGGCTCGGACGAGACAGGTGCCGCCGCGCGGCGAGGAAGGAGCAGCGGGGTCGCCAGGAGGAGCACGCCGGCCAGGCCGATGGCCGTACGCGGGCCGAGCAGCCCGCCCAGCACCCCCCAGACGGCGGTCAGGAGTGCGGTCGAGGCCTTGGTCGTCACCGCCCAGGCGGACAGCGTCCGGGTGACCCGGTCGGTCGCGGTGCGCTCAAGGCGGTAGGTGGCGGAGACGGGATTGAAGACCCCGCAGCAGAAGATGAGCCCGAGCTCGACGCCGATCACCAGCAGCAGCCCTCCGGTTCCCGGCCCCAGGAAGGCCAGGCCGACGGGCCAAAGGGCGCGCAGCGCCCCGGCCGCGACCAGGACCCGGTGCTGCCCGAGCCGGGTGACGAGCGGTCGGGCCAGCCGCGAGCCGACCAGCCCGCCGATCGCGGGCGCCGCGAAGGCGAGGCCGTACTGCCATGGCGTGAACCCGAGTCGGCCGAGCATCAGGACGGCCAGCAGCGGTTGGGCGGCCATCACCAGGCCGTTGAACAGGACGGTGTTGAAGAACAGCCGGCGCAGCGCCGCGTCGGCGAGGATGTACCGCCAGCCGTCGAGCAGGTCCCCGGCCCGCATGCGTGCGGCCTCCCGGCGTTCGGGCCGCGGCTCGTGCCCGCCCATCGCGCGGATGCCCAGGGCCGAGAGCAGGTAGCTGACCGCGTCGGCCAGCACCGTCGCCACCGGACCGAGGAGCCCGATCGCCACGCCGCCCAGCGGGGGTCCGATCACCGTGGTCGTCCAGGCCGTGGACTCGAATCGGGCGTTGGCGACGAGCAGGTCCTCGGCCGGCAGCAGTGTCTTCAGGTAAGCGCCCGAGGCGGCACGGAAGGTGATGTCGGCCGCCGCGACGACGACCGAGACCAGCAGGAGCTGGAGGAAGGTGAGCACGCCGAACGCGAACGCGGTGGGGATCGTCAGCAGCGCCGCGAACCGTGCCAGGTCCATCGCGATCAGCATCGGCCGCTTGCGGCGGAACTCCACCCACGGGCCGAGCGGCACCGCCATGGCCGCGCCTACCGCCGTCCCCGCGGAGGAGAGTGCGGCGACCTCGGCCGGTCCGGCGTGCAGCACCTGGATGGCGATCAGCGGGAACGCGCCGAAGGCGAGCCATGTGCCGAGCGCGCTGGTCCCGTACGCTGCCCAGAGCCACCCGAACGGCCGTCCCAGCCGATGCCCGAGCAGCTGTCCCTGCCGGTGCCCGCTCCTCATGTCCGATGCCCCTCGCCGCTTACCCGCACAACTGATCCGCGTCCGAATGCATCAAAGCGAGCGGTATTGCAAGGGGTCAAACAACCACGAGGCCATGCAGCTACAACTGGAGGTTGTGTCTATAGGGTATCGGCATGGACCTCGACATCGTCCGGACCTTCGTCGTCGCCGCCGAGGCGGGGCGGTTCCAGGAGGCCGCCGCCGAGCTGGCGGTCACCCAGCAGGCCGTCTCCAAGCGCATCGCCGCGCTGGAGCGCGACCTCGGCGTGCGGCTGTTCACCCGCACCCCGCGCGGCGCCGAGCTCACTATCGACGGGCAGGCGTTCCTGCCGCACGCGCGCGAGTTGCTGCGCGTCGCCGAGCGCGCGGTCGCGTCCGTGCGCACCGGCCGCCGTCCGCTGCGCGTCGACGTGATCGCCTCGCGCGGCGCGGCGACGGGCCTGATGCGCGGCTTCCACCGCGCGCACCCCGAGGTCGAGCTCGACGTGGTGATGCTGTTCGACATCGAGACGGCCGTCGCCGCCATCCGGTCCGGTGCGATCGACGCGTCCTTCCGCGCCGTCGCCGTGCCCGGCCGGCCCCTCCCGCAGGACATCGAGTCCGTCCGGGTGCTCGACGAGCCGCTCCAGCTCCTCACCGGACCGGCCCACGCGCTGGCGAGCGCCCGGTCGGTGACCATCGCCGAGCTCGCCGGGCACCGGATCTGGATGCCCGGCCTCGTCGCCGGCACCGAGTGGGCCGCCTACTACGACGACCTCGTCGCCGAGTTCGGCCTCACCATCGAGGCGACCGGCCCCAACTTCGGCTCCGACGCGCTCCTCGACACCGTCGCCGACACCCCTGCCCTGGCCACGTTCATGGGCGGGCAGACCCGCCTCGTGTGGCCCGCCGACCATGGCCTGCGCCGTATCCCGGTGACCGACCCCACGCCCGTGTATCCGCACTCGCTGCTCTGGCACCGCGACAACCCCCACCCAGCGCTGGCCACCCTCCGCGCCCACCTCGCCGACACAGCGGCCCGCCGCGACGACGTCGGCACCTGGGCGCCGAGCTGGGTGAATCCGCGTTAGACGACCTCTCCCCCGGCCGCACTGCCGTGCCCGGGCGGTGAACGTCCCGTTCGACTGCTCATCAGCTGAACCTCCACAGGCGCGGCTGGACGGTCGCCGGCATGGAGCCTCGCCCGGCGGCCTTCTCCGCGGACCCCGGCGGCGCGTCACGCTTCTGCCTTCTCCGAGGTGGACAGGGTCGGCTGATGGGCTGCGGGCACACGGTGGCGTGCGGTTGTCAGGTGGTAGAGCAGCCCCAGGGTCGTGACACCGGCGGCCGGCAGCCCGAGCGCGGCGGGCACGATGGCGAACCACTCCTGGGCCATTCCGCCCAGGCCGCCGCCGAGGCCTATCCCGACGTAGATGGCCGAGGAGTTGAGGCCGAGAAGAACCGGTGCTGCGGCCGGGCTGAGGGCGATGAGCCGGTGCTGTTGGGGCACGACGACGACGCCCAGGGCCGCACCCCAGATCGCGGCCCATGCCAGGGTGGACACGAGTGTGGCGGTCGCCACCGAAGTGAGGGCAAGGGCGATGGCGGCGATGATGAGGGGACCGGTCAACACGTGCGCTGGGTCGTGCCGGTCCACCAGCCGTCCGGCGATGATGTTTCCGGTGAGGACGCCGATCCCCCAGGCCAGCAAGATGACGGTGAGCAGCGATTCGGAGCCGCCGGTCGCATCCTGTAGTGCCGGGCCGATGTAGGTGTAGAGGGTGTAGGCGCCAAGGAAGACCAGCGCGGTGACGGCCAGCAGCGCGAGGACTCGGCCCTGCTTGAGCGGGCGCAGCCGGTCGCCCAGTGAGGCGGCGGGGAGCCTCACCTTGGGCAGGCCGGCGGCGATTCCCAGGACCGCGACGAGGCCGATCCCGGCGACGGCCCAAAGGGTGATGTGCCAATCGGTACGGCCGATCAGCGTGCCGAGCGGAAGACCCAACGCCGTTGCCAACGTGAGGCCGCCCAGCACGAAGGCCAGTGCCCTGCCTCGGCGTTCCGGGGGTGCGATCGCCCCCGCGGTGCTGGAGGCGGCGGAGTTGATCATCCCCGCCCCGGCCGCGGTGACGATGCGAGCGATCATCACTACCCGATAGGTGGTGCCCAGGGCGGTGACGGCGTTGCCGACCACGAAGACGCTCAACGCGATCAGCAGCGCGGTCCGCCTGTCCAGTCCACTGGTGAGCGCGCCCATGACGGGTGCTGACAGAGCCATCACCAGGGCGAACACCGTCACCAGCTGCCCGGCGGCGGGAGTGGAGACCTGCAGGTCGGTGGCGATGGCGGGGAGCAGGCCCGCGATGACGTAACCGTCGGTGCCGACGGCAAAGGTCGCCAGGGCCAGGGGAAGAAGTCGCTTCAACACCGGGTGGTGCCGCCTTTCCAGAGGAACCTCGGAAGTACCGAGCGGAACCCTAGGCAATATATGGATGCTTGTCCATGTATCCATGCGTTGGTAGTGTGCGGGTGTGCGGAACACAGGGGGCGGCGATGCGTGAGGTGTCACAGCCGGCGACCGAGGCCATCCGCCTGGTGGAGGTGCTGCGCGCTCTGGCCGATCCGGTGCGGCTGGACCTCGTCCTGCGGCTGGACCAGATGGGCGAGGACTTCTGCAACGCGATCGGCGCCGAAATCGACGTGCATCAGACGACGCTGTCGCACCACTACCGCGTGCTGCGCGAGGCCGGCGTCACGTGGACGAAAGTGCAGGGCCGGTCCCGGCTGGTCCGGCTGCGCAGAGAGGACCTCGACGCCCTGTTCCCCGGCCTGCTCGACTCTGTACTGAGCGCACAGCGCCAAACACGCGACACCGCGACCACCGGCTCCGTCGAGGCGCCGTAGGCGCCGGCTCCCCCGGCAGGCACACCGGGCGGGATATCAAGGCCCACCGCCCGGCTGCGTCACCGGCGCGGCGCCCGCCAGCGGGGTGTGGAGCCGGCCGTAGCGCATTCGGCCTGCCAAGCGGACGTGCAACGTCTCCGGCGTGTCGTCGCCCGCGCCCCTGCCGATCGCCAGTTCGTTGTGCCGCACCGACACCTCGTTGGCGTCCACCACCAAGCCCCGGGGCGAGCACCGGGCGGCCAGCGCCGTGTAAAAGGTGCCTGACAGCAAGCCGATGTGCTTTATCAGGTCGATGTCTTGCTTATTCCAGTCGGCGGCGAGAAGGGCGAGGCCGATGATGGTCGAGCACTGGTCGGGGCTGTGGCGGACCAGCCAGCGGCCTGCCTCCTGGACGCGTTCGCGGTCCGCGCGCAACGCCGCGGCGGTGATGTGGTCGTTGCAGTGGACAGGGACGTCCACGTCGTGGAAGGCCCATGTCAGCTCGTCCGGTGTGGCCTCGGGCCGGGCGAAGAACGCGTCCAGGATGGCGGCCGCCGCGACGCCCTGCCGCCGTCGGTCGTCGGCCTTGGATTCATCGGCGATGCGCGTCGCAGTTTTGGTAGGGATCGCCGTCGTCCGGCAGAGGCACGTCGGGGTGAAGCCGAAGGAGCCGCACAGAGTGGTCGTACAGGCTCATCTGTTCTCCGAGCGGTCCGGGCTCGGTCGTCTCGCTCACAGGCGGACGGAGGACTCGATTCTCTCGATCACGCGCGCAGCATACTCCCGGCATCGGTACTGATCGCCCGCATCATAGAACTGGCGACACCGGCGGGGCACCGTCGACCTCTCGGAAATCGGAACCGAAGGACACTGCTCGTTCCAACAGCAGTTTTCCGAAAGGCTTGTAGGAAGCTGATTTCCGGTACGATCCGCCGATGGCATCTACCGGCTCCGGGATCTGGGAGAAGCGGCATTTCATGGCTAGGGTGGGTTGCACGGCGAGTTTCATGAGCTCGTTCTCATTGACAGGGTGGCCAGGAACGTCGCCCCTGGTGGTGGCCGATGACTGACCAGCACGGGACCGGTGACATACCCTCGCCCCAGACCGCTGCCGCGTGATTCGTCCTGGGGCTGGCACCTACCGGGCGCATCCCCTGGTGGGCGGCCCAGTGGCTGGCTGACGGCCACGACGGCCAAGCGCTGCGGGAACTGGCGGGATTGGACGGTAGTGACTCGCGCTCCATCGGCGACCTGGTTCCCGTTGCGCTGGCCGAGATGGATGTCCCCCTCCCATCCGCCGAACAGGCCGCCGACGCCGTATGGGCAGATGGAAGTGCCCCAGAGGCCCCCGCCGAGGTCACCATCGACCTGTCCCAGGTGACCGACTCACAGAGTCTGCACCGCCTGTTGCAGCGCGAACTGGACTTCGGCCCCTACTACGGCCGGAACTGGAGCGCCTTCCGGGACATGATCACGGCCTCCGTCGCGCTCCCCCAGCGGGTGGTCTTCACCGGGTGGGCGCGCCTTGAGGAGGCCCTGCCTGAGGACGCCTCCACCATGAAAAGGCTGCTCAAGGATAAGAACGAAATGTACGGTGGCTCCACAGAAATCATCTATCGATAAGACAAGCCTCCACGGGTGCAGGGTTGAACACCGACCGACTCTGAATGCCGCCTCTGGATGGGCACGCCGTGACCGGTGGTGAGCGCCCTGCGGTATGGAGGGAGAGACGTTCCCGCTGTCCACTCGTGCGGCCGACTGGCCCGTGACGAGGCTGAGTGCAGGAATTGGCGATGGGCGCCAGCACTTCAGGCGGTGTGTTGATCCTGGGTGCGGGGAGCCGTTGCTGGGGTCTTGGCCTCGGGTTCAGCGCGTTGTGGAGGGTGGGAGGGTGTTGACGGGGGTTTCGTACTTGCGGCTGGCCTTGCGCGGCGGCCGGGGCGCTTCAGGGGTCCGGCGAGGCGCTGACAGCGCGCAAGGGGTTCACTGTGGACCGCCTGGGGTGCTGACCCGCAGGGTGTAACCCTGGTCGCGCCGAACAGTGACGCCGTGGTCGAGGGTGGCTCTTTCGGTGAACTCCAGTTCCGCGGCGCGGAGGAAGTCGGCGACCTTGCCGGGCATGTCAAGGTGACCGGCAGTTCCGGGGCCGGGACATCCTCGCGGCCGGGGGGACGGGCATGAGGTCGGCGATGACGTGTGCGGGGCCTGACGATCGCTGTGCAGGACGTCGAGGATGTGCGCTTCGTGCCCTTGGGGTGGGGTGGTCAGCTGGTGGAGTGTGGTGCGGGCGAGGGTGTCTGAGGGGTGGCGGCCCAGGAGGCGAGCAGGCGCAGTCCTTCTTCGGAGGGGGATCCGGGCTGGGCGGTGTAGATGGTGAGGGTGAGGCCCGGTTCGGCGGCCATCTCCAGGCCCTCGTAGGCGAGGGTGAGGTCGCCGACGGCCTGGTGGTGGAAGCGTTTGGTGCCTGTGCCGTGGTGGCGGACGTTGTGGGCGCTCCAGCGGGTGCGGAATTCGTCGCTGCGGGTGGACAGTTCGCCGACGAGGTCGTGCAGGTCCTTGTCGTGGGGGTTGCGGCCGGCTTCGGTGCGCAGGATGGCGACGGCGATGTCGGCGGCCTGGTCCCAGTCGGGGTAGAAGCGGTGGGATGCGGGGTCGAGGAAGTTGAAGCGGGCCAGGTTCGCCTGGTTGCAGGGTGCGGCGTAGACGTCGGTGTAGAAGGCGCGGGCGAGCTGGTTGGTGGCGAGGATGTCCATGCGGCCGTTGCGGACGAACGCCGGCCCTGCGGTGATGGCGTCCAGGGTCCATTGCAGGCTGCGGTGCGGCTTCCATTGGTCTTTGCTGCGCCGGCGGCGGGGGCGGGTGAGGGCGTCGGAGCCGTCGGCGGCCTGGGCCAGGTTCAGCAGGTGGGCGCGTTCGGCGTCGTCGAGCCGGAGGGCGCGGGCGAGGGATTCCAGGACGGACGGGGAGACGCCGGCGAGGTTGCCGCGTTCGAGTTTGGCGTAGTACTCGACGCTCATGTCGGCCAGGGCGGCGACCTCGCTGCGGCGCAGCCCCGGCACCCGGCGCCGGGAACCGGATGGCAGCCCGGCCTGCTCGGGGGTGATCTTTGCGCGCCGCGAGGTCAGGAACTCGCGGACCTCGTCACGGTTGTCCACACCTCGACGCTACGCGCTGCCCGCAGCCGGAGGGGTGTACTGCCGGTACACCCCTTGATGGTGTCTCGCTGCGTGCGCCAAGAGGCGGTTACCTGGAGGTCGAGGTGCTCCTGCCGCAGCTGAAGCCCGTTGCGGGAGGGGCCCCGCGCTCGGCCCCGGGGTCCGCCACTTGGTGCTCCGGGCATATATCCGCACTCGGCGCGGCCCGTACCTCTCTGCCGGGCACGCCATGGAAGCAAAGGAACCTTTTCATGCGCGGAGCAGTGATCCACGCCCCCGGCGATATCCGTTTGGAGACCCTGGACGACCCGAAGATCCTCCACCCCACCGACGCGATCATCCGCACCGCGGTGACCTGCGTGTGCGGCTCGGACCTGTGGCCTTACCGCGGTGCGGAGCCGACCGATGCGGCGCATCCGATGGGGCACGAGTACGTCGGCTTCGTGGAGGAGGTCGGATCCGAGGTGACCGCGGTGAGGCCCGGCCAGTTCGTCGTCGGGTCGTTCGCGACCTCGGACAACACTTGCGCCAATTGCCGCAACGGCTTCCCGTCCAACTGCCTGAACCGCGAGTTCATGAGCACCTGCCAGGCCGACTACGTCCGCATCCCCAACGCCCAGGGCACGCTCGTGGCCACCGATGGCATTCCCGGTGAGGAGTTCTGGCCGGGCCTGCTGGCGGTTTCGGATGTGATGGGCACCGGTTGGTGGGCCGCCGACGCCGCCGAGGTCGAGCCCGGCTCCACCGCCGTGGTCGTCGGCGACGGCGCGGTCGGCCTGTGCGCGGTGATCGCGGCCAAGGAGATGGGTGCCGAACAGATCATCGTCATGTCCCGGCACGAGCCCCGCCAGAAACTGGCCCGCGAGTTCGGCGCGACCGACATCGTCACCGAGCGCGGCGAGGACGGTGTGGCCCGAATCAAGGAGCTGACCGGCGGGATCGGCGCCGACAGCGTGCTGGAGTGCGTCGGCACCGCCCAGGCGATGCACCAAGCCCTGCACTCGGCCCGCCCGGGCGGCAACGTCGGCTTCGTCGGCGTCCCCCACGATGTCGCGATCGACGGGCAGGAGCTGTTCTTCTCCCACGTCGGCCTGCGCGGCGGCCCGGCTCCGGTACGCCGCTACCTGCCCGACCTGATCGACCGGGTCCTGACCGGCGCCATCGACCCGGGCAAGGTCTTCGACCTCACCCTTCCCCTCGACCAGGTCGCCGAGGGCTACCGGGCGATGGACGAGCGCCGCGCCATCAAGGCCCTCCTGCAGCCCTGACCCCGTCCGCACCCGCGCACGGGCTCCGTCAGCTCACCCCACTTGACGCTCACCGACAGGAACGACCATGCAGATCACGCGAAGCTCGATCGACACGGCCAAAGGCCCCGCAGAGTGGTTCACCGGCGAGGTCTACATCGACGCCGTCGCCGCGGCGCCCGCCCCGTCCCGGGTCAGCGCCGGCCTGGTGCATTTCATGCCCGGCGCGCGCACCCACTGGCACCGCCACCCGCTGGGCCAGACCGTCTTCGTCACCGAAGGGATCGGCCTGTGCCAGCGCCGGGGCGGGCCGGTCGAGGTCATCCGTCCCGGTGACCGCGTCCTGTTCGAGGCCGATGAGGAGCACTGGCACGGCGCCGCGCCGAACCGGCTGATGGTCCACCTGGCCATCAACGAAGGCGACGCCGACCACGACGTCGTGCACTGGCTGACCCCCGTCACCGACGCCGAGTACGCCGCCGCCCCGGCCACCGCCTGACCCCGCTCTGCGAGCACGAGCCGAGCCGCTGACATGATGAAAGGAGCACAGACCGCCCATGCCGCGTGCCCCTCTTCGTCTTGCCGCCGCGATGGCACTGGCCGTGGCCGCGACGGCCTGCAGCAGCGGCGAGTCGGTGCCGTCCTCCGAGCCGTCCGTTTCGACCCGCCGGCCGACCGCGCCGGGCGAGACACCCTCGGCACCGTCTGAGAGGAACACCGCTGTGGACATTCGTGTCACCCTCGATGGGCAGCCCTTCGACGCCACCCTGAACGGCAGCCCGGCCGCCCGTGACCTGGCCTCCCTGCTCCCGCTCACCCTGGACCTGGAGGACTTCCACGGCACCGAGCGGATCGGCTATCCACCGCGCAAGCTGACCACCGACGGCGCCCCCGGACCGGCCGCGGCCAAGGCCGGGGACATCGCCTACTTCGCGCCGTGGGGCAACCTCGCCCTCTTCTACCGCGACGGCCCCGCCGCCTCCCCCGACCTGCTGATCCTCGGCCACATCGACGCCGGCGCCGATCAGCTCGCCAAGGCCGAGCGCGTCATCATCCAGGCCGCCCCCTGACCCGATCCAGGCCCCAGTCCGCGCACCTCCGTCAGGAGAGACACCGCATGAACCCCGCCTACGACTTCACCGGCCAGGTCGCCTTCGTCACCGGCGCATCCTCCGGCATGGGGCTGGCCGCCGCCCGCGCCTTCGCCGCCTCCGGTGCCGCCGTCGGCCTCGCCGACATCGACGACAACGCCGTCGAGCAGGCTGCGAAGGACCTCACCGGCGCCGGGCACCAGGTCCTCGCCCTGATCTGCGACGTCACCTGCGAAGACCAGGTCGCCGCCGCCGTCGACCGCACCGTGGCGGCGTTCGGACGGCTCGACATGGCCTACAACAACGCCGGCATCATGGTCCCGCCCACCGACGCCGCCGAGGAGGACGCCGACCAGTTCGACCGCGTCAACGCCGTCAACCTGCGCGGCATCTGGGCAAGCATGAAGCACCAACTGCGCCACATGCGCGCCCAGGGCAGCGGAGCCATCGTCAACTGCTCCTCCCTCGGCGGCCTGGTCGGCAACCCAGGCCGCGCCGCCTACCACGCCTCCAAACACGGCGTCATCGGCCTGACCCGGAGCGCCGCCCTCGAATACGGCCCGCGCGGCGTCCGCATCAACGCCGTCTGCCCCGGCACCATCAGCACCCCCATGGTCGACGCCATGGTCGCGGGCGGAGAACTCGACCGCGGCCAAGCGGAGGCGGGCCAGGCCATCGACCGGCTAGGCACCGCCGAAGAGATCGCCCAGGCCGTGCTGTGGCTGTGCAGCCCCGGCGCGAGCTACGTCACCGGCGTCGCGCTCCCCGTCGACGGCGGGTACACCGCCCAGTGACCCGGCCCGGCGAGCCGGCTCGGAGCCCTCGTCCCTCGGCGGCCGAGTCGTGGAACGGCCGCAACCCCGAGCGTGCGTCGACGCAGGTGACGGCGTAGCGGCGAGAAACGAAGGGCATGCCCCGGGAACGTACGAGCCCCTCACCGACCCAAACCCGCCCCCTGCTCCGGCGGCAAGATCAAAGGCCGCCGACCCGCGCTCGCTGCCCGCCACCGGCGGTTACATCCCCAAACTGATGGAGTTCCTCTCCGTCGGCCGCACCACCTGCGTCTGCTGTGCGGCAGGTAGCGATGAAATTGATCACGGTGGCGACCACCACGGCGTCCCGCTGCTTGACCTTGACACAGTGACAAGGTCTTCACTGCAGCCGAGGAGGTGGTCCGGTGACCATGGCGGAACAGGACGCGGATGCGGTTCGGGTTTTCCGGGGACTTGAGAACAGCAACTCGTCGGTGCGGCTGCGGGCCGCGCTGGCGGTCGGCACGGCCCCCGACCCGAGGTTCATCGACAAGCTCATCGAACGGTGCGCGATCGAGCCCGAATTTCACGTGCGCGACATGCTCACGTGGGCCCTTACCCGCCACTCGGTATCGATGACGGTTCCAAAGCTCATCGATGAACTCCGCTCGGAGCGTGCGCAGGCACGAAGCCAGGCGCTGCACACGCTGTCCAAGATCGGGGATCGGCGAGCGTGGCCGGCGATCACACAGGCGCTTCTGTCCGACGCCGACGATGAGGTGGCGCGGAGCGCCTGGCGGGCTGCGGTCGTGCTCGTGCCCGAAGGTGAAGAACCCGGGTTGGCCGCAGTGTTGTCCACACAGCTGGGGCGCGGTGAACGTGCTATGCAGCTGAGCCTCAGCCGGGCGCTGATCGCGCTCGGTGAGGTGATCCTGCCGATTCTGCGTGCTGCGATGACGGATCTCGACCCTCGCGTAAGCGCGCACGCGATCGCCACGGAGCGGCTGTCGCGCGACCCGGATGCCGGATTCGAGTTCGCGATCGAGGAGGCGAAGCGCATCGTGGCCCTCGGCACGATCGGTCAGGAGGGGTGACAGGCAGTGTTGATCGGTGAAGTGGCACGACGGTCCGGGGTCAGCGCCCGCATGCTCAGGCATTACGATTCGCTCGGCCTGGTGCGGCCAACGGGGCGTACCGACGCCGGCTATCGGGAGTACTCCAGCGAGGACATCCGGCGGATCTTCCATATAGAGAGCCTGCGGTCATTGGGACTGTCGCTGCGTGAAGTCAGGCGCGCGCTCGATGATCCCGGCTTCAGGCCCTCGGAACTCGTCGACGACCTCATCCGCCAGACTCGAGAACGCATCGCAGGTGAGACGGAGCTGCTCACGCGTCTCCGCCGGATCGGTGCCGCGGAACCCGCCGGCTGGGAGGACGTCCTCCAGATCGTTGCGCTCCTCCAGGCATTGGGGTCGGAGAGCGCTGGAAAGCGCCAGCGCGCGGCCCTGTCCTCAGGCGAAAAGGTTCGGGTGCCAGTGGAAGCACTGGTCGAGGCGGCGCTGAGCGAGACGGACCCGAACGTCGCCGGAGCCCTTCGATGGGCTCTGGCGCAATCGGGCGACGCCGGATTGGCGCTGCTGGCGGATGGCCTCGGCTCACCGATGGCCGAGGTGCGGAAACGTGCCGTCCAGTCCATCGCCGAGATTCCGAACGGTGAGGCGACCGCACTTCTGCAGGACGCCCTCACGAGCCCCGACATCGTGGTCCGCGAGCATGCAGCCGTGGCGCTCGGGGCACGTGGAGTGGCCGACGCCGTCCCGACGCTGATCGACATGATCGTCGAGGGGACGAACGATGCCGATGCAGCCGATGCACTGAGCGCGCTGGCGAGCCATCCCGCGTTGGCGGATCAGATCGCTACCGGGCTCGTTGACCGCCTCGCCCGCCGCACCATTGGATCGTCTGCACGTCAACGGCTGACACAAGCGCTCGCGGATATCCCGGGAATCACGACGTCACGTGCCCTCGCAGATCTGTCACATGACGAAGACCGAGCCGTTGCGCTCACTGCGATATACATTCTTGGGATACGCAGCGCACGATAACGGATCGTTCAGGGGATCCCGTGTGCGGTTCCACGACCCCCGCACCCGGGTCGCCTGGCGGGAACAATCTCAGGATGACGCGGCCCCTGCTCCTCCTCGACGTCGACGGAGTCCTCAATCCCTACGGCTACAGCAGCCGCCCGACCGGCTTCACCGATCATCGCCTATTCCCAGAAGACGACGACCCCGTCTTGGTCAACGCCGAACATGGCATCTGGATCACCGAGCTCACCCGCGTTTACGACGTCACATGGGCGACCGGCTGGAACGACAACGCCAACCGTCTTCTGGCCCCCTTGCTCGGTATTGCCCCATTACCTGTCCTCACCATGCCGCCCATCCCCTTTCACCCCAGCGGCAAGGTCCCAATCGTCGCCCGGCTGGCCCGCCACCGCCCCACCGCATGGATCGACGACCTCCACACCCCCCAAGCCCACACCTGGGCCGACAACCGCCCCGAACCCACCCTCCTCATCACCATCGATCCCTCAACCGGCCTCACCCGCGGCTCAATCGACCAAGCTCTGGTCTGGGCCACAAACCTTTGACCACGTGACGAACCCCATCGGCCCGGCTGGAACCCACGTCGCGGCCCTGGGCCGTCAAAGAACTGGCTGCGCGCGGTTGATGCCCCGTAGGGTGCCGATCATGGCTTGTCGTATTTCCGAGCTGGTGATCGATTGCCGGGATCCGCAACGGCTGGCGGAGTTCTGGTGCGAGGTGCTGGACTTCATCGTGCTCGACATCGAAGACGGCGCGGTGGAGATCGGACCACGGGAAGGGTTCGGCGGGTTGCAGCCGACTCTGGTCCTCAGCCCCACCACCGAGCCCAAGGCGGGCAAGCTGCCGCTGCACATCGACGTCAGCGCCACCGACCGCGATCAGGACGCCGAACTCGAACGTCTCCTGAAGCTCGGGGCGCGCCCGGTCGACATCGGCCAGACCGGCGAGGAGTCCTGGCACTGCCTGGCCGACCCCGAAGGCAACGAATTCTGCCTCCTGCGAGCCCGCCTGAGCTGAGCATCGGCCCGAACCGGCAAACGCCGAAACCACATCCTCAGAGCACGCGCTCCACGAGGTTTCGTCACGGACGACGCCGACGGCCGAGCCGGTCGTCTTCCTCGACGGTCAGCGTGTCGCCCGAACGCATCTAGTCCAAGGGCGTCCGCAGGCCGGGGCATTCGTCGACCTTCAACTTGCCCGGATGCTTCTCAAGCCCCTGATGCAGATCGGATCGAACGCGTCGTGCAGGCGCGCGCGATCTCCGGATCCTGGCACTGATCCGGACGAGTTCCGACCAGAGTCAGAAAGGCCGAGATGGACGACACGACGCGCCGCAGGAGAAGCGAGTTCTTCGGCGCCGAGGAATCCAGCCGATACGCCTTCCCCGCCGTCGGAGATGAGCGGACGCTAATCGCCCATGTCCTCGCCGCGCAGAGGGCGACGCTGGAGCTGAAGTGCACGGGTCTGAACGCCGAGCTGGCCCGGCGCCCGGTCGAGCCGTCCACGCTGTCGCTCTTGGGCCTGGTCCGGCACCTGGCCGACGTCGAGCGCCGCTGGTTCAGAACGGTCTTGGCCGGCCAGAACGCGTCCCCCCGCTTCTCGTCCACCGAAAACCCCGACGGCGATTTCGACGGCGCCGCACCGGACCCCGAGGTCATCGTCGGCGCTTGGCGGGCCTGGCGGGAGGAGGTGGCCTTCGCCGACGCCTACGTCGCCGCGGCGCCTCACCTTGACGTCGAGGGTCACGACGCCTGGCGCGGGCGGGTCTCGCTGCGCTGGGTGCTCATCCACATGATCGAGGAGTACGCCCGGCACAACGGTCACGCAGACCTGCTCCGCGAACGCATCGACGGGGCGAGGGGCATGTGAGCGAGGACAGACCGGGCCTACGCCCAAGCGGCATCGGCCGGCAGAGGCTGGTGTTGCCCGGCCACAAGCTTCCGGTACCTGCTTGCGCTCGGCGGCAGCGACCGCTGGGCCGTGTTTCTTGATGCTTCTAGGTGGCGACGGCGTAGGCGGAGAGGAGCGTCGCAGCGGCGAGGCTGCCCCAGAGGGCGGCCGGGCCGCGGGAGGCGAGAGCGGTGATGACCGCCGGGGAGACGGCGAGGCCGAAGCCTGTGGACAGCTGGAAACGAGCGAGGGCACGTCCCAGGACATGGGCCGGAGCGAGTGCGGTGACGAGCGCGGTGGCGCTGCCGGCGTAGATGATCTCGCCGATGGTGCAGACCACGGACACGGCGGCGACGGCCGGGGTACCCCAGCCGTGTCCCAGTGAGGTGGCCGCGAGGAAGCCGAGGTAGGACGCGGCGAGCACCGCGCCGGAGAGGGCCAGCACGGTCCGCCGGGAGAAGCGGGACATCAGGACGGTGACCGGCACCTGCAGGGTGACGACCAGCGCCGTGTTGGCCACGAAGACGGCTGCAGGCCACACCGGGGATGCGTGGAACTGCGTCACCAGGACCAGAGGGATCGCGATCTCGGGGACGTTGAGGCAGAAGACGTAGACCACGTTGGCGGCAAGTAGCGCGAGCATCCGGGGTGCGGGCTCGTCGTCCCGGTCCTTGGCCAGGGCGGCGTCCGCTGGATGTGCGTGCACGTGAACCGACCACGCCAAGGCGGCTGCGGCAAGGTAGGCGAGCGCGGTGACAGCCGCCAGCGCCCGCAGTGCGGTGGTGCCGCCCGCCAGGCATACGGTGGCGAGGAGTGCTCCGACGCCCAGGGCGGCGTTGCGCAGGGCGCGGGCCCCGGCGAGGGCGGTGTCGCGTTCTCGGCCGTGGGCGACCGTGGCCACGAGCGCGGCGTGGGCGGCAGGCCATGCCTGGTTGCCGATGCCGAGGAAGAGCGCCGCCGCCGCGAAAAGCCAGACGTGCCCCGCCGGGGCCGCCAGCAGCAGCGCCACGCCCAGCACCCGCACCAGCATCGACGCCGCCACGACCGTGCTGCGTGCGCCGCGGTCCAGCCACCGGCCCACCGCGGGCATGCACACCAGACCCGCGACGATGCCGGCCGTCATGGCGGTGCCGGTGACCGGCGCGGACAGCCTCAGTACCGTCACGCCGTAGAGCAGCAGAAAGGGCCGCAGCAGGCCGGTGCCCAGCGCGTCCACGGCCAAGGCGACGGCATAGCGGGGGCCTCCGGAGGCGCGGACGAAGGCGCGCGGCCGGATCTTGGTGGTGGTTGCCATGGCGTCAACGGTGCGTTCGGCCGCCGGGCCGGCCGCGTCGGTTGACGAACACCGTCAATCGACGGGGTCGTCGGCCATCCGACCAGCGAGAATGAGGGGGTGACGTTGAGGATCGACATCGGCGGCGTGCCGTCCGGGCGCGTGCGGTTCGCTGCCTCCCCGCTGGCCGAGCTGACCGCGATGCTGCACGTGCTGGCCGAACCCGGGCATCATCCGCAGCTCGCCGGCTGGGCCGGGGACGTCTGGGCCGGGCTGCGGCCGGAGCTGGCCGAGCGGCTCAGGGAGGCGGAGTTCCTCTGGCGTTCCTCACGAGCCGACTTCCTGGTCCCCGCTCGTCCCCGGCCGACCCTCGCCGAGGAGTTGGACGATGTGGACCGGATCGACGATGAAACCTATGTGACCGCCGCCCTCATCACCACGTGCGGCAGCAACCGGGTCCACTTCGCCGCCCCGTCACCGCTCGCCGACGCGGCGGCGCGCGAGCGGGCCCTGGACCTCGCCCAGGCCCGCGGCGCGCTCCAAGAGGCCTTCGCGGAACGGCTGCTCGCGGACCCCGCGGCCGTGCGGGCGCGGATGCGTCACACCCTCGAACAGTGCGCCGAGGCCTTCTTCGACGCCGCCTGGACGGGCGTCGCCGTGCAACTCGCCACCGACCTGCGCCTGAAGAACGACCTGCTGAAGCGCCAGGGCATCGGGGCGGCACTCGCGTCAGTCTCCAGCGCCGTCACCCTGGCGCCGGACGGCAACTGCATCATCGTGGACAAGCTGCAGGACAATGCGACCGCCGCCCACGGCACCGGGGTCACCTTCCTCCCCAGCGTCTTCGGCCGCCCGCACCTGGTGGCGGTCCACGCGCCCGGGTGGCATCCGGTGGTGCAGTACCCCGTCGCCGAGCCGAGCCCATCGGAGCCGGTATCGCTGGAAACGGTCACGCTACGGCTGGAGGCACTCGCGCATCCGGTACGGCTGCGGCTGCTGCGCACCCTGGCCCGCGGCCCGCACACCACCGGTGAGCTGGCCCACGCCTGGGAACTTTCACCCCCGGAAGTTTCCCGCCACCTTGCCGTCCTGCGCCGCGCGGGCCTGCTCACGGCCCAGCGGCACGGTCGTTACGTCCGTTACACCGTCAATCTGCCCTATGTGACGGCGCTGGGGGCCGACCTGCTGGCGGCCGTACTGCGCTGAGCAGCTTCGGTCTGCGAGAACGCGGGCGACGGGCGGCTCGCTCGGGACCGCGTTGATCAGCGGTCGTTCCGGCGCCGGCACCATGGGCCGATGCGCGGTCAGGCCGACTCGCGGACGACCAGGCGGGTGTCGCAGATGACCGGTGCGTCCGCTACGGGTATGCCGCGGATCCGGCTGAGCAGCAGCTCCGCCGACCGCCGGCCCATCGTCTCGGTGGGCTGGTGCACGGTGGTGAGCCTTGGCTGGGCACGCCGCTCCGCGCCCGCGTCCTCGAATCCGACGACCGCGACGTCGTCGGGGACGCGCCGTCCGTGCCGCTCCAGCACGCGGAGTGCGCCGAGCGCCATGTTGTCGGACGCGGCGAACACCGCGTCCAGCGACGGCTCCAGGTCCAGTAGCCGCAGCATCGCCCCGGCACCTCCGGACTCGCTGAAATCACCGTGGGCCACCAGTTCCCGGCCGCCGGACAGCGCCTCCCGGTAACCGGCGAGGCGGTCGACGCCGACGGAGGTGTCCTGCGGACCCGCGATCGTGGCGATGCGGCGGCGGCCTTGTCCGATGAGGTACTCGACGGCCCGTCGGGCTCCGCCCCGGTTGTCGGCGTCCACGTAGTCCGGCCGTGCGGCACCGGAGTCGTGCGGCCGGCCTCCCAGCACGACGGGAACGCCGTAGCGCTCCAGCAGGCTGGGAAGCGGGTCCTCGCGGATCAGCGAGACCATCACCACGCCGTCCACCCGCTGCGCGCGTAGAGCGTCGGCGAGGTCCGCGCGGCCGGCGGGCGATTGGGTGAACGTCAGCGTCAGCGTCGTTTCGGCCGCGGTCACGGCGGAGCTGATTCCGCGCACGATGTGGCCGAAGTAGGGCTGTTCGAACGGCCGTCCCCGTTCCTCCGACATGACCAGCGCGACCGTGCCGGTACGCCGGGCGGCCAGCATGCGCGCCGCGCGGTTCGGCACGTAGCCGACTTCGTCGATCGCCTGGAGTACCGCGGCGCGAGTCCGCGCGCTCACCTTGCCGTCGCCGTTGACCACCCGGGACACGGTGCCTCGGCTCACCTTCGCCCGTGCGGCGACCTGCTCGAGTGTGGGACGGCGGTTGACCATCCCCTATGTGTACAGCGCGAGGCCACGGCGGCGCCACAGCACGCCGGCCGGTCACGGCGGCGACGGCTATGCATGGCCCGGCGTCGCCGCCCCTGGGCGTGATGGCGCGGCGTTTCGCGTGGACGGCTCACGATGCCTGAGGCCATAGCGAGCCGCAGGCCAGGAGGGAAACAGAGCCGGTGGCTGTCCTCGTACCGCATCAGCTCGCCGGGCTCAGGGACGCAGTAGTTGCCGCACCCGTGCGGCCTTCCGTGTGAGGTGGTTGGGCTCCGGGATGCCGGCGGCGGCGTTGGCGGCCTCGGCGTACAGTTCGGCGGCGCGTTCGTGCAGGTATGCCGTCACCGCGGCGTAACGGGGCAGGTCAGGGCCCACGTCGGCCAGTGCCGCCAGGCCGGCCTGGGGCCCGTCGGCCTCCCCGACCGCCACTGCGCGGTTGAGTCCCACCACCGGGCTGCCGGTGAGGAGCAGCAGTTCGTCGTACCATTCCACGATCTGCACCCAGTCCGTCTCGGCGGCGGTCCGGGCGTCGGCGTGCAGGGCGGCGATCGCGGCCTGTGCCTGGTATTCGCCCAGCCGGTCGCGGGCCAGCGCGGCCTGCAGGATCGCCACGGTGATCAGGCCGGTGTCCCAGCGCGATCGGTCCTGCTCGCCGAGTGGCACCAGGCGGCCTCCCGGGCCGGTGCGGGAGGCGCGGCGCGCATGGTGCAGCAGCATGAGCGCGAGCAGCCCCGCGACCTCGGGATCGTCGGCCGGACGGGCGAGCTGGCGGGTGAGGCGGATCGCCTCGGCCGCCAGGTCGACGTCTCCGCCGTACCCCTCGTTGAAGACGAGGTAGAGGACGCGCAGCACCGTCCCGAGATCGCCGGGCCGGTCGAGCGGCTGCCCCGCGATCCGGCGCTTGGCCCGGCCGATCCGCTGCGCCATCGTCGCCTCGGGGACCAGGTGTGCCGCCGCGATCTGCCGCGTGGTCAATCCACCGACCGCGCGCAGGGTCAGCGCGACGGCCGAGGCCGGCGGGGTCCGGGAGCGGCGGACAGCTCCCCGGCCAGCTCGACCACGCGATCCCACGAGTCCACGTCGATGATGTACCAGCCGGCGATGAGGTCCTTGGTCTCGGCGAACGGGCCGTCGGTCGTCGCGCGGCCCTTCGTGGCCGCTCCTGTCCCTGGGACGGAGCGGGCGCCACATTCTCGACACTAGAGACGGGATCTCGCTGAGAACCGGCCGGCCTCCCGCCAACGAGACCCGACCGCGGTCATCTGGCGAGGTCACTCGTACTCCTGGCGGTTGTCGCAGACGCCCGTCAAACTGAACTCTGGCCCGTAAAATCCACAACGGACAGGCCTCCAGATGACAACCAGGAGTGGTGAATGGAGCTGGACCTCGGCGCCGTCCGGGCCTTCCTCGCCGTCGTCGACGACGGGCATTTCACCGAGGCGGCCGACCGTTTGGGCGTGACTCAGCAGGCCGTGTCCAAACGGATCGCCAGGCTGGAATCCGACCTGGGCGTACCGCTGGTGCACCGCTCCCGCGCCGGTGCGAGGCCGACCGGGGACGGCGCGACCTTCCTCCCGCACGCCCGGGCACTGATCAGCCTCGCCGACCAGGCCACCGCGATGCTCCGCGCACACCGCCGCGCCCTGCGCATCGACGTGCTCGCCCGCGCCGCGGCATCGATCGCCATGGTCCGGGACTTCTACGAGGCCGGCGACGTCGACGTCGACATCGTCGTCTCCCGCGGCGCCGTCCCACGATCGACGGCGCTCGCCGGCGGCTCGGTCGACGCGGCGTTCGGCCGGGCCACGGGCGTACTCCCTCCGGGGATCGAGCGCATCCCAGCCTGCCTGGAGCCGATCCCCATCCTTGTCGGCCGCCGACACAGGCTCGCCAGGCGCAGGCGTGTGCCGATGGAGGAACTCTCAGGCCTGACGGCCTGGATGCCGGGCAACGCCCGCGACAGCGAATGGGAGGAGTACTACCGCCTCCTCAGCGCAGAGTTCGGCGTCCAGATCGACACCTCCGGGCCCGTCTTCGGCCATGACCACATCATGGAGAGGATCGGAGCCTCACCGGACCTCATCACCTTCGGCAACAAGACCCAGTTTCCCGGGCACCCGGACGTCGTCCAGATCTCCGTCACCGACCCCACGCCGGTGTACCCGTGGTCCCTCATGTGGCACGAGGCGAACCGCCACCCGTCGCTGCCGCTGCTCATCGCCCACGTGAAGGACCGCTACCGTCCCTTCGCCGCCGGAAGCCGGTGGCTGCCCGCCCCTGACCGGCCCCTCTTCCCCGCCGCCCCCGAGCCGGGACCCTAGGTTCGGGCCGGCCGCGCCGATCGGGCGAGGCCGGGGATCAGGACCGCCGCGACGACCAGGTGCATTCCGGTCAGGATCGCCATGGAGGCGCCGTCGCCGGCGCTGCCGAGCGGCCCGGTCATCGACAGGACGAGGACGGCCATGGCGGTGACGGTCCAGACCCGTCCCGGCCGGGCGACGGTCCGTTCCAGCAGCGCGAGCAGCCCCCAGGCGGCAAGCCCGGCGATCAGGCCGCCCGCGACGACGGCGCCCGCCCCGACCGGGCGGACCTCACCGCCGGTCTCGGTGGACGGGTCCAGACCGGCCACCGGGCCGGTCAGCACCCAGAGGGCGAGGGCGGCGGCGGTGGCTCCCGCGACGGTCAGTCCACGCCGTGCGAGGTTCTCCCGGAACATGTGCCTCTCCTTTTCCTTGCGGCTGTTGGCAGGAAGCGTCGCCCCCGGAGCGGGCCGGCGGCATCGGGCGCTCGGCGAGAGCCGCTCCGACCGCGGAACGGGCGGGCACCGACTTTGGTCGGTGTCGCGCCGCCGGCCCCCGCGGCTAACCTCGGTCCGGTGGACGAAACGACCCTTGACCAGCCCGGACCCGGCGCCCTGCGGCGCGCGCCCGCCGCCGCCGGCGTCGTCGCGGTCACCGCGGGCGCGCTGATCACGGCGACGGTCTGGGGCCGTTTCACCGCGGACGTGGGCGGCCTGCTGGCCCTCGACATCGCGGTCGGCGTGGCGAGCCTGCTGCTGTCCCCGCTGCTGGTGTGGCGTCCGGTCGCCGTGACGCTGGCGCTCACCGTGCTGGCGGCGCTGTCACCGGCCGCGACCCCGCCGGCCACGATGGGCGCGGTTCAGGTCGCCCAGCGGCGCCCGTTCCGGCTTGCCGCGTGGGTGGGCGTGGCGGGGGTCGCGGCGCACGTCGTCCAGGGGCTGTGGCAGCCGAGCGGCGGGATCTCCTTCGGCTGGTGGCTGCTGCTGATCTCGCTCGGGTACGCCGCGCTGATCGGCTGGGGCGCGCTGGCGCGGGCGCGCCGCGACCTGCTGGAGTCGCTCCGTGAGCGCGCCCGCCGCGCGGAGGCCGAGCAGGGCCGCCGGGTCGCCGAGGCCCGCATGATGGAGCGGACCCGGATCGCCCGGGAGATGCACGACGTCCTCGCGCACCGGCTGTCGCTGCTGGCCACCTACGCGGGCGCGCTGGAGTACCGTCCGGACGCGCCGCCGGAGAAGCTGTCCCAGGCCGCCGGGGTGGTCCGCGCCGGGGTGCACCAGGCGCTGGACGAGCTGCGCGAGGTCATCCTGCTGCTGCGCACCGAGGACGCGGCCGAGGAGGACCGGCCGCAGCCCGTCCTGGACGACGTGCCCCGGCTGGTGGAGGAGTCCCGCGACGCGGGCACTCGGGTGGAACTGCGCGACGAGACGACTGGCGCGTCCTCGCTTCCACCGTCGGCCGGGCGCACCGCGTACCGGGTCGTGCAGGAGGGGCTGACCAACGCCCGCAAGCACGCCGGGGGGCGTCCCGTCCGGGTGGTGCTGGAGGGACGGCCCGGCTCCCGCCTCGTGATCGACATCCGCAACCCGCTGCCCGAGGACGATGCGGGGCCGCTGGCGCCCGGCAGCGGGACGGGACTGGTCGGGCTGACCGAGCGGGTCCGGCTGGCCGGCGGGGTGCTCGACCACGAGGCCGCCGCGGGTGAGTTCCGGCTGCGCGCCTGGCTACCATGGCCCGCGTGAACCCGCCCCTGCGCGTGCTGATCGTGGACGACGACGCGCTCGTCCGCGCCGGGCTGTCGATGATGCTGGACGGGACGGGCGGCATCTCGGTGGCCGGTGAGGCCGCCGACGGCGACGAGGTGCCCGCCGCGGCCGACGCGCACGCCCCCGACGTCGTCCTGATGGACCTGCGGATGCCCCGCGTGGACGGCATCACCGCGACCCGCAGGCTTCGGGCGCGGCCGAACCCGCCGGAGGTCATCGTACTGACGACGTTCGACTCCGACGAGAACATCCTGCACGCGCTGCGCGCCGGCGCCAGCGGGTTCCTGCTGAAGGACACCCCGCCGGACCAGATCGTGCACGCCGTGCGGCAGGTCGCCGCCGGCGACCCGATCCTGTCGCCGCGCGTCACCCGCCGCCTCATGGACCGCGCGGCGGTGGAGGCCGGCGCGCACCAGCGGGCCCGCGCGGCGCTCGCCCGGCTCAGCCCCCGCGAGAACGAGGTCGTCCTGGCGATCGCCCGGGGACGCTCCAACGCCGACATCGCCGTGGAGCTGTTCATGAGCGTGGCCACGGTCAAGGCGCACGTCTCCAGCGTCCTGACCAAGCTCGACCTGGACAACCGCACCCAGATCGCCCTGCTCGCCCACGACGCCGGGCTCGACTGACCGTCCGCCCTGGCCGCCTCCTCTTGCGCACGTGCGTGCTCGCATGCCAATCTTGGAACAGTCATTCCAAGTTGGAGGGTGCGGGAGATGCCGGACGTCAAGCACTTCGATCCCGACGCCGTCCTCGACCGGGTGGTGCGGCTGTTCTGGCGGCGCGGGGCCGCCTCCACCGGGATCGCGGAGGTGGTGGCGGAGACCGGGATCAGCCGGTCGAGCCTGTACGCGACGTTCGGCGGCAAGCAGCAGCTGTACACCGCCGCGCTGCGCCGCTACGTCGATCACCACTCGCGTCCGGTGTTCGACCGGCTCGCCTCCGACGGGCGCGGCCTGCCGGGGATCGCCGCGTTCTTCGACGGGCTCGTCACCGCGCGGTGCTCCGGCGAGCACGCGCGCTGGGGCTGCATGGTGTCCAACGCGCACGCGGCTCAAGACGCCGGCGCCGGCGAACGGGAAGTGCTCGACGCTCACCATGAGGCGCTGAGCGCCGCCATGCGGACCGCCCTGCAGGCCGCTCGCGACCAGGGGCAGCTCCGCGACGGCCTGGAAGTCGGCCCCACCGCTCAGATGCTGGCACTGCTGGCCTACGGCGTGAACCTCCGCTCCCGCGCCGGCGCCGAGCCGGGCGAGTTGTCCGCCACGGTGGACGCCGCACTCCGCTCCCTCACGTCCTCCCCCGGCAACCCCTGAAGGAGATGAAAATGGCCGAGTTCATCGTGTACGACGAGACCGACGCCCCCGAGGAGGCCCGCCCGCAGCTGGAGGCGGCCAAGAAGCGGATGGGATTCGTCACCACTCTGAACGGCGTGATGGCCGAGTCGCCGGAACTGCTGGCCGGCTACAACGCCCTGTCGGAGCTGTTCGGCAGGTCGTCGCTGCCCAGGAACGCCAAGCACGTCGTGTGGATCACCGCCAGCGTGCTGAACGGCTGCGAGTACTGCGTGGCGGCGCACTCCACACTGGCGTTGCGGTCCCGCGTCCTGGCCGAGGTCGTGGCGGCGCTGCGCGCCGGGCGTGCCCTGGACGATCCCGCGCTGGAGGCCGCCCGCCGCTTCACCGACGTCATGGTCACGCGTCGAGGCTGGGCGGGCGACGAGGAGGTCGAGGCGTTCCTGGCCGCCGGCTACACCCGTCGCCACGTTCTGGACATCGTCCTCGGGATCGGCATGAAGACGCTGTCCAACTACACCAACCACGTCGCTCACACACCCCTGGACCCTGCCTGGGAGGACCAGGAGTGGACGGCGCCCGCACCGGCCTGACGTCCGGCGGGGATCACCCGAAGGCGTGCCGGGCTTCAGGTTCGCCGGCCGGGACCCCGGGCGACGCGCCGGTCCTGCCGGACGTCGCGACGAGCACGGCGAGCAGGGCGAAGATCGCGGTGGCGATGAGCCCGGTGACGTGCAGGCCCGTGGTGAACGCTGCGTGGGCGTCGTGCAGCAGCGCGCTCGCCTGTGGGGGCGGCAGGTGGCCGCTCTCGGCGACGGCACCCGCGAGCGTGCGGGCCGCCGCCCCCGCGGCGTGGTCCATCCGGGCGTGGTAGACGGAGGCGCCGATCGCGCCGATGACGGCCAGCCCCAGCGACCCGCCGAGGTAGTTGCCGGTCTCCGACATCGAGGCCGCCGATCCGGCCCGTTCGGGCGGAACGGACCCGACCACCAGGCTGGTCCCCAGCGCGAAGAGCGGGCCGGTGCCCAGCGCCAGGACGGTGATGCCCACGGCGACGGCCGGATACCCGCCGGCCAGGGCCAGCGGGAGGCAGCCCGCCGCCGACACCGCCAGCCCGGAGGCGATCGCGGTGGCCGGCCTCATCCGCCGGACGAGCACGGGCGCGATCATCGTCCCGGCCGCGACGGCGAGCCCCATCGGCGCGAACAGCACGGCCGAGGCGAGCGGCGAGTAGCCCAGCACGCTCTGCAGATACTGGGTCACCATCAGGCCCGTCCCCGCCATGGCGACGCCCGCGAAGACCAGGGCGGTCAGGACCGCGGCCAGCGGACGGTTGCGCAGCAGCCGCAGGTCGAGCAGCGGGTGGGCGAGCGTCAGCTGACGCCGGACGAAGACGCCGCCGAGCACTCCCCCGGCGAGGATCGCGACGAGCGGGGTGAGCTTGTCGTGGGCGTCGGCGACGGTGAGCTGCTTCAGCCCGTACACCATCGGCAGCACGGCGGCCAGAGAGAGGCCGACGCTGACCAGGTCGATCCGTCCGGCCGACCGGTCCCGGAACTCGGGCAGCAGAACCGGGCCGGCGGCAAGGATCAGGAGCATGACGGGCACCGCGACCAGGAACACCGACCCCCACCAGAAGCGCTGGAGCAGGATCCCGGCCAGTACAGGGCCGAACGCCCCGCCCGTGAACTGGCAGGTCGCCCAGATGGCGATGGCCTTCCCGCGGCGGCGCTCGTCGCGGAAGATGTCGGTGATCAGCGCCAGCGTCGAGGGCGTCAGGGTCGCGCCCGCCACGCCCAGCAGCGCCCGGGCGAGGATCAGCGTCCTCGGGTCGGGGGCGAAGGCGGCGACGGCCGACACGGCGGCGAACGCGGCGGCACCGGTGAGCAGGAGGCGGCGCCGGCCGATCCGGTCGCCGAGCGTGCCCATGGTGATCACGAACCCGGCGACCATGAACCCGTAGGCGTCGCTGATCCACAGCTGCTCGGCGCCGCTCGCGCCCAGGTCGGAGCTGAGCCGCGGCAGCGCCAGGAACAGCGCCGTCAGGTCCATGGCTATCAGCAGTGTCGGCAACGCCAGCAAGGCCAGCGCGAGCCATTCGCGCGTCCCTGCGGGCGCGCCGTCGACGTCCTGCTCCTTGTGACCCATATCGGTATGCCCCATATCGGTTTCCCTCCGGTCCGCATCACGTGTCATGCGTTGGTCGGAGCGGACGAGCGATTCTCGACATCGCCTCGCCAGGAAACCGGTGGGATGTGCGGACGCGCGGTTCGGGCGTCCGTCTCGCGAGGCGCCGGAAGGGCGCCGGCTACGGCCGGGCGACGGGCGCGGTCGTGGTGCAGGACGCCAGCAGACGCAGCGCCGTGTGGGACGGGGAGCCCTCTTCCACGGTGTGGGCGATCAGCGCCTGGTCGGGGTCGTCGGCCGGGCGCAGCGTCTCGAACCCCAGGTCCAGCAGGCCGACGACCGGATGCCGGTACACATAGCGGCCGTGGGTCTTGTCCTTCAGGCGGTGCTCGGACCAGATCTCGCGGAACTCCGGGCTCGCCACCGACAGTTCGTCCACCAGCGCCTGGGTGGACGGGTCGCCCGGGTGGCGTCCCGCGTCCAGCCGCAGGTAGGCGGCCACGTCCTCCGCTTTGCCGCGCCAGTCGGCGTAGAGGCCGCGCATGCCGTCGTCCAGGAACACCAGGCGGGCGAGGTTGCGTTCTGCGGGCGGCAGCGCGCCGAAGTCGGTGATCAGCGCGGCGGCCAGGTCGTTCCAGGCCAGGACGTCGGTGTTGCGGCCGACGATGTAGGCGGGGACGTCGCCGGTCGAGTCCAGTAGCCGCCGCAGGCCCGGCCGGACCAGCTGCGGTTCGTCCTCCGCCGGTCCGGTGAAGGGCCGCGCCAGCCGGTACAGGTGCTCGCGCTCCACATCGCCGAGCCGGAGCGCGCGGGCGACGGCGTCCAGGACCGCCTCGGAGAAGTGCAGTGTGCGGCCCTGCTCCAGCCGGACGTAGTGGTCCACGCTCACCCCGGCCAGCTGCGCCAGCTCCTCCCGGCGCAGGCCGGGGACGCGGCGGCGGCCGCCGTAGTCGGGCAGCCCCAGTTCCTCGGGCCGCAGCCGGGCCCGGCGGGACCGCAGGAACTCCCCCAGTTCGGCGCGCCTGTCCAATGCCATGCCCCGATTATCGCGTGGCCACGACGGCGCGGGCGGGCCGGAGCCTGGTCACGCCGTGCCTAGGCATCGGCCGCAACTGGGTGGACGCGCTCCACCCGACCAGGCTCAGTGGCATGCAAACGATCAGCACACGCCCTCTGGGCGAGACAGGCATGAACATCTCCAGCGTCGGCTTCGGCTCCTGGGCGGTGGCGGGCTCAGGCTGGCGGTTCGGCTGGGGCGCCACCGACGACGCCGAGTCGGTCGCCGCGATCCGGCACGCGGTCGAGTCGGGCGTCAACTGGATCGACACCGCCGCCGTGTACGGGCTGGGGCACTCCGAGGAACTGGTCGGCAAGGCCGTCGCCGGCCTGCCGGAGGCGGACCGGCCGCTGCTGTTCACCAAGGCCGGTCTGGTCTGGGACCCGGACGACCCGCAGGCTCCGCCGCGCCGGATCATGAAGCCCGCCAGCGTGCGCCGCGAGGTCGAGGACTCGCTGCGGCGTCTCGGCGTCGAACGGATCGATCTTTACCAGGTGCACTGGCCCGACACCGGCGAGTCCCTGGAGTACGCCGGCGACGGCGGCGGCGCGGTGTCGCCGAACGCGACGCCCCTGGAGGAGTACTGGCAGGTCATGGCCGACCTGAAGGCGGAAGGCAAGGTCCGTGCGATCGGGCTGTCCAACCACCCGCCCGCCCTGCTGGAGGCCGCGGAGAAGGTCGCGCACGTGGACGCGATCCAGCCGCCGTTCTCGGCGGTGAACCGGTCCGCCGCCGCGGAGATCGCCTGGGCCCGCGACCGCGGGACCGGCGTGATCGTCTACTCGCCGCTCCAGTCCGGGCTGCTGACCGGCGCGTTCACCGCCGAGCGCGCCGCGGAGCTGCCGCCCGACGACTGGCGGGCCGCGCACGCCGACTTCACCACCGGGCTGAAGGCCAACCTGCGGCTGGCCGGGGCGCTGCGGCCCGTCGCCGCACGGCACGGCGCCACGGTCGCCGAGGTCGCCATCGCCTGGGTGCTGGCCTGGCCCGGTGTCACGGGCGCGATCGTGGGCGCGCGCCGGGCGGCGCAGGTCGACGGCTGGGTCGGTGCGGGCGCCGTGGAGCTGACCTCCGCCGACCTGGACGAGATCGCCGCGGCGATCACCGACTCGGGCGCGGGCACCGGCCCGGCCCGTCCGTGAGACCGGAAGGGAGCACCGTCATGTCGCTGACCGTCGTCGCCGAATGCCTGGCCTCGCCCGGGCAGGAGGACCGCCTGCGCACCGCCCTGGAGGCGATGATCGAGCCGTCCCTGGATGAGCCCGGCTGCCTCGCCTACCGCCCGTACGCCGACCCGAACCGTCCCGGCCGCATGGTCATCGTGGAGGAGTGGACGGACGGGGAGGCTCTCGACGAGCACTTCGCCACGCCCCATTTCCTGCACGCCGAGCGGGTGCTGGGGCGGATCCTCGCCGAGCCGATGACGATCAGGAGGCTGGTTCCGGCCCGCGGGTGAGGGCGCCGGAGCGGGCGGCGGCGCAGGCGGCCGCGGCTGCGTGGTCGGCGGCTGCCTCGTCGACCGGCTCGCCGGTGATGAACAGCCGGTAGTAGAGGGGGGCGACGGTGATGCGGACGACCTCGGCCGCGTCCGTCCCGGCCGGGACCTCACCGCGCCCGGCCGCGCGTTCGACGAGGACGGCGGCCTGCTCGTTGCGGCGGGCGAGGAAGGCGTGCAGGGCGCGGGCGGCGTCGCCGCTCTGCGCGGCCGCCAGCACGAACGCGCGGGCGACCGGGCCCTCGGCCGGGTCGGTGAAGCCGTGCAGGACGAGCCGGGCGAGGTCGCGCAGGTCGCCGGCGAGGGTGCCGGTGTCGGGGACCGGCCACGGTTCGTCGGCGGCGCGGTCGAGGGCGTCGGCGATGAGGCCGTCGGCGTTCCCCCAGCGCCGGTAGACGGTGGTCTTGTGCACCCCGGAGCGGGCCGCGACGCCCTCCACGGTGAGTCCCCGGTAGCCGTGCTCGGACAGTTCGGCGAGCGTGGCCTCCCGGACGGCGTCGCGCACCCGCGCGGTGCGGCCGCCGGGGCGGACGGTCCCGGGCCCGGCCGCGGTCACCCGGCGGCCCGGTGTTCTCGGCAGGACGTCACGTTCCGATCGTAACGCAACACAGGTTGCGTTAACCTCGACGCTGGGAGGAAACAGCACTTGAGGGACGAGGGGGGACGATTCATGCCGCAGGGTTCTTACGCCACGATCAAGGAGTTCACGGTCTGCGACCCGGACGCGGGCCCGTACGGCATCACCGCCGGCCCGGACGGCGCGCTCTGGTGCACGCTCGTCCACGCCGGCCGGATCGCCAGGATGACACCCGGCGGGGACCTGGTCCTGCACGGGCCCGTCCCCGCCGGCCCGATGATCATCACGGCGGGCCCGGACGGCGCACTGTGGTTCACCGCGTTCCAGGACCACGCCATCGGCCGGATCAGCACCGCGGGCGAGGTCACGCGGTTCGCCGCCCCCGAGGGCTGCGGCCCGTGCGGAATCGCGGCCGGACCCGACGGCGCCCTCTGGTTCACCCAGATGCACACCGGCGGCATCGGCCGGATCACCGTGGACGGGCGGCTGACCTCCCATCCGGTCCCCGGCGACGGCACCATGCCGTCGATGATCACGGCCGGGCCGGACGGGGCACTGTGGTTCACCCTCAACCAGGGCAACGCCGTCGGCCGGATCTCCCCGGACGGCGACGTCACCGTCCACGCGCTGCCCACCGAGGGGTCCGCGCCGGTCGGCATCACCGCCGGGCCGGACGGCGCGCTCTGGTTCGCCGCGATCGGCACCGCGCACATCGGGCGGATCACCACCGACGGGAAGGTCACCGAGTTCCCGCTGCCCGACCGGGGCGCCCGTCCGCACGCCATCGTCACCGGCCCCGGCGGGGACCTGTGGTTCACCGAATGGGGCACCGCCCACGTCGGCCGCATCACCACCGGCGGCCGCATCGACGAGCACCCGCTGCCCACGCCCGGATGCGAGCCGCACGGTATCGCGCCCGGCCCGGACGGCGCCCTGTGGGTGGCGCTGGAGACGGGCGCGATCGCCCGCGTCGCCGCCGGCTGACCCGCCGCCGACGGGCCGGGCACGAACAGGGGGCGCGGACGGTTCGAGCCACGCCGAAACGTCCCCGGGCCACCGTGGAGGCATGGGTTCCACGACGCAAGCCACCGACCGTCCCGGCGCCCGCGAGACGGGGACCGTACCCCGTCGCGGCGCCATGCTCGCGATCCTGTGCGCGGGAATGTTCCTGGTGCTGCTGGACGTGACGATCGTGAACGTCGCCCTGCCCGGCATCGGCCGGGCGCTCGGCACCGGCCTGCCCGGCCTGCAGGGCGTCGTGGACGGATACGCCGTCGCGATCGCCGGGCTGCTGCTCGGCGGCGGCGCCCTCGGCGACCGGATCGGGCACCGCCGCATGACGATGCTCGGGTTCGGCCTGTTCGGGCTCGCCTCGCTGGCCTGCGGCGCCGCGCCCGGGGCCGGGCCCCTCATCGCGGCGCGCGTCGCCCAGGGGGCGGGTGCCGCGCTGCTACTGCCCGGCAGCCTCGCCCTCATCACCGCGTTCTACCCGGGGCGCGCCGAGCAGGCCCGGGCGCTCGGGGTGTGGGCCGGCATCTCCTCCACCGCCCTGCCGGCCGGGCCGCTGCTGGGCGGGCTGCTGGTCGACACGATCGGCTGGCGGTGGATCTTCCTGCTGAACGTCCCGATCACGGCCGCGGCGATCGCCGGCGTCCGCGCGCTCGTCCGCGAACCCGGCGGGCCGCACGGGCGGGACGTCCCCCTCGACCGCGCGGGGATGGTCCTGGCGCCGCTCACCCTCGGCGGCCTGGTCTGGACGGTCATCGCCGCCGGCCACGGCCACCGGGAGACGGCCGCCGTCACCGCCGCCCTCACCCTGGCCGCCGCGGCGGCGTTCGTCGCCGCCGAGCGGCGCGCGGCCGCGCCGATGTTCCCGGGCGGGCTGCTGCGGGCCCCGGCGTTCCTCGGCGCGGGCGGCATCGCGCTGGCCATGAACCTGGTCACCAACGGGGTGCTGTTCGTCGCGACGCTCCAGCTCCAGCAGGCCGGGCACCGGTCCGCGCTGGCGGCCGGGGCGATGCTGCTGCCGATGGCCGTTCCGCTGGCGCTGCTGGCCCCGGTGAGCGGACGCCTCACCGCCCGGTTCGGGACCCGGGTGCCGCTCACCGCCGGCACCGCCGTCGCCGCGGCCGGATCCCTGTCCCTGCTCGGCGCCGCACCCGGCGGCCGCTACGGCGCGCTGCTTCCGGCGCTGCTCGGCATCGGGATCGGCGACGGCCTGATCGTCACCGCCGTGGTCGCCGCCGCGATGCGCGCCGTCCCGGCCGAGCACGCCGGCCTGGCCGGAGGCTTCAACAACACCGCCCGGCAGGTCGGGACGGCGCTCGGCGTCGCGGTGTACGGGGCGGTCGCCGGGCCTGCGCCGCGGCCCGCGTTCACCTCCGGCCTGCACGTCCTCGCCTGGGTGAGCGTCGCGCTGTGGCTGGCCGCGCTCGCCCTCACCCGTGTCGTCCCGGCCCGCTGAGGGAGCGAAAACCGGTTGGCATGATCGGCGGTGTTCGTTAGAACGGTCGGCATGCTGCGCAAGTACCCCCGGACCCGGCACATCGAGGGTTCCCGGCTCCAGCCGGGCGACCACGACCTCGCCTCGGTGCCGTTCACGGCGATCGCCGGGCGGTACCTGGTGGTGGAGGAGAAACTCGACGGCGCCAACGCCGGCATCAGTTTCACCGCCGACGGTGAGCTGCGGCTGCAGAGCCGAGGCCACTACCTGACCGGCGGGCCCCGCGAACGCCAGTTCGGGCCGTTGAAGGCGTGGGCGGCGTCCGTCCAGCACGTCCTGCGCGAGCACCTGCGGGATCGGTACGTCATGTACGGGGAGTGGATGTACGCCAAGCACACCGTCTTCTACGACGCGCTCCCCCACTATTTCTGCGAGTTCGACGTCCTGGACCAGGCCGACGGGACGTTCCTGTCCACCGAGGCGCGTCGTGAGCTGCTGGACGGCGCACCCGTGGTGTCGGTTCCCGTCCTGCATGAGGGGCCGCTGCCGGACGTGGCCGCGCTGACCGCGTACGCCGGGCCGTCCACCTGCCGCACCCCGGCGTGGCGGGACGCGCTGCGCGCGGCGGCGGAGGCGGGCGGCGCCGACCCCGGCCGCGTCACCGAGGAGACCGACACCGCCGAGGAGATGGAGGGCCTCTACATCAAGGTGGAGCAGGACGGGAAGACCGTCGACCGCTACAAGTGGGTCCGGCCGAGCTTCCTGACCGCGATCCTCGACTCGGGAACCCACTGGCAGGCCCGGCCGATCGTCGCCAACGGCCTCGCCGACCCGGAGGTGCTGTATGCGGGTGTTCGATGACCTGTGCCCGGCACCACCGCACTGGACCGTCCCCTGGGAGCGGATCCGGGACGCCTTCGCCTGGGTGCGTGACATGGCCGGCGTCCCGCAGGACGCCGTCTACCACGGCGAAGGCGACGTCGAGGTCCACACGCGGATGGCCTGCGAGGCGCTGGCGGCGATGCCGCAGTGGCGGGCTCGCCCGGCGGACGAGCGGGTCCGCCTGTTCACGACCGTGCTCATGCACGACATCGCCAAGCCGCACTGCACCGCCATCGACGACGAGGGCCGCATCACCGCCCGCGGCCATTCGCGCCGCGGCGACCTGATGGTCCGCCGCATCCTGTGGGAGCTGGGCGCGCCGGTCGAGTGGCGCGAGCACGTGGCGGCGCTGATCCGCCACCACCAGGTGCCGTTCTGGGCGCTGGAACGCCCCGACCTGCAGCAGATCGCGTTCCGGGTCAGCCTGCTGGCCCGCAACGACGACCTGGTGCTGCTGGCGTCCGCCGACATCCTCGGCCGGATCTGCCCCGACACCGAGGAACTGCTCGACAACGTCGCCCTGTACGGGGAGTACTGCGCCGAGCAGGAGTGCCTGGACGGGCCGCGCGCGTTCCCGTCCGACCATGCCCGGTTCTGGTACTTCCGCAAGCCGGGCCGCGACCCCGGCTACGCCGCCTACGACGACACGCGCTGCACCGTGACCGTCCTGTCCGGCCTGCCTGGCGTCGGCAAGGACCACTGGATCGCCGCCAACCGCCCGGACGTGCCCGTCGTCAGCCTCGACCGGCTCCGCGCCGAGATGGGCGTCGACCCGGCCGGCGACCAGCGCGCCGTGGCCGCCGCCGCGCACGAGCTGGCCCGCGAGCACCTGCGCGCCGGGCGGTCGTTCGTGTGGAACGCCACCAACGTGTCCCGGACGCAGCGCGACCTGTGCACCGGCCTCATCGCCGGGTACCGGGGGCGGGTCGAGGTGGTCGCGCTGGAGGCGCCGCCGCGGGTGGTCCGCGACCGCAACCGGGCGCGGTCCTCGCCCGTCCCGGACGCGGTGATCGACCGGCTCGTCCGCCGCTGGGAGACGCCCGACCCGACCGAGGCCCACCGCGTCCACTGGCTCAGCACCGCCTGAGCCGATAATGGAGGCGGCTACGGAGAGGAGGCCGCCGATGGACGGACGGGTGGCGCTGGTGACCGGCGCCGGATCGGGCATCGGCGCCGCGACCGCGGCCGCGCTCCTGGACGGCGGCTGGCGCGTGGCATTGGCCGGGCGCCGCGCGGAACGCCTGGAGGAGACGGCGCGCGGCTCCGCCGGGGAGGCGCTGGTCGTGCCCGCCGACGTCACCGATCCCGGCTCGGTCGAGGATCTGTTCGGCGCCGTCCGCGACCGGTGGGGACGCCTCGACCTGCTGGTCAACAACGCCGGCGTGTTCGGCGCGCCCGCGCCCGTCGAGGAGTTCTCCCACGACGAGTGGCGCACGGTGATCGGCACCAACCTCACCGGCGCGTTCCTGTGCGCGCAGCAGGCGTTCCGGATGATGAAGGAGCAGGACCCGCAGGGCGGCCGCATCATCAACAACGGGTCGCTGTCGGCGCACACGCCGCGCCCCCGCTCGGCCGCCTACACCGCCAGCAAGCACGCCGTCACCGGGCTGACCAAGACGCTGTCGCTGGAGGGCCGCCCGTACCGGATCGCCTGCGGGCAGATCGACGTGGGCAACGCCGCCACCGAGATGACCGGCGGCTTCGCCACGGGCACCCTGCAGGCGGACGGGTCGCTGAAACCCGAGCCGGTGATGGACGTCCGGCACGTCGTCGGCGCCGTCCTGTACATGGCGGGCCTGCCGCTGGAGGCCAACGTGCAGTTCATGACGGTGATGGCCACCGCGATGCCCTCGTTCGTCGGCCGCGGCTGACCGGACGCCCCCGCCCCGGCCCCGCGTCCATCGATCACCGCGCGTCGGGACACGCCCACGTTTAGCCCATGAACTGAGGGAACGCCACCAACCAGGCTTCGTAACACGACGCGGAGGGGGCCTGGAGGCTATGAGCATCGTGCGGCAGCGCCACGACGGCGAGAGCCAGGCCGGGACGATGGGCGCGCACCGGCAGGAACTCGGGCACGCCGCGGAGTTCCGCGGCGCGCGCCCGGAGGCGGGGACGGGCGAGCTGGTCCGGCAGGCCGCGCAGCAGGTGTCGGAGCTGATGCGCGCCGAGCTGCGGCTGGCCACGGCCGAGCTGAAGGACAAGGCCCGCCATGCCGGAACCGGGGCCGGCATGTTCGGCGGCGCCGGCCTGGTCGCCCTGTACGGGATCGGGGCCCTGCTGGCCGCCGCGATCGCCGCGATCGCGCTGGCGCTGCCCGTGTGGGCCGCCGCGCTGATCATCGGCGGGTTCCTGATGCTGGTGGCGGGCGTGCTGGCCCTGCTCGGCCGCGCGCAGACCAGGCGCGCCACCCCGCCCAAGCCCGAACGGGCGATGGACGAGGCCAGGCAGGCCGTGGCTGAACTGAAGGAGAGGGCGACGCACCGATGACGACGCAGGGCAAGCACGGCGCGGCCGCCGGCACCGAGGAGCTGCGCCAGGAGGTCGACCGGGCCCGGCACGATCTCGGCGAGACGGTCGAGCAGCTGGCCGCGAAGGCCGACGTGAAGGCCATCGCCCGGGAGAAGGCGGAGTACGCGCGCGGCAGGGCCCGGGACGCGGCGGCGTCGGCCTGGCAGGCCGCCGGTTCGGAGAAGACGATGACCAGGGCGCGGCGCGGCGGGGCGGCCATCGTCGCCGCGGGCGCCGTCGCCGCCGCGGCGGTGTGGATGCGCCGCAGCGGCACGCCGCGGGCACTGCCCGGACGCAGCCGCACGTCATGGGCACTGCCCGGACGCGGCCGCACGTCATGGGCACTGCCCGGACGCGGCCGCACGCTGAGAGCGCGGCTCGGACGTGGCCGTAACGTGCCGGTGCGAGTGCGGTTCAGCGTCGGCCAGAAACGCGCCGTGAAGGTGCGCCGCCGCAAGATGTTCTGAGAGGTCCGGAAAAGAGACAAGTCATGCGCAAGCGACCGGGCTCACCCACCGATCTGCCCGCGCGGTCGTGGGGACAGGCCCTGAAGCGCACGGCCGGCCAGTTCCAGAAGGACAACCTGTCGGACTGGGCCGCCGCACTCACCTACTACTCCGTCCTGTCGATCTTCCCGGCGATCCTGGTGGTGGTGTCGCTGGTGGGCCTGTCCGGCACGTCGGCCACCGACAGCCTGATCGACAACGTCGGGGACCTGGCGCCGGGCGCGGTCCGCGACCTGCTGATCAGCTCGATCAGGCAGCTTCAGGGAGGCAGCGGCGGCGCGGGCGCGATCGCCGTGCTGAGCCTGGCCGCCGCGGTGTGGTCCGCCTCGGGTTACGTGGGCGCGTTCATGCGCGCCTCCAACGCCGTCTACGACGTCCCCGAAGGCCGCCCGTTCTGGAAGACCCTGCCGATCCGCGTCGCGGTCACGGTGGTGACGCTGGTGCTGCTGTCGGCCTCGGTGATCGCGGTGGTGGTGTCCGGGCCGCTGGCCCGCAAGGTCGGCGACATGCTCGGGCTCGGCTCCGAGGCGGTCACCGTCTGGGGCATCGTCAAGTGGCCGGTGCTGGTGCTGGTGATCGGGCTGCTGTTCTCGCTGCTGTACTGGGCGTCCCCCAACGCCAAGCGCGGGTTCCGCTGGGTCACGCCGGGCAGCGCCCTGGCGATCGCGCTGTGGCTGGCGGCGTCCGCCCTGTTCGCGTTGTACGTGGCGAACTTCGCCTCCTACAACAAGACCTACGGCAGCCTCGCCGGGATCATCATCTTCCTGGTGTGGCTGTGGATCACGAACCTGGCGATCCTGCTCGGCGCCGAACTGGACGCCGAGGTCGAGCGCGGCCGCGCGATCGAGGCCGGCCGCCCCGCCGGGGCGGAGCCGTACGTGGAGTTCCGCGACACCCGGGCGTTCGACGAGGACGAGCGCCGCGAGACGGGCGTCGAGCAGGAACGGAGACCGGACGACGCAGACCGGCACGAGGCGGATGAGCACGAGGCGGACGGGCGCGGCGGGGATCAGCCGGAGGCCGCACCGGGTGCGAGCCGCGGCCATCCGGGGGCGCACCGGTCCTAGGCTGGGCGGGATGGTGCGTTTCCGGGGAATCACGGGTCGCACAACGGCAAGCACCGTGAATAGGATCATCGCATGCTCCGTCCCGCCTACCCGATCGAGACCGAGCGTCTGACCCTGCGGCCGTTCCAGGAGAGCGACCTTGAGGGGTTGTACGCCTACCAGTCCTTGCCCGAGGTCGCGCGGTTCCTGTACTGGGAACCCCGCTCCTTGGAGGAGTCGCGGACGTTCCTGAAGCAGAAGATGGGCGCGGCGACCGTGGAGAAGGAAGGCGACTGGCTGGTCCTGGCCGTGCAGTGGCGCGAGACCGGGGACCTGATCGGCGAGGTCAACCTGCAGTGGCGCAGCCGCGAGCACCGGCAGGGCGAGATAGGCTACATCTTCAACCCCGCCTACCACGGCAAGGGGTTCGCCACCGAGGCGGCCGAGGTGGTGCTGCGGCTGGGCTTCGAGGGCCTGGACCTGCACCGTGTCTGCGGGCGGCTGGACGGCCGCAACGCCGCGTCCGCCCGCGTCCTGGAGCGGCTCGGCATGCGCCGTGAGGCCCACCTGATGCAGAACGAGATCGTCAAGGGCGAGTGGAGCGACGAGGTCGTCTACGCGATGCTCCGCCACGAGTGGGACGCCCGCGCCGAGTCCTGACCGAGACCCGGTGGCCGTGGCCCCGTCAACGCGGACGGGTCCTGTCCGGTATCGACCGTAGCGTGGGTTCACATCCACGTGAGAGGGCGGTCGGCAGTGACATCCACGAGAGCGACGTTCGTACTGGTCCCCGGCTACTGGCTGGGCGCATGGGCGTGGGACGAGGTGGCCGCGCGGCTGCGGGACGCGGGCCACGACGTGCACGCGGTGACGCCGGCCGGGCAGGCCGAGCGGGCCGACGAGCGGGCGGACGAGGCCGCGCCCGGCGTCGACGTCGACACCCAGGCCGCAGACCTGGTGAAGCTCATCGAGGACGGCGGCCTGGAGGAGGTCGTCCTCATCGCGCACAGCGGCGCGAACATGGCCGCCACCGGCGCCGCCGACCGGATCCCGGGGCGGATCGCCCGCGTCGTCTACGTCGACACCGGGCCCATGCCGTCCGGCCTGGCCGCCATCGACTTCCACGACCCCGAGGCGCGGGCGGCGCTGGAGAAGTCGATCGCCGAGGAGGGCGGCGGCCGGTGGATCCCGGTGCCCCCGTTCGACCCCGGGGCCGACCCCGTCAACCTCGCGGACCTGACCGGGGAGCACCTGTCCGCGCTGCGGCGGCGCGGCACGCCCCAGCCGTCCGGGACCGCGACGCAGCCGCTCACCCGGCCCGATCCGCTGCCGGCGACGCCGCGGACACTCGTCGCGACCACCATCCCGCTCGCCGCGGTCAGGCAGATGGGCGAGAGCGGGCACCCGATCTTCTCGATGATGGCCGGGCCCGGCTGGACCTACCGGGAACTTCCGACCGGGCACTGGCCGATGCTGTCCAAGCCGCGCGAACTCGCCGCGCTCCTCGCCGGTCTCGCCACCGGCGACTCCTGAATGACTCACTTCTCCACAGCCCCACGGGCGATTCTTGTAACCCGCCCATGTAGATCATCTAGCGGGGGGCGAGGACACTCTGCGGGAGTCGCGCGGCCACGGGGGTCGGGCCGATCCTCGAGGTGAAGCACATGACACCGACCGTCCGCCCTCGATCACACCGGGTGCGGTGGCGGCGCTCGCTGGCGTCCGGCGCGGTCACCGCCGTCCTGGTCGCCGGGTTCGGTGCGGTGGCGACCGGGCCGGCGCGGGCGCTGGCCGGGCCGGTGAAGGCGGACGACGGCGCGCGCATCACCGCGGAGCAGAAGATCGCCTCCCGCGAGGTCGACATCACGATCGCCTCGCCCGCGCTCGGCAAGTCGGTGAAGACCCGCATCCTGCTGCCGAAGAACTGGACGCGGGGCGCGACCGCGACGTGGCCCGTCCTGTACGCCTTCCACGGCGGCCAGGACAACTACACCTCATGGACCCGCAACACCGACATCGAGGCGTGGGCGGCCAAGTACAACGTCATCGTCGTCATGCCGGAGGGCGACAACGGCTCCTACACCGACTGGTACAACTACGGCAAGGGCGGGACCCCCAGGTGGGAGACCTTCCACACCGCCGAGGTGCGCCAGCTGATGGAGCGCAACTACCACGCGGGCGCGCTGCGCGCGGCGATCGGGAACTCCTCCGGCGGCGCGGGCGCGATGTCCTACGCCGCCCGGCATCCGGGGCTGTTCAAGTACGCGGCGTCGCTGAGCGGGATCCTGTCGATGCGCTCGATCGGGATCCCGGCGCTGCTGATGTTCACCAACGCCGGGAACGGTCAGGACCCGTTCGCGATCTGGGGCATCCCGTGGGCCGACGACGCCAACTGGGTGGCGCACGACCCGTACTCGCTGGCGCCGAAGCTGCGCGGCACCGGGCTGTTCTTCTCCGCCGGCACGACCGGCCGGCCGGGCCCCGGCGACCCGGACGTGGCGCCGTGGGACATCGGCCTGCTCAGCGAGATCGCGGTCGGCGCGAACAACAGGGACTTCAAGAAGCGGCTGGACGAGCTGAAGATCCCCTACACGGCGCACATCTACGGCGACGGCCGGCACAACTGGCCGGCGTGGGTGCGTGAGGCGGGCTCGCTCTGGCCGACGCTGATGAAGTCGGTCGGCGCCCGCAAGGTGTGACCCTCACGGAAGGCGTGACGCTCACGGAAGGTGCGCGCTCTTCTGGACCGGACCCGGCCCGGTTCCGGTGCGGCTGCGGCTGCCGTCCCGGAACCGGGTCGCCGTCTTCGCGGGGTCAGTAGCCCAGGCCGTGCCCGAACGGGTAGAGGGCGGTGCCGGGCTGGTCCCGGACGGGGACGGTGACGGGCAGGCGTCCACCCGGGTTCAGCTCGCCGAACAGGGTTTTCGCGGCCGACCGCAGTGCTTCGGCGGTGTAGGAGTAGGTGGCCGCGTAGGTGGTCGCCTCGGGGAACCAGGCGATGTCGTAGGGGTCGCGGACGGCGATGACGACGACCGGTTTGCCGGTGGCGGCCAGCGCCTTGACGAGGTTCATCTGCCCGGGCCCGTTGTGGGTGGGCTCTTCCTTGATGTCCCAGGCGCGGTTGGTGACGGCGACGACGAGGTCCTGGTTCTTCGCGGCGGCGACGGCCTCGTCGATCTGGGCCTGGCCGGGGCTGATGCCGGTCTGCCGGATGGTGGTGGCGGCGCCGCGCCGGGCGATCTCGGTGCCGAGCGTCGCGGTGGTGGACACCCCCCAGCCGGTGACGAGGACGTTGCGGGCGCCGGCCCGCAGCGGCAGGATCCCGGCGTCGTTCTTGATCAGGGTGGTGGTGCGGTCGGTGGCGCGCTGCGCGGTGGCCAGGTGCGCGGGCGTCCCGACCACGTTGTCGATCTTCGACTCGTCGGCGTAGGGGTCGCGGAACAGGCCGCGCCTGTTCTTCAGCTCCAGGATCCGGTAGACGGACTCGTCGAGGCGCTTCTCGGTCAGGTCACCGGACTTGACGGCGTTGACGACGGCGGCGAGCTGGCGGGGGAACACGCCGTTGCCCTGGGCGTCGGCGGGCGGTTTCAGCAGGACGTCCGCGCCGGCCTTGAGGGCGAGGACGGGGATGTTCTCGTCGCCGTACTTGTCGCGGACGCCCTGCATGTCGAGCGCGTCGGTGACGACGACGCCGTGGTAGTGCAGCCGGCCGCGCAGTATGCCGGTGAGGATGGGCCGCGACAGGGTGGCGGGGTCCCCGGACGGGTCCAGGGACGGCACGACGATGTGCGCGGTCATGATCGAGTCGACGCCGTGCGCGATCGCGGCGCGGAACGGCGGCAGGTCGAGCCGTTCCCATTCGGCGCGGGTGTGGTCGATGTGCGGGACGCCGGTGTGGCTGTCGGTGGTGGTGTCGCCGTGTCCCGGGAAGTGCTTGACGGTCGCGGTGACGCCCGCGGACCGGTATCCGCCGATCTGCGCGGTGACCATGTCGGAGACGAGTCCGGGGTCGGATCCGAAGGACCGGACGCCGATGACGGGGTTGGCCGGGTTGACGTTGACGTCGGCGTCGGGCGCGTAGTCCTGGTTGATCCCGATGGCGCGCAGCTCGCGGCCGGTGATGCCGGCGAGGGCGCGGGCGTCGCCGGTGCGGCGTCCGGCGGCCAGGGCCATGCTGCCGGGCGACTGCGTCGCGGGCGGCAGGACGCGGGCGACGATGCCGCCCTCCTGGTCGGTGGCGATCGTGGCGGGGATCCGCAGCGGCGTCGCCGCGGCGGCGCGCTGGATGCCGTTGGAGAACGCGGCGATCTGGTGCGGGTCGGCGACGTTGTCTCCGTAGTAGATGATCCCGCCGGGGTGGTAGCGGGCGATGACCTGCGCGGCGTTGTCGGCCCCGTACAGCTTGCGGTTGGCGGCGACGGCGGCGGGGTCCGCGGTGGTCGCGCTCTTGCCGAAGATCTGCAGGACGAACAGCTGCGCGGCCTTGTCCTGCAGTGACATCGACCGCAGGGTCCGCATCAGCCGGGGGTCCTTGCCGCCGTGCGGCGCGGCCTGCGCGGCGGACGCGTCCAGTCCGCCCAGGCCGGTCACCGCGAGTGCTCCGGCCGTGAGGCCGGCGAGCCACCGGCGGCGGCGCGTGCGGGGACGGTACATGACGGCTCCCTCCCGCCCCCGAGGTGCCCGATGATCAAGGTTCTCCTTGGCACGTTAGACCGGGCGGGCGGCTCCGTCCACGGCAATGCTCGACGATCCGCCCTGGAACTGGGCCGGATCCGGTAAAGGGCCCCGCGTTTGGGTTCCACAATCGCAGCACTATCCTCAAACATCCCCATCACTCCCTAAGTAGGGTATTTTAGGGAGTGATGACGGAGCGAATGTACTCGGTGGAGGAGGTCGCGGACCGCCTCGGCCTGCATGTGCGGACGGTGCGCGGCTACATCCGTGACGGCCGGCTCAGGGCGGTGCGGATCGGCAAGCAGTACCGGATCGCGCGCGCCGACCTGGAGGCGCTGACCGGCCGGCCGGCCTCCCCGCCGGCGGGGGCGGTGGAGGTGTCGAGCATCGTGCAGGTCGACGGCGTCGGCCGGGCCGAGGCCGACCGCCTCGGCACGCTGCTGCAGGCCGGGACCAACACCGGCGACCCCGGTCGCGCGCTGCGCCTCCAGGTCGTCCACGACGAGGAACGGAACCGGATGAAGATCGTGATACTGGGCGGCGCGGCCGCCACCGCCGACGCCCTGCACCTGCTCGACTCGGTGATCGATTCGGTGCTCGGCGAGGCGCTCGGGCGGGAGGACGCCGGCGATGCCTGACGTGATCCAGGAGCGGGCCGGGGTCGCGGTGCTGATGTGCGACCCGGACGGCCCGCCGATCGCAACCGTCGAGGACGCGCTGGAGCTGATCGGCGCGGTGTTCCTCGGCGCCGAGGTGGTGGCGGTGCCGGCGGGCCGCCTCGACGAGCGTTTCTTCTCCCTCGGCACCCGCTTCGCCGGCGAGGTCATGCAGAAGTTCGTCAACTACCGGCTGCGCCTGGCGGTCGTCGGCGACATCTCACGGCACGCGGCGGCGAGCCCGGCGCTGCAGGCCCTCGTCCGCGAGTCGAACTCGGCCGGCCATGTGTGGTTCGTCCCGGATCTGGACGCGCTCGACGCCCGCCTGCGCACGGTCGCCTGAGGGCACGGCCGCCCGAGGGCCGGGCTCAGTCGCGGCGCAGCCATCGCCACCAGTGTGCGCCGGGCGCGTCCGGTTCGGTCAGGGGATGCTCCTCCACGTCGTAGCGGCGCACGTAGGCGTCGGCGAACGCCTGGAGGCTGGCGCCGAGCGGGATCGCCAGGACCACGCCGATGGGCCCGGCGACGGCGGCGCCGGCCAGGATGAGCCCGAACGCGACGGCCGGGTGCATGTCCAGGGTCTTGGCGGTGATGCGCGGCTGCAGCAGGTAGTTCTCCAGCTGCTGGTAGGCCAGGACGAACAGCAGGATCCACAGCGCCGTCGACGGCCCTTTCGTCAGCGCGATCAGCACGGGCACCGCACCGGCCAGGTAGGTGCCGACGGCGGGGATGAACTGCGACACCACCCCGACCCACAGCGCCAGTGTCGCCGCGTACGGGACGCCGAGCCCGGCCATGGCGGCGTAGTGGGCGATGCCGGAGATGAGGGCCAGCAGTCCGCGCGAGTAGATGTATCCGCCGGTCTTGTCGACGGCGATCTCCCAGGCGCGCAGCACCTCCAGCTGGCGGCGGGGCGGCAGCAGGGAGCAGACGGTCCGGCGGAACCGGGGGCCTTCGGCGGACAGGTAGAAGGTGAACAGCAGCACGCCGAGGGCGTTGAAGATGACGCCGAACGCGGTGGTCCCGATCCCCCACACGTTCCCGGCGAGGTCGGTCAGGTGCCGGGACAGGGTGTCGGTGACGGTGGGCAGCCGCTGGAGCAGGTTCCGCTGCGACAGGTGCGTCCCGAACGTCGAGTTCACCCATCCGATGAGGCGGCCGACGTAGTCGGGGAACCCGTCGATCAGGTTGGCGGCCTGGGTGGCCAGCAGCGACCCGATGCCGCCGAGGAACCCGGCGAACAGCAGCCCGACGACCACGAACATCGCACCGGTCGCGAGGCCCCGCCGCCATCCGCGCCGGGCGAGCCAGTTGACGGCGGGTTCGATCGCGAACGCCAGGAACAGCGAGATCAGCAGGAGCGTCAGCAGTTCCCGCAGCCGCTGCAGCAGCCACAGCACCGCCATGAACGCCAGCACGACCGCGGCGGCCAGGGCGAACGCCTTCGGCAGCCACGGCGGCATCCGCTGCCCGGCGGCGGGGCGCCCCGCGGCGGGGCCGGCAGCGGGTTCGGCGGCGGGGCCGGGGGCGTCGGGCGGGACGTCTGCGGGTGCGTAGGCGGGCGTGTCGCCGGGCGCCGGGTCTGGCGTCTGCGGCATTCCCGCACGTTAACGGCGTCTCACCGGTCATTTCGGGTGTTCTGCCCGCGGCAGGGTGAATCTTTGCCGAGACTTCAGCCCTCGGTCGCCGCGGTGAGCTCGGCGAGCAGTTCGCTGGCGTGGATCGCGTCGAGGTCGCCGGTCACCTGGACGCCGCCGATCGTGACGACCTCGGCGGGGTCGCGGCCGCCGATCGCGACCGCAGGCTCGAAGCCGAGCTCGGCGGTGGCGCCGCCGAGCAGTTCGCGCGACATTCCGCCGACGATGCCCGCGTCGGCCGGGCTCTCGTGTTCCCAGCCGTTCTGTTCCAGGCCGAGGAGCCGTCCCAGCGGGACCCTGACGCCGTCGAACCGGGCGAGGTGCCCGGTCCGGCGTTCCTCGCCGGTGAGGGTGTGGACGGGACGGGCCAGCTGCGGGAACGGCTGGGCGATCTCGTAGTCGGCGAAGACCTGCTCCCACGCGGCGAGGTCCTCCCCGGTCAGGTCGAGGCGGTGCGCGATGCGGACCTGCGCCGTGGCGTCGAGGACGAGGGCGTCGTCGGCGGGGCCGGCGAACGTGCCGTCCTCGGCGACCCGGAAGGTGGTGCCGCCGCCGGTGATCCAGACGAGGCGGCGGACGATGTGGCGCAGCAGCGGATGGGCGGCCAGCAGCCGCTCGAAGTCGGGAAGCGGCCAGCAGCGGCGTTCGATCATCGCGGTCTCCAGCCGCAGCACCTGCCCGGCGGCCACGGCGCGGACGTCCTTGCGCAGCGCCGCGAACCGCTGGTGGGCGGCGGGGGCGAGGCCGGGGTCGTCGTTGGCCCCGGGTCTGGGCAGCGTCTTGCGCGGCCTGCCGGACTCGTCCAGCACGTACGGTTTGAGCTGCTCGTCGAAACCGACGGTGAAGCGGCGCGGCCCGTAGTCCAGGACGAGCCCGCCCGCGGGGTCGAGTCCGAGGTCGGGCACGAGCCGGTCGGCGAGTTCGTCCCGCGTGAGTTCCAGCGTCCCGGCGATCTGCTCGATCTTCTCGCGGGCCTTGTCCCGGAGGGCCTTGAACCGCAGTTTCCGGGAGATGCCGTGCAGGTGCATGAGCGCGACGTCGGTGCCGATCTCGGCCAGGACGTCCAGGCCGGCGGCGGCGTTGCGGTGGCGACTCTGCCCGGGCCATGCCCGGATCAGCGGGGTGAGGCGGCGGGCGGCCTCGTCCCCGCCGAGGAGGCCGAGCTGGGTGAGCGCCCAGCCGTCCTTGGCCGGGTGCCCGGCCGCCTCCCACCGTTCGAAGGTCGCCCACGAGAACGCGGCGAGGGACTCGCGGTCGCAGGCCTGGAGGATCCCGGCGACGTCGGGGCGGGCGCCACCGGGGCGCTCCAGGGCGAGCGTCATCAGCAGGTTCCGTGTCGCGTCCTGCGGCAGCGCCCGTTCGCGCCCGTTCATCAGGATCTGCGGCAGCAGTGCCGGGTCGGCCCAGCCGCCGGTCTTCGGCGCGCGGGCCGGGGCCAGGTCGAGGGGGTCGGCGGCCATCAGCCCGGTGATCGCGTCCGCGGCGGCGTCCCCGTGGACGCGGGCGGCCTCGACGACCGCCTCCCGGCCGTCGATCCCGGCAGTGCCTTCGATCCCGGCGATGTGCAGCAGCGCGACCTCCGCGGCGCGCCGCTCCGTCCCGGCCGGTCCGAGCGCGGCGGGGATCAGCTGCCGGGCGGCGTCGATCCGGTGCCGGGCGAGCCAGGCGTGCGCGACGGGCCGCGCCGACTTCAGCCGGAGCGCCCAGTCCGCCATGAGCGCGGCGATCCGCGGGGTCAGGAACGGCAGCAGCACGTCACCGTCGGAGGCGGGCGCGTTCGCCGCCGCTTTGATCAGGAGCGGGACGGCGTCGAGCTCGTAGCGGGCCGCCACCTCCTTCAGCCCCCATCTGAGCGGAGGGTCGCCGGCCGCCCATTCGGCGAACAGGGGCCGCACCAGTGCCTCGGGGCCGTGGGTGAACAGCTCCAGCATCTCCCAGTTGGGCAGCCGGCCCGCCTTGTAGTCGTGGATCTTGCTGACCCAGCCGTCGCGTCCCGGCCCGTGTCCGGCCGGGGCCCATGCCTCGCGCTCGCCGGGCGCCCAGCGCACGGCGTCGACGTCCGGCGGTACCAGCCCGTCGATCACCGCGTGCCCGCGTTCGCGGCGTCCGCGGGCCCACGGCGGGTTCACCAGCGACGGCGGCACGTCACGGGTGTCCGCGTCCGGGACCCGCGCCGCGGCCGTCTCGCCCTCGGCGAGTTCGGGGTGGGCCACGAGGTGCTCGTCCAGCAGCTCGGCGGCGACCTTGGCGCCCTTGCCCGCCCCGGCGGCCCTGTCCCTCAGCAGCCGTGCCCCTCGGACGGGGAACCGTTTCATCGCCGCCGCCAGCGCGGGCCTGACGCGCTCCTGATCGGCGCGGTCCGTGAGCGCCCGGAACGCCTCGTCGGTCGGCAGGATCGCCAGCGCCTCGGTGGTGTTCTTGCGGGCCTTGGCGTTGTGGGCGGAGTCGTAGGCGTCGGCCAGGAGCGGCGCAAGGGCCGTCCCGACCCCGTCCACGGCGGTCGTCACCAGGTCGGCCTGGGACGCCTGCCACCCCAGGGGGCCCAGGGCGGGCAGCTGCGCGGCGGACTGCACCGAGCACCACAGCATCCACGAGTACATGTAGTCCGAGGGGCCGCCGTGTTCGGCCAATGACTCATCGACCCAGTCCTGGCGGGTGGGCGCGAGGTAGGCGGTCACCAGACGCAGCAGGATGTTGTCGCGGCACTCCCCCAGCTGCGCGACGGCCGCCTCGTACTCGGTGTCGTCCGCCGCGGCGAGGACGGCGCGCATCCGCCGCAGCGCGAACCGCGTCCCCCACCAGTGCCCGTACTTGGCATGCGGGTCCCGCAGGCGGACCCACGCCTCGCTCCTGACGCCCTGAACGATCCACTGCCAGGTGGGCTCGGCCTTGCCGATGCCCCCGACCGCCGCCGCGGCGAACGCGGCGCCGCGCTCGGCGCACCAGGCGTCCACGAGCCGGCTGTGCGGGTCGTCCTGCCAGGGGTCCTTGCGGATGGCGATCTGCCCGGCGACCGCGGCACCGAGCGGATCGGCCCGCCCGCCCAGGTACCGCCGCGCCGCCGCGACGAGGCCGGGGTCGCTCTGCGGGTTGGCGAGCACGTCCTCGATGTCGGTGGCCTGCTCGTCGATCTTCGCCCGGAGTTCGTCCGCGGCGCCGGGGTCGAGCTTGACCGCCGTTCCGGGCGTCCCGCCCCGCCGCGGGTGCACGCGCCGCCGCCACGCCGCCGGAATGACCAAGATCTCCTCGTCCATGCCCCCGCAACGTAGACCCCTGTAACGACAGAATCCGGCGGCGCCGAGGGTTCTAGCCGGGTTCGGCCGCTCGTTCCCGGCCTCGCGGTCGGCCGCCGGTCCAGTCGAAGCCGGTGATCGTGGTGCGCATCAGGTCGGCGGCGGTCGAGAGGCGGCCGCCGGCGAGCCAGAGCAGGGTGAGCCTGCGGCGGCAGTCGGGGCTGTCGACGGCGACCCAGGCGACGGGGGCCTGGGCGGCGGCGTTCCGGGCGATGTCGGGGGTGAGGCCGATGCCGATTCCGGCGCTGATCAGGGCCTGGACTGCGCTGGGCTCGTCGCCTTCGCAGACGATCCTCGGTGTGAGGTCGCGTGCGGCGAAGAGGCGATCGAGCAGGCGGCGCTGCCAGTGCCCCCTGCGGGAGGTGACGAAGGGCTGGTCGGCGAGTTCCTCGATGCGCACCGAGGCGCGGCCCGCCAGCGGGTGGCCGAGCGGGGTGGCCAGCCACACCGCCTCGTCCATCAGCTGAACCGCCTCCAGTCCCTCCGGGCGGATCGGCTGGGAGGCGACGCAGAGGTCGACGTCCTGGGCGTGCAGGTGGCGGACCATCTCCTCGGCCTGCATCTGGTGGAGCTCGACCTCGATGTGGGGATGGGCCTGCTTGTAGGCGGCGAGCGGCCCGGTGAGGGTGAGGAAGGTCTCCGACGCCAGTCTCACGGTGCCGAGCCCCGCGCCGGCGGCCTCGGCGACGGCCCGGCGCCCCGCCTCGAGCGCGCCGAGGGAGCGTTCGACGTAGCCGAGGAAGAGTTTCCCGGTGTCGTTGAGCCGGAGCCGGCCGGCCCGGTCGAACAGCGGTGTGCCGAGTTCGCTTTCCAGCCGGGCGATGGTGCGGCTCACTGACGGCTGGGCGACGCGGAGCTCGTCGGCCGCGCGGCTGAGGTGTTCCAGGCGTGCCACCACGAGGAACTGCTGGAGCGTGTTCAGGTCCATGGCACTCCGCTCGCTCGTTCGCGATCACTGATCGCGGGAACCTCGCGGTCATGACCGCGAGTGCATAACTGCATAGCAATATTGATCTTAGACAGGATAACTTGCCGATCATAATGTCGTGGGGCGTAATCGGAATCGACAGAAGTGAGGAGGACGCCCCATGCTCACCGCAGCGGGCAAGTCCCGGGCGGCCATGCCGGGCCGGTCCGATGCCGCGCGCCGGACGAGGCCCACCGTGTGGGTCCTGCGGGCCGTCGTCAGCGCGCACATGGTCGCGATCTTCGGCCAGCCGGTGTTCGCGGGCGTGTACTTGAGCGGCGACTACGACGGTCTTCGCTGGCACGAGGCGGGCGCCAACGCCGTCACCTCCATCGGCTACCTGCAGTTGATCGCGGCGATCGTGATCTGGGTGCGGCTGCGCCGGGCCTGGCCTTTCCTCGCGGCGGCGGCCGTGGTGACGGCCGAGACCGTGCAGTACTTCGCCGGGATGGCCGGCGCGCTGTGGCTGCACTTCCCGCTGGGAGTGATCACCATCGTCGCGGTCGCCGTGCTGTTCATCGACGTGTGGCGCGGGCCCCTCCGGGTGCGGCCGCGGCCCGCGCGCGAGCAGGAGCAGCCAGTGGAGGGGCCGGAGCAGCGAGGGGACGAGGATGCGTGAGGACGGCGACGGGCCCGGCGGAGCCCGTGGAGTGGGCAGGCGTCAGGTGCTGGGCATCGGCGGGGCGTTCGGGCTGATGGCGGCCGCCGGGCTGTCGGCCTCGGCCGCGCTGGCCCGCCGCCCGCCGGTCACGGGCGCCGAGTTGCGCAGCGCGGTACCGCTGCCGCCGGCTTTCCAGGTGCCGTTGCCGGTCCCCCGCGTGCTGGCGCCGGCCGGAACCTCGGGCGGCGCCGACCGTTACGAGATCACCCAGCGGGAGGCGACGCTGGAGATCCTGCCCGGCGTCAGGACACCGATGTGGACGTATGAGGGCACCTTCCCGGGGCCGACGATCGAGGCGCGCCGCGGAAGGCCGATCACCGTGAGGCATCGCAACGACCTGCCCGTGCCGACCGTCGTCCACCTGCACGGCGGACGGACCCCGGCGTCCTCCGACGGGTACCCGACCGACCTCGTCCTGCCCGAAGGCTGGCCCGGCACCGCTCACGGCTCAGGGCACGGCTCAGGGCACGGCTCAGGGCACGGCGGTCATGGCGGGCACGGGCATGCGCAGGGCTCTGCGCATGGCTCTGCGCATGGCATGAGCGATCCGCGGGCGGCGCCGACCAGGCTGACGCACGAGTACACGTTCCCGATGGAGCAGCGGCCGGCGCTGCTGTGGTACCACGACCACCGCATGGACTTCACCGCTCCGGCGATCTGGCGGGGCCTGGCCGGGCTGCAGATCGTCCGCGACGACGCCGAGGACGCCCTCGGCCTGCCCGCGGGGCCGCGCGAGCTCCCCCTCATGATCGCCGATCGTGCGTTCGCCGCCGACGGGAGCCTGGCCTATCCCTCGCTCGACCCGTCCCTGCGGGAGCGTCCGGGGGTCCGCGAGCCCTATCTCGCCGGAGTGCTCGGTGACGTGATCCTGGTCAACGGCGCCCCGTGGCCGATGCACGAGGTCGACGCCGCCCGGTACCGGCTGCGCGTCCTGAACGCCTCGAACGCCCGGCACTACGACCTCGAAGCGGTCGGCGACGACGGACGCCGGCTGGACCTCGTCCAGATCGGCGCCGACCAGGGCCTGCTCGCGGCGCCGGTGACGCACCGGTCCCTGCCCGTCGCGCCGGCCGAACGCTACGACGTGATCATCGACTTCTCGGCCGTTCCGGTCGGCGGCCGCGTCCGGGTGGTCAACCGGCTGGGCTCCGGGCGCACCCGCGACGTGATGGCCTTCCGGGTCGCGCGCCGCGCCGCCGACGACAGCCGCGTCCCGCGCGTCCTGTCCGCCGATCTGCCGCAGTGGCGGCGGTCGGACGCCGTCAGGGTGCGCGAGTTCTCCTTCCGCGCGGGGCGGATGCGCGGCGGGCATGGATGGCTGATCGGCGGTCTGCCGTTCGACCCCGCCCGCTCCGACGTGACCGTCCGGCTCGGCGATGTCGAGGTGTGGCGGCTGGTGGCCGACGTCCATCACCCCGTCCATCTGCATCTGGCCGGGTTCCGGGTGCTGTCGCGCCGCGGCGGCCCGCCGTTGCCCCACGACGCGGGTCTCAAGGACACCATTTCGCTGCGCCCGGCCGAGTCGGCGGAGATCATCACCCGCTTCGACGGCTACCGGGGCCGCTATCTCTTCCACTGCCACAACGCCGAGCACGAGGACATGGGAATGATGGCCAACCTCGAAGTCATCTGACACCGCTGTGCGGGGCGTCCCGCCGGTCAGGTGAGGCCGTCGCGGACGATCGAGAGCAGGCGGCGGACCCGGGCGGGATCGGCGCCGGAGGCGGCGACCGCGTTGGCCAGCGCCAGCACCTCGGTCACGGTGACGTCCCCGCGGACGGCGCCCGCGTCCTGCGCCCGTGCCAGCAGCCGCTCCGCGGTCGAGGTCAACGCGGAATGCCAGCGCTCGAACAGCTCGGTGCGCCGATCGCCGTCGCTCTCGGTGCCGGCGAAGGCCAGCGTCCGCCTGGTCGCGACGTGGACGGCGAAGGCGTCCAGCCAGGTGAAGAACGCCTCGCCGGGCGCCGTTTCGGCCGGCAGGGCGGCACCCTGGTCGCAGAGCGCGGCGACCTCGTCGGCGTAGACGGCGACGAGCAGGTCGCCCCGGGTCGGATAGTGCCGGTAGAGGGTCGCGTTGCCGACGCCCGCCCGCCGGGCGATCTCGTCCAGGGGCGCGCCGGGGCCCTGCTCGTCGAAGAGCTCCCGGGCGGCCGTGAGCAGCAGGCGGGCGTTGCGCTCGGCGTCCGCGCGGCGCGGCCGGCCGGAGGCGGCTGTCATCCCGGCTCCTGGTTGTTAAACGGGGACATCCCTGGTTAGCCTAGCGGAGGCATTAACCGGGGAGTACCCCGCTTAGTGCCCGCGCCGAACCCTGAGGAGGAGCGATGGCGTTCACCGCCGACGACCGCACCGAGATCACCGAGCTGATCTCCATGCACGGACACCTGTGCGACAGCGGGGAACTGGACCGGCTGGACGAGGTGTTCACCCCCGACGTCGTCTACGACGTGTCCGACTTCGGGCAGGAGCCTTTGCTGGGCGTCGCGGCGTGCGCCGCCGCGGGGCGTGCGCTCGGCGAGCTCAACCCGGTCGCCCATCACGTCACCAACGTCGTCCTCACCGAGGCCGCCGACGGCCGGGTGCACGCGCGCTCCAAGGGGATCGGCGTCAACGCCGACGGCACCGCCGGGAGCGTGACCTACGAGGACACCGTCATCCGAACCCCGCACGGCTGGCGGATCGGCCACCGAAAGATCCACGCACACCGCACCCCCTTGGGCGGACACGTGTGAGCGCCAAAGTTGGCAGGGCGACGCGTGCCGGGAACACCGGCGCTGCCCGTTGGCGTCACCGCTCAGGCAAGGCGCGGCTCAGGCAGCGCTGGGTCCAGGCCGTGTGTCGGGCGCGCAGGCCGCGGGTGGTGAGGTCGGCGCGTCCGAGGCTTTGGTAGTTCGGCAGCCAGGACTCGACGGTGGCGTGGGAGTTGCGTATCGCGAACAGATCCCACAGCTGCAGGTGGGCGATGGACCAACCGCGCCGTCGCCGGGCGGCAGGACGCGCAGGACCACACGGCGGGCGGCGCAGGTCTCCAGGACGTAGGTGCCCGCGTGTTTCCCCCCGGCCGGTCGCCGGACCATGGCCGCGGGGCGCTTCTCCCCCAAGGCTTCGGCAGCCTAGCTGAGCAGTGGCGCGAGATCTTCCACTGAGGTGGTCTCCCGCCGCATCGCGGTCTTCCACCATCGGGTTTCGGCGTGCACGACCAGGGAGATCAGGCGCGGGTGTCGGTGAGGAGGCGTTTGCGGTCGGGGGTGTAGTGCCACCAGGGGCGGGCGGGGCGTCCTTCGGCCTGGTCGACGGCGGACATGACGGTGTCGAGCAGGCAGGGGTCGAGGCGGTGGCCGCACGCGGCCGACATGCGCTCGTACAGCTCGACGGGGTCCCGGCCGGGGAGCTGGGCGATGGTGGTGATGCCGATGCGTTCGAAGTAGCGGGCCACGGCCGGTCCCACGTTGGCCAGCTCGGTCAGGTCGGTGCTCATGGGGCCACCGTAGGCGGGGGCTGCGGTGAGGTCTTGTCGGAATCGGTCAGGGGACGGCGAGGTCGAGGGCCTTGAGGCGGGACGGGTCGGCGATCATCTCGTATTCGGTGACGCGGCCGTCGTGGACGGTGATGGCGAGGGCGAGCAGGAGGCGGCCGTGGGGGGCGACGACGGCGCCGGCCGTGCCGTTGACGAGGGCGGGTCCGGCGTACCTGGCGCGGCTGCCGAAGAGCTGCATCTCGCGGGCGACGGTGCCGGCGCCGCGCAGGACGGAGGGGCGGCCGGGGGTGAGGGCGGCGTGGTCGGCGCGGCGGACGACGTCGGGTGCCAGGACGCCGAGGAGGGCGTTCAGGTCGCCGCTGCGGGCGGCGGCGAGGAACGCTTCGACGACGCGGCGTTGTTCGGCGAGTTCGGTGGTGGGGGCGGTGGCGCCGCGGACGCGGTGGCGGGCGCGGCTGGCGAGTTTCTTGGCGGCCGACGGGGTGCGGCCGACGATGGCGGCGATCTGGTCGAAGGGGACGGCGAACACGTCGTGCAGGACGAACGCGACGCGTTCGGCGGGGCCGAGGGTGTCCAGGACGACGAGCATGGCGCGTCCGACCGACTCGATCAGGACGGCCTCGTGTTCGGGGTCGCCGTCGTGTGCCTGGACGGGTGAGTGCCAGCCGTAGGGTTCCTCGCGCCGGGACGTGCGGGAGCGGAGCATGTCGAGGCAGATGCGGGCCACGACGGTGCGCAGCCACGCCTCGAGGTCGTCGATGCCGGCGGCGCCGGTGCGGGAGAGGCGCAGCCAGGCCTCCTGGACGGCGTCGTCGGTTTCGCCGGGTGTGCCGAGCATCCGGTAGGCGACCGCGCGCAGTGCGCCCCTGTGCGCCTCGAAGCGTTCGGCGAGTTCCTCGTCCATCGGTCACCTTTCCGCGCCGGGTTCCGTCTGCTTCGTGGCATCCGAGAGACGACTACGGCGGGAAGACGATGATCCGATGTGACCAGGGTAGCGAGCCGGGCGGGCAGCCGCTGCTGCGGCCGGTGACGCTCGGGGACCTGCGGCTCCCCAACCGGGTGGTGATGGCGCCGTTGACGCGGGCCCGGGCGACCAATTCCGAGCTGGTGCCGACGGACCTGCACGCCGCCTACTACGGGCAGCGGGCCACGGCCGGGCTGATCGTCGCCGAGAGCGCGTGGGTGAGCGAGCGGGCGATCGGGTTCCCCGGCGTGCCCGGCATCTACAGCGAGCGGCAGGTGGCGGCGTGGCGGCGCGTCGCCGGCGTCGTGCACGCCCTCGGCGGGCGCGTGGTGCTGCAGTTGTGGCACACGGGCGCCGGCTCCCATCCCGATCACCTGGGCGGGGCGCTGCCCGCCGGGCCGTCGGCGGTGGATCCGGGCGAGGTGTGCTGGACGGCGGCGGGACCCCGACCGACCGTCACGCCGCGGGAGATGACGGCCGCGGAGATCGGGCGGACGGTCGCCGACTACGGTGCGGCGTCCGAGCGGGCGCACCGGGCCGGGTTCGACGGTGTGGAGATCGCCGCGAACGGCACGTATCTGATCGCGCAGTTCCTCAACCCGCGCCTCAACCGCCGCGCCGACGGCTACGGCACCGACCGCGGCCGCCTGCTGCTGGAGATCGTGGACGCGGTGACGGCGGCGTGGGACGGGCGCCGGACCGGGGTGCGGCTGTCACCGTACTGGACCGTCCGCGACACCTCCGCCGGGGTGCGCGGCGACGGCTACCCCTACACCGCCGACGAGGAGACCCTCGCCGCCTTCGACGGCCTGGTGGCCGAGCTGGACCGCCGCCCGCTCGCGTATCTGCATCTGCGGGGGCCGGTGCCGGGCGGCGTCCCGGACTTCGACGCGTTCGCCCGCTACCGCAAGCTGTTCGGCGGCGCCCTGATCGCCAATCACGGGTTCGGCCGGGAGTCGGGGAACGCGATCGTCGAGGCGGGGGTCGCGGACGCGGTGTCGTTCGCGCGGCCGTTCGTCGCCAATCCCGACCTGGTCGCCCGGTTCGCGCTGGGCCAGGGGACGGCGCGCGGCGACCGGGGCACCCACTACCGCGGCGGGGCGCGCGGCTACGTCGACTACCCGATCTGGGCGGGGTCCTAGGCCCCGGAGGGCGGAACGAACTCGGGCTGGTCGAGGACGCGCAGCCAGCTGCCGTCGGGCTGGCGGCGGACGACCTGCGCGCGGGCGCCCGCCCCGTCCCTGGGCGGCGTGGAGGTGAGGGCGAGGTCGCCGCTGACCAGGGTCGGCAGGGGCTCCTCGGGCTCGAAGCGGGGACGGCTTGCCAGGACCTTCTCCCACAGCGCCCGGATCGCGTCGCGTCCCACGGTCTGTGATCCGGGCGGGTAGGCCATCACCGCGTCCTCCGCGTAGAGGGCGGCGACGCCTGCCGCGTCGCCGGCGTTGGAGCGTTCGACGAACAGCCGGGTGATGTCCTCGGGCCGCATGGCCTTGGCGTATTCGGTCATGGTCTCCTCCTTGTGCCGCTGACACCTCCCATCGTGGCCGCCTCCTGCCCGATAAGTCCAAGAGATGATCGTTCTCCAGTCCAGAAGCACCGGTTATACCAAGCCGGCTATGACGCTCGTTATAGCCCGTGGCCGGAGGCATGGTCGAGGAGGCGCGTGTCATGCCGAAGATCCGCCTCGTCGCCGCCCGGGGCGCGCTCGCGCCTGGGGGGCACCTGAACGTGCGGTCCGGGTCTGCGGCCGGGAGGCGGGGCGGGGATGCGTGAGCTCGTCACACCGGCCGCGGCGCCGTGCGGTGGCGCGAGCGGCCCGATCCGGTGGTGGCCGGGCCGGGTGAGGCGGTGGTGGCGCCGGTCGTCCCGCCGCTGGTGGAGCGGGAGGGCGGCACACTCCTGGTGCTGGGCGGCGGCGCCAAGAGCATCGGCCTGGACGCGGCCGGGCTGGCGGTCGCGCGCGCCGCGCAGATCGACTAGCTCGACGACGCCCCCGCCGCGTACGCGGCCCGCACCACCAGGCTCGTCCTGCGGATGCGGCAGGATGCCCGGTATGGGTGAGGTGTTCACGCATCGGCTGCGGGTGCGGTACAGCGAGTGCGACCAGCAGGGCGTGGTGTTCAACGGCCACTACCTGTTCTTCTATGACGTGGCGCTGACGGAGATGTGGCGGGCGCTGTTCGGTGACTGGGCCGGCATGGTGGAGCAGGGGTACGACCTGGTGGTGGCGGAGGCGCGGATCCGCTACCGGGAGGGCGCGCGGTTCGACGAGCTGCTGGACGTGTCGATGCCGGTGGCGCATCTGGGGACGACGAGCATGGTCGTGCGGCCGGTGTTCCGGGTGGGTGGGCGGCTCATCGCCGACGGGGAGGTGCGGCACGTGTTCATCGACCCGGCGTCCAAGGCCAAGAAGGAGATGCCGTCGCAGGTCAGGTCGGGCCTGGGGCCCTACCTGGACGGGGCGGGACAGGCGGCCGGCGCCTCGTCAGGTTCATCATCGCCTTGACGACGTCTCGAGCGTCGCGCGTTTCCCGGATTTGGAATCGGGGTTCCGCCTGACGTGCCCGGCACAGTTCCCGCGGATCTGATTCAACCGACTGCCGCGCCCCCGGGGCAACCCCTTTTCCTTTTGCGGGGCCCCAGCCGGGGGTTCAGCGGGCGAACAGGGACGCGTAGACGGTGCGGCCGCCGTCGGTGACGATCTGCCCGGCCAGGTGCGGGGCGGTGACGGTGGACAGCCGCAGGTCCAGGTAGCGGTCCTCCTCGGTCAGTTCGACGGGTCCGGCGGGGGCGGCGGCGAGCCATCCGCCGATCTCGGCGAGGCGGGCGGAGCGGTCGCGTTCCAGGGCGCCGCGCAGCCCCGCGAGGCCGTCCGCCTCGAAGGGCACGGGCCCGGCAGTGCTGGATTCGGCGGTGGCGGATTCGGTTGCGGATTCGGTGTGCCAGGCGGCGACGCCGTAGGCGAAGCAGACCAGCGCGGTCCACATCTCGGCGAAGTAGCCGGGGTCGGGCGCGATCTCCAGGCCGGCGAACCGGCCGGCGACGAAGAACAGTGCGCCGACCTGGCCGGGCTGCGGTTCCAGCCGGGACCGGAACTGGGTCAGCACGGGCCGCTTGCGGGACAGGATCTGCTCCAGGTGGCCGCGCCGCGGCAGGCCGTAGCGGGCGTTGAGGTCGGCGATGTCGCCCCACAGCTTGCTGTAGCCGGTGACGCCGCGCAGTTCCAGGGCGCGGGCGCGCAGTTCGACGGGCAGGACGAAGAACCACTGGTCGCGTTCGGTGAGGTAGCCGCCCTGGCTCTCCTGGACGCAGCAGGCGTCGTCGAACCGCAGGGTCTGCCCGGCGGCCAGGAACGCCGACCGGCACAGGGCGTGGTTCTGGGCGCGGTCCTGGATGTAGCCGATGTGCAGCGGGACGATCGCGACGCCGGAGCCGGCGCCGTTGGTGAGCTCGACCTGCCCGTAACCGACGACCCTGGACAGCTTGAGGCCGGTGCGGGGCGGGACGAAGCCGGGGTGGGCGGGCCCGGAGATCGGCACCATGGTGAGCGCGCCGGCCTGCTGGGGGGTGCCCAGGCGGTGCCCGGCGAGGCTGAGCGGGCCGGGCAGGAGGGTGTCGAGCGCCGTCATCTCGGTCATGCGGTGCTCCCTTTCCGTTGGTGCGGGCGGGCGCCGGCGGGACGTGCCGTCCGGCGCCCGCCCGGAATGGCTCGGGCGGCGTCCTCAGGGGTTCTCGGCGGGTTCTCAGGCGGCGAGGCGGGCGGCCAGGCCGTCGGCCTGCCGGTCCAGGACGTCCAGGCGGGCGTGCAGGGCGGCGCGCAGCCAGGGCGCGCCGGCGTCGCAGTGCCCGAACATCCACGGCAGCAGTTCGGCGAAGTCGTCCTGGTGCCAGAATCCGCGCTGCGGCAGGGACGGGGCGGGGCGCCGCAGCGTCAGGTCGTCGCTGCCGGTGAACAGGGCGTGGCAGAACACCACGGGGGTGGTGATGCCGGCGCGCGGCAGGCTCGCCGCGACGCGGGCCAGGTCGCCGGGGAAGACGTTCTCGTAGCCGTCGGAGACGACGGCGACCAGGTCGGGGTCGGTGCCGAGCGCGTCCAGGACGCCGGTGGCCAGGTCGGTGGCGCCGCGCGGGGCGCGTTCGTCGCCGCCGGCCTCGATGACCTCCAGCCGGTCGCACACCTGCGACAGCACCATCCGCAGCGCGGCGGCCTGGGACAGCACGGCCCATTCGCGGTCGCCGTAGCCGCGCATGGACGCCGAGGCGTCCAGCACGAGCGCGACCGTCCCGGTGAAGCGGGGGAACGCGCCGGCGGCGGCGCCGACGTAGCGGCCGAGCGCGGCGTACAGGTCCTCGGCGGGGCCGCCCCGGTACAGGTGGACGAGGGTGGCGGCGATGTCGCCGCGGTTGGTCGCGGTGATGGTGGCGGGGCGTTCCCGGACGGTGTCGACGGGCAGCACCGGATCGTCCGGCATCCCCGCCTCCGGCGCGGTGTCCGTTGCCGTGCCCGTGGTCCGGTAGAGGGCCTGGACGCGGTCGGCCGCGGCGGCGGGGTCGGTGAGGAACCGCAGGAGGCGGCGCCGCAGGTAGTCCGATCCGGTGTCGCCTCCGTCGATGCGGCGGGCGCAGCCGCGGGCGGTGGCGGTGCCGAGGGCGTGCTCGAAGCAGTCGAGCAGGGCGGGGCGGCGCGCGGCGATGAGCGCGTCGGCGGCCGGGTGCTCCAGGACGAACCGCAGCGCGGTGCGGGTGGTGTGCTTGTGGTTGGCGCGCTCCCGCCGCAGCGCGAGCAGGACGGTGATGACATGGGCGGGCGGCAGGCCGAGGGTCAGGACGCGGGCGACGCGGGCCTGCACGTCGCGGGCGGGCTCGTCCAGGCCGGCCTGGGAGGCGGCGAGGATCTGCAGCAGCACGCGGGCGCGCTGCCAGGGCCGCACGCCGGGCGCGAGGCCGAGCAGCGCGTAGCCCTCGGCGTCGTCGGTGTGGGCGGCGCGGTGCAGGTCCGCGTCGTCCCAGCGCAGTGAGGATCCCCTGGGCAGGGTGAGGGCGGTGTCGTGGTTCTCGAGGTGGGCAAGGAGCGTGGGGGTGTCCATGATTGTTCGCCTCCGCAATCATGGAGTGTAGGAATGATCGGGAGGGGCCCGACACTCATTTTCCGGTGGCGCGCTCCCCGGTGTCGCTTTCCGCCGCGCCTCCGGCCGGCGGCGCGGCGGGGGGTGCGGCGGCGTATCCGCCGAGGCCGTGTTCGAGGAGGTCGAAGGCGCGGGCGGCGGCGGCGTAGACGTCGTCGCGCATCTCCTCCAGGGTCTCCCCCGCGCTCTTGCGGTCGGCGATCTGCTCGACGAGCGTGGTCTGCACGGCGAAGATCATCGCGGCGGCCGCGCGGGGGGCGATGTCGTCGGGGCCGGCGCCGGTGTCGTCGGCGAGGAGCCCGGCGAGGTGGTCCTGGGCGAGGCGGACCATCTCGCGCCCGCGGGCGGTGAGGGCGGGGCTGTTGCGGACGGTGTCGGTCCAGACCTCCGAGCCCTCGTGGAAGGCGGTCTGGTAGGCGCGGGCGTCCAGTCCCTCGAAGAACCGGCGGCGGAACAGGGCGGCGGCGCTCTCGCCGGGGCGGCGGCCGCGGAAGTCGCGCGCGGCGGCTTCGATCATCTCGTCCTGCCGGTCGAAGAACAGGTCCTCCTTGGTCTTGAAGTAGTTGAAGACGGTGTTGACCGACACGTCGGCGGTGCGGGCGACGTCGGCGATGGTGACGTTGTCGAACCCGCGCGTCATGAACAGCCCGGTGGCGATGTCGGCGATGCGGCGGCGCGTCTCGCGCTTCTTGCGTTCCCGCAGTCCGAGTTCCGGCTGCGCGTCCGGGACGAGCTCTTCACCCATGCCCCGGAATATACCTTCGTTAGAGTCACTGAAAACTTGGTGTGACTCTAAAATTGGGGTTACGCTAGCGGGCGTCGTCGTTCTCTGAGGAGGTCATCGTGATCCAGGCGCGCGGGCTCGCCCGCACCTTCACCGGCGGGCACGGGACGGTCGAGGCCGTCGCCGGCGTGGACCTGTCGGTCGCGGCCGGCGAGATCGTCGGGTTCCTCGGGCCGAACGGCGCCGGGAAGACCACGACGCTGCGGATGCTGACGACGCTGCTGGCGCCGACCGCCGGGACCGCGACGGTCGCGGGATGCGACCTGCGCGCCGACCCGGCCGGCGTGCGGCGCCGCATCGGCTACGTCGCGCAGGGCGGCGGCACCGACCCGTCGGTCCCGGCGGCCGAGGAGCTTGACCTGCAGGCCCGCCTCTACGGCGTCACCGACCGCGGCGCGCGGATCGCCGCGCTGTGCGCCCGCCTGGACATCGGCGGCCTGGGGTCGCGTCCGTCGGGGGCCCTGTCGGGCGGGCAGCGGCGCCGGCTGGACATCGCGCTCGGGCTGGTGCACCGCCCGCCGCTGCTGTTCCTGGACGAGCCGACCACCGGCCTGGACCCGCAGAGCCGCGGCAACCTGTGGGACCACATCCGCTCCATGCGCGACCGGGACGGCACGACGGTGTTCCTCACCACGCATTACCTGGACGAGGCCGACGCGCTGTGCGACCGGCTGCTGATCATCGACCGGGGGCGGATCGTGGCCGAGGGCACGCCCGCCGACCTCAGGCGCCGTGTCGCCGGCGACGTCGTCACGCTGGAGCTGGCCGACCCGTCCGGCTCCGACGGCGCCCGCAAGGCGCTGTCTGAGCATCCCGCCGTCCGCGAGGCCACCGTCACCGGCGGCACCGTCCGGCTCACCGTGGAGGACGGCGAGAGGGCGCTGATGAGCCTGATCCGCGCGCTGGACGGCGCCGGGGTGGAACTGGCCTCGCTGAGCCTGGCCCGCCCCACCCTCGACGACGTGTTCCTCACCGTCACCGGCCGGTCCCTGCGCGACGCCGCCTGACCCCCCGGCTGAATCCCCCGCCGGCCCCTGCCCTGAATCGAGGAGTTTCGATGTCTCTCGCACGGACCGTGTCCGACACGCGGCTGATCTTCCTGCGGCACATGCGGCAGACGCTGCGCAGCAAGGTCGCGGTGGTGTTCGGCGCGATGCAGCCGCTGGTGTACCTGGTGCTGTTCGGGCCGCTGCTGTCGGAGCTGGTCGACGTCCGGGGGTTCGGCGCGGGCAACGCCTGGCAGGTGTTCGTGCCCGGGGTGCTGATCCAGCTCGCGCTGTTCGGCGCCGGGTTCGTCGGGTTCGGGCTGATCGCCGACCTGCGGTCGGGGGTGGTGGAGCGGCTGCGCGTCACCCCGGTGAGCCGCACCGCGCTGCTGCTGGGGCGGGTGCTGCGCGACACCGCCGTCGTGGTGTTCCAGGGGGTGGCGCTGGTGGCGGTCGGGCTGGCGCTGGGGCTGCGGGCCCCGGCCGGCGGGATCGCCGTCGGGCTGCTGCTGGTGGTGTCGCTCGCGGTGAGCGTGGCGTCCCTGTCGTATGTGCTGGCGATGAGGACGCGCAGCGAGGACGCTTTCGCTCCGCTGCTGTCGGCGGTGACGCTGCCGCTGATGCTGCTGTCGGGGATCCTGCTGCCGATGAGCCTGGCGCCGGGCTGGCTGGACGTGGTGTCGCGGTTCACGCCGTTGCGTTACGTGGTGGACGCGGCGCGGGCGGCGTTCCTCGGCGACTTCTCGTCCGCGGCGGTCGCCGAGGGCGCGCTGGTGGCGGTGGTGCTGCTGGTGGTGTCGGTGGCGCTGGGCGTCCGCCGGTTCCGCGGCGAGAACGCCTGAGCCGGTTCGGACGGGACCGCTCAGACCTGGTCGGCGGCCGGGGCGGCGGGGCGGTCACCGCCCCAGCGCCGCCGCGGCCTCACCGGCGCGTCCCCTGCTGTGGCCCCTGCTTTGTCCTCTGTCGCGTCCGCTGTGGTGCGGCCCGCCGGCGGAGCCGTGCCCGGCCGGGTGGCGGCGGCTCGCTGGGCGATGTAGGCGCCGGCCAGCACGATCGCGCCGCCGGTCATCTGGACGGGGGTGAGGCGCTCGCCGAGCGCGGCCCAGGCGATGAGGGCGGCGGCGACGGCCTCGGTGTAGCAGATGGCGCCGCCGACCTGCGCCGACAGCCGTTGCAGGCCGGCGACACCGGTGAGGTAGGCGATGACGGTGCTGACGATCCCGATCCAGGCGACCAGGGCCCAGCCGGGCGCGGTGTGCCCGGCGACGGGGACGTGCGCGGGCAGCACGTCCCACGGCAGCGCCCACGGGGCGGCGAACACGGTGAGGACGGCGGCGGCGACGACGCTGCCGGCGGAGGTGATGACGAGGGGGTCGACCTGCCCGGTGAGGCGGTCGACGATGAGGAAGTAGGACGCCTGGCAGGCGGCGGCGCCGAGCCCGGCGGCCAGCCCGACCGGGTCCAGCGACAGGCCCGACCACACCTGCACCACCAGCGCGAGGCCGGTCATGGCGATCGCGACGCCGGCGGCGGCGCCGCGGTGCACGGGGGCGCGGCGGACCAGCCGCAGCCAGCCGAGCACGATGACGGGGCCGGCGAACTCCAGCAGGATCGCCACGCCGACCGGCAGCCGGGAAGCGGCCACGAAGTAGAACGCCTGGCAGCCGGCGACGCCGGCCAGCCCGTAGACGGCGACCGACCGCAGGTGGGGGCGCAGCGCGCGGGCGGCCGAGGCGCCCCGCAGCGCCAGTGCGAGCGGGACCAGGACCGCCGCCGCCACCGCGATCCGCAGCCACACCGCCTGCAGGGGGCCGAGCCCGGCCTCGATGAGGGCCTTGCCGAACGGCCCGGACGCGCCGAAGCACACCGAGGAGAACAGCGCCAGGCCGAGGCCCCAGGCGCGGGTCCGTGCGGCGCCGTCCATCGTGCCCCCCGTTCGTCGCACCCGTTCACGCGGCGGCCCGCCGCACGGCAGGCTAAGGAGCATCCTGCCATAACGGTGCTTACACGTCGATGGCGGGGCTACCCGCCCGTAACTCACGCGATGCCGGACGGACCGCCCACTGGGACTACTATTCGCGTGATGAGCTGGCAGGCGGCCGGGGCGGGGCCCGGCGGAACCGGAGGCGGCCCGGGCGGCGACCTGTTCGCCTCGGTCGAGGGCAACGTGCGCGAGCTGGTGGCCTCACCGTGGTGGCAGACGGCCCAGCCCGCCGACCGCGCCGCCCAGGTCGCCGCGCGGATGCTGTGGGGCGCCGGCGAATGGTGGCTCTACGGCGCGTGGGGACGCTGGTACCGGTGCGGGCTGGACGGCACCTGGCACCCCTGCCCGCCGCCCGCGCAGCCCGAGGACCGCCGCGTCGCGGTCCCCGCGCCGCAGGGCGCCGGGACCCCGCCGGTCCCGCCGCAGCTGTTCCCGACCGGCCCCGACCTCGCCGCCGGGCGGGTCGCGCCGCTGGGGTTCCTCGGGCCCGTGCCCGACACCGCCGTCGTCGCCCGCATCTCCCAGGCCCTCACCACCGCCCTCGCGGTCAACCCGCAGCAGTTCGCCCAGCGCGACCCCATGTTCCAGCCGGGCACGCCCAGCACCGTCGCCGCCGCGTGGGGCGCGCTGCTGTGGTGCGCCGGATCCCCGGTCGTGCTGACCGAGCACCCCCTGATCGAGTCGTTCATCCCGTTCCTGACGACGTCGGCCGACCAGCTGCACTGGATGATGCCGCCCGACTTCGGCACCCTGGCCGGCTACTACGTCCACCGGCTCGGCGCGGGGGACGGCGGCGGCGCCGCCCACATCGCCCGCGTCATGTACGAGGTCGCGGCCGGGCTGCAGGCCGACCCCCGGTTCCGGCCCGGCGCCGACGCCCTGGCCGCGGTGACGGCTGCGTCGCTGCGGATGGTCAACCAGGACATGGCCACCGTCCGGTACGGGCCCGACGCGATCCTGCAGGAATGGCGGCGCCGCTGCCCCGCCGAGTTCGCCACCCCGATGGTCCGCGACACCGCGCCCGGCGAGTACCTGCGCCTGGCCCTGTACGACCTGCAGGAGATCGTCGCCGGGCTGACCGGGCCGCGCCCGGCCGCCACCGGCCGCGGCCACGACGAGGTCCGCCGCGCCGGGATCGCGGTGCTGGCCGCCGACCTTCAGGCCGCGCCGGGCGCGCTGCCCGCACTGCAGCGCTGGCTGGACACCGACAGCGCCCGGACGCTGCAGGCGGTGCTGGCCGACCCGGCGAACCCGCTGCGGTCGCTGTGGCCGCGCGACGGCCGGCTCCCCGACGCCCTGCGCAGCGACGACCCCGACGCCCTGGCGGCGCTGCTGTCCGCCACCTACACCCTCGGGCTGACATGGTGCCGGCTGGCGCAGGTGCCGCCGCCGGCGACGGGGTTCGCGGTGCCGCAGGCGGTCGCGGCGGAGCTGACGTCCCCGGCGATGCACACTCCGCCGTCCACCGACGAGCTGTCGGCGTGGGACATCATCAAGGCCGCCCGCGCCCACATGGCCGCCGAGCGCGCCACCTCCGGCACCGACCAGCCTGTCGCGCCGGTGCCCGAGCCGACGCAGGACGCCCCGGGCCCGCCGCCCGCGGTCGCGCCCGCCCCTCCCCCGGCCGCCCCGCCGGTGCCGCCGCCGGCCGCACCGGAACCGCCGCCACCACCGCGGGGTGAACAGCCCCACTACGAGCAGCACCGCAACGACCAGCCCCGCTACGAGCAGGCCCACCACGAGGCCGCGGCTCCGCCGCCGCCGGCCGCTCCCGCGGACCCGTTCGCCTCGGTTGCGCCGCCCCCGCGGATCCCTCCGCCCCCGGCGCCGGCTCCCGCGCCGCCGGTCCCGGGCCCTGCGGCCGCGGAGCCGCACGCTCCGGCCCCCGCACCGGCTCCCGTACCGGAGCCGCCGGCGTGGCCGCAGCCGGGCCCCGCCCCGGTCCCGCATCCGGCGCCCGAGCCGGTGTGGCCGTCGGATCCGCAGGAGACGCAGCTGGACCCCGGCCCGGTCCGCGCCCCCCGCGGCCCCGCCCCCGATCCCGGCCCGGCGTGGCCGGGTGCGGACGCCCCGGCGGCGCCGCCCGCCCCGGCCCCGGCACCGCACGCCGACCTTCCGCCGCCGCCGGCGCCGGTGCCCGAGCCGCCTCCCCCGACGCCGCCCGCGCCCGTCCCCGAGCAGAGCCCGCAGGTCGCCGAGGCGTACGGGATCCGGTTCCTGTGCGGCGCCGACGACATCGAACGCGTCGTCACCGAGGTGCGGCGGCGCGGCAAGTGGGCGCGGCGGCTGCGCGGGCAGCAGGTGTCGAGCGCGTCGGCGCCGGCGCTGCTGCTGATCGGGGCGCCGTCCAGCGGGCAGCGGCGGCTGGCCCGGATGGTGGCGCGCGCGCTGGCGGAGGTGGAGGCCTCCAGCGGCGAACTGCACGCCGTCCACGCCGAGGACCTGCGCGAGCACGGCCCCGACGGGCTGCGCGCCGCGCTGGAGGAGCACGCGGGCCATGTGCTGCTGCTGGACGGCCTGGACGGGCTGATCCTGGACGAGTCGCAGGGCGCGGCGTACGCCTCCGTGCTGTACCGGACGCGGCTGGAGGGCGTGAACGACACCGCGCTGCTGGCGACGTGCGAGCCGGACCGTGTCGGGGAGCTGTCGGCGGCGTCGCCGGAGCTGGTGACGGATCTGCGTGCGGTGCGGCTGCCGGACCTGGCGGTCGCCGATGCGCGCGCGGCGCTGGTGCGGCTGCTGGCCGAGGAGCGCAGCCTGCGGCTCGGGTCGGACGCGTGGGCGGTGGTGAACCGGGAGGTCGGCGCGCTGCGCCCGCGCGGGCGGCTGACGGGTGCGCGGCTGGTGGAGGCGTACCTGGACCGGGCGGCGACCCGGCATCTGGGCAGCGCGGAGGCGACGCAGGCGATCGGCAGCGCGCTGTCGCTGACGGCGGCCGACTTCGAGGGGCTGGCGGCGGAGCTGTCGGGCCGCTGACCCCGCGCGCCCACGGGGCCCGATTTCCCTTGCCCGCAGGGGATTTGGGCCCCTGCCGGGCGGCGGAATGTCGGTGGGCGGGGTCACGATGGAGGGCGTGGATCGCGTAGACCGGCTGCTGGCGCTCGTCGCGGAGCTGCGCGCGGCCTCCCCCGAGCCGCTGGACCCGGCCGTGCTCGCGGCGCGGCTGGGCGTCAGCGAGCGGACCGTCCGCCGCGACCTGGACCTGCTGGCGCACGGCGGGCTGCCGGTGCGGGCGGACAAGGGCCGCGGGTACGCCCTGACCGAGCCGCCGGAGCCCGAGCCGCTGAGCGAGGCGGGGTCGCTGATGGGCCCGGTGCACGACACCCTCGCCGAGGCGGTCCGCGCCCGCCGGGTCGTCCGGCTCGCCTACACCGATCAGGCGGGGGCCCGCAGCTTCCGTGACGTGGAGGCGCACGGCCTGGTCGTCGCCCCCTACGGGGAGTACCTGGTGGGGTGGTGCCGGATGCGGGACGGTCCGCGGATGTTCCGGCTGGACCGGATCGGCGCGGCGTTCCTGTCGGGGCGGGGCGCGGAGGTCCGCGATCTGGACGAGCTGCTGGCGGCGCTGCGGGTGCCGATGCCGCGTCCCCCGGCCGAGCCGGGGCCGCGCGGCCCGGCGGGCGCGGCGCGGGCCCGGGCGTGGACGCTGGACCGGCTGGAGTTCGTGCGGTCCCGGCTGCGCGACGCGGCCGCGGAGGTCCGCACCCCGGGCCCGCGCGGCGCCGGTGCCGGCGGAAGTGGTGCGGGGGCCGCGGCGCTGCGGGGGGTGCTGGGGCATCTGGCGGAGTGGACGCGGTGGCAGGCGGCGGCGATCCGGTCGGCGGCGACCGGTGAGGAGCCGGTCCTGGCGGGGCGGCCGCCGCCTTTCCCGGCGGATTTCGGGCGGGAGATGCCCTTCGACGCGCGGGAGCGGATGATCCAGGACGCGATGGCGCTGCGGTCGCTGGGCGATCTCGCGTGTGATCTGCAGGAGGTGCTGGAGGCGGTGGGCCATTGGGCGGCCGACTGCGACGACGCGCTGTGGGAGGCGGAGCTGCCCGACCCGCGCCCCTACGGCCCGCCGGGCCCGCCGCGTCCGCTGGCGGACCTGCTGGCGGGGTGGCGCGGCCCCCTCGCGCACATCGAGTGGCATCTGGACCGTCTGTCCGACGAGCCGCCGCTGCCACTTTCGGGTGACGACGAGGAGGTGTGGATCGTGGACCGCTGCCCCCTGCAGGCCTGACCCGGCCGGTTCTTGAGAACGGCACGGCCTCTCAGGACCACACGGCGCCGTTCCCGCCGGCGCCGGGGACGGCGGCCGGGGGGCTGAGGCTGCGGGTGAACCAGACGGTCTTGCCGGAGGGTGCGGGGCGGGCGCCGAACTCGGTGGCGAGGGCGGCGACGAGGAGCAGCCCGCGGCCGGCCTCGGACCAGTCCAGGACGGGCGGCGGCCCGGCGGGGACGCCGGGTGCGGCGTCGGCGCCGTCACCGACCTCGCCGGTGAGCCGCGCACGGTCCAGGCGCAGGGTGAGGTGGACGGGTCCGGTGCCGTGCACGACGGCGTTGGTGACGAGCTCGTCCACGATGAGGACGATGTCGTCGACGTCCGCGGTGTCGGTGACGTGCCATCGCCGCAGTGTCCGGGTGGTGAGCGCGCGGGCGCGGGACGCGGCCCGGGGATCGGCGTCGAGTTCCCAGGCCGCCGCGGCGGCGCCCGCGGCGCGGTCGCCGCCTGTTCCGGTGCCGCCCGGTGCGGCGTCGGTCCCCCTGTCCGTGCCCCCGTCCGCGCCGCTGTCCGTTCTTCTGTCCGCGGGTCGTGTGGTCCCGGTCCCCGTGGTGTGCACTTCGCCGTCTCCTCACCCTCTGGCGGTGTTGCGCGGGTCGGCGGCCTGGTGATGTGCCGCGTTCCCTCGTCGCGGTCGGTGTGCGGGGGTGCCGTGGGCTTGTGGCCGTGGCGGCGGTCCCCGTGCCGGCGGCCGGTGTTCGGCATTCCCCGCTTTCGACTCATATTCAGTGACGCGCCGCCCGGCGGGGTGGTGCACGGGCGTAGGGCAACCCTCACTCCGGGGTGAGGTGAACGCCACATGCGGGGTGGCGGTGGAGGAGGCACCCGCGGGGAGCCGTTACAGTGGACGGGTCGGTGTGGCATGTGTCCCCCGGGCTCTAATTGACGCCTTCGGGGAATACCGCCGGTCCCATGCGGTCCGGGCTGGAGCTTCGTTGTGCCTTTCGCCGTGAGGCGACCACCACACCGGCTTGAACGCCGAGGCCCCGGCGAGTTCGTCTCGCCGGGGTCTCGGCGTTCGCGTGTCCGGGGTCGTCCCGGCGGGTGGCGGGTGTGTGCGGGGGCGGGTGTCAGAGCGCGGCGGCCGCGATGCCGGCGCCGATCGCGGCGAGGACGACGAGGACGGCGGCCGCTGCGAGCGCGATGGTGCGGGCGCGGCGGCCGCGTGGGGTGCCGAGCCGTGCGAGGCGGTGCGCCAGCCGCGGGTCGTCCTCGCTCAGGCGGACCTCGATCTGCGTGAGGATCCGCTGCTCCTCCATCGACAGCGCCATGCTTCATACCTCCGGGGGGTGGTCAGGTGTCTGGTTCCTCCCCACGGATCATGATCATTATCCCTCGGGTGCGGTGACCGTTGCGCCGCGTGCGGGCCGGCTCTCGTGGTGGAGCCGGTCGAGGGCGGTGACGTAGTAGGTGTAGGCGCGGCCGGGTTTGGCGGCGGGGTCGATGATGCCGCCGCCGCGGACGTCGGCGATGAGGCGGGCGGGGTCGGCGGGGGCGCAGCCGGGGTGCTCGCCGTCCACCCGGTAGACGCCGTAGGAGGTGGCGCCCTGGGACGGCCGCCAGGTGACCTTGACGCCCTTCACGCCTTTGACGCCCTTGCCGCCCGCGGCGTCGGCGGTGGCGGGTGTGGCGGTGGTGTCCTGGACGGGCGGGGGCGCCTTGCCGCCGCGGCGGGCCACGACGGGCTGGATCGCGGGGCGGGCGTAGTGGTCCTTGCGGATGCGGGAGGCGAATCCCCGGCGGTCGGAGGCGATGTCGGAGGCGCTGAAGAACACGTCGCCGCGGATCTGCGGGTATTTGGCGTTCAGGGTGAGGTGGCGGGACAGTTCGGCGGGTTTCTTCCAGGTGGCGTCCTCGCCGACGCGGTAGCCGGCCTGCCCGATGGTCAGCTGGACGCCGGTGCCCTTGACCTGGCCGGCCCACCAGGAGGCGAGTTCGGCGTAGTCGGCGCGGGGGTCGCCGATCGGCCAGTACAGCTGGGGGGTGACGTAGTCGAGCCACCCCTTCTTGATCCAGGTGCGGGTGTCGGCGTAGATGTCGTCGTAGCTCTGCAGGGCGCTGGTGCGGGACCCGGCGGGGTCGGTGCTCTTGTTGCGCCACACGCCGAACGGGCTGATGCCGAACTGCACCCATGGTTTGGCGGCGTGGATCCTGCCCGACAGGGACTGGACGAGGGTGTCGACGTTCTTGCGGCGCCAGTCGGCCTTCTTCATGCCCTTGCCGTAGGTCTTGAAGGTGGCGCCGTCGGGGAAGTCGCCGTCCTCGGGGTAGGGGTAGAAGTAGTCGTCGAAGTGGACGGCGTCGATGTCGTACTTGGTGACGACGTCCATGACGGCCTTGGTGGCCAGGTCCCGGACCTGCGGAAGTCCCGGGTCGTACCACAGTCCCTTGCCGTACTTGCGGACCCAGTCGGGGTGCTGCCGGGCGGGGCTCTTGGCCGGCAGTTTCTTCACGTCGTCCTGGCGGGACACGCGGTAGGGGTTGAACCAGGCGTGGAATTCCAGGTTGCGGGCGTGGGCCTCCTTCAGCATGAACGCCAGGACGTCGTAGCCGGGGTCCTTGCCCTGCGTGCCGGTGATCCACTGCGACCACGGCTCGTACGGCGAGTTGTAGAAGGCGTCGGAGTTCGGGCGGATCTGCACGAACACCGCGTTCATGTTCATCGCCCTGGCGGTGTCGAGCAGCCTGGTGTAGGCCTTCTTCTGCTTGTCCGCCGCGGCCTTGGGGAAGTCGGTGTTGCCGACGGTGGCGATCCACATGCCGCGCAGCTGCCGCGCCTTGGAGTCGCCGGGCTCGGCGATCTTCGGGCACTCGGCCTTGGCGCCGGGCGGGACGGGCCCCGCGGCCTCGCGTCCGCCGGTGCCGAGGTCGGGGATGCCGCAGGCGGCGAGGGCGCCCGCCGCCGCCCCCGCCGTCAACGCCGCCGCCACTGCCCGGGTCCTGGATCGCCATGCCATAGCGGCCCATTGTTACGCACGCGCCGCGGTGCCACGTACGAAACACCCCCGCCCGTGTGATCCCACCCCGTCCCGTTTCGTCCGATCCCTCCCTTGCGATCTTCGAACACGCGTTCCATACTGGCCGGACGATTTTATCGTTCACGTGTTCGAAGGGGGCGGGTGTGCGCTGGGATCATCTGCGGCTGGACGCCAACACCGGCCCCGAGCCGCCGCTGATCGAGCGGCGGGCCGTGGCGCGCACGTTCGACACGCCGGAGTTCCGCGGCATGACGTTCTACGAGGTGCGCGCCAAGTCGGTCGTCAACCGCGTCCCGGAGGCGTCCCGCCTCCCGTTCCACTGGACGATCAACCCCTACCGGGGCTGTTCCCACGCATGCGTTTACTGCTTTGCCCGGAAAACGCACGAATATCTGGACATGGACTCGGGTGCGGATTTCGACTCGCGGATCGTGGTGAAGGTGAACGCCGCCGAGCGGGTCCGGGCCGAGCTGGCGGCGCCGCGGTGGCGGGGCGAGCACATCGCGATGGGCACCAACGTCGACTGCTACCAGCGCGCCGAGGGCCGGTACCGGCTGATGCCGGGGATCCTTTCTGCGCTGGCGGACGCGGCGAACCCCTTCTCGATCCTGACCAAGGGCTCGCTGATCCTGCGCGACCTGCCGCTGCTCCAGGAGGCGGCGGCCCGCACCCGGGTGAGCACCGCGGTGTCGGTCGGCTCGGTCGACCGGGACCTGTGGCGGCTGGTGGAGCCGGGCACCCCGCCGCCGCGGCGGCGCCTTGAGGTGTGCGCGGCGCTCAACGAGGCGGGCATCGGCTGCGGCGTGCTGATGGGCCCGGTCATCCCCTACCTGTCGGACTCCCCCGCCCAGCTGGACGCGGCGGTCCGGCAGATCGCCGACGCGGGCGCCACGTCGGTGTCGGCGATCACGCTGCACCTGCGCCCGGGCGCCCGGGAATGGTTCCTGGCGTGGCTGCGCGAGCACCACCCGGGCCTGGTCGTCCCCTACGCGCGCCTGTACCGCGGCCGCGCCTACGCACCCCGCGAGTACCAGGAGGACATCTCCCGTCGGGTCCGCGACCTGGCCGTCAAGTACGGCATCGGCGACCGCGCGCTCCACCGCCCGGCCGCCCCGCCACCCGCCGCCGCGCCGCCTGAGCAACTGGCCATCCTCTGACCGCGCCGGACACATGCCGGGACCCGCCCGGTGCCGGTCCGGTGTCGGTCCTGGCGCGGTGCCCTGCGAACACGCGGTGCCCGGCGGTCCGGTCCGCTGCGTCCGCGCGCCCCCGTGACGTCTGCCACCGGGTGCCGAGCCTCACCTCGCCGCCAGGTGAGCGCGGTGGTCAGGCGGCGCCGGCCGCCGGGTGGGCGGGGTGGCGGTGGATGTGGAGGCCCGTGCGGCCAGGGGCCAGGTCGGGGCGCAGGACCAGGTCGTCGTCGTAGTCGCCGCCGAGTTCGGCGCGGTAGGGGATGGGGGCGGCGGCGGGCAGGGTGTGCAGGCGGGCGTCCAGGGCGGCGGCGGCCGCGGCCTGGTCGGCTTCGGTCGCGCGGTCGGCGCCGGTGACGACCAAGGGCGGCAGGACGTCCATGCCGGTGTAGAAGAGGGTGCCGTGCAGGAGGGGGAACAGGACGTCCTCGGACGCGCCGTGGACGCCGCGGGGCCCGAGGCCGCTGGGGCGCGCGCCGGCGGTGGTGACGACCAGGGCGCGGCGCCCGGCCAGGCCGCCGTTGCCGTAGCGCAGGGTGCGGCCGCGCTCGTCGGTGACGCCGAACGCGAAGCCCTGGACGAAGACGCGGTCGAACCAGCCCTTCATGATGGCGGGCATCCCGTACCACCACAGCGGGAACTGCACGATCAGCGCGTCCGCCCAGGTGACCTTGTCCTGTTCGGCGCGGATGTCGGGGGCCAGCGTTCCGGCGGCGTGGGCGCGCTGCGATTCGGCGCCGACGATGAGGCGCGCCGAGGGGTCGTGGCCGAAGTCGGCGGGGCCGACGACCGGGTTCCAGCCCATCGCGTACAGGTCGGAGTGGCGGACGTGGTGGCCGTCGCGGCGCAGGGTGGCGGCGCCGTGGTCGCGGAGGGCGCCGTTGAGGGAGCGGCCGTCGGGGTGGGCGAAGAGCCACAGGACGTTCACGGATTTCTCCTTGTCGATCGTCGGTGTCGGTGTCGTCGGTCCGTGGTCTTCGATGCTGCCGGGCCGGGCGGGCGGCGGGCAGTGGCCGGTGGGCCAAGATGTGCAAGGATCGGGCCATGAGCGCGGCCGGGGTGCATCGGGTGGCGGTGGTGGTGCGCGAGGGTGTGCTGCCGATGGAGCTCGGGATCGTCCATCAGCTGTTCGGGCAGGCCCGGGCACCGGACGGGGCACCGCTGTACGAGGTGGTGTCGTGCGCGGTGGAGCCGGGGGCCGTGCGGGCGGACGCCGATTTCGCGGTGGCGGTCGGGCACGGGCTGGAGGCGCTGGAGACGGCGGGCACGGTGATCGTCCCGGCGTCGCATCTGCTGGACGAGGAGTACCCCGGGGGCGGTCCGGTGCCCGCGGCGCTGGCCGCGGCGCACCGGCGGGGCACGCGGGTCGCGTCGGTGTGCACGGGCGCGTTCGTGCTGGCGGCGGCGGGACTGCTGGAGGGGCGGCGGGCGACGACGCACTGGCTGTCGTGCGGCCGGTTCGCGGCGATGTTCCCCGGCGTGGAGGTGGACGCCGCCGTGCTGTTCGTCGACGCGGGGGACGTGCTGACCTCGGCCGGGGAGGCGGCGGGCATCGACCTGTGCCTGCACATGATCCGCCGCGATCACGGCGCCGCGGTCGCGGGGGACGTGGCGCGCCGCACGGTGGTGCCGCCGCACCGCGAGGGCGGGCAGGCCCAGTTCATCGCGCTGCCGGTGCCGGGGCCGCGGGACACCTCGACCGGGGCGGCGCGGGCGTGGGCGCTGGAGCGGCTGGACCGGCCGGTGACGCTGGCGGGGATGGCGGCGCGGGCGTCGATGAGCGTGCGGACGTTCACCCGCCGGTTCCGGCAGGAGACGGGCGTGTCCCCGCAGGTGTGGCTGACGGTGCAGCGGGTGGAGCGGGCGCGGCGGCTGCTGGAGGAGACCGACCTGCCGGTGGACCGGGTGGCCGAGCGGGCGGGGTTCGGGACGGCGGCGTCGCTGCGGCAGCATCTGCACACCGCGGTCGGGGTGTCGCCGTCGGCCTACCGCGCCACGTTCCGCGGCCCGTGAACGAACGGCCCGTGAACGCCCGGCGGGCGGGCGCCGGGCAGGTGCCGGACGGGTGTCAGGCGTGCTCGGCGTCCAGCTCGACGGGTTCGGCGATGACGTCGACCATGGCGCCGTTGCGCAGCACCGTGATGGGCAGGGGCCGCCCGATCGCCTCGGCGAACATGAGCCGCTGCAGGGACTGGGCCTGGGAGACCGGTGCGCCCCCGGCGGTGAGGACCAGGTCGCCGCGGCGCAGCCCGGCCCGGTCGGCGGGGCTGCCGGGCACCACCTCGGCGACGCGCAGCGCGTCCCGCTGACCGGTGCGTTCACGCAGCGCGGCGGGCACCGGGACGGGCGCGGCGGCCAGGCCGAGGAACGCGCGGCGGACCCGGCCGTCGCGGATCAGCGCGGCGATGATGCGGCGCGTGGTGGCGTTGATGGGGACGGCCAGGCCGAGCCCGATCCCGGCGACCGCGGTGTTGACGCCGACGACGCGGCCGTGGGCGTCGGCGAGCGCGCCGCCGGAGTTGCCGGGGTTGAGGGCGGCGTCGGTCTGGATGACGTCCTCGATGACGCGGACGGCGGTGCCGGTGCGCGTCGGCTGCGAGGTGGGCAGGGACCGGCCGAGCGCCGACACGACCCCCGCGGTGACGGACCCGGCGAGGCCGAGCGGGTTGCCGACGGCGACGACGAGCTGCCCGACGACCAGGGCGTCGCTGTCGCCGAGGGTGACCGGGTCGGGGACGGGCCCGTCGGCGCGGACGACGGCCAGGTCCGACAGCGGGTCGGTGCCGGTCACGGTGAACGCGCCGGTGGAGCCGTCGGCGAACGCCGCCTGCCCGCCGGCCGCGGACCCGACGACGTGGGCGTTGGTGAGCAGGAACCCGTCGCCGGTGAACGCGACGGCCGACCCCGTGCCCTCGCCGCGGCGGTGCCGGACGCGCAGCGCCGCCACGCGCGGCGTCAGCTCGCGGGCGACGGCGGACACGACGCGGGAGTAGGCGTCCAGCGGCGGCCCGCCCTCACCGCCCTGTTCACCGGGCTCGTGTTCACCGGGCTCGTGTTCACGGGGGTCGCTGCCGTGGGGGATCATCGCACCTCCCAGATGATTACATCGTTACACGGCAACGCCGGGAGGTGAAGAGGTGTTCCCGCTACGGGAGCACCTCGGTGCGCAGGATGCTGTACAGCACCTCGTCGCGGTAGCGGCCGTCGCGGAAGCTGTAGCCGCGCATGACGCCCTCACGAGTGAACCCGGCCTTCTCCAGCGCGCGCTGCTCGGCGATGTTGTCCACCTCGGTCTCGGCCTGCACGCGGTGGGCCAGGGTGTGCGCGAACAGGTACTCGGCCAGAAGCCGCTGCGCGCGGCTTCCCGCGCCGCGCCCGCGCGCCTCGGGCAGCAGCGAGATGCCGACGCTCCAGCACCACGCCCGCACCGTGGTGGGGACACGGTGGTAGGACACGATGCCGAGGAAGCGGCCGCCGCCGGCGACGGCCAGGTTCCCCAGGTCCTCGCCCAGCATCCGGTTCTCCTCCCACCGCCGCCGGTAGCGGCGCGGGTCGTGCCACCCCTCCCACAGGAACGGCCCGCACAGCTCCGGATCGCTGCGCAGCCGCTCCACCGCGGCAAGGTCCTCCTCGGCGACCGGCCGCAGCTCCACCTCGTCGTCCATCGCAGGCCCCCTGTTCAGCTCTGTGCGGTTTCAGCGCAGTGTGGACAGGCCGCCGTCCACATGGACGACCTGCCCGGTGACATAGGACGCACGGTCCGACAGCAGGAACACCGCGACGTCTGCGACCTCCCACGCCGTCCCCTGCCGGTGCATCGGGATCAGCCGCGCCACCTGGTCGCGGGAACCGTCGCCGCCCGCCGACGCGGCACGCCCCATCACGGTGTCGATCAGACCGGGCGCCACCACGTTCGCGCGGACGCCGCGCGACGCGCCCTCGGCCGCGATGTGCCGCACCAGCCCCGTCAGCCCCGCCTTCGACGCGTCGTAGGACGGCGACCGCGAACCCGGCTTCGTCCCCGCCAGCGACCCGATGAACACCATCGCGCCGCCGGCGTCCAGCGCCGGCATCGCGGCCTTGCCGACCAGGAACGGCGCCCGCAGGTTCACCTGCAGCACACGGTCCCAGTCGGCCAGCGCCGTGCCCGCCAGCCCGTACCCGATCCCGATCCCGGCGTTGAACACCACCCCGTCCAGCCCGCCGAGCCCCTCCGCGGCCTGCGTCACGACCCGGTCGCACGACGCCGGATCGGTCACGTCGGCGACGACCACGCACGCCTGCCCGCCCTCCGCGGCGATCATCGCGGCGGTCTCCCCCGCCGCGTGCTCGTCCACGTCCCCGCACGCCACCATCGCGCCCTCCCGCGCGGCGGTGACCGCGATGGCGCGGCCGTTGCCGACCGGCGCGGCGGGATCGTCGCTCGGCCGCGTCCCCGCGCCGACGACCAGGATCCGGCGCCCCGCCAGCAGCCCGCCGGAACGATGAGTCTCGGGCATGATCGGCACCGTAGCCGACGCCGCCCTCCCCCGCCCAGCCCCCGCCCGGCCCCGGCTAGGGTTCTGGGGATGGGACACGCGACCGGGACGGCCGGGGAACCGGTGGTGATCGAACGCGCCGCCGGCGCCGGCGGCGAACTCGTGCTGCGCCGCCACGGCGCCCACTACGAGATCATCAGCAACGGCGTGTTCCTGATGGACACCCGCAACGGCGAGTCCGAACGGCTGCTGGTCCGCGCCGCCATCGACGAACTCGGCGCGCTCGACGAGCCGGCGCGGCTGCTCATCGGCGGACTCGGCGTCGGATTCTCCCTCGCCGAGGCGCTGACCGTCCCCGGCGTCGCCCACGTCACCGTCGTCGAACGCGAACCCGCCGTCATCGCCTGGCACGCCACCGCGCTGAGGCCCTGGTCCCGCGGCGCGCTGGACGACCCCCGCGTCACCGTCCAGACCGCCGACCTCCTCGACGTCGTCGCCTCACCCGCCACCGGCCCGTTCGACGCGCTGTGCCTGGACATCGACAACGGCCCCGACTGGACCGTCACCCCCGGCAACGCCCGCCTCTACGCCCCCACCGGCCTGGACGCCCTCACCGCGCTGCTCACCCCCCGCGGCGTCCTCGCGGTGTGGAGCGCGAACGCCGCACCGGCGTTCGAGGCGCTCCTGCGCGACCGGTTCACCCACGTGCAGGCACGCTCCGTGCCCGTGCCGCGCGGCGAACCCGACATCGTCTACCTCGCCCGCGGCCCACGCCCCACCGGCTGACCGGCCCGCCCCGCCGCCCCCGGCGCATAGGCGCCGGACCGGCGGGCATGAGCACGGACGAGCCCCGCCCCCGCCCCATGTGGCGCACACCTCACGACCCACCGCCACCCCGCCCGTTTGAACAGGTTCAAATCTGTCGTACAGTGGCTCACGTGAAGCTCGCCGTGACAGCACCGGACCGACTCACCGTCCGCACCGTCCCGGTCCCCGACCCGGGCGACCTCATCGCGCGGCTTCCGCACCCCTCCGCGCTCGCCTGGATCCGCCACGGCGACGGAATCGTCGGCTGGGGCGAAGCCGCCCGCCTCACCCTCCCCGGCGGCGACGACCGCTTCGGCGCCGCCGCCCGCATGCTCACCGACCTGTTCGGCGCCGCCGCCGTCGACGACCCCGTCGGCGTCCCCGGCTCCGGACCCGTCGCCTTCGGCACCTTCGGCTTCGACCCCAAATCCCCCGACTCCACCCTCATCGTCCCCCGCCGCATCCTCGGCCGCCGCGACGGACACGCCTGGCTCACCACCATCGGCGACGACACCGACCCCCTCACCCTCGCCAACCCGCCCCAACCCCCCACCGGCCTGCACTGGAGCGACGGCGCCCTCCCCGAACACGCCTGGAAGCACGCCGTCGCCACCGCCGTCGACCGCATCCGCCACCGCTCCCTCGGCAAGGTCGTCCTCGCCCGCGACCTCACCGTCCGCGCCGACGCCCCCATCGACGCCCGCGTCCTGCTCAGCCGCCTCGCCGCACGCTTCCCCGGCTGCTACACCTTCTCCTGCGCCGGCATGGTCGGCGCCACCCCCGAACTCCTCATCCGCCGCACCGGCGGCGACATCGAATCCCTCGTCCTCGCCGGCACCACCGCCCGCGGCGACACCCCCGCCGACGACCAGGCCCGCGCCGCCCGCCTCCTCGCCTCCGCCAAAGACCGCGAAGAGCACCGCTACGCCGCCGAAATGGTCCGCGACGCCCTCACCCCCCTCTGCGCACACCTCACCGTCCCCACAGAGCCCGAACTCCTCACCCTCCCCAACGTCCTCCACCTCGCCTCCCCCCTCCGCGGACGCCTCGCCGCCGACCGCTCCGTCCTCGACGTCGTCGCCGCCCTCCACCCCACCCCCGCCGTCTGCGGAACCCCCACCGACACCGCCATGGACCTCATCCGCGAACTCGAAGGCATGGACCGCGGCCGCTACGCCGGCCCCGTCGGCTGGGTCGACGCCCGCGGCGACGGCGAATGGGGCATCGCCCTGCGCTGCGCCGAGATCGACGGCACCCGCGGCCGCCTCTTCGCCGGCTGCGGCATCGTCGCCGACTCCGACCCCGACGCCGAACTCGCCGAAGCCCGCACCAAATTCCGCCCCATGCAGTACGCCCTCCACGGCTGACCCCGGCCACCACCACCCCGGCCACCACCACCCGGCCGCACCCGGCACACTGGGACGATGCGCGCGACCCGGCTCCTGTCACTGCTGCTCCTGCTGCAGACCAGAGAACGGATGACCGCCCGCGAACTCGCCACCGAACTCGACGTCTCCATCCGCACCGTCTACCGCGACGTCGAATCCCTCAGCGCCGCCGGCGTCCCCGTCTACGCCGACCGCGGCCCCGACGGCGGCTACCGCCTCCTCAACGGATACCGCACCAGGCTCACCGGCCTCACCGCCGCCGAAGCCGAATCCCTCACCCTCTCCGCCCTCCCCGGCCCCGCCTCCCAGCTCGGACTCGGCGACGCCCTCGCCGCCGAACTCAAACTCATGGCCGCCCTCCCACCCGACCTGCGCTCACGCGCCACCCGCATCCGCGAACGCTTCCACCTCGACGCACCCGGCTGGTTCCGCTCCCCCGACCAGGTCCCCCACCTGCACACCATCGCCGACGCCGTCTGGAACCAGCACCCCATCGACGTCCTCTACCGGCGCTGGCAACGCCCCCAGCAGGTCACCCGCACCCTCGACCCCCTCGGCGTCGTCCTCAAGGCCGGCACCTGGTACCTCATCGCCCGCCCCACCGGCCACGACACCCCGCACCCACCACGCACCTACCGCATCTCACGCGTCCTCAGCCTCACCGTCCGGCCCGGCCGCTTCGACCGCCCCGAAGGATTCGACCTCGCCGCCTACTGGGCCGCCTACGCCGAACGATTCGAAGCCGACTCCTACCGCGAACACGCCACCGTCAGACTCTCCCCCGACGGCCTCACCCGCTCCCAGATCCTCCTCCCGCCCGTCATGGCCCGCGCCGCCCTCGAAGGCGCCACCACACCCGGCCCCGACGGATGGACCCACCACACCCTCCCCATCGAATCCGTCCGCCACGCCCACGTCGAATTCCTCAAACTCGGCGCCGACGTCGAAGTCCTCGGCCCACCCGAACTCCGCGACATGATCGCCGCCACCGCCCGCGCCCTCGCCGACCGCTACACCCAGCCCGCTGACCCCTACACCGCCGCAGGCTGACACCCCGGACACCAGAACAGATTCCGCCCCGCCAACTCCGCCACCGCCACCACCGACCCGCACACCAGGCACGGCTGCCCCGCACGCCGGTACACGTACACCTCACCGCCATGACCGTCCACCCGCGGCGCACGCCCCATCGCCTCCGGCATGTGCTCCGCCCGCACCGTGTCGATCCGCCCCGCCCGCACACCGTCCCCCATCAACAGCACCAGATCGTCCCAGACCGCCGCCCACTGCCCCGCCGACAGCCGCCGCCCCGGCAACCGCGGATCGATCCCCTGCCGGAACAGCACCTCCGCCCGGTAGATGTTCCCCGGCCCCGCCACCACCGACTGATCCATCAACAGCACCGCCACCGGAACCCGCGACCGGCTGATCCGCCGCCACGCCACCCCCGGATCCGCGTCACCCCGCAGCGGATCCGGCCCCAGCCGATCACGCAGCAGCTTCACATCCCCCGGCTCCAGCAGCTCACACACATTGGGACCACGCAGATCCGCGTAATGCCCGCCACCCTCCAGCCGCAACCGCACCAACCCCACCGGAACCGGAACCGGCGCCACCCCGAACACGTACTTGCCGTAAATCCCCAAATGCACATGCAACGTCCGGTCGTCATCGAACCCCAGCAGCAGATGCTTGCCATGCGCATCCGCCACCGACAGCACCCGCCCGTCCAGCCACCGCGCCCCCTCCGCGAACCGCCCCTGCGGACTCGTAGCGGAAACGGCAAGGCCGCCGAACATCCGCTGATGCTCGACGGCCAGACGATGAATCGTGTGTCCCTCCGGCATGGCCGGAGCATAGCCCCGCCCCTACCGCAGCGGCTCCCCGATCTCCCGCATGTGCCCCAGTGCCTCCCGGTAAGACGCCACCAGCCCCGTCTCGGTGTACGGCACCCCGACCACCGCGCAATGCTCACGCACCAGCGGCTGCACCCGACGCAGACTGCACCGCGGGATCCCCGGGAACAGATGATGCTCGATCTGATAGTTCAGGCCGCCCATCAGCCAGTCCGTCACCAGACCGCCCCGCACGTTCCGCGACGTCAGCACCTGCCGCCGCAGATGCCCCCACCGCTCCCCCGGCTCCGGCATCGCCATCCCCTTGTGGTTCGGCGCGAACACCGCACCCAGATGCACCCCGAACAGCGCATGCTGCAAAGCGATCAACGCCAGCGCCTTCCCCGGCGACAGCAGCGCGAACGCCAACCCCAGATACCCCACGGCGTGCACCAGCAGCAGACCGCCCTCCACCACCTGATCACGCCGTGAACGCCCCCGCAGGAAAGCCAGGCTCCCCACCTTGAGGTTCACGCCCTCCAACGTCAGCAGCGGGAAGAACAGCGCCGCCTGATGCCGCGCCACCCACCGCAGCACACCCCGCTGCCGCGCCGCCTGCTCACACGTCCACGCCAGCACCCCCTCCCCCACATCGGGATCCTTCCCGACATGGTTCGGGTTGGCGTGATGCCGGTTGTGCTTGTCGTTCCACCAGCCATGCCCCATCCCGAGCAGCAGGTTCCCCAGCAGCAGCCCCAGCCACCGGTTCCCCCGGGCGCTCCGCGCGATCTGCCGATGCCCCGCGTCATGCCCCAGGAAAGCGGTCCGCGTCGTGAGCACGGCCAGCGGAATCCCCAGCAGAACCGTCCACCAGCCGTCCCCCGCCCACGCCACCGCCCCCCACACCGCCGCGGTCGCGGCCAGATTCAGGCCGATCGCCCGCGCGTAGTAGCCGCGCCGGCGATCCAGCAGCCCGCCGTCGCGGACCCGGCGCGCCAGCGGCGCGAAGTCGCTGCCGGCCGACCGGCCGGACGATCGGGAAGGGGCGTGCAAGGTCACGGGCATGAAGACTCCATTCGACGGGAACGACTGCCCGAAAGTTACGGAGCGTGAGACCGGGAAGTCACCCCGCCAGGGAGCCATTCACGGTCTGGCTCGCAGGTCCCGGTCCCGCCCGGCGCCCCTCCCTCCACGAGATGATCACCAGCGGAACCCGCACCCTGCGCAAAGCCCCCGCCACCATCCCCATATAGGGTCACAAGTCATGGACGACGACTCTCGGTGGATCGACCTGGACGGTGCCGTCAACGCCCGCGACCTCGGCGGCCTCCCCACTGCCGACGGCCGCACCACACGGCGCGGACGCGTCCTCCGCTCCGACAACCTCCAGGACCTCTCGGTCGCCGACGTCCGAATCCTCCTCGATGACTACGCCCTCAAGAACGTCATCGACCTGCGCAGCGACGCCGAAGTACGCCTCGAAGGACCCGGCCCCCTCGCCCGCGTACCGTCCGTGACCGTCCACCAGCTGTCGCTGTTCCCCGAAGGCGGCCGCCACACCGACGTCGCCGCCGACGTCGCCAAAGCCCTCCCCTGGCAGGAACGCCCCTCGGACGGCCCCGAACAGGACCGTTCCACCGGCCACTACCTCGGCTACCTCACCGACCGCGGCGACTCCGTCGTCGCAGCCCTGCGCGTCATGACCCGCACCGACGGATCGGCACTGGTGCACTGCGCCGCAGGCAAGGACCGCACCGGCGTCGTCTGCGCCCTGGCCCTCGACATCACCGGCGTCACCCGCGAAGCGATCGTCGCCGACTACGTCAAGACCGGCGAACGCCTCGAAGCGGTCCTGCGGCGCCTGCGCGACAGCGACACCTACGCCGCCGACCTCGACTCCCGCCCCGCCGACACCCACATGCCCCACGCCGCCATCATGGAGAAGTTCCTCACCCGCATCGACGAGGAACACGGCGGCCCCCTCGGCTGGCTGTCCGGCCACGGCTGGACCACCGAGGACACCGACGCCCTCCGCGAGCGCCTCCTCGGCTGACACCCCGCCGCCCCACCGCCGCGCGGACGACTGCCCGCCGCTGGCTCATCGGCGCCGTCACGCCGCTCTGGCTCGGCGCGGGCCTTGCCGACTGGCATTTGTAGTTACGGGCGGTGGATGCAACCCGCCCGTAACCTTTACATTGTAATTTGAACGGTGAAGTAAGTGGCTGCTCGGGCGCCGCTCAGAGGGTCAGGCGAGGAGGTCACGGACGGCGGCCTGGGCCGCCTTGCGGAGCTCGGCGTGCAGGGCCGCGTTCGCCTCCCTGTCGGTGCGGGCCTCGATGATCCGCAGCCCCTCCCCCGCCATCGCCTTCGGCAGGTCCGCGGCCGCGTCCAGCCGCCGGTACGGGACGTGGTGCGCGGCGGCGACCGCCTCCAGGTCCACCTCGTGGGGGGTGCCGAAGACCCGCTCGAACGGGCCGCGCAGCGCCGCCTGCGGCAGCAGCGAGAAGATCCCGCCGCCCTGGTTGTTCACCACGACGATCGCCAGGTCGGGACGGCGGTCCCACGGGCCGACGATCAGCCCGTTCTGGTCGTGCAGGAACGCCAGGTCGCCGAGCAGGGCGTAGGAGCGGCCGCTGTGCACCAGCGCCGCGCCCATCGCCGTCGACACCAGCCCGTCGATGCCGCTGGCCCCCCGGTTCGCCATGATCCGGATGCCGCGGCGCGGCCGCATCACCTGGTCCAGATCCCGGATCGGCATGCTCGCCGCCGTGAACAGCAGCGACCCGCCGGGCAGGCCCGCGACCAGGTCGCGGGCCAGCCGCGGCTCGCTCACCTCGGGCACCGCGTCCAGGACGCCGTCCACGGCCGCCGCCGCGGCCAGGTCGGCGGCCCGCCACGACTTCAGCCACGCGTCGTCGCCCGACACCACCGGGATCTCCACCTCCGGCGCCACCTGCGTCGCCGACCGGACCGGATCGGGCCAGTGCGCCAGATCCGGCGCCAGCACGATGTGCTCCTCCGCACGGCGCAGCAGCGACAGCAGCGGACGCGACAGCCCGGGCTTGCCGAGCGTCACCACCACCTCCGGGCGGTGCCGCTCCACGAACTCCGGAACGCCCAGCAGGAAGTGATGCGACGACAGCGCGTGATCACCGTAGCGGGCGTTGCCGTTCGGCTCGGCGAGGACGGGCCAGCCCGCCATCGACGCCGCCGCCACGTACCGCTTGACGTTCACCGCGCCGTCCCCGACCACGAGGACGCCGCGGCGGGTCGGCGGGACGTGCAGCACCGAGCCCGGCGTCGCCGGGCGCACCTTCGTCCACGCGCCCGTCGCGTCGCCGTCCAGAGGCTCGCACCACGTCTCGTCGCCGTCCGGGATCAGCGGCTCGCGGAACGAGGCGTTCACATGCACCGGCCCCGGGACGGGCGCCTGTGCCACCCCCCACGCGCGGCTCAGCAGCGACCGCCAGTACGCCACCATGCCCGGCCGGTTCTCCGGGACGCCGATCTCGGTGCTCCACCGCACCGCCGTCCCGTACAGCTTCACCTGGTCGATCGTCTGGTTCGCGCCGGTGTCGCGCAGCTCCGGCGGCCGGTCCGCCGTGATCACGATCAGCGGGACGCCCGACTCGTGCGCCTCCACCACCGCCGGGTGGAAGTTCGCCGCCGCCGTCCCCGACGTGCACACCAGCGCGACCGGGCGCCCCGACCGCTTCGCAATGCCGAGCCCGAGGAACGACGCCGACCGCTCGTCGATCCGCACATGCAGCCGGATCCGGTCCGCCTCCTCGGCGGCGTGCAGCGCCAGCGCCAGCGGCGCCGACCGCGACCCCGGCGCCAGCACCGCGTCGGTCATCCCGCAGCGCAGCAGCTCGTCGACCAGGACGGTCGCCAGCGCGGTGGCCGGGTTCACGGCGCCTCCCCGATCACCGCCGGGCCGTCCAGATGGGCCTGCGCGTCCAGGGCCCGCCGGCGCCACCGCGTGCCGGGCGCCTCCCAGCGGCCCAGCGCCTCCTCGTCCACCACCGGCCGGCGCACCTCGATCTCACCCGCGACCGGGTGCAGCGGATCGTGCACGACGTCGCCCTCCAGCAGCGACAGCGTCGCCAGCCCGCACGCGTACGGCAGCTCGGGCAGCGCCGCCGCCAGCGCGAGACCCGCCGCCAGCCCCACCGACGTCTCCACCGCGCTCGACACCACCACCGGCAGCCCGCACGCCTCCGCCACCCGCAGCGCCGCGGCGACCCCGCCGAGCGGCTGCACCTTCAGCACCGCCACGTCCGCGGCGCCCGCCGCCCGCACCTTCAGCGGGTCCTCGGCGCGGCGGATCGACTCGTCCGCCGCGATCGGCACGTCCACGCGCCGCCGCAGCCGCGCGAGCTCCTCCAGCGTCGCGCACGGCTGCTCGGCGTACTCCAGCTCCCACCGGTCCAGCGCGCGGATCATCCGCGCGGCGCGGTCGACGTCCCAGCCGCCGTTGACGTCGATCCTGACCCGGCCCTCCGGGCCGATCGCCGCGCGGACGGCCTCCACCCGCGCCAGATCGTCGGCATCGCCCTGACCGCGCTCGGCGACCTTCACCTTCGCGGTGCGGCAGCCGGACTCCTTGGTCATCTCGAACGCCCGCTCCGGGCCGACCGCCGGGATCGTCACGTTCACCGGGATCCGGTCCCGGACGGGCGCGGGCCAGGCCCCGTAGGCGGCCTCGCGGGCGGCGGCGAGCCAGCGGGCGCACTCGGCCGGACCGTACTCGGCGAACGGCGAGAACTCCCCCCAGCCGGCGGGGCCCTGGATCAGGGCGCCCTCCCGCCGCGTCACACCGCGGAACCGCGTCCGCATCGGGATGGAGAACACCCGCACCCGCCGACCCCCTGACCTGCCCGTCGAATCACGGCATTCCGGATCACACCGTGCGCTCGGACCCTTAGTAGTACCACGGGAAACGCGACCAATCGGGATCGCGCTTCTCCAGGAACGAGTCCCGTCCCTCGGCGGCCTCGTCGGTGCCGTAGGCGAGCCGCGTCGCCTCACCGGCGAACACCTGCTGCCCGACGAGACCGTCGTCGATCAGGTTGAACGCGTACTTCAGCATCCGCTGCGCCGTGGGGCTCTTCCCGTTCACCTTCCGCGCCCACTCCAGCGCCACCGCCTCCAGTTCGGCGTGCGGGACGACGGCGTTGACCATCCCCATCCGATGCGCGGCCTCGGCGTCGTAGGTGTCCCCCAGGAAGAAGATCTCGCGGGCGAACTTCTGCCCGACCTGCCGCGCCAGGTACGCCGACCCGAACCCGCCGTCGAAGCTCGCCACGTCCGCGTCCGTCTGCTTGAACCGGGCGTGCTCCCGCCCGGCGATCGTCAGGTCGCACACCACGTGCAGGCTGTGCCCGCCGCCGGCCGCCCAGCCCGGCACCACGCAGATGACGACCTTGCCCATCATGCGGATCAGCCGCTGCACCTCCAGGATGTGCAGCCGCCCCGCGCGCGCCGGGTCGATCGTGTCGGACGTCTCGCCCTCGGCGTACTTGTACCCGTCCCTGCCGCGGATCCGCTGGTCGCCGCCGGAGCAGAACGCCCACCCGCCGTCCCTGGGCGAGGGCCCGTTCCCGGTCAGCAGCACGCACCCGATGTCGCTCGACATCCGCGCATGGTCCAGCGCCCGGTACAGCTCGTCGACCGTGTGGGGCCGGAACGCGTTGCGCACCTCCGGGCGGTCGAACGCCACCCGCACCGTTCCGTGGTCGACCGCCCGGTGGTAGGTGATGTCGGTGAAGCCGAACCCCTCGACCTCTTTCCACGCGTCCGCGTCGAACAGCTCCGAGACCATGTCGTCCTCTCTCGTCGGGCGCCCGCGCCGCCCGGGGTCCGCGGCGCTCGTGCACCATTCAACCCGCCCCGTGTTTGAACGCGTTCAGCGGGGTCGTCTACCCTGATGAGATCATGGATCGCCCGCTGCACGCCGCCGTTCTGCCCCCCGGCCCCCGCCTCTTCCGAGCCCTGGCCGACGCGCTCGACGGCGGCCCCGCGATCTGCCCGCTGTCGCCCGACTTGCCGGAACCCGCGCTCCGCGAACTGCTGGACGCCCTGGCCCCGGACGCGATCCGCACACCGGACGGCCTGGCACCGTTCCGCCCCCGCGGCGGGCGCCGGCCCACCGCTCCCGGCACCGCCGTGCTGATCGCCACGTCCGGCTCCACCGGCACGCCCAAGTTCGTCGAGCTGTCGGGCGCCGCGTTGCGCCACTCCGCCGCCGGGACGCTCGCGCGCATCGAGGCCGGCTCCCGCGACCGGTGGCTGTGCTGCGTGCCGACCAGCCACATCTCCGGCGTCCAGGTCCTGGTCCGCGCCCTCGTCGCCGGCACCGAGCCCATCATCGCGCCCCGCTTCGACGCCGCGGCCCTCGCCGCCACCGAAGGCGCGCACGTCTCCCTCGTCCCGACACAGCTGCGCCGGCTGCTGGACACCGGCGCCGACCTGGCACGCCTGGGCGCCATCGTCCTCGGCGGAGCCGCCGCCTCCCCCGGCCTGCTCGCCGGGGCGCGCGCACGCGGCGTCCGCGTCTTCACCACCTACGGCATGAGTGAGACCTGCGGCGGCTGCGTCTACGACGGGACGCCCCTGGACGGCATGCGCGTCGCCCTCGGCGACGGCGGCCGCATCCGCCTCTCCGGCCCGTCGCTGTTCACCGGCTACCGGCTGCGGCCGGAACAGACGGCCGAGGTCAGGGACGGCGACTGGTTCGTCACCCAGGACCTCGGCGCGCTGGAGGACGGCCGGCTCCGCGTCCGCGGCCGCCTCGACGACGTGATCAACACCGGCGGGGAGAAGGTCGTCGCGGGCGAGATCGCCACCGTGCTGTCGCGCCACCCGAAGGTCCGCGACGTCGTCGTGGTCGGCCGGCCCGACCCCGAGTGGGGCGAGCGGGTCACGGCCGTCGTCGTCCCGGACGCGTCCGGACGGCCGGAACTGACCGAGCTGCGCGCGTTCGTCCGGGAGACGATGCCCCCGTACGCGGCGCCGCACGAGCTGGAGCTGGTCGAGGCCATCCCGCTGCTGGCGTCCGGCAAACCCGACCGGGCCCGGCTGCGCTCCCCCGCACCGGACCCCGCCGCGTCACCGCGCGGCTGACGACGTCCCCGGGAAGCCGCGGCGCATGGCAGGGTGATCAGCTGGGGAGAGGACGACCATGGCGGCACAGCGCGGCGCGCGGGAGAACGGCGACGGACCGGAGCACGAGAGCGCCCTCACCGTCGTGCTCGCGTTCGCCGCCAACCTCGGCATCGCCGTCGCGAAGATCGTCGCGGCGCTGATCACCGGGTCGGCGTCCATGGCCGCGGAGGCCGCCCACTCCGTCGCCGACACCTTCAACGAGGTGCTGCTGCTGGTCGGCCTGCGGCGCAGCGGCCGGCCCGCCGACCGCCGCCACCCGCTCGGGCACGGCAAGGAACGCTACATCTGGACCCTGCTCGTCGCCGTCGCCATCTTCGGCATGGGCGCGCTGTTCTCCTACTACCAGGGGATCCAGACGCTCACCGGGCACCGGGGCGCCGCCGAGTCCGACGTGGCCGTCGGCTACGCCGTGCTCGGCGTGGCGTTCGTACTGGAGGCGATCTCGTGGCAGCAGGCCCTCCGGCAGGTCAGGGCCGCGGCGCGGGAGGAGGGCCTGCCGCTGGCCGCCTACATCCGCCGCACCGACGAGCCGACCGCGATCAGCGTGCTGCTGGAGGACTCCGCGGCCCTCATCGGCCTGCTCATCGCGTTCGGCGGGCTCGGCCTGCACCAGCTGACCGGCTCGGCGACCTGGGACGGGGTGGGGTCCCTGCTCATCGGCGTCCTGCTCACGGCCGTCGCGCTGGTCCTCGGCCGCATCAACCTGAACCTGCTGATCGGCTCGCAGGCCGACCCCCGGCTCGTCGCCGACGTGCGGGCACGCCTCGGCCGGGCGCCCGAGGTGGAGTGGGTCGTCGACATCGTCACCGTGACGTTCGGCGCCGACCGGGTCCTGGTCTGCGCCCGGCTGGACTTCCGCGACTCCCTCACCGCCGGCGACGTCGAGCGCGCCTGCGTCCGGATGGCCCGCGAGCTGCGCGACGCGCACGAGGAGGTCGACGAGGTGTTCCTCGAACCGGTCCCCCGCGACGACGCTGAGCTGCGGGAACGGGTCATCGCGCGCTACGGTCGGGTGTTGCGGCCGAAGGAGCCGGACGCGTAGTGGTCTTCGTCACGCTGCGACGGCCACGCGCCTTTACGTAGTAAGGTCATGTCGGACCGGCCTGGACGGTGTGAAACGCCCAGCTCCGGGCACCACGACCCTCTGGATCGCTCCTCCACGATCCCCCGCGGAGCGCCGCCGGCCCACGGCGCCGGGAACAAGAACCCGGTGCTGCGTCGTTCCGTTAAGTGCGTGCGCCAAGAGCGAACACAATCAGCGCCGCACTCACACACCGAAGGGAGGGGGGTGTCCCCATGCCGCGAAGCGCCGTCGAGACCCCGCTCACGGAGTCGGCGGGCCCCGCGCTCAACGACCTCCTGAAGCGTGGCCGCGCCCAAGGGCGCCTCTCGCTCGACGAGGTGAGGGGGGCCTTCGAGACCGCCGGCATCAGCCCGGCCCAGGGCCGTTCCATCCTGCGCGAGCTGTCCGAGGCCGGCATCAGCCTGGCGGGCGAGTCCGACACCGTCCGCAAGATGGCGGCGGCCGCCGACCACGCCGCCGGGGAGACCGCCCAGGGGACGCCGGGCACCATGAGCAACACGGGCACCGCCAAGAGGCGCGCCCCCCGCAAGGCCGCGGCGAAGGGCGCCCCCGAGACCGCGAGCCGGTCCCCGAAGAACACCGGCAAGGCCGACGCGCCGGCCGACGAGGGGTTCGAGGTCACCGAGGTCGAGGCCGAGGAGACCGCGACCGACCTGGACGACCAGTCGACCGGCATGGGCGACTCCGTCCACACCTACCTCAAGGCGATCGGACGCCGCCAGCTGCTCACCGCCGACCAGGAGGTCGACCTCGCCAAGCGCATCGAGGCCGGTCTCTACGCCGAGCACAAGCTGGAGAGCGAGGACCTCTCCCCCGCCCTGCGCGCCGACCTGGAATGGGTCGCCGCCGACGGACGCCGCGCCAAGGCCCACATGCTGGAGGCCAACCTCCGGCTCGTGGTGTCGGTCGCCAAGAAGTACTCCGACCGCGGCCTGTCGCTGCTGGACGTCGTCCAGGAGGGCAACCTCGGCCTGATCCGGGCCGTGGAGAAGTTCGACTACTCCAAGGGCTACAAGTTCTCCACCTACGCGATGTGGTGGATCCGGCAGGCGATCCAGCGAGGCTTCGCCGACTCGGCCCGCACGATCCGGCTGCCCGTCCACGTCCTGGAGATGCTCAGCAAGCTGAGCCGCGTCGAGCGCGACATGCACCAGCGTCTCGGCCGCGAGCCCACCCCGGAGGAACTGGCCGCCGAGCTGGACAAGAGCCCCGAGCAGGTCCGCGAGCTGCTGCGCACCAGCCGCCAGCCGATCAGCCTGGACTCCACCATCGGCGAGGACGGCGAGACCCGCATCGGCGACCTCATCGAGGACACCGACAGCCCCGAGGCGTCCGAGCTGGTGGACCGCCAGCTCATGGCCGACCAGCTGCGCCGCACCCTCGACATCCTGTCCCCGCGCGAGGCCAAGATCATGGCGATGCGGTTCGGGCTGTACGACGGGACGCCCCGCACGCTGGACGAGATCGGCAAGGCCCTCGGGCTGACCCGGGAGCGGATCCGCCAGCTGGAGAAGGAGTCGCTGTCGAAGCTGCGGCACCCGAGCAACGCGCGCCCGCTGCTCGACTTCGCCGTCTGACCCGCCCGCCCGTCACGCGAAGGGCCCGCCGGACCGTTTCGGTCCGGCGGGCCCTTCCGTTCTCCCGGGGCCGGCGGCCCCGGACGGCGGGAACCTCAGTCGGCGCGGCGGAACTCCAGGATGGCCACGCCCATCAGGCCCACGCCCATGCCGAGGACGATCAGGATCTCCAGCCAGATCGGCACCACCCAGCCGCCCCAGGTGACGCCCGGGTCGAACGTCCGCATCAGCTGCGGGGAGACGTCCAGGTGGGAGAACACCGCGTGCCGCAGCGGGTCGACCGCGTAGGTGAGCGGGTTGAACCGGGTCAGGACGGTCAGCCATGTCGGGAGCCCGCTCAGCGGGTACAGGGCGCCGGACAGGAACATCATCGGCATCATGGCCATCTGCATGAGGCCGAAGAACGACTGCATGCTGGTGATCCGCGCGGCCATCATGACGCCGAACCCGGTCAGCGCGAACGCCCCGATGAACATCATGCCGAGCATCTCCAGCAGGAGCAGCGGGTCGTAGGGGACCCCGGCGAGGCCCGCCAGCAGCACGATCACCGCGCCCTGCACGGTCGCCACCAGCGCGCCGCCGATGCACTTGCCGACCACGATGGCGCTGCGGCTGACGGGTGCGACGAGCATCTCGCGCAGGAAGCCGAACTCGCGGTCCCACACGATCGACCCGGCGGAGAACATCGCGGTGAACATCACCGACATCGCGCACACGCCGGGGAAGATGAAGGTCTTCAGGTCGACGGTCCCGGCGGGGCCGCCGCCGCTGGCCATCAGGTTCGACAGGCCCGTGCCCATGACCAGCAGCCACAGCACGGGCTGGACGAGCCCGGACACCATCCGCAGCTTGTCGCGCCAGAACCGGATCAGCTCCCGGTGCAGGACGATCTTCACGGCGCGCAGGTCCTGCCGCAGGCCGCGCTCGGGCACCCGCACCCGGACGACCTCGGTGGCCGCCGTCTCTGCCGTGGTCGCCATCGTCACCTCCTCATCGCGCGCATCGCGACGCGCATCCCGTCGCTCGCCGAGGCCTCGGCGTCGCGGATCGTGGTGCCGGTGAAGGACATGAACACATCGTCCAGCGACGGCCGCGCCACGTTCACCGACCGGATCGGGACGCCCAGCTCGGCGAACAGCCGCGGCACGAACGCCTCACCCGAGGCCACCGAGAAGGTGACCGCGCCCTCCGACACGACCGCCTCCAGGTCGAACCGCTCCTTGATCGCGGCGATCGCGGCCTCGTCGTCGGCGGTCTGGATCCGGATCCGGTCCTCGCCGACGCCGGCCTTGAGCGCCTCGGGGGTGTCCAGCGCCACGATCCGCCCCGAATCAATGATCGCGATGCGCTCGCAGAACTCGGCCTCGTCCATGTAGTGCGTCGTCATGAAGATCGTGATCTCTTCGGTCCGCTGCAGCCGCCGGATGTACTCCCAGATCGACGCCCGGGTCTGCGGGTCGAGGCCGACGGTCGGCTCGTCCAGGAAGAGCACCCGCGGGGAATGCAGCAGACCCCGCGCGATCTCCAGCCGGCGCTTCATACCGCCGGAGTAGGTCTGCACCAGGTCGCCGCGCCGGTCCGCCAGGTTGACCATCTCCAGCACCTGCTGGATGCGGTCGCCCGCCACCGAGCGCGGCACCCCGTACAGCTCGGCGTGGAACCGCAGGTTCTGCTCTCCCGACAGGTAGCCGTCGAGCGTCGGGTCCTGGAACACCAGCCCGATGTTGCGGCGCACGCTGTCGCGTTCGGTCGCCACGTCGTGGCCCGCGACGCGCGCCCGGCCCCCGGTCGGGCGCAGCAGTGTGCAGAGCATGTTGATGGTCGTGGACTTGCCCGCGCCGTTCGGGCCGAGGAAACCGAAGATCTCCCCCGGCCGCACGGTGAAGTCGATCCCCCGCACGGCCTCCACGTCGCCGAACCTCTTGGTCAGGCCGTCGACCTCGACGGCGGGTCCCCCGTCCGGCATGGGGCCTCCCTCCGCATGGAGAAAACACCCATATTTTGGGCTATCCAACGGTAGGAGTACCCTATCTCTCACGTCAAGAGAAATAGGACGTGCCAAGGAACCACGAGGGAGTTCAGGACGTGGAGGACCGGCCCGATCCGCTGTACGACTCGCCCACCTACCTGATGTTCGAGACGGTGCGGCTCGTCCGGCGCACCGCGGCGCAGATGTTCCCCGGCCAGCCGCGGATGCCGCAGTTGCTCGTCCTGTGGTGCGTGGCGCGGCACGGGCCGCTGTCGCAGCGCGAGGTCGCCGAGCGGCTGCGCATGGACGCCGGCGACCTGGTCGGCATCGTGGACGCGCTGGAGGACGCCGGCCACGTCCGGCGCCGCCGCGACCCCGATGACCGGCGGCGTTACGCGCTGGAGGCCACCGAGGACGGCCGGCTCAGCCTCGGCGAGGGACTCGACGCCCGCCTCCGCCTCAACGAGATCCTGTTCGAGCCGCTGTCTCCGGAGGAGAGGCTCCTGTTCAGGGACATGCTCCTGCGCGTCCTCGCCCACCACGACGAACGGTTCACCGAGGAGCCGGAACCGGGCCGCCCGGCTCCTGCGGAGGGTCTGGGGGGGCGTCCCCCAACCGCAGACCGGGCCGGTCAGCAGACCGGCGCGGGGCTCCCGAGCGGCAGCCGCGCCTCGTCGTAGCGGCGCAGGACCAGCCGAGCGGCCGCGCCGTGCGCCCCGATGGGGGCGGCGACCACGTCGGCGCCGCATGCCGCCATCCGGTCGTGGAAGCGGCCGGGCGCCAGCAGGTACGACGCGACGGCCACGCGCCTCGCGCCGTCCCTCCGCAGCCCCGCGACGGCCTCTTCCAGCGCCGGGCCGCCCGCGGCTACGAATCCGTGCGGGACGGGCCGCCGCAGCCGCCGCGCCAGCAGCCGGGCGGCCGCCCGCACATCGGCGATGCCCGCCGGGTCGGCGGACCCCGCCGCGCCGAGAACCACGCCGTCCGGGCGCGGCAGGGTCCGGTCCTGTTCCGCCAGCCGCGCGGCCAGCGCGTCGGCCAGCAGGGCGTCCGGGCCGAGCGGCCGGGACGTCACCGCCCCCGGCAGCAGCCGGGCCGCCCGCTCGGGGATGTCGATCAGCGCGTGGTAGCCGCGCGCCAGCAGCAGCGGGACGACGACCACCGGCCCGCCGCGCAGCGAGTCCGCGGCGTCCTCCAGGGAAGGTTCGGACAGTTCGCCGTACGCCTCGGCGACCCGCAGCCCCGGCCGCATCGCCCGCGCCCGGGCGAGCAGCTCCCGGACGGCGGCGGGACCGGCCGGATCCCGGGTGCCGTGCGCCACCGCCAGCAGCGCGGGCGCCGGCGCTCCCCGGTCAGCCACCGGCGCCCGCCGGGAGCCGGTCGGCGATCCGCGGATCGCACGCCAGCCGGTAGCCCCGCTTGACGACGGTCTCGACGATGCCGGGACGGCCGAGACCGCGCCGCAGCCGTGCCACGGCCATCTCGACCGCGTGCTCGTCGGCCTGCGGCCTGGCGTCCCGCAGCCGCGACTCCCGCGACCAGGCGTCCTTGACGGCCGGCGCGCCGACCAGCCGGCTCGGCAGCACCCCGCACAGCTCCGCCCGCGACACCACATGCCCGGGACGCCGCGCGAGCGCCCGCAGGATCGCCATCGGCGCGGGCGCGATGGGCCGCAGCTGACCGTCCAGGACGACGGCGTGCCCCCGCAGCTCCAGCGAGAACCCGCGCACCGACAGCTGCCGCGAGCGGCGCCGCGGCAGGTCCGACACCAGCGCCCGCACGAGCGCGCCGAGCCGGGCCCGCTCCGGCTGGACGGTCGGGACGCCGTGACCGGTGAGCGCCTGCGCGGTGACGGGGCCGACGCACGCCGCCACCACGTGGCTGCGCATCGCCTCCAGCAGGGCCTCCTCCAGCCCGTCCTCTGCGGCCACGGCCAGCGTCGCGGCGACCGCGGGCGCGCTGGTGAACGTGATCGCGTCGACCGTGCCGGCGACCGCCTGCCCGACGAGCCGGCGCAACGGCGTGGTGTCCTCGGTCCGCGACCACCGGTACACCGGGATCTCGATCACCTCGGCGCCGGCGCCGCGCAGCGCCCCGGTCAGCTCCGGCTCCCGCTCCCCGTACAGCTGCACGGCGACGCGCGCGCCGTCCAGGTCCTTCTCCAGCAGGTGCGCGATGACCTCGGCGCACTCCTCCGACTCCGGCGACCAGCGCTCCTGCAGCCCCGCCGACCGGATCGCGCCGCGCGCCTTCGGCCCGCGCGCCACGATGTCGGTCTCGGCCAGCCGGGCGATGAGGGCGTCCCGCATCCCGTGCCCGTCGGCCGCCTCCAGCCACGCCCGGAACCCGATCCCGGTCGTGACGACGACATGGTCCAGCGGACCGCTGACGCACGCGAGGGTCGCCTCCATCAACTCGGCGTCGTCGGCGAGGGGGACAAGGCGGATGGCGGGGGCGAGCACGACCCTGGCGCCGCGCCGTTCCAGCAGCGTCGCGAGCTCCTCCTGGCGGCGGGCCGCGGTCACGCCGACGGCGAACCCGGCCAGCGGCTCACTGCCGGTGCTCATCGGTGAGCGCCACCTCCACCCGGTCCCCGGAACGGCGGACGGAGAAGGCCGGCACCGCCACCCGGGGGTCGTCCAGGCACACCCCGGTGCGCAGGTCGAACACCTGCTTGTACATGGGGGACGCGACGGTCGGCGTCCCGTCCCGGGTGCCGAGGATCCCCCGCGACAGCACGTACGCGCCACTGAACGGGTCGAGGTTCGACAGCGCGTACAGCGTGCCGTCGAAGACCCGGAAGATCGCGACCTGCGTCCCGTCCACCATCGCGCAGGCGCCCCGCTCGGGGGTCAGCGCGGAGTAGGAGCAGATGTCGAACCAGCGGGCCGCGGGCCGGCCCGCCCGCTCCCTGACGATCGTCGCATCGGGTGAAGTGGTCATCGCGCGGCAACCTCCTGGCGGGAACTGTCAATGGTCCGATACTCGGCAGGGGCGGTTTCACGGTTGGGTCCCCTTTGTCACCGGCGTGTTAAAAGCGGCTCACTGCCGGGCGCCGGTGGCCCTCGGCAGGCGCGGGAGGCTCCGCCGGGGGCACGGCGGGAGTCAGCCGGACGGCGCAGACCTTGAACTCCGGCATCCGCGACACCGGGTCGAGTGCGGGGTTCGTGAGCAGGTTCGCGCGGCCGTCCCCCTCCCAGTGGAACGGGATGAAGACGGTGTCGGGACGGATGGCGTCGGTGAGCCGCGCCCTGACGGTCGCCACGCCCCGGCGGCTCTCCACCCGCACGTCGGCGCCGTTCTCGATGCCGAGGCGCTCGGCGAGGTCGGGATGCAGCTCGACGAACGGCCCCGGCGCCGCCTCGGCCAGCGGCCGGACCCGCCGGGTCTGCGCGCCCGACTGGTACTGGGCGAGGACCCGCCCGGTGGTCAGGTACACGGGATAGTCGGCGTCGATGTCCTCGGCGGCACCGTGATGCTCGACCGGGACGAACCGGGCCCGGCCGTCCGGGGTGGGGAAACGGTCCAGATAGGGCCGGGGCGTGCCCGGGTGGTCGGGCGACGGGCAGGGCCAGAACACCCCGCCCTCCGCCTCGATCCGCTCGTAGGAGATGCCGGAGTAGTCGGCGACGCCGCCCGCGCTGGCGCGGCGCAGTTCCCCGAACACCGCCGCCGGGTGGGTGCTCCACTCCCCCGGCGCATCGAGCCGCCCGGCGAGCGCGCTCAGGATCTCAAGGTCGGTGCGGACCCCGTCCGGCGGGCGGACGGCCCGGCGGCGGCGCAGCACCCGGCCCTCAAGGTTCGTCATCGTCCCCGACTCCTCGGCCCACTGCGCGGTGGGCAGGACGACGTCGGCGCGCCGCGCGGTCTCCGACGGGACGAAGTCGGCCACCACCAGCAGGTCCAGCGCGCCGAGCCGCTCCTCCACCTCCGCGGCCCGCGGCGCCGACACCACCGGATTGGAACCGAACAGCAGCAGCGCCTTCGGGCCCTCCTCGGTTCCCAGCGCCGACAGCAGCTCGTACGCCGACCGGCCCGGCCCCGGCAGGACGGCCGGGTCGACACCCCAGACCTCCGCGACGTGCGCGCGGGCCGCCGGGTCGTCGATCCTGCGGTAGCCGGGAAGCTGATCGGCCTTCTGCCCGTGCTCGCGCCCGCCCTGCCCGTTCCCCTGCCCGGTGAGGCACCCGTAGCCGGAGCCCTCCCGGCCCGGCAGCCCCAGCGCGAGGGCGAGATTGATGAACGCGCTCACCGTGTCGGTGCCGCGGGCGTGCTGCTCGGAACCCCGAGCGGTCAGGACATGCGCGCGGGCGGCGCGGGCCAGCAGCCGGACGGCCTCCCGCATCAGCGGCACCGGCACCCCGGTGATGCGCTCGGCCCGCTCCGGCCAGTACGCGTTCACGACGGTCCGGACGGCGTCGAACCCGCTGGTGCGGGCCGCGATGTACTCCTCGTCCGCCAGCCCCTCGGCGAGCGCCAGATGCAGCATCCCGTTGGCGAGCGCGATGTCGGTGCCGGGGGTCGGCTGCAGGTGCAGGTCGGCCTGGCGGGCGGTCGCGGTGCGGCGCGGATCGACGACGACGAGGGCGCCGCCGCCGTCCCTCATCTCGGTCAGGTGCCGCATGAACGGCGGCATCGTCTCGGCCACGTTCCCGCCCGCGAGCAGGACCGCGCCGGACGCCGCCAGATCCGTGACGGGACCGGGCAGGCCGCGGTCCATGCCGAACGCCCGGCCGGACGCCGCCGCGGCCGACGACATGCAGAACCGCCCGTTGTAGTCGATCTGGGACGTGCCGAGTGCGATCCGGGCGAACTTGCCGAGCTGGTACGCCTTCTCGTTCGTCAGCCCGCCGCCGCCGAACACCGCGACGGCGTCCGGCCCGTGCAGCGCCCGCAGCCGCCCGATCTCGGCGGTGATCCTGCCGAGCGCCTCGTCCCATGTGCAGGGCTCCAGCGGCGCGTCCCGGCCGCGGCGCATCATCGGCGCGGTCAGCCGGTCCGGGACGGTGAGCAGCTCCGCCGCCGTCCAGCCCTTCTGGCACAGCCCGCCGCGATTGGCCGGAACATCGTCGCGCGGCGTCACCCGCAGAGTGTCCCGGTCCCGCTCGTCGTGCAGGGTCATGCCGCACTGCAGGGCGCAGTACGGACAGTGCGTAGGAGTCCCGACCATGCGCCGAGACTCGGCGGGCGCCGTTTCGCGCGCGAGTCCCGCATGTGACTCCAGCGTTAAATGCCTTTCACGCCCCGCGTCCGCCGAGGTCAGGAGCCCGGCACGGCGGGGCCGCGGCGCCGGCCCGAGGGCGGCGCGATCCGCCTTGACGAACGCGGGTCAAGCGTTGTCGATCCCTGTCATGGCCTATTCGTCGCCGATCGCCCGGTTACCGAACGGATTCGCGGCGGTCCGGCGATCTCGCGGCGAATGCGGCCGACGCCCCGGTACGCCCGGGACCGCCGCGCGGTGATCGCGCCTAACCTCGGTACATGCCCGACCTTGCTTACTACGCCTCCCTGCCGCGCGCCCGCGGCGCCGCGGCGGCCCTGCTGCTGGACGATCTCGGGCGGGTCCTGCTGGTCAAGCCCACCTACAGCGAGGGCTGGTTCCTGCCCGGCGGGGTCATCGAGGCCGACGAGTCCCCCCTGTCGGCATGCGTGCGCGAGTGCGAGGAGGAGCTCGGCCTCGTCCCCCGGCTGGACGGGCTGGCCTGCGTCGACTGGGGGTCCCCCCGCGCCGACGGCGTGGACGCCGTCAACGTGTTCGTGTTCGGCGGCACGATCACCGGCGCGGAGATCGCCGCGATCCGGCTGCCGCCCGAGGAGCTCTCCGACCACGTCCTCGTGGCCCCGGAGAAGGTCCCCGAGCTGGCGCCGCCGCACGTGTCGCGCCGGATGGAGCCCAGCCTGCGGGCCATGGCCGCCGGGCGCGCCGTCTACCTTGAGGACGGCCGGGAACAGCCGTTCGGCCTCTCCCGCACCTGAACCCCGCTCCGCGCCCGGCCCTACACCGGCACCGCGTCCTGGATCGAGCGGGCGAGCTCGGGCTGGGCGGCGTGCGCGCAGTGGGCGCAGCAGTAGAAGTGCCCGGCCACGTCCACCCCGTGCCCCATGATGCGGCACTGGCAGTGCTCGCAGATCGGCGCCATCTTCGTGACCGCGCACTCGAACGAGTCGAACGTGTGCACCTCGCCCTGGGCGTGCACCTCGAACGCCATCGCGTAGTCGTTGCCGCAGACCTCGCAGGTCGCCATCTGTCCCGTCTCCGTTCCCCCGCCGCCTCGCGATCTCTGCCTACCCGGGCCGGCCCCGGTCAACCCGCACCTCACAGCGGGCGGGGACACGCTGTGCAGCGGAGTTATCACCGCTGTATGACCGGACACACGTCCGCGAAACGCCGGCTTCCTACGGTCGTGACCGTCCGAGCGACCAAGGAGACCGCCTGATGACCGTCACCACGCAAGCCGCGCGCCGCGAGCGCCCCCATCCGCTGAAGGGCCGGTGGATCGACGACTGGCGCCCCGAGGACCCCGCGTTCTGGACGGCCGGCGGATCCAGGATCGCCCGCCGCAACCTCGTCTTCTCGATCTTCTCCGAGCACATCGGGTTCTCGGTGTGGACGCTGTGGTCCGTGCTCGTCCTGTTCCTCGGCCCCGCCTACGGCATCGACCCGGCCGGCAAGTTCACCCTCACGGCCGTCCCCGCGCTGATCGGGTCGGGGCTGCGGATCCCCTACACCTTCGCCGTCGCCCGCTTCGGCGGCCGCAACTGGACGATCCTCAGCGCGTCGCTGCTGCTCATCCCCGCCGTCCTCGCCGCGTTCCTCATCAAGCCCGGCGTATCGTTCACCACGCTGCTGCTCCTCGCGGCCGTCGCGGGCGTCGGCGGCGGCAACTTCGCGTCCTCGATGGCCAACATCAACGCGTTCTACCCGCAGCGCCTCAAGGGGTGGGCGCTCGGGATCAACGCCGGCGGCGGCAACCTCGGCGTCGCCGTCGTCCAGCTCGTCGGGCTGCTGGTCCTCGCCACCGCGGGCAAGGGGCACCCGGGCCTGGTCGCCGGCGTGTACATCCCGTTCATCGTCCTGGCCGCGCTCGGCTCCGCGCTGGGGATGGACAACCTGTCCCAGGCGCGCAACGACAAGCGCGCCATGCGCGACGTCTGCAAGGACGCCCACACCTGGATCATGTCCGCGCTGTACATCGGGACGTTCGGCTCCTTCATCGGGTTCGGCTTCGCATTCGGCCAGGTGCTGCAGGTGCAGTTCAAGGCCGACTTCGACACCCCGATCAAGGCCGCCTATCTCACCTTCCTCGGCCCGCTGCTCGGGTCCCTGATCCGCCCGGTCGGCGGCTGGCTCGCGGACAAGGCCGGCGGCGCCAAGGTGACGTTCTGGAACTTCGTCGCGATGGCGGCGGCGGCCGCGCTGGTGCTGACCGCCTCGCTCAACAAGTCGCTCGCGCTGTTCCTCACCGGGTTCATCCTGCTGTTCGTGTTCAGCGGCCTCGGCAACGGCTCCACCTACAAGATGATCCCGGCGATCTTCCGGGCGAAGGCGGAGCTCGGCGTCGCCAACGGCGGCGACCCGGTGGCCGCCGAGCACGAGGCCCGCCGCCTCGCCGGTGCGCTCATCGGCGTCGCGGGCGCCATCGGCGCCTTCGGCGGCGTACTGGTCAACATCGCGTTCCGGCAGTCGTTCCTGAGCTACAAGACCGGCGACGGCGCCTACATCGCGTTCATCACCTACTACGCGCTCTGCTTCGCCCTCACCTGGCTGGTCTACCTGCGGACCCACCCGAGGAAGCTGGCGGGCGTCTGACCCCGCGCCGACCGCCCCGCCGCCGGCCGGACCCCGCACCGGGGTCCGGCCAGCGCGGCGACCGGCCCGACGAGCGCAGCACCGCCTCCCACGCGTCCCCCGGCTCCAGCGGCAGATGCGGGACGCCCCAGTGCCACGCCGACACCAGCAGATCGGGGTCCCGCGGCCGGTAGTCGGCCCCGACCGCGCGGGCCATGTCCCAGGCGTGCAGATGCCACTCCACGCAGGCCGCGCCCGCGTGGTCGCCGACCGTGTACTTGGTGCCGCGGTAGATGAGGTGGGTACGGTCCCACATGTCGGGCATCAGGTCGGCGTACGCCCCCGCCGACACCCCGAACGCCATGATCCGCTCGGGCCCGGGCTCCGCCGGCAGCACCGCGAGCTCCGTCGCGTTCTGCCGGGCCTGCTGCCGGATCAGCACCGCCGTCGCCGCCTCCTGCGCGAACAGCTTGGCCAGCCGGCTGTCGGGCGCGTCCTGCAGGTACTCCAGGAAGTTCTCCGCCACGCACCGCAGATGGCCGGCCAGATCGATCAGCTGCCAGTCGGCGCAGGGCGTCGGCACGTCCCAGTCCCCGACGGTGTCCGCCAGCGCGCGGATCGCCTTCACCCCGTCCTGATAGGACTCGAGTACGCGGCACCGGTCCGGCGGCGTGCGCTCCACGTGACTTCCCCCAACGTCCAGAGCACCGTGTGCCCTCTCCGCCGGGACGTGTCCGCGCGCCCGGCACGCTGGTACGACGTGCGGCGCGGGGCACCCCCCGGCGTTCCCCGAGAGGGCAGACTGTCAAAGTTCGGTGGCCGGTGCCACCCGGTGACGCTGTGTCGTCACATGTCCGCGACGGCTCAGACGCGCACGGTCGGCTGCGTCCGGAAGCTGAGCCGGTGCGCCTCCCGCGCGGTGCGCAGCCGGTCGACCTCGTCGGTCCACGGGCGGACCGCCGGGCGGGCCTTGGCCTTGCGGTAGGCGATCTCGGCGGCCCGGCGCGCCGCGGCGTCCTGCGTCTCCACCGAGTACACCTTCGGGCCCATCGCGACCCGCTCGGACGCCTCGGCGGCGGCGAGCACGGCCGTCAGCGCCTTGTCGAACGCGACGGTGAGCCCACTCAACTCCGGGCCGGACACGCCCGCGGCCTGCGCGGCCCGCAGCGCCCGCTCCGCCTCGCCCGCCGCCGCCAGCCGGTCCTCGTACTCGGCGGCCAGCCGCTGGTCGGCCTCGTACGGCTCCGCGACGTCCTTGCTCACCCGGCGGCCCAGCGGCATGGCGGTACTCCCTCGACGGTCGTGCAGTGTGCGGTCGTGCAGTGTCCGATCGAGGTAAGCGTACGCGTGGTCCCGGCGTGTCGTGACGCCGGACACCCGGCTTCGGCCCTTTACGCAGTAAGGTCATCGCATGGTCCGGCAGCCCAGCATCAACGCCCAGCACCGCGCCCCGCTGTCCATCGAGCGGATCATCGAGGCCGCCCTGCAGATCGTGGACGGCCAGGGACTCGGCCGCCTCACGATGCGCCGCCTCGGCGACGCGCTGGAGGTCGAGGCGATGGCGATCTACCACCACCTCCCCCGCGGCAAGGAACAGCTCCTGGACGGTCTCGTCGCGCACGTCGCCTCCGCCCCGGCCGACGCGTCCGCCGACGCGTCCGGCGGGGGACGCTGGCAGGACGCGCTGCGCGCGTGGGCCGGCGGCTACCGGGGGCGGCTGCTGACGCACGCGGGCGTCCTCCCGCTGGTCGTCACGCGCCGCAACCCCGCCGCGCTCACCACTACGGTCGCGTCCCTGCGGGAGGTCCTGCGCCTCGGGGGCGTCGCCGAGGACACGGCGGCGGTCGCCGCGCACACGCTGCTCGGCTACGTGATCGGCCACGCCGCCCTGGAGGTCCGCGGCACCGCCGAGGACGGCGCCGACCGCACCGTCGACTGGGACGCCCGCTTCACCGCCGGGCTCGACGTCGTCCTCGCCGGAGTGCGCTAGTCCTCCACGACGAGGACTTCCAGGTGGTGCGGGCCGTGGGCGCCCTCCACCCGGACCATCTCGATCCCGTAGGTCGCGGAAGGGCCGCTGATCCAGGTGAGCGGGCGCGCCGGATCGAGCCGCCCGATCGCCTCCGGGACCGTCCCGACGATCTGGTCGGCGTGGACGACGCACAGGTGGTAGCCGGGGACGAGGGTGAGCGCCCGCCTCCCCTGCGCCCGGCCGCCGTCCAGGACGACCGTGCCCGTCTGCGCGACGGCCACCGCGCAGCCGGTCACCACGCCGTCGACCGCGGCGAGAGTGTCCAGGTCGACCGGCGGGGTGTCGGCCAGCGCACGGACGCCGTCCAGCTCCGCGAGCCAGCCGAACGGCAGGTCCGCCGGGACGACGATCTGCTTGGCCTCGCGGCCCCACAGCGCGGCCGCCACGGCGGTGCCCGCCTCGTCCGCGCCGACGTGCCGCACGGCCGCGCGGTTGTCGGCGACCCGCTCGGTGAACAGGGCGAGGACGTCGGCCCTGGTCTCGGCCTCCGCCTCGGTCAGACGGCGGGCATAGCCGCGCGGGACCGGCGGACGCGTCCCGCGGCTGCCGCCCAGCGCCTCCCGTACCCGCCGCAGCACCTCGTCGCGCGAGCTCATGCCCGCGTTCTCTTCCACCAGGCGCGGAAGCTCTCCGAGGGCGGCACGGGAACGTCGCGGGCCTCCGTCCACTTGCCGAGCAGGCCGGGAAGCCGGCGGATCCGGCCGCCGCGCGACAGCAGCCGCGCCCAGCGGGTGCCGCGGCGCATCGCGGTCTCGTGCCGGCGCGGGTCGCCCATCGTCCAGGCGAGGCCGCGCATCAGCACCATCTCGGGCGTCGGGACGGGACGCCGCCGGCGCGACTCGACCACCGCTCCGCGCAGGTGGACCAGCACGTCCGGAATGTCGATCTTCACCGGGCAGACGTCGGCACAGGCGCCGCAGAGCGTGGACGCGTACGGCAGCGAGGCGTCGGCGGCGCTCTCCACACCGCGCATCAGCGGGGTGAGCATCGCGCCGACCGGCCCCGGATACACCGGCCCGTACGGACCGCCGCCCGTCCGCTCGTAGACGGGGCAGACGTTCAGGCAGGCCGAGCAGCGGATGCAGCGCAGGGCGGCGCGGCCGGCCTCGTCGGCGAGCGCCCTGGTGCGGCCGTTGTCGAGCAGGACGAGGTGGAACTCGCGTGGCCCGTCGCCCGGCGTCACGCCCGTCCAGGACGAGACGTAGGGGGTCATCCGGTCACCGGTCGAGGAGCGCGGCAGGAGCTGAAGGAACACCTCCATGTCATCCCACTCCGGGACGACCTTGTCGATACCGGCGACGGTGATCAGCGTCTCGGGGAGCGTGAGGCACATGCGCCCGGCGCCCTCCGGCTCCAGCAGGACGACCGTGCCGGACTCGGCCACCAGGAAGTCCGCGCCGGTGATCGCGACCCGGGCCCGCAGGAACCGCTCGCGCAGGTGGGCCCGGGCGGCGGCGGACAGCGCCTCGGGGTCGGCGGCCGGCTCCGGGCCGGCCGCCGGGACCGCGCGCCGGAACAGCTCCCCGATCTCCGCGCGGTCGCGGTGCGCGGCCGGCGCCAGCAGGTGGGACGGGGCGTCCTCGCCGAGCTGGACGATCATCTCGCCGACGCCGGCCTCGCGGACGGTGACGCCCGCCCGGGCGAGCGCGTCGTCCAGGCCGGTCTCCCGGACCGTCGCGGACGCGCCCTTAACGACGTCCTTCGCACCGGTGCCCCGCACCAGGCCGGTGACGACGCGGCGCGCCTCCGCCGCGTCCGCCGCCCAGTGGACGGTCCCGCCCGCCTCGGTGACGGCCCGTTCCAGCTCCTCCAGGTGGGCGTCCAGGTCGAGGAGGGCCGAGTCCCTGACGGCGCGCCCGGTTTCGCGCAGGTCCTCCCAGTCGGCCGGCTCGCCCGCGGCGGCGGCCTGCCGCTCCCTCATCGCGGCCGTCGCACCGCGCAGGTTGCGGCGCAGCCGGGTGTCGGACAGCGCGGACCGCGCCGCGGCGGAGAACTTCGGCATCGGCAGTGGCACCGGCCCGCTCGTCCCCGGGGAGGACGGCGTCGTCCCCGGGGAGGAGGCCGTCACGACGGCCCCGTCTCGGCGAGGATCTCGGCCAGGTGCATCGTCCGGACGCCGCCACGCAGCCGGGACAGCGCGCCGCCGATGTGGGCGAGGCACGCGTCGTCGACCGCGCAGACCACGTCGGCGCCGGTGTCGCGGATGTGCCGGACCTTGTCGGCGACCATCGCCACCGACACGTCGGAGTTCTTCATGGCGAACGCGCCTCCGAAGCCGCAGCACTCACCGGCGGCGGGCAGTTCCACCAGATCGAGGCCCTTCACCGCGCGGAGCAGCCGCAGCGGCCGGTCACCGAGGCCGAGGGTCCGCATGGACTGGCAGGACGGGTGGTAGGTGACCCGGTGCGGGAAGTAGGCGCCGACGTCGGTCACGCCCAGGACGTCGACGAGGAACTCGGTCAGCTCGTAGACGGCGAGGCCTTCGGCGGCGCGGGCCAGGCCGGGGTCGCGGGCCGTCCGGGCGATCCTCGGGTAGGCGTCGCGGACCGTGGCGGCGCACGACGCGGACGGCGCCACCACCACCTCGCAGCCCTCGAACGCGGCGGAGTAGGTGCGGGCGAGGCCGGCGGCCTCACGGTGGTAGCCGGCCGTCCAGTGGATCTGGCCGCAGCACGTCTGCCCCGGAGGGAACGTCACCTCGTGGCCGAGCCGCTCCAGCAGGACGGTCACGGCCTTCCCGGTGTCGGGGAACAGCGCGTCATCGAAGCACGCGACGGACAGCGCGACCCGCACCGGCCTCACTCCCCCCACGCCCTGCAAAGCCCGTTCCCCCGCCGAACATCGTAGGGGTTTCAGGCCCCGGCGGCGTGTCGTTCTCCGTCCGTTATCGCGCGGAAGGGAGGCTATTGCCTGGCACCTCGGGGTGAGGGGGATCACAGCCGTCCGGTACTCCGGTACCAACGGACAACCGTCCCAACGGGCTATGGCCGGGTGGATGCGAACCACTTCACACTGGGGTGCGTCAATACAGGAAAGCACCACGACCGACCAGTAGTTGAGACCGGAGGCACACGATGTGCCCGCACCAGCCGCCCTGTCCCTCCCACGACGCACCCGACCGCGACGCCGCCCGCACGCTGGCCTCGCACCCCGAGCAGGGGTGGAGCCTGCTGTGCAACGGTGTCGTGCTCTTCGAGGACACCGGTGAGCTGCTGCCCGACGGGGGAGTCATCGCGCCGCACCGGCCGACGGACCTGCAGGCGCCGTCCGCCGCTTGAGCGGTCTCCACGGGGGACTAGTTCAAACGGGTGATCATCCTCGGGGGCACGCCCACCTGCCCTTGACCTCTGGGCCCGCGCCGGGCCCGGAGGAACCCTACTCCCGGCCCGTCCGCACCGGACGGGCCGCCCACTTTCTCAGCCACGGTTCCACCGCCCGGCCGACCGCCGCGGGGTCCTTGTTCAGGTCGTGCCGCTCCCCGGGCAGCACCGTCACCGCCGCCGCGTCCGCCGGATCGGGCACGCCGAACGGGTCACGGTCGCCGTTGACGACGAGGACCTCCACCCCCGCCTCCCGCAGCTCGCCCACCCGGCTCTTCTCCGGCCTGCCCGGGGGATGGAGCGGGAACGCCAGCGCCACCACGCCCGCCGCCCCGGCCGCCGTCGCCGTCCGGCACGCGACCCGCGCCCCGTTGCTCCGGCCGCCCTGGACGAGGGGCACGTCCCCGAACCTCTCCCGCAGCACGGCGACGATCTCCAGCCACGCCCCGTCCTGCTTGACCGCCGAACCGGGCGCCCGGCGTCCGGCGAGCCGGAACGGCTGCGTCACCCGCGCCACGGCGCCGCCGAGCCCGAGCGCCGCCGCGCGGACCGCGAGCAGGTCGGCGGCGTCCACTCCCCCGTTCGACCCGTGCGTCAGGACCAGCAGGAACGCCGGGTCGTCGACCTCGTCCGGCGTCACCTCGGCCGGCCCGTGCGCCGTCAGGATCTCCATGTGACTCACCGTAGCGGCACGTCCAAATGATCTCTGCGGCAGACTGGGCACATGGAACAGATGACCGACAGCGAGTGGCGCGCGTTCGTCATGGAGGGCACCCGCACCGGCAAGGCCGGTGTCACCCGCAAGGACGGCACGCCGCACGTCACGCCGATCTGGTTCGTCCTCGACGGCGACGACGTGCTGTTCAACACCGGCCGCCACAGCATCAAGGGCCGCGTCCTCGCCCGCGACCCGCGCATCTCCATCTGCGTCGACGACCAGGTGCCGCCGTACTCGTACGTGCAGATCCGGGCCGAGGCGACCCTGGTCGAGGACCTGGACGAGGTGTTCCGGTGGGCCGCCGCCATCGGCGGCCGCTACATGGGCGCCGACCGCGCCGAGGAGTTCGGCCGCCGCAACGCCGTCCCCACCGAGTACCTGGTCCGCGCCCGCATCACCAAGGTGGTCGCCGAACGCGCCATCGCCGGCTGACCGGCGGAGCGCGGCTCAGCCCTCCGGCCGGTTCGGGGCGGGGGTGCCCATGGCGAGGCGGAGCCGCTCGGCGAAGCTCTCGTGCAGCAGCGGACCCCACGGATAGCCGTTCGGGACGCGCACCGCCCTGCCGAGGACCTCGTGCGTCTCCCCCGGCCGGCGCTCGCCCGGCTCGTCCGCGTACCGGACGGCCAGCAGCGCGTACATGTGGTCGAGGGCGCCGAACGCCTCGCCCGCGACGGCGGGGAGCGTCCCGTCCGACACCGCCTCCTCGACGACCGGCTCCCACCACAGGTCGCCGGGGTCGCCGTCGTCCTCGGCGTCGCCGAAGTCGCGGCGCAGCCGCGCCCGCACCTGCCCGGCGATGCCCGGGTCGGCGAGCCCGCGCCGCCACACCTCGGCGGCCTCGCCGCCCCGCCCCCGCAGCGGCAGCGTCCGCGCGAGCAGCTCGGTGGCCAGCGGCCCGACCTCCGCGTCGGCCGGGTCCTCCCCCAGCGCCGCGCCGAACGCGCCGATCGCCTGGTCGAGGTAGGAGATGCCGAGCGCGACGGCCAGCCGCCCGTAGGCGTACGGGGCGGTCTCGCGATCGATCAGCTTCAGCGCCGCGGTCAGGATCCGCTGGGCCCTGGCCGGCTCGCCGCGCTCCAGCAGCCGCTGCGCGAGGTCGTGCGCGGCGGGCGGCCCGTACTCGGGGTCGCCGGTCCCGATCACCGCCTCCCAGTGATCGCGCGCCGCGTCGAAGTCGCCGGCGTCGTCGGCGATCCTGGCGAGGGCCAGATGGGCGGGCGGAAGGTAGGCCGGGTTGCCGAAGTCGACCACGACCCGCCAGGCGGGCGCCGCCTGCTCGTGCTCACCGGCCCGTTCGTGGGTGAGCGCCAGATGGTAGGCCGCCCTGGGGCCGTACTCGGGGTCGGCGGTCGCGATCGCGGCCCGGTCCGCCTCCCGGGCCCGCTCCACCTCCCCGGCGTCGTCGAGGACGACCGCCAGCCCCAGCGCGGCCTGCGCCCGGCAGGACGTCCCGCCCAGGGCGAGCACCTTCTGGAACAGCAGTGCCGCCCGCTCCGCCTCACCGTTCTCGGCGAGGCTCCGGGCCTCCTCGCACAACCGCGCCGCGTCGTCGGATACCGGTTCCGGGGACTCGCTCATCGCTCTTCTGCCCTCTGGGGGTCGGGGTCCGCAAAGAGACTAGCGACCCGGCCCCGCCGCGTCCCGCGACGACACCCCGAAACCCCCAGCAAGATCACTAATCGGTCCCGTTCTGCCCAGGGAGCGACCCCCTGGAACCCCCGTCACGGGCCGTGCGACCTCCGGCCACCCGGCCCGTTGTCCCGGTGCGCGGCTCAGTCCTCGAAGGCCTCCGGGGGCGGGCAGGAGCAGACGAGGTTGCGGTCGCCGTAGGCCTGGTCGATGCGGCGGACGGGCGGCCAGTACTTGGCCTCGCGGAGGGACGGCAGCGGATAGGCGGCCTCCTCGCGGGTGTAGGCGTGCTTCCAGTCGTCGGAGACCAGGCAGCCGGCGGTGTGCGGCGCGTTCTTGAGCGGGTTGTCCTCGGCGTCGTAGCCGCCGTCGGCGACCCGCCGGATCTCCCGGCGGATCTCGATCATGGCGTCGCAGAACCGGTCGAGCTCGGCGAGGTCCTCGGACTCGGTGGGCTCGATCATCAGGGTGCCGGCGACGGGGAACGAGAGGGTCGGCGCGTGGAAGCCGTAGTCGATGAGGCGCTTGGCGACGTCCTCGGCGGTGATCCCGGTCTCCTTGGTGATCTTGCGGAGGTCGGCGATGCACTCGTGCGCGACGAGGCCGTTCCGCCCGGTGTAGAGGATCGGGTAGTGCGGGCCGAGGCGGGCGGCGAGGTAGTTGGCGCCGACGATCGCGCCCTCGGTGGCGGCGCGCAGGCCGTCCGGGCCCATCATCGCGATGTAGGCCCAGGAGATCGGCAGGATGCCCGCCGACCCCCACGGCGCCGCGGAGATCGGGCCGACGCCGGTCTCCGGGCCGGCCTCCGCGCGGAGCGGGTGGCTGGGCAGGAACGGGGCCAGATGCGCGCGGACGCCGATCGGGCCGACGCCGGGACCGCCGCCGCCGTGCGGGATGCAGAACGTCTTGTGCAGGTTGAGGTGCGAGACGTCCGAGCCGAACTCGCCGGGGCGGGCGAGGCCGACGAGCGCGTTGAGGTTGGCGCCGTCCACGTAGACCTGGCCGCCGGCCTCGTGCACCGCCGCGCACACGTCGGTGATGCTCTCCTCGAAGACGCCGTGCGTGGACGGGTAGGTCACCATGATCGCGGCGAGCCGGTCCCCGTGCTTGCCGATCTTGGCGTGCAGGTCGTCCAGGTCGACGTTGCCGCCCTCGTCGCACGTGACCACGACGACGCGCATGCCCGCCATCACCGCGCTGGCCGCGTTGGTGCCGTGCGCGGAGGAGGGGATCAGGCAGACGTCGCGGTGCTCCTCGCCACGGGACGCGTGGTAGCCGCGGATGGCGAGCAGGCCGGCCAGCTCGCCCTGGGAGCCGGCGTTCGGCTGGACGGAGACCTTCGCGTACCCGGTGATCTCGGCGAGGTACTCCTCCAGCTCACCGATCAGCTCGACGTAGCCGGCGGCCTGGTCGAGCGGCGCGAACGGGTGGACGTTCGCGAACTCGGGCCAGGTCACCGGCTCCATCTCGGCCGTGGCGTTCAGCTTCATCGTGCAGGAGCCGAGCGGGATCATCGAGCGGTCGAGCGCGATGTCCTTGTCCTGGAGCCTGCGCAGGTAGCGCAGCATCGCGGTCTCGGAGCGGTGCGCGTGGAAGACCGGGTGGGTCAGGTAGGGGCTCTCGCGGCGCAGGGCGTCCGGGAACGCCTCGGCCACCTCGCCGACGGCCGCGCCGGACGCCGTGACGCCGAACGCCTCCAGCACGGCCGTCACATGCGCGGGCAGCGTCGTCTCGTCGCAGGCGATCCCGACGTGGTCGGCGTCCGCGGGCCGCAGGTTGATCCCGCGGTCGCGGGCCGCCGCGACGACCTCGGCGGCCCGGCCGGGCACGCGGGCGAGGACGGTGTCGAAGAACGCCTCGTGGACGACCTCCACGCCCCCGGCGCGCAGCCCGGCGGCGATCTCGGCGGCGCGGCGGTGCGCCCGCTGCGCGATCGCGGCCAGCCCCTCGGGCCCGTGGTAGACCGCGTACATGCTCGCCATCACGGCGAGGAGGACCTGCGCGGTGCAGATGTTGCTGGTGGCCTTCTCCCGGCGGATGTGCTGCTCGCGGGTCTGCAGCGCGAGCCGGTAGGCGGCGGCGCCGTCCGCGTCGACGGACACGCCGACGAGCCGTCCGGGAAGCTGCCGCTGGATGCCCTCGCCGACCGCCATGTAGCCGGCGTGCGGGCCCCCGAACCCGTAGGGGACGCCGAACCGCTGCGCGGAGCCCACCGCGATGTCGGCGCCGGACTCGCCGGGCGGCCGCAGCAGCGTCAGCGCGAGCAGGTCCGCGGCGACGACCGCCTTGGCGCCGCGCCCGTGTGCCTGCGCGATGACCGGCTCCAGGTCGCGGACGGCGCCGGACGTGCCCGGGTACTGCAGCAGCACGCCGAAGAAGTCGCCGTCCGGCAGCCCGGCGGACAGGTCGGCGGTGACCACCTCGATGCCGAGCGGGACCGCGCGCGTCCGGACGACCTCGATCGTCTGCGGGAGCGTGTCGGCGTCGACGAGGAACGTCCCCGGCTCCTTGCGCTTGGAGACGCGGTGCGCGAGGGCCATCGCCTCGGCGGCGGCGGTGCCCTCGTCCAGCATGGAGGCGTTGGCGACGGGCAGCCCGGTCAGGTCGGCGACGACCGTCTGGAAGTTCAGCAGGGCCTCGAGCCGGCCCTGGGAGATCTCCGGCTGGTAGGGCGTGTAGGCGGTGTACCAGCCGGGGTTCTCCAGCACGTTCCGCATGATCACACCGGGGGTGGTCGTCCCGTGGTAGCCCAGCCCGATCATGGAGGTGAGCACGGTGTTGCGGGACGCCAGTTCGCGGAGCCGCTCCAGCGCGGCGGTCTCGCTCAGCGCGGGCGGCAGGTCCAGCGGGCGGGAGGTGCGGATCGCGGCGGGGACCGCGTCGTCGATCAGCGCCTCGATGCCGGAGTAGCCGATGGCGGCGAGCATCCTGGCCTGGTCGGCGGCCGAGGGGCCGACGTGCCGGTCGGCGAACGCGGAACGGGGGTGCTGCGGCGAGGCCACGGGGGCGAAGAACTGGCCGGTCATGGAGAGCCTCCTGGCTGCTGCGGTCGCTCAGGGCCACCGCCGGCACGGGCCGGCGGCCGGTCTCCCCCTCTGTCATCGGCACCTGAGAGCTTCACCCGCGCGGCGGGGTTTCCCCTTCGGTGAGCCGCCCTTCCCCGTGTGCGGGGATCGACGCCTGCTTTCCAGAGGTGCCTCGCCCGCGCGGTCCTTTTGCCTGAGAGGTTCCGGGGAGGTTGCCCCTTCGGCGCCCCACGCTGGCGGCGTGGGATCTCTCCCGCACAGGGTCGACGGCATGTCCTGGGACGAACCCTACCCAAAGACGCGTCCGCCGGTCCGTCCCGCCCCCGCGGAGGGCAGGCCCCGGGCCGCGACGCCGTACCGGCGAGTACGATGTGCTCACTCACCTGGGACGGGACGGCCCCGGGCCACGGGGGCGCAACCGGGGGGCCGCCGGGGTGGACACGCGTCCGGCCGGGCGGCGGCCCGCTCGACGGCGCGCCGCCCGGTCTGGGACGCTGATCACGATGACGGACGGTCGGGGCGGCGGTACGGCGTGACACAGACCCACGACGGCGCGGTGCGCCGGAGGCAGGGTGCGACCGCCGGGGTGCCCGTGGACGAGCCCGCGCAGCCGGACCGGATCCGCCGTCCGTCCGACGCGATCAGGTTCGCGGCCTCGGTGGTGGGGCTGGCGGCGGTGATGCTGCTGGTGTCGATCGCGCAGCAGACCACGCACGGCCTGCAGACCGACATCGCCGAGGGCACCGCGCACGCGCCGCGGCTGCTGCTGACGCTCGCGACGCTGGTGTCCAGCTTCGGGGTGCTGGCCGTCCCGGTCGCGTTCGGGATCGAGCGGCTCTTCAACAAGGACGGCACGCGCGTCGCGATCGCGCTGCTGGCCGCCGTGATCGCTTTCGGGATCACGGTGGGCCTGGACGACCTGGTGGTGCGGGCGGCCCCCGGCGGCGTGCTGGACTCGCTCATCTGGGGCGGCACGGAGACGGCGCCGGTGCACACCGACATCGCCCCGGTGATCGCGTTCGTCAGCGCGGTCGGGATGGCGGGCCGCGCCCGCTGGCAGGCCGCGACATGGACCATGATCGGGCTGGCGGCGCTGACCGGGCTCACCGCGTCCTACGCCTCCGTCGCCGCGCTCGCGGCCACCTACGCGCTGGGGCGCGCCATCGGCCACGGCACCCTCTACGCGGTCGGGACGCCGAACCCTCGTCCGTCCGGCATGACCGTGGTGGCGTCGCTGGAACGGCTCGGGCTGCGCCCGAAACGGGGAGCGCGGCTCGACGACCCGGCGGACGACACCGGGGAGGCCCGCCGCTACGGCGTCGTCCTCGCCTCCTGCCCGGCGGACGGGTACGGCGCGCGGCTCCCGGCGGGGCGCGGCCCGCACGGCGACTGGGACCTGGAGGTCCGCGTCCTCGACCGGGACCAGCAGACCGCGGGCCTGCTCTACCGCGTGTGGCGGCTGCTGCGGCTGCGGGCCGCGACGACCGGGCGGACGCTGCGGTCGCTGCGCCGGTCCCTGGAGCTGGAGTCGCTGATGGCGTACGCCGTGGACGCGGCGGGCGTCCGGACCCCGCGGCTGGTCGGGACGTGCGAGGTCGGCACGGAGGCGGCGCTGCTGGCCTACGAGCACGTGCCCGGGCGGCGGCTCGGGGACGTCTCCGACGAGGAGATCACCGACGCGCTGCTGACGGACGTGTGGCGGCAGCTCCGGTCCCTGCAGGCGGGGCGGCTCGCGCATCGCCGGCTGGAGGGCGACGCGGTCCTCGTCGGCGAGGACGGGCTCGCCTACGTCACCGATCTGCGATCCGGGGAGACGGCGGCGGGCGACCTGGCGCTGCGCCTGGACCTCGCCCAGCTGCTCACCACGCTGGCGCTGCGGGCCGGACCCGAGCGGGCCGTCCGGACGGCCGCGCCCGTGCTGGGCGAGGAGGCGCTGGGCGGGGCGGTGCCGCTGCTGCAGCGGGTGGCGCTGTCCCGGGCGACGCGCACCCGGCTGCGGCACCACCGGGACCTGCTCACCCGGATCCGGGAGCAGATCGTCCGGCTCAAGCCGGAGACGGAGGCGGCACCGGCCCGGCTGGAACGGTTCCGGCCCCGGACCATCTTCAGCATCGTGGCGCTGTCCGTCGCGGCGTACATCGTCATCCCGCAGGTGACGAGCCTGGACATCGGCCATCTGGCGGCCACGGCCAGCTGGCACTGGGTGGTCGCCGCGCTGGCCGCGGCGTCCCTCACCTATGTCGCGGCGGCGCTGATGCTCATCGGGTTCGTCCCGGAGAGGCTGCCGTTCTGGCGGACGGTGCTGGCGCAGGTCGCGGCGTCGTTCGTGAAGCTGGTGGCGCCCGCGGCGGTCGGCGGCGTGGCCGTCAACACCCGGTACCTGCAGCGCTCGGGCGTCCGGCCGGCCCTCGCGGTCGCGAGCGTGGGCGCGTCGCAGCTGGTCGGGCTGGTCACGCACGTCCTGCTGCTGGTGCTGTTCGGGTTCCTGACGGGGTCGACGGCGAAGGCGACGCAGGATCTGGCGCCGTCCCGGACGATCGTGATCGCGGTGCTGGCGCTGGGACTGCTCGCCGGGCTCGCGCTGACGGTCCCGCGGGTCCGGCGCGTCGTCACCTCACGGCTGCGGAGCATGTTCTCGGGCGTGCTGCCGCGCCTGGTGGACGTCCTGCAGTCGCCGAAGAAGCTGTCCACGGGGATGGGCGGGACGCTGCTGCTGACGCTGGCGTTCACGCTTTGCCTGGACGCGTCGATCCGCTCGTTCGGCGGGTCGCTGCCCTGGACGACGGTGGTGCTGGTGTTCCTCACCGCGAACGCGGTCGGGTCGGCGGCGCCGACGCCGGGCGGTCTCGGCGCCGTCGAGGGCGCGCTCACGCTGGCGTTGACCATCTCGGGGCTGACCGCGGAGACGGCGGCGTCGGCCGTCCTGCTCTACCGCCTGCTGACGCTGTGGCTGCCGGTGCTGCCGGGCTGGGGTGCGTTCACCTTCCTGCAGCGCAAGGAGGCGCTCTGAGGGTCAGCCGGTGCGGCGGGCGCGCCGCCGGTTGGCGAGCTCATCGTGGGGGTGTTCGGCAGGGTCCGCGTCGGCGGCGGCGGCGCGTTCACCGGGAAGTTCCGCCAGGCTGCCCTCCACCTCCTGCCACACCCGTCCGAGCGCGATGCCGAACACGCCCTGCCCGCCCTGGAGGAGGTCGACGACCTCGTCGGCCGAGGTGCACTCGTAGACGCTCACTCCGTCGCTCATCAACGTGATCTGGGCCAGGTCCTGCACGCCCCGGTCACGCAGATGGGTGACGGCGGTGCGTATCTGCTGGAGCGACACACCCGTGTCGAGCAGCCGCTTCACGACCTTCAGCACGAGGATGTCGCGGAAGCTGTAGAGCCGCTGGCTCCCGGACCCGTGCGCGGACCGGACGCTCGGCTCCACCAGCCTGGTGCGGGCCCAGTAGTCGAGCTGCCGGTAGGTGATCCCCGCCGCGGCGCACGCCGTCGGGCCGCGGTAGCCGACATCCTCCGGTGGCACCGACACCTGCGTGTCGAAGAGCAGTCCCTGCTCCCCGGCGCGCTGGGACGCCATGTGCCTGTCGGGGGTCGCCTTGCCCTCGCCGCTGCTCACCGCCACGCGGACCTCCGGCTCCTATCATCCCGCGGCGCTTCGTCAAGGGGGTTTGACGAATTACACCACGGGTGTTCCACCAGCACGGTAGGTGCCGGTCAGGGCGTGGTCAACGTTCACCGTCGGCGCGTCGCATGCCCGGATGAACCGGCTTCACGTGGGCAAACTGCGCACCTTCGCCGCCAACGCACTCCATACCCCGATGCTCCCCCCGCAAAAACCGCCAGGTCCACCGCAATGGAAGACCAATCGCCCCATGGCGTGAACTTACCCTCCACAGTGACATTCCCCACACACCCCCGACCCGCAAACCCCCAGGCCGACCCCCCTTTCCCCAAGCCAAAGCCGCCCAGGGGGTGCGGGGCGGAGCCTCGCAGCGGGGGTTCCAGGGGGTCGCCCCCCTGGGTGGACGCAGGACGCGCGAGTTTGGGAGCAAGCGAAGCTTGCGACCATACCTCGCCCCGAGCAGCGGCCTATCCGGCGCGGCCGAAGTCCTCGGGGGAGATCGTGTCGAGGAACTCGCGGAACTTCTCGACCTCGTCCTCCTGCTCGTCCGGGATGGCCACGCCGGCCTCTTCGAGGACGTCCTCGCTGGCGAAGATCGTGGCGCCGGTGCGCAGGGCGAGGGCAATGGAGTCGGACGGGCGGGCGCTGACCTCGACGCCGTTGGAGAAGATGAGGTCGGCGAAGAAGATGCCTTCGCGCAGGGCGGTGATGTTGACGGTGCGGAGCTGGACGCTGAGGGCGTCGAGCACGTCGCGGAACAGGTCGTGGGTGAGGGGCCGGGCCGGCAGCACCCCCTGCTGGGCGAAGGCGATCGCGGTCGCTTCGACCGCCCCGATCCAGATGGGCAGGTAGCGATCGCCCTCCGTCTCCTTCAACAGGACGATCGGCTGATTGGAGGGCATCTCGACCCGGACGCCGACGACCTCCATCTGCTTCACTGCGGCTCCCTGCTGGTTCTCGCTGTCTCGATCACCACGTGCAGCGGGTCGAATCCTGACCGAACCATGTAGCCAACGTACACCCAGGCCCGGACACCTCGTGGTGCCGCGCGGACGGGAAAATCCTCCGCGGCCCGCATGATCAGGGGTCGAGGCTTTCACGCAGACCCGCGCTGACCAGCGCGGTGTGCAGCCGGACCGACAGCGCGGCGATCTCCCGGGCGGTCTCGGCCGCCTGCTCGTGCGCGCCGCGGCTGCGGCGGCGCAGCTGCGGCGCGACCATCTGCTCGATGAGGCCGACCTGCCGGTCGGCGGCGGCCTTCACGGCGCGCAGGTGCCGGACCTCGAACCCGAATTCGCCGAGCGCGGCGGCGACCCGCGCGATGTTCAGCGCTTCGCCCTCGTAGTGCGTGCCGGTCCGGCGGACGAGACCGTACTCCTCAAGGCGGACGAGGAGGGCCTCGTCGATCCCGGCGCCGTCCAGGAGCTGGCGGCGGGTGAGCCGGACGGCCGGGTCCTCGGCGGTGGTGTCGGCGGCGACGAGCGTGCGGGGGCGGCGACGGGACGGTTCGGCGGCGCCGGTTCCGCGGTCGCCGAGCGGCGGGACGTTCTCGCCGCGGTCACGCGCCTCCAGGTGCTGCCTGATCACGCGCAGCGGCATGTAGTGGTCGCGCTGGGCGGTGAGGACGAACCGGAGGCGCTCGACGTCGGCGCCGCAGAACTTGCGGTAGCCGGAGGGGCTGCGCTGCGGCTCGACGAGCCCCTCGGACTCCAGGAACCGGATCTTGGAGATGGTGATGTCGGGGAACTCGGGCCTGAGCAGTCCGAGGACGTCCCCGATCGTCATCAGGGACCGGGCTGGCTCCGCGTTCAACGCCCCTCCCATCGTCGCCGCGACCTCGCTGTCCCCGGGCGCCGGGCGGTCAGCCGTGCGCCGGGTTGGTCAGGAACACCAGCCGGAACTTGCCGATCTGGACCTCGTCACCGCCGGACAGCCCCGCCTGGTCGATCCGCTGCCGGTTGACGTAGAGGCCGTTGAGGCTGCCCACGTCGCGGACGGCGAACGCGTTGCCCTGACGGGTGAACTCGGCGTGCCGGCGGGAGACGGTGACGTCGTCCAGGAAGATGTCGCTCTCGGGGTGCCGCCCGGCGGACGTGCGGTCCTTGTCGAGGAGGAAGCGGCTGCCGGCGTTCGGGCCGCGCTTGACGACGAGCAGCGCCGTGCCCGGGGGGAGCGCCTCCATCGCCATCTGGTCGGGCCCGACCGGCTCCTCGGCGCCCGTGTCGGTGTCCAGCGCCTCGAACCCGCCGATGGAGATCGTGGACGTGGACTCGCCCGGCGACTCCCGGGGAGGCGGCGGCGCCGAACTCCTCAGCGGAGTGCCGCAGTTCGAGCAGAAGCGGGCATCATCCGGGTTGGCGTGACCGCACTGCGTGCAGTAGACGCTCGGCATCGATCGGCTCGGCCTCCTACCATCGGCGTGCCACCGGCGGACGTCCCCCCTTTGCGGGAGCCGCCTGCGCCACGCGCATCCTTCACCCAACCCCACGCCGGGGACCCGCCCCGGCCACGGTCCAACTCACCGCCCGCTTTCGCGACGGTCGCCGCAACTTACGCGGGTATTACCCGAGGGGTCAACTGGAACGGTGAACCGGCTGGACCAAACTACATTCGCCGATGATCGCAGGTCCATGCCGCCGCGCGGACGGCCGCGATCATGACGCCCGAGCCCGGCGTCCGGTTTACCGTCTCCCCCGTTCCCTCTATGGAGACCGTATCGCGCCGACGGTCACTTTCGCGCGCTGGGTGATCAGGACGGTGGCGCCGGCCCCCTCCAGCGTCCGGACGAGGCCGCCGGGGATGTTGAGCGCCGTCGTCATCGTGTGCGGGTCGCCGATGGCGACGAAACGGTAGGGGGCGGCCAGGAGCCGCCCGTCCGCCCGGACGCCGTCGCGGTCGTCCAGGAAGTAGGTGTCGACGCCGACGCGCACGTCGCCGACCTGGACGACCTCGGCGCCCGCGTCGCGGAGCTCCTCCAGGGCGTCCAGGAGGTTGATCGCCTTGACCCCGCCGCCGGGGTCGTTGATCACGAGTTCGATGCCGGGCCCCTCGGCCGGGAGCGTGCCCGCGAGAAGCCCGTAGGCGGTCGCCCGCTCGCGCGCCTCCTCCAGGGCGGTGCCGCCCTCGGCGTCCCGTTCGAGCCTGGCCTTCGTCTCCTCCAGGTCGCGCAGGTCGCCCCTCAGGCGGTCGGACCGCTGACCCAGATCGGACAGGGTGCCGACGAGCTCGTCCTGCCGCGCGGTCGCGAACGTGGTGTCGCGCTCGGTCGAGCGCACCTGGGCGACGATCGCGAAGCCCAGCAGAAGGCACAGCAGTCCGGCGACGACCTGTCCCGGGCTGACCCGCGGGCGCAGCAGGCCGGCGAGTGAACGCAGGCCCCCGGGCTCCGCCGGCCGGGTCTCCTCGTGGCCGCCGGCGGGCCCGTCCTCGGCTGCGTGCTCGTCCTCGGGTGCGCGCTCGCCGCCGGTCATGCGCCGAACAGCTTCCGCCGGATGGCCGCCGCGTTGGAGAAGATCCGGATGCCGAGGACGACCACGACCCCGGTGGACAGCTGCGAGCCGACCCCGAGCTTGTCCCCGAGGAAGACGATCAGCGCGGCGATGACGGTGTTGCTGGCGAAGGAGACCACGAACACCTTCTCGTCGAAGATCCCCTCCAGCCGGGCCCGGACGCCGCCGGACATGGCGTCGAGCGCGGCCACGATCGCGATCGGCAAGTAGGGCTGCAGCCACAGCGGGACGTCCGGCTGGAGCATGAGGCCCAGGGTCACGCCGACCACGAGCCCGATCAGCGCGATCACCGCCGGGTCACCTCTCCCCCGTCTCTCCCGCTCACCGGCCGGCCCCGTCGCGGGGGGCGGCGTAGCGCAACCGGGGCGTCCCTGCGGCGGGCAGCCGCACCTCGTCCTCGCCGCGGATGCCGTACCCGATCCCGAGCCGCTCCTTCAGCGCGGCGAGCCGGCGGTCCGCGGCCGAGCCGGTGAAGGCGTCCCGCAGGCGCCCGGGGTCGCCCAGCGCCGTCACCTCGTAGGGGCTGCCGAGCGGCCGGTAGTCGACCAGGATCGCCTCGCCCGCGGTGCGGATCGCGGTGGTCGGGGTGAGCCGCCGGCCGTTGATCCCGACGGCCTGGGCGCCCGCCGCCCACAGCCCGTTCACCAGGACCTGGAGGTCCTGGTCATAGACCCGGCCGCGGTCGGCGGCGCGGGCCGGCGCGGAGTGCCCGGGCGGAGTCTCGCGCGGGGCGTCGGCCAGGGTGACGACCAGCCCCTCCCCCGTGGCGGGCGTCGCGGCCGCGGCGGCGCCCGCCCGGGTCAGCTCGTGCCGGACGCGGCGGCCGGCTGTCGCTGCGGGCCAGCGCGGCGGCGCGGCGCCGCTCGGTGTCCGCGCGCAGCCGGTCGAGCCGGCGCTGGAGGCCGTCGGTCTCGGCGGTGCGGGCGTGGATCTCGCCGATGAGCCGGGAGCGGCGCTCGGCCGCCACCGGTTCGCTGCGGCGGGCCTCGACGCCCGCGACGGCGACCAGCGTGCCGGCCAGGGCGACGACGAGGAGGACGCCGGCGCCCCGGAGCCGTCCCCGCCGCGGACCGGTCTCGCCGGCCGCGGCGCGGCGCGCCGCGGCCTCCGCGTAGCCGGGGTCGAGGCGCTTGCCGGCGATCAGGTCCGCGAGCAGCGACATGGAGGCGTCGGCCCGCAGCCATCCGGACGGCCGCGCACCGCCGTCCCGGCGCTCGTCCGGCTCCCGGCCGCCGAGGGTGTCCCGTCGTGCGATCACCGGCCCATCATGGCAAGGAACCGCGGACCGGCGGAGGTCAGGTCAGGCGGTGGCGGGGCGGTTGAGGCCGATGTGGATCGCCAGCCCGGCGAGGACCGAGCCCATCAGGTACCGCTGGGCGCGCTGCCAGCCGGGCCTGCGCGCCAGGAAGACGGCGATGGAGCCCGCGCCGAGGACGATGAGGGCGTTGACGGTGATGGCGATGGTGACCTGGACGACGCCCAGCAGGAGGATCTGGCCGGCGACGTGGCCGCGGTCCGGGTCGGCGAACTGCGGCAGCAGCGACACGTACAGGATCGCGATCTTGGGGTTGAGCAGGTTGGTCACCAGTCCCATGGCGAACAGGCGGCGCGGCGGGTCGGCGGGCAGGTCCTTCGGGGCGAACGCGGTCGTCCCGCCCGGCCGCAGCGCCTGCCAGGCGAGCCAGAGCAGGTAGCCCGCGCCGGCCAGCTTGATCGCCGTGTAGAGCGGCGGCACGAGCGTGAACACGGTGGTGAGGCCGGCGGTCGCGGCGGCGACGTAGACCAGGAAGCCCGCGGCGACGCCGCCGAGGGAGATCAGCCCGGCGCGGCGGCCCTGCGTCACCGACCGCGACACCAGGTAGATCATGTTGGGCCCGGGGGTGAGGACGAGCCCGAGGGCGAAGAGGGCGATGGCCGCGACGGCCGTGAACGAGATCATTGCGCTCCAGTCATCCGTAATGCCCCAAGGCTAGAAGCCGGAGTATGATCGGTGCAATATTGAAATTGCTCTCGGTGCAATATGGGGTTCAGATGGCGGACTTCCGGCGGGTGGCCGACGAGGTGGCGGCCGACATCGCGGCGGGACGGCTGCGGCCGGGCGAGCGGCTGCCGCCGCAGCGGGCCTTCGCGCGCGGCCGGGGCATCGCGGACTCGACCGCGGGCCGGGTGTACGCGGAACTGGCCAGGCGCGGCCTCGTGGTGGGCGAGGTCGGCCGCGGCACGTTCGTCCGGGCCGCGGAGCGGGCTCCCGGACCCGCGCTCGCCGAGCCGGCCGCCGCGCGCGTCGACCTGGAGTTGAACTACCCGGTCGTCCCGGGGCAGAGCGCGCTGCTGGCCGCGGGGCTGGAACGGCTTCGGCGCCCGGACGTCCTGGACGCGGCGCTCGGGCCGGTGGGCGTCGCGGGAACGGCCGCCGCGCGGGAGGCCGCCGCGGCGCTGCTGTCCGCGTCCGGCTGCCGGACCGCTCCGTCCGAGGTGCTGTTCGCGGGCAACGGCCGGCAGGCGATCGCCGGCGCCGTGGCGGCGCTCGTGCCTCCGGGCGGGCGGCTCGCCGTCGAGGCGCTGACCTATCCGGTGATCAAGGGCATCGCGGCAAGGCTCGGCGTGACGCTCGTCCCCGTCCCGTCGGACGAGCAGGGGCTGCGCCCGGACGCCCTGGCCGACGCGCACCGCGTCGCGCCGCTCGGCGCGGTCTACCTCCAGCCGACGCTGCACAACCCGTCCGGGACGACGATGCCGTCACAGCGCCGCGCCGAACTGGCCGCGACCCTGGAGCGGCTCGGCCTCCACGCGATCGAGGACCGCATCTGGGCGTTCCTCCGCGAGGACGGCCCGGAGCCGCTGGCCGCGCACGCCGCCGGCCGCACCGTGCTGGTCGACAGCCTCTCCAAGCGCCTCGCGCCCGGCCTGAGCCTGGGCTTCGCCGTCCCGCCCGCGAGCCTGTCCGGCCGCGTCGCCGCGGCGCTGCGCTCCGGCGGCTGGGGCCCGGCGGGATTCGCCCTCGACGCGGCCGCCGGCTGGATCGCCGACGGAACGGTCGAGTCGGTCACCCGCGCCAAGCGCGCCGATGCCGCCTCCCGACAGCGGATCGCCGCCGGCCGCCTGGCGGGATCGGCCGTCCGGTCCGACCCGTGCTCGTACTTCTGCTGGTGGGACCTGCCGAGGCCGTGGCGCGCCGAGACGTTCGTGGCGGCGGCCGCGCGGCGCGGGATCGCCGTCACCCCCGCAGCCGCCTTCGTGGTCGGCAACAGCGCCGCCCCGCGCGCCGTCCGCTTCGGGCTGGCGTCCCCGCCGCCCGAGGTCCTCGCCCGCGCCCTGGACGCGGTCGCCGAGATCGCCGCGGCCGGCCCCGACGACGCCACCGTCGACTGACGCGTCCCGTCCGCGAGGCCGCCGCTCTGTCATACCGGGGACGGGACGGTGGACTGTTCCGGGGTGATCGTTCATCTTCGTTATGAGGCGATGCTCGGCGGGAGGGTGGATGATCGAGGTCTGCGGGGTCGGTCAACGGGCGGGCGGGCGGCGGACACTGCGGGACGTGTCGCTGTCGATCGGGGCCGGACAACTGGTGGCGATCATCGGCGGCAGCGGGGCGGGGAAGACCACATTGCTGGACGCCATCGCGGGAGTGCGGCCGCCCGCGGAGGGCGAGGTGCGGTACGACGGCGAGAACGGCGCGCTTGGGTACGTGCCGCAGGACGACATCGTCCACATGGAGATGCCGCTGCGGCGCACGCTCCGCTATGCGGCGGGGCTGCGGCTGCCCTCGGGCACGCCGCCGGAGCGCGTCGAGCGGGCGGTGGACGACGTGCTGGAGGCGCTCGCGCTCACCGAGCGGGCGGGGCAGCGCGTCGGCTCGCTCAGCGGAGGCGAGCGCAAGCGGGCCAGCATCGCGGTCGAGCTGCTGACCCGTCCCCGCGTGTTCTTCCTGGACGAGCCGACGTCGGGCCTCGACCCGGCGACGGCGGCGGACCTGATGCGGCTGCTGCGCGGGCTCGCCGATTCGGGGACGGCGGTGGTCCTGACGACCCACCATCCGCCGGACGTCCTGGCCTGCGACCGCGTGGCGGTGCTCGCGCAGGACGGGCGGCTGGTCTTCTACGGGGAGCCGGACGAGGCCGCGGAGAGGTTCGGGGCCGACGGGATAGAGGACATCTACCTGCGGCTGGCCGAGGCGGAGACGCACGACTGGGAGGGACGGTTCGGCGCGTCTCAGGCGCCGGCGGCGGGCCCGGGGATCGGCGCGTTCGGTCAGTGGGCGCTGCTCACCCGGCGCAGCCTGGATCTGCTGACCCGCAACCGGCTCACGCTCGCCGTGCTGGCCGGGTCGCCGCTCATGGTGCTGGCGATGTTCGCGGTGCTGTTCCGCCCCGGGGCGTTCGCGCCGGAGTCGCCGAGCCCCGGAGCCACGGTGATGATCCTTTTCTGGATCGCGTTCGGCGGGTTCTTCTTCGGCCTCACCTACGGGCTGCTGCAGATCTGCACCGAACTGCCCGTGCTGCGGCGGGAGCGGCTCACCGGATTGCGCATCGGGCCGTACGTGCTGGCGAAGACGGCCGTCCTGCTGCCGCTGCTGGCCGTGGTCGACGCTCTGATGCTCGGCGTCCTGCGAGGGCTGGACCGGCTTCCCGCGATGGGCTGGAGCACGTACGGGGAGCTGTTCGTCACGCTGCTGCTGTGCTCGCTGGCGGCCCTGGCGCTGGGCCTGCTGGTGTCGGCGGCGGTCACCGATCCGGCGCAGGCCACGATGGCGCTTCCGATGCTGTGCTTCCCGCAGGTGCTGTTCGTGGGCGCGATCCTGCCGGTCCCGGTGATGGCGGCGCCCGGACGGTGGCTCAGCTACGCCATGTCCAACCGGTGGGCGTTCGAGGGACTCGGGCACAGTCTCGGCGTGGAGCGGCTCTGGGCGACCGGACGTTCGCCGCTGGGCCCGCCCTTGCTCGATTCGTACGGCGGGACGTTCTCGCGGGCGGTGGTCCTCGACTGGGCGCTGCTCGGCGGATTCGCCGCGCTGTTCCTCGCGGGCACATGCCTGGTCCTCACCCGCAGGACATAGAAAACATCCCTTTCTGTGCCACTTAAGGCTCCTGAATCGCTCTTGCACCACCTCCGGGGATTTTGGACCGTTCATTAAGCAATGTCGCTTTTGCTGGCGGGGGTGCACAATGAGCGTTTCATCCGATTACCAGGTCGATGTCATGCCCGGCTACGCGGAGACGCGGCGGCTGGACGAACTGCGCGCCGCCGAGTACCGCCACCTCGACGTCCAGACCTACCTGGACTACACCGGGGCGGGCGTCGCCGCCGAGGCCCAGATCCGCGCGCACGCCGAGCGCCTGACCGGACGCTGCTACGGCAACCCGCACTCGGAGAACCCGACGTCCAGCGCCTCCACGGGCCTCGTCGACCAGGCCCGGGAGGCGATCCTGGCGTTCTTCAACGCCTCGCCGGAGGAGTACGCGGTGGTGTTCACGCCGAACGCCAGCGGCGCGTGCCGCCTCGTCGGCGAGGCGTACCCCTTCGCCCGCGGCGGCCGGCTCGTCCTCACCGGCGACAACCACAACTCGGTGAACGGGATCAGGGAGTTCGCCAAGGCGCGCGGAGCCGAGGTCGTCCACGTCCCCGTCCGCGGGCCCGGCCTCCGGGTGCGCGAGGCGGAGATCCGCGCCGCGCTGGGTGACCGCCGCGGCCTGCTGGTGTACCCCGCGCAGAGCAACTTCAGCGGCGTCCAGCATCCGCTGAGCTGGATCGGCCTCGCCCAGGCGCACGGGTACGACGTGCTGCTCGACGCCGCGGCGTTCGTCCCCGCCAACCGCCTCGACCTGAGCCTGGTCCATCCCGACTTCGTCCCCGTGAGCTGGTACAAGGTGTTCGGCTACCCGACCGGCGTCGGCTGCCTCATCGCCCGCCGGGAGGCGCTCGCCCGGCTGCGCCGGCCCTGGTTCGCGGGCGGGACGATCCAGGCGGTCAGCGCGCTCGGCGGCTGGCACGTCCTCGCGCCCGACGAGACGGCGTTCGAGGACGGCACCCTGAACTTCCTGTCCATCCCGGACGTGGAGTTCGGCGTCCGCTGGGTCGAGGACATCGGCATGGACCTCATCCACCGCCGTGTCGGCTGCCTGACGTCCCTGCTCCTGCGGCGGCTCGCGGACCTGCGCCATTCCGACGGCTCCCCCCTGATCCGGTTCTACGGCCCGGACGGCACCGACCGGCGAGGCGGGACGGTCGCGTTCAACGTCCTCGACCCGCGCGGCCGGATCGTGGACGAGCGGATCGTCGCCCGTGACAGCGCCGACGCCGGAATCTCCGTCCGGACCGGCTGCTTCTGCAACCCGGGCGCCGGGGAGGGCGCGTTCGAGATCTCCGAGCGCGCGCTGCGCGGCACCGCCGGCCGGCGGATGCGCACCCTCGACGACTATCTGGGCGTGCTCGGCCTGCCCAGCGGCGGGGCGGTCAGGGCGTCCCTCGGCCTGGTCTCGAACGTCGCGGACGTGGACCGCCTCATCGAGTTCCTGGACGCCGCATACGGCGACCGTGAACCGGACGCCACCGGCCTCAAACCCCGCGAACGGTGCTGAGAACGCCTAAGAGCCGGCGCGTTCGACCACGACGGCCCATTCCTCCAGCAGCGCCTGGGCGGCGTCCGCGTCCGGCCCCTCGGCCCACAGATGGGTGACCGCCTCCGCCGGGTCGGGCAGGACGAGGACCCAGCGGCCGTCGTCCTCGACCACGCGGACGCCGTCGGTGGTGTCGATCGTCCGCTCCGCGGCGGCCTCCACGACGTGCCGCATCACGCTGCCCTTGGCCGCCCACGGCGTCGGGACGGAACGGCGCAGCAGATGCGCGTCCGGGATGCGCCGGTCGATCTGCGACAGCGTCAGCCGCGTCCGCGCGACGAGGCCGACGAGCCGGACGAACGCCGCGATCCCGTCCACGGTGCCGCTGAACTCCGGCATCAGGAACCCGCCCCGCCCGTCCCCCGCGAAGATCACGCTGGGCTGCGCGGCGGCCTTGGTGAGGACGTCCTGGGACGTGGACGTCCACTCGACCTGCACGCCGTGGAACCGGCACACCTGCTCGGCGACCCGCGTCGTCGTCACCGGCAGCGCCACCCGCCCGCCGCGGCGCTCCGCCGCGACCAGGTCCAGCATCACCAGCAGCGCGCGGTCGTCGCCGACCAGCTCGCCGTTCTCGTCCACCAGCGAGATCCGCTCCCCCACCGGGTCGAACCGGACGCCGAACGCGGCGCGCGACGACGACACCAGCTCGCCGAGCCGCTCCAGGTCGCGCATCCGCTCGGCGAGCGTCTCGGTCGGGTTCGCCTCGTCCAGCCCCGCGTTGCGCGTGAGGACCTCCACGCCGACCTTGCCGAGCAGGCTCGGCAGGACGAGCGAGGCGACACCGCCCGCGCAGTCCAGGACGATCTTCAGCCCGGCCTCGCGGACGCCGCGGATGTCGACGCGGCGCAGCAGGTCGCGGGTGTAGGTCTCGACGACGCGCGGCGGGTAGGTCAGCTCGGCGATCTCGCCGGGGAACGCGCGGCGGTACTCCTGCCGGCCGAAGACCCGCTCCAGCTTGCGCTGCGCGCCCTGGGACAGGTCGGCGCCGCCCGCGTCCAGGAACAAGATGTCGACGCCCTGGGGGTCGCCGAGCGTGGTGCGGATGTAGATGCCGCCGACGCTGTCCTCGCGGCCGGTCTCGAACCGCGCGACGGTCAGCGGGGTCGCCTCCAGGTCCTGGACGTTGATCGCACTCGCGGTCAGGGCGCTGTTCACCGCGCGCTTCAGGGTGCGGGCGGCGCGGGACACGTCCCTTCCGGTGACGACCGTGCACCCCTTCTTCAGTGTCGTCGCGTAGGCGCTGGCGAGCCGGACCGCCAGTTCGGGCGTGATCTCCACGTTCACGAGCCCGGACACGCCGCGCGGCCCGAACAGGTTGCGCTGCCCCCGCGACTCCCAGATCACGCTGGTGTTGACGACCGCGCCGGCCTCGATGGTCTTGAACGGGTAGACCTTCACGCCGCTGGAGACGTACGCCTCGGCCTCGATGACGCACTCGTCCCCGATGACCGCGCCCTCCTCGACGCGGGACCCCGCCATGATGTCGGTGTTCTTGCCGACGACGCAGCCGCGCAGATTCGTGGACGGCGCGACGAACACGTTGTCGTGGACGATGGCCCGGTGCAGGAACGCGCCCTCCTTCACGACGACGTTGCTGCCGAGGACGGTGTACTCGCGCAGTTCGACGCCCGCCTCGACCTTCGCGTAGTCGCCGATGTATAGCGGCCCCTTGAGGACGGCCTCTGCGTCCACCTCGGCGCCCTCGGCGACCCACACGCCCGGCGACATCTCGAACCCGTCGAGGTCGATGCCGACCTGCCCGGACAGCATGTCCGCCTGCGCCTTGAGGTAGCTCTCGTGGGTGCCGACGTCCTCCCAGTAGCAGTCGGCCACGTACCCGAACAGGCGGGCGCCCTCGGCGAGCAGCTTCGGGAACACGTCTCCGGACCAGTCGACCGGCTCGCCTTCGGCGACGTGCTCAAGGACCTCGGGTTCCATCACGTAGATCCCGGTGTTGACGGTGTCGGAGAACACCTGGCCCCAGGTGGGCTTCTCCAGGAACCGCTGCACGCGGCCATCGTCGTCCACGATGATGATCCCGAATTCGAGGGGGTTCGGGACCCGCTTCAGGCCGATCGTGACGAGGGCGTCGTTCTCCTCGTGGAACCGCACCATGTCGGTCAGGTTGATGTCGGTGAGCGCGTCCCCGGAGATCACGAGGAACCGGTCGTCGCGCAGCGCCTCCTCGGCGTTCTTGACGCTGCCGGCGGTGCCGAGCGGGACCTCCTCCGTCGCGTAGCTCAGCGACATGCCGAGTTCCTCGCCGTCGCCGAAGTAGTTGCGGATCAGCGCCGCCAGGAACTGGACGGTGACGACGGTCTCGGAGAACCCGTGCTTCTTCAGCAGCCGCAGCACGTGCTCCATGATCGGCCGGTTGACGAGCGGAAGCAGCGGCTTGGGCTGGTTGGCGGTCATCGGACGCAGCCGCGTCCCCTCGCCTCCCGCCATCACGACGGCCTTCATCGGGGGGTCTCAGCTCCCTTCTGGTCGCCGGCCGGCGGTTCCGCGCCCGGATCGCGCGGGCCGCCCGTGCCGCCGGGATCATGCGCGGAGCCCGGCCCGAGGGCCGGGGACGAGCCGCGGCCGGCCAGCACCAGCTGCCGCGTCTGCGCCCAGTACAGGACGGCCGCCCACCAGTACAGGCCCGTCCCCCAGATGGCGAAGGCCCATCCGATGATCTTGGCCGCGGTCGCCGCGCCGCCGTCGTGGTCGCCGAGCAGCAGCAGCGGGAACGCGTACAGCAGGCACATCGTCGCGGCCTTGCCGATGAAGTGGACGGGCAGCGTGCCGCCGTACCCGAGCCGCCGCACGATCGGGGCGATCGGCAGGATCGCCACCTCGCGGGCGACCAGCACGGCCACCAGCCAGACCGGGATGATGTCGCGGATGGTGAGCCCGATCAGCGTGGCCAGGATGTAGAGCCGGTCGGCGGCCGGGTCGAGCACCATGCCGAGCCTGCTGGTCTGGTTCAGCGCGCGCGCCAGCTTCCCGTCCAGCCAGTCCGACAGGCCCGCGAACACCAGCAGGCCGAGCGCCCACCAGTCCGCCTCCACCAGGACGAGCCACAGGAACAGCGGGACGCCGACGAGCCGGGCCAGGCTCAGGATGTTCGGCACCGTGAAGATCCGGTCCTGCGGGGCCTCCTGCAGTGTGCTCACCGACGCGTTCCCCTCCCCTGGTCCCCTTGATCCTGACCCTACCGGTAAGGGTTTGAAAGCCCCCGGCAGCGTCCGGTGGGGTTGGGAGGTTCCCGGCGGATGGATCGAGCGCGGCGAAGACGCCGGAGGGGCCTGTTCCGTTCCGTCACCGCGAGGTGACGGCGCCGGCGAGCGGGAGAACGGCCGTGACGACGAACCCGCCGGCCTCGCCCGGGCCCGCGTCGAGTGACCCGCCGACGCTGCGCGCCCGCTCGATCATCCCGAGGATCCCGAACCCCTCGGGCGTCCCGCCGGAGGGGCCCTTCCCGTCGTCGGCGACCCGCACGACGAGTCCTTCGCCGTCCCGGGTCAGGCTCACCGTCACGCGCTCGGCGGCGGCGTGTTTGACAACGTTGGTCAACGCCTCCTGGACGATCCGGTACGCCGCGACGCCGATCTCGGGCGGCAGCGCCCCCACGTCGCCGTCCTGGAGGTCCACGTCGATCCCGCCGCCGCGGGCCGCCCGCGCCAGCTCCCCGATGCCGCCCGCGCCGGGCAGCGTCCCCGGCGTCCCGACGTCGGTCCCGCGCAGAACCTGGAGCGTACCGCGCAGCTCGGTGCGGGCGTCCCGGCACGTGCCCGCGATCGACGCGAGGGCATCGGCGAGCTCCTCCCGGTCGAGGGGGCGGTCCCCGCGCACCAGATGGGCCGCGGCGCCGGCCTGGACGCCGATCAGCGTGATGCTGTGCGCGAGGAGGTCGTGCAGGTCGCGGGCGATCCGCAGGCGCTCCTCGGCGACCCGCCGCCGCGCCTCCTGGTCCCGTGTCCGCTCGGCCCGCTCGGCCCGCTCGGTGATCGTCGCGAGCCGCGCCCGGTGCACCCGCCACACCTGGACGGCGATCACGACGGACACCACCGCCTCGATGACCGCGATCTGCTCGCGCAGCGAGCCGCCGCCCGCCCGCATCGCCATGCCGACCACGCACACGGCGAGCAGGGACGCGACCACGCCGAGGACGATCCGGACCCGGTGCCCGAGCACCGCGTAGGCGAACAGCGCGATCACCTCGGCGGGCACGAGCGCGTGGTGCTGGTACTGCGCCAGGTGGTACGGGAGCACGAGGACCACCAGCGAGACCAGACCCGGGGTCGGCCGGCGCCTGATGACCGCGAGCGGCACGTGCGCGGCCGCCAGCAGCAGCGCCCCCGGCGCGTCCAGCTCCCGGACGCCCGGCCACACCGCCGCGACGACCGCCGCGGCCCCCGCCAGCAGCGTCGCGAGCAGGGCGTCCTTCGCCGTCACACCGACCCTGGGCATCGTCACCACCCGGCCATTGTCCCCGAGTCCCGCGATCTTCGCGCATCACCCCGTCTCATCGCGCTCTTCTTCGGGACCGGCCGCCCCGCCCTATAGTTCTGCAAACCCCGTCACGAAGGGCCGACAGTTGTCCGTCCCCCCGCCCGCTGTCCCCCCGCCGGAACTCCGGATCACGCTCGGCCGGAGAGCGTACCGACGGCCGTTCCGGATCTTCCTCTCCGCGCTCGCCGCCGGCCTGCTCGTCTCCCTGTCCACGCGTTCCAGCGCCGAAGCCTGGGAACCGGAGAAGGCCCGCCAGGTCATCGGCTTCTTCGGCGGCGGCTGCGCGCTCGTCGCGCTGGCGGCCGCCCTCTGGGCATGGGCGATCTACCGCGACCGCCTCGTCGTGACCATCTCGGAGAAGGGCGTGACCCTTCGCCGCCGCAAGCAGCTGGCGGAGATCCCGGCCGGCGCGGTCGAGGCGGCCGGGATCACGTGGCCGGTCACCGACCCCGTCTGGACGATCTGGTTCGACCCCGAGGCGGCGCCGGGCGTCGACGCCGTCGCGGAGGTCGAGGGCGGCGCCGTGACGCTGCTGCGCGACCGGTCGCTCCCCCTGGGCTGGGTCCGTGCGGCGGAGAACGCGACCGCGGAGATCCTGGGCGCCGTCTGGCGCGTCATGGACGACGAAGGCAGGGAGGTACCGCCGCCCCCGGCGGGCGCCCTGCTCAAGGCGGACCGCGTCCTGGTCGACGGCGTCGGCCGCTACCGCGACGAACGCGGCGGCGCCCTCCTCGCCGTGGCCCACGGCCCGCTCGGCAGGCCGCCGCGGGGGCGGTCGGGCTTCTTCCCCCTCGCCTCCGGGAGAGGCCGCCGGAGGATCGTGCTGCGCGATCCCCACGCCCGCACGCTGCTGGTGCTCAAGCGCCGGTCCTCGCCGCTGGGCCGCGACCGCCTGCGCGTCTTCGACCCCGAGGGCCGCCTCCTCGGCGTGGTGCGCGGCCGCCATGAGCCGTCCTTCCACACCACCGGCGGCGTGCTTCTCGGCAGCACCCGGCAGGCCGGCGACCGCCACGTCGTCACCGGCGTGGACGGACGGCGGTCGGCCACGCTGCGGGCCAGGAGCGGCGCCGACGACAGCCGCATGTGGCTGGAGCGGTCGCCGTCGGCTCCGGAACCGCTTCGCGCGCTCACCCTGGCCCTGCCCATGGCCGTGCGCACCGCCCGCCAGTCCTGATGCCGGCGCTCAGGCATCCCGCGCACGGTCCACGCGGGCGCGCTTACCGTATCGGCGGCGGTTGCGGCAACGGGGGTGCGGCGGGTTAGCGTCGGGGGCGACAGATCGCGGGGGCCCGGCGAACCGGGCTGAGATAGCGGCTGGGACGGCCGCTGACCGCATGAACCTGACCGGGTAATGCCGGCGTAGGGAGAGATCGAGTCGTCATGACCGAACCTGTGGTTCCAGCTGCGCGCAAGACCTACCTCCAGGGCTCGCGCCCCGACATCCGCGTCCCGATGCGGGAGGTGCCGCTGACCAACGGCGACGCCGTCGTCCTGTACGACACCTCCGGGCCGTACACCGATCCTGAGCAGGACACCGACGTCCGCAGGGGGCTGCCCCCGGTGCGGGAGGCGTGGATCGCCGAGCGCGGCGACACCGTCCCGTACGAGGGGCGGGCGGCGCGTCCCGAGGACGACGGGAGGCGGTCGGCGCCCGCCGCCCTTCCCGGGGGCGGCGGCCCCCCGCAGGTGGTCCGGGAGGACTTCCTGCCGCGGCGGCCGCGCCGGGCGGCCGGCGGCGCGGTGACCCAGCGCGCCTACGCGCGCCGCGGGGAGATCACGCCGGAGATGGAGTTCGCGGCGCTGCGCGAGGGCGTGCCGCCGGAGTTCGTCCGGGACGAGCTGGCGGCCGGGCGCGCCGTGCTGCCCGCCAACGTCAACCACCCCGAGATCGAGCCGATGGTCATCGGGCGGAACTTCCTGGTGAAGGTGAACGCGAACATCGGCAACTCGGCGGTCGCGTCCTCGGTCGAGGACGAGGTCGAGAAGATGACGTGGGCGACCCGGTGGGGGGCCGACACGATCATGGACCTGTCGACGGGGAAGGACATCCACACCACCCGGGAGTGGATCCTGCGGAACTCCCCGGTGCCGGTCGGGACCGTCCCGCTGTACCAGGCCGTCGAGAAGGTCGGCGGCGACCCCGCTGAGCTGACCTACGAGGTCTTCCGCGACACGGTGATCGAGCAGGCGGAGCAGGGCGTGGACTACATGACCGTGCACGCCGGGGTCCTGCTCCCGTACGTGCCGCTGACGGCGCGGCGCAAGACGGGGATCGTGTCGCGCGGCGGGTCGATCATGGCGGCCTGGTGCCTGGCGCACCACGAGGAGAACTTCCTCTACACGCACTTCCGGGAGCTGTGCGAGATCTTCGCCGCGTACGACGTCACCTGGTCGCTCGGGGACGGCCTGCGCCCCGGCTCGATCGCGGACGCCAACGACGAGGCGCAGTTCGCCGAGCTGCGCACGCAGGGCGAGCTGACGAGGATCGCGGCGGAGTACGGCGACCAGGTGATGAACGAGGGGCCCGGGCACGTCCCGATGCACAAGATCAAGGAGAACGTCGACCTGCAGCAGGAGTGGTGCGACGGGGCGCCGTTCTACACGCTCGGCCCGCTGACCACCGACATCGCGCCCGGCTACGACCACATCACCTCGGCGATCGGCGCCGCGATGATCGGCTGGCACGGCACCGCGATGCTCTGCTACGTCACGCCGAAGGAGCACCTCGGGCTGCCGGACCGCGACGACGTCAAGGCCGGCGTGATCGCCTACAAGATCGCCGCGCACGCCGCCGACCTGGCCAAGGGGCATCCGGGCGCGCAGGCGTGGGACGACGCGCTGTCGGACGCGCGGTTCGACTTCCGGTGGGAGGACCAGTTCAGCCTCTCCCTCGATCCGGACACCGCCCGCGCGTTCCACGACGCGACGCTCCCGGCGGCGCCCGCGAAGACCGCGCACTTCTGCTCGATGTGCGGCCCGCACTTCTGCTCGATGAAGATCACGCGGGACGTCCGGCGGTACGCCGGCGAGCACGGGCTGGCCGAGGACGAGGCGCTCGCCGCCGGGATGCGGGAGAAGGCGGCGGAGTTCAAGGCGGCAGGCGGGCGGGTCTACCTGCCGGTCTCCCCCGCCGGTTCCTGACCGCACGGCGTCCGGCCCGCCGCGGCGCCGTCCGCGGCGGGCCGGGCGTCCGGGTGCATCCGGCCACCGGTCACCGGGGCGGCGCGGATAGGATCGAAGGACCGTTCCAAAGCCGCGGATCCCCTCGAATCGCCGCAGCGCCGTCTACCCGCCGGGAAGGACCGACGACCCAGGTGACCAGCGACGACACGCCGAAGGCCCGCGCCCGGGCGGTGCGCGCCGACGTGCGCCGCAACCGTGCGCGGCTGCTCGCCGCCGCGCGGGAGACGTTCGAGCGGGACGGGGCCGGCGCGTCCCTGGAGGCCGTCGCCCGTGGCGCCGGGGTCGGCATCGGCACGCTCTACCGCCACTTCCCCACCCGCCAGGACCTCCTGGAGGCGCTGCTCGCCGGGGTCTACGACGACCTCGCCGCGGCGGCCCGCGATCTGATGGTCACCCCGGCGCCGGACGAGGCCCTCATGACGTGGCTGCGGACGTTCATCTCCGAGGTCACGGCGTTCCCCGGGATGGCGGCCTCGGCGATGGTGTCGCTCCAGGACGAGCGGCCGGAACCGTCCCGCTCCTGGAGGGCGATGCACGGGGCGGGCGAGGCGCTGTTCGCCCGCGCTCAGCGCGCCGGGGACGCGCCCGCGGGGGTCTCGTTCACCGACGTGCTCCGGCTCGCCGGGGCGATCGCGGCGGTCACCGAGCGGGAACCGGTCGCCGCGGGCCGGCTGCTGTCGCTCGCCGCCACCGGCGTGATGCCGGGCAAGGCCCGCTAGCCCTCGCCGCCGGTCAGGCCGTCTCGGGACCGGGCAGGACGCGGCGAGGGCCGCGCGGCTCCTCGCCCCGCTTGCGCCATTCGCGCGGGTAGCCGACCGACACCTCGATGTGCGGGACGTCGCCGGTCCAGATCGTCCGCGGGATGTGCAGGTGCCCGTACACGACGGACACCGCGCCGTAGCGCGCGTGCCAGTCCGCGGTGCGCTCGGTGCCGCACCACTGGGCGAACTCGGGATACCACAGGACGCGGGTGGGTTCGCGGACGAGCGGCCAATGGTTGACGAGCACGGTCCGCGTTCCCGGTTCCAGGGCGGCCAGGCGTTCCTCGGTGTAGGCGATCCGGGCGTCGCACCAGGCGTCCCGAGTGGGGTACGGGTCGGGGTGCAGGTAGACCTCGTCGGTGCACACGACGCCCGCCTCGTGTGCGACCGCAAGCGCCTCTTCCTTGGTGGACGTCCCGTCCGGCCGGAAGGTGTAGTCGTACAGGATGAACAGCGGCGCGACCGTCACGGGACCGGCCTCGCCGTCCCACACCGGGTACGGGTCCTCAGGGGTCAGCACGCCCAGGCCGCGGCACATGTCGACGAGCCGGCGGTAGCGGGCCTCGCCGCGCAGCGCCACCGGGTCGTCCTTGACGGTCCACAGCTCGTGGTTGCCTGGCACCCACAGCACGGTCGCGAAGCGCTCGCTCAGCGTGCAGAGCGCCCACTCTACGTCGGCGAAGTGCTCGGCGACATCGCCCGCCACGATCAGCCAGTCGCCGCCGGACACCGGCCGCAGTCCCTCGACGAACGCGCGGTTCTCCGGGAACCCCACGTGCAGGTCGCTGATCGCGTAGACACCGCCCATCCAGAGATCGTAAGCCCCGGCCGGGAGGGCGGCCTCACTCGTCGTCGGCGGGCAGGGTGAACAGGCGGATGTGGACGGGACGCGCCCCCGGCGGCGCGTCCTCCCGGCGGTGCGCGTGCTCGTGCAGCAGGCGGATGTACGCCTCGAAGAACTCGGCCAGGCCCTCCTCGGTCATGTGGGCGAACCCACGCGACAGCAGGGCCCACGTCCGCTCCCGCTCGTGGACCGCGGGCAGCCGCCCGAACAGCTCCATGTCCTCGGCGTGGCCGATCCGGAGCAGCTCGGCGAGGACCGGCCGGTCCTCGGGCGGCAGGGACTCCGGGTCGGGCGTGCGGACGTCGCGCGGGCCCTCGGCCCGGCGCCACCAGCGCTCCCGGCCGGCGGACCGCTCCGGGATCTCCTCGATGAACCCGTACTTCTCCAGCTGCCGCAGGTGGTAGCTGGTCGTGCCGGTGTTGGCGCCGAGCGCCTCGCCGATCGTCGTGGACGTCGCGGGGCCGTGCGCCCGCAGCCGGTGCAGGATCCGGCGCCGCAGGGGATGGCTCAGCGCCTTGATCCGTCCCGGGTCGTCCAGGATGACGGGCTCCTCGTCCTTCATGGGGAGCAGCCTAGTACTCCAGAGGTATCTTTGCAGAGAACTCTTTGCAGAGCTTTCTCTGTAGTTCTAGGGTCACCGCCATGAAGACCGCGATGACCCTCCTTCTGGCGCTCGTGCTCGGCGCCCTCCTTGCGGCGCCCGCCCGGGCCGCCGCACCCGCGCCGGGGCCGGTCCCCGCACCGCCCGGTCTGACCGCGACGGACGTGAGCTTCGCGGGGGCCGGCGGACTGACCCTCCACGGCACCGTCCTGGCGCCGGCGGCGAAGGGCCCGAGCCGGCCCGGGGTCGTCCTCGTCACCGGGTCCGGCTCCGGTGTGCCGCGCGAGCACCTGCTCACCGAGGCCACGGAGTTCGCCCGCCGGGGACTCGCCGTGCTGATCTACGACAAGCGGTCCGAGGGGTACACCCAGTTCCGCCGGGACTACTCCGAACTCGCGGACGACGCGCTCGGCGGGCTGCGCGCCCTGCGCGCGCGGCCCGGTGTCGATCCCGCGAAGGTGGGCCTGTGGGGGCTCAGCGAGGGCGGCTGGGTGGCGCCGCTCGCCGCGTCCCGCTCGGCCGGGGCGGCCTTCGTGATCGTCGTCGGCGGAAACGCCATGACGCCGATCCGCCAGCAGAACTGGAACGAGAGCTACGACCTGCGCCGGGCCGGGGTGTCGGGCTCGCTGGTCGACCGCGGCAAACCGGCCCTCGCCCGGCTCGCGGGCGACGCCGGCATGTTCGCCGAGGCGTACTTCGACGCACAGGGCGTCCTGCAGCGCGTCCGGCAGCCGCTGCTCGGCATCTGGGGCGAGCACGACCTGCAGACCCCGCCCGAGGACAACCCTCCGCTGTTCGCGCGGGCCCTGCGGCGGGGCGGCAACACCCACTACACGTTCCGCTTCTTCGCCGGCGCCGACCACGCCGCCCACCTGACGCCGGACGGCGGCGTCACCCGCGGCGCCGAACTGGCTCCGGGCTACGCCGACCTCGTCGGCTCGTGGGTGCACGACGTGACGAACGGGAAGCCGCCCGAAGCCGATGCCGCCACGCCCCTGCACCAGAAATACCCCAGTGCCGAGGTGCAGCCGTTGCCGTGGTGGGAGTCGCGGTGGGTGCACCTGGCGGCGGTTCTGCTGTTCCTCGTGGCGTTCACCGCTTACCCGCTGGTGGCGCTGGTGCGCAGGCTCCGCGGCCGGAGGGTCCGCCCGGTGAGCCGCTGGGCGCGGCTGCTGGCCGGCGCGGGCTTCGCGGCCGGGTTCGGCCCGGTCGTGTACCTCTTCTACCTGGTGGCGGGCAACTCGCCCGACCCCGGCCCCGTGCTCGGCGGCAGGCCGCTGCCGTGGCTGATCCTGCAGGGACTCGCCGTGGCCGCGGTCGCGGCGGCGGTCGCGACCGCGGTGGCGTGGCGCCGTGCCGCGGCGGCCGCCGCGCCGGGCGAGCGCGTCCGGCTCGGCCTGCTGATGGCCGCCGGCGCGGTGCTCGTCCCGTGGGGACTCCACTGGGGCCTGCTCCTGCCGTGAGCCGGACGGGCGACGGAGGACGGCCCGTGCTCCTCCCGGGAGCACGGGCCGCTTTCCGCCTCCGGTCGTCAGTTGTTCTTGCCCCAGACGTAGACGCCCAGGCTCATGGCGAGGAGGCTCGCCCAGCTGAAGACGGCCCGCGCCGTGTTCCAGGCCGTCCAGCGGCCGGAGTAGTCCGACCAGATCTTCGCCGCCTCGGTCACGTCCTTCGGGATCGTGACGCCGTCCAGGTCGTTGTTCATCGGGATGTTCACCGCGAAGCTCGGGACGAGCGCGCCCACGAAGTACACCGCCGCCGCGACGAAGAACAGGACGGCCGCGGACTTCTGGTCCAGGGTCAGCAGCAGCACCCCCGCCGCGATCGCCAGGAAGGGGACGAGCAGGAACACGGCGATGAAGACCGGATTCTGGATCTTCTGGTTGATGCCCTGCATGGCGTCGATGGCCGAGCCCGGCTTCGCCGCGTTCAGGCCCGGCATAACGCCGGTGGAGAAGGCGAAGAACGCCCCGGCCATGCCGGCCGCCATGATGATGGAGAGGGTCGCCGAGACGCCCGCCAGTGCGAATTTCATGATCAGGTCCAATCGTCGCGATGGGGAGGATCAGGTGTTCCAGATGCCGCTGGCGGCGGTGTCCCGCGCGTAGTCGGCGAAGTCGCGCGGCTCGCGGCCGAGCGCCCGCCGGACGCCGTCGGCGGGCCGGGCGTTGCGGCCGTCCAGGACGTTCGCGAACAGGTAGGTGAGGAATCCGGCGAGCTCCTCGGGAAGGCCCTGCTCACGGAGCGCCGCCGCGTAGTCGTCCGCGCTGACCTGGACGAAGGCGATCTCGCGTCCGGCGGCGCGGCCGATCTCGGCCACGGCCTCGGTGAAGGTGAGCGCCCGCGGGCCGGTCACCTCGTACACCTCGCCGTCGTGCCCTTCCCGGGTGAGCGCCTCGACGGCCACGTCCGCGATGTCGCCGGCATCGATGAACGGTTCGGGAACGTCGCCCGCCGGGAGGGTCACCTCGCCGGCCAGGACGGGGTCGAGAAGGTAGTCCTCGCTGAAGTTCTGCGCGAACCAGGCCGACCGGACAACCGTCCACGCGAGTCCCGACTCGCGGACGACCCGCTCGCACTCCTGCGCCTCGGGCTCGCCGCGTCCCGACAGCAGGACCACCCGCCGGACGCCCGCGTCCACCGCCGCGTCCGTGAACGCGCGGACGGCCTCCCGGGCGCCGGGCGCCGCGAGGTCCGGGTAGTAGGAGAGGTAGACGTTCTCGACGTCCCGCAGGACGGGCGGCCAGGTGCTCTCGTCCTCCCAGTCGAAGGCGGGCGCCGCCGACCGGGACCCCATCCGGACCGGGACGTCCAGGGCCTCCAGCCGCTCGACGACGCGGCGGCCGGTCTTCCCGGTCCCGCCGAGGACGAGGGTGAGGCCCTTCTCGATGATGTTCGCTGCGCTGTTCGTCATGCTTTTGAGTCAACAGCCGGGCGCTCCCGGCGACCATCGTTGAGAAGCTCGCCTCAATACGCGAGCGTCTACGCTTGGCCCATGGACGCTCTGGCCGACCTCCTCGACGGGCCGCGCGCGCGGGGGGCGTTCATGCTGCGCGCGACCCTCACGCCGCCCTGGTCGATGCGGATCCAGGACGAAGCCCCGCTCACGCTGCTCTCCATGGTCAGGGACGACGCGTGGCTGGTCCCCGACGAGGGAGAGGCGCAGCGCGTGGGCCCCGGCGACATGGTCGTCTTCCGCGGCCCGGATCCGTACACGGTCAGCGACGACCCCGCGACCGAGCCGCAGATCGTCATCCATCCGGGGCAGCACTGCACCACCCCGGACGGGACGAGCCTGTCGGAGGCGATGGACCTCGGCGTCCGCGCCTGGGGCAACGACCCCGACGGGTCGACGGTCATGCTGGTCGGCACCTACCAGTTGCGCGGCGCCGTCACGCGGCGGCTGCTGTCCGCGCTGCCGCCGATGGCGGTCGTCCGCGGCGACACGTGGCGGTCACCGCTCGTCGACGTGCTCCAGGAGGAGATCGGCAAGGACGAGCCCGGCCAGGACGTCGTCCTCGACCGGCTGCTGGACCTGCTGCTCATCGCGACGCTGCGCGCCTGGTTCTCCCGGCCGGAGGCCGAGGCGCCCGGCTGGTACCGCGCGCACGGCGACGCGGTCGTCGGCCCGGCGCTGCGGCTGCTGCACGAGGACCTGTCCCACCCCTGGACGGTCGCGGACCTGGCGGCCAAGGTCGGCGTGTCGCGCGCGGCGCTCGCCCAGCGGTTCGCGAAGCTGATCGGGGAGCCGCCCATGGCGTACCTGACCGGTCTCCGCCTCGCGCAGGCCGCCGACCTGCTGCGCGAGAGCGACGCGACGCTGGAGGCCGTGGCACGCCGGGTCGGCTACGGCAACGCCTTCGCGCTCAGCACCGCGTTCAAGCGCGAACGCGGCCTCAGCCCGCAGGAGTACCGCGGCGGCCCGGTGACCGCCTGACCGGTCAGGCCGCCGCGCCGAGGTGCTCGTGGAAGAAGGCGGTCATGAGCGCGAGGACGCGTTCGCTCTCCTTGCCGTAGACGACGAAGTGGTCGCCGTGCAGGATCTCCAGCCGCTTCGGGTGCAGGGCCCGCTCGTAGGCGGCGAAGGCCAGGTCGCTGTGGGTGAGCATGTCCTGGTCCGCGACCACCATCAGCAGCGGTGTCGGCGTGATGCGCGCGATGGAGTCGCCCGGCTCGTACTCGGCGGTCATCTCGACCGAGCGCAGCGTGACCTCGTTCCGCCAGGTCTTCAGCCGTTCCGGCTCGATCGTGCGGTACCACTCGTAGGTCGGGCGGTCGGGCAGCGCGGCGAGTTCCCCGGGCGTCTCGGTGATCAGCGGGATCATCGCCGGGGCCTCGCCGCGGAACCGGGCGAGCCGGTCCGCCTCGAACGTCCGGCGGACCTCGGCGAGCGCCTCGGACGGGATGAACCGGGACATGCTCGTCCCGCCGCTGATCACCGGGACCTGTGCGTAGACGCACTTGACCCGGCGGTCCACCGCCGCGACGACGAGCACGTGGCCGCCCGAGTAGCTGGAGCCGAACACGCCGATGCGGCCGGCGTCGACCTCGTCCCGCGTGCACAGGAACGTGATCGCGTCCCGGTAGCCGCGGATCTGCGCCCACGGGTCGACCTCCTGGCGGGGCTCGCCGTCGCTGGCGCCGAACGACGGGTGGTCGTAGAGCAGGACGGCCAGCCCGGACGCGGCGAGCGCCTCGGCGATGTCGTCGGTGTACTGCTCCTTGACGGCCCCGTAGCCGTGGGTGACGACGACCGCCGGGTGCGGGGCCGGGCGGCCGTCCGGCGTGTAGAGCCAGCCGCGGAGCGTCGTGCCGGCCGAGTCGAACTCGATGTCGTGGCGCATGCCGGGTCCTTCCGGGAGGGGCGGCGGATCACCGCCCGTGGTCAGGGGTCCTGGGTTCCGGGAGGCGAGAACGCGCCGCCCAGCGCGGCCGCGTAGGCGGCCGCCGCGGCGGTCTCGGCCAGGGCGTCGTCCACCGGCCCGCGCATGATCAGCAGCCGGTAGTAGAAGGGTGCGCCGACGGCGGCGACGACCGCGGCGGCGTCGGTGCCGGGAGGCACCTCTCCGCGCTCGGCGGCGCGCTCGACGATCCGCGCGGCGAGCCGGTTCCGCTCGGCGAACACCTCGGTCAGCGCGGCCGCGGCCTCCGGCGAGCGGACGGCGGCGGCCACCATGCCCTCGACCAATGCGCGGTACCGGGGCCGGGCGTACAGCCCGGCGATCTCGGACGCGAGGGCGCGCAGGTCGTCGCGCAGCGACCCCGTGTCGGGGATCGGCACCTCCCGCGTCGCGATCTCGCCGAGGACGTCGACGACGAGCCCCTCGACGCTGCGCCACCGCCGGTACAGCGTGGCGAGGTGGACCCTCGACCGCTCGGCCACGCGGTCGAGGGTGAGGCCGGCGTATCCGGCGTCCTCCAGTTCGCCGAGCACCGCGTCGAGCACGGCCGCACGGGTGCGGGCCGTCCGGCCCCCGGGTCGGGCGGCCCCCGCCGCCGGCGCGTCCTCGGTCACCCGGCCGATGCTAATGCGAAAGGCTTCGCATTAGCAATGCCGGATGGTTCAGAGCTCCGTGCGGAGCGTGGGCTCGGCGCGGACGACCGTGTCGTCGGCGGCGTCCGGAATGAACGGGATCACGAACGCGTAGTCCGCCAGGACGGACTCGGGGACCTCCCCCGACTCGCCGAACGCGGCGATCTCGCCCCAGCAGGGCGAGCCGAGCGAGCCGCTGCGGTGCCGCACCGACAGCCCCGCGCACAGGTTGGCGAACCGGAGCCGCTCGGCCAGCGGGAGGCCGGCGAGGGTCGCGAACACGAATCCGGCGGCGAACACGTCGCCCGCACCGGTCGGGTCGAGCGCCTCCACCGGCAGCGCGCCGGTCTCGGCCCGCTCCCCCGCCACCGAGTCGATGGCGATCGCGCCGTCCCCGCCGCACTTGACCACGACGACGGGCACCCGCTCGGCGAGCGCCTCGGCGGCTTCGGCGGGGGTGCGCGTGCGCGTGTAGGACATCGCCTCGGCGGCGTTCGGGAGGAACACGTCCACGTGCGCGAGACGGTCGAGGACCTCGGCCGGCCAGGCGCCCGTCTGGTCCCAGCCGAGGTCGCCGAAGACCAGCGTGCCGCGCTCGCGCATCCGGGCCGCCCAGGCCGGGACCGGCTGGTCGACGTCCACGAAGCACGCCCGCGCGGCGGGTGGTGCGCCGACCTCGTCCGGCTCGCCCGGTTCGCCTGGAGAGGAGGGGACGGGACGGGCGAACGTCACCATGCTGCGGTCGGAGTCGTAGGCCATCGACACCGTCACCGGCGTCGACCATCCCGGCACCCGCCGGGACAGGCCGAGGTCGACCCCCTCCTGCTCGGCGAGGGTCCGCCACAGGTAGGCGCCGAACATGTCGTCCCCGAACGGGGCCGCGAGCCCGACCCGCAGGCCGAGCCGGCTCATCGCCACCGCGATGTTCGCGACGCCGCCCGGCGCGGAACCGAGCCCGTCGGTGACGATCTCGGTGCCGGGCGGCGGCAGCCCCGGCAGCCCGGTGAAGATCATGTCCATGAAGACCCGGCCGGACAGGAAGACGTCCAGCCCGGCGGCCGCGCCGTCCGGGCGCAGCCGCGCCCCCGCCGGCTCCCGCTCGGCGCAGGGGTCGGCGAGGGACGGCTCTGGCGCCCGGCCGGGCGCGGTCTGCTGAGTCACGAGGCCCCCAGAGCGAGGCTTGGGCACGTTTTCACGGGACCCTAGCCCGCACCACTGACATCAATGTCTACTTCGGAACGTACAGGCGGATGTCGTCCACCTGCGCGGATCCCTCGTAGAAGTTCATGTGCGGGTCACCGATCATGAACCGGTCCGGGTAGGCGGACCCGGCGGGCCAGGTGTCGTGGTCGACGAGGGTGCCGCCCGGTCCCTGCCAGGTCCAGTCGGCGTTGTACCGGCCGTCGTACTCGTCCGGCCGCTGGTTGTAGTGCCATATCGGCTCGCCGTCCTGGACGAACGAGCGCGTGTACCGGAAGGTCGCCCGGCCCACGTGCGCGAACACGCCCGACATCTCCATCGTGTAGGCGCCGCCGCGCCGCTCGATCGCGAACGTGTAGGGCTCCTGCGGCAGCAGTTCGGGCTTCAGGTCGACGGTGGAGACGATCGCGCCGGCCTTCTTGAGGCCGCACTCGCTCTGCATCAGGTACTCGGTGCCCGGCATCGCAGGGTAGCGGCGGTCGTCGGTCATGAAGATCGCGTTGACGCCGTTGCCCGTGCCGGCCGAGTAGGGCTCGTACTGCTTGGTCGCGGGATTGCAGTACAGCAGTCCGCTACCGGTGTACTTGTAGCGGTTGTAGCCGTCCATGGCGACCTTGCGGTGGCCGTGGATGAAGATGTTGTTGTGCGGCGCCACCTGCCGGTAGTCCATGATCGACATGTAGTAGAAGCCGTTGGAGTCGGTGCGGACGTCGGCCCACTGGCACTCCGGCCTGGCGAAGTCGCCTCCCGAGGCCCACGGGAAGTTGGTCTTGCACCCTTCGGGCGAGTAGCCGTTGACGCGCCCGTCCGGATAGTCCCAGGAGCCGCCCCGCTGGCCGCCGAAGTCCAGGCCGCGCAGCGTCATCTCCACCCGGTACTCGGCGGGCAGGTCGCGGGTCGAGCGGATGACGACGCCCGCCTGGTGGCTCGGCTCGTCCAGGTGGGCGGTGCCCTGGCGGGAGGTGAGCGCCGGGGGCGCGTCCGGTCTGCCGTCCCCGTCGGCGTCGCGCGCGGCCAGTTCGGCGGTGAGCCAGCCGCGCTCTCCGAACGCGAACGACTTGCGGTACGTCTTCATCTTGGCCAGCTGCTCGCGGAACGCGGGCCCGCCCACCGTGTCGAAGTAGGCGCCGTCGTTGTCGTAGATGTCGACGTCGTAGGGGCTGGACGGGCCGTCGCCGTCCGGTCTCCACGGCACCTTCGCGTCGTCGAGGTGCCGGTCGAACGGCTCGGCGGCCATCAGCCGCCACCCCTCGCGGGCGCCGGGCCGGGCCGTGTCCGCGTGGGCCGGGGCCGCGCTGAGCGCCGCCGGCATGAGCACCGGAAGTGCCAGCGCCACGGCGCCGCGCACGAACTTCCTCATCTCGCCGCCTTCCTCGCCGCGCGCCGGGCACGGCATAGCCACGGTCAGGACGATCTGCCGAGAAGGTAGGCGGCACCGGCGGCCCACGACCACGGCAAACATCGCCAAAGTGGTATTGACCAGTCGCCACAATGGGACATACGGTGTGCGACGACGAGAACAGCGGCCGCAGGAGGTGAAAGGCGTGCCATCCGCCGGTGAGGCCCGGTCCGGGAGCACGAAACGGCAGGCGGTGCGCCGCGAGCTCCTCGCCATGCTGGACGGCCTGGACGTCGGCGACGCGCTGCCGTCCGAGCGCCGGCTGGCCGAGGAGCTCGGCGTGTCCCGGCCCACGCTGCGGCAGGCCATCGACGGCCTCGTCACCGAGGGCCTGCTCGACCGCCGGCACGGGAGCGGCACCTACGTCGCCGAACCTCGGATCGCCGTGTCGCTGACCATGACCTCGTTCACCGAGGACATGATCAGGCGCGGGATGAAGCCGGGCGGCCGGGTGCTGTCGTTCCGCACCGAGACGGCGGGCGCGCGGATCGGCCGGCGGCTGGCCCTGTCACCCGTCGAAGAGGTATTTACCATTCGCCGGCTCCGGCTGGCGGACGGGACCACCATGGCCATCGAGACCCTCTACCTGCCCCGGTCGCTGATGCCGGGCCTGCGCAGGCACGACCTCGAAGGGCAGTCGTTCTACGACCTGCTGCGAGGCCACGGCGTCGTGATCGCCTCGGGCACCGAGACGATCGAGCCGACCGTCACCACCGCCGAGGAGGCCGCCGAGCTGGGAGTGCCGGTGCACACGCCGGCCTTCCTGTTCGAGCGGGTCACCCGGGACGAGGGCGGGCGGCCACTGGAGTACGTCCGGTCCGTCTACCGGGGCGACCGGTACCGGCTGGAACTGGACCTGCGACCGCCGACCCACTGATCCCCGACCCACCGATCCTCATCGACCAGCGGCTCATCGACCAGCGGCCCGGCGCCCGCCGTTCCGGGCGCACGACCGTCCATCCGCGCTGACGGGGGCGACAGCGCACGACCACTCCCCCGAGATGTGGAGGCCGACCTCACCATGGACGTCATCAAGGACATCCTCACGTTCCTGGCCGACAACGTGTTCGGCCAGGTGCCCATCCTCATCGGGATCATCACCCTGCTCGGGCTGATCCTGCAGCGCAAACGGTTCGAGGACGTCTTCGCCGGCGCGCTGCGCGCCACGATCGGCGTGGTCATCCTGTTCATCGGCGTGGAGGTGTTCACCGGCGGGCTGACCAGCTTCCAGACCGTCCTCGCCAGCGCGATGGGGACGACGCCGCCGAAGGCCGACAACACCCTGGCGGACTTCCTCACCGACCAGGGCGGCACGGTCGCGCTCGTGATCACGGTCGCGTTCCTCGTCCACGTCCTGGTGGTGCGGATCTTCCCGGCGGCCCGGTACCTGTACCTGACCGGGCACCTGATGTTCTGGATCAGCACGGTCACGGTCGCCTCCCTGGTGACGATCGCGCCGGACGCCGACCAGCTCACGCTGGTGCTGTGCGGGGCCGGGTTCGTCGCCGCGTACTGGACGCTCCAGCCGCTGTGGATGCGGCCGCTGATGCGCCGCGTCATGCCGGACGACCGGTTCGGGTTCGCGCACACCAGCTCGCTCGCCTGCCTGATCACCGGCTTCGCGGCCCGCCCGCTCGGCAGCCGCGACAAGCACGACACCGAGAAACTGAAGCTGCCCCGCCAGCTGTCGTTCTTCAAGGACGTCAACGTCAGCACCGCGCTGATCATCACGGTGATCATGCTCATCGGGGTCGCGCTCGCCGACGACGGCGTGGTGACCAAGGCCGCGGCCGAGATGGACGACAAACTGTCCCCGTGGGTGTGGGCGATCCTGGTCGGCCTCCGGTTCGCCGGCGGCATCGCGATCCTGCTGTTCGGCGTGCGGATGTTCCTCGGCGAGATCGTCCCTGCGTTCAAGGGGTTCAGCGACCGCGTCATCCCCGGCACCCGCCCGGCGCTGGACGCGCCGACCGTGTTCCCGGTGGCGCCGACCGCCGTCATGGTCGGCTTCGTCGCCTCGACCGCCGTGTTCCTGGTCTGCCTGGGCGTGTTCGCCGCCGCCGGCTGGTTCACCCTCGCCCCGCCCATGATCATGCTGTTCTTCGTGGGCGGTGCGGCGGCGCTGTTCGGCAACGTGGTGGCCGGCTGGCGCGGCGCGGTCCTCGGCGGCGTGATCACCGGGCTGGTCCTCGCGTTCGGCCAGGCGGTCACCTGGGATCTGTACGAGAAGACCGCGCCCGAGCTCGCCACCCTCGCCGACCCCGACTGGTACGCGATCGCGTGGCTGCTGAAGGCCGCGGACCCGGTGGCCGGCGGCTCCGCGATCTGGCTCGTGCCCGCGGTCGCGCTCGCCGCGATGGTCGCCACCCTGCTGCTCCTCGGCCGCGCCGAGAAGCGCCGGGCGCCGGCGGACGAGGACGCCGCGCCCGAGGACAAGGCCGCCGCGACGGCCTGACCCGCCTACGGAGAGAGAAGAAACGAGATGGCACTGGACCGGCAACTGGAGATCCTCGCGGTCTGCGGCGTCGGCATGGGCTCCAGCCTGATGCTCAAGATGACCGCCGAGGACGCGCTGCGCTCGCTCGGCGTGGACGCGCGGGTGGAGAACGCCGACGTGTCCACGGCGCGCGGGATGGCGCCCGACGTGATCATCGGCCAGGGCATGCACACCAGCGAGATCGCCGACCTCGCGCCCGTGGTGATCACCATCAGCGACTTCCTGGACACGGACGGGCTGGAGGCCCGGCTCAGGGAGCGCTTCACCGAGCAGGGCTGGCTTCCGTGACGGCTCACTCCGAGGGGGCGGTTCCCCAGCGACAGCCGGTCATCGCCGCCACCGACCTCGCGGGCGCGCGCGACTGGCGGGAGGCCGTCCGGGCGGCGGCCTCCGCGCTGGTCGACGCGGGCGCGGCGGACGAGGGCTACCCGGATGCGTGCGTCCGGGTGGTGGAGGCGAACGGCCCGTACATCGTGCTGGCGAAGGGGCTCGCGCTCGTTCACGCCCGTCCCGAGGAGGGCGGGCTGGCCGTCGGCGTCGGCGTGACCCGGCTGGCCGCGCCGGTCGAGTTCGGTCATCCTGACAATGACCCGGTCGACCTGCTGCTCGCGTTCTGCACCCCAGACCCGGACGCGCACGTCGGCACCCTGTCCGGGCTGGCGCGTGCGCTGTCCGGCGGCCTGGCCGGCCGGCTCCGCGCGGCGTCCGGCGAGGACGACCTGGCCCGCGCCCTGAAGGAGGCCCTCGCCCATGCCTGAACACACCCGGACGAAGCTCCCCGGCCGGGTGCGGGACCTGCTGGACGACCTCGATGCGGCCTCGGGGGAGGCGGCCGGTGACGCGGCCGCCCTGCTGCTGGAATCGATCGAGGCCGACGGGATCGTGCACGTCGCAGGGGCGGGGCACTCCCTGGCGATGGTGTGCGAGACGTTCTACCGGGCGGGCGGCCTCGCCGCCGTCCGCCCGATCTGGGATCCGGCGGTGTTCCCGCTCGACCACGCGCTGCGCAGCACCCGTGCCGAGCGGCGGGGCGGCGTGGGACGCTCGGTGGTCGAGAAGGCGGCGCCCGCACCGCCGGACGTTGCGGTGGTGTTCTCCACCAGCGGACGGAACCCGTATCCGGTCGAGGTCGCCGAGGAGTGCGCGGCACGGGGCGTGCCGGTCGTCGCGGTGACGTCGGCGCGCGCGTCGGAGGGGGCCGCGGCGCGGGCCGACACGATGCTGGCCGACCACGCGGCGATCGTGCTGGACACGCGCGTCCCGCCCGGGGACGTCCTGCACCCGGCGGAGGCGCCGCGCACCGCGGCGGTCTCCACGGTCCTGGCCGCGTACGCGTGGGCGCGGGTGCTGGCCGACCTGGACGACCTCGCGGCGGCGCGCGGCGTCGACCTGCCGCGCTGGACGAGCGCGAACGTCCCGGGCGGCGACGACGTGAACGCCCGCCTGCTGGCACGCTACCGAGACCGGGTCCCCGAGCTGACGGGCGGCGAATAGCGGGGGGAACAGCGCCGCTTCCCGCGGCGTTTTGCATATGGTCCGGATCGCCCGCTATGACAAGATGCGGGGTTCACATCGGACCGGAACGAGGAGCGAGATGACGACCAGACCGACCGGGGACGACCTTCTTTCCGTGTTCACGCGCGCGGACCTCGGCGGCGATCAGAAGCTCGACCTGATGGAGTTCACGATGGTCCTGGACGAGCTCGGCCTCGCCTGGTCGCGCGCCGAGACGCAGGACCGGTTCGAGAGGGCGGACAGCAACCTCGACGGGTTCATCTCCTACGAGGAGTTCCGCGCCATCCTCGAGTCCGAGGGCTGGGCCGGGGGCGCCATGCCCGGCGCACACGCCTGATCACGCCGAAGACGAAGGGCCCGCCGGCACGGCCGGCGGGCCCTTCTCATGCGCGTCAGGCCTTCCGGCCGCGCAGCCGCCGGTACCTGCGCACGAGGGCGGCCGTGGACGGGTCGGGCGCCTGCGCGGGCGGCTCGTCCGAGGTGAGCGCCGGGGCCAGGTCCATCGCCATGACCTTGCCGAGCTCGACGCCCCACTGGTCGAAGGAGTCGATGCCCCAGATCGTCCCTTCGACGAACACGATGTGCTCGTAGAGCGCGACGAGCGAGCCGAGCGTCTTCGGGGTGAGCTTCGGCACGAGGATCGTGCTGGTCGGCCGGTTGCCCGGCATCACCTTGTGCGGGACGACCGCTGCGGGCGTGCCCTCGGCGGCGATCTCCTCGGCGGTCTTGCCGAACGCGAGCGCCGACGTCTGGGCGAGCATGTTCGCGGTCAGCAGGTCGTGCATGCCGGCGCGGTCCTCGAAGGGCTCGGCGAACCCGATGAAGTCGGCCGGGACCAGCCGGGTGCCCTGGTGCAGCAGCTGGTAGAAGGCGTGCTGGCCGTTGGTGCCGGGCTCGCCCCAGAAGATCTCACCGGTCTGCGCGACGACGGGCGCGCCGTCGGCGCGGACCGACTTGCCGTTGGACTCCATCGTGAGCTGCTGGAGGTAGGCGGGGAACCGCGAGAGGCGCTGGCTGTACGGCAGGACGGCCCGGGTCTGCGCGCCGAAGAAGTCGGTGTACCAGACCCCGAGCAGCCCCATCAGCACCGGCATGTTCGCCTCGAACGGCGCGGTGCGGAAGTGCTCGTCGACCTCCCGGAAGCCCGCGAGCATCTCGCGGAACGCCTCGCCGCCGATCGCGGTCATCAAGGAGAGGCCGATGGCGCCGTCGAAGGAGTAGCGTCCGCCGACCCAGTCCCAGAAGCCGAACATGTTGGCGGTGTCGATGCCGAACTCGGCGACCCGCTCGGCGTTGGTGGAGACCGCGACGAAATGCCGGGAGACGGCCTTGTCGTCGCCGAGGCCCTCGACGAGCCACTGCCGCGCGACCTTGGCGTTGGTGAGCGTCTCCAGCGTCCCGAACGTCTTGGAGCTGATGACGAACAGCGTCTGCTCCGGGTCGAGCCCGGCGAGCTTCCCGAGGATGTCGGCCGGGTCGATGTTGGAGACGAACCGGCAGGAGATGCCGGAGTCGGCGAAGTCGTGGAGGGCCTCGTAGGCCATGGCGGGGCCGAGGTCGGAGCCGCCGATCCCGATGTTGACGACGGTCGTGATCCGCTTCCCGGTGAACCCCGTCCACTCCCCCGAGCGGACCCGTCCGGCGAAGGCGGCCATCTTGTCCAGGACGGCGTGGACGTCACCGGAGACGTCCTGCCCGTCGACGGTCAGGGCCTCGCCGGGCGGCAGCCGCAGCGCGGTGTGCAGGACGGCCCGGTCCTCGCTGACGTTGATGTGCTCGCCGGTGAACATCGCCTCGATCCGGGCGCGCAGCCCGGCCCGCTCGGCGAGCGCGGTGAGCAGCGTCAGGGTCTCGCCGGTGACCCTGTGCTTGGAGTAGTCCAGGTAGAGGTCCCCCGCGGTCGCGGTCATCCGGTCGGCGCGCCCCGGATCGTCCGCGAACAGCTCGCGCAGGTGCCGCCCCGCGAGCGCCGCCTGGTGCTCGGCGAGCGCGGACCATTCGGGCGACTCGGTGATATCAGCCATTGCCTCTCTCATCTCCTTGCGGGGCGAGGTCCTCTCCTCGCAGGGCGGGCGCCGCGCGTCCCCCGGGCGCCCCGCCGTTCCCCACCGGCGATCATAGGTCGACCGCGCGTGACCGTATCAGGGCCGTCCCCCACCGCGCAGGCGTCCGCACCCGCGAGTAGGGTCACCGGCAGGTTGCGGGAGGTTCCCTGATGAGCGACGCCCCATATGCCATCACGCACATGTTCGACCTGACGCCGCTCGGCGAGGACTCGTTCATGGCCACGTCTCCGCCGGTAGGGCGGCCGCGGCTGTTCGGCGGCCAGGTCGCCGGGCAGAGCCTGCGCGCCGCGTGCCTGACGGCCGGCGGGCGCCCGCCGCACTCCCTGCACGCGTACTTCATCCGCCCGGGCTCCCCGGACGAGCCGCTGGCCTTCGACGTCGCCCGCACCCGGGACGGCCGCTCGTTCTCGACCCGGCACGTGACCGCGAGCCAGGGCGGGAAGCCGATCCTGGAGCTGATCGCCTCGTTCCACGACCCGGAGGACGGGTTCGACTGGCAGGCCGCCCCGCCGTCCGGCACGCCCGGCCCCGAGGGACTGGGCGAGCCGGAGCTGCCGGCGTTCCTCCGGCATCCGGTCGGGTTCGACATCCGGGTGGTGAACCCGCCCGGCGAGGAGGGGTTCCCGATGCCGCACCCGTTCTGGATCAAGGCGTCGGCGCCGGTCGGCGACGATCCGGCCCTGCACGCGTGCCTCATCGCCTACCTGTCGGACATGGGGGTCGTCAGCAGCGCCCGCGCCCCCGGCTCGCCGCGGCGCCTCGCCACCGCGGTCACCCTCGACCACGCCGTGTGGTTCCACCGGCCGCCGCGCGTGGACCGGTGGCTGCTCTACTCGGTGGACCCGGTCACGAACCACGGCGCACGCGGCCTGGCCCGCGGGACGCTCCGCACAGAGGACGGGACGCTGCTGGCGTCGATCGCCCAGGAGGCGCTCCTGCGCCCGGCCTCTCCTTGAGCACGGCCCCTCCCTGAGCGCGTCGAAAACCGGTGGGGCGCCGCGACGGCCGGCGCTAGGGTCCCCGCCCATGGGAGCTCGCGCGAACTTCGCCCTGATCGACGAGGACGGCCTGCGGCTGCACTACTCCCACTGGGGCGCCGACAGGGTGTGCTCGGCACTGGTCGCCGGTCCCGTGGCGGCCGGGCGCTTCATCTCCGCACAGCATCGCTGCGACGACCCGTCCCGTGACTGGCTGGACGACGCCTGGGCCGAGGGCGGCGCGGTCGTCGACCACACCGCACGGAACCTGGTGTTCTACGGCGGCCAGCTGTTGCTGGAGCTGCCCTGCAAGCGGGTCTTCCTGGCACTGCTCGCGCTGACCTGGCCCGGCTGGACGGTCCGGTGGGCCTACGACGGCATCGGCGATCTCGCCGCGGCGGCTGGGGTCGCCCGGTCGGTCGTCCGCCGTCCCGACGAGGAGGAGCGCGTCATGCCGGGCGAGACGGAGACCGACCTGGAGTGGGAGGTCCATCTCCTCACCGTCCGCGCGGCCGGCGAGACCACGGCGTACCCGCTGTTCTCGGAGGCCCACACCGCCTGGCAGGGCCCAGGCCTGCTGGAGCGGCCGCCCTCCGGAGGGCGGTCGCGGCTGGACCTCCCGACGACCCCTGCGAGCGGGCTGCACGTGGACGTCGCGGCACGGACGGCGGGCGTCTGGCTGGGTGCCTGCAGCACGGGCCTGGTGCCGGAGCTGGACGGGCTGTGGCCCGGTTGGCGCGTGGAGTTCTGGGAGGACCGGTACGAGGAGCAGATCGCCCGCTGCGGCGGCGCGGTCACCGTGCCGGATCCGGACCCGCCCGCCGCGCTGGACGGGCTGATCTCCGGGATCGCCCGCGAGCGCGGGCACGACCCGGTGCCGGGGATGCTGGACGCCGTCCGCAGGCACGCCGGGGACCGGGAGGTCGAGCTGAACCCGTACTTCACCGCGCACCGGCAGGTGGACGCCTCCGGCACCGAATGGGCAGCGGTCCTGAGCGCCGCCACCGACCTGCGCGCCCGCCTCGCCCCAGGGTCCTGACGTTCGCGACGCCGGTGCCGAGTGATCGCGACCGGGGTTAGGCTCGCCCTCGACCGTCCGAGGGCGGGTGGAGCGCGTTTCGAGGGGAGTCCCGGGTGAGCGAGCGGGCGTTCTGGGTGGGCACGTACACCGGAGAGGCCGGCGGCGGCGCCGGAATCTACCGGGTGGCGCGGCGGGCGGACGGCTCGCTGGAGGCGCTCGGGCTCGCCGCCGAGGCGGTGTGCCCGTCGTACCTGGCGGTCCATCCGGCCGCGAACGTCCTGTACGCGGTGCGGGAGGAGGACGGGGGCGGGGTTCTCGCCTACGAGGTGACCGGCTCGGGGCTGCGGCAGTTCGGAACGCGCCGGGCGGGGGCGCTGCCGTGTCATCTGTCCGTGGCACCGGACGGCGGCCGTCTGCTCGTCGCCGACTACGGGTCCGGGACGGTCCGGGCCGTCCCGCTCGGCCCGGACGGCGGTTTCACCGGCGATCCCGCCGTGGCCGAGGGGCACGGGAGCGGGCCGAGGGCCGACCGCCAGGAGGGCCCGCACGCCCACGCGACCGCCCACGCACCGGACGGCACCGTGCTCGCGACCGACCTGGGGGCGGATCTCGTGCGGTCCTTCCGGATCGACGACGGCTCCCTGCGGCTCGTCGGGGAGACGGCCATGCCGGCCGGGTGCGGGCCACGGCATCTGGTCGTCCACCCGGGCGGGTACGTGCACGTGCTCACCGAACTGGCGGCGACCGTGCTGGTGCTGCGGCCGGCGGACGGGTACGCGCGGCTGGAGATCGCGGCGGAGTCGCCCGCGACGGCGGATCCGGCGGGTGACCGCGCGCAGGGCGCGGCGATCAAGCTCGGCGACGGCGGCCGGTACGTGTACACGTCGATGCGCGGCACCGATGTGGTGACGGTGCACCGGGTGCTCGACGGCGGCGCGGCGCTCAGGCCGCTCGCCGACGTCCCGTCCGGCGGTCACTGGCCCCGCGACCTGCACGTGGACGGCGGGTGGATGCACGTGGCCAACGAGCGGAGCGACACGATCGCGACGTTCCGCATCGGCGATGACGGTGTCCCGGTGCCGGCGGGGGCGCCGCTGCGCATCCCCTCCCCGGTGTGCGTGATCCCCGCCTGAGCGGGGGCCCGGCAAGGCGTTTCCTGGAGCGCGCCACGGGCACCTCCCGGGTGAACAAGACGGACACCCAGGGAGCATCCCGACATGACGACGATCGCCACGACCAATCCCGCGACGGGCGAGGTCGAGAAGACCTTCGACGCGCTGACCGACGAGGAGGTCGACCGGCGCATCGCACGGGCGGCGAACACGTTCGCCTCCTACCGCACGACGGGGGTGGAGCAGCGCGCGGAGTGGATGAACGCGGCGGCGGACATCCTCGACCGGGAGGCCGACCAGATCGCCGCCATGCTGACGACGGAGATGGGCAAGACGCTGAAGGCCGCCGGGGCGGAGGCGCAGAAATGCGCCAAGGCGTGCCGGTTCTACGCCGGGCACGCGGCGGAGTTCCTCGCCGACCGGCGTCCCGCCGACGCGGCGGCGGTGGGAGCGCGGGACGCCTATGTCCGCTACCAGCCGCTCGGGCCGGTGCTGGCGATAATGCCGTGGAACTTCCCTCTGTGGCAGGTGATCAGGTTCGCCGCGCCGGGCCTGATGGCGGGGAACGTGGGGCTGCTGAAGCACTCCTCGAACGTCCCGCAGACGGCGCTGTTCCTGGAGGACCTGTTCCGGCGCGCCGGTTTCCCCGAGGGCGCCTTCCAGACCCTGCTGATCGGCTCGTCCAAGGTCGAGCGGGTGCTGCGCGACCCGCGGGTGAGGGCGGCGACGCTCACCGGCAGCGAGCCGGCGGGACGGTCGGTCGCCGCGATCGCCGGGGACGAGGTCAAGCCGACCGTGCTGGAGCTGGGCGGAAGCGACCCGTTCGTGGTGATGCCGTCCGCCGACATCGAGGCGGCGGAGTCCCGCTGCCTCAACAACGGGCAGAGCTGCATCTCGGCGAAGCGGTTCATCGCCGGCATCGACTGCGCGGACGAGTTCGAGCGGCTCTTCGTCGAGAACATGCGCGCGAAGAAGGTCGGCGACCCGATGGACGACTCCACCGACATCGGCCCCCTAGTCAGCGAGGAGGGGCGCGCCGACGTCGAGGACCTGGTCACCGACGCGGTGGCCAAGGGCGCGACGGTGCTGTGCGGCGGCGAGCGCCCGGACGGGCCCGGCTGGTTCTACCCGCCGACCGTGATCTCCGGCGTGACGCCCGAGATGCGCATGTACCACGAGGAGGTCTTCGGGCCGGTCGCGTCGCTGTTCCGCGTGCGCGGGGTGTCGGAGGCGGTCGAGGTCGCGAACGCGACGGGGTTCGGCCTCGGCTCCAACGCCTGGACGCGCGACGACGTCGAGCGGGAGCGGTTCGTCCGGGAGCTGGACGCCGGGCAGGTCTTCATCAACGGGATGGTGACGTCCTATCCCGAGCTCCCGTTCGGCGGGGTGAAGCGCTCCGGGTACGGGCGGGAGCTGTCGGAGGAGGGCCTGCACGCGTTCTGCAACACCAAGACCGTCTGGGCCGGCTGACCCTCCCCCGCGACACGTGCGCCGCAGGCGCCTATCGGACGGGCCCGGTCACCGGACGGCCTGCGGGACCTTCCACGGATTGCCGTCTCGCAGTGGCGGCGGCAGGAGGTCCTGCGGCCAGCCCTGGTAGGCGACCGGCCGCAGGAACCGCTCGATCGCGGCCGTGCCGACCGAGGTGGTGGCGGGCGCCGTCGTGGCCGGGTACGGGCCGCCGTGCTGCATCGCGTGCGTGACCGAGACGCCGGTGGGCCACTGGTTCCACAGGACGCGGCCGCTGCGGTCGGCGAGCACGGCGGCGAGCGCCCCGAGGTCGCCGGTCTCGTCCTGCTCGGCGTGCAGCGAGGTGGTCAGCTGACCGGGCAGGCCCGCGAGGACGTCCGTGACGTCGGGGAGCCGTTCGTAGGTGACGACGAGGCCGAGCGGCCCGAAGCACTCCTCCCCCGCCGCGTCGACGTCGTCCTTGAACGCCTCCAGATCCATGGTGAGCAGGCGGGGCTCCGGCGAGGTCTCGTCGTCCGGCCACACGAGACGGCGCACGCCGGGACGCACGCCCAGCGCGCCCGCCGCCGCCAGGAACCCGGACCTGATGCGCTCGTTCAGCATCGGGGCGCCGGCGATCTCGCGGAGATGCGCGGTGATCTCGTCCAGCAGCCCGGCGGGCGCGAACAGCAGGCCGGGATTGGTGCAGAACTGGCCCGCGCCCAGCGTGAGGGACGCCGTGTACCCCCTGGCGATCTCCTCGGCGCGGGCCCGGGCGGCCCCGGGCGTCACCACGGACGGGTTGACGCTGCCCATCTCGCCGTAGAACGGGATCGGCACCGGACGCTCCGCGGCGATCCTCGCGAGGGCGAGGCCGCCCCGCTGGGAGCCGGTGAACGCGGCGGCGGCGATGCCGGGGTGCCGCAGCGCCGCGACGCCCGCGTCCTCGCCCTCGATCAGGCCGAACACGCCGGCGGGGAGCCCGGACCCGGCGATCGCCTCGGCCGTCCGGCGGGACAGCCGGGGATGGCCGGGGTGGGCCTTGACCACGACGGGGCAGCCCGCCGCCCACGCCGACGCGGTGTCGCCGCCGGCGACGCTGAACGCGAACGGGAAGTTGCTCGCCGCGAACACCAGCACCGGGCCCGCCGCCATCCGGTAGCGGCGCAGGTCGGGGCGGGGCCCGGTGGGCCAGTCGGGATCCGGCCGGTCGATCCGGGCGTCGTAGAAGGCGCCGTCCAGCACCTGCTCGGCGAACAGCCTCAGCTGGAACGTGGTCCGGGTCAGCTCGCCGTTCAGCCTCGGCCCGCCGAGACGGGTCTCCTCGTCGGCGAGCGCGACCAGTTCCTCCCGGGCGGCCTCCAGCGCGTCCGCGATCGCGGTCAGGTGCCCGGCGCGCTCCGCGGGCGGGGCGGCGGCCCAGCCGGCCGCGGCGGACACTGCGGCGGACACGGCCTGGTCCGGTGTCATGAGGTGCTCCCTTCGTCCTTGGGGCCCGGGGCGGTGCGGGCGGTCTCCGGGGCCCGGTTCTCCACCGAGTTCCGGTACCCGTAGAAGATGTAGACGACCAGGCCGAGCAGCATCCAGACCACGAACCGGGCCCAGGTGATCCAGTCGAGGTTGGCGATGAGCCAGATCGAGAAGGCGATGCCGATCAGCGGCACCAGCGGCACCAGCGGGGTGCGAAACGAGCGCGGCAGGTCCGGGCGGGTGCGGCGCATCACCATCACGGCGATCGCGACCACGATGAACGCCATCAGGATGCCGATGTTGGTGAGGTCGGCGGCCTCCTTGATCGGCAGGAACCCGGCGATGACCGCCGAGCCGACGCCGACGAGCCAGATGACGCGGGTCGGCACCTGACGCCTCGGGTGGTTCCGGGCGAAGTAGGCGGGCAGCAGGCCGTCCCGGCTCATCGAGAACCAGACGCGGGTCACGGCCAGCATGTTCGCGAGCGCGGAGGTGGTGATGCCGACGACGGCGCCGACCGCGACGACGGTGCCGAGGCCGGCCAGTCCGACGGAGGCGAGCGCGCTGGAGAACGGGCTCTTGACGTCGATGTGCCGGTAGTCCTGCATGCCGAGCAGGACGATGCAGACCAGCAGGTAGATGACCGCGGCGATGGCCAGCGAGATGACGATCGCCTTCGGCAGCACCTTCTTGGCCTCGGCGCTCTCCTCCGCCGCCGCGCTCATCGCGTCGTAGCCGTACACGGCGAAGAACGTGGTGGCGGCCCCGGTGATGGCGCCGCCGACGCCGAACGGCAGGAACGGGCTGAAGTTGCCGGCGGAGACGTGGAACGCGCCCGCGACGATCACCAGCGCGACGATGCCGAGCTTGACCACGACGAGGATCGTCTCGAACCGCGCGGACTCCTTCGTCCCGCGCGACAGCACGAAGGCCAGCAGCAGGCACAGCAGCGCCGCGAACAGGTCGACCTTGTGGCCGGCGCCGGTGCCGGGCGCGCCGAGCGCCCAGTGCGGGAGGTCGAGGCCGACCTGGTCGAGGATGTAGGACAGATAGCCGGAGATGGCGATCGCGACGACGGCGACGATCGCGGTGTACTCCAGCAGCAGGTCCCACCCGATCGCCCAGCCGACCGCCTCGCCGAGCGCCGCGTAGGAGTAGGTGTAGGCGGAGCCGGCCTTCGGGATCGTGCCGGCGAACTCGGCGTAGCAGAGCGCGGCGGCGGCGCTGGCGATGATGGCGATCAGGAACGAGATCATCACGCCGGGCCCGGCGTCGTCGTGGGCCACGACGCCGGCGAGCGAGAACACACCGGCGCCGACCAGCCCGCCGAGGCTGAGCGCGACGAGCTGCCACAGCCCCATGGTGCGGCGGAGGCCGCCCTCGGTCTCCTCCTCCGACGAGTCGACGGGCTTCAGGCGGAAGATGCCCGCGCGGGTGAACAGCCCGGTTCCGGCCGGACCCCGGGGCGGTCGTGTTTTCGGCATGGCTTGGGACATGAAGGTCCCTCCCGACTGGGTGCAGGGGACTGGCGATGTGGTGACTGCGGCGGCCAGGCCGCCGTGAAGGGCTCGTGAGGAGCCGGCCGGAGGGCCCCGCGTCTAGAGGACGAAGCCCTCGGGGAAGGGGTCGGCGGGGTCGAGCAGGTAGGTGGCGGTGCCGGTGATCCATGCCCGCCCGGTGAACTCCGGGATCACCGCCGGGAGGCCGCCGGCCTCGGCGGTGCCGACGAGGCGCCCGGTGAAGCGGGTGCCGATGAACGACTCGTTGACGAACTCGGTGTGCAGCGGCAGTTCGCCGCGCGCATGGAGCTGCGCCATCCGGGCGGACGTGCCGGTGCCGCACGGCGAGCGGTCGAACCAGCCCGGGTGGATCGCCATGGCGTTGCGGGAGTGCTTCGCGTCCGAGCCGGGCGCGAGGAACTGGACGTGCTTGCAGCCTCCGATCAGCGGGTCGGCGGGGTGGAGGGGACGGTCGGTCTCGTTGATCGCCGCCATGATCGCGAGCCCGGCGGCGAGGATGTCGTCCTTGCGGGCCCGGTCGAACGGCAGGCCGAGGGGTTCCAGCCCGGTGATGGCGTAGAAGTTGCCGCCGTACGCCATGTCGTAGCGGACGTCGCCGAGCCCCGGCACGGCCACGACGGCGTCCTGCCGGAGCGCGAAGGAGGCGATGTTGCGGAGCGTCACGTTCTCGGCGACGCCGTCGCGGACGGCGACCCGAGCCTCGACGAGCCCGGCCGGGGTGTCCAGCCGCACGATCGTCTCCGGCTCGGTCACCTCCACCATCCCGGTCTCGACCAGCACGGTCGCGACGCCGATGGTGCCGTGCCCGCACATCGGCAGTAAGCCGCTGACCTCGATGTACACGACGCCCCAGTCGGCGTCCGGCCGGGTGGGCGGCTGCAGCAGCGCGCCGCTCATCGCGGGGTGGCCGCGCGGCTCGTCCATGAGGAAGCGGCGCAGCCCGTCCAGGTGCTCGGCGGCGTGGCGGCGGCGTTCGGCCATGGTGGCGCCCGGGATGGGCGCGACGCCGCCGGTGACGACGCGGGTCGGCATCCCCTCGGTGTGCGAGTCGACCGCGGTGATCGACCGGGCCGAGCGCATCAGGCGGCCTGCCGCCGCGCGAGCGCCTCGACGGCGCGGGCCATGTCGGCGGTGACGGCGGCGCGGTGCTCGGGGACGAGCGGGCCGCGCGGCGGGCGGCAGGGGCCGCCGTACCGGCCGACCTGCTCCATGCCGAGCTTGATGGCCTGGACGAACTCGGTCCGCGAGTCCCAGCGGAACGCGGCGACGAGCGGCTCGTACAGGGCGCGCGCCTCCGCCAGCCTCCCGGTGGTGGCCAGCTCGTAGAGCAGCGCCGACTCGGCGGGGAACACGTTGGGGAAGCCCGCGAACCAGCCGGTCGCGCCCATCAGCAGCGCTTCGAGGGTGACGTCGTCGGCGCCCGCGACGACCTCCAGGCCGGGGGCCTTCTCCTTGATCTCCAGGACGCGGCGCACGTCGCCGGAGAACTCCTTCACCGCCACGACATTGTCGATCTGGGCGATCTCGGCGAGCAGGTCCGGGGTGAGGTCGACCTTCGTGTCGATCGGGTTGTTGTAGACCATGACCGGCAGGCCGACGGACGCGACCGCCTCGTAGTGCGCGACGACCTCGCCGCGGTTGGCCCGGTACATCGTCGGCGGCAGGCAGAGGACGCCGTCCGCGCCGTCCTCGGCGGCGATCTCCGTCCAGTGCCTGGCCTGGTGGGAGCCGGGGCCGTGCACGCCGACCACGACGACGCCGTCCCTGCCTACGGCTTCGACGGCGGTGCGGGCGACCCGGCGGCGCTCGTCGTCGGTCAGCGAGGAGTACTCGCCGAGGGAGCCGTTGGGGCCGACGCCGCGGCAGCCGCTGCCGACGAGCCAGCGGCAGTGCTCGGCGTAGCGGTCGTAGTCGACGGCGAGCCCGGCGGGGGCGGCGGCGTCCTCGCGGTAGGGCAGCGCCGTCGCCACGATGACGCCGCCGAGGCTCTGGAGCTTGCTGTCGCTCATCGGGCGCTCTCTTTCTTATCGGGGTTCTCAACTGGGGGTTTCGCGAGTTCGCCGAGCCTGATCGGCTGGGCGATCGGCCGGTGGTGGGGGTTCCCGCCCGACCGCAGCTCGGCGACCGTGGGGCCGCAGATCCGGGCCTGGCAGGGGCCGAGGCCGGCGCGGGTCGCGAGCTTCACCGCGTGCGCGGAGTCCTCTCTGGCCGCGCGCTGGAGGGTGCCATAGGCGGTGTCCTCGCAGCGGCAGACGATCGTGTCCGGCCGCAGCCATCCGGGCCAGGCCGCGCCGATCGGGTGCGCGGCGGCGAGACGCGCGGCGAAGGCGCGGGCCTGATCGCGGCGGCGGCGCGCGGCCACCGCCTCGGGGGCGTCCGGGGAGCCGCCGCCGGCGGCCCAGCCGGCGAGGAGGCCCTCGGTCCTGGCGGCCGGCGCTCCGGCGATCCCGGTGATCTCGCCCGCCGCGTACACGGCGGGGACGCTGGTGCGCTGTTCGCCGTCGACCTCGACGAACGCGCCGGCGCGCAGCCGGCACCCGGCCGCGACGGGAAGTTCGAGGCGCGGGCTGAATCCGTGGGTGACGCACAGCGCGTCCACCGCGATGACCTTCTCGGTGCCGGGGACGATCGACCAGTCGGGGCGGAGCCGCGCCGTGACGGCCTCCTCGACGCGCCCGTCGCCCCGGGCCTCGATCACGGCGCGGCCCGTCCGGCAGGGGACGCGGTGCCGGGCCAGCAGCGCGGCGTATCCGGCGAGTTCGGCGGCCTTCCCGGGCTGGGAGGCCAGCTCCCAGGGGCGGCGTGTCCAGCCGCGCGCCACGGTCGCGGCGGGGTTGGCCTCCAGCACCGCCAGGACGCGCGACCCCGCCTCCAGCAGGGTCGCGGCGACCGGCAGGAGGAACGGGCCGGAACCGGCGATCAGTGTCCGGTCGCCCAGGGCCAGGCCCTCCCCCTTCACGAACGCCTGCGCCGCTCCGGCCGTGGAGACGCCGGGCAGCTCCCAACCGGGGAACGGCAGGACACGGTCGTGCGCGCCGGGCGCGAGGACCAGCGCGTCCGGTCGCAGGACGTGCCGGTCCCGTTCCGCCGCGTCGATCTCGCCGCACAGCACATGGACGTGGGGTGCGCCGTCCCCGACGCGTTCGATCGACCAGATCGAACTCTCCGGCCACCAGTCGCAGCGCGGGTGCCCGAGCACGTGGTCGCGGAGCCGTTCGAAGCCGCGCCAAGCACGGATCTGGCCGCCGGGGTTCTCAGCGGCATCGACCAGCGTCACCTCCGCGCCCGCGCGCAGCGCTCCGGCCGCCGCGCACAGGCCCGCGGGCCCCGCCCCGGCGATCACGACGTGCCGGCTCATCGGGCCCTGCCTTTCTGGGGGGCGACCCCCAGACCCCCAGACCCCCGGGCCCGGACTCCCGACGATCCTCGCTTCGCTGCGGTCATCGGGCGTCCTCGCCCGCGCGGGACTGGGTGGTGACGGCGTCGCCGTCGTGGGCGCGGCGGCGGCACGCCCGGACGTCCCGGACGCCGTTCACGGTGACCAGGCAGTCGAAGCACACGCCGATCCCGCAGAAGACGCCGCGCGGCGCGCCGGACGGGCCCCGCCGCCAGGCCCGGCGACCGGACGCCAGCAGCACGCCGGCGATCGTCTGGCCGTCACGGCCGGTGAAGGGTTCGCCGTCCACGGTGATGCGCAGCGGGCTCAAGGGGTCTCTCCTTCGGTCTGGACGGCGGGGCGGTCCGCGCGGAACGGGGCCGCGTCGATCGCCGGCGCGCGGCCGAGCATCAGGTCGCGCAGGACGGCGGCGGTCCCGGTGGAGAGGCCGATCCCGGCGCCCTCGTGCCCGGTGGCGTGCCAGAGGCCGTCCAGGTGCGGGTCGGCGCCGATGACGGGCAGGTGGTCGGAAACGTAAGGGCGGAACCCGCCGTAGGCCCGCATCACGGCCACGCCGGCCAGCGACGGGAACAGCCGCAGCGCCTTGGCCGCGATGACCGACAGCACTTCGGGACGGATCCGGTCGTCGAAACCGACGCGCCGGCGCGAGGAGCCGAGCAGGATGGTCCCGGCGCGGGTCGACTCGACGACGGCGGACGCCTGCAGTTCGCCGGCGCCGCTGCCGACGGCGCCCACGTAGTCGGCGTCGTAGACCTTGTGGAAGACGGTCGGCGGCATCGGCGCGGTCACCAGGACCTCGCCGCGGCGGGGCCGGACGCCGAGCCGGACGCCGAGCCGCCGGGCGACCTGTCCCGACCATGGGCCGGCCGCGTTGACGAAGGCGTCGCCGCCGATCGTCCCGCCGGAGGTCCGGGCGCCGGTGATGCGGCCGCCGCTGCTGATCGCACTGAGCACCTCGCATCCGGTCCGCACGACGGCGCCGGCGCGCACGGCGGCGGCCAGCAGGGCGGTGGCCGCGCCGGCGGGCTGGACCTGCGCGTCCTCGGGATAGTGGACGGCTTTGGTGAACGCCCTGGTGAGGTGGGGTTCGGCGGCGGCGAGGGCGGCCGCGTCGAGATCCTCGGCCGCGACCCCGGCCTTGCGCTGGCCGTCGGCGAACTCCTCCAGCGCGCCGGCGCCCGCGGGGGTGGTCGCGACGACGATGCCGCCCTTGGCGTCCCATTCGACGCCGGCGGTGTTCGGGTCGCCGTCCAGGATCGCGGGCCACAGCTCACGCGACAGCTTCGCCAGTTCCAGCTCTGGGCCGGGCCCCTTGTCGGAGACCAGGACGTTGCCTTCGCCGTGGGCCGTGGTCCCGGCGGCGGGGCCGCCGCGGTCGACGACGGTGACCGCGCAGCCCGCGAGGGCCAGCTCGCGGGCGCAGGCCGCGCCGACGATCCCGGCGCCCAGCACCACGACCCGCATACACCCCTCCCGTTCATCGTTCGTTAAACCGAACGATTCCGAGCGTAAGCGCGCGCCGCGCGTGATGTCAACGCGTCGCCGGTGCCGGATTCAGGGCGTTTCGACCAGGTGCGACGGAGCCGCGGGCGACGCGTGAAGCCGCTGGTCAGCGTCGTATTGCAGGAGCAGCACGGAGCGGACGGTCCCCTCGACGGCGGTGTAGCTGTGCGGGAGCCGCGCGTCGAAGCTGACGTAGTCGCCGGGTCCGAGCTCCACGTCCCGGTCGTCCACCCGAACGGCGAGCCGCCCGGCCTGGACGATCGTGTGCTCGGTCCCGACATGGCCGAGCGAGTCCTGCCGGCGACCGGCCCTGACCTGCTGGTCGTACACCTCGAACATGGCGCCGCCGGACTCGATGCCGCGCAGCGGCCGCAGGTCGACGCCCTCGCCCCGGAGCACCTCCACCTCGGCGGCGCGGACCACCGTGAGGCCGGACCGCTCCTGGTGGTCCAGCAGGTCGGAGATGGGGACCTCCAGCGCGCGGGACAGGCTGAACACCGTCTCGATCGTGGGATTGCCCGCCCCCGCCTCCAGCTGGGAAAGGGTGGCCTTGCCGATCTTCGAGCGGCGGGACAGCTCGGACAGCGACAGGCCGAGTTCCAGCCGCGCTCGGCGCAGGTTGCCGGCCAGCACGTCCCGCACCGATTCCCCTGACGCGCCCACGCTCGCCGCCCCTCGCTCCGTCGCCCGCCACGTTCGCTGTATCGAACGGCCAGTGTACTCGGCGGGGGACGGGTCAGAGGTCCACGAGCCTGCCGGCTCCGGCGTCCCGGGCGCGGTCGACGATGACGGCGGCCGCCGCGGCGTCCTGCACGCCGAGGCCGACGCTGTTGTAGAAGACGATGTCGGCGGCGGACTCACGTCCGGTGGCGAGACCGGCGACGATGGGGCCGAGCGGACGGACCTCGCCCGGGTTCAGGACGCCGGCGCGGACGGCGGCCACCACCGGGCCGGCGTGCTCCAGCGCGGTCGTCACGTCGTCGACCACGACGGACGCGGCGCGGGTGAGGGTCTCTCCGTCCACCTCCGTCCGGTCCGGGGCGAAGGAGCCGACGCTCACGACGGTGCAGCCGGGGTCGAGCCAGGAGCCGAGGACCACCGGTTCCGGGCTGGTGGTGGCGGTGACGACGATCTGCGCGCCCTCGACGGCCGCGCGGGCGGACGCCGCCGCCTCGACCGGCATCTCCAGTTCGTCCGAGAGCTCGGACGCCGCGGTGCAGGTCTCCGGATGACGGCAGGTCACCGTCACCCGGCCGATGGGACGGACCATCGCCATCGCCCGGACGTGCGCGCGGCCCTGGACGCCGCAGCCGATCACCGCGAGCCGGGACGCGTCCGGCACCGCGAGATGGCCGGCGGCCACCGCGCTCGCCGCCGACGTGCGCAGCGTCGTCACGGCCTCGCCCTCGATGATCGCGACGGGCCGGCCGTCCACCGGGTCCTGGACGGTGACGAGCGCGGCCACGGTCGGGAGGCCGCGCGCCGCGTTCCGGGGGTTGACGCTGCCGAACTTGGCGACCGCTCCCGTGCCGGGCAGCCGGGAGACGTAGCTGAACGCGACGTCGCCGTCCGGGCCGTCCAGCAGCACCCGCGGCGCGAGCCGCGCCTCGCCTCGGCCGAGCGCGCCGAACGCGGCCCGCTGCGAGGCGATCGCGGCGGGCAGGTCGAACACCGCGCGCACGTCGGCCGCGGAAAGCAGCAGGACACCGGCCATGGGGAGATCCTCGCGAGCCCGCCGCCGCGCTGTCGAGACCGAAAGGGCAAGCGGTGCTTACCGATCACTACATGAGATCGCATGCTTGCCCGTCTCGACGCCCGTGCCCCGACGTTTCAGGCTTTCACCATCCCGGACGACGAGCGACGGAGAGCCGCCGATGACCCCACTGAAACCGCGGGACCGCGGACGACGGTTCCGCCTGTGCACCGCGGCGGGCGCCGGCCTGCTGCTCGTCCCGCTCGCCGCGGCCTGCGGCTCGAACGACTCCGGCGGCTCCGGCGCCATCAAGATCGGTGTCCCGGCACCGCTGAGCGGCGACTCCGCCTCGGCCGGGCAGGACATCCTCGCCGCCGCCAAGGTCGCCGCCGACGAGATCAACAAGGCCGGCGGGGTGGACGGCCGCAAGATCCAGATCGTCGAGGCGGACGACCAGTGCAGCGCCCAGCAGGGCGCGCAGGCCGCGCAGAAGCTGCTCAACAGCAAGGTCGTGGCGGTCGCCGGCGGCTACTGCTCGGGCGCCGCGGTGCCCGCCATCCCGATCTACGGGCGGCGCAGCGTGCCGTTCGTGATGGACGCCTCCACCAACCCGTCCCTCACCGACACCGGCAAGGGCAAGGTCTTCCGCACCTGCGGGCGGGACGACAACCAGGGCCTGGTCGCGGCCAAGTTCATGACCGGGCCGCTCGGCGCCAAGCGCATCGCGCTGCTGCACGACAACACGACCTATGCCAAGGGCCTCGCGGACGCGGCGGCGAACTCGGTGAAGCAGTCGGGCGGGCAGGTCGTCTACGAGGACGCGCTGCAGCCCGGCCAGTCCGACTACAGCCCGGTCCTCACGAAGATCGCCTCGGCCAAGCCGGACGTGCTGTACTTCACCGGCTACTTCGCCGAGGCCGGCCTGCTGATGAAGCAGCGCAAGCAGCTCGGGCTGAAGTTCACCCTGATGGGCGGGGACGCGACGACCGACTCGACCGTGCTGAAGACCGCCGGCTCGGCGGCCGACGGCTACATCGCCACGACCGCGCCGCTCGCCAAGGACCTGCCGGCCGCCGCGAAGTTCGTCTCGGCGTACAAGGCCGCGAGCAACGCCGACCCCGGGCCGTTCTCGGTGTACGAGTACGACGCGGTCAAGGTCGTCGCGAAGGCCATCGACGACGCGGGGTCCACCAAGGGCACGGCGATCACCGACGCCCTCCACAAGATCAAGGACTTCCCGGGGATCACCGGGCCGATCACCTTCGACGAGAAGGGCGACCGGACCGACCCGCTCTACATCACCGTCCAGGTCCAGAACGGCGCGTTCACCGCCTACAAGAAGCTCGACAAGAGCGGCGCCACCTGGGTGGACGCCAAGACCTCCTGATCAGGGCCCGATGAGCGAATTCGTCCAGTACCTCGTGAACGGCCTGACGATCGGGGCGTTCCTCGCGCTGATCGCGCTCGGCTACTCGATGATCTACGGCGTGGTCCGGCTGATCAACTTCGCGCACGGCGACATCTTCATGATCGGGGCGTTCGCCGGGTTCGGGACGCTGACCACGCTCGGCGCGACCGGCGGGATGGCGCTGCCTGCCATCATCGCCGCCGTGGTGGTCGGCGCCCTGGCCACCGGCGTCGTCGGCACCGGGATCGCGAAGGCCGCCTACGTGCCGCTGCTGTCGTCCCCGCGCCTCGCGCTGCTCATCGCGGCGATCGGGGTCTCGCTGGCGCTGGAGGAGGGCGTGAAGGTGCTCACCGACGCCCGGTTCAAGTCGTATCCGAACGCGCTGGACGGCGGCCGGATCTTCAGCGGCGCCGTCCACGTCACCTGGGGCCAGCTCACGCTGGTCGTGCTGTCGGTGGCGCTGATGGCGGGGCTCTGGCTGTTCGTCACCCGCACCGTGACCGGCACGGCGATGCGCGCCCTCGCGATGGACCGCGACGCCGCCCGGCTGCAGGGCATCAACGTCGAACGGCTGATCCTGACGACCTTCTTCATCGGCTCGATGCTGGCGGGCGCGGCCGGGGTCATGTACGGGCTCTACTACGTGCAGATCAGCTTCGGCATGGGATTCCTCATCGGGCTGCGCGCGTTCACGGCGGCGGTGCTCGGCGGCATCGGGAACCTGCCGGGGACGATGGTCGCGGGCGTGTGCATCGGCCTCGTCCAGTCGTTCTCCGCCGGGTACGTCTCGTCCCGCTGGACGGACGTCATCATCTTCGGGCTGCTCATCGCGGTGCTGGCGCTGAGACCCACCGGCCTGTTCGGCGAGCGTGTCGTGGAGCGGGCATGAAGGGCGCGCCGTTGGGCGGGCAGAGGCTCGCGCGCGGGGAGACCGCCGTCCGGTACGGCGGCTGGCCGCTGCTCGTCGTGGTGGCGCTGGTGGCCGGGCAGACCCTCGACGACTACGCGCTGACCGTCGCCGGGACGATCCTGATCTACGCGATCCTCGGGCTCGGCATCAACATCGTCGTCGGGTACGCAGGGCTGCTGGACCTCGGGTTCGCGGCGTTCTTCGCCATCGGCGCCTACACGTCCGGCCTGCTGATGCTGAAGCTGGAGTGGGGGTTCTGGCCGACGCTGCCGGTGGCGGTGGCGGCCGCCGGGGTCGCCGGGGTCGTGATCGGGTATCCGACGCTGCGGCTGCGCAGCGACTACCTCGCCATCGTCACGCTCGGCTTCGGCGAGATCATCCGGATCACCGTGGTGAACCTGGAGGTGACCGGCGGCCCGAACGGGCTGACGGGGATCCCGCCGGTGACGGTCGGCGGCCGGGAGATCGTCACGCCCAAGGACTTCTTCCACCTGGCGCTCGCCTTCTTCGTCGTCGTGCTGGCCGCGACGGCGCTGCTCGCCCGGTCGCGGCTCGCCTACGCGTGGCGGGCCATCCGGTCCGACGACACCGCGGCCGAGGCGGTCGGCGTCCCGGCGCGGCGGGTGAAGCTGCTCGCGTACGTGCTCGGCGCGGTGGTCGGAGCGGTCGCGGGCCCGCTGAACGCCGCGCAGCTCGGCACCGTCGACCCGTCCAGCTTCACGTTCCTGACCTCGCTGATGATCCTGCTCGTGGTGATCATCGGCGGGATGGGCAGCCGGCCGGGCGTGCTGATCGGCGCCGTCGTGATCGTCGCGCTGCCGGAGGTGCTGCGGACCGTCCAGGAGTACCGGGGGCTGTTCTTCGCGCTGCTGCTCATCCTGATCGTGATCCTGCGGCCGCAGGGCGTGTGGCCGTACCGGCCGCGCCGCCTCCGGCTCCCCGCGACGGCGGGCCCCGCGCCGGAGCTCCCGGCCGCCGCGGGGACGCTGCTGGAGGTGGACGGCCTGGCCAGGACGTTCGGCGGCGTCACCGCCGTGGACGGGCTCGGGCTCCGCGCGGACGCCGGGCAGGTCGTCAGCGTGATCGGCCCGAACGGCGCGGGCAAGACCACCGCGTTCAACTGCATCACCGGGATGATCCCGCCGTCGGCCGGGACCATCGTGCTCGCCGGGCGGAACGTGCGCGGGCTGGCGCCGCACCGGGTCGCCGCCGCCGGGCTCGCCCGCACGTTCCAGAGCATCCGGCTGTTCGACGAGATGACCGTCGCGGAGAACGTCCTCGTCGGCCGGTTCGCGCGGGACCGGGGCCTGCTGCGGCCGCTGTCCCGCGCGGACCTCGACACGGTGCGCCGCTGCCTGGACTTCGCCGGCCTCCTCGGCATGGCGGACCGCCCGGCGGGCGGGCTCTCCTACGGCGACCGGCGCCGGCTGGAGATCGCGCGGGCGCTCGCCGGGGACCCGCGCGTCCTGCTGCTGGACGAGCCCGCGGCGGGCGCGAACCCGACCGAGAAGCGGGCGCTGATGGAGCTGATCGCCCGGATCAGCGCGCTCGGCACCGCCGTGGTGCTGATCGAGCACGACGTCGCGCTGGTCATGTCGATCTCCGACCGGGTGACCGTGCTGGAGTACGGGCGGACGATCGCGGTGGGCCCGCCCGCCGAGATCCAGGAGGACCAGCGGGTCATCGCCGCCTATCTCGGCGTCCCGGACGACCCCGAGACCGACCTCGTCACGGAGGTGCTCAGGTGACGCTCCTGCGGGTGACGGACCTGCACAGCCGGTACGGGCAGGTCGAGGCGCTGTCCGGGATCTCGTTCGAGGCCCGGGAGGGCGAGATCGTCGCGCTGCTCGGCAGCAACGGCGCCGGCAAGACCACCACGCTCCGGACGGTCACGGGCCTGCACCGGGCCCGGTCCGGGCGGGTCGAGTTCGACGGCCGCGACATCACCCGGCTCGCCGCGCACAGGATCGTCGCGGCCGGGCTCGGGCACGTCCCGGAGGGCCGGCGCGTGTTCCCGGCGCTGAACGTCGCCGAGAACCTGCTGCTCGGCGGCTATCTGCGGCGCCGGGACCGGGCCGCGGTCGCGGCCCGCCGGGAGGAGGTCTACGAGATGTTCCCGCGCCTCGGCGAGCGGCGCGGGCAGCTCGCCGGGCTGCTGTCGGGCGGCGAGCAGCAGATGCTCGCGATCGGCCGGGCGCTGATGCTGCGGCCCCGTCTCCTCGCGCTGGACGAGCCGACGATGGGGCTGGCGCCGCAGATGGCGCAGCAGGTGCTCCGGGTCGTCCGGGAGATCCGCGACCAGGGCACCACGATCCTGATCGTCGAGCAGAACGCCCACCAGACCCTCCGCCTCGCGGACCGCGCCTACGTCCTGGAGACCGGCCGGATCGTCCTGGACGGCGCGGCGTCCGCGCTCGCCCAGGACGACCGGGTGAAGGCCGCCTACCTGGGCGGCGACCCGGTCATCGAGGCCACGTGAGGAGCTTCAGCGCCGCTTCTTCGATCGCGTCCTCGGACAGGAGGACGTGGTAGGCGGCGTCCCCGAGGGGGATGAAGCTGTCCTCGCAGGCGACCCTGGCCGTCCGTCCCTGGAAGCCGGCGTCGGCGAGCGCGGTCAGGACGCCCTCGGAGACGCCGCCGGTGCGGCGGGTCTCGTCCGCGATCAGCACGGCGCCGGTGGCACGGGCCTCGCGGAGCAGGTCGTCGACGGGCATCGGGGCCAGCCAGCGCAGATCGAGCACGCGGCAGCGGACACCCCTGGCCTCCAGGCGGCGGGCGGCCCGCAGGCTCATGCGCAGGCCGTTGGCGAACGTGACGATGGTGAGATCGCCGCCGTCACCGTAGGTGCGGCCGAGCCCGATCGGTACCCTTCCCCCGGCCGGGGCGAGCCAGCCGCCGTCACCGTCCTCGTGCAGGTCGCGCACGTGATACAGCGCGATCGGCTCCAGCATGACGCAGACGCGGCCCTCCCCTTCCGCAGCGTCCATGCAGGCGCGCAGCATCCCGGCCGCGTCGTCGGGACGGGCCGGTGAGGCGATGACGAGCCCGGGTACGTCCCGCAGCGCCGCCACGGCGTTGTCGTTGTGGAAGTGACCGCCGAAGCCCTTCTGGTAGGCGTATCCGGCGATCCGTACGACCATCGGGTTGCGGTACCGCCCGGAGGAGAAGAACGGCAGCGTCGCCGCCTCGCCCCGGATCTGGTCGGCGGCGTTGTGCAGGTAGGCGAGGTACTGGATCTCCGGGACGGGCAGCATCCCGGCCGTCCCGAACCCGAGCGCGAGACCGAGGATCGACTGCTCGTCCAGGATCGTGTCGAACACCCGGGCCGCCCCGGACCGCTTCATGAGCCCCCGCGTGACCCCGTAGACGCCCCCTTTGCGCGCCACGTCCTCGCCGAAGACGAGCATTCCCGGGCGTTCGTCCAGCAGTTCGCCGAGCGTCCGGTTGATCGCCTGCGCCATCGTCACCCCGTCCCCGGCCGCCTGCTCCGCTCCCCCGCGGATCCCGGTGTACCGGAGCGGCGCCATGACCTCCGCGGCGGACGACAGGCGGGGGGCGCCGGCGATCTCGTCGGCCAGGGCCATGACCTCGGCGCGTTTCGCCTCGTAGAGGTCGATGACGTCCTTGGCCTTCGCCGCCCCGCGGTCGATGAGAAGGCGCGCGGTCTGTAGCAGGGGGTCGCGCTCCAGGTCGGACGCCACCTCCGCAGGGGTCCGGTAGGACGATTCGACGTCGGACCCGGCGTGGCCCATCAGGCGGACCGTCCGCAGGTGCAGGAACGCGGGACGGCGATGTTCGCGAACCCATTCGGCCGCCTGCGCCGACACGGCGTGGGCGTCGGCGAGGTCGCAGCCGTCCGCGTGGAAGTAGGCGAGCCCGGGGCGCGACCCGTAGGCGGCGTGGATCCAGCCGAGCGCCGTCCGGACGCTGATGCCGATCCCGTTGTCCTCGCAGACGAACAGGAGCGGCAAGGGCAGGCCTTGGAAGCCGCAGTTGATCGCCGCGTTGATGGCGCCGGTTGCCGTGGAGTGGTTGGCGGATGCGTCCCCGAAGCTGCACACGGTGATGGCGTCACGCGGCCATGGCGAGTCCAGGCCGAGCCGGGCGGCGCGTTCGATCGCGAAGGCCACGCCCAGCGCGCGCGGGAGGTGCGAGGCGATCGTGGAGGTCTGCGGGATGACGTTCAGCGGATGGCTGCCGAACACCTTGTGGCGTCCGCCCGCGATGGGTTCCTCGGCGGCCGCCACCAGGCCGAGGAGCACGTCCCGCAGCGGATTCCGGCCAGGGACCTGGCGTGCGCGCTCCAGGAAGAACGCGCCCGACCGATAGTGCAGGAGCGCCGGGTCGTCCGGGCGGAGCGCGGCGGCGACCGCCGCGTTCCCCTCATGGCCGGAGGAGCCGATCGTGTAGAAGCCGTGGCCTTGGGCCTGAAGGTGGCGGGCGGCGAGATCCAGATGCCGGCTGCCGAGCTGCGCGTCGAACAGTTCCAGGCAGCGCTCGTCGCTCAGCACGCCGGGCGGGGCGGGCGTGCCGGACCCTTCGAGGGACGCGGCCGTCTCCAGGAAATGGACGTCGGCGGGTTCGGCCATGTGGGCTCCTGCACGGAACGGGGACGCCTGTCGAGCATCGGTCGCGGCCACCGGCCGGGCCAAGCCGCGGGAGGCCGCGAACCGGTTGGGAGTTGGCCAAGGATCGCTTAACGACGTCCCCCGGGGAGGCTCAGCCGGGCTTGGCCTCTCGGTAAGGAAGCCGTGTTCTGCCCGATCTTGGCTCGGGCGCGGTGGTCCGTTCAGGCTGGGAACCGTGCTCACCTCCGTCATCGGCGGCGCCCGGATCCCGGCGGGGCCGCGCTCGTACCGTTCCACCGACCCGTCCCGCACGTCCGAGACGGTCGCCGAGGTGTCCCTCGCGGACGCCGGCGACCTCGTCCGGGCCTGCCGGGCCGCCCGCGCGGCGCAGGACGCCTGGGGGGACGTCCCGGCGCCCGTCCGCGGGCAGGTCGTCGCCGCGATCGGCCGGCTCGTCGAGGCCAACAAGGCGGCGCTCGCCCGCGTCGTCACCCGGGAGGTCGGCAAGCCGTACGCCGAGGCGCTCGGCGAGGTCCAGGAGATCGCCGACACGTGCGCGTTCTTCCTCGGCGAGGGGCGGCGCCTGTACGGGCAGACCGTGCCGTCCGAGATGCCCGACAAGCAGCTGTTCACGTTCCGGGACCCGGTCGGCGTCGTCACCGTCATCACGGCGGGCAACTTCCCGGTCGCGGTGCCGTCCTGGTACATCGTCCCGGCGCTGCTGTGCGGGAACACCGTGGTGTGGAAGCCCGCCGAGTACGCGGCGGCGTGCGCCGACGCGTTCCACGAGCTTTTCGCCCACGCCGGCCTTCCGGACGGCGTCCTCAACGTCGTGTACGCGGACGGGCCGGAGACGTTCCGCGGCCTTGAGCAGGCCCTCGCCGACGGGCTCGTCGACAAGGTCGGCTTCACCGGCTCCACCGAGGTCGGGTCGCGGATCGGCGAGCTGTGCGGCCGCCACCTCCAGACGCCGTGCCTGGAGCTCGGCGGAAAGAACCCGATGGTCGTCACCGAGGACGCGGACCTGCCGCTCGCCGTCGAGGGCGCCCTGTTCTCGGGGTTCGGGACGGCCGGGCAGCGCTGCACGTCCCTCGGGACGGCGATCGTCCACGAGTCGGTGCACGGCGAGTTCGTCCGGCTGCTGGACGAGGCGACGCGCGCCGCCGTCGTCGGGGACCCGGCGGGCGACGTCCTGTTCGGCCCGCTGATCAGCGAGCGGTTCGCGGACGGGTTCGAGAAGGTCCTCGGCTGGATCGGGCCCGGCCACACCGTGCACGGGTCGACCGCGACCGGCCGGATCACCGCCGCGGACCCGCGCGAGGGCTTCGCCGGGGACCCCGCGGCGGGGCTGTTCTACCACCCGGTGATCGTGGACGGGGTCGGCCCGGGCGACGAGCTGTTCATGAACGAGACGTTCGGCCCGATCATCGGGGTCGCCTCGTACCGGACGATGGACGAGGCGATCGCCCTCGCCAACGCCCCCGGCTACGGCCTGTCGGCGTCGATCTACACCACCGACCCGGCGAAGGTCTTCGCGTTCCGGCGGCGGATATCGGCGGGGATGGTGAGCGTGAACAACTCCACGTCCGGCGCGGAGGCGCACCTGCCGTTCGGCGGGAACGGACGCTCGGGGAACGGCAGCCGCCAGTCGGGCATGTGGGTGCTGGACCAGTTCACCCGCTGGCAGTCGATGAACTGGGACACCTCGGGAAGGCTGCAGAAGGCGCAGATGGACGTCCTGGAGATCAGCCCCGACCTGGGCTTCCGGCTGTAGGGGGACGCGTGGAGAGCGAGGCGGAGGTCGTCGTCATCGGCGGCGGCGTCATGGGGACGAGCATCGCGTTCCATCTCGCCGAGGCCGGGGTCCGGCGCGTGGTCCTCCTCGAACGGGACGAACTCGGCTCCGGGTCGACATGCAAGGCCGCCGGCGGCGTACGCGCCCAGTTCTCCGACGAGGTCAACATCCGGCTCGGCGCCCGCAGCCTGGAGGCGTTCACGCGGTTCCCGGACCGCCCCGGCCAGGAGATCGACCTGCACCAGGTCGGGTACCTGTTCCTGCTGTCGCGGCCGGAGGACGTCGCGTCGTTCGAGGCGAGCGTGGCCCTGCAGAACGAGCTGGGCGTGCCGAGCCGGATGATCTCGGTGGCCGAGGCGCGCCGGCTGTCCCCGCTGATCGACGCGGACGGGCTGCTGGCCGCCGCGTTCTCCCCCGACGACGGGCACTGCACGCCCGAGTCGGTCGTCCTCGGGTACGCGACCGGCGCGCGGCGGCACGGTGCCGCCATCCGGACCCGCTGCGAGGTCACCGGCATCGAGACGGACGGCGGCGAGATCGTGGCCGTCCGGACGTCGCAGGGCAGCATCCGGACGTCCGCCGTCGTCTGCGCGGCCGGGCCCTGGTCGGCGGCGGTCGGCGCGATGGCGGGCGTCGACCTCCCGGTGGAGCCGCTGCGGCGCCAGATCGTCTTCACCGAGCCGATCCCGGACCTCCCCCGCCCCGTGCCGATGACGATCGACTTCACGACGTCGTTCTACTTCCACGCCGAAGGCGCGGGCCTGATGCTCGGCATGTCCGACCCGGACGAGCGTCCGGGCTTCCTCCTGAACCGCTCGGACGCGTGGCTCCCCCGGCTCACCGACGCGATCGGGGCCCGCGCGCCCCGGCTCCTCGACGTGGGCCTGACCGGCGGCTGGGCGGGCCTGTACGAGGTCACGCCGGACCACAACGCCCTCATCGGCGAGGACGGGGACGTGTCCCGGTTCCTGTACGCGACGGGCTTCTCCGGGCACGGCTTCCTGCAGGGCCCGGCCGTCGGCGAGGTCGTCCGCGACCTGTACCTCGGCCGCGTCCCGTTCACCGACATCGCTCCCCTGCACGCCGCGCGTTTCGCCGGCGACGTCCTCCGCCCGGAGATCAACTGTGTCTGACGTGCTCGCGCTGATGGACGAGTGGGGCCCCGAACGGGTCGTCTGCGTCTCCGACACCCGGACCGGGATGCGCGGCGTCCTCGTCATCGACAACACCGCCCGCGGCATGGGCAAGGGCGGCATGCGGATGAGCCCGTCGGTGACGGTCGCGGAGGTGGCGCGCCTCGCGCGGGTCATGACCTACAAGTGGGCGGGCGTCGACCTGTTCTTCGGCGGCGCGAAGGCCGGGATCATGGCCGATCCCGGGTCGCCGGACCGGGAGGCGATCCTGCGGTCGTTCGTCCGGGCGCTGTCGCAGGAGATCCCCCGCCGGTACGTCGCGGGCCTCGACATGGGGCTGTCCGAGCGGGACGCGGCGATCGTCCAGGACGAGCTGGACGACCGGGGCGCGGCCGTCGGAACCCCGCACGCCCTCGGCGGGATGCCGTACGACGAGCTGGGCGTGACCGGCCACGGGGTCGCGGAGGCCGCCGACGCCGCGGCGCGGCACGCCGGGACGTCCCTGCGGGGCGCGCGGGTCGCGGTGCAGGGGTTCGGGGCGGTCGGGCACGCGGCGGCCCGGCGCCTGGCCGAGCTGGGCGCGGTCATCGTGGCCGTCTCGACCGTCCACGGAGCGCTGCACGACCCCGACGGCCTCGACGTCGGACGGCTCCTCGACCTGCGCGCCGAGGCGGGCGACGCCGCCGTGACGGAGTACGGCGGAAGGCTCCTGGAGGCGGGGGCGGAGCTGCTCGTCCCGGCGGACGTCCTCGTCCCCGCCGCGCTGCAGGACGTCATCGACGAGAAGGTGGCCGCGAACGTCCGGGCGAAGATCGTGGTGGAGGGCGCGAACCTGCCCACCGGGCCGGGGGCGCAGCGCGTGCTCGCCGAGCGCGGCGTGACGGTCGTGCCGGACTTCGTCGCGAACGCGGGCGGCGTCGTCGCGGCGGGTTTCGCGATGGACGCCCGCTACTCGGCGTTCCGTCCCGACCCGGACGCGGTGTTCGCGGCGGTCTCGGCGAAGATGCGGGAGAACACGGAGAAGGTCCTCGACGCGGCCCGCGCGCAGGGCACGACGACGCACCGGGCCGCGGTCGCGCTGGCGCAGGAACGCGTCCGGGCCGCGATGGAGCTCAAGGGCCGGTTGCGCCGCTGATCTCCGCCTGCACGCAGCGGGCGACCTCGCTGAGGCCGCGCATCGCGTCCTTGACGAGCGGGTTGGTGTTGCTGGTGCGGCGCAGCACCGTGACGTGCCGCTGCGGGCTGCGGCGGCTGAGCCGGAGCATCTTCAGCCCCGGCGCGGGCACGCAGCCGAGCGCCGGGACGAGCGCGATGCCGAGACCGCACCCGACCAGACCGCACACCACGGCGTAGTCGTTGCTGCGGAACGCGATGTTGGGGGTGAACCCGGCGGTGCTGCACAGCCGCAGCAGGGCCTGCGCGCCCGAGCTCTCGGGGCGGCTCGCGATCCACGTCTCCGACCGCAGGTCACGCAGCCTGACCGTGCGTCCGGCGGCGAGGGGATGCTCCTCCGGCACGCACAGCACCAGGTTCTCGTCCATCACCGGTGTCTCCACGATCTGGTCGGGCCAGGTGCGCGGGAACAGGTCGTACCGGTAGACGAGCTGGAGGTCGAGATCGCCGTCGAGCAGCTCGGGCAGCAGCTCGTCCGGCTCGCCCTCCGACAGCGTGATGTCGATGCCGGGGCGGATCCGGGACAGCTCCGCCAGCACCCGCGGCAGGATGCGGGCGCTGGCGGTCGGGAAGCTGCCGAGCTGCAGCGCGCCGCGCTCGCCGCTGGCGACCGTGCGCAGCTCGCGTTCCAGGGTGTCGAGAGCCGACAGCACGTCGTTGCCCTTGCTGACCATGAGGAACGCGGCGCTGGTCGGCCGCACGCTGCGGGCCCGGCGCTCGAACAGCACCAGGCCGCAGGCGCGTTCCAGCGCGGCGATCTGCTGGGAGACGGCGGACGCGGTGTACCCGAGGTTGCGGGCCGCGTCCGCGAACGAGCCGGTGCGCACGACCTCGCGCACCGTCTGGATGTGCAGGGGACTGATCATGGGCGCACCCCGTTCAGCGCTGAACGTGACCGTCTCCCCCGCAGACGCCTCTCCTACATCATCAGTCGTGCCTAGGCCTCTTCGCCACCAGCGTGAGCACGTCGTACTTGGCGACCGACGCCCCTTCCTGGTTCGTGACGTCGGTGTCCCAGCGGACCTCGCCGTAGTCGGCGCCCTCGCGCGGCGTGATCTGCTTGGCGGTCAGTGTGACCGTCAGCTCGTCGCCCGGCTTGACCGGCGTGAGGAACCGCAGGTTCTCCAGGCCGTAGTTCGCCAGGACGGGCCCGGGCGCGGGGTCCACGAACAGGCCGGCCGCGAACGACACGACGAGGTAGCCGTGGGCGACGCGCCCGCCGAAGAACGGGTTGGCCTTGGCGGCGTCCTCGTCCATGTGGGCGTAGAACGTGTCGCCGGTGAACTCGGCGAAATGCTCCACGTCGCCGAGGGTGACGGTGCGGGGGCCGCCGACGGCGGTGTCGCCGACGCGCAGGTCCTCCAGGTGCTTGCGGAACGGGTGCTCGTCGGTGACCGTCCGGTCGGTGCCGGGGACCCAGCGCCCGGTGATCGAGGTGAGCATCGCCGGCCCGGCCTGGACGGCGGTGCGCCGCATGTGGTGCACGACGCCGCGCATCCCGCCCATCTCCTCGCCGCCGCCGGCGCGCCCGGGACCGCCGTGGACGAGCGGCGGCAGCGGCGACCCGTGCCCGGTCGACTCCTTGGCGTCCTCGCTGTTGAGCACCAGCAGGCGGCCGTGCCAGGGCGCGGTGCCGAGGACGACGTCGCGGGCGAACCCGGCGTCCGCGGTCACGATGGAGCCGGCCAGGCTGCCGCGCCCCCGCACCGCCAGCTCGACGGCCTGCTCGGCGCCGTCGTACGGCAGCAGCGTGCTGACCGGCCCGAACGCCTCCACCTCGTGCGGCTCGGCGCGTCCGGGGTCGTCGGCGCGCAGCAGGACCGGGGAGATGAACGCGCCGCGCTCGGCGTCCGCGCCGACGACCTCGACGTGCTCGGGGTCGCCGTACACGACGCGTCCCGCGTCCATGAGGGCCTTGAGGGAGCGCCGCACCTCCTCGCGCTGGTCGAGGGTGGCGAGGGCGCCCATCCGCACGTCCGGGTCGGCCGGGTCGCCGACCGTCACCTTCGACAGCCGCTCGCGGACGGCCTCGGTGACGTCGTCGATCAGCGCCGACGGGACGAGCGCCCGGCGGATCGCCGTGCACTTCTGCCCCGCCTTCACGGTCATCTCCGCGACCAGCTGCTTGACGAAGAGGTCGAACTCCTTCGTGCCGGGCGTCGCGTCCGGCCCGAGGACGGAGCAGTTCAGCGAGTCGGCCTCGGCGTTGAACCGGACGGCGTTCCCCACGATCACCGGATGCGTGCGCAGCAGCCGGGCCGTCGACGCCGATCCGGTGAACCCGACGATGTCCTGCTCGGTGAGGTGGTCGAGGAGGTCGCGCGGGTCGCCGCAGACCATCTGGACCGTGCCCTCGGGCAGGATCCCCGACTCGACGATCAGCTCGACCAGCCGGGCCGTCAGGAAGGCGGTCTGGCTCGCCGGCTTGATCAGGGTCGGCACCCCGGCGAGGAACGCGGGGGCGAGCTTCTCCAGCGGACCCCACACCGGGAAGTTGAACGCGTTGATCTGCACCGCGACGCCGTGCGACGGCGTGCACAGGTGCTGGCCGACGAACGTCCCGCCCTTCCCGAGCGGCTCGACGTTCCCCTCGACCAGCACCCGGTCGTTCGGCAGCTCCCGCTTGCCCTTGCTCGCATAGCCGAACAGGACGCCGATGCCGCCGTCCACGTCGAACTTCGAATCGCCGAGCGTCGCGCCCGTCCGCGCCGACAGGGCGTACAACTCCTCGCGATGCTCTCTCAGATCGGACGCGAGGGCTTTCAGCAGGGCCGCGCGCTGGTGGAACGTCAGCTCCCTCAGCACCGGGCCGCCGACGGCCCTGCCGTACTCAAGGGCGGCTCCCATATCGACCCCTGCCGAAGAGATCCTCGCGACCTCCTCCCCTGTGACGGCATCGTGCAGCGGCGCCCCCTCGTCCTCCGGGGCACGCCATGAACCCGACACATAACTGCGCAGCACGACCACTGGGACCTCCTTGTCCACATCTCCTGACCATTCTTGCCACCTACGAGCTTCCTTCACCCCTCGCAGAGGTGACAGCCGGGCCCGGGACACTTTGTGTACTCGCGCGGGCGCCGCCCTACCTCAGGCGTAATCGCCCGGCCACCGCGGCGTCCGTAGCGTCGAGGTCATCGACGAAGAGAGAGGGACTTCGATGACCGCGACCCGTTCCATCACCCAGAAGGGCCTGCTCGCCGACGGCCGCCGCCTGCTCCGCCTCGCGCTGCGCCTCGACTCCGTCGTCACCGGTGTCAACGGCCTCGCCTACCTGGCGCTCGCGGGCCCGGTCGACGACCTGCTCGGCCTGGACGCCGGCCCCGGACGGGTGCTCGGTGCGTTCCTGCTGGTCTACGCCGCCGCAGTGTGGGCGATCTCGGTACCGGCCCGCCCCCACCGCCACGCCGTGACCGCGGTGGTGGAGGCGAACCTGCTGTGGACGATCCTGAGCGTCGTCGCGGTGGCCCTGGGCTGGTTCTCGCTGAACACCGCCGGCGGCGTCTGGGCCGTGCTCCAGGCGATCGTCGTCGCCGGTTTCGCGGCGCTGCAGTACACCGCGCAGCGCCGCGCCCGGTGACGGTGCTCAGTGGTCGGGGATGACGTCCCACGCGTACTGGCGGACCTCCACGTGGGCGGACCGGCGCAGGCCGTCCAGGAGGTCCCGCCACTCGCCCGGCCACCCCGCGGCGGGACCGGCCGTCCGGACGACGCCGGCGGCGAGCAGCTGGGCCGCGAAGTCGTCCCGTCCGGCGAGCAGGCGGGCGGCGGGCAGCAGCCGCTCCGGGCCGCCGCCCGATCGCGCGCCGTGCCCGCCGATCGCGTTGACCAGCCTTCGCCCGGTGACCGTCGCGGCCAGCGCGGGGCGGTCGTGGAGCAGGTCCGCCAGGGCGCCGAGCTCGGCGGCCACCCGCTCCGCGGTGACGCCGTCCTCGGTCAGCCGCGCCGAGTCGAGCGCGACGTCCACCGCCTGGGCGACGTAGAGCGGATGTGCGGCCAGCATCCGGACCACGCGGCGGGCCAGCGGGGCGCTCCGGTGCCCGGACGGCAGCCTGCCGAAAAGGTGCGCGATGCCGACCGCCCTCGACCGCGCGCTGTCACCGGGTTCCGCCGCCAGCAGGGAGGAGAGCACGTCCAGCGCCTCGTCCCCGACGGTGCCGTCCCACACCAGGGCGCGCAGGATGGGGAGCTCGTCGTCGCCGGCGGGGTCCGCGGGATCCGCGATGGCGGCCAGGACGTCTCCGTATCCCTCCGCGTACCAGGGCGCCCAGGCCGCGAAGGGCTTCGCCGCCCGGAACCGGACGCCGGGGCCGTCCGCCGCCCTGCCCAGCCGCCGGACCAGCGCGGCATAGGCGGGGCGGTGCCGGGGCGCGTACTGCGACGGCTTCGCCTGGAAGAGCGTGCGGAACAGCAGCTCGCTCGCGTGGGGGCCCGCGGCGTCGGCGAGCGCGGCGATCGCGCGGGGATCCTCCGGCATGCGGCGCAGCGCGGCCGCGACCGCGACGCGCACGTCCCGGTGCAGGCCCGGGTCGTTCCATGCGCGCAGGAGGACGTCCGCGGCGTCCGGCGGCCGCAGCCGTTCGAGGAGCCGGGCGGCCTGCTTGCGGACGACCACCTTGGCGTCCGGCCCGGTCAGCGCCTCCGCCAGGATCGGGCCGAGCCTGGACGGCGGCACCGACGCGCTGCACGCCGCCATGGCCGCCACCGCCACCGCCGACCGCGCGGTCCGGGCATGGAGGAGAAGCTCGTCGAGGGCCTCTGCAGGGCGGTCGGTGGCCGCCATCGCCTCCACGGCCGCCTCGGCGAGGACCGGCTCGTCCTCCCGGCCCGCCCGGGACGCGAGATCCGGGAGACCGCCGGGAAACAGGCCGAGCGACAGCACCGCGTCGATTCTGGCGTCCACCGGGAGCCGCTCGTCCCTCGTCGCCGCGGCGAGGACCGCCCGGACGCGTCCGGCCTGGGCCGGGGTCCAGCGGCCCGCGTCCCGCGGCCCGACGTCCGGCACCCATTCCGCCGTCTCGAACCGTCCCGCCCGGTCACCGTCCAGGACGGGGACGAGGAGGTCCGTACGGCGGCGGGCGACGGCCTGCCAGACGCCGGGCAGGACGATCGCGGACGCGTCGGCGGCCAGTAGCTCCACGGCGCGTGCCTCGCGCCGTGCCGGGTCGGCCAGCCACAGCTCCGCCGCCTCGCGGGCCTGCGGGCCGGGCGCCTCCAGGGCAGCCTTCCGGAGGCCGTCCTGGACATCCGCCAGGGCGAACGCCCGCCGCCCGAGCGACCTGGCCAGCCCGACGACCACCGCGTGATCGTGCAGACGGGGGCGCAGGACGTCGAGGACGTCGCGTTCCCGGCCACGGGGAAGCACCCGGTCCAGACGATGATCGTCCAGGGCTTCGGCCCCGTGCCCGGCCACGAGGCGGCCGTAGACGCCGGCCGCCCACGCGACGAGCACCGGCGACGCCGCATGGGCGAGGACGCGGTCCGCCAGGTCGCGCAGCTTCCGGCGGGTGGCCGGCGAGGAGTCGCGCGCGCCGGCGGCCATGGCGGCGACCTCGTCCAGCGGCTCGGCGAGCGTGTCGTCCAGCAGCCCGACCGGCACGGACGCCAGGGCGCTGATCAGGACGGCCCTCAGCGGATCCCGCTCGTTCCGCGTGCGCTTCACCAGCTCGGCGACGATTCCGCGCAGGAGGGCGGGGTCGCCTGTGCGCGCCGTCAGTTCGACGAGCAGGACCCGGGCGAGCCCGCGGCGCCGCGGGTCTCCGCCGAACGCCGCCTCCCTGACGGGCCCGGCGGCCTCCGCATAGGGGAGATGGGCCGTGAGCTTCAGCGGGATGTCAGGGTCGTCCAGGCGGGACCGGGCCGAGTGCCACACCGAAGCGTGCCACTCCAGCATCCGGCGCGCCTCGCGCGCCGCCCGGTCCCGCGGCAGGAGCGCGAGCAGCGGGAACGCGTGCAGGCCCGGGAACCGGCCCTGTTCCACCGCGAGGTCGTAGACCGCGGCGCGCCGGCCCGGCGGCACGTGGACCAGGAAGTCCCGCAGCCAGTACGTGTCGGCCGGCAGGAACTCGCGGAGGTCCGGCAGCGGAAGCCGGCCCACGTTCTCGAAGTACGCGCGCGGAAAGCGGTTCCGGCGCCCGATGCGCCGCAGCACGCGGGCGGCCCGCACCGCGTCCGCCCTGAACAGCGCCGGGACGAGGGCGCGCGGGAGCCGCATCGCCGCCGCCCGTGAGCCGTTCCCCTCCAGCAGGTCCAGCAGGCCCGCCGGATCGTGCCGGACGAGCGCCGGCAGGCCGGCACCGCACCGGCGCCAGAAGGACGGTTCCCGCGCACGGTCACGGCCGCGGGCGAGGAACACGGCGGGATGGCGGGTGGCCAGGGCCCGCCACGCCGTGACGGCGTGTTCCAGTTCGGGAAGGAGCCGCGCGACCGTCTCGCCGGTGCACGCGGGCAGGAGCGCGGCGGCCTCCGGGTCGCCCCAGCGGGCCCGCACCTCCGGGAGGAGCCGGTCGGCGAGGGCCGCGCGGCGGGAGTGGCGGAGCATCTTGTAGAACGCGCGGCGCAGGGCGGCGGGCGCGTCGTCCAGCACGGCCGCGGCGGCGTCATCGGACACGGGCAGGGTGCGGACGGCCCGCAATGCCGCGCGTCTCAGCTCCATGCCGGGACCCGCGAGGACACCTTCGACATACGGGAGATCGCGCGCCGCCATGGCCATGTGCAGGGCGATGCGGCGCTCGTACCGTCCGCCTGCGGAAAGGCCCGCGAGAACGTCGCGGAGTTCGGGCGTCCCGGCGAGGCCGCGGGCGCGCAGTGCCAGTTCCCGCATGCGCTGCGAGGATGGCAGGGATTCGAAGGCCGGTTCCGGGACCGGCTCGATGGGGCTCAACGGCCCGGGCGGAGACCGCCCTTCCTGGAGATCATGAACTCGATGATGGCGGAACCGTGCCGCGTCCCGCAAGGCGGCCGCCCTGAGATACTCGCGACCATGACGTATGTGGCGGACGGTGAGCGGTATGAGCGGATCCCCTACCGGCGGTGCGGGCGCAGCGGGCTGCGGCTCCCGGCGATCTCGCTCGGGCTGTGGCACAACTTCGGCGACGACCGGCCGCTGGACGTCCAGCGGGCGATCCTGAGGCGCGCGTTCGACCTCGGCGTCACGCACTTCGACCTCGCCAACAACTACGGGCCGCCGTACGGGTCCGCGGAGACCAACTTCGGCCGGATCCTGCGCGAGGACCTCGCGCCGTACCGGGACGAGATCATCATCTCCACCAAGGCCGGGTACGACATGTGGCCCGGCCCGTACGGGGAGTGGGGGTCGCGCAAGTACCTGCTCGCCAGCCTCGACCAGTCGCTGCGCCGGATGGGCGTCGACTACGTCGACATCTTCTACAGCCACCGTTTCGACCCGGAGACGCCGCTGGAGGAGACGATGGGGGCGCTGGACCGGGCCGTCCGGTCCGGGAAGGCCCTGTACGCGGGGATCTCGTCCTACTCCCCCGAGCGCACGGCCGAGGCGGCGGCGATCCTGCGGGAGATGGGGACGCCGCTGCTGATCCACCAGCCGTCCTACTCGATGCTCAACCGCTGGATCGAGGGCGGGCTGCTCGACACGCTCGGCCGGGAGGGCGCCGGCTGCATCGCGTTCTCGCCGCTCGCCCAGGGGATGCTGTCCGACAGGTATCTCGACGGCGTTCCGGAGGGGTCGCGGGCCAGCAAGGGGACGTCGTTCTCCACCGGCCTGCTCACCGAGGAGAACCTGCGGCACGTCCGGACGCTCAACGAGATCGCCCAGGGGCGCGGGCAGTCGCTCGCCCAGATGGCGCTGGCCTGGTCGCTGCGGGACGGGCGGGTCACCTCGGCGCTGATCGGCGCGAGCGGCGTCCGGCAGCTGGAGGAGAACCTCGCGGCCCTCGGCCGGCTCGACTTCAGCGCGGACGAACTCGCCGCGATCGACCGGGACGCGGTCGAGGCGGGCATCAACATCTGGGCGGCCTCCAGCGCGGGGTGATCATGCCGGGGGCGCATTGACCGGGCAGGACGGGGCACGAGCAGCGCATGGAAGAGATGATGCTGCGGAGCGCCGCGTTCAGCGACCACACGCTCATGCCGTCCGAATACTCCCACGACAGCGGCGACGTCTCGCCGCCGCTGGAGTGGTCGCCGCCTCCCGAGGAGGTCGTGGAGCTCGCGCTGGCGTGCGAGGACCCGGACGCCCCGGCGGGCACGTTCGCGCACTGGCTGGTCGCGGGCATCGACCCGGTGACGACCGCGCTGGACGCCGGGGAGCGGCCCACCGGGGCCGTCGTCGGGCGCAACGACTTCGGCTCCGACGGGTACGGCGGGCCGAAGCCCCCCGCGGGCGACGACCCGCACCGGTACTTCTTCCGGCTCTACGGGCTGTCGCAGCCGTCCGGGCTGCGCGCCGGCTTCACCGCCGAGGACCTGCGCGCCGCCGTCCAGGAGAAGATCGTCGCGTCCGGGACGCTCGTCGGCACGTTCGCGAGGTGACCCGTGGGCGGCCCCGGCCGGGACGCCCACGGCCCGCCCGAGGACGAGGGGCGGGGCCCCGGGCCACCCGGGCCCGAGCCGCCGCGGCGGCCGCGCGGGAGCGAGCCGCTGACGGCGCGCAGCCCGCTGCGGCTGCGCGCGGTCCTGTCGGTGATCGCGCTGGTCGGGGCGGTGGCCGCCGCGATCCTGTTCACGCTGAAAGCGCAGGGGGACGGCTCCTGGGCCGCGGCGGGGATCTGCGCGGCGGTCGCCGTCATCGCCGCGGCCGACCTGGTGGTGATCGCCCGGCGTACCCGCATGTGAACCGGCGCCCGCATGCGAACCGGCCCGCGTGCGAACCGGCTCAGTGCCGGTGCTCGGGGGCGGCGGCCTCGGGATGGTCGAGCAGCCAGCCGATCCGCTCGCGGCTCTCCTCGTCGGTCGGCGTGTAGGCGACGAGCCGCGCGTCCGGCGACGCGGTGATGTCCATGCTCGTCGTGCGGGTCCGGATCTCCCCGACGGCGTGGTGCCGGAACACCTTGACGCTCGGACCCGGCAGCGCCACGTCGTGGGAGGCCCACAGCCGGGCGAACTGGGGGCTCACCGCCTGCAGCCGCCGGACGAGCTCCTTCCAGCCCGGCTCGTCGAGATGCCGGCTGTAGCGGTGCCGGAAGACGGCGACGTGGCCCGGCGCCGCCTCCTCCATGTTCACGACCGGGTTGCAGCACGGCGGCAGCGTGAACGCCATCCACATCGAGTTGCGCTCGCACGGCCGCGCCGTCACCACGTGCGGGAAGATCGCCGCGTAGGCGGAGTTCCAGGCGAGGATGTCGGAGCGGCCGTTGGCCACCGCCGCGGGCATCGGCACGAGCGCGTCCAGGATCGCCTGGACGTCCTCGGGCAGGGTCCCGGCCTCCTCGTCGACCGCGGCGTCGGGGACGTCCGCCAGCCGGTACAGGTGCTCGCGCTCGGCGCCGTCCAGCCGCAGGGTGCGGGCCACCGCCTCCAGCACCTGGGTGCTGGCGTTGATCGGACGGCCCTGCTCCAGCCACGTGTACCAGGTGACGCCGACCCCGGCGAGCTGGGCAACCTCCTCGCGGCGCAGGCCGGGCGTGCGGCGCCGCGGTCCCGGCGGCATCCCCACGTCCTCGGGCGTGATGCGCTCCCGCCTGCTGCGCAGGAACGCCGCCAGTTCGGTGCGGCGGCGCGGCCCGGCGCCGTTCCGGCGGGCCGTGGCCGTGGTGTCCACGCTCGTCATCGTCACTCCCCCAGCCTGCCTCCGGCCGGCGTCCGCTGCCAGGTGCTGTCAGTACCAGTATCGACAGGCTCTCGTTACTGGTACTGCTCCGGCCGCAAGCTCGTACACATGACACAGACAACCGATCTGCGTGGGATTGTTCCCGAACGGGGATCGCGGAACGGGTCCGGCGGCGTCGCGCTCGCCGTCATCCTGCTCGGCCAGTTCATGGCCATCCTCGACGTCAACATCGTCAACGTGGCGCTGCCGACGATGCGCGTGGACCTGCACGCCTCCGGCGCCGGGCTGCAACTCGTCGTGGCGGGCTACATCATCTCCTACGCCGTACTGCTGATCACGGGGGCGCGGCTCGGCGACCTGGCGGGCCACCGCCGCATGTTCCACGTCGGCCTCGCCTCGTTCACGGTGGCGTCCCTGGCGTGCGGGCTGGCGCCGACGACCGGGACGCTGGTGGTGTTCCGGTTCGTGCAGGGCGTCGGCGCCGCGATGCTGACGCCCCAGGTGATGTCGATGATCCAGCGGAGCTTCACCGGCGCCGCCCGGGCGCGGGCGCTCGGGATCTACTCGGCGGTGATCGCGGGCGGCGTGGTCGTGGGGCAGGCCGCAGGGGGCCTGCTGGTCAGCGCGGACCTGTTCGGCACCGGCTGGCGGACCGTGTTCCTCGTCAACGTGCCGATCGGCGTGGCGCTGCTGCTCGCGAGCCCGCGCGTCGTGCCGCGCGACGAGACCTCGCACCGCACGGGCGGGCTGGGGGCCGAACTGGACGTCCCGGGACTGCTCACGCTGGCCCCGGCGGTGCTGCTGTTCGTCGTCCCGCTGATCATGGGGCACGAGCTGGGCTGGCCGCTGTGGGGCTGGGCGTCGCTGGCCGCGAGCGCCGTGTTCATGGCCGCCTTCACCGCCGTGGAGCGGCGCGTCGCGGCCTCCGGCGGGCGGCCGCTGATCTCGCCGCGGGTACTGCGCGCCCCGCTGCTGCTCCCGGCCTGCGTCGCGATGGTGTTCGGGCCGGGCAGCTGGGGAGCGTTCCTGTTCACCACGACCCTGCACCTGCAGGGCGACATGAGGCTGTCCCCGCTGGAGTCGGGGCTGGCGTTCGTGCCGTGCGTCACCGCGTTCGCGCTGGTCGGGCTGAACTGGCAGCGGCTGCCCGCCCGCTGGCACGGGCGCCTCATCCCGGCCGGGTTCGCGGTCGCCGCGGCGGGCTACCTGTGCGTCGGCCCGCTCGCGGGCGGCGGCGTGCCCTACGAGACGCTCACCGTGATCATCGGCTTCGGGCTCGGCGTGATGCCGATCATCATGACGACCGCGCTGCGGCACGTGGCGCCCGAGGACGCCGCGGACGCCAGCGGGCTGCTGCTCACGCTGATGCAGCTCGCCCAGGTGATCGGCATCGCCACCATCGGGACGCTGTTCCTCACCCTGGCCGAGTCGAGCGGCTCCACCCGGCACGCCGAGTACGGCACCGGCTGGGCGCTCGCCGGCGCGGCGCTGCTGGGCGCCCTGTGCGCGCTGTCGCTGGGGCGCGGCCGGACGACGGCCAAGCACTGAACGACCGGGACGACCGGCACCCGTCCGGCCTCAGCCCGCGCGGTCGCGCGGGCTGAGGCCTATGAAACGCCCAGTACCCGCCGTTTTCCGCTCCATATGCGCGAACGCCGTATGAACTGGCACTTCGTCTACCGGCGACTTTTCTGACTTCGGAGTTTAGGTCCGCGCTGCTCGGCAATGTCGAAATCACCTATGGGGGATCCATTTCGCCGGTGATCGCCGGAAGCCGATGCCTACGACGCAGGCATCACCCCCACCTCGCGAACGCCGTACCTGAACCGAACGCCGTGCCTGACGGGGGCTCCCATGCGCCTGCTCGGAAACAACGCGATCTCCTCTGATCCGGCGGACACCGCCGCCGGGCTCGTCCCCGGCGGCGGACGGCGCCGATGAGAGTCCTCGTCGCGCGCCAGGACAACATCGGCGACGTGCTGCTCGCCGGCCCCGCCGTCCGGGCGGTCGCCGAAGGCGCCGACGAGGTCGTGCTGCTGTGCGGGCCGCGCGGCCGCGCCGCCGCCGACATGCTCCCGGGCGTGGACGGCGTCATCGAGTGGCGCGCCCCCTGGATCGAACCCGGCCACGTGCCCGTGGAGCAGACCGCGATCGACCGCCTCACCCGCAGGCTCGAAGGCTTCGACCGGGCGCTGATCCTCACCTCCTTCCACCAGTCGCCGCTGCCGCTCGCGCTGCTGCTGCGGCTCGCCGGGACGCCCTGGATCGGCGGCATCGGCGACGACTATCCGGGGTCGCTGCTCGACCTGCGGCACCGGCCCGACACCGACCTGCCCGAGCCGCTCCGGATGCTCGCCCTGGCGGAGGACGCCGGGTTCCCGTCCCTGGCCGACACCCGGCTGCGGGTCCGGGGCCCGCTGCCCGGCACCGGTCACCTCACCGGCGGCCCCGGATATGTGGTGCTGCACCCGGGCACGTCGGTTCCCGCGCGCGCCTGGCCGCCGGGGCATTGCGCCGAGGCCGTGCGGCTGCTGGCGGCGGCAGGGCACCGGGTCGTCGTGACCGGCCATGCCGACGAGAAGGACCTCACCGCGTTCGTCGCCGGAGAGGACGGTCTCGACCTCGGCGGACGCACCAGCCTGCCCGAACTGGCATCCGTGCTGGAAGGCGCCCGCGCACTCGTCGCCGGCAACACCGGCCCCGCGCATCTGGCGGCGGCCGTCGGCACGCCCGTGGTGTCGCTGTTCGCGCCCACCGTCCCGGCCGCCCGGTGGGCGCCGTTCGGCGTCCCGATGGCGCTGCTCGGCGACCAGCGGGCCCCGTGCCGGGACACCAGCGCACGCGAGTGCCCGGTGGACGGCCACCCGTGCCTGTCGTCCGTCCCCGCCGACGAGGTCGCCGCCACCGTGGAGATCGTCGCCAAAGCCCCACCCGCAACCCAGGAGGTGCCCGCGCGATGAAGATAGCCATGATCTCCGAGCACGCCGGCCCCCTCGCCGCCAAGCGCGGCCCCGCGGAGCACAGATCGGGCGGGGCCGGCGGCGGGCTGAACGTGTTCGTCGCGGAACTGGCCACCGAACTCGGCCGCCAAGGGCACTACGTCACCGTCTACACACGCCGGGACGCGCCCGTCCTCCCCGAGCGGGTCCGGCTCGCTCCCGGCGTGACCGTGGAGCACGTCCCCGCGGGCCCGGCCGAGCACATCGCCAGGGACGACCTGCTCCCCTGGACGCACGACTTCGGGACCCATCTGGAGCGGCGCTGGGCCACCGACCCGCCCGACGTGGCGCACGCGCACTTCTGGATGAGCGGACTCGCCGCGATCCAGGCCGCACAGGCGGCCGGGGCGTCGCGCGTGCCGGTGGTGCAGACCTACCACACGCTCGGCACCGCCGAGCGGCGCCACCACGGCGGCAAGGACACCGGCCCCGCCTCGCGCGTCCGGCTGGAACGCGCGATCGGGCGCGCCGCCGACACCGTCATCGCCGCCTGCTCGGACGAGATCGTCGAGCTGACCGCGATGGGAATCCCCCGCGACCGCGTCCACGTGGTGCCTTGCGGGGTGGACCTGAACCTCTTCACGTCCGACGGCCGCCTCTCCGGCGGACACGGCGGGCACCGGCTCGTGGTGGTGTCGCGGCTCGTCGAGCACAAGGGCGTCGACACCGCGATCCGCGCACTCGCGCACCTGCCGGGCGCCGAGCTCGCGGTCGCGGGCGGGCCGCCGCACGGCGACCTGGACGGTGACCCCGAGGTGCGCCGGCTGCGTGAGGTGGCGCGCGACGCGGGCGTCGACGGACGGGTGGAGTTTCTCGGCCGGCAAGACCACGACGAGGTGCCGCCGCTACTGCGCTCGGCGAGCCTGGTCGTCGCCCTGCCCTCGTACGAACCGTTCGGCATGGTGCCGCTGGAGGCCATGGCATGCGGCGTCCCCGTGGTGGCGACCGCCGTCGGCGGGCATCTCGACACCGTCGTGGACGGCGTCACCGGCACGCTCGTCCGGCCGCGGGACCCGGAGGGGGCGGCCGCGGCGGTCAGGGCGCTGCTGGACGACCCGGCGAGGCGGGCCGCGATGGGGTTCGCGGGAAGCGACCGGGCACGCGAACGCCACTCGTGGGCGCGCGTCGCCGCCGACACGGCCGAGGCCTACCGGCACGCCGCGCTGAGCGAGGTACCCGCCTGATGACCGCGCAGAGCCCCGTCCATCACGAAGGGAAACGCGTCATGAACGTCCTCATCACCGGCGGTGCCTCCGGACTCGGCGCGGCCGTCGCACGCAGGGTCGCCGACGAAGGCGGCCGGCCCCTCGTCCTCGACCGGCACCCGCCGAAGGACGAGTTCGAGCACATGCAGGCCGACCTCGCCGACCGCCGGTGCGCCGAGCGCGCCGTGCACGGCCTGGCGCGCGCCGCGGGCGGGCTGAACGCGGTCGTCACCGCCGCGGGCATCGACGCGTGCGGGCCGCTGGGCGACGTTCCCGCCGAGGACTGGGAGCGGGTCGTCCAGGTGAATCTGCTCGGCACCGCCGCCGTCGTCCGCGCCGCGCTCCCCTACCTGGAGAACGAGCCGCACGGACGGATCGTCACGGTCGCCTCCACGCTCGGCTTCAGGGCCGTGGGCGACGCCACCGCGTACTGCGCGTCCAGCTTCGGCGTCGTCGGGTTCACCCGGGCGCTCGCCGCGGAGATGGCCGGGAAGGTCGCCGTCACCATGGTCGTGCCCGGCGGGATGGACACCGCGTTCTTCGACGATCGCGCCGACAGGTACAAGCCGGCGCCGGACGCCGAGCTGAGCCGCCCCGAGGATGTGGCCGCGACCGTCGTGTTCGCGCTCTCCCAGCCGACGGGCTGCGAGGTGCGCGAGCTGGTCGTCTGCCCCTCGCGGGAGCCGTCGTGGCCGTGACGGCCTTACCGGCGGTGTGCTCGGCGTGAGATGCGGCTCTGCCCGATCGGTGACAGTCCAAACACCTACCGGTTTACCGAAAGGCCCGGTTGGGCAGAGTCATCTCGCGGCCCACTCGCGAGCTCGGAGCCAAGTGCCCCGAACTGCGAGCCTGGGCCGCACCAGGCGTCCGGACGGCTGCGGCGTCACCCCGGGACGGCATGCGCGATCGCCATCCCGCAGTAGGCCGCGCCGAGCCCGGCGACGATGCCCGCCGCCGCGTTGAGCACCGCGTAGAAGCGTGCTCCGTCCTCGGCGAGGCGCAGCGTCTCGTAGCCGAACGTGGAATACGTGCTCAACGCGCCGCAGAAGCCGGTCCCGGCGAAGGCCATCACGCCGCGGCCCGCCGGCAGCGCCGCCAGCAGGCCGAGCAGGAACGACCCGGCGACGTTCACGGTGAACGTCCCCCAGGGGAACACCGAGTCGTGCCGCGCCTGGACGGCGCGATCGGTGAGGTAGCGCAGTGGAGCTCCGAGGGCCGCGCCCAGGGCGATCAGCAGGACGGTCACTCGCCGTCCCCCGCGCCGCGGCCGGTGTAGCGGATCACCTCGACCGGGTCGATGATCACCAGTCCCTCCGCCACGAGCTCGTCCAGCTGCGGCAGGAACTCGCGGATCTTCCGCTCCGCGTCGACGATGACGATCACCATCGGCAGGTCCTCCGACAGCGACAGGATCCGCGAGGTGTGGATGCGGCTGGAAGCCCCGTACCCCTCGCAGCCCCGCAGGACGCTGGCGCCGGCCAGTCCCGCCCGGTGCGCGCGGTGCACGATCTCGGTGTACAGCGGTTTGCGGTTCCACCGGTCGCTCTCGCCGACGAAGATGCTGAGGCGGAGCGCGGGCCCCTGGATTCTCATGGCCGCTCCCTGTGGCGCGGGCGGGTCGACAGGCGGGCGAGACGTACGCCCGCGAAGACGGCCGCGAGCGCGGCCACGAGCGTTCCGGCGAGGTACGACAGTCCCACGAGCGGCGCGCCGGCGGCCACCGCATCCTGGATGTCGACCACGTAGGTCGAGAACGTGGTGAAGCCTCCGAGCACCCCCACGCCGAGGAACGGCCGCACGAGCGGGTGCACCCGCCAGGTCTCGGTGACGAGCACCATCAGCGCCCCGATGGCGAGGCAGCCCGACACGTTCACCAGGAACACCACCCAGGGGAACTCCCCGGCCCGGTACGGGAACGCACTGCTCAGCCCGTAACGCGCGAGCGCCCCGAGCACCCCGCCCGCCGCGACCGCCGCGAGGATCCGCCATGGCGCCCGGCGCAGTTCGAAACGCCGGCGCGGAACGCTCAGATCGACATCGGGATCGACGGGACGGCCGGTCACGGGCACGGCACACTCCTACCAGTAGCGCTGACGTTCACCGGTAGGGACCGTTGGCGGATCACCTCCGCGGTTCACCCCGTCTCGGGCACGGCGGGCCCCACCGCCGCGTCCCCGCTCCCCGGGGCACGGCCGAGTTTACGGCACGTCAGCGGCCGTCCATCCGCTCGCCCCGGCCGGCGATCCGGGCGCCGCGGGTCTCGACGAAGGTCTTGAAACGGCGCAGGTCGCCCTTGAGGCGGTGGGTGAGGGCGCCGAAGCGGTCGCCGGCCCGCTCGGCGAATCCCTCCGGATCGATCTCCAGCTGGACGGTCACGCGGGTGGTGGTGTCGTCCAGGCGGTGGAAGGTCACCACGCCGGCGTGCATGGGGCCGTCCAGCGACCTCCAGGAGACGCGTTCGTCCGGCAGCCGCTCGGTGATCCGCGCGTTGAACTCACGGGTGACGCCGGCGATCCGGGTCGTCCAGCGCAGGGTGGTGTCGTCGAGGCGGCGGACCTCCTCGACGCCGTCCATGAACCGCGGGAACGTCTCGAACCGCGTCCACTGGTCGTAGGCGGTGCGGATCGGGACGGTGACGTTGACGGACTCGGTGATCGTGCTCACGGCTCACCTCCTGTCTCACCTCCGGCGCCATGGAACGCCGTTCCCCGTGAGGCCGGTTCGATTCCCGGCGACCCGGGCGAGCGCGCGGCGGTCGTGTGACCCTGCGATCGCCGGGTAAAGGGACGGCACCGAGCGATCGCCCCCGCCCTCGCCGGCCTCGTCCGCAAAGGAGACCACCCGCATGACGTCGGCGCAGTCCACCCGGTTCGACGACGGACAGACCGAGATCCTCCTCGCGGAGATGAACCGGCTCTCCCAGGAGGATCCCCGGCGGGAACGGCTGCGGGAGCGCATCGTGGACAGGCACGCGTCGCTGATCCGGGGCGTGGCGCGCCGGTACGCCGACCGCGGCGAGCCGCTGGACGACCTTCGGCAGGTCGCCTATCTCGGGCTGGTCAAGGCCATCAACCGGTTCGATCCCGCGGTCGGGGACCGGTTCGTCACCTATGCGTATCCGGTGGTGACCGGGGAGGTGAAGCGGCACTTCCGCGACAAGACGTGGGGCGTCCGGGTGTCGCGCCGCATTCAGGAGCTGCGCCCGGTCCTGCAGCGCACCGTCCAGGAGTTCACCCGCGAGCACGGCCGCTCCCCCACGACCACGGAGACCGCGGCGCTCATGGACATCACCGAGGAGGAGACGGTCGAGGTCATCATCGCCTGCGACGCCTACCGGCCGCTGTCCCTGGAGGCGCCCGCCGACGGGTCGCGGAACGCCGACAACGGCACGGTCGGCGAGTACCTCGGCTCGGACGACCCGGCCCTGGACGCCTTCGTCGACGGCCACGCCCTCGCCCCCCTGATCGACGACCTGCCCGAGCGCGAGCGGACGATCCTGCTGCTGCGGTTCTTCGGCAACAAGACCCAGACGCAGATCGCCGAGCAGATCGGCCTGTCCCAGATGCACGTGTCCCGCCTGCTGCGGGCCACCCTCGACCGGCTCCGCGCCGGCCTGCTGACGGAACGGTGACCGGGCCCGTCCAGGTGGAACGGCACCTCGTGCTCGGCGACCGGCGGCCGTCACGCGCCGGTCAGGGCTTGGGGAGCGCGCACGCCTTGCCCAGCACGACGTCGTTGCCCTTGCCGAGGCAGCGGGCGAGCAGGTACGTCTGCTGGCCGTAGTGGCTGCCGTGGCGGACGGTGACGTTGCCGCTGCGGTCGACCTCGCAGGGGTTGTTGAGCGTGCAGCGCTCACCGTCGTCGTTGCCGGTGTTGTTGATGCCGACGACGTGGCGGGTCCGGACGTCGATGACCGGCGACCCGGACGTGCCGTGGATCGTCTGGCACTCCTGCCTGTAGCGGATGGAGTCCTTCCACGTCCATCCGGCCTCGCGCAGCCGGTAGACGGTCGCGTCGGTCTTGCAGCCGTAGATCGTCCGCCAGTAGCCGGACACGACCCGGATCTCCGTCCCGTCGTGCGGCCTTGCCGTCGACAGCCGCAGCGCGGGAATCCCGTACTTCTTCTGGATCGCGGCGTAGGTCGTGTTCAGCCGGTAGACCGTCACGTCGGTGTCGGTCATGGTCGCGTACTCGACCTTGGTGGCCTGGAGGGTGCCGAGGCTCTTCTTGCCCGCGCGGTCGAGGAGCGTGAACGTGCGGGACGACTTCTGGTCCACGACGACCTGGCCGGCCTCGGGCATGCCCGACTCCAGGCAGTGCCCGTTGGTCAGCACCAGGGCCGCGTCGGTGTCCCGCGACTGCGGGCCGCGCACGAGGGAGCCCGAGCAGTTGCTGAGCGCGACGATCCCGGTGAAGTCGATCTCCGCCCGGTGGGTCCGGGGCGCCTGCTGCGCGGGAGCGGCCTGGGCGGCCGCGGTGGCGAACGTCGCGGCGCCCGCGACGGTGAACGTCCCGGCGGCGGTGAGGGCTGCTGCGGCGAGGCGGCTGGGCATGCGGATCCTCTCGGGCGGGCCGGCGAGACGCTCCGGCGGTGACGACGCTGTCCCGCCGGATGCTAGATCATCTCGACCCGCCGGAGAAGGACCGCCGCGGTGCGGTCAGTCGACCTCCACCCAGCCGTAGGTGCGTTCGACCGCCTTCTTCCATCCCGCGTAACCGTGCTGCCGTTTGTCCTCGTCCCAGGTGGGTTGCCAGCGTTTGTCCTCGTTCCAGTTCTGGCGGAGTTCGTCGGTGGTGTTCCAGAAGCCGACGGCCAGGCCGGCGGCGTAGGCGGCGCCCAGGGCGGTGGTCTCGGCCACGACGGGCCGCGAGACCGGGACGCCCAGGATGTCGGCCTGCATCTGCATGCACAGCTCGTTCTGGGTCACACCGCCGTCGACCTTGAGGACGTCCAGCGAGACGCCGGAGTCCTCGCGCATCGCCTCGACGACGTCGCGGGACTGGTAGCAGATCGCTTCGAGCGTGGCGCGGGCCAGGTGGGCGTTGGTGTTGAACCGCGACAGCCCCACGATCGCGCCCCGGGCGTCCGACCGCCAGTAGGGCGCGAACAGGCCGGAGAACGCCGGGACGAAGTACACGCCGCCGTTGTCGTCCACCTGCCGGGCCAGCGCTTCGCTCTGCGCCGCACCGGCGATGATGCCGAGTTGGTCGCGCAGCCACTGCACGGCCGACCCGGTCACCGCGATCGACCCCTCCAGCGCGTACACGGGCGCGCGGTCGCCGAACTTGTAGCAGACGGTGGTGAGCATCCCGGCCTTCGACCGGACGAGTTCCTCACCCGTGTTGAGCAGGAGGAAGTTGCCGGTGCCGTAGGTGTTCTTGGCCTCGCCGGGCGAGAAGCACACCTGCCCGACCGTCGCGGCCTGCTGGTCGCCGAGGATGCCGGTCAGCGGCACCTCGCCGCCGAGCGGGCCGTCCACGCGGCTCGTCCCGTACGGTTCGGGCGCCGAGGAGGGCTTGATCTCGGGCAGCATGGAGCGCGGGATGCCGAAGAAGGACAGGAGTTCGTCGTCCCAGTCGAGGGTCTCCAGGTCCATCAGCATGGTGCGGCTGGCGTTGGTGGGGTCGGTGACGTGCACCCCGCCGTCCACGCCGCCGGTCAGATTCCACAGCACCCACGTGTCGATGTTGCCGAAGACCGCGTCGCCGTTCTCGGCGGCCTCGCGGACCCCGTCCACGTTCTCCAGGATCCACTGCACCTTGCCGCCCGAGAAGTACGTCGCGGGCGGCAGGCCCGCGCGGTGCCGGATCGTCCTGCCCCTGCCGTCGCGCTCCAGCGCGGAGGCGATGCGGTCGGTGCGGGTGTCCTGCCAGACGATCGCGTTGTAGTAGGGCCGGCCGGTGCGCCGGTTCCACACCACCGTCGTCTCGCGCTGGTTGGTGATGCCGAACGCGGCCAGGTCGCTGTGGCTCAGGTTCGCGCTGTTCAGCGTGCTCTGGATGACCGCGCGGGTGCGTTCCCAGATCTCGGTGGGATTGTGCTCGACCCAGCCGGCCTGCGGCAGGATCTGCTCGTGTTCGAGCTGGTGGCGGGCGACCTCGTTGCCGCCGTGGTCGAAGATCATGAAGCGGCTGCTGGTCGTGCCCTGGTCGAGCGCTCCGACGAAGTCGGCCATGGTCTCTCCTTTTCTGCGTGACCCCGTCAGGGAACGTCGTACTCCGGTTCGGGCTTGAGCCCGCCGGGGCCCTCCTCCTCTTCGGGGATGTTCCGGCCGACGAGCAGGAGGTAGAGCCCGGCGCCGAGCACGCCGCCGATGAACGGGCCCACGATCGGCACCCAGAAGTAGAGGTCGCCGTACTGATCTCGCCACGCCGTGCTGTAGCCGGTCAGGTACTGCGCGAGCCGCGGCCCGAGGTCGCGGGCCGGGTTGATCGCGTAGCCGGCGTCGGTGCCCCACGCCATCCCGATCCCCACCACCAGCAGGCCGATGATGAACGGGCCGAGGTTGGCCAGCGGCGGCGCGTTGCGCAGGTCGGTGAGGGCGAGGACGACGAACAGCAGGATCGCGGTACCGATCACCTGGTCGCGGAACGCGCCCCAGGTGTGGATCGGGAGGGCCCCATTGCCGGGCAGCGTGGAGAACACGAACTGCGACTTGATCGTCAGGTCGGGATCGAACTTGTGCAGGACCTCGGTGTAGTCCCACCGGACGATCAGCGCGGCCACGAAGGCCCCGAGCCACTGGGCGAACCAGAACGGGACGACCTTGCGCCAGGGGAACCCCTTGAACACGGCGAGCGCGAGCGTCACGGCGGGGTTGATGTGCCCGCCGCTCATCCGCGCGGAGACGTAGACGCCCAGCGTCACGCCGATGCCCCATGCCCAGGCGATGCTGTCGTGGTCGCCCAGCGTGCCGTCGCTGGCGACGACCTGAGCGACGACGCCCACGCCGAACAGGATGAGGATCATCGTGCCCGCGAACTCCGCCAGCATCTCCCCGGCGAGCTCGGGCACCCTCGGCCGGCGCGTCATGTCCCCTCCTCCCGGGTGTGCGGCATCAGACACAGCCGCCGCGAACCTGTGTACGCCCGACAAAACGGGTCAATTGCCGAATACCGGCAACGTCGGCACTTTGCGCCGCCCATGGACACCCCCCGGAAGATGATCACACTCCGATCGTTACCCGGTGAGCGCGTCGCTACACAGCGTTGCCGCAGGTCGCCGCTAGTGACCGCGGAACGCCTCCGCCAGCCACCAGGCCGGATGCCCCCGGGTGACCTTGGCGTCCACGACCATCGGCCGGTCCCGCGGGCCGGCCAGCCAGTCGGCCACCGCGGCGAGGTCGGCGCGGCGCCGGACGGTCGCCGCCGCGCAGCCGAAGCCGCGTCCGATGGCGGCCAGGTCGGCGGGCGGGAAGGTGACGGTGTCCAGCGGGTGCCCGCCGGGCCCGAAATGGTGCACCTCCGCCCCGTACGCCTCGTCGTCGTAGACGAGCACGAGCAGCCCCAGCCCGAGCCGGACGGCCGTCTCCAGCTCCGCGACGGACATCAGCACGCCGCCGTCGCCGAGCGCGGCGACCGTCAGCCGCCCGGGACGGGCCACCGCGGCGCCGATCGCGGTGGCGAGGCCGAGGCCGACGGACTGGAACGCCTGGGTGAACACCAGCCCGTCGCCGTCGGGGACGTCCAGGAACATCGCCGGGTAGCCCATGAAGTTGCCGGAGTCGACGGCGACCGTGCGCTCGCGCGGCAGCATCTCGTCGAGGGCGATCGTCAGCGTCCGCGGGTCGATGCGGGGGCCGCCGTCCTCCTCCTTGGCCTCGGGATGCTCCTCGTACGGGACGTCCTGCCAGCGGCCCTCCCGGGCGAGCCGCTCCGCCACCTCGGGCGTGCGGTACCCGGTGGCCCGGTGCCCGCGCGCCGCCAGCTCGGCTTCGGCGGCCCGCGCGGTCTCGGCGGCGTCGCCGATGAGGCCGAGGTCGACCGGGCGGTGCGCGCCGAGGGCCCGGGCGTCCACGTCGACCTGCACGACCCTGGCATTCCGGTCGATGAGCGCGCCGTGCCGCGTCGTCCACATGTTCAGCGAGCAGCCCCACCCGACGATCAGGTCGGCGCCGCGGATCAGCTCCGCGGCGGCGGGAGTGGCGAACCCGCCGCTGACGTCCAGGGCGAACGGATCGCCGGCGAACAGGCCGCGGGCGACGGCCGACGTCGCCGGCAGCGCCCCGCAGCGCCCGGCGAGCTCGCTGAGAGCGTCGCGGGCGCCCGCCTGCCGCGCGCCGCGCCCGGCGATGAACACCGGCCGCTCCGCCGCCTGGAGCGCGTCGGCGAGACTCGCGATCGCGGCCGGCGGCGGCACCGGCAGCGGCGGCACCCGCCCGGGCCGCCGTCCCGCGGTCCGGCCCGCCTCGTCCGGGAGGTCGGCGCTCTGGACGTCCAGCGGCAGACCGAGCAGGACGGTGCGGCGCTCGGCGACCGCCGTCCGGCATGCGCGCGTGACGTCGGCCAGTGCGGTCTGCGGGGAGTGGACCCGCTCGGGGACCGCCCCGACCGCGGCGGCGATCGCCGCCTGGTCGACGCGGAAGTTGGAGCGGACCGCGGCGGCGGCCACCTCGCCCGCGACGACCAGCAGCGGCGTGCGGCTCTTGGCCGCCTCGGCGATGCCGGTGAGTGCGTTGGTGAGGCCCGGCCCCTGGTGGACGGTCACGACGCCGAGGCCGCCGCTCACCCGCGCGTAGGCGTCGGCCATGGTGGCGGCGCCGGCCTCGTGCCGGGCGGCGACGAACCGCGCCCCGCCCGCGACGAGCGCGTTCGTGACATGGAAGTTGCCGCTGCCGACGACGCCGAAGACGGTGCCGGCGCCGAGCCGCGCGAGGGCCTGCCCCACGGCCTCCGCGACGTTCATCGCTCGATCAGCGCGAGCACGCGGGCGGGGCTGCCCGAACCGCCGACGATGGGCAGCGGCGAGGCGAGCAGCACGGCGCCGCGGGCGGGGAGCCGGTCGAGGTTGCGCAGCTGGGTGAGGCCGTATTTGCCGGCACCGAGGAAGTAGGAGTGGCAGGGGAACGGCGGCTCGAACCCGTGGGCGGCGCCCGCGTCGGTGCCGACGGTCTCCACGCCGAGGCCCAGGACGGGCGTCTCCTCGGCGAGCCAGCGTGCGCACTCGGCCGAGATCCCCGGCGTGTGCGGGCCGTTCTCGCCGGCGTTGAGGAAGGTGTCCTGGTCCGCGGAGCGGGCGTCCCAGCCCGTCCGGTAGAGCAGCCAGCCGCCGTCCGGGAGCGGGCCGTGCGCCGCCTCCCAGTCGCGGACGTGGTCGATCTCCAGCAGGAAGTCGGGATCGGCGGCGGCGTGCGCCGACGCGTCCAGGACCACGGCGGGCGCGACGAGGCGGCCGGGCGGGACCTGCGACACGTCCTCGCCGTCGCGGCCGGTCGCCCAGTGCACGGGGGCGTCGAAGTGGGTGCCGACGTGCTCGCCGGTCTCGATGTCGTTCCAGTACCAGGCGGGCCCGCGGTCGTCGTACCGGCTGATCTCCCTCAGCCGGAACGGGACGGTGTTGGCGAACGGCTCCGGCAACTGCAGGATCGGGGTCCGCTCCGAGAGCGGCGCGGTCAGATCGACGATCTCCACCGAGCCGTCGGCGACGGCGGTGAGCAACTGGGCGAGCACGGACATCGTTCCTCCGGCGGCGGCACGGGCGGCTGAGGGGGTCGCGCGACTCCATGAACGTATCGCAAAAGGATCTGTTCGGAGGGTCACCCGGCGCAGGCCGGGGGCGTTCACGGAAACCACGTCCGGGCCCGGATTTCGTCGGCTTTCCACATGGACGGAACGGCGCGGTTCGATCACCATCGGTGCGGAACCCCGCCGTCCCCGCCCCCACGGAGGTCCCATGCGCCGCAGGCCCTGGACGCTCGCGCTCGCCGCAGCCGCCGTCACCGCCGCACTCGCCGCTCCCCCGGCGTCCGCCGCTCCCCGCCCGCCGGCACCGCCCGCGCCACCGCCCGCCTCCGTCACCGGACGCTCGGCCGGCTTCGACCCGCTGGTCCCCTCGTCCGACCCCGTCGACCTGCGGGAGGCGCATCGGCCGCTGCCGGTCACCTACACCTACGCGGGCCGGAAGCACACGCTGGACGACTACCTCGCCCGGACGGGAACCCAGGGATTCGTCGTTCTGGACGGCCGGGACATCGTCTTCGAGCGTTACGTCGCGGCCGGCCGCGACAGCCTGTTCCAGTCGTGGTCGATGGCGAAGTCGTTCACCTCGGCCGCGGTCGGCATCGCCCTGGGCGAGGGCTTCATCGACTCGATCGACGACCCGGTCACGAAATACGTCCCGGAACTGAAGGGCTCCGGATACGACGGCGTCTCGCTGCGGAACCTGCTGCGGATGTCGTCGGGCATCAAGTGGACGGAGACCTACGACGTCCCGCCCGTGCACGTCGCCGCCAGCCTGGGGTATCCGCTCACCGAACTGGCCCGGCAGCGGAAGCGCGGCTGGGAGCCCGGGACGAGGTTCGAGTACACCAGCATGAACTCGTTCGTCCTCTCCTGGGTGGTGGCCAAGGCGACCGGGGTCCCGTATCACGCCTACGTCCAGAAGAAGATCTGGGGCCCGGCCGGGATGGCGTCCAAGGCGTACCTCGGCAACGACTCCAACGGCAACAGCATGGGGTACTGCTGCTACTACGCCACCGACCGCGACTTCGCGCGGTTCGGCCTGCTCTACCTGAACGGCGGGAAGGCGAACGGGCGCCAGGTCGTCCCCGCCTCCTGGGTGGCGCTGTCGACGCGCCCGTCCGCCCCGTTCAACCAGGGGTACGGCCTGCACTGGTGGCTAGGCGAGCACGGCGACTTCTCCGCCAGCGGCCTCGGCGGCCAGCTCATCTGGGTCTCGCCCCGGTACGGCGTCGTCATCGTCAAGTCGACCCTCGCCACCGTCCTCGGCGGCGAGGAGACCGACGCCGCGTTCGAGGCGGTCGCGGCCGAGGTGGCGCGGACCCGGAACAAATCGATCACCTTCGCCGGTTAGGCTTACCTAAGTAAGTGTTCCGGATCATCGGAGGGGACCGCATGGCGACTGAACCGGCACGCAGGGGACGCAGGCTCCACCGGGGCACGGTGCTGCGCACCGAGCGCCTCACGCCGCACATGATCCGCGTGGTCGTCGGAGGCGAGGGGCTCGCCGCGTTCGGCGCGGGCGAGTTCACCGACCACTACGTGAAGCTGCTGTTCCCGCAGCCGGGCGTCGAGTACCCCGAGCCGTTCGACATGGAGAGGGTCCGCGCGGAGCTGCCGCGCGAGCAGTGGCCGAGCACGCGGACCTACACCGTCCGCGCGTGGGACCCCGATGCCGGCGAGCTGACCATCGACTTCGTCTACCACGGCGACGAGGGCCTCGCGGGCCCCTGGGCGGCGAACGCCCGGCCGGGCGAGGAGATCTTCTTCAACGGGCCGGGCGGCGCCTACGCGCCGAGCGAGGACGCCGGCTGGCACCTGCTCGCCGGTGACGAGAGCGCCCTGCCGGCGATCGCCACCGCGCTCGAACGCATCCCGCGAGGCGTGCCCGCCCGCGTGTTCGTCGAGGTGGCCGGTCCCGAGGAGGAGCAGGAGCTGCCGACGCGCGGCGACGCGGAGATCGTGTGGCTCCACCGGGGCGCCGGGCAGATCGGCGATCTGCTGGTCGAGGCCGTCCAGAAGCTGGACTTCCCGGACGGGGAGGTGCACGCCTTCGTCCACGGCGAGGCCAACTTCGTCAAGGCGCTCCGGCGCCACCTGCGGGTCGAGCGCGGCCTGCCCATGGACCGCCTGTCCATCTCCGGCTACTGGCGCCGCGGCCGCGACGAGGACGGCTGGCAGTCCACCAAGCGCGACTGGAACCAGCAGGTGGAGCAGGAGGAGGCCGAAGCCCTGGGCTAGCGGGTCAGGCGGTGGCCTGGGTCTCGGTGTCCAGGTCGGGGCCGTCGTCGTCGGCGAAGCCGGGGAGCCAGCGTTCGGCCTCGGCACGGAAGGGGCCCTCGGCCTCCAGCTGGCAGAGGACGCCGCCGCACCCGGAGAGGGCGCGGCTGACGGCGAGGTATTGCGGGGGCAGCCGGAAGGCGCGGGCCAGGGCGCCGGGGCGCAGGTCGGACGCGAGCCCGAAACCGCGCGCGGTCTGCTCGCGGAGCCATTCGCGGGAGTAGCGGAAGCGCTCCACGGCGAACGGGGCCGCGTGCGGGGCGACGAGGGCGGCGACCTCCTCGGGGTCCACCTCCGCGTCCGGGGCGAGGAAGCCCTCCTCGCAGAGGGCGTCCACGATGTCGTCGGGATCGCCGAGGGTCCCGATGCGCAGCAGCCGGCCGATCGACCACTGGAGCTCGGCGGGCACGCGGGCGGCGCCGCCGAAGTCCATGACGCCGAGACGGCCGTCGTCCAGCAGCCGGAAGTTGCCCGGATGCGGGTCGATGTGGATCATCTCGCAGCGGGCCGGGCCGGACAGCAGGAAGCGGAACAGCAGCAGGCCTGCGCGGTCCCGGCTGTCCTGGTCGCCGTGGGCGATGACCCAGGCGAGCGGGGTGCCGTCCAGCCACTCGGTGACCAGCACGTTGCCCGCCTGCGCGACGACCGCGGGGACGACGAAGTCGGGGTCGCCCGCGTAGGCGTCGTGGAAGGCGGTCTGCGCGCGGGCCTCGTCGACGTAGTCGAGTTCCTTCTCCAGCCGCCGTTTGAGGTCGGCGATGACCGGTTTGACCTCGACGCCGGGGAACAGGGGCGTGAAGAGGCGGCTGAGGCGGGAGATCTGGTTGAAGTCGCTCATCACCGCCTGGGCGGCGCCGGGGTACTGGACCTTCACGGCGACCGCGCGGCCGTCGTGCCAGACGGCCTTGTGGACCTGGCCGATGGACGCGGCGGCGGCCGGCCGGTCGTCGAACTCGGCGAACCGCTCGCGCCAGTCCTCGCCGAGGCCTTCGGCGAGGACCTTGTGGGTGGTGGCGGCGGGCATGGGCGGCGCCGCCTCCTGGAGCCGGGTCAGGCTGGCGCGGAACGGCCCGGCGATCTCCTCGGGCAGCCCGGCCTCGAAGATCGACAGCAGCTGGCCGACCTTCATGGCGCCGCCCTTCAGCTCGCCGAGCACGGCGAACAGCTGCTCGGCGGTCCGGCGCTGGACCTCCAGCGCGACGGCCTCGGCGGGGCGGCCGATCGTCCGCTTGCCGAAGCCGAGGGCGGTGCGCCCGGCGAACCCGAGCGGGAGGGTCGCCAGCTTGGCGGTGCGCGTCACCGCGCGGCGGGGGATGTCACTCACGGCCCGGCCGTCCCTCTTTCGACGATGCGTCCAATGACTTCAGCCTCTCACGGGGAGCGATTGCCACCAAATGGTCATTCCCCGTCAAAGACTCAGCGTTCGGCGGACCCCGGAGATTCCCCGCGGGCGGTGGCGGGGCATGGACGGAGCAGCAGCTCGACGACCTCCAGGGCCTGGTCGATCTCCGGCCGGTTCCCGCCCAGATAGTGCGCGTACATGAAGGAGTCGGCGACCCGGACGATCGCCTGGGCGAGCGTCCGGGTCGGCAGCGGGACGCGCAGCTCCCCGCGGTCGATCTCGGCCTGAAGCTCCCTGGTGAGCAGCTCGGTGGCGCGGTCCTCGATGGTGCCGGGCATGGTCGCCAGCCTGATGAACAGCCGGGGCTCGCGTTCGGTGAACGCCTTCAGGGGCTCGGCGTCCACGACCGCGCGCATGAACCGGTCGAGGACGGCGAGGATGCGGCCGGCGCCCGCGCCGCCGACGCCCCGGGCCGCGACGCGGTAGGTGCGCTCGGTCATCTCGCCGAGCAGGGTCCCGAGGAGCTGCTCCCGGCTGCCGACCCACCGGTAGAGGGTGGCGCGCCCGACGCCCAGCTCGCCCGCCAGCGCCGACATGTCGATCGGCTCGCCCCTCAGGTAGTGGGCGGACGCGGCGGCGAGCGCCGCGGCGGGCCCGGACGAGCGCGCCGGCGACCCGGACCGCGGCCGGGCGGGGCCGTCCGGAGGGACGGGGCTGCCGCTCATCCGGACAGCATGTCACAGCCGCCGGGGCGGCCCGCCGCATCGCCCATCGCAATTGCGAGACTACCGGGTGTAATGGAGGGTAGTTGGCAGATGTGAAGGATAAACGTGGGGGCGCCGGACGCAAGGGCCGGCTGCTGATCATCGGTGGGGCGGAGAACCGGACGTGCGGATCCGGGCCGCTCGAGACGTTCGTCGAACTGTCGGGCGACGAGGACGCGCGGATCGTCGTCATCACGACGGCCACGGAGGTGCCCGAGGAGGTCGCCGACGAGTACACCGCGGTCTTCGGGCGGCTCGGCGTGACCTCGGTCAGGGAGCTGCGGCTCCTCGGGCGGGCCGCCGCCGACGACGCGGCGACCCTGCGGGCGCTGGACGCGGCGACGGGCGTGCTGTTCAGCGGCGGCGACCAGTCGCGGATCCGCACCCTCGTCGGCTCGAAGACCAACGACCTGCTGAAACGGCGGCTCGACCAGGAGGGCCTGGTGATCGCCGGGACGAGCGCCGGCGCGACCGCGATGGGGCACTGGATGATCCTCGGCGGCCGCGGCCACGAGGTCGCCGCGTCCAGCGTGAAGGTCGGCCCCGGTCTGGGCCTGCTCGACCACGTGCTGATCGACATGCACTTCAACGAGCGCGGGCGGCTGCCGCGGCTGATGAGCGGGATAGCGCTGGACACCCGGCTGCTGGGCGTCGGCATAGACGAGGACACGGCGATCGTGGTGGGCGACGGCCAGTTCGAGGTCGTCGGGACGGGCGTGGTCACGGTCGTGGACGCCGGGCAGTCGACGATCGCCTACGCCGCCTCCGACGACGAGCCCATGGCGATGTTCGACGTCTCGCTGCACCTGCTGCCGGCCGGCTGCACGTTCCAGATGAACGACAAGCTCCCGGCGATCGGCAACATGCGCGGGCCGGAGGAGGAGTAGCCGTGCGGCTCGATCACGTCCGCCGCCTGAGCGGCCCGAACGTCTACCTGCCCCGTCCCGTCGCGATCGCGCGCCTGGACCTGCAGGGCCTGACCGGCCACGAGACCACCGACCATCCCGGGTTCGCCGAGCGGCTCGTGGACGCGCTGCCCGGCCTGGCGGGGCACCACTGCTCGGCGGGCCGGCCGGGCGGGCTGCTGGACGCGATGGCGCGCGGCACCTACTTCGGCCATGTCACCGAGCACGTCACGCTGGAGCTGTCCGGGCGGATCGGCCGCGAGGTGTTCTTCGGCCGCACCGTGCGCGCCGGCGGCCCGGCCGAGTACGACGTGATCCTGGAGTGCCCGCCCGACGAGCCGTCCGGCAGCCCGGTGGTGGAGCAGCTGATCATGCTCGCGGTGCGGGTCGTGAACGGCGCGCTGGCCGGGCTCGTGCCCGACCCGTCCGGCGAGCTGGCCCGCGTCGCCGCCGTCCACGAGGAGGAGCGGCTGGGGGTGAGCACGGCGGCGCTGGCGCGGGCGGCGCGCGAGCGGGGCGTGCCGGTCCGCCGGGTCGGCGGCCTCAACCTGCTGCGGCTCGGGTACGGCCGGTACCGCCGGACGGTCTGGGCGGCGATGACCGACGCCACCTCGGCGATCGGGATGGAGGTCGTGGGCGACAAGCGGCTCGCGCACCGGGTGCTCGCCGACGCCGGGGTCCCGGTGCCGGAGGGGCGGGTCGCGGCGTCGCCGGCGGAGGCGCTGGAGGCGCTGCGCGACATCGGCGGCGCGGTGGTCGTCAAGCCGCTCTCGGGCCACCAGGGAGAGGGCGTCCACATCGAGCTGACCACGCCGCCGGAGGTCGTGGCCGCGTTCGCGTCGGCCGCCGGGGACGAGGGCGAGGTGCTCGTCGAGTCCTACATCCCCGGCAACGACTACCGGGTGCTGGTGGTCGGCGGCCGGGTCGCCGCGGCGGCGGAGCTGACCGCCGCGTGCGTGACGGGCGACGGGGCGGCCACGGTCGCGGCGCTGGTGGAGCGGGTCAACGCCGACCCGGCGCGCGGGGAGGGCCACGACCGGCCGCTCACCCGGCTCGTCCTCGGCCCGACCGAACTGGCCCTGCTGGCGCGCCAGGGGCAGGCCCCCGGGTCGGTGCCCGCCGCCGGGGAGCGGGTGTGGCTGCGCCGCAACGCGAACCTGTCCACCGGCGGCACCAGCCGGGACGTGACCGGGGACGTGCACGCCGAGGTCGCCGCGATGTGCGTGCGGACCGCGGCGGCCGTCGGCATGGACGTGTGCGGCATCGACCTGCGGCTGCCCGACATCGCGTCCCCGCCGCCCGCCGAGCGGGGCGCCGCCGGGGTCCTGGAGGTCAACGCCGCGCCGGGCCTGCGCATGCACCTGGCCCCGCACGAGGGCGCGGGTCGGGACGTCGCCGGCGACATCGTCGCCCTGATGTATCCGGACGGGACGCCGTCGCGGGTTCCGGTCGTGTCGGTGACGGGCACCAACGGCAAGACCACGACGGTCCGGATGATCGCGCACATGCTGGAGCTGGACGGGCGGCGGACCGGCATGACCAGCACGGAGGGGGTGTACGTCGGCGGGCGGCTCGTCCACATGTCCGACGCGTCCGGGCCGCGCTCGGCGGAGATGGTGCTCGGCGACCGGTCGGTGGAGGCGGCCGTGCTGGAGACCGCGCGGGGCGGGATCCTCCGGCGCGGCCTCGGCTACGACCGCGCGGACGTCGCGGTCGTCACCAACATCACCCGCGACCATCTCGGCATGGACGACACCGAGTCGCTGGACGATCTGGTCGACATCAAGGCCCTGGTCGCCGAGGAGATCCGGCGCGGCGGCCATCTCGTCCTCAACGCCGAGGACGGGGCGTCGGCCGGGCTCGCCGCCCGGCCGGCGGTCCGGCGCCGCGGACCGGTCCTGTGCTACTTCTCCCTCACCCCGGACGCTCCCGTCCTCGCCGGGCACCTGCGGGACGGCGGCCTGGGCTACTACCTGGAGGACGGCGTGCTGACCGAGGCGCGCGGCGACCGCCGGACCCCGATCCTGCCGGCCGGGGAGGTGGCGGGCTCGTTCGGCGGGCACGCCCGCCATGTGATCGCCAACGCGCTGGCCGCGGCGGCCGCCGCCCGCGCGCTCGGCGTGCCCGCCGGCGTGGTGGCGAGCGCGCTGCGCACGTTCGACCCGCACTCGCGCAACCCCGGCCGCGGCTGCGTGTACCAGGTCGGCTCGAATCCCGTCCTGGTCGACTACGCGCACAATCCGGCGGCGGTCACCGCGATGGGCACGTTCGTCGAGCGGCGCTGGGGGGCGGCGGGCGTCGCCGCGGTGACGCTGCCGGGCGACCGGTCCGACGAGCTGGTGGGCGAGACCGCGCGGGCGCTGGCGGGCACGTTCGGCCGCGTCGTCGTCTACGAGGACGAGGACCTGCGGGGCCGCCGCTCGGGCGAGATGACCCGGCTGATCGTCCAGGGGCTGCGGGAGGGCCGCCCGGACGTGTGCCACCACCCGGCGGGCGATCTGAAGGGGGCGCTGACGTCGGCGCTGGACATGGCGGGGCCGGGCGAGCCCGTCCTGCTGCTGTACGAGAAGCTGCAGCCGGTGACGGAGCTGCTCGAAACGCTGGGCGCCGAGCCCGCCGGCTAGTCCGCAGGTACCGCGGCGAGCGGCGGCCGCAGCAGCAGGACGATGACCGACAGCAGCGCCAGCACGACGATCCCGTCCAGCCAGTAATGGTTGGCGGTGCCGACGACGACCGCGATCGTGACGACCGGATGCAGCAGCCACAGCCATCGCCACCGCGTCCGGGACGTGACGATGAGCCCGAGCGCGATGACGGCCGCCCAGCCGATGTGCAGGGAGGGCATGGCGGCGTACTGGTTGGAGACGGTGTCCGTCTGCGGCGCGCCGTAGACGGCCGGGCCGAACTGGGCGGCGGTGTCGATGAGCCCCGTCGCGGGCAGCATGCGCGGCGGCGCCAGCGGGACGAGCAGGTGCAGGACGAGCGCCGCGGCGGTGATCGCCACGATGACCCGGCGCGTCCACCGGTAGTGGACCGGCCTGCGCAGGTAGATCCAGAGCAGGAACGCCGCGGTCGCGGGGAAGTGCACGTAGGCGTAGTAGCAGTTGGCCGCGTGCACGAGGAGCCCGCTGTGCAGCAGGCCGTGCTGGACGCCGGTCTCCCCCGGCAGGCCGAGGAGCCGTTCGAGGTCCCAGACGCGGTGGGCGTTGTCGAACGCCTCCCGCACCCGCCCGTCCGCCAGCAGCCGCCCGAGCTTGTAGGCGCCGAACAGCACGATGATCAGCACCAGCTCGCGGACGGGCCGCGGCCGGCCGCCGGGACCCGGCCCGCACACGCCGGGCCGGCCGGGGCGCAGGCGTGCCAGCGCCGCGGCCGGCCGGGACGGCTGATCGAGGAGGCTCACTGCGCTGTCCTTCGCGGGTCGGGTCGGGCGCCGGTCAGGACCGGGCGGGGCGGGCTCGCGCTCGGCGGCGGGCGGTCCGGCGTCGCGGAGCAGATGCCGAAGCCTTTCACCTTCCGCGCCGGCGTTGGGAACGACGCGCGCCACCCGCCCGGGCGGCCACCACGCGGCACGGCCGGACATCGGTTCCCCGGAGGCGACGAAGCCCGCGAAACACCGCGATCATGATCACGGCCGCGGTGGCGACGACGCTGGCGCCGTGCCGGAAGGAGTGACACGCCAACGGTAGACCAAAGTTGCCTAGACGGCAAAATTTCAGGGGCTGCCAATTTACGTGACCTGCGTCTCACTGCGCCGCGCCGCCGGCCGCCGGGGAAGACCCGCTCTAGGCGATGGGGAGCCCCACGTAGTTCTCGGCGAGGGACGTCCTGGCCGCCTCCGACGAAGCCACATAGTCCAGGTGGGAACGCTGGAGCCGTCGCTCGAAGTCACTCGCGGACGGGTCGGCGTGCAGCAGCGTGGTCATCCAGTAGGAGAAGTGCTCGGCGCGCCAGACGCGCTTCAGGCACGCGCCGGAGTACCCGTCCAGCAGCGTCTCCGAGCCCGTCGCGTACCGCTCGGCGAACGCCCGCGCCAGGATGATCACATCGGACACCGCGAGGTTGAGGCCCTTCGCCCCGGTCGGCGGGACGATGTGCCCGGCGTCCCCGGCGAGGAACAGCCGGTCGTGCCGCATCGGCTCGGCCACGAAGCTGCGCATGGGCGTGATCGACTTGTCGGTGACCGGGCCCTCGTGCAGCTTCCAGCCGTCGTCGGTGGCGAACCGCGCCGCAAGCTCGTCCCAGATGCGGGCATCGGGCCACGCGGCGATGTCCTCGTCCGGCGGCACCTGGAGGTAGAGGCGGCTGACGTGCGGCGAACGCAGGCTGTGCAGGGCGAACCCGCGGTCGTGGTTGGCGTAGATCAGCTCGTCGGTGGACGGCGGGACGTCGGCGAGGATCCCGAGCCAGGCGAACGGGTACTCGCGTTCGAACGTCCGCAGCCCCGGGACCGCCGGGCGGCTGACGCCGTGGAACCCGTCGCAGCCCGCGATGTAGTCGCAGTCGAGAGTGCGCGTCCGCCCGCCGCTGCGGAACGTCACGCTCGGCGCGGACACGTCCAGCCCGACGACCTCGGCCTCGAACCGGACGTCCCCGCCGTCCTCCAGCCGCTTGGCGACCAGGTCCTTGACGATCTCGGTCTGCGCGTAGACGGTGACGGTCCGGCCGGTCAGGTCGGTCAGCGGGATGCGGTGCCCCGCGCCGCCGAACCGCAGCTCCAGCCCGTGGTGGACGAGCCCCTCCCGGTCGAGCCGCTCGCCCACGCCGCTCTCGCGCAGGACGTCGGTCGTGCCCTGCTCCAGCATCCCGGCCCGCTGCCGATGCTCCACGTAGTCGCGGTCCCGGCTCTCCAGGACCACCGAGTCGATCCCCTGCAGATGGAGCAGATGGGACAGCAGCAGTCCCGCGGGTCCGCCGCCGATGATCGCGACCTGGGTACGCATCGCTCCTCCTCGTGGTCCGTCCACCTTGGCGATGCTCGCGCGCATCGCCGCAGCTTCAAGCGCCGGTTTTCCGCTCAGCGGAAAAGAGGTCCGGATCGCCGTGCCAGTGCGCCGCCACGTCCCGGGACAGCGCCCGCACCGCCGTCGTCAGCGGCGGCAGCAGCCGCCGGAGGTCGGCGCTGCGCGTGCCCGTCACCAGCGACATCGACGCGACGACGTCGCCCGACCCGTCCCGCACCGGGGCGCCGACGGACGCCGCGCCGAGCGTCATCTCGTCGCGGGTCACGGCGTAGCCGGAGCGGCGGACCCGCTCGACGCGGCGCCGCAGCTCCGCCGGATCGGTGATGGACCGCGCCGCATACCGGGCCAGCTCACCGGCGAGCACCTTCTCGCGGACCTCCGGCGCCGCGAACGCCAGCAGCACCTGGCCGACGCCGGTGGTGTGCAGCGGCAGCATCGCGCCGACCTGGGTCACGACGGGCACCGACCGCGTGCCGCGCAGCCGCTCGACGATCAGCACGCGGTCCTCGCGGAGCACGCCGAGCTGGACGTTGTCGTGGGTGGCCTCGTACAGGTCCTCCATGTGCGGGAGCGCCAGCTCGCGCAGCCCGGTGACGGCCGGGGCCTGGCTCCCGATCCGCCAGAGCCGGGTGCCGATGCGGTACGTCCCGTCCGGCACCCGCTCCAGGAAGCCGCCGCCGACCAGCTCACCGACCAGGCGGTGGCCGGTCGCGAGCGGCAGCTCCGAGCGGCGGCAGATCTCGCTCAGGTTGAGGCGGACGCCGCCCTGGGCGAAGGCGTTCAGGATGGCCATCACCTTGCCCGCCACGCTGACCGGCCGCGCGCCTTCCGCACTCTCACCTGCCACGTGGCCCTCCACCCGGGCTCGTGCCCGTCACTCCTGCTCGGTGAGTACCCGCTGGGCGACGGCGAACGCGGAGTTCGCGGCGGGCACTCCACAATAGATCGCCGTCTGCAGGAGCACCTCCTTGATCTCCTCGGGCGTCAGCCCGTTGCGGAGCGCCGCCCGGACGTGCATGGCGAGCTCCTCCAGATGGCCGCCGGCGACCATCGCGGTCAGCGTGACGCAGCTGCGCGTCCTGCGGTCCAGGCCGGGGCGGTTCCAGATCTCGCCCCACGCGTACCGGGTGATCATGTCCTGGAAGTCGGCGGTGAAGTCGTCCTTGCGGGCCTCGGCGCGGTCCACGTGCGCGTCGCCGAGCACCTCGCGGCGGGTCTTCATGCCCTGCGCGTGCCGCCGCTCGTCGCTCATGCGCTCGCTCATCGTCCGGTCCCTCTCCAGGTGCGGTCCAGGTGCGCGGTGACCGCCTCGGTGACCGCCTCCGGGCGCTCGGCGTTCGCCAGGTGCCCGGCGCCGTCGATCACCGTGAGGCGGGCGTCCGGGATGCCGGCGGCGAGGCGGCCGGCGTGCCCGTCCGGTGGTGTCGGGGCGTCCTGCGCTCCGGCGATCACCAGGGTCGGCGCGGAGATCGCGCCGAGCCGCGCGGTCGCGTCGAACTCCGCCAGGGCGTCGCAGCAGGCGGCGTAGCCCTCGGCGTCGGTCGCGCGGAGCATGTCCACGTACGGTCGGGCGCCCGTGAAGGACGGCGTGAACCAGCGTCCCGCCGCCGAGCCGGCCACGGGCCCGACGCCCTCGCGGCGGACGAGCGCGGCCCGGTCGCGCCAGGCCCCCGGGTCGCCGAAGCGGGGCGAGGTGCAGCACAGGATCAGGCTTCCGACGAGGCCCGGGGCGCGGAGGGCGAGGGCCGTCCCGACCGCGCCGCCGAGCGACACCCCGGCGTAGGCGGCGCGGCCGACGCCGAGATCGGCCAGCAGGGCTGCGATCCCGCCGGCGAGGTCCTCGACGGTGAACGGGCCGTCCGGGGCGGGCGCGCCGCCGTGACCGGGCAGGTCGTAGCGCAGCACGCGCCAGGTGCGGGTCAGCGCGGGCAGCTGCGGCAGCCACAGGTCCATGGACGTGCCGAGCGACGGGCCGAGCACGACGACGGGGGCGTCCTCCGGGCCGTCCAGGCGGTACTGCGGCACTGCGGGACGCGGCACGGCGGTCACGTGCGGCTCCTGCGATAGGCGTCCAGGGCCTGGCCGACGAGGACGGCGGCGGCGCCGGTCCCGGGGTCGCCGCCGAGCAGGTCCAGCAGCTCGTCGAGGTCGGCCCGCATCAGCTCGGTGGACACCTCCAGGCCGTCCAGCAGCTCGGCGGCCGTCTCCGCGGCGCCGCCGGTCAGCCGGAGGCACTCGCGCAGCGGCTGCCATTCGGCGTGCCACTCCCCCGCCGGCCGCTCGTGCGGCGCGGCCTGCGCGGCGAGGAGCACCTGCACCTGCGCCGGGACCTGCAGCGCGGCGGACCGGATCAGGGTCGACAGCGCCGGGTTGCGCTTGTGCGGCATCGACGACGAGCCGCCCCGGCCGGCGCCCGCGGCCTCGGCCACCTCGCCGACCTCGCTCTGCGAGAGCAGCCACACGTCGGTGGCGATCTTGCCGAGGGCGCCGGTGACCAGCGCCAGCGCCGCGGCGAGCTCGGCGACCGGGGTGCGGCGGGTGTGCCACGGCAGGACGGGGCGGGCCAGGCCCGTCTCCTCCGCGTAGGCCGCGACCAGGTCGAGCGCCCGGTCCCCGAAGGCGTCCAGCGTCCCGGCCGGGCCGCCGAGCTGGACGGGCAGCGGCACCGCGGCGAGCCGCTCGCGGGCCTCCAGGCAGCCCAGCAGCCAGTTCGCGGCCTTGGCGCCGAACGTCGTGGGCAGCGCCTGCCGGCCGAGGGTGCGGGCCGCCATCGGGGTGTCGCGGTACCGTGCCGCGAGCCCGGCCAGCGCGTCCAGCGCCCTGTCGAGATGGGCGAGGACGACGCGCCTGGCCCGGGCCGCGACGAGCATGGCGCCGGTGTCGGCGATGTCCTGGCTGGTGGCGCCCTTGTGGACGTGCTCGCCCGCGCTCCCGGCGAGCCCGCGCAGGTCGGCGACCAGCGGGACGACGGGGTTTCCTGCGCCGCGCGCCCGGCGGGCGACGCCGGCGAGGTCGACACGGCCCGCGTCGGCGGCGCCGGTGATCGCCTCGGCCGCGTCCGCGGGGACGATCCCGAGCCGGGCCTGCGCGCGGGCGAGCGCCGCCTCCGCGTCCAGCATGGCGGTCAGGTAGGCGAGGTCGCTCGTGACGGCCTCCGCCTCCGTCCCCGCGCGGACGGGGGACAGCAGTCCCACGTCCGGCGACGCCGGCAGGCCGCGCTCGTCAGAAACCAAGGAAGACCGTCTCCCGCTCCCCTTGCAGGTGGATGTCGAAACGGTACTCCCGGTTCCCCGCGCGCTCGGCGATCAGGGTCGCGCGTCGTCCGTCCGGGACGACGCCGAGCAGCGGGTCGCCCGCGTGGGCGGCCTCGTCCTCGGGGAAGTACAGCCGGGTGAACACGGGCTTGAGCAGGCCGCGGGCGAACACCAGGACGGCGATGTAGGGCGCGCCGTCGCCGACGGCGCCCGGCTTGACGGTGCTGAACCAGTAGCCGCCGCCGGCGTCGGTGCCGCACCGGCCGAAGCCGGAGAACCCGTGCCCGGCGCGCACGATGCCGCCGGGACGCCGCGGGATCTCGCCGTTCCCGTCGGCCTGCCAGATCTCCAGCAGCGCGTCCGGGACCGGCTCGCCCGCGCCGTCGAGGACCCGCCCGCGCACGGCGATCGCGTCGGGGCGCCAGGGCGGCACGACCTCCGGACCGGCCTCGTACGGCAGCGCGTACCCGAAGAACGGGCCGACCGTCTGGGAGGGGGTGGCGGGAGAAGGCGTGCTCATCAGGCCCTGCCTTTCCGGGGGCGACCCCCAGACCCCCGGGCCCGGCGGCCCGACGATCCTCGCTTCGCTGCGGTCATCAGGCCTCCATCGGGGTGTCGCCGAGCACGATGTCCCACTGGTAGCCGAGCGCCCACTCCGGCCGGGTGGTGTCCATGTCGAAGCGGGAGACCAGCTTCTCCCGGTCCTTCTCGTCCGGGATCGACTGGAAGATCGGGTCGTGGGCGAACAGCGGGTCGCCGGGGAAGTACATCTGGGTGACGAGCCGCTGGGTGAACGCGGTGCCGAACACCGAGAAGTGGATGTGCGCGGGCCGCCAGGCGTTGTGGTGGTTGCCCCACGGGTAGGCGCCGGGCTTGACCGTGACGAACCGGTAGCGGCCGTCGTCGTCGGTGAGGCAGCGCCCGGCTCCGGTGAAGTTCGGGTCGAGCGGCGCCGGGTGGACGTCGCCGAGGTGCCGGTACCGGCCGGCGGCGTTGGCCTGCCAGACCTCCACCAGCGCGCCCCGCACCGGACGGCCCGCGCCGTCGAGCACGCGGCCGGTCACGATGATCCGCTCGCCGAGCGGCTCCCCGGCGTGCTGGACGGTGAGGTCCTCGTCCAGCCGGCCGAGCTCCTGGTGCCCGAACACCGGCGAGGTCAACTCGACGCTGTCCGGGCCGAGCTTCGGCATGATCAGGTCCTGCGACGGGGCGCGGAGCACGGTGCTCTTGTATCCCGGGTACAGGTACGGGGGGTGCATCATGCGCTCTTCCCTTCTGCCGCCGTGTCCATGGGCCCGGTATCGGGGCGCTCGTCGTCCGGGCGCCCGGTCAGCCGCGGCCCGGTCGCCGCACGGATCCGCTCGGCGGTGACGCCGGGGGCCGTCTCGACGAGCACGAGGCCGTCTTCGGTGACGTCCACGACGCCGAGGTCGGTGATGATCCGGTCGACGCACGCCTTGCCGGTGAGCGGCAGCGTGCACTCGTCCACGATCTTCGGTTCGCCGTCGCGGGTGGTGTGGCTCATCACCACGATCAGCTTGCGGGCGCCGTGCACGAGGTCCATCGCGCCGCCCATCCCCTTGATCATCTTGCCGGGGACGGACCAGTTGGCGAGGTCGCCGCGCGCGGAGACCTGCATGGCGCCGAGGACGGCGATGTCGATGTGGCCGCCGCGGATCATGCCGAACGACAGCGAAGAGTCGAAGTAGGCGGCGCCGGGCAGGACGGTCACCGTCTCCTTGCCCGCGTTGATCAGGTCGGGATCGATCTCGTCCTCGGTGGGATACGGTCCGACGCCGAGGATGCCGTTCTCGGCGTGCAGGGTGACGTGGCGTCCCTCGGGCATGAAGCCGGGGATCAGCGTCGGCAGCCCGATGCCGAGGTTGACGTAGGCGCCGTCGGGCAGCTCGGCCGCGGCGCGGGCGGCGATCTCGTTCCTGGACCAGGGCATCAGGCGTCGCCTCCCCCGTCGCCGGTGCCGCTGCGCAGCGTGCGCAGCTCGATGGGCTTGTCGGCGGCCTGCTCGGGGGTCAGCTCCACCACGTGCTGGACGAACACCCCCGGCAGGTGCACGGCGTCGGGGTCGATCTCGCCGGGTTCGGCGAGCCGCTCGACCTCGGCGAGGGTGACCCGGCCGGCCATCGCGGCGAGCGGGTTGAAGTTGCGGGCGGCCTTGTCGAACACCAGGTTGCCGTGCCGGTCGCCGACCGCCGCGCGGACGAGCGCGAAGTCGGTGGTGATGCTCTCCTCCAGGACGTACTCCCGCCCGCCGAACTCGCGGACCTCCTTGGCGGGCGAGGCGACCGCGACCGTGCCGTCGGGCGCGTACCGCCACGGCAGCCCGCCGTCGGCGACCATCGTGCCGACGCCGGCCGGGGTGAAGAACGCCGGGATCCCCGCGCCGCCCGCGCGCAGCCGCTCGGCGAGCGTGCCCTGCGGCATCAGCTCGACCTCGATCTCGCCGGCGAGGTACTGCCGCGCGAACTCCTTGTTCGCGCCGACGTAGGAGCCCCTGGCGCGGGCGATGCGGCCCGCCGCGAGCAGCTGCCCGAGCCCACGGCCGTCCAGCCCGCAGTTGTTCGAGACGACCGTCAGGTCCGCCGCGCCCCGCTCGTACAGGGCGGAGATGAGGACCGTGGGCACGCCGCAGAGCCCGAACCCGCCGACGGCCAGCGACGCGCCGTCGCCGATGCCGGCGACGGCGTCCGCCGCCGAGGCCACGACCTTGTCCATACGCCTCCCATTCCCGCTGTGCGGACGGCACCCGCGCCGGCGCCGCCGGCTACCACACTCGCAGCCACCGCCGCGCGTGCCGCAGCCGGGTTTCCGCCCAGTGGAAGGCCGGGGGCGTGATCAGAGCCGCTCGGCCAGCCCGAACAGCGGGAACAGGCTGGTGTCGAAGAACACCGAGACGTGCGCGACGCCGTCCTCCGTGACGCTCAGGACCTGCAGCTGGTAGGCGCTGTGGACGCCGTCCTCGTCGCGCTTGTAGAGGCCGAACGCCGGCTGCCCGTTCGCGGCCGCCGGAACCATCCGGATGTCGCCGGGGGTCGGCCGGCACTGGGCGATGATGAGGCGTACCACGTGGTCGGGGCCGACGAACCACTGGGGGAACGGCGGCATTTCCCAGACGACGTCCTTCTTGAACAGCTCGATCAGCCCGGTGATGTCGGCGTCCTCGAACGCCTTGGCGTAGCGTTCGAGAAGATCGCGCTGGGCGGGGTCCGTCGGCTCGACGAGCTGGTCCCGCATCGGGGCGTCCTGCTCCAGCTGAGCCCGCGCCCGCTGCAGCGCGCTGTTGACGGCGGCGGTGGAGGTGTCGAGCAGCTCGGCGACCTCGGCGGCCCGCCATTTCAGCACGTCCCGCAGGATCAGCACGACCCGCTGCTTGGCAGGCAGGTGCTGCAGTGCGGCGACGAACGCCAGCCGGGTGCTCTCCCTGGCGGCGACGATCGTGGCCGGGTCGGCGGAGTCCGCGCCGAGGACCGTGTCGGGGGCGGGCTCCAGCCACGGGACCTCGTCCGAGGCCACGACGGGCCGCTCCGGCTCGTCGCTCGGCGCGCCCAGCCCCGACGGCATGGGCCGCCTGCCGCGCTGGTCGATCGCGGTCAGGCACACGTTGGTGGCGATCCGGTACAACCACGTCCGGAGCGAGGAGCGCCCCTCGAAGTCGCCGTACGAGCGCCACGCCCGCAGGTAGGTCTCCTGCACCAGGTCCTCGGCGTCGTGGATCGAACCGAGCATCCGGTAGCAGTGCGCCAGCAGCTCCCGCCGGTACGGGTCGGCGAGTTGCTGGAAGTCACGGTCTGTTTCTATGGTGCTGTTCGCCATGGTGGTCGTCACCTTTGCTCGGCGGCATCGCTCGGACGGCGCGGGCGGCGGGCCCCGTCGCCCCCGACCGTAGGCGAGCCCACCGACAGAACACGTGCAACGCCTCCGATGTTACGCCCCGGGCCCCGGCCGGGCCGCGATTCCGGCGGCCGGCGGGGGCCGTCAGAACTCGAAGCCGCCGGGGCGGCCGTTGCGGTCGGCGATCAGGCCGGCCAGGGTCGCGATGGCGATCTCCGCCGGGGTCCTGGAGCCGATGTTCAGGCCGATCGGGCGGTGCACCCGGGCGATGTCCGCGGCGGGGACGCCGAGCTCGGTGAGCGCCGGGATGTGCGGGGCGGGGTGGCGCGGGTTGCCCATGACGCCGACCCACCGCACGGGCTGCGTCAGCACGTCCCGCAGGACGGGCCCGAGCTCGCGGCGGTGGTGGTCGGTCACCACGACGTCGGCGGTGGCGTCGAGCGGCGGAAGGTCGGCGACGCCCGCACGGTCCTTGTCGGGGTCGACGAGGAACGTCCGGTAGCCCAGGTCGGCGGCGTAGCGCAGGAGGTGGTCGGCGACGGCGCCGGCGAACACCACGACCATCGTCCGCTCCCCCTCGGCGGGCTGGACGTCGCCGTGCGCGACGGCGCAGGACGGGTCGGTCTCGTGCGGTGCGGCCATACCTGAAGTGTGCCCCGGGCGGCGCCGGGCGGTCCAGCGGCCACGCCCTCGCCGGAAAACGGGGTTTCCGGAACGTGGAACTCTTGCGCCGGAACGGGTATGCCTTCTGTCTAGACTGCTGTCACCCGGCGGCCACAGGAGGGACCGTGATCGCGAGACCGGAGGGCGGCCCCCGCGTCGTGGTGGGGGTGGACGACTCCGCGGGGGCGCGCTGCGCGCTCTCCTGGGCGATCGGCGAGGCGCGGCTGCGCGGGCTGCCGCTGCTGGTCGCGCACGCCGCGCCGCTGCCGCCGCACGTGTCGGCGGCGGGCCAGCTCGGCTGCGGCATCACCGAGGCGCTGCGCGGCTCGGGCGCCGAGCTCATCGCCCGGCTGCTGTCGGAGGTTTGCGACGGCCCGCCGGGCGGCGTGGACATGACCGCGCTGGCGCTCGTCGGCGAGCCCGGCGCGACGCTGGTGCGGCTGGCGGGCGACGACGACATCCTGGTCGTCGGGCACGGGACGCGCGGCCCGTTCTCGCGGCTGCTGAGGCCGTCGGTGCGGCTGCACTGCGCCCGGCGGGCCCGCGCGACGCTGGTCTGCGTCCGCACGCCCGCGTTCGACACCCTGCTCGAAAGCCTGACGGTGCGCGACGAGTCGCCCGAGCAGGCCGGCGACTCGCGGTTCCGCCGACTGGGCCGCCGCCTGCGCCTCCCGCTCTGACCGGCCCTCCGCCGCGACCACGGTGCGCATAGGCTCTCCCCATGCGCAAGTACGTCATCATCGGCCCCGTCGGAAGCGGCAAGGGGACGCAGTCGGGACTGCTCGCGCGGGACCTCGACATCGTGCACATCAGCGTCGGGGACATCTTCCGCTGGCACGTCAAGAACCACACCAAGATCGGCGCGCAGGTGCGGCGCATCATGGCGGCCGGTGAGCTGGTCGGAGACGACCTGACGGAGAGCGTCGTCCGGCAGCGGCTCGACCAGCACGACTGGAACTACGGGTTCGTCATCGACGGGTTCCCGCGCAGCCGCAGGCAGACGGAGTTCTTCCTGGAGAGCTACGACATCGACGGCGTGATCCACCTGGACCTGCCGGACGAGGAGGTCCGGCGCCGCGTCCTGGCCCGCCGGCTCTGCGCCCGGTGCGGGATGGACTACAACCTGATCGCCGACCGCCCGACGCAGGACGGACGCTGCGACGTGTGCGGCGGCGAGCTCGTGTCCCGCGAGGACGACACCGAGGAGGCGCTCGCCGAGCGGATGCGCGACTACCACGACAGGACCGACCCGATCCTGGAGCTGTTCGGCCGCAAGGAGTACGTGGTCACCGTGGACGCGCGGCCGGGCATCGACGAGGTGCAGCGGACGCTCCGGGAGAGGCTCGGCCTGCCGATGCCGCGATGACCTCCCCCGTCGTCGAGCTGGCGGACGACCGCGCGGCACGCCGGGGCCTGCGGCTGTTCCTGAAACGCGACGATCTGATCCATCCGGAGCTGCCGGGCAACAAGTGGCGCAAGCTCAAGCACAACATCGCCCCCGCGCGCGAGCACGGGACGCTCCTCACCTTCGGCGGCGCCCATTCCAACCACATCCGGGCCACGGCGGCCGCGGGGAAGATCTTCGGATTCGCGACCATCGGGGTGATCCGCGGCGAGGAACACCTGCCGCTGAACGACTCGCTGGCGTATGCCGAGCGCATGGGCATGCGCCTCACCTACATGGACCGCACCACCTACCGGCGCAAGCACGAACCCGATGTCGTCGGCGCGCTGCGCGAGCGGTGGGGCGGCTTCTATCTCCTGCCTGAAGGCGGAAGCAACGCGCTCGCCGTGAAGGGCTGCGCGGAACTGGGCGCCGAGGTGCCGGATTTCGACGTCGTCTGCTGCCCCTGCGGGACGGGCGGGACGCTGGCCGGACTCGCCGCCGGCCTGGCCCCGCATCAGCGCGCCGTCGGGTTCTCCGTGCTGAAGGGCGGCTTCATGGAGGGGGAGGTAGAACGGCTCCAGCGCGAGACCTACGGCGAACGCCTGGGGACGTGGCGCGTCGAAGACGGCTTCCACTTCGGCGGCTACGCCAGGAGAACCCCCGGACTGGACGCGTTCATCGACGACTTCAATGGCCGGCACGGGATCGTCCTCGACCGGATCTACACGGCCAAGATGATGTCCGGCGTGTTCGCGCTGACCGAGCGCGGCGCGTTCCCGGAGGGCGCGCGCGTCCTGGCCGTCATCACCGGCTAGCCGGACGGCCCCGCTCGCCGGGCGGGGCCGCCCGCCCGCCGTTCAGGCCGGGGGAAGATCGACCAGGGCGGCCAGGGCCGCGCGGTGCCGGTCCGCGGTGCCGAGGGCGATGGAGTCGGCCTTGGCGCGCTTCAAGTACAGATGCGCGGGATGCTCCCAGGTGAAGCCGATGCCGCCGTGCATCTGGACGCACTCCTCGGCCGCCTTGAGCGCGACCGCCGAGCAGTGCGCCTGCGCGACGGCGACCGCGATCGGCGTGTCCTCGTCGCCCGCCGCCACGCAGGACGCGGCGTGCCGGGCGACCGCGCGGGCCTGGGTGACCGACGTCCACAGGTCGGCTAGCCGGTGCTTGAGGCCCTGGTAGGAGCCGACCGGGCGGCCGAACTGGTAGCGGGTCTTCACGTAGGCGATGGTGTCGTCCAGACAGCGTTCGGCGAGGCCGAGCTGCTCGGACGCCAGCATCGCGGCCCCGGTCAGCAGCGCGATGCGGACCGCGTCCGTCCCTTCGGCGACCAGGCGGGCGGGCGCCCCGGAGAAGGCGAGGTCGGCGAGCCGCCGGGTCATGTCGAGCGAGGTCACGGCGGTGCGGCGGGCGTCGGCGGCGTCCACCGCGTACAGGCCGCCGGCGGACGGGACGAGGTAGACGCCGGCGGCCATGCCGTCGGCGACGCTGGTGACCTCGCCGGTCACCCTGCCGTCCGTGACCTGCACGGTCGCCGTCGCGTCACCGGGCGCGGCGCTGAAGGGGACGGCCAGCACGGCGATCTCCTCCCCGCCCGCCAGCCGCGCGAGCAGCTCCCGCTCCCCGGCGGCCAGCAGCGCGGCCGTCGCGATCACCGAGCTGCTCAGGAACGGGACGGGCGCGGCGAACCGGCCGAGCTCCTCCATCACGACGGCGGTCTCGCGCCAGGTGGCGCCGGCGCCCCCGAGGTCCTCGGGGACGGGCAGCCCGGCGCAGCCGAGCTGGCCTGCGACGGCCCGCCACAGCGCGGCGTCGTAGGGCTCGTCCTTCTCGGTGCCGGCGAGCACCGACGTCCAGGGCGCCTTGTCGTCGAGGACCTCGCGGACGCTCGCGCGGAGGTCGCTCTCGATCTCGGAGTAGAGCAGGTCACTCACTTGGGCAGGTCCTTCCACGCCACGTCCTTGTCGACGCGGATCTCACCGGGCAGGCCGAGGACGCGCTCGGCGATGATGTTGCGCAGGATCTCCGAGGTGCCGCCCTCGATGGAGTTGCCCTTGGCGCGCAGGTAGCGGTAGCCGGGCGAGCGGCGGGTGAAGTCCACCTCGGTGGGGCGGCGCATCGTCCAGTCGTCGTAGCGCAGGCCGTCCTCGCCCAGCATTTCCAGCTCCAGGCCGGACACCTCCTGGTTGAGCTCGGCGAAGGCGAGCTTGGCGCCCGATCCCTCCGGGCCGGGCTGTCCGGCGGTGAGCTGCTGGCGCAGCCGCGCCCCGGTGAGCCGGGCGGCCTCGGTCTCCACCCACGAGCGCAGCAGCGCGTCGTGCAGGCCGGGGGTGCGCAGCTCGGGGCGGTCCCGCCAGAGCGCGGCGACCACGCCGATCATGCCGCTCTCGCGCGGCGCGGCGTTGCCGCCGATCGCGACCCGCTCGTTCATCAGCGTCGTGGTGGAGACCTGCCAGCCCTGCCCGACCTCGCCGAGCCGGTGCTCGTCGGGGATCCGCACGCCGGTGAGGAACACCTCGTTGAACTCGGCCTCGCCGGTGATCTGCCGCAGCGGCCGGACCTCGACGCCCGGCGCGGTCATGTCGCACACGAAGTACGTCATGCCCCGGTGCTTCGGGACCTCCGGGTCGGTGCGGGTGACGAGGATCGCCCAGCGCGCCTCGTGGGCCATGGACGTCCAGACCTTCTGGCCGTCGACCGTCCAGGCGTCGCCGTCGCGGACGGCGCGGGTGGCGAGCGCGGCGAGGTCGGAGCCGGCGCCCGGCTCGCTGAACAGCTGGCACCACAGCTCCTCGCCGGTCCACAGCGGGCGCAGGAAGCGGCGCTTCTGCTCCTCGGTGCCGAAGGCGAGGATCGTCGGGGCGGCCATGCCGAGCCCGATGCCGTTGCGCTCCGGGTGGTTGGCCGGGGCGCCGGCCTCGGCGAACCGGCGGTCGACGGCGGGCTGGAGATGCCGCGGGGCGCCGAGCCCGCCGAGCCCTGCCGGGTAGTGGACCCAGGCGAGCCCGGCGTCGAACCGGGCGCGCAGGAACTCCCGCGGTTCCATGGCCGAGGGGTCGTGGCCGGCGAGGAACTCGCCGACCCGCCTGCTCAGCTCGTCGGCGTCGGGCGGTGCTGTGCTCACAGGGCGAACCTCCGCGCGGGGCGAGGGTGGCGGGCGGCCACCCGGACCATGAACATACCAACCGGTCGGTATGGTCAGCCCAGCCTAAGAACCGCCGGGAGGCCGAGTCAACCGTCCCCGCCGCGCCCCATCGCCCGGCCGAGCCCGGGATGGTCGTGGTAGTCGCGGGTCTCCACGATCAGGCCGTCCCGCACCCGCAGGACCTGGATGTTGGCGACGCGGAACGTCCGGCCGGTGGTGGTGACGCGGCCCTCGTAGTCGAACTCCGCGACGATCACCTCCGGGTCGGCGGTGTCGTGCACCACCACGTCGCGGGCGCGCAGTTCGAGCGGGCCCGCGGCGGCGGCGCGGAAGTGCCGGTCGATCGTCGCGCGGCCCTCCAGATGCGGCGGCGCGGGAGGCAGCGCGAACGGCTGGTCGACGACCGCGTCCTCGGCGTACAGGGCAGCAAGCTCGTGCCAGCGGCCGGCCGAGATGCCCGCGCTGAGCCGCGCGAACACTTCGCGCGGCGTGGTGGCCGCGCTCACGCCATCGCCTCGGCGAAGGCGCTGTGGTGGGCGTAGTCGCGGGACTCCACGATGTGCCCGTCGCGCACCCGCAGGACGAAGATGTTGGGCACGACGAACTCGCGCCCGGTCTCGGTGTTGCGCCCCTCGTACTCGAACTCCGCGATGATCACCTCGGGATCGGCGGTCTGGTGGACGACGACGTTGCGCGCCTTCATCTCCACCGGCAGCGTCTCCAGCTGGGCGAAGTGCTCGCGCAGCGCCTCGCGTCCCTCCAGGCGCGAGGCGGGATGGGCGAACGGGTGCACGACCACCGCGTCCTCCGCGTAAAGGCGCGGCAGGACGTCGGGCTGCCGCGCGGTGACCCCGTCGATCAGCCGCTGGAAGACGGCCCGGGGGCTTGCGAACTCGGACATGGCTCTCCCCTACAATCGGAGTTCGTGCTCCGTATGAGAAAATATGGAGTCACGACTCCACTTGTCAACGGAAGGCCGCGATGACCTCACCCGCGTCCGGCAGGCCGCTGCGCGCCGACGCCCTGCGCAACCGCGCCAAGGTGCTCGCCGCGGCCGAGGAGGTCTTCGCCGTCCAGGGGACCTCCTCCTCCACCGAGGAGGTCGCGCGGAAGGCGGGGGTCGGGATCGGGACGGTGTTCCGGCACTTCCCGACCAAGGAGTCGCTGCTGGAGGCCGTCCTGGTCGCGCTGCTGGAACGCCTCGCGGCCGAGGCCGGGGAACTGCGGTCTTCGGCCGACCCCGGCGCCGCGTTCTTCGGGTTCTTCTCCCGGGTCGTCTCGCAGGCGGCCACCAAGCAGGCCGTCACCGAGGCGCTGGCGGAGGCGGGCATCGACGCCCGGCAGGCCACCGGACGTGCCGGGCCGGGTTTGCGGGCCGCCCTCGGCACCCTCCTCGAACGGGCGCAGGAGGCGGGCGCGGTCCGCGCCGACGTCGGCCCCGGTGAGGTCATGGCGCTGCTGGCCGGGATGTCCTACGCGGCCGGACGCGCAGGAGCCCGCGACGACGTGCTACGCATCGCCTTCGACGGCCTGCGCCCGTGCGGGTGCGACGATCAGGCGGCCGCGCGCAGGTAGTGGGCCCAGTAGCCCTGCCACGGCCCGTAGCGCTCGGCGAGCTTCCGCAGCTCCGCTTCGGTGAGCGTCCTGCCGTAGGCGCGCGACGCCGCGCCGAGCAGGGCCTTCTCGGCCGGCGTCTCGTCCATCCTGCCGAGGCCGCGGATCAGGACGAAGTTCGCCGACCAGGGGCCGACGCCGGGGAGGCCGAGCAGAAAGTCCTTGACCTGCTCGTAGGGGCCGGTACGCAGGAAGTCCTCGTCGGTTTCGTGCCACGCGAGCAGGGCGCCGTGCAGGTGGGCGCCCTTGCGCTGGTTGCCGGCCAGTTCCGCGAGCCGCCCCTCGGGCAGGGAGACGAGCTGGTCGATGTCGGGGAACGCGGTGTGCTCGGCGCCGTCCACGGTGAGCCGGTTGCCGAACTCCCCGGACAGCGCCCGCTTGGCCTTGGCCGCGGCGGCGATGGGCGTGCGTTGCGAGAGGATCGCCCAGACCAGGTTCTCCAGCGGCGTGGGGAACTTGACCTGGTGGTACCCGTGGAGCCGGTCGAGGACGGGCGCGAAGCCCGGGTCGTCGCGGCCGAGGGCGTAGAAACCGGTGAGGTCGTCGTCCAGGCTCAGGTGGAACCGGACCCGGTCGGCGGCGGCCTCGGTGACGTCCGGAGTGAACGGTTCGGCGCCGTGCAGGGTGACGCGCACGCCGCTCCCCGCCTGGACGATCTGGGCGACGACGGTCCGGCCGCGTGCCCGCAGGGCCTTGGTCAGCGTCCCTTCCTGGATCGTCTGCTCCCCGGACGTGGGCGTGAACCCGCAGACGAACCGCAGTGAGGGGGCGAGGTCGAACGGCGGCGCGGCGGGCAGGTCGATGGTCTCGGTGAACACGGCCGCACACTATCCAGCGGCTACGACATCGCCAGCTCGGCCGGGAGGTCGTCCTCGTGGAGGACGGTCAGGGTGCTGACGGCGCGGGTCAGCACCACGTAGAGGCGGGCGAGGCCGCGCGCCTCGGCGGCGGCGATGGCGGCGGGCTCGGCGACGATCACATGGTCGTACTCCAGGCCCTTGGCGAGCGTGGCCGGGACGACGAGCAGCCGTCCGGTCCCGTCGGAGTCGGGACCGAGGACCTCGTGCTCCAGCCCGGCGGCGTCCAGCGCCGCGGCGTGCGCGTCCGCCCGCGCGTCCGGCACGATCAGCCCGACCGATCCCGGGCGGGTGAGGGCCGCGCGGACCGCCTCGGCGGTCGCCGCGGCGAGGTCGGGGACGCGCCGCACCTCCAGCGCGCCGGTGCCGGGACGCAGCGAGCGCGGCCGCTCCAGGCCGGGCGCGACGTGCGAGAGCAGGCGGGCGGCGAAGTCGAGGACGGTCCCCGGGACGCGGAAGCCGAGGGTCAGTTCCGTGACCTCCCCGTCCTGCCCGAGATGCGTCAGGACCTCCTTCCAGGAGCGGGCCGACCACGCGGTGGTGCCCTGCGCGATGTCGCCGAGGACGGTCGCCGAGCCCGTCCCGCAGCGGCGGCCGAGCGCCCGGAGCTGCATCGCGGACAGGTCCTGCGCCTCGTCCACGACCAGGTGGCCGAGCGAGGTGGTGCGCTCGATGAGATCGTTCAGCTCGTCCAGCAGCGCGCGGTCGGCGGCGGTCCACTTCGCGGACCGGTGCGAGCGGGCGGGCCTGGCCCACAGCACTGCGGCCTGCTCGTCCTCGTCGAGGGCGCCCTTCGCGGCGCTCCGCAGGAACCCGGCGTCCGACAGCAGCCGGTGCAGGACCTGCTCGGCGGTCACCTTGGGCCACACCGCGTCGAGGACCTGCTTGACCGGCCGGCTCCGCGCGACCTGGTCCTGGACCCGGTCGTCGGGGGCCTCGCCGCGCCGTTCCATCCGGACGAGGATCTGGTGGGCGAGCCGCTGCGCGAACGCGGCGCGGCCGCTGCCGTACCGGGTCGTCCCGCGCAGCGCGGCGGCGATCTCGCGGACCTCGTGGTCGGCGAGCCGGTAGCGCATGGCGCCCCGGGTGACGACGAGTCCCTCCTCGGGCTTGCGGACGTGCAGCCACAGTGCCCTGCGGAGCACGTCGGCCATCCGCGCGTCGCCCTTCAGGACGGCGACGGCCGCGGGCTCTTCACCCAGCGGCGCGCCGAGCAGGTCGCCGATCGTCGCCTGCTCGACCCTGACCTCGCCGAGCGCGGGCAGCACCGCCGAGATGTAGGCGAGGAAGGCGCGGTTCGGGCCGACGATGAGCACCCCCGACCGGGACAGCCGCTCCCGGTGCGTGAACAGCAGGTAGGCGGCGCGGTGCAGGCCGACGGCGGTCTTGCCGGTGCCGGGCGCGCCCTGCACGCACACGCTGCGGGGCAGCCCGGCCCGGACGATCACGTCCTGCTCCGGCTGGATGGTGGCGACGATGTCGCGCATCGGCCCGGTGCGGGGGCGCTCGATCTCCTCAGTGAGGATCCGGGACGGGCCGCGCTCACCGCCTTGCAGGTCGCCGCCGTCCAGCGGCTCGTCCTCGAACGCGGTCAGCTCGCCGGCCTGGAATCCGAAGCGGCGCCGCAGCCGCCAGCCCATGGGGTCGGCGGGGCCGGCCTGGTAGAACGCCCGGGACACCGGGGCGCGCCAGTCCAGGACGAGCGGCCGTCCCTCGTCGCCGTCGTGGACGTGCCGCCGTCCCACGTACATGACCGCGGGCAGGTCGGGACCGTCGTCGCCGTCGCGGTCCATGCGCCCGAAGAACAGCGGGGTGCCGGGACGGTCGGCGAGCGCCTCGACCCGCTGGTCGAGCAGCGACTCCAGGAACTGCTTGGACACCCAGTCGGCGGCGACGTCGGCGGACAAGTTCTCGGCGTGCTCGCGCATGCGGCGCAGCGCGGCGCGTGACTCGGCCAGGTGGGCGCGCTCGGCGGCGAAGACCGCGGGTTCGGAAGGGTCGGCGGGCTCGGCGGGCATGCGGACGGACCTCCGGTGACGAGGCGGGGTGAGGGCGAAACTCACAACCTTACCGGCCGGGTGAAGATCCGGGCGTGCGTCGGCGCTTCGCCTTGCCGGGCGGAGCGGGGTGTGTGACGTTGGGCGGCATGGTCACTCTGACGGGACGGTCCGCGCTGGTCACCGGCGCCTCGTCCGGTATCGGCGCGGTGGTCGCGGAGGCGCTCGCGGCCGCCGGGGCACGGGTCGGGCTGGTGGCGCGGCGCAAGGACCGGCTGGAACAGGTCCTCTCCCGGTGCCGCGAGCACGCCCCGGACTCGGCGATGTGGACGGCCGACCTCGCCGACCTCGACGGGGTCGACGGGCTCGCGGCGGACGTCGAACGCGAGTTCGGCGGCGTGGACGTGCTCGTGAACAACGCGGGGATGCCGAAGCGGCGCCGCGTCCAGGACCTCTCCCCCGCCGAGACCGGCGAGGTGATGCGGCTCAACTACCTGTCCCCAGTGCGGCTCACGCTGGCGCTGCTGCCCGGCATGGTCGCGCGCGGGCGCGGGCACCTGGTGGCGATGGGCTCGGTCGCGGCGCGGCTCGGCCCGCCGCACGAGGCCGCCTACTCCGCCTCCAAGGCGGCGCTCACCGCGTTCTGGGAGAGCATGGCGGTCGACCTCGACGGAACGGGCGTTCAGGTCCACGTGATCCAGCCCGCGCTGATCGCGGGCACGGAACTGTTCACGCTCCCGGGCAACGAGCCGCCGCTCAGCGACGTCTCGGACGCGCTGCCGCCGCAAGAGGTGGCCGCCGCCGTCCTGGACGTTCTGGAAAGCGGGCGGTTCGAGCAGTACGTGCCCGGCTGGTTCACCGACATGGCCTCCGGTAAGGCCGCGGACGTCGACGCGTTCGTCGCGGGGGTCAAGGAGTGGACGCGCGACCGTCTGGAGCCTCCCGTGTCCTGATCGGACCGCCGTTGCCGCCGCCCTCGCGCCTCAGTAGGGTGAGGATCCGCCAGTGATCCACGTCACAGTAGCCGCGAGGTGCGATGGCCGCTCCAGAGGGCCTGCGGGTCCGCGACGTCACCGTGCGGTTCGGCCGGGTGACGGCCGTCGACGGGGCCGGGCTCACCGTGCCGCCCGGCACGGTCACCGGCCTGATCGGCCCGAACGGCGCCGGCAAGACGACCCTGTGCGACGTGATCACGGGCCTGCGGCGGCCGGCGGCCGGTACCGTCCACCTCGGCGACGCCGACCTCACGGGCAGCGCCGCGCGCGAGCGCGCCCGGCGCGGCATCGCCCGCACGTTCCAGCGGACGGGACCGGCGGGCTCGGCGACCGTCCGGGACGGCGTCCGGGCCGCGGCGGCGCGGCACGCGATGTCCGGGCGGTATCCGGGCCGGACGGCGCGGGACCGGTGGCGGCGCCGCCTCGACGCCCGCCGGGACGCTGGCGGGCGCGCCGACGAGATCCTCGCCCGCGTCGGCATCGAGGAGTACGCGCACAGCTCCGCCCGTACGGTGCCGCCCGGCGTCGCCCGGCTGACGGACCTGGCGCGGGCTCTCGCCGCCGAACCCGCCGTGCTGCTGCTGGACGAACCGTGGGCGGAGCTCCCGGTACGGCAGGCGCGTGCGCTGGAGGTCCTGCTGCGCGACCTGGCCGGGGAGGGGCTGGCGGTGCTGGTGGTCGAGCACGAGCTGGAACCGGTGCTGGGCGTCTGCGACGTCCTCCACGTCCTGGACGACGGCAAGGTGATCGCGACCGGCGCGCCGGCGGAGGTCCGCGCCGATCCCCGGGTGAAGGCCGCCTACCGCGCCGCCTAGGAGATTTGCCCGGCCGTCACCACGTGTCGATCCACCGCCGGGGACGGTCCTCGGCGGGCTGGGCACCGACGAGGACGGTGGTGATCCAGCGGCGGCTGCGGGCGGGGTCGATGACGTCGTCCAGCTCGAACACCGTGGCGGCATGGAGCGCCTTGCCGTACTCGTAGGCGGCGGCGACCATCTGCTCGAAGAACGCCCGCGGGTCGTCGGCGGCCTCCAGTTCCTTGCGGAACCCGAGCCGGACGGCGCCCTCCAGCCCCATGCCGCCGATCTCGCCGGTCGGCCACGCGACGGTCGCCAGCGGCGCCTTGAAGCCGCCGCCGGCCATGGCCTGCGCGCCGAGCCCGTAGCCCTTGCGGAGCACGATCGTGATGATCGGGACGCGCAGGTTCGCGCCGATGACGAACAGCCGGCCGAAGTGCCGGACGGTGGCGGTCCGCTCGGCGTCCGGGCCGACCATGAATCCGGGGGTGTCGCACAGGGACACGACCGGCAGGCCGTGCGCGTCGCACAGCTGCATGAACCGGGCGGCCTTGTCGGCGGCGTCGCGGTCGATGGCGCCGCCGAGGTGCGCCGGGTTGCTGGCGATCAGCCCCATCGGGCGGCCTTCGATCCGGACCAGCGCGGTGATGATCCCGACGCCGAACGCCCGGCGCAGTTCGAGCACCGACCCGGTGTCGGCCAGGTGCGTGATCGCGCGGCGGACGTCGTAGGCGCGGAGCCGGTTCGCCGGGACGACGTGCCGCAGCATCCGCTGGTCGTCGCACGTCCAGCCGTCCGCCGGGCCCTGGAAGTAGGACAGGTAGCGGCGGGCGGCGGCCACGGCCTCCGCCTCGTCGGCCACAACGAGGTCGACGACCCCGCCCGGTTCCTGGTCGGCGACCGGCCCGATCTCCTCGGGCGCGAAGACGCCGAGACCGCCGCCCTCGATCATGGCGGGACCGCCCATGCCGATGTTGGCGTCGCGGGTGGCGATGATGACGTCGCAGCAGCCGAGCAGCGCCGCGTTCCCGGCGAAGCAGCGCCCGTTGGCGATGCCGATCGACGGGACGACGCCGCTGAGCCGCCCCATGGCGTGGAAGGTCGGCACGTCCAGGCCCGACACGGCGGAGGTGTCGGTGTCGCCCGGCCGTCCCCCGCCGCCCTCGGCGAAGAGCACCAGCGGGAGGCGGCGGCGGGCGGCGATGTCGAGCATCCGGTCGGTCTTGCGGTGGTTCTGGTGGCCCTGCGTCCCGGCCAGGACCATGTAGTCGTAGGACATGACGACGGCCTGCGCGCCGTTCACGTCCCCGATGCCGCAGACCATCCCGTCGGCGGGGGTGCGCTCGATCAGGTCGTCCAGGGAGCGGCGCTGCCGCTGGGCGGCGATGGCGAGGGCGCCGTACTCGACGAACGTGCCCGCGTCGCACAGGTCCTCGATGTTCTCGCGCGCCGTGCGGTGGCCGCGCGCGTGCCGCTTCGCGACCGCTTCCGGACGGGCCGCGTCCAACCCGGTCTCGTGCCGGCGCAGCGCCTCGGCGAGGTCGGCGCGGATCAGGTCGAGGTCGGTCTCGTCGTCCTCGGCGGCGTGGTCGCCGCCGGCCTCGGCGGGCTCGGTGAACAGCAGCGGCGCACCTTCGGCGACGGTGTCGCCGGGCGCGGCGGCAAGCGCCCGGACGATGCCGGCCTCGCCCGCGCGGACGACGTGCTCCATCTTCATGGCCTCAAGGATCAGCACCGGCGTCCCGGCCCGGATCAGGTCGCCCTCGGCCACGTCGACGCTCACGACCGTGCCCTGCATGGGCGCGGGCACGGCGATCGTCCCTGGCGGCGCGTCCGGGACGGCCACCGCCTCGGGCTCGGGCGCGTCGTGGGCCGTCTCGACGTAGTAGCGGTGGTGCTCGCTCTCCAGCAGTTCGGTCAGGTGATCGCCGATGAAGGAGGTGTCGGCTCCTCCCGCGGTGAACTCGGGGTGGCGCAGGACGCCCTGCAGCAGCGGAAGGCTCGTCGCGACGCCCGCGATCTCGAACTCGCCGAGGGCGCCGTGCGCCCGGGCCGCGGCGGACGGGAGGTCCTCCGCGCGGGCGATGACCTTGGCGAGCAGCGGGTCGTAGCGCAGGCCGACGCGGTAGCCGGCGTACCCGTGGGTGTCGACGCGGACGCCGGGCCCGGACGGCGGCGCGAACGCGGTCAGCGTCCCCGCCCGGGGGCGCGGCGTGCCGTCCGCGTCGATCGTCTCGGTGTTGACCCGCACCTGGACGGCACAGCCCGACGCCGCCGGCGGCCCGGCGAGGCCGACGCCCGCCAGGTCCTCCCCCAGCGCGAGCCTGATCTGGGTCTTCACCAGGTCGACGCCGGTGATCTCCTCGGTCACGGTGTGCTCGACCTGGAGCCGAGGGTTGGCCTCCAGGAACCAGAACTCGTCTCCTGCGACGAGGAATTCGAACGTGCCGAGGCCCTCGTAACGGACCCGGGCGGCCATGCGGAGCGCCGCGTCCAGCAGCGCCTCGCGGGTCTTCCCCGGCAGCGCGGGGGCGGGGGCGACCTCGATCAGCTTCTGGTGGCGGCGCTGGACGCTGCAGTCGCGTTCCCACAGATGGGTGACCGCGCCGGAGCCGTCCCCGGCGATCTGCACCTCGATGTGGCGGGCGCGCGGCACGTACTTCTCGGCGTACAGGTCGCCGCTGCCGAACGACGCGAGCGCCTCCGACCGGCACCGCTCGTACGCGGCGGCCACGCCGGCCGGTTCGGTGACGACGCGCATTCCGCGGCCGCCGCCGCCCGCGAGGGCCTTGAGCATGACGGGGCCGTGCTCGCGGGCGAACGCCTCGGCGTCCGCCGCGCTCACCGCGCCGCCGGTCCCGGGCGTGACGGGCACGCCCGCGTCGCGCGCCAGGTCGCGCGACCGGGTCTTGTCGCCGAACAGCTCCAGCAGTTCCGGCCGCGGGCCGACGAACGCCAGCCCGGCGGCTGCGCAGCGGGCGGCGAAGCCCGCGTTCTCGCTCAGGAAGCCGTAGCCGGGGTGGACGGCCGCGGCCCCGGCGTCCTTGGCGGCGGCGATGAGCGCGTCCGCGTCGAGGTACCCGGCGACGCCCTCGCCGGGCAGGGCGCGCACCCCGTCGGCGCGCCGGGTGTGCGGTGAGGCGGCCTCGTCGCGGGTGTGCACGGCGACCGTCCGCAGGCCGAGTTCGGCCGCGGCCCGGACGATCCGCAACGCGATCTCTCCCCGGTTGGCCACAAGGATCCCGCCCACCCGGCCCTCCTCACCTCGCCTGAGCCGCAGGGCCTCACTCTAGAGAGCGGCAGTCGGGGTGACGCCGCCGGCCGCCGGACACAAGATGGTCCGGCAGGGCCCCACGGGGGATAATGAAGTCCTGACCAGGACTCTGGAGGAAAGACGACCCATGGGCACCGCCGGCCGTTCCGTGCGCGAGTCCCTGCTGGACGCCGCCGCGGACCTCCTCGTCGAGCGCGGGTACCGGGGCGTCCGCATGCAGGACGTCGCGGCCGCCGCCGGGGTGAGCCGCCAGACGGTCTACAACGAGTTCGGCGACAAGTGGGGCCTGGCGCAGGCGGTCGTGATCCGCGACAACGACCGCTACCTCGACGGCATCGACGCGGTGCTGTCCGAGCACGACGACCTGTACTCGGCCGTGGTCGCGGCGGTGACGTTCACCCTGGAGATGTCTGCGGACGACCAGCTGACGAAGGCCGTGCTGACCGGCGCGGGCGGCGACGAGATGCTCCCCCTGCTCACCACGCAGGCCGAGCCGGTGCTGTTCACCGCGAGCGCCCGCATCGCCGAGCACGCGCTGCGCCAGTGGCCGCAGCTGGACCACGACGCGCTCACCGAGATCGCCGACGCGGCCGTCCGGCTGACGATGAGCCACATCATGCTGCCCTCCGGCCCGCCGGAGGCCTTCGCCCACTTCGTCGCCCGCATGGTGACCCGCTACATGGCCGTCCCGGCGAAAACGCCTGGCCCGGACGCGGCGCCCCGCGCTATCGTCTGACCCGCCTCGCGGCTGCTGAACCCGAGGACGGAGCGGCCCATCGTCCGCTCCCCCGCCGTCGCGCCCTCTGCGCGGACGGAACTTCCCTGTGCACGCGTCACCGCGTGCCTCCCGGCAGCCGCGAAGGACTCCCCGAAATGCCCGCACGTCAAGATCACCGTCTCGTCCGCACGGGCGAGCACTGGCTCACCCTTCCCAACCCGCATGACATTCCGGTCGGCATCTGCGCCGGCGAGGACGTCCCGCTCGAACCCGCCGCCGTGGACGAGGCGCTGGCGCTCCTGGACACCGCCGGCACGCTGGAACGCCTCGCCGAGGCCACGCCCGGCTACGACGGCCCGGCACCGCGGATCACCCGGGTCGTGCTCACCCCCGACTTCCACAAGGGCGCGGGCATCCCGATCGGGACCGTCCTGGAGACCGAGCACGCCCTGCTCCCGCAGGCCGTCGGCAACGACGTCAACTGCGGGATGCGGCTGGAGGTGACCAATCTGCGAGCCGACCGCGTCCGGCCGCGCCTGGACGCGCTGGAGCGGCGGCTGCGGCACCTGTTCTTCGAGGGCGGGCGCCGGATCGCCCTCACCCCGGCCCAGCGGGAGGGGCTGCTGCGGGACGGCCTCCCGGGCCTCCTGCTCACCGGCGGGACGCCGTGGCCGGGCGTCCGTCCCGAGGACGCCGAGGACGGCCTGGACCGCGTCCACGCCTCCGGATACCCCGTCGAGACCGCCGAGGCGTTCGCCGGCTGGATCGGGAGCGCGGGCGGTGCCAGCCACGACGGCATCATCGGCGGGATCGGCGGGGGCAACCACTTCGCCGAACTCCAGTACGTGGCGCAGGTGCACGACGCCACCGCCGCGCACGCGTGGGGCCTGACGCCCGGCACCGTGGTGTCCATGGTGCACAGCGGGTCGCTGTCGCTCGGCCACCAGGCCAACGCCACCGCGCTGGACCGGCTCCGCGCGGCCTGGCCCGCCGGTCTCCCCCGCCCGCGCAACGGGATCCTGCCGTTCCTGCTGGACGAGCGGTCGGCACCCGCCCGGCGCCGGTATCTCGACGCGTTCGGCAACGCCGCCAACTTCGCGGTCGGCAACCGGTTCTTCCTGGCGCTCACGATGCGGGCCGGGCTCGCGGCCGAGTGCGGGGACACGGCGTCCCGGCTCCTGTACGACGCACCGCACAACCTGTTCTGGCGGGACGGGGACCGGGTCGTCCACCGCAAGGGCGCGACCCCGGCGGGCGGGCACGCCGAGATGGCCGGCGGGCCGCACGCGATGTGGGGCGAGCCGGTCATCGTGCCCGGGTCGATGGGGGCGTCGAGCTTCGTGCTGCGCGGGCACGGGGATCCGCGCACGCTCGCCAGCGCGTGCCACGGCGCCGGACGCCGGGTCCCGCGCGGCGCGTCCGCGCGCGGGAGCGACGCCGAACTCGACGCCTTCCTGCGCGAGTTCCGGGTCGTGACGCCGCTCGACCACCGGAGCCCGGTGGTGGCGCGGCGGTCCGACGTGATGGCCGCGTGGCGGCGCGACCTCAAGCAGGAGGCGCCCTGGGCCTACAAGGACATCGGCCCGGTGGTGTCGAGCCTGCGCGGCGGAGGCGTCGCGACGCCGGTCGCCGAGCTGCGGCCGCTGCTGACCGTCAAGGGATGACGGCCCGGAGGCGGACGGCCCACCCATGTCAGTGACCACTTACTCGATCGGCTACCGTGGGGCCGGACGCGAGAGTTCGAGGAGGGCGCGGTGGACTTCGACCTGCCGGAGAGCGCGGCCGCGGTGCGCGAGGGCGTGCTGGCGATCGCCGGGAAGTACGACCAGGAGTACTGGAGCCGCTGCGACGCGGACAAGCGCTGGCCGGAGGAGGTCTGGCGGGAGCTCGTGGACGGCGGCTGGACCGGCCTGGCGATCCCCGAGGAGCACGGCGGCGGGGGCCAGGGCCTGCTGGAGCTGGCGGTCGCCCTGGAGTCCCTCGCCGAGGGCGGCGCGGGCGGCGCCGCGTCGTTCCTGTACCTGCTCACGCCCGCGTTCGGCGGGCTCACCATCGCCCGCCACGGGACGGACGAGCAGAAGCGCGAGTTCCTGCCGAGGATCGCCTCCGGGGAGATCGAGACCTGCTTCGCCATCACCGAGCCGGACGCGGGCAGCAACGCGATCGAGATCTCCACCCAGGCCCGCCGCGACGGCGGCTCCTTCGTCGTCAGCGGGCAGAAGATCTGGATCTCCGGCGTGGAGCGCGCCGACTTCCTCGTCCTGGTCACCCGGACGATCCCGGCCGCCGAAGCCCGGCCGCGCACGTCGGGCTTCACCGTCCTGCTTGTCGACGTCAAGGAGGCCGTCGCCGACGGCACGCTCACCTACCGGCCGATCCCCAAGCTCGGGACCAACACCGTGGCGTCCAGCATGGTGTTCCTGGACGGCGTCCGCGTCCCCGCCGAACGGGTCCTCGGCGAGGTCGACCAGGGGTTCGCCGTCCTGTGGGACATCCTCAACCCGGAGCGGATCCTGGCCGCCGCGGGCGGCGTCGGGTCCGGCGGGCTGGTGCTGAAGATCGCCTGCGACTACGCCGCCGAGCGCGCCCCGTTCGGCACGCCGATCGGCGCGCACCAGGGCATCGCGTTCCCGCTCGCGCGGATCAAGGCGCAGCTGGAGCTGGCCCGGCTGATGACCTACAAGGCCGCCTGGCTGTGGGACCGGGGCCGCCCCTGCGGCTCGGAGGCCAACATCGCCAAGCTCACCGCGGCGGACGCAGCCTGGCAGGCGGCCGACCGCGCGTTCCAGACCCACGGCGGCATGGCGTACTCGCTGGAGTACCCGGTCGCCCGGATGTTCCGCGACGCCCGCATCGCCAAGAACATCCCGGTCGCCGAGGAGCTCGTCCTGGCCCACATCGCCCAGCACGAACTGGGGCTCCCCAAGTCGTACTGACGGGGGCGGCCTTGTAGGTCATCGGCCGGGCCCGCGGGCCCGGCGTGTTCCCGCAGTGTTAAGCGCACGTTAGATATCCGGCCGCTCCCCTGGACGCGGTCTCCTCCCCGGGCGAGGCTCCCACCAGCAACGACCCGTCCCGAGGAGGTTCCAGTGACGGCTCCACCCACCCCCGCGCGGCCCGGCCGCATCCCGTGGAAGTCGGTGTTCGGCGGCTCGGTCGGCAACATGGTCGAGTGGTACGACTGGTTCGTCTACGCGAGCTTCGCCACCTACTTCGCCTCCGCGTTCTTCCCCAAGGGCAACGCCACCGCCCAGCTGCTGAACACCGCCGGCATCTTCGCCGTCGGGTTCTTCATGCGGCCGGTCGGCGGCTGGCTGCTCGGCCGCTACGCCGACCGGCGCGGGCGCAAGGCGGCGCTCACCCTGACCGTGACGCTGATGTCCGGCAGCGCGCTGCTCATCGCCGCCGCGCCGACCTACGAGTCCGTCGGGTACTTCGGGGCTCTCGTCCTGCTGCTGGCGCGGCTCCTGCAGGGCCTGTCGGTCGGCGGCGAGTACGCGGCCAGCGCCACCTACCTGACCGAGGCGACCCCGCCCGGCCGGCGCGGCTTCGCCTCCAGCTTCCAGTACGTGTCGATGACGGCGGGCCAGCTCGCCGGGCTCGGGCTCCAGATCGTCCTGCAGCGGACGATGACGGAGGAGGCGCTGAAGTCCTACGGCTGGCGCATCCCCTTCATCGTGGGCGCGGCCGCCGCGGCGGTGATCTTCTATCTGCGGCGCAGCCTGCTGGAGACCGAGGCCTACGGCGAGCAGGAGACCCGGACGGAGGCGGCCGAGCGCGGCACGATCCGCGAGCTGCTCGCGCACCGGCGCGAGGCGGTCCTGGTCATCGCGCTGACGATGGGCGGCACGCTCGCGTACTACACGTACACGACGTACCTGACCAAGTACCTGTCCAACACGGCGGGGCTGCCCAAGAGCACGGCGTCGCTGGTGAGCTTCTGCGCGCTGTTCGTCTTCATGCTGCTGCAGCCGCTCGCCGGAGCGCTGTCGGACCGCGTCGGCCGCCGCCCGCTGCTGATCGCGTTCGGGATCGGCGGGACGCTCGGGACCGTCCCGCTGATGACCGCGCTGTCGGGCGTGACCGGATTCGGCGGCGCGCTGGCGCTCTCGCTCGCCGGCCTGGTCGTCGTCACCGGCTACACCTCGATCAACGCGGTCGTGAAGGCGGAGATGTTCCCCACGCACGTCCGGGCGCTCGGCGTGGCGCTGCCGTACGCGATCGCGAACGCGCTGTTCGGCGGCACGGCCGAGTACGTGGCGCTGTGGTTCAAGAAGGCCGGCGCGGAGTCGGGCTTCTACTGGTACGTGGCCGGCTGCGCCGCGGTCTCGCTCGTGGTGTACGTGTGCATGCGCGAGACGCGGGACGCGGCGCTCTCGCGCCGGGAACGCAAGGCGGCGGGCGAGGTCCCCGCGCACGCCTAGTCTTGTCGCCATGCGGATTCTCCTGGTCGAGGACGACGACCGGCTCGCGTCCGCGCTGATCACGGCCCTGACGCGGCACGGCCACGGGGTCGTGCGCACGGGAATGGGCGTCGACGCCCTCCGCCTGGCGGGGGGCGTCGACTTCGTCCTGCTCGACCTCGGCCTGCCCGACATGGACGGGCTCGAAGCGCTGCGCCGGGTCCGCCGCGTGTCGGCGGTGCCGATCATCGTGGTGACGGCCCGCACCCAGGAGCGCGACGTGCTGCGCGGGCTGCGCTCGGGCGCCGACGACTACCTGGTCAAGCCGTTCCGGACCGCGGAGCTGATGGCGCGGATGGAGGCGGTCGTCCGGCGCGGCACCCGCCCGATGCCGGCCCGCGACCAGGTCGTGACCGTCGGGGACGTCCGCATCGACCTGGAGACCCGGAAGGTGACCGTCGCCGGCCTCCCGGTCACGCTGACCCGCCGCGAGTTCGACGTGCTGGCGCTGCTGGCGCGGGAGCCGGGCGTGGTCCGCGGCCGGGAGGAGATCCTGGACGCGGTCTGGGGCGACCCGCTGCTGTCGGCGTCCCGGTCGCTGGACGTGCACGTGGCGGGGCTGCGCGCCAAAACGGGCCGGCCGGGCCTGGTGGTGACGCTGCGCGGCACGGGGTACCGGCTCGGCACGGCCGGATGAGGCCCCGGCTCGTCGCGGTGTTCACCGCGCTCATCGTCCTGGTGATCACCGCCCTGTCGGTGCCGCTCGGCCTGGCCTACGCCTCGCACCGCGCGAACCGGCTGCTGCTCGACCGGCGCGCCGACGCGACCCGGTTCGCCGAGCTGGCCGACCGGGCCGCGCGGGAGGGCGACCGGACCGCGTTGGTGCCGGAGATCACCCGCTACGCCGAGCTGTACGGGGCGGCGGTGCGGATCCGCGACCGGGACGGGGCGCTGGTCGCCGAGGCCGGCGGCATGGACGCCGACGACACCGCGGCGACCCGCACGGCGCTGTCCGGGCGGACGACCGAGGACCTGCCCGCGCTCGGGCCCTTCGGCCCCCGCGCGGTGCTGATCGCCGAGCCCGCCGGGCGCGACGCCCAGGTGTCGGGCGCCGTGCTGCTGCTGGCGCCGACCGGCCGCGCCCGCCACGACATCGCCCTGGTCTGGGCCGCGCTGGCGCTCGGCGCGCTCGCCGTGCTCGGCTGCTCGACGCTGGCGGCGCGCGGGCTGGCCCGGTGGATCCTGCGGCCGGTCACCGAGCTGGACCACACCGCCGGGGAGATCGCCGGGGGCCGCATGGAGGCACGCGTCGCGCCCGACGTCGGACCGGCCGAGCTGCGCCGGCTCAAGGCCCGGTTCAACGCGATGGCGGACGCGGTGTCGGCGGCGATGGACCGGCAGCGCACGTTCGTCGCCGACGCCTCGCACGAGCTGCGGACCCCGCTGGCCGTGCTGTCGCTGCGGCTGGAGAACCTCCAGCCGCACCTGGCGGCGGAGGGGACCGCCGAGCACGAGGAGGCGATGGCCGAGATCGACCGGCTCGGCGCCCTCGTCGACGACATGCTGGCGCTGGCGCGGGTCGAGTCCGGCGCGGCCGCGCGGGACGTGGACGCCGTGGCCGAGCTCCGGCCCCGCCTGGCGGGCTGGCAGGAGGTGTTCGCCGCCAAGGGCCTGACCCTGGAGGTCGACCTGCCGGAGTCGCGGCACGTCCAGGCGGTGCCGGACGCGGTCGCCCGCATCGCCGACACCGCCCTGGACAACGCGCACAAGTTCGTCCCGGAGGGCGGGACCGTCACGGTCGGCATGGAGGGCACCGTCCTGCGCGTCGCCGACGACGGTCCCGGACTCCCGGAACGGGAGCAGGCCGAGGCGCTCGGGCGCTTCTGGCGCTCCGGCGACCACGCCAACGTGCCGGGCAGCGGCCTCGGCCTGGCGATCGCCGCCGAGCTGGCGAAGGCGTCCGGAGGCACCCTCCGCCTGCTCCCCGGCACCCCGCGCGGGCTGGTGGTCGAGCTGCGGATGGCCGCTCCCCCGTCCGGTCAGCCGTAGGTGGAACGGTAGTAGCGGACGGCGCCCGGGTGCAGCGGGACGGCCCCGGTCCCGATCGCGTAACGGCGGTCGAGCCGCCCGCCGGGCGCGTCCGGCGCCTCCAGCCGGTCCCGGCTCGCGAACAGGATCCGCGTGACGGCGAACGCGACGTCCCCGGACAGGGACGCGCGGCACACCAGGTAGCTGGGCGTGCCGACCGTGGCGACGGGCACGCCGCGCCCGTACTCGCCCGCGGGGACGGCCGCGTCCTCGTACACCGGGCCGTAGGCGCGGCGCAGCGGCGCGACCAGGGCGTCGAGGGCGAGCAGCCGGACCGGAGTCGTCCGGGCGAAGGCGTCCAGCGCCGGGGTCGGCACCCCGCCCGACCAGAAGAACGCCGCGACGTCGCCGTCGCGCAGCGCCTTCGTCGACGCGTCCAGCCCGAGCGTCACGGTGCGGGCCGGCGCCGTCAGCCGGGCGGCGGCGAGGACCCGCTCGGCGGTCACCGCCGTCCCCGACAGCGCGGCGCCGATCGACACGCGGCGGCCCGCCAGGTCGGAGACCGCGCCGACGGGCGAGCCCGCGGGCACGACGAGATGGACGTAGTTCATGTACATCCGCGCCAGCGCGGCCACCTTCGGGTGCCCGGCACGGACGGCCCGGTCGGCGCTGTCGGCCAGCGCGAACCCGAGCTCCGCGCGCCCCTCCGCCAGCATCGCGAGGTTCTCGACGCTCGCGGCGGTCCGCAGCACCTGCGCGGCGAGCCCCCGGCGCCGCAGCTCGCCCGCGAACCGCTGGCCGAGCACCTCGTAGGCACCGCCGGCCTCGCCGGTGGCGAGCCTCAGCCGGACCCGCGGCTCCGGCCCCCGCGAGCACCCCGCGGCCACGGCCGGGACCCCGGCGGCGAGCAGCAGGAAGGCCCTGCGGTCGGGACGCACCCGCACACGCTATCCCCGCGCGCCGCCCGGATCACCAGAAGCGGCGAGAGGCTCTCAGCCGAACTCCGGCGGCCGCTTCTCCCGGATCGCCGCGACCCCCTCGCGCACGTCCGGGCCGGTGAACCCGAAGAACTCCATCGCCAGGGACGCGTCGAACGTCGGCCCGGCGAGGCGAAGCCAGTTGTTCAGCGCGTGCTTGGTGAGCGACAGCGCCTCGGCGGGACCGGCGGCGAGCCGGCCCGCGATCTCCAGGGCGCGATCATGCACCTCCTCGTCGTCCACGCACAGGGAGACCAGGCCGATCCGCTCGGCCTCCTCGCCGGTGAGGACGTCGTTGAGCAGCAGGTAGTACTTGGCCTTCGCCAGCCCGCACAGCAGCGGCCACACGATCGCGGCGTGGTCGCCCGCCGCCACGCCCAGCCGGGTGTGCCCGTCGATGATCTTCGCGGTGCGGCCGGCGACGGAGACGTCGGCCAGCAGCGCCACCGCGAGCCCGGCGCCCACCGCCGGGCCCTGCACCGCGCTGACCACCGGCTTCGAGCAGTTCAGCACGTTCATCACGATGTCGCGGGCCTCGCGCATGATCCGGCGGCGGGAGGCGTGGTCGGTCATCATCTCCTCGATCATGGCGAGGTCGCCGCCGGCGGAGAACGCCGTCCCCGCACCCCGCACGAGGATCACGCGCACCTCGTCGTCGGCGTCCGCGTCCCGCCAGATCTCCGCCAGCTCGCGGTGCCCGGTCGTGTCGACCGCGTTCAGCTTGCCGGGCGTGCTGATCGTGACGCGCAGCACCCCGTCCGCCGCCCAGTCGATCTTCAGCCGCTCGTACCCGCCGTACCGGGTCATCGGTGCTCCCCGCTCATGCCGCACTGCCCTCCCGCGCGTGATCGTCGAATGCCGCGCGCAATCGTCGCACAGCGAACTCCATCGCCTCGGCACCGGCATCGAAGATCTCGGGCAGCAGGAAGAACGAGTGCACGACGCCGTCGTAGCGGCGCAGCTCCACCGGGACGCCGGCCGCGGCGAGGCGGCGGGCGTACGCCTCGGCCTCGTCGCGCAGGATGTCGCACTCGGCGGTGATCACGGTGCCGGGCGCGGCGCCGGTGAGGTCCCGGGCGCGCAGCGGGGCGAGCCGGAAGTCGGACGGGTCGGCGCCGCCCCGGTACAGGCCCATGAACCGGGCGAGCGTCCCGGCGTCCAGCCCGTACCCGGACCCGTACTCCCGCCAGCTCGGGGTGTCCATCGCCGTGTCGGTCACCGGATAGACGAGCAGTTGGTGGAGGAGGGGCAGCCCGCGGTCCAGGGCCAGCAGCGCCACCGCCGCGGCGAGGTTCCCGCCGGCACTGTCGCCGGCGACCGCGACCGCCCCGGGCCGGACCTCGTACCGGCCCGGTTCCCGCACCGCGGACGACACGACGGCCCACGCGTCGTCGACCGCCGCGGGAAACGGATGTTCCGGGGCGAGCCGGTAGCCGACGTTCAGCACCACGCACCCCGCGGCGGCGGCCAGGTCCCGGCAGGCGGCGTCCACGTCGTCGACTCCGCCGAGCACCCAGCCGCCGCCGTGCAGGTAGACGACCGCCGGGAGCGGCCCCTGCCCGGGCGGCGCCGGACGGTACAGGCGCACCGGCACGGAGCCGGCCGGGCCGGGCACCGTGAGGTCGCGGACCTGCGGAAGCTCGCGCCGGACGACCGGGAACGCCGCACCGATCCGCTCCCGCATCTCCGCGACGGTGGGCTCGGCGGCGTCGCCGTGGCCCGGGACCGTCCAGGAGGCGAGCAGTTCCAGAAATCTCACGGTCTGGGGATGTAAGGGCATGCGGCTGCCTCCGGCGGGCGGGTATGCGGCGGAATCTACCGATCGCCTTCCCCGCGGACCGGAGCGTCAATCCCGGGTCAGCGGCCGGCGGCCTCGGCGACCAGCGCCTCGAACAGGCGCTTGTCGTCCCCCTCCTCGGGATGCCACTGGACGGCGAGCCCGAAGCGGTGGCCCTGCAGCTCGACGGCCTCGACGACCTGGTCCTCGGCCCACGCCACGGCGGACAGGCCCTTGCCGAGCCGGCTCACCGCCTGGTGGTGGTAGGTGGGGACGTCGGCCGAGTCGCCGAGGATCTTGCCGACCAGGCTCGTCGCGCTGATCTGCACCCGGTGCGCGCCGACGATGCCGGTCTCCGGGGCGTGCCCCTTGTGGCCCACCGCCTCGGGCAGGTGCTGGATGAGGGCGCCGCCGCGCGCCACGTTCAGCACCTGCATGCCGCGGCAGATCGCCAGGAACGGCAGGTCGGCGGCCACGACGGCACGGGCGAGCGCCAGCTCGAACCGGTCGCGCTGCGGCTGCGGCGGCCCGGTCTCGGCGTGCCGGAGGGCGCCGTACAGCTCCGGGTCGAGGTCGCCGCCGCCGGCGAGGACGATGCCGTCCAGCCGGGAGACGAGGGCGTCCAGCCCGCGCAGGGTCGCGGCCGGCGGCAGCAGGACCGGGACGCCTCCGGCCCGCTCGACCGAGCGCACGTACGGCGCCGGCAGGAGCGCGGCCTCGCGGACCCAGACGCCCCAGCGGGCCGGCTCCTGGTAGGTGGTGATGCCGATGAGCGGCGGCGGGCCGTCACCGGCTGCGGGGCGCGGGGCCCCGCGAGCGGCTTCTGACATGCGTGATTCCCCCTCTGCTGAGCACAGGCCACAGGACGACTTCCGATATGGGTGATTCGCGCCTTTGGCTGCACATCATGGCGCATCACCCGCCCCCTCGGACCGTCCCGCCCCCGGGCCTTCCGCCTGCCAGCTTGCCGCACGGCGCGGATCTTCGCAGTCCGAAGCGGCCGACCTGACCGCCTCCGGAAGGCCGGCGGCGCGGGCCGCCGGCCGCCGTAACGCGCGAAACACCGAAGAATCCTGAAATCTTCCACCCGGGAGCAGAATCCTCCTCCACGCCCTGCCTCGCGGTCCACGCGTCGTTCATTCCACCGCGTCGGTACCGATCAGTATCCGTTTCCTATTGGACACGCAGCCCATTACAGAGAATCAATCATGATTACTCGGCGTGTTGATCCTCACGCCCATCACGGCCGGCCGCTTGGCCACCAGCGCATACGCCTGCGAGAATCTCACAAAGCCGGGCGCCCCGGTGAACCCCGATCACCGTGCGGCCACGGTACCCGGCCACCGAAAGCCCGAGGGGGCGAGCTGGCGAATGTCACCGGAACCCCGCGTCATCAAAGAATGCTTCGCACGTATCGAAACCGATCCGGCGGGCGCCACGAGCTATTTCTACGGCCGGCTCTTCGCGGCGCAGCCCCGGTTGCGGGCCCTGTTCCCGCCCGCGATGGACGCCCAGCACGACCGGTTCTTCCACGCCCTCACCCGGATCGTCTGGAGCCAGGACAACCCCGCGGAACTCGCGGGCCATCTCGGCCGGCTCGGCCGCGGCCACCGCAAGTACGGGGTGCTGCGCGAGCACTACCCCGCCGTCGGGGCCGCGCTGATCGCGACCATCCGCGCCTTCGCCGCCGACGTCTGGACGGCGGAGGCCGAGGACGCCTGGACCGCCGCCTACCGCTCCGCCGCCGACACCATGATCCGCGCGGCGGAGCGGGACGCCGCGCAGGCCCCGCCGTGGTGGGTCGCCGAGGTCGTGGAGCACGACCGCCGCGCCCCCGGCCTCGCGGTCCTCACGCTGCGGCCCGACCGCCCGCTGCCGTTCGCCCCCGGGCAGCACGTGAGCGTGCAGTCCGCCCGGTGGCCCCGGGTCTGGCGGCCGTACTCGATCGCGAACGCGCCCCGGCCGGACGGGATGCTGCGCCTGCACGTCCGGGCCCGCCCGGGCGGCTGGGTGAGCGGCGCGCTGGTCCGGCACACCGGACCGGGCGACACCGTGCTGCTCGGACCGCCCGAGGGGGCGATGACGCTCGACCCCGCCTCGGATCGCGCGCTGCTCCTGATCGGCGGCGGAACCGGCCTCGCCCCCATGAAGGCGCTCGCCGAACAGGCCGTCGCCGCGGGCGGGGACCGCGACGTCCGCCTGCTCGTCGCGGCCCGCGAGGAGAGCGCCCTCTACGATCTCGCCGGCCTGCGGCTGCTGGAGACCGCCTTCGCGCGGCTCCGGGTCGTCCCGGTGCTGTCGCGCGCCCCGGCGCCCGGCGCCCTCAAGGGCCGGGTGCCGGACGTGCTGCCCGGGCTCCTCCACGGCGTCCGCGACCACGAGGCCTACGTGGCAGGGCCCGCCCCGCTCGTCCGCCGGACGGTCACCGCCCTGCAGCGGCTCGGCGTGCCGCTGACGCGGATCCACCACGACCTGCTCACGGCCGGCGACTGACCCCGGTCACCAGCCGGCGCGCTCGCGCAGGAACGCGGTCGTCTTCGCGTCCGCCGGATAGAACGACTCGATCGCCAGCTCGGCCACCGTGATGTCGACCGGCGTCCCGAAGGTCGCGATGGTGCTGAAGAACGACAGCTCCCGGCCGTCCACCCGCATCCGCAGCGGGACGAAGACCTCGTGGTCGGCGGGCGGCGCGATCGCCTCCCCCACGTCCCCGGGGAAGCTCCGCAGCTCCTTGTAGAGCTGGGCGAGAGCCGCGTCCGCGGTCAGCGCGACATGCCGCCGCACCCGGTCGATCATGTGCGCGCGCCACTCGGCCAGGTTCAGGATGTTCTTGGCCATCCCGTCCGGATGCATGCTGAGCCGCAGCACGTTCAGCGGCGGTTCCAGCAGTTCCTGCGGCGCGCCCTCCATGAAGAACGCCGCGGCCGCGTTGGCGTCGATCAGGTTCCAGAACCGGTCGACGACCACGGCCGGGTAGGGCTCGTGCCCCTCCAGCACCTGCCTCAGCGCCGCCCGGACCGAGTCCATCTTCGGCTCCTCGATCGGCGTCTCGTCGAACACCGGCGCGTACCCGGCCGCGACCAGCAGCAGGTTGCGGTCGCGCAGCGGCACGTCCAGATGCTCCGCGAGCCGCAGCACCATCTCCCGGCTCGGCGCCGAACGCCCCGTCTCCACGAAGCTGAGGTGCCGGGTCGACACGTCCGCCTCCGACGCCAGCTCCAGCTGGCTCAGCCTGCGCCGCTGCCGCCACGCGCGCAGCTGGTCCCCGATAGGTCTCACATCACTCAACGCCGTCGTCATCGTGGTCACGCCCCGACGCTACCCGCACCCTGGTCAGGCCCACGATTACGTCCGGGGTAATGGACCCGCGGCGGCCCCATCGCCAGGGTGGGTGCGAAACACGGACCGAGGAGGAGCTCATGACCACGGGACCCACCCCCGACCAGCTGACCGACGCGATGCCGTTCGCCCGCGCGCTCGGCGTGGAGATCGACACCGTAGGGCCCGGGGAGGTCACCGGCCACCTGGACTGGGCCCCGGACCGCTGCACCGCCGGCGGCGTCATGCACGGCGGAGCCCTCATGGCGCTCGCCGACACGCTCGGCGCCGCCTGTGCCTTCCTCAACCTGCCACCGGACACGTCCACGACGACGCTGGAGTCCAAGACAAATTTCTTCCGCGGGGTCAAGGAGGGGCACGTCCGCGGCGTCGCGCATCCGCTGCACACCGGCCGCACCTCGATCGTCGTCCAGACCGACCTGTTCGACGCGACCGGCCGCCGCGTCGCTCAGGTGACCCAGACCCAGGCGGTACTGCGCGGCTGATCTCCGGTTCACCCGGGGCCGGTGAGCGGCGCACCGCCGAGAGCCTTTACGTTGTAGATTTTTTGGTGTCGAGGTGCTCGCCGAAGAAGGCGAAGATGCGGTCCCAGCCGTCCGCGGCGTTCTCACGGCCCCTGCCGACCCCGAAGGCGATCTTCGCGACCGGGCCGAGCGGGGCGGGCGGGGTGAAGTCGGTGAGGAAGCTGTGCCCGGTCCCCGGGTACTCCTTCACGTCGTGCGTGACACCGGCGATCGTCAGCGCCCGCTCCAGCCTGCCCGCGGCCCCCCGCAGCGTCGGGTCCGCGCCGCCGTAGTTGCCGACGATCGGGCACGCGCCCCGTAGCGACTCCTCCGGCCGGCGCGGCAGGATCCCATAGTTGGCCGCGGCCGCCTTGAAGTCGTACTTCGCGGCGGCGACCAGCGCGAAGCCGCCGCCCATGCAGAACCCGCATACGCCCACGTCGCCGGTGCAGTCGTCCCGGCCGGCGAGCCATGCGCGGGTCGCCTCGATGTGGTCGTAGGTGGGGCCGCGCCGGGCGCGCATGTCCCGCATCGCCTTGGTGACGCAGCGGATCCACGGCGCACCGTCGTACAGGTCGGGCAGGACGGCGAGGTAGCCGTTCGCGGCGAACCGGTCGGCCTGGGCGCGCATGTCCGCGCTCGCGCCCATCGCCTCGAACACGATCACGACGCCGGGCCAGGGCCCCTCCCCGTCGGGGACGGCGAGGTACCCCGGCAGCCCGCGGCCACCCGCCGGAATTCTGATGTCAGACATACCGTCGAATAATTCCGCAGATATACACCGTACGCCTAGACCCGAACCGAACGGTCTGCGATGATCGAAACCGAGACCTGCGAACGACCCGGGTCAGACCTTGCGCCACTCGGGGATCCAGGTGCCGTCCTCGATGACGTAGTCGCCGAACAGGTCGGGGGCCTCCTTGCGCATCACCTCGCCGATCTTGCCGAAGAGGAGCCGGATCTCCTCCTCCGCGCCGGGCGCGGTGCGGTTCTCCAGCGTGTGCCGCAGGGTGCGGACGTTCGCCGTCCAGACCAGGCCGGTGCCGACGCCCTCGGGGGCGAAGCGGCGCATGAACGAGGTCTTGTGCTTCTTCTCCTTGAACGGCACGCCCTCGTCGTCCAGGCCGAAGTGCGCCGCCATCCAGCCCTGGAACTCCTCCATCTGCTCCAGCATGGCGGTGGCGCGCTTCATCAGCTCGGCGTCCTCGCGAGCCCACTCGGGGAACCAGAACGGGATGTCCTGGAGCCGGACGAACCGCAGCGACTCCTGCGAGATGGCCACCCCGGGACGGTGCCGGACGAGCTCGTGCGTCAGGACACGGCTCACGTTGTGCAGAACGAAGCTGAAGCTGACGTGCTCCAGCACCGAGCCGTGCAGGCTCCGCAGGATGTTCTCCAGGTACACGCCGGAGTCCGTGCGGATCTTGGTCACGTTGGGGTTGAGGCCCGGCTCCCACGAGCGGTAGCAGAGCCGCCCGGCGAACTCGGCCAGGTTCTGCGGGTCGTTCAGCTCGTCGTCGAGCTCGCCCCGGTCGAGCCGCTCCAGCCAGCTCTCCCCGCCCACGTCCCGCAGGTACCGGGCGACCTCGTCGTAGTCCAGTTCGGGCCGCGCAACGAGGAACACCTCGGGCTCGACGCTCTTCACTCTCGTTCCCCCTACGGTTCGTTTCCGTCGCCCCTTAGGAAACCACCCCGGTACGACGACCGCGACCCCGGCACGGTGGCGGAGGTGTCGTGCCGCAGACTAGAGGGGTTCGTCCAGGTAGGGAGGTTCGATGCCGTCGGAACTGAAGGTGCTGGGAGCCTGCCCGCTGGACTGTCCCGACGGGTGCTCGTGGGTCGTCACGGTGCGGGACGGCGAGGCGGTCGGGCTGCGGGGCAATCCCGGCCATCCGTACACGCGCGGGGCGCTGTGCGCGAAGGTGAACCGGTGGCTGGAGCGGGCCGCCCAGCCGGACCGGATCCTGCATCCCCTGCGGCGCGTCGGTGCGAAGGGCGAGGGACGGTTCGAGCGGATCGGCTGGGACGAGGCGCTCGACGAGATCGCCACGCGGCTGGAGGACGTCGTCCGCGAGCACGGCGGGGAGGCGATCTGGCCGTACTGGGGGACGGGCACGCTCGGCTACCTCCAAGGTCTTGAGGGGCACTCAGGGCGGCGGTTCTTCAACGTGCTGGGCGCGTCGGCGCATCACGCGAACATCTGCTCGGCGGCGGGCAGCGCCGGGATGACCGAGGCGGTCGGCTCGCCCGGCGGCATGGATCCGGAGGACCTCGCGCACGCGGGGCTGATCCTGCTGTGGGGCACGAATCCGCTGACCAGCGGCCATCACGTGTGGAAGTTCGTGCAGGAGGCCCGCAAGGCGGGGGCGTACCTGGTCGCGATCGATCCGGTGCGGACGAGGACGGCGCAGCAGGCCGACGAGCACCTGGCGCCGATCCCGGGGACGGACGCGGCGCTCGCGCTCGGCCTCCTGAACGTCATCGTGGGCCTCGGCGCCCAGGACGAGGACTTCCTGCAACGGCACACGCTCGGTTGGGACGAGTTCCAGGGGCGGATCGCGGAGTTCCCGCCGGAGCGGGCCGCGGAGATCACCGGCGTCCCCACGGAGAGCATCCGCGCGCTCGGCGAGCGGATCGCCCGGACGCGCCCGACCGCCATCCGGGCGACGCAGGGGCTCCAGCGGCACTCTGGCGGCGGGGCGGCGCTGCGGGTGATCGCCGGCATCCCCGCGGTGACGGGCGACTGGGCACGCCGGGGCGGCGGGGTCGCGTTCTCCACGTCCGGTCACGTGAAGCTGGACAAGGCCGCGCTCTGGCGGGACGACCTGCGTCCCGGCCCGGTGCGGACGCTGTCGATGAGCCGCCTCGGCGAGGGACTGCTGGACGTCCAGGACCCGCCGGTGAAGGCCCTGTTCGTCATCGCGGCCAATCCGGCGGGCAGCACGCCCCACCAGAACAAGGTGCGGCGCGGGCTGGCCCGCGACGACCTGTTCACCGTGGTGATGGAGCAGTTCCCGACCGACACCGCGGACTTCGCCGACATCGTGCTGCCCGCCACGGCACAGCACGAGCACACCGACCTGCACGAGGGCTACGGGCACCTGTACCTGACGTGGAACGAGCCGGCCGTGGCGCCGCCGGGCGAGTGCCTGCCGACGACCGAGACGTTCCGGCGGCTGGCCCGCCGGATGGGCCTGGACGAGCCGGCGCTCTTCGACTCCGACGAGAGCCTCGCCGAGCAGCTCCTCGCGTCCGGCCACCCGTGGATGGCCGGGATCACCCTCGACCGGCTCCGCAAGGAGGGGTTCCTCCGGATGTCGGTCCCGGACCCGTTCCTGCCCTATGCCGAGGGGTTTCCGACCCCGTCGGGGCGGTTCGAGTTCCGCTCCCCCACCGCCGGGCTGGCCGGGTACGTCCCGCCGGTGGAGGTCGCCGACACCGAGCGGGCCCGGAAGTATCCGCTCGCGCTGATCTCGGCGGCGTCGCACGAGTTCCTCAACACGCAGTTCGGCAACAATCCGGAGCTGATGCGGCGCTCTGGCGGCCTCATCGTGCGCCTGCACGAGGACGACGCCAAGGCACGCGGGCTGACCGAGGGGCAGCGGGTCAGGGTGGGCAACGACCGGGGCGCCTTCGAGGCCGTGCTGAAGATCACCGACCAGGTGCGTCCGGGCGTGGCGGCCACCGCGAAGGGCCACTGGGCCAAGCTCGCGGGCGGCGCGAACGCCAACGCCGTCGTCGACGAGCGCGACACCGACCTCGGCGGAGGCCCCGTCTTCCACGACACCCGCGTGGAGATCACCGGTCTTCCGTGACGCGGTCGTCACGATCCGTCCGACCGGTACGGTATGACCCGGAGGGATCATGACTGTTCAGGCCGATGCCGGCGCCCTGTTCGACCGCGCCCGGAAGTACGAGCGGCAGGGCCGGCCCGGGGAGGCCGCGGCCGCCTACGCCAAGGCCGCCGAGGCCGTGGAGGCGCGCGGGGACTGGACGTCCGCCGTGGCGGTGCGGGCCCGGTACGCCCGCGCGCTCGCCGCGGCAGGGAGCACGGGCGAGGCGCAGCGCGTCCTCGACGTGCTCGACCGGGGCGCCGCGTCGCTGCCGGGCGAGGTCCGGGCGGGCCTGGACGCGCAGGCGGCGCACGTCCTGGCGGCGGCGGGCCGGACCGGCGAGGCGGCGAGGCGCGCCTGGGCCGCGATGTCGGGGTTCGGGTCGCTGCAGGACGCCGGGCGCGCCGGTGCGGCCGGGCTCCACGCCGCGCGGCTGATCGTGAAGGACGCGGGCCCGCGCGGGGCGCTTCAGCCGCTCCGCGAACTGCTGGCGCGGATGCCGCCGGGCGGGGACGAGTACCGGCAGGTCGCCAAGCTGCTCGCGGACGCCGAGCGGCGGCCCGACCGGAACCACGACGTCCTGATCACCGATCCGGGCAGCGCCGCCTGGGGACGCCTCGCCGCGGCGCTCGCCGTGGGCGCGCACCTGGCCGTCGGCAACGGGGTCTCCTGGAACAGCCTCGCCGACCACGACGAGAGCGCGGGCGATGACCGGGTCCTGCTGGAGCGCGACTGGGGCATCACCGACACCGAGAGCTGGCGCAAGCAGATGGACGCGCTGCTCGACGCCGAGAACAGCGACGCGGCGATCCAGATGGTGCTCGACCGGCGCGGCCGCGGCACCGACCAGCGGGCATGGCGCGACGCGATCGTCGCCTGGTGCAGTGAGCGCGACATCTCCGACCAGACCGTCCGGGAGGTCGTGGAGCTGTCCGGGCAGATCCTGCGGTACGAGGCGCGGTTCCGGGCGGACGGCCTGCTCCCGCCGGACGGCCTGGTCGAGAGCGTCTACGGCTACGACTTCGGGCGCGCGGTGAACATGGCCCGGTGGGGCCTCAACGCCGGATACTGCGACGCCGAGGGAGCCGAGAAGTGCGTCCTCACGGCAGGGCACCGCGCCCACCAGGTGTATCAGTCATGGGGTTCGTTCTCCGCCGGGTACGTCCTCGGCCGGATGCTGCGGTTCGACGAGGGCGAGTTCGGCGAATGGTACGAACGCTCCCTCGCCGGCCACCGCATCCTCACCGATGACCCCGAAAGCCCATGGCGGCGCATGGCCTGGGGCTGACCGCGTCAGACCAGGCCGTCGATGTCGGCGATGACGGCCTTCCGCCCGTCCTCGTCCAGTGACGAGGCGAGCACGGCGTTGCGGGCCAGGTCCGCCAGCTCGGCACGGCCCAGCCCGAAGACCTCCGCGGCGACGCGGTACTCGCCGGTCAGGGTGGTGTTGAACATCGGCGGGTCGTCGCTGTTCAGGGTGACGAACAGCCCTTCCTCCAGCATCCGCGGCATCGGGTGCTCGGCGAGGGCGGCGACCTGGCCCGTGCAGACGTTGGACGTCGGGCACACCTCCAGCGGCAGCTGCGTCTCACGCAGGTGGGCGACGAGGCGCGGGTCCTCCATGCAGCTGATGCCGTGGCCGATGCGCTCGGCGTGGAGCCCCTCGATGGCCTCCCAGATCGTCTCGGGGCCGGTCATCTCCCCCGCGTGCGGGAGGCTGCGCAGGCCCGCGGCGCGGGCGGCGGCGAACGCGGCGCGGAACGCGTCCCGGTGCGGCGGGCGCATCTGCTCGATGCCGCCGATCCCGAATCCGACGAGCGCCTCCGGCGGGTGCTCCAGGGCGTGGTCGACGGTGCCGCGGGCGCCGTCGGCGCCGAACTCGCCGGGGATGTCGAAGATGTAGGCGACCTCGATGCCGAGCCGGTCGCGGGTCTCGCGGACGGCGTGGTCGAGCGCCTCGGTGATCGCGGGCATCGGCATCCCGGCCCGCTGGTGGGTGTACGGCGTGACGGTCAGCTCGACGTACCGGACGTTCTGCGCGGCGAGGTCGCGGGCGACGCCGAGGACGAGCGTCCCGACGTCCTCCGGGGTCCGGACGAGGCTGGAGACGGACTCGTACACCTCGGCGAAGTGCGGGAAGTCGCGGAACTCGTAGAAGGCGCGCAGCTCGCGCTCGTCCACGGGGACGGGCCCGTCCGGGTGGCGGCGGGCGAGTTCGAGGACGGTGGGGACGGAGGCGGAGCCGACGAGGTGGACGTGGAGCTCGACCTTCGGGAGGGCGTCGATGAACGCCGCGATGGTGGTGTTCTCGGTAGGCACGCCGCGAAGCTAACAGGCGCCCGACCTGCCAGGACAGGCGAACCCGGCGAATCTCCCAGGAAATTGTCAGAAATGCCCGATCGTGCGGCAGGATGGACCCGTGCGGGCGGCTCGGTTGATCTCTGTGGTGCTCCTCCTGCAGTCGCGGGAGACGATGACGGCGGGCGAACTGGCGCGTGAGCTGGAGGTCTCCGAGCGGACCGTCTACCGGGACATGGAGGCGCTGTCGGCGGCCGGGGTCCCGGTCTACGCCGACCAGGGCCGCGGCGGCGGGTACCGACTGGTCGGCGGCTACCGGACGCGGCTCACCGGGCTCACCCGCGAGGAGGCCGAGGCGCTGTTCCTGTCCGGGCTGCCCGGCCCCGCCGGGGACATGGGCCGCGCCGGCGCGCTCGCTGCGGCCGAGCTGAAGGTCCTCGCCGCGCTGCCGGCGTCGCTGCGGGACGCGCCGGCCCGCGCGAACCAGCGGTTCCACCTCGACGCCCCGGGCTGGTTCGGCGAGACCGGCCCGCCGCCGCTGCTGCGCCACCTCGCCCGCGCCGTGTGGGACGACGAGATCGTCGAGCTGCGCTACCGCCGCAAGGACTCCGAGGTCACCCGCACGGCCGAGCCGTACGGGCTCGTCCTCAAGAACGGCACCTGGTACCTGGTCGCGCGGGTCGGCGGCCGGCACCGCACCTACCGCGCGGACCGCGTCACCGCCGTCCGGCCGGCCGGTGGCTTCTTCCAGCGCGACGAGGACTTCGACCTCGCCTCCCATTGGCGCGAGCAGGCGGGCGCGTTCGTGCGCTCGATGCTGCGCGAGGAGGTCACCGTGCGGCTGAGCCCGGCCGGGATGCGCGCCCTGCGGTACGCCGTCGAGCCGCACGCGGCGCGGCGGGCCGCCGAGGAGGCCGGCGAGCCGGACGCGCGTGGATGGGTGGTGACCACGCTCCCGGTGGAGTCGATGATCGTCGCGGCGTCCGAGCTGCTGCGGCTCGGGCCGGAGGCCGAGGTCCTCGCCCCGCCGGAGCTGCGGGAGCGGATGGCGGGCGACGCCGCCCGGCTCGCGGAGCTGTACCGCGGGCCGGACGGCCCCCCCGCCGGGCGGCGGCGCCGCTAGCGGTAGCCGGTGACGTCGGCGGGCCTGCCCGCGTCGGCGACCTCGGTGATGTAGCGCCAGGCGTCGGGACGGCTGCCGTCGGCGTCGGTGAACCCGTAGACCTGGGCGAGCCCCCCGCTGGACGGCGACGCCCCGTTCCAGCGGGCGCGGTCCGGGTCGGCGGCGAGCGCCGCGACGGCGCGCCCCACGAACGCGGGCGACTCGGAGATCGCGAAGTGCGGGATCCGCTCCGTGGCGTCGCGCCAGGTCTCCTCGGTGACGCCGTAGATGTCGAGCATCGCCTCGGAGCGCAGCCATCCCGGGGTCAGCGAGAGCGCCGTCGCCCCGTACGGCGCGATCTCCTCGGACTGGGCGAGCGCCATCCGGATGACGGCGCTCTTGGCGAGGTCGTAGAAGAACCCGACGTCCTTGCGGTACTTCGCGTTGTACTCGGCGGTCCCGTCGGTGACCTCGACGACGAGGCCGCCGGGCTCTCGGATCAGCAGCGGCAGGGCGTGATGGCTGGTGATGGCGTGGGTGTCGATGGCCAGCCTCAGCATGTGCAGGCCGTCCTCAAGGGACTGCTCCCACAGCTTCTTGCCGAACTCGAAGAGGCGGTCGCCGCCCCAGACGTCGTTGACGAGAACGTCCAGCTTGCCCTGCTCGTCGTCGATGCGGCGCACGAGCGCGGCGACCTGCGCCGGGTCGAGATGGTCGACCTGGACGGCGATCCCCTCGCCGCCGGCGGCGGTGACCAGCTCGGCGGTCTCCTCGATGGTCTCGGGACGGTCCATCTCCGACCGTTGCGCCCGGGTGGACCGTCCCGTCACGTACACGGTCGCTCCCGCGGCGCCGAGTTCGGTGGCGATCCCTCGCCCCGCTCCGCGCGTCGCGCCGGCGACCAGTGCGGTCTTGCCTGTCAGTGCACGGCTCATGGGGACGATGCTGGCACCGAAACCTGACAGGGGGCGTCAGGGTTCCGTCCCGGCCTGGCGGATTTTCGGTCAGGTGAAGATGCTCACCCCGCCGGGCCCGACGAGGAGCCCGACGACGATGAGGACGATGCCCCAGAGCAGTTCGCGCCGGGCCAGGATCACATAGATGCCGGCGATCACCAGGATCGCCGCGATGATCGAGAGGATGGTAATCATGGCCCCGGACGTCCCCCCGGAGGAGGCCGAGAAACAACCGCTTCGTTCCGGATGCCCGAAATGCCCTTTATATGCGGAGGGGGGAGGACGGGCCTCCCCCCTCCACCGGGATAACGGCGATCATCCGCGTCGCGCGAGCGCGGCGCGATGTGGCCGGGAACAAGTCTTCCGCCATGACCGGGGCCGCGACAGGAACCTCAGGACCATTTCCGGGCCCCCGCCTCTAGTGCTTCGGAACTAGAGGCGGCTCCGCTCCGCGGACGGCCCGGCCTACGGCCGGCACAGGCGCAGGACGTTCGCCACGATCCGGTGCCCGGCCCCGCCCGCCGCGGTGAGGATCGACTCCGGGTGGAACTGGACGGCCCAGCGCCGCCGCTCCGGCGCCTCGATCGCCATGACGACCTCCCCGGTCAGGGCCGTGACCTGGAATCCCTTCACCCGCTCGGGCGTGGCGTGCAGCGAGTGGTACCGGGCCGCGGTGATCTCGTCCGGCAGGCCCCGGAACAGTTCGCCGCCCGCCACCTTCACCCGCCCGGGCTTGCCGTGCGACGGCTCGGGCAGCAGCGCCAGCTCGCCGCCCGCGTGCTCGACCATCGCCTGCAGGCCGAGGCAGACGCCGAAGACCGGCAGGTCCCGGGCGTCCAGCTCGTCCAGCAGCGCGCGGGTACCGAAGTCCTCCGGGCGTCCGGGGCCGGGCGACAGCACCACCAGGTCGGGCGCGTGCTCGTCCAGCATCCGCACCGGGAACCCGTGCCGCAGGGTGACCACGGCCGCGCCGTGCTGGCGGAAGTAGTCGGCGAGCGTGTTGACGAACGAGTCCTCGTGGTCGACGACCAGCACCTTGAGGCCGTCCCCCGGCTGCTCGGGCAGCGGCGCCTCCTGCGCCGCCGCGGGCCCGTCGCCCTTCCGCGCGGTGGCGAGCGCGCTCAGCAGGGCGCTCGCCTTGAGGTGCGTCTCGCGCTCCTCCTCGTCGGGGTCGGAGTCGTACAGCAGCGTCGCCCCGGCCCGGACGGTGGCGACGCCGTCGCGGATCTGCGCGGTCCGCAGCGTGAGGCCGGTGTTCATCGAGCCGTCGAAGCCGACGCAGCCGACCGCGCCGCCGTACCAGCGGCGCGGGGAGTCCTCGTGGTCCTCGATGAACTGCATCGCCCACGCCTTGGGCGCGCCGGTGACGGTCACCGCCCACATGTGGGTGAGGAACGCGTCGAGCGCGTCGAAGCCGGGGCGCAGCCGTCCCTCGATGTGGTCGACGGTGTGGATCAGCCGGGAGTACATCTCGATCTGCCGGCGGCCGAGGACGCGGACGCTGCCGGGGACGCAGATCCGCGACTTGTCGTTGCGGTCCACGTCGGTGCACATGGTCAGCTCGGACTCGTCCTTGGCGGAGGACAGGATCGTGCGGATCTGCTCGGCGTCCTCCAGCGCGTCGGTGCCGCGCTTGATCGTCCCGGCGATCGGGCACGTCTCGACGCGGTCCCCGCTGACCCGCACGAACATCTCGGGCGACGCGCCGACCAGGTACTCGCCGTCGCCCAGGTTGAACAGGAACTCGTACGGCGCCGGGTTCGTCTCCCGCAGCCGCTCGAAGAACGCGGCGGGCGCGTCGCAGCGCCCGTACATCGCGTGCCCCGGCGTGACCTCGAACAGGTCGCCCCGGACGAACTTGTCCTTGGCCTCCCGCACCATCCGCGCGTACACGCCCGGGACGGGCTGCGCCGGCAGCCCGGCCGTGGGCCGGACGGGCGTCGTCCCGGTGTCGCGCGGCAGCCCGGCGGTGCTCGCCCCGTCCACCTCGAACTCGTAGGAGATCCGGTGCGAGGTCTCGCGTTTCCGGTCGACGACGACCATCTCGTCGGCGAGGTGCAGGACGAGGTCGCGCTGGTCGTCCGGCCGCTCCAGCCGGGTCCGCAGCGGCTCGAACTGCAGCGACAGGTCGTACCCGAACGCCCCGTACAGGCCGAGGTGCGGGTCGTCGCAGCCGAACAGGCCGACCACGGCGCGCAGCGCGGTGAAGACCGTCGGCCGGCGGCTGCGCTCCTCCTCGGTGAAGAACTCCTCCGACGGCGGCACGAAGACCTCGAACAGTCCCGGCTCGTCCGCCCGTACCTCACCGACGTCGCGGAGCACTCCGGCCAGGGCGGGCAGGACGACCCGCCCGCGCTCGTTCAGCGGCCGGACGGCGACCGCCCGGCCCCGCGCGACGATCTCCAGGCACGGATCGGCGTAGGCCATGTGCCAGCGGCTGTAGCGGCCCGGATACTCCATGCCGGAGCTGAGCACGCCGCCGCGCCGCTCCCCCACGGCCGCGACGAGGGCGTTCAGGACGGCGGACTTGCGCTCGGGGTCGACCGGGACGGCGGTACGGGTCACCCGTACGCCCCCGGCCGTGACGAACTCGCTGGTCAGCGGCTGTTGTGAGACGGTCTCCACCGCGGTGGCCCCTCATGTCGGGCCCCCACCCAGGCGGCGAGCATGAAAAAACGACCGCCGGGTGGGGGCGGTCGCCTGGTCTGAGCATGCAAGAACCGGCGCCGCCTCAGCGGCGCCACCACCACCGGGAGGCTGCGGTTCGCATGCGCCAAAGCTACCATGGACAAAGGACGCAAGGGTTCACTTACAACAGGGAGAGAGCGGCGCCCATGACCAGGAAGAACACCGAGTTCGAACTGCGCGGGGTCAACCATCTCGCGCTCGTCTGCAGCGACATGAAGCAGACGGTGGACTTCTACCAGGGCGTTCTCGGCATGCCGCTGATCAAGACGATCGAACTCCCGATGGGCTGGGGGCAGCACTTCTTCTTCGACTGCGGCGGCGGCAACGCGCTCGCCTTCTTCTGGTTCCCGGACGCCCCCGAGCCCGTCCCCGGCGTGTCCGCGCCGAAGACGCTGCCCGACCGCGGCGAGCTGCTGTCGGCCGTCGGGTCGATGAACCACGTCGCCTTCGACGTCCCGCCCGAGCGCATCGAGGAGTACCGCGACCGCCTCATCACCAAGGGCATCGACGTCGGCGTCCTCCTCAACCACGACGACAGCGAGTTCGGCGTCGCGCCGGAGAACCACGAGGGCGTGTTCGTGCGCTCGATCTACTTCAAGGACCCCGACGGCATCCTGGTGGAGTTCGCCGCCTGGACGCGCGAGCTGAACCGCCCCGCCGACGTGCGGCACGAGCCGAAGACCGCCGCCGAGCGGACCGTCTGACCACCCCTCTTACCGGCCAGGGAACGGGCCATGACCTGGCGGTTCCCTGGTGGAACGATCCACCCAAGTCGTGCCGCCGCTGAGATCGGGCTGTGATCCGCCGCTGGGTAAGCTCGCCCGGCTGAATTCCCGGGCACGGCCCCGTCTCGCGATCCGAGCGGACCGTGCGCGGGCGACACGAGGAGGACCCCCTTGACTCCTGACAACTCGAAGGAACCGGCCGCGGCGCAGCCCCCGCCGTCTGAGGGCCGCTCCGACCGGAGCGCCTGGAACTGGCTGCTGGTGGTGCCGGTGGTGGTTCCGCTGCTGACGTTGTTCTACAACAGTGACACCCCGCGGCTGGGCGGGTTCCCGGCCTTCTACTGGATCCAGCTGGCGTTCATCCCGCTCGGGGTGGCCTGCACGGTCGTGGTCTACCAGATGACCAAGAAGCGGGGCTGAGCGCGATGGCATCGGACCACCTCACCGAGATCATCGTCTTCGCCGTGCTGTTCGCGCTGGTGTCGGGGATGGGTTTCGTCGCCGCCCGGTGGCGGCGCCCCGACACCATGCACAGCCTGGACGAATGGGGCCTGGGCGGCCGCAGCTTCGGCAGCTGGATCACCTGGTTCCTGATCGGCGGCGACCTGTACACCGCCTACACCTTCGTCGCCGTCCCCGCCCTGGTCTTCGGCGCCGGCGCCGCCGGATTCTTCGCCGTCCCCTACACCATCGTGGTCTACCCGCTGGTGTTCCTGATCCTGATCCGGCTCTGGTCGGTGTCGCACGTGCACGGGTTCGTCACCCCCGCCGACTTCGTCCGCGCCCGGTTCGGCTCCCCCACCCTGGCCCTGGTCATCGCCATCACCGGCATCGTCGCCACCATGCCCTACATCGCCCTGCAACTGGTCGGCATCGAAGCCGTCCTCAAAGCCATGGGCGTCAACGGGCACTGGCCCATCATCATCGCCTTCGTCATCCTGGCCGCCTACACCTACCAGTCCGGACTACGCGCACCAGCGCTGATCGCCTTCGTCAAAGACGTGCTGATCTACCTGGTCATCATCGTCGCCGTGCTGTACATCCCGTCCAAACTCGGCGGCTGGGGCGACATCTTCGACGCCGCCAAAACCAAATTCGACAAGACCCCGGCGCCCGGGGACGGCATCACCATCGCCGGGTCCGGCCAACTCAACTACGCGATGCTCGCACTCGGCTCGGCGATGGCGCTGTTCCTGTACCCGCACAGCGTCACCGGCGTCCTGGCCAGCCGCAACCGCAACGTGATCAAGCGGAACATGGCGGCACTGCCCGCCTACAGCTTCGTCCTGGGCCTGATCGCGCTGCTGGGCTACATGGCCATCGCCGCCGGCGTCAAACCCATCACCACCGGCGGCAAACCCGACACCAACACCGTCGTCCCGGTGCTGTTCGACCACATGTTCCCCGACTGGTTCGCCGGCGTGGCGTTCGCCGCCGTCGGCATCGGCGCACTGGTCCCCGCCGCGATCATGTCGATCGCCGCAGCCAACCTGTTCACCCGCAACATCTACAAGGAATACATCCGCCGCGACGCCGACGCCAAAGAAGAAGCCACCGTCAGCAAACTGGTCTCACTCATCGTCAAAGCCGGCGCAGTCGCCTGCATCCTGGCCCTGGACCCCGAGTTCTCCATCGACCTGCAACTGATCGGCGGCGTCATCATCCTGCAGACCCTGCCCTCGGTCGGGCTCGGCCTGATCACCCGCTGGTTCCACCGCGGCGCCCTCATCACCGGCTGGGCCACCGGCATGGCCACCGGCCTATGGATGCTCTACCAAATCCCCAACCCCGCCAAGAGCAAAGAGCACTTCGGCGGCTCCGCCTACCCCCTCAACGACCTCGGCCTCGACACCCAAACCACCGTCTACGCCGGGATGCTCGCACTCGCCGTCAACGTCGCCATCGCCGTCATCGCCACCATCATCTTCAAAGCCGCCAAACTCGCCGACGGAGAAGACACCACCCGCACCTCCGACTACCTCGCCGACAAGGGCGACCCGAAGGTCAAGGACCTGGAGGTCACCGCCAGCACCTGATCCGGCTCTGTCCGGGCACGGCTACGGCCCGGTCGTCCGCCCACGCGGACGGCCGGGCCGTCTGCTTCCGGCTCTCAGCTCTGGGATCGGGGCTCGCCGGACACCTGCGGGGCGCGGGCGCCGGACGCGGCGGCGGGCAGCCCGCCGAGGACGAGGTCGACGAGGCCGTCCACGACGGCCTCCCGCGGCACCTCGTCGGCGTGGTCGAGCCACCAGTCGCCGGCCGTCTGCACCATGCCGACGATCGCGTGCCCCCACACGTAGGCGCGGGTCCGGTCCGCCATCTCCCCCTCGGCGACCATCACCTCGGCCAGTTCCCGGCTCACGTCCCGGATCATCGTGCTCATCGCGCTGTGCGTGGCCGTGTCCTCGGCGCTCGCGCGGTGCATGAGGAACCGGTAGAGGTTGAGGTTCTTGGAGATCGTCGCCAGGTAGGTGTCGATGGTGGAGCGTGTGCGGTCGCGGATCGGGTCGCCGCGGGAGAACTCGTCCCGGATGCCCTCGATCAGCTTGCGGGTGTGCCGCTCGGCGAGCGCCTGGTAGAGGCCGCTCTTGTCGCCGAAGTGCCGGTAGAGGATCGGCTTGCTGATCCCCGCCTCGGCGGCGATCGCGGCCATGGACGCCTCCGGGCCCTCCCGCTGGATGACCCGGTCCGCGGCCTCCAGGAGGGCACGGCGGCGGCCGGGATCACGCCGTGATCCCGGCCGCGGCCGGCCCGCCGTACTCGTCATGGACAGCAAGGTATCCGGGGTGTTACCCGGTGACAACACCGGCTGGCCTGCGCGGAGCCTCCCGGCTACCGGGCGAACGCCTGGAGTTCGGCCGCCCGGACGACCCCGGCCAGCGGGGCGGCGGCGCCGCAGTCGGTGCCGGAGCGCGGATCGTTGTCCTGCTCCCCCGCGTACGCCGGCGCGCCCGTGCACTGGCTGGAGACCACCTGCAGCCGCAGGTGCGTCGCGGTGACGTCCCGCAGGTCGAACGAGCGCAGGGTGATGTCGGGCGCCGTCGGACGCGGCCGGTCGGCGGGGAAGGCGTCGGCCGGGCTGGTGTAGACGGTCCGGTACGAGCCCGCCTGCGAGCAGTCGGCCCTGGTGGCGTCGCAGGCCAGCAGCCGGAAGGCGCGCAGCGCCGTGAACCGGTTCTGCGCGCCGCCCGCGCCCTCCGGATCGCCGGCCGCCGACGGCCGCAGCATCGCGCTGACCTGCACCCGGCCGACCCTGACCGGGCGGTCGCCGGCCAGGTCGACGGTCACCTGGCGGCCGGCGGCCGGCGCCTGCACCGACTGCCAGTTCGTCGTCTCCGTCTCGTCCAGCAGCGCCGTCTGGGACTGCCCGTCGCCGGTGGCGGTCGCGCCGTTGACGCTCGCGGCCTCGTTCCGGGACATCTCGACCGTCAGGGTCCGCCGTGACGCGCCGACCGTGGCGGTGAAGCGCTTGTGGCCGAAGCCCTCGCCCACCGCGACGAAGGAGTAGCGGCCGGGCGTGATGGCGAACGTGGCGCCGAGTGGCGTCGCCGGGTCGGTGTCGGCCACCGGGACGGCGCGGGCCTCGTAGTCGCCCACGTAAAGGCGGACCTTGCCGCCCTTGGCGTCGCCTCCGGGCTTGAGCGTGAGGCTGGCGTTGCGCGACATCGGCGAAGCGAAGCCGGGCGTGGGGTCGGCGTCCGCGGAACCGTTGCTGGCCGCGGCCGATCCCAGGCCGTGCTCGGCGAAGACCTTCCACATCAGCGCATGGTCCTTGCCGCCGAAGCGAATGGTGTCGGCGGCGAGCAGGGCGTTGCGGTGGTCCACATAGCTGACGGCCCCGGTGGCCATGAGCAGCAGCGCGTCGAACGACAGTTGCGCCCACCGCCGGTTGCCCGGGCACTTGGCCACCGGCACCGCACCTTCGGCGCATTTGCGCTGCAGCGCCGCATTGCCACCGCCATACCTCTGGACGAACGCCTGCCGCAGGTCGAACTGCGTGGCGGTCCAGATCTCACCGTCGGCGTGCACCTGCGTGCCGACCAGGTCGTAGCCGAGGTCGCCGTAGTTGAGCGGACTCCGGCTCATGTCGTGGTTGCGGATGCCCGCACGCTCGTCCCCGGTGACATAGGCGCCGATGACGTACGGCGTCCGGCCGGGCGCGCGGAACCCGTGCTCGCCGAGGTACTCCATGGCGAGCAGGTCGGAGGTGCTCTCGTTCATGGCCCCGGCCTGGGGCCCGCTCCACCCCGCGTCCGGCCCGGCGATCATGCGGCCGGAGATGGCGTGCGTGTACTCGTGCCCGATGACGGTCATGTCGAAGTCGCCGTCGACGCACGGCGAATAGAACGCGCCCGCGATCGGCTGCCACAGGTACATGTTGCTGATGGTCGGCGTGCCGTCGGGCGGAGTGATCTGGTTCGCGTTGTCGCGGATCTGGGGGAACCTGGCGCCGGCCTGGGCGTTGCCCTGCTCGGGGTCGCCGCCGAGGCCGCCCCGGTCGCCGTTGTCCGCCTGCATGTTCCAGGCCGACTCCGTGAAGCCGAGCCGGTAGGACCAGTCGTGCATGCGGTTGTGCTGGACGAACAGGTTGGAGATCGCCGGCTCCAGGTCGGCTTCCTGCGGGCTGTCCATGGTCGCGGGGTCGCACTTTCCGGTGTACCACTGGTTGGCCCAGGGGTACCGGTAGGTGCGGTCCGGCTTGGGAGCGTTGGTCCGTGTCCCGACGGTGAAGGGGTCGCTGCTCGCGCGGTTGTCGTACGTGCGGGCCGCGTTCCCCAGGCTGGTCGTGGTCGAGGCGCCGGACGCCGGGTCGACGTCCCAGGGCCGACCGCTGGACGGGTCGCCGCCGACGACGGACCGGCAGCCCGCGGCGGGGCGGAAGCACCAGATCTGCCGGGTGTCCCGGGACGAGTAGTCGCCGGGCGGGGTGGCCGGGAACACCGCCCAGCGCGGGTCGTCGCTGTCGTGGTCGACGAGGTTCTCCCGCACGAGCACCATGCCGGTGCGGGCGTCGACATAGGACGTGACCGCCTTCGGCTCGGCCCCGGAGGCGTCCATGAGCGTGACCTGGTAGGCGCTGCGGACGCCCTCGGCGGTGGGCACCGCCACCAGCCGCGCCTTGCGGGTGCCGGCGGACGAGACGGCGATGCCCGCGTCACGGCCGGCCGCGGTCACCGCGTCCTTCTGGGACAGCGTGGCGGGCGCCGGGGCGGCGTCGTCGCGGGCGAGCGTCGAGGTGACCGAGACGACCTCGCCGCCGGCCACGCCGATCGCCACCAGTCCGTCGTAGCCGGCGGGCAGATCTCCGAAACGCTGGCGCAGCAGCACGGCGGCGCCGTCGCCGATGGGGTTGACCGCGACCTTCTCCAGGGCGCCGACGGCCGCGGCGTCCAGGCCGAACAGATCCCGATGGGCGGTCAGGTACGCGCGCGCCGCCTTCTCCGGGTCGCCGGGCAGCCCGGTGGCCAGGGGCCCCGCGTCGGTCACCGAGGCGGGCGTGCCGAGCCTGTTCCACCGCACGGTCACGCCGCGCGCGGCGCTCCGCTGGCGGCCGGTCGGGGCGAGGTCGCCGGTGCGGGCGTCCTTGTCGGGCAGCTCGGCCTGCTCGCCCGGGGGCCGGGGGCGCGGCGGCGGTTCGGCCCGGCCGGGGACCGCGAGGCCGAAGCTGAGAAGCGTCCCGGTGACCGCCAGCGCGGTCACGGTGGTCCGGCGTGTCCTGGGCACCTTTGCCTCCTGGAGGCGGCGGACGGACCCGTCGCAGCGGATCCGCCGGGGTGATCACCCGGCGAATGAAGAGACAAGCAGCACCCAACGGGCACAACCATGGCGATTCACGACGCCCAGCACACGTCGACGGACGGCGATCTTCGCCGTTGACAGCGGCCGCCCGCCATGGAGCGCGAGTCCACGGGCACGAACGTCCCGGCGGACCCGGACGTCGCGGCCGATGAGTTTCGCGGCCGGGACCGGTCGTAACAGTGGTGAGTTGTGCCGAGGAGGTTCGGAAGGGAGCACGGACATGAGCGCCGTACGGGTTCTGGTCGGCACGCGCAAGGGCGCGTTCATCCTCACGGCGGACGGGGGCCGTGACCGCTGGGAGGTCAGCGGGCCGCACTTCGGCGGCTGGGAGATCTACCACGTCGCCGGCTCCCCCGCCGATCCGGCACGGCTGTACGCCTCCCAGTCGAGCGGCTGGTTCGGCCAGCTGATCCAGCGCTCGGACGACGGCGGAGCCACATGGCGGCCGATGGGCAACGAGTTCCGCTACGAGGGGGAGCCGGGCACGCACCAGTGGTACGACGGAACCCTCCGCCCCTGGGAGTTCACCCGGGTCTGGCACATCGAGCCGTCGCCGGACGATCCGGACACCGTCTACGCCGGGGTGCAGGACGCCGCCCTGTTCCGCTCGTCCGACGGCGGGCGGACCTGGCAGGAACTGCCCGGTCTTCGCAATCACGGCTCGGGGCCGGACTGGCAGCCGGGCGCCGGCGGGATGTGCCTGCACACGATCACGCTCGACCCGGTCAACGCGGGCCGGATGTTCGCGGCCATCTCCGCGGCGGGCGTGTTCCGCAGCGACGACGCGGGCAAGAGCTGGCGCGCGGTGAACCGCGGCCTGCGCTCCGAGGGCATTCCGGACCCGGGCGCCGAGGTCGGCCACTGCGTCCACCGCGTCGCCATGCACCCGTCCCGTCCCGAGGTCCTGTTCATGCAGAAGCACTGGGACGTCATGCGGAGCGACGACGCCGGCGAGACATGGCACGAGATCAGCGGTGACCTGCCGAGCGACTTCGGCTTCCCCGTCGCCGTCCACGCGCACGAGCCGGACACCGTGTACGTGGTGCCGATCAAGAGCGACTCGGAGCACTACCCGCCCGAGGGCAGGCTGCGCGTCTATCGCAGCCGCGCCGGCGGCCACGAGTGGGAGCCGCTGACCTCCGGGCTCCCGCAGCGCGACTGCTACGTCAACGTGCTGCGGGACGCGATGGCCGTCGACTCGCTCGACCCGTGCGGCGTCTACTTCGGCACGACCGGCGGGCAGGTGTACGTGTCGGCCGACGCCGGGGACGGCTGGACGCCCATCGTCCGCGACCTGCCCGCCGTCCTCTCGGTGGAAGTGCAGGTCCTGCCATGATCCGCGTCGTGCTCCCCGCCCATCTGCGCGGGCTCGCCGGCGTCGACGGCGAGGTGCTGCTGGACGTCCCGGAGCGGGTCACGCTCGCTGCGGTGCTGGACGCGCTGGAAGCCCGCCATCCGGTGCTGCGCGGAACCATCCGCGACCACACGACCAAGCGGCGACGCGCGTTCGTGCGCTTCTACGCCTGCGCCGAGGACCTGTCGCATGATCCGCCGGACTCCCCGCTCCCCGAGCTCGTCGCCACGGGAACCGAACCGTTCGTCGTCGTGGGGGCCATGGCGGGCGGCTAGTCCCGCGGATCCGCCGGCTCGCGCAGACGCAGCAGGACGGGGCCGTACAGGCCGGATGCGCGCTGGCCGGTGAAGACGAAGTGCGTCGGGCTCACCTCGTCGAGGTAGGGCGCGAGGGTCCCGCAGACCAGGACCTCGATCTCGTTCTCCCCTTCGCGTAGGGCCGTGCCGAGGTCGAAGCGGTACGGGGTGCAGATCCGGACGCCGGCGGAGGCGCCGTTGACCGTGACCTCGGCGGTGCCCCGCACCCGCCCGAGGTCGAGCGTGGCCGCGGCCGGTGCCCCGGGGAGGTGGAGCACGCGCCGGTACCGGACGGCGCCGCTGTATCCGGCGAGTCCCGCGTCCTCCCAGTCGCCCAGCTCGATCGTGCCGGGGCCCGCGGTGAACCGCACCGGCCCGGCGAGCGCCGCGCCCGCGCGGTGGCCGGGCAGCGTCCGGATCCGCAGCTCGGCCGTCCGGGCGGACGGCGCCGCCGGACCGGGCAGCGGCATCTCCGGCGCCGGTTCGAGCGGCTCGCCGTCCAGTGTCGCCTCCAGCAGTTCTCCGCGGACGTCGACCGCCATGCGCATCGCGCCGGGCGGCACCGTGAAGCGCAGTCTCTCCACCCGCGGGGCTCCCTCCGGCGGCGCGAGCAGCGCGGGCAGGACGACGCCCGTTCCGGGGTCGTCGTCGAGCCACATCGCGCCGGGCAGCGGATGAGGCCGCCGACGCAGGTGAAGGGACGCCGGGTCGCCGTACTGCGCACGCTTCGCGACGACCGGCACCGTGTCGCCGTCACGCGCCGCGGTCCAGCCGGAGCCGGAGACGACCGGGCCGTCCACGAGGACCGCGGGCGGCGTCCCGGTCTCGGTGAGGACCAGCGTCAGCTCGCCACCGGTCACCCGGTAGCGGCCGACGCGCGGCACCTCCTGTTCGGCGTACGGGTCGAATCCGCCTTGGCGCCCGATCTCCTCGCCGTCGAGGAGGATGCGGCAGGGCGCCGCCGAGGCCACCTGCAGCGTCGCCTCCCCCGCCGACGCGGGGAGGGAAGCGCTGAGTGTGACCCGCGCGCCCGCCCGTGCCGGCCCGGCCGCAGTGATCCACTCCGGCCGCCGGTACCGCTCGCGGTCGGTGACGACGGCGAGGTGGCCGCGCAGCCGCACGTCCTCGTCCGGAGCGAGCCGCAACTCGACATCGTGCTCGCCGGCCGGGACGGGGGTCTCCGCGACCGCCAGATGGCCCCGGTCGTCCAGCGGGACGGTCACGCCGTCCACCCGCAGCGTCTTGGCCGCGGCCGCGCCGACGGCCACGAAGCCGCCTTCGCCGGGCACGGTCAGGCGCGCGCGGAACACCACCGCGTCCCCGGCCCGGACCTCGCCGAAGTCGAGGAACTCCTCGGGGACGTGCCCCTTGGGGCCGAGGAAGGCCCGGTGCAGGGCGTCCTTGCGGATGCCGCGGGAGTCGGAGTACACGGCGGGCAGCGGGCGCCCCTCGGACTCCCGGTACCAGACGCCGTGCGGGCCGAACGTGGCGTGCACCTCTGCCCAGTCCGTCTCCTCTTCCGTCCGGTGCCACAGGGTCCAGCACTCCAGCGGGACGTCCTGACCGGCCGGACGGGCGAAGTCTCCCCAGGTGTTGTCCAGTGTGGGGACCAGACCCATCGTCCAGGAAGAACCGAGGTCGAGGACGGTCTCCCGTACCGCCGGTGCCGGGCTCGGCACCGCGGCGTCCGCACCTCCCGGAAAGAGGAGCAGTGCGGCGGGACCGTCGTCGAACGGGACGACCACCTCCACGGAGGCGCCGTCCACCGTGCGCGCCTCCAGCGGGCGCGGCGCGCCCCCGAACGGGCTCGCCAGGAACGCGGGCCCGCTGACGCCGCGCACCCGAACCCGCATGTCCCGCTGGTAACGCTCCGGGTCGAAGTCGTAGGTCACGTCGAGCCAGCCGAGGTCGGCGCCGCGCTCGTCTGGCCGTTCCACCGACACGCGGCTGGCCATGGACGGCGCGGCCGTCAGGAACACCACCGTGGTCCCGTCGACCTCCCGGACGAGCGCGGGGACCGGCGCGTCCACCCGGCGGGCGTCGGCGAGGTCAGGTGCTAGCGCGGCGGCGTCCGGCACGACCTCCATCACGGCGCGGAGCCGCGCCACCGCCTCGTCGGCGTCCGGGTCGCCGACCCCGTGGCGCGGCGGGTCCCCGACCGCGATGACCCTGCCGCCGTGCTCGGCGAGCGCGGTGAGCCTCCGCGCCGTCTCCCCTTCGAGCACGGCGCAGGACGGAAGCAGGACGATCCCGTACGACTCGTCCGCGACGTCCAGCCGTCCCTTCGAGACGGTGGCCCGTTGCACGGAGTCGTCGTCCACGACGTCGGCGTCGATCCCGAGCCGGTCGAGCGCTCCGGGCACCATCCGGAACCAGGCCATGTCGCCGACCAGGTCCCGATAGGCGGCCTGGGCCTGGGCGGCGGCGGGATCGACGCCGTCCAGCCGCGTCCCGGCCTGCGCGGTCGCGGTGGGGAACAGCACCGCCACGTCGCAGACGTGACGTCCGAGCGAGAGCGCGGCGCAGAGACGGGTGACCGCCTCGGCGAAGACGCGATAGTGCCGCCAGTAGGGCTGGCGCCAGTCCGTCGACGGGGGCGCCCACTCCCACCAGCCCGCCTTGGTCGTGTAGTAGACGGCGTGCGGGTTGTAGAGGGTCGCCCCGGAGCGCAGCCAGGGAAGCAGCCAGTCGAAGGTCTCCTCCAGCGTGCCGCCCCAGCCGCTGGAATGGAACGCCTCGATCCAGGTGCGGTCCCGGCCGTACAGGTGCGCGAGCGAGGAGTGGATGCGCGCGTCGCCATGATGGTCGGACCCGGGGGCGCCGAACCAGCGGTGCGTGCGCGCATAGTCGGCGTAGAGCCTGACGCCGTCCACCGGATGCCCCGCCCGCGCCGGATCCTGCTGGTCGCAGCCGTGCAGCAGGCCGTGCTCCTCGTGCCATTTCGCCAGCGGCCGGAAGAACGCCTCCTCGGCCAGCTCGGCGCGGGTGAGGTGGTAGTCGCGGCGGACCCGGAAGGCGTCCCGCCCGCCGTCCCCCCACAGCGCTTCGAGGTGCGGCGTCACGTCGTAGCCGCGGCGGCGCTCGAACTCTCCGGCGAACCCCTCCGACCAGGTCGGGAGCGCGGGCAGCTCGTCCTGGAACGACCCGGCGATCACGTTTCCGAGCCGGTGCCCGAGCCGCCGCGCGAACTCTCCGTGCACCCGGTCGAGGAGCACCCCGCACGCCTCGGCCGACAGGTAGTCGAAACCGCGCATGTCCGCCCGCCCGTCCGGCCGGAGCCAGCGCCCCGCGAAGGCGGGGACCTCGCGGACCAGACGGGCCTGCAGATCGGCGCCGGAGAAGCCGAGCTGGTCGTAGAACCACAGCGACACGCCCAGCTCGGCGGCGTCCTCGCAGACGGCGTCGAGCAGTTCCCACCAGGCTGCGGAGAAGAACTCCGGCTCGTCGGCGTCCGCGCCGAACATCGGGCCCGACGGCGCCAGGTTCAGCACGACCAGGTTGTACACACCGCCCTCGGCGAACCGTTCGAGCTGGCCGCGCAGCCGCCGCCGGTCGAGCCGCTCCCCGCTCCACCACCAGATGGGCGCCGGCGAGAACGCGGCGGGCGGCGCGTCCAGCACCCGCCGCAACCGCCCCGTAATCGCTTCGCTCATCCCTTGAGCCCGCTGGCAAATCCCTTGATCACGTACCGCTGCAGGACCAGGAAGATCACGATGATGGGCAGGGCGGCGAGCACCAGGCCGGCGAAGACCAGCCCGTAGTCCGACACGTACTGCCCGACGAACGCGAAGATCCGCACCGGGACGGTCTCCCGCGCCGACCCGCCCAGGTAAAGCAGCGGCGTGAAGAAGTCGTTCCAGATGAACACGGCGTTGAGGATCAGCACGGTGCCGGTGATGGGCCGCAGCAGCGGGAACACCACCCTGGTGAAGGCCTGCAGGTGGCCCGCGCCGTCGATCAGGGCGGCGTTGGCGTAGTCCCCCGGCAGCGCCCGGATGAACCCCGTGTACAGGAAGATCGTGAACGGCAGCTGGATGCCGGTGTAGAAGACGATCATCCCCTGGTAGGTGCCGAGCAGGCCGGCCGAGTCGACCAGCTTGAACAGCGGGATCATGCCGAGCTGGAACGGCAGCACGATGCCGAGCAGGAACAGCACGTAAAGCGCGTACCCGAGCCGCGTGGCGCAGCGGGCCAGGAAGTACGCGGCGAACGACCCGATCGCGATGAGCGCCACCAGGCTGACCGCCGTGATCACCGTGCTGTTGAGCAGCGCCGAGCCGAGCGACGCCCGCGACCAGGCGTCGGAGTAGTTGCCGAACGTCGGCGACGACGGCGGCGACAGGGGCGCCGAGGCGATCTGCTGCTTGTCCTTCAGCGACAGCGTCACGAGCGCGTACACCGGGAACAGGAACGCCACCGCGACGGCGATCATCAGCACTTCGAGCGCGAACGTGCGCAGCCCGTACCGCAGGCTCATGCCACCTCCCGGCCGCGCAGGTACTGGATCTGGATCAGCGAGACCGCCGCGACGAACAACGCCAGCACCAGCGCGATCGCCGTGCTGTACCCGTAGTTCCCGAAGACGAACGCCTGCTTGTAGAGGACGGTCGACAGGGTCTCGCTGGAGTGCCCGGGGCCGCCGCTCGTGGCCGCGTAGACCTGGTCGAACAGCTTGAGCCCGCCGATGGTGGACAGCATCACGTTGATCGTGACGGCGGGCGCCAGCAGCGGCCAGGTCACGCTGCGGAACCGCTGGAAGCGGCCGGCGCCGTCGATCATCGCGGCCTCGTGCAGTTCGGCGGGCACGCCCTCCAGCCCGGCCAGGAAGATGACCATCGAGTAGCCGGAGAACTGCCAGATCACCATGCCGGCCACCGACCACAGCGCCAGCGACGGGTCGCCGAGCCAGTCCTGGCGCAGCGAGCCGAGGCCGACCGAGCCGAGGATCGCGTTGAGCCCCGCGTCCGGCGCCGGGTTGTAGACGTACTTCCACAGGAACGCCACCATCACGGGGCTGACCACGGCGGGCGCGAAGAACACCACCCGGAGCACCGCGCGCGACCTGATGCGCGTGTGGACTCCCAGCGCGAGCAGCAGGCCGATGCCGTTCTGGACGACGACGATCGCGACCGTCAGCAGCAGCGTGTTGACCAGCGACCCGCGCGCGGCGTCGTCGTCCAGCAGGCGCTGGAAGTTGTCCACGCCGTTGAACGACCGGTCGCCGATGCCGTTCCAGTCGGTGAAGGCGTAGACGACTCCGCTGAGGCTCGGATAGAGGACGATCAGCGCGTACACGAGCAGGGCGGGCGCCGCGAACCACCACGGCGGCGTCAGGAAACCTTTCCGCCGCCGCCGCCGTCGGTGGGGCGGCGCCGCGGGACGGGCCGCGCCTTTGGAGGGGCCGGCGGCACCGGCCGCCGAGGCGGCCGGTGCCGGGCGTGCAGTCGGGGACACCGATTACTTCTTCCGGTAGGTCTCGTCCAGCTTGGCCAGGCCCTTGGCGACCGTGGTCTTGCCCGCGAGGAGTTCCTGCACCATCGCGAAGTGGGCGGGCTGCACCTCGGCGTTGGGCCACGCCTGGTCCATGAACGGGACGGCCTTGTTGCCGTCCATATAGGGCAGGAACGGCTTGAGCACCGGGTCGATCTTGGACGAGGAGTCGCGCACCAGGGGGACGCACGCGACCGCCTCGGACCAGCGGTTGATGTTCTCCTGCTCGCCGAGGAAGGCGATGAAGTCCTTGGCCGCGTCGCGGTTCTTGCTGCGGGCGCTGACGCCAAGCCCGACGACGACACCGGCGGGGATCCACACCTGCGCAGGGTCGTCCGCCCCCGGCACCGGGAACATCGACAGGTCGTTGGGGTCCGAGGCGGCCTTCCGGAAGTCGGGCAGGACCGCCGAGACCTGGATCGCCATGGCGGCCTTGCCGGTGGCGACCATGGACGTCGCCTGCTCGAACGTGGTGCCGTTCGGGTTGTCGTTGAAGTACCCGCGCTTCTGCAGGTCCAGGTACATGTCGAGGGCCTGGACCCAGCCGGACTGGGCGAAGGACGCCGTCCCCGCCTGCATCCGGCTGTCGAAGTCCGGGACCTTGGCGTACACGGTGGACGGGACCAGCGCGTAGGTGATCAGCTGGGTGATCCACGGGGTCTGCGCGCCGAGCGCGATCGGGATCTTGCCCTTCTTCTTGATCTTGTCGCAGACCTCCAGGAACTCGCTCCAGGTCTTCGGCGGCGCCACCCCGGCCTCGTCGAAGACCTTCGTGTTGTAGATCGCGCCGATCACGCTGGACCCGGCCGAGTAGATGAAGGTCTTGCCGTCCTTCTGGAACGCCGGCTTCAGGCCCGCCGGGATCTTCTTCGTCCACGCCTGGTCGCTCAGGTCGGCGAGCAGCCCGGCCTGGGCGATCTGCGCCATGCTCATCGCGCTGCCGTTGCCCGGATAGACCACGTGCACGTCGGGCGCGTTGCCCGCGCCGAGCTGCGTGCGCACCGAGGTCTGCACCTGGTCGGTCGGTGCGAACGACGTGCTGAACTTCGCCTTGGTGTAGGCCTTGGTGAGCAGGTCGAGCGGCTTCTGCTGGTCGGCCACCCCGACCAGGCGCAGGGTCCCCGATCCGCCGGACGACCCTCCGCAGGCGGCGAGGGCCGCCGGCAGCGCGGCCGCCGCGGCGACCCCGCCGGACAACCGCAGGAACCCGCGGCGGCTGAGGGCCGCCCTCTCGAACGACGATGTCATCTGTCCTCCTCGCGTTCATGGCGCGGCCCGCCGTGGGGTGGCGGTCCCGGCCATGGCCCGTCCCACGCGGGGACGGTGGTCAATGCAGGCCCGCCGTGAAGCGGTACTCCCCCGAGGCGATCCGGCAGCGGAGCTCCCGCGGCCCCGCGCCGGCGATCCGCACCCCGGGCGCGTCCGCCGCCGGGACCCCGCTCTCCCGCACACCGGCCGGATCGTCGGTGGGGACGTGGACGGTGGCGGTCGCGCCGGGCGGCACGGTCACCCGGAGGTCGAAGACCCCGTCGTGGCGGGACCAGGCGGTGGCGACGGTGCCGCGCACCGACTCGTACCGCGCGCTCGCCGACGTGAGGTCGCCGGGTCTCGGCCGGATCAGCAGCTCGCGGTACCCGGCCGAGCCGGGCGCCTGGTCGAGGCCGGCGACGCCCCGGTGGAGCCACTCGCCGACCGAGCCGAGCGCGTAGTGGTTGAACGAGTTCATCGCGGCGGCCTGGAATCCCCTCTCGGCGGTGTAGCCGTCCCAGCGCTCCCAGACCGTGGTCGCGCCGTGCCCCAGCGGGTACAGCCAGGACGGCGGGTCGGTCCGGCGCAGCAGCGCGTGCGCGAGATCGGCGTGCCCGTGCGCGTCGAGGACGGGCGCGATCAGCCCGACTCCGAGGAAGCCGGTGGTGAGGCCGGGTCCGGCCTCCTCGACCAGCTCGGCGAGGCGCCGCACCGCGCCCGGTACCAGTTCGGCGGGCAGGAGCCCGAACGCCAGCGCCAGCAGGTAGCCGGTCTGGGTGTCGCCGTGGATCCGTCCGTCCGGGGTCGCGAACCGCTCGGTGAAGGTCTTGCGGATGTGGCCGGCCAGCGCCCCGTACCGTGCGGCGGTCTCGTCCCGGCCGAGGACCCCGGCGGCGCGCGCCGTCAGGTCGGCGCTGCGCGCGAAGTAGGCGGTGGCGAGGACGTCGCGGGGCGTCGGGGCGGGCGCCAGCCAGTCGGCGAAGTGCGGGCCGACGCGGCGGGTCCACACCAGGCCGGGATTGTGGCGGTGGATGTGGTCGACCCAGGCGCACATGGCGTCGAGGTTGCGTTCCAGGAAGCGCTCGTCCCCGTACACCTGGTAGAGATGCCAGGGAATGAGGACGCCCGCGTCGCCCCAGCCGGGGGCACCCTCGTCGGCGACTCCGGCGAGCCTCGGGGCCACGTTGGTGAACGCGCCGTCCGGTGACTGGGCGCCCCGCACCTCGCGCAGCCAGCCGTCGAAGAACGCGGCGACGTCGGCGTTCAGGCACGCGGTCGGCAGGAAGACCTGCGCGTCCGCCAGCCAGCCGAGCCGCTCGTCGCGTTGCGGGCAGTCGGTCGGGACGCTGACGAAGTTGGAGCGCTGCCCCCAGCAGATCGCCTGGTGGAGGCGGTCGATCCCGGGGTCGGAGCAGGTGAACTCGCCCGCCCAGGGGGTGTCACTGTGCAGGACCACGCCGGTGATGTCGCCGGCGTCGAGCGCGGTCAGGCCGGTCACTTCCACGTGCCGGAACCCGTGGTAGGTGAAGCGGGGTTCGAAGACGGTCTCCGCGTCGTCGCCGGCGATCAGCACGTCGGTGGCGTCGGCGGTGCGCAGGTTGGCGGTGTAGAGCCCGCCCGCGTCGTCCAGGGCTTCGCCGTGCCGGACGACCACCCGGTCACCTCGGGTGAGGCCGCGCGCCGTGAGCCGCACCCGTCCGGCGAAGTTCTGCCCGAAGTCGACCAGGAAGCGGTTCTCGCCGGCCCGGGTGACCGAACGCGCCGGCAGTTCCCGGACGGCGCGGACCGGTGGTGCGGCGGAGGCGGTGAGCCGGCTCGGGTCGGTGCCGGCCACCCAGGCGGGCAGCCATCCCGCATCGTCGCGGTCGCCGGCCGGAAGGTCCCAGCCCGGAGTCTCACGGCGCAGGTCGTGGCACTCCCCCTTCAGCAGGTCGGCGTACCGGACGGGCGACCGCGCGCTCTGCCAGTCGCCGCCGGTCGCGATGACGTCGACGGCGCCGCCGGCGTGGACGAGGTGGAGTTCGGCCAGCAGCTGCGGGAACGTTCCGTAGTGGGCGCCGGGGCGGCGCGGGTCGAAGCCGGCGAATCCGCTCCACCAGCCGTCCGCGACCGTGGCGGCCAGCATGTTCGTGCCCGGCCGCAGCAGGCCGGTCACGTCGTGCACCTGGTAGTCGACGCGGTCGCGGTAGTCGGTCCAGCCGGGGGCGAGTTCGGCGTCCCCGACGCGTTCCCCGTTGACGCGCATCTCGTACAGGCCGCGGGCGGTGACGTAGAGCCGGGCGCCGGCCGGCGCCGCGGGAACCTCGAACGCCTTCCGGAGCCGGACGGCCGGCTGCAGGCCGTGGTCGGCGAGAGCGAGTTCGCCCTCTTCCGGCGCGTCCACGACATCGAGCACGGACGGGTCATGCGTGATCCAGGCGGCGGTCCACGCGGACGGGCCCTGCATCCCGGTCTCGAACCAGGAGCCCTCTTGCGTCCACGCCCCGTCGGCGCCGGCCACCGCGACCGTCCAGAGGTAGCGGGTGCGGGCCCGCAACGCCGGGCCCCCGTAGCGGACGGAGACGGCGGACGGATCGTCCACCGCGCCGGTGTCCCAGACCTGGGTGCCGTCCTCGTCGCGCACCCGGACGCGGTACCCGGCGGGCGCGTCGCCGCGCCGGCCGGAGGACAGCCGCCACGACAGCAGCGGCGCCGGCTCGTCGAGGCCGAGCGGCTCCACCCGGTGGTCGCAGCGGAGCCCGTACGGCAGCGGCCCCCGGCCCTGGGATTCGGTCACCACCCGCTCCGATCGCAAGCCAACAAGTTGGCTTGTGAAGATAACGCCGAAAATGTGAGCTTGAGCGTAGAAGGCGGCTGATCTGGGTGTCAAGACTCGGGGCCGGGCCCGCGTCCCCGCGGCGCCGAACCCGGGAACGAACGTAAGGACCGGCTGGTCAGCGACCGACCGCGGGCCGTGCCGTCAACCGGCCGCGGGCCCCGCCGTCAGATCGCCGCCAGTTCGTAGGCGACCTTGTGCTCGTCGAGCCCGCGCAGCGCCTCGGCTCCGGCTCCGTCGTCGACGATGACCCGGTCGAAGTCCGACAGCGGCGCCACCCGGTGCAGCGCCACCCGGCTGAGCTTGGAATGGTCGATGAGCAGCACGCTGCGGGCCGCCGCGCCGAGCATGGCGCGCTTCACCGACACGATGCGCTGCTCCTGGTGGTAGGCGAACCCGCCGTCGACCGCGGACGTCGACACGAAGCACAGGTCCACGTTGAGCGCCTCGATCGCGTCGACGCACGACACCCCGAGGAACGAGTCGTGCAGCGGGTCGTAGTCGCCGCCGAGCGCCAGCAGCCGGATGTCGCGCTCGCCCGCCAGCAGGTTGATGGCCTGCAGGAAGTTCGTGACGACCGTCAGCGGGACCACGCCCGCCAGCCGGCGGGCCAGCGCCAGCGCCGTGGTGGAGTCGTCCAGCATGATCGCCATGCCCGGCTCGACCAGCTCGACCGCCTTCGCGGCGATGGCGTCCTTCGCGGGCCGCATCGACTTCATGCGGTAGGCGACGTTGCTCTCGAACACCCCGGACGGCTGGGCGGTGACCCCGCCCCGGTGCTTGCGGACGACGCCCTGGCGTTCGAGTTCGTCGAGGTCGCGGTGGATCGTCATGAGGCTGACGCCGAACCGCTCGGCGAGCGCGGCCGCGGTGACCGAGCCCGCGGACAGGACGGTGTCGGCGATGTCCTGCCGGCGCCGCTCCGGGCCGCGCGAGTCCCCGCCCTGCTTGGTCATGCCGGAACCTCCCGGTGGCCGGCGCCGCTCCGACGGGATGTCGGCAGGGACCGGGCGCCACAAAAGGTAACACGTCCCGATGCTTTGTTAACACGCGCGTCAGCTAAGTTGACGGCGCTCCGTCCGGAGCCGGCGGGAGCCGCCGCCACGGTTCTCGCGCCGTCACTGAACGAAACGCGGGGTGATCGGAGTACTCACCATTGAGGCCTGAACGGTGAGGAGCCCCCGTGAGCTATCCAATGAACACCGATCCCCGGTACGGCGTGGGACACGACACCATCCGGTACGAGCTCGGCGACGATGCCCGGTACGGTCTGGACGAGCCGCGCGGCCCGGGCTTCCCGTCCCCGTCGCCCCCACGTACGTGGCCCCAGGACGATCCGTTCAGGCGACCGGCGCCGTCCGGCCCGTGGGCGCCGCCCGACGACCACGAGCCCCGCCACGCCCGCAGGAGCGGCCCCGGCCGGGCGGTGGTCGCGGCCGTGCTCGCCGCCCTGCTGACCGGGGGCCTGGCCGGCGCCGTCGCGGGGCGCCTGACCGCGGGCGGAGGGGTGTCCACGGCTCTGCCGCGGTCCGGTGGCGGGCCGGCGACCGGCGGGGCCGCCACCCTGAGCGACGTGGCCGCGCGGGTTCAGGCGAGCGTGGTGTCGATCGAGGTGCGGTCGGGGAACGGGGGCGCCACCGGGTCCGGGTTCGTGATCGACCGGCAGGGGCATGTGCTGACCAACGCGCACGTGGTCGAGGACGGCGGCCGGGTCGCCGTGGTGCTGGCGAACCGGCGCAACGTCCCGGCGCAGGTCGTGGGCGCCGACCGCGCCAACGACCTCGCGGTGCTGGCGATCCCGTCCGGGCAGAGCCCGGCGCCGCTGGCGTTCGGCCGCCTCTCGGACGTGCGGGTCGGCGACCCGGTGCTCGCGCTGGGCTCCCCGCTGGGCCTGCAGGGGACGGTCACCGGCGGCATCGTCAGCGCGCTGAACCGCGAGGTCCGCATCGGACAGGGCGGAGCGGGCACCGCGCTGCAGACCGACGCGTCGATCAACCCCGGCAACTCCGGCGGCCCGCTGGTCAACGCGCGCGGCGAGGTGATCGGCGTGAACACGGCGATCGCGACGCTGATGCGCGGCGGGGGCGGCGGCTCGATCGGCATCGGCTTCGCGATCCCCGCGGACCGGGCGAGGGAGGGTGCCCAGCGACTCGCCCGCTGAAGCCGCGCGGAGGCGGCGTCGCCATGGCCCGAGCGCGACCCGGTACCGCCTGGCCGCCCGGTTTCCGGTCCCGGCCATGACCACCCTCGCTTGGCATGTCGGATATGCCGGGTAACGTGCGAAGTGTGCTTGCCGAACCCGCTCAGTCCCTGAGCGATCTCGCGCTAGGCGTGATCGTGGTGGCGCTCGCCGTCAGGCTGGGACGCTCGCCGACGGTGCATCGGCACTGGCGCACGTCCTTCTGGTGGGCGGGCATCGCGGCGCTGGCGGGGTTCGTCCACCACGGCGTCGTGGCGTACTCGGAGCGATGGGCGGGGCCGAGCTGGGCCTTCATCAGCGCCATGGTCGTCGTCGCGGTGTCCTACCTGCTGGCGGCCACCGTCGCCGAGGTGCTCGGCCCGCGCCACCGCACGACGTTCTGGCTGCTGCGCTCGATCGGGCTCACCGCCTACGTCGTCCTCGCGGTCACCGGGCACGCCGGCGTCTCCGCGTTGCTGGCCTGCGAGAGCCTGACCATGGTCAGCATCCTGGCCCTGTGGGGCTGGGCGGCCCACCGCCGCCATCCGATGGCCGGCCCGGTGATCGTCGCACTGGTCACCAGCGGCGCGGCGGCGGCCACGAAGGCGATCGACCCGAGCCTCGTCCGGCCCGTCGCGCTGGACCCGACCTCGGTCTACCACCTCGCCCAGATCGTGGGCATGGTCCTGCTCTACGCGGCCGTGAGCGCCTCGCGCCGCCCGGACCGCGAACCGCACGCCGTCGCCGGGTGATCCGGCCAACTGTCCCGGGTGGGACATTTGCGGGACGGGATGCCTGGCTTCTGTGCTGAGCGGTCCCCTTCCTGACACGGACCGTCACCGTTAGCTTTCATCGCGTGACTGAGCGCATCGATCCTGAACCGGTCCGCGCCGGGCCGGGCCTGCCCGCCCGCCGGAACACGCCGCCGAGAGGAGAACGCCCATGACCGCCATCGCCAGCGTCTACCAGAACGACGTGGCCACCTACTGGAACACCGAACGCAACCCGGTCAACCTGCGCCTGGGCGACGTGTCGGGGATCTACCACCATCACTACGGCATCGGCGAGGTCGACCGGTCCGTGCTGGAGGCGCCGGAGGACGCCCGCGAAGAGGCGATCATCGCCGAGCTGCACCGGCTGGAGAACGCCCAGGCCCAGTTCCTGCTCGGTCATCTCGGCGACATCCGGCCGGAGCACCGCCTGCTGGACGCCGGCTCGGGCCGGGGCGGCTCCAGCATCATGGCCAACGCCGCCTTCGGCTGCCGGGTGGACGGCGTCTCCATCTCCCAGGCGCAGGTGGACTTCGCCAACGCCCAGGCCGCCGAGCACGGCGTGGCCGGCAAGGTCCGGTTCCACTTCAAGAACATGCTCGACACCGGCTTCGAGGCCGGCGCGTTCCAGGCGATCTGGAACAACGAGTCGACGATGTACACCGTCCTCGACGATCTCTTCGCGGCGCACTCCCGGCTGCTCGCCCGCGGCGGCAGGTACGTCACCATCACCGGCTGCTACAACGACGTGTACGGCCTGCCGTCCAAGGCGGTCTCCACGATCAACGCCCACTACGTGTGCGACATCCACGCGCGCAGCGCCTACTTCCGCGCGATGGCGGCCAACCGGCTCGTGCCCGTCACCGTCGTCGACCTGACCGCGGACACGATCCCGTACTGGGAACTGCGCCGGAAGTCGTCGGTCGCCACCGGCATTGAGGACACCTTCCTGGAGGCGTACCGCGACGGCAGCTTCCAGTACCTGCTCATCGCCGCCGACCGCATCTGAAACCGTCCACGCCAGACCCGTCGCCTTCGGGCAGAGGCAGGTGAGCAGAGCATGGAAGCGACGCACCACCGATGCAGCGGCGCACGCGGCCCGTCCGCACCGCCCGCGGGCACGGTCCCGCCGGGACCGGCCGGCCCGGGGGCCGCCGCGGCGCTCCTGCCGTCGCTGATCGCGGCGGCGCGTCCCAGCCGCGAGCCGTCCTACGGCGACCTGCTCGCCGGGCCGCCTCCGGGCCCTGCCCGCGGCGGTCCCGGCTACGCCGAACGAGCGTGGGGGGACGGGTCGCACTCACCGCTCTACTGCCCGGTTCCCGAACGGACCGACGACGCCCTCGCCGGGGAGGTGGACGCCCGGCTGATCTCCTGGGCGCGCGACTGCGGGTTCGCCGACCACGAACTCGACGCGCTGACCGGTGCCGCCTTCGGGCGGCTGGTCACCCTCGCCCATCCCGACACCGACGACCCCGACGCCCTGCTGGTGGCCGCCCAGCTGAACGCCGGATGGTGGGCGGCCGACGACTACTACGCCGACGACACCGCCCTGGGAGCCGTGCCGGCGCGGCTCCCGGCGCGGCTCGCACTCGCGATGTCGGCCATGGACCCGGTCCCGCCCGCGGGCGAGTTCACTCCCCCGCTGACCGAGGCCCTCCGCGACGACCTGGTCCTGCGGATGCTCGGATCGGCCGTCGGCCACCTGAGACGCCACGCCACCGACGCGCAGGTCCAGCGCGTCTGCTACTCGACCTTCGCCATGTTCGTCAGCTGGACGGCCTACGCCGCCTGGCGCGAGACGGGTGAGCATCCGCCCGCCTGGGAGTACCTGGCGGCGCGCCAGCACGACAGCTTCTACACCTCGATGACGCTCGTCGACGTCGTCGGCGGCTACGAACTCCCGCCCCACCTCTTCTACGACCCGCGGGTCCGCCGCGCCGCCTTCCGGGCGGGCACCGCCAGCGTGATCGTCAACGACCTCCACTCGGTCGCCAAGGACGCCGCCGACGAGAACCCGGTCTGCAACCTCGTCCTGCTGATCGCCGCCGACCGGGACGCCTCGGTCGAGGAGGCGACCGAGATCACCGTGGCCCTCCACAACGACCTCGTCCGCGACTTCGAGGCCGGCCACCGGGAGCTCGCGGCCGTCCCCTCCCCCGAGCTCCAGCGGTTCCTGCGGGGGCTGCGGGCCTGGATGGGCGGCGGCTTCGAATGGCACGCCACCAACCCCCGCTACGCCGCGGAGGCGGACGGTCAGTGACCGAACAGGGGAAGGATCGCCCTGATCGTCTCGACCACGCCGTAGATCAGCGGGATGCCGACGATGGACCACGAGATGACGAGCCGCGGCGCGTCCCCGCCCGGGGACGCGTCGAGCCGGCCCTCGTCGGAGGCGGAGCCCTCAGGTGACGCCATGGTGCACTCTTCCTTCGCTCGTTCTCAGGTGGCGGGGCTGGGGTCCGAGACGCGGGGCTCGGCGCCGGGCACGTGGTGACGTTCCGCCACGGGGCGGATGAACAGGTTGGCGGCGAAGCCGATCGCGAGGACCCCGACCATGGTGAAGAGGGCGGGACGGTAGTCGGCGGCCACCAGCGCGCCGGGTTCGCCGCGGGCGTCCAGGAACCGGTTCACGATCAGCGGCCCGGCGATGCCCGCCGCCGACCAGGCGGTCAGCAGCCGGCCGTGGATGGCGCCGACCTGGTAGGTGCCGAACAGGTCGCGCAGGTAGGCCGGGACGGTGGCGAAGCCGCCGCCGTAGAAGGAGATGATCAGCGCGGCGAGGGCGACGAAGAACGCGGTCGAGGCGTCGCCGAACATCGCGAGCACGATGTAGGCGGCCATCCCGACACCGAGGTAGCCCACGTACGTGGGTTTGCGGCCGATGTAGTCCGAGGTCGAGGACCAGACGAACCGGCCGGCCATGTTGAACATGGAGAGCAGCCCGACGAAGCCGGCCGCCTCGGTCGCCGACACCGAGGTCGAGCCGCCGGAGCGGAAGAAGTCGCTGATCATCGGCCCGGCCTGCTCGAGGATCCCGATGCCGGCGGTGACGTTGCAGAACAGCACCGTCCACAGCAGCCAGAACTGCGGCGTCCTGATCGCGGACGCCGCGGAGACGCTGCTCGCCGTGACCATCGCCCTGGCGCGCTCCGCCGCGGGGTCGAATCCGTCCGGGCGCCATCCCGGGGCGGGCACCCGGACGTTGAACACGCCGAGCATCATCACCAGGAAGTAGACGATGCCGAGCGTGACGAAGAGCAGCGCGACGGCCCTGCCGGACGCGGGGTCGCCGTCCGGGTCGTAGCGGGACAGCAGTTCGCGGGACAGCGGTGAGGCGACGAGCGCGCCGCCGCCGAAGCCCATGATGGCCATTCCCGTCGCCAGGCCCGGCCGGTCGGGGAACCATTTGATCAGCGTCGACACCGGCGAGATGTATCCGATGCCGAGCCCGATCCCGCCGATGAACCCGTAGCCGATGTAGACCAGCCAGAGCTGCTCGGTGGCGATGCCCAGCGCGCCGACCAGGAAGCCCGAGGCCCAGAAGCAGGCCGCGGTGAACATCGCGCGGCGCGGGCCGACCCGGTCGACCCAGGTGCCCATGACCGCCGCCGAGGCGCCGAGCATGACGATCGCGATGGAGAAGATGACGCCGATCGCGGTGAGGCTGACATCGAAATGCTTGACGAGGGCGGTCTTGTACACGCTGGTCGCGTACGCCTGCCCGATGCAGAGGTGGACGGCGAGCGCGGCCGGGGGGATCAGCCAGCGGTTGTAACCCGGTTTCGCGACGGTGTGCCGCTGGTCGAGGAAGGAGAGCGCCACTGCGGGCCTCCGGTTCGGGAGCGTGTCCGGACAGGTGGTGCGCCCCCGATGGTGAAGACCATAAACACAAACGTGCTACATGAACACCCCTCTGCGCCAGCAGGATGTTGAGTGTCCTGTGGAGGACACGAGCGCGCGCTGGCGTCTCTCCTCCCGCATCGGACGGTCTTTTCCAGGTCTAGGTCAAGGACCGGACCGTCCCTCCGATGGTCGGAGGGACACTTACAACGGAAAGAGGTCATCTGACATGGCATCTGTCAGCCGTAGGAGCCTGCTCGTCGCAGGCGCTGCGGGCGCCCTTCTCGCCGTCACCGGCACGGGCAAGCCGCGGAGCGAGCAGCCGAAGAACGGGACTCCGTGTCCCCCCGCGACTCCGACGTCGGGCAAGAAAACCGACAAGTGAGTAACGGGTCCTGAAAAGGGCCGGCCTCCCCTCACCGGGGGGCCGGCCCGCGTCTTTCGCCCACCGAGCCCCTCATCGCCCACACCCTGCCCAAGGTCCCGCGATCCCCGGCCGCGGGACCCTACAATCCCGTGGGTGACCACCTACAGCGATCTTGATGCGTTCGGGGACCTGGACGCCTCGGCTCTGCCCCCGCGCCAGCAGCGGATCCTGGTCACGATCCGGGACTGGGTGGTCAGATACGGCTATCCCCCGAGCACGCGGGAGATCGGCGACGCCGTCGGGCTGCGGTCAACGTCGTCGGTGTCGCGGCATTTGGCGAGCCTGGAGGAGAAGGGCTTCCTGAAGCGCGGGCCCTCGCTGTCCCGGCCGATCGACGTGCGCGTGTTCCTCCAGGAGCACCCGCCCGGGGAACTCGCCGACGATCGGGTGTCCGTCCCCGTGGTCGGCCAGATCGCCGCAGGCACGCCCATCACGGCGGAAGAGCACGCTGACGACATGCTGATGCTGCCCCGCGAACTCACCGGGCGCGGCACCGTCTTCGGCCTGCGGGTGCGGGGAGACTCGATGATCGGTGCGGCGATCTGCGACGGCGACATCGTCGTGGTCCGCCGGCAGCCGGAGGCCCATTCGGGCCAGATCGTCGCCGCGATGATCGACGGCGAGGCCACCGTGAAGGTGTTCCGGCGCCGCAACGGTCACGTCCATCTCGAACCCTGCAACCCCGACTACGACGTCATCGACGGCGACGAGGCCGTCGTGCTCGGCATCATCGTCTCAGTAGTGCGCAGCGTCTAGTGCCCACATTCTGAACCCCCGCCGCTCACACCGCACCGGCCGCACGCCGTCACGCTCACCGTCACCCCGCAGGGCACGACGGCGCACCGCCGCCTTCGTCATCGCGGTGGTGTAGGGCCACGCGCGCACCGCGAGTGGGAGGACGCCCGAATCCCTGACGGGCAAGGGCATCTCGTCGCCCGTCCACGTCCTCGCTGGTGAGGACTGTTTATCACGGATCGATAACATCGCCGGCCGTCCATTGACGGCACCTGCCAAGGCAAAAGAGACTCAGCCCTCAACTGAGAATGCATTCCATATTGAGGACTGGATGTCGATGCCTCCCTTCGACCGTGACCACATCCGCACCGTTCCCGACCTTCCGCGCGCGCCGGCGGACCGGATCGCCGGCTTCGCCGGGGTCCCGGTCGCGGTCATCGGGGACGCGATGGAGCGGCTCGGCATGTGCGACGCGGGAATCGGGTCGATCACCCCCGGCCGGACGGCGGTCGGCTCGGTGCTTCCGGTACTGGTGCGCAGCGGCGACAACGCGGGCGTGCACGCATGCCTGGAGTACGTCCGCCCCGGAGACGTCGTCGTCGTCAGCGGCCAGGCCGACATGTCGCGCGCGCTCGTCGGCGCCCTGCTGGCGCGCAAGTTCGCCGCCGCCGGGGCCGTGGGGGTGGTGATCGACGGGTGTGTGCGCGACCAGGCGGAACTCCGCGAACTGGGCTTCCCGGTATGGGCTCGGGGGGTCACGCCCGCCGGGCCGTACAAGCACGGACCCGCGGTCATCGGCGAACCCGTCGCCGTCGGGGGTGTCGTGGCGGCCGCCGGTGACCTGGTGGCCGCCGACGACGACGGCGTCATCGTCGTGCCCGCGGCGCGGGCGGCGGAGATCCGCGCCGGCGTCGACCTCGTCCTGGAGAAAGAGGCGGCGATGCTCGCCGCCATCAAAGGTCAGTCCTCCGATCACTAGCGGTTCCGGCCTCCCTTCCAGAAAGGCACCCCCATGCGTCTGCGCATCCTCACCGCGGCCACCGCGCTGCTGGCCGCCGGATCCACGGCCCTCGCCGGCTGCTCGTCCGACACCGGCGTGGCCGCCGGCGCCGCGAAAGGCGGGTCGGGCGAGAACGGCCTCGCCGCGTCCTCGGCCGTCGGCGAACTGAAGGTCGACACGGCGGCACGCGACCTTCTTCCCGAGGGCGTGCGGAAGTCGAACGTCCTGAAGGTGGGCGGCTCGACGGATATCGCGCCGTACCTGAGCGTCAACGGCAAGAACCTCGTCGGCGTCGAGGCGGACTTCATGACCGCACTGGGCCGCACCCTCGGCGTGAAGTTCGAGGTCGGCAACACGAAGTTCGCCGCGATGGTGCCCGGGTTGCAGTCGCAGCGGTTCGACGTCGCGATGGCCGACTTCAGCGACACGCTCGAACGGCAGAAACAGGTCACGTTCGTCGACTACACCCGGGCCGGGCAGATCCTGATCGTGCCGAAGGGCAACCCGCTGAAGCTGAAGGCGGTCGCGAACCTGTGCGGGCATTCCGCCGCAGGCCCGACAGGGAGCCTTTCCGTGGACATCGCGATGGCGCAGTCCAAGAAATGCACGGATTCCGGTGACAGCGCCGTGAAGGTGCAGCGGTACCCGACCGCCGCGGAATCCGCGCTGGCATTGCAGAGCGGACGGATCGACACGCTGGCCATCGACTACGGCATCGCGTCGTCGCTGGTCCAGCAGTCGCAGGGGAAGCTGCAACTGACCGGCGGGCTCTTCGGTAAGGGCTTCCACGGCGCGGCGTTCCGCAAGGACGACCAGGACCTTCAGAAGGCGTTCACCGCCGCGTTCACGACCCTCATGAAGAACGGCACGTACAAGAGGATCCTGGACCATTGGAACCTGCCGCAGATGTCGCTGGACAAGGTCGTCACGAACGGCGCGACCGAATGACCACGCTCCCGGCGCGCGTTTCCGGACGGCCGCGGATCGAACGGCGCAGGCATTACGGCCAGTACGTCGCGGCGGGCGTGCTCGTCGTCGCGGCGCTGTTCCTGGCGAAGTCGCTGGCCACCAACCCGCGCATGCAGTGGCCGATCATGTGGCACTACCTGTGGAACACGCACGTCGTGTCGGGCCTGGTCGTCACGCTCGTCATGACGGTCGTGTGCCAGACGGCCGGCACCGCTCTCGGTTGCCAGCTGGCGGTGATGAGACTGTCGCGCAACCGCGTGCTCCAGGCGACGTCGGGCCTGTACATCTGGTTCTTCCGCGGTACCCCCCTGCTGGTCCAGCTCATCTTCTGGTACAACCTCGCCGCGCTCTTCCCGACGCTCGGCGCGGGAATCCCGTTCACGGGGATCGGCTTCAGCGTCGCCACCAACACGCTCATCAGCGGGCTGGTCGCCGGGTTCCTCGGATTCACGCTCAACGAGGCCGCGTACATGGCGGAGATCGTGCGGAGCGGCATCTCGGCGGTCGACCCCGGCCAGCGCGAGGCGGCCCTGTCGGCCGGCATGACCGAGACGCGGTGCATGCGGCGGATCGTGCTGCCGCAGGCCATGCGGGTGATCGTGCCGCCGACCGCGAACCAGGCGATCAACCTGCTCAAGGCGACCAGCCTGGTGGCCTTCATCTCCGGCGGCGACCTGCTCACCAATATCCAGGACATCTACGCGAACAATTTCGCGGTCATTCCGCTGCTCGTCACCGCGAGCGTCTGGTACCTGATCGTCGTCAGCGTCGCGTCAGTCGGCCAGCGGTACCTGGAACGGCACGTCGGGCGCGGGTTCACCACGTTCAACGACGCGCCCGAACAGGCACGGGACAAGCGGGAGGCGGCCGGATGAAGACCATCGTGGACATCCGTCACGTGTCGAAGTCGTTCGGCCGTCTCCAGGTGCTGCGCGGCGTGAGCCTGGCCGTGCCCTCCGGGTCCGTGACCGCCGTGCTCGGGCCGTCCGGGTCGGGCAAGTCCACCCTGCTGCGCTGCGTCAACCACCTGGAGACGATCGACGACGGCGAGATCGTCGTCGACGGCGAGCACATCGGGTACGCGCGCCACGGCGACGTCCTCAAGGAGTTGTCCGGCCGCGCCCTGGCCCGGCAGCGGGCGTCGATCGGCATGGTCTTCCAGCGGTTCAACCTGTACGCGCACAAGACGGCGCTGGAGAACGTGATGGAGGCGCCCGTCCAGGTCCTCCGCAGGCCGGCGGACAAGGCGCGGGAACGCGCGATGGCGCTGCTCGAACGGGTCGGCCTCGCCGACAAGGCGCACGCCCACCCGGCGCAGCTGTCCGGCGGTCAGCAGCAGCGGGTGGCCATCGCCCGCGCGCTGGCCATGGACCCCAAGGTCATGCTCTTCGACGAGCCCACGTCGGCGCTGGACCCCGAGCTGGTCGGCGACGTGCTGGCCGTGATGCGCGAGGTCGCCGAGACCGGCATGACGATGATCGTGGTCACCCACGAGATCGGCTTCGCCCGCGAGGTCTCCGACCAGTCCGTCTTCATGGCCGACGGCGTCGTCGTGGAGGCCGGCACCCCCGACGAGGTGCTCCGCGACCCCAAGCAGGCCCGCACCCGCGACTTCCTGAACCGCGTCCTCTGACCACCACCAGCACGGAAAGAAGCCCCGTGGCAGCACAGAACGAGCTGGTGGCGCGGATCCGCGCCACCAGCCTGCGGACCCCCATGTCACCCCCGACCGGGGACGTGGTCTCACTGGCGATCGGCGAACCCGACTTCGCCACCCCGCCCGGCATCGTCGCCGCCATGAAGCGGGCGTTGGACGCCGGGCACACCCACTACACCGACCCGCTCGGCCTGCCCGAGCTGCGATCGGCGATCGGCGACCGCGCCGGGCGCGGCCACGGCCCGGACAACGTCACGATCACGCACGGCGGGTCGGCGGGGCTCGCGGCCGTCATCATGTCGGTCGTGAACCCCGGCGACACGGTGGTGATCGACGACCCGACGTACTCCCTGTACGCGGACATCGCCGCCGCCGCCGGGGGCACCGCGGTACGGGTGGCGCGGCGGGCCGACGGGCGGCTCGACCGCGAGCGGCTGCGCGCCGCGCTGGCCGGCGCCGCGCTGCTGATCGTCTGCCAGCCGGGCAATCCCACCGGCCGGATCCTGACCGCGGACGAGTGGCGGACGATCGCGGAGGCCACCCGTGGCACCGGCACGCTCGTGCTGTCCGACGAGGCGTACGGCGGCATCGTGTACGGCGACGGCTTCGTCTCCGTCCTCGACGTCGCGGACCTGCGCGACCGGGCGGTGCTGTGCCAGACGTTCTCCAAGACGTACGCCATGACCGGCTGGCGGCTCGGCTACCTGGTCGGCCCCGCGCCCGTCGTCGCGGACGCGGCGCTGGTGCACCGCACGATCAACGGCGCGATCAACACGGCCGCGCAGCACGCCGCGCTCGCGGCCTTCGACGCCGCGATCGAACGCGATCTGAAAGCGATGGTCGACCAGTATCGTGAACGCCGTGACGTCATGGGCGCGGAACTGGCGGCTGTCCCCCGGCTTACCTTCGAGCCGCCCGAGGGCGGGTTCTACTTCTACTGCGCGTACGACGACCCGCGCACGTCACTGGAGATCCGGGACGCGGCGCGGCGGTGCGGCGTGCTGATCAGGCCCGGCCGCGAGTTCGGCCCCGCCGGGGAGGGCCACATCCGGCTGTCCTTCGCCACGTCGGTCGCCGGCATCGAACGCGGGGTGCGGCGGCTGGCCCGGGTCTTCACCCCCCAGGAGCCGCCTGGTGCGTAGCGACACCGAACGCAACTACCGCATGCTGCTGAGGGTGGCGGAGGAGATGCTCGCGCACTCCGACGAGACGGTCACGCTCACGCAGATCGCGAAAGAGGCGAACATCGCGCCCGCCACGGCATACCGGTATTTCGGCTCCCTCGACGGGCTGGTGACCGCGTTCCGCGTGGAGGTCAACCGGGAGCTGATGGCGTTCAGCGAGGACTGCGACGCGGAGGGGCTGGACCTGCTGGCCGCCGTGTGCCGCCGATGGGTCGACCTGGTCGACGAGCACGGCCACGCGATGGCCCAGGTCCGCTCCCGCGAGGGCTACCTCACCCGGTTGCGCGCCGCCGTCCCCGACATCGCCTCCCAGGCCGCCGCCATGCGCCGCCCCCTCGCGGAGGCGGGCCGGGCCCTCGGTGTTCCGGACGCCGGCGACGAGGCCCTCCACCTCTGGAACGTCCTGTACGACCCCCGCGACATCCTCGACCTGCGGGCCACCCTCGGCCTGTCGATCGACGAGCTCGCGGCCCGCCTGTTCTCCGTCCTCTGCGCGGCCCTCACCGCGTGGAGCGCGCAGCCCTCGCCACCGGCCGACCGGTGACGGGGCACCCGGTGGGGACTCATCCCACGGTGCCGCGTAGCCGCGGGTGGAGCCGGGTGCCGAGTGCCAGCTGGGTCGCGGCCACAACCGCGAGCAGGCCATAGGGCACCGCGTACCCGCCCGTCGCGTCCCGTAGGGCCCCCACGAGCACCGGTGCCAGGGCGGCCGTGCTGTAGGCGACGGCAAAGGCGAGCGCCGCCAGGCGGCCGGCGGCGGCCGGGTTCGCGCCGCAGTCGACGATCAGGACCATGGCGAGCGAGAAGGCCCCGCCCAGGCCGAGTCCCAGCACCGCCGACGCGGCCCAGGGCAGCGTGTCCGGCAGCGCGAACAGCCACAGTGCACCGGTCAGCGTGCATCCGACCGCGCCGCCGAGGACGGGCCGCCGATCGACGAACAGATCGGCGAGAACCGGAAACACGAGCGCGCCGCCGAGCTGGGCGAGATTGCCGGCGGCCAGCAGCGCGCCGGCCGCCTCGGGACTCCAGCCGCGCGCCTGGTAGGCCGGGGGCAGCCAGGCCAGGTAGGCGTAGGCGAGAAAGGACTGCGCGGAAAGGAAGGCCGCCAGCAGCCATGCCGCCCGGCTGCGCCAGGGCAGCCGCACCATGGCCGCCTCGGCGACGGGCTCCCGGTGGGCTGGACGTTCGCGCGACCGGTGCCAGGCCACGGCGGCGAGGGCCGCCGGCAGCGCCCACATGGCCAGCGACCACCGCCACGATCCCAGCGCCCGCTCCAGGGGGACGGCGGTCGCGGCGGCGATGGTCGCGCCGAGCATCATCGCCACCGTGTAGGCCCCCGTCACGAGACCGGAGCGCAGGGGAAAGGCCTCCTTGACCGTTCCTGGCAGCAGCACGCCGCATGCCGATACGCCGATTCCGGCGACGAGCGTGCCCGCCAGAAGCGCCCACGTGTCGATGGCGCGCACCCCGTTGCCGACCATGACGCACCCCATCGCCGCCAGCGCCGTGGCGTCACGCCCGAACCGGTGGGCGAGGCGGTGCGCGGCGGGCGCGAACCAGGCCATGCACACGACCGGCAAGGCCGTGAGCAGCCCGGACGTCCAGCCGGACAGGGCGAGGTCGTGTTCGATGTCGCGTTGCAGCGGCGGCAGTGACGCGACCGTGGTGCGCAGGTTGACCGCCAGCAGCAGCAAGGTCGCGAGCAGAAGGCGCGGGTTTCGGGCCGCTCGCGGCGCGGCCAAGGTCGTCATTCCCATGCCCGCGGGCATGGGAATCGGACCTCCGGAGAGATGGCCGGGATCGTCACGCGTACAGGGCGGGCTTGTCGGGGAGGGACACTCGCACGCGCTGCCCGCCGGCATACGACGAGACGGCGGAGGCGGCGACGGCCACCGCGGCGAACCCGTCCCAGGCGCTGGGGCCGCCGACCACGCCCTCCCGGCAGCCGCGGACCCATGCCTGGAGTTCGTTCGTGTAAGCCTGGCCGAAGCGGACGCGCCAGTCGGCGGGCACCGCTTCGCTTCGCCGTCCTTGGACGCTGATGGCCGTGAAGCCCGGGTTCTGCACCGCCGCGGTGCCGAGCGAACCGACGATCTCGCAGCGGACGTCGTAGCCGTACTGGCAGTTGACGAACGACTCGACGTCCACGAGCACGCCGCCGGCGAGTTCGAGGATCACCAGCTGCGGATCCCTGAGGTGGGCCGGGGCCAGCGGGCTCCGGCGGGGAGCGAGCACCTCGACGGACACGATCTCCCGGTCGAACAGCCAGCGGAACAGGTCGAACTCGTGGACGACCGAGTCCGTCAGCGACATCTCTCCGGTGAAGCCGGCGGGCACGGCGGAAGTGCGGTGGACCGCGTGCGCCATCAGCGGCTCGCCGATGGTCCCGTCGGTCATCGCCGTCTTCAGCTCCAGGTAGGCGTGATCGAAGCGCCGCATGAAGCCGACCTGCAGGAACCGGCGGCCGGCCGCCGCCTCGGCCTCGACCACCTTCAGCGCGTCGGCGGTCCCGGTGGCCAGCGGCTTCTCGCACAGCACCGGTTTGCCCGCCGCGATGCAGGCGATCGCCTGCTCGGCGTGCAGGTCGCCGGGTGAGGCGATGACGACCGCGTCCACGTCGTCGTCGCAGATCAGGTCGAACGCGCTCGGGTGCGATCTGGCACCGACGCCGGCCGCGACCCGCGCCGCTCGTTCGGCCGCCACGTCGAACACGGCGGTGACCGCGGACCCGGCCACCTCCTGCGCGAGCCGCCCGACGTGTTCGGTGCCGATCATCCCGGTGCCGATCACACCGATCTTGAGGGGCATGCGTTCTCCTGTTCCGGGGGACGGGGACGACTATCCGGCGGCGTACCGCTGGATCTGCTCGCGATTGTGGATCGCCGACTCGCGGGCGCGTTCCTCCCAGGCGAACACGCAGACCGTGGCGGTGCCGTCGAAGTCCAGGTCCGCGAGGGTCTGGAAGAAGACGTCCCAGTCGACCTCGCCCTGCCCGACGTCCAGGTGCTGGTGGATCCGGACCTGGTCGGCCAGGCTCGGCGGGTTGACGATGTAGCGGTTGCCCGACGACGCGCGGTGGTCGAGGGAGTCGGCGATGTGGAGGTGTGTCAGCAGCGGCCCGGCGTGCCGCATGATCCCGGCGATGTCGCCGCCCTGATGGAAGGTGTGCGGGGCGCAGTACACGAACGAGACGAAGTCGGCGCCGATCCCCCGGACCAGGTCGACGGCCGCGCGGCCGTCCTCGACGAAGTCGTACGGGTGCGGTTCCAGGCGCAGCTCCAGGCCCTCGCGTTCGAAGATCGGCAGGAGTTCCTCCAGGGACCTCCAGAACTGGCGTTCGCTGTCGGCGGGCGCCACCACCCGGCCGTTGAACTCGGAGTTCATCACCGTGCAGCCCAGGTCCGCGGCGATCTCGATGGCGCGTTTCCAGTAGCGGACGGCGGCTTGGCGGTCCTCCTCGACGGGGCTCGCCCACTCGTAGAGCGGCAGCACCGAGGCGAGCCGCACGCCGGCGGCGTCCAGGGCCTTCCGGAAGGCGGCGACCGCCGCCTTGTCCGCCCTCGGATGCCGGTAGAACGGCAGGAAGTCGTCGCGGGGCGACAGCTCGATGTACTCGTAACCAAGATCGGCGACGACTCCGGGCAGCTCGGGGAGCGGCACGTGCCGCAGCATGTACGGGTCCAGGGCGATCTTCAATTCAGTTCCTCCTTCGCGGCGGCGGGTGCCGGGCGGCCGGTCATCTCGGCGGCCTTCCGCCCGAGTTCCTCGGCGACGTGGGCCAGTTCGCCGCCCGCCGTCCCGGCCCGTTCGAGTTCGTGGCCGAGCTGCTCCAGTTCGGTTCCACCGGCCATGAGCCCGGTGAGCTCCTCGCGGGTGATCTCGTTCTTGGCGTGGTAGCCGAGGCTGCGGCCGCGGTTGAGGATGAGGAAGCGGTCGCCGACCGGGTAGGCGTGGTGCGGGTTGTGGGTGATGAAGACGACCCCCAGCCCGCGCTCGCGGGCCTGGACGATGTAGCGCAGCACGACCCCGGCCTGCTTGACGCCGAGCGCGGCGGTCGGCTCGTCCAGGATGAGGACCTTGGCGCCGAAGTAGACGGCACGGGCGATGGCCACGCATTGCCGCTCACCACCGGACAGGGTGCCGATGGGCTGGTCGACGTCCCGCAGGTCGATGCCCATCGCGGCCAGCTCTGATTTGGTCGTTCTCCGCATGAAGCCGATGTCCAGGCGGGTGAAGGGCCCGAACCCCCTGCGCTTTTCCGAGCCGAGGAAGAAGTTGCGCCACACCGGCATGAGCGGGACGACGGCCAGGTCCTGGTAGACGGTGGCGATGCCGCGGTCGAGAGCGTCGCGAGGGGAACCGAACCGCACCGGCTCGCCCTCGACCTCGTACGTTCCCTCGTCGTGCTGGTGCATTCCAGCGATGATCTTGATGAGGGTGGACTTGCCGGCCCCGTTGTCGCCCAGCACGCAGGTCACCTCCCCTGCGCCGACCTCCAGGTCGACCCCGGTGAGCGCGATGACGTTCCCGTAGTGCTTCTCGCAGCCGGTGAGCCGCACCAGCGGCGTCCGTGTGCCCGTGTCGATCATTTGCTGACCTCCGCCCTGCGGCGGACCCAGAGGTTGAGCAGGGTGGCCGCCAGGAGCATCGCGCCGAGGAAGAACTTGAACCAGTCGGGATTCCAGCCCGCGTAGACGATGCCCTGGGTGGTCATCCCGAAGATGAAGGCGCCTATCGCGGCGCCCACCGCCGAGCCGTGCCCGCCCGTGAGCAGGCAGCCGCCGATGACGGCGGCGATGATGTACAGGAACTCGTTGCCGACGCCCTCGCCGGACTGGATCGAGTTGAAGGAGAACAGCAGGTTCATGCCGGTGAACCAGGTCAGTGCGGACACGGTCATGAACAGGCCGATCTTCACCCGGTTCACCGGCACGCCCACGCCGCGGGCGCTGTGCGCGGCGCCGCCCACCGCGAAGATCCAGTTGCCGACCCGGGTGCGCAGCAGCACCCACGTGGCGGCGGCGACGAACAGCAGCCACCACAGCACCGAGATGCGCAGGCTGGCACCGCCGACGCTCCACTCCTGGGCGAAGATCTTCTGCGCGGAGCCGAAGCCCTGCATGTCGGAGATGTTCGGGCTGGCGACGTTGCCGGTGATGATCTTCGTGACGGCCAGGTTCAGCCCCTGCAGCATCAGGAACATGGCCAGCGTGACCAGGAAACTGGGGATGCCGGTCCGGATGACCATGTAGCCGTTGAGCCAGCCGATCCCGAGCGCCACCAGCAGCGAGACAGCGATCCCCACCCACAGGTTCGCGGTGAGCTGGAAGCTGAACATCGAGGCGACCAGCGCGGAGCTGGTCACCGCGACGCCGGTGGACAGGTCGAACTCGCCGCCGATCATCAGCAGCGCGACCCCGACGGCCGGGATGCCGAGCGTGGAACTGGCGTACAGGATGGTCGCCAGCGCGTCCAGGCCGCGGAACGGCTCGGCGACCACGAAGAACAGGACGTAGACGCCGATCGCGCCGACCAGCGCGCCGACCTCGGGCCGCACCAGCAGCCGGGCCGTCAGCGACTTCTCGGTCAGGCGTTCGTCCGGCGGGCGAACGCCGGCGTCGAGCGTGTCACTCATGGGAAACACCTCCGATGGGCATGGGGTGGTGGTCGTCGGGAGGCATCACGTCGAAGTGGGGAAGTTCAGGTGCGCCGCGTGGCGTTCGTCGTGTCCGGTGCGGGCGTCGTGGTCCTCCGGCCAGCGGCTCGTGACCGCCTTGGCACGGGTGTAGAAGCGGACGCCTTCCGGGCCGTGGACGTGGGTGTCGCCGAACAGCGAGTCCTTCCAGCCGCCGAAGGAGTGGAAGGCCATCGGCACCGGGATGGGGACGTTGACGCCGATCATCCCGACCTGGACCCGGCGCTGGAACGTGCGGGCGGCCCGGCCGGACGAGGTGAAGATCGCGGTCCCGTTGCCGAACGGGTTGGCGTTGACCAGGTCGACGGCCTCGTCGAAGCCGCCCGCGCGCAGCACCACCAGCACGGGCCCGAAGATCTCGTCCCGGTAGACGTCCATGTCGGGGGTCACCCGGTCGAAGAGGCAGGGGCCGAGGAAGAAGCCGTCCCGGTGCCCGTCGACGCGCAGGTCGCGGCCGTCGACCACCAGTTCGGCCCCGGCCGCGACGCCGCGCTCGACGTACCCGGCGACGCGCTCCCTGGCCTCCCGCGTGATCACCGGGCCCATCTCGCTGCCCGGTTCGCGACCCGGCCCGACGCGGATCGCCCGTGCCCGCTCCCGCAGCCGCTCGACCAGGCCGTCGCCGGCGTCCCCGACGGCGACGACGACGGAGATCGCCATGCAACGCTGACCGGCGGAGCCGTACCCGGCGGCGGTGAGCTGGGCGGCGGCGAAGTCCAGGTCGGCGTCGGGCAGGACGACGGCGTGGTTCTTGGCGCCGCCCAGCGCCTGCACCCGCTTGCCGTTGGCGGAGGCGCGCCCGTGTACGTACTTCGCGATCGGTGTGGAGCCGACGAACGACACCGCGGCGATGCCGGGATGGTCGAGGATCGCGTCGACCGCGGTCTTGTCGCCGTGCACGACGTTGAACACCCCGTCGGGCAGGCCGGCCTCGGCGTACAACCGGGCGATGAGATTCGACGCCGACGGGTCGCGCTCGCTGGGCTTGAGGACGAACGTGTTGCCGGTGGCGATCGCGATCGGGTGCATCCACAGCGGCACCATGGCCGGGAAGTTGAACGGCGTGATCCCCGCGCACATCCCCAGGGGCTGGCGGAAGGAATGGGCGTCGACGCCGGTGGAGACCTGGTCGGAGTACTCCCCCTTGAGCAGCTGGGGGATGCCGCAGGCGAACTCGACGACCTCCAGGCCGCGCACGACCTCGCCGCGGGCGTCCGCGAGCACCTTCCCGTGCTCGTCGGCGATGATCTCCGCGAGCCGGTCGACGTGGCGCTCCGCGAGGTCGCGGAAGGCGAGCATGATCTTCGCCCGGCGGGTCACCGGCACGTCCCGCCATTCGTCGAAGGCCTTGGCGGCCGCCTGCACGGCGGCGTCGACGTCGGACGGCTCGGCCAGGGCGACCCGGGCCTGCTGGACGCCGAGCGCCGGGTCGTGGACGGCGCCGAACCGGGCCGAGGCGCCGCTCGTCTCCGCTCCGGCGATCCAATGCTGGATGGTGCGCATGAGGAATTTCCTTAGAGGTAGGGGCGCTGCGCCGACTTGGCGGCCTGGTAGTCCGCCCGCGCCTTGCGGGTGTGGTCGAGGGCGGAGACCTCCGCGACCGGAACGTCCCACCAGCCCTCCGAGGAGGGGACGGGCGCGAGCGGGTCGGTCTCGACGTGCACGACGGTCGTCCGCTCGGAGGCCTTGGCCCGCCGCAGCGCCGCGCGGAACTCCTCGACCGTCCCCGCGTGCAGGACCTCGGCGCCGAGGCTCGCGGCGTTCGCCGCGAGATCCACCGGGAGGATCCCGCCGTCGAGCAGGCCGGTCTCGGCGTTGCGGTAGCGGTAGGCGGTGCCGAACCTGTCGGCGCCGACGGTCTCCGACAGCGCGCCGATGGAGGCGAAGCCGTGGTTCTGGACGAGGACGATGGTGAGCTTGAGGTGTTCGGCGATCGCCGTGACGATCTCCGTGGCCATCATCAGATACGAGCCGTCGCCCACCAGCACGAACACCTCGCGGGAAGGGTCGGCCATCTTCGCGCCGAGCCCGCCGGCGATCTCGTAGCCCATGCAGGAGTAGCCGTACTCGACGTGGTACTGCTTGGGGTCGCGGGCGCGCCACAGCATCTGCAGGTCGCCGGGCATGCTCCCGGCCGCCTGGACGACGACGTCGCGGGCGCCGGACTCCTCGTTGAGGACGCCGAGGATCTCGGTCTGAGCGGGCAGCGGCGTGTGGCCGAGATGGTAGGCGCCGTCGACGACCCGCGCCCATCCGGCGGCCAGCTCGCGCGCCCGCGCCGTGTACGCCTCGTCCACACGGTGGCCCCTCAGCGCCTCGGTGAGCGCGTCCAGTCCGGCCCGCGCGTCGGCGACCAGGGGGATGCTCGCGTGCTTGACCGCGTCGAAGGAGGTGATGTTGAGGTTGACGAACCGAACGCCGGGGTCCTGGAAGGCGGTCCGTGACGCCGTGGTGAAGTCGCTGTAGCGGGTGCCGACGCCGAGCACCACATCGGCCTCCCGGGCGAGGGCGTTGGCGGCGGCCGAGCCGGTCGCGCCGAGCCCGCCCACGGCGCACGGGTGATCCCAGTCCAGCGCGCCCTTCCCCGCCTGCGTGTCGGCGACCGGGATGCCGGTCGCCTCGGCGAAGCGGCGCAGCGCCCCGGTGGCCCGGCTGTAGATCGCTCCCCCGCCCGCGACGATCAGCGGCCTGCGGGCCGACCGCAGCGCCTCGGCCGCCCGCGCCAGCGCGGCGGGCTCCGGAACGGGCCGCGGCACGTGCCAGACCCGCCTGCGGAACAGCTCGTCCGGCCAGTCGAAGGCCTCCGCCTGGACGTCCTGCGGCAGCGCCAGGGTCACCGCACCTGTCTCGGCCGCGTCGGTGAGCACGCGCATCGCGGCCAGCAGCGCCGAGGGAAGCTGTTCGGGACGGTTGATCCGGTCGAAGAACCGCGACACCGGCCGGAAGGCGTCGTTGACCGACACGTCGTAGGACCGCGGGTCCTCCAGCTCCTGCAGCACCGGGCCGGCGACGCGGGTGGCGAAGATGTCGCCGGGCAGCAGCAGGACGGGGATCCGGTTGATCGTGGCCAGGGCGGCACCGGTCACCATGTTGGTCGCGCCCGGCCCGATCGAGGACGTGCAGGCGAAGGTCTGCAGCCGGTCCTTCATCCGCGCGTAGCCCACCGAGGCGTGCACCATGGCCTGCTCGTTGCGGGCCATGTAGTACGGGAGTCCGTCCCCGCCCGCCGCTCCGCCGGTCTCGTGCGCCTCCAGCAGCGCCTGCCCGAGCCCTGCCACGTTGCCGTGCCCGAAGATCCCGAAGCAGCCGGCGAACAGGCGCTGCTCCTCGCCGTCGCGCTCGGTCCACTGACGGCCGAGGAAGCGGACGATCGCCTGGGCGACGGTGAGTCTCATGTTGCCTTCTCCATCGTGGAGGTGAGCGGAAGCCGGGGGTCGGCCGGACGGCCCGCCCACGTCGCGCGCACCCCTGCGTGGGCGGGGTCGTCGCAGATGAGCCAGGCCCTCTCGGGCGACGGCCCGGCCATGACGTTGAGGTAGTAGAGGTCGTAGCCCGGCGCGGCCATCGACGGTCCGTGCCAGCCATGCGGGACGAGCACCACGTCGCCGCCGCGCACCTCGGCGAGAACCTCGACCGGACGCTCGTCCGTGCCGTACACCCGCTGGTAGGCAAGGCCGGACGGGCCGGAGACCTCGAAGTAGTAGATCTCCTCCAGAACGCACTCGCCGGGACGGTCCTCGTCGTGCTTGTGCGGCGGATACGACGACCAGCACCCGCCCGGGGTGAGCACCTCGCAGGCGATCAGCCGGTCCGCCTCGAACGCCTCGGGGGTGCAGAGGTTGTTGACCTGGCGGCTGGCCGGACCCGCGCCGCGCAGCTCGACCGGGACGTCCCCGGCGGGGCCGTACCGCGGGGTCAGCCGGTTCTCGCAGCGGGCGGCGGGCAGGGCGAACCTGCCCGTCCCGGTCACGGTCACCTCGGAATCACGCGGGACGTACACGAAGTCGGTGACGCGGGAGAACACGCTCCGCCTGCCCTGGACATCGAACGAACGGCCGTCACAGGTGACCCGGCAGGAGCCCGACAGCGGCAGCACCAGCATCTCGAACTCGCCGGTGCCGAAGGTGTGGCCGGAGCCGGAGAGTTCCAGGACACGCAGGCCGGAGCGGTCCCAGCCGGCGACCTCCGGGGTCACCACCAGGCCGAACGGCCCATCGGCCGTGCTCCCGGCGGGGAGGTGGTGCTTCACTCGTCCTCCTGAAGCCCAAGGAACTCGTGTACTTCGGCCGGGGTCGGCATCGCGTCCGAGCACGCCAGCCGCGTGGCGACGATCGCGCCCGCCGCGTTGGCGAAGCGCACTACTCGCTCGGTGTCCCATCCGGCGAGCAGCCCATGGCACAGCGCCCCGCCGAACGCGTCTCCGGCGCCGAGCCCGTTGACGACCTCCACCGGGACCGGCGGCACCTCCACAGCGCCGGAGTCGTCCATCGCAAGGACGCCCTTGGGTCCCTGTTTGACGACGGCCAGCGTCACGCCACGGTCGCGCAGGGCTCGCGCGGCGGCGTACGGTTCCCGCTCCCCCACGGCGACCTCGCACTCATCGAGGTTGCCGACCGCCACCGTCGCGTGCTCCAGGGCCCTGGCGACCCACGAACGCGCGTTCTCCCGGGACGGCCAGAACATCGGCCGGTAGTCCAGGTCCAGCACCGTGAGAGGCCTGCGACCGCGGGCTTCCAGCGCGCCAAGGGTCGCCTGCCGGCTCGGTTCCTCCGACAGCCCGGTCACCGTTGCCCAGAAGACCCCGGCGCTGGCGATCGCGTCCACGTCGAGTTCGTCCGCACGGATCTCCATGTCCGGCGCCTTGGGAAACCGGTAGAAGTACAGCGGGAAGTCGTCGGGCGGGAACAGCTCGCAGAACGTCACCGGTGTTGGCAGATCCGGCACGGCGCTGACAAAGCGGTCGTCGACGCCGTAGTCCTTGAGCGCCTTGTGCACGAAACGTCCGAACGGGTCGTCACCCGTGCGGGTGATCACGGCGGGGCGGCGTCCGTGCCGCGCGGCGGCCACCGCGACGTTGGTGGGACTGCCGCCCAGGTACTTGGCGAAGGTCTCCACGTCCTCCAGGGCGACGCCCTTTTGCCGCGGATAGACGTCCACGCCGACCCGCCCCATGGTCACCACGTCGAAACCGTCGATCGCACTGGTTCCCGCGTCGGCAGAGCTCTCGGCTCCGGTCCTCATCTCATCCCTTCCAGCGTGTGGGGCCCCTCTGGCGCGGGGCCCCACGGGCGCGCTGCGCTATCGAGTGCCCGCAGACGCGAACTTGGCGACCTGCGCGAGGTTGCTCTGGTCGATGAAGGACGGGCCGGTGAGCGTGGTCTGGCCGCCGCCGATGACGTTGCCGTTGGCCTTGTACAGCCACAGGGAGTCGATCGCCAGGTATCCCTGCAGGTAGGGCTGCTGGTCGATCGCCCACTGGACGTCCTTGTCCTGCAGCGCCTTGACGAGTTGGGAGTTGGTGTCGAAGGTGGCGACCTTCGCCTTGCTGCCGCTGTCCTTGACCGACTGGACGGCCGTCAGGGCGATGGGCGCCCCGAGGGTGATCACGTGGTCGATGCTCTTGTCCGTCTGGAGCTTGGCGGTGATGGTGGACTTCACCGACGGCATGTTGGTGCCGGTCACGTAGAGCTTCTCGGTCGTCCCGGAAAAGCCCTTCTGAACACCGGCGCAGCGGGCCTCCAGCTGCACCTGCCCCTGTTCCTGCACGACGCACAGGACCTTCTTGGCGCCTTCGGCGCTCAGCCGCTTGCCGGCGGCCTCACCGGACACGGTCTCGTCCTGGCCGAAGAACATCAGCGCGCCGGACTTCTGCCAGTCGTCGACTCCGGCGTTGAACGCCACCACCGGGATGCCCGCGGCCACGGCCTTCTTGACCGCGGGGTTCAGCGCGCCGGGGTTGGGCAGGGTCACCGCGATCGCGTCGACCTTGCTGTCTATGGCGTTCTGGATCAGGGTGGCCTGCTTGCCCGGGTCGACGTCGTTGGTGTACTGGAACTGGACGTTGTCCTTGGCGGCGGCGGCCTGGGCGCCCTTCCGGATGATGTCCCAGAAGGTGTCGCCGGACGGCGCGTGCGTGATCATCGTGATCTTCATGCGCGGGGTGTCGGCCTTTCCCGCCGCGACCCCGGTCGCCTCTTCCCGTGCCTGCTTACCGCCGGTGCTGCTGCACGCGGACAGGGCCAGCGCCGTGACGAGCACGGCGCCGGCGGCGCGTCTGCCCGTTCTGAACCTCGCCGGTGTTCTTGTTGCCTTGCGCATTGCGCCTCCTACTTCCGCCCGCCCCGGCCGCGACTGCCCGGCCGGTGACGTGGTCCTCGTTTCCCGGGCCGTCCGGTCACAGGCCGGCGGCCTCGGCCGCGCCGGTCAGGGCCTCCGCCGCTAGGCGCAGCCCCTCGACCTGGTCGAACTCCTCGTCCTCGTGCTCGATGTTGACCGCCATGTCCGGGTCGACGTCGTGCAGCGCCCGCAGGAACCGGCTCCAGAAGTCCCGGCCGTGCCCCCGGCCCACGGCCACGAACTCCCAGGACGGCGTCTCCGGCCACCGGGTCACCGTGTAGCGGCCGCCGATCCCCAGCGGGTTCTCCGTGGCGGGAATCCGCGTGAACCGGTCGTCCAGGACGCCGTTGACGCGGCAGTTCTCATTGATTCGGGTGTCTTTGGCGGCGGCGTGGAAGACCAGCGGGCCGAGGTGCTCGACGGCCGCGATCGGGTCGATGCCCTGCCAGAACAGGTGACTGGGATCCATCTCGGCGCCGACGTGGGTCGCACCGGCCTCGGCCACCAGCCGTTCCAGGGTCGCCGGGTTGAACACCAGGTTATGCGGGTGCATCTCGATGCAAACCTTGACTCCGGCGTCCCGCGCCCGGGCGTCGATCTCCTTCCAGAAGGGGATCGCCACCTCGTTCCACTGGTACTCCAGCACGTCGAGGTAGGCGCTGTCCCACGGGATCACGGCCCACGACGGCGCGGTGCCCCCGGCGTGGGCGGCGGGCTGGCCCGACATCGCCACGATCCGGCGCACTCCGAGCAGCCCGGCCGTGGTGATCGCCTCCCGCAGGTCGTCCGCGTGCCTGGGCCCGACCTCCGGATCGGGGTGCAGCGGGTTGCCGTTGACGTTCAGGCCGGTCAGCGCGATGTCCGCGTCCTCGAAAAGCCCCAGGTAGTCGTCCCGCGCCGCCGCGCTCTCGCGGATCCGCGCGGCCGGGATATGGGGTGAGGGGCGGAATCCGCCCGCGTTGATCTCGGCGCCGGTCAGCCCGAGCTCGTGAAGGAGCTTCAGGGCCTGCGGCAGCGGCTTGTCGTCCAGGCACGCGGTATAGGCGCCCAGCTTCATGGTGCTTGCCTCCGTGTCGGTGGTCATGGGACAGGCGCGTGCCTGCCAGGGGACGTGATCGGTTTCGGGCGGCGTTCCGCCCGGACGGGGACGGATCTCAGCCGGGGAGCGCGCCGCCATCTGGGCCGGCGGATTCCACAACGGCGTCGAGCAGTTCCAGGTTGTGCAGGCCGGCGGCGAAGCCGGCGCAGGGCGGCAGCCCGTCCACTCCGGCGATCTGCTCCAGGAACGCGCGCGCCTGATAGGTGAAGAAGTCGTTGACCCCGTGGGACACGCCCGGGAAGTCCATGGCCAGCCCGCCGGCGATGTACGGGTGCTCAGGGCCCACCAGGACCCTGCGGTGGCCCCCGGCCGCCGAGTCGGACACCGTGAACTCGGCCGGGCGGGACACGTCGAACGCGGCCGACCCGCCGGCGCAGAAGAGTTCGAAGCCCAGCGCGTTCGGCAGCGCGTGCGCGACCCGGGACACCGAGAACGTGCCGACGGCGCCGCCGGCGAACGTCGCGGTGAACGTGGCCACGTCCTCGTTCTCCACCGGCTCGCGCCGGTCGCTCAGCTCCACGCCGCCCGCGTGGCCGATCGCGGTGCCGAGCGGAACGGGGCGATCGGATATCACCGTGGACAGGACGGCGCCGTTGACCGACTCCACCGGACCGCAGAGGAACTCGGCCAGGTCGACGAGGTGGCTGCCCACGTCGGCGAGGATGCCCGACCCGGGCCCGCCCTTGTAGCGCCAGCTCATCGGCGCGCCGGCGGCGGAGCCGTAATCGCACCAGTAGTGGCCGTTGAAGTGCAGCGGGCGGCCGAGCTCCCCGGCGGCCACCCGCTCCCGGATCGCGCCGATCGCCGGGGACCTGCGGAAGCTGAACCCGACGGCGGCGACCCGGCCGGACCTCTCGGCGGCCTTCACCATCGCCCGCGCGTCCTCGACGCTCGGTGCCAGCGGCTTCTCGCAGAGCACGTGCTTGCCCGCCGCCAGCAGCTCCTCGACGATCTCCCGGTGCAGCGTGTTGGCCACCACGACGCTCACCGCGTCGATATCGGGCGCCGCGGCGATCGCCTGCCAGCCGGTCTCCGCGCGCTCGTAGCCGTATCGCCGCGCGGCGTCCGCGCCGAGGTCCTCGTTGACGTCGGCGATGGCGACCAGCCGGACCTCGGGCAGTCCCGCGGCGAACACGGTCGACGCGGACCGGTATCCCTGGGCGTGCGCGCGGCCCGCCATGCCGGCACCGATGACCGCGACCCCGATCGACGATTTCACAGCGTTCTCCTTACACGAATCGGCCACGCGCCTTACGACGGTCCTCGACTATCGCCGGCATTTGTCGGCACACCATCGAAACAGCCCTCTGACGTGCGAGAATGATCGACAGTGATGTGCGTCACCGGCTCTTGGGTCCTTGAAACTAGACCGGTCTAGGTGGCCCGTCAAGAGGCAACCTAGACCGGTCTAGGAGAAATCGATTTCCGATGCCGGCCGTGCTACTGTCGGCACTGCGACAGGAGAATGAGATTCGGCAGGGAGAGAAGCTGGACGCGACAGGACCCGACACCCCCCAGGTCGCCGCGAACGCGTCAGAGCCGGCCAGGCGCCCGACGATGCGGGATGTGGCCGCCAGGGCCGGGGTGTCCAAGGCGCTGGTCTCGCTGGTGTTCCGCAACGCACCCGGCGCGAGTGCTCCGACACGGGCCCGCGTCCTTGAGGCGGCCGCCGAGCTGGGCTACCGGCACAACCGGACGGCGAGCATGCTCGCGCGCCGCCGCACGCATCTGCTCGGCGTCACGATGACGCTGCGCAGCGCCTTCCACGCCGAACTGGTCGAGGACCTCCAGGAGGCCGCCGACGAGTTCGGCTATGAGCTGGCCTTGGGGACCGTGACCCGCACCCATGACGAGCGCCGGGCCATCGAGAAGCTCCTGGAGTTCCGCTGCGAAGGCCTCGTCCTGATCGGCGCCGAACTCCCGGCACCGAGACTGGCCGCCCTCGGGAAGCAGCTGCCGGTGGTCGCGGTGGGGCGCCGCATCGCTTCGCCGGACCTGGACGTGGTGCGGACGGCCGACGACCAGGGAGTGGGCCAGGTGGTCGACCACCTGGCCGAGCTGGGGCACCGTACGATCGCGCACCTGGACGGCGGCGCCGGAACGATTGCGTCCGACCGTCGCCGCGGCTACCGGACCGCCATGCGCCGCAACGGCCTGGACGACCACGTGCGGATCATCGCCGGCGACTACACCGAGGAGGCGGGAATGGCCGCCGCCCGCACCCTGCTCGACGGGCCCGGCCTGCCCACCGCCGTGGTCGCCGTGAACGACCGCTCGGCCGTCGGCCTGCTCGACAGCCTCGCGCGCGGCGGCGTGGACGTCCCGAAGGCCGTGTCCATCGCGGGATACGACGACAGCACGCTGTCGCGACTCGCCCACGTGAACCTCACCACCGTCGGCCAGCAGCCCCTCGACCAGGCACGACACGCCGTGCGGGCCATGGTCGAACGACTGGACGAAGGCCGCACCGCACGCCGCGACGTGGTCCTGACACCACGGCTCGTGGTACGCGGGACCACGAGCGTCCCCCGCTGACGATCACCGCCGCGGTCCGCACAGGCGGGCCCTCGATGCGGGATGCGCGCAAGCTCCGGGGCGGGCTCAGCCAGGATCCTGGGCGCCACCACGATTCTCGAGAACTGTCAACAATTTGGCGTGCAATCTAGGACCTACTTTGGCGACCAAATCGTTGACAATCTCGTCGGCGAATTCGTAGCATCTGCTTCACGCCAGCGGCGCCTTCGGGGGGACGGCCGCACCCGGTCCGGTCCGTGACAAGTGCTGACGTCAACCGTCCCGCCCCTCGACCGACGTCCTGGAGAAGCACCGTGATCAGAATCCGCGCGGCCCTGGCCGCGGCCGCGTCCGCCCTCCTTCTCGCCGCCTGCGGAGGTGGAGGGGGCTCGGACGCCTCCGGTGACGGCCCCACGCCGGTGAAGGTCAGCGTCATCCCGATCGTGGACGTGGCGCCGATCTACCTCGGAGACCGGCAGGGCTTCTTCGCCGAGCAGGGGCTGAAGCTGGAACTCGTCTCCGCCCAGGGCGGCGCCGCCATCGTGCCCGCCGTCGTCAGCGGTCAGGTCGACTTCGGGTTCAGCAACTACACGTCGCTGATCATCGCCAAGTCCAAGGGACTGCCGCTCAAGGTCGTCGCGCCGGGCGCCGGTTCGACCGGAGTCAGGGGCAAGGACTTCGGAGGGGTGGTCGTCAAGTCCGGCAGCCCGATCAGGTCCGCAAGGGATCTCGCCGGAAAGCGGGTCGCGGTCAACACCCTGAACAACATCAACGACACCACGGTCCGGGCCTCGATCCGGGCAGCCGGCGGGGACGCCGAGAACGTCAGGTTCACAGAACTGGCCTTCCCGGACATGCTCGCCGCACTCGACAAGGGGAACGTCGACGCGGTCCAGGTCGTCGAGCCGTTCCTGGCGACCGCGCTGAAGAGCGGCGGAAGGCTGGTCGCGTCCAACTACGTGGACACCGCTCCGGACCTCACCGTCGCCGGTTATTTCACATCAGAAAAGACCGCCGCCGCCAAGCCGGAACTGGTCAAGAGGTTCACGGCGGCGATGCAGAAGTCCCTGAAGTACGCCACCGGCAACCCGGACGCGGTGCGCAAGATCCTCGGCACCTACACCAAGATCGACCCGTCGCTGACCGGCTCGCTCACGCTTCCGACCTACCCCGCGCAGGTGAACCGTGCTTCGCTGCAGACCCTCTCGACCCTGGCCGTGCAGGACGGGCTGATCACGAAAGCCCCCGACGTCGGCGAGCTCCTTCCGTGACGGCGGACGCGGCCGGGAGCGGCCGGGATGGGCGACGTCGCCGCCCTGTCCCCGCGTGGGTCCTCGGCCTCGCGGGCCTGGGCTGCGTGATGGCGGTGGCGGAGGCGGTGCCTCGCGCGGGGCTGGTGAACGAGCGTTTCCTGCCACCGTTCAGCGAGATGGTCTCGGCGCTGGCCGAGCAGGCCGGGACCTCGGCGTTCTGGCTGTCGTTGCTGGAGACGCTGCGCGGCTGGGTGATCGGCCTGGGGATCGCGATGCTCGCGGGCGTCGTGCTGGGCCTGCTGATCGGCGGTGTCCCGATCGTGCGGGCGGCGATGTCCTCGACGATCGAGTTCCTGCGCCCGATCCCGTCGGTGGCGCTGATCCCGCTGGCCGTGCTGCTGTACGGCACCGAGATGCGTTCGACGCTTCTGCTGGTCGTCTACGCCTCCTTCTGGCAGGTCCTGATGCAGGTCCTGGACGGCGTGCGGGACGTGGATCCGGTGGCCCGGGAGACCGCCCGGTCCTACCGGTTCCGTCCGCTGTCCCGGGTGCGGACGGTGGTCTGGCCGACCGCGCTGCCGTACGTGGTGACCGGGTTCCGGCTGGGCGCGGCGGTCGCGCTGATCCTGGAGATCACCGGTGAGCTCGTCATCGGCTCGCCGGGGCTGGGCAGGCAGATCGCGGTCGCGCAGAGCTCCGGCGCCGTGGCGTCGATGTACGCGCTGGTCATCGTGGTCGGCCTGATCGGCGTGGTCGTCAACCTGCTCGCCCGGGCCACCGAGCGCCGCGCCCTGCGGTGGCACCCGTCGATCCGCCGGGAGGTGTTCTCGTGAACGTCCCGGGCTTCCTGCGCAGGGTCCTGCTGCTCGTGACGGTGCCGGCGTCGCTGGTCGCGGCATGGTGGGCGGCGACGGAGAACAGCACCGACTTCTTCTGGCCTCCGCTGAGCCGGATCCTCGGCACGTTCGGCGACACCTGGTTCCACGGGCGGCTCACCAGCGACGTGCTGCCCAGCCTGGCCCGCCTGTCCGCGGGCTACGTCCTGGCCCTGATCCTGGGGGTCGGGCTCGGAGTCGCGATCGGCTCGGTGCGCGTCCTCCGGGCCTTCCTGGAACCGGTGCTGGAGTTCTTCCGCGCGATCCCGTCCCCGGTGCTGGTACCGGTCCTGATGCTGTTCGCCGGCATCGGCAACGGGATGAAGATCCTGGTGATCGTCTCCGGATGCGTCTGGCCGATCCTGCTGAACACGGTGGAAGGCGTGCGCGCGTTGGACGAGGTGCTGCGCGACACCTCCCGTTGCTACCGGATGCGTCCGCACTCCCGGCTCGTCCATCTGGTGCTGCGGGGCGCGAGCCCGCAGATCGCCGCCGGCGCGCGGCAGGCGCTGTCCATCGGGATCATCCTCATGGTGATCAGCGAGATGTTCGCCGCGAGCAACGGGGTGGGCTTCACGATCATCCAGTTCCAGCGCGGCTTCTCGATCCCGCAGATGTGGACCGGGATCATCCTGCTCGGGCTCATCGGCATCGTCCTGTCGGCCGTCTTCCAGCTCGTGGAGACCCGAGCACTGAGCTGGTACACCGGCCTGCGCCGGTCGCAGCGGGAGAGTTGAGATGACCACCACGCCCCTCGGCGCGACGAGCCCGGACACCTCTACGGCGCTCCTGGACGTCCGCAGGTTGAGAAAGGTCTACGAAGGCAGGGGACGCGGCGTCGAAGCGGTCCGCGACCTGACCTTCGCCGTCGGAACGGGGGAACTGGTCTGCATCGTCGGGCCCTCCGGCGCGGGCAAGACCACCCTGTTGAGATGCGTCGCCGGGCTCCTGAACTGCACGTCCGGCGAGGTGGTGCTCGAAGGGCGGAGGGTGACGAGCCCTCCCCCGGGCATGGCCGTGGTCTTCCAGGAGTACGGCCGCAGCCTGTTCCCCTGGATGACGGTGCGCCAGAACGTCGAACGCCCGCTGAAGGAGAAGCGGGTCCCGAAGGCGGAGCGGCGGCGGCTCGTGCGGGAGGCCCTGGACGCCGTCGGGTTGGCCGAGGTCGGCGACGCCCACCCCTGGCAGCTGTCGGGAGGCATGCAGCAGCGCGTGGCCATCGCCCGGGCGGTCGCCTACGAGCCGCACATCCTGCTGATGGACGAACCCTTCGCCGCGGTCGACGCCCAGACGCGCGCCGATCTCGAAGACCTCGTCCGGGCGCTTTGGACGCGCCTCGGGGTCACCGTCCTCTTCGTCACCCACGACATTGACGAATCGGTGTATCTCGGGCAGCGCGTCATCGTCCTGTCGAACTCGCCGACGGTCGTCTTGGAGGAGGTCGCCATCGACCTGCCGGTCGAGCGCGACCAGCTCACCACCCGCTCCGACCCCCGTTTCGCCGAGCTGCGAGCCCGGATCTACCGGCTCGTCCAGCAGGCCAAGGGAGGCCGCCGGCCGGCGGACGGGTAAGGTGCCCGCCCGGCGAGGCGGACCCCTAGAATCGATCACCGGTTGGGATCGCCGACGATCCGCGTGGCGACGAGAGGGGCGTGCGCCCGGCGCAGGCCCGCGAGCGAGGGAACATGCCAGCGCACGACCAGACGACGGACGCCCCCGGGAGCCGGGACGTCGCCGACGCGATCCGCGAGGCGATCGCCCGCGGGGACTTCGCGCCCAACCAGCGTCTGGTCGAGGCGGACCTGTCCGAGCAGTTCGGCGCCAGCCGCAGCGGCGTGCGCGCGGCGCTGTTCGAGCTGACCAACGAGGGCCTGGTCGAACGCGTCCAGCACCGGGGCGCACGCGTCCGCGCGGTGACCCTGGAGGAGGCGATCGAGATCTCCGAGGTCCGCATGGCCGTCGAGGGCCTGTGCGCGGCCAAGGCCGCCGAGCTCATCACCGACCAGGAGATCGCCGAGCTGCGCTCCCTGGGCGACTCCATGCGGGCCGCGGTCGCCCAGGGGCACGTTCTGGAGTACTCCGAGCTGAACAAGACGCTTCACCAGCGCATCGTCGACATCAGCGGCCAGGCGACCGCCGCCGGCGTGCTGCGGCGGCTGCGGGCACAGAACGTCCGGCACCAGTTCCAGCTGGCCCTGGTCCCCGGCCGCCCGAACGTGTCGCTGGCCGAGCACCTGGCCATCATCGACGAGATCTGCGCGCACGCCCCCGAGGCGGCCGAACGGGCGGCGCGCCGGCACCTCGTCAGCGTCATCAACGCGCTCAAGGCGGTCTGAGGGCTCCGGCCCGTCACCCGAGTTCGGCGCGCGCGGCGTGCAGGAAGGCGTTTCTCGGCCCTTCGAGCTGCTCGGTGAAAGCCCACCGCGCCGTGGAGTCGTCCGGGTCGAAGTCCCGGTTCATCGCCGCGTTCAGAGCGCGCGCGTTCTCCTGCGCCAGGTCGCCGAGGGACGGCCCGAACATCAGCTTGATCATGCTCCGCCGGATCCAGACCGCGTCCATGGCGTCCTCGGACCTGGCCCACCAGGCGTCGGTGTCCTCCTTCTCGCCGGCCGTGCGCTCGGCTCGCTGGACCGCCTCGATGAACTCGCGCAGCACCGCGAGCCGCTCGGTCCGCCGCCGGTCCGCCAGTTCGTTCGCCTGATGGCGGACGGCCTGCCGCTGGGCGGTGAACTGCCCCAGATAAGACAGGCCACCGCCCAGCCCCACACCGATCAAAGAGGTGACGGACACCAATATCTCTAGCCGCATGAAGCATCTTTACCACCGGCGTCACTCCAGCAGCACGGACACGAGGGTGGCGCCTGGTGGCGGCGATCTCGGGATCGACCGCGGCACCCGAACCCCAGCATCGCGACGATGTCGCCGCACCGTTCGCGCACCTGGCGGGCTCGCCCTGGCGCTCCTCGTGTCCACGGCCGTCCTCAACACCGGCGCGCTGCGCCTCGGGCTGCTCAACTTCCCGGTCATCAAGCCGTCCGACTTCCCGCCCACATCGGTGGTGGGCTACGGCTTCGGCTACGCCGCGGTCGTCGCGATCGCGATATCTCTTGACCTCTCAAGCGGCAGCGGTCCGGCTCGCTCGCATCGCGGCGAGGTGTTCGCGGGGGGCGTCCGGGGTCCGGCGTACGCTGGGGGCACCATGAGGAGGCCGTCGGACGGCGCGCTGAGCGGCCGGAGGTTGATCGCCGGGTGGGCGCTGGCGCTGGCGGGCCCACCCCTGCTGACCTTGCTGCTCGCGCCGGTGCGCAGTCAGATCGGCCTCGCGTCCACGCTCCTGCTGTTCCTGACGTTCACCGTCCTCGTCGCGGTCGTGGGCGGGCTCGGGCCGGCGTTGCTGGCCGCGGTCGCCGGGAACCTTCTGACGAACTGGTTCTTCACCCCGCCGTACTACACGTTGAACATCGCCGACTTCGAGCATGTCCTGGCCTTGGTGCTCTGGGTGGTGGTGGCCGTCGCGGTGTCGCTGGTGGTGGATCTGTCGGAGCGGCGGCGGCGTTGGGCCTCCCAGTCCGGGGCGGAGTCGGTGACGTTGAGCCGGCTGTCCACGACGGTCCTGCGTGGTGAGGACACCCTGCCGGACCTGCTGCGGCAGGCTCGGGAGACGTTCGCGCTGTCGTCGGTGAGCCTGCTGGAAGGGACGGGGCACGGCTGGTCGGTGGTGGGGTTCTCAGGTGAGGACCACTGCACCGATCCGGGAAAGGCGGACATGCTGCTCCCGGTCACGGACGAACTGCTGCTGGCGGTGCGGGGCCGGGTACTGCCGGACACGGATCGGCGGGTGCTGTCGGCGTTCGCCCATCAGGCCGCGGCGGCGGCGGACCGGCAGCGGCTTCAGGCCGAGGCCACCCGCGCCCGCGAGCTCGCCGAGACCGACAAGGTGCGGACGGCGCTGCTGGCGGCGGTCTCCCATGACCTGCGGACCCCGCTGGCGTCGGTGAAGGCGAGCGTGAGCAGCCTGCGCCAGGACGACGTCGACTGGGATCCGGAAGACCGCGCGGAACTGCTCGCCACGATCGAGGAGTCCGCCGACCGGCTGAACCGGCTGATCGCGAACCTGCTGGACATGACCCGGTTGCAGACCGGCGCGGTCGCCCCGCTCACCCGTCCGGCGGCGGTGGACGAGATCGTCCCGTTCGCGCTCGCCGGGGTGCCGGATGCGCGGGTCGAGGCGGACGTGCCCGAGACGCTGCCGCAGGTGCTCGTAGATCCGGGTCTGCTGGAACAGGCGATCGCAAATGTGGTGGAGAACGCCGTAAGGTACAGCGCGGGCCGGGTCCTGGTGGCGGCCAGTGAACTGCGCTTCGGTGTCGAGCGGGACCACATCGAGATCCACGTCGTCGATCACGGGCCTGGTGTTCCGGACCACGACAAAGACCGCATCTTCGGTTCCTTCCAGCGGCTCGGCGACGCTCCGCAGGGCACCGGCGTCGGGCTGGGCCTGGCGGTCGCCCGCGGCTTCACCGAGGCGATGGGCGGGACGCTGGCCGCGCGCGACACTCCCGGCGGAGGGCTGACCATGGTGTTCGCGTTGCCGATAGCGCAGGACGGGCCGAACGTGGAGGACCGATGACGCTGGTGCTCGTGGTCGAGGACGAGCCGCAGATGGTCCGGACGCTGCGGATCAACCTGAAGGTCCGCGGATACGAGGTCCTGGCCGCCCCCGACGGGAGGGCTGCCCTCGACCTCGCCGCGCGACGCCGTCCGGACGTGGTGATCCTCGACCTCGGCCTGCCCGACATGGACGGCACCGAGGTGATCCGCGGTCTGCGCGGCTGGCTCAGCGCGCCGATCATCGTGCTGTCGGCGCGGCACGCCTCGACCGACAAGGTCGCCGCGCTCGACGCGGGGGCGGACGACTATGTGACCAAACCTTTCGGGATGGACGAGCTGCTGGCCCGGCTCCGGGCGGCGATCCGGCGGGCCGCCCCGGTCGAGGAGGGCGTCGTGGTCAGCACCGACGCGTTCACCGTCGACCTCGCCGCCAAGCGGGTCGTCCGGGAGGGCGCCGACGTCCGGCTGACCCCGACCGAATGGCATGTCCTGGAGCTGCTGGTGCGCCATTCCGGCCGCCTCATCAGCCAGCGGCAGCTGCTGCGCGAGGTGTGGGGGCCGTCCTACGAGACGGAGACGAACTACCTGCGCGTCTACCTCGCCCAGCTCCGGCGCAAGCTCGAACCGGATCCGTCCAGGCCCAGGCACCTGATCACCGAGCCCGGGATGGGGTACCGCTTCGAGCCGTGACCGGCCCGGCGCTAAGAACGCGTCAAGATCCAGGGCGGGGCCGTCAAGGGCGCGTTAACGCATCTGTCGACGGCGGCGCGCGGGGCGGTCGCATGGGATCGTGCGTAGTCTCCTGGCCCCCAAGCGTCTCGTGGTGGGACGCCCGCTGCGGAACGAGCAGATGGGCGAAACCCTCCTGCCGAAGAAGATCGCCCTTCCGGTCTTCTGCAGCGACCCCCTGTCCTCCAACGCGTACGCGACCGAGGAGATCCTGCTCGGGCTGAGCCTGGGCGGGCTGGCACTGTTCCATCTCGCGCCCTGGGTGGCGCTCGCGGTGATCGTCCTGCTGACGGTGGTCGTCCTGTCGTACCGGCAGACCTGCCACGCCTACCCCAGCGGCGGCGGCGCCTACGCCGTATCCCGCGAGAACCTGGGGGTGAACGCCTCGCTGACGGCCGCGAGCGCGCTGCTGGTCGACTACGTGCTGACCGTAGCCGTGTCGGTGGCGGCGGGTGTCGCCAACATCGTCTCGGCGTTCCCGGCGCTGGCCTCCTACTCCGTGCCGCTCTGCCTGGGGCTGGTCGCGCTGCTGGCCCTGTTGAACCTGCGCGGGGTCAAGGAATCCGGCTCGATCTTCGCCGTCCCCACCTACGGGTTCGTCACCGTCATCCTCCTCATGATCGTCTGGGGTGGGCTCCGCATCCTGTTCGGTGACACCCCCCAGGCCGAATCGGCGCACTTCGGCATCCAGGCGCATCACGGGACGACCGGCTGGCTCGCCCTGGCGCTGATCCTGCGCGCCTTCTCCCAGGGCTGCACCGCGCTGACCGGCGTCGAAGCGGTCAGCAACGGCGTCCCCAGCTTCAAGAAGCCGAAGAGCAAGAACGCCGCCGACACCCTCGCGATCATGGGCGGGCTCACCATCGCGATCTTCGCCGGGATCACCTGGCTGGCCCTCGCCTCGCACGTCCGGATCTCCGACAGCGTCGCCTCCCTGACCGGTGCCCCGGCGGGCTACGAGCAGAAGACGGTGATCACGCAGGTGGCCGCCGCCGTCTCCGGGGACGGGTCCTGGCTCTTCTACCTCGTCGCGGGCTTCACGGCGGCGATCCTGGTGCTGGCCGCCAACACCGCCTACAACGGCTTCCCCATCCTGGCCTCGATCCTCGGCCAGGACGGCTTCCTGCCCAAGCAGTTCTCCCGCCGCGGCGACCGCCTGGTCTTCAGCAACGGCGTCGTCATCCTCGCCGTGCTGGCGGGCGCGCTCATCTGGGCCTTCGACGCCAGCACCACGCGGCTGATCCAGCTCTACATCATCGGGGTCTTCGTCTCCTTCACCCTCAGCCAGGCAGGCATGGTCCGGCACTGGACCACCAAGCTCCGCACCGCCCCTCCCGGCGCCCGGCACGTACTGCACCGATCCCTGGTGATCAACGCGGCGGGCGCCGTCCTCACCGCGCTGGTCCTCGTCGTCGTCCTGATCACCAAGTTCACGCACGGGGCGTGGATCGTGGTCATCGCGATGCCGCTGGTGTTCGCGATGATGAAGGGCATCCACCGCCACTACACCCGGGTGGCCCAGGAACTGGCCCCGAGCGGCGACCCCCTCTCCCTGCCGAGCAGGATCCACGCCGTGGTGCTGGTCTCCAAGCTCCACGCCCCGACCCTGCAGGCGCTCGCGTTCGCCCGCGCGACCCGCCCGTTCGACCTGACGGCGGTGACCGTGGCGACGTCCGCCGCCGACATCGCCGCGCTCGAAGAGGAATGGTCGCGGCGCGACATCCCGATCCCGCTCAAGGTCCTGGACTCGCCCTACCGGGACATCACCGGCCCCGTCCTCGACCACGTCGGCCGGATTCGCCGCAAGAGCCCCCGCGACCTGGTCTGCGTCTTCATCCCCGAATACGTCGTCGGCCACTGGTGGGAGCACCTGCTGCACAACCAGAGCGCCCTGCGGCTCAAGGCCCGGCTGCTGTTCCGGTCCGGCGTCATGGTCACCAGCGTCCCCTGGCAGCTGGGCTCGGCCGAGGCCGCCCTCGCCCGCCGCTCCGAAGCCTCCGCCCTGGCCTCCCGCCACCAGGCCACGAGATGAACCCGCCCGCGCAGCCCCCCGAACCGGCGCTAGTCCCGGTCGCGTGAAACGGGTTCCCGGCTGCGCGGTTGGGCTGTGCGGGGACGCATGATGAGCGCGGCGACGTAGTAGGTGCACGGGCCGGAGCCGGCGTTGGCGTAGGCATGGGTGACATCTGCGGCGAAGTAGACCGAGTCGCCCTCGTTCAGGTCGATGGACATGTCGGGGACGGTCAGGCGCAGGACGCCGGATTCGACGACGATGTACTCGTGGGAGCCCGCGGCGTACGCCGGGAATCGGCCCGCGTCACACCCCGGCGGCAGGGTCGTGCGGATCCATTCGAAGTTCACGCCGGGGACGACCGGGGTGAGGATCGTCCGCCGCCACCCTCCGGGCTCGTCGACGACGTCCTGGTCGGCGGCACGCCGCACGATGACCTGCCCCTCGTCCGGCTGTGCGACGAGATCGGCGAGCGGCACGCCGAGGCCCTCCGCGATGCGGGCCAGAACCACGATCGTGGGCGCCTTCTGCCCGCGTTCGACCGACGACAGCATGCTCACGCTCACATCGGCCGTCTCGGCCAGCCGCCGAAGGGTCAGCCCCCGGTCGCGCCGGAGCCCCTGAATACGGGCTCCCAGCACCGCCAGATCCAACATTCCTCTATAATGGCATTGAATTTCACTATAGAGAAATGGACGCCCCGTGACAGTCCCCGAAGCGGTCATCCGTCCCGCCGGCCGTGGGGATCCGAAGGCCGTGGCCGAGATCTTCACGCACTACGTCTCGCACACCGTGATCACGTTCGAGCAGACCCCGCCGGCCGTCGCCGAATGGCGGCGGCGGCTGGACGACCTCACCGGCCGGGGCCTGCCCTTCCTGGTCGCCGATCTGGACGGCGAGGTGGCCGGGTACGCCTACGCCGGTCCATGGCGCCCCAAGCCGGCCTACCGGCACACCGTGGAGGACTCGATCTATCTCGCTCCGGACCGGACGGGCCGGGGTCTGGGCGGCGCGCTGCTCGGCGGCCTGGTGAACCGGTGCGCACGGGCGGGCATGCGCCAGATGATCGCGGTCATCGCCGACACCGGAGGCGACGCCTCAACCGCGCTGCACCGGCGTTTCGGCTTCACCGACGCCGGACGGCTGACCGGCGTCGGGCACAAGCACGGCCGCTCGATCGACACGCTGCTCATGCAGCGGGCCCTGACCGGCCCGTGACCTGCGGCCCTCGCACGACCACGCGCACCGCGCCGTGGCGGCGGGTGTTCTACGGCTGGTGGATGGTCGCCGGTCTCGCCGTCACCGAACTGGTCTCCTGGGGCGTGCTGGTCTACGCCTTCTCGGTGCTCGTCGTTCCCATGCGCGCCGAGCTCGGCTGGTCGACGGCCCAGCTGAACGGCGCGTACACCACGGGAGTGGCGGTCTCCGGCCTGGTCGCCGTCCCCGTCGGGCGCAGGCTGCAGCTGCACGGCGCCCGGGGCGTCATGACCGCCGGCAGCCTGCTCGGGGTCGCCGCGTTGCTGGCCTGGGCGAACGCCCATTCCCTGGTCGCCTTCTACGCGGCGTTCGCCGTCGCCGGGCTGGCCATGGCCACCACGCTCTACGAACCGGCGTTCGCCGTCACCGCCGCCTGGTTCGCCAGGCATCGCGCCCGCGCCGTGCTGGTGCTCACCGTGGCCGGCGGCCTCGCCAGCACCGTGTTCGTCCCGCTGACCGGGGGCCTCGTCCACGTGTACGGCTGGCGCACCACCCTGGTGCTGCTCGCCGGGGCGCTGGGCCTGGTCACGGTCCCGCTGCACGCCGGGCTGCTGCGGCGCCGGCCGTCCGACATGGGGGCACACCCCGACGGGCGCCCTGCCGACGTCCAGGCGCCGACGCACTCCGACACCGCCGAGGGCGCGATCACCCGGCGTGCGTCGTTCCGCTGGTTCACCCTCTTCCTGGTCTGCCATACCACCGGCAAACTGGCCGTGACCGTCATCCTGGTCGCCTACCTCACCGACCGCGGCTACTCGCTCCCCCAGGCCACCGCCGCCGCCGGCGCGGTCGGGGCCTTCCAGGTCCTCGGGCGGCTGGCGTGCACCGCGTTGCGGCCCCGGTTCCCTGCGCAGCGCACGGCGATCCTGCTGTTCGCCGCGCAGGCCGTCGCCCTCCCCGTCCCGCTGCTCACGACCGGACACGCGGCGGCCGCGACCGGCACCGTCGTCACGCTGGTCGTGTTCTTCGGCCTCGGGTACGGACTGCCCGACCTGCTGCGCGGCACCCTGCTCGTGGACTACTGCGGTCCGGGCCGCTACCCCGGCGTCAACGGGATCGTCGCCATCTTCGTGGTCGCCGCGCGTGCCACCGGCCCCCTCCTCGCCGGCCTCGGGGCCGCCGTCTTCGGCGGCCACTCCGCCACCCTGATCGGCGCGGCGGCCCTGACGGCGACCGGCGCCCACGCCCTGCACCGCGCCCATCAGGCGTTCACCAGGGAGTCCCGAGAGTGAGATCGCCCATCACATCGTCGCGGGTGCCGCGATCAGCAGCAGGCAGGAGCCGATAGCGCGGAGGCCAGGGCCACCGGATGGGCGGAGGCGCTCTTCTCCTCGTCGGTGGCGATGCGCCCGCGGAGCATGGTCTCCATGACCTTCATGAAGCGCCGGACCCTGGCATGGCCGATGATGAACGGGTTCGCCGGCACCCCGGACCTCAGTTCCTCCATGCGCGCCAAGCCCTGGTCACAGGTCCCGTGGTTGTTCAGTTCGACGTCCACACCCGCCTGCCTCATCCGGGCGGCGAACGCCAGGACGGACGAGACGTAGGTCCGCTTCTCCGCGGTCGCTGCGGGCGGATTGGTCCCGCCCCACAGCATCGCGGTGTGCCGCCGCCCCTTCCACCGCACCGGGAAGATCGGCGAGACGGTCCCGGGCGTGTGCCCGGGTGTGTGGTGGAGCACGACCGTCGTGTCTCCGAGGGTCAGCCGCTGACCGTCGGCGATCTCCAGGTCCCGGGTGGGAGCGTCGGATTCGCCGGCCACGAGATCCCAGTCGGCCGGGCTCATCATGACCCGGGCCCCGTAGCGGTCGGCGAGGTACCGGGCGCCGCCGTAATGATCGCTGTGGCCGTGGGCCGCCACCACATACTTGATCTTCGACGGGTCCACGCCCACCGCGCGCAGCCCCGGGACGAGGGTGTTCTCGGCCTCGTCCGGCGACCCCAGCGCGTCGACGAGGATGACGCCGCCGGACGTGAGGAGCGCCGTGGCCGACACGAACCCGGTGCTCACCACCGCCACGTCGTCGAAGATCCGCAAGGGCTCGGGCGCCTTCACCGGCGGCATCACGGCGCCCGGCCTGAGCGCCCGCACGAGGTTCTGCAGGACGGGATCGCCGCCGGCCAGCCGCACCGCGCGGTCGTAGTACTCCTGCGCACTCGTGGGTGCTGTCCCGGCCGCGATCTTGGTCGCGCCGGCCGGGGACTCGGCCCGGCATCCCGCGAGCGGCAGAAGAGCCGCCGCCGCGAGCAGAGCACGGCGGGACGGCCCGGACTGCTCAAGCGACATTCGATGACACCCGCTTTCTCTGGCCCGAGCGATCACGATCCCGGGCGGTCTCCGGTGACGCCCAGAAGACCAGAGACGATCATGTGATGTCCAATATCGATACCGCTCCCGAATCAATAAGGAAATGAATATCGAGGCTCTACGCCGCCACCGTCACCTGCGGCGAAACGGCTTCGGGCGGGCCTCAACGGACCGCACGGCGCGCCCGGTGCGCGCCCGGTTCCTGCGCTCGGCCACGCACCGCGTGTCCATCCCCAGAAAGCGAACAAGCGGCCCCCCGGAATTGAAGGGGGCCGCCTCGACAGACCTACAAGCGCGTCTTCGGCCAGCAGGTGTCGGTTACTGTCCGAACGGGTTGTGCGGGTCGAGGTTGACCTCGTTCGGGCCGACCTCCAGCGGGTCCCTCAGGGGCTCCTCCGGCTGGTCGGCAGCCTCCTGCGGCTCCTCTTCCTGCGAGGCGCCCTGTGTGTTCCGCATGGTGAACCATCCTCCGATCTCTTCTTTTCGTCCCCGACGCAAAGCGTGGTGAACGGCTCCGTTGCGTCGTCCGAAGCCGTGAAGGACCGTCCGAGTGGGTTCCGTCAGGGCAACCGCCACTCGAACACAGTCGGCCTCAGCCGCGCCAGGGGCTCACAGAGGCAGGGGCCGGTTCTCTACGACGCTCTTCATGATGAGAGTGGAGGTGAGGCGCTGGACGCCGGGGAGGGTGGAGAGTTCGTCGTCGTAGAGCCTTTGAAAGGCGGGCAGGTCGCGGGTGATGACGCGCAAGAGATAGTCGGGGTCGCCGAAGAGGCGTTGTGCCTGCAGGACGTGGGGAATGTCGGCGACGGCCTGTTCGAACGCGGAGATGGTGTCGTGGGCCGCGCTGCGCATGGTGACGAAGACCAGGGCCTCGAAGGTCAGGCCGAGGGCGTTGGCGTCCAGGTGGGCGTGGTATCCGCTGATCGCGCCGGAGCGTTCCAGGGCGCGCAGGCGGCGATGGCAGGGCGAGAGGCTGAGGCGGACGCGCTCGGCGAGTTCGGTGACGGTGAGGCGGCCGTCCTGCTGGAGCTCGGCAAGGATTGCGCGGTCTACGTCGTCCATGAGGGAGATTCTTCCCCACAGCTTCGTCAACAGGGAAAAGGTTGGAAGCACATTCCAGGCAATCGGCCCTAATCTTCCTTCCCGTGGATCCTCGGTGCTTCTGGGTTCCGTGTTCGCGAAGGAGGACAAGGTCATGGCGGTCGGTACCGTCGCCGCGTTCTGGGCGGTGTCCCTGCTGTTCGTGGTGACGCCGGGAGCGGACTGGGCGTACGCGATCGCGGCCGGGCTGCGGCATCGGACGGTGCTGCCGGCGGTGGGCGGGATGCTGGCCGGGCATCTGGCGGCCACCGCTGTGGTGGCGGCCGGGGTCGCCGCGCTGGTGGCCCGCTCGCCCCTGGTGATGGCGGCGCTGACGGTGGTGGGCTCGGTCTATCTGGTGTGGCTGGGGATCGGGACGCTCGCCCGTCCGGCGGCCCCGGAGGCCGATGCACAGCAGGCGGCCGGCTCGTGGGTGCGGCAGACGGCGAGGGGCGCCGGGGTCAGCGGGCTCAACCCGAAGGTCTTCCTGCTGTTCCTGGCGCTGCTACCGCAGTTCACCGACCCGGCCGCGGCATGGCCGGTCGCGGTGCAGATCACGGTCCTGGGGCTGGTTCACGTGGTCAACTGCGCCGTGGTCTACACGGGGGTAGGCGTGGGAGCGCGGCTGGTGCTGCGGGCGCGGCCCGCGGCGGCACGGACGGTGGCCCGAGCGTCCGGCGCCGCGATGGTCGGGATCGCCACATTCCTGCTGGTGGAGCAACTGGTCGCATAGAGCAGAAGGCCGCCCGCACACCTGGACACCCAGCCATCTGCCCCTCTGCGGCAGCCGGAAGATCGACTGCCAGCGATCGCTCGGCGCAGATTCGCCGACCCGGCAGGACGGTTCGCGGCGGCGCCCGACGAGGCCGCGTCGCCGCGGTGGCGCGCCCGGTCCCGGTCGATCAGTGTCGCCGGGGTGCGGGCAGGGCAGGTCCCAGGGTCGACTGGAGATAGGTCATGGCGTCGGCGTACTTGGGGTCTCGCGCACGTGCCTCGATCTGTTCGGGGGTCAGTTCCGCAACCCGCCGGCTCGGTGACCACGGTGGCGCCGGCCTTCACGGCGCGCTGGACGACCGCATCCGCATCGTCCACGTAGAGGCGAAGCAGGCCCGGGGTCTCGATGGCGAACGGCGAGTCGAACATCATCACGATAATTCCCACTCTAGCAGAACGGAACGCTCTGTTCCAGAATCGCGCAGTGAGCCCGCCGATGGTGCCGTGAGCGCGGGCGGCGGTCATCATGTGTCGATCTGGCCGGCCGCCCAAAATGAATCACCGGAAGCGAAAGGTAGTGCTCATGGCCGAAACCATGGTGCCGCTGACGATCCGCGACCTGACCCACCACGACCTTCCCTTGTGCACCTGGTCCGGGTCGAACACCCACCTCGCGAGCGTCGCCAAGGCGCTGGACCGGGTGGCGCACGGCGAAGTGGACTATCTCGCCGTCTGCCCACCGTCCGGTCTGCCAGTGGCGATCGGCGGCATCGACTACGCCAAGGCGCCCGGTGCGGGAACGCTGTGGCAGTTGGCCGTTCATACGGCGATGCAGTCATGCGGAATCGGCACAATCCTCATCCAGACCGCCGAGCAGCGGATCCGTGCCCGCAACTTGCACCGTGCAGAGCTCAGCGTGGAAGAGCACAACTCCCGAGCCCGCGCGTTGTATGAACGACTCGGCTATGTCGCCTACGGACGCGCACCCGAGTCCTGGGACGTGGAGGCTCCAGACGGTTCCACCACCCGGTACGAGACGGTGTGCACGCTGATGCGCAAGCAACTACCGTAGGTTCGCGGCGTGCAGACCAGGCACGATCGCCGACTAACCCGCAAAGGGTCATTGGCCTCAGCGACGTGAACTCTTACAGCGCCGAGGAGAAACCCGTGGCCGACCGGCCCCTGATCACGGTGAGCGACGCCGATCTGGAAGATCTGCGTGCCCGGCTGCGCGCCACCCGCTGGCCGACTCCCTGGCCGCTCGACGCGTGGCAGGCCGGCACCGACTCCGGCGAGTTGCGCCGCCTCGTGGACTATTGGGCCACCGACTACGACTGGCGCGCGCACGAGGCCACGCTCAACGCGCTTCCCTCCCATTTCGCCGACGTCGACGGCACGCCCGTCCACTATCTGCGCTTCGACGGCGAGCATCCGGACGCCCTGCCCATCGTCCTGACCAACGGATGGCCCAGTTCCTTCCTGGAGCTCACCGCCCTGGCCCGACGCCTGGCGGCGCCGACACAGCACGGGGGCGACGCCGCCGACGCCTTCACCGTCGTCGTCCCGTCCCTGCCCGGCTACGCGTTCTCGCCCCAGCGCCCGTCGCTGCCGCCGGCACTCCAGACCCACGAGATCTGGCACCGTCTCATGCACGACGAACTCGGCTTCGACCGGTACGCCGCCCACGGCGGCGACCTCGGCGCCGGCGTCACCTCCCGCCTGGCGGAGGCGTACCCGGACGCCATTGCCGGGATTCACCTCCTCGCCGTCGCCGCGCCCATCGAGTACGACCCGGCGAGCCTTACCGCCGAGGAGCGGACCTACCTCGACGAGGTCGCCACCTGGAGCGCGGAGGAAGGCGGCTACCAGCACCAGCAGAGCACCCGGCCCCTTACTCTCGCCCATGCCCTGTCCGACTCCCCTACCGGCCTCCTGGCATGGTTCGTCGAGAAGTACCGCGCCTGGAGCGACAGCGACGGCAGCCTGCGGGGCCGGTTCACCGACGACTTCGTTCTGACCCAGGCCTCGCTCTACTGGTTCACCGGCGCCATCTCGACGTCGTTCCGGCCGTACTACGAGTACGCACACGGCCTGACGAGACGCGTCGAACGGGTCGAGGTCCCCACAGCCGTCGCCGTCTTCCCCGCCGACCTCACCCGGCCCCCACGCTCCTGGGCCGAGCGCACCTACAACGTCGCCAGGTACACCAGGATGCCCCGCGGCGGCCAGTTCGCGGCGCATGAGGAACCCGGCCTCCTCGCACGCGACGTCACCGAGTTCTTCCGCACCCTCCGCTGACCGACCCGCCGGCCAAACGTCGACCGCGTCGGCGTCAGGCTCACCTGAGCCTGACGAAGCGCAGGATCCGGGTCCAGGTCGAACGGGAACGGGACGAGGCGAACCGCTTGAAGCTGTCGCGGTCTTCCGGTTCGGCCATCTGCTCGAAGATGGCACGCGCCTCCTCGCGGACGGCCTGGTCGCCGTGCAGCATCTGCTCGAACAGCAGTTCGCTGCCGAGTGTGCGCCCAAGAAGGACGGACTTCGCGCGGACGCTCACCATGAGGGCCGGGTGAGCCGAGAGTCGATGCATGGCCCGGACCAGCTCTGCGGGATCTCCGATTTCATGGATTCGCAGGTGCCGGACGAGTTCCAGAGCGAGGTGCAGTTCCGCGGGATCCGGTTCCGGCGAACGCGCGGTGAGGATGGCCGTCACCGCGTGCGCGAACGGCCTCCTGTCGTGATGGGTGTTCCGCAGGAGAAGGCGAAGATTCTTTCTGAGCTTGCGGTCATGGCCGCGAGGTTCGCCCTGAGCGGCCATCGAAATGGCCGAGCGGATGATCTGAGCTGGGGGCAGGGATGCATATTCGGCAGCTCCGGCACTGTCTCCTTCGAGCTTCCGGAGCATCTTCAGGGCATCCCACCGGCGCGAATCGTTCTCGTCAATGGCGAGGTAGACCAGTGAATCGCGGATGTCGAGCCCCGTGAGCGCCGCGGCGTCGTCGTCTGCGAGTTCACCGACCACGTGCCAGGAGGGCGGCGACGACTTCGGGGAAGCCCATGCCATCGGGATCGACGAGAGTGGCGGCGTCCAGCAGAAAGGGAACGGCCTGATCGGATCGAATGTCCCGCAGCGCCAGAGCGGCACGGTGGACGCAAACAGGATCGCGGAGCGCGTCGGCGAGGACGGCGCCCGCGCGCTCGTCCCCGAGCCGGTGCAGGGCTACGACGAGTCCCTGCTTGAGGCGGCTCGGGTCCCGGTAGCGGCGCACCTCGTCCGGCGACGGGAGGTCTTCGCTTCGAATGGTGAGGTGGCGCTCGTGGTCACCAAGGCCGTGGTCGGCGGTGAGGCTGTCCATCTCGTCGTACCAGATATCCCAGGCATCAACGACCTCGGCGAGTTTCTCGCGGTGGTCAGCGGTGTCGGCCAAGAGTGCTTCAAGTCGCGAGATGAGCGCGGGAACCACCTGCGGGCCGAGCTCCCCGACTTCTTCGATGGCCTGATCCCGCGGGCTCGGCCCGCCGTAGTCCGAGGAGCTCAGCTCCACCGACAGGCTGCTGATCAGGTCTTCGAGTTCTCTCGTCCCCATCGGACTGGATCTCCTTCCAGATCGCGGCACACGGCATGACCAATACACGCCGGCGCCCGGGAGCGGTCCCGACCAACGCCTTGAGGTCTCTGGATCATAAGTGGCTCGCAGGAGATCGCGGATGGGCCCCGCTCCATGGCCGCTGCGGCTGACAGCGGCCATGGAGCGGGGAGCAGTTCGATTCGGCTCCGGACGATCAGTCCCGGCCGGTGAACGGGGTTATGCCGATCCGGTCGATGATCGGCGCGTACTTGGAGCGGAGAAGTACGTCCGGGAAAGTCTCCGAGATGTAGGTCTTCCCGTCGAAGTTGGGCAGTTCCTCAGATCCGAACGAGATGGTGTTCGCGCCCGCTTTGAGGTCTACCTGGATGGTCTGTTGCCAGTAGTTGTTGGCGTGGAAGGTGTGCGGGAACAGCACCCGCCGCGTCTCGCCGTTGACGGAGACGTCGGCGTGCCGGGCCAGCGGGTCGGGGTTGTAGTGCGTGGCCGGCGACTGCTCCGGTTTGGAGTAGCGGACCGTGAGCGCATACCGTCCGGCCACGGGGGCGGCGACGTCGAACGTCAGCGTGTTCGCATTGCCCCGTTCGCCGCCGATGCCGGTGACGGCCTTGCCCCCGCCGGCCAGCGAGGAGGCGGTCACCTGCGCCGTGCCGGCGAGACGAGCGCCCTCGGCCTCGTACCAGGTGGTGTTCAGCGTGCCGGCGGTGCTCTCGGTGCGGAGCCGGTCGAGGCGCAGGCGTCCGCGCTCCCCGGTCACGGTCATCTTGTTCACCCCTCCGGTCAGGAACACCTTGGCCTCGGCCGAGGCGGCCAGGTTCCGGACCTTCCGGCCGTTGACCGCGAGCCCGCCCACGCCGCCGCCGAAGGTGTCGACGTGCAGGGTCGGTGACGGTGCAGCAGCAGGCGCTCAAGGACTTCCACCAAGCCATGAGCCACTTCTTCGCCAGTACCCACCGGCGTCCCACCTGGCGTAAGGCCGGAGGGCACGAAGGGTTCCGGATCGTGGCGGTCAAACCCGGCGACGTGCGGCGGGTGTCCCGCCGGGTGGGGCAGGTGAAGATCCCCAAGGTGGGGTGGGTGAGGTTCCGCTGGTCCCGGGCCGTCCCCGACGGCGTCAAATCCTTTCGGGTCACCCGTGACCGGGCGGGCCGCTGGCACGTCGCGTTCGCCGCGATCCCCAATCCGATCCCCGCACCCGGCAGCGGCGAGGTTGTGGGGGTGGACCGGGGGGTGGCCGTGGCCGCGGCGTTGTCGACTGGTGACCTGCTGCGGGTGCCCGGGCTGCGGGAGACCGAGCGGGCCCGGCTTGCGCGGCTGCTGCGCCAACTCGCCCGCGCCCAGCGCGGCTCGAAGCGGCGGGCCCGGGTCAAGGCCGCCATCGCCCGGCTGAAAGCCCGCGAGACCGACCGGCGCAAGGACTGGATCGAGAAGACCTCCACCGATCTGGCCCGCCGGTTCGACCTGTTCGGCGTCGAGGACCTCAACATTCGGGGCATGACCCGCTCGGCACAGGGCTTGGTGGAGGCGCCGGGCCACAACGTGGCTCAGAAGGCCGGGCTGAACCGGGGCATCCTCGCCGCCGGCTGGGGCGCTCTGGTGCGGCGGCTGGAGCACAAGGCGCCCGGACGCGTCATCAAGATCGACCCGCGCAACACGTCGCGGACCTGTAACGCCTGCGGGCATATCGCCGGGGAGAGCCGCAAGAGTCAAGCGGTCTTCTCGTGCGTGGCCTGCGGGATCCGGGTCAACGCCGACGTGAACGCGGCCTGCAATATTCGTGATACGGCCGCAGGGCATGCGGTCGCTGCACGGGGAGGCCCGCCGTTGGGCTGGCCGGTGAACCATGAACCCCAACACGACCTGCCCCTCACAGGGTAGATGTCGGCTGTTGGAATCCCCCTCGGGAGTTCACGAGGGGGAGGATGTCAAAGCTTCCCGTCGAGACCGGACTGCGAGCTGTCGTGCACGACACCGGTGGTGAGGAAGTCATCGTTGAAGTCGTAGTGCAGGACCAGGTTCGCCGACGGCTCCGCGGCGGCCGTCACGGGGACGGCCCCCAGGCCGCCGGTCAGCAGCCCGGCCGTGGCGAGCCAGGCGGTGAAGCGTCTTCCTCTGGACATGTGCGTGTCCTCCTCAGGGCACCGGGGTGGGAGTGGGGACGTCCGTGCGGCGCCGTTCGTGGGCGGCGGCGAGGATCAGGTAGCCGCTCGCGGTCCAGGTGTAGGCGCGGTCGCGCAGGCCCGCGCCGGTGAGGGCGTCGAAGTTCTCCGCGAATCCCGATTTCTCGCACAGGGCACGGAATCGGGCGCTGATGTCGTCGGCGAGCTCGGTGAACCCGGCGCGGCGCAGGCCGTCCTCGATCAGGACGGTGGCGGGGGCCCAGATCGGGCCGCGCCAGTAGCCGTCCGGCCGGTAGTGCGGCGAGCGGGGCGACTCGGTCGCCAGCCCGTATTCGGTCAGATGCGCTTTGATCCGCTCGGCCAGGACGGCGGCGATGTCCCGCGGAAGCTCCTCGCCCAGCACGATCGGCATCAGGTCCAGCAGGCTGGAGGTGGCCCGGGTGCTCCCAGTGCCGAGGCCGCGGGCCGTGAAGGCACCGCCGTCCCACAGGCGGTCGATCAGGTCGCCCCGAAGCCGGTCGGCGGCCGTCGTCCAGCGGCCGGCCGCGCCGTCCTCGCCGAGTTCGGCGGCCAGGCCGGCGAGACAGCGCAGCTGCAGGACGAGGAACGCCGCCAGATCGGCCGACTCGACGACCCGCTCCCGGTCGAAGGTGGTCGCGTTGTCCCAGCCGCTGTCGTTGCCGTGCTGGTAGTGCGGCAACGGCTGCCCTGGAGCGCACCGGGCGTCCAGCCAGAAATCGGTCCAGGCCACGAGCCGCCGGTAGATCTGCGTCAGGGTGTCCCGGTCGAGGTCATCAGGGAGGCGCTCGCGCAGGTGCCGCAGGGCCCAGCCGTGGATCGGCGGCTTGACGAAGTTGTGGAGGATCTCCGAATGGGCGACGGAGTCGGGCAGCGCTCCGGCGGCGTCCTGGTGGTCGAAGGGGAGCTGGAACTGGTCGACGGCCAGCCCGGGCGCTCCCCCGCCGAGGGCGATGGCGTTGAAGCAGTGGTCCCAGCTCCAGACCTTGTCCATCCAGTGCTTGGACATCAGCACGGCCGGCCGGGTCAGGAATCCGGCCGGGCGCACCGTCGCCGACCAGAGCACGTAGGCGGCCAGTTCCGCGGCGGGGGTGGCGGTGCCGCGCCACGGGGCGATCGCGTCGGCGAACGCGGTGAACCGGTCGTGGGCGGCGCGCACCACCTCCGCGAACGGCGCCCGCGGAGTGTAGGACGGGCGCGCGGTCTCGTACTCCTCGATCGCCACCTCCCATTCCTGATCGGCGGGAAAGATCAGGCCGCGTTCGGACGAGTTCAGCGCCTGCTCCCCCACCGCGGCGGCGGGCGGCCCGCCGACCAGGGTGATCCGGTAACGGCGTCCGGTCTCGTACACGGTGAACACGTACGCGCCGTCGACGGGGTCGCGGTAGAAGTAGGGTCCGCTGAACGGAGTGAGGGACGGGTTCGCCGCGACGATCCGCATGCCCAGCGCGTGGCCGCGCACCCGGATGGTGTCGGTGTCTTCGTAGGCCAGCTCGACGCGTCCCGTCCCGTGGATCCAGCTGAGCCGGGCCGGGGTCGCGGTGACCGTGGCGTCGACCCGGTGGTCGCCGTCGGTGGGGACGAGACGGAGCACCGGATGCAACCCGGTCTGGTGGGAGACCAGATGCAGGTCGTCGGCGTAGGTCTTCTCGGCGATCACGGGCGAGATGTCGAACCAGGACCCGTGATGGCTGAACGGCATCTCGGCGACGGAGAACGTGGGGGACGAGGGGACGGCGGTCATCGGGGACTCTCACTTCTGCGGCGACGCGCGACCGTTCGGGTGTGCGCGTGAACGTTCACGGGCGTGCGGAACCGAACCGAACGCCGTGACGCTCGGCGGAAAGGCTGGGCGCGGGCGGCTAGTCCTTGACGGCCCCCGAAGTGACTCCCGCGGCGACGAAGCGCTGCGCGACGACCAGCAGCACCGCGGCCGGAATCGACGCCACGACCGCGGTGGCCATGATCGCGTTCCACTCCTGGTTGTTGTTGCCGATGTAGCGGTAGATCCCGAGCGTGATGGGGCGCAGCGTCCCGCCCCCGTCGAGGGTGGAGGCGAACACGAAGTCCGACCACGCCCACAGGAAGGCGAACAGCGACACGGTGACGGTGGCGTTGCGGCTGACCGGCAGGACGACCGACCAGAACGTGCGCAGCACGCCCGCTCCGTCGATCTTGGCGGCCTGGATGAGCTCGTCGGGGATCGCGGACATGAACGCGGTGTAGATCAGCACGGCGAACGGGACGGCGATGGTGGAGTCCGCGATGACCAGGCCGCCGACGGTGTTGAGCACGCCGAGCCTCAGGTAGACGGCGTAGAAGCCCATCGCCATGATGATCGCGGGGATCATCTGCGCGATCAGCAGCACGAACCCGAGCAGCCCGCCGCCGGCGGGCCGCAGCTTCGCCAGCGAGTACCCGGCGGGGGCGGCGAGGGCCACCGTCAGCGCCACCGTGCCGAGCCCGATGAGCAGGCTGGTGCCCAGATAGGGCAGCTGCTGGTCCAGGACCGCCCGGTAGCCGTCGAGTGTGCCGTCCACGGGGAACCAGTTCGGCGGGCTCTTGCGCATGTCGCGGTCCCGGGTGAACGACACGTTGATCATCCAGTAGACCGGGAACAGCATGACCGCCGTCAGCGCCAGCGCGGCCGCCGTCTTCCACCAGGTCCTGGTCGCGATCATGACGCGTACCGCCTTCGCTCCACCCGCAGGTACACCAGCCCCGCGATCAGGGTGACCACGATCAGCAGGTTGCCGACCGCCGCGCCCGGGCCGAAGGCGGGCAGCGTGTTGCCGAAGCCGAGCCGGTACGACCAGGTGGCGAGGGTGGCCGAGGAGCCGGCCGGGCCGCCCTTGGTCATGATCCAGATGATGTCGAAGACCTTCACGGTGTAGACCAGCCCCAGCAGCAGCGTGATCGCGGTGACCGGACGCAGCAGCGGCAGCGTGATGCTCCAGAACTGCCGCCACCCGCCGGCGCCGTCGAGGGCGGCGGCCTCGTAGAGCTGGACCGGGATGTTCTGCAGGCCGCTGTAGAGCATGACCAGGTTGAACGGGACGCCGATCCAGATGTTGGCGATGATCACCGAGGCCAGGGACCAGTCCGGCGAGGTGAGCCAGTTGACCGGGCCGATCCCGGCCAGGCTCAGCGCGGAGTTGACCACTCCCGAGTCGCTGTTGAGCATCCACGCCCAGGTGGACGCCGACACGATCAGCGGCAGCAGCCAGGGCACCAGGAACAGCCCGCGCAGCGTCACCGACAGGCGGAACGAGCGGCTGAAGAACACCGCCAGCGCGAGCCCGATCGCGAACTGGAAGACCAGGCACACCACGGTGAACACGGCCGTGTGCGTCAGCGCCGGGACGAAGGCCGGGTCCTCCAGCACGGTTCGGTAGTTGGACAGGCCGGCGAACTCCGCGCCGCCCTGGACGAACGAACGGACGTCGTAGTCGCGCAGGCTCAGGTCGAGGTTGCGGTAGAGCGGGTACGCGAAGAAGAGGGCCAGGTAGACGGTCACCGGGGCCAGGAAGGCCCAGGCCGCCCATGTCGTGGGGCGTGGCCGCCACCGCCGGCGGATCCCGTCCAGGGTCACTTGGTGGCGCTTTCGGCCGCGGTCTGCGCCTTGGCCAGCGCCTCCTGCGGCGAAGCCTTGCCGCTGAGCGCCGCCTGGGCCGCGGTCCACATCTGCTCGGAGATCTTCGGGTACTTCGTGCCCAGGTTGTCGCCGGTCCGGCCCTTGGCCGCCTTGACCGCGTCCACCCACACCTTCAGATCGGGATCGGCCGCCACCTGCTTGGCCTGCACCGCCGCGGTCGGGGCGATGTAGGACAGCGTGTTGGTCGTGGTGAACGAGTTGTCGGTGTTGGTCAGGCACTGCACCAGCTTCAGCGAGGTGGCGTAGCGGCCGGTCTGCTTCTGCACCGGGACGGTCACGAACTCACCGCCGGTCGGGGCGGGCGCGATGCCGCCGTTGACGCCGGGGACGGGGATGATGCCGTAGTCGAATCCGGCCTTCTCGGCGTTGGCCAGCTGCCAGGTACCGTTCTCGGCGAACGCGTAGTCGCCCGTGGCGAACTCCTGCCAGCTCGTGGTCTGGGTGTTGCTGATCACCGAGTTCGGGGCGTACCCCTTCTTCAGCCAGTCGGTCCACAGTGACAGCGCCGAAACACCCTGGGGCGAGTCCAGCTTGGTCAGCGCGGCGCCCGAACCCCAGAACCAGGGCAGGAACTGGAAGCTGCCCTCTTCGGTGCCGACCGCCGAGAAGGTGATCCCCTTCTTGCCCGCTTCCTTCACCTTGGCCAAGGCCGCGTTCAAAGAGGCCCAGTCCTTGACCGACGCGATGTCCACCCCGGCCTTCTTCAGAACCTCCTTGTTGTAGTAGAGCGCCAGGGTGTTGGCGCCGATGGGGATGCCGTAGGTCTTGCCGCCCGTCCGGCCCGCTCCGAGCAGGTTGGGATCGATCCCGGAAGTGTCGATCTTCGATTCCCCGGTGGTGGTGAGCGCGCCCGCGTCGGCCAGCGAGGACACGACCGGGTTGTCGACGATGAGCACGTCGGGGGCGTTGCCCTGCTGCGCCGCGAGCAGCGCCTTGTTGGTCAGGTCACTGGTGTCGTAGCCGGTGCGCTTCACCGTGACCCCGGCCTTGGTGCCGCACTCCTTCAGCAGCTTCACCCAGGCCGAACCGTCATCGAACTGCGGGTACGGATCCCACATCGTGTAGGTGCCCGACGCGGCACCGCCGGACCCGCTCCCCCCGCCACCGCAGGCGGCGAGCCCGCCCGTCAGGGCGAGCGCGGCCAGGCCCGCGCCCAGTGCCCGGCACCGCGCGATCCTTGTGTTCATGGAATCCCTCCTCGGACTCGACCCCGAGCCGCCGGTGCGCGCCGCCCCGGCCGGAACCGTGTCACCGCGCCGTCGTCACCGTGTGGCGAACCTCGCAGCGAATCGGTTCGACAGAACGTAGGATGGCCACGGGAGGCAAGTCAATACTTCGATGCGAGATTTCCCAGCTCCGCAAGCTGCGGCGTTGACAGGCGCCTACGGCGCGCCTAGCATGCTCGAATCGATTCGACGCTCAGCGAGGGGAACCGTTTGAACATCGGAGAGATCGCCCGCAGGGCCGGGGTGTCACGCAGCACCGTGTCCTACGCGCTGAGCGGGAAGCGGACGGTGTCGGAGGCGACGCGTCGTCGCATCCAGGAAGTGATCGACGAGATCGGCTACCAGCCCAACGCCAACGCGCGCGCGTTGAAGGAGGGCCGGACCCGGACCATCGGGCTCGTCATACCGCCGGCCGGGCGGCGGCTCACCGACATGCAGCTCGAGTTCGTCGCCAGCGTCGTGGACGCGGCCGCCCGCGCCGACCTCGACGTGCTGCTGTCGCCCTCCGGCGGCGATCACGACCGCTCGTTCGAACGCGTCGTCACCGGACGGCGGGTCGACGGCGTGATCCTCATGGAGATCCGCCTGGAAGACGCCCGGGTCACCCGGCTCCACCAGGCCGGAGTGCCGTTCGTCGGCATCGGGCGCACCGCCGAGCCCGACGACATGTCCTGGGTGGACGTCGACTACGCCGGACTCATCGCGCGCTGCGTGAACCATCTGGCCGATCTCGGACACCGGCACATCGCGCTGATCAACAGATCGGTCGAGCTCGCCGCCGCCGGCTACGGCCCGGCACACCGGGCGCTGACCGGTTTCACCGACGCCGTCGCACAGCGAGGGATCGACGGCGCCGACTTCTGCTGCGGCGACGACATCGTCTCCGGCGAGTCCTGCATGCGGCACATCCTGGAGACACGACCCGAGATCACCGCCGCGGCGACCATCAATGAGGCCGCGCTCCCCGGCGTCCAGCGCGCACTTGAGCAGGCGGGTCTCGCCGTGCCACGCGACTTCTCGGTCACCGGCGTCGCCGCTCAGCACTGGGCGGAGAACTTCCGCCCCCCGCTGACCGCCGCCGACGTGCTGGCGACCGACATGGGGGCACGCGCCGTCGAGCTGCTGATCGAGAAGATCTCCCGGCCCGACGCCCCGCCCAGGCATCTGCTGCTGAACCCGGCCATCTCCTTGCGATCCAGCACCGGCCCGGCACCACACCGCTGAGCCTCACCCGGGCGCGAATCGATTCGACGATGGACGCGCGGTGATGCTCATGCCGTTTCGCAGACATCATCCATGTCATTCCCACCAGGCTGAATGAGGTTGGAATCGGCTCTGGGATGTTCCAAATCGATTCGAGGCAGTCGAGCACGGCGAAAAGATTCGATAATTGCCCGCCGCCCACGCTGTAACACGGGTCTTGGCAGGGTATTCGGTCGCGGATAGCCTTTCCGTCATGCATCGCAGTCGAGTGGTCGGAATCCTCATCGACACTCCTGCCGCGCAGATCGGCGCGGCGGTGGACTTCTGGTCCGCCGCGCTGGGCGTCCCTGCCCGGCCCGCGCCGGGCGAGGAGCAGTTCACCGTTCTGAAGGGCGCCGTTCCCGAACTGTTCACCGTTGTCCAGTCGGTCGACGACGTGGGGCGGTACCACATCGACATCGAGACCGACGACCTGGCGGCGGAGGTCGCCCGCCTGACGGCGCTGGGCGCGGAGCCGGTCTCCCGCTGGCAGGACGCCCGCACACTGCGCGCGCCAGGTGGCCACCTGCTCTGTGTGGTGCCCGTGCACAGCGATCCCGAGACATTCGCCAGGTCAGCTCGCACCTGGTCGTGAGGCCGCACTTGATAAAGCACTTCGTCCCGGCGAAAGGGAGACGAAGTCGATCTTGGACTGTTAACGTCGGGGGCGCCGTTCGGCGCCTGCGGGAAACGCTGTCGGGCTGGGTGGCAGCGTCTCCTGTGGAGACCCCCATCGAGAATGAGGAAGGCTCCGTTGAAACGACGTTCCACGTTAATGGTGGCCGCGGTGACCGCCGTGTTCACCTGCACGGTTGCGGCTCAGCCCGTCTTCGCGGATGATTCCGGCACCGCCGTTGTGGTGCCGGTGTCGGGTAAGAGTGCGCTGCCCGCCGGTTGCGGTCAGCCCGAGGGCGACGGATACGTGCTGAACCCGAACACCGAGGTTCAGCCCATGGTGGCGCGGGATTCGAAGCGGCCGTGGCATCTCGTCACGGTGTACCAGCAGGACCGGTGGAACCGGTACGGCGGCAACGGAGCCGTCACCGCCGTGTCCGACGACTACGGCGCGACCTGGCGTCCGTCGGCGGAGAATCCCGTGTTCTCCAGGTGCAACGGCGGTACCGCGGCCAACGGCGGCGACTACGACGTCACGACGGACCACTGGGTCACGGTCACCCCGTCGGGCGCGGCCGTGGCCGCCTCGTTCTCGCTGTCGCGGACCGGTGAGGTCACGGCGATCCTGGTGTCGCGGTCCGGCGACGGCGGCGAGCACTGGGACGCCCCGGTGACCCTGCAGCGGGACGACGACCCGCGGTTCTTCAACGACCGCCCGGCGATCACCGCGGACCCGTACCACCCGGGAGTGGTCTACGCGGTGTGGGACCGGGTCGACACCCAGTCGGCGGACAACTGGGTACAGCCCGTCTACATGGCGAAGTCGACCGACGACGGACGCACCTGGACCACGAAGAAGGTGTACGACTTCCCCACCAACAGCGGCGTCATCGGGACCGAACTGGTGCCGATGGCCGACGGGACGCTGTTGATCGGCATGCACCACGAGACGAACACCACCGCCGCCACCCAGGTCATCCGCTCGACCGACGGCGGCGGCACGTGGTCGGCGCCGACGCTGAACGTGGCGGCCCCGTTCGCCGTGGGCACCAAGATCCCGGACCCCGACGGCTCGGGTGACCCGGTGCGCAACGCGTCGCTGCCGCTGCTGGCCGCCCGGCCGAACAGCAAGGTGGTGAACGCGGTCTGGCAGAGCCAGGACGCCGACGGCACCTTCCACGTCGTGTACGCGCGGTCCACCGACTCCGGGAAGACCTGGTCGAGCCCGGTTCGCGTGGACAAGACACCGACCGGCTCGGCCGCGGTTCCGGCGATCGCCGTGTCCCCCCAGGGAACGGTGGCGATCACGTACTACGACTTCCGGAACAACACGTCCGCCGCCACCCTGCCCACCGACTTCTGGGCCGTGACCTGCGCGGAGAACTGCACGCAGGCCGGATCGTGGCGGGAACGGCACATCGAGGGCCCGTTCGACGCGCGGACGGTGCCGTCGACGAGCTCCGGCCGGATGCTCGGTGACTACACCGGCCTGGTCTCGACCGGCTCGGCCTTCGTGGCCGTGTACGGCGTGTCCACGGGCGACACCGCCAACCCCGTGGACCTCCACAGCGCGACCTTCCGCAGCTGAGGCAGGGTGCGACCCGCCGGCGCGGTCTGCGCCGGCGGGTCGCGCGATGACCCCGGCCATCCCGGGGTTCGGGTGTCCGTATGGGTATTTCTACCCTCCCCGTGCTCGCCGGCACGGAGCATGCTGGTGGCAATGCAGGATTTCACCGCGACTCCCGTGCCGAGGAGAGCGAACCCGGTGCCGGTGTCGGCCGCCCCGCCCGTGTGCGTACGCACCCGATCACGCAGCGCGCTCACCGTCCGCGATCTTGGGCAGGTGCGGGGCCCTGCCGGCACCGGGATCGCGATCTGCGACGGCCGCGGGAGCCGCCGTCCGGCGGGCACGCCGTCACCGTGTGGTGGTCAGGTGCGCCCGCCGCGGCGGTGGTGCCCGGCAACGCATTCCCGATCCGTCATTGGAGCGGCTTGATGACCCACAGCACGGAGGACTTCCCTCTCTGGGGCGGTGTGGCGACCGTCATGGTGGAGGAGCCCGGCCGTCTCGGCGCGGCCCGGCGAGCCGTCGATCAGGTGATCAACGACATCGACGCCGCGTGCGGCGCGTTCCGCGAGGATTCGGAGCTGGCCCGGGTCAATGCCGCCGCCGGCCGTCCGGTACAGGTCGGCGCCACCTTTCTGGCGGTGTTGTGGACGGCTTTGCAGGCCTGTGAGCTGACCGGTGGGCTGGTCGATCCCCTCGTCGGTGGCCGCGGCTCCGAGAGCGGGACGGTCGTGATCGACGACCCGCCCGGAACGGTGATGATCCCCGCCGGGACGACCCTCGACCTGTGGGGCATGGCGGTGGCGTTCGCCGCCGACCGGGCCGCCGAGGCCGCCGCCGGGGAGGCCGGATGCGGCGTCTGCGTCTGTTTCCCCGGCAGCGTCGCCACCGCCGGACGGCTCCCGGATGCGGGCTGGCCGGTCCATATGGCGGGCGGTCGCGGCCAGGCACATCGCGACGAGCCCCACCACGGGCAGCGGATCGTGTTGCGGGCGCCCGGACTGGCCACCTCCTTCCTGCCCGCGCCGGGCGGCCCGGCGCGGCGCCTGCGGGCCAACCTGATCGGGCGGCCACGAACCGTTCCCCGCGCCGACCGTGCACGGCCCCCCGTGGGTGAGCATCGGCCCTGGAGCGCGGTCTCGGTCATCGGTCTGTGCTGCGTCGCCGCCAAGGCCGCGAGCATCGCCGCGCTCGCGTCGGGGAACACGGCCGCCACGTGGCTGGGGTCGCGCGAACTGCGGGCCCGGATGGTGGACGCCGACGGCGGGGTGACCACCGTCGGGAGCTGGCCCGCCGGCCCCTTTCGACCGCCCGCGGCGCTGAAGCGCGAACCGGCGTTCAGCTGCTGATCGCGTAGGAGACGGCGGCCTCCAGGCTCAGCCTCGCGCCCGAGTCGTAGGCCGCGGTGAACGCCCGTCCGCCGAGTTCCCGGCGGGCCCGGGCATCACAGTCCTGGTGGGAGCGTGTGAAGACCTGCAGTCCGAGAGGCGGGATGTCGAATGCCCGCCAGAGCCTGCTCGCCGCGCCCAGCAGCCGGGCGGCCCTGTCGTGTTGCCCTTGTGCGCAGGCGGTCCACGCGAGGGCCTCCAGGCACTGGATCAGCCCCCAGCGGTCACTGATCTCGGTGAGCTTGGTGGCCGCCTGGCGCATTCTGGCCCCGGTCAGGTTCAGGTCCCCCTGCCACCAGGCCGAGTACCCCAGGGTGATCAGGGCGTACGCCTCGAAGATCTGTGCCTGGTGGGCCTCGGCCAGGGCGAGGAGTTCCTCCCCCAGGGCCGCGGCCTGCCCCGGGCTCCGGGCGGCCACGCCGAACGAGGCGGCGTAGTAGAGGTTCACGGCGACGGCGTCCAGATCTTCCCTGGCGCGGTGACGGGCACGCGCGTCCTCCAGGAGCGCGAACCCCTGGCCGGTGTCGCCATCGGCCAGCGCCACGACCCCGCGGGCCTGGAGAAAGAACGCGAACGCCGCCTCGTCCCCGCAGCCTTCGGCGGCTGCGCCGCACTCGTCCGCACGCTGCCTGGCCGTTTCGAGATCCTGCTGGTAGGCGGCGAACAGGACGTCGACCCATAGCGCCATGACGCGATCGCCGTCGGTCGGACGTGCCAGGTCGATCGAGCGTTCCAGCCAATGGCGGCCCTCGTGGACCGCGCCCGCGAGCAGCCACGCCGCCCACAGGCTGATCGCGATCCGCAGTCCGGACGGGTCGTGGCGCCGAAGGCACAGATCCAGCGCCAGTCGCAGATTGGGGATCTCCGCCAGTGCCGCCCGGTAGCGATCGAACTGATCGGGAACCAGCAGATCGATCCGGTTGTGCTCGGCCAGCCGCCGGTAGTGGTCGCGGTACCGCCGGTGCAGTGCCGGCTCGTCCCCCGGCGCCAGCCGCTCGCGCCCGTAGGCGCGGAGGCTCTCCAGCATGCGATAGCGGCTGCGGCCGCCGCCGTGGACGCTGATCAGGACGGACTTGTCGACCAGCCCGGAGATCAGGTCGAGGATGTCCTCGGGCTCGATCCCATTGCCCGAGCAGACCGCTTCGGCGTCGTCCAGGTCCGCCCCGCCGGGGAACACCGCCATCCTCGTCCACAGCCGTTGCTCAGCGGGCGTGCACAGCCCGAAGCTCCAGTCGATGGTCGCGTAAAGGGTCCGGTGCCGCGGCAGGACCGCTGTGTCCGGGCCGGTGAGCAGGTCGAACCTGCGATCGAGCTCGCCCGCCAGCTCGGTCAGCGGCATCGTCCGCAGCCGCGCGGCGGCGAGCTCGATGGCCAGCGGGAGCCCGTCCAGTCGCCGGCACAGCCCGGCGACCGCGGGCGCGGTCGCCTCGTCCACCGTGAACCCCGGCCGCGCCTGGACCGCCCGTTCGGCGAACAGGCGCACCGCTTCACTGCGCAGGATCTCCTGGGCGGCGGTGCCGGCCGGCGGGACCGCGAGCGGGGGCACCACCAGCACCTGTTCACCGCCCACTCCCAGTGCCTGCCGGCTGGTGGTGAGGATCCGCAGCCGCGGCGCACCGCTCAGCAGCCTGGCCGCCAGTTCGGCGCATTCCGGCAACAGGTGCTCGCAGTTGTCCAGGACGAGCAGAAGGCGTTTGTCCGCCAGGTGGTCCACGAGGGCCGGCAGGGACTGCCGGCCGGTGTCACGAACTCCCAGCGCGGCCGCCACCGTCGTCTCCAGCAGGTGACCGTCCTGCACCATGGCCAGATCCACGATCCGGACCCCGGCCGGGAACCGTGCCCCCAGCGTCGACGCCACTTGGAGCGCCAGCCGGGTCTTACCGACACCACCGACGCCGGTCAGGGTCAGCAGGCGCGTTCCGGGCAGCAGGTACCGCACCCTCGTGAGCTCCTGGACGCGTCCGACGAACGCGGAACCCTCCGCCGCCCGGTCCGGCATGATCTTCCGTTCAGTCATGGCGCCCCGTCACCCGGCAGGCCCCGCCCCAGCGGCCCTGTCGTGTTCGTTGATCCAGCCGGCGATCTGAACCCGCGAGTTGAAACCGAGCTTGTTCATGATGTGCTCGATGTGCCCCTCCACGGTGCGCTGGGAGATCACCAGCGTGGCGGCGATCTTCTTGTTGCTCTCCCCCTCCGCCACCAGCCGGGCGATCTGCGTTTCCCGCGGTGTCAGCGGGGAGGGACGGCCGGCGTCGCGGTCCCCCGCTTCCGTGGCCGCGGTCTCCTCCAGTGCGTAGGCGAGGCCGTCACCGTCGGGCAGATCCGCGCCGTGCTCGACCTCCGCGAGGAATGCCGCCGAGCCGAGGGCCCGGCGGGTGTCGTCCACGCACGCGTCGTGGTACCGCATCAGGTGCCCGTACCCGGACAGGACCGCGCCGACCGCCTTCCACACCGCCTTGGCGATCCCGAGGAGCCGGGCCGCCCGCGTGAACTGCTTCTCGCCCGCGGCGACCCAGGCCAGCACCTCCAGATTGACGCCCATGCCGAGAGGATCGTCGAGCGAGCGGTTGAAGCGCAGGCTCTCCTGCTCCATCGAGGTGGCGCGGGCGGCATCGCCCTGCCGCCACAGCTCCACTCCCAGGGCCATCATCGCGTACGCCCTGTGCCAGCCCTCGCCGTGCGCCTCGCACACCGCGATGCCCTGCTCGCCGATGGAGACGGCGAGTGCCGAGTCGCCCAGGAAGGAGTGCGCGAGCGAGAGCCTGATCAGCGCCAGCGCATGGCCCACCGGGTCCCCGGTGGCGGTGTGGCGTTCCACCGCCTCCTTGTAGAGACCGATCGCGGTGTCGGCGTCCTGCCGGAACATGGCGATCATCCCGGAGTACAGCACCACGTACCCCAGGATCTCCTCTCGCCCCAGCCGCTCCCCGATGGCCCGGCTCTCCCGCAGCATCGCGGCGGCGTCGTCCAGGTCGCCCTGAATGATCGCCAGCCAGCTGTTGGACCACAGCGCCCGGGCACGGACCTCGTTCGCGCCGGAGTCCAGGGCCAGCGCCCGGTCCATCCAGTCGCGTCCCTCGGTCAGGTAGAAACTGGTGATCCAGTGGTAGAGAAGGTCGGCGCCCATTCCCAGAGCGGCCTCGACCTCTGCCGGGTCGGAGAGGCAGTACTCCAGTGCGGCGCGCAGATTGGCGTGTTCGAGTTGCAGCCTTTCCAGCAAGTCTGGCTGACCGGGGCCGAAGAGCCTGAAGCGGGCTTCGGCCGCCATTCTCTGGTAGAAGTCGCGATGGCCGCGCCGGAACCGCGCCGTCTGCCCGGACTCGGCGAGCCGCTCCCGGCCGTACTGCCGGATGCTCTCCAGCAGCCGGTACCGGACCGCGCCCCCATGATCCTCACGGCTCAGGATCGACTTCTCCACCAGGGCGGCGATCAGGTCGACGACCTCCTCGCGGACGATCCCGTCGCCCGAGCAGACCTCCTCGGCCGCCTCCAGATCGCAGCCGCCGGTGAAGACCGACATCCTCGCCCACAGCACGCGTTCCTGCTCGGTGCAGAGCAGGTGGCTCCAGTCGATCAGCGCGCGCAGCGTCTGGTGCCGTGGCAACACCGTCCGCGATCCTCCGGTGAGCAACCGGAAACGATCGTCGAGCCGTTCCAGCAACTGCTTCACCGACAGCACCCGGAGCCGCACCGCCGCCAGCTCGATGGCCAGCGGAAGCCCGTCCAGCCGGCGGCAGACCTGCTCGACCGCCGCCCGGTTGGCATCGGTGACGGCGAAGTCGGGGACCACCGAGCGGGCGCGGTCGGCGAACAGTTCCACCGCCTCCGGCATCGGCGGCGTCCGGCCCGTCCCGGACGAGTCGAGGCCGCTCAGCGACAGAGGCGGCACCGAGAGCGTCTGCTCGCCGGAGATCCCCAGAACGTGGCGGCTCGTGGCCAGGATGCGCAGTTGCGAGGCCGAGCGCAGGAGCGTCTCGGCCAGCACCGCGCACTCGTGGTGGAGGTGCTCGCAGTTGTCCAGGACCACCAGCGCGTGCTTGTCCCGCAGGCGCTCCACCAGCACGTCCATCGGCGGGCGATGGGAATGGTCCCTGATCTCCAGCGCCTCCATGACCGTCGTGATCAGCAGTTCCGGCTTCTCCACCTGGGCGAGCTCGACCATCTGCACGCCGTCCGGGAACGCCCGCCGCACGACCGTGGCCGTCCGCGTGGCCAGCCGCGTCTTGCCGACCCCGCCGACCCCGGACAGGGTCACCATCCGCGATTCGGACAGCATGCGTCTGACCTCGGCCAGTTCCTGCCGCCGGCCCACGAAACTCGTCGTGTCCGCGGGCAGCCGCGACGGCCGATGCCCGCTTGCCGCGCTCGATGCCGCTGAAGCCATCACCGCCTCGCACGGCGTGATCCGCACTGCGTCACACCCGATCGACTTCCACCCTAGTGACCCGGCTCGCCCATACACGGCCATGCAGCGGTCAAAACGGCTCGATCGTACGCAATGGCGGAGCAAACGGCTCGGTCCGCGGATCCGCCGGGAGATCGGCGACGACACGCAGGGGCCCACGTAGGTGAAAGGCCGCGCTTCGCGAGGCGGACGCGCGGGTCCGCAGAGGGCGGTAAAAGGCAATGGCAAGGAGATCCCACTCCCTGCCATTTCCAACATATAGCGCACCGGGGGGCTTGCGGCAAGACCCGGGTCGTACCTCAAGATTGTCGGCCGAGACCAGAACCTGCGGAAATGGGGGACGCGAAATGCGTGTGGTGTTGACGACGTGGGGATCGCGCGGGGACGTCGAACCGCTGGTGGGACTCGCGGTGCGGCTGCGGGAACTGGGCGCGGACGCCCTGGTGTGCGCGCCACCGGACGAGGAGTTCGCGGTGCTGCTGGCACGTGCCGGTGTGCCGCTGGTGCCGCTCGGCCCCACGGTGCGCTCGGTGGTCGCCGGCGCGAAGCCGCCCTCGGCCAAGGACGCGTTCCGGCTCGCTCCGGAGCTGGTCGCCGCGCGGTTCGCCACGCTCACCGCGGCGGCCGAGGGATGCGACGCGATCCTGGCGACCGGCCTGATGCCGGCCGGCGCACGGGACGTGGCCGAGAAACTGGGCATCCGCTATGTGCTCGCCTGCTTCCACACCCTCGGACTGCCGTCGCGGCACTTCCCGCCGGGCATCCGGCCGGGCACGCCGTCCCCGCAGGGCGAGACCGACAACCGGGCGCTGTGGAAGCAGGACGCCGAGAGAGTGAACGCGCTGTACGGCGAGGCGCTCAACACGCATCGGGCGGCGATCGGGCTGCCCCCGGTGGACAACGTCCGCGACCACGTCTTCACCGAGCGGCCATGGCTGGCGGCGGACCCGACCCTGTGGCCGGCGCAGGGCAGGACGGACCTCGACATCGTGCAGACCGGGGCATGGATCCTGCCTGACGACCGCCCGCTCCCGGCCGAGCTGGAGGCGTTCCTGGACGCCGGTGAACCACCGGTGTACGCCGGCTTCGGCAGCATGGCCGCGCACGCCCCGGACGGCATCGCCAAGGTGGCCATCGAGGCGATCCGCGCCCACGGTCGCCGCGTGCTCCTCGCCCGCGGCTGGGCGGGCCTGGCCCCGATCGACGACGGCGACGACTGCTTCACCGTCGGCGAGGTCAACCAGCAGGCGCTGTTTCCCAGGGTGGCGGCCGTCGTGCACCACGGCGGCGCCGGCACCACGACGACGGCCGCGCGCGCCGGCGCGCCCCAGGTCGTGGTGCCCCAGATCGCGGACCAGCCGTACTGGGCCACCCGGGTCGCCGAGCTGGGCATCGGCGCGGCGCACGACGGCCGGAGCCCGACCGTCGATTCCCTGTCGGTCTCGCTCACAACGGCCCTGACCTCCGAGACCCGAGCACGGGCGAAGGCCGTTGCCGGCACGATCCGCACCGACGGGACAACCGTGGCCGCGAAGCTGCTGCTCGACGCTTGAGCGAAGGCCCTCGGTCGTCGATTCCGCGTGGGACGAGGGGGCCGGCGGCGCCGGCCCCCTCGTCCTCGCGGTCCCAGGTCGTGACTCGGGATCAGGACGAGGCCGGCGGCCCGATCCGGGGCGCCCGCGGTTCCAGCATGGGCACCAGGAACCGCCGGGCGATCGCGGCCAGTTGCTCGTCGTCGTCGAGGTCGACGAGGTGGCTGGGGATCGCCAGGAAGGAGGCGGAGATCCGGACCATCATCTCGGCCACGAAGTCGACGTCCAGGTCGCCCGGCACGTTTCCGGCGTGCTGCTCCCGGCGGAGCTGGCCCGCGACGAACCGCCGCACGACCGCCATGGTCCGCCCGCCATCGTTGATCATGGAGGGCACGACCGTGTCCGGCTCGGTGGCCATCAGCCCGCCGATCAGCGGGTTGCCGCGGATCGCGCGCAGCGAGCTCACGAAGCCCAGCACCACCCGGTCGGCGGCCGTGCCGGCCTGCTCGATGTCGGTCAGGAACCGGTCGAAGTACCGGCGGAACTCCCGGCGCACCACCTGCTGGACGAGAGCGTCCTTCGTGGCGAACCGCCGGTAGACCGTGATCCGCGAGACCCCCGCCCGCCGGGCCACGTCCTCCATGGTGGACCGCTGGATGCCCATCCGGGAGAACTGCTCGTACGCCGCGTCGAGCACGCGCGCCCGGGCCTCGTCCAGGTCGTCCACCTGCTCGACGGCGTCGACGTAGGCGCGTTCGAGCAGCGACTCCTGCTCCGAGGACGTCATGAGGAAGGACAGCACAGGTTCCACGATCCCCTCCTGAAACGACTGAATTCTGTCGCAATCGCGAACATTCGTCACGTTGGGTCTTGTGAGGGCCGACACCGTGTGCTGTCATGAGTGCCGCTGCCCTGATACGCAGATGCGAAGTCTGTTTCATCGTATCAGGAGTGCTCTCGGCCCCGAGGAGGAGCGAAGGCATGGAGAAACCCAGCAGGCGGAACGTGCTCATGGCGGGCGGGACGCTGGGCGCACTCGGCGCCCTGACCGTCGCGGCGCCCGCGAAGGCGTCGTCACTGTGGACGTGGTCGCCCAAGGGCTCGATCGCGGGCGAGGGCGAGGGCGCCGACCCCAAGTGGGTGTGGGACGGGGAAGCCGACCCGCTCGTCGCCTCCCTGATCGACCGCGGCGACGTCCCCGAGGTCAACAGGCTGCTCAAGACCTGGACCAAGAACGGCCAGCCGCTGCCGGACGGCCTGCCCGCCGACCTGCGCGACTTCCTGGACAAGGCCCGCAGGCTGCCGTCATGGGCGGACCAGGGCAAGCTCGCCAAAGCGTTCGAGTTCAACCAGAAGCGCGGGCTCTACCTCGGCGTCACCTACGGCTTCGCAAGCGGGATGATGAGCACGGCCATCCCCCACGAGGCGCGCGCGGTCTACTACTCCAAGGGCGGCGCGGACATGAGGGACCGCATCACCAAGACCGCCAAGCTCGGCTACGACATCGGCACCGAGAAGGCCTTCCAGCCTGACGGCGAGATGATCGTGACCTGCGTCAAGACGCGGCTCGCCCACGCGGGCGTGCGGCACCTGCTGCCCAAGTCGGCGTACTGGACCAAGGTCGCCGACGAGAAGATCCCGATCAGCCAGGCCGACATGATGGTCACCTGGCACAGCCTCCCCACGACCGTCATGAAGGAACTGGCGAAGTGGAAGGTGCGGATCCCCGACGACGAGGCCGCGGCCTTCCTGCACTCCTGGCAGCTGACCGCGCACATGCTCGGCATCCTGGACGAGTACATCCCCAAGTCGTGGGACGAGGCCGACGCCCAGGCCGCACAGGTCCTGGACCCGGTCCTGGCCCCCACCGCCGAGGGCATCAAGCTCGCCGACATGCTACTCAACCTCGCCGCCTTCGTCGACGGCGGCGTCCTGACCAAGCACATCCTCGGCGCGCTCACCCGCTACGTGCTCGGTGACGAGATCGCCGGGTGGCTGAAGATCCCCAGAGAACCGGTGTGGGACCCGATCTTCGAGAACCTCTGGCCGCCGTTCGTCGCCGTCCGCGAGGGCGTCCTCGACATCACCAGGGCGCCCAAGGAACTGCGGGAGGTCTACTGGGCCTTCGACGAGATCATCCGCCAGGGAGTCCTGCTCCTCCTGTCCGGGGCCGACTACCCGATCAGCATCGAAATCCCCCAGACCAACAACCCCCACTACTGACAATTCATGAAGTCAAGGTCATCATGGCGGTTGTCCGCCCCGATTCCGGCGTGGTCCGGTCCGGGGAAAGGGGGTGATCCCCCCGGAGGTACTCGCTCGTAGGAGGACCTGTGCTCAGCAAGCGCTCCCAACCGTCCTGGACGAAACGGGCGGCCGTCACCCTGGTCGCCGCGACATGCGCGATGGGCGTCGCCGCCAACGTCCCCGCCAGTGCGACCGTCTACAACTCGTGCACGATCTCACCCTGTTCCGACGGCCGCGACGCCGCGTCGGTGTGGGCCGGAAAGGGATGGCCGTCCACGTCGGGCTGGTACTCCTGGCCGGACGGCCGGTACAACTACACTGGCGGCGTCTACCACAACTACGACGGCCAGCTCCCCACCAGCGCCTCCTACCACGAGTACGACGTCTACTCGCGCGCGAGAGGCGCCTCGCGGGACGCCTACCGGATCGTCCACAGCAGCACCGGTACGGTCTACTTCTCCCCGGACCACTACTCCAACTTCTACAAGATCTCCTAGAACGGAGCCCGTCCGATGACCTCGCCGCCACCCTGGTTGACGCTCACCAGCGACCCGGTGCCGGCCGTCGTCGACGGGCACGCCTGCCGGACCCGCGCCGCCTTCTTCCGCGAGGCGGCGCGGGCCCTCGGCTTCCCCGCCCACTTCGGGCACAACTGGGACGCGTTCCTGGACTGCCTGCGCGACCTCGACCGTCCCGCCCTCACCGTGCCGCACGCCGACGAACTGCTCGCGGACGAGGACCCGCGGCAGTTCGCGATCCTCCTCGAAATCCTCGCCGAGAGGGAGCTGCCCACGACTTTCGCGGCCTCCCCCGACCGAATGGCCGCCCTGCGCGCCCGCCTGACCGCCGCCCTCCCCTGACAACCGCTTCGAGCGAGGCGGTCCACGAGACTAGGCTGGCGCGGCATGGCCGATCTCTACGAATTGCTGCTCACCGCCGAGCTTCCGACCGACCTTCCCGACGAGGAACTCACCGAACTCCGCTGGCATCTTGGGCTCGCTCCAGAGCCCAAGAAGTTCACCATTGTGACCGACTATCCAATGGTGTACGTCGGTGATGACGACCCCGGCCGGGACTCGGCCGACGATTGGGAAACTCAACCGGATCCGCTGCTGGCGCGCCGGGGCCCGGCAGATGCGCGGATCGGCGGTGTCGAGTTCTCCGAACTGGCCCTGCGGCAAGGACGTTTCCCCGCCTGGGTCCTCACGTCCCGCCAGGAGCTTCATGGCCCGACCCACTGGAACATGCTGATCGAAATGATCCAGTGGCTGGAACGGCAGGCCACCTCCCCCTGGGGAACCGATGGCCTCAGCTTCTATCTGCGCCACTGCGAGGAAACCGTCCTGACGGCGGCGATCCTCAACGGCGACAGGATCGTTTCTCGCCAAGACCCCGATCGATCGCTCTGACCTCGTGAAGGAAGTCACCGTCCATCAGCCGGAGGCGGCGAGCCGGCGTGCCCGCGCCAGGTCCCGGGCGGCGGTGAGAGTCCAGGGCTGGTCGGGGCCGAGGACGGCTTCCAAGCGATCCGCGGCGCGCTCATAGTGGGCGAGCGCTTCCGCGGTCCGTCCGGCGGCTTCGTAGGCGAACGCCAGGCCGTGCACGGTTATCAAGGTGTCCGGGTGGTCGGCCCCGATGACGCGTTCCTGGCGCGGCAGGACATGCTCGTAGAGCGCGACGGTTTCATCGGCTCTTCCCGCGTGGCGGTAGGCCCACGCCAGCCGCCCCTGGACGACCAGCGTCTCGGGATGGTCGGCGCCCAGCAGCCGCACCTGGTCGGAGACAAGCGTCTCGAACAGTTCCGCCGCCCGGTCGGGCTGCCCGGTCTCCACCAGCGCGTAGGCGAGGAAGAACCGGGAGGCGAGGAGATCGGAATGGTCGGTGCTCAGCGTCCGCGACTGGGCGGCCACGACGGTCTCCAGGAGGAGCACCGCCTCGTCCGCGCGGCCGGCCGTGGTGAGCGCCGATGCCAGCCCGGCCTGCGCCCGCAGCGTCTCGGGCGCGCCCTCGCCCAGGATCCGGGCCCGCCGGGCGACCAGGTCCCCGAACAGGTCCACGGCCTCGGCGGCCAGGCCGGCGAATTCATATGCGTGCGCAAGCGTGTACGTGGCATCCAGGGTCTTGCAATGGTCGGGGCCCATGACCTTCTCCCATCCATCCACGACGGCCTGCGCAACCGGAATGGCTCGGGCCCCGTCATTGAGGTAGAGGAGATGTTCCGCGGTCGCGTGGCGGACCTTGAGCAGCGTTTCGGCGACAGCCCGGGCCTGCTCGGCGTTCTGGTCCAGGAGCGGTTCCAGAGGTTCCCACAAGGCGGTCGCGTGCTCGTCCACCGCCAGGATCGTGGGCAGCCTCCTGCCCGTGTCCTCCTCGGCGATCCGCTCGACGAACCGCAGCCGTAGCGCGGCGCTCTCGATCAGCGGCAGGAGCACGCCGTCACGGACGGCCCCGTCCCGGACCACCCGGCGCACCAGACGGTGCACCAGCGCGGTCGATCCGTCCCGGGTGAAGGCCACCAGCGACACCGCGCCCAGCCCGGCAAGCGCGCCGTCGGCCTCGGGTCCCAGGATCTCCAGGCTCACACCCGACGCCGAGAGCACCGCCAGCTCCCCGAGAAGCCGGCGGGCCGGCGGGCCGACGCCGTCCAGGGCCAGCGTGATCGCCTGCCCGACGCCCCGCGGGTAGGGCTCGCCCCTCGGCCTGTCCAGCAGGACGTCCACCGGAGTGCGGCGGACCCGGGCCAGGTAGGAGCCATAGCCGACGCGTGGCGGGCCGACGAGCGCGGCGGCGGCGATCGACAGGGCCAGCGGGAGCCGGTCCAGCTCTTCGATGAGCTCTCCGGCCGGGTCCTCGTCGCCGGACCCGCCGACCCGGTCGCGCAGGTACCGGCGGGCCTCGGCGGCGGTGAACCGCGCGACCGGCAGCGGTGCCGCGATCCGCTCGAAAGCCATGTCGTTCGTCGTGATCAGCACCCGTGCGCCGCCCCTGGCCGGCAGCAGGAACGCCGGCATGTCGGGGTCGTCGGCGTTGTCCAGCACCACCAGATAGGGCTGGTCCCGGTCCTCCAGCCAGGCCCTGAGCTTGCGGACGACCGCCGTGGAATCGTCGGCAGCCCCCCGGAGCCCGAGCTCGGCCGCCATCAGATGCAGCGATACGGTCAACTGTCCCTCGGTCTCGGCGTGCAACCAGGCGACCGGGACTCCCCGTGCGGCGCAGTCCCTGGCGTACGCCGCCGCGATCTGGGTCTTCCCGACGCCCCTCGCCCCCACCAGGGCACAGACCGTCGCGGCCCCGCCGTCGCGGAACACCGCCTCGATACTCGCCAGAAGATCGGGACGCGGCTGGAACGCCCTCGGCTCGCGCGGAACGTCTCCGATGACGGCGGGTACCGGGCGGGAGCGCGGAGCAGGGGAAGCCTCCGCTTGACCGGCCCAGATGACCAGCGGCGTCCCGGGCACCAGCACGACCAGGCCCACCACGATCCCGCTGGCGTCCGGATCGACGCCGATCACCGCGCACACCCACCAGGCCAGCGCCCCGGCGGCCAACGGGAGGACCGTGGCGATCGAGACCTTCCCCCACCTCGGCACGACCCGCCCCCCGTCCGGAGCACGAAAGCAACCGGCACGCCCGTGCACGACCGCCGACCTTCAGCGAGTGTCACACAACCGCACACGACTGTCTGCCCGACGCTTGGGGATCAGATGCTCTCCCGGTGACCGGCCGTGCCGGTCACCGGGCCCGGTCAGTCTTCGCGGGGTCTGCCGAACTCTTCGATCAGCACGGGGTACTGCTCCGCCCCGTGTCCGGCGGCGATGGCGCGGTCGGCCATCGCCTTGATCAACTTCGGTAGTTCGGCGTTGACGCCCACCGCCTCGCTCTCCTCGATCAGGTGCGTCATCGCCCGCGCGTCGGTCTCCAGGGCCGACACCTCGGCCGGGAAGGAGCCGCTGTCGATCTGCTCGGCATATCCGGGAAGCCATTCGGCGACACCGGCGGCTATCTGCCGCGCGAACGGCGCGAACGTTGCGGCGTCGACACCGGCCGTCCCCAGCAGCGCGGTGCCCTGGAGCCAGGCGTTCAGGACGCTCCACATCATGGCCAGGCCTGCCACGTCGTACAGGGACGCCAGCCCATGGTCCGCACCAAGGTAGGTGACGGTGCCGAGCGCTTCGAGTGTTGACCGATGCGCCTCAAAGTCCGATCGCGGCCCGCTGTGCAGAATCACCGCCTCTTCGGTCCCGATCGCCGGCGGGATGGCCATGATGGCGCCGTCCAGGTAATGGGCGCCGCGCTGCTGAGCCCATTGGGCGGTCTCCCGAGCCTGGGCCGAGTCGCCCGACGTCATATTGACCAGCGTCGTGCCGTCCAGCTTGATATCGCTCGTCCCGAGCAACTCGCGCACGGCCTGGTAGTCGGTCAGGCAGATGATCGTCAGGGAGCCTGCTCTGAGCGCGTCGCCGACCGTCGGCGCCGGCCGCGCCCCCTCGGCCACCAACCGGTCGGCCTTGGATGCCGTACGGTTCCACACGGTCGTGGGATGCCCGGCCTTCAGGAAGGCGCCTGCGAGGGCCTGGCCCATCAGTCCGAGTCCGAGGACCGTCACGGGTGTATCGGTTCTGTTGTTCATGGCAGCATCGTCAACGTTGATACCGGTGTGAAGGTCAAGTGAGGTCTCGGTGCGGATCGGGGAACTGAGTCGTCGGACGGGCGTCAACGCCCATCAGCTGCGCTACTACGAGGCCCAGGGCCTGCTGGAGGCGGACCGCGGCGCGAACGGTTACCGCGAGTACGACGAGGACGCCGTGCTGCGCGTGAAGCAGATCCGTCACCTGCTCGGTGCCGGTTTGTCCTCTGAGGACATCGCGTACCTGCTGCCCTGTGCGGTCGGCGAGGCCCCGGAACTGCTCGGGTGTCCCGAACTGCTGGCCGCGATGCGGTCACGGCTGCGGCGGCTGGACGATCAGATGGACAGGCTCGCCCGATCCCGCGACGCCCTTGCCGACTACATCGATGCCGCCGAGCGAACCGGCGACGAGAGCTATCCGCCCTTCGACGATGCGCACCCGGAGCCCGTCTCCGCCTGACCGGCCAAGCTGCCGGCTACACCCGACCAGGCGCCGACGGAACGGCGGTTACCGGCGCGCACGACGTGGACGCGGCCGCCATCGGTGTGGGGGCCGCCGCACCCGGCTCGCTCAGCCTGGTCTCGGCACGTTCAGCATCAACCAGGTCGTCGCGGACGAGCCGCGCATCGATTCCCGCTGGCAGGCCAGGTCGTTCGTCAGGCCGCGGCAATGGCTGCACATGTCGACCTCGCCGTCAGGCGCGACGAACCTGGACTGGGCGGTGCGCCAGTTCGGCCCTTGGCACCCCGACGGCTCCCCCGACTTCGCCGCCGACCTCAAGGGCGCCGGCACCGCCCTCACACGCCGGGCCCCGCCGACGCACCGACATATCTACCGTTCCTCTACGGTTCCCCGCACGCCGCGACACTTGAGGCGGCGCTGACCGACCTGCGTGGATGGCACGACCAGGACGAGGTGATGAGAGCCGTCATCCAGGGCGCGGCGTTCAACCACGGGTTCCACGTCGATGCGCTCCGGGAGCGCTTCGAGATCCCGAGACCCGCACGGCGGTGCGGCGGCGGCGCCCGCAGCGAGGTCTGGAGCCAGCTTCTGGCCTACCACGGCGCCTTCCAGCCCATTCTGGCGGCGAGCCTGTCCATGGCACGCGCCGCCGTGGTGCCCGTGGCGGACCACCTCGACCACGCCACCCGGCCCGACCTGGTGGCGGAAGCGGTCGAGCACGGCGTCTGGGTCGAGGCCGAACTCGGCGAGGCCGAAGGCAAGGACGGCGTCCTCGACTTCGACCTCATCAGGCGACTCCGCATGGAGGTGCCGGTCCCGCTGGTGCTGCACGGGTCGAGCGGACTCTCCGACGCCGATCTGGCCCGCGCCGTGAACGCCGAAATGACCAAGATCAATATTGCGACCCGGCCCAACGACGCCTTCACCAGGACCGTCCGCGCCCGCCTCGCCGGTCTTCCCGGCACCGCGGACACGCGCAAGTACCTCGGCCCGGCCCGCGAGGCCGTCTCCGCGGAGGTCGCACATCTGCTCACCGTTCTCAGGAGCGCCGGCCGACGGCAACGGAGGGCGGGGGCGTCCGCAAACCGGCCGTGGACGTGATCACTTCACGTTTGTAGTCGCCCGCCAGCGAGATGACTTCACGTTAAAAGTGACTCGACTCGCTCATCACTACAAGCTTGTAGTAATGTGGCGGACATGGAGGACCGGCGGAGCCGCCTGGACCAGGGACGGCCGGGTGGCGGTCACGGCCGGTACCCCCGGCGCACATGCGCTGCGGTTTCGCGTGAGGCCACCAGTCACGGCCCCAGGTTTCCGCGCCAAAGCAGGCTTCCCTACGCACACCAGGAGCAGACGCATGCCCACCATCGCCATCGTCGGAGCCGGCCCGGGAATGGGCCTCTCGATCGCCAAGGCCTTCGGCGGCCACGGTTTCGAGGTCGCCCTGATCGCCCGCAGCAAGGACAAGCTCGACACCCTCGTGACCCGGCTGGCCGAGTCCGGCATCACCGCCGAGGGCTTCCCTGCCGACGTCTCCGACCGCACCGAGCTGACCGCGGCGCTGTCCCAGGCCGCCGAGCGGTTCGGCGCGATCGACGTCCTGGAGTACTCCCCGCACAGCGGCCTGACCATGGTCGACCCGCCCGACGTGACCGTGGACAACCTCCAGCCCGCGATCGAGCAGCTTCTCTATGGCGCGGTCGCCGCCACCCAGGCGGTGCTGCCCGGCATGCTGGCGGCCGGCTCCGGGACATTGCTGTACACGACGGGTGGCGGCGCCATCAACCCCTATCCGATGCTCGCCACCCTGAACACGGCTCAGGCCGCCCTGCGCAACTGGGTCTTCAACCTCCACAACACGCTCGCCGAGCGGGGGGTTCACGCTGCGACAGTGGCCATCAACCTCCTCCCCAGTACCACCGCCCCCGAAGGCGTCCCGCACGCGGACCCGGACGACATCGCCCAGCTCTACTGGGATCTCCACACCCGCCGCGACCGGCCCGAACAGCTGGTCTCCGCCTGACCATCTCGCAAAGGATCACGACCGTGAGCGCACGCATCACCACACCGTTCAACGGCGAGTCCACCGCCGCCGAGGTAATGACCGGCATCGACCTGACCGGCCGCCGGGCCATCGTCACCGGCGGCGCGTCCGGCATCGGTGTCGAGACCGCCCGTGCGCTGGCCGGCGCGGGGGCCGAGGTGACACTGGCGGTCCGCAATCCCCTGGCGGCCCACGGCACGGTGCGGGACATCATCGACGGCACCGGCAACAAGCAGGTCCTCACCGCACCGCTCGACCTGGCCGACCAGACGTCGGTCGCGGCGTTCGTCGCCGGCTGGCAAGGTCCCCTGCACATCCTGGTCGGCAACGCGGGGATCATGGGCCCGCCGCTGACCCGCACCCCGCAAGGCCGGGAACTGCACTTCGCGACCAATCACCTGGGCCACTTCGCGCTGGCCACCGGCCTTTACCCTGCGCTCACCACCGCCGGCGACGCGCGGATCGTCTCGGTCAGTTCCTCGCAGCATCGGCTCTCACCCGCCGTCTTCGACGACATCCACTACGAGAAACGCCCGTACGAACCGAACGCCGCGTACGGACAGTCGAAAACGGCCAACGCCTTGTTCGCGGTCGAGGCCGCCAAGCGGTGGACCGGCGTCAGCGTCAACGCCGTCATGCCCGGCGTGGTCCGCACCAACCTGATGCGCCATGTCGACCCCGAACTACTGGCGCGGTTCGAGGCGAGTGGTGCGCCGACACTGCCGTGGAAGACGGTGGAGCAGGGTGCGGCGACCTCCGTTCTCGTCGCCGCTTCTCCACTCCTCACGGGAGTCACTGGCCGCTACTTCGAGGACTGCAACGAGGCCCTGCCGCTCCACTCAGATGACCCACATGGGGGTGTCGCCGCCCACGCGCTGGACGCCGAGGCCGCCACCCGGCTGTGGGAGTACTCCATCAGGACCCTGGCCAGGCGCTAGTGCCCCGGACACGCCGCCGCCCCCGAGCACGACATCACTCGGGGGTCAAAGGCATGACCTTGCGGTAGACCGTGACCGCGATCAACGCGACGAGCACATGCATGACGAGAAGGGCCGCGACACCGACCGGACCGCCTTCGCCGAACAGGAAGAAATCCGGGACGAAAGACACCACGACCACGGTCGGAACGAGCCGGCGGAGCAGGGCCTGCGAGTCTTTCGACACTCTGCGCACCACGCCCCAGCCGACGGCGCCGGCCACGATGCCCACCGCGGTCAGGAAGATGTACGAGCCCGGATTCAACGGTCCGAAGTGGTCAGGTTTGTCAGCGAGGGCGCGGGCGAGAAGAGCCACGACGGCATTGACCGCGCTGGCGGTGACGATCGCGGCGAGCACGCCCGCCGGGATGATCAAGGGGCTTCGCCGGGCAAGGACGGGACCCGATGGAGTGGGCATCTGAACTCCTAAGTACCTGTTAGGACTTGGACCTCGGGGGCCGCCACGCCGCCGGACGTGCGTGGACCCGGCCGGGTCAGGAGGTGAACGAGTAGGGGCCGAGCCGGCCCCAGACGACCACGGCCGCCAAGACCAGCAGGACCGCGTTGACCGCGATCGACGACGCCTCCCCGCGGCGGGCGTGCGTGATCCCGCCGCCGATCATCATCAGCACCAGGCCCAGTGCGGCCAGCGGTACCAGCACCTCCGCGATGCCGAACAGCGCCGGGAGGATCAGTCCGATCGCGGCCAGGACCTCCAGCGCGCCGATGGCCTTGACCACGCCGGCACTGAAATCCTCGGTCCACTCCAGACCGGACTCCGCCAGCTTCTCCTTCGGCCGGCCCAGCTTCATGCCGCCCGCGAGGAGGAAACCTGCGGCGAGCACGCTCGCGACGACCCACAGCACGACGTTCATCGCCTGTCCACGCTCCCTTGATAGCTTCACGGTTGAAGCGAACATAGCACCTGGTCATTTTAAGCTTCAAGTGAAGCGACTTCACGCGTGAAGCTGGACAGTGGACCGCACATGACTTCACCGTTGAAGCTAAGGTGAGGACATGGAAGATCCGCAGGACCGCCGGGAACCTCGCTGGCTCGACGTGGACGAGCAGCAGAACTGGTATGCCTTCGCCTACGTGCTCACCCAGTTGCCCGCCGCCCTGGAGACCCAGATGCAGCGGGACGCGGGCATCAGCCACTTCGACTACCTCGTGCTGTCCTCACTGTCGATGGCGCCGGAGGGCACCTTGCGGATGAGCGAGGTGGCCCAGTACACCGGCAGCACGCTCTCCCGGCTGTCCAACGTCGTCGGCAGGCTGGAGAAGCGACGATGGGTGAGCCGCCGCCCGGATCCGTCCGACGGGCGCTACACCCTCGCCGTCCTCACCGACAGCGGCCGGGACAAGGTGACGGCCGCCGCGCCCGGCCATGTCGAAGAGGTCCGCCGCCTGTTCTTCGACCCGCTCACCAAGGCGCAGCAGCGCCAGATCGCCGCCGCCGCCCAACGCATCCTGCGGGCCATGGACGCCCCCTGCCCCACCGACTGGCCCGCCGAGGCCGCCCTTCCTCGCGACGAGTGATCACAGCGACGCCATCCGATCGCCGCGGTTCTCCGGTAGCAGGCGCCAGGTGTGCAGTGCCATGAGGTAGTCCAAGGCGTGTGCGGCGTCGTGCAGGTCCGGCCCCAGCAGGTCACGCAGCCGGCGGATGCGGTTCCGGACAGTCTGCGGGTGGGTGCGCACGCGGGCGGCGGTGCTGCTGCCGTTAAACCCGCATTCGAAACAGGCCGGCAGGGTCTCGGCCATGCGGTGCCGTTGCGCAGGGCGGAGGCGGCGGAGAGGCGCGAGCTTGCGGTCGGCGAGGCTGCGGGCCAGTTCCGGGTTCTGGACGAGCAGCAGCGTGGGGATGTGCTGGTTGACGTGCACCGGCCCGTTCATCGTGGCGGACGGCGGCAGTTCCAGGCCACGGCGGGCCAGCCGAAGCGACAGGACGGCGCGGGCGACCTCCACGGTGGGCCCGACGACGGACGGGTGGTCACCGAGCATCGCCGGACGAGCATGCCGCCGCGCCGCGGTGTGAGACCGAGGTGGTGGCGGAGGGCATGGAGCAGATCACGGTGACCGGACGGCGCCCCCACGCGTAAGGGACTACCTGGGCCCGTGCCGCGCTCGCCGCCTCGGCCGCGACGTCCGGGAGCGCACGCCGGAGACGCCGCATCGTCGTGCGGTCCGGCCATGGGCCGGGTGAGTGCAGGTGCTGGAAGATCGGCGCCGTCATCGGATGCAGGGCGAGCGGTCGAGCCGGGAGGGAGGCGTCCGGCGCTCGTGATGAGGGACGGCGGCGACCGCCAGCACCGACAGCGCGAGGGCCACGATGGTCTGGGCACGGTGGTCGGGCCACCCTTCCCCGTAGAGGACCGTGGCGACGATGAGCAGGTAGGTCTTGGCGGTCGCCGTGGCGACGAGTCCGACGATTGCCAGGCGGCTGCGTTGCAGCGCGATCTGGAGCTGGCCAAGGGCGAGCAGCGCGGTGACCGCGAAGAGGTAGAGGTAAGGCGTGGTGGCGAGCACTCGGGCCGAGTTCACGATGTCGGCGGCGCCGGTCAGCAGCACCTCCCCGGTGCCAGTGAGGATGCCGACGTTGATGGCGAGAGCGACGCCGGTCAATGGACGGGCGTGCGCTCCCTTGCGCGAGAGGTCGCTCGCAAGGAATCCCGCAGACGCAACCAGCAGGGACGGCAGCGCGACGGCCACGACGAGCGAAGCGCCCGGCAGGGCGATCCCGGGAGCCGCCCCCTCGTCGGCGGGCACGGCATGTGCGAACAGGGCCGTTGCGATGCCGAGGAGCAGCACGCATCCCCATTCGCGCGATGTGAGGCGCTCGCGCAGGATCGGGACGGCCAAGACGAGCAGGATCGCCAGCCCGGCCAGGAACATCGGCTGCGCCTGGAACAGTGAGAGCCTGGTCAGGGCAACGGTCTGGACGGCGGCGCCGACGGCGATGAAGACGGAGCCGGCGACCCACATCCGGTTGCCGAGCAGTTCCCTGACCAGGTGCCAGGGCCGGGACCCGCGCAGCGGAGGCATGTCGGCGGCGGTCAGTTTGAAGTAGGTGAGCCCGCTGAAGTAGATGCCGGTGGACAGGGCGGCGAGTGCCTGGAAGCCGGGGTGCATGGCGCGACCTTCCGGGCCGCCCGCGGCCCTGCCGTTCGGCGCGCTGGGCAGGGTCGCGGGCGGCGGTCTCCTGCTACGGTTTCGCGGGGTCCCACAAGTCGAAGGCGTTGGCCTGACCGGCCTTGAACCGGCGGTCGTCATCGTCGTAGAAGCCCTGGAACTCCCGGGGCAGGTACATGTTGAAGATCTTGGCCGGGGTTCCGCCCGCGCCGGAGGCGTCCAGGATCGCGTTGGCGGCCTTGCGTCCCGCGGTGTTGGCGGCCTCCATGGTGGCCAGGTTGATGCCGGCCCGGACGTAGTCGGAGGCCAGGAACAGGTTCGGCAGCGCCGTGGTGGCCTCGGGCCGGTGGTTCCAGGAACTGGGCCTGTTGATCAGCAGCGGCTCGTCGTTGGCGACCTGCGGGGTGCCGTTGCCGGTGATGGCGGGATCGATGAAGTAGGAGTGGATGTTGGCGTCGTTCAGCACCACCGGCCCCCAGGGGATCGCCTTCCGCAGCTGCGCGACGACCTCCTTGAAGACCTGGTCGGACGTGCAGTCTCGGGCGGCCTTGCCGTACAGGATGCCGGGGACGTCCCAGGCGGACAGGTCGATCGACAGGCACTCGTTGACCTGGCCGTTGCCGTAGGTCGCGCCGAACTTCCTCTTCCAGAACTGCGCCTGGCCGATCGAGGTGAGCGCCCATGGCTGCCCGGCGTAGGCGACGTGCCCGCGCGCCAGGCAGATCGGCTGCCGCAGGTAGATCATGATCCCGTTCATCCAGTCGGTCGTCAGTTCCCGCAACGACTTCAGGGACGGGTCGACGGCGAGGATGCCGTCGTTCAGCAGCGGAACGGCCCGCTCGACCGGCACCGCCAGCACGTAGTGGTCGGCGTCGACAGTGCTCGTGCCGTTCGTCCCGGCCACCTGCGCGCCGCTGATCTTCTTGTCGGTGACGGTGAGGCCGGTCAGCGTCGCGTCCGGCTGGAAGACGACGCCGAGGGACTTCAGATGGGTCATCCACGGGTCGATCAGCGCATCGTTGGTCGGGGCGTTGAGCAGCCGGTCGGGGGCCTTGTAGCCGCCGAGACCGAGGGTGCTGTACACCCACGCCTCGGCCATCAGACCCATGGTGTGGGCGTTGGCCTTGTCGGGCTTGGCCGCCACGAGGGTGCCGGTGAACATCTGCACCAGCAGCTCGTTGTACGGCTTGGACATCTTCTCGGCGTGCACGAACTGGGAGAAGCTCATGTTCTCCCACTGCTTGTAGCGGCGCTCCGGCCCGCTGGTGACGAACCCGATCATCTTCTGCAGGAAGTACGCGACCTCGGTGGCGGGCACCGCGCCCACCAGGTTGACCGCTGTGTTGAGGAACGCCAGCAGCGAGTCGGGGCTGAGGGTCCCCTCGATGGAGCCGGCCGCGGGGAGGGTGAACTTGGTGCCGTTGTAGAAGGCGGCGACCTCCTTGCCCGCGACGAGATTGTCCAGGGCCTTCCCGCCGCCGGGCAGCGGGATCCGGCCCATGGTGTCGGGCAGGTTCTGGTAGAAGCCGGGGAAGAACCGGAACCCGTGCTCGCCCGGCAGGTCCTGCCTGCCTCCGCTTCCGGTGTTCGGCACGGGCATGCTGCGGCACTTGCCGCCCCACGCCTTGCGTTCGTAGACGGTGACCTGGAAGCCGCGCTCGGCGAGTTCGTGGGCGGCCGACAGCCCGCCCATCCCGCCACCGAAGATCGCCACGCGGCGCCCGGCCGCGGCCGCCTTCCCGGTTCGGGGGGCGCTGCGGGCACCGGGCGTCGCCGCTGCGGCGCGTCCGGGGCCGAGGGCCCTGGCCGCGGCGAACGCTCCGGCGGTCGCCAGCGCCCCGGTGACGAACCGGCGGCGGCCGACCCCGCCCTGGTTCCCCGGCTGCGCGTCCTGCGACGGCGGGGGCGATGACTCGGGCTGCGTTGACTCGGGCTGCGATGGAGTCCTGTCCTCCACGGCGCGCTCCTTGGGATGGAATAACCGACACTTGTGTCGGTTGCAGTGGGCCCCCACTATGAGCACGCCGCCGCGGGGCGTCAAGGCCCATTCCGCATCGGGTTCATCGGGCGGCGCACTGCGCCGGCGCGCTAGGCGGGACGTCTCAGCCCTTGCCAGAGAAGCCGCGTCACCCCCTCCACCAGCCTCGATCTGGGCATGTCGGGGTTGCGCTCCCACCACTGCGCAGCGCCGTCGAGTCCGGCGATGATGAGCTCGACCATCGCCTCGGCGATCGGCTCGTGCGGATCCACCCCGACCGTCCGCATGTCGTCCACGAGCAGCACCGTCACGACGTGCGCGCGGGACCGGCGGATGCCCTCGCGGACGGTGCGGATCTCCGGGTCGTCCTCGTCCGCCTGGTCGAACAGCAGCCTGCGCCCTGCCGACCCCGTTTCGGCGAAGCTGAAATAGGCGTCCACCGTCGACCGCATGCGCTCGTCGGCCGAACCCGACGACGTGATGCGCGCACCGACGTGTCTCATCAGGGCGGCGTTCTGCTCCTGCATGACCGCCAGCAGCAGAACCCGCTTGGACGGGAAATGGTCGTACATCACCGTCCGCGCGACTCCGGCCTCCGCGGCGATCTCGCCCAGCGAGGCGCCGTTGTAGCCCTTGCCTGCGAATACCCGCAGCGCCGCCGCCGTGATGGCCGCCCGGCGCGCCGGTGCCCGCATCCGCGTCCTGGGCGGTTTCTCGCCCATCGCCTTGACTCCCTCCTCGATGCGGGCCACCCTAACCGACATGAGTGTCGGTAAAGAGTTCTCGATAGCCGTCGTCGGCAGCGGGTTCAGCGGCATCGGCCTGGCCATCGCCCTGAAACAGGCCGGATTCGACGACCTCACGATCTTCGACAAGGCCGATGGGCTCGGCGGCGTGTGGCGAGACAACACCTATCCCGGCGCCGCCTGTGACGCCCCGTCCCACCTGTACTCCTACTCCTTCGAGCCCAAGCCCGACTGGTCGCGCAGGTTCGCCGAGCAACCCGAGATCCTCGCCTACCTCCGGCACTGCGCCGCCAAGTACCGCCTCACATCGCATTTCCGCTTCGGCACCCAGGTCACCGACGCCCACTTCCACGCGGCGTCCGGCAGATGGCGCGTCCACACCGCCGACGGCCGGACGAGCGAGTTCGACCTGCTCGTGGCGGCGTGCGGTCAGCTCTCGAACCCGGCCGTGCCGCGGCTGCCCGGCCAGGACCGGTTCGCCGGGACGATGTTCCACTCCGCCCGCTGGGAGCACGACCGTGACCTGGACGGAAAGCGGATCGCCGTGGTCGGCAACGGAGCCAGCGCGATCCAGTTCGTCCCGCACATAGCTCCCACCGCCCGGCACCTGACGGTCTTCCAGATCGAGGTGCACTGGATCAGCCGCAAACCCGACCGCGTCTACCCCCGCTGGCGGCACACCCTCAACCGCCGCCTCCCCCTCGCGCAGAAGCTGTCCAGGTTCGGCATCTTCCTGTGGTTCGAACTCATGCTCAATCCCGCACTGATCTCCCCGCGCGGGCGGACGCTTCTGTCGGCCCCGATCCGCGCGTTGTGCAGGTACGCGTTGCGGTCGGTCCGCGATCCGCGGCTGCGACGGCGACTCACTCCGCGTTACGAGCCCGGTTGCAAGCGCATCCTCACCTCAAGCGATTACTACGACGTCCTCAACCGGCCCAACGTCACCGTCGTCGACAGCCCCATCACCGACGTCACCGAGCATGGCGCCCGCACGGCCGACGGAGACCACCACACCTTCGACACCCTCATCTGGGCCACGGGATTCCGCTCCCAGGACTTCGTCGCCCCCATGCGCGTCATCGGCGTCCATGGCACCGAACTCAACGCCGCCTGGAAGGAGGGTGCCCGCGCCTACCTCGGCCTCGCCGTCACGGGCTTCCCCAATTTCTTCCTGATGTACGGGCCGAACACCAACGTCGGCTCCGGATCGATCGTCCACATGCTCGAAAGCCAGGCCGCCCACATCGTCCAGGCCGCCCGCCTCCTCGCCGGCGGCGTCACCTCCATGGACGTGCGCGCCGATGTCCTCGACGCCTTCGACACCGCCGCCCAACGCCGCCTGTCCACCACGGTGTGGAACCGGGGCGGCTGCGACAGCTGGTACCTGGACGCGGACCACCGCAACACCAACAACTGGCCCGGCTCCATGACCGGCTACCGCCGCCTCACCCGCCGCCTCGACCCCGCCGACTACCACCTCGGGCATTGAGGAAGAGGACGGGCCGACCCAACGCCGGGGTCCAGTCCACGTTCTGATCGCGTCCACTTTCGGAGTACCGCATGTCAACAGTGAACGGGAGCGCGGCCGCGCAGGCCGCCACTGACCGGCACCCCTTCGACTACTACTACCGGAAAGGCATGGCGCTGCGGCCGGGCCCCGAGGCCGCCACTGTCTCAGAGCTGTGGCTGACCAAGCCCCATATCGAGCAGTTCTCCCCCTGGATCCCGGTAGGTCCCGTCCCCGTCCAGACACCGCTGACCCGACTCTTCGACGACCACCGCTGGCAGGGCGACGAGCTGATGGACGCCGTCGTTCACGCCTTCCGCGACATCGGGATGTCGCGGGGGCGCGAGATGCTGGAGCAGGCGCTCGATCAGGGCATCGACGCGGTGACCGATCCCCCGCCGGCCCTGGTGGCATTGTTCCGCCAGTTGGACGACCCTCCGGACTGGTTCGCCCCCGGCACCTGGGAGAAAGGCCGCCGCTTGTGGATCAACGCCTCCCTCGCGGGGAAACTCACCATGATGCTCAGCGACGCCATGGGCACCTTGGTCGGCGCCGAAGTCTCCTCGGCGACCGGACAGACCCGCAGATTCCTCGCCGACTTCCGGCGACGGGAACTGGAGACGGTCACCTGGTTCCATGACATCACCCGCCCCGGAGGCGCCGACCGTCATTCCCCGGTCTTCAAGAGCATCGTCCGGGTGAGGCTGATGCACGCTCAGGCGCGGCTTGCCCTGCGCCGTATCTGGGGCGATGACCACTTCGCCCGCCACGGCAACCCCATCTCCAACGCCATGACCATGGGCGCGGCGGTCACCTTCGGGCTGCTCCCACCCTTGTTCGACCACGCGCACGGCAGGCGGATCTCGTCCACCGACCTGGACGCCATCATGATGTATTGGGCCTACATCGCCCATGTGATGGGCGTCGCCGACGAACTCATCCCGCGCAACGCCACCGACGCCCTCCAGATGGCCCACCACATGATCCTCACCGCCGGCGGCCCGACCGAATGGACCGACATCACGGTCAACGCCGCCTGCGCCGGCGTCCTCAGCCACAACCCCGTGTTGCGGCGACTGCAGATCCAGTCGGCGGCACCAATGATCGGCCTGGTCTCCGCGCTGACCGGAGAGTCGCTCGTCCGGGCGCTGCTGCGGTCTTCACCGTTGGCGTCGGTCGGACTTCAGCCCTGGCAGGGCATCGCCGAACGTCTCGTGCACCTCATCGTGCTCCTGCGCAGGGCCGGCGACCGGTTGCCTCACACCGACCGCAGACTGCGGCGGCGGGCCCGCCACGGTGACGCCTGGCAGCGAGCGGGTGTCGCCCTGGCGACCAGGGTCGCCGCCAGGTCGGGCGTGTCCGGCACTCCCTATGATCACCACGACTCCAGCGTCGGCTGAGAGAGAAGCGGCGCCACAGACCACGGTCGTCCTTCAGCGGCCGTTTCCCAGCCCCGCCCAGAGCAGTCGCATCGCGCCTTCGACCAGCATCGATCGCGGCATGTCGGGATTGCGCTCCCACCACTGCGCCACGCCGTCGAGCCCGGAGATGATCAGCTCGACCATCGCCTCGGCGATCTGCTCCCCCGGTTCGACGCCCACCGTGCGTATGTCGTCGGCCAGCAGCGCCGTGACGGCGTGCGTGCGCGATTCACGGATCCCCTCGCGGACGATGCGGATCTCCGGGTCGTCCTCGCCGGTGCGGTCGAACAGCAGGCGCCGAGCCTCCGGACGGCTCTGCGCGAAGCTGAAATAGGCGTCGATCGTGGAACGCATCCGGTCCTCGGCCGACCCGGAACCGCCGATGCGGATCCCCACATGCTCGATCAGCGCCGCGTTCTCCTCCTGCATGACCGTCAGCAGGAGCACCCGCTTGGAAGGGAAGTGGTCGTACACCACCGTCCGCGCCACTCCGGCGGCGGCCGCGATCTCGCCGAGAGAAGTGCCGTGGAAGCCCTTCGCCGCAAAGATCTTCAACGCCGCCGCCGTGATCAGCGCCCGGCGAGCCGATGCACGCAAACGCGGTTTGGGAGTGGCACCGGCCATTACCGCAGTCCTCACCGTAGCCCGCTGGGTCGGCACCGCCAGGGCGATGCCGTGGCAGCAGCCTATGGGGCCGATGTCATGCGGAACGAACGCATCGAGAGTTCGTGCCGTGCCGGTGCCTCTCCCGACGATCTAGCCGACCCGGGTGTGCACGTTCTGCCGCGGATCGGGAGTTTCAAGGCTGCGGTCGAGTTCCGCTCCTTCGATGTCGAAGTTCGGCAACGCCTTCTCCAGTGGGCGGGGCAGCCACCAGGCCGCGCGGCCCAGAAGCGACATCGCGGCCGGCACCAGGGTCATGCGGACGATGAAGGCATCGACGAACACGCCGACCGCCAGGGAGAACCCGATGGACTTGATGACGGGGTCGGGAGTGAGCATGAACCCGGCGAACACCGCGATCATGATGAGGGCGGCGGCGGTGACGACGCGGGCGTTGTGGCCCAGGCCGTTGATGACGGCCTGCCGGGGCGTGGCGCCGTGGACGTGGTCTTCGCGCATCTTGGAGACCAGGAAGACCTCGTAGTCCATGGCCAGGCCGAACAGGATGCCGATCAGAAGGATGGGCAGGAAGTTGACCAGTGGCCCCGGTGTGCCGACGCCGGCCAGACCGGCCAGGTGGCCCTCCTGGAACACGGCGGTCGTGATGCCGAAGGCCGCGCCGACCGTCAGCAGGAAGCCCGCCGCGGCCTTGAGCGGCACCAGTACCGAGCGGAAGACCAGCATCAGCAGCAGGATCGACAGGCCCACCACCAGCAGAAGATAGACCGGCAACGCGTCGGTGAGCTTCTCGGAGATGTCGATGCCGACCGCGGTCGCACCGGTCAGCGCGACCCGGGCGCCAGAGATGTCGGCGACTCCGTCGCGGATGGCGTGGACGGTGTCCTCGGTGGTCTGGTCGGTGGGCGCGGTAGTGGGGACGATGCCGATGAGCGCGGTGGTCCCGGCCTTGTTGAACTGCGCGGCCGCGACGCCGTCGACGCCGTCGACGCCGCGCACGAGCGTGACGGTCTTTCGGGCCGCGGCACGGGTGGCCCCGGCATCGTCACCGGAGACCACGGCGATCAGGCGTCCGTTGTAGCCCGGACCGAAGCCTTCGCTGACCAGGTCGTAGGCCCGATGTTCATGCGTGTTCTCGGCCGCGGTGCTCGCGTCGGGCAGTGCCAGCCGCATCCCGGACACGGGAAGGGCGAGCGCGCCCAGCGCCAGGACGCCGACCAGAAGGACCGGCAGACGAAACCGGGTCACGACGCGACCCCATCTGTACCCGATGCCGGACTCCGCCGACGGGGAGCCCGAGGAATGGTCGACGCTGCCAGAGCGCCGGCCACGGGGCAGAACCCTGGTGCCCACGAAGGCCAGCACGGCCGGCAGCAGCGTCAGCGCGACGACGACGGCCACCGCGACCGTGGCGGCTCCCGCGAGGCCCATGGCGGTCAGGAACGGGATGCCGACCACCGACAGTCCGGCCAAGGCGATGACCACGGTGGCGCCGGCGAACATCACCGCGGACCCGGCGGTGCCGACGGCCCGCCCGGCGGCCTCCCGCGCGTCCAGCCCTTCCAGGAGCAGCTGACGGTAGCGGGACGTGATGAACAGCGAGTAGTCGATACCGACGGCCAGGCCCAGCATGAGCGCCAGCACCGGAGTGGCGTTGTGCAGTTCCACCGCGCCTGTCAAAGCGAACAGCCCGGCCATTCCCGCGCCGACGCCGACCAGGGCGTTGACCAGGGTCATCCCGGCGGCCACCAGGGAGCCGAAGGTGATGATCAGAACGACCGCGGCGACCGCGACGCCGATCACCTCGGCGGCTCCCGCCTCGCTCGCCCCTTTGGCCGCTTCGCCGCCGGTCTCCACGCGCAGGCCGCCGGTGTCCCCGCTGATCCGCGTGAAGGCCGTGCGCTGCGCGTCGGACAGGTCGGCGGCCGGGGCCGCGAACTGCACCTGAACCAAGGCGTAGCGACCGTCCGGCGACACCGAACGGGCCGTGAAGGGGTCGGTGACCGCGCTGACGCCGGGAACCGTCTTCGCCTGTTCGATGACGGGCTCGACCTCGGAAGGCTGCAGTCTCCGGTCCGCCGGGGCGGCGATGACGATCGTGCCGGTGGCGCCCCCTGCCTGAGGAAAGTGGTCTTTCAGCACGTCCGTCGCCCGTTGGGACTCGGTGCCGGGCATGCGGAACTCGGAGGTGGTGGGGGCGCTGAACGCGGCGGCCGCCCCGCCCAGGACGACCAGCAGAAGCAGCCAGGCGGCCAGGACGAGGCCCCTGCGCCGGTAGCTCCAGCGGCCGAGTCGGTAGAGCAGCGCAGCCATGGGGAGTGGGCCCTTCTTTTCGAAGCTCGGTGACGGTTCAGCGCGGGATCGGCTGGGCGAGGCCCAGCGTCCGCAGCGCGCTGCTGGTCATCGCCTCGCGCAGGACCTGATGCTCGAAGCGCACGTCAGTGGTGGCGGTCACGAACATCCCGCCCAACGCCATGAGTGCGGCCACCCGGTCCTGCGGCAAGGTGGATCGGCCCGCCAGTGCGTCGACGAGCCGATCCTCGATCCCCGTGACCCCCACCCCGGGCAACGCGGTGGCCTCGGACAGGTTGTCGAACAGCACCTTCAGCTCGCGCCGGTAGCGCAATGCGAGGTCGACGAACCCGGCGACCGCGGTTCTCGCCGCATCTTCGCCGCCCAGGTCCGTCAGCCGGCCGTCCAGCACCGCGGCCTCCTGCCCGACCGGGATCAGCAACTCGGCGAGGATCGCCTCCTTGTTGCTGAAGTGGTAGAGCAGCGACGCCTTCGAGCAGCCGGCGTCGGAGGCGATGTCCTGCAGCGACGCCCCGCGGAAGCCGTGCAGGGCGAACAACCGCAGCGCCGAATCCAGGATCTGTCCCCGAAGGGCGGTGGAGGTACGAGGCATGGACCCCACCATAACTGTCCGATCGGTCAGATCTGACCGATCGGACAGGAGCGCCCTGTGGCCTTCGTCACCTCACCGGTGCGCGAGGTCGAGGCGGTGGTAGTGCCAGTACGGGGCGTTGTACTCGCGCTTGCAGAACTCGCCGAGCGGCGTGAGGCCGATGACGCTGCCGTCCTGCCAGCGGCGGCGCACCTGATCCAGCGGCTCGGTGCGGATGGCCTCCAGCGCGGCGCGCAGTCCGAGCCCCATCAGGACCCGGCTGGCGTTGGGCGCGGTCTGGATTCCCGCGCCCACCTCCCCGAGTTCCGCCGCCTGTTCCAGAACGGTGACGCGAAGTCCCCGCTGCCGCAGCGCGAGCGCCGCGGTCAGCCCGCCCAGGCCGCCGCCGACGATCGTGACGCTGTACGACTGGCTCGCCGACAATGCTCCTCCAAGAGATCGTCCGTGCTCGGACTAACTAATCCGAACACGGACGATCTCCGAAAAGCAAGACCCCGGGAGGAAGTAACCAGGGCGGGGTTAGGCCAGGGGCGCGCAGTGCCGGGTGATCGCGGGCGAGTCGGTCGGCCAGTCGTACAGCCGTGGGAACTGCACGGTGTCCCAGCCGGCCACCGGCAGCAGCACCGGGACCGGCTCCTCGGGGTGCTGGTCGCGGGTGGCCAGCGGGTGTGGCAGCAACTGCATCGCAAGGGTGGTCTGCCCGAGCCGTGGCCGCCAAGGATCACCGTTGCGTCCCCGGGGCCATGATCAGCCGCTTCGCTCGACAGCTCGTTGGATCAAGATGCCAGTGGCCATCTCTTCGGCGACCTGGCTCGGGCGCTCGTCAGCACGCCTGCGTGCCTCGTCCTCTCCGAGGAGCTCCAGGTAGCGCCAAGCGCGGCTCCGTTTGGCAACGTCGCTCGCGCTGACTTGCTTCTCATAGTCGTTGAGGGCCTCGTCGTGGATCGTGTGCCACATTTCCGGGTAGTCACCGAGGGCCTTGAGCGCTTCGAGGTGCTCATCGGCCAGGGAGTCGGCTAGCTGTCCGCTGACCTCGCGTGCGTGCCGGATCTCCTGTGTGATCTCTAGGGCGCGCTTCAGGATCGGGCCCTTCACCTCGGTGAAGTTCGGCTTAAGCCGGTCTTCGTCGTTGGGTGAGCTTGAGCCGCTCATCACGATCCATGTCGCTGAGGGTAGAACTCGTACTTAGCTCTGCACTGGAACCCCTACACCGACATCCCCTCTTGCGGCTTCGATATCCGACGCACTATCGTCCGCTCTAACGATTCGATTTCCGAAGCGCTTTGGGAGCTTCGTGAGGCGATTGTTGCCGGGTTGTGCGACCGGCTGGGCATCAAAGGTGGTGGTGCCGGTATGGCGACGGCCGGAGATCTCCGGGATGTTGTGGTCGCTCGCTCCTGAACGGAGGTTGTCATGCACAAGCTGATGGTCTTGTATCCCGAGCCCGCCGATCCCGACCACTTCCGCGACTACTACGTAACCCACCATCTCCCGCTGGTCACGCGCATGCCGGGCCTGCTCGCGTGGCGCTACAGCTTCGAGGTGGCAGCGACGCAGGGACAGACGCCGTACTTCGCGGTCTTCGAGGCCGAGTTCGCTGACGCTGCGGCAATGACCGCGGCGAGGGCGTCTCCGCAGGGCCGGCAGGTGGCTGCCGATGTCGCCAATTACGCGACTGGTGGTGCGGTCGTCATCCACTATCCCGTGCAGAACGGCACTGCTGAGCCTGGCCCTGAGGCACCGCCGCATCCGCGTTGAGCCATGTGTCGGCTTACTCCTTGAAATGCAGAGGTGAGTACGGGTGAACGCCGTTCGGGCCCTCAACTGCTCGCAGGCGATCCGCTGGGCTGCGTGAGCTCCAAGACTTGGGCTTCGAGGCGTGCGATCCGGGTGTCGAGGAAGCGGTTGTTCTCGCGGGCTGCCGTGAGCCGCTTGGTGATCTGATGGTTCTCGGTGGTGAGCCTCCGGTTCTCCTGCGGGAGCGTCCGGTTCTCGGTGGTGATCCGCTCGATGGCGTCGGCGGGCAGGTCGAGTTCAAGCTCGCGGGATCTGGCCGAGGAGTCGGCCGATCTGGCCGCGCTGGTTGTTGATCTCGGCGTAGGCGGTCTTGAGCGGCGGTGCCGTCCGCGGTGGCCTCGGCGAGGCGGCTCGGCGGGCGACCACCGCCATTTTGGGCGGGGCGTGGTCGAGGCGCATCTGGCGCAGCGGCCGGTCCCTTCTCCAGGCCGGCGATGGCTCGTGCGGTCGGCTCGAAGACCGAGTAGTCGGCCGCTTCGTCGGAGGGGGAGCGTTCGGCAATGAAGCGCCGCTGTTCCTGCTTGCGCCGCCATCCGCGGTCGGCTTGCGGGCGTGCAGATGCTCGAACCGGGTCAAGGTCTTCTGCCGGCGGGCGTCGATCCGGTCGTAGAGGGGCTCGGGAATGCGAACGCCGGCGTTGTAATTGCCGACCTTTGTCTTCATGGTCACCGGATCGGTGAACCAGGCGGACTGGCGGCGCAGACGGCCCTCGTCACGGTAATCGATGACGCTTGTGCACCGGCACGGGCGCCAACGCAAAGGAGACACCACCATGAAGAAACCGGTTCAACGTGCCCTCACCGCAGTCGGCATCGCCGGCATCGTCGTCTTCGGGCTCTTCGTCATCGTCGGGATCGCTGTCTTCGGCGCTGACACCGTCCGCGCCGAAGTCTTCGACGAGTTCGACATCGAAGGCGGCACGCTGACCATGATCGTGGTCATCATGATCGAGGGTGCATCACTCGGCATCCTCGGTACCGGCCTTGGCATCCTCTGCGGCATCACCAGATGGCCGCCGGTGTGGATGCCGATCACCACCTTCGCGGTCGTCACCACTGTCTGGGCGATCGCTTACGCTACCGCTGAGGGCGTCGACGGCGACTTCTTCATCGCTGTCGGCCACTTCATCAGTCTCTGGCTTGCCACCGTCCCCGGCATCATCGCGGGCGCTCGCGCCGCCACCGACTGAGCCTCGGCGAGGGGCGACGCTCATCGCCTCTCAACCCACCTACCAGGGCCCGGCACCACCGGGCCCTGGCGCTTGGCCGTGCCGCATCAGGCCCAGCGCGCCAGGTCGGGCGCCCGCGAACTGACGCGCGAACTCACCTTCACAAGTGGTCTTCCAGCAGCCCTTCCCAGTGACCGGCCAGCGCGGTCATCTCACGGAGCCACCGTTCGCGCTCGGCGGCGGAGTAGCCGCGCATCAGGTCCTCGTCGAGGCTGCGGGTGCGCCGCTCGGCCTCTTTCAGCCGCCGCTCCCCCTCGTCGGTCAGGTACAGCAGCTTGCGGCGCCCGTCATGCGTGGCGGTGTGGCGGACGATGAGGCCGTTGTCCTCCATCCGCCGGACGATGTCGGCCATGGTCGACCGGTCGAGGGCGACCGTGGCGCCCAGCGACCCCTGGTCCACCCCCGGATAGGCGTTCACGGCGGTCAACACGGCGAACTGCGGACCGGTCAGGACGGGATCGACCGCCCGCGTCCACAGCGCCACATACGACTGGTACAGCCGCCTCGCCACGTACCCCGGGGCGGCCAGCAGCTCCTGAGGTGTGGTGATCTCCCCGCCCCGTTCGGATGCACCCTTGCCCACGTCCGCCATGTCCTTAGCTAATCATGACCTTGAGGTCACACCTCCAAGACCCCGGCCGGGAACGGCGCCCGCGCCGCCACGACGGTCGCCGCCGGCCTCATCGACGTCGCCGTCCCCGGCCACCCCCTGCCGGCCCGGCAGTAAGATCCTTTTGGTGAGCTCCTCCCCTCGCGACCCGGAGCTGGCCGCGCTGGCCGCCGGAGCCGGAACCGACCACCCGCGCAAGCTCAAGTCGGCCTTGACCAGACTGGCCCGGCCGCTGTCAGCGGCGGACCGGATCTCCTTCTTCGAGGACGCGTGCCGCGCGTTCGTGGCCGCGGCTGTGTCGGAGACGGCTGCGGAGCTCGCGACATGGTCCTTCACCCAGGCCCGCAAGGCCGAGAAGGACGACGCGAGCGCGCGCGACCTGGAACGGCTGCACACGACGCTCCTGGAGTTCGTCCCGGCGGGAGTGGTCGGTCCGGCCGTCTTGCGCGACCACGCCAAGACGCTCAGCGGGCTCCTTCCGCCGGACGAGGCGCATGCTCGGTTCCGCGAGGTGGTCTGCGCGGGGTTCGACGCCGGGCTGATCCCGTACGCACGCCTCTTCCCCGACCTGCGGAAGCTCGCCGTCGCGACCGGGATCGCCAAGCACGATGAGGAGGAGTTCCTTGCCGCGCGGTTGCTGCGCGACGGGCTGCTGCCCGGCGCGTCCCAGACGATCTGGGCCGCTGCGCGGAAGGCCCTGGCGGCGGTGGCCGGCCGCGACGGCGACCTGATGGAGCTGCTCATCGCGGCCGAGCCCGACCGGGCGCGGCACGAGGCGGAGGGCGGGGCCGAGCTCGCCGAGAAGATGCGGCAGATGTGGCTGGCGACGCTGGCCGACGCGGGAGCGGGTGCCCGGTTGCCGGCGGACTGGTTCGCCACCACCGGGCGCCGCTGCGCCGTCGACGTGCTGCTGACGCTGGTCGACCAGGCCGGGGAGCGCCTCTTCCGGGACGGCGCGGAGCCGGGCGGCGACATCGACCCCGACGGCGATCCGGCGGCCATCCCGCCCAGGCGCGCGCGCTGGAGCGATGCGCCTGACGCCGAGCTGAGGACCCGGCTGAAGGCCGACGTCGAGGCGGGCTACCTCTACCGCTTGAACCGGGCGCTGTCGTGGCTGGTCGACGAGGGGTACCGGTTCAGGGAGCGCAATCCCGGATTCGCGCGGGAGATGGAGTTCTGCGATCCGGTGGAGGCGCTGCTGACGGAACTGCGTGCCGGCATACCGGAAGAGTTCGCGATCCCCGTCTCATTCACGGACAATGTCGCGCGGTCCGTCGTCCAGCATCGCGAGTACCTGTCCGTGCGGACCCGCCGGGAGGTCGAGGTCGACGACGGCGGCGGATCCCCGTGGAGGGTGCATCTCGGCCGCTTCCCGAAAGAGATGATGCCCTGGTACGACGGCGAGACCATGCGCGTGTCGCGGGTGGGGCCCGGCGGCCGCTGGCAGACGTTCCGGGCGGAGGGCCCGGTCGCCGCCGGGCCGGAGAGCGAGGAACTCGCGCTGACGTACGAGCCGGGAGCCCGCACGGCGCGTCCGGAGGCGCCCGGGGCCGGGGAGGTCACCTATCCGGGGGCCTCCGCCCCGAGCCGGGTCCGCCTTCATCAGGGCCGGATCAGCGTCACCGCACCTGACGGCTCACAGAGCGCCCGGCTGGGCTACTCGCCGAGGGACCCGTCCGTGCCGCCGCCCGCCGTCTGGGGCAGGCGGAACCCTGTCGACCCGGCCGGGTCGGTCGCGCTGCGCACGCTGGACCGGGACACCGCCGTGCGCATCGTGACGGCCGCGCTGCCCGCCTCTCGCTGGGTGCTGCGGCCCGTACGGGACGAACTCCTCCGCCTGGTGCCCGAGATCACCGAGTCTTCGCTGATCGCCGCAGTGACTCAGCGGATGCACAGCACGGCGCAATGCCTGCTGAACGAGCATTGGCTCCGGATGAAGGATGGGGCGGCGCCCCGGCCGCCGTGCTCCCCGCTGCTGGAATTCCATCCCGAGTTGCCGGTGATGGGCGTGCGGGACCTTGTGTCGTTGCGGGTATTCGAGAAGCACGCGCTCGCGGCGGCGGAGGGGCCGAACCCCGCGGAGCCCGAGTTGCTGTACAAGGTCGAGCAACCGCACGGGGCCGACCGTCTCGTCGAGGATTTCGGTGGGCTGGCGCGCCACGTGACACCCGTCCTGTGGCCGTGGCAGCGGCCCCATGCCGTGTGGAGCCTGGACGAGCTGAGCACCTGGGCCAACTCCGGATGGGGCGACGGAAGCGGACGCTACCGGCTTCTCTGGTTCGAGCAGCCGTCCCCTGGCCCGCCGTCAACGCCGAACATCCAGGTATGGCGTACTCACAACGGATCGCTGCTGTCGTTCAGCGGGTGGCATCGGCGGGGGTTCGCGGCGGTCGAGTACTCGCCTGACGGACGTTTCGTGCCTATCCGCCTTCCGGAGCGGGACCTCGTTGGCGACCCCGTCCCGCAAGGATGGCTCTCCCAGGAGAGGTTGCTGCGGCTGAAGCGCCTGCTGACCGAGAACGGGCCGCCTCCGGTTCGCGCCGAGACCGTGCGGGAACTGGCCGCCCGGACCGGCCTCACGACCGCGCAGGCAGTCGACCTGCTGTACGGGGACGCGGACGGCAACCTCCGCCCCCGGGCACTGCCGTCAGGCGCGGACCCGGGTCTTCCCGCCGAGATCGCCGACCTGCTCGAAGCCACGAGGAATGAAAGGCCGGACCGGAATCACCAGTTCGCGTTCCGCCGCGACTCCGGCCGCCTGGGACTGATCCGGGAACGGCTGATGCCCGACGACCCGGCCGACCTGTGGAACTCCGGCTTCGACGTCGCCCGGGCCGCCGACTGGTGGCGGCTGGAATGCGAGCGCCAGGGCTGGTGAGAAACGCGCCTTGATCCGGATCGCACGTCAAGGTGATCGGGAGAGCTGAGGGGGGGCGGCCTCCTCCATGACCCTGCGCGCGTCGCGCTCGAACGACGCCCTCGCCCCCAGCGTGAGGAGCCCGCCGGCTACCGTCGGGATCACCAGGATGTACATGCCGGCGAGCAGCGACCCGAGCCGGTCCGAGGCGATGCCGACGACGAGGGGGCCGAAGGCGCTGCCGGCCGTCATGAGCAGTTGGAGGACGGCGAAGCCGAGACCGCGCGACGCGGCCGGGAGCACGTCCGCCAGGCACGCCGTGAGGTTCGGGATCGCGATGGCCATCAGCGAGCAGGAGAGCAGGACCAGCGCGGTCAGCGGGCCGATCGACTCCATCGACAGCGCTCCGGCCAGGACCAGTGAGCCCGCCGTGATGCCGCTGCCGCCGGCCAGCAGTCGGCCGCCCCGGCGGGAGCCGTGCCACTTCCCGCCCAGCCACGAACCGGCCAATGTGCCGGCCAGCGTGCCCGCGACCGGGATCAGTCCACTCAGCGAGCCCGCCGTGCCCGTGCCGGCGCCGAGGGTGCGCACCATGAACGTGGGCAGCCAGTAGAAGATCCCGGCCAGGCCGAGGATGAGCAGGGACTGCCCGGCACAGACGAAGACCAGGGTGGGGATGGCGAGGACCTGCCGGACCTGCCCCCGGAACGGAGGCTTGGGCAAGGGTTCCGCGGAGGCGGTGGAAGTGGACATGGAGGCGGCGGCGTCCGGACCAGCCGCGACCGGCGGGGGCGGGGACACGGCGTCGGCCGCCACCAGGCGGTCGAGCTCGCCGCGCCGCGGCTCGCGCAGCAGCCAGACGAGCATGGCCGTGAACACGCCCGGCACCACCATGACCAGGAACGCCGTCCGCCAGGAGAACGCCTCCGCCAGCACCCCGCCCAGCAGCGTCCCGATGCCCCCGAGGTGAGCGGTGACGCGTGTGAGCCCGTACGCCTGGGCACGGCCGGCCGGCGGGTAGTAGTCGGCGAGAAGGCTGCCCGAGGCGGGGTTGTCGATGTTCTCGGCGGCCGTGAGCAGCACGCGCATCAGGTAGAACATGACGAACCCGGTGGCCAGCCCGGAGCCCAGCGTGGCGATCGCCCAGAAGAAGACGACCACCGCGATGATCCGGGTGCGGCTGAACCGGTCCGCCAGATACCCGGCGGGCAGGCACACCACCGCCGCGGCCAGGGCGGCGGCCGTCGGGATCGAGCCCGCGGCCGTGTCACCGAACCCCCACTCCCGCTGCACGGCCGGGAGCACGCCGGACAGCAGGTTGTGCTCGATCCGGTCCACGAGTCCCACGATGAACAGGACGACCAGCGGCGCCCAGCCGAACGGCGCGCGCGAACCCGCGTCGATGACGCCGCCGGACCGAGGGTCGGTCACAACCTGCCGAGGGCCTTGGCGAGGGCGGTCGCGGTCGAGGCGATCACCTTGTCATCGTGCGGGGCGTCGTCGACGCTGCGGTCGCTTGAGGCGTCCTTCTCGCCGATGGTGGCACCCGCCGCATGGACGAGGACGCCGAGCAGGGCGGAAGCGGTCAGGGTTGCGGGTCCAAGTCGCAGCCGGAGGCGTCGTGTCATGCCGAGAAGAACATCAGAGACCATCCACGTCGGTCCAATACCGATATGGATCAATCATTGATATGTGAATCCATATCAATGCTGGTTCTCTGCGGGCCCGATGCAGGGTGGTGCCATCAGTGTTGTGCCGGGTGGTTCTGCAGAGGCTCGTTGCGGCGTGAACCATCGGCCGGCGTCACGCGGGTCAGGGGGAGCCGGAGGACGAAGCGGGCACCGCCGCTGGTGGATTCGCCCACCTCGAGCGTGCCGTGGTGGGCGTGGGCGATCTCGCGGGAGATCCCGAGGCCGAGGCCGGTGCCGTCGCGGTCGCGTTCGCGAGAGGCGTCGAGCCGGACGAACCGCTGGAAGATCTTTTCCCGATCGGCCGCGGCGATGCCGTCGCCGTCGTCGGAAACGATCAGTTCGGCGCTGTCGCCGTTGCGGCAGGCCTCGACCACGACCTTCCGCTTCGCGTGCCGCTGGGCGTTGTCCAGCAGGTTGGCGAGGACCCGGGCGATCTCGCCGCGGACGCCGGTGACGGTCACGCCTGGTTCGAGAGCCTGCCCGGCGGCGAGCTGGTCCGGCCGGTGAGCGAGCTCCGAGGCCACCAGTTCGGCCAGGTCCATCACCTCGGGCTTTCTGCCCCCGCTCCCGTTGTCGCCGTTCGTCGCCTCGGCCTGGGACAGCAGGCGCAGGTCGGTGACGATCGCCTCCAGCCGGCGAACGTCGTGCAACGCCTCTTCGACCAGCTCGTCCATGGAGGTCTGGTCGGGGTACAACTGTGCCTCCTCCAAGCGAGCGCGCAGCCCTGCGATGGGGTTGCGCAGCTCGTGGGAGACCTCGGAGGCGAACCGGCGCTGCTTCTCTAGCGCCCGCTCCAGCCGTCCGATGCGCCGGGTGAGGAACCGGGTGAGCCGAGTGGCCAAGCGCGTTCCGGGCGCCGTGGAAGTCTCGGCGGGCACGGGGATGCTCTTGTCGCCGTCGGCTGTCGGCGGGATGCTGAATGTCCTGGTGGGCCGATGCACTCTGATCAACTGTTCCATGCAGGTTGTCCTCGATCTGACCGGCGCGGTGCCGCCATGGCCGAGCGTCCTTCTGGTACAGCCCAATACTTGCCAACGGCCCGGCCCCGCATATCCCCCATCCATGCGGGTTGTGGTGGCGATGTCGATGACCATGCCCGCGGGCCCTGTCGGTCGATGTGCTCACCGGCCTCACGAGTCACAGGAGGTATCAGCCGCCGGCCGAGTCGCTCCCGGTGTGCCGGCCCGCCACGGGCCGGTCGGTGGACGACCCCGCGCCGGCGTTCTCCGGATCCAGCAAGGCGCGGGCGACGCCCAGCAGTACGTTGACATCGGCCGGTTTCTGCACGTACTCGTTGGCGCCGGCGGCGATCGCCTTATCCCGTTCCCCGGCGATGACCTTGGCGGTGAGCGCGATGATCGGAAGATCGGCGTAGCGCTGATCGCTCCGGATCGCCCGCATGGTCTCGTAGCCGTCCATGCCGGGCATCATGACGTCCATCACGACGAGCGACACGTCGGGGTTCCGGTCGAGCGCTTCAATGCCCTCTTCACCGTTCGTTGCGTGCGCAACCGACATACCCGCTCGTCCAAGGACGTGGGTCAGGGCCGTGACCATGCGGGGATCGTCGTCGACGATGAGGACCTGCGCGTCGGACAGACTCTGTGGCGCGCGGTGCTCGTGAACCGCATGGGACGTACGGTCTTCCTGCCCGGCGTACGCGGTCCGATCGGCCGTCGGGCTGTCAAGGGAGGCGTCGCGCGACGGCGGCCGGGCGAGCAAGGACTCCGCGGAGCCGGAGCCCGTCGTCGCTGGAGCGGGCTCCTCGGTGACGGGCCATGCCGCGGCCTCGCCACGCTGCGGCGGCTGTTCGAGCAGGTCCGCCGGCAGCGGTTGCGCCACGGGCACCAGCAGGGTGAACGAGCTGCCGCGGCCCGGCTCGCTCCTGGCCGTGATCTTGCCGCCGAGCAGGCCCGCGAGTTCACGGCTGATGGACAGGCCGAGGCCGGTGCCGCCGGTGCGGCCGTGGGGATCGTGCGCCTGCTCGAACGCCTCGAAGATCGTGGTGAGCTTCTCGTGCGGGATGCCGATGCCGGTGTCCTCGACGGTGAAGGCCACGAACTCCTCGTCGGGCCGAGGGGGCTCCTCGTCGCTGCTGGTGGCCTTCTCCACGCGCAGCCTGACGTGACCTTCGGACGTGAACTTGAACGCGTTGGACAGCAGATTGCGCAGGATCTGCTGGAGCCGCTGGCCGTCGGAGTAGAGGTCGTGCGGGGCGTCCGGGGCCACCTCGATGTCGAAGTCGAGCCGATGGTCCGCGGCGATCGGCCGGAAGGTGGCGTTGACGTAGTCGAGGAGCTTGGCCAGCGGAAGGTACCTCAGCTGGATGTCCATCCGGCCGGCCTCGACCTTCGACAGATCGAGGATGTCGTTGATCAGCTGCAGAAGATCGGAACCCGACTGGTAGATGTTCTGCGCGAACAGCTGCTCGTCCTGGGAGAGGTTCTGTTCGGTGTCGTCGCACAGCAGCCGGGCGTAGATGAGCAGCGAGCTGAGCGGGGAGCGCAGTTCGTGCGACATGTTCGCCAGGAACTCCGACTTGTACCTTGAGGCGGAGGCCAGCTGTGCCGCCTTCTCCTCCAGTTGCTCGTTGGAGCGCCGCAGCTCGGCCTGCTGCCGTTGCAGCTCCACGGAACGGTCTTGGAGCTGGGCCGTCAGCTGCTGGGACTGGCTGAGCAGCGCCTCGGTCCGGGAGTTGGCGATGATGGTGTTGATCGCGACGCCGATGGTGTCGACGAACTGGTCGAAGAAGGCCAGGTGCACATTGGAGAAGCGGCTGAACGAGGCCAGTTCGATGACGCCGAGCACCTTGTCCTCGAACGGGATCGGGATGATGACGACGCTCGTCGGCGCCCCCTCCCCGATCCCGGAGTTGATGGTGATGTAGCCGGGTGGGGCGTCCTCGACGAGGATGCGCTTCTTCTCCTGGACGGCCTGCTGCACCAGGCCGTGGGCCGGCATCTCGCCGGTGTCGACGGTCCGCTCCTGGGAGGCGTAGCCGGCGATGTACGCGAGCCCCTTGCCCGGGGCGCCCCTACCGTCGGTGTCGGCCAGGAAGAAGGCGCCGTACTGCGCCTTCACCAGCGGGGTCAGCTCGCGAAGGACCAGGTCGGCGACCTCCATGAGGTCGCGGTGTCCCTGCATCAGCCCGGCCAGGCGGGTGAGATTGGACTCCAGCCAGTCCTTGGCCTGGGTCGTCTCCCGCAGGTTGGAGACCATCTGGTTGATGTTGTCCTTCAGCTCGGAGACCTCACCGCGGGTCTTGACGGTGATCAGCCGCGACATGTCACCCTGCGTGACCGCCGAGGTCACCTCGGCGATGGCGCGTACCTGGTTGGTGAGGTTGAGGGCGAGCTCGTTGACGTTGCTGGTGAGGTCCTTCCACACCCCCGAGACGCCGCGGACCTGGGCCTGGCCGCCGAGCTGACCTTCGGTGCCGACCTCGCGGGCCACCCGGGTGACCTCGTCGGCGAACGCCGACAGCTGATCGACCATCGTGTTGATCGTCGACTTGAGTTCCAGGATCTCACCACGGGCATCGACGTCGATCTTCTTGCTGAGATCGCCCTGGGCGACCGCCGTCGCCACCTGGGCGATGTTGCGCACCTGAGAGGTCAGGTTCCCGGCCATGAAGTTGACGTTCTCAGTGAGGTCCTTCCACACCCCCGACACACCGCGGACGTGCGCGCGGCCACCGAGCTGACCTTCGGTGCCGACCTCACGGGCCACCCGCGTGACCTCGTCGGCGAACGCCGACAGCTGACTGACCATCGTGTTGACGGTGTTCTTCAACTGCAGAATCTCACCCTGAGCGTCCACAGTGATCTGCTTGGACAGATCCCCCTCGGCGACCGAGGTGGTGACCTCGGCGATGTTCCGCACCTGGTTGGTGAGGTTGAGGGCGAGCTCGTTGACGTTGTCGGTGAGGTCCTTCCAGATTCCGGACACGTCCCGGACCTGGGCCTGGCCGCCGAGGTTGCCTTCGGTGCCGACCTCACGGGCCACCCGGGTGACCTCGTCGGCGAACGCCGACAGCTGATCGACCATCGTGTTGATCGTCGACTTGAGTTCCAGGATCTCACCACGGGCATCGACGTCGATCTTCTTGCTGAGATCGCCCTGGGCAACCGCCGTCGCCACCTGGGCAATGTTGCGCACCTGAGAGGTCAGGTTCCCGGCCATGAAGTTGACGTTCTCAGTGAGGTCCTTCCACACCCCCGACACACCGCGGGCGTCCGCGCGGCCACCGAGCTGACCTTCGGTGCCGACCTCACGGGCCACCCGCGTGACCTCGTCGGCGAACGCCGACAGCTGACTGACCATCGTGTTGACGGTGTTCTTCAACTGCAGAATCTCACCCTGAGCGTCCACAGTGATCTGCTTGGACAGATCCCCGTCGGCGACCGAGGTGGTGACCTCGGCGATGTTCCGCACCTGGTTGGTGAGGTTGTAGGCCATGAGATTGACGTTGTCGGTGAGGTCCTTCCACACCCCCGAGACACCGCGTACCTGCGCGCGCCCGCCGAGCCGTCCCTCGGTGCCGACCTCGCGGGCCACGCGGATGACCTCGTCGGCGAACGCCGACAGCGTGTCCACCATCGTGTTGACGGTCAGCTTCAGCTCCAGCAGCTCACCGGTCGCCTCGACGGTCACCGACCGGGTCAGGTCGCCGCGGGCGACGGCGGTCGTCACCAGCGCGATGTCCCGCACCTGGGCGGTGAGCCGGCCGGCCATCGTGTTGACGGCCTCGGTGACGTCCCGCCAGGTGCCGGCCAGGCCGTGCACCTTGGCGCGTCCGCCGAGGCGGCCTTCGATGCCGACCTCGCGGGCCACCCCGGTTACCTCGGCTGTGAACAACGACAGCTCGTCGACCATGTGGTTGACCGTCTGCCCCAGCCGGCGCAGCCCGCCGCGCAGCGGCCTGCTGTCGTCATGCAGGTCCACCCGCTGGCTCAGGTCGCCGCTGGCGACCGCCTCCAGGACTCGGCTGGCGTTCATGGTCGGCACGACCAGGGCGTCCATCAGCGTGTTGGCCGCCTCGACGGTCGCCGCCCATCCGCCCTGGCCGGGGCTGGGCGACAGCCGCTCGTCCAGCCGGCCATGGCGGACGATCTCGCGGCGGACCCGTCTCAGCTCGTCCGACTGGTGCAGGTTGCGGTCGGCGATCTGGTTGAAGACGATGGCGAGCTCGGCGGGCACGCCGCCGCGGTCGACCGGCAGCCGGACCTGGAAGTCTCCGTCGCGGAGCGCCTGCATCGCCGCCAGCAGCGGGTGCAGGTCGGCCATCTGAGTCGGATCTGAAGCCATAAAACCACGCTATAACCCATATGCGGACTTTTGCTTTTCATGGTGTCCGATTGGGAATCGCATTACGTCGCGGGGTCCTGCGCATTTTTTCGCTGATTGCCGGAGAAGCTCGCACCATACGCCTCACGTAGCTGTTCGTCGAGCGTTCGCGCAGGTCGCGACGGAGGCGGGCCACGGGTAATGACAGTTCCAAACGTTGCGCGCGGGCCTGCCGCGTTGTGTCATGGATCCATGGAGGCGGACAAGGGAAAGGATCGGCCGCACGACACGGGGGCGGGAACCGACGCATCCTTGTCCCGTCCCGGATGGCGCGGCCGGACACGCGAATGGCGGCCCATCGCCGAATTGCTGAGGGCGATCAGGCACGGCCGAGGTGGCGTGGTCCTCGTGGAAGGCCCTATGGGGGTGGGGAAGACCCGGCTCCTCCATGAAGCCGCGGAAGCGGCCGCGCGCGAGCGGATCGCGGGCACGGACGCCGCGGGCGACGAGTTCGGGCGCCTGGTGCCGCTGGCCCTGCTGGCGACCGCGCTCAGGGAGCCGGCGCTGGGCTCACCCGAACCCGCGCTGTCGTGGCGCGCGCTGACGGCGGAACCGCCCGGTGCCGAGACGGTCGATCTCCGGCCGTCGCTTGTGGAGCGGCTGCGCTCCCGATTCGAAGAGCGGGCAGGCCGCGGCCCCTTGCTGATCACGCTGGACGACCTGCAGTGGGCCGATCCGACGACCCGGCTGGCACTGCGGTCCCTGCTGCCGGAACTCGCCTCCTATCCGCTCGGGTGGATCCTGAGCCGTACAAGCGGTATGGGTGATCAGGCCCTGGACGGGCTGTACAGTTCGCTCGCGCGGCATGGCGCCACCCGTGTCGTGCTCGGGCCGCTGGACGACCATGCGGTCGCGGAGATCGCCGCGGACGTCCTCGGCGCGCCGCCCGGTCCCGACGTCCTCGACCTGACGGCCGACGCGGACGGAAACCCCTTCCTGCTCATCGAACTGCTCAAGACATGGGAGCTCGAGGGTGCGGTCGAGGTCGCCAAGGGCGGTGCACGGCTGACCCCGGCGGCACGTGTCCAGGCGAGCGCGCGGAGCAGGCTGCTCCGGCTGCCCGAGCCGACCCGGCAGCTGCTCCAGGTGGCGGCGATCCTGGGCCATTCCTTCTCGGTGGACGATCTGGCCGAGATGCTCGGCGAGCCGGTCGACGGACTGCTGACGCGGCTCACCCAGACGATCCGGGCGGGCATCATCGTGCCCGACGTGGATCAGCTGGCGTTCCGGCACGACATGCTGTGGCAGATCGCCACTGAGATGGTCTCCAAACCGGTGCGCCTGGCGCTGCAGCGGCAGGCCGGAGAGATGCTGCTGCGTCGAGGCGCGGTCGTGCCGGCCGCCGGCTACCTCGTGCGCTGCGCCAGGCCGGGAGACGAGCGAGCGCTCGACGGGCTGGAACGGGCGGCACACGCGATCCTGCCCTACTCGCCGCCCTCCGCGGCGGACCTCGCCGTCCGGGCGCTCGAACTCACCGACCCGTCCGATCATCCCGCGCTCCTCGCCCGCACGATGACGGCGGTGGACGCGCTGAAGGCCGCGGGGCGGCTCACCGAGGCGATGGACTCCGCCCGCGAGACGCTGCGGCAGGCGCCCGCCGGTCCATGGGCCGACCGCCTGCGGTACGAACTGGCGTCCATCTTCCTGCTGAGCGGACGGCCCGCCCAGGCCGTGACCGAGGCGGAGGACCTGCTGATGCGCCAGGACCTCGGCAGAGAACTGCACGATCTCACGGAACTGGCGAGGTTCCAGGGTCTGCTGGCGCTGCACGAGTTCGGACGGGGACGGGCGCGGGCCAAGGCGATCCTCGCCGACCGGCCCGGGCATGCCGACACCGCCCTGGTCGGGGCGTTGCTGCTCAGTGCGCACCTCGCGTGGGAAGAGGCCCGGGCCGACGACGCCTTCCGCGACCTCCATGAGGCCGTGCGCCTGGCGGACAGGGGATCGATCGGGGCCCGGCTCGCCTACCCCCGCCTTTTCCTGGTCCGCTGCCTCACCGGGATGGGACGGCACAGCGAGGCCGACAACGTCCTTTGGGCCGCGACCGCGGACTTCGAGACCTACGGGTCGGTCGCACACGCCGCCACCCCGGCCTTCTTCCGGGCCTGTCTGTCACTGGCCGCCGGCCAGACCGACGACGCGGCGGCGGAGGCCGAGACCGGACTGAAGGCCGCGGACGAATGGGGCACCTACGCGTTGACACTGCTCGGCCTGGCCACACTGGCCGTCGTCGCGGTGCGGAAAGGCGACCTGGAGACGGCCGAGCAGCACATCGAGCGCCTGGAATCGGAACGGCGGGCGGCACAGGGCGAGCTGTACGGGTCGCTCTGGAGCACCTGGGCCGTCTCCCTCGTCAGGGAGGTCCGAAGCGGCCCGCGGGAGGCGATGGAACCGCTCCGCGACTGCTATGCCAACGTACGGGACCGGTGCTGGATGCTCATGCTCGAACCCAACGCGGCGGCCTGGATGACCCGTATCGCCCTGGCCGCGGGCGACCACTCGGCGGCCGCGGACATCGTCGAGACCGCCCGGCAGATCGCGCACGACAACCCGGGCTATCCCGCGCTGGCCGCCGCGGCCGCCCACGCACAGGGAATCCTCAACGGCGACGCCACGGCCCTCGTCCAGGCCGCGGCACAGCACAGCGACCCCTGGGGCACCGCATCCGCGACGGAGGACCTCGGGCTCCTGCTGATCAGTGATCGCGAGGCGGCCATCGAGAAGTTCGACGAGGCCGCCGAGGGCTACCGGAGGATCGGCGCGCTCCGGGACGCGGCCCGGATCCGCGCCCGGCTGCGGAACCTGGGCGTACGACGCCGCCACTGGTCCTATGCCGACCGGCCGGCCATCGGATGGGACAGTCTCACCGACTCCGAGCGCAGCGTCGCGTCCCTCGTGGCCCAGGGCCTGACCAACCGCCAGGTGGCCGCCCAGATGTTCCTCTCCCCCCACACGGTCTCGTTCCACCTGCGCCAGGTCTTCCGCAAGCTCGACATCGGTTCCCGGGTAGAGCTGGCCCGCATCGTCCCCGAACAACCCGGTCCCGACGAGAACGCGGTCGACTGATCCGCACGTGGCCGAAACCGTTTGAGCGAGGCGGCGCCCCGCTGCTACTGTCTCGGTCGGCCGTGAAGACGTCGCAAGGAGGTGAGACCCGTGAACACAGTCACCCATGGGTGCTCCCTCAGCCCGTCACGGTCCGGCGGCTGACGTTCGGTGTCGCCAGGAGCGCCTGAGATCGAGGCACTCCTGGAAGGAGACTCCGATGAACACGAAGCCTTTCACATCCGGCCTGAGCGAGAACGCGGTGATGATCACGCGCGTCGCGGACAGGCATTGGCATGCACTGGACGACGACCTGGTGGTCGGCCGCGGGTATGCGGAGCACCGGCCCGACGGACGCTTGTTCGTCAGCATCGACGCCTGGCACGACGCCGCCTTCGACCGGCTCGCCGAGGCGATGTCGGCGGAACTGCCGGCGCCGCTGTACACGGTGGTCGACGAGGCCGACGCCGAGCTGACGGCCGGCTGGCGGCGGGCCGGCTTCAGGATCCGGCGCCGCGAGTGGGAGTACGTCGTGCCGACCGACCCTCGGGTCACAGGGCTTGAAGAAGTCCTGCCGCCTCCGGGCGTGACGATCGTGCCCGCCGGTCAGGCGGACGAGAGTCTGCTGCGGGCGGTGGACCGCGCGATCCGTGACGAAGTCGAGGCGGCCGTCGGGTGGTGGCAGTCGATGCCCGCGGAGGTGCTTCCCCGCCCCGAAGGCGACACCATCGTCGACCCGTCGAAGTACGCGGTGGCCGCGGCGCCGGACCGCTACCTGGGTCTGATCCGGGTGGTGACGGTGAACCGGCCGCGCATCGGGCTGGTCGCGGTCCGGGCCGACGAGCAGCGCCGCGGCATCGCGCGGGCGCTGCTGGCCCACGCGCTGGAGACGCTGCACCGCTCCGGGTTCGACGCGGCCTGGGCCGAAGTCCACGAGTCCAACCGAGCGGGCTCGGCGCTGTTCGAGGGCATCGGGGCCCGGCCGGTGGGCAGCAACCTGGAGCTGGTGCGATGACCAGGAACAAGAACGGCATCGAAGTCGAGGGCAAGGTCGTCGAGTGCCTGCGCAGCGCCATGTTCACCGTGGAGCTCGAGAACGGCCACCGGGTGCTCGCGCACGTCAGCGGTAAGATCCGCAAGAACTACATCAAGATCGTGCTTGAAGACCGGGTCCTGGTGGAGCTCACGCCCTACGACCTGACGCGCGGCCGGATCGTGTTCCGGTACCGGAACTAGCGGCCGTCGGTACCTTCCGCGGGAGCCGACCCTGGGGCCCCGGTCACGGCGTTTCCGTGATCGGGGCCCCGATGGCCTTTTCGGGACCTTCTATGGCGCAGATCACGTACCCGCACCTGTCACAGGAGGCGGGTCGTCGGCATCTGGTGTTCGACAGCCTTCAACGGAGGAACGGAAAGTCATCATGAGCAAGGTCTGGTTCGTCACCGGTTCGTCGCGCGGTCTGGGCCGCAGCTTCGTCGAGGCCGCTCTGTCTCGGGGCGACAAGGTGGCCGCGACCGCGCGGAACACCGACGGCTTTGATGAGTTGGTCGCCGCCTATGGCGACGCGGTGCTGCCGCTTGAGCTGGACGTGACCGACAGGGCCGCCGCCTTCAGGGGCGTGAAGCGGGCCAAGGAGCATTTCGGCCGTCTCGACGTCATCGTCAACAACGCCGGCTATGCCCAGATCGGCGCGATCGAGGAGTTGAGCGAGCGGGAGCTGCGCGACCAGATGGAGACCAATCTGTTCGGCGCGGTGTGGGTCGTTCAGGCCGCGCTGCCCCACCTGCGCGAGCAGGGCTCAGGGCACATCGTTCAGTTGTCTTCGGCCGCCGGCCTTGTCGCGATGCCGCTCGGCGGCGCGTACCACGCCTCCAAGTGGGCGCTGGAGGGCCTGAACGAAGCCCTCGCCCGCGAGGTCGCCGGCTTCGGCATCAAGGTGACCGTGATCGAGCCCGGCGGATTCGCCACCCGGTCCGGCGAGAACCCCGATCCACTCGCCAACGGCCACATGGCCGAGACCAACCCGGCCTACGACGGTCTCCGCCGGCGCCTGGCCGAGGTCGCGGGCAAGCAGCCCGCCGGAGACCCGGCCGCCGCCGCCCGGACCCTTCTCAAGATCGTCGACTCCGACGACCCGCCCCTGCGGGTGCTGTTCGGGCAGGGCTTCTACCCGATGATCCAGCAGGCCTACGCCGACCGGCTCAAGACCTGGGCCGACGGGCAGGACCTTTCGGCCGAGGCTCACGGCGGTGCCCGGCGCGCGGCTCAGGGTTGAGGCGGCGGGGCGAACAGGCGGTCGATCATGACGTGCAGGAAGGTCTGGAAGCCGGCAAGGTCGGTGTGGCGCGGAGCGCTGCTGGGCGCGTGGCGGTGAGGTATCTCATCGGAGGTGTGGACGGCGCCGGTGTTGAGGAAGCCGTAGACGCACCACATCACGCTCCACACCAGGTAGTCGGGATCGACGTCGGGGGGCACCCGGTCGCGGATCTTGTCGGCGATCTGTGCTGATCGGGGTTGGACGTACAGCACGTCCATGCGGGCCACGTCGGCGGCGTCTCCCATCCATCCGTGCTGCCACAGCGCCAGGGCCTGCGGGTGGCCGGCGTAGAAGTCCAGGAAGGCATCCGCGAGGAGCTTGATGCCTTCCCTGTCGGACGTAAAGCGGGCGACCGCGTCCTCCATGGCCTTGTCCTCGGCCGTGTGGACATGCTGCATCACTTCGCGGTACAGGTCGGCCTTGGTCGCCGCGACCTGATGAACAGAGCCGATGCCATGCCCTGTCGCGTCGGCGATCATCTGCAGCGATGCCCCGTCGTACCCGAGCTCGGCGAAAATCCGGGTCGCGGTCTCGACCAGCCGATCCTTGTCGATCTCCCCCATGTCCTCACTGTATGTGAGGGGTCTGCGACGAGATCTGAGGGGCGACGACCAAGCTCAGCTCAAACGCTTGCACTTGGTCGCAAGAAGCGGGTGCAGGGCCTAGGGGATGTCTTCGGGCGTGAGTGTGGCGAGTTGTTCGGTGGTGAGTTCGGTGCCGGTGCTGGCGAGTTGTTCGGTGCGGCGTGCGTGTGCGGTGACGGCGGCGCGGAAGAGTTTGTCGACTTCGCGTCCGTTGCCGACCCGGAACTCGTCGCGGTTGGCCTCCAGATAGGTGGCCAGGGCCTGTTGGGTGGGTTCGGGGACGCGGTAGTCGGCGGCTTTGGCCTTGCCCAGGAAGATGGAGACCAGGCCCTCGACCGGGTAGGGCTGGAAGTTCAGGGTGCGGGCGAACCGGGAGGCAAGGCCGGGGTTGGTGGCCAGGAACCCCTCCATCTCGGTGGTGTATCCGGCGGCGATGACGATGATCTCGTCGCGGTGGTCTTCCATCAGCTTGACCAGGGTGTCGATGGCCTCCTGCCCGAAGTCGTTGCCCGTTGCGGCTTGGCGGGACAGGGTGTAGGCCTCGTCGATGAACAGCACCCCGCCGCGGGCCCGCTCGAACACATCCGCGGTCTTTTGCGCGGTGTGCCCGATGTACTGCCCGACCAGATCGACCCGTGCCGCCTCGACGACCTGCCCCTGGGCCAGCACGCCCAGCGCGGTGAGCAGTTCGCCGTAGAGCCGGGCGACGGTGGTCTTGCCGGTGCCGGGCGGGCCGGCGAAGATCAGGTGCCCGGTGAAGGGTTCGGCTTCCAGCCCGGCCGCGCGGCGCCGCCGCGCCGAGGCGATCAGGTTCAGCAGGTCACGGATGTCGTTTTTGACCTCCTCCAGTCCGGTCATCGCGGCCAGGCGGGCCATCACGGTGTCGACCTGCCCGGCGTCGCGGGCCTCCCCGAACCGGGCCGCCAGACCACCGGTGTCGAGGTCCAGGTCCTCGGCCACCAGCTGCGACAGCTGTTGCGCCGAGGGTAGTTCCTCCATCTCGCCGAGGCGTTGGGCTTGACGCTCGATCGCGGCCTCGAACACCTGCCGTGCGGCTCGCCCGTTGCCGAACGAGGCGTCCCGCTTCATTGCCGTGAAGTGCGCCAGGATCGCCTGGCGGGCGTCGTCGGCCAGCTGGTAGCCGTCGGTGTCGGCTTGGGCTTGGACGATCTGGACCAGTTCGGCGGGGGTGTAGTTCTCAAACTCCACCGTGCGGGAGATCCGGGAGGTCAGGCCGGGGTTGGCGGACAGGAACTCGCGCATTTCGGCGGAGTATCCGGCCGCGATGACCACGACTTCGTCGCGGTGGTCTTCCATCAGTTTGACCAGGGTGTCGATGGCCTCCTGCCCGAAGTCGGTGCCGGTCGCCTTGCGGGACAGGGTGTAGGCCTCATCGATGAACAACACCCCACCCCGCGCCCTCTCGAACGCCTCGGTGGTGCGCAGCGCGGTCCCGCCGATGTTCTCCGACACCAGATCGGCCCGACTGACCTCCACGACCTGACCCTGCTCGACCACACCCAACGCCGCCAGGATCCCGCCGTACAACCTGGCCACCGTCGTCTTACCCGTCCCCGGCGGACCCGCGAAAACCATGTGCCGCCCGATCGAGGGACCCGGCGGCAACCCCGCCAAACGCCGCCGCTCAGCCACCTTCTGCAGATTCGCCAACTTCCGAATCTCACGCTTCACCCCCGCCAGCCCGACCATCGCCTCCAACTCGGCCAGCAGCACATCCGCCTTCGTGCCGCCCGGTTCTTCCGGGCCGGGCGTCCCGCTCGGCGGCTCGGCCGGCGCCTGGTCCACGGGCTTGGCCGGCGCCTCGCTCTTGACCTCGGCCGGCGCCTGCTTCGTGCCGTCAGCGGTCCCGGCGTTGAACTCGAAATCGAACCGGTCCGGCTTCCCGTTGCGGACACTCGTCAGGTCGTCGATCTCCACGCTCGACCCGAGGCAGGCGAGGATGCCCCGGCCCTGGTTGTCCGCCACCGTGCAGCCACGGAGGGTGAGCTCACTCTCCGGTTCCACCCCCACGCCGGAGCGCTTGCCGCCGCTGATCGTCAACCCTTCCATCAGGACGCGGACGCCGCCGCCCTTGAGGTTGACACCGATCTTCCCCGCGTCGGCGACCCGCCCCCGGACGACCGTGACGTTCGCCTGATCGGAGAAGTAGAAGCCGTTGCCGCCGGCGCCGACGATCTCGCAGTCCTCCAGGAGCGCGACCCCCTTCTGCACTGCCACGCCGGCCTGCCGCGGCGACTCCGTCCTGACCCGCCGGGCGGTCAGCGAGCCGCCGTCCTTCACCCACACCCCGTCGGACCCGGCGTCCGTGATCAGGCAGTCCTCCGCGAGCGCGATGCCCTTGCCCGTCACGATCAGGGACGTCTTGCCCGTGCCGTGGAACGTGCAGTTGCGGATCGCCGCGTCCGCGCGGTCGTCGACCCTGATCCCGACGCTGGCCGGATTGCTGATCGTGCTCGCCTCGATCAGCGGCTTTGACCCCTCGGTCACCCAGATGCCGTGCCCGCCCGAGTCCCTGACCCTGCACGACCGGATGGTCACCGAACTGCCGCTGCGGAGCGCCACCGAATTGCCGCTCGTCCCGGTGACCGAGGTGCCCTCCATGACCCCGGACGCGGCGCTGTACACGACCCCGCCGTCCTCCACCTTGCAGTCCCGCAGGATGAGCCGACCGCCCTTCGACGCCCGCACGGCGAGTGGGGACCGGGTCACGAACTCGCACTGCTCCGCCAGAACGGAACCTTTGTCGAGCTCCACCGCGGTGCCCTTGTCACTCCAGTTCCGGACGATGAGCCCCTCAAGGATCACATTCCCGGTGACCTCGATCGTGGCGACGGTACGGCCGTCCAGCGTGACCGAACCCGGCCCCTCCACGGCCGTCATGACGAAGTCGCCCGAACTCTTGAACCCCGTGTTCGGGTACGAGCCCGGCTCGATCAGGATGTGCCGCCCAGGCGGTGCATCCGGCGGCAGCGGCGCCTTCAGCGCCTCTAGTACGGTTCGATACGCCCCAGGGGAGGTCTGGGACACGACCAGACGGTGCAAGCTCGGCTCCTCACGAATCACCGTAATGGTGCCACGAGGGGGCCCGTTCCCGCTTTTCAGCGGACCCTCGCGCCCTGAACCGGACGCCGCCGACCCGCCGCGCTTCACCCCGGCCGATGGCCTGCGGGGTCAGGAGCCGGACACATCAGACTCCACCGAACCCGCCGGACTCAAGTTACGATCAGCCGGTGCTGATCAGGTGGAAACGCCATGTAACGCACCATCCGCTACTTGGGGCCATCGAGTTGACACTCGCCTGGCACGCCGTCCTGCTGCTGGTCGCGAAGGTTCTGTTGCCGCCACTCGCGCCGGGATGGTTCCCCGACCTCGGGGCTGCCGTCGTCAACATGGTGTGCTTCGGCGCGGTCCTGCTCCTGCTGTGGAGATGGGGCTGGCTTCGCAAGTCCGGGGTGGCCGCCCTGGGCGTGGCGCGCCGCTGGTGGCTCGCTGCGCCCCTGCTGATCGTCGCGTGCTCGTACGCCCTGGCCGGCCTCGCCGGGAGCACAACGGTGGTGGTCAGCAGTCTCGTCTCGCTGATGTGGGTCGGGATCAACGAAGAGGTCTACAGCCGCGGGCTCGTCCAGCAGGCACTCACCCCGCTCGGACCGATTCGCGCCGCAATCTGGGTCGGCGTGCTGTTCGGGGTAGGACACATCCAGAACTACCTTTTCTTCGGCCAGTCCTTGGACGACACGCTCTGGCAGATCCTTTCCGCCGGGCTGTTCGGCTTCTGCTGCGCCGCCCTGCGGTTCGCGATCGGCTCGGTGTGGCCGATGGTGTTCGTCCACGGGTTGGACGACTTCATGCAGATCCGCTCGCCTGGGTCGGCGCCATGGTGGTGGGATGCGTTCGTGTACGCGTTCCACGCCGCGTTCGGGCTGTGGCTGCTGCGACGGTACGGCTCAGGGACGAGGCCCGAGCGCGACCGTTCATCCGTGTCCTTGCGAAGCGCTCCACCTTGCTCCCGCCCGGAAGGTCATGGCTGCGGCTCGGTTTCAGGCTGAGGTCTGCTTTGCGGTGGCTGAAGTCAGGTCTGTCTGTCGCCGGAGGTCGATGCCCAATGCTTCGGCTGCCGTTGCGGCGATGGTCGCCAAGGTGGAGGCGTCTGGGACGGTGCCGGGTGGGAGTAGCTGGTTGTAGTGGAGCACGGGGACGAACTCCCTTGTGTGGAACGGATGGCCGATCGTCGGGTCGTTGCCGTGGTCGCCGGTGACGATCAGGTGATCGTCGGGGCCCATGGCCGCAATGAGAGAGGCCAGTCCCGTGTCGACCTCCTCCAGAAGGGAGCCGTATCTCCGCGCGTCCTGCTGGTGCCCGGCCAGGTCGGTTTCCTGCACGTTCGCCACCACCAGGGCGTCGGCCGTGCGTGCGAGGGCCATGGAGGTCTGCTCGAGGACTTCACCGGTCTCGACGGCCGGGCGGTGCTCGGCGGACGGGCACACGATGATGTCGGCGGCCTTGCCGATGAGGGTCACCGGCAGGCCCGCCGCGGCGGCGCGTGAGGGGAGCTGCCGGGTGTGGTCGATCTCCACGGCCAGGTGGGCGACCCGGAGGCCGTCGTTGACGTAGAAACCCGAGGCGGGCGTGTCCAGTCCCGCCGTGCCGCTCGCACCGGACCGGACGGCGCGCAGGAGCGGTGGGGGGCCGTGGCCGCCGACGGCGATCACCCGGGCCGTCGGAGCCACCGTCCGGACCGTCCGCGCGATGGACAGGATCGACTCGAACGGCAGGTCGTCGAGGCGGCCGCTGACGTTCCAGCTGAGGCCCGGATCGGCTTCGAGGTTGTCGCCGACGACGGCCCCCTCGTCGACGAGGAGGACGGGGAGGTCGTCCAGCGGATGTGCCTCATGCCCGGCCGCGTGCAGTGCGGCCGCGACCGTGTCGATGTGGTCGGAGAACAGGGCGAGGGCCGTCCCGCTCATGTCGGTGCCCATCATCGTCTGGTGGCCGCTGAAGGTGTCCGCGCCCGGGTATCCGAGGGCGGACCGTCCCGCGGACGCCCCGGCGGCGATGGGGAAGGCCAGGCTCTCGTGCGGGTGCAGGAGTCCGAGTCCCAGTGTGCCGAGCGCGGGAAGGCGCAGTGTTCCCCCGGCGGTGTCCAGGACGTGGCCGAGGGTGTGCGCGGCGGCGTCGCCGGGACGCGAGGCGGATGCGTCCGGCATGGCACCGATGCCGAGGCCGTCGACCACGAGGATGGCGACACGGGTCACCAGGGCCTCCCGTGCGAGTCCGACAGGCCGAGGAGCCGGGGCCTGCCCGAGGAGACCCCTCGCAGGGCGCCGACCGCGCTGCGGGTGACGAAGATCTGCGTGCGGAAGGACAGGACGGCGGTGTCGCCGACGCGGAGTGGCGCCCCCGGGGACGGGGCGCCCAGTAGGCGGTAGTAGTCGATGTTCTCGGGCGGAGCGGGTTCGACGGGGAGGCTGAACGGCTCGCCGGCGCTGGGGAACACGAGGGCCTCGTCCGGCCGGCCCCGGGGGTAGAAGCCGCCGCCGAAGACCGCGGGCCGACCGTCCGGGAGGATGTGCGCGATCTCGGAGACGTAGACCATCGCGGGCAGTTCGGGCTGGGTGAGGTCGGTGGCGTGCAGCGGGGTCGTCGCGGTGAGCGCGTGACCGGGCTCCCCGTGGGTGACGCCGTGCGCGGCCAGCAACGGGATGCTCGCGGCGGCCGTCGCGCTGGGCGCGCTGACGACGCTGATGGGCGACCCTGCCGCGGCGAGGCGGGACTTGGCGGTCAGGAGGGTCCGCAGGTTCGGGGTGGGTGCGATCGCCGCGGACGCCTCGTCGTAGAGCAGGCAGGGGAACGAGGTGACGCCTTCGAGGGTCACGGCGTCCATGTCCCGAACCTCGGCGGCGAACTTCTCGACATCGGGCAGGGGGACGCCGCCTTCCTGCCCCGGGTAGATCTGGTCGGTCGCGGCGACCACCCGGGCCAGCAGCGGCTGGGTGATCCCGAGGTGCTCCGCGGCGGCGGACACCGCACGGGCCTGATCGGCTCCGAAGACGGTGACGTACCCGGGGCGCCGGGCCAGCACCTCCCGCATGGCGTTGAACGGGACCTGGACGAGGTGGCCGACGTTGCCCAGCCCGGCCCCGGCGTCCTGGATCGCGCGGGCGTCGCGCAGGTCGATGGCGGCGGCGAGAGGGAGGTGCTGGGCCACCGTCCGGATCACATGCGGGTTGCGTCCCACCTGTTTGAACACCGGCCACAGCCGGACGTCGTGGGCGGCGGCCACCGCGGCGAGCGTCGCGGCGTTGGCGGCGACCGCGTCCAGGTCGATCAGGTAGGTGTCGGGTGGGATGCGGCCGGATCGATGGAGCCCCGCGGCGGCCTCCACGAGCCGCGGGTTGCGCGCCAAGGTCGCGGTCAGGAACACCGGACCTCCCGCAGCGCTCCGGCCAGGATCTTGATCACGAGGTCCGCGCCCGACCGCATCGGGTTGATCCGGATCGTCCAGTCGGCCAGCTCCGGGGTGTCGGCGAGGAAGGTCTCGGAGAGCCGGTAGAAGAGCGGGGTGATCTCGTACCGGGAGTTCGCTCCGACCGGGTAGGGAGCCGCCCCGAACCGTGCGGCCGCCTCGATGACCCGCCGGGCCACGGGGGCGTCCAGCCGCACGAGCACGCACCGGTCCTGCGCGTTGGCGACGCGGACCTGGGCGACCCCGGGAACCTCGCCGGCGTCCAGCCGCTCGGCGATCTCGGTGACGACCGCGGACTGCACGGCCCACAGGACGGGGACGTGGGTCAGCGCGCGCAGGGCGTCGAGCGCCTGCGGCCCCTGCACCTGGCCGCCGCCCGAGTAGTTGTCGGCGTGCACGCGGTCGACGAGGTCGCGCGAGCCGACGACCAGCCCGACGCCCTCGGGGCCGAGCAGCTTGAACAGTGACAGCGCCGACGCCTCCGCGCCCATCTCGACGCCGGTGCGGGGGACGCGGAACGCCGCGTAGTTGTCGTCGACCAGCGCGTGGACGCCCAGGGCCGCGTACCGTGCGATCACGTCGGCCGGATCATAGGAGTCGTCAGGGCGCTGCCTGGAATGCTGGATGTAGATGTAGGGGGCCGCCGCCTCGGCCGGGGATGTGTTGAAGTCGGTCTCGACCAGGTCGAGCCCCATCGAGCGGAAGGTCGTCGCGGTCGTCGCGTAGGCGGGGGAAGCGTGCACGATCAGGCGTTCGCCCGGTGCGAGGGCCGCGGTGAGCATGGCCCTGATCGCGCCGCTGCCCGCGCCCTGGACGAGGACCGCCGCGGGGGCGCCGAGGAAGTCGGCCAGCGCGTCCTCCGTCCGGCGGGTGGCATCGGGACGTCCCCACCGCGGCGTCACGCCGACGTCGGCCGAGAACAGCCGCTGCCCGTCGAAATGGTCCGCCACGCATTCCAGCAGCCGGAACTGCCGGGCCATCGCCTCCTCCAAGGGGACGGTCGGCAGCGGGTGGGTCTCGCGCAGCTCCGGCGCGGTCATCGGGCCTCCCCCGAGGTCAGGAACCGGACGGGATTGTCGTGCAGGATCAGGTGCAGGGTCGTCTCGTCGACGCCCGCGGCCGCCAGCCGTGGCGCGAAGGAACGCAGGACGGTGCCGTATCCGCCGCCGCCGTTCTTCGTCAGGTAGCCGGCGCGGGAGACGTCCGCGCTGAGCAGGAGCCGGTCGGCATGCCCGGCCTCGATCAGGTCGAGCGCCCGCCGGAGCCGGACGTCGTCGCTCTGGTAGGACGTCTTGCCGATCGTGTCGAAGGCGACGTACGCGCCGGCTTCGGCGATCTTGCGGTGGGTCAGGGCGTCGTCCAGGAGGTCCTGGTGACCGATGCTGATCCGGCCGGGGACGACTCCCCCGGCGGTCAGCACGTCGAGCTGCGCGAGTCCGCCGCGGCCGAGGTGGGCGTGCGTGGCGAGCGGCAGATCCGAGTGGAGGGCGGCTCGGGCGGCGGCCTGCAGGCAACGCTCCTCGTCCCCCGAGGGCGTCGGGCCGCTCGTGCCGACCTCACCGATCACGCCCGGCCGGACGGCGGTGCCGTCCAGACCGTTCTCGATCTCGTCGAGCAGCCGGCGGGTCAGGTCCGCGACGCTCGATCCGGCGACGTAGGACGGGTGGAACGCGGCGTGGTAGAACCCGGTCGCCGCCACCACCGCCACTCCGGCACGCTCACTGATCCGGGCGAGCGCGGCGGCGTCCCGTCCCATGCCGAGACAGGTCAGCTCCACGACGGCCGCGAGGCCGTGCGAGCGCCGCAGCGCCGCCAGTTCGCCGGCGACCGCCGTCTCCTCGTCGAGGAGCGCCGCGGGGTCCGGTGCCCGGCCCGCGGGCTCGCGCAGGTCGACGCGCAGATGCTCGTGGGCGAGCACCGGTCCGTCCGGTACTGGGACCTCCCCGAGTACGGTCCTCAGCCTCATGTCATCCCTTCAGCGGAGTGAACAGATCCAGCCAGTGCAGGACGTTCAGCGCGATCCCGGCGACGACGACCGCGGCCGGGCCCGCCGCGAGCCGGACGACCGGCCGTCCGAGCGACTCGTTCAGCAGGTAGAGTCCGCCGACGAGGGCGATGCCGAGCCCGCCGCCCATCTTCGCGGCGGCGGCGATCGCGCCGAACAGGATCGCGATCTCCAGGGTCTTGCCGATCGCGTCGCGCAGGTGGTCCGAGGCGTCCCGGATCGACGGGAGCATCGCCAGGCCTTTGCCGATGTAGGACAGTGCCAGGATCTCCACCGTGAGCAGCACCGCGCCGCCCAGGGCCGCCACCACCACGTTGGGCGCCAGGTAGGCCAGCGGATAGATGAAGGTGAAACCGACGACCTGGTACGCGCCGCTGGCCAGTGCGGTCGTCGCGATGAGCGGCAGGAAGCCGAACGCGCGGTAGAAGTCGACCTGCGCGGCCTCCCCGTAGTCGCCCTTGGCCACCAGGAAGCTCGTCGCCTCGCCGCCGCCGAAGATGTGCAGGTTCACCATCGCGGCGAGGGCGGCGCCGAGCAGCGCGAACCACGGCAGGTGGCGGCGGAGCCGTTCCGCGTTCGCGCCGAACAACGACGCGACGGGGTCCGCGGCGGGCTTCTCGTCCACCGGGGTCTGGGGCGGGATCGTCGCGGCCCCGGGCGCGTCCGCCCGCTCCGCGGCGGCGGCGGCCGTGCGCCGCTCCCGGACGTCCTTGGCCAGGGCGAACCCGAGCAGCATCAGCACGCCCGCGGCCATCGCCAGCGCGCCTGGGAACTGGTCCGGCCACATCTTCATGGAAAGGACCACGAAGGCGACCTCCACGGCGAAGGAGACGAGCCCGTGCACCCGCCCGAACTGGGTCGCGATCGCGATCACCGGGAACAGCAGGAACATGAACAGGATCGGCGTCGCCATCTCCTGCATCGCGGTGAGGAAGTCCACCGGCAGGTCATGTGCCGCGTTGTTGGCCCCGGACAGCCCGAACACGACGAGCGCGCCCCAGGCCCCGCCGAGGATGGGGGCCGCCCAGCGCCGCGGCGCGAAGATGCCGAGGATGTCGGTCGGCAGGAACAGCAGCCAGGGGTTCAGCACCCCGGTCGACAGCGCCATCGGGGCGCCGAGCCCGAAGACGAACCCGGCCGACAGGCCGAACGACACCGCGGTCATCTCGCCGCGGTTGGTGTTCCCCCGGATGAAGTCCAGCAGGAAGGGACGGACGCCGTCGTTGAAGACGGCGAGCGCCATGTTCGAGATCAGCGCGGTGAGCGCGCAGACGGCGACGACGGTGAGGGCCTGCGGCACGGAGAAGTCGAGTTTGTCCGCCGCAGCGGCATAGGAGAGGGCGTAGGGCATGGCTGCCTCCGAGGGGGATTTTCAGGACGGGCCGATCACCCGTTCCGCCGCCGTTCGTTGATGGCACCGGCCAGGACCGGGACGACCTGGTCGGCCTGGTCGACGGAGAAGCCGAAGGCGACCTTGCCCTCGGCGAGCGCGGCCTCGGCGTCGGCCGAAGCGGCCTGGCCTCGGCCGAAGGTGAAGCATCGGGCGGCGCCGAGCAGCCCGACGAGCACACCCAGGGATCCCCCGGCCCCGGTGTGGCACGTTCCGATGTAGTAGTCGGCCTGACCGGCCATCAGCCGCGTGGCGGCGTCCATGTCGTTGGTCACGACGACCTCGAAGCCGCCGATCTCCTCCAGCCGCCTCGCCACGTCGGCCTTGCCGACGCCGCCCACCAGGATCTTCGTCATCGCGTCGCCTCCCGTTGTCCGAACAGGGCCAGATGCAGGGCGAGGAAGCGCACTTCCTGCTCGGGCAGGCCGGCGCCCAGCGCGGACCGGGCCCGTGCGGCCAGCGCCCTCGCCCGCTCCACCGCGTCCGGATGGCCGGCCAGTTCCGCCCGGACGGTCTCGTCCGCCGGGAACTCGGTCAGCGCCGCGCCGTCACGGGCGCGCTGCAGGGCCAGCAGCAGATGGCTGACCAGCGTCCCCGCGCTGTCCTCGGTGACGGCGCCGCCCGCCGTGTCGAGCGCGCTGAGCTCGTCCCGTACGAACCGGCAGATGTCCGGCGCGGCCTGACCGGTCCGTTCGAAGATGTCGAGCCGCTCCGCCAGCAGCCGGTCCATGGTGGTCTCCTTCAGTACGAGGGCAGCCGGTCGCCGGTCAGGACGGCCTGCTGCGTGCGGGTCACGAGATCGGCCGAGATGCGGCCGCGGACCGCGTCCAGCGCCGGGGAGTCGTCGGCGCGGACGGCCAGGACCGCGCTGGAGTTGCGGTCCGCGAGGTCCGCGGAGGTCACCTCGTCGAACGGGATGGTCGTGCAGTCCTCGTCGATGTGCTGGTGGACCTCGTCCAGGTTCCACACCGAGGCGTCCACCTCGCCCCGGCGGAACAGTTCGCCCAGCTGCATGTACGAGGTCTCGACGTACCGGACGGACCGCCCGGAGAAGACCAGCCGGGTGAGCTCCTGCTGGTCGGCGGAACTGGTGTCGACCGCCACGGCCAGCTCCGGATCGTCCAGCGACACCCCCGCCCGGAGCAGCACCCCGTGCGCGCCGACGTACGTCCGCGGACCGAGGTCGGCGAGCCTGGCGATGGGGAACCCCTCGCCGAACTCCTCGAACGCCAGCCGGGACACCGCGATCAGATCGACCTTCCCGTCCATGAGCGCGTCGAGGCGCGCCTGCGCCCCGCGCATGAACGTCAGCGCGAACGGGATCTCGGCGTCCTCGAACGCCGCCCGCAGGCCCGTCGCCAGCCCCTCGTACCGGCGCGAGTACGGCAGCGGCATCGCGGCGAGCATCGTCCCGAGCCCGGCCAGCTGCCACAGCCCGGCCCGGTCGAGCTCCCGGAGGTAGGTGCCGAGGTGCCCGCGCGCCTCCGTCCGCACGGCGCCGGTGTTCTCCAGCAGCTGCAAGGCCGCCTGCACCGTGCCGTTGCCGACCCCGAGCCGCTGCGCGTAGTCGCGGATCCTCGGCAACCGCGAATCCGGCTGCTGGTTGAGCAACTCCGCCGCCAGCCGACGAGCCGCCAACCCGTTCCGCGTCAGGAACCGTGCGTCCAACATGGCTCGGAACAATAACCAGGATCCTGTACAAGCACAAGAGGCCGGCCGATCCGGCCGACGGACTCCACCTCGGCCGGGTGCCGGTGGAGCCTCGTGATCACCTCAATTGCGCATCAAGTGGATCTCCAGACAGTCGCTCGTATGGATCTTTCGAGATGGCACCCTGCGGAGTCCGCAGGCACTCGAGCAGGCGACACACGCTGGTGGCGTGACGCGGTCATCTACCAGATCTATATACGCAGCTTCGCCGACGCCGATGGGGACGGCATCGGCGACCTGGACGGAATCCGCAGCCGGCTTCCTTATCTGGCCGCACTCGGCGTGGACGCATTGTGGATCACGCCGTTCTACGATTCGCCGATGGTCGACGGCGGCTACGACGTCACGAACTACCGCTCGGTGGATCCGACGTTCGGCACGCTCGCCGACGCCTCCGGCCTGATCAGGGACGCGCACGACCTGAAGCTGCGGGTCATCGTCGACATCGTGCCCAACCACACCTCTGACCAGCATGTCTGGTTCCAGGAGGCACTGGCCGCCGGCATCTCCGGTCCGGCGCGGGAGCGCTACGTCTTCCGGCCGGGGCGGGGAGCCGACGGCGAGCTGCCGCCCAACGACTGGGAGTCGGTCTTCGGCGGTCCCGCCTGGACCCGGCTGCCCGACGGACAGTGGTACCTGCACCTGTTCGCCCCGCAGCAGCCCGACCTGAACTGGGAGCACCCAGATGTGCGCGCCGAGTTCGACGATGTCCTGCGATTCTGGCTGGACCTGGGGGCCGACGGATTCCGCATCGATGTGGCACACGGCATGGTCAAGGCGGCCGGGCTGCCCGACGTCGGTGACGCGCCGCAGTCGCGGCTGCTGGGACGGGGCAAGGTGCCGTACTTCGACCAGGATGGAGTGCACGACATCCATCGAGGCTGGCGACGGCTGCTCGACTCCTACCCGGGAGAGCGGATCGGGGTCGCGGAGGCGTGGGCGCCCTCGCTCGATCGGCTCGCCAACTACGTACGGCCGGACGAGTTGCACCAGGTGTTCAACTTCGACTACATGAGGACCGACTGGGACGCCGGTGCACTGCGCTCGGTGATCGAGAAGTCCCTGGCCTCGACCGGCTCCGTCGCCGCACCCACCACCTGGGTGCTGTCCAACCATGATGTCCAGCGGCATGTCACCCGCTACGGCGACGGCGACCTCGGATGGCGGCGGGCCCGGGCGGCGGCGCTGCTCACCCTGGCGTTGCCCGGTTCGGCGTACGTGTATCAGGGAGAGGAGCTCGGCCTGCCCGAGGTGCTCGACATCCCGGCCGAGCTGCTGACCGACCCGCAGCTCGAGAGCGTCAAGGGCGGCCGGGACGGCTGCCGGGTTCCACTGCCGTGGTCCGGCAACGAGCCCCCGTTCGGGTTCGGATCGGGCGGCGGCCGGCTGCCGTCGCCGCCCGAATGGAAGTCGCTCACCGTGGAGGTGCAGCAGGACGACGAATCTTCGACGCTGAACCTCTACCGCCAGGCCCTCCGGATCCGCCGCGACCACCCCGCATTGGGCGACGGTGAGCTGCGCTGGCTGGACGGGCCGCCCGGTTGTCTGGTGTTCCAGCGCAGCGGCCGTTCCAGCGGCCCTCGAATGCTCTGCGCGGTGAACACCGGCGACCAGAGCGTCCAGATCCCGGCTCGCGGCTCGCTCCTGCTGAGCAGCGAGCCGATCCGGACGGAAGGCCAGAACGCGGTCCTCCCACCCGACACGGCCGCCTGGTGGAGCCTTACGCCCGACGGCGGTCACCCGCCGATCTAGATGATCATTTCTTGTCGATCAGTGTGTAGCCGCCGTTGAGCACCGGTGCGTCGGCTGCGGGGGCCATGCACTTGCGCAGTGGACCGTCCCCGGGCCCGGGGCCCCCGCTCAGCCCGATCCGGCCGGGTCCCGCGCCCTTGCGGGCGACGTAGAAGCTGATGCCCATGCGCTCGTGCTTCTTCAGCATTTCCTCCCATGGCCCGCCGGGGGTGGTTCTGGTGAGCGTGCCGGTGACGGTCGCGGTCGGGCCGCCAGTGGTCAGGCAGTCGACGGTGAGGTCACCCCAGTTGGTGATGAACCACGTCCCGTCGGGCATCTTGAGGCGGTGAGAGATCCGGAATGTGCCCCACGATCGGACCACGGTGAAGCCGGCGGCGACGGTCATGCCCAGGACGGACACGCAGCGGGTCCGGTTGATCACGTGGCGCTCCGATCGAGCAGGTGGCGACTTCCGACCTCACCAGCCTGTGACCGCCGCGCCGGCCGCGCTTCCCCTCCCGGATGATCAGACTCCCCCGTGCGAGCGAACCGACGGCCTCGACGTCCGCCTGCACCGGAGCGGCCAGTGGCGGTGAACCCGAGGCCGCCGTCCGACGCTCCGGTCAGGGCATCAGGTGGAGACTGCTACCGGTCCAGTTCGCGTCCCAAGTCCTCCAGTTCGCGTCCCAGGTCTTTCAGATCGCGCGGGTCCAAGCCGCGCAAGGCGTCCCTGAGGGCCTCTCGCTCTTCCTTGCCCAGGCCGCGCACGTCACGTCTCAGGTTCCGCAGGTGGCGCAGGTTCGGCAGATGGCGCCCCAAGTCCTCCAGGTCTCTGCTCACATTCCGCAGATCGCTCAGCGTTGATCATCTCCCTCGTTCAGGTCCCGCGCGGGGCGCTGCAGGACGTCTCAGAGGAGACCGTGCGCGGCTCGGGGGCGTTGTCAGACAGGGCTTGTGCAACGTCCTGAGCCGCAACGACCGTCAGGCCCCGTGACCCGGCTTGTCACGCGGGTCCGGCGGAACGGGTTCGGGGGGACGGCTGGTCACGGTTCGGTTTGCCGTCGCGGGATGCGGCCTGGGACAGCACACCGATTCCAGCCACGGCAAGCAGGAGGGCACCGGTGACGATGTACTTGACCCCGACGCTGTAGCCCATCAACTCCATACCGTTGTCGATCACGGCGACGACGGCACCGCCGAGGACGGCGTCGAGCATCCGGCCCCTTCCGCCGAACAGGCTGGTGCCGCCGATGACCGCCGCGGCGACCGCATAGAGCAGGACGTTGACTCCGCCCGTCTCCGCGTCGACCGAGTTCGTACGCGAGGTCGCGACGATTCCGCCGATCGTGGCCATCGTGGAGCAGATGACGAACGCCGAGACGCGCACCCGGACCAGGTCGATGCCGGCCTGGCGTGCCTTCTGCGGATCGCGGCCGACCGCGTACAGGCGGCGGCCGTAGACGGTACGGCGCAACACGAACGTCCACCACAGGAGCAGCAGCGCGATGCCCGGCACCACGATCGGGACTCCCTTGTGGGAGACCACTGCGGGGTTGGCGCTGCGTTCCAGGTTCAGTACGAACACGCAGGCCGCCGACAACCCCGTCACCGCGACGACGCGCCAGATCGCCCACATCGTCGATTCGCCGGACCGTCTGTGGTGCGTGCCCTTGCGCTTGCGCCGCACCTCGGTCATCCCGTACGCCAGCACGCACGCACCCCAGACCAGCCAGCCCGTCCGAGGTGAGATCGTGCTGTTGGTGATGGCCAGCACCGTCTTGTCGGAAACACTCAAGCCGGCGTTGCCTATGAGGACCAGGACCACCCCCTGGAGCCCCAGCAGGACCGCCAGGGTGACGATGAAGGAAGGGATGGCCGTCCTGGCGACGATCAGGCCCAGGCACAGGCCGACGACCAGTCCGGCCGCCAGCGCTGCGGGCACGGCGAGATACCAGGGCACCTCGCCGTTGTGGAGCAGGACGGCCATGACGGCGCCGCCCAGCCCGGCGGTGTAGCCGACCGACAGGTCGATCTCGCCCAGAATCAGGACGAAGATCAGCCCCATGGCGATGATGGTGACCGCCGCACCCTGGGTGATGAGATTGGCGAAGTTACCGGCCGACAAGAACGATGGCCGCAAGAACGAGAAGAGAGCAGCGAAGACCACCAGGCCGGCCAGTGCGGGCACGGCCCCCAGATCGCGCTCGGCGAGACGTTTCCCACGCCGCGGGCGCTCTCCTCCCGGCGGCCCGAGGCGATCCACCTGAGAGTTGACCGGCGGACCGGATCCAGGGTTCACAGGCACAAGCTCCGATCTACGCACGCCGACCCGTACTTTGAGCAGGCTTCGCACCAGATGCCGCGACGGGGGTGAACAAATTTTCCCTCACGGCGCATCACGCTGCATCACAATCTGCTCTCGATTCCACCTCCTGCCCGCAGACCGGAACCGCCGGGCCCCCCGGAACCATCGGGCTCACCGGGCCGGACGGGGTGCGCGGGGTGGTTCGGCAGCATGGCCCCGTGGTAGGGATGGCGGGCATGAGCGAGACGCCCATCCCATACCCCGGCGACCACGACGGCCCCACACGGGTTCTGCAGCTCCACACGCGCCGCGGGGTCGTGGCCAAGGCCGGCGTCACCGTCGGTATCGACGGCGCCCACTACCACCAGCCTTGGGGCAGGGCGGCCTTCGAGATCCCGGCGGACAAGCCAGTGCACGTTGCCGTGTCGCAGGGAAGCGGCCAGATTGGCGCCGCCGCCACGGTTCTCACCCCTGAGCAGCCATCCGAACTGGAGTACCGCGGCCCTGCGGCCCTCTACCTCGCAGGCGCCATCGGAGCTCCCGGCACTGTGAAGCAGCGGGGCTGCCTGCTCCAACTCGCGATCCTCGCCCTTCTCCCCCTGGGGCTGACGATCGTGATCGTGATCGGCATCCTTCTGGTCTGATGACCGCCGACCCGGCTCTGATCCCCCAGCCGCCACAGATCCGGCCGCGTCACGCCCCTGGTGCTCGAACTCCCCGCTCCCCTTCTCAGGCGCGCTGGCGTTCTGCTCGCTGCCGGATCAGCTCCTCGACCGGGCTCGGCAGAGTCGTCTCGAAGTCGATCAGCTTCGCCCAGGTCGGGGTCACGACGATCCGGACCATGCCGTCGTGGTAGAGCGAACGCACCTCCGCCTCCCACTCGACCCGTTGCTCGGGAGTCATCTCGTAGGTGCTGGTCGCCTGGAGATACTCGTCCGGGATGCCATCGACGTAGTCCAGCTCGGCCCGGCCCCGGATGAGCAAGATCTTGGGCGGGTGCACCTCGGTGTCGATCGTCAAGGCGACCATCGGGTTCTCGCTCAGGGCCTGGAGCTTCGGAGCGTTCTTCGGAGTGCACACGACGATCTCCGAGCCGTTCCAGGCGAAGATGATCGGGATGATGCGAGGTGTGCCGTCCTTGGCGACGTACGCCAGGCGGGTCATGTCGCGAGCCAGCAGTTCCCGACTGATCGGCCGGTTCAGAACCTCGGTGATCTCGTTCGGTTGCACGGTTGCCTCCTGTTGTCGTTCTCGGCCAAGGGTGGAGCCTGTGGCTGTGTCGTACTGCACCTCGCCGACAGCGTGCTCATTTGGTGGCTTCGGCCGGGAGGTCGTAGAAGCGGCGGACGCTGGAGCCGACGCGACGCAGGTCGGTTCCGTAGATGTGCAGGGAGATGGCGGTGTCGTCGCCGATGTTGCGGACGCGGTGAATGTCGCCGGGCGGGGCGAAGCCGCTGACCTCACCGGTCCGGTTCGCATTGCTGCCGATCTCGGTCAGGCCGGTGCCGTCCTCGGAGAGCGCGTACAGGTCCTCATGCTCCACGCCGGCCAGGACGCCGAACACGCACCAGGTCACGTGGTCGTGGACACGGGTCAGCGCGCCGGGGCGCCAGACGATCGCCACCATCGAGAACGATCCGTCCGGCTCCACGTGCAGGAGATGGCCACTGGAGGTGCCGCGCTCGCCGGCGAGTTGATCCGCGGTGAGCAGTTCGGGTGGCGGCAGGTGCTCGTGCAACGCCTCGGCCACGTAGGACGCGGTGTCGCGCCAGCCGGCGTCGCGGGCGACGGCTCCGCGTACCGCGGTGATCAGTTCGTCCAGCTCCACGGCGGAGCGCATGGCTAGGGTGTTCATGGTGTCTCCCCTTCGGGTGTGCTTCCAGCGTCCGCCCGGGGGACCTGCGGTCATCCGTGCTGACCGCAGAGCACCACGGATCCCACCACGGAAAGGGGACCCGGTGGCGGAGCGAATATCGGAGCGGGAGGCCGAGGTGCTGGCCGCGCTCGGCGCGCGGATGTCCAACGTGCAGATCGCGAATCGGCTGCACATATCCGTGCGCACGGTGGAGAGCCACGTGTCGTCACTGCTGCGCAAGTACGGCATGGCCGACCGGTGGGCGCTGGCGGAGCTGGCCCGCTCCGGGGAGCGGGAGCCGGGTCCTGTGGTCGGCCTTCCGGTGTCCGGCACGACGTTCGTGGGCCGCGACGCCGAGCGCGCCGCCGTACTGGCCGCGCTCGAGGAGGCCCGCCTGGTGACGCTGCTGGGTCCGGGCGGCGTGGGCAAGACCCGGCTGGCCGCGGTGGCCGCCGAGAACGCCGTCGCGTCGTTTCCGTCCGGCGGCGGGTTCGTGGACCTGGTGCCGGTGCGCGACGGGTTCGTGGCCCGCGCGGTCGCGACCACGCTCGGGGTCACCGAGGGCTCGCATCAGCCTCTGGACGAGGCGGTCGCGGCACGCCTGGGCACCGGGCGGTCGCTGCTCGTACTGGACAACTGCGAGCACGTGATCGACGAGGCGGCCGCGTTCGCCGAGCGGATCCTGGCCGCCTGCCCGGGCACCCGCGTACTGGTGACCAGCCGGGAACGGCTCGGCCTCCCGGGCGAACGCAGCGTTCCGATCGCGCCGCTGCCGCTCGGCTCGGACGCCGAGCGGCTGTTCCACGACCGGGCGCTGGCCGCCGACCCGGAGTTCGTGGCGGAGCCCGCGGTGATCGCGGACCTGTGCGCGCGGCTGGACGGCGTGCCCTTGGCGATCGAGCTGGCCGCGGCGCGGGGTGCGTCGCTGGGCGCCACGGGACTGCTCGCCGCCCTGGAGGACGCGCTGCGGCTGCTGTCGGGCGGGCGCGGCGGCGACGAGCGGCACCGGTCCCTGCGCGCGGTGCTGTCCTGGAGCTACGACCTGCTCGGCGAGGAGGAGCAGGCGCTGTTCCGCCGGCTCGGGGTGTTCGTCGGGGCCTTCGACCTGGACGCGGCGGCCGCCGTCGGCGGGGACCGGGCGAGCGTCGCGGACCTGCTCGGCCGGCTGGTGGACAAGAGCCTTGTGGTGCACGTGCGCGGTCGGGTCAGCCGCTGGCGCCTGCTGGAGACCGTACGAGCGTTCGCGCTGGCCGAGATGTCGGCCGCAGGCGAGGAGGATAAGACCAGGGCGCACCACCTTCGCTGGGCCGCCGACGCGGCGTCCACGGCGGAGGGCTGGCTCGGTGATCCCGCGTGGCGGGAGGGCTTCGACGCCATGGCCGCGGACCTGCGGGCCGCGCTGGCCGCATCCGGCGGTCCGGGCGAGGTGACGCATCGGCTGGCGAGCGCGCTGGCTCACCTGACCTTCGCCCGCCGGCACCTGCTGGAGTCCTTCGCGCACCACCGGACCGCCGCCGCGGTCGCGCCGGATGCCGCCTCGGCGGCACGCGATCTGCGCGCCGGAGCCGGGTGCGCGCACGTCAGCACCACGTCCAACCAGCACGTGTACGAGCTGCTGCTGGAGGCGGCCGAACAGGCGCGGCGGGCCGGAGACGACCGCGGCCGGGCGATCGACCTGGCCCGCGCGGTCGAGACTGCGGGCCGGTACCCCGAGGCGTTCGAGACCGGCATACCGAACGAGCGCCTGCGCGCCCTCCTCGACGACGCGGTCGCGGCCGGGTCCGGCGACGACCCGGAGGTGGCGGCGTGCGTGGCCGTGGCCCGCGCGTGGCTGGCGGGCCCGGCCAAAGGCGCGCCGGACGGCGAACTCGCCTCGGCCGCCGTCGCCGCCACCCGGGCGACCGCGGACCCGGTCCTGATCAGCTCCGGGCTGTGCGCGGCGGGGACCGCGGCACTGCACGCCGGACGGCTGCGCGAGGCCAACCGCATCACCCGCGAACGCCTGCGGCTGCTGCCGTCCATGGACCGCGACGACCCGTACTGCGCGCCGGAGATCTGCAACACCTACGGCCGCGCCTGCGTCTACGCGATCATGGCCGGCGACCTGCCCGGCGACCTGCCCGGCGGGATGGCCGCGGCGCGGGCGGGTATCGAGGACGACCTGCTGAGCGACACCCACATCACGGCCAGCCGCCTGGTCCAGCCGCTCGTGCTGACCGGCCGCTTCCGCGACGCGATCGGCTACGCCGAACGGATGTGGGACCAGTGGGAACGCGCCGGGCGGCCGGCCCCGCTGTGGATGCTCCCGGCCGTCTGCACAACGGTGCTGGCGTGCGCGATGGTCGAGGAGGACGTCGCGCTGTGGCGGTCCCGCGCCGCGGAGGTGGCCGGCGGCACGCTCGGCACGGCCGCGGTCGCGGCGTTCGTCGACGCCCGCCTCGCCCTCCACGACGTGCGGTACGACGCCGCCGACCCCCTCGTACGCCAGGCCTTCGCCGTCAACGCGCCGCTGGACCCGTACCTGGCGTACGCCCGGGCGGCGGGCGCGGAACTGGCCGTGGCGGCGGGCCTGCCCGACGCCCCGGACCTGCTGGCCGCCGCAACCCCGCACGCCGAGGAGAACGCCTGGACGGCCGCCTGCCTCGCCCGAGCGCGCGGACGCCTCCACGAAGACCCTTCCGAGCTGGCCCGCTCCATCGAAGCGTGGGAACGCCTGGACGCCCAAGCCGAACGAGCCCACACGGAAACCCTGCGAGCCCAGCTCGATGCATGAACGCGGTGACCGGCGGTTCGGTTCGGTCAGCGGGCATCGACTGCCTTCGGCATTGCGAGGACGGCGGGCTTGAGAGTCTGCGCGCACCACTGCGCGAATCCGGTGGCCGGGCCCGCCTGCGGCGAGCGGCCGACGCCCGAGTCCAGGCCCTGGTCCTTGGCGCGCTTCATGTCGACCATGCCCTCGACGAACGCCTCGTCGAGGCCGTGGCCGAGCATTGTGGACCGCAGCTCGTCGAGCGGCTGGCGCCGGTAGCGGACCGGACGGCCCAGCTCCTCGGACATGATGCGAGCCAGGTCGTTCGGCGACAGGTTCTGCGGGCCGAGCACCGGAACACTGCCGACGCCGGACCAGGAGCGGTCCAGCAGCAGCCCGGCCGCCGTCGCGGCGATGTCGGCGACGGCCACCAGCGGGGCCGGACGGTCCGCGGCGACGGTGTCGGAGAAGACGCCGTCCTCACGGATCGAGTCGGCCTCCTCCAGCAGGTTCTCGTAGAAGGACGGGCAGGCCAGGGCGCGGTAGGCGACGCCGGAGCCGGCGATCAGGTCGTCCATGGCCAGGGAGGCGGTGACCAGCCCGGCCTGGGCGGCCTGCGGGGTGCCGCGGCCGAGCGCCGAGACGCCGACGACATGGCCGACACCCCAGGCGGCGAACGCCCGCGCGGCCGGGCGGGTGAAGCCGCTGTACGCCTCGTCGGGCGTGACCGAGGCGTCCGGCGGCACCAGCCAGAAAACGGCGTCGGCGCCGGTGAAGGCGCGTTCGGCGGTCGCGGCGTCGCCGTGCGAGCCGGTGACCACCTCGACCCGTCCGCGGGCGGTCTCGGGGAGCCGGGCAGGATCGCGGACCACGACGCGCAACTCCTCTCCGCGTGCGGGCGCGGCCTCGACCAGCAGCGACAGCAGCCTCCGGCCGATGTTCCCGGTGGGGGCGGTAATGACGATCATGAAAACCTCACGGTCTCTGCCGGATCGTTGAGCCCCCTCATCGTGCAGACCTGAACCGTATTGCCACAATGGGAACTTCAGCATCCAATCATTGCCTGAAACGGAATAATGCCGGTGACGAGCCCAGCCCCGAACCTCGACGCCAACCTCGCCGTCGCCCTCGACGCCCTGCTGACCGAGCAGAGCGTCACCCGTGCCGCCGAGCGGCTGCGCACCTCCCCCGCGGCGATGAGCCGCACCCTGGCCCGGCTGCGCCGGGTGCTCCAGGATCCGCTCCTGGTGCGTGCGGGACAGGCGATGGTGCCCACACCCCGCGCCGAGGCGCTGCGGGACGAGGCCGCCGCGGTGGTTCGCCGGCTGGAGTCCCTGCTCGCCCCGAGCGGCGAGATCGACCTCGCCGCACTCCGGCGCACCTTCACCGTGCAGGCCTCGGACCTGGTCGGCGCGGCGCTGGCGCCGGGTCTGCTCGACCTCGCCCGGCGGCAGGCACCGGGCGTCTCGCTGCGGATACTGGCCGAGGAGTGGGAGGCGGGCCCCGCGCTGCGCGAAGGCCGGATCGATCTGGAGATCGGGGCCATCGACCACGTCGACCCCGAGACCCGGGTCGAAGAGCTGGTCACGCTGCGCATGGCGGTCGGCGTCAGGGCAGAGCACCCGCTCACCAAAGGACCCCTGACGCCTGCCGGGCTGGCCGCGGCCGAGCACGTGGCGGTCAGCCGCCGGGGACGCTTCACCGGCCCGCTGGACGCGGCCTTGGCCGAGCAAGGACTCAGCCGGCGGGTCGGCGCCGTCCTGCCCGGACATCTGGCGGCGATGGCGCTGGCCGCGGTCGGCGACGTGGTCTGCCTGGTGCCGACCGCGCTGCCGGGCGAGCCGCCTTCACCACTCAGCGACGCGGCGCACACGCTGGGACTGCGCCTGCTGGAAATCCCGCTGCCGCTGCCCCCGCTGACGATCGGCATGGCCTGGCACCCGCGCCACACCGCCGACGGAGCCCACCAGTGGCTGCGTGGCGCCGTACGCCGGGTACTCCGTCCGCCTCGGAAGACATGACCCCGTACTACCAGCGGTGATGGACCTGGGCTCGAATCTGACGGTCGTACAGCTCGCGGACGGCATTCAGCGTGGCCTGCGGCAGAGACGGCAGTGCCGCGGCCTGCGCGTTGGCGTGGGCCTGTTCAGGGTTGCGGGCGCCGGGAATCACCGAGGTGACGCCAGGCTGCTGGAGGATCCACAGCAGGGCCGTCTGCGCCGGGCTCGCGCCCGCCGGCGCCAGCGCCGCGAATTCTGCGGCTGCCGCGATTCCGGTCGGGTAGTCGATCCCGGAGAAGGTCTCCCCCTGGTCGAACGCCTCGCCGTGTCTGTTGAACGAGCGGTGGTCGTCGGCCGCGAAGACCGTCTCCGCGGTGTACTTCCCGGTGAGCAGCCCGCTGGCCAGCGGCACCCGGGCGATGATCCCCACCCCCGCCTGCGCCGCGGCCGGCAGAACCTCGTCCAAGGGCTTGAGCCGGAACGGGTTGAGGATGATCTGCACGCTCGCGGTGCCCGGCCGGGCGATGGCGGCCAGTGCTTCCGCGCAGGTCTCCACGCTTACCCCGTATGCCGCGATCCGCCCCTCCTCGACCAGCGTGTCCAACGCGTCGAACACCGCGTCGGAGGAGTACACCGGGCTCGGCGGGCAGTGCAGTTGCACCAGGTCCAGCCGCTCCACGCCCAGGTCGCGGCGCGACCGGTCGATCCAGGCGCGGAAGTTGTCCAGGCTGTACAGCGCCGGGTCCAGTGCCACCCGGCGCCCCATCTTCGTCGCCACCAGCACCCCGGCATCCGGATGGGACCGCAGGAACCGGCCGATCAGTTGCTCACTGCGCCCGTCCCCATACACGTCAGCGGTGTCGAAGAGGGTCACCCCCGCCTCGACGGCGCTCTCGAGCACCGCCAACGCGTCGGCCTCCCGCACCTGTCCCCAGTCCGCCCCCAGCTGCCATGTGCCAAGACCGATTACGGAGACCTTCCGTCCCGTCCGACCCAGGATGCGCTGCTCCATTCGGCTCCTTCCCCTCCTCATTCCTTGCTGACATCAGCTTCGTCGCCGACGGCGCACAAGGCCAAGCATCTGCTCAGGCCGTACCCGCAGCAGGTACGGCGGCCCAGAGGCTACCGGTCGACCTCGGGCTGCAAATTGTTGATCACTCGTGCCGTCCCCTGCGCCGATGCCGCCTTTCCGGGGGTATCGGGCTGTTCAGCGTGTGAGGAGTCAGCCGCCAGCGGCGTTGCAACCGGGTGATCAGGTGCATGCGCATGTGCGGCAGGCCGTGGAGACCGCTCCGGGCACGATCGGCCGTTAGGTGCCCTGTGGGGCGAGGTCGCCGTCGCAGGCGGGACGCACGTGCCGACCTCCGTCGGGTTCACTCAGGTGCCGTGCGGCGATCGCCCCGGGGCTACCCGGTGGGGTCCGAGGCGACGCTCGATCCGAACGCGGAACCGTCCGGTACGCCGTCGCGGGCGGCGAACCAGTTGTCCGCCACCACTGTCGTGCCGAACAGCGCCCGCCAGGGGATCGCGTGGGCGGCGCCCTTGCCGGCGTGCCCAGGGGCGCCGACCACGACTCGCGCCGCACCGGGCCCGAACGCCAGCGCCGCGCCGAAGCGAGCGCCCGCCCGCGGCTCCCCGCCCAGACCGTCGGTCTCCTGGCTGACAGACCCGTCCACCCGCGGGACGGACCCGACCTGCACCCCGTGCACCCGGCCCGCGTCGGCCAGGTCCCCCAGGTCCTCGCCGGGCACGCCGATCGCCACCGACACCTCCGGGCCCGGCAGCGACGCCGACTCGATGACTCCGGCGGCCACGCTCGCGCCGAATCCGTCGCCGTCCTCGCCGGCCCCCGGCACCCCGGGCGTGTCCTGGTGCACGGCCAGGACCTCGGTGGCCTGCCGGCCGTCATAGCCGAGGACGGTCACCATCCCGGCGTCCGCCGCGTCGCCGATGTCCTCACCGGGCGCCCCGACGGCGACGCGAACCGGCAGGGCGGGATCCCAGGCCGCCGCGACGCTCGCGCCGAACCGGTCGCCGGGCTCGGACGCGCCGCTCACTCCGGCGGAGTCCTGGCCGATCCCCATCTCCTCGATCGCCACGACCGGGTCCTCGACGATATGGACCATCCCGGCGTCCTTCTTGCCGGCGACGTCCTCTCCCGGCACCCCGATCACCGCGGTGGGCTTGTCGAACGAGCCCGCCGCCAGCGACGCGCCGAACCGGTCGCCGGCCTCCACGGTGCCGTCGAAGTCCTGCCGGTCCTGGGTCAGCACCGTGACGCCGCCGACCCGGCCACCGCCGACCGACACGACATGGACGGCGCCAGCGTCGGCCTTGGCCTCGGCGTCGCCCAGGTCCTCGCCCGGCGCGCCGACGAGCACGGTGCCGCTCATCCCGGCCACGGCCGATCCGTAGCCGTCGCCCGCCTCGGACCGGTCGGGCACCCCGCCGGCGCCCTGCCGCAGGGTGATCGGCGCGGGCTGCCCGTCCCGCCCCGGACCGAAGACCACATGTACCGCGCCGGCGCCCTCGTCCTCGCCGGGCGCGCCGACGATCAGGTCCGCGGCGCCGTTCCGATCGATGTCGGCCACCGAGACCGACGCGCCGAACCGGTCACCGGCCTCGGGCGAATCGCCGAGCCCCGCCGACCCCTGCCGCACCGGCAGCCACCGATCGCCGCACCACACCTGGACCACGCCGGCCCCGGCCTGCCCGTCGACGGTCGCGGCGGGGTCGCCCACCACCGCCCGCAACTCGCAGTTCTCGGCCGCCTCGGCGGTCCCGATCGGCACGGGCGCGACGAGCACGGCCGCCGCCGCCACTCCCACGATCCTTCGACGTCTGGTCATGAACGCCTCTCCTGCGGGGATTGCCGGCAAAGATCGCTTCTATGGAGGAGACGCCCGATGACCTTGAACGGGTTACCGTGATCTTCCCGCGCAAGACGTGGCCGTTCGGAGCTGAGCGACCACTACGAGCACACCTGATGCATGAGCACCGACTGCATAAGCTCTGACCTGCGTGGACGATATTCGGCGCCCCCACCGCCGTCCGGCCGGCGCGAGCAGGCCAGTGGCGTGACCCGCTCGATCCCCGACCGGGCCCCGACGTGGTGCAGGAGGAGCATCGGCGTGCCCGACAGCGAGCCGCCGGCGTGTCCCCCGTTCGCCCGGAACTCCTCGATGACCCTGGTGTTGAGGTCGTTCACCTGGCCGAACCGTAGACGAGGCTCACCAGGCCGCCCGGCAGTTGCTCGACCTTCAGCAGTTCCAGTCCGTGCCGCTGCTGCGTCCCCGAGAACAGGGCCTTTCCCTTCCCGGCGATGAGCGGGTAGACGATGAGGCGGAGTTCGTCCACCAGCCCGGCGTCGATCAGGCCGGCGGTGATCTGAGCGCCGCCCATCAGGTAGATGTCCTTGCCGGGCTGTTCCTTGAGCGCGGCGATCTCGTCGAGGCCGCGCAGAAACGAGGTGTTCGGCCACTGCGCCGACTCCATGGTGCCCGACAGCACATAGTGCGGGGTCCGCGCGGCGAAGCGCGCCCACTCCAGCTCACCCGGCGTGGGCGGCCGGCCGGTGATCCAGTGGTCCCCCTCTGGCTCGTTCTGGATCGCGGTCCAGTACGACTCATAGCCCGCGTACATCCCCGCGCCGAGCAGGCACGCGTCCACCTGGGCGGTCAGGTCGTAGTCGTCGGACCACGCCGCCACCCAGTCCGCATAGCCCTCCGGGCCTTCCGCCATGCCGTCGACGGAGATCTTCATCGCTGCGATGAGCTTGCGCATGTCACGCCTCCTGGCGTTCGTTGGTAGGTCACCCCACCGACGAACGGCCGCCGGAGAAATCGACAGCCCACCGGACAGACTTCGGCGGACACTGAGCTCGGCTCGCCGCGGACGTGGGCGTCGTGGCAGTGACCGCGGCGCACGACTTCTACCTGTTCTTTGTTGACGTCACGCAGGCGACTGTGGTCCGCCTGGAGCAGTTGCCCCGGCAACTCGACGCCGAGTGGACGCGCGCGGCTGCGTACGAGCGGCGACTGGCCGACGTGCGAGACCTGACGCCCCAGGACCGTGGCACACAGTTCGAGCGGCTCTGGCGGGACCTGCTCTCCTTCCACGGATGGCATCCGAAGAAGATCCGGATCCGCGACGAGGACAACGGCTTCACGGCGTTGTACAACGGCCTCCACATACTCGGCGAGACCCGCTGGTTCGCCACACCGATGAAGGGCGGCAAGATGCGCGAGTTCCTTGCCAAACTCGACACTCGCCCCCAGACCGTCGGCCTGTTCGTGTTGCACTCTGGCTATGACGACGGCGCGCTGAGCCTGCGACTTCGACGGCCATCGCCTGATGCGAGTGCTCGTCCACCCCGCACGGTCATTCCTTGCAACGTCGTACCGGAGCAGCATCGGAGCTGCTGCGGCGACGCCACAAAGGAGACACCACAATGCAGGGATCGGGTGAGACCCGACCGCAGACCAAGGGTCTGCCGACGACGTCGGACTTGGCGGCCGAGGAACGCGTGAAGGCCAAGGCGTTCGAGGCGGCCGTCGAGGCCGGCGAGGCCGAACCTGAAGAGCCGGTGCCCCCGACCTACTGGGGCCCCACCACCTGACCACAGCTGACCAGGCTGTCGTCATACAAGGGGCGCCGCCTCGCGCGGCGCCCCACCTCTTGCCTCCGGGGTTCAGGGAACGCAGGATCGCGCCGCTGGTGTCCTCGTGCCGCGTCTGGACCTTTTCATCGGTCACTGTCGGGCTCCTTGGGAGCCTCGGTGAGGTGATAGGCGACGAACTGGTCATCCCTCTCGGCGCGCTGCCCGTCCTCGACCCCGGCGGCGAGACCTTGGTGAACGCTTCGCGGGCGACGAACACCTGGTTGCGGAGGTCGGTGTTCTCTCGGACGGCTTGGAGCAGCTTGATGATGTTCCGGAGGCCGCTGGGTTTTGGTGCTGGGCTTATGCGCGCGCTGGAACTCCTACCTGGGGTGAAGCCGAGGAGAAGCAGTCGTGAAAACACCCAAGTGTTGACTCCTGATCGGCGGTTCGGGCTCAAACCCAAGAAGCTCGAACCCGTGTCCACATGACCTACGAGATCCGATGGACATGTGCGGTGGCTCGCGTTCATTCGGACATCACGGGGGACCGGCGGTGGCCGGTCTACGGCAGAGAGGGAGCAATGAAAGGTCTCAAGAGCAGGATTCTCGTCCTCGCCGCAGGTGCTGCGGTGGTCTGCGCGTCGAGCGCCATCACCGCGTCGACCGCGCACGCCGCAACCGGATGGGATCGATGCCCCAGCGGCTACTTCTGCATCTTCGACGGCCATGACGGAACCGGAAAAATGGCCTACTTCCAGTGGGGATCGCCCAACCTGGCAGGCCAAGGGATGGACAACATGACCAGCTCCTATTGGAACCGGACCAGCCGGTGGTGGACAGCCTGGGACGCATACAACTACGCCGGGCACTTCGTGTTCACCTCGCAAGCCGGCGGCAGGTCGAACATCCCCGTTGACTGGTTCGCCAACAACCGGGCGAGTTCCTTGAAGGCCACGTGAACAAGGCCGGATAACCCCGAGCAAGGGTCCGTACATCAGGTCGAGGAGCGAGACGAGGAGTTTCACCGTGTCTCCTCCTCGTCAGGTTGCCGCGCCCGCTCCCGGACGACGCGCGCCTGCTCGTCCGTGGTGCGGGCGCGCAGGGCCCTGGCGGCCGGCGTGCCGAGGGAGGACGCCTCGACCAGGTCAGCGATCGTGGCCTCGTCCGGACGGTCGAGCGCGGCGTGGAGTGGGGCGTCATCGAGCGCGCCGAGGGCCTGGCGGGCAAGCGCGTCCGGGTACGGGTCGACGTCGGCGGCGCACCTGTCGCGCGGCTGGAGATGCCAGACCGGCTGTTCGGCGTTGCGTGGCCGCGCGGGGAGATCGCGGTCAGCCTCGCCCTGTCCGGGGCGGACGTCGTCGCCGCACATCGCGCGCTGCGCCCCGCCGACAGAACACCCTCCTGCGCGCCATGCTGGTGGTCCCCAGCGCCGGTGCCGGCCGTGCAGCCGTGGCAGCGCTGCGGGATGCCCAGGCCGCCGCCTCCTCTGTGACCTCGATGGCGACGTCCACCGCCGCTGCTGCAGCCAACTCGGCGCTGCCGACGGTGACTGCGGCCGCGCGGCCGTCACCTCCTGCTACTACGCCGGGCACGGGCTCGTCGGCGGGAAGCGCCATGAGCTGTACCTCGCGCTTCCCGACAGCGAGTGGGAATCGCCCGAGTTCAGCGCCCTCGAATACGAGAAACTTCGAAGTGCGATCCTCGACAGCCCGGCGTCAAGCAAGGTCGTTATCCTCGACTGCTGCTTCTCCGGTCGGGTGCTAGGAGAGCTGATGTCGGATCCGGTCACGTCGGCGCTCGGGCAGATCAGCGACCCCACAAAAGCCGGGGTACATCATTCAGTGACTCGGCCATCGCGTTGTCATACGAATCGGCGACCGAGCCGGCCGAGGCGGTCACGCCCAGGTCGGACAGCCGGGTGGTGTAGCGGAAACTGACGTAAGCAGGCTGCTCCCGCTCTCTCGGGCCGCCACTGGCAACCGCGAGTAGCCCCGTGGCCAGCGGCGCGCTGCTTCTGCCGCGACTGTCCCCCTGCAAGCGCGGATCTGCTTGGCATTCGCTGCAAGCCACGACGCCCCAAATAGCGGCTGCCGCCCGAACAAGATCATGCATGACCGCGGTCCCGCGAGACGGACGGCATCGACGCCTCGGCCACGCGATCGGCTTCACCGGGCGCGGAAAACCCCTGCTCATCGAGCAGGGGTTTGCGTTTGCCGCAACGCGCTTAGCTCTGCCAGGGCGCCGCGAAGCCCTTGTAGGTGCCATCGTGGGTGGCCAGGTTGACCCACTGGTCGATGTACTCCTGGAACTCCTCGTCGCCTCGCGGGAGCAGATACGCCTTCTCAGCGAAGGTGAACGGCTTGTCCGGATTGATCGCACAGAGTTCAGGGTGGAGCTTGGCCTGGTACTTGGTCTCGCTCTCGTCCGTGATCATCACGTCGGCGCGACCGGCCACGATCTCGTCGAAGATGGTGTTGTTGTCGGGATGGGTGATGAGGGTGGCCTTGTGAATGTTCGCCTTGGCGAACTTCTCGTTGGTCCCGCCGGGATTGACGATGACCCGCACCCCGGCCTGGTCGATCTTGACCAGGGAGTCGTACTTGTCCTTGTCTGCGCAGCGGGCAATCGGCGCCTTGCCGTCGACCACGTAGGGCTCGCTGAAGTACGCCTTCTGTGCCCTGGCCAGGGTCACGGAGATGCCGCCCATGCCGATATCACACTTGCCTGCAGTGAAGTCGTCCATGAGCTTGGTCCAGGTGGTCGTCACGAAGTCGGCCTTCACACCAAGACTGGCGGCCAGGTGCTTGGCCATGTCGATGTCGATGCCGGTGTAAGCGCCGGTCTTGGGGTCCCGGTAGGTGAACGGACGGTAGTCACCGGTGGTGCACACCCGGAGCACTCCTCGCCGCGGCACCTTGTCCAGCAGGGTGGCCTGGCTGTGCCCGCCGGGAGCGGCTTTCGCGGGGGCGGTCGGAGCGGGGGCGGCCGTGGCGAAGACGGTGGCAAAGGTGAGGGCCAGGGCTGCTACGGCAGTTCTGCGGCGCATGGTTCTCCTCCTGTTTCGTAGCAGGGGCGAAGACAGGCGTCGATGGAGGAACATCCCCATGCCGCCTGCCGCGGTGGGGAGACGATGGCCCGGGATCGTACCAGCGGAAATGTTGAAAATGGGAGGCAGAACGAGCCTGCAGGCTGCACCACGGGGCCGTTCGTCCCGTGCCGGTGCGATGCCCGAGGCGGACTGTGGACGTTCTGCGCGCCATGCCCATCCTGACCGGCAGACTGTCGCGAGAACCATGATCACCATGCCCATCCCGCTCCCAGAAGGAGCCGTGCACCGCGCAGGTGACGCAACGCCGCCACCAGTTCACCGGTCAGGCGGCCGTGCTCTGCCTGCGAGTGGGGCAGATCATCGAATCGCCGTGCGTACGTAGCGGGTTCTCTTTCCGTTCCTTCAATCGCCTTGCTCAAGCGCAGCAAGTCGGCCGGCCATGTGGGGGCGGAGCGAACGGCCCAACTGCCAAGGCCGGCCTGGTCGAACCTCTTGAGGGCACGAGTCCTCGACTTCACTCGCCGTCGGCGAGCTCCGCCGGATCCTGCGCGAGGGCGGCGGTGTTGAGCGCCCGGGCATCACCGATCTTGCGGAGCGCGGCCTGGGCGTCGCCCTGCGACGGGTAGGCCGATGCTCGCGACGTGGCCTGCTGCGCCCGCAGGTGGGCGACCTCGGTGCGTACCGCCGGATCGGGGATCTGCCCCGCCACCCCGTCCCTCGGCGCCACGTTCACGTGCGGCGCTGATCACCATGATCTCCATGTTCCAGCCGCCCAGCCGCCCAGCCGCCGGACCCGTTCACCGATCCGCATCCCCCGACTACGACGATCAGCGGCAGGAGGCTCCGATGCCCTACCAACCCCGCGGCACGAGCCCTGGAAGGTCACAAGCCGACTCCGCAACGCTGCGCGGCCGCCGGATCCGGCTCCTGTTCACCTCCGACCCCCACGCCCGCCTTCAGCCCCGGCACCCCGGGCACCCTCACCGGCGGTGACCGCCAAGGCACCTTTCTGATCAACTGGGACAACGGCAGCCGCCTGGGCCTGCTCCCGACCAGGACCAGTTCGAGATCCTCAATCAGGCACCACCGGACGCATGTGCCACGGGCTGACCTACAGCCACCCCTGCGCGACCAGCGACGCGAAGGAGCCATGGATTGAGCCATGACGACGCCAGCAGCGATCGGCTACCACCCCGGCGCGGTGGGGTCGATGCGATATCCGGGGCGCGGCGCGGGCCAGGGGGCGGCGCCGCCTTTGTGGCGGTTCAACCCCTCACTGCTCGACCCTCAATGCATGGGAGGTCCGTCAAGCGTCGAGCGGGTTACGGGCGATGCGGTCGGCGACTCCGCCGGCCACGGACAGCGCGGCGGAACTGCCCGGCTTGTGCGCGGCCTGCTCGCGGAAGCAGGCCGTGAACTCCTTGACCAGGTCCAGGCGCGGGTAGCGCTGCAGCACCTCGCCGCGCAGCCCGGCCGGGATCCCGTCGAGGCCGCGGCCGGAGATGTCGATGCCGGTGGCCAGTTCCAGCAGATGTCCCTCGGGATCCTGCTCGATCGGCACCTCCGGCCACATGTGCCGGACGATGATCTCCGAAGCCCGTACCCGCCGCTCCCGGGGCCAGCCCGCGCCGGCACCGAAGACCCAGGCCACGTGGCCGCCCGCCTCCTCGAACGGCACCGTGCGGCTGTCGAACTCCGCCACCAGGCCGATGTCGTGCAACACGGCCGACACATAGAGCAACTCGGCGTCGAACACAATGCCGTTGCGCCGCGCGTGGGCCGCCGCCCAGAGGTAGGAGCGGACGGAATGGTTGAGCAGGGAGGGCGTCTCGTACATCGTGGCCACTTCGAGAGCGCCGCGGCAGGCCGGGCTGTCGGGGATCAAAAGATCGTCGAATCCAACAGATGCCACCATGCTTCCCCATTCTCCGACAACCGAGTCATCGTCAAGACCTGTGAATGGGGTGGGGAGCCAGCCGGCGCTGCCCTCCAAAGTGATCGCTGCGGCCAGGAAGCGGCCATCGCCGACGGCGCGAACGTCAACGCACTCGATGACCGCGGCATGTCCCCGCTGCACCATGCGGTCGCGCGGCGCCGCCCGGACGTTGTGGCGGCATTGCTCGCCGCCGGGGCCGACTCGGCCCTGCAGGCCGCGGGCGGCAACGCCCCGCACTTCGCCGCCTTCGGCCCCGGCCGGACCGTCGAGCCCATCGCCGACCACATCGAACACGACGACCACCGGCGGATCCTCCGCATGCTGGTCGAAGCAGGAGCGTGAACGCACCCAACCGGCGCGCCACGCGCCGTCTCCGGCAGGTCGTGGTCACGTCCGGAACGATCCCATGCCTCGTTTGGTCGGGAGTGACGTAGTCGTGCGGCATCGCCGACCATGTTCGCTCGGCGTCCCCGGTACGGGACGGCGCCCAGCCACACAGCGCGGCACAAGGATTTCGACCACTTTAGTAGGAAATCTTCCCTACTAATCCTATTGACTTGATAGGGAATGCTGCGCCATGCTCGCCGCGTGAGCTGCCGCGAAACCCTCATCGCGCGCCTGCACGTCGACCTCCGGCGGCAGGCCAGCGCCCTGTGTCGGCCCGGGACCTGATTCAACGTCCACGTACGTCCATCCCCGGAGAGCGCAGTGAGCAGCATCATCACGCCTACGACCAGACGCCAGTTCCTCTCGTTCCTTGCGGTGTCGGCGACGGCCGCCACCGCCGCGGCCGCCTGCGGCAGCGCCGCGGGAAGCTCTGCCGCCAAGAAGACCACGACCCTCCGCTACCAGGGCTCGGTCGGCCAGGTCACGCCGGCCGAACTGGCCCAGGACCTCGGATATCTCGGCGGCGTCAAGCTGAAGTGGGTCGGCAACACCATCAGTGGCCCGCAGGACGTCCAGTCGGCCGCCACCGGCCAGACCGACTTCGGCGGGGCGTTCAACGGCGCCGTCATCAAACTGCAGGCGGCCGGTGCGCCGATCACCTCGGTCATCGGTTACTACGGCGTCGACAGGGACCAGTACGGCGGCTTCTACGTGCCCGACGACAGCCCGGTCAAGGCCGCACGGGACCTGACCGGCAAGAAGGTCGGGATGAACACGCTGGGCGCCCACTACGAGGCCGTCCTGGACATCTACCTGCAGCGCAACGGGTTCTCCGCGGCCGACATCAAGAAGGTCGAGCCGCTGGTGGTGCCGCCGATCAACACCGAGCAGTCGCTGCGGCAAAAGCAGATCGACGTCGGCGTGCTCAGCGGGATCTTCCGGGACAAGGCGCTCGCCACCGGCGGGCTCCGCAAGCTGTTCAGCGACTACGACCTGCTCGGCGCCTTCACCGGCGGCACCTACGTGTTCCGCGACGACTTCCTCAAGCGCAACCCCGAGACCGTGCGGGCCTTCACCTCCGGGGTCGCCAAGGCGATCGAGTGGGCCCGGACCACGCCGCGCGACCAGGTCATCGACCGCTTCACCAAGATCGTCCAGACTCGCGGGCGCAACGAGAACGCCGACTCGCTGAAGTACTGGAAGTCCTACGGCGTCGCCGGCAAGGGCGGGGTCATCGCCGACAAGGAGTTCACCACCTGGATCACCTGGCTGGAGCAGCAGGGCCAGATCGCCAAGGGCAAGGTCAAGGTCGGCGACCTCTACACCAACAAGTTCAATCCCTACGCGGGCGGAGGGAGCTGACGGTGACCACGAAGATCCAGATCTCGGGGGTCGGCAAGACCTTCCCGATCCGGGGCGGCGGCGTGTTCACCGCGCTCCAGGACACCGGCCTCGACATCGCAGAGGGCGAGTTCCTCGTGGTGGTCGGGCCGAGCGGCTGCGGCAAGTCGACGCTGCTGGACCTGCTCGGCGGGCTGACCAAGCCGACCACCGGCCGCATCCTGCTCGACGGCGCCGAGGTGACCGGCCCGGCGCTCGACCGGGGCATCGTCTTCCAGCAGTACGCGCTGTTCCCCTGGCGAACCGCGTTGCGCAACGTCGAGTTCGGCCTGGAGGCCAAGGGGCTGCGACGGCGAGAACGCTCCCAGGTCGCCCGACACTACCTGGACCTGGTCGGGCTGGCCGGCTTCGAGGACCGCTACCCCCATGAGCTGTCCGGTGGCATGAAGCAGCGGGTCGCGATCGCCCGCAGCCTCGCCTACGACCCGGACGTCCTGCTGATGGACGAGCCGTTCGCCGCGCTGGACGCCCAGACCCGCGAGCTGCTGCAGGACGAGCTGCTGAGCATCTGGGAACGGACCGGCAAGACCGTCGTCTTCGTCACCCACGGCATCGACGAGGCCGTCTACCTGGGGCAGCGCGTCGCGGTGCTGACCTCGCGCCCGGGCCGCGTGAAGCAGGTCGTCGACATCGACCTCGGCTCCCGGCACGAGAGCGCGGACCTGCGGTCGAGCCCGGCGTTCGCGGCGCACCGGCACCGCGTCTGGTCGCTGCTGCACGACGAAGTCCAGGCCGCCCAGCGGCTGAACGTTCCCCGGACGCGGAAGGAGGCGATCCCCCTTGGCTAGCACGCTGCAAGCCCCCACTGCCGCCAAGCCGACCGCGACGTCCTCACCTCGCTCGCCACGGCGGCTGCTCCGCCGTGCCGCCGGGACGGCGACCGCCGCCGGCCGCCGGACGATCGCGATCATCCTGTTCCTGGCCGCCTGGGAGCTGGCTCCCCGCGCGGGGCTGGTCGACCGCACGTTCCTGCCACCGGTGTCGCAGATCGTCCCGGCGCTGTGGGAACTTGCCCGCGACGGGCAGCTGTGGACCAACACCGAGGCCAGCCTGACCCGTTCACTGACCGGTTTCGCGCTGGCGATCGCGATCGCCGTGCCCCTCGGACTGCTCATCGGCTGGTACAAACCGGTCTCCGAGCTCCTGGGCCCGCTGCTGGAGCTGTTCCGCAACACCGCCGCCATCGCGCTGCTGCCGGTCTTCATCCTGATCCTCGGCATCGGCGAGACCTCGAAGGTGTCGATCGTGCTGTACGCGTGCACGTGGCCGATCCTGCTCAACACCATCAGCGCGGTACGCACCGTCGACCCGACCCTGGTCAAGTCCGCCAGATCGCTCGGGCTGCCCGCGCCCCGGATCTTCCAGAAGGTCGTCCTGCCCGCCGCGGTGCCGGCGATCTTCACCGGAATCCGCCTCGCCGGCGCGACCTCGATCCTGATCATGGTCGTGGCCGAAATGGTCGGCGCCAAGGAGGGCCTCGGCTACCTGATCAACGCGTCCCAGCAGAACTTCGCGATCAACGACATGTACGCGGGCATCATCGCGATCTCGGTCATCGGGCTGGTGTTCAACTACCTGCTGGTCCTGATCGAACGCAGGCTCACCCGATGGCAGACCCCGCTCCAGCGGTGACGGCAGGAGAAGACCGATGACCGACGATCAACGCCTTCTTCACCTCAACGCATTCCTCATGGCCCCCGGCCACCACGACGCGGCCTGGCGGCATCCCGCCAGCCGTCCAGAGCGCGCCACCGACGTCACCTACTTCCAGGAACTGGCCAGGACGGCCGAACGCGGCAGGCTCGACTCGATCTTCTTCGCCGACGGGCTCGCGGTGTGGCACCGCATCGGCAGCAACGTGTCGGGCGGACTGGAGCCGCTGACCCTGCTGTCGGCCATCGCGGTCGCGACCCGGCACATCGGCCTGATCTCCACCGCGTCCACCACCTTCAACGAGCCCTTCACGCTGGCGCGCCTGATCGAGGTGGCCAAGAAGCTGTGGGACAGCTGGGACGACGACGCCGTCCTGCTGGACACCGCCACGGGCCGGTACGCCGACACCGCCAAGGATCTCTTCGTCGCGCCAGAGGCGGAGTAGCCGTACATCGTTTGCCAGGGCGGGTAACCGCCCGGTCTGTCACCAGTGCGGGACACCGACCGCCCGGCGGCACAGCCGATACCGTGGCGGCTTCACAAGCTGACCGTTGATACCGCTGACCTGCGGAGACGCTAGCGGACGGGGAGGCCGGTGATGGTGCGGCCGATGACGAGGCGCTGGATTTCCGAGGTGCCCTCGAAGATGGTGAAGATCTTGGAGTCGCGGTGCATGCGCTCGACCGGGTACTCGCGGGTGTAGCCGTTGCCGCCGAGGATCTGGATGGCCTCCTCGGTGACGTGCACCGCCATCTCGCTCGCCATCAGCTTGGCCATCGAGCCCTCGGCGTTCGCGAAGTCCTTGCCGGTGCGCGCCATCCACGCGGCCCGCCACACCATGAGCCGGGCGGCGTCCAGGCGGGTCTTCATGTCGGCCAGCTTGAAGGCGATGGCCTGGAAGTCGCCGATCTTCTTGCCGAACTGCTCGCGCTCCCGCGCGTACTGCAGGGCGTAGTCGTAGGCGGCGCGGCCGACGCCGAGCGCCATCGCGCCGACGGACGGGCGGGTGGTCTCGAACGTCTTCATCGCGGCCTGGCCCTTGGCGCTCCTGCCCTCGCGGGACCGCGCGATGCGCTCGTCGAACTTCTCCTTGCCGCCGACGATCAGGTGGGACGGGACGCGCACGTCGTCCAGGATCACCTCGGCGGTGTGGGAGGCGCGGATGCCGTGCTTCTTGAACTTCTGGCCCTGCCTCAGCCCGGGGGTGTTCGGCGGGATGATGAAGCTGGCCTGGCCGCGGCTGCCCAGTTCGGGGTGCACCGAGGCCACGACGACGTGGACGTCGGCGATGCCGCCGTTGGTCGCCCAGGTCTTGGTGCCGTTCAGCACCCACTCGTCCTTGGCCTCGTCGAAGACGGCGCGGGTGCGGATCGAGCCCACGTCGCTGCCGGCGTCGGGCTCGGAGGCGCAGAACGCGCCGAGCTTGATGTCGTCGGCGGTGCCGAACATCTGCGGTACCCACTCGCTGACCTGGTCCGGAGTGCCCACGGCGGCGACGGACGCGGCGGCGAGGCCGGTGCCGACGATGGACAGCGCGATGCCCGCGTCGCCCCAGAACAGCTCCTCGAACGCGACCGGGATGCCGAGGCCGGTCGGCTCCAGCCACTGGGTGGCGAAGAAGTCGAGGGAGTAGATGCCGACCTTGGACGCCTCCTGGATCAGCGGCCAGGGGGTCTCCTCGCGCTCGTCCCACTCCTCGGCCGCGGGACGGATGACGTCCTTGGCGAACTCGTGGACCCAGTCCCTGACCTCGCGAACGTCCTCGCTGGGCTCAAGGGAGAACGGCGTCTGCTCGGCGGTCGTCATGATTAATTGACCCTCTCTCCAATAAACAGCTGTTACCAACGGTAGCACCAAGGTGGGTTACCACGGGTAACACCGTGGCCGGAGTCACAGCGGGAGAGGTGTCACCCGGCGGCGTGCCGGTCCAGGAACTCGTAGACGTCCGCCTCGTCCACGCCGGGGAACGCCCCGGGCGGCAGCACCGACAGGACGTGCGAGTGCGCGCGCGCCGACGGCCAGGCCATACCCTCCCACCGGTCGGACAGCGCCTTCGGCGGCCGCTGGCAGCAGTCGCCGTCCGGGCAGGCCGACTTGACCCGCCGGGTCGTCTCCCGGCCGCGGAACCAGCGGGAGTCCTCGAACCGGACGCCCAGCGTGATCGCGAAGTCGCGCTCGTGGCTGGGGTCGATGTGCGACAGGCACCAGTAGGTCCCGTTGGGGGTGTCGGTGTACTGGTAGTAGACCGAGAAGCGGTCCGCGGCGCCGAACACGTGCCGCCCGGCCCATTCCCGGCACATCCGCTGCCCCTCGATCGCGCCGTCCTCGTCCTGCGGGAAGGCCAGGCCGTCGTTGGCGTACGCCTTGTAGATCGTGCCGTTCTCGTCGTTCTTGGTGAAGTGCAGCTCAAGGTCGAGGTGATGGGTCGCGACGTTGGTGAAGCGGTGCGCGGCCATCTCGTAGGAGACGGAGAAGACGTCCGCGAGGTCCTCCACCGACAGTTCCCGCGCGGCCTTGGCCTCCTGGAGGAAGGGGACGACGGTTCGCTCGGGCATCAGGATCGCGGCGCCGAAGTAGTTGGCCTCGACGCGCTGGCGCAGGAAGTCGGCGAAGTCGCGGGGCTGGTCGTGGTCGAGCGCGATGTGCCCGAGGGTCTGCAGCAGGATCGTCCGCGGCGTGTGCATGCCGAGTTGCTCGCGCTCCAGGTAGATCCGCCGGTTGCGCAGGTCGGTGATGGACCGGACGGAACGCGGCAGGTCCTGGACGTACTGGAGGCTGAAGCCGAAGTGGCCGACCAGCGTCATCAGCAGCCCCTGCGACACCGCGCCGCGCCGGTATCCGACGGCGTCGAGGGTCTGGGACGCGACCTGCTCGATCTCGGCGAAGTGGTTGCCGCGTTCGTGCATCTGGCGGCGCAGCTCGGCGTTGGCCTTGCGCGCCTCCTCCGGGCTCGCGGTGGGCTTGGTGCGGCTGCGCTTCAGCTCGCCGTACAGGGCGAGGATGTGCTCGATGACCTCGTTCGGCATCCGCTTGCCGACCTTGAGGTGCGAGAGGCCGAGCGTCCGGTAGAGCGGGTCGCGCTGCGCCTCCTCCAGCTCGATCTCCAGCTGGGCGCGCCGGCTGGGCGGCTGGCGGCGCAGCAGCTCCTCCACCGGGCACTCCAGCGCGGCGGCGAGGGCCTGCAGCAGCGACAGCTTGGGCTCGCGCCGGCCGTTCTCCAGCAGCGACAGCTGGGACGGGGCGCGCCCGACGCGCTCGCCGAGGTCCGACAGCGTCATGCCGCGGGCGCGCCGCAGATGGCGGAGCCGCTGCCCGAACGTCACGAGATCTACATCACTCGTCAAGTTGAGGGGTTCTTCTGGCCGCAAGGTCGTCACCGCTTCATCGTAGCGGAAATTTCGCAGTTCTTTCGTTACTCGCCAGTTCATATTGGGGTTGCGACCCGGGCATAGTCGAGCACAAGCACCCAGGGGACGACACGGAAGGGCAAGACGATGAGCGACAGTCGCCTCAAGGGCGCAGCCGAGGAGCTGCAGCAAAAGTGGGAGACCGACCCGCGGTGGAAGGGCGTCGAGCGGACCTACACGGCCGAGGACGTCATCCGGATCCGCGGTTCGGTCCAGGAGGAGCACACCCTCGCGCGCCTAGGCGCCGAGCGGCTCTGGACGCTCCTGCACGAGGAGGACTACGTCCACTCCCTCGGCGCGCTGACCGGGCTGCAGGCCGTCCAGCAGGTCAAGGCCGGCCTCAAGGCCATCTACCTGTCCGGCTGGCAGGTCGCGGCGGACGCCAACCTGGCCGGCCAGACCTACCCGGACCAGAGCATCTACCCGGCGAACTCGGTCCCGGCCGTCGTGCGCCGGATCAACAACGCGCTGCTGCGCGCCGACCAGGTCCAGTGGGCCGAGGGCCAGGGCGACACGCACTTCCTCGCCCCGATCGTGGCCGACGCCGAGGCCGGGTTCGGCGGCGTGCTGAACGCCTTCGAGCTGATGAAGGGCATGATCGCCGCGGGCGCCGCAGGCGTGCACTGGGAGGACCAGCTGGCCTCCGAGAAGAAGTGCGGCCACCTCGGCGGCAAGGTCCTCATCCCGACCTCGCAGCACATCAAGACCCTCAACACCGCGCGCCTCGCCGCGGACATCTCGAACGTGCCGTCACTGATCATCGCGCGGACCGACGCAGAGGCCGCGACCCTGATCACGACGGACGTGGACGAGCGCGACCGCGAGTTCACCACCGGCGAGCGCACCGCGGAGGGCTTCTACCGGGTCCGCAACGGCATCGAGCCCTGCATCGCCCGCGCCAAGGCGTACGCGCCGCACTCGGACCTCATCTGGATGGAGACCGGCACGCCGGACCTGGAGCAGGCCCGCAAGTTCGCCGAGGCGGTCAAGGCGGAGTACCCGGACCAGATGCTGGCCTACAACTGCTCGCCGTCCTTCAACTGGAAGGCGCACCTGGACGACGCGACCATCGCCAAGTTCCAGCGCGAGCTCGGCCACATGGGGTTCAAGTTCCAGTTCATCACGCTGGCCGGCTTCCACGCGCTCAACTACGGCATGTTCGACCTGGCGCACGGCTACGCCCGCGAGGGCATGACGGCCTACGTCGACCTGCAGGAGCGCGAGTTCGCGGCGGCCGAGAAGGGCTTCACCGCGGTGAAGCACCAGCGCGAGGCCGGCACCGGCTACTTCGACATGGTCAGCACCGCGATCAGCCCGGACTCGTCCACCACGGCGCTGAAGGGTTCCACGGAAGAGGGCCAGTTCCACTGACCCTCGGCGGCCGGTTCCGCCGGCCCGTCCCTCCGGCCTGATCCCCAGGACCCCGAAAGGCCCCCGCGTCCCTACACCCGCGGGGGCCTTCCGGTATGCCAGGGCCCCCTCCCGGGCCCCTCCCAGGCTCCTCCCACGCCCCATCCGCCCCGGCCACATGCGGCGATGGATCTCGACAACTCCCAATAAAAGGAGCATCGTGGGCGCGCTAGATGATCACTCGGAAAGGATCTCTGATGGCGCGTCACCCCCGGTCCATCCGGTCCCGGGCGATCCCCGGCCGGATGCTCCCGCTCGCCGTCGCCGCCGTGAGCGTCGTCGCGCTCGCGCCCGCCGCCTCCGCGGACGGGCACGGCCGGCAGGGGCGCTTCACCCCCGGCGCCCCCGGTGTCGGCGACTCCTACTTCCCGCTGGAGGGCAACGGCGGCTACGACGTACGCCACTACTCGCTGGATCTGAGCTACGACCCCGACTACGACCAGCTCGACGGCACCGTGACCGTCACCGCGCGGGCCACCCAGAACCTGTCGCGGTTCGACCTGGACCTGTCCGGCATGGACGTCGACAAGGTCTGGGTCGACCGGCACCAGGCCCGCTACACCCGGCGCGGCCAGGAACTGGTCATCACGCCGCGCGAGGGCCTGCGGAAGGGACGGACCTTCACCGCGGTGATCAGGTACGGCGGAGTCCCGCAGACCATCGTGGGCTCGCCGATCGTGTTCGGCTCCCCGTACGGGTTCCTGCACACGCCCGACGGCGCGTTCGTCGGCGGCGAGCCGAACGGCGCCAGCACGTGGTTCCCGGTCAACGACCACCCGAGCGACAAGGCCACCTACGACTACACCCTCACGGTGCCGAAGGGCCTGACGGCCGTCGCCAACGGGCGCCCCACGGGGCACCGTTCCGACGTCGCCTCTTTCAGCCGCCGCAGCGCGAAGACCCGCGCCGAGGTCTTCAAGTGGCGCGAGGACAGCCCGATGGCGAGCTACCTCACCACGATCGACATCGGCAAGTGGGACGTGAAGCAGGGCCGCACACCCGGCGGCGTCCCCAACTACACGGCCGTCGACCCGGTACTCCTCGCGAACCAGCCGGACGCGGTGAGCTTCTTCTACGACACCACCAGCGAGGTCACCGACCTGTGGTCGAAGACCTTCGGCAAGTACGCGTTCAGCAGCACCGGCGCGATCGCCGACGACGCCCGCTTCAACGGCCAGCCGCTCGGGTTCTCCCTGGAGACGCAGAGCAAGCCGGTCTACTCCGCGGTCCGCAGCACCGGGACGATCGCCCACGAACTGGCGCACCAGTGGTTCGGCGACGCGGTGTCCCCGGAACGCTGGAAGGACGTCTGGCTGAACGAGAGCTTCGCCACCTGGGCCGCGTGGTACTACACGGAACTGCACGGCGGCCGCAGCGTTCACGACGCGGCCCGCGCCACGTACGCCGCCCGTCCGTTCCCCGACCGTGAGGGCAACCCGTACTGGTCGGTGCTGACCGCCGACCCGCAGCGCGACACCATGTTCAACGACCGCGTCTACAGCGGCGGCGGCATGATGCTGCAGTTCCTCCGGGAGAAGATCGGCGACGAGAAGTTCCTGACCCTTCTCCGGACGTGGTACGCGCGGCACAAGTACGGCAACGGCAACACCGCGCAGTTCACGTCCCTGGCGCAGCAGATCTCCGGGCAGGATCTGAGCGGGTTCTTCAAGGACTGGCTCTACTCCCCCATCAAGCCCGAAATTCCGCAGGGCTGACCCATCTCGGAAGCGGGGCTCTGGGCGCGTCGCGCCTGAGCCCCGCTTCTGTGCGAAATTACGTGGTCGCCCTTGCGCTGTCTGTCTAGGCTCCTGGCAAGTGGGCGTTCTTCCGTGGGTGTGGTGGTACGGCCTCCGCCGCCACACCGCGTACCCCTTCGGCTCCCTGACCGAGTCGCTGACCAACACGGCGTTCGGCTTCATGCGCGCCTACGTCCTGCTGGCGCTGTGGGAGGTCCGTCCGTCGCTCGGCGGTTACAAGGCCGCCGACGCCGCCACGTTCTGCTTCGTCACCCAGGCCCTGATCGGGCCGGTCCAGATCTTCGGCGGGATGGACCTCACCGAGCGCATCCGCAACGGCGACATCGCGATCGACATGCACCGGCCGGTGGGCCTCCAGGGCTGGTGGCTCGCCGACGACCTGGGCCGCGCCGCCGGTTCGCTGCTGCTGCGCGCCGGTCCCCCACTGCTGGCCGGGGCCCTGGTGTTCCCGTTCCGGTGGCCGGGCCCGCAGGCCCTCGCGGCGTTCGCGGTGGCGCTGGTCCTGGCGGCCGTCGTCGGCTTCGCACTGCGGTACCTGGCGGCGATGGGGATGTTCTGGCTGCACGACGACCGCGGCCTGAACGCGGTCACGTTCGTCATGTCGGTGTTCTTCTCCGGGATGATCCTGCCGCTGGTCGTGTTCCCCGGGTGGCTCGGCGAGGCGGCGCGGGCGCTGCCGTGGTCGGCGCAGATCCAGGTGCCGGCGGACGTGTTCCTCGGCCGCTACACCGGCGCCGCGCTGCCGGGGGCGCTGGCGTTCCAGGCGGCCTGGGCGGTGGCCCTGCTCGGCGCCGGAGCCCTGGTCACACGGGCGGCCCGGCGGAGGCTGGTGATCCACGGTGGCTGACCCCGTGCCGGCGGGACCGGCGCGCATGTACAGGCTGCTCGCCTGGACGTGGATCCGGGCGGCGGCGCAGTACCCGGTGTCGATGGTGCTGCTGGCCCTCGTCACGGCGGTCGTCTCCACCCTGGACGCGGCCGCGATCCTGGTGCTGTTCTCGCGGGCGCCGCGCATCGCCGGGTTCGGCGCATCCGAGGTGCTCTTCCTCTACGGCACGTCGGCGCTGTCGTTCGCGTTCTCAGACATCGTCCTCGGGACGACCGAGCGGCTCGGGTACCACGTGCGGGAAGGGTCGCTCGACGCGATGCTGGTCCGCCCGGTGAGCCCGCTGGTGCAGATCGCAACGGAGGGCTTCACTCCCCGGCGCATCGGCAAGCTGGTCCCGGCGGTGATGGTGCTCGTCTACGCGCTGGACCGGCTGGACGTCTCCTGGACGCCCGGCCGGGTGGCGATGGTCCCGGTCATGGTGCTGTCCGGGACGGCGATCTTCGGCGGGCTGTGGGTGCTGACCGGCGCGGTGCAGTTCGTGCTGGTCGACAGCCACGGGGCGAGCAAGTCGCTGACCTACGGGGGCGCGTTCCTCACCCAGTACCCGATGACCATGTTCGCCCGCGACTTCGTCCGCGGGGTGACGTTCGTCGTCCCGCTGGCGTTCGTCAACTGGCAGCCCGCGCTGTACGTCCTGGACCGCCCCGACCCGCTCGGGCTGCCGGGCGCGGTCCGGTTCGCGTCCCCCGCGGTCGCCGCCGTGCTGGGCGCGGTCGCGGCGCTGGCATGGCGGGCGGGGCTGCGGCACTACCGATCGACGGGGAGCTGATGCCGATGGCGATGATCGAGGCCGAGGACGTCGTCAAGTCGTTCACCGTCCGGACGCGCGCGGGCCTGCTGCGGCGGACGCGGACGTCCCTGCACGCCGTGGACGGCGTGTCGTTCACCGTCGAGCCGGGCGAGTTCGTCGGGTACCTCGGCCCGAACGGCGCCGGGAAGTCCACGACGATCAAGATGCTGACCGGGATCCTCACCGCGTCGTCCGGCACCCTGCGCGTGTGCGGGCTCGACCCGTCGCGGCGGCGCACGACGCTCGCCCGCCGCATCGGGGTCGTCTTCGGGCAGCGCACGACGCTGTGGTGGGACCTTCCGCTGCGCGACAGCCTCGCCCTCGTCCGCCGGCTCTACCGGGTCGAGGCCGCGGCGCACCGGGCGCGGCTCGCCGAGCTGACCGCGCTGCTGGAGCTGGAGCCGTTCCTCGGCACCCCGGTCCGGCAGCTCAGCCTCGGCCAGCGGATGCGCGGCGACCTGGCCGCCGCGCTCCTGCACGACCCGGAGCTGCTCGTCCTGGACGAGCCGACGATCGGCCTGGACGTGGTGAGCAAGGCGACCGTCCGCGACTTCCTGGAACGCGTCAACGCCGAACGCGGCACCACGATCCTGCTGACCACGCACGACCTCGGCGACATCGAACGGCTCTGCCGCCGCGTCATGATCATCGACCATGGCCGGCTCGCCTACGACGGCGGCCTGGACGAGCTGCGCCGCACCGTGGACACCGACCGGCTCCTGGTCGTGGAGCTGGCCCGGCCGGGCCCTCCGATCACGCTGGATGGGATCGTGGCCGAGCGGGTGGAGGGGCCACGGCAGTGGCTCCGGCTGCCGCGCTCGGCGAACGCGGCTGCGGTCGTGGCCGAGCTGGCGCGCGACCATGAGGTCCGCGACATCTCCCTGCGGGAGGCCGGCATCGAGGAGGTCCTGGCGGGCCTCTACCGCGGCGACCACGCGTACTGGTGCTCGGGACGCCCTGTGGCGCCGTAGCGGAGCGTCACCACGACCCGCCCGGCCTGGGCGAGGGCGGCGAGGTAGCGCTGGGCCGTGGCGCGGGAGATGCCGACCTGGTCGGCGACCTCGGCGGCGGACCGCGGCTCCTCCGCCCCCCGCAGCGCGTCGGCGATCAGCCGCGTCGTCACCGGCGACTGGCCCTTCGGCGCGGGCGGCTGGCCGTGCAGCGGCGCGTACAGGGCGCGGACCGCGCCGTCCAGGGCCGCCTGGGACAGGTCGTTCTCGCCGGACAGCGCCTCGCGGTACCGGGCGTAGGCCGTGAGCCGCGCGTTCAGCGCGGCGGCGGTGAACGGCTTGACCAGGTAGTGCAGGGCGCCGTGCCGGAACGCCTCCCGGACGACGGCGGGGTCGGCCGCCGCGGTCGCCATGATGACGTCCGCGTCCAGCTCGGGCAGCAGGGTCAGGCCCGAGGCGTCCGGCAGGTAGACATCCAGCAGGACGAGCGCGGGCGCCAGCTCGGCGGCCTTGGACCTCGCCTGCGCCGCGGTGTGCGCGAGCCCGGCGACGGAGAACCCGCGCAGCGCCGCCACGAACCCGGCGTGCACCTGCGCGACACGGAAGTCGTCGTCCACCACCAGCACGTCGATCATGGCCTCGCCTCGTTCATCGCAGGGCCTCCGCGCCGAGCACCCCGGGGAGCCGGGCGACCGCGACGGCGCCGCTGCCGGCCGGCCCGTCCGAACCGGCCTCCACGAACCGCACGTCGCCCTCGCGGGCGCGGGCGGTGCGGCGCGCCAGCCCGAGCCCGAGCCCGCGCGACCGGCCCGCCGCGATGTCCCGGGTCGAGACGCCGTCGTCGAACACGGCGTCTCGGAGCCCGTCCGGCAGCCCGTCCCCGGAGTCGGTGACGGTGACGTGCAGGTCGCGGCCGTCGCCGAGCAGTTCGACCTCGACGCGGGCTGGCCGCCGCCGCCCGAGCCGTGCCGCCTCGACCGCGTTGTCGACGAGGTTGCCGACCACCGTCGTCACGTCCAGGGGGTCGGCGACGCGGCCGGGGACGAAGCTGCCCGCGCCGATGTCGAGCCGGACGCCCTTCTCCGCGGCGACGGCGGCCTTGGCCGACAGGAACGCCCGCAGGTAGGGGTCCGACACCGGGTCGGGCAGGTTGTCGGGGGCGGGCGCGCGGCGGGCGGCGTCCTCCATCAGCGTCCCGATGTAGTCGGCGGCCTCCTCGCTGTGGCCCAGCTGGAGCAGGCCGGAGAGGGTGTGCAGCCGGTTGGCGTACTCGTGCCGCTGCGCGCGGAGCGCGTCGAAGAGGGTGCTGACCGAGTCCAGCTCCCGGGCGAGGGTCTCCAGGTCCGTGCGGTCGCGCATCGTGATCACGGCGCCGAGGTCGCGGCGGTGCCGGCGGACCTCGCGCCGGTTGACGACGAGCACCCGCTCCCCCGCGGTGACGAACAGGTTCGCGGCCTCCCGCTCCCCCGTCAGGACGTCCCGCAGCGTCCCCTCGGGGGCGAGGTCCCCGGCGGGCGTGCCCGGTTCGGGTGTGACGCCGAGCAGCCGGGACGCCTCGTCGTTGCAGACCGCGACCCGGCCGGCGGCGTCCACCGCGACGACCCCCTCGCCGACGCCGTGCAGCACCGCCTCCCGCTCATGGACCAGCTCCACCAGCTCGTAGGGTTCGAAGCCGAGCGTCTGCCGTTTCAGCCTCCGCCCGATCGCTGCGGACGCGAACACCCCGAGCAGCACGGCGCCGGCCACGAAGAGCGACATCTCGCGCAGCAGCTGGCCGAGTTCCTGGTCGATCGCGCGGGCGTCGAACCCGACGCTGACCTCGCCGAGGATGCGCCCGTCCCGCCCGTACAGCGGGACCTTGCCGCGCGCGGACAGGCCGAGGGTGCCGCGCTCGACACGGACGACCTCCCGCCCGGCGAGCGCGTCGGAGGGGTCGGTGCTCACGTGCCTGCCGAGCTCCAGGGGATTCGGGTGGGAGAAGCGGATGCCGCGGTTGTCGGTCACGACGACGAAGAGCGCCCCCGTCCGGACGCGGACCCGCTCGGCGCGGTCCTGGACGATGTGGCCGGGATCGCCGCCGGCGACCGCGTCGGCGATCTCCGGGTCGACGGCGACGGTGCGCGCCACCGTGAGGGCCCGCTGGCCGTACTGGTCGCGGAGCCTGCCGTCGAGCATCCAGGCCACCAGACCGTATCCGAGGACCGCGACCACGACGACCACGCCCACCTGCAGGATCAGCACCTGGCGGGCGAAGGAGATGCGCGGCCGGACGGACATGTCGTGCACGGTAATCGATGCCGGGCCGCCCGCCCACCCGGGCCGCGAGCAGAACGCGCAAAACCCGGGCTAACGCGCGCAACGTGGGGTTTCGCGACTTGCGAGCACATCGCGGGCAAGGGTTCCGGTGACGCGCGCCACATTCGTACGGTTCCGGCGTGTCCAGAACAGCATCGCCCAAGCGAGACAGCACCGAGCGCACCCCCGGCGCGCCCGTGATCGAGCTGGAGAGCGCCACCAAGCGCTTCCGGTCGGCGGGCGGCGTCCACACGGCCGTCCGGGACCTGAACATGTCCGTGGGTCCCGGCGAGTTCGTCGCCGTGGTCGGCCCGACCGGCTGCGGCAAGTCGACCACCCTCTCCCTGGTCTCCGGCTTGGAGCCGGCGTCCGAGGGCCGTGTCCTCGTCCAGGGCCGGCCCGTCGACGGGATCCCCGACGGCGTCGGCTACATGTTCCAGAACGACGCCGTGCTGCCTTGGCGGTCCGTCCTGGACAACGTGGCGGCAGGCCCCCGCTACCAGGGCATGTCCAAGCGGGCGGCCCGCGACCGCGCCCGCGACTGGGTCGAGCGGGTCGGCCTCGCCGGCTTCGAGGGCTACTACCCCCACCAGCTGTCCGGCGGGATGCGCAAGCGCGTCGCGCTCGCGCAGACCCTCGTCAACGAGCCGTCCGTGCTGCTCATGGACGAGCCGTTCTCCGCCCTCGACGTCCAGACCCGCGGCCTCATGCAGGACGAGCTGCTGCGCCTCTGGTCGGGATCGGGCGCCGCCGTCGTGTTCGTCACCCACGACTTGGAGGAGGCGCTCGTCCTGTCCGACCGTGTCGTGGTCATGACCGCCGGCCCCGCGACGATCAAGGGCGTGTTCGACGTGCCGCTCGACCGGCCGCGGAACGCCGAGGAGGTCCGGCTCACCGGCGAGTTCCTCGACATCTACCGCGAGGTGTGGGACTCGCTCCGCGAAGAGGTTCAGATCACCCGCGAGAGAGGGGCCGGCCATGCCGCGTGACGCGGAGACGACCACGACCGAGGCCGTGGTGACCATCGACAAGGCCGCTTCGGCCCCCGGGACCACCGCGTCCGGCGGGGCGGGCGACCGCGGCGAGCTGGCGGCGATCGCGCGGGCGCGCACCGCCGGGCTGCGCCGCGCCCTCGGCATCAACGGCGTGCGGATCGCGCTCGTCCTGGTGTGGCTCGGGTCGTGGGAACTGGCCGCCCGGCACCTGATCGACCCGTTCTACTACTCGATGCCGTCCAAGATCTGGGAGCGGCTCGTCGGATGGTTCACCGAGGGCACCGCGCAGGGGTCGATCTGGGAGCAGATCTCGGTCACCCTGCAGGAGGCCGTCGCGGGCTTCGCGCTCGGCGCGGCCGGGGGCGTCGTCCTCGGCATCGTGCTCGGCCGCAGCCGTTTCCTGTCGGACGTGTGCGCGCCGTTCATCAAGGCCGTCAACGCGATTCCGCGGATCATCCTGGCCTCGCTGTTCATCATCTGGTTCGGCCTCGGCATGCAGTCCAAGATCGCGACGGCGTTCGTGCTGGTGTTCTTCGCGGTGTTCTTCAACGCGTTCCAGGGCGCCCGCGAGGTCGACCGGAACCTCGTGAACAACGCGCGGATCCTCGGCGCCGGCCGGTTCCAGGTGCTCTGGACGATCGTGGTGCCGAGCGCGACCTCCTGGATCCTCGCCTCACTGCACTCGGCGTTCGGGTTCGCCATCATCGGCGCGATCGTCGGCGAGTACACCGGCGCCGACAAGGGCCTCGGCCTGCTCATCAACCACTCGCAGGGCACCTTCGACTCGGCCGGCATCTACGCCGGGATGATCATCATCACGGTGCTGGCCCTGCTCGCCGAGTACCTGCTCACGCTGCTGGAGGGCCGGCTGCTGCGCTGGCGTCCCGCCGCGTCCGGTCACGACGTCCAGATCTGACCCCTCCCCCAAGACGTCCGGACCCGCCCCGGACCCTCCCACCCCGCATTCCGCACGACCAGGAGAAACCGTCATGCCCAGCAAATCCTTCCGAGTGGGCGCCGCGGCGCTCGCCGCGCTCACCGCCCTGTCCTCCCTGTCCGCCTGCCGCGACTCCCGTGCCGGATCCGGCGGGGACGGCGGCTCCGGCGGCACCGTCAAGATCATGGTCGGCGGGATCGACAAGGTCATCTACCTGCCCGCGAAGCTGACCGAGCAGCTCGGCTACTTCAAGGAGCAGGGGCTGAACGTCCAGCTGCTCACCGAGCCCGCCGGCGCGCAGGCCGAGAACGTCCTCATCTCCGGGGACGTCCAGGGCGTCGTCGGCTTCTACGACCACTCCATCCAGCTGCAGACCAAGGACAAGTGCGTGCAGAGCGTCGTGCAGATGGCGGACGTGCCCGGCGAGGCGGAGATGGTCTCGACGTCCAAGGCGGGCTCGCTGACGTCGCCGGCCGGGTTCAAGGGCAAGAAGCTCGGAGTCACCAGCCCGGGCTCGTCCACCGACTTCATCACCCGCGCGCTGGCCGTTCGCAACGGCGTGAAGACGTCCGACTACACGACCGTCAAGGCGGGCGCGGGCCAGACGTTCATCTCCACCATGGAGAACGGCGGCATCGACGCGGGCATGACGACCGACCCGACCATCGCCAAGCTGGTCAGCACCAACAAGGCCAAGGTCATGGTCGAGATGCGCACCGAGGAGGGCACCCGCAAGGCGCTCGGCGGGCTGTACCCGTCCACGTCCCTCTACATGGACTGCGCGTGGGTGAAGTCCAACGGCGAGACCGTGCAGAAGCTCGCCAACGCGTTCGTCAAGACGCTCGGCTGGATCAAGCAGCACAAGCCGGCGGAGATCGCGGCGAAGATGCCGAAGGACTACGCGGGCGGCGACCCGGCGCTGTACGAGAAGGCGGTCGGCGACTCGATCAGCATGTTCAACGGGGACGGCGTCATGAAGCCGGACGCCGCCGAGAACGTCCTGAAGGTGCTGGCGCAGTTCTCGCCCGAGGTCGCGGAGAAGAAGGACAAGATCGACCTGAGCAAGACCTACACCACGCAGTTCGTGACCAAGGCGAAGCAGGGATGACCGGACCGGAGAACGTCTGACCGGACGCGGTACGCGGGCCGGGCCTCGCGCGGAGGCCCGGCCCGTCAGCGTGCCCGCCGTCAGCGAGCCATGCGGTCGCGGTGCATGGCGTTGTAGAAGTCCCGGTCGGCGGCGTCGTCGTCGCGGTCGGCGCCCCAGCGGCGCGGCGCCCACGAGGGCATCAGCAGCGCGAGCCCCATCATCGCGTAGATCCCGGAGCCGAGCAGCATGCGCAGCCCGAAGTCCAGGTCGCCGGCGGGCGGCACCTTGCCCGGCAGATCGAGGACGCCGCCGGGGTCGACCAGGAAGTAGCCCGACAGGCCCAGCAGCGCCAGCGCCGGGACGAGGGACACCAGCGGCGACGCCCACCGGGCCACGATGATCACCCCCATCACCAGGCCCACGGCGGCGAGGAGTGCGAACGCGCCGTAGATGCGGGTGCGGTCGGTGATCGCCTGCCCGGTGCCGTCGAAGGACTGGCCGGCCTGGACGTAGCCCCAGGCCGCGCCGTACACCAGCGCGGGGGTCAGCAGGACGCCGAGAACGAAGCCGAACGCATGGCGCACCGCGCATCACATCCATTCGAACGCGCCCGCCGCCGGGCGCGCATGGTTCCGGTAGCGCCTCAATCAGAACACGCACGCCAGGGATGGCGCACGCAATCCGTACCGTTTTGCGGTGGTTCGTTTTGACGGCCGTTACCCGGGCATCGGCGAGTCATCCGATCCGACGCACGTTGGAGGAACGACATGTCGACCGCGATATGGGTCGTCATCGCCATTGTCATCGCCGCCGTACTCGTCGCCGCCGCCTACCTGGCCCGGGCCAGGTCGCGCTCCGCGCGGCTCCGGCGGCGGTTCGGTCCCGAGTACGAACGGACCGTGGAAAGCGCGGGCAGCCGCGCCGCCGCCGAGCGGGAGCTGCGCTCCCGCGAGCAGCGCCATGAGCGGCTCGAACTGCACGACCTCGACCCCCGCCGCCGCGAGCAGTACCGCGAGCAGTGGGTCCGTGTCCAGGAGCGGTTCGTCGACACCCCGGAGGCGGCGGTCGAGCAGGCCGGCGGCCTCGTCACGGTGGTGATGGGCGAACGCGGCTACCCGACGCACGGCTTCGAGGACAAGGTCGCCCACCTGTCGGTGGAGCACGGCCGCACGATGGACCACTACCGGCGCGCCCACGCGATCAGCGGCAAGGCCTCGTCCAAGGAGGCGTCCACCGAGGACCTGCGGCAGGCCATGGTGCACTACCGCGCCCTCTTCGAGGAACTGCTGGCGCCGCACGACGGGCGGCGGCCCGCAGGCCGCGCCGCCGAGGAGCGCTCCGCAGGAGAGCACACCGCGGACGAGCCCAAGGGCGAGGCGCCCCGCGTGCCTCCCGCCGGGCTGCCCCCTGCCCCTCCCGCCGCGGCGGCCGGCCCTGTGGACGGTCGCCGGGGCGACCGCACGCCGAGGAGCTGATCCCCGATGCAGCACAGGCGAACCGACGACAGCGCGGCGGAGCCCGGCGAGCGCGCCCGCGCGGCCGGAACGGCCGAGCCCGGCGTTCCCGGTGACCTGCGCGTCGCAGGTCCTCCCTCCAAGCCCCCGGTGATGGACGCGCCGGAGCCCGTCCCGGACACGATCCCGGACCCGATCCCCGTCCCGGACGCCGGACAGCGCGAGGCGGCCACCGGGTTTCACGCCCCCTCGGGCGGACCGGAGAAGCTGATGGACCTCGCCGAGGCCGAGCGGTTCCGCGAGCGCTGGCACGCCGTCCAGTCCGCGTTCGTGGACGACCCGGGCGAGTCGGTCCGCAGGGCGGACGACCTCGCGTCCGAGGCCGTCGACGCCCTCGGACGCGCGATCGCCGCACACCGGCGGAAGCTCTCGGAGGCGCTGGGCACGGGTGAACGCGCCGACACCGAGCGGCTCCGCCTGGCGTTGCGCGGCTACCGCGATCTCCTGGACCGCATCTTCGCCGCCTGAGAGCGGCGGACGGGCGCCCACGGATCCGCCGTGGGCGCCCGCCGGTGTCCGGATCAGCCGTTCAGGAACCTGACGACCGCCTCGCGGCCCTGGGTCCCTCGTTCGCGGTTCTGGATGGAGTGGGCGGCGCCCCTGACCACGACGAGCTCGCCGCGCGGGGCGTAGCGGAGTGCTTCGCGCGCCCATTCGAGGGGCGTGGACAGGTCGTGGTCGCCGTTCAGCAGCAGGACGGGAACCGGCAGCCTCGTCCGCCTGGGCTCGGCGGTATGGCGTGCCCACGGCCAGTGCAGGCATTCCTGGATGAACCCGTTGCCGACGGCCGTGTCCGAGGTGAACGGCCAGGTGGCACGGGCGGGGAGGTGCTTGCGCGTCAGGTCCAGCGCGGCCTGGCGGCGAGCGGGAGAGGTCTCGGACGTCCCCCATGGGAACTGCCCGTCCCCGCAGATGGTGGCGATGTGCAGTCCCGAGCTGTACTCCGCGGGGTCGCCGCCGCCCGAGTCGAGCACCTGGAGCAGCCGGTCCAGATGTCCTGGGTTCCCGTGCCGCGCGTCGTGGATCGCCGAGACCACGTCGCCCAGGCCGCCGATGGCGCTCGCGTCCCGGTAGGTCGGATCGAGGAACTCGTAGGCCACCAGCATGTCCCAGATGAGGACGGCGTCCTCGCGGTTGCGGGCGAGCCAGGCCAGGTCCTCGGCAGGGTCGAAGCCGCAGGCGGGTGCGGCCCGGCAGGCGTCCCGCAGGACGCGGGCGGTGGCGCGCAGGCCGGTGAGGTAGAGCATGTCGTCGTGCTGCGGGTCCACGTGCGGCAGCACGGAGTCGAGGACGAGCCTGGTCACGTTCTGCGGGTGGGACGCGGTGTAGGTGGCGCCGGTCATGGTGCCGTAGGAGACGCCGTCCACCGTCCATTTCCGCACGCCGAGGGCGCGGAGCAGCAGGTCGAGGTCGCCGACGGTCTGCTCGGTGGTGAAGTAGTGCCGCCGGTCGCCGAGCACGCCGGCGCATTCCCCGACCGCCGCGGGCGTGGGCGGCTCGATGTCGCTGCCGTCGACCTCCGCCTGCAGCCGCGGGCAGTCGATCGCGCCGAACTCGCCGGTGCCGCGCTGGTCGATCATGACGAACCGGTGGCTCTTCGCCAGCTCCGGCATCCGCTTGGAGATGCCGTCGATGAACGGGACGCCTGGCTGGCCCGGACCGCCGGTCAGGAACAGGAGCACCCCGTTCGGCGCGCCGGCGTTGTCGGCGATGGCCACCTGGAGCCTCAGGGTGTCCTTCCGCCCCGGATGGCGGTGGTCGAGGGGAACGGTCAGGAACGAGCAGGTGAAGCCCGGCTTGCCCGCGCACGGGTGCGGATCGGCCAGCCTCGGGGCGGACGTGGGCGCCGTGTGCGGCGACTGGGGTGCAGCGGCCGCCGTCGCCCCGCCGGATGCGGCGAGGGCGAGGGTGAGGGCGAACACCGCTGTGAAACGTGATCGCATGCGGAGATCATCGCCCGCGGGACGCGGGCCGGCCGCGATCTCGCCGGAACAGGCCATGTCGCCGGCCACCGCCGCCCGCGTCCTCCGGCTCGGCCCGCTCGTCACGAAGGGCGGCGAGGGTGAATACTGAATCCCGTTCGGTAACCCCGTGAGCGGAGGATCAAGGTGTCCGAGAACTTCTCGATGACCATCGACGGCCTGGCCGTGACCGCACCCCGCACCTTCGGCGTGATCGACCCGGCGACCGGCGAGGTGGCCGAGCAGGCGCCCGACGCGTCCAGGGAACAGCTGGACGCGGCGATGGCCTCGGCGCAGGCCGCATACGCGGAGTGGCGCCGCGACGAGTCCGCGCGCCGCAAGGCGCTGCTCGCGGCGGCCGACGTCATGTTCGCCAAGTCCGAGGAGATCGGCCGGATCCTCACACTGGAGCAGGGCAAGCCGCTGTCCGACGCGACCATGGAGGTCGTCGGCGCCGGCGTGTGGCTGAAGTACTTCGCGGACCTGGAGCTGCCCCGCGAGGTCATCCAGGACGACGCCAACGCCCTGGTGGAGGTCGTCCGCCGCCCGATGGGCGTCGTCGCCGCGATCACCCCGTGGAACTACCCGCTGCTCCTCGCGGTCTGGAAGCTCGCCCCGGCCCTGCTCGCGGGCAACACGATGGTCCTCAAGCCGTCCCCGTTCACCCCGCTGTCCAGCCTGAAGCTCGGCGAGGTGCTGCGGGACGTCCTGCCGCCCGGCGTGCTGAACGTCGTCACCGGCGGCGACGACCTCGGCGCCTGGATGACCGCCCACGACGTCCCGCGCAAGATCAGCTTCACCGGCAGCGTCGCGACGGGCAAGCGGGTGGCCGCCGCGGCGGCGCCCGACCTGAAGCGCGTCACGCTGGAGCTCGGCGGCAACGACCCGGCAATCCTGCTGGACGACGCCGACCCGGCCGCGGTCGCCGACCGGCTGTTCGGCGCCGCGTTCCAGAACAACGGGCAGGTCTGCTCGGCGATCAAGCGCGTGTACGTCCCGGACGCGCTCTATGGGGACGTGGTGGACGCCCTCGCCGAGCGCGCGAAGGCCGCCAAGGTCGGCAACGGCATGGACGAGGGCGTCCAGTACGGGCCGATCAACAACAGGCCGCAGTACGAGCGGGTCGGCGAGCTGGTCGCCGACGCGATCGCCGGCGGCGCCCGCGCCGCGGCGGGCGGCAGGCCGATCGACGGGCCCGGCTACTTCTTCGAGCCCACCATCCTCGCCGACGTCTCCGACGGCACCCGGATCGTGGACGAGGAGCAGTTCGGCCCGGCGCTGCCGGTCGTCAGGTACACCGATGTGGAGGAGGCCCTCGCCCGCGCCAACGGCACCCACTTCGGGCTGTCCGGGTCGGTGTGGGGCGCGGACGCCGACCGGGCCGCCGAGGTGGCCGGACGGCTGGAGTGCGGCACCGCCTGGGTCAACACCCATCTGGCCCTCGCCCCGAACCAGCCGTTCGGCGGGTTCAAGTGGAGCGGCGTCGGCGTCGAGAACGGGCCGTGGGGCCTGTACGGGTTCACCGAGCTCCAGGTGATCCACCGCTCGAAGAGCTGAGCGAGCGCGCGCACGGGGCCCGGCGGCCGGCCGCCGGGCCCTCCCCGTTTCCGGCACGTACTACAAGAGCGGAAAGTCACGACTTCGAGTCCGGAAAGTGACATCGCCACTACTGGCAGTCGGTCCCCGGAATGGGACACTTTCTGAACAGGGGCGTGGACCACCGCACCTACCGTGGAGGGCCGGATGCAAACCTGGGACGTCACGCGCCAGGACGACCTCGGCAACACGTTCCACGTAGCGACGCACGACTCGCGCATCTCCGCGCTGGCGCAGGTCATGGTGTTGGAGAGCGGCGTCCCCCACAAGCAGACGTACCGGGTGGACGGCCCGCCGGGGCCGGCCGTCCGCACCAACCGCGACCTGTACCTGGTGTTCCTGCAACTCGGTCAGGAGGCCAGGGCGGCGTCCTGGTCGCTGTCGGCGTTCCTCCGGTCGCTGTGGAAGGTCAGCGTCCCACTCGGCGACCAGGCACGGCTGGAGCCCGACGACGTGGCGGCGATGTTCGCGGCGGCGTCCACCACACCGCCCCCCGCCTTCGACCCCGCGTGGAGCGGCAAGGACCTGTCCCTGCCCGGCGAGGAGCCCGACGGGTACGCCGACTGGGAGCGGGTCCTGCTCTCCCAGATCGCCGACCTGGAGGACTTCCTGGCCACGCCCCCGGGCCCGCAGGCCCGCTTCGGGGTGGACGCGCCGCGCCCGCCCGGCTCCGGGCCCCGCGCCACCCCGGCCCGCTGGTACAACTTCGATCCGGCGACGTACCTGGAGTGCGCGGTCGCCGGCAGCCTCGGCGGCTGGGACGCGGCCGACGGCGCCCGGGTGCCGCTGCCCACCGGCCCGGGCGAGCCCCCGGCCCGCTCCTACGTCCGCACGATCACCACCATGAGCTGGACCGACCTGGCGCGCATCGCGGTGTGCGGGCAGATGTACGAGTAGCGGGTTTCGTCCTTCCCGCATGGTAGGACTGGGGCATGAGCGGCAGGCCGGTCGAGATCAGCGACCGGGGCGGCTGGTGGCTCGCGCAGGGGCGCCCGCACCCGGCGCTGCGGCCGTTCCTGCACTCCTACCACGGCTACTGGGAACCGGAGATCGTCCCGACCCGGATGCGGACGCTGCCCACCCGCATCACCGTCGTGATCATCAACCTGGGTCCGCCGCTTCTCCTGCGGGTCCCCGACCCCGGGGTCGGCGACCGCGAGTACGGGTCGTTCGTCGCCGGGATGCACGACGGGCACGGCATGTACCTCAGCCCGGGCGGGCAGCGCGGCATCCAGCTCGACGTGACCCCGCTCGGCGCCTACACCCTGCTCGGTGCCCCGATGGGCCGCCTGGCCAATGCGGCCGTCGAGCTGCCCGACCTGATGGGGCGCGAGGCGCGCACGCTGGTCGAACGGCTCGCCGACGCCCCAGGCTGGGGTGCGCGCTTCGACATCCTGGACGGCTTCCTCCTGCGCCGCCTCGACTCCGGCCCCGTGCCCGACCCGGAGGTGACGCGAGCCTGGCGGCTGCTGAACGGCGATCTCACCGTGTCGGTCGCCGACATCGCCGCCGACGTCGGCTGGAGCCGCAAGCACCTGACCAACCGGTTCCGCGACCAGGCGGGCCTGCCGCCCAAGGTGATGGCGCGGGTGCTGCGTTTCCAGCGCGCCGTCGACCTGCTCACCGGCGGCGCCGGCTTGGCCGAGGCGGCGTTCTCCTGCGGCTACTACGACCAGGCCCATCTCAACCGCGAGTTCCGCGCCCTGTCCGGCTGCACGCCGACCGAGCTGATCGGCGGCCAGCTGGACCAGCAGCGCGTCACCACCCTCGCCGAGATCCCCGCCTGATCCTCGCCCGCCGGGGCTGGACGCGGAACGGGCGCGGGGTGACGATCGGGACATGCCGCGCCTGATCCTGCTCGGCACCGGAACGGCCCGCTCGCCGGCGCACGCCCCGGCAGGCCTGCTGGTCGAGTACGGGCACGCCCACGTCGGGCTGGACGGCGGGCCGGGCTCGGAGCCGCCGGAGATCTCGGTGGCGTGGCTGGTCCGCGACGAGAAGGGCCCCTGCCAGCCCGCCCGCCGCCGGATCGCCCGGGAGTGCGGGATGCCCGAGCCCGTCCTCGCCCCGTTCCGGCACGGCGCGCTGCGCATCGAGCCGCTGCCCGTCCCGCATCGCGGCGGCGCCATGCACGGCTACCGCATCTCCGCCGGTCACCGGACGTGCGTGTGGGCACCGGAGTTCTCCGAGCCGCCCGGTTGGGCGCGGGACGCCGACCTGATGTTCGCGGGCGTCCCCGGGGACGACGCGGCGGAGACGGCCCGCGCGGTGCGGCGGCTCGGCGTGGCCAGGCTCGTCCTCGTCCGGCCACCGGCGGCCGGACGCGGCGACCCGCCGCCGTTCGGCGAATGGGGCGTGGCGGGCGCCCTGTACCGGATGTGACGCGCCGGCTCCCGGACGCCTGCTCAGCCCTGGTGGACACCGCCGCCGAAGTTCATCACGATGACGCCGATCACGATGATGACGGCGCCCGCGATGGTCACCGGCTTGACCGGCTCGTCGAACAGCAGCACGCCGCCCACGAACGCGCCGATCGTGCCCAGCGCGGACCAGATGGCGTAGACGGGCCCGACGTTCAGTGACGTCAGCGCCCTGGCCATGAAGACGAACGAGATCAGGTACCCGGCCACCACGATGGCGATCGGCACCGGCTTGGTGAACCCGTCGGAGGCGCGCATCGCCAGCGTCGCGGTCACCTCGAAGGCGATCGCGAGCCCGAGCAGCACGAACGGCATCAGCATGCCTCGCCGTACTCGGCGGCGATCGCCTCGAAGACCTTCATGTCGGCCTCGAACCGGGTGCCCGGACGGGGCCAGTGCAGCGCGATCTCGGTGATGCCGAGTTCGGCGTACCGGCCCGCGAGGTCGGCGAACGACTCGTGCGACTCCAGCCACGGCTCTTCGGAGAAGCCCGTCAGCAGGATGAGGTCGTCGAGTTCACGTCCCTCCGCCTCGCACGCGGTGCGCAGGGCGCCGAGGCGGGAACGCACGGTGTCCAGCGGCTCGCGGCCGCCGCCGTGGGGGCTCGTCACCCAGCCGGTGCCGTGCCGGGCCGCGACGCGCATGCCCCGCGGTCCGTCCCCCGCGATGACGAACGGCACGCGGGGGCGCTGGACGCAGCCGGGCTCCTGCACCACCTCTCGCGCGGTGTAGTACGTCCCCTCGAAGGACGTCTCCGGGGCGGTGAGCAGGCGGTCGAGCAGCCCGACCCATTCGGCGAAGCGGGAGGCGCGCTCGTCCGGGGTCCAGTCGTCCCCGCCGAGGATGCCGGCGTCGGAGTTGCGGCGGGTGCCGCCCGCCCCGATGCCGACGGTCACGCGCCCGCCGCTCACGTGGTCGATCGTCCTGATCGCGTGCGCGGCCGGGACCGGATGCCGGAAGTTCGGCGAGGTCACCAGCGTGCCGATACGGATCCGGGAGGTGACCGCGGCGGCCGCGGCGAGCGTGGTGTAGGCGTCGTACCAGGGTGTCGTCCCGCGCCACGCGACGTGGTCGTACAGCCAGGCGTGCCGGAACCCGAGGTCCTCGGCGCGCCGCCAGAGCCCGCCGGCCTCCGGCCAGGACTGCATGGGCCACATCAGGGTGCCGATCCTCGGTGTGGTCACCGGTTCCTCCGTTCTGGTGCCGGACGTCCCGTCGCCGGTCGTCCCCAATAGATCATGACGTGGCGCGGGCGAGCCACCGGTGCAGGGCCCACCACCAGTTCGCGGTGCGGGACACCGCCGCGCCTCGCGCCGGGTCGAGCAGCGGGCGTCCGGTCAGCTCCTGGAAGCGGCGGATCCGGTACTTGACCGTGTTGCCGTGGACGTGCAGCGCGGCGGCGGTCGCCTCGATCCGGCCGCCGTGGTCGAGGTAGGCGAGCGCCGTCTCCGCCAGCTCCAGGTGGAACGGTTCGTCCGGGTCGAGCCCGGACAGCAGCGCCGCGGCGAGGATGCCGCCCAGTTCCGGCTCGGCCTCGGTGACGGTGAGCAGCGCGAGGTCGGCCAGCTCCCGCATCCCGGTGAGCCCGGCGGCGGCGCCCGCCCGCAGCGCCCGCCGGCCGAGCGCGTACATCGGGGCGACGCCGCCGGGACGGGCGGGCGGCGCGGCCACCAGCAGCGGACCGGGCGGCGGCGGGTCGGGGAGCCGGGCCACCAGCGCCGCGAGCCGCCCGTCCACCAGCCCGCACAGGCCCGGCCCGGCGGCGGTCAGGCCCGCCTCCAGCCGCGCGGCCACCGCCGGGTCGCTGACGTCGGAGACCACGCAGTGGTAGGCGCCGAGCGGATCGAGCGGAGCGAGGACGGGGACCGTCTCGCCGTGCAGGAGCTGCCGGAGCATCTGGACGCGGCCCTCGTGGACGGTCCGCGCCATCTCCAGCTCGGCGACCCGGTGCGCGTGCACCATCCGCTGGACGAGCGCGGTGGTGATCTCGTCGATGCGGGTCACGCCGTCCAGCAGCGCGGCGTCGGGGACGCCCATCCGGCGGCCGTCGGCGACCAGCGTCCGGACGAGGTGGGCGCGGCCCGCCTGGAAGCCGTCCAGGAACGCCGCGACCGGCACCCCCTGCCTCGCCCGGTCCGACCCGAGCCGCTCCGCCGCCGCGAGGACCTCCTCGCTCGGCCCGCCGTCCTCCAGCGCGGCGAGCACCCCGCGGACCAGCGCGCGGGTGTGCCGCCTGGTCTCCTCCTCGGGCAGCGCCGCCACCAGCTCCGACCTGCTCCGGGCTGCGCGGACCGTCGCCTCCAGGAGCACCGGGTCGTCGCTGTGCTCGATCAGCAACCGCAGGAACCGGTCGCTCGTGCTGGGCTCCATCCCCACATTCTGCGTCCTGGTTGTCCCTTCGGGACAATCCGCTCCTCGGGCGTTGGGTCCGGCCGGTCTAGCCGGGGCCCGGAGAATGGTGTTCGGTGGTGGCAGACGAGTCCAAGGAGTACCGGATGTCCGACGATGAAGAGTTCCTGGAGAAGCTGCCGACCGACCTGATCTTCCGGCTGCCGCCCACGTTCGACGACGTCGCGGACGAGCGCCGGCACCGCAAGGAGCGCCTGGCGGCCGCCCTGCGCATCTTCGGCAAGTTCGGCTTCGAGGAGGGCGTGGCCGGGCACATCACCGCCCGCGACCCCGAGCACACCGACCACTTCTGGGTCAACCCGTTCGGCATGTCCTTCAAGCACATCAAGGTCAGCGACCTGATCCTGGTGAACCACGAGGGCAAGGTGGTCGAGGGCCGCTACCCGGTCAACGAGGCCGCGTTCGCGATCCACTCGCAGGTGCACCAGGCGCGCCCGGACGTGGTGGCCGCCGCGCACAGCCACTCCACCTACGGCCGGGCGATCTCGGCGCTCGGCCAGAAGCTGGAGCCGATCACCCAGGACGTCTGCGCGTTCTACCAGGACCACGGCCTGTTCGACGACTACACCGGCGTCGTGACCGATCTGGAGGAGGGCAAGCGCATCGCCGCCGCCCTCGGCGGCGGCAAGGCCGTCATCCTGCGCAACCACGGCCTGCTCACCGTCGGCGACACGGTCGACGCCGCCGCCTGGTGGTTCATCACGATGGAGCGCTCATGCCAGGTGCAGCTCCTCGCGAAGGCCGCCGGGCAGGTCGTCCCCATCGAGCACGACAACGCCGTCCTCACCCACGGCCAGATCGGCAACGACCTGGTCGGCTGGATCAACTACCAGCCGCTCCACGACCAGATCACCCGCGAGCAGCCCGACCTGTTCGAGTAGGTCTCTCGGCCGCAGGCCCCGGCGCCCCCGCGGGCGCCGGGGCGTTCGCGTGTCCGGAACGGGCCCGCGGATCGTGGTGCGCGAGCAGGACGCGGGCGATGCGCTCGAAGACGGCCCGGTCCTCCGGGGTGAGCGGCGCCAGGAGCTCGGCGTCGAGCTCGGCGGCGCGCCGGGTGACCTCGTCCAGCTCGGCGCGTCCGCCGGGGGTCGGCTCGACCACGTAGCGGCGGCGGTCGGACGGGTCCCGCTCGCGGCGGACGAGCCCGGCGGCCTCCAGCCGCCCGACGACCTCGACGAGGTCGCTCGGGTCGATGCGCAGGCGGACGCCCAGCTCGCGCTGCGAGGCGGGCGCCGAGTCGTCCAGCGCGGCCAGGACGGCGAAGTGCCAGAGCCCGAGGCCGTGCTCGTCCATCATGCGGCCCATCCGCACCCGGCCGGCGCGCCCGACCTGGGCCAGCACGAAGGTGGTGATCCCGAGCAGGCGGGGCGGCAGCGGCCCGGCGGTCTCGTCCATCCGCCTATTGTAGGGTTACCCCAATCATTGGTGAGCACCCACGAATAGAGGGACCGCATGGACGCGCTGTATCCGCGCCTTCTGGTGGACGACTTCGGCGCCTGCGCGCGCTTCTACGAGGCGGCGCTGCGCGAGCTGCTGCACATCGAACCGGTCAAGCTGATACCCGAGGCCGAATACGCGAACTGGGACCTGAAAGGCGAGGGCGTGCTGGTCCTCATGGGGCGGGCCCGGATCGCGGACGCCGTGGGCACCGCGGATCTGCCCGCCCCGTCCGGCCAGGACGGCTCGATGCTGGTCTTCCGCGTGGACGACGTGGACGCCGCCGCCGTGACGCTCCGCGTGCTCGGCGCCGTGCAGGTCACCGGGCCGCAGAACCGTCCCGACTGGGGGCCGCGGCTGCGCACCGCCCACCTGCGCGACCCCGGCGGCAATCTGCTGGAACTCCAGTCCTACTGATCGGGCTCCTCGGCGGCGGGCTCGGTCAGCGGCAGCAGGACCTGGAAGCGGGTGTCGCCGGGCAGCGACTCCACCCGGATGTCGCCGCCGTGCCGGTCGGCGACGATGCGCCAGGAGATGTCGAGGCCGAGACCCGTGCCCTGCCCGACCGGCTTCGTCGTGAAGAACGGCGTGAAGATCCGGTCGAGGTTCTTCTCGGGGATGCCCGTCCCGGTGTCGGCGATCTCCACGAGCGCGTTGTCGTTCTCGCGGGCGGTGCGGATCGTGAGCGTGCCCGACCCCTGCATCGCGTAAAGCGCGTTCACGATCAGGTTCGTCCACACCTGGTTCAGCTCGGCCGCGTAGACCGGGACGGGCGGCAGCGTCTCGTCGTAGACGGTCTTCACCGTCACGCCAGGGCCGATCTTGCGCTTGAGCATGGTGAGGGTGCTGTCCAGCAGCTCGCGAAGATCGGTGCGCCCGTAGGGGGCGCGGTCGAGCTGGGAGTACTGGCGGGCGGAGTCCAGCAGCGCGGTGATGCGGCCCGTCGCCTCGGAGATCTCCGCCTGGAGCTGGGTCACCTCCATCACCTCGGCGAGCCACCGCATCGCCGCCGGCAGGTGCTCGCCCGCGGCCCGCGCGACCTCCTCGGCCTGCTCGATCCCGACCCCGCAGGCGACGAGGCCGGGCGCGAGTTCCCAGGCGTCGCCGACGCCGCGCTCCTCCAGCCAGTCGCCCAGCTCGTCCTCGGCGTCGCTCACCTCCAGCGGGCTGCGGCGGGTGCCCGGCCCGTCGGGCAGCGCCGGGCGCAGCGAGACCAGCGCGCTCAGATGGGTGCAGTCGACGCCCTGCGCGGCGAGGTCGGCCAGGCTCTTCTGCGCGCCGAGCAGCCGGTCGCCGAGCTCGGCGCTGGCCCGGGCGGCGGCCGCGGCCGGATTGTTCAGCTCGTGGGTGAGCCCGGCGGTGATCGTGCCGAGCGCGGTGAGGCGCTCGCGCTGGTCGACGGCCCGGCGCAGGTTGGTCATCCCGAAGAAGATCCCGGCCAGCAGGTGCGTCGCCATCGGGAACCACTTGCGGACGGCCTTGCCGAACTTGCGGGCCGGCAGCACGAACAGCCGCGACGGGCGCGTCGCCCTGAGCGTGTGCTGGTACTTCTGCTCGATCTGGTCGCCCAGGTACGCCTGGACGGCGCCGCCGTAGGTGCCGGGGCGGTCGGTCCGGGTGACCTCGACCGTGTGGCCCCGGACGTTCTGGCTCATCGCCATCTCGCCCTCGAGCAGCACGTACAGGAACTCGGCGGGATCGCCCTGCGCACAGATGATCCCGTCCACGGGATACTCCTCGACCGTCCCGCACAGCGACAGCCAGCCGAGCTTCTCCTCGTCGAGATCCTCGAAGAGGAACAGTTCCCGCAGTTCTTCCGGTGATGCCGTATTCATGCCTGCCTCTCGCGGGGGGACGACCCCCCGCACCCCCCGGTTCGCTTCGCTCATGCCTGTTCCAAGTAGCGATGGACGAGCGCCACGGCCATCGCACCGTCGCCGACCGCGGACGCGACGCGCTTCATCGACTCCGAGCGGACGTCGCCCGCCGCGAACACCCCCGGCACGCTGGTCTCCAGGTGGTAGGGCTGGCGGGCGAACGGCCACCCGGCCGGACGGCGGCCGCCGGCGACGAGGTCGGGCCCCGTCACGACGTAGCCGCGTCCGTCCCGCTCGACGAAGCCGTCCAGCCATTCCGTGCCCGGTTCGGCGCCGATGAACACGAACAGCCAGTGCGCGTCGATGGTCTTCTTCCCGCCGGGCCAGGCGAAGGTGAGCCGCTCCAGCCGGTCGGCGCCCTCCGCCGCGCACACCGTCTTGCCGGTGTGGACCTCGATGTTGGGCGTCGCGGCGATCTGCTCGATCAGGTAGTGCGACATCGACTTCTCCAGGCCGTCCGCCCGGACGATGATGTGCACCTTCTTGGCGTATCCGGCCAGGTACACGGCGGCCTGCCCGGCGGAGTTGGCGCCGCCGACGACGGCGACCTCCTCGTCCCTGCAGGACGGCGCCTCGGTGAGCGCGGCCCCGTAGAAGACGCCGCGCCCGACGAAGTCCTCCACGCCTTCGGCGTTGAGGCGCCGGTAGGAGACGCCGGTGGCGAGGATGACGGCGTGCGCGGCGATCTCCGTGCCGTCCGACAGCCGCGCCACCCGGGCCGTGCCGCGCGACTCCAGCGCGGTGACCTCGCCGGCCTGCAGCAACTCGGCGCCGAACCGGTCGGCCTGCCGGCGGGCCCGCTCGGCGAGCTGCGCCCCGCTCACCCCGTCGGGGAAGCCCAGGTAGTTCTCGATGCGGGAGCTCTGCCCGGCCTGGCCGCCGAGGGCGCGCCGCTCCACCACGACGGTCTTCAGGCCCTCGGACGCGCCGTACACGGCGGCGCCGAGCCCGGACGGCCCGCCGCCGACGACGATCAGGTCGTAGAAGCCGGTGGACGGGGTGCTCGGCAGCCCGATCACGTCCGCCAGCTCGGCGTCGGACGGGGCCGACAGCGTCGCCCCGTCCGAGGTCACCACCAGCGGCAGCTCGGGCGAGCCGGCGGCCGCGACCAGCTCGGCGCCGTCCGGGTCGGCGTCCATCAGCCAGGTGTAGGGCACCTGGTGGCGGGCCAGGAAGTCGCGGACCTCGTAGCAGCGCGACGACCAGCGGTGCCCGACGACGCGCAGTTCGCCGGGCACCCGCCGGTCGGCGCGCGACCACGCGTCCAGCTGCTCGTCGATCACCGGGTAGAACTTCTCCTCCGGCGGGTTCCACGGCTTGAGCATGTAATGGTCGAGGTCGACGTCGTTGATCGCGCGGATCGCCGCGTCGGTGTCGGCGTAGGCGGTGAGCAGGACCCGGCGCGCGAACGGGAACAGGTCCATGGCCTGCTCCAGGAACTCGACGCCGTCCATCCCGGGCATCCGGTAGTCGGCGAGCAGCACGGCCGTGTCGTCGCCGCGCAGCCGCAGCTCGCTCAGCGCGTCCAGCGCGTCCCCGCCGGACTCGGCGCGCACGACCCGGTACGTCTCGGCGTACCTGCGGCGCAGGTCCCGGGCCACGGCCCGGGAGACGCCCGGATCGTCGTCGACCGTCAGCAGCACTGGTTTGGACAACGCGTCCCCCTCGATCCAACAGATCCCGGACGAAAGCCTACGTCGATCCGTGGCGTTCCCGCCCGCGCCGGACCACCGGATCCGGACCCCGCTCCCCGGCCGCCGCCGCGCCATCGGTCATGATCGGGGGATGGATCTGCGTGTTGCGCTCATCGGATACGGCACCGGCGGCTCGGTGTTCCACGCCCCCCTGATCTCGTCCGTCCCGGGGATGCGGCTGGCCGCGGTCGTGACCGGGTCCCCGGAACGGCAGCGGGCCGTGCGGGAGCGGTACCCGGAGGCGGAGGTCGTCGAGAACGCCGACCGCCTCTGGGGCGCGTCGGGCGCCTGCGACCTGGTGGTGATCGCCGCGCCGAACCGGCAGCACGTGCCGCTCGCCCGGGCCGCGCTGACCTCGGGCGTCCCGGTCGTCGTGGACAAGCCGGTCGCGGCCTCGGCGACCGAGGCGCGGTCCCTCGCCGCGCTGAGCGCCGTGCGCGGCCTGCCGGTCTTCCCGTTCCACAACCGGCGCTGGGACGGGGACTACCAGACGGCGTGGCGGCTGGTCACCTCGGGCGCCCTGGGGGACGTGCAGCGCTGGGAGTCCCGGTTCGAGCGCTGGCGGCCCGAGGTCAAGAAGAGCTGGAAGGAGAGCGCCGACCCCCGCGACGCGGGCGGCATCCTCTACGACCTCGGCTCCCACCTCATCGACCAGGCGGTCGCGCTGTTCGGCCGCCCCACCCGCGTCTACGCCGAGGTCGACACGCGCCGCCCCGGCGCGACCGCTCCCGATGACGTGTTCGTGGCCCTCACCCACCCGGGCGGCACCCGCTCCCACCTCTGGATGAGCGCCACCGCGGCCCAGCTCGGCCCGCGCTTCCGCGTTCTCGGCAGCCGCGCGTCCTACACGGCGCCGGGCATGGACGGGCAGGAGGAGCAGCTGCGCGCGGGCCTCACCCCGAAGCACCCCGGGTACGGCATCGCCCCACCCGAGTCGTACGGCCTGCTCGGCACGCCCGGACACGAGACCCCGGAGGCCACCGCCCCGGGCGCCTACCAGGACTTCTACGCGGGCGTCCTTCGCACCCTGCGCGAGGACGCCCCGCCCCCGGTCACGCTCACCGACGCCATCAACGGCCTGGAGGTCATCGAGGCCGCCCTCCGCTCCGCCCGCGAGGCCACGGTCATCGAACTCGATCAGTAACGCCGGTCAGAGGACTGAGACGTGGACGTGGTCGAAGTGGTTCTGGGTGACGCTGCCGCGGTCCTCCATCTGGCGCCAGCCGCCGCTGCCGCGCATGTCGTAGATGCGCTGCTTCCAGATGACGTACTTGATGCCGAGGCGGGAGGCGTTGTCGATCACGTACTGGGCGACACGGTCGCCGTGGGCCTGGGCGGAGGCGCTCGGCATCTTGCCGCCGGTGCTCTCCATGAAGTCGCAGGCGGTGCCGGAGCCGTGGTCCTGCGGGTCGCCGGGGCGCGAGCAGCCGATGGTGGGGAACGGGCCGAACTTCCCGTCGATCGCCAGCAGGGCCGTGCGCATCCGCGCGGTCATCGAGTTGCCGACGATCGGGGACTTGGTGCCGCTCACCCCGTCCGGACGGCCGCCGCCCGCCGGGGCGCTCGTCCTGGTCACCTCGGGCTTGTACTTTGCGAGCAGCTTCTTGACCCGGGCGCGCTGGCCTTCCAGGTCGTCCAGCTCCTTCTTGACCTCGTCCAGCTTCTGTTTCGCCGTCGCCTGCGACTGCGTCGCCTTGTCGTTCAGCGCCCGGAGGGTCTGGATGCGGCGGCCGTTGTTGCGGCTGATGTGCTCGACGACCGCGGCGTCGCGGACGGCGGCGCCCGGCTCGGCCGAGGAGATGATCGGGACCACGTCGAGGCGGCCGGTCATGTAGGTGGTGGACGCGATCCGGGCCACGGCGACGCGGGCGGCGTCGTACTCCCGGCCCGCCTTCGTGGCGTCGGCGCCGGCGCGGACGGCGGCCTTCTTCGCCTCCTCCAGGGAGACGAGCTCGCCCCGGTACTCCTTGGACAGCTTGTCGGAGCGCGCCTTGAGCTTCGCGTACTCCTTCTTCAGGTCCTTCGGCTCCTGCGGGAGGCTCGCGGCGCTCCCGGACACCGGCGGAAGGGCCGCCGAGACGCCCGCCGCGAGGGCCAGCGCCGCGAGGCGCTTCGCCGTCCTGCGCCCGCGCGAGAAGCGGGGCGTCCTGCCGAGTGGATCGAGGGCCGCCACAGATCTCTCCTAGATAACAAAGCTCAAGATTGGCGGCACGCTACCACAATCACCCATTTCGCCTCAGAAGCTTCAGAAAACACACAGAGTCACCCGTAGGCTACCGAAGGGCCGCGCGGTACAAGATTCAGGGGCCGGACCGCTCGATGCGGTCCGGCCCCTGTCCCCTGTGCGCCCGGGCGTCCCGGACGTTCTCGCGTCACGGCCCGACGAGTTCCTCCCAGCGCGGCACCCGCGGCTCCGACAGCAGTCGCAGGCCGGCCTGGGAGACCGTCCGGTCCCCCTTGCGGTTGTTGCACTTCCCGCAGGCCAGGACGGTGTTCTCCCAGGTGTCGCCGCCACCGCGCGACTGCGGGTGGACGTGGTCGATCGTGTTCCCGCGCTTCCCGCAGTAGCAGCAGTCGCCACGGTCGCGCAGGTACACGCCGCGCTTGCTCCAGGGCGGGCGCCTGCCGTGCCGCCAGCGCATCGCGACGTACCGGACCAGCCGCAGGACCCGCGGCACCGGGAAGCTGCCGAAGGTGCGCCCCTCTTCCGCCTCCTCGACGACCGCCACCTCGCGCACCAGCATGCGGATGGCGTGCCGCAGGTCCACCCTTTGTAAGGGCTCGTACGACGCGTTCAGGACGAGCACGTTCACCGGGTCACCTCCCTAGCCCGTGTGCCGCTCCCCCGCCAGGATTCGAACCTGGATATCCGCATTAACGGTGCGGCGTTCTGCCGTTGAACCACAGGGAAATGCTTCGGCAATTCTCCGCCTTCCGGGCATTTCCCGGAAGACCTCCATTAGAGTGCCGATCCACGGGCGGCGGGGGCAACGTATTTTCGGCCCGTCCGCTCCGGGACGGGCCTGGAGGCGGCGACGCGGCGGGTGTGTGGGCCGGCGCGGGTCAGGCGCCGGACGCGGGCAGGGCGCCGGTGGCGGCCTGGTATTCCAGGGACTCGCGCTCGACGCGGAAGCCGAGCTCCTCGTTGACGGCGAGCATGTGATCGTTGTCGCCGGAATTGTCCGTTTCGATTTCCCGGACCTCGGGGCGTTCCTCCGCCAGCCAGCGCAGCATCTCCGCCTTGACCGAGATGCCGAGGCGCCGGCCGCGGTGCTCGGGCACGACCGCCGTGTCGTACTGGGCCGCGCGGCCCGCGCACCCGGACGGCACCACGACCTCGGTGAACCCGGCGATGGCGGCGCCGGAGAGCGCGGCGACGGTGTACAGGTCGTCCCCGCGTTTGGCGACGATCTCGGCCATCTCGCGGACGCGGAGCGCGTCCCAGAGCGTCCCCTCGTACTCGGAGAAGTCCGCCATGGCGTGCTTGGCCCGGGCGAGGGCGGCGGCGAGGTCGTCGGGCACGACGCCCCGCCAGCGGACGAGGCGGTAACCGGCGGGCGCCTCGGCCAGCAGGCGCGCTACGCGCTCGGCGGGGACGTCGTCCAGCCGCAGCAGCATGCCGCGCAGGGTGAGCACGCACTCGAAGCCGTGCGACTCCAGGAACGGCACGGCGGGGGTGCCGGCGAGCACCTGGGCGATCACACTGGAGCGTCCGTCGGCGCGCAGTCCCTCGGCGGCGACGGCGAGGAGCCGGCCGCCGAGTCCGCGGCGCCGGTGGTCGGGGCGGACCTGGATGTCGATCTCGCCGGGACGGTCCGCGCCGGGCTCGCCGGGCAGCCGGAGCGCGGCCACCGCGACCAGCCGGGCCCCGTCGGCCGCCGCCCACAGCCGCCGCCGCGCGCCGGGCTCGGCGCCGAGCAGCCCCCGCGCCGTGCGCTCCAGGTCCGGCGCGGGGTCGCCGGCCGGGTCGCCGGCGTGGACGGCGGCGACCACGTCGTGCCATTCCCGGATCTGTGCCTCCGTCGGATCGTCGAGCGCGATGACGTCCATCCGACTTTTGTACCTGATCCCCGTCCGCCGCGACCGGGACCCTGGCCAACCCGTGGTTTCGGACACAGGGAAACGGGGTTCAGCGGTCCCGCGAGAACGCCTCCAGGATGCGCTCCGCGGCGAGCGCCGGCGTCAGCGCGCCGTCGGCGACCTCCCGCTCCAGCCCGGGCGCCAGCTTCCGCACGGCGGGGTGGGAGTGCAGGTCGGACAGCAGCCGCTCGCGGACCATCGCCCACGTCCAGCCGACCTGCTGGCGGCACCGCCTGGCCTCCAGCTCGCCGGACTCGCGGAGCCGTTCCTGGTGGTCGACGAGCTTGCCCCACACCTCGTCGAGCCCGGTGCCCTCCTTGGCGCTGCAGGTCAGGACGGGGGTGTCCCGGACGCGTTCGTCGCTGCGCAGCAGCCGCAGCGCCCCCGACAGCTCGCGGGCGGCGCGCCCGGCCTCCATCGTGTGGTCGCCGTCGGCCTTGTTGACGGCGATGACGTCGGCGAGCTCCAGGACGCCCTTCTTGATGCCCTGGAGCTGGTCGCCGGTGCGGGCGAGGGTGAGGAACAGGAACGAGTCGACCATTTCGGCGACCGTCGTCTCGGACTGCCCGACACCGACCGTCTCGACCATGACGACGTCGTATCCGGCGGCCTCCATGACCACCATCGCCTCGCGGGTCGCCTTGGCGACGCCGCCGAGCGTCCCCGCCGTGGGCGAGGGCCGGATGAACGCGTGCGGGTCGGCGGCGAGGCGCTGCATGCGGGTCTTGTCGCCGAGGATGCTGCCGCCCGTCCGGGTCGAGGACGGGTCCACGGCCAGCACCGCGACCTTGTGGCCCTCGCCCGTCAGCCGGGTGCCGAGCGCGTCGACGAACGTGGACTTGCCGACCCCGGGCACGCCGGTGATCCCGACGCGGCGGGCGTTCCCGGCGTGCGGGGTGAGCTCGACCAGCAGCTTCTGCGCCAGCTCCCGGTGGTCGGGACGGGTCGACTCCACGAGCGTGATCGCCCGGGCGATCCACGCCCGCGCCCCGTCTCGTACCCCGGCCGCGTAGTCGTCGAGGCCCGGTCTCACTTGGCCGTGTGCCCGAGCTCGGCGGTCAGCTCGTCCAGCAGGCCGACGGCCGCGTCCGCGAGGACGGTGCCGGGCGGGAAGATCGCCGAGGCGCCGGCGGCGCGCAGCTCCTCGAAGTCCCCGGGCGGGATGACCCCGCCGACCACGATCATGATGTCGTCGCGGCCCAGCGCGGCCAGTTCCTCGCGCAGCGCGGGCACCAGCGTGAGGTGGCCGGCGGCGAGGGAGTTGACGCCGACGATGTGCACGTCGGCCTCGACCGCCTGCCGGGCGACCTCGGCCGGGGTCTGGAAGAGCGGGCCCACGTCGACGTCGAAGCCGAGGTCGGCGAACCCGGTCGCGATCACCTTCTGGCCGCGGTCGTGGCCGTCCTGCCCCATCTTGGCGACGAGGATGCGGGGGCGGCGGCCCTCGGCGTCCTCGAAGGCGGCGGTGGCGGCGCGCGCCCTCTCGATGCTCGTCACCCGTCCCGCCTCTTCCCGGTACACACCGGAGATCGTACGGATCTGCGCGGCGTGCCGCCCGTAGGCCTTCTCCAGGGCGCCGGAGATCTCGCCGACGGTGGCCTTGGCGCGGGCGGCGCCGATCGCGAGCGCGAGGAGGTTCCGCTCCAGGCCGGGCGGGCGGGTGCCGTTCTCGGCCGCCTCGGCGGCGCGGGTCAGCGCGTCCAGCGCGGACATCGCCGCGGTCTCGTCCCGCTCCTCCCGCAGGCGGCGCAGCTTCTCGATCTGCTGGGCGCGGACGGCCGCGTTGTCGACCTTCAGGACCTCGATCTCCTGCTCGGTGTCCGGGCGGTACTTGTTGACGCCGATGACCGGCTGCCGCCCGGAGTCGATGCGGGCCTGGGTGCGGGCGGCGGCCTCCTCGATGCGGAGCTTGGGCAGCCCCTCGTCGATCGCCTTCGCCATGCCGCCGGCCTGCTCGACCTCGGTGATGTGGCCCCAGGCCCGCCGGGCGAGGTCGTAGCTGAGCCGCTCGACGTAGGTGCTGCCGCCCCACGGGTCGATGGTCCGGGTCGTCCCGGACTCCTGCTGGAGGACCAGCTGGGTGTTGCGGGCGATGCGGGCCGAGAAGTCGGTCGGCAGGGCCAGCGCCTCGTCCAGCGCGTTGGTGTGCAGCGACTGGGTGTGGCCCTGCGTGGCGGCCATGGCCTCGACGCAGGTGCGGGCGACGTTGTTGAAGGCGTCCTGCGCGGTCAGGGACCAGCCGGACGTCTGCGAGTGCGTCCGCAGCGACAGCGACTTGGGGTTCTGCGGGCCGAAGGTCTTCACGAGCCGCGCCCACAGCAGCCGGGCGGCGCGGAGCTTGGCGACCTCCATGAAGAAGTTCATCCCGATCGCCCAGAAGAACGAGAGGCGGGGGGCGAAGGCGTCGATGTCCAGGCCGGCCTCGCGTCCGGCGCGGATGTACTCGACGCCGTCGGCGAGGGTGTAGGCCAGCTCCAGGTCGGCGGTGGCCCCGGCCTCCTGGATGTGGTAGCCGGAGATCGAGATGGAGTTGTACTTCGGCATCCGCTGGGACGTGAACGCGAAGATGTCGGAGATGATCCGCATCGACGGCTGCGGCGGGTAGATGTAGGTGTTGCGGACCATGAACTCCTTGAGGATGTCGTTCTGGATGGTCCCCGCGAGCGCCTCCGGCTTCACCCCCTGTTCCTCCGCGGCGGCGATGTACAGCGCCAGGACGGGCAGCACGGCGCCGTTCATGGTCATCGACACGCTCATCTCGTCCAGCGGGATGCCGTCGAAGAGCTGCCGCATGTCGTAGATGGAGTCGATCGCCACCCCGGCCATGCCGACGTCGCCCGCCACCCGGGGGTGGTCGGAGTCGTAGCCGCGGTGGGTGGCCAGGTCGAATGCGACGGACAGGCCCTTCTGCCCGGCCGCGAGGTTGCGGCGGTAGAAGGCGTTGGACTCCTCGGCGGTGGAGAACCCGGCGTACTGCCGGACCGTCCACGGCTGCGTCGCGTACATCGCCGGGTAGGGGCCGCGCAGGAACGGCGCGATGCCCGGATAGGTGTCGAGGAAGTCGAGCCCGGCCAGGTCGTCGCCCGTGTAGAGGGGCTTGACGCCGATGCCCTCCGGGGTGTCCCAGGTCTGGGCGTCGGGGTCGGTGCCGGTGGCGTCGGCGACCGCCGCGCGCCACCGTTTGGCGGCCTCGTCGGCGGGGGGCGCCGTCCCGAGGTCGATCTCGGTGAAGTCGGGGATCATTCGTTCACTCCCAGATCGCGGAGGGTGGTCTCCAGTACCTCGATCGCGTCGCAACCCGCGTACACGTGAGCGTCGACTCCCTCATAGGTTCCTTTACCCGCCAGCCAGACCTTCACAGCACCCGCGTCGTGGAGAACTCGCGCAGCCTCCGCGGCCCGCTCCTCGTAGAGCCTGTCGCTGGTGCAGAGGCAGGCGACGGTGGCGCCGGACGTCCCGAACTCCTCGGGGGCTCCACTGACCGTCTCGATCCCGCCCGCCTGGAACAGGTTGGCGGCGAACGATGCGCGCGCCGTGTGGACCGCGATGGGCCCGAGCGTCGCGAGGAAGACCTTGGGAGGGGCGCCCGTGGCCTCGGCGTGGGCGTCGGACCGGTCGCGGAGCGCCTCGAAGTCCTGCGCGTACGTGACGGCCGGCAGGCCGCCGCCGGGCGGGCGCGGCGCCGGGTCGCGCTGGGGCAGCGTCTCAGCGAGGTTGGGGAACTCGCTGACGCCGGTGAGCGGGGCCCGACGACGCGCGATGTCCTTGCGGCGGCGCGCCCAGGTCGTGGCGAGCCGGTCCGCGACGAGGCCGGATTCGAGGGCGGCGGCGAGACCCCCGGCCTTCTCGATCTCGGTGAACCAGGCCCAGGCGGCCTGGGCGAGGCCCTCGGTGAGGCTTTCGGCGTACCACGAGCCTCCGGCCGGGTCGACGACGCGGGCGAGGCTCGACTCTTCCAGGAGCAGCGTCTGGGTGTTGCGGGCGATGCGGCGGGCGAAGTCGTCCGGCAGCCCGAGCCGGGCGTCGAACGGCTGGACGGTCACCGCGTCGGCCCCGCCGACGCCGGCCGCGAACGTCGCGATGGTGGTGCGGAGCATGTTCACCCACGGGTCGCGGCGCGTCATCATCGCCGACGACGTGACGGCGTGGACGCGCGCGGCCGTGCCGTCCGCGGCCCCGCTGACCTCGGCCACCCGCGCCCAGAGGCGGCGGGCGGCGCGCAGCTTGGCGATCGAGGCGAACTGGCCGGCGTTGACGGCGAGACGGAACTCGATCTGCCCGAACGCCTCGTCGACGCTCAGCCCGGCGCCGGTCAGGGCGCGCAGGTAGGCGACACCGGCGGCGACGACCGCGCCGAGTTCCTCGGCGTCGCCGCCGCCCGCGTCGTGGTACGGGGTGCCGTCGGCGACGATCGCGCGCAGCTTCGGGAACTCGCGGGCGCAGCGGACGGCCAGCGCGGCGGCCTCGTCCATCGACCCGGGCGTTCCGGTGCGTGCCGCGAGCCCCAGCGGGTCGGCGCCGAGGTTGCCGGCGGCGTCGGCCGCGTTCCCCCGCTCGGTGACCAGGGAGAGGAAGGCGTCCGCCGCCGCGCCCGTCGCCGCGCCCGCGTCCAGCACGACGGGCGCCAGGTCGAGCAGGACTCCGCGCAGCGCTTCGGTCAGCCCGGTGATCGGCAGGCCGCCCTCGCCCAGCCGCAGCCAGACCGACGTCGCGCCGTTCTCCAGGTCGGCCAGGACGGCCGCGCGGGTGACGGCGGGGTCGGGGTGCGCGTGCCGCTGCCGGACGTCCCAGCCTGCGATGCCCTCGCCCTCGGGGCGCACCTCCCGGACGTACGGCGCCAGCCCCGGACGCCCCGACGGGGCGTCGTCCCGCGTGTAGAGCGCGGCGACCGGCACTCCGTCGTAGGACTCGCGGGTCAGCAGACCCTCGATCTCTTCGAGGGGGGTGTCCTCGCCCGCCGCGCCGGACTTGCGCAGCACCCCCTTCACCATCTCCCGCCACCGGTCGCGCTCGGCCGGGGGGAAGGCGGCTGCCAGTTCGAGTTCCTCAGGCGGCACCGTCATGCCCTGGATCGTAGGTGAGCGACCGAATCCCGCTCGAAACCGGGTCCCGCTGACCAGAACCCAGGCGCGGAACAGGCGGCCGGTCGGCGCCGTGTCGGCAGGCACCCCGGAAGGCCCTGCGGCAAAGGGCGTTGCTAGAGTTCGGCGTCGTAGGCCCCCAACCCGAACCTGTGAAGAGGGAAGACGAACGCATGTCGAGTGGCAGCCACGCCGGGCGCCCGAAGTCCTGGGTCGCCGTGGCCATCATCTTCATCGGTTTCGCCATCGGCGGCGTCGGCATCACCCTGGGCCCCGACTGGGTCGTGTTCGGAGTGGGCGCCGCGGTCACCGTGATCGGCGGCATCATCGCGCTCGCCGTCGACATCATGACCGACGTCGTCGTCGACGACCCCCGCCAGTAGCGATGTTCGGCCGTCCTCCGATCGAGGAGCGGATCGCCGCGCGGCAGCGCGAGCGCGGCCCCCTCAAGCCGGGGAAGGTCTTCCCGCACGGCCCCGCGAAGATGCTGTTCTTCTTCGGCATCGGCGTGGTAGTGGTCACGCACATCATCGCGCTGTCGATGTACTTCGTGGATCCCGGTCCCTGACCGCGGGCGAGCGAGCACGAGGACGGGTTTTCGGGCCGTCCGGCAGGTGCGAACAACGCGTCGGCCACGTACGGTCGAAGTGACCGTGGCCGCCTGCGTCGCCCCCGAGCCCGAGGTGGTGGGATGGCCCTGCGATTCGGAATCGAGGAAGAGTACTTCGTCGTCGATCCCGTCTCCCGGGAGGTCGTCCCAGGCGCCGGTGCCGTGGTGCGGCGGGCGAGCGCGGCGCTGGGCGAGCGCACCTCCACGGAACTGGTCGAGTTCCTCGCCGAGGCCAAGACGCCGCCGTGCGACGATCTCGACAAGCTCGGCGAGCAGGTCCACGCGATGCGGGCGGCGATGGCGGCCGCCGCGGCGGCGGAGGGCGTCCGGCTCGCCGCGACCGGGACCCCGGTGCTTGGCGAGGTGGTGCCCGCGCCCATCGCCGCCGGCGCCCGCTACGCCGAGAGCCGCGCCGTGTACCGGGGCCTGGACGACGAGCAGAGCATCTGCTCGTGCCACGTGCACGTCGAGATGCCGGACCGGGAGCGCGCCGTCCAGGTCAGCAACCACCTGCGGCCCTGGTTGCCGACGCTGCTGGCCCTGACGGCGAACTCGCCGTACTGGGCGGGACGTGACACCGGGCACGCCTGCTGGCGCGTGCTGGCCTGGTCGCGGTGGCCCGTGGCGGGGCCGCCGCCGTTCTTCGAATCGGCCGCCCACTACGACGACCTCGTCGGGACGCTGCTGGGCTGCGGCGCCCTGATGGACACCGGGACGATCTTCTGGGACGTCCGGCCGTCCGCGCGGCTGCCCACGGTGGAGATCCGGCTCGCGGACGTGGCCACCACCGCCGCCGACGCCACGGTGTTCGCCGCGCTGGTCCGGGCCCTGGTCCAGGTCTCGTCCGACGCGGTGGAGGCGGGCGTGCGGGCGCCCGATCCGTCCCCGGAGACGCTGCGCGCCGCGTACTGGCTGGCGGCGCGGGACGGCCTCACCGGGCGGGGCATGGACGTGCGCACCGGCCGTCCCGCGGGGTTCGGAGCCCTGGCGGGCGACCTGCTGGCGCACGTGCTGCCCGCGCTGCGCGAGGCGGGCGACCTCGACGTGGTCACCCGCGGCGTCCGCCGGCTGCTGGCGGGCGGGACGGGCGCGGAGCGGCAGCGCCGCGCCTACCGCAGGCGCGGGCGGCTGACCGACGTGGTCGACGCCGCACTTCTGCACGACCGGTGAGGGTGGTGGCCGGGCCGGGGATGCGGTTCGACGGCTCGAATCCGGTTCTTCCGGATTTCATCCGTTTCGTCGCGCGCGACGCGGGTAGCGGAAGGGCTGGACGGCAGATCAGCCGACCTCGGGGGATGTCCGGACGGGTCCGTCTCACACGGCCACCGTCCTGCGCGTACCCTCGATCGGATGCAGGTGACGGCAGTACCGGACGGAGCGACCGCGCGATGAGCCTCAGGCCGGGCGGACCGGAGGTCGCGCCACGGGACGCGTTCTTCCACCCGGCGCTCTTCTACCACGGCGACCAGGAGTATCTCGCCGGCACCGTGCCATTCATCCGGACCGGCCTGGACGCGGGCGAACCCGTCGCGGTGGCCGTGCCGGGCGCCCGCCTCACCGTGCTGCGCGACGCGCTGGGCGCCGCCGCCGGCGAGGTGACGTGGCTGGACATGTACGAGGCGGGACGCAACCCCGGGCGCATCATCCCCGGCGTGCTGCGGCGGTTCGCCGACCGGCACACCGCCGGGCGGGTGCGGATCATCGGAGAGCCGATCTGGCCGGGCCGCTCGGCGGCCGAGTACCCCGCGTGCGCCCAGCACGAGGCGCTGATCAACCTCGCCTTCGAGGGACGCGAGGCGACGATCCTGTGCCCCTACGACCTCGCGGGGCTGGACGCCGTGGTGATCGAGGACGCCCACGCCACCCATCCCGTCGTGATCGACCGGAACGGCGAGCGCGCGAGCGGCGACTACGCGCCCCACCGCGTCATCCGCGACTACAACCGCCCGCTGCCGGAGCCGTCCGGCGCGGTGGCGATGAGCTTCGACCTCGACGCGCTCCCGCTCGTCCGCGAGTTCGCCTGCCGCTGGGGCGCGCGGTTCGGCCTCGGCGCCGACGCGGTGGGCGACCTGGAACTCGCCGTGAACGAACTGGCCGCCAACTCGTGCCTGCACGGCGGCGGCACCGGCACCGCGCGGCTCTGGACCGAGGGCGGCCAGGTCGTCTGCGAGGTCCGGGACACCGGGACGATCACCGACCCGCTCGCCGGCCGCCGTCCGGCGGGCATGAGCCCGTTCGGCGGCCGCGGCATCCTCATGGTCAACCACCTGGCCGACCTCGTCCGCGTCCACACCGGCCCCGGCGGCACGACCATCCGCGTCTACCTGCGCACCTGACGCGCCCCGTCACTCTCCGACCGCGCGGCGGAGCCCGGCCAGCGACTCGGCCAGCAGCGCGTCCCGCCCGGTGGACGCCGCGTACTCGGCCAGCGTCGCGCTGAGGTTCAGCGCCAGCGTCCGCGCGGCCGCCGTCCGCTCCGCCGGAACCGGCCCGTACTCGCCCAGGAACGCCGCCCGCGCGGCGCCGGCGAACCCGGCGTAGGCGAGCGAGAGGTCCACGGCCGGGTCGGCCAGGCACACGTCGCCCCAGTCGATCACTCCGGCGGCCCGGCCGCCCGGGCCGAGCAGGAGATGCCGGACGTGCAGATCCCCATGCACGATCACCGGATCGCCGCCCGGCGGGCCCCAGCCCTGCGCGGCGGCGACGAACTCGTCCACCGCCGGGTCGCGCTCCCACACCCCGAGCGCGGCGAGCGCGTCGAGGCGGCCGACCGTCCGGGAGGCCCGCACCGCCGGGTCGGCGCGTCCCATCGGGTCGACCGGCAGCCGCTCCCCCGCCGCGGGAACGAGCGCCGGATCATGGAGGGCCCGCAGGAAGGCCCCGGCCTCGGCGGCGAGGGCGACCCTCCGGTCCTCCGGGGGCCGGACGTCGGCGAGCTCCCTGCCAGGGAGCCGTCGCGCACCCCAGAACGGCCACGGGAAGTCGTCCGACGGCTCGCCGGCGAAGCACGGCACGGGCACCGGCAGCGGCAGCCGCGGCGCCAGGACTGGCAGGACCGCGAGTTCGCGCTCGACCCCGGCGACCGCGATGCGGCGGCGCGGGAAGCGGAACACCCACTCGCCTCCGACGAGGAAGACGGTGTTGTCCCAGCCGGTGGCGAGCCGCTCCACCGGTGCGCCGCGAAGCCCGGGGAAGCGCCGCCCGATCAGGGTGGCCGCCAGCTCCGCGCCGACCTCGTGTTCGGGGGCCCATTCCGGGACCGCCGGCGGCCCGTCCGGTGGAGTCGTCACGCGGACGAACGCTACCCCGGCAGGCCGAGACCGGCGGAGCTCATGCGGCCGCGTGCCGAACGCCGCGGCCGCTGCTGACATGCGCCCCTCGATTTCCACAGCGGATCGGTCCCTTCGGTCAGATACCTGTCATGGCCGGAAACGGTCACGTGTTCGAAGGGGGCGCGCGGCGGGACGCGCACGCGGCGACCACCCGTTTCCTCGCCGCGTTCCTGATATCCGTCACCTGCGGCGTCGGATGCGGGCGTGCGCCGTCAAACGCGATTGGCCCCATGCGGCCATACGGGAGGCGGGTTTCGGTCGGTCCACCGCCCGCATCCGAGCCATGGCGGCCCAGGCGGCCTAACGTCGGGAGGGAGCCATTGCACCACTCCCCTCTGGTGGAAGGCGATAGGTGAAGGACCATGACCACGGCCGGCATGAGGGCGCCGGAGACGCCGCTCGCCCTGCACAGGCCGGGTCCGGCGCGCGTCCAGGACTTCCTCCTCGGCGGCAAGGACAACTACGCCTCCGACCGCGATCTCGCGCAGCGCGTCCTGCGCGTCCTCCCGCAGGCGGCGGGCACCGCCCGTGCCGCCCGCGGCTTCCTCGCCCGGTCCATCGCGCTGCTCGCGGAACGCGGCGTCCGGCAGTTCCTCGACCTCGGCTGCGGGCTGCCCCGGGCCGACAACGTGCACCAGATGGCGGCACGCCACACCGGCGGCACGCGCGTCGTCTACGTCGACCATGACCCGCTCGTCATCGCGCATGCCCGCGCGCTCCTCATCGACGGCGGCAACATCGCGGCGCTCCTGGCCGACCTCCGCGACCCGGGCGCGATCCTGCGCAGCCCCGAAGTGCGGCGGCTGATCGACCCGGCCGAGCCGGTGGCACTGGTGTTCTCCTCCGTCCTGCACTTCCTGCCCGGCGCCGGCGAACTCGTCGCCGAACTCGCCTCGGCCGCCGTGCCGGGCAGCGCCATGGTCGTCTCGCATGCCACCGCGGACTTCGCGCCGCGAACGGTCGCCGAGGCCGCGCGCCTGTACCGCGAGGGGAGCTCCGTGCCGATCCACCCGCGCGGCGGCGCCGAGATCGCGCGGCTCCTCGGACCGTTCCGCCCCCTGCCGCCCGGCCTGACGCCGATCGCCGGCGAGGGGTCCGCCGGCCCTCCGGGCGATCCGATCATGTACGGCGTTGTCGGCGTCCGCTGACCCCGCCCCCGGCGCAATGTGGGGTTGATCACATTCGCCCGTCCCGGGCCGGTTCCTGCTCCCGCGCCGCCCGCCGCACGGCGGCCCTGCTCTCACCGGCGCTCCGGCGGCCTGGGCGGTCACGCTGAGTCCGGCCGCCCGAGCACGGCGTTAAGGGAAATCTCATTCAGTCGTTAGAAACGGTAACGGTTCGGCCCCTATGGTGGCCCGGATGCCGACGAACACCCTGATCCCCCCGGAAACGAAGATCGGCGCTCCCACGGCGAGGGCGCCCCGGATGAGCTGGCTGGACGCCCTGCGCGGCCTCGCCGCCATGGTGGTGGTGTTCGAGCATTCCCTTGACGTGCTGCTGCCCGAGGTCCGCCGGACGGCCAGCCCGTGGTTCGACTTCGGCCGGTACGGGGTGTTCGTGTTCTTCCTCGTCAGCGGCTACGTGGTGCCCTTCTCCCTGGAGCGGCGCGGCAGCGTCCGGCAGTTCTGGGTCGGGCGGTTCTTCCGGCTGTACCCGGCGTGGTGCGCGGCGGTCGCACTGGCGCTGGTCCTCGGGACGGCCGGCCTGTCCTACGGGATTCCCGGAGGGATCGGCGACCGTCCCTGGGCCTCCGCCCTCGCGCACCTGACGATGCTCCAGGACCTGCTGGGCGTCCCGAACGTCGTCAACGTCTTCTGGACGCTCTCCTACGAGATGGTCTTCTACCTCCTCGTGACGGCGATGTTCGTCGCCGGAGTCCACCGCTCCAGCGCAAAGGTGGCGCTGGGGTTCGGCGTGGGCGCCGCGATCATGGGCGTCGCGCTGCCGTCCGGCCTGCTGGCCTCCCGGTGGCCGGGCGGCACGGTCCTCGCCGCCGCGCTGTGCCTCGCCGGGGGGCTGGCCGCCATGGTCAGCCGGCGCCGGGCGGTGCGCCGGACCGGCGTCGCGGCCGTGGCCGGGCTGGCCCTCACCCTCCTCGTCCTGAACAGCCGCATCGGGGCCATCGAGAGCCTGTGCATCATCGCCACCATGTTCGCCGGGACCGCGATCCGCGGCATCCAGGACGGGCGGCTCCGGCCCTGGCCCGCCGCGGCGATGGTCGCGGTCGTCCCCGCCCTGTCGCTGGCGGCCGGCATGCGCACCCCGACCAGCTGGGCCCTGCACGCCAACCCGAACCCCCTCGGCCGGGACTGGTCCCTCGCCGTGGCCGCCGCGTGGCTGACCTTCCTGGCCGGTCTCGCGCTGCGGCACCGTCCCATGCCCCGGTTCCTGGTCTGGCCGGGCCTCGTGAGCTACTCGGTCTACCTGCTGCACCCGATGATCATCCAGGCGGTCTGGCACGCCGCCGGTAAGGACACCTGGGGCCTGCCCGCGCCGCTCCGGGCGGCCTGGGGGGTGGTGCTGCTCACGACCGTCCTCACCTCCGCCGCGCTCGCGCACCGCTACGTCGAACGCCCGGCACAGAACCTCGGCCGCCGCCTGACCGCGCGGCGGCGGCGCGCACCCGGGGCGGCGGCCCCGCAGCCCGCGCAGGCCTGACGAGCCCCGGCGCCCGGGTGATGACACCGTTCGCTTTCTTGCCTAAGGTGAGGCCGATTCGCCCGAGCCCGCCCCCGGCCGAACGGACACCGGATGACCGAAGGGCCCATGCCCGCCGAGCTGCCCGACGTGCTGCGGCAGCATCTTCAGGCCGCCGTCGAGGAGATGGAGCGGGAGATCCGCGACCAGGTGCCCGAGTACGCGGGCGCCGACGGCGGCGAGTACGCCCGGAGGGTGGAGCGGACGGTCAGCGACACCGTCGCGTTCTTCGTCGACTCGGTCGACCATCCGAGGGCCGACGCCCGCAACATCACGGAGCTGTACATGCGGCTCGGCGAGGAGGAGGCGCGGCACGGCCGGAGCCTGGCCGCCCTGCAGAACGCGATGCGGGTGAGCAGCCAGGTCGCGTGCCGCCGGTTCATCAAGGACGCCTACCGGCTCGGCTGGTCACGCGAGACCCTGGGCCGGCTGACGGACTCGCTGTTCCTGCTGCTGGCGCGGGTCGCGGACGCCGCCGCGCAGGGGTACGCCCGCGAGCAGGGGCAGCAGGCGACCGAGCGGGAGCGCCGCCGCGACCGGCTCCGGGACCTGCTGGTCGCCGAGCCGCCGCCCGGGCAGGAGGCCATCGCCGAGCTGGCGGTCGCGGCCCGCTGGGAGCTGCCGAAGAGCATCGGGCTGGTGGCGCTGCCCGCCGGGGCGCCCGCGGGCGCGCGGATCCTGCCGCCCGCCGTGCTGGCCGACTGGGACGCGCCGATCCCGTTCCTCGTGGTGCCCGACCCGGAGGGCCCCGGGCAGGACCGGCTGTGGCCGGCGCTGCACAGGCTCGGCACCGCCGCGATCGGCCCGACCGTCCCGATCGGGCAGGGCGCCCTCTCGCTGCGCTGGGCCCGGCACGCCCTGACGCTGGCGGAGCGGGGGCTGCTCCCGGACGACGTCCCGGTCCGCTGCGTCGACCACATCGCATCGCTGGCCACGCTCGCGGCTGACGAGCTGGTCGGCGCGACCGCCGGGGCCGTCCTCGGCCCGCTGCTGGACCTGGCCCCGGCGCGCCGGCAGCCGCTCGCCGAGACGCTGCTCACCTATCTGCAGAGCGGCGACAACGCGGTGATCGCCGCGGAGCGGCTGCACATCCACGAGCAGACCGTCCGGTACCGGCTGCGCCGCATCGCCGAGCTGACCGGCGGGCGGTTCACCGAGCCGGACGGGCGGCTGGACGTCATGCTGATGCTGAGCTGGCTGGTGCGGACGGGCCGCGCCGAGCAGCCGGCGTAGATGGCGGAGCGCCTCACAGGCCACCAGCGAGCCGAACTGCATGGTGAGAGGTCCGATGAGCGCGTCGACGAACGGCCGGGACCGGACGAGCCGCTGCGCGGCGGCGCCCGCCGGGTGGCCAGGGCCGGGCAGCGCCGCCTCGTTGCAGCGCAGTCAGCGGGTGCGGCCGGGATCGACCGAGCAGTACAGCAGCCAGGTGCAGGTCATGCCGCCGGTCACGAACGGGACGCCCGCCCGCACCGGCGCTTCGCGGCGGCCCGCCCGCCGGCGGCGGGTTCTCCCGGGCCGGGTTCGACGAAGCCCAGGCCGCGGAGGGTGCCGATGAAGTCGGGGACGTCCACGGGCTCGCCGGCGAACTCCTCGGCCTCGCGCGCCGCCTGCGCCACGGTGGCGCCGCGATCACGACCGCGCCCACCGGGGGCATCGCCACGAACGTCCCGGTCTCGGGGTCGCCGACTCAGCGTCGTCGCCGTCCGCGACGACGCTGAGCGGGCGAAGGCGGACCGTGCCGCCACCGGAGACCCCGCCGGTCACAGGAACGCGGCGACGCGGGCGGCGAACTCCTCCGGCGTGACGACCTCGACACCGAGCTTCTCGGCCTTGGCCTTCTTCGACCCGGCCTTCTCGCCCGCGACGAGCAGGGACGTGCGGGCCGAGACCGACGAGGACGCCTTGCCCCCGGCGCGTTCGATCAGCTCGTTGACCTGGTTGCGCGACAGCCCGTCCAGCGCGCCGGACATCGATCCGGTGGCGACCACGGACATCCCGGCCAGTGGCAGGTCCGAAGCTCCGGATTCGGCCGTTTCGGCGGGGCCGGTGGCTCCCGGCTCGGTCATCGTGACGCCGGCGTCGACCAGCTTGTCGATCAGCGGGGCCAGTTCGGCGATCTCGGCGACCAGGATCGCGGCGCGTTCGGGGCCGATGCCCTCGACCTCCTGGAACCCCTCGGCGTCGGCGGCGCGGATCGCGTCCATGGTGGCGAAGTGCCGGGCGATGCGCCGTGACATGGACCGGCCGGTGCCGCGCACGCCGAGCGCGCAGAACACCTTGTTCAGCGGCTTGGCCTTGGCGCCCTCGATCGCGGCGAGGAGCGCGGCGGTGCTGGTCTCGCCCATCCGCTCCAGGGCGATGACCTGTTCGTGGGTGAGGGTGAACAGGTCGGCGAAGTCGCCGATCAGGCCGGCGTCGACGAGCTGGTCGATGCGGTTCTCGCCGAGCCCCTCGATGTCGAGCTGGTCGCGGCCGACCGCGTACCGGACGGACGCGACGGCGTGGCAGGCACGGCCGCGCACACACCGCCACCGCTGCTGGGACGCGTCGATCCCGTCGCCGCACCGCGGGCACGCCGACGGCACCTCGATCGGCCGCTCCTCCCCGGTGCGCAGGTGCACGACCGGCGCCTCCACGCGCGGGATCACGTCGCCGGCCTTGTAGACCGTGACGTGGTCGCCGAGCATCAGGCCGCGCCGCTCGATGTCGGCGGCGTTGTGCAGGGTCGCGTAGGTGACGGTGGAGCCGTCCACCTCGACGGGTTCGAGAACGGCGCGCGGCGCGATGATCCCGGTGCGGCCGACGTTCCACTCGACGTCCAGCAGCCGGGTGATCTTCTCGACCGCCGGCAGCTTGTAGGCGATCGCCCAGCGGGGCGCGCGGGAGGAGATCCCGGCGTCGGCCTGGTCGGCGGCGGCGTCCGCCTTGATCACGATGCCGTCGATGCCGAAGTCGAGTTCGGCGCGCAGCCCGGCGATCTCCTCGACCCGCTTCTGCACCTGCTCGATCGTCGCCGCGACGATCGCCGGCACGGGCGTCGAGGCGGTGGTGTTGGCGCCGAGACCGGCGACCAGCTCCATGATCCCGCTGTGCGGCAGTTCCCGCAGGCGGGCGGCCGTCGCGTCGTCGGTGCCGTCCATCGGGAGGGCGCCGTAGGCGAAGAACGTCATCTCCACCTGGTACGGGCGGTCCTTGGCGCGCAGCGACCCGGCGGCGGCGCTGCGCGGGTTGGCGAAGGCCGCTCCCCCGGCGCCGGTCCGCGCGGTGTTGGCGGCCTCGAACTGCGCGCGGGTCATCAGCACCTCGCCACGCAGTTCGACGGTGACCGGCTCGGCGAGCCGCCCCGGCAGGCCGACGACCATGCCGATGCCGTGCGAGACGTCCTCCCCGGCGGCACCGTCGCCGCGCGTCACCAGCTGGACGAGCCGCCCGCCGCGGTAGCGGGCCGAGATCGCCAGGCCGTCCAGCTTCGGCTCCACGCTCCAGATCCCGACCTCGCGGCCGAGCCTGCGGACCAGGCCCGCGGCCCACGACTCCAGGCCCTCGGCGGAGAACACGTTGTCAAGGCTCAGCATCGGGACGGTGTGCGGCACATCGCCGACGACCGCTCCCCCGGCCACCTTGCCCGTCGGGGAGTCCGGCAGGACCTCGTCCGGGTGCCCGGCCTCGTAGGCGGCGATGCCGCGCACCAGCCGGTCGAAGGCGTCGTCGTCGAGCGGCGAGTCGCCCTCGCCGTAGTAGGCGGCGGAGGCCGTGACGGCGGTCTGGACGGCGGCGGCATAGGCGGCCTGGTCGCCGATCTCGGTGCGGGCCGGTCCCCTGTGGGGGGACGACCCCCCACGCCCCCCGGAAGAGCGCTTCGGTGTCTCGGTCATGACCACATCATGCCTGGTACCACCGACATTTCCGGGTCTCAGCGGGCGGCCAGATGGTGCCCCAGGAAGGCGAGCTGCGGGCGCAGACGCGGCCGCCAGAAGGCGCCGTCATGGCAGCCGCCCTCCAGCGCGCCCTCCGGATGCATCCGGTCGTGGAAGTCGCGCACCCGGTCGGCGAACGGGTCGCTCGTCCCGCAGTCGACGCGGAGCGGGACGCCCTTCAGCTCGTCCAGGGCCGCGAAGATGTCGTTGCGGGCGTAGTCCGCGGCGCTGTCGAACGACCGGGGGTTGGTGGCGAGCGCGTCCTTGTAGGAGGTGAACAGAGCTGGGGACGAGGCGACGACGGCGGCCATCCGCCTGGCACCGAGCCGGCGGGTCAGGACCAGGGCGCCGTAGCCGCCCATCGACCAGCCGATGGCGCCGATGCGGTCCGTGCGGGCACCGCGCCGGTGCAGCCGCGGCAGCAGCTCGTCCACGATCATCCCGATGGGGTCGTCGCCGTTCGCGCGGTGGTGCCAGTAGGTGTCGGGTCCGCCGTCCACGGTGACGAGGGCGAACGGGGGAACGCCGCCTTTCGCGACGGCGTCCGGCAGGTAGTGGTCCAGGGCCAGGTTCCGCACGACGGAGGGCCCGGTGTCGCCGCTGCCGTGCAGCGCGACCACGACCGGCAGCCCGCGCAGCGAGCGGCCGGCGGCCGGCGGCACGATGGTCGCGGTGACGGTGGTGCGGCGTCGCGCCGAGCGCCACGTCATCCGCTCGACGCGGGCCGACGCGGCGGGCGGCGCCGGCAGGTCTCCGCACTTGCCGAGCGCGCGGTCCAGCCGGACCTTGCCGGGCAGGACCTCGTTCTCCACCAGGGCGTACCCGGTGCCGCCCATGGCCGCGGCGGCGCCGATGCCGCCGAGTCCGCCGAGCAGGAGCGTGCGTCTGCTGATCAAAACCGGGATCCTTCCTGGGAGGAGCGTTCGGGTCTTGGACGCCGCCGGGGCGGCCGGGTTCCATCGGGCGAAGGTAGCGGGTCAGGGCGCCGCCTCACTCCCGCGGGCGGCGTGCGCCGAGCGGGAGAGCAGCGCGACGCCGCCGGTGAGCAGGACGACGCTGAACGAGACGGCCACGAAGGCCGCGGCCGTCCGGGGCGGCAGCGTGTGGAAGGCGAAGGCCGCCACCAGGTAGGACGCGATGGGGTTGGTCATCGTCATCGCGGTCATCGCGGCGGGCAGCGACCCGGCCGCGAACGCCCGCTGCTCGATCACGAGGCCGAGCAGCGTGCTGCCCGCGAGCGCGTAGCCGGGCCAGTCCGCGGCGGTGGCCGCGACGCCGCGGTCGACGAGGTCGGCGGTGGTGAGCTTGATCAGCACGGCGGTCGCCGCGAAGCACAGCCCGGCGCAGACGCCGAGCAGCGCGGCCCGCACCGGGCCCTTGCGCAGCCACGCCGCCCGGGACAGCACGACGACGAGCGGCGCGGCGATCAGCCCCGCGAGGAGGATCCGGGGACGCGACGGCGCCCCCTCGGGCGGGATCGCCCCCGGCACCGTGAACAGGACGGCCAGGCCGGCCGACACGGCGATGCCGCCGAACAGGTCCATCCGGGCGGGCGGGCGGCCCGTCCCGATCGTGCCGAGCGCGATGGTGAAGACCAGCTGGGTGACCAGCAGCGGCTGGACGATGGCGGTCGAGCCGAAGTGCAGCGCGATCGCCTGCGCGCAGAACCCGGCGAGGTTGACACCCCACCCGGTCAGCCACACCGGGTCGCGGAGCAGGCGGCGGAGCAGCCCGTGCACGGCCGAGGCGTCCGATACGCCGTGCACCGCACGGCGCGCGGCCCGGTACTGGAGAGCCGCCGCCCCGGCGAACAGGAACGCGGCGAGCAGGCTGAAGCAGACCGACCACCCCATCAGGCCGTCCCGCCCTGCGCGTAGGTGGCGGCGCGTTCCCCGCTGAAGGCATGGGTGAACACCAGGTACACGACGAGGACGGCCGGCGCGGTCGCGATCTCCCGCGCGGCCGACGCGGCCCGTCCCCCGTCCTCGTCCTCCGTCCCGGACGCGACCGCTTCGCTCCGGTTCACGACGCCTCCCGCCTCGCGCATCGCACCGCCCTACCGATCATCCTCCCCACGATCAGGCGGGGCCGACCATGCCGGCCCGTTCTTCCGGGTTCTGCCTCCGGAACGGGTTTTCCTGCGGAAACTCCCGCCCAACCCTTGACCTCGGCGCTAAACGGGCATAAAAACAAGAGAATCAAACTCAAACAGGAGGGAAACCACATGGAGCGCGGAACGGCCCGCACATGATCGTGACGGTGACGCTCAACCCGAGCCTCGACCGGACGATCGAGGTGGACGTGCTGACCCGCAGCGCGGTCATCCGGGCCAGGTCCGCGCGGCTCGACCCGGGCGGCAAGGGCGTCAACGTGTCCCGGGCGCTGCTCGCCAACGGCGTCGCCTCCACCGCCGTGGTCGCGGTGGGCGGCTCGGACGGCGACCAGCTGCGCCGGCTGCTGGAGACCGAGGGCATGCGGGTGCACGCCGTCCAGGTCGCGGGGCGCACCCGGTCCAACGTCACGATCGTCGAGCCCGGCGGCGTCGTCACCAAGCTGAACGAGCCCGGCGGCCCGCTGTCGCCCGCGGAACTGGACGAGGTCGGCGCGGTCGTGGCGGCCGAGGCCGGCGCCGCCAGCTGGGTCGTCGGCTGCGGCAGCCTCCCGCCGGACGTCCCGGAGACGACGTACGCCGAGATGTGCCGCCGGTTCGCGCCGGACGGCATCCGCGTCGCGGTCGACACCAGCGGCCCCGCGCTGCGCGCCGCCGTCACCGCCGCGCCCGACCTGATCAAACCGAACCGTGAGGAGCTCGCCGAGGCGGCCGGCGGCCCGGTCGACACCGTCGCCGACGCCGTCGAGGCCGCCGGGGAGCTGCGGGCGCGCGGCGCCCGCGCCGTCCTGGTCAGCCTCGGCGCGGAAGGGGCCGTGCTCGTCGACGACGACGGGGTCCTCACCGGCGAGGCGCCCGTCGCCCGGCCGCGCAGCACCGTCGGGGCGGGCGACGCCCTGCTCGCCGGGTTCCTCGCCGCCGGAGCCCGCGGCTCCCGCGCCCTCGCCGAGGCCCTCGCGTGGGGCGCCGCGGCGGTGCGGATGCCGGCGAGCCGGATGCCCGGCGCGGCCGACGTCCGGCGCGACATCGTCCGCATCCATCCGCGCCCCGACCTCGCCCGTCCCCTCCTCACCTGACCCCCTTTCATCAAACCCCTGTTCACCCGACCCCTGCGAGCAGTCCCACCCCCGATCGACAGGAGGCCCGAGATGGCCACCACGTACACCCCGGAGCCCACCGGGAGCGGGTTCCGCGCGAACATCCAGCGGCTCGGCGGCAAGATGGCCGGGATGGTGATGCCGAACATCGGCGCGTTCATCGCCTGGGGCCTGATCACCGCCCTGTTCATCCCGACCGGATGGCTGCCCAACAAGGAGCTGGGCGAGCTGGTCGACCCGATGATCAAGTTCCTGCTGCCGCTGCTGATCGGCTACACCGGCGGCCGGATGGTGCACGGCCAGCGCGGCGCCGTCGTCGGCGCGGTCGCGACCGTGGGCATCATCGTCGGCGCCGAGGTGCCGATGTTCCTCGGCGCGATGATCGTCGGCCCCCTGGCGGCGTACCTGCTCAAGCTGTTCGACGGCCTCATCGAGGACCGTGTCCGGACCGGGTTCGAGATGCTCGTCGACAACTTCTCCGCCGGGATCATCGGCGGCGCCATGGCGGTCGCGGGCAACCGGGTCATCGGCCCGGTCATGAACACCTTCACCGAGTGGGCCGGGGACGGGGTGAGCTGGCTGGTCGACCACGACCTCCTGCCGCTCACGTCGCTGCTCATCGAGCCCGCGAAGGTGCTGTTCCTGAACAACGCCGTCAACCACGGCGTGCTCGGCCCGCTCGGCGTGCAGCAGGCCGCCCAGCACGGCAAGTCCGTGCTGTTCATGCTGGAGTCCAACCCCGGGCCCGGTCTCGGCGTCCTGCTCGCCTACTGGTTCTTCGGGCCGCGGCGGCTGCGCCCGAGCGTCCCGGCGGCCGCCATCATCCACTTCTTCGGCGGCATCCACGAGATCTACTTCCCGTACATCCTGATGAAGCCGCGGATGATCCTCGCCGCGATCGCGGGCGGCATGACCGGCGTCGCGATCTTCGTGGCGACCGGCGTCGGCCTCGTCGCGACCCCGTCGCCCGGCAGCATCTTCGCCTACCTGGCGCAGACGCCCCGCGGCGTCGGCAACTGGATCGGGGTCTACACCGGCCTGTTCGCCTCCGCCGCCGTCTCCTTCGGCGTCGGCGCCGCGCTGCTCGGCTTCGGCCGGCTCGCCGAGGCGCGCGCCGAAGGCGACGACGGCGCGGGCGGGGAGACCACCGACGCCGAGTCGCAGGACGCCGGCCCGAGCGAAGCGTCCGCGAAGGACGCCGCCGCTCCGGAGGACGCCGAGGCGAAGGGCTCCGGCGACGGTGCCGCCAAGGAAACGACCGCCCACTGACCACCCACCATCGGAAGGCACATCCACGATGAACGGCAAGGACATCCGCAAACTCGTCATCGCCTGCGACGCCGGGATGGGCAGCAGCGTCATGCTCGCCGGGCAGCTCCGCAAGGCGCTGAAGAAGAGCGACGTGACGGTCGAGCACACGCCCGTCGACGCGATCCCCGGCGACGCCGACGTGGTCGTCTGCCACACCGGTCTCGCCGCCCGCGCCCGGCGCGGCGCCGGGGACACCCCCGTGATCCCGTTCGAGGTCTACCTCGGCGACCCCGCCGTCGACCGGCTGGTCAAGGCGATCAAGGACGGTGGTGAGGTCGGTGCCTGACCGGGCCGCCGGCCTGCTCGCCACGGAGGCGATCCGGCTCGACGCCCGGGCCCGCGGCCGCGACCACGCCATCCGGATCTGCGGGCAGGTGCTCGTGGACGCCGGCGCCGTCGAGCCCGCCTACATCGACGCGATGCTGGAGAGGGAGCGCTCCATCTCCACCTACCTCGGCGAGGGCGTCGCGATCCCGCACGGCACGTCCGGGGGCCGCGACCTCATCCACCGCGACGCGCTCGCCGTGGTGAGGTTCCCCGACGGGGCGGACTGGGACGGCGACACCGTCACCGTCTGCATCGCGATCGCGGCGCGCGGCGACGGCCACATGGAGATCCTCGCCGAGCTGGCCCAGGTGCTCATGGACCCGGACCGGGCACGCGCGCTCCGCGAGGCCACCGAGCCCGGGCAGGTCCTCGCCCTGCTCTCACCGCAAGAACAGCAACCGACAGAACAGGAACATCCCGTATGAAGGTCGCCCGTTTCTACGCCCCCGGCGACATCCGCCTGGAGGAAGCGCCCGAACCGGCGCCCGGGCCCGGCGAGCTGAAGATCCGCGTCCGCAACTGCTCGACCTGCGGGACCGACGTCAAGATCTCCCGTTTCGGGCACCACCACATCGTCCCGCCGCGGGTGATGGGCCACGAGATCGCCGGCGAGGTCACCGAGGCCGGGGCGGGCGTGGAGGGCTGGACGGCGGGCGACCGCGTCCAGGTCATCGCCGCGATCCCCGACGGAACGTGCGCGGAGTGCCGCCGCGGCCGGATGACGGTCTGCACCGCGCAGGAGTCGATGGGCTACCACTACGACGGCGCGTTCGCCGAGTACATGATCGTTCCGGCGAAGGTGCTCGCGGTGGACGGGGTGAACCGCATCCCGGACGGCGTCTCGTTCGCCGAGGCGTCGGTGGCCGAGCCGCTCGCCTGCGTGCTGAACGGCCAGGAGCTGGCCCGGGTCGGCGAAGGCGACGACGTCGTGGTGTTCGGCTCCGGCCCGGTCGGCTGCCTGCACGTGCGGGTCGCGCGGGCCCGCGGCGCCGCCCGGGTGTTCCTCGTGGAGGTCAACGCCGAGCGGCTGCACCAGGCCGCCGCGATCGTCAAGCCGGACGCCGCGATCGACGGCAGCGTCACCGACGTGGTCGAGGAGGTCCTCGAACGCACCGGCGGACGCGGCGCCGACGTCGCGATCACCGCCGCCGCGTCGGGCGCCGCGCAGGAGCAGGCGCAGCGGCTCATGGCGCCCGGCGGACGGGTGAGCCTGTTCGGCGGGCTGCCGAAGGACGCCCCGGTCATCTCCGTCGACGCCAACCGCGTCCACTACCGGGAGCTGTCCCTGGTCGGCGCGAACGGGTCGAGCCCCGCGCACAACGCCCGGGCGCTGGAGCTGATCGGGTCCGGGCGGGTGCCGGTCGAGGACCTCATCACCCACCGGCTTCCGCTGGACGCCCTGCACGACGCCCTCGACCTCGTCACCCGGGGCGCCGCGATCAAGGTCACCATCGAACCCTGAAGGAGACGGCCATGGCCGAACGGAACGTCGTCATCGCCGCGGCGCAGGGCCTGCACGCCCGCCCGGCGCAGCTCTTCGTCCAGGCGGCGGCGCGGCAGCCGGTGCCGGTGTCGATCCGGGTCGGGGACGGTTCACCCGTCCCGGCGAACAGCATCCTCGGCGTGCTGTCGCTCGGCGCCCGCCAGGGCACCGAGGTGACCCTGTCCGCCGAGGGCGACGCGGCCGGCGGGGCGCTGGAGGAGCTGGCCGGGCTCCTCGCCCGCGACCTGGACGCCGAACAGCCCGCCTGACCCCCGCGAAACCGGCAGAATGGACGCGCACCGCGACACGGACGGGACGGGTGAGACGACGGTCATGTACGCCGAGGAACGACAGCACGCGATCCTCGCGCTGGCTCGCTCGAAGGGCCGCGTGGACGTGGTCGCGCTCGCCGAGGAGCTCTCGGTCACGACCGAGACGATCCGCCGCGACCTGACCGTGCTGGAGCGCGCCGGGACGATCCGGCGGGTGCACGGCGGCGCGATCCCGGTCGAGCGGCTCGGCTTCGAGCCGGAGCTGGCGGCCCGGGACGCGGTGATGACCGAGGAGAAGCAGCGCATCGCGAAGGCGGCGCTGGAGGAGCTGCCCGCCGACGGGTCGGTCATCGTGGACGCGGGGACCACCACGGCCTGGTTCGTCCAGCTGCTGCCGACCGACCGCGAGCTGACCGTGATCGTCAACTCGCCGCCGCACGCGGCGGTGCTGGCGACCCGGCCCAACCTGACGGTGATCATCCTGGGCGGCCGGGTGCGCGGCCGGACGCTCGCCACGGTGGACGACTGGGTGCTGCGCCCGCTGGCCGACCTGTGGGTGGACGTGGCGTTCATGGCGACGAACGGCTGCTCGGTGGAGCGCGGGCTGACCACGTCCGACCAGGCCGAGGCGGCGGTGAAGCGGGCGATGATCGCCTCGTCCCGGCGGCGGGTGCTGCTCGCCGACCGCACCAAGATCGGGCACGACCATCTGGTGCGGTTCGGCGACCTGTCCGACATCGACGTGCTGATCACCGACACCGGGCTGGACACCGACCTCGCCGCCGACCTCGCCGCCGAGGGCCCCGAGGTCGTCCGCGCCTGACCGGACGGGGCCCGGGGGCCGCCGTCCCGCGCCCGGGGGCTGCGCGGGACGGCGGCGAGCTCGGTCAGCCCGCGGCCGGGACGCCGTTGGCCGGCGCCTGCGGCTGCGAGCCCGTGTACGGCTGGATCGGGCCGTCACCGTCGTCGGTGGTCATCGGCTGCCCCTGCGGCACGACGTTCTCGCCCTTGATGGTGCCGATCACCGCACCGGTGTAGCCGGCGTGCGACCCCGCGCTGTAGGCGAACGGGACGACGCCCGGCCCGGTGAAGTGCGACTTCTCCAGTGCCTCCACGATGCCCTTGCGGGTCGGGTTCTTGCCGGCCGCCTGGAGCGCCTGCACGAAGGTGTAGGCCACCGACATCCCGTAGACGATGTTGCCGTTGAACGGCAGCTTCGGGAGGTACTGGTCGTGGACCTTCTTGAACAGCGCCGTCCAGCTGTTGGAGGTGTCGCCCGGTGCGGACAGGTAGCCGTCGGTGACCATGCCCTGGATGAGCGGGCTGCCCTTCACCTCGCTGCCGCCCTTCTTGGCGAAGCTCTCCAGCAGCCCGGTGAGGGTGATCGGGTCGGACCCGACGTTGCTGACGGCGAACGTCGGCTTGTAGTTCAGCTTCAGCGCGGCGAGCCGGAACAGCGCCGTGTAGGTGGGGATGCTGAACAGCACGACGACGTCCGCCTTGGACTGGGCGATCGCCTGGGCCTGCGCGCCGATGTCGGTGTTGCCCGGCTGGTAGGACTGCCGGGACACGACCTGGTCCTTCGGGATGTACTTGTCGAGGCCCTTCACCCCGTCCTGGCCGAAGTCGTCGTTCTGGTAGAAGTAGGCGACCTTCTTTCCGGCGTAGGTCTTCTTGATGTAGTCGCCGAGGATCTTGCCCTCGCGGATGTAGTCGACCTGCCAGCCGAACGTCTGCGGGTGCTTCTTCGGCTCGTCCCAGCAGCCGCAGCCGGACGCGACGAACAGGTCCGGGACGCGCTGGGCGTTCAGGTAGTCGACCACCTTGGAGTGGGTGGGCGTGCCCAGCCCGTTGAACATCGCGAAGACCTTGTCCTGGAGGACGAGCTTCTGCGTCACGCTGACGGTCTGGGTCGGGTTGTAGGCGTCGTCCACGTACTTGTAGACGATCTTGCGTCCGTGCACGCCGCCGTTGGCGTTGACGTAGTCGAAGAACGCCTTGGACGCCGCGGAGTTGGCGCTGTAGCCGGGCGCGGCCGGCCCGGTCAGCGGCTGGTGGCTGCCGATCGTGACGGTGGTCGCGGTGACGCCGGGCGCGGAACCTCCGCCGTCCCCGCCGTCACCGCCGCAGCCGCTCGCCGCGACCGCCAGCGTCGCCGCGGTCATCAGGGCGAGCGCCCGCCTTGTCTGAGGTCGCTTCATCTGCTCCTCCTGGGTGCGTTGTGGTAGGCCCCGATGGTGATGCGCCCGGTCCGGGGACCGGGTCGCGTCTGTTGCGTGCGCGGCGCCGGACGGCGCCGCCGATGTCGCGCAGTCCTCCTTGGAGGCCGCGCGGGAAGGCCAGCGTCACCACGATGAGGACGAGGCCGTAGATGGCGAGGGGCAGATTCGACGCGATGTTGTGCGAGAAGCCGGACGAGGAGGACAGGTCGGACGCCCACGTCGGCACGTACACCAGGATCAGCGCACCCCAGACGGCGCCGGACAGGCTGCCGAGGCCGCCGATGATGATCGCGGCGATGAGCTGGAGGGACAGCGTGAGCGGGAACGCGCCCGGGGCGGCGAGCGTGGCGACCACGGCGAGCAGCCCGCCGGCGAGGCCGGCGCAGGCCGCCGAGACGACCGTCGCGGCGATCCGCAGCCGGGCCACGCGGACCCCGTTGAGCGCGGCGGCGATCTCGTCGTCGCGGCTTGCGCGCAGCGTCCGGCCGAACCGGCCGCGGGTGAGGTTGGCGAGCAGGAACAGGGTGACGACGGCGCCCAGGCAGGAGATCCACGCCTGCCAGCGCTCCAGCGGGAACGTCTCACCGAGCCCCGCTGGCGGGACCGGCGGGACGACCGTCAGCCCGTTCTGCCCGCCGAGCTCGTCGGTGAGCGGCTTGTAGTTGGCGAGGCCGGGCAGCCCGACGGCGAAGGCGAGGGTGGCGCCGGCCAGATAGGGGCCGTGCAGCCGGGCGGCGACCGCGCCGACCACCACTCCGGCGACGGCGGTGACGCCGGCCGCCGCCGCGAGGACCGCCGCGAGCGGCCAGCCCCAGTGCCCGATGACCAGCGCGGCGGTGTAGGCGCCCACCGCCATGAAGGCGCCGTGCCCGAGGGAGATCTGCCCGCCGAGCCCGGTCAGCACCGTCAGGCCGGCGACCGCGCAGGTGAGGTAGGCGGCCTGCGCGATCTGCAGGTCGCGGTAGGGGCCGACGGCCGTGGTCAGGAAGTAGAGCGCGACGATCGCCGCGAGGGCGCCCGCCGTGTGGCGGGTCAGGGTCGATCGGCGCAGGACGTTCAGCGCAGCGGTGCTCACCGTGTCACACCCTCCGTCCGGTGCTCGCCGCGAACAGGCCGTTCGGTCTGATCATCAGGACGGTGATGAGCGCGGCGAGCGCGCCGAAGGTGACCAGGTCCGAGCTGACGTACCCGGACACGTAGCTGAGCGCGCAGCCGAGCAGCAGCCCGCCGACGACGGCGCCCACCGGGCTGTCCAGCCCGCCGATCACCGCGGCCGTGAATCCGAAGACGAGCATCGAGTCGAACTGGGCGGGCCCGACGAACACCGACGGGGCGATCAGCACTCCGGCGAGCGACCCGACGAGAGCGGCCAGCGCCCACCCCAGCGTCAGCATGCGGCCGACCCGGACGCCCTGCAGCCGGGCGATCTCCGGCGCGAACGCCGACGCCCGCAGCCGCAGCCCGAGGTCGGTGCGGACGAACAGCAGCGTCAGCAGCACCATCACCGCGGCGACCGCGCCGATGACGAACAGGTCGAACGGCGAAAGCAGCAGCCGTGTCCCGCCGACCGACAGGCCCTCGATGGTGAAGGCGGGCGGATAGGAGTGCGGCGTGTCGCCCCAGATCATGCCCGCGCCCGACTGCAGCAGGACGAACAGCCCGAGCGTGACGATGACCGCGTTGAGCGGCGGCTTGTTCTCCACCGGGCGGACCACGACCCGCTCCACGACGGCGCCGAGCACCAGCCCGGAGGCGAGCGCGACGCCGAGCGCGAGCCAGTAGGAGCCGCCGTTGTCGATGACGCTCCAGGCGAGGAACGTCGTGAACATCAGCATCCCGCCCTGCGCGAAGTTCACGATGCGGGTGGAGCGCCAGATCAGCACCAGTGCGAGCGCGACCGCCGCGAACACCACGCCGGAGGTGATGCCGGCGAGCGTGAGATTGATGAAACGGACCATCAGAACCCCAGGTATGCGTGGCGGAGGCGGTCGTCGGCGGCGATGGTCGCGGCGGCCTCGGCCGCCACCACCGCGCCGAGGTCCAGGACGATCGCGCGGTCGGCGACGGACAGCGCGCTGCGGGCGTTCTGCTCGACGAGCAGGACCGTGCGGCCGTCCTCGTCGCACAGGCGCCGCAGCACGGCCATGAGCTGGGCGACCACGCGCGGCGCGAGGCCGAGGGACGGCTCGTCCACCAGCAGGAGCCGCGGCCCGCCGGTGAGCGCCCGGGCCAGCGCGAGCATCTGCCGCTCGCCGCCCGACAGCGTGGCGGCGGTGCGGGCGCGGCGCTCCGCGAGCGGCGGGAACAGCTCGTACATGTCGGCGACCTGCCGGTTGAGGGCCGCCCGGTCGCGCCGCCACAGCCCGCCCAGCCGAAGGTTGTCCTCGACGGTGAGCTCGGTGATGACGCCGCCGCTCTGCGGGACGTGCGCGACGCCGAGCCGGACGATGTCCTCGACCGGCAGCCGGGTGAGGTCGCGGCCGTCCAGCTCGACGCGTCCGGCACGCGGCCTCAGCAACCCGGAGACGGTCCGCAGCAAGGTGGTCTTCCCCGCACCGTTCGCACCGAGCACCGCGGTCACCGAGCCCTCGTCCACCGACAGGTCCACGCCGCCGAGCGCGCGGGCGGCGCCGTAATGGACGGTGAGGTCCTTCACCTCAAGCACCGGCGACCTCCTCACCGAGGTAGGCGTCCAGGACGGCCGGGTCGTCGCGGACCTCGTCGGGCGTCCCGGTGGCGATGACCTTGCCGAAGTCCAGCACGACCACCTGGTCGCAGACGTTCATCACGAGGTCCATGTGGTGCTCGACGAGGACGACGGCAGGCCCGCCGCGCAGGCCGCGGATCAGTTCGGCCAGCTCGTCCATCTCGGCGGAGGACAGGCCGGCGGCCGGCTCGTCCAGCAGGAGCAGCTCGGGCTCGGCGACGAGCGCGCGGGCCAGCGCGACCCGCTTCTGCACGCCGTAGGGCAGCTGCCCGGGCAGCCGCCCGGCCTCGTCCGCCACGCCGAGCTCCGCGAGCCGCGTCATGGCCCGCTCCCGCAGGGCCGCCTCGTCCCGGTCGGCGCGCGGCAGCGCGAACAGGCCGGACCAGAACCCGGTCTTCGCGTGCGGGTCGGCGCCGACCATCACGTTCTCCAGCACGGTCAGCCCCGGGAAGAGCCCGAGCCCCTGCAGCGTGCGGGAGATGCCGAGCCTGGTCAGGTCGTGCGGCCGATGCCGGCCGAGCACCCGGCCCCGCCAGCGCACCTCGCCCGACCTCGGCCGGACGAACCCGCACACCACGTTGAAGAGCGTCGTCTTGCCGGCGCCGTTCGGCCCGATCACACCCGTGACCCGGCCCTGCGGCGCCGTGAGAGACACACCGTCCAATGCGACGAGCCCGGCGAAGCGGACCGTCACATCTCGAAGTTCAAGTAGGGAAGAGGAGCCGGGCATGTCGCCTCACCTCGCCGCCGAATCATCGCGAATCCCCCGAGGCCAGAATGCACATACCGACTGGTCGGTTCCATGAAGATAGAATCACTGGGCGGCTCCGGTCAACAGCCAAATCGCAGGTCCCGATACCTAGCGCGCCGAATCACCCTCGGCCCGGTAGGCTGATCGGCGATCTGCGGGCGGCCGCGCCGGGGCGGCACGAGACCCGGGGGGCATTCCCCGGCTGGAGGTGGAGTGATGACGCAGGCGCCCGCGGGCCGGGTATCCGGCAACCTGCCGCTGCCGGACCGGCTGCTGGCCGTGGCGACCCGGATGTTCGCCGAGAAGGGCTTCGAGAGCACCTCGGTCCAGGAGATCGTGAACGCCGCCGGCGTCACCAAAGGGGCCATGTACCACTACTTCGGCTCCAAGGACGATCTCCTCTACGAGATCTACCACCGGCTCCTCGGCCTGCAGATGTCACGCCTGGAGCAGATCGCCGACGGCCCCGGAACCGCCGAGGAGCGCCTCCGCGCGGCGGCGGTCGACGTCCTCAACACCTCGTTCCTCTACCTGGACGACTTCACCGTCTTCTTCCGCTCGACGCACCTGCTCCCCCGCGACCGCCGCGAGGCCGTCCGCGCCGAACGGCGCCGCTACCACGAGCGCTTCCGCGCCCTGGTCGAGGAGGGCCAGCGCGAGGGCACGTTCCGCGGCGCGACCCCGGCCGACATCGCCGTCCACTTCTTCTTCGGCACCGTCCACCAGATCGGCACCTGGTACCGCCCCGGCGGCCGCCTGAAGACGGCCGCCATCAGCGAACACTACGTGGACCTCTTCCTCAACGGCCTGTCCTCCCAGGGGTAGCGTTCCCTCACAAGGCGGCCGGCGCCGGTCAGCGTTCCACGCGCTCGACCTTGAGTGCCTCTTCTTTGTGGCGGGCGCGGAGGGGCTTCTTGTCGATCTTGCCGACGGTGGTCTTCGGGATCTCGTCCATGAACGTCCAGTACTCGGGGACCTGCCAGCGGGCGACCTTGTCCGCGAGGAAGGACGCGAGCTCTCCGGGCGTGGCCGCGGCGTCCGGGCGCAGGACGACGCAGGCGAGGGGGCGCTCGTCCCAGCGGGCGTCGGGGATGCCGATGACGGCGGCCTCCGCCACCGCCGGGTGCGCCATCAGGTGGTTCTCCAGTTCGACCGAGGAGATCCACTCGCCGCCCGACTTGATGACGTCCTTCGCCCGGTCGGTGATCTGGTAGAAGCCGCGGTCGTCGACGGTGCCGATGTCCCCGGTGCGCAGCCAGCCGTCGTCGAACTTCTGCGGCGCCGGGTCGCGGTGGTAGGCGCCGGTGATCCACGGCCCGCGGACCTCGATCTCGCCGACGGCCTCGCCGTCCCAGGGCAGCTCGGCGCCGGAGTCGTCCACGATGCGCATCTCCACCCCGGCGGCGACGCGTCCCGACTTCAGCCGCCAGTACATGTCCTCGTCCGTCCCGGGCTCGACGCCGGGCGGCGGGAACGCCATGCCGCCGAGCGGGCTGGTCTCGGTCATCCCCCAGCCCTGGATGATGCGCAGGCCGTACCGCTGCTCGAACCGCTCCAGCAGGACGCGGGGCGCGGCGGCGCCGCCGGAGGTGCCGGCCCGCAGGGACGACAGGTCGATCTCCTGCTGCTCTCCGAGGGTGAGGATGCCGTTCCAGATGGTCGGGACGGCGGACGCGAGCGTGCTGCGCTCCTCCGCGATGAACGCCGTGAGGTGCTCCGGCTGCATGAACGGGCCGGGCATGTGCAGCGTCGCCCCGGACAGGAACGCCCCGTACGGCAGGCCCCAGGCGTTGACGTGGAACATCGGGACGATCGTCAGGACACGGTCGGCTTCGGTGATGCCCACCAGCGACGCCGACTGCACGGCCATGGCGTGCAGGAACGTGGAGCGGTGCGAGTACACGACGCCCTTGGGGTCGCCGGTGGTGCCGCTGGTGTAACACATGGACGCGGCGGAGCGCTCGTCCACGTCCGGCCACGCGTAGCCGGGCTCCTCGGCTGCGAGGAGCTCGTGGTAGCGCAGGACGGGCGCGCCGTTGCCGTTGCTCTCCAGCGGTGAGGCGTCACCGTCGCCGACGACCACGAACGCCTCGACTGCCGGGAGTTCGTGGACGACCCGCGCCAGCAGCGGGACGAGGCTGTCGTCCACGATGACGACCTGGTCGTCGGCGTGGTTGATGATGTGCGAGAGCTGCTCGGGGAACAGCCGGATGTTCAGCGTGTGCAGCACCGCGCCCATGGCGGGCACCGCGAAGTAGGCCTCCAGGTGCTCCTGGTTGTTCCAGCAGAAGGTCGCCACCCGGTCGCCCTCCCGGACGCCGAGCCCGGCCAGGGCGGACGCGAGCCGCTCGGCGTTCCGGGCGATCTCCGCGAAGGTGGCCCGCCGGGGCGTGCCGCCGCCCGTCCACGTGACGCACTCGCTGCGGCCGTAGATGCGCGCCCCATGCCGCAGGATCGCGGCGACGGACAACGGAAAGTCCTGCATCGTGCTGAGGATCATGGCAATTCTCCGAGAAGACCCGTGACGCCGTAAGAAGTACCGGCCCGCACGATTCTTCACACATACCGACCGGTCGGTTCACCATATTTTCAGCCCGGCCGTTCGTCAACGCTCCGGCAGGCCGCCGCGGTCAGTCGACCAGGACGGAAAGGATTTCGGCGACGCAGACCGGCTTGTCTCCGTCCGCGCGCTCGATCGTCACGCGGACGGTGGCGCGGGCGCCGGCGGGGCCGCGTTCCAGCGACAGCAGCTCCGCGCCCGCGCGGACCCTGGATCCGACCGGCACGGGCGCGGGGAAGCGCACCTTGTTCGCGCCGTAGTTCACGCCCATCCGCAGCCCGTCGACGCGGTAGATCTGCGCGGCGAGCATGGGGATCAGCGACAAGGTGAGGTAGCCGTGCGCGATCGTCCCGCCGAAGGGCCCCTGCGCGGCCCGCTCCGCGTCGACGTGGATCCACTGGTGGTCGCCGGTCGCGTCCGCGAACAGGTTCACCTGCTCCTGCGTGATCGTGTGCCACTCACTGTGGCCGAGGTGGGTTCCGACGGCCTTCTCGTAGTCGTCCACGCCGTTGAACGTCCTCATCCGGGTGACCTCCGTGCGCTGGGCGCCCGCGCGGCGGACGCGCGTCCTTCCGGGAACGCCACGATGACAACATACCGACCGGTTGGTATGCAATGGGGGGTACGGAGCCCGGGCCGGAGAGGCCGGCGGGCTGGACGGTTCCGCGGCGTCCGCCCCGGCGCCGCGGAACCGTCCAGCCCGCCGGCAGATCACCGGCATGCGGCTGACGCGCGGGCTCCCCTCCTGCACGCCCGCCGGCAGGTCCGCGATCCGGCTCTCACCATGCACAGCGCCTACAGGGCGTGAAGTGTCACTCGCCCGGCCGGCACCATGGTCTACCTGGGAGGATGTGATGGAGCGGTCCGGGGCGGACCAGTTCCTAGACCCGCCCGTCGAGGGCGGCGAGGCCCGAGCGCAGCAGGGGCTCGACGGCGTCGCCCACCGTCTCGAACCCCTCCCCCACGGTCTGTCCGTGGATGTACCGGTAGTGGATCCCCTCGGAGATGACGGCGAGCTTGAAGCACGCCAGCCCCACGTAGAAGCCGATCGCGGACACGTCCCGTCCGCTCCGGCGGGCATAGCGGGCGAGGACGTCGTCCGGCGCGGGGAAGCCGGGCGCGCTCGACGCGTCGGCCGTTCCCGGTACGGGGGTCTGGCGCCGCATGTAGACGAGCAGCAACGCCAGGTCGGTCAGGGGGTCGCCGAGCGTCGCCATCTCCCAGTCGAGGACGGCGGCGATCCGGTCTCCGGAGTCGACGAGCAGGTTGTCGAGCCGGTAGTCGCCGTGCACGATCGCGGGCGTGGCCCCCGCCGGGACGTTCGCCTCCAGCAGCGCGTGCAGCTCGGTGGCGGCCGGGAGGTCACGGCTGCGGGACGCGTCGAGCTGCCTCTTCCAGCGCCGCACCTGCCGGGCGAGGAACCCCTCCGGGCGTCCGAAGTCCGCGAGGCCGACCTGCTCCGGGTCGACGCGGTGCAGCTCGACCAGAGTGTCGATCATGCGCTCGGCGATCCGCCCGACGCGCTCCGCGCCGAGGGGCTCCAGCTCCGCCGCGCTCCGGTACGGGACGCCCTCGACCATCTCCATCACGTAGAACGGCGCGCCGATGACGTCCGGGTCCTCACAGAGGGCGTAGGTCGCGGGAACGGGCACGCCGGTCCCGGCCAGCGCCGTCAGCACCCGGTACTCGCGCGCCATGTCGTGGGCGGTGGCGAGCACATGGCCGAGCGGCGGACGCCGGACGATCCAGGAGCTCCGCCCGTCGGTGACCTCGTAGGTGAGGTTGGACCGCCCGCCCTCGATGACCCGCGCACGCAGCGGCCCGGCGGCGGCGCCCGGGCGGGCGCGGGCGAAGAAGCCGCGGAAGCGGTCCAGCGCGAGCCCGGGGACATCGCCGTCGTCGAACACCCGCAATGTGTCTCCTCAACGATCCAAGCCCTTGTACCGTCCGGTCGGTATGGCGCAGGATGCCGGGGCGGACCTGCGCGCGACTGCGCCCGGCCGGGTCCCCGGCGCGCGCCGCCGCCAGGCGGGTATCCGCATGTAGATGAGACCATACCGACTGGTCGGTTTTCAATGGTGAAAGTCGTCGCCATTTCGATCGGTGGACCGGCTTCGCCCCTCGGCGATCACGAACCCGCACTTCGCCGCCGGGCCCCGCCCTCGGCGAGGCGGGGCGCCCCGGAAGAGCCTGGCGGGGTGGGCGCGGGGAGGCCGGTCCGGCCCTGGTTCGCGGCGGCTGCGCGTCCGGTGCCAAAAGACGCCGATCTTTTGTGCGTGCGGGTGCGTAGCCCGGCGTGCCCCGAGCGCGTTGGATCACGCTATGAAGATCGCCGCGCGGGCGGCGGTGATCGCGGCGTTGCTCGCGGCGCTCATCGCCCACCCCCTGCCCGCCGGGGCGTCCGAGGACGCCCCAGGAACGACCGAGCACACGATCGCCATGGGCGGCTGGGACCGCCCCTACCTGCTGCACGTACCACCGGGCAGGCTCCGTGAACCGCTGCCCCTGATCGTGGCGCTGCACGGCGGCCTGAACGACGCCGACTACGTCCGCAAGCAGAGCGGGCTCGACGAGGTCGCCGACCGCGGAGGGTACGCCGTCGCATACCCGGACGGTTTCCTCGGCACGTGGAACGCGGGGGCCTGCTGCTCGTTCGCCCGCTGGGCGGGGATCGACGACGTCGGGTTCCTCGACAAACTGATCGACACGCTCGCGGAGCAGGGCGTCGCCGACCCGCGCCGGGTGTTCATGACCGGCTTCTCCAACGGCGGCGGCATGGCCTACCGCTACGCGTGCGAGCGGTCCGGGCGGCTCGCCGGGATCGCCGTGGTGTCGGGCGCGCTCGCCATCGGCTGCACGCCGGAGAAGCCGGTGTCGGTGCTGGCGTTCCACGGAACGCTGGACCCGTCCGTCCCCTACACGGGCGGCGGGAACATGGACGCGGACGTCCATTTCCCGTTCATCGCCGTCCAGATCGTGATGGAGTTCTGGCGCTGGGTCGACAAGCTGCCCGCGCTGTCGTGGCCGGTGCCGGGCGGTCCGGACGGGTGTGTCGGGACGGGCCCCGGCCCGCTCGCCGTCGCATTGTGCACGAAGCAGGGCGGCGGGCACGAATGGCCCGACTACGCGAGCGGGCTGATGGCCCGCTTCTTCGCGGCCCGGCCGTCCCTGCCGAAGACGTGACCCGGGTCAGGCGGGCAGGCTGCGCGGGCGGATGTCCTTCCAGTTGGCCGTGACGTAGCCGATGCAGTCCGACCGTGACTCCGGGCCGAAGACCGTCGTCCAGCCGGCGGGCACGTCGGCGAACGCCGGCCACAGCGAGTGCTGGCCTTCGGCGTTGACGAGGACGCGGAACGTGCCGTCGGGGTCGTCGAACGGGTTGGTCATCATGCCTCCCTCTCTCTTCAGGCGACCGGGGTGACGCGGGCGGACCGCAGGGCCATGGACCGGACGATCTCGCCGGTGCGGACGGCGGTCATGGACAGCAGCGACGAGGCGATCCCATGGCTGTGCTCGGTGGCGCCCTGCAGGTAGACGCCCCATTCGCGGCCGGGCTCGGTGGCGATGCGGTAGTCGCGTTCCACGACGGGACGTCCGCCGGGGCCGGTGCGGCAGTGCGCGCCCGCCTCGCCGAGCAGGTCGAACGGGTCGCGTTCGCGGTAGCCGGTGGCGTAGACGACGGCGTCGGCGTCGAGGTCCGCGACCTCGCCGGTGGGCAGGAACGCGATCCTCGCCCGCACGCCGTCCGCGTCGTCCCGGACGCCGAGGACGCGGGAGGCGTTGAGGATGCGCAGCCGTTCGGCGCCCGCGACCTTCTCGGCGTAGGCGCGCCGGTACAGCTCGTCGATGAGGTCGAGGTCCACCACCGAGTAGTTGGTGTTGCGCGAATACTCGAACAGCATCTGCTTCACGTCGCCTGGCGCCGCGTAGTAGTGGTCGACGGCCTCCGGGTCGAAGATGCGGTTGGCGAACGAACTGTCGTCGGCCGGCGAGTACCCGTACCGGGCGAAGACCGCGCACACCTCGGCGCCGGTGAACGTCCGGTGCAGGTGTTCGACGGCCTCGGCGGCGCTCTGGCCGGCGCCGACCACGATGATCCGCCGCGGGTCCCAGTCCTTCCGCTCGCCCAGCCGGGTGAGGAGGTCCTCGGTGTGCCAGATCCGCTCCCCCGGCCTGATGCCCTCGGGCAGGACGGGTTCGAGCCCGGCGCCGATGACGACGTTGCGGGCGAGGTGCGTCTCCAGCTCGTCGTCGCGGCGGACGACGACTTCGAGCGTCTCGTCGTCGTGCGGGCGGAGCGCGACGACCTCCGTCCCGTAGCGGACGCGGCCGGCGAACGCGGCGGCCGCCCATTCGAGGTAGTCGTGGAACTCCAGCCGGGTCGGGAACATCGTCTTGTGGTTGACGAAGTCGACCAGCCGGCCCTTGGCGTGCAGGTAGGCGAGGAACGAGTACGGGCTGGCGGGGTTGCGCAGCGACACCAGGTCCTTGAGGAAGTGGACCTGCATCGTGGCACCGTCGATCAGCATGCCCCGGTGCCAGCCGAACCCCGGCTGCTTCTCGAAGAACACCGCGTCCGCGCCGGGGCCGTGCTCTTCTTCGAGCGCGACGGCGAGCGCCAGGTTGGACGGGCCGAATCCGATTCCGGCCACGTCGTGGACGGGTGTGTGCATGCGCTCCTCCGGCATCAGGCGGGCTTGGCCGCGGTCGCGGCCTTGGCGATCTTCGGGACGACCTGGTCGACGACGTAGGGGATGGCGAGCGGGGTGGGGGTGCGCAGCGGCCAGAAGGACCTCAGGTCGAGCGGCACGTAGGAGCCGCGCTTCACGACGTCCAGACCGGCGAACAGCTTGTTGCCCTCGATCTTCTTCTGCGTGGCGGGGTCGTCGTTGTAGTGGCTGAGCAGGACGTCCACGTCCAGGACGGAGACCTTCTCCATGCTGATCTCGGCGGCGAACCCGTCGCCGGGCAGCCTGCTCAGCGAGTCGGGCAGCTTCATGCCGAACTGCTGGAGCAGCTTGACGCTCGTGTCGTCCCCGGACTTCATCACGCCGATGTTCCCGTTCGGGAAGACGCTGGTGAACGCGAACTCCTTGCCGTTCAGCTCCGGATGCTCCGTCTTGACCTGGGCGATCTTCGCCTCGGTGCCGGCGACGAGCTTCTCGCCGTCCTCGGGACGGCCGATCGCGGCGGCGGTCTGCTGGGTGATCTGCTGCCAGGTGTCCTCGGCGGGCCCGGTCTGGTAGGCGACGGTCGGCGCGAGCTTGGAGAGCTTGTCGTACTCCTTGTCGATGGTGAAGTCGCCGCCGGCGAGGACGAGGTCGGGCCGCAGCGCGGCGATCTCCTCCAGGTTGAAACCGGCCTCGCCGGCCTTGAGGAGCTTGGGCTTCGCGCCGGTCAGCTTGGGCGCGCTCCACGGGGCGAGGCCGTCGGCCTGGACGCCCGTCAGCTCCGCCATGCCGACGGGCGTGACGCCGAGGGCGAGCAGCGCGTCCTGGTCGACCTCGCCGAGCGCGACGATCCGCTTCGGCGCGGACTCGATCTTCGTGGTGCCGAGCTTGTGGGTGACCGTGACCGGGAACGTCCCGGCGTTCGTGCCGCCGGAGCCTCCGCCGGCGGGCTCGTCGCCGCCGCACGCGGCGGCCGTGCCGAGGCTCAGGACGAGCGCTGCGGTGACGGCGAGGAGCCGCATCGTGGTGCGCATAGCGGACCTTCCACTTTCAGGGGCGGGGGTTCCCGGGCTGTTGATCAAGAATATTAGGTTAGCCTCACCTAACTTCGCAATGGGTGTCCGGGTATGAGCCGCCTCACTCCAGCCGGGCGAGCAGACCGGCCACGGTCGGCGCGGTCATCAGGGTCGCGATCTTCAGGTCCGCGCATCCGGGTTCCCGCCGGATCCGCCGGACGAGCTTCATGGCGAGCAGCGAATGGCCGCCGAGGTCGAAGAAGTCGTCGTCCGGGCCGACCTCGGGGACGCCCAGCTCGTCGGCGAAGATCCTGCACAGCGCCGCCTCCCGGTCGTCCGCCGCGTCGTCCTCCGGGCGCGCGGCCGGGGCGGTCGCCTCCGCGGTCACCGCCCGGGCGGTCAGCACGGCGGGCAGCGCGCCGACCTTCATGCCGGGATCGTCCGCGACGGCCGTGAGCAGCGCGGTCAGGCCGTCCGCCAGCGCGGCGGCGGTGCCGCGGTCGAAGAGGTCGGCGGAGTAGTCGACGATCAGCCGGAGGCCGTCCGGGCCCTCACGGAAGATGAAGTCCAGGTCGAACTTCGCCGCGCCCGGCCCGAACAGGGCCTCGCGCTGCTCCAGGCCGGGGAACCGCACATCGCCGACGCCCTGGTTCTCGTACCCGACCATCACCTGGAACAGCGGGTTGCGCCCGGGGACGCGGCGCGGCCGCAGCGCCTCGACGACCGCCTCGAACGGCAGGTCCTGGTTGGCGAGTCCGCTCAGGGCCGCCTCGCGGACACGGGCGAGCACCTCCGCGAACGTGGGATCGCCGGACAGGTCGGCGCGCAGGACGAGCGTGTTCACGAAGAACCCGACGAGGTCGCGGGCGGCCTCTTCGGTGCGCCCGGCGACGGGGCTGCCGAGCGGGACGTCGTCGCCCGCGCCCGTCCGGTGCAGGAGCGCGGCGACGGCGGCCTGGCACACCATGAACATGCTGGCGTTCGCGTCGCGCGCGGCCCGGCCGAGCCGCCGGGACAGGCCGGGCGGGAGGTCCACGGTGAGCGTCCCGCCGCGCTGGCCGACGGTGCCGGGACGCGGCCGGTCCACGGGCAGCGGGATCTCCTCGGGCAGGTCGGCGAGCGCGCCCGTCCAGTGGGCGAGCTGCCGGGCGTGGACGCTGCCGGGGTCGAGCGGGTCGCCGAGCAGTTCCCGCTGCCAGAGCGCATGGTCGGCGTACTGGACGGGCGGCGGCTCCCAGGCCGGCGCGGCACCGTCCAGCCGGGCCGTGTACGCCTCGGCGACGTCGCGGGCGAACGGACCGAACGACCATTCGTCGAACGCGATGTGGTGGAAGACAGCGAGCAGCAGATGTTCGTCCTCGCCCTCGGGGAACACGGCGACCCGCAGCGGGATGTCCTTCGCGAGGTCGAACGGCCTGGCGATGACGTCCTCGGGCGCGCAGGTCGCCACTTCGAGGACGGGCCTCGCGTCGTCCGGATCGATGATCCGCTGGTAGGGGGCGCCGTCGTGTTCGGCGAAGACCGTCCGGAGGCTCTCGTGCCGGGCGGTCACGTCTGCGATCGCCGCTTCGAGGGCGGCGAGGTCGAGGCGGCCCCGGAGCCGGACGGCGAGCGGCAGGTGGTATCCGTCGCGCGGCCCGTCGTCCTCGCGGAGCAGCTGGTCGAGCATCCACAGCCGCCGCTGCGCGGACGACAGCGGGACGCGCCCGGGCCGTTCCCTCGGCTCCAGGACGGGCCGGGGTTCCGCTCCGGCGCCGCGGTGCAGGCGGCCGGCCAGTTCCGCGACGGTCGGCGCCTCGAACAGGTCGCGGATGGCCAGCTCCGTGCCGAGCACCGCGCGCGCCCTGCCGACGAGCCGCGTCGCGAGCAGCGAGTGCCCGCCGAGATCGAAGAAGTCGTCGTCGATGCCGGCGCCGGGCGCGTCGAGCACCTCGGCGAACAGCGTGCACAGCAGGCGTTCGACGGGTGTGCGGGGCGGACGTCCCGTCCGGCGCGGCCCGTCCCGCCCGGGGTCGGGGAGCGCGCGCCGGTCGAGCTTGCCGTTGACCGTGAGCGGCAGCGCGTCCAGCGTCATGATCGCGCTCGGGACCATGTAGCCGGGAAGGCGCGTCTTGAGACTCTCCCGCACCCGCGCGGCCAGCACCCCGTGGTCGCGGGCCGCGACCGGATTGTTCGCATACGAGGCGGGCGCGCGCCCCGGCTCGGCCGGGAGGAAGGCCGCTCCCCCGCCGAACACGGCGTCATAGCATCCGGTCTCTGCGGACGGGGTGAGCACGACGCCCGGGAACAGCGAGTAGAACGTCTCCGGCTCGATCCCCTCGGGCGAGGAGAACAGGGCCTCCCGCGCCTCGTCCGCCGACGCCCCGTCGCGCAGCATCCGCAGTGCGGCGACCTCGCCCGACAACCGCGGGTCGGGGATTCCCCGCACCCGCAGGACGCCTCCGGACCCGGCCGGCGACGCGCCGCGCATTTCCTCCGGCGACGCGCCGTCGCGCAGCGCACGCAGTGCGGGCAACACGGCATGCGCCTCATCCGCCGTCGCGCCGATGGCCTGCTTCTGGCCGGTTCCGGGACGCGATATGAAGTCGTCCAACCTGTCCCAGTCCACGACAGGTGCGACCGGGGCGGGTGGGGCGTCCTTGTGGAGGACGACGTCGTAGCGGTGGCGGGTCAGTTCGTTGTGGTGGGTGCCGCGCCTTGTCAGGACGTCCACGCAGCCGGGGCCGTCGAGGGCGGCGAAGAAGGCGGGGTCCAGGAGGAGTTCCTTCTCCATCCGGACGGCGCGGTCGACGGCCTCCAGGTCACCGCCGCCACGGCCGAGCCGGATGGCCGCGTGCAGGCAGCGGACCGTGCGCAGGTCGCGGACGTCCCCGATGAACAGGGCGCCACCCGGCGCGAGCAGCCGCATCGCCTTGCCGATCACGTCCTGGAGATAGGCGGCGCCCGGGAAGTACTGGACCACCGAGTTGATCACGATCGTGTCGAAATGGTTCTCGGGCAGCCCGCCGATGTCGTGCGCGGGCCGGCAGCTCAGCCGGACGGCCGAGTCCGCACCGAGATCAGCGCGAAGTTTCGCTATGACCGGTTCGGAGAAGTCGGTTCCCCAGTACTCCTCGCTCTCGGGGGCGAGGCGGGTGAGGAGGAGGCCCGCGCCGACGCCTATTTCCAGGACCCGGCCGGGATCGAGCTCGCGGATGCGCTCGACCGTCGTCTCGCGCCACTCGCGCATGTCGTCGAGCGGGATGGGGGTGCCGTCGTAGCTGCTGTCCCAGCCGGCGAACTCCTCGTTGTGGACGACCGTGCCGACCTCGGTGTACTCGGCGTCGTAGATCTGCCGCCATTCGGCGAGTTGCTCGTCGGCGGCGCCCTCGCGGGAGCCGTCCGGGACGACGTAGCCGACGAGGCGCCTCACGCCGGGGACGTCCGTCTCGGCGGCCACCACCGCGGCCTGCCCGACGCCGGGCTCGGCGGCGAGCGCGGTCTCGATCTCCTCAAGTTCGACCCGGTAGCCGCGGATCTTGACCTGGTCGTCGGTGCGGCCGAGGAAGTCGATGTTGCCGTCGTCGCGGACGCGCACGAGGTCGCCCGTCCGGTACATGCGCCCCCCGGAGAACGGGTCGGCGACGAAGCGCTCCGCGGTCAGGTCGGCGCGGCCGAGGTAGCCGCGCGCCAGGCCGGCGCCCGCGATGTAGAGCTCGCCCGGCGCGCCGGGCGGGACGGGACGCAGCCACGCGTCGAGGACGTGGCCGCGGGTGTTCCAGATCGGCCTGCCGACGGTCGGGGTCGCGCTGTCCTCCGTGCCGCCGCCCAGCGTGTTGATCGTGTACTCGGTCGGTCCGTAGAGGTTGTAGCCGAGGACGCCGTCGGCCTGAGCGAGCCGGTCCCACACCGACGCCGGGACGGCCTCCCCGCCGAGGAGGACGAGCGGCGGACGGTGCTCGCCGTCCAGGAGGCCCTCGTCCAGCAGCTGCTGGGCGTAGGTGGGCGTCACGTTGATGACGTCGATGCGGTGCTGCCGCAGGTAGGCGGTCAGCGCTTCGGCGTCGCGGCGCAGGTCCTCGTCGCAGACGTGCACCTCGTGGCCCTCGATGAGCCAGAGGAGTTCCTCCCACGACATGTCGAAGGAGAACGAGACGGTGTGCGCGATGCGCAGGCGGCGCCCCGCCGACGCGACCACCGGGTCGAAGATGTTGGCGCGGTGGTTGAACTGCATGTTGGTGAGGCCCCGGTAGGGCGTCACGACGCCCTTGGGACGTCCCGTCGAGCCGGACGTGTAGATGACGTAGGCGGGATGGTCGAGCCGGCCGGGGGTGCCCGGGGAGAAGCCGGGCAGTTCGTCCGGTTCCAGGTCGGCGCCGGGCTGCGCGGCGAGGGCCGTGGCAGTTTCCGGGTCGTCCAGCGCGAGGATCGTGCCGGAGCAGGTGAGGCCGGCCGCGATGTCGCGGTGCGAGACCAGGCAGGTCGGCGCCGCGTCCTGGAGCATGTAGTCGAGGCGGTCGGCCGGGTAGTCGAGTTCCAGCGGCAGGTAGGCGGCGCCCGTGCGGAGGACGGCGAACAGCGCGACCACCATCTGCGCCGAGCGGGGCAGCGCCAGCGCGACGACCTTCTCGGGGCCCGCGCCGTTCGCTAGCAGGAGCCGCGCGAGCCGGTTGACCTCGGCGTTCAGTTCCCCGTAGGTGAGCCGGACGTCCGGGAGCGAGACGAGCGCGAGGTCTTCCGGCTGTTCCGCGGCGCGTTCGGCGAGCAGTTCGGCGACCGTCAGCTCGGGGACGGGATGCCACGCCTCGTCCCAGTCGCGCCGGCGCCGGTCGTGCTCGTCCGGGACGAGCAGGTCGACGCGGTGGCAGGGGCTCCCCGGGTTCTCCGTGAGCTGCCGGAGGACCTGGACGTACCGGTCGGTGATGCGTTCCGCTTCGGCCTCGGTGAACGCGTCGCCCCGGTACATGACACGCAGAGAGGTGCCCGGCTCGACGACCATCGTGATCGGATAGTGGGTGGCGTCGCGGACCTCGCGGCCGGTCACGCGCAGGGCGCCGTCCGGGCCGAACCCGCGGCCGGTCGGCATTCCGGGGAAGTTCTGGAAGACGAACAGCGTGTCGAAGAGCGTGCCGAGACCGGTGGCGCGCTGGACGTCGGCGAGCGCGACGAAGGAGTGGTCGAACAGCTCCGACTGGGCTGCCTGGACACGGTCGAGCACGGTGGTGAGGGCGTCCGCCGGTCCCGCCTGCACCCGCACCGGGACCGTGTTGAACAGCAGGCCGACCACGGATTCGACGCCGTCCACGTCGGGGTGGCGCCCGGAGACGGAGGCGCCGAAGACGACGTCGTCCCGTCCGGTCAGGCCCATCAGGACCATGCCCCATGCGGTCTCGAAGAGCGTGCCGGGCGTGACGCCCTGCTCCCGGGCAACCTCGTCGAGGCGCTCGGCGAGATCGGCCGGCAGCGCCCGGTGCACTTCGCCGGTGCCGGTGAGGTCGGCCGGCTTGTCGACCAGGCCCGGACGCACGAGGGCGGGTTCGTCGAAGCCGTCGAGGGCGCGGCGCCAGGCGTCCACGGCGGCCGCCCGGTCGCGGCCGTTCACCCAGTCCAGGAAGGCGCGGAAGGGCGGGACGGGACGGGCGGCCTCGGCGGCGGCGTCGGTGTAGGAGTCGAGGAGCGAGGTGACGAGGAGCCCGCCCGACCAGCCGTCGAGCAGGATCAGCTCGGAGGTGAGGATCAGCCTGTGGTCGTCCTCGGCCAGGCCGGCGAGGGCGAACCGGATCAGCGGCGGTTCGGCCGGGTCGAACGGTTCCGCGCGCTGGGCGTCGACGAACGCTTCGAGTTCGTCCGCGGACACGTCGGCGTGCGTCCAGGGGACGTCGAAGTCGTCCGGGACGAACTGGACCGCGCGGTCGCCGTCCGTCCGGAACCCGGCGCGCAGGTTGGGGAACTTCTCCAGCGTGGCGCGCACCGCGTCCGCCATCCGCCCGGGATCGACCGGCCCGGACAACGTCACCACGGCCTGCTGCACGTAGATGTCGCGGCCTTCGCCGGCCAGCATCAGGTGGAAGAGCAGGCCCTCCTGGAGCGGCGAGAGCGGAAGCTCACCGGCGGGGTCCGATGCTCGGGCGCGCTCCCTCTCTTCGGGGGGTGCGGCCGCGCAGGCGAGGGCTTCGACGGTCCGCAGCCGGAAGACGTCCCTGACGGTGAACGACAGTCCGGCGCGGCGGGCGCGCGCGACCAGGAGCGCCGCGCTGATGCTGTCCCCGCCGGTGCGGAAGAAGTCGTCGTCGGCTCCCACGGCGTCGCGGCCGAGGACGTTGGCGGCGAGCCGGGCGAGGACGCGTTCCGCCTCCGTGGACGGGGCTCGTCCGGCGGCCGGGCGCCCCGGCTCGGGCAGTGCGCGCCGGTCGACCTTGCCGTTCGGGTTGAGGGGCAGCTCATCCAGGACGACCAGCTCGGACGGGACGAGGTAGCCGGGCAGCAGCGCGCGCAGCGACTCGTGCAGCGCCTCGGTGTCGACGTCGCCCACGAGGTAGCCGACGAGGCGCGATCCGTGGGCGGCGACGGCCGCCCGCCGGACGCCGGGCCGCGCCGCGAGCACCGCCTCGATCTCGCCCGGCTCGATCCGGAAGCCGTGGATCTTGATCTGCTCGTCGGCGCGGCCGAGGAAGTCCAGCCCGCCGTCCGGGCGGCGCCGGACGCGGTCCCCGGTCCGGTAGAGGCGGGAGCCGGGCGGGCCGAACGGGTTCGCGACGAACCGCTCGGCGGTCCGCGCCGGGTCGCCGAGATATCCGCGCGCCAGCCCGTCGCCCGCGAGGTACAGCTCGCCGACGGGCACCTCGCGGAGCGCTCCGTCGAGGACGTGGGCGCGGGTGTTGGCGATGGGCCGCAGTCCCCCGGCTTCGGCGATGAGGCTGTCGCCCGCGGCCTCGGAGCACCCGTAGAGATTGACGAGCCGGGCCGGGACCTGCCCGGCGAGCGCCGGCGGCAGCGCCTCCCCGCTGCTGATCCAGGTGGTGACGGACGGGGGGAGCCCGTTCTCCACCAGCGCGGAGAGCAGGCTCGGGACGAGTGTGACGAGTCCGGCGCCGTGCCGTTCGATGAGGTCGGCGAGCGCGACGGCGTCGGTGGCGGTCGCGTCGTCGGCGATGACGACCGTGTCGCCGGCGACGAGACCGCCGAGCAGCTCGGTCGTGCCGTCGATGAACGCGGGCGAGCTCTTGGCGACGCGGACGCCGGGCGCGGCGAGGCCGGCGCCCCACGCGAGCCGGTTGGCGAGAGCGCGCTGGGTGCCGGCCACGGCCTTGGGCGTCCCGGTCGAGCCGGACGTGAAGATGACGTAGGAGGTGTGGTCCGGGTGGACGTCCGGCCGTTCGCGGGGCGGCGCTGCCGACGGCGGCTCGTCCCGTCCGAGGACGAGCAGCGGCCGGGCGGTGTCAAGCATCGTCCGGACGCGGGCGGGCGGATACGCCAGGTCGATGGGAAGGTAGGCGGCGCCCGTCTTGAGCACGGCGAGCAGCGCGACGGCGAACTCGTCCGAGCGCGGAAGGGTGAGCGCGACGACCTGTTCGGGGCCTGCGCCGGCGGCGGCGAGCCGGTCGGCGAGACCCTCGGCGCGGCGGTCGAGGTCGGCGTAGGTCAGGACGGTGTCGCCGAACACGAGCGCGGTCTTGTCCGGGGTTCGCGCCACCTGCTCCTCGATGAGGGCGGCGACCGTCCGGACGGGGAACTCCCGGGCGGTGTCCGGGTGCTCGACGGGCGCCCCGAGTGACGACAGGCGCCGGCCCGGGTCTTCGGTGACCTGCGCGAGGAGTCCGCTCAGGTCGTCCAGCATCCGCTCGACGGTCGCGGCGTCGAAGAGGTCGGCGGCGAACGCGGCGAACCCCTCGACCTCGCCGTCCCCTTCCGCGAAATAGAGGTCGAGGTCGAACTTCACCCCGCCGGTCTCCGGGAGGAACGGCTCGGCGTGCGCGCCCGGGAGGGCGAGGCGCACGTCGTCCAGCCGCTGGTGGACGATCATCACCTGGAACAGCGGGCTGCGGGCGAGCGACCGTTCGGGCGCGAGCCGGTCCACGACCCGCTCGAACGGGACGTCGGCGTGGGAGAACGCGGCGAGGTCGGCGGCGCGGACCCGTTCGAGCAGCTCGGCGAACGTGGGGTCGCCGGACAGGTCGGTGCGCAGGACGAGCGGGTTGACGAAGACGCCGACGAGGTCGGCGAGGTCCTCGTCGGCTCGTCCAGCGATGGGCGAGCCGAGCGCGATGTCGTCGCCCGCCCCGGTCCGCTGGAGCAGCGCCGCGACGGCGGCGTGCAGGACCATGAACACGCTGGTGCCGGTCTCGCGGGCCAGGCGCCGCGCCCCGGCGACCGGCAGCCGGAACGGGACGAGCCCGCCCCGGTGGCTCGCCTCCGCCGGCCGCGGCCGGTCGAAGGGGAGAACGGTCTCCTCGGGCAGCCCGGCGAGGGTCTCCTCCCAGAAGCCGAGCTGTGGCGTCGTGTCGGGTGCTGCCTCGCGCTGCCAGGCCGCGTAGTCGGCGTACTGGACGGGCAGCGGCTCCCAGCCGGGTTCGCGTCCGGCGCGGCGGGCGTCATAGGCGTGGGCGAGGTCGGCGAGCAGGGGCGTGAACGACCATTCGTCGGCGGCGGCATGGTGCAGCAGGATGATCAGTGACCACTTGTCCCCGGCCGTCCGGACGAGGGTGCCGCGGACGGGCAGGTCCCGGCCGACGTCGAAGACGTGCGCGGCGGCGTCCCGCTCGATCGCCGCGCGCCGCGCCGGGGTCTCGTCCGGGGCGTCGACGAGGGTGAGGTGGAACGGGACGTCCGGGCCCATGACGCGCTGGACGGGCAGACCGTCCGGCCCCTCGACGAGGAGCGTGCGCAGCGCCTCGTGCCGGGCGACGACGTCTCCGAACGCCCGGTCGAGCGCGTTCGCGTCCACGGGGCCGTGCAGGCGCAGGCCGAGCGGCAGCGCGTAGGACGCGGACGGGCCGCGGAGGCGTTCCTCCAGCCAGAGCCCGCGCTGCGCGGCCGACGCGGGCACGGTCTCGGGCCGCTCGACGTCGCGGACGCGCACGGTGTCGGTCCCGACCAGCCTGGGCGCGAGCGCGGCGACGGTCGGCGCCTCGAACACGTCGGCGATGGACAGCGAGCCCCCGAGAACCGCCCTGGCCTTGGCCGCGACGCGCGTCGCCAGCAGCGAGTGCCCGCCGAGCGCGAAGAAGTCGTCGTCGATGCCGATGCCCTCGACCCCGAGAAGGTCGGCGAAGATCGCACAGAGGGCGGTCTCGCGGGCGTCGCGTGGTGCCCGCCCGGAGACCTCGGCCTCGGGCACGGGCAGGGCGGCGCGGTCGAGCTTGCCGTTGACCGTCCGGGGCAGCGCGTCGAGGGCGATGAGCGCGGTCGGAACCATGTACTCCGGCAACGCCTTGGCGAGCGCGCCGCGCAGGCCGGCCTCGTCCAGCTCCCGTGCGGGGACGTAGTAGCCGACCAGCCTGGCGTCCCCAGGACGGTCTTCCCGGACGACGACCGCGGCCTGCGCGACGCCCGGCTGCAGGGCGAGCACCGCCTGCGCCTCGGCCGGCTCGATCCGGAACCCTCGGATCTTCACCTGGTCGTCGGTGCGGCCGAGGTACTCGATGGACCCGTCGCGCGTCCGCCGCGCCAGGTCGCCCGTCCGGTACATGCGGGATCCGGGCGGACCGTACGGGTCGGCGACGAACCGCTCCGCGGTGAGGTCGGGCCGTCCGACGTAGCCGCGGGCGAGCTGCGCGCCCGCCAGGTACAGCTCGCCCGGCACGCCCGCCGGGACGGGCCGGAGCCTCGCGTCCAGGACGTGTGCACGGGTGTTCCAGAACGGGCCGCCGATACCGGACGCGGGCAGGTCCGCCGAGGTCGCCCAGATCGTCACCTCGGTAGGCCCGTACATGTTGGTCGCGAGGGACGCCGCGCCGGCCAGCGATTCCGCGAGCGCGGCGGGCAGCGCCTCACCGCCGACCAGGACCCGCAGGCCCGTGAACGCGGCGGGGTCGAGCGTGCCGAGCAGCGAGGGGGTGCCCTGGACGATCGTGGCGTCCTCCAGCAGCGCGGCGAGCGCGGCCGGGTCGCGGACGGTGTCGCGGCCGGCGAGGACGACCGTCGCGCCGCTGATCAGCGGCGCGAACAGCTCCAGCGCGGCGATGTCGAACGCGATCGTCGTGACCGCGACGAGCCTGTCGCCGGGGATGAGTCTCAGCCGGGCCTTCGTCGTGATCAAGAAGTTCGCCAGCGCCTGGTGCGGGATCGCGACGCCCTTGGGGCGGCCGGTCGAGCCGGACGTGTAGATGACGTACGCGAGGTCGTCCGGCCGCGGGTCCGTCGCCTGCGCGGCGCCGGCGTCGCCGATGGGGCCTTCGAGAACGAGGAGGGCCGTGTCGTCCGGCAGCAGACGCGCCGTCTCGGCGGTGACGATCGCGCAGAGCGGGGCCGCGTCGTCCAGCATGTACGCGAGCCGGTCGGCGGGGTGGTCGAGGTCGAGCGGCAGGTACGCGGCGCCCGACTTCAGAATGCCGAGCAGGGCCACGACCAGGTCGGGCGTGCGCGGCAACGCGACCGCGACGACGGTCTCGGCGCCGGCCCCGCGCACGCAGAGCTCCGCCGCGAGCGCGGTGGACCGTTCGTCCAGCGCGGCGTAGGTGAGGGTCTGGTCCCCGGCCTCGATCGCGGTCTCGTCCGGAGTGCGGGCCACCTGCTCCTCGAACAGCGTGATGACGTTCGCTTCCGGGAGGGCACGTCCGGTGGCGTTGGCCCTCTGTATCAGGGCGCGCTCATCCGCGTCCATGATCTCAAGCGTGCCGATCGGGCGGTCGGGATCGGCGAGCGCGTCCCCGAGCAGCGTCTCCAGATGGCCGAGCAGCGCGTCGATGCGCGCGTCGTCGAACAACTCCCGGCGGAACGTCGCCTCGACCGTCATTCCGTGCGGCCGGACGAACGCCTCCAGCGACAGGTCGAAGTGCGTCGTCCCGTTGTGGATATGCGTCCAGCTCGACGTGACGCCGGGAAGGTCCAGCTCGCCGATCTCCTGGGCGAGGAAGAGGAGCATCGTGTCGAAGAACGCCGACCGTCCGCGTCCTCTCGCCGGGCGAAGCTCCTGCACGAGGCGGTCGTACGGGAGCGCCTGATGCGCGAAACCTTCGGTGACCGTGCGGCCGACCCGATGCAAGGCCTCACGGAACGTCGGCGTGCCGGACAGGTCGGTGCGCAGCACGAGCGTGTTTCCGAAGTTGCCGACGAGCCGCTCGACCTCGGTGTGCTCGCGGTTCATCACCGAGGACCCGATCGCGATGTCGTCCGCTCCGGCATAGCGGTGCAGGAGGACGGCGTAGCCGGCCATCATCACCATGTACGGGGTGAGGTTCTCCTCGGCGGCGAGCTTCCGCATCCCCTCCGTCACGAAGTCGTCGAAGCGGCGCGCCCGCCGTCCGCCGCGCTCGGACACGACGGCGCCGCGCGGCCGGTCGGCGGGAAGGTCGGGCGGCGCGGGCGGCGGGTCGAGACGCTTCCGCCAGTAGGCGAGGTCGTCCTCGGAGAGGGGGCGCTTCTGCTCCCATTCGGCGTAGTCGGCGTACTGGACCTCCAGCCGCGGAAGTCCGTCCGGCTTTCCGGTGACGGCGGCACGGTAGAGGGCCGAGAGGTCGCGCGACAGCGAACCCCAGGTCATGCCGTCCCACGCGATGTGATGCACGACGAGGACGAGCGCGTGCTCGTTCTCGCCGAGCCGGAGCAGCTCAAGCCGGATGGGCCGCTCGTTGCGGAGATCGAACGGCACCGCCGCCAGCTCCGCCGCCCGTGCTTCAGCGTCCTCGCAGTCGGCCGGCGTGAGGTCGAGCGAGTCGTCCGCACCGACGATCTGCACGGCCGCGCCGCCGGCGGGCCCTTCCGTGCGACTGTCCGCATAGGTCGTCCGAAGGATGGCGTGGCGGCGTATCAGCCCCCGCAGCGCGTCCCCCAAGGCCCCCGCATCGAGCATTCCGGACATCCGGACGAGCAGGCAGACGTTGTAGGCGGGGCTGTCCGGGAAGGCGCGATGGTGCAACCACATGCTCTGCTGCGCGTAGGACAGGGGCGCCGGCCCGTCCGATCCGCGGGGGGTGAGCCGGGCGGTGTCCGAGCCGAGCCCGGCCTCCGCCATCATCCGCCGCATCAGTTCGCGTCGCCGTGCCGTCGTCGTCTGCTCCTGCACGCTCAACTCTTTCGTTGTCGGCTTCGCCACCGCGGGTTAGGTTAGCCTTGCCTGAGAAAATCATGCAAGGTTAGCCTTACCTAAGTTTGACCTTCCGGCCGCGAAAGGGAGTTGGCTGCCTTGTCCTCTGGTCTGCGCACCGATGCGAAACCCGCCGAGCTGGTCGTCGAGCACGCCTCGGACCCGCTCGCACTCATGGCCCGGCTGGCCGGATCCGGACTGTTCGCCGACTACGTCGTCTACGAACGCCCCGGCTCATGGACGTTCGCGGGCGGCATTCTGGGCGAGGTCGTCCTGGACGCGAGCACCGTCCAGGCCCACTGGCCCGGCCACGCGCCGACCACTCGCCAGTGGACGGGACGCCCCGCCGACGCGTTGCGGGACGCCTTCGCCTCAGCCCCGCTCCCCACGTGGAACGCCTACGGCTGGATAGCGTTCGAGTTCGCGACGCCACCTCACTTTGGGCGCCTCGCTCACCTGATCGTCCCCCGCACCGAAGTACGGGTCGAGCAGGGCCGCGCCACCATCACGGGCATCGACGAGACCGACACCGACCGGATCGCCGAGTTCCTGGCGAGGCCCGATGTGCCCGCCATCGGAACGCCATCGCCCGTCAACGTCCGGGTCGACGGCGACCCCTACCGGACGCGCGTCGCCCAAGCCGTGGCCGAGATCAACGCGGGCCGCTACCAGAAGGTCATCGTGTCCCGCCGCCTGGACATCCCCCACCCCGTCGACGTGATCTCAACGTTCGTCCAAGGCCGCGAGGCCAACACGCCCGCCCGCTCCTTCCTGCTCGACCTGGGCGGATTCCAGGCCACCGGTTTCAGCCCCGAGGTCCTCGCCAGCGTGGACGCCGCCGGCCGCGTCATGACCCAGCCCCTCGCAGGCACCCGCGCCTTCGGCTTCGGCGCGGACGCCGACGCCCGCACCCGCCACGACCTGGAGACCGACCCCAAGGAGATCTACGAGCACGCGGTCTCCGTCCGCACCTCGCAGGACGAGCTGTACCGGGTGTGCGAACCGGGAACCGTCCAGGTCACCGGCTTCATGACGGTCAAGGAACGCGGCAGCGTCCAGCACCTCGGCTCCAGCGTCAGCGGGATCCTCTCCCCCGGCCGCACCGCCTGGGACGCCCTCGACGCCCTCTTCCCCGGCGTGACCGCCTCCGGCATCCCGAAGCCCGAAGCGATCGAGGCCATCACCCGCCTGGAAGAACACCGCGGCCTCTACTCCGGTGCCGTGGTCGCCGTCTCCCACACCGGCGCCCTCGACTCGGCCCTGGTCCTCCGCGCCCTCTACGCCGAGAACGGCCAAGCCTGGCTCCGCGCCGGCGCCGGCATAGTAAGCGCCTCGACCCCCGACCGCGAATACGAAGAAACCTGCGAAAAACTCTCCAGCATCGCCCCTTACGTCGTCCCCCGAACCTGACCGGCAGAGCACTTCGACGACGCATCGGTGTTGCCGATGGTGACCATCCGTACCCGAGTCTGCATCAGGACGGTGCCTCGGAGTCCTGCTCTTGCCTGGCCGCCGGGTCAGGGGACGGTCACACCATGGAAGGAGGGCTGGTCCCTCGTCAACCCCGCGGGAAACGGGGTGGGTTGCCAGCCACTCGAACAATGAAGAAGAAAACAAAATGGTTGAGCGTGGGAGCGCTCGTCCTCTTCGTGGGGTTCGGCGGCACTGTGACTGTCCCCGGCTCCGATTCCACCCCGAGCAGCCCCGCTGGCCCGAGCAGCCCGGCCAGCCCGAGCAGCGAGGGGTTGTATGTGACCCGGCAGGTCTGGTACATCCCGACCAAAATGTGGAGGCTCACGCTGAGTGACGATTCCACGAAGGAAGAGCCAGAACGCAGGGGCCGCAACTGCCGCTGGCACGAGCCCTTTCCCGAATGCCTGACGGGATAGGGCCTGGAGAAATGACCGGGAGTCCCCGGAGCGCACTATGGCTCCGGGGACTCTTACTCAGCTGTGATCTCCAGGTACCGCCCGGCGCGGGGCCATGTTGCAGGATGGTGTGATGCGCGCACGGCCGATCGCACCCGGGCTCGTCGTCGGGGAACTGGTTGCGCGGATCGACGACGCGCCGCGCGATGCGTGGCGGCGGGTCGCGGTCGACGGTCCGCCCGCCGCGGAGCCCTGGGCGCTCGCCGACGCGCTGGTAGGGCCGCTGCGGGAGGTGGGGCGCGACGTGGTCCGAGTGTCGGCCCGCGACTTCCTGCGGCCCGCGTCGTTGCGGTACGAGTTCGGCCGACACGACCCGGACGTCTACTACGACCAGTGGCTCGACATCGCCGGGCTCGTCCGGGAGGTGCTGGCGCCGCTGGAGCGGGGCGGCACCGGGCGCGTGCTGCCGAGTCTGTGGGACAGCGCCTTGGACCGCGCGACGCGGGCCGCGTACACCCGCCTCGCCACCGGCGGCGTACTCCTGCTGGACGGCTCCCTCCTGCTCGGGCGGGCTCTGCCGCTCGACCTGACCGTCCACCTGACGTTGTCGCCCAGCGCGCTCGCTCGCCGCACCCCGGACGCCGACGCCTGGACGCTTCCGGCATTCGCCCGCTACGAACGTGAAGCCGATCCCGTGCGAACGGCCGACGTCGTCATCAAGACCGACGACCCACGCCACCCCGCCCTCATCGAAGCCGTGTAGCCGGGCGTCGTCAGGTGGCGGCGGTGGTCGCACAACGCGGGCCCATGACCTGCGAATTCACGATGGCATTTCCTCAGTGGCCGGGGCGTGGCATCCCTCCCAGGACGGGGAAGGGTCAGCAGTGAAGGGGATGTGGCCAACCGGGGGGCTGTCATGGCGACACCCGAGAGGAACGACCTGATCGGACAACGAGCACCGTTCGACGTCGCCGATGCCGCGACTGTGCTGCTCGATGCGCAGGGAGTCGTCACGAGCTGGTCGCGGCGCGCTGCGGACCTGCTCGGCCACCCGGCGGCGAACGTCCTCGGACGGCAGGTCACCTCCCTGCTCGCCCCCGCCGACGCGGCGCGTGTGGGCGCCGTCGCGGAGCGGTGCCGGGCGGTCGGCAGCTGGTCCGGACTGCTCTCGGCACGGCATCGCGACGGACGCTCCGTCGGTGTGGAGGTGCACGTCATCCCGTTGAAGGACGCTCAGGGGCACATGATCTGGCTGATTCTGGGCGTCGACGCGGCCTCGTCCGCAGGATCCGCCATGGAACGGTCCGTACTGCTGGAGCGGATGGTCACCCAGTCGCCTGTCGGTCTCGCCGTCCTGGACACCGAGCTGCGGTACGTGTGGTCCAACCCCGCTCTGGAGCAGTTCGGCGGTGGCACGGCCGAACAGCGTCGCGGACAGCGTTTGGAGGAGATCCAGCCGGGTGTGGACTCCGAGATGCTCACGGCGTTGATGCGCCAGGTGCTGGAGACCGGGGCACCGGTCCTCGACTACGAATTCCTCGGCCGCATCCGTTCCCTCCCGGACCAGGAACGTGCCTTCTCCATGGATTTCATGCGCCTGGACGATGAGAACGGACGACCACTTGGCGTGTGCTATTTCGTCGTCGACGTCACCGACCGCTACCGGTCGAAGCAGCGCCTGTCCTTACTGGATCGTGCCAGTGAGCACATCGGCCGCAGTCTCGACGTCATGCAGACGGCGCAGGACCTGGCCGACGTCGTCGTGCCCGACCTCGCCGAGTTCGTCGCCGTCGACCTGCTGGAATCGGTGCTGAGGGGCGCAGAGCCCGTCCCCGGGCCGGCAGGCGACGCGGACACGGTGCCGCTGTATCGCGCCGGGCAGCAGTCCATCCACTCAGGTGTACCGGAGGCCGTGGTCGCGGTCGGGAGCATGGCCCACTATCACGCCTGGTCTCCCCCGATCCACTGTCTGACCAGCGGCACCTCCTGGCGATCACCAGAACTGGACCCTCTTGCCATGGAGTGGGCGGCCGACCTCGCGGAAGGCCGGGCCTCTCGCTTCGGCGAACTGGACCTCCACACGTCGATGGTGGTGCCGATCCGGGCGCGGGGCATCACGCTGGGCATCGCCACGTTCTTCCGGCTGCATGCCGAGCCCTTCGAGGAGGAGGACCTCCGCCTCGCCGAGGACACCGTCGCCCGGGCGGCCGTCTGCATCGACAACGCCCGCCGCTACACCCGGGAGCGCGACGCCGCCCTGACGCTGCAGCGCAACCTGCTGCCCTGGCACATCCCCGAGCAGGACGCCGTAGAGGTCGCCTCCTGCTACCTGCCCGCGGACGAACTGACCGGCGTGGGAGGCGACTGGTTCGACGTCATTCCGCTGTCCGGAGCCCGGGTCGCGCTGGTGGTGGGCGAGGTCGTGGGCCACGGAATCGATGCCGCCGCCACCATGGGACGGGTGCGAGCCGCTGTACAGACCCTCGCCGATCTGGACTTCCACCCCGAGGAGGTGCTGGCCTACCTCGACGATCTGGTGGGCCGCGCCATGCGCAAGGAGCCGACCGGTCCATCGGCCGACGGCCCCTCGGCCAAGGGCACCAGTTGCCTGTACATCGTCTACGACCCGGTCAGCCGACACTGCAGCATGGCCAGCGCGGGGCACCCCGCACCCGCCACCGTCGCGCCCGACGGCATCGTCACCTTCCCCGACCTGCCGATCGGACCGGCACTGGGAGTCGGGGGCCCGCCTTTCGAGGCCATCGGACTCGAACTGGAGGAGGGCAGCATGCTCGCCCTCTACACCGACGGTCTCCTCGCCGCCGGCGACGAGGGCCCGGATCGAGAGCGCCTGCGTCCTCTGCTGGAGGGAAGCCACCTGCGGCTCGACGGCCTGTGCCAAGCCGTCGTCGGCGGCCTGGCCCCCGCCCGTCCGCACGACGATGTCGTACTCCTGCTGATCAGGACGCGCACCCTGGCAGCCGAGCGGGTCGCCTCCTGGGATCTGCCCGCCGACCCGGCAGTGGTCGCTCATGCCCGGGAGAGGGTCAGCCGGCAGCTGGGGGCGTGGGGGCTGGAGAAGCTTGCCTTCACCACAGAACTCGTCGTCAGCGAACTGGTCACCAACGCGATCCGGCACGCGACCGCTCCGATCCGGCTGCGCCTGATCCTGACCGGCACGCTGATCTGCGAGGTGTTCGACGGCAGCAGCACCTCCCCCCATCTGCGTCACGCGCGGGCGACCGACGAGGGCGGCCGGGGACTGTACCTGATCTCGCAGTTCACCGACCGCTGGGGCGCCCGCTACGCCACCGAAGGCAAGATCATCTGGGCCGAGCAGCGCCTCACCGCCGACGGCTCTGACCCGCAGACCGAAGCGAAGACCGCTCCGGCCACTCCCACCGGAACCGCGCCGTGAAGCGGTGGGCGGCGGTCCTCCCCCCGCAAAGTCGTGGGAGCTCACGCGGCCTCGCTCAGGGCAGCGCCGAACAGGGCGGTGACGGTCCGGGAGCGGTCGTTGCCGAACCAGCCCCATCCGGCGGCCATGAGGGAGACGGTCCGCAGGCCGCGGCCGGACTCGGCGTCGTCGTCGGCGTCGGCCACGGCGGGTTCGGAGGGTGCGCCCTCATCGGTGACGGCGACGGCGACCGCGCCGTCCCAGCGGGTGATCTCGACGGTGAACGTCCCGCCCGGCTGGCCCGACTTGGTATGCCGCAGGGCGTTCACCACCAGTTCGTCCACCGCGAGGAGCACGTCGTCCAGTTGCGAGCAGCCTTCGAGAAGCGCCGTGGTGAAGCGACGGGCAGCACTGGCCTGGACGAGTTCGCCGGGGAAGTCGCGCCGCCAGCGCTGCGCGCTCACCGGGACGGACATGACGGATACGGGATAGGACATCGGATTCCTCAGCGCGTAGTGACCGATTCGTCATCGTGCATGTTCATCGTCACAGCACGCACCGGCACGCACACGCAAATCCCCACGTCAGGCAGTGGATTCGCACGCTCACGACGCGTGAGTTGCCGCTTCACGCGTGCGCTGCACGAACGTCGCCCGAAGTGAACGTTCGCAGACTCGGACGGTGAACGCAGGGGCGTGCGGGCAGAGCCTCCGACAGAACCGATCCGCCATCCCGGACGAGAACGTTGCAGATTGATGTGATGTTCACGTCCCGACAATCCATACGGCAAGGAAAGAGGACGTTCGGACACAAAAGGCCATCACAGGGGCCGTCAGCCCACCGACTCCCAGAAACATGAGGCGCACGCTTCGGACGGTGAACGTGCAAAGACCGAACGTTCGCGATTACATGGGCGATGGCGCCTCCGGAGGTCGACCCCGCACGCCCCTCGGATGCATGTCCGACATGTAGCAGAAAGGGCGATAAGTCCGCTGTCAGGTTGATTGCGGATGGCAGGGCCCCCGTCCCCCGGCGGAAAGGATCGAAAGCGTGGGCATGGACCGGCCCGGCACCGATACCCGCGTAGAGAACGCCGACAATCCCCAGCCCCCTGACCATCCGCCGGCGCCGCCGCCCGACCGGCCCGGGGCACCCGGCTCCCGGTCCCGCATCGCGGACCGCCGCGCGGCGAACGAGGGCGCGTTGGCCGAGACCGAGGCCCGGCAGACCGCCTTGCAGGAAAGCCGCACCGGGGAGAACGACGAGCAGCGGCGAGACGAGGCGACATCGTCCTTCGAGACCACTGGCGAGGAACAGGACGCCACAGCCGGCGCGGAGACCGCCGACGAGGATCGGGAGGTCAGCGAGAGCGGGGCCGAAGCGAGCTCCGCCACGGGCGAGGTGAAAGGGCAGGACGAGCGCGGCGAGGACCCCCGCGACCAAGAGGATGGCGAGCCCCTCGAAGAGACGCGCGACGACAGCGACCAGCCCGAGATCCCCAAACAGGACGGCGAGGACTCCCAGGATCAACAGTCGCTCCCCGACCAGGATGATCAGACGTCCGAGACCGACAAAAAGCCGGAGGCCCTGGCCGAGCCACAGACCACCGAGGCGGGACGAGTTGACAGGCCCGGCGAGGAACCCGCCACCGAACACGTCTCCCAGACCGAGGTCGAGCCGACCGATCAGGACGAGCCCGCCCCCGTCCCAGCAGATGAACAGGACGGTGGCGCGGATCCGCAGTTGCCCGCCGAAGGCGGCGCCCATCAGATCCCCGAGGACCTATCCCGCACAGACGAAACGACAGACCAGCCCAATACGCAGCAAATCCAGCTTGCCTGGCCACCAGCCCAAGAAGGCGTCACACGCTTGGCGACGCCTGTCCTCCACTTCGATCAGGCAAGGCTGCGCAACCTGCGCGAGAACCGTGATAGGAATGCCGAAGGACAACCGGAAACCCCGGCAACCACGGACAACGAGCCGAACAAATTCAGCCGCCTTCCCGACCGGGCACTGGCCAGAACTGCCGACCGCGGCGAACCCATCCCACCAGAGGAAGACCCTGCGGACCGAAATCCGTTCAAGCCCGATCCCGAGCGTGGCCAGCGGAACCGGTGGGAGAACTTCGATCGAAGCAATACCGCATTCAGCGCAACCAAGAATATCCTTAAAGGCGTGAAGGACCTACAAGCAAAAGCACCACCAACGGGACATGCGGAAACCAGAAGCGGCGCCAACATCCACCGGCCGGACGTTCATGTCGGCAATCCGACCGATATGATAGGCAATGGAATAATATTTACCGCTGCAGCCCTCGGTGGAATATTGAGTACATACCGAAATTTCAAGTCTTCTCAGCGGAGCGCACATGCCTATAACCGATGAGCAGGTCGCTACTCTGCACGCCCAACTGGCGGGACGAATCGACGAGCACGAGCGACTTCTGGATCAACTGACCACTGAGGAGGCTCAAAGCGGTTACATCACCCTAGTGACCGCGGCCTTCTTCGAAGCCGTTGACCGGAAATTCATCATCAACGACACGGCGGCCGACGAGGCGGAGATAATCGAATTCATCGCCTATCAACGATCCGCACATCCGATCGCGGCCGAACAACTCGACCCGAGCGTGGCAGAAGATGTAATCCTGCACGCATTGGGCAAGGGATCAATAGGTGAAGATGTAGATGCCGAGACACTTCTCGGCACAAAGATTCTCCTGCTCGCCGCATTGATCGGCGAAGCTGATCTCGGTGAAGCTGAACTTGAGAAGTTTCTCGTAAAAGCCCGTTCCGAAGCAGACGCACACATGGGCTGACGCAGCCGACGGCAGGAGGGAGGGGCAAGATGACGGACAATGTCTCCACGGCGGTCAGCGACCTGCACGTGGCAGCGTTGCGAACGTTCCTCATTGAAGGCCCTGACGTTTGGCAGGAGCAGTACGGGGAGCAAATCAAGGACGAGACTGACACTGGATACTCGCTCCTGATCTATTGCACGCTCGCCAAGGCGGCGGCACTGAAGTTCTCACCCGCCTACAGCTTTCCCCAACTGATCCGATACGTCGCCGACCTTCGCCTCAGCCTTGAAGAACATGCGCATGAGTTGAACCCACGGGTTGCCGAAAACACGCTCCGCCTCGCCCTCGGCGACAAGACTCTCAGCGAACGTCCACCATTCGGGGTAGACCAGGTAACCGTGGTACGCGCCCAGATCTACCTTCTCATGGCACTCGTCTTGGATGCAGAGTTCAATGAGACGGAATTGGAGCAATTCATCAGAGACTCTGGCGAGTCCGCCAGGGAGTGGGTCGCCACCTGGTGGAACGAGGCCCGCAGCATTTAGGCGAGACATGCCCCCTGGGGACGCCCAAGGGGCGGGTATGCGAGCCGGAACGCTGGCATGGCCGGCCGGCAAGGCGCTCAGAGCCGGTCCAGCGAGATCTGAACGTTCGACTATCGTGCCGATTGGCGCATGTGGAGTGCGCATCCCGGACAATGGGCTTGTAGCTCAGGTGCGCTGCGACGCCCCTAGAAGACGGCCAGGCCGATCTCATGGCGCAGGTAGGACGCCCCTAAGTGGCTCGGTGTGGAAGAACTTACACGTAGCACCTCGTAGCGCTAGACAAAGCAAGCGCCACAATTCCTGACACAAGTTACGTGTTCGATATAAATATGTATCCGCGTTCGGGCGACCACCCGTTCATTCTCCGGTCCAGGATCGCGATCATCGTGTACATACGGTAGTGACACGATCACGTTCCTGTTCCCCGGGGGTCGACATGGTCAGCCCGTTCGTACGACGCCGGCGTCTCGCGGACGAACTCCGCACGCTCCGCGAAGAGCATGAGATGACGGCGGACGAACTCGCCAAGCGCATCCACTACTCACGCATGAAGGTCAGCCGCCTGGAGAACGCCCACGGCCGACCCGATGTCGCTGACGTGATCAAGATCCTCGACACCCTCGGCATCAGCGGCACCAGGTGGGAGGAGCTTGTACGCCTCGCCAACTCCGCCGCCGCGAAGGGCTGGTGGGACTCTTACGGTGACACCATGGGGCCACGCCAGCGGCTCTATGCCGATATCGAGTCCGGTGCGGACACGATCCGTGAGTTCAACCTCAGCACGATCCCCGGCATCCTCCAGACCCCGGAACTCACGACCGCCTTGGTCGAGTTGGCCAAGAACGACGGGCCTCTCGACTTCCGCCCCGACAAGATGGCGAGGGCACGACTCCAGCGCTTGGAGACGATTCTCCGGACGGACGGCCCGACCTACGACTTCATCATCGATGAGGTGGTCACTCGCCGCCTCAACGTCGCCCCATTCATCATGGCGGCTCAACTGCGCCACATGGTCGAACTGGTCGCAGCGGAACCAAGGCTTACCGTACGGGTCCTCCCGGTGGACGCGTATCTCACCGAGACGCTTCTCCCCAAGGTGACGTTCTCGCTCTTCACCTTCCCTGACCCACTCGACCCGCCGATCGCCGTCGTCGAGACGCTCACCGCAGACCTGGTTCACACTAAGCAGGGCGAGTTGAAACGGTATAGACAGAGGTACGAACACCTCGCTCAGGCAGCGCTTGCGCCACAGGACAGCCTTGCGCTGCTGACCGAGGCGGCCAACCGGCTAGCCGACAAGGTGGGACCCCCCGTATGACGGAGAAGTACGCGCACTGGCGCAAGTCACGTCACAGCGACCCGGGTGCCTCGTGTGTGGAGGTAGGACGGTCAGCTAGCGGCGTGATCGGCGTCCGCGACACCAAGGCTGCTGGGCAAGGACCGATCTTGGAGTTTTCGCGTCGGGAATGGGGCGCCCTTCTCAGAGCCATCCGGGCGGATCAGTAGGCCATCCCTGAACTCGCGACTTGGGTCGGCACCAGCCGGAGCTGCCCTTGCTCCTAGCAGCGATCTACGTTTGGCACGGTCCGCATATAGCCCGTTCCGTCGCTGGGAGTGCTCGGCACCCAGTTCCGGATCTTCTTGCGGCTCTAGCATCCGGCCGACGCCGAGAAGCTCATCAACCGGGTCATCAACGTCGGCTCTGCCGTCGTGCGCCCGTCGGCATGGGCCGGAACGCAGAACAGGGATGTGAGAGAGGCTGACCTGCGGCGTTGCCACCTAACCAGCCGGTGAGGTGTCCACACTGTCGGCTCAAGGGCGCTGACTAGGATGGTCGGAACAGCGTGTCTGGAAGGGCCGGTCCGTCCACGGCTCTAGCGTGAACATGCTGGTGGAGGCGAGGCAGCGATGGACTCCGAGTCCGCGCACGGCGGCAGACCCGGCCGGTCGGCGGACGACGATCTGCGGCGAGGGTGGGTGGCGGACCTGCCCTCCGATGCGGACGTGACCAAGGTGCTCGCGCTCGCCCTGTCGCACGCGGTCGCCGGCGTCGGCGGCCTGGGCGGGCTGGTCCACCTGGCCGGCCGGGAGCCGGGCAGCCTCGACCTGGCCGCGGCCATCGGCCTGCCCCCGGACCTGACCGAGGAGTGGGACCACCTCACCGACAACGCCGCGCCTGGACTGGCGCCGGCCCGTGCCGTCGCCACCGGGCGCCCCTTCTGGTCACGGGCCCGTCCCCATGCCGCGGCCAGGACGCGGGGACACCCGCGGGGCGTGCTGTCCGTCCCCCTCATCGCCGGCGGAACGCCGATCGGCGCCCTGTCGGTCCTGGCCGATCGCGAGCCGCCGCAGGACCGCACCGATTACCTGCGCGAAATGGCCGGGCTCGTCGGGGAGCGGCTGGCCGGCGCCCGGCGCTGGCGCAGCGCCGAGACCCGGTGGTGGGAGATCGGCGCCGACGAGACCCCCGCCGCCCGCCGGATGATGCGCTCGGTGCAAGCCGGCCGCTGGTCCCGGGACCTGGCCACGGACCTGACCGACACGGACGACACCACAGACGGACTGCTCATCAAGGCCGGCATCGATCCACACGGCTGGGATCACCACATGCAAACCTGGCTGGCCCACGTCCACCCGGCCGACCGCGACCAGGTCGTGCGGGAGTCCGCGCGCGCCCAGCGTGAGGAGGCGCCGTATGTGGTGGAGTACCGCGTCCAGGACTCCTCCGGACGGCTCTCCTGGCTGCTCGTCTGCGGCTGGTGGGAGCACGACGACACCGGGCGGACCGTCCGGATCACGGGCTACGCCTGGGACATCACGGACCGCCGCAGCTCGGAGACGTGGCTGGCGGCACTGACCGACTCCTACCCGCTGCCCACCTACGTGATCACCGCGGACAACCGCGTGACGTGGGCCAACGCGGTCGCGCGAGAGGTGGCGGCCCGGCAGCACGCCGACATCGTGGGCCGGGCCCTGTGGGAGGTGTTTCCTTCGCTCCGCGAACAGGGGGCGCCTGACCTCCTCGCCGCCGCCCGCGCCGCTCCCGGCCGCCCCGCCGTCAAGACCGTGACGTTCTGGGACGAGTTCCGCGGCGAGGGCGGCGGCCTCGGCCATTACGAGATCGCGGCCGTCGGCATCGCCGACTACACATCCGTCACACTCACCGACGTGACGGAAAAGGCGGAGGCCGCCGAGGCGGCCGCCGAGCGCCGCGAGCGCCTGACCGGCCTCAACGCCGCTCTGATCCAGGCACGCTCCCCGCGGAACGTTGTGGACGCCGTCCTCGCCCACGTCGTGCCCCTGGTCGCCGCCGACGGCGCGCTGATCCATTCCCTGACCGGGCCGGAACCGGAGGTCGCCGGCTCCTACGGCTACCCCCCGGAGTTCCTGGAGAAGATCGCCACCCACCGCTGGCCGGAGCTCATGGGGGCGACCGCCGTCGCCGACGCCCGGATCCAGTTCGTCGGCTCCCCCGACGCTCTGCGTGAGCGGTGGCCGCACCTGGTGCCGCTGGCCCGCATGGGCCGTAAGAAGGCGTGGGCCGTCGTCCCGTTGGTGACGGCCGACGCACAGGTCGGCAGCCTGGTCCTGAGCTGGGATGCCCCCCGCGTCTTCGATGCGGACACCGAGGCCCTGCTGGGCACGATCGCGGTGGCCGTCGCGGCGGCCCTGGCCCGGGCCGCCGAGTACGAAGAGGCGCGAGCGCGGGCCGAGCGGTTGCAGCGCGAGCTGATGCCCGGTCGGCTGCCGGCGCTCACCGCCGCGGCCGTGGCCGCGCAGTACCGCACCGCCACCGGCACGGGTCTTGGTGGGGACTGGTACGACGCCATCCGGCTGCCCGGCGGCCGCACCCTGGCCGTCATGGGAGACGTCAGCGGGTACGGCGCGGACGAGCCGAGTGTGATGGGCATCCTCCGCCAGGCGATCACCGCGATCGCGGCGCTGGATCTCCCGCCGGACGAAATCCTCGCCCACATCAATGACGTGGCACTGCGGCTGGGGTCACAAACCCTCGATCCGGTCCGGGCCACGGTCCTGCTCGCGCTGTACGACCCGACGACCGGCGTCCTGTCCATCGCCAGCGCTGGCCACCCGCCCCCGCTGTCGATGACCCCCGGCTGGCCCCCGACCGTGCTGGACATGTCAATCGGTGCGCCCCTGGGGATGCCGCACGTACCGCCGGAAACCACCGATGTCACCCTGGCTGAGGGGACGTTGCTCGCCCTGTACACAGACGGGCTGCTCGGCGCCGACCCGGATCCCGCACGCCTGGCAGCGGTGATCACCCGCCACGCGGCCACGGCCCCTCCGCCAGCGGATCCTGCCCGGCGTACAGCGTGGTTGGGGGATCTGTGTGACACCGCGATGACCACCCTGCTGCCTGAGACGCGCGCTGATGACGCTGCCCTCCTGGCGCTGGTCGCCGACCGTGTACCGGCCGAACACATCGCCTCCTGGGACATGCCGCGTGTACCCGAGTCCGCACCGGCCGCACGCGCCGCGGTCGACGACCACCTGGCCCACTGGAAGCTGGACGATCTGGCCTGGCCCATCGATCAGGTGATCAGCGAGCTGGTGGGCAACTCCGTCCGTCACGCAGTGGGAATCGGCGTCTCCGCGTCAGACCCCGCCGCCGGCGACATCCGCGTGCGACTCCTCCGCCTGGAGGATGAACTGATCGTCGAGGTGTACGACGGCTCGGAGGCGGCACCGCACGTCAGACATGCTGCATACGATCAGGAATTCGGTCGTGGTCTGCCCATCGTCAGCTTCCTTTCAAGCCGCTGGGGCGCCCGCCATACCGGATCCAGGGACCCGGACGTGGACGACTCCGCCCGCCGGAACGCCAGCAAATGCGTATGGGCCGCCTTTGCTCTCGACACAGGCGACTGAAGCGCGAACGTCGCTGTGAACCCGGCGGCCGCGTCCAGTGAGCTGGGTGAACCCCTCACCCGGCACCGTTTCAAGGTGTTGGTGAAGGAGGCTCGTCAAAGGCGGTGAGCCAGGGGGTTCCGCCGTTGCGTTCGGGGCGGTGTGGGTGGATGCCGACGACGGCCAGCGACGGCAAGTCTCCGAGTTCGGACAGCTTCCGCCATTGATCCTGGGTCACCTCCAGGAATCGCAATCCGTCCAGCTCAGTTACCGTGGCGATGTCGGTGACGGGTGCCGTCGAGATGTCCAGCGCCCACAGGTTGGGCGCCGAACGCAGTGGAGCCAATTCGACGGGCCGTGCGCAGGTGACCGACAGCGAACGCAACTCCCGGTTTCGGGCCGGCGCCGTCAGGTCGACCGACTCCGCATCGAGTTCCAGAAACTCCACCGGGCAATCAGCGAGCGGGGTCAGGTCGGGTGAACCTTTGCTCGACAGCGCCAGCGAGCACACGTCGGGCATCTCGGCGAGGAACGCGCAATTCTCCACGCCGGACACCCGGACCTCCTGCACACCCGGACCCGACTGCCTGGCCCACGCGTAGGAGGGCGGATCGTCGCTGTACAGGACCTGCCGGTCGGTCCGATCCGGCAGGTCCGCGTCGATCCACAGGCTCTCATCGTGACGGCTGTAGTCGCCGCGCTCCAGCGCTTCCACCAGACGGCGGAGGAACGTTGTCACCGAGTCGGCGACGTACGCCGGCCCCTCTGTGTAGTCGACTCCGACGGCGATGACTTGCCCAGGGCGACCGTTCGGCGCGGGATCCATGTCCACGGCGAGCCAGTTGCCGCCGGTGTCGTCCGCGAACCGGATCCAACTCGGGCGCAGCGGCGACCTCCGGACGGTGTTCGGAGGCTGGGCATCGAACACCGTCCGACGCCAGGGTTCGTACCGCCATTCCCGCGCGATTTCGAGCCACTCGTCGTCCTGGCCACCGATCTCGGCAAGGGGAAGCCAATCTTGCCGGTCGAACAGCGGGTTGATGAGGTCGCCATCACCATCGGCGATGCCGTAGAGGGCGCGGAGGTCAGGGGGCGGTGATACGCCGAGATCCTCCTCGACCGCGACAAGGTCCTCCTCCAGCGCGGGATCGGGGAGTTCCTCCTCGTACCCGAGAATCTGCGCCATCAGCCGCCGGTAGTGGTGGAAGAGCCGCACCGCCTCATCCGGGTCACCAGCGGGAATTGCAGACTCAGGCCCTTCCTGCTCGTCACCCCGATCGGACATGACGAACTCTTCATCGATCACATAAAGGATCGGCGGCTTCCGCCGGGAGGATATCGCCACGCCACCGGAACCTACCGGACTGACGAATCCGCCCTCGTTGCAGGGCGTTCCGATTCGCGCCGGGTGAGCACCAGGGGGCCGTCCTCGGTGATGGCCACCGTGTGCTCGGAGTGGGCCGTGCGCGAGCCGTCGGCCGACCGGATGGTCCAGCCGTCAGGGTCGTAGACGATCCGGTCGGTCGTACGGGCGAGCCAGGGTTCGAGCGCGAGGGTCAGGCCCGGCCGGAGCGTGAGGCCGCGCCCCGCCTTGCCCTTGTTCGACACGTGCGGCCCCTCGTGCATGGTGCGGCCGAGGCCGTGGCCGCCGAACTCGTCGTTGACCGGATAGCCGTAGTCGCGGGCCACCGCCCAGATCGCCGCCGAGATGTCGCCCAGGCGGTTGCCCGGGCGTGCCATCTCGATCGCCGCCTCCAGCGCTTCCTCGGTTGCGCGAATGATTCGCAGGTCTTCCTCGGCGGCGGTCCCGACGACGACCGTGCACGCCGAGTCCGCCACCCAGCCGTCGATGCCGACCGCGAGGTCCGCGCTGAGGACGTCCCCGTCACGCAGCACGTAGTCGTGGGGCAAGCCGTGGAGGACGGCGTCGTTGACCGACAGGCAGATGACATTGCGGAACGGACCGTTGCCGAAGGACGGCGCGTAGTCCCAGTAGCACGACTCCGCTCCACGTCGCTTGATCATGGCGCGCGCGTGGTGTTCCAGGTCCAGGAGGTTCACGCCCACGTCGGCGAGTCCGCGGACCTCGGAGAGCACCTCGGCGACGAAACGCCCGGCCACGTGCATGCGCTCGATCTCCGCGGGCGTCTTCAGTTCGATCACAAGTACCTCACGTACGGGGAGTGTCGGTATTTCTATACCAACACTCTAGTGCTTGACGGTATAGAAATACCAGCCCTACCCTGTGGACATGGTCCGCCAACCGCTCACGCCCGAGCAGATCGAATCCGGCAGGCGTCTTGGTGCCCTGCTGCGCCACGCGCGGGCAGGACGCGATCTCGCGGAAGTCGCGCACGCGGCCGGCATCTCGCCGGAAACCCTGCGCAAGATCGAGACCGGGCGCCTGCCCTCCCCCGGGTTCGGCACGATCGTCTGCCTCGGCCAGGCGCTCAACGTTCCGGTGCAGGAGCTGGCGGCCACCTGGCGCGGCAGCGGCGACCCGCCTCTGGAAGCCGTCTCGTAGCGGCCGATCCGCCAGTTCACGCAGAACACGGCCCGGCCCGTAGCGGGAGATGAGAAAGCCGTCTTCCGGATGGACGGCGGCCTCCCACGGAGGACGACCGGCACCGTCAACGACCAGGCCCTGGCCGTCCTGGCGGTCCACTTCCCGCCAGGCGAAGTCCAGGCCGCCCACCTCGGCGGCCTCCCGAGCCAAGCGTTCCTCTCACACAGCGCTTGCACGAACGGTACGAGGCGACGACCGCCGCCAGGCTGGCCTGCTCGGCCCCCAAGAGCACGATTCGGCAACACATCTCTTCGCCTGTCGTCGCCCTGATTTGTGGCTCGACTGGCGGCCAGCCATGGCGGGACGGCCCTTGATGCGACCTGTCATCTAGGCGATGACCAGCATCAATGCGGAGTCGCGGATCACGCCGGTGATCGCCGATGGCCATGAAGCCGGCTCTTGGGTGTTGACGAGACTCCGACCGCCGCCACCACACCTCCCGGGGCGGCACGGCAGCGCGCGTGCGGCGGTGGGGCCGTATGGGCGGTTTCGCCTTCCTGCAAAGGGCTTCCGGCCATCTGCGAGCCTCGCGATTCCGGCCGCCTCGCCGTGAAATGAAACGTCCGTAACTACACACCGTGCATGACGGATGCACAGAGATGATCTTGCAATCGCCGCGGATGGTGTGTTGACTTGGGCACCCTCTCCGGCCGGAGCGTCAGCGCAACTTCAATGAGGCGAACCACGACCCCTGACAGTTACTCAACGTAGTCGATTATGGTCCATCCGACCGGCTGCGTTCACAGCACCGCTCTTCTCAAGAAGAGGGTTTGGAGCACGCCTTGGGCCACATGGAAACTGGAATGGGGCACTGGACGTATGCCCCTCTGCTCGCCTATCTGGTGTCTTGTCTCGGCTGCGGACTCGGCCTGGTGTGCACCAGCCGGGCATGGGTGGGTACCCGCGCCGTCCGCAACCTGTGGCTGGCCTGGTCAGCGGTGTCGATCGGCGGCACCGGAATCTGGGCCATGCACTTCACCGCGATGGTGGGCACCACCGTCGAGGGTTCGGATGTCACCTGGAACATCCCCCTGACCGCTCTGAGCCTCCTGATGGCAGTCGGCATAGTCGCGGTCGGCATGTTCGTGGTCAGCTACAGCCGGGCGAAGCTGCCGGCGCTGCTGCTGGCCGGCCTGCTCACCGGCATCGGCGTCGCCGCCATGCACTACACCGGCATGGCGGCGATGCAGGTCCAGGGATCGATTCACTACGACATGCGCATCGTCGCACTGTCCGTGGTCATCGCCGTCGTGGCCGCTACCGCCGCTCTGTGGGTGACCCGCGATGTCCGGAGCAAACTGGCGATGGTCGGCGCGATCCCGATCATGGCATTGGCCGTCAGCGGTATGCACTACACCGGCATGGCGGCCGCCAGCTTCACGATGGACCACAGCGCACCGACCCCGGCGGGCGCGGGCGTGCTCTCCCTGACCTGGCCACTGATCATCTGGATCGGCGGATGCCCCGTCATCACCCTGATGCTCATCGCCCTGGTGCCGACCGGGAAGGAGGCCCTCGAAGACAGGTACCACCAGGAGATCTTCGACCGGCTCTCACGCCAACGTCAGGCCACCCAGCGCCCGCACCACCGCCCCGATCCCCCGCACGGCATCGACCGCGCTTGATCTTGAGCACCCCGAACTGGTCTCGCGCGGACCGGGCATCCGGGCTCGACCACGCCACAACGGCCCGGCCTCCACCCCGCGATGGGGTGGAGGCCGGTTCTTCTTTCGGTGCCGTCCGTCCAGGGTCAGAGGAGGAGGTTCACCCAGGCGTTCCAGGCGTCGTTCTCATCGACCATGCTGAAAGTGCCGTCGTCGTAGTATTCCCACCAGGCGTAGCCGAGCCCCTTGGACTTGTAGAGGGCCACCTTGTCCCTGATGTAACCGTCGTGGCCGGCCGCGCCGGAACCGATGCCGAACTCACCGATCCAAAGCGGCATGCCGGCCTTGCTCGCCGTGTCCAACTGGACCTGGAGGTGGGCGGCGAGGTTGGCCTTGTCCGCGGGGTCGTAGCCGGTCGTGCCGTCCGACGGGTTGGGGCTGATGGCCACGTCGTCGTCGCCGTAGCCGACACCGTCGTTGCCCGCGTAGTAGTCGTGCACCGACCAGATCAGGTTGCTGCGATCGGTCGGGGTGAGCGCCGCGAGATCCGCGTCCGGTACCCGTGCGTCGCCGTAGGTCGGCTCGACCATGATGGGCGTGGCGGAGTCCTTGGTACGGATCGCGTTGATGATCTTGGTGTAGTCGGCCAGGACGCTTCTGTGGTCCACGGGCCAGCGGTACGGCTCGTTGACCGGGTCGTAGGCGGCGACCGTGTCGGCGAACTCGGTGTTGGCGCCGTAGCGGGTGGCGAGCTGCTGCAGGTAACCGAGCCCGTTGGCGGCCACCGCGCCCATGCCGTCCGCGGTCCGCGCCCATTCGGGCACGCGGGACTGTCCCTCGGGCTGCCCGTACAGGTGGACGCCGTCGAACACGACGTACAGGCCGGCGGCCTTGGCGCGGCGCAGCGCGGTGGTCAGTGTGGTGAACGCGTTCTCGTTCCACACGCCCTTGCTCGGCTCGAAGTCGTCCCAGAACAACACGAACCGCACGGAGGTGAACCCCTTGGCACTGATCGCCGTGTACGTCCCCTCGCCCCAGGTGTCGGTGCCGTCCGGGTCCCAGACGGGCTGCAGGTTGGGCCCCTTCAGCTGCTCGGGCCCTTGGCTGCCGACGAACGCCTGCTGGGGCGTGGCGCGCAGCTTGCCGGCGGGCGCGGCTGCCGGGGTGGCCGAACGTTCGGCGGGAGCCTGGCGGGACACGGCGTATGCCGTCCCGGCCCCCAGGGTCCCGATCGTGAGGGTCGTCGCGGCGAGAAGGCGAACCAGGCGGCGCATGGAAGCATCCCTTCGATGATCTTCTAGAGAAAGATCATCGAGCCGGGATCCCGTGCGCAGGTGCACCCGAAGATCGTTACCCGACCGTTGCCGCCGAGAGCCCCCGCCTCATCGCGATCTAGAACTGGCCGCGGGGTGGCGTCCTTGTGTCCCGCAGTGCCGTCACGGCCTTCTCGTAAGCGGCACGGGCGGACGGATCGGCGGCCAGGGCGCGGGCGAAGTCCGCGGGCTCCACGACGACACGCTGCTCCTGCGGGCTCAGCCCACTTCCTGGATGCGGACCAGATTCCCCGCGGGGTCACGGAATGCGCAGTCGCGGATGCCGTACGGCTGGTCGGTCGGCTCCTGAACGACCTCGGCTCCGCCGGCCACCACCTTCTCGAATGTGCCGTTGAGATCGGTGGTGGCCAGCAGGATCCAGCCGTAGGTTCCCTTGGCCATCATCTCGGTGATGACACGGCGCTCCTCGTCGGTGATCCCCGGGTCGGCGAACGGCGGCGCCAGAAGGATGCACGTGCTGGGCTGGCCGGATGGGCCGACGGTGATCCAGCGCATCTTGCCCTGCCCGACGTCACTGCGGACCTCGAAGCCGAGGACGTCGCGGTAGAAGGCCAGGGACTCCTCCGGGTCGTCGTGCGGAAGGAAGCTGGTGTGAATGGTGATGTCCATGCTGGTCAGGCTAGCTGCGGCTCCGCGACGCGCGCTTCTCGATTCCTGACCGGTCTGGTCACTTGTTTGGCCACGCACGCCGGCATCTCCACCGCCTGCCGAGCCGTGCAGGCCCGGTAGGCACTCGGCGACATGCCGACCAGCTCGGTGAAACGCGTGCTGAACGTGCCCAGCGACGAGCACCCGACCGCGAAACAGACATCGGTGACGCTGAGGTCGCCACGGCGAAGCAGCGCCATCGCCCGCTCGATGCGCCGCGTCATCAGATACGCGTACGGGGATTCGCCGTAGGCGAGCCGGAACTGGCGGCTGAGGTGCCCGGCCGACATGTTCGCGCCGCGGGCGAGCGCCTCGACGTCCAACGGCTGCGCGTACTCCCGGTCCATCCGGTCCCGGACGCGCCGCAGCCGCGTCAGGTCGCTCCGGCGCTGCGCCTCGGCGCGTGCACGGCCCCACGAGGGGTGACACATGCGAGAACTCCTCTTCATCGATGTTCGGCTGAGGCAGGTGCGCGCTCGGCCCTGGCGGGGTGCCGAGCCGCAGGGCTCAGAGCGATGCGGTCGCCGCCGCGTTCTCCCACGCGAACCCGTCCGGGTCGGTGAGGGGCCCGGCATCGCTGCCGATCACGAGCCGGTGCGATCCGGTTCCGTCGGGAGAGACTCCGGCGTCCTTGGCAAGGGCCCGGCGCCCGTAGAGCGCCATCTTGACCGGACCGTCCGCGGAGGCGAACTCCACGTACTTGCGGCCGAAGCTCTTCGCCACCGTCAGGCCGTTGTCGACGTAGAACCGCTTGCTCGCGGCGACGTCCGCGACTCCCAGGAGGAGCACCATCTCGTCGATCTGCCGGGTGTCCGGGCCGGTGTCCTTCTTCGCCGACGTCGCGACCTTCCAGATCGTCCCATCTGGCGCTTGGACGACCCCGCCGTAGCCCCAGAACGACTTCGCGACCGGCTTCAGCGGCGACGCGCCGGCATCGAGGGCGGTCTCGATGAGACTCTTGACGGTAGAGGGCTGGGACACCGTGAGCGACATCGTGAACCCGCGGAAGCCCGTGGTCGGTGCCTCCGCGGCCCGCAGCCGCACCTGAGCGCCCAGGCCGAAAGCAGTGGCGTAGAACTGGCCGGCGGCCGTGAGGTCTGCCACCTCGAGGGTGACGAATTCGATGGAAGTCATGCCGATGAGGCTAGGAGCGCCCACACGACCAGCGCTTCTCGATTCCTGACCAGTCTGGCCACCCGCCCGCCACACGACGGCGTCTTCGGGTGCCTGCCGACCCGATCACCACACAACTAACGGAACTCAGTAGGTCATGGGTAGTTCTTCGGGGAGACCATGCGGAGGATGAGGGAGTGCAGGTTGGTGCGGAATTCTTCGAGTGCCTCCGGGGCAATGGCGGCCCCCTCTCGATTGGGCCAATTCGGTGGGTGGTCACTGTGCAGCATGCCACCGGTGATGAAACCCGCGACTGCCCAAATGACCGTCCAAGTGATGAAGTCGGTATCGACATCGTCCGGCACCATGTATCCGACCGCATCGGCGACCATGGTGATAATCGGCCCCCGGTATCGGACGTCCAACTCGGCAGTGGCCGAAGCGTCGCCCATCCAGCGGTGCATCCACAACAACGAGGCGTGAGGGTTGCGGACATGGAAGTCCAGGTAGGCGTCCGCCAACTCTGTCAGCCCTTGCAGGGTGTGGGGAATCGAGGCCAGGGCGGCCCCCACGACTTCCATTTCGGCCTGATGGACGCGCAGCATCACAGCCTTGTACAGCTCGGTCTTGCCACCCGTCAGTGCAGTGAGCGTTGCGGCATCGACACCGGCTGCTTCGGCGATCAACTCGGCGGGGGTTCCATCGAAGCCGAGCTCGGCGAACAGCCTGGTAGCGACGTCGACGATCCGTTGAACCTCCGGGTTGTCCTCCACTCACCCAACGTAACCGATCGTTGTGCCACCGGACCGGGACCGAGACGCTGAGCCCGCACAAGTTACTGGTGACCGCTTCTTTGCGAACCAACCCATGGGGATCACTCCCCGCTCTGTTGAGGCTCTTGGCTCTCCGCTAACCCGCGGTTTCGGGCCAACGACAGAGGTAACACCGGACAAGCGGTACCGAGAGCGCCTCGAACATGTGGAAGGCTGTCATCGACTCGGCGGGGCGACTGGCCCGCAGACGAGGTCGGCGGACTGCCGAAAGATGTCAGCGCAGGGAGCAACGGTGCCCAGACGTGAGGTCTACATCTCAGCCGATATCGAGGCCGATGGGCCGATCCCCGGCCCGTACTCGATGCTCAGCTTTGGAATGGCCGTGTGCGGCATCTTCGACGGGGCCGTGTTCACGCCTGCAGACCCGGCCGAGCGGACGTTCTACGCCGAACTGAAACCGATCAGCGATGACCACGTCCCCGAGGCACTGGCGGTCAGCGGCCTCGACCGCGAGAAGCTCGCCGCCGACGGCCGCGACCCCGCCGAAGCAATGAACGCGGTGAGCCTGTGGGTCGACGAGATCGCCAAGTCCGATAGCGCGGCACCGGTACTGGTGGCCTATCCCCTGGGCTTCGACTGGATGTGGCTGTACTGGTACTGGATGCGGTTCGCCGACTCCGGCTCCCCGTTCGGGCACTCCCGCCACCTGGACCTCAAGACCCTGTACGCGACCAAGGCGAACGTTCAGGTCGTCCGCTCGACCAAGCGGCAAATGCCGGCCGAACTCCTGCCCGACCGCCCGCACACCCACAACGCCCTGGACGACGCGATCGAGCAGGCAGAACTCTTCCAAAACCTGGTCCGATGGACCGGCCGCCCCGTCGGCTAGTGCCGGTCGCTTCAAGTCGTGAATCCCTCGCCCCGGAGGTGGACACCAGCGGGCGTCTACGGACGATCTGTCTCGTGAAGCGTGCGCGTTGGGCGCACGCCAAAGGAGAACTGGAGATCTCATGGGTGCCAACCAAGCTGGGGTCCAGGCGGCGTCCGCCGAGGCGAGGGACGCCGAAGAGACGGCCGGGGCCGAGCACGTCCAGGACCTGACGGTCTACGCCGACGAGAGCTCCGGCAGGGTCGAGGCCCGGGAGGCAGGACGGCGCGCGTAGCACCGGTCTGCGGAAGTAGCAACAACTGAACCCGGTGGTGCGGCACACACCGCACCACCGGGTTCACCTGTTCCAGATCTTGCGGTAGGTGGCGCGGTAGCCTTCGGCGTCCCAGGACAGGGCGCCGCCGCTGTTGGCGGCGGTCGTGATGTGGACGGGGGCGACGTAGCCGCTGGCGGGCTTGCCCGCGAAGGCGCGGTTGAACTCGTCGATGATCTGCCAGCCCTGCTCGGACAGCGGCTCGGGCACGGTGGCGGCCTGGAATCGCCTGCCGTTGATGCGCTGGAAGGCCGACGGGTCGCCGTCGCCGGCGCCGATGTTGAAGGGGGCGCCGGCGCCCTGCTTGCCCGCGGCGCGCAGGGCGGGGGCGGCGTCACCGAAGTACAGGTCGTTGATGGCCGCGGAGTAGGTCCACTTGTCGCCGAAGCGGGAGAGAAGCGAGGGGACCGCCTGGATGGTGCGGCTGTTGGATTCGGAGATGGGGATGCGCTCGTAGCTCAGCAGCTTCACGTCGGAGCAGGTGGCGAGCTCCGTTTTGATCAGGTCGGACTTCTTCTTCGCGAAGGGGATCGAGGCGTCGGTGAACAGGACGACGCCCGCGCGGCCGTTGGAGCGGGCGATGATCCAGTCGGCGCTGATCTTCGCGACGTCCTCGACCCTGGTGGTGATGTTGCTGAAGAGCTTCGGGTCCTTGCTGGGGCCGGGGCCGGGGACGGCGTGCCAGCCGATCAGCGGGATGCCGACGGCGCCGGCCCGCCGGACCTGCGGGGCGGTGGACCGGGGGTCGAAGCCGCCGAGGACGATGCCATCCGGTTCGAGGGCGATGGCCTTGTTGAAGGCGTCCTGGATGCCGGCGGGGGTGCCGCGGCCGTCGATGGTGCGAAGGTCCCAGCCGACCACCTTCGCGGCTTCCTGGGCGCCCTGGGCGACACCGGCGACGCCGGGGTTGGTCATGGTCTGGGCGACGTAGACGAGGGTCTTGCCGCGGACGGCTTTGGGCCCGGTGGTGGGACCGGTCCAAGGGGCGTTGACGTCTTCGGCCTTCTCAAGGGCCTGCCTGGCCTTGGCGAGGACGGTGGGGCAGCCCGGTTCGGAGGATCCCGTGGCGGGCGATGCGGTCGTGTCCGGACCGTTCTCGCAGCCGGCGACGGCGGTGACGGCCACGGCCAGGAGTGCGGCGGACGTCAGCGCCGCCCTGCGGGCAGGGTGCATTTCGGGCTCCTCGGAGGGGTGAGGCTGCCGCGGCCTGGGGGGAGTTGGGCGACGCCGACGATCCAAGCGAGGGCTCCGACAGATCGTCAAGGCGGTGGAGCATTCCAACCGCCGAAAACCGTGGCCGGTGGACAATCCACGAAGGATTCGTAATCAACTCTTGATGGGGCAGAACACCTGAACAGTTACATGAGGGACGGCGCAAACGGTAATCTGCGCAGCCTGCAACCTCGGTCCGGACACGTGGCGCACGATCCCGTTCGCCCGCATTCGGGTACGAGCTGCGACAGGGTCACCTTCCGCGCTCCGGTCGTCATCGGCGGTCCAGCAACAACGACGCCCGGTCGCCGCTCAAGAGCACAGCGAAGGAGGCCCGGGTGTCGGCGAGCACAGTGGAGCCGCGACTCGCGCTCCCCCCGTCCGGGCAGGAACATCCGACGCCGCGCCGGAGGGCGAGCGCGGTCCTCGACCGATGGCCGTTCCGGAGGAAGCTCAACGTCCTGGTGATCGTGCCCATCGTGATCGTCGGCGCACTGCTCGGCGTCGGCGTCTACGGGCAGGCGCAGCGGGCCCGGGACGCCGGGCGGATCGCGGAGCTGGTGCGCGACAGCGAGCAGGTCGCGGGACTGATCAATGACATCCAGGCCGAACACTGGCAGGCGCTCCTGCTGTCCGTGCAGTACGAGTCGACCCGTCCCGGAGCCGACCTGCCCTCGACCGCCTCCTACCGCCGGGCGCAGCAGGACACCGACGCCCAGGTCGCCAGGGTGCGTTCCGCGTTCGGGTCGAGCCTGCCGGACGAGGAGGCGCAGGCGCTCAAGTACATCGACGGCCTCGCCATCCTGCGCGAGAAGCTCGCGCGCGAGTACGTCCCCGCGGCCAACATCGACCCCGCGTACGCCTCCGCGGTCGACTACCTGATCGACGGGATCGGGCTCGGCCGCTTCTCCGGCACCTCGTCGTCCTCGGCCGTCGAGCTGCTCGACGCGGTCCTGCGCGCCGACGCCGCGCACGCGGCCTTCGAGAGCAGCGTGTTCTCCGCCCAGACCCGGGACGCCAACGCCATCACCGAGTTCACCCGCGCGGTCGGCGCCCACAGGCTCTACGACGACCAGTCGGCCCGGTTCGGGCGGATCGCCGCTCCGGACCAGGTCCTGCGCCTGGACGGCATCAGGCGCAGTGCCGAGCAGAACGGCATCGCGTCCCAGTTCGCGGAGCTCCAGATCGATCCGGGTTCCCTGCAGGGCCAGACGCCGCAGCAGCTGCGCAAGGTGATCGCCACCGGAACGCGGCAGGCCGAGGCCCGGCTGGGCATCACGCGGTCGCTGATCGGGCAGATCGCCGCGCAGGCCGACAGCGTCTCCGAGAACGCCCTGCGGAAGGCGTCGGCCCTGCTCGGCCTCGCCCTGCTCGGCTTCGCGGCTTGGCTGACCTTCTGCGTCCTGGTCCGGCGCTCGGTCGTGCGTCCCCTGGCGACCCTGACGGACACCGCCCAGCAGGTGGTCGACGTGGCGGGCGAGGAGCTCGCCCGGATCTCCGACGACGAGTCCGCCGGCAGCGCCCCGCTGCGGCCGCGGGAGATCCCCGTCCCGGTCCGCGACGAGATCGGGAGGCTGGCCGAGGCGTTCAACCAGGTGCAGGTCACCGCCGCCCGGCTGCTGGAGCGGCAGGTCCTGAGCCGCCGCAACGTGGCCGAGATGTTCGGCAACGTCGGGCGCAGGGTCAGCAACCTGACCTCGCGCCAGCTCATGCTGATCGACGCCGTCGAACGCGAGGAGACCGACCCCGACGTCCTCGAACGGCTCTACCGCATCGACCACATCGCCGTGCGCCTCCAGCGCAACGCCGACAGCCTGATGCTGCTCGCCGGGATCCGCGAGGACGGGGTCGAGGCCCGGCCGACCACCATAGCCAACGTGATCCGGGCGGCCCTCGGCCAGATCGAGGGATACCAGCGGGTGTCCCTGCGGTCCGAGACGGAGGGGACCATCGCGCCCGACATCATCGGCGACATGACGCTGATGATCGCCGAGCTGCTGGACAACGCGGTGACGTTCTCCCCGTCCCACGCACCCGTCGAGGTGGTCGTCCGGCCCGGCATCGAGGTCACCGCGGACGGCGGCGCTCTGGTCGAGGTCATCGACCACGGCCTCGGCATGAGCACGGAACGCCTCGCCGAGGAGAACGCCCGGCTGGTCCGCCGGGAGCGGCTCGACCTCGTTCCGACCAAGGTGCTCGGCCTCTTCGTGGTCGGCACCCTCGCCCGGCGGTGGGGCATTCGGGTCAATCTGAGCCGGACTCCGGGCGGCGGAGTCACCGGCACCGTCTGGATCCCCTCCACGCTGCTGCTGACGATGAACCCCGCGGACCCGGCGCCGCGCCCGGCCGTGAAGCCGGCCGGGCAGGTGCCCGTGCTCCCCGCGAGTGCCGAACGGAAGCCCGTCACACCCGCGCCCATGTCCGCGCCGCCCCGTGGCCCCGTCAGCGCCGAACGGCCGGGCCCACCGCTGGAGGACGGTCTCCCCCGCCGTATCAGGACCCGTCCGGGCGCCGTGCAGACCACCACCCCGGGCGAACCGTCCGGAGAAGAGTCCCCTCGGCCCCTGCGGCGGCGGGTGCGGGGCGCGACCCTCGCCGCCACCGGCCCGCCGGCCGACGGGGGGATCGCCGCCGTGCGGCAGCCCGCCGACGCCGACGCGGTCCGCTCGGAGCTCGAAGAGTTCGAGGCGGCCGTGCACCAGGCGGAGCGTGACAGCGCCCTCGCTCAGCCGGAACCGGCACCATCGCAACACCAGGAACCCAGGGAGGAGTCGGGCAGTGACCATGTCGACAGGTGAAGGCATGCCCGAGCGGGCGGAACCCACCGACCTGCGAGCCGCCGCGACCGACTTCACCTGGCTGCTCAACCAGTTCGCCACCGAGACCGCCGGAGTGGTCGACGCCATCGCGGTGTCATCCGACGGCCTGCTGATCGCGGTCTCCCAGCTGCGCGCCCAGGCCGATTCCGAGCGGCTCGCCGCGATCGTGTCCGGCATCACCAGCCTGGCCGCGGGCGCCTCCGGCAACTACGGCCTGGGCGGCCTCAACAAGGTCATCATCGACCTGGAGGGCGGCCATCTGCTGGCCTCGGCCATCGGCAACGGCGCCGTGCTCGGCGTGGTGGCCTCGAAGGAGGCGAAGCTGGGCAACATCGCCTACGAGATGACCCTCTTCGCCAACCGCGCCGGGGCCGCGCTCACCCCCCAGCTGGTGCTGGAGCTGAAGAACGGCGCCGGCGCGGCGCCGGCCGGCTGACCCGCCCCGCGGCCAGGGTCACGGATTCGGGCACGGAGGAGGGATCATGACGGCCGTCGGCGGACCGGAACCACCACCACACGAAGCGGCAGAGGACGGCCGGGTCTCACCGGAGCCGGCCGGCCGTGCCCCCGCGATCAGGCCGTTCCTGCTGACCACCGGGCGCGTGTCGGGAGGCGGCGCCGCGCCGTCGATTCCGCTGGAGACCCAGGTCGTGTCCACCACGACCGGGCTCTCCGTCCTCGGCTCGCTCACCTTCGAACACCACGACATCATCGACGCCTGCCGGTGGCCGCAGTCGGTGGCGGAACTCGCCGCCCGGCTGCGCCTGCACCTCAACGTGGTCCGCGTCCTGGCCGAGGACCTGTGCGCGGCCGGGTACCTGGAAATCCACGTGCCGAACGCCAGGGCAACCCATGACGTCTCCGTACTGCGAAGGATCATCGATGGTCTCCGTGCCGTCCCCGACTGACAGGGCACACTCCAGCGCGGCGGCCGAACGGCCGCCGCTCCCGGTCAAGCTGGTCATCGCCGGCGGCTTCGGGGTCGGCAAGACCACGGCCGTGGGCTCGATCTCCGAGATACGGCCGCTCACCACGGAGGCCTCGATCACCGAGGTCGCGGCGGGCGTGGACGATCTGAGCCACACCCCGGGCAAGACCACCACCACGGTCGCCATGGACTTCGGCTGCATCACGATCGACCCGACGCTGAAGCTGTACCTGTTCGGCACGCCGGGCCAGGAGCGGTTCGGGTTCATGTGGAACGACCTGGTCGAGGGCGCCCTCGGCGGCCTGGTGATCGTGGACACCCGCCGCCTGGACGACTGCTACGCGGCGGTGGACTACTTCGAGCACAAGGACATCCCGTTCGTGGTCGCGATCAACGCGTTCGACGGCAAGGTCCAGCACAGCCTGGACGAGGTGCGGTGGGCGCTGGACATCACCGAGCACGTGCCGCTGATCGTCTTCGACGCGCGGCGGACGGGCTCGGTCCGGGACGCCCTGCTGGCCGTCCTCGAACTCGCCCTCTCCCGCGCCGAGGCGACCCCGGCGACCTGACTCCCGCACCGGCCGGCCATGGACGTCAGCGAAGGCGGGCGGCCAGGGCTTTCTTGCTTATTTTCCCTACTGGGGTGCGGGGGAATTCGGTGGTCGTTTCCAGGCGGTCGGGGTACTTGTAGGCGGCGACGCCGCGGGTGCGGAGGAAGTCCTTGATCTCGCGGAGGCCGGGCGTCTTCTCGCCCGCCCGGATGATCAGGAAGGCGCAGGTCCGTTCGCCCATGACGGGGTCGGGGAGGCCGACCACGGCGGCGTCGTGGACGGCCGGGTGGGCCAGCAGGTGGTTTTCGAGCTCCTCGGCGGAGATCTTGTCGCCGCCCCGGTTGATCTGGTCCTTCTCGCGGCCTTCGACCACCAGGTGGCCGGACGGGAGCTGCCGGACCAGGTCGCCGGTGCGGTAGTAGCCGTCCGGGGTGAAGGACCGGGTGTTGTGTTCGGGGGCGCGGTAGTAGCCGCGGAGGGTGTACGGGCCGCGGGTCAGGAGTTCCCCCACTTCGCCCGCGGCGACCTTCTTGCCGTCCTCGTCGACGACGCGGATCTCGTCGGCCGGGGACAGGGGGCGCCCTTGCGTCCGTTCCACGAGGTCCCGCGGGTCGTCCAGGCGGGTGTAGTTGAGGAGGCCCTCCGCCATGCCGAAGACCTGCTGGACGGCGCAGCCGAGGACGCCCGGCACCTCGGCGGCGCGTTCGGCGGCGAACTTGGCGCCGCCCACCTGGAGGAGCCGGAGGGACGAGATGTCCTCGTCCGACCAGGTGACGGCGTCCAGCCAGAGGAGCGCGATCGGGGGGACGACCGCGCAGACCGTCACGCGCTCGCGTTCCATGAGGGGGAACGCCTCGTCCGGCGAGCCGGAGGGTGACAGGACCACCGTGCCGCCCGTGGCGAAGACGCCGAGGATGCCGGGGCAGGCGAGCGCGAAGTTGTGGGCGGCCGGGAGGACGACCAGGTAGACCGTGCCGCGGTCGAAGCCGCAGACCTCGGCGCTGGCCTCCAGGTTGTAGACGTAGTCGCGATGCGTCCGGGGGATCAGCTTCGGCAGCCCCGTGGTGCCTCCGGAGAGGAGGAGGACGCCCACATCCGACGGATCTGGGCCGGGCACGTCGACCGGGTCTGCGTCCACGGAGGCGAGGGTGGTGAACTCTTCGGCGTCGCCGTCCACGATCACGTGGTCGACGGGGAGGGTGCGCGCCATCGCCCGGTAGTCGAAGTCGCCGTCGCGGTCGGCGCAGATGTAGGCGCGGGCTTCGGACAGCTCGCACAGGTAGCGGATCTCGCTCCCGCGGTGCGCGGGAAGCGCCAGTACCGGCGCGGCGCCGATCCGGACGAGGGCGAGGAAGGCCACCACGAATCCCGTGGTGTTCGGGAGCTGGACGACGACCCGGTCGCCGCGGCGGAGGCCGAGGCGGACGAAGCCGGCGGCCGTGCGGGCGGCACGGTCGTCCAAGTCGGCGTAGGTGAGACGGTCGTCGCCGGCGACCAGGGCGACGTGGCCCGGGTCGCCGCGCAGGACGTCGCCCAGGAGCCGGTCGCTCCAGTAGCCCTCGGCCTGGTAGCGCGCTTCGAGGTCGGTGGGCCAGGGGGTGAAGCCCTCCATGCTCATCCGCCGGGTCACCGCCCGGCGAGCTGGGCCGGGGCGCCGGGAACCGGCTCGGCCGGGTCGGAGCCGAGCGCGACGATGCGGTTCGCGGTGTCCACGTGGACGACGTGGGGCTCGTGCCGCGACGGGTCGTCCACGGACGCGTACGTGATAATGATCACGAGGTCGCCGGGCTGGACCTGGCGGGCCGCCGCGCCGTTGATGCCGATGACGCCGCTGCCCGCCTCTCCGGTGATCGCGTAGGTGACGAGCCGGGACCCGTTCGTGATGTCGACGACGTGGACCTGTTCGCCCTCCACGATGTCGGCCGCCGCCATGAGGTCGGCGTCGATCGTCAGCGAGCCCACATAGTGCAGGTCCGCCTGGGTGACGGTCGCACGGTGGATCTTTCCGTTCATCAGCGTCCGCTGCACCGGTTCGCCCTCTTCTCTCAAGACCAACTAAGGCTAGGCTTACCTTAGCTACTCCCTCGGCAGAGGAGAACCCCGACCATGCTCCGGCGTCTGGTCATGGACATCGGCCCGCTGCGCGACAGCAGGCCGTTCCGCAACGTCTTCATCGCCCGCACCGTCTCGGTCGTCGGCATCGGGATGCTGGCCGTGGCCCTTCCGGTGCAGGTCTACGAGATGACCGGGTCGACCGTGCACGTGGGCGGGGTCTCCGCCGCGGAGGGGTTCGCGCTGCTCGCCGGGTTCCTCTGGGGCGGTGTGCTGGCCGATCGGCACGACCGGCGGCGGCTCATGCTGCGGGCGCGGGCGGCCGCCGGGGCCGGTTTCGCCCTGCTGGCGCTGAACGCCTTCCTGGCCGCACCGTCACTCGCCGTCCTGTACGCGCTCGCGGCATGGGACGGCCTCATGACCGGCGTCAGCATCACCGCCCTGCTGGCCGCCACGCCGTCGCTGGTCGCGCCGGACAAGCTCGTCGCGGCGGGAGCGCTCAACGCGCTGACCGTGCGGCTCGGGTCCATGGCCTCGCCCGCGCTCGGCGGCGTCGTCGTGTCCGCGTTCGGGGTCGGCTGGAACTACGCGGCCGCGGCCGCGGGAACCCTCGGCACGATCGGGCTGCTGACCGGCCTGCCGCCCCTCAAGCCCGCCTCAGGGGACGAGGCGCACCCGAACCCGCTGAAGGCCATCGGGGACGGCTTCCGCTTCGTCGTCTCGCATCGCGTCGTCGGCTCACTGATGCTCCTCGGCCTGCTGTTCATGGTCGCGGGCGGCATCCCCGTGCTGATGCCCGCGTTCGCGAGCCGGAGCCTGGACGGCGGCGCCACCACGGTCGGGCTGCTCTTCGCGGCGCCCGCGTGCGGCGCGGTGCTCGCGTCCGTGACCAGCGGCTGGGCCGGATCGTCCCGGGCGCCGGGTCTGGCGCTGCTCATCGCGTCCGTCACCGGTTTCGCCGCCCTCGCCTGCCTGGGCCTCGCCCGCCATCCCGCGCTCGCCGTGGCCGTCCTGTTCGTGTACGGGTTCGTGCAGTCGATCGAGGAGATCATGCGGTACGGGCTGATCCAGTCCCACACGCCCGACTCACATCTCGGCCGCGTCAACGCGCTCTGGGCGGCCCAGGAGACCGGCGGCGGGGCCGTCGGCTCGCTGGGCGCCGGAGCCCTCGGCCGTTTCCTCGCACCCGGTGCCGCCATCGTCGTCTACGGGACGGTCAGCGCCGTCCTCGCGCTCGCCCTGGCGCTCACCCTCACCGGGCTCCGGACGGCGACGCTGCGCCCGGAACCGGAGCCCGGCTGATCGGCTACCCGAGGCGGGCCGTGAGCTCGTCCTCGGTCATGGCCTCGACCTCCAGCCAGATGCCGGCGACGGCCGCCAGGCGTCCCGGCGTCTCCTCCAGCTCGGTGAAGCGGCGGCCGATCCGCGCGACGGTCCGCTCGGCGAACAGCACCCGGACCGGCAGCGTGGTCGTGTCGAGGGCCTCGCGCAGCCGCGCGATCACGGTGGTGGCGAGGACGGAGTCGCCGCCGAGGGCGAAGAAGTCGGCGTCCGCGCCGACGCGTTCCCTCCCCAGCACCTCGGCGACGATCCGGGCCAGCACCTTCTCCAGTGGCGTCTCCGGCTCGACGTAGGCCGTGGCCGCCTCACCGGCCTCGGCGGCCGCCAGCGCGGTCAGCGCCTTGCGGTCGACCTTGCCGTTCGCGGTGAGCGGCAGTTCGTCCACCCGGACGAGCAGTTCCGGAACCATGTGCGGCGGCACGAGGTCCCGGACGCGGGCGAGCGCCGCGTCCCGGTCCAGGCGGGCGGACGCCACGACGGCGGCGGCCAGCCGTCCGTTCGCGAGGAGGGCGACCGCCCGGTCCACACCGGGATGATCCTGGAGTGCGGCCTCGACTTCGCCCAGCTCGATCCGGAACCCGCGCACCTTCACCTGGTGGTCGCGGCGTCCGAGGAACTCCAGCGTCCCGTCCGGGCGATAACGGGCGAGGTCGCCCGTCCGATACCAGCGGACGCCCTCGTGCAGGACGAACCGGTCGGCGGTGCGCTCGGGGTCCCCGGCGTAGCCGTCCGCGACACCGGCGCCGCCGATCCACAGTTCGCCCGTCACCCAGTCGGGACGGTCGCGGCCCAGCTCGTCCACGACCCGGCACGCGACTCCGCGCAGCGGCACCCCGTATGGGACGGCGTGCCAGTCGGACGGCACCTCGCCCGCGACCTCCTGCACCGTGGAGTGGATCGCGGTCTCCGTGGTCCCGCCCAGCGCCACGAACCGGCAGCCGGGCGCACGCTCCTGCAGCAGCGCGGGCAGGTGGGTGCCCACCCAGTCGCCGCCGAGCAGCACCAGCCGCAGGCTTTCCGCCCGGCCGGCGTGCAGCAGCATCTCCAGCACCGACGGGACGCAGTTCAGGACGGTCACCGACCAGCGCCGCACCAGTTCGTTCCACCGCGCGGCGTCGCGGCGCTCGTCCTCACTTGGCAGAACGACCGCGCCTCCGGCGTGCCAGGCCGCGAACAGATCGAAGACCGACAGGTCGAAGTCGAGCGCCGACACCCCGAAGGTGACGTCGTCCTCCTCCATCCGGAACCGTTCGACCAGGTCGCGGATGGTGTTCATCGCCGCGCGGTGCGACACCTCGACGCCCTTGGGCTCACCTGTCGACCCGGACGTGAACAGCACGTACGCCACCTGGCCTGGGCGAACCGCGACCGGTTCCGCCAACGGCTCCCCCGCACCGGGCGGGCCGGCCAGGGACGCCGCGACGCCGGCGCTCGCGCGGATCTTCTCCCGCCGGGCCTCCGGCTGCTCCACTCCGATCGGGACGTAGGCGGCGCCCGCCGCCAGCACGCCCAGGACCGCGGCGGCCTGATCCGGGCCTTTGGGAAGCTCGATCGAGACGCGGTCGCCGGGCCGCACACCCTCGGCCACCAGGCCGGACGCGATCCGCAGGGCACGGTCGGCCAGCTCCCCGTACGTCAGGGTGCCGTCGTCGCCCCAGTGCAGGGCCGGGGCGTCCGGATGCCGCCGGGCGTGGTCGAAGAAGCCCTCGGTCAGGGTGCGCGGCGGCGGGGCCTCGCCGGCGTTCATCCGGTGCCGGACGCCCAGCTGCGACGGCGTCGCGCCGATGCCGAGCGGCACGCCCCAGTCGGCGCCGGGCGCACCGAGACGGGTGATCGCGGACGTGTAGGCGTCGAACATCGCCTCCGCGACGCCGTCCGGGAACGCGGGGCGGCGCACGTCCCAGTTCAGCAGCAGCCCGCCGGACACCTCGGTCACCTGCGCGTCGAGCAGGACCTGCGGCCCCTGCGAGATGATCCACTCCGGTTCGCCGAACGACTCTCGGACGCGGTCGCCGAACAGCTCTCCCAGGTTCAGCGCGCTCGTGTAGACGATCGGCGCCAGCACCTGCTCGCCCCGCAGCCTCGACAGGTCCCGCAACACCTCCAGCCCGGAGTAGTCGCTGTGCGCACCGGCCATGTGCAGGTTCGCCTGCAGAGCGCGGGCGCGGTCGACGAACGAAAGCCCCTCCGTCAGGTCGGTCTCAAGCATGATCGACCCGGTGAAGTCCCCGACCACCGAGTCCACGTCCGGGTGGACGGGCTCGCGGTGGAACAGCGGCAGGTTCAGCAGGAAGTGCGGCGTCGCCGACCAGGCCCCGATGACCTCGGCGAACACCGCCGCCAGGGCCATGGCCGGGGTCACGCCCTCGGCGTGGGCGCGGGCGATGAAGCGGTCCTTGCCGCCCGGCGACAGCCAATGGTGCTTGCGCTCGACACGGTTCCCCGGCTCCGGCACGACCGGCAGCTCGGGCGGGCCCGGGAGGTCGGCCAGCCGGCCGGCCCACCAGCGCCGGTCCTGTTCCCTGGCCTCGGCCCGCGGGTCGTCGGCGAGGTAGCGGGCGTATCCGTAACGGATCGGCGCGAGGGTCCCGCCCTCGTACAGGGCGGCGAGGTCGGCCAGCATCACCCGGTAGCTCATCGCGTCGGCGGCGACCATGTCGACGTCGAGGTGAAGGCGGGTCCTCCCGGCGGGCAGCAGGCTGAGCCGGGTGTCGAAGACGCGGCCGTCCTCGATCGGGAGCCGCTGCTCCGACATCTCGTCCCGGATCCTCTCCAGCTCGCCGTCCGGGTCGTCCGACGAGCACAGGTCGTGGACGGTCACGGCGGGCCCGGGACGTTCCGGCAGGATCCGCTGCGTCCCGTCGTCCGACACGGCGGCGCGGAGCATCGGGTGGCGCCGCACCAGCGCGCGCACGGCGTCCTCGAAGCGGGCCGGATCGATCGCCCGGCCGTCCAGCTCGACGTAGAGGTGCGCGGCGACCGAGCCGAGCGACTGTCCGGAGTCCCTGCCGATCCAGTAGGCGTGCTGCATCAGCGCCAGCGGGAACGGGCCGTCCGGTTCGGCGCCGTCCGGTCGGGCATCGGGTGCGGGCCCCGCCGAGGCTTCGACCTGGCCCTTCTCGGCGAGCAGCTCCCACCACTGCGCGAGGGTGGGGCGTTCGGCCAGCTCCGCGAAGCGGATCTCGATGCCGCGGCGGCGGAGCCCGCCGGTCAGCTGCATGAGCCGGATGGAGTCCATCCCGAGCTCGATGAGGTTGTCGTCCGCCTCCGCACGCTCACCCAGCACCTCGGCCAGCGCGGTGTGGAGCTCATCCCAGGTCAGCACGGAACTCCTCTCAAATTAGGTAAGGCTAACCTAATTAAGTCGCTCCGGATCGTCAACGCCGTCCCGTCGTGGACAGCAGCCACGCCAGGTAAACACCGCCCAGGACACCGGTGACGACACCGACCGGCACCGCGACCGGGAGGTGCAGCGAGAGCAGATCGCCGCCGGCCAGCAGCGCGGCGCCGGTCAGCGCTGCGGGCAGCAACTGCGCGCCCGGACGCCGGGTCAGCCGCCGCGCGAGCTGCGGGGCGGCCAGCGCGACGAACGGGACGGGCCCCGCCGCCGCGGTCGCCGCCGCGACGAGCCCGACCCCCGCGACCGTCAGCAGCGCCCGGGTCCGCTGGACGGGCACGCCGAGCGCCTGCGCGGCGTCGTCCCCCAGCTCCCCCATCCCGAGCGGACGGGCCAGGACCAGCGTCGCCGGGACGAGCACGGCCAGGGCGAGGGCGAGCGGCACGGCCTGGTCCCAGTCCCGCCCGTTCAGGCTGCCGGTCAGCCAGAACGCGGCCTCGTACGCCTCGCGCAGCTCCGCGCGGGTGATCAGATAGGAGTTGAGCGCCTCCAGCATCGCCGCGGCCGCGACGCCGATCAGCACGAGCCGGACGCCGTGCACACCGCCGCCCCGCCGGTAGGCGACCAGGTAGACGGCCAGCGCGGTCAGCACCGCGCCCGCCACCGAGCTGACCGTGATGGCGACCGCACCGCCTCCGAACACGAGGATCTGCAGCAGCGCGCCCGTCGCCGAGCCGGTGGTGAAGCCGATCAGGTCGGGGCTGCCGAGCGGGTTGCGGGAGATGCTCTGGAAGATCGCGCCGCTGAGCCCGAGCGCGAGGCCGGCGAGCAGCCCGGTGACCGCGCGCGGCAGCCGGAGCGTCGTGACGATGAACTCGGTGGCCCGGTCGCTCCGGCCGACGAGGACGCGCACCACGTCCGGCGGCGAGATCGGGAACTCCCCCGAGCCGACGACGAGGACGGCGGCGCAGGCCGCGACCGCCGCCAGCACCCCGCACACCGCCGCCGCCCGCGGTTCCCATCGCAGCGACACCCCGCCCGCACGGATGACTCTCACAGCTCGCGCGTCCTCCCCCGCCGGACCATCACCGCGAACAGCGGCGCCCCGAGGAACGCGGTGACGATGCCGGTCTCCAGCTCGCCGGGCGCGATGACGCGCCCGGCGATGTCCGCGCCGAGCAGCAACACCGGCGCGAGCAGCAGCGAGCAGGGCAGGACGATCCGCTGGTCCGGCCCCACCACCGCCCGGACGATGAAGGGCACGGCCAGCCCGAGGAACGTGATCGGCCCGGCCGCGGCCGTCGCGGCCCCGCACAGCAGGACCACCGCGAGCGCGCCGAGCGCCCGCGTCCGCCCGGGACTCGAGCCGAGGGCCCGGCCGGCGTCGTCGCCCAGGCCGAGCGCGTTCAGCGGACGGGCGAGCAGCAGCGCGAGGACCGTTCCCGCCGCGACGAACGGCAGGACGCGGAGGAGGACCGCCATGTCCCGCCCGCCGAGCGAGCCGACCTGCCAGAACCGGAAGCCGCTGAAGTTGTGCGGGGTGAACAGCATGACGCCGGCCGTCATCGCGCTGAAGGCGGCGTTGACCGCGGCCCCCGCGAGCACCAGCCGCGCCGGGGAGGCGCCGCCGCGCCCGCGCGCACCGATCAGGTAGACGAGCGCCGCCGCCCCCGCCGCGCCGGCGAACGCCGCCCAGACGTAGACCAGCACCTCGTCCACCCGGAACGTGCCGATGACGACAACGACCGCGAGCGCCGCGCCGCCGTTCACGCCGAGCAGTCCCGGCTCGGCGAGCGGGTTCCGGGTGAGGGCCTGCATCACGGACCCCGCCAGTCCGAGCGCCATTCCGACGGCGACGCCGAGGAGTGTGCGCGGCAGCCGCAGCTCATGGACGATCAGCTCGTCGCGCGACCCGCCGTCCGGGGAGAGCACACCGGGCAGCACGGCCCTGAACGGGACGTGCTCGGCGCCGATGGCGAGGCTCGCCACGATCGTCAGCAGGAGAAGGGCCACGAGAACGGCCGGCCACCGGACGCGGGCACCGCGCGATCGCCCTGGCCGCTCCGGAGCCTTCGGCGGGCGCCTTCGCACGGGGGACAGCACCAGATAAGGCTAGCCTAAGCTAACTCCCCCCTCAAGGTCACCTCACCCGCCCATGCGCGCCAACAATACAGACGTATGGTATACATGCATATTGGAAGCTGAACGTCTGTATTGGAGTGGGCCGATGACGGCACCCGGCCGGGGCAGAGGCCCGGCACAGGAGGATCTGACGGCACGTGCCCGGATCCGGGACGCGGCGATGGAGCAGTTCGCCGAGCACGGCATGAAGGGCGCGACGTTCCGCGCGATCGCCGAGGCCGCGGGGGTCTCGGTGGGACTCGTCCAGCACCACTTCGGCTCGAAGGAGTCGCTGCGCGAGGCGTGCGACGCCTACGCGCTCGACAGGATCCGCGAGCTCAGCTCCGCGAGCGCCGCCGGCGGCATGCACGACCCGGGGTTCCTGGCGGCGACGGTGCGGGCCGACCTGCCGCTGCGCCGCTATCTGGCCCGTGCGCTCGTCGACGGGTCCATGGCCGCGGCGCGGATGTTCGACGACCTGGTGGTCACCACCGAGCAGTACTTCACGGACCTGCCACCCGGCTTCAATCCGCCCACCACCCGCGACCCGCACGCCTACGCGGCCGCGCTGGTCGCGATGACCGTGGGGATGGAGGTGCTGCACGAGCACCTGTCCCGCGTGCTGGACGCCGACACCTTCACCCCCGAGGGCTCGCTGCGGCTGCGTCGCGCGGTCCTGGAGGTCTTCGGTGACCGGCTGCTGAGCGAGGAGATCGTCGCGGACGTGCACGCGGCGATGGACGAATACGAGGCGACCCTCTCCAAGGGAGACGAGAATGACTGATGTGGTCCAGGCCGACGGCCTGGTCAAGACGTTCGGCCGGACGCGCGCGCTCGACGGCCTCGACCTGCGGGTGGCGCCGGGCGAGGTGCACGGGTTCCTCGGCCCGAACGGCGCCGGGAAGTCCACGACGATCCGCGTCCTGCTGGGGCTGATGCGCGCCGACTCCGGCACCGCGAGCCTGCTCGGCGGCGACCCCTGGCGGGACGCCACCGCCCTGCACCGCCGCATCGCCTACGTGCCGGGCGACGTCACCCTGTGGCCGAACCTGTCCGGCGGCGAGGTCATCGACCTGCTCGGGCGCCTGCGCGGCGGGCTCGACCAGGACCGCCGGGCCGAGCTGCTGGACCGTTTCGAACTCGACCCGAAGAAGAAGGGCCGCGCCTACTCCAAGGGGAACCGGCAGAAGGTCGCCCTCGTCGCGGCGTTCGCATCGGACGCGGAACTACTCATCCTGGACGAGCCCACGTCCGGTCTCGACCCGCTCATGGAAGAGATCTTCCAGGAGTGCGTGCAGGAGGAGAAGCGGGGCGGGCGCACCGTGCTGTTGTCGAGCCACATCCTCAGCGAGGTCGAGGCGCTCTGCGACCGCGTGACCATCATCCGCAAGGGCCGGACGGTCGAGACCGGCACGCTCGCGGATCTGCGCCACCTGACCCGCACGTCCATCCACGCCGAGCTCGCCGCGCCGCCGGACGGCGTCCCGCTGCCGGGGGCGCACGACGTCCGCATCGACGGCAACGCCATCACGTTCGAGGTCGAGACCACCGAACTGGACGCCGCGCTCAGGCAGCTCACCCAGATCGGCATCCGGACTCTGACGAGCCGTCCGCCCACGCTCGAAGAGCTGTTCCTGCGCCACTACGAGGACGACCTCGCCAAGGAGCCGGTGTCATGACCACCACCACCGTGAACGCCCCCGCGCTCGCTTCGGGGCGGGACGGCGGGCTGACCGGCACCGGCATGCTGCTGAAGATCTGGCTGCGCCGAGACCGCGTCATGATGCCCGCCTGGATCTACGGGCTGACCGCGCTGGTCTCCAGCACCGTCTACAGCTTCAAGCACGAGTACGACACGGCGTCCGCCCTCCAGAGCTTCGCCCGCGGGATCAATGACAACCCGTCCATGCGGGCGCTGTACGGGCCCGTCCTGAACTACCAGGACGTCGGCGGGGTCAGCGCGTGGCGCCTCGGCGCGACCGGCACCGCGATGGTCGCCGTCATGTGCGTCCTGCTCGTCGTCCGGCACACGCGCGCCGAGGAGGAGACCGGCCGGCTGGAACTCGTGGGGGCCGCGTCCGTCGGGCGCCGCGCGCCGCTGACCGCCGCGCTGCTGACCGCCGTGACGGCCGCCGGCACGCTGGGGGCCGTCGCCGCGCTGGTCATGATCGTCTTCGGTCTTCCCGTGGCCGGGTCGATCGCGTTCGGCCTCTCCTGGTTCGGCGCGGGGCTGGTGTTCGCGGGAGTCGCCGCGCTCACGGCCCAGCTCGCGGAGAGTTCGCGCCTCGCCAACGGCCTGGCCCTGGGCATCCTCGCGGCGGCGTTCATGCTGCGCGCCGTGGCCGACGCCGGCTCGTCGGCGCACTGGCTGTCGTGGCTGTCGCCGATCGGCTGGGCCCAGCGGGTCCGGCCCTGCGCGGACGAGCAGTGGGCGGTCCTCCTGCTCCCCTTCGCCGCCTTCGTGCTGCTGGCCGGCGCCGCCTACGCGCTGACGGAACGCCGCGACCTCGGCGCCGGGATCCTGGCCCCGTCCCTCGGCCCGGTCAACGCGCCGCCGTCCCTGCGCGGTCCGCTCGCCCTCTCATGGCGGCTCCAGCGCGGCACGCTCTTCACCTGGTCGGCGGGGTTCCTGCTGTACGGGATGGCGCTCGGCGGCGTCGTGGACGGAGTCGACGACCTGGTGAACGGCAGCGACGCCGTCCTGGACGACATCCGCAAGATGGGCGGCGGCCAGCAGGACATCGCGGACGCCTTCCTCGCCACCGCCATGGGCCTCATGGCCCTCTTCACCGCCACCTACGCGGTGCAGAGCGTCCTGCGGCTGCGCGGCGAGGAGAGCAGCGGGCGCCTCGAACCCGTCCTCGCGACCACCGTGGGCCGTACCCGCTGGGCCGTCGCCAACCTGGCCGTCACCGCCGCGGGCACGGTGGTCCTGCTGGCCCTGACCGGCCTCGGCGTCGGGCTCGTGCACGGGGCCCGCTCCCACGACCTGGCAGGCCAGCTCCCGCGCGAACTCGGTGCCGCGCTCGCCCAGCTCCCCTCGGTGTGGGTGATCGCCGCCGTCACCGTGCTGCTGTTCGGCGCGCTCCCCCGCGCGTCGTCCGCCGGCTGGGGGGTCCTGGCCGTCTGCCTGCTCCTCGGCCAGGTCGGGCCCCTGCTGAAGCTCCCGCAGGCCGTCATGGACATCTCCCCGTTCACCCACACGCCGAAGCTCCCCGGCGGTGACGCCGACCCGCTCCCGCTCGTCGCGCTCACCGCGGTGGCGGCCGCCGTGACGGCGGCCGGCCTGATCGCCTTCCGGCGCCGCGACGTCACCTGATCCCGTCAGCCGGCCGGGTGGTCGGGGTGGGCGAGGAGCCAGGCCCAGATCTCGATCGGGTCCTCCGCGGTGTGCTGGGCACCGCAGTGGCAGATGCCGGTGAGACGGTCCGAGCCGGGCGACCACTCCACGCGCAGGCGGCCCGAGCTCATCGGGCCGCCTGCCGCTGCAGGATGCGGCGGGCGGCCAGGCCGCCGGTGTCGATGTTGATGGAGAGCTCCTGGTAGCCCTCCGGCTCGGACGCGATGACCTTCTCCAGGACGTTCAGCGCCTCCACGTCCTGGAGGACGACCGTGCGGTTGTTGTCGGCCATGAACGCCGAGACCTTCTCGTCGTCCTGGGCGAAGTCGCGGGCGACGAGCCAGAAGTCGTGCGTGCTGTTCTCGGTCTCAGGGGTGATGGCGTAGCCGACCTCGACGTGGAACGCCTTCGAGTCGTCGCCGTCCGGGCCGGGCTCCACGCCGGTGGGCGCGATGCGGCTGTGCAGGAGGTAGAGGCACGGCGGGTGGTACTCGATGTCCTGCCAGCGGTCGATGCGGCCCTCGATGCCGGTGGACTCGGAGTAGAAGGGCGGGCATTCCACGTCCTTCATGCGCCGGCTCACGAAGACGATGCCGGCCTCCTCGTCGACCTCCGTGTTGATCGGGGTCTGCGCCACCTCGGGCGTCCCGATGTAGCCGGCGTGCAGGTACGTCTCGTGGGACAGGTCGAGGAGGTTGTCGACGAGCAGCTCGTACCGGGCGGCGAGCGGCTCCATCCCGCGGACGGTCGTGTACTCCGGCGAGTCGAACCACGTCGCGCGCGGGATCGCGGACGCCTCGCCCTCGCCGTCCCCGATCCACACCCAGACGAACGAGTCCTGCTCGACGACCTGGAAGGCCGGGACGCGGGCGGTGCGGGGAATGCGGGTCTGGCCCGGCACCGCGACGCACACGCCGTCGGGCGCATAGGTGAAGCCGTGGTAGCCGCAGACGATCCGGTCGCCGTCGCGGCTGCTCTCGGAGAGGGGGAAGCGGCGGTGCACGCAGCGGTCCGCGAGCGCGACGGCCTCACCCGCCCGCGTCCGGTACATGACGAGGGGCTCGCCGCAGATGGTGCGGGCGAGCAGATCGTCGCCGACCTCCTGGCTGTAGGCGGCCACGTACCACTGGTTGCGTGCGAAGACCATGACGGCGCTCCTCCTGGTCGACGATGAGCGGAGACGATGGGGTCACGACGACCCTCCCGGCGGGACGGTGAGCCGGGCCACACCGCTTCCGTCCAACGGAAGAACGCCCGTCAGCGGCCGTGCATCGCGGTCTCCGGGGAACGCAGGGCGCGCGGCGCGCCGAGGGCCCGGGAGATGCCGCGGGCGCTGGCGCGGACGACGGGAACGAGCGCCCGCGCCTCCCAGCCGTCGGCGGGGACGACGATCGCGACGGCGGCGACGACGGTGTCGTCCGCCCCGTACACGGGGGCGCCGACCGACAGGGCGAACGTCTCCACCTGGCCGTCGCTGATCGCCACCCCGGTGCGGCGCACCTCGGCGAGGACACGGCGCAGGTCGGCGCCGGAGGAGATCGTCTTTCCGGTGAAGCGGCGCAGCGGCCCGGCGATGGCGCGCTCCTGCACGGCGGTGTCGGCGTGCGCGAGCATCGCGAGGCCGACGCCCGTCGCGTGAGCGGGCCAGCGTCCGCCGACGCGGGAGAACACGTGGACGGCGTCGCGGGCGGAGATCCGCTCGATGTAGACGACCTCCAGCCCGTCCAGGACGGCGAGGTGGACGTTCTCGTGCGTCGCCTCGTACAGGTCCTCCAGGAACGGCATCGCCGCCTCGCGCAGCGCGGGCCCGCGGGGCGCGAGCGCGGCGACCTCCCAGAGCCGCAGGCCGACCCGGTAGAGCCCGTCGGCGTCGCGTTCGAGCGCGCCCCAGCAGGTCAGCTCGCCGACCAGCCGGTGCGCGGTGGACAGCGGCAGGCCCGCGCGGCGGCTGATCTGCGTGATGTTCAGCGCGGTGCGCTCGGCGGAGAACGCCTCCAGGATGTCCAGGACGCGGCTGGTGACCGTCGGGCGTCCCGCGTCGCGCGTCGTCATGGACCGCCGTACTCCTCCCGCAGCCGCGCCTTGAGGATCTTACCGGCGGCGTTGCGGGGGATCTCCTCCGCCAGCACGGCCGACTTGGGGATCTTGTAGCGGGCGAGCCGGCCGGACAGGCCGGCGAGCACCTTGTCCGGGCTCACGTCCGCGCCCGGACGCGGGACGACGACGGCGCGGCCGACCTCGCCCCAGGCGTCGTCCCGGACGCCGATGACCGCGCACTCCAGGACGTCGGGATCGTCGAGGATCGCGTTCTCGACCTCGGCCGGGTACACGTTCTCACCCCCGGAGATGATGACGTCCTTGATGCGGTCGACGATGAAGGCGTAGCCGTCCTCGTCGAGGCGGGCCGCGTCGCCGCTGCGGAACCAGCCGTCGCTGAACACGGCCGCGGTCTCGTCGGGCCGCCCCCAGTAGCCGCGCATGACGTGCGGGCCCTCGACGACGACCTCGCCGGTCTCGCCGGGCGGAACGTCCGCCATGTCGGGGCCGACGACGCGGACGTCGCTGAAGAAGTGCGGCACCCCGGCCGAGCCCGCCTTGGACACCGCGTGCTCGGCGTCGAGGAAGAGCGTGCCGGGTGCGGCCTCGGTCATCCCGTATCCCTGCAGGAACGTCAGTCCCCGCTTCTGGTAGGTCTCGATGAGCGACGGGGGCACCGGGGCGCCGCCGCAGGTCAGGATGCGTAGGGAGGACAGGTCGGCGTCCGCCCAGCCGGGTTCCCGCGCGACCCGCTGGAACATCGTCGGCACGCCGAACATGAACGTGATCCTCCGCTCCTCGATCAGCCGCAGCGTGGCCGCCGGGTCGAACGCGGCGACCAGCACGCACGTCCCGCCCTTGAGCAGCACCGGCAGCGTGAGCATGTTGAGCCCCGCGGTGTGGAACAGCGGCGCCGACACGAGCGCCACCTCCCCCGCGACCAGGTCGTGGTCGATCAGCACGTTGATCGCGTTCCAGGTGATGTTGCCGTGCGTGAGGACCGCGCCCTTGGGCCGCCCGGTCGTCCCCGACGTGTACATGATCATGCAGGGCTCGTCGAGTGTCACCGGGAGGTCGAGCGGGTCGTCGTCCGCCCCGGCGAGCAGCTCTTCATAGTCGCCGTCGAGGGCGATGTGCGCCCGGACGGGGGTACCGCCGCGGATCCCGTGCACCAGCCCGGCGTGCGAGGGCCCGTGGACGAGCACCGACGTGCCCGAGTCGTCCAGCTGGTAGGCGATCTCCGGGCCGGCAAGCCGCGTGTTGAGCGGGACGAAGATCCCGCCGAGCATGCCGGTCGCGAACAGCGTCTCCAGGAAGGACGGATGGTTCGGTCCGAGGTAGGCGACCCGGTCGCCGTGCCGGACGCCGAGGCCGCGCAGCGCGTGGGCGAGGCGCGCCACACGGGCCGGCAGGTCCGCGTAGGTGAGCGTCCGCCCCTCGTGGACCAGGGCGGCCGCCTGCGGGGTCTTGCGGGCGCGGCGCACCGGCCACGATCCGAGTCCTTCGTTGCGCATTCGGGCTGTCCTCTCCTCGGACGGTCAGTTCAGCAATACCGCCGGGCGGGTGCACTCGTCATCCCCTGTCATCCCTCTGCCCGTTCGGGGACGAGCGTCTCTCCCACCAGGCGGCGGCGGACGGCACGAGCCCCCTCGGCAGGAACAGCACGACCAGGATGAGGAGCAGCCCGTAGACGGCGTACGACAGGACGGTCGGCGCGGACGCCGGCATCCCCTCCCGCGTGCCGATGTCGTTGAGCAGCTGGAGGAGAAGGGTGATCGCGGTGGCCCCGGCGAGCGCGCCCCAGATCGTCCCGGCTCCCCCAACGACGACCATCACGACGTATTCGAACGAGAGCAGGACGGGGAACGAGCCCGGCGCGACGTACCCGATGTAGAAGGCGTAGACGCCGCCCGCCAGCCCGGCGAACCCTGCGGACAGGCTGAACACCGCCTGCTTGTAGAGGGCGACCGGCACACCGGAGGACGCGGCGGCGACCTCGCTGGTGGCGAGCGCCCGCAGCCCGCGTCCTGGACGGGACGTCACGATGTGGCGGGTGACCAGCACGACCAGCCCGAGGGCGCCGAGGGCCAGGTAGGCGTAGGAGACCTCGCTCGCGAACTCGTACCCGGCGACCCGCAGGCGCGGGACGCCCTGCAGCCCGATGTCGCCGCCGGTCCACTCCTGCCGTCCGACGAGGCTCAGCAGGATGAGCTGGATGGCGAGGGTGCCGAACGCGAGCTGATGGCCGCGCAGCCGCAGCAGCGGGACGCCGACGAGCGCGGCGCACGCCGCCGCGACGACCGGGGCGAGCAGCAGCCCGAGCCAGGTCGGCAGGTCGTGCGTCGCGGTCAGCGCCGCCGTGTAGCCGCCGATCATGGTGAAGGACGCCTGGCCGAGCGAGACCTGCCCGGCGTATCCCATCAGCATGGACAGGCCGACGGCCACGATCGCCGCCAGCAGGAGCAGCACGTACACCGACACCTGGGTCTCGGGCAGCAGCAGCGGGACGAGCAGGGCCACGACGGCGACGGCCGCGGCGACGGCCGTCCCGAAGGCGGGCCGCCGCCGGGACGCCGGTCCGGCGGCCCCGGTCACCGGCCGGTTCTTGCGGACGGACACGCTCATCGGGCGGCCTCCTCCTGCAGCGCGGTCCTCCGCGAGGCCCGCACCATCATGATCGCCAGCATCAGCGCCAGCGCGACGACGGTCTGGTAGGACGCCTCGCCGTAGCCCGCGACCATCGCCTCGGCGACACCGAGCGTCAGCGCCCCGGCGAGGGCGACGGCCGGGCGGTTCAGGCCGCCGAGCACGGCCGCCGCGAACCCGTTGGTGATGAGCAGGACGTCGCTGTTGTAGGAGATGGGCTGCAGCGGGGTGAGCAGCACCCCGGCGAGGCCGCCGAGCATCCCGCCGAGCGCGAACGCGACCAGGCCCATCCTCAGCGGGTCGATGCCCATGGCCCGCGCCGCGTAGGGGTTGGACGCGCAGGCGCTGAGCGCCTTGCCCGCGTAGGTGCGTCCGAAGAACACCGCGAGCAGCGCGAACACGGCCGCGGTCACGGCGATGACGAGGAACGACTGCTTCTGCACGTGCGCGCCGAACAGCGTCACGGCGCCGCCGAGCCCCGTGAACGAGCGCGGGTTGTCCCCCCAGATCATGATCTCCGCCGCATACGCCAGGAAGCCGAGCCCGAGCGTGACGATCAGCGCCGACTGCGGGGATGTCCCCCGCCGCCCGGTCGCGACGATCCCGGTCGCGAGGCCGGTCGCGCCCGCCACGATCACGGCGGCGGCCTCCGCCGCGCCGTGCGGCAGCCCGGCCGACAGCATCGAGCCCGCCGTCATCCCGCCGACGACGGCGAACATGCCCTGCGCGAAGTTCACCACGCGGGTCACCCGGTGGATCGTGACGAGGCCGCTGGCCAGCAGCGCGAAGCCGCAGCCCGCGGCGATCCCCGAGATGAGGTACTGCAGGAAGGCGCTCATGTCCCCGCCTCCGTGTCGGTGCGTCCGCCCAGGTAGGCGTCCGCCACGTCGGGGCCCGCCGCGAGCTCGGCGGCGGTGCCCTCGGCCCGGATGCGGCCCGCCTCCAGCACGTAGCCGCGCCCGCACAGGTCGAGCGCCAGCCGGGCGTTCTGCTCGATCAGCAGGACGGCGAGGCCGCGCTCGGCGTTCAGCGCCCGCAGGTGCTCGGCGAGGTCGGCGGTGACGAGCGGCGCGAGGCCGAGCGACAGCTCGTCCACGACGACGACGTCGGGCTCGGCCATCAGCGCGCGACCGAAAGCGACCATCTGCTGCTGCCCGCCCGACAGCGACCCGGCCCGCCGCCTTCGCAGGTCGGCGAGCTGCGGCAGCACCTCGTACACGCGCCCGGTGTCGCGCGCCCCCTTCGCGCGGCGGCGGCGCCAGGCGCCGAGGGCGAGGTTGTCCTCGACGGTCAGGTCGTCGAACATCTGGCGCCCCTCGGGAACGAGCGACACCCTTCCGCGCACGTCCACCCGTCCCGCCGCCGGGCGCAGCACGCCGGCGATCGCGTTGACGAGCGAGGTCTTGCCCGCCCCGTTCGGGCCGATGAGCGCCACCAGCTCCCCGGCCCGCACGGTCAGCCCGACATGGTCGAGCGCGGTCGCCGTCCCGTACCGGACGACGAGCCCGTCCACCTCGATCAGGGAGGTCATGCCGTCCCCCTGTGGGGGGCGACCCCCCACACCCCCCGGCAAGGGCTGCCGCATGCCCTCCCTCCGCTCGCTGCGCTCGCTGCGGTCGGTCATGCGGCTTCCTTCCCGAGGTAGGCGGCGATGACGGCGGGGTCTTCGCGGATCTCGTCCGGGGTGCCCTCGGCGATGAGGTTGCCGAGGTCCAGGACGCTGACCCGGTCGGCAAGGCGGGCGACGAACGCCACGTCGTGCTCGACGAGCATGATCGTCAGGCCTTCGGCGCGCAGGCTCTCGACCAGTTGCGCGAGGGCCTCCCGCTCGCCGGCGCGCAGCCCGGACGCCGGCTCGTCCAGCAGCAGGAGCCGGGGGCGCGCGCACAGAGCCCGCGCCACCTGCAGCGACCGCTGCTGGCCGAGCGGCAGGACGTCCGCCGAGCGGTGCGCCCAGTCGCGCAGGCCGACCCGGTCGAGCGCGGCCAGCGCGTCCGCCCTGATCCCGGCCTCCTCGCGGCGGTGGGACGGGAGCCGCAGCGTCGCGGCCAGGAAGCCGTGCCGGGTGCGGGCGTGCGCGCCGACCATGACGTTCTCCAGCGCGGTCATCCCGTGGAAGAGCCGGGCGCCCTGGAAGACGATCGCGATGCCGAGCCGGGCCCGCGCGTGCGGCGGCAGCCGGTCGATCCGGCGGGGTCCGTCGCCCGTCCCGTACCGCAGCGTCCCGTGGTCCGGCACGAGGTGGCCGCTGATCAGGTTGAACAGGGTGGACTTGCCCGCGCCGTTCGGGCCGATCACGGCGCGGGTCTCGCCCTCGGCCACCGTCATGGCGACGTCGCGGACGGCGTACACGCCGCCGAACGCGCGCCCGACGGAGCCGATCTCCAGCAGCGTCGTCATCCGGCGGCCTTCGCGGTCTCGGCGAGCTGCTTGACCGACCAGTCGGTGGGGACGAGCTTGCCGTCCTTGACCTGGTTCATGGAGATGTCGCTGGGCCGGAGGCCGGAGTGGTCGTTCTTCGTGTAGGTGTACTTGCCGCACGGGGTGACGAGGGTGAGGCTCTCCAGCGCGTCCCGGATCTTCTCCCGGTCGGTGCCGCCCTTCTCGATCGCGGCGGCGAGGAGCTTGACGCCCGAGTAGCCGTCCATGGCGAACTGCGGCGGCTGGTATCCGTACTTCTGCTCGAACGGCCCGGACATCTCCTGGATCGCCTGCTTGAGCTTCCCGTCCGGCAGGTAGTCGCCGACGACACCGATGGCGGACTGGACGTACACGCCCTCGGCCGACTTCCCGACCGGGTCGAGCCACAGCTTGCTGGCCTGCGAGGCGGTCATGTAGAGCGGCAGCTTCAGCCCGGACGACGGGTACTGCTTGGCGAGCGTCACGCCGGGGGCGCCGCTCGCCCAGGCGACGAGCGCCTGGGCGCCGGAGTCGCGGACGTGGGTGAACAGCGGGCTGAAGTCCGACGCCGTCGTCTCGTAGGTCTCCGCCTTGACGATCTGCACCCCGTACTGGCCGGCGTACTTCTGCATGCCCCCGAAGCCGGCCTTGGCGTAGGCGCTCTTGGTGTCGTAGGCGACGGCGACCTTGGTGATGTCGTGCGCCTTGAAGTAGCCGAGCATCGCCTGCGCGTAGGTGGACGAGACGGCCGGGACGACGAAGGTGTACTTGCGGATCGGGTTGACCTGCTCGTCGGCCGGGGCCAGGGAGATGTAGGGGATCCGCTCGCGTTCGGCGAGCGGCTCCACCGCGAGGCCGACGTTGGAGAACGTCGACCCGATGATCGCGGTGACCTTCTCCGATTTGAGCTTGTTGAAATGCAGCACCCCCTGGTCGGGGGCGGTCTTGTCGTCGAGGGTGATGAGCTTGATCTTGCGGCCGCCGATGCCGCCGGCGGTGTTGATCTGGTCGACGGCCAGCTCCACGGTCTTCTTCGCCTCGCCGCCGAGCGGCGCGTAGTTGCCGGTCAGCGACTCGATGAAGCCGATCTTGAGGGCGGAGCCGCCCGATCCGCCGGAGTCGCCGCACGCGGCGGTGAGCCCGGTGGTGGCCAGCACCGAGGCGGCCAGAAGGGGGACGAGTGTGCGCACTGGGGACCTCCCGGGGTGGGCGTGCCCCGAAGTTAGGCGTATTCTTCACGGCAGTCAATGATCTGCCCAACATCATCGGGACGGCGGTCCGGGCGCATCGCGCCGTCGTTACGCTGGCGGGATGACGGGAGCCGAATGGTGAGTGCACAGATCGAGGCCGGGCCGATGCCCGCGGGCGGGCAGTCCCCGAGGCTGCGGCCGCAGTCGCTGATGCTGACCTACCTCGGCAACTACGTGCTCGGACGCGGTATCGCCGTCTTCTCCGGCAGCTTCATCGACACCTTCGCCGGGCTCGGCGTCGGCGAGCACGCCGTCCGCTCGACCCTGACGCGCATGGTCGGCAGGGGCCTGCTGGAACGGCACCGCGAGGGCCGGCGCATGCACTTCGGCCTCACCCCGCGCTCCGAGGAGATCCTGCACGACGGTGAGGAGCGCGTCTGGCGGCGCGGCGTCCTCAACACCGACTGGGACGGCAACTGGACCGTGCTGGCGTTCTCCATGCCCGAGTCGTGGCAGCGCGTCCGGCACGACCTGCGGGCCCGCCTCACCTGGGCCGGGTTCGGGTCGCTCGGCAACGGCACGTGGATCGCGCCGTCCCGGGTGGACGTCCGGCCGATCGTGTCGGGCCTCGGCCTGAACGGGCATCTGAAGGTGTTCGCCGGCCCGGCCGAGGAGCCGACCGACGTCCCGCACATGCTCCGCGAGGCGTTCGACCTCGACGGCCTCGCGAGCGGCTACCGGGCGTTCCTCGACCGCTGGGACCGCCCCGACCCGCTCCCCCACGCACCCGACGACCTCGCCCGCTACCTGTGGATGACCACCGAGTGGCTGCAGCTGGTCCGGGCCGACCCGCGGCTGCCCGTCGAGCACCTGCCGGAGGGCTGGCCGGCGGTCCGCGGGCAGCACGTGCTGCTGGAGTTGCGCGACCGGTACGAGGCGACCGCGCGGTCGCTGGCGGACGCGGCCATCGAGTACGTCCAGGTGAGCTGATCGTCACCCGCCCTCCCGCAGGCGCGGTGGTCCTCCCCCGCTGCGGACCCGCCCGGCGGCAGGGCGCATGACCTCCTCTTTCGCGGGTACGCCGGGTGCCTGCGACAACGGGAGGTGATCGGCATGTCCCTCGGAGCCGGCGAACCGTCGGACGCGGCTCCGCCCGATCAGCTGCGGGTCCGCAGCGGACTCCGCGGGGCCTGCCTGCTCGTGGAGGCGGAGGGGGAGTTCACGATCCTCACGGCCGACATGCTGCGCGAGCGCGTCCTCGCCGACATGCGGGATCTCACCGGGCCGCCGCTCGTCGTCCTGGACGTCGGCGAGGTGAGCTTCTGCGACTCCTCGGGACTGAACGCCCTGGTCGTCCTCTGGAAGGCCGCGCACCGGCGCGGCGGCGAGTTCGTCCTCGCCCGCCCCCGGCGCCGGTTCCACGCGATCATCGAGCGCAGCGGCCTGGACCGCCATCTCATCGCCCACCCGACCGCCGACCAGGCCATCGACGCGCTGACCCCGCGCTGACCCGCGCGCGCCCGCGACCGGACGGCCCCCGTCCCCCAGGGCCGCGCGGCCGGCGGGAGGCGGCCCGGAGAGCGCGGCGGCTAGAGTCGGCCGCACGATGACGAGCGACGACGAACTCCTGCGGAACCTGCTCACCGGAGCCCCGGAGAGCGAGCCGCAGACCGACCGGATCCTGGACGCCGCCCTGCGCTCCTTCGAGACCTACGGGCCGCGCCGCACCACCATGGACGACGTCGCGCGCGAGTCCGGCCTCGGCCGCGCCACGATCTACCGGCGGTTCCCCACCAAGGGCGACCTCGTCACGGGCGTGCTGCTGCGGGAGGCGCGGCGGTTCTTCGCCGAGCTGGACGAGGCGGTCCAGGCGTTCCCCACCCTGGAGGAACGCCTCGTGGAAGGGTTCGCGGTCACCCTGCGGATCAGCCGCGAGCAGCGGCTGATGACCCGCCTCATGGTCGTCGAGCCCGAACTGTTCCTCCCGCACTCCACGGTCAAGGCCGGGCCGCTGCTCGCCGCCGCGCGCGGCTACCTCGCCCGACGGCTGCGCACCGCGCAGCGGCTCGGCGCCGCCCCCGCGGACGTCGACCCGGAGCTGGTCGCCGAGATCCTCGTCCGCCTCACCCACTCGCTCGTCCTCACCCCGGACGGCCACATCCCGCTCGACGACGCGGGCGCCCGCGACTTCGCCCGCCGCTACCTCGTCCCGATCATCCGCGGCACCCCCTCCTGACCGCGCCGGACGCTCCGGAAACCGGAATCCGGTACGGGGCCGGACAGGTCGGCGTGCACAAATCCTCAGTTTGCGGATGTGTGCCGGGAACGGAAGTGTGCTCAACTATGAACCGGCGCCGGAAACGGTATCGAAGGTCGGCCGGGCGATCGCCTCGCCCTTGCGGGCAGGGGGTCAGCACTTCATGAGTCGTCCGGTCAGGCGCTCTTCACGGCAGGGGTCCGGGATACCGCAGGTGAAAGCCGCCCGGGAACTGCTGGACTGGATCGAGCGACTCGGCACCCTGGCCGCCGTCCCCGCCGTCGCCGTCCTCTTTTTCGCCTTTCTCGCGTCCCACTGGCCGGCGGCCGCCGGCGCCGCCCTTCTCCTCGCCGCCGTCGGCGTCCGGTTCCTGACGTTCCGCCGCCGGTTCGGAATCCTGGAGCGCCGCAGGCTCAGCGCCTACCACCGCGCCGAGGTCGAGGCACTCGCCGCGCGGCTTCCGGTCGACGGAAGCACGCCACTCGATACGCACGAGGAACGGCTGCGCACCGGTTTCGGATTCGTGGACCCGTCCTTTTCCGGATCGGGGGCACTGCGGGACGGCAGGCCGATCGTCGATGTCGTCACCGACATTCTCCGAAGCGGGGACAAGGTGATGCTGATGGGCGAGCCCGGATCGGGCAAATCCCTCATCGCCGCCCTCGTCTTCGCCCGGCTGGCCGACGAGTTCGCCGCGTCCCCCCGAAAGGCGCGCTGCCCCCTCTTCCTGCACCTCAACGCCATGAAACCGCAGGCGGACCCGCCGGACACGGGGCTGACCCGGGCCGAGGAACAGGCGCTCTGGCTCAAGGACCAGCTCGCCGCCGAGGTCACCCTTCCCGACGCGGGCAAACTCGCCAGGCTCCTGGACGACGGCCGGATCGTCCTGGTGTGCGACGGCCTCGACGAGGCTCCGGTGATGCGCTCCCCGCACCTGCTCACCAGCATCGTCCCGGAGAGCCTCTTCGGCCTCTTCCGGGTCCCGTCCATGCTGACGTCGCGGACGGCGTTCTACAGCATCTACGTCGACGCGACCGAGCTCATGTCCGGGTTCACGAGCGCCGGGCGGCTGCTGCCCCTGCGGTTCGAGGAGCAGGGCGCGGCCTTCCTCCGGTGGTACGCCACCGCCCGGGGCCATCCGGAGCTCGCCGGCGAGCTGATCCGGATCATCGGCGGGAACCCGTCCCTGCGGGAGGCCGTCGCCAGGCCGCTCATCCTGCGGATGACGGCCGAGGTGCTCCTCGACCTGGTCCTGCAGGATCACGATGCCGAGAGCCTCCTGTCGGCCGGCCACGGCGGAGAGACCTCGGCCGTCTACAGCCGATACGTCGACAAGTGGCTGCAGCGGGAGCAGGCCAAGGAACCCTCGAAGCTCACCTGGTGGCAGAAGGGCGAGCTCATCGAGTGCGTGGCCTGGGAGATCTTCTCCAAGTCGCTGGCCTCGGGACGCGGGTGGGGGCACTTCGAGCTGAAGGACCTGCTCGTCGAGGCCGACGAGCTGCGCCGGATCGCCGGGCGCTGGCTCGAATCCAGCATCCTCGTGGACGCGACCGTCGACGAGATCTGCCGCGAGCTCGTGCACCGGTCGTTCCTGATCATCTCCAACGACCGGCGGCGCTACCGTTTCGTCCACAAGTCGTTCTTCGAGTTCTGCGTGGCGCGCCACGTCGTCCGGTGCCTCGACGAACGCCGCGCGGAGCACCGCGCCGACCGGACGGAGCTGCTGCTGCATCCGCTTCCCGACGAGGTCATCGACTTCGTCCGGGAGCTGCTGCTCGCCGTCTCGTCCTCTCCCGACGAACGCGCCGCCACCGAGGCGACGTTCCTCGCGATCCTCAACCGGGTCGACATCGACGCGGGCACCGGTTACCTGATGGCGGCTCAGCAGGCGGCCAACCTCCTGCCGATCGTCGCGGGCTCACGGACGATGGAGCTGCTGCGGTCGGGCGAGCTGTTCCCCGAACACCCCTTCCTGCAGCGCGCGGTCGCCGTGGCGGACGCCCTCCACCACGACCGGCACGAACTCCTCGACGAGTTCGTCAAGCGGATGGAGACCGACCACGAGGCCGAGTCGTTCCACATGGGCTACAACCGCATCTACTACGGCGACCAGGCGTTCGGCGACGGGCTGTGGCTGGACGACAACCACCCCGAATGCGGGCGCTTCTTCCGGGCCACCATCCGGCATGTGAAGTCCCCGGCGTACCGCCGCATCAGGGTCATGGACCTCTACACGGTGCGCGCTCTCCTGGGCAATCCCGACCGGCGCCGTTACCTGATCGACCGGGAGGAGCGGGCCCTGCGGGAGCTCGAGTCGCTGACCGCCGACCCCGATCCGGAGCTCGGTCCGGAGTGCGACCGGCAGCGGGTGCTGCTTCGCGAGGAGCTCAGGGCGTCGCTGCCGGAGACAGAGCGCCGACCAGAGGAAGCGTCACCGCCGGAGATCCCACGAAGCTGAGCTCGGGGAGGTCGGCGAGCCGCCGCACGAGTTCGCCGTCCGCTCCGCGGATCTCGGCCCCGGCCTCCCGGAGAAGCAGCAGCGAGCCCAGCAGCTCGGTGCCCGTGCACTGGTAGACGGTGAGCGCGTCGAGCCCGCCGCGCAGGTAGAGGAAGACGTCGATCGTCGGCGCCCACGTCGAGAAGAGCCGCCGGCTCCGGGCGTGCAGCAGCGAGGTGAGGGCATCGAGCCGCTCGTCCCCCTGGGTGTGGTAGCCGACCCAGAGAGCGGTGGCGGGCAATGCGGCCGGGAGCGGGCTCGTCCGTTCGAACGGGCGGCCGTTGACCCTCACGCCCCGGCCCGCCACCGCGCAGGCGACGTCCCCGGTGTGCGCCTCCCCGATGGCCGCCACGATCGGCTCGCCCCGACGGCACAGGGTCACGGCCGCGCCGTAGACGGGCAGGCCGTAGGCGTAGTTGTTGGTTCCGTCCAGCGGGTCGACGAGCCACACGTGATCGGACCCGGCGAAGAGGGTGCCCGACTCCTCGGCCTCGATCGTGTGGGTGGGGAAGCGCTCGTGGAGGCTGGCGACGATCAGCCGCTCCGCCTCCCGGTCGACCTGCGTCACGACGTCGCCGCGCGGCCCCTTGACCTCGACGTCCAGCGTCCGGCCGAAGTGCGCGCGGGCCACGTCGAGCGCCGCCGCCACGGCCTGCCCGGCCACGTCCGCATGGAGATCGGCATCGTCGTGCATCTGCCCAGCCTAAACCTGCCCGGGCCGCCCGCGCGTCGACCGCCGCCGCCACACCCCGACCGCCCTGCTCAGGCGCCTTCACCGGCGGGAAGTGTGATCAGGATCCGGGTGCCTTCGCCGGGCGGGCTCTCGATGGCGACGTGGCCGCGGAGGGCGCGCACCCGGTCGGTGAGGCCTGCCAGGCCGCCGCGCGGAACCGGGCCGGCGCCGCCGACGCCGTCGTCGCGGACCTCGGCGACGATCCCGTCCGGGCCGGGACGGACGGTCAGCTCGATCGACCCCGCCTGCGCGTGCTTGACGGCGTTGGTGAGGGCCTCGCAGAGCGCGAAGTAGAGGGTCGACTCGATCTCGGGCGGGAAGCGGGCGGCGGGCAGGTCGAGCCGGACGGGCACCCCGGCGCGGGCGGCGACCAGTTCCATCGCCGGGGCGAGGCCCGCGTCCGCGAGGATCGCCGGATGCACGCCGCGGGCCAGGTCGTCCAGTTCGGCGACCGCCTCGGCGAGCTCGCGGCGACAGGTCCGGGCCTGCTCCCGGGCACGCGGGTCGGCCGCCGCGTCCTCCAGGAGCGCGAGCATCTCCTCCAGCGCGCGGAGCCGCTGCTGGGCGCTGCGCTTCAGGTCGGCGGCCAGCCGTTCGCGCTCCGCCGCCTGCACCCGGACCAGGCGCTCCTGCGCGTCGCGGGCCCGTTCCAGGGCGGCCTGCGCGGCGGCCTGCAGCCGGACGGTCTCCAGCGCGCGGCCGCCCGCGATCAGCGCCGCCTCGACGAGCGGCTCGTGGTCGCGGAGCGCGACGGCGACGTCGACGGTGGCGAGGGGCTCACCGCCGGACGTCCGGACCTCGTGCCGCCACCGCCCCGGCTCGCCGCCGGGCGCGCCGGGCGTCCGGCGGCCGGCCACATCGACGTAGCCGCCGTCGGCCCACAGCCACAGGTCGAGGGTGCCGTCGCGCAGCACGGCCCGCAGCGCGTCGCGGACCTTCGCCACGGAGACGGGGTCGGTGAGCAGCCGCTGCATCCGCTCCGCGACGGTCAGCTCGGCGAACCGGGCGCGCAGCGCGGTGCCGAGGAACACCAGCGGCAGCACCGTTGCGAAGATGCCCTGGGCGAGGTAGACGTCCAGCACGTCGTCCAGGTCGACGGCGGTGCCGAACAGCGTGCCCTGCACGGCGAGGGCGCCGGTGACGCCGACCGTGACGGTGAGCGCGACGGGGACCATGAGCGCGCGGTCCAGCCGGCCGGTCCGCGGCAGCCGCGCCACCAGGATGACGACCAGGGCGCCGGCCAGCGCCGCCATCGCGGCCGCCAGCCCCCGCTGGACGCTTTCGAACAGCTCGCGGTCCGGACGCACCGCCGGCCAGGCCACCGTGCCGGCGAATCCGTTCCAGCGGGGCCGGGAGAAGGCGCACAGCAGCACCTGCCCGCCGACCATGATCATGACGGCGGCGGCGGTCCACAGCCGGGCGACGGCGCCCTCCAGGCGTGCGCCCGGATACAGCAGCACCCCGACGCCGATCGCGAGGAAGAACACCGACTGGGCGAACACCGACACCAGCGGTGCCGCGCCGGTGTTCCAGGCCGCCGACCACGTGACCGCCCAGGCCCCGGCGGCGACGACGAACGCCGCACCGGTCCGCCGTCCGAGCCGTCCGGCCGCGAACAGGCCGCCCGCGACGGCGAACCCGCCGCAGCACGCGAGGGTGACCGCGGCCTCGGCGGGATGCCCTCGCCAGTGCGGCCAGCCGCACGCGAGCGCCGCCGCGGCGGCCGCCGTGCCCGCCGCCAGGGCGCGGCGGACCCGCGCGCCGAGCCACAGTGGCGGCCACGAGGGGACGGGCCTCACCGCGATCCTTTCCATCTCGTACCGGGAAATCACCGTCCGGCAGTGGGGTTTTCCCGGATGCGCCCAGGATGCGGTACCGGGAGCATGGGAGCGTGCCGGAGACGGCCTTGTGAACGAGCCCGAGGGCCCTTGGCGCGTCCCGGTGGCGTGCGGGGGCCACCACCGGGTCACCCAACGCGACCCGGCTCGCACGGTCAGTTTTCACCACCGTGCGCCGGGAACGCGAGGGGCCGTTATCCGATTGATGCGCTGGAGGCGTGGTCCGCGATGGGCGGGCGTGTCCGCATCCGGTCAGCGGGTCTCGGCGGCGCGCAGCCACGTCAGGACGGCGAGCACGCGCTTGTTGCTGTCCTGCGGACCCGGCGGGCCGCCCGACGAAGTGATCTTGAGCTTGGTGAAGATGGCCCGCACGTGGTCCTCGACGGTGCGGGCGGACAGGTGCAGCCGCTTGCCGATCCCCGCGTTGGAGTGGCCCTCGGCCATCAGCGCCAGTACCTCGCGCTCGCGCCCGGACAGCAGGGCGAGTTCGTGCTCGCGGTGCCGGGCCTCGACGAGCCGGGTCACCACGTCCGGGTCGATGACCACCTCGCCGCTCATGACCCGCTCCAGCGCCGACCTCAGGTTCTCCACGTCCGTGACGTGGTCCTTCAGCAGGTAGCCGACGCCGCGCGGCTGGTCGCGGAACAGCTCCATCGCCTGCGGGGTCTCGTTGAAGGCGGACAGCACGAGGACGCCGAGGCCGGGGTGGCGGTCGAGGAGCCGGCGCGCCGCGACGACGCCCTCGTTGGTGAACGTCGGGGGCATGTGCAGGTCGACGATGGCCACGTCGGGCGGGTCGTCGGCGACGCGGGCCAGCAGTTCCTCCCCGGAGCCGGCGGACACCACGACGTCGATCCCGACCGTGGTGAGCAGGGTGACCAGCGCCTGCCGGAAGATCCCGCTGTCCTCCGCCACGGCTACTCGCATGGCAGATCCATCCTTATCCTCGTGCCCGCGCCGGGCTCGCCGCCGATGTCGACCTGGCCGCGCAGCGCCCTGATCCGGCCGGACAGCCCGGCCAGTTCCGCCTCCGGGTCGGTGGAGCCGCGGGCGTCCAGGCCGACCTCCGCGACCAGCCGTCCGTCCTCCTCGCCGACCCGCACGGACACCTGGGTCGCACGCGCGCGGTCGACAGCGTACGACAGCGTCTCGCAAAGCGCCGAGTAAAGCGTGGACTCGATCTCGCGGGAGTACCGCCGCGGCGTGACGTCGAGCTTGACGCGGATGCCGAGCCGCTCGGCGACCACCTCCAGCGCCGGGCCCAGGCCGTCCTGGACGAGCAGCGCCGGCTGGACCTCGCGGGCGAGCGCGCGCAGTTCGGCGAGCGCCCCCATCAGCTCGGCGCGGCAGGTCCGGGCGTGCTCCTTCACCGCCGGGTCGTCGGTGACGGCCTCCAGCGTCCCGAGCATGGCGCCGAGCGCCAGCAGCCGCTGCTGCGCGCCGTCGTGCAGGTCGCGGGCGAGCCGTTCGCGCTCGGCCGTCTCGGCCCGGACGAGGCGCCGGTACGCGGACCTGACCTGTTCGAGGCCCGCCTGGACGCTCGCCTGCAGCCGCGCCGTCTCCAGCGCCCGGCCGCCCGCGACGAGCGCGGCCTCCACGAGGGAGCCGTGGTCGCGGAGGGCTCCGCCGAGCTCCACGACGGCGAGCGGATCCCCGGCGGCGCTGCGCACCCGGTGCCGCCAGCGTCCCCCCTCACCGCCGTCACCCTCGTCGTCGCCCGCCAGGTCGAGCGGGACGGGCCGCCCGGCGGTGTCGACGTAGGTCTGCTCCATCGGCGCCCAGAACCAGAGCTCCAGCGTCGGGTCGTGCAGGACGTCCCGCAACGCGTCGCGGATACGTTCGACCGACACGGGGGCGGTGAGCCGGAGCAGCCGGCCGGCGACCGTCAGCTCGGCGATGCGGACCCGCAGCCCGGACGCCAGCAGGGTGAGCGGGACCAGCACGACCACCGCGCCCTGCACCACGTAGACGCGGAGCAGGTCGTCCAGTGGGATCGAGTCCTCCATGATCGGCTTCTGGGTGAGCGCGGCCAGGACGCCGACGAACCCGACCGCGACGGTCACCGGGAGGGTGAGGAGCCGCCGCATCCTGCCCATCCGCGGCAGCCGGAGCAGCAGCACGACGGCGAACGCCAGGGCCAGGAAGACGTACAGCACACCGGACACCTCCAGGACGATCCGGAAGGCCTCCCTGTCGGGGAACGGCGCGGGCCACCACACCGACTCGCCCTGGAAGGCGGCCCATTCCGGCTTGGACGTGACCCACAGCGCGGTCGGGCAGCCCCAGAGGATCACGCACGCCAGACCCGTCCAGATCCGGTCGGCCAGGTACTCCAGCCGCCCGCCGGGGTACAGCAGGACGCCCACGGCGAGGGCGAGGTAGAAGTCGGCCTGGGCGTACGGCGACATGATCGGCCCGACGGTCGCGTCCCAGCTGGCCGCCCAGTTGACCGCCCAGAAGAACGACGCCGCCACGAACAGCAGCCCGGTCCGGCGGGTCCGCCCGCCGGTCGCCAGCAGCACGCCCACCACGGCGATCGCCGCGCAGCTCACCAGCGTGATCGCGGCGGCGGCCGGATGGTGCCGCCAGTACGGCCAGCCCGCGAGGAGCGCCAGCCCCGCCGCCGCCAGGCCGGCGACGAGGGCGCGCCTCGTCTCCGCCCCGAACCACGGCGGCGACCTGCGCCTCCGCGGTGCGGAAATCACCACGACCATCCTTTCCATGCTGGGACCTCGGCCCGCGTCCTGCCACCGGAAACCCACGGTGCGCGGGTCCGTGCTTTCCCGGAACGCGGCAGCGCCGCGCGGCTCCCGGCCGGCGGCCGCACCGGAAGTCTCCCCGACTCCGCCGCGCGCCCACAGGGCCGTTATCCGATCGATGCTCGGCGCCGTTCCGGCCTCTTGCCGGCGGAAAAGAATTGACATTCACCGGGAAAACCCGGTGAATCGTCCGGGGAGAGCCTGGGTTGCCGGTGCGGGCGGGTAATGCCAGGATCGTTTTCCGCCGGACAATGGGGTGACCGGTGGAAAGGGGCACGGGGGAAATGAACCACGAGACGGCCGTGCGGGGCGGGTGGCCGGTCCGCACCGGGCCGGACACCGCCGCGGACGGCACGGGCGGGGCGGGGGCCCGGCGGCCCGTGCTCGTCGACGCGTCCGCCCCGGCGCTCCCGATCGTGGACCGGGCCCGGGTCCGCCCGCGCTACCGGGCGATCCTGGCGGTGGACATCGAGGGCTCGACCACCCGCACCGACCCGGTGAAGGCCGAGCTGCGGCGCACCCTTTACCGGCTGCTGGAGGAGGCGTTCCTGCGGGCCGGAATCGAGGAGCGCTACCGCGAGGCCTACGTCGACCGGGGCGACGGGGCGCTCGTTCTCGTGCACCCTTTCGACGAGGTCCCGAAAACGCTGCTGCTGCACCCGGTCGTGCCGATCCTGTCCGCACTGCTGGCCGAATACAATTCGAGAATGACCGAGGCGGCGGACCTCGACCGGCGCATTCGCATTCGCGTCGTCGTGCACGCCGGCGAGGTGCACAACGACGGCCGCGGCAATTTCGGTGAGGCGCTCGACGTCGCCTTCCGGCTGCTGGACTCGGCGGAGGCGAGGAGCGCGCTGCGGCGCGCCGGGGCACCGCTCGTCCTGGTCGTGTCCGAGGACATCTACCACTCGATCGTGCGGCACGGCTACGAGGGGATCCGGGCCGACTCCTACGCACCGCTCGTCCGGCTGGAGGTCACCGGCCGCAGCCATCAGGGCTGGGTGCACGACGCCGCCGCGGCGGCCGCGGCACGGAGCCGGTTCGGTGTCCGGGGGCGGTTCGGCGTGCGCGGCCGCTATCGGCGGCTCGTTCCGTCCTGAGCGCCGGCCCCGTTCAGAGGCGGTGGCCCACGCCCGCCAGGGTGAAGGTGCGCTCGGGGTGGGAGACTCCCGCGGCGGACAGGTCGGGCCGCCACAGCGAAGTGTAGGTCAGGCCCGGTTCCAGGAGGTCGAAGGAACCGACGATCTCCTCGATCTCGGCGCGGCTGCGGCCCCAGAAGTGACCGGCGGTCGGCTTGAACACCTTGCCGACGTCGCTTCCGGACTCGGGCTCGGGGTCCTGGGTGATGTGCGTGAACACGAGGTGGCTGCCCGGCGCCAGAGCCGCGTGCAGGCGGCGGACGGCGGCGGCCGCCTCGGCGGTGTCGTCGATGAAGTGCAGGACGCGGTCGAGCACGACCGCCACCGGCTGCTCGAAGTCGATCAGAGCCCGCACCTGCGGGTCGCCGGTGACCGCCTCGGGACTCTTCGGGTCGCACTGGACGACGGCGGCGCGCGCGGTCCTGGCGAGCAGGGCCCGGGCGTGCGCCAGGACGACGGGGTCCCCGTCCGCGAACACGACCGTGGAGGCGGGCGCGACCTCGACGACGACCTCGTGGACGTTGCCGCGCGCGGGCAGCTTGCAGCCGATGTCGATGAACTGCCGGACGCCCTCCCGGGCGAGATGACGGACCGCGCGCCCGACGAACGCCTGGTTCTCCCGCGCCGCCATCCGCGCCTCGGGGATGACCGCGAGCAGCTGCTCGGCCACCTCCCGGTCGGCCGCGTAGTTGTCCTTGCCACCGAGCAGGTAGTCGTAGATCCGGGCCGTGTTCGGCGTCACCAGATCGACCTCGGCGGGAGACCACCTCTCATCGTCCATCGCGACTCCACTCGCTCCCCGGAAGATCATCGTCTCATGGAGCGCGGAGTGCTCGCACCCGGACCGACCGTGAGCGCCGGTCAGTCCGGGAGCATCGGGACCGAGACGCCCTGGTCGCGGCCCAGCAGGACGGCGCGGGTGATGGCGGACGAGCCGAACCGGCTGCGGACGTCGTCGACCGCCGTGTCCACGGCCGTGGCCTGGTCGAACGGGAGCGCCAGCTGGACGGCCCGGTCGTCGTGCAGATTGCCGAGCGACACGCCGATGAGGGTCAGGCCCCGGCTCTCGATCAGCGGCGCCGCGGCGGCGAGCAGGCCCCGAGCGGCGGCCAGGATCGCCGGGGTCTCGGCGGTCGCCTGGGCCAGCGTGTGCGAGCGCGTGGCGCGGGCGTAGTCGCCGAAACGCAGCCGGAGCGTGATCGTCCGGCACACGCGCCGGGCCTTGCGCAGCCGGCCGCCGAGCCGGTCCACGAGGCCGACCAGCATCGCGTCGAGTTCCTCGGGCGAGCGTCGGCGGCGGCCGAGCGCCCGCTGCGCGCCCATCGACCGCCGGCGTACCCCCGTCCGCACGGGACGGGGGTCGCGGTTGAGCGCCAGAGCGTGCAGGTGGCGCCCCGCACCCGGGCCGAGCATCGACACCAGCGTGGACTCGGGCATGTCCGCCACGTCCCCGACCGTGGTGACGCCGAACCCGGCGAGCTTGGCGGCGGTGGCCGGGCCGACGCCCCAGAGCCGCCGCACCGGGAGCGGGCGCAGGAAGTCCAGCTCTCCGTCCGGCGGCACCACGAGGAGCCCGTCCGGTTTGGCGACGCCGCTGGCGACCTTGGCGAGGAACTTGGTGCGCGCCACCCCGACCGTGATCGGCAGCCCGACCTCCTCGGCGATCTCCCGCCGCAGCCGCGCGGCGACCTCCGCGGGCTCCCGCCGCAGCCCGTCCACGTCCAGGAAGGCCTCGTCGATCGACAGCCCCTCCACCAAGGGCGTCGTCGCCCGGAACACGGCGAACACCGCCTTGCTCGCCGCGCTGTAGGCGCTCATGCGCGGCGGGACGACGATCGCCCGCGGGCACAGCCGCCGTGCCTGGCCGCCGCTCATCGCCGTCCGCACGCCGTGGGCCTTGGCCTCGTAGCTGGCGGCCAGCACGACGCCGCCGCCCACGATCACCGGCCGCCCGCGCAGCGCCGGATCGTCCCGCTGCTCGACCGACGCGTAGAACGCGTCCAGGTCGGCATGCAGGATCGAGGCACCACCGGACACGAACATATGTTCGCATACCCGAGCGGCCCGTGGCAGGGGTGCCCCCACGGGCCGCCGCAGGTCAGGCTGCGAACTCCTTCCAGGTCACTCGCTGAAGAGGCGGCCGTAGTCGGCCATGGCCAGGGCCACGTCGGCCTGGGCCCAGAAGCGGTGGTAGGTGAACACCGGTGCGGTCGAGCTGGTGCCGTTGGCGTAGGCCGCCACGCGGGCGTAGTCGGGGTCGCTCTTGTAGAAGGAACGGATGGACAGGAAGGTCGAACTGGAGTTGATCGGGTCGCCGTTCGGCATCTTGCCGCTCCAGCCGGACGGGACGTAGACCGGATCCGTGACGCGCCTGTAGTCGGTCTTGGTCTCCTGGACCGAGACGCCCTTCGCGTCGGTGTGCTTCCAGATGGCGTCGAGCAGGTCCTTGGCGGTCTGCTTGGCGTCGGCGTCACCGGACTTGGCGGCGTAGTACGTCAGAGTCTTGGCGTACGCGGCGGCCACGCCGACGTCGTCGGTGTAGTCCTGCACCGAGACGTGCAGGCCGGTGTTCGCGGACGGCATGCCGGAGGACGAGGACCAGTTCGCATCCGGCTGTCCGGTCCACTTCAGCGTGGACGGGATCTTGATGCTGCCGGTGGACGGGTCGGCCGTCGTCTGCGCCAGCGCCCACGAGACCCACTTGTCGAGGATCGCCTTGGCGGACGCGTCACCGGTGACCTGGTAGTACTCGGCCACGCGTTCCATCGACCACGCCTGGAAGCCGAACCACTGGTTGCTCGGCGGGTCGTGGTAGACGGGCTGCCAGTCGTAGGCCATGCCGAAGAACTCGGTCAGGCCGGCAGGCGGGGTGCTGTAGCTGCCCTCCCAGCTGTTGGTGACGCCGCCTGCGATCGCGCCCTCGGCGGACTGCAGCCATTTGTAGAGCTGCAGCTGCCGGGTGAGGCTCTTCCCCCAGTCGGCCTTGGCCGTCGCGCCCTTCGGCGCCAGCGCCGCGTCGTTCACGAGCGCGTATGCGGTCAGCGGGTTCTGGTAGCCGAAGTGCGAGGCGCCGTCGCCGATGCGCCAAGCCCAGCCGGCGCTCGTGTCCGTCGCGCCGCCCCATGCGTAGTACCAGGACAGCAGGTAGTGCTCGCTGTCCTTGCCCGTCCCGGCCGGGCAGGACGAGGCCGGGCGGCAGGCTCCGATCTTCTTGAAGTACTTGTCGAAGAACGAGTAGCGCAGGTAGTCGCCCATCTTTCCGGCCTTCGCCACGGTGGCCGAGACGTCGCCGGACTTGCCCTGGTCCTTGGCCCAGGCGTTCGCCCAGTACGCGGCCTGGATGGCGCGCGCGTCGGCGTCCGGAGCGTCGGTGAACTTCCACTGCCGGGCGTAGGACGAGTCCTTGATGAACAGGTCGAGGTACCCGTTGGTGCCGCCGAAGGCGAACTTGTCGCACGTCGGCTGCGGGACGGTCTCGAACACTGACTCCTGCGAGCCGCGCTGGTAGGTGTTGATGTAGGACGGGCCGTCGGCGCCCGGGCCCTCCTCACAGCCGCCGCCCGGCGTGTTCCCGTAGCCGTAGACGTTGTCGACGTCCTGCAGCCAGTGCATGCCGTAGATGTCGTCGGTGCCGTAGGCGGACTTCAGCTCGCTCGCGATCGGGTCCTGCCCGACGGGGATGCCCCCGTCGATCTGCGACGGGTAGTCGCTCACCTCGGGGTGCTCGGCGGCGTAGGTGGCGGGCTTGGACGCGTTGTAGAACGAGTTCGTCGGCTGGTCCGTGTGCGTCGGGATCATGTACTTCTCCATCAGCGCCCAGGAGGCGTTGAAGGGAGCCCAGTTCTGCGTGACCTTGCCGTACATGGCCTCCAGCCAGATGAGGTAGCTGTACGCCTCGGACGTCGTCTCGTGCCCGTGGTCGGGGGCCTCGACCATGAACGTCTCCACCGAGTGGTACGGGATGCCCTCGGGGCTGAAGTAGCCGTTCGCGGGGTCCTTGATCTTGTTGTACTGGTCGAGGAACCGCTGGGTGTAGGTGTCGCCGGAGGTCGCCACCTCGGTCGCGGTGACCTTCGCCGCCGCGTGGCCGGGCGCGGACGAGGTGAACGTCGCCTGGCCCGTGCCCGAGGCGTCCGCGGTGATCGTGACGTTCTGGGCGGTGGACCAGTTCTGCGGCGTGAAGGTGAGCGTCCCGCCTGCGGTCACGGACAGGCCGCTGTTGCCCGCGGTCCGGGTCGTCGCCACGGTCACGTTCGCGGACGGCGCCTCCGACAGTTTCACCGCGTACGTGGCCTTGGCGCCCTGGGCGACCGTCAGCGCGGCGGGGCTCGCGACAACGCTCGCCTCGGCGGTCACCGTGATGCCGACCGGCGCGGACTCGGCCGTCGCGCCGGTGCTGTCGGTCACCTTGGCATAGATCGAGTGGTCGCCCGCCTTCGACGGCGTCCAGGTCAGCCCGTAGGGCGCGCTCGTGTCGGCATCGCCGAGCAGGCCGTCCTGGTCGTAGAACTCGACCTTGGACACCGATGCCCCGGACCCGGCGGTCGCGGTCGCCGCAAGCGGCACCGCGGCGCCCACCGAGTAGGTCGCGCCGGCGGACGGGCTGGTCAGCGCCACCGTCGGTGCGGACGAACTCTGGTTGCAGGGGGTGCCGTTGAGGCTGAACGCGGAGGGGTCGGTGTTGGTCCCGCTGTAGGTGAACTGCGCGCCGACGTTCACCGACGCGCCGGAGGCCAGCGTCCTGTTCCAGCTTTCGTTCTCGACGGTGACGGCCTGGCCCGACTGCGACCACTTGGCCGACCAGCCGCTGGTCAGCTTCTGGTTCCCCGAGTAGGAGTACGTCAGCTTCCAGCCGTCCAGCGTGTCACCCTGATTGCTGATGTCGATGCTCGCGGTGAAGCCGCCGCCCCAGTCGTTCTTCTTGTAGACGACCTTGCAGGACGCCGCCGCGGCATGCGCCGGGGCCATGACGCCCAGGCCGCCGCAGAGCAGCGTCAGCGTCGCGCCCACCGCCGTGAACGCGCGCCATCGTTGACGTCTTCTCACTGTGTTCCTTCCTGTTGCGCCCGATGTCCGGGCATGGCGGGCTCCACCACCGGCGGAGCCCGGCGGCGGTGGTCGCGTGGGGTGCGGGACGGGGCCCGCGTCAGCCCGGGGCCGTCAGCCGGACTCCCGGATGATCAACTTGGTGCGCAGCACGACGCCGCGGTCGGTGCTCGGCCTGCCGCCGGTACAGGCGCGCAACTCGCGGGCGAGCCGGGCGCCGAGGTCCTCGGCCGGTTGCCGGACGGTCGTCAGCCGGGGCCGCACCTGCCGCGCGACCGGGGCGTCGTCGAACCCGACGACCGCGACGTCGTCGGGCACGCGGCGTCCCGCCCGGCGCAGCGCGCTGAGCGCCCCGACCGCCATCTGGTCGGACGCGGCGAGCACGGCGTCGACGTCCGGACGCCGTTCCAGCAGCCGGCGCATCGCCCGCTCGCCGGAGAGCCGGCCGAAGTCGCCCTGGCAGACGAGCCCGTTGACGCCCATCCCGGCCTCCTGCGCCGCGAGCCGGTAGCCGGCCAGCCGGTCGACGGCCGCGCCCATGTCGGCGGGCCCGGCGATGGTGCCGATGCGGCGGCGGCCGGAGGCGAGCAGGTGCCGGACGGCGGCGTGCGCGCCGCCCCGGTTGTCGACGTCGACGTACGGGAGCGCCACCTCGTCGAGGGGCCGCCCGGCGAGCACGACGGGCGCGCCGGCCGCGGCCTGCACGAGCGGGGCGACCTGGTCGCGGCGGGCCCCGACGAGCAGGACGCCCTCGGCGCGGCCGCCGCGCAGGTAGCCGGTGGTCGCCCGCCACTCGTCCGCCCGGCCGGCCAGGAGCACGACGAGCGGCGCGCGGCCGTCCAGCTCCCGCCGGACGCCCCACAGCAGGCGGGCGAAGAAGGGGTCGCCGAGGACGCGGCAGCCGTCCTCGCACACGACGGCGGCGATCGTGCCGGACGACTCCCGGTCGGGGGAGGCGGCCCGGCGCCGGACGTAGCCGAGCCGCTCGACGGCCGCCTCGACCTGGAGGCGCGCCGACCTGCTGACCCGGGCCGAGCCGTTGAGCACGCGGGACGCGGTGGCGGGCGACACGCCGGCGAGCTGCGCGACGTGGGCGAGGGTCGGGGGGCGGCCGGGGACGGCGGGGTCTTCCGGGGGGTGGGTGATGGTCACGCTTTCGGCACTCCCTTCGAGGGTTCCCGGCCTTTCGCGGGGGTGGACCGGGTCGGGAGTAGTGGGAGCGCTCCCAAGAATCCGTTCGGAGGCCGATCGTGTCAAGGCCGCCGCCGGAACGAATTACTCCGTGAAAGGAATGGAACAAGGCTTCCATGCCACGTCGGGGGCGTTCTACGTTCACCGCAGTCCAGGAGTGGGAGCGCTCCCAAACGGAAACACCCGATGTGAAAGCGGAGATCCAATGAGATCGCTTTCCCCCCGCACCGCCGCGGTGGCCGCGCTCACCGGTGCCCTGTGCACCGCGGGCTCGCTGGTCGCCGGAACCGGGAACGTGCTCGGCGCGCCGGCGGCCCATGCCGCCGTCGCCTGCCAGGTCGACTACTCCACCAATGACTGGGGCACCGGATTCACGGCCGCCGTCACGATCACCAACCGGGGACCGGCCATGAACGGCTGGACGCTGACGTATTCCTACACCGGGAACCAGCGGCTCACGAGCGGCTGGAACGGCCGGTGGTCGCAGTCCGGCGCGGCGGTCACGGTCGCCAACGAGAGCTGGAACGCGTCCCTCGCGACCGGCGCGGCGATCCAGGCCGGCGCGCAGTTCACCTACAGCGGCACCAACTCCGCCCCGGTCGGCTTCGCCGTCAACGGGACGGCCTGCAACGGCGGCACCGGTCCGACCGACCCCCCGTCCGACGGGCCGGCGCCGAAGCTGAAGGTGTCGGGGAACAAGTTCGTCGGCGCGGACGGCGGCACGGTGCGGCTGCGCGGCGTGAACCGGTCCGGCGGCGAGTTCGCGTGCGTCCAGGGCAACGGAATATGGGACGGCCCGATGGACGCGTCCTCGGTCACCGCCATTAAGAGCTGGAACGTCAACGCCGTCCGTGTTCCGCTCAACTCCGACTGCTGGCTGGGCTTGGACAACGTCGACTCCGCCTATCGCGGCGCGGCCTACCAGAACGCCGTCAAGAATTACGTCGCCCTGCTGGAGAACAACGGCATCACGCCGATCCTGGAACTGCACTGGAGCCACGGGCTGTGGGCGGGCTACGACAGCCATTGCCAGACCGCCGGCGCCGAATGCCAGAAGCCCATGCCGGACGCCCAGTACGCGACCGAATTCTGGAAGCAGCTCGCCACCGCGTACAAGGGCGACACGGCCGTCGTGTTCGACCTGTTCAACGAGCCGTACCCGAACAACCTCCAGGTCATGGACTACGCCCAGTCGTGGAAGTGCTGGCGTGACGGCGGCTCGGCCTGCACGGGCCTGACCTACGAGGCCGCCGGGATGCAGGACCTCCTGGACGCGGTCCGGGCCACCGGCGCGCAGAACGTCGTCATGGTCGCGGGCAGCAGCTACTCCAACGATCTCGGCCAGTGGCTCGCCCAGAAGCCGTCCGACCCCACCGGGAACCTGGCCGCGGCCTGGCACTCCTACAACTTCAACTACTGCAAGGACGCGTCCTGCTGGGACCAGCAGATCGCACCCGTCGCCGCGCAGGTCCCGCTCGTCGCCGGCGAGATCGGCGAGAACACCTGCGGCCACTCCTACGTCGACACGCTGATGGCCTGGCTGGACGCGCGCGGCGCGTCCTATCTCGGCTGGACGTGGAACACCTGGGACTGCTCCACCGGCCCCTCGCTGATCAGCTCCTACGACGGAACGCCGACAGCGTACGGCGCCGGGCTCCGCGACCACCTGCGGTCCGCCCCCTGAACCCGCCGGAAGAAGTCCACCCCAACCAGATGGAGGAATCCGGATGAAACACCCCCCTGCGCGCAGGAGCCGCGGCGCCCGCCGCGGTGTCGCGGCCGCCTCCGCGGCCGTCCTGCTCGCCTCAGGCACGGTCGCGCTGGCCCAGGCCCAGGCCAGCGCGGCCGCCGGCTGCAAGGTCGACTACACCACCAACGACTGGGGCACCGGCTTCACCGCCACCGTGAAGGTCACCAACCTCGGCGACGCGATCGGCAACGGCTGGACCCTGGAGTGGGACTTCGCCGGAAACCAGCAGGTGACCTCGGGATGGAACGGGACGTTCACGCAGTCCGGCAAGCACGTCACCCTGAAGAACCCGAGCTGGGCGACGACGCTGGGCACGAACGCGTCGGTCAGCCCCGGCTTCCAGGGCACCTACTCCGGCACGAACCAGGCCCCGGCCCAGTTCAAGCTGAACGGAACCGTCTGCGACGGGTCGACCGGCCCGACCGACCCCACCGATCCCCCGCCGTCCGGTGACCGCGCCGACAACCCTTACGCCGGGGCGAAGGTGTACGTGAACCCCGAATGGTCCGCCAAGGCCGCGGCCGAGGCTGACGGCGGCGCGATCGCGAACCAGCCGACCGGCGTGTGGCTGGACCGGATCGCGGCCATCCAGGGCGCGAACGGCGGGATGAGCCTGCGCGACCACCTCGACGAGGCCCTCGACCAGGGCGCCGGGCTGATCCAGCTCGTCGTCTACGACCTGCCGGGCCGCGACTGCGCGGCGCTCGCGTCCAACGGCGAGCTCGGCGCGACCGAGCTCGACAAGTACAAGACGCAGTTCATCGACCCGATCGCGCAGATCCTCGGCGACGCCAAGTACGCCGATCTGCGGATCGTCACCGTCGTGGAGATCGACTCGCTGCCGAACCTGATCACCAACACCGGCAGCCGGCCGACCGCCACCCCGAACTGCGACACGATGAAGGCGAACGGCAACTACGAGAAGGGCATCGCCTACGCGCTGCAGAAGCTCGGCGCGCTGTCCAACGTCTACAACTACCTCGACATCGGCCACCACGGCTGGCTCGGCTGGGACGACAACTTCGCCCCGTCCGCGCAGCTGCTCGCCGACGTCGCGCAGGCGTCCGGCTCGAAGGGCAACGTCGCCGGCTTCATCACCAACACCGCCAACTACGGGGCGACGCAGGAGCCCTACTTCACCATCAACGACAGCGTGAACGGCACGTCCGTCCGGCAGTCCAAGTGGGTCGACTGGAACCGGTACGTGGACGAGCTGTCCTACGCGCAGGCGTACCGCCAGCAGCTGATCAGCGACGGCTTCGACCCGGGCATCGGGATGCTCGTCGACACGAGCCGCAACGGCTGGGGCGGCGCGAACCGTCCGACCGGTCCCGGACCGAAGACGAGCGTGGACGCCTACGTGGACGGAAGCCGGACCGACCGGCGCATCCACCTCGGCAACTGGTGCAACCAGTCGGGCGCGGGCCTCGGCGAGCGGCCGAAGGCGGCCCCGGCGTCCGGTGTCGACGCCTACGTGTGGATGAAGCCCCCGGGCGAGTCGGACGGGGCCAGCAAGGAGATCCCGAACGACGAGGGCAAGGGCTTCGACCGGATGTGCGACCCGACGTACGGCGGCAACCCGCGTAACAACAACAACATGAGCGGGGCGCTGCCGGACGCGCCGCTGTCCGGGCACTGGTTCTCCGCGCAGTTCCAGGAGCTGCTCAAGAACGCCAACCCGCCCGTCCGGTAACCGGCCGCGAGCAAGAGCAGGCCCCGTGACCCGCTCCGGTCACGGGGCCTCTCCGTCAGGAGGTCATGCAGTGCGGTTCGAGCGCGGTCGCCGAACCGGGCGCCTTGACCGTGAACCCGAACGTCGCCGAGGCGCCGACGGCCAGCGCGCCGTTGTAGTTCGCGTTCTTGACGGTCACGTCCGGGCCGGACTGCGTGTAGCTGCCGTTCCAGAGGCTGTCGACCGTCTCGCCGTTGGCGAAGGTGAAGTGCGCCATCCATCCGTTGAGCGGGAGCGTGCCGGAGTTGGTGACGGTGATCTCGCCCTGGTAGCCGCCGGACCAGCTGCTGGTGGAGCGGTACGCGGCGGTGCAGACCATCCCCGGGTTCCCGGGCGGATCGGTCGGAGAGCCGTCGCCCTCGCCGACGCCGGTCACCTCGCCGTTGCCGCCGTCGAAGACCACGTCGGAGCAGCCGTAGAACGTCTCGTTGCTGTCGGAGCGCTGCCACACCGTGTAGATGATGTGGCGGCCGCTCTTGCCGGACGGCAGCGTGGCGTTCCAGTGGTAGTAGGCGTCCTCGTTGCCCGGCGATCCGACGCTCGGCGGGTCGGTGACGCTGTAGAACGGCTGGTCCTCCAGGTCGTCCCAGCTGAGCGGGCGGGTCGGGCTCCAGGTGTCCTTGGTGATGTAGGTGCGGAACGTCCCGGGGTGGGCCGCCCACTTGTTGTACCGGAACTCGATGCCGGCCCCCGACGTCAGGTGCGTGACCGGCCAGTCGTCGCGGGCCAGGTCGTAGCCGCCGAAGTCGTAGACGACCGCGCCGCCGCTGCACGGCTTCCCGTCGGGGATGAAGCCGCGGGTGCGGCCCGCGCCGTCCGAGCGCAGCACGGCGAACCAGTTGTAGAGCGAGGTCGTCCCGCTCTGCGCGACCGCCGCCGCGCAGGCGGGGTTGTGCGGGATGATCTGGCCGGTGGAGGACAGCCCGTCCTTCCAGCACAGGTAGGTGCGGCTGCCGGGCACCATCATCGCGCCGTGCGCGGACGCCGGCGCGGCGGTCAGCAGCGCGCCGGCCAGCATCGCGGGGCCGAGCACCGCCCCGGCGGCCAGTGCCCGTCGTCTTCGCTTTCCCATGTTCCTCCCGTCACGGGCCAAGGAGTGTCGTGTGAGCGGACGCTAACTCCGCTCCGTCACGCCCGTGAACGGTCCTTTCAGCCTTTCACCGGCCGTTCGCCGCAGAGGTCCATTCGGCGCCCTCGGGCAGGTCGAGACCGAGCCGCGGGCTCGCCTCCAGAAGCTCCAGGAAATGCCGGACGGCCGGCGCCTGCGGCCGCCGCGGGTCGAAGACGACGCCGATCGGCCGGGTGAGGGAGGGCCGCTCCAGGGGGCGCCGTTCCAGCCGGGCGAACTCGATGAGCGGGAGCACCAGCCCGGGCACCGCCGACACCCCGAGCCCGGCCGCCGCGAGCCCGGCGACGGCGGCGATGTTGCGGGCCTCGGTGACCGGGCCGGGTCGCACGCCCGCCTCCCGCAGCCCCCGGTCGGCGAAGATCCGGACGCTGCTGGCCCGGTCGAACGCGATGAACTCGCGTCCGCCGAGGTCGGCCCAGGGGACGGGCTCGCCGGCCCGGCGGCGGCCGAGCGGGTCGCCGGGCGGGAAGGCGCAGAAGAAGTGGTCGGCGGCGATCTGCCGGAATCCGAGCGGGCCGGGCGGCTCGGTGAGGACGGTGACGGCGAGGTCGGCCTGCCCGCCGACGACGCGTTCCAGCACCTGGCCGAGCAGCGCGTCCTCGATCTGGACGCGCACGTCGGGACGCTCGCGCCGGTACCGGGAGACGACGGGCGGCAGCAGCGTCGCCGCCAGGGACGGCAGCGTGGCGATCCGGACCAGCCCGCGGGTCCCGGCGAGGAACCCGGTGAAGTGGTTGACGCCCCGGTCGAACTCGCCGACGATCCGCTCGGCGACGGCGGCGAACTCGTGCCCGGCGGGGGTGAGCAGCACCTGGCGGGTCGTACGCTCGAACAGCGTGACTCCCACCCGCCGCTCGACCTCGGCGACCGTCCGGCTGAGGGACGACTGGGCGAGGCGCATCCGCTCCCCCGCCGCCGTGAAGCCTCCCTCGCGGGCCACCGCGAGGACGATCCGCAACTGCTGGATGGTCAGGTCCATGCCCTCGCCCGATTCATGCGCCCAATTCATGCGTGTACCGCATCAATGCATGTCCAATTGATGTTGGACCCACAAGAGTGCCGTGGCTCACACTCATGGGCAACTCCGGACAAGGGAGGTCCCCATGGTGGCCACGCTGGGTTTCGTGACCATCGGGCTGTTTCTGGCCCTGACCGTCACGCGGCGCCTGTCGGTTCTGCTCGGCCTGGTGCTGGTGCCGGTCGCGACGGCGCTGGCCGGCGGGTTCGGCGGCGAGCTCGGCGAGATGATCGCGGACGGCGTGGCCAAGGTCGCCCCGGTCGCCATCATGATCACCTTCGCGGTGCTGTACTTCAGCCTGATGATCGACACCGGGCTGTTCGACCCGGTGATCCGCCGGGTGCTGCGCTGGGCGAAAGGCGACCCGACGCGGATCACCGTCGGCACCGCCGTGCTGACGCTGTGCGTCGCGCTGGACGGCGACGGCGCGTCCACCTTCCTGATCACGGTGTCCGCGCTGCTGCCGATCTACAAGCGGATCGGGATGCGGCCGCTCGTGCTGTCCGGCGTGGTGTGCCTGGGCGCCGGGGTGATGAACCTCGTCCCGTGGGGCGGCCCGACCGCCCGCGCCATGGCGGCGCTGAAGCTCGACAGCTCCGAGCTGTTCGTGCCGCTGCTGCCCGCGATGGCCGCCGGCATCGCCTGGGTGCTGTTCGCCGCCTGCATGATCGGGCGCCGTGAGCGGGCCCGGCTGCGGGACGAGGGGCGCGGCGAGGTCGTCCTGGAACCCGGGACCGAGGCCGGGCGGGAGACCGGGGTGCCCGGCGGCGGCCCGGGAACGCCCGCCGCCGCGGAGCTCCGCACGCCCGCCGGATGGCGGCTCTCGTTCAACCTCGCGCTGACGATCGCGCTGATCGTCGCGCTGGTCGCCGAGCTCATGCCGCTGGAGGTGCTGTTCGCGCTGGCGTTCGCGGTCGCGGTGCTGGTCAACCGGCCCGCCTGGACCCAGCAGCGCGAGCTGCTCGACCGGCACGGCCCGAACGTCGTGCTGGTCACCACGATGATCTTCGCGGCCGGGGTCTTCACCGGCGTCCTCGGCGGCACCGGAATGATCAAGGAGATGGCGGAGGCGCTGGTGTCGGTCGTCCCGGACGGGGCGGGAGGCCTGCTGCCGGTCGGCACCGCGGTGACGAGCATGCCGCTCAGCCTCGTCTTCACCCCGGACGCCTACTACTTCGGCGTCATGCCGGTCATCGCCGAGACCACGTCGAGCCTCGGCGGCGACCCCGCGGAGATCGGCCGCGCCGCACTGCTCGGCCAGATGACGACCGGGTTCCCGCTGAGCCCGCTGACCGCGTCGACGTTCATCCTCGTCGGGATGACGAAGGTCGAACTGGGCTCGCACCAGCGGTTCATCTTCGGCTGGGCGTTCGGGACGACGATCGTCATGACCGCGGCCGCCCTGCTCACCGGGGCGATCACGGCGTGACCACCGGATCGGGGGACGACATGGCACGACCGGACCGCAGCGTGCGGATCGGCAGCGGCGCGGGGTTCGGCGGCGACCGGATCGGACCGGCCGTGGACCTCGCCGAGCGCGGGAACCTGGACGCGCTCGTCCTGGAATGCCTGGCCGAGCGGACGATCGCGCTCGGCCACCGCCGCCGCCTCGCCGACCCCGGCCAGGGCTACGACCCGCGCCTGCAAGCCCGCCTGACGGCGCTGCTGCCGCCGGCGGTGCGGGGAGGCGTGCCGATCCTGTCCAACATGGGCGCCGCCAACCCGCGCGCCGCGGGCGAGGCCGCCCGCGCCGTCGCGGCCGGACTCGGGCTGGACACCCTGAAGATCGCCGTCGTGACCGGTGACGACGTGCTCGACCGGATCGACCTGGACGCGCCCGCTCTGGAGGACGGCCGCCCGATCGGCGAGCACGGCCCGGTCATCTCCGCCAACGCCTACCTCGGCGCCGACGCGCTGCTCCCGGCGCTCGACGCGGGCGCCGGCCTGGTGCTCACCGGCCGCGTCGCGGACCCGTCGCTGTTCCTCGCGCCGATCGCGCACGGGCTCGGCTGGGAGACCCGCGACTGGCCCCGCGTCGCGGCGGGGACGCTCGCCGGCCACCTGCTGGAGTGCGCCGGGCAGATCACCGGCGGTTACTTCGCCGACCCCGGGGTCAAGGACGTCCCCCGCCTGGCCGACCTCGGCTTCCCGTTCGCCGACGTCCGCGCCGACGGGTCCGCCGTGATCGGCAAGCTGCCGGGCACCGGCGGCCTCGTCTCGCGCGCGACCGTCCGGGAGCAGCTGCTGTACGAGATCACCGACCCGGCCGCGTACCGCACCCCGGACGTCCTGCTGGACGTGCGCGGAGTCACCGTCGAGGAGGCGGGTCCCGACCGCGTCCTCGTGCGGGGCGCGGCCGGGCGGCCGCGTCCGGGCACGCTGAAGGTCAGCGTCGGCTACCACGCGGGTCACCGCGCCGAGGCCGAGATCTCCTACGCGGGGCCGAACGCCAGGGCCCGCGCCGAGCTGGCCGGCCGGATCGTCGCGGAACGGCTCGCCCCGGCGGGCCTCACCCCGCGCCTTGATGTGATCGGACCGGCCGGCCCGGCGGACGACCCCGGCGGCGAGTGCCGGCTGCGGGTCGCCGCGCTCGCCCGCGACCCCGGGCACGCCGAGGACGTGTGCCACGAGGTCGAGGCGCTCTACACCAACGGCCCGGCGGGCGGGGGCGGCGTCCGCACGCGGGTCGACGACGTCGTCGGCATCGTGTCGACGCTGCTGCCCCGTGAGGCCGTCGTCCCCGCCACCGAGATCCTGGAGGCACCCGTTGCCCGTCCCACTGCATGAGATCGCGCACGCGAGGGCGGGCGACAAGGGCGACACCTCGACGCTGTCGGTGTTCCCGTACCGCGACGAGCACTACCCGGACCTCGTCCGGGAGCTGACGGCCGAGGCGGTGCGGCGGCATCTCGGTGCCCGTGTGCGCGGCGAGGTCGTCCGGTACGAGCTGCCGAACCTGTGCGCGCTGCAGTTCGTCTGCCGGCAGTCGCTGGACGGCGGCGTCACGACGTCGCTGGCACTGGACGCGCACGGCAAGGGGCTCGGCTCGCGCCTGCTCTCCCTGGAGATCGAGCTCAGCCCTTCGTCGCGCCCGCGGTGAGCCCGCCGATCAGCTGGCGTTCGGCCACCGCGTAGAAGGCGATCGCGGGGACCATCGCCAGCACGATGTAGGCGATGACGAGCGCATAGTTGGTCGCGTACTGCCCCTGGAACTGCTGGATCCCGACGGGGATCGTCTGCCATTTCGGGTCGGCCAGCACCAGCAGCGGCAGGAAGAAGTTGTTCCAGCTCGTCACGATGGCGAGGACCGACACGGTGCCGAGGGCGGGCCGCGCCATGGGCAGCAGGATGCGCCAGAAGAATCCGAACCGGGTGCAGCCGTCCATGATGGCGGCCTCCTCCAGCTCCGCGGGGATCGTCCGGAAGAAGGACCGCAGAATGATGATCGTGATGGGCAGCGCGAACGCGGCCTGCGGCAGCACGATGCCGAGCGGGTTGTCCAGGAGCCCGAACGAGCGCAGCAGGACGAACAGCGGCAGCACCGCCACGGCGGGCGGGAACATCAGCCCCGCCGCGAACAGCGTGAAGAAGAACTCGCGGCCCCGGAACGCGTAGCGGGCGAACGCGAACGCCGCCAGCGCCGACACCGCGACGGTGATCAGCGCGGTGGCGGCGGCGATCATGACGCTGTTGCCGATCTGCCGCCAGAAGTCGCCGGACGAAAGGATGCCGGTGTAGTTCGACACCTTCCAGGGATGCGGCAGCCCGATCGGGTTCGTGGTGAGGTCGCCGGTGGTCTTGAACCCGGAGATGACCGCGTACAGAAGCGGGACGACGATGAAGGAGCCGAGCACCCACACGAGTGTGTGCCGGGACAGGCTCCGCGCGACCGTGGGACGGCTCATCGGCGGCCTCCCGCCGAGGTGACGGCGCCCTGCAGGTCACGGCGGAGCGCGTAGCGCTGGTACAGCAGGGAGAAGACCATGCTGATCAGGAACATGGCCACGCTGATCGCGCCGGCATAGCCCATCTGGTACCGCTTGAAGCCGAACTGGAACATGGTGACGGCCATCGTCTCCGTGGAATTCGTCGGCCCGCCGGTCGTGGTGACCCACACGAGGTCGAACAGCTGGATCGAGCCGATGACGGACAGGAACACGCTGATCCGCAGGGTCGGGCCGAGCAGCGGCAGCGTGACGGCGCGGAACCGCCGCCACGGCCCGGCCCCGTCGATCGAGGCCGCCTCCAGGACCTCCGCCGGGATGCCCTGCAGCCCCGCCAGGTAGATCATCATGTGGAAGCCGAAGTACTTCCAGGTCATGACGGCGAACAGGGTGGGCAGCGCGGTGCCGGGGTCGGAGAACCACTTCCCGGCGAGGCCCCCGAGCAGGGGCAGGTCTTCCACGAGCTTGTCGGCGAGCCCGGTGCCCGGCAGGAAGATGATGCCGAACAGGACGCCCGCGATCACCTCGGACAGGATGTAGGGCGCGAAGAAGATCGCCCGGTACACGGCCCGGCCGCGCATCCGCTGGTTCAGCAGGACGGCGGTGCCGAGCGCGATCGGCAACTGGACGAGGATCGACAGCACGACCAGGACGAGGCCGCGCCACAGGTCGCCGCGGAAGACGGGGTCGCCGGACAGCTTCCGGTAGTTGTCCAGGCCGACGAAGTCCTCGGGCCGGCCGAAGCCGCCCCACTTGAAGAAGCTCGTGTAGAACGCGACGAAGATCGGGATCAGGACGAAGAAGAAGAACAGCAGCAGTGCCGGCAGCAGGAACCAACTGGCCGAGATCCAGCCGCGCAGCCGTTTCCCCGCCGGCGCCGAGCGGCCCCGCCTGCGCGGGGCCCGTACGGCGGGCCGCGGCCGGTCGTCGGTGGTGGCGGACAGCGTCATTGGCTCTTGGCCACCTTGGTGACCTGCTGCGCGACCTCCTCGGCGGTCTTCTTGCCGCCGATGAGCGCCGCGACGCTGTCGTTGACCTGCTGCCCGACGGCGGGCGGGAACGCCTGGTCCAGGTACAGCTGGAACCCGGTGGAGTTGTCCAGCGCCTCGGCGACCATCTTGCGGTTCGGGTCGCTCAACGATTTCTCGGCGCCCTTGACGACCGGCATGAAGGCGCCCGAGGAGACGAGCTTGCTCTCGTTCTCGTTGTTCATCAGGAAGGTGAGGAAGTCCATGGCCTCCTTGGGCGCGTCCTTGCCGAGCGAGTGCCCGTTGCCGCCGCCGAACACGTCGGTGACGGTGCCCTGGCCGCCGTCGACGGTCGGGAACGGGAACCAGCCGAGGTCGTCGCCGATGCCCTTCCCGGAGGCGTCCTTCTCCACCGCGGGCGCCCACTGGCCCATCAGCTCCATGCCGGCCTTCCCGGCACCCATCGTGGCGGCCTCACCGCCGGGCGTGTCGTACCCGGCGTTCTGGAAGCCGGCCTGGAAGGGCTGCAGGTCGACCAGCTCCTTGAGGTGCCCGCCCGCCTGGACGAACGCCGGGCCGCCGAAGTCGTTGCTCTTTGCGGCCTGCTCCATCGCGGCCATGCCGCCGACGCGCATCGCGAGGTAGGCCCAGTAGTAGTGGCCGGGCCACTTGTCCTTGCCGCCGAGCGCGATGGGGGTCACGCCCGCGGACTTGAGCTTGCGGACGGCGTCCAGGAACTCGGCCCAGGTCTTCGGGGTGTCCTTGATCCCGGCCTTCGCGAAGTGCCGCTTGTTGTACCAGAAGCCCGCCATGCCCATGTCGTACGGAATGGCGTAGGTCTTCCCGTCGAACTGGTACGCCTTCTGCGACACCGGCGTGATGGTGCTCAGGAGGCTGCCTCCGTCGGAGGTGAGGTCCTTGACCAGCCCGGCGTCGATCTGCTGCTTCAGCACGCCGCCGCCCCAGGTCACGTAGATGTCCGGCAGCTTGCCGGAGGCGACGAGCGCCGTCATCTTCGACTTGAAGGCCTCGTTCTCCAGGTTGGTGAGCTTGATCTTGACGTTCGGGTGCGCGGCCTCGTAGGCCTTGGCGACCTGCGGGTAGATCGACTTGGACGGCTCGGTGGTCGCGATGTCCATCCACTCGATGGTCACCTTGCCGTTCCCCGACCCGGAGTCGCCACCGCAGGCGGCGAGCATGGGCGCGGCCGTGACGAGGACGGTGCCGGCGGAGACCGCGGTGAGGAAGGAACGGCGCGACAGGTGTGGGGTGCCCATGGTGGCCTCCTGGATCGGGGGTGGGCGGGGCCTGGGGCGGCGGGACGGACGGCCGGCCGCTCGAAAGATTTCGAAACTCTTCGATGTTCCGTTGCCGTGGAACTCTAAGAAAGGGGCCCTCCACGGTCAAGGGTCCAATGGGTATTAGCCATCAAACCCCGGGAAGAAAGTCGGAACTCGGGGCTAGGAGAGAGCGAAACATTGCGATACTGTTCGCAATCGTTTCCTCGGGGAGGAGTGAAGCGTGCCCGTGCGCACCACCGACGAGATGCCGGATCCGCCGTCCCGGCCGACGCTGGCACTGATCGCGTCCGAGGCGGGGGTCTCCCCCGCCACGGTCTCCAAGGTCCTCAACGGACGCACCGACGTGGCCGCCGCGACGCGCGAGCGCGTGGAGGCGCTGCTGCGCACCCACAACTACCCCGGCCCGGGCGGGACGCGCCGCGCCCGCAGGTCCGGCCTGATCGACCTGGTCCTGGCCGGCCTCGACAGCCCGTGGGCGGTCGAGATCCTGCGCGGCGTCGAGGCCGAGTGCGCCGAGCACGGCACCGGCGTCGTCGTCTCGCTGGTCCGCGAGGACGACGCCCGGCCGCCGAGCTGGCAGAACCTGCCCGCGCTGCACCACAGCGACGGGGTCATCCTGGTGACGTCCCGGATGACGCGGCGCCAGCGCGAGCAGCTGGAGCGGGCCGGCGTCGGGCTCGTCCTGGTGGACCCGGTGAACCTGCCGGACGCCGAGATCGCCAGCGTCGGCGCCACCAACTGGGCGGGCGGCCTCGCCGCGACCGAGCACCTGATCGGGCTCGGCCACCGCCGCGTCGGGATGATCGGCGGCCCCGCCGACATGCTCTGCACCCAGGCCCGGGTGGACGGCTACCGGACCGCGCTGGAGCGCGCCGGGATCGAGGTCGACAAGGACCTCGTCCGGTACGGCGACTTCCACCACCAGGGCGGTTTCGCCCGCACCCGCGAGCTGCTGGAACTGCCCGGGCCGCCCACCGCGATCTTCGCGGGCAGCGACGAGCAGGCCATGGGCGCCTACCAGGCGGCCCGGCTCGCCGGGCTGCGCATCCCCGAGGACCTGAGCGTCGTCGGCTTCGACGACCTGCCCACCTGCGAGTGGCTGTCGCCACCGCTGACGACCGTCCGGCAGCCGCTGGAGGAGATGGGCCGCGTCGCGGCCCGCACCCTGCTCCAGCTGCTGGACGGACGGCCGCCGCTGACCCCCCGCGTGGAGCTGGCCACCGACCTGCGCGTCCGGGCCTCCACCGCACCGCCGCCCCCCTCGGAGGATGACAAGTGAGCGAAGCGATCCGGGGGGTGCGGGGGGTCGTCCCCGCACCCGGAACGGAGACCGGAGCCGTCCCGGCCGCGAGCGCGACCCGCGAGCCCTGGCGGGACCGCGGGCTGCCGGCCGCCGAGCGGGTCGCCGACCTGCTGGCCCGGATGACGCCGGAGGAGAAGGCGGGCCAGCTCGCCGGCTTCTGGGCGATGCCCGCCGAGCCGGGCGAGCCCGTGGCGCCGATGGAGGACGACTCGCACGAGGACGCCCCGTCCCTGGAGGACGTCCTGGACCGCGGGCTCGGCCAGCTCACCCGGGTGTTCGGCACCGTCCCGGTCACGCCGGCCGAGGGCGCCGCCCGGCTCCGCGACCTGCAGGGCCGCGTCGCCGCCGGGAACCGGTTCGGCGTCCCGGCGATCGTGCACGAAGAGTGCCTCAACGGCTTCATGACCTGGGGCGCCACCGTGTTCCCCAGCCCGCCCGCGTGGGGCGCCACCTTCGACCCCGAGCTCGTGGCCGAGATGGCCGCGGCCATCGGTGCGAGCATGCGGGCGGCCGGCGTCCACCAGGGCCTCGCGCCGGTGCTGGACGTGGTCCGCGACGCGCGCTGGGGCCGGACGGAGGAGTGCATCGGCGAGGACCCCTATCTCGTCGGGGTCCTCGGCACCGCCTATGTGAGCGCCATGGAACGGTCCGGCATCGTCACGACCCTCAAGCACTTCGCGGGGTACTCCGCGTCCCGCGCCGGCCGGAACATGGCCCCGACGCCCATCGGGCCGCGCGAGTTCGCCGACGTCGTCCTGGAGCCGTTCGTGATGGCGCTGCGCGACGGAGGCGCCCGCTCGGTCATGCACTCCTACACCGACGTGGACGGGATGCCCGCCGCGGCCGACGAGCGCCTGCTGACCGGCCTGCTGCGCGAGGAGCTGGGCTTCACCGGCCTCGTCGTCGCCGACTACTTCGGCGTCTCGTTCCTGGAGACCCGGCACCGGGTGGCCGGGTCGCGGGGCGAGGCCGCCGCGCTCGCGCTGCGCGCCGGCGTCGACGTGGAGCTGCCGACGGTCCGCTGCTACGGCGCTCCGCTGATCGAGCAGGTCCGGCGCGGGACCGTCCCGGAGGAGCTGCTCGACCGCGCCGCCGGCCGCGTCCTGACCCTGAAGGCCGAACTCGGCCTGCTGGACGGGGATCCCGCCGGCGGGGACGGGGCCGCCCTCGACTTCGATCCTCCCGAGCACCGGGCGCTGGCCCGCCGGCTGGCCGAGGAGTCGGTCGTTCTGCTGGCGAACGACGGCGTGCTGCCGCTGCGCTCCGGCTCCGGCGTCGTGCTGGCCGGGCCGCTCGCGGACGACCCGTCGGGGATGATGGGCTGCTACACCTTCCCGAGCCACGTCGGCCGCCAGCACCCGGAACTGCCGCTCGGCGTGGAGATCCCGACGCTGGCGGACGCGCTGCGCGCCGAGCTCCCCGGCGTCCGGGTGGCCGGCTCGGACGACGTCTTCGTCGCCGACGACGCCGACATCGAGGCGGCGGTCGCGGCGGCGCGGGACGCCGAGGTGTGCGTGCTCGCGCTCGGCGACCGGGCCGGGCTGTTCGGCCGCGGCACGTCCGGCGAGGGCTGCGACGCCGAGACGCTCGCGCTGCCAGGACGGCAGGCCGAACTCGCCGCGGCCGTCCTGGACACGGGGACGCCCACGGTCATCGTGATGCTGACCGGGCGTCCCTACGCGATCGAGACCATCGCCGACCGGGCCGCCGCCGTAGTGCAGGCGTTCTTCCCCGGCGAGGAGGGCGGCCGGGCCGTCGCGGGGATCCTCGCGGGGCGGGCCGAGCCGTCCGGGCGGATGCCGATCAGCGTGCCGCGCCGCGCGTCCGGGCCGCCCGTCACCTACCTGCGGTCGCTGATGGACGGCGGGCACGACTGGAGCATGGTCGACCCCGTCCCGCTCTACCCGTTCGGGTACGGCCTGACCTGGACGTCCTTCGAGTACTCGGACCTGAAGGCCGGCGAGCGGGCGGCCACCGACGGGACGGTCACGGTCAGCGCCGTCGTCCGCAACACCGGGGAACGCGCCGGAACGGAGGTGGCGCAGCTGTACCTGTCCGACCCGGTCGCTTCGGTGGTGCGCCCGGCGCGCTGGCTCGCCGGCTGGGCGAGGATCCGGCTGCAGCCGGGCGAGGCGGCACGGGCCGAGTTCCGGGTGCACGCCGACCGGACCTCGTTCACGGGTCCCGACCTGCGGCGCATCGTCGAACCGGGCGTCGTCGAGGTCGCGGTCGGCCGGTCGAGCGCCGATCTGCCGCTGCGCGGCTCGTTCACGCTGGACGGCCCCGTCCGCGAGCTCGGCCCGGACCGCGTCATGACCGTCCCGGTCGAGGTCACGCCGCTATGACCGTGTTCGGCAACCCGGTGCTGCCGGGCTTCCACCCCGACCCGTCGATCTGCCGCGCGGGCGACGACTTCTACCTGGTGACCTCGACCTTCGAATGGTTTCCCGGCCTGCCGGTGTTCCACAGCCGCGATCTGGTGCACTGGCGGCAGATCGGGCACGCGCTGGACCGGCCGGAGCAACTCCCCCTGGACGGGGTCCCCGCCTCCGGTGGCCTGTACGCGCCGACGCTGCGCCACCACGACGGCACCTTCTACCTGGTCTGCACGCTCGTGGACGGCACCGAGTGGTCGGGCCACTTCGTGATGACCGCACCCGATCCCGCCGGGCCGTGGTCGGACGCCCGCCGGCTCGCCGGCGACGGGATCGACCCGTCCCTGTTCTTCGACGACGACGGGCGCGCGTGGTGCACCGGCACCCGGCCGACCGGGAAGTACGAGGGGCACACCGAGATCTGGCTGCGCGAGTTCGACCCGTCCGCACTGGCCCTGACCGGTACCGAGCACGTGATCTGGGACGGGGCGGTCAAGGGCGCGATCTGGTCCGAGGGCTCCCACCTCTACAAGATCGACGGCCGGTACCACCTGCTCACCGCCGAGGGCGGCACGGCGATGGACCATGCCGTGATGGTCGCGCGCGCCGACACCGTCACCGGACCGTACGAGGGGAATCCGCGCAACCCGGTGCTGACCCACCGGAACCTCGGAACCGGGCACCCGATCGTCGGGACCGGACACGCCGATCTCGTGGAGACCCCGGACGGCGAATGGTGGATGGTCCTGCTCGGCATGCGGCCGCACCACGGCGACCGGTGCAACCTCGGCCGGGAGACGTTCCTGACCCCGGTCACCTGGGAGGACGGCTGGCCGGTCGCCGGGGGGCGGGTCGAGCCGAGCCACCCGGTCCCGTCGCTGCCACCGCATCCGTGGCCGGCGGTACCGAGGTGCGACCAGTTCGACGGGCCCGAACTCGGTCCCGTGTGGAACATGCTGCGGACTCCCCGCGAACGCTGGTGGAGCCTGGCCGATCGTCCGGGACATCTGCGGCTGCGCGTCCGTCCGGAGAGCCTCGCCGACGTCGCCAACCCCTCATTCGTCGGGCGACGGCAGCAGCACCGGGCCTTCGCCGCCTTCACCGCGCTGGACTTCACCCCCGTCTACGAGGAGTGGGCGGGGCTCGCCCTCGTCCAGAACAGCGACTTCCACGTGCTGCTGGTGTCGACGAGCCAGGGGTTGCGCCTCGTCAAGCGGGAGCAGGGCGTCGAGACGGTGCTGGCCAAGGGGCCGGCCGTTCCAGGCCCTGTCCGGCTGGGTTTCGAGGCCCACGGACGCTGGTACCAGGCGTCGTACTGCACCGTGCCAGGGGATTGGACGCCGCTCGGCGAGCCGGTGGACGGCGACATCCTGAGCAGCCAGGTCGCGGGCGGTTTCACCGGCGCCTACATCGGCCTCTACGCGACCTCCAACGGCCGGGCGAGCGGCAACCACGCCGACTTCGCCTGGTTCGAGTACGTCCCGCTCTAAAGGAGGAGCGCGGGGTCGGCGATCACGCGCTCCACGACGAGGCCGGCGGCGCCGAGGACCGCGGCGCCCTCCGCCAGCCCGGAGACCTCGACCGGCGGCGCGCCCCGCCGCAGCGCTCCGGAACCGTCCGCGAGGACGGACTCCAGCGGCGGCCGGACCCACGCGGCCAGCGGCGAGAAGACCCCGCCGAGCACGATGGTGTCGGGGTCGATCAGGTTGACGGCCGAGGCGAGCGCGCCGCCGAGCGCCCGCCCAGCCCGCGTCACCGCCTCCAGGGCCGCCGGGTCGCCCGCGTTCAGCCGGTCGACGAGCCGGCCCACCGATCCCTCGGGGCCGGCGGCCGGGCGCGTCACCGGGAGGCCGGCCGCGCGGAGCATCGCGTCCTGGCCGGCGATCTGCTCCAGGCAGCCGCGCCCTCCGCAGGAGCACGGGGGGCCGGACGGCTCGGCGACGAGATGCCCGAGTTCACCGGCGAAGCCGTGCGCGCCGCGGAACACGCGCCCGTCCACGACGATGCCGGCGCCGATCCCGATCTCGCCGGAGACGTGCACGAAGTCGCCGAACCGGGCGCCGTCGCCGAACCACAGCTCGCCCAGGGCGGCCAGGTTGGCCTCGTTGTCGTACTCGGCGGGCAGCGCCATCGCGAGGCCGGGTGTGCCGGTGATGGCGACGTCCGTCCAGCCGAGGTTCGGGGCGTGCCGCACCACGCCGGTGTCGCGGTCGAGCAGTCCGGGCAGGGCGACCGCGGCGCCGGCGACGGTCAGCCCCTGCCCGGCGGCGGCCGCGACCGCCTCGTCCGCGAGTGCGGAGAGGGCGGCGAGGACCGCGCCGGGCTCCCGGTCGCGGTTGTCGGAACTGATCACATGCCGGTAGCGGACCTGCTTGGCGAGGTCCAGGACGCAGGCGGCGAGGTAGTCGACGTTGACCTCAAGCCCGAGCCCGGCGGCGCCGTCGCCGTGCAGGGACACGCCGACGCCGGGACGCCCGCGCTCCCCCTCATGGACGGGCGCCCCGTCCCGGACCAGTCCCGCGCCCTCCAGCAAGGCGACGAGGTTGGACACGGTGGTCTTGGTGAAGCCGGTGAGGTCGGCCAGGCGCGCCCTGGTGACCGGCTGGTGACGCGCCACCTGCTCCAGGACGACGGCGAGGTTCCGCTCACGCATCGTCGCGTGCCGGACGGGGGCGTTCGCGGACTTCGTCATGGACAAACCCTAAATGAATCGGGTGTATAGGCAGGGCGGAGACCCTCTGCTAGGTTAATTAGTCCAAGCTCTTTACGAAAGGCGGGACGGATGTCCGAGCGCCTGGTCGCGGGCATCGACTCCTCGACCCAGTCGACGAAGGTCGTGCTGTGCCGCGCGGACGACGGCGCCGTGGTGGCGGAGGCGTCCGCACCGCATCCCGACGGCACCGAGTGCCACCCCGACCACTGGCAGGACGCGCTGTCCCAGGTCCGGGAGCTGCTCGAACGGGCCGACGCGGTCGCGGTCGCCGCCCAGCAGCACGGCATGGTCGCGCTGGACGGCGCGGGCGAGGTCGTCCGCCCCGCCCTGCTGTGGAACGACACCCGCTCGGCGCCGCAGGCCCGCGCGCTCGTCGAGGAGTGCGGCGGCGCGAAGGCGTGGGCGGAGCGGACCGGCAGCGTGCCACTCGCGTCGTTCACCGTGACCAAACTGCGCTGGATGGCCGAGCACGAGCCGGAGAACGCGCGGCGCACCGAGCGGGTCATGCTTCCCCACGACTGGCTGACGCTGCGGCTGGGCGCGCGCGAACCGGTCACGGACCGCGGTGACGCCTCGGGCACCGGCTACTGGTCCCCCGCGTCCGGCGCCTACCTGCCGGACCTGCTGCGCGCCGCGCTCGGCCACGACGCGGAGACGCCGCGCGTCGCCGCCCCCGGCGAGCGCGCCGGCGAGACGGCCTGGGGCGCCACGCTCGGGCCCGGCACCGGCGACAACATGGGCGCCGCGCTCGGCCTCGGGCTGCGGCCCGGCGACGTCGTGGTGTCGATCGGCACCTCCGGGACGGCGTTCGCGGTCGCGGACGGGCCCGCCGCCGACCCGTCCGGCCTGGTCGCGGGCTTCGCCGACGCGACCGGCCGGTTCCTGCCCCTCGTGTGCACGCTGAACGCCGCGCGGGTCCTGTCGGCCGCCGCCGCGATGACCGGCGCCGCCCTGGACGAGCTGTCCGCCCTCGCCCTGGCCGCCGAGCCCGGTGCCGGAGGCCTGACGCTGCTGCCCTATCTCGACGGCGAACGCACCCCCGACCGCCCGGACGCGACCGGCGTGCTCGCCGGGCTGACCACGTCCAACGCGACGCGGCAGAACGTGGCCCGTGCCGCCGTGGAGGCTCTGCTGTGTTCGCTCGCCGACGCCGTCGACCATCTCGCCGCGCAGGGCGTCCGGCCGCGCCGCACCCTGCTGATCGGCGGCGGCGCCCGGTCCGCGGCCGTCCGCGCGCTCGCCCCGGCGATCTTCGGGACGCCGGTGACCGTCCCCGAACCCGCCGAGTACGTCGCCCTCGGCGCCGCCCGCCAGGCCGCCTGGGCACTCGCCGGGACGCCGGAACCCCCCGAATGGCCCGCACGGCCCTCGACCGAGCACACCAGCGAGCACACCGGGACGGACGTCCGCGAGCGCTATGCGGCGCTGCGCGACTCCGCCCCGGAGATCTGAGGAGGATTCCCTTGAGCGACTACACACCGGTGCCGGAAGACCGCTTCTCGTTCGGCATCTGGACGGTCGGCTGGCAGGGCGTCGACGTGTTCGGCCCCGGCACCCGCCCGCCGATGCCCGCCGACCGCGCCGTGCGCAAGCTGGCCGAGGTCGGCGCCTACGGCGTGAACTTCCACGACAACGACGTGTTCGACTTCGACGCCACGGCCGCCGAGCGGCAGGAGAGGATCGACGCGTTCCGCAAGGCCCTCGACGAGACGGGCCTGGTCGTCACCACCGCCACCACCAACCTGTTCGGCCACCCGATCTTCAAGGACGGCGCGTTCACGGCCAACGACCGCGACGTCCGCCGGTTCGCGCTCCGCAAGGTCATGGACAACCTGGACCTCGCCGCCGAGCTCGGCGCCCGCACCTACGTGTGCTGGGGCGGACGTGAGGGCGCCGAGTCCGGCGCCGCCAAGGACGTCCGGGCGGCGCTGGACCGCTACAAGGAGGCGTTCGACGTGCTCGGCGCCTACGTCGCCGACCAGGGCTACGACCTGCGCTTCGCGATCGAGCCGAAGCCGAACGAGCCGCGCGGCGACATCCTGCTGCCCACCATCGGCCACGCCCTCGCGTTCATCCAGACCCTGGAACGCCCCGGCGACGTCGGCCTGAACCCCGAGGTCGGGCACGAGGAGATGGCCGGCCTCAACTACGCGCACGGCCTCGCCCAGGCCCTGTGGCAGGGCAAGCTGTTCCACATCGACCTGAACGGGCAGCACGGCCCCCGCTACGACCAGGACCTCCGCTTCGGAGCCGGCAACACGCGCGGCGCCTTCTGGGTCGTCGACCTGATCGAGAACAGCGACTACAGCGGCCCGATCCACTTCGACTTCAAGCCGCCTCGCACCGAGGACGACGAGGGCGTGTGGGAGTCGGCGGCGGCCTGCATGCGCAATTGGCTGATCCTGCGCGAGAAGGTCCGCGCGTTCCGCGCTGACCCCGACGTCCAGGAGGCCCTGCGCCAGGCCAAGCTGGACGAACTCGCCCAGCCCACCCTGGCCGACGGCGAGGACTGGCGCTCCGTCCGCGACGCCACCGCAGACGCCGAGACCCTCGGCGCCCGCCGCACCGCCTTCGAACACCTCGACCAGCTCGCCCTGGAACACCTCTACGGCGTGAGATGAGAGCGTCGGCCCAGGCGGCGGCCCCTGGGCCGACGGCCTGCATCGTCACGGTGCCGCGAGGGCCTCGGTGGGGGCCAGGCGGGCGGCGCGGAGGGCCGGGTAGAGGCCGGCGACGCCGCCGATGAGCAGTGTGGCGAGGACGCCGCCGGCCATCGCCCACACCGGGACGACGGTCGGCCAGCCCTGCGACACGGCGAAGACCGCGGTGACCACGATGCCGATCGCCACGCCGCCGACGCCGCCGAGCGCGGCGAGCAACTGCGACTCGGTGAGGAACTGCAGCCTGATCTGGCCGCGGGTCGCGCCGAGCGAGCGGCGCAGGCCGATCTCGGCGCGGCGTTCCAGGACGGAGATCACCATCGTGTTGGCGACGCCGACGCCGCCGACCAGCAGCGCGACGCCGCCGAGTCCGAGGAGCAGGCCGGTGAACGCCTTGTCGGTGGCGTTCTGGGCGGCCAGCGCGTCCGAGGGGCGGCTGACCTCGACCTCGTTCGGCGCCTGCGGGTTCGCGGTGGCCGCGAGCAGGTCCCGCACCTTCTCCACAGCGTCCTTGCGGGCCCGGGTGTAGACGGTGGTCGGATGGCCGTCGAAACCGAGGTGGGCCGCGGCGGCGTCCCAGCCGACGAGCGCGGCCGAGTCCAGCTCCGGCGCCAGCTGGGTCGGTTCCAGGATGCCCACGACCGTGAACCACTGCGAGCCGAGCCACACCTGGACGTTCGGCGTCGACACCCCGAGCTGCTCGGCTGTGTCCGAGCCGAGCACCACCGCCGGGTACTTCGCCGTGCCCGCGTTCAGCCACGTCCCGGTGGCCATCGTAAGGCCGACGGTCTTCGGCAGGTCGAGACGGGCCGCGAAGACGCTGATCCCGCCGCTCTCGCCCTCCGGGATGTGGTCGTTGCGGTAGACGTTGGTGTCGCTCAGCTTCGCCGTCGCGGACGCCGAGTCCACCTCCGGCATCCGGCTCACCATGCCGACGGACTCCTCCGGCAGCTTCGAGTCCTCCCCGAAGAAGTCCCGGCCGGGCCCCACCGTGAGCAGGTTGGTGCCGAGCCGGTCGAGCGTCGCCTGCAGCTGGGCCCGGCTGGACGTCGAGATGCCGACCACGCCGATCATCGCGGCGATGCCGATCGCGATGCCGAGGGCGGACAGGAACACCCGCATCGGGCGGGACCGCAGACCGGCGGCGCCGACCCGCAGCACGTCGCGCGGGCCGAGCCGCGCCGGCCCGTCCCCGGGCGGGGCCGCCGCGTTCACCGTGCCGTCCTTCTGTGCGCCGCGCTTCATCGGGCCGCCTCCAACCGTGCGTCGTCGTGCACGATCCGGCCGTCGCGCATCCGCACCTGCCGGGGCAGCAGCGCGGCGATGTCCCGGTCGTGCGTGATCAGCACGACCGTCGTCCCGCCGCCCGACAGCTCGCGCAGCAGGTCCAGCACGCCCGCGCCCGACGCCGAGTCCAGCGCGCCGGTCGGCTCGTCCGCCAGCAGCAGCGCGGGCTCCCCGACGACCGCGCGGGCGATCGCCACGCGCTGCTTCTCCCCGCCGGACAGCTGATGCGGCCGGTGGCCGAGCCGGTGCCCGAGCCCGACGCGCTCCAGGGCGCGGCGCGCCTTGCGGCGCCGCTGGGCGAGCGGCACGCCCCCGTACAGGAGCCCGTCCGCGACGTTGTCGAGCGCGCTGACCCCGGCGGCGAGATGGAACTGCTGGAACACGAAGCCGATCCGGCGGGCGCGCAGCGCCGACAGCCGCCGGTCCGAGAGCCGCGACACGTCCGTGCCCTCGACCAGCACGGTGCCGGCGCTCGGCCGGTCGAGCGTGCCGATCAGGTGCAGCATCGTCGACTTCCCGGACCCGGACGGCCCGACGATCGCGACCAGCTCGCGCTCCTCCACGGTCAGCGACACCCCGTCCAGCGCGGTGACCCCGCCCGGATAGGTCTTGGTCGCCTCGCGAAGCTCGACGACCGCGCTCCCGGCCCGCTGCGGCGGAACGACCTCCCATTCCCCTTCCCGCGCTTCGCCGCTCACGAGGGCACCCCGACCTTCATGCCCTCGGACAGCCCCGATCCGGAGATCTCGACCTGGCCGTCGGTGAACACGCCGGTCTCCACCGGCACCGTGCGGACCCGCCCGCCCTCCACGACCTGGACGGCGTAGCCGCCGTCGCCCTGGGCCAGCAGCGCGCCGATCGGCACGGCGAGGACGCCGTCATGCTTGTTCGCGGTGATGTGCACCTCGACGGGCGCCTTGTCGTAGGAGCCGAGCTTCTGCTGGCTCGCCACCGCGATCTCGACCTCGACGGTCGTCGGCTGGTCCTGCTGCCCCTCCTTGGCGACCTTCCCGACCGAGGTGATCCGTCCCTTGACCGTGTCGCCGGACGGCAGCTCGATCTCCACCTCACCGCCCTTCTTCGCGAGCCTCTGGTACTCGACGTCCAGGTCGACGCTCACCACGCGGGTCGTGCCGGTGTAGGTGAGGACGGCGCCGCCGATGCGGTCGCCGACGTTCGCCTTGCGTTCGGCCACGCGGATCCGGCCGGGCGCGACGACCGCCGAGCCCGGCTGGATCCGGCCGGTCTCCTCCAGGCCGAGGTCGTCCTGCCAGCGCTTCACGGCCGTGGTGGTGGAGGCGCCGAACGTCTTGTCGACGGTGAACCCGGTGTAGCCGAGGGCCCGCAGGTTCCGTTCGAACTGCAGGACGTCGGCGCCCTCCGTCCCTTCGGAGAGCGCCCGGTACAGCGGCAGCCTCCCGTACAGCAGCGGCACCGGCTTGTTGTCGACCCGGTACACCGACCTGCCCCTGGGGATCACCGAGCCGGGCCCCGCCAGCCAGGTGAGGGTGCCGTTCCCGGCTCCGGCGATGGTGCGCGTGTTGCCGTAGCCGAGCGTCCCGTCCACGTCCTGCGTCTCGACGAGCGTCGTCCGCTCGATCGCCGCCGTCGCGGGCGGCAGGGAGCTGTGCGCGGCGGCCGGGTCGCCGCCTCCGCCCAGCCCGGCCGTCGCGAGACCCGCGCCGCCGGCCACGATCACGCCCGCCGCGCCGAAGACGATCACGCGTGTCCTGGCCACTAGTCGCCGCCGACGGTCGTCGAGGGGCCCTTGCCGCCGTCCGGCGAGAACTTCGAGCACGCCTTCTGCGCGTTCTTGAACTTCTGGCTCCCCGGGTCGATGCCGGTGCCCTTGCCGGCCTGGATCTTGATGCCGCCGTCGGGGTCGGGGTCGGGGAACTCGCTGATGCCGTTGTCGCGCATGCACTTCGACATGGCGCGCATCTTCGCCAGCTCCTCCGGCTTCGGCTTGGGCGGCTTGCCGCCGTTCGGCATCAGGTGCGCGCACTTCTTCTGCGCCGCCTGGATCTTGCCGTCCGGCTTGTCGGGGCCGCCCTTGCCCGGTCCGGCGGACGACCGGATCTCGATCCGGCCGTCCCCGCTCGGGTCCTTCATGTCCACCCCGTTGTCGCGCATGCACTGGGCGAACTTCCGCATCTTCTCCTGGTCGCTGGCCTTCTTGGCGGTGCTGCTCGCCCCCGCGCCCTTGCCCTCGGCCCCGCAGCCCTGCAGGCCGAGGGCGAGGGCCGGAACCAGCGCCAGCGCCGCGAGCGTCTGTCGTCGCATCGGTCGGTCTCCTCGTCGGTCCCCGCCGGACGGTGCGCCGGCGGCGACCGCAAGTTCAGTCCCGGGCCGGTAACCCCGGCGTAACCGGATCGCGTTATGCCGGCGTTACGCCGCCTCCCCGAAGCTTGGGCAGGACGCGCCGGGCGGCGCGTCCCGGAGACGGCAGAGGACGGAAGACGTGCGAGTACTGATCGCCGAGGACGAGCGGATGCTCGCCGATTCGATCGCCGAGGGGCTCCGGGCCGAGGCCCTCGCCGTGGACGTGGTCTACGACGGGGACGCCGCGCTCGAACGGCTCGGCGTGAACGACTACGACGTGCTCGTCCTGGACCGGGACCTGCCCGTCGTGCACGGCGACGACGTGTGCCGCGCGCTCGTGGAGTCCGGGGCGCTCGTCCGGGTGCTGATGCTGACCGCCGCGGTCACCGTCCCGGCCCGGGTCGACGGGCTGCGCCTCGGCGCGGACGACTACCTGACCAAGCCGTTCGCGTTCGAGGAACTGGTGGCGCGGATCCTCGCGCTCGGCCGCCGGGCCCGCCCGGCGGCGCCGCCGACGCTGGAGCGCGCGGGGATCCGGCTCGACCCGTCCCGCCAGGAGGTGTTCCGCGACGGCCGGTACGTGCACCTGGCCCGCAAGGAGTTCGGGCTGCTCGCCGAGCTGCTGCGCGCGGACGGGACGATCGTGTCCGCCGAGCGGCTGCTGGAGAAGGTGTGGGACGAGCACACCGACCCGTTCACCAACACCGTCCGGGTGACGCTGATGAAGCTGCGCCGCAAGCTCGGCGATCCCCCGGTCATCGAGACCGTCCCGGGAGTGGGGTACCGGATTCCATGACGACGCACACCACGACCACGCACGCCACGAGGGCCCACACCGGCACCACGTGGTTCAACGACCGGCTGCGGCCGACGATCAGGATGCGGCTGACGCTGCTCTACACGGGCCTGTTCGTGTGCGCGGGCATCGTCCTGCTCGGCCTGACGTACCTGCTCGTGCAGAACAACCTGCAGAGGCAGGGCGAGCCCGCGAAGGCGGACCAGGTCTTCCAGGCAAACGGGGCCGGCGGGAAGACCGCGGGGGCCGGCGGGCAGGTCGTCGCGCCGCCGCCCGGCGAGGCTCCGCAGGTCACCCTCCAGAAGGTCCAGGGTGTGCTGGTCAAGGGACGCCAGGACTACCAGCGGGAGACGCTCAACGCGCTGCTCACCCAGGGCGGCATCGCGCTCGGCCTGGTGGGCGCGGCCGGGCTCGGCTTCGGCTGGCTGCTCGCCGACCGGGCGCTGCGGCCCGTCCACACGATCACCGACACCGCGCGGCGGGTGGCGCGCAGCCACGACCTCACCGAGCGGATCGCCTACGAGGGGCCGCGCGACGACGTCAAGGAGCTGGCCGACACGTTCGACACCATGCTCGGCCGGCTGGCCGGCGCCTTCGACGGGCAGCGAAGGTTCGTCGCCAACGCCTCGCACGAGCTGCGGACCCCTCTCGCGATCAACCGGACGCTCGTCGACGTGGCGGTGCGCCGCCCGGACGCCACCGACGACGTCAAGCGGCTCGGCGAGTCGCTGCTGGTCGTCAACGGGCGGCACGAACGGCTCATCGACGGGCTCCTCACCCTCGCCGACACCGGGAACGTCGTTGCCGACGCCGCTCCGCTCGACCTGGCGGACGTCGCCGGGCACGTCCTCCAGCAGGCCGCCCCGGAGGCCAGGGCCCGCGGCGTCGGAACCGACCGGCTGCTGGGCCCGGCGCCCACCTCGGGCGACCCGGTGCTCGTGGAGCGGCTCGTGCAGAACCTCGTCGAGAACGCGATCCGGCACAACCGCGAGGGCGGCGACCTGCACGTCGCCACCCGGGGCCGCGACGGGTGGGCCGAGGTCGTCGTCACCAACACCGGGCCCGTCGTCCCCGCCTACGAGGTCGAGACGATCTTCGAGCCGTTCCGGCGGCTCGGCAACGACCGGGTGCGCTCCGACCGCGGCTCCGGGCTCGGCCTGTCGATCGTCCGCGCCACGGCGACCGCCCACGGTGGCGGAGTGACCGCGGAGCCGCGCCCGGACGGCGGCCTCGTCGTGACCGTGCGGCTGCCCAGCCGGGTGGACGGCCCGCGGCAGGAGGTCGCCCCGGGGGCGCCTGCCGGAAACGCGGGGCGGATCACGGTAGCGTCGGATCAATGACCAGTGCGCAACTGCTCACCGACGCCTTCGACAGGATCCAGCAGGTCGTCCACGGGGCGGCCGGGGGGCTGCCCGCGCGGCGGCTCGCCGAGCGGCCCGCCGAGAGGGGCAACTCGATCGCGTGGCTCGTCTGGCATCTCACCCGCATCCAGGACGACCACGTCGCCGACGCCGCCGGCACCGCCCAGGTCTGGACCGAGGACGGATGGGCCGACCGGTTCGGCCTGCCCCTGGATCCGTCCGACACCGGGTACGGCCACAACGCCGCCCAGGTCGCCGCCGTCCAGGTGGAGTCGGCCGATCTGCTGACCGGGTACCACGACGCCGTGCACGACCGGACCGTCCGGTACGTGGCCTCGCTGACCGACGACGACCTGTCCCGGGTCGTCGACCGGGCCTGGGATCCGCCGGTCACGCTGGCCGTCCGGCTGATCAGCGTGGTCTCCGACGATCTGCAGCACGCGGGCCAGGCCGCCTACGTCCGCGGCCTGCTCAAGGGCGCCTGACGGCCGGGCTGCCCGCCCCGGACGCTGGCGGGCGCGCCGAGGCCGGCGATGAGGCGCGACCACAGGGGGCCGATGCGGTCCAGGTGATGGGCGCGCACGGACCGCAGGGCCGCGTCGCCGAGCCGATCCCGCAGTCCGGGGTCCGCGATCAGCCCGCGGAGCGCCTCGGTCAGGGCGTCCACGTCCCCGGCGGGGACGAGCAGCCCGTCGTGGCCGGGTGTGATCAGCTCGGCCGGTCCGGTCGGGCAGTCGAACGACACGACCGGCAGCCCCATGCCCATGGCCTCGATGACGACCATCGGCATGCCCTCGCGGCGCGACGACAGCACGTGGATCGACGCCCGTGCCATCTCCGCGTGCAGGTCGCGGGTGCGGGGGCGCAGCTCGACCCGGCCGGTGAGCCCGAGGTCGCCGATGAGCGCGCGGAGCCGGTCCCGGCGCGGCCCGCCGCCGAAGATGCGCAGGGTCCAGTCGGGGTGCTCCGCGGCGATCGGCGCGTAGGCGCGGATGAGCAGGTCGAAGCCCTTGGCGTGGACGAGCCGGCCTGCCGCCAGCACGACCTTGTGCTCGCGCCGGGACGGCCGGCCCGGCAGCGACGGCGCGGCGTTCGGGATCCGGACGACCCGCGCGGCGGAGCCGGCGAGGGCGGCCTCGTAGCCGGCGCGGGCCTCGCCGGTGAGCGTGGCGACGACGGTGAGCCGGCGGTAGGCGCGGACGATCTGCCGCCGGAGGGCGGGCCGGTAGGACCCGAGGTTCATGTGGTCCTGCCCGATCGTGGCGACACCGCCCGGCGCGAGCTCGGCGACCAGCAGGATCAGCGACGGCCTGGTCGCGACGAGCACGTCGGGCGGCCTGCCGCGCATCAGGGCGCGGTGCAAGAGGCACAGGTCGGTCCAGAGGCTCATGTGGCGGAAGGACGCCTCGTCCGCGGGCGTCAGCAGGCTCGGCAGCCTGGCCAGGGCACGGACCGCCCGCCCCTTGGCGGCGAAGCGGTCGTCGGCGTAGGTGACCGTGACGCCGTCCGGGATCGTGAAGAACGGTTTCGTGCTCCGTCTCAGGACGCTGACGATCTCGACGTCGTGGTCGCGGACCAGGTGGCCGCAGAGGTTCAGGACCGTGCGGATCGTCCCGCCCGTCCCGTGCGCGTTCTGCAGCAGGATCCGGACGCGGAGCCGCTCACCGGGCGGCGGGACGCGCCGCAGCCGCAGCGGGCGCAGTGCCCAGAGCGCCGAACGGCGCAGGACACGGTGTGCCCTGCGCCGGGCGCGGCGCCGCATTCGCAGCGGGCGCGCTGACTCGTTCACCGGCTCCCCGATCGCAGACGGCCGTCTCCGGCTCGTTCCCCGGGCGGGGCCCGGCGATCGTCACCCGGTGGTCACGGTTCGGTCGAGCGCACTGCCCTTGACCCACCGGTTCCACGACATCTGGTAGTAGCTCGTGCCGTTGAACGGCTCCAGCTTGCGCTTGGTACCCGTGATGATCACAGGGTCGCCGATGTAGGAGAACTTGTAGAACCACTGGGCGTCCTTGGGCGGCGAGTTGACGCAGCCGTGGCTGACGTTCTGGCGGCCCTGCGCCCACACGGTGGCGGCCATCGAGTGGATGTACTCGCCGCTGTTGGAGATCCGCACCGCGAACGGGATGACCTCCTTGTAGCCGCCGTTCGCCTTGTCCTTCGGGTCGACGCCCATCCACTCCGACGTCATGATCGCCGGGTTCTCCTTGCCCATGGTCAGGTGGATGCCGCTGGTGGTGAGGTAGGTGTCGACGCCGTTGACGACGCGGCCGCCGCGGCCCGCGCTGATCGGCCAGCTGCGGACCTTCTTGCCGTTCTTCTCGACGACGGCCCGCTTCTTCTTGGTGCTGATGGTGATGATGTGCGAGTCGCCGATGCGGAACCTGCGGCTGAAGTCCGACACGCCGTAGGTCTTCTTGCCCGACTTCACGCCGGCCAGCTTCGCCGTGAACGTCACGTTCTGGTTGGGCTCCCACCAGGTGCCGTTCTTCGTGCGGAAGATCGCCGTGGTGTCGTTCGACCAGTACCAGGCGCCGGTGGCCGGCTTGGTCGACTTGACCTCCAGGGCGCTCTCGACGGCCTTCTTGTCGCCGACCGGGCGGTTGAAGGTCACCTGGATCGGCATGCCGACGCCGACCTTCTCGTTCTTGCCCGGGGTGATGTCCACGATGCTCAGCGCGTTCGCCGCCTTCTGCGTGGCGAAGGTGGCGTTGACCGTGGTCGACTTGCCCTTGGGGCTCTTGGCGACCGCCGTGACCTGGTACTTGGCGCCGGGACGCAGCGTCCGCGACTTCCAGCTGGTCTTGTCGGCGGTCATCGCGCCGTCCACCGGCTTGCCCTTGAGGGTGACCGTGACCTGTTCCAGGGTGCCGCCCGCCGCGGTGACGACGACGCCGTTCTCGGGCGCGGCCTTGGTGTTGCCGTTGCCCGGGTTGATCGTCACCTGCGGGACGGTCGCGTCGCCCTTCTCCCCGACGGTCACGCCGGAGTCCTTCTCTCCCCCGCTGCAGGCGGTCGTGAGGAGCAGCACGACTCCCGCCATCCCTGCGCCCGCACGAACCCCTGCGGAAACCCTCCGCTGCACCACAACCTCCAGAACCCCGCCGTCTACCACAGCGACATTAGCGACAAAAGTCGACGATCATGCCATGACCCGGGGGTTTGGGGGGCGTCCGAGATCAAAGCGTTGCAAGAGGGCGTTGTGACGATCACTCTCTGCGATATTCCGCTCGTGGCTCAGCGGAGGGCGCTGCCCTCGCGCCACTTGTCGAACGGCAGCTGGAAGACGGACCAGCCGTTGTCCCATTCGACCTCGCGGTCGCTGCCCGTCAGCTTGATCACGTCGCCGCGCTGCATGATGTCGTAGAACCACTTGGCGTTGGCCGGGCTGACGTTCAGGCAGCCGTGGCTGACGTTCGCCGAGCCCTGCGAGCCGAGCGACCAGGGCGCCGAGTGCACGTACTCGCCGCTGTTGGAGAAGCGGACGGCGTAGTTCACGACCGTCTTGTAGTAGCCGGCGTCGCCCTCCTTGCGGCCCGGCGACGTCATCGTGACCGGGTTGCCCTTCTCCATCAGGAGATGGACGCCGCTGGTGGTGGTGAACTCCCGGGTCTGGCCGTTGCCGGCGCTGAACGGGATCGTGCGCAGCTTCTTGCCGTCGCGGGTCACCGTCATGTGGTGATCGCCGATGTCGCCGGTGGTGATCTGCGAGGCGCCGATGGTGAGGTTCGCCCGCGCGTCCTTGGCCCCGTAGACGCCGCCGCCCGCGTTCACCCCGGCAAGGTCCGCCTGGAAGCGGACCGTCTGGTGCGGCTGCCAGTACGTCTTCGTCCGGTAGATGACCTGGTCGGAGCCGACCCACCGCCACGCGCCCTCCACCGGCTTGTCCGGGGTGACGTGCAGCGTCCGCTCCACGGCCGCCTTGTCGGTGACCGGGCGGTTGAACCGGACGAAGATCGGCATGCCGACGCCGACCTTCTCTCCCGTGAGGTTCGGGGTGACGTCCACGATCGACAGCGTCTCGGACGGCTTCAGCGTCGTGAACGAACTGGTCGCCGTGCGGGTCTTGCCGCCGCCGCTGGCCTGAGCGGTGACCGTGTAGGACGTCCCGGGCGTCAGGGTGCGGGTGGAGCGCCACGTCTTGTGGCCGTCGCCGTACTTGCCGGTGATGGTGGCGCCCGCGCCCTGGACCGTGACGTTCTGCAGCTTCCCGCCGTCGGTCTTGACCTCGACCGTCCCGTCCGGCTTGACCTGGGCGGTCCCGGTGGCCGGCGTGATCGTCACGGTCGTGTCCGACCCGCCCGAGGCGAGCCTGCCCGCGCCCCCGACCGAGCAGCCGGTCACGAGCAGCGCCAGCGTGCCCGTGCCGCCGGCCACCACAAGCCCCACCCGACCCTTAGTCCCCACAAAGACCCCCAAGCCCATGAATTCACCTAGTGTCCGGTGAAATTGATTCAAGGATGGAGACGCCCCGAACGGGGCGCGGGTTCGGACGGAACCGAAGATTTGCCGTTCGAGCCGGCGGCAGGGCGCCGCTCAGGCGGCCGTCGAAGAGCCGCTCAAGCGGCCGACGGAGGCCGTGTCAGGCGGCGGAGCCGGTGGAGGACTGCGGGGCGGGCTCGCGGTTCACATGGCGCACGACGCGCTTGAAACCCCAGACCGACAGGGCGATGCCGATCCCGCCCAGGCCCGCCACGATGCCGGTGCGGATCCACAGGTACATGCTGATCGACTCGTTGAACAGCATCCACAGGCTGATGCCCACGTTCGCGAGCAGCACCGCCGACCACAGCAGCGAAATGCGCAGGAAGAACTGGTGGACCCTGGCGTGCTTGTAGAACGCCTCCGGAATCGGCGCCATGTCCTTGGCGAGCTTCATCGCCAACGGCCGTCCGAGCGGCACCGAGGCGAGGAAGGCCATGCTGACGGCGAGCGTGCCGAGGGTCGGCTGCAGGAAGTAGATGACCGCGCTGTGCGTCGCGGCGGCGAGCCCGGCCCTGACCGTCACGCCGACCGCGGCCAGCATCAGCATCCCCGACACCGGGTGCCCGCGCACGTACCGGTAGATGATCCCGCCGTACACCCAGGCGACGGCGGCGATGAGCGCGCCGTTCAGCCCGAGGATCATGAGGGCGCCATAGAAGACCGCGACGGGGGCGATGACCCCCTCCACGAAACGCGGCAGGGCGTGCATGAGCAGCGCCGTCACCCGCGGCAGTTCGAAGACGTGGTGGCCTCCCGCGTGTCCCTTGCCGTCCTGTGGCCTGGGCGCCCGGACCAGTCCGGGCGGCTCCGCGGTCGTGCTCGCCGGTCGTTCCATCGAGCGCTGCGCTCCCCAATCGGTCTGCATGGACTCGGATCTGCTCACGATTCGCACCACCGTACGTGATGATCCGCACGTTGCCGTCCGTTTTCGAACGATCCGTGACGCGCGGGTTGTTCCCTGCTTAGTTCGGCCGCGGGGGCGGCAAGGTGCGGATCAAGGCCGGATCCGGCCAGAGTCGAACCATTCGGTCCCGGCCCTCCTCCGCCGGATTTCAGGAGCTTCCGGGCTCGGCCCTGACCTGGGCGTTTCACCCGGATACCCGAGCCCGGACGGGACATGCGTCAGGCTTCGGGAGTCGTGGGCTGGACGTCGCGGGCGGCGGCGTAGATGGCGCGCAGCGTCACCGCCACCGACGGCCTGCGCACGCTGGCCGTCCGGGTGACGGCGTAGACCTCCCGGGCCAGCGTGCACTCGGGGATGCGCCGCACGGCCACGCCCTGGTCGCCGGCGGCGAGCGCCAGCGCGGGGACCGCGGTGATGCCGATGCCCCGCGCCACCAGGCTCAGGATCGTGTGCAGGCCCTCGAACTCCCAGGGGACGGGGCGGGCCCCGCCGACGGTGTCCAGGAGCCGCTCGACGGCCTGCCGGGACGGCTCCCCGGGCGGCGCCGCCATCCACGGCTCCTCCCGGAGCTGCTGCAGGTCGACGGGCCGGTCCGGATGCGACATGGAATGGGTGTCCGGGACGACCAGGACGAGCGGATCGCGGCGCAGGTGGAAGAACTCCAGTGCCGCGGGCGACTGATCGGGGACCTTGCCCGTCCAGTCGTCGATGAGCGCGATGTCGACCTCGCCGTTCTGCACCTGGCGGATGCCGGCCCCCGGCACGGACTGCCGCAGGACGAAGGTGAGCCCGGGATGGTCGCCGAGGCTCTTCGCCAGCGCGGGCGCGAAGGCGACGGCCGCGGTCGGGAACGCGGTGACCACCACCCGCCCCATGGGGGTGTCGGCCTGGGCGGACAACTCGGCCTCGGCCGACTCCACGAGTCCGAGGATCTCCTCGGCGCGTTCGGCGAGGCGGCGCCCGGCGTCGGTCAGCTCGGCGCTGCGGGCGGTCCGGTCCAGCAGCGGGACGCGCGCCTCCCGTTCGAGCGCGGCCAGTTGCTGGGAGACCGCGGACGGCGTGTAACCGAGGGCGGCGGCGGTCGCCGCGATGCTTCCGCGGCGGGCGAATTCGGCGAGCAGCCGCAGGCGGCGCAGCTCTAGCATCAGCCCATCTTACGGTCACCATCGATGAGACTCGCTTGTGATGATGCTGAAAGCGGGCAAGCATTAGGCGAACCCGGCCGGGTCGCACACACGGGGATTCCACGGTCACCCACCGTCTATCTCGCCATGCCCTTTGGAGTATTCATGCCTGCCCAGAATGTGCCCGCATCCGTCCGGCCGCTGTCGTTCCAACCGCGCCCGGTCCCCCTGTCGGCGACGCTCGCGGTCAACGAGGCCATAGCCCGCAAGCGCAGGCGGGGGGAGCGCGTCCTTCCCCTTGGTTTCGGGGAGGCCGGGATCCCCATACATCCGGCGCTCACCCGGGAGCTCTCCGCGGCCGCGGGCCGGGGCGGTTACGGGCCGGTGGCCGGGTCCGCCGCGCTGCGCGCCGCGGCGGCCGGGTACTGGGCGCGGCGGGGGCTGGAGACCGATCCGTCCATGGTGGTCGCCGGTCCCGGCAGCAAGCCGCTGCTGTTCGCGTTGCTGACCGCGCTGGGGGGTGACGTCGTCGTCGCGGCCCCGAGCTGGGTGAGCTACGCGGCGCAGGCGTCGCTGGCGGGCGTGGAGCCGATCCGGGTCGCCACCCCGCCGGGCGAGGGCGGCGTCCCGAGCCCGGCGCTGCTGGCCGACGTCGTCGTGCGGGCCCGCGCCCGGGGCCGCGACGTCCGCGCCGTGGTGGTGACGCTGCCCGACAACCCGACGGGGACGATCGCGTCCGAGGACACCGTCCGGCGGCTGTGCGCGGTGGCACGCGAGCAGGACCTGGTCGTCATCTCGGACGAGATCTACCGGGACCTGGTGCACACGCCTGGGAGAACGGTGCCGGCCCCTGCGCGGTACGCGCCCGAGCGGACCGTCGTGACCACCGCGCTGAGCAAGAGCCTGGCGGCCGGCGGCTGGCGGCTCGGCGTTGCGCGGCTGCCGGACGGGCCGTTCGGCCGCGCGCTGCGCGACAGCGTGCTCGGGGTGGCGAGCGAGATCTGGTCCAGTGCCCCGGCCCCGATGCAGCACGCCGCCGCGTACGCGTTCGCCGAGCCGCCCGAGCTCGTCGAGCACATCGACCGCAGCAGAAGGCTGCACGCCGCGGTCACCGGCGCGGTCGCCGACCGGTTCGCCGCCGCGGGCGCGCGGGTCACGCGGCCGGAAGCGGCCTTCTACGTCTACCCGGACTTCGGCCCGATGCGGGACGTGCTGGAGGCCAACCACGGCGTCCGCACGGCCGCCGACCTCACGCACCTGCTTTTGGAACGTTACGGAGTCGGCGTGCTGCCGGGCAGCTCCTTCGGGGACGCCCCGGCGGCGTTGCGCATGCGGGTGGCGCCGAGCCAGCTCTACGGGGAGAACGACGAGCAGCGACTCGCGGCCCTGGCGGCTCCGGCACCGGCATCGCTGCCCTGGATCGCCGACGCTCTGGACCGGCTCGGCGAGGTGCTCGGCGACCTTTCCGCCGCCATCACAATGGGTGAGCCTGCGATCGCTTAAAGCGAGCGCGGAACCGCGGGCCGTCCGGTCTCCGGACGGCCCGCGGTCCGCTGCGTGAAGCGCCGGACGCACACCGTCACAGGCGCCCGGAGCGGCCGCTTCAGGGATCGCCGTCCGGCCCGACCGGCGCGTATAAGCGTGGTGTAAGGTCCAACGACGCACGGGGCGAACGTCACCGAACGACCCGCGGCAGGCCAAGGGACGTCCTGTCCGCCCTGCCCGTGGTAAACCCAGGATGAGCGCGAGTCACTCAGGTGATGGAAGAAGGCGAGGGGGCCCGCCATGAGGCATGCACGGGACGGGGCTGCCGCGGCGATGAACGCCGCCTCCAGGATTCTGGTCGCGCGAGGCAAGAACGAGCCCCAGGAGATGGAGAACCCCGACGTCGCCTGGGGGCAGCGGGCCCGTGACGGGGTGTGGGTGCCGACCAGGGACGGCCAGCGGATCCACCTCGGCATCGACGTCGCGGCCGCCGACACGGTCGCGCAGATCCTGCGTCCCAGCCTGCGGGTGTTCGTCGGCGTGGACGTCGACACCGACATCGTCGCCCAGACCACGGCCGGCGGGGTGCGGCTGCTCACGGTGATCCACGGTCCCGACGCCCCCACGGAGTTCCGGTTCTCCGTCTCCCTCGCCGACGGCCTGACGCTGGAGTCGATGCCGTCCGGCGGCTACGACGTCGTCCATCTGCGCTACGGCGCCACCGTCGGGCGGCTGTACAACCCGTGGGCGAGCGACACGATGTTCCGGCAGGTGAAGGCGGACTACGCGCTGGAGGGCTCGGCGGTCACGATGCGCGTCCAGCACACCGACGCGTACTACCCGGTGGTCGCCGACCCGCACTACGAGCGCTGACCGGCCGGATCAGGCCTCCGGCGTGCCAGCGTGTCCTGGCGGGGTGGGCATGGACGTGCGCGATCGGCGTCATATGGTGGGGGCGACGGGCCGCGTTCCGGCCCCGGCGCCGCCGCCGGACACCCGACCGCCCCGGTCCCCCGAGACTGGAGTCCCTGTGATCTTCACCCATGACACCGAGCACGCGCTCACCGTCGTCGTCGACCTGATCAACACGGGCGCGGCGGCGTCCGGCGCGGAGGAGCTCGGCGGCCTGCCCGGCCTGCGCGCGTTCGTGGACCGCAACGCCTTCAGCGACGTGGGCGAGCTCTCGGCGGCCGACCTCGCCCGGGTACTGGACCTGCGCGACCGGTTCCACGCGGTGTTCCGCTCCGGGGACGTCCCGTCCGCCGTCCGGCGGATCAACGAGATCGTCGGCGAGGTCCGCACCACGCCGCATCTGACCGACCACGACGACTACGACTGGCACGTGCACTTCTTCGCGCCCGGCGCGCCGCTCGGCGAGCACCTGGCCGCCGACTGCGGCATGGCGCTGGCGTACGTGGTGGCCGCGGGCGAGCTGGACCGGCTGCGCACCTGCGAGGCGCCGGACTGCTCCCGCGTGCTGGTGGACCTGTCGCGCAACCGATGCCGCCGCTACTGCGACAGCCGGACGTGCGGCAACCGCATGCACGTCGCCGCCTACCGCGCCCGGCAGCGCGAAGCCGCCCACTGATCCCGGGCCGCCGCGAAGCGCCCCGCCCGGCCCCGGCGAGCGAACCAGAAGGGAATTCGGTTCAAAGGGCGCCCTCTCTCGTCATCGCCGTGGCCTGGTCGGTAATCTCATATTTCACGCTCGTTGCGGGTTACGCCCGTGGTGGGCCCCGTCGGACCTATTTCAGCCATGGAGGATCCGCTGTCCAGGCGAGCACTCATCACCGGCATCACCGGACAGGACGGCTCGTATCTGGCCGAGCATCTGCTTGCGCTGGGGTACGAGGTCTGGGGCCTGGTGCGGGGGCAGGCGAACCCCCATGTGTCGCGGTTGCGCAAGCACATCGGCGACGTGCAGATCACCACCGGGGACCTGCTGGACCAGGGCAGCCTGATCTCGGCGGTGGAGCGGGTCCAGCCCGACGAGGTCTACAACCTGGGCGCGATCTCCTACGTGCCGATGTCGTGGCAGCAGGCCGAGCTGACCGCCGAGGTCACCGGGATGGGCGTGCTGCGGGTGCTGGAGGCGATCCGGGTGGTGTCGGGCATCAGCCCGTCCCGGACGCCGGGCCGCGAGCAGATCCGGTTCTACCAGGCGTCGTCCTCGGAGATGTTCGGGATGGTGCGGGAGACGCCGCAGAACGAGAAGACGCCGTTCCACCCGCGCAGCCCGTACGGGGTGGCGAAGAGCTACGGGCACTACATCACGCAGAACTACCGCGAGTCCTACGGGATGTTCGCGGTGAGCGGGATCCTGTTCAACCACGAGTCGCCGCGCAGGGGCGCCGAGTTCGTGACGAGGAAGGTGTCGCTGGGGGCCGCGCGGATCAAGCTGGGCCTGGCCACCGAGCTGCGGCTCGGCAACCTCGACGCCCGGCGTGACTGGGGCTTCGCCGGCGACTACGCCCGCGCGATGCGGATGATGCTGGCGCAGGACGCCCCCGAGGACTACGTCATCGGAACGGGCCAGACCCAGTCGGTGCGGGAGCTGGTGGAGTTCGCGTTCCGTACCGCGGGCCTGAACTGGCAGGACCACGTCGTCCTGGACGAGAAGTACACGCGCCCGGCCGAGGTCGACCTGCTGTGCGCGGACCCGAAGAAGGCCCGCGAGCAGCTCGGCTGGGAGCCCGAGGTGACGTTCGAGGACCTGGTCACGATGATGGTCGAGTCGGACCTGCGGCTGCTGTCGGAGTCCGCGCGTCCCGAGGACGAGCCCTTCAGCCCCGACCACTGGTGATCCTCTCACCGGCGCCGTGGCACGATGCAAGCATGGCCACTTGTGAGCACGTGCAGACCGTCCCCGTGGAGGACCCGTCCCCGAACACCCCGCAGGGGTGCCAGGAGTGCCTGGAAGAGGGCACCCGGTGGGTTCATCTGCGGCTTTGTCTCGGCTGCGGGCACGTGGGCTGCTGCGACTCCTCCCCGATGCGGCACGCGAGCGCGCATTTCCAGAAGGAGGGGCACCCGATCGTCCGGTCGTTCGAGCCGGGCGAGGACTGGCGCTGGTGCTTCGTCGATGAACTGATCGTCTGATGCCCGACGTCCGCCTGCGCAGCGGCCCCGGACGCTGGATCCTGCTGGCGACGGTGCTCGGGTCGAGCGTGGCGATGCTCGACGCCACGGTCGTGAACGTGGCGCTCCCGAAGCTGGCCCGCGACCTGAACGCCGACATGGCCGACCTCCAGTGGACGGTGAACGCCTACACGCTGACCCTCGCCGGATTCATCCTGCTCGGCGGCTCGCTCGGGGACCGGTTCGGGCGGCGCCGGATCTTCCTCGTCGGCGTGGTGTGGTTCGCCGTCGCGTCGGTGCTGTGCGGCGCCGCGCCGAACACCGAGATGCTGATCGTGTCGCGGGCGCTGCAGGGCGTGGGCGGGGCGCTGCTCACCCCGGGATCGCTGGCGATCATCCAGGCGTCGTTCACGCCCGGCGACCGGCCCCGCGCGGTCGGCGCCTGGTCGGGCCTCGGCGGCGTCGCGGGCGCGATCGGCCCGTTCGCGGGCGGCTGGCTGGTGGAGGCGGCCGGGTGGCGGTGGGTGTTCCTGCTGAACGTGCCGCTCGCCGCTGTGGTGGTGCTGGTCGCGGTGCGGCACGTCCCGGAGAGCGTCGACCCGCAGGCCCGCGGGCGCTTCGACGTGCTCGGCGCGGCGCTGGCGGCGCTGGCGCTGGCGGGGACGACGTACGCGCTCACCGAGGCGCCGGGCGGCGGCGCCGCCGCGCCGGTCATCGTCGCCGCGGCCGCCGCGGGCGTCGCCGCGGCCGTCGCGTTCGTGCTCGTCGAGCGGGCGCGCGGCAGAAGCCGGCATCTGCCGGGCAGGCGGCCCGGGCGGGAGACTCCGCAGCCGATGCTGCCGCTGGACGTGTTCGCCTCCCGGCAGTTCTCCGCCGTCAACGTCGTCACCTTCATCATGTACGGCGCGATGGGCGTGCTGTTCTTCCTGTTCGTCCTGAACCTGCAGGTCGTCGGCGGGTTCTCCCCGATCGCCGCGGGGACGGCGCTGCTCCCGGTCACCGTGCTGATGCTGCTGCTGTCGGCGCGGGCGGGCGCGCTCGCGCAGAAGATCGGCCCGCGGCTGCCGATGACCGTCGGCCTGCTGGTCGCGGCCGCCGGGATGCTGCTGGTCGGCCGGATCGGCGAAGGCGCCTCCTACGTCCGGGACGTGCTGCCGGCCGTGGTCGTGTTCGGGCTGGGGCTGGCGGCCGTGGTCGCACCGCTCACCGCGACCGTCCTCGCCACCGCCGACGAGCGTCACGCGGGCGTCGCCAGCGGCGTCAACAACGCGGTGGCGCGGGCCGCGGGGCTGCTCGCGGTGGCGGCGATCCCGCCGCTGACCGGGCTCACGGGCGACGCCTTCGACGATCCGGACGCCTTCTCGCGCGGGTTCTGGCACGCGATGGTGACGTGCGCGATCCTCCTGGTGGCCGGGGCCGTGCTGACCTTCCTCACCGTCTCCGGCGACGCGCTGCGGACGCCGGCCGGGGAGGCGGTCGAGCCGGAGTGCAGGAGCCACTGCGGTGTCGGCGCACCGCAGCTCCAGCCCGAGCGGGAGACCGTGCCGTCCGCCGAGCCCGCCGGTGGCGCGCCGCCCGAGACCAAGGCCTGATCATCGGCCCGGCGGGCCGGATTGCCGGGTCCGGATCCGGCTATGTCCAGGACCGCAGCGGTTCGTTGGCATACGGTCGGTGCATGAATCTGCGGCAGCTGCGCTATGTCGTGGCGACCGCCGACCACGGCACGATGACGTCGGCGGCCCAGGCTCTCTACGTGGCTCAGCCCGCGCTGTCGCGGGCCGTCCGCGAGCTGGAGCGCGAACTCGGCGTGGAGCTGTTCGCCCGGTCGGGCCGGGGCGTCGTCCTCACCCCCGTCGGGGAGCAGGTCGTCCGGCAGGCCCGGATCGCGCTGGACGCCGTCGACGCGATCGAGGGGCTTTCGGTCACCCGGGCCAACGGCCGCGGCGCGGAACTGCGCATCGCCGTCACCGCGTCCCTGGAACCGGAGCTGACCGGGCGGCTGATCCCCCGCTTCGCCCGCGACCAGCCCGCCGTCCGGGTCCGGGTCGTGCGCTGCGCCGACCGCGACCAGGTCGCGGGCGCGCTGCGCACGGGCCGCGCCGACCTCGCGCTGACCGACCTGCCCGTCCCGGGCGACATGACCGCGCACCCGTTCGAGCAGCGGGAGGTGGTGCTGATCTCGCCGCCGACGCTGAAGGTCCGCGAGCCGGTGCAGCCCGCGGCGCTGGACGGGATGCGGCTCGTCCTGCCCGCCCGGGGCAGCGCGCGCCGCGCCGAGATCGACACGATGCTGCGGCGGATCGGCGCGACGCCGGTCGCCGCGGTGGAGTCCGACGAGCGCGGCGCGTGGCTCGGCTGGGTCCGCGCCGGCATGGGCTCCCTGCTGTGGTACCGCAACCAGATCGACGACACGGAGGGCGTGACGATCCGCTCGTTCATGCCGCCGCTCACCCGCATGATCGGGCTCGTCCACGCGCACCGCCGGCTGCCTCCCGCCGCACGGGACTTCCTCACCTTCGCCAAAGAGACGCCCCGCGAGACCCACCCGCGCTGACCCGACGACTGAGCGCCGGCGAAGGAGCGGGTCAGCGGCTTTGCCGGGGGTCTGGGGGGGGTCGCCCCCCAGATGGGTGCTGACGGCCGGCCCCGCCGATCGTGCCCGCGGGGGCGTCGGGTTTCCGCGGTCATGCCATCATCTGGCAGGTGGAGACGACGCACGCACTCTGGCTGCTGGCCGTTCCGGTCGGCGCGCTGATGGTGGCCGCGGCGGCGCGGCGCATCGGGCTGTCGGCCCCGCTGGTCCTGGTGATCGCGGGGCTGGCCTTCTCGTTCGTTCCGGGCGTCCCGGAGTTCGAGCTCGACCCCGAGTTCGTGCTCTTCGTGTTCCTGCCGCCGCTGCTGTTCTCCGCGGCCTGGAAGAGCTCGTTCACCAACCTGCGCCAGAACGTCTGGTCGATCGGGCTGCTGTCGATCGGGCTGGTGCTTTTCACCACGTTCGCCGTGGGATACGCGGCGTACCTGCTCGTCCCCGGGCTGCCTCTGTCGGCGGCCTGCGTGCTCGGCGCGATCGTGGCGCCGCCGGACGCGGTCGCGGCGGTGAGCGTCGCGCAGCGCCTCGGCCTGCCGCGCCGGACGGTGACGGTCCTGGTCGGGGAGAGCCTGTTCAACGACGCGACGGCGCTGACCGCGTTCCGGGTCGCGCTGATAGCGGCGACGGGGGCGGGGTTCACGCTCATGGAGGGCGTGTGGCGGTTCCTGTTCGCCGCCGCCGTCGGGGCCGCCGTCGGGCTGCTGCTCGGGCCGCCGCTGCACTGGCTGCGGACCAGGCTGAACGACCCGCTGGTGGAGAACGGCGTCGCGCTCGTCGCGCCGTTCGCCGCCTACCTGATCGCGGAGAGCGTGCACGCCTCGGGCGTCATCGCGGTGGTGGTCAGCGGCCTGTACCTCGGCAACCGGGACACCGAGTCCGGGGCGGTGACCCGGCTGATCGGCCACTCGTTCTGGAAGGTCATGGTGTTCGTGCTGGAGTCGGTGGTCTTCCTGCTGATCGGCCTCCAGCTGCCGCCGGTCGTCAACGAGCTGTCGGGACGCAGCTGGCAGCAGCTGACCTGGTGGGCGGTCGCCGTCTTCGCCGTCACGGTCGCCGCGCGGTTCGTGTGGGTGTTCCCCGCCTCGCAGCTCCCGCGGCTGCTGTCCCGGCGGGAGCGGTCGCTCGGGAACGTCGGCTGGCGCGGCATGGTCGTCGTGTCGTGGGCGGGGATGCGGGGGGTGGTGTCGCTCGCCGCCGCGTTCGCGGTCCCGTTCGTCACCACGGGCGACAAGCCGTTCCCGGGACGGGACCTGATCCTGTTCCTGACCTTCACGACCGTCCTCGGGACGCTGCTGGTGCAGGGGCTGACGTTCCCGGCGCTGATCCGGGCGCTCGGCATCGGCGGCGGCCGCGAGCGCTACACCGACACCGTGGCCGAGGCCGGGGCCCAGCACGCCGCCGCGCAGGCGGCGTTGGACCGGCTGGAGGAGCTGTACGCCGAGGAGCGGCTGGACGAGTCGGTGGTGGAGCGGCTCCGGCAGCTCGCCGAGCACCGGCAGCTGCGGGCCTGGGAGCGGCTCGGCGGCGGGACCGGCCCGGAGGGCGAGGAGCTGCCCACCGCGACGTACCGGCGGCTGCGGCGGGAGATGCTGCTGGCCGAGCGCCAGGTGTTCGTGCGGATGCGGGACGAGCGCCGCATCGACGACGAGGTCCTGACCCGGGTCATGTGGGAACTCGACCTGGAGGAGGTCGCCCTCACCCGCGACTGATCGGGAGCGGGCGATGCCCCGGCCACGGAGCATGCCGTGGCCGAGGCGACGGCTCGGTCAGGACGCCCCGTTGAGGGGCTGCTCGGGGAGCTCGACGGTGTAGGACTCCTTGACCACGTCCAGGTGGTGCCAGGACTCCCGCACCGTGGCCCCGGGCACCGACCGGATGGCGTCGAGCACGGCCACCAGCTCGGCGCGTGAGGCCGCCTCGGCCTGCCCGACGATGTCGTAGCGGCCGAACCCGGTCGCCAGGTACCGGACGCCGTCCTGGGCCGCGACCGCCTCGGCGACCTTCCGCAGCCCGCCGGTCACCAGCAGCCCGAACCCGCCGAGCTCGGCGGCGCCGAGGGCCAGCGGGTCGGCCAGGCCGGTGACCTGGATGACGCCGGTGCGCATGAGCCTGACCACCCGGGCGCGGGTCGCGGCCTGCGAGAGGCCGATGACGTGCGCGAGCCGGGTGTAGGGGGCGCGCCCGTCGCGCTGCAGCTCGTGCAGCAGCCGCCAGTCGATGTCGTCGAGGGTGACCTCGCCGAGCTCGCGCACCACCGCGTGCGTGTCGCGCACGGTGGACACCGACCGGAAGACCTCCGCCGCGCGCACCCCGGGGACGGACCGGACGTGGTCCACCTCGGCCGCGAGCGCGGCGTCGTCGCGGGTGCGCACCTGCGCGACCAGGTCGTGCGGGCCGGCGGTCAGCGCGGCGAAGCTGACGGCGGGGCGCTCGGCGATGGCCGCGGCCACCTCCCTGGCCGAGCCGTCCACGGTGACCGACACGTGCCCGATCGCCTCCGCGCCGACGACGGCGGCGTGCACGATGCCGACGACGCGGACGACCCGCGTTTCGAGAAGGTGCTGCACCCGTGCCCGCACCGCCGTGCGGGAAAGCCCGACACGGTCGGCGAGCGCCTGGAACGTCGCCCTGCCATCCCGCTGGAGCTCGCGGACGAGCACGGCGTCGACCGCATCCAGCACGGCTCTCCTCCTCGACATGTAATGAATCGTTTTGCCAGCGTCTGCAAGATCATTCCATTTCAAGACGGTATGACGTCAAATATTGATCTTGCTCGTGTTCGCCATGCCCGGCGGCCGTCGAAGCGTCGGCGGCCGGTTCCGGACGGCGACGTTTCCGATGCCGCGTAAACCGGCGCGAAAGCGCAACGCGGCCGGGCTCACGCCGCGCACCCGGCGCGGCGCGCCACCGTGGCGGCGGGCGCGCACGGTGGCGATCATCACTCCGGTGACCGCCGCGCGGCCGGGACGCCCCGCGGCGCGAACGGGCACGGCCGACCGGGCCCGGATGCGTGACCTGCATGCGCCTCTCCCGGTGTTCTGCTGTCCCGCCCCCTACGGCGGATCCGCCGTCCGCGTGAGGCACATGTAAGAAAAGTGCATCCAGGGCGCAGTTACGTCAAGAGGTAACTTTACAGAGAGCCAAGCCCCACGTTGCACCGTTTTCCACCAGGTCTGGGGATTCCCGTCGGTTATGCCTGGAAGAAGGCGTACAGAGCGTCGTGGATCACATCGCCGGCCCGCCGGGACACACTGTCATCACCCCTGGTCACGGCCCCTCGAACGGCTTTCGTGAGTGCGCGGGGGCGGCCGCCGCCACGGCTTGGCCGGAGCATCGCCGGGTATGTCGGACAATGTACGGTGGCCCAGCCACTCAGATCCGCGATTGGTGTGTAGTACAGCCGTGCGCCTGCTCAACGGTGAGCGTTCCGCTCACGACCTCACCTACAACGACGTCTTCATGCTCCCCCGCCGCTCCTCGGTCGGGTCGCGCCTGGAGGTCGACCTGGCCACCGGCGACGGCAGCGGAACCACCGTCCCGGTCGTGGTGGCCAACATGACGGCGGTGTCCGGCCGCCGGATGGCCGAGACCGTCGCCCGCCGCGGTGGGATCGCGGTGCTCCCGCAGGACATCCCGGTCGACGTCGTCGCCGAGGTCATCGGCTGGGTCAAGGGACGCGACCTGGTGGTCGACACCCCGATCCGGCTGGGCCCGTCCAGCACGGCCGGGGACGCGCTCGCGCTGCTGCCGAAGCGCGCGCACAACGCGGTGATCGTCGTCGAGGACGACCGTCCGGTCGGCGTGGTCACCGAGGCCGACTGCCAGGGCGTCGACCGGTTCGCCCAGCTCCGCGACATCATGTCCCGCGACCTGGTCACGCTGCCGGCCGGCGTCGATCCGCACGAGGCGTTCGACCGGCTGCACGAGCGCGGCCACCGGCTCGCCCCGGTCGTGGACGCCGAGGGCCGCCTCGCCGGGGTCCTCACCCGCACCGGCGCGCTGCGCGCCACCCTGTACAAGCCCGCCGTGGACGCCGCGGACCGGCTGCGCATCGCGGCCGCGGTCGGGGTGAACGGCGACGTCGCGGGCAAGGCCAAGGCGCTGCAGGAGGCGGGCGCCGACCTGATCGTCGTCGACACCGCGCACGGCCACCAGGACAAGATGATCAGCGCGCTCGCCGCCGTCCGCGGACTGGACCCGGGCGTCCCGGTCGTCGCCGGGAACGTGGTGACCGCCGAGGGCACCCGCGAGCTGATCGAGGCCGGCGCCGACATCGTCAAGGTCGGCGTCGGCCCCGGCGCGATGTGCACGACCCGCATGATGACGGGGGTCGGCCGCCCGCAGTTCTCCGCCGTCCTGGAGTGCGCCGCCGAGGCGCGCCGCCTCGGCCGGCACGTGTGGGCGGACGGCGGCGTCCGGCACCCGCGCGACGTGGCCCTCGCCCTCGCGGCGGGCGCCGCGAACGTGATGGTCGGCTCCTGGTTCGCCGGCACCTACGAGTCTCCGGGCGACCTGCAGCGCGCCGCCGACGGGCGGCTGTACAAGGAGAGCTTCGGGATGGCCTCGGCGCGGGCCGTGCGGCTGCGCGCCGCCGAGGACTCCCCGTTCGACCGGGCCCGCAAGGCCCTGTTCGAGGAGGGCATCTCCACGTCCCGGATGTTCCTGGACCCGCAGCGTCCCGGCGTCGAGGACCTGATCGACTCGATCGTGGCGGGGCTGCGCAGCTCGTGCACCTACGCGGGCGCCCGCACCCTGGAGGAGTTCCACGAGCGGGCCACGATCGGGATCCAGAGCCCGTCCGGTTACGCCGAGGGAATGCCGCTGTCCACCAGCTGGTAAAACCCGTGCCGCCCCGGCGGCCCGGCGGCACCGCGATTCGCGACACGCCGCCTCCATCACCCCGTGGCGGACGCGCTGACCTGCACTCTCTTATCCCAGGGCGGAGAAGGGGGTCTCCGCCCCCGAGGGGGGCGCAGCATGTTCGACGTCGGGCCGGCCGGAGCCGGGACGAGGCCGCTCGCGGAGGATCCGCCGCCCCCGGCCCGCGGCGCCGAGCGGGACCGCCGGGCGCGGGACGCGGCGCTGCGCGGGCTTGCCGAGGCGCTGCTCATCGCCGCGGTGTCGCCGGCGCTGCCGGGCATCGCGCACCTGCGGGCCGGGCGCGTCCGGCTCGGCGCGGCGCTGCTCGCCGTCCAGGCGCTGGTGCTGACGGCCGCCGCCGTCGCCGCCGGGCAGGACCGCTCCCTGCTGCTGCATCCCTCGGTGCGGCCCGCCTGGCCGGTGGCGCTGACGGCCGGCTTCGTCCTGGTCGCGGCGCTGTGGGCGGCGCTGATCGTCCACTCCTACGCCGTGCTCGTCCCGGACGGCCTGTCGCCGTTGTGGCGGCTCGCGGGCGGCACCACCGTGTCCGTTCTGTGCCTGCTGGTGATCGTCCCGCCGCTGACCGCGGCCCACGCGCTCGCGCCCTGCGCTCTGCCGGAGTCGGCATCCGGCTCCCCAAACCGCGGCGAATTCAATATCCTGGACAACTCTTGCACCAGAGGCCACATCCGCTCGCATGGGGTCGACTCTTACGCAACCTTTGCCCGGTTCCGCGCGTCCATTATGTGAGCCAGGGCTTAATTCACCGTGGGTGGGAATCGGAGCGTACATGGGTCGGTCGGCGAGGCGGCGTGCCCGGGACAGGGACGAGGACGGCAACTCCGGCGGGGCCGGGGGGTTGCCCCGTGCCCTGGCGCTGACGCTCGCGTCCGCCCTGGTCTGGGGCATCGCCCATTTCGTCACCGGCCGCCGCATCGCCGGCGGGCTCCTGCTGGCGCTGTACCTGGCGATCGGCGCCGTCCTGGCGGCCGCCGGAACGCTCTACCGCTCCGACCTGATGCACCTGGCCGTCCAGCCGGCCGCGCTGCAGCGGATCTCCGGCGGCCTCGTCGCGCTCGGCGTGCTGTGGATCCTCGTCGTGATCCGCTCCTACCTGGTGCTGCGCCCGGCCCGGCTCGCCGCGGGCGCCCGGACGCTGGGGGCCGCCTCCGTCGCGGTGATGTGCTTCGCCGTCGCGGTTCCGGTGGCGTGGTCGGCGCACAGCACCTACGTGTACCGGGACGCGCTGACCAGCATCTTCCGCAGCGGCAACGAGAACGGCAAGCACGTCGACACCGACGACCCCTTCAACGGTGAGTCCCGCGTCAACATCCTGCTGCTCGGCGGCGACGCCGCCGCCGACCGCTCCGGTGTCCGCACCGACAGCATGACCGTGGCCAGCGTCGACACGAAGACGGGCGACACGGTGCTGCTGAGCCTGCCGCGCAACCTGGAGCAGTTCCAGATGCCGCCCGGCCCGGCGCACGACCGGTTCCCCTACGGTTTCACCGGCGACGGGCCGCAGAACCCGGGCCTGCTGAACGAGGTCTACGAGTACGCCGAGAACCACCCCGACGTGGTGCCCGGCGTCGCCAAGAACCACCGCGGGCCCGAACTGCTGAAGGCCACCATCGCCGGCATCCTCGGCGTGCGCGTCGACTACTACATCCTCGTCGACATGTTCGGCTTCGCCGACATCGTCGACGCCATGGGCGGCGTCAAGCTCAAGATCACCGAGCCGATCCCGTACGGGCTGCAGGGCGGCGTGCTCCAGCCCGGCTACCGGACGCTGAAGGGCAAGGAGGCCCTCTGGTACGGACGGTCCCGCACCGGCAGCAGCGACTACGTCCGGATGGGCCGGCAGAAGTGCCTGATGCGGGCGATCGCCGAGCAGGCCGACCCGCAGACCGTCCTCACGAGCTTCGACAAGCTCGCCGCGGCGGCCAAGCGGACGCTGTCGACCGACATCCCGCAGGAGCTCCTGCCCGCGCTGATGAAGCTGTCGAACAAGGTCAAGAACGGCGCGCAGATCCGCAGCCTGCAGTTCGTCCCGCCGCTGATCTACTCCGGGAACCCGGACTTCGACAAGATCCGCGCGCTGACGTCCGACGCCGTCAACAGCGACCCCCGGCAGGTCAGCGCCAAGCCGAGCGACACGCCCACCGCCTCGCCCACCGCCTCGCCGACCGATTCACCGGACGGCTCGCCGAGCGCCACCGAGACGCCCAAGCCCGACACCAAACCGGTGTCGCTGGAGAACAGCTGCCCATAGGACGAGCCGCGAGCGCCGCTGCTACGGGGTTCCAAGCCGCGGGCGGCGGGAGGACACTGGGCGCGTGAAACCGGTGCATCGGGTCCGGCAGGTCGTCAACGCGGTCAACCTGTCCACGTGCCTCGGGCTGCTGCTCGCCTCGACCGCGACGCGTGGCCCGGGCCGCGTGCGCAGGGGTCCGGAGGGGCTGCTCGTGGCCGGCGGCTACCGGCTGCCGTTCCCGATCGCGTCCGCGTTCACGGTCGGCAACGTGATCCTGGTGCGCGGTGACGCGTCCGGCCTGGCCGACGGATCCCGGCTGCTGCGCCATGAGGGACGGCATTCGACCCAGTACGCGTGGTGCCTCGGCATCGCCATGATCCCCCTCTACGGCGCGTGCGCGGGCGCGTCGATGCTGCTGTGCGGGGACTGGGCGTCCTACAACCCCTTCGAGCGGCTCGCCGGCCTGGCGGACGGCGGCTACGAGCGGCGCCCGCTGCGCCCGTTCCTGCGGCGGCCCTGACCGGCGGGTGTCCCTCCTGGTCCGGGGAAGGGGGATCATTGAGGGAGACGATGACTGAGAAGGGCTGGTGCGGGTGCCTCGGATCCACGGCTGCGACGCCTACCGCGTGACGATGCCGCGCGGACGGCGGCCGGAGAGCGTCCTCGTCCGGCTCAGCGGCGACGACGCCGTCGGCTGGGGCGAGATGGCCGTCCCGGCGGGCGCCGCCGCCGCGGGCGCGGCCTGGGCGGACATCGAGGAGCGCATGGGGCCGGCCCTGATCGGGCTCGACTGGGAACGCCCCGAGGACGTGTCCGCCGCCGCCGACCTCGGCGCCAGTGAGGCCGCGGCGGCCGTCGACACGGCCTGCTGGGACCTGTGGTGCCGGACCCGCGGCGTGCCGCTCGCCCACGCGCTCGGCGGGACCCGCACGTCCATCGTCACGGGCGCGCGGATCTCCCCCGAACCGGCGCTGGACACGATCACGGGCCGCGTCAACAAGGCCGTCGGAGCGGGCCACACCCGCGTCACCCTGGACGTCCGTCCCGGCTGGGACGTCGAGCCCGTCCGCGCGATCCGGCAGGCGTATCCGGCGCTGGCGCTCGTCGCCGACGCGGGCCACGCCTACGGCGAGTCGCCCGCCCACCTCGCCGCGCTCGAAGCCCTCGACGCCTACGGCCTGGCGGCGATCGAGCGTCCGTTCCCCGCCGGGGACCTGGCCGCGCACGCCCGGCTCCAGCTGCGGGTGAGCACCGCCGTGGCCCCGGCGGTCGGCGACCTGGAGACGCTCGACGCGGCGTTGATGCTCGACGCGGGCCGGGCCCTCCACCTGCGGCTCGACCGGCTCGGCGGGCTGACCGCGGCGCGCAGCGCCCACGACCTGGCCTACGCCGCCGGGTGGGACGTGTGGTGCAGCGGGTGCGGCGCGTTCGGCATCGGGCAGGCCGCCGCGGTCGCGCTCGCCGCGCTGCCCGGGTGCACGCTGCCGAGCGACGTGTCCGACCCGGCGGGCGGCCCGGTGTTCGTGACGCCGCCGGTCCGCTCGTCCGGCGGTGTCGTCGGCGTCCCGCTCACCCAGCCGGGTCTCGGCAACGAGGTCGACGAGGCGCGCATCGAGCGGCTGGCGACCCGCCGCATGCGCCTGTCCACGTGACATCCGCCCCGGCCTGGGTGGTGGCGGGGCCGCCCGGCTCCGGCAAGACGACGGTCGCGGAGCTGCTCCTGGCCCGGCTGCGTCCCGTCCCGGCACTGCTGGACAAGGACACGATGTACGGGCCGTTCGTGGCGGCGACGCTCGCGGCGTCCTCCCGTGATCCGGGCGAGCGTGAGGGCCCCTGGTACGACGAGCACGTCAAGCGGCACGAGTACGCGGGGATGACCGCCACGGCGCGGGAGATCCGGTCCCACGGCTGCCCGGTGCTGCTCAGCGGCCCCTTCACCGGGCACATCCGGGACGAGGCCCGCTGGACGGAGTGGGTCGCGGCCCTCGGCGGCGCTCCCGTGCACCTCGTCTGGATCAGGACGGACGCCGTGACCCTGCGCCGTCGGCTGGAGGAACGGGCTTCGCCCCGCGACACCGCCAAGCTGGCGGCGTTCGGGGAGTTCACCGCCCGGATGCGTCCTGAGACGCCGCCTCCCGTGCCCCACACGGCCGTGGACAACCGCCTCACCGCGCCGGCACCGCTCGAAGCCCAGCTGAACGACCTGCTCGGATGAACGGCTGGCGGAGGTCGCGCGGACCTCCGCCAGCGGTGGCCGGGGCGCCCGTCAGCGGGCGGCGCCCGTCATCGGATCAGATGTTGATGTTGATATTGGTGTTGGTGTTGTGGTTGTCGCAGCAGCCGCATTTGCAGTGGTGGTCGTGGCCGCCCTTGGCGGAGGCGTGGACCGCCGGCGAGGTGGTGGCCGCCGACGCCGTGGCGGCCACGCCGGAGAACCCGGCCAGGGTCGTGGCGGCCGTCAGAACCAGAACCGAGAGAAACCTGCTCATGATCATTCCTTTCGCCGTCTCGGTGCTTGCTCTGCGGTCCTTCCCGACTGGCCACTCTATGTAACTAGATCATCACTATAAGTAAGAAAAGTCCGGCAGGTCGTGCCCTTGGTCCTGTGTCGGCGTCAGGGGGCGGCGGGCGGTTCTCCCGGGTCGACGGGAGCCTGCCATGGGCCGGGCGGCTGCCCGGACGCGTGCGGGGGTTGGCCGGGCCGGCCCGGCTGGCCGTACTGGCCCGGCTGGGCAGGTGGCGAATACTGTCCGGGGGGCGCGTACTGGCCCGGCTGCGCGTAAGGGTACGGGTCGTAGTACGGCTCCGGCGGTGGGAGGGCGGGCCGTTCGGGCGCCGGGGGCAGCGGTGGCGCCTGGCGCGCCGCCCGGCGGTCCCGGTAGGCGTTCTTGAGCCGTCCGCCGAAGCGTTTGCCCATGTCGCCGACCTGCTGCGCCCGTTCGCCCTGCATCGCCCCGTGCACCCTGGCGGCGGAGCGCCGGCCGAGATCCTGCACCTGCCGGGCGCGCTCCGACTGCAGGGCGCGCTGCGCGGCCTCGGCCTGGGTGAGCCGGACGGCGTTGTCGCGGACGACCTGGCCCGCGACCTGGCCCGCCGCCTGCGTGCCGTCCCAGGCGATGACGGCGCCCTGTCTCGCGGCCTCGGCGGCGCGCCGGTAGCCGTCCGCCCGGACCAGGGCGGTGCCCGCCACCAGGTCGGCGAAGGTGCGGCGGCGGGCGCCGACGAGCGCCGGCGCGCTGTTGGCCAGGAAGACCCCGACGGCCGCCAGCCACATCACGAGGGAGAGGAGGAACAGGCCGTGCAGCAGGAGGATGCAGGCGGCGCAGTACAGGCCGGTGCCGCCCGCCGTGGTCGCCAGGGAGCGGCGCAGCGCACGGGACTTGGCGGACCTGGCGTTCTCCACGCGCAGATCCAGCACGGCTTTGCCGATGGTGCGGCCGGCGAGGGCCTGCCCGGCGAACTGGTGCAGGAACTCGATCAGGATGAGCAGCAGCAGCGCCTGCTCGACGGCCTCGACGACCTTCCGCCAGAGACCCATGCCGAAGTCCTCGGCGGCGTTCTGGACGTCGCCGCCCGACAGCAGGAGCCCGCCGGTCGCCGACAGCGCGTCGCCCCACAGGCCGTCCCCGAGCAGGCCGTTCAGCCGGCCCCACGTCATCATGCCGAGGAGGACCGCGGCGCCGGCGAGGAGGGCGGTGTCGATGCTCCAGGCCGCCAGGCGGCGGCCGCGCGGGGCCGCGGTCGGGGCCGGTGCGGGGGGCGGCGCGGGCGGCCCGGGGTCGGGGGCGGGCAGGGGTACGGGCGGCGGACCGTGCACGGAAGTCCCTCGGGTCGCGATCTTCTCTTGATCAAAGCGCCGGACCGTCAGGATTTTAGGGCGCGTTGTCTCCCGCCGCCACCGCGTGTCCTCAGTAGGACTTGGGCAACCCGAGGGAGTGCTGCGCGACGAAGTTGAGGATCATCTCGCGGCTGACCGGCGCGATCCGCATGAGCCGGACCACGCCGGCGAGCATCCCGACGCCGTACTCGGTGGTGAGGCCGTTTCCGCCGTGGGTCTGGATGGCCTGGTCGACGCAGTGGATCGCGGCCTCGGCGGTGGCGTACTTGGCCATGTTCGCGGCCTCCCCGGCGCCGGTGTCGTCGCCCGCGTCGTACAGCCAGGCCGCCTTCTGCCCCATCAGCCGGGCCAGCTCCAGCTCGATCTTGGCGGCGGCGAGCGGGTGCGCGAGGCCCTGGTGCGCGCCGATCGGCGTCCGGAACACCTGCCGGTCCCTGGCGTACGCGGTGGCCTTGCCGAGGGCGAGCCGGCCGATCCCGGCGCCCATCGCGGCGGCCATGATCCGCTCGGGGTTGAGGCCGGCGAACAGCTGCAGCAGGCCGCCGTCCTCGTCGCCGACGAGCGCGTCGTAGGGCAGCCGGACGTCGTCGAGGTGGCAGACGAACTGCTTCTCCGGCGACACGATCTCCATGTCGATGGGGGTGTGGGTGAAGCCGGGGGTACCGGTCGGGACGATGAACAGCGACGGGCGCAGGTTTCCCTTCTGGTCCTGCGTGCGGGAGACGAACAGGACGGCGTCCGACTCGTCCACACCCGAGATGAACGTCTTCTGCCCGTTCAGCACCCAGCCGTCGCCGTCCCGGCGGGCCGTGGTGGTGATGCGGTGCGAGTTGGAACCGGCGTCGGGCTCGGTGATCGCGAACGCCATCTTGACCGAGCCGTCCGCGAAGCGCGGCAGCCAGTGCTTCCGCTGGTCGTCCGTGCCGGACCGGCCGATGATCGTCGCGCAGATCGCCGGGGACACGACCATGAGCAGCAGCGGGCAGCCCGCGGCGGCGAGCTCCTCGCACACGGCGGCGAGGTCGCCGATGCCGCCGCCTCCCCCGCCGTACTCCTCCGGCACGTTGACGCCGAGATACCCGAGCCGCCCGGCCGCGGCCCACAGCTCGTCGGTCTTCCCCCCGGACCTGGCCTTCTCCACGTAGTAGGAGGACCCGTACTCGGCACCCAGTTCGGCGACGGCCGCGCGCAGCGCGCGTCGCTCCTCGGTCTCCACGAAGCTCATTCCGGGTTCCCTTCGATGATCGCGAGGACGGCGCCGGACTCGACCTGCTGTCCCGCCGCGACGTTCAGTTCCGTGACCGTCCCGGCGGACGGCGCGGCGATCCGGTGCTCCATCTTCATCGCCTCCAGGACGACGAGGGTCTCCCCCTCGGCGACGGCCGCGCCCGGTTCCGTCCCGACGCGGACGACGGTGCCGGGCATGGGGGCGAGAAGCGAGCCGGCGGCGATGTGGCCGCTCGGGTCGGCGAAACGCGGGACGGCGGTGAGCGTGACGGGGCCGAGGCGGGAGTCGACGTGCACCGCGTCCCCGGCCGTCTTCACCGTGAAGGTCTCGCGGAGGCCGTCATGGTCGAGGACGACCTGGTCGGGCGTCGCGGCCACCAGCGAGGTACCGGGGCACAGGTCGGAAGTCAGGCCGTCCCGGAGCAGGCGGTAGTCGACGTCGACGGCGCCGTGCGGGCCTTCGAAGGTCCTGCGCTGGGGCTGGGACCTGACATTGCGCCAGCCGGACGGGAGGCCGCCGAGCACCGCCGCGGCAGACCGGTTCGCCGCCGCCTGGGCGAGCGCGGCGGCCAGCGCGGACACCCTGACCGCGGCCTCGTCCGCCAGCGGCGCGGCCAAGGCGCCGAGGCCGACGCGGTCCAGGTAGCCGGTGTCGGTGTCGCCGTCCAGGAAGGACGGCTCCTCCAGGATCCGGACGAGCAGGTCGCGGTTGGTGGTGAGGCCGTGGATGCGGGCGCCGCGCAGCCCGGCCGCCAACCTCCGGGCGGCCGCGGCCCGGGTCGGCGCCCACGCGATCACTTTGGCGAGCATCGGGTCGTAGTGGACGCCGACCTCGACGCCGCTCTCCACACCGCTGTCGAGCCGCAGCCCGTGCTCCGCGGGGACGGCGAACTCGGCGTCCACGCCCGGGACCTCGAAGGTGTGCAGGGTGCCGCTGGCAGGCCGCCAGCCACGCGCCGGGTCCTCCGCGTACAGGCGGACCTCGATGGCGTGGCCGCGCGGCTCCGGCATGTCCTCGCCGAGACGGGCGCCCTCGGCGACCTCGATCTGCAGCCGGACGAGATCCACCCCGTACACGCACTCGGTGACCGGGTGCTCGACCTGGAGGCGGGTGTTGACCTCCAGGAAGAAGAAGCGGCCGTCGCGCGCCAGCATGAACTCGACCGTGCCCGCGCCCACGTAGCCGATCGCCCGGGCCGCGCTCGCCGCCGCCTCGCACAGGCGCGCCCGCAGCCCGGGTGGGACGGCGGGCGACGGCGCCTCCTCGACGATCTTCTGGTGGCGTCGCTGGATCGAGCATTCGCGTTCGCCGAGCGTCCAGACCGTCCCGTGCGCGTCGGCGAGGACCTGCACCTCGATGTGGCGGGCGCCCTCGAGCAGCGGCTCGCAGAACACCGTCGGGTCGCCGAACGCCGACTCCGCCTCGCGGCGCGCGGCGGCGACCGCGCCGTCCAGTTCGTCCGGCGCGCCGACGACGCGCATGCCGCGGCCGCCGCCGCCCGCGGAGGCCTTCACCAGCAGCGGGAAGTCCGCCTCCGCCACCTGGGCGGGGTCGAGTTCGGGCAGCACCGGGACGTCCGCGGCGGCCATCAGCTTCTTGGCCTCGATCTTGGAGCCCATCGCGGCGATCGCCGCGGGCGGCGGGCCGATCCAGGTCAGGCCCGCGTCGATGACGGCCCGCGCGAAGTCCGCGTTCTCCGACAGGAACCCGTAGCCGGGATGGACGGCGTCGGCCCCCGCGCTCTTCGCCACGGCGAGCAGCCGCGCGGACGACAGGTACGTCTCCGCCGGGGACGCACCGGGCAGCCGGCCCGCCACGTCCGCCTCCCGGACGTGCGGCGCCCCGGCATCGGGGTCGGAATGGACGGCGACGGTCCCGATGCCGAGGTCCCGGCAGGCCCGCAGGACGCGGCGGGCGATCTCGCCGCGGTTGGCCACCAGCACTCTGTTGATCATCAGTCGCTCACATCCGGAAGACGCCGAAGCCGTCGGCCCCGCGGACGGGCGCGTTGCAGACGGCGGACAGGCACAGGCCGAGCACGGTCCGGGTGTCGCGCGGGTCGATCACACCGTCGTCGTAGAGGCGTCCCGACAGGAAGAACGGCAGCGACTCGGCCTCGATCTGCGCCTCGACCATCTCCCGCATCGCGCGGTCCTGGTCCTCGTCGTAGGCCTGGCCGCGCGCCTCGGCCGCCTGCCGCGCGACGATCGACAGCACGCCCGCGAGCTGCTGCGGCCCCATCACCGCCGACTTGGCGCTCGGCCACGCGAACAGGAACCGGGGGTCGTACGCGCGGCCGCACATGCCGTAGTTGCCCGCCCCGTACGACGCCCCCATCACGATCGTGATGTGCGGGACCCTGCTGTTGGCCACCGCGTTGATCATCAGGGCGCCGTGCTTGATGATCCCGGCCTGCTCGTACTCCTTGCCGACCATGTAGCCGGTCGTGTTGTGCAGGAACAGCAGCGGGGTGTCGTTCTGGTTGGCGAGCTGGATGAACTGCGCCGCCTTCTGCGCCTCGTCCCCGAACAGCACGCCCTGCGCGTTCGCGAGGACCCCGATCGGGTGGCCGTGGACGCGCGTCCAGCCGGTGACCAGGCTCGTCCCGTACAGCGGCTTGAACTCGTCGAACCGCGACCCGTCCGCGATCCGCGCGATGACCTCGCGCGGATCGAACGGGACCTTCAGGTCTTCAGGGACGATCCCGGCGAGTTCCTCCGGGTCGTACAGCGGCTCCTCCGCCGGGCCGGGCTGCGGTCCGAGCTTGCGGTGGTTGAGGTTCCGGACGATCTGACGGCCCAGGCGGAGCGCGTCCGCCTCGTCGGCGGCCATGTAGTCGGCGAGCCCGGACGTGCGCGCGTGCATCTCCGCCCCGCCGAGCTCCTCGTCGCCGGCCTCCTCACCGGTCGCCATCTTCACCAGCGGCGGACCGCCGAGGAACACCTTCGCCCGCTCCTTGACCATGACCACGTAGTCGCACATGCCCGGGATGTACGCGCCGCCGGCCGTGGAGTTGCCGAACACCAGGGCGATCGTCGGGATGCCGGCCGCCGACAGCCGGGTCAGGTCCCGGAACATGCGCCCGCCCGGAATGAAGATCTCCTTCTGGGTCGGCAGGTCCGCGCCGCCCGACTCGACCAGGTTGATCACGGGCAGCCGGTTCTCCAGCGCGATGTCGGAGGCGCGGAAGCTCTTCTTCACCGTCCACGGGTTGCTGGACCCGCCCCGGACGGTCGGGTCGTTCGCCACGATCACGCATTCGACGCCCTCGACGACGCCGATACCGGTGACGACGCTCGCGCCGACGGGGAAGTCGCTGCCCCACGCCGCGAGCGGGCTCAGCTCCAGGAACGGCGAGTCGGGGTCGAGGAGCAGCTCGATGCGCTCCCTGGCGAGCATCTTCCCGCGCTTCCGGTGGCGGGCGACGTACTTCTCACCGCCGCCCTCCAGCGCCTTGGCGTGTTCGGCGTCCAGCGCGGCGAGCTTCTCCAGCATGGCCTGGCGGCGCTCCCGGTACTCCGGGCCGTGCGTGTCCAGCGTGCTCCTCAGGGTCACAGGACGGCCTCCGGGATGTCGACGAGGCGGGATCGCAGCCATTCCCCGAGGGCCTTGCCCTGCGGGTCGAACCGGGTCGAGGCCGATACGCCCTCCTGCAGCAGCCCTTCGACGACGAAGTTCACCGCGCGGAGGTTGGGCAGCGTGTGCCGCCGGACGGTGTGCTCCCGGGTCTCCGGCAGCAGCTCCTGGAATCTTTCGATGGTGAGGAACGGCTCCAGCCAGCGCCACTGCGCGTCCGTCCGGGCCCACACGCCGATGTTCGCGTCCCCGCCCTTGTCCCCGCTCCGCGCTCCCACGACCCGGCCGAGCGGTGCGCGGACGGTGGGGCCTCCTCCCGCGTTCTCTTGCGGGACGATGTCCTGCCGATCGGGTTTGGGCTCGCCGGTCTCCGCGGGCGCGGGCGGGATGGGGATGCGTTTCCCCTCGTGGGTGACCGCCACGTGCTCGACCACGCCGTTCGGGACGAACGCGGGCGTGTAAACGCCGTACGGACCGCCCTTGCCCGGCGGTGTCGTCATCGTGAAGCCCGGGTAGCCCGCGAGGGCCAGTTCCACCGCGGCGCCGCTGAAGGCGCGTCCGACCGTCTCCGGGTCCGGGTCGAGGACGGCACAGCGGAGCAGGGCCGTCGCCTCCCCCTGTGTGGCCGGGTCGGGCTTGGCTGCGCCGATGAGCGTCCACTCGACGCGGGCCGGCCGGGCATCGCCGAAGGCCGCCTCCAGCCGGGCCTTCGCGAAATCGGCCTTGGCCTCGATGTCCAGGCCGGTGAGCACGAACGTCATCTCGTTGCGATGGCCGCCGAGGTGGTTGAGGCACACCTTGGTGGCCGGAGGCGGAGGGACGCCTCTCACGCCGCTGATCCGCACTCGGTCGGGGCCGTCCGGCGCCAGGTCGATCGTGTCGAACCGCGTCGTCACGTCCGGACCGGCATAGGATGGCCCGCCGATCTCGTACAGCAGCTGCGCCGTGACGGTCTCGGCGGTCACGGCGCCGCCCGACCCGGCGTGCTTGGTGATCACGCTGGTGCCGTCGGGATGGATCTCGGCGATCGGAAAGCCGAGGGCCTTTACATTGTAGATCTCTTGAAAGAAGGCGTAGTTGCCGCCGGTGGCCTGCGCCCCGCACTCGAGCACATGCCCGGCGGCCGTCGCGCCGGCCAGCGCGTCCCAGTCGTCGCGCGCCCAGCCGAAGTGCGCCGCGGCCGGGCCCACCACCAGCGACGCGTCGGTGACGCGTCCGGTCACGACCACGTCGGCGCCGGCCCGCAGGCATTCGACGATCCCCCAGGCGCCGAGGTAGGCGTTGGCGGTCAGCGGCCGCCCGTACCGCTCGTCCGCCAGGCCCAGTTCGTCCGCCCGTTCGAGCAGGTCGTCGCCCTCCACATGGGCGATCCGCACGTCGATCCCGAGCCGGGAGGCCAGTTCGCGGAGCCGGTCCGCCAGCCCGCTCGGGTTGAGCCCGCCGGCGTTGGTGACGATCTTGGTGCCGCGAGCCGCGGCCAGCCCGAGGGACTCCTCCATCTGCCGCAGGAAGGTCGCGGCGTACCCGGCGTCCGGGTCCTTCATCCTGCCGCGGCCCAGGATCAGCATCGTCAGCTCGGCCAGGTAGTCGCCGGTGAGGACGTCCAGCGGCCCTCCCTCCAGCATCTCCCGCACCGCGGAGAAGCGGTCGCCGTAGAAGCCCGAGGCGTTACCGACCCGCAGCGGTTGGCTCATGCCTGAACCCTGCCAGCCCGCACAGAAAAAATCAATCGCGCATGATTGTTTCTTGCCGTGATCATTTGATTGACTGGAGGACCACCGGACCCGAGGACTCCATGACCGCCCAGGCACTCCCCCGCGAACCGCAGCAGGACCGCAGCCGCGCGACCCGCCGGCGCCTCCTGGAGGCCGCCATCGACTGCCTCGCCTCCGTCGGCTGGGCGGGGACGACCGTCGCGGTGGTCGCGGAGCGCGCGGGCGTCTCCCGCGGCGCCGCCCAGCACCACTTCCGGACCCGCGAGGACCTCGTGACCGCCGCGGTCGAGTACGGCGCGGACGTGCGGAAGGCCCGGATGCGCGAACGGCTCGACGCGCTCGCCGACCACCGTCCGTCCACACTGGACGTCGTCACCCTGCTCGGCGAGATGTACACGAGCCCCCTCTTCCGCGCCGCCCTCCAGCTCTGGGTCGCCGCCAGTTCCGACGAGCAGCTCCGCGCGCGGGTCGTCCCCCTGGAGGCCCGGGTCGGACGCGAGGTGCACCGGCTCACGGTCGAGGCCCTGGGCGCGGACGAGTCGGTCCCGGGCGTCAGGGAGACGGTCCAGGCGACCCTCGACCTCGTCCGGGGTCTCGGCCTGGCCGATCTGCTCACCGACGACTCGGCTCGCCGCACCCGTCTGCTGCACCAGTGGGCCGCCACCCTGGACACGGCCCTCGGCCGCTGACTCAGAGCGCCAGTTCGCGCAGCGGATCGCCGCCGTCGATGAAGAGGCGTCCGCCCGGGGCCAGCGCCGCGGCGATGCACGCCATGGCCTTGCGCCCGGCGCCCGGATGACGGCCGTCCAGCGCCCCGACCCGGACGGCGAAGACGAGATCGAAGGGCGCTTCGCCGGCTTCGAGCCCGAAGTCCTCGATCGCCGCCCGCCGGACGCTCATCCGCCCCGACGCGATCTCCTCGGCGGACGCGGCCTCCGCCTGCGCGATCGCCGTGGCGGACCGGTCGATCGCGAGGATGTGCCCGGTGCCGAGCCGGGCCGCGACGGCTCGCGCGGCGGCGCCGGGCCCGCATCCGATCTCCAGGACCCGCATGTCCGGCGTGAGGGGCAACGCGTCCACGATCTCGGCGAGCCTGGGCGATAGCGGGGGCACGTTAGGCCCCTTCCCGGCCCTGGAGGTAGAGGTCGCGGAGCAGCGCGATCTCGGCCCCGTGGTGGATGACCTCGCGATTGATGTGCAGGACCAGCGCGGCGAGCGGGAAATCCTCGTACGGCGCCTCGGCCGGGCCGCTGGGACGGGCCAGGTCGTCGGGGCCGAGGCTCCGGACGCCGTCCAGCCAGGCCGCGTATCCGGCGTCGAGCTGGGTGAGAGCCTCGCCGGCGGATCCCGCATAGCGGAAGGACCCGTAGTCGACCGGCGGCCCGCCGAAGTGCCCGGCGACCCGCATGCCGAGCACGCCCACGATGATGTGCCCGAGCCGCCAGGCGATGGACGTCACCGGGGCGGGGTCGGGTTCGGGGTAGGCGTAGTCGATCACGTACTCCCCCGCCCCTGCGGCCATCGGGCTCCTCGCTTCGCCGCGCGGGCGGACACTCCACCCCCCGGGCACGGGCTCCCAGAAGTACTCGTCATCGGTCAGGCCGTCCAGGCGTGGCCTCAGCTGGTGGAGCCAATGCCAGTCGAGCTGCTCCGCCAGCTGGTCGCTCCAGTCGATGCCCATCACAGCAGGATAGGCAGCCGCACACCGGCCCGGCGGTCGTTGACTGGCAGACTTGCCGATCAGCGGACGAAGATCGGGGAGGTCGAGTGCTGCATCTGCTGCGGCTGGAGTACACGGGTTCGGAACAGGCGGCCGAACCGCATGTCGCCGGGCACGTGGCCTTCCTCGAACGGCACCATGCCGCCGGCACGTTCGTCCTCTCCGGGCAGACCATCCCCTCATCAGAGGGCGGCCTCATCATCGCCGTCGGCGTCGACCGCCAAGGCGCGGAGGAGATCGCCGCCGAGGACCCCTTCGTCAAGGCGGCTGTCGCCCGCTACCGCATCACCACCATCGCGCCCGGACGCACCCACCCGTCCCTGGCCGCTCTCCTCGGCGGCCGGATCACCCCTCGGCCCGACGACCGCGCACCTTCGGGCGATCATGGACATGATGACCAACGGCAGGCGCACTAGAGTGCAACGGTGACCCCCTTGCCAGAAGACCCGTCGTCGCCGGTCGGTGAAGACGACCGCGAAACGGCCGTGCGGCGCCTGCAGGAGGCGTACGGCGAAGGGCACATCTCGCACGAGGAGATGGACGAGCTCCTCGACCGGGTGCTGACCGCCAAGACACGCGGCGAGCTCGGGACGGCTCTGGCCTCGCTTCCGCCGGAGAAACCGGGCACCACGTCCACGATCGCCGTCCTCAGCGGCCGGATCCAGCGTCGCGGCGCATGGCGGGTGCCGCGGACCCTCAAGGTCGAGTCCGCGTTCGGAAGGGTGCACCTCGACCTGTCCCGGGCGGTCATCGAGCATCCGGTGGTCGACATCGAGGTGCGGCTGGGCACCGGCAGGGCGAAGATCACGGTGCCGCGCGACGCGGTCGTCGACATCGAGGAGCTGCGCACCGTGTGGAAGGACTCGCTCTACAAGCCGAGGCGGCACTCCGGCCCCGGCGGGCCGAGGATCCGGATCACCGGGACCATGGGGTTCGGCCGGTTGAAGATCCGCCACGCACGGCGTTGAGGCCCCGGCCCGCACCAGACCACCCGTCCGGCACTATCACGTTTCCGACCGACCGCCCGCAGCGCCGTGATCTGCAGGAGGTTCGCGTGTCGGCGTGACCGGGATTCCCCGGCGGTCGGTGCGGTATCGCCGAACGACCTGACTCCCGTCGGAAGGGGTTCGCACCGAGCGGCGTACGTGCTGTTCACCTGCCGGTTCGTCCGCGAGAGGCGGCACCGCCGGACGGTCGCCGCATCATTCCGGCATCGGCGCATGGGGCCGGACTCTCGTTCAGGCCGCCGACCAGGGGTTCGCGGCTTGGGCCGTTCATTTGAGGACCGGGCCGCCTCCGGCCATCCGCGATTTCCGGCATTGACGGCGCACCGGTCCGGACGGACTCTGAACTCATGTTCAGAACAGATGTTCAGGAAAGGCGCCCACGGCGGGCGGCGGCACGGTTTCCGGCGTCGTGCGAGGTCGCCGTGCTGGGCGGAGGGCTCGCCGGGATGGCGACGGCGGCCCGGTTGCAGGCGGCGGGCGTGTCCACGGTCGTCGTCGAGGCGCACGGGCATGTCGGCGGCTGCGCCGGCTACTACCGGCGGCGCGGGTTCTCGTTCGACGTGGGCGCGACGACGATGGTCGACTTCGAGCCCGGCGGGGTCGGGGCCGAACTGCTCGCCGGCATCGGCATGGACCCGGTTCCGGGCGAGGCCCTCCCCGGCTACGTCGGCTGGCTCCCGGACCGCAAGGTGACCCTCTACCGCGACACCCTCGCCTGGCACCGCGAGCGGTTGCGCGTCCTCGGCGACAGTGCCGCGCACCGCGCCTTCTGGACGCGGCTCGACCGGCTCGCGCAGGTGTCCTGGGACGCGAGCCGCGCCGGGGTCCGCCTGCCGATGCGGCGTCCCGCGGACATGCTCCACAACCTGCGCGCTCTCGGCCCGCGCGGAATCCCCCTCGCCCGCCACCTGAACACCACTCTCGGGGACGCCCTCGTCCGGCACGGCCTTCGCGACGACAAGCCGCTGACCGGGCTGCTGTCGATGCTGGTGGAGGACACCGTGCACAGCACCGTTGACCGGGCCCCGCTCATCAACGCGGCGCTGGGCGTCACCATCCGCGGCGCCGGGCTCACCCGCGCGGACGGCGGGATGCGCGGCTTCTGGCGCCGTTTCCTCGCGCACTACCGCGGGATGGGCGGGCGGCTCGTCGTCGGCTGCCGCGCCGACCGGGTCACCGGACGGGCCGGGGCGTTCGACGTCCACACGAGGCTCGGCGTCCTCCATGCGCGGCAGGTGGTGAGCGCACTGCCCGCCGCGACCACCGCCCGCGTCGTCCCCGACCTCGCGCGGCCGCTCCGCCCCTACCTGGAGCGGGACGCCGGGGACATGGGCGGTGCGATCGTCGTCTTCCTCGGCGTCCCGGAGGACGAGGTCGCCGGCCAGGAGTTCACCCACCACCAGCTGCTCCAGGACTACGACCGGCCGCTCGGCGACGGCAACAACATGTTCGTGTCGGTGTCGGCGCCCGGTGACACCGACAGCGCACCGGCCGGCGAACGCGCCGTGATGATCTCCACGCACACCGGGCTGGCGGATTGGGAGGGGCTGCCGGACGCCGACTACGAGGTCCGCAAGCGGGCGACCGGGGAGCGCCTCGTCAGCCTGGCCCGTCGTGTCCATCCGAACCTCGGTGAGCGGGCCCGGGTGTGGGAGGTCGGCACGCCCCGCTCGTACGAGCGTTTCGCGTTCCGGCCGGGCGGTGCGGTCGGCGGCCCTCACCAGTCACCGCGGAACGCCAACCAGAACGCGGTCCCGCATTCGCTCGGTGTGCCGGGGCTCTGGCTCGTCGGTGACTCGACCTGGCCCGGGCTCGGCACCGTCGCGTGCGCGCTCGGCAGCAGGATCGTCGCGGACGAGGTTCTCAGGGCCGGTCGCAGAACGGGGTCGTACCGATGATCCCAAAGCTCTCCGAACTGGGCTCTGACCTGCTCGTCACCACACCGCGTCGGCGCATCCTCACCTTGTCTCTGCCGTATGTCGGCATCGCGCTCTTCGCGGTCGCCTGGGGCGCCGGATGGTGGTGGCTGACTCCCCCGATCACCTTCGGGATCTTCGTGGCGGTTGTCACGGCGACGCATGACGTCGTCCACCGTTCCCTCGGCCTCGGCCGGCGTGCGACGGAGTGGGCGCTGTTCCTCCTCGGCGCGGTCCTGCTGGAGAGCGGCCACGCCTACCGGGCGACGCACTTGCAGCACCACCGCACCTTCCCCAGCGATGAGGATCCAGAGGGCTACCCGGCCAACCTGTCCGCGGTGGGTGCGGTGCTCTACGGACCGGTCTTCCTCGCCCGCCTGTGGCTCTGGGCCTTCCGCCGCGCCGCCCTGGGGCAGCGCCTGTGGCTGCTGGCCGAGGCGGCTCTGCCCTTCGCGGCGGTCGGCGCCGGAATGCTCCTGTGGCGGGGGCTGCTCGTGTACGCCGCGCTGGTGATCGTGGGAAGCTGGGTCTATCCGCTGCTGACCGTCCATCTGCCGCACCGGCATTACGGGGACACGCCGCTCACGCAGACGCACACTCTGCGCGGACGAGTCGTTCCCGCGCTCTTCCTGGAGTTGACGTACCACTTGGAGCACCATCTCTACCCGCAGGTGCCGAGCCACCATCTGGCACGTCTCGCGCGACGCCTCGACCCGGTCCTCGCCGAGGCGGGCGTACGGCCGTGGAAGGTGATCTGACAGGCATGGCGCCACGCGCGGAAGCGAGGAAACGTCTCCTCGAAGCGGCCGTTCGGACGCTCGCCGCGGAGGGCTACGGCGGGACGACCGCCCGCTCGATCGCCAAGACGGGCGGCTTCGCACCGGGCGTCATCTACTACCACTTCGAAGATCTTGAGGACCTTCTCGTCGCCGCGTTGCGCGACACGAGCCAGGCCCGCAGGGAGCGCTACGAAGAGGCGCTGGGTTCCTGCGCGGACGCCACGGAACTGCTGGCCGATCTCCGCGAGCTGTACGCCGAGGACATGCGGGATCAGGGGCACATCGATGCCGTCCAGGAGCTCTTCAGAGCATCGTCGGCGTCTCCTCGTCTCCGCAACGAACTCCTCGCCCATGTCGAATCCTGGTCCGAGTTCGCCGCCGCCACCATTCGCCGGCTCGTCGCGGGAACGACATTGGAAAGCCTGGTCCCGTCCCGCGATCTCGGGATGATCGCGGTCGCCATGTTCCTCGGTATCCAGACCCTCAGCCACCTGGACGGCGACCGATCCCGTATCGAGTCGCTCTTCAATACCGCGGAGCCTGCCGCGCTCCTCTGGGATGCCTTCGCTGGACGCGGCGATTCCCTCGCCGAGAAATGAGAAAGGCCCCGCCGGTATCGGCGGGGCCTTTCTGCAATATGAGTCCGGCGGTGTCCTACTCTCCCACACAGTCTCCCATGCAGTACCATCGGCGCTGAAGGGCTTAACTTCCGGGTTCGGGATGGGACCGGGTGTTTCCCCCTCGCCAAAACCACCGAACGACCAACCCCCAACACCCCAGCAGGGGTGCGGGAAGAATCCGTCCGAGCAACCAAGGCTCGATCATTCTATTATACGCGGGTTCCCGGTTGTTTCCTGGGAACCACACAGGGACGCGAACACTTCTACGCAGCGAGATGCTTTGAACGTTCAGTGTGTTCAAGCCACTCGGCCTATTAGTACCGGTCGACTCCACACGTCACCGTGCTTCCATCTCCAGCCTATCAACCCGGTCGTCTACCGGGGGCCTTACACCCCTTTAACAGGGTGGGAGAACTCATCTCGAGGAAGGCTTCCCGCTTAGATGCTTTCAGCGGTTATCCCGACCGAACGTAGCCAACCAGCCGTGCCCCTGGCGGGACAACTGGCACACCAGAGGTTCGTCCGTCCCGGTCCTCTCGTACTAGGGACAGACCCTCTCAATTCTCCTACGCGCACAGCGGATAGGGACCGAACTGTCTCGCGACGTTCTAAACCCAGCTCGCGTGCCGCTTTAATGGGCGAACAGCCCAACCCTTGGGACCTACTCCAGCCCCAGGATGCGACGAGCCGACATCGAGGTGCCAAACCATCCCGTCGATATGGACTCTTGGGGAAGATCAGCCTGTTATCCCCGGGGTACCTTTTAGCCGTTGAGCGACACCACTTCCACACGTAGGTGCCGGATCACTAGGCCCTGCTTTCGCACCTGCTCGACACGTCCGTCTCACAGTCAAGCTCCCTTGTGCCCTTGCACTCGCCACCTGATTGCCAACCAGGCTGAGGGAACCTTTGGGCGCCTCCGTTACACTTTAGGAGGCAACCGCCCCAGTTAAACTACCCACCAGGCACTGTCCCCCACCCGGATACACGGGTGCGGGTTAGACGCTCAAAACGACCAGAGTGGTATTTCACCAACGACTCCACCCAAACTGGCGTCTGGGCTTCACAGTCTCCCACCTATCCTACACAAGACGCTTCAGGCGCCAATGCCAAGCTGTAGTGAAGGTCCCGGGGTCTTTCCGTCCTGCTGCGCGAAACGAGCATCTTTACTCGTACTGCAATTTCGCCGGGCCTGTGGTTGAGACAGCGGGGAAGTCGTTACGCCATTCGTGCAGGTCGGAACTTACCCGACAAGGAATTTCGCTACCTTAGGATGGTTATAGTTACCACCGCCGTTTACCGGCGCTTAGATTCTCAGCCTCGACACCCGAAAGCGTCTAACCGGTCCTCTTAACGTTCCGGCACCGGGCAGGCGTCAGTCCGTATACAGCGTCTTACGACTTCGCACGGACCTGTGTTTTTAGTAAACAGTCGCTTCCCCCTGGCCTCTGCGACCCCACCCAGCTCCCCGTGCAAGACGGTTCACCAGGCGTGGTCCCCCTTCTCCCAAAGTTACGGGGGCAATTTGCCGAGTTCCTTAACCACAGTTCACCCGATCGCCTTGGTATTCTCTACCTGACCACCTGAGTCGGTTTAGGGTACGGGCCGCCGATACACTCGCTAGAGGCTTTTCTCGACAGCATGGGATCACTCACTTCACCTAAAACGGCTCGGCATCACATCTCACCCTTAACGCGCCACGGATTTACCTGCAGCGCGGGCTACATGCTTACCCCAGGACAACCATCGCCTGGGCTGAGCTACCCTCCTGCGTCACCCCATCACTCACCTACTACCCCCTCGGGCCGACCGCTAGGCCCAGGACAAGCCCGAAGGCTCAACCCAGGATTCGGGGTCTTAGCATCAGAGGGTTCAGCGTTGGCGCATACCAGCGGGTACGGGAATATCAACCCGTTGTCCATCGACTACGCCTGTCGGCCTCGCCTTAGGTCCCGACTTACCCTGGGCGGATTAGCCTGCCCCAGGAACCCTTGGTCATCCGGCGCACACGTTTCTCACGTGTGATTCGCTACTCATGCCTGCATTCTCACTCCCGCAGCCTCCACCACTCGATCACTCGGCGGCTTCACCGGCTACAGGACGCTCCCCTACCCATCACACCCCGAAGGGATGCAATGCCACGGTTTCGGCGGTGTGCTTGAGCCCCGCTACATTGTCGGCGCGGAATCACTTGACCAGTGAGCTATTACGCACTCTTTCAAGGATGGCTGCTTCTAAGCCAACCTCCTGGTTGTCACGGCAACTCCACATCCTTTCCCACTTAGCACACGCTTAGGGGCCTTAACCGATGATCTGGGCTGTTTCCCTCTCGACTACGAAGCTTATCCCCCGCAGTCTCACTGCCACGCTCTCACTTACCGGCATTCGGAGTTTGGCTGACGTCAGTAACCTTGTAGGGCCCATCAGCCATCCAGTAGCTCTACCTCCGGCAAGAAACACGCAACGCTGCACCTAAATGCATTTCGGGGAGAACCAGCTATCACGGAGTTTGATTGGCCTTTCACCCCTAACCACAGGTCATCCCCCAGGTTTTCAACCCTGGTGGGTTCGGGCCTCCACACCGTCTTACCGGCGCTTCACCCTGCCCATGGCTAGATCACCCCGCTTCGGGTCTACAGCATGCGACTAAAAACGCCCTATTCAGACTCGCTTTCGCTACGGCTACCCGCCACCGGTTAACCTCGCCACACACCATAACTCGCAGGCTCATTCTTCAAAAGGCACGCCATCACGAACACCACCCGAAGGCAGTGAGGACGCTCTGACGGCTTGTAGGCACACGGTTTCAGGTACTATTTCACGACCCCTCACCGGGGCACTTTTCACCTTTCCCTCACGGTACTAGTCCGCTATCGGTCACCAGGAAGTATTCAGCCTTACCACGTGGTCGTGGCAGATTCACACGGGATTTCACGGGCCCCGTGCTACTCGGGAACACACCCAGAAGCCACCCAGATTTCGTCTACCGGACTCTCACCGTCTACGGTCGGCCATCCCAAGCCGTTCAACTATCCGAGCAGTTTATAACTCCTTGACCCAGCGGCAGCTGGACCCGGATGGTCCCACAACCCCGCACACGCAACGCCTGCCGGCTATCACACGCGCACGGTTTAGGCTCCTCCGCTTTCGCTCACCACTACTCACGGAATCACAATTGTTTTCTCTTCCTGCGGGTACTGAGATGTTTCACTTCCCCGCGTTCCCACCAACCTGCCTATACATTCAGCAGGCGGCGACACCCCATGACGAGTGCCAGGTTTCCCCATTCGGAAATCCCCGGATCAAAGTCTGGTTGCCGACTCCCCGAGGCATATCGCAGGCTCCCACGTCCTTCATCGGCTCCTGATGCCAAGGCATCCACCGTATGCCCTAAAAAACTTGAACACACAAAACGATCAAAACAAATCGCAGATGAGAATCCATGACCCAAAAGAGCCACATCATCCCACCAGAGATGCTCGCGTCCACTGTGCAGTTCTCAAAAAACAACCGGGCCCACCAAAACCACACCCCAATCAAGGAATGTGGTCCTGGTCCCGCGATCCAGAGGCACCCGGGCTCGCGCCCGTTCCCTCAGGACCCAACAGCGTGCCCACCAGACCCCCCACCCGAACCCGCCGTTCCCACTCCCCCAAGCCGAAGCTTCAGGGCGGTACTTGCCGGGCCGCGTAAGCGACCTGATGAATAGCCAGTGCTCCACATCTATGAGCAGCCACCTGACAGACACTCGCTGCCAACGGTGGCCACCGACCTGAGCCTTCCCGGAAGGGAAGCAGCCCGGGCCAGCTGTGTGCTCCTTAGAAAGGAGGTGATCCAGCCGCACCTTCCGGTACGGCTACCTTGTTACGACTTCGTCCCAATCGCCGGCCCCACCTTCGACCGCTCCCCCCACACAAGGTGGTTGGGCCACGGGCTTCGGGTGTTGCCGACTTTCGTGACGTGACGGGCGGTGTGTACAAGGCCCGGGAACGTATTCACCGCAGCGTTGCTGATCTGCGATTACTAGCGACTCCGACTTCACGAAGTCGAGTTGCAGACTTCGATCCGAACTGAGACCGGCTTTAAGGGATTCGCTCCACCTCACGGTATCGCAGCCCTCTGTACCGGCCATTGTAGCATGTTTGCAGCCCAAGACATAAGGGGCATGATGACTTGACGTCATCCCCACCTTCCTCCGAGTTGACCCCGGCGGTCTCCCATGAGTCCCCACCATAACGTGCTGGCAACATGGAACGAGGGTTGCGCTCGTTGCGGGACTTAACCCAACATCTCACGACACGAGCTGACGACAGCCATGCACCACCTGTCACCGGCCCAAAAAGGACCCACCATCTCTGATGGTTTTCCGGCGATGTCAAGCCTTGGTAAGGTTCTTCGCGTTGCGTCGAATTAAGCAACATGCTCCGCCGCTTGTGCGGGCCCCCGTCAATTCCTTTGAGTTTTAGCCTTGCGGCCGTACTCCCCAGGCGGGGCGCTTAATGCGTTAGCTACGGCGCGGAATCCGTGGAAGAACCCCACACCTAGCGCCCAACGTTTACGGCGTGGACTACCAGGGTATCTAATCCTGTTCGCTCCCCACGCTTTCGCTCCTCAGCGTCAGTACAGGCCCAGAGAACCGCCTTCGCCACCGGTGTTCCTCCCGATATCTGCGCATTTCACCGCTACACCGGGAATTCCATTCTCCCCTACCTGCCTCTAGTCTGCCCGTATCCACCGCAGACCCACGGTTAAGCCGTGGGCTTTCACGACAGACGCGACAAACCGCCTACGAGCTCTTTACGCCCAATAATTCCGGACAACGCTTGCGCCCTACGTATTACCGCGGCTGCTGGCACGTAGTTAGCCGGCGCTTCTTCTGCAGGTACCGTCACGTTAGCTTCGTCCCTGCTGAAAGAGGTTTACAACCCGAAGGCCGTCATCCCTCACGCGGCGTCGCTGCGTCAGGCTTCCGCCCATTGCGCAATATTCCCCACTGCTGCCTCCCGTAGGAGTCTGGGCCGTGTCTCAGTCCCAGTGTGACCGGTCGCCCTCTCAGGCCGGTTACCCGTCGTCGCCTTGGTAGGCCATCACCCCACCAACAAGCTGATAGGCCGCGAGCCCAACCCTGACCGAAAAACTTTCCACCACCGACCATGCGATCGGAGGTCATATCCGGTATTAGACCCGGTTTCCCAGGCTTATCCCAAAGTCAGGGGCAGGTTGCTCACGTGTTACTCACCCGTTCGCCGCTCGAGTACCCCCGAAGGGGCCTTTCCGCTCGACTTGCATGTGTTAAGCACGCCGCCAGCGTTCGTCCTGAGCCAGGATCAAACTCTCCATCAAGGTTCGAACGACCAACCAGGGGGCGAACCCCAGCCGGCCAAACCTCAGGAAACAATCCCAGCACCACACAGACCCCCACAGGGGCCGTGCATTGCCTCAAAGAAATCCCCGACCATCCCAAAAGGAACAGCCACGGGGCGACCCGGCCAACAAAAACAGACGGGCCGATAAAGGCACTGGCTTTTAACACGCTGTTGAGTTCTCAAGAAACGGACACCCACCGCGCCGAACCCCTGCTCCCGCAGGCCCCGGCTCCGGGGCAACCCCTCAATCCTACCCGATCCGTCCCGTTCGTCCAACTTTGGGGCGGTTCGGCCCTTACATCTCTTTAGGGCGCGACAAGTCTCGCCCAGCTCGGTCTGTAGAGGGTTCCCCTCGGGGCCGGCCGCCTGTCGGCGTCCCGCTCCCCCGTGGGGCGTGTAGAACATTAGATCTCGCCGACAGGACCGTCAAATCGACCCCCGCCGGGCGCGAATCCGCAGGTCACATGCTGTTTTCCGGCTTCAAAGTATGCCCTCGCACGGCCCGCCGTAACCGCACTGTGACGTGTATCTACCGAAGTTTGCCCCCGATATTGCGACCGCCCGCCCGGAACGGCTCCGGACGGGCGGCCACAGGGCACGTCAGGACGCGGTCACCTCGACGCCGCCCACGTTCCGCTTCCCGCGACGCAGGACGAGGAAGCGGCCGTGGAGCAGGTCGCCGGTCCCCGGCGCGGCTTCCTCCGACTCGACCTTGGCGTTGTTGAGGTAGGCACCGCCCTGGGCGATGGCGCGGCGTGCCTCGGACTTGCTCTTGCACAGGCCGGACGCCACCAGCAGATCCACGACGGTCGGCAGCTCCCCGGCGGGGACCTCCGTGCGGGGCACTTCGGCGAGGGCGGCCTTGAGCGTCCGCTCGTCCAGCTCCTCCAGGGCGCCCTGCCCGAACAAGGCGCGGGAGGCGGCGATGACCCGGGCCGTCTCGTCCGCGCCGTGCACGAGCGTGGTCATCTCCTCGGCGAGCGCGCGCTGCGGGGCCCGCGCCGCCGGACGGTCGGCGCCCTGCTTGACCAGGTCCTCGATCTCCTCGCGGGGACGGAAGCTGAAGAACCTGAGGAACTGCTCCACGTCCCGGTCATCGGCGTTGATCCAGAACTGGTAGAACGCGTACGGCGAGGTCAGCTCCGGGTCGAGCCAGTAGGTCTCGCCGCCCGCCGTCTTGCCGAACTTGGACCCGTCCGCCTTGGTGAGAAGCGGCGTCGTCAGCGCGTGCGCGCTGCCGCCCGCGACCCGCCGGATGAGGTCCACGCCCGCGGTCAGGTTGCCCCACTGGTCGCTGCCGCCCGTCTGCAGCAGGCACCCGTGCCGCCGGTACAGCTCCAGGAAGTCCATCGACTGGAGCAGGACGTAGCTGAACTCGGTGTAGCTCATCCCCGTCGTGTCGAGCCGCGCCTTGACCGTCTCCCGGGCGAGCATCCGGTTGACCGGGAAGTGCTTGCCGATGTCGCGCAGGAACTCGATGGCCGACATCGGGCCCGTCCAGTCGAGGTTGCTGACCATCGTCGCGCCGGTCGGGCCGTCATGGAAGTCGAGGAACTTCGACACCTGCCCGCGGACCCGCTCGACCCAGCCCGCGACGGTCTCCTCCGAGTTCAGGACGCGTTCGGCGCTCTTCCCGCTCGGGTCGCCGATCAGGCCGGTCGCGCCGCCGACGAGGCCGATGGGCCGGTGGCCGGCCTTCTGGAAGCGCCGCAGCGTGAGGATCTGGATCAGGTTGCCCAGGTGCAGCGAGGGCGCCGTCGGGTCGAACCCGCAATACAGCGTGACCGGTCCCGCGGCGAGCAGTGCCCGCAGTTCGTCCAGGTCGGTGGACTGCGCGATCAGGCCGCGCCACGCGAGATCGTCCAGGATGTCGGTCACGGTCTCCCTCGTCTCCGGCTTGCTTTCCGTCTTTCCGTTCGCCCACCAGGCTGCACGGCGGGCGCGTGTCACGCCAACGATATTCAACGGCCGCCGACGAAGTGGCGGGCGGGAACGAACACCTCGTGCCCGGATGTGAACGTCACCCGGACGCCCTTCTCGTCCCATGTCGCGTCGGCGATGACGGGCCGCTGATCGTCCAGCCCGAACCCCAGCCGGACGAAGTGCCCGTAGCCGAGGTCAGGGTAACGGCCCGTATACAGCTCATAGCTCTGATGCCTGCCGAAGACCCAGCTGCGCGTGTGGACGAGGCCGGCGTAGTGCGTGCTGCCGTCCTCGTAATTCACGGACGCCGGCTGCCGCTCGACGTCGCCGAGGCGGGACGTCCGGTGAAGCGAGCCGTCGACGACCACGACGACCAGGAGCACGACGAACGCGACATAGCCCATGGCGCCCGCCAGAGCCCGTACCGCCCTCCGTCCCGGCGACGTCGCCGACGGTATGCCGACGCGGGGAACGGGTGGGGCGGGGTCAGTCATCGGCGGGGATCTTCTTCCGCTGCCGCGGAACGTGCGCGCGGTACGGGGAGACGGTCGGGTCTCCGTCGATCCAGAACCGCCACGGAACGTCCTTGGCGCCGTTGACACCGGTCCGGGGGCCGTTGCGGATCGACGCGGGATCGGCGGCCTCGCCTTGGCGGACGGTCATCGCACCGCCGGGCGTGCACACGTCCAGGCCGTTCTGCTCGCGGGCGACACCGAGGGCCTGGCAGAGCCGGGCCGGGCCGCGGGCCAGGTCACGGACGGTCGAGCGCGGCCGGCGTTCCCTGGCGATCTCCTCCCCCGCGATGATCTCGCCGGCGCGCAGGAGCACCGCCATGGACGTCCCGTCCGGTCCGCAGACCAGGTTCATGCAGAAGTGCATGCCGTAGGTGAAGTACACGTAGACGTACCCGGGCGGCCCGAACATCACCGCGTTGCGCTGCGTCCGTCCCCGATAGGCGTGGGAGGCGGGGTCCAGAGGACCCGCGTACGCCTCCACCTCGGTGAGCCGTGCGGCGACCTCGCCTTCGGGGGTCCGGTGCGTGATCACATGCCCCAGCAGTGCGGGAGCGACCTCGTCCACCGGGCGGTCGAAGAACTTCCGTGGCAGCAACGCTCCGTCCATCGCCTCACCGTCATCTAGGGGACAGTCCGCCGACAGCCTAGGGGGCCTCCGGCGTCGCGGCGGCCGTCCCGCTCCACCGGGGGCGCGGAACGGCGGACGGCCGCCTCAGGAGTCGGAGCCCGCGGCCCAGGCGGCGTGCTCGTTGACCAGCGTGCGCAGCACGCCGATCTGCTCGCGGACGCGGTCGGGGGCAGTCCCCCCGTAGGCCTTGCGCGACGCCAGGGCGCCCTGGACGTTCAGCACCTCGCGGACGTCCGGCGTCAGATGCGGCGACACCTTGCCGAGCTCCTCGTCGGTCAGGTCGTCGAAGTCCTTGTCGTTGACCTGGCACCAGACGACCAGGTGCCCGACGACCTCGTGGGCGTCGCGGAACGCCACGCCGCGCCGGACGAGCAGCTCGGCGAGGTCGGTGGCGAGGGCGAAGCCGTCCGGGGCGAGCGCCTCCAGCCGCTCGGTGTTGACCCGCATCGTCGCGATAAGTCCGGACATGGCGGGGAGGACGAGCAGCAGCGTCTCGACGGCGTCGAACGCGCCCTCCTTGTCCTCCTGGAGGTCGCGGTTGTAGGTGAGCGGCAGGCCCTTGAGCGTGGTGAGCAGGCCGACGAGATGGCCGATGAGGCGGCCGGCCTTGCCGCGCGCCAGCTCCGCGACGTCGGGGTTCTTCTTCTGCGGCATGATCGACGACCCGGTGGCATAGGTGTCGTCCATCTCGATCCAGCGAAACTCCTGCGACGCCCAGAGGCAGATCTCCTCGCCGAGGCGCGACAGGTGCACGCCGATCAGCGCGGCGGCGAAGAGGAACTCGGCGACGAAGTCGCGGTCGGCGACGGCGTCCATGGAGTTCGGGGCGGCGGCGTCGAAGCCCAGCTCGGCGGCGGTGGCCTGCGGGTCCAGCGGCAGGGAGGAGCCGGCGAGGGCGCCGGAGCCGAGGGGGGACACCGCGGCGCGCCGGTCCCAGTCGCGGAGCCGGTCGATGTCGCGGGTGAGCGGCTGGACGTGCGCGAGAAGCTGGTGGGAGAACAGTACGGGCTGGGCGTGCTGCAGGTGGGTCATGCCCGGTGCAGCGACGCCGAGGTTGTGCTCGGCCTGCGCGATGAGCGCGGTCTCCAGCTCGACCAGCCGGGAGACGATCTGGCGGGCGTGGTCGCGCAGGTAGAGGCGCAGGTCGGTGGCGACCTGGTCGTTGCGGCTGCGGCCGGCGCGCAGCTTACCGCCGAGGGCGCCGAGCCGCTCCAGCAGGCCGCGTTCGAGCGCGGTGTGCACGTCCTCGTCGGCGACGGCCGGCCGGAACTCCCCGGACCTCGCCGCCTCCTCCAGATCGTTCAGGGCACCGATCATGCGCTCCAGCTCGTCGTCGGTGAGCAGCCCCGCCCGGTTGAGGACGCGGGCGTGCGCGCGCGAGCCCATCAGGTCGTAGGGGGCGAGCCGCCAGTCGAACTGGACGCTCACCGAGAGCCGGGCGAGCGCGTCCGACGGGCCGCCTTCGAACCGGCCGCCCCACAGCCGCGTCGGTGCCTTGGTCACGGAAATCCTCTTCTTCCCACCGCTGAACGTTCGGTCGACTGCCATCTCACCACGTCGTCCCGGCGCGCGGCGCACGGACGCTCCGCGTGCGGGACGCCGCGGTCACGGCGCCCGCCACAGGGTACGGCGGTTCCGCCCCGCCGCGGGTCAGGACGGGCCGGGTTCGGGGCCGCCGGGCGGCCCCTGGCCTCGTCGTTCGCGCCCGCTGATCAGCCTGAGGAGCGCCTGCGCGACGTCCTCCCCGCCGTTCGGGTCGCGCGCGATGACGAGGATCGAGTCGTCGCCGGCGACGGTGCCGAGGATGGACGGCCATTCCGCGTGGTCGATCGCCGAGGCCAGGTACTGGGCTGCGCCCGGCGGGGTGCGCACCATGACCAGGTTCGCGGACGCCTCGGCCGAGACGAGTAGTTCCGCGGCGAGCCGGGAGAGCCGTCCGGTGAACGTCTCGGCCGCCCCGGTGCGGGCCCGCCGGATCCGCTCGCCGCCCTCTCCGGGCACGGCGTAGATCAGGCTGCCGTCGTCGGCGCGGAGCTTGACCGCGCCGATCTCCACCAGATCGCGCGAGAGCGTGGCCTGGGTGACCTCGACCCCCTCGTCGCCGAGCAGCTTGGCGAGCTCGCCCTGCGAGTGGACGGGATGCCGGGTCAGCAGCTCGATCACGCGGGCGTGCCGGGCGGCCTTGGTCATGGGAGTCGTCAAAGGGAGCGCTCCAGAAGCCAGATGAGCAGCGCCTTCTGGGCGTGCAGCCGGTTCTCGGCCTCGTCCCAGACCCTGCTCTGCGGACCGTCCAGGACGGACGCGGCGATCTCCTTGCCCCGGTAGGCGGGCAGGCAGTGCAGCACGATCGCCCCGGGGTCGGCGTCGGCGAGCAGGTCCTCGTCCACGGCGTACGGCTCGTACAGCGAGGTGTCCTTGCCGTCCTGCCCCATCGACACCCACGTGTCGGTCGCGAGGACGTCGGCCCCGGCGGCGGCCTGCCGGGCGTCGTCGGTGACCGTCACGGATCCGCCGGTCGCGGCGGCGATCTCGGTCGCGCGGGCCACGACGGCGGGGGCGGGGGGCAGCGACGCGGGGGCGCCGATCCGGACGTGCATCCCGGCGGTGGCGCAGCCGAGCAGGTAGGAGTGCGCCATGTTGTTGGCGCCGTCGCCGAAGTAGGCGAGCGTGACGCCGGCGAGGTCGCCCTTCGCCTCCCGGACGGTCTGCAGGTCGGCGAGGATCTGGCAGGGGTGGAACTCGTCGGTGAGGGCGTTGACGACCGGGACCCTGGTGCCGGCGGCCATCTCCTCGATGCGCTCCTGCCCGGCCGTCCGCCACACGATCGCGCTGACCTGCCGTTCGAGGACGCGCGCGGTGTCCGCGATCGTCTCGCCGCGGCCGAGCTGGCTCGTTCCGGCGTCCATCACGAGCGGGTTGCCGCCCAGCTCGGCGATGCCGGCGGCGAACGAGAGCCGGGTCCGGGTGGACGGCTTGTCGAACAGCACCGCCACCGACCGCGGGCCCTCCAGCGGCCTGTGGCCGAACCGGTCCTTCTTCACCGCGCCGGCGAGGTCGAGCACCTCGGCCTGTTCGGCGGGGGTGAGATCGTCGTCCCGGAGGAAGTGCCTGGTCACGGTCGGTTCTCCTACTCGGGTGAGGCGGCGTCGAGAATAGCGGGAAACGCGTCGGTGAACGAGCCCGCCTGCTCGGCGGTGAGGACCAGCGGGGGCGCGATCCGCAGCGCGTCCGGCTGGAGCGCGTTGATCAGGAAGCCGGCGTCGCGGGCGGCGGCCTCCACGGCGGGGGCGTGCGGCCCGGTGAGGACCGCCGCCCGCCACAGGCCGCGGCCGCGCACGCCTGCGAGCAGCGGATGCCCGACGGCGCCGAGCCCGGCCGCGAGGGTCTCCCCCACGGAGGCGGCGTTGGCGAGCAGCCCGTCCTTCTCGATCGTGGTGAGGACGGCGAGGGCCGCGGCCGCGCCCACCGGATTGCCGCCGAACGTGCTGCCGTGGTCGCCCTTGGCGAACAGGCCGCCGTGCGGGCTGAACGCGACGCACGCCCCGATCGGGAGCCCTCCGCCCAGTCCCTTGGCGAGGGTGAGCACGTCGGGCTTCGCGTTCTCGTGCTCGAACGCGAACCAAGTGCCGGTGCGGCCGATCGCGGACTGGATCTCGTCGGCGACGAACAGCGCCCCCGCCGCGTCGCAGATCCGGCGGACGGCGGCGAAGTACCCGTCCGGCGGCGGGACGACCCCGGCCTCGCCCTGCGTGGGTTCCAGGAAGACCGCGGCGCAGTCCTCGTCCACGGCGGCCTTCAGCGCCTCCGCGTCCCCGTACGGGACGAACCGGACATCGATCGCGAACGGCCCGAACGGCTCCCGGATCGCCGCCTTGCCCGTCAGGGACAGCGCGCCCAGGGTCCGGCCGTGGAAGCCGTTCTCCGCGGCCACGAAGTACGACCGCCCGTTCTGCTTCCCGTACTTGATGGCGAGCTTCAGCGCGCACTCGTTGGCCTCGGTGCCGCTGTTGGCGAGGAACACCCTGCCGTCCCCGCCGAGCAGCTCCAGCAGCCGCTCGGCGAGCAGCACCTCCGGCTCGTGCAGGAACAGGTTGGACGTGTGCGCCAGCGTCGCGACCTGCGACGACACCGCCTCCACGAGCGCCGGGTGGCCGTGCCCGAGCGAGCTGACCGCGATCCCGGCGATCAGGTCGAGGTACTCGCGGCCGCCGGCGTCCCACACCCGGCAGCCCTCGCCGCGCGCGAGCGCGACCGGCGGGACGCCGTAGTTCGGCATGAACGCGGCCTCGAACCGCGCCCTGAGGTCGCTCATGCCGTCACCCCCGCCGCATCCTGCTCGGCCGCGTCCTGCTCGACCACGTCCTGCTCGACCACGAGGGCGCCCGGGAGGCTGGGCAGCACCATCGTTCCGATCCCTTCGTCGGTGAAGATCTCCAGCAGCAGCGAGTGCGGGACGCGCCCGTCCAGCACGTGGGCCTGCGGGACTCCACCGCGCACCGCCGCCAGGCACGCCTCCATCTTCGGCACCATCCCGGCCGACAGCTCCGGCAGCAGGCCGGCCAGCTCGTCGGTGGTGAGCCGGTCGATCACGTCGTCGCTGTCGGGCCAGTCCGCGTAGAGGCCCTCGACGTCGGTGAGGACGACCAGCTTCGCCGCGTCCAGCGCGACGGCCAGCGCCGCGGCGACCGTGTCGGCGTTGACGTTGTAGACCTCGCCGTCGTCGCCGCGCGCGATGCTGGAGATCACCGGGACGCGGCCGTCGTCCAGCAGCGCCCGGACGGCGCCGACCTGCACCTCGACGATCTCGCCGACCTGGCCGATGTCGACGGCCTCGCCGTCCACGACCGCGTGCTTGCGCTCGGCGGTGAACAGGTTCGCGTCCTCGCCGGACATGCCGAGCGCGAACGGGCCGTGCCGGTTGATCAGCCCGACGACGTCCCGCTGCACCTGGCCGGTCAGCACCATCCGGACGACCTCCATGGCCTCCGGGGTGGTGACGCGCAGCCCGGCGGTGAACGTCGAGTCGATGCCGTTGCGGGCGAGCGCGGCGTTGATCTGCGGGCCGCCGCCGTGCACGATCACCGGCTTCAGCCCGGCGTAGCGCAGGAACACGATGTCCTCGGCGAACGAGTGCCGCAGTTCCTCGTCCGTCATCGCGTGGCCGCCGTACTTGATCACAACGGTCCGGCCGTGGAACCGCTCCAGCCACGGCAGCGCCTTGATCAGCGTCTCGGCCTTCGACATGACGCTCATCCGGTTCTTGCGCATCTCCGCACCGGAGGTGATGCCGCTCATGTCGAATACGCCGAGTTCTCGTGGACGTAGTCGGCGGTGAGGTCGGTCGTCCAGACGGTCGCGCTGTGCGGGCCGGCGGACAGGTCGACGGTGATGGTGACGTCGCGGGGACGCAGATCGACCTTGTCGCGGTCGTCGCCGAACGAGCCGTTCCGGCACACCCACACGCCGTTGATCGCGACGTTCACCTGGCCGGGCTCGAACACCGCGTCGGTGGTGCCCACGGCCGACAGCACCCGGCCCCAGTTCGGGTCCTCACCGTGGATCGCGCACTTCAGCAGGTTGTTGCGGGCGATGGAGCGCCCGACGGTGACGGCGTCGTCCTCGGAGGCGGCGCCGACGACCTCGATCGCGATGGCCTTGGACGCGCCCTCGGCGTCCACGAGCAGCTGCCGGGTGAGGTCGCCGCACACCTCGGTGAGCAGCGCGGTGAACTCGTCCTCGTCCGGGACGACCTCGGTGGCGCCCGAGGCGAGCAGCAGGACGGTGTCGTTGGTGGACATGCAGCCGTCGGAGTCGAGCCGGTCGAGGGTGACGCCGGTGGCCGCGCGCAGCGCCCGGTCCAGCGTCTCCGCGGACAGCGCCGCGTCGGTGGTGATGACGCACAGCATGGTCGCCAGGGACGGGGCGAGCATGCCCGCGCCCTTCGCCATCGCGCCGATCATGTAGCCGCCCGCGCCCTGCCGGAAGGAGATCTTCGCGACGGTGTCGGTGGTGCGGATCGCGTCGGCGGCGGCGAGCCCGCCGTCCCCGCGCGACAGCTCCGCCGCGGCCTTCTCGACGCCGGGGAGCAGCAGGTCCATCGGGAGCCGCTCGCCGATCAGCCCGGTGGAGCAGACGGCGATCTCGCCGGCCGAGTCGTCCAGGATCCCGGCGGCCCGCTCCGCGGTCGCGTGCGTGTCCTGGAAGCCCGCGCTTCCGGTGCAGGCGTTGGCGCCGCCCGCGTTCAGCACGACCGCGCGGACGCGGCCGCCCTTGAGGACCTGCTCCGACCACAGGACGGGGGCGGCCTTCACGCGGTTGCGGGTGAACACGCCGGCGGCCGCCCGCGACGGCCCGTCGTTGACGACGAGGGCCAGGTCGCGGTTGCCGCTGTCCTTCAGCCCGGCGGCGACGCCGGCGGCGCGGAAACCCCGGGGGGCGGTGACGCTCAAGGGGACACTCCGATCGTGGTCAGCCCGAGTTCTTCCGGGAGGCCGAGGGCGAGGTTGGCGCTCTGCACCGCGCCGCCCGCGGTGCCCTTGGTGAGGTTGTCGACGGCGGCGACCACGACGATGCGGCCGGCCGCCTCGTCCAGGGCGGCCTGGACGAGGACGGTGTTGGCGCCGAGCGTCATGGACGTGGCGGGCCACTGCCCCTCCGGCAGCAGCCCCAGGAACGGTTCGTCCGCGTACGCGTCCGCGTAGGCGGCGCGCAGTGTCGCGGCGGTGACGCCGGGGCGCGCTCTGGCCGTGCAGGTGGCGAGGATGCCGCGGCTCATCGGCGCGAGCGTCGGGGTGAAGGAGACCGTGACCGGCTCCCCCGCGACCGCGCTCAGGTTCTGCACCATCTCGGGCGTATGCCTATGCGTGCCGCCGACGGCGTAGGCCGAGACGGAGCCCATGACCTCGCTGCCCAGCAGGTGCGGCTTGAGGGCCCGTCCCGCGCCCGAGGCGCCGGACGCGGCGACCACCACGACGTCGGGCTCGGCGAGACCGGCGGCGAACGCGGGGAACAGCGCGAGGGAGACGGCCGTCGGGTAGCAGCCGGGGACGGCGACGCGTCCGGCGCCGCGCAGCGCCTCGCGCTGCCCGGGCAGTTCCGGCAGGCCGTAGGGCCAGGTGCCCGCGTGGGGCGTTCCGTAGAACCTCTCCCAGTCGGCGGCGTCGGCCAGCCGGTGGTCGGCGCCGCAGTCGACGACCAGGACGTCCTCGCCGAGCTTCTCGGCGATCGGCCCGGACCGGCCGTGTGGCAGCGCCAGGAACACCGCGTCGTGGCCGGAGAGCGTGTCCGGGGTGGTCTCGTCCAGGACGCGGCCGGCCAGGGATCGCAGGTGGGGCTGGTGCGCGCCCAGTTCGGTGCCCGCGTTGGAGCCGGCCGTCAGCGCGCCGATCTCGAACTCTGGATGTCCCGCCAGGATGCGCAGCACCTCGCCGCCCGCGTAACCGCTGGCGCCGGCGACCGCCGTCCGGATTCCCATGTCCACTCTGCCCTTCCGAAGCAACCAGCAAGAGTATGCATGAGGCTGGATGTCTATTCAACGTCGAGGGTGTGTTTTCGCCCTGCTGAGACGAGGGCCACATGGCCCGCGAATTAGTTAGAGGTCTAAAGATTTGCCATCTAAACATCAGCCGCCTAACATCACCCGCATGGAGAACCTCGGCCTCGGGGACCTGAAGGCGCTCGGTCCCATGGAGGAGTGGCCGGTCGGGCGGCTCTTCGCCGCCGCCTCCCGGCTGTCCGGCCCCATCGTGTGGCGGATCATCGAGAAGCACGGCATCAGCCCCGCGGGGTTCTTCCTGCTGCGCCTGCTCATCACCGAGGACGGGCTGCGCCCCGGCGAGGTCGCCAAGCGGCTGCTCGTCACCCCCGCCACGGTCACCTCGGTGGTCGACACGCTGGAACGCAACGGGCATGTGCGGCGCGAACGCTCCTACCGGGACCGGCGCGGCGTGATGCTGCGCATCACCGACTCCGGCCGGCGGCTGCTCGCCGAGAAGTCCCAGCCCATCGGCCAGGACCTCGCGCGCCTCTACGACGTGGTCGACGAGGGCGACGAGGCCGCCGTCCGCAGGTTCCTGCTCAACCTGATCAAGAAGTTCGAGAACTACTCCCACGACGAGGAAGCGAAGGGGGACGGCGAGTGACAGAGCCTCCGGAGGCCGCCGTTCGCACGGTCGGCCTGAAGAAGACCTATCCCGCGTCCGGTCCGCGTCCCGCGGTGCCCGCCGTGCAGGGCATCGACCTGGACGTCCCGCGCGGCGAGTTCTTCGGGCTGCTCGGCCCGAACGGCGCGGGCAAGTCGACGACCATCGGCATGCTCACCACGCTGGTCGTCCCGACCGGCGGCAGCGCGCACGTGTCCGGCCTGGACGTCGTGAAGGACGCCGTCGAGATCAAGCGCCGCATCGGCGTCGTGTCGCAGAACAACACGCTCGACAGCGACCTGACCGTCGCCGAGAACCTGGAGTTCCGCGGCCGGTACTTCGGGCTGGCCGCCCGGGACGCCCGCAGGCGCGCCACCGAGCTGCTGGAGCTGTTCGGGCTCACCGAGCAGCGCGGCGGCAACCCGTTCGAGATCTCCGGCGGCCAGGCCAAGCGCGTCATGATCTGCCGGGCCCTCATGCACGGCCCGGAGGTCCTCTTCCTGGACGAGCCGACCGCCGGGCTCGACCCGCAGACCCGCACCAACCTGTGGGAGGTGCTGCGCGGCCTGCAGGCGGCCGGGCAGACCATCCTCCTCACCACCCACTACATGGAGGAGGCCGAGGCGCTCTGCGACCGGGTCGCGGTCGTCGACCACGGCAAGATCCTCGCCAGCGGCACGGTGGACCAGCTCAAGTCCAACGCCGGCGCCGACACCGTCATCACGGTGACCTACGACGCCCCCGCCCCGCAGGAGATCAAGAAGCTCGGCGACCGGAGCGGCATCAGCAAGGTCGAGGTCAACGACGGCCAGGTCCGCGTCTTCGCCGCCGAGCCCGACGGCATCCTCGGCGAGCTCGTCACGATCGGCTCGGCCGCCGGGGTGGGCGTCACCGACGCGACCCAGCTCCGTCCCAGCCTGGAGACCGTCTTCCTCACCCTCACCGGAAGGGACTACCGCGAATGACCGCGTCCGCCGCCCCCGCCGTCCTGGCGCCGCCGCCGCCGGCGCGGGCCACGATCCCCCGCACGTTCGCCGCCATGATGGCGCGCGAGGCGCGGGTCATGCGCAAGAACTTCCTGTCGACGTTCATCCGGGTGCTGGTGCAGCCGGTGATGTTCGTCTTCGTGTTCGCCTACGTGCTGCCGAAGCTCGGCGGCGGCGCGATGGCGGGCGGGCCGGGCGGGCCCACGTTCTCCACCATCCTGCTGCCCGGCCTCGTCGGCTCGTCCATCATCATGCAGGCGATGATGGCGGTGATCTTCCCGCTGATGATGGAGCTGACCTGGCAGAAGTCGATCACCGACCGGGCGCTGGCGCCGGTGCCCGTGCCGCTGCTGGCCGCCCAGAAGATCATCGCGGCGGCGACGCAGGGCCTGATCGGCGGGCTGCTGGTGTTCCCGGCGGTGCTGTTCATCCACGCCGACGGCGAGTCGCCCGAGGTGCACGTGGACAACTGGCCCGTCCTGATCGTGGTGATGGTGGTCGGCGCGCTGCTGTCGGCGTCCGGCGGGCTGCTGCTCGGCACGCTGATGAACCCGCAGAAGGTCCAGGTGCTGTTCGCGATGGTCCTGCTGCCGATGACCATGCTCGGCTGCGTGTACTACCCGTGGTCGGCGCTGGACAACATCCGCTGGCTGCAGATCCTCAGCCTGTTCAACCCGCTGGTGTACGTCAGCGAGGGGCTGCGGAGCGCGCTCACCCCGGAGATCCCGCACATGCCGGTGTGGGCGTTCCTGCTGGCCATCGTGGGCGGGACGATCCTGCTGACATGGGCCGCGACCCGCACGTTCACCAAGCGGGTGCTGACCTGACCCGAGCGCAGGAGCGGGCGGGGCCCGAGGGTTTTGCCATCCCCCGGGCCCCTGTGGTTACCGCCCAATTCGCACGCCGGCACATGGATGGACGCGGATCAGTCTGAATCCCTTGTGCGTTGCCGTTACGCCATCGCCCCACGAGCGGAGCGAGCCGGACTCGAACCGGCATCTCAAGGGTGATCGTCCACGTCCGGGCGATCCGGCGATCGGCGGTGAATGCTGAGTCTGGAGCGAGAGTCTGAGATTGAGCGGGCAGGCCGCCTCTACCGGTTGGGCTACCCCGGCACGGGTGCCGGGGGCGGGATTCGAACCCGCACTGTCACCCACCCTCGTCAGCTTCGGCTTCAGCTTCAGCTTGCGCTCCTCGCGCACCCCCCGCGCCATGGCGGGGGGATCCTATTGACTTGTCACTTGTTCCGGCGCGGGCGGCGCCGGCCGGTCAGCCGAAGAGGTAGCCGAAGACCGCCTCGCCGACCCGCTGGTCGGTCACCTCGATCCCGTTGGCCTCCTCGCGCGCGAACTTGACCGCGTCCTGCAGCCTCTCGACGCGGCCGAGCAGCTCGTTGACGCGCCTGGCCGGGAGGGCGCCGGAGAACTTCACCGTCGTCCAGTGCCCGACGGCGACGTCCTCGTAGTACACCTCGACCTGGGCCGGGTGCTTCTCGGTCGCCTCGGCCTTGACGTGGTTGCGCGGGACCTTCTTCGTCTTCACGGTGCGGACGGCCTCGGTCCGCCACACGTCGGTGGACGGGTCGAAGGTCCACGTCTCGGCCGCGTCCAGCACCGGCAGCTTCTTGACGAAGGTGTGCAGGTCCTTCAGCTGCTTCTCCAGGAACAGCAGGTAGGAGACGGGCACGTCGCGCAGGAGCGTCGTGCCGTCCACCGTCACGTCGGCGCGGGCGACGCAGTTGGCCCAGTCCTTCGTGGCGGTGACGTCGAACAGCCGGGTCAGCGAGGACGTGACCTCGCGCAGCACGTCGTCCACCTTGGTCTGCACCCGGGTGGACTCCGCCGGCAGCTGCTCCCCCTCCTCGTCCTTCGGCTGGTAGGCCCGCGAGATGCCGGACAGCAGCGGAGCCTTCTGGACCGCGTGGTGCGCGGCGGTCAGGTCCTGGAAGGACTTGCTCTTGACGCCCTTCTCCACCGCGATGATCTGATTCAGCTTGGTCGGCACCCCGTCCACTCCCCTCGTTTCGACGATGACCGTAACAGTGACGCTTCGGGAGATCACCGCATTTTCCGGTAGTCAGACGGTTCGTCCGGTCACTCCATCGGCTCGATCTCGGCCAGGCCGGCCGTGCGGTCCATCCGCAGCCAGCGGGTGACGCCGAGGGTGCGCAGGAACGGCACGTCGTGGCTGACCACGACCAACGCCCCCTGGTAGGCGGCCAGGGCCTGCGCGAGCTGCGCGGCACTGGCCATGTCGAGGTTGTTCGTCGGCTCGTCCAGGAGCAGCAGCTTCGGGGCGGGCTCGGCGAGCAGCAGCGACGCCAGCACGGCGCGGAACCGTTCCCCGCCCGACAAGGTCCCTGCGGGCCGGTCGGCCCGCGCGCCGCGGAACAGGAACCGCGCCAGCCCGGCGCGGACCTCCGACGGCGACGCCGACGGCGCCTGCGCACGGACGTTCTCGGCGACGCTGAGCGCCCCGTCGAGGACGTCGAGCCGCTGCGGCAGGTACCGGACGCCGTTCACGCCGATCCTGACGGTCATGCCGTCCGGGACGCGCTCGCCCGTGAGCGCCCGGAGGAAGGTGGTCTTGCCGGAGCCGTTCGGGCCGACCAGCGCGATCCGCTCCGGGCCCCGGACGATCAGCTCGGTGAGCGTGCCGACCTCGGGTTCGGCCGCGCCGAGCCCGGTCACGGTCGCGACCGTGCGCCCGGCCGGGACACGGGTGGCGGGCAGCTCGATGCGGATCTCGGCGTCCTCGCGGACCGCGTCCTCCGCCTCGGTGAGCCGCGTCCGGGCGTCAGCGAGCCGTTCCTCGTGCATGATGCGGTGCTTGCCCGCCGACTCCTGCGCCTGCCGCTTGCGCGCCCCCATCACGATCTTGGGCTCGCGCTTGTTCTCCTGCATCTTCCTGCCGTACCGCTGGCGGCGGGCCAGCTTGACGTGGGCCTCCTCCAGTTCGCGTTTCTGGCGGCGCAGATCGGTCTCCGCCGCCCTGACGGTGCGTTCCGCGGCCTCCTTCTCGACGGCGAGGAACTCCTCGTAGGCCGCCAGGTTGCCGCCGAACGTCCGGACGGCGCCGTCGCGCAGATCGGCGATCTCGCCGACGCGGTCGAGCAGTTCCCGGTCGTGGCTGACCACGACCAGCACGCCCGTCCAGGACGCGACCGCGTCGTACAGGCGGTGCCGGGCGTCCAGGTCCAGGTTGTTGGTCGGCTCGTCCAGCAGCAGGACGTCGGGGCGCGCGAGGAACCGGGCGGCGAGCCCGACCATCACCGCCTCGCCGCCCGACAGCGTCGGGACGGTCCGGTCCAGGTCGAGGTGGTCGAGGCCGAGCCGGTCGAGTTCGGCGCGGGCGCGCTCCTCGACGTCCCAGTCGTCGCCTACGGCGGCGAAGTTCTCCTCGGCGGCCTCACCGCGCTCGATGGCGTGCAGCGCGGTGCGTGTCGCGGTGATGCCGAGCAGATCGGAGACGGTGGCGGCGTCGTCCAGGACGAGGTTCTGCGGCAGGTAGCCGACCTCGCCCTCGACGGCGACGCTCCCCGACCCGGGCCGCAGCTCGCCGGCGATGATCTTCAGCAGGGTGGACTTGCCGGAGCCGTTGACGCCGATGAGGCCGGTACGGCCGGTGCCGAACGCGGCATCGAGGCCGTCCAGGACGACGGTGCCGTCCTCTCACGCGAAGGACAGGTCCGAGCACACGATGGCGAAAGACATGAGGGGCGGCCTCCATGGTGAAAGAGAGATGCGGGACGCATGGAGACACCGCGGATCGCGCGACGCGCCGGCGGGCATGAAGAAGCCCGGCGGGATCAGAGTCCGCACTGAGGTCACGTGCGCGGGCCGGTGGACGGCCGCTGCGCGGTGTCGGACCTCAGTTCCTCAATGGACTCCCCAGCCGGGCGACGATGTGACGGGGTAAGGCTACCCGAGGACTTATCGCAACACAAGTAGTGTTAAGGCGCGGTCGAACACGAACGTGCCCGGCCCCTCGGCCGGGTCCGGGCACGTTCCGTGCTTCGTCAGGCGCCGCGCAGGACGGCTCCGGTGCGGTCGGACGCCGCCGCCACCGCGGCGTCGCGGGCCTCGGACGCCTCCTCGGCGGTGAGCGTGCGGTCCGGGGCGCGGAACCGCAGCGCGTACGCCAGCGACTTGCGGCCCTCGCCCACCTGCTCGCCGGTGTAGACGTCGAACAGCCGGATCGCCTCCAGCAGGTCACCGGCGCCGTCGCGCAACGCGGTCTCGACCTCGGCGGCGGGCACCGCGGAGTCGACGACCAGCGCGACGTCCTGCGTGGCGACCGGGTAGGACGACACGTGCGGCGCCCGCACCGGCACCGGGTCGCCGAGGCGGCCCAGTTCCAGCTCCATCGCGCACGTCCGCGGCGGCAGCCCGTACGCCTTGATCACCCGCGGGTGCAGTTCGCCGGCGTGCCCGGCGAGCGTGTCGCCGGCGTACAGCGCGGCGCAGCGGCCCGGGTGCCACGGCTCGTGCTGGTCGGCCTTGACGGTCAGCTCGACGCCGACCTCCCGGGCCACCGTCCGGGCGGCCTCGATCGCGTCCGCCCACAGCGCCGGGCGGCCCTCGCCCCACCAGCCCGACGGCTCGCGGTCGCCGGACAGCACGACCGCGACCCGGTGCGGCTGGTCCGGCAGCGCCGCCTCCACGGTGGCGACCTCATCGGCGGTCGGGCCCCGGTCCACGGCCAGGCGCGGAGCCCGCTCCGGCGCGTCCGGACGCGGCCGGAAAACCACGCCGATCTCGAACAGGGCGGCGTCGCCGAAGCCGCGCCCCACGTTGAGCGCCAGCACCTTGAGCAGGCCCGGCAGCAGCGTGGTGCGCAGCAGCGGCTCCTCCTCCGACAGCGGGTTCGCGAGCCGCAGCGTCCGCCGCCGCGCGTCGCCGGCCGGAAGGTGGAGACCGTCCAGGTCCTTCTCGGCGATGAAGGGGAAGGCCAGCGCCTCCACGTACCCGGCGCCGGCGAGGGCGCGGCCGACCCGGCGGCGCAGCCGCTGCCGCGCGGTCAGGCCCTTGCCCGCCGCCGGGCGCGGCGCCCGGGCCGGGATGTCCTCGTACCCCTCCAGCCGGATGACCTCCTCGGCGAGGTCGTTCGGGTCGGTGAGGTCGGGGCGCCAGGACGGCGGGGTCACCGTCAGCACGCCGTCCCCGGCGACCGTGCAGCCCACCTGCTCCAGCCGCCGGACGACCGCGTCCCGCCCGTACGTCACGCCCGCGACCCTGTCGGGATGACCGGCGGGCATCGTCAGCGTGGCCGGCTCGACCGGCGCCTCCGCGTGGGTGACACCGGGCACGATCTCCGCGCCGCCGAACTCGGCGAGCATCCGCACCGCCCGGTACGAGGCGTACAGCGGCAGCTCGCGGTCGACGCCGCGTTCGAACCGGTGGGACGCCTCGCTGTGCAGCCGGTGCCGGCGGCTCATCCGCGCGGTGCCCATGGCGTCGAAGTGCGCGGCCTCGATGACCATGTCGGCCGACCGCTCGTCGATCTCGGTGGCGAGCCCGCCCATCGTGCCGGCCATCGAGATCGGCCCCGACTCGTCGGTGATGAGGATGTCGTCGGGGTCGAGGGTCCGCTTGACGTGGTCGAGCGTCTCCAGCTTCTCGCCCGGGGCGGCGCGCCGCACCACGATCGGGCCGGTGAGCTTGCCCCGGTCGAAGGCGTGCAGGGGCTGGCCCAGCTCCAGCATCAGGTAGTTGGTGACGTCCACCGCCAGCGACACCGGGCGCATCCCGGCGCGGTGCAGGCGGACCTGCATCCACATCGGCGTCTTCGCGTCCGGGTCGAAGCCGCGCACCTCGCGGAGCACGAACCGGTCGCACGCGGACGGGTCGCCGATGCTCGCCGGATACGCCTCCCCCCCGTCCTCCAGCCCCCGCCCGCCGCCAGCGGGGAGTTCCACGTCCGCCGGGTCCTTGAACGGCACCCCGTAGGCGGTCGCGGCCTCGCGGGCGATGCCGCGGATCGACAGGGCGTAGCCGCGGTCGGGGGTGACGGCGATGTCCAGGACGTCGTCGCGCAGCCCGAGCAGCTCGATCGCGTCCGCGCCGACAGGGGTGTCCTGCGGCAGCACCAGGATGCCGCTGTGGTCGTCGCCGATGCCGAGCTCGGTCACCGAGCAGATCATGCCCTCGGACATGCGGCCGTAGGTCTTGCGGGCGCCGATCTCGAAGCCGCCCGGCAGCACGCCGCCCGGCAGGATCACCACGACGTGGTCGCCGACGGCGAAGTTGGTGGCGCCGCACACGATGTTCTGCGGCTCGCCGGTCCCGTTGGCGTCGCCGACGTTCACCTGGCAGTAGCGGATCGGCTTCTTGAAGCCGGTCAGCTCCTCGATCGCCAGCACCTCGCCGACCACCAGCGGGCCGGTGAGGTCGGCGCCGGCCTGCTCGACGGTCTCGACCTCCAGGCCGGCCGCGATCAGCTCGGCGGCCAGCGCACGCCCCGTGACGCCGGCCGGCAGCTCGGCGTACTCGCGCACCCAGGAAAGCGGGGCCCGCATCAGATCTCCGTCCCGAACGGGAGGGTGAACCGGACGTCACCCTCCACCATGTCGTACATGTCCTCGACGCCGTGGCGGAACATCAGCGTCCGCTCGACGCCCAGCCCGAACGCCCAGCCGCTGTAGCGGTCCGGGTCGACGCCGCAGGCCACCAGCACCCGGGGGTTGACCATGCCGCAGCCGCCCAGCTCGATCCAGCCCTCCGAGCTGCAGGTGCGGCACGGCTCGGCGCCCGGCTCCGCGGACGCGCCCCGGCACACGAAGCACAGCATGTCCACCTCGGCGGACGGCTCGGTGAACGGGAAGTACGACGGCCTGAATCGCGTCTTCAGCCCCTCACCGAACATGCCGGTGACGAAAGCGTCGATGCCGCCGCGCAGGTCGGCCATCGTCAGGCCCTCGTCGACGGCCAGGCCCTCCAGCTGGTGGAAGACGGGGCTGTGCGTGGCGTCCAGCTCGTCGGTGCGGAACGTGCGCCCCGGAGCCACCACGTACACCGGCAGCGGCCGCGACAGCAGCGACCTGATCTGCATCGGGGAGGTGTGCGTGCGCATCACCAGCCCGGACTCCTCCGACTCCACGAAGAAGGTGTCCTGCATCGTGCGGGCCGGGTGGTCGGGCAGGAAGTTCAGCGCGTCGAAGTTGAACCACTCCGCCTCGACCTCGGGGCCCTCGGAGACCTCGAAGCCCATGGAGACGAAGACGTCGGCCATCCGCTCCTGCATCGTGGTCAGCGGGTGCCGGGCGCCGCGCGGGGCGCGGTCCCACGGGAGCGTGACGTCGACGGTCTCCTCGACGAGGACGCGCTGGTCGCGCTCCTCCTCCAGCTCGGCCTGGCGCGCCTTGAGCGCCTGGGACACCGCGCCGCGGGCGGCGCCGATGCGCTTGCCGGCGTCGGCGCGGGCCGCGGGCGGCAGCGCGCCGATCTCGCGGTTGGCGAGGGCGAGCGGGGAACGGTCGCCGGCGTGCGCCAGGCGGACCTGCTTCAGGTCGTCGAGGCCGGACGCCGCGGCGATGGCCGCGAGCGCCTCGTCACGGGCCCGCTCCAGCTCTTCCGGCTGCAGCGCGGACACCTCGACGGGATCATAGGACTTGTTGGGTGCAGACATGGTGGTGTGATCGACTCCGGTCGGCGTGGGACGCCCGCAGTCTAGTGCGCGGGCGATGAGGATCCGGAAAGCGTGCGCGTGACGCGCTGGCCCTGTCGGGGTTTCCGCCCGCGGCGTACCCGGCTGCGTGCGCCGGATTCAGCTCGCGTAGTCGGGGGCCCCTGCGGGCACGGTAAATCGGAACTCGGCGCCGCCGCCGGGCGCCCGCCGCACGGTGATCACGCCGCCGTGCGCCTCGACCAGGCCCTTGACGATGTAGAGCCCGAGGCCGGTGCCGCCGCGGCGGTTGCCGCCGGGGCCGCGCCAGAACTGCCGGAAGACGCGCTGGACGGCCTCGGGCGGAATGCCCTCGCCCTCGTCGCGCACCGACACGGCGGCTCCCTCCTTGTGCGCATCCGGCTCCACCACGATGGTGACAGTACCCGCTCCGTGCCGCACCGCGTTTTCGACGAGGTTGCCGAGGATCTGATCCATCTTGTCGGGGTCGAGCCACATCTCGGGCAGCTCGCCGCGCGTCTCGAACCGGAACCGGTCCTCCGGCTCGCCGGCCGCGACCCGGCCCGCGATGACCTTGCGGACCTCCCCGGGGATGTCGACGACCTGGCGGTGCATCTCCAGCCGGCCGGCCTCGATGCGGGACACGTCCAGCAGCTCGGTGATCAGCCGGGTGACCCGGTCGGCGTCGGCGTTGACGGTCTCCAGCATGACCCGCTTCTGGTCGTCGTTGAAGCGGTGCCACTTGGCCAGCAGCGTCGCGGTGAACCCCTTGACGCTGGTCAGCGGGGAGCGCAGCTCGTGCGCGACGGTGGAGACGAGGTCGGCGCGGTCGCGTTCCTGCCGGGTGCGGTGCAGGGCGTCGCGCAGGCACACGGTGAACCGTTCCACCCGCCTGTCGCCGCCGCGCCGGTACGCGGCGGTCACCAGCACCTCGGTGCCGCCGGGCAGGAAGAGCACCCGCTCGGGGTGCCGGGTGCGGGTGGAGAGGCCGTCGTAGGGGGCCAGGCACTTCCACCAGTCGCGGCCTTCGGCGTCGTGCAGCGGCAGGACGTCGCGGAAGTCGCGGCCCAGCGCGGACGCGGCGGGAATCCCGGTGATGCGCGCGGCGGCGGCGTTGAACACCAGCACGCGGGCGTCCCGCCCGGCGACCAGCAGCCCGTCGGGCAGGTCGTCCGCAGTGCCCTCCTCGGGGACCGGCCCGGACCCGGCCTCGGGCACGCGCGCGGCCACGAGAGGGGGTTCCTCTCCGCCCACAGCGGCCTCCACAACACCGATGAGAACGCGGCCTGTCGAAAAGAGACTCTAGCCGGAGTCGGGCCCCTGGCGGGACCCGGAAACCGCCCGGCGGCAAGGCATGTGTGGCCTCCGGGCGGTGTGCCGCCCACTCCGGGGGGCGGCCTCACCAGGACGTCCGCGGCTCACCGCGAGGTGGTCGGCGAGTCCTGTCCGGAGAGCGCCCGACCGGACAGCGCCGCCTCGACGTCCGGGTGGATCGCGAACAGGTTGTGCAGCCCGGTGATGCGCAGGAGCCGCAGCTGCGCGGGCCGGACCCCGGCGAGGACGATCTCGCCGCCGCCGGCCGCGATCTGGTTGTGCGCGGCGACCAGCGCGCCGAGCCCGGCCGCGTCGCAGAACGGGACGGCGGTGAAGTCGGCCACCAGCCGGCGCGGCCCCGCCTCGTGCAGTCCCACGAGCCGGTCGCGCAGCGAGCCGGCCGTGCGCAGGTCGATCTCCCCGGCCACCGCGACGACGGCCGTGTCGCCGCGCACCCGGGAGATCTCGATCCGCAGCCCGTCCGCCGCGGCCTGCGCGCCGGGGAAGCCCGGAGCGGTGGCCGCGCGGACCGAACCGGCCCGGCACCGCACCTCCGGCGCCCGCCGGCCCGCCCGTACGGCACGCCTGGTCTCCTCGGTCATCACGCTCGCCCCCAACTTTGCGCGGCATCGTCGCCGCCCTGGTCAACGCACTGATCAACACGTTAGGCGCGGGGCGGGACGACGTAATCCACCGCCGGTCCCCATCCCGCTCCTACCTGCGAACGAGTCGCGCGCGGCGGCCGACCCCCCGCCTGCCGTCCGCGCGCAGACAATTCTCCCAGCTCACCCGCCGGAAAACGGCGCGCGGGGCGACCGATTGCGGCCAACCGATCACGGAATGCATTGAACCTCCGCGACCGCCCGCACGTGCGGCCCCCTCCGCCCCGCTAGGACGTGCGCTGGGCACGGGCCGACGCATAGAGGCATACGGCCGCCGCCGTCGCCAGGTTCAGGCTCTCGGCCCGCCCGTAGATGGGCACGCGCACCACCTCGTCCACGTGCCGGAGGATCTCCTCGGGCAGTCCCCACGCCTCGTTCCCGAACACCCACGCGGTGGGGCGCGCGAGCAGCCCCTCGTCGATCGCCCCGTCGAGGGTGCGGTCGCCGGCGCCGTCGGCGGCGAGGACGGTGAGGCCCGCGCCCTTCAGCTCGGGGATCAGCGTGTCGAACCGCGGGCCGACCACGACCGGCAGATGGAACAGGCTGCCCGCCGAGGCGCGGACGCACTTGCCGTTGTAGGGGTCGACGGACGCGTCGGTGAACACGACCGTCTCCGAGCCGGCGGCGTCGGCGGTGCGCAGCACGGTTCCCGCGTTGCCCGGGTCGCGGACGTGCGCGAGGACGGTCACCAGCCGGGGTCCGGCCTCCAGCGCCTCGCCGAGCGGGACGTCGACGAACTCGCAGACCGCCAGCAGCCCCTGCGGGGTGACGGTCTGGGCCAGTTCCGCCATGACCTCGCCGCTGACGCGCAGCACCGGCGCGCCGGCGCGCTCGGCGGCGAGCACCAGCTCGGGGTGGCGGGTCTCCGCCTCGGCCGTGGTGAACAGCTCGGCGAGCCCGCCGGGGATCTCCAGCGCCTCCCGCACCGCCTGCGGCCCCTCGGCGAGGAACCGGTTCTCGCGGCGCCGGAAGGCGCGTTTGGCGAGCCGCCGAGCGGCCTTCACCCGCGGTGATCGGAGAGAGGTCAGCTCGCGGCCCGCCATGTCGCCGTAATCGCCCGTATGCCGGTCACCCGGCTCAGGCCGCCTCCGAACCCTCGGCCGGGAGCGCGTCCTTGGCGACCTTGACCAGGGCGGCGAACGCCGGGGCGTCGTTGACGGCGAGCTCGGCGAGCATGCGCCGGTCGACCTCCACCTCGGCGGCCTTCAGGCCCTGGATGAACCGGTTGTAGGTGATGCCGTTGGCGCGGGCCGCGGCGTTGATCCGCTGGATCCACAGTCGGCGGAACTGGCCCTTGCGGTCCTTGCGGTCCCGGAAGGCGTAGGTCATCGAGTGGAGCTGCTGCTCCTTGGCCTTGCGGTACAGGCGCGAACGCTGCCCGCGGTAGCCGCTCGACCGCTCCAGGACGACCCGACGCTTCTTGGCGGCGTTGACCGCCCGCTTCACGCGTGCCACGTGCTGAACTCCTTCGTGGGGGCCGGGGCCTTCCGGGCCTCGGCCGGTCGCTGATGTTGCTGGTCGGGTGCTACTTGCGCAGCAGCTTCTTGATGTTCTTGGCGTCGGCGTCGGCCACGACGGCCGGGCCGGACAGGCGGCGCGTCCGCTTGGTGGGCTTGTGCTCGAGCAGGTGGTTCTTGTTGGCGCGGCGGCGCATCACCTTGCCGGAGCCGGTCAGCTTGAAGCGCTTCTTGGCACCGCTGTGGGTCTTGGTCTTCGGCATGGTCGCCGTCGTCTCCCTCTTTCCCGGCCTCCGTGCGGGACGCGCGGAGGCGCGCCTGATCGGCGCACCGCACGGGGTCCGTGGACGCGCCAGGTCAGGCTTCAATGTACGTGCGCCGCGACCCCGCTCTGCCGCGAGGTCGCGGAGTGGGGACCGCCGCTCGGGCGCCCCGCAACGGCCGTCAGGCGGTGCTCTCGGCGTCCTGCCCGCGGGCCGTCTTCTTCTTGTGCGGACCGATCACCATGATCATGTTCCGGCCGTCCTGCTTGGGCCGCGACTCGACGAAGCCGAGGTCCTCGACGTCGTCGGCGAGCCGCTGCAGCAGCCGGAAACCGAGCTCGGGACGGGACTGCTCACGACCACGGAACATGATCGTGACCTTCACCTTGTCCCCGGCCTTCAGGAACCGCACCACGTGACCCTTCTTGGTCTCGTAGTCGTGCGGGTCGATCTTCGGGCGGAGCTTGATCTCCTTGATGACCGTGTGCGCCTGGTTCTTCCGCGCCTCACGCGCCTTCATCGCGGACTCGTACTTGAACTTGCCGTAGTCCATGAGCTTGGCGACGGGCGGGCGCGCGGTGGGCGCCACCTCGACGAGGTCGAGGTCCGACTCACGCGCGAGTTCAAGGGCCTTGGCGATGGGCACGATGCCCACCTGTTCGCCGTTCGGGCCGACGAGCCGGACCTCGGGCACGCGAATGCGGTCGTTGATACGCGGTTCGGCGCTGATGGGACCTCCTTGGGGCCGTTCTCAAGTTCGTTGGACCGGTCGTACCCCGAGGCTTCCACGAGAAAAGCCCCGTACGACTCGCGCACGGGGCCACCTTCGGTCTCCCCGAGCGGCCGTGCCGCCCAGGGACTACGGCGGGACGGACGTCGAGCGCCCGTTCGCCGGACCGAGACCCACCGGCTTCGGGGTCTGGGGTCGTCCCCAGATGAGCACCGCGGGCTCCTGCGAAACCGCCCAATGGGCGGTGAGCAGCGTCCACGGCCTTCGGCCGGTCAGGTGGGAGGTGGCCTCCGCTTGCGCGCCCGGCACGCGCTGCCACATGGTCGCGCGCACAGGGCCGGTCGGCCACCAAGACTACCACCTGGCGGGACCGCGTGCGCCGTACTGGACCGCCCGCGTGACACCGTGGCCGCGCGGGCGTTCGGGTGAGGTACGCCACCCTCCTCAACCGACCCGGACGCCGGCCCATTCCCGGCGACGCGCTTCCTCCGGGACGCGGGTGAGGGAGTTCTGGCCCGGCTGGCGTCTCGGCCTCCGGGCGGCGGCTTGTTACGGTGGAGCGGAAACGGCCCGGTGGGGCCGGCACCAGGGAGGTTTCCCGCGATGCCCTCGGTCGAGGCCGGCGCGGCCGGCCCCCTCACGGCCTTGTCACCGATCGGACTGCAGTTCGCGCAGAAGGCGTTCATCGCGTCCGGCGGACGGCTGCTGCTGGTCCGCAAGTCGGCGTCCGACCCGTTCCATCCCGGCCGCTGGGAGGTGCCCGGCGGGCGGCTGGAGGTCGGCGACCTCGATCTCGACGACCACATCCGGCGCGAGGTCTGGGAGGAGGTCGGCCTCAAGATCGAGCCGGGGCCGCCGTTCCATCTGTGGCAGTGGTTCATGCCCGACCGCGGCCCCGCGGGCGGGCGGATACGGGTGGTCGCGGCGGCGCGCCGCTGCCGGCCCGTGTCCTTGGACGCCACCCTGGAGAACCAGGACGCCGGCGACCATCTCGACGGGTGCGCCTGGGTGCCGCTGGACGAGGTCGGCGGCTACGACCTCATTCCGAGCCTGCGCCCGGTGATGCGGGCCTTCCTCCACCAGGCCGGCTGAGCCCGGGCATGACGCCGCCCCGATCGCCCGCCGAGTGGCCGGGCCTGGACGGGGCGGCCGAACGCCGGTTCGCCCTCTTCGTCGTCGGGGACGCCGGGATCGAGGTGCGCGCCTCCCTGCCGGACGTCCGGTTCGCCGACCTCGACGCCGACCGCCTCGCCTACGCGCCGGCGCGGGCCATGGCCGCCGGGACCGCGGTCAACCTCGCCCGGTGCGCGACGGGCTACTTCCGCCGGGTCGGCGTGCTGGCCAAGATCGGCGACGACGACTACACGGACGTGATCCGCCGGGAGCTGCGGCGGATCGGAGCCGACGACCACCTCCGCGTCGAGCCCGGCGTCCCGAACGGCGTGTCGGTGATGCTGCGCGACCGCCCTCGCGGGGACGGGCCCGGAGTCCGGCTCCTGGTCGTCCAGGACGAGCCGCCGGCGCGGCGCCTGACCGCGGAGGACGTGCGCGCCGCGGCGCACGGCATCGAGCACGCCAACGTGCTAGCCATCGACGGGTACGCGCTGCTGTCCCCGGTCTCGCGGGCGGCGCTGCGCGAGGCGGTCCGCACCGCCCGCGCGGCGGGGACCCGGGTCGCGTTCGACCTCGTCCCGCACGACATCGACGCGCGGCTCCCGGTGTCCGATGTGCTGCCGATGCTGGAGGCGGCGGACCTGGTCATCTCCGAGGCGCACACGCTGGCGCGTCTTCTCGGACGACCGGCACCGGCCGGCGGAAACGAGCTCAGGGGGCTTCTGCCGGTACTGGATCGCGACGTGCGGAACCGGCCGTTGTGGCTGTTGCGGTTCGGTGCGACGTCCCTGGAACAGGTGCTCGCCTACGAGCGGGGACGGCTGCTCATGGAGTACCCGACCGGCTATACGCCCGGCGTGCGGCGCGCGGGCTTCGGCGACCGGATGGCCGCGTGCGAACTCTACTGGTGGCTGTCCGCGGGGTGATCTTCGTCCGGGAGGGCGGCCGTCGCGGCGCGCATCGCCCCGAGGGTGCGCAGGAAGCGCCGCCTGCTGCCGGGAAGTCCGAACGTCTCCTGCCAGCGCCAGGTCTCGCCCTGGCCGGTGACCGTCACGGCCCAGCGCAGGAACTGGCTCCGCACGCCGTCGCCCGGGTGCACGGTCGCGACGCCGCCCTCCTCTATCAGCAGATAGGAACGGCCGGTGCGGAAGCAGGCCCGCAGGGCGGCGTGGTCGGCGGGCGTTCCGGGACGTCCCTCCCGCTCGACCACCGCACGCACGCCCGGCGTCCCGGGCAGCAGGTGCCAGTGCGCGTGGTCGACGCACGCGCCGCCGCCCTGTGGCGTGGCGGGGCCGTGTTCGAACAGCAGCAGCTCACCCGTCCTGTACGCCTCGCGGTAGAGGCGGGCGACGCGGTCACGCCAGTGCAGGGCGCGTTCCCACATCTCCCGGCCGAAGTCCCCGGCGCACTGGTGGTGGTCGCGCGTCACGAGGAGGAGATGTCCCTCCACAAGAGGGGCCACGTCCGGTATCAGGAGGAAGTCGCGGTCACCTGCGATGACGCCCGACTCGCCGGGCAGACCGGCAATGCCGTTGAAGCGGAACCGCAGCGGGGGGCACAGGACGCAGTCGTGATCGGGCTCGTTCCAGACGGTCGGCTCGGCCAAGCCACCTCCAGCATCGCGGAACGCGGGAGCGGTCTCCCTCCAGCGTGCCCGGTGCCGCGCGTCCGCGATCTGTGCGAGCGCGGATACAGACATGGAGCCAACGAGGTACAAAACCTGACTCGGCGGGAACAAAATAGTCAGAAGGCTACATCGTGAACCAGACACCTCCGCTCCCCGTCCCGGCACCCCGCTCCGCCGCCATGTCCCGTTCCCAGATCCCGGCCATCGACATGGCGGTCCTCGAAGCGAGACTGAACGAGTCGCTGGACGTCCTGCGCGACACCTACGCGCCCGCGCTCGGCACCGGCGGAGGCTGGTACCACGAGCTCGCGCGGCCGGAACCCGGCACCACCGCCACCGCCCTCGGGCTGCTGGCGTTCGTCGAGGCCGGCCGCGCGTTCGAGTACTTCGACGACGGCCTGGCATTCCTCGCCGCGCGGCAGACGCGTTCGGAGGACGCGCTGCGGGACGGCGGCTGGGCCACCAAGACCAGCCTCGGCATGCCGGTGGTCGAGGCCACCGGCTGGATCGCACGGTTCCTCGCCCGCGCCCGCTGCGACCTGCGCGACGACGCCCCCGACCTCAAGCGCGCCTACCGGTGGCTGCTGCGCAACCAGAACCCCGACGGCGGATGGGGCTCGCTGCACGGCTGCCCGTCCCGGGTCTGGCTGACGTGCCTGGCGCTGCGCGCGCTCAGCCAGCTCAATCCCTACGATCCCGCCGTGGACCGGGGCGTGGAGTGGCTGACGGCCGACCGGACCGCGCACCGTCCCGCCTGGGGGCCGACGCAGGCGTCCCGCCCCACCGTCACGCACACCGCCTTCGCGCTGGTGACGCTGGCCGAGGCGCGCCCGGACCTGCGGACCGAGCGGCTGCTGGACGCCTACGACTGGCTGCTCGGCAACCTCGACCCCGACGACGACCACACCTGGATCGAGACCTACGACGTCTCGCCGCCCGGCGCCTCATGCCGCGCCGCCGCAGAACACGGGCCCCATCCGGTGTGGCGGCTCGCCCTCTGGCACTACGGGCTGCCGATCGCGCTCACCGCCCTGCTGCGGGACCCTCGCGGCCCGCACGGCCCCGCCGTCGCCCGCGCCTTCCGGACCCTCGTGCGGGGGGAGATCACCGACCCGCGCTGGAACGGCTACCCCGGCAGCGGCCGCACGTCGCTGTGGACGCTGTGGTGGCGGATGGAGACGCTGATCACGCTCGCCCGCCTCCCGCTCGCCGGGAACGCCGACGTCCTGCACTGGCTGCCGGACGCGACGGTCGTGCAGCGCTCCCACGCCCGGGAACGTCCCCTCACCGAGCTCCTGCCGCACCGCCGGCTCGTCGACCCGGTCGGGTTCGTCCAGCGGCACTGGGCCGCGCTCCTGCTGGGCCTCGTGTGCGCGGGCAGCGCGCTGGGCGTCGCCGCGGACCTGTGGGGCTGGAAGGACTTCTGGCTGAGCGTCATCCTGCCCATCATCCTCACCAGCATCGACGAGTCGGTGAAGCGGCGCCGCACCCAGCGGGCCCCTCCCTGAACCCGTCAGCCGCGGCGGGCCAGCTCCGCCTCGCCCGCGGCGCGCATCGCCTCCACCGGCACGTCCTCGCGGCCGGTCATCAGCGCCACCTGGCGGACGGCCTGGTGCAGGAGCATCTCGAACCCGCCGACGACCGTGCCGCCGGCCCGCTGCACCGCCGTCGCCAGAACCGTCGGCCAGGGCGCGTACACCACGTCGAACAGGGCCGCGCCGGATTCGGCGACCGGCTCGGCGAACGCGTCGGCGGACCGCCCGGGAAGCGTCGACACCACGAGATCCGCCGGCAGGCGGGCGGCCACCCGGTCGAGCGTGACGACCCGGACCGCGAGCCCGAACCGCTCCCCCACCGCGGCGGTCCCGGCGGCACGCTCGGGTGTCCGCACCGCGAGCACCGCCTCGCGCGTGCCGAGGCCCGCGAGCGCGGCCAGCGCCGACGCCGCGGTCGCGCCGCCGCCCAGCACCAACGCCGACGCCGGCGCCTTCAGGCCGGCCTCGGCCAGCGCCGTCTCGATGCCGTACACGTCGGTGTTCTCGCCGTGCCGCCGACCGCCCCGCAGGACGATCGTGTTCGCGCCGCCGACCTGCACCGCGAGGTCGGACACCGTGTCCACGAGGCCGAGCGCGACGCGTTTCAGCGGCATCGTCAGCGACAGGCCCGCCCAGTCGGATCCGAGCCCGTCCAGGAACGCGCCGAGGCCGCCCTCGCCGCACTCGACCGCCTCGTAGGACCAGCCGTCCAAGCCCATCGCCGCGTACGCCGCCCGGTGCAGCACCGGCGACAGCGAATGCGCGATCGGCGACCCGAGGACCGCCGCCCGGCCCGCTTCTCCGGGGGGTGCGGGGGGACGTCCCCCCACAGAAGATCGGCCCGTTCCCACGCTCACTGGCCCGGGTGCGCCTTCTGCCACGCCCGGAACTCCTTCTCGATCTGCTGCCGCTGCTCGTCCGTCGTGGCGAACTTCGTGACCTTGTTCGTCGGGTCGGTCGCGATGAAGTACAGCCACGTCCCGTCCTTCGGCGCGAGCGCCGCCTCGATGGCGTCCGGCCCCGGGTTGGCGATCGGGCCGGGCGGCAGTCCCTTGTGCGTGTAGGTGTTGTAGGGCGAGTCGACCTTGAGGTCCTCGTTCGTCACGGTCAGGGTGCGCCTGTTGAGCGCGTACAGGACGGTCGTGTCGAACTGCAGCGGCATGCCGCGCGCCACCCGGTTGTAGATGACCCGGGAGATCTTCGGCAGGTCGCTGGGCTTGCCGCCCTCCGCCTGGACCAGGCTGGCCAGCGTCATGACCGTCTGCGGGCTGAGCTTCGCCTCGCGTGCCTTGCCGACGAGGTCGACGCTGTCGGCCTCCTGGGTGAACCGCGCCACCATCTGCTTGAGGATCTGCTCGGCGGTGCCGTTCGGGTCCAGGTCGTAGCGGCCCGGGTACAGGTACCCCTCCACCTTGCCCTTCGCGTACGGCGGCAGCCCCAGGGACTGCGGCTTCTTCGCCACCGCCTGGAACTCCTTGGCGGAGATGCCGGTCTTCTTCGCCAGCAGCTCGAAGACCTCCACGGCCCGGCGCCCCTCCGGGATCGTGACCTGGTTCCCGGCCCGCGACTTCGGGTCCAGCAGCAGCGCCATCGCCGCCGACGACGACATCCTCTGCCGCATCTGGTAGAAGCCGGGCTGGATGCCGGAGGCACGGACCTCCTTGTTGTACGCCTTCACGAACGCGCGGGCGCTCTTCACCACGCGGTGCTGCTGCAGCGTCGTCCCGATCACCGAGCCGCTCGCGCCGTCCTTGATCTGGACCGTGACGTTCCCGGTGCCGCGCCCGTCGTAGTCCGGCGGATGCCACTGGTTGTCGAGCCACGCGTACCCGAGGACGCCGCCGGTGCCGAACACCGCCACCAGGAAGGCCATCGCGAACAGGGCCGCCGCCCTGCCGCTGCGCCTGCGCCTGCGCTGCCGTCTGCGGACGCGACGCTGGTCCCGCCTGGTGAGCCGCTCCTCGGACGGTCGCCCGTCGCCGTACGGATCTGAGAAGAGGTCCAAATCGTTCATGAGCTCCCCCGGACGATCTCTCCCGGGGGGCGTCCCGTCAACCGTTCCGCGTCCAGGGCCGCCTGGAGGAGGACCGCCGCGGCGGCCTGGTCGACGACCTTGCGCCTCGCCTGACCGTGCACTCCGCCGGCCCGCAGCCCGCTCTCCGCGGTGACGGTGGTGAGCCGCTCGTCGTGCAGCCGGACCGTCTCCGGGGGGAGCCGGTCCGCAAGGCGGGCCGCGAACCTGCGCGCGGCCTGCGCCGCCGGGCCCTCCCGCCCCGACAGCGAGGTGGGCAGGCCGACGACCACCTCGATCGCCTCGTGCTCGGCGGCCAGTTCCAGGAGACGGTCGATGTCGCCCTTGCCGCTCTTCACGGTCTCCAGCGGGGACGCGAGAATCCCGCCGGGGTCGCACCGGGCGACCCCGACGCGCACGCTCCCGACATCGACCCCGAGCCGAACGCCCTGCCTCATCGCTCGTGCCTCATCGCCGTGCCTCCGTCCGGCCCGGCCGGCTTCTCCCGCCCCGTCGTGCCGGGCTCACGCGGCCCCTACTGCTCGTTCGACGGCGGCGAGTGCCTCGTCCACGGCCGCGGCGTCGGCGCCGCCTCCCTGGGCGAGATCGTCCTTGCCGCCTCCTCCTCCGTCGAGGGCCCTGGCCGCGAGGCCGACGAGCGCGCCCGCCTTGAGGCCGCGGTCGCGCGCGCCCTGGGTGACGGCGACGACCACGACGGGACGGTCCTTCGGCACGCCGGTGACCATCACGACCGCGGGGCGGGCCGTGAGCCTGCCGCGGATGTCGACGGCCAGCTTGCGCAGGTCGTCGGCGCCGGTCCCCTCGGGGGCGCGGTGCCCCACGAACGCGATGCCGCCGATGTCCTTGGCGGCGTCGGCGAGGGACCCCGCGATCGCGAGGACCTGCTGGGAGCGGAGCTTCTCCAGCTCCTTCTCCGCGTCGCGGAGCCGGGTGACCACCCCGGAGATCCGCTCGGGCAGCTCCTCCTTGCGGGCCTTCATCTGCTCGGCGAGCTGCGCGACGAGGACGCTCTCGCGGGCCAGGAAGCGGAACGCGTCGATGCCGACGAGCGCCTCGACGCGGCGGACCCCGGCGCCGATGGACGACTCGCCCAGCACCTTGATCAGGCCGAGCTGCCCCGAGCGGGCGACGTGGGTGCCGCCGCACAGCTCGCGGGAGTAGTCGCCGACCTCGACGACCCGGACCTCGTCGCCGTACTTCTCGCCGAACAGGGCGAGCGCTCCCATCGCGCGGGCCTCGTCGATGGAGGTGTGGAAGGCGCGGACGTCCAGGTCGCCGACCAGGACCTCGTTGACCTCGTCCTCGACGTCCCGGAGCACGCTCGGCGGGACGGCGCCCGACGCGGTGAAGTCGAACCGGAACCGCCCGGGCGAGTTCTCCGACCCGGCCTGGGCGGCGGACTCGCCGAGCGCGCGGCGGAACCCGGCGTGCACCATGTGGGTCGCGGTGTGCGAGCGGGAGATCGCCCGGCGGCGCTCCACGTCGACCTCGGCGTAGGCGGTGTCGCCGGCCTGCGCCTCGCCGCTGCGGACGCGGCCGCGGTGCACGACGAGGCCGGAGAGCGGCGTCTGCACGTCCGTCACCTCGATGACGGCGCCGTTGCCGAGCCGGATCAGGCCGTGGTCGGCGAGCTGGCCGCCGCCCTCGGCGTAGAACGGGGTGCGGTCGAGGACGACCTCGACCTCGGTGCCCTCCCCGGCGGCGGGCGCGTTGGCGCCGTTCACCAGCAGCCCGACGAGGCGGGCGTCGCCGGCGAGGCCGCTGTAGCCGGTGAAGTCGACCTTGCCGCCGGCACCGGTGAGCAGCTCGTCCAGGACGGAGACGTCGAGGTTGCCGGTCTTCTTGTCGCGGGCGTCCCGCTTGGCGCGGTCCCGCTGCTCCTTCATGAGCCGGCGGAAGCCCTCCTCGTCCACCTGGAGGCCCTGCTCGGACGCCATCTCCAGGGTGAGGTCGATCGGGAAGCCGTAGGTGTCGTGCAGCTTGAACGCCTGCTCACCGGCCAGCCTCGCGCCGCCGGACCGCTTGGTCTCCTCGACGGCCGTGTCGAAGATGGCGGTGCCGGTGCGGAGCGTCTGGAGGAAGGAGTCCTCCTCGGCGTCGATGACGGTGTGGATGTTCGCGGCCGTCCGCACCAGCTCGGGGTACTGCTCGCCCATCGCCTTGATCGCGACGGCGGTGAGCTCGTGCATGAGGCCGGCGTCCTGGCCGCCGAGCAGCCGCAGGTTGCGGATCGAGCGGCGCAGGATGCGGCGCAGCACGTAGCCGCGGCCCTCGTTGGACGGGCGGATGCCGTCCGCGACCATCATCGTCCCGCTGCGGACGTGGTCTGCGATGACCCGCAGCGACACGTCCGCGCGGTGGTCACGGCCGTAGGACGCGCCGGTCAGCCCCGCAGCGCGGTCGAGGACGCGCCAGAGGGTGTCGGTCTCGTAGATGTTGTCGACGCCCTGCAGGATCGCCGCCATGCGCTCCAGGCCCATGCCGGTGTCGATGTTCTTGGCCGGCAGGTCGCCGAGGATCGGGAAGTCGGTCTTGCTCTCCCCGGGGCCCCGCTCGTACTGCATGAAGACGAGGTTCCACACCTCCAGGTAGCGGTCCTCGTCGGCGACCGGGCCGCCCTCGCGGCCGTACTCGGGGCCCCGGTCGTAGTAGATCTCCGAGCAGGGGCCGCACGGGCCGGGGACGCCCATCGACCAGAAGTTGTCCTCCATGCCGCGCCGCTGGATGCGGTCGAGGGGGACGCCGACCTTGTCGTGCCAGATGCTCTGGGCCTCGTCGTCGTCGTTGAAGACGGTGACCCACAGCTTGTCCTCGGGGAACCCGAAGCCGCCGTCGTCCCGCGACCGGGTCAGCAGCTCCCAGGCGAACGGGATCGCCTGCTCCTTGAAGTAGTCGCCGATGGAGAAGTTGCCCAGCATCTGGAAGAACGTGGCGTGCCGGGTGGTCTTGCCGACCTCTTCGATGTCGGGCGTCCGCACGCACTTCTGCGCGCTGGTCATCCGCTGCGACGGCGGGGTGCGCTGGCCGAGGAAGTAGGGCTTGAACGGGACCATGCCGGCGTTGACCAGCAGCAGGGTCGGGTCCTCGGCGACCAGGCTGGCCGAGGGCACCACCGTGTGCCCGCGCTCCTCGAAGAACCTGAGGAAGCGGCGTGCGACCTCTGCCGACTCCATGATCAGTTGCCATCCTTGTCGTCGTCGATGATCGTGTATCTCGCCTTGAGCACCCGGCGGGGCCGGGGATCCCCGGCGTCCGGGGGAGCCTGGTCCATGCGGACGGCCTCGCGCAGTTCCTCTTCGCGGGCCTGCATCTCGGTACGGACGTCGGAGGCGAAAAGCCTCAGCCGGTCTCCGGCGCTCTGCCCGGTCGACACGGCACGGGCCGCGACCCCCTCGGGGGACCAGGTGCGTGTGAACCGCTCGACGCGCCGCTTGACGCGGTGCGTGACGTAGACGCCGGCGCCCGCGCCGACGCCGAGCCAGAACAGCCGTCTCATCCGCGTCCCTTACCCGAGGACCGCGTCTGCAGCGCCGGCCTGCCGGACGGGGACCGGTCGTCGCCGTCGCGGCCGCCGAGGGCCTTGCGGACGCCGTAGGAGAAGGCGGCGGCCTTGACCAGCGGCCCGCCGACCACCGAGGTCATCACGGTGGTGACGGCCGAGACGTTCTGGGTGACGCCGGCGACCTGCTTGGTGATGACGTCGGTGCGGCCGAGCTGCTCGTTCGCGCGCTTCACCGTCCGGGTCATGTCGTCCAGCAGCGGGCCGGCCTGGTCTCCGATCTCCTGGACGACCTTGCTGGCCTCGCCGAGGAGACGGGAGAGCTTCAGCAGGGTGAGCGCGATGAACGAGACCAGCACCGCCCAGAACACGGCCACGATGAGACCTGCTAGCTGTCCACCAGTGAGCATCAGGGCTTTCCGTTCGCGTGAGTTCGGCTCGAAGGCCGGGCATGGCTTGACAGACCTTACCGTTCCGCCACCCCACATGGCGGGAGCACCGGCCAGGCCGGACCGGTCATCGCCGGTCGGCGGCGCCGCGCAGAACCGAGCGGATCCGGGCGAGCACCTCGGTGAACCGCGACTCGGCACCGTGCCTGGTCGGGCGATAGTACTCCCGGCCGTCCACCGAGTCGGGCGCGTACTGCTGCTTGACCACGCCGCCGGGATGGTCGTGGGCGTACTTGTAGCCCTGCCCGTGCCCGATCTTCGCGGCGCCCTTGTAGTGCGCGTCGCGCAGATGCCCCGGGACGGGCCCCGCGAGGCCCTTGCGGACGTCGCCGAGCGCCCCGTCCACCGCCATGATCACAGCGTTGGACTTCGGCGCCAGGGACAGGTGGATCACCGCCTGCGCGAGGTTGATGCGGGCCTCGGGCAGGCCGACGAACTCCACGGCCTGGGCCGCGGCGACGGCGGTCTGCAGCGCGGTCGGGTCGGCCATCCCGACGTCCTCGCTGGCGTGCACGATCAGCCGCCGGGCGATGAACCGGGCGTCCTCGCCGGCCTCGATCATGCGGGCCAGGTAGTGCAGCGCCGCGTCGACGTCGCTGCCGCGGATGCTCTTGATGAACGCGCTGATGACGTCGTAGTGCTGGTCGCCCTCGCGGTCGTAGCGGACGGCGGCCCGGTCGACGGCCTTCTCCAGCACGTCCACGTCGATCGCGCCGCCGTCGGCGACGACGAGCGAGGCGGCCTCCAGGTAGGTGAGGGTCCGGCGGGCGTCGCCGCCGGCCAGCCGGATCAGGTGGTCCTCGGCGGCGGCGTCGAGGGTCACCGCGCCGTCCAGCCCGCGCTCCTCGGTGAGCGCCCGGCGGATCACCTCGCGCAGGTCGTCCTCGCCGAGCGGCTCCAGGGTCAGCAGCAGCGAGCGCGACAGGAGCGGGCTGATGACGGAGAAGAACGGGTTCTCGGTGGTGGCGCCGATGAAGGAGACCCAGCGGTTCTCGACGGCGGGCAGCAGGGCGTCCTGCTGGGCCTTGTTGAAGCGGTGCACCTCGTCGACGAACAGGACGGTCTGGCGCCCGGTCATGCCCAACTCGCGCCGTGCCAGGTCGATCTCGGCGCGGACGCGCTTGACGCCGTCGCTGACCGCCGAGATCTCCACGAAGCGGCGGGACGTGACGTGGCTGACGACGGTGGCGAGGGTGGTCTTGCCCGTTCCGGGCGGGCCCCACAGGACGAGCGACATCGGCACGTCCCGGTCGACGAGCTGCCGGATCGGCGTGCCGGGGCCGAGCAGATGGGCCTGCCCGACGACCTCGTCCAGCGCGCGCGGGCGCATCCGGACGGCGAGCGGCCGCTCCGCGCCGCCCCCGCCCGGCGCGGCCGGCCCGGCCGGCGCGGCCGACGCGGCCGACGCGGTCACCGGCTCCGGGGCCGCGCGCTCCGGCGCCGGCGCGTCGAAGAGGCCCTCCGGCTCGCCCGATTCCGCCCTGCTGGTCACGCTCCGACACTATCTCGGGGCAGGGACGTTCCCGGCCGTCCGGCGGGGCGGGAACCCGGGGCCCGGCTGTGGCGTTGGAAGACCCCGGAAGGCGCATTCAGGAGCGTGACGGTGTCCGGTACGGCCCCACGTCGGCGCCACGGGCTCGCCGGTCTGCTCGTGGCGCTGTTCGTCGTGGGCGGACTGGTCTTCAGCTACGGCCTGGGGCACGCGCCTCCGGCGCGCGTATGCACCCAGCACGCGGTGAGCGTGCCCGTCACCGTCGCCGAAGCGTTCACCGGCCACGCACAGCCGGACGCCGGGGTTTCGCCGCTCAACGGCCATCACAGCCCCGTACACGCGGCGCTGACCGCTCCGCCCATGAAGGTCCCCTCACAGGCGCCGATGGAGGCGTGCCTGTGCCTGGCCGTGCTGTTCACCCTCGTGCTGCTCGGGCTGGCGGCCTGGCTGGGGCGCCCCCTCACGCGTCTTCCCGCCCGCCTCGGCTGGGCGCTCGCGCCGCCGCCCGGTGCCGCGGCCGTCCTCGCGTCCACGCCCTCTCTCCAGGTTCTCCGGCTGTGACGGACCGGCCTTAGGGCCGCCCGCACCGCCGTACCGACCCCTGGTCGTGTTACGGCGCTGCCTCCTGTCCGTAGAGATCCGCAGCCGCTGAGAGGACCGCCCTCATGTCCAAGAGCGCCCGTAACAAGAACGCACGTGGCAACGCCCTTAACAAGAACACGAAGAAGAACGCACTGACGCAGCCCGAGGTCCCGTGGGGGGCCATCGCCTTCTTCGGAGCGATCGGCCTGGTGGCGGTCGTCGCCATCGGTTACGCGTTCATGCTGACCAGGCCGTCGTCCGCCGACGACTCCGCGTCCATCAGCGGCCTGGTGACCAAGGACGGTCTCGGCCGCGGCCACGTCGCCGGCACCGTCAAGTACGACACCGCCCCGCCGATGGGCGGCGACCACAACCCCGTCTGGCAGAACTGCGACGGCCGCGTCTACGACGCGCCGCTGCAGAACGAGAACGCCGTCCACTCGCTGGAGCACGGCGCCGTCTGGATCGCCTACCGCCCCGGCCTGGCCGCCGACCAGCTCACAGCGCTCAAAGCCAAGGTCACCGGCACCGACTACACGCTGCTGAGCCCGTACCCGTCCCTGGACGCGCCGATCGCGCTCACCGCCTGGGGCAAGCAGCTCAAGCTCCAGAAGGCGTCCGACCCGCGCGTGGACCGGTTCCTGCGCACCTTCGTGAAGGGCCCGCAGACGCCCGAGCCGGGCGCCGCCTGCGACGGCGGCAAGGACACCCCGTGAGCGAGGACGCCGCGGCGCCGCGGGGACGGCGCGTCACCGTCGTCCTCGCCGCCCTCGTACTGCTCGCCGGGGCCGTCCTCATCGCGCTCGCCGTCTCCCGCTCGGAGCGGCCGGGCACCGACGGCCCGGAAGCCGGATTCGCCCGGGACATGAGCGCGCACCATGCCCAGGCGGTGCGCATGTCGTTCATCGTCCGGGACCGGACGGACGACCCGGATGTCCGGCTGCTGGCCTACGACATCATCAACACCCAGTCCGCCCAGATCGGCATGATGACGGCGTGGCTGGACGAATGGCGGCTGCCGAAGGCCGACCCGGCCGGCCCCATGCGGTGGATGTCCGGCCACGGCGGCCACGGGGAGGGCGGCCACGGGGAGGGCGGCACGGCGACGATGCCGGGCATGGCGACGCGCGAGCAGCTCGCCGAGCTGGAGAAGGCGTCCGGCCGCACCGCCGAGGTGCTGTTCCTGCGGCTGATGATCGCGCACCACCGCGGCGGCGTCGGCATGGCGGAGGCGGTGCTGGCCCGCACCGGGCACGACCGGGTGCGGCGGCTGGCCCGCACGATGGTGGAAGGCCAGCAGGCGGAGATCACGCAGATGAACGCGATGCTCCGGCGGCGCGGCGGCCCGGCCGCGTGATCGCGGGCAGGCGACCTTCGCGATAGCGCTTGACAGCGAGGTCGGATCGCGCGTCACTGACCACCATGGCTCACAACCTCAGCGGCTACCACCGGGCCCTCGACCTCTTCGAGGGCCTGGTGGCCGGCGTCCCCCGCGACGGGTGGGACGTGCCGTCGCCCTGCGACGGATGGACCGCCCGGGACGTCGCCGGCCACGTGACCGGCGGGCAGTCCCTGATCAGGGCGCTGGCCACTGGGGAACCCCAGCCGGACGTCAACACGGATCCCGGGCGGTTCGTCACGGGCGACGTCCTGATGAGCTGGCGGACGGCCCGCAAGGAGTGCGCGGCGGCCCTCACCCCGGACGCGCTCGACCGTCTCATCCCCTTCGGCGGCCTGGGCGACCTGCCGCTGGGCGACTTCCTGGAGGGCTACATCCTGGAGCCGCTGGTGCACGCCTGGGACCTGGCCCGGGCGACCGGCCAGCCGTCCCGCCTGGACCCCGACCTCGTCCACCACGCGTTCGCGACCGCCCAGGTCGTCGCCGCCCCGCTACGCGCCGAAGGCCACCTGGCCCCGCCGCTCCCCGCCCCGCGCGGCGCCGACGAGCAGACCCGCATGCTCGCCTTCTTAGGCAGGTGCTAGCCCCGGGGGCCGCCTCTCCGGGAGGTCACGAGAATTCGGCGAGGGTGCGTTCCGCCTCTTCCAGCCAGGCGCGGCGGGCGCTGAGGGCCTCCTCCGCCTCCTTGACGTCCTTCTCGCGGCCGGCGTCGCGGGCCTTGCCGAGGCGCTTCTCCAGCTGCTCGATGGAGCTGCGCAGCTGACCGACCGTCGCCTCGGCGCGGGCGCGGGCCTCGGGGTTGGTGCGGCGCCACTCGTTCTCCTCGGCGGAGCGGACCGTCTCCTCGATCTTGCGGAGCCGGCCCTCGAGCCGGTCGCGCTGGTCGCGGGGGACCATGCCGGCGGCCTCCCAGCGCTCCTGGATCGCGCGCAGCGCCTGCCGGGCCTGCCGGACGTCCCGGACGGGCAGCAGCCGCTCCGCCTCGGCGAGGATCTTCTCCTTCTCCTCGGCGTGCTCGCGGAACTCGGCGTCCCGCTCGGCGAACGCGGCGCTACGGGCCTGGAAGAAGGTGTCCTGGGCGCCCTTGAAGCGGGCCCACAGGTCCTCCTCGGCGTCCCGGGAGGCGCGCCCGGCCACCTTCCAGCGGCGCATCAGGTCGCGGTAGGCGGCGGCGGTCTCGCCCCAGTCCGTGGAGCCGGACATCGACTCCGCCTCGACGACCAGGCGCTCCTTCTCCCTGCGGGACTCCTCGCGCTGGTCGTCGAGGGTGGCGAAGTAGACCTTGCGGCGCTTGGTGAACGCGTTGCGGGCGGCCGACAGCCGCTTCCACAGGGCGGTCTCGGTGGGGCGGTCGATGCGGTCGGCGGCCTTCCACTCCTCGACCAGCTGGCGCAGCCGCTCGCCGCCGTTCTTCCAGTGCGTCTCCTCGACCGCGATGCGCTCGGCCTCGGCGACGATGCGCTCCTTGACCTCGCGGGCCTCGTGGCGGTGCTGCTCGCGCTCGGCCTTGACCTGCTCGCGGCGCCGGCCGACCTGGGCGGTGAGGCCGTCCAGGCGGCGTCCGAGCGCGTCGAGGTCGCCGACCGCGTGGGCCTCGGAGACGGCCTCGCGGAGCCGGTCGATGCTCTGCTGGGCCTGGGCGGGCTGCAGGTCGGTGGTGCGGACCCGCTGTTCGAGCAGGCCGATCTCGGTCACGAGCGCGTCGTACTTGCGCTTGAAGTAGGCCAGGGCCTCTTCGGGCGCACCCGCCTGCCAGGACCCGACGACCCGCTCGCCGTCGGAGGTCCTGACGTACACGGTGCCGTCCTCGTCCACCCGGCCCCAGGGATCGGTCGCGCTGGACACCCTTGCCTCCTGAATCGCGGGTCCGGACGACTCACGCCCTCCGGACCCTCCACACCTTAGTATCCCGTTCGCCTATTTCCCGGCGATCGTGACGTCCTGGATCTCTACCTTCTTCTTGGGCTTGCCGTCGCCCTTGGGGGCCGAACCCGCCTTGGCGATTTTCTTGAGCACGTCCAGCCCCTTGGTGATCTTGCCGAAGACGGTGTAGTCCGGCGGAAGCTGCGAGTCCTTGTAGACCATGAAGAACTGGCTGCCGTTGGAGTCCGGCAGCTGGCTGTGCGCCATGGCGAGCGTTCCTTCGAGGTACGTGGCCCCATTGGTGTTCTCGTTGGCGAACTGGTAACCGGGCCCACCCGTTCCCTTGGCGGTCGGGTCGCCGCACTGCAGGACGTTGAGCGCGCCGCTCGTCATCCGGTGGCACTCGGTCTTGTCGAAAAAGTTCTTCTGCGCCAGATAAGCGAAGGAATTGACCGTGCACGGCGCCTTGTCGCCGTAAAGCTGAATCTCCATGTCGCCCTGGCTGGTCTTCACCGTGGTCGGGACGATGTCCTTGTAGGCGGGCTTCGCCGGCGGGGTGCCGATGTCCTTGGGCGCGCCGTCCTGCTGGGCCGCCTTGTAGGCGCATTTCGGCTCGGCGGCCGTGGACTTGTCGTCCTTGCCGGTGAACACCATGAACGCCACGCCGCCGACGGCGATGACCGCCACCGCGGCGGCGGCGCCGATGATCTTGAGGCGGCGCGCCCGCGCCGCCTCCTGAGCCCGCCGCTGCTGCTGGCGCTCGTAGCGTTGCCGCGCGAGCTGCTTCTTGCGGTCCTTCGCCGCCACGTACCTCGCCTCTCCGGTGTGATCAGGTGAACGTGCAGCGCATAGTAGCGGTACCCGGGAGTAAAAGCGTCTCCACTTTCAGGGAGCGCTTTCCGGCCGGTTCTCCCCACCCGCCGCGACACGGCGACCGGCCATCTCGTTCGCGGTGGCCATGGCCGCGCCGGTACCCTCGGACACGCCCACCCGAGATGGTTCCAGGAAAGGACGGCCGTGCTCGTCGCCGGGTTCCCCGCTGGCTCGTTCGCCGCGAACTGCTATGTCGTGGCGCCCGCCGCGGGCGAGGAGTGCGTGATCATCGATCCCGGCCAGGACGCCGAGGCCGGCATCGAGAAGATCCTCCGCGAGCACCGGCTGAAGCCGGTCGCGGTGCTGCTCACGCACGGTCATCTCGACCACGTCTGGTCGGTGGCGCCGGTCTGCGGCGCCAAGGACGTCCCCGCCTACATCCATCCGGACGACCGCGACCTGCTCACCGACCCGGCCAAGGGCCTGTCGCTGGGCGCCGGGCAGCAGCTGTTCGGCGGCCTGGAGCTGTCCGAGCCGGACGACGTCCAGGAACTGGCGGACGGGTCGGTGCTGGAACTGGCCGGGCTGAGCCTCACCGTCGACCACGCGCCGGGCCATACGCCCGGGTCGGTGACGTTCCGGACGCCGAAGACGCAGGAGATCCCCGACGTGATGTTCACCGGAGATCTCCTGTTCGCCGGGTCCATCGGACGCACCGACCTGCCGGGCGGATCGTACGAGGAGATCCTCACCAGCCTGTCCCGGGTGTGCCTGACCATGCCCGACGAGACGGCGGTCCTGCCCGGCCACGGTGAGCAGACCACAATCGGCCGCGAGCGCGCCACCAATCCGTTCCTCTCGGAGCTGTTGCCCGCGGACGGACCCAACAAGGGATTCTGAGCCTAAAAGATCATGAGTTCGAGCTTCCGGGCCCCCAAGGGGGTCAGTGAATACGTCCCGCCTCGGGCGGACCTCTTCTACGCCATCCGCGAGGCGTTCGCCGAGCAGGCGCGGCTCGCCGGCTACGGCTACCTGGAGCTGGCCGTCTTCGAGGACACCAACCTGTTCCGGCGGGGCGTCGGCGAGTCCACCGACGTGGTCTCCAAGGAGATGTACACCTTCGAGGACAGGGGCGGCCGGTCGCTGACGCTGCGTCCCGAGTTCACCGCGTCGGTGCTGCGGTCCGTCCTGGAGAACAACCTGCACAAGGGCGCGCTGCCGGTGAAGGTGTGGACGACCGGCGCCGCGTTCCGCGCCGAGCGTCCGCAGCAGGGCCGCTACCGGCAGTTCTACCAGCTCGACCTGGAGGCGATCGGCAGCGAGGACCCGCAGGTCGACGCCGAGACGATCGCGATCGCGTGGAACTGGTACCGCTCCCTCGGCCTGACCCGGGTACGGCTGCTGCTGAACTCCCTCGGCTGCAAGGAGTGCCGCCCCGCCTACCGCGCCCTGCTGCAGGACTTCCTGCGCGGCCTCGACCTGGACGACGACACCCGCGCCCGCGTCGAGATCAACCCGCTCCGGGTACTCGACGACAAGCGCCCCAAGGTGCGGGAGCAGCTCACCGGCGCCCCCCTGATGGCCGACCACCTGTGCCCCGCCTGCAAGGCGCACCACGACCGGGTCCGCGAACTGCTCGCCGACCTCGGCATCGCGTGGGAGGACACCCCGACCCTCGTCCGGGGCCTGGACTACTACACCCGCACCACCTACGAGTTCGACCACCCGCTGCTCGGCGCCCAGTCCGGGATCGGCGGCGGCGGCCGCTACGACGGGCTGTCGGAGGACATCGGCGGCCCGCCGCTGCCCGGCATCGGGTTCGGCCTCGGCCTGGACCGCACGATCCTGGCGCTGGAGGCCGAGTCGCAGGAGGGCGGGGGCGCCGCGTTCACCGCCAAGCCGCGCTGCGAGGCGTTCGGCGTCGCGCTCGGCGACACCGCCGAACGGCGCATGTTCGGGCTCGTCGCCGAACTGCGCCGCGCCGGGATCGCCGCCGACATGGCGTTCGGCGGCAAGAGGCTGAAGGGCGCCATGAAGGACGCGGACCGCTCGGGCGCCCGCTACGCCGTGATCCTCGGGGAGCGAGATATCGCGGACGGCGTCGCCCAGGTCAAGGACCTGGCCGCGGGCGAGCAGACCGCCGTCCCGCTCACCGACCTCACCACGACGTTGAAGGAAAGGCTCTCCAAATGATCCGCACCCACGAGGCGGGGACGCTCCGCAAGGAGCACGCCGGGCAGCAGGTCACGCTGGCCGGCTGGGTCGGCCGCCGCCGCGACCACGGCGGCGTCACGTTCATCGACCTGCGCGACGCGTCCGGCACCGCCCAGGTCGTCTTCCGCGAGGAGGACGCGGCGCACGACCTGCGCTCGGAGTTCTGCGTCAAGGTCGTCGGCGAGGTCCGCGTCCGCCCCGCGGGCAACGAGAACCCCGAACTGCCCACCGGCGAGATCGAGGTCGCCGCCGCGCACATCGAGGTGCTGTCGGACGCGGCGCCGCTCCCGTTCCCCATCGAGGGCGACGTCAACGTCAACGAGGAGATCCGGCTCAAGTACCGGTATCTCGACCTGCGCCGCGAGGGCGTCGCCCGGGCGATGAAGGTCCGCTCGGAGGCGTCGTTCCTGACGCACGAGGTGATGCGCGAGCACGGCTTCGTCAACGTCGAGACCCCCACCCTCACCCGGTCCACGCCGGAGGGCGCCCGCGACTTCCTCGTGCCCGTCCGGCTCAAGCCCGGCCACTGGTACGCGCTGCCGCAGTCTCCGCAGCTGTTCAAGCAGCTGCTCATGGTCGGCGGGCTGGAGCGCTACTACCAGATCGCCCGCTGCTACCGCGACGAGGACTTCCGCGCCGACCGGCAGCCGGAGTTCACCCAGATCGACATCGAGATGTCGTTCGCGGACCAGGACGACGTCCTGAAGGTCGGCGAGGACCTCGTGGCCCGGCTGTGGCAGGAGATCGCCGGGTACGAGATCCCCCGGCCGATCCCCCACATCACCTACGCCGACGCCATGGCCCGGTACGGCTCCGACAAGCCCGACCTGCGGTTCGGCAACGAGCTGACCGACATGACCGAGTACTTCTCCGGCACGTCGTTCCGCGTGTTCCAGGCCCCGTACGTCGGCGCGGTGGTCATGCCCGGCGGCGCGTCCCAGACCCGCAAGGAGCTGGACGGCTGGCAGGACTGGGCGAAGGCCCGCGGTGCCCGCGGCCTCGCGTACGTGCTCGTGCAGGAGGACGGGACGCTCGGCGGCCCGGTCGCCAAGAACCTCTCCGACAGCGAGAAGGAAGGGCTCGCCGCCAAGACCGGCGCGTCCCCCGGCGACGCGGTCTTCTTCGGCGCCGGCAAGCGGCACGCGACGCAGGAACTCCTCGGCGCCGCCCGCCTGGAGATCGGTCGCCGCCGTGACCTGATCGACGAGTCGGAGTGGAAGTTCGTCTGGGTCGTGGACGCGCCGATCTTCGAACCGGTCGAGGACGACAAGGGCGAGCAGATCGGCTGGACGTCGGTGCACCACCCCTTCACCGCGCCGAAACCCGAGTTCGCCGACACCTTCCAGGACGACCCGGGCAACGCCCTCGCGGACGCCTACGACCTCGTCCTGAACGGCAACGAGATCGGCGGCGGCTCGATCCGTATCCACCGCGCCGAGATGCAGCAGCGGGTCTTCGACACCCTGGGCCTGTCCAAGCAGGAGGCCGAGTCGAAGTTCGGCTTCCTGCTGGAGGCGTTCAAGTTCGGCCCGCCCCCGCACGGCGGCATCGCCTTCGGCTGGGACCGCGTCGTCATGCTCCTCGCCCGCCAGGAGTCGATCCGCGACGTGATCGCCTTCCCGAAGGCGGCGTCCGGCTACGACCCCCTGACGGCCGCCCCCACCCCGATCGCCCCGCAGCAGCGCGCGGAGGCCGGCGTCGACTTCGTCCCCGAGGACGAGCAGGCAGAAAGCTGACCATGTGAGAACAGCAGGGGCGGCCGCCACGGCGTGGCGGCCGCCCCTGCTGTTCGGTGAGGGTGCCGTTCGTCAGCGGGTGGCGCCGCTCGTCACCCGGTAGACGTCGTAGACGCCGTCTATGGAGCGGACGGCCTTCAGGACGTGGCCGAGGTGCTTCGGGTCGCCCATCTCGAAGGTGAAGCGGCTGACGGCGACGCGGTCGCGGGTCGTGGTGACCGACGCCGACAGGATGTTCACGTGCTGGTCGGACAGGACGCGGGTCACGTCCGACAGGAGCCGGGGACGGTCGAGGGCCTCGACCTGGATGGCGACGAGGAAGACCGAGTCCTCGCCCGGGGACCATTTCACGTCGATCAGCCGGTCCGGCTGCGACTTGAGGCTCGCGACGTTGGCGCAGTCGGCGCGGTGGACGGAGACGCCGTGGCCGCGGGTGACGAAGCCGACGATGTCGTCGCCGGGCACCGGGGTGCAGCAGCGGGACAGCCGGACCCACACGTCGGGGTCGTCGGCGACGACGACGCCCGGGTCGCCGGCGAGGCGGCTCCGCTTGCGGCGGGTCGGCAGCGCGATCTCGGCGAGGTCCTCCTCGGCGCTCTCCACGCCGCCGAGCGCGTCCACGAGCTTCTGGACGACGTGCTGCGCCGACACCTGGCTCTCGCCGACCGCCGCGTACAGCGACGACACGTCCGGATAGCGCATGTCGCGGGCGAGGGCGAGGAGGGCCTCGCCGGACATCATCCGCTGCAGCGGCATGTTCTGCTTGCGCATCGCGCGGGCGATGGCGTCCTTGCCGGACTCGATCGCGGTGTCGCGGCGCTCCTTGGAGAACCAGTGCTTGATCTTGTTGCGGGCGCGGGCGGACTTGACGAAGCCGAGCCAGTCGCGGCTCGGGCCCGCGTCCTGCGACTTGGAGGTGAAGACCTCGACGGTGTCGCCGTTGTCGAGGGTCGATTCGAGGGGGACGAGGCGGCCGTTGACCCTGGCGCCGATACATCGGTGCCCGACCTCGGTGTGGATCGCGTACGCGAAGTCGACGGGGGTCGCGCCCTGCGGCAGCGCGATCACGTCGCCCTTCGGGGTGAACACGAACACCTCGGAGACCGACAGGTCGAAGCGGAGCGACTCCAGGAACTCGGCCGGGTCGGCGGTCTCCTTCTGCCAGTCGAGGAGCTGGCGGAGCCACTGCATGTCACCGGCCTTGCGGCCGCCGACCGTCTCCTCCTTGTACTTCCAGTGCGCGGCGACGCCGTACTCGGCGCGGCGGTGCATGCCCCAGGTGCGGATCTGCAGCTCGACGGGCTTGCCCTCGGGGCCGATCACCGTCGTGTGCAGCGACTGGTACATGTTGAACTTCGGCATCGCGATGTAGTCCTTGAACCGGCCGGGGACCGGGTTCCATCGCGCGTGGATCGAGCCGAGGGCGGCGTAGCAGTCGCGGACGCTGTCGACGAGGACCCGGATGCCGACCAGGTCGTAGATGTCGTCGAAGCTGACGTCCCGCGCGATCATCTTCTGGTAGATCGAGTAGTAGTGCTTCGGCCGGCCGGTGACGGTCGCCTTGATCCGCGCCTCGCGCAGGTCGGTGGAGACGTTCTCGATGACCTCTTGCAGGTAGACGTCGCGGCGCGGGGCGCGCTCGGACACCAGCCGGGCGATCTCGTCGAACCGCTTGGGGTACATGGTGGCGAACGCGAGGTCCTCCAGCTCCCACTTCAGCGTGTTCATCCCGAGGCGGTGCGCGAGCGGCGCGAACACCTCCAGGGTCTCGCGTGCCTTCTTCTCCTGCTTGTGCCGCGGCATGTAGCGCAGCGTCCGCATGTTGTGCAGCCGGTCGCCGAGCTTGATCACCAGGACGCGGATGTCGCGGGACATCGCCACGACCATCTTGCGGACGGTCTCGGCCTCGGCGGCCTCCCCGTACTTGACCTTGTCCAGCTTGGTGACGCCGTCGACGAGCGCGGCGATCTCGTCGCCGAACTCGCTGCTCAGCTGGTCGAGGGTGTAGGGGGTGTCCTCGACGGTGTCGTGCAGCAGCGCCGCGCAGAGGGTCTCGGTGTTCATGCCGAGCTCGGCGAGGATGGTCGCGACCGCGAGCGGATGCGTGATGTACGGGTCGCCGCTCTTGCGCTTCTGGTGGCGGTGGTAGTGCGCCGCCACGTCGTAGGCGCGTTCGATGAGCCGCAGGTCCGCCTTCGGGTGCGTGTTGCGGACCGTCTTGATCAGTGGTTCGAGTACCGGGTTCATAGCGGGGCCGCGCTGGGCGCCCAACCTGGCGAGCCTACGGCGCACCCGGGCGGCGGACGGCGGAATCGTGGCCGGCGTGGGCCTGGACGGGACGGCGGGCTCGGACGCGTCGTCGGCGTCCGGAGGAGTGCCTTGGCCTGTGGCTGCTGCGTCGGGGGAGGCATCTGTCTGGGGAGCCTGTGCGGGAGGAGTCGGTGCGGAGGAGGCGCGGGGCGGCGGGTCTTCGCGGGGAGGCCCGGCCGCGGGCCGTCGTTCGCCGGGCTCGGCCGGCCGGCCTGCGGGCGGCGGCGCGCGCCGCTCCTCGGCGGCGGCGTTCACCGCGTCGGTCGATACCACCTCACCGGGCACCCAGCCTCCTTAGTCCACCAGGGCGCCGTGTTCGCCCGCCCCGCGGGTAGCGCCCGTCCCCACCGGACCCTGATGGCGCCAGTGTATCCGGCGGCCATTTCGTCCTAGACCGTAACCAGCGAATGGACGTCCAGATTCCCCAGTTTGCCGCGTCCGTGCAGGAACGACAGTTCGAGGAGGACCGACAGCCCGACGACGTCGCCGCCGCCGCGGCGCACGAGTTCGGCGGCGGCCCTGGCCGTCCCTCCGGTGGCCAGGACGTCGTCGACGATCAGCACACGGTCGCCGGGTTCGAGTCCGTCGAGGTGGATCTCGATCGTCTCGGTCCCGTATTCGAGATCATAGGTCTCCTCGTGCGTCGCCGCAGGCAGTTTGCCTTTCTTGCGCACCGGCACGAAGCCGGCGCCGAAGTGGTACGCGACGGGCGCGGCGAGGATGAACCCGCGGGCCTCGATTCCCACGATCTTGTCGATGGTGCCGCGGCCGTGGTGGTTGACGATGGCGTCGACCACCCCGGCGAACGCGACGTGGTCGGCCAGCAGCGGGGTGATGTCCTTGAAGACCACTCCCGGTTTGGGGTAGTCGGGAATGTCGCGGATCCGCTCCTGGATCAGCTTGCCGAGGTCCACGTTCGACGATCCCCCGCTTTACTTGCCGCCGCGGCGTTGCTGCCGGGTTCCGCGTTTCGGCTGCTGGCGCTGCCCGGACTGCACGACCTTCCGCACGGTGACGGTGCTCCTGACGTCCGGTGCGGACCCGCCGGACGCGTCGTCCGACGGCTCGTCATCGGACGGGGCGTCGTCGGACCGGGCGTCGCCGGACGCGCCGGCCCCCGCCCTGACCTTGGCGGTCTTCGCCTGCCGCTTCGTGCTCTGCTCGCGCCGGGCGATGTTCTCGCGGATCTGCCGGAACTTCGGCTCGCGCTCCTTGAACTGGACGAGCAGCGGTGTCGCCACGCAGATCGAGGAGTAGGTGCCGACGATCATGCCGACGAACAGGGCGAGCGACAGGTCCTTCAGCGTGCCCGCGCCGAACAGCGTGGTCCCGATGAACAGGATCGCGCCGACCGGCAGGATCGCCACCAGGGACGTGTTCAGCGAACGGACCAGGGTGCTGCTGAGCGCCTGGTTGGCGGCCTCGCTGTAGGTCGTCTTGGAGGTCGGGCCGAGCGGCTTGGTGACCTCCTTGATCATGTCGAAGACGACGACGGCGTCGTACAGCGAGTATCCGAGGATCGTCAGGAAGCCGAGCAGGGTGGCCGGGGTGACCTCGAAACCCGACCAGGCGTACACGCCCGCCGTGATCACCAGGTCGTGGACGAGCGCGACCACCGCCGCCAAGGCCATCCGCCATTCGAACGCCAGCGACAGGTAGGCGATGATCAAGATCATGAAGACGAGCAGCGCCTGCCACGCCTTCTTCTGGATCTGACCGCCCCACGAGGCGCCGACGACCTGGGTGCTGACTTTGTCCGCAGGGATCTTCAGCTCCTGGGACACGCTCGTCTTGACCTTGGTGACCTCCGCCGAGGTGAGGCTCTCGGTCGTCGCCCGCCAGTCACCGCCCGCCTTCTGCACGATGACCTGGTGGACGCCGCCGTCGGTGACGGCGCCGCGCACCTGCTCGATCGAGGCGTTCGGCGCCTTGAAGGTGAAGACGGAGCCGCCCTTGAACTCGACGCCGAAGTTGAGCCCCTGGACGAGCAGGCCGGCGATCGAGAACGCCAGCAGCAGCCCGGAGATCGAGTACCAGATCTTCGGCCGGCCGACGATGTCGGCGCTGATCTCACCCCGGTAGATCCGGGAGATGACCGCACGCAGTCCCATGGTCATGCCTCCTGGCTCGTCGTGCGGGCGGCGGTGGCGGACGAGTCCTGCACCTTGTGCAGGCGTCTCGGGTCCAGCCCGGACATCGGATGACCGCGGCCGAAGAACCGGGTGCGCGCCAGCAGCGCGACCATCGGCTTGGTGAAGAAGAACACCACGACGACGTCGATGAGCGTCGTGAGGCCCATCGCGAACGCGAAGCCCGCCACGCCGCCGACCGCCAGGAAGTACAGCACCAGTGCCGCGAGGAAGGTGACGGCGTCGGCGACGAGGATGGTGCGCCGCGCCCGCTTCCAGGCGTTCTCGACCGACGGGCGCAGCCTGCGCCCGGCTCTCAGCTCGTCCCGCAGCCGCTCGAAGTAGACGATGAACGAGTCGGCGGTGATGCCGATGGAGACGATCAGCCCGATGATGTGCGGCAGGGAGAGCCGGAAGCCCATCCCCTCACCGAGGATCACCACCGCCTCGTAGGTGATGATCGACGCCACGGCCAGGCTGGACACCGCCACCAGGCCGAGGCCCCGGTAGTAGAACAGGCAGTACAGCACCACGAGGCCGAGGCCGATCGCGCCGGCGATCAGGCCGCCGGTCAGCTGGTCGGAGCCGAGCGTGGACGACACCTCGTCGATGGAGCTCTGCGTGAACTCCAGCGGCAGCGCCCCGTACTTGAGCACGTTGGCGAGGTCGGTCGCGTACTGCTGGTTGAAGCTGTCGGGCGGCCCGTCGATGCTGGCGGTGCCGCCGGTGATCGCGCCCTCCCGGATGCTGGGCGCCGAGACGACCTGCCCGTCCAGCACGATCGCGACCTGCGCTTGCGGCGCGGACTGGTTCTGCTGGTACGCCTGGTAGGCGTCGGTGGTGACCTCGCCGAACTGGCGGGCGCCCTTGCCGTTGAACTTCAGCGACACCGACCAGCTGGCCTGGCCCTGCTGGGCGTTCGGCGGCATCGCGTTGGCCTGGGACACGTCCTCGCCGAGCACCCGGACCGGGCCGAGGATGTACTTGGCGACCTGGCCGCTCTCCTCGTCCTCGTCGCAGGCGGCGACGAACTTGCGGTTCGGGTCGTTGGCGCCCGGGGCCCGCCGGTCGCCGCTGTAGCAGTCGAGCGCCTCGAACTGCTTGATGACGGCCTTGTCGGTCACGCCCGGGTAGGTCTGCGCCGGGGCCGTCGGCTGCCCGGTGGACTGGCCCAGCGGCGACGTCGCCGACGGGGAGGGCGACGGGGTCGCCGAGCCGGACGGCTTCGGAGTCGGGGCCGTCAGCGCCCCCGACAGCGCCCGGCCGCGCGGCGTGGACGACCCCGACGGGGACGCCGACGGAGACGGGCTCTTGCCCTTGCCCTTCGAAGTGGGGCTGCTGGACGGCGAGGGCGACGCGGCCGGGGCCCCGCCGGAGGGACGCCCGTCCGCCACCGCGAACACCTGGCGGAACTGCAGCTTCGCCGTCGTGCCGATCAGGTTGACGACGCGGCCCTGCCCCTCACCCGGGACGTTCACCACGATGTTGTTGCTGCCCTGCTTGGTGACCTCGGCGTCGGACACCCCGAGACCGTTGACGCGCTGCGTCATGATCTTGACGGCCTGGTTCATCTGCTCGGCCGGGGGGTTCTTGCCGTTCGCGGTCTTGGCGGTGAGGGTCACGGTCGTCCCGCCGGCGAGGTCGAGGCCCAGCTTGGGCTTCGTCTGCCCCTGCCAGACCGCCAGACCGGCCAGAACCGCCATGATCGCGAAGAGCGCGAGGAGCGTGCGCCCGGGCTTGGGAGCATTCTTGGGCGGAGCCACTTGTCGTCGTACTTCCCGTCTTTGGTCGTCGCCGTAGGAGGGTCAGGCTGTCTTGTCCGCCTTGACCTTCGCCTTCTCCTCCGGCTTGGACTCGGGCTCGCCGTCCTCGTCCGCGGCCTCGGCGTCCGCGACGTCACCGGCCTCGGCGTCGGTCTTGGCGTCCGCGACCTCGGTGTCCTTGGACAGATCGACCTCGGAGTCGTCCTTGGTGAGGTCCACCTCGGCGTCGCCCTGGTCGTCCGCGTCCTCGTCATGCTCGTCGTCGAGTTCCTCGGGCTCGTCGTCCTTGAGGACCTGCATGACGGCCTGCTTCAGGAACCGGACTTCGACGCCGTCCGCGATCTCCAGGACGACACCGTCATCGTCGACCTCGACGATGGTCGCGCGCATGCCGCTGGTCGTCAGGACGCGGGCGCCCGGTTCCATGGCGTTCTGCATCTGCATCTGCTCTCTCCGGCGCTTGCTCTGCGGCCGGATGAGCAGGAAGTAGAAGACCAGGGGAACGGCGAGGAGCAGGAGCAGGTTGAAGGACCCGCTACCGCCCGAGCCCGCCGCGAGAATCATGTCGCTGCCCATTACAGGGGCGTCCTTCCAAAGTCGATTGCCAGCCTGTGACCGGACCGGTCACGTGCAACGGGACCGCCGGCTGGAGACGGTGAACCAAGTCCCGGAGTCTAGAGAGTACGCGAGAGCCCGGCAACGACGTGACGATCGACGACGCCGGGAAGTTCCCAACCCGTTACCGGATGATCACTCTTCCGGCTGTTCAGTGCCCTCCTCCAACTCGAAGAGAGTACCCGCCAGCGGCGCCGAGGGCGGCTGGGCGAGGCCCAGGTGCGCCCATGCGGCGGCCGTGGCGACCCGCCCGCGCGGCGTCCTGGCGAGGAGCCCCTGCCGGACGAGGAACGGCTCCGCGACGACCTCGACGGTCTCGGGCTCCTCCCCCACCGACACGGCCAGCGTCGACAGGCCGACCGGCCCGCCGCCGAACTTGCGCATCAGCGACTCCAGGACGGAACGGTCGAGCCGGTCCAGGCCCCGTTCGTCCACCTCGTACAACGCGAGGGCGGCGCGCGCCGATTCCCGCGTGATCATCCCGTCGGCGCGGACCTCGGCGTAGTCGCGGACGCGGCGCAGCAGCCGGTTGGCGATGCGGGGGGTGCCGCGGGAGCGTCCGGCGACCTCGGCGGCGGCGTCGTCGGTGATCTCCACGTCCAGCAGCGTCGCGGACCGCCGGACGATGATCTCCAGTTCGGCGGGCTCGTAGAAGTCCATGTGCGCGACGAAGCCGAACCTGTCGCGCAGCGGCCCGGGCAGCATGCCCGCCCGGGTGGTGGCACCGACCAGCGTGAACGGCGCGATGTCCAGCGGGATCGCGGTCGCGCCCGGCCCCTTGCCCACGACGACGTCGACGCGGAAGTCCTCCATCGCCATGTAGAGCATCTCCTCGGCGGGACGCGCCAGCCGGTGGATCTCGTCCAGGAACAGGACCTCGCCCTCGGCGAGCGTCGACAGCACCGCCGCGAGGTCGCCGGCCCGCTCGATCGCGGGGCCCGAGGAGATCCGCAGCGGCTGCCCGAGCTCCGCCGCGATGATCATGGCGAGGGTGGTCTTGCCGAGCCCCGGCCCGCCGGACAGCAGCACGTGGTCGGGCGTCCGGCCGCGCCGCAGCGCGCTGTGCAGCACCAGCGACAGCTGCTCGCGCACCCGTTCCTGCCCGACGAAGTCGTCCAGCTTCTTCGGCCGCAGCGCGGCCTCGATCACCTGCTCCTCGGCCCCGCCGGCGTCCGCGGCCACGAGCCGCTCCGCGTCCTCGCCCATCCCTGCTCCCTGTGGGGGGCGGCCCCCCACACCCCCCGGTTCGCTGCCGCTCATCATTTGCTCAGCTTCTTGAGGGCGGACTTCAGCAACGCGGCGACCGGGGGCGTGGGGCCGCCGTCGAGGTCGGCGGCGACGGCGTCCACGGCGGCGTCGGCGTCCTTGGCGGACCAGCCGAGGTTGACCAGGCCCATCTGGACCTGCTCGCGCCACGGCTCGGCACGGGCGGGCGCGCGGAGGCCGCCGGCGTCGTCGCCCACCGGGCCGCCGAGGCGGTCCCGCAGTTCCAGGACGATGCGCTGGGCGCCCTTCTTGCCGATGCCGGGGACCTTGGTGAGCGCGGTCAAGTCCTCGGTGGACACGGCCCGGCGCAGCCCGTTCGGCGTGTGGACGGCGAGCATCGCCAGGGCGAGGCGGGGACCGACGCCGCTCGCGGTCTGCAGGAGCTCGAAGACGGCGCGCTCGTCGTCGTCGGCGAAGCCGAACAGGGTGAGGGAGTCCTCCCGGACGACCAGCGAGGTCGGCACCTTCGCCTCCTCGCCGACCCGCAGGCCGGCCAGGGTGGCGGGGGTGCACTGCACCGCCAGGCCGACGCCGTGCACGTCGATCACCGCCCCGTCGGGACCGGCGGCGGCCACCCGGCCGCTGACGAAGGCGATCACTGAACGCTTCCTCCTCTGCTCCGGGCGGCGAGCCGCGCCCGTTCGGCCCTCGCCGCCTCCTCGATCCGGGACAACTGGGCCTGGGCGAGCCGCTGCTGCGCTCCCCCGCGCCACACATGGCAGATGGCCAGCGCGAGCGCGTCGGCCGCGTCCGCGGGCTTCGGCGCCGTCTCCAGGGACAGCAGCCGGGTCACCATCCTGGTCACCTGCGCCTTGTCGGCGCGGCCGTTGCCGGTGACGGCGGCCTTGGCCTCGCTCGGGGTGTGCAGCGCGACGGGCAGGCCGCGGCGGGCGGCGAGCAGCATGGCGATGCCGGCGGCCTGCGCCGTTCCCATCACGGTGCGGACGTTGTGCTGGGCGAACACGCGCTCGACGGCGACGGCGTCGGGGCGGAGCTCGTCCATGAGCGACGCGATGCCCGTTTCGATGCCCAGCAGGCGCAGGGCGTGGTCCTCGCCGGGGGCGGTCCGCACGACCGACACGTGCACCAGACGCAGGTTCTTTCCGGGGGCGCCGTCGACGACCCCCACCCCGCACCGGGTGAGCCCGGGGTCCACCCCCATCACCCGCACGGCCGCTCCTTCGATCATCTGTTCGGCCGACAACGCTATCAATCCGCGCCGCCGGTCAGAAGTAATCGAGCGAGAACGGCGTGGCCGCGAACGCGGCCGAGAGCGCATCAGCGTCTCCGCCGTGGAGCAGGCCGGTGCGGCGCAGCGTCGGCACCGGGACCCCGGCATAGAGGGCCGACAGGCCGCACGGGCCGATTCGCACGGCGGCGGTGTTCTCGGCGGAACGCTCCAGCCGTCCCTCTCCGTCCTTGATCTCCAGCGACCAGTGACCCGAGTTCGCCGGGCACTGCGGGTCGTCGATCTCCAGAGGGACCGCCACGGTGACACCGGCCGGGTAGCCGCGCGCCTCGATCGCCGCGGGCGCGTCGACGACCCGCAGCATCCACTGGTGCCGCTCGACGGCCTCGTACTCGCGTTCCCGGAGCAGCCACAGCACCGGATCCATGGGCGACACGCACGCCCTCACGGACTCTGCGGTGGACGACCCGGACCCGACGATCGCCCACAGCGCCCTCAGTGTGCTCTCGGAGCACGCGACGAGCCGGGCGACCTCGAGCGCGCTGTTGCCCTCAGCCCAGCGGTAGGCGAGAAACCCGTCCTCGGCCAGGTAGACGTAGTCGTCCTGGTTCTCCAGGTGGGCGCGCCACCTCGGCTCCGTCCAGCCGACAGGGCCGCAGTCCCGAGCCGTCTCGTGTACGCGGCCGATGACGGCGGCGACCTCGGCGGCGTCGTCCGGCCCCGCCCTTCGGACCGGGACCCGCCCCGCGGAGACGGTCCGCAGCGCCTCCGCGGAGATGGCGACGTGGTGCTGCGCGCCCGCGTGCTCCCAGCCGAGCGAGCGGTAGAGGCGCGTCGTCGCGGGATACAGCACGGCCAGCGGGTGACCGAACGCGGCGCAGCGCTCCAGCAGGTCGGTCATCAGCCGGCGTCCGAGCCCGCGGCCGCGTTCCTCCGGCGCCACCGTGATCGCGCTGACGCCGGCCATGGACACGGCCCGACCGTGCCACCACTGCGTCATCTCGTGCAGCGCGCCCGTGGCGACGATCCGGCCGCCGTCGAAACCCGCGAACACCCGGCCGGCCTCCGCCGACGGCCGCCAGAGCCGGAGGCGCGGCTCCCACACCGCGTCCGGTATCGGGCCGAAGGCGCGGGCCCGGATGTCGCGGACGGCGTCGATCTCGTCTGGTGCCAGCGTGCGGATCTCCATGATCCAGACGGTAGGCCATGCCGGAGACGCCATGCCGGAGACGCCGAACGCCGCCGCCCGGAGCGCGGGCGGCGGCGTTCACGCGGGTGACGGCGCCTCAGGCGTCGATGGAGGCCATGACCTCGTCGGGGACGTCGAAGTTCGCGTAGACGTCCTGGACGTCGTCGGAGTCCTCCAGGGCGTCCAGGAGCCGGAAGACCTTCTTGGCGTTGTCCTCGTCGAGGGGGACGGTGACGCTCGGCAGGAACTTGCTCTCCGCCGACTCGTAGTCGATCCCGGCGTCGACCAGGGCGGAGCGGACCGCGACGAGGTCACCGGCCTCGCTGACGACCTCGAAGTTCTCCTCGTCGAGCTCGTTGACCTCCTCGGCGCCCGCGTCCAGGACGGCCATCATCACGTCGTCCTCGCTGGTGCCCGCCTTGGGGACGATCACGACGCCCTTGCGGGTGAACATGTACGAGACCGAGCCCGGGTCGGCGAGGGAGCCGCCGTTGCGGGTGAGGGCGACGCGGACCTCGGAGGCGGCCCGGTTGCGGTTGTCGGTCAGGCACTCGATGAGGACCGCGACACCACCGGGGGCGTAGCCCTCGTAGGTGATGGTCTGCCAGTCGGCGCCCCCGGCCTCCTCACCGGCGCCGCGCTTGCGCGCGCGCTCGATGTTGTCGTTGGGGACCGAGTTCTTCTTCGCCTTGTAGATGGCGTCGTAGAGGGTGGGGTTCGCGTCGGGGTCGCCGCCGCCGGTGCGGGCCGCCACCTCGATGTTCTTGATCAGCTTGGCGAAGAGCTTGCCCCGCTTGGCGTCGAGGGCCGCCTTCTTGTGCTTGGTCGTCGCCCACTTGGAATGGCCGGACATCTGTCAATCCTCCTCTGTCGTCCGGCGCACCAGATCGGCGAAGTAGTGGTGCACGCGGAAATCGCCAGTCAACTCCGGATGGAACGCGGTCGCCATGAGGCGCCCCTGGCGGACGGCGACGATCCTACCGGCGTTCGGGCCGCCCTCCGCGCGTCCGAGGACCTCCACGGCGTCGCCGACGGACTCCACCCAGGGCGCGCGGATGAAAACGGCGTGGTACGGCGTGTCCCCCATGCCGGTCAGCGGGACGGCGGCCTCGAACGAGTCGACCTGCCGGCCGAACGCGTTGCGCCGCACCGTCATGTCGATCCCGCCGGCGGTCTCCTGGCCGGCGGCTCCGTCCCGGATCCGGTCCGCCAGCATGATCATGCCGGCGCAGGAGCCGTACGCGGGCATGCCCGCCTCGATCCGCTTGCGCAGCGGGTCCAGCAGCTCGAACGAGCGGGCGAGCCGCCACATGGTGGTGGACTCCCCGCCCGGCAGGACCAGCCCGTCGACGCGCTCCAGTTCCTCGGGACGGCGCACGGTCAGGGTGCGCGCCCCGGAGGCCTCCAAAGCGCGGACGTGCTCTCGCACGTCGCCCTGGAGGGCGAGGACACCGATCGTGGGCACAGCAGTCACGTAGGAACCTTCCGGGGGTACAGGGGGTCGTCTCAACCCTAGACGTTCCTTACAACGCGACACGACCTGGCCGGTCTTCCCCCGCGGCGCCGCGCCGCGCGAGCACGGCGGGACGGCTCAGCCGGGAACGGCCTGGTTTCAGGCGTGCTTGAACCGGCGGACGGGGAGTTCCAGCGGGAGGAAGCCGTCCTTGCCCCGGTCGGCGATGCCGCGGCCGAACATGTACGCCTCGGCGAGGGCGAGGCCGAACTCCTCGGGGTCGAACGGCAGCGGGACGTCCGGGGCACCCGCGTCGATGGCCCGCCAGAAGGGCCGCTCGGCGGGCAGCCGTTCGCCCTGGTCGACGACGACGCCGTCCTCGGCGGTGACGAAGACGTCGCGCAGGAGTTCGCCGGACTCGTACCAGCGGAACCAGCAGCCGTGGATGACGTTGTGCAGGACGAGCACGCCGCAGTGCGAGCCGGGGAGCGCGGCGGCGGCGGTGTCGGCGATCCGGCGGGCGTCGTCGTCGAGGCAGAACAACCGCCGGTCGCACAGCAGGAGGGCCCGCTCGAACGCCCCGACGAACAGCTCGTCCTCGTACGGCCAGAGCGCGAAGTCCAGGACCGTGTCACCGGTCTCGGTCAGGGTGGCCGCCGGATAGAGGCCGCGCGCGATCGCCGCCGCGGCGTCCGGGTCGGGCACCAGACCCGGCCGGAACACCTCGGTGAGTTCACCCGCGCTCGCGCACGCCAGCGCGACCGACCAAGCCATGCTCTCCCCTCCCGCGGCCGGGCACCGCCCAGGGCCTCGCCCTTCATTCTGGGGACGACCCCCAGACCCCCCGGAACCGCTCCTGGACCGGCCGCGCCGCCAGCGTAACCCTGTCAGGGGGCGCTGTGGAGTGGAGTACCCAAGTATCCGCCCGGTCATCCGGACCGGGCGGATTCTCCCCTCACGGCCGGTCCGTCACCAGCCGCGGCCGGCGAACTTCTGGTCCTCGCCGAGGGAGGCGGCGCTGATGCCGACCATCGCCTCGCCGAGGCCGCGGGAGACCTTGGCGATCACGTCGGGGTCGTCGTGGAAGGTGGTGGCCTTCACGATGGCCTCGGCGCGCTGGGCCGGGTTGCCGGACTTGAAGATCCCGGAGCCGACGAAGACGCCCTCGGCGCCGAGCTGCATCATCATCGCGGCGTCGGCGGGGGTGGCGATGCCGCCGGCGGTGAAGAGCACGACGGGCAGCTTGCCGGCCCGCGCGACCTCCTTGACCAGCTCGTAGGGCGCCTGGAGCTCCTTGGCCGCGACGAACAGCTCGTCCTCGGGCAGGTTCTGCAGGCGGCGGATCTCCTGCCGGATCTTCCGCATGTGGGTCGTGGCGTTGGAGACGTCGCCGGTGCCCGCCTCGCCCTTGGAGCGGATCATCGCCGCGCCCTCGGTGATGCGGCGCAGCGCCTCGCCGAGGCTGGTGGCGCCGCACACGAACGGGACGGTGAACGCCCACTTGTCGATGTGGTTGTCGTAGTCGGCGGGCGTCAGCACCTCGGACTCGTCGATGTAGTCGACGCCGAGGGCCTGCAGCACCTGGGCCTCGACGAAGTGCCCGATGCGGGCCTTGGCCATCACCGGGATGGAGACCGCGCGGATGATCCCGTCGATCATGTCGGGGTCGCTCATCCGGGAGATGCCGCCCTCGGCGCGGATGTCGGCGGGGACCCGCTCCAGGGCCATGACGGCGACCGCGCCCGCGTCTTCGGCGATCTTCGCCTGCTCGGGCGTGACGACGTCCATGATCACGCCGCCCTTGAGCATCTCCGCCATGCCGCGCTTGACGCGGGCGGTCCCCGTCTCGGGCGCGGCGTTCTCAGGGGCGGAAGTGGAAGTGGACACGGGCATTCCTTACGTGGACGGACGACAAGTCACTTTCCATGATATTGCCTGCTCGTGCGACCTCTCGACCCGGCAGAGTGTCAACGTGGGGCACCGGCCGCTTACGAACTGACGGCCGGATCCGGTGCGACGCTATGGCGTGTAGGGCTTGCCGTCGTTGACGAGCACCACCCAGACCTGGCCCCGGGCGAAGTTCATCGGCTTGCCGTCGGCGGTGGTGAAGGTGGTGCCCTTGTTCTCCGACGACCGTGACCACTTGGCCTTGTAGGACTTCCCGTCGCGCAGGACGACGGCACGCCCGGTGCCGGTGGTGTGGATCAGCGGCGTGTAGCTGCCGAGGAAGTCGTGGAACTTGGAGCGGGTCGTCTTGGCGTACTGGACGACGACCGTCCTGCCGCCCAGGCGTCCGCCCTCGGCGGCGCGGTCGGGGCGCCCGCCCCAGCTGGCGAGCCACCGCTTCTCCTTCGCCGACCAGGTGAAGCCCATCGTCGCGGCGGGCCATCTGGCGGTGAACGACCTGGTGGGCTTGCCGCCCTCCGGGGCGTCCCCGAAGGTGAACCCGATGTCGCGCGGCTTCGCCGCCTTCGGCGCCCGCTTGAGCAGGCTCTTCGGGTCGCCGTAGAGGTTGTACGGGATCTGCTTGGCGCTGGACCGGACGTAGGCGCCGCCCGCGTTCTCCTGTGAGATGTCGTACAGGGGCGCCTTGCGGATGTACTTCTTCATCTTGCTCTGGACGCCGGAGAAGGCGAAGGCGGGACGGCCGAACTGCGGCAGGATGTGCAGGTCGGAGATGCGGGCGCTGCGGACCGGCCCGACCCGCTTCGGCAGCCTGGACGAGTAGACCGCCATCAGCCGGGTCTCCCCGCCCTCGACCTGCTCGACGTAGACGATGTCGGCCGCCGACACCCCGCTCTGCGGGAACGCGGGCGCCGTGTTCTCGATCTTGACGGCGAGGACGGGGTTGTCCAGGCCCTTCGTGCCGCCGTTGAACGGGTGGGCGGCGGGCTCGGGCGTCGCGCTCTGCGACGGCGCGCCCGTGCTGCTCGGCGGCGCCGCCGCCTTGGAGCCGCCCGAACCCGAGCCCGAACAGGCCGACAGGGCGGCGCCCACCATGAGCACGCCGAGTCCCGCTGCCGCGCGGCCCGGGGCGGTGTCCCAGACGAATCGCACGAATACCCCTCCCTAGGACGATCTGCCAGAGGGTAGCGAACGCGGCCGGGTGCGCCGCCCGTCCAGCGGTACGGGCCGGCCGGGCCGATCCGATCAACCCGGGGTCAGATCGCGGGCGGATCGTCGTCGATCTCGAAGAAGTCCGGGAGCGGGGCGCGCCCGGCGAGCGGCAGGAGCCGGATGAGCAGCTTGCGGCGCGCGATGCGGGCCTGGGAGACGGCGTCGTTGTAGAAGCGGCGGGCGTAGGCGACCTTCGCGGCGGCGGACGACAGCTCCTCCAGCACCGCCTTCCCGTCGCCGGCGCCCTGGGCGGTGAGGGCGTCGACGAACCCCGGCTGGTCGACGGCCGCGCGGAGGGCCCGCGACAGGTCGCTCTCGGCGAACTCGCGGCCGTCGGCGTCGGCGGTCCGGGCCTCGTGGGCCGCGGTGGCCAGCACCAGGCTGGTGGCGGGGTCCAGGAGCCGGGAGGCGGCCACCTCCAGCGTCGCGGCGGCCCGCCTGACCAGCGCGGCGTCCAGCGCGGCGCGGGCCGTCTCGACGCGGACGTGCAGCCGGTCGAGCCGGGTGGCGCGCCACGACACGTACACGCCGACCAGGAAGACGACGGCGACCCAGAACAGGACGTCGATGATCCAGTCGTAGGACACCGGCGGCCCCCTAGGCGCCGAGGCCGGACTCGACGACGCGGGCGCCGCCGTCGGTGACGGTCTCGTACACCCGCAGCACGTCGCGGGCCACGGCCGACCAGTCGTAGGCGCGGACGGCGGCGCGCGCCTCGGCGGACAGCTGCTTGCGGCGGGCCGGGTCGTCGAGCAGTTCGCAGGCCGCCGCCGCGAGCGCCTCGGGGTCCCCCGCCGGGAACAGCACCCCGGCCCGCCCGCCGCGCAGCACCCGGTCGAACGCCTCGATGTCGCTGGCGAGGATGGGCGCGCCCGCCGACATGGCCTCGGCGAGGACGATGCCGAAGCTCTCGCCGCCGAGGTTGGGCGCGACGAACACGTCCACCGAGTGGTAGGCGCGGATCTTGTCCTGCTCGCTGACCAGGCCGAGGACGACGACGCGGTCGCGCAGCTCCGGGGACACGCGGGCCACGACGTCGTCGGCGTCGCCCGGCCCGGCGAGGAGCAGCCGCGACCCGGGCCGGCGGCGGCCGACGACCTCGAAGGCGCGCAGCAGCACCTGCAGGCCCTTGCGCGGCTCGTCCATCCGGCCGAGGAACCCGAGCGCTCCGCCGTCGCCGCCGTGCGGCGCCTCGGCGCGGCCGCGCCAGCCCGGGAGCGGCTCCGCCATCGCGTACCGCTCGGTCGCGACGCCGTTCGGGATCAGCACGGCGTCGCCGCCGAGGTGCTCGACGAGGGTGGTGCGGGCGGCCTCGGACACCGCGATCCGGCCGGTGATCTTCTCCAGGGCGCTCTGCAGGATCGGCGCGGTGACCGACAGCGCCCGCGACTTCTCGTAGGACGCGTGGAACGTGCCGACGATGGGCCCGTCCGCCGCCCAGCAGGCGAGGAGGCCGAGGGAGGGCGCGGCGGGCTCGTGGACGTGCAGGACGTCGAAGCCGCCCTCGTTGATCCAGCGCCGGACCCGCCCGGCCGACAGGAACCCGAACGCCAGCCGGGCCACCGAGCCGTTGTAGGGGACGGGGACGGCGCGTCCGGCGGACACGACGTAGGGCGGCAGATCGGCGTCGTCGTCGGCGGGCGTGATGACGGACACCTCGTGGCCGAGCGCGACCAGCGCCTCGGCGAGGTCGCCGATGTGCTGCTGGACCCCGCCCGGCACGTCCCAGGTGTAGGGGCAGACGATTCCCACCTTCATCGGACGGTCCTCATCGCCGGACGTCCGCCAGGTCGTCCACCCAGACCTTCTGCAGCATGTGCCAGTCCTCTGGGTGCGCGGCGATGCCCTCCTCGAAGGCATGCGCGAGCTCCTGGGTCATGGCCTGGATCTTCTCCTGTCTGCCGCCCTCGCCCGGGACGGGGATCTCCTCGTGGACGCGCGCCGCCCAGTACTCCCCCTCGTACCAGAGTGTCACGGGAATGAGGGCGGCGCCCGTCTGGGCCGCCAGCGCGGCCGCCACCGCGGGCATCCGGGCGGTGGCGCCGAAGAACTCGACGTCGATGCCGCTCTCGGTCAGGTCGCGGTCGACGACGAGGCAGACCGGACGCCCGGAGCGAAGCCGCTGGGCCATGCGCCCGTACGCGGAGGCGCCCCTGTGCGCGAGGACCTCCATGCCGAGGCTCTCGCGGAACTCGACGAACCGGTCGAACAGCGACTCCGGCTTGAGCCGCTCGGCGACGGTGGTGAACGGGTAGCCGCAGTGCACCAGCCACGCGCCGGCGTGCTCGTAGTTGCCCATGTGGGGCAGGGCGAGGATGACGCCGCGGCCGGAGTCGAGGTTGGTGAAGATCTTCTTCTCGCCGGTGACCCGCATCCGGCCGAGGATCCGCGCCCGGTCGTACTCGGGCAGCCGGAACACCTCCAGCCAGTAGCGGAAGTAGGACCGCAGCACCTTCTTGCTGAGGATGCGGACCTCGTCGTCGACGGCGTCCTTGCCGAGGACGCGGCACAGGTTTCTCTCCAGCTGCCGGACGCCGGCGCCGTAGCGGTGCCAGGTGCGGTCGGCTAGGGCGGCGAACGCCAGCCGCGCCGCGCTCTCGGGCATCTTGCGGACGACCGTCCAGCCCATCGCGTAGACGGCGTCGGTCACCTCATCGCGGAGCGACGGCGTCGCCTCTCCGCGGCGGGGCGTGGTCATGGACGCGGCTCCGGCGTCCTCTCGGCCCCGTTCCCGGCCGAGTCGGGGGCGCCCGCCCCCTCCTTCGCCTGCGCGTACACCGTGGCGAACCGCTGCCCGACGGTGATCGTGCTGAGCACCGCGAGCGCCCACAGCGCGACCGCGAGGATGAAGGGGACGCCGAGCCCGTCGAAACCGGCGGCGACCAGCGCGACGATGAGGCGCTCCGCGCGTTCGGCGATGCCGACGTCGCAGGTGTAGCCGAGCCCTTCGGCGCGGGCCTTGGCGTAGGACACCACGACCCCGGAGACCAGGCAGTACAGGGCGACGGCGGCGAGCGGCTCCTGGCCGTCCCGGTACAGCCCGATCATCAGGCCCGAGAAGATCGCGGCGTCGGCGACCCGGTCCATGGTGGAGTCCAGGAACGCGCCGAACTTGGAGATCTTCCCGGTGACCCGCGCGACCGCGCCGTCGAGCATGTCGAACAGCACGAACGCGGTGATGACCATCGTGCCCCAGAAGAACTCGCCCCGTGGGAACAGGACGAGCGCGCCGGCGGCGACGCCGACCGTGCCGATGACGGTGATGGCGTTGGGCGAGACTCCGGTCCGCGCGACCGCCTGACCGACGGGGGTGAGGACGCGCCCCAGCGCGGGCCTGATCTTGTTGAGCATCGCCGTCCGTTCTCGTGATCGGAAAGGTTCCCGGGTCGCAGGGAGAAAGGGGCCCCCGCGGGCCGCCTCAGCGGGCCCATCGTAGTGCGGTCCGTGCCGGACGCATGGGCCGTACGGGTGGTCAGGGCGGGGTTTGGGGCGGCACCGGGCGGACAGATCGCAGTTGATTGCCGTTCACCCCTTGAGATCCCGGCCCCCACGGGAAAGGGTGGTGAGCACGAGTGTGACGCCGGTCACGCACGTCAGGGGGATGGCCGAGCGCCGCACTCGGACGTCAGGCCCGGGCCGCCATGCCCGGGCGCGCGCTACGTCCGAGGAGGCATCATGGCGGACAAGCACAACCCGGGAGGCCCCGGCAGGGCACCGGAGGCCGGCGGGTGCGACAAGGTGCGCAATGTCGCGCTGGTCGGCCACTCGGGGGCCGGCAAGACCACGCTCGTCGAGGCGCTGCTCGCCGCCACGGGCACGCTGCAGCGGGCGGGCAAGGTCGAGGACGGCACCACGGTCAGCGACTTCGACGACGTCGAGGTACGCCAGCAGCGCTCGGTCAACCTCGCGCTCGCCCCGCTCACGCACGGGGACGTCAAGGTCAATCTCATCGACACGCCCGGTTACGCCGACTTCGTCGGCGATCTGCGGGCCGGGCTCCGCGCCGCCGACGCGGCGCTCTTCGTGATCTCGGCGGTGGACGGCATCGACGGGCTCACCCGGATGATCTGGGAGGAGTGCGCCGCGGTCCAGATGCCCCGCGCGGTCGTCATCACCAAGATCGACCAGCAGCGCGGCGACTACGACGACGTGGTCATGACGTGCCAGGACGTCTTCGGCGAGGGCGTCGCGCCGCTGTACTTCCCGGCCGCGGGCGAGGACGGGCTGAAGGGCCTGATCGGGCTGCTGTCGCAGCGCTGCCTCGACTACTCCAGCGGGGAACGCGTCGAATGCATGCCGGACCCGGAGTACCTGGACCAGATCTCCGAGCAGCGCGCGTCGCTGATCGAGGGGATCATCCAGGAGAGCGAGGACGAGACCCTCATGGACCGGTACCTGTCCGGTGAGGAGATCGACGTCAAGGCGCTCATCGAGGACCTGGAGACCGCGGTCGCTCGGGGCAGCTTCTATCCCGTCCTCGCGACGTCGGTCCCGCACGGTGACCATCCCGGCCCGGTCGTCGGCATGATGGAGCTGCTGGAGGTCATCACCCAGGCGTTCCCGTCCCCCCTCGAACACGGCATTCCTCCCGTGACCCCGGTGAAGGGCGGACCGCCCAAGGAGTTCTCCTGCGACCCCGAGGGGCCGCTCGTCGCCGAGATCGTCAAGACCACGTCCGACCCCTATGTCGGGCGGATCTCCCTGGTCCGGGTGTTCTCCGGGACGCTGCGCCCCGACACGACCGTGCACGTCTCCGGCCACGGCCTGGAGGAGCGCGGGCACGAGGACCACGACGTCGACGAGCGCGTCGGCGCGCTGACCTCGCCGCTGGGCAAGACGCAGCGGACCGCGTCGTCCTGCATCGCCGGCGACATCTGCGCGGTGGCGAAGCTCAGCCGCGCCGAGACCGGCGACACCCTGTCCGATCCGGGCTCGCCGATGGTCATGGCGCCCTGGTCGATGCCGGACCCGCTGCTTCCGGTCGCGATCCGCGCGAAGTCCAAGGCCGACGAGGACAAGCTCAGCCAGGCGCTCGGCCGCCTCGTCGCGGAGGACCCGACGCTGCGGCTCGAGAACAACGCCGAAACCCGCCAGCTGGTGCTGTGGTCCATGGGCGAGGCGCACGCCGACGTCCTGATCGACCGCCTCCACGCCCGGTACGGCGTCGAGGTCGAACGTGTCGAGCTCCGCGTGCCGCTGCGGGAGACCTTCGGCGGAGCCGCCAAGGGCCTCGGCCGGCACGTCAAGCAGAGCGGCGGGCACGGCCAGTACGGCATCTGCCACATCGACGTGGAGCCGACGCCCTCCGGCGAGGGCTTCGAGTTCGTCGACAAGATCGTCGGGGGGGTGGTGCCCCGGCAGTTCATCCCGTCGGTCGAGAAGGGCGTCCGGCAGCAGATGGAGCGCGGCGTGTCCGCCGGCTACCCGCTGGTCGACATCAAGGTCACCCTGCACGACGGGAAGGCGCACTCGGTCGACTCGTCCGACATGGCGTTCCAGGCCGCCGGCGCACTGGCGCTCAAGGACGCGGCGAGCCAGGTGCCGGTGCTGCTGCTGGAGCCGGTCGACGAGGTGGACGTGCTGATCGCCGACGACTACGTGGGCCAGATCATGTCCGACCTCACCTCGCGGCGCGGCCGGGTGCTCGGCTCCCAGGCGGTGCCCGGCGGGCGCACGATGATCAAGGCGGAGGTGCCGCAGCTGGAGATCATCCGGTACGCGATCGACCTGCGGTCGATGTCGCAGGGCACCGGCACGTTCAGCCGCTCGTTCCTCCGGTACGAACCGCTCCCCACGCACCTCGCCGAGAAGATGGCCGCCGAGTCCAAGCACTCCTAGTCTCGCGGAGACGTGCGGGGCCCGGCGCGCGCCGGGCCCCGCCCGCCGTCCTGGGGCCCGCCGTCCTGGGGCCCGCCGTCCTACGGCCCTGCGACGAGGGGCCCGCGCCGCGGACTCGACTTCCGGCGGATCCCGGCTCATCCCGCAGAGTGAGTGCGATTCGGCCGCTGGGCCGATGATCAGCGGGGGGCTCCGATGTCATCGTTGTCCCACAATGGAAAACGCGGACGACCACCGGAATCCGGCCGCCCCCGGACGCCGGACGTTCCTCAAGGGGCTCGGACTCGCGGCCGCCGGTGCGGTGACGCTGGGCGCCGGGGCGGACACGGTCAGCGGCATGATCGATTCGGGGAGTGCGCCGTCGTCGGCGATGGCGGTGCCGATCGCCGGCCCGTGGCGGCCCGGCCACGCGCACGTGGAGGTCATCTGGGGGGTCGACACCAGCCAGAAGCTCGTCGCGCTCACCTTCGACGACGGCCCGATGCCCAACTGGACGCCCATGGTGCACGACATCCTGGACGCCGAGAAGGTCAAGGCCACGTTCTTCCTCGTCGGCGAGCGGCTCGTCAGCAACGCCCGGCTCGTGCACGGCCGGATGGACCGGCACGAGGCCGGCAACCACACCTGGCAGCACCAGGACCTCTCCCGGCTGTCCAACGACCGGGCCGTGGACCAGCTGCGGCGCGCCCACAACGCGATCGCGCGGATCGTCGGCAAGGAGCCCCGGTTCCTGCGGCCGCCGTTCGGCCACCTGGGCGGGACCACGCTGAGCGCCGCCTGCAAGTTCGAGTACGACATCGCGCTCTGGTCGATCAAGATGCTCGAGAAGACTTACGAGCACGACCCGCCGCAGCTCGTGGACTACATCGTCGGCAACACCGCCCCCGGCACCGTCCTGCTCGCCCATGACACCGGCCACCACGACCGCCTGGTCGCGATCCGCAACCTCGTCCCGATGATCCGGGGCCTGCGCGCCAAGGGCTACGAGTTCGTCACGATGTCGGAGCTGACGAGCGTCTCGCAGGCACCGCCCCGTCCCGCCGTGCCCGGACCCCGGCGCGGGACGCCGCCCGCCTAGCCGCATCGGCGGCACCCGGGGCGACCGGAGGACGGCCTGCCGCGGTCACGCGTCCAGAGGCCAGGCGTCTGCGAGCAGCTGGCGGGTGTCGCGGAGCAGCTGCGGCAGCACCTTGGTGTGCCCGACGACCGGCATGAAGTTGGTGTCGCCGCCCCAGCGCGGGACGACGTGCTGGTGCAGGTGCGCCGCGATCCCCGCGCCCGCGACGAGGCCGAGGTTCATGCCGACGTTGAAGCCCTGCGCGCCGCTCGCCTTGCGCAGCGCCGTCAGGGAGCGCTGGGTGAAGACGGCCAGCTCCAGGTACTCCGGCTCCTCCAGGTCGGCGTAGTCCGCGACGTGCCGGTACGGGACGACCATGAGGTGCCCGGAGTTGTACGGGTAGAGGTTCAGCACCGCGAACACCGACTCGCCGCGGGCCACGACGAGGCCCTCCTCGTCGGTCATCCTCGGGATCTCGCAGAACGGGCAGCCGTCGCCGGAGCCCCCGCCCGCCGGCTTGTTCTCGCCCTTGATGTAGGCCATCCGGTGCGGGGTCCACAGCCGCTGGAAGTTGTCGGGCGTGCCCGCGCCGCCCCTTTCCTCCTCGAAGCGGGGCATGCGCTCGTTCCCGGCGCCGGGCGCGTCCTCGCGCCCCTGCTGCACCACGGACTCCTCCGGCTCTGCGCTCAAGGCGGCGGTCTCCTTTTGTTCACGGCCTGACCAGCAGCATAGAGAGAAGGGGGCGCGGGGCTGTAGCCGGGATCCCCTAGCATGGCCCGTCGGCGCGCCCCCGGACGCGCCCGCGATCCGGTGCCTGCGTGACGTCCCGAGCGTCGCTCCGACACCATGGTCACCCGACGAACCCCAGGGAGCGATCATGACCGGGCTCGACAAGCGCCAGACCGGGAACGCCGAGCAGGGGCCGGAGCCCGGCGCGAAACCGCTGTTCCCCGGTGCCCCCGCGAGCCGCCCCGGGACGGCGGCGCCCCAGGGTACGCCGCTGGCCGCGCCGCACGCGTCTCCCGCGCAACAGCAGGTCCCCCCTCCGCGGGGCGTCCTGTCGTCCGGGCAGAACCCGTCGTCCGGACCGAACCCGCTGCCGATGACGCTGCACGGCTCGTCCGGCGATCTCACCTCGCCGGTGGATGGCCGCATCACGATCGGCGACGCGGTGATCGGGAAGATCGCCGCGCTCGCCGCGCTTGAGGTGGCCGGCGTCGCCGCGCTCACCGGCCCCGACGAGCCCGCCGGCGCGGGCGTGCGCGTGGCCCAGGGCGATGACGAGGTGACGGTCGACGTCGCCATCGCCGTCGAGTACGGCACCGTGATCAAGGACGTGGCGAAGGTGGTGAAGACCAACGTGGCGCGGGTGGCGGGACTGATGCTGGGGGCGCGGGTCGCCGCGGTCAACGTGTCCGTCGAGGACGTCCGCATGCCCTCCGGGTCTCAGGCGGCGGGGCGGGCGTAGCAGGTCTGCATGGCCACGCCGACGGACACCGTGGTGACCTTGACGCGCTCGACCAGCTGCGGCGGAACGCCCGTGAAGTGGAAGGTGTGCGGCCCGCCGCTCCGCACCGTGGTCTGTTGGGACTTGGGCGCCTGCCCCCGCAGCGACAGCTCCGCCCGGATCGCGCCGCTCGCGGAGACGGCGATGACGACGTCCACACCGGTGGCGGTGGCCTTGTAGTAGGCCGTTCCCTTCGGGCACTGGCCGATGCCGGCCGAGCCGTTCTGCGCGGGTATCTGCGGCCCGCCCCCCTGCCCGCCGGAGCCGTCGTTCTGCCCGCCCGGGTAGGGCCGGCCGCTTCCGCCCTGCTGCGGCCCCGGGCCGGTCGGGGTCACCGGGAGGCCGGACCCTCCGGGGCCGCCGGTCCCGCCGCCCGCGGACGCCGAGGGGCTCACGGTCCCGGCGGCGCCCTTCTTCCCGTCGTCCATCAGCGGTATGAGCAGGACGATGACGGCCGCCGCGACGAGCAGCAGCGTCCCGGTGTAGCCGGCGATCCGCGCCCAGAGCGACCGCGCGCGCCGCGCCGGCCTCCTGGACTTCATCGGCTGTCTCCCCGGTCGTCGCACGTGATCGATGAGGCTACCAATTCCGGGGGCCGTGCCCGCGCCGTGCGGGCACGGCCCCGGCTCAGATCTGGACGCGCGCCTCGACGGCCTTGACGATCTCGTCGACGGCCTCGCCGATCGGGATCCCGTTCTTCTGCTCGCCGCTGCGGTATCTGAACGACACCGCGTCCTTGGCGACGTCGTCGTCGCCCGCCAGCAGCATGTACGGGATCTTCTGCTTCTGCGCATTGCGGATCTTCTTCTGCATCCGGTCGGAGGAGGTGTCGACCTCGACGCGGATACCGCGCTCGCGCAGCTTCGCCGCGACCTTCTCCAGGTGCGGGACATGCGCGTCGCCGATCGGGATGCCGACGGCCTGGACCGGCGCCAGCCACGGCGGCATGGCGCCCGCGTAGTGCTCCAGCAGCACGCCGAAGAACCGCTCGATCGATCCGAAAAGAGCACGGTGCAGCATCATGGGCCGCTGCCGGGTGCCGTCCGCGGCCTGGTACTCCAGGCCGAACCGCTCCGGCTGGTTCGGGTCGACCTGGATGGTGGACAGCTGCCAGGTGCGGCCGATCGCGTCCTTGGCCTGCACGGAGATCTTGGGCCCGTAGAACGCGGCTCCGCCCGGGTCGGGGACGAGGTCGAGGCCGGTGGACTCGGCGGCCTCCCGGAGCGCGGTGGTCGCCTTCTCCCACATCTCCTCCGAGCCGATGAACTTGTCGGACTCGTCGCGGGTGGACAGCTCCAGGTAGAACTCGTTCAGGCCGTAGTCGCGCAGCAGGCCGAGGACGAAGTCGAGCAGCCGCTTGATCTCCTCGCCCATCTGCTCCTGGGTGCAGTAGATGTGCGCGTCGTCCTGGGTCATGCCGCGGACGCGGGTGAGGCCGTGCACGACCCCCGACTTCTCGTACCGGTACACCGAGCCGAACTCGAACAGCCGCAGCGGCAGCTCCCGGTAGGACCGGCCGCGCGCCCGGAAGATCAGGTTGTGCATCGGGCAGTTCATCGGCTTGAGGTAGTAGTCGCCGCCGTCGACCTCCATGGCCGGGAACATGTCGTCCTTGTACCAGCCGAGGTGCCCGGAGGTCTCGAACAGGTGGCCCTTGGTGATGTGGGGGGTGTTGACGAACTCGTAGCCCTCCTCCTCGTGCCGGCGGCGCGAGTAGTCCTCCATCACCTTGCGGACGGCGCCGCCCTTCGGGTGGAAGACGGCGAGGCCGCTGCCGATCTCGTTCGGGAAGGAGAACAGGTCGAGCTCGGCGCCGAGCCTGCGGTGGTCGCGCTTCTCGGCCTCCGCGAGGAACTTCAGGTACTCGTCCTGCTTGTCGCGGGACTCCCACGCGGTGCCGTAGATCCGCTGCAGCTGCGGGTTCTTCTCGCTGCCGCGCCAGTAGGCGCCGCCCGAACGCATCAGCTTGAAGGCGGGGATGACCCGGGTGGACGGCAGGTGCGGGCCGCGGCACAGGTCCTTCCAGCGCAGTTCGCCGGACTTGGCGTCGAGGTTGTCGTAGATGGTCAGCTCGCCACCGCCGACCTCGACGTCCGCGCCGTCGGCCGCGTCCTCGACCGGGCCGGATCCCTTCAGGCCGATGAGTTCGAGCTTGTAGGGCTCGGCGGCCAGTTCCGCGCGCGCGTCGTCCTCGGAGACGGGACGGCGGGCGAACCGCTGGCCCTGCTTGACGATCTCGCGCATCCGCTTCTCGATGCGCTTGAGGTCGTCGGGGGTGAACGGCTCGGCGACCTCGAAGTCGTAGTAGAAGCCGTTCTCCACCGGCGGGCCGATGCCCAGCTTCGCCTCGGGGAACAGCTCCTGGACGGCCTGCGCCATCACGTGCGCGGCGGAGTGGCGCATGATCGCCCTGCCGTCGCCGGAGCCGATCTCGACCGGTTCGACGGCGTCGCCGTCGCGCAGCTCGCCGGCGAGGTCGCGCAGCTCGCCGTTGACCCGGGCGGCGATCACGGTGCGGCCGTCGGCCTCCAGTGCCTGGCCCGCGGTGGTGCCCGCCGGCACCGCCCGCTCGCTCCCGTCGAGGGTGATGCGCAGCTCAGACACGGTGGACACGGGTACTCCTCGCGATGATGGGTTGGGATCAGCGGGTTCCGATGCTATCGACTCGGGGTGTCCCCCGGACGCATCCGGCTCCATCGGGCGTTCCTCTCCTCGGCGGAGGGCCCGGAGCGTCCCCGGAAAGCGAAGGGCCCCGGGGGATCGCTCCCGGGGCCCTGCCGCATGTGATGTCAGTTCATGCCGCAGCCGCGCCGGGGATGACCCGGCGTCGTCGTCTCTGCGAACAGGTGCGGCATGACTCCACTGTAACCGACGGGCACACGCGCGGCACGGCGATACCGCCCCGTCAGACGCGCGCCCTGGGGGCGGCCAGCCGGTCCATGTCCCCCAGTTCGCGCCCCTTGGTCTCGGGGACGGCACGGATCACGAACACGAACGCCAGGATGGAGAACAGCGTGTAGAGGCCGTGGGCCAGGCCGAGGGAGAAACCGGAGATGCCGGGGAACGTCGTGGTGATCACCCAGTTGGCGAGCCACTGCGCGGCGGCGGCGACGGCCAGCGCGGAGGCCCGGATGAAGTTGTCGAACATCTCCCCGAGCATCACCCACACGACCGGGCCCCAGGTCGCGGCGAAGGAGGCGACGAACACGTTGGCCGCCACGAGCGCGACCGGCCCGGCGACGCCGCCGAGCTTCGGGTCGCCGTCGACGATGGGCGCGGTGGCGAAGCAGGCCGTGAGGGCGCCGAGGGAGACGGCCATGCCGGCGGCGCCGGCGAGCAGCAGCGGGCGCCGCCCGACCCGGTCCACGAAGGCGATCGCGACGAGCGTGAACGCGACGTTGACGATCGAGTTGATCACCGAGGTGAGCATCGTATCGCGTCGTTCTCGGAGAAGCCGACCGCCTGCCACAGCGAGGACGAGTAGTAGAAGATCACGTTGATGCCGACGAACTGCTGGAAGACCGACAGCAGGATGCCGGCCCAGACGATCGGCAGCAGGCCGAGGCGGTCGCCGCGCAGGTCCCTGAGGTGGACGGGGCGACTCGGGGATGGTGGTGGCGATCACCCCGTACATGACGGCGGGGACGACGCAGCTGGCGAACATCCAGCGCCACTCTCCGCCGCCCAGGGGGAACGTTCCGGTCGCGCCCCCGTCGGGCACCTGGGCGATGACGTAGTTGACGACGAGGGCGGCGAAGATGCCGAGCACGATCGCCATCTGCTGCAGCGAGCCGAGCCGGCCGCGCAGCTCGGCGGGGGCGATCTCGGCGATGTAGGCGGGCGCGATCACGGACGCGGCGCCGATGGCGAGGCCGCCGACCAGCCGCCAGAAGGTCAGGTCGACGGCGCTGAAGGCCAGCGCCGAGCCGAGCGAGCTGATCACGAACAGTACGGACGCGATGAGCATCACCCGCACCCGGCCGATCCGGTCGCCGACCGGCCCGGCGAACCAGGCGCCGGCGGCGCAGCCGAGCAGCGCGGCGGACACGACGAAGCCGACGGCGAAACCGCCGAGGCCGAACTGGTCCTTGAGCGCGTCGACCGTCCCGTTGATCACCGAGGAGTCGTAATGCGAGCCCTTGTCCTCGGTCAGTCGCGGATTGCGATTCCGAGAACATGCGGTGAGGCCGGGTTGGCCCCGCCGGACTCCGGGAACTCGAAGCGCCGCTCGTCCTGGACGGCGAAGCCGCTGCGGGCGATCCACTCGCCCGTCGGGCGGGTGACGTGGCATCCGGCTGCGAGGAACGGCCACACCACGTCGGCGCACCGCTGGAACCGCACCTTCCCGGGCGTGCTCCCCCGCACGTGCTCGTAGTAGCGCAGTTCGCCGCCCGGTTTCAGGACCCGCCGGATCTCGGCCAGGGCTCGGACCGGGTCGCGTACGGAGCACAGCACGAGCGACGCCACGGCCACGTCGAACGACGCGTCGTCGAGGTCGAGGTCCTCCGCGACGCCGGGACGCACGGTGACGGGGACCGGCGCCCGGGCCGCGGCGTGACCGGCCTTCGCGCGCAGCCGCGGCTCGGGTTCGACCGCGACGACCTCGGTGACCTCCGGCGGGTAGTGCGCGAAGTTGGCCCCGTATCCGGCGCCCACCTCCAGCACCCGGCCGGACGCCCCGGCGAGCAGCTCGGCGCGGTGCGCGTCGCCGCCCGACTTGGCGCACTGGGCGTCCAGCCGCGGATAGAGCCGGGCGAAGATCGGATGGCTCAGGTCGGTCATTCCCGCAGTCTCCGCCGCCCCGGCGATCACCGCAAGATCGCGGTCATGGCCTCCGGGCTCACCAGTCGGCGGCGGACTCGTCGGCGAGGCGGACGAGCTCGCCGCCCGCGTCGACGTCGTAGCGGCGCATCGTGGCCAGCGGCGGCGAGTACACGTGCACGCTCACGGCGGGCGCGTCGGAGGTGTTGCGCACGTCGTGGACGTAGCCGGGACCGAAGGCATGGGCCTGCCCGGTGCCGACGTCGCGCCGGGCGCGGACGCGGTCCTCCTCGAGCGTCCCGAGGGCGACCGCGAACGCGCCGGCGGAGTCCCCGTGGTCGTGGAATCCGGTGGACTGGCCGGGAAGCCAGCTGATCAGCCAGACCTCGTGGTCCGCGTCCAGGTGAAGGCGCTCGTACCAGCGTCCGTGCGGGTCGAGCCGGACCCGGTGCAGCCACTCCTGCGGGGCGGCGGCGAGTTCACGGGCCTTCTCGGCCAGGCGCGGCGGCGTGAAGGCGGCGTCCCCGGACCCGGGCGCGACGAAGCCGGTCGTGGTGACGGTCATAGTGGGTTTCTCTCTCCTCGCGGTGTGCGGCCGGTCGTCCTCGCTGGTTCAGGACGGCCGGCGACACAGCGCGCTGGCCTGGCGGCGCAGGTCGACGTGCAGGCGCTCGTAGCGGAGTCCGGAGATCGTCACGGCGATCAGGATGGCCCAGATTTCCTATAAAGTCAATCGGAAATAGCTGCTACCGCCGCCCAGCCGCGGCGAACGCGCCGGTCAGGGCTGATCGCGCTGATACCGGAGGGGGCGGATCGGATCTCCCTCCCCGGGGTCAGGCCGCCGGGGCGCCGCACGTTCTAGGCTCGCTGCCAAATGAACGATCCAGCCCACTCACCGTCCGGCCGCCACGGCCGGCTGCTCGCCGGCGTCCGCGCCGCCCTGGTGCCCGGCGGCGACGAACGGCCGGTCACGCTGCTGCCCGGCAGGCTCGTGCTGCGCATCCCGATCCTGGCGCTGCTGGCCGCGCTGACGATCGGCTTCACCGGAGGGTCGATCGCCATCCCGATCCAGGCCTACCACGTCCCGACGGGGCTGGCCTGGCCGCTCGGCGTGCTGCAGGCGACCCCGCTGATCTTCGCGGCCCGGTGGCCGCTCGCCGCCTGGCGGGTGGCGGCCGCCGGCCTGCTGGTGACGGTCTTCGTCCGGCACGGCACCGGCTTCATGCCGTGGCCGGTGACCGCGATCCTGGCCCTGGTCGTGATCCTGTTCTTCACCGGGGTCGGCTCCGACCGGCAGACCACGGTCGGCGTCGGCGCGGTGACCATCGCCGGGGTGCTGGGGCCCGCCGTGCTGTTCGGGATGCCGGGCTGGTTCGGCATGATCCTCGCCGGGATCGCCGCGCTCGCGCTGACGTTCGGAGACGCGGTCGGGGGACGGCACTCGGCCGTGGAGGAGCTGCGCCGGCGCGAGGAGCAGCACCGGGCCGACCTGGCCCGGCAGGCGGTGCTGGAGGAGCGGGCCCGCATCGCCCGCGAGCTGCACGACGTGGTCGCGCACCACATGTCGGTGATCGCGATGCAGGCGGAGGCCGCCCCGTACAAGATCCCGGACCTGCCGGACGCCGCCCGGCAGACGTTCGGGGTGGTCCGGGACGCGGCGCGCGAGGCCCTCACCGAGACGCGCCGCGTCGTCGGGCTGCTGCGCTCGGACGACGAGGGCGCGGAGCGCGCCCCGCAGCCCGGCCTGGAGCGGCTGGACGAGCTGGTCGCCGCGGCCCGCCGGTCCGGGCTGGCGGTCGCGACCGTCGTGGTCGGCATGCCGCGCCCGCTGACCACCGGGGTCGACCTGTCGGCGTACCGGATCGTCCAGGAGTCGCTGAGCAACGCGTCCCGCTACGCGCCGGGCTCGCGGGTCCACGTCGAGGTGAAGTACGGGACCGACGCGCTGACGGTGTCGGTCGCCGACGACGGCGCCCGTTCCACGCCCGAGGAGTCACAGGGCGGCGGCCACGGCCTCGTCGGGATGCGCGAGCGCGTCACGATGCTCGGCGGCGGCCTGGACGCCGGCCCCCGCGAGGGCGGCTGGGCGGTGGTGGCGGACTTGCCGTACGGAGATCCGGACTGATCTCCGGAGCCGTAGGGTTGGGCCGTGACGATTCGGGTGCTGATCGCCGACGACCAGGTGATGATCCGCGACGGCCTCGCGGCGCTGCTGTCCTCCGATCCGGGGATCGAGGTGATCGGGCAGGCCGGCAACGGCCGCGAGGCGGTGGAGATGGCCCGCAGGCTCGATCCGGACGTGATCGTGATGGACATCCGGATGCCGGAGATGGACGGCCTCGCCGCGACCGCCGAGCTGGCCGGCGGCGCCGACCCCGACGCCGACCCCGCCGGCGCGCGGCCGAAGGTGCTCATGCTCACGACGTTCGACCTGGACGAGTACGTCTACGAGGCGCTGGGCGCGGGCGCCAGCGGGTTCCTGCTGAAGGACGCGTCGGCCGCCGATCTGGTGAACGGCGTGCGGGTGGTGGCGGCGGGCGACGCGCTGCTCGCCCCGTCCATCACCCGGCGGCTGATCGGCGACTTCGCCCGCCGGCGCCGGCACCAGCGGCCGAGCCCGCAGGCCACCGCGGGCCTGACGCCGCGCGAGCTGGACGTGCTGCGGCTCATCGCGCGCGGCCTTTCCAACGCCGAGATCGCCGCCGAGCTGGTGCTGGCCGAGCAGACGGTCAAGACGCACGTCGGGCACGTCCTGACCAAGCTCATGCTGCGCGACCGCACCCAGGCCGTGGTGTACGCCTACGAGAACGGCCTGGTCGGCTAGCCGGACCGGTCTCAGCGCGAGGGGTCGAGGACGAGCTTGCCGGTGGTGCGGCGGGCGCGCAGGTCCTCGTGGGCACGCCGCACCTCGCCGAGCCCGTAGTCCCCGCCGTGGATCACGCGGAGCCGGTCGGCGGCGGCGAGCCCGAACAGCTCGTCCAGGGCCTCGCGCATCACGTTGCCGGGGAGCTGGAAGACGTGCGCCAGCCACATGCCCGAGATCGTGGTGGAATGCGCCATCAGCGTGGCGGGCCGGACGGGCGACGGCTCCTTCCGCGACGCCATGCCGTAGAAGGCGAGCCGCCCGAACGGCGCGAGGGCCTGCAGGCTCTGGTCGGTGACCGTCCCGCCGGTCATCTCCAGGACCGTGTCCACGCGCTTGCCGCCGTTGGCGTCGATGAGCGCGTCCTTGAGGTCGGGCTCGTTCGCGTCGATCGCGACGTCGGCGCCGAGGTCCAGGGCGAGGTCCCGCTTCTCCTTGGACGAGGCGGTGGCGATGACCCGCCCGGCGCCCCAGGCCTTGGCGAGCTGGACGGCGAGCGTCCCGACGCCGCCCGCGGCGGCGTGCACGACGACGGACTCGCCCGGGGCGAGGTGGACGCTGCGGCGCAGCAGCACCCACGCCGACGCGCCCTGGACGATCATGCCGAGCGCGGTGACGTCGTCGATGGCGTCCGGGACGTCCCAGGCCAGCGCCTCGGGCGCGACGGCCTTCTCGGCGTAGCCGCCGGTGCCGACGAGCGCGACGACGCGGCGGCCGTCCGCGGTGGTGCCGACGACCTCGCCCCCTGGCACCATGGGCAGCGTGGACGCCGACAGATAACTGTTCTCGGCCTGATGGGTGTCGGCGTAGTTGATGCCGGCCCGCGAGACGTCGACGAGCAGGTGCCCCGGCCCGGCGGACGGGTCGGGAAGCTCGGTGACGGTCAGGACCTCGGGCCCGCCGAACTCGGTGATCTGGATCGCGCGCATGTCTCTCCTGTCAGAAGTCTTCGGATGCTCAGCGGGGGCCGGGGACGCCGCGGAACCGGAACGGCTCGGACGGCCGGCCGGGCACCACGTACCAGGCTTCGCCGGCGCCGTCCGCGTCGAGGATCCGCATGAACGCCTCGACGACGTCGCCCACGTCCAGGATCGGGAAGCCGCTCTCCTGGAGCTGCCCCTTCATCGGGGTCAGGATGTCGGTGTCGGCGAAGGACGGGCACAGCGCGTTCACGCGGATGCCCTCCTTGGCGAACGTGGGGCCGAGGGCGCGGACGAGACCGACGACGGCCGCCTTGTTCGCGCCGTAGACGGGGTCGAACGGCGTCGCGGTCAGCGCCGCCATGCTCGCGGTGGCGACGATGTCGCCGCCGCCCCTGGCGCGCAGCGCGGGAAGCGCGGCGTGCGCGCCGAACACGACGCCGTCGAGGTTGATGCCCATCGCCCGCCGGTACGCCGCGAGGTCGAAGTCGTCCCCCACTCCGCCGCCGTCGGCGACCCCGGCGTTGAGGAACGCCACGTCCAGGCCGCCGAAGCGCTCGACGGCGACGGCGACGGCCGCCTCGCTGTCGCCGGGGTCGCGGACGTCGCAGCGGACGAACGCCCCGTCCAGCTCCTTCGCGAGCGCGTCCCCGGCCGCCGCGTCGACGTCGGCGAGGACGACCCGGGCGCCCTCGCGGGCGAGCCGGCGCGCCACCGCCGCGCCGATCCCGTTGGCTCCGCCCGTGATCAGCGCGACCTTGCCGGTGCCGTCGAAGGCTGTCATGGGGACTCCCCTCCCGAAGTAACTGACCCGTCAGTTACTCTAGCGGAATGGACTTCGGTTTGAGCGAGCGGGCCCGGGACCATCTCGGCCGTCTCCAAGAATTCATGGACTCCCACGTCTACCCCGCCGAGCCGGTCTACACGGCCCAGCGGGCGGAGCTGCGCGCGGCCGGCCGCGAGCACCACGTCCCGCAGGTCGTCGAGGACCTCAAGGTCGAGGCCCGCAAGCGCGGTCTCTGGAACCTGTTCCTGCCCGACAGCGGGGACCCGGCACACGGCCTGACCGTCACCGACTACGCCTCACTCGCCGAAGTGACGGGGCGCTCCCCCAACCTCGCCCCCGAGGCCATCAACTGCGCGGCGCCCGACACCGGCAACATGGAGGTGCTGCACCTGTTCGGCACGCCCGAGCAGAAGGAGAAGTGGCTCACGCCCCTGCTGAACGGCGAGATCCGCAGCGCGTTCGCGATGACCGAGCCGGACGTGGCGAGCTCCGACGCCACCAACATCTCCACCCGGATCGAGCGGGACGGCGACCACTACGTCGTCAACGGCCGCAAGTGGTGGATCAGCGGCTCCGCCGACCCGCGCTGCAAGATCATGATCGTGATGGGCAAGACGGACCCGGAGGGTCATCCGTACCGGCAGCAGTCGATGGTGCTGGTGCCGATCGACACGCCGGGGGTGGAGGTCGTCCGGCCGCTGCCCGTGTTCGGCTACCAGGACCAGCACGGCCACTGCGAGATCACCTTCACCGACGTCCGCGTCCCGGTGGAGAACCTCGTCGGCGAGGAGGGCGGCGGCTTCGCCATCGCGCAGGCCCGCCTCGGCCCCGGCCGCATCCACCACTGCATGCGCGCGATCGGGATGGCCGAGCGGGCGCTGGAGCTGATGTGCGAGCGCGCGGTGTCCCGGGTGGCGTTCGGCGGCCCGCTCGCCAAGCAGGGCGTGGTGCGCCAGCAGATCGCCGAGTCGCGGATGGCGATCGAGCAGGCCCGGCTGCTCACGCTGAAGACCGCATGGCTGATCGACAAGCACGGCGTCCAGGCGGCCCGGTCCGAGGTCGCGGCGATCAAGGTGATCGCGCCGCGGGTCGCGCTGGACGTCGTGGACACGGCGATCCAGGTGCACGGCGGCGCCGGCGTCAGCGACGACACCCCGCTCGCCGCGATGTGGGCGGGCCTGCGCACGCTGCGCCTGGCGGACGGACCGGACGAGGTCCACGTGCGGTCCGTGGCCCGCGCCGAACTGGGCAGGTACCCCGGCGCATGACGAACGACACGGGGGAGGCGGCACCGGGCGTGCGGCGGCGCATGCCGCATGCCCGGCGGCGCGAGCAGCTGCTTCAGGTGGCGCTGGCCGAGTTCGGCAGGCGCGGCTACCACCTGACGCAGATGGAGCACGTGGCCACCGCCGCGCAGGTGTCCAAGGCGCTGCTGTACCAGCACTTCGCGTCCAAGGAGGAGCTGTTCGCCGAGGTCACCGAGGCGATCGTCGCCGAACTCACGGCCCGGCTGAACGAGGCCGTGCTCGCCGCGCACGGCTCGGCGGACGGCATCAGGGCGATGATCCGGGTGCTGTTCGACTACGCCACGGCGGAACCGGACGCGTGGGCGCTTCTGGTCCGGCACCTCGACAAGCCCGACGTCGGGCTGGAACTGCGGGGGCTGCGCGACCGGCTCGGCGCCGCGTTCGCCGACCTGCTGCTGCGCCGCCGCCGGGCCGACCCGGCGCTGTCGCCGGCCGCGCTCGCGGTGAACGAGCGGCGCGCGCGGCTGCTCGTCCCGCTGATGTACGGGTCGATGCTCTCGATCGTGTCGTGGTGGCTGGAGCATCCCGACACACCGCGAGACCGCGCCGAGCAGATGGCGGTGGAGTTCATCTGGCTGGGCCTGGACCGGCTCCGCTCCGGCGAGCGGCTGCCCAAGGACTAGGGCGGCCTAGCCGAACACGTCGTCGCGGACGAGGTCGAGGGCCGTCAGCACGGCGCCGCGCAGAACGGCGTCGCCCTCGACCAGGCTCGCCCGCACCTCGGCGGCGGCCGGGCTGAGCTCACCGAGCCGCTCGCCGACCAGTCCGGCGAGCCGGTCGCCGCCGGCGCGGCCCAGCGCCCCGCCGAGCACGACGAGCCCGGGGTCGAGGACCGCGACGAGCACGAACACGGCCTTGGCGATGCGGGCGGCGACGACCCGGTCGCCGAGGCCCGCCACGGCCCGCTCGTCGAGCAGGTCGCAGAAGTTCGCCCCGCCGAACTTCAGCAGCCCGACCTCGCCGGCGCCGCCGGACGCGCCGCGCCGCAGCCGGCCGTCCAGCACGAGGGCGCCGCCGACACCGTCGTCCAGCCAGAGCAGCGCGAAGTCGTCGCGGCCCGCCGCGGCGCCCTCCCGGTGCTCGGCGACGGCGCCGAGGTTCACCTCGTTCTCCACCAGCACCGGCGCGCCGAGCCGGTGCCGGAGCGCCGCGCCGAGGTCGGGCCGATGGCCGGGGACCCCGCTCTCGCTCGCGAGGCCGGTGTGCGGGTCGATCAGGCCCGGGGTGCCGAGCACCACGGTGTGCGGGACGCGGCCGCCGGCCGCCTCGGTGACCGCGGCGGCGACGACCGCGGCGAGATCCGGGGCCGGGGGCAGCGGCCGGGACGCCTCACCGGCCGGGTTCCCCGCGATGTCGGCGACGCTCACGCGCACCGCGTCCCGGCGCAGGTCGACCCCGGCCACATGCGCGCGATCCGCCACGAGCCCGTAGAGCCGGGCGTTCGGGCCCCGCCGGTCCGCGCCCGCCACCCCCGCGACCTCGATCAGCCCGGCGGCGCGCAGCCGCTCGATCAGGTCGGACACCGTCGGCCGGGACAGCCCGGTCAGCGCCCGCAGCTGCGGCGCGGTCAGCGGGCCGCGCTCGAGCAGCAGATCGAGCGCGAGCCGGTCGTTGATCGCGCGGGCCATCGTGGGGTCGGCGGTCTTCACGCTCTCATGCTAGTAGGCAGGGAGGCTGCCTAAAAAACTTTTAATCAGGAAGGCTGCCTGTTAGTTTTCGAAGCATGAGTTCTCCGCACCGCGCCATCGCGATCGTCTTCGCCTTGCACGGCGCCGTCGCCGGCACCCTCGCCACCCGCATCCCCTGGATCCAGGACCGGCTCGACCTCTCCCCCACCGTCCTCGGCCTCGCCCTGCTGTGCCCGTCCATCGGCGCCTTCACCGCGATGCCCACCGCGAACCGCCTCGCGCACCGGATCGGCGAGCGACGGGCCACCCGCCTCCTCATCGCGGCGTGGTGCGCGGCGGTGGCGCTGCCCGCGCTCGCCCCCGCGCCCGTCTTCCTGTGCGCCGCGATGCTGCTCTTCGGCGCCACCGCCGGCATGTCCGACGTGGTGATGAACGCGCACGCGGTGTCGGTGGAGCGCCACCTGCGGCGGTCGATCATGTCGGGCCTGCACGGGCTGTGGTGCGTCGGCAGCCTCGGCGCGGGCGGGGTCGGCATCCTCGCCGCGCACGCCGGGATCGACGCCCGGCTGCACCTCGGGCTGGTCGCGGCCGTGCTGCTGGCGGCCGGCGCCGTGGCGGGACGCGGGCTGCTGCACGTCCGCCCGGCCCCCGGCGATCCGGCGCCGCGCCGCTTCGCGCTGCCCACGCGGGCCATCCTCGCCATCGGCGTGGTCGGCTTCTGCGCGACGTTCGCCGAGGGCGCGAGCGCGGACTGGACGGCCGTCTACCTCACCGAGGTGGCGGACGCGGGGCCCGGGCTGGCCGCCGCCAGCTACACGATCTTCATGGCGTGCATGGCGGGCACCCGGCTGGCCGGCGACCGGCTGGTGCGGCGGCTCGGCCCGGACCGGGTCGTCCGGTGCGGGGGCGTGGTGGCGGTCCTCGGCGGGGTCCTGGTCGTGGCGTCCCGCGCGCCGTGGCCGGCCATCGCGGGGTTCGCGCTGCTCGGCGTCGGGGTGGCGACGGTCGTGCCGCTGGTGTTCGCGGCGGCGGGCGATGTGGGCGCGACGCCCGGCGAGGGCGTGGCGGGCGTCGCGACGATCACCTACCTGTCCGGGCTGACCGCGCCGGCCATCACCGGCTGGGCGGCCGGGGCGCTGTCCTACCCGGCCGCGTTCGCGCTGATCACCTGCGTGGTCGCGGTGATGACCGTGACCGCCGGCGCGCTGCGCCCGCGCGGCGGCGGGACGTCCGCGCCGGTGTCCGAGCCCGCCGGGACGGCCCTGCGCTAGGCGCCGGTGAGCCGGGCCAGCGCGGCGGCCGTCGCGCTGCCGGGCGGGGCGTAGTGGACGAGCACGCTCTGGTCCGGGTCGTTCTCCACGTTGATCTTCATGAAGCGGAGCGTGATCTCCCCGAGCGCGGGATGGCGGAACCGGCGCTCGGACGGCGTGAACGGGGTGATGTCGTGGGAGGCCCAGAACGCGCGGAACTCCGGGCTCGTCGCGTTCAGCCGGTCCACGAGCCGCTGGAACCGGGGGTTGCCGGCCTGCCGTCCCGCCTCGTTGCGCACCAGGGCCGTCAGCCGGCGGGCCTCGGCCTCCCATTCGGGGAACCGGTCGCGCATCCACGGATTGTGGAACATCAGCCAGACGACGTTGAGGTCCTCCGCGGCGGGCGGCCTCGGCATGTCGCGGAACAGCGCGTCCACGGGCGCGTTCCAGGCGACGAGGTCGAAGCAGCGGGTCACCACGTGCCCGAGGTTCGGCTCCACCATCCGGAGGAGGTCGCGGATCTCGCAAGTCACCGCGGCGGGCGCCGCCGGTTCGGCCGCGGGGTCGCCGGCCAGCTCCAGCAGGTGCCGGTGCTCGGCGTCGCTCAGCCGCAGCGCGCGGGCGAGGCTGTCGAGGACCTGCCGGGACACCCCGCTCACCCGGCCCTGCTCCAGCCAGGTGTACCAGGTGAGGCTCACATCGGCCGCCGCCGCGACCTCCTCGCGGCGCAGGCCCGGGGTGCGCCGGCGGGGGCCGGGCGTGAAGCCGGCGTCCTGGGGCGCGAGCCTGTTGCGCCGGGACCGCAGGAAGTCACCGAGTTCCCTGCGCCTGGCCTCGATCGTTCGTGCGGACAGGGCCGGTCACCCCGCTTCACCCGAGCCTGTTAGTGCTGTTAATACTGTTAACTCTATCTTCATCCGGTCCGTCCGGACGCGGAGCATGGCCGCATGAGCACACGAACCGTTCTGATCACAGGTGCGGGCGGCGGCCTGGGCGGCGCGGCCGTCCGCCGGCTGCACGACCTCGGCTGGGAGGTGTACGCGGGCGTCCGGCGGGCGTCGGACGCGGACCGGCTGCCCGGCGGGGTCCGCCCGCTCACCATCGACCTCATCGACGAGGAGACCGTCGAGGCCGCCGCGAAGGAGATCGCGGCGCGCACTGGCGGCCGCCTCGACGCGCTGGTGAACAACGCCGCCGTCATCGTGGAGGGGCCCGTCGAGCTGGTGCCGCCGGACGACTGGCGCCGCCAGTTCGACGTCAACGTGACCGGCCAGATCGCGATGACGCAGGCGGTGCTGCCGATGCTGCGCGCCGCGAAGGGCCGGATCGTCAGCATCGGGGCGGTCAGCTCCCGGATGAGCGGACCCACGTTCGGGCCGATCGCGGCGTCCAAGGCGGCGCTGGCGTCGGTCACCGAGGCGCTCCGTACCGAGCTGCGGCCGCTCGGCCTCGCGGTGTCGCTGATCGAGCCGGGACTCATGGAGACCGCGATCTTCGAAAAGTCCCGCACCGACCGCCGGGCGACCGGCTGGCGGGGCGACGCGAACGCGCGGCGGCTCTACGAGGGGGTGACGGCGAAGACGGCCGAGTTCAACGCGCGCTCCACGGCGCGCCCGGTGGACGGCACCGTGAAGGTGATCGTCAAGGCGCTGACGGCGCGCCGCCCGAAGGCCCGCTACCTCGCCGGGCGGGACGCCCGGATGATCGCCGCGCTCGCGCGGCTGCCCGACCGTGTCCGTGACGGGCTCCTGCTGCGCAGCCTCGGCATCGACGCGGCGACGTACGGCGAGTAGGGACGCGAAAGGCCGGGGACGACGGACGTCCCCGGCCTGACGTGCGCTGTGGCGGGCCTTAGAGCGGGTAGACGCCCTCGGCCTGCGGGCCCTTCTGGCCCTGGGTGATCTCGAACCCGACGCGCTGGTTCTCGTCGAGGCTGCGGTACCCGTTGGTGGTGATCGCCGAGTAGTGGACGAACACGTCGGGGCCGCCGCCGTCAGGCGCGATGAACCCGAAGCCCTTTTCGGCGTTGAACCACTTCACGGTGCCTTCGGCCATGCTTTTTCCTTCTGGGTGTAACCTCACCGGCCCGCCGGGCGGCGGACCGGGCTGCAAGCGGACTCATCCCACGCCCGCCGGTCACCCGGAGAAAACGCTTCGAGACTGCTAGACGCCGGTCGGACCGACGTCATCGTGCAACGCATCCGAACTTACCCGATACAGACCCCACTCATGCAACGACACTCCTAAAGAAGATCCACGAGAGCCTCGGCGGCGCGGTGGCAGTCGTGGAACGTGCAGTACAGCGGGACGGGCGCGAGCCGGATCACGTCGGGTTCGCGCGCGTCGGCGACCACGCCGTGCGCCTCGGCGAGCCGCCGGACGAGCCCGCCCGCGTCGCGGACCCGCAGCGACAGCTGGGCGCCGCGCGCCGCCGGGTCGGACGGCGTGATCACCTCGGCGGCGGCGGGCGCGAGCCGGGACGCCAGGTAGCCGGTGAGCCGCTCGCTCTTGCCGCGCAGCGCGTCCATCCCGACCCGGTCGAAGATCTCCAGGGAGGCCAGCACCGGCGCCAGGGCCATGATCGGCGGGTTGGACAGCTGCCAGGCGTCGGCGGACGCGGGCGGCGCGATGTCCGGGTCCATCCGGAACCGGACGGACGGTTCGGTGCCCCACCAGCCCGACAGCCTCGGCACCGCGGCGTCCCGGACGTGCCGCTCGTGCACGAAGCATCCGGCGACGGCGCCCGGTCCGCTGTTGAGGTACTTGTAGGTGCACCAGGCGGCGAAGTCGACGTCCCAGTCGTGCAGGCGCAGCGGGACGTTCCCGGCGGCGTGCGCGAGGTCCCAGCCGACGACGGCTCCGGCGGCGCGGCCCGCCTTGGTGATCGCGGGCATGTCCATGAGCTGGCCGGTCAGGTAGTTGACCCCGCCGAGCATGACCAGCGCGACCGCGTCGCCTTCCCGTTCGAGGTAGGCGAGGACGTCCTCGGTGCGCAGGTTGTCCTCGCCGTCGCGGGGCTTGAGCCGCACGACGGCCGCGGCCGGGTCGAGCCCGTGGTGGACGGCCTGGCTGGCCACCGCGTAGGAGTCGGACGGGAAGGCGGAGTCCTCGATGACGATGCGGGTGCGGGCCCCGGCGGGCCGGTAGAAGCTCGCCATCATCAGGTGCAGGTTGACGGTCAGCGAGTTCATCGCGACGACCTCGTGCGGCCGCGCGCCGACGAGCCGGGCCGCGGGCTCGCGGAGCAGCTCGTGGTAGCCGACCCACGGGCGGCGGCCCTGCGTGTGGGCTTCGACGGCGAGCCGCGCCCAGTCGTCCAGTTCCTCGCGGAGCCGCGCCGCCACGCTCCTCGGCTGGAGTCCGAGCGAGTTGCCGGCGAAGTAGGCGGCCTCGGCGTGGGCTCCGCCGGGCGCGGGCGGGACCAGGAACTCACCGCGCAGCGTGGGCAGCGGGTCGGACTCGTCGAGCCGCCGCGCCTCGTCTTCCGAACTCACTGCGTTCTTCCTTCGGTGGTCACGAGGTCTTCGGTGGTCACGAGGTCGGGGATGGGCGCGTCGGGGGCGGGCGCGAAGAACGCCTCCGCGTTGCCGCCGAGCAGCAGGGCGCGCTCGGCGTCGTCCAGGCCGGGGCACGCCCGGATCGTCGCGCCCGGCTCCTTCTCGCCGAGCGGGAACGGGTAGTCGGTGCCGAGCATGACCCGCTCGGCGCCCATCACGTCCACGAGCAGCCGGAGCGCGCGCGGGTCGAACACGGCGGAGTCGACGTGGAACCGGCCGACGTACTCCGACGGCGGGCGCGGCGAGTCGGCACGGACGATGTCGCGGCGGTGCCAGGCGTTGTCGGCCCGGCCGAGCAGGAACGCGAAGCTGCCGCCGCCGTGGCAGAAGCACAGCCGCAGCGACTCCGGGATCCGTTCGAACGCGCCGGACAGCATCAGCCCGAGGATGCTCAGCTGCGTCTCGGCGGGCATCCCGGACAACCACGGCAGCATGTGGCCGCGCATCCGGTCGGCGCCGAGCATGTCCCACGGGTGCGCCAGGACGGGCAGGCCCAGCCCGGCGCAGTGCGCCAGGAACGCGGTGATCCCGGCGTCGTCGAGGTTGCGGTCGCCGACGTGGCTGCCGATGTGCACGCCGCGGTGCCCGGCCGCCGCCGCTCGCGTCGCCACCTCGCACGCGAGTTCCGGGGCCTGGAGGGGGACCTGGCAGAGCGGCAGGAGCCGCCCGGGGGCGTCCGCGCAGAAGGCGAGGATGCGCTCGTTGACCAGGTCGCACCAGTCGGCGGCGCGGGACGGCTCGGCCGCGTACCCGAACATCAGCGGGGTGGACGAGACGGCCTGCGCGTCGACTCCGGCGGCGTCCATGTCCGCCACCCGGCGCGCCGCGTCCCAGAGCTCCTCGGCGACCGGCCGGTACTCCTCGTCGCCGCACATGATCATGCCGGTGCCGCCGCCGTCGACGCGCAGCCACGGCTGCCCCTCGTCGGCGAGGACGCGGCCCTCGTCGCGGCCGATCCGCGGGAAGACGTGCGCGTGCACGTCGATGACCGTCACGGAACGTCCGTCAGACACGGGGAGCCGTGACCGGGGTCATCGTCTGCGGCCACTTCCTGCCCGGGTGCACGGCGCCGCAGTCCGGGCACTTGCGGTCGCTGCCGTAGAAGCCCTCGAAGGCGGGCGGCAGGTCGTCCACGATGGAGCGGACCTGCAGTTCGGCGCGGTGGACGAGGTGATGGCACTCGGTGCAGTACCACTCGAACGCCTCCTTCAGCCCCTCCGGCCGGGGGATCTCCACGACCAGGCCGATGGAGCCGGCCTCGGGCCGCTGCGGCGAGTGCCGGACGTGCGGCGGCAGCAGGAAGACGTCGCCCTCGTTGATCTGCAGGTCGGCCGGCGGGCTGCCCTCCTCCTCCATGACGCGGAGCACCATGTTGCCCTTGAGCTGGTAGAAGAACTCCTCGGTCGGGTCGTCGTGGAAGTCGGTGCGCTGGTTGGGGCCGCCGACCACCATGATGATCAGCCCGGCCTCGTCGAACACCTGGACGTTGCCGACCGGCGGCTTGAGCAGGTCGCGGTGCTCCTCGATCCAGGCCTCGAAGTTGAACGGCCGTCCGAACGACAGCTGCGGCAGGGTCATGTTGCGGCCTCCTCGCGTTCTCCGGGTAGGTGCGCCACGCACGAGATCTCGATGAGCAGATGCGGGTGCGGAAGCTGGTGGACGGCGACGGTCGTGCGGGCGGGGCCGGTCTCGTCGAAGTACTCCCCGTAGACCTCGTTGTAGCCGCCGAAGTCGTTCATGTTCACCAGGTAGGTCGTGACGTTGACGATGTCCTCCAGCCCTCCGCCGGCGGCGTGGAGGAGGTCGCGGATGTTCTCGAGGACCGCGCGGGTCTGCTCCCGGATGTCCAGTTCGGTGACGCCCATCGCGTCGGCGCTCGCGCCGGCGAACGTCCCGTCCGGGCGGCGCGAGCTCGTCCCGGACACGAAGACGAACTCGCCGGCCCGCTTGACGTGCGGGAATCGTCCGCGCGGTTCGGCCTTGCCCTCGACGAGGATCGCGTCGCCCATCAGGTGGTCACCTCAACGCTGCCGAGCCCGGCGCCGGTGACGCGGACGTGCGCGTCCTTCGGCAGCGGGACGGCGGCGGTCGCCGCGCCGGCGAGGACGACCCAGCCGGGTTCGAGCGCCATCCCCGCGCCGAGCGCGAGCCGGGCCGCCGCCCTCAGCGACCGGGCCGGGTCGCCGAGGATCGCCGCGGACGAGCCGGTCTGGACCGGACGCCCGTCGATCTCCATGAGCAGCCCGATGTTCGGCAGGTCGCGGGGCGGGTGCCAGGTCCCGAACCCGAACGTCGCCGCGGACGCGTTGTCCGCGATGACGTCCGGAAGGGTGAACTTGAAGTCGGCGTAGCGGGAGTCGAGCACCTCGAACCCGACGGCGACGCCGGTCACGGCCGACTCGACCTCGGCGGCCGAGCGGACCTCCCGTCCGATCAGGTAGGCGATCTCCGGCTCGATCCGCGGATGGATGAGGCGCGACACGTCCACGGAGGCCTCGGCCGTCATGGCGTCGGTGAGCAGGCCCCAGATGACGTCGTCGACGCCCATCTGGACCATCTTGGCGCGGCTGGTGAACCCCATCTTCACGCCGGCGAGCCGTTCGCCCCTGCGGCGGCGCCGCTCGATCCCGGCGCGCTGCACCGCGTACGCGGTCGCGATATCGAACGGCGTCCTGTCGGTGAGCTTCGGGATCGCCCGCACGTCCCGGGCGGCGTCGTCCAGCGTCGCCGCCAGCGCATGCACGTCCATCATGGGGACTCCTCCTTTCCAAAGGCGACGCGGACGTCACCGAGCCCGTCGATGCGGGCCTCGAACACATCGCCCGGGGCGGCCGGGACCACGGGGCCGAGCGCGCCGGTCAGGACGGTGTCGCCGGCGCGCAGCGGGCGGCCCACGCGCGCGAGCGTGTCGGCGAGCCACAGCGCCGCGTTCAGCGGGTGGCCGAGGCAGGCGGCGCCGTTCCCGGTCGAGACCTGCTCTCCCCGCCGCTCCATGACCATGCCGCACAGGCGAAGGTCCACGTCCTTGAGCGGGACGGGACGGTTGCCCAGCGCGTACATGCCGGACGAGGCGTTGTCCGCGACCGTGTCGGCCAGCGTGATGTCCCAGTCGCGGACGCGGCTGCCGACCACCTCGATGGCGGGCAGCGCGAACGCGGTCGCGCGGATGACGTCGGCGACGGTGTGCCGCTCGTGGGTCAGATCGTGCTCCAGCACGAGAGCGACCTCGGCTTCGGCGCGCGGCTGCAGCACGGCGCCGGTGGGGATCTCCTCCCCGTCCGGCACGGCCATGTCGGCGAACAGCATCCCGAAGTCGGGGCTGTCCACCCCGATCTGCCGCTGGACCGCCCGCGAGGTGAGGCCGATCTTGCGTCCGGCGAGGCGGCGCCCCTCCCCGAGCCACCGTTCGGTGACCTTGTCCTGGACGGCGTAGGCGTCGTCGGCCGTCGTGATCAGGTCGCGGACGGGCTCGCACGGCGTGCCGCTCGCGTAGGCGCCGAGGAGCCGCTCGGCGGCGGCTTCGATGTTCGTGGTCACGGGCTCGCTCTCAGATCTGGATGCAGACGTTGACGGGCTCGGAGAAGAAGTCCAAGGAGTACTCTCCCCCTTCCCTGCCGATCCCGGACGCCTTGACACCGCCGAACGGGGTGCGCAGATCGCGGAGGTTCCAGCAGTTCACCCAGACGATGCCCGTCTCGATCCGCGGGGCGACCCGGTGCGCCCGTGACAGGTCCCGTGTCCAGACCGTGGAGGCGAGCCCGTAGGGACTGTCGTTGGCGAGCGCGAGGGCCTCGTCCTCGGTGTCGAAGGGCGCGACGTGGCAGACCGGCCCGAAGATCTCCTCCCGCACCGTGCGGGCGGTCTCGGGGAGCCCGGTGAGGACGGTCGGCTCGACGTAGAAGCCGCCGTCCCGCTCGTCGCCGAAGACCGGGGCGCCGCCGCCGGCGACGACCGTGGCGCCCTCGTCGCGGGCCAGCCGGTAGTAGGACAGGACCTTGTCGCGGTGCTCGGCCGAGATCATCGGTCCGTAGTCGCCCAGCGCCCCGGCCCGCGCACCGAGCCGCCCGGCGAACTCCTCGAAGACGGGACGCTCCACGTAGACGCGCTCGGTGCACAGGCAGATCTGGCCGGAGTGGGTGAAGGACGAGCGGACCGTCCCGTCCACGGCGGCGTCCAGATCGGCGTCGGCGAACACGAGCGCGGGATTCTTGCCGCCGAGTTCGAACGACACCGGCGTGACATGGTCGGCGGCGTTCCGCATGATCGCCGCCCCGGTGGCCGACTCGCCGGTGAACGCGATCGCGTCCACGCCGGGGTGCCCGGTGAGGAACTCGCCCGCCGCGCCCGCACCGTGCCCGTGCACGAGGTTGAACACGCCGTCCGGCAGACCCGCGTCGTCGATCACCCGCGCCAGCAGGGTCGCGGTGGAGGGCGTCTCCTCGGACGGCTTGAGCACGACGGTGTTGCCGCACGCCAGCGCCGGGGCGATCTTCCACGTCGACAGCAGCAGCGGCAGATTCCACGGCGAGATGACCGCCACCACGCCGAGCGGGCGCCGGACGGTGTAGTTGAGCGCCTGCCCGGTCCCCGCGCTCCATCCCGGGACCTGCGTCGTGTAGGCCCGTTCGGGACGCCCGTACAGCAGGTCGGCGTAGGCGCGGAAGTTGCCTGCGGCTCTCGGGACGTCGACGGTCGAGGCGAACGCGCGGGGCCTTCCGGTGTCGGCGACCTCGGCGTCCACGAACTCCTCGAACCGCGCCTGGATCCCGTCGGCGACGCGCCTGAGCGCGGCCGCCCGCTCCTCGGCGCCCATCGCTCCCCAGGGCCCCTTCATGGCGGCCCGGGCCGCCGTCACGGCATCGTCCACGACCTCGCGTGTCGCCTCGGGAACGCCGCCCAGTTCGGTGCCGTCCACGGGCGCGATGAGCGGGAAGGCCGCACCGTCCGAACGGAAGACCCCGCCGACGTAGTGCTCAGCCTTCATTCGCGTTCCTCCCGTACGGCTCGGCATTCCCGATCCTCCGCCCGGAAAGCTATGCCTGGCAAATACCAATCACCCGAGAAGCTATGACGAGTCCGTGATAGTAAGGGGCCATGCGCGCGATCGACCTGCTGAACGGACGGCTGAAGCTCCGGCATCTGGTGCTCGTCGTCGCGATCGCCGACCAGGGCAGCGTGCTGCGCGCCGCCGAGCACCTGCACCTGGCGCAGCCGGCCGTGACCCGCAGCCTGCGCGAGGTGGAGAACATCCTCGGCGTCGAACTGTTCACCCGCGGCCCCCGCGGGATGACGCTGACGATGTTCGGCGACGCGTTCGTCGAGCACGCCCGCGCCGTCCTCGCCGAGCTGCGGCGCGCGGGCGAGCGCATCACCGGCCTGGCCGACGGCCAGGTCGGCACGGTCACCATCGGAACCCTCCTGGCGGGTTCCAACGTCCTGCTCCCCCGGGCGATCGCCGCCCTCAAGAAGGACAGGCCGGGCATCACCGTGATCGTCCAGGAAGCGACCTTCGACGCGCAGGTCCCCCGCCTCCTCGACGGCGAGATCGACCTGATCCTCGGCCGCCTCAACCCGATCGACGACCTGCGCGGCCTCCGCCAGATCACCCTCTACGGCGAACCCGTTCGCCTCGTCGCCCGCCGCGACCACCCCGCCCGCTCACTCCCGGACCTGGGCCTCACCGACCTGCTCGCCTACCCGTGGGTGCTGCCGCTGGAACAGACGGCGCTGCGCTCGGAGCTGGAGCAGGTCTTCCGCGCCTCCGGACTGGAGCTGCCGGGGAACCTGGTCGAGTGCACGTCGGTCCTGACGGTCCGCACCCTCGTCCGCGACACCGACATGATCGCCGCACTCCCCGAACTGGTGGCGCGCACCGACGCCGACATCGCGCCGCTCCCCGTGCCGCTGGAGACCGTCCGCCGCCAGGTCGGCGTCACGCTGCCCGCGCACCGCGCCCCGACGCCGTCCGCCCGGCTGATGCTCGACCACCTCCGCCGCGAGGCCGCCGAGATCAGACCGCGTGGACCAGATCGATGAGCGCCTTCCCGGCCATCGACCCGGCGTCGGCCAGATCGAGCACCACGTCGAAGTGGTCCCGGCCGGGCACGATCATCAGGTCACCGGCGTCCCAGATCGGATGGAACAACCGCGACTGCGTCAGGAACCCCTCGCCGTCGTTCTCCGCAACCGCGAGCACCACCGGGCACCTGTGCCCGACCGGCAGCAGCGCCGGGCTCAGCGCCGCCGCCCGCTCCAGATCCAGCTTGACGGACTCGTTCACATAGATGCGCGTGACGGGGCGTAGGTCGAACAGCCCGCTGAACGGCATGGCGGCCTTGACGACGTTCTCGGGAACACCGAGGCGCTCCTGCCAGCCGCCGACCATCGTCATCGCGGTCAGGTGCCCGCCCGCCGAGCTCCCTCCGACCACGATCCGCTCCGGATCGAGCCCGTGCTCCCGCCCGTGCCGGTACACCCACGCGATCGCCGCCCGCACCTGCCGGACGATCTCCTCCAGCGTCGCCTCGGGCGCGAGCGTGTAGTCGGGCACGACGGTCGCGATGCCCTGCTCGTGGAGCGTCCGCGCCATGAACGACGACACGTCCCGTGACAGCGCCATCCAGTAGCCGCCGTGCAGGAAGACGAACACGGGCCGCAACCCGTCGCCGATGCCCCAGACGTCCAGCCGCTCCCCGCTGATCTCGTCGTAGACGATCCCCGGCTTCCCGGGCAGTCTCTCGACGGCCGCCTCCGACATGGCCCGGTACCGCTCCATGTACCGGTCGAACAGCTCGGGGCCCGCCTTCCGCCGCACGTTGTAGGCGACGTCCAGTTCCTCGTCGCTGAGCCCGCTCCCCGGCCAGTCGTCCACCGGCGCACCCTCCTCGGTTCCCCTGCAGCCTCCCGCCCGCCGCCGAAACGATCAAATACCCGTCCGGTCTCCGGCTATCACACCCCGGTCATAGGCTTCCCCGCGGCGTTCGGGCCGGCGAGCGCCGCCTTCGCCCACATATTCGGTGACGTCCCGGGCCCGCCCTGCGCCGGGTCGAGACTAGAGGACCTTGCTGAGGAAGGCCTTCGTACGCTCGTTGGTCGGATTGTCCAGGATGTCGGAGGGACGGCCGGATTCGACGATCACGCCGGCGTCCATGAAGACGACGCGGTCGGCGACCTCGCGGGCGAAGCCGATCTCGTGCGTCACGACGATCATGGTGAGGCCCTCGTCGGCGAGGGTCTTCATGGTGTCCAGGACGTCGCCGACCAGCTCGGGGTCCAGGGCCGAGGTGGGCTCGTCGAACAGCATCAGCTTCGGCCGCATGGCGAGGGCGCGGGCGATCGCGACGCGCTGCTGCTGGCCGCCGGACAGGTGCCGGGGGTAACCGCCCGCCTTGTCGGCGAGGCCGACCTTGGCGAGCAGCTCGGCGGCCCGCCGCCGGGCCTCGGCGCGGGACTCGCCGCGCACGCCCGTGGGCGCCTCGATGACGTTCTGCAGGACGGTGAGGTGCGGGAACAGGTTGAACTGCTGGAACACCATGCCGATCTCGCGGCGCTGCCGGGTGATGTCGCGCTTGCGCAGGTGCCGCACCTTCCCGCCGGACGCGGTGAACCCGATCAGCTCGCCGTCCACCTGGACGGAACCGCCGTCGATGGTCTCCAGGTGGTTCACGCAGCGCAGGAACGTCGACTTGCCCGACCCGGACGGCCCGAGCACGACGACGACCTCGCCGGGGCTCACGTCCAGGTCGACGCCCTTCAGCACCTCCAGGTGCCCGAACTTCTTGCGGACGCCGCGCGCCCGCACCATCGGGACCGTGGTCTGGGCGGTCGCGGTCACGGTGACACCTCCGGGACGGGGCGGCGGCGCCGCATCAGGACGAAGTCCCAGAAGCCCTGCCGGGCGTCGCGGGTGGCGCCGCGCGAGTAGTGGTGCTCGATGAACGACTGCCCGACGTAGAGGATCGAGGTGATCACCAGGTACCAGAGGCAGGCGACGAGCAGCAGCGGGATGGTCTGGAACGTCCGGTTGTAGATGGACTGGACGGTGTAGAGCAGGTCGGCGAGCGCGATCACGCTGACCAGCGAGGTGGCCTTCAGCATGTTGATGACCTGGCTGCCGGTCGGCGGGACGATGAACCGCATCGCCTGCGGCAGCACGATCCGCCGGAAGGTGCGGGCGCCGCCCATGCCGAGCGCCTGCGCGGCCTCGGTCTGGCCGGGGTCGACGGCGAGCAGCCCGCCGCGGATGATCTCCGCCATGTAGGCGGCCTCGTTCAGGCCGAGCCCGAGGATGGCCGCGACGAGCGGGGTGATGAGGTGGTTGGTGTCGCCGTGCAGGAACTCCGGGCCGAACGGGACGCCGACCGACAGCCGGGGCAGCAGCGCCGACAGGTTGTACCAGAGGACGAGCTGCACCAGCACGGGCACGCCGCGGAAGAACCACACGTACAGGCCGCAGGAGGTGCGGAGGAGCGGGTTGTCCGACAGCCGCCCGACCGCGAGCAGGATGCCGCCCGCGATCCCGACCGCCATGGCGATGAGGGTCAGCTCGATCGTGATGGCGATGCCGTCGCCGATGATGGAGGCGTTCATGTAGCGCCCGACGACGTCCCACTGGAAGTTGTCGTTGGTCCACAGCAGATGGACGAACTGGGCGGCCAGCACAAGCACGACGAGCGAGGCGACCCACCGAAGCGGGTGCCGTACGTGCGCGGCGCCGGCCACGTCGACGTCGGAGACGGTGTCGCGAGGGTGCTCCTTGGTCATGGTCACGGCCGGTTCACCCCTCTCTGGGCGCCAGGTTGACGCCCGGCTTGCCGAGCATGTTCGCGGTCAGGCCCCACTTGGTCATGACCTTCTTGTAGGTGCCGTTCTCCATCAGCTTCCGGAATCCTTCGAGGAGGACGTCCCGCAGCGGCGAGCCCTTGGCGACCACCGAGCCCTGGTAGAGGTCGCCGAACCCGTTGGGCTCGCCCGTCCCGGCGAGCTCCAGGTCGTCGCCCGACTGCTTCACGAAGTAGCTGAGCGGCGCCTGCGAGGAGAAGAACCCGTCCGCCCGGTGGGACCGGACGGCGAGGATCGCGGTCGGCTGGTCCTTGTACGACTGCACCTCGACAGCGGGCTTGCCCTCCTGGACGCACGTGGCCGACTGCTTCTTGACGACGTCCTCGGCCGATCCCCCGGCCATCACCGAGATCTTCGTCCCGCAGGTGTCGGCGATGGAGCCGATGTGCTTCGGGTTGCCCTTCGGGACGGCGAACACGACGAACTCGCGGACCCAGTCGACGAAGTCGTTGGCGGCCTCGCGGTCCGGGAAGTCGCCGACCGGGCCCATCGCGAAGTCGTACCGGTCCGCCTTGATCCCGGTGAGCAGGCTGGGCAGGCCGTCCACGGTGACGTGCTCGATCCGCACGCCGAGCAGCTGGCTGAGCGCGGTCGTCAGGTCGGCGGACGCGCCGCTCAGCGACCGCCCGTCCGACCCCGCGATCTCGTAGGGCGGGAACGACCCGTTGTTGACCGAGATCAGCTTGCCCGACGACCTGTTCTTCGCCGGCAGCCGGTCGTGCAGCCCGTGGTCGAGGGTCTGGCGGAGATCGGCGGCGCCGACGCCCTGCGACGACTTGCCGTTCAGGATGCCCTCCGCCTCCGGCGGGTTGGCCCCGCAGGCGGCGACTCCCGCGAGCAGGCCCACCGCCGACAGGGCGGCGAAAGCGCGTCTCATTCGGACTCCTTTACCGGGCGGATGGACGGGTCGACACGGAACCTGCGGTTCGCCAGCACCGGAAGCCGGCCCCGGGCCTCCTCCAGCTCGCCTCTGTCGGCGATGGCCCAGAGCAGGCCGGGGCGGTCGGCCAGCCGGTCCCGGACGATCCCGAGCGGATCGACGACCATGCTCGATCCGATGTTGCGGCGGCCGCATTCGCCGGACGCCGCGACGTAGCAGGTGTTCTCCAGTGCGCGGGCGGTGACCATCACTTCCCAGTGCCGCTCCTTCGCGGGGCCGCGCACCCAGGCGGCCGGCACGGCGAGCACGTCGGCGCCCGCGTCCACCAGCAGCCTGGCCATCTCCGGGAATCGTACGTCGTAGCAGGTCATCAGGCCGACCTGCCAGCCGGCGCAGTCGAGGACGACGGGCTCGCCGTCACCGGGCGTCACCCGGTCCGACTCCCGCGCCCCGAACGCGTCGTAGAGGTGGACCTTCCGGTAGACGGCGACGATCGCGCCGTCCCGGATCGCGACGAGGGTGTTGAACACCTTGCCGTCCCCGGCCGGTTCGTGGACCCCCGCGACGACCGTGGTGCGGGAGCCCTCGGTGTGGGCGCGCAGGCCGGTGACGAACGGGCCGTCCAGCGGCTGCGCCGCCTCGGCGATCCGCTCCGGCTCGTCGATGAACAGCGCGAGGGAGTCCTCGGGCAGCACCAGCAGGCCGGCGCCGCCCCCCACGGCCTCGTCGATCAGCGTCATGCAGGTCTTGAGGTTGGTCTGCCAGTCCTCGGTGGACGCGAACTGGCCCACGGCGATCCTCATCCGAAGAGCTCCTCAGCCTTGATCGGTCGGGGCGCGATGCCCTGCTCGTGCAGTTCTTCGCAGAAGGCGGCGGTCATGGCCGCGTTGGCCTCGGTCCCGTAGGGCATCCAGTCGGGGCCGAAGATCCGCGCCTGCGTCTCCAGCTCGTCCAGCAGCCAGGGCGTGGTGTCGGCGAGCAGCCGGCGCCGCTCCAGCCACGTCCGCTTGGACTCCTCGAAGGCGTCCTGGAGGGCTTCGGGGAGCCCGGGGTGCCGGTCCACGACCTCGCGTCTGAGGGCGAGGAGGTGGATCCCGGGGACGAACCCGGTCCGGCCGAAGTACGCGGTCTCGGCGGCGCGGTAGTCCGCGATCAGGTGGCGGAAGCGGCCGCCGGCGGCGAACATCTCCGGTGGCATGAACGGCGTGAAGATCGCGTCGAACGTCCCGTCGGCGAGCCCGTCGGCGAGGGGCCGGTCCGCGACCCGGACGTTGCCTGGCAGCGGGCGGGCGCCGACGCGGTCCTTGCCGGTCTCGCCGGCCGCGAGCGGACCGATCCGCCACTGGACGCCCGCCAGGTCGACGCCCTCGGCCCGCAGCAGCGCCCGCGTCCAGGTGTTGCCGGAGTCGGGCCAGCCGGTGAGCCCGACGGTGGCGCCCGCGAGGTCCGCCGGCGAGGTGAGCGGGCTGTCCCGGCGGACGAGGACGCAGCGCTGCCGGAACCCGCGCATCAGGAAGACGGGCAGTCCGACGAGCCGGTCGTCGCCGGCGGCGCGGGCGAGGGCGTACCGGCTGAACGACGTCTCGCCGCCGTCCAGGACCGGCTCGGCGAGCACGTCCGGGGTGATGTCCCGGGTCTCGATCTCCAGAGCCGCCCCGCGGGCGCCGGCCCGGCCGGTCAGCAACGGGACGAGATGGTCCCAGTCCCGCACCGCCAGACGTATCCGTGGAATCGGCACAGCACTCCATTTCCGCAAGTGAGAGGGGGTTTTCCCGCGCCCTGGGCGCGACGGGACCCGACTCTAGGCGGAGTTTGTAGCCAGTACAATGGGGGTTTTGTTACTGCACAAAAATCCCGCACAACGACCCCGCGGAGGAACCGTGATCGACGCGGCATGGCTGGCCGACCGCATCGGCGACCGCACGTCCCGCGGCATCAGCGCCGCGATGACGAGCCTGATCCGCAGCGGGGAGATCCCGGCGGGCACCCGGCTGCCGACCGTCCGCGGCCTCGCGGCCGAGCTGGGGGTCAGCCCCGGCACGGTCGCCGACGCCTGGACGACCCTCCGCCGGCACCGTGTCGTCAGCGCCCAGCGGCGGCGCGGCACCGTGGTGATCGGCCCGCCGAACGTCCCGCACCCGGCCCGGTACGAGCGGATCGGCGAGTTCGGCACCCGGCTCGCGATCGACCTCGCCGTCGCCGCGCCCGACCCGGCACTGCTGCCGCCGCTGGACGCGGCGCTCGCGGCGGGCGCGCGGACCCCGGACCTGAACGACTACACCCGCGAGACGATCACGCCCGCGCTGCGCGCCGCGGTCGAGCCCGGCTGGCCGTTTCCGGCGCCCGGCCTGCTGACCGCCGGCGGCGGCTACGAGGGCGTCCAGCTCGTCTGCCGGACCGTCGCCGTCCCCGGCGACCGGATCGCGGTGGAGGACCCGACCGGCGCCCGCCTGCTGGACATCCTGGAGGCGCAGGGAGCCGAGATCGTCCCGGTCGCCTGCGACGCCGAGGGACCGATGCCGGACTCGCTCGCCGAGGCGCTGGCGTCCGGGCCCGCCGCGTTCGTCTACCAGCCGCGCGCCCAGACGCCCCGCGGGCACGCGCTGACCCCGGGCCGCGCGGCCGCCCTCGCCGCGCTCCTCGCCCCCGCGAACACCCTGGTGGTCGAGGACGACGGGACCGGCGAGGCGTCCACCTCACCCGCGGTCAGCGTCGGAACGCACCTGCCGGACCGGACCGTGCTCGTCCGCTCGTACTCCAAGTCGCACGGACCCGACCTGCGCATCGCCGTGATCGGCGGCGCGGCGGAGCCGGTCGAGCGGGTCCGGGTGCTGCGCAGCTTCGGAACGGGCTGGACGAGCCGTATCCTGCAGGACGCCCTCGCGCACCTGCTGGCCGACCCGTCCACCGGCGAGATCGTCGCCCGGGCCCGGGCGACCTATGCCGAGCGCCGCGAGAGCCTGGCCTCCGCACTCGCCGAACGCGGCGTCGCGACGGGGAACCGCGACGGCCTGATGCTGTGGGTTCCGGTCGCGGACGAGTCCGACGCCCTGGTCACGCTGGCCGCGCACGGTGTCGCCGCCGCGCCGGGGAGCCGCTACCAGATCGTCCCGTCCGGCCCGCACCTGCGGCTCGCGACGAGCCGCCTGCACGACACCCCGTTCCCGCTCCCCGAACTGGCCGACCTCATCGCCCTGGCGGCGCGCCCTCGCTAGGGGACGAGCCCGGAAAGGTCGGCGGCGTGGTCCTGGAGGTATGCGCCGAGGGTGGCGGGGATGAGGTCGATCGACGCCAGATCCGCGGACGTGCAGGGGACGAGGTCCACGTCGTAGCGGCCGTTCGCGGGGTCGTCGAACTCGGGGCCGTGCCGGCGGGACAGGTCCATCGTGAGCAGGCGGCAGACGTAGAAGGTGTTCAGGCGGTGCAGGTCGGGGTTCTGCTCGGCGCACGCGAAGACCTGCCGCACGGGCCCTGCGGTCGCGCCGAGCTCCTCGTCCAGCTCCCGGCGCAGCGCCGCCTCGGGCGACGCGTCGGCAGGCTCGATCTTGCCGCCCGGGGTCGTCCAGTAGACCGGACGGCCGGGCTTGGTGCGGCGCAGCAGGACCAGCGCGTCACCGTCCAGGAGAAGCGCGCGGACGCTCCGGCGGACCCTCATGAGTTCAGGTAGGCCAGGACGGCGAGGACGCGCCGGTGCCCGCCGTCCGCGGGCGGCAGGCCGAGCTTGGCGAAGACGGCGCCGATGTGCTTGCTGACCGACCGCTCGGTGACGACGAGGGCGGCCGCGATCGCGGCGTTGTCGAGCCCCTGCGCCATCAGTCCGAGGACCTCGTGCTCGCGCGGCGTGAGCGCCTCGAGCGGGTCGTGCCGGGCCGTCATCAGCTGGGACACGACCTCGGGGTCGAGGGCCGTCCCCCCGGCGGCTACGCGGGCCAGCGCGTCCAGGAACTCGTCGACGCGGCCGACGCGGTCCTTGAGCAGGTAGCCGATGCCCGCGGCGCCGCCGGCGAGCAGTTCGGCGGCGTAGGTCTCCTCGACGTACTGCGACAGGACCAGCACCGGCAGGCCGGGCAGCCGTTTGCGCGCCTCGATCGCGGCGCGCAGCCCCTCGTCCCGGAACCCGGGCGGGAGCCGGACGTCGAGGACGGCGGCGTCCGGGCGGTGCTCCAGCAGGGCGGGCAGGACGTCCGCGCCGGTGGACGCGACGGCGACCACCTCGTGGCCGCCCGCGTCCAGCAGCATGACCAGGCCCTCGCGGAGCAGGACGTTGTCCTCCGCGATCACGATCCGCACGGCAGGTCCACCTCGAGTGTCGTCCCTCTCCCGTCGGGGCTGTCGATGCGGGTCGAACCGTCGAGCGCCGCCACCCGGCGGCGGATGCCCGCGAGGCCGCTGCCCCGGTCCGGGTCGGCCCCGCCCTTGCCATCATCCCGCACGCTGATCGTCAGGCGGGCGGGTTCGCGGCGGACGGTGACCCGTCCCTGCCGGGCGCCGCTGTGCCTGGCGATGTTGGTGAGGGCCTCGGCGACCACGAAGTAGGCGGCGGCCTCCACGGCGGCGGGCGCCCGGCCGTCCTCGACGTGCATCTCGACGGGGATCGGCTGCCCGGCGGCGAGCGCGCGCAGCGCCCCGGCCAGGCCCCGGTCGGACAGGATCGGCGGGTAGATGCCGCGGATCACCGTCCGCAGCTGGGTGAGGGCCTCCTCGATGCCCTCCCTGGCCTCCAGGAACAGCGCCCGGGCCGCGTCCGGGTCGCCGTCGAAGCGGCGGTCGGCGAGACCGAGCCGCAGCGCGGCGGCGACGAGCTGGGCCTGGGTCCCGTCGTGCAGGTCGCGTTCGATGCGGCGCAGCTCGGCGCCGTGCGCCTCCAGGGCCTCGGCGCGGGTCTCGGTGAGCTCCTCGACCCGTTCGGCGAGGCTGGTCCGGCGGGTGGGGCCCAGCAGGACCTCGGCGAGCCGGGCCTGCCAGCGGACGAGCCTCGGCACCAGCCACAGCAGGATGAGAAGGTCCATGGCGCCCTGCAGGAACGGCATCGTCAGGGCCTTCGGCCAGCTGTCCAGCGTGATGAACGCCGACTGGGAGCCCTCGGGTGCGGCCCACCACCACAGGGGCAGCGAGAGCGTGAACGGGATGGCCGGCCACACCGCCACCGCGATCAACGCGGCCTGCAGGCCGGTGAGCCCGTGCACCGCCATCCAGGCCGCGTCCCGCCAGGTGGCCGGTGAGCGCAGCAGGCGGCGCGCCTCGTCCAGGCCGTCTCCCCGGGACGGCCGGTAGGGCTCGGGGATCTCGCGGCCGAGGACGCGGCCGGCCCGGCGCCGCTCGGCGTTCGCGAGCGCGCGCAGCGGCTTCACGGCCGACGGCAGCCACGGCAGGGCGATGAGCAGCAGCACCAGGACGACCGTGAGCGGGACGAGCCCGGCCATCGCCGGCAGGCTCGTGCGCAGGGCGCCGGCCAGCTCCCCGGTCGCGTCCGCGCTGCGTCTCAGTGCCCTTTTCATCTCACCTCGCAGCACACCGTAAAGGACGGCCGGGGGCGGCGCACCCGGGCGTTCACCCCGGCCTTTGGTGTAGCCCGCTACACCATCGATTCGGGAGTGCGGGGGCATGTGCCGGGCCCAGCCCCGGACCTAGGTTCGTCCAGGTGAGAGGCGGCATCCCGCGGAGGGGAACCATGATGACGATGACGGCCGAGGCCACCGTGCGGGCGACGGGCCCAGAGGCGGTCGGCCTCGACTCGGTCACCAGGACCTACGGCGCGGTCCGGGCGCTGGACGGCATCACCTGGACGTTCCCGCGCGGCGGGTTCACCGCGGTGATGGGCCCGTCCGGATCGGGCAAGAGCACGTTCCTGCACTGCGCGTCCGGGCTCGACCGCCCGAGCGCGGGAACCGTCCGGATCGGCGGCGTCGACATCGGCCGGCTGAACGAGGCGAAGCGGACACGGCTGCGCCGGGAGCGGATCGGGTTCGTGTTCCAGGCGTTCAACCTGATCCCGTCCATGGACGTCGAGCGGAACATCACGCTCCCGCTCCACCTCGGCGGCGCCGAGGCCGACCCGGCCTGGCTGGAGGAGGTCGTCCGGCGGGTCGGGCTCGCGGACCGGCTGCGGCACCGCCCGTCCGAGCTGTCGGGCGGGCAGCAGCAGCGCGCGGCCCTGGCCCGTGCGCTGATCACCCGCCCCGAGGTCGTCTTCGCGGACGAGCCGACGGGGGCGCTCGACCCCCGCACGGCCCGCGACGTCCTGCGGATGCTGCGGGAGGCCGCCGACCTGACGGGCCAGACGATCGTGCTGGTCACGCATGACCCGATGGCCGCCGCGTGGGCCGACTCCGTGGTGTTCCTGAGCCGGGGCCGGATCGTGGACGAGTTGGCCGCCCCGACGGTGTCCGCCGTCATGTCCCGGTGGGAGACGCTGTGAGGACCAGAGGGGCGTCCGCGGGGATCTTCGTCGCGCTGGCGTTCGCGGCGACGCTCGTCGGGGCGTGCGGGGTGCTGCTGGAGTCGGCGCTGCGGGCGCACGCGCCGGTCGAGCGGTTCGGCGCCGCGACGGCGGTCGTGACCGGGCCCGAGAGCGTCACCGCCAGGATGAAACGGCTCGGTGAGGAGCCGGAGGAACAGAGCCGGCCCCTGACCGGGCGCGCGGCCGTCCCGACCGCGACGGCCGCGAAGCTGCGCGCCGTGCCGGGCGTCCGGGACGTGGTCGCGGACGTGTCGTTCCCCGTGCTGCTCTCCTCGGGGCGGACGATGACGGGGCACGGCTGGGAGTCGGCCGCGCTTCGTCCCTACACGCTGAGCACGGGGCGTGCCCCGCGGGCACCGGACGAGGTCGTCCTGAGCCGGTCCTCGGGGGCCGCGCCCGGCGCGGTGGTCCGGATGCAGATCGACGGGACGCCCCGTCCCTACCGGGTCTCCGGACTCGTCGCGGACGGCCCCGGAGCGGCGTTCTTCACCACGGCGACGGCCGCCGCCCTCAACGGGAGCCCTGGCCGGGCGGACGCCCTCGCGGTGCTCGGCGACGCCGGCGCGGACGCGCTCCGCGAGGCCGCGCCCGGGCTCACCGTCGCGACCGGGGCGGCGCGCGGCGACGCGGAGGACCCGGCCGTCGCCGCCGCGCGTCCCGGCATCGTGGAACTGGCCGCCTCGTTCGGCGGCGTCGCGGTGATGACCGCGCTCGTGGTGGTCGGCGGCCTGATCGTCCTGTCCGTGCGGGAACGGGCACGCGAACTGGCGCTGCTCCGCGCGGTCGGCGCGACGCCCGGGCAGGTGCGGGGACGCATCGTGCGCGAGACGGTGCGGATCGCGGGTGCGGCCGCGCCCGCGGGCGGCCTCCTGTCCCTCGGCGCCGGTGCCGGGATGCACGCCGCGATGATCCGCAAGGGCGTCCTGCCGGACGGCTTCGGGCTGTCGCTCGGCCCGCTGCCGGCCCTGGCGGCGGTCGCGATCACGCTGCTCGCCGCGGCCGCGACCGCGTTCCTCGCCTCGCTCCGCGTGTCGCGCATCCGCCCGGTGGAGGCGCTGGGCGAGGCCGCGGCCGAGCCGGCGACGCTGCCCCGATGGCGCGTCATCACCGGTGCGGTGTTCCTCGTCATCGGCCTGAACGCCCTCGGGTTCTCGGCCGGAGCCACCGGCCCCGCCGCGAGCGCCTCGATCGGCGGGCTCGTCATCTCCCTGATCATCGCGACGGCGTTCCTCGGGCCGCTGGTGGCCAGGTGCGGGAACCGGGTGCTGGGCCGCGCGGCCCGGGCCGTCTCCCCGGTGTCCGGCCGGATGGCCCAGCACGCGGCGGGCGCCGCCGCCCTGCGCGCCGGGTCGCTGATCACTCCGGTCGCCCTGGCCGTCGCGTTCGCCGGCGTCCAGCTGTTCGCGCAGACCACCGTCGTGCACGCCACGCAGGTGCAGGCGCGGGACGGGAACCGCGCCGACCAGATCGTCGTGGCGGCCGGGCCCGGTCTTCCGGCAGGTGTCGCGGAGGCGGTCCGCCGCGTCCCGGGCGTCACGGCGGCCACGCCGGTCAAGCGCGCCACCGTCGTCATGGCGGTGAAGGAACTGGGCGAGAAGAACCTCCGCTCGCTGAACGGCAGCGGCATCGGCGCGGACGCCGCCGCGACCATGGACCCGGACGTCTCGTCCGGCCGGCTCGGCGACCTGCGCGGCACGGCCGTGGCCCTCAGCCGGGACGTCGCCGGCGGCCTCGACGCCGGGTCCACGGCGCGGCTGTGGCTCGGCGACGGGACGAGCGTCACGGCCCGCGTGGTGGCGATCTACGACCGGGGGCTCGGCTTCGGCGACGTGCTGCTCCCCCACGACCTCGTCGCCGCGCACTCGTCCTCGCCGCTGGACGACCGCGTCCTCGTCCGCGGGCAGGCGGACCTGCGCGCCGTCACCGCCGCCTACACCGGAACCCAGGTGCTCTCCCCGGAGGATCTCCAGGCGAACCTGTCGCAGGAGGTCGAGCTGCAGGGGTTCGTCAGCCGGCTGGTCGTGGCGGCGATCACCGGGTTCATCCTCATCGGGCTCGTCACCACGCTCGCGCTGGCGACGGCGGCGCGCCGCCGCGAGTTCGCCCTGCTGCGGCTGGTCGGAGCCACCCGCCGGCAGGTGCTGCGGATGCTCCGGCTGGAGGCCGTGATCGTCCTCGGCACCGGCATCGCCGCCGGGGCCCTCATCGCCGCGGTGACGCTGCCGGCGTTCGCCGCCGCCGTCACCGGACTCCCGCTGCCCTCGATCCCACCGCTCACCTGCGCGGCGGTCCTCGCCGCCGTGGCCGGATCCGGCGCCGCCGCGATCCTGCTCCCCGCGCGGGCCGTGCTGCGCCCGCGCACCTCCCCCACCCTTTCCTGAAAGGCAGTAGAGCCATGAGCAACTCCACCCGCTGGACGCTGGTCAGCATCCTCATCGCCGCAAACGTGATCTCCAACGTGGTCCTCGGCGACACCTGGGTCCAGATCGCCGTCAGCGTCGTCACCGGCGTCGCCGTCGTCGCGGTGCTGATCGACTATCTGCTCCGGGGCCGCCGGGAACCGTGACCCCGGTCGCCGGGCCGCCCGGGAAGGACGAACCGCACGGCTCGTCCCCCGGGCGGCCTCCTCGCCGTTACGATCGCCACTGGCATGCTCTGTACCGGAACGGCGTGAAATGGATGATGTGGAGGTCCGGCACCTGCCGGGCGACCTGCCGCAGCTGTTCGACGGCGGCGTCGAGGACGACGCGGCCGGGCGGACGCTGTCGGTGCCGCTGCCCGGCGGGGACCTGGTCTGGCCCGACCCCGGCTATCCGCAGCGGCAGCACCTCCTGCGGCCCGCGCTCTGGCTGAGCGACGAGCCGGCCGGCGGGGACATGTGGGCGAGGCTCCGCGCCGAGCACCCCCGGTCGGGCCTGTGGCCGCTCATGATGGACGAGACCGACCAGCCCTGGGCGGCCGGCCAGATCGCGCCGGAACCGGTCGCCGAGGTCGGCAACTACCACCCCCACGCGTTCATGTACGAGGTGTGGGCCGACTGGGCGGAGCAGGCGGCCGACGACGACCACCGGGACCTCGCCCCCTACGGGCGGCACTGCCCCGGGCCCGCGCCCGCCGGCGTCCCGGTCGACGACCCCGGCGCCATGGCCGACCGCTACGCCCGCGTCCTCGGCGGCCGCGGCATGTCGCTCGGCCTGGTCGCGGTCGGCCGCGGCGCCGACGCGCTCGCCGCCGTCGGCTGGCAGGGCGCCCTCAACCACAACGAGTGGACGGCGCCGCTCGCCGCCGTCCTGCGCAGCTGGGAGGACCGGTTCGGCGCCCGCGTCGTCGGGCTCGGCTTCAACACCCTGGAACTCAGCGTCGCCGCACCGCCCGTCACCACCCGGCACGCCGTGCACGTCGCGGCCGAGCACTGGACGTTCTGCCCCGACATCCTCTTCCAGGGCCCGGGAACGCTCGCCGGCTACGCCGAGGAGATCCGCGGCAAGACCAATTGGTCATTCTGGTGGGACTGACCAGCAAAGCCAAAAACTGGTCATCGCACATGAACGTCCAGGTCATCGAGGGCGGCGCGGCCGGTTTCGCCGGTTACGGTGGTGCGGGTGAGTACCGGGTGGCGCGGCCTGGACGAACGCCCCGAGTGACCGCGCGGCGGCAGCCCTCCTAGCCATCGCCGTCCGGTCCGGGGCACGGATGGGGGCTCGGCCATGACCGACGGATCAGCCGACGGACGGATCACGGAGTTGCTCCGCTCCTGGGAGGAGCCGGTGCTGGACCGCTGGATCGAACTGGTCGGCGGCAGCGTGCGCGGCCGGATCACCGAGCCCGAGCTCCGGTCGGAGCTGACCGAGCTGTACGGGCTGGTCCAGCGGGCCTTCGACGGCGACGACACCGCCGCCGGCGAGCTGAGGGCGGCGCTGGCGGAGATATCGCGCGCCCGGGCCCGGCACGGGTTCAGCCCGAGCGAGACCGCGATCGGCGTGTTCGCGCTGAAGCAGGCGCTCTACGAGCGGATCCGGACCACCCGGGACCAGCGGGCCTACGGCGACCTCATCGACTTCTCGGCCTACGTCGACGAGCTCGGGCTGGCGACATTCGAGACCTACGCGGCCACCCGCGAACAGGTCATTGCGAACCAGGCCGAGGAACTCATGGAGCTGTCCACGCCCGTGGTGAAGCTCTGGGACGGGATCCTCGGGGTGCCGCTGGTCGGCACCCTGGACTCGGCCCGCACCCAGGTCGTCATGGAGACGCTGCTGCAGACGCTGGTGGACACCCGCTCCCGGTTCGCGGTGATCGACATCACCGGGGTGGCGGCCGTGGACACCGAGGTCGCCCAGCATCTGATGAAGACCGTGATGGCCGCCCGGCTGATGGGCACGCAGTGCGTGATCTCGGGGATACGGCCGCAGATCGCGCAGACGATCGTGACGCTCGGCATCGAGTTCGGCGACATCGTGACCAAGGCCTCGATGGCGGACGCGCTGGCCTACGCGCTCGACCGCAGCGGGGTGCGGGTGACCGGCGGGCCGGAGGACTGATGGAACGCGTGCCGATACTCAAGATCGGGAGCGTCCTGCTCGTGTCGATCCAGGTCGACCTGCGGGACCAGACCGTGCTGGCGCTGCAGGAGGACCTCGCCGAGCGGATCGTCGGCACCGGCGCGCGCGGCGTGGTCATCGACATCACCGCGGTGGACATCGTCGACTCGTTCATCGGCCGCGCGTTCGCCACCGTCGCCGCCATGTCGCGGCTCATGGACGCCGAGACGGTGGTCGTCGGGATGCGGCCCGCGGTGGCGATCACGCTGGTCGAGCTCGGGCTGTCCCTGGGCGGGGTGCGCACCGCGCTGGACCTGGAGGAGGGCATGCGCCTGCTCGACGCGAGGACGGCCGAGGCCGGCCCCGCACTGTCCGAGCCCGACCTGGCGCCGTCCGAGGCCGGCTCCGCGCTGTCGGAGGCCGGCTCCGGCATGGTGGACGGCCCGTGACGATCCCGCCCGGCGAGGAGGTAGCGATCACCTCGAACGACGACGTGGTCCGCGTCCGGCACGTGGTGCGGGCCGCCGCGGCGGCGGCGGGCCTGTCCCTGGTGGACCAGACGAAGCTCGTCACCGCGGCCAGCGAGCTGGCCCGCAACACCTTCGCCCACGGCGGCGGCGGCACGATGCGGGTGGAGCGGGCCACCGGCGAGCTGGGCCGGCAGGGGGTGCGCGTCGTCTTCACCGACGACGGTCCCGGCATCGCGGACGTGGAGCAGGCGCTCACCGAGGGCTGGTCGAGCGGGGCGGGCCTCGGCCTCGGCCTGTCGGGCGCGCGCCGGCTGAGCGACGAGTTCAGCCTGCGCAGCGAGACCGGGAAGGGCACCACGGTGACGGTGGCCAAATGGCTGCGCTGACCGGTGCCGGATGGACGACCGGCCCGCCCGCGTGCGAGTCGCTGTGGGTGCGGGTGGAGGACCCGAGCGCCGCGGCGGGCGTGCGCCGCCGGATCACCGTGCTCGCCGAGCGGCTCGGGTTCGGCGCGGACGGCCTCAGCCGGATCCACCTGGCCGCCACCGAGGCGGCGACGAACCTCGTCAAGCACGCCCGGCACGGCGAGATGCTGCTGCGCATCGTGCGGGACGGCGAGAGCGCCGCGCTGGAGTTCCTCTGCGTCGACCGCGGACCCGGCATCACCGACGTGCCGGTGTCGCGGATGGACGGCTACTCGACCAGCGGCACGCTCGGCCTCGGCCTGGGGGCCATCGAGCGGCTCGCCGACCAGAGCGGCCTGTGCTCGCGTCCCCGGGCCGGCACCGTGCTGTACGCGCGGTTCCGGCCGCGGGGCACGCCCGCCGGTGCCGCCGACCCGCCGTTCTCCGGGCTGACGCAGCCGATCGAGGGCGAGGAGGAGTGCGGCGACGCCTTCACGGCGCGGCTCCTGGACGGCACCGTCTACGCGATGCTCTGCGACGGCCTCGGGCACGGACCGCTGGCCGCGCGCGCCGCCTTGGAGGCCGTGCGCGGGGCGCACGAGACGTCCCTGCCCGGCCGGCCCGCCGACGTCCTCGGGCACGTCCACCGGCGGATGGGCCCGACCCGCGGCGGCGCGGTCGCCGTCGCCGCCGTCGAGCCGGCCGCCGGGCGGGTGCGGTTCGCCGGGCTCGGGAACGTCGCCGGGTGGATCCTCGGGCCGGAGCGCCGGTACGGAATGGTCTCGGTTCCCGGAATCGCCGGCACGCACAACGAGCGGATCCGGGAGCACTCCTACGATCTGCCGCCGGGAGCCGCGGTGGTACTGCACTCCGACGGGCTGACCAGCCGCTGGGACCTCACCGACCAGCTGGGCCTGCTCGGCCACGACCCGCTGCTGATCGCGGCGGCCCTGCTGCGCGACGCCGGAGTGCGTCACGACGACCGGTCGGTGCTCGCCGTCACGACGTCCGGGTGGAGGTGACCGGATGGCCGACGAACTGCTCCGCATGGAGATCGTGGACGAGCAGGGCGTGTTCACCGTCCGGCAGGCGGGCCGGCAGGTCGCCGCCGCGGTCGGCCTCGACCATCAGGACCAGGTCCGGGTCGCCACCGCGCTCAGCGAGGCCGGGCGGGAGCTGCACGCCTCCTCCCCCAGGGTGTCGGTCACGTTCCGCCTCGACCGCGAGCGGCCTGCCGGCCTGGTGATCGAGCTGTTCCTCGTGCCGCGGATCGGCCGGGACCGGCCGGAGGCGGGCCGGGCCGCCACCCGGCTGATGAACCGGGTCGAGGAGGAGGAGACCGGCGGCGGGGTCCTCATCCGGCTCCGCAAGGATCTGCCCGCCGGAGCCGTTCCCGTCGGCGACGCGGAGCTGGAGGACCTGCGCTCCCGGCTCCAGCGGCTCAGGCCGGTTCCGGCGCTCGAAGAGCTCCGCACGCAGAACGCCGAACTGATGGCCGCGCTTGAGGACCTTCAGCTGCAGCAGGAGGAACTGCGGTCCCTCAACACCGAGCTGGAAGACACCAACCACGGCGTGATGGCCCTCTACAACGAGATCTCGGAGGAACTGGAGGAGACCAACCGGGGTGTGGTGGCGCTCTATGCGGAGCTGGAGGAGAAGTCCGACCAGCTGCGCGAGGCGGGCGAGGGGAAGAACCGGTTCTGGGCGAACATCAGCCACGAGCTGCGCACCCCGGTCAACGGCATCATCGGGCTCACGAGGCTGCTGCTCGACCCCGCCGCGGCCCCCGTCACCCCCGAGCAGCGCCAGCAGATCTCCCTGATCGGTGACACCGGCGGCACCTTGCTGACGCTGGTGAACGAGCTGCTGGACATCGCCCGGGCCGAGCAGGGCCGGCTGGAGCCGCGCCTTGTGCCGGTGAACATCCCCGCGCTTCTGGAGGACCTCACCGAGCTGCTGACCCCGATGGCAGGGCAGGCCGGGCTGACGCTCACCGTGGAGGCCGCCACCGCACCGCCCGTCCTCGTCACCGACCCGGAGATGCTCTCCCGCATCCTGCGGAACCTGGTCGGGAACGGGCTGAAGTTCACCGCGGAGGGGGAGGTCCGGCTCCTGGCCCGGGAGACGCCCGCGCACACCGAGTTCGTCGTCACCGACACCGGCGCCGGCATCACGCCCGCCGACCGGCAACGGGTCTTCGAGGAGTTCTACCGCGTGCCGGGCAGCCAGGCGCGCGGCACGGGCCTCGGCCTGCCCTACGCACGGCGGCTCGCCCGCGCGCTCGGCGGCGACCTGTTCCTGGACAGTGTCGTCGGCAGGGGGACGACCGTGACACTGCGGCTGCCGCCGCACCGGACGCTCGCCGAGCTCGACCTGCGGCACGTCCTGATCGTGGACGACGACGAAGCGGCCCGCCGGAACCTGCACGGCCTGGTGGCCGAGGCCGTGCACCGGGTCGGCGAGGCCGCGGACGGCCGGGAGGCGCTGGCCGCGGTCGCGGCGGACCCGCCCGACGTCGTGCTGCTGGATCTGCGCCTGCCCGACCTGGACGGGCTGGACGTCCTCACCGAGATGCCGCCCGGGATACCCGTCGTCCTGGTCACGGCGGTGGACGTGGGCGCTCTGCAGGATCCCCGCCTGGACCGCGCGGACGCGGTGCTGGCCAAGGACAGTATGAGCACCGAGACCCTGGCCGAGGCGGTACGCGCGGCCCTGACCCACAACACCGGGGCGAGGACATGACCGGCGGGCCGGTGTGCACGACGCTGGTGGTCGACGACAACGACACCAAGCGGTACATCATCGGCAGCTGGCTGCGCCGCGCGGGGCACACCGTGGTGGAGGCCGCCTCCGCGGCGGAGACCTGGCGGCGGCTCGCCGAGCACGAGATCGAGCTGGTGGTCCTGGACGTGCGGCTGCCGGACATGAGCGGGATCGAGGTCTGCGAGCGGATCAAGGCCGCGCCGGCCACCGGGTCGCTGCCCGTCATCCACATCTCCGCGCACGCCGTGGACGTCGCCGACCGTACGCACGGGCTGCGCCGCGGCGCCGACGCGTACATGACCGACCCGATCGACCCCGGCGAGTTCATCGCCACCGTCGAGGCCGTGCTGCGCTACTACCGGGCGCGGCGGCGGGCCGAGCGGATGGCCGGCCGGATGGCCGCGTTCACCCGCACGTCCCTGGAGATCAACGCGGCCAAGTCCCTGGAGGGGCTGGCGGCCGTCGCGGCGCGCGGCGCGCACGCGATCTTCGAGACGCCGGCCGCGGTGTTCACCCAGACGCTGGAGGGGCGGGCCGTGCGGATCGTGGAGCCGGGCACGGGGCCGGAGCACCGGGACAATCCACCCGGCCTGCTCGCCCGGCTGACCGAACTCGCCGGGCTCGGAGACGACACCGGCACCGACGTCACGCGGATCCCCGCGCGGCAGTGGCGGGAATTGATGCCCGACACGGTGCTGGGCGAGGACGCCGTGCTCGTGGTGTCGCGGCTCAAGGCCGGCCGCCCGCCCGCCGGCATCGCGATCGAGGCGCGCGGCGTCCCCTCGGAGGGCGACATCGACCTGCTGCGGCAGCTCGGGCAGACGCTGGCCCTCGCGATGGAGGCGCTCAGGTCCTACACCGAGGAGCACACGATCTCGCTCACCATCCAGCGCAGCCTTCTCCCCGAGTCGCCGCCCTCGGTGCCCGGCTGGGGGCTCGCGGTCCGCTACGAGCCGGCCGGCGACCAGGCGGAGGTCGGCGGCGACTTCTACGAGGTCCTCGACCGGGGCGAGCGGGTGCTGGTGGCCATCGGGGACGTGCAGGGCCACTCGCTGCGCGCCGCCACGGTGATGGCGGAGATCCGGCACGCCCTGCGGGCGTTCGCCGCCGAGGGCCACGACCCGGTCACCATCCTCCGGCTGCTGAACGACGTGATGGAGCGCTACCACGACGACCAGACCGCGACGATGTGCCTGATGACACTGGACCCCCTCAGCGGCGCCGCGCAGATCGCGAACGCCGGGCACATCCCGCCGCTGCACATCGCCGGCGGCCGGGCCTGCTACGGCGCGGGCGGCGGCCTGCTGCTCGGCTTCCCGGCGGGCCGCGTGGAGGTCGAGGAGACCGAGGTGCCGCCCGGCGGCACCGTCGTGCTGCTCACCGACGGGCTGATCGAGGAGCGCGGCATCCCGCTCACCGACAACCTGGAGCGGCTGCGGACCGTGGCTGCCGACGTGGAGGACGACCTCGAACGCTTCAGCGACCGCGTCCTCGCCGAGTTCGGGCACCGGGAGGACGACGTCGCCCTGATCGTCCTCCGCCGCGACGAGGTCGCCCTCGGCGCCTGACGGGTCGCGCGACCGGGACGGCCGGGAGCACCTGCCCGCTTCACCGCCCGCGGTTCAGGGAAGTTCCTGCTCGCACCAGACGACCTTGCCGCTCTTGGTGCGGCGGACGCCCCAGCGCTGCGCCAGCCGTCCCACGACGTGCAGGCCCCGGCCCGACTCGGTCGCCTCGTCCTCCTCGTCGTGGTGGTGGATCCGGGGCCGCCCGTCCGAGGAGTCGAACACCTCGCAGACCAGGCCGCCCTCCCGCACCAGCCGCAGCCCGATCCGGCCGCCCGCGTGCCGGATCGCGTTGGTGACCAGCTCGGACGCCAGCAGGGTGGTGGTGTGGGCCATGTCGTCCAGGCCCCAGCGGGCGAGCCGGTCGCGGATGAGGCCGCGGGCCCGGCGGACGGCGGCGGGCTCGGCGGGCAGCTCCCACGAGGCGTGCCGGTCGGCCGGGATGCGCGCCAGCCGCGCCACGAGCATCGCGATGTCGTCGCGGTGCTGGTCGTCGTAGATGCCGTCGAGCGCCGCCTGGCACAGGTCCTCCAGCGGGCGGGCGGCGGCGCCCGGCCCGAAGGTGGCCTGCAGCCGGGCCAGCCCGTCGTCGATGTCGCGGGCCCGGTTCTCCACCAGGCCGTCGGTGTACAGGAACAGCAGCGTCCCGTCCTCGACGGTGAACTCGCGGCTGACGATCGGGCCGTCGCCGCCGACGCCGAGCGGCGGTGCCGGCGGCACCGGCAGGTACTCCGAGGCCGCGCCGGGCGGGGCGAGCAGCGGCGGAAGGTGCCCGGCGCTGGCGACCTCGCACCGGCCGCTCACCGCGTCGTAGACGACGTAGGCGCAGGTGGCGAAGTGCGGCTCGCGTTCGCCGAGCGTCCGCATCAGCGAGTCGAGCCGTTCGAGGGCCTCGGCCGGCGGCAGCTCCAACCCGGCGAGGGTGTGGATGGCGGTGCGGAGCCGCCCCATGGTGACGGCCGCCTTGACGCCGTGCCCGGCGACGTCCCCGACCACGAGGGCGACCCTGGCGCCGGGGAGCGCGATCGACTCGTACCAGTCGCCGCCGACCTCGATGAGCCGGCTGCCCGGCAGGTACCGGTGGTGGACCTCCACCGGCGACGGCGCCGACAGCCCGGTCGGCAGCAGGCTGCGCTGCAGGGTCAGCGCGGTCGCCCGCTCCCGCGAGTACTGCCGGGCGCTCTCGATGAAGATGGACGCCCGGCTCGCGAACTCCATCCCGATCTCGACGTCGTACGCGTCGAACGGCCGGTGCGCGGCGTTGCGCGTGCAGACGAAGATGCCGAGGACGCCCGCCGCCGAAGTGATCGGGAGCAGCAGCATCGACGCGCCCTTGAGCAGTTCGGCGACCGGCGGCCGGCGCCATGCGGCGGCGAGCCTGGCCGCTCCCTCGGCGCCGAGGGAGCGCAGGATCGGCTCGCCCGACTCCAGGCACAGCACGTGCGGCGTCCCGTCCGGGTAGACGAGCGACTCGCCGGTCGGGAACGTCGCGTCCCAGGCCGGGTCCTGGTCGTCGAACCCGATCGCCATCCGGCGCAGCTGCGGGCCGTCCGGGCCCGCCGGCGCCTCGTCGGCGTCGATGTGGCTCTCCAGCAGCATCAGCGCCCCGGAATTGCAGAAGTGCGGGACGAGCACGTCCATCAGGCCGCGCGCCAGCATTTCCAGGTCGAGGGTGGAGCCGATCCGGGGGAGCGCGTCGTCCAGCAGTGCCCGGCGGATGACGGCCGGGTCGACGAACCGGTCCGCGAGCGGCACCGGGACGCGGACCACGGCGAGCGCCGCGATGTCGGGCACGCCGCCGCCCATCGGGTGGACGGTCACGACCGCGTCGAGCGTCCCGCCCGCCTGGGTCTCCACGGCGAGCATGGCGGTGCGCTCCCGCCCGGCCCTCAGCGCCTCCAGCAGCGGCTCCTTCGCGCCCGGGATCACCTCGTCCAGATGGGCGCCCAGCAGGTCGTCCGCATTCAGGGAGAGAACGGCGGTGGCGTTCCGGTCGAACTGGAGAATTCTCCCCGACGAATCCATGCCGAGAATGAGAATTCGGGTGGACGACTCCATCGCTCGATTATGGGACATGACGCGCCCCGATGAGACCGATACGGGAGGGGAATCGACCCCTTACCGATGTGCGTGGGTCTGATCTAGGAACTGCCGCCAGGTCCGCTTCCCCGCCACATGGTCCGGGGTCAGGTGGTGACCTTCCCGGAACCCGCGGGCGGCGGCTCCGGGAAGCGGGATCGGCACCCGGACGGGACGCCGCAGCCCCCGCGCCTTCAGGTAGTCCCGCATCATCTCCTCGGCCGAGAGCACCTCCGGCCCGCCCATGTCCTCGACCCGCCGCGCGGGCCCGGCGGCGAGCGCCAGTTCCGCGAGCCGTTCCGCGACCTCGCCGACGTCGATCGGCTGGTCGCGCAGGCCTTTCGGCAGCGCCATCACACCGGGGATCTTGGTGAGCATGTCGAAGACCGTGTCCGGCAGCGTGTGGAACTGCGTGGCCCGCAGGATCGTGTACGGGAGGCCCGAGTCCTCGATCAGCTTCTCCACCGCGTACTTCGTCCGGTAATAGCGATAAGGGATCTTGTCAACTCCGACGATCGAGATGTAGATCAGGTGCGGGGCGCCCTGTCCGCGCGCCGCCTCGATCAGCCGCTCCGCGGCGGGCAGATCCCGTTTGGCGCGGAACGCATCGCTGGCGCAGTGCACGATCGTCTCCACGCCGTCCAGGGCCGCGTCGATCCCCTCACCGGTCGAGAGGTCGCCCTTGTGCCAGGTCACCCCGTCCTGCGGTGCCCTCGCCCGGCGGCTGAGCCCGTGCACGTCCGCCCCGCTCTCGGCCAGCAGGCGGGTGAGGGGCCGTCCCAGCGTGCCGCTCGCCCCGGTCACGAGAATCATTGATCGCTCCTTCGTCGGCTGTCGGGACCGCCGTCCGTCACTCGGACGGGGCGGCCTCCGCGAAATGTGACACGTCCGTTCGGCGGGGCTTCAGGACCTCCCGAAGACCTGCGGCGGGGGGACCGGCGTGACGATCTCCTCGCCGTCGCGCAGCGGCGCGGCGCCGGCGCAGAACGCGGCGAGGTCGCCGCCCTCCATCAGCCGGGCCCGGGCGATGCCGCCCGCGGCGCGGCGCGTCAGCTCCGCCACCGGGAGCGGCTCCCGGGACGCGGCCACGATCAGGTTGCCGAACCGGCGGCCGCGCAGCACACCCGGGTCGCCCATCAGCAGCGCGTGCCGGAACACCGACCGGACCGTCGCGGTCACCCGGCGGGCGAACGGCAGCCGGAAGCCGTCGGCGACGTTGGCGAGGTAGACCCCGCGGGGGCGCAGCACCCGCGCGGCGTCCAGCACGAACTCGCGGGTCGCGAGCTCCGGCGGCATCGACGCCCCGGCGAACGCGTCCATCACCACCAGGTCGTCGGACTCGTCCGCGAGCGCCGCGACGCCCCGGCGCCCGTCGGTGACCCGGATGCGCAGGCCGGGGACGCCCTTGACCGGCAGCTGCTCCCGGACGAGCTGCACCAGCTCGGCGTCCGGCTCCAGGACGACCTGCCGCGACCCCGGCCGCGTCGCGGCGATGTAGCGGGGCAGGGTGCAGCCGGCGCCGCCGACGTGGACCGCGTCGAACGCCTCTCCGTCCAGCCCGAGGGAGTCGACGACGTCGCCCATCAGCCGCATGTACTCGAAGTCGAGGTAGGTGGGGTCGGACAGGTCCACGTACGACTGCGGCACGCCGTCGACGAGCAGCATCCAGCCGCCGTCGCGGTCGGCGTCGCGCAGCAGCTCGGCCTCCCCGCCGGCGATCCTGTAGGTTCGCGGCCGGGGACCGTGCCTGCCCTTGCGTGCCATGGCCTCCACCCTACGGACCGTGCCCCACGGGGCCTGCGGTACCTCAGGTTTGTTCTGTGAGAGCGGCCTCCGCCGCGAAATGACATGCGCTGGGATGTGCGGAACCAGGCGTTCCCTCCGCCGGAGAACCGTCCCGCTCCTGCAGTGCGGGCTCCTGCTCGGCGCAGATGTCCGCGGCCTTCCAGCAGCGGGTGCGGAACCGGCAGCCCGACGGCGGATCCAGCGGCGACGGCGGCTCCCCCTCCAGCTGGATCTGGCCCGTCCAGCCGGGCGCGTCCGGATCGGGCACCGGGACCGCCGACAGCAGCGCCTGCGTGTACGGGTGGGTCGGGTGCTCGTAGATCTGGGTCTCGTCGCCGGTCTCGACGACCTTGCCCAGGTACATGACGGCGACGCGGTCGGAGATGTGCCGGACGGCGGCCAGGTCGTGCGCGATGAACATGTACGCCAGCCCCAGCTCCCGCTGCAGCTCCGCCAGGAGGTTCATCACCTGCGCCTGGACGGAGACGTCCAGCGCCGACACCGGCTCGTCGCACACGATGACGTCAGGGCGCAGCGCCAGGGCGCGGGCGATCCCGACGCGCTGGCGCTGCCCGCCGGAGAACTGGTGCGGGTAGCGGCCGACGTGGTCGGGGTCGAGCCCGACGAGTTCCAGCAGCTCCTGGACGCGCCCGCGCCGCTCACCCTTGGGCGCGACCTCGGGGTGGATCTCGAACGGCTCCCCCACGATGTCGCCGACCGTCATCCGCGGGTTGAGGGACGAGTACGGGTCCTGCATCACCATCTGGATGCGGCGGCGGAGCGCGCGCAGCTCCGCCTTCGGCAGCGCGAAGACGTCCCGGCCGTCGAAGCGGACCGTCCCGGCCGTCGGGCGTTCGGCGGCCAGCAGCAGCTTCGCCAGCGTCGACTTCCCGCAGCCTGACTCCCCGACGATGCCGAGGGTCTCGCCGCGGTTCAGCTCCAGGTCCACGCCGTCCACGGCCCTGACCTGCCCGACCGCCCGCTTGACGACCACGCCGCGGGTGACCGGGTAGTGCTTGACGAGCCCCTCGACCTGGAGGATCGGGCCCTCATTCGGCTCCGGCACCGTGCACCTCCTCGGCGAAGTGGCAGGCGGCGTCGTGCCCGGGCGCGACGGTCACGAGCGGCGGCCTCTCGGCCGCGCAGACCGCCTCGGCGCGCGGGCAGCGCGGCTGGAACGGGCAGCCGGGCGGGAGCGCGGCCGGGTTCGGCGGCGTCCCCTTGATCGGGACGAGCGCCGCGCCGCGCCGGTCGAGCCGCGGCACCGACGCCAGCAGCCCCTTCGTGTAGGGATGGGCGGGCCGCGCGTACAGCTCGCGGGCGGGCGCCTGCTCGGCGACCGACCCGGCGTACATGACGACGATCCGGTCCGCGACGCCGGCGACGACGCCGAGGTCATGGGTGATCAGCACCATGCCCATGCGCAGCTCGTCCTGGAGCGCGGCGAGCAGCCGCATGATCTGCGCCTGCACGGTCACGTCGAGCGCGGTGGTGGGCTCGTCGGCGATCAGCACGTCCGGTTCCAGCGCCAGCGCCATCGCGATCATGATGCGCTGCCGCATGCCGCCGGAGAACTGGTGCGGGTAGTCCCCGAGCCGCTTCGCGGCGGACGGGATGCGCACCCGCTCCATCAGCTCGACGGCCTTGTCGCGGGACGCCCGGCGGCCGAGCCCGCGGTGCACCCGGTACATCTCGCGGAGCTGGTCGCCGACGGTGAACACCGGGTTCAGGGCGGTCAGCGCGTCCTGGAAGATCATCGAAATGCGGTCGCCGCGGTAGGCGCGGCGGCGCCGCTCGGGCAGTCCGAGCAGCTCCTCGCCGCGCAGCTTCACCGACCCCCGCTCGACGCGGGCGGGCGGGACGTCCAGGATCCCCATCACGGCCTGCGCCGCGACGCTCTTGCCCGAGCCCGACTCGCCGAGGATCGCGAGCGTCTCCCCCTCGGCGAGGGTGTACGAGAGCCCGTTCACCGCGTGGACGTCCTGGTCCCGCACGCGGAACCGGACGTGCAGGTCCTCGACCTCCAGGAGCGGCGCCCCCGGGCGGGGCGCCGGCACCGGGTCGTCCTTCAGGTCCGTGGTCATCTCTCCGGTCACCGCAGCTTCGGGTCGAGGGCGTCGCGGACGGCGTCGCCGAGCATCAGGAAGCTCAGCACCGTGGCCGACAGGAACACCGCGGGGAAGATCAGCAGATGCGGGTGGTCGATGAAGGAGTCCTTCGCCTGGTTGAGCTGCAGCCCCCAGGAGACCTCCGGGTACTGCAGGCCGACGCCCAGGAAGTCCAGCGTCGCCTCCCCCACGATCACGTGGCCGACGTTGAGGGTCGCGACCACGATCACCGGGGCGATCGCGTTCGGCAGGATGTGCCGGGTCATGATCCGCCCGTCGGACGCGCCGAGCAGCCGCGCCGCCTGCACGTAGTCGGCGTCCCGGACGGAGATGACCTGCCCCCGCATGATCCGGATCATCGTCGTCCAGCCGAGCAGCACCAGCACCAGGGTCATCGCCCACACGCCGTGCGAGGGGAACGCGACCAGGATCACCGTCGCGCCGAGCACGAACGGCAGCCCGAAGAAGATGTCGGTGAGCCGGGCGATCAGCGTGTCCAGGATGCCGCCGTAGTAGCCGGCGAGGAGCCCGAACACCAGGGCGATCAGGAGCGCGAACACGGTGACGGCGACGCCGATCAGCAGCGTGGGGCGGGCGCCGTGCACGACGTGCGCGTAGTAGTCGCAGCCGGCGAGGTCGGTGCCGAACCAGTGGTCGCCGGACGGTCCGAGCTTGGCGTCGTTCGGGTCGCAGCCCTCGTTGACGCCCCTGGACGTGAAGAGCCGCGGCACCGCGGCCATGACCGTCACGAGCCCGAGGATCGCCACCGAGCCCCAGAAGATCCAGCGGCGCCGCAGGTCGTGCCACGCGTCGTCCCACAGCGACGCCCGGCCGAGTTCGCCGCCGGCGACGGCGACCGCGGCGGCGCTCGTTCCCGGGGCCCCCGCGCCGGGCGCCGGTTCCGGCTCCGCGCCCGGCGGCCCGGCGTCCGGCTGCTTGATCGTCATGCGCCCCTCACTCGTACCTGATCCGCGGGTCGAGCACCCCGTACAGCAGGTCCACGACCAGGTTGACCAGCAGGAAGATGAGCACCAGCAGGGTGACCGCGCCGACCACGACGGGGCCCTCCTTCAGCTGAATCGACTCGAACACCTGCTGCCCGATGCCCGGCAGGTTGAAGATGCCCTCAGTCACGATCGCGCCGGCCATCATGTTCCCGAAGTCGACGCCGAGATAGGTGACCACCGGGATCAGCGAGTTGCGGAGCGCGTGCCGGCCGACCACCCGGGCCCGCGAGAGCCCCTTGGCGTTCGCGGTCCGCACGTAGTCGGCGCGCAGGTTCTCCGAGAGGCTCGTCCTGGTCAGCCGCGCCACGTACGACAGGCCGAGCGAGCCGAGCACGATCCCGGGCAGCAGGTAGCTCATCGGCCACCCGTCGTCCGTCCCGGCCGTGGGGAAGATCTGCCAGTGCAGCCCGAAGAGGAGCTGCGCCGTGTAGCCGAGGACGAACACCGGCACCGCGATGACCAGCGTCGTCCCGCCGAGGACGAGGGTGTCGGCGAGCTTCCCGCGCCGCAGTCCCGCCCACGTGCCGAGCAGGATGCCGATGACCATCTCGTAGACCCAGGCGGTGACCGCCAGCTGCGCGGTCACCGTCCAGCGTCCGCTGAGCATCTCCGACACGCTCTGGCCGGTGTAGTTCTCCCCCAGGTCGCCCTGGAGGAGGCCCCACATGTACTTCGCGTACTGCACCAGAAGCGGGTCGTTCAGGTTGTACCGGTCCCGGAGCGTCTCCAGGACGTTCTCCGGGACCGGCTTGTCCCCGGCGAGCGCCTGGATCGGATCGCCCGGCAGTGCGAACACCATCGCGTAGATGAGCAGCGTGGTGCCGATGAAGACCGGGATCGCCTGCAGGAGCCGCCGGAGGACGTAGCGCCACATCGCCGGTTACTTCACCGTCACATCGGTGGCGACCAGGCCCGTCGAGAACGGGGTGATCGTGACGTTGTCGACCCTCTTCGAGCGGCCGCCCTCACCCGCCCACGTCCACAGCGGGATCATCGGCATCTCGCGGACGGCGACGTCCTCGGCCTGGTTGTAGAGCGCGATGGCCTGCTGCTGGTCGGCCGTCTTGTTGGCCTTGGCGATGAGGTCGTCGAACTCCTTGCTCTTCCAGCCCATCCGGTTGCCGGCCGAGCCCCACATGTTCTCCAGGTAGTTCTGCGGGCTCGGGTAGTCGGCCTCCCAGTTCTGCCGGTACGGGCCCTTCTCCTTCTGGTCGCCCAGCAGGGAGAAGTAGTCGGACGCGGGAACCTGCCGGAACTGGATGTCCTTGATGCCGAGGTTGTCGCGCAGGGAGTTGGCGACGATCTGCATCCACTGGGCGTAGGTCGGCTGCGCGTTGGAGAAGTACAGCTCCAGCGTCCCCGAGAACCCGCCGGCCTTGTCGAACAGCTGCTTGGCCTTGGCCGGGTTGTAGGTGCACAGCTCACCGCAGGCGTTGGCGCGGTGGCCGGGGATGATGGACGGGATCAGCGAGTCCGCCGGGAAGTAGCTGCCGTTGTAGACCGCCTTGTTGACGCCCTGCCGGTCGATGGACATCGAGATGGCCTTGCGCAGGTCGGCATTGTCGAACCGCTTGTCGAACAGCGGGAAGCCGAGGTAGTCGGTCGTGCTCATCTTGCGGGCGAGGAACCGGTCGCCCAGGAGCCGCTTCGCCTCGGGCACCTTGGCGGACGGGATGGTCTGCAGCACGTCGATCCGCCCGGCCCGCAGGTCGGTGTAGGAGGTGTCGGCGCTGGAGTAGCTCTTCCAGGTCACGCCCTTGTTCTTCGGCTTGCGCGCCCCGGTGTAGCCGGGGAACGCGACGAGCTTGACCTGCTTGTTGCGCTCCCACTTCCCGTCGATCATGTACGGGCCGTTGCCGATCGGGCGGTCGTCGAACGCCTTCGGATCCTTGAGCCCCGCCTTCGGCATCGGCGCGTACGCCGGGTAGGTCAGCAGCATCGGGAACTGGCTGAACGGGGCGTTCAGGGTCACCTTGAGCGTGTCCTGGCCGGTGACCTCCAGGCCGGACAGCGTGTCGGCCTTCGGCTTGGCGTTCTCGTCCTCGGGGTTCAGCTCGTCGTACCCCTTGATGGACGAGAAGTAGTCGTTGGCGCCCATGGCGTTCGGCCCGTACGCGGCGTAGTTCCACGCGTCGGCGAAGCTCTGCGCCGTCACCGGCTCCCCGTTGTGGAACTTCTGGCCCGCCTTGACCTTGATCGTCCAGACCTTCTGGTCGTCCGAGGTGACCGACTCGGCCGCCAGCGGGACGGCCTTGCCGTCGTTGGTCAGCGTCATCAGGTTGTCGAACATCTCGGTGATGACGTCGAAGGAGTAGCTGCTCGTGGTGTTGGCGGGGAGCAGATGGTCGGGCTCGGGGTGGCCCACGGTGAACGTGCCGTCGCTCGCCTTGGCGTCGTCCCCGCCGCAGGCCGTCAGGCCGAGCGACGCGGTCAGCGCCACCGCGGCGAGCCCCGCGACCTTCAGGCGAACACCCCTGGCACCCCTCAGGCTGGTCATGCTCCTCCTCGGCCCGTCGTTACGGCGCGCGGGCGCCATGGGCCCGCGCGATCCTAGATTGCTGGCAGCGTCGTCCCCACGGTGACTGTTTGGGTACGGCAATGACGGAGTCGAAACCGGATCGAGACGTTTTTGATCATTCATTGACACTGGTCAGCGAGGGAGCAAAATGAAGGATCGTTGCGGAAGGGACTCATGGGGGTAGTGGTGCGCGACGTGGGCGAACCGGTGGACGCGGGTGGACCGGCGGACGCCGCGGCGGACCGGGCCGGGGCCGAGGCGGCGGCGATCTGCACGGACCTGATCCGGTTCGACACCACGAACCGGGGCGAGGGCGTGGCCCATCCGGAACGCCCGGCCGCCGAGCACGTCGCGGCGCTGCTGGACGAGGTGGGCGTCAAGACGACGATCACCGAGTCGGCGCCCGGCCGCGCGAGCGTGCTCGCCCGCATCCCCGGGACCGACCCGTCACACCCGGCGTTCCTCGTCCACGGGCACCTGGACGTGGTGCCCGCCGACCCCGCCGACTGGGCCGTTCCCCCGTTCTCCGGCGAGGTGCGGGACGGCTGCGTGTGGGGGCGCGGCGCCGTCGACATGAAGGGCAGCCTCGCGATGACGCTCGCGACCGTCCGGCGGCGGCTGCGCGAGGGGCGGCGCACCCGCGGCGACCTCGTCCTGGCGTTCCTCGCCGACGAGGAGTGCACCGGCGACTACGGCTCCCGTTTCGTGGCGCGCGAGCACCGGGAGTTCTTCGAGGGCTGCACGGAGGCGATCAGTGAGTCCGGCGGGTTCAGCGTCGACGCGGGCGGCACGCGCGTCTACCCGATCGCGACCGGTGAGCGCGGCACGACGTGGATGAAGCTGACGGCGCGCGGCACCGCCGGGCACGGCTCCAAGCCGGCGCCCGACAACGCGGTCGCCGAACTGGCGCACGCGGTGTCCCGGCTGGCCGCGCACGAATGGCCGGTCCGGTTGACGCCGGGCGTGCGGGCGCTGCTGGACGGGCTCGCGGACGCACTCGGCACGACCATCGACCACGACCGGCTCGACGCGGAGGCCGCGCGCCTCGGCCGCGCCGCGCACCTGTTCGCCGGGACGATCCGCAACTCGGCGAACCCGACCCGGCTCGACGCCGGCTACAAGGTCAACGTCGTGCCGGGCACGGCGACCGCGCAGGTCGACGGCCGCTACCTGCCCGGCACGGGCGAGGAGTTCCTCGCCACGATCGACCGGCTGCTCGGCCCGAAGGTCACCCGCGAGTTCATCAACTACGAGGAGGCGCCCGCCGCGGACCCGGCCGGTCCGACGTTCGCCGCGCTCGCGGGCGCGCTCCGCGCCGAGGACCCGCTCGCCCGTCCCGTCCCGTACGTGATGGCCGGCGGCACCGACGCCAAGTCGTTCAACCGGATCGGCATCACCAGCTTCGGCTTCGCGCCGCTGCTGCTCGGGCCGGAACTCGACTACTTCGGGATGTTCCACGGCGTGGACGAGCGGGTCCCGCTGGCCGGGCTGGCCTTCGGGACCCGCGTTCTGGACCGGTTCCTCGACACCCGCTAGACGGCGTCGGGGGTGGCGGTGCGCCCCGACCACCGGAACACCGGAAGCCTGCCCTCCGGGGTGTCCCGGTGCCGGGACGTCGCCTTGAAGTGCTCGTATCCGCCGCGGAACGGGAGCCTCAGCTCGGCGCCGGGCGGGGTGATCCCGACGATCCGGTGGGGAAGGTCCTCGGGACCGCCTTCCAGGATGGCCTTCAACGAGGTGTCCATGGTCGGATGGTCACACGGCGGGAACGTTCCGCCAATGCCCTCCGAGGACCTATCGCCCTATCACTGGGACTTCTGGTAACTCCTGAACGAGTAGATCGCCAGGCCCACGGTGGCCGTGGTGAGGACGAGGAGCCAGGCGCCGTGCGCGGCGGCCGTCCCCCAGCGGGGGTCGTCGGCGAGCGCGGCGCGGGCGGCGTCCAGGGCCCAGCTCACCGGGTTGCCGGCCGCCACATGCCGGATCCAGGACGGCATCAGCTCCTTGGCCATGAACGCCGACGACAGGAACGTCAGCGGCAGCAGCAGCATCACGTTCAGGCCGATGATCGTGTTGCGGTCCCGGACCAGCAGCGCGAGCGTGTTCGACAGCGCCGCGAGGACGATGCCGATCAGCACCGACATGGCGACGAGCACCGCCAGTCCGGCGGGCCCGCCCGGGTAGTGCGCGCCCGCCGCCCACCCCAGCAGGATGATGACGAGCGACTGGAACGCGGTGCTGAGGGCCTGCTCGATGACGCCCGCGTTCGCGATCGCGCTGCGCCGCACCGGGGTGACGAGGAACCGGTTGAGGGTGCCCCGCTCGATCTCGTCCATGGTCGCCATCCCGGCGAAGGAGTTCAGCGACACCGCGTTCATGATCACGACGCCGGGGACGATGTAGTCCAGGTAGGACTGCGCGCCGAAGCCGGGCAGCTCGACGACCTTCTTGAACAGCTCGCCGAACAGGAACAGCCAGATCATCGGCTGCACCAGCGTCATCACGAGGACGGCCGGGTTGCGCAGGAGCGCGGTCAGCCGCCGGTGGGTCATCCACCACGTTCCGGTCACGAGGGCGGTCATCGGGCACCTCCGGCGGTGACGGGCTCGGTGTTGTCGGCGGCGTCGGCCTGGGCGAAGCGACGGCCGGCGTAGCGGAGATAGACGTCGTCCAGGGACGGCCGCGCGACGGTCGCCGCCGCGGCCGGGACGCCGGCCTGGTCGAGGGCGGCCAGGACGGCCGGCACGGCGGACGCGCCGTCGTCGGTGCGGGCGCTGAGGCTGGGCCCGTCCAGGACGATCTCCCGGACGCCGGGCAGGCGGCCGAGCGCGTCCCGCACGAGCGGCTCGGGCGGCGCCTCCGCCCACTCCACGTGGACGGCGTCGCCGTGCAGCTCGCCTTTCAGCCCGTCGGGGGTGCCCTCCGCGACGACGCGGCCCCGGTCGACGATCGCGAGCCGCCGCGCGAGCCGGTCGGCCTCGTCCAGGTAGTGCGTGGTCAGCAGGATCGCGAGCGCGTCGTCGCCCGCCAGCCGCGCGATCTCGGCCCACATCGACGCGCGGGCCTCCGGGTCGAGGCCGGTGGTGGGCTCGTCCAGGAACAGCACCTGCGGCCGGTGGACGAGGCCGAGCGCGACGTCGAGCCGCCGCTGCATCCCGCCGGAGTAGGTCTTCACGGGCCTGGACGCGGCGTCCTCCAGGCCGAACCGGGCGAGCAGCTCGGCGGCGCGGCGCCGGACCTCCGCCCCGCCCATCCCATGGAGGCGCCCCTGCAGGACGAGGTTGTCGCGGCCGCTGGCCTCGGGGTCCGCGCCGGACTTCTGCGACACGACGCCGATGACGCGCCGGACCCGGTCCGGCCTGCGCCGCACGTCGTGCCCGGCCACGGCGGCGGTGCCCGCGTCCGGCCGGATCAGCGTGGTGAGGATCTTGACTGTGCTGGACTTGCCCGCCCCGTTGGGGCCGAGCAGCCCGAGGATCTCGCCCTGCCCGACCGTGATGGACAGGCCGTCCAGGGCCCGGACGTCGCCGGGATAGTTCTTCACGAGGCCCTCGGCCTCGATGGCGTGCGCCATGGTCTCCTCCGCGGGAAACGTGCGCGAAGGGTCCCGGATAGGCTGGTGTCGCGTGCTCGCCGCCCGGGCCCGCTCCGCGCGGGTTCTCGGTGGTGGGTTCTCCGGCCCGGCGGCGGTGTTGCCGCACCCCCGCCGGGCCTTTCTCGCTAGTCCCCGGGGGCTCCCCTCTCCGCCAGCTCGGCGATCTCCGGCGGGACCTTCCCGGTCTCGTGGAACGTCCGCCACAGGTCGAGGCCGGGCAGTGAGCCGTCCTCGATCTCGGCGACGAAACCCCGCACCCAGGCGACCTCGGCGCGCCTGATCGCGAGGTCGTACTCGGACTCGACCAAGAAGAGGCGCGGCACCTCGGACGCGGCGTCCAATGCGGCCTGCTCGTCGGCGATCTGCCGCTCCATCGTGTCGAGCCGGCCGCGCAGCAGGGACACCGTCTCGTCCGGGCCGAGGGCGCCGAGGACGGAGAGCCCGGCCTCGAACCGGGGCCGCTCACGCTCGGGCACCCCGATCAGCTCCCGGACCCAGTCGGCCAGCTCCTCAAGCCCCGCGTCGGTGATGCGGTAGACGGTCCGCTCGGGCCGCGCCCCTTCCCGGGTGCTGCCCTCCACGGCCAGGAAGCCGTGCTTCTCCAGGTTGCCCACGACGGTGTAGAGCGACCCCCACTTGATGTCCATGTCGTGGTCCTTGCCACGCTCACGCATCAGCGAGGCCATCTCGTACGGGTGCATCGGCTTGACGGAGACCGTCGACAACACGGCGAGCCCTAGCAGGTTGCTCACCTTGCGCCGCTTGGCCATCTCGCCCTCCTCGCGAACGAATACTCGTGGACGAGTATAGGCAGGTGCGTTCCGGCGCGTCCACCCCTGATCCAGGGGGAGACCACGCGGGTAGAGATCAGGCGTGGACTTCTCCAGCGCGGCCGACGAGCTCTACGGCGCCCCGCCCGCCGAGTTCGTGGAGACGCGGAAGCGGCTGGCCCGGGAGGCGAAGGCGGATGGCGACGCGGCGCTCGCGAAGCGCATCGGGGCGCTGCGGCGGCCGACCCTGTCGGCGTGGGCGGTGAACCTCCTGGCGCGCTCGGCCGCCGGCGACCTCGCGGACCTGCTGGACGTCGGCGAGGAGATGCGCGCGGCGTGGGGTTCGGGCCGGGGGCTCGGTGACCTGGAGCAGCGCCGGGCCGGGCTGGTCCGCGCACTCGTCCGCGCCGCCGGCGACCTCGCCGCGGAGGCGGGCGGCCCGCTGCGCGAGCAGGCCGTCCGCGAGGTGGAGGACACTCTCCAGGCCGCCACGGTGGACGCGGCCGTCGCCGACGAGGTGCGCGAGGGACGTCTCCCGCAGCCGCGCAGCCACACGGGCTTCGTCCCGGTCGGCTTCCCGATGGCGCCCGCGGACGAGACGGAACGCCAGAAGCCGGAGCCCCGGAAGAAGAAGGAGCCCGAGGGAGCGAAGTCGAACGTCACACGCACGAGCGCGGCCCGGGCGCGCAGAGCGGAGACGCTCCGCAAGCGCGCCGAGCAGGCGGAGCGGAAGCTCGCTGAGCGCGAGGAACGGGCAGGCGAGGCCAGACGCGAAGTGGAGGAGGCGTCGGCCGAGGTGGGCCGCCTCCGGCACGAGCTGGAACGGGCCGTCGCCGACCGCGACGCCGCCTCCAGACGGGCGGAACGCGCCGAACAGAACCGCGCCCGAGCAGAGGAGGCCGCCCGCGAGGCCCGCAAGGCCGCCGCCGACGCCCGCAAAGCCGCCACCCACGACGCCCGGCACGGCTGACCGGCGTCCGGAGCGGAGCGGAGGACGACGGTCAGCCCACCATCGGGGGTGTGGGGGTCGCCCCCCACAAAGGACACCGCCCGGCGTCCGGAGCGGAGCGGAGGACGACGGTCAGCCCCACACCGGGGTGTGGGGGCGCCCCCACAAAAGACACTGACAAGCCTTTGTCGGGGCCGGTTGTGCAGGGGGTTTTCGGGATGAAGTAGGTTCGTTCCGAACGTGATTCGGCAATCGAGGGAGCGCGCGGTGACGGCACCGGTCGTGGAGCAGCCGACTGACTGGACCGAACCGGGCGCTCATCCGGTGGCGCCGGGGGTGCACCGGATTCCCCTGGCGCTACCGATCCCGTCGCTGCACGCCGTCAACGTCTACGTCATCGAGGACACCGAGGGGCTCGTCGTCGTGGACTCGGGCTGGGCCATGCCCGATACGCGCGCCTCGCTGGAGGGCGCCCTCGCCACGCTCGGCCACCGGCTGGAGGACGTAGCGCAGTTCCTCGTCACCCACGCGCACTGGGACCACTACTCGCAGGCCCTGGCGCTGCGCGAGTCGTTCGGGACGCGGGTGCGGATCGGGCGCGGCGAGCGGCCGTCGATCGAGGCGTTCGACGTTCGGCGGGGCCTGCATCCGCGGCAGGTGGAGCTGCTGCGCCGGTGCGGCGCGGGCGCGCTCGCCGACGAGATCGCCGGCCTGCCCATGGACCGTTCCGAGCGGGACGTCCCGCACACGATGCCGGACGCGTGGCTGGACGACGGGGAGCGCGTCCCGCTGACCGGCCGGGGGCTGGACGTGTTCGCCACGCCGGGGCACACGCGCGGCCACGTCGTCCTGCGGGACGCGGAGGCCGGGCTGCTCTTCGCGGGCGACCACGTCCTGCCGCACATCTCCCCGTCGATCGGGCTGGAGACCGAGCCGGAGCCGAAGCCGCTGCGCAGCTATCTGGAATCGCTGCGGCTGGTCCGCGACATGCCGGACACGCTGCTGCTCCCCGCGCACGGCCCGGTGACGCCGAGCGTCCACACCCGGGTCGACCAGTTGCTGGAGCATCACGCGGAGCGGCTCGACGCCGCGGCGGCACAGGTCCGCGCGGGCCGCGCGACGGCCTTCGAGGTCGCGGAGGCCATGCCCTGGACGCGCCGCAAGCGCGAGCTCGGCGACCTGGACGCCTTCAGCCGGATGCTGGCCGTCCTGGAGATCGAGGCGCATCTCGACGTTCTCGCCGACCGGGGCCTGCTGGACGCCCACGAGGAGGGCGGCGTCCGCCGCTACGCCGTGCGGCGCTGAAAGGACGCGGAGGCGCCCCCTGCCGCCCGGCGTCCGGAACCGCCCGGGTTACGCTGATCTTCTGGTCTCCCGGCGGAAGGAGCGGCGATGACGGTCGCCCCCGAGTTCACTGCGATCACGTCCGCGGCGGAGCTGCGCGAGCTTCTCGGCACCCCGATGCAGCGGGCGATCGACAAGGAGCGCGTCACGCTGCACGCCTGGGACCGCGAATGGCTCGCCAGGTCCCCGTTCTGCCTCATCTCCACCAGCGACGCCGACGGCAACTGCGACGTCTCCCCCAAGGGGGACCCGCCCGGGTTCGTGCATGTCATCGACGACACGACGATCGCCGTCCCTGACCGCCCCGGCAACCGGCGCGCCGACGGGTTCCTGAACGTGCTGAGCAACCCGCACGTCGGCCTGATCTTCCTGGTTCCGGGGCGCGGCGAGACCCTGCGGATCAACGGCAGGGCCACGCTCGTGCGGGAGGCGCCGTTCTTCGACGAGATGATCGTCAAGGGGCACCGGCCGCGGCTGGCGCTGGTCGTGGAGATCGAGCAGATCTTCTTCCACTGCGCGAAGGCGCTCATGCGCTCGAAGCTCTGGAAGCCCGAGTCCTGGGAGCCGGAGGCGCTGCCGCCGCACGCCCGAATCGTCAAGGACGTCCAGTACACCGAAGAGACGCTGGAGCAGCTCGAACAGCACTACACCGAGGCGAGCTACGCGAAGAAGCTGTACGGAGGCTGACCGCTCAGCAGGCGGGGGCGATCGGGTCGTCCGAGCCGGTGTAGAGGTAGGAGTCGGCAACGTAGCCGGAGCCGCTCTTGTCCCAGATGGCGCTGGTGCCGTAGGTGCCGGTGACCGACGTCCCCCGCTTGTAGCAGGTGACGAAGACCGTCCCGCCGTCCGGCACGGAGCCGATCTTGGCGTCGCCCGTGTGCGGCCCGGACCGCACCGCCAGCGAGACGCCGGCCGTGTTCACGGTGCCGGACCTGCCGGCGCACTTGTTCTTGCTGGTGTAGTTCCGGCTCCCCCAGTAGGCGATCTGGGAACCGTTGAACTTGATCTTGACGGCGGCGCCGTTGTAGCGCTCCTCGAAGTGCAGGTGCGGGCCCGTCGACCCGCCGCTCGTGCCGACCGTGCCGATCTGCTGCCCGGCCGCGACGCTCTGCCCGGCCGTCACGAACTCGCCGGACAGGTGCGCGTACCTGGTCTTGTACGTGCCGCCGTGGTCGATCTCGATCCACAGCCCGTAACTGGTGCTGCCGAGGTTCTCGACGCGGGAGACGGTGCCGGACGCGGCGGCGGTCACCGCGTCGCCGACGTCGTTCGCGCGGTTGAAGTCCACCGCGTTGGCCGGGCTGTGGTCCGAGCGGGTCTGGCCGGACCAGGTCTGCCCGCAGGGGAACGGCATCTGGAACGCGGGCGCGGCCAGTGCGGGCACGGCGGGCATCGCGGCGAGGGCGGGGACGGACGCGGTGAGGACGACGAGGGAGCGCACGGGAACGCGCATGGGCTGCTCCGTTCGGGGAGGCGGGGTCTGGTCGAGCGGGTCCGATCGGTCGAGCGGGGCGGTCACCGGCGATTCATGGGGAGCATGCCCATGAGGGTGAATGGCCGGTTTTCGTCCTGCAATGGTTGATCATCACCAAATGCCCCATACCGTTTTGGGCGGAAATTCGAGAGGCCCCCTGGTCGGGTGCCTCTAACGCGATCCGCGCCCCCGGAAACGGAACGACCCCCGCGCCTCCCGCGCGGGGGTCATCGGTCATGCGGCCGGTCAGCCGCTCTTGCGGCGGAACTGGCGCTGGTGATCGGCACGGTCGTGGGTACCGCGCACCTTCGAGCCGTTCTTCCCGCCGGCGCCGGCGTTCTTGCCCGCCGCTCCGCGCTTGCGTTCCAGGGCCTCCCGGAACCTGCGCTTCATGTCGTCCTCGCCGTCTGCGGGTTCTCCTGCCGAGTCGGCCATGCGGACCTCCAGCTCTCGTATGGGCACACCTAGCGTCACATACCCGCGGTGACCGCGGTTCCTTGCACGCCCGGCAGATCATCGTGGGCGTTTCCAGCATAAACCGGCCACCGTCGAACGATGTCTCCTAGGGTTTGTGCACGTGGAGCCCCAGATACCCCCCGCCGAACCCGCCCCCGCCCATCCGCCGCTGGAATCGCTCGCCGTCCAGCCGCTGCCGAACCGCGACTACGAGGCCCGCCCCGCGGTGTTCTACGAGCGGCTGCGCGCCGAGTACGGGCCGGTCGCGCCGGTGGACGTCCTCGGGGTGCCGGCCTGGCTCGTCATCGGCTACGCACAGACGCTCGACATCCTGCGCGACGCGCGCGGGATCTGGAGCAGGCGGGTCGGCGGCTGGCGCGCCTACCGGGAGGGCGCGGTCCCCGCGGACTGGCCGCTGCTGCCGGTGGTGGAGTCCGACAACTGCGGGTTCCGCGACGGCGCCGACTCCACCCGGCTCCGCAGTGCCTGGAGCGAGGGGCTGCGGCCGTTCCAGGACAGGTCCCGGCCGGAGGCGAAGGCGCTGGAGCAGGCCGCCCGGCGGTACGCCGACGAGCTGATCACGGTGCTGTCGCAGGACGGCGGCCGGTCCGGCGGGGCCGACCTGTCCGCGCAGTACGCGAGACCGCTGCCGCTGATGGTGATCGGGCGGCTGCTCGGCACCGGGGCCGACGGCGGCGACGAGCTGATCTCCGACCTGTGGCGGGTGCTGGACGCCGGGCCGGACGCGCGGGAGGCGTCCGAACGGCTGACCGCGCGGGTCGCCGCCCTGTGCGCGGCGCGGGCGGCGGCCCCCGGCGACGACCTGCCGTCCTTGATGCTGGCCGCGGCGCCGGACCTGACCGCCGAGGAGCTGACCGGCGAGATGGTCATGATGACCGGGTTCGTCGGCGACGTGACCGGGACGCTGATCTGCAACACCATCACCGAGGTGCTCATCGGCGAGACCGGCGTCCGCGACAGCCTGTCCGCGGGCATGATCCAGGAGGCGATCAACCGGGCCATGGCCGCCAGCCCGCCGATCGCGAACCTTGCGTTCCGGTGGGCCAAGACCGATGTGCGGCTCGGCCGGTTCCAGATCGCGGCCGGCGACCCGGTCATGGTGTCGCCCGCCGCCGCGCACCTGGACCCGGCGTTCACCTCGGCCGCCACGCCGGACTCGATCTACAGCTCGCGGGCCCACCTGGCCTGGGGCGCCGGGCCGCACGCCTGCCTCGGCCGCGACCTCGCCACCACCGTCACCGCGATCGCGGTGGAGCGGCTGTTCGACCGCTTCTCCGCGCTGCGGCTCGCGCTGCCCGCCGACCGGCTCCAGTGGCGGTCGTCCCCGCTGATGCGGGGCGTGCGGTCGCTGCCGGTCACCTACGAACTGGCCGGGGACCCGCCGGAACCTCGGCGTCCGCCCACCGCGACGGAGGAGGCACCGGACGGCGGGACGCCGCCCGGGGAGCAGAACTCGCTGGTGGGACGTGTCCTGCGGCTGATGCGGATCTCGCAGTCCTGACCCGGCTGCGGGCCCGGGGGTGTCACGGGCCGATGCCGTCGAGCTCCACGGTCCACACGCCGTCCATGACTTCGGTGAGGGTGAGCCGCATCACCGGCCCGGCGCGGCCCTCCCTCGCCGTCCACAGCGGGAAGTCCACCCGGAACGCGCGCTCGTCCGCAGAGACCTGCCGGACGTCGATCGTCTCGATCTCTCCGAACGCGTCCTCCGGCGGGCTGATCAGGCCGCGTCCGGCGACCGTTGCGGCCATCTCGGACGCGCTGAGCCGGCGGCCCTCGGTCAGCGTCTCCAGTTCCTCGTAGTCGCCCCGGACCAGCAGCGCGACCACGACGCGGACGACGTTCACGCCCTCTTCCGGCAGCATGCGCCACACCGTACCGCGCCCCCGGCCGCAAGATCGCCCGCATGTTTGGACGCGCCCGCCCGGGAACGTTCTGACCGATAGGCGTAGGGAGGACAACGATGCCGGACAAGAGCGACAAGCACGGCCCGAAGCTGGACGAGGAGATCGGCCGCGAGACGCAGGGCATGGTCAGGGGCGGTCATCCCACGCACGCCGAGGAGTTCAAGGAGACCGAGCCCTTCTCCGACGACCATCCGGCCGACCCGACCGCGCCGGCCGCCGGCGAGCGGGAGGGCTCCCCGCCCGGGATGAGCGCGCAGGACGTCGAGGGCCGCAGCGCCCTGGCCCGGATGCTCACCGGCGTCCGGTACCCGGCCCGCCCCAACGAGCTGGTCCGGCACGCCGCCGAGGGCGGCGCGCCCGACGCGGCGGTCGAACAGCTCCGCACACTTCCGAGGCGCGAGTACGAGAACGTCGCCGACGTGGCCGAGGAACTCGGCTACGGCCGCGAAGAGCGTCGGTACTGACCGGCCGAACGTTCGCGGAGGAGCGGGATCTGGCCGCCGGCGACGACCAGATCCCGCTCCTCCGCGAACAGCCGGTGCCGCGCCCGGTACGTCTCGTCCCTGGTGATGTTGCGGATCTCGATCTCGGTCCCGGCCTTCAGGGCGTCCCGGACGTTCTCGACGCGCAGCACATCGCCCTGATCGACCCGGTCGTAGTCGGACCCGTCGGCGAATTCGAGGGCAGGATCCCGAAGTTGACGAGGTTCTGCCAGTGGATGCGGGCGTATCCGCGGGCCAGCACGAGCCGGAGCCCGAGGTGGCGGGGCGCGATCGCGGCGCGTTCTCGAGACGATCCCTGCCCGTAGTTGCGGCCGCCGACGACGGCGCGCGGCCCGGCGTCCCGCTCGACCTGTCCGGCAGCCGGACGGCGGGTGTCCAGGTCGCGCGGGTCGGTGACGTCGTAGGTCGCGTCCGGGTCGGCGACCAGCTCGGTGAAGCCGTCCTCGCGCCCTTCCGCGCGCAGGAACTCCAGGACCCGGTCGTCGGACGGGAACACCGTCGTGGTCGCGCCCAGTTCGGCACCCATGTTCGCGATGACATGCCGGTCCATCGCCGTGAGCGACGCGAGGCCGGGGCCGTGGTATTCGATGATCCGGTTGACGCCGCCGCGGACCCCGTGCCGCCGCAGCATCTCCAGGATCACGTCCTTGGCGCTCAGCCACGGAGGCAGCTCGCCCGTGAGGCGGACGCCCCATATCTCCGGCATCGTGATGTGCAGCGGCTCACCGGCCATCGCCATCGCGACCTCCAGCCCGCCGACGCCGACCGCGAGCATGCCGAGGGACCCGGCCGCGCACGTGTGGGAGTCGGAGCCGACCATCGTGGCCGCCGGCACACCGAATCGCTGCATGTGCGTCGGGTGGGAGACGCCGTTGCCGGCCCTGGAGAACCAGAGTCCGTAGCGGCGGCTCGCGGACCGCAGGAAGATGTGGTCGGCCATGTTGCGCTCGTCGGCCTGGAGCAGGTTGTGGTCGACGTACTGGACGGACACGTCCGTGCGGACCCGGTCCAGGTCGAGGGCTAGCTCCAGCATCACCATCGTGCCGGTCGCTTCCTGGGTGAGGGTCTGGTCGACCTGGATCCCGATCTCCGTGCCGGGCGTCATCTCGCCGCTCACCAGGTGCGAGCCGATCAGCTTGCGGGCGACGTTGCGGCCCCCTGTCCCGCCGGTCATGGCCCGGCCCTCCCGTCCCGGGGCCCGTCCTCCCCGGGGACGCTCTCGATCGGCTGCGGTTCGTGGACGGGCCGGTCGGCTGGACGTCCGCACCACTGGTTCAGCGCGTCACGGATGGCCGCGGCCCGCCGGTCCGGCGCGGTCTCGTCGGTCGCCCAGGCGATGTAGCCGTCCGGCCGCACCAGCGCGGTCGTCCGGGTCGCGCGGCCGGCCAGGACGCAGTGCACCCGCCCGGCCCAGCGTTTGGTCGCCAGATAGGTGACCGCCGGGTCGTTCGCCGCGACGACCAGGACGAACTGCCCGTCGCCGAGCAGCTCGTGCAGCCGTCCCGGGCTGCCGGCCAGCGGGACGTCCGGGGCCCGCCGCCCGGCCAGGCGATGCGAACCGCGCGGCGCCGGGTAGGCGATGTCGATGCCGGAGACGGCGCCCGCCATCCGCCGCGCGACGGGCCGGGCGTGCGTGGCCGCCCATGCCGCGGCGCCGCGGGCCGTCCGCAGCCAGCGCGGCTCGGCGAGGGCGAACCGCAGCAGCGCGCCGCTCCCCCGCAGAACCTGGCGCCCGACCGGATGCCGCTCCTCGTGGTAGCTGTCGAGCAGCCACGACGGCGCCCATCCCCACAGTTCGGCGGCCAGCTTCCAGCCGAGGTTCGCCGCGTCCTGCATCCCGGTGTTCATGCCCTGCCCGCCCGCCGGCGAGTGGACGTGCGCGGCGTCCCCGGCCAGGAACACCCGCCCCGCCCGGTACTTCGGGACCTGCCGCTCGTCGCTGTGGAACCGGGACGTCCAGCGCGGGTCCCGCATGCCGTGGTCGGTGCCGAGGGCGCGGCGGGTCACCTCCCGCAGCTCGCCCATGTCGACGGGCTCGGAGTCGGGCGCCTGGTGGCGGCGGTTCCAGGCGATCACCCGGTACCAGCCGTCCCCGAACGGGGCGAGGAACGCGAACGCGTCGCCGACCGCCCCCGCGGTCAGCACATCGGCCGGTGCCTCGTCCAGCCGGACGTCCGCGAGCATCACCGACCGCACCGCCGCATGGCCGGGAAACGGCAGGCCGAGCGCCCGCCGGACGGTGCTGCGGACCCCGTCGGCGCCGACGACGTACGACGCGCGGCGGGTCCGCGTCTTCCCGTCGGCCGTCCGCGCGTCGACGTCCACGCCCGTCGCGTCCTGGCGGAGCCCGACGACCTCGGCGCCGTGCACGATCTCCGCGCCCGCGTCCAGGGCCCGTTCCCTCAGCACGCGTTCCGTCTCGTACTGCGGCGTGACCAGGACGTACGGGAAACGGCCCGGCAGCCGCGACAGGTCGAGAGCGGCCGAGCCGAGCAGCCGCAGCGCGCCGACCCGCCTCCCGGTGGCGGCCAGTTCGTCCGCGACGCCCCGCGCGTCCAGCATCTCCAGGGTCCGGGCGTGCACGGCGAACGCCCGCGTCAGGTTGCTCGTCTCCGCCGCGCGACGTTCCAGCACCGTGCAGCCGATCCCGGCCGAGGCGAGGTCTCCGGCCAGCAGCAGCCCCGTCGGCCCCGCCCCCACGATCAGCACGTTCCCGGCCGGCCTCGCGGTCGGCCTCCCGGTGGGCGACATCCCGCTCCCCTCTCGCTCGGCGTCCGGCGGCCCGGCGCCGCGCAGGGAACACTTCCCACGAACCGCCGTGCATCACCTGACCGGAGGGACGGCGCGGCAGGGGTTTCTCAGCCCTGGACGCGGCGTTCGCGTCCGGCCCACTCCCGCTCGCGGAGCTGGAACTTCTGGATCTTGCCGGTGGACGTCTTGGGCAGCTCGGTCACGAACTCCACCGTGTCGGGGGCCTTGTACCGGGCGAGACTTCCACGGACGTGCTCGACCAGCTCGATCTCGGTGGCGGCGTGCCCGTCGCGGAGCACCACGAACGCCTTCGGACGTTCGCCCCACCGGTCGTCCGGCACGGCGACGACGGCGACCTCCAGCACGGCCGGATGCGAGTCGATCGCCCGCTCGACCTCGACCGTGGAGATGTTCTCGCCGCCGGAGATGATGATGTCCTTGGACCGGTCGCGCAGCTCGACATAGCCGTCCGGGTGGCGGACGCCGAGGTCGCCGGAGTGGAACCAGCCGCCGCGGAACGCGTGCGCGGTGGCCTCCTCGTCCCGGTGGTAGCCCTTCATGACGTTGTTGCCGCGCATGACGATCTCGCCGAGCGTCTCGCCGTCGGCCGGGACGTCGTGCATGTCGTCGTCGACGACGCGCAGGCCGTCCGTCTGGAGCATGCCGACGCCCTGCCGGGCCAGCAGCCGGGCCCGGTCGCCGGCGGCCAGCCCGGGCCAGCCCGGCTGCGGCTCGCACACCGAGTAGGGCCCGTAGGTCTCCGTCAGCCCGTACACGTGCACGATGCCCGCGCCGAGCCGCTCCATCTCCCCGATGATCGTCGGGCTGGGCGGCGCGCCCGCCGTCGTGACGGTCAGCGGCCGCTCCAGCGGATGCGCCTCCGCCGCGTTCACGATCGTCACCAGGACGGTCGGGGCGCCGTTGAGGTGCGTGACGCGCTCCTCGTCGATGAGCCGCCACACCTCCCCGGCGACGACGGCGCGCAGGCACACCTGCGTTCCGCCGATCGCCACGAGCGCCCACGGCGTGCACCAGCCGTTGCAGTGGAACATCGGCAGCGTCCACAGGTAGACGCTCTCGGGCGTGTGCCGCGAGTGGACGACCTCGCCGAGCGCGTTGAGGTAGGCGCCGCGGTGCGTGTAGACGACGCCTTTGGGCCGTCCCGTGGTACCGGACGTGTAGTTGATCGAGATGGCGGCGTTCTCGTCCTGGACGTCCCACGGCAGCGGATCGTCCGACCCGCGCGCCAGCAGCTCGTCATAGCCGATGCCGCCGACCGCGGGATCGGGCTCCGCACCGGTCGCCGGGATGGTGACGACCTGCGGCAGGCCATCGGACAGCGGAGCCACGGAAGGGTGCAGTCCCGCGTCCACGACCAGCGCCTTCGCCCCCGAATGCTGGAGGATGTAGCGGATCTCCTCGGCCGCGAGCCGCGTGTTGATCGCGACGAGGACCGCGCCGGCCAGCGGCACCGCGAAGTGCGCCACCAGTAGTTCGGGGATGTTCGGCGCCAGATAGGCGACCCGGTCACCCGGCTCGATCCCGGACGCCCGCAGCGCGTTGGCCAGCCGCGTCGCCTCGGCGGCGAACTCCTCGTAGGTGGCGCGCCGGTCCCCGTAGGCATAGGCGGGTTTGCCGGGGAAAACCTCCGCCGACCGGTTGAGGAACGCGAGCGGCGTGAGCGCCGTGTAGCCCGGGCCGTTGTCCATCGGGAGCCTCCGGTGCCGTCGTATGTGGCCAGCACCCCAAGGATTCCACCTGCCGCCTTCCGAGCCTGGACACCGGCTATCGGTCGGCGTTGCGGGTCAGGATGGAGACGGCCTTGACGGTGGCGTAGCCGCTCCACTCCAGTTCGGCGGCGGGCGAGTAGGAGGCGAAGTCGACGCGCCATCCGCCGTCGTCCCGCTGCTCGCCGTCGAGACGCCGCAGCTCGGCGGTGATGACGTCCGGTTTGAAGAGGGATCGGACCGGACGGCCCGGATAGGGCGCGAAGTCGAGCGGCCGCATCATCTCGTCCTCCAGGCCGCCCTGGACGTGGACGAGGCCGTTCTCCGGGATGTGCTCGCCGAGCAGCGCGATGGCCTCGGTGTCGTCGACGGCGTCGGCCAGCCACAGCGCGAACGTGAGTTCCAGGGCGTGCAACTCGTCCTTCGTGCGAAGGGTGTCGAGGCAGTAACGGGTGGCGCGGTCGAGCCACGGATGCTCGGCGACCGCCGTGTCGTGGACGGCGACGCGCTGCGCCGTGGCCGCGACGACCGCGGTGATCTGCAGTGAGGACGTCCCCGGGTCGGCGTCCGCCCAGAACGGCGCGCACCCGGCGGGGTCGGGGACGCGCAGCCCGAACGGCAGGCCGCCGTCCGGCAGCGTCACCGACTCCAGCCAGTCGCACAGCGCCACCGCCTCGGGCGCCGTCATCGGGGCGAGCTCCTCGAAGACCTCGAACGCGTGCAGCGCGGGGCCCGGCTGGCTGGTCCGCGACCGCAGGTCGGGCTCCAGGCCGTGACCGTAGCCGCCGTCGGGGTTCCGGTAGGCGTTGAGCGCGGCGAGCAGCGCCTCCCGGTCCCCTTCGCCGGTCAGCAGCTCGAAGCGGCGGCGGTCCAGAGGACGCGCGTACATGGCCATGAACTCGGATGCCTTGGTCAGGTTCATGTGTCCAGCGTGACCGCCGCTCGCACAGCCGTCTTGTAGGTTTCGGCCAACACCCGGTAAGGACCGGTTAGCCCGCCTGCAGCGAGAGCCCCAGCGTCCGGAACTGCTCGACCGGACGGTGGTAGCCGCGCTCGATGTGGTGGACGCCGCGCAGCGTGGACGGCCCCTCGGCGACGGCGGCCGCCAGGACCGCCGAGAACCCGGCCCGGATGTCGGGCATGGTCACGTCCCCGCCGCGGAGCTTCGACACTCCGCGCACCACGGCCGAGTGCACCGCCGCCGTGTCGTGATACCGGCAGGCGGGGCCGCCCAGGCACGTGTCGTAGACCTCTATCTCCGCGCCCATGCTCTGCAGCGCCGGGACGTAGGCGAGCCGGTTCTCGTAGACGGTCTCGTGCAGCACCGACATGCCGTCCGCCTGGGTGAACAGCACCATCAGCGGGGTCTGCCAGTCCGTCGCGAACCCCGGATGCGTGTCGGTCTGCACCGCGGCCGGGTGCAGGCCGTCCGGCGCGGACGCCATGATCCACTCGTCGGTGATCTCGAACTTCGCGCCCATCCCGGTCAGCGTCGTGATGGCGGTGACGAGCCGGTCCTGCGGGCAGCCGTGCACCCGCACCTCTCCCCCGGTCACCAGGCCCGCGACCAGGTAGGAGAACGCCTCGATCCGGTCACCGCCCAGCCGCGTCTGCGCGCCGCTCAGCCGCTCGACGCCCTCGACCACGATGCGCCGGTCGGGCGCGAACGAGATCCGCGCCCCCATCCGCTGCAGGAACAGCGCCAGCTCGATGATCTCCGGCTCCGTCGCCGCGTTCCGGATGACGGTCTTCCCCTCGGCCCGCACGGCCGCCAGCAGCACCGTCTCCGTCGCGCCGACGCTCGGATAGGGCAGGTCGACGCGCGTCCCCACGAGCCGCGTGGCGTGCGCGTGGATCCCGTCCGCCGCGTGCGACACCTCGGCGCCGAACGCCCGCAGCGCCTCCACATGGAAGTCGACCGGCCGCCGCCCGATCGGGTCGCCCCCGACCAGCGGGACGAACGCCTCACCCGCCTGATGCAGCAACGGTCCCAGCATCAGGATCGGGATGCGGTTCAGCCCGGTGAACGCCTTGCCGACGCTCGGGTCCGACACCGGCCCCGGGACGACGGTCACCTCGCCGCCGGAGCGTTCCACGGTCATCCCGACGTGCTCCAGCATGCCCGCGGTGATCCCGACCTCGCCGACGTCGGGGGCGTTGCCGATGGTGCTCGGCCCGTCGCCCAGCATCGCCGCGACCATGTGCTTGCTGACCGCGTTCTTCGCCCCCCGCACGGTGACATCCCCGCGAAGCGGCCCCGACGGCTCAATACGCCACAGCTTCTCAGTCATCCGAGAAGACTACGGGGTCGGCGGTGACCGCCCATCGAATTCACCGCATCCCCGGCGCGACCCGCTCGTTACTACACGGTCAGGGGCGGTCGGCCAGGAGGTTCGCCGCGAAGCCGATGAACGCGGCGCCGCTGACCTGCTCCAGGCGCCGCCGGAACGACGGCCGCCTGAGCCGCTCCCCGAGCGCGGCCGCCGCGCCCGACACGATCCAGTACCAGACGGCCAGTTCGACCACGTCGATCGCGGTGAACAGGACCGTCGTGCCGAACACCGGCGCCCCGTGCGGCATGAACTGCGGGACGAGGCTCATGTAGAAGACGCCGGCCTTGGGGTTCAGCAGGTTGGTCCCGACTCCGGCGCGGAACGCGGCGAGCCGTCCGGCGACGACGACGGGCTCCGGCCGGACCTCCTCACCGGTCTTCTTCCGGGCCCGCCACAACGCCGTCGCCCCCAGCCACACGAGGTAGGCGGCACCGCAGACGCGCACCACGTCATACGCCACATGCGAGGCGGTCAGCAGGGCGGTGAGCCCGGCCGCCGTCGCGAGTCCCCAGACGGCGCACCCGGTCAGAATGCCGAGCGCCGCCGCCAGCCCGCACCGACGCCCCTGCGCGACGGACGTCCTGAGCACGAGGAAGGTGTCCAGCCCCGGCACCACATTGATGATCAGCGCTGCGGCGGCGAAGGCGATCACGGCAGTCATCATGATCGAATACTACCGACGCTCCTTACGGACCGCCTCACCCGGGCATGATGACCGGAGCACATGTAAGAGTGCTGTGCATGGACGTTGACGCGGCGGTGTTCGATGTGTTCGGAACGTTGACCGACTGGCGTTCAAGCGTCACCGGGGAACTGGCGGAGATCGGCGGGCGGGCCGGTCTGCACGCCGACTGGCCCGCCGTGGCCGACGCCTGGCGGCGCCGCTACCGCCCGACGCTCCGCCGGGTCGTCGTCGGCGAACTGCCATGGCAGCCCTTGGACGATCTGCACCGCCTCATGCTCGACGAGGTACTGGCCGAACACGGACTCGACGCCCTCACCGCCGCCCACCGGGACGATCTCGTCCGAGCCTGGCACCGCCTCCGCCCATGGCCGGACGCGTCCGAGGGCCTGGAGCGGCTGCACCGGAGCCCCGTCCTCACCGCCACGCTGTCCAACGGCGGCGTGGGCCTGCTCACCCGCCTCGCCAAACACGCCGGTCTCCGTTTCGACTGCATCCTGTCCGCGGAACTGGCCAAGTCCTACAAGCCCGACCCGCGCGTCTACCGCATGGCCGCCGAGCTCCTCGACGTCGAGCCGCGACGCCTCCTCATGGTGGCGTGCCACCCTGACGATCTCGAAGCGGCGGCAGCGGCGGGCCTCCGCACCGCCTTCTTCCCGCGCCTCGAATGGGGCCCGGATGCGGAGCCCGACCCGCCGCCCTCCGACCCCGGCCTCGTCGCCACCGACCTCATCGACCTGGCCCGCGCCCTGACGGACGCGCGCTGACCAACGACCGACCGCTCCGCCGCTAAGGTTCACGCATGTGGAGAGAGGTCGCGGCCAAGGCCTTCCCAGACGTCGAGTTCAGGCCGCCCGTCGACACCGCGGCGGTCACCGCCGCCGAGCAGCGTCTGGGCTGCCCGCTCCCCTCCCAGCTCACCGGTCTCCTCCAAGAGACCGACGGCGTGATCGGGCACTACGGCGTGGACACGGTCTGGCCGCTGGAGCAGATCGTCGAGCAGAATCTTCATTTCTGGACGGACGACTCGCTCGCCGACCTCTACATGCCTTTCGACGCGCTGCTCTTCTTCGGCGACAACGGCGGCGGTGACCGGTTCGCCTTCGTCCGGACGCCGCCGCGGGCGGACGTCTTCGTCTGGGAACACGAAACGGACAGCCGCCGCTGGGCGGCCGGAGACCTGGGCGACTACCTCGGCCGCTCCCTCTCAAGCGACGAGGACGACTGGTACCAGTGACACCCGGGCGGAACCCGGGCCCATGCACGTGAAAGCGAAGGAATCGGCGCGGACGTCGATGATGATCAGTAACGTGCCGGGATGAGCGAAGTGAGTCCACGACACGTGCTGTGCGTCCTCAGCTCCAAGCTGGGTCTCCCGGAGATCGAACGGATCGCCGCCGGCTTCGGCGGTTTCGTGCTCGATCGCGAGTACTCCGAGGACGAACCCGACCCCAGGATGCCGGACGCTTTCGAAGCCAGCCTGGCCGCTGCCTCCTTCGACGAGGCGGACTGGGCCGCCGTCGAGTCCCACGACACCGTCGGCTACCTGCTGTCCGCGCCGATGATGCGCGAGCTGGCGGCCGACACGTCGCGGCGGCTGCTCGCGGCGACCGCCGCTCTGCTGAGCTCCGGCGCGTCCGCGGTGAAGAACGAGAGCAGCGGAATCACCCACGGCCGGGACCGCTGGCTGGCGCTGGCCGACCTGGCGGCCGGCGCCGAGAACGAGGACCTGGCCGATGCGCTCGTCTCCGCCTGGGTGAAGCGGCCGATCTACGACGGCCAGGTCCTCTACAGCTGCGGCATGCACCTCCTCGGCGCGCCCGAGGTGGAGATCGAGGCCGGGAGGGAGGACCTGACCGACGACGATCTGCCCGATCTCGTCATGCATCTCGACGCGCTGGCGATCTACCTGCTGACCGATCCCCGCGCGGAGGAGATCGAAGACGGCGCGGGTTTCCGGATGACCGAGGACGCCCCCCGCTGGGTGCTGCGCACCGGCACCTGCGACCGCTACGACGAGGACGACCTCTTCTTCAACCCGTACGGATACGTCCGCCTGACCCGCACCGGCTGAAGCAGAGCGACGCTCACAGGATGCCGCGTGCGGCGAACGCCTCCCGGGTGGCCTGCGCCGCCTGCGCGCCATAGAGACGCTGCGCGGCGGCGACGGTCGCGCCGGCGGCCGCCTTGAAGGAGGTGTCCGGAGCGAACGCGAACTGGGCCTCGACGATCAGGGTCCCCGCCTTGGTGTCGCCGAGCGCCTGCCGGATGTCCCACAGGGCCCGCGACCAGATCTCGCCGTCGGCGTGGACCTCGCCCACCATGTCCTCGGGGTAGTGCTTGGTCCCGTCCAGCCTCCGCAGGCAGTGCGTCGGACCGGACGTGTAGGACACCGAGTCCCAGTCGGCGACGCACGGTTCCGGGGTCTTGGACGGTGTACCGGTAGCCCAGCTGGTGACCGCCACGGCCAGGTAGTCGCCGAACGCCTCGCCGATCGCGCCCGACTCCAGGTTCGTGCCGAACCCGGTGACCTGGCCGTCCTGCACGGAGTGGCCGTACTCATGGACGATCACCTCGGCGTCCTCGGCGTCGTCCACCCCGCCCTTGCCGAGCGTGATGTTCGCCTTGTCGCCCCGGAAGAACGAGTTGTCGCCCCCGTACTGGTTGATCCGCAGCTCGATCTGCCGCTGGTTCACCGGACGGAGCGCGGACCCGAACCCGAGGTGCTGCAGGTACCTCTGCGCGGTCGTCACCCAGTAGTAGCCCATGACCTGCTCGAACTGGTCGGAGTCGCGGTGATAGGCGGCCAGCGCGCCATCGTCGATCCGGGCCGCCTTGCCTGTTTCGCTCTTGACCCGCACATATCGGCCGGTGAGGGACCCGGAACCGTCGAGGTCGGTGAGGGTGACCTGGCGGTAGGCGGACGCCAGCGCGGCGTAGTCCGCGTCCTTCGCATCGGTGAGGGACTCGTCGCCGAGCTGCTGGACGGGGTTGGGGTAGAAGACGGTCCCGGTCGCGGTCGTCGCGGAATCCGCGGCCGACGCGGGCGGCATCGCCATGACGAGAGGAAACGCGGCCACGGCCACCAGGGAGAAACGTCGTGTGTTACGCATGGGCGGACGGTATGGCCCGGTCTCTTGCGGGAACAGGTCCAATTCGCGCCGCGTCCAAGTCTGGCGTGCATCGCCCGTTTGCGGCACCGAACACTGGCGAAGTTTGTGCTGGTGTCCACGCCCATCGGGCAAATCCAACCCGCTCCAGCCAGAAGCGCAGGAGTTCCTGTCGCCGAAGATCTCCAACCCCTCGGCCGTACTCCGCCGGTGGGAGACGAGCAGGAGCAGTTCGGTACCGGGCCACGCACCGCGACGGCGGCCTTCTCGGGGACGCGCCGCCATGCGATGCCGTCGCCGGTGAGGCCGCCCAGCCATTTGCAGCCGTCTCTGTCGCGTGCAGGTGAACGATGCGGCCCGGGCCGAGCAGTTCCCCTGCTCAGTCTTGATGGCGAGCATCATCGGCAGCGCGCCGAGTTCCATCCATGCGTCCAGCACGTCGGCAGCGACCATGACCGTCCTGCCGAGGGCGAGCGTCGCATCGGCGCCGGTGGATGAGCGTCTCGTGTGCGAACCGGCGCGCGTAGAAGGACGCCGTCCTCCCTGGTATCGGAGTCCAGAGGCAGGCGTCCGGTCCGGCTTCGCGTAGGGCGTCCGCCAGTTGGGCGGCTCCCGGCGAGCCATGGTCCGGGGACGGCGGCGTCTTCGCGGGCGTGGCTGGACAGATCACGGAAGTGGTCGCCGGACGGAGGCTCGGCCGCCCGCGCCCGGACGATCTCCGCGACCCAGCGCTGACCTCCGCCGAGGTGGCGCAGCAACTGGTCGACGTTCCGGCCAGGGCAGGACGGCACTGCGCCGTCATGTCCGCGTCCTTGATCGAGGACGTCGGCAGCTCCGTCTGGGTGACAATCTCGGCACTGGCGATCATGATCCATGTCGGGTGGCGTTAGTCAGTCCGGCCTTCGCTCACCGTCCAGGAGTCGGCGAGCCCGCACAGTTCGTCGAGCGCCCTCTCGACGCGTTCCCGGTCGCCCGTGGTTAGGAAGTCGGTCTGCAGGCCAGAGTAGGCGCTGTTGAGGAACGTCGCGTTGACGCGCGCCCGGGCCGGGTCGAGCCCGCGGGCCGTCAGCGCGCCGGCGACGAACTCGGCCCTGTCCGTCAGGAACGCCGGGACCCGGTCACCGAGACGTCCGGCCGCCGCGAGGCCCTCGATCTCCCGCACGAGCCGGGTGTGCGCGATGTTCTCGGGCGCGAGATGGCGATCCCAGGAGTTACGGACGATCGCGCCGATCCCCCGCGTGGTGTCGTCCCAGCCTTCGGTCGCATGGAGTTGCGCGTGCTGGACCTCGTCCAGGCGTTGCAGCAGCGCGGCGAGGAGCGCGTCCTTGTCGGCGAAGTGGTGGGTCAGGACTCGCGTGCTCTGCCCGAGCGCCTGAGCGATGGGACGCATCGAGAGGCCGGACATCCCGTGCTCGGCGAGCTGGTCGAGTACCGCGTCGAGGATCTCGGTGCGGCGGTGCGGGTCGCGCGGTCTGGCCACTGACGGGTCTCCTTCGTTCACCGGGCGTCCAGCCTATAAGGTAACGAGTGTTACCTTAACTGGATGCCCCTCTTCCGACGCTCATCCGGCGGGCTCTGGCTCACCGCCCTTGCCCTGACCGCCTTCACCCTCCAGACCGACGACTTCGTGATCGTCGGCGTGCTGCCGTCCATCGCGGACGGCCTGTCGACCGGCGAGGCCGCGGCCGGGCAGCTCGTGACCGTGTTCTCCGTCATCTGCGCCGTGGTCGCGCCCGTGGCGGCCGTGCTCACGGCGTCCTGGCCCCGGCGCCGGCTGCTCACCGGCGGGATGCTGGTGTTCTGCGCCGCCAACCTCGCCGTCCCGCTCGCCACGTCCTTCGCGGCCCTGATGGGGCTGCGGGTGCTGGCCGCGTTCGCCGCGGCCGCCGTCCTGCCGACGGTGTTCGCGGTCACCGCGGCCCTTTCCCCGTCCGGGCGGCAGGGCCGCGACCTGGCCACGGTCATGGCGGGGCTGACGGGCGCCGTCGTCGCCGGCGTCCCGCTCGGCACCTGGATCGGCGCGGCGTTCGGCTGGCGCGCCACCTTCGTGACGGGCGGGCTCCTGGGCCTCGCCGCCATGGCCTTCCTGCGCGTCGCCGTGCCGGACGTGGCACCGCCGCCCGCGGCTGGGCTGGGTGAACGCCTTCGTCCGCTTGGCCGGCCCGCGGTGATGTGCGTGCTCCTGGCAGCCGTCGCCACGGTCCTCGGCAACCTGATGATGCAGACCTATCTGGCGCCGTTCCTGGACGAGGTGGCGGGCGTGACTCCGTCCGGCCTCGGCGGGCTGCTGATCCTCACCGGCGTCGCAGGCATCGTAGGAGGGCGTTTCAGCGGCACACTGGTCGACCGGCTCGGCCCAGCGAGGACGTTCGCGCTGGCCGTCACTGTCTTCACCTCGGTGATGGCGGGACTGGCAGTGTCCTGGTCGCTGCGTCCTACGGATCTGGCATTCGTCGTCCCACTGTTGTTGCTGTGGTCGGCCGCCGCCTGGTCGGTTCCGCCTCCCGTCCAGACGCGCATTCTGGCGCTGGCCGGCCCTGAAACCGGTCCGCAGGCGTTGGCGCTCAGCAGCAGCGCGGTCTATGTCGGAGCCTCACTGGGCGCGGGCCTCGGGGGCTGGCTGCTCGGTGCCGCCGGCTTGGGATCCCTCCCGGTCGCCGCCGCGGGCTGCGCCCTGCTGGCTTTGGCGATGTTCGGCCTTGCCGAACGCACCGCAGCGACGACCGCGTCGGTGGACGTACGCAAGGGCCTGGAGGAGCGCGAGACGAATGTCTGAGCGTATGTGCGGGGACGGTGGCCGCGCCGGTGCAAGGTGTGTGGGTTGGCACCGGCGCGACCATGATCCCGACGGCTGTCGAGCGGTCCAATTCTGCCTCGCCCCACGTTGCACAATCGTTGCGCCGACCTCTCGTGTCCATCGAGTCACATGAAGCGTCCATGGTTGACGGACAGGAACCCACCTGTCCGGTGCCCCCGGTGCGACCTCAGCCACGCGAGCGCATGGCCGGTGGTCGTATTCTGTGGTTCATGATCAATCCCGTCCCGGAGTGGGAACGGCGAATGGCCGACCTGTGGGCGGCGTTCGACGACCATGAGCCCGAAGCCTTCCTCGCGGAGGTCGAGGAACTGACCGGTGAACTTCCGCCCGGCGACGCCGTCGGCGAGTACGAGCTGGCTTCCGCCCACGACTCGATCGGCAACGAGGCTGCGGCGGCAGAGCACTACCAGCGGGCCTTCGCCGCCGGGCTCCCGGAGTCGCGCCGGAGGCAGGCCACGATTCAGTACGCCAGCACGCTCCGTAATCTCGGCCGGGCCGACGAAAGCGTCGCCCTCCTGACCGCTGAACGGGAGGCCGGCTCCGACGACCTCGACGATGCGGTCACCGCGTTCCTCGCTCTCGCGCTCACCGATGTCGGGCGGGAGCGCGAGGCGGCCGGACTCGCGCTCGGAGCGCTGTCACGCCATCTTCCCCGTTACAACCGTTCGCTCTCCAATTACGCGAAGGCATTGCTGGATATCCAGGCATAAAGAAAGGGCCCCGCCGTGTCGGCGGGGCCCTATCCATAATATGAGTCCGGCGGTGTCCTACTCTCCCACACAGTCTCCCATGCAGTACCATCGGCGCTGAAGGGCTTAACTTCCGGGTTCGGGATGGGACCGGGTGTTTCCCCCTCGCCAAAACCACCGAACGACCAACCCCCAACACCCGTCACCGGATGCGGGAAGAATCCGTCCGAGCAACCAAGGCTCGATCATTCTATTATACGCGGGCTCCCGGTTGTTTCCTGGGAACCACACAGGGACGCGAACACTTCTACGCAGCGAGATGCTTTGAACGTTCAGTGTGTTCAAGCCACTCGGCCTATTAGTACCGGTCGACTCCACACGTCACCGTGCTTCCATCTCCAGCCTATCAACCCGGTCGTCTACCGGGGGCCTTACACCCCTTTAACAGGGTGGGAGAACTCATCTCGAGGAAGGCTTCCCGCTTAGATGCTTTCAGCGGTTATCCCGACCGAACGTAGCCAACCAGCCGTGCCCCTGGCGGGACAACTGGCACACCAGAGGTTCGTCCGTCCCGGTCCTCTCGTACTAGGGACAGACCCTCTCAATTCTCCTACGCGCACAGCGGATAGGGACCGAACTGTCTCGCGACGTTCTAAACCCAGCTCGCGTGCCGCTTTAATGGGCGAACAGCCCAACCCTTGGGACCTACTCCAGCCCCAGGATGCGACGAGCCGACATCGAGGTGCCAAACCATCCCGTCGATATGGACTCTTGGGGAAGATCAGCCTGTTATCCCCGGGGTACCTTTTAGCCGTTGAGCGACACCACTTCCACACGTAGGTGCCGGATCACTAGGCCCTGCTTTCGCACCTGCTCGACACGTCCGTCTCACAGTCAAGCTCCCTTGTGCCCTTGCACTCGCCACCTGATTGCCAACCAGGCTGAGGGAACCTTTGGGCGCCTCCGTTACACTTTAGGAGGCAACCGCCCCAGTTAAACTACCCACCAGGCACTGTCCCCCACCCGGATACACGGGTGCGGGTTAGACGCTCAAAACGACCAGAGTGGTATTTCACCAACGACTCCACCCAAACTGGCGTCTGGGCTTCACAGTCTCCCACCTATCCTACACAAGACGCTTCAGGCGCCAATGCCAAGCTGTAGTGAAGGTCCCGGGGTCTTTCCGTCCTGCTGCGCGAAACGAGCATCTTTACTCGTACTGCAATTTCGCCGGGCCTGTGGTTGAGACAGCGGGGAAGTCGTTACGCCATTCGTGCAGGTCGGAACTTACCCGACAAGGAATTTCGCTACCTTAGGATGGTTATAGTTACCACCGCCGTTTACCGGCGCTTAGATTCTCAGCCTCGACCTCACGGTCTAACCGGTCCTCTTAACGTTCCGGCACCGGGCAGGCGTCAGTCCGTATACAGCGTCTTACGACTTCGCACGGACCTGTGTTTTTAGTAAACAGTCGCTTCCCCCTGGCCTCTGCGACCCCACCCAGCTCCCCGTGCAAGACGGTTCACCAGGCGTGGTCCCCCTTCTCCCAAAGTTACGGGGGCAATTTGCCGAGTTCCTTAACCACAGTTCACCCGATCGCCTTGGTATTCTCTACCTGACCACCTGAGTCGGTTTAGGGTACGGGCCGCCGATACACTCGCTAGAGGCTTTTCTCGACAGCATGGGATCACTCACTTCACCTAAAACGGCTCGGCATCACATCTCACCCTCATATGGTGCGCGGATTTACCTGCACACCGGGCTACATGCTTACCCCAGGACAACCATCGCCTGGGCTGAGCTACCCTCCTGCGTCACCCCATCACTCACCTACTACCCCCTCGGGTCCCACGCTCCCCGCAGAACAGGCCCGAAGGCCCACACCACAGTTCGGGTGGTTAGCATCAGAGGGTTCAGCGTTGGCGCATACCAGCGGGTACGGGAATATCAACCCGTTGTCCATCGACTACGCCTGTCGGCCTCGCCTTAGGTCCCGACTTACCCTGGGCGGATTAGCCTGCCCCAGGAACCCTTGGTCATCCGGCGCACACGTTTCTCACGTGTGATTCGCTACTCATGCCTGCATTCTCACTCCCGCAGCCTCCACCACTCGATCACTCGGCGGCTTCACCGGCTACAGGACGCTCCCCTACCCACCCCAGACACATGCCTGGAGTGCCACGGTTTCGGCGGTGTGCTTGAGCCCCGCTACATTGTCGGCGCGGAATCACTTGACCAGTGAGCTATTACGCACTCTTTCAAGGATGGCTGCTTCTAAGCCAACCTCCTGGTTGTCACGGCAACTCCACATCCTTTCCCACTTAGCACACGCTTAGGGGCCTTAACCGATGATCTGGGCTGTTTCCCTCTCGACTACGAAGCTTATCCCCCGCAGTCTCACTGCCACGCTCTCACTTACCGGCATTCGGAGTTTGGCTGACGTCAGTAACCTTGTAGGGCCCATCAGCCATCCAGTAGCTCTACCTCCGGCAAGAAACACGCAACGCTGCACCTAAATGCATTTCGGGGAGAACCAGCTATCACGGAGTTTGATTGGCCTTTCACCCCTAACCACAGGTCATCCCCCAGGTTTTCAACCCTGGTGGGTTCGGGCCTCCACACCGTCTTACCGGCGCTTCACCCTGCCCATGGCTAGATCACCCCGCTTCGGGTCTACAGCATGCGACTAAAAACGCCCTATTCAGACTCGCTTTCGCTACGGCTACCCGCCACCGGTTAACCTCGCCACACACCATAACTCGCAGGCTCATTCTTCAAAAGGCACGCCATCACGAACACCACCCGAAGGCAGTGAGGACGCTCTGACGGCTTGTAGGCACACGGTTTCAGGTACTATTTCACGACCCCTCACCGGGGCACTTTTCACCTTTCCCTCACGGTACTAGTCCGCTATCGGTCACCAGGAAGTATTCAGCCTTACCACGTGGTCGTGGCAGATTCACACGGGATTTCACGGGCCCCGTGCTACTCGGGAACACACCCAGAAGCCACCCAGATTTCGTCTACCGGACTCTCACCGTCTACGGTCGGCCATCCCAAGCCGTTCAACTATCCGAGCAGTTTATAACTCCTTGATCCAGCGGCAGCTGGACCCGGATGGTCCCACAACCCCGCACACGCAACGCCTGCCGGCTATCACACGCGCACGGTTTAGGCTCCTCCGCTTTCGCTCACCACTACTCACGGAATCACAATTGTTTTCTCTTCCTGCGGGTACTGAGATGTTTCACTTCCCCGCGTTCCCACCAACCTGCCTATACATTCAGCAGGCGGCGACACCCCATGACGAGTGCCAGGTTTCCCCATTCGGAAATCCCCGGATCAAAGTCTGGTTGCCGACTCCCCGAGGCATATCGCAGGCTCCCACGTCCTTCATCGGCTCCTGATGCCAAGGCATCCACCGTATGCCCTAAAAAACTTGAACACACAAAACGATCAAAACAAATCGCAGATGAGAATCCATGACCCAAAAGAGCCACATCATCCCACCAGAGATGCTCGCGTCCACTGTGCAGTTCTCAAAAAACAACCGGGCCCACCAAAACCACACCCCAATCAAGGAATGTGGTCCTGGTCCCGCGATCCAGAGGCACCCGGGCTCGCGCCCGTTCCCTCAGGACCCAACAGCGTGCCCACCAGACCCCCCACCCGAACCCGCCGTTCCCACTCCCCCAAGCCGAAGCTTCAGGGCGGTACTTGCCGGGCCGCGTAAGCGACCTGATGAATAGCCAGTGCTCCACATCTATGAGCAGCCACCTGACAGACACTCGCTGCCAACGGTGGCCACCGACCTGAGCCTTCCCGGAAGGGAAGCAGCCCGGGCCAGCTGTGTGCTCCTTAGAAAGGAGGTGATCCAGCCGCACCTTCCGGTACGGCTACCTTGTTACGACTTCGTCCCAATCGCCGGCCCCACCTTCGACCGCTCCCCCCACACAAGGTGGTTGGGCCACGGGCTTCGGGTGTTGCCGACTTTCGTGACGTGACGGGCGGTGTGTACAAGGCCCGGGAACGTATTCACCGCAGCGTTGCTGATCTGCGATTACTAGCGACTCCGACTTCACGAAGTCGAGTTGCAGACTTCGATCCGAACTGAGACCGGCTTTAAGGGATTCGCTCCACCTCACGGTATCGCAGCCCTCTGTACCGGCCATTGTAGCATGTTTGCAGCCCAAGACATAAGGGGCATGATGACTTGACGTCATCCCCACCTTCCTCCGAGTTGACCCCGGCGGTCTCCCATGAGTCCCCACCATAACGTGCTGGCAACATGGAACGAGGGTTGCGCTCGTTGCGGGACTTAACCCAACATCTCACGACACGAGCTGACGACAGCCATGCACCACCTGTCACCGGCCCAAAAAGGACCCACCATCTCTGATGGTTTTCCGGCGATGTCAAGCCTTGGTAAGGTTCTTCGCGTTGCGTCGAATTAAGCAACATGCTCCGCCGCTTGTGCGGGCCCCCGTCAATTCCTTTGAGTTTTAGCCTTGCGGCCGTACTCCCCAGGCGGGGCGCTTAATGCGTTAGCTACGGCGCGGAATCCGTGGAAGAACCCCACACCTAGCGCCCAACGTTTACGGCGTGGACTACCAGGGTATCTAATCCTGTTCGCTCCCCACGCTTTCGCTCCTCAGCGTCAGTACAGGCCCAGAGAACCGCCTTCGCCACCGGTGTTCCTCCCGATATCTGCGCATTTCACCGCTACACCGGGAATTCCATTCTCCCCTACCTGCCTCTAGTCTGCCCGTATCCACCGCAGACCCACGGTTAAGCCGTGGGCTTTCACGACAGACGCGACAAACCGCCTACGAGCTCTTTACGCCCAATAATTCCGGACAACGCTTGCGCCCTACGTATTACCGCGGCTGCTGGCACGTAGTTAGCCGGCGCTTCTTCTGCAGGTACCGTCACGTTAGCTTCGTCCCTGCTGAAAGAGGTTTACAACCCGAAGGCCGTCATCCCTCACGCGGCGTCGCTGCGTCAGGCTTCCGCCCATTGCGCAATATTCCCCACTGCTGCCTCCCGTAGGAGTCTGGGCCGTGTCTCAGTCCCAGTGTGACCGGTCGCCCTCTCAGGCCGGTTACCCGTCGTCGCCTTGGTAGGCCATCACCCCACCAACAAGCTGATAGGCCGCGAGCCCAACCCTGACCGAAAAACTTTCCACCACCGACCATGCGATCGGAGGTCATATCCGGTATTAGACCCGGTTTCCCAGGCTTATCCCAAAGTCAGGGGCAGGTTGCTCACGTGTTACTCACCCGTTCGCCGCTCGAGTACCCCCGAAGGGGCCTTTCCGCTCGACTTGCATGTGTTAAGCACGCCGCCAGCGTTCGTCCTGAGCCAGGATCAAACTCTCCATCAAGGTTCGAACGACCAACCAGGGGGCGAACCCCAGCCGGCCAAACCTCAGGAAACAATCCCAGCACCACACAGACCCCCACAGGGGCCGTGCATTGCCTCAAAGAAATCCCCGACCATCCCAAAAGGAACAGCCACGGGGCGACCCGGCCAACAAAAACAGACCGGGCCGATAAAGGCACTGGCTTTTAACACGCTGTTGAGTTCTCAAGAAACGGACACCCACCGCGCCGAACCCCTGCTCCCGCAGGCCCCGGCTCCGGGGCAACCCTTTTAACTTACCTGACATCCGCCGTCTGTCAAGCCGATCAACCAAGATCTTTTCGACGAGTCGGAGAGATTCCAGGCCCCCACGCGACGACACACCCCCAGGCCGGAAACCTGGAGAGATCATCTCGTGGGAAGTGCCCTGCGGGCCGGCCACCTCTCGGCGTCCTGCATCCCGTTCTGGGCTGGTCGGACCATCCTACAGCAGTCCGAGCGAGGCTCGAACCATTTTCGGAGATCCAGCCCCGGGGCCGGCCGCCTTGTGGCGTCCCGCGTCCCTTGGAGCAGGAGAGACATTAAGGCGACCCGCGGAGACCGTCAAATCGGAGCGCTACGGCCAATTGCCACCCTTGTCGCTCAAGCACCCCAAGGAGCACTCTGACCTCGCTTTTCACGCACTATGTGTGCCGGGTCACGGTGGGCTACGGTGCCCTGACCGCTCACCCCGCCAGAACATGCAGCGGTGGCTCCCGGCACGACTGTTGACCGAGGTCAGGAGGATCCTCGTGAATGTGCCCGTGGCCGCCCGCTCTCCGGCAGCGCGGCTGGTGGTCGCCGCGACGATGGGGCCCACGATCCATGACGTGCACGCCTGGCGGTTCAAGGTCGTGCAGGGCCTGATCGAGCTGCACGCCGACCCGGTCAGATTCCGGCCCATGCATGATCCCGCGGGACGAGGGCTGCATCTCAGCAGCGGCGCCGCACTGGTGAATCTGCGTCTGGCCGCCGCGCAGCTCGGCCACGAGGCCGTGGTGCGGCTGCTTCCGGACCCCGGACGGCCGGCAGTCCTCGCCTCAGTGCGGCTCGCCGGGCGTCATCGGGTGACCCACGAAGAGCGGCTGCTCTACGCCGCGACCCTCCGTCCCTTCCTCGGCGACCGTCCCAGAACGGGAGCCTGCCCTGCCCCTGCCGTCACGGACGAGTTGGGCGGCGTGGCTCGGCTTGAGGGGACGGTGCTCCATCCGCTTCCCTTGTGCGCGGGCTCGACAGCGCAGCGGGCGGTGCTCACGACCCGCGGAGACTCCCGTGCCGAGTGGCTTCGTGCGGGCCAGGCGCTCCAGCGTCTCCTGCTGAGCGCCAAGACTCGCTCGCTCTCCGTATCGTTCCTGTACGAGACGGTCGACGTGCCCATCATGGAGGACGTGGCGGACCCGGGTGAGGTGCCACAAGTGCTCCTGGAGATCACGCAGAACGTGGACGTGCGCCTACTCAAGCCGCCGGTAGGTCGACAGGACAAAGGACAGAGGCGTCGGCAACGGGTCCGATAGCCGGTCCAGGCGTTCCCGGAGCCGGTCGGCCGGGACGTGGTGCGCGCTCGGGCCCATGCCTACAAGCGTTGCGACCTCGTCGTGCGTCAGGACGGCCTCGGCTTCGAGCTCCTGACGCGAGTCCAGCTTGAAGTAGCCGGCGAGCGCGGTGTCCATGCGCTCGGTCTTGCGCTTGTCGATCGACAGCAGTCCCAGCGATTCCACGAGCGCGCCGAGATGCCGCGGTGACGGCGTCACCGTGAACAGGAGCCCGTCCTCGCGGAGGACCCTGTGGAACTCCGCCGCGTTGCGGGGAGCGAAGACGTTCACGACCGTGTCGGCGGCGCCGTCGCGGATCGGCAGCGGACGCCACAGGTCGGCGACGACGGCACCGCAGCGTGGATGCGCCCTCGCGGCACGCCGGGCGGCGTGCTTGGAGATGTCGAGGGCGAGGCCGACCGTGTCCGGCGACCGGTCGAGTATCCGGCTCAGGTAGTGCCCGGTTCCGGCACCCGCGTCGAGGACGAATCCGGACCCCGCCCGGGAGACGTTCCAGGCGAGCCGATCGGCGGGGGCGGTGAAGTGTCCGGCCCTGAGGAACTCGTCTCGCGCGCGCACCATCTCCGGCGTGTCCGCGGTTCCAGGACGGGCGTTGCCCGGCAGGAGGTTCGCGTATCCCTGGCGTGCGATGTCGAAGGCGTGCGCGCCCGGGCAGAGCAGCCTGTGGCCGGCCAGTTCGAGATCGGCTCCGCACACGGGGCACACCAGGAAGGGGACGACATCGGCGAGCATCCGTCCATCATCGACCATGCCGGCCATGGAAGGGGCGGCACAGTCCGCTTCTTTGCCGTCGCGCCGCCCGCACGCCGCCCGCCGGCCCGGCGGGCGTCTCGTCGGCGCAACCTGGCAGGCCGTGCGCTCAGGACTCGGCGCGCCGCCGGACGTCCGCCATGTCCAGGCCGCGGACCTGCTCGATCACGTTCTCCAGCACCGGCTCGGGCACCGCGCCCGGCTCGGCGAAGACGATCATTCCGTCGCGGATCGCCATCAGGGTGGGAATGGACCTGATCCCGAACCGTTCCGACAGCTCCGGCTCGGCGTCGGTGTCGACCTTGCCGAAGACGATGTCCTCGTGCGTGCCCGCCGACTTCTCGAACACGGGCGCGAACCTCTTGCACGGGCCGCACCACTCCGCCCAGAAGTCGACCAGCACGATGCCGTCGCCCTGAGCCACCTCGTCGAAGTTCTCAGCGGTCAGTGTGACCGTCGCCATGTCGGTTTCTCCTCATTCGGGGTATCAGGTCGTAGAGCGGCTTACAGCCTCGCAGTATTCCCCACCCGGGAATCACAGAGCGGTAATTAGCGTTGTCCCCTTAGGGAGATCGCACCGGAGAAGGGTCAGGATGGCTGCAACCCGTACCAAGGGCGACAGGGTCGACGTCCCCGACAAGGATCTTGTCGGGGCGTACCTCGACCGGATCGGCCGCACCCACCTGCTCGACGCGCAGGAGGAGGTCGATCTGGCCAAGGCGATCGAAGGGGGCCTGTACGCCGAGCAGCTTCTCGAGGAGGGGAGGGTGCCCGGCGGCGCCTCCCGCGAGGAGCTGGAGGAACTGGCCGCGGCGGGGCTGCGCGCGAAGCAGCGCTTCGTCGAGGCCAACCTGCGGCTGGTGGTCTCGATCGCCCGGAAATACCCGACCGACTCGTTGCCCCTCATCGACCTCATTCAGGAGGGGAACCTGGGGCTGATGCGGGCGGTGGAGAAGTTCGACTACCGCCGCGGTTTCAAGTTCTCCACATACGCGACATGGTGGATCAGGCAGGCGATCGGGCGTGGGCTCAGTCACACCGCCCGCACCATCCGGCTGCCCGTCCACGTCGAGGAGGAGCTCTCGCGGCTGCGCCGCGCGGAGCGCCAGCTGGGCCGTGAGCTCGGCAGGGAGCCGACCCGCGAGGAGCTCGCCGGGCACCTGGGCGCCGACGCCGAGCACGTTGACGAGCTGCTGCGCTGGCGTCGCGACCCGGCGAGCCTGGACGCGACCGTCGACGACGCCGGCGAGACGCCGATGGGCGACCTGCTGGAGGATCCGGACGCCGTCACCCCGGAGACGGAGATCCTCGCGCTGGACGACATCGAGGGCCTCGGACGGCTGCTGGAACGGCTTCCGGAACGCGAGTCCGCGATCCTGCGGGCCCGGTTCGGGATGGACAACGGCCAGCCGCTCTCGTACGCGCAGATCGGCGCCCGGTACGGCCTGAGCCACAACCGGGTGCGGCAGATCACCGATCGTTCGCTGCGGCGGCTGCGGCAGCTGGCGAACGAGACGGACCTGAGCGGCCGCCGGACGCTGGCCGGCGGGCCGGTCGGCGGCCAGGGCCCCGCCCGCGAGCCCGCCACCGCCGGCAGCCGGGCGGCCTGACGACCGCCGGCCCCGCCTCCCCCGCACCGTGATCACCGGCCGGGCGGCCCCGCACCGGGGCCGCCCGGTCGGCGTTTCCAGGCGGCCGGGCAGGTCACGGCGCCCTCGCTCGCACGCCGTCCGGCCGACTGCCGCCGGGCTCGGCGTCACCGCGGGGGCGGGCGGTGCCATAGCCTTTTCAGCGTGAGTACATCCGCCGTCACCGGGGACCTCGACGCCTGGCGCGCCCTCCCCGCACTCCAGCAGCCCGATTGGGATGATCCGGACGAGGTCCGGGCCGTCGCCGCCGAACTGGCGGCCCAGCCGCCGCTCGTCTTCGCCGGCGAGTGCGACCAGCTGAAGGCACAACTCGCGGACGTCGCGCGCGGTCAGGCGTTCGTCCTGCAGGGCGGCGACTGCGCCGAGACGTTCGACGGGTCGAACGCCGACGCGGTGAAGAACAAGCTCAAGACGCTGCTGCAGATGGCGGTCGTGCTCACCTATGCCGCGAGCGTCCCGGTCGTGAAGATCGGCCGGATGGCCGGCCAGTTCGCCAAGCCCCGCTCCAAGCCCGCGGAGGTCCGCGGCGGCGTGGAGCTGCCCGCGTACCGGGGCGACGCGGTGAACGGGTTCGACTTCGACGCGGCGTCCCGGCGCAACGACCCGCACCGCCTGCTGAAGGCGTACCACTGCTCGGCGGTGACGCTGAACCTGTGCCGGGCGTTCACCAAGGGCGGCTACGCCGACCTGCGGCAGGTGCACGCCTGGAACCAGGACTTCGTGGCGCAGAGCCCGGCGGGCCGCCGCTACGAGCAGCTCGCCGGTGAGATCGACCGCGCGCTGACGTTCATGAAGGCGTGCGGGGCGAACCCCGACGAGTTCCACGGAGTGGAGTTCTACTCCAGCCACGAGGCGCTGCTGCTGGAGTACGAGCGGGCGTTGACCCGAATCGACCATCTCAGTGGCCTGCCGTACGACGTGTCCGCGCACTTCCTGTGGATCGGTGAGCGGACCCGGCAACTGGACGGCGCCCACGTGGAGTTCCTGCGGCACATTCGCAACCCGATCGGGGTGAAACTCGGCCCGACGACGTCCGCGGACGACGCGCTGGCGCTGATGGAGCGGCTGAACCCCGACCACGAGCCGGGCCGGCTCACCTTCATCACCCGGATGGGCGCCGACCGGATCCGCGACGCGCTGCCCCCGCTGATCGAGAAGGTGCACCAGAGCGGCGCGCCCGTCGCGTGGATCTGCGACCCCATGCACGGGAACACGTTCGAGGCCCCCAGCGGGCACAAGACGCGCCGCCTGGACGACGTGCTGGACGAGGTGGCCGGGTTCTTCGAGGTCCACCGGGCTCTCGGCACCCACCCGGGCGGCATCCACATCGAGTTCACCGGCGACGACGTCACCGAATGCGTCGGCGGCGGGCACGGCCTCACCGAGACCGACCTGCACGAGCGGTACGAGACGGCCTGTGACCCGCGCCTCAACCGCGGTCAGTCCCTGGACCTGGCCTTCATGGTCGCGGAACTGTACCGCAAATCCGCCTGATCGCCCCGAGCGAGCCCGGACGGCCATCGGCCGTCCGGGCTCGTCGCATGTGTGAGACGGCGCGGGCGAGCCGACGCGCCGGGAGACCGGGCCATGGTCGCGCCAGCGCTCACAGGAGGTCTTACGGGACGGCACGTTCCAGGCCGGAGATCCGTCAGATGTCGACCTCGGCCCAGACGACCTTGCCGCCGGTCACCGGGTCGGCGCCCCAGGAGTTGGCGAAGCGGTCGACGATGAACAGGCCGCGGTGGGACTCGTCCAGGGGGCCGGGAACGGTCAGCCGGGGCAGCTGGGCCGCGCGGTCGCGGACCTCGACGCGGATGCGGCCGGTGCCGCGCAGCAGGCGCAGTTCCAGAGCCGTCCCGGCGTGCCGGACGGCGTTGGCGACGAGCTCCGCCACGATCGCGGTGACGAGTTCCTCGCGGTCCATGAGCGCCCAGGTGCGCATGGTCCGGGCGGCGAGCCGCCTCGCGTACTCGACCGCCTCGGTCTGCGGCGCCGCGCGCAGTGTGGTTTCGGTCATCGGGTCGGTCACTCCGCCCGCTCGCCGTTCCGCATCGTCGTCCCCTCACCGTCCATCGGCCGGCGCCTCCTCCGCCTGGTCCTCGATGAGGAACCGGTCGAGCCCAGTGGTGCGCAGCACGTTCTCGACCCGGCCGTAGGCACCGGTGACGGTGAGCGTGGCGTTCTGCGCGCGCGCGTGCTTGTACGCCCTGACGAGGACGTTGAGCCCGGAGGAGTCACAGAAGTCGACCGCCGCGAGGTCGACGACGACCGCCCTCTCGCCCGCGTCCACGAGCTCGGTCAGCCGAGTGCGCAGCTCTTCGGAGGAGTGCAGGTCGATGGAGCCGCGCGCGGCGATCGTCGCGCGGCCGTCCTGTCGTGTCGTGTGCAAGGCAAGCCCCACGCCACCCCACCTTACCGATTGTTGGTCTCCATCATGACGCCCGCAGAACGATGAGGGCAACGTCGTCGTTCGAGGGTTCAGGGCCGAAATCGCGCACCGCCCGCTGGATGCGGGCCGCGACCGCGCCCGCGCTCAGCCCGGTGCAGCCGGCGAGCAGCCGTTCCAGCCCGTGCCCGTCGCCGAGCAGCCGGTTGCCGGAGCGCCTTTCGGTCACGCCGTCGGTCACGCAGAGCAGGACCTCCCCGCGGCGCAGGTCGACGGTGTCGGTGTGGAACTCCACGCCGTCGAAGACGCCCAGCAGCGGCTGCGGCGAGGCGGCCTCGCGGACGCCGCCGTCCGGGTCGAGGATGAGCGGCGGCGGATGCCCGGCGCTCGTCAGCCTGATCGTCACGCCGTCGGAGCGTCGCCGGGCCGCGATCTCTCCGTGCAGCAGGGTGAGCAGCCGCCCGCGCTCGCCCTCGCCGAGGATGAGCCGGTTGAGGCGGGCGAGGACGGCCGGGACGGACATGTCCTCGGCGGCGAGGATGCGCAGCGCGTGCCGGGCGAGGCCGGTGACGGCGGCGGCCTCCGGGCCGGTGCCGCACACGTCGCCGATGGCGAACCGCCAGCGGGACGCCGGTGCGGGGCTGCCCGGCCGCAGGCCGCTCTCGAAGACGTCGTAGAAGTCCCCGCCGACCTCGCTGCCCTCCCCGGCCGGCTCGTACACCACCGCGACCTCCAGGCCGGGGATCTCGGGGATGCCGGGCGGCAGCAGGCTGCGCTGCAGCGCGCTGCTCATGGCGGTCTGGGCGGAGAACAGGCGGGCGTTGTCGACGGCGAGGGCGGCGCGGCGGCTCAGCTCCTCGGCCAGCTCGATCGCGCTGCGGGGGAAGCGGTCGCCGGACGGGCGGCCGATGACGATGGTGCCGATGCGCCGGCCGCGGGCGATCAGCGGGAACGCGTAGACCTGGTCGCCGGCTGTGTCGCCGGCCGCGACGCGGAACTCCGCGGGGGCGGCGGCGAACCCGTTCCAGGGCCCGGGAACGTCCGTCGGAGGGGCTGCGCCCGCGTGTTCGAGCAGCTCGCGGAGGCCGTCGGAGCGGTTCTCGTCGGCGTGCCAGACGTAGGCGAGCCGGTCGGGCTCGGCCTCGGTCACGGTGTAGACGGCGCACCAGGTGGCCAGCCGGGGCACGACGAGCTGGGCGACCAGCGCCATCGTGCGTTCCTGGTCGAGGGTGCCCGCGAGGAGGTCGCTGGCCTCGGCCACGAAGCTGAGCCAGCCCCGCCAGGACCGTTCCAACTCCCCCACCCTGGCCTTCTCCAGGGAGAGCGACATCTCGTCGGCGAGCCGGCCGAGCCGGACGCCGTCGCCCTCTCCGAAGCGGCCGGAGGCGGACGAGACGGCCACGATGAGCCCGGTCAACCGGCCCTGGGACTCCAGCGGCGCGGCGGCCAGCGACCGCGCCCGCAGCGCGGCCGCGGTGGGATCGGAGGCGTCGGCGGCCACCCAGGCCGAGCCGGCGCGGGCGGCGGGGGCGAGGGAGCCGACCGACAGCTCGCCGAGCGGCATCTCGGCGGCGGTCCCGGCGGACGACCCCATGATCAGGCGCCCGTCGCGCTCGGTCAGCAGGACGGCCGCGCCCTCGGCGCCGAGGACCTCCCGGACGGCGGCGACGCCGTCCTCCATGGCCTCCACGGCCGCCGGGGAGCGCAGCAGCCGGTCGCCGGCGACGGGGATCTCGCCGGCCCCGCCGGTGAACCTGCCCTGGACGGCGGCACCAACACCCTCGCGCGCCGGCTCGGCGCCGTCGCGGGCCGGGTGTTCGCCCCGCGCGGAACCGTTGCCGGCGATCTCGGCGGTGCGGGCGGCCTCGGCGGTCTCGGCGGCCACGGTGTCCGACGACACCGCGCCCTCCGCCGCGCCCGGACCGGGCAGCCGGAACCAGACGCCTTTGGAGCGCCGGTCGTAGGAGACCCCCCAGGACGCGGCGAGCCGGGAGATGGACGGCAGCCCGCGCCCGCTGGAGGCGGTGACGCCCGGCATCTCGATGCCCCGGGTGGGATGGCGGTCGCGGACCTCGATCTCGACGGCCCCGTCATGCAGGCGGCAGGCGACCTCGAAGGAGGTCCCGGCGTAGGCGATGGCGTTGGTGGCGAGCTCGCTGGTCGCCAGGACGGCGTCGTCCGCCACCTCGTCCATGCCCCAGTCGGCCAGCACCTTCCGGACGAACCGGCGCGCGTCCGCCACCGCCGGGGCGGTGGACGGGAAGGTGGCCGACGCCGTCTGGCGATCCAACTGTCGTCCCTCGTTCGAAACGTTTTCTAGCGGGTCTGGCTATCGTGACAGACTGGTCGGCCGCCCGGCCACGAGAGCCGCGAACCCGTCCGTAACCTGCGTCCGGCCTCGGTGTTCGCGACCCCCCGCCACGACACGACAGACCGTAACACGAAGGCTACAAGGGCGGATGCACGGTCAGTACCGTCCGGTCACCACCAGTGCGCGGAGGGTTCCGCCGCCGCGCGGCGACGTAGAGTACAGGTGCTGCCGGAAGAGGCCCCCAGAACAGGAGTCCGTGGTATCCGGATAACCGATGAATCGCGGGCCAGGAGGATGAAGAGCATGCCGCGTACCGCGTCTCGTGCCCGCCCCGGCGGCGGGTACCGCGACACCGCCCCGCGTTACAGTGACGCAGATCTCGAACCGCTCCTCAAGGCGCTGATCGCCGTCCGGGACGGCAGGGCGAGATCGGAGCTGGACGTGCCGGGCGAGGGCGCCGTGGCGGAGGCCGCGGCGATCCTGGAGGAGATCCGGCAGAACGGCATGGAGCTGTCCTCGGGGTTGAGCCGCGTCCGGCGCGAGATCGGCCGGGAGGGCCAGCTGCGGGGCCGGCTGACCCCGGGCACGCTGCGGGGCACCTGGGCCAGCGCGGTGGAGGACTCCAACGCGATCATCGACAAGCTCACCGACCTGGCCACCGGGATGAGCCAGGTGGTGGAGGCGGTGGCGGCCGGCGACCTGAGCCAGCGTGTCGAACTGCGGGTGCGCGGCCGGCCCATGCGCGGCGAGCTGCTGCGCATGGCCAAGTCGGTCAACGGCATGGTGGAGCTGCTCGACCAGTTCACCTGGGAGGTCACCCAGTTCGCCCGCGAGGTCGGCACCGAGGGCCGGCTCGGCGGGCAGGCCCCGGCGCGCGGCATGACCGGCCGGTGGCGGGACGTGACCGCGTCGGTGAACGTGATGGCGGCGCGGCTGACATCGCAGGTCCGCGACATCGCGGAGGTCACCACGGCGGTGGCCAGCGGCGACCTGACCCGCAAGGTCACGGTGGAGGCGACCGGTGAGCTCCAGGAGCTGAAGCTGACCGTGAACACGATGGTCGACCAGCTGTCGGCGTTCGCCGACGAGGTCACCCGTGTGGCCCGGGAGGTCGGCACCGAGGGGCAGCTGGGCGGGCAGGCCAACGTGCCGGGCGTCAGCGGCGTCTGGAAGAACCTGACCGACAACGTCAACGCGATGGCCAACAACCTGACCTACCAGGTGCGCAACATCGCCCAGGTCACCACCGCCGTCGCCGAAGGCGACCTCGGCAAGAAGATCACGGTCGACGCGCAGGGCGAGATCCTGCAGCTGAAGGACACCGTGAACACCATGGTCGACACGCTGTCGGCGTTCGCCGACGAGGTGACCCGAGTCGCCCGCGAGGTCGGCACCGAGGGCCGCCTCGGCGGCCAGGCCCGCGTCCCGGGCGTCAGCGGCGTCTGGAAGGACTTGACCAACAACGTCAACGGGATGGCGTCCAACCTCACCTACCAGGTGCGCAACATCGCCCAGGTCACCACGGCCGTCGCCGAAGGCGACCTCGGCAAGAAGATCACGGTCGACGCGCAGGGCGAGATCCTGGAGCTGAAGGACACCGTGAACGCGATGGTGGACACGCTGTCGGCGTTCGCGTCCGAGGTGACCCGGGTGGCCCGCGAGGTGGGCACGGAGGGACGGCTCGGCGGCCAGGCGATCGTGCCGGGGGCCGGCGGGGTCTGGCTCGACCTGACCGACAACGTCAACTCGATGGCCAACAACCTGACCAACCAGGTGCGCGGGATCGCTCAGGTGACCACCGCGGTGGCGCAGGGCGACCTGACCCGCCAGATCGAGGTCGACGCGCAGGGCGAGATCCTGGAACTGAAGACCACCCTGAACACGATGGTCGACACGCTGTCGGCGTTCGCCGACGAGGTCAGCCGCGTGGCACGCGAGGTCGGCACCGAGGGCCGCCTCGGCGGCCAGGCCCGGGTGCCCGGCGCGGGCGGCATGTGGAAGGACCTGACCGACAACGTCAACGGGATGGCGTCCAACCTGACCTACCAGGTGCGCAACATCGCGCAGGTCGCGACGGCGGTCGCGCACGGCGACCTGACGCGGCGCATCGACGTGGACGCGCAGGGCGAGATCCTGGAACTGAAGACGACCTTGAACACGATGGTGGACACGCTGTCGTCGTTCGCGTCGGAGGTCACCCGGGTCGCCCGTGAGGTCGGCATCGAGGGCCGGCTCGGCGGCCAGGCCGAGGTCGAAGGCGTGTCCGGCACCTGGAAGCGGCTGACCGAGAGCGTCAACGAGCTGGCCGGCAACCTGACCACCCAGGTCCGCGCGATCGGCGAGGTCGCGAGCGCGGTCGCCACCGGGGACCTGACCCGGACGATCACCGTGGAGGCGCGTGGCGAGGTCGCGGAGCTGAGCGACAACGTCAACCTGATGGTCGCGACGCTGCGGGAGACGACCCGCGCCAACGAGGAGCAGGACTGGCTCAAGACCAACCTGGCCCGGATCGGCGGGCTCATGCAGGGTCACCGCGACCTGATGCAGGTCGCCGAACTGATCATGCGGGAGCTGACGCCGACCGCGAGCGCCCAGTACGGCGCCTTCTACCTGGCGGAGAACGCGGGCGAGGAGACCGAGCTGGTGCTGATCGCCGGGTACGGGACCCGTCGGCACCGCGGCGGCATCGTCCGGTTCAACCTGGGCGAGGGACTCGTCGGGCAGGCCGCGCAGGAACGCCGGCCGCTGCTGATCGCCGACGCGCCCGCCGACTACGTCAAGCTCGGGTCGGGGCTGGGCGAGGCGTCCCCGGTCAACATCATCGTGCTGCCGATCGTGTTCGAGGACGAGGTGCTCGGCGCGATCGAGCTGGCGTCGTTCGGCCGGTTCAGCGACGTCCACCTGGCGTTCTTCAGCCAGCTGATCGAGACCATCGGGGTCACGCTCAACGCGATCCGCGCCAACACGCGGACCGAGGCGCTGCTCGGCGAGTCGCAGCGGCTCGCCCAGGAGCTGCAGGAGCGGTCGGACGAGCTGCAGCGCCAGCAGGGCGAGCTGCGGCACTCCAACACCGAGCTGGAGGAGAAGGCGGCGCTGCTGGCCCAGCAGAACCGCGCGATCGAGATCCAGAACTTCCAGATCGAGCAGGCCCGGCGGACGCTGGAGGAGCGCGCCGAGCAGCTGGCGATCTCGTCGCGGTACAAGTCGGAGTTCCTGGCGAACATGTCGCACGAGCTGCGCACGCCGCTGAACAGCCTGCTGGTGCTGGCCAAGCTGCTGTCGGAGAACCAGGACGGCAACCTCACCGGCAAGCAGGTGGAGTTCGCGCGGACGATCCACGAGTCCGGCACCGACCTGCTGGAGCTCATCAACGACATCCTGGACCTGGCGAAGGTCGAGGCCGGGAAGATGGAGGCGCATCCGCAGCGGCTGTCGGTGTCGGCGCTGGTCGACTACGTGGAGGCGACGTTCCGGCCGCTGTCGGTCGACAAGGGCCTGCACTTCGGCGTGGAGGTCGCGCCGGACGTCCCGGCATCCATGAACACCGACGAGCAGCGGCTGCAGCAGGTGCTGCGGAACCTGCTGTCGAACGCCGTGAAGTTCACCGCGGAGGGCGAGGTGCGGCTGCTGATCGAGCGGGCCGGCGACATCGACTTCACGCTGCCCGCGCTGTGGAACACCCCCGACGTGATCGCGTTCCGGGTGATCGACACCGGGATCGGGGTGAGCGCCGACAAGCTGCAGGAGATCTTCGAGCCGTTCCAGCAGGCCGACGGGACCACGAGCCGCCGCTACGGCGGCACCGGCCTCGGCCTGTCGATCAGCCGGAACATCGCGCGGCTGCTGGGCGGGGAGATCCACGCCGAGAGCCAGCCCGGCCGCGGCAGCGTGTTCACCCTCTATCTGCCCGCCCAGTACAGCGACCGTGACGGCAGGCGCCGCGCGGCGCTGCCGGACGAGCCGGCCGCGGCGGCGGAGGCGATGCCCGGCATCGTCCCCGGCCGCCGGCCCCGTAACGGCGGCGCGCCGGGGCCGGTCTCACGGGCCGCGGCCGGTGAGACCGGGCTGCCGGTCGAGCAGCGCCCGCCCGGCGGGGAGCGCCCCGACGAGCCGGAGCCCTCGCTGAACGGACTGCTGGAGGAGCCGCCCGCGGACTTCCTCGACACGGTCCTGTCGGGCCGTAAGGTCCTGATCGTCGACGACGACGTGCGGAACGTGTTCGCGCTCACCAGCGTCCTGGAGGGCTACGGCATGGAGGTCCTTTACGCCGAGGACGGCCAGGCCGGAATCGACGTCCTGCACCGCAACCCGGACGTCGCGGTCGTCCTGATGGACATCATGATGCCGGGCCTCGACGGCTACGCCACCACGGCAGCGATCAGGGAGATGCCGCAGTTCGCCGAGTTGCCGATCATCGTCATCACGGCCAAGGTGATGAAGGAGGACCGGGAGAAGAGTCTCTCCTCGGGCGCGTCGGACTATGTCCCGAAGCCCGTGGACGTGGACCATCTTCTTGACGTCATGAGGAACTGGCTGCAACCCTCCATCGTCCGCTGAGGAGAGGAAACGCCTGGGCAGTAGGGTCGCCGCGAGGGTCGTGCGGCGGTGGCGGGGACCGGAATCGGAGAGGCGCGCGTGGACGACAAGGCGAAGATCCTGCTCGTGGACGACCGCGAGGAGAACCTGATCGCGCTGGAGGCCATCCTCAGCTCGCTCGATCAGGATCTGGTCCGGGCGCGGTCCGGCGAGGACGCGCTGAAGGCGCTGCTCACCGAGGAGTACGCCGTCATCCTGCTGGACGTCGTGATGCCGGGGATGGACGGGTTCGAGACGGCCCGCGACATCAAGCGCCGCAAGAAGACCCGCGACCTGCCGATCATCTTCCTCACGGCGGTGAACAGCGACCCCGACTACGCCTTCCGCGGCTACGCGGCGGGCGCGGTCGACTTCATCTCCAAGCCGTTCGACCCGTGGGTGCTGCGCGCGAAGGTGTCGGTGTTCGTGGAGCTGCACAACAAGAACAAGCAGCTGCGCGACCAGACCACGCTGCTGCGAGAGCAGGCCGCCCTCCTCCGCGAGCAGAAGACCCTGCTGAACGAGCGTCCCGACGAGGAGGCGGCGCTGGTGCACGCCAGGGACCACCTGGCCTTGGTGGAGGAACAGGCCGAGGCGGTGGGCAAGCACTTCCCCCCGGCCCGCCGGGAGGATTTCGACGAGCTCACCCGCCGCCTGACCGGCCTGCGCCAGGCCCTGGACGGCGAGTCGCCCGCCGCGCCCTGACCCGGATCAGCCCCCGTTCAGCGCGGCGCGCGCCGCGGCGATGCGGGCGAGTGTGCGGTCGCGGCCGAGGATCTCCAGGGACTCGAACAGCGGCAGGCCCACGGTGCGGCCGGTGACGGCGACGCGGACGGGCGCCTGCGTCTTGCCGAGCTTGAGCCCGTGCTCGGAGCCGATCCGCTCCAGCCGCTCCTTCAGCTCGGCGGCGTTCCACGGCGCGTCCAGGTAGGCGGCCTCGGCGGCGGCGAGGATCGCGGCGGCGGGCTCCTTCATCGCCTTGTTCCACGACTGCTCGTCGGCCGGGGGCTCGTCCAGGAACGCGAAGTCGATCATCTGGACGATCTCCGACAGCAGCGCGACGCGGGTCTGCGCCAGCGGCGCCAGTTCGGCGAACACGGCGACGTCGACGTCGAAGGGGGCCTGCTGCAGGAACGGCAGGCACTCGGCGATGAACTTCTCCACCGGCAGCGCCCGGATGTACTCGCCGTTGATCGCGCGGAGCTTCTTCACGTCGAAGAACGCGGGCGAGGTGTTGACGTCCTCGATGCGGAACTCGTCGACGATCACGTCCCACGGGACGATCTCGCGGTCGTCGGACGGGGCCCAGCCGAGCAGCATCAGGTAGTTGCGCATGGCCTCGGCGAGGTAGCCCTCGGCGCGGTAGTCCTCCAGCGCGACCTTGTCGCGGCGCTTGGACAGCTTCTGCCGCTTCTCGTTCACGATGACCGGGACGTGCGCCCACACGGGCGGCTCCCCGCCGAGCGCCTCCCACAGCAGCTGCTGCTTGGGCGCGTTGGACAGGTGCTCCTCGCCGCGCACCACGTGGGTGATGCCCTGGCTCATGTCGTCGACCGCGTTGGCCAGCAGGAACGTGACGGACCCGTCGGCGCGGGCGATGACGAAGTCCTCCAGGACGACGTTCTCGAAGACGGGCTTGCCGCGCAGCAGGTCGATGACGGTGGTCTGGCCCTCGTCGGGCGTGCGGAAGCGGAGGGCGCGTCCGGGGCCCGCCTCAAGCCCGCGGTCCCGGCAGAAGCCGTCATAGCCCTTGTGCTGGTCGCCGGTGCGGGCGACCACGGCCTCGCGGGTGCAGTCGCAGAAGTACGCGCGGCCGTCGCCCCTGAGCGTCTGGACGGCCTCCGCGTGCTTGTCGGCGTTGGCGGACTGGAAGTAGGGGCCCTCGTACTGCTCGCCGTCCATCCCGAGCCAGGCGAGGGCGCGGATGATGCCCTCGGTCCATTCGGGGCTGTTGCGGGAGGCGTCGGTGTCCTCGATCCGCAGCACGAGCGTCCCGCCGGACTGCGCGGCCATCACCCAGTTGAACAGCGCCGAGCGGGCGCCGCCGACATGGAACATGCCGGTCGGTGAGGGTGCGAAGCGTACGCGGATCGAAGAGGTCGAAGACATGCCTTCCAGGGTAGAGCGCGCGGGGTCCCGCTCGCGCCGGGACCCGCGCGCCGGGCAGGTCTTTCAGGGCTTCCAGTGCGGGTCGCGGCCCGCCATCCCGAGGACGCGGTCGAGCAGCGGGGCGTCCTCGGGGACGGGGATCTCGGCGCCGAGGGCCCCGTACCGGCGGCTCATCTCGGCCGTGGGGACGATCTGCTCCCACGCCGCCTGGACGACCGGCGGCGGGAAGGCGGGCTCGCCGCCGGTGGCGACGGCGAGGTCCCAGCCGTGCGCGACGCATTCGCCGAAGACGATCCCGGCGATGAACTCGGCCGGCATTCCCTCCTTGTTGCCGGTGAGGCTGGTGTTGCCCTCCCAGGCGGCCGGGTCCTGCCACGCCTCGGCGGTCTTGCGGGCCTGCTCCGCGAACCGTTCGGCCCAGTGCGGCTCGGCGGTGAAGTCGTGGTCCTCACCGGGGCCGGCGACCGGCAGCCTGCGCGCGGCGGCCTCGCCTCGCCCGTTCCACAGGATCAGGTGGTTGACGAGGGCGCGCACGTCCCAGTCGGGGCACGGGGTGGGCGCGTCCATCTTCGTCTCGGGTATCTCCAGAACGATCCGCGCCGCGGCCTCCGCGGCGGGAAGCATCTGGCTCCGGATGTCCATGATCTGTCCTTCGCTCATCCGTTCGAACACGGTTCCACGCTAGGACGGGCGTGCGGCGCCGGTCTTGAAGAAACGCGACAGCGTTAGCCTTGGCTGATGGAACGACCCCTACCCGGTGGGACGCGGGGCATCCTGCGCGCGCGGACCGGGCTGGAGCGCTTCCAGGTGGAGCGGATCGCGCCGGCACTCGCGCTCACCCCGTTCGTCGCGAACTTCTGGGTGCTGCGCTGGGACCTGCGGGGACGTCCGCCGCACCGCCAGCAGGTGCTCACCCGGCCGTCCGTCCACCTGTCCTTCACGAACTTCCTGACCGAGGGAACCGGGCGGGCCCGGATCGTCGGCGTGGTGCGGGACGACTTCACCGAGGAGATCCGCGACGAGGGACGCGTGGTGGGGGCGGCCTTCCGGCCGGGCGGGTTCCGGCCCTTCATGGACGCGCCGGTCTCCACGCTGACCGGCCGGTTCGCCGCGGTGGACGAGGTGTTCGGCGCGGCGGGCACGGCGGTCGCGGCCGAGATCTTCGCCTGTTCCGGCGCCGAGGAGGCGGTCGCGCGGGTGGAGGCGTTCCTGATCGGGCGCGAGCCCGAGCCCGACCCGTCCGCCGAGCGGGCCGCAGCGGTCGTCGAGCGGATCGCGGCGCGGCCCGGCCTGGTCCGGGTGGACGACCTGGCCGCGGACGTCGGGCTCGGCGCGCGGAGCCTGCAACGCCTGTTCCACGAGTACGTCGGCATCGGCCCGAAGTGGGTGATCCGGCGGTTCCGGATGCAGGAGGCCGCGGAGCGCGCCGCGTCCGGGACGGCCGTGGACTGGGCCACGCTGGCGGCCGAGCTGGGCTACGCCGACCAGGCGCATTTCACCCGCGACTTCACCGCCGCCGTGGGCACCTCGCCCGCGCGATACGCGCGCGAGGCGGGGCCTGGCACTATCGGGGGATGACCCCCGACCCCCGCGATCCACTCGACGACCTCGACGCGTTCCGCACGCTCGCCGCCGACCGGCTCGGCTCCTTCGAGCGCACGACGGTCCCGGACGCGCCCGGCCTGCGCCGCGCGGGGGTCGTCCTGTGCGCGGTGGAGCACGACGGCGTCCCGTCGGTGATCGTCATCAGGCGTGCCTACCGGGGCCGGAACGCCGGCCAGTGGGGGCTGCCGGGCGGCCGGCTGGAGGACGGCGAGACGCCGGAGCAGGCGGCGCTGCGCGAACTGCGCGAGGAGATCGGCCTGACCGCCGGCCCCGCCGACGTCCTCGGCGGGCTCGACGACTTCCCCGCCGCCTCCGGCTTCGCGATCACGCCGGTCGTGGTGGTGCTGGAGGACCCGGGTCCGCTGACGCCGAGCCCGGACGAGGTCCACTCCGTCCACCACGCGAGCCTGCGGAGGCTCGCCGCGGACGACACCCCGAAGTGGGTCCCGCAGCCGGACGGCGGGCACCTGCTCCAGATGTGGCTGGGCCCGGACTGGCGGGTCCACGCCCCGACCGGCGCGATGCTGTGGCAGTTCCGCGAGGTGGTGCTGCTGGGGAGGCCGGCCAGGGTCGCCGACTTCGTCCAGCCCGACTGGACGCGCCACTGACCGTCAGAACGTCCCGCCGTCCACGACGATGCGCTGCCCGGTGACGTAGGACGCGGCGTCCGAGACGAGGAACCGCACCACGTCCGCGACCTCTTCGGGCGTGCACACATGCCCGTACGGGGACAGTGCGTCCCGCTGCCGGATGTCCTCGATGCCGGTCGTGGCGCGCACCAGCCTGCGTCCCATATCGGTGTCCACGAGGCCCGGGGCGACGACGTTGACGTGCATGCCGTTGCCGCGCTCCTCCTTGGCGATGACCTGCGCGAGCGCCTCCATCGCGGCCTTGCCCATCGCGTAGGGGCCACCGAACGCGGGCATGTGGTCGGTGACGACGCTGGACACGAACACCATGTCGCTTCGCTCGGCCCGCCGCATCAGCGGCAGCAGCGCCTGGCTGAGGTGGTGCGGGCCGAGGGCGTGCACGCGCACGACCCGTTCCAGTTCGGCGGGGTCGGTCTCGGCCACGCTGTTGCCGCGGCTGGCCACGCCGGCGCAGTGAACGAGGATGTCCAGGGCGCCCAGTCCGGACTCGACCTGGGCGGCCAGAGCACGGCACTGGTCGAGGTCGTCGACCGAGGCGCGGAACGCGTGGCCGTGCGCTCCGGCGGCCTCGATGTCGGCGACGGTCTTGCGCGCGGCCTCCTCGTCGCGGCGGTAGGCGACGGCGACCCGGGCGCCGCCCAGGGCCAGGGCCAGGGCGATGGCCCGGCCGATGCCCCGGCTTCCACCGGTGACCAGGGCCGTACGGCCGGCGAGAGTACTCACGGGACACTCCTTCGTCAGGGCTGATCACGGCGCCTCCTATCCTGCACGCCCCGGCGCCGCGCCGTAAGCGGCCCCTGACAAAGGTCATCCGGCCGGCTTCGCCTCGATGACGTGGTACGCGGACGGGGGCAGCGGGCCGGCCAGCGAGACGACCGAGAACCCGGCGCCGTCCAGCAAGTCCCGGAACTCGGCCTCGGTGCGCTCACGCCCACCGGTCGACACGAGCATGTTGAGATCGTTGCGGACGATGCCCGCCGACTCCGGCCGGAGCATCTCCGGCATCACCTGCTCCAGGATGAGCAGCCGGGCGTCCGGACGCATCGCCGCGCGGCAGGTGCGCAGGATCGCGGCGGCCTTCTCGTCGTGCCAGTCGTGGATGACGCTCTTGAGGACGTAGGCGTCCGCGCCCTCGGGAACGGACTCGAAGAAGTCGCCAGGGACGATCTCGGTCCGGTCCGCGACGTCTTCCAGGGTGCCCGGTGCCGCGGTGAGCCCGGCGGGCAGGTCGAACAGCACGCCGCACAGGCCCGGCTCGGCGCGCAGTATCGCGGCGAGCAGCGTGCCGTCACCGCCGCCCAGGTCGGCGACCGTCGCGTACCTGCCGAAGTCATGGGCCGCGATGACGCCCGGCGCGACATCGCGGGTGTGCTCGGCCATCGCCCGGTTGAACGTCGCCGACAGTTCCGCGTCCGACGCGAAGAACTCGAACGGCGTCCTGCCGGTGGCGCGTTTCCACGCGTACTCCCCCGTGCGCAGCGTCTCGGCCATGTCGCCCCACGTGCGCCACACCTCCGGGCCGCAGAAGAGCATGATCAGCGACCGGATCGAGTCCGGGGCGTCTGCGCGCAACCGCCGTCCCTCGGCGGTCAGCGCGAACAGGTCCGGCCCGCGCTGCTCCACGACGCCCAGCCCGGTGAGGCCGCGCAGCAGCCGGTGGAGGGACGGCGCATCGGTGCCGGTCTCCTTCGCCAGCTCCGCGCTCGACCGGGGCTCGTCACCGGTGAAGGCGTCGGCCAGCCCCGTTTCGGCGGCCACGTAGATGATCTGCGCCGGCATGAATCCGAAGGCCAGGTCCATGAGCGGTGATCTCGGCATCGTCGGCTCCCTTCCTTGTCCGCTCCCGACGCTACGAGCCGCTCCGGCGGGCGTCTTGGACGAATGCAACCTCCCGGCCGGAGCACCGTTACATGATCGTGATCTCCGCTTACAGGATGGACATTTCGGGTTTATCTAACTATTTGAGACTGGCGGCTCGTGCTCCCGAGCGAAAAGGAGTTTCCCGTGAGACGCACGGGGATCACCGCCAGCGCACTCACCGCCGTCCTCACCGGGACGGCACTGCTCGCCCCCGCCGCCAACGCCGCCCCGCCGCCCCCGCCCGGCGCGAGCACCGCGTCCCAGCACCTCGCCGCCCTCACGGTCGCCGCCGAAGGCTCCGGCGACGGCTACTCGCGCGACAAGTTCCCGCACTGGATCGACCAGGGCGACGGCTGCAACACCCGCGAAGTCGTCCTCAAACGGGACGGCGACAACGTCACGACCGGCTCGGACTGCTACCCGACCGGCGGCTCCTGGACCAGCCCCTACGACGGAGCCGCCTGGACCCAGCCGTCGGACCTCGACATCGACCACATGGTGCCGCTCGCCGAGGCGTGGCGGTCGGGCGCCTCTTCCTGGACGACGTCACGCCGCCAGTCGTTCGCCAACGACCTGTCCAGCTCGCAACTGTGGGCGGTCACCGACAACGTCAACCAGGCCAAGGGCGACAAGGACCCGGCGGAGTGGACGCCGCCGCTCACGTCGTTCCACTGCTTGTACGCCAGGTCGTGGATCGACGTGAAGTACCGCTACGGCCTCACGGTCGACTCGGCGGAGAAGTCGGCGCTCACCCGCCTGCTCGGCACCTGCTGACGCCATCCCGGCTCCCGGCGGGCTCCGCGGCATCCGCGGACCCGCCGGGTCCCGTCACCGGGAGAGTGCCCGCAGCCAGGTCGCGGCGGCCTCGATGTGATCAGCGGTCAGTCCGGTCACCGGGTCGATCTCCACGAGCAGATGCTCGGCGACGTCCGGCTCGGCGGCGATGCAATCGGTGGCGTCCGGCTCGTCCTCGAACCAGACGAACGGCCGGCCCTCCGTCCACGCGGCCACGTGCCGGGCCTTCCACGCACCGAGCGTGCGGCCCTCCGTGATGCCGGGGAACCGCGGGATCGGGACGAACGGCAGCTCCGGCAGCCCGATCCGCGGCGAGATCCACACGTTGGCGTTGTCGCACCAGTAGCTCGCCCAGGCGAGCTCCGCGCCCGTCGACTCCACGAGGTCGAGCAGCCACGGGCCGTGCAGGGGATTGAGCCACAGCTTGAACGTCACCCCGTTGGGCGAGCAGCGATGCCGCTGAAACCCCCGATCAGGCCGTTCGAATGGATTGAGCACCCCGTCGACGTCGAGCAGAACCACCGGCGACCCCATACACCGGACCGTACGGCATCGGGGCCCTCCCGTCGAAGGTCATTTCCGCCCGGGAGTCATAGGTCGCGGCTGCGCGGGCATCGTCCCGCCATGTGCCGGCTGTTCGGGATGACCACGGGCGGACCCCGCGTCCACGCCACGTTCTGGCTGCTCGACGCCCCGGACAGCCTGCGGTTCCAGAGCCGCCGCATGCCCGACGGGACGGGCCTCGGCTGGTTCTCGCTGGGCGAGGAGCCCGTCCGCGACCGCGCGCCCGTCGCGGCGTTCCAGGACTGCGACTTCAACGCCGAGGCGCGGCACGTCGTGTCGCACACGTTCGTCTCCCATGTCCGGTACGCGTCGACGGGAGCGCCCGACGTCCACAACTCCCACCCCTTCGTCATGCACGACCGGCTGTTCGCCCACAACGGGGTGGTACGGGGTCTCGACGTCCTCGGCTCGTGGCTGACCGACGTGGACCGGGCGCTGATGCAGGGCGAGACCGACTCGGAGATGGTGTTCGCCTACATCACCGCGGAGATCCGGCGGCGCGGCGACACCGCGTCCGGGCTGATCACGGCCGTCCGGCGCATCGCCGCCGAGCTGCCCCTCTTCGCGCTGAACGTCCTGCTGGCCGAGTCGAAGCGGCTGTGGGCGCTGCGCTACCCCGGCACCCACGAGCTGTGGGTGCTCACCCCCGACCTGACCGAGCCCGGCGCCACGCGGCGGCTGGACTCGGGCCGCGAGCCCGGCGGGCTGGAGGTGGCCGCCCACCGGGAGCCGACGCCCGCCTGCGTCCTCGCCAGCGAGCGGCTCGACGACGACCCCGGCTGGCGGCTCCTCGAACCCGGCGAGCTGCTCATGGTGGACGGGCTGGAGGCGTCCTCGGTGTTCCCGTTCGGCGTCCCCGCGCACCCGCTGACGCTCGCCGACCTGTCGGCGGCCGAGTCCACGTCCCAGACGTGATCGACTCCGGCGGGCGGGACGTAGAGTGGACGGCCGAGTCACGAGGAGTCCCGATGACGCATGAACTCACGCTGATGGCCGTGCACGCCCACCCCGACGACGAGGTGCTGGGCACCGGCGGCCTGCTCGCACGCTGCGCCGCCGAGGGCGTCCGCACCGTCCTGGTCACCTGCACCAACGGCGAGCAGGGCGACGACTCCGGCGGCGTGAAGCCGGGCGAGCCCGGGCACGACGCCGAGGAGGTCGCGCAGCGCCGTCTCGCCGAACTGCGCGACTCGGCCGATCTCCTCGACATCGCCCATCTGGAGCTGCTCGGTTACCGCGACTCCGGCATGGACGGGTGGTCGACCAACGACGACCCGGCGGCGTTCGCGAACATCCCGCTGGAGACGTCGGCCGGACGGCTCGCCGGGCTGATGGAGCACTACCGCCCGCAGGTCGTCGTCACCTACGACGAGAGGGGCGGCTACGGGCACCCCGACCACATCCAGGCCCATCGCATCGCGCTCGCCGCAGCCGAAAAGACCGGAATTCCCGACAAGTTTTATTACACGGCCATTCCGCGCTCGGGGATCAAGCAGATGTTCGAGGCCGTCCGGGAGGCGGGCGTGGAGATCGACTTCGATCCGCCCGAGGACTTCGGCACCCCCGACGAGCTGATCACCACCACGCTGGACGTCGCCGCGCACTTCGAGGCCAAGCGCAAGGCGCTGCAGGCGCACGCGAGCCAAGGCGAGAACATCTTCCTGCTGCGGCTGCCGGAGGAGATGCAGCGGGCGGCGTTCTCGGCCGAGGCGTTCGTCCGCCACTACTGCCGGATCGACGCACCCGACACCGAGGACGACCTGTTCGCCGGTCTCAGGTGACGCGCTGCGCGCGGTAGTGGTCGAGGACGTCCTGGCGCAGCAGATACCCGAACCCGGCCCGTTCGAGGCGCAGCGCCAGGGCGGCCTTGTCCGTGCCGAGAGCGGCCGCCGTGGCCCCCAGCCGCCAGTCGTGCTCGGCAAGCCGCCTGAGCAGGTAGCCGCGCTTGACCTGCGCGTCCGAGAGCCGGAACGACTTCAGGTAGGCGACGCGGCCGTCGGCGTCGGTGATGGTCTCGCCGATGTGGTTCTCCCCGCGCAGCGCGAAGGACGGCAGGAACCGCGACAGCTCGAACCCGTGCAGGTGCTGCACCACCTGGCGGGAGCCGTCCTCGTCGAAGAGGCTGCCGGCCATGACCTCGTCGTGGAAGGCGGCCCATTCCTCCTGGCGTAGGTCCGCGGCCGTCCGCAGGTCGTCGAGCGAACGGATCTCCGTGTCGTCGATCGGCGCGGACAGGTCGCCGGCCGGTGCGCCCAGCAGCCCGTAGATGTAGATCAGCTCGCCGAAGAGGTCCTCGACCAGCGTCGGATGCAGCGCCCGGTAGTCCTCGGGGTGCGGGACGACGAACGCGCTCGCCAGCGCGTCGGCGACGTACACCAGCACTCCGCACTGACCCGGATGGATCTCGAAGATCCTGAGCGCGTCCTCCAGGTCCCGCACCTGCCGCCCGAGATAGGTCTCCTCGCATCGCGGTGACAGGCCGTGCGCGACCGCCCTGCGCGACCACTCCTCCCAGGCGATCTCCGGCCCGCCGAAGTGCAGTGCCAGGTAGCCCTCGACGGCCAGGTGCAGCGGCAGGAAGCGAAGCCGGTCCTTGCCCGCCTTCCTGGCCATCCGCCGGGTGAATCGCACGGGCATGCGGGGCGGGGCGGCCCCGGTGTCGCGCTCCAGCAGGCGCGCCCCGTACGAGGCGGCCTGGGTCTGGTCGCCGTCGCTCCACGTCGCGACGAACGCGTGCGGGACGAACGAGACGTAGACGGCATCGCCCACGTCCACCACCGACACCGGCTCCTCGTAGACCTTCCGGTGCAGGCGCAGGTAGGGGACGGGCTCGTCGCGGACGAGCGGGACGAGCCGCACCGAACCCCACACCTGCGCGGGCCTGGTCTCCAGGCCGTCCAGCGTGACCGTCATGCCTCCTCCCCGAGGAAGCGGGTTGTCCGGTCGTCCAGGTGCGCCCGCAGCCTGGCCAGGCCGACCCGCCCCTCGGCGAACCGCGCCAGCTCGACCAGCGTCGGCAGGTCCTCGGCGTCGCGGATGCCCGCGGTCGGCACGGTCGGCGCCAGCCGCCGCACGTCGAAGTCGTCCGCGTCGTAGACGGGGTTGAGATGGACGATCATGACGCGCTGGCCGGGGGCGAGCCGGTGCCCGGGATCGAGGCGCGTCCGCCAGACCCGCAGGACGTCCGCGGCGAGGCCGGGCGGCGCGTTGTCCCAGCCGTCCGACACGATCAGGAGCCGTTCGGGGCCGGTCTCCAGCGCGTCGATGATGCGCTGCCCCAGCGGCGTCGGCCCCGACGGGTAGACGAGAAGCTCATCGGTGCGCCCGGACGTCCACAGCGGCCGGTACTCCTTGGCGAGCGCCTCCAGCAGGTAGTGCGCCGCGAGCGCGACCGCGAGCGGACGGCGCCGCTTCTGCCCCGAGCCCAGCGCGGAGTAGCTGTCGTCGAGGACGGCGGTGACCTTCCCCCACGAGCCGCGGGCCGCGCCGGCGACGCGCCGTGCGGCGGTCCGCAGGGCCTCCGACAGTTCGGCCCGCCGCCCCGCCCGCTCGTCCAGCGGCAGCGCGAGCACGTACGACGCGAGCCGCGTGAGGGGCATCTCCCGCAGATCCGCGCGGACGGCCTCGACCTTCGCCTCCCGCGCGTTCTCCTGGAGCCGCAGCCGCTCCAGCCTCGTCATCCGGGGCTGGATGCGCTCCAGGAAGACCTCGCGCGGAATACCGTGCTTCGCCGCGAAACCCTCCGCGACCGTGTACGGAAGCTCGTAGATCGCGGACTTGTCGTAGTGCGCCCGCCGCCACTGCTCGAAGATCGGCGTCTGGAACGCCTTGACACTGGACGGCGCGAAAAGGAACGCCCGCTGCTCTCCGCGAAGCCGGAGATGCGCGTGCCGCGCGGCGTCCTTCACGGCCGCCCGGTACTTGACGGAGTCGAACGCCGGGTCGCGGCGGCCGGCCATCCAGTCGCGGATGATGGCGCGCGTCCGACGGTTGTTCACCCCGCGCCGCCGTAGATCCCGGAACACCCGGTACACCCGCTGCTGCGGCATCGTCTCCAGCCGCCGCGCGATCAGCCGCCCCTCCCTGCGGCGCTGCTCGACCCCGGCGTCCCCCGCCCGCACGAGCAGGTTCCGGACGATGATGGCCGCGTTGTGGTCGTTGACGTCCACGGCGAGGACGGCCGCGTACATGTCGCGGTAGTTCTCCAGCATGTATTCATGCAGGAATTCGAGGCTGAGCCGCTGCTCGCCGGAGTGGTGATGGAACTCCCGCTGCCCGGTCGACGTGATCGCCGCGTTGACGAACATGAGCACGTCCTCGCACGCGACGAGGTCCGCGAACGTCTCGCTCATCACTCCCCCGGGGTAGAAAGGCGCCGGCCGGGGAATGAGGGCGCGAACAGCGAATCATCGCTTCACAGGCGGGTTCCGGAAGTCACACCGAAGTCCCGCGGCCGGCCCCCGCACGGTAACACCGGAGCCGCCGCCCCGGCCTCCGAATATCGATCACCCTGGAGGCGGGGTCAGGGGCGGTAGGTGCCGAAGTACCATTCGTTGCCGTCCAGGTCGCGGGCGGCGTAGTCGCGGGAGCCGTAGTCCTGGTCGGTGAGTTCGCGGAAGATCTCGGCGCCGGCGGCCTTGGCGCGGTCGTGGTGGGCGTCGGGATCGTCGATCGCGACGTAGACGGCCGCTTTCGCGGTGTCGGCCTTGCCGAACATGAACAGGCCGGTGTCGTACCGCATCTCCGCGTGGACGATGTCGCCGGCGTCGTCCTTGTAGACGCCTATGGGTTCGAAGCCGAACGCCTTCTCCAGCCACTCCATCGACTTGGCGGGGTCGGTGGACCGGATCAGCGGATAGAAGGTCCGGCGGATTTCGCTCGTCATGTCGTCCTCCCTGCGTCTGGCATGCCCAGTCTGCAGGGAGGACGACCATTGGTCTTGGACGAATGTGACCTCAACTGCGGGCGGCGTCGCGTTCGGCCGCGAGGCGGCTGGTCTCGGGTGAGACGGGCGCGCCGAGGATCGCGGCGACGACGTCGATCAGGTAGCTGGTGAAAAGGCGGTCGTCGGAATGAGGGCCGGAACGGGCGCGGCGGGCCAGCTCGATCGCGGCGTACAGGACGGCGGTGAAGCGGCGGTGCAGGCGGGCCGCGTCCTCTTCCAGGAGCGGCTCGACCAGCATGCGCCAGCGGCAGAGACTGTCGATCTTTTTCTGGGGGGACGACCCCCCAGACCCCCCGGCAACCGCCTTGGGAGGATCGTCCAGGACCGCCACCGGGACCAGCGGATCCGGGCGGTTAAGGACGTCGGCCCAGATCTGCAGGTAGGCGCGACCCGAGTCGTCGGCGAGGCGGGCCGTCATGGGACGGACGAGGGCCCCGGCCAGGGGGCGGACGCCCTGCTCGCCGTCCTCGTAGGCGTCGAGCAGGGCGTGCCGGCGCGCCTCGACCTCCGGGGCGTGCCGGGCGAAGATCGCGCGGAGGATCCCGGCGCGGTCCCCGAAGTGGTACTGGACGGCCGTGGCGTTGCGCGCGCCGGCCTCCTGGAGGATCTCGCGGAGGCTGACGGCGTCCACGCCGCGCGCGGCGTAGAGGGTCTCGGCGGCGTCCAGCAGCCGTTCGCGGGTGTCACTCATTGCCGATCGCGTGCTCCAGGGCCTCGGCGAAGCGCTCGCGGGCGGCCTGCCGGCGGGTGGGCAGGTGCCCGGACGGCCACAGTCCCTCGACGGGCTCGACGTCGCGCAGCAGCTGCCGGGCCACGGTGATCTTGTGGACCTCGGTGGGGCCGTCGGCGATGCCCATCGCCTCGGCTCCCATCATCATGGCGGCGAACGGCATCTCGTTCGACACGCCGAGGGCGCCGTGCAGGTGCATCGCGCGCTGCACGACGTCGTGGTACACCTTCGGCATCGCCGCCTTGACGGCCGCGATGTCCTTGCGGACCTTCCTGTAGTCCCCGTGCTTGTCGATCAGCCAGGCGGTGCGCAGGACGAGCAGCCGGAACTGCTCGATCTCGATCCAGCTGTCGGCGATCTTCTCCTGGGTCATCTGCATCTTGGCGAGCGGCCCGAAGCGGGTCTGCCGCGAGACCGCCCGCTCGCACATCATGTCGAACGCCTTGCGGACCTGCGCGATCGTCCGCATGGCGTGGTGGATGCGGCCGCCGCCGAGCCGGGTCTGCGCGATGACGAACGCGCCGCCCTCGTCGCCGAGGAGGTTCTCGGCCGGGACGCGGACGTTCTCGTACCTCAGGTATCCGTGTGAGCCTTCGCGTTCGCCGCCGACGCCCACGTTGCGCACCGTGACCAGCCCCGGCGCATCGGCCGGCACGATGAACATCGACATGCCTTCGTAGGCGGACACGTCCGGGTTGGTCACCGCCATCACGATCAGGAATGTGGCGTGGCGGGCGTTCGAGGAGAACCATTTCTCGCCGTTGATGACCCAGCCGTCCCCGTCCCGGGTGGCCCGTGCGGTGAACAGGGTGGGGTCGGCTCCCCCGTGCGGTTCGGTCATCGAGTAGGACGAGGAGATCTCCCCGTCCAGTAGGGGGCGCAGGTAGCGCTCCTTCTGCTCGGGCGTGCCGAAATGGGCGATGATCTCGGCGTTGCCGGAGTCGGGCGCCTGGCAGCCGAAGACGGACGGCGCCCAGCGGGAGCGGCCCAGGATCTCGTTCAGCAGCGCCAGCTTCACCTGGCCGTATCCCTGACCGCCGAGGTCCGGGCCGAGGTGGCAGGCCCACAGCCCCTTCTCGCGCACATGGTCCTGCAGAGGACGGACGAGCCGCTTGTAGCGGGGGTCGGTCTTGTCGTACGGGTCACCGAGCACCAGGTCGAGCGGCTCGACCTCGTCCCGGACGAAGGCGTCCGCCCAGTCGAGAAGTTCCTGGTAGGCGGAATCGGTCTCGAAGTCCCAAGCCATGGCGAACCTCCTGAGGTCGTCTCCCCTCGATAATCGACGTACCTGAGCAAGTAATGCAAGTGCATGACTGTTACTCTCCGCTAGATCCACTGTCGGAAAGGGACCCGCCGTGCAGCCTGAGCAGATCGACCGCGCCCTCGTGGACTTCGGCGTCCTGGCCGGGTGGATGGACGGCCGCGGTCTTCCGGGCGGCCCCTTCGAGGACGTGGCGCCGCTGACCGGCGGAACGCAGAACACGCTGATCCGTTTCCGCCGCGGCGGCCGTGACTACGTGCTGCGACGCGGCCCGAGCCATCTGCGTGCGAGGACGAACGACGTCCTGCGCCGTGAGGCGCGCGTGCTGGCGGCGCTCGACGGCACCGACGTGCCCGCGCCGCGCCTCGTCGCCGCCTGCACGGACGAGTCGGTCATGGGCGGAGCGGTCTTCTACCTGATGACCCCGGTCGACGGCTTCAACGCGACGGTGGCGCTGCCCGGACTGCACGGCGGCGATGCGTCCGTCCGGCGCGAGATGGGCCTGAACGCCGCCCGTGCGCTGGCGGCGCTCGGCGCGGTCGACCACGAGGCCGCCGGCCTGGGCGACTTCGGCAGACCCGAGGGCTTCCTCGAACGGCAGGTGGGCCGCTGGATGTCCGAGCTCGACTCCTACGGCGCGCTGGACGGCTACCCCGGACCCGACATCCCCGGCCTCGACGGCGTCGCCCGGTGGCTCGACGACAACCGCCCCAAGACGTGGCGGCCGGGGATCCTGCACGGCGACTACCACCTGGCCAACCTGATGTACTCGTTCGACGGCCCCGAGGTCGCCGCGATCGTCGACTGGGAGATGTGCACGATCGGCGACCCGCTCCTGGACCTCGGCTGGCTGCTGGCCACCTGGCCCGACCGAGCCGACCAGAGCGCCGCGCTCGCCGGTCCGCTCGGCGCGGCCGGCGGGCTGTCGGCCGCCGACGAACTGGTGGCCGCCTACGCCGAGCGCGCGGACGCCGTCGCCGGACGCGACCTGTCGTCCATCATCTGGTACGCGGTCCTCGCCTGCTTCAAGCTGGGCATCGTCCTGGAGGGAACGCACGCTCGCGCGTTCGCCGGGAAGGCCCCCAAGGAGACCGGCGACCTGCTGCACTCGATCACCCTCGGCCTCTTCCAGCGCGCCCACGGCTTCATCGGCTCCTGACAACACCTCGCCGCACGCCGGGTACGTGCCCGGGTTGTCCCGCGATCAGGCGCCCTGCCAGGATCGGAGGGACGAGGAGGTGCGATGCGGATCCGCAAGGGCGGGCCCGGTGACGCGCCCGTGATGCTGGCGATGCTGGACGGGGCCGTGGCGTGGCTCGCCGCGAACGGCCGCACCGGCCAGTGGGGCAGCGAACCGTGGTCGGGTGACCCGCGGCGCGTGGAACGGATCACCGGCATGGCCCGCGACGACGAGATCTGGGTGGCGGAGGTGGACGGACGAGCCGCCGGTGTCATGGCGGTCGCCCCCGGGCCGCCGCACTACGTCGACCCGATCGACGAGCCGGAGCTGTACATCACCCTGCTGGTGACCGACCGCGCGTTCGCCGGGCACGGGGTGGGCGGCTCGCTCATAGCCAAAGCCAGGGACGAGGCCCGCGCGAAGGGCGCCGGCCTCCTCCGCGTCGACTGCTACGGCGGTGCCGACGGCCGGCTCGTGGAGTACTACCGGCGCAACGGGTTCGAGACGGTCGCGGCCTTCACGGTGGGCGACTGGCCGGGGCGGCTGCTGTCCCAGCGCGTCGGCGGCTGACCGTACGCGCCTTGCAAATCCGGGCGGCGCAACGCAGCCTGGAAGTGACCGGTGAGAACGGGGCAGTCGGTGACGCCCTTACGCCGCACGGACGGCGATCGAGCCGCTCGCCCCGTTCCGCCGGTCGGGCACCCTGATGTCGGATTCCTGCCAGCACGGCCGGCCGGCCACCGGGCACGCTCAGGGCATGCACAGGAACTTCCGCTTCGGCGTGGTGGGCGAGTCGATCCGCTCGGGCGCCGAACTGGCCGAGACCGCCCGCCGCGCCGAAGAACTCGGCTACGACGTCCTGACACTGCGGGACCACTTCGTCGCGGAGCCGTTCGGGGACCAGCTCGCGCCCATGGTCGCGCTGGCGTCCGCCGCGGCCGTCACGAGCACGCTGCGGCTCGGCACGATGGTCCTCTCCAACGACTTCCGGCACCCGGTGATGCTCGCCAAGGAGGCCGCCACCCTCGACCACCTGTCGGGCGGGAGATTCGAGCTGGGCGTCGGCGCGGGCTGGCTGCGCGACGAGTACGAGGCCGCCGGGATGGCCTTCGACCGGGCCGGAACGCGGGTCGGCCGGCTGGAGGAGGCGTTGCAGATCCTGCGGGGCCTGCTCGGCGGCGGCAAGACCACGTTCGCCGGCGAGCACTACCGGATCGACGGCCTGACGGTCTTCCCGCTCCCGGGACGGCGTCCGCCGCTCGTCGTCGGCGCCGGGAGCCGGCGCATGCTCGGCATCGCCGGGCGGCACGCCGACACCGTCGGCATCCTCCCCCGGGCTCTGCCGGAGGGGACGATCTCCGACGACATCTCCGAGCGGCTGCCCGACGCCATCGCCCGCAAGGTGGACTGGGTCCGCGAAGCCGCCGAGGGACGGGACGTCGAGCTGAGCATGATGGTGACGCCGACGTTCGGTCCCGATCCCGCCCGCGCCGCCGCCAGGATCGCGGTGACCCGCGGCTGGGGGACGTCGTCGGCCGGGCTCGTCCTCGGCATGCCGTCCCAGTTCGTCGGCCCGCCCGAGCACATCGCCGAGCAGATGCTGGCCCGCCGCGACCGGTTCGGCTTCACCTACTACCAGATCCCCGACACGGCCATGGAGGAGTTCGCGCCCGTCATCCCCCTGCTGACCGCCTAGACGGAGTCGGCGAAGCCGGCGTTCATGGCCAGGCTCAGCTCCGGCTCGGTGAGCCGGTCGCCCTCCAGGGTCCCGACGATCCGGCCGCGCTGGAGGACGACGACGCGATGGCACAGCTCGACCAGTCCGGCGAGGTCGCTGGAGGCGATGAGGACCACCTTCCCCTCGGCGGCCAGGCCGCGGACGATGTCATGGAGCTCGGTGCGGGCCCCGACGTCCACACCGCGCGTCGGGTCGTCCAGGGCGAGGACGGCCGGCGCGGCGTCCAGCCACTTGGCGAGGACCGCCTTCTGCTGGTTGCCGCCGCTGAGGTTCCCGGCGCGGTCGTGGACGTCGCCGCGCACCCGCAGTCGTTCCAGGCGCCCGCGGGAACGTTCGACAAGGCGGGAACGGCGCGGCATGAACCCGCCGCGCCCCTGCCCGAGCCAGCTCACGGACGTGATGTTCTCCCAGAGCGTCTTGTCGAGCATCAGCCCGCGTCCCTTGCGGTCGCCGGAGATGTAGGCGACGCCCGAGGTGACGGCGTGCCGGGCGGAGCGGGGCGACCGCCCGTCCGGCAGCCGGACGGAACCGGACGCCGGGCGGACCCGGCCGCACACGGCGTCGAGCACGGCGAGGTGGCCCGAGCCCTGCAGGCCCGCCAGCCCGACGATCTCACCGGCCTCCGCCGTCAGCGACACGTCGCGGAGCCGCCCGGGCACGGTGACGCCGGTGAGCGCGACCGCCGCCCCGCCGGGGCGGCGCGGGGCGGCTGCCCCGGGAGCCGCGTGCCGGGCGGGCTGCCCGAGCATCGCGGTGACCAGGGAGTCCAGGGCGACGTCGGCGACCGGCGCGCCCGGCAGCACGACCCGGCCGTCCCGCAGGACGGTGACCCGGGTCGCGACCCGCATGACCTCCTCCAGGAAGTGCGAGATGTAGAGGACCGCGAGGCCCCGCTCGGCCAGCCGCCGGGTGACGGCGGCGAGCCGGGCGGCGGCGTCGCGGGGCAGCGCCGAGGTGGGCTCGTCCAGGATCAGGACCCGGGGATCCTGCAGCAGGGCCCGGCAGATCTCCAGCAGCTGCCGGTCCGCGAGCGGCAGCTCACCGACCTTGGCGTGCGGCGGCGGATCCAGGCCCAGCTCGGCCAGGACCGGCTCCGCCAGCCGCCGCATCTCCCGCGTGCTGACGAGGCCGCCGCGGCGCGGCGCCCCGTACGGGAAGAGGTTCTCCAGCACGGTCAGGTCGTCGTAGGTCATCAGCTCCTGCGACACGATCGCGACGCCCTGCCCCGCGGCCTGCCGCGCGTCGGCGAACCGGACGGGCAGGCCGTCCAGTTCGACGGTCCCGCCCTCGGGCCGCACCACCCCTGAGATGATCTTCACGAGGGTGGACTTGCCGGCGCCGTTCTCGCCGACGAGAGCGTGCACCTCCCCCGCGTCCAGCGTGATGCCGACCCCGTCGAGGGCGGTGACCCCGCCGTAGTGCTTGACCAGGCCGGACGCGACGAGCATGGTCAGTACCTCCCGGTGCGCATCAGCGGGCCTCAGTCAGCGGCCGCATGCTCGCGTCCGGGTTCGCCAGCAGCTTGTCCAGCTGCGGCTTGTACCACTGGTAGGCGTTCTGCACGGTCTGCTGGCGCTTGACGATGTCGTCGATGTTGGACGCGTCCATCACCAGCCCGGGCGTCTTGAACCAGCCGTCCGGCAGCTTGCCGTCCTTCTCCCGCACCGACTTGATCAGGATCGCGGTCGCGACGTACCCCTTCAGGTAGTGCTCGGGGTCGACGCCGGCGAAGTTGGTGCCCTTCTTGATGTATTCGAGGGTCTTGGGGTCGACGTCGAAGCCGGCCGTGAGGTACGTGCCCTTCTTCTGCTCCTTGAGGCGGCCGAGGTTGTAGCTGTCGGCGTCCCCGACGCCGAGGAACGCCAGCGCGTTCGGGTTCGCGTTCACCTGCGACTGCCAGGCGCCGTAGTTCTGCGCCGGGTCGCTGTAGGTCTGGAACGGCCCGAGGACGCGCACGCCGGGCGCCAGCTTCGCGAACGTGTCCTTGATGCCCTTGGCCCGGCTGTCGAGGACGGGCGTCCCGGGGTTCGGCACCCCGACGACCACCGTGCCCTTGGCGTCCTTGCCGAGCTTCTTCACCGTCGCCTCGGCGAGCAGCCCGCCGAGCTCGTAGTTGTCGTTGCCGACGTAGAAGTTCACCTTGCTGCCATTGGTCGGCGCGGTGTCGAGCGCGACGATCGGGATGCCCTTGTCGACGGCCTGAGCGGCGGGCCGCGTGAAGATCGGCGGGTCGAGGTTCTCCAGCACGATCCCGTCCGGATGCGTGACCGTGAGGTTCTGGAAGAGCTGCTGCTCGGCGGGCCCGTCGGTGTTGGGCGGGCCGACGACCTTGAAGTCGACGTTCCCGGCCTGCCTGGACGCCTCGGTCGCGCCCTCGTACATCTCGCGGGCGAAGTTGAGGCTGTAGTTGGCGACGGCGATGCCCATCTTGAGCCGCCCGCTCTTGCCGGAGCCGCCGCCGTCTCCGCAGGACGCGGTGCTGAGCGCGGCGCCGAGCACGAGGGCGACGGCCGCCGCGACGGGTCCGCGTGGACGCGGGATCATGGGTTCCTCCCAGATGAGCGCAGGTCACGGACGCGGCGCAGCAGCGGCGCGGCGCCGACGGCGACGAGGATCACGCCACCGGTCGCGAAGGTCGTCCAGTTGATGGGGACCTCGAAGAACACCAGCGCCGCGGTGACGACGCCGAGGATGAGGGTGCCCGCCGCGGCGCCGAGGACGGAGCCGGTTCCGCCCTTCAGCGGGGTGCCGCCGATGATCGCCGCGGCGATGGCCGTGAGTTCGTAGCCCTGGCCGATGGTGGGGTCCCCGGCGATGAAGAACGCCAGGGCGAGGACGGCCGCGATGCCCGCCATGAGGCCCGACAGCGCCAGCGCGGCGATCCGGGTCCGGGTGACGGGCAGCCCGCCGAACTCGGCCGCCTCGGGGTTGGAGCCGATGGCCCGCACCCGCGCGCCGAACCTCGTCCGGGTGAACACGACCGTCAGGACCACGACGGCGAGCGCGAACACCCACACCGCGTTCGGCACGCCGAGCGACTCTCCGCCGCCCAGCACGGTGAACAACGCGTGGTCCTGCGGCAGGTCCGTGATCTGCTTGCCCTCGGCGAGCGCCAGCCCGACGCCGCGGAGCAGCATCGACGTGGCGAGCGTGACGATGAACGAAGGCAGCCGCAGATACGTCGTGACCGCCCCGTTGAGCGCGCCCACCAGCGCGGAGAGGGCCAGCACCGCGAGGGCCGCGAGCCACGGGTTCCAGCCGTCCCGGATCAGCAGCGCCCCCACGACGACGCCCATCGCGTACATCCCGCCGACCGACAGGTCGACCTCCCGCATCGCGAGCGCGAACACCATCCCGCACGCCATCAGCCCGACGTAGACGGAGTTGTGCGCGGTCGTCAGCAGGTTGCCGGTGCGCAGGAAGTCCGGCTGGAAGAGGCCGACGCCCAGCACCAGCAGGACGAGCACGCCGACGACGCCGGCCTCGTCGGGGACCGGGCGGCGGCCCCGCGGCCGCACCGGGGCCTTCGCCTCGTCGTTCTCCGAGGCCTGCGGGGCCGCGGGCTTTCGTACGGACATGCGGCGAGCATGTGACCCGCGCCACGCCATCACAAGGAAGCCGTTTCAATGAGTGAAAACGCGGTCTTGCCGGGGTGGCGGAGGTGTCGCACGCTGCCGTCCATGACCGAGACGCCGTCGATGAACGGAACGCGGCGGGTCGCGCTCGTGACCGGTGCGGCGGGCGGGCTGGGGCGCGAGTTCGCGATCGCCCTGGCCGCCCGCGGGCACCGGGTCGCAGGCCTCGACCTCGCCGACCAGTCGGGCACCGCTGAGGCGGCCGGCGACCGATTCCACCCCGTCCGGGCGGACGTGACGGATCCGGAGGAGGTCGAGGCCGCCGTGGATGAGGCCGCCGCCCGGTTCGGCGGCCTGCACATCGTGGTGAACAACGCCGGGATCTATCCGCCGCTGGACTTCGAGAAGACGACGCTGGAGGACTGGCGGCGGATCATGCGGGTCAACCTGGACGGCCCGTTCCTGGTGTCCCGCGCCGCGCTCCCCCACCTGAAGGCCGCCGGCTGGGGTCGGATCGTCAACATCGCCTCCGCCGTGGTGTTCCTCGGGCCGCCCGACCTGGTCGCCTACACGACGTCCAAGGCCGGTCTCGTCGGCTTCACGCGGGCTCTGGCGAGCGCGGTCGGCCCGCACGGGATCACCGTGAACGCGATCGCGCCCGGACTCACCCGGACCGAGACGGCGGCGCGGACGACGGGCGCGGACGGCGGATTCGAGCGGGTGCGCGACGCCCAGATCGTGCGGGCCGTCGAGGAGCCCGGCGACCTCGTGTCGACGCTGCTGTACGTGTGCGACGAGGGCAGCGGTTTCCTCACCGGCCAGACGATCAACATCGACGGCGGCTCGGCCAAGCACTGAGCCGCCCGCACCGGACCACCGGAAGGCGGGACATGAGGCCGATCGAGGCACTGCTGGAGATCGCCCGGGACGAGGGCGTGACGCGGATCTTCGGCAATCCCGGCACGACCGAGCTCCCCCTCATGGACGCACTGGTGGAGGCGCCCGACCTGCCCTACGTGCTCGGGTTGCAGGAGGCGTCCGTGGTGGCGATGGCCGACGGGTACGCGCGGGCGTCGCACCGGACGTCGATGGTCAGCCTGCACGTCGCGGCGGGCGTCGCCAACGGGCTGATCGGGATGCTGAACGCGCTGCGGTCCCGGACGCCGATGGTCATCGTCGCGGGGCAGCAGGACAGGCGGCATCTCCTCCAGGACCCGATGCTGTCCGGCGACCTGGTCGGCCTCGCGTCGGCCGCGACGAAGCAGGCCGTGGAGGTGCGGCACGCCTACGACCTGCCGATCGCGCTCAGGCGCGCGTTCGCGCTCGCGGCGCGGCCCCCGGCGGGGCCGGTCCTGGTGTCGGTCCCCATGGACCTGCTGGAGGAGGACACCGAGGTCGAGGTACCGGCTCGCTCCCCGGTGACCGGTCCGGGCGCGGCCGAGGCCGGCGCCGCCGCGGCGCTGCTCGCCCGCGCGGAACGCCCGGTGGTCATCGCGGGCGACGGGGTGGGGCGGGCCGGCGCGGTGGCCGATCTGGTGGCGGTCGCGGAGCGGCTCGGCGCGGCCGTCCACCACCAGCCGATGAACGACGGCATCGACTTCCCCACCGGCCATCCGCTGTACGCGGGGATGCTCGCGCCCCGCAACGCGGTCATCCGGGAGACGCTGGCCGCATACGACGCGGCGCTCATCGTGGGATGCCACGCGTTCATGCCGCACCACTACACGCCCGGCCCGGCCGTCCCGGACGGGCTCGCGATCGTGCAGGTGGACGAGGACCCGGCGGAGATCGGCCGGAACTTCGCCGTCCGGCACGGCCTGACGGGCGATCTGGCGGGAACGCTGCGGGCGCTCGCCGGTCACCTGGACGGACGGGTCCCGTCCGCACGGGAACGCGCCAAGCGTCTCGGCGCCGGGCACGCCCGGGCGAGGCACGACGTGGACGCGGCCGCGCGGGCGGCGTACGGGCCGTCCCCGCTGGATCCGCGCGCCGCCGCCCACGCCGTCGCGGCCGGTCTGCCCGAGGGGGCGATCGTGGTCGAGGAGGCGATCACCATCGGGCTGAGGCTGCGCGCGGTGCTGCGCCAGGACCGGCCCGGCTCTTACGTCCACACGGTCGGCGGCGGCCTCGGGTGGGGCATCGGCGCGGCGGTCGGCACCCGGATGGCGGCCCGGGGGCGTCCGGTGGTCGCGGTGCTCGGCGACGGATGCGCGATGTTCGGCGTCCAGGGCCTGTGGAGCGCGGCCCGGTACGAGGTTCCCGTGGCGTTCGTCGTGATGAACAACGGCGAGTACCGCACCCTGAAGGACACCCTCGACGAAGGAGGCGGCGCCTCGGCCAAGCACGGGCGCTACATCGGCATGGACCTCGCTCCCCCGGCGCTCGACTGGCCGAGCGCCGCACGGCTGTTCGGCGTCGACGCTGTGCGGGCGGGGTCGGCGGACGAGTTGCGGGACGCGGTCGCCGGCGCCAAGGACCTGTCCGCGCCGCTGCTCATCGAGGCGCCGGTCACCGGGCACGGGGAGGGGTCGTGACGAGGGCCGCCGCCGGCTCCCGGGCCCTTGCCGGCCGGATCGATCGCGGACACCATCCTGGTATGGACGAGCCGGGCTTCGACGGGCAGGGCATGGACGTGCGGGCCGCGGGCGGAGAGCCACCGCGATCGGTGCTGGCGCGCGGGCTCAGCCTGCTGGACGCCTTCGGCTCCGCCGACACCGAGCTGAACCTGACCGAACTCGCCGCCCGCACCGGGCTGCCGAAACCGACCGCGCACCGGCTGCTCGGCGAGCTGGTGCGGTGGGGCGGGGTCGAGCGCACCGAGTCCGGCTACCGGCTCAGCATGCGGCTGTTCGTGCTCGGGCAGCGCGCACCCCGTCCGCGGGGGCTGCGCGAGGCCGCGCTCCCCTACCTGGAGGACCTTTACGAGGCGACGCACGAGAACATTCACCTGGCCGTACTCGACGGGACGGACACCCTGTTCCTGGAGAAGGTCACCGGGCGCCGGTCGATGCCGATCGTGTCCCGGGTGGGCGGGCGGCTCCCCGCGTACTGCACCGCGACCGGGAAGCTGTTCCTCGCCATGGGGCCCCCTGAGCGGCTGGAGAGGGTGCTCGCGGCCGGGCTCGTCCGTTACACACCGCACACGATCATCATGCCGGGGCTGCTGCGGCGGGAGCTGGCCCGCACCTCCGACCGCGGCTACGCGGTCAACCGGGAGGAGTCGGAGGCCGGGGTATCCGCCGTGGCGGCACCGATCCTCGACCACCGGCGCCGGGTGATCGCCGCGATCTCCATCACGGGGAACGTGTGCCGGCTGGACCTCGACCGGCTCGCCCCGGCCGTGCGGACGGCGGCGCGGGCGCTGTCGAGGGAGTTGGCGCGGGAGAGCGCGGGCGGACTGAAAATGGGGATTCCCCGGTGATCTTTCGATACCGGGGAATCCCCATTCTCCATGCACCGGCAGCCCTGTGCCGGGTCTGTGAGCGGCCTCACGAATCGTTCGTGGGCGGGCTCACGTCGCTATGGTGAGCCATTTCACGAAACGGTTCGCGGAATCTCGGGTCAGGACCCGAAAGGCTGCGGCTTGCCCTTCTTCCCGGCGCCGTGGCCCCAGGAGAGGACCTCCCACTTGACGCCCTTCAGGTGACCCTCGCCGCTGCCTGCGTTGTACTTGCTGGCGGGCTTCTTGCCGTCCAGCAGATACCGGAAGGTGTAGGTGTCGAGGTCGAGCATGACGCCGCGGTGCGACGGCTCGCCGGGCCCGCGGTCGCCGATGAAGCCGGTGACGCTGCGGCCGTTGTAGGTGACCTTGACCTTGGTGTGCATGGGCCAGCTCGGGCTGGAGAAGAGACCCTTCTGCATGGGCTTGCCACCGGCGGGGGCGCCGGTGTCGCCGTTCACGCCGGACCCGTCGTCCCAGAAGTAGGACGCGATGGTCTTGCCGCTGAGCAGGACCTTCGGGCCCTTCTTGACGGTCTTGCCGTCCTTGGAGCTGCTCTTGGCGTCCTTGGCCGCGGGCTTGGCCTGGCGCTTCTCGGTGCTCTTGGGGGTGTGCTGCTGCGGGGCCTCGTGCTTCTGCGAGGCCACGGCCTGCTGCGAGAGGAGCTGCTTCGGGGGAGCGGAGTCGTCACTGGCGGCGGCTACGCCGGCCACCAGCATGCCCGCGAGGGCGGTGCCGGTGACGCCGGTCAGGACGACATTGATCGCTCGCTGCTGCATGAAATTCCTTCGGTCGGGGTACAGGGCTGCCGTTCAGCACCGGACCGCGCGCAGGTCACGCGCCTGTCGTCCGGGCAGGAGAGAACGGCTCCGAGACTCGGGACTCGGAAGACGCCGCCGCGATGAAGGCCCGCTTGGAACGCTCCACAGGCATGGTGGAGCGCGCCCGTGCTCGGCAGCGCGCGTCCGTCCTTTGGACGTGCGTGCAACACGGACTTGGGTGAAGCGGGAAGAATGCCGACCGGGGGCTCATGGGCCCAGCACGGTGCGCGGCTGCTGCATGGGACGGCCGCGTTCGGCGAAGGGGATCCCGCCTGGCGGGCGGGAGGCGACGGCTATGCGATTGGCCAGGTCAACGGTTCTTTGACCCTGACCTGGGGTTGACTATATACGGCATTACCGTACTTTCGCCAAACGGGGGATTTCTTTACCTTTGGATAGGTAGATCTTTTTGCCGAGCACTACCCCGGATCGCCTTTCGCGTAGGGGCTCCGGGCCGGTCGGCCGCCCACCGCCCCACAGAAAAAGGATCTTGGAATCCTTGGGACTTTGCGGTGCCGCGGGCGGCATGCCACGGACAGCCAACAGCGGGCAAGGCATCAGCGGCGCAGAGTGTGGGCACACGTGAAGACCCGTCACCACGGGCCGGAGGACCGCACGAAGAAGGGCCCGCTCACAGGGGCAGGCCACCGATCCGGCACGTGGCGCCCTCGGCAGCGGGCAAGGGCCTTACGGTCCGGCTGCGGTCGCGGCGCCGGACCCGCCGGGACGCCCGTACGACAAGGGGTCGAACGTCAGCGGGGCGTCGCCTCAGTGCGTGGGGTAGGCCGACGGCACGAGCGGCGTGGGGCCGGTCCCGCCGGTGAACACCTGTTGGGGTGCGACGAACGGTGACTCCGCGTAAGCGGGCTCCCCGTACGGGGCGGCCGCCGCGACGATGGGTCCCTGCGCGGCGGGGACGGCCTGGGCCGCGGGCGGCGGCACGTGCGGCGGCACGTGGGAGCCGTCGGCCCGGCGCGGCTCCGCGGCGGGCACGCCGCCCGGCGCCGCGCGGCGCTCGGCCAGCACGGCCATGAGCGCGCGGGCGGTCTCGGCGTCCATCCTCAGCAGGACGCTCGGCATGCCGGCCTGGTCGACGAACGGGGATACCGAGGGCGGGGAGGGCAACTGCGGAAGAGCCGCCCGCATCTCCTCGCGGAGATCCTGGGCCAGCCGCAGCGCCTGTCGGTCACTGTCGCTCAAGTGTGCGGTCATCGCGATCTCCGGGGAGTTCACGTGCGGGGGTCCGGGGCAATCCTGCTAGGGATGGCGTGCAGGTGCAAGGGCTGATGCACGTGCATTTCAAGAAATATCGCCCCGTAACCCCCGCGCCGGTCGATCGTTCCCGATCACTCCATCCCACGTTTGCCGGGCGTCCAGAACGGCTTGACCAGCACTGATCGTCGATCCCAGCCGCGTTCCCGGACGAGGTGCGCCCGTACGGCCTGCACGGTGCGTGCCTCCCCGGCCACGTAGGCGAATCCCGGTTCCGGAGGCAGATCCAGATCGCGCACGGCGTCCACGAGGGTCGCGGAGTTCGCGGCCGGTGCGTCGCCGCGGTGCCGCCAGGTCAACTCCTCTTCCCTCGGCAGCGGCAGCCGGTCCTCGGGCCGGGAGATCTCGATCACACCGTGCACCGGCTCGCCCGGCGGTGTGATCCGCAGCATGGCGCCGAACGGGACCGACGCCGTCTCCTCGCCGGCGAACAGGTGGTAGGAGGCGGGGCGCAGCCCGAACGTTCCCTCCGGCCGGCCGAAGACGATCTCCTGCCCGGGCCGCAGATCACCCGCCCAGCGCGCGCCGGGGCCGCCGGCCTCGTGGTCCATGACGCAGAGTTCCATGACCCCGGCGGACGCGTCGTACTCCCACACCGAGTAGGTCCGCAGCGCGTTGCGGACGGCCCCGCTGACCCACGTCCGGGCGGACGTGACGTCCGCCACGTGCACCCGGACCTGCTGCCCGGGCGTCCAGGCCAGGCCCGGCACGCCGCCGACGCGGATCCACCGCATGCGACCCGGTGCGGGCCGAACGTCCTCGACGCGGCCGCGGACGAACATGAGGTCGAGCAGGCGCCCGCGCACGCCGCGCGCCGGCGCGCTCTCCTCCGTTGACACCATCACCCCTCCAGGCTGTCGCGATATATCTCGACAGTCACGATATATCTTCATCTACGCTCGTTCCAGGGAACCGGCGATCCCGGCGAGGAAGGCCTGGCAGGACGAGGAGGGCCCCCAGCGCGACGGCCACCGCCACAACCCTGAAACCCGCCGCCATCGCGCTCGTGAACGCCTCGACCACCTGCGCGTGCATCCGGGGGCCGGCGTCCGCCGCAGCCGCGGCGGCCAGCGCCTCACCCGCCGAATGGGCGTGCCCGCCGAGTTCGGGCGGCAGGCCGCCGGCGAACCGGCCGGCGAGCACCGTCCCGAGGACGGCGACACCGAGGGCGCTGCCGATCTCGCGGGCCGCGCTGTTCAGCCCGGACCCCAGACCCGCGCGTTCGGGAGGAAGGGCGGACATCACGCCGACCGACAGGGGTGGGACGCACAGGCCCATGCCGACGGACAGGATGACCATGTCGGCCGCGTAGAGCCCGTACGGCGTCGACGCGTCCGCCAGGGAAAGCAGGCCGAGACCGGCGGCCAGCGTCAGCATCCCCGCCGCGAACACCGGCCGGTCCCCGAACCGCTGCGCCAGGCCGACGCTCCGCCTGCTGATCACGATCATCCCGACCACGAGCGGCGCGATCGCGACACCGGTGAGCAGCGGCGAGTACCCCTTGACGAACTGCAGGTACTGGGCGTTGACGAAGAAGAGCGCGAACAGCCCGAAGAACGCCAGCCCGATCCCGAGCACGCCGCTGCGCAGCGGGGCGATGGCGAAGACGCGCGGGTCCAGCAGCGGATGGCGGGCGCGCAGCGCGTACAGGGCGAAGACCGTCATGAGCAGGACCGCGCCGGCGAAGCCGCCGAGCACCGGGAGCGAGGACCAGCCGCGCTCGGGTCCCTCGATGATGCCGAAGAGCAGGGTGAACAGGGCGGTGGTGAGGATCGCCGCGCCCACGAGATCAAGGTCGGCCGCGTGGCGCTCCCCGCGCGGTGCCAGCCACGCGACGAGGAGGGCGAGGCCGGCGGCCAGAGGCGCGCCCGCCAGGAAGAGCCCCTGCCACGGCAGCCACTGCAGGGCCGCTCCCCCGCCGAGGTTTCCGACGGCTCCGGCGACGCCGGTGGCGGCCGTCCAGGTCGCGATGGCGTGGGGACGCCGTTGCGGCGGGGTTACCTGCAGCAGCAGCGAGAGGCTCGCCGGCATGATCAGGGCGGCGCCCACGCCGGTCACGAACCGTCCGCCCAGCAGGACGGCGACCCCCGGCGCGGCGGCCGACAGCAGGCAGCCGGCCGCGAAGACGGCGAGTCCGGACAGCAGGACCCCCTTGCGCCCGCAACGGTCGCCGAGCGCGCCGGCGGGGATCAGCAGGCAGCCGAACACCAGGACGTAGGAGTCGACGATCCACAGCAGCCCGGTGGAGGACGGGCTCAGCGAACTCGCCGACAGCTTGGGGATCGACAGGTTGACGGCGGCGACCATGGCCACGACCAGCACCACGCACGCCGACATCAGCGGCGTCATGGCGCGCCCCCTGTACGGGGCGGTTCCGGGCGGCGCGGCGCCGCGGACGGCATCGAGCGTCATCAGTGAGTCCTCGGAGTCGTTCGGGGGACGCGCGTCATCGCGTCCTACTGGAGAGGCGGAGGGGGATATCCGGGCCGCGCGCGCCGCCTCCGCGATCTCCAACGTAGGCTTGCGGTGACTTGCTTTCAAATGCATCTTTTGCACGTGAGGAATGCGTCTGGTGCAATCGAGAATGGACCTTAACCTGCTCATCGCGCTCGACGCGCTGCTGGAGGAAGGGAGCGTGACCGGCGCCGCGGAACGCCTGCATCTGTCGGGCCCCGCGATGAGCCGGACGCTGGGACGGATCCGGAAGGCGCTCGGTGACCCGGTTCTCGTCCGGTCCGGTCGTGCCATGGCGCCGACCCCGCGCGCGCTTGCGATCCGTGCTGAAGTACACGAACTCGTGCAGCGCGCGCAGACGCTCTTCTCTGCTGACGACGATCTCGATGTCGCGACGCTGTCGGGCAGCTTCACCCTCCAGGCCGATGAGGGCACCGTCGCCGTCCTTGCCGGGCCCCTCTTGGAACATGTGGCACGTGAGGCCCCGGGCGTGACCCTGAGGTTCCTCGGAGAGGGGCCGCGGGACGACTATCTGCTCCGTCGAGACACCGTCGATCTGGAGATCGGTGTCATCGGCCCAGGGCAGCCACCCGAGACCCGGGTCGAGCTGCTCCTGGAAGACCGGTTCGTGTCTGTCGTGCGCCCGGAGCATCCGCTTGCAGGCCGGGACGTGACACTGGACGAGTGGGCAGGGGCCGTGCAGATCACGTCCACCCGGCGCGGGCGCGTGTCCGGTCCGATCGACGAGCTGCTCGCCGAGACGGGCCGCGCGCGGCGCCTTGCGGGAACGGTGCCGACGGTGACAGCGGCGTTGATGATCGTCCAAGAGGCCGACCTGCTGGGATTCGCCGCCGAGCGGCTGCATCGACGGCTGATGGACCGCCTTGGGCTCGTCCGCGTCCCCGTTCCCTTCGAACTGCCGCCCCTCGTGCTCTCCCTGGGATGGCACGCGCGATACGACGCCGACCCTGCTCACGCGTGGTTGCGGCGCTCCGTCCGGGACGTCATTACCGGCATCCTGGAGGAATGACGGAGACCCTGAACGTCCAGGCCCTGAACCGGGCGACGCTGGCACGGCAGTTGCTGCTCGCGCGGGAGCCTCTCCCAGTGGCCGAGGCGGTGGAACGCCTGTGCGGGATGCAGGCTCAGGAGCCGAAGCCGCCGTTTCTGGGCCTGTGGACGCGGCTGGACGGATTCCGGGCGTCCGATCTGCACGCCGCGTTGCAGGATCGGTCGCTGGTGCGTGCCACCGTGATGCGCGCCACGTTGCACCTGATGACGGCCTCGGACTACACGGCGTTCCGAACGACCATGCAGCCGATGTTGGACGGCGCCCTGCGCGTACTGGGCGATCGGGGCAAGGGACTGGATCTGCGGAAGGTCGTCCCTGCGGCACGGTCGCTTCTGGAGGAGGAGCCCCGGACGTTCAACGATGTACGCGCGCTGCTGCAGGAACGGTTCCCGGATGTCAACGACCGTGCCCTCGGGTACGCCGTCCGGCTGTGCGTACCGCTGGTCATGGTTCCGACGGAGGACAGGTGGGGCTTTCCCCGTACGTCGCGCTTCACATTGGCCGACACGTGGCTGGAGAGCGGGCCGGTGGCCGAGGACGCGATCGATGAACTGATGCTCCGCTACCTCGCGGCCTACGGGCCGGCGTCCGCCGCCGACGCGCAGACGTGGTGCGGACTGGCCTCCTCTGGTGAAGCCCTGGAACGCCTGCGTCCCCGCCTTCGCGTCTTCTCCGACGACAAGGGCCGGGAGCTGTTCGATCTACCGGACGCACCGCGCCCCGATGAGGACGTCCCCGCACCCGCACGCTTCCTGCCCGAGTTCGACAGCCTCGTCCTCGCGCACGCCGACCGAAGGCGCATCATCGCCGACGCCCACCGGCCCATGCTCACCACCAAGAACCTCCGCGTCCGTGCCGTGTTCCTCTGGGAAGGCTTCGCCCGCGGGATCTGGGAGACGGAGTACAAGCGGAAGGTCGCCACACTGCGGATGCGTCCGTTCGAAGCGCTCCCCCCGACGGCGGTCGACGAGCTTTCCGCCGAAGGTGAGGCGTTGCTGCGTTTCCTGGAGCCGGAGGCCAAAGAGACCGTCGTCGCCGTTGAGGCCTAAGGCGCTTGAAGCCCGGCAAGCCGCTTGAAGCCTGGCGGCGAGGCACGATTTAGGCGAACACCTCATCCTCCGTCAGCCCGGCCTCACGCACCGCGCCTTTCCGAATTGTGTTCGGTTCTGCGTGGCCGGCCCTATCGATCCAGACGAGATCGGCGGAAGCGACCGACCCCCGCCACATGCGGACATGACGCTGCGAGCGTGGACAACTTCGAATAGTGATCAATCCGATACCTGCTCTGATTGAAAGATCCATCAAATGAGCGCAAGCTGTGTCCGACGTCTGGAATGCCCCGCCCGTTCCTTCCGACCGACCGCCGACAGGACACGACTCATGTTCGAGATCTGGGAGACGAGTGAGCCTGCGCGGCTCATCAGTGATGCGGGGAGCCTGAAGGTCGCACTGGAGAAGGTCGACACCATGTGCAGGCTGCGGCACGACCAGGCCGTGGCCCACGTCGGCGAGGCCGGCGAGGGCTACCACTTCGAAATCAGGGACCACGACGGGAAGGCCCTCGCCAGGCTGAGCTACGTCCCGGACACGTCCCGCGCGTACCAGAGCGTCGTGGTGGAGGAGATGCGCGGCGAGGAGCACAGAGCCGGGTAGGCGCCCCCACCCAGCAGCCCCTGGCCGTCTGGCGGCCAGGGGCTTTCTCATTCCGCGCTCTGGCCTGCACGCGGTTTCCGGCCGGGAACGGCGAGTCTTGTCGCCGCCGGATGGCAGGATGCGTCCTGCACAGGTGACCTCGGAAGGCGGGAGTGGCGGTGCGTGACGCGTGGCGGCGCGGCCGGACTCCGTCCCCGGCCGCGGCCGAGCTGATGTCCGGCGCGATTCGAGCGCTGGCGAACGGCGACGGACCCGCGTTCGGGCGGTTCGTGGAGCGGCTGACGGAACGTCCCGGCATGCCCGGCTGGACGACGATGGTCGACCGGTGCCTCGCGGAGCGGCTGGGGCAGGGGGTCACCGCCGCATGGCGGCGCGGCTGGCTGCCGGCCGACGTGGTCAGGTTCGTGTCCCGCCGCCGCACGGCCAGGCACGCGCGGCTGGTCAAGGACGCGATCGCGGGCGAGATGCGCGCCTACTCCCCCGCCACCGTGGACGACCGCTGGCGTGACCAGCTCGCCGCTCTCAAGGCCGAAGTGTGGTGGACGGACGACGACGCCCATCCCGCCCACTGGTGCGACCGCGAAACCGCCGCACGCACGGTCTACATCACCTGCGCGCTCGAACTGATCCATCTTCTGGAGGCCCTCCCGAGACTCCCGGCGATCACCCCGCCTCCCGGCACGGCGTCCGGCAGTGCCGGTCCTCGCGGCGACGCACCTGCCGCGGGTTGGGCGGGGGTCGACCAGCGGACGCTGGGGAGGGTGCGGGCACTGCTCGCGAAGGCCGAGTCGACCGAGTTCCCCGAGGAGGCGGAGGCGCTCAGCACACGCGCTCAGCAGCTGATGGCGCGGCACAGCATCGACCATGCGCTGCTCGCCGCCGAGGCGGGTGACACGGGCGGGCCGGACGGGCGTCGCATCGCGGTGGACAGCCCCTACGACGCGCCGAAGGCGGTGCTGCTGACGGTGGTGGCCGACGCCAACCGCTGCCGTGCGGTCTGGCACAGGGAACTGGGGTTCTCCACCGTTCTCGGTTTCCCGGCCGACCTGGCCGCGGTGGAGATGCTGTTCACGTCGCTGCTCGTGCAGGCGACGTCCGCCATGGTGCACGCGGGCCCCAGGCGGGACACGCGCGGGCGGTCACGGACGCGGTCGTTCCGGCACGCGTTCCTCAACGCCTACGCCGCCCGCATCGGGGAGCGGCTGCGAGAGGCCGCGGGCGAGGCGGCGGACAGTGCGGCCGCGAGCGCCGGCGGGAAGGATCTTCTCCCCGTGCTGGCGGCGCGCGACCGGGCCGTCGATCAGGCCGTCGACACGATGTTCCCGAACCTCGCCAAGGGGCGGGCGGGCTCCGTCTCCAACCATGAGGGCTGGGTGGCCGGGCGGGCGGCCGCCGATCTCGCCAGTCTGAACGGACGCTCCGAGGTCACCGGGGCGTTCCGCGGTTCCTAGCGCACGGGGTCCCCCCGGGGGGCGAGGGGGACGTCCGGTCATGTGCTCGGTTCTTCCTTTTCTCGCTTGGACCAGGGAGCGGGTCAGTCCTTCTTGCGCCGGGTGTTGCCGCCCCGGCCGCGCAGCGGCACCCCCGCCTCCTTCAGGACGTTGTAGATGAATCCGTACGACCGGCCGGTCTCGGCCGCGAGGTCGCGGATGCTTTCGCCGGCCGCGTATCGCGGAGCGAGCTCGGCGGCGAGACGGGTGCGTTCGGCACCGGTGACACGGGTGCCCCTCGACAGTGTTCGAGCCACGGGGACCTCCTGATTCCAAGGCTGGGCGGCGGGGCCCGTCCCCGCAGCTCACAGCAGTGTTGATCTCCCCAACGTACACATTCCCCCCGATTGCGCCGTCGATGCCGCGCGAATCACCGCGAATTCGGCCGAAGCTGGTCTTTTCCGTGGTGAACGGCGTGTCGGAGCTAGACAGACGGGTCTCGCACCGCCGCCGGCCGGCCGTTCCGCAGGATCACCGGCGAAAGGGGCACCCGGACCGGAACCGGTTCTCCTTCCGGGCCGCCCAGTTCCATCACCGTCACACCGCCGAAGCGGCCGGGGTCCGCGTCTCCCGCGGCGGCCGCCTGGGAGGCGGCCTCGCGGATGGACAGATCCGAACGGCGCAGCGGGTGGCGCAGCGGACCGAAGGGGAACAGCGAGGTCTCGTCGAGGCCGTCCACGACCAGCAGCTCGCCTGGTTCGAGCAGGCGCCAGCCGGGCCGGTCGTCCATCGGCTCGCTGGCGATGACCACCGCCGGAACCTCGCTGCCGGGGGCGCTCACGCCGCCTTCCCGGTGCGACAGGACCCACAGCTCGTTGCTCTCCGGATAGCGCAGGGCCCACAGCCGTCCCGCCTCCGCCACGAGCAGGTTGAGCGCGAAAACGGGCAGTTCAGCCCCGATGCGCCGCACCGCCTCGACGATCCCCGCCGTCGTGTCGCCGCGGCGCCGTATCTCGGCGGTCACGTAGGCGAACACCATCTCGGAATCGGTCTCGCCCGAGACATGGGCGCGCTCCACCTCCGTCAGCCACGTCCGGAGCGTGTCGAGCCCCTTCACCACGCCGTTGTGCGCGAACAGCCGGTCGTTCATCACGAAGGGGTGGCAGTTGTGCACCGTCAGCCCGCCCACCGAGGCGTCACGAACATGCGACACGAACGTGTGGGACGGGACGTTGCGGGCGTGCAGGTCGAAGTCGGCGTTCTCGAATGCGGCCAGCGGCGCCCGGTCGCGGACGGGCTCGCCACCGAGCGAGAACCAGCCGAGCCCTGCACCGTGCTGCATCCGGTGACTCTGCGCGCGCAGGCTCCGGGGCGCGTCCAGCAGCCAGTGGGCCGCCCTGACCCGCGGGCCGCCGGTACTCATCCCGAAAAGTCGGCACATATCGTCGCCTCTCACGTGATCTTAACTGCGGGTGACGGGAATTTTACCGAACGTCGTCGCAGGCGTCTGGCGAATCTCACCACGTCCTAGGGGTCCCGCCACAGCTCCGCGCCACTGGGAGGCGGGGTTATCCACAGAATCGAGTTCTGCTGCTTGTCCCCTGGCCGGCCGCGCATGCTGGGGCGCGTCCGCCGATGGAAGGAGCCGGCTCATGGCCACGATCACGTTTCCCGTCCCGTCCACCACGACCTCGCGGTTCGCGGTGGCCGCCGAGAGCATCCCGGACGATCCCGCCGATCTTCTCCGCAGAGCAGCGGACGGCCCGTATCACGCCCACATCGCCGGGCGGCTCGGCTCACCCCAATTGCAGGTGACCCGCGAGGACCTCGGCAGCCTGCGCTGGGACCCCGGGCACATCAAGGCGGCCCAGCCCGAGGACCGTCCGGCCGCGCGGGCCTTCAACGACGCCGGGCGGTTCGCCGTCGTCACCGCCTACTCGCCGATCACCGACCAGCCGCGCGGCGTCCAGGTCGCCCGCGCCGCTGCGTACGCCATCGCCAGGGCCACCGGAGGAGTCACCGCCGACCTCGTCACGGGTCACGTCCTGACGCCGTCCCCCGGCGAGCGGACACGTTTCGTGCTGGCCGACCAATGGCTGGGCGACGTCCTGCCGCCGTTCCGCGCCAACGGGCGCTGCACGGCCGCCGAACCCGCGTTCGACCCCGAGGGCGTCAACGGCTGCGCCTGCGTCCGTCTGCGGACCCGCGGCCTGCGCCGCTTCGGCCTCCCGGAGCTCCAGATCACCGACGTGGCCTGCCCGCACGACGTCGCCGCACTCAACATCCTGCGGACCACCGCCCGCCGACTGCTGACCGACCACTGGTCGTGGCTGGCCACGGGCCCCGCCACCCGCACCCGCACGATCCCGGACACCCTCGACCTGACACAGGGCGACTTCAACGACTTCTGGGGCTCCACCCGCCGCGTCCACCTGACGCCGCCGGCCCCCTTCCAGGTGCACCTGTCCCCACTGACCTCCCGCCTCATCGCCACCGGCCCACCCGCCGACTTCGACGGCACGGTCAACGACTGGCTCTGGGGCGACACGCTCCCCCTAGGCATGTACGACCTCCTAAAGGCCCCGGCCGACCCCCACCTCCCAACCGCCGCCTAAACAACCAGGCCCCCAGCCCACACCACCCACAGACCCGCCAACCCACCCCCGGCCGCCTACCGCCCCTGCCTCTTACCGACTCGGCCTCTTACCGACCTGCCTCTGCCGCTTCCCGGCCCCTATCCAGCCCCTGCTGCCCTACACCCTGCCGTTTTGCTGGCCTGCCGTTTTGCTGGCCTGCCACCAGCTACGCCCCTCGGGCGTCTCGGGCCCGCCCTGTGGCCTTCCGGGTTCGCCCTGTGGTCTTCCGGGTTCGCTCTGAGGCCCGTCGGGTTCACCCTGAGGAGGCCCGTCGGGTCCGCCCTGAGACCCGCCGGGCCCGCCCTGAGCCCATCAGGATCGTCAGCCGGACTGTTTGGTGTAGTCGCGGGTGTACCAGCGCTCCGGACGCACCCGCGTCAGGACCATCTTCCCGGCGACGTCCTTCGTCGCCTCCAGATACTCCGCGCCGCCCTCGACGCCGAGGTAGCGCTCGGCCAGCGTGCGGCGGTCCTCCGGACGGGCCGGATCCTCGAACCCGACGACCGGCCCCTCCACCGAGGCGTACCGGTAGGGCAGTGCGGCCTCCTGCACCACCAGGCTCACCCGTTCCGCCGCCCGGATCAGGGCCATCTTGCGGCTGTCCCGGCCGGTGATGAAGGTGATCTCGCCGCCTGGCTCGTAGGCGTACCACACGGGCAGCGCCAGCGGCGCCCGTCCCTCCTCGTCCGCAACGCTCAAGATGCCCACGTACGTGCCGGCGAGAAACGCCTCCCGCTCGGCCACGCTCATCGCCAGGGTCATCACGGCTCCTCTCCGCCGATCTCCCAGCATGCCCGAGACCCGACGATCCCGGCACTGCGGCGGGACCGGACACTCAGAGCCGGTCCGGAGGGATAGCGCTGCCCTCCACGTCCGTCCATGACGGGCAAAGCGAGCAAGGCCCTGCGTGCCATGCGCCGGACGCAACGAGGTCTCCGGTAAAGGGTTCATCGACCAAGAAGGCCCAGAACACCGAAGACGCATCACCCGCCCAGAGGCACGGCGGGCTCGGAGCACCTGAAAGATCCGCAGGCCGCCCGATCGAGCTGATCACCCGGTTATAGACCGCGCGCCCTTCTTCCTGATCACGGTGGACACGCGCTACGCCGCGGACGCCTCACCCGCCCACAGGCACGGCGGGCTTGGAGCAACTGAAGGATCCGCTCAACATGGGCCTGGAAAAGGGCCAGTAGCGGGTCTTCGCGCCGAGCCATCAAGGCCACCGCCGTCGCAGGCATCGGCGTCACCGTCCTCCCCCGCAGCCTTATGCGGCCCCGAACTCGCCAGCGGTTTACTCAGGCTGCCTACAACGGGCGAGCTAGCGCAGCCGCTCGTCCATGACGGGCCCCTCCCCTCGCGACCTCGACGAACAGCGCGTAGGCCGACAGTGCCGCCTCGTGCGGCCGGGCGAGATGGAAGGGGAAGTCGCCCGCGACCCGGTCGGCCTCCGCCCAGTCTCCAATCCTGTACTGGACGGATACCGCAGGGTCCGCATGGCGATGCCGCTTCCGCGCGCTGTCCGGCAGGACCAAGCAGCCTCGCGGCGATTCCGAATTGCTGTCGACCGGTGACACGGAGTGAGAGTTTTGAAACCGGGCCGCAACCCGAACATGCCGTTGCCGGGGCTCGCGAAACCGGCGGGACATGTGCGGATCATGCATGGCCCCTCACATGGGGCGTCCCGCTCACGCGTGCCGTCAAGCCGCATCACCAGGGAATCTTGCAGGATCTGCGGATGTCCGGCCACGCGCCCGCCGACGGGGCGACTGCACACCGAGATACCAAAACAATTCGGGATTTACCTCGTATCGGAGGCATGACAGGAACGGCGGCAGCCCTCGACGATTGCCGAGCCGACTGTGAGCAAAGTTCAACGCTCCGTAGCCAAAGTGGCTACGATCGGCATTCTCACGGTGACCGACGCGATCCCCCGGGGCGAAGATGAACCGTTTCCTGGTACACCCCAGACTTGCCGTCGTTATCGGCGACTGGCTCCGCTGCACCTGCGGGCTGCTGGGGTGTACCGCGATGGCCGGCGCCATCACCATCGGCGCGGCCGCCTCCGACGCGGCCGCCCGGGCCGAACCGCAGCCGCGAGGATCCGTGCCGCCCATCTGCCGCCACGCCGTGAGCATCGGCGACTGGTACACCGCGCACAAATGCAAGGAGGCTTGGCTGGCGATGTACGAGAGGTCTCGCAGACGATCAGGACGCGGCCGGGAGCTCCCCCGCTGGCCGGACCGCTACGACTCGAAGCACAAGACAGAGCGCAGATCACCCTCACCGAGGCCGATCGTCGAACCCGCACCGCGGCCCGCCGCACCGCATCCGCCGAGCAGCGCGCCCCCGTCTCCCACCCGTTCGAAGAGCACACCGCCACCCGCGTCCACCGCTCCCGTTCCGGACCGTCCGCGCGAACAGGCGGAAGATCTCGATTCACGCCCCGCCTCCTTGCAGCCCGTGCTCCTGCTCGGTCTGCTGCTCCCCGCCGCCGCCGCGATCTGCTACCCGTTCCGGCACCGCATCTACGCCGCCGCGACCGCGGGCCTGCCCGCGTTCCCTGCGGCCGAGATCCCGGAAATGCAGCCAGCGACCTTCAGCTACCGCTCCACGCTGGACCCATTCGCCATTCCCGCAACGGGCCTGTCGGGTCCGGGCGCCGCACCCACCGCCCGCGTACTCGCACTGACGGCACTCGACGAACACGGCGACGACTCCCTCGTCGTGATCCCGCGCCACGACGCCGGCGCCCTCTTCGGCCTGGCCGAGGACGAACTCCTCGACGACAACACGGCAGGCCTCTTCATCCCCGGCAACCTCGACGCGGCACTGGCATACCTGGAGACCGAACTCGCCATTCGCGAGAACACCGGGGTCACGCAGGCGCGGCGCCTCCTCCTGGTGGCCGACTGCGCCAAAGAAGCCGACCGGATCAAGGCGATCCTCACCCGTCACCCGGGCGGCATATCCGCGGTCTTGATGGGTCCCTGGACGGGCGATCGAGCCACCATCGACGACAACGGCCTGGTCGACGCCCCACCGGACCTGGCGTCAACCCTCCCCGAGCGTCTCCCGGCGATGTCCCGCACCGAGGCCCGCGACCGGCTCTTGACCGCCCTGGCGCGCCACAGAGAACCAGCAAAACCTCCGACAAGGCGCCGCTCAACCCCCCGCCGCGCCAACCACCGATCACCATGAACAGCGCAACCCCCGGCGTAGATGCACCAGACGCCACCCGCCGCCGATCCCCTCCTGAACGGGCAAGGCATCACGCGCTCCATCGGAGTCAGCCACGCTCCCTCAGGTCACGCCATCCCCCGCTCAAGGTCGGGTAGGAAAGAGACCCATCAGCTCCCCAGAGCCCAGACCGACCGCGCCGCCCACCCACTCGGACGGACTCGAATGCAGAGACATCGGCCGCTCAGGATCAGAGGCGGCCGCACCGTCCCAAGGCCGCGTCAGACGTCCACTCGGGCCACCTCAAAGGCATACCCGCCAGCTCACAAGAGTCAGGGGCAAATGCACCCGCCCCCAGGCCACGCCGTCCACTCGCTCGTGCCGACTTGACGGCTGACGCGTTGGCTCGGGCAGGCAGCACCTCAGCTCTGGGTGGTCGGGGCAGGCTGGGCCGTCCCGGGCTGTGCTGGGTGCCTGCTCAGCCGGCTTGGAGGCAAACGCGTCAGCCTGCGAGGGGCGGAGTGGCTGGGCTGCCTCGGGGCGCGTTGGGCACGCGCGGAGGTGTGCGCTTTGGTGCTGGAGCGTGCAGGGCAGATGTCGAGGGGTGGGTGCGGGTGACTTGCTACGGCGAGATGGGTTCCTGGCTTGCGATTTCGGCTCTGACCGTCCGGAGGGCGCGGATCGCTCGGCCAAGGGGGGCGATGTCCGGTGGCTGGTCGGTGTCTCGGTCCACGTAGGCGGAGCAGCGGAGGACCCAGGCGCGGACGACGTCCTCGATGTGGATCTCGGACCGGCGCGTTCTGGCCCGGGCCAGGCGGCGCTTCTCCTCGGCGACCTGGTGCACCAGGTCCTCGTCCGCCTGGAGCGCCTGGACGTCGGAGAGCGCGTAGCGGCCGAGCCTGTCCGCCGCCAGGTCGCGCTCGGCGGCGATCCGGTCGAACGTCTTGCGGGGCCACCCGAGGATCGTCACCGCGCCAGCGGTGTCGACCGTGTCGGTCAGCGGGCCCTTTCTGGCGGTGACCACCTGCCGCACGACGTCCGAGTCGAGAAGGTCCAGGTCGCGCAAGAGGTAGACGGGGTGCCCGCGGAAGCTGCTGATGACGCCGAGGTCGCCCCGGGCGACCAGGACCTCGATGTCGGGGCGCTCGACGTCGAGACCCACCCGGGCGGCGAGCCGGGCGGCGGCCCGTGCCGAGCCGACCGGCGGCTCGACGCCGAATCTCGCGATGATCTCCTCGCCGCGCCCGCGGGCGCCCTCGGCGAGGCCGGCGGACCACCGGTCCGCGTCGAGGTCGGGCCCCGGAAGCAGCCCGTGCTCCAGGCCGACGCGCAATTGCCATCGAGCGAGCCCGAGAAGTCCGGCGAACTGGTTGGCGCTGTAGTAAGACCGGGCGGTCTGTGCAGGCATTTCCGTACCCCTCTGTCGCGGGAACATTGACACGGATCAGCATCGCGGGCGGACGCCATAAGGATCACCAGAATGTAATTCTGTGGATATCCCGCCGCGCACACCGGAGCATTTCCGACTATTCGGGCAATCAACTCGGGTGTGAGCGTCGGACGAGCGTGCGAGGCTGGGGACATGAACGCGATACACCGGCTCGGGATCGGTCTTGCGGCGCTGGGACGTCCCGCCTACATCAACGTGGGCAGGGTGGCGGAGCTGCCGCCCGGGCGAAGCGTGGAGATGATGCGCGAGGCGACCTGGAGCGTCCTCGACGCGGCCTACGCCGCAGGCATCCGCTGGGTGGACGCGGCACGCTCCTACGGCAGGGCGGAGGAGTTCCTCGGAGGCTGGCTCACGGCACGTGCACCTGAAGGAGTGCAGGTATCGAGCAAATGGGGATACGCCTACGTCGGCGATTGGAAGACCGATGCGCCGGTGCATGAGGTCAAAGAGCACAGTCTCAGCCGCTACCGAACCCAGTATGAGGAGTCGCGCGAGCGGTTGAACGGGCATCTGTCCGTCTATCAGGTGCATTCGCTGACCGAAAAGAGCTCCCTGTTTCAGGACGTCCCCCTACAGGAAGCCTTGGCGGAGCTCGCCGCGGAGGGCGTCCGCGTTGGCTTCTCGACGTCCGGACCAGGACAGGCCGACACGATCCGGCGAGCGATGGCCCTTGAGGTCTCCGGGCAGAGGCTCTTCAGCACCGTCCAATCGACGTGGAACATCCTTGAGACGTCTGCCGAGGATGCACTCGATGAAGCCCATGGCGCCGGACTGCATGTGCTGCTCAAGGAGGTACTGGCCAACGGACGGCTCGCCGTGCGGCCTCCCGCAGAGGTGCAGGACCTCTCGTCCAAGAAGGATGTGCGTCCGGATGCGCTGGCCCTGGCGGCGGCGCTCAGCCGACCTTGGGCTGACACCGTCCTCATCGGTGCGGTCAGCCCGGCCCAACTGGAAGCGAACCTGGCGGCCACGAGCGTGGCCCTCGAACCACCGGAGCTGGAGGCGATGGCGAGGTTGAGCATCCCGCCGGAGCGTTACTGGGCGGAGCGGAGTGCGCTCCCCTGGACGTGAAGGGCCGCACGGTCCGGCGAACGCCCGCGCCGTGGCACGATTGAGCGCGCCCCACCATGATCGGATAGCCGTGTCCATGCAGTCAGAACCGCCCCAGATGATCGGCCCGTACCGCGTGGTCACCCGGCTCGGTTCCGGCGGGATGGGCGAGGTGTTCCTCGGAGCCTCGCCCAGCAGGCGGCTGGTCGCCGTGAAGGTCATCCGTCCCGAGCTCCTCGACGATCCCAGGTGGAGGGAACGGTTCCGCCGCGAGGTGACCTCAGCGCGGTCGGTCAGCGGCTTCTACACCGCGCCCGTCGTGGACGCCGACCCGGACGCAGACCAGCCGTGGCTGGCGACCCAGTACATCCGCGGCGTGAGCCTGTCCGCGGTCGTCCGGGAGAAGGGGCCGCTGCCGGAGCAGGCCGCCTGCCGGCTGGGGGCCGGGCTGGCGGAGGCGCTCATCGCGATCCATCGGGCGGCGATCGTCCATCGGGATCTGAAGCCCTCGAACGTCCTGCTCGCCTCGGACGGGCCGAGGGTCATCGACTTCGGCATCGCACGGCCCTTGGACGCGCTGCCGTTGTCGCGCACGGAGATCCTGGGGACGCCCGCGTACATGTCACCGGAGCAGGCCCTGGGTGACCCCGTCCATCCGGAGAGCGACGTGTTCTCGCTCGGAGCGACCCTCGTGTTCGCGGCGACGGGTGCGGCGCCGTTCGGCACCGGCCACAAGGTCCGCGGACGGATCGTGAACGGCGAACCGGACCTCACCCTCCTGCCCGCACCCATGCGTGGGCTCGTCACACGCTGTCTGGTCAAGGATCCTGGGGAACGCCCCACTCCCGAGCAGGTCCTGATCGCCCTGTCCACGCTGCTGGACGCGCATTACGGTGAGGAGTGGCCACCGGAAGACGTCGAGGAGCTCATCGACGTCCAGGAACGGACGCTGGTCGAGGTCACGGCGGAGCTTCCGACCTTGCGCGAGCCGCGCCCGTAGGACGCGAGATCACGGCAAGCCTTCCGCGAGTGCGTCCCAGAAGGCGGTCTCGTAGGCGTGCAGAAGGCGAGCCGCCCGGGCGGCCTCCACAGGGTCGTCGCCAGACGCGAGACCGGCCGCTATGACCGCGAGAGCATGCTCCTCGAAGCCGGGCGGGGATCCTGCGAAGAAGTCGAAGAAACCGACGTCCGTGCCGGCGAAGCCGTAGTGGGCTCTTAGCGCCTGAGCTATGCGGGCGCAGTACGCGCCCCACTCCTCAAGATTGGCCATCATGGCCAGAGCCACCTCACTGGCCGTCCCGAAGGCCGCCCTCTGCGCGAGATAGGCGGGATACGCCTGCGCGAAAGGTCTCGGTTCGTACGCGCTGAGATTCTTCTCACTCTCACCAAGCGCCGCGACGAAATCACCCAGGAGGGTCAGAGCCTGCCCCTCCCCCTGTGCGAGCCCCAGAAACAGCTCACCGGCGGGCGATTCGGGATAGCGAGCGGCCAGCAGGGCGAAACTCCGCCGATCGCTGCTGACGATCCGAAACTCCTCGCCCGCGAGCCAGACCAGGCGATCTCGGGGCAACTCACCCTTTTCGATCAGGTCGACGAAGCGGTTCGGCGTCGTCGTCTCGGCGATCTCCCGTCGGGTGCGCGCGAGGAGTTCGGCTGCGCTCTGAGCGGTCATGCCTCCACCGGAACACCCGCGCCCGCCCGCCGTCAACGGGACGGGCCCGGATCGGCGCCCGTGATCACGTGGATACGATGAAGAGCGGAACGTCTACGCAGGTGTGGACGCAGTTGGGAGTGAGCGAGTATGTCGGATTTCGAGCTCGACCACGCGGGCGGCCGGATGCCTCTAGAGGTCACCGAGGCGACGGAAGGTCCGTCTGGGCTGGTCGTGGGCAGCCTCCTCAAGGAGACGGGGCATGTCACGCTCGATCCGGGTTTCACCAACACGGCGTCCACCACGTCGGCCATCACCTACATCGACGGCGAGGCGGGCATCCTCCGCTACCGCGGCTACCCCATCGAGGAACTGGCGGAGAAATCCTCCTTCCTTGAGGTGGCCTACCTGCTCATCTACGGCGAACTCCCGACGCCCGACCAACTGAGCAAGTTCACCGACAGCGTCCGCAACCACACCCTGCTGGACGAGAAGTTCCGCGCGTTCTTCTCGGCCTTCCCCCGCCGCGCCCACCCGATGGCCGTCCTGTCGTCCGCGGTCAGCGCCCTGTCGACGTTCTACCAGGACAGCCTTGACCCGTTCGACCCGGAGCAGGTCGACCAGTCGAGCATCCGGCTCATCGCGAAACTCCCCACGCTCGCGGCGTACGCGTACAAGACGTCCAACGGACAGCCGCTGCTCTACCCGGACAACTCCCTCGGGTACGTGGAGAACTTCCTGCGCATGATGTTCGGCCTGCCCACGCAGCCGTACGAGATCGACCCGGAGATCGCGCGCGTACTGGACATGCTGTTCATCCTGCACGCCGACCACGAGCAGAACTGTTCCACCTCGACCGTGCGTCTGGTGGGGTCCAGCCAGGCGAACCTGTTCTCCTCGGTGTCCGCAGGCGTCGACGCGCTGTTCGGCCCACTGCACGGCGGCGCCAACCAGGCGGTCCTGGAAATGCTGGAACGCATCCACGAGAGCGGCGACAACATCGACTCGTTCGTCGAGCGCGTCAAGAAGAAGGAGCCCGGCGTCAGGCTGATGGGCTTCGGGCACCGCGTCTACCGCAACTACGACCCGCGCGCCGCCGTCGTGAAGAAGGCGACGGGCAAGGTCCTGGACGCGCTCGGCAAGTCCGACCCGCTGCTGGACCTGGCCATGCGCCTCGAAGAGGTCGCCCTGAGCGACGACTACTTCATCGAGCGGAAGCTCTACCCGAACGTGGACTTCTACACCGGGGTCATCTACAAGGCGATGGGCTTCCCGACCAACGCCTTCACGGTCCTGTTCGCGCTCGGCCGGCTGCCCGGCTGGATCGCCCAGTGGCGCGAGATGATGAACGACCCGGCCACCAAGATCGGCCGCCCGCGCCAGGTGTACGTGGGCCCGGGTGAGCGCCACTACGTGGAGCCCACCGCCCGCTGACGCGGCGGTCCACGGCAACTTCTCCCTGGGACCGCATCGTCCCGCGGAGGCTCGTGCGCAGCGGGCGGGTCGAACGACCCGCCCGCGCATGACCGCTCTCTGTGGAGGTGCGAGAGTTAGCCTGTGGGGACGACTCCCCAGCGGAAGGCGCTCCCACCCATGCCCTCCACCGTCGAGAGCAGCCTCGTCAGCCTGGACTTCTGGGCGAAACCGCAGGTCGAACGAGACGAACTGTTCGCCTCCCTTAGGGCCGCGCAAGGCCCGGTCTTCTGCCCCGTGCCGGACGAACCCGGGTTCTACGCACTGACCCGCTACGAAGAAGTGGCCGAAGCGAGCCGGAACCCTGAGGTGTTCAGTTCGCAGCCCACCGCCGTCAGCCTGGTCGACCCGCCCCCGCAGGTCGCCGACTACACCGGATCAATGATCAGCATCGACGATCCGCGGCACGCACGGCTTCGCCGGATCGTCTCCCGCTCCTTCACGAAACGCCTGGTCCAGCGGGTGACCGGGGACGTGACGGTGCTGGCACGCCGCATCGTGGACGAGTTGGCCGAGCGCGGCCCGTGCGACTTCGTCCAGCACGTCGCCATGCCGATGCCCCTGCGGATCATCTGTTCCATGATGGGCATCCCCGAATCGGCCTACGCCGGTGTCATCGACGCCACGAACGTCATCCTCGCCATCGGCGACCCCGACTATGTCAGCCCCGATGGCCGGGACCGTCCGGCGGTACTCATCGAGAAGTTCTCCTACCTGCACGCGCTCATGGCCGACCTCGGCCGACTGCGCCGTGAGAAGCCCGCCGATGACCTGGTGACCGCGCTGACCCACGCGAACGTGGACGGCGAAGCCCTCGACGACCTCGATCTCGGCCGCTTCTTCGCCCTCCTCGTGGTGGCCGGCAACGAGACCACGCGCAACGCACTGTCACACGCCCTGGCCTTGCTCACCGACAACCCCGAGCAGAGGGACACCCTCCTGGCGGACATGGATGCACGGCTTCCGGCCGCGGTCGAGGAGATCGTCCGCTACGCGTCCCCGGTGACGTGGATGCGCCGCACTCTGACCCGCGATCACGAACTGAGCGGGCACGTCTACCGTTCCGGCGACCGTGTGATCCTCTACTACAACTCGGCCAACAGGGACGGGGACGTCTTCAAGGATCCGCACGCCTTCGACATCACACGCTCCCCAAACCCGCACGTCGGCTTCGGGGCGCCCGGACCGCATTTCTGCCTCGGCGCCCACCTGGCCCGCCGCGAGATCACGGTGCTGCTGCGGGAGCTCTACACGCGTCTCCCGGCGCTTCACGCGACAGCGCCCCCCGTCCGTCAGCGGACGAGCTTCATCAACGGGATCACGTCCTTGACCTGTGCCTTCTGACCCAGTTATCCACAGAATCTCGTTCTAGTCCGGCCGCGCCGCCGCCTCCTCGAAGCTGGACCCCACAAGCCGGTCCACCGCCCCGAGGAGGCTGCCATGCGCGTCACCATCACGGTCCCCGAACAGACGAGCGCCGTTTTCGTCATCGCGACCGACAAGGAGCCCGGCGACCTTCCGGCGGCGATCCGCCGGCGGCTCCCCGGCCCGTTCGCCGCGGCGGTGTCGGAACGGCTGGGCACTCCCCGCCTCGTCCTGACCTGCCATCCGGCCGCGGGTTCGCCGTGGGATCTCAGCCACGTGGCGGGCGTTGACGAGGACGACGCCGACAGGATCCGGCAAGCGACGAGGCACATCGGCGTCACGTCCGTTCTGCCGGCGGGCGATCTGCCGTCGGGGCCCCATCTCGCCCGCGCCGCGGCCAAGGCGATCGCCGAATCGCTCTGCGGGGTGCCGGTGGACCTCGACACGGGCCGGGTTCTACCCCTCGTCCCGTTCGGACGCTTCGACGAATTCACCCTCGCCGATGACTGGCTCGGCAGCACGCTCCCGCCCTACCGGAACTCCGGCCGCTGCACCGCCGACGAGGACGACATCGACGGCTGCGCCTGCGTCTACCTTGAGACCCGCGGTCTGGGCAGGTTCGGGCTGCCCGAACTGGAGATCAGCGGCGTCGCCTGCCCGCACGACCTGGCCGCGCTCAACGTCCTCCGCACCACCGCGCAGCGGCTGCTCCCCTTGGGCAGGCACCCGGGCGACCACTCCCTGCCCGCGGAGGTGATGCTGACCAGCGCCGATTTCTCCGCCTTCTGGGGCAACAGCGACCCCATGTGGGACGACGGGCCCGTTGCCGTACGACTGACCGAAGCCGCACCCGGTCGCCTGGGCATACACCCGCCCGCGATCTTCCCGGGCACGTTGAACGAGTGGCTCTGGGACGAACTCCCGCCCGTCCTCCATGAACTCCTCGGCTGCGAAGCCGATCACGCCGCCCAAAGCCGCTCGGGTGGCTAACGTCGACCGGCATGGAGAACGAGCAAATGCCGGGAGCCCTGGCGACAGTGCTGGCGGATGTCGCCGCTGAACGTGACGCCCAGGATCGGATGTGGGGCGTACAGGAGTTCCCCGACGGGAGCGAGCCCGAGTTCACCCGGCAAGCGGAAGAGGCGAAACGCGAATGCGCTGCTGCCTGGTCACAAGGTGAGCTGACATGGCACCACATACTCGCCGAGGAGTTCTTCGAGGCGCTGGCCGAGTCCGATCCCGTCCGCCTCCGCAACGAACTGGTACAGACGGCGGCGGTGGCGGTCAAGTGGGTCCAGTCCCTGGATCGGCGCCACGGCGGGACGGTACACCGCACCAAGGACGGTGGAGGGCGCACCGAGAAGCTCGTCCGCGACCGCATTCCCGAGATCATCCGAGAGGAGGGCGGCATTCCGGAAACCCGCATCGCCGACCGTGCAGAACTGGCGGCCCTTCTACGCGCCAAGCTCTACGAGGAGGCCGGCGAGTACGTCGCCACCAGCGACCCGGCCGAACTAGCGGACCTCCTTGAGGTGGTCCACGCCCTTTCTGCCCTGCACGGCATTACCCCCGCCGAACTGGAAGAGCAGCGCTCGACAAAGGCCACCAGGCGAGGGACGTTCTCCAACCGCCTGGTCCTACGCCTCCGCAACCGGACCTGACCCATCCGCAACACCACCCACACGCCCACACGCCAATGCTCACTTGCACGCCCCGCACCCGTGCCCGCTCGCCCGCACAGCTGCACACCCCGCACCCACGCCCGCTCACCCGCTTGCACGGCCGGACGCCCGCACGCCCATGCCCACCTGCACCCCCGCACACCCGCACGCCCACACGCCCACACGCCCACACGCCCACACGCCAATGCTCACCTGCACCCCCCGCACCCGCGCCCGCCCGCATTCACACCCGCACACCTGCACACCCGGCGCCCGCGCACGCTCGCACGCCTGCACGGCCGGACGCCCGCACCCTCGCCCACCTGCACACCCGTTCGCCCACACGCCCACGCTCACCTGCACGCCCCGGACCCGCGCACGCTCGCACGCCTGCACGGCCGGACATCCGCACGCCCGCGGCGGCGGGGCGCGGAGGCGTTCGTACGTTCCTCGCCAAGGCCTGGCCGCTAGGGCCGCCCGCGGATCTGGCCGCGACGGCCCGCCAGCATGCCGATGCTCACCCGCCGGCTCCCGCACCACCACCGACCGCACCGGGTCGGGCAGGCGCGGCCGCGGGTGGTGACGGCCAGTCCATGTGCCGGATGGCGTCTCGCCGGGCTGGTTGACGCAGGCTCGTCAATCCGTCGCCGGGTGAGCTTTTGGGGTGCGGGCTTCGTGACCCCTGTTGTGCTGCTGGGACGGGCTGGGTGGGGTCAGCTCCAAACGCGGCGCAGGGTCCATGTGCCAGGGCCTTGTGCACCGGAGGCGATCACCTCGGCGATCGCGGCGCCGTCCGGGGTCGTCACTTGGAGTCGGTAGTACCTCGCCTGGCCGGGGGCCTGCCATTCCTCCAGCACGCGGCGGACCCGGTAGCAGCCGCGCGGGCCGCTGATCTGGGAGGGGCTGCCCGTCGGCGTCGTCTCCGCGGAGACCGGTTCGTTTATCAGCACAGGAGCGTAATGTAGTGCGAACAAACGTTCGAATCCAGTGGAACACGCCGACCAAGATGGCCACCGGCGCGCCCGGAGCCAGAGAGAGGAACCGCTGCCTTCGGGTCGGAACGTGCGAGGGGCCGGGGGCCAACGGGCCGATGGTGCGGGGGGCCGCAGGGGCCAAGGGCGCGAGCGGCCGTGGGGCTAAGGGAGCGAGAGGGCGTGGGGCCGAGGGGGCGTGGGGCCGAGGGGGCGAGGGGCCGGGGCGTGGGCCGAGAGGGCGTGGGCCGAGAGGGCGTGGGCCGAGAGGGCGTGGGCCGAGAGGGCGTGGGCCGAGAGGGCGTGGGCCGAGAGGGCGTGGGCCGAGAGGGCGTGGGCCGAGAGGGCGTGGGGCCGCGGGGCGAGAGTGAGCGGTTTCGTAGTCATGGAGCGGGAGGCATTGCGTCTCGGCCCCTCAATGGCCCTTGGGCATAGTGGCGACCGGCCTCATCGTCCTCGGCTTCGGGGTGTTCGGGCCGATGAACCGGCTCAGGTCTGGACGCCCTGCGCACCGCACCTCGGGCTGGCCTTCTCCTTGGCGTACGGTCTCGCGCCGAGCAACGCCACCGTCACGGGAACCGCCCCGCCAGGCGGGCCGGCCCATCGGATCCATTGACGGGATCGGACATCGGTACCCGGCTTCCTCTTGTCGCGGGGCTCGTCCTCGGCGACGCCGTCGGTGGTGGTGCGCGTGAACGTGGCCGCGCTGCGCTCATTCAGACACCTCGGCGGCTCCGTTCTGGGTCGATGGCGAGTATGAGCGGGTGTACGCCGGTGACGGTGTCTCCCGACCGGTTGGACGGTTCGTTCGCCGAGTGCTGGGACGGGACGTGGGGCGAGGCGGCGACCCGGCTGGCCGAGTTCGCGGCGGCGGCCTGGCGGACGGCGACCGGGCCGGTCATGGCGCCGGCTACGTGCGCCACCACGACGATCTTCTTCATCACCTTCCCCTGCAGCAGGTGCATGGCGTGGGCCCGGTGGACGGCGGTGTCCGAGGAGGGCAGTAGCGTGTCGGCTGTCGGATTCGGCCAGGGGGCGGCGATCGTGGCGACGTATGTACTCATTCCCGGAGCCGGTGGGCAGAGCTGGTACTGGCATCGGCTCGGGCCGGAGCTGCGGGCGCGAGGGCACGACGTCGTGGCCGTCGACCTTCCGGCCGGCGACGACTCCGCAGGCCTGGCGGAGTATGCGGACACGGTGGTGCAGGCGATCGGCGACCGGACCGGTCTCGTCCTCGTCGCGCAGTCGATGGGCGGCTTCACGGCACCGTTGGTCTGCGAGCGAGTGCGCGTCGACCTGCTCGTCTTGCTCAACGCCATGGTTCCGTTGTCAGGTGAGACTGGCGGCGCCTGGTGGGAGAACACCGGCCAGGCGAAGGCGATGGCCGACCAGGCGGCCCGTGAGGGACGGAATCCCCCCAGGGAGTTCGACGTCGAGGAATTCTTCTTCCACGATGTCCCGGAGGACGTGAAGGCCGAGGCGCTCTCGCAGGGCGAGCCTTCCCAGTCGTCCACGCCATTCGCGGAACCATGGCCGCTGAGCCGGTGGCCCGAGACTCCGACCGTCTTCCTGCAGGGGCGCGACGACCGTTTCTTCCCGCTGGAATTCCAACGCAGGGTCGTGCGAGAACGGCTGGGAATCGCAGTGGAGGACATGCCAGGCGGACATTTGGTCGCGCTGAGCAGGCCGAAGGAACTGGCCGAACGTCTGGAGATCTGTCGCGTTCGATCTCGATGATCAGCGAGCCCGGCAAGGCCCCTGCGGGTTCCGGTCAGTCCGCTCCTATACGGTCGGCCAGAGCGGGAGGGAGCGGGTAGATGTGTTCCTTTGGGAGCAGGGCTCGCGCCTGTGGCGTCCGGCCGGCTTTGAGAAGTCCGTGGATCTTTCGTGCGAGCGCGGTACGGTCCTCTATTCCGAGGATCCAGTCGTCGACATAGCGGTCGACGATGTGGCGGCTGAGGCCGATCTGAATGCTCCGGGCTTCGAGCTTCCGGCCGTGCAGGGAGCGTTCGGGGTCCCATTGGACGTGGACGACCGCGTCCGCGAATCGGCGGCGCCATTCGTCGGAACCGCGGAAGACACGGCGGTCCGGATCCGTCGGGACGGCCAGGCTCAGCGCCTCCTCCCAGCCCGTCCGGCTGATCCGGACCGCGAGGACCGTCTCCTGCCCCGGTCTGCGGGCCCAGTCGCTCCGGGCCATCAGCCACAGGAACGACGGCTTGATCCAGGTCATGCGGTGTCGGGAGAACGGCGGAACGAACGTCCCGTGCTCCGCCGCCGGGCCGCCGATCTCGGGGGCGTACGCCTGGTAGACGGTGATCGAGTCGCGGTCGTGACAGGCGCGGATCTCACGTGTACGCATGATCCGGCCAGCCTGGCGCAGCGCGAGGTGCGGCTCAACCGGGTTTCGGAGCCGCATTCCTGCGGCGGTGCGCCTTCTGGCGGCAGGACGCGCTGCAGAAACGGGCCGGGCGGCCGGTCGGCGCCCCGGTGAGCGGTGTCGCGCAGACCTCGCACCGCCTTTCGTTACGCACCAGGTCCAGCGTTTCGTCTTGTTTCGTTACGACACGCAGGGCGTCGAACGCCAGCGCCGTCATGCGCCCCGGACGGCCGTCCGGGCGACTCTGGCGTTCCATCAGCATCGCGCCGACCATGAGGGCCCGCACGTCCTGGACGTTCACGTCGGACCGGACGGCGCCGGCGGCCTGCGCTCGCCGCAGCAGCGCGTCGAGGGCGGCGGTGAACTGCTCGTCCATGCCGCAGGCGTCGAAGGTGCGCAGGTCGGCCGCCAGGGCGTCGCACAGCGCGTGATTGAACATCGCGCGCTCCACGACCCAGCTGACGAAGCCGTAGAAGGCGTCAGCGGGGTCGTCCGCGCCGACGAGCGCCTGCGCCTCGTTCACGATCCGTTCGATGCGGTCCACGACGACCGCCTGGAAGAGCGCTTCCTTCGTGGCGAAGTTGCGGTAGACGGTCCCGGCTCCGACACCGGCACGGCGGGCGATGTCGTCGAGCGGGACGAGGCGGCCGTCCGCAGCGAACGCCTCGAACGCCGCCTGCAGGATGCGCTCACGGTTCCTGCGCGCGTCCGCGCGGCGCGGCCGGTCGCTCAATCGGGGCCTCCTTCGTCGGGTCGCAGGCCCGCACCCGCGGGCCCGTGACGCGTCCGGTGCCTGCCCGTTCTGGCCGCCGAGCGCCTGTCAGCAGGCCCTCGGCCGGTTGACAAGCGGGGCGGACGTTCCGGTACCGTCCTAAGCGGGCTATCCGTTCCGATTATAGGAGGACCGATGACTGCGGTGGACGCGATGCGGGAACGACTGGGCAGGGTCGGTGTCGGGCTCATGACGCCGATCGCGCCCGCCGATGAATGGCGGAACGCGGCGCGGCGCGTCGAGGAGGCGGGCTACGGGTCGATCTGGGTGAACGAGGCCATCGGGGGCCGGGAGGTGTTCACGCAGCTGAGCGTGATGCTGTCGGCGACGGAACGGATCGTCCTCGGGTCGGCGATCGCGAACCTGTGGGCACGGCACCCCGCCGCCATGCAGGGGGCCGCCTCGGTGCTGGCCGACGCCTATCCGGGGCGGCTGGCGCTCGGCGTGGGCGTCAGCATGGGGACGTTCGTCGAGCAGAGCGGGCAGAAGTGGACGAGCCCCATGAGCCGGATGCGTGAGTACCTCGACGGCATGGACGCGGCCGTCGAAGCCGCGCCGGTGCCCGAAGTGCCGTTCCCCCGGCTGCTGGCCGCGCTCGGCCCGAGGATGCAGGAACTGGCCCGGGATCGGGCGGACGGCGCGCTGCCCGCGGCGATGCCCGTCGAGCACACCAGGAAGGCCAGGGAGCGGCTCGGCGAGGACAAGCTGCTCGTCGTCCTGCAGACCGCCATCCTCGAGACCGACCCGGCGAAGGCACGCGGCATCGCGAGGGGCACCCAGATGTTCGAGCTTCCGGGTTCCCCCTACATCCGCTCGCTCAAGAGCCTCGGATACGAGGACGCCGCGATCGCCGACGGCGGATCCGACGAGGTCATCGACGCCTGCTTCAACTGGGGCGACGAGGCCGCCATCGCCAAGCGCATCCAGGACCATCTGAACGCCGGCGCCGACCACGTCTGCGTCACCGTGTTCACCCCCGACCTCGCATCGGCCGCCGACCAGTTCGAACGCCTCGCCCCGTCCCTGCTCTAGTTCCACCGGCGGGGGCTGGATCTGGGGCCGATGGGCCTGGACCGGGTTCTCCGACCGTCGTCAAGGCCGCCGCCCCGGATGGCCGCCGCGGGCCGCCTCCCGACCGCCGCCGCAGCCGGCCTGGAGCGTCACCCCGCGGTGGCCCGGATCTCCCACTGCAAAGGACGATCTCGAAGCGAAATCGAGATCGGCTGGACGCTGGGCCACGACATCCACGACGGCGACCCCCGGTGACGACGGCGGAGGCTGCGACGGAAAAGGCGTCGGCTCCGGCGTCCCGCGTTGACCTCGACCTGGCGTCGAACGCAAGCCGACTTCAACGCAGACCACCCAGCAGGCGGCGGCACGAAGGCACGGTGCAGCCCAGCACATGCAGCACGCCCAGCCTCGTCCTGTCCTGGACCGAAAGCCGACTCCGACCGCGCACCGGGTTCGAGCTGCCGGTCCAAGGCCGCAGCGGTCCAAGCATCTGCGTGCTGCCGACCGGCTGGGAGGAGGTCAGGCGCCGGAGGTCACTGGGGGCGGACCAGGCCGGACTCGTAGGCGGCTATGACCAGTTGGGCGCGGTCGCGGGCGTGGAGTTTGGCCAGAAGGTGGCCGATGTGGGTCTTGACCGTGGCGGGGCTGAGGTGGAGGTGCTCGGCGAGTTCCGTGTTCGACAGGCCGCGGGCGATGAGAGTGAGGACTTCGCGTTCGCGTTCCGTGAGGCCGGTCAGCCGGGCGGGAGGCGGCTGGACGGGGCCGGGCCGGCGGACGAACTCGGCGATCAGCCGGCGGGTCACCGAGGGGGCCAGCAGCGACTCGCCGGACGCGACGACCCGGATCGCGGACAGCAGGTCGGCGGGCGGGGTGTCCTTCAGCAGGAAGCCGCTCGCCCCGGCCCGCAGGGCCGAGTAGACGTAGGTGTCCAGGTCGAAGGTCGTGAGAATGAGGACCCGGACGTCCGGGAGGTCCGCGCAGATGCGCTGGGTGGCCTCCAGGCCGTCCATCTCCGGCATGCGGACGTCCATGAGGACGACGTCCGGGCGCTCGCGCGCGGCCAGCGACACGGCCTCGGCACCGGTGCCGGCCTCGCCCACGGTGCGGAGGCCGGGCGCGGTGTCGATCAGGACCCGGAAGCTGCCGCGCAGCAGAGCCTGGTCGTCGGCGACGAGGACGGTCAGATCCAACGGGGTTTCCTAGGTCTCGTACGGGAACGCGGCGGACACGGCGAAGCCGCCTTCTGGACGCGGGCCGGCGGCGAAGTCGCCGCCGTACATCATGACGCGTTCCCGCATGCCGATGAGCCCGTGCCCGTCGCCGCCCGGCAGCACGCGGACGCCGGGGCCGTCGTCGGTGACGTCGATGCGCAACCGGAGCCCGTCGGCCTTGACCTGGACGCGGCAGCGGGCGGGGGCGGCGTGCTTGACGACGTTGGTCACCGCCTCCTGGACGATCCGGTAGGCGGAGAGGGCGACGCCTTCGGGCAGTTCCCCCGCCTGGACGTCCAGGTCGACGTGGACGCCGGCCATCGCCGCCCGTTCGGCGAGGCTGGTCAGCTCGCCGAGGCCCGGGGACGGGGTGAGGTCGGCGTCCGCGGCGCCGGTCCGCAGCACGCCGAGGAGGTGGCGCATCTCGGCGAGCGAGCCGCGGCTGGTGGTCTCGATGACGCGGAGGGCGTCCAGGGCCTCCTCGGGGCGAGCCTCCGCGACGTGGACGGCGACACCGGCCTTGACGGCGATGAGGCTCATGCTGTGCGCGACGACGTCGTGCAGTTCGCGCGCGATGCGGAGCCGTTCGTCCGAGACGGCCTGGTCGGCGAGCCGGCGGGCGGCGTGCGCGGCCTCCGCGCGGCGTTCGCGGACGACCCGCCCGAGCGTCCAGGACGCCCCGAGGACGGCGAACCCGAGCAGCAGGCGGCCGGCGGCCTCCGCCTGCCAGTTCGCGGGGCCGACCATGGCGCCACCGAGGATGAGGACGGCGCTGACGACGCCGATCAGCGGGGTGGGCAGCCAGCGGCGGCGGCGCCGGGCGAGCGCGACCGGATAGAGGGCGAACGCGGCGGCGGCGTAGGAGTCCCAGGGCAGGTCGAGCAGCAGTGTGGCGGTCGAGGCGGACAGGGCGGCGGCGAAGACCGGGAGGGGCCACAGCCGCCGCACGGCGAGCGGCAGGCCGGCCGCGGCGGTGAGCGGGAGCGCCGCGAGCCCCGGAGCGCCGGAGTCCGCCGGGATCGTCATCAGCACGAGCGTGTAGAGGATCGCCGCACCGGCGTCCAGGCCGATGAGGCCGCGCCGGCTGAGCCGCTTGAAGAACGGGGAGCGCAGCTCGGATTCGTCCACGTCACGAAGGTAGCGGCACGGTCCCGGGCGGCGCCTCGTACCGGCGGGCGTCAGACCGGGGGCGGAGGCGGGCCGGCGATCTCGGAGCACGGTCGCACCCCACGTTCCCACCCGCGTTCCGATGTGCCCGGACGGCCCGCCCGCGACCGTTGAGCACATGATCGAAGTACGTGAACTGACCAAGCGCTACGGCGGGACCACCGCGGTGGACGGGTTGTCCTTCACCGTGAGGCCGGGGACGGTGACGGGGTTCCTCGGCCCGAACGGGGCCGGCAAGTCGACGACGATGCGCGTCCTGCTGGGGCTCGACCGGGCGACGTCCGGTGCGGCGCTGGTGAACGGAGGCCCGTACACCGCGCTGCGGCGGCCGATGCGGGAGGTGGGGGCGCTGCTGGACGCGGGCGCCGTGCACGGCGGGCGCCGGGCGTTCGACCATCTCGGCTGGCTGGCGCGCAGCAACGGGATCGGGACGCGGCGGGTGACGCAGGTCCTGGAGCAGGTGGGCCTGGCCGGGGTCGCGCGCAAGCGGGTCGCCGGGTTCTCGCTCGGGATGCGGCAGCGGCTCGGGATCGCGGCGGCACTGCTGGGGGACCCGGGCGTGCTGATGTTCGACGAGCCGGTGAACGGCCTCGACCCGGACGGCGTCCGCTGGATCCGCGAGCTGATGCGGGCGCTGGCCGCCGAGGGCCGCACCGTGCTCATCTCCAGCCATCTGATGAGCGAGATGGAGCTGACCGCCGACCGGCTGGTCATCATCGGGCGGGGGCGGCTGATCGCGGACACGTCCGTGCGGGAACTGGCGGACCGCTTCCGCCGCGGGGTCCTGGTCCGCACCCCGCGCCCGGTCGAACTGACGGGTGTGCTCAGCACCGCGGGCGGCACCGTCGAGCCCGCCGGGGGCGGTGCCGCCGAGCCCGCGCACGGCGGCACCCTCACGGTGACCGGGCTGGACGTCGCCGTCATCGGCGACATGGCCGCCGCGAACGGAATCCCGCTCTATGAGGTGACGCCCCACAGCGCCTCGCTTGAGGAGGCGTACATGGAGCTGACCGCGGACAGCGCCGAGTTCGGGGCGGTCGCATCGTGATCGACGCGTTCGCCTCGGAGTGGTACAAGATCCGCACCGTCCGCTCGACCATGACCATCATCGGGACGGTCGCGGCGTTCATGCTGCTGTGCGTCCTGTGGTCCTGGTATGTGGCCGGATACTGGGACGGCCTGTCGGCCGCGCGCAGGGCGACGGCGAAGGCGGCCCCGGCGGAGCAGCCGCTCGCCGTGTCACTGCCGGTGTGCGCGGTGGTGCTGGGGGCGTTGACGCTGACGTCCGAGTACTCGTGCGGGATGAACCGGACGAGCCTCGCAGCGATGCCGCGCCGGCTCACGCTGTTCACCGCCAAGGCGACCGTGACTGCGGCCACGATGCTCGCCGCGGCCCTGGTGTCCCTGGCGGTCGGCTCCGCGGCGGGCAAGGCGATCGTGGGCGAGCGTCCGGTGCCCGCGTTCCAGGGGGCCGCGGCCGACGTCGCCGCCCACCTCCTGTGGCTGGGCCTGACGACGGCGGCGATCACGCTCGTCACGTTCGGGCTGGGCGCCGTGCTGCGGTCCACGGCCGGGACGATCACGGTCGGCATGGCGGTGCTGATCGTGCTGCCCGGCCTCGCGCAGTTGCTGCCGGCCCCCTGGGACGACCGGATCTGGTCGGCGATGCCCGGCAACCTGTCCAACCAGATCGCGGGGGCGCCGGGATCGTCCACCGACCACGGCGTCCTGTCGCCGGCTCTCGCGGTCGCGCTCCTGGTGGGCTACGTGGCCGTGGTGCTTGCGGTCGGCGCGGTCTCGTTCGCGCGGCGGGACGCCTGATGGTCGACGCGGTCGCCGCCGAGTGGCGCAAACTCCGATCGGTCCGCTCGACCTACGTGGTGCTGTCGGTGACGGCGGCGTTCACCGGGATCGTCCTGCTCCTGGCCGTCCAGATGGCGCACATCTGGGACGGTCTGTCCGCCGAACGCCGCGCCGACCTCCTGCTGCGTCCGCTGCAGGAGCTCGGCGGGTGGGTGGCGTCGCTGTGCATGGCCGTCCTCGGCGTGCTGTTCATCACCTCCGAGTACCGGACGGGCATGATCCGCACCACCTTCGCCGCGTTCCCGAGGCGGGGGAGGCTGCTCGCGGCCAAGGCGGCCGTGATCGGGACGGTCGCGCTGGTGGCCGGCCAGGCGGTGACAGTCGGCTCGTTCCTCGGGACCCGGCTGGTCATCGGGGACCGGCCGTTCCCGGACCAGCAGGGGTCCATCGCGCACGAACTGCCGAGTTTCGTCATGGCGGGCGCGACCGTGCCGGTGTTCGCCCTGCTAGGCCTGTCCTTCGGTGTGCTGCTGCGCTCCGCCGCCGGATCGATCGTGTCGGTGGTCTTCCTGTGGCATGTGCTGCCGCTGCTCGTCTACCACCTGCCGCACCCGTGGAACGAGCGCATCGGGTCGGTCCTGCCCGGCGGGTTGGCCACCCAGATGGCCGGGCTCGGCGCGGACAACTCCATCTACGGGGATCTGCTGTCCCCCGGCGCGGCGGCGGCCGTCATGCTGGCCTACGCGATCGTCCCGCTCGGTCTCGCCGCATCCGTCCTCGTCCGGCGCGACGCGTGAGGCTCCCGGGAACACGGGCGGCGGCGACCCGCGCGGGGCGCCGCCGTTCGTTCCGGTCTGACTCAGCGGGCCTGCAGGGAGGTCGCCCGGATCGCGAGGCGCTCGCGGAGCATGTCGACGGCCTGGTCGATGTGCGGGGCGGCGGCCTGGGCGCGCACGCGCCGGCCGTCCAGCTCGACGACGGCCTGGGCCAGGGCCGGACGCGGCAGCGACCGGTCGGCGACGACGCTCAACGTGACCTGGACGGACGTGACGCCGCGGGCGCCCGCCAGCGCGTCGCGGACGGCGCGCTCGGCCGCCGCGCGCTCGTGCGCCGAGACATCGCCCGAGGTCAGGAACCGGATCTCCGGTCGCTCACGGGTCGCGTTCATGTATGTCCCCTAGATGCGAGGTTGTGATCATCTGAATGCCTGCGAGGCGGTTGTCACCGCCTCTGGTGGGTCAACGCCGCAGACGGCCGAAACCACGCCCGTACCGGACGAGAGCTTCATCACTCGGCGGCCGGCCGCCCGGCCCCGCGCCCCGCAATGTTCACCAGAATGCGGCACTGGCGACATTCACGCGTCATACGACGACCTGCGGAATGGCTTGTCAGGATTGGCTGTCGCAATACCGGAGAACGGACGACAATTCGTGCACCGATCATGACCTGAACGCCAGAAAAATGACCGGCCGGCCAACTCCGTTGTAACGGCGGGGCCACTGTCCGCATCCGGACCACCACCGACCGCACTGGTCACACGGGACGTGTCCGCCATCCGCCCCATGTCAGGCGCCCATTGGGCTGCTGCGATGCGAAGCACCATTCATGCTCCCCAAAAACGCGCTCGCATCCTCTAACATAGTGCGGTGCCGTTCCGCCCCCGAGCAGACCCGTCGACTGGCTGGTGACCCCTTGGTCCAGGATTCAGCTGCCCCAACACCTCCGTCCGAAGGTGATCCGGCCGGACGGCTGATCGATTATCCGCGCCGGGGCGGCCCGACCGTCCTGCGCATTCTCCTCGGCGCGCAACTGCGGCGGCTGCGCGAGGCCCGCGGCATCTCCACCGAGCAGGCGGGATACGAGATCCGCGGCTCCCACTCCAAGATCAGCCGGATGGAGCTGGGCAGGGTCGGCTTCAAGGAACGCGACGTCTCCGACCTCCTCACCCTCTACGGCGTGGCCGACCCCGCGGAGCGCGCCCCGCTGCTGGAGCTGGCCAAGGAGGCCAACACCCCCGGCTGGTGGCACCGCTACGGCGACATCCTGCCGAGCTGGTTCGAGGTCTATCTCGGCCTGGAAGAGGCCGCCTCCCTCCTGCGCACCTACGAACTGCAGTTCGTCCCCGGGCTGCTGCAGACCGAGGACTATGCGCGCGCCGTCGTCCGGCTCGGTTACTCCGACGCCTCCGACGAGGAGGTCGAGCGCCGGGTCCAGATCCGCACCACCCGGCAGGAGCGCTTCACCTCCCCGGAGGCGCCGACGCTGTGGGCCGTCCTGGACGAGGCCGTCGTGCGCCGCCCGCTCGGCGGCCGCGGAGTGATGCGACAGCAGATCGAGCACCTGATCGAGGTGTCGGAGCTGCCCAACGTGACGCTGCAGATCGTGCCGTTCGGAGCGGGCGGGCACGCCGCGGCAGGCGGGCCGTTCACCATCCTGCGCTTCGCCGAGCCCGGCCTGTCCGACGTCGTCTACCTGGAGCAGCTCACCAGCGCGCTCTACCTCGACAAGCCGACCGACGTCGACACCTACATGCGCGCCATGAACAACCTGTGCATCACGGCCGAGCGCCCCGACGACACCGCGCACTACCTCACGAGCGTCCTGAACGACCTCTGATCCGCGCGCTCAGGCCCCGCCGCCGAGGACACGCTCGTCCCGGCTGCGGCTGCCGCCGCGGAATTCCGCGATGACCTCGCCCTCCGGAACGCGGCGCACCGTCACGTCGTAGATCCCGCTCCGGCCGTAACGGACGCGTTCGACCGCGGTCGCTTCCAGGACGTCCCCTCCGCGCGCGCTCGCCACGAACACCACCTCGGCGGACGCCGCGACCGTCACGGCGTCGTGGCTGTTGCACGCGTAGGCGAACGCGGAGTCGGCGAGCAGGAACAGGTAGCCGCCGTGGGCGATCCCATGCCCGTTCACCATGGTGTCGGCGACCGTCATCCGCAGCCGCGCACGCCCCGGCGCGATCTCGGTGATCTGCATGGCGAGGTCCTGCGCCACCTTGTCCTGCGCGTACATCGTCTCGGCGCACCGCCGCGCCACCTCTGCCGAGTCGTCCACCAGCCCAGGGTAATGATCGCGGAATCGGGAAGCGCATCGCCGGGAAGGTCGACTCGGGTCGCGGGGTTACACGAGCGAGCCCCAGGGCCGCACGCAGACGAAGGAGTATCGATGCTGTACGGGAAGAAGCACGTCGAGCGCTACCAGGAGACGGACGGCGCGGAGGGACACGCCTGGCAGGGCACCGTCACCCTCTTGCTCACCACGACCGGCCGGCGTAGCGGCAAGGAGCACACGACGCCGCTCATCTACCAGCCGGAGGGCGACTCCTACCTTGTGGTGGCGTCCAAGGGCGGCGCGGACGATCCCCCGCTCTGGTACCTGAACCTCCAGGCGAACCCCGAGGTGACGGTGCAGGTGATGGGCGACAAGTTCACCGCGCGGGCCCGTACCGCGACTCCCGAGGAGAAGCCCCCGCTCTGGCGGAAGATGGCAGCCACGTGGCCCGACTACGACGAGTACCAGAAGAAGACGAGCCGCGACATCCCCGTCGTCGTCCTCGAACGCGCCTGAGGCGCGGGACCGCGCGGTCCGCTTTCGCCGTGCGGCCGGGACGTGTAGCGTCGGCGTAGAACATCCATTCGACCGCCGTACGTCCGACGCAGCCGAGGTGCCGAGGTGCCGACGTCACGCAGTGCCGACATCGAACACAGGGCTGACGCCGCACTTGAGGCCGATGCCGAGCCGCTGCCGCCACGGCTGCTGCGGCGCTGGGAGATCGGCGCTCCGGACACGGCGGCCCCGCTGGACGCCGCGCCGGGCCGCCGGTGCTGGCGCGTCGACGCCGGCGGCGGCGCGTTCTTTCTCAGGGAGTACACCAGTCCCGACCGGCGGCAGGTGCTGTTCCGGCACGGCGTCACGGCGGCGCTCGACGCGGCCGGCCTGCCGGTGCTCGCACCGGTCCCGGCGCGCGGCGGCCGGACACTGGTCACCGCCGCCGGCCGCGGATACGTCCTGTACCCGTGGGTCGGCGGGCGCGGGCGCGGCGGGCTGGAGCTGACGTTCGTCCAGTGCGAGGCCCTCGGCGGGCTGCTCGGCCGCCTGCACGCCGCGCTCGACGAGCTGACTCCGCCCGTCCAGCAGAGCATGCTCGTGCCGACGCCGCGCGCGGCCGACGCGGCCGTCGCCGTCGAGGAGATGCTGGAGGACGTCCCCGGAGACGAGGACGGCACCGACTTCGACGCGCTGACGGGGCGCCGCCTGCGTGAACGCCGCGACCTGCTCACCGAGTTCGCCGGGCACCAGCCGCCCGACATCGAGGTGAGCACGGTCGGGCACCTGCACGGCTCGTTCCACGCCGGGCATCTGCGCTACGGCGGATCGGGCAACGTCACCGCCGTCCTCGGCTGGGACGGCCTGACGACCGGCCCGGTCGCCGGCGAGGTCGTGCGCGCGGCGGCGCGGCTGTTCGCCTGCGAGGACGAGCGCGGCCTGGACCTCGACCGGGTCCAGGCGTTCGTGCGCGGGCACCGTTCGGCCTTCCCCCTGGACGCCGGGCAGATCCAGTCCGCGGTGCACCGCGAATGGTGGGAGCGGCTCTGCGACGTCGCGCCGCTGCGGCACCGGTACCTCGGCGAGGACGGCACCGGCGGGCGCGGCCCGGCCTCGCTCGTGAACTGGTGGTCGGCGCAGCTCGAGCGCACCCTCGACGCCTTCGCGACGCCGTACACCGCCGTGTACGCGGACGCGCCGGGCGACAGCCCCGCCTACGGCTGACCGCCGATCGGCCGCCGCCGCAGCGCGATCCGTGCTCCGCGACGGGTAGGGACACCCCGGGATGCGCGAGCGCGCGCACTGTGCCACGCTTGTCCCGCACCATTCTGTATCGAACAGTCCAAAAGGAGCGGAAGAGATGACTCAGGTCGCAGTGCTCGGCACCGGGATCATGGGCGCCGCGATGGCCCGGAACCTGCTCAAGAACGGCCATCGGGTCGCGGTCTGGAACCGCACCCGGTCCCGCGCGGAGCCGGTCGCCGTGGACGGCGCCGCCGTCGCGGACTCCCCCGCCGACGCCGTCGGGGACGCCGAGGTCGTCATCACGATGACGAACGATGCTGAGACGGCCCTCTCGGTGATGGCCGACGCCTCGTCCGCCGTGCGCGCCGGGCAGGTGTGGGCGCAGATGGGCACGGTCGGCGTCGCGGACGTCCCGGCGCTGGCCGGGTTCGCCGCCGAGCACGGCCTCACGTTCGTCGACTCCCCTGTCCAGGGCACCAGGCAACCCGCCGAGCAGGGCAGGCTGATGGTCCTCGCCGCCGGCCCGCAGGACGCGCGGAAGATCCTGGAGCCGGTCTTCGGCGCGGTCGGGAGCCGGACGATCTGGCTGGACGAGGACGGCGCGAGCGGCGCGGGCACCCGGCTCAAGCTCGCCGCGGTGAGCTACGCCATCTCGCTGACCTCGGTCGTCGCCGAGTCGGTCGCGCTGGCGGAGGGGCTCGGGCTCGACCCGGCCCGGCTCGGCGAGGTCCTCACCGGCGGCCCGCTCGACAGCCCGTACCTGCAGATCAAGATGAAGGCGATGCTCGCCCGGGACTTCGAGCCGAGCTTCGCCGTCCGCAACGCCGAGAAGAACACCCGGCTGATCCACGAGTCCGCCGAGGCGGCGGGCATCCGGGTCGACGTGAACGACGCGGCGGGCGAGCGGTTCCGGCGCGTGATGGAACAGGGACACGGCGACGAGGACATGGCCGCCACCTACCGCGCGAGCTTCGGCGGCTGACGCCCGCGTGCCGGGGGCGTGCACCGGGCCGCGCCCGGGCGAGGATGGTGACCATGGACGTGCTCAGCAGCCGCATCATTCTCCGCCCGGGCGACCCGGCGCACACCCAGCGCTTCTACCGTGACGTGCTGGGCCTCGCGGTGTACCGGGAGTTCGGCCCGGCCGACTCTCCAGGCGTGGTGTTCTTCCTCGGCCCCGGCTTCCTGGAGGTGTCGGGTCACGGTGCGGGCGAGACGGGTTCGTCCCCGATGATCTGGCTGCAGGTGCGGGACGTACGGGCGGAGCACGAACGGCTCTCGGCGGCCGGGGCGCGCGTCACCCGGGAGCCGCGCGAGGAACCGTGGGGCCTGGTCGAGATGTGGATCGAGGACCCCGACGGCGTCAAGATCGTTATCGTGGAGGTCCCGGAGCGGCATCCGCTGCGCCGCGACCCGCGCTCCTGACCCGGCGGTGACGATGACCGACGACTATTGGAACCACAACACGCACTACCACGATGTGGTGCTGCGCAACGTGCCGCGCGGGTGCGGCGAGGCGCTGGACGTCGGCAGCGGGGACGGCCTGCTCACCCGCCGTCTCGCGCCGCGCGCCGCGCACGTCACCGGGCTCGACCGGTCGCCGGAGATGGTCGCGAAGGCGAAGAGCCTGAGCGAGGGCATCGGCAACGTCGACTTCGTCGAGGCCGGGCTGCTGGAGTACGACCTGCCCGACGACCACTACGACTTCGTCTGCAGCGTCGCCGCCATCCACCACATGGACTTCACCAAGGGCATGGCGGCGATGCGCGACGCCGTCCGTCCGGGCGGGAACCTGGTGGTGATCAGCCTCGCGAACAACCGGGGACCGCGGGAGTGGACGTTCTCGGCGTTGGGTCTCCCGGCGCACTACGTCCACCGATTCAGGAACCGGCGGCGTGCGGGCGAGCCCGGCGCCCCGGTCGTCGATCCCGACATGACCTGGGGAGAGGTGCGGGACGAGGCGCTGCGGCTGCTGCCCGGCGCCGTGTTCCGGCGGCATCTGCTGTGGCGCTATTCGATCGTGTGGCGGAAGCCGCGCTGATCCCGTCCAGGTGCCGCAAAACTGGAAAACACTGGAACTGTCCGGAAGTACCTGTACTGTCTGCGCCATGTCCCGGTCCCCCGGCATGCCGTCCCCCGACGAGCTGGAGACGCGCATCAGCGAGCTGCGCGCCGCCGTGCGGCGGGCCATGTCGACCGGCGACCGGCGGGAGGCCCGCCACCTGCGCACCGAGCTGCGCAAGACCGAGAAGGCATGGGACGACGCCGTCCTCGGCGAGCCCGCGCCCGCGCCCCGCGAGGACGGCGAGCGCGGTCTGCTGCCCGTGCGCGAACAGGTCCACCAGGCCCTCACCCTGCTCGGCGCACCGGCCGCGCCCAAGCTGATCGGGTCGGTGTACGCGGCGTTCTTCCCCGGCGAGATCCCGGGAAGCCGGCTGACGAGCCTGCGGCGCGACGAGGAGCGCTCCTTCCGCACCGCCCCCTACGCGCGCCCGTACTACCTGTGCGCCGCGCTGACGGCCGACCTGCTCGCCCCCGCGCGCGGGCTGCTCACGGTGAGCACCTGGCCGCTGGAGCAGCGGATCGTCGGGCCGCTGAGCCCGCGCACCGACTTCCTCACGTCGGCGGCCCGCCTCGCCGAGCATGCCGGGCGCGGGAGGCCGTCGCCCGATGTGCAGCGGCTCCTGTGGCGTTTCGCGTCCAACATTCCCGGTGCGGTCACCGGTACGGTCGGTACAGTCGATCCGGCCGTGCTCGCCGAGGCCGCACGGGCCGAGCTGGACGTGCACCGGGATCCGGACCGGCGGCGGCGCGAGTCCGCCGCGACACGCGCCCGGGACCGGCTCGACGACGCGGAACGGCTGTTCGGCAGCCGGCTGCGGGCCCTGCGGGATTCCGGCCGACGCCCCGCCAGCAACGGAGAGATGGACCGATGACCGAGACCGCGCCGGACCTGGACCGGCTGCGCGGCGGCACGCCCCCGCGCAACCACGACGCCCGCACGATCGCCGCGCTGACCTCCAACCCGGGGTGCGCGCGCCGCGGGGTGATGGACGCGGCGGGCGTCGACAAGGACGCGGTGGCGCGGCAGCTGGGCTTCCCCGCGCCGTTCGGCCAGTCGCAGTTCGCGATCACGCGCGGGAACGCGTTCGAGGCGCAGGTGAAGGCGGACGGGTGCGCGGAGCTGCTGACGCTGCTGCGCGAAGGGCTCGGTCTCGCCGTCCCCGAGGTCGCCTACGACGACCTCGAGGTGGTCGCGGGCAACGAGGGCCGCGAGCTGCGGCATTCGCGCACCCGGCGGCTGGTCGCGCGGGCGCTGGAGACCGGCGAGGGCACCCTTTTCGACCATCCGCTGCTGCGGCTGGAGATCGCCGGGCATCCCGCCTACCTGGAGCCGGACGTGATCGCGTTCCAGCTCGCGGGCCGGCTGCACGTCATCGAGATCAAGTCGTTCGCCGTCGTGGACGGGCAGGCCGAGCCCGAGCAGGTCGCCGCGGCGGCCCGCCAGTCGGCGGTGTACGTGCTGGCCTTGCGGCGGCTCGTGGCCGAGCTCGGGCACGACCCCGCGCGCGTGTCGCACGACGTCTTCCTCGTGTGCCCGGAGAACTTCTCCAACCGTCCGACGGCGACGCCGCTGGACGTCCGGCCGCAGCTCGCCGTCCTCGAACGGCAGCTCGCGCGCCTCACCCGCATCGACGACATCCTGGTGGAGCTGCCCGGCGACCTGACGTTCGAGGCCGGGGAGGAGCTGGCCGCGTCCGTCCGGGCGGTCGAGGCCCGGTACGCGCCCGAGTGCATGTCGGGCTGCGAGATGGCGCTGTTCTGCCGGGACGAGGCGCGCGCGTGCGGCGCGACGGGCGCGCTGGGCCGGTCCGTCCGCGACGACCTCGGCGGTGTCGACACGATCGGCACGGCGCTCGCGCTGGCGGACGGGTCGCTGCACCCGTCCGACGACCTGGCCGAGACGGCCGAGCAGCTGCGCGCCGCGGCCCGGCTGCGCGACGAGGCACTGCACGGGGTCGCGTGATCCGTCCATGAGCGCGCTGTCCTCGCTCGCGCGGTTGCAGGCGGTGGCCGCCGGGATCGCGCAGCCCCTCGCGACCGTGCGGCACTGCCACGTCTCCGACGCGCCGCTGGTGCTCGTCCCGCTGAAGCTCTCCGGGGAGGCCGCGGCGCCGCTGGCCGTGATGGTCGGCAGCGCGCCGGACGACCCGGCGCTGCTGGTCGTACCGCAGCCGCGCAACCGCGACCTGCGGTTCGCGTTCGCGGCGACCCTGGCCAAGCTCGTCCTGAACCACATCGAGACGAGCCGGGGCGCGGTCGAGGAGCTGCCGCCCGGCAAGGAGGGCGAGGAGCGGATCCGGTACGGCGACGCGCCGCAGCTGCTCGTGCCGAACCGGGGCGGTGTCGCGTTCCTGCGGCTGATGGGCCGGTCGACGCGGTTCCGCAGCACCGAGGGCCCGTACGCGGTGGATCCGGCGGTGCCGGTGCTCGGCCGCTGGCTGACGTGGTTCGCCGACCGGCACGACCATCCCGGTTCGTCGCTGCTGGGCGCGACGACCGAGCTGCTGCGGCTGCACTGGGCGACCGGGCAGAGTTCGCTGGAGGACGGCAACCTCGCGGCGCTGATGGGCTGGATCGACCCGCCGGACGGCCTGGACGGCCCGGCCGCCGCGGCACGCGCCGAGGACCCCGTGGTCTGCCCGCCCGCCGGCCCGACGACCGATCCCACCTTCGACAACGAGGTCCTCGCGCCGGCCATCGCCGCCTACGACCGGTCGGGCGGCGGATCCCGCGCGGAGGAGCGGCTGCACGCCGCGCTCGCCGGTCAGCTCACCCCCACGTGGGACCTGATGTGGCGGGCCGTCGAGCTGCTCCGCGCGCTGCCGGAGGGGGCGAGCGTCCCGCGCCGCTGGGAACGCGACCGGGACGCCTTCACCTACTACCACCAGACGTTCGGCGAGGCGTACCCGCAGGCGCGCCGCGACCCGCCCGTCCGCGCCGCGCGGCGCCTGCACGATCTCGAACGCGCCCAGGACGCCTACGACGCGCAGCGGGCGTTCGACGACCCGCTGGTGATGGCCGAGCACCGGCTCGCGGGCCAGGCGTTCGGAGGGACGGTCACCGAGTGCGACCCGGACCGGCTGGACGAGACCGGCAAGCGGCCGAAGCTCCGTCCCCTGCTGTGGGTCGGCACGCGGGACCCGGTGCGGCTCGACGCCGGCACGACCGTGTGCAGCGCGGCCAGGCCCGCGCTGAAGGGGAGGATCGTGGAGATCGCCGACGGCGCCGTGCTGCTGGAACTGACCGGCGGGATGGGCCGCAAGCTCACCCCGGAGCCGGGCGTCCTCCCGGAGGCCGGCGACCGGGTGACGTTCACCTCGCTGACGGAGGGCTCGTTCGGCGCGGCGAAGTTCCCCGACCGGGAGGACACGCCGTGGACGCACGGCGGTCCGCCCGGCGAGTACGTGCCGACCGACGAGGACGCCGAAGAGGAATGGTCGTGACCGAGAACGCGAGCCGCCACCTGGTGTCGGTGGCTTCGGACGATCTCGACCCCGCCGCCGCGGCGGCGCGGGTCGTGGAGGACGTTCTGGCCGGCCTCGCCGGCGACCACCGCGGTGTGGTGGTCGACTCCCCGCCCGGGGCCGGGAAGTCCACGCTCGTGGTGCGGGCGGCCGCGCACCTGGCCGAGGCCGGCGAGCGGCTGATGATCGTCGCGCAGACCAACGAGCAGGTCGACGACCTCGTCGAGCGGATCGCCGGGAAGCATCCCGGGATCTCGCTGGGCCGGTTGTCGGCGTCGGGGTACGTCCCGTCCGAGCGGGTCCTGGCGTATCCGTCGGTGCGGGTGGCGCAGAAGGCCGACGACCTCGCCGAGCACACCGTGGTCATCGCGACCGCCGCCAAATGGGCGACGCTCCAGGACGGGTCGTGGCCCTGGGCGATCGTGGACGAGGCGTACCAGATGCGCTCCGACATGCTGCTGCGCCTCGCCGGGCGGTTCGAGCGGGCGCTGTTCGTCGGCGACCCCGGCCAGCTCGACCCGTTCTCCACCGTGGAGGTGGAGCGCTGGGCCGGCCTGACCTGGGACCCGATGCGCAGCGCCGTGTCCGTCCTGCTCGCGCACAACCCGGACCTGCCCGTCCACCGGCTGCCGGTGTCGTGGCGGCTGCCCGCGTCGGCCGCGCCCGTCGTGTCGCAGGCGTTCTACCCGTTCACCGGGTTCCGCGCCGGCACGGGCCCCGGCGACCGGCGGCTGGAGTTCGGGGCGCGCGGCATGGGCACCACCTACGACCACGCGCTCGAAGAGGCGGCGGCCACCGGCTGGGCCCTCTACGAGTTGCCCGCCCGGCACACGATGCGCACCGACGCCGAGGCCGTCCGCGCCACGGCGGCGCTCGCCGTCCGGCTGCTGCAGCGCGGCCCCGTCGCGCACTCCGAACTCGGGTCGAACCCCGTGGACGCGGGCCGCGTCGCGATCGGCGCCGCCCACCGCGACCAGGTGACCGCGATCCGCGCCGCGCTCGGCCCGCACGGGGAGGGCATCACCGTCGACACCGCGAACCGGCTCCAGGGCCGCGAGTACGACGTGACGGTCGTCCTGCACCCGCTGTCGGGACGCCGCGACGCGACCGCGTTCCACCTGGAGTCGGGGCGGCTGTGCGTCCTGACGTCACGGCACCGGCACTCCTGCGTCGTCGTCGCGCGGGCGGGCATCCCCGAACTGCTGGACGCGCACCCGTCCGCCGAACCGGTGCACCTCGGCGTGCCGGTGAAGTTCCCCGACGGGTGGGAGGCGAACCAGTCGGTCCTCGCCCACCTGGCCGCGCACCGCGTCGCGGCCGGCTAGCGCCGGTCAGCCACGTCCGGCGGTCGCGGCCCAGCGGCCGTTGTGCCGGTTGATCGTGATCGGATGGTCGAAGCACGCGCTGACCAGCTCCGTCGTCAGGACGTCGTCCGCCGGTCCGGAGGCGAGCACCTGGCCCTCGCGCAGCAGCAGCGCGTGGCTGGTGCTGACGGGCAGCTCCTCCAGATGGTGCGTGACGAGCACCGTCGTCAGGTCGGGACGGTCGGCGCGCAGCTGGTCGATGCTCGCCAGCAGCCGCTCGCGGGCCGCGACGTCCAGGCCGGTGGCGGGCTCGTCGAGCAGCAGCAGCGGCGGATCCGGCATCAGCGCCCGCGCGATCAGCGTCCGTCCCCGCTCCCCCTGCGACAGGTTCGGCCAGCGGGCGTCCGTCCGGGGCGTCAGCCCCATCAGCTCGATCAGCTCGTCCGCGCGGCGCAGATCGTCGCCCGACGGCGTCCAGCGCGGCACGAGCTCGATCGTGCCCGTCACACCCGTCAGGACGATCTCCCGGACGGTCCGCGCCGACTCCAGCGGATGCCGCGGGTTCACCTGGCCGATCAGCCTGCGCAGCTCCTGGACGTCGACGCGGCCGAGCCGGCGCCCGAGGATCTCCGCCGTGCCGCGCGTCGGATGCGTGTAGGCGCCGAGAATGCCGAGCAGCGTGCTCTTGCCCGCGCCGTTCGGCCCGATCAGCGCCCAGTGCTCACCGCGCAGCACCGTCATCGTGACGCGGTCGAGCAGCGGCCGCCGCTCCCGGACCAGATCCATCTTGTCGGCGTTCAGCACGACCTCGGACACGGAACCTCCCGTTCATCGGTATGGGGGCGCGCGGGGATGGGCGGCGCGCGGAAACGCCGAGGACCGGGATCGCCGGAACGGACACGGCAGTAACGATCTTCAACGTACCCGAGTGCCCCGCCTGGTACGAGCGAGGCGTCCGGACGGATACTGTGAGAGCCGGTGCCTCAGCGATCAGGGGAGGGACATGGAGGACATCGGCTTCATGTGCGCCCGCTGCGGCGGCGAGGTGCACGACGTGACGCACAACCGCGAAGGCTCGCTCGACGGCGTCGGCTACCGCCACAACCGGCGGGTGGAGCCCTGGGACCACCAGCTGGAACTCGCGGTCGGCGAGCCCGCCCCGCAGGACCAGTCCTGCGACTTCTGCGGCGCGCCCGCGCCGAGCTGGCTCTACTACCCCACGCTCGACCCCGACGACACCGACATGTTCGAAGTCGAACTCGACACCACCCACCTGTCCGACGACGACACCGCCGTGGCCGTCCTCAACATGCTCTATCCGTGGTACGGATGCGACACGTGCTCCGTCCTCGTCGCCGACCGCAACATCGACCTCCTCATCGACCGGGCCCTCGACACCACCCCCGTCCCCGAGGACGGCCACATCGACGAGGACACCGTCCGCGCCCGCCTCCGCGGCTCCTTCTCCGTCTTCTTCACCACCCGCCCAGGCCGCCCCCAGCCATCCAGAGCTGTGTAGCTTTTGCTTTTTCTCCTCCTTCGGGCCTAGCGGCCCTCCATCGTCGATAAAAGCGGGCGATCGCCGGCATCGCTCCGGCTCGCCTAGCGGCTCGCTGCGCGATCAGGTTCTCGCAAGCTCGAACCTGCCTTCGGACGCGATCGCGACGATTGAGGTTGTTGCGTGGTTGCGGCGGTGGCTGAGGTCACCGCGCCCGTGCGGCACCTCCGGCTGAGGACGGTCAGGCTTCCCAACGGCCACGGGCTCTGCGCTCTTTGCGGCACTGGTGACCTGCCTTGTGGAACGGGCGGCGGGGGCTCTGCGTCTGTGTGACGTCGGCCGATGCCGGTGGGGGTGGGGATACCCCCGGGGGCGGTTTGTCGGTGCGGGTCATTAGGATCGGTCCCGTTTTGTGTGGTGCTTTTGGGCACGGGGGGAAGTGTCGTGATCATTGAAAGACGGTTCCATGGGCCGGACGGGTCGGGGAACGGCGGTTATGTGGCGGGGCGCCTCGCGGGGCGGGTGCCGATCGACACGGTGACGGTGACGCTGCGGAAGCCGCCGCCGCTGGACACCGAGCTGACCGTCACGGTCGAGGACGAGTGGGGGCACAGCGCGCGGCTCTGGCACGGTGAGCGGCTCGTCGCCGAGGCGCTCGCCGGGGCGATCGTGGTGCCGCCCATCCCGCCGGTCCCGTTCGAGCGGGCGCTGGAGGCGGCGGAGAAGTTCCGGGCCGTGGAGAACCATCCGTTCCCCGGCTGCTTCGTGTGCGGGCCGGAGCGGGAGCCCGGCGACGGGCTGCGACTCGAACCCGGCTCGGTCGGTGAGGCCACCGTCGCGACACCGTGGGTTCCCGCTCGGGTGCCCGAGCGGGAACTGGTCTGGGCCGCGCTGGACTGCCCGGGCGGCTGGTCGTTCGACGTCGCGAGCCGCCCCGCCGTGCTCGGCACCATGACCGCCCAGGTCATGGACGTGCCGGAAGCCGGTGAGCAGTGCGTCGTGATGGGGCTCGCGCGCAGCCGCGAGGACCGCAAGATGCACGCGGCGACCGCACTGTACGGGGCCGATGGGCGGCTGCTGGGCCGCGCCGAGCAGATCTGGATCGAGGTCGACCCCGAGACGTTCGCGCGCTGATCACGGCCAGGGGCGGCCCCGTTCGTGGAAATGTGTCGTCCGACACTGTCGCCCGCGCCGGATCCGCTGTTCAATCTGAGCTTCCGCGGAAAAACGGAGGCGGACTGATGCGCGGAGACGGATTACTCATCCTGGGGCTGGCCGCTCTGGCGGTCTACATGGGCATTCACTGGGAGCGTGCCCGCCGCGCCGCGTTGGACATGCGGCAGAGCCGCCGGAGGGCCGTCACCCTGCGGCAGACCGTGGTGAAGGAACGCGGCCAGGTCATGGCGATCACCGCGGTGGCGGCACTGGCGCTGTTCCTGGTGGTCAGGTACGGCTGAGCCCGGGCGGTCGGACCACCCGGGCGTGGGCTCAGTGGCCGGAGAAGAGGGGGTCGTCCCGGTCCACGGCGTTGAAGGGACGGCCGTTGTTCGGAGGGTTGCCGCCCTGCACCGGGTGGCCGCCGGTGGTCGAGCCCGGCGCCCCGTTCGGGACGGGTGCCCCGTTCGGGATGGGCGCCCCGTTCGGGATGGGCGCCCCGTTCGGGATCGGTGCCCCGTTCGGGATCGGTGCCCCGTTCGGAATGGGCGCTCCCAGTGGGACCGGGGCCCCGTTCTGAGCGGATCGATTCTGGCCCGACCCGTTCTGCGCGGGGGCGCCGTTCGGCACGGGACCGCCGATCGGGGGCGGGCCGGGCGGCATGCCGGCCGGCTGCGGCTGCGGCCCCGTCGCGGGGGACGGCATCCCCTGCGCGGGCTGCGGGGGGCCACCGCCCGGCATCCGCCCGCCGGGCGGGAAGTTGGACGACAGCGTGTGGTGGGTGAACTGGTCGATCTGGCGGCGGGCGCGGTCGGCCTCGGCGCGGGCGGCGTCCCGCTCCTCGGCGAGGGCGGTCAGCGCGGCCTGCTGCTCGGCGACCGACTGGGACAGCTGGCGCAGCTGGACGGACTGATCGTTGACCTTGCCGGTCAGCTCGTCCCGCTCGGCCGTCGCGGCCTCGGCCTGCGCGCGTGCGGCGTCGCGCTCCTTGGCGGCCTCGTCGGCGCGCGCGTTGGCTCGGACGACCTCCGCCTCGGCCTCGGACTGGGCGCGCAGCGCCGTGGTGCGCTCGGCCTCGGCCTTGCTCGCCGCCTGCATGGCGCGCTGGCGCTGCGCCTCTGTGTCCCGCATGCCGTTGCGCAGATCCTCGGCGCCCTGCTTGGCGACCGCGGCCTCCACGCGCAGCGACTCGGCGGCGCCCTCGGCCTCCGCGAACTTGGAGTGCAGGCCGACGAGCTCGGCCCGCGCCGCCTCCAGCGCGGCGAGCAGCTCGGTCTCGCGCGCCGCGACCCGGTCGCGTTCGCTCTCGGCGGCGAGCTTCGCCGTCATCGACTGCTGCGCGATCTGGTGGGCCTCCTCCCACGCCTGCTGCGCGGCGTCGCGCTTGGCGGTGGCGAGCTCGGCCTCCTCGCGGGCGCGACCGGCGTCCTCCTCGGCCGTCGCGGCGCGCTTGCGCGCGGACGACGCCTCCTGCCACGCCTCCTCGGCCTTGCGCTGGGACGCGTCGCGCTCGCTCTGGGCGATGGCGAGCTCGCGGGCGGCCTCGGCGCGCACCTCGGCCACGCGACGCTCGACGCCGGCGACGCTCAGCTCGGCGGTCAGCGAGCCGGCGAGCAGATCGGCGGCCTTCTCCAGCCGCTCGACCATCTCCCAGGCCGAGGCGACCTGCCCGGTGAGGCCCGGCGCGTCCCGGCCGCGGTCGCGGCGGTCCCGTGCCTCGCGGGCGCAGGCGCCTTCGTTGTCCTGGCAGTAGCGGATGGCGCGGGAGGCCCCGACCGGCTGCGGGACGGGACGCCCGCAGTTGGCGCACGGCCACACCGTGACCGGGTCGCCCATCCGGGCGACGGCCATCTCGGTGGATTCCCCGGAACCCGTGCCCCCGCCCCCCGCGCCTTCGGCGACCGCGCCCTGGGGAGCCGCGGCCGTCTCCTCGGGGCCGCTAATGTCGCGCTCTTCGCTGTTAGGCATGGAATGAACCATACGCACTACTTCGCGTTGCTGCAGTGACTTGCGAGGTAGATGTGGGGGCGACCACGTCGCAGCGAAGTGAGTGTTCCGGCCCGGATCACCGTCCGGCGAAGCGGTCCGTGGCCTCGATGAGCCGGTCCCTGGTACCGGGCTCGGAGCCGCCGTGACCGGCGTCCTCGACGATGTGGAACTCCGCTTCGGGCCAGGCGCGGTGCAGATCCCACGCCTGGTCCGGCGGCGTCTTCATGTCGTATCGGCCGTTGACGATGACGGCGGGGATGTGCCGGATCCGGTCCACCCCCGCGAGAAGGCCGCCCTCCGGGAGGAAGCCACCGGCGGCGATGTAGTGGTGCAGGATGCGGGCGAACGCCACGATGAGCGCATCGTCCACGTCCGGTGGCGGGAGCGGCAGCAGGGTGTTCGCCGTGTCCTCCCATCTCATCCAGGCACGGGCGGCCGGGACGTGGACCGCCGGATCCGGGTCGCCGATGCGCCGGCCATAGGCGCCGACGAGGTCGTCCTGCTCGGCGGCCGGGATGGCGTCCCGGAACGCCGCCCATTCGGCAGGAAACAGGTGCGCCGCGCCAGTGGGGGTGAACGCCCATGCCTCGTCCTGCGGGCGGACGAGGTAGATCCCACGCAACACCAGTTCGGTGACCTGGGCCGGGTGGGTCTGCGCGTAGGAGAGGGCGAGGGTGCTGCCCCAGCTTCCGCCGAACACGAGCCAGCGGTCGATGGACAGGTGCTCGCGCAGCCGCTCCATGTCGGCGACCAGGTGCGGCGTCGTGTTGTGCTCCAGCGACACCGCCGGGTCACTGGCGAACGGGAGGCTCCGGCCACAGTTCCGCTGGTCGAACAGGACGATCCGGTACGCCGACGGGTCGAAGAACCGCCGGTTGGCGGGCAGTAGCCCGCCGCCCGGCCCGCCGTGCACGAACACCGCCGGCTTGCCGTCCGGGTTCCCGCACGTCTCCCAATAGATCCGGTTCCCGTCGCCCACGTCGAGCAGTCCGGTCTCGTACGGCTCGATCTCCGGATAGAACTCCCTCAAGGCCATGTCCCAGTCATACCCGATAAACGATCATGCGCCGGGTCCCACTAGCCTCCGCGGTATGAAACAGCCGAGATGCTCGCAGTGCGGGAGCGAGGACGCGGAACCGGGCTTCGTCGAGGACGCGGGGGAGCACTCCCGCGGTTACGCCCGCTGGATCGCCGGGCCGCTGGAGCGCGGCATCTTCGGCGGCGCCAAGCGCATGGGACGGCAGCGCTGGCAGATCGACGCGTGGCGGTGCCGCCAATGCGGGCACCTCGAACTGTTCGCGAGCGAACCCGCCTGAGCTAGAGCTGGGCCATCGCCTTGCGGATGCGCTTGTCGGAGACGGGGAAGCGCGTCCCGATCTGCTGGGCGAACAGGCTGACCCGGAACTCCTCCAGCATCCAGCGGATCTGCCGCGCCGGCTCGTCCTCGCGGCGCGACGGGTGCAGGCGGCGCAGCGTCTGGTCGTACTCCTGCTGCAGGACGTCGACCTGGTGCGCGAGCATCCGGTCGCGTCCCGGGTTCTCGGGGAGCTTGTCGAGCCTGACCTGCAGGGCGCGCAGGTAGCGGGGCAGGTCGGGCAGCCGCGCCCAGCCCGTCGCGGTGACGAATCCCAGGTGGATCAATGATTCCAGCCGCCCGCGGATGTCGGTCAGCGCGGGGACGAGTGTGAGGCTCGTCGTGCCGCGCAGCCGCCGGTCGACCTCGTGGGCCTCGGCGAGGATCCGCTCGACCAGCGCCACGATCTCCGCCGTCGCGTCGTGCAGATCGGCGCGGACCCGGTCGTACAGGGCGCGGAAGCCGTCCTCGTCCCACGCGGGCCCGCCCGACTCGGCGATGAGCCGGTCGGCGGCGGCGGTGACGCAGTCGTCGAAGAGCGCCGCCACCGAGCCGTGCGGGTTGTGGCTGAGCGCGAGCTTGCCCTTGTTGGTCAGGCGGCCCTGGATGAGCTTCACCGGGGACGGCGCGTTCAGCAGGATCAGCCGCCGCGTGCCGAGCCACATCGCACGCCGCTGCTCGGCCTCAGTCTCGTACATGCGGACGGCGACGCCGCCGCCCTCGTCGGTGAGCGCGGGATACGCCTTGACGTCGTATCCGGCCTGGTTGCGCTCGTAGGTTCGGGGCAGCTCGCCGATCGTCCATTCGGTGAGCCCGGAGCGTTCGATCGTGGAGGCCGCCTTGGACAGCGTCCCACGCACCTTGCCGGAAAGGCGGCGCTTGAGCTCGTCCAGGCCGGTCCCCTCGCCGAGGGTGCGGCCACGATCGTCCACGACCCGGAACGTGATGCGCAGATGGGCGGGCAGCCGGGACGGATCCCACGCCTCCCTCGCGACGGGCACGCTCGTCATCGCGGTCAGCTCGCGTTCCAGGGCGTCCAGCAGAGGCTCGGTGCGCGGCGCGACACGGTCCAGGACCTTGCGGGCGTAGTCGGGCGCCGGGACGAAGTTGACGCGCAGCTGCTTGGGCAGCGACCGGATCAGCTCGGTGACCAGTTCGGTGCGCAGGCCGGGCACCTGCCATTCGAAGCCGTCCGGTCGCACCTGGTTGAGGACCTGGACGGGGATGTGCACCGTGACGCCGTCGGCGTCGGTGCCGGGCTCGAACTGGTAGGTGAGGCGGAGGCGCAGCGGGCCCTGCTTCCACACGTCCGGGTAGTCGGACTCGCTGACGCCGTCCGCGGTCTGGTTGATGAGCATCGACTTCTCGAACCCGAGCAGGTCGGGGTCGGCGCGCCGGGCCTTCTTCCACCAGGCGTCGAAGTGCCTCCCGGAGACGACGTCCTCGGGGACGCGCTCGTCGTAGAAGTCGAAGAGGGTCTCGTCGTCGACGAGGATGTCGCGGCGCCGGGCGCGGTGCTCCAGCTCCTCCACCTCGTCCAGCAGGGCGCGGTTGTCGTGGAAGAACCGGTGGTGGGTCTCCCAGTCGCCTTCGACGAGGGCGTGCCTGATGAACAGCTCGCGAGACAGCGCGGGGTCGATGCCCCCGTAGTTGACGCGGCGGTCGGGGACGATCGGCACGCCGTAGAGCGTGACCTTCTCGCGCGCCATGACGGCGGCCTGCCGCTTCGACCAGTGCGGCTCGCTGTAGTTGCGCTTCACCAGGTGCTGCGCGAGCGGCTCGATCCAGTCGGGCTCGATCTTCGCGTTGATCCGTCCCCACAGCCGGGACGTCTCGACCAGCTCGGCCGACATCACCCAGCGCGGTGGCTTCTTGAACAGCGACGAGCCCGGGAAAACGGCGAACTTCGCCCCCCGCGCGCCGAGGTACTCCTGACCGCGCCGCTGCTTCTCCTTCTTCTCGGCGTCGAGGAGGCCGATGTGGGAGAGGAGGCCGGCCAGCAGCGACGTGTGGACGCGGTCGGGCGGCGCGTCGGCGGTGTTGAGCGTGACGCCGAGGGACTTGGCGACCTGCTTGAGCTGACCGTGCAGGTCCTGCCATTCGCGGATGCGCAGGAAGTGCAGGAACTCGTTCTTGCACATGCGGCGGAACGCGCTGCCCGACAGCTCCTTCTGCTGCTCGCGCAGGTAGTTCCACAGGTTCAGGTAGGCCAGGAAGTCGGAGGTGGGATCGGCGAACCGGCGGTGCCTGTCGTCGGCGGCCTGCTGGTGCTCGGCGGGACGCTCCCGCGGGTCCTGGATGGACAGCGCCGCCGCGATGATCAGCACCTCGCGGACGCATCCGTTGCCGTCCGCCTCCAGGACCATGCGGCCCAGCCGGGGGTCGACGGGCAGCTGGGCGAGCCGGCGGCCGAGCGGGGTGAGCCGCTTGCGCGGGTCCTTCTCGGCCGGGTCGACGGCGCCGAGCTCGTGCAGGAGGTCGACGCCGGCCTTGACGTTGCGGCGGTCCGGCGGCTCCACGAACGGGAACGCGGCGATGTCGCCGAGCCCGAGCGAGGTCATCTGCAGGATGACCGACGCGAGGTTCGTCCGCAGGATCTCCGGGTCGGTGAACTCGGGACGGGACTCGAAGTCCTCCTCGGAGTACAGCCGGATGCACACGCCCTCGGACACGCGGCCGCAGCGGCCCTTGCGCTGGTTCGCCGACGCCTGCGAGACCGGCTCGATCGGGAGCCGCTGCACCTTCAGCCGGTGGCTGTAGCGGGAGATGCGCGCGGTGCCCGGGTCGACGACGTACTTGATGCCCGGGACGGTCAGCGACGTCTCGGCGACGTTCGTCGCGAGCACGACGCGCCGTCCGCGATGCGGCTGGAACACGCGGTGCTGCTCGGCCGACGACAGCCGTGCGTACAGCGGGAGGACATCGGTCGTCCCCTTCTGCCGGGTGAAGTGCTTGGTGAGCGCGTCGGCGGTGTCGCGGATCTCCCGCTCTCCGCTGAGGAAGACCAGGACGTCGCCGGGGTCCTCGCGTCCCAGTTCGTCCACCGCGTCGACGATCGCCTGTATCTGGTCGCGGTCGGGGTCGGCGGACGGGTCGTCCGGATCGGTGATCGGCCGGTACCGCACCTCCACCGGGTACGTCCGGCCGGACACCTCCACGATCGGGGCGTCGTCGAAATGCTCGGAGAACCGCTCCGGATCGATTGTCGCCGAAGTGATGATCACCTTGAGGTCGGGGCGGCGCGGCAGGATCTCCTTGACGTAGCCGAGCAGGAAGTCGATGTTGAGGCTGCGCTCGTGCGCCTCGTCGATGATGAGCGTGTCGTACTGGCGGAGCAGCCGGTCGGTCTGGATCTCGGCGAGCAGGATGCCGTCCGTCATCAGCTTGACGAGCGTGTCATCGCTGGAACGGTCGGTGAACCGCACCTTGTAGCCGACGGTGTCGCCGAGCTCGGTGCCGAGTTCTTCGGCGATCCGGTCGGCGACCGTGCGCGCGGCGAGCCGCCGCGGCTGGGTGTGCCCGATCGAGCCGAGCACGCCCCGGCCCAGCTCAAGGCAGATCTTGGGGATCTGGGTGGTCTTGCCGGAGCCCGTCTCGCCCGCGACGATGACGACCTGGTGGTCGCGGACCGCGGCGAGGATGTCGTCCTTCTTCTGCGCGACCGGCAGCTGCGCCGGATAGGTGATCGCGGGCACGGCGAGGCGCCGCCGGTCGACCCGCCGCTCGGCGGCCTCGACGTCGGCGGTGATCTCCTCGGTGACCTTCGCGCGGCGCCCGGCGTCCCGCATCTTCTGGACGCCGTCGATCCGGCGGCGCAGCCGGTGCTGGTCGCGCGGCATCAGCCGCGGCAGGCGCGCGCGCAGGTCCGCGAGCGGCGATCTCACACTCGTCCCCATAACCATCGACAAGGATAGGGTTCCAGGCCCCCGGCCCCGCTCACCCCGCAAACCTTCGCACCGTAGCCGGACCGGCCCGCCCGGGGCGATCCATTTTCCCGAGGGAACAACGTCCGCACACGGAACCGCATTCCGCGGGGAACGCCACGCACCGCACCGGATCCTTCACTCAAAGACACTGCGCCGGGCGGCGCCGATCGTTCATGATTGGGCAACGTGGAGCACCCGACCGCCGCCGGCCGCTACCGGATCGACCGCCTGCTCGGATCGGGCGGCTTCGCCTCGGTCTGGCTGGGCCACGATCCCGAACTCGACTCCCCCGTCGCGATCAAGATCCTGGGCGAGCACTGGACGCTGCGCACCGACGTGCGGGACCGGTTCGTCCAGGAGGCGCGGCTGCTGCGCCGGGCCGACTCGCACCGGCTGGTCCAGGTCTTCGACATCGGTGAGCTGCCGGACGGCCAGCCCTACTTCGTGATGACCTACGCCGACCGCGGCACGCTGGCGGAGCGGCTCGCGGACGGGCCGCTGCCGCCGGACGAGGCCCTGCGCACCGCCCGGGAGATCAGCCGGGGCGTGCAGGAGCTGCACGACCTCGGCGTGGTGCACCGCGATCTGAAACCGTCCAACGTGCTGCTGCGGTCCGCGTCCGGCGGCGGCGAGCGGATCATGATCTCCGACCTCGGCATCGCGCGGACCGAGGACCACCTTTCGAGCCTGACGCTGCCGGCCGGTTCGCCCGGGTACATGGCGCCCGAGCAGACGCAGGTGGACGGCGCCCCCGACCGGCGCGCCGACATCTACGGCCTCGGCGCGCTCACCTACCACCTGTTGACCGGAGAGCCGCCCGCGACGCCGGCGCGTTCACCAGGCGAGACCCGGCCGGCGATCCCGCCCGCCGTGAACACGGTCGTGCTCCGCGCGCTGGAGCCCGACAGGGAGCGGCGCTGGGCATCGGCCGCCGAGTTCGGCGAGGCCCTGGCACGGGCCGCCGCCGACATCGGCACCGATCCGTTGCCGGAGCCGCTTCCGAAGAGGGGCAGGGTCTCCCGTCCGAGCAGGCGGCGGATCGTGATCGCGGTGGCCGGGGCGATGGCCGTCGCGGTGGCGGCCGCCGTCCTCTGGGGATTCACCGGCCGGAGCGGCGGCGGCGATTCCGCGGCGGACGAGCGGGACGCGCGGTGGCTGCGCCCGGGATCCGACGTCCCGGCGCGGTACCGGGATCTGATCGTCCAGGCCGGCACGTGGTGCGATATGCCCGGGCTGAGCCCGGCGCTGATCGCGGCGATGCTGAAGGCCGAGAGCGGGTTCGACCCGCGCCTGTCCGACCCCGCGAAGGACGAGTACGGCATCGCGCGGTGGACCCCGCGCGTGCTGGTGTTCTGGCAGCCCGGCGGGCTCGACAACCCCGAGCCGAGGCCCGCGCAGATCACGCCGGAGCTGTCGATCCCGGCGATGGGCCGGTTCCTGTGCTTCTGGGGCAAGGACCTGAAGAACGTGCCGGGCGATCCGGCGCTGAACCTCGCCGCCGCCTACCGGAGCTCGGCGAAGACCGTCGTGAAGACGGGCGGCGTCCCGGCCCGGTTCAAGCCGTACACCGAGAACGTGCGCCGGTACATGGACGACTACCGGCCGCGCTGAGCCCCCTTCTCGTGCCCGGTGCGCGGGACGAGCCGGAGCGCGAGCCCCGGGCACATGGCGACGGCGCGTCTCGCGTCCGCCTCCAGCCGCGCCGGGATCGGCTCGGGTGGGATGACCGGATAGTCGTACTCGTCCATCCGGACCGTGCCGCGCAGCACGTCGGCGCAGAGGCCGTGACCGTCGCAGCGGCTCCAGTCGACCTCCAGGCTCAGCTCCGCGCCGGTGTCGGCGGGCAGGACCCCGCGGACGGGCCGGCCGCATCCGCCCTCCGCCGCGTGCCGGTCGACGTCGGCCGCGAAGACGTCCAGGGCCGACAGCGCGAACCGGGCCGAGCCGTCGGGATGCGCGCACGCTCCGCGCCCCACGACCATCCGGGCGGCGCGCCGGACGGTGTCGCGCGCCGCGGCCGCGTCGCGTCCGGCGGCGAGGTCGGCGAACGCGCCCGCGACGTCCGGCAGGCCGAGCCGGCACGGGCCGCACTGCCCGGCCGACTCGGCCGCCAGGTAGCGGGCGACCCGCGCGCACTCGCCGAGCGGACACGTGTTCCGGCCGACCGGCATGACGATCCCGGCGCCGAGGACGCCGCCGGACGCCGCCAGCCCGGCCCGCGACACCCGGGTGCGGGCCGCGGCCTCACCGCTCAGCCAGGCGCCGTGGTAGCCGCCGACCAGCACCCCCTCGCCGGCGCGGGCGCCGCACAGGTCGAGGAGGTGGCCGAGCGGCGCGCCGGCGGAGGTCTCGATGACGGCGGGGAACCGGGCCGAGCCGGTGACGGTCAGCAGCACGGTGCCGGGTTCCTCCGCCGTCCCCGCCTTCGCGTAGGCGCGCGGCCCCAGCCCGGCGAGGACGGCGAGCTGGGCGTAGGTCTCGGCGTTGGACAGCAGGGTGGGCAGCCCGTCCACGCCCCGGGTGGAGGCGCGGCCCTTGCGTCCGGGCGGGATCGGGCGGCCCCCGTTGATGCCGCGGACCAGGGCGCCGCTCTCCCCGGTGACGAAGTGCTCGGGCAGCCGGACGGTGCGGGCACGGGCGCCGAGACCCCGCTCGGCCATCGCCCGCTCCACCGAGCGGGCCGCCTCCTCGTCGGTCACCGCGACGATGATCTCCACCGAGCCGAGGGCGGTCGCCGCGAGCGCCGCGCCGTCCAGGATCAGGTGCGGGGCGCGGCGGAGCAGCACCTTGTCCTTGGCGCTGCCGGGCTCGCCCTCGGTGCCGTTGACGACCACGACGGTCCGCTTGCGGCGGCGGACGGCGCTGCCGGCGGTCGCGCCGACCTTGCGGGCGAAGGGGAACGCGGCTCCGCCCCGGCCGTGCAGCCGCCCCGCCTCGCAGAGCGCGATGAGCTGCTCGGACGTGAGGGGCCGCGGCACGGGGTGCAGGGCGCGGTGCGCGTCCCAGTCGAGCCGCGCCGCGCCCTCCAGGCCCTTGGTGAGACGCGGCGGGCCGATGTGCCGGACCGCGATCTTCGGACGTACCGGCGCGTTCACCGCGCCCTCCCGGCCCGCCTCGCCAGGACCGGCCGCGCGGCCAGGGCCACCGCCACGCCGGCGAGGCAGATCAGGTACCCTCCCGTCACCCAGCGCGCGGGCGCGCGACCGGACGTCAGCCCGTGCAGGACGCCGATCGGCCAGGCCGCGTACGCGGCGAGATGCAGGACCCGCCACACCCAGGGACGGCGGGCGGCGGCGAACCGGCCCCGGGCGACACCGCCCGCGAACGCCACGACCAGCAGATAGAACGCGAGCGTGCCGAGCCCGTAGTCCCCCAGGTGGTGGAAGGAGAGCGGAAGGAAAGCCTGGACGGCCCCGACCCTGTGCCGTGCCAGCTGCGAGGTCAGGTGCAGTATCAGCATCGCCACGGCGATGAACGCGAGTGCCCTGTGCACCGCCTGCGCGTGCACGCGGCGCGCCGGAGAGAGGATCACGCGATCAGTGGCGACCACCCCGACCATGACCGTCAGCGAGAGCGACACCAGCGCGAAGACACCGCAGTAGAAGTCGAGGAACGACCCGATGGCGCGCAGTTCCGGCAGGAGCACGCCCGACGAGATCCCGAGCCCCAGCAGGACTCCGACGGCCCCGGTGGCCGCCGCCGACAGCAGGACGCCCCGCGGCACCCGGCCCCGGCCCGGCGCCCGTGCCGGCGGCTCCTTCTCGGCGGGGCCGCCCGGCCCCATGAGGAACGCTCTCGTCCCCTCGTGAGCGATTCCCCGCGGTCCCCCGGTGCCCGGATGCTCCCGGCCGCTACCCATCGACGCCCCCAGTCCTCGTCAGCACGTTCGTCCCCATGGATACGATGCGTGATCGAGCGGGTGCGGTTCGCTGATCATGGCCTTCTGACCTGGCCGGATCAGGACGGGGCCGACGGCGGCGCCGCGGTCAGCCCGCGCCGTACACCGGCTCCGGGGCGGGCGCCTTCGCCAGGAGGTCCTTCACGACGTCGCCGACCTCGGCCGGGTCCCACCGCGCGCCCTTGTCGGCGGCCGGGCCGTGCCGGAAGGCGTCCATCACGCAGATCCTGCCGCCCTCCGCCTCGAAGACCCGGCCGGTGACGTCCCGCGATCCGGCGGAGCCGAGCCAGACGACGAGCGGCGAGACGTTCTCCGGCGCCATCGCGTCGAACTCGCCCTCGGCAGGGGCGGCCATCGTCTGGGCGAACACGTCCTCGGTCATCCTGGTGCGGGCGGCGGGCGCGATGGCGTTGACGGTCACGCCGTACCGGCCGAGCTCCGCGGACGCGACGAGGGTGAGGCCGACGATGCCGGCCTTCGCGGCGGAGTAGTTGCCCTGGCCGACGCTGCCGAGCAGCCCGGCGCCGGACGAGGTGTTGACGACCCGCGCGTCCACGGCGCGGCCCGCCTTGCTCTCGGCCCGCCAGTACCGCCCGGCGTGCTTGAGCGGCAGGAAGTGGCCCTTGAGGTGGACGCGCATGACGGCGTCCCATTCGTCCTCGCCGAGGTTGATCAGCATGCGGTCGCGCAGGAACCCGGCGTTGCTGACCAGCGTGTCGAGCCGCCCGAACGCGTCGATCGCCGTGCCGACCAGGGCGGCGGCGCCGGCGTCCGTCGCGATGTCGTGGGTGTTCGCCACGGCCCGGCCGCCGAGCGTCTCGATCTCCCGGACGACGTCGTGCGCCGGCCCCTCCGAGGCGTCGCCCGTGCCGTCCCTCGCGACGCCGAGGTCGTTCACGACGACGAGGGCGCCCTGCCGGGCGAACTCCAGCGCGTGCGCACGGCCGAGCCCGCGTCCGGCGCCGGTGACGGCGACCACGCGGTCCTTGCAGATCATCGTGACTCCTCCTTGTTCACGGTGGCGGCGTCCAGGAAGGCGGGACGTTCTCCCCCGCCGTGGACCTGCATCGACGAGCCGGTGACGTAGGACGCCAGGTCGGACGCCAGGAACACGCACGCGGCGCCGATGTCGTAGGGATCGGCGAGGCGGCCGAGCGGGACGGTCCGCGCGACCGCCGCCACACCGTCCTCGTCCCCGTAGTGCAGGTGCGCCAGTTCGGTGCGGACCATCCCGAGGACCAGGGCGTTGACCCGGATGTGCGGCGCCCATTCCACGGCCAGGGACTCGGTGAGGCTGTGCAGGCCGGCCTTCGCGGCGGCGTACGCGGCGGTACCGGGTGACGGCCGCACTCCGCTCACGCTGCCGATGTTGATCACCGAGCCGCCGCCGTGCCGCAGCATCGCCGGCCGCAGCGCCCGGGACATGATCAGCGCCGAGGTGAGATTCAGTTCGATGATCTTGACGTGGGTGCGCAGGTTCCCGTCCGCCACCGGCAGGTACGGAGCCCCGCCCGCGTTGTTGACCAGCACGTCGACGCGGTCCAGGCCGTCGGCGAACGCCTGCGCGGCGTCCGGGTCGCGCACGTCCAGCGAGACGAACCGGGCCGTCCGGCCGTCCGCCTCGGGCAGGGTCTCCGGCTCGCGCCTGGCGACCGCGAGGACGTCGGCGCCCGCCTCCAGGAAGGCACGGCTGATCCCGGCGCCGACCCCGCGCACGCCGCCCGTCACCACGACGGTCCTTCCGTCCAGGTCGAGCGTCAGAGACATCCGGCCTCCCTCTGCTACCTTCTGTTCTAACAAATGTTTGGTGGAAAGGTAGCGCATGGGAGTCTCCACCACGACCCTGGACGGGGTCGCCGAGATCGTCGTGGACGCGCCGCCGGTCAACGCCCTGACCGTCGCGGGCTGGTACGGGCTGGCCGACGCGGTGCTCGCGGCGGGCCGCGATCCCGGGGTCGGCGCCGTCGTGCTCCGCGCCGAGGGCCGGGGCTTCAACGCGGGCGTCGACATCAAGGAGATGCAGAGCACCGAGGGCCACACCGCGCTGGTCGGCGCCAACCGCGGCTGCTTCGCGGCGTTCGCAGCCGTCTACGACTGCGAGGTCCCGGTCGTCGCCGCGGTGCACGGCTTCTGCCTCGGCGGCGGCGTCGGCCTCGCCGGCAACGCCGACATCGTCGTCGCGTCGCGGGACGCGTACTTCGGCCTCCCCGAGGTGGACCGGGGCGCGCTCGGCGCCGCCACCCATCTGGCCCGGCTCGTCCCGCAGCACCTGATGCGCGCGATGGTCTACACGTGCCGCAACGTCACGGCCGAAGAACTGCACCACCACGGCTCGGTGCTGGAGGTCGTCCCGGCGGGCGAGCTGCGCGCCAAGGCGCTGGAGGTCGCCGCGGACATCGCCGCCAAGGACCGGTACGTGATCCGGCGCGCCAAGGAGTCGCTGAACGGCATCGACCCGGTCGACGTCAGGCGCAGCTACCGCTACGAGCAGGGCTTCACGTTCGAGCTCAACCTCGTCGGCGCGGGCGACGAGCACCGCGACGCCTTCGTCGCCAAGGGGGCGGAATGAGCAAGGTTCTGTCGGTCGAGGACGTCGCCGGGTCGCTGGAGAGCGGCATGACGGTCGGGATCGGCGGCTGGGGCTCGCGCCGCAAGCCGATGGCCCTGGTCCGGGCGATCCTCCGCTCCCCCGTCACCGACCTGACCGTGGTGGCCTACGGCGGCCCGGACGTGGGCCTGCTGTGCGCGGCCGGGAAGATCCGGCGGCTGGTCACCGCGTTCGTGACCATGGACTCGATCCCGCTGGAGCCGCATTTCCGGCAGGCGCGGCAGTCCGCAGCGATCGAGCTGACCGAGTACGACGAGGGCATGTTCATGTTCGGGCTGTACGCGGCGGCGCACCGGCTGCCGTTCCTGCCCACCCCGGCCGGGCTCGGCTCTGACGTGATGAAGGTCAACCCGGAGCTGCGGACGATCCGGTCGCCGTACGAGGACGGCCAGGAGCTCGTCGCCGTCCCCGCCCTGAAGATGGACGTGGCGCTGGTGCACATGAACCGCGCCGACGCACGCGGCAACGCCCAGTACCTCGGCCCCGACCCCTACATGGACGACCTGTTCGCGAAGGCCGCGGACCGGACGTACGTGTCGTGCGAGCGCCTCGTCGACACGGCCGACTTCGCCAAGGAGGGGCCGATCCAGTCGCTGCTGATCAACCGGTCGCAGGTGACGGGCGTGGTGGAGACGCCGAACGGCGCCCACTTCACCGACTGCGTGCCCGACTTCGGGCGGGACGAGAAATTCCAGAAGCTGTACGCGCAGTCGGCGGCCGACCCGGAGAAGTGGGCGGCCTTCAGCGACCGTTTCCTGTCCGGCGACGAGGCCGCGTACCAGGACGCCGTCCGGGTCTGGCGGGAGGAGTCCCGATGAGCGCTGCGACGAGGGCCGATGTCACGAAAGCCGAGGTCACGAGGGCCGAGGTGTGCGCCGCGGCGTGCGCGGACCTGTTCCGCGGCGACGGGGAGATCGTCGCGGCGGCGGTGGCCGGATTCGTGCCGATGCTGGGGTCCCGGCTGGCGCGGGCGACGTTCGCGCCCGGACTGCTGACGACCGACGGCGGGCCGACGCTGAGCGCCGCGCCCGTCCCGCTCGGCGGGTCGGCCGAGACGGCCGAGGGCTGGCTGCCGTTCCGCGACCACCTGTGGCTCGTCCTGAACGGGCGCCGGCACGTCGTGATGGGACCGAGCCAGATCGACGCGCACGGCAACACCAACATCTCCTGCATCGGCGACTGGGACCGGCCATCGCGGCAGTTGCTCGGGGTGCGCGGCGGGCCCGGGAACACGCTGCTGAACACGACGAGCTACTGGGTGCCGAAGCATTCGACGCGGGTGTTCACCGAGAAGGTCGACATGGTGAGCGGCGTCGGCTGGGACCGCGGCGCGCACGAGATCCGCGCCGTGGTGACCGACCTGGCCGTCCTCGACTTCGACACTCCGGACAGGCGCATGCGGCTCCGCTCCGTCCACCCCGGGGTGAGCGCCGGCGACGTGGTGGCCGCGACGGGCTTCGAGCTGGCCGTCCCCGACGAGGTCCCCGAGACGAGGACGCCGGACGGCGAGGAGCTGCGGATCATGCGCGAGGTCCTCGACCCGAAGGGGCTGCGCGAGAGAGAGGTCCCCTCCTGATGGACCAGCTGCTCGATACGCCGCTGACCCGGCTGGCGGGCGTGCGGCACCCGGTCGTCCAGACCGGCATGGGATGGGTGGCCGGGCCGCGGCTCGTCACGGCCGTGGCGAACGCGGGCGGTCTCGGGATCCTGGCGTCCGCGACGATGACGCTCGATCAGCTCGCGGACGCGATCCGCGAGGTGAAGGACCGCACGGACGCGCCGTTCGGCGTCAACCTGCGCGCCGACGCCGGCGACGCGGGCGACCGCATCGACCTGCTCATCAAGGAGGGCGTGAAGGTCGCGTCGTTCGCGCTCGCGCCGAAGAAGGAGCTGATCGCCAAGCTCAAGGACGCAGGGCTCGTCGTGATCCCGTCGGTCGGCGCGCGGCGGCACGCGGAGAAGGTCGCGGGCTGGGGCGCGGACGCGGTCCTCGTCCAGGGCGGCGAAGGCGGCGGGCACACCGGCGCCGTCGCCACCACGCTGCTGCTGCCGCAGGTCGTGGACGCCGTCGACATCCCGGTCATCGCGGCCGGCGGCTTCTTCGACGGGCGCGGCCTCGCCGCGGCGCTCGCCTACGGCGCGGCGGGCGTCGCGATGGGCACCCGGTTCCTCCTGACGTCCGACAGCTCGGTGCCGGACGCGGTCAAGCAGGTGTACCTGGAGACCGGCGAGACCGTGGTGACGCGACGGGTGGACGGGATGCCGCACCGGGTGCTGCGCAGCGAGCTGGTCGACGCCCTGGAGGGCTCCGGCCGGGTCGGCGGGCTCGTCCGGGCCCTGCGCAACGGCGCCCGGTTCAAGCGGCTGTCCGGCATGTCGTGGCGCCAGATGATCTCCGACGGGAAGGCGATGAAGCACGGCAAGGACCTGTCGTGGTCGCAGGTCCTGATGGCCGCCAACACCCCGATGCTGCTGAAGGCGGCCATGGTGGACGGCCGCCCGGACCTCGGCGTGATGGCGTCCGGCCAGGTCGTCGGCGTCATCGACGACCTGCCGACCTGTGCCGCGCTGATCGACGGGATCGTGACACGGGCCGCCGAGGCCATCGCCGCGCAGCAGACGCTCCTGGCGCGTCAGCCCGGTACGCGTTAGGCCGGTACGCGTCAGTCCGGTACGCGCAGGCCGCGCAGCACGGCCGCCAGCCCCCCGCGGAACTCTTCTTCGGGGCCGATGTCACGGGCGTGCCGCGCGGTCCCGGCCATGTGGGGGAATTCGCCGGCGGGCAGCCCGGCGATGGCGGCGGTCCCCTCCCCTGACAGCGCGCCCAGGTGCTCCAGCTGGATCGCGCCGACGATGTAGGCGAGCAGCGCGCGCAGCGCGATGGCGGCACGCGGCCCCGTGATGCCCGCGTCCGCGAGGATGCCTGCGACCGTCTCGCCCCAGCACAGCGACCCCGCCGAGTCGTGCCGGTGGGTGAGCGTCAGCGGCATGATCGACGCGTGGGCGCCGAACGCGTCCCGCAACCGCAGGGCCATGGTCTCGATCCGAGCCTCCCATGGTCCCCCGGGCGGCGGCGCGGGGTCGACCTCGGCGTACACGAGGTCGACGACGAGCCCTTCCAGCTCCTCGCGGTCGCGCACGTACCGGTAGAGCGCCATGGTGCTCATCCCCAGTTCCTTGGCGACGGCGCGCATGGACAGCCCGGCGAGCCCGTCCCGGTCGATGACGGCGAGCGCGGCTCCGGCGAGCCGCTCGGGGCTGAGCGAGCGTGGTCGAGGCATGGCACTTGACAGCGTACGGCATACGCTTACGATCGTAGGCGTACGACATACACCTACAGGGAGCGCCCATGCACCTCGCGCCCGGTTCCGACGTCCCGGCACGGGAGCTGACCCCGGTCGACGGCCCGCCCGTGCCGGTCCCCGACCCCGGCCGGCTCGTCCATCTGCAGTTCCGCCGCTTCGCGGGCTGCCCCATCTGCAACCTGCACCTGCGCTCGATCGTGGTGCGGCACGACGAGATCGAGGCCGCCGGGGTCCGCGAGGTGGTCGTCTTCCACTCGACCGCGGAGGAACTGCGCGAGCACGTGGGCGGCCTGCCGTTCGCAGTGGTCGGCGACCCGCGGAAACGGCTGTACGCGGAGTTCGGCGTCGAGTCCGCGCGCCGCGCCCTCCTCGATCCGCGCGTCTGGTGGACGGTCGCCCGGGCCGCCGCCATCGGCACCTGGAAGATCGTCCGGGGCCGGGAGCGAGCCCCCAGGCTGTGGCCCGACGGCGGGCGCTTCGGCCTGCCCGCCGACTTCCTCATCGGCGGCGACGGCCGCCTCGTGGCGGCCAAGTACGGCGAACACGCCTACGACCAGTGGACGGTCGACGAACTGCTCTCCCTCGCCGCGCAGGCCCCGAACCCGTCAGAGAGGCACTGAGATGAGCGCGTTCGACCGCGTCGAGGACGCCGCCCGCTACGAGGTGGTCTGCGGCGGCTTCGATCCCGCCCTGTTCCGGGCCGCTTCGGTCCGTCCCGCCGACCGCGTGCTCGACATCGGCTGCGGCTATGGCGCCACCACGCGACACGCCGCCCGGCTCGCCGCAGACGGGCATGTGCTCGGCAACGACATCGTGGAGCCGCTGCTGGCCCAGGCCCGCGCATTCGCGGACGACGAAGGCCTGCGCAACGTGACCTTCGAGGCAGGGGACGCGCAGGCACACCCCTTTCCCACCGGGGGATTCGATGTGGCGATCAGCCGCTTCGGGGTGATGTTCTTCCGCGACCCCGCGGCGGCGTTCGCGAACGTCCGGCGCGCCCTGCGGGACGGAGGCCGGCTCGTGTTCGCGACCATCGGCCCGCCGGACGGCAACGACCTCCCGAAGGTGATCGCATCGGTCGCGCCGCCGCGACCGGCGGGCGCACCACCGGCCGACGTGCACTCGCTGGCCGATCCCGACCGCATCGCGGCGGTCCTCGGCAAGGCCGGGTTCAGGCAGGTGCACGCCGAACCGGTGGAGATCCACATCGATCTCGGCCCCGACGCGGAGGCCGCCGCCGCGTTCGTTCTCGCGTGGGGAGCGTCCCGCGACCTCGTCGGCGAGGGCGAGGAACGCAAGGCGCGGGCCGCGCTCACAGACGCGGCCCGCGCGTTCGAGACACCCGAGGGCGTCCGGCTGCGCAGCACGGCCTGGCTGGTCGTCGCGTCCTGACGGTCAGCTCACCGCGAGGACGAGCTTGCCGGTCGTGGCGCCCGACTCGATGCGCTTGTGCGCCTCGGCGGCCTGCTCCAAGCGCAGTTCCTCGACCTGGACCCGAAGGTCGCCCGAGGCGGCGGCCGCGACGGCCCGCCGCAACGCCCGTCCCGCCTCGGCCGGTGACACCCCGGCGAACGCCGCCAGGTTGAACCCCGACACGGTCTTGTTGGTGAACCACAGCTCGTTCGCCGGGACGCCGACATCGTCGGCACCGGACGCGTTCCCCATCACGACCATCCGCCCCATCGGGGCGAGGGCGTCGAGGCTGGCGCGGCGGGCCGGACCGCCGACCATGTCGACGACGATGTCGAACCCGCGCCCGCCGGTGAGGCCCGCGACCTCGCCCGGCAGGTCGTCGCGGAGCACGACGTCGTCGTAGCCGAACCCGCGCGCGGTCTCGATCTTGGCGGGGCCGCCGACCGTGCCGGCCACCCGGCCCGCGCCGAGCAGCCGGGCGGCCTGGCCGAGCTGGCTGCCCACTCCCCCGGCCGCCGCGTGCACCAGCACCGTCTCGCCCGGTTCGATGCGCGCGACGCGGTCGAGGACGAGGAACGCGGTGGTGCCGTTGGACGGGACGGCCGCCGCGACGTCCAGCCCGAGGTCCAGTCCGTCGAGCGGCGCGACGAGGTCGGCGGAGGTGACCGCGACCTCGGCGTAGCCGCCGCTGTCCACGATCGTCAGGGCGGCGACGGGCTGGCCCCTGCGCAACCCCTCGACGTCCGGGCCCACCGCGCGGACGTGCCCGGACACCTCGATGCCCGGCACGAACGGCAGCGGAACGTCCGCCACGCCCTGCCGGTACAGGACCTCGGCGAAGTTCGCGCCCGCGTACGCGACGTCGATGGACACCTGGCCCGGGCCGGGCTCGGGAACCTCCACCTCGGCCCGGCGCAGGACGTCCGCGCCGCCGAACTCGGGAATCGTGACCGCCTTCATCAGTACCGCCCTCCCACGGCCGCGGGGACGTCGTCCAGTTCGGCCAGATCGGCCTCGGTGAGCTCCAGGCCGGCGGCGCCGGCGTTGTCGTGCAGGTACCGCTGCTTCTTGGTGCCGGGGATCGGGATGACATGCTCGCCCTGCGCGAGCGTCCAGGCGATCGCGACCTGCGCGGGCGTGGCGCCGTGCCGGGCGGCGACCGCCTTCACGACGTCGACGATGCGCAGATTGGCCTTCAGCGCGTCCTCCTGGAAACGGGGGTTGCCGCCGCGGAAGTCGGTGTCCTCGAATTCGGCGCCGGTGACCGTCCCGGTGAGGAAGCCGCGGCCGAGCGGCGAGAACGGCACGAACGCGGCACCGTTGGCGGCGCACCACCCGACCACGTCGCCGGGGCCCTCCCCCGTGCCGGGGGTGTCGCCCGGCAAGATGCCCGCCACCGCGCCGGGCGCGCCCATCGCGTCGCGCGTCCACAGGGACAGCTCGGACTGGACGGCCGCGACCGGGTGGATCGCGTGCGCCTCGGTGGCCTGCGCAACGCCGACCTCCGACAGGCCGAGCCTGCGGACCTTGCCCTCGGCTACCAGCTCCGCCATCGCGCCCCAGCTGTCGGCCAGCGGCACCTCCGGGTCGACCCGATGCAGGTAGTACAGGTCGATCACGTCGGTCCCGAGACGGCGCAGGCTCTCCTCCGCGGACGCCTTGACATGCTCCGGCCTGCCGTTCCGGACGATCTTCCTGGTGGCCATCGACTCCACGACCAGACCCGTCTTGGTCGCCACGACCGCCTCGTCCCGGCGCCCGGCGACGGCCCGCCCGACGAGGGTCTCGTTGTGGCCGTCGCCGTAGGGCTGCGCGGTGTCCAGGAACGTCACGCCGAGGTCGAGCGCCTCCCGGATCAGCGCGACGGAGTGCTCGTCGTCGCGTTCCGACTCGCTGTAAGCCCAGCTCATTCCCATGCACCCGAGCCCGACCGCACCGACCCGCGTCCCGGCGAATTCACGCGTCCTCATTGAGATTCCCTTCATGGTTCTCGTTCTGAGGACGATCGTGCTGGAAGGGCCGGCGGGGTGACAGACTCCGTTCATCCTGGGTGTGGCACCACCAGCCTGGCGCCGGGAAGGTCAGCTGGCGGCTGCCAGGCCGCGGCGGGCCATCAGCTTTTCGAGGCGTTCCTGCGTGCCCGTCCCCGGCCGCGGGTTGTGCAGCACCAGATGGTGGCCCGGACGGTCGGCCAGCGGCAGCAGGGTGCCCTCGAAGATCAGCTCGCCCGCGTCCGGATGCCTGATCCCCTTGACCGCCTGCGCGTTCGCGCTCACCTCGTGGCGGGGCCACAGCTCGGCGAACTCCGGGCTGACCGCGATCATGTCCTCGATGAGCCGGCCGAACTCCGGATCGTCGGGATGGCGGGCGACGTCCGCGCGGAACCGCGCGACGACGTCGGGTGCGGCGGCGGCCCAGTGCGTGTGCATCGACCGGTACCGGACGTTCGTGAAGTACGTCACCAGGCAGTTGTGGTCGGTGTCGCCGTACCCGAAGACCTCGCGGGCGGCATCGTTGATCGCGACGAAGTTCCAGTGCCGGTCGCGCACGTAGGCGGGCCGCGGCGACCACGCGTCCAGCACCCGCTGCAGCTCCGGCGTTATCGGGACGGCGGGGCCCACCTCGGCCTGCGGCGGGTTCAGGCCGGCCAGCAGGTACAGGTGCTCGCGCTCGGCGCCGTCGAGCCGCAGCGCACGGCCGATGGCGTCGAGCACGTCCCCGGACACCTTGATGTCGCGGCCCTGCTCCAGCCACGTGTACCAGGACACCCCGACCCCGGCGAGCACCGCGACCTCCTCGCGGCGCAGGCCCGGTGTCCGCCGCCGTCCCCCGTCGGGCATGCCGACGTCGGCGGGGGTGAGCCGGGCCCGGCGGGTGCGCAGGAAGTCGCGCAACTCGTCGCGGCGGCGGCCGGGGGCTGAGGCGGGAGTCTGGCTGGCCATACGGCCACGATATCCGGCACTCCGGGAGGCGGTCCGAGCGAGCACCGACCATGATCGCGTAGGCGGTGGAGCGGCCCCCGCGGCCGGGGCCTAGGCTGTCGCCATGATCGGCTCGGGGACGTCGCCCGCGCGCTTCGCGCGCGGCGGGTTCCTCGCGGCCTCGTGCACGATGCTCGCGCTCGGCGGGCACGTTCTCGGCGGTGATGGGAAGTGCTGCCTGCCGCCGCTCCCAGCGGTCCTCGGCGCGGGCGCCGTGGTGGGCACGCTGTGCGTGGGCCTGGCCGGCCGGATGATGTCGTTCCCCCGGATCCTCGCCGTCGTCGGGTGGGCACAGCTCGCCTTCCACCTGGCGTTCGCGCTCGCGGGCTCGTCCCCTGCCCACCACATGGAGCCGGCCGCTGTTCCGGCCGCGCCGCCCGGCCTCGCGATGGGCCCGTCGATGCTGGCCGGGCACGCCGTCGCCGCGGTCGCCGCGGCGATCCTGCTGTCCGGTGCCGAGCACGCCGTCTGGTGGCTGTTCGGCGCCGTCTTCGCGATCGTCCTCGTCCGGGTGGCGATCCGCCCGGCGTCGCCGCACCGCCCGCCGTGGCGGGTGGTCGTCGCCGCCGACCCGGCGCCGCGTCTCGGCGTCCTGCTGGCCCGCGCGGTCTCCCGCCGCGGTCCCCCGGTGGTCCTCCGGCACGCCGCCTGACCCCGCCGCCCGGCGGGTGGTCCGGCGTGCCTTCGGCATGCCATCCGACCACCGGAAAAGGGAAATCCCCCATGTTCGATCGCAAGCCGTCCCGTCTTGCCATGCTGGCCGCAATGGCGGCCGTCGCGCTCGCGGGCTGCTCCACACCGTCCGCGGACGAGGAGCCCGCCGCCGCTCCGGCCGCGCCCGGCCCCACGTCGTATCCGCTGACGATCCGCAACTGCGGCCAGAAGGTGACCTTCACACGGCCGCCGCAGCGCGTGCTGATCCTCAACGGCACGTCCGTCGCCGAGTCCGAGAGCTTCGTCCTGCTCGGGCTGCAGCGGAACGTCCTCGCCAACGCCCAGTCCTACGGGGTGTCGGACGACCCGTCGATGGTCGCGGCGATCAAGGCGATGCGCACCGGCGGGCTCACCATGAACCGCAACTTCGAAGTGCCCGCCGAGCAGGTCCTCGCGGCCAAGCCCGACCTGGTCGTGTCCACCTGGTCGGGCGGGTTCGACGCCAAGCGGGGGCTCGCCACCCGCGAGCAGCTCGCAGCGGCCGGGATCAACACCCTCGTCAACCCGGTGAACTGCGCCTACGGCAAACCGGACGCCGGCGAGGCGGAAAGACGCGCCTACGAGCGGATCTCCATCGGCTCGTCCTACGAGTTCCTGACACTGCTCGGCAGGGTCTTCGACGTCCAGCGGAAGGCGGCGGACGTCTCGGCGGACCTGCGGCGGCGGATCGACGCCGTGCGCGGCCGGGTCGCCGGGAAGCCCCCCAAGCGGGTGCTCATCGTGTATCCGGGGATGTCGATGATGAACGCGAACGGGCTCCCGGCCGTGCTGACCGGGCGGATCACCGACGACGTCATCGCCGCGGCGGGCGGCGTCAACGCCTTCGCCGGACGCTCCAGGGACGTGACCAGCACCCTGACCAAGGAGCAGCTCGCGACCGCGAAGGTGGACGTCCTGGTGGTGGGCGCGTTCACCCCCTCCGAGGACCCGGCCGCCGAGGCGGACGAGCTGTTCCGGGCCTATCCGCAATGGCAGGCGTCCAGGACGCGCACCCACACGGCCGTCGCGGACGGCGCGTTCCTCGGACCGCTCAACGCCTGGGCCGTCGAGAAGATCGCGAAAGTGGTGCACCCCGATGCCTGACACCCGGACCGCCGCCGGAACGCCCGCCGCGCGGCAGGCCGGCGGCGCGCGGCGCGGCCCGCACATGGTGTCGGGCCGCGCGACCGGCGTCCTGATCGCGGGCCTCGCCGCCGCCCTGGTCGCCGTCACCATCGCGGCGATCTCCATCGGATCGGTGAACCTGCCCGCCGGCGCGGTCTGGCGCGTCGTCGGCGCCCACGTCACCGGCGCCTCGTCGCCCGACCCGCTGCGCGACCAGGTGATCTGGGAGATCCGGACCCCCCGCGTGCTGGTCGCGGCGCTGGCCGGGGCCGGACTCAGCGTCGCCGGGGTCGCGCTGCAGGCCCTCGTCCGCAACCCGCTCGCCGACCCCTACGTCCTCGGCGTCTCCGCCGGAGCCTCGCTGGGCGCGGTGCTGGTCATCTCGTTCGGCGCGGCGGCCCTCGGCGGCATCGGGGTGACCGGCGCGGCGTTCACGACGGCGGTGCTGAGCGTCCTCGCGGTGTACGCGCTGGCGCAGCGCGGCGGGCGGCTGCTCGACTCCCGGCTCGTCCTGGCCGGGGTCGCGGTGGGGTACCTCTGCTCGGCCGCGACGAGTTACGTCCAGCTGCAGGTGAACCCGGCCGAGTTGCAGGGCCTGATGTTCTGGCTCATGGGCAGCGTCGCGGGCGCGGCCTGGTCCGACCTCGGCCTGCCCGCCGCGGTGATCGCGGCGTGCACGGCCTTCCTGCTCCTTCAGGGGCGGAACATGAACGCGCTGATGGCCGGGGACGACGCGGCCGCCGGGCTCGGCACATCGGTGCAGGCCCTGCGGATCTCGCTTCTCGTCATCGCCTCGCTGCTCACCGCGACCTGCGTCAGCGTCGTCGGCGGGATCGGTTTCGTCGGGCTGATGGTGCCGCACGCCGCACGTTTCCTGGTCGGCGCCGACCACCGGCGGGTGCTGCCCGTCGCGTCCCTGGCGGGCGCGGTGTTCCTCGTCGCCGTCGACATCGCCGCCCGCACCGCGGACCGGCCGAACGAGCTGCCCATCGGCATCTTCACCACCGGCCTCGGGGTGCCGTTCTTCCTCTGGCTGCTGCGGCGGCGCCCGGGAGGTGCGCACTGATGCGGCTGGTCATCGCGGGCGTCACCGCCGAGATCGACGGCACGCCGATCGTGTCCGGGGTGGACCTGGTCGCCGAGCCGGGCGCGTTCGTCGGGCTCATCGGGCCGAACGGCAGCGGCAAGTCGACGCTGCTGCGCACCGTGTACCGCTCGCTGCGCCCGGCCGCCGGCGCCGTCCTGCTCGGCGGGGACGACCTGTGGCACATGAAGGCCCGGCGGGCGGCACGGCGGCGGGCCGTCCTCACCCAGCACGGCGACCTCTCCGGAGAGTTCTCCGTCTCCGAGGTCGTCGCGATGGGACGCGCTCCGCACAAGGGCGTCCTCGACCGGGAGAACGCGGCGGACCGGGCCGTGATCGGCGAGTCGCTCGAACGCGTCGGCCTCGGCCACGCGTCCGGGCGGCTGTTCTCGACCCTCTCGGGCGGGGAGCGGCAGCGCGTCCTCGTGGCGCGGGCGCTGGCGCAGGAAGCGCCGCTGCTGATCCTGGACGAGCCGACCAACCACCTCGACGTCCGCGCGCAGCTCGACCTGCTCGACCTGGTCAGGTCCCTCGGCCTCACGCTGCTGGCCGCGCTGCACGACCTGGACCACGCCGCCGCCTACTGCGATCACCTCGTGGTGCTGGAACACGGGACGGTCCGGGCGTCGGGTCCGCCGCTGGAGGTGCTGACGCCGGACTTCGTCGCCGAGGTGTTCGGTGTGCGGGCGCACATCGGCGCCCATCCGATCACCGGCCGTCCCCACATCGCGGTCGCGGCCCTGGGCGGCGGACCATGACGCCCTTGCCGGGTTAGGCGACGGTTCCGGCGGAGCGGAGGGCCGCGATGGCGGTGTCATCGCGGCCCAGCTCGCGCAGGACGGCATCGGTGTGCTCGCCGAGTGCCGGGATCGGGTCCATGCGGGGCTCGGCGTCCGCGAACGCGATCGGCGGCAGGAGCGCCCGGATGTCGCCGACCGGGGAGCCCACCTCGCGCCAGCGGTCCCGCTCGGCGAGCTGCGGATGGGCGATCAGGCCGTGGGCGTCGTTCAGGGACGCGTTCGGGACGTCCGCCTCGTCGAGCCGCCGCAGCAGTTCGTCCCGTCCCATGCGGGACGTGACGCCGGCGACGATGGCGTCCACCTTCTCCCGGTTGCGAACCCGCGCCTGGTTCGTCGCGTACTCGGGGTCGGTCACCAGGTCGGGCCGGTCCAGCACGCCCGTGGCCAGGGCCGCCCAGCCGCGGTCGTTCTGGACGCCGATGACCACGTCCACGCCGTCCGAGGTCGGGTAGGCGTCGTAGGGGGTGATCACGGGGTGGCTCAGCCGGGTGCGCGGCGGAGGCGAACCCGTGTAGAGCGTCGTGTACATCGCCTGGCTCATCCACTCGGCGACCGCGTCGAACATGGTGATCTCGATCGAGGCGCCCCGCCCGGTGGTGCCGCGCCGGACGAGCGCGGCGAGCGTCCCCGAGAAGGCGTACATGCCGGCCGCGATGTCGGCCAGCGGCGAGCCCGCCTTCGCCGGCGTCTCCGGCGTGCCGGTGACCGAGATCAGCCCGGCCTCGGCCTGGACGAGCATGTCGTAGGCCCGCTTGTCCCGGTACGGGCCCCGCGTCCCGTATCCGGACATGTCGACCACGATCAGCCGGGGGTCGCGGGCCCGCAGGACGTCCGCGCCGAACCCGAGCCGCGCCGCCGCACCGGGCGCCAGGTTCTGCAGGAAAACGTCGGCGCCGGCGACCAGATCTGCGAGGATCTCGCGTCCCTCGTCCTGCTTGAGGTCGAGCGCCACCGACTCCTTGGACCGGTTGAGCCAGGCGAAGTGCGTGCCGAGCCCGCCGCGCACGCCCGTGTCGTAGGCGCGGGCGAAATCGCCGCCGTCCACCCGCTCGATCTTGATGACGCGTGCACCCTGGTCGGCGAGCTGCCGCGTGGCGAACGGCGCCGCCACCGCCTGCTCCAGCGCGACAACGGTGACCCCCTCCAGCGGAAGCCCGCCGACGTCCGAGGAACGCCCCCAGACCCCCGCAGGCCGGCCGGCCGACGATCCTCGCTCTGCTGCGGTCATCGGCCGGTCTCCAGGAGTCTGCGGCCGATGATCATTTTTTGGATGTCGGCGGTGCCCTCGCCGATCAGGAGCATGGGGGCCTCCCGGTAGAGGCGTTCGATCTCGTACTCCTTGGAGTAGGCGTAGCCGCCGTGGATGCGGAAGGCGTCCTCGACGACCTCCTTGCAGTACTCGCTGGCAAGGTACTTGGCCATGCCCGCCTCAAGGTCGTTGCGCTCGCCGGAGTCCTTGCGGCGCGCCGCCATCACCATCATCTGGTGCGCGGCCTCGACCTTGGTCGCCATCTCCGCGAGCCGGAACAGGACGGCCTGGTGCTCGGCGATCGGCCGGCCGAACGTCTCGCGCCGCCGCGCGTAGTCGAGGGCCAGCTCGTACGCGCGCCTGGCCACGCCGCACCCGCGCGCCGCCACGTTGACGCGGCCGACCTCGACGCCGTCCATCATCTGGTAGAAGCCGCGGCCGGGCGTCCCGCCGAGGATCTGGGCGGACGGGATGCGGTACCCGTCGAAGATCAGCTCGGTGGTGTCGACGCCCTTGTAGCCCATCTTCTCGATCTTGCCGGGGACGGTGAGGCCGGGCGCGACCTCGCCGAAGCCCGGGGACTTGTCGACGAGGAAGGTGGTCATGCCGCGATGACCGGCCTCGGGGTCGGTCTTGACGAGGGTGGCGACGAGGTTGGCCGAGCCGCCGTTCGTCAGCCACATCTTCTGGCCGTCGATGACGTGGTCGTCCCCGTCCGGGACGGCGCGGGTCCTGATGGCCGAGACGTCCGAGCCGCACCCGGGCTCCGACATCGAGAACGCGCCGCGGATCTCGCCGGTCGCCATCTTCGGCAGGTAGTGCGCCTTCTGCTCGGGCGTGCCGTGATGGGCGATCATCCAGGCGACGATGAAGTGGGTGTTGACGATGCCGGACACGCTCATCCAGCCCCGCGACAGCTCCTCCACGACCAGCGCGTACGTCAGCAGCGACTCGCCGAGCCCGCCGTGCTCCTCACCGATCGTCAGGCCGAAGAGCCCGAGGTCCTTCATGCCGTCCACGATCGCCTGCGGGTACTCGTCGGCGTGCTCCAGCCGGGTCGCGACCGGGATGATCTCCTTGTCGGCGAACGCCCGGACGGTCGCGATGATCTCCCGCTGCTCGTCCGACAGCCCGTGGGTCTGCTGCAGCCTGCTCACGATCTGCTCCTCCCCTAGCGGCCCTCGAAGCGCGGCGGGCGGCGCTCGGCGAACGCGGCGCGGCCCTCGGCGAAGTCGGCGCTGCCGAACAGGACGGCCTGCTCCTCCCGCTCCGCCTCCAGCAGCCGCTTGAGGCTGTGGTCGGCGCGGGCCAGGAGGCGCTTGGCCGCGGCGACCGACAGCGGAGCGAGCGCAGCGGCCTCGGCGGCGCGTTCGAGGGCGGCCTCCAGGGCCCTGCCCGGCGGGGCGAGGGAGTCGGCGAGGCCGATCTCGAAGGCGCGGGAGGCGGGCACGGTCCGGCCGAACACGAGCATCTCCTTGGCGCGGCCCATGCCGACGCGCTGCGGGAGCGTCCAGAGCAGCCCGCCGTCCGCGACGAGGCCGACCTTGCCGAAGGCGGCGACGAACCGGGCGTCCTCGGCGGCGACCACGTGGTCGCACACGGCGGCCAGGGAGACGCCGAGGCCGGCGGCGGCGCCCTCGACGGCCGCGATCACCGGCGTCCCGCAGGTCGCGATGAGCCGGACCGCCTTGTGCACGGGCGCGAGCCTGGCCCGGACGGCATCGGGACCGGCCCCCTCCATCGACCGGACGTCGCCGCCCGCCGAGAACGTCCCGCCCGCGCCGGTCAGCACGATGGCCCGGACATCGGGGTCGTCCGCCGCGCGCCGCAACTCGTCCAGGAGGGACTCCCGCATCGCCATGTCGATCGCGTTGCGGGCCTCGGGCCGGTTCAGCGTGACCACCCGTGCCGGACCGTGGTCGGCGGTGGTGACCACGGGCTCGCGCGCCGGTTCGGCGTCCCGGTCGTCCATCAACCCTCCTGGAAATTTTTTATACGATATGAGAGGAGACGTGACAATTGGAAGAGGGCGCCCGCCGTCACTCCTCCCAGAAACCCTGCCCCTCCAGATGCACCACCAGCAGGGTGCCCGCGTGCCGGATGTGGGCGCGCATAGCCTGCCGCGCGCCGTCGGCGTCCCCGGCCCGCAGCGCGGCGAGGACGAGGTGGTGGTCGTCTACCGACGCCTGGGTCCAGCCTTCGATGCTGGAATAGAAGCGGCGCGGCGCGTACCGGACCACGAGCTGCAGCAGCCAGGACGTCTTGGGCGACCCGGCGCACAGGTTGATCACCCGGTGGAACTCGTGGTTGGCGCGTTCGATGGCCGCCGAGTCCCGTGACTTCGACGCCTCCTCCAGCAGCGCCTGCGTCCGGTCGAGGGACTCCAGCTCCGTCTCGGTGATCTTCCCGGCCGCGCGGGCGGCCAGCTCGCCGGCGAAGTACGCCTGGGCCTCGAACAGGTCCTGGACGTCCTGCCGGGTCAGCGGCGCCGGCATGAACCCGCGCCGCGGCTCCAGCGTGACGAAGCCCTCCCCGCGCAGCGACAGCAGCGCCTCCCGGACGGGGGTGACGCTGATCCCGAGGTCCTCGGCGATCCGCTCCAGGCGCAGGAACTCCCCGTGCCTGACCTGGCCCGACATGATGAGCTCGCGGACATAGGCGGCCACCTCGTCGCTCAGCTGGCGGCGCCTGCCGAGGGCCTGGTCACCGGAAAGGGCCACAGTCATCGTCTCCCGTGCGCCTGCCTGAGGGTGATCACATCATTGGACGGCCGCGCCGTTGACAGCCGGTATTTTCAAATCAAATATATGAGATACCGCAGCGACGCGGGAGGAGAACGGCAGCCGTGTTCACGCTCAGCGCCGAGGAGCGCGCCATCGTCGAGGTCGTCGCGGACTTCGTCGACAAGGAGGTCCGTCCCGCCGCCCGCGACCTGGAGCACGCGGACTCCTACCCCGGACACCTCATCGACCGCATGAAGGAACTCGGCGTCTACGGGCTCGCCGTGCCCGAGCCGTACGGCGACGTCAGCGTCTCCAAAGCGTGCTACGCGCTCGTCACCGAGGAGCTGGCACGCGGCTGGATGACCCTCGCGGGCGCGTTCGGCGGCCACACGGTCGTCTCCCACCTGCTCGCGGTCTTCGGCACCGAGGAGCAGAAGTCCCGGTACCTGCCCCGGATGGCGACCGGCGAGCTGCGCGCCACGATGGCGCTCACCGAGCCGTCCGGCGGCTCCGACCTGCAGGCGATGGGCACGACCGCGCGGCGGGACGGCGACCGCTACGTCGTCGACGGCGCCAAGATGTGGATCACCAACGCGCGCAGGTCGGGCCTTATCGCGCTGATGTGCAAGACCGACCCCGCCGCGTCTCCCCGGCACAAGGGGATCAGCATCCTGCTGGTCGAGCAGGGGCCCGGCCTGACCGTCTCCCGTGACCTGCCCAAGCTCGGCTACAAGGGCGTGGAGAGCTGCGAGCTGTCGTTCGACGGCTACGAGGCACCGCTGGACGCGGTGCTCGGCGGCGAGGAGGGACGCGGCTTCGCCCAGATGATGCGCGGCCTGGAAGTGGGCCGCATCCAGGTCGCGGCGCGTGCGCTGGGCGTCGGGCGGGCCGCCCTGGAGGACTCCCTGCGCTACGCCCAGGAACGTGAGGCGTTCGGCAAGCCGATCTGGATGCACCAGTCCGTCGGCAACTACCTCGCCGACATGGCCACCCAGCTCCAGGCGGCGCGCCTGCTCACCCTCGACGCCGCCGAACGCCTCGACGCCGGCGAGCGGTGCGACATGGAGGCGGGCATGGCCAAGCTGTACGCGTCCGAAGCGGCGATGCAGATCGCACTGAACGCGGTCCGCATCCACGGCGCGGCGGGCTACTCCACCGAGTTCGACGTCGAGCGCTACTTCCGCGACGCCCCGCTCATGATCGTCGGCGAGGGGACGAACGAGATCCAGCGCAACGTGATCGTCAAGCAGCTCATCGGACGGCACCGGATCTAGGGAGTGGAGGCCGGGTCCTCCCCCGCCCGGATCCAGTCGAACGTGCGCTCCACGGCCCGTTTCCAGTTGTCGTACTCGGCGGCGCGCCGTCCCGGCTCCATGGCCGGAACCCACCGGGCGGCCCGGTGCCAGTTGCGGCGCAGCCCTTCGAGCCCCGCCCAGTAGCCGACGGCGAGCCCGGCGGCGTAGGCGGCGCCGAGCGACACCGTCTCGACCACCATCGGCCGCGCCACCGGCACGTTCAGCACGTCGGCGACCATCTGCATGACGAGGTTGTCGGACGTCATGCCGCCGTCGGCCTTCAGCTCCTTCAGGCTGAGCCCGGAGTCGGCGTTCATGGCGTCCACGACCTCGCGGGTCTGCCAGCCCGTCGCCTCCAGCACGGCCCGCGCCAGGTGGCCCTTGGTGATGTAGGACGTGAGCCCGACGATGATTCCGCGGGCCTCGCTGCGCCAGTGCGGGGCGAAGAGCCCGGAGAACGCCGGGACGATGTAGCAGCCGCCGTTGTCGTCGACCGTCCGGGCCAGGGTCTCGATCTCGGGCGCGCTGGTGATCAGCCCGAGGCCGTCCCGGAACCACTGGACGAGCGCACCCGTGATCGCGATCGAGCCCTCCAGGGCGTACACCGCGGGCTCGTCGCCGATCTTGTAGCCCACGGTGGTGAGCAGCCCGTTGTCCGACTTGACCGGCGTCGTCCCGGTGTTCATCAGCAGGAACGCGCCGGTCCCGTAGGTGCACTTGGTCTCGCCCGGGGAGAAGCACGTCTGCCCGAACAGGGCGGCCTGCTGGTCACCGAGGGCGGCGCCGACGCGCACGCCGGGGAAGACGCGGCGGGCCGTCCCGTACGTCTCGGTGGACGACCTGATCTCCGGCAGCATCGCCTTCGGCACGCCGAAGAAGTCGAGCAGGCCGTCGTCCCAGCTCAGCGTGTGCAGGTCCATGAGGAGGGTGCGGCTGGCGTTGGTCACGTCGGTGACGTGGACGCCGCCGTCGACACCGCCGCTGAGGTTCCAGATCAGCCAGCTCTCCATCGTCCCGAACAGGACCTCGCCGCGTTCGGCGCGTTCGCGCAGGCCGGGCGTGTGATCGAGCATCCAGCGGATGCGCGGCGCGGAGAAGTAGGTGGCCAGCGGCAGCCCGCTGCGCTCGGTGACCATCGCGGCGCCCGGGGCGCGGCCGAGCTCGTCCACCAGGGTTCCGGTGCGCATGTCCTGCCAGACGATGGCGCGGCCGATCGGGACGCCGGTCAGCCGGTCCCACAGGACGGTCGTCTCGCGCTGGTTGGCGATGCCGACGGCCGCGACCTGGTTCGTCGTGACGCCCGCCTGAGCCAGGGCCTCGGGAGCGATGCGCTCAAGGTTGCGCCAGATCTCCATCGGATCGTGCTCGACCCAGCCGGGTTTCGGGAAATGCTGCCGGTGCTCGCGCTGCGCCACCGACACAAGGCGGCCACCGTGGTCGAACAGGATGCACCGGGTCGACGTGGTGCCCTGGTCGATCGACATCACGTAACGTTCGGTCACGATCGGCCCCCTCCCCCTGAGCGCGCCCCTGACGCCGCGGCGTCACCAGCGCGAGCCGCCGAGGTCGCGGGAGACGGCGCGGGCCGCGTCCCGGACGTAGGCCACCAGTCTCGGCTCGGGGACGCGGCCGGCGTCGCAGATCCGCTCGACCGCCCCGGAGATGCCGATGGCGCCGACGACGAGTCCTCCGTACCCGCGGATCGGGGCGGCGATGCCGGCCTCGCCGATGGACAGTTCCTCGGTCTCGGCGGCCCACCCGTTCTCCCGGACGCGGGTGGCGGCGCGTGCGAGTTCGCGGGGGTCGGTGATGGTCCGCCGGCAGTAGGACTCCAGGACGGTGTCGCGGATGGACGCGGCGGCGTTGGCGTCGTGGGCGAGCAGCGTCTTGCCGAGCGCGGTCGCGTGCAGCGGCAGCAGCGAGCCGACGTCCATGGCCTGGAGCGTGTCGTCCGGGCGGAACACGTGGTGGACGACCAGGACCTGGCCGTCCAGCAGCGTCCCGATCCGCACGGCCTCGCCGCTGCGCGACGCGAGCGCGTCGGCCCAGTTGATGGCGCGGGACCGCAGCTCGTTGACGTCCAGGTAGCTGGTGCCGAGATGCAGCAGTGCCGCGCCGAGCTGGTACTTGCCCGTGCCGCCGTCCTGCTCGACGAAGCCGACGCGCTCCAGCGTGCGCAGGATCCCGTGCGCGGTGCCCCGGGCGAGGCCCAGCGAGGTCGCGATCTCGCCCACCCCGAGCCGGCCCGAGCTCGCGGCGAGCAGACGCAGGATCGCGGCCGCCCGTTCGATCGATTGCACAGGTCCGGGCATGGATTCGATCGTAGTTCGCCCGGCGAGGTGCCGACAATGTCGGCAGTCGTCGTGATCACCGTCCTATGCGCCCCGAACTGCCCGGATTGTGTGATCTGGTGCACAGGGTGGAGGGTAACCGCCGCCGGGCTACGGCGAAAGTGTTCGACATTGTCGGCAGCATCCCGTTGTAAGGCGTTCCATCCCGGCTTAGCGTCCTGCCCAGCCTCACGGGGCTCGCGTCCACCCCACCTGCCGAGGAGTACCCATGGCGGAACGACCCAGAATCCCCGCGCTGGCCGGTGAGCTCGCCGCCGAGTTCGCCGGCACCATGATCCTCATCCTGTTCGGCGTCGGCGTCGTCGCCCAGGTCGCCGGCGCCGAGATCGGCGACCACGACAGCATCGCCTGGGCCTGGGGCCTCGGCGTCACGCTCGGCGTCTACGTCGCGGCGCGGATCAGCGGCGCCCACCTCAACCCGGCCGTCACCGTCGCGCTCGCCGCGTTCAAGGAGTTCTCCTGGCGCAAGACGGCGCCCTACATCGCCGCGCAGACCGCGGGGGCGTTCGTCGCGGCGCTGATCGTCCGCTGGAACTACAGCGAGGTGCTGGCCAAGATCGACCCCGGCCACACCATCAAGACGCAGGGCGTCTTCTCGACCCTGCCCGGCAACGGCACGCTCCCGGTCGGCACCTGGGGCGCGTTCCGCGACCAGGTCATCGGCACCGCCATCCTGCTCTTCGTGATCAAGGCGCTCACCGACGTGCGCAACTCCCCGCCGCTGGCCAACCTCGGCCCGCTCCTGATCGGCCTGCTGGTGGTGGGGATCGGGATGGCGTGGGGCACCGACGCCGGCTACGCGATCAACCCGGCCCGCGACTTCGGTCCGCGGCTCGCCTCGTTCCTCACCGGATACGGGACCGCGTGGCGGGATCAGAACGGCGACTTCTACTTCTGGGTGCCGATCATCGCGCCGCTCATCGGCGGTGTGCTCGGCGTCGGCCTCTACAAGGCGCTGATCGGGCGCTTCCTCCCCAGCGAGGACGAGAGCCCGCAGGAGCCCACGAAGCCCGAGCCGCAGTACGAGACGGCGTGAGCCGTCCAGCCCCGTCCGCCACGATCCCAGGAGACCGCACGCATGGCTGACTTCGTCGGTGCCCTCGACCAGGGCACGACCAGCACCCGCTTCATGATCTTCGACCACGGCGGCAACGAGGTCGCCCGCCACCAGCTCGAACACGAGCAGATCCTGCCGCAGGCCGGCTGGGTCGAGCACAACCCCACCGAGATCTGGGAACGCACCCGCGCGGTCATCCAGACCACGCTGAACAACGCGAACCTGAGCCACACCGACCTGGCCGCCTTCGGCATCACCAACCAGCGCGAAACGACCGTGGTGTGGAACCGGCGCACCGGCCGCCCCTACTACAACGCGATCGTCTGGCAGGACACCCGCACCGACCGCATCGCCTCCGCCCTGGAGCGCGAGGGCAAGGGCGACGTCATCCGCCGCAAGGCCGGCCTACCTCCGGCCACGTACTTCTCCGGCGGCAAGATCCAGTGGATCCTGGAGAACGTCGACGGGGTCCGCGAGGCCGCCGAGAACGGCGACGCGATCTTCGGCACGACCGACTCGTGGGTGCTGTGGAACCTGACCGGCGGCGTGGACGGCGGGGTGCACGTCACCGACCCCACCAACGCCAGCCGCACCATGCTGATGGACCTGGAGACCCTCAGCTGGGACGACGAGCTCCTGTCCTTCTTCGGCATCCCGCGATCGATGCTGCCCGAGATCAGGCCGTCGTCCGCGTCCGACGCCTACGGGCTGACGCGCCCGGACGGCCCGCTCGGCGGCGAGGTGCCGCTGACCGCGGCGCTCGGCGACCAGCAGGCCGCGACGGTCGGGCAGGTGTGCTTCTCGCCCGGCGAGGCCAAGAACACCTACGGCACCGGCAACTTCCTCCTGCTCAACACCGGCAACGAGCTGGTCCGGTCGAAGAGCGGCCTGCTGACGACCGTCTGCTACCAGTTCGGAGCCGAGAAGCCGGTGTACGCGCTGGAGGGGTCGATCGCGGTGACCGGGTCGGCCGTGCAGTGGCTGCGCGACCAGCTGGGCATCATCTCCGGCGCCTCCGAAAGCGAGGCCCTCGCCCGGCAGGTGGACGACAACGGCGGCGTGTACTTCGTCCCGGCGTTCTCAGGCCTGTTCGCGCCCTACTGGCGGTCGGACGCCCGGGGCGCGATCGTGGGGCTGTCGCGGTTCAACACCAACGCCCACCTGGCCCGCGCCACGCTCGAAGCGATCTGCTACCAGTCCCGCGACGTCGTCGAGGCGATGCGCGAGGACTCCGGTGTCGCACTCGACACGCTGAGAGTCGACGGCGGCATCACGGCCAACGAGCTGTGCATGCAGATGCAGGCGGACATCCTGGGCGTCCCGGTGTCGCGGCCCGTCGTGGCCGAGACCACCGCGCTCGGCGCCGCCTACGCCGCCGGCCTGGCCGTCGGCTTCTGGAACACCACCGACGAACTCCGCCAGAACTGGAACGAGGACAAACGCTGGCAACCCACCTGGGACGACGACCAGCGCCAGACCGGCTACACCGGCTGGAAGAAGGCCGTCAACCGGACGCTCGACTGGGTCGACGTCGGCTGAGCGGAAGGCGTCGCTCAGCCCGGCACTTGCCCGGGGTGTGGGGGCCGCCCCCCGCACCCCGTCCGGCGGCGCCCGGCTTCGCCGGGTCGCGGCGGGCGGTTGTCCTGGATGTCTTCCGGACGACGGCTCGCCGCAACCCGGCAGCAGCACACTTGATCTGATCTCTTTTCGGGAGCAAGCAGTGACATCCGTAGCCCTCGGCCCTGAGTACCGCGAGGACACCCTGCGCGACCTCGCCGAGACCGAGTTCGACGTGCTGGTCGTCGGCGGCGGGATCGTCGGCGCCGGCGCGGCCCTCGACGCGATCTCGCGGGGCCTGTCCGTCGCCCTCGTGGAAGCGCGGGACTGGGCGGCCGGCACGTCCAGCCGGTCCAGCAAGCTGATCCACGGCGGGCTGCGCTACCTCGAACAGCGCGATTTCGGGCTGGTGCGGGAGGCGCTGCGGGAGCGCGGCCTGCTGCTGCACCGGCTCGCGCCGCACCTGGTGCGTCCCGTCCAGTTCCTCTACCCGCTGCGCGGCCGGGTCTGGGAACGGGCGTACGTCAGCGCGGGGGTCACCCTGTACGACACGATGGGCGGCGCCCGCTCGCTCCCCCGGCACCGCCAGCTCACCCGGCGCGGCGCCCTGCGCGAGGCCCCGGCCCTGCGGTCGGACGCGCTGATCGGCGCCGTCCAGTACTACGACGCGCAGGTGGACGACGCCCGCTACACGATGATGGTCGCCCGGACCGCCGCGCAGTACGGCGCCAAGGTGGCGACCCGCACCGAGGTCACAGGCTTCCTCCGCGAGGGTGAGCGGGTCACCGGCGCCTGCGTCCTGGACCTGGAGGGCAACCGGGAGATCGCCGTGCGGGCCCGCAGCGTGGTATGCGCCACCGGGGTGTGGACGGACGGCGCGCAGGCGATGACCGGGTCCCGGGCCGCGTTCGGCGTGCAGGCGTCCAAGGGCGTGCACCTGGTCGTGCCGCGCGACCGGATCCCGATGGACACCGGGCTGATCACGCGGACGTCCAAGAGCGTCCTGTTCATCATCCCGTGGGGGCGGCACTGGCTCGTCGGCACCACCGACACGCCGCACGCGGACGGCCCTGACGAACCGGTCGCCGACCACACCGACATCGGTTACCTCCTCGAACAGGCGAACGCCGTGCTGCGAACGCCGCTCACGCACGACGACATCGAGGGCGTCTACGCGGGGCTCCGGCCGCTGCTGTCCGGAGAGATGGACGACACCACGCGGCTGTCGCGCGAGCACGCCGTCGCCGAGCCCGTGCCGGGCCTGGTCGTCGTCACCGGCGGGAAGTTCACCACGTACCGGGTGATGGCGCGGGACGCGGTGGACGTCGTCGCCGAGGGCCTGGACGACTCCGTCCCGGCGTCGGTGACCGGCCGGCTGCCGATCCTCGGCGCGACCGGGTTCGAGGTGCTGTGGAACGAGCGGCGCCGGCTCGCCGTCGAGTCCGGCCTCCATGTCGCGCGGGTCGAGCACCTGCTGCACCGGTACGGGTCGTGCGCCCGCGAGGTGCTGGACCTGGTCGCGGACAGCTCGGCGCTGGGCGCCCCCATCCCGGGTGCCGAGGACTACCTGTGCGCCGAGGCCGTCTACGCGGTGACTCACGAGGGCGCGCTGCACCTGGAGGACATCCTCGCGCGGCGGCTGCGCATCTCGATCGAGGAGTGGGACGGCGGCGTGGCCGCGGCGTCCCGCGTCGCCGAACTCGTCGCGCCCATGCTGGGCTGGGGCGACGAGGAGATCAACGACGAGATCAAGCGGTACGTGCTGCAGATCGCGGCGGAACGCCAGGGCGGACCGGCCGTCGAAGAGGCACCGGTCACCGCCGCCTAGGCGAACGCGGCGGTCATCGCGGTGACACCTGGGGCCTCGATGGACAGGGCTCCGTCCGGCGAGCCGGCCGCCACGAACGGCTGACGCGCGTAGACGGGCCTGCGGGCGCGGAACGACACCTCGTTCACCTTCAGGCCCGCCCGGCGCGGCAGCTCCAGGCACAGGATGGCGAGCAGCGGCCCGTGGACGACGAGGCCGCCGTGCCCTTCGACCTCGGTCGCGTACGGCTCGTCGTAGTGGATGCGGTGGGCGTTGTAGGTGAGCGCGCTGAACCGGAACAGCATCACCGGATCGGCGGTCACCGTCAGCGTCCACGGCGCGTCCACCTCGGGCGTCTCGAACGAGACCTCGGCAGGGCGGGACGCCTCGCCGCCGCTGCGGTAGACGAGGTCCTCCTCCTCGACCGCGGCCTCCGTACCGTCCCGCGAGAACGTGTGCCGGACGGTCACGAACAGCATCTCGCCGCTCCGCCCCTGCTTCACCGCAGTTGAGACGAGTTCCGTCTTGCGCGTGACGGTGTCCCCGACACGCAGCGGCTCGTGCACCCGAAATCGCCCCCCGGCGAACATGCGCCGCCGCTCCGGGACCGGCGGCAGAAACCGCCCTTCCCGCGGATGGCCGTCCGGCCCCAGTTCCCGCTGGGCGGGCCGTTCCAGGAAGTGGAGCCACTGCCAAAGCGGCGGCAGCTCCTCTCCCGACGGCCCGGCGTCGAGCAGTCCGGCCAGCGCCGCCGACGGCGCCGCGTCGATGACCTCGGTCGTCTCCTGCGGCTCCGGAGCCCACCCCGCGATATCGATCACGACCCCATGGTCCCAGGCGTCACCCGAGGGCGCTGACCCCGGCCGCCCGGCGACGGTGTCCACGATCAGAGGCGCTCGATGATGGTGACGTTGGCTTGGCCGCCCCCTTCGCACATGGTCTGGAGGCCGTAGCGTCCGCCGGTGCGGTCCAGCTCGTGGAGGAGGGTGGTCATGAGGCGGGCGCCGGTCGCGCCGAGGGGGTGGCCGAGGGCGATGGCGCCGCCGTTGGGGTTGGTCGTCGCCGGGTCGGCGCCGGTCTCCTTCAGCCAGGCGAGGACGACGGACGCGAACGCCTCGTTGATCTCGACGGCGTCGATGTCGCCGATCGTCATCCCGGTCTTCTTCAGCGCGTACGCCGTGGCGGGGATCGGCGCGGACAGCATCCGGATCGGGTCCTCGCCGCGCGCGGAGATGTGGTGGACGCGGGCGCGCGGGGTGAGGCCGTGGTCCCTGACGGCCTGCTCGGAGGCGATGAGCAGCGCGGCGGCCCCGTCGGAGATCTGGGACGAGACCGCGGCGGTGAGGCGCCCTCCTTCCACGAGGGTCTTCAGGCCGGCCATCTTCTCCAGGGAGGTGTCTCGGCGCGGCCCCTCGTCGGTGCCGACGCCCTCATAAGGGACGATCTCGCGTTCGAAGCGTCCCTCGTCGATGGCGCGGATGGCGCGCTGGTGCGACCCGTAGGCGAACGCCTCCATGTCCTCGCGGGACAGGTCCCAGTCGCGGGCGATCATCTCGGCGCCGTGGAACTGCGACACCTCGGCGTCTCCGTAGCGGCGCGTCCAGCCCTTGGAGCCGGCGAACGGGCCCTCGGTGAACCCGAGAGGCGCGGCGGCGGTCATCGCGGAGCCGATCGGGATCTGCGACATGTTCTGCACTCCGCCCGCCACGACCAGGTCGGACGTCCCGGACAGGACGGCCTGCGCGGCGAAGTGGACGGCCTGCTGCGAGGAGCCGCACTGCCGGTCGACGGTGACGCCCGGAACCTCCTCGGGCAGCCCGGCGGCGAGCCAGCAGGTGCGGGCGATGTCGCCGGCCTGCGGGCCGAGGGTGTCGACGCACCCGAACACGACGTCCTCGACGGCGGCGGGGTCGATGGCCGTGCGGTCCATGAGGGCGGTCAGCACGTGCGCGCCGAGGTCGGCGGGGTGCGCTCCGGCGAGACCGCCGTTGCGCCGCCCGACGGGGGCGCGGACCGCGTCGACGATGTAAGCCTCGGCCATCGGGATGTCTCCTTCGTACAGGGGGCCTAGCTCGCCTGGATGCCTTCGAGGAACATGGCGAGATACTGCTTGGCGATGTCGTCGGCGGACAGCCGCCCGCCGTGCTGGTACCAGTTGGCCGCGACCCAGACGGTGTCGCGGATGAAGCGGTAGATGAGGGTCCGGTCGAGGTCGGCGCGGAACGCGCCCTCCTTGGCGCCCCGGTCCAGCAGGGATAGCCACATCTCCTCGAACCGGCGCTGCGAGTCGAGCAGGTAGTGGAACCGCTCGCTCGTCGCGAGGTGCTTGGACTCGTTCTGGTAGAGCACGACGGCGGGGCGGTGCCTGTCGATCGACCGGAACGACTCGATGACGACGGCCTCCAGGGTCTCGCGCGCGCTGAGCCCGGCGTCCAGGACGCGGTCGTAGGCGGCCCACATGTCGTCCAGGAAGGTCGACAGGATCTCGTCGGCCATCGACTCCTTGGAGTCGAAGTGGTAGTAGAGGCTGCCGCCGAGGATGCCGGCGGCGTCGGCCACCTTCCGGACGGTGGTGGCGGAGTAGCCCTGGGAGGCGAACACCTCGGCGGCCGTGGCGAGCAGCTCGGCCCGCCGTCCCGCGCGGGCGGCGGCGGTGCCCTCGGCGTCGCGCCGTCGTGGACTCATCGTTGTGGTTCCTATGCGTGCTGAGAGGAGACGGAGACGACCTCGCCCGTCATGTACGACGAGTAGTCGCTGGCCAGGAAGACGATAACGTTGGCCACCTCCCACGGCTCGGCGTAGCGGCCGAACGCCTCGCGGCGGGTCAGCTCGTCCAGCAGCTCCTCGGACGTCACCTTGACCAGGTGGGGGTGCATCGCGAGGGACGGCGAGACGGCGTTGATCCGGACGCCGAGGTCCGCGGCCTCCAGCGCGGCGCAGCGGGTGAGCGCCATGACGCCGGCCTTCGCGGCGGCGTAGTGCGACTGGCCCTTCTGCGCCCGCCAGCCGATCACCGACGCGTTGTTGACGATGACGCCGGAGCCCTGGTCCCGCATGACGCGCAGCGCCGCGCGGGTGCAGCGCATGGTGCCGTTGAGCGTGATGTCGAGGACGCGTCCCCACTGCTCGTCGGTCATGTCGACGAGGTCGGCCGTCCCGCCGAGGCCGGCGTTGTTGACCGCGACGTCGATCCGCCCGAAGCGCTCGACGGCCAGGTCGTACAGGGCCTGGACCTGCTCCTCGGACGTCACGTCGCAGGGCAGCGCGGCGACCCGGTCGGCACCGAACTCCTTCTCCAGCTCCCGCGCGGACGCGGTCAGCCGCCGCTCGTGCGTGTCGGAGACCAGGACGCGGGCGCCCTCCTCCAGGCAGCGGCGGGCGGTGGCGCCGCCGATCCCGGCCCCGGCCGCCGCGGTGATCACGATGGCGCGGTCCTTGAGGAGGCCGTGCCCGGGGACGTACGGGGGCGGGGTCATGCGCGGGCCTCCCTGCTCGCGGTCCGTTCACGGGGCAGGCCGAGGACGCGCTCGGCGATGATGTTGCGCTGGATCTCGTTCGACCCGGCGTAGATCGTGTCGGAGCGGGAGAACAGGAACAGCCGCTGCCAGTCGTTCAGGTCGTAGGGTTCACCGTCGGCGACGAGGCCGGCCGCCCCGAGGACGTCCATGGCGAGCTCGCCGAGTTCCCGGTGCCAGGTGCCCCAGACGAGCTTGGAGATGGACGACTCAGGCCCGGGCGCGCCGGACGCGACTCCCGCCATGGTGCGCACCGCGTTCAGCCGCATGATCTCCAGGCCCACGTACGACCTGGTCAGCCGGTCGCGCAGCAGCGGATCATCGATGGCGCCGGTGCGCCGGGCCAGCGCGGCGACGCCCTCGAACTCGCGCCGGAAGCCGACCTGCTGGCCGAGCGTCGCGACGCCGCGCTCGAACCCGAGCGTCGCCATCGCGATCTTCCAGCCCTCGCCCGGCGCCCCGACGATGTTCCCCGCGTCGGTGCGGGCGCCGTCGAAGAAGACCTCGTTGAACTCCGAGGTACCGGTGAGCTGGACGATCGGCCGGATGTCGACGCCGTCCTGCTTCATGGGGACGAGCAGGTAGGACAGCCCAGCGTGCCGGGACGATCCGGGCTCGGTGCGGCAGACGGCGAAGCACCAGTCCGCTTCGAGGGCCAGGGACGTCCAGACCTTCTGGCCGTTGACCAGCCAGTGGCCGCCGTCGAGCTCGGCGCGGGTCTGGACGCCGGCGAGGTCCGAGCCGGCGTCCGGCTCGGAGTACCCCTGGCACCACAGCTCCTCCACCGCCGCGATCGGCGGCAGGAAGCGGGCGCGCTGCTCGTCGGTGCCGAACGCGATGATCGTGGGGCCGAGCAGGTTCTCGCCTATGTGGTTGACCCGGGCGGGCCCGCCGGCGAGCGCGTACTCCTCGTGGAAGATCACCTGCTGCTCGACGGTGGCGCCGCGTCCGCCGTACTCCTCGGGCCAGCCGACGCAGGTCCAGCCGGCGGCGGCCATGTGCCGTTCCCAGGCGAGCCGCTCCTCGAAGGCCTCGTGCTCGCGGCCGGGGCCGCCGAGCCCGCGGGCGTGCGCGAACGCGCCCGACAGGTTGCTCTGGAGCCAGTCGCGGACCTCGGCCCGGAAGGCCCGGTCCGGCGGGGACTCGTTCTGGTTCACGCCGCGAACTCTACCAAACAGTTGTTAGAAAGAATCACCCCCGAGGGCGGGTTCCGCCTCCGGCACCGCCGCCGGCCCCTGCACGCGCGCGGTGGCCCGGACCGGCGCGGGAACCGGACCGGTGGCCGGCAGGTCGCGGTGGAGCAGGTCGAACAGCCGGTCCCAGCGGGCGAGGACGGCGTCCGGACGGAACCGCAGCACCGACGCGCGGGCCTCTTTCCCGAGCGAGCGGCGCAGGTCGGGGTCCGCGATGAGCCGGTCCAGCGCGGCGGCGAACGCGGCGGTGTCCCCGGGCACGGCCAGCAGGCCCTCCCGCCCGTCCTCGATCAGCTCCCGGACGCCCGGCGCGCAGTCGAACGCGACCGTGGGCAGCCCGTAAGCCATGGCCTCCAGCACCGACATCGGGAAGCCCTCGGCCCGCGACGGCAGCGCGAAGACCGACGCCTCGACCAGCGCCTCCTCCACATCGGCCACCGTGCCCCGGAACTCGACGGAGCCGGACAGCCCGGCGGCGGACGCCCGGGCCCGCAGGCTCTCCTCGTCCGGGCCGTTGCCGTAGACGTGCAGGCGCCAGCCCGGATGACGCGCGGCGACCCGCTCCCATGCCTCCAGCATCAGGTCCACGCCCTTCTCGTACGACAGGCGGCCGACGCAGGCGACGACCGGGAGGTCGAGCGTGGGATGCATCTTGGGCATGACGTGCAGCGCATTCGGGATGTGGTCCACGTTGGTCATGCCGTCCCTGGCCCAGGCGTCGGCGTCCTCGGCGGTGAGCACCAGCATCCGGTCGGCGCCCGCGTAGTGCTCCTTGACCCGCCGGTACCGCGACGACGCCCGGGTTGCCTGGTACGACTCGTGGCTCATCCCCACGACGCGCAGCCTGGACGTGTCGGCGAGCCGCACCCACTCCATCGCCCACACCTGCGCCACGATCACGACCGACCCCGGCCTGGCCGCGGTGAACAGCTGCGACAGCCGTGCCGCGCCGCGCCGCTGGGCGGCCGTCCGCCACAGGTCGCGTCCGCGCGCCGCCACGTTCAGCCGTTCCCGCGGCCTCCGCGGACGCCACGCGAGGACGGGCGGCCGCCACTCCCCGTACAGCACCTCGACGGCGTAGGAACCGTCCCGGTCATGGTGGTACGGCTCAAGCCCGCGGGTGATGCCGACGAGGGTGACGCGGTCGCCGCGCCCGGCCAGCAGCCGCGCCATGTGGTGCGCCCAGCGCTGCAGGCCGCCCATGTCGTCGGCGTTGTTGCACACGATGAAGACGTCACGCGGTGCGGCCATGGCGTTTCCCCCTCTTGCTCGGCGGCGTGGCCGGGAAGTAGCGGTCCACCACCGTCCTGGCGGCGGTGCCGCGATCGTGCTCGCCGAAGCGCGCGGTGAACGCGCGGCGCGGCCCGGCGTACACGGCCTCCGCCGCGTCCAGGCCCGCGAGCGCGGCGACGAGCTCGTCCTCGGTGCGGGTGATCGGCCCGGGCGCGTGGCGCTCCAGGTCGAAGTAGCCGGCGGCGAGGTCCCGGCCGTCCGGGAGGTGCAGGACGATCGGCCGGTCGAGCAGGGCGAAGTCGAACATGATCGAGGAGTGGTCGGTGACGAGCGCGTCCGCGAGCAGCAGCAGAAGGGTGACGTCGGGGACCGCTCCGACGTCCCGCATGACCGCGCGTGCGCCGGGCGGGACGTTGGCCCGGCACAGGTAGTGCGGCCGGACGAGCAGCACGTACTCCTCGCCCAGCTCCCGCGCGAAGACCGCCGGGTCGACGGGCGGGTCCAGCAGCCGCACGGGCCGTCCCCTCGGCCCCGTGGCGAACGTCGGCGCGTACAGGACGGCGCGGCGCCCGTCGTCCAGGCCCAGCGAGCCGCGAAGGGCGGCGATCTCGGCGGCCAGCTCCGGATCGCCGTCCACGCCGTTGACCAGGGGGTCGTTGCGGGGATAGCCGGCGGGCAGCAGCTCGGAGCGGACGCCGAGCCCCTTGCAGAGCGTCTCGGTGTCGTGCCCGGAGCGCACCAGGAAGCAGTCGTAGCGCTCCACCATCCGCCGCAGCCGCGCCCGGCCGGCGGCGGGGCCGGACTTGAGGCGCGGCTGGTCCAGGCCCATCGGCTTGAACGCCGACCCGTGCCAGGTCTGGATATAGGTGGTATCGGGGCGTTTGCGCAGCCCGTCAGGGAAGCCCTGGTTGTCGATCCAGAACTGGGCCCGCGCCAGCGCCAGGTAGTACGCCCACGATCCGCGCTTGACGAGCCTGGCGTCGTCCGGGAACCCCTTGGGGGACGACGCGTACGACCACACCGCCGTCACCGGCCGACCGGATCTGCGCAACTCCCGGTAGATGTACTTCGGGTTGTCGGAGTAATGCCGGCCGAGGTGGCTCTCGAAGACCGCCAGCCCGCCCCGGACGGGCAGCCGGCTCAGCACCCGGTTGAACACGGCGATCTTGGTCTTCCGGCCGGTCAGCGTGCGGCGGACGGTCTTGTCCAGCCCCCCGGCCCGCCGCCGGAGCGCCCGGACCGCCCGGGACCGGGCGGCGCGGCGCGCGACCGCGCCGGTGAGCCGCGCCCACGGGCTGCCCGTCTCCAGCACGAACGCCAGGTGTCCGCCCCCGGTGACGTACGAGCGGAGCCGGTCGGCGGCGAACCGGGTCAGCCGCGGCCGGACGGGCAGCACGACCCCGCCGAGCGGGGGCGATCCGCGGCCCTCCCCGAGGCGGGTGACCATCTCCTCGCCGTTCACCCGCAGACGCAGCCGCACGTCCCAGACCGGGTCGATGAACCCGATCGGCCGGATCCGCCGTCCCGGGTCGAACTCGGCCCGCCAGGTGAGCCGGTCGCCCTCGTGCCGGACGGCCGCCCGGACCCGCCCCTTGGGTGCACGCCGGCGCCGGTCGCCGAACTCGAGCGTTCCTGTCAGCTCGGCGTCGGGAGGTATCCGGCCGAGCGGGTTCAGCACGTACCCGGCCATACGGAGACGGCCTCCGCTCAGCTCCAGCCGTGTCACCGTGTTCGCCGGTCGCAGTTCCTTGAGGGGACGCACATGGAAGCCGAACCCCGTGACGTCCAAGATGCGGCGGCCGAGCGTGCCGCGCGGGCGGCCGGCGCCCCAGTAGACCCGTCCGTCCCGCTCCACGAGCCGGGCGCGCAGCTCGGGCCGCTTGCCCGGGCCGTACTCGGCGGCGGCGAGCGCCCCGGCGTGGTCGCCCTCGCGGACCAGGTACGCGGCGATCGCGGGCAGCGGGTTGGCCTGCTCGAACACCCTGGGGTCCAGTTCGGCCAGGTATGCGGCGGCCAGGTCGAGGAAGCGGGCCCGGTAGCCCGGGTCGCGGTCGCGCATCTCGCGCAGGTAGAGCAGCAGGTCGTGGTTGACGAACTTGACGTCCTTGGCCCGCTGCAGGTCGTAGGCGCCGCGCAGGGCGAACATCATGTCGATGCGCCGGTGGATCTCCAGCCGGTCGGCGAAGTTGGCCAGCTCGGCCCGCCGGTTGGAGATCGACGGCGCGGGCGTCCGCTCCTTGACGAGCCAGTTGTAGACGCGGTGCGGGATCAGCGCGGTCCGGTCCGCCGCCAGGTACGCCTCTGCGGTGAACAGCAGGTCCTCGTAGTGGAGCCGCTCAACGAACCGGAGCCCGTGCTCCTCCAGGAAGCCGCGCCGATACGCCTTGTTGGTCGAGAGGGTGTCGTAGAGCAGATCGGGTTTCTCGCTCAGCGAGTCGTAGACGGCGCTGTGCCGGTAAAGCCACGGATACCAGGGGCGCACCCGCCCCTGGGCGCCCCTGGGCAGGTCCAGGAAGATCCGATCGCAGAGCCCGGAGACGAGATCGGCACCGGTGTCCTCGGCGGCGGCGAACAGGTTGAGGCAGGCGTGCCGGTCCAGCAGGTCGTCGCTGTCGAGGAACATCACGTACCGGCCGGCCGAGACCTCGATCCCGGTGTTGCGGGGGCGGCCGCAGCCGCCGGAGTTGACCGGAAGGTGGACGGCCCGGACCCGTCCCGGGTGGGCCGCGGCCAGCCGGTCGGCGATCTCGCCCGTGCCGTCGGTGCTGGCGTCGTCCACGACGATCGTCTCGACGCCGCCCAGCGACTGCGCCAGCGTCGAGGCGATCGCCCGGGGGAGCCTCCGCGCGTCGTTGTAGGCGATCACCACCACACTGACATCCGGGCGCACCTGGGCATCCCCTTTCGCAGACCGCCGCGTGCCAGTGATTCCTTTCCAGGAACGACCGGCTGAGGTCCAAGGGGGATCAAAAGCTGTCAATGCTTGGCATTACCCGCCTTCACGGAAGCACTGGGCACATCCCCCTGGAACGCCTGAAGGCGCCCGGCCGGGGGGCCGGGCGCCTTCGGGGGCGTGCATGGGTCAGCGCGCGTAGTCGGGGTAGCCGTACCCCACGACCTGGGACTTCTCGCGCACCTTATTGTGGACGGCGTTGCCGGTGTTGCCCTCGACGGTGCGGATGGTGCCGTCGCCGTTGTCCTTCACGACGATGCCGACGTGGTCGATGTCACCGATGCTGCCGTCGGAGCCGTCCTGCCAGTCGTAGAACACGACCGCGCCGGGCTTGGCGGTGTGCCCCCAGCGGCCGTGGTCCTTGAACCAGGTGGCGTGCTGGACGGTGTAGGCGTCCCAGCCCATGTTCTTGACGCCGGTCTGCGCGCCGAGCCACGACACGAACATGTTGCACCACTGGGCGCCGTTGTAGTCGCGGACGGGGAAGCCGCCGTCGCGCTTCGCGGTGGCCTTGGCGTGCGGGGTCGAGATGTACCACTTGTGGTACTTCGTGTCGCCGCTCTTGTTCTCGCGGACGCCGACCTGCTTCTCCGCCAGCTTGATCACTTCGGCGGGCTTGACCGCGTGCGGGGGCACCTTCCAGCCCTCACGGCGAGCCTCGGTCGCCGCGGAGACGGTCTTGGTCTTCGCGGACTGGTGCGAGACACCGCTCTTCTGGACGACCGCGGCCGCCTGGGCGGGGGTCTCCGCGGCGGCCGAGCCGCCGGTGAGGGGGTTGAACATTGCGAGCCCGACCGCCCCGGCCAGGACCGCGCCGGCGGCGACGCCGACGGCCTTGTCCTCGTGCGAGAAGCGGTTGAGCGAAAGTCGATTGAAACGACCGGTCATGCAGGGAATCTCCTTGTCTTCCATGACGCCTACCGGGTTAGCTGACGGATTCGGGCATGGAAGCAGCCCTACGGCGCGGCTCTCGGGCGCGCCGATTCACCCCTGGAACCTGGGTCCCCGGCTCCGTCCGGTCGTGTCGACCGGGACGGACTCGGCCTCGCACCGCGGGGGCGGTGCTCATGTTCGGATGTATCTCAGTGACTGATCTTGATGAGGGTGCGCGCATCGTCTGGCGCGCATCGCGTGCGGATTCCGCTCCGCGATCCTCGGCCGCCCTTGGAACGACCGGCGGCAACGCATGGGACGCGCTGCGCGGCAACGCGTGGAACGCGCTGCGTGATTCGGATAGAAGGTACCAACCTTCTCAAGAAAAGCAAACCAGGCATAAAACAGTGTTGTGCCTGCTCAAAGCCCTTCCAAGGAACCACCAACACCGGACGGGCACCGCATCTTCCCGATCTTTCTCGAAGTGCGCCTCAGCCCTTTGCCGGCGGGCCTTACCGGCCTTCCGGGAAAAGGTAAAGAACGTAAAGTCGGCGCCAGACGGGCGTGCGCGGGGCGGTGCCCGCCGGGCACCCGCGCCCCACGGAGTGAGTCCTAAGTCACACGGTGCGATCTTCGCAGGTCAAGGATGCCCTTCGTCACCGAGGGCGCCCGGCCGTCACTCCACGTAGAGAGCGAAGAGGGTGGTGTCGTCCGCCGCCCGGTCGTGCTCCATCCGCGCCAGCACCTCGTCCAGCACCAGCTCGGGGCGCGGCGCGCAGTCCCGCAGGATCCCGGTGAGGCGGACGATCCGCTCGTCCAGGTCAGCGTCCCTGCGCTCCACCAGGCCGTCGGTGTACAGGAAGAGCATGTCGCCCGGGTGCAGGGTCGTGGTGATCGTCGTGTACTCCCAGCCCGGCATGGCGCCGAGCATGGGGTCGCGGACGACCTCCAGCAGCGTCGCCCGCCCGTCCCGGACCAGGATCGGCGGCGGATGACCCGCGCACGTCCACTCCAGGACGTGCCGCGACGGGTCGTAGTGGGCGACCACGGCGGTCCCGGTGGCGGGCGGGTCCATGTTGCCGACCAGCTCGTTCAGCCAGCCCACCAGCCGCCCCGCCGGCTCCCCTGTGCAGGCGAGGCCGAGCAGGCCGTTGCGGGTCCGCGCCATCGCGGCCGCCGCGGGCAGCCCGTGCCCGGCCGCGTCCCCGATGGCGAACATCGCCCGGCCGTCCCGCAGCGTTCGGGTGGCGAACCAGTCGCCGCCGATGCGGGCCGTGCTCTCCGCCGCCAGGCTGCGCAGCGCGGTGACCAGGCCCGGCAGCCGCTCAACCTCGTCCTCGTCCGGCAGGATCGCGCGCCGCAGGGTGACCGCCACGCGCCGCTCCTGCGCCGTCCGCGCCTGCTGCCGCAGCATCTGCCGCCGGGTCTCGGCCAGCGCCCGCTCCACCCCGCGCCGCCGGGTGATGTCCTGCGAGACGATGTTGATCGAGATCGGCAGCCCGGACTCGCCGAGCACCGGCTCGGCGAAGACCCACAGATGCCGCGGCGTCCCGTCCTTGCCGATCACGCGGTGCTCGGCCTCCACCGGTTCGCGGCGCGAGAACATCGTCTGGACGGCTTCCTCGACCAGCGGAAGGTCGTCGTCCGCCACCACCTTCGGCAGATCGTGCGGCATCGGCGGCACCTCGTCCGGGGCCAGGCCGTAGTTGGCCAGCATCTGCGGCGTCCAGTCGGCCTCCCCGGTGGCGAGGTCCCACTCGCCGAACCCGATCAGTGCGAGCCGCTCGACCCGCTCCAGCCGCCTGGTGACCCGGTCCTCGGCGAAGTGGTACCGCCAGCTCACGCAGACGCCGGTCGGCACCGGGACGCAGCGCACGCTCATCCGGGACGAGCGGGACAGGCCTCGCTGGGCGGTCGAGTACAGGAACGAGGAACGTTCCAAATGCGTCCCGGACTCCAGCACCTCGACGTACTCGTCGAACAGGCCGCTGAGCGCCGCCCCCGGATCCGTCCGCAGCAGCCGCAGCCCGGTGAGCTCCTCCCGGCCGCGCCCGAACATGTCCTTGGCGACGCCGTTGAGGTCGGCGTAGAGGAAGTCCGCCACATTGCCGTCCGGCCCTCGGACCGGCACCAGGTGCGCAGCGGAGTCGAGCGTCCCGTCCAGGACCGCCTTCGCGACCGAATCGGCGGGCAGCCCCTCAAGGAGCTCCGCGTCACCCGCGGTGTCCTCGGCCGTCACCCGGCGCAGAACGTCCTCGGCATCGGACAGGACGGCCTGGGGCTCCTCCGCGCCGTCCTCCGCACGCGGCGCCCGGCGGCCCGCCACCACGGCCCCCATCGGGCCGCCGCCCCCGTCCTTGACCAGCAGGGCAGCCGCCTCGGCCAGCTCAATGTCCATGTCGCGCGCGAGCCAGATCAGGTGCTGCAGGGCCTCCCCGGGCGGGACGCCGAGCCGCCGGGCCAGCATGACCCGCGCCTCGGCCAGCACCGCGCGGTCGTGCGCGGCGCCCCGCAAGTCCTGAAGGTCCGCACCGGGCTGGGCGCCCTCCGCTTCCGACAACCCTGTCCCCCGTTCGGCGTCACTGCCCTGGGAGAAAAAGCTACATACGTCAGCGAAGGACTATTCGCCCATATCCTGGTAAACAGTCCAGAACTTTGCCCGGGTTTTCCCTTCGCGTCCGAACTCGACGGGTTCTAGTGACCGTCCCAGTAGGCAACCCTGCCCCGCCCTGTGACGCCCGTCACGATGCCCGGCAGACCTGCCTCGTCAACGTCGTGATCCGCGCCGCCGCCGCCCCGAACGACGTCCCCGCCGGATGCAGGGTGAGCACCGCCACGATCTTGTCCCCCACGATGCCCGTCGTGTGCAGCACGGGCCGTCCGATCCCCAGATCAGGCCGCCACGCCACACCCCGCGCCCCGCCACCGCGGCACGGCTCCGCCGGAACCTCCCCGAACCCCGACCACCCCTGCTTGACGGCCCACGGCCGCTTCACCGCCCGCGGGATCCCGAACGTCTGGTCGAACCCGTCCGTCCCGCACGGCGTCGACTTCCGCAACTGCTCCAGCACGAACTCCCGCTGCGCCTTCGGCGCCTCGTCCAGCAGATACCGGTACGTCTTCACGACGTCCCGCGCACTGAGCGCCGTATACCCCCAGAACCCCGGCTTCTCCGCAGGCGGCGGCGCCGTCTCCGAAAGCCCCACCTTCCGGACCATCCGCTCGATGATCGCCTTCTGCCCGCCCCGGCGCCAGAACTCCGTGGCCGCCTTGTCGTCACTCGACCGCAGCATCGGCACGAGCAACACCCGATCCGCCGCCGACACCGCATGCCGATCCAGATAGTCCAGCGCGATGAGGATCTTCACCACCGACGCCGACCGGAACGTCTGCCGCGGCCGCCGCTCCACCACCACCCGCCCGGCCTTCCGGTCGAACACCACATACGAGGCCAGCACCCCGGCCGGCACCCGCACGACCGGCCTCTTCGACGGCGTCGCCGACGGGGACCTCGAAACCTCCGGAACCGAGCCCCGCGGCTCAGGACTCCCGCCCACCGACCGAGCCCCTCCGCCATCGCCGCAACCGCACGCCAGCCCCAGGCACACGACACCGGCCAGGACCGCCCGCAAACCCACCATCCGGCCTGCCTATCAGAGATCCCCGGGCCCCGTATCTCAGTACGCAGGACCCCGCGGACTGCGCTACAGTAATCAAGCCCGCTCCAACGGGCACCGGGACGTAGCGCAGTTTGGCAGCGCACTTGACTGGGGGTCAAGGGGTCGTGGGTTCAAATCCCGCCGTCCCGACAGAGTTTGTGCAGGTCAGAGGGTAGAGCGACGTTGCCTTGCGGCTCTCCCGACGGCGTTCGGGAGCCACAGGGGGAGCCACGCCCGCAGAGTCGGGGCCAGAACGCGGCTTTCGTTCCGGTGGATAGATCACGTTAGCCGGAAATGCCGCGCCAAGCACATGACCCTTGGTCAAGAGGTCGTGGTTGAGGTTCCCCGTGACCGGAGAAGACCGGCCCAGGGATCTTTCCTTCATAGGGAGACCGGCCTCTTGTTCTTTGTTGGCCAGTCGTCAGCGAACCGGGCCGTCCCGCCGGGCACTCAACGGTCCCCATGGACGAGAACCCCTCCCCCAGCGATCGACACCCCACAGGGTTCGCACGGCCGGCCCCATCCCGCCTGCCGCCACGAGAGTGGAGCTTGCTGAGCAGCGCTCTCGAAGTCCACAGGATGGATGGCGCGCGCGGAGAGGCTGAAGTTCGCCGCGGCGAATCGGTGGAGACCTGGACCCGATCTTGATGGGTTCGCAGGTGAAGTCCCGATGAACGGCACGAGGCCGTGGTGGGTGGCGTACGGCCACCTCATTCTGTGTGGTCGGCGTCACAAGGCGCCCGTCGGAGAATCGAGGTGGGAAGGATGCGTGATGTCCCGGAGCGGACGGACGTGGGGCGCCGCGCCGTCCGCCCACGCAGGATCCTCGGTTGGCAAACACCCACCGGGCGCTTCGCTAAGCTCGTCGCAACAGTCGAATGACCACGTGTTGCAGCAAATCCCCGCCTTCGCCGTCATCGGCGTGCTCAGCACCCTCGCCCAGCTCGTCACAGTTCGCCGCCGATGCGCTACAGCGCTCGGGTGAGCGCGGCGAACAGCTCACCCTCGTCGGCGCACGCGTCCTGGACCCGTCTGCTCGTCCCGACGACGACCCGACCCGCTGATCTGCGCAAACGCAGCCCGCTCTTGGGGTCGCGGTGAAAGGCGCCTCCCTAGGCTGGCAGAAGCCGCAGCGCATAACGGAGGTTCCGATGACAACCGGTGTCGCGTTTCTGAAGTGGACAGAGCAGGGCGTAAAGAACTACCGGGACACGCTCGACCGCTACGAGCAGGCCACGAAGACGGCAGGCGAGCACGGCGTGCAGTTCAAGGACATCTACTGGACTCCGGGCGGTCCCTACGACATCGTCTGCGTCATGGAAGCCGGCGAGGAGAAGGAACTCGCGTCGTTCATCCTGTCCTTGGAGTCGATGGGCAACCTTCGCTGCACCTGGTGCGACGCATACGGCCCCGACCAGATGCGAGAGATCATCCGGGCCAACCGCTGACCGACCGGCTCTCCCAGCTCATCCAGAACGCCCTGATCGAGGTCGGCGACCCGCGGGCGTGCGCCGACCGGCTGGTCGGCTCGGCGCTTGAGCATGGCGGCCCGGACAACGTCACCAATGGACGTAGTCGACCGAGCTTGACCGAGTGAATGCAGGCCTCGGCGCGGCGCGTACCGGGGCCTGCTGCGTTGTGGGGGTGGAGACACCATCCGCGGGAGACCGCCTCACCTGGACGTCAACTCTTGGCGACGATCGATGCGTTAGTCCAGGACCGTGGCGGACGCGTTTTTCGACCCGGCCGACGCGGTGCTGTGCGCCGACCGGCCGGTGACCTCGCTCGCCCCCGTGCAGGACGGCCTGCGCGCCGTCCTGCACGGCGGCCGACCTCCTCCGGAGCCGCAACGGCCGGATGGGGGCGGGCCCCATCCGGCCTTCGTGCCGGGTCAGCCGGTGTGGCGGGTCTGGTCGGGGACGTTGAAGCCATTGAGGCGGACATCGGGCTTGGCGGACGTGGCGGAGTAGCGGGCGGTGATGGTCTGCTGCTCGCCGGGCCAGAGCGTGACGTCGTTGTCGCTCCAGCGGATCGGCAGCACCTGCTTGCCGCCGACGAACAGGTCGGCCCGGGTGAACAGGGCCGGGGTGCCGCCGTGGCCGACGTTGCGGACGGTCACGCTCGTCACCATCTCGCGGCCCTCGCGGCGGGTGGTGGCCTGGACCTTGATGTCGGCGGGCTTGAGGGCGCGCAGGCCGGTCAGGTCGGCGTAGCCGTCCTTCTGGAAGACCGCGAACCCGTTGGACGGGGTGTACTGGCCGGGCGCGTGCGTCTTCGGCCAGTCGACCTGGTCGGCCTTCGTCGACAGCCAGTACACGTTGCGGCTGACGACCTCGGTGCCGCGGGTGAGGGTGAGCTTCTCGAAGTAGGTCCTGGAGATCCCGGACGGGACCTTCGGGTGCAGGGCGGTCCGGACGTCCTGGCTGCCCAGCGCCCCGACGGGCGCGGTGGCGGTGGCGCGGACCCTGCCGTCGAGGTCGATGATCTGTGCGGTGGCGCGCAGGCCGTCCTGGCGGGCGCCGGTCAGGTTGGCGACCTTGATGGAGCCGTCGTCGTAGGAGTACATGACGTGCACGGGCTCGTTGGCCTTCTTCGCGCCGAAGTAGACGCCCGGCTGGTCGAAGTCGGAGCCGTACATGCTCCACTGCAGCGACGGCCACGCCTTGTTCAGCATCCAGTAGATGATCCCGGTGCTGGGGTTCGCCTTGTCGGTGGAGTTGCCGATGTACGACTCGAACTGCGCGCGCGTCGCCTCGTACTCACCGAGCTGGACGGTCTTGTGGTACGAGCCGGCACCCTTCCAGGGGCCGTACCGGTGCCACAGCGGGGTGTTGTAGACGCCCATCCGGGACAGGCGCGTGTAATCGGCGTAGAAGAACGTGTGGTACATGTCCTGGCCTGCGGTCTGGCCCTGGGCGGTCGCAGGGTCCCAGATCTTCTTCTGCTCGTCCGGGGTTAGGAAGCGGTTCAGTGAGTCCTGCGTCGGGATGGTGTTGCCGGTGCTGACCTCGGTATCGAACCCCCAGGCGCTACCGGTCATGCTGAGCGTCGGGTCGTTGGTGTTGACCGTCTCCCGCCTGTTGTTCCAGAGGGCGTTGGGCGGGAAATAGTTGTAGCCGCCCTCCTTGGTGCCGGCCGGCCCCAGCTTGGGCGACGACTTGTACTCCGCGGCGGCGACCTGCGGGAGCCGGAAGTCGGCCTGCTCGAACGCCTTCAAGAAGAGGGCCTCCTTCTCCGCGTCGGGCGCGTCGTCGCTGCCCTGGAAGAAGGTGAAGACGCTCGGGTGGTCGCGGAGCCGCTCCGCCATCGTGCCCGCCTGGTTGGCCGCGTTGGCCTTGACCTCGTCCGACCAGGTCGACGACTTGCTCTCCCAGAGCGCGCAGCACTGCCAGCCCGGCATGGCGAGTACGCCCGCCCGGTCGAGCTGGGCGAACATGTCGTCGGGCGGGAAATTGCCCTCGAACCGGACCGCGTTCAGGCCCATGTTCCGGATGTAGGAGATCTGGTCGGAGACATTGGACGGGGAGTAGCGCAGGAAGAGGTCCGGCGACCATCCGGCGCCGCGGATGACCAGCGGCTTGCCGTTGACGATGAACTGCCGGTAGCCGTCCTTGCCGTGGGTCTTGCCGGGGACGGGCTTGGTGAGCCGCGACGTCACCGTCCGGATGCCGAAGTCCTCGGCGGCGGCGCTGGACACGGTCCCGCCCACCGACGCGTCCAGCGCGAGGTGATACATCGGCTGGTCGCCCATCTGGTAGGGCCACCACACGTCGGGGTGCGACAGGTGCAAGCCGGGGCAGTCCGCCTTGGTGATCGCAACGGTGTGTGTCGCGCGCGCGGGCACCGTGACCGTGGCCTTGCAGGCGACGCGGGTGGAACCGTGCGTCACCGTGCCGGACACGACCGCCCGCTGCGTCGACCCGGTGTTGTTGCGCACGTCGGCCTTCACGGTCAGGTCGGCGGCGGACAGGTCGACGGCGTCGTCCTGCAGGACGTGCGCGTTCTGCACGGAGACCGGTCCGTCCTGGACGATCTGCGGCGCGTACTGCAGCCCGGTGTTCTGGTCGGGCGCCATCGGGTTCCAGTCGACCTGGTTCTGGGTGAGGTACCGCATGGGCGTGTCGAACTTGGTGATGTCGGCGTCGTTGCGGGAGACATCGAGCGCGATGGCGTTCGCCCCGTCCCGGACGTAGGGCGTGATGTCGTATTCCAACCGGGCGTACGAGCCCTGGAGTTGCGCACCCCCGGCGATCTTCTTCCCGTTGATCCAGAGGTCGGCCTTTCCGGAGACGCCGTTCATCACCAGTGACGTGCGGCCGCCTTTCCGAGGGTGGACGGTGAACTGCTCGCGGTACCACCAGTTCACGTCGAACTGCTTGGCCGGCACCTTCGCCATGTTGTCGTTGTGGAAGATGTCCGGGTACCGGCCGTTCTCCAGCAGGCCCGCCATCAGCGTCTCGGGCCGGGACAGCGGCAGCCAGCCCTTCGTTGAATAGTCCGGCTTGGAGATCTCGGCGCCGGTGTCGCGGGTGTCGGCGGAGGACCGGATCGCCCAGCCGGAGGTGAGTTCCGTGGTCCCGGAGGACCGGATCCTCTGCACGGCGGGCCGGTGCCCGGAGAATGCGTGGGCCGGCACCGCGGGGGCCAACGTCCCGCCGAGGGCGAGCACGGCGCACAGCGCCGTGGTTCGAGTCCTGGACCCGCTCATGTGTCCATCACTCCTTCGTGCGGCCGGAGCCGGGCGCTTCCCGGCGGCCGATGCCACCAATGCTCGGACCGGAGGCACCCGGCGGGCCGTAGGGCCAGGACGTCAATGGGGGTAGTGCCAAGCCCACTTCGCCGTGAGGACGGTGGCGTCCAAGAGCCGCCTGACCGCTCCTGTCGAGCGGGGCGGTGCCGGGATTACCGACCCGATCGTGCTGGCGCACGGCCGCGCACTGCTCGCCGACGACCGCTCCACCACGATCATCCAGGCCGACATGCGCGACCCGCGATCCTCAAGCACCCCGACCTGGTCGGTCTGATCGACTTCGCCCAGCCGATCGCGGTGCTCTACCTGTCGGTCGGCCACCATCTCAAGGACAACCCAGGCCCCGATCTGGCCGGGGCCGGCGACACCTTCCACGCCGTCATCGACCACGCGGCCCCCGGCAGCCCTATCGCCGCCTCTCGAGTGGTCTGCGATGACCCCATGCGCGGCCGGGCGTTCGCCGACGCCATTGACGCCGCCGGGATCGCCTGGCAATCGCGCACCCCCGCCGAGTTCACCGCCCTGCTCGACGGCCTGGACCCCATCGACCCCGGTCTGGTCAACCTCAAGCACTGGCGCCCCAACCCGGTCCAGCCTCCGCTCCAACCGTGGATCGGGCTCTCCAGCCGTTCGAGGGGTGCTCCGAAGGCTCCGACCTGTGCGAGTACGGCGGCATCCTCAGACGACCCTGACCCCACCGCATCCAGCGGCAGGGCCCCGCTGCGGCGGTCGATGCGCCCACCGAAGGCGGTGCAGGCGTCGAACCAGGCAACCCCCTGGTCGAGTTACTTGACCATGAGGATCATGCACGGCGCGACGGTGTCGTGCTTGTGTTCACTGCGGTCGATCTCCGTCTGGACTCGTATGCGCAACGGTGAGGTCGTGGCTGGATGGCGCGCCGAGGTGACCGGGCCGTTGGCGTGGGGAGCAGCAGGGTCGGAGTGGAGGCGGCGGATGCCGCGGCTGCTGAGCCGAGCTCGGTGTTCCTCGGCTCAGGTGTAGGCGCTGCTGCGCCGCCAGGGTCAGGGCGTCGACGGATGCCAGGTCAGAGAGCGGAGGTGACCCGGCGGGCTGTGTCCAGGGCGTCGCGCTCGACCGCGGCCGCGTCCTTGGCTTCGCTGCTGTACCGAAGGTAGACCCGGAGGCCGGCACGGCGGACGAGCACGGTCGTGATCCGCAGCCTGCCGTCCTCGGTCACCGCGCAGGCCGCGTCGCCCAGCCCGCCGACGTGCCGCACGGTGCCGAGCGCGGCCAGCGCGGTGCAGCCGCGCGACTGCATCTCCGTCGGCTGTTCGGTCACCTCGATCTCCACGGCGCTGTACCCGGTGGCGCTTGTGGACGGCGTACGCGCCGAACACTGCCCGATCACCCGGCCGCCGCCGCTGATCGGCTGGACATTGCCTGGAACAAGCCGGGCAACGTTGATGGTGCGGCAGGGGTTGGGCAGCCTGTGCGGTGTTCCGGGTGGCAGCAGCCCGCTGAGGAAACCGGCCCCGGTAATGAAGGCGCCCACCGTGATGCCGGCGAACAATCCACCGAACAGCATGCGCCCCTCAGCGGGGAGCCTCCGGGCGGAGGTCGAAGGGGCGCCCTGTCGCCTGGTCATGCCGACCCCAGCACGGCCAGCGCGATCTGCCTGAACAGGTCCTCCTGACCGGGGATGGCCGGCTCCTCAGAAATGGTCACCACCAGGTCGGCCTTGCGGGCGAGCACGAGGTACTTCACCGCGTCGGTATCACCGGCCCGGCAGGCGAACGCCTGCTCCCCAGCCTTGACGGGCGACATCGAGCACTTCTGCCGCAGCCCGGTGACGCTCCTCTCGAAGTCCTCCTGCGCGATCTGCGCGGCTGGTTCGGTCTCTTTCTTCCCCTTGGACTTGTACACGATCTTCGGGCCCGACCGCCGTACATCGAGATCGAGGTGGGTCGCTTCGCCGACCTCCTGGAAACTGCAGGACGCCTGCGCGAACCCTTTCTCACCTGGGTTGAGGTAGCGGTCCTCCGAGCTGATGGCCGCGTGTGGCAGCAGCCGCCCGACCAGGCCCGGTGGCGCGAGGTTGCAGGGAGATCGTACGGCCCGCACCTGGGTGCCGGTGGCGTTCGCATGGCCGATGCCGTTGTAGGTGAAAGCGCTCCCGACGGCAATGCCGACGATCACGGCGCTCAGAGTGCTCAGAACCCGGTTCCTCATCTCCATAGCGAGACGATTATCGCCATGGCTGACTCTCGTGTTCCATGTCGAAATCGTCCCGGTTCCCGACCGGTTGGTCCCGGGCTGGCGAGCTCGCGTATTCAACCATCGCCAGTTCTCCGCATGGGTGGGGGCCGCAGTGACTGCGTGTGGTCGCCGGGGGGAGCGGTTGTAGGCGGCTCCAATCGGCAGACGACAGATACCGAGGGTGTGCTGGGATGCGCCCGCCCATGCCCGAGGTGCACCACACCGTTAATGACGAGGCCACATTCATCACCAGCGCCGGCACCGAGCACGAGGCGCCATGATGGACAAGCTGAGGCCCTGAAGCTGTACGCGGTGACCGGCCCCCCGTCCGCCGGCAAGACCACCTACGTGCCCACGCACGCCGCCCTTCAGGGGGTTTCGAGGAGTTCGATCTCGATGGCCAGGGCGCGGAGGGCCTCTTTCTTGGGGCCCGTAGATGCGGCGGATCTCCGAGGCTCTTCAACACCCTCTTACGGTGCCGGGCGGTAGTCGCCGAAACCCCACAGCTGACCTTCGGGATCGAGCGCGGTGTAGCGGAGGCCGAAGCCGTTGTCGGTGAGTTCCTGAATGATCTCGGCGCTCTCGGACCTGGCGTGCTCGTAGTGCGCCCGCGCGTCGTCGACCGCGGCATAGACGCCGCCCGTCATCGCACCGATCTCGCGTGGGACGCGCAGGCCGAACGTGTCGTTCTGGATCGAGCCGAGCATGACGATCGCGTCGGGGCCGAGGGTGAGCTCGGCGTGTGCGATCAGACCGTTCTCTCCCTCGATCACGGTGTGCCGCCGGAAGCCGAAGACACGGGTGAGCCACTCGATCATGGCGGGAGCGTCCTCGCAGCCGATGATCGGATAGATGCCGCTGGCCACAGTGGTCTCCTTATTGATCATGCCAGATGGAGGCATTCTCCCGGGCGTAGGACTCAAGGGGGCGTGCGGGGTGGCCCGTGACATGTTCCACCGTGTCGGTCACGACCGCGTTCTCACCATCGCGGATGAGCGTGAACAGACCTCGCTGCCACGTCACCGAACGGTCATCGGCACCGGCCTTGCGCATGCCGTCGGCGAATGCGCCGGGGTCCAGCGCGGTGTAGGTCAGCTTCCGGTCCGCCGCCTCGCCGAGGACGTGAAGGGCTTCCGCGTGAGACAGGGCGCGGGGACCGGTCAGAACGTACACCTTTCGGGCATGACCCTGTTCGGTGAGCGCGGCAGCGGCGACATCGGCGATGTCGCGGGTGTCGACGAACGCCACAGCGGCGTCGGCGGCGGGGAGTTCCAGCGTTCCGCCCTCACGGAGGGCCGGGGCGAAGCCTTCGCCGAAGTTCTGCTGGAACCAGTTCGGCCGCAGGATGGTCCACTCCTTGCCCGAGGAACGTGCTTCGCCCTCCCATGCGGCCATCGGGATCACATCCGGCAGCAGATCAACGCCCAGCAGCGACAACAGCACCACCCGGCGGACGTCGGGCGCGGCGGCGAGCAGGTCGCGAACGAGCCCGGCCCCGTCCGGCACCGCGTACGGCGGGACTAGGTACAGCCCCTCGACGCCTTCGAGCACAGGCGCCCAGGTGTCCCGATCGGCCCAGTCGAACGTGACCCCGCTCGCACCCGGCCTGCGGCTCGCCGCACGCACCTTGACGCCGCGCGCCGTGAGCGCCTCGACCACCGGCCTGCCGGTCTTCCCGGTCGCTCCGATCACCAGAACGGTCATTGCCCTTCTCCCTCGTTCGATGACTCGAAGATACGGCCGACTATCCGGATGATGAATGCTTGAAAGTCCTAACTTCATGTCTGAACATCCGTGACACCCGGAGGTAGGGTACGGGCATGGACGTGCTCTCGGACGCGCTGGGCGCGCTGCGCACTGGGCGGACCCGTTCGGCGCGCACGAACGTGCGGGCACCGTGGGGGCTGCGGTTCCCAGCGGTCACCGGGACGACCTTTCACGTCGTGCTCAAGGGCGCCTGCTGGCTGCTGCCCGCCGACGGTGGAGACCCGGTCGGGCTGGGTCCGGGGGACGTCGTCTTCCTCCGCGAGGGGAACGAGCACGGTCTGGCCGACACTCCGGAGACGCCACTGATCGACTTCGTTCCGGAACGCGAGGACCCGTCGTCGCCAATCGGGCATGTGCACGTGGACGGGCCGGGCGCGGAAGCGATCCTGCTCTGCGGCGCCTACCAGCTCGATCGGACGCGGTCGCATCCGCTGATGCGGGAACTGCCCGAGCTCGTCAACCTGCCCGCCCGGCCTGCCAGGCGGGCCGAGCTGGGGCGTCTGGTCGATCTGCTCGCCACCGAACTCGACTTGCGACGTCCGGGCAGGGACGGCATCGTGCCCCCGCTGGTCGACGCGATGCTCCTCTACATCCTGCGGGCCTGGCTGGACGAGCGGAGCGACGCGGCCCCGTCCGGGTGGGCGGGAGCGCTCGCCGACACGGCGATCGGTCAAGCCCTGCACGACATTCACGCCCGTCCCGCGCATCCCTGGACGGTCGAGCAACTGGCGGCGCGCGGCGGCCTGTCCAGGTCGGTGTTCGCCCAGCGTTTCACCGCGCTGGTGGGACAGCCGCCAATGGCCTACTTGACCTGGTGGCGGATGACCAACGCGGGCCGCATGCTTCGCGAGTCGGACATCCCGCTCCGGGCCGTGGCCGAGCACGTCGGCTACACCTCCGAGTTCGCGTTCGCCAAGGCGTTCAAGCGCGAGTTCGGCGTCCCGCCGGGCGGCTACCGGCGCGGACATGCGCACCAGGCTGTTTGACCCGAATCGCACTCCTTCACCCGTGGCGCCCGGCCCAAGCTGCGTACCACCCTGGGCATGCTCAAGCCGGGCGATACGTTGGTGATCTACAAACCGGACCGGATCGCCCGGTCGATGAAGGAGCTGCTGGTGCTCCTGGAGGACGAGCTACACGCCCGCCTGATCAACTTGGAGATCCTCAGCGGCCCCTGCGCCGGCGTGCACCAGCCGAACGGGCAGACCATCGCCGACAAGACGCTGTTCATGGTCGCCGCGATGGCCGCGGAGACGGAGCACGACCTCATCCGCGAACGCACCCTGGACGGCCTGGCGGCCGAGGCCGCGGCGAATCGGTCACCGCCATCGCCACCCACTTGGGCATCGGGCGCTCCACCCTCTACCGCCGCCCTCGCCGATGATCCCGAGACTGAGGTCACCACGCAGTTCTGACCTCGCCGATCCGCAAGACCGGGACTTCCTGGATCGACCTGCCCCGCCCGGCAGCGGCCGGCGCCGAACCGGCCAGGCACGTGCGGATCAGGTACGCCCGCGCCACCAGCCGGCCCGAACTCTGCCGGCAGCGAGACGATTCAGCAACTGTGCCAGGGGCGTCGTAGACCGAGGCACGCGCGGTGCTGAGTTTGAAGGTTTCGGCTTAGAACGAAAACAGTGACGTCATCTGCAGGTCGGGTGAAGTTGCATCGGGGTCCGAATGGGTGTGCCGGGGTGGAGGAGGCGCTTGTGGAATCTCCGGTTTGGTGACGGCCTTTTGCTGTTGCCGGCTGCGGTTGCCGAGTGCCCGCGTCTGTTCTTCTGCTCCTATCTCCCACATCGCGCTCAGCAGGGTGGTGACCGCGTCGAAGTCGTTGACCGGGGAGCCGGTGACGGCCCGGTCGGCGAGCGCCCGCGCCTGGTCGGCCGCCCCGACCTGCCACATCGCCTTGAGCAGGGTGGCCACGCCAGCGGGGTGGGTGACGGGGCAGCCGGTGACGGCCCGATCGGCGAGCGCCCGCGCCTGCTTGGCCGCCCCGACTTCCCATAACGCCGTCAGCAGGGTGGCCACGCTGACGGGGCTGGTGAAATCGACGTCGGGCAACGGATCTGCCGGGCCGGGCGGGGACGGCTCTTCCAGTTGATCAAGGAGCTGTTCGAGTTCCTGGCAGCGTTGTTCGGTGTCGGTGGCGCGTTGGCGTGCGTGGTCAAGCTGGTGTGCGAGGTCGGCGATCTCGGCGGTGAGGTGGTCTCTGTCCTCCTGCATGGCGGCCCGGTCGGCGTCCCAGGCCGCTTTCAGTCGGCCATGGCGGCCGGCGAACTCGTCGAGCTGGCGGATGCGGTCGGCGAGCTGGTGCTCCAGATGGGCGGCGTAACGTTCGGCCTCGCGCTGGCCCACCACGGCGGCGTCCAGTTCGTCCCGGACCAGCCGCACCCGGTACTCGTGGGGATGGGCGGCCTGCAAAGCCTCCAACTGCAGCCCGGTCAGGTGCTCGCGGACCTGCGGGGAGACCTGCTTGCCCTTCTCTGCTTGGATCGCCAGCAGCCGGTCCAGGAACCAGCGGTCCCCTGGGACGCGCCGGCCGTTGAGGTAGCGCGAGACCGTGCCCTTGTCGATGTGGTTCAGACGGGCGAAGCGGTTCACCGACATTCCTACCGCAGACCACAGCGTGCGTACCTCCTGCGCCCACGCCTGCACCTCGGGGCTGAGTTCAGGGTCCAGCGGCTTCAACGCACCGAGGGGCCCGGGACCTGCCGGAGAGCGAGGGGCGATGTCGGTCATGTCCCCCATCATCGGCCCCCGCGCCCGGCCCCTCCATCCCGTTCACCGGGCCAGGTGTTGCCATCTACCGCAACTCCCCGGGGCGCGATCGTTGCGGCGTGGTGCAACCGCCGCCCGCACTGGCTTGCTGGAGGCCATGCTCCGGTAATCGGCCACAGGAGAACTCCATGCACAAACTCGTCGCACCATCTGACCGGCCCGATCCGCTCGATCGGCCTGCGCACCGTGGTGATCTTGTTGATCGCCTGCGTCGTCGGCGTCACCGCCGGCACGCTCACCTTTCTGTCGTCCCACTCGCTCGCCCAGGCGCTGTTGTCAGCCGGCACCGCCGCCGGCGGCACCACCAGCCTGCTCGCTGAACTCCTTCGCCCCATCGTCATCTCCCCGGCCCCGGTGAACAGGGCCAATGAGGAAGACAGAGCATCAGCATCCCGCCGGGGATGACCCAGGTTCCGAAGGCGGCGCGGAAGGACCAGCGGGACGCGCCGATCCTTCCCCGCGCCGGCGACCACGATGGATTCGGCTGCGGCGTTCTCGCCCACCGGCCCTTGGGCGCCCGCCGTCCATTCCGGAATGGGTGCCGAAAAGTAGTGGCGTTGACCTGGTCAGAGCTCGATGTCGTACACGAGGCGGCCGGGAAGCGAGACACGGTCGGCCGCGCGATCGCACGCGATAATCCCGGCGACGGCGACGGTGGTCACCGCGATATGGCCGACGTGAGAGGTCGAGGTCGTCGTCGCCCATCACGAGCGTGTGACCCTGCCCGCCATCGACGTGTTCCTAAAGATCGACGCTGACCAAGCGTGCACCGACGTTGAGGGCGAGGGCTCTGGCACCGATCCCGACTCCGGAGGTCCTGCGGCGCGGGGCGCCCGTGCTCGCACCCGACAGCCCTCCCAGGGACGGCACTCGGCGAGCCTTCGATCGCGTCCGTTGGCGGGGTGGGCCGCAGCGGGTACCGCCGCGCGGATGCTGCACGACGCGCCGCTGCCGCCATGGCCCGGACGACGCCTCGGCCGCCGCATCGCCTCCGTAGCCATCGGCATCACGCAGGCGCTCGACGACCACCCGCAGCAACTCCTTGGTCGCCTGCGGCCGTTTCCATGGCGGTTACGTCGGACCTACTGCCGCTGGTGATCGATCGGATCGCGTGGCGACCCTCCGTCCGGCCAGCACCAGGACAACGATCGACACGGCGCCGAACACGGCATTGCTCGCCAGGTCGACCGTGAGTGAGCCTCCGCCCTCCGGGCGGGTCGGGAACGCGGTCCACACGTACGTCAGCGTGGCGCCGGCGGCGAGGGCGAAGCGGTGCCGCCCGTCCCAGCCGTCCCGCCGCGACCAACGAGACACCAGCGGCACACCGCAGGCGACCACGACGCACCACACCACCACGCCGATCCACTCGTACCATCCGGCCGTGACCAGTGTCGACGGCCCCATATAGGCGCTGGTCAAGGCCAGTGCCGCCCCGCCGACCATCCACGGGGACGGCACCCGCCCGCGCACTCTGGGCAGCCGCCGAAGCGGCATCAGGAACGCGAGCACGATGAGCCCGACGATGACGGTGATGATCTCGATGAGCTGGGCCGGCGAGGCCAGGAAGTGCTCCTCGCTGTAGTTACCGAAGAACACCAGCAACGCGCCGAGCACATAGAACACGGCCGTGACCGTCATTGCGGTGCGGCCCAGCCACGGGCCGCGCTTCTTCGCGAACGCCTCCACGATCGCGATTGGAACGCAAATGCTCCACACCGTGTGGAGCGCCAGGATCGCCTGAGTGAGCTCGACGCTCATCCCGAGCACCGGAATGTAGGAGTCACCGGAGAGATAGTCATGGCCGGAGTAGTCGTCGTTCCAGAGCAACTGGTCGACCGGCCCTTCCTCGATCAGCGCGTACGTCGCGGCCAAAAGCACCATCGTCGGCCACCCTCCGCTGCGCCGCCCCATCTCGCGTACCAGCAGGGCCCCGCAACCGTACAGCGGCGCCAAGAACACGCCCAATGCCAGATCGGGACCCGTGAGATTTCCCAGAAGGAATTCCCCTACGAACGGGGCTAGGAGAAACAGGCCTATTGCCGGTCCAGGTCGTCGCATGCTCGGAAGGTAACGACGCCGCCACCGCCCGCGCGTCGTCCGATGGTCGATCAACCGACAAACCAAGGTCGTCCGCGACCACTGCGGAAGGTCGCTGCGTCCTCTCGCCCAGCCCCTGGGATGGTGCACTCGCCGGCCGCCCGGCCATTTCTCTCCCCAGGAGCCCAGTTGACCCATGGGATGACCTGAATCACTCTCCACTCGGCACCGCCCACGTCCGATACAGGCCGATCAGGAGGACTCGGGGCTGGGCGTCTCTTCGGTTGGCGACATGGTCGGGCAGGGCGCCGTCGGGCCGACCGGCTCGGCCTGTGTCGACAGGTCCGGGTCGTGCAGATGCCGACCGATGAAGGCGCGGATTCTCAGGACCAGGGTTCGCCGATGAGCCTCGGGTGAGAGGACCCGTTCGTCTTCGAGGGCGTGCGCGAACAGAGCCGAGGCGAGATCTGCGAGCACGACGCCGAGGCGCGAACCGTCGGCCGGCCGGTAACCACTGAAATCGGCACAGAGACGGGTCAGGAAACCGGCCGGCACCGCCAGGTCCGCGCGTCCCGTCCCACCCAGACGGTGCACGGAACTGAGGAGTTCTGACCGTGCAGGCCGTGAACACCGTACTGGGCTTCACGGTCGCTCCAGGCGGCTCCGGCCATTCCTTCGAGGATGAGCGTCAGATTGTAGGTCTCGGGGTCGGAGAATCTGATGAGGTCCGCCGTCCGCCGGGAGACCAATGGCTGGACGTGGGACGGCCAGATGATCACGTCGCCGAGGCGCAGGACGCGTGTGCACGCACGGAAATTCGCGGAATATTCACTGGTCATTTCCACCGGGGAGTGAGTCTGGCTCATCCATTGGTGCCAATAGTCGAATCGCTCCGCGACAGGGAAGTCCTTGGTTCGGTACACCGTCTCGATCAACGCTTTCTCCTTGACCAGGATCGACAGGCATCGGGCATTGGCTCACCGGGCACGAATCTCTTCCACAGCGCGGCGGGAAGCGGGCCGAATCTCGAGCAGATGCTGCGTACCGGGTCGACGTGCAGAGCGGGGTCCCAGAAACGCACCGTATGGTCGTCGCTGGAACTGGCGAGCGTCCTTGCGTCCGGGCTGAACGTCAACGCATTGATCCGGCCGGTGTGGCCGGTCAGCGGCGCACCGAGCTGGTGGGCGGTCCGCGGATCCCAGAGCCGGATCGCGTTGTCGGGGTCGGCCCCGGCGCTGGCCAGGAGCCGGCCGTCCGGACTGAAGGCCAGCGCTCGCACGCTCCCGCTGGAGGCGTGGACCGGGGCGGCGACCGGGCGGCGGGTCCGCAAGTCCCAGAACTGAAGGGTGCCGTCGACCGCACCAATGACGAGTAACCGGCCGTCCGGGCTGAACACGGCCGTGTGCGCGCCGCTGCGCCTTCCAGCCGTCAGTGTGTCCACGGGGTGACCGGTGCGCGGATCCCAAAGACGTACGGCGCCGGTCCCCTCGGTGGTGACGAGGAGGCGCCCGTCTGGGCTGAGGCCGCCCCATGTTGGTATGTGCCTGGCGTCGCGTGGTGGTACCGAGAACAAATACTTCGGCGGGTTCACGTTCCACACGTTTGTGTCCCAACCGTTGATGCTGATGCCCAGGAACCGGCTGTCGGGGCTGAAGGTCAACTGGGTGACCCAGCCCTGCATGCCACCCCATGCACGGATCTGGCGGCCGGTCTTGCGGTCCCACAGGACCACCCTGCCGTCGAAGTCGCCGCTGGCGAGCCTGCTGCCGTCCGGGCTGATCGCCAGCGCGGTGACCTGGACTCGGTGACCAGTGAGGGGTTTGCCGGAAAGGGAGCCGGTTCGGCTGTCCCACAGGCTCACGGAGCCGTTGACGTCCCCAGTGGCGAGTGTCCTGCCGTCCGCGGCGAAGGCCAGGCTGCGGACGTCGGTGCGATAGCTGGTGAGAATCGTGTCGGACGAACGCCGGGGCAAGGCGTCCAGGAACCGGATCGTCGTGTCGACGCCGCCGGTCGCCAGCCGCCGGCCGTCCGGGCTGAACGCCACCGCCTGGACGAGCCCCGGGTAGTAGGCCTCCGTGTACCGGTCACCGGTGTGACCGGTCTGCGAAGTTCCGGTCATACGGCCGGTATCCGGGTCCCACAGGCGTGCCGTGCCGTTGCCGTCCACGGTGGCGAGGCGGCGGCCGTCCGGACTGAACGCGACGCCTGTGACCTCGTCGATATGGCCGGTCAGCGGGCTTCCGGTCGCGTGGCCGGTTTCCGGGTCCCAGAGCCGGACCGCGCCGTCAAGCCCTGCGGTGGCCAGACGGCGGCCGTCCGGGCTGAAAGCGACCGCACGGACGGCGGAACCATGCTTGAGCCTTCGGAGGACGCGACCGGTGCCGAGGTCCCACAGCCGTGTCACGCCACTGTTCCCGCCGACGGCGACCAGTCGGCCGTCCGGGCTGAACGCCACCGAGCTCAGCCCCTCCGGGAAGCTGTAGGAGAGGAGGGGCGAGGGACGGCTGGCGGGATCCCGCAACGGTGCGCCGATCTCGCGGCCGGTCTTCGGATCCCAGAGTTCGACCATGCCGTCTTGACTTGCGCTGGCCACGCGCCGTCCGTCGGGACTGAAGGCCACTCCGGTGACCCATGCGCCGGCTTTGGCCGCCGGCCGCCCGGTCGAGCGGCCGGTCTTCGGGTCCCAGAACCGGACCTCGTTTCCTGCGCCGCCTGTGGCGACGACCCGGCCGTCCGGGCTGAACGCCACGCCGTACATCTGGACGCCACCGCTCATCGGCGGACCGACGGGGTCGCCTGTTACGGGATCCCACAGCCTCAGTGTCGTGTCGATGCCGGCGCTCGCGAGCAGCCGTCCGTCCGGGCTGAACACCAGCGCATGTACCGGTCCGGTGTGGCCGACCAGGGTCGTGCGCTGCTGGGCGAGGAGGGACGTGATGGCATTGCCGGCCTCGGGCGTGGGGGCCACGCGCCAGGCGGCGGCCGCCAACTGCCTCGCCGCGACGGGCTGGGCGGTAAGGCTCTGCGCCGCGAGCTGACGGGACAGGGCGATGGAGTGCTGGTGGTCGGCGTCGCGGGCGTTGCGGCCGGCCGCGCCGGCCGCGGTGATGGCCGCGACGGTGAGGAGTACGAGGCCGACCGCCGTGCCGCGGCGGAGCCAGGCGGCCGATCGAGCCGCCCGGCTGCTTCTCGCGAGGAAATCCGCGGCGACGGCGGGGAGCGGCGGGTGGCGATCCTGGTCCTCGGTCCAGCGGGACGCCGCCTGCCGGGCCGTGGCCAGCTGGAGTCCCCGGTACAGGTACGACCCGTTGTCCTCATGGTCGCGCCAGATCCTGGCGTCATCGAGTAGCTGGCTGCGCAGGGCGTGATCGGCGATGTCCGCGTCCAGCCAATGGCGCAGCCGCGGCCACGCGCGGAGCAGAGCGTCATGGGAGATCTGGACCTTCTCGGTGTCGACGACGATGAGTCGACGACCGGCGAAGACTTCCAGAATCCGGTCGATATCGGCGCTCTCCGATGCGCCGTGTGCGGTCCTGAGGGCGGTACGCGCCATGGTGCGGCGGCTCAGAAGGCCGTCGGTAGAGACGGCGGTCAGGTTCTGGAACACCTGCCGGGCGAGAGTCCGCTGCTCGCTGGTGAGCTCGGCGAAGGCGGCCTCGGCGCTGGTCGCCACGGCCCGGGTCACACCGCCCGTGCGGGCATGGCCTCGGCTGGTGAGCCGATCACCGTCGCGGTTCTCCCAGATCGTGAGCATGGTCTGCGAAAGCAACGGCAGGACGCCCGGGCCGAGGTGCCCCGTCTGTGTGCTCAGTTCGCTGAGGATGGTGTCGGCCAGTCCGGCCTCGATGCTCAGACCGGCGGCGTCGGCGGGTCCGTTGATCGCGTGCCGCAGTTCGGTGGCCGACATCGGGCCGACGACGAAAGGGCCGGCCTGGATCGCTGCCGCCAGCCGGGGGTGTTCGGAGCATCGGTCGATGAAGTCGCCCCGTACCGCGATCACGACGAGCGCGGCGGGGACGTTGCGGGGGCCGGCCGGTTCGGTCGCGGCCGTGTGCAGGGCCGTGACGAATGCCGCTTGTTCCGCCGCGGCCTGCTCGCCTCCGCCGTCCCCGGAGTCGATGCGGAAGAGTTCTTCGAACTGGTCGATGATCAGAATGAGCCTGTGATCGGCCGCCGCGGGGCCCGGCAGGCGGCGGCGGACGGCGTCGGCCTCGACGGCCTGCCTGATCAGCAGGTGGGCCTGGTCGGGATGATCGGTGAGGCTCTGCAGCACCGTGGGGGCGCTGAGACCGACCAGTCCGGCCAGGCTGGTGGCGAGTCTGGCCAGTGGGGAGCCGGTGAGTCCGTCGACGACGCGCTGGGGCCAGTCACGGGCCGCATCCGACAGCTCGCCTTCGCTGATCGCGGGGAGCAGTCCCGCGCGCAGCAAGGACGACTTGCCCGCGCCGGACGCGCCCGTCACCACCAGCGGACCGGCGGTGACCGGTCGCCGCGCCAAAGCACTGACGAGCCGGGTGGTGAGCATCTCCCGCCCGTAGAAGATCGGGGCGTCGCTCTTGTGAAAAGGCAGCAGACCTCGATACGGGGCATCGCCGCTCCATCTAGGCCGTGCGGGAGCTGTTCCGTCTCCTGTGCCGGTGCGCCGCTCGATCACCTCGACCAGCCCCATCAGCCGGCGGGTGTCGACGGCCTGCTGGTATCCGAGGTCCACGGCGACCTGCAAGTCGACGCTCTGCTGGTCGAGGCCCTCGCGAATCATCCCCAGCTGGACGCGCAGATCGCCCAGCATGAAGGCGAATTCGGTGAACTCCTGTCCCATCGCGGCCAGCCCGGCTGCCAACTCCGCCTGCAGATCGCGGTCACCGGTGTGGATCGCGGCCTCGATCGCGGCGCCGACCACGCCGACCTCGCGCAGCACTCGGGCGAGGTCGCCCCGAAGTGACTCCGCCCTCTGCCCGCCCTCTTCCAGAACCTGCTGGATCCGGCGTTCCAGTTCCGTTTCCAGATCCTCGCGCGACGGTTCCTCCTCGGCTTCCCCGAGCCGCGCGATCCCGTCCTTCACCACATCGGTCAGCACGTTCCCGCCGACCGCCGTGACCGCCCCGACCCCCGCGGCCGTCACCGCCGCCGCGCCCAGCCCCGAGGTCAGCAGTGGTCCGAACGCTCCTGCCGACAACACCGCCAGCAGCACCGGAGAAGACCAGCGGCGTCCCGTGGCGCCGGTCGTCCGCGCCAGCCGGACGACCCGCGCCCGTACCCCCTCGCGCATCAGGTGCTGCTGGTCGTCCCCCGCCCCGGTCGCCCCCACGTCGTGAGTATCGTCCACTGCACATGGCAGGGGACGCCCACATCAGCGAACGGCTCGATTCGGCCACGCCCGGCCCGCCCGGCCCGCCGGGGCCGGGCGGCTTCCGGTTCGCGCCTGCGTCGGTCAGGCGTTGGTGGTGATTTGCGGGTCGCCGAACGGGGCGCCGAAGCCGCGTCCCCATACGGTACCGGTGCCGGGGACGGCGACCAGTTGGTAGACCCCGTTGATGTCCGGTCCGTACCGCTTGGTCCAGGTCGTGCCGTCGAAGGTGTACACCGAGTACTTGTTCGACACGCCCGCGGCCGCCCACAGCGTTCCGGTCGCGTCCTGGGTGATGGTGCGGATGAGGAGCCCGGCGGGGATCGGGACCTCCGACCAGCTTCCGGCCGTCTTGCGCCACACGCGGGGGGTGATGTCATCGAACGGGTCGAGGTCGGCCAAGGCGTAGAGTCCGGACCGGCCGTTAGCCGCGGCGCGGACCGGCTCGGAGGCCGGAGGATCGACCGTCTCGTAGGCGTCGCCCGTCCACAGGGCGTTCGGGGGCAGGGGGGAGGCGTCCCAACCGGAGCCGTTCCACTTGTAGGCCGTGCCCTCCCCCCAGGCCGTGGCGTAGACGCCGCTGGTGCCGGCCTCGATGTCGGAGACGTTCGGGGGCGGCACGACCTTCTGGAACGCGGCGCCGTCGAAGCGCGCGAAGTAGCCGCCGCCCATGACCCAGACCTCTCCGGGACGCGCGGCCACCTCGCTGATGGAGCCCTGGCCGGTCCAGCCGTTCAGCGGGTACTCCTTCCAGCCCGACCCGTCCCAGCGGCGGACGACCGGGTTTCCGTAGCTGGCGGGCAGCGGCAGGCTGGGAACGTAGCCCTGGACGCCCCCGATCCAGACGTTGTCCGGCCCGGCGGCGGCGATGTCCTCGATGCGGTTCTGCCACCACAGGAACGGCAGTGGCACCGAATGCCAGGCGGCGGCATGGGCGGTTCCCGGCGCTAACAGGCAGACCCCGAGGGCGGCGGGCAGAAGGAGCCCGCCGATGCGACGTAGAAGGATTCTCATGGGCCTCAATAGTCGTGGATGTAGCTTATTTATGCCAGTGTTTGCTGGCATGGACGTCAGGCCGCGTTGTCGCGCAGGATGGCGATGCCACGTCCACGCGCGGCGCAGTAGTCGGCCTGGTGCGTAGGCACCAGGAGACGTGAGTGGCTGGTCCGGGTGCACCAGGGGAAGACGGCGGCGGGAGACGATGCCCCGGCAGGGCGCCGGAGGGAAGTGTTGGAGGCGCGCGAATCTCGCGCATTCCCTTTCCCTAGCGGTGTCTGGAGTGATCAACAGGTGGCGACATTTCTTTACCGGATCGGACGGTGGGCGTTCCGGCGCCGCCGGCTCGTGATCGGTCTGTGGCTGGGTGTCCTGGTGCTGGCCGGGGTCGCCGCCGCCATGGCGCCGGCCGGGCAGGACGAGGACCTCTCCATGCCCGGCACCGAGTCGCAGAAGGCGTTCGACCTGCTGGACGAGCGCTTCCCCCAGAGCAACTCCCAGGGCGCCGAGGCCCGCCTGGTGTTCCAGGCCCCGGACGGGCAGCGGGTGACGGCCATGGAGAACAAGGCGGCCGTCGAGAACACGCTCGGCTCGCTGGACGGGGGCGATCAGGTCGCATCGGTCACCGACCCTTATGAGACCGGCGCTGTCAGCAAGGACGGCACCATCGCCTACTCCACGATCACCTTCACCGTGGACGCCGTCGACCTGACCGGGTCGACGAAGAGCGCCCTCGAAGACGCCGCGGGCCAGGCCCGGGACGCGGGGCTGACCGTGGAGATCGGCGGCTCGGTCCTGGACTCGGAAGAGGCGCCGGGCGGGACGACGGAGATCATCGGCGTGGTGGTGGCGGCAGTGGTGCTGGTCCTCGCCCTCGGGTCGCTGGTCGCGGCCGGATTGTCGCTGCTGACCGCCTTCTGGGGCGTGGCCATCGGCTTCGGCCTTGTCTCCGGGCTGGCCGTTCCGCTGGGCCTCACGTCCACCGTCGCCATCCTGGCGCTGATGCTGGGGCTGGCGGTCGGCATCGACTACGCACTGTTCATCACCTCCCGCTTCCGCGACGAGCGCGCTCAGGGCAGCGAGCCGGAGGAGGCCGCCGGCCGGGCGGTGGGCACGGCCGGATCCGCCGTCGTCTTCGCCGGCGCGACGGTGTTCATCGCCCTGGTCGGGCTGGGGGTGGTCGGAATCCCCGAACTCACCAAGATGGGCATGGCCGGCGCGGGCGCCGTGGCCCTCGCCGTGCTCGTCGCGCTGACCCTGGTCCCCGCGCTGTTCGGCTTCTTCGGCCGGCGGATACTGTCCCGCGCCGTCCGCAAGGCCGCCCGGCCGGGAGGCGAGCGCCCGCACCCGGTTCCCACCGCGGCCGGCCGGCCCGGGCTCGGCACGCGCTGGGCGCGGTTCGTGCTGCGCCGGCCGGTGACCGTGCTGCTGGTCGCCGGACTCGGTCTCGGCGCAGTCGCCATACCGGCGCTGAGCCTCGAACTCGGGCTGCCCGGAGACGAGTCCAAGTCGGTGGAGACCACCCAGCGCCGTGCCTACGACCTGCTGTCAGAAGGCTTCGGCCCCGGCTTCAACGGCCCGTTGACCGTGGTCGTGGACATGTCGGGCTCCACGGACACCCGAGCCACCACGGACCGGGTCGCCGGGACCGTACGGGAGGTGGACGGGGTCGCGTCGGTCGGTGATCCGGTTCTCAACCGGAACAAGGACACGGCCGTCCTCACCGCCGTCCCGCGGACCGCGCCGAACAGCGGCGAGACCAAGGACCTGGTGTACGCGATCCGGGGCGCGATCTCCGGCGTCGAGGCCGACACGGGCGCCGTCATCCTGGTGACCGGCACCACCGCGCTGAACATCGACATCTCCGAAGCGATGTCCGACGCCCTCCTCCCCTATCTGAGCGTGGTCATCGGCCTGGCGGTGCTCCTGCTGATGGTGGTCTTCCGCTCGGTCCTGGTCCCGGTCAAGGCCGCGCTCGGCTTCCTGCTGTCGGTGGGTGCCGCCTTCGGTGTCGTCGTCGCCGTCTTCCAGTGGGGCTGGGCGGCGGACCTGGTCGGCATCGAGCAGACCGGACCGGTCATGTCGCTGATGCCGATCCTCATCATCGGAATCGTGTTCGGCCTCGCCATGGACTACGAGGTCTTCCTCGTCAGCCGGATGCGGGAGGCGTACGTCCACGGCGCGTCCCCCGGCGAGGCGATCGTCAGCGGTTTCCGGCACAGCGGACGTGTGGTGGCCGCGGCGGCGATCATCATGATCAGCGTGTTCACCGGATTCATCGGGATGAACAACCCGACCATCCAGACGATGGGCGTCGGGCTGGCCTCCGCCGTCGCCTTCGACGCCTTCGTGGTCCGGATGGCGATCGCACCGGCGGTCCTGGCGCTGCTCGGCCGGAGGGCCTGGTGGCTGCCCCGTATCCTGAACCGTGTGCTGCCGAATGCGGATATCGAGGGTGAGGCACTGAGCAGACACGTCCCGGCCTCGGCGACCAGGCCGGACGCAGCGGTGCCGCGGCTCCCCGTCCACCGGCACTGAGCCGGCCATGACGAAGACGGGTGGCGGTGGCCCGCGACCACGCGGCACGTGGTGGCGCGAGGCGGCGATCACGGCGGCGGCGTTCGCGCTCTGCCTGCTCGGGGGTGTGATGCGGATCGACGACACGCTCTCACCGCCGCCGCCCGCCGCCTACTTCATCGCCGTGGTGTCCTGTGCCGTGCTGCCGCTGCGGCACAGGGCGCCCCTGGCCGCCATGGCGGCCACGACCGCGGGCGGCGTGCTGGTGGCGCCCTTGGGCCTCCTGATGACCCCGCTCATCGTGGCCCCCGCCGTGATCACCGCCTACACGCTCGCCGTCCGCACCGAACGGCGCACCGTGAGTGCGGTGACGCTCACCTCCGCGGCGCTGCTGGTCGCCGCCACCCCCTTGTTCGGGGACTTTTCGTGGAAGGACGCGAGCAGGATGGGGGCGGTGGCGGCGTTCCCGCTGATCGCCGGCGTACTCGGTCACTCGACGCAGAACCGGCGGGCCTACCTGGCGGCCGTGGAGGAGCGGGCCCGGCGGGCCGAGCAGAGCAGGGACAGCGAGGCACGCCGGAGAGTGGCCGAGGAACGGGTGCGCATCGCCCGGGAACTGCACGACCTCGTGGCCCATCAGATCACCCTGGCCAACGCGCAGGCCACGGTCGCCGACCACCTGTTCGACGTCCGCCCGGAGCAGACCCGCAAGAGCCTGAAGGAGCTCGTCGAGACCACCGGCGACGCGCTCGACGAACTGCGCGCCACGGTCGGGCTGCTGCGTCAGTCCGGGGAAGCGGCCGCGCCCGCCGAACCAGCGCCCGGGCTGTCCCGCCTTCCCACGCTCATCGAGTCCTTCCGCCGCGCGGGTCTGGAGGTGTCGGTGCGCCAGGAGGGCACGGCCAGGCCGCTGCCGCCGGGACTGGACCTCACCGCCTACCGCATCGTCCAGGAGGCCTTGACCAACGTGACCAAGCACGCCGGAACCGGTAGCGCCCGGGTGCGCCTCGCCTGGAACCGCGATCGCGTGACCATCACCGTCGCCGACGACGGAGGGGGCGCCCGAACGGCGCCGACCGCGTCCACGGGAGCGAGTGCGTCCACGGCGCCGGATCGTCCACCCGGTTACGGTCTGATCGGGATGCGTGAACGTGCCACCGCGGTCGGGGGACATCTCTCCGCGGGCAGGCGCCCGGAGGGCGGCTTCCTCGTCTCCACCGAACTGCCCCTCCCGCCTGCCAGGGGCACGACGCGGAGGACTGACGGAGCAGCGACCATCGAAGGGCGGACGACCGACGGAGAGGCCGGGGATGCGCCGTGACGCTCCGGGTGCTGCTCGCCGACGATCAGGCTCTGCTGCGCGGTGCCTTCCGGATGCTTCTCGACACCGCCGACGACATCACCGTGGTCGGCGAGGCCGCCGACGGCAGGGAGGCGGTGCGGCTCACCCGGGAGCTGCGCCCGGACGTGGTGATCATGGACATCCGCATGCCCGAGGTGGACGGTCTCACCGCCACGTCGGAGATCTGCGCGGACCCGGAGCTGCGTACCAGCCGCATCCTGATCCTCACCACGTACGAGACCGACGAGTACGTAGCTCAGGCACTGCGCGCCGGGGCCGGCGGCTTCATCGGCAAGGGCATCGGGGCCGAGGACCTGGCGGACGCCGTGCGTACGATCGCCGGCGGCGACACTCTCCTGTCCCCCGCCGCGACCCGTTCCCTGGTCGCCCGTTTCCTGGCCACACCGGACGACGCCCCGGCGCAACACCCCGAACGGCTCGCCGTGCTCACCCCGCGCGAACGCGAGATGGTGGCGCTGGTCGCGACCGGCCTGTCCAACCAGGAGATCGCCGAGCGGATGTTCCTCAGCCCCTTCACCGTCCGCGCCCACGTGCAGCGCGCCATGACGAAGCTGGAGGCCCGCGACCGGGCGCAACTCGTCGTCATCGCCTACCGGACGGGCCTGGCCCACACCGCCCCCGACGACGGCACCGACCGCCTGTAGTCCGACACCGGGTACCTTTCCTGTCGGTTCACGAGTGTCATTCCGGCCGGTGGGACTCGGCGGCTGGATCGAGCGCACCGATCGCCGTGCCGGTGTCGACGCGGCGGGTCACGAGCGCCGCGACCAGACGGCCGATGATCGGGAGTTCGAGGGGCAGCAGCGACGTCCGGGGATGGACACGGCGTCGCCCGCGGCGTTCGATCGCCTTGGTGATCGCCCGGGCGGCGGACTCGGGTGAGACCGGCGGCGGGGTGCGCATCGGGCCGTTCCGCCACGGCAGCCGGTCGATGTCGCGGGTGTCGGTGTCGGTGGCACCCGGGACGACCTCCAGGACGGACACGCCGGTGCCGCTCAGTTCGTACCGGAGCGTCCGGGTGAGATGGGCGAGCGCGAGCTTTGATGCGCCGTAGTAGCCGAGCATCGGGACCGGCACCGCCTGGAGGCTGGAGGTGACGTTCACGACCAGGCCGCGCTCGGCCTGCAGCACCGGCAGGAGCCGCTGCGTCAGCGCGATCGGCGTCCACAGATTGAGCTCGAACAGGGTGCGCGCCTCGTCCTGGTCGCCGAGCCGACCGAGCGGCCCAACCAGCCCGGCCCCGGCGTTGTTGACCAGGACACCGAGGGTTCCGAGCGCGTCGAGCGTGCTGCGGGCAAGGTCGGCGGCGGCTCCCGGACGGGCGAGGTCTGCCTCGATGACGTGCGGCCGGGTGCCCCCGAACGCGGCGATCTCGTCGGCGAGTTCTTCCAGCTTCGCCCGGCGCCGTGCGGTGATCGCCAGCCGCGCGCCGCGGTCGGCCAGCGCCATCGCCAGGGCCCGGCCGATGCCGCTGGACGCCCCGGTCACAAGGACCGGCACGCCGTTCAGCGGCCCGCGCCCGCCGCTCACCCTGCTGTCCCCGGCCTGTGGCAAGGAGTGGGGGCGATGGTGGGGCTCATCAGTCCTCCCGAGGTTCGTTCGCAGCGATTGACTGATTATCAGTCAGCCCGAACGATAAGAGCGGGCCGCACCATCCGTCAACCAACGCCACCGGACGCAACTCGCCCCCGCCGGGCGGTTCCCGCACCTCGGCGACGCGGTACGCGTGGAGATCGACGGCCTCGGCCACATCGACACCGGTGATCGCCGAGGCCCATGCCACCTCCACCGCGTCCACGTCTTAAGGTCTACGCCATGGCCAGGCTGCATCCCGACGACACCAAGGCCCCGTCCGACCGGCGGACACTGCTCGTCCAAGCGGCCGGTGAACTGTTCGCCGAGCACGCCTACGACGAGGTCACCACCACCCAGATCGCCAAACGGGCGGGGGTGGCGTACGGACTGATCGCACATCATTTCACCAACAAGCGGGGCCTCTACATCGCCACCATCAAGGCCGCCGCCGAAGATCTTCACGCGGTGCTGGCAACCCCGCCCGGAGGAAGCACGCCCGCCGAGCAACTCCGCAACGGCATCGCCCGGCATATCGCCTACATGGATCGGCACGCCACCGGGTTCCTTGCCCTCATGCGCGGCGGCAACGGCTCCGACTCCGAGGTCCGCGCGATCATCGAGGACATGCGCTGGCGGGGCGCGATCCGCGTCCTCGGCTTCCTTGGCGTCCGCGAGCCCGTCCACCCCAACCTGCGGGCCGCCATGCGCGGCTGGGTCGGTTACCTCGACGAACTGATCATCGACCACATCGTGCACCACGACACCCACCAGGACGACCTCGTCGAACTCGCCGTCTCCGCCCTGGTCGCCTCGCTGCGGACGGCCCGCACGCGCAGCCCCCGAATCGGCATCGACCCTGGCCTCATCGATCTGCTCGCCGGTCGATAGCACCCTCCAGGCAACGATTCGGGAACGCTCCTCGACAGCCCCGGAAGACCTCCATGGCCGGGACAGGCCAAATTGTCAAGACGGATTCCAGCGAAAGATCATTTACGCTTCCTTCGTGGGCCACTCCGCCGAGCCGCCGCACCGCCCGGTGCCGCAACCTCTCCCTTATCCGCCGCCCGCGCGTAACGGCATGGCCACCGCGGCTCTCGTGCTGGGCATCCTCGGGTTCTTCACCTGCGGGCTCACGTCGTTGTTCGCAGTGGTCCTCGGACATATCGCCGGTCGGCAGATCCGCAGAACCGGCCAGTTCGGACGCGGGTCGGCCCTCGCTGGGGCTCTGCTGGGCTGGCTCGTGCTCCTTGCCGGTCCGGCCGTCTTCTTCGTTGCCCTTTTGGCCAATCCGGACGGCTCCGCACAATTGGTCAATGACGTGGCTGATCTCGTCGCCGGCTAGCCGCATGTCAAGAACCTCTACGGCACCTGATTCGCGCGCGTAGCGAACCTCGGCCGGATCGGCTACGGCCAGTGCCTGCTGGAGCATCAGATCGGGGCGCATGAGGATCATGTGGGAGAGGTGAGCCGCCGCACGCCCGCGACGAGCGTCTCTCGCTGGACCGCGAGGACGTCCTCCGAGGCGACGTGGGTTTCGGCGCCGCCGTGGATCAGAGTGACCAGGAGCAGGTACAGCTGGTCGGCGGGCAGGGCGGTGCTGACCTTGCCGGCCTTCTGGGCGGCGGCCAGTGCGTCGAGCTTGCGCTTGTTCGACGAGGCGGTCTCCGGTAGCTGATTCATGACACGCGGGCGTTCGAGTTGATGCCAGCGCACGAGCCGAACGAGCTGGGGATGCGCGACGGCGAAGTCGAACAAGGTTCCCGCGTACGCCGGGAGGTCGTCGGCGGTGAACGGGACCGCGTCCAGCAACTGGACGATGTTGGCCTCGATGGCGCTGTCGAACAGGCCTTCCTTGCTGCCGAAGTACGCGTAGATGAGCTGCTTGTTGGCACCGGCCCTGGTCGCGATCCGGTCGACGCGCGCCCCGGCCAGCCCGTACTCGGCGAACTCGGCGGTGGCGGCCTCGAGGATGCGCTGCTTCGTCGCGGCGGAGTCACGGGTGGCCATGACCACGATCATACGTAACCAACTAGTCAGTTGACAATCGAGGCCGGGCGATCGTAGCTTGTAACCAACCAGTTGGATAGGTCTCTGTGAAGACCGCCATCGTCACCGAGACTCCGCCGACGCGGCAAGCGCACAAAAGGAAGGGGATCGAAATGTCCAGCACGACCAAGGTCGCTCTCGTCACCGGCGCGTCCTCCGGGATCGGGGCCGATGCGGCCCTGCGCCTGAAGGAAGCCGGGTACACCGTCTATGGCGCCGCAAGGCGCACCGAGCGGATGACCGCGCTGCGGGACGCGGGGGTGACTGTCCTCAGCCTCGACATCACCGACGAGGACTCGATCCGGAAGGCCGTCGACACGATCGTCCGCGAGTCGGAGCGCATCGACGTCCTGGTCAACAACGCCGGTTACGGCTCCTACGGCTCGGTCGAGGATGTGCCACTGGACGAGGCGCGCGCCCAGATCGAGGTCAACGTCTTCGGCCTGGCACGCCTGACCCAGCTCGTCCTGCCGCACATGCGCGCCCAGCAGAGCGGCACGATCATCAACGTCAGCTCCATGGGCGGCAAGCTCGTCACCCCTCTCGGCGGCTGGTACCACGCCAGCAAGTACGCCGTCGAGGCCCTCAGCGACGCCCTGCGGATGGAGACGCGGCGGTTCGGGATCAACGTCGTGGTCCTCGAACCCGGAGGAATCCGCACCGAGTGGGGTGCCATCGCCGCCGAGACGCTCAGGGAGACCTCCAGTAAGGGTGCGTACGCGACCATGGCCGACAGGGTCGCCACGGCACTCGCCGCGAGTTCACAGCCCGAAACGCGCATGGCGTCGAAACCGTCGGTCATCGGCAAGACCGTCGTCAAGATCGTCAAGGCGCGGCGCCCTCGCACCCGCTACCGTGCCGGCTTCGGGGCCGCCCCGCTGCTCTTCCTGCGCTGGCTGCTGCCGGACCGCGCCTTCGACTTCGTCATCGGCCGCCCCTTCGGCGTCTGACCTCATCTGATCCCGCAAGAAGATCGGTGAAGGACGCGACCATTGTGGGGCGTTACCCCAGCTGGTCGCGGCGGTGTGTCAGGTAGGCGGTCTCGGCGGTGTTGCCTGCCAGCTCGATGGCCTTGTCGTACGCCGTGCGCGACTGCTGACTTCGGCCCAGCCGGCGCAGGAGGTCGGCGCGGGTGGCGTGGTAGGCGTGATAGTCGGCCAGTTTGTCGTCAAGGCGGTCGATGGCCGCCAGTGCGACGTCCGGGCCGTCGAGTTCGGCGACCGCGATGGCCCGGTTGAGGACGATGATCGGCGAGGGGTCGAGGCGGACGAGCCGGTCGTAGAGGGCGACGACCTGCGACCAGTCGGTGTCGCGGATGTCGCGGGCGGAGGTGTGCACCGCGTTGATCGCGGCGAGAATCTGGTAGCGGCCCGGGGCCGCTCCGGCGGCGGCAGCGGCGAGGCGCTCGCGTACCAGCCGGTGGCCCTCGGCGATCAGCGCCGCGTCCCAGCTCCCGCGGTCCTGTTCGGCCAGGGGGACCAGGTCGCCGCCGGCCGAGACCCGGGCGGTGCGGCGGGCCTCGGTGAGGAGCATCAGCGCCAGCAGCCCGGTCACCTCGCCGTCGTCGGGCATGAGGGCTCGGATCAGGCGGGTGAGCCGGATCGCCTCGGCGGTCAGGCCGGGACGGAGGGGATCGGTGTCGGGGCCGGTGGCCAGGTAGCCCTCGTTGAACACCAGGTACAGCACGGCGAGCACGCCGGAGACGCGCGCCGGGAGATCCTCGGCGGACGGCACCCGGTAGGGGATGCGGGCCGCCTTGATCTTGCCTTTCGCGCGGGTGATCCGCTGCCCCATGGCGGTCTCGGCCACCAGGAAGGCGCGGGCGATCTCGGCCACGGTCAGACCGCCGACCATGCGCAGCGTCAGCGCCACCCGGGTCTGCATCGCCAGCGCCGGGTGGCAGCAGGTGAAGATCAGCCGGAGCCGGTCGTCGTCGATGGCGCCGACGGGCTCGGGCGAGTCGTCGTGCACCATCTGAGCCTCCTTGTGCTTGTCGTCGCGCTTGTTCTCACGCCGGATCCGGTCGATGGCCTTGCGGCCCGCGGTGGTGGTCAGCCAGCCGCCGGGGTTGGGCGGCACACCCTCGGCCGGCCACCGCTCGACCGCGATCGCGAACGCCTCGGCCGCCGCCTCCTCGGCGATGTCGAGGTCACCGAACCGCCGGCTCAGGGACGCGACCACCCGCGCCCACTCCTCACGATGGGTCCGGGTGATCGCCTCCCGGACGTCGACCCCGTTCACAGGAACGGCCGCACCTCGACTTTCCGGTTGCAGGCCCTCGACCCCTCGGCCGCGAGCTTGAGCGCCACATCCAGATCAGGAGCCTTCATGATCCAGAACCCGATGATGTACTCCTTGGTCTCCACGAACGGCCCGTCGGAGAACATCGCCTCTTCGCCTCGGTTGTCGATGACGGTGGCCGTGCTGGGCGCCCCGAGACCGCCGGCGAAGACCCAACGCCCCTCGTCCTGGAGCCGGTCGTTGAACACGTCGATCGCAGCCTGCTCGTCCGAGGTGGCGAGGTCGCTCTTGTCGTGGATCACGGAGACCAGGTACTGCATTTCGGATCATCTCCTGGGTACGCCGAGGAAATTTCGTTCCGCCGTAGGTGAGTCATGGCCGTACGGCCGGAATAGGTCGCTCGTCTGGTGTGGCACCTTGGGCACGTGCTTCAGGTCGCATACTGCGGACGCCCGGCGGGACGGTAGACCTGGAGCATTATGCCCCTCGGGAAGGCCCGCGATTCCACCAGTTCAAGCGCCGTGTCCGGACCGCTGTCGGGGAACAGCCGCGTGCCCTCGCCCACGACCACCGGGCAAACGAGCAGGGTGAGCTCGTCGACCAGTTGGTTGGCGAGGAGCCAGCGGACCAGCCTGCCGCTTCCGTGCACCTGCAACTCGCCTCCCGGCCTGGCTTTCAGCTCGCCGATGGCCGCCGCGACGTCACCCGAGAGGACGGTCGTGTCCGCCCAGCGCGGGTCGGTGAGTGTGTTCGATGCGACGTACTTGGGCCGCGTGTTCAAGGCATCTGCGACGGGGCTGCTGCCCGAATCCATCACCCCCCCAGTAGCCGGCGAAGAGATCGTAGGTCCGCCGACCGAACAGAAAGGCGTCGGCGCGCTGGTAGAACTCGTCGACGAACGTCATGGCCTCGTTGTCGAACAGCGGCCGGGCCCATCCGCCGCGCTCGAATCCGGGGTCGAGGTCCGGGTGCCGCCCGCCGTTTCCCTGCACCACTCCATCGACGGAGACCTGCGTGTTGGTCGTCAGCTTCATGGTCGCTTCCTTTCTCCTTGGGAGCGCCCTGCGTGGGCGGCCTCACCCTTGCTACGAACACCACCGCCGCGATCCGACACCGCCTACCGGATTTCTTTCGAGAACTTTCCGGTGAGCCGGCTGTGAAGCGCACGCCGGGACTGCCCCGACGCGTCTCGGGGTTGCACCGGTGGGCACGGATTCCGTGGAGGTCATCGATGTCGTTCGTCGAACTGCCCTCGGTCGCCTCTTGGCGGCACGAGGGCGCGCGCGCAGGATTCGAGGTCGCGTTCTTCTCCGTCAACGACCGTGGGCCACGGGTAGAGGGCACCACGACGGCGACCGAGGACGGTAGGTCCTGGGTCGTGGACTACGTGATTCAGCTGGACGGGTCATGGCTGACCCGGTCCGCGCGGATCGCCGGGCGCGGCGCCGGCTCCACCGTCGTCACGGTGATCGAGACGGACGGCAGGGGTCACTGGCAGGTCGACGGCGTTGCCGCACCCCATCTGCAGGGATGCCTGGATCTGGACCTGGAGGCGTCGGCCATGACCAACACCTTTCCGGTGCACCGGTTGCACCTGCCCGTCGAGCGTCCGGTCGCCGCGCCGGCCGCCTACATCCGCGCGGTCGGGCTGGCGGCGGACCGCTTGGTCCAGACCTATTCACGCTCCGGCGAAGGGCACTACGACTACACCGCGCCCGCATTCGACTTCTCCTGCCGCTTGGTCTACGACCAGCACGGCCTCATCCTCGACTACCCCGGCATCGCCACCCGCATCCAGTGACCACGCGCCGAACCCGCCGGCTCCAAGGTCACCGCCGCCGGTGATTCGCGCCCAAGAACCGCCCAGGCCGCCCGGGCTCTCCGCCCCGCCCCTCTCCCCCGCCGACGCGGTCGACCGGCCGGATGACATGTCGTCATGGTCGGTGACCAGAGCCCGCACCGGACGACCCAACGCGCAACGGGCTGAGCAGCGCCTCACCAGATCTCTCGAAACGTCGCTGATCCGGATGCCGCCCTAGTCATGCCGACCCCGCGCGCAGGACCGATGTCATGACAGTGTGCAATCAGTTGATCTCAATCTGTAGTTGATTCCGAGTTGTGGCGACGCATGCGGACGTCCGGAAACAGAAAGTGACCCCTTGACGCACGATGGCGGCGTGTTCTAGCGTCATATTAAATTCAGTCGTGAATAGATATTCAACTTAAGGGTGGGGACATGCTGACGGCGGATGCGGGCGAAGCCGCACTCTACCGGGGACGGCGGGGACGGACCCCCGCGCTCCCGGTGGGGCAGCAGGCCGAGGTTCTGCGGGAGCTCGCGAGGGAGGTGCGGCGGAGCGTCGTCCGCATGATCGATCGGGCCCAGATGGGGCACATCGGCGGGGATTTCTCGGTCGCCGACATCCTCGCGACGCTGTTCGGAGGCGTCCTCAACGTGGACCCCGGAGATCCCCGGAACGCGACCAGGGACCGGTTCGTGCTCAGCAAGGGCCACTGCGCGGCATCGCTGTACGCGACGCTCGCGCACTGCGGGTTCTTCCCCGAGAGCGAACTCGACACCTTCATGGCGCCGTTGTCGGCGCTCAACGGGCATCCGAACCGGACCAAGGTGCCGGGGGTCGAGACCAACACGGGACCGCTGGGGCACGGATTTCCGGTCGCGGTCGGGTGCGCGCTCGCCGGGAGGCTGTCCGGTCAGGACTGGCGGACCTTCGTGGTGCTCGGGGACGGGGAGCTGCAGGAGGGCAGCAACTGGGAGGCCGCGATGACGGCCGCCCACCACGACCTCGGCAACCTGACCGCGATCGTGGACCGGAACCGGTTCCAGCAGGGGGCCGGGACCGAGGAGACCAAGACCCTGGAGCCGCTCGCAGACAAGTGGGCCAGCTTCGGATGGGAGGTCCGGGAGGCCGACGGACACGACCACGCGCAGCTCCTCCAGGCGTTCCGGCCCTCGGACACCGGCCGGCCCGTCGCCGTCATCGCGCACACGATCAAGGGGAAGGGCGTGTCGTTCATGGAGGACCGCGTCGAGTGGCATCACAAGGTCCCGAGCCCCGACCAGGTGAAAGCCGCGCTGGAGGAGCTGAGCCGATGATCACCGCACGGGAGACCTTCGACTGCCGGCAGGCGTTCGCGGAGGAGCTCATCGCCCTGGCGAAGGAGGACGAGCGGGTCGTCGCCGTCTGCAACGACTCTGTCGGGTCGAGCAACCTGGTGAAGTTCAAGGAGCTCTTCCCGGAGCGGCTCGTGAACGTGGGGATCGCCGAGCAGGACCTGGTGGGCGTCGGTGCGGGGCTCGCCAATGGCGGGTTCATCCCGTTCGTCAGCGCCGCCGGCCCGTTCCTCACCGGGCGGGCCACCGAACAGATCAAGGCTGACGCCGCCTACAGCGGGGTGCCGATCGTGCTCTGCGGCCAGAGCCCGGGCATGGCTTACGGGGAGCTCGGCCCCACCCACCATTCCATCGAGGACCTTTCGTGGATGCGGGCCATCGCCGACCTGGCGGTGGCGGTTCCCGCGGATCCGGTGCAGACACGCCAGGCCGTACGGTGGGCGGCGAGTTACCGCAAGCCCGTTTACATGCGGATTCCCCGGTTCAAGGTGCCCGAGGTCACGCCAGATGACGCGGTGTTCGAGCCCGGAAGGGCCGTCCAGCTCACTGAGGGCGACGACATCACGGTGGCGGCGGTCGGGACGCTCGTCTCGCGTGCGGTCGAGGCGGCGGAGACGCTGCGCGGCGAGGGCATCGGTGTACGTGTGCTCAACATGACGTTCGTCGAGCCGATGGATGTCGAGTCCGTTCTCAGAGCGGCCCGCGAGACCAAGGGCATCGTCACCGCGGAGGAGGCGACGACCACCGGGGGGCTCGGCGCGGCGGTCGCGAACGTGGTGGTGCAGAACGAGCCTGTTCCGATGCGGATCCTCGGAGTCAACCGGGAGTTCGCGCCCACGGGGAGCGCCTCGTTCCTACTGGAGCATTTCGGGCTGACCGCGGACGGAATCGGTCACGCGGTACGTGAGCTGCTCCAGCCATGAAGCCCTACGTTCTGGCCATTGACCAGGGGACGAGTGCCACCAAGGCGATCCTCGTCGATCGCGGGTGGAACATCGTCTCCCACGGTTCGGTCCCGGTCGCCCTCTCCGCGCCCAGACCGGGATGGGTGGAGCAATCGGCCGAGGAGATCTGGGAGAGCTGCGGGAAGGCGGTCGCAAGCTGTCTCCAAGGTCATGACGCCGCCGACGTCGCGGCCGTCGGCCTCAGCACGCAGCGGGAATCCCTGCTGCTCTGGGACCGCGCCACCGGGCGGCCGATGGGCCCGATGCTGAGCTGGCTGGACCGCCGCACGGCAGGCGACCTGGACATGGACGCCGCCGGCATGGTCAAGGAGGTCAGCGGCCTGCCCCTGGACCCGATGTTCTCGGCGCCCAAGGCCCGCTGGCTGCTGGACGAGCACGACCCCGACCGCAGCCGCAGCAGGGCCGGGGAGCTCTGTCTCGGAACGGTCGACTCCTGGCTGCTCTACAAGCTCGGCGGCGACCATCTCATCGAGGTGGGAAACGCGGCCCGCACGCAGCTCATCGACGTCAGGCAAAGGGCCTGGGACAAGCGGCTCACTCGGCTCTTCGACGTCCCGCATGAGGTTCTGCCGACCATCGTCCCGTCGCAGGGCCCCTTCCCCGGAGCCGGAAACCTCGGGCCGCTGCCTGACGGCATCCCCGTGACGGCGGTGCTCGGTGACTCGCACGCGGCGCTCTTCGCCCACCGCGGCTGGACGGAAGGCACGGTCAAGGCGACGTACGGCACGGGTTCCTCGGTCATGGCCGTGGCATCCCCGTCGGCCCGCATTCCCCAAGGCATGTGCCTGACGGTCGCCTGGGACGCGGGCGAGCCGACCTGGGCCATCGAAGGCAACATCAGATCCACCGGGGCGACGCTCACCTGGCTGGCCGGTGTCCTGGGTCTCGAACCGGACGACCTCGCCGGGCGGGCAGCCGAGACCAGCGAGGGCGTCGTCATCGTCCCGGCGTTCAGCGGCCTGGGCGCTCCTTGGTGGGACGACGCGGCGGTGGGCCTGATCAGCGGCGTCACGTTCGGTACCAAGGCAGAACACCTCGCCCGGGCCGCGCTCGAATCGATCGCCTTCCAGATCGAGGACGTCCTCGGCGCGATCGAACGGGACTCGGCGCCCATCACCACACTCCTGGCGGATGGCGGGCCGACGGCCAACGAAACCCTGATGCAGCTTCAAGCCGACACCGGCGGCAGAACAGTCGAACGATCTCTGGACCGCGACCTGTCGGCGCTGGGCGCAGCCCACCTGGCAGGCCTGACACACGGCCTGTGGAGCCGCGGAGACCTGGAAGCCCTGCAGCGTACGCGCGAGACGTACGTGCCGAAGACCGGCGAGGCCGAGCGTCAAAGCCGCCTCAGGCACTGGCACGACGCCGTCCGCCGTGCACGTCACGGAGGAGCACCGGCATGAGGTTCGAAGGCAAGACCGTGGCCGTCACCGGAGCGGGCCGGGGCATCGGCCTGGGCATAGCGCAACGCTTCGCCGAGGAAGGAGCCGACGTCCTGATGCTCGACCTGGACGACGGCATCGAAGAGACGGCCGAAAGCCACAACGCGCGCGGCGTCAAGGCCGACGTCACCGACCCCGGTGACGTCGCCACGGCCTTCGGCGCGCTCGACAGCCTGGACGTTCTCGTCAACAACGCGGGCGTCATCACCATCAGCCGCCTGGAGGACCTCACCCTTGGCGACTGGGAGAGGGTCCTGAGAGTCAACACCACAGGCACGTTCCTCTGCTCCCAGGCGGCCGCCGCCATCATGCGGCGGAACGGGCGAGGCGGACGCATCCTCAACGCCGCCTCGGGCCAGGCGAGGCAGGGCTTCATCTACACCCCGCACTACGCGGCCAGCAAGTTCGGCGTGGTCGGCCTCACGCAGAGCCTGGCCAAGGAACTCGCCAAAGATCAGATCACCGTCAACGCCTACTGCCCCGGCATCGTCGGCAGCGACATGTGGGACTACAACGACCGCGAATGGGGCCGCCTGCTCGGCGGATACAAGCCCGGCGAGCTCATGGCCGAATGGGTCGGGGACATCCCGCTCGGGCGCGCCGGAACCAACGACGACATAGCCAACCTGCTGCTTTTCCTCGCCTCGGACGACGCCGCCTACATCACCGGTCAGGCGATCAACGTCGACGGCGGCATGTTCATGAGCTAGTACGAGGAGATCCTGATGAGCACGACGCACGACACGGTGTCGGCCGTCGACACACAGCCGGGCAGGGGGCGCCGGAGAACACCCGCCTGGGCGGATCAGCTGCTGACGGGCTCACGCGGGCCCGCGCTCGGACTCGTGGCCCTGTGCGTCGCCCTCTTCATCGCGACGCCGCACTTCCTGACCGGGCCGAACCTGCTCAACATCGTCGACCAGATCACCATTCTGGGAATCCTGGCGCTCGGCATGACCGCCGTGATCATCATGGGCGGCATCGACCTCTCGGTCGGCGCGGTGCTCGCGCTGGCGACGATGGTCGTCGGCTGGCTGTCGCACGAGGCGGGCTGGCCGCTGTGGCTCAGTGCGGTCACGGCCATCGCGGTCGGCGGCCTGTGCGGTCTGCTGTCGGGCCTCGGGATCACCCTGGCCAAGCTGCCCCCGTTCATCGCGACGCTGGCGATGCTGTCGATCGCCCGCGGCGTCGCGAACGTGATCACCGACGGTCAGCAGATCGTCGGGTACCCCGACTGGTTCGACAACCTGTCCACCGCACGCTACCTGGGCGTCTTCACGGTCACCTCGATCGTGCTCGTGCTCCTGTACGCGGCGGGCTGGGCCTACATGCGGTACCGCTCCGGCGGCCGGGCGATCTACGCGATCGGCGGCAGCCCCGAGGTCGCTCGGCTGGCGGGCATCAACGTCAAGAAGACCACCACGCTCGTCTACGTCGTGGCCGGGCTGCTGGCGGGGCTGGCGGGCGTCTTCATGACCATGCGGCTCGACTCCTCCCAGCCCAGCGCGGGCCTGAGCTACGAGCTCGACACCATCGCCGCCGTGGTGATCGGCGGCGCCAGCCTCTCCGGCGGCGTCGGCCGCGTCACCGGGACCGTGATCGGCGTCCTGATCATCGGCGTGCTGCGCAACGGCCTCAACCTCCTCAGCGTCTCGCCGTTCGTGCAGCAGATCGTCATCGGCGCGGTGATCGCGCTCGCGGTCATGCTCGACGTGCTCCGACGCCGCGAGGCGCACTGACCGAACTCGCGAGCCTCACCAGCAGAGGCCGCAAGCATTACCAGCAGAAGGAGTACCCACCCCCATGAAAACCACGATGGCCATCGGAATGGCGGCCGTGCTCGCCCTGGGCGTCGCCGGCTGCGGGCGCGGCGGCTCGTCCGGCGAGGGCAAGGTCGTCATCGGCCTCGCCGTCGCCAACCTCCAGGCCGACTTCTTCAACCAGATCAAGCAGGCGGTCGAGGAGCAGGCCAAGACCAAGAACGTCGAGGTCGTCGTCGCGGACGCGCGGGGCGACTCGGCCACCCAGGTCAACCAGATCCAGGACTTCATCAGCCGCCAGGTCAAGGCGATCATCTACATTCCGGCGGGTGCCACGGCCGCCGGCGTGCCGGTCAAGGCGGCCGAACGCGCCAAGATCCCCGTCATCACCGTGGACCGCAACCCGCCGGACCAGCCGGGCAAGTCGTTCATCGCCACCGACAGCGTCGCCGCCGCGAAGACCCTCGGCGACTGGACGGTCAAGAACGTGGGAGGCAAGGGCGAGCTGGCGATCCTCCAGGGCCAGATCGGCACGACGCCGCAGGTCGACCGGCAGAAGGGCTTCGGTCAGGCGCTCGCCGCCGCGCCCGGGGTCAAGGTCGTCGCCCAGCAGTCCGCCGACTGGGCGCAGGACAAGGCGTTCGCCGTCGCGCAGGACATGCTCCAGGCCAAGCCCGGCATCAACATCTTCTGGGGCCAGGCCGACGCGATGGCGCTCGGCGCCGCCCAGGCGGTCAAGTCCGCGGGGACGGGCAGGAAGTACACGATCGTCGGGTTCGACGGCGACGTGGCCGGGATCAAGGCGGTCCGCGCAGGGACGATCGACGCCACCATGGTCCAGCAGACCCGCAAGATGGGCCGGATGGCCGTGGACACCGCGATCAACGTCATCGACGGCAAGGCGGTGCCCGCGCAGCAGCTTCAGCCCGCGTTCCTGCTGACCAAGAAGGACACGGCCAAGGCCGACGAGTACATCGCCACCCACCCGTAGGAACCTGCCACGACTCCCCTAGGAACATGCCATGACTGACGACGCAGGCCTGGTTGTGCGCGGTGTGTCCAAGCGCTTCGGCGCCACCCAGGCGCTCGACCACATCGATATCGACGTGCACCCAGGGGAGGTCGTGGCGCTGCTGGGCGAGAACGGCGCGGGCAAGTCGACGCTCTCCAACGTCATCGCCGGAACGTTCCCGTCCGACACCGGCAGCATGACGTGGAACGGCGAGCCCTACGCGCCGGGCTCGCCCGGCGAGGCGATCGACCGGGGCATCGGGCTCATCCACCAGGAGATGCGGCTCCTGCCGGATCTGTCGGTGGCCGAGAACGTCTTCGTCGGGCGCCTCCTCCAGCGCGGCGGCAGGATCGACCGCGCGGAGATGAACCGGCGGGCCAGCCAGCAGCTCACAAGGCTCGGGCTGGACATCTCACCGACCCGGCTCGTGCGCACCCTGCGCGTCGCCGAACAGCAGCAGGTCGAGATCGCCAAGGCGCTCACGCTGAACGCCCGGCTGCTCATCCTGGACGAGCCCACCGCGGCGCTCGGCTCCGACGAGACCGACCATCTCTTCGAACGGATCGCGGCGCTCAAGAGCGAGGGCATGGCCTTCGTCTACATCAGCCACCGGCTGGAGGAGATCACACGCATCTGCGACCGCGTGGTGGTGATGCGCGACGGGCAGCGGGTCGCCTCGCACGACACCGCCGACGTACCGGTGGCCCGGCTGGTGGAGGAGATGGTCGGCCGCAGCATCGAGCGGATCTTCCCCGACACGGGGGTGCCGCGCGAACGCGCCGTGCTGCGGGTGAACGGACTCACCGCGGCGGACGGGACGTTCCAGGACGTCTCGTTCGACGTCCACGAAGGCGAGATCCTCGGGATCGCCGGCATCGTGGGGGCCGGCCGCACCGAACTCGTCCGGGCGGTCGCCGGAGTCGACCCCGTCAGGGCGGGCACGGTCTCGGTGGAGGGCGACGTGCTGAGGCTGCGCGGGCCGCACGACGCCATCGAGGCCGGGGTCGTGCTCGTTCCCGAGGACCGCAAGAACCAGGGCGTCGTCCTCGACCTGTCCATCGGCGACAACGTCGCACTGCCCAATCTGGACCGCGTCGCCAAGCACGGCTGGCTCACCCCGCAGCGCGTGGCCTCCGCCGCCGGCGCGGCGATCAAGGAGATGGGCATCAAGGGGCGGCCGTCCCAGCCGGTGAGCACCCTGTCGGGCGGCAACCAGCAGAAGGTCGTCATCGCCAAGTGGCTGGCGCGCCGCCCCAAGGTCGTGATCCTCGACGAGCCCACCCGCGGCATCGACGTCGGCGCCCGGGCCGCCATCTACGAGGTGATCGCCGAACTCGCGCGCTCAGGGATGGCGGTGATCGTCGTCAGCTCCGACCTCGACGAGGTGCTCGGCCTGTCGCACCGCGTCCTCGTACTCAGCCGGGGACGGCTGCGGGGCGTCCTGGCCGGGGCGGAGGCCACCGACACCGCCGTCATGCGGCTGGCCACGGCATGATGCTCAGTGCCGGAAAGTCCGCGCCGGCCCGTCCTCCGAAAGGCCACGATGACCAGCATCCGCCGCGCCACCCGCATGGCGACCACCGACGAGCAGCTGCGCCTGATGACCCGGGTCGCCCGCCTGTACCACGAGCAGGGGATGCGCCAGCCGCAGATCGCGGAAGAGCTGCGCATCTCCCAGTCGCGGGTGTCCCGGCTGCTCAAACAGGCCGCCGAGCTGGGCATCGTCCGGACCATCGTCGTGCCGCCGGCCGGGGTCTTCACCGACCTGGAGGAGACGCTGCAGGCCCGGTACGGGCTCCGTGACATCGCCATCGTCGACGTGGAGGGCGAGGGCGAGGAGGTCCTGCCCGCCCTCGGCGCCGCCACCGCCGTCTACCTGGAGACCACTCTCATGGAGAGTGACAGGGTCGGCATCTCCTCCTGGAGTGCGACGCTGCTCGCCACCGTGGAGGCGATGCGGTCCAGACCCGGTGGACGATTCTCGGAGCAGGTCGTGCAACTCGTCGGCGGCGTCGGAGACCCGAAGGTCCAGGTGCAGGCCACCCGCCTGATGGGCCGCCTCGCCGACATCACCGGCGCCGAGCCCGTCTTCATCTCCGCGCCCGGCGTCGTCGGCAACCGCGCCGCCCGGGACGCGATCGTCGCCGACCCCAAGGTCGCCGACGTCATCGCGACCTGGGACCGGCTGACCGTCGCGCTCGTCGGCATCGGCAGCCTGGAGCCCTCCCCGCTGCTGCGCGAGAGCGGCAACATCTTCTCGGCCGAGGAGCAGGAGGAGTTGCGGCGCCTCGGCGGAGTGGGCGACATCAGCCTCCATTTCTTCGACGAGGACGGCACCCTGCTCAACACCAACCTGGACGAACGCGTCATCGGCATCGCGCCCGACGCGTTCCGCGGCATCCCCCGTCGCATCGCCGCCGCCGGCGGACACCGCAAGTACGCCGCGATCCGCGCCGCCCTGCGCGGCGGCTGGATCGACGTCCTCATCACCGACCTGGGCGTTGCCCGGCGCCTCGCCGACGAACCCGACAGGAGCACCCCGTGACCGCACCCTCGTTCCGCCTCGACGGCCGCACCGCCCTCGTGACCGGCGCCGGATCGGGCATCGGGCGGCGCCTGGCGATCGCCCTCGCCGAGATGGGCGCCGACGTCGCCTGCCTGGACCTGCCCGGCGCGGACCTCGACGTTGCCGCCGAGGCCATCGAGAAGGCAGGCCGGCGCGCCGCCGCCTTCCACGGCGACGTCACTCAGGCCGCCGACCTGGAGGAGGCCGTAGAGCTGGCCGAAGGCTCCCTCGGGCCCTTGCGCCTGGCGGTCAACGCCGCCGGGATCGCCAACGCGGCCCCCGCCGAGGACATGTCCCTTGCCCAGTGGCAGAAGGTCATCGACGTCAACCTCACCGGCGTCTTCCTCTCCTGCCAGGCCGAGGGCCGCGCCCTGCTGCGCAACGGCGGCGGCTCCATCGTCAACATCGCCTCGATGTCCGGAACGATCGCCAACCGCGGCCTCACCCAGGCGCACTACAACGCCTCCAAGGCCGCCGTCATGCACCTGTCGAAGAGCCTCGCCACCGAATGGGCCGGCCGCGGCGTCCGCGTCAACAGCATCAGCCCCGGCTACACCGCCACGCCCATGAACCTCCGCCCCGAGGTCGCCGACCGCGTCGGACGCTTCGAGTCCGAAACCCCCATGGCGCGCATGGCCACGGTCGACGAGATCGCCGGGCCCACCGTCTTCCTGCTGAGCGACGCCGCCTCGTTCGTCACCGGTACGGACCTCCTCGTGGACGGCGGCTTCGTCGCCTGGTGACCTGTCGGCCGATGGCTCCACTTGGAGCGGGCTACGAGTGGGACGAGGGGCCGAGCAGAGCTTTGATGTCGCCGTAGAAGGCCGGGCCGGGAGTGACCCGGAAGGGGCGCAGGTCGAACAGAACGCTTTTGGGCCCGTGCCGCTGCAGCAGCAAGTGCACGGGCGTCCGCCCGGGATGCGTGGTGAGGATCTGTTTGAGTTCTTGGACCAGCCGGAGGTTCAGCCGGTCTTCGTGAACGTGGATGACCACGGGTGGCTCGGTGGCCGCCTGGGCGAGATCGAGAGTGGTGATGTCTTCGCCGTAGACGCTGAGTGTTTCGTCGCGGATGTTGGTCCGCCCTTGCACGGAGATCACGCGGTCCTCCGCCAGTGCCTGGCCGTACAGCGTGTAGGTCTTGGGGAAGATGAGGCATTCCACGGAGGCATCGTGGTCTTCGAGGGTGACGATCGCCCACGGGTTGCCCTGCTTGGTGACCTTGCGCTGCAGGCCGGAGATGATCCCGGCCACCCGCACAGGTGCGTCGGCCCGGGCGGAGCCCAGCAGGTCGGCGATCGTGGTGTCGCGGTTGGCCTCAAGGACCGGTTCGGCGCCGTCCAGGGGATGGGACGAGACGTACAGTCCGAGCATCTCTCGTTCGAAGGCCAGCAGGGTGCCGGTGTCCCATTCCTGCTCGGGGGCGTCGACCGAAAGGGTCTCGGCGGACTCGGTGGACGCACCGAAGAGGGAGTCCTGGCCGCGGGCGGCGTTGCGTTTGAGGTCGATGATCGCGTCGACGGCCTGCTCGTGGACCATGACCAGGCCCTTGCGGCGGTGGCCGAGGCCGTCGAAGGCGCCGGCCTTGGCCAGCGACTCGATGACGCGCTTGTTGCAGACGCTCTGCGGAATCTTGGAGAGGAAGTCGTTGAAGCCGGTGTAGTCGCCTTCTTTCCGGCGTGTGCGGACGATGGCGTCGACGACGCCTGCGCCGACGTTGCGGATGGCGCCGAGGCCGAAGCGGATGTCGCGCCCGACGGCGGCGAAGTCCAGCTCGCTCTGGTTGACGTCGGGCGGCAGCACTTTGATGCCCAGGCGGCGGCAGTCGGCCAGATACAGCGCCATCTTGTCCTTGTCATCGCCGACCGAGGTGAGCAACGCGGCGAGGTATTCGGCGGGGTGGTTGGCCTTGAGGTAGGCCGTCCAGTACGAGACGACGCCGTACCCGGCGGTGTGGGACTTGTTGAAGCCGTATCCCGAGAAGGGGACCAGCACGTCCCAGACGGCTTTGATCGCATCGTCGGAGAAGCCGCGGTCCCGCATTCCGGTGGAGAATCTGCCCCACTCGGCGTCCAGGACGTCCTTCTTCTTCTTGCCCATGGCGCGGCGCAGCATGTCGGCTCCGCCGAGGGAGTATCCGGCGAGTTGCTGGGCGATCGCCATGACCTGTTCCTGGAAGACCACCAGGTGGTAGGTGTCGCCCAGGATGGGTTCCAGTGCGTCCTTGAGCTCGGGGTGGATCGGTTCGACCTTCTGCCTGCCGGTCTTGCGCAGCGCGTAGTTGGTGTGGGCGTTCATCTCCATCGGTCCCGGCCGGTAGAGGGCGGAGACCGCTGCGATGTCGGTGAACGCGGTGGGCTGCATCAGCCGTAGCAGGGTCCGCATGCCGCCGCCGTCGAGCTGGAAGACCCCGAGGGTGTCGCCGCGTGCGAGCAGCCGGTAGGTCCTGGTGTCGTCGAGCGGTACATCGAGGATGTCGATGTCGATGCCCTTGTTCGCCTTGACGCCTGCGATCGCGTCGTTGATGACGGTGAGATTGCGCAGCCCGAGGAAGTCCATCTTCAGCAGGCCCATCTCTTCGGCCTGGGTGAACGGGAACCCGGTGATGACCGGGCCGTCCTGCTTGGGCTTGACCAGGGGCAGCACGTCGATCAGCGGCTCGGACGACAGGATCACCCCGGCCGCGTGCACACCGGTGCCGCGGGTCAGGCCCTCCACGCCCCCGGCGGTGTCGATGACCCGTTTGACGTCGGGTTCCTCGGCGTACATCTTCCGCAGTTCGGTGGCCTCACCGTGGCGGGGATGGCCGGGGTCGTGGATGGCCGCCAGCGGGATCTCCCTGCCGCCGGCGGCGGCCGGGAACGCCTTGGTGATCCGGTCGCCGAGCGCGTAGGGATAGCCCAGCACCCGGCAGGCGTCCTTCACCGCCGCCTTGGCCTTGATCGTGCCGAAGGTGACGATCTGGCACACACGGTCGCCGCCGTATCGCGCGGTGACGTAGTCGATCATCTCGTCGCGGCGGCGGTCGTCGAGGTCCAGATCGACGTCGGGCATGGTGATCCGCTCCGGGTTGAGGAACCGCTCGAAGATCAGCCCGTGCTCGATCGGGTCCAGTTCGGTGATCCCCGTGCAGTACGCCACCATCGACCCGGTCGCCGACCCGCGGCCCGGGCCGAGGCCGATCCCGCTGGCGCGGGCGTGCCGGCAGATGTCGGCGACCACCAGGAAGTACCCCGGGAAACCCATTCCGTCGATCACCGACAGCTCGTAGTCAATGCGGTCCAGCACATCCTGCGGCGGATCGCCGCCGAAGCGACGCCGGGCCCCGGCCAGGGTCTCCTTGCGCAGCCACGACGACTCGCTGTGCCCGTCGGGGACGGGGAACTTGGGCATCAGGTCACGTTGGGCGAAGACCTCGGCATAGTCGCCGACGCGTTCGGCGATCAGCAGGGTGTTGTCGCACGCCCCGGGGACCTCGGAATCCCACAACGCCCGCATCTCCGCGGCGCTCTTGATGAAGTAGCCCGACCCGGAGAACCGGAACCGTTTCTGGTCGGCGAGCTGCTTGCCGGTACCGATGCACAGCAGCGCGTCATGCGCCTGGGCCTGGTCCTCGGTCACATAGTGCGAGTCGTTGGTGGCCAGCGGCGGCAGACCCAGGTGCCTGCCGAGCCTCAGCAGGTCATCGCGGACGCGGCGCTCGATGGCGAGACCGTGGTCCATCAATTCCAGGAAGTAGTTGTCCTGGCCGAAAATGTCCCGGTACCGCGCAGCGGCCTCGACGGCCTGGTCGTACTGGCCCAGACGAAGCCGGGTCTGCACCGCGCCGGACGGGCAGCCGGTCGTGGCGATGATGCCCGCACCGTGCTCAGCGAGCAGTTCGTCGTCCATCCGCGGATACTTCTGGACGTGGCCTTCCAGCCACGCCCGCGACTGGAGCCGGAACAGGTTCCGCAACCCGCCGGCGTCGGCGGCCCACATCGTCATGTGCGTGTACAGGCCGCGGCCGGAGACGTCACCGCCCTCACCGGTCTCATCGTCGGACCTGCGCAGCGCGAGATCCTCGCTCCAGAACACCGCCTGCTTGTGGAACCGCGACGCGGGCGCGACGTAGGCCTCGGCGCCGATGATCGGCTTGACGCCGGCCTTGTCCGCCGCATGGAAGAACTCGTACGCGCCGTGCACGTTGCCGTGGTCGCTCATCGCCACCGCGGGCATCCGCTGCCGCGCCACCTCGTCGGTCAACGGGCCGATCTTGGCGGCGCCGTCCAGCATGCTGTACTCCGTGTGCACATGGAGATGCACGAACGACTTCACCACGCCCACGCCTTCCAGTTGTATGTCCCTTCGCGAACTCAGGCATTCGACCGGAAGGCAGGCGGCAGTGTCCAACAATCAACACGCCACAACGTCACAATCAACAGTTGTGCATGCAGGTACGCAGGCCGCCTCTGAACGCATCGCCGGACTCGAAGGCGACCTCAGCGTGAAAGCCGGCCGTTGATGACGGTGGCCCGGTGGCGTCGGTCGGCGCGGGTCATCGGCGCGGGTCATAGGTATCCGCCGTTGACCCGCAGGATCTGTGCGTTGACCCAGGACGCGTCGGGGCTGAGCAGGTAGGCGATGGCCGCTGCGGCCTCCTGGACGTCGCCGAGGCGATTGAGGGGTACCTGGGCTGTGAATCGCCGGACGTCCTGGTCGGTCTTGCCAGTGCGGAACGTCGGGGTGTCCAGCAGTCCCGGGGCGACGGCGTTGACCCGGATGCCGCGTGAACCGAGTTCCTTGGCCAGCACCCGGGTCAGTGCTTCGACACCGGCTTTGGCGGCCATGGTGAGGCCGAGCCCCGGAATGCCGACCGGGACTGCGGCGGAGGAGACGGTGACGATGCTCCCGCCGGGACGAAGGCGCGTGGCGGCCTCTTGCATCGCGTGGAGCGTGCCGAGAAGGTTGACGTTGATCTGCTCGGCGATGAGGTCCTCATCGCTGTCGGCGATAGGCCGGACGGCACTGGCGCCTGCACAGGCGACCAACGCGTCGATGCCACCAAAAGCCTGGTGGGTACGGTCGAACAGGGCGCCGACATCGCGGCGGTGCGTGACATCGGCCCGGACGGCGATCGCCGAGCCGCCGGCCTGCTCGATCCCGGAGACGATTTCGGCGGCTTGCCGGGCGCTGCGGTGATAGGCGACCGCGACGTTCCAGCCCTGCTTCGCCAGACGCTCGCATGCCGCGCGGCCGATACCCGCGGATCCGCCGGTCACGATCACAGTGGTTGTCATGGCAACCCAGTGGTCACCCGCCGTGTCATCACCGACATCACCGCCGGCACCGGCCTGTCCGGCGCCGACTACGGCGTCATCTACCGACTCGACGACCAAGGCGGGGCCCTCGGCCAGCGAGCGCTGACGGAATCCATGCAATTGACCAAGGGCGCGATGTCCCACCAGCTGACCCGCATGACCGAACGCGGCCTGGTTCGTCGCGAGAAGGGACCGGCCGGAACGACTGTGGTGCTCACCGATCACGGACGCGCCATGCTCGGCCAAGCCCGGCCGGTCCACGCCGGCGCAGTGCGCAGGCACCTGCTCGACCGGCTGACAGCCCAAGACCGAGACACCCTTGTGCGCGTTGCCGCACTTCTCGCCGACCCTCCCCCGGCCGCTGCGCCGGACTTCCCGAACACGCTCTAGCGCTTTGGATGCCGTCCCGCACGGCGGGTTCCGTGATCCACACGAGGGTGGGCAGGGCAGGGTTCAACGGAAGATCGTTACCTTCCGTGGTGTAATGATCACGTGATTGGCTGATTCGCTGGGCGCGCGTCCCGGTGAAGGGTGGGGAGGGCAGGAGCAAGGGTGCGCACCTCGAACGATCCGGACGGTCCGAACGTCGTCACGAGGCCGGGCCGGCGAAGCGCCCCTCTCTCCTGGCCGGTCGTGATCTTCTGGCTCGTCGGGATCACGGCCGCCCTCGCGGTGACCGGCGTCGTCCTCAGCAGGGAGACGAGGCTGGCCCCGTTCCTCGTCTTCCTGCCCACCCTGATCGCCGGACGGGGGACGGTCCGGCAGACCGCGGTCGCGGCCGCGTGGACGACCCTGGTCATCATCGGCGCCCTGCTCCGCAGCCCTGTGGAAACGGGCGCGGCCTACGTGAGCGTGATCGCCTTCGCCGTCATCCTGAGCGGGCTGAGCCTGGCCCAGGCGGTGCAGCGCGTCCGCAGGGAAGGGGAGATCGTCCGGCTGCGTTCCGCGGCGGCCGCGCTACAGCGCCAGATCCTCCATCCGTTCCCCCTCGTCACCGACGAGCTCGTCGTCCATGGCCTGTACGAGCCCGTCGAGGAGGACAACCAGGTCGGGGGCGACGTGTACGAGGTCGTGGCGACGCCGTTCGGCAGCCGCGTGTTCATCGCCGACGTCCAGGGCAAAGGCCTGCCCGCCATCAGCGCCGCCTTCGCCGTGCTCAACTCCTTCCGCGAAGCGGCCCTCACGGAGCCCACGCTCACCGCCGTCGTGAACGCTCTTGAGAACTCGGTGCTGCGGCACAACTCGTTCGCCGTACATGCGGGAGAGCACGAACGTTTCGTCACCGCGCTCGTCCTGAACGTTGGCTCCGGAACGAAGGTTCAGGCGATCGACTGCGGGCATGTCCCTCCCTTTCTGCTGGACGGAGAACGACCCGGCCGGGTTTCCCTCGGCGAGGCGTCCGTTCCGCTCGGGCTGGCCTCTCTCGATCCCGAACCGCGCACCGTCAGGTCCTTCGAGCTTCCTCAGGGCGCCACGCTTCTGCTGTGCACCGACGGCGTCACCGAGGCCCGGAGCCCCTCCGGCGACTTCTTCCCGTTGGAGGAGCGTCTGGTCTCGTTGGGCGATGTCCCGCCCGACGATGTGGCGCGGACCCTTCGCAACGAACTGCAGCAGCACACGCGAGGCAGGCTGACGGACGATACGGCCCTCCTGGTCCTCCGCAGGAAACCCGTCCTGCCCACGCAGAGCGCACCGGGAGACTGACCCGCGACCCCGCAGCGCGATGCGCCGGTACGCATGTGAACCCTTCGCGGGCGGGGGTGCGTACTCCTGAGAGTTTTCCGACCTTAGGGGGCAGTGGAGTGGGCGCTCGCGTACCGGCCGCCGCGACCGTGCTCGGGATCCTGTTCGGGATGGCCCTTCCGGCCGCACCGGCCAGGGCGCACGGGGCGCTCGAGAACCCGGGGAGCCGCGCGACCGGCTGCGAACCCGGTCGTGGCGCCGACCGGGCGAGCGCCGCCTGCCGGGCGGCGGCGAGGTTGAGCGGCGCGGCTCTCGCCGAGTGGGACGAACTGCGCGTACCGAACGTGCGCGGCCGCGACCGCGAGATGATCCCGGACGGCGAGCTGTGCAGTGCGGGCATCGAGCGGTTCCGCGGGCTGGACCTGCCGCGTGCGGACTGGCCCGCGACCCGGCTGACGGCCGGCGCCCGCCACACCTTCCGCTACCGGGTGTCGATCCCGCACCGGGGCGGTCTCCGGCTGTACGTCACGCGCGACGGCTACCGGCCCACCCGGCCGCTGACCTGGGCGTCGCTGGAAGCCAAGCCGTTCCTTGAGGTGACGGACCCGCCGCGGCGGAACGGGGCGTACGTCTTCGCCGGCCGCCTGCCCCGCGGCAAGACGGGACGGCACGTGATCTACACGGTCTGGCAGACCTCGGACACGCCCGACACCTATTACTCCTGCTCCGACATCACGTTCAGCGCCGCCCGCACGCGACCGGCGGATCGCGGCGCCACGCCCGCGCGCACCGGGGGCGCCACCGCGCCGGGCGGGCGGACACCGGGCGGGCAGGTACCGGGCACCTCGGCCAGCCCCGTGGCCGCCACGTCCGAGGAGAAGCCTCCGCAGAACACGGAGTTGCTCGTCGTGGCGGGAGGAATCGCCGGGCTGGTGTTGCTCCTCTCGATCGGCGGTGCGGTCGCGGCGGTCCGCCGGATGCGCATTCACCGGGAGCTTTGACCCTGCGCCCGGTCACCCTCCCCGCGTGTCGAAGACGGACGCGAAACCGTCGTGAAGCCGGTTCAGGCCGAACTCGAAAAGCTGCTCGTAGGAGAAGTCGAAGGTGTTCGCGGCGAGGTCGGCCATGACGGGGAAGTCGCCGCTGCGTAGGGCGTCCTCCAGTGTCGGTGCCTGGGCGGCCCAGAACTCCTCGTTGCTGACGCCGGTCCGGTGCTCGGCGCGCCGCTCGTTGACGTAGCGGCGCGCGACGCCCTCCACATAGTCGTTCTGGACGCTGATCAGCATGAGGAGCGTCCGGTCGTCCACTCCGGTCGGGCGCAGCCGGCCGAGGAACCGGTCCAGCCCGCGCATGGCGTTGGGGCCGAGGAGCGGACGGCTCTGGTCGACGAACGGGTACCAGGGGTGGTCCATGCACAGCCGCCACAGGTGGTGGGCGTCGGCCGTGAGGATCTCGCGCCAGCCGAGGCGCTCGTCCTGCTCCGGCTCGGGGACGTCGATGACGTGGTCGAGCATGAGGTCCAGCAGTTCGCTCTTGCCGGGGACATAGCGGTAGAGCGTCATCGTCCCGACGCCCAGGCGGGTCGCGATGTGGCGCATTGACAGCGCTTCGAGTCCCTCGGTCTCGCCGAGTTCGTCGGCGACCTCGACGGCCGCGGCGACGATCCGGCCGAGGCTGAGCGTGGGCGGCCGTCCGCGGGGCGGCCGGATCCGGTCACCCCACAGCAACTTCAGGCTCCGCCCGAGGTCGCGGCCGTCGCCCTGCTCCGTCGTCATCGTCCGTCCTGCTCCTTCGGATGCGGCACCCGCTGTGCGCACGCTCAGACGCTATCGCTCGGGAGGTCTGTGCCGGGCACCCCCTTAGGGTATGGTGTACGCAAATTCGCGTATGCTGTACGCGAAGTAGGGTCAGGGGACAGGAGGCCACATGCCCGACAACGCGATCCTCGCCGAGGGGATCCGCAAGGACTACGGGGAGAAACGCGCGCTCGACGGCTTCGATCTGGCGGTGCCGAAGGGCATGGTCTACGGTCTGCTCGGCCCGAACGGGGCGGGGAAGACCACGGCCGTGCGCATCCTGACCACGCTCGTCCGGCTGGACGGCGGGCGCGCGGAGGTCACCGGGCTCGACGTCGCCACGCGGGCACGGCAGGTGCGCCAGCGGATCGGGCTGGCCGGGCAGCATGCCGCACTGGACGAGGTCCTCACCGGACGGCAGAACCTGCGCATGTTCGGGCGCCTGTTCCATCTGGGCAGGAAGCGCGCGGCGCAGCGGGCCGAAGAGCTGCTGGAGCGGTTCGACCTGGTGGAGGCGGCCGACAAGGGGCTCAAGGAGTACAGCGGCGGGATGCGCCGCCGTCTCGACCTCGCGGCCAGCATGATCCTGGCACCGGACGTGCTGTTCCTGGACGAGCCGACCACCGGGCTCGATCCGCGCGGCCGGAACGAGGTGTGGCAGTCCGTCCGGTCGCTGGTCGCGCGGGGCACGACCGTCCTGCTGACGACGCAGTACCTGGACGAGGCCGACCAGCTGGCCGGGCGCATCGCCGTCCTCGACCGCGGCCGGGTCATCGCGGACGGCCCCCCTGAGTCGCTGAAGCGGCTGATCGGCGGGGACCGGATCGAGGTGGTGGTGCGCGACCCGGCGACCCTGTCCGCGGCGGCCGCCGTGGTCGCCCGCGTCGCGTCCGCCGAGCCGCAGACCGACGCGGCGGCGGCGCGGGTGCACGCGCCGGTCGCCGAACGGGTGGCCGCGCTCACCGAGGTCGCCCGCACGCTGCAGGACGACGGCATCGCAGTGGAGGACATCGGGCTGCGGCGGCCGACGCTGGACGAGGTGTTCCTGCGCCTCACCGGACACCACACCGGGGACGAGGCACCGAGGAAGAAGGCGGGGGTCGAAGCGTGACCGTCCAGAGCAAGACGGCCGACGACGGACTCGGCGGGCGGCTCTACTGGGCCGTCGCGGACTGCTGGACGATCGTCCTGCGAGGCCTGACGCACTACGTCCGGCAGCCGAGCAACATCGCCTGGCAACTCGGGTTCCCCATCGTCTCGGTGCTGTTGTTCGGCTATGTCTTCGGCAGCGCGATGTCGGTGCCCGGCGGTGGGGACTACCGCACGTTCCTGATGCCGGGCATGTTCGGCATGACGATGGCGATGGGCTTCATGAACACGGCCTATGTCGTCGTGTACGACAGCGCACGCGGGGTCACCGACAGGTTCCGGTCCATGCCGATGTCGCCGTCCGCCGTCGTCACGGGACGGGGTGTCGGCGACCTGATCGGCGCGACCCTCGACCTTGTCGTCCTGGCTCTGACGGCGCTGGCGATCGGCTGGCGTTCCAGCGGCGGCCTGCCGGCGACCCTCGGGGCCTTCGGCCTGCTCCTGCTTCTGCGTTTCGCGCTGATCTGGATCGGCGTCCTGCTCGGGCTTCTGGTGCCGAACGAGGAGGCGGCCGGCAGCCTGTTCGCGGTGGCGTTCCCCTTCGCGATGATCTCCAGCGCGTTCGTCGCTCCGTCCCTGATGCCGCACTGGCTGGGGACGATCGCGATGTGGAACCCGGTGTCCGCCACGGTGACGGCCTCCCGCGAGCTGTTCGGCAATCCGGTGGCGGCCGGCGACACGTGGATCGAACAGCACGCCATGCTGATGGCGGTGGTCTGGCCGGTCGTCATCACGGCGATCTTCCTGCCCCTGGCGATCCGTCGTTACCAGCGGCTGAGCCGCTGACCACAGCAGGGAGCGAGCATGACCGACGTCACCCCTCGACTGAACGTGCAGGCGATCCTCGCCGGGCTCACCCTCGTGGAGAAGGCCGAACTGCTGGACGGCTCGGACTTCTGGCACACGCAGCCCGTGGAGCGCCTCGGCGTGCCGGCGATCATGGTGACGGACGGCCCGCACGGGCTGCGCAAACAGGCGGCGAGCGCCGACCATCTGGGCCTGAACGCGTCGGTGCCGGCCACGTGCTTCCCGCCGGCGGCCGGCATCGCCTCCAGCTGGGATCCGGCGCTCATGCGGCGGGTGGGCGCGGCGCTCGGCGACGAGTGCCGCGCCGCCGGGGTGGCCGTGCTGCTCGGCCCCGGCGTGAACATGAAGCGCTCCCCGCTGTGCGGCCGCAACTTCGAGTACTTCTCCGAAGACCCCGCGCTCGCGGGCGAACTCGCCGCCGCAATGGTGGAGGGCGTGCAGAGCCGGGGCGTCGGCACGTCGGTCAAGCACTTCGCGGCGAACAACCAGGAGACCGACCGCATGACGGTCTCGGCCGAGATCGACGAGCGCACCCTGCGCGAGATCTACCTGCCCGCGTTCGAGAGGGTCGTCACCGGCGCCCGGCCGTGGACGGTGATGTGTTCGTACAACAAGATCAACGGCGTTTACGCCTCGGAGAGCCCCTGGCTGCTGACCGACGTGCTGCGCCGAGACTGGGGCTACGAGGGCCTCGTGGTCTCCGACTGGGGCGCCGTCAACGAGCGCGACAAGGCGGTCGCCGCCGGTCTGGACCTTGAGATGCCGGCCTCGGGCGGCGTCGGCGGCCGCACCGTTCTCGATGCGGTGCGCGCCGGCACGCTGAGCGAGGCCGACGTCGACCAGGCCGTGGCGAACGTGCTTGGCCTGGTCGCCAAGGCGCAGGCCCGCGAGCCGCTCGACGGTTTCGACGCCGACGCGCACCATGCCCTCGCCCACGAGGCCGCGCTCGCCGGCGCGGTGCTGCTGAAGAACGAGCGCGGCCTCCTGCCGCTCGACCCTGGCGCGAAGGGTCCGGTCGCGGTGATCGGCGAGTTCGCCCGTTCCCCGCGCTTCCAGGGTGCCGGCTCGTCGCAGGTCAACCCCACCCGCGTCGACTCGGCCCTCGACAGCCTGCGCACCGCGCTGGACGGTACGCGCGAGGTGGTGTTCGCCCCCGGTTTCGCGATCGAGACGCAGGCGGCGGACCCGGCGCTGGTCGACGAGGCGGTGCGCGCAGCCGCGGCGGCCGACGTCGCCATCGTGTTCCTGGGCCTGCCGCCCTCCTATGAGTCGGAGGGCTACGACCGCGAGCACATGGATCTGCCCGCCGACCAGGTCGCGCTGCTCCGGGCCGTCGCCGCGGCCAATCCGCGCGTCGTCGTGGTGCTCTCGAACGGCTCGGCGGTCACGGTCTCGGACTGGGAGGACGAGGCACAGGCCGTGTTGGAGGGCTGGCTGCTCGGCCAGGCAGGCGGCGCCGCCATCGCCGATCTGCTGCTCGGCGTCGCCTCGCCTTCCGGCAAGCTGGCCGAGACGATCCCGATGCGCTTTCAAGACAACCCCACCGTCGGCAACTTCCCCGGTGAGAACGGCGTCGTGCGCTATGGCGAGGGCCTGCTCATCGGGTACCGCTGGTACGACGCGCATGGGCTTCAGGTGTCCTACCCCTTCGGCCATGGGCTGTCGTACACGAGCTTCGCCTATTCGGGGTTCGAGACCGAGGTGCTCGAAGACGGCGCGAGCCCGCGCGTCCTGGTGCGCCTGACCGTCGAGAACACCGGCGAGGTCGCCGGGGCCGAGATCGTGCAGCTGTACGTGACCGACCCCCAGGCATCCGTCTACCGCCCCGAGCAGGAACTGCGCGCCTTCGCCCGCGTCGCCCTCGAACCCGGCCAGGCGAAGACCGTGGCCCTCGAACTCGGCTCCCGTGCCTTCGCGTACTGGGATACCGGCAGGGGCCATACCGGTCGCGGCGCCTGGGTCGTGGAGGGCGGCGAGTTCGGCCTGCGCGTCGGCGCGTCCAGCCGCGACATCCGTCTGTCGGGCACCGTCGTGCTCTCCGGCGACGAGACGCCGGCCCCGCTCGGCGCCGACTCGACCGCGGAGGACTTCCTGGCGCATCCCGCGGCCGGACGGTGGCTCAGGCAGCGCCTCGAAGGCACGCGGATGGGCGCCAGACTCTTGGACGGGCCGCATGGCCGCATGATGCGGGCGATCCCCCTGGTGCGCCTGTCCCGGTTCCCCGGTGCGCCGTTCACCGAGGCCGACCTGGCCGAAGCAGCCCGGGCGTTCTCGCCACCGGCCTGACGGCCGCGGTCAGTTCCTTGGAGATGCGTTCCAGCATGAAGACGGCGGACTCGCGGGCACGTTCCTCCCAGGCGAACACGCACACCGTGGCGACGCCGTCGAAGCTCAGGTCGCGGAGCGTGCCGAAAAGGATGTCCCAGTCCACTTCGCCTTGGCCGATGTCGAGGTGCTGGTGGATGCGGGCCGGGGTGCCCGGCGGGTTGAGGACGTAGCGCAGGCCGGAGGAGCCCTTGTGGTTGAACGAGTCGGCGAAGTGCACATGGGCGAGCTTGTCGCCGGCATAGCGCAGCATCGAGGCGATGTCGGCTCCCGGATCGTCGCCGGACAGGTGGAAGGTGTGCGGCGCGCAGTACAGGTAGTTCACCCAGGGCTTGTTGATGGCCCTGACCAGGTCCACGGCGGGCTCGTTGACCTCGCAGAAGTCGTCGGGATGCGCCTCGATGTTGAGCGCGATGCCCTCCTGTTCGAGGATCGGCAGGAGTTCCTCCATCGACCGCCAGAACGCGGCCTCGCTCTCGGCCGCGCGCTCGGGACGGCCGTTGAACTCGGAGTTCATCAGCGTGCACTCCAGCTCGACTGCGACCTGGATCATGCGTTTCCAGTAGCGGACGGCCGCCTGCCGCTCGGCCTCGTCGGGGCTGGACCACCTGTAGAGCGGAAGGATGGACGACAGTTCCACGCCGGTCTCGCGCAGGGCCGTCTTGAGTTCGGCGACCTTGTCGTCATCGGCCCTGGGATGGAGGAAGAATGGCATGAAGTCGTCGCGGGGCGACAGTTCGATGTGGGAGTAGCCGATGTCGGCCGCGGTGCGGACCATCTCGGCTATCGGCAGTGCGCGGAACATGTACGGGTCCAGGGCGATCTTCACTGCTGCGCTCCCGAGTAGAAGGACGGACGCGGTTCCATGTCGACGGGGACGGTCTCCCCCGTCTTCAGTGCCTCCACGGTCGCGTCGCCGACCGCGGTGGCCGCGTAGCCGTCCCAGGCGGAGGGGCCGGTGGCCGTGCCCGCCGAGGCGGCGTCCACCCATGCCTGGATCTCGGCGTCGAACGCGTCGCCGAACCGCTCCCGCCAGTCGGTCACGACGGCGACGCCTTCCCGCCCGTCCTGGCGCACCGCCGGCCGGGCCGGGTCGGGCAGCCGGGCGACGCCGGTCTCGCCGACGACCTCGCAGCGGATGTCGTAGCCGTACTGGCAGTTGACGAAGACCTCCACGTCGACGCGGACGCCGCCGGAGGTCTCGAAAAGCATGAGCTGAGGGTCCTGGAGATGGTCGAACCGCCGCCGGGTCGGACGCGGGGTGAGCACCTGCGCCGAGACGATCTCCTCGTCCAGGAGCCAGCGCAGCACGTCGACCTCGTGGATGGCGGTGTCCAGCATCGCCATCTCGGAGGTGTAGGACACCGGAACCGTGGGGTTGCGGTGGGCGCAGTGCACGATCAGCGGGGCGCCGATGTCGCCGGCGTCCACGAGCCTCTTCAGCCGCCGGTAGGCGTCGTCGTAGCGGCGCATGAACCCGACCTGGACCAGGCGGCGGCCGTGCGCGGTCTCAGCCTGCAGGATGCGCAGGCAGTCCGCCGCGTCGGTGGCGAGCGGCTTCTCGCAGAACACCGGTTTGCCGGCCGCGACGGCGGCCAGCACGTACTCGGCGTGGGTCGGTCCCCACGAGGTCACCAGCACGGCGTCCACATCGGGACGGGCGACCACCTCGGCACCCGACGCGTGCGGCCGGGCACCGGCCTCGGCGGCGAGCAGTCCGGCGCGGTCGGCCGCCAGGTCGGTGACGGCGACCACCTCGGCGCCGATGACGACGGTCGTCAGCCGGCGGGTGTGCTCCTGGCCGATCATTCCGGCCCCGATCACTCCGACGCGCAAGGGCATCGCGTTCTCCTGTTCGATCAGTGGTGTGGGTGCGTCCGAGGACGGCTGGTGCCAGAGAGTCCCTGGCCGGCCAGGTAGTCACGGGTGCGCCTGGCGATGGGGAGCGGGACGTCCGGCTCGCACGGATAGAGGTCCTGCTCGACGATCACGAACAGTTCGGCGTCGAGCGTGGACAGCTCGGCGATGACGTCGGCCGGGTTCGGCACGCCCGCCGGAGGCTCGACGCACACGCCGCGCCGGACCGCCTCGCCGAAGCCGAGGTTCTCGGTCGCGACCTGGACGAGAACGTCCGGGTCCATCTGCTTGATGTGCACGTAGCCCATGCGCTCGCCGTACCGGCGGATCAGGTCGACGGCGTCGCCGCCCCCGTAGGCGACGTGGCCGGTGTCCAGGCACAGGTTGACGTAGCGGGAGTCGGTGCCGTCGAGGAGTCGCTCGATCGCGGGCTGGGTCTGGATGTGGCTGTCGGCGTGCGGATGGACGACGAGCCGGACATCGTGCTCCTCCAGGAGGATCTTGCCCAGCTCGTCCGCCGCGGCCGTGAGCGCCCTCCACTGGTCGGGAGTGAGCGTGGGCTCCTCGGTGAACGCACCGGTCTTCTCGTCGCGGAACATCGGCGGGATGAACACCAGGTGGTGGGCGCCCGAGGCGGCGGCCAGCCTGGCGACCCGGCGCACCTCGGCGAGCATCGCGGGCCACTCGTCCGGGCGGTGCAGGGCCCCGAAGGTGGTGCCGCCGGAGACGCTCAGCCCGCGCGAGCCGACCTCCTCGGCAAGGCGTTCCGGGTCGGTGGGCAGGTAGCCGTAGGGCCCGAGCTCCAGCCACCGGTATCCGGCCTGTGCGAGCTCGTCGAGGAAGCGGGTGAAGTGGACCTGGCGTTCGTCCTCGGGGAACCAGACGCCCCACGAGTCGGGCGCCGAGCCGAGACAGAGGTGGCCCGCCACGGTGCGGGCGGCGTCCGGGCCGGAGATCGTCGTCATCGTGCTGCTCCTTTTCGGGGAGGGCAGGCTCAGCCTGCGGTCGGGAAGCTGAATGCGGCGGGGGACGCGGAGCCGTGAACGTGCGGCCAGCGCGTGGTGACGACCTTGGGGCGGGTGTAGAACCGCACGCCCTCAGGACCGTGAATCGGGCTGTCGCCGATCAGCGAGTCCTTCCAGCCGCCGAAGGAGTAGTAGGACATCGGCACAGGGACCGGGACGTTGACGCCGATCATGCCGACCCTCACCTCGCGCTGGAACCGGCGCGCCGCGCCGCCGTCCGCGGTGAAGATCGCGGTGCCGTTCCCGTAGGGGTTGGCGTTGACCAGCGCGATCGCCTCGTCCAGCGAGGCGGCGCGGACGATCGCCAGCACCGGGCCGAACAGTTCCTCCCGGTAGGCGGCCATCTCCGGGGTGACGTGGTCCAGCACCGAAGGCCCGGTGAAGAAGCCCTCCTCGTGGCCGTCCACCTTCAGTCCGCGCCCGTCGACGACCACGGTGGCGCCCTGTGCGGCGGCCGCCCCGACCGCCGCTTCGATCCGGTCCAGGGCCGCCCGGGTCACCAGCGGTCCCATGTCGCTGGTTGGAACGTTCCCAGGGCCGACGCGGATGTCCCGTGCCCTCCGTTCGAGGACGGTCGCCAGCGCGTCGGCGGCGTCCCCGACGGCGACGGCGACGGCGACCGCCATGCAGCGCTCGCCGGCCGACCCGAAGGCTGCGGCGGTGAGGTGGGCGGCGGCGAACTCCGGGTCGGCGTCCGGCAGCACGACGGCGTGGTTCTTGGCGCCCCCCAGCGCCTGCACGCGCTTGCCCGCCGCGGTGGCGCGCTCATGCACGTACCGGGCGATGGGGGTGGAGCCGACGAACGAGACCGCGGCGATCCCGGGGTGGTCGAGGACGGCGTCCACGGCCTCCTTGTCACCGTGCACGACGTTGAAGACCCCGTCGGGCAGTCCGGCCTCGGCGTACAGCCGGGCGATCAGCGCGGACGCCGAGGGATCGCGCTCGCTCGGCTTGAGCACGAAGGTGTTGCCGGCGGCGATGGCGATCGGGTGCATCCACAGCGGCACCATGACCGGGAAGTTGAAGGGGGTGATGCCGCCGCACACGCCCAGCGGCTGCCGGAGGGTGTGCACGTCGACCCCCCGCGACACCTGGTCGGAGTGGCCGCCCTTGAGCGCCTCGGCGATGCCGCAGGCGTACTCGACCACCTCCCGGCCTCGGACGATCTCGCCCCGGGCGTCGTCGACCACCTTGCCGTGCTCGGCGGAGACGATCTCGGCGAGCTCGTCCTCGTGGCGGACCAGCAGCTCCCGGAAGGCGAACATGATCCGCGTCCGCTGGGACAGCGACGTCTCCTGCCAGGACGCGAACGCGTCGCTCGCGGCGGCCACGGCGGCGTCCACATCGGACGCCCCCGCCAGCGGCACCCGCGCCCGCTCCTGCCCGGTGGCCGGATTCCACACCGGGGCGTACCGCCCGGACGTCCCCGGCGCCGGGGAGCCGTTGATCCAGTGCTCGATGGTCGTCACGTCGTCTCCTTAGTGGGCGGGGTCAGGTAGTGCCGCTGGGCCTTCTTGGCGGCGGCGTAGGTCTCGTAGGCCCGGCGGGTGCTCTCCAGCTCCGACACCTGGCCGACCGGCACGTCCCACCAGCCGGACCCGGGCGGATTGGGGCCGAGCAGGTCCGTCTCCACGTGCACGACGGTGGTGCGGCCGGCCGCCTTGGCCTTCACGATCGCGGCGCGGAACTCCTCCACGCCGCCGGCCTGGATGACGTCGGCGCCAAGGCTCGCGGCGTTGGCCGCCAGGTCGACGGGCAGCACATCGCCGTCGAGAAGGCCGCTGCCGGGATCGCGGTAGCGGTACCGGGTGCCGAAGCGCTGGGAGCCGAGGGACTCCGAGAGCGAGCCGATCGAGGCGAACCCGTGGTTCTGCACCACGATGACGACCACCTTGATCCCCTCGGAGACCATGGTGACGATCTCCTGAGCCATCATCAGGTACGACCCGTCGCCGACCAGCACGAACACCTCGCGATCGGGATCGGCCATCTTGACGCCGAGGCCCGCGGCCACCTCGTAGCCCATGCAGGAGTAGGCGTACTCCACGTGGTAGGCCTTCGGGTCGGACGCGCGCCAGAGCATCTGCAGGTCGCCGGGCATGCTCCCGGCCGCGTTGATCACCACGTCGCGGGGCCCGGCCAGTTCGTTGAGCGCGCCGAGGATCTCGGTCTGCGCCGGGAGCGGGCCGTGGCCGAGGCGGTAGCACTCCTCGGTCGTGCGCCGCCACTCCCCCGCCAGCCGCCGGGTGCGCTCCCGGTAGGCGGGGTCGACCTCCCAGCCGGTCAGTTCGGCGGCCAGGGCGTCGATGCCACGGCGGGCGTCGGCGACCAGCGGGAGCGCCGAGTGCTTCACCGCGTCCAGCCGCGCCACGTTGAGATTGACGAACGTGACGCCGGGGTCGCCGAACACGGTATGGCTCGCGGTGGTGAAGTCGCTGTAGCGGGTGCCGATGCCGAGCACCACGTCCGCCTCGGCCGCCAGCGCGTTGGCGGCGGCGGTGCCGGTGGCGCCGATGCCGCCGACGGCGCACGGGTGGTCCCACGGCACCGCGCCCTTGCCGGCGTGCGTGTCGGCCACCGGGATCCCGGTCGACTCTGCGAAGCGCCGCAGCTCTTCGGTGGCCTCGGAGTACACCGCGCCGCCGCCCGCGACGATCAGCGGCCGCCGCGCCGGGCGGAGGAGCGCGGCCGCCCGCCCGATCTCCTCGGGTTCCGGCGCCGGGCGGGCCACCCCCCACGCCCGGCGCCGGAAGAACTCGACCGGCCAGTCGAACGCCTCGGCCTGGACGTCCTGCGGCAGGCAGAGGGTGACCGCGCCGGTCTCCGCCGGGTCGGTCAGCACCCGCATCGCGGCGAGCGCGGCCGGGATGAGCTGCTCGGGACGGCTGATTCGGTCGAAGTACTTGGACACCGGACGGAAGGCGTCGTTCACCGACACGTCCCCCGCGCGGCCGTCCTCCAGTTGCTGCAAGACCGGATCCGGGACGCGGGTCGCGAACATGTCGCTCGGCAGCAGCAGCACCGGCAGGCGGTTGGTGGTCGCCAGCGCCGCGCCGGTGATCATGTTCGTCGAACCGGGGCCGGTCGACGCGGTGCAGGCGAAGGCGGCCATGCGGTTCCGCATCTTGGCGAACGCGCTCGCCGCGTGCACCATGCCCTGTTCGTTGCGCGCCAGGTAGTAGGGAAGGTCGACGTCCTCGGTGTGCGCGGACTGCAGCAACGCCTGGCCGATGCCGGCGACGTTGCCGTGCCCGAAGATGCCCCAGACGCCGGGGATGAGCCGCTGTTCGACGCCGTCCCGCGCGCTCCACTGCCGGGCCAGGAAACGGACGAGTGCCTGCGCCGTGGTGAGCCTGATCGATTCCATCGGCTCAGGCCTCCTTCCGGACGCGACCGCCCGCGGAGGTCAGCGGCACGCGCGGGTCGAGCGTCACGGTGTCCCAAGTGCCGCGCACCCAGGCGTGGGCCGGGTCGTCGCAGATCAGCCACGCCCGTTCGGGGGCGGGCCCGGCCATCACGTTGAGGTAGTAGAGGTCGTAGCCGGGAGCGGCCATGGACGGGCCGTGCCAGCCGTGCGGGATCAGCACCGCGTCCCCGTCCCGCACCTCGGCGAGCACGTCCAGGGGACGGCCGGGCGTCCCGTAGACCCGCTGGTACGCCACCCCGGGCCCGGCGGGACCACTGGCGATCCCGAAGTAGTAGATCTCCTCAAGGCGGCTCTCCCCCTCGCGCGTCTCGTCGTGCTTGTGCGGCGGATAGGACGACCAGTTGCCGCCGGGCGTCAGCACCTCGCACACCAGCAGCCGGTCGGCGGGGAAGCCGTCTGGCATGCAGTAGCCGTTCACCTGCCGGCTGCAGTTCCCGGCGCCGCGCGGCTCGACGGGCACCTGCTCCGCCGGGCCGTAGCGCACCGGCAGCCTGCGCTCGCAGCGGGCCGACGGCAGGGCGAACCGGCCGCCGTCCCGGCTGCTGATCAACGCCTCGGCGGCACGCGGCAGGTAGACGAAGTCGGTGACGCGGTCGAAGACGTGCTCGCGGCCGGCCACGTCCACGGTCCGGCCCTCGCATTCCACCCGGCAGCCGCCGGACAGCGGAAGCACCAGGTGCTCGGCGTCCCCCGTGTCGATCGTGTGCGATCCGCCCGGGGGCAGTTCCAGCACGCGCAGCCCGGAGTACCCCCAGCCCGCCGACTCGGGCGTGATCACCGCCGCGAACGGACCGTCGGCGGTCTGCCCCGCCCGCACATGCAGCTCGGCGTCTGCGCTCATGACCGGGCTCTTCTCCCGCAGGCGGTCACGCATGGTCCACCCGCTTCGCCATCTCATCGTGCGCCGCACGGAGCCGGGCGAGGACCTGCTCCTCGGTCGGCATGGCGTCGGAGCAGGCCAGTTCGCCGGCGACGTGCGCCCCGGCGGCGTTGGCGAACGAGATCGTGCGGCCCAGATCCCAGCCGGCCAGCAGCCCATGGCACAGGGCGCCGCCGAAGGCGTCGCCCGCCCCCAGTCCGTTGACGACCTCGACCGGTACGGGCGGAACCTCCACCGGCCCGGCGTCATCGACCGCCAGCACCCCGTCCGGGCCGCGTTTCACCACGGCCAGCGAGACGCCGCACTCGCGGAGCGCCCGCGCGGCCTCGTACGGGTCGCGCACGCCCACGGCCGTCGCGCACTCGTCGAGGTTGCCGGCCGCCACCGTGACGTGTTCCAGCGCCTTGCGCACCCAGGCGCCCGCCTGCTCCCGCGAGTCCCAGAACATCGGCCGGTAGTCCAGGTCGAGCACGGTGATCCCGCGCCCTTCCCGTGCCTCCAGCGCAGCCAGGGTCGCCGAACGGCTCGGCTCGGTGCACAGGCCGGTGACCGTCACCCAGAAGATCCGGGCTTCCGCGATCGCCTCGAAGTCCAGTTCCCCGGGCACGATGTCCAGGTCGGGGGCCTTGGGCGCCCGGTAGAAGTACAGCGGGAAGTCGTCCGGCGGGAAGATCTCGCAGAACGTCAGCGGCGTATGCAGACCGTCCGACTCGCCGACGAACCGGGCGTCCACGCCGTAGCCCGTCAGCGCCTGGCGCACGAAGGTCCCGAACGGGTCCGCGCCGGTCTTGGTGATCACGGCCGAACGGCGGCCGTACCTCGCCGCCGCCACGGCCACGTTCGTGGGGCTACCGCCGAGGAACCTGCCGAACCTGGCGACGTCCTGGAGCGGCACCCCGGTCCGCAGGGGGTACAGGTCGACGCCGACGCGCCCCATCGCCAGGACGTCGAACGCCTCGACGTCCCCGGGCGGCGGCGGTCCGCCTTCCCCGCGCCCCGCACTGTTCACGTGGTGACCTCCCCTGGCCCGGCCTGCTGTGATCCATTCACGCTTCTAGAGCGCTCTAGTTTCCCGACTATGAGCCCGCTCACCGAGGGTTGTCAAGACCGGCGCTAGGTCCGGCAGGACGCGGTGGTGCCGCGTACGACCAGGTGAGGGGAGATGACGAAGTCCCGGTCGGTGCCGCCGTCGCCGGACAGCCGCGCGACGGCCCTCTCCACGGCCAGGCTCGCCATACGGCCGGCGTCCTGGCCGATGGTCGTGAGGTTGACGTGGGACAGGCGCGACAGCCGGCTGTCGTCGAAGCCGATGACGGAGACGTCCCTGGGAACCGAGACCCCGGCCCGCAGGAGCGAGTCGAGCACCCCGGCGGCGCAGTCGTCGTCGTAGGCGATCACCGCGGTGGGCGGTTCACCCCCGTCCAGGAGCAGCCGCGCGGCGGTCGCGCCGGACTCCGCCGTCTGGCCTCCGGGGACGATCCGGGCGCTGCCGCCAAGGCCGTGCCGCCGCATGGCGGCCCGGTAGGCCCGCCGCCGGTCGGTCGCCTTCGGGCTGCGGCCGCCGTCGATGTGGGCGATGTCGCGGTGCCCGAGCTTCACCAGGTGGTCGACCGCCTGGCGCATCCCCGCCTCCTCGTCGGTGTGCACCAGGTCGATCGACGGCTCCCGCAGCCGGCGGCCGACGGCGATCAGCGGCACCCGCCGGGCGAGTTCGTCCAGCCTCGTCGCCGGAGACTCGGGGCCGAGCATGATGAGCGCGTCGCAGCGGTAGCCCAGCAGGGTCTCCACGGCGCGGCGCTCGTCGCGGCGGGGGGTCAGGGCGCTGAGGACCACCTCGTAGTCGGAATCGTCCGCCGCGGCGTAGATCCCCTCGATGAGGTCGGTGTGGAAGGCGTGCTGCACGTTGAACGTCACGCCGAGCAGCCGTGGGCTGTTGCGGGCGAGCAGCCGGGCGCGCGTGTCCGGCCGGTAGCCGAGCTCGGCGGCCGCCTTGAGCACCCGTTCCCGGGTCTCCTCGCTGGCGCCGGCGACCCCCCGGATGACGATCGACACCAGCGCACGGGACACCCCGGCCCGCGCCGCGACATCCTCCAGCGTGGGCCGTTTCGCGCCGCCGCCTCTCGCGGATCGCCCGGTCAAGGCCGCTCCCTTCGCATCGAACATTGCGACCAACTTGCCGCATATGTATTGACATGCTCTTGTGACCCTCATCATAGTGATGACACTAGAGCGCTCTATGACCCTCAGCTCGAACAACTCACCAGGTATAGCACCTCGATCCGGCGGACCTCGGAACTAGAGCGCTCTAACGGGGAACGCCCCATGACCCGCGAGCGCCCGCGGCACACCACACCCTGCGGTCGGACCCGGTACACGCGGTCCGAGTCGAACTCCAGATCACCTCCGCCCGCGGGCACGGCCGGCGGGCCCACATCGAACAGCAGCGAACGCGATAGATGGAGACGCCCATGCTGAGAACCAAGCGAGCGGTGGGGACCGCCCTTCTGGCGGTGTCCGTCCTGACCGCCGCGGCCGCGTGCAGTAGCACCGGCGGCAAGAAGGCCCAGGACGAGGGCCAGGCGGTCGGGGCGGGCAAGGCGGACACGCCGCGCATGAAGGTCGCGATGATCACGCATGAGGCTCCCGGCGACACGTTCTGGGACATCGTCCGCAAGGGTGCCCAGGCCGCGGCCGCCAAGGACAACGTCCAGCTCGTCTACTCCGCCGACCCGGACGCCGGCAAGCAGGCCACCCTGGTGCAGAACGCCATCGACAGCAAGGTCGACGGCATCGCCGTGACCCTCGCCAAGCCCTCCGCGCTGTCCGGCGCCGTGCAGAAGGCCAAGGCCGCGGGCATTCCTGTCGTCGCCTTCAACTCCGGGCTGGACGACTGGCAGAAGGCCGGCGCGCTGGAGTACTTCGGCTCCGACGAGCACCTTGCGGGAGAGAGCGCCAGCAAGCGGCTCTCCGACGAAGGCGCCAAGCACGTCCTGTGCGTGCCGCAAGAGCAGGGACAGGTCGCCCTTGAGGCGCGCTGTGAGGGCGTGGCCAAGGGCTTCTCCGGCACGACGACCAAGCTCTACGTGACCGGCACCAACATGCCGTCGGTGCGGTCCACCGTCGCCGCCAAGCTCAAGGAGGACAAGAGCATCGACCGCGTGATCATGCTGGGTGCGCCGTTCGCCCTCACCGCGGTCCAGTCGGTCAAGGACGCCGGAAGCGACGCTAAGGTCGCCACCTTCGACATGAACACCGAACTGGTGAAGGCCGTGCAAAGCGGCGACGTCGAGTGGTCGGTCGACCAGCAGCCGTACCTGCAGGGCTACCTCGCCGTCGACTCCCTGTGGCTCTACAAGACCAACGGCAACGTCATCGGCGGTGGCAAGACCACCGCCACCGGGCCCTACTTCGTCGACAAGAGCAACGTCTCCACCGTCCTGCAGTTCGCGAACCGGGGGACGCGATAACGACCCCGACCGGGGCGTCTCCCGAGGCGCTCCGGCCCCTCCCCCCGGACCCATGGAGGTTCTGATGAGTCAAACACTGGACATCGGCGTCCGCCCGCCGACTCCCGACGAACGGCTCACCCGCAGATCGCCGCTGGCCCGGCTGCTCGGGCGCCCGGAGATCGGATCGCTGGGCGGCGCGATCGTCATCTACGCGTTCTTCTTCGCGGTCGCCGAGCCTTTCCGCGGGCTGGACGCGCTGGCGACCATCCTCTACGCCGCCTCCACGCTCGGCATCCCCGCGGTCGGCGTCGCGCTGCTCATGATCGGCGGCGAGTTCGACCTGTCGGCCGGGGTGGCGGTCACCAGTTCCGCGCTGGTCGCCTCGATGCTCGCCTTCCAGCTCACCGCGAACCTGTGGGCCGGCATCGGCGTCTCGCTGCTGGTGGCGCTGGGGGTCGGCGCGCTGAACGGCTATCTGGTCGTCAGAACCGGGATCCACAGCTTCCTGGTGACCCTGTCGACCTTCCTGATGCTGCAGGGTCTGAACCTGGCGGTCACCAAGATCGTCACGGGCAACGTCGCCAGCCCCAACATCTCGGACATGGCGGGCTTCGAGTCGGCCCGCGCGTTCTTCGCCTCCGAGTGGGACGTCGGCGGTGTGTCGCTGCGCATCAGCGTCCTGTGGTGGCTGCTGTTCGTGGCCGTCGCCACCTGGACGCTGCTGCGGACCCGCGTCGGCAACTGGATCTTCTCGGTCGGCGGCGCCGCCCCGAGCGCCCGGGCCGTGGGCGTGCCGGTGCGCGGCGTGAAGATCGGCCTGTTCATGACGGTGGGCTTCACGTGCTGGTTCACCGGCATGAACCTGCTGTTCTCGTTCAACACCGTCCAGTCCGGCGAGGGCGTCGGCAACGAGTTCCGGTACATCATCGCGGCCGTCATCGGCGGCTGCCTGCTCACCGGCGGGTACGGCTCGGCGATGGGCGCGGCGATCGGCGCGTTCATCTTCGGCATGGCCACCCAGGGCATCGTCTACGCCGGGTGGAACCCGGACTGGTTCTTCTTCTTCCTCGGCGCGATGCTCCTGTTCGCCACCCTGTTCAACCTGTGGGTCCGCCGCCGGACGGAGGCGAGCCGATGACCGTCACCGGGACGCCGCTCGTCCGGCTGGTCAAGGCGGGCAAGCGCTACGGCAACATCATCGCCCTCACCGGCGTCGACCTGGAGGTGGGCGCGGGCGAGGTCACCTGCGTGCTGGGCGACAACGGCGCGGGCAAGTCCACCCTCATCAAGATCATCGCCGGTCTGCACCAACACGACGAGGGAACCTACGAGGTCGAGGGCGAGCCGGTGCGCTTCGGTTCCCCCCGCGACGCGCTGGCCCGCGGCATCGCGACCGTGTACCAGGACCTGGCGGTCGTCCCGCTCATGCCGGTGTGGCGCAACTTCTTCCTCGGCTCCGAGGCGCGCAAGGGGTGGGGCCCCGCCGGCCGGCTCGACATCGGCTTCATGCGGCACACGACCAAGACCGAACTGGCCAACATGGGCATCGACCTGCGGGACGTCGACCAGCCCATCGGCACCCTGTCCGGCGGTGAGCGGCAATGCGTGGCCATCGCCCGCGCGGTCTACTTCGGCGCCAAGGTCCTCATCCTGGACGAGCCGACCGCCGCGCTCGGCGTCAAGCAGGCCGGGGTCGTGCTGCGCTACATCATCCAGGCCCGCGAGCGGGGGCTCGGCGTCATCTTCATCAGCCACAACCCGCACCACGCCTTCCCGGTCGGCGACCGGTTCCTGCTGCTCAACCGCGGCCGTAGCGCCGGCCACCACGCCAGGGGCGAGATCACCCGCGAGGAGCTCACCGGGCTCATGGCCGGCGGCGCCGAACTGGAGGCGCTCAGCCACGAACTGGAAGGCACCGGCGCGAACCCGGAGATCCAGCAGATCGCCGCCGAGCTCGAACACGAGGTCACCGAGCTGACCGGGCGGCCCCCGAAAGAGAACGCGTGAAGCGCTCCGTCGCCCCGCTCGAACTCGCCGGTCCGCGAGGACGGCCGGACTGACCAGCGGGCAGCCCGGGCGGGACGGTGGAACCCGACCACCGTCCCGCCGGGCGTGACCTCGTCACGCGTCCTTGAGCGGAACGTGCCAGATCAGCACCGTCCCGCCGTCAGGGCGTGGCTCGGTGGTGAAAGCGCCCCCCAGTGCTTCGGCCCGCTCGCACATGTTGCGGAGGCCGCTGTGACGGCCGCCCTCCGGGATGCCCACTCCGTTGTCCTCGACTCGCAGGGCCACTTCGTCGTTCACATCGATGGCCACGGTGACCTGCGAGGCGTGCGCGTGGCGGGCCACATTGGAGAGCGCCTCTTGGACGACGGCCAGCAGATGCTCACCGAAGTCGTCACCGACCACGGTGTCCAGCAGCCCGTCCAGCCGCACCGAAGGCGCGAACCCGAGGTGCTCGGCCGCGGCGTCGGCCAGCGCGTGCACGCGGCTGCGCAACGACTCGTCCTCCTCGGGCCCCTGCAGCGCGAAGATGGACGAGCGGATCTGCCGGATGGTGTCGTCCAGGTCGTCCACCGCCCGCTGCACCCGGACCGCCACTTCCCGCTTTCGCGTGATCTTGATCGCCGCCATCAACGTCATCGCCGTGGCGAACAGCCGCTGGATCACGGTGTCGTGCAGGTCCTTGGCGATCCGGTCGCGGTCCTCCAGCAGCGCCAGCCGCTCGGCGTCCCGGCGCCGGTCCGCCAGTTCCAGCGCCACGGCCGCCTGACCGGCGAACGCCTCCAGCAGCCGCCGCGTCCCCTCCGAGAACACGGCCGCACCGGGCGGTTTGGTCACCGAGATCACGCCGCGCGCCGAGGCGCCGAGACCCAGCGGCACCACCACCAGCGGCCCGACCGGCACCTGCGCCGGCACGTTCGCCTCTCGCGCCGCCTCTCCGCCGTCGGCCAGCCGCAAGGCGACCCCGTTGGTGAACACCGGCCCGGCCACCGAGCGATCGAGCGGCACCCGCAGCCCTTCCACCCGCTCGGCGCCTTCGCCGTGGGCGGCCTCCACCACGAACTCCGCGCCGCCGTCGTCGACCAGCGCCACGGTCGCCAGGTCGGCGTCGGCGATCTCCCTGGCCCGCTGCGCGACCAGCATGGTCACCTCGTGCGGGTCGGTGCCCGACAGCAGCGCGGTGGAGATCTCCGTCGACGCCTCCAGCCACCGCTCCCGCCGCCGCGTCTCCTCGTACAGCCGGGCGTTCTCGATCGCCACCCCCGCCGCGGTGGCCAGCGCGGTCACCACGACCTCGTCCTCCTGGTCGAACTCGCCGCCACCGGCCTTCTCGGTCAGGTACAGGTTCCCGAACACCTCGTCACGCACCAGGACGGGCACACCCAGGAACGTGCGCATCGGCGGATGGTTCGCCGGGAACCCGTAGGAGTCGGCGTGCTCGGTCAGATCCGGCAGCCGGATCGGACGCGGCTCGCGGATCAGCAGCCCCAGGATCCCGTGCCCGTGCGGCCAGTGGCCGATCGACTCGATCTCCTCCTCGCTCACCCCCACCGTGATGAACCGGACCAGCCGCTCCCCCTCTTCACCGATCACGCCCAGGGCGCCGTAACGCGCGTCCACCAAAGTGGCCGCGGCCTCGGTGATCCGGCGCAGCACCGACTCCAGGTCCAGCTCACTGCCGACCGAGACCACGGCCTCCAGCAGGGCGTGCACACGATCCCGTGTCGAGCGCGCGGCCTCCAGCCGCGCCTGCAGCTCGCTCAACAGCTCGTCCAGCGGCAACTGCGGGAGAACAAGCCTCGCCCGATCCTCATCGGCCCGTGAATCATCGGCCATGAACTCAGTATTCCCAGCGCCATGAACGATGTCAGCCTCCGGGCCGTACGGGCGTGAGTCCGCCGATCCGGGGGACCTTCGGCCCTGAGGGCAGGCGGATGGACACCGCAGGCTGGACGTGTCGGGGAGGTATGGCCATGAAGATCGGATACGCCGGGGCGGCCGTGACCGGCGCGGCGGCACGGTTGATCGTCGAGCGGCCGGCCGGGCCGCGATGACGGCGGCTCCCGCGCCCTACCGCAGGCCCGCCGAGGACGTCGTCCGCGATCTGGGCGGCGACGCGTCCGACGGCCTGACCCGTGCCGAGGCCGCGGAACGGCTGGAGCGGGACGGCCCCAACACGCTGCCCGCCGCGCGCGGGCACGGCCCGATCGTGCGGTTCCTGCTGCAGTTCAACGACCCGCTGATCTACGTGCTGCTGGCGTCGGCGGCGGTGACGGGCCTGCTCGGCGAGCATGTGGACGCACTGGTGATCCTCGGTGTGGTGATCGTGAACGCCGTGGTCGGGTTCGTCCAGGAATCACGCGCGGAGAAGGCGCTGTCCGCCCTGGCGGCCATGACGCAGACGACCGCGGTCGCCGTGCGGGACGGCGCACCGCGGCGCGTCCCGGCCGCCGAACTGGTCGCGGGTGATCTGGTCGAGCTGGAGGCGGGCGACAAGGTCCCCGCGGACCTGCGGCTGCTGCGCACCGACGAGCTGGCCGTGGACGAGTCCGCGCTCACCGGGGAGTCGGTGCCCGTCGCCAAGGACACGGCGGCGCGGCCCGGCGCGGCCTTGGCCGACCGCACCGGCATGGCCTTCTCCGGCACGCTGGCGACCGCCGGCCGGGCCACCGGTCTGGTGGTGGCGACCGGCGCGCGGACCGAGCTCGGCGACATCCACCGGCTCGTGCACACCACCGGCGCCGTCCAGACCCCCCTCACCCGCAAGATCACCCAGTTCGGCAAGATCGTGACGGTCGCGGTCCTGGCGCTGGCCGCGCTGACCTTCCTGATCGGCGTCCTGCGCGGGCGGGGCGCGACCGAGATGCTCACCGCCGCGGTCGCGCTCGCGGTCGGCGCAATCCCCGAGGGCCTGCCCGCCGTCGTCACGATCACCCTGGCCCTCGGCGTCGCCCGGATGGTGCGGCGCGGCGCGATCGTCCGGCACCTGCCCGCCGTCGAGACGCTCGGCGGCACCACCGTCATCTGCACCGACAAGACCGGCACCCTCACCCAGAACCAGATGACCGTCACCGCCATCACCGCCGGCGGACGCGACTACACCCTCACCGGCACCGGCTACGCCCCCACTGGCACGATCCGGCACGATGGCCGTACGGTCGACCTCGCCGGACATCCCGCACTCCGGGAGATCCTGCTCGCCGGCCAAGGGTGCAACGACGCCCGGCTCGCCCAGCATGACGGCGGCTGGCGGATCACCGGCGACCCGACCGAGGGAGCCCTTCTCACCAGCGCCGCCAAGGCCGGGCTCGACCACGTTCCGGCCCGCGCCGCCGTTCTGCCGTTCAGCTCCGAACGCCGCTACATGGCCACACTGCACGAGGACGGAACCGTCTACGTCAAGGGCCCGGTGGAGCGGGTCCTGGAACTGTGCGGCGACGCCGCCGGCGCGGGCGGGACGCCTGTCCCCCTCGACCCGGCCGCCGTCACCGCCCGCGCCGAGGACTACGGCGGCCAAGCCCTGCGCGTCCTGGCCTTCGCCCGCGGGCACACCGGCGCCCCGGGCGGCCTGGACGACCTGCCCCCGCTGACCTTCCTCGGCCTGCAGGCCATGCTCGACCCGCCCCGCCCGGAGGCCGCCGAGGCCGTCCGGACCTGCCATGACGCCGGCATCCAGGTCAAGATGATCACCGGGGACCACGCCGCCACCGCCCGCGCCATCGGCGTCCGCGTCGGCCTGGACGGCCAGGTCATGACCGGTGCCGAGCTCACGGCCGACGTCCCGCCCCAGCGCCTCCGGGACACCGCCGTTTTCGCCCGGGTCTCCCCCGAGCAGAAGCTCCGCCTCGTCCAGGCCCTGCAAGGCGCCGGGCACGTCATCGCGATGACCGGGGACGGCGTCAACGACGCCCCCGCCCTCAAGCAGGCCGACATCGGCGTCGCCATGGGCCGCACCGGGACCGACGTCGCCAAGGAATCCGCCGACATGGTCCTGACCGGAGACGACTTCGCCTCGATCGAGCAGGCCGTCGAGGAGGGACGAGGCGTCTTCGACAACCTGGTGAAGTTCATCGTCTGGGCCCTGCCGTCCAACATCGGGCTCGGCCTCATCCTGGTCGCCGCGATCATCGCGAACACCGCGCTGCCGATCCTGCCGCTTCAGGTCCTGTGGCTGAACATGACCGCGGTCCTCGTCCTCGGCCTGCCGTTCGCGGTCGAGCCAAAGGACGAGCACATCATGCGCCGTCCGCCGCGGGACCCGTCGCTGCCGCTGCTCACCCGCGCGCTGACGACCCGGATCCTGCTGGTCTCGGCGGTCCTGCTGGCCGGCGCCTTCGGCCTCCAGCACTGGGAACGCGCCCACGGCGCCACCTCCCAGGTGGCCCAGACGATCGTCGTCAACGTGTTCGCGCTGACCCTGCTCACTTACCTGTTCAACTGCCTGTCCCTGGACCGCCCGCTGCTGTGGCGCGGCATCCGCCGCAACCCCTGGGTCGCGGTCAGCGCCGCCGCCCTCGTCGCGATCCAGCTGCTCTACACGTACACACCGGCCATGAACGACCTCTTCGGCTCCGCACCGCTCGACGCGGCCGCCTGGGCGCGCATCATCGCGATCGCCGCCGCCTCATACGTCGTGGTCGAGATCCTCAAATACGTCCAGCGCGCCCGCTAGCACGGCGCCGGCCGGTATTCCGGCATGAGCAGCAGGGACTCGGCGAGGTGCCAAACGCCGGGCTCACGGCTTGCTCATTTTTCACCTGTTCCCCTGACGGTTTCTTCGGTTAGGGATGATCGGCAGATCGATGTTCGACGGCAAGGAGCCCCCCGCCATGTCCGACTCGCCATCGCTGGCCCGCCGCGCCTTCCTGGCGCGCGCGGGCGCCGCCGCAGGCGGCGCCGTCCTGCTCGGCACAGCTGATCTCGCCCGCCCAGGTCCCGCCAGCGCCTACACCAAGCCGCGCGTCTACACCCGGGCGGAATGGAACGCCCGCCCTCCGACCTCCCAGGCAGAGATCATCGCCGCGCCCGACCATCTCGTCGTCCACCACATGGCCTTCCCCAACTCCACCGACTACTCGCTCGCCCACGCGCTCCAGTTGTCCCGCGACTGCCAGGACCTCCACATGGACACCAACGGGTGGGCCGACACCGGGCAGCAGCTCACCATCAGCCGCGGCGGACACGTCATGGAAGGCCGCAACCGCTCGCTCCAAGCCATCGGCCAAGGCGCCAACGTGATGGGCGCACAAACCGCCAACCACAACGGCCACACACTCGGCATCGAGAACGAGGGCACCTACATCACCGAGCTCCCCACGGTGGCCCTGTGGAGCGCCCTCGTCCAGACGCTGGCGTGGCTGAGCGACGCCTACGACCTGGATCCCCACGCCGCGATCGTGGGGCACCGCGACTACGTCGCCACCCAGTGCCCCGGCGACGCCTTCTACGCCGAACTGCCCCGGCTGCGCAACGAGGTCGCCGATGCACTCGGTGCCAGGCTCGCCGCCGAGCGCACGATCCCGTTCGCCCGCACGGACCTGCCCGGCCCCAGCCGCCGTGGGGACCATGGCCCGGCCGTCGGCGCGAACGAACATTCGCGCTGAGCGCTCTACACCGCCACAAGACCTCCAAGGAGGACTTTCGGCCCTGCCCTCGCCCATGGCGACCGCCTCACTCTGGACGCATGCAGTTCGATGAGAGCGGCCTGGAGATCGTGGACCAGGACGAGTGCCGCGACCTTCTGAAGCGTGCCGTCATCGGACGGATCGTCTTCACACATCAGGCGCTTCCCGCCGTCCAGCCGGTCAACTTCGCCGTCAGCCGGGGCGACATCGTGATCAGGACGTCGGGGAGGTCGAGGCTCGCCACGGCCGCCGCCGACACCGTCGTCGCCTTCGAGGTCGACGACTTCGACACCGAGGCCCGGACGGGCTGGTCGGTGATCATCGTCGGCCGCGCCCGGCGCGTCACCGACCCCCGGGAGATCACCGCGCTGGAAGCGCTGCCCCTGCACAGCTGGGCGCCGGGCAGCCGCGACACCTTCATCCGCGTCCGCTCCGATCTCGTTACCGGCCGCCGCATCGGCGAAGCCGACTGACGCCCTGGGACGGGATCTGGGCCGCACGACGAAAGGGCGCCCGCCGTTGGGCGGGCGCCCTTCCGGTGGTCGGTCCGCCGGGAGCCCGGAAGATCAGCCGAAGCCGTGCGCGAGGGCGGCCATAGATGTGTCGAGCAGGTCGCCGAGGTCGCTGCCGGGGTGCCGGAGCCACCGCTCGTAGGCGGCGACGGAGACGCCCAGGCACGCGTGCGCGACCGCCTGCGGCATCAGGTCGTCCACCGGGCGTCCGAGGCGGGACGCGGCGAACCCGGCGACGACGGCGCGCCAGTACGCGTAGCGGAGGGTCGAGTGCGCCTGCAGCGCGGGGACCTCCAGGATCAGCGTCATCCGCAGCCGGTGCCAGGGGACCTGGCCGGGGTCGAGCCGGTTGAACTCCACGATCGCCTCGCGCAGCGCGTCCATCATCGGGGCCTGCGGCGGGCACTCGGCGAACCAGGCGCGCATGCGTTCCAGCTCGCCTTCGAAGTCGCCCCAGACGACGTCGTTCTTCGAGCCGTAGTACCGGAAGAAGGTGCGGCGGCCGATCCCGGCGGCGGCCGCGATGTCGTCGACGGTGGTCTCCTCGAAGCCGCGCTCGGCGAAGAGCCGCAGCGCGACCCGCTCCAGCTCGGCGCGGGAGGTGCGCGGCCGGCGCCCGACGCGCGGGGCGGACGGTCCGGTGGTCCGGGGCACGCCTCTTCCTTTCGGCACTCAGTGCCATTATTGTGACGCACACGGCACACGATCGTGTGCGAACGATCCAGGGAGTCTCCCATGAGCGACGCTTCCCAGACCGCCTCCGTCTCCACCGCCCCCGCCGAGGACGAGGACACCGCCGCGCCGGAACTCGTCGAAGAGGACCTGCTCGTGGAAGAGGTCTCGATCGACGGCATGTGCGGCGTCTACTGAGCCCGCCGATGTCGGAGACGTCCGTTCCCGGCGCCCCGGCCGCACCGGGCTTCGACCTGGAGGCCGCGTGGGAGCTGCATCCCCAGGTGGCGGTGCGGCCGGAGCCGTTCGGGGCGCTGCTCTACCACTACGGCACGCGCCGGCTGTCGTTCCTGAAGGACCGCCGGCTGCTCGACGGCGTGCGTGCCCTGGCCGATCGGCCGAGCGCCCGGGACGCGCTGCTCAGCGCGGGCGTCGGGGAGCACGATCTCGACCGGTACCGCGCCGCGCTGTCCACGCTGGCGTCCTCTCACATGCTCGTCAAGCGGCCATTGGCCGAGTGATTCCGAGGAGCACCGCAATGACGACCATGACCGCGGCGGCACACCGCTCCCCTGGCCGACTGGTCGACCATTTCCAGCACGGGCTTCAGGCCCCCATCTGCCTCACATGGGAGCTGACCTACGCGTGCAACCTCGCGTGCGTGCACTGCCTCTCCAGCTCGGGACGCCGTGACCCGCGAGAACTCACGACCGCCGAGGCCAAGGCCGTCATCGACGAGCTCCAGCGGATGCAGGTGTTCTACGTCAACATCGGCGGCGGGGAACCCACCGTGCGGCCGGACTTCTGGGAGCTGGTCGACTACGCCACCGAGCGTGGTGTCGGGGTGAAGTTCTCCACCAACGGTGTGAAGATCACGCCGGAGGTGGCGGCCAGGCTGGCCCGCAGCGACTACGTGGACGTGCAGATCTCGCTGGACGGCGCGACGGCCGACGTCAACGACGCCGTCCGGGGCGCAGGTTCGTACGACACCGCGATCCGGGCGATGGAGAACCTGCAGAAGGCCGGGTTCCGCGAATTCAAGGTGTCGGTGGTGGTGACCCGCCACAACGCCGGGCAACTGGACGCGTTCAAGGCGATCGCCGACCGCTACGGTGCCCAGTTGCGGCTGACCCGGCTCCGTCCGTCCGGGCGCGGCGCCGACGTCTGGGACGAGCTTCACCCGACGAGCCGGCAACAGGAAGACCTGTACCACTGGCTGGTCGAGCACGGCGAGCGCGTCCTGACCGGGGACTCCTTCTTCCACCTGTCCGCCTACGGGTCGGCGTTGCCCGGCCTGAACCTGTGCGGCGCCGGACGGGTGGTCTGCCTGATCGACCCGGTCGGCGACGTCTACGCCTGCCCCTTCGCCATCCATGCGGAGTTCCTGGCCGGCAACGTCCGGGACGAAGGCGGCTTCGCCAAGGTGTGGCGCGAGTCGGACCTGTTCACCGAGCTGCGCCGCCCCCAGACCGGCGGCGCCTGCACGCAGTGCTCGGCGTACGACGCCTGCCGGGGCGGCTGCATGGCGGCCAAGTTCTTCACGGGTCTCCCGCTGGACGGCCCGGACCCCGAATGCGTCAAGGGCCACGGCGAGACGGCCTTGCGGGCAGCCGACCGTGCGAGCGCTCCGCGTCCCAGCGGCGACCACTCCCATACCGGACGGGTGCGGGACCGGCCCGTCGCGCTCGGCATGCCAGCCATCCCCGCCGGACGCCCGGACCGCTTCTGCGACGAGAGCCCGCTGGCCGGTCACGAGACAAGAGGACGATCATGAGCGGTGCATGGTTCGAGACGGTCGCCGAGGCGCAGCGCCGGGCCAGGCGGCGCCTCCCCAGGTCGGTCTACAGCGCGCTGCTGGCCGGCTCCGAGCGCGGGGTCTCCTACGACGACAACACCAAGGCGTTCGCCGAGCTGGGGTTCGCCCCGCACGTCGCCGGGCTGTCGGCCAAGCGCGACATGGAGACCACGGTCCTCGGCCAGCAGATCTCGCTGCCGGTGATCATCTCACCGACAGGTGTGCAGGCCGTCCACCCCGAGGGCGAGGTCGCGGTGGCGAGGGCGGCCGCCGCGCGGGGGACGGCGATGGGGCTCAGTTCGTTCGCGAGCAAGCCGCTGGCCGACGTCGTCGCCGCCAACCCCCAGGTGTTCTTCCAGATGTACTGGATGGGCTCCAAGGAGGAGATGGCGGGGCGCATGGAGCAAGCGCGCGCGGCCGGGGCCAAGGGCATCATCGTCACCCTCGACTGGTCGTTCTCCAACGGCCGCGACTGGGGCAGCCCCTGGATCCCCGAACGTCTCGACGTCAAGGCGATGGCCAAGCTCGCCCCGCAGGCGCTGGCGCGCCCGCGCTGGCTCCTCGACTACGCCCGGTCCAAGCAGTTGCCCGACCTCACCACGCCGAACCTGGCCGAACCCGGCGGGCAGGCGCCGACGTTCTTCGGCGCCTACGGCCAGTGGATCCAGACCCCTCCCCCATCGTGGGAGGACGTGCGCTGGCTCCGCGAGCAGTGGGACGGACCGTTCATGCTCAAGGGCGTGTGCCGCGTCGACGACGCCCTCCGCGCCGTTGACGCCGGGGTCAGCGCGATCTCGGTCTCCAACCATGGCGGCAACAACCTCGACGGCACGCCGGCGCCGATCCGCGCCCTGCCCGCGGTCGCCGACGCGGTGGGCGACCAGATCGAAGTCCTGCTGGACGGCGGCATCCGGCGCGGCGGCGACGTGGTCAAGGCGCTGGCCCTCGGCGCGAAGGCCGTGATGATCGGGCGCGCCTACCTCTGGGGCCTGGCCGCCAACGGGCAGGCCGGTGTGGAGAACGTGCTCGACGTCCTGCGCGGCGGCATCGACTCGGCCCTGCTGGGGCTTGGCCGCTCGTCGATTCATGAGCTGACGCCCGCCGACGTGCTCGTCCCGCCGGGGTTCACCCGGACGCTGGGAGCCGTGGCGGATCCGCGGCCGTGAGCACGGCGGAGCGCCCGGTCGCGGTGGTCACGGGCGCGGCCCGAGGCATCGGCGCGGCGGTCGCCGCCGCGCTCGCCCGGGCGGGGTACGACCTGGTGCTCGGCGACGTCCCGTCCCCCGGCGCCGTCGAGGGGCTCGGCTACCCGCTGGCCACCGCGCACGACCTCGCCTCGGTGGAGAAGACGTGCGGGGGCCTGGGCGCCCGGACGACCGCGCTGCCGTGCGACGTCCGGTCGCCGTCGGACGTGACACGGCTCGTGGACGCCGCCGGCGGCGGGCGCCTGGTCGCCGCGGTGGCGGTCGCCGGGATCATCGGCGCCGAAGGGCCCGCCTGGGAGCAGACCCCGGACGACCTGGACCGCGACCTGTCCGTCAACCTGCACGGAGTGGCCAACCTCGCCCGCGCCGCCGTCCCGCGCCTGATCCGCGCGCCGCACGGCCGGGGCAGGTTCGTCGCCGTCGTCTCCTCCGCGGGCGAGCGCGGGCTGCCGCGGCTGGCGTCCTATGTCGCCGCGAAGCACGCCGCGCTCGGCTACGTCCGCGCGCTCGCCGCCGATCTCGGGCCGAGCGGCGTCACCGCCAACGCCGTCCTGCCTGGCAGCACCGCCACCGCGCTGCTGGACCGCACCGCCGATATCTACCGGCTCTCCGGGGCGGGCGAGCTGGCCCGGCATCAGAGGCTGAACCGCCTGCTCGACCCCGCCGAGATCGCCTCGGCGGTGGTGTGGCTGTGTTCGGACGGCGCGTCCGGCATCACCGGCGCCGCCGTGAACGTCGACGGCGGATTCACCGGATGAGCCGTCCGCTGGCGGACATGACCTGGCCCGAGGTGGAGGGGCCGAGGCGGGTCCTGCTCGTCCCCGTCGGATCGTTCGAGCAGCACGGCCCCCATCTGCCGCTCGACACCGACACGCGCATCGCCGCCGCCGTCGCCGCGCACGTCCACCGGGCCTTCCCGCAGGCGGACCTCGGCCCCGCCGTCCCCTACGGGGCCAGCGGTGAGCACGCCGGTTTTCCCGGCACCATCAGCATCGGCACCCAGGCCCTCGCCCGGCTCGTCACCGAACTGGTGCGGGACGCCTCCCCCCGCTGGCCCACCCTCGTGATCGTCAACGGGCACGGCGGCAACACCGACGCCCTCCGGCGGGCCGCCGGCGTTTGCGCCCAGGAGGGACGGCGTCTCCTCGTCCACCATCTGGACGTCCCCGGCGGCGACGCCCACGCGGGACGCACCGAGACCTCCCTCCTCTTGCATCTGGCCCCGTCCGCCGTCCGCCTGGACCTGGCCGAGAAAGGCGCCACCAAGCCGTTGCCCGCCCTCATGCCCCGCCTCCGCGCCGAAGGGGTGCGCGCGGTCAGCCCCAACGGGGTCCTCGGCGACCCGGCCGGGGCCACCGCCGCCGAAGGCGCCCGCCTCTTCCAGTCCCTGACCCGGTCGCTGCTCGGCAGGCTGAACGATGAACTCCAATAGGACTCCGCTGCCCGCCGGCTTCCGGCTCCGCCCCGACGCCGGACTGGCGCCCCTTGAGGACGGCCGGGTCCTGCTGGGCGGAGCACCGGCCCGCATCATGCGGCTGACCCCGGACGGCGCCGACCTGGTGGAGCGGTGGCGCGGCGGTGCCCCGGTCGGTCCGGGCCGCGCCGCCGGGCTCCTCGCGCGGCGCCTGCTGGAAGCGGGCATGATGCACCCCGTTCCGCCCGAAGGGGCCACGGACCCGTCTGACGTGACGATCGTCGTCCCCGCCTACGGACGCGCCCGGCAGCTGGCGCGATGCCTGGCCGGACTCGGGACGGGCCACCCGGTCATCGTCGTCGACGACGCCTCCCCCGACCCCGGGCCGATCGCCGAGGCGGCGGCCGGGGCGGGGGCCCGGGTGATCCGGCGCCGCGTGAACGGCGGCCCGGGCGCGGCCCGCAACACGGGCGCGCGCGCCGCCCGCACGCCGTTCATCGCCTTCGTCGACTCCGACTGCGTTCCCGGGCCCGGCTGGCTGGCCCCGCTCCTGGCGCACTTCGCCGACCCCGCCGTCGCGGCGGCCGCGCCCCGCATCACCTCGCACGTCACCGGCTCCGGTGTGCTGGCCCGCTACGAGGCGGAATGCTCGGCGCTGGACATGGGCGGCGTACCCGGCATCGTCCGGCCGCGTTCGGCCGTCTCCTACGTGCCGAGCGCCGCTCTGGTCGTGCGGCGCGCCGCGTTCGGCGCGGGCTTCGACGAGCGCATGCGCGTCGGCGAGGACGTCGATTTCGTGTGGCGGCTCGCGGGCTCGGGCGCGCACATCCGTTACGTCCCCGAATCCGTCGTGGCCCATCAGCACCGGACGCGGTTGCGTGCATGGCTGGCGCGGCGGCACGACTACGGGACATCGGCCGCGCCGCTGGCGATCAGGCACCCGGACGAGCTTCCGGCCCTGACCATGTCCGGCTGGAGCGCACTGGCCTGGGGATTCGCCGCTGCCGGGAACCCGGTGGCCGGCCTGGCGGTCACCGCGGGCGGCACGGCCCTGCTCGCCCGCAAGTTCTCCGCCTGGACGGACCGGCCCTGGCCGCTCGCGATCCGGATGGCGTCCGGCGGCACCCTCGCCGCCGGGGAGATCCTCGGGCGCACGGTGATCCGCACGTGGTGGCCGGTGGCCGTCCCCGCCGCCCTCGCCGTCAAGCGGCTTCGGCTCCCGCTCGCCGCGGCCGCCGTCGGGCCCGCCGCCGTCGCGCTGCGCAGGCAGGGCGGTTCCTCGCTCGGCCCGCTGACGTGGACGGGCATCCGCCTCCTCGACGAGCTCGCCTACGGCCTCGGCGTGTGGCGCGGCTGCGCCGCCGAACGCACCATCGCCCCGCTGCTTCCGCGCCTCTGGTGGACGTCCAAGGACGGGCTCGGCTCCCGCTCCCGCTGACGCCGCCGGGCCGGGCGGCGTGCGGGCCCCGATAGCGTCGGGACATGCGGCTTCATGTGGGATGCGCGATGTGGGCTCACGCGCGGTGGCAGGGGCGGTTCCTGCCGCCGTCACTGCCTCCGGGCGAGCGGCTGAGAGCCTATGCGAGCTGGTGCAACGCCGTGGAGGGGAACACGGCCTTCTACGCGACGCCCGCACGGAGCGCGGTGGAGTCGTGGGCGGAGCAGACCGATCCCGGCTTCCGGTTCGTGCTCAAGCTGCCGAAGTCGATCACGCACGAAGGGCGGCTCGCCGGGGGCGGGGCGGAACTCCGGTCGTTCCTGCACGCCATCGAGCCGTTGCGGTCGCGGGCGCATGCCCTGTGGGTGCAGCTGCCGGGTTCCTTCGGGCCGGGCGACCTCGGGACGCTGGCGGGATTCCTGCGCGGGCTCCCCGCCGCGCACCGGTACGCGGTCGAAGTGCGGCATCGTGCGTTCTTCGAGGACGCGGGATGCGTGCGCGACCTCGAACGGGTGCTGTCCCGGGCCGGGGCCGAGTGGGTCCCGTTCGACACGACCGTGTTCTTCCAGAGCCGTCCGGGCAGCGACGCCGAGCGGGACGCGTGGACGAAGAAGCCGCGGGTGCCGCGCCGGTCTGCGGCTCTGACCGGACATCCGATCGTCCGCTACCTCGGACGGGACGACACCGAGCGCACCGTCGAGGGGTGGCGGTTCTGGGTCGGCCAGGTCGCCGGATGGCTGCGGGAAGGACGTTCGCCCACCGTGTTCGTCCACACGCCGGACAACGCGGAGGCGCTGGAGCTCGCCCGGCGTTTCCACGCCGAGGTGAGGACCCTCATGCCCGAGGTGGAGCCGCTGCCCGAGCCGGTGCCGGCCGAGCCCCCGACGCTCTTCTGACGGATCAGTCTTCTGACGGATCAGTCGGCGGGGTCCAGCATCGCCCGGGTCGCCTCGTCGACGATGTCGCGCATGGCGCGCTCGGCGGCGTCCGCGTCGCCCGCCTGAACGGCCTGTGCCACCTCGGCGTGCCAGCGGATCGCGGCCGGTTCGGGGTGCGCGGGCATCAGGTGGTGGTGGGTACGGCCGGCCAGGACGGCGCCGACCACACCGCTGAGCGCCCCCATCATCTCGTTGCCGGACGCCTCCAGGAGCGTCCGGTGGAAGAGGATGTCGGCGGTCAGGTACGCCTCCAGGTCGCCGGACCTGCCGTGCACGGCCATCTCCATGACCGCGCCCGTCAGCGTGCCGCACTGCGCGGGGGTCGCGCGGCGGGCGGCCAGGGCGGCGGCCACCGGCTCCAGCCCGCGGCGGAGCTCGCCGAGGGAGCGGAGCTGCTCGTCCCGCCCGTCGCCGTCGAGCCGCCAACCGATGATCTGCGGGTCGAAGAGGTTCCATCCCGAGCGCGGCGCGACGGTGATGCCGACCCGGCGGCGGCTGGTGACCATGCCCATCGACTCCAGGACGCGGATCGCCTCCCGGACGACCGACCGGGACACCCCGAACCGGGACTCCAGCTGCTCGATCCGCAGCACCTCGCCCGCGGGCAGCGTCCCGGACGTGATCATCGTGCCGAGCCGGTCGAGAACGCTGCCGTGCAGCCCGGCTTGGGGGTTGTCCACCATGCCTTAATCATCACATGAGCCGAGACGCACAGCCGTAAAGATATGATTTTTTGGTTCTATCCCTTGATAACAACAGGTCATAACGGCCACACTCGGGCAACCTTCATCTTTCGCACTGCTCCCCAGGAGGATGACGAATGCACCCGATCGTGCTGGCCGCGGCGCCGGTGGCGTCGAGCGGGCGGCTGGTGCCGGCCGCGCTCGCCGGCATCGCGCTGATCGTCGTACTGATCACCTACTTCAAGGTGCACCCGTTCCTGAGCCTGGCGCTCGGCTCGCTGCTGGTCGGCGCCGTCGCGGGGCTGCCGATGGCCGACGCCGTCGACGCGTTCGTCAAGGGGTTCGGCGACACCGCGGCCGGCGTCGGCGCGCTGATCGCGTTCGGCGCGATGTTCGGCAAGCTGCTGGCGGACTCCGGCGGCGCCGACAAGATCGTCGACACGATCATCGGGCGCACCGGGCGCCGGTTCCTGCCCTGGGCGATGGCCCTGGTCGGCGCGCTGATCGGCCTGCCGATGTTCTTCGAGATCGGGCTCGTCCTGCTGGTGCCGGTCATCCTGCTGGTGGCGCGCCGCTCGCAGCTGTCGATCATCACGGTCGGCATCCCCGCGCTGGCCGGTCTGTCCGCCATGCACGGGCTCGTCCCGCCGCACCCCGGTCCCCTCGTCGCGATCGACGCCCTCAAGGCCGACCTCGGCCTCACGCTCGGCCTCGGCATCCTCGTCGCGCTCCCGACCATCGCGCTTTCGGGTCCGGTGTTCGCCCGTTACGCCTCCCGCTGGGTGAACGTGGCGACGCCGCAGCTCTACGTCACAGACGCGGACGACGGAAAGGACACGCGGGACGAGGGCGAGCCGCGGCGCCGGCCGTCCTTCCCGGTCACGCTCGTCACCGTTCTGCTCCCGGTCGTGCTGATGCTGGGCAAGGCCATCGCCGACATCACCCTGGACGAGGGCGGCCAGGTCCGCACCGTCCTGGACAACCTCGGCACCCCGCTGGTGGCGCTGCTCATCGCGGTCGTCGTCGCGATGTTCACCCTCGGCCTCGGCGCGGGCATGGACCGGGAGGCGATCTCCAGGTCGCTGGCCGAGTCGCTGCCGCCCATCGCCGGTCCCCTGCTGATCGTGGCGGCCGGCGGCGGCTTCAAGCAGACGCTCGTCAGCACCGGCATCGGGGAACTGGTCGCCGGCTGGGTCAAGGACAGCGGGTTCTCCGTGCTCTTCCTGGCATGGCTGGTCGCCGTCCTCATCCGGCTCGCCACCGGATCGGCGACCGTCGCCACGGTGACCGCGGCCGGCATCCTCGCGCCGCTGGTCACCAGTCTCGACAGCGGTGAGACGTCGCTGCTCGTCCTCGCGATCGGGTCCGGTTCGCTGTTCTTCTCCCACGTCAACGACGCGGGCTTCTGGCTGGTGAAGGAGTACTTCGGCCTCAGTGTCGGGCAGAACATCAAGACGTGGTCGCTGATGGAGACCGTGATCTCGGTCTGCGGCCTGGTGTTCGTCCTCCTGCTGAACCTGGTGGTGTAGCCCGATGACCTATCCCGATGCCCGTTACTTCGGCGAGGGCGGCGAGAGCAGCGGAACGCTCCGCCCCGCCGACGCGCCGCCCGACCTGCTCATCGGCGCGGCCGGCGGCGACCGCGTCCACAGCGGGACCCGGGTCCACTACCTGGGGACCGGCGGTTCCACCAACGGTGCGTTCGGGCTCTACCGATGGGAGATGGGGCCGAGGCCGTCCGGCCCGATGCCGCACTTCCACCGGACGATCACCGAGTCGTTCTACATCCTGTCCGGGACGGTCCTCCTGCACGACGGGACCGGCTGGAGGGACACTTCGGCGGGCGACTTCCTGTTCGTCCCCGAGGGCGGCGTGCACGGGTTCCGCAACGAGTCGGGCGAGCCAGCGTCGATGCTCCTGCTCTTCACGCCGGGCGCGCCCCGCGAGGCGTACTTCGAGGAACTCGCCGAGATCGCCGCGACGGGGCGCCGCCTCAGCGACGAAGAATGGACCGACCTGTACCGCCGCCACGACCAGTACATGGTTTGACGTCGCGCTGGGGGCGCCGCACCGGCGCCCCCAGCGGCGCTACTTGCCCGCCTTGGCGCGCGCCTTGGCCTTGCCGCCCTTCTTCTTCGCGGCGGGGGCTGCGGCCTTGCCGCGCTTCGCCTTCTTCGCGTCCGCCCCCTTCTTGCTCTTCTTACCGGCCCCCAAGCCGGCGTCCTTGCCATCGCTCTTGGCGCCGCTCTTGCTGTTGAGCTTGCCATCGCTCTTGCTGTTGGGCTTGCCCTCGGTCTTGGCGATGGTCTTGGCGTTGGGCTTGCCGCTGCCCTTGGCGTTGTTCTTCGGCTTCTTCGGGCGGGACGGCTCGACCGCGACCGTCACCACCGGCTCCGGTTCGGCGGCGGCCGCCACGGCGAGGTCCCCGGGGCCGCTCGCCGCGACGCGGGTCCGGAACGTCTGCCCGGACCGGAACCGCGGCACCTGCGCGGCGGGCACCTCGACCGGCAGGCCGGTGCGCGGGTTGCGGGCGCTGCGGGCGGGACGGGACAGCCGGTCGAACGTCCCGAATCCGGTCACGATGACGCGTTCTCCGGCGGACACGCGCTCCATCACGGCGTCGAACACGGCGTCCACGTGCCGGCGCGCCGCGGCTTCGTCGCTTCCCACGCGTTCCGCCACGGCCCTGACCAGTTCACTGCGGTTCATGCGCCATGCCCTTCACTGTGGCGATATGTATGGCCAGGGTAGTCAACGATCGTGCTGTTCAGGCGGCTACTCGCCGATGAAACCCCTGGACTTCAGCCAGGTCTCCGCCACCTCCGCGGGCTGCTTGCCCTCGATGTCGACCTCGCCGTTGAGCTCCTGCAGGACGGAATCCGTGAGCGCCGCGGCGATCGGGTTCGCGATCTTCTCGATGGCGGGATCGTCCTTATAGACCTGCTCACGGACGGTGAGGGCGGGGTTGTAGACGGGGAAGAACCTCTTGTCGTCCGGGACGGGCGTCAGACCGAGCGCCTTGATGCGTCCGTCGGTCGTGGCGACCTCGCCGAAGCCGCACGGCTTGCCCTTCCCGACGGCGTCGTAGATGGCGCCTTCGGCCAAGGTCGCGACGGCCGACTTCGGCAGGGTGAAGCCGTAGGCCTTCTGCAGACCGGGCCATCCGTCACTGCGTCCGGCGAACTCGCTCGCCACGCAGGTGGACGCCTTGGACGGGTCGTCCTTCGCCAGCTTCGCGTAGCCGGACAGGTTCGTGATCCCGAGCCGCTGCATGGTCGTCGTCTTCACCGCGATGGCGTAGGTGTTGTTCGCGGGCGCGGCGGCGAGCCATCTGACCTTGTTCTTGGCCAGGTCCTGCTCGGCGACGGCCTTGTACTGCCCGGCCGGGTCGCCGATCGGCTCGGTCTGCTTGAGGTAGTTGATCCAGGCGGTCCCGGTGTACTCCCAGTACATGTCGATGCTGCCGGACGTCAGCGCGGCGCGCGTGGTGTTGCTGCCCTGGAGCCCGCACTTCTCGTTGACCGTCGCGCCCGCCGAGCGCAGCGCGAGCGCGGTGACCTGGCAGAGGACGAGCTGCTCGGTGAACTCCTTGGACCCGACGGTGAGGGTGACGCCCTCCAGCGAGTTGCCCTTGGCCAGGCTCCCGGCCTTGGCGTCGGTGCCGCTGGAGCTGAAGCATCCGGCGGTCAGGGTGACGGTGGCGAGGGATGCGGCGACGGGGAGCATGCGCATGGTGACTCCTCCTCAAGAGGGGTTCAGAGGCCACGGGGACGCAGGACGTACTCGACGATGCCGATGAGCCAGTCGGCGGCCATCGCGAGGACGGCGGTCAGGACGCTTCCGGTGAGCAGGATCGGGGTCCGGTTGAGGGAGATCCCCGTGTTGATGAGCTCGCCGAGCCCGCCCGCGTTGGTGAACGCGGCCAGCGTCGCGCTGCCCACGTTGAGGATCACCGCGACGCGGACGCTGGCCAGGATCACGGGGACGGCGAGCGGCAGCTCGACGCGGAACAGCACCGCCGTCCGGGACAGGCCGATGCCGCGGCCCGCTTCGATGAGCGACCGGTCGACGCCCTGCAGCCCGACCATCGTGTTGCGCAGCACCGGCAGGGCGGACACGAGGATCAGCGCGATCACCGCCTTCTGGAATCCGATGCCGACCGTGACGGCGAGCAGGACGAGGACCCCGATGGACGGGACGGCCTGCCCCACGTTGGCGAGCGCGAGGAACGGCGCCGAGAGCCGGCGCAGCCGCGGCCGGGTCAGCAGCACACCGAGCGGTATCGCGATCGCGAGGACGAGCGCCGTGGACACCGCGACCAGCTTGATGTGCTGGACGAACTGGCCGGCGATCTCGGACCGGTTGATGGACCGGCGTTCGATCGCGTCGAGGTCCAGCCCGCCGACATAGAGGTACAGCGCCGCAGAAACGACGATGAGGAAGACGGGCGTGACAAGGAGGCCGGTGAGCGAACGTCCGTCGCTCCCCTCGGCCCTCGTCCGCTCCGGTACCGCGGTGACCGTCATCGCCGCCCCTCAGGGGTTTGCTGGACGATCGCCGACCACGAGACCGTGCCGGCGGGACGTCCGTCCTCGTCCAGGACGGTGGCGGTCTCCGCGCCCGCCCGCAGCATCGCGTCGAGCGCTTCGTACAGGGACTGGTCCGCCCTGACGGTGGCCGTACCCGCCTCTCCGGGGCCTGCGGGCCGCAGTTCGATCGAGCCGACCTCGACGAGCCGCAGCCGCCGCATCGCGGCGCCCGCCCCCACGAACTCCGCGACGAACTCGTCGGCCGGCTCGGCGAGGATCGCCGCGGGCGTGTCGTACTGGACGAGCTTCGCCCGCTGCCCGAGCATCGCGATGCGGTCGCCGAGCTTGAGCGCCTCGGTGAGATCGTGGGTCACGAGGACGATCGTCTTGCCGATCCGGGCCTGCAGTTCGAGGAACGCGTCCTGCAGGCGTTCCCGCGTGATCGGGTCGATCGCGCCGAACGGCTCGTCCATCAGCATCGCGGGCGGGTCCGCGGCGAGTGCGCGGGCGACCCCGACGCGCTGCTGCTGCCCGCCGGACAGCTCCTTCGGATAGCGGCCGCGGTACGTGCCGGGGTCCAGGCCGACCATGTCGAGCAGCTCGTCGACGCGGGCGCGCACCCGCTTCTTGTCCCAGCCGAGCGTCCGCGGGATCAGCCCGATGTTCGCGGCGATCGTCATGTGCGGGAACAGCCCGACCTGCTGGATGACGTAGCCGATGCGGCGGCGCAGCTCGTCCGGATCGACCCGGGTGACGTCCTCCCCGCCGAGGAGGATCCGGCCCGCGGTCGGCTCGATCAGCCGGTTGATCAGGCGCAGCGTGGTCGTCTTGCCGCAGCCGGACGGGCCGAGCAGCACGACGATCTCACCGTCACGGACGCTGAGCGTGAGGTCGTCCACGGCCGGGACGTCCTGCCCCGGGTACCGCTTGCCGACGCCTTCGAGCCGGATCATCTCCCGGCCTGTCACAGGGACCGCCTCCGATTCCGGCGCGGCGGGCTCGGTCATCGCAGCCCCCTGGAGGTGGTGAGCCGGGACAGTACGACGAACAGGGCGTCCAGGGCGAGTGCCAGGACGGCCACGCCGAGCGTGCCGGCGAGGGTGTCGTTCAGCGCGTTGGCGCCGCCGATCCGGGCGAGCCCGCCGAAGATCAGCTCCCCCAGCCCGGGGCCCGCGACGGCGGCCGCGATCGCCGCGATGGCGACCGTCATGATCGTGGCCACCCGGACGCCGGTGAGCACGACGGGCCAGGCCAGCGGCAACCTGATCCTTACCATCCGGCTCAGCCCGCTCATCCCCATGCCCCGGGCCGCCTCCTCGACCGCGCTCGGCACGCCCTCAAGGCCGGTGATGGTGTTGCGCAGGATCGGGAACACCGCGTACAGCGCCAGTGCGGCGATGGTTGGGGCCAGCCCCAGCCCGAACAAGGGGATGAGCAGGCCGAACAGCGCGAGCGACGGGACGGTGAGCATGGTGCCCGTGACACCTAGGGCGAGCCCTCTCGCCCTCGGGCGTCCCTCGACAGCGATCCCTAGACCGACCCCGGCCACGGCCGCGATGGCGACGGCGATCAAGACGACCTCGGCGTGCTCGCCCATCATCCGGGCGATCGTGGGCCAGCGTTCGGAAAGGTACTCGGAGAAGCTCATCGCCGCCTCCCGGCGGCGGGAGCCCGGACGGTGCGGCTCGCATCTCCCATACCACCAGAGGCTGCCTACGGATGATCAATATGGCAATAACGGTCCGGGGCACAGATCGGTCAATCGTCCGGACTCCCGCGGAGCCGCGGCAGCGCCGAGGTCGAGCCGGGGCCGTCCGCCTGTGACGGAGAACGAGAACCCGAGCCGGGCCTCGGCACGCGCGGGCCGAGCCGCAACCATGCTGTGGTCCCAGTGCCCCGGGCGACGGCCGACGCACAGAAGCGAACACGCAGAGGCGAACGCGCAGAAGCGGCCCCCCGGAGGCGGACGCACGAAGGCGGACGCACGAAGGCGGACGCACGAAGGCGGACGCACGAAGGCGGACGCACGAAGGCGGACGCACAGAAAGGCCCCACGGAGTCGGACGTGCAGAGGCGGACACGCAGAGGATGACGCACGGAGTCGGACACAAGGAGGCGGACGTGCAGTACGCGGTGAGACATCGAGGGCGCCGGGGTCGCTGACGAGTCGACCGGGCGCGGTCACGTCCGCGGCCTGGGCGATGTCGTCGTCCCGCAGGCCGGCGACGGCGGCTGGCGCGCCAATCTGATTGTGATGGATGACGTTGGGCCCGCGTCCGTGAGCCGCAACGCGATACAGGTCTGTTGCCGCGAGACAGGCGCGGAGGGAGAGACCGGACACCGGTCGACGGGGCCGGCGCGGTTTCGGCGAGCCTCGGGGTCTCCCGGGCAGCGGCAAAGGTGTAAAAGTTCGCCTTTGCCGCTGATCAGGCCGTCCAAGAAACTGATCAGCCGTAGGGCGTTCTCCACGTCGACGCCCAGCGGGCACGACAACAGAGAGGAGTCTTTCGTGCCGGAATGGCACGCCTACCGACATCCGGCGGAACTCGTTCCGGTTTTCCTACATGTGTCGGGTGGGCATGGCGCAGAGCGCGGTCCACACTGGTGACGCCCGCCGCAGAGAGGAGTACCGAGTTGTCGTACGCCTACGATCCGGAACTTGTCCCGTGGATCGCGATGATCCCGCATCTCTCTATCGTCGACGTCGAGCAGGTGCGCCGGGACGAGGCGGCGATGTTCGCGGAGATGCCGAGATATCAGCCTCTGGTGCCGGTCGAGTCCCGCGACACGACCGTGCCGGGACCGCAGGGCGCGCCCGATGTCCCGGTCCGCATCTTCGCCCCGGCTGAGCGGGACGGTGGCCTGCCGGGACTTCTCTACATCCACGGCGGCGGGTTCACCATCGGCAGCATCGACATGTTCGAGGACGACGCGACCGCCATCGCCGCCGAGGTCCCTGCGGTGGTCGTGTCCGTCGAGTACCGGCTCGCCCCCGAACATCCGTTCCCGGCCGGACTGGAGGACTGCTATGCCGCGCTGACCTGGACGGCCGCGAACGCCGCCGACCTCGGGATCGTTCCGGAGCGGCTCGCGGTGGGCGGCGAGAGCGCGGGCGGTGGACTGTCAGCGGCCGTCGCGCTGCTCGCCCGGGACCGCGGCGGGCCCGCGCTGTGCTTCCAGCTCCTCGGCGTCCCGGAACTGGACGACCGGCTCGACACGCCTTCCATGCGCACCTTCACCGACACACCGATCTGGCATCGGCCCAACGCTGAACTGAGCTGGGACTACTACCTCGGCAAGGGCGTCCGTGGCGCCGATGGCGTCTCCCCTTACGCGGCGCCCGCACGCGCCGAGGACCTGTCCGGGCTGCCGCCCGCCTACGTCACGGCCTGCGAGTTCGACCCGCTGCGCGACGAGGGCCTGAACTACGCGCAGCGACTGATCCAGGCGGGCGTCCCGACCGAGGTGCACCATTACCCCGGCACCTTCCACGGCTCGACCATGATCAGGGACGCGGGGGTGTCCAAACGCATGAGCGCCGACCGTCTGAACGCCCTCCGACTCGCCCTGCATCCCGGCGGCTAGAGCTCCAGGACGAGACGGGAGCCGCGGGCACGTGACACGCAGATCATCATGAAGCCGCCGTCCGCGCGTTCCACCTCGGTCAGGACGGAGTCCCGATGATCCGGCTCGCCCTCCAACACGGGCGTCTCGCATGTCCCGCACGTCCCCTCGCGGCAGGACGACAGGACGTTGACGCCCTCCTTTTCGACCGTTTCCAGGATCGAGTTCCCAGGCTCGATCCGGAGGGTACGGCCGCTCAGGGTGAGTTCCACTTCGAACGCCTCGTCCGTGCCCGTGACGGGTTTCGGAGAGAACCGCTCTGTACGCAGTGAACCTGGTGCGAGTGCGGCGCAGCGTTCCTCGACAGCCGCCAGCATCGGTTCCGGACCGCAGCAGTACACGAGTGTGCCCGGCGAAGTGTCGCTAAGGGCGCTTTCGATGTCGAGCAAACCGGACTCGTCCTGAGGCCGGATCTGGGCCCGGTCGCCGTACACCGCCAACTCATCCACAAAGGCCATGGCGGAGCGCCTCCGACCACCGTACAAAAGCCGCCAGTCCGCTCCGGCGGCATCCGCAGCGGCCACCATCGGGAGGATCGGCGTGATGCCGATGCCGCCGGCGAGGAACAGGTAACGGGGTGCATCCTCCAACGTGAAATGGTTCCGCGGCCCGCGCGTGACAAGCCGATCCCCCACCGCAACCCGCTCATGGACGAATGTCGACCCGGGCCCCTCCTTCAGCACACCGATCCGCCACGCTCTCGAATCACCCGGATCCCCGCACAGCGAATACTGCCGGACGAGCTCGTCTCCGAGCACCACGTCAATATGGGCTCCCGGCTCCCAGGACGGCAATCCACCGCCCCCCAGAGCACACAAAGTCAACCCCACAACGCCATCAGCGAGATCTTCTTTAGCCTCAACTACAACCTGAGTCTCGTCCACGAACACTCCCATTCGTAACGAAAAGACCAGCATCACGACTTCATAACCCGCAAACTAATCTCCGTAAATTCCAAACCATCAAAAAGAGGCGTTCAGAACTCGGCCGACTGCACACCAACCAGCCGCAGCAGCAGGGGGTCAACGAACTCCTCCGCTCCCATTTCCTCCAAGACCGAAGACCCCACCAACACCCCCGAACCCCCGCCGGCCCACCGCTTCACTACTCCGCGACGCCTTGAACAACGTGACCAAGAACCAAGACCTCGCACCTCAAATCTCACCTCGGACACAGACCTCGGACCCCGCCCCTCGGACCTCGGACCTCGGACCTCGCACTTCAGACTGGGACTCGCACCCGGACTCGGGCCTCGGACCCGTGGACCGCGACCGTGGACCGCGCCGAGGTTGACCAGGACGTTCAGTGGCCTTGTCACGACGATCGTCTGCAGCCGGGGCGCTCGTCAGCACGGCTTCCACACAACGGAAGAACCGACATCTCACGCCTGTCCGCTCTCCCCGAGAATCCGAGATGCTCGTTAGCGCCTGAGAACAAATAACCCGCGACGAAGCCCTGTGAAGCCCCGCCGATCTTCATCGACAGGCCGTTTGACCACGACGTTCCCGCACCAGCGGGGCACGTTGTCCAACACCAGCGCACTCGTGCCCCCTCTGAGGGACGGCCCCCACACTCCCGTCTCGCATCGCTCACCCATGGGACGCTTGCCTCCGGGACCTGCGGTACAGCACCGCGATCGAGCCGGCGACGATGAAGCCGCCAGCGATGACAGAGGTTCGTCGCCGGCAGCCGACACGAGGCGCGGCCTTCCTACGACGGCCCCTGTTCCCCTTTATCGCGTCGACGACGAGGCCATCGTCGGCGCTGCCCCGCACGCCTACCCCGCCTTGTGCTTCGTTCGTGACGAGGGCGCGAAGACAGCAAAGAACCGCCTGCACATCGACCTTGCCCGGATGACCAAGACGCCGAAGTCCAGCGCACCATCGGCCTAGGCGATCGTCGAGTCGATATCGGCCAGGCAGCCGACGTTCCGTGAGACGTTCTCGCCGACCCGGAAAGCAACGAGTTCTGCGTCCCTTACTCCTCCCTCGTCGAGTAGCCGTCGCCATTGTCGTACAGACCGGCTAGTGCCGTGTCAGTCAAGGTTTGCCCCGTTGCGTGGGGGTGGAGTTGGCTGATCCTCGCCTTGGTGGGGGGCGAGCGACGTTCCCGCTTCCGGCGGGGCGGGCCGCGGCCGGCCGGGTGACCCTTGTGCGTCGCCGTGATGGGGGCGGCGTCTGGGGTCACGCCGCGCCGAGGACACCCCTGGGAGATGGGCGCCGGCGCGACGGTGCGTGATCTCGACCGGAAACGAGGCACGTTCGCCGGCCGGGATGGGTCCGCCCTCAGCCGTTCTGAGGGCGATGTTGGCACCGCCGACCAGGTCACGATGCCCAGCGAACCCGCAATGCGGGCAACAGAACCCGCGCCCCCGCGGTTTGGGGACGCGCCGACGGCAGGCGGGGCAGGTGGAGGACGAGCCCCGCTCGTCCACCAGTACCGTGGTGATCCCCGCCTGTTCGGCCTTGTCCTGCAGGCAGCGGATCAGGTGCCCGATCCGCCAGGCCCGGACCCGCCGGTTGTGCCTGCGCCCAGCCTTCAAGGCCAGGACACCGCGCGGGTCGCCGATCTTGACCGTGCCGACCCGATGCCGCAGGCACCAGTCGACGACCATGCCGGCGGCCTCATGCTGGGCCTGTTTCACCCGCCGCTTGTGCCTGCCCTCGGCCTCGCGCTGCCGCCGCCGGTGCTGCTTCCACCGCCGCGACCCCACTTGCCCGGGTTTCGGCGCCTGCCGCGCCGCCTTGCGCCGGCCGTGTTGGGTGTCGCGCAGGTGCAAGTGGGTCTCGGCGCGGATCGCCCGCCCCGACACCAGCAGCCCCCGACCCTCAGGCCCGGCCACCGCGTAGGGGTGGATGATGCCGGGATCGACCCCGGCCACCCGTCCCGGATCGGGCCCCCGCCCATCGGGGTGGGTCGCAACGGTGACCTCGGCGGTCACCTCCACCAGCAGCCTGCCGCCCTCATTCAGCAGCGTGACCGAGCGGATCTGCTCGCCCGGGTAGGGCGGGTCGCGGTCCAGCCGCACCCACAGCGGCGGGCACCCGCGCGCGACCGGCAGCCGCAGCCGCCGCCCGTCCAGCGTGAAGGTGCCGTAGTAGTACCGCACCGGCATCAGCCGCCGCTTGTGGCGCGGGTAGCGGGCCGAAGCGTCACCGCCGCGGCGGCGCCGGGCGGTAGCCAACCAGGCATCGAAATAGCGGCGCAGCACCGACCGCGCCCCGGCAGTGTCCAACTCCCCAAACGTACCCGGCCCCGCCTTGGCCAGCTCCCGGCACAGCTCCTGGTAGCCGGCCAGCGGGGGCAGGCCGTCCTGGCACCGCCACCGCGCCAGGTCCAGCACGCACGCCCACACATCCCCCGCCGACGCCAGCAAACCGAAGCAGCGGCGCCGCTGTCCCGGCGTGGTGCGCAGCCCGATGCGAGCAGTCCGGTGGACCACCCACGGAGCGTCTCGATCGTGACAGCGAGGCACCAGGCGACTACACCACGCAGCTACGACACTTTGCAGCCCATCAGCTCACATCGACACCGCAAACCACATGACCGCCTCACTCAAAACAGGGTAAACGTTGCAGATGCGGCACTATCGTTAGCCGCCAAACGGAGTTGTCCGCCAATCGACCACAGGCCTCAGACAGACCGCTGCGCCCCCAAACTGACCGCACCCCCAAGCTGACCTCACCATCAGACCGACCGCACCCAGAGCGACCAGAGATCCCGCCGGGGCGATCACAGGTGGCGGCGAGCCAGTTACAGGGAAGGACATCGAAGTGAGCGACCTTGACGTAGCAGCACGGGTACGGGAGATCTGTCTGTCGTTGCCCGAGGCGACGGAGAAACCGTTCGGCGGGCACACGGCCCCTTCTTTTCGGGTTCGAGACAAGCTGTTCGTAATGACCTCCGAAGACGGACTCTCCCTGACTTTCAAGGCCGGGCCCGGCGTCCAGGACGCCCTTGTGGCCGAGGCCCCGGACCGCTTCTTCGTGCCGAAGTACGTTGGCGTCAAGGGTTGGGTCGGCGCACGGCTCGACGTAGATCAGGATTGGGAGGAGATGGCAGAACTCATCGAGGACAGTTACCGTCTCATCGCACCGAAACGCTTGGTGAACCTCCTCGACAGTGAGTAGCCTTCCCCGCGGCGCTGGCGCCGACGGCTTTCAGCCAGGCCGGCGTCGAAGCCGCGCCAGGCGGGCTGCGATGTACTCCATGGTTGCGTCTTCAGGATTCCAGCCGCGTTGAAGCAGCGCTGTCAGGAGGGCTTCCAGGTAAGGCGCAGGACGGGATAAGAAGTTCTTGGTCACAGGGATGACCTCCCACCCCATTTCCTTGGTGAGCCAGTGCCGGCGGCGTGCGTCATGCGTTTGGGCCTCGGGGCCGGTGTGGTGGCGTTCTCCGTCGTATTCGAGGCCGACACGGAATTCCCGGTAGCCGAGGTCGACATACAGCCATTGACCTCGCGGCCCCATGACGGGCACCTGAGTCTCGGGGCGCGGGAAACCGGCATCCACGAGGGCGACGCGAGTCCAGCTTTCGCCGGGGGAGGCCGCGCCGCGATCGGCGAGGCGGACGACCTGACGCAGCCGTTTGTTGCCCCGGTATCCCGGTAGCGTCCGGGCCATCGTGGTGAGTTCGTCGATGCCGACTCCCCGCCGGAGGAATTGGTCCAGAGCGGCGACCGCCTCATAGCGAGGAGTCCAGCGGGCGCAGTCCAGTGCGGTGCGAGCCAGGGACGTGACACGTACATCGGTTTCCTCCACGACGTGGTCGGCGGGCAGTTCCACGCTGTCCGCGGTGACCGGAGATGGACCGGCAGAGGGATCGGACTTTTGGGGAGTGATGAGTTCGACGTCCCAGTCGACTTCGTTCACTCCCGGAGGTAATACATCCAAGCCCCATATCCATGCGGCTGTACGGCGTGCGATGACGACTTCCTCTGGGAGGAGGCTGCTCAGCGCGGCGGCGCGTGCCGTGAGCGAGGCGCCCTTGACGGGGACGAAGTAGGCGCCGGGCCCGACCGGGACGATCGAGTCGGCGGCCGTTCGCTTCCAGGTGAGGCTGAATCCGTCCATGTGAACCGATGATGCCCGGCCCGCACGCCACGCGGGGAAGGCAGCGAAAATGTGGATAACTTCGAATATCCCGAGGTCAGAGCCCGCGCCGTTAGATAGGGCGGGCCGTCTGACCGGGCGCTCAGTCCCGAGGCGTCACCGGGTCGGACGTCGCGGAAACCGCGCTCATCGCCCAGGCGCCGATACGCTTGACCAAGTCCGGTGTTGCGGCCACTTCCGCGTGACCGAACGCCGGTTCCACCCACAACTCCTTCGGATGTGACGCCGCCTCATAGAGCTGGTGGCCGTGCTCCAGAGGAAAGAACGGGTCCGCATCTCCGTGGACCACCAGCAGCGGTACCGGCGCGATCCGTCCCACCACCTCGTAAGGAGCCTCGGGCACCGGATCCCATCCCTTGGACGCGATTCGGGTTCCGCGTGCCAGCCGGACCACCATCCGGCCTAAACGCCGTTCGATCACCCAGTGCACGCGCCGCATCGGCACCGTCCCGCGGTAGTACCAGCGGGCAGGCGCGCTCACCGAGACCACTGCGTCGACCCCGCCCTGCAACGCCGCGTGTCGGACGACGATGGCCCCGCCCATCGAGAACCCCGTCAAAACGATCCGTGAATATCCTCTTCGCCGAGCCGCCGCGACCGCGGCATCGACGTCGGCCACCTCCCGGTCACCTACCGTGGAATGCCCGCCGGACCTCCCGTGACCGCGAAAGTCGATCCCGATCACACCGCCATGCCGATTGAGGCCGCGCGCGATCCGGCGAAGCACGGGCTGGCGCCACGAGCACGTGAACCCATGCGCCAGGATGAAGCACATGTCGCCATCGCCCGGCAGGTGACCTGCGTCGATTCGCACGCCGTCGCCGGTGTAGAGCGTCAGAGGTTCGGGCATCACCACGTCCTCCATGATCGTGCATCGGCCTCGGCCGACTCGCCGAAATTTCTTGCCCTCCGCCCGTCGGAGAAGCGGCCCGCCGAGCGATGGAGGGGTATGAACCACCCGGGACAACTCCAGCCCGACCCGGGGCCGGCCCTGCTCGATCTCTACGACACGGCCCTGCCCGAGGTCTATGGCTACCTGCTGCCCCGGTGCGGCCGGCGCGCGCTGGCCGAGGACCTCACGGCAGAGACGTTCCTGGCCGCGGTGGAGGCGGTGCGCAAGGAGCCGCCCCCGGCACTGTCCGTCGCATGGCTGGTCGGAGTAGCCAGACACAAGCTGGCCGACCACTGGCGGCGGGTGGCGCGGGAGCAACGCGGGCTCCAGGCCCTGGACGGGGGCGTCCTGGAGACCGCCGAAGATCCATGGGACGAACGCCTGGACGCACTCCTGGCCCGGGAGGTCCTCGGCATGCTGGGGCCCCACCATCGGGCCGCCCTGACGCTCCGCTACCTCGACGGGCTCCCGGTCCTCCAGGTGGCCGAGCACCTCGGCCGCACGCTCCAGGCCACCGAGGCACTGCTGACACGGGCCAGGGCGGCCTTCCGGAACGCCTACACAGACCACTGCTCACCAGGGAAACGGATCCCCGGACACCGTGACAGGAAGGAGGGCCACGATGACTGATCCGCTGGAGGCTCTCCGTATGCCGGCAGTCCCCGCCGATCCCGACCCGGCCTTCGCGGCACGCCTGCGGGAACGCCTGCGGCGCGCGCTGCTGCAACCTACGGGAGACCGCATGACAACGACCACCGTCCACAGGCAGCAGGCCCCGGTGCGCACCCTGACCCCGCGCCTCTGCGTCGACGACGGGCAGCATGCCCTGCGCTGGTACGCCGAGGCGTTCGGTGCCGAACTCCACGGCGAGCCCTTCATGATGGAGGACGGACGGGTCGGCCACGCGGAGCTGACCATCGGCGACTCCGTTCTGATGCTCGCCGACGAGTGGCCCGAAGAGGGGCTGCTCGGCCCGAAGGCTCGCGGCGGCCCCAGCCAGTCCCTCTACCTGAGCGTCCCCAACGTGGACATCGTCTTCTCCCGCGCCGTCGAACTGGGCGCCGCCCCTGACCGTCCCGTGGCCGACCAGCCCTACGGCCGCAATGGCGTCGTCACCGACCCGTTCGGCCACCGCTGGATCATCTCAAGCCCCCCCGCGACCGTCCATCCGCCGCTACGGCAGGGCGACGTCGGATACGCGTCCGTCTGGGTCCCTGACGTCGAACGCGCCGCCACGTTCTACGGCACCGTCCTCGGCTGGCATTCGGTTCCCGGAGGCGCTGCGGCCGGCCGCCATGTCGAAGGACTGCCCGAACAGCACATCGGTATCTTCGGCGGCCAAGAGCACCGCACCACCTTCCTGGCCTTCGCCGTCGAGGACGTCCACGAGACGATCCGGCGGATTCACGATTCCGGTGGTGAGGCCCGGGAACCGACCGAGGAACCGTTCGGCCTGAGCGCCGAATGCACCGACGACCAAGGGATGAGCTTCTCGATCTACCAGCCCCCGGAGGGGACCAGCCCACTGGAGAGCAGGCTCGCGGAGGCCGCCGGACGCACTACTCACCATGGCGAGATCTCCTACCTCACCATCGGCGTCCCCGACATCGCCCACGCCCGTGCCTTCTATGGCGCCGTGCTCGGCTGGGAGTTCATCCCGGGCCGCACGCCCGGCGGCTGGAGTGTCAAGCTCGGCGGCACCGAAGTGCGGCCCATGACCGGCATGTACGGCGGCACCGACCGGCCCGTCGTCGTCCCGATGTACTCGGTCGACGACATCGAAACCGCCGTCACCCGCGTCCGCGAAGCCGGCGGCACGGCAAGCGACCCCGCCCAGCGACCCTACGGCCTAACCGCCGACTGCACCGACGACCAAGGAGGCCGCTTCTACCTGGGCCAACTCTGACCGCCACGGTGCCCCCAACACCGTTCCCTGTGCCCAGCCCACCCGATCGTGAACAGCTCCTTGCCCCTTGGGTGGGGCTGAACTGACGGCCCATTGGGTAGATAGTCGACGTGTCTGGTGGGCTGGTTGATCGGCGGGCTCGGGCGTCAGGCTGGCTGGTATGGGCAGCGAAAACCGCACGCTTCGAATGAAGGCGCGCGGGACGCGGCAGGCCGCCGAACGCCGCGTCGCCGACCTGCCCGACGGGCCCGAGCGCGGTACGACGGCTGCGGACCACAGGCGGGAGGCCGAGGAGTACGCACGTCAGGCGATGGTCTCCTCGGCGCAGGCCCATGACCGCGCCGCGTTGCTGCTGGAGGGCATGGCCGCCGCGCATCCCGAAGAAGCGGAGCTGCACCTGCAGTCGGCGGCCCGCCATCGCAGATGGGCAGCGAACGACCGGGACCTGGCACAGAAGTACGCACCACGAGACGGCGCCCCGGACCCCACCTGACCACGCAAACCGCAACCCCCCAGCGTGATCTGCCTCATTACCGGACGGCGCGGAAGCACCCCCAATTAGGGAGCGACATAACGCCGATTCAAAGCCCAGCCCTCTCGGAGCCCAGCCCGCCGGGCGACAGGCCCCGCTCCACGGCTCACACTCCCCCACAGCGCACAACCACTCCCACCACGTCACCACAAGCCTCCCTACGACCTTCGGCACAAGGCTGTCGGCCGCGCGGGGTCAGGCTGGGTGTGGGGAGATGAGCTCGTAGAGGTTGCCGCTGGGGTCGGAGAAGTAGATGCCGCGGCCGCCGAGCGGGTGATCCTCGTCGACGCGGCCGTTGTCGGCGTGGGCGGGGTCATCGCCGTAGGGGATCTCGCGGGCGCCGAGGCGGTCCACGATCGCGTCGAAGGTGATGGCGTCCACGTCGAAGGCCAGATGGTGGCCCTGCGGATACGCGACGGTCATGAAGTCGAGGGTGAGCGCCGGATTCACACGAATCGGGACGAAGTGGCGCGCGTGCGGGTGCGGGCCGGTGTACGGCAGGCCCATGACGCCGGCGAAGAAGCGTGCGGCCTCGTCGTTGTCGGCGGCCGTCACGATCGCATGATTCAAGGTGATCGTCATTCCGTGGTTCCTTCCTTGAGGGCGCCGTGCAGGAAGACGTCCAGGTAGTCGTCCATGGCCGGGATCTGCGAGTCGGGCCCCGCGGGGGGACGGGAGCGGGTGAACACCAGTCCCATGAACAGGCTCGCGATCTGTTTCACGGGCAGACGCAGTTGCTCCCGTTCGGGCTCGAACAGTTCGGCGAGGGCGTCACGGGTGCGGTCCATCGCGGTTTCGCGGTCGGGGCCGGGCTCACCGCCCTCACCGCCGCGCGGGTCGCGTCCGCGCCGGCCGGTGGCATGGAGCGCGCCGATGACCATGCCGATCCGGGCGAGGTAGGCGTCGATCGCGGCGGCGGCCTCCGCGAGCCGGTCGGGCAGGGGCTGGTCGAGCGGCACGGCCGCGATCTCCGCCAGGACGTGGTCGGTCTGCAGCGCCTCGGCGACGCACGCGTCCAGCAGTTCGTCCTTGTCGGCGAACACGCGGAAGATCGTCGCCTCACCGATACCGGCGGCGCGGGCGATCTGGCCCGTGGTGACGGCCGTCCCATGCTCGGCGACCAGCGGCAGAGCGGTCCGGACGATCATCTCGCGGCGCTCCGCCGGGCTCATCCCAGGGGCCCGGCGGCGCTTCTTCGGCTCCATGCCGCCAGAGTACGGAGTGAGTTCTCACTCCGTCAATGTCGGAGTGAGAACTCACTCCGACATTGGGACAGATCCGCATTCGGTGGCTGATACCGTTGCGGTGCTGCGCGCCAGGAGCGAAGTCCGGTGTGAATCCGGCGCTGTCCCGCAACTGTGGTGTCCCTCTCGAAGTGGCCGAGCCAGGTCGCCTCCTCGCGTGCCGACGACCGTCGACCTCGTGGAAGGGCGATCCGTCCTGAGCGGGCCGCGGCTTCCCTGCAACCAGGAGGCTCCAGTGAGACCCGTACGCACCCTCGGCGTGGTGATGGCGATCGGCGTCATGACGTTCGCCGCCGCATGCGGAGGCGACGACGGCAAGTCCGGTAACGACACGTCCAGCGGCAAGTCGGTCACCGTCCAGGCCGCCAATGGCCCGGTGACCGTCCCTGCCGAGCCCAAGCGGATCGTGTCCCTGTCCCCCACCCACACCGAGACGCTGTTCGCCATCGGCGCCGGATCCCAGGTCGTGGCCGTGGACAGCTACTCCAACCAGCCGTCCAACGCACCGCGGACGAAGCTGTCGGGCTTCAAGCCGCACGCCGAGGCGATCATCGCCTACAAGCCCGACCTCGTCGTCCTGTCCGACGACATGGACGGCATCGTCAAGGCGCTGGAGAAGGTGAAGGTGCCCGTCCTGCTGGAGCCGGCGGCGGCGAAGTTGGACGACGCCTACGACGAGATCAACGACCTCGGGCAGGCGACCGGCCACAGCGATGAGGCGAAGAAGCTGACCGGCGACATGCAGGCCGCCATCCAGAAGACGGTCGCCGCATCGTCCAAGGCCAAGGGCCTCACCTACTACCACGAGCTCGACGATCAGCTCCACTCGGTGACGTCCAAGACCTTCCTGGGCCAGGTGTACGGGTTGTTCGGCCTCCAGAACATCGCCGACAAGGCGGACAAGGCGTCCGGCGGGTACCCGCAACTGTCCCGCGAATACCTCCTCAAGCAGGACCCCGACCTCATCTTCCTGGCCGACACCAAGTGCTGCGGGCAGAACGCCGCCGCCCTCGCCAAGCGCCCCGGCTGGTCCGACCTGGAGGCGGTCAAGCACAACGGTGTGGTCGAGCTCGACGACGACATCGCGTCCCGCTGGGGTCCCCGCCTGCCCGAGTTCGTCAAGACGATCGGCAACGCGGTCCAGAAGGTTCAATGACCGCTGCCGCCGAGGACGCCCGCTCGTGAGCAGGCGCCGCCCACGTCCCGGAGAAGTCCCGGCCGAACCGCACAACGCGGCCGGGACGCCTCCGGACGACCCCACCCCTCCGGAGGACGTCTCACCGCTCCCTGAAGGCGACCCGCCGCGGCCCGAGGTCCTCCCGGCGCACTCGGGGCCCACCACCCCGCAGGTCGCAGCCACGACGCCATCGTCCGAAGGGACGACAGCGCCTCAACGCACCGAGTCGCCTCAGCCTGAGGCCGCAAGACCACCCAGCAAGAACGCAACACCACCAGCCGAGCTCACCACACCACCCGATGACGCCGCGCCATCTGCCGTGGGCATCGCACCGCCGGCCGGGGGCAACGCACCGTCGCCCGAGGGCGCCGCACCGGCCGAGGGCGCCGCACCGGCCGAGGGCGCCGCGGCGTCGGCTGAAGGCATCGTCCCGTCGGTCGGGCGCACCGACCCGCCTGTCGCGAGGGTGCGGCTCGTGTGGGGTCTTCTGCGGGGCCGGGGCGGCACGCCGTTGTCTCGAGGTGCGGGGTCGCGGCGGGTGGGTGTGCGGTCTCAGGCCAGGTTGCGGGTGCTTCCGCTGACGGTGGCGGCCGGGTTGCTGGTGGTGACCCTGCTCGCCGGTGTGCTGGTCGGGTCGGCCGGGCTGCCCGTCGCGGGGGTGCTGAAGGCGCTGGCCGACAGGATCCCGTTCGTGCATGTCGACTCCGGCTTCGGTGTGATCGACGAGAACGTCCTGTTCCAGCTCAGGGTGCCGAGGGCGCTGATGGCGGCGCTGGTCGGCGGGCTGCTCGCCGTCGCGGGCGCCGGGTATCAGGGGGTGTTCCGCAACCCGCTCGCCGATCCGTACCTGCTGGGCGCGGCGGCGGGAGCCGGAGTCGGGGCGACGCTGGTGATCGTGCTGGTGCCGGGCGACCCCGAGTACAGTGTCCCGCTCGCCGCGTTCGCGGGCGCGATCGGCGGGGTGTTCCTGGCCTACCTGCTGGGCAGCGTCGCGGCGGGACGCGCGAACGGGACGGCGACGCTGGTGCTGGCGGGAGTCGCGGTCTCGTCGTTCCTCGCGGCCGTGCAGACGTTCATCCAGCAGATGAAGGCGCAGGAGCTGCAGCGGATCTTCTCCTGGATCCTCGGCGGCGTCGGGTCGGCCGACTGGCATCAGCTGGGGCTGGTCGCCCCGTACGCGCTCATCTCCACGATCGTGCTGCTCGCGCACGGAAGGCTGCTGGACGTGCTGAGCGTCGGCGACGAGGAGGCGGCGTCCCTCGGCCTGTCGGCGTCGCGGGTGCGGCTGACGGTGCTGCTGGCGGCCTCGCTGGCGACGGCGTCCGCGGTCGCGGTGAGCGGGCTGATCGCGTTCGTCGGCATCGTCGTCCCGCATGTCGTGCGGCGGCTGGCCGGCGGCTCGTACCGGATCGTGCTGCCGCTCTCGCTGCTCGGCGGGGCCGCGTTCCTGGAGGTCGCGGACCTCGTGGCGCGGACGGTGGTCAGGCCCGGGGAGCTTCCGCTCGGGGTGGTGACGGCGTTCGTCGGCGGGCCGTTCTTCGTCGTGGTGCTGCGCGCGTCCCGCAGGCAGGTGGACGCGTGACGGTCGCGGTGCGCGGCCTGGACGTCGCACTGGGCGGGCGGCAGGTGCTGAAAGGGGTGTCGCTGGACGTTCCGGCCGGGTCGTGGACGGCGATCATCGGCCCGAACGGCGCGGGGAAGTCGACGCTGCTGCGCGCGGTCCTGGGCCTGGTGGCGTCCCACGGTGAGATCGCCGTCGCGGACGCGGACCTGCGGACGCTCAAACCGCGACAGCGTGCCCGGCTTGTCGCGTACGCCCCGCAGAGCCCGAACCTTCCGGTGGGCATGACGGTGTTCGACTACACGCTGCTCGGGCGCTCCCCTTACATTCCGCATCTGGGCCGCGAGGGCGCACGCGACCGGACCATCACCGAAGAGGTTCTCGACCGCCTGGACCTGACCGCCTTCGCCGCCCGACCGCTGGACCACCTTTCCGGTGGCGAGCGGCAGCGGGTGGTGCTGGCCCGCGCCCTCGCCCAGCAGACCTCGGTGCTCCTGCTGGACGAGCCGACGACCGCGCTGGACATCGGCCACCAGCAGCAGGTGCTGGAACTCATCGACCAGCTGCGGCTGTCCGACGAGCTGACCGTGGTGACCACCATCCACGACCTGACGCTGGCCGGGCAGTACGCCGACGGCCTGGTCCTCATCTCGGGCGGACGGGTCGCCGCGGCGGGCCCGCCGGAGCGGGTCCTCACCCGTGAGACGGTGGAGGAGCATTTCGACGCGCGCGTGCGCATCACCCCCGGCCCCGGCGGCCGGCCGATCCTGTCGCTGGAGCGTCCTTGAACCTGGAGACGGTGTGGCGTGAGGAGGACGGGAAGCATCTCGCCTCGACGGTGTGGCGGGCCGGCGACGGTCACCGGATGATCTCCTCGGCGATGCTGGGCGGCGGTATCGGCCCGGCCCGGTGGGTGCTGAACGCGCAGGTCGCCGGCACGTATTCGCGCACCGATCCGGTCGCGCACCTGGCCGGGCTGGCGGCGTCGTACGGGCTGGACGGCCCGGGCGCCGGGATGCTCACGGCCGCGTCGGTGGCCCGCACGATGCGGCGGGAGGACGAGGGCGTGGCCGTGTCGGCGACGGTCGGGTTGCGCGTCCCGACCTGGGCGGCCTCACCGGCCGGGACCCCCGACCCGGAACTGGTCCCGCTGGACCTCGACGTGACGGCCCCGGCCGACCGCAGCGCAACGGGCCCGCCCGGCCTCGATGGGACGGGGCCGGCCGCGTGGACGCCTGGGACCGTCAATATCGTGGTCGCGGTCCCCGTGCCGATGAGTGACGCGGCGCTGGTGAACGCGGTCGTCACCGCCACGGAGGCCAAGACCCAGGCGTTGCTCGAAGCCGGATTCCCGTGCACCGGCACCGCGTCCGACGCGATCTGCGTTGTGGCCACCACCGGCGGGACACAGGAGATCTTCGCCGGCCCCCGCTCGACCTGGGGCTCAAGGCTCGCCCGCGCCGTGCACGCCGCCGTCCACGCCGGCGCCGTCGACTACGCCGGACACCTGAAGTCCCGCCTCCGCTGAGCCCTGCCGACCCCAGGGCGCGGGCCGGGGTTCGCGGTGTCCGGACGAAAGGCCCCGGGAATGCGCCGGCCGCCGTACCACCCCGGTGCGGTACGGCGGCCGGATTCAGGGCCAGTGCAGTGTGGGGTTGCGCCTCACCTCCTACCTGTGCGTCGATCGTCCGGCATGACGGTCAGCCGGCGTGGGGAAGGCGATGTCCGTTGCGGCGAAGGGGGTCTGTGGCGAGCGGGTCGCCGCCGTCCAGCAGGGAGCCGTTCATCGGTGGCAGGGAGTGCAGCCCGGTCGGCGGTTCCCGGTCGACGGCCGGGCGCGGACCGGGATCCGGACGCCCGTCGACCAGCGAGGTGAGCGCGTCGACGCGGCGGCGGGCGCGATCGGCCTCGGCGCGGGCGGCGTCCCGCTCGGCGGTGAGCGCCCCCACCGCGGCCCGCAGCTCCTCGGCGGTGCGGGTCAGCTGCCAGTTGTGCTGTTCGAGCTCCCTGGCGCGCGCCTGGATCTGGTCGCGGTCGGCGACGGCCTGCCCCCGTTTGGCCTCGGCGTCCCGGACGGCGGAGCGCAGGTCGTCGGCGGCGCGCGTGGCGGCGGCGGTCTCGACGCGCTGCCCCTCGACGAGGGTCTCGGCCTCCGACAGCCGCCCGTGCAGGGTGACCAGTTCCGAGCGGGCGCTCTCCAGGGAGGCGAGCAGCTCGCCCTCCCGCGTCGCCATGCGGTCGCGGTCGCGTTCGGCGGCGAGGCGGGCGGCGCCGTCGCCGTCGGCCTTGTCCCTGGCCTCCTGGCATTCCTGCCGGGCGGCGTCCCGCTCGGCGGCGAGCCGCTTGGCCTCGGCGCGGGCGGACGCGGCCTCCTGCTCCGCGGCCTCGGCGCGGGCCCGGGCGGTGGACGTCTCCCGCCACGCGAGCTCCGCCTGCCGCTGGGACGCGTCCCGTTCCCGCTGCGCGATCGCGATGTGCCCGGCGGCCTCGGCCCGGGCGTCGGCGACCCGCCGTTCGACGCCGGCGACGCTCAGCTCGGACATCAGCGACCCGGCGAGCCGGTCCGCGAGGCCCTCCAGCCGGTCGACCATCTCCCACGTCCAGGCGACCTGGCCGGTGAGGCCCGGGGAGTCGAGGCCCCGCTCCCGGCTCTCGCGCGCGGCCTGCTCGCACGTCCCGTCGCCGTCCTGGCAGTACCGGACGGTGCGGGCGCCGCGCACCGGCTGCGGCACGGGCCGTCCGCAGCCGGCGCACGGCCAGACCGCGACCGGGTCACCGAGGCGTGCGATCCCGGCGCGGTCGTCTTCGCCGGCCGGCGTGTCCCCCGCGCCGCCGGACGGCTTCTCTCCGGCCGGTGCGGCGGCCGACGTGGCGGCGTCCGACGCGGCCTTGAGCAGCGCCGCCGCGTCCGCGGACGCCCGCGAGACGTCCGCGTGATCGGCGCGGGGCGCCGGGTCCCCCTCGGCGTAGGCGGCCGGGTCGGTGATGACGGGAAGGTCGGTCTTCGTCGGGGCGGGGGTCGGGGCGACGTTGTCGATCGGGGCGACCTTCAGGTCTTTCATGTGCCGTTGTACGCAGGGACACCCGGAAGCGTTCGACGTTCCCGGCAACGACTTGCGACCCGTCCGCCCCAGCGGGCTCAGCCGGCGCGTTCCCGCAGGTAGGTCTCTCGCACGCGGTGGCGGCTGAGTTTGCCGGACGGGGTGCGCGGCAGCGACGCGCGGAACTCCAGGCGGCGCGGGTGCTTCAGCTTCGCCAGCCGCGGCGCGCAGTGCGCGAGCAGTTCGGCGGCGAGACCGTCGCCCGGTTCGGCGTCCTCGGCCGGTTCGACGAGCGCGACGACGCTCTGGCCCCAGTCCTCGTCGGGGACGCCGATGACGACGACGTCGCCGACCGCCGGATGCTGCAGCAGGACGGACTCGATCTCGGCGGGGTAGATGTTCACGCCGCCGGAGATGATGAGGTCGGTGCGGCGGTCGCTCATGTAGAGCCAGCCGTCCGCGTCGAGGTGGCCGAGGTCGCCGGGCGTGTAGAAGTCGCCGCGCATGGCGGCGGCGGTCTTCTCCGGGTCGTCGTGGTACTCGAATCCGGGCTGCCCGCTCGCATAGATGAGGCCGGTCTCCCCGGGCGGCAGCTCGGCGCCCTCCGGGTCCAGGATCTTGATCTGGACTCCGTCGACGGCGCGCCCGACCGTCCCGGGGTGGGCGAGCCACTCGTGCGGGGCGGCGACCACGACCGGGCCGCTCTCGGTGGAGCCGTAGTACTCGTAGAGGACGGGCCCCCACCAGTCCATCATCCGCTGTTTCGTCTCCACGGGGATGGGCGCGGCGCTGTGGTAGACCTGCCGCAGCGACGACAGGTCGTACCGGGCGCGGACGTCGTCCGGCAGGGCCAGCATCCGGTGGAACATCGTAGGGACCATGAACGAGTTGGTCACGCCGTGCCGCTGGACCAGCTCCAGGGTGTGCTCCGGCCGGAAATGCGGGGCGACGACGACGGCGTGGCCGAGGTTCAGCGCCATCATCGCGTGGACGCAGGGCGCGGAGTGGTAGAGCGGCCCGATGGCGAGGTGCACCTCGTCGCCGGGGGCGAGCCCCAGGCACCGCATCAGCGTCTGCCGCATGACGTCGATCAGCACCTCGGGCGTGATGTCGATCAGCGGCCGCCGGACGCCCTTCGGCCTTCCCGTCGTGCCGGACGTGTAGAGCATGATCGAGCCCATCAGCCGCTTGCCGGGCGGATCCGCGCTGCCCGACGCGCACAGCGCGGCCATCGACCTGTATCCCTCGGCGGGGTCGACGCTGACGCGGCCTTCGGCCGGGATGCCCGCCTCGTCGGCCGCGCCTGACACCACGTCGGCGAACGCGCTCTCCGTGATGACCGCCTTGGCGCCGCTGTCGGCGAGGATGTAGCCGATCTCCGGCGCGGTGAGGTGCCGGCTGACCGGGACCAGGTAGAGCCCCGACTGGACCACGGCCAGGAGAACGGTGAGGAACTCGGGCCGGTTGCCGAGCACGGTCGCCAGTGCGTCGCCGGGGCGCAGCCCGAGGCCGGAGAGCGCGTTCGACAGGCGGTTCACCTCGGCGTGCAGTTCGCCGTAGGACATCGGTTCGCCGGGAGCCAGCACGGCGGGACGGTCCGGGTCGTTCTGTGCGATCTCGTAGAAACCGACACCCTCGACGCCCATGCGGCTCTCCTCTGTCCGGGTCGGATGGCCGGGTGACCCCCGTCCATCTGACCCATCCGCCGGCGTCTCCGTCAAGATTGCGAACGGTCCGCGATGCCCGCGGGGCGGGAAGGGCGACCGGCCCCGGTCAAGAAATTCTCTGACCGCGACCGGCCCGCTACGTATCATGAGATCTCACTTCCGGGGGCCGAGCAGAGTCGAGACCTACGCGGCGATGGGGCGTGGATGACGGGACCGCACGGCGACGGCGACCGGTCACGGGCTCCGGAACGCCGGGACGCCTTACCGGGCTGGCTCCTCCGGCTGCTCCAGGTCATGCTCCTCGATCTGTGCTCCACCGTGATCGTCAGCATCGGAGTGACGTTGATCCACGGCGTCTTCTGGCTGAACGCGGTGGTCACGCTGCTGGTCATCGGCGCGGTGACGGCCGGCCTGTTCGCGTTCTATCCGGACGCGGGGCACGCCGTCCTTGAGCGCGTTTCGAAGACGCTGAAGTGGGGCGGGGCGGCGCTCGCGTGGGGGTTCGCGGGAGCTGCGGTGATGGCGCTGATCCTGCTCGCGGGCGCCGGCGTCTACCGGCTGCGCGAACAGGCGAGCGGGTGCGGGCAGCCGCTCGACCTGCGCGTACTTGCCGCACCCGAGACGCTCACGCCGCTGCGCGCCGCGGCGGCGGTGTTCGCCGACGACAGCGAGGACCGCGGTTGCCGCAATTACACCGTGACCGTCGTCCCCGAAGCGGGGCCCGTCCCGCTGTACGACGGCTTCCGGCTGCTGTGGCGGCGCAGCGAGGCGGCCGACGCGGGGCACGCCGACGACCAGCAGCTGTTCGGCCCGCAGCCCGACATCTGGATCCCGTCGTCGACGGCGGAGTACGACTTCGTCCCGAAGGGCTCCGGCCAGACCGGAGCCGGAGGGGGCGCGGGAGGCGGTCCCGCGGACGGCACGGTGAACGCCGCGGGAACCGGTGCGGGCGGCTCGGCGGCCAAGGGTGACCCGGTCTTCCGGCCGCGCGGGTCGCTCGGGGCGTCGCCGCTGGTGCTGGCCCTGTTCACGAAGGCCCATGAGTCGGTCGCCGACCCGATCGCGGCGCCGATCGCGACGAACACGGCGGCGCTGCTGAAGCGGATCGCGGACGCGGGGGTGCGGCTGCGCGCGGTCGCCCGTCCGGTGCCCGAGACGTCGTCGGCGGCGCTGGCGGTGACGCCCGCGCTGTACGACGCGATGCCGGGTGACGACCGGAAGGACGAGCGGTTCGCCGAGCCCGCCGACCTGGTGGCGCCGGACGCGGTGTCGCTGCTGTGCCGGTTCCGCCAGCAGGCCGCCGCGCAGGAGTCCGAGCCGCCGGACGACATCGCCGTCGCCGTCCCCGAGCAGGTGCTGCACGACTACGACATGGGGCGCCCGCTCGGCGACCGCTGCGGCGCCGTCGACCCCGACGCGGCCCCGTACGCGAAGTGGCGCCTGCATCCGTACTACGCGACCGACCTGCCGACGCTCGACCATCCGTTCGTCCAGGTGCGGTGGCGCGGGCAGGACACCCGGGAGCGGGACGCGGCGGTCCGCGAGTTCCGCCGCTGGCTGCAGCGCAATCCGCTGACGTCGCAGGGTTTCCGGGACGACCGCGGCGTCGTCCCGCCCGCGCACGAGGGCGACACCGGCCACTACTACCTGTCCCGGCTCCAGGGGGTCGTCGGCAACCGCGTGATGCCGAGCGCCGTCGGGTTGAAGCCGCCGGAGGGCGTGCAGAAGACGCTCGACCGGATCGGTGCGGCCCGCCCGAGGATCTCGGTGTCGATGATGCTGGACGTCTCCGGGTCGATGGGCAGTGCGGCCCAGGCGCGCGGCGGCTCCCGGCTCGTGCGCGGGACGTCGTTCCTGCGGAGCCTGGTGTCGCAGTTGCAGAGCAACGACCGCGTGGGTCTGCAGGTGACGTCGTCGACGGCGTCGCCGAGCGGTACGGACACGTTCGGGAACGTTCCCCAGGACGCGGCGTCGCCGGACCAGAAGGCCTCGGTCACGAGCCGCTTGCAGGCCGTCGCGTCCGGCGGGGCCGACCAGGCGCTCAGTGACGCGATCGCCGCGGCCGACCTGGGGTCCGGCAAGCAGAACCTCATCTTCGTCACCGACGGGCAGGTCCCGTCGACCAACCCGCAGATCGGCTCCCGCGCGGAGTGGTTGTCGGGCGAGTTCCGCAAGCGGCATCCGGAACTGCGGCTGACGGTGGTACTGACGGGCCCGGCGACGTGCGGGTCATCGCCCGTCCGGCAGATCGTGGACGCGCTCGGCCCGCGGAACGGCGGGGGTTGCGTGCCGCTGACCGAGGCGCCCGAGGTCGAGCAGGCCGCCGAACTGCTGTCGGAGCTGCGATGAGCCCGCGGTTTCCGCCGAGCGGGCGGCGGGCGTGGGTCAGCGCCGCGGCAGGGGCCGCTCTTGTACTGGCCGCGGGCCTGGTGGTGTCGCTGTGGCCGGGCGGGTCGTATCCGGCGATGAAGGCCGGTTGCGACCGCTCGGAGCTGTTCGTCGCCGGCGGCACGGACGTCAGCCTGAAGAACCAGCGCCGCGCCCTGATCCGGCAGTGGAACGAGGGCCGGTATCCCGGCGGCCGCCCGCATCCGCACGCGACGCTCGTGGAGGTGTCGGAGTCCACCGACCTGCAGCACAGCCAGATCAAGGCGGTCGAGGAGTCGGGCGGCTGCGCCTACGACGTCCTGATCATGGACAACACGTGGACGGCCCAGTTCGCCGACAGCGGCTACCTGCGTCCGCTCGACGGCATCGAGAACCTGGACGACTTCTTCCCCGCGGCGCTGCGGACCGGGAAGCGGGACGGCGAGTTGTACGCCGTCCCGTTCAACGTGGACGTCGGGCTCCTCTACTACCGGGAGGGCGTGACGCCGCCGACCGTCTGGCCTGGGCTGCTCTCCTCGGATGTCGCGACCCAGCTCGCCGACTACGAGGGCCTGACGGTGAACGCGCTGGAGGCCGTGTGGAACGACGGCGGCTCCGGACGGCTCACCGGCGAGAACCGCCCGAGCGAGGACGATCTGCGCACCAGGGTGTACCCGGCGCTCGCCCGGCTCGCCGCGCGTGCGCACGGGTCGCTGGCCGCGTCCCGCCAGTACGAAGAGCTGGAGAGCATCGAGGCGTTCGCGTCGGGGACGAAGCTCATGCGCAACTGGCCGTACGCGTTCTCCGCGCTCGCGTCCGAGCCACGGATGCGGGACGGCACACGGCTGCGGTTCGGCGTGACCGCGCTGCCCGGGCACACCGTCCTCGGCGGGCAGAACCTCGCCGTCTCGAAGAACTCCCCCAATCCGGACGCCGCCGCCGACCTCGTGGCGTACCTCAGCGGGACGAACAGCCAGCGCCTCCTGTTCGCGTGCGGCGGTTTCGCGCCCGGGCGCTACTCGGCTCTCGGCCTCTCCCCCGGACACGGCTCCCCCGCCGGAGTGAAGGTGCGGACGTGCTCGTCCCTCACCGGGCAGCCGCTCGGGCCCGGCGAGACCGACGTGCCCGACGAGGCCCAGCTCACGCAACTCGGTCATGCCGTGCTGACGGCGCTGGGCCGGGCGGAGCCGCGTCCGGTGACGCCGCACTACACCACGTTCACCAGCACGTTCCGCGGCTGCGTGCAGAAGATCTTCGACGGGGCCGGGACGGACGCCGCGTCGTTCGCCAGGGCCGTCGAGCGCTCCCTTGACGGGCGTACGGCGTCCTGCTAGCGGGCGCCCGCGAGCGCCGCGCGGGCCATGGCGTGCAGCAGGTCGCCCATCGCGTCGCGGTCGAGCCCGGCGGCGCTGCGCGGGGTGGAGTTGAGCAGGCCGAAGCAGGCGTGGACGGCGGCGCGCGCCCGGTCGGCGGGCAGGCCGGGGCTGAGGCGGTGCAGGACGCCGACCCACTCCTCGACGTAGGCGCGCTGAAGCCGGCGGACGCGGTGCCGCTGCGGCTCGGGCACGTTGTCCAGTTCCCGCTCGTGCACGGTGATCAGCGCCGGGTTGTCGAGGGCGAACGCGATGTGCCAGCGCAGCAGCGCGTCCAGGGCACCTCCGGGATCGGGGCCGGCGGCGCGGCGGACCCCCTCGGCGAGCAGCCGCTCGCTGATATCGAGGAGCATCTCGGCGAGCACGGCCTCCTTGCCGCTGAAGTGCCGGTAGAGGGCGGGCCCGGTGAGCCCGACGGCCCGGCCGAGGTCGCCGATGGACGCCCCGTGGTAGCCGCGGCGCGCGAAGAGCTCGGCGGCGGCGCCGAGGATCTCGGCCCGGCGCGGGTTGGGCGGGCCTTCCGGCGGCTCGGGGCCGCCGAGCGCCTCGGCCGGTGGGGAGGTCATGCCGGCCAGTCTAGACTAGAGTTGTTAACGACCGTTAACATCGGCATTGTTAATGAGCGTTAACCGGGAAGGGGGGTCATGAGCGGACCCGAGATCGGCTCCCGCGCCGACGTCGCGGACGAGGCGTTCAAGACGAGCGCCGCGCACAACGAGGCGCTCGTGGCGGAACTGCGCGACCACGTCGACCGGGCGGGGCGCGGCGGTCCGGAGCGGGCCCGCGAGCGGCACGTCGCACGCGGCAAGCTGCTCCCCCGCGACCGGGTCGACACGCTCCTGGACCCCGGCTCGCCCTTCCTGGAGCTGTCGCCGCTGGCCGCGAACGGCATGTACGAGGACGAGGCGCCGGGCGCCGGGATCATCACCGGCGTGGGGCGGGTCTCCGGCCGCGAATGCGTCGTCGTCGCCAACGACGCCACCGTCAAGGGCGGGACGTACTACCCGGTCACGGTGAAGAAGCACCTGCGCGCCCAGGAGGTGGCGCTGCACAACCGGCTCCCCTGCGTCTACCTGGTGGACTCCGGGGGCGCGTTCCTGCCCCGGCAGGACGAGGTGTTCCCCGACCGCGAGCACTTCGGCCGCATCTTCTACAACCAGGCGACGATGTCGGGCCGGGGCATCCCGCAGATCGCGGCGGTGATGGGCTCGTGCACGGCGGGCGGCGCGTACGTCCCCGCGATGAGCGACGAGGCCGTCATCGTCAAGGGCCAGGGCACGATCTTCCTCGGCGGTCCGCCGCTGGTGAAGGCCGCCACCGGCGAGGTCGTCACGGCCGAGGAGCTGGGCGGCGGGGAGTTGCACTCCCGCACGTCCGGCGTCACCGACCATCTCGCCGAGGACGACGCGCACGCGCTCCGGATCGTCCGCGACATCGTCTCGACGTTCGGACCACGTCAGGAACGGCCGTGGGATGTCGCCTCCCCCGAGGAGCCGGCGGTCGATCCGTCCGAGCTGTACGGCATCGTCCCGCCGGACTCGCGCACCCCCTACGACGTGCGCGAGGTCATCGCCCGGATCGTGGACGGCAGCCGTTTCCAGGAGTTCAAGAAGGAGTACGGCGCCACACTCGTCACCGGCTTCGCCCGTATTCACGGGCACCCTGTCGGGATCGTCGCCAACAACGGCATCCTGTTCGGCGAGTCGGCGCAGAAGGGCGCGCATTTCATCGAGCTGTGCGACCGGCGCAGCGTCCCGCTGGTATTCCTGCAGAACATCACCGGGTTCATGGTCGGACGCGAGTACGAGGCGGGCGGCATCGCCAAGCACGGCGCAAAGATGGTCACCGCCGTCGCGTGCGCCCGCGTCCCGAAGTTCACCGTCGTCATCGGCGGGTCGTTCGGCGCCGGCAACTACGCGATGTGCGGCCGGGCCTACTCGCCGCGCTTCCTGTGGATGTGGCCGAACGCCCGCATCTCCGTCATGGGCGGGGAGCAGGCGGCGAGCGTCCTCGCGACCGTCCGCCGCGACCAGCTGGAGGCCCGCGGCGAGGAATGGCCCGCGGAGGACGAGGAAGGGTTCAAGGCGCCGATCCGCGAGCAGTACGAGGCGCAGGGCAACCCGTACTACTCCACGGCGCGGCTGTGGGACGACGGAGTGATCGACCCGCTCGACACCCGGCGCGTGCTGGGGCTCGGGCTGTCGGTCGCGGCCAACGCACCGCTGGAGCCGGTCGGCTACGGCGTCTTCCGGATGTGAGGGTGTTGATGTTCGACAGCGTCCTGGTCGCCAACCGCGGGGAGATCGCCGTCCGTGTCTTCCGCACGCTGCGGCGGCTCGGCATCCGGTCGGTGGCGGTCCACACCGACGCCGACGCGGGGGCACGCCATGTGCGGGAGGCCGACGAGGCCCTCCGGATCCCGTCCTATCTGGACATCGAGGCCGTCATCGCGGCCGCCCGGACGGCCGGGGCGTCGGCCGTCCACCCCGGATACGGCTTCCTGGCCGAGAACACCGCGTTCGCGCGGGCGTGCGGCGAGGCGGGGCTGGTGTTCATCGGCCCGCCGGCCGAGGCGATCGACGCGATGGGCGACAAGATCCGCGCCAAGCGGACCGTCGCCGCGGCCGGTGTCCCCGTCGTGCCGGGAAGGGACGAACCGGGCCTGTCGGATGCCGAACTGAAGGCCGCCGCACTGGAGGTCGGGCTGCCGGTGCTGCTCAAGCCGTCCGCGGGCGGCGGCGGGAAGGGCATGCGGCTCGTCCGGGACGCGGCGGACCTGCCGGAGGCCATCGCGTCCGCCCGCCGCGAGGCGCGCGGCTCGTTCGGCGACGACACGCTGCTCGCCGAGCGGTTCGTGGAGAACCCCCGGCACATCGAGATCCAGGTCTTCGCCGACGCGCACGGCAACGCCGTCCACCTGGGCGAACGCGAGTGCAGCCTGCAGCGCCGGCACCAGAAGATCATCGAGGAGGCGCCGTCCCCGCTGCTGGACGCGGCGTCCCGGGAGCGGATGGGCGCCGCGGCCGTCGCCGCCGCGCAGGCCGTCGGGTACGTGGGCGCGGGAACCGTCGAGTACATCGTCTCCGCCGACCGCCCGGACGAGTTCTTCTTCATGGAGATGAACACCCGGCTCCAGGTCGAGCACCCGGTCACCGAGCTGGTCACCGGACTCGACTTGGTCGAACTCCAACTCCGGGTGGCCTCGGGCGAGCCGCTGCCGTTCGGGCGGGACGACGTCCGGCTGGAGGGCCACTCCATCGAGGCCCGCGTCTACGCCGAGGATCCGGCGCGCGGCTTCCTGCCAACCGGCGGGCGCGTGCTGGCGCTGACCGAGCCCGAGGCGGCGCGTGTCGACTCCGGGCTGGACACGGGGACGGAGGTCGGCGGGTCCTACGACCCGATGCTGGCCAAGGTGATCGTCCACGGCACCGACCGCGCCGAGGCCCTGCGCCGCCTCGACCGCGCGCTCGCCTCGTACACGCTGCTGGGCGTCCCGACGAATGTCGCCTTCCTGCGCGCGCTGCTGCGGCACCCCTCCGTCGTGTCGGGCGATCTCGACACCGGGCTGGTCGAACGCGCCCTGGACGACCTGGTCGCGGGCACGTCCGTGCCGCCGGAGGTGTTCGCCGCCGCCGCGCTGGAGCGGATGCTCACGCTGGAATCCGGCGACGACCCGTGGGACGTCCCGGACGGCTGGCGTCCCGGCGCGCACGCCTGGACACCGTGGATCATCACGCCCTCCGGCGGCGAGCCGGTGGAGGTCCGCGTCCAGGGACGGGCCGCGTCCGCCCGCGTCGCGATCGGCGACGCTCCACCTGTCGCCGCCTCGCTGAGCAGGCCGTTCACGCTGACCTACGGTGGAAGGACGACGTCGTTCGAGACCGCCCGGGACGGGCACACGCTGTGGCTCGGACGTGACGGGCACGCCTGGGCGCTGAGCGAGCACGTCCGGGCCGAGGGCGGCGCCGACGCGGCCGCCGCGGGCGACGGCGTGCTGCGCAGCCCGATGCCGGGGACGGTCCTCGCCGTCAAGGCCGCCGAGGGCGACCGCGTCGACGCCGGGCAGCCGCTGGTGGTGGTCGAGGCGATGAAGATGGAGCACACCGTCACCGCGCCGCTCGCCGGCGTCGTGGCGAAGCTGCCGGTCCGCGCGGGCGCGCAGGTCGCGCTCGACGCGGTGCTGGCCGTGATCGAGGAGGCATGACGATGCCGGTACCGCTCTCCGGGCTCCCCGGGCGGATCACGATCTACGAGGTCGGGCCGCGGGACGGGCTGCAGAACGAGAAGGCGGTCGTCCCCGTCGAGGTCAAGTCGGAGTTCGTGACCCGGCTGGCGGACGCGGGGCTGCGCACGATCGAGACCACCAGCTTCGTCCACCCCAGGTGGGTGCCGCAGCTCGCCGACGCCGAGCAGCTGCTGGACGTCCTGCCGCGTTCACCCGAACTGCGGTATCCCGTCCTCGTCCCGAACGAGCGGGGTCTCGACCGGGCACTCGCCAACGGCATCACCGAGATCGCCGTCTTCGGCAGCGCGACCGAGACGTTCGCACGCCGCAACCTGAACCGGACCGTGGACGAGTCCCTCGCGATGTTCGCCCCGGTCGTGGAACGCGCGCGCGCCGAGGGCCTCTGGGTGCGCGCCTATGTGTCGATGGTGTGCGGCGACCCGTGGGAGGGCGATGTCCCCATCTCGCAGGTGGTCTCCGTCGCGTCCCGGATGATGGACATGGGCTGCTCCCAGCTCAGCCTCGGCGACACGATCGGCGTCGGCACACCCGGCCAGGTCACCGCGCTCATCGAGGCGCTGGGCGCGGCGGGCATCGGCACCGACCGGCTCGCCGTCCACTTCCACGACACCTACGGGCAGGCGCTCGCCAACACCCTTGCCGCGCTCCGCGCCGGCGTCACCGTCGTGGACGCCTCGGCGGGCGGCCTCGGCGGCTGCCCGTACGCGGAGAGCGCCACCGGCAACCTGCCCACCGAAGACCTCGTCTGGATGCTGAACGGCCTCGGCATCGAGACGGGCGTCGACCTCGCCAAGCTCGTGTCCACCAGCCGCTGGATGGCCGGCCGGCTCGGCCGCCCCAGCCCGTCCCGCGTCGTCCAGGCCCTGTCACCGGAATCGGAGTGAACCCTAATGATCGACTTCACGCTCAGTGAGGAGCAGGAGGAACTGCGGCGCACGGTCGAGCGGTTCGCCCGCGAGACGGTCGCCCCGGTGATCGGGGACCTGTACGAGCGCGGCGAGTTCCCGTACGAGATCGTCGCCGCGATGGGCAAGATGGGGCTGTTCGGGCTGCCGTTCCCGGAGGAGCACGGCGGCATGGGCGGCGACTACTTCGCCCTCTGCCTGGCCCTGGAGGAGCTGGCCCGCGTCGACTCCTCGGTGGCGATCACGCTCGAGGCGGGGGTGTCGCTGGGCGCGATGCCGATCTACCGCTTCGGCTCGGCCGAGCAGAAGGAGCGGTGGCTGCCGCGGCTCACCTCCGGCGAGAGGCTGGCGGGCTTCGGCCTGACCGAGCCGGGCGGCGGCTCCGACGTCCCCGGCGGCATGCGCACCACGGCCCGGCTGGACGGCGACTCCTGGGTGATCAACGGCTCGAAGGCGTTCATCACCAACTCCGGCACCGACATCACCGACTTCGTGACCGTGACCGCGTTCACCGGCCCGAACGAGATCTCCACGATCATCGTCCCGAACGGCACTCCGGGCTTCACGGTCGGCCGCAAGTACTCCAAGGTCGGCTGGTCGTCGTCCGACACGCGGGAGCTGTCGTTCGACGACGTCCGCGTCCCGGCCGAGAACCTGGTCGGCGAGCGCGGACGGGGTTACGCGCAGTTCCTCCGCATCCTGGACGAGGGGCGCATCGCCATCGCCGCACTGTCGGTCGGCCTCGCCCAGGGCTGCGTGGACGAGAGCCTCCACTACGTGCACGAGCGGGAGGCGTTCGGCAAGGAGATCGGCCACTACCAGGCCATGCAGTTCAAGATCGCCGACATGGAGGCGCGTGCGCACACCGCCCGCCTCGCCTACTACGCGGCCGCCGCGAAGATGCTGGCCGGCGAGCAGTTCAAGAAGGAGGCCGCGATCGCCAAGCTGGTCGCGTCCAATGCCGCCATGGACAACGCCCGCGACGCCACCCAGATCTTCGGCGGCTACGGCTTCATGAACGAGTACGCCGTCGGCCGCTTCTACCGCGACGCGAAGATCCTCGAAGTGGGCGAGGGCACCTCGGAGGTCCAGCGCATGCTGATCGCCCGCGCGCTCGGCCTCCCCCCGTCCTGACCGGTCCGGCGGCCGGCCCGGGTCACGGACCGGCCGCCGGGAACGGCGCCGCACCGGGGAGCGCCGGTCACCGGGCCAGCCCTGTAGGCCCGGCATCCGGCCCGCTCTCCCGGCCGCGTCGTCAGCGGATCCTGGAGAGGTCGATCAGCTTCATCCCGTCCTTGCCGGACAGGAAGATCAGCGGGTCGCGGGCGTCGCGCCGTGGGCCCGGCGCCATCCCGTGGTCGTCCTTCCTGACCCCGGTGTCGAGCAGCTTGCCGGTCTTGAGGTCGTACAGGAGATGGTTTCTCGACTTCAATCCACTCGGCTGATAGGGGAGGAACCTGTCGTACAGGACGCCCTCCATGAAGTCGTTGTACGGGAGCGACCGGCCGGCCGTGCCGTCCCTGCGCTGCACGGCCGTGTACATGTCCCCGTGGTAGACGACGCCGGGCGCGGGACCGCTGACACACCAGGTCACCGCGCACGCCCAAATGCCCTTGACCGGCGCGAGCACGGCCTTGCGCCGCTCTCCGGTCTGGACGTTGCGCAGCAACCGGTATCGGACGTCGCCGACCTTTTCCCCGGATGCCCCCGACCCGATCCAAGGCCAGGAGATGATCGTGAAGCCCTCCGTGCCGGGGAGTCTTTCCGGCGATCCACCTGACAGGGACGCCTTGTACGTGCCGCTCCCCATGGACCAGACGACGTTCCCGCCGTCGATCAGCAGCCTGGACAGGTCCGAACCCGGCATTCCGGCGATCTTGTGGGCCGCGCCGCCCGTGACGGGCGCACCCCAGATCTCCACCGTGGTGATCCCGCCCTTCTCGTAGGACAGCCACCAGACGACCCGGCCGTCCCCGACGGTGAAGTCCGAGGCGTAGATCTTCGAATGACCTGGAACCACGACGTCGGTGACGACCGTGGCCTTGTGCGCCTTGAGGTCGTACGCCCACAGCTTGTCGGTGACCTCGAACGACGATGTGGTCGACGCAAGCAGGGTGCCGTCGTCCAGCATCGTGATCGGGTGCAGCGCGCGCCCGCTCGGCAGCCTTTCCGGGACGCTCCGGACGGCGTCCGGCCATCGCTCGCTCACCTTGACGGGCCTCCCCAGGCCGGTCAGAGACACGGGCGTGAGCTTGCCGGGCTTGGCAACGTCCGGCGGCCTTTCGCCGGATCGCGCGAGCAGTCCGCCCGCGCCTGTCGCGCCGACGATCACGGCGACGGCCAGCGCGGCGGCCGATGCCCGGCGCCGCCGTCTCCTCCGATATCCCTCCTCCACCTGCCCCAGGAGGCCCGGTGCGACATCCGGTGCCTCCCGCGCCACGGTCGCGAGCGTGCCACGGAGCGCACGGTCCAGATCAAGTGCACGGTCCAGATCATCGGTCATGGTGGCCTCCCGCCGTGGACGCTACGGCCGGGCGCCGGTCCGCGCGAAGCTTGCCGAGCGCGCGAGCGGCCTGGCTGCGGACCGTCCCGCGCGAGATGCCGAGCGTCCCGGCGATCTCCTCGTCCGAGAGGTCCTCGTAGTACCTCAGCACCAGCACCGCCCGCTGCCGCCGCGGAAGCATCGCGAGCGCCTCCCACAGCCGCGGATCATGTTCGGCCCGGTCCAGGCCAGGGTCGTCGTAGCGCCGTTCCGGAAGTTCGCCGACCAGGTCCTCGCGCCTTCGCCGCCGCCACATGCTGATGTGCTGCCGCGCCATGATCTTCCGGACGTACCCCTCGGGATCGTGCTTGTTCGCGACCCGCCCCCAGGCGCCGCGCAACCTGATCAGCCCCTCCTGTAAGAGATCCGCCGCATCGTGGGCGTTGCCGGTGAGCACAAAGCCGTAGCGCAGCAGAGCCTGAGACCGTCACCACGAACTCCTCGTACGTCACGCCGTCGTCGTCCAAGAGGCCGTCCCTTCCATCACTCCCAGGACGCCTGACCCCTCGAATCTGTTGCACGGCTGAACCATCCCGGCCGCGTCAGCGGCGATGGGCCGTGAAAGTGGTGAGGTCGGAGAGGTCGCGCCGGGTGACGCCGGAGAAGCGGCGGCGCAGTTCGTGTGCGATGCGGTCGAGCTTGTCGTCCGGCAAGGCCAGGCGGCGGGCCAGCATGGTCGAGCGTCTGCCGCCGTGCGAGGCGATCACCACGCGGCCGCCGGGACGGGTGACGCGGCGCAGTTCGTCCAGACCGGCTTCGAGATCCGGCCAGATCCCGACGTTGTTGACCGAGACGACGCAGTCGAATTCGGCGTCGCCGAATCCGGTGTCGGCGGCGGTGCCGAGGCGGAGGTCGGCCCGCGGCGCGTGTCTGCGGGCCATCTTCCGCATCTCCGGGGACGGGTCCACGCCGCACACCCTCCCGGCGGGGGTGCCGGCGAGGCGGCGGATCATGGCACCCGGGCCGTACCCGATCTCCAGGACGTCCTCGCCCGGCCGGACGCCCAGCAGGGCGACGACCTCGTCCTGCCTGTTCGTCCAGAACATGACGCACCCAGCGAGGCGTCCCCGCAGCCCGCTCGGCAGGACGAAGGGCGATCGGGTGGGCTCGCCCGAGGTCCACGGTCTCGTCTCCACGCCGGGGACGTTCCCCGACGTGGGGCGCGGAATCCGTCCGGTGCGAGGGCGGGCGCGATAGGGTCGGCGGATGCTGCTGCGCGCGTATGGGATCGCCCGGTCGCTGGTCATGTACTACGGGATTCCGGGAAAGCACCGGCGCGCGATGCGCCTTTACGGCGAGTTCCTCGGCCCAGGTGACGTGGCCTTCGACATCGGTGCCCACGTGGGCGGACGGGTGCGTGTCTGGCGGCGGCTCGGGGCGCGTGTGGTCGCGGTGGAGCCGCAGCCCGACTGCCTCCGGGTGCTGCGGCTGTTCTTCGGCCGCGACCAGGACGTCGCGATCGTCGCCGGGGCCGCCGGGACGAAGCCGGGCCGGGCGCGGCTCGCGATGTCCACGGCCACGCCGACGGTGTCCTCGATGTCGCCCGGCTGGATCAAGTCGGTGACGAAGGACAGCAGTTTCGCCCGGGTCCAGTGGGACCGGTCGGTCGAGGTCGAGGTCACGACGCTGGACGAGCTCATCGCGGTGCACGGCGTCCCGGCCTTCTGCAAGATCGACGTCGAGGGCTTCGAGGCGGACGTGCTGGCGGGGCTCTCCCGGCCGGTGCCCGCCCTGTCCTTCGAGTACGTGCCGTCGGCGCACGACGCCTCCATGGAGGCGCTGCGCCTCGTGGAGCGGCTCGGCGAGACGGCGGGCGGCTACGTCTACAACTACTCCCCCATCGAGACGATGCGGTTCGCCGCCCCGCGCTGGCTGGAGGCGTCCGAGCTGCGGCGGCAGTTGGAGAGGATCCGTCCGCGCGGACGGTCCGGCGACGTCTACGCCCGGCTCCGCAGAGCCGGTGATTGACGGGCTCCGTCGGGCTGGTGCGCTCAGCCTGAGCGCGACGCGAAGGACGCGAACCGGGCCTCCACGTCGTCGGAGTCCAGTTCGCGGAGACTGACGCGGGCTTCCAGAGCCTCGTGCAGAACGGGGTACATGTTGGCCGGCGCCCACTGGGCGTGGATGGACTTCTCGTCCAGGAACAAGGTGGGGACGCCGTTGACGACCGGCACGGCGTCGAAGGAGGCCGAGCCGGGAAAGAACAACGCCGGTTTCGCGCCGGCTCCCGGGTAGTGGAATCCGAGGCGCTGGTGGTCGATCAGATCACCGGCCGCCTGGTGGTCCTGCGCGGTCAGGCCGTGGTTACGGGCGTAGCGCACGACGGCCGGATCGGTCGGCTCGGCACCGAGGTAGCCGGGTCCGGCGTGGCGGAGCAGGGCGTCCTGGGCGAGCGCGAAGAAGTGGTACATCCGGTCCTGGACACCGGTCAGGCCGAGGACGAAGCCGCGGCGGTTGCGCGGGTCGAGCAGCAGGATCTCCCGGTCGTCCAGGAGAGAAAGGACCTCTTGGACGTAGTAGAGCGTTTCGTAGTGGTCTTGCAGCTCCTCCACGAGCGCGGCGACATGCGGCCGGGCGCGCAGCCGTTGCCGCGCCCGGACGTCGCGGCTGAGCATCGTCATGGCCGCGAGAAGGACGAAGGGCAGGGCGTGGTGGGCCCTGACGAGGTCGGGAGAAGTCCGGAACAGCTCGTCCTCGGCGCTCGCCCCGCCCCGCGCCGTGAAGTCCTTGGCCAGGTGCAGCCCGCGCTCGGCGACCTTGAGGACCGTGTCGACCGGAACCGTCACCGTGCCGCCCCGCTCGACCAGGACCCCGCACACGAACGCCATCATCCCGGTGCGGAACACGTCACCGGACTCCAGCAACGCGGTCAGCTCCGCCAGCGCGGCATCGGGGTCGGTGATCGTCTGCAGGAACGCCTGTACCTCGTCCCGGCCGATCAGGTCCGTCCCGGCCCGGCATTCGGCCAGGTCGCTCGGCTGCCCGGCGAACCCGGCGATCCCCGTCGTCTGCGACATCCGATCATGCTAGTGCCGGGCCGGGACGGACCGCGTCCTACCCGGCGCTCTCCTTCGCGACCGCCTCGCGCACGGCCGGGACGATCTCCTGCGCCCAGCGGCCGGCGGAGACCGGATCCGGTGTGCCGCCCCTCGGCGAGAAGAGGACGAATCCCGACGCGCCGTGCTCCAGGACCGCCCCGGTCAGCTCCTCCGCCCACTGGTCGGCGGAACCGCCGATCCAGCGGCCGTCGCGGTCCCGCGTGGTTGGCTCAGGCCGATCGGTGATGCGCCCGGGGAAGTTGAAGACCGTGCGGACCTCCCCCGGATCGCGGCCCGCGGCGGCCGCTGCCTCGTCGATGACCGGCCGCGACGTCCGGTAGCGCTCGCTGAGCCAGTCCGCCGCGTGGCCGGGGAGCCAGCCGTCGGCCACCCGCCCGGTGACGGCGAGGGACTTCCGGCCGACCGAACCCGTCCACACCGGCGGTGCGGCGACGGGTGCGGGCTCGATCTCGTCCACCCGGTAGTGGCGCCCGTGGTAGGTGACCGGCGGGCCGCCGCCCGACAGCTTCTTGACCAGGACGATCGCCTCCTCGAAGGCTTCCACCGCATCGCCCGGCGAGAGCCGCGGCACCCCCATGTCGGAGATCCGGTCCCACAGCCCGCCGGCGCCCATGCCGAGGACGACGCGGCCGCCGGAGAGCGACGACAGCGTGGTGACCGTCCGCGCGAGCATGGGGGCCGGCCGGGTCGGCAGGTTGGTGACGTTGGCGAAGCCGGCGATGTGCCGTGTACGCCCGAGGACGAACGCGATGGACGCGTAGGCGTCCAGGCGCCCGCCGATGTAGGGATGGTCCGACAGCGAGAAGATGTCGAGCCCGTCGCGGTCGGCCTGCTGGGCCATGCGCAGCAGTTCGGGTCCGTCGTCGATCCCGCTGTGCGCGCCGAAGCCGAAGAGGACTTCCTGTACCGGCATCGTTCTGCCTTTCGTTCGGGGCGCGTGTTCAGGCGGCGCCGAACAACTCGGCGAAGCGGCCGGTGAACAGGTCGGCGCCCTTGTACTCGGAGACCGTCGTCGCCGGGACGACGGACGGGCCGTCGGGCGTGGGCATCTGCCCGACCCCTCCGCGTGGTCCGAGCGGGAGCAGGATCATGGGGGCGGACGCGGCCCGGTAGACGGCATCGGGCTCCTCGCCGCGCAGTTGCGCGCCGATGTTCAGCGCCACGACCTCGGCGTGCTGCATCGCGTATCCGGCCCTCTTCACCTCGGCGAGATCGGTGATGTCGCCGACGGCGTAGACATGGTCGTGCCCGTGGACGTTCAGGGTCTCGGTGACGGGAACCTGACCCTGCGCCGTGCGCGGCGTGAGCCGTCCGTCGGCGAGGTAGTCACTGTTGAACCGGACGCCGTGGGCGCGGAACCAGATGTCGGCGGTGATCTCCTCGCCGCCGGTGGTGGTGACCGTGAAGGTCTCGGCCCGCCCGGGTTCGGCCGGCGGCGGCGCCACGAGGCCGGTGCCCAGCCGCAGCCGCACGCCGAGGTCGTCGAGCTGGCGGCGCAGGTCCTGGTGCATCTCCGCCTCGTAGCCGGGGAGCAGTTCCCCGGACGGGTCGACGATGGTCACCTGCTTGTGGGGCCAGACTTCCTTGATCTCTCCCGCCAGTTCGAGGCCGACGGGCCCGGCACCGGCGATCAGCACCCTGTTGGCGCCGGCCAGTTCCTTGTGGGTGCCGCGAAGGGCGTCCAGCGCCTCGTCGGTGGATTCGGCGTCGGGCTTGGCCGGATAGGAGTAGTTCGAGCCTGACGCCAGAACCAGGTAGTCCGCTTCGACACGCCTACCGGAGGCGAGGGTGACCCCTCCGGCGTCGACCGAGACGGCACGGTCACGGATCACCGTCCCCCGGGTGAGCAGCGTGTCATAGGGGAAGAACATGTTTCCCGCCCAGCCGGGCTGGGTGAGTGCCCGCAGTGCCCCCGCCGCGTTGACGAACGCGTCCCGGGGATCGATGAGGACGACGTCGGCCTCGGCGTCCAAGGCCTTGGCGACCGCCGATCCTCCGTAGCCACCGCCGATGACCACGACCGTACGACCCATGGTTCCACACTCCCACATATAAAGATTGCAGTTCGTAGTACGAACCATAGTAGTTCGTACTACGAACTGCAACCCCTGTCCTGCGGGCGCGGTCTCACGGCGTGCGGGCGGCTCCTTCGTCGGGTTCCGCGAACACCATCGGAACCTCGTTGTCCATCACGATGCGGCCGAGCAGATCCGCGAGCGCGTCGCGTTCGGCGTCACTGAACCCCGCGGGCAGTTCGCCGACACGGCGGCAGGTCTCCGCGTAGAACTCGTCCACGAGGGCGCTGCCCTCCGGGGTCAACGCGACTCTCACGGCACGCATGTCCTGCGGGTCCGTCTCACGCCGGACCAGGCCGTTGCGTTCGCTGCGGTCCACCAGGCCGGTGAGGCTCGACTTGGCGAGCCCGAGCATCGCCCCCAACTCGCCCATCCCCCGCGGCTGCGCCATCAGAACGCACAGCAACTGACCCTGCTGCGAGGTGATGCCGTACGCCCGCGCCGACTGCGCATACACGGCATTCACCAGGAACGTGCCCCGTACGAGCGCGCTCACGACCCCGATCCGCCCATCATCCTGCTTGGCCACGCGACCAGCCTACCTCCGGACGCCCCTGCAATTCGTGCAACGAACTACCCGCCGCCCGGGCCGCAACCCGTTCGCCTGGCGATGGGCCGCGGCCGGCCGCCACCGGTCGGACGTTCAGGCGCACCCACCGAGCCTGCATCGATCGAAGTGGTCGATAGCTTGACGGCTAACCTCATTAGCCTTAAGTTGGCTAATGACGTTAGCCGCTGCTTCGGAGGGTCATCGACCATGAGTGCCATCACCGCCCCGGCCAAGTTCTCCGGCGCCCGCACCGCCGCCCGCACCGCCATCCGCGTCGCCTGGTTCGCCGGGGCCCTCTTCTGGACGGCCTTCGCCGTCCTCGAAGGCGTCAACCACGGCTGGCTCGCCGTCCTGGCGGCCCTCGCCTTCTTCATCGCCCCCGACCTGACCTTCCTGGCCGGCCTGCGGGACGCCCGGCACACGGAGCGCGGGCAGCTCCCGGCTCGCGCGGTCCCCTTCTACAACGCGGCCCACCGTGCCCTGGTCCCCTTCGCCCTGATGATCGCCTACGCCTTCGGCCCCATCACCTGGGCCCCGATCTTCGCCGGGCTGTGCGGCTGGCTGGCCCACATCTCCTTCGACCGCGCCTTCGGCTACGGTCTGCGCACCAAGGACGGCTTTCAGCGCGGCCGCCGGTGACACCCGGCCTCCGGGCCGCCGGCCCCAGCGCACCCCGATGTCCCGCTGATCTCGCCGCCGGTGGCGGTGGCGGTCACACCACGCCCTCTCCCCCGTCACCATGCGGCCGTTCGAAGTAGCGCAGTGGCGCGTCGTCCAGGAACCGGGTGATACCGCGGAGACGGTCGCCGTGGAGCGTGAGAACGATCAGCCCGGCCGGACGTTCGACGGCACCGCCGAGACGGCAGACGAACGCGGGCTGCCCGTTCGCCCTGGTCGGCCGCAGCCGCAGGCGGCGCCCCGCCCGCCATGCGGCGCTGGCCCGCAGGAACGCGGCGATCGCCGCCGCACCGTGGTACTCGTGCGGGGCGGGAGGCATCGCCAGCCATGCGTCGTCGGTGAGCAGGCCGACGAGCGCGTCGACGTCGTCGGCGGAGAACGCCTCGGCGAAGCGGCGGACCAGCCGGCGTTCCCGCGCCGTCCCCGGCGCGGGCGGCTCGCCGCGGTGCCGGTCGAGTGAGCCCCGGGCCCGCTGCAACAGTCCTTTGACGGCGGTCGGAGTGGTGCCCAGCATCGGCGCGGCCTCGCCGAGCGGGTACCCGAGCACGTCGCACAGCACCAGGACGGCGGCCTGTCGCGGCGGGAGGCGCTGAAGCGCGGCGACGAACGCCAGCTCGACCGCCTCGGAAGCCGTGTAGCGGGCTTCGGGGCCGGGCGCGGCGTCGGGGACCTGCTCCAGCAGGGTGTCGGGGTACGGCTGCAGCCACGGCACGTCGCCTCGGCGGCTGGGCTCGGGCGGCTTGAACGGCGGTTCCGGCTCGGGCGGGATTCGCCTGCCGCGGTCGCGCAGCGCATTGAGGCAACGGTTGGTGGCGATGCGGTACAGCCACGTCCGCACCGACGCGCGGCCCTGGAAGGTGTCCAGACCGCGCCATGCCGCCACCAGCGTCTCCTGCAGGACGTCCTCCGCGTCGGACAGCGAGCCCAGCAGGCGGTAGCAGTGCAGCAGCAGCTCCCTTCGGTGCGCCGCGACCAGCTCCTCGAAGACGATTTCCGCCACGACCGTTCCGTTCCGCGGGTCGCCGGTGTCGTAACAAGCAGCACCGAAGGGAGACACCATGACCAGCCCAGCATTGCAGATCGCGCTGGCCCACCACCGCGCCTGGACCGGCAAGGACGTCGACGCGGCGATGGGCTACCTCGCCGACGACGTCGTGTGCGACGCCCCTGCCGGACGCCTCGTCGGCGTGCCCGCCTACCGGGAGTTCCTCACCCCGTTCGCCGAGCGGTTCCTCATCCGCGCGGAGCTGATCGCCGCGTTCGGCGATGACACCACGGCGATGCTCATGTACGACGCCGAAACGATCCCGGCCAAGAGCGCCCCGGCGGCCGAGTGCATGACGGTCCGCGCCGGAAAGATCGTCTACAACCGGTTCGTGTTCGACCGCACTCCGTTCGAGGAGTTCCGCCGCCGCCGTGCGCAGGGGACTTCCTGACGCGGCCGGCCGGTGAACGAGCGGGCTAGTAGAGGGAATCGTCTGGCGCGTCCGGTCCGGCGATGTACCGGATGAGCCATGCCGCCACGTGCGGGCGGGGATACGCTTCCAGGTCGTTGCGGTAATGCTCGGGCGGCAGCAGCTGGTCGTGGGGGAAGGGGCCTTCGCCGAAGTCGTAGTCCACGGTCACCTCACCGTGGTCGGTGAGCGTCAGCAGCAGCCGCCACCACGGCCCGGCCGGCATCAGCGCCGCGGTTCGCCGCTGGTCGCGGACGAGCGCGGCGACCGATTCCGGTACCGGAACGGCGACCGGCCGATGATCGGACGAGAACCGCAGGTGGGCGATCTCGGCGGAGACGGTGAATGCGAATTCCGCCCGCAGCCACTCCCACCCGGGCGGCCCGAGCACGGCCAACTGCCGCACGATCTCCTCGACCAGCAGCGAGGTCTCCGCGCCGATCAGATCCTCAGGATCATCGGGGTCGCCGAGGAGCCGGCCGGAAATGCTGAATTCGCCGGCGGTCGGCTGGTCTTGATCTCCGTCCTGCTCAAGCCACCGCACGAACTCGGCCATGTACTCGTCGGCGCCCTTTCCGCCGCCGGTGTACTGCGTGCCGCGTTCCCGCGCGATGAACTGCTCCTGGGCTTGCCGCGGGGGAACCGAGGACGACACCTCCTCGATACGACCGGAGTCACCGACCAGGAAGACCGACCGCCCAACCGGCATTTCCAGAAATGCCATCGGATCGCTCTCGTCGACGTCCACCGGCGCATACACGCTCCAACCGGCCTCGAAGCGGTCCGCCTCCAAACCCGCCGTGGGGTAATCCAGGTTACGAGACCGGATCCACTCCACCACCAAGGAAATCGCTCGCGCCGCGTCCATCCGCCTGGCCTCCCGCGTGTTGTCCGGGTCACCCTACGTGGTGAGCCGAAACCACGGAAGCGAGCGCACCCGGCATCGCCTTGCTCAGCGGCGCGGGCATGTTCGTGCCCCTGGGCAAGGGGATCAGGTCGCTGTCCGACACCGGCGGCCGCTCGCCCGGCGGTAACACCAGGAGCGGGAGACCGGCTGACACCACCTCGGGCCGCGGGAGCGTCAGGTCGGGCGACGTGCGGGGTTTCGTACCTGAATGAGTTGATGATGCCCCGATGCCCCACCGAGTATTTGCGAAGTGGTTTATAACACCTTGCTCGAATGTGGGGCGCCACAACCCCGTCATGCACTAGAAAAAGTCTCGGCCGTGGCGATCACCTCCGGCCCTTGGCGCTCCTGGACCACGTGCTCCTTGTCGCCGTGCCGTGCGACGTGGAGGTCCGGGGGCGACCTGATCCGCTTGCACATGACAGAGAGAACAAAACCCCGTGGACAGAGTAAAAGAATTCTCCTGGCGCAAGAGCTCACGTTGCACTAATGAGTCCAACTGCGTCGAGTTGGCGCGGCTCCACCCCGAGACATTGGGGGTCAGGGACACCAAAAGGGGAATCAAAGGACCGGTGTTGGCCTTCTCGCGCGACGAGTTCGCGACCTTCCTGAAGACGATCAAGGAAGGCGGGCTCGACCTGCGCTGACGGTCGGCATGTGGCCCCTCGGCGTAGTGCGCGGGGGGCCATCGGCATCAGGCACGTCCCTCTTGCCCCTGCCATCTTTCGCGGGCGATGGAAGAGATGCGGAGTACGGACTCCTCGGCCGACGGGCAGACGGATCGAAGCACCTCCCATGCCCGCCCGTACATGTCGGTTATCCCATCGTCCTGAAATTCTGCGGCAGCCATCGAGAAGTTATCGATGTAGGCGATGTCAGGGAACGGGATGTCGGGAACCGATGCGAATTTCAGAAGAGTGAAAGACTCCCCTATCACCGGCTCACGATGAACGTCCAGTGGCAGAATTCTTATGTCCACGTTGGGCAATTGTGCAAGCTCCATCAGCCGCTGCATCTGCCGCCACATGATTTCGCGTCCACCCACGAGGCGCAGCAGGACCGACTCGTCGACGACGGCGGAGAATTCTAGCGGTTCGGCTTTTCGCAGCAATTGCTGCCGCCGCATCCGGATGTCCACCCGCCGGGCCACCTCGCGCGGGGTGTCGGTCGTGATCACTCTGCTCGTTTCCATGGTGCAGTGGGCGTACTCCTTCGTCTGGAGGAGCCCTGGCACGCTGTAGGTGGCGTAACTCAACGCGGCGCTCGCCTCGTCCTCCAATGCGATGAAGGCCGCGAACCTTTCGGAGAGGCCCTGCTGATGTGCGGCCCACCACCCCTGTTTGGTCGCGGCCTGGGCGAGCGCGAGAACCTCACCCCTGTGAATCTCGTCCACCTGGTACAACTCGAGAAGGAGGCGTACATCGGAGATCCGGACACCGATACGAGCGGTCTCGATTCGACTGAGCTTGGAAGGCGACCAGTCGAGGCGGGTCGCGATCTCATCCGCCGTGGGGCCGAGTTCCTCCCGGAGCCGCCGTAGCTCGGCGGCCAATTGCCGCTGGCGAACCGTCGGCACTGCTGCCACGCTTGCCTCCAAGCCCGTCAATCCTGCCCTAGCGGCTTGCAATGCAACTTGCAAGGCAAGACTAGGCCAATGTTGTCAAGCAGACCAGCCCCCACAGGAGCCGACGCCCAAGTGGGCGAAATGTTCCTGATGAAGGTATGAGTGGCGAACCTCGCCTACGAGGCCACAAATGGCTTCCCCGCCAGTGTGCATCTGGCCATGCATGTTGCATGATCACTAATCAGGACACAAACTATGTCCAGCCGGGCTTGGCCATGGAGGTCGACAGTCGCGTCAAGACCGTTCCAGAATGACCAGAGGACGGTCTGCACGAGCAAGGCCCACGAGACGACGAAGTCTCCTATGGGCACCGTCCGGACCTTATGATCACGTGGTCCGGCCTCTGAGCCACGCCGCCAGGAGGCGGGGACGCGCGCGGCATGCCGGTCGCGCGGGATTGGGGGCGCTCCGGTGAGCAGTCACCCTGTGCACAGGAGCATCCTTGTCGTCGATCTTGAGAATTCGACGGCCGCGTTACGCACGAACCCGGTCAAAGAAGAACTTCGCTGTCAGATCTATTGTCTGCTGCGGCAGGCGATGGCCGACACCGGTATCGAGGACCGGTGGTGCGATCCGTTCGAGGACCGCGGCGACGGGGTCCTGGCCCTGATCCACCCGGTCGACCAGTTGCCCAAGACGTATCTCCTGTCCCGGCTGATCCCGGCGCTCACCCGTGGACTCACCGACTACAACCAGTGCGTTCCCGACGCCGAGCGCCCTGGCCACTGCATGCGGATGCGGGCCGTCCTGCATGCGGGTGAGGTTCACCGAGACGACAACGGCCCCTTCGGGGAGGCAGTCGACCTGGCCTGCCGGCTGCTGGACTCGCCGAAGGTGAAGCGTTGCCTGCGGGTGAGTTCCTCACCTTTGGTGCTGGTGGTCTCCGAGGACATCTACTGGGGAATCGTCAAGCACGGCTACGACGGGATATGCCCGAGCAGCTACCATCCCGGCGTCAGGGTCCTGCTTGGCGGACGCCGACGCCAGGGATTCGTCCACACCCCGCCTGGGCTGCAGCTCGCATCGTCTGACTCCTCGCCCCGCGAACACGTCGCCTAGCGCGTCGAGGTCGGGCCCCTTCACACAGGATTCTCTCCGTGGCGCGATGAGTTCCGGGCGGCGCGCCGGTCTGATCGTGCGCAGGCGTGAAGGGAGGTTCCGATGTCGCGTACGTCACACTTCGTTGACCTCGACCGCGGTGGAGGTCGGACGGTGGAGGGCGCGGAGCAGGGCGGATTTGTCGGACCCTGCTGGAATACTCCCGGAGCGCTCGAAGTTTAATCGTTCGCGAAAGTGTCAGTCGCTGCAGTATTTTGCGGCGGTATCCCATGAGACGTCCCCCCAACCCCCGCGTGCCCGCATGCGGGCCCTGACGATTGGAAGAGAGTTGACCGCACCCGCGTCTCCCAAGACGGCGGACGGCCCGCTGAAGGAACCCGCCGCCGGCGGAGGGCTGGACCGCGGCGTGCTCGCCGTGGCCGGCGTCGTCGTCCTCGGCGCGATCATGTCGATCCTGGACGTGACCGTCGTCAACGTGGCCATCAACGACCTGGCCAAAGAGTTCGACACCCCCCTCGCGACGATCCAGTGGGTCGCGACGGGCTACACGCTGGCGCTCGCAACGGTGATCCCGATCACCGGCTGGGCCTCGGCCCGGTTCGGCACCAAGCGCCTCTACATGATCTCGATCGCGCTGTTCGTGATCGGCTCGATGCTGGCGGGGCTCGCCTGGTCGGCCGAGTCGCTGATCGCCTTCCGGGTGCTGCAGGGCCTCGGCGGCGGCATGATCATGCCGGCCGGCATGACGATCCTGACCCAGACGGCCGGCCCGCAGCGGGTCGGCCAGGTGATGAGCATCGTCGGCGTGCCGATGCTGCTCGGCCCCATCCTCGGCCCGATCATCGGCGGCTACCTCGTCGACGACGTGTCGTGGCGCTGGATCTTCTTCATCAACCTGCCGATCGGCATCGTCGCGCTGCTGCTGTCGGCGCGGATCCTCAAGCGGGACGAGCCGAAGCGGACCGAGCGGCTCGACTTCATCGGGTTGATCCTGCTGTCCCCCGGCCTGGCCTCGCTGATCTACGGCGTGGCCCGGGGGGCCGAGATGAAGGACTTCCTGAAGACCGAGCCCCTCGTGTTCACGGTCGTCGGTGCCGTGCTGGCCCTCGGCTTCGTGGTCCGGGCGCTGAACGCGCAGAACCCGCTGATCGACCTGCGGCTGCTGAAGCGCCGCTCGGTGGCCGCCGCGTCCGGCACGATGGTGCTGTTCATGATCGCGTTCATGGGCGCGATGCTGCTGCTGCCGCTGTACTACCAGACCGTGCGCGGCGAGGGCGCCCTGCAGTCCGGCCTGCTGCTGGCCCCGCAGGGGCTCGGTGCGATGGTCACGATGCCGATCGGCGGCAAGCTGACCGACCGGATCGGCCCCGGCCGGGTCGTGCTCGTCGGCATGGTGGTCGTGGTGCTGTCGGTGTCGGGCTTCGCGGCGATCCTGGAGGCCGACACCTCCTACTGGGCGCTCGGCGGGACGCTGTTCGTGATGGGTCTCGGCATGGGCATGACGATGATGCCGACCATGGCGGCCGCGATCCAGACGCTCGTCCACGACGAGGTGCCGCGGGCGAGCACGATGCTGAACATCATCCAGCAGGTGTCGTCGTCCATCGGCACCGCGATGATCTCGGTGCTGCTGGCGAACCGGCTGGCGTCGGAGCTCGGCGGCGGGGCCGGCGGCGAGATCGGCAGCACCGAGAAGGTGCCGCCGGCGATCATGGAGAAGATCGCCGGGCCGATGGCGGACGCGTTCCAGCACACCTACTGGTACTCGGCCGGGCTGCTGCTCCTGGCGTTCCTGCCGGCGCTGCTGCTGCCGCGCAAGAAGCCGGAGACCGCGGCGGTCGACGCGCCGATGCCGATGCACTGAGCCGCCTCCCCGGCGTGGCGCGGAGCCGCGGCACGCCGGGGGTCGTGGGCAGGCTGAGGGCGTCACTGGGACGTCCCCGACCCCGGCCGGACCCGGATGGGTTGCCGGCCGGGGTTTCGCCTTTCAGGGCGGGTCAGGCCGTCGCAGGCCGCTTGGCCGCCGCCCAGTACTCGTCCTTCAGCAGCCGCTTGTAGAGCTTCCCGGTCGGATGGCGCGGCAGTTCGGGGCGGAAGTCGACCGAGCGCGGGCACTTGTAGTGGGCGAGACGGTCGCGGCAGTACGCGATCAGTTCCGCCTCCAGGCCGGGGCCCGCGTCGTCCATGGAGAGGGGCTGGACGACGGCCTTGACCGCCTCTCCCATCTCGGCGTCCGGGACGCCGAACACCGCGACGTCGGCGACCTTCGGATGCACCGCTAGGACGTTCTCCGCCTCCTGCGGGTAGATGTTCACCCCGCCGCTGATGATCATGTAGGCGCGGCGGTCGGTGAGGTAGAGGAAGCCGTCATCGTCCAGGTAGCCGACGTCGCCGAGGGTCGTCCAGCCGTGGCCCCACGGGTCGCGGGACGCGGCCGTCTTCGCGTCGTCGGCGTGGTACTCGAACGTGGGGCCGTTGCCGAAGTAGAGCGTGCCCGGCTCCCCCGGCGGCAGTTCCTTCCCGTCCTCGTCGCAGACGTGGACCTCGCCGAGGATGGGCCGGCCGACGCTGCCCTTGTGGGCGAGCCAGTCCTCCGAGCCGGTGTAGACGAAGCAGTTGCCCTCGGTGCCGGCGTAGTACTCGTGCAGGATCGGCCCCCACCAGGCGATCATCTGCTCCTTGACGGGCACGGGGCAGGGCGCGGCGGCGTGCACCGCGACGCGCAGCGACGCCACGTCGTAGCGGGCGCGGGTCTCGTCCGGGAGCTTGAGCATCCGGATGAACATGGTCGGCACCCACTGGCTGTGCGTGACGCGGTACTTCTCGACGGCCGCGAGCGCCTGCTCGGGGTCGAACTTCTCCATCACCACGACGGTCGCGCCGAGCCGGTGGAAGACGAGCGAGTAACGGAGCGGGGCGGCGTGGTAGAGCGGCGCCGGGGACAGGTAGACCGAGTCGGCGTCGGCCGCGAACAGGTGCGAGATCAGCATGTAGAGCGGGCCGGGCTCGCCCATCGGCGCCTTGGACAGGGGCGGTTTCACGCCCTTGGGGCGGCCCGTCGTGCCGGACGAGTAGAGCATGTCCGAGCCCTCGCACTCGTCGTCGATCGGCGTGGGCGGATGCTGGGCGACGCGTTCCTCATAGGGCTCGTAGCCGGGTGCCGTGCCGCCGACCATGAGGCGCAGCGGCACGTCCGGCGGTGACTGCGCGGCGGCCTCCATCGACGCGCCGGTGATGAAGACCTTCGCCTCGCAGTTGCCTACGATGTAGGCGAGCTCCTCGGGCTGGAGTCGGGAGCTGATGGCGGTGTAGTAGAGGCCGGACCGCTGCGCGGCCCATGCGATGGCCAGGTAGAGCGGATGGTTCTCCAGCATGAACGCGATGTGGTCCCCCGGGCGCAGCCCCTCCGCGCGGAGCAGCTGCGCGAGCCGGTTGGACTCCTCGTTCAGTTCCCGGAAGGTGACGACCCGCCCGGAGCCCGCCATGATCACGGCGGGCTTGTCGGGCGTCTGTGCGGCGATCTGCCCCAGGTGCATGGCCGCAACCTACCTGGACGGACGGGCGAATGGAATCCCATTCGGTTTGGTGTCGCGGTCAGACGAGCATGTGGTCGAAGTCTCCGTCCTTGGCTCCGCCCACGAACGCCTCCACCTCCTCGCGCGTGTAGACGAGGACCGCTCCCTCGGGGTCCCTGGAGTTGCGCACGGCGATCTCCCCGGTGGGGAGTTCGGCCATCTCGACGCAGTTGCCGGACGGGTTGCTCCGCCGGCTCTTCTGCCAGACGAGCCCGTTACGCCGGACGTCCGACATCTGGTGGCCGTCCATCATCGCCCCCTCTAGGCGTCTCGGCCTCCCCTGCGGGAGGCCGCGATCTCGCCCCACCCCACACAATGGTACGAGATGCACGTGCATTCGTTCTTGCATTCGTTCATGCAGACGGTCTTGCATCTGCACGACTTGGGGAGCAAGATAGCGAACGCTCGCCGGTGACCGCCCCGCACGCCTCTGAGGTTTGACCATGACCGTTGACCAGGCAGACGACGTCGCAGCCCCCGCCATGGCGGGCGGCCGGCCGCGGCACGCCTCGGCCGTTCACACGCCCTGGCCCGACGCGCCGCCGGCGCTCGGGCCGAACGTCCCCCCGAACCCGCGCGCGAGCGTTCCGGTCGCCGCGCCCGGTCTCGCCGGGCTCTGGCCCGCGCCGCACGCGGGCACCCCGCGCACCGCGCGCCGGGTGCTTCCGGCAGAGATCACCGCGCCGCGCTCGGCGCGCGAGTTCACCCAGGTCACGCTGGAAGCGTGGGGGCTGACCGACACCGCCGGGGACGTGGTCGTCGCGGTGTCGGAGCTGGTGACCAACGCGCTGCGGCACGGCCTGGAGGGGCTCCCCCAGCCGCTGCCGCTGTGCCCCATCCAGCTCGTCCTGATCGGCCACCCGCGGCGGCTGGTCGTGTCGGTGACCGACCCGGGCGGACGCGCGCCCGTCCCGGTCCCGTGCGACCCGGACCGGTTCGTGGAGGGCGGCCGCGGCCTGCTCGTCGTCGGCGCGATCAGCGACGCCTGGGGCTGGGCGCGGCTCGCGACCGGCGGCAAGGCCGTCTGGGCGGCCTTCGACCTGCGGGTCAGCCCTCCAGCGCAGCGTGAACAGGCTGCTGCGCGGGGACGTACCGCGCCGGATTCTCCAGCTCGCTGAGGAAGTCCTGGGCCCAGCGGTCCACGTCGTGCTCGATGACACGGCGGCGCATGGAGCGCATCCGCCGTGCCTGCTCGGCGGGCTCGGCGTCCAGCGCCGCGCGCAGCGTGCCCTTGAGCCCGTCGATGTCGTAGGGATTGACCTGGAACGCGCCACGCTTCAGCTCGGCGGCGGCACCGGTGAACTCGCTGAGCACCAGCGTGCCCCGCAGGTCCTTGCGGCAGGCCACGTACTCCTTGGCGACGAGGTTCATGCCGTCGCGCAGCGGGGTCACCACCATCACGTCCGCCGCCAGGTAGAGCGCGGTCAGCTCGGGACGGTCATACGAGCTGTGCAGATAGTGGATGACCGGAAACCCGATCTCGCCGTGCTCGCCGTTGATCCGCCCGACCAGCTGCTCGATCTCGTCGCGTAGCAGTTGGTACTGCTCGACGCGCTCCCGGCTCGGCGTCGCGATCTGCACGAACACGGCCTGGCCGGGCTTGATGTGGCCCTCCTGGACCAGCTCTCCGAACGCCTGGAGCCGCTGCGTGATGCCCTTGGTGTAGTCGAGCCGGTCCACGCCGAGCAGAACGGTCGCGTCGCCGAGGTCGGTGCGGATCTCCTGCGCCCGCTCCTGGACCTCCGGGCGCCCGACGAGGTCGTTCAGCTCGCCCACGTCCACGGAGATGGGGAACGCCCTGGCCCGCACGATCCGGTCGTCCCATTGGACGTCCTGCTTGACGTGCCGGGCGTCCAGGAGCCGGGTGCAGAGGCGCACGAAGTTGGCCGCCGCCCCCGGGAGCTGGAAGCCGACCAGGTCGGCGCCCAGCAGCCCCTCCAGGATCCGCCGCCGCCACGGCAGCTGCCAGAACAGCTCGACCGGCGGGAACGGGATGTGCAGGAAGAAGCCGATCCGCAGGTCAGGACGCAGCGAACGCAGCATCTGCGGGACGAGCTGGAGCTGGTAGTCCTGCACCCAGACGATCGCCTCCCGCCCCGCGACCTTCGCCGCCGCCTCGGCGAACCGCTGGTTGACCCGGACATAGGCGTCCCACATCGCCCGGTCGTAGACGGGCGGGGCGACGACGTCGTGGTAGAGCGGCCACAGCGTGGCGTTGGAGAAGCCTTCGTAGTAGAGCCGGACCTCGGCGGCGGACTGGGCGATGGGGTGGAGCGCCATGCCGTCCTCGACGAAGGGATCGATCTCCTCGTCGGGGGCGCCCGTCCAGCCGATCCACGTGCCCTGCCTGCGCCGCATCACCGGGGCGATCGCGCTGACCAGGCCGCCTGGACTGCGCCGCCAGCGCGGGACGCCGTCCGGCCCGACGTTCCGGTCCACCGGAAGCCGGTTGGCCACCACAACGAACTCACTACCGCGCGACACCTGCGACCTGCCTCTCCAGGAACTATCAGTGATCACTCATGCCCAGAAACGGTCATCGGGAACATCTTGTCACTTCGACGCAAAGGACCCGATGCCTGAAAAGGCGGATGTCAGGCGGGCGGGGCTGCCGGACCCCCGGATTGGAGCGGGCCATATTCCTTTCCCGGCAGGTGACCGATGTCGATCGGCCAGTCACAGCGCGCAGACCGGACGGACGAAAAAGTTACCTAGATCACACAATGACACGACCTCCGCACGCCGGGCGTGCGGAGGCCGGGGGTGGATCACGCGCTCACGGACTCCCTCTCAGGGGCGCCCGCGCGCCGGCGTCCGAACAAGAGGGCGTCCAGGGAGAAGCGCCCGCCGCCGGTGAGCGCGAAGAGGAGGCAAACGGCGGCGAGGACCAGCACGTACTCGTAGCCGCCCTCCTGGGAGAACAGGCCCTTGTCCATGTGGACGTACCAGAACGCACCCGCCATGTCGAGGGCGATGAGCACCCCGGCCACCGGCACCAGGACGCCGGCGATGAGCGCGACGCCGCCGAGCAGTTCGACCCAGGTGCCGTAGACGGCGGCGAGCCCCGGCATCGGGATGCCGAGGTGCTCGAACGACTGCGCGACGGCGGAGTGGCCCTGGTCGGTGAGCTTCTGCCAGCCGTGCGCGACGAAGATCACACCGACCACGATCCGGCCGACGAGCAGGCCGGCGTCGGGCAGGGCGGGGAAGCGGCGGAGTGGGAGCATGCCGGGTCTCCTTCGTTGAAGGTTCAAACATGAACGATCGGAACGCTAGCAGATTGATTCAAATTCAGACCATCTAGAAACTTCAAGACTGTTTTCATGCCAACTAGAATCACCGTATGGACGAAGCGGGGGATCCACTCGAACCACGCGAGCTGCGCGCCTGGATGGCCTTCCTGGCGGCCGGGCACCTGATCGACCACGAGATCGAGCGGCAGCTCAAGCGTGACGGCGGGCTGTCCCACCCCGAGTTCGAGGTGCTGGTGGTGCTGCGGACGGCCGAGGGCAACCGGATGCGCATGTCGGACCTCGCCCGCGAGGTGATGGTGTCGAAGAGCCGGCTCACCTACCAGGTCACGCAGCTCGAACGGGCCGGGCTCGTGAAGCGGACGGGCTGCGAGACCGACCGGCGGTCGGTGTGGGCGGAGCTGACCGGCGAGGGCGCCGAGGCGCTGGACCGGGTCCGGCCGGGCCACCGCCGCGTCGTCCGCGAGGCCCTGATCGAGGTGCTGACGCCCGCGGAGATCGACCTGCTCGGCGACGCGCTGGGCCGCGTCGCCGCCCGGCTGCGGGGGCGGTAGCCGGGTGGAGACCACCACCGGCGGGAGCCCGGGCATGCGCGACTTCGGGGGGATCGTCGAGCTTTCGCCGGCGCGGAGCGTCCGGCCGGCGACCGCGGAGGACGTCGTCGCCGCCGTCCGTGACGCCGCCGCGCGTGATCTGGACCTGGTGCCGCGCGGGCTCGGGCACTCGACCCACGGCCAGTCCCTCACCACCGGAGTCTCCCTCGATCTGCGCGGCCTCGCGGGCGTCCACGAGGTCGGCGCGGATCACGCGGTCGTCGGCGCGGGAGCGAGCTGGCGCGAGGTCCTCGCAGCGACGCTGCCGCTGGGGCTGACCCCGCCCGTCCTGACCGACCACCTCGACGTGACGGTCGGCGGGACGATCTCCGCGGGCGGCATAGGCGGGACGTCTCACCTCCACGGGACGCAGGCCGAGAACGTCCTCGCCCTGGACGTGGTCGCCGGCGGGCGGCTCGTGACCTGTTCCCCCGGCGTCCGGCCCGAGGTGTTCGACGCCGTACGCGGCGGGATCGGCCGGCACGGCGTCATCACCGCGGCGACGCTGCGGCTCATCCCGGCACCGGAGCGGGTGCTGAGCTGCACGATCCCGTGCCGGGACGCCGCGGACCTCCTGCGCCTCCAGCGCGAGACGCGGGCCGAGCACATCTCGGGGCAGGTCAAGCCGTCGGAGCAGGGCTGGGCCTTTGAGGCCAAGGCCGTCCTTTACGGGGACGGCCGTGAGCCGCCGCCCGGCACGACGGAGATCGAGGAACTCCCCTATGCGGACTTCTGCGACCGGCTGCGTCCCGACGTCGAGGAGCTGATCACGCTGGGCGAGTGGGCCCGCCCGCACCCGTGGGGCATGGTCTTCCTGCCCGGCCCGGGCGCCGCCGCCGTGATCGAGTCCACGCTCGCGGCCATGACCACCGCGGATCTCGGTCTCAGCGGTGTCATCCTCGTCAAGGCCCTGCGGGTCGGGCACGTGCCGATGCTGGCGGTCCCAGGCGATCCGGTCCTGTTCAGCGTCCTGCGCACGGCCTCGCCGGGCTGCGCGTCCGTCGCGGAGATGCTCGCCGCCAACAGGGCCCTGCTCGATCGTGCGGCCGCGGCCGGCGGCAGCCGCTACGCCGTCGACTCGGTCCCGCCGCCGACGGGGTAGGCGGACTGGAAGGCCAGCCGCCGGTCGGCGCCGGCGGCGAGCCGGTCGCAGACATCGTCCAGGTCCATGAAGGCCTGCCACTTCTCCTGGCCGGACGCGGCGCTCAGCACCTCCACGAGACGCTGTTCGAGGTCGGGGACGCGCTTGGCCTTCCACACGTTGTCGGCGAGGCTGACGAGCAGATCGTCGATGCCGGTGTCGGGCTCCGCCCAGGACGTGTGGGTTCGCGCGAAACGGGCCAGCCGCTCCTCGACACCGCGCTCGCGCAGAAAGGCGTGGCCGGCCGGCTCGTGCTCGGCGCCCGGCCCGGACAACTCGGCCGGATGCAGCGCCTTGCCGATGTCGTGCGTGGCCGCGCCGAACAGGACCGCCTCCGCGTCCACGCCGAGCGACGGGTGACGCTCACCCGCCCACGCGACCAGCTCGGCGGCCACATCGTGGACGAGCCTCAGGTGGGCCGCAAGGCGAGGCGGAGCGTCGAGCTCCTCCAGCAGGCGCACGACGGGCTCCGGCAACGAACGCGGCCCCGGGTCAGCCAGCGCGCGGTTCAGGGCGTCAGAGGGCATTCCAGGACCCTAGCGCGGGTCACTGGGCCGAGGACTGGGCCAGGGCGAGGACCTCGGCCGCGGCGAGGCCGGCGAGGGCCTTGCCGGGCAGGAGGAGCTTGGACTTGCGCAGGCCGCTGCCTATGACGACGCGCGGGGCGGTGGCGACGGCCTCGTCCACCAGGACGGGCCAGCCCTCGGGGAGGCCGACCGGGGTGATGCCGCCGTACTCCATGCCGGTCAGCGAGGTGGCGTCGGCCATCGGCGCGAACGACACCTTCCGTGCGCCCAGGTGCTTGCGGACGACCCCGTTCACGTCCGCGCGGCCGGTCGCCAGGATCATGCAGGCGGCGTAGGAGACCTCGCCGCCGCGCTTGGCGGCGACGACCACGCAGTTCGCGCTGACGTCGAGGGGGACGCCGTAGCGCTCGCAGAAGGCCGCCGTGTCGGCCAGGTCCGGGTCGATCTCCGCGGCCTCGGCCTCGGGCAGGCCGCCGATCGCGGCGGCGACCGGGTCCGCCAGCAGGTCGCGCCGTTCGTTCGCCGGTCGCCAGTCGAGCGTGCCGACCATGGTGCTTCCCCTCTCGTGATCCGCGGCTTCCACCCTGCCACGGCTCTTGACGGCGGCGCGCCGGGCGTGGTCCAGTGGCTGAGCCACTAGACCTCTGGAGGTTTCCGTGCCGTCCTCGCCGATCCCCCGCGACACGGTCGTGGACTCGCTCGTCGACCGGCTGCGCGACGACGTGCTCAGCGGCCGCTACCCGCCGGGGTCCTACCTGCCGCCCGAACGGGATCTCGCCGCCGGCTACGAGGTGACCCGGACGTCGCTGAAGCACGCGATCGTCCGGCTCGCGCAGGCGGGGCTGCTGGAGACCAGGCACGGCGTGGGCACCCGGGTCCGCGACTACGAGCGGCTCGGCGGGCCCGAGCTGCTGCCGATGCTGGTCAGGACGGTCGGCCCGGCCTGGATGGTGGAGATCTTCGAGGTGCGGCGCGAGGTCGGCGCCCAGGTGGCGGCCAAGGCGGCGGCCAACGCGACGGACGAGCAGCGGGCACGGCTGCGGGAGCTGGCCGCGCAGGTCCGGGACGCGGAGGGCGGCGAGGCGGCGCAGCTCGCCGAATGCGACATCCACCGGGTCATCGCGGCGGCCACCGGCAACCGGGTGTACGGATTCATGGTCAACGCCCTGCTGAACGCCTATCTCGCCGTCCGTGAGGGGTTCGTGCACGCGTTCAAGGACCCGGCCGCGGCGGCGGACAGGATCGCTCCCCTCATCGACGCGCTGTGCACTGGGGACGCGCAGCGGACGCGGGTGGCGGCGACCGTGTACTTCGCCGAGACCGAGGCGATCATGCGGGGCCGGCGATGAGCGCGCGGCGGACGGTGTTCCGCGAGGTCATGGAAGGGTCCCTCCGGCTCGCCGGGGAGGAGCGGGCGCGGCCGATGCGGCTCGAACTGGCCGCCGACCTGCCCGGGGTCCTGCACCCCCTGGCCGATGTCGAGGGCGACCTGACCGGACGCGTGCACGTGCCGGGATGGGCGGACGATCCCGCGGCGGCGGGACGGTTGCGGGTGGCTCCGATCGCGGCGCGCCGGATCCGCTACACCCTGGGCTTCACCGCCGGCGACGGGCGGCGGCTGCGCCTGGACGGATGGAAGACCGTGAGCCCGCGTCGTCCCGTCCGGTCGATGACGTTCCTGCCGGTCACGGTGACCGACGAGGATGGGACCGTGGCCGGGGAGGCGCGGCTGCGCTTCGACGTCCGCCGGGACCTCGGCCGCTTCCTCGGCGGCTTCCGGTTCCCGGGGCCCGGTCCGCTGCGGTCGCGCTGGCGCGGCCAGGCCGGGCGGCTGGAGGTCTGGTACACGACGCTGACCGACCCGGCGACCGGCACCGGCGTCTGGATCCACCACGAGCTGGTCGCGCCGGACGAGGGCGGGGCGCGGGCGCACGGCTGGGCCACGATCTTCCCGCCCGGCGAGACGCCGGTGTTCGCGCGGTTCGGCCCGCACGAGTGGAGGCGTCCCGAGGACGGCGTGTTCGCCTCCGGGCCCGTCGCGCAGACCGGGGAGCGGCTCACCGGCACGGCGGGCGCGATCACCTGGGACCTGCGCGAGGCCGGTGGCGGGCGGCCGCTGTACACGTTCCCGCGGTGGGCCTGGGAGTCGGAACTGCTGCCGGCCGCACAGATCGTCCCGAAACCGGACGCCACATACGACGGCGTCGTGCGGTTCGGGGACCGCGTCCTCGAACTGGACGGCGCGCGCGGTGCGTCCGCCCGGATCTACGGGCAGGGCAACGCGCGCCGCTGGGCATGGCTGCACGCCGATCTCGGCGGCGGGGACGTGTGCGAGATCGTGGCGGCGGTCTCGACGCGTCCGGGGATGAACCGGCTCCCTCCGCTCCCGTTCCTCCGGCTGCGGGTGGACGGGGAGGATCTGCCGTCCGGGGACCCGCTGCTCGCGGCGCTGCGGCTGCGCGCCGGCATCGGCCTGCCGTCCTGGACGGTCCACGGCCGCGTCGGCGACCGGCGAATCCACGTGCGGGTGACACTGCCGCCCGGCGAGACCGTCTCCGTGGACTACGCCGACCCGGACGGGGCTCCGGCGGTCTGCCACAACTCCGAGCGCGCCGATGTCCGGATCGTTCTCGCCCGGCGCGCCGGGCGCGGCTGGGAGACCGAGCGCGAGTGGCGGCTGGACGGCACCGGGCACGCGGAGGTCGGGCTCCGGTGAGCGCGCTGACGGGGACGGTCGCGGCGCTGCTCGGCATCGAGGACGCCGGCGACGTGGCCCGCGTCTCGGCCCGCGCGGAGGCCATCGGGAGGGCGCTCCCGGCTCCCGCGCGGCTGGGCCTGCGCGCCGGGGCGGGCACGCTGGACGCGTTCTCGCGGCTCGCCACCGGGCGTCCGCTGGACCATCTGGACCCCGATCGGCGGGACGCGTTCTGCGCCTTGCTGACGTCGCGCGAGCCGGGGGTCCGGCTCGTCGAGACGTTGAAGATCCCGCTGCTGCTCGCCGCCGGCACCGAGCTGCTGCCGATGCCCGCCGTGCCCATGCCCGCCGGGCCGGGCGGCCCGCGTCCGGACGCGCCCCTGGACTGCACGCCGTCCACCGACCGGCCGGCGTGCACTACGGCCGACGCCGTCGTGATCGGATCGGGCGCGGGCGGCGCGATGGCCGCGCGGACCCTCGCGCGGCGCGGTATGTCGGTCGTCGTCCTGGAGGAGGGGCGGCGGTTCACCGTGGCGGAGTTCCGCGACCGTCCGCCGCTCGACCGGTTCCTCGACCTGTACCGCGACGGCGGCTCCACCGTCGCGCTCGGCCGCCCGCCCGTGCTGCTGCCCCAGGGCCGGGCGGTCGGCGGGACGACGGTCGTCAACAGCGGCACCTGCTACCGGACGCCGGACCGCGTCCTGCGGCGATGGGCGGCGCTCGGCGTGCCGGTCGAGGACTTCGGCGACCACCTCGACGAGGTGGAGGCCACCTTGCGGGTCGCCCGGCAGCCGGTCGAGCCGCTCGGGCGAAACGGGCTGCTCGCCCTGGACGGAGCGAACCGGCTCGGCTGGCGCGCCGCGCCGCTGCGCCGCAACGCGCCCGGCTGCGTGGGCAGCGCGCAGTGCGCGGCCGGTTGCCCGCACAACGCCAAGTACGGGGTCCACCTGAACGCACTCCCCCAGGCGTGTGAAGCGGGGGCGCGGATCGTCACCCATGCCAGGGCCGAACGAATCCTGGTCGAGCGCGGCACCGCCACCGGTGTGCGCGCGCGCCGGCCGGACGGCACGTCGTTCGAGATCCTCTCACCGCGCATCGTCGTCGCCGCCGGCGCGACGGAGACACCCCTGCTCCTGCGCCGCTCCGGTCTCGGCGGCCATCCCGAGCTGGGGCGCGGCATGGCCGTCCACCCCGCCACGAACATCGCCGGACGCTTCACCGAGCCCGTCGTGTCGTGGTCGGGAGTGATGCAGAGCGTCGGCATCGAGGAACTGCACGGCGACGGGATCCTCATCGAGGCGACGGCGAGCCCGCCCGGCATGAGCTCGTTCCCCCTGCCGGGCGCGGGGCGGTCGCTGCGCCGCGAACTGGAGGGCGCGGACCGCCTCGCCGTGCTCGGCGCGATGATCGCGGACGCCCCGTCCGGCCGCGTCCACGGCGCCCGCCACCGCGCGTACGTCCGCTACGACCTGACCGGGGAGGACGCCGGCCGGCTGCGCCGCGCACTCGTCGCGATGGGCCGGATCCTGTTCGCCGCCGGGGCCGAGGAGGTGCTCACCGGCCTGCACCGCCACCCGGTCGTCCGGGACGAGGCCGGGCTGAGGCACGCGGTCGCGACGGCGCCCGCCGCCGACCTGCACCTGGCCGGGTTCCACCCGACCGGGACGGCGAAGCTCGGCGCCGAGGAGGCCCGCGCGCCCGTGGACCCCTCCGGGCGGCTGCGCGGCGTGCACGGCGTGCACATCGTGGACGCGTCCGTCCTGCCGAGCTGCCCGGAGGTGAATCCGCAGCTCACCATCATGGCGATGGCGCTGCGGATCGCCGCGGGCATCGGCTGAGCGGCGGCGGGCTCGCGGGCGCGCCGGTCCGCGAGTCCGCCGCGCCGGGATCAGACCCCGGCTCCCACCAGGCCGTGCGGGTCGAGGATGACCTTCTCCGCCGCACCGCGGTCGAACTCGGCGTAGCCCTGGGGCGCCTGTTCGAGCGGCATGACGATCGCGTGGACGTTGCGCGCGATCTGCACCTTGTCGTGCAGGATCGCCATCATCAGCTGCCGGTTGTACTTCATCACGGGGCACTGGCCCGTGGTGAGGACATGCGACTTCGCCCAGCCGAGGCCGATCCGCAGCCCGAGCTGCCCGATCTTGGCGTTCTCTTCCGCCGCTCCCGGGTCGCCCGTGACGTACAGGCCGGGGATGCCGAGCGCGCCGGCCGCGCGGGTGATGTCCATCAGCGTGTTGAGGACGGTCGCGGGGTGCTCCCCCGCCGACCCCTCGGGACCGTGGCCGCGCGCCTCGAACCCGACGCAGTCGATCGCCGCGTCGACCTCGGGGACTCCGAGGATCTGCTCGATCTGCTCGGCCACGTTGTCGTACCGGGACAGGTCGATCGTCTCGCAGCCGAAGGCGCGGGCCTGCTCCAGCCGGCGCGGGTTCATGTCGCCGACGATCACGACGGCGGCGCCGAGCAGATGGCAGGCGGTGGCGCAGGCGAGCCCGACCGGGCCCGCCCCGGCAACGTACACGGTGGAGCCGGTGGTGACGCCCGCGGTGTAGGCGCCGTGGTAGCCGGTCGGGAAGATGTCCGACAGCATCGCCAGGTCGGGCAGCTTCGCCATCACGGTGTCACGGTCGCCGGGGAACTTCAGCAGGTTGAAGTCCGCGTACGGGACGACCGCGTACCGGGCCTGGCCGCCGTGCCAGCCGCCCATGTCGACGTACCCGTACGCCGCGCCCGGGCGTTCGCGGTTGACGTTCTCGCAGACGCCGGTGTTGCGCTCCTTGCAGTTGCGGCAGCGGCCGCAGGCGATGTTGAACGGGACGCTGACGAGGTCGCCCTCCTTGATGTACTCGACGTCCCTGCCGGTCTCCACCACCTCGCCGGTGATCTCGTGGCCGAGCGTCAGCCCGGCGGGCGCGGTCGTCCGGCCGCGCACCATGTGCTGGTCGGACCCGCAGATGTTGGTGGCGAGGACCTTCAGGATGACGCCGTGCTGCAGCTTGCGGCCCGCCTGCTCGGCCAGTTCGAGCCTGGGGAAGTCCAGTTCCTCGACCGTGACCTTGCCCGGCCCCTGGTATACGACGCCCTTGTTGGTGTCCGCCATGACCTTCTCCCTTCTCGTCGAGAGTCGGTTTCGGCCATACCCGATTCATGCCCGTTAGTCCGTTTTTTGGGGGAAGGTTTAGGACCCCAGATAGCGCAGGACGGCGAGGACGCGGCGGCTGTACCCGGCCGCGTGCGACAGGTCGAGCTTGTCGAAGATCGCGTTGACGTGCTTCTCGACGGCGCTCTGCGAAACGTGGAGGTTCGCGGCGATCGAGGCGTTGGTGTGCCCCTGCGCCATGTTGTCGAGGACGTCCCGCTCCCGCGGGGTCAGCCGGGCCAGCGGGTCGGCGTGCGCGCTGTGCGCCAGCAGCCGGCGGACCACCTCCGGATCGAACGCCGCGCCGCCCGCCCCGACTCGGTCGAGGGCGTCCAGGAACTCGTCCACCTGCGCGACCCGGTCCTTCAGCAGGTAGCCGACGCCGGTGGTGTCCGCGGTGATCAGCTCGGTGGCGTAGCGCTTCTCCACGTACTGCGACAGGACGAGCACCCCGACGTCCGGCCAGCGGCGCCGGATCTCCAGCGCGGCGCGCAACCCCTCGTCGGTGTGCGTCGGCGGCATCCGGACGTCCACGACCACGACGTCGGGCGGGCCCTGCGCCACCGCCGCGAGGAGCGCGTCGCCGTCGCCGACCGCCGCGTCCACCCGGTGGCCCTCCTCGGCGAGGAGCCGCACCAGGCCCTCGCGGAGCAGCGTCGAGTCCTCGGCCAGCATCACCCGCACGGCAGCTCCGCGGTGATCACGGTCGGGCCGCCCGGCGGGCTGTGCACGGTGAACGTCCCGTCCAGCGCGGCGACCCGGCGGGCCAGCCCGGCGAGCCCGCCGCCGCCCGGGTCGGCTCCCCCGCCGCCGTCGTCCTCGATGCGCACGCCGATCATTGTCGCCGATCCGGCGACGGCCACCCGCACGGAGCGGGCGCCGGAGTGCTTGGCGGCGTTCGTGACGGCCTCGCAGACGACGAAGTAGGCGGCGGTCTCCACCGCGTGCGGGGGCCGGCCGGGCACGTCGTACTCGATCGCCACCGGCACCGCGGACCGCTCGGCCACCGTCTCCAGCGCCGCCCGCAGGCCCTCGCCGTCCAGCGCGGCCGGGTAGACGCGCCAGGTGACCTCCCGCAGGTCGGCCAGCGCCCGCTGCGACTCCTCGTGCGCCTGCTTCAGCAGCTCCGAAGCCCTGTCCTCGGCGCCGGCGCGGCGTGCGCGGCCGATCAGCATGCCGAGCGCCACGAGCCGCTGCTGGACGCCGTCGTGCAGATCCCGCTCGATGCGCCGGCGCTCGTCGTCCACGGCGTCCACCACCTGAGCCCGCGTGACCGACAGCTGCGCGATGCGGCGCTCGTACTCCGCCAGCGGGCTCGGGCCGAGGCAGCGCCGCGCCACGCCCCGCTCCATCGCCGCGACCCCGACCAGGCCCTGGACGGCGAGGAAGAGCAGCACCAGCCCGGCGACGACCGCGTAGAGGACGATCCACCAGCTCGGCGGGATGCCGTCCAGGTAGTCGCCCGTGATCCACCAGCTCACCGCCAGCCGGACCCCGGTCACCGCGCCGAAGGCGATCAGCAGCAGGATCACGCCGCCGAGCAGCCCCACCGGCACCCGCAGCACGAGGTAGGAGAGCGCCCGCAGCGGGCCGTACTGGACGACGCCGTCCTCGCCGAGGAACGTCCGGAGCCGCCGGCGCTCCAGCTCGGTCAGCCTGCGCGCCCCGTCGGCGACGACCGCCGGGACCGTGCGCTGCCCGTGCGAGAAGGCCAGGGAGTAGGCCATGAGCGGGGCCGCCACCGCCAGCAGGACCAGCTCCGCGCCGGCGGTGAACGCGCCCAGCGCCAGCCCCACGGCGGCGCGTCCGATCGCCGCGAGGCCACCGCGCGGGACGTCAGAAGATGCGGTCACGTTCGAATTCTCTTGTCTCCGCCCGATGCGCACCCGGCCGCCGTTCCTGGACGAACCGCTGCCCCCCGGCGGCCTTCCGTGACTTCACGATACGGACGGCGAGGAACACCACCGCCACCAGGGCGACCAGCGCGACCACGGCCTTGGAGTAGACGCCGACGCACTCCTCGACCGTCCGCCAGTTGTCGCCGAGCCCGTATCCGGCCAGCACGAACGTCGTGTTCCACAGCAGGCTGCCGAGCGTGGTGTAGAGCAGGAAGGTCGCCATCCGCATCCGCTCCACCCCGGCCGGGACGGAGATCAGGCTGCGGAAGATCGGGATCATCCGGCCGAAGAACACCGCCTTGGCGCCGTGGCGGGCGAACCACGCCTCGGTCCGGTCCAGGTCGGCGAGCTTGACCAGCGGCAGCCGCGCTGCGAGCGCGCGGATCCGGTCCCGCCCGATCAGCGCCCCGATCCCGTAGAGCGCCAGCGCGCCGGCGACGCTGCCGAGCGTCGTCCACACGAGCGCCGCCACCAGGCTCATCCGGCCCTGCGCGGCGGTGAACCCCGCCAGCGGCAGGATCACCTCGCTCGGCAGCGGCGGGAACAGGTTCTCCAGCGCGATGGCCAGCCCGGCACCCGGCGCGCCGAGTTCCTCCATCAGGCCGGTCGCCCAGCCCGCGACGCCGCCGGCGGACTCGCTCCCGGACGCCGCGTACATCATTTCGATCATGCTTGAGACGCTAGGAACCGGCGCGTCCGGCCACCATGGAGAGCACCGCCGACGCGTCCGGCCGTACGCCGCACCCCCAACCTGCGGAAAACCGCACCCCTGCCACGGAAAGGCTGACGGGCAAGGCGGATCGGCCTAGTCTTGTGGGCCACGTCACCGCCCGTCCGCGGGCACCAAGGGCGCACAACAGAAGGAGCCGCACGCGTGGCAGACGACCTCCCCGAGAGCGCGCCTCCCGGAATCGATCCCTCCACGCCGACCTTCGCACGCGTGTACGACTACTTCCTCGGCGGCAAGGACAACTTCGCCGCCGACCGGGAGGTGGCGGACATGGTGATGCAGCTCGTCCCGGAGGCTCCCGTGGTGGCGCAGGGCAACCGCGTCGCCATCGAGCGGGCGGTGACCTACCTGGCCCGCGATCTCGGGATCGACCAGTTCGTCGACATCGGGTCGGGGCTGCCCACGGCGTCCAACGTGCACCAGTTCGCGCGCACGGCCAACCCGGCGGCGCGGGTCGTCTACGTCGACAACGACCCGATCGTCCTGGCGCACGGGCGGGCGCTGCTCACCGAGACCGGTGTCGCGACGTTCATCCAGGGCGACCTGTACGAGCCGGAGAAGATCTTCACCGACCCGGCGCTGACCGCGCTGCTCGACCTGTCGCGCCCGGTGGGGGTCGTCCTGGCCGCGATCATCCACCACGTGCCGGACGAGCGGGACCCCGCCGGCGTCGTCCAGGCGCTGCATCCGTTCCTGGCGGCCGGCAGCCACGTCGTGCTCACCCACCTGCACGACTCGGGGAACGACCCGCGCGTCGAGGAGGCCAAGCGCATCCTGCAGTCCGGCCTGGGCGGGTCCTACTTCCGGCACTCCTCGGACATCGAACGGTTCATGGAGGGGTTCACGATCCTCGAACCGGGGGTGGCGCACGTGACCGAGTGGCGGCCCGACGGGCCGGCCGGGCCCCTGGAGCACCCCCTGCACACCCAGATGGTGGCCGTGCTGGGCCGGAAGGACTGACCGGGTCCCCTTGATCGGCCGATTAAGCGCAGAGTGAAACCGGTACCGCCGGCGGACGTCCGCGCGGGAGCCTCGGAGGCCCGATTCCCGCAGGCCGTGCGGTTCCGGACACCGGCGCCACCCGGTTTCGGGCATCGGACCGACCATGATCCAGGTAAAGGATCTTTTTGATCGACTTTTCCGTTAAGAGCCTTTCTTGTAGCGTTCGCAGCGTTTTGTGAAGTGCATTCATGATCGGACTTTCCCGCCACAAGATCATCTGAGGACGCCGCGATGCCCCTGGCGACAGGTCTGGCCGCGGCCGCGCTCCTGGGCCTGCTGACGCTCCTGGCCACCGCGCGGCGCGGCCGGCGCCGACACACGTCGGAGAACGAGCACCCCGAGTCCCTGACGGCCGTCCTCGGCCCGGGCGACGAGGAGTACCTCGCATGGCTCGCCGACCACCACTGGCCGGGGGACGAGTACCTCGATCTCGAACACGAGTGGCTCACCGAACTGGCGTTCGGCGAACCGGCCGGTCACTACGTGTCGCCGCTGTGCCCCCAGTGCAACCTTCGCCGCGAGGACGTCTGGCCGTGCCCCACCTGCGGCAGGCTCCTGCACTCGTCCTGCGGCCACGGGATGCGGCGCCGGACCGTCGACCGCCCCTACCGGACGCACGGCGCCAACTCCGAGGCCGTCATCGCGGAGTGGATCTGCACGGGCTGCACGTCCGTCGTCGGCCTGGACGTGGACCACGGCGGCGAACCGGACGAGGGCCTCTTGCGGTGAAACGTCCCAATTGCCCGATCCTGCCGGTCTTCACACGTGCCCAACAGTAAAGAATCCGCCATCCACTTGCATATTTCGGTCGGACGGCGGCAGGCTGCACTATGTCCTTAATCATAGGGACACCCGTGGAGGAACCCCGTGACCGCTCAACAAGACTCGATCTGCCAGCACGATCCGACCTGTCCGACACCGGACGACCTCGACCGCGAGGCCGCGCGCATCGTCGCCGCCCACCCCGAGCAGGGCTGGAGCCTTCTCTGCAACGGCATCGTCGTCTTCGACGACACCGGCGAGCTGCTCCCCGACGGCCGCGTGATCGCTCCGCACCGTCCCAGCACGGCCGCCTAGAGGCGAGATTCCCTCCGTGATCACCTGATCACGTACCTGCCGCAGCCGAGCCGGGCGCGCTCTTCGAAAGCCGCCCAGGCCGCCGCGGGACGCTCTGGAAACCCCGTCCCGCGTGATCGGCACACGCTGCAGGCCCCCGGCATGAGCCCGGCGAACTGACGCTCGTCCGCATCGAGCACACCCGATCCCGGCCAGGTCGCCGTCACCGTCCGGTCGAGACGACCACCAGCGGACTCCATCCCCAGGCCAAAGCCTGGCCGCGTGCGCCGCCACCCGCGTGTCGTGGCACCCCGGCGCGAGGATCACGTCAGCCTTGGAGAGAGGGCCGGAGTCCCGGCGCTCGCATGTCGGGATGCCATCCGGCGGGTGGTCCCGGTAGCGTTCAACTGCTTTGCTACTTACGCAAGATTCATGCGGAACTCGACCGCGAAAGGACGGTGTAGGTGTGGTCACAGTCCTGGTCCTCGTGTCCCTGGTCGCCCTGTTCGGACTCTGCCTGCCGAACCTCCTGCGCCCCATGCCGCCGCGTCCCGCGCCCGACCCGCCCCCCGACGCCGGCCATCCGGAGTCGATGACCGCCGAACTCGACCCCGGCGACGAGGAGTACCTCGCCTTCCTCGCCAACGAGCTCTGGCCCGACGACGAGTACCTCGAACCAGAGCACAGCACCGACGGCGAAGAGGAATCCGGCGGCACCGACATGCTCCTCTGACCCGCCCGGGTCAGGGGGATTCGAAGAGGGCGCTCACGGATTCGCCGTTGTGTATCCGGCGGACCGCCTCGGCCAGGGCCGGGGCTATGGAGAGGACGCGGAGCTTGTCGCTGCGGTCCCCGTCGGGAACGGGGACCGTGTTGGTGCAGACGATTTCCAGGACGTCGGGTTCGGCGGAGAGGCGCTGGAGGGCGCCGGCGGCGAACAGGCCGTGGGTGCAGGCGATGCGGATGGTGCGGGCGTCCATCTCGCGGAGGCGGTCCAGGAGTTCCAGCACGGTGCTGCCCTTGGCGATCTCGTCGTCGAGGACGATCACGTCGCGGCCGGCGATCTCGCCGATGACGGAGCTGATCTGGACGCGGTCGTCGGGGAAGCGCTGCTTGGCGCCGGCGGCGACCTTGACGCCGAGGAGGCGGGCGAAGGCGGCGGCCTCCTTGGCGTTGCCGAGGTCGGGTGAGACGACGGTGGCGCGGGACAGGTCGTGGCCGCGGAAGTGCGCGGCCAGTTCCCGCAGCGCGTTCAGGTGGTCGACCGGGACGGAGAAGAAGCCGTGCACCTGCGGCGAGTGCAGGGTCATGGCCAGGACGCGGCTCGCGCCGGAGGCGACGAGCAGGTCGGCGACCAGGCGGGCGCCGATGGAGATGCGGGGCGCGTCCTTCTTGTCGGAGCGGGCGTAGGAGAAGTGCGGCATCACGACGGTGATGCGGCTCGCGGACGCCCCCCGTGCGGCGTCGCACATCAGGAGGAGCTCGACCAGGTGCTCCTGGACGGGTGCGACGAGCGGCTGGATCAGGAAGACGTCCCGCTCCCGGCAGTTGGCCTGCAACTGTACTTCGAGGCAGTCGTTGGCGAACCGGTCGACGCGGGCGGGGCTCAGCGGCACGCCCAGATGGGAGCAGACCTCGGCGGCCAGTTCGGGGTGGGCGCTGCCGCTGAACACGGCGATCTCTCGCACGAACCGCTCCTCACATGATCGACTGCGGCCCGCTCATCGTAGGGCGGCGCCCGGTCAGGTGCTGGGGAGGGGCTCGCCGGTCTCCAGCAGGGTCTTCAGGCCGGACAGGACGTGCGGCCAGCCGTGCCGGGACATGCCGAGCAGGGTCTCGCCGCCCTCGTGCACGACGGTCAGCTTCACCGTCTCCCCGGCGGGCTCCATCTCGAAGGTCACCTTGGAGCGGGGCTCCTGCATGAGCTTGGCGCGGGTCTCCTCGTCCACGCCGACGGACCGGGCCCACTCGGGTGTGAAGGTGTGCCAGGTGTAGGAGAGGCGGCGGCCCGGTTCGGATTCGAGGACGACCTGCTCGGGGTCGGCCGTCGTCGCGCCCTCCTCGTGCCAGTCGATCGGAGACCCCGGCTTCCAGTCCGTCTCGAACGAGACGCCCCAGTAGCGGCGGGTGAACGCCGGGTCGGTCAGGGCCTCCCAGAGGCGTTCCGGCGTGGTCTTGATGTAGGTCGTGTAGACGAACTCGTTTCCGGTCATCGGGTCCTGCTCCAATGCGGTCTTCAGGTCGGCGAGCGCACGCGCGCGCTCCTGGTCGTACCGGCTCATCCATCGGTCGGCGATGGCGTTGATCGGGGCGGCGTCGAGATAGTGGAGCTTCTCGCGTCCCCGGCGCAGGGTCGTCACGAGACCGGCGGTCTCCAGCACCGCCAGGTGCTTGCTGACCGACTGCCGGGTCATGTCCAGCCCGGCGCACAGCTCACGGAGCGTCTGCCCGTTGCGGGCGTTCAGGGTGTCCAGCAGCCGGCGCCGGCTCGCGTCGGCGAGCGCCTTGAAGACCTCGTCCATCCGTCCGTCCCATATGCAGCCATCTGGTTGCTTTTAACTATAGGCAGCCAGATGGTTGCATGTCAACGGACGGTCCTGGTCGCGGGGAGGGCGGCGCTACGGTTTGCGCCCCACGGCACCGTAGGCGTCCACCGGTTCCGGCTCGGCCCCGGCCGCCGTGTCCGGCCGCCAGTGCGTCACCGGGACGATGCCGGGCTCCACGATTTCGAGCCCGTCGAAGAAGCGCCCGATCTGCTCGGGCGTCCGAAGGACCAGCGGGGCGTTGCCCGACGCGTTCCAGACCTCGACGATCCGGTCGGACGCCGCGCCGTGGACGACGTTCGTCCCGTCGAACATCGCCAAGTAGCTGCCCGGCGGCACCCCGCCCAGGAGTGTCCGGACTATCCCGTACGCCTGGTCGTCGTCCGGGATGAACTCCAGGATCCCCATCAGCGTGAACGCGACCGGCCTGCCGAAGTCGAGCGTCTCGGCGGCGGCCTCCAGGATGGTCTCGGGATCCCGCAGGTCCGCGTGGATGTAGGCGGTGCGCCCCTCGGGGGTGCTGGTGAGCAGCGCCTTCGCGTGCTCCAGCACCAGGGGGTCGTTGTCGACGTAGACGATCCTCGACTCGGGCGCGGCGCGCTGGGCCACCTCATGGGTGTTGTCCACCGTGGGCAGGCCCGTCCCGATGTCGATGAACTGGCGGACCCCGGCCTCGGCGGCCAGATGCCACACCACCCGGTTGAGGAACAGCCGGGAGGCGCGCGCGAGCCGGGCGACGTCCGGGAGCATCCCGAGGATCTGGTCCCCGACCTCGCGGTCCACCGGATAGTTGTCCTTGCCGCCCAGCCAGTAGTTCCAGATGCGCGCCACGTGCGAGACGTTCGTGTCGATGCCCGGCCCGGGCCGCTGTTCGCTCATGGGCACCTCCTCGGCCGTTCCTTTCCCGCCGCGGACAGGGGTCAGTCCTCGTCGCCCGTCTCGCTATCGATGACCTTGCCTGTCGCGGCGTTTACGGTGACCTCGTGTTCGGTGCCGTCCTGGGCGGTCACGTCGAGTTCCCACACCGCCTTGCCATCGTCATGCTCGAACTCCGCGGACGTGACGCGACCGGAGACGGCCTTCAGCGCCGCACCCGCCGCGTCCGACACGGTGACCTTCGCATTCCGCAGCGCGGCCTCGCCCCGGTGGTCGCCGTCCTCGTCCGGGCGGTCCGCGCGGTTACCCGTGACCTTCGCGTTGCCGGCGTCCACGGTCACGTCACGCCAGGTTCCGTCGGCGGCGAGGACGTCGACCTCCCAGACCGTCCTGCCGTGCGCGTCGTTGAGGTCGATCTCCTCGACCTTGCCCGGAACGGCCTTCAACGCCGCGTCCACGGCCTGCGTCAGCGAGACCGCCGTCTTCGCGGGCCGGTCGTCGGACGGCGATGCGCCTCTGCCTTCGTCGTCGTCGGCGGCGGCGACCGCGGCCGTGGCTCCCCCGCCCGCGAGGACCCCCGCGGCCACGACCGTGACCAGCAGCCCGCGGCCCGCGAGCAGGCGCCGTGCGTCGAACTTCATCGAACCCCACCTTCGGATGTCGTGTCAGCGGCCGGTGTTCCGGCCGTGCAGATGGACGATGCCCCGAATTCCTGTAGCCCCGCTGAAGCAACCTGAAGCCGCCTTCAACCCTCTTCTTGCAAGCGCCGTGATTCATCGCCTCAGGGGAATCGCATCCTTTACCTGCGCCCTGGTACACAAAACGAGTAACCTTCCGGGAGCTGTCTGTGAGTCTGGAAGGCACGAACCGGCTTGCCGGGGATACGGTTCAGAAGACGTCGATCGGGTGGCTGTCGCTGGGCTCGCCCCAGCGTGGGGCCCTGTCAACGGTCCCGCGCCGCACACGTGTGGTGGATGCGACTTCGACGCGGCGGCCAGTCGTGAGCGAAGAGCGTAAATCGGTGGAGACGATCGAGCCAAGAGCTCGGTCGTTGACGGCCGAGAAGTTGACGCGGGATTTGGCACCACCTGTGGGTGTTGATGGTCCGCGTCCGGGCGCTCTCGTGCCCGGACGCGGGCACACCTGCCCATCGTGCCCGGGCGCTCCACGGTGGACCGCCACCTCCACCTCCGCGCCGGCCCTGGAACACCCGCCATGCCGACGAGCTGACCCGGCAAGGAGTTCGCCGTGCTGGAGCATCTGGCGGCGAACGCGGGCCGCGTCGTGTCGAAGGCGCAGATCATGGAGGCGGTCTGGGACTTCGCGTACGACGGGGATCCCAACATCGTCGAGGTGTACGTGAGCGCGCTGCGCCGCAAGCTCGACGTCCCGTTCGGGCGGCGGTCGATCACGACGCTGCGCGGGGCCGGATACCGGCTGGCCAGGGACGGGGGCGCCTGAGGTGGCCCGCCGCCCGACGTCCGTCCGGGCCCGGACCACCCTGGCCGCGACGGCGGTGGTGGCCGTCGCGCTGATCGCCGCCGGTCTCGCCGTGGTGCTGCTCCTGCGCGCGAACCTCGGCGGCCAGGCCGATCTGAAGGCCGAGGTGGCGGCGCGCGAGGTGGCGTCCCAGCTGGCGACCGGCACCGCGTACGCGGCGCTCGATCTGCCGGATCCGGAGGATCACCCGGTGCAGGTCGTGGGCGAGGACGGCCGTGTCCGTGCGGCCAGTGAGGATCTCCAGGCGATCCAGGGCGCCGGCTCCCCCGCTGTGCGGGCCGGCCGGTCCCCGCGCGTCCACGGCGACGATGACGACCACGATGACGACGCCCCGGGGCGCGGCGAGGTCTCGGGCGACGACCCCTCGTTCAGCACCGGCAGCGCGACCGTGGACGGCCGCACCGCCCGGTTCCGGTTCGCGGCGGTCGAGGTGACGACGCCGCGGGACGAGACCGTGACCGTGTACGCGGGCACCGACCTTGCCGCCGCGCGGGACGCGGTCGGCACCGCCACCCGGGCGATGCTCGCCGGACTGGCGCCGCTGCTCGCCGTGGTCGCGGGGGTGACGTGGCTGGTCACGCGGCGGGCGCTGCGGCCGGTGGAGGCGGTCCGGGCGGAGCTGGCCGAGATCACCTCGTCCGGCGACCTGGCCCGGCGGGTGCCGGTGCCGGACGCGCGGGACGAGATCGCCGGGCTCGCCGCGACGACGAACGAGACCCTCGCCGCGCTGGAGGACTCGGTGGCGCGGCAGCGCGGGTTCGTCGCGGACGCCTCGCACGAGCTGCGCAGTCCGATCGCGTCGCTGCGCACCCAGCTGGAGGTCGCCGCCGCACATCCCGAGCTGATGGACGTGCCGGGGCTGGTCGAGGACGTCGTGCGGCTCCAGCATCTCGCCGCCGACCTGCTGCTCCTCGCCCGCATCGACGCCGGTGACCGTCCGCCGGCCCGGCCCGTCGCGCTCGGGAGCCTCGTCCGGGAGGAGCTGGAGCGCCGCGCGGCCCGCGACCGGATTCCCGTCCGGCCGTCGATCGAGGGAGACCCGCACGTCATGGGCGTGCCGGGACGGCTCGCCCGGGTCGTCGGCAACCTGCTCGACAATGCCGGGCGGCACGCCGGGACGGCCGTCCGGCTGTCCTTGCGCGAGGTGGCGGGCACCGCAGTGCTGGGGGTCGCCGACGACGGGCCGGGCGTGCCCGCCGCCGACCGGGGGCGGATCTTCGAGCGGTTCGTGCGGCTGGACGACGCCCGCAGCCGCGACGAGGGCGGCGCGGGGCTCGGCCTCGCCATCGCCAGGGATCTGGTGCGGGCCCATGGCGGGGACCTGACCGTCGGCGAGGCCCCCGGCGGCGGCGCGCTCTTCGAAGTGCGGCTGCCGGTTATTTGAGGAGTTGGCGGGCGATGACCATGCGCTGGATCTGGTTGGTGCCCTCGTAGATCTGGGTGATCTTGGCGTCGCGCATCATCCGCTCCACCGGGAACTCGCGCGTGTACCCATACCCGCCCAGCAACTGCACCGCATCCGTGGTCACATCCATCGCCACATCCGAGGCCAGCGCCTTGCACGCCGAGGACACCAACGTCAGATCCGCCACCCGCTCCCCCCGCATCGCCCGCTCGGACTTGACCGCCGCGTGGTAGGTCAACTGCCGGGCGCCCTCCAGGCGCATCGCCATGTCGGCCAGCATGAACTGCACACCCTGGAAATCGGCGACCGGCCGGCCGAACTGACGGCGCTCCTGCACATACCCCACCGCGAAATCCAGCGCACCCTGCGCGATCCCCAGCGCCTGCGCCGCGATCGTGATCCGGGTGTGGTCCAACGTCGCCAGCGCCGTCTTGAACCCCGTCCCCGGCTCCCCGATGATCCGATCCGCCGGAACCCGCACATCCTCCAAGATCACCTGCCGGGTCGGCGACCCCTTGATCCCCAGCTTGCGCTCCTTGGGACCGAACGACACCCCCGCATCGGCCGCCTCCACCACGAACGCCGAAATCCCCCGCGCCCCCGCCGACGGATCGGTCACCGCCATCACCGTGTAGAACTGCGACACCCCCGCATTGGTGATCCACATCTTGGTGCCGTTCAACACCCAATGCTCACCATCACGCACCGCACGGGTCTTCATCCCCGCCGCATCCGACCCCGCATCCGCCTCCGACAACGCATAGGAGAACATCGCCTCCCCCCGCGCCACCGGCGCCAGGAACCTCTTCTTGAGCTCCTCCGAACCCGCCAGCAGCACCGGCACCGTGCCCAGCTTGTTCACCGCCGGAATCAACGACGAGGACGCACACGCCCGCGCGACCTCCTCGATCACGATCACCGTCGCGAGCGCATCAGCCCCCGCACCCCCGTACGATTCGGGCACGTGCACCGCGTGCAGACCATTGGCGACCAGAGCGTCCAGGGCCTCCCGCGGGAACCGGGACTCCTCGTCCACCTCCGCCGCGAAAGGAGCGATCTTGGCATCGGCCAGCTCACGCACCGTCCGCCGCAGCAGCTCATGCTCCTCCGACGGCGCGTACGCGGGAAAGTCGCTCATCGTTCCTCCACGGCGCTCACGGCGCGCGTCAATACTTTGACGGCCAATATTTGGACGCCAAAGTAATCGACCGCCGCGGCGGCCGTCAAGACGGTCAGAGATGCTGCAGCAGCTTGGCGAGCGCCGGGTTGTCGTTGCCGCGGTGCCAGGTCAGGCTCAGCTCGACCGGGGCGGGGTCCGGGAGGTCGACGGGCCGGAACGTCAGGCCGGCGTAGCGGAGCCGGGCGGCCGCCGCGGGCACGAGCGCGACGCCCCAGCCGGAGTCGACCAGCGCGAGGATGCTGTGCACCTGGCTGAGATACTGCGCGTACACGGGCGAGACGCGGGCCTGCCGGAACAGGCTGATCAGCAGTTCGTGGAAGTAGCGGGCCTCGACGGGCGAGTACATGATGAACCGCTGCCCGTCGAAGTCGGCCAGCCGGACCGGGTCCTCCCCTTCGGCGAGGGGGTGCCCGTTGGGGACGGCGGCGAGCAGCGGCTCGCGATCGGCGCGGCGTTCCTCAAGGTCGGGGTCGCTGACCGGCGGCCGGACGAACCCGAGGTCGAGGCCGCCCTCGGCAAGGGCCCGCACCTGGTCCCGGGTCACCATCTCCCGCAGCACGATGCCGACGTCGGGCAGCGCCGTCCGCGCGACCTCCAGGAGCCGGCCGAGCGTCGCGTAGGCGCTCGCGGCGGTGAAGCCGACCGTGATGGTCCCGGCCTCCCCCGCCGACACCTGCCGGACGGACATCGCGGCGTGGTCGGCCTGCTGGAGCAGCCGGCGGGCCTCGTCGAGGAACGCCCGGCCCGCGGGCGTGAGGCGGACCGAGCGGTTCGTCCGGTCGAACAGCCGGACCTTGAGCTCGTTCTCCAGCAACTGGATCTGGCGGCTCAGCGGCGGCTGCGTCATGCGGAGCCGCTCGGCGGCCCGGCCGAAGTGCAGTTCCTCGGCGACGGCGACGAAGTTCGTCAGCTGGGTGAGAGTGAACATTGATTCCGCACAGGTATCAGTGGATGCATTTTTCGTGTTGGACCTAAATCAATCGGCCATCTTAGCCTCGGGACCATGAAGCAGACTGCGCCCGACGACATCGCCCGGCGGCTCGGGTCCGGGCTCCTCTCGTTCCCCGTCACCCACTTCCGCGACGATCTCTCCTTCGACGAGGACGGCTACCGCGAGAACATCGCGCGGCTCGGCGGATACGAGGTGGCGGGCCTGTTCGCGGCGGGCGGGACGGGCGAGTTCTTCTCGCTGACGCCGGACGAGGTCGGCCGGGTGGTGCGCGCGGCGGCCGGGGAGGCGCCGGACGGCGTCCCGGTGATCGCGCCCGCCGGGTACGGGACGGCGGTGGCGGTCGAGATGGCCAGGGACGCCGAACGCGCCGGCGCCGACGGGGTGCTGCTGTTCCCTCCCTACCTCACCGAGGCTTCGCAGGACGGTCTGGTCGCGCACGTCCGGGCGGTGTGCGAGGCCACCCGCCTCGGCGTGACGATCTACAGCCGGGCGAACGCCGTCTACCAGGACACGACGGTCGCCGAGTTGGCCGACGCGTGCCCCAACCTCGTCGGTTTCAAGGACGGGGTCGGCGACCTGGAGCTGATGACGCGGGTCCGGTCCCGCCTCGGCGATCGCCTCGTCTACATCGGCGGGCTGCCGACCGCCGAGACGTTCGCGCTCCCCTACCTGGAGATGGGCGTCACGACCTACTCGTCGGCGATCTTCAACTTCGTCCCGGAGTTCGCGCTCGCGTTCTACGCCGCAGTCCGCGCGTGCGACCGGGAGGGGGTGCAGCGGCGGCTGGCGGAGTTCGTCCTCCCGTACTGCGACATCCGCAACCGCGGCAAGGGCTACGCGGTGAGCATCATCAAGGCGGGCATGCGGATCATCGGGCGGCCGGCCGGTCCGGTGCGCCCGCCGCTGACGGACCTGACCGAGGGCGAGACCGCCGAGCTCACGGAACTCGTCAAGCGGGTGCGCTGAGATGGCGGGCGCCGGTGCGGCGACCCTCGACCGGATCGCCTGGATCGAGCTGTCCTCGGTCACCCTGCCGCTCGCCACCCCGGTCAGCGACGCGAAGGTGCTGACCGGACGGCAGCGGCCGATGACCGAGGTGGTCTTCCTGTTCGCCGAGATCGGCACCGAGGACGGCCACGAGGGCATCGGCTTCGGATACTCCAAGCGCGCCGGCGGGCCCGGCCAGTACGCGCACGCCGCCGAGATCGCGCCCGTCATCGTCGGCGAGGACCCGAGCGACATCGGCAGGATCTGGACGAAACTGGCGTGGGCGGGCGCCTCCGTGGGTCGCAGCGGGCTCGCCACGCAGGCGATCGCCGCCATCGACATCGCGCTGTGGGACCTGAAGGCCAAGCGCGCCGGCCTGCCGCTCGCCAAGCTCCTCGGCGCGCACCGCGACTCCGTCCGCTGCTACAACACCTCGGGCGGGTTCCTGAGCGCACCGCTGGAGGAGGTCCTCGACAACGCGGCCGCGGCCGTGGCGGACGGGATCGGCGGTATCAAGATCAAGGTCGGGCATCCCGACCACGCCGAGGACCTGCGCCGCGTCACCGCCGTCCGGGAGCGGCTCGGCGACGGGTTCCCGCTCATGGTGGACGCGAACCAGCAGTGGGACCGTCCGGCCGCGCAGCGGATGGGCCGCGCCCTGGAGGCGTTCGGCCTCACCTGGATCGAGGAGCCCCTGGACGCCTACGACGCCGAAGGGCATGCCGCACTGGCCCGCGCACTCGACACGCCCGTCGCCACCGGCGAGATGCTCACCAGCGTCGCCGAGCACTGCGAGCTCATCGACAAGGGCGCGGCCGACATCATCCAGCCGGACGCGCCGCGCATCGGCGGCATCACCAACTTCCTCAGGCTCGCCGCGCTCGCGGACCACCGGCGTCTGCAGCTCGCACCGCACTTCGCGATGGAGATCCACCTGCATCTGGCCGCCGCGTACCCGAGCGAGCCGTGGGTCGAGCACTTCGACTGGCTCGACCCGCTGTTCAACGAACGGTTGACGATCGAGGACGGGCGGATGCACGTCCCGGCCCGTCCCGGCCTCGGGATAACCCTCAGCGAGCAGGCCCGCGCCTGGACGACGGCACGGACCCTCGTGGGCCGCCGGAACTGAAACCGGTTTCGGCAATTCGGCCGATCCCTGCTGCCACAGAGCCTCGAACGCCACGTATCAGCAGGTCAAAGATTTCCCGCCACGACTCTTGACATCTCGGCGGCCCCTGCTGCAATCATTCTCTGACAACGGTTTCAGTGATGCGGGCGACAGACAGGAGTCAATGTGGCGACCATCCACGACGTGGCGGCGCGGGCCGGCGTGTCTCCCGCCACCGTCTCGCGGTTCCTGCGGGGACAGCGGGTCAGGTCGGCGGAGGCCATCCAGGCCGCCGTGGATGAGCTGGGCTTCGCGCCGAACATCGCGGCGCAGTCGCTGAAGTCGGGACGCACCCGCACCATCGGCGTCGTCGTCCCCGACATCACGAACCCGTACTTCGCCGCCGTCGTGAAGGGCATGGAGTCCGTCAGCCGCGACCGCGGCTACCGGCTGCTGCTCGCCAACAGCGACGAGAGCGGCGACCGCGAGGCCGACCTGCTCGCCGACATGGCCCGCCAGGTGGACGGCATCATCCTCGCCCCCGCCACCGAGCACGAGGAGACCCCGCTGCAACTGCGCGACAGCGGCCTGCCGGTCGTGTTCATCGACCGGGACCTCGCCGACGGGGAGAGCTTCGACGCCGTGCTCGTCGACAACCGGGCGGGCGGGCGGCAGGCCGCAGAGCATCTCCTCGCCCTCGGCCACACCCGCATCGCGATGATCAGCGGCGGCCAGGAGTCCACCCCCGGCCGCTACCGGCGGGACGGCTTCCTGGAGGCGGTGTCCGCCGCCGGCGTCGAGATCCCGCCGGAGTTCGACCTCATCGGCGACTTCCGCGAGGAGCGCGCCTACCAGCTCACCCTGTCGCTGCTGTCGCTCGCCGAACCGCCGACCGCGATCTTCACCGCGAACAACCTCACGACGCTGGGCGCGCTGAAGGCGCTGCACGACATGCGGGTGGACGTCCCCGGGCAGATCAGCCTCATCGGCTTCGACGACCTGGACACCGGGCCGCTGCTGCGGCCCCCGCTGACCGTCGTCGACCGTCCGATGACCGAGCAGGGCGTGCTCGCGATGCGGCTGCTGCTGCACCGCTTCGACGACAGCGAGACCCGCGACCTCCCCCGCCGCATCGTCATGGAGATAAAGATCGTCGAACGCGCCTCGACCGCTCCGCCCCGGACCTCCAGGAAGGCAGGAAGGACGCGATGACCGTGACCGAGTTGCAGGGGTTCCTGCGTGGTCTGCCGGGTGTGGATCAGGTGGGGGCCGAGGAGCGGGCGGCGCGGTTGGCGTCGCGGTCGATCAAGACGTCGGCGAAGGCGGCGGCGATCGATCTGGCGATTTCGATGGTGGATCTGACCACGCTGGAGGGTGCGGACACGGCGGGGAAGGTGCGGGCGTTGTGCGCCAAGGCCGCCCACCCCGACCCCTCCGATGCCTCGGTACCGCGTGTCGCGGCGGTGTGTGTGTATCCCGACATGGTGGAGGTCGCCGTCCGCTCCCTCGCGGGCACGGGGATCGGGGTGGCCAGTGTGGCGACGGCGTTTCCGTCGGGGCGGGCGCCGTTGGAGGCCAAGCTCGCCGACACCAAGGCTGCGGTGGCGGCGGGTGCGAGCGAGATCGACATGGTGATCGATCGGGGTGCGTTCCTGGCCGGTGATTACGGGACGGTGTTCGAGCAGATCGTGGCGGTGAAGGAGGCGTGTGGTTCCGCGCATCTGAAGGTGATTTTGGAGACGGGTGAGCTGGCCACGCTGGACCATGTGCGGCGTGCGTCGTGGTTGGCGATGCGGGCGGGCGCCGATTTCATCAAGACCTCGACCGGGAAGGTGTCGCCGGCGGCGACGCTTCCGGTGACGTTGGTGATGCTGGAGGCGGTGCGTGATTTCCGGGCGGCGACGGGACGGCAGGTGGGGGTGAAGCCGGCGGGTGGGATCCGCACCACCAAGGACGCGATCAAGTATCTGGTTTTGGTGAACGAGACGGCCGGGCCGGACTGGCTGTCGCCCGCCTGGTTCCGTCTGGGGGCGTCCAGTGTGTTGAACGATCTGCTGATGCAGCGCCGCAAGCTGGCCACCGGTGTGTATTCCGGTCCCGACTACTTCACCCTGGACTGAGGGATCATGGCAGTGTTCGAGTATGCGCCGGCGCCGGAGTCCCGGTCGGTCGTCGACATCCGGCCCTCCTACGGGCTGTTCATCAACGGTGATTTCGTCGATGGGCACGGTGGGCCGTTCAAGTCGATCAACCCGGCCGATGAGAGCGTGCTGGCCGACATCGCCTGCGCCGACGCCTCGGATGTCGATCGTGCCGTGCAGGCGGCGCGGGTCGCGTTCGAGTCGGTGTGGGGGCCGATGCGCGGCGCCGAGCGGGCCAAGTATCTGTACCGGATCGCGCGGATCATCCAGGAGCGGTCGCGGGAGCTGGCCGTGTTGGAGTCGATCGACAACGGCAAACCGATCCGTGAGTCGCGGGATGTGGACGTGCCGTTGGTGGCGGCGTGGTTCTTCTACTACGCCGGGTGGGCCGACAAGCTCTCCCACGCCGGGTTCGGGGCCGATCCGGCGCCGGTGGGGGTGGCGGGGCAGGTGATCCCGTGGAACTTCCCGCTGCTGATGCTGGCCTGGAAGATCGCCCCCGCCCTGGCCTGCGGCAACACCGTGGTGCTCAAACCGGCCGAGACCACCCCGCTGACGGCGTTGCTGTTCGCCGACATCTGCCGCCAAGCGGAGTTGCCGCCGGGGGTGGTCAACATCATCACCGGCGCCGGAGAGACGGGCCGCGCGCTGGTCGCCCATGACGGGATCGACAAGGTCGCCTTCACCGGCTCCACCGACGTCGGCCGCCACATCGCCCGCACCCTGGCCGGCACCAACAAGAAACTCACCCTGGAACTCGGGGGCAAGGCCGCCAACATCGTCTACGAAGACGCCGCCCTGGACCAGGCGGTCGAGGGGATCGTCAACGGGATCTTCTTCAACCAGGGGCATGTGTGCTGCGCCGGGTCCCGGCTGCTGGTCCAGGAATCGGTCGCAGGCGAAGTCCTGGACCGGCTGAAGGCGCGGATGGCGACGCTGCGGGTCGGTGACCCCCTGGACAAGAACACCGACATCGGCGCGATCAACTCCGCCGAACAACTCACCAAGATCAAAGAGCTCACCGCCGCCGGGGAGGCCGAGGGCGCCGGGCGGTGGTCACCGCCGTGTGAACTCCCTGCCCAGGGGTTCTGGTTCGCGCCCACGATCTTCACCGGGGTCGCGCAATCGCATCGGATCGCGCGGGAGGAGATCTTCGGGCCGGTGTTGTCGGTGTTGACGTTCCGCACCCCCGAGGAGGCCGTCACCAAGGCCAACAACACCCCGTACGGGTTGTCGGCGGGGATCTGGACCGAGAAGGGCTCGCAGATCCTGTGGACCGCGCAACGGCTGCGGGCCGGGGTGGTGTGGGCCAACACCTTCAACAAGTTCGACCCCGCCTCCCCGTTCGGCGGCTACAAGGAATCGGGATTCGGCCGCGAAGGCGGACGCCACGGACTGGAGGCATACCTCAATGCCTGAACGAACTGAGCGAAGGCTGAACCCGGCTGAGCGGCTGGCCGTCCGCAAAACCTACAAGCTGTACATCGGCGGCGCGTTCCCCCGGTCCGAATCAGGCAGGTCCTACCCCGTGACCGACACCAAAGGCCGGTTCCTGGCCAACGCCGCCCAAGCCTCCCGAAAAGACGCCCGCGACGCCGCGACCGCCGCCCGCAAAGCCTTCCCCGGCTGGTCGGCCCGCACCCCCTACAACCGCGCCCAAATCCTCTACCGCATCGCCGAAATGCTGGAGGGCCGCCGCGACCAGTTCACCGGCGAACTCCGCCACACCGGCGCCACCAAGACAACCGCGAACGCCGAGGTGGACGCCGCCATCGACCGGTGGGTCTGGTACGCCGGATGGGCCGACAAACTCACCGCCATCACCGGCGCCGCCAACCCCGTCGCCGGACCCTACTTCAACTTCTCCACCCCCGAACCCACCGGCGTCGTCGCCGTCATCGCCCCCGACTCACCCCTCCTCGGCCTGGTCTCGGTCCTGGCCCCCGTCATCGTCACCGGCAACACCACCATCCTCATCGCCTCCCAACCCAACCCCCTCCCCGCCATCACCCTCGCCGAAGTCCTGGCCACCTCCGACCTCCCAGCCGGCGTGGTCAACATCCTCACCGGCCACCGCACCGAACTCGCCCCCCCACTGGCCTCCCACATGGACATCAACGCCCTCGACCTCACCGGCATCCCCCACGACCAGACCCACGACCTGCAAGACCTGCAAGACCAAGCCACCGGCAACCTCAAACGCCTCCACCACCCCACCGAAACCGACTGGACCACCCAACCCACAACCACCCGCATGACCGCCTTCCTGGAAACCAAGACCGTCTGGCACCCAGTCGGGATCTGATCCACAACCGCGAACACCCAAGGACACGGCGCAACCGCCGTGACCTCTCCCCACTCATGCCTCGAACAGCCGGAACAGGAGGACCGCGATGGAACCCCACGGTGTTCTCGTCGTCGGCAGCATCACCGCGGACGTGACCGCGTTCAGCACACGGTTCCCGCGGCGCGGTGAGACCGTGCTCGGCGACGACTTCACCCTCGTGCTCGGTGGGAAGGGCGCGAACCAGGCGGTCGCGTCCGCCCGCGCGGGGGCGCGGACGTGGCTCGCCGGGTGCGTCGGCCGTGACCCGTTCCGCGAGATCGTCCTCGACGGCCTGCGGGCGTACGGCGTCGAACTGGACGAGGTCCGGACCGTGGACGGCCGCACCGGCGTCGCGCACATCCGCGTGGACGCGTCCGGGGAGAACGACATCGTCATCACCCCCCTCGCGAACGCCGACCTCAGCCCGGAGATGGTCGACGCGAGCATCGGCGCGACCGCCGGGAAGGTCGGCGTCCTGCTCCTGCAACTCGAAGTCCCCGCGGCGACGACCTGCCACGCGGCGAAGGCGGGCAGAGCGGCCGGGCTGACGGTCGTCCTCGACCCCGCCCCCGCGCAGGCGCTCCCCGACGACGTCTGGCCGCACATCGACCTGGTCACCCCGAACGAGAGCGAGGCGACGGAGCTGACCGGCGTCGAGGTCACCGACCCGGCGTCCGCCGAGCGGGCCGGGCGATGGTTCCTCGACCAAGGCGTCGGCCATGCGCTGATCACGCTGGGCGCGGGCGGCGCCGTCTCCGTCACCCGCGAAGGCACCCGGCACTTCACCGCCTACGAGGTCACCGCCGTGGACACCACCGCGGCCGGGGACGCGTTCACCGGCTCGCTAGGAGCGGCGCTCGCGGCCGGCGACGACCTGGAACGTGCCATCCGACGGGGCATGGCCGCCGGGGCGCTGGCGACGACCCGTCCCGGCGCGAGCCCGTCCCTGCCCGGACGGGACGAGGTGGACGCACTGATGTCCGGCAGCACCCTGGAAGGAGCCGCCCGATGAGGCGCAACAACGGCACGCTCAACGGCCAGCTGGCCCGGGTCATCTCCGAACTCGGGCACACCGACCGGCTCGTCGTCACCGACGCCGGGCTGCCCATCCCGCCCGGGGTGGAGCGGGTCGACCTGGCGGTGCGGGAGAACCTTCCGCGCTTCCTCGACCTGCTGGACGCCGTCCTCGCCGAGGTCGCCGTGGAGGGCGTGCTGATGTCGGAGGAGATCAAGCGGCACAGCCCGGAGATGCTCGCCGAGATCGAGGCCCGGTTCACCGGCGTCGAGATCCGGTTCGTGCCGCACACCGAGTTCAAGCGGTCCACCGGCGAGGCGCGGGCGGCGGTGCGGTCCGGGGAGTTCACCCCGTACGCGAACGTGCTGCTGACCGCGGGCGTCGTCTACTGACGGGAGATCGACATGCGGATGCAGCTGGTCGACGTCCACAAGTCGTTCGGGGAGAACCACGTGCTGCGGGGCGTCGGCCTCGCGGTCGAGCCGGGCGAGGTCGTCGCGCTGTGCGGCGAGAACGGCGCCGGCAAGTCCACCCTGACCCGGGTGATCTCCGGCGCGCACCAGCCGGACGGCGGCATGGTCCTCGTCGACGGCCGCGCCACGGTCCTGAAGGACCCGCAGGCCGCGATGGCGCTCGGGATCGAGGTCATCTACCAGGAGTTCCAGCAGAACCTGTTCCCGAACCTGTCCGTCGCCGAGAACATGCACGTCCTCGACCGGGAGGGCCGGTTCGGTCGGCTGCTGGTGTCGCGCCGCCGGATGGCGGAGGCCGCCGCGTCCGCCCTGAAGGATCTCGGCCTGGACATCGACGTGCGGCGGCCGGTCGGCGAACTCGGCGTCGCCGGGCGGCAGATGGTCGAGATCGCCAAGGCGATGACGCACAAGCCGCGGCTGCTGATCCTGGACGAGCCGACCGCGGCGCTGGACGAGCGAGAGTCGGAGCGGCTGTTCGAGCAGATCCGGCGGCTGCGCAAGGCCGGCGTCACGATCCTCTACATCAGCCACCGGCTGGACGAGGTGTTCGAGCTGTCCGACCGGATCGTCGTCCTGCGCGACGGCCGCGTCACCCTGGACGAGCCCACCGGGACGCTCTCCCCCGCCCAGGTCGTCACCGCGATGGTCGGCGACGCCGTGGACGACTTCTACCCGAAGGAGCACAACACCACGGACCGGGTCGTCCTGCGGGTCCGGGGCGCGTCGGGCGGCGACGCGTTCCACGACGTCGACCTGGACGTCCGGGCGGGCGAGGTGCTCGGCATCGGCGGTGTCGTCGGCTGCGGCCGCGGCGAGCTGCTGCGCGCGCTGTTCGGCCTGCACCCGCTGACGTCCGGGACGGTGACCGTGGACGGCGAACCCGTCCGGGCACGCGGCCCGAGGCAGGCGATCTCCGGGCGCATCGCCTACGTCACCCCGGACCGGTCCGGTGAGGGTCTCGCCATGCAGCAGTCCGTCGAGGCGAACGTGTCGCTGCCGTCCCTCGGCCGCTTCACGAGGGCCGACGTCGTCCTGCGCGGCCGGGAGCGCGCGGAGACCGGGAAGGTGATGGCGGACCTGCGGGTCCGCGCGGCGTCGCCGTCCATCGCCGCGGGCTCCCTGTCGGGCGGCAACCAGCAGAAGGCGCTGTTCGCCAAGTGGGTGATGGCCGGGCCCCGGGTGCTGCTGATGGACGAGCCGACCCGCGGCGTCGACGTCGGCGCCAAGACCGAGATCTACCGGATCATCAACGGCCTCACCGCGGACGGCGTCGCCGTCGTGCTGGTCAGCTCCGACCTGCCCGAGCTCGTCGCCATGTCCGACCGCGTCCTCGTGATGCGCGAGGGACGCACCGTCTCCGAGCTCACCGGCGACGACGTCAACGAACAGAACATCCTCGAGCACGCACTGGTAGGTGCCCCATGACCTCCACCGTCACGAGCCTCGCGTCCCCGTCGCGGCTCTCCTCGGCGGCCGCCGCCGCGCGCAGGCTGCGCGCCGTCTGGATGCTGCTGCTGGTCGGGATCATCCTGAGCATCGCCTCACCGGTCTTCCTGACGCACAACAACCTGATGAACGTCGGGCTGGCCACGTCCGTCGCGGCGCTGCTCGCGGTCGGGCAGACCTACGTGATCATCCTGGCGGAGATCGACCTGTCGGTCGGCGCGGCGCTCGGCTTCACCGCCGTCGTCACCGCGCAGACGCTCCGCGACCACGGTCTCGTCGCCGGGGTCGGCGCGGGCGTGGCGACGGGCGCCGCGATCGGGCTGGTGAACGGGCTGCTCGTCACCAAGACGCGGATGCCGTCGTTCATCGCGACGCTCGCCACCATGTCGGTGCTGTCGGGGCTCAGCCTCCAGCTCACCAAGGGCAACCCGGTCGCCGTCACCGACTACGACTTCCAGGGCATCGGGCAGAACCGGATCGCCGGCGTGCCCGTCCCCGTCGTGATCATGCTGGTGGTGTTCGCGGTGTTCGGGTACCTGCTCGCGCGGACCCGGTTCGGCCGGTACGTCTACGCCACCGGCGACAACACCGAGGCGGCCCGGCTGTCGGGCGTCCGCAGCGACCGGGTGAAGATCCTCGCGTTCGTGATCAGCGGCGTGCTGGCGGCGCTCGCCGGGTTCATCCTCACCGCGCGGCTGTCCACCGCCGAGCCGACCGCCGGCACCGGCCTGGAACTGGAGGCCATCGCCGCCGTCATCATCGGCGGGACGAGCCTCGCCGGCGGCCGCGGCACCCTGCTCGGCACCCTCGTCGGCGCGCTCGTCCTCGGCGTCATCGACAACGGGATGAACCTCCTGGACGTCTCGCCGTTCCTGCAGAACGTCGTGAAGGGCCTGGTCATCCTGCTGGCCGTGTTCCTGGACCGCAACATCGACGTGCTGCGCTCCCTCATCCCGAAACGTGCGGACAAGACCGCGCAGGGCGGGCCGTCCCATCGCAGCGGCACCGCCGCCAAGACCCTCTGACCGATTCCCACCCCACCCCCGCAAAAGGAGATTCCCATGCGCGTGGCCCGAACCACCCGCGCCGTGATCGCCGTGACGGCCGCCGCCGCGCTCGCCCTGACCGGGTGCAGCCGCGCCGGCGAGGACGCCGGCGCCTCCACCGGCAAGGCGTCCGGCAAGAAGGACGCGACGATCATCATGAGCACGCTCAACAACCCGTTCTTCGTCAGCGTCAAGAACGGCGCCCAGGCGCAGGCGGCCAAGCTCGGCATCAAGCTGAACGTGCAGAACGCCAACAACAGCGACGCCGCCGCGCTCAACCAGGCGACGACGGCCATCTCCAAGCAGACCGGCATCCTCATCATCGACCCGGTCAGCACCCAGTCGGCGACGTCGTCGGTGACTCAGGCGAACGGCGCGAACATCCCGGTGATGGCGTTCGACCGCAAGCCGTCCGGCGGCAAGCTCGCCACGTTCGTCGGCTACGACGCCGTCCAGGCCGGGCGGAACGCCGCCAAGTCGCTCGCCGAGGCCGTCGGCGAGAAGGGCAAGGTCGTGGAGATCCAGGGCCTGCTCGGCACGAACGTCGCGCAGGACCGCAGCAAGGGCTTCAACGAGGAGATCGCCAAGCACAAGGGCATCACGGTAGTCGCCAAGCAGGCCGCCGACTTCGACCGCGCCAAGGCGCTGAACGTGATGACGAACGTGCTGCAGGCCAACCCGGACATCAACGGCGTGTACGCCGCGAACGACGAGATGGCCATGGGCGTCCTGTCGGCGCTGAAGGCCCGGAACCTGTCCAAGAAGGTGAAGCTCGTCGGCAACGACGGCATCTCCGACGCGCTGGCCGCGGTCGCGGCGGGCGACATGTACTCGACGAACGCCGAGTCGCCGTTCGCGCTGGGCCAGAAGGTCATGACGCTCGCCGCCGACGTCCTCGCCGGCAAGAAGGTCGCGGCCGACGAGACGCTGCAGGGCAGGCTCGTCACGAAGGGCGGCGCCAAGGAGTACGCCGACTACCTGGTCGGGCTCGGCGACGCCGCGGACGTCCCGCCGTCGCTCAAGTGATCGGCGGACGGTCCCGCCGGCCCCCGTCCGGGTCGGCGGGACCGTCCTTTTCCTCGCCGGGTCGACCGGACAGGATTCGAACCTGCGACCCGCTGCTTGTAAGGCAGCCGCTCTGCCCGGGCTGAGCTACCGGTCGTCCATCGGAAACGGCACGCCGTTTCCGCCGTTCTCCGGGCTGGATTCGAACCAGCGATCGCCCGCTTATCATACGGGTGCCCTTACCGGCCTGGGCCACCGGAGATCGGCGCTTTCGCCGAGGCGAAAGCCGCTGCTGGAGCAGGGGTCGAACCTGCATGACGTGATCCAGAATCACGCATCCTGCCATTGGATGATCCAGCATGGGTGCCCGCCGGCGGGCGGTGGCGTCCACCCGCCCGTGGGCACGGGAGGACCAGCCGGGGGTCGTTACTCCCGCCGGTCCAGTCCAGAGCCGCACCCGGGAATCGAACCCGGTTCGCCTGGGTGGAAGCCAGGTGTCTCACCATTTCGACCTGTGCGACGTGGCCGTCCGAGGAGTCGAACCTCGTCCTCCCGGGCTTCAACCGGGCGCTCGTCCCCACGAGCTCGAAGGCCGTGGATCGGGCCGGACTCGAACCGGCATCTGCCCGCTTGCAAGGCGGGTGCTCTCCCAATTGAGCTACTGACCCGTGATGTGAACGAAAAAGGCCGCCGGGATTTCTCCCTGACGGCCTCCGGTGAGCCTGACGGCCCTATCCAGAGGCGTTTCCGAAGGCGGCGGAACCTCGCCCCGGCCCGGCACCGAAGTGTTGCGGCGCCTGCTGCGCGATGATCGCGGTCATGTCCGCTCCCTTCCGGTTTCCGTTCCCGTTCGGCTCGTTACTCATATGGTGCGGGACGCGGCATGAACGCGCAACGCCTTTTTCACGCGGAACGCCCCGGGCCATTCTGGAGGAGTGGCCCAGGGCGAGGTCCGCCGCGCGTCAGATGGCCCGGCGGCGGGTGCGGGCCGAGCGGCCGCGCGAGGGGGTCAGCAGCCGCTGCCGAACCCGGAACGGCAGGGTCACGACGGGTGATCATCGCGCCGATGATGGCGCTGAGCGCTGCACTGATGCGGCGCATCGGATTTCACCTGTTGCCTTCCGTATGGGGGCCCCGTCCTTAGGACAGGGAGGAAACACGGCACAGTGCCGCACGGTGGTCTCCCGGTTTTGTCGGTGGCAGCCGGTAGCTTTCCGGGCATGTCCCGCTACCGTCTGCAGCCGACGCCCGTGCAAGAACAGGCCCTGCTGCAGCATTGCGGGCACGCCCGGTTCGTGTGGAACCTGGCCATCGAGCAGCACGCCTGCTGGCGGCCGAGCCGCGGTCCGGCGCCCAGGTTCGCCGAGCAGTGCCGCCAACTCACCCAGGCCAGGGCGGAGTTCGCCCGGTTACGGGCGGGGTCGGTGACGGTGCAGCAGCAGGCGCTCAAGGACTTCCACCAAGCCATGAGCCACTTCTTCGCCGGTACCCACCGGCGTCCCACCTGGCGTAAGGCCGGACGGCACGAAGGGTTCCGGATCGTGGCGGTCAAACCCGGCGACGTGCGGCGCGTGTCCCGCCGGGTGGGGCAGGTGAAGATCCCCAAGGTGGGGTGGGTGAGGTTCCGCTGGTCCCGGGCCGTCCCCGACGGCGTCAAATCCTTTCGGGTCACCCGTGACCGGGCGGGCCGCTGGCACGTCGCGTTCGCCGCGATCCCCAATCCGATCCCCGCACCCGGCAGCGGCGAGGTTGTGGGGGTGGACCGGGGGGTGGCCGTGGCCGCGGCGTTGTCGACTGGTGACCTGCTGCGGGTGCCCGGGCTGCGGGAGACCGAGCGGGCCCGGCTTGCGCGGCTGCTGCGCCAACTCGCCCGCGCCCAGCGCGGCTCGAAGCGGCGGGCCCGGGTCAAGGCCGCCATCGCCCGGCTGAAAGCCCGCGAGACCGACCGGCGCAAGGACTGAGTGGACAAGACCTCCACCGATCTGGCCCGCCGGTTCGACGTGATCGGTGTCGAGGATCTCAACATCGGGGGGATGACGCGGTCGGCGCGCGGCACGATGGAGGCGCCGGGCCGCCGCGTCCGGCAGAAGGCCGGGCTGAACCGGGGCATCCTCGCCGCCGGCTGGGGCGCTCTGGTGCGGCGGCTGGAGCACAAGGCGCCCGGACGCGTCATCAAGATCGACCCGCGTAACACGTCGCGGACCTGTAGCGCCTGCGGGCATGTCGCCGTGGAGAGCCGTGAGAGTCAAGCGGTCTTCACGTGTGCGGCCTGCGGGTTCGGGGTCAACGCCGATGTGAACGCGGCAATGAATATTCGTGATACGGCCGCAGGGCATGCGGTTGCTGCACGGGAAGGCCCGCCGCTGGGCAGGCCCGCGAACCGTGAACCTCAACACAACCTCCCCCTCACGGGATAGTGGTCGCTGTTGTAATCCCCCTCGTTCACGAGGGGGAGGATGCCAATCCTTCAGGTCGTCCTATGACGGACGATGCGACCGTAGTGGGGAGCGTTTTACACGGATTTGACGCCGACGATGACGGTGGCGTCGAACTCCTCCGATGTGGCGACCACGGCCGACAGGCCGCCCTGTTCGACGGCCGCGACCGCGTCGGCGACCTGCCGTTCGCTCGTCTCGAACAGCAGGCGGCCATGGGGGGCGAGCCACCGCGGCGCCTCGGCGGTGACGCGGCGCAGAACGTCCAGGCCGTCCGGTCCGCCGTCGAGCGCCACCCGCGGCTCGTGGTCGCGCGCCTCAGCAGGCAACAGGCCGACCTCTCCGGTCGGTACGTAGGGGACGTTGCAGAGCAGCACGTCCACACGTCCGCGCAGCGCGTCGGGCAGCGGCTCGAAGAGGTCGCCTTCATAGGCGAGGCCGCCGAACGGCGCGATGTTGCGGCGGGCGCAGCGCACCGAGGCGGGCTCGATGTCGGCGGAGTGCAGGGCGAACTCCTCCAGGCCCGAGACGAGCGCGGCCCCCAGCGCGCCGGAGCCGCAGCACAGGTCGAGGACGACCGCTTCCGGCGGCGCCAGGGCATGGGCCCGCCGGACGAGGAACTCGGTACGGCGCCGGGGCACGAAGACGCCGGGTTCGACGGCGATCCGCAGCCCGCAGAACCACGCCCAGCCGAGGACGTGTTCGAGCGGCTCCCCGGCGGCGCGCCGTTCCACCATGGCGGACGCGTCGGCGCCTGTGCGGGCGGTGGAGAGGATCAGCTGCGCCTCGTCCTCGGCGAACACGCAGCCGGCGGCGCGGAGCCTGGAGACGATGGCGGACTCGGTGAGCGGCGTTGTCATGAGCGTCGGCAACTGTATCCCAGGGCCGCAACCTCCCGGACGGCGGCGGTGTTGAGAGGACATGAACATCTATGCGAGCAGGGTGGCGGAGGCGGACTGGTCCGCGCTCGCCGGCGAGATGGACGCCTACGGCAGCGCGCTGACACCCCCGCTCCTGACGAAGGAGGAGTGCGCGGACGTCTCCGCCCTGTACGACGAGGCGGGACGGTTCCGGTCGACGATCGACATGGAGCGGTACCGGTTCGGCGCCGGGCAGTACCGCTACTTCGCCGAGCCGTTCCCCGAGCCCGTCGGGGAGTTGCGCGCGGCGTTGTACCCGCGCCTGCTGCCGATCGCCCGGGACTGGGCGGCCAGGCTGGGCCGTCCCGCGCCGTGGCCGGACACGCTGGCGGAGTGGCTGGAGATGTGCCACGCGGCGGGCCAGACGAAGCCGACGCCGATCCTGCTGCGGTATGGGCAGGACGACTGGAACGCGCTGCACCGCGACCTGTACGGCGACCTCGTGTTCCCCCTCCAGGTCGTGATCGGCCTGGACGAGCCGGGCGTCGACTACACCGGCGGGGAGTTCCTGATGGTGGAGCAGCGGGCCCGGGCGCAGTCTCGCGGGACGGCGACGCTGCTGCCGCGCGGCCGCGGCCTGGTCTTCACGACGCGGGAGCGTCCGGTGCGGACGAAGCGCGGCTGGTCGGCGGCCCCGATGCGGCACGGCGTCAGCGTCGTCCGGTCCGGTGGCAGGCACACGCTCGGGCTCGTGTTCCACGACGCCTCCTAGGGCGCGACAATGGGGTGTCGTCCAGGGACGGGGATCACGGGTTGTCTGACAGGCCGGACTTGAAGGCCGACTGCGCGAGCTGCTTCGGGCTGTGCTGTGTGGCGCTGCCGTTCGCCAGGTCGGCCGATTTCGCCGTGGACAAGGCCGCCGGCGAGCCGTGCCGTAACCTCCTCGCCGACTTCCGCTGCCGCATCCACACCGATCTCCGGCGGCAGGGCTTCCCGGGCTGCACCGTCTTCGACTGTTTCGGCGCCGGCCAGAAGGTCTCGCAGAAGACCTTCGCGGGCCGGGACTGGCGGCGCGACCCGGACGTCGCCCGCCGGATGTTCGAGGTGTTCCCCGTCATGCGGCAGCTGCACGAGCTGCTGTGGTACCTGAACGAGGCCATGGCGATGCCGTCCGCCGGACCGATCCGCGACGACCTGCGGAGGGTCTTCGACGATGTCGAACGCCTCACCGAGGGCGACCACGGCGAACTCGCCGAGGTGGACGTCAGGGCGGAGCGGGACCGCGCGAACGTCCTGCTGCTGCGGGCCAGCGAGCTCGCCAGGGCCGGCCTCCCCGGCCGCGGCAAGAACCGGCGCGGCGCGGATCTCATGGGCGCGAAGCTGAAGCGCGCCGACCTGCGCGGCGCCGACCTGCGCGGCGCGTACCTGATCGCGGCCGATCTGCGCGGCGCCGACCTGCGGGCGGCCGACCTGATCGGGGCGGACCTGCGGGACGCCGACCTGCGCGGCGCCGACCTCACCGGCAGCCTCTTCCTGACGCAGGCGCAGCTCGACTCGGCGCGGGGCGACGCCGCGACCCGCCTGCCCGCGGCCCTCGCAAGGCCCGCGCACTGGTGACCCGCGCGACCTGATCTTGTTTAGGGCCGCCGTCAAGGGGCATTTCCGCAGCGCACGTCATCGGGGGGTTGCGTGGCGCGGGTGAGATGGTGGGGCACGGGTCTCGTGGCCCTGGTGCTGCTGGTCCTCGGCGCCGGGCTGCCCCTGCTCGACAAGGCCCTCGGAAGCCGCGGAACGCCGCTGGCGCCGGGGACGGTGGTGTCGGTCGGGACGGAGCGGGACGGCGTCCGCCCGGTGACGTTCGTGGTCCCGTCCCCCGGATGGGTGCTGGACAGGGCCGACACCTCGCTCGCCAGCAACGCCGAGTTGCTCAGCGGCGGTGTGGTGTTCAGCCTCAGCGTGGTGGTCCCGCTGGGCTCGGTGGACGCGCGGAAGCTGTGGAACGGCCTTGGCCGGATCGTCGCCGCGGGCGGGCACGCGCGCGTGCGGGCGCAGCCCGTCCCGATCACCACGGCGCACGGCCTGACCGGGCTGACGGGTGGGCTCGCCGGGCGGCGGCGCGCCGGCATGGCGACGGTGTTCGCGAAGGACACGCTGGGGGCCACCGTGACGGCGTCGGGTCCACCGCGCGCCTACCGGGAGGTGGCCTCGGAGGTCGAGGCGATGGTGCGGACGATCAGGATCGCGGCGCCATGACGGTGACCCGCGGCGCCCTCGCGCACCGTCCCGCGTTCTGGCTGTGGGCGGCCGCGTGCCTGCTCGGCGCCTGGATCGCGGTTCGCGGGATCGGCGCGCACGTGGCGGCGTTCCCGGGCGGTGCGATCGCCGGTGCCGCGCTGCTCGCGCCGACGCTGGCCGCCGGGGTGTGGATCCTGCGGCGGCTGCACCCGGTCCGGTCGCGTCCGCTCGGGTACGCGCTGATCGCGGTGGCGTGGGGCGGGCTGGCCGCGTTCGGGACGGTGCTGCCCGCGAACGCGGCGCTCCAGGCGATCATCGGCAAGACCGCGGGGCCGGGCTTCAACGCGGCGTGGGGCGCGGCGATCGCGGCCCCGGTGAACGAGGAGATCCTGAAACTGCTCGGTGTCGCGACGCTGGCGCTGATGGCGCCGTCCGCGATCCGCGGGCCGCTCGACGGCTGGGGGTACGGCGCGCTGTCCGGGCTGGGATTCCAGTTCGTGGAGAACTTCCTGTACGTCCTGAACACGATCGTGCTGACGGGCGCCACACAGGACGCGAACGCGGCGTTCTTCTCCTTCGGCAGCCGGGTGGTCGGCGGGGCGTGGTGGAGCCACTGGGCGATGACCGCGGTCGGCGGCGCGGGCCTCGGCCTCCTGATCGGGCGGGTGTCCCGGGCGAACCTCGCGATCGCCGTAGGCGCGTTCGTCCTCGCGATGGCGCTGCACTCGTGGTGGGACGCGCCGGCCCTGTCCGGGCTCGCCCTGATGCCGGTGAAGGGGGCGCCGATCCTGATCGCCGCCGTCGTCACCTACCGCCTGGCCAGACGCCGCTACCTGTCGCATTTCCGGCGGACCGTGCACGCGGAGACGGCGAGCGGCGTCCTCGTGCCGGGCGAGGGTCACGTGCTCGCGTTCCGCAAATGGCGCCGCAAGGAGCGGTGGGACGTGCCGTCCGGGGAGCCGCGCCGGCTGCTCGCCCGGCTCCGGGCCACCGAGCTCGACCTGATCGAGGACGGGCTCGGCGGCCTGGAACCGGACCCGCGGGCGGCGGACCGGCTGCGGGCCGACATCCGCGACCTGCGGCACGACCTCAGGGCGTCCGCCGCGCCGCCGCGCGTGGCGTGAGGAGCAGGACGGCGGCGCAGACGGCGGCGGCGAGGAACAGCGCGTAGGCGGGGTCGCGGGAGCCCCCGCCGACGGACGCGAACGCGCCCATGACGGCGACGCCCAGCGTGGCGCCGAACTGCCGGACGGCGCCCAGCAGGCCGCCCGCCGCACCGGCCGTCCCGTCCGGCGCGGCGGCGACCACCATGGTGGCGAGGGCGGGCAGCGCGAACGACACGCCGAAACCCGTGCAGAGCAGGCCCGCGACCAGTGGCGGGTAGGACGCGCCGCCCCGCAGCACCACCCCGAACAGCAGTCCCCCGGCCGTCAGCAGCCCGAGGCCGGCGAGGACGGGCCGGCGGGGACCGGTCCTCGCCACGATCCTGCCGGTGATCAGGGGGTTGAACGCGAACGGCAGCGTCATCGGCAGGAACGCCAACCCGGTCTGGAAGGCCGTCAGGCCCAGGGTCTGCCGGAACACCAGCGGCAGCACGAACAGCACGCCGGTCATGACGAAGTTGACCGCCGCGCCGGTGGCCAGCGCGGCCGGCATCCCGGGTGCCCGGAGCACGGCCGGCGCGATGACCGGCGCCCGGCTCCCCCGCTCCCGCACCGTGAACGCGGCGCCCGCCGCGGCCGCACCGGCCGCCGAGCCCGCGGCGTGCACGCCCGAACCGCCGCCGAGCGCGATGAGGGCGTCGGTCAGCAGGCCCATCGCCGCGCACGCCAGGAGCTGCGCCGGCCAGTCGATCGCGCGTGTGCCGCGCGGGCAGTGCACGGACCGCCCGGCGACCAGGGCGAGGACGACGACGGCCAGCGGCACGTTGATCAGGAAGATGGCGCGCCAGCCCGCGAGGCCGACCAGGGCGCCGCCCGCGAGGGGACCGGCGACGAGCGCGGCACCGCTGGTCGCCGCCCAGGTCGCCACGGCCCGGGCGCGTTCGGCGGGCTCCGGGTGCAGCCGGGCGATCACGGCCATGGACGCGGGCACGCACGCCGCGGCGGCGGCGCCGAGCACCGCGCGCAGGGCCACGAGCGTCCACAGGTCCGGCGCGGCGGCGCTGAGCAGCGACGCGACGCCGAAGGCCGCGATGCCCGCGCGGAAGACGCGGTGCGCGCCGTACCGGTCGGCGGCGGCGCCCGCCGACAGCAGCAAGGCACCGAACACGACGGTGTAGCCGGTGACGGCCCACTGGAGGCCCGCGAGCGTCCCGTGCAGGGAGCGGGCGAGGTCGGGTTCGGCCACCGACAGGACCGTCGTGTCGAGCAACACCATGAAGTATCCGAGGGAGACGCCGAGCAGCGCGGGGCGGCGCCGTACGACGGCGGCGTCCGCCGATGCGGGTGAGAGAACCGGGCTCATGGCGGACAAGTCTGGAAATTTCGACTCCAGGGCTCCACCGGCGGCGCCGCACGGGGCGTTCGGAATATCCGAACGCGCGTCCAGGGTTGCCTCGGCATGGAACTGCGCCAGCTGCGGACGTTCGAGGCCGTCGTCGCCCACCGGACGGTCACCGACGCCGCCAACGCGCTCGGCCTCGCACCGTCGTCGGTGTCGGAGCAGATCCGCGCGCTGGAGGGCTCGCTGGGCGTGCCGCTGTTCGACCGCGGCCCGAAGGGCATGCGGCTGACCCCGGCGGGGGAACGGATGCGCGGATGGGCGCGCCGGCTGCTCCGGCAGGCCGAGGAGGCCCGCAGCGAGGTGACCGGGGAACGGCCGGTGCTGCGGCTCGGCGCGCTGGAGTCCATCGCCGCCACGCACGTCCCCGGCGTCCTCGCGCGGCTGGCCGAGCGGCGGCCGGGCCTGCGGGTGGACGTCCGGTCCGACGCGGCGCGCGACCAGCTCCTGGACGCGGTCGCCGCCGGCACCCTGGAGGCCGCGCTGCTGCTCGACGCCGGCGACGACGTCGGCGGGCTCGGCTTCGCACCGCCGCCCGCGCCGCTGGACTTCGTCGACCTGGAACCGGTGCCGCTCGTCCTCGTCGCCGCGCCCGACCATCCGCTCGCCGGGGCGCCCCGCCTCGCCGCCGCCGACCTGCGCGGCGAGAAGCTGCTGGTCAACGTGCCGGCCTGCTCGTTCCACCTGGCCGGCGAGCGGCTCTTCGGCTCCACCGTCGAGCGGGTCCGCGCGGGCAGCGTCACCGTGATGGCGTCCTGGGCCGAGCGGGGGCTCGGCATCGCGCTGCTCCCCGAGTTCGCCGTCCGGGACCGGCTGGAGGCCGGAACCCTCGCCCGGCTCGCGTTCGATCCCCCCGGGCTCGGTCTCCGCCTCGTCTGGCGCGCCGATCGGGAGACGGTCCCCGGTTTGCGCGAGGTCCTCTACGCGGCGAGCGCCTGACCTGCTGCGGGGCCGCGTCCGCACTGCGTTTGCCCCACCCCGCCACGGGTACCGGGCCAGCGGATGCCACTGCTCGGCCGGGGAGAGCGCCATGGCGGGACGGAACGGCAAGGCGGCGAAGGCCGAGAGGCTGGAGACCCTGGTTCGGGGCGTGAACGACCGGCTCGGTTCGACCGAGTTCCTGGACAGGAACCTCCGGAAGGCGTTCCCGAAGCACTGGTCGTTCCTGCTCGGCGAGATCGCGCTCTACTCGTTCATCGTCCTCGTGCTCACCGGCGTCTACCTGACGCTGTTCTTCAAGCCGAGCGGCACGGAGCTGGTCTACGACGGCTCGTACACGCCGCTGAGAGGCGTGAAGATGACCGAGGCGTACGCGTCCACGCTGGACCTGTCCTTCGACGTGCGGGGCGGGCTGCTGATGCGGCAGATCCACCACTGGGCGGCGAACATCTTCGTCGCGGCGATCTGCGTGCACCTCATGCGCATCTTCTTCACCGGCGCGTTCCGCAAGCCGCGCGAGATCAACTGGCTGATCGGCACCACCCTGTTCGCGCTGGCCGTCGCGGAGGGGTTCGCCGGGTACTCGCTCCCGGACGACCTGCTGTCCGGCACGGGCCTGCGCATCTTCGAGGGCATCCTGCTCTCGGTGCCGCTGATCGGGACGTACGCGAGCATGTGGCTCTTCGGCGGCGAGTTCCCGTCCAGCGCGGAGTTCATCCCGCGCCTGTTCACCGTGCACATCCTGCTCATCCCCGCGATCCTGCTGGCGCTCATCACCGCGCACCTGATGATCCTCTGGCACCAGACGCACACGATCTTCCCCGGCAAGGGGCGGCGGGAACGCGCGGTGACCGGCGAGCCGACCTTCCCGCACTTCGCCGCTCAGAGCACCTCCTACTTCCTCTTCACGTTCGGTGTCCTGGCCGGGATCGCGACGTTGCTGCAGATCAACCCCGTCTGGCTGTACGGGCCCTACGAACCGGACCAGGTCTCGTTCGGCTCGCAGCCGGACTGGTACGTCGGTTTCCTCGAAGGCTCGCTGCGCATCATGCCGCCGCTGACGACGACCGTGGCCGGGCACGACATCGCCTGGAACGTGCTGCTGCCGGCGATCGTCCTCCCCGGGGTCTTCTTCACCCTCATCGGGCTGTACCCGTTCGCCGAGCGCTGGGCCACGGGGGACGAGCGCCTCCACCACCTGCTGGACCGTCCGCGGAACGTTCCGACCAGGACGGGGATCGGCGCCGGGGTCGTCGTCTGGTACGCCAACCTGGTGGCCGCGGGCGGCAACGACGTCATCGCCAACACCTTCAAGATCCCGCTGTTCTGGACGACCTGGTTCTTCCGGATCGGCTTCTTCGTCCTCCCGATCGCGGCGTTCGTCATCGCCCGGCGCGTCTGCCTCAGCCTGCAGCGCCGCGACCTGCAGATCCGGGCGGAGGGCGTGGAGAGCGGCCTGATCTCGCTCCGCCCGGACGGCGGGTTCACCGAGCGGCGCGAGCAGCCGTCGGAGGAGACGGAGGCGATCCTGGAGACCCGGCAGCCCGGCGAGCTCGTCGCGCCCTACCCGCACCACCTGATCCCGCTGCCGACCCCGGACCGCGCCCGCACCCAGGTGCGGACGCGCGCGAACCGCTTCTACCTCAACTACCAGGCCGAGTCGCAGGGCGGTGGCCAGGGCAACCTGGAGGAGGGCTCCCCGGAGGACGGCCACGACCGCGAGTGACGGCGGGCCGGGCACCGGCGTCGCCCTGGACTTACTCCTTCGGGCCGGGGATCGCGAACTCGGCCTCCTCGGGCGGCTCCTTCGGCGGGTAGTGCAGGTCGAACGCGGGACGGAAGGAACGGATCCGCGGCATCGACTCGAAGTTGTGCCGCGGCGGCGGGCAGGAGGTCGCCCACTCCAGCGAGCAGCCGGTGCCCCACGGGTCGTCCGTCGTGACCTTCTCACCGCGTCGCCAGGTCCACAGGACGTTCCACAGGAACGCGAACGTCGACGCGCCCAGGACGAACGAGCCGATCGACGAGACCATGTTCAGCGTCGAGAACTGGTCGGGGTAGTCGGCGACGCGGCGTGCCATGCCCTCCGCGCCCAGCCAGTGCTGGACGAGGAACGTGGTGTGGAAGCCGGCGAACAGCGACCAGAAATGGATCTTCCCCCAGGTCTCGTTCAGCATCCGGCCGGTCATCTTCGGCCACCAGAAGTAGAAGCCGCCGAACATGGCGAACACGACGGTGCCGAACAGGACGTAGTGCAGGTGGCCGACGACGAAGAAGGAGTCGGTGAGGTGGAAGTCCATCGCGGGCGAGGCGAGGATGACCCCGGTGAGCCCGCCGAACAGGAACGTGACGAGGAACCCGATCGCGAACAGCATCGGGGTCTCGAACGTCAGGTGGCCCTTCCACAGCGTCCCGACCCAGTTGAAGAACTTGATCCCGGTCGGGACGGCGATCATGAACGAGGTGATGGAGAAGAACGGCAGCAGCACGCCGCCGGTGGCGAACATGTGGTGCGCCCAGACCGTCATGGACAGCCCGGTGATGGCGATGGTGGCGGCGACCATGCCGAGGTACCCGAACAGCGGCTTGCGGGAGAACACCGGGAGGATCTCCGTGACGATCCCGAAGAACGGCAGCGCCGCGATGTAGACCTCGGGATGGCCGAAGAACCAGAACAGGTGCTGCCAGAGCAGCGCGCCGCCGTTCGCGGAGTCGAAGATGTGCGCGCCCAGCTTGCGGTCGGCCTCCAGCCCGAACAGCGCCGCGGTCAGCACCGGGAAGGCGATGAGCACCATCAGGCTGGTCAGCAGCGTGTTCCAGGTGAAGATCGGCATCCGGAACATCACCATGCCGGGGGCGCGCATCGCGATGATCGTGGCGATCAGGTTCACCGAGGTGAGGATCGTCCCCGCACCCGAGACGATCAGTCCCATGATCCACATGTCCGGGCCCGGGCCGGGCGAGAACGTCTGCGACGTCAGCGGCGAGTAGGCGAACCACCCGTACGCGGCCGCGCCGCCCGGCATGACGAACGAGGCCAGGACCATGAGCGCGCCGAACAGGAACAGGTAGTAGGTGAGCGCGTTCATCCGCGGGAACGCCACGTCCGGCGAGCCGATCTGCAGCGGGACGAGGACGTTCGCGAAGCCGGCGAACAGCGGGGTCGCGAACAGCAGCATCATGATCGTGCCGTGGATGGTGAACAGCTCGTTGTAGGTGTGGTTGTCCACCACCCGCCTGCCGGGCTCCAGGAGTTCGGCCCGCATCAGCATGGCCATGACGCCGGCGGCGAGGAACATCGCGAACGACGTCACGAGGTACAGGTAACCGACCATCTTGTGGTCGGTCGTCGCCAGAATGTGGCTGATCTTCGTCCCCTTGCGGTGCCGCGCGAGCGCGTCGGCGACGCTGGTGTCGTTCCAGCCCTGCACGGCCGTCATCCCAGCCCTCCCCCCACGTGCGACCCCTCCGGGGCAGTTGCCGCACAGGGCCGTTTCAAACGCATCACGGTAGAGGCCGGGAAGTTCGGGAAGGCCGCGGGAAAACGGCACTTCCGAAGGAGTTCCCCCAGTGCCACTCGACAAGCCCTCCTATGGGGCCCGTGGACCCGCGACCGCTTCCGCGAGGCGCGGCCCCGAACAGGACATCAGAACACGGGCCGATGTCACGGCCGCGCGGGACGAGGCCGCGCTGGCGCTCGACCGCCTCGACACCGTGCGAAGACGGGCCCGCCGCGATGCGGACGGAGTCGCGGTGATGCGGCCCGTCCAGGAGCAGCGGCTCGCGGAGGCGGCGCGTGCCCTGGCGGAGGCGGCCCGCGAACTGACACGTCTCGTCCGCGACTGCGGCCCGGAGCCCGCCGCACGCGCCACCGCCCACGGCTCCGCGCGGACCCCCGTCAGGCGGCCCGCCGGGGACGAGCCGCTCGTGACGCTCGACCTGGCACACCGCGTCGCCCCCGGCTGGCGGCTGTGCCAGTTCACCACCGCCGACCGGGACGCCCACCGGTGGCATCTCCGGCACGAGGGCCACGAGGGCGGGACCGTGACGCACGTCCTCGGGCTGCGCGGGCGCCGGACGGGCTGGGAGGCCCGCGACGCCCGCGGATTCCGGCTCCGGCCCGGCCCGGGACCGGAGGCGTACCGGCTCGGCGTGCCCCATCTGTGGGCGACCAGGACGGCGGCCGTCCGCGCCGTCGCGCGCGCCCACCGCTGCCCCTGACCCGCGGGCGGCCGACGTTTCGCCCTGGTCGTCGGGGTAGGGCGGGCCTTGGACGGTCCACGCCCACTGGAGGAACACGATGAAGGCTGTCACCTGGCACGGCAAGCGCGACGTCCGCGTCGGCAACGTGCCCGACCCGAAGATCAAGGAGCCGGACGACGCGATCATCCGGATCACCTCGTCCGGGATCTGCGGGTCGGACCTGCACCTGTACGAGGTGCTCGGGCCGTTCCTCGGCGAGGGCGACGTGCTCGGCCACGAGCCGATCGGGATCGTCGAGGAGACCGGGCCGGAGGTCTCCCACGTCAAGCCGGGCGACCGCGTGGTCATTCCGTTCAACATCTCCTGCGGCCGCTGCCACATGTGCGACATGCAGCTGTTCGCCCAGTGCGAGACGACGCAGGTCCGCGAGCACGGCATGGGCGCTGCGCTGTTCGGCTACACGAAGCTGTACGGGCAGGTGCCGGGCGCGCAGGCCGAGTACCTGCGGGTGCCGCAGGCGCACTTCGGGCCGATCAAGGTGCCGGAGGGCCCACCGGACGAGCGGTTCGTGTACCTGTCGGACGTGCTGCCGACCGCGTGGCAGGCCGTCGACTGGGCCGACGTCCCGGACGGCGGGACGGTCACCGTGCTCGGGCTCGGCCCGATCGGGCAGATGGCCGCCCGGATCGCCCGGTATCTCGGCCACCGGGTGATCGCCGTCGACTTCGTCCCGGAGCGGCTGGAGATGGCCCGCCGGCACGGCGTCGAGGTGATCGACTCCGATGCGGCCGACGACGTCCCGGACGCGGTCCGGGAGCTCACCGGGGGCCGCGGCACCGACTCGGTGATCGAGGCGGTCGGGATGGAGGCGCACGGCTCGCCGGGCGCCAAGCTGGCGCAGACCCTCACCGGGCTGATGCCCGGCAACTCCGCGGCGCCGCTGATGCAGCGGGTCGGGGTGGACCGGCTCGCCGCGCTCGGCACCGCGATCGAGGCCGTCCGCCGCGGCGGGACGATCTCCATCATCGGCGTCTACGGCGGCATGACGGATCCGCTGCCGATGCTGCGGATGTTCGACAAGGGCATCGCGCTGCGGATGGGCCAGGCGCATGTGAAGAAGTGGATCGGCGACCTGATGCCGCTCGTCATCGACGACTCCGACCCGCTCGGCGTGATGGACCTCGCGACGCACCGCTGGCCGCTGGAGAAGGCGCCGCGCGCGTACGAGATGTTCCAGAAGAAGCAGGACGGCGCCATCAAGGTGCTGCTGCAGCCCGGGGCCTGACGCCATCGCGTTCCCTCACCGGGCCAGCCCGAGCACGAGGTAGCTCGCGAAGGCCGACAGGAGATACAGCGGGGGCGCGGCGGGCGGCCAGCGGGCCCGTCCGCGCCGGAAACTCCACGCCGCGAAGGCGGGCAGGACGAGCGGGACCGCCGCGACGAGCGTCCACCCGTCCGCCGCCTGCGAGAACGCCGCCAGCAGAAGGGCCGACAGCACCGGAACGGCAAGGGCGAAAGCCACGGTTCCGTGGACGCCGAGCGTGGCCGCATAGGTCCGCTCCCCTGCCCGCGGCACCCGGGTGATCTTGCCGGCCAGCTCCGGATGGCCCGCCGCGAGCACCACCACGACGACGGCGACGAGCCCGTAGCGGTCGGCGCGGTGGCCGGCCTCGTCCAGGTACCCGGCGTACAGGTAGAGGTGGAGGAGCACCGGCGCGGGCAGGCTGACCAGCAGGCTGGTGAACATCCTGTCGGCGGACGGCCGCCGCCACCGCCGGTGCACGCCGATCACCGCCGCCCCGTACCCGAGCTGCAGGAGGAGGACTCCGGCCCGCCACGGCCATGCGGCGTTCAGCACCGCCAGGGTCACCGCGCCCACGCAGTACAGAACGGCCAGGTCACCGACGCGCACGGCCCCCGACGCCAGCGGACGCCCAGGGTTGAACCGCCTGTCGTAGTCCAGGTCGCGGATGTCGTCCAGGGCCCGCATGAGGAGCAGGTCGACGAACAGCGACACCGCCGCGACCGCGGTCCCCGCCTCCGGCCGCCACCCTCGAACGCCCGGATCGACGGCGGCGAACAGTCCGCTGACCCCGTAAGCCCAGAACCCCGCGACCACGAGGGAGGGCGCGGGTGGATGACTCCGCCGGACGAACCGTCCGATCCGCACCCACCGCCTTCTCACCGCGCCTGCCCCCGGGGCCAGGTGACGGGGAGCCGCCAGAGACCTCGGATGAACATCCGCTCGCGCCATGCGAGTTGAGCGGGGTCCACGGCCAGGGACAGGTCGCCGAAACGGTGCAGGAGGGCGGTGATGGCTATCTGAAGCTCGGCACGGGCGTGGGGGGCGCCCAGGCACATGTGGCGGCCGTGGCCGAAGCCCAGATGGGGGTTCGGGGAGCGGGCGGGGTCGAACTCGTCCGCCTGCGGGAAGGTGGTGGGGTCGCGGTTGGCGGCGTCGGTGAGCGGGATGACGACATCGCCCCGTGAAAGGGATGCTCCGGCGAGTTCGGCGTCGGCGAGGACGACGTGGGGCCGGCCGCCGGTGCCGGCGAACCAGACCCAGCGCAGGAACTCCTCCACGGCCGACGGGACCAGGGACGGGTCGGCGCGCAGCCGGGCGGCCAGCCCGGGGCGCGAGACCAGTTCCAGGACGCAGGCCGCCAGCAGGTTCGACGTCGTCTCGCCGCCCGCCATCAGCAGTCCGGCCCCGAAGACGATGATCTCCTCCTCGGCGAGGCCGGAGCCGTCCAGGAGCGCGGAGAGCAGGTCGGCGCCGGGCAGCGCCCGGCGCGCCGCCACCTTGCCGGCGAAGTAGCCGTGCATGCCCTCGTGCGCGGCCTTCACCTCGGCGGCCGGGTGGTGACCGGCCGACATCATCGCGCCGACCCACGGCAGGAGGCGTCCGAGGTCCCCGGCGGGGACGCCGAGCATGTCGCAGATGACCGCGTAGGGGAACGGCGTGGCGAACCGGGCGATCACGTCGGCGGGCGGGCCGTCCGCCTCCATCTCGTCCAGCAGGCGCTCGGCGAGCGCCTCCATGCGCGGCCGGTCCGCGTCGGCGCGCCGGGCGGTGAACCATGCCCGGACGGCCTTCCGGCGCCGCGTGTGCGTCGGCGGGTCGCTCGCGGCCAGGGCGAGGGACTCCGAGGTCCGGGCGAAGAGGGTGCCGCCCTTCCAGGCGTCCCGGCTGAACCGGTCGTCGGACAGGACCGTCCGGACGTCGGCGTGCCGGGTCACGAGCAGGGCCCTGTGGCCGCTCGCCAGCACGACCGGCACCAGCGGCCGCCCGCGGAGGAGGCGCAGGTGCTCCTCGTCCAGCGGGACGCCCGGACGGTCCGGCAGGGGGAAGTCCATCGGGTCTCCTTCAGGCGCTCAGCGGCGGGGGCAGGGAGGCGTCCTCGGCCCGGAGCCCGTCACGTTCCAGGCTCGTCAGCCGGGCCGAGGTGAGGGCGGCGCGGAACAGCTGGATGCCGCGCGCCGAGCTGGGGTCGACGCCGGACAGGTCCCGGATGCGGTCCAGCCGGTAGTGCAGCGTGCGGCGGTGGATCCACAGCTCCCGCGCCGCACGCTCGCGGTCGAGGTTGCAGGCGAGCAGCACCTCCAGCGTCCGGCGCAGGTCGGTGCCGGCGTCGAGCGGGGACAGCACGGCGGCGAGCCGGCCGCGGATGGCGGGCTGCCCGAGGATGGCGAGCTCCACGAGCAGTTCGTCCGCCCGGTAGGGCCGGTCCTCGGCGTCCGGGATGGCCTTGACGATCGTCAGGACCCGGGAGGCCTCCTCCAGCGCGGCCGGGATGTTCGCGGCGCCGCGCCGGTAGGACTCGGCGGCGTGCACCGGCCCGCGCGCGCACGCGGCGAGGCCGGCGGTGAACTCGGCGGCCCGGTCCTCGGCGCGCAGGACGTCGGCGGCGGGGAACAGCACGACGAGCCCGGCGAGGTCGCCGGCGTGCAGGACGTCCTCCCAGGTCTCCAGGTGCTCGCTCGCCCGCTCCCAGTGCGACGCCGCCGTGAGCGCCGGGGCCTCGCAGCGCAGGACGAGGTAGGCCGGCGCCAGCCGGACGCCCGCCGCCTCCGCGATGACGCCGGCCGGGGCGCCGTCGATCAGGGTCTCGGCGAGCAGCCGGCGCAGCGGGCGCGACCTCGCGCCCTCGCAGGGCGCCTCCGCGTAGCCACGGATGCACGCCTCCCGCGCCCCGGCGGCGAGCCGCGCGGCGTGCGCGGTCAGCTCGGCCATCTCGGTGAAGAGGCCGGGCGGCGCGATCGTCCAGCAGGTGCGGGCCGCGGCGGCGAGGGCGAGGTCCCAGGCCTCCGACAGCATCGGCAGCGGGATCGCCTGCCGCGCCGCGAGGACGCCGAGGTCGCGGAAGCGCCCCCGGTCGTCCTCCGGGAGGGGGTCGCCGGCGACGGCGACGCCGAGCAGCCGGGCGCAGGTCTCCCGGTGCCCGCCGAACATCGGGCCGGCCGCGCGCCTGATCGGCTGGTAGGCGGGGTGGCCGTGCAGCGCCTCCCGGACCGCCGTGGCGACCCGCGGGCAGTGCGCCGTGAGGATTTCCGGAAGTCCGCCGGAAACGGTCATCGACGGTCCTCCCCTAGGCCACGGCCAGCCGGAACCGGGGCAGGTGGCCGACGGTCTCGTCGACCAGCCCGTGCAGTTCCCGGACGCAGCCCGGATCGCCGCCGAGCAGGTCGAGGAGGCCGTGCGCGCGCCCGATCAGCGGCGCGACGGAGGCGGCGTAGGACTCGATGACCTCGTGGTCGAGCATCCGGGCGGCCAGCTCGGCGCGCGCGGACGCCGAGTGCCGCGCGGCGGCGTGCAGGGCCAGCGCCTCCCGGCGGCGCGCGGCGGGCAGCACGGTCAGCAGATGGACGAGCAGGTACGTCGCGGTGCCGTTGGCAAGATCCTCGTGCCGGCCGGAGGCGAGGTCGCGCTGGTCGTTGACGAGCTGGCGCAGCACGCCGAGCGCGCGCCCGAACTCGCGCCAGCCGGCCACCCGGCGGCCGTCCGCGCCGGCCAGGCAGGCCGCCGAGGCCGCGGCCATCGCGTACGGCGAGCCCGTCTTGCCCTCGTAGGAGCGCAGCACCGACGCGCGGGTCGCGGCCGGCGCACGCTCGGTGAGGTCGCGGAGCTGGCCGTCCACGGCGTCCAGCCAGGCCCGCGACAGCTCGTCGGCGAGCGCGGCGCGCACGGCGCGGCCGACGGGCAGGCCCGCGATGAGCCGGGCGGGCAGGTGGCCGCCGGCCGCGAGCGCGGTGACCACCTTCTTCCCGGCGTCCGCGCCGTCCGGGGGCGGCCCGCCGGCGTCGGTGAGGTCGTCGAGGTAGCGGGCCGACGCCCACCAGAGCAGGTGGATCACGGCGGCGGGCTCGGCGCCCGGCTCGCCGGTGTCCGCGCCGTGCACCAGGAGCGGAAGCGTGATCATGCCTTTCATCCCGGGACGCGAGCCCTTGGCCCGGACGAGGTCGAAGAACTCCACGAGGAACTCCGACATGGCGCCGCCGACCATCTCGCGGCCCTCGTCCAGGCCCATCGCGAGGCCCTCGGCGAGCAGTTCGCACAGCCGGGCCATCTCCGCCTCGACCTCGGCGATCGCCCGTTCCTGGGCGGCCTTGCCGAACACTCCTTCGTCCACGTGCCAGCTCCTCTGCTGCTGCGGGGTGTCTCCGGGCGTCGCCCGGAGGTGGTGGCGCGCGCCGGTCGCCCGGCGGCGCCGGTCATCGGGTGACGCGCCCGTCCAGGACCCGGACCGTGCCGGCGCGCCCGTCCAGCTCGATCCAGGCTCCGTCGGGGATGCGGTCGACGGCACCGCCGACCGCGACCGCGGTCGGCACGCCGAGCAGACGTCCGGTGACGGCGGTGTGCGAGAGCAGGGTGCCGCGCTCGACGACCAGGCCGGACGCGGCGATCATGAGCGAGAGCCAGCCCGGATCGGTCTCGCGCGCGACGAGGATCCGGCCCGCGCAGCCTTCGGGCGCGATGCCGGGGTCGAGGACGACCTTGGCGCGGCCCCGGACCGTCCCGCCGCTCGATCCGAGCCCGCGCAGCACGTCGCCGTCGTCCGCGCCCCCCGCGGCACAGGCCGGGCGGACGTGCGTCAGGGCCGCCGCGGCGGGACGTCCGGCCGGGACGGAGAACAGCGCGGGCAGGGGCGGGACGTCCCTGTGGCGGCCCCGTTCCGCGCGCCGCACGGCCGCTAGGCCGCGCAGGTCCGCACCGGGGAGCGTGCCGTCGAACGCGCCGACGACCTCCTCGGCGGTGAGGTCGAGGACGTCCATGGGGTCGTCGAGCGCTCCGGCCTCGGCCAGGTCCGCGCCGAGCCGCCACAGGACCGCCCGGGACAGCCCGAACAGCTGGGTGCGGGCGAACCGGGTGTCCTCCCGTGCCCGGACGAGCCATCGCATCATGGACAGCAGCGCGTGCAGGACGGTGCGGCGCGCCGGGCCTGGACACGCCGCCCGCAGGCGCCGCCGGGCGTCCGCCGCGGCGCGCGCCTCGTCCGCCCGGCTGGCGGCGACGGTGGCGCCGCGCCGGACCAGCGGCGCGATCGTCCGGGCGAGCATCCAGGGCCGCTGGCGCGGCGTGGGCTCGTCGAGCTTGAGGTCGTGCGGCGCGCGGTCCCCGTAGCGCCGCAGGTAGGCGCGGGCGGCCGCGGCGATGTGGGAGCCGTGCCGGCCGGCGGCGATGTCGTCCCAGACGGCCTTCAGGTGCTCCTCCTCGGTGCGTCCGTCCGGCTCGGCGAGGAGCGCGGCCTTCAGGTCCGGTATCGCGGCGGCGCGCTCGGCGAGGGCGATCGCGGCGCGGGCGGCCGCGAGCGAGCGGTTCTCACGCCCCCCGCACAGCAGCCCGACGAGCGTCTCGGGACCGGCATCCGCCCAGCGCCGCAGCAATCCGATCCCGGCCCGCATGACGAGGAGCCCGTAGATCCCGTTGGCGAGCGTGACGCCCCAGCGCACCGACACCTCGGCCCACACCCGCCGGTACAGGGTGATCAACTCCTCCGGGGAACGTTCGTCCAGCGGGCGGGCGGCCGGATCGTGCACCTCCGCCATCAGGCCGTCCCACCAGCGCAGGAACCGCGCGATCGCCCGCCGATGCCCGGCCGCGTGCCACGCGACCGCCGGCAGCGCGGCGGCGACGCGGACACGCGACCGGCGACGGGAGGCGCGTGCCTCGCCGGTGATGCCCATGGCCTCCTCCCATCCGGCGCGGACGAGGTCGAACACGGGCAGCTGGCCGTGCAGCTCCTGCCAGTCGTCCAGCCGGTAGTGGACGCGGCCCTCAAGGAACCCGACCATGCGCGCCAGCCGGTGCGCGTTCGCGCGCAGCCGCGGGGCCGGCACGCCCATCCGCCGGTACAGGTCGGTGAAGGCCAGCTCGTAGAACACGCGCGCCTGCGAGTAGGTGAGCGCGCCCGACACTCCCGGGAAGCTCTCGGTGATGTTGTGGCCGCCCCAGTGCACGCGCGCGCCGGCGTCCTGCGCGGTCGGGGCGAGGGGCCGCGCCTGGACGAGATGGACGGCGCCGTCCGGTGTGATCGTCCCCTCGATGTCCTGCGGGCGGGCGAACCGCTCCTCGACGCGGGCGGCGAGGACGGCGATCTCGCGGGCCTCGTCGTCGGTGAGCACGGGCGCGTCCCGGAGCCAGCCCGGCACCTCGACCACGCGCGGGGTGGTCTCGCCGCCCGCGGGCGGCCCGACCATGCGGCGTTTGACGACGACTTCGGCGCGGACACCGTTCGTCCCTGGATCGACGAAGAAGTGGTCGACGTCGGCCTTCTCCTGGACGACGCCTTCCCCGATCCCGTGCGCCGCGGCGATGACATGGCGCCGAGTCCCGTCGCGGGGGTCGCGGGTGAACGCGACGAACGAGCGCGTCCCCGGAACCATCCGCTGGATCCCGACGGCCACCCTGGCGCCCGCCGGATCGACGCCCCTCAGCATCCGGTACCGGACGGCCTCGGCCTTGAACGCCGACGCCCAGCAGCGCGCCACCGCCTCCAGCAGCCCTTCACGCCGCACGTACAGGAAGCTGTCGCTCAGCCCGGCGAACGGATCGTCCTCGGAATCCTCTCCCCCGCCGTCCGCGCCCGGCACCACACAGGCCCGCACGGCCACCGTCCCGGTCTCCTGCGGGCGGACGGCTCCCCGCACAGAAGGCGGGCCGCCGACGAGTTCGTCGAAGGCGTCCAGCAGCCCGGCGGCGAGCTCGCCTTCCGGGACGGCCCTGGACAGCGCCGACGCCGCTGACGCGCACCAGTCGGCGGCCGGCACCGACCCGGCCGGCGGAAGGGCGTGCCTGAGCGCGTCCAGTGCCCCGTCGAACTCGGACGCGGGCAGGCAGAAGAAGTCCGGGACGGGGAAGCCCGCCACGCGAAGCGTCTCCAGCCGCGTGAACTTGTGGCCGATCTCGCCCATGCTCACCACACCTTCGGCAGGACACGCGGCTTGCCCGCGGCGTAGTGCGCATAGCCCGGAACGTCCCAGAGGGCCCGTTCCTCGCCCCTGATCCGCCAGGCCACCGCCACGGCCAGCAGGAGCAGCGCCGCCACGCCCGCCGGGGTGAGGAAGAAGCACGTGAAGCCGATGTGAGCGAGCAGCATCCCCGCGTACGCCGGATGCCGGACGATCCCGTAGAGCCCGCTCGTGACCACCCGGTGGCCGTCCTGCCGCATGACGTGGTGGGAGTAGAACCGGCCGAGCGCGCGGATCGCGGCCTGCCGCAGCGCCACGCCGGCGGTGAAGGCGGCGGCCGGGGCGAGCAGCCACGGCGACCAGCCGTCCCAGGGCAGCGGCCCGAGCGATGCCGATACGACGAGCAGGAGGCGGGCGAGCGCGTACGGGAGCAGCGTCCGGGCGTCGGCGGGCGGTGCGGCGGCGCGGCGGAACGTCACCGGGGCCTCCAGCAGGAGCCAGCCCAGGTAACCGGTCAGCAGACCCGCCGCGACGTGTTCCGCCGTGCCACCCCGTCCCGCATGCAGGACGACGCCCGCGGTCAGCGCGGCCGCCCCGGCGACGAACAGCAGGCGGGGCGCGAGCGTCAGCAGCCTCATGACGTGATCACCGCGACCGGGTGCGCTCGTACTGCTCGGGGTCCACCGCGTACGCCTCGTAGGCGAGCGACCCGAGATCGGCGCCGGTCGAGGCGTCCGCCAGCGTCGCCGCGCACCGCGAACGGCGCCCGGGGACGCGCGTGACGGGCCAGCGCAGCAGCAGCGGCACGTCGCGGCGGACGCGGTACGGGATGTCCAGGCGCAGCGCCACCCACAGCAGCGTCGCGTCCATGGGCCTGCCGTGCTCCTCGTGCTCCAGCATCGTGGCGAACTGCCGGCCCGCCTCGACGATCTCGACGGGCCCGCGGAACTCCGCCGGCGGCCTCTCCCCCGCGGGGGGCCGCAGGACCGCGCACTCCACCACCCCCCGGCTCGGCCGGACCGGCTCGCCGACCAGGATGTTCTCCGGACGGCGCCGGTGGACGAGGTCCGCGGGCGCCCGGCCCGCCCTTGCGGGGGGTGCGAGCGGAGCTGCGGCCGCGCTCGGCTCCGGGGCCTGGTCGGCGAACGCGATGGAGCCCCCGCACACCTCCTCGGCGCCCTGGCGGGCGGCGACCGTCCAGGCCCGGTTCCGGCCCGGGACCGGGCGGCACGACAGGGTCGTGCCGCGGTCCAGCTCGCAGAACCGGGTGAAGTCCAGGCCGGCGGCGACCCGGCCCGGCCGCCGCCCGCGCGCCCGCAGCGCGTCCGCCCGGACGGCCAGCTCCAGCAGGCCGCTGAACAGCAGCATCCCCGGCACATGGTCGAGCGGATGGTCGAAGTAGAAGGGATCGGACTCGTCGACGACCAGCTCGCGGAAACGATCGATGACGGACGCGGTCATGCGCCCTCCTTCCAATTGACCCGAGCTCACCGGCACCCGCCGAAAACTGCGGACGCCCTTCTGGGGAAGGGCGGATAAGCCGACCGGACGGCCGTCATCTTGCTACAGAATTGCGCCCGGCTGAACTGCACTCCCGGGCAGTCCGGGCGGCGCCGGGCTGCCCGGTCCGGCAACCCGGTGCGGCCCGGACACGCTCCGTGCAAGGCCGTTACATCCCGGAAACCGCATGTCAGCGTCCGCTTGCAGGACATGCGGGAGCGGAGCGCCGGACCGACCGCGCACGTCACCCGGCACCCTGGAGACCGATCGCCGCGCGTTTCACCGTGATCAACAGGAAAATTCGGCGGGCGAATCGTACAAGGTATATTTTCAAATTATTGTTCAATCGGCCCGGATACCGCATGGCGCTGTGATGTTGCCCACAATTAATTGGCAGAATGCGGCCAATCCGCCGGGGCCGGGGCGTCAGGCCGGCACGTGCGCCTTCTCGCGCGTCCCGTGCCGGTGCGGCGATCTTGCGTGCCTGAACGGAATCGGCGGGCGCGTGCGCCTGGCTCAGCGCGGGCGACGTGCGGCCGTGGTCGGCCGTCACCGGTGCCTTCGGCGGCTCCACCCCGATCCCCTCGGCGACCTGGACGGCGAGGGTGTGGTCGACATGGTTGAGGTGCTCGACGACGCCCTCTCTCGCTCCGCTTGCGGATCTTGTCGCCGTCCACCCGCTCCCGGTGGTGGGAGAAGGAACCCTCGCCGCCGACGGCCGGGCAGCCGCCCGACAGCGAGTTCTCGTGGTAGCTCGCCTGGCCCTGGTGGACGTCCGTCTGGTGGCAGCCGTCGCGGTGGGGTCGAAGTCTCCCTGCCGCGTGTAGGGGCGGCCTACCCCGCCATTGCTGCGTCATGCGCTGTTTGACCGGAACTTGAGTTCGGCCGGCGCACCGCCGTCCGGACGGCCGCCCCGATTGTTAGAAGGCTGACAAACACCTCCGCGGACGGTGCGGACCGGTGAGTGTCGCCGGTCACGCGGCACGCCTAGTTTGAGAACCGCCGGCCCGCTCCGGCACGGCGATGGGAGGTGTCACCGTGACGACGGCGTACGACGAGACGCACCCTGGAACACCGGTCCTCGACGGCCTGGCGGACGAGCCGTGGCGGGACGTCCCGGCGGAGGAGGCGCGGTGGATGCGCCCCCGCCTTCCCGAACTGCTCGGCGTGATGGTCGAGGGCGTGCTCCGGCACGTCCCCGAGTACGACCGGCCGGGTGACGCGGCCTACTGGCGGGTGGCCGAGGCCGCGGTCGCGCACGCGATGGAGCACTTCGTGCAGATGATCGCCGACCCGGACGCCTCGTGGAAGGAGGTGTACCAGGTCTTCTTCGACGTCGGGTACGGCGAGGCCATGGAGGGCCGCAGCCTGGAGCACCTGCAGAACGCGATGCGCGTCGGGTCGCGGCTCGCCTGGCGGCACCTGGCGGTCGAGGCCGAGCGGCTCGGCCGTCCCCCCGCGCTCGTCAGCCTGCTCGCCGAGGCGAACTTCGCCTACCTGGACGCGCTGGCGTCCGCGGCGGCGCACGGCTACGCCCGGGCCCGGGAGAGGGCCGCGGGCGAACGCGAGCAGCGCCGCGGCCGGCTGCTGACCCTGCTGCTGTCGGACCCGCCGGCGCCGCCCGAGGTCGCCCGCGAGCAGTCCGCCCGGGCCGGCTGGCCGCTGCCCCGCCGGCTGGCGGTGATCGTGCTGCGGCCGCGGCCGGGCAGCGGCGGGGAGGGCCCCGCCGGGCTGCCGCCGTCCCTGCTGACCGGCCTGGACCACGGCCGCCCCTGCCTGGTCATGCCCGACCCGGACGGCCCCGGACGCGTCGACGAGCTGGCCGCGACGCTCGCCGGCTGGACCGGTGCGATCGGCCCGGCCGTCCCGGCACAGGAGGCCGGGACGTCGCTGCTGTGGGCGCGGCGCGCGCGCGACCTGGCGCCCGCCGCGCCGCCGCCCTCCGGTCCGGCCGGGCCCGCCCCCGGCCGGACCGGAGGGCGGCGGCGCGGCGGGCTCCTCGTCCGGGCCGAGGAGCACCTGCCCTCGCTGCTGCTGCGCGAGGGGGCGTCGCTCGCCTCGATCGTGGCGTCCCGGCGCCTCGCCCCGCTGGACGAGGCCGCCCCGCGGCAGGGGCTGCGGCTCGCGGTGACGCTGCTGGAGTGCATGAAGCACGGCTTCAACGCCACGGGCGCCGCCGAGGTCCTGTGCGTGCACCCGCAGACCGTGCGGTACCGGCTGGCGCAACTCCACGAGATGTTCGACTTCGACATCGAGGATCCGGAGATCCGGCTGGAGATGATGCTGCTTCTACACACCTGGATCCAGCGCAACGGCGGCTGACGCCGCCGCCTTAACGTTCCGCCGCGCCGCCGTGCGCTTTTTCTCACGCCGCCCGCGCGTCCCCGCGTCCTGCCGGGCCACGGAATCCGCTACGGTCGGGGGCGCCGCGTAGGCGAGGGGAAGGAAGACACAGAACACATGGCCGAGAAGGTCATTCGGGTGGACGACATCGACGGCTCCGAAGGAGCCGATGTCGCAAAGCGAGACTTCGAAGTCTTGGGCCGGACGTTCACGATCGACCTGAGCGATGACAACTACAAGCGGCTGAACGAGATGCTGGACGCCCTCGCGCCCTTCATCGAGAACGCCGCCGAGGTGAAGCCCGCCGGGAAGGGCCGCAAGTCCCGCGTCGCGAAGATCAAGGGCTACACGAACGGCGATGTCCGCGACTGGGCATTGCGTCAGGACATCGAAGTCTCCGAACGTGGCAAGATATCGGATGAGGTCTATGCTGCATTCATCGAGGCACATCCGGACGCCAAGCCGGACGCATAGCTAGAGGGAGTCCCCGCATGGCACAGAAGGTCGAAGTCCTTCTCGTGGACGACATCGACGGAGGAGAGGCCGACGAGACCGTCAGCTTTTCCATCGATGGCACGTCTTATGAGATCGACCTGAGCAAGAAGAACGCCGCCAAGCTGCGCAACGGCCTTGAGCCGTTCGTCGCCGGTGCCCGCAAGGCGCGCAAGGCCCCCGGCCGGGGTGGCCGCGGGACGCGCACCGCGGGCAGCCGCGAGCGCTCCGCCGAGATTCGCGAGTGGGCGAAGAACCGGGGCATCAAGGTCAATGAGCGGGGTCGTATCCCCGCCAATGTGATCGAGCAGTACGAGGCCGCGCACTAGCGGAAGCCGCGCGGCAGGCGGCGTTCCGGCACGACGCCGAGGGGCCGGGGTGGAATTCTCATCACCCCGGCCTCTTCCGTGCGCAACGGGCAAATCGTCCGGCATTGTGGGAGAGAATGCCGGGAATGGTGCGGGGCAACACAATAGGCTGACGCCGGGGCGACGGCGGAGGGGGCGGCCGCGTGACACGGGTGACGCGACGGGACCGTGTGCGGTACTGGTTCGACCGGACGATGTCGAAAGGGACGCCCGCGCTCATCGGCTGGCTGGGGCTCGCGTCCGGAGCGCTGGTGCTCGTGGTCGCGACCGCCGCGGTCGTCATCGCGCCGCGCGACACCGCCGGCAACGGGCACTGGCCGGGCATGGTCTGGCGCAGCCTGCTGCGCACCCTGGATCCGGGGACCATGGGCGGCGACACCGGCAGCGCCCCCTTCCTCGCGCTGATGCTGGTCTCCACCATCGGCGGGATCTTCATCGTCAGCTCGCTGATCGGCGTGCTCACCACCGGCCTCGAAGCCAAGATCACCGAGCTGCGGAAGGGCCGGTCGCGGATCGTCGAGCACGGTCACACGGTGCTGCTGGGATGGTCCGAGCAGGTCTTCACGGTCGTCGCGGAGCTGGTGGAGGCCAACCAGAGCGAGCGCCGGTCGTGCGTCGCGATCCTCGCCGACCGCGACAAGGTCGAGATGGAGGACGCGATCCGCGCCCGGGTCGGCGACCTCGGCCGCACCAGGATCGTCTGCCGCACCGGCGACCCGCTCAAGGTCGCGGACGTGGAGCTGGTCAGCCCCGGCACGGCGCGCGCCATCATGGTGGTCACGCCGGAGGCCGAGGACGCCGACACCCGCGTCATCAAGGTGCTGCTCTCGCTCGGCGCCCGCGCCTGGGGGCGGCGCAGGCCGCACGTGGTGGCCGCCGTGCACGACTCGGCGAACCTGCCCGCGGCCCGGCTCGCCGGCGGCCCCGCCGCGCACGTCATCGACGCCGACGACGTCGCGATCCGGCTGATCGTCCAGTCGCACCGCCAGTCGGGCCTGTCGCAGGTCTGCACCGACCTGCTGGACTTCGCCGGGCACGAGTTCTACATGCGGCCCGAGCCGTCCCTGGCGGGCCTGACGTTCGGCGAGTCGCTGTCGGCCTACGACCTCGGCGTCCCCGCCGGGCTGCGGCACGCCGACGGGACCGTCCTGCTGAACCCGCCGATGGACACCGTGCTCCGCGCCGAGGACGAGATCATCGTGCTCGCCGAGGACGACCTGCTGATCCGGCTCGCCACCGGGCCGGCCGCGCCCGTCCGGGAGGCGGCGATCACCACGGCCACCGCGCGGGAGCCGGTGCCCGAGCGCACCCTGATGCTCGGCTGGAACCACCGCGCCCCGAAGATCATCGAGCTGCTGGACGAGTTCCTCGCCCCGGGCTCGGCGCTCGTCGTGGCCGCGCCGCGCGCGGACCCCACCGGGGTGCTGGCCCCGGCCGCCAACCTCAAGATCGGCTTCGTCCGGGCGGAGCCGACCGAGCGGCCGTCCCTGGAGTCCCTCGACATCGGCTCCTTCCAGCACGTCGTCGTGCTGTCGGAGTCCGGGTACGACCGCGAGCACGCCGACGCCCGCACCCTGGTCACACTGCTGCACCTGCGCGACATGGAGGACGCGCTCGGCGACCCGTTCGCCATCGTCAGCGAGATCAACGACGACGCCAACCGGGAGATCGCGCAGGTCACCAAGGCCGACGACTTCGTGGTCAGCGAGAAGCTGATCAGCCTGATGCTGACCCAGCTCAGCGAGAACCGGCACCTGTACGAGGTGTTCGCCGACCTGCTCGACCCGGCCGGCTCGGAGATCTACCTCAAGCCCGCCTGCGACTACCTGGCGCCGGGCGCCGAGGCCGACTTCGCCACGCTCATCGAGTCGGCGCGGCGGCGCGGCGAGGTCGCGCTCGGCTACCGGCTGACCGAGCGTTTCCACGAGCCGCCGGGCTACGGGGTGGTGCTCAACCCGGACAAGGCCGCGTCGCTGACGCTGTCCGCGGCCGACCGCGTCATCGTGCTGGCGGAGAGCTGACCCCCGGTTCACCGGGTGGTGGCGGCGCGAGATCGTGTCCCGCACGCAGGGCGCTCGTGACGCGCTCGCGCAGGGCCCGCTCGGCCCGCCGGGCGTCCTCGGCCATCCCGCGGATCTCCGCGCCCGCCATCTCGTCCCCGACGGTGCTCGCCAGCAGGTCCCGGTAGCGGGCGTTCTGCTCGGGCAGCGCCTGCAGGACCCGCGACTCGTGGTAGGCGTCGTCGGCCTCGCCCGCCCGGCGCGCGTACGCCTCCAGCGCCTCGATGCGCCCGGTGACCGAGCGGACCGAGAGCTCCAGCGCCCGGTCCTGCGGGTCGAGCAGGGCCCGGACGCGCGGCGAGAGCCGTTCCGGCTGCTGGGCGAGGCGTTCCCGGCGCAGCCGCGTGTGCTCGGCGAGGGCGCCCGCGATCGCCCATTCCTGCAGCGGCAGGACGACCGCGTTGTTGATGTCGTCCAGCAGCCCGGCGCCGTGCGACTGCGACCCGAGGACGGCGTCGACGGCGCGCTGGGCGCGGACGAGGAGCCGGGCGGCGGGCCGGTCGAAGTCGGCCGGCAGCAGGTAGGAGCCGTGGTGTTCGCGCGCGAGGCGGGCCGCGGCCGGCTCCCGGACGTGCCGCAGCGCGCCGAGGACCCAGCCGGCGAAGCTCGCGGCGGCGAGCACGACGGCGGCCTCGACCTGGCCGAGCAGCAGCAGGAGGATCTGCAGGGCGGGGGTCAGCATCATCGCGAGGACGGGGAGCCGCCCCCACCGCGCCGCGCCGCCGACCAGTTCGTCGTCGTCCAGGGAGGCGATGAAGAACACCCGCAGCCATCCGCCGGGCAGGACGCCGTAGAAGATGGCGAACGCGGGGATCCACACCAGCCGCGCCACGACCGTGGCGGCGCGCAGCCGCGGGGGCGGCGGCGCCGGCATGCTCGCCGGGGCGAGCCGCCCGGGCGCCGCGGCCAGCAGCGCGCGGTCCTCGCCGCCGATGGCGGGATCGAACACCGGACGGGGACGGTCCAGCTCGTTCATCGCCACTCCCCACCGTGTCTGGGAACCCTGTGCCCGCTGGTGGATCCGAGCCTTCCACCCGGCACCCGGTTCATTCCAGCTTGTCACGGAATCCGGACATTGCACGCCGCCGCCGGCGCCCGTCCCGCGGCACCGGCTAGCCCTGCAGCTCCGCCCAGACCTCCCGGTCGCGTTCGGCCGTCCAGATCCGGGGGCGTTCGACGCCGTCCAGCTCGTCCCAGAGCCGGGAGACGTCGAACGGCAGGCAGTGCTCGAAGATCGGCCAGCGCCCGTACTCGGGCGCGAGCGCGGCGTGCACGGCGGCGAACGCGTCCTTGAGCGTGCCGTCCTCCTTCCGGACCCGCCGGGTCTCGGCGATCATCGTGTCCAGGAAGTCGCGGGTCTGCGCGACGGCGGCGCGGGCGGCGTCCCTGCCGTGCGCGACGGCGCCGCGCCCCCCGACGAGCGTCTCGGCGCCGAACGAGTTGACGTGGTCGAGCGTGCCGGACGCCCACTCGCTGTGGAACGCGTCGCCGGTGTAGAGCGCCGCCTGCGTCTCGACGAGATCGCCGGCGAACAGGATCCGGTGCCGGGGCAGCCACGCCACGAGGTCGCCCTCGGTGTGGCCGCGCCCGCAGTAGGCCAGGTCGAGGTCGCCGCGGTCGCCGCCGAGGGCGATGGTGAGCGTGCTGGAGAACGTCAGTGTCGGCCAGGTCAGCCCGGGGATGCCGCCCGGGTCCTTGAACAGCCGGGGCATCCGGCCGTACTCCGACTCCCAGTCCTGCTCGCCGCGCTCGGCGATCAGCGCGCGGGTGAGGTCGTGCGCGACGATCACCGGTGCGCCGAACGCGCTCGCGCCCAGCGTCCGTACGGCGTGGTAGTGCGACAGGACGAGGTACCGGATGGGCTTGTCGGTGTGCTCGCGCAGCACGGCGAGCCAGTCGCGGGCCGCGGCGGGCGTGGCGCGGGCCTCGAAGCAGACGAGGAAGTCCTCGCCCTCGATCGCGCCGACGTTCGGGTCCCCCTCGGCCGTGAGCGTGTAGACCCCGTCGGCCAGGACCTCAAGCGTCTGCGTCTTGTCGCCCAGATCTGCGGACGACGCGAACGGTCTGGGCATGGGCGCCCCTCTCGCACTCGTGGCCGCGGCCCCGGTTCGTGGCGGTGCTGCAGGTGCAAGGGGTTCATTCCACGCGGAGCGGTCGATAACCGTCCCGCACCCCTGGGGGAGGACGGCCCGCGCGGGGTAGAAGGGATCTCGACCGTGCCGCGCGGAAGGAGGAGCCCCGGGTGAACGCCGCGCTCGGACTGCTGGCCGTCCTCGTGCTGACCGCCGCGACCGGCTACTTCGTCGCCCAGGAGTTCGCGTTCGTCACCGCGGACCGCCCGGCCCTCGACCAGCGGGCGGCGGAGGGCGACCGGGCGGCGGCGCGGGCGGTGCGGGTGATGCACCGGCTGTCGTTCATGCTGTCGGGCGCGCAGCTCGGCATCACGGTCACCGCGCTGGTGGTCGGGTTCATCGCCAAGCCCGCGCTGGCCGACCTGATCGACCCGGCGCTGCGCGCGGCCGGGGTGCCGCACGCGGCGTCGGGCGGGGTGGCGGTGGCACTCGGGTTCGCCCTCGCCACCGTGATCCAGATGGTGCTGGGAGAGCTGTTCCCCAAGAACCTGGCGCTGGCGCGGGCGGAGGCGCTCGCCCGCGCCCTGGCATCGTCCACTCTCGTCTACCTGACGTTCGCAGGGCCGCTGATCAGGCTGTTCGACGCGTCCGCGAACCGGCTCGTCCGCGCGTTCGGCATCGAGCCGGTGGAGGAGCTGCGGCACGGCGCGACGCTGGAGGAGCTCGGTCACATGATCGGCGAGTCCGGGGAGCAGCTCCAGGCGGGCCACGCCGACCTGCTGGAGCGGGCCCTGGCCTTCTCCGAGCGGGACGCCGAGGAGGTCATGGTCCCCCGCGTCGAGGTGGTGACCGTGCCCGCCTCCGCGCGCGCGGCCGAGGTCAGCGACGTCATCGCGGCGAGCGGGCACACCCGCTATCCGGTTCTCGGCGAGGGTGTGGACGATGTGGTCGGGGTCGTCGGGCTGGAGCAGCTGATCATGCTCGACGCGGACGCGATGGCGCGCACCGAGGTCCGCGAGATCGCCAGGGCGCCGCTGCTGCTGCCGTCGTCGCTGCCGCTCCCGGACGTGGTGCTCCGGCTGCAGGGCGCCGCCGAGCCGATGGCCTGCGTGGTGGACGAGTACGGCGGCTTCGCCGGGATCGTCACCTGGGAGGACGTCGCCGAGGAGCTGGTCGGGGAGATCGCCGACGAGAACGAGCCGGGCGAGGAGCTGGCGGTCCGCAGCGGCGAGTGGTGGACGACCGACGCGGGTCTGCGGATGGACGAGGTCGCCCACGAGACGGGCATCGCGCTGCCGGAGGGCGACTACGAGACCGTCGCCGGGCTGGTGATGAAGCGGCTCGGCCGGGTCGCCCGGCCGGGCGACGTCGTCCGGGTGGAGCTGCCGCCGGCCCGGCTGGACGAGCCGCGCCGGACGGCCGTGGTCGAGGTCCTGACGATCCACCGGCACGTGCCCAGGCTGATCCGCATCCGCACCGTGGAGGAGGACCGGTGAACCTCGCGCTGGGCGCCCCCGTCACGCTGGCGCTGCTGGCGGGCAACGGGTTCTTCGTCGCCACCGAGTTCGCGCTGGTGGCGGCGCGGCGACCCCGTCTGGAGCGGGCCGCCGCGCGGGGCGGACGGGCCGCGGGCGCGGCGGTCGCCGGTATCGACGAGCTGTCGCTCACCCTGGCCGGCGCACAGCTCGGCATCACGATGTGCTCGCTCGGCCTCGGCCTGGTGTCCGAGCCGGTGTTCGCGGACACCCTCACACCGCTGTTCCACGCCGCGGGGCTTCCGGAGGGGGCGGCGCACGCGGTCGCGTTCGTGCTGGCACTGGCGCTCGTCACGTTCCTGCACATGGTCGTCGGCGAGATGGCGCCGAAATCCTGGGCGATCGTCGATCCGGAACGCTCGGCGACCGTGCTGGGCCTGCCGTTCCGCGCGTTCGCGACCGTCGTCCGGCCGGTGCTGGCGGCGCTCAACGGGGCGACGAACCTGCTGCTGCGCGTGGCGGGCGTGCGCCCGGACGGCTCGCGGGAGGTGTCGCGCACCCCCGAGCAGCTGCGCAGCATCGCGGAGGAGTCGCGGCGGCTCGGGCTGATCGGGCAGCGCGAGCTGACGCTGCTCACCGCCGCGCTGGACGTGCCGCGCGCCCCGCTGGCCGGCCTCGTGGTCCCGGTCTCCGCCATCGTTTCGGTGCCGGCCGCGGCGTCACCGCAGGAGGTCATCGACGCCGCCGCCCGCACCGGCCACATCCGGATCATGCTGCGCGGCTCGGGGCGGCCGGACCAGGCCCGCATGGTGCACGTCCGCGACGCCTACGTGGCCCGCGCGCGGGGCCGCGCGACCCCGGCCGTGGAACTGGCGCACCCGGTCCCGGCGATGCCGATCGGCACCCCGGTCGGCGAGGCCGTGGCCACCCTGAGGGCGAACCACAGCCACCTCGGCCTCGCCGTCGCCCCCGACGGCCGCGTCGCCGGCCTGGTCAGCCTGGACGACCTGCTCACGACCCTGCTGACCGTCCGCTGACCCCGCGAAGCTGTCAACGTTGATTGACATGAACGAGATGTCAACCTACATTGACACCTATGAGCGATGGAGTGACGCTCGCCCAGGAGGCGAGCAGCCGGGACCCGGCGGTGGGGCTGCGGGCCGTGCGCGCGCTGCGCGAGCTGGCCGAGCGGCTGGAGGCGCTGCAGGTCGCCAGCGCGCGCGACCAGGGCTGGTCCTGGCAGGAGATCGCGGTCTGCCTGGGTGTGAGCCGGCAGGCCGTCCACAAGAAGCACGGCGGTGGGCGCCGCCTTCTCAAGAAGGAGCAGTAGAGGGATGTTCGAGCGTTTCACCGAGGAGGCCCGCCAGGCCGTCGTCGGCGCCCAGACGGAGGCGCGGACGCTGCGCGACCACCACATCGGCACCGAGCACGTACTGCTGTCCCTGGTGACCGGCGACGACGCCACGGGCCGCGCGCTGCGCGAGCAAGGGCTCGACGCGGCCGACCTGCGGACCCGGATCGCCCGCGTCAACCGGACCGGCGGCGACGTTCTCGACTCCGATGCCCTGAGGAGCATCGGGATCGACCTCGACGCCGTCCGCGAGGCCACCGAGCAGAGCTTCGGGGAGGGCGCCCTCGACGTCCCCGCCGGGAAGCTCGGACGGTACAACCGCGGGCACATCCCGTTCACGCCGAAGGCGAAGAAGGCCCTGGAGCTGAGCCTGCGGCACGCGATCCGGCTCAAGCAGAAGCGCATCCACAGCGGGCACATCCTGCTCGGCATCCTGCACGACGACGACTTCCTGTCGGTGCGGCTCGCGACAGAGGCGGGCGTGGACGTCGGGTCGCTGCGCGCGCGCATCGACCGGCTGCTCGCCTCCGAGGCCGCCTGACCGATGTGATTTCGTGGGGGCATGCCCGGACTGCTGGATTCGCTGCGCCGCCTCGTCCCCGCCGACCGGGTCGTCACCGACCCGGACGTGATCGCCGCCTACGCGCACGACGAGGCGGAGTGGGCGCCCTTCGGGACGCCCGCCGCGCTCGTCCGGGCCGGGTCGACCGAGGACGTGCGGGCCGTCGTCACCGTGTGCGCGGAGCGGGGCGTCCCGATCGTCCCGCGCGGCGCGGGCACCGGCCTGTCGGGCGGCGCGAACGCGCTGGACGGGTGCGTGCTGCTGTCCCTGGAGGCCATGCGGGACATCGTCGAGATCGACACCGCCGAGCGGCTCGCGGTCGTCCAGCCGGGAGTGGTGAACGACGCCCTCCGGCTGGCCTGCGCCGAGCGGGGCCTGTGGTATCCGCCGGATCCGGCGAGCGCGCCCTGGTCGACGATCGGCGGGAACGTCGCCACCAACGCGGGCGGCCTGTGCTGCGTCAAGTACGGCGTGACCCGCGACTACGTCCTCGCCCTGGAGGCCGTCGCCGGGCGCGGCGAGGTGGTGCGGCTCGGCCGCCGGACGGCCAAGGGCGTCGCTGGATACGACCTGTGCGGGCTCATGGTCGGGTCCGAGGGCACGCTCGGCGTGATCACCGAGATCACGGTGCGGCTGCGCTCGGCCCGCCCACCCGAGCGCACGATCGTCGGCTATTTCGACACCCTCCAGGCGGCGGGCGAGGCGGTCGCCAGGGTCACCGCGGCCGGGATCGTCCCGAGCGCGCTGGAGCTGATCGACCGGCACTGCCTGGAGGCCGTCGACGCGTGGCGGAACATGGGGCTGTCGGCGGACGCTAACGTCCTGCTCCTCGGCCGCACCGACCTGCCCGGCGAGTCCGGGGAGGCGGAGGCCGACGCGATGGTGCGGCTGTTCAAGGAGGCGGGCGCGACGTGGAGCGCCCGGTCGTCCGACGAGGCCGAGGCGGAGGCGCTGTTCTCCGCACGCCGGCTCGCCTACCCGGCGCTCGAACGGCTCGGGCCCGTGCTGACCGAGGACGTGTGCGTGCCCCGCGGGCTCGTCCCGGAGATGCTGACCCGCATCGAGGCCGCCGCGGCGGACAACGACACCCATATCGCCAACATCGCGCACGCGGGCGACGGCAACCTGCACCCGCTCATCATCGCGCCCGCCGGCGACGACGACGCCCGCGTCCGGGCCCAGCGCGCCTTCGACCGCATCGTCGCCGACGCCATCGCCCTCGGCGGCACCGTCACCGGCGAGCACGGCGTCGGGCTGCTCAAGCGGCGCGGCCTGCACGACGAGCTGGACCCGGCCGTGATCGCCATGCACCACGCGGTCAAGGGCGCGCTGGACCCGGCCGGCGTCTTCAACCCGGGCAAGGTGTTCGGGACGCCCTGACCGGCTCAGCCGCGCGCCGCCTCCCAGCCCTGGACCAGCAGGGCGGTGTCGTCGCCGACGAGGCCGACCTTGAGGCCCTCCTCGCCCTGCTCGACATGGACGCCCACCGGCCGCAACTCCGGGACGCGCCCGCCGTACAGGGCGTCGCGCTCGGCCATCGCCTCGTAGCCGCCCGGCCGCCACCAGTACACCTGGGGGCTGATCGGCCGCTCCCCGGTACCGGCGAGCCTGGCCGCGACCTCCTGGACGGTCTTCAGCGCGATGACCAGGTGCTGCTCCGTCCCGATCTCGTGGACCATGACGTACTCCGGGAGCGGGAACGCGACCAGCGCGCCGAACGGCAGCTGGCCGGGGAAGTAGCGCCGCAGCACCTGGACGTGCGCACCGATGTAGCGGTGCTGCTCACCGATGTTGGCGATCTTGATGCCCTGCACGTCGGTGGCCTGGACGTAGTGGGGCTCGCGCTCGATCGACTGCGTCAGCGCGTGGCCGAACGCCTCGCTCTCGGCGAGCCCGCCGAGGTCCGCCCGGTTGAGCGGGACGATCGAGTCCGGGTGGTCGACGACGACGGTCTGGAGCAGACCGGGCGCGAGCGGACGGGTCACGAGCGCGGCCCGCATCTGCTCGTCGAGGGCGTTCTCGGGGTAGAGCCGGACGCGCAGGCTCCCGGTGTCGAGGCGCCCGCCGGCCGGTGCGGGGGCCGGCTGCCGCTCGAACGCCTGCACCGCCTGGTCGGCGTACTGGGCCGCGATGCCCGGCAGCGCGGACCGCGGGTTCCGCCCGGCGTGCGCCCGCCATTCCGCGATGCCCGCCTGCACGCGGGCGCCGTCCTTGAGCGTCACTGCGACCGTGTCGGGGTCGGGCAGCGCCGCCTGGTAGCCGCGCTGCGCGAACGCGTCTATGAGGGCCATGCCGATGATGTCGTGGCTGTTGGGGTTCATGGTGATGTACGACTTCCGGCGAGGGCCATAGGTTCCTGGTCAGCCCCCGAAGGCTTGTGTGAGAGCGGCGACACAGGCCGCGCGGCGGCGGGGGTCGTCCGGGAAGCGCCGCCGGCACTCGGCGCCGATCCATGACGGGGCCTTGGGGCGGCTCGGGCGCGCCTTGTGCGTCGCAGGCGGACGAGGGCGTCGCACGGGGCGGTGCCGCGTGCGCGGCGGGACGGCCCGCTCCCGGCGGGGAGGCCGTCTCGGCAGGCTTGAGCGGCGCGCGGACGGCGTGCGGTGAGATTCGGCCGCCTTCCGTCCGGACGCGGGCGCGAGCGAAGGGCTGGGGCGCTCGGCGGACGGGACGGGTGTGGCCGCGTCCGGCGTCACCGTGCGGGGCGGCGCCGTCCGCGTCGTGGTGAAACCGGCGGCCAGGAGCAGCCCGGCGCCCAGGACGAGCGTGGCGGCGATGAGCGCCGGGCGGCGCAGGCGGGGGCCGGGCGGACGGGGTTCCGCGCGGGTGAACCCGGCGGGCGGGAGGCTGGAGGAGAGACGCACCCTCCGATCGTCACGCTGAGCACCCGTTCGGACACGGAGAATCGGGGCGACCGTTGCCACCTCGATACACCGGGCGGGGTCACCGGCCCGCGAGCAGCTCCACCACGGGCGCGAACTCCTCGACGAACGCGGAGGAGACCGACACGTACGACACGCCGAGTTCGTCCCGGCGCCGGGCCAGGGTGTCGGCCATCTCGCGGGGCGTCCCGGACAGCTGCGCGATCGCGCCGGACTTCACCATGGCCGCGGCGTCCACCTCCATCTGGCGGCTCAGCCACTCCGGCACCTCGTCGCCGACGACGTGGACCTGCGTGCACAGCTCCAGATCGTCGAACCGCTCCCCCGCCGCCGTCCGGACGATCCGCACGTACTCGGCGAGCTTCGCATCGTCGGTCATCGGCGGGACGCCGAACGCGACCGTGTCGGCGCGCCGCGCGGCCAGTTCCAGCATCCGGGGACGGGACGCCGCGACGAGCACCCGCGGCGGACGCCCGGTCCCGGAGAACAGGCCCTCCGGCGGGCGGGCCACCGCGTCGAGCACCTGCTCGACGCGGGCCAGCCGCTCGGCGCCCGAACCGTAGGCGACGCCGAAGAGCGCCGCGTCGTCCTCGCCGCCGGGCCTGCCCGCGCCGATCCCGAGCTCGAACCGGTCGCCCGTCGCGAAGGCCATCGAGGCCGCCTCCCAGGCGATCATGTTCGGCGGCCGGGTCGCCGCGGAGAGCACGAACGTGCCGACCCGCAGCGTCGTCGTGGCGCCCGCGGCGGCGGCGAGCGACGCCGCCGGCATCGCGGTGCCGGAGGTGTCGGGGGTCAGCAGCGTCGCGTACCCGAGTTCCTCCGCGCGCCGCGCCTGCGCCGCCCAGCCCGCGCCGTCCCGCGCCCACGCCGTCATCACCGCGAACCTGAACCGCCGATCACCCATCGCCCTGCCTCCCGTCGTGCCGTCGGACCCTTCTATTTGAGTGAGCACTCACTCAATTGTCAAGCCCCGGCACCCCCGGCCGGACTCCCATGCCGGTCCTAGCCGGCCGTGGCGATCGTGAAACGGCGCAGCGCGAGCGCCGGGTTCTTCTCCCGGACGGCCGCGATGCGCTCGGGCGAGACCTCCGCGGACACGACGCCGGACCCCTCTCCCAGCGCGGCCGCGACCACGCCCATCGGGTCGACGATCATGCTGTTGCCCGCGCCCGCCGGGGCGCCCTGGTCGGCCGCCGCCACGTAGATCGTGTTCTCGATCGCGCGGGCCCGGACCAGCGTCCGCCAGTGGTCCTCCTTCAGCGGACCCGGCACCCATTCGGCGGGCACCGCCAGGACATCGGCACCGGCGTCCACGATCCGCCGCGTCACCTCGGGAAACCGGACGTCGTAGCAGGTCTGCATGCCGAACGTGACGCCGTCGACGGCGAACGTCGCGGGCTCGCCGATCTCGCCGGGCCGCACGATCGCCGACTCCTCGTACCCGAACGCGTCGTACAGGTGGATCTTGCGGTACTCGGCGACGACGTCCCCGCCGGGAGCGACCGCCACGAGGGTGTTGGAGATGCGGTCGGAGTCGCCCAGCCGCTCGTTCATCCCGGCGACGACATGGACGCCGTGCCGCCGGGCCAGGTCGCCGAGACCGGTCACGAACGGGCCGTCCAGCGGCTCGGCCGAGTCGACGAACCGCCGGTCCATCTTCGGCACGGTGAACATGGCGAACTCGGGAAAGACCACCACCTTCGCGCCGCGTCCCGCGGCCTCTCCGGCGAGCTTGCCGATCGCCGCCAGGTTCTCGTCCTTGCCCGCCCCCGGCGCGAACTGCGCAACAGCGACCTGAACCATCCGTACCTCCCTACATCCGGTCGACGCCCGTCACCCGGACGACGGCCGCACCCTCCTGGTCGGAGCCGGCGAGATCGACCTCGGCGCCGATGCCCCAGTCGTGGTGCCCCGCGGGGTCGTCGAACACCTGCCGGACCCGCCAGAGCGCGTCCTCCGGGACCTCTTCGATCTGCAGCAGCTTCGGCCCCCGCGCGTCCGCCCCGGTGAGCAGCTCCTCATGCTCCTCGAAGTACCCGTCCATGGCGTCGGCCCACGCGTCGGCACCGAAGTCGGGATCCAGCGCGCCCAGCTCGTCGTAGCGTTCCAGCGCCGCCAGCTCCACCCGGCGGAACATCGCGTTGCGCACCAGCACCCGGAACGCCCGCGCGTTCGCGGTCACCTTCGTGACCCGCTCCTCGATCGGCTCGTCCAGGTCGTCGTCGGCGGGATTCGCGAGCTGCTCCCACTCGTCCAGCAGGCTGGAGTCGACCTGCCGGACCAGCTCGCCCAGCCACTCGATCAGGTCGATCAGGTCATCGGTCTTGATCGACTCCGGCACGGTCTGCTGCAGCGCCTTGTAGGCCCCCGACAGGTACCGCAGGACGAGCCCTTCGGCCCGCGCGAGCTCGTAGTACCCGATGTACTCGGTGAACGTCATCGCGCGCTCGTACATGTCCCGCACGACCGACTTCGGCCGCAGCGGGTGGTCGCCGACCCAGGGGTGCCCGGCCCGGTAGATCTCGTACGCGGCGTCGAGCTCCTCCTCCAGCGGCTTCGGGTGGTCGACGTCCTGGAGCAGCTCCATCCGCTCCTCGTACTGGATCCCCTCGGCCTTCATCTCCTGGACGGCCTCGCCCCGCGCCTTGTTGACCTGCGCGGCGAGGATCTGCCGCGGGTCGTCCAGTGTCGCCTCGATCACCGACAGGACGTCCAGCGCGTACGACGGCGACGCCGGGTCGAGCACCTCGAACGCCGCGAGCGCGAACGTCGACAGCGCCTGGTTGAGCGCGAAGTCCTCCTGCAGGTCGACGGTGATGCGCGCGTAGCGCCCGACGTCGTCTGGCTCGGGCAGCGCCTCCACGACCCCGCCCGCGAGCAGCGACCGGTAGATCGCGATCGCCCGGGAGATGTGCCGCCGCCGCGCCGCCGGCTCCTCGTGGTTGTCGGTCAGCAGCCGCTTCATCGCCTGGAACGCGTTGCCCGGACGCGCGATCACCGACAGCAGCATCGCGTGGCTCACCTGGAACCGGGACCGGAGCATCTCCGGCTCGGCCTCCTGCAGCTTCTTGAAGACGTCCTCGTCCCAGCCGACGAAGCCCTCGGGCGGCTTCTTGCGCTGGACCTTCCGCCGCTTCTTCGGATCGTCCCCGGCCTTGGCGAGGGCCTTCTCGTTCTCCACGACATGCTCGGGGGCCTGCGCCACGACGAACCCGACCGTGTCGAACCCGGCCCGGCCCGCCCGGCCGGCGATCTGGTGGAACTCCCGGGCCCGCAGCCGCCGCACCCGGTGCCCGTCGTACTTGCTGAGCGCGGTGAACACGACCGTCCGGATCGGCACGTTGACGCCCACGCCCAGCGTGTCCGTCCCGCAGATGACCTTCAGCAGCCCGGCCTGCGCGAGCCGCTCCACCAGCCGCCGGTACTTGGGCAGCATCCCGGCATGGTGCACGCCGATCCCGTGCCGGACGAACCGCGACAGGTTCCGCCCGAACTTCGTGGTGAACCGGAAGTTGCCGATCAGCTCGGCGATCCGCGCCTTCTCCGCCTTGGTGCACACGTTGACGCTCATCAGCGCCTGCGCCCGCTCGATCGCCGCCGCCTGCGTGAAGTGCACCAGGTAGACCGGTGCCTTCTGCTCGGCGAGCAGCTCCTCGATCGTCTCGTGCAGCGGCGTCACCCGGTAGTCGTAGATCAGCGGGACGGGCCGCTCCGCCGAGGTCACCAGCGCCGTCGGCCGCCCCGTCCGCCGCGTCAGGTCCTTCTGGAAGAACGAGACGTCGCCCAGGGTGGCCGACATCAGCAGGAACTGGGCCTGCGGGAGCTCCAGCAGCGGAATCTGCCACGCCCACCCCCGCTCGGGCTCGGCGTAGAAGTGGAACTCGTCCATGACCACCACGCCGATGTCGGCCTCGGCGCCGTCCCGCAGCGCGATGTTGGCCAGCACCTCGGCGGTGCAGCAGATGATCGGCGCGTCCGCGTTCACGCTGGCGTCGCCGGTCATCATCCCGACGTTCTCGCGCCCGAACATCTCGCACAGGTCGAAGAACTTCTCCGACACCAGCGCCTTGATCGGCGCCGTGTAGAACCCCACCTGGTCCTTGCCGAGCCCCGCGAACAGCGCCCCCGCCGCCACCAGGCTCTTGCCCGACCCGGTCGGCGTCGAGAGGATCACGTTCGCCCCCGACACCACCTCGATGAGCGCCTCCTCCTGCGCGGGATACAGCGTGATCCCGCGCCCCGACACCCACCGCTCGAACGCCTCGAACAACGAATCGGCGTCGGCGTCGTTTCCAGAGGGAAGCTCATCGATAAGGCTCACCCCTCCATCCTGCCCCCGATCCCCCACTGCCCGCGCCGCGCGCCGCACCCCGCTCCCCAGCCCGGCCGATCCCCGCGACCGCGCACAGGTCCGGAAAATGGCGATGCCCCGGAACGGGGGTCCCGGGGCATCATCGTGTCGTCAACGCCTACGGCGTCACACCCTCGGACTTGGCGACCAGACGCGCCAGCGTCCCGGCCATCTCCTCCTGACGCGCGGCCATCTTGCCTATCTCACCCATGATCAGATTGACCGCTGAACCGAGTTCTCGCGCGAGGTCGTCCTTGGTGACGAGGTTCTTGAGGTCGTCCTTGGTGGCCAGGTCAGCGAGGGTGACCTGTTCGAGGGGCTTGGGCGCCATGACGGGCATGTTATCTCTCCTTCTGGTCCTGTGTTCGCTGGAGAGCGACACCTCAACCTGACACGCCACGAGGACTCTCAGTCGTCATTCGATCACGTTTAGCCACAACGAGCCATCCTCGAATCACCCCACCCTCCGGCGACGTTCCCTTGGGTGCCCCTAGGCCAGGGTGTGCCCGTGCTCCATTGCGAGGGGGTTCAGGTCGGGGTCGCCGTAGACGCCGCGCATCGCCTCGAACGCGGCGGCCTTGTCCGCGCCGAACCGCCGCACGCGACGCGCGTACGCCGCGGCGGAGACGAACGTGGGCGGGTCGGTCTTGCTGTGGAACTTGTCCGCGTACATGACGAGCCGCTCCTCGCCGGTCTCGGCAAGGTAGTCGGCGACGGGAATCGGGAGGCCCTGCCGCTCGACGTCCTCCCGTGTGAGCCCCACGCCGGTGTGGTGGGAGCAGAACCGGCAGAGTTCCTCGGCGAAGCCCTCGTCCCGGAGAAGGTCGTGGCCCAGTACCCCGTGGCGCACGTACTCCCCGTGGTCGATCTCGCCGGACGGGCCGTACAGGCGGAAGACGCCGATGTCGTGGAGCAGGCAGCCGGCGCGCACGAGATCCTTGTCCAGGTCGAGCCCGTCGATGAGCCGCTCGGCGATCTCGCAGACGATCACGCAGTGCGTCCAGACGAGGTCGAACGCCTTCCGGCTCGGTGCGTGCCGCTCGTGCAAGGCCCGGATCTCGTCGTCCGCAGGAATCCTCACCCGCACGACCCTATGCCGGGCGGCCGCGCCGATCGTCTGGTGCGGGCCGTCCGGCAGGGATCGCGAGCCTCAGGCGGTCGTCTCCGTGCGGTCGGCGCCCCAGAGGGTGTGGAAGCTGCCCTCGCGGTCTACGCGGCGGTAGGTGTGGGCCCCGAAGAAGTCGCGCTGGCCCTGGGTGAGCGCGGCCGGCAGGCGGTCGGCGCGCAGCGAGTCGTAGTAGGCCAGGGCGGTGGAGAAGCCGGGTGCGGGGATGCCGAGGCGGGCGGCGGTGGCGACCACGTCGCGCCAGGCGTCCTGGGCGTCGCCGACGGCCTCGGCGAAGTGGTCATCGGTCAGCAGCGTCGGCGTGCCCGGGTCCGCCGCGTAGGCGGCGCGGATGCGGTCCAGGAAGCGGGCGCGGATGATGCAGCCGCCGCGCCAGATGGTCGCCATCGCACCGAGGTCGATGTTCCAGCCGTACTCGGCGCTGCCCGCCTGGATCTCGTGGAAGCCCTGCGCGTAGGCGACGATCTTGGACGCGTAGAGGGCCTTCTCGACGGCGTCGGCGAAGCCCGAGTCGGCGATGCTGCTGCGGGACGGCCCGGGCAGGTTCCGTGCCGCCTCGCGCAGGTCGGCGTGGCCCGAGACGGAGCGGGCGAAAACGGCCTCGGCGATGCCGCCGACGGGGACGCCCAAGTCGAGGGCGGTCTGGACGGTCCAGCGGCCGGTGCCCTTCTGCTCGGCCTGGTCGAGGACGACGTCCACGAACGGCTTGCCGGTGGACGCGTCGGTGTGCGCCAGGACCTCGGCGGTGATCTCGATGAGGTAGGACTCCAGCCGGCCGGTGTTCCAGGTGCGGAACACCTCGGCGATCTCGGCGGGGGCGAGGCCCGCGGCGTGCCGCAGCAGGTCGTAGGACTCCGCGATCAGCTGCATGTCGGCGTACTCGATGCCGTTGTGCACCATCTTCACGAAGTGGCCGGCGCCGTCGGGGCCGACGTGGACGCAGCAGGGCGTCCCGTCGACCTTGGCGGAGATGTCCTCCAGCAGCGGGCCGAGGGCCGCGTAGGACTCGGCGGAGCCGCCCGGCATGATGCTGGGTCCGTGCAGTGCGCCCTCCTCCCCGCCGGAGATGCCGGTGCCGACGAAATGGACGCCGCGATCGCGGAGCGCGGCCTCGCGGCGGCGGGTGTCGGCGAAGTTGGCGTTGCCGCCGTCCACGATCATGTCGCCGCGCTCCAGCAGCGGGGCGAACTCGTCGATGACGGCGTCGGTCGGGCCGCCCGCCTTGACCATGACGACCAGCCGGCGGGGCCGCTCCAGTGACGCCACGAACTGCTCCGGCGTCTCGGCCGGAAGGAAGGTCCCCTCGTCGCCGAAGCCCTCCACGAGCGACTTCGTCCGGGTCGGGGTGCGGTTGTGCACGGCCACGGGATGCCCGTGCCGGGCCAGGTTGCGGGCCAGGTTCCGGCCCATCACCGCCAGCCCCGTGACGCCGATTCGCGCCTTCTCCATTGGCTCACTCCTCCTCGTGTGCGACCCTGACCAAGGGGTTGTACGCGGATCATGATGCCCTCGTTCGAGCACCGTTCCCCGCGTTCGGCTGCGGGAACGGGACGCGATTCAGGATCCTTTTTCGATGGTGACATTCTCCAGGGGGGTGCGAATGCTGGGACTGCCGGACGAGGCGGCGGCGTGTCTCTTCGATCTCGACGGGGTGCTGACCCGGACGGCGGCCGTCCACGCCGCGGCGTGGAAGGAGATGTTCGACGGCTACCTGCGCGACCGCGCGCGGCGGACCGGTGAACCGTTCACCGAGTTCGACCCCGTGAACGACTACGGCCGGTACGTGGACGGCAAGAAGCGCGAGGACGGGACGCGCTCGTTCCTGGAGTCGCGCGGTATCACCCTGCCGGAGGGAGACCCGGACGACCCGCCCGAACTGGAGACGATCCGGGGCCTCGGAAACCGCAAGAACGCCCTCGTCCTCAAGCTCATCGAGGAGAAGGGCGTCGAGACGTTCGACGGGTCGATCGACTTCGTCCGGGCGGCGCGGAAGGCCGGGCTGAAGACGGCCGTGGTGTCGTCCAGCGCCAACACCGTCCAGGTCCTGCGGACGGTCGGCATCACCGGCCTGTTCGACGCGCGCGTGGACGGCGTGGTCGCGGCCGAGCGGCATCTGCCCGGCAAGCCGGCCCCGGACATGTTCCTCGAGGGGGCCCGGGAGCTCGGCGTCCCGGCGGCGAAGGCGGTGGTGTTCGAGGACGCGCTCGCCGGCGTCCAGGCGGGGCGGGCCGGCGGGTTCGCCTACGTCGTCGGAGTGAACCGGGTGGGCGACGCGCATGCCAAGGCGCTCGCCGAGCACGGCGCGGACGTGGTGGTCGACGACCTCTCCGAACTGATGGAGGCCGAGTGACCGAGCGGGAGGGCCAGACGAGCGCCGACCGGCCCGTGTTCACGGTGGAGCCCTGGTGCGTGCGGGAGCCGGAACTCCGGCTGGACCGGCTGGCGCAGACCGAGTCGGTGTTCGCACTGTCCAACGGGCATCTCGGCATGCGCGGCAACCTGGACGAAGGGGAACCCCACGGGCTTCCCGGAACGTACCTGAACTCCTTCTACGAGCAGCGTCCGCTGCCGCATGCCGAGACCGCCTACGGCTATCCGGAGTCGGGCCAGACGGTCATCAACGTCACCAACGGCAAGGTCATCCGGCTGCTGGTGGACGACGAGCCGCTCGACGTCCGCTATGGCCGCGTCCTTCGCCATGAGCGCACCCTCGACATGCGGGCGGGGACGCTCACCCGGCACGTGGAGTGGACGTCCCCGGCCGACAAGACGATCAGGGTGACGTCGGTCCGCATGGTGTCGCTGACCCAGCGGGCGGTGGCGGCGATCTGCTACGACGTCGAGCCCGTGGACGCGGCGGTCCGGGTGGTCGCCCAGTCGGAGCTGGTGGCCAACGAGGCGCTGCCCGGCGGCGCCAAGGACCCGCGGGCGTCGGCGATCCTGAGCAGCCCGCTCGTGAGCGAGGAGCACGTCGCCAACGGCACGAAGGTCCTGCTGCTGCACCGGACGCGGCAGAGCGGGCTGCGGATGGCGGCCGGGATGTCGCACCACATCGAGGGCCCGGAGTCGATGGCGATCGACACCGAGAGCTCCAAGGACGTCGGGCGGCTGACGGTCGCGACCCGGCTGGAGCCGGGCCAGCGGCTCCGCATCGTGAAGTACATCGCGTACGGATGGTCGAGCCGGCGGTCCCGGCCCGCGCTGCACGACCAGGTGGTCGGGGCGCTGGCGGGCGCGCGGCAGACCGGCTGGGACGGCCTGCTGACCGAGCAGCGCGAGTACCTCGACGATTTCTGGGAGGGCGCGGACGTCGAGGTCGACGGCGACGCCGAGATCCAGCAGGCGGTCCGGTTCGGCCTGTTCCACGTCCTGCAGGCGGGCGCGCGCGCGGAACGACGCATGATCCCGGCCAAGGGCCTGACCGGCCCCGGCTACGACGGGCACACGTTCTGGGACACCGAGACGTTCGTCCTGCCCGTGCTGACCTACACCTCACCGGGCGCCGCGGCGGACGCGCTCGCCTGGCGTCACATGACGCTGCCGCTGGCGGTGGAGCGCGCCAATCAGCTCGGCCTGGACGGCGCCACGTTCCCCTGGCGGACGATCCGCGGTCACGAGTGCTCTGGCTACTGGCCCGCCGGCACCGCGGCGTTCCACATCAACGCCGACATCTCCGACGCCGTCGTCCGGTACGTGGACGCCACCCGGGACGAGCAGTTCGAGCGGGAGGTCGGCCTGGACATCCTGGTGCAGACGGCCCGGCTGTGGCGGAGCCTCGGCCACCACGACGTGGGCGGCGTGTTCCGCATCGACGGGATCACCGGCCCGGACGAGTACAGCGCGGTCGTGGACAACAACGTCTACACCAACCTCATGGCGCGCCGGAACCTGCAGGAGGCCGCCGAGACGGCGATGCGCGATCCGGAGGGCGCCGCCCGGCTCGGGGTGAACGCCGAGGAGGCCGCGTCGTGGCGGGACGCGGCGGCGGCCATGCTGATCCCCTACGACGACCGGCTGGGCGTCCACCCGCAGAGCGAGAGCTTCACCAACCACGCCCGCTGGGACTTCGCGGCCACCAAACCCGACCACTACCCGCTGCTGCTGAACTACCCCTACTTCGACCTCTACCGCAAGCAGGTCGTCAAGCAGGCGGACCTGGTCCTCGCGCTGCACCTGTGCGGCGACGCGTTCACCGAGGAGGAGAAGGAGCGCAACTTCGCCTACTACGAGGGCCTGACCGTCCGCGACTCCTCGCTGTCGGCGCAGACGCAGGCGGTCGTCGCCGCCGAGGTGGGCCAGCTGGAGCTGGCGCACGACTATCTCGGCGAGACCGCGCTGATGGACCTGCACGACCTGAACCACAACACCCGCGACGGGCTGCACATCGCGTCCATGGCGGGCGCGTGGAGCGGGCTCGTCGCCGGGTTCGGCGGGATGCGGGCCGGCAAGGGCAGGCTCCGGTTCGCGCCGCGGCTGCCCGGCGGGATCAGCCGGCTGGCGTTCCGGATGCGGTACCGGGGCAGCCTGATCAAGGTCGGCGTGACGGCGGAGGCGGCCCGCTACGAGCTGCTGGACGGCCCGGACATCGAGCTGTGGCACCACGGCGAGCGGTTCTCCCTCGGGGACGAGCCCGTGGAGCTGCCGATCGAGCAGATCCCGGCGCGTCCGGCGCCCACCCAGCCGGCCGGCCGGGAACCCGCGCCGCGGCGCATCGACCCGCACAGCCGCGATCCGCGCCGCCGCTGACCCGCGGGCACCGGCCGGAGCCGCTAGCCGTGGGCGCCCGCCGCGCAGCCGTCACAGTCCGGATGCGGCGCGGCGCCCGTCCCGTTCGCCTCCACCGCGGGCGGGCGGGTCGCTCCGTCGCCGGTGCCGTCCTGCACGAGCAGCCGGCGCGGGCCCGGTCCCTCGTCGCCGAGCCGGTCGTAGGGGTTGGCCAGCGCGCACCTGCTGATCGACAGGCAGCCGCAGCCGATGCAGTCGGTGAGGTCGTCGCGGAGCCGTTCGAGCTGCCGGATGCGCGCGTCGAGGTTGCTTCGCCACGCCTCCGACAGCCGCGCCCAGTCCGCCACCGTGGGGGTGCGCTCCTCCGGAAGGGTGGCGAGGGCGTCGCGGATGTCGCTGAGCGGGATGCCGACGCGCTGCGACACCTTGATGAACGACACCCGGCGGAGGGTGTCGCGGCTGAACCGGCGCTGGTTGCCGGCCGTCCGGCGGCTGCTGATCAGGCCCTTGGACTCGTAGAAGTGCAGGGCCGAGACCGCCACGCCGCTCCGCTCGGCGAGCTGGCCGACGGTCAGTTCGTGCACCCGGTGCTCCAGCCGCGTCATGCACCGCATCCTATGCGGGCCCGACCACGGCCGAGGTTCCGGCGGCCGGGCTACGGGAGGGCCCTGGCGCCCATGCCGGGCCTGGTCTCCCGCGTGGCGTGGCCGAGCCTGCGCAGCCGGAAGGCGGCGCCGACCATGGCGGCGCCGAACAGGATGGAGAACAGCCCGATCAGCCAGACGATCGCCACCGCGCCGGACACCGGCCACGCGAACAGCAGGATCCCGAAGATCACCGAGATCGCGCCGGTCAGCACGTACGCCCACTCGCCCTTCAGCTCCTTGCGCAGCGCGAACGCGACGACGACCTCCAGGACTCCGGTCGCGACCGCCCACGCGGCGATCAGCATCAGCAGCACGAACGCGGTGATGCCCGGCCACACCAGGGCCGCGATGCCGAGCGCGATCCCGGCGACGCCGGACAGCACGAGCATGCCGCGCGGGCTTCCGGTCGTCCCGCGGAACGCCTCCGCGAGGGCGACCACGCCGTCCGCCAGCGCGTAGGCGCCGAAGAGCACGACCAGCGCCCAGACGGTGATGCCCGGCCATGCCCAGGCCACGATGCCGAAGAGGATCGCGAACGCGCCGCGCAGCGCGAGGACCCACCAGTGGCGGGTCATCAGCTCGAACATGCCTGCCTCCCGTGGCTCGGGCCTCCGCGTCCCGCGGCCGCCTTCCCCGCGGCGGGGCCTAGTCCCACTGCTTGCCGCTCGGCCGTGCCGGGATGCCCAAGCCCATCCCCAAACTAGGCAAATTCGGGTGATAGCGGATATAAGTCGCGCCCGTTCCCGGGCGAAACGCCGGGGAACGGGCGCGAGAGGCGCCGGCGGCTAGTGGTCCAGGCGGCGGACGAGGTCGTGGTACTCGTCCCACAGCGCCTTCGGCATGTGGTCGCCGAACTTCTCGAAGTGCTCGGGGACGAGGGCCGCCTCCTGCTTCCACACCTCGGTGTCGACCGACAGCAGGGTGTCGAGGTCGGCGTCGTCGATTTCCAGGCCCTCGGTGTCCAGCGCCTCCCTGGTCGGCAGGTGCCCGATCGGGGACTTGACGGCGTCGGCGCGGCCGTTGAGCCGCTCGACGATCCACTTGAGGACGCGGCTGTTCTCGCCGAAGCCGGGCCAGATGAACCGGCCGTCGGCGTTCTTGCGGAACCAGTTCACGTAGTAGATCCGCGGGAGCTTCTCCGCGTCGGTGGCCTTGCCGATCTCCAGCCAGTGGCCGAAGTAGTCGCCCATGTTGTAGCCGCAGAACGGCAGCATGGCGAACGGGTCGCGGCGCAGCTCGCCGACCTTGCCCTCGGCGGCGGCGGTCTTCTCGGACGCGACGTTGGCGCCGAGGAACACGCCGTGCTGCCAGTCGAACGACTCGGTGACGAGCGGGACGGCGGACGCGCGCCGGCCGCCGAACAGGATCGCCGAGATCGGGACGCCCTTCGGGTCCTCCCACTCGTCGGCGATGATCGGGCACTGCCCGGCCGGGGTGGTGAACCGGGCGTTCGGGTGGGCGGCCGGGGTCTCGGACGCCGGGGTCCAGTCGTTGCCCTTCCAGTCGGTCAGATGCGCGGGCGGCTCGTCGGTGAGGCCCTCCCACCACACGTCGCCGTCGTCGGTGAGCGCCACGTTGGTGAAGATGCTGTTGCCCCAGAGCGTCTTCACGGCGTTGGCGTTGGTGCTCGCGCCGGTGCCGGGCGCGACGCCGAAGAACCCGGCCTCCGGGTTGATGGCGTAGAGGCGGCCGTCGTCGCCGAACCGCATCCAGGCGATGTCGTCGCCGATCGTCTCGACGTTCCAGCCGGGGATGGTCGGCTCCAGCATGGCGAGGTTGGTCTTGCCGCACGCCGACGGGAACGCGGCGGCGACGTAGCGGGTCGCGCCCGTGGGCGGCGTGAGCTTCAGGATGAGCATGTGCTCGGCCATCCAGCCCTCGTCGCGCGCCATCGTGGAAGCGATCCGCAGCGCGTAGCACTTCTTGCCGAGCAGCGCGTTGCCGCCGTACCCGGACCCGTAGGACCAGATCTCCCGGGTCTCGGGGAAGTGCGTGATGTACTTCGTGGAGCTACAGGGCCACTTCACGTCCGCCTGGCCGGGCTCCAGGGGGGCGCCGACGGAGTGGACGGCCTTGACGAACGAGCCGCGCTCCTCGATGAGCCGCAGCGCGCCCTCGCCCATCCGCGTCATGACCCGCATGGACACGGCGACGTAGGCGGAGTCGGTGATCTCGACGCCCAGCTGGGAGATGGTGCCGCCGAGCGGGCCCATGCAGAAGGGCACCACGTACATGGTGCGGCCCTTCATGCAGCCGTCGAAGAGACCGTCCAGGGTCTGCTTCATCTCGGCGGGCGCGACCCAGTTGTTGGTGGGGCCGGCGTCGGCCTCGTTCTCGGAGCAGATGAACGTCCGGTCCTCGACGCGGGCGACGTCGGTGGGGTCGGAGGCCGCGTGGAAGCTGTTCGGCCGTTTGGCCGGGTCGAGGCGCGTGAGGGTGCCCTGGTCGACGAGGAGGCCGGTCAGGCGCTCCCACTCCGCGTCCGAGCCGTCGCACCATTCGACGCGGTCCGGCTTGGTCAGCTCGGCGATCCCGCGTACCCACTCAATCAGTTCGGGGTGGCCGGTAGGGGCCTGGTCGAGGCCGGGGACCTGGTTGGACACGGGCAACTCCTTCAGCTGTTCGCAGGATGTTTGCATGATGAACAACACCCGTCTTTTTGGCCATTTGGTCTGGACCAATCCCGTCGGCTTTTGGGCCTTCCTGCCCGCTTTTGTGATTGATATCACCTGGATACGGGGGCGGGCCGCGGGGTGCGTCCCGCCCTCGGCGTGAACCCGCTCAAGCTGGGTAAACGTGGGTTTCGGTGGCCTTCACGGCCGCCCAAATCGCGCTGCCCTCCGACAATTGGAGCTCCGCGACGGCGGCCGGAGTCACGTCCGCGACGGCGTCGAAAGGCGGGCCGGACAACCGCACCCGGACGCGGTCCCCGTGGCGCTCGACCGCGGCGACGCGGGTCCGCCAGAGGTTGCGGGGGCTGCCGTCGGGACGCGTCCGGTACAGCGCCACCGAGGATGGCGCGAAGGCCAGGAAGACCTCGCCGTCGAGCGAGTCCACACTGTCGAGGGTGGCAGCCCCGTCACCGATCGTGACCGCGCCCGCCTCGGCCCGTCCCCGGTACAGGTTCAGCCCGACCAGGCGCGCGACGTAGCCGGTGCGGGGGCGGCGCGCGACGTCGGCGGGAGTCCCCTCCTGGACGAGCCGGCCGCCCTCGACGACGACGATGCGGTCGGCCAGCACCATCGCGTCCAGCGGGTCATGGGTGACGAGCACGGCGGCCCCGGAGAACCCGGCGAGGTGGCGGCGCAGCGCGGCCCGGATCTCCAGCCGGGTGTGGGCGTCCAGGGCGGCGAGCGGCTCGTCCAGCAGGAGCAGCCCGGGGTCGACCGCCAGCGCGCGGGCCAGCGCGACCCGCTGCGCCTGCCCGCCCGACAGGGCCCGGGGACGGGCGGACGCGTGCTCGGCGAGCCCGACCCGCTCCAGCCACTCCGCGGCGATCCGGCGGGCGGCGCGGCGGCCGGTGCCTCGGCAGCGCGGCCCGAAGGCGACGTTCTCCAGCGCGCTGAGGTGCGGGAACAGCAGGTAGTCCTGGAAGACCATGCCGATGCCGCGGCGGTCGGGCGGCAGCGCGCGCAGGTCTTCGCCGTCCACCCGGACGTGCCCGCCCGCCATCGGGACGAGCCCGGCCAGCGCGCGCAGCGCCGTGCTCTTGCCCGCGCCGTTCGGGCCGAGCAGCGCCACGACCTCGCCCGGCCGGGCGGTGAGCGCGAGATCGAGGTCGAACGCGGCGCGCCGCACGACGAGCCGCGCGTCCAGTCCGCGGCTCCCGCCCTCTGCCGGGACCACCTCCCGGTCCGCTCCGCTCATCCCGCGGTGTCCACCCAGCGGTCCCGGAGGGCGGCCAGGACGAGGACCGAGACGGCGAGCAGGACCAGGCTGAGCACGATCGCCGCCTGCGGGTCGGTCTCCAGCGCCAGGTACACCGCCAGCGGCATCGTCTGCGTCCGGCCGGGGAAGTTGCCGGCGAAGGTGATCGTCGCGCCGAACTCCCCGAGCGCCCGTGCCCAGCACAGGATCGCCCCGGCGGCGACGCCGGGCGCGACGAGCGGCAGCGTGACCCGCCGGAAGATCGTCCAGCGGCCGGCGCCGAGGGTGGCGGCGGCCTCCTCGTAGCGCAGGTCGGCGGCGCGCAGCGCGCCCTCCACGCTGATCACCAGGAACGGCATCGCGACGAACGTCTCGGCGAGGACCACGCCAGCGGTGGTGAACGGGAACGTGATGCCGAACGTGTCGTCCAGCCATCCGCCGATCAGACCGCGCCGCCCGAGCGCGAGCAGCAGCGCGACGCCGCCGACGACGGGCGGGAGCACCAGCGGCACCGTCACCAGCGCCCGGACGAGGCGGACGCCCGGGAACCGGACCCGGGCGAGCACCCAGGCCAGCGGGACGCCGAACAGCAGGCACAGGCAGGTCGCGAGGGTGGCCGTGAGCAGCGAGAGCCGCAGCGCGTCCAGCACCTGCGCCTCCATGAGGCGGGTGCCGAGCGTCGACCACGGCGCCCGGGCCAGCAGCCCGAGCAGCGGCAGCACCAGGAACGCGAGCCCGGCCAGCGCGGGCAGCAGCAGGATCCACGGCGGCCGCCCCGGCAGCCGGTCGGCCTCCCGCCGCGGGGAGGCCGCCCCCCGCGCCCCCCGGAGCGCCCTCGGCGCCGGTCTCACGGCGCCTCGAAACCCGCCCCGCTCAGCGCCGCCTTGCCCCGGCTCCCGAGCACCGGCCCGATGAACTCCCCGGCGAGCGCAGTGCGCTTGATCACGATCCTCCTCGACGACCCCGGGCGTCAGCCCGGGTCCGGCAGCTCGACCACGACGTTCGTCGACTTCACCACGGCGTCGGCGACGACCCCCGCCCGCAGGCCGAGGTCGTCGGCGGCCTCGCGGCTCATCAGCGACACCACCCGGAAAGGCCCCGCCTGGATCTCCACCTGCGCCATCACTCCGTCCCGCACGACCTCGGTGACGATCCCCCGGAGCCGGTTGCGCGCCGAGGAGAACCGCTCAGCCTGGCCGGACGCCCCGCCCTCGCGCGCCTGGTCGCGCACGAAGGCGGCGAGATCGGCCCCCGGCACCCGCCGGTGGCCGTGCTCGTCCCGGGAAGCCGGGAGCCGGCCCCCGTCCACCCAGCGGCGCACGGTGTCCGCGCTGACCCCGAGAAGCGCGGCGGCCTCGCTGATCCTGAACGTGGTCACGCGGCCAAGCCTAGCCATCCGCAGATACCAGGGAAAGAGCGGTTCCAGGCCCGAATCTGCAAGGCCTTCAAGTAAGCCTCCCTGCGGATGCGGGGGAACGAGCCTCGCTCTCGGCGCCCTCATGCGAGACCCGCGGCCGCCCGGGTCAGCATGTCTCCAGCAGAACCTCGGCGATCATGCCGAGGTTCGCCGCGTCCACCCGCCGCTCCCGCCTGATCCGCCCGAAGTCGGACACCCCGACCTCGGTGCGCTCGCCGTCCGCCGCCACCCCGTGCGGACCGGAGGCCCGGAGCCGCGCCACCTCGTCCGCCGAGACCTCGGCGGAGTACAGGTGCACCCGGTGCGTGGACAGCGTGGCGGTCACCTGCCGGCTCCCGTGCGCGCGCAGCCGCTCCGGCTCCAGCGCCAGCCCGGTCTCCTCGGCGACCTCCGCGAGCGCGACCTCGGCCGCGCCGCCCGCACCCGACCCTCCCGGCAGCTCGTGGACGTGCCCGTGCACGCCCGGGCTCCGGTACTCCCGGACGAGCACGACCTCCGTCTCGTCGAGCGTCGCCCCACGCCGATAGAGGACGACGGCCGACACGTCCGGCCGCCCGATGACGATCTCGTTGTCCTTGACCCGGTCCTCGGCGGCCACCCGGACGCGGACGTGCAGGCCCCAGCAAACGCCGAACCGGAACACCACCCGCGCGCCGAGCAGGACGTCGCCCGCCTCCCGCTGCCCCGCGTACCAGCTCTGGAACGCCGCGTCACGCCACAGCAGCAGCGGGATCTCCCGTTCGCCGCCCGTCCGGGACGCGCCCGTGCCGATCCGGCGCAGCGCCGCCGCGACCGTGTCCCGCAGATCGGTCGCCGCCGGAACACCGAACTTCGTCGCGTAGTGCAGCAGGTAGCGGTTCCGCGGCGCGTCCGGCGGCGCGCCGAACACCACCCGGCCGCTGTCGTGCCACATCCCCCACTCCACGTTCGTGGTGAACGCGGGCATCGTCTCGATCTCGCGCGGGACCCAGAACACGACCTCGTCGGACAGATGCAGGCAGCGCTCCTCCCACTCGATCTGACCGTCGTAGTCGCCGTAGCGGTCGTGCCGGTGCTCGGGGACGAACACCACGAGCCGTCCGCCGCCGCGCCACCGGCCGCGCAGCTCGGCGACCGCGTCCGGGCGCCACGACGCGACCCCGCGCGTCCGGGGCGTGGGCCCGGCGAGGAAGACGGCGGCGTCCCACCGGTCCGGCGGTTCCTCGCGCGCGTAGACGACGGTGATCTCGTTCTCCATGCGGTGTGCCTCTCTCGGGCCGTGTGGATCGGCCATGTACGGGTAAACGGTGATTCAAAACAGAATCACACGCCCGGTCAGGAGGAATGATCATGACTGGGACCATGCGCGTACCACGCTCCCGCGGCGGCTTCAGCGGATTCCTGCTGATCCTGCTGGGCCTGTGGGGCGGCCTGCTGCCCTTCGCCGGCCCCTATTTCGACTTCGGCTTCGCGCCGGACGACACCTGGGTCTACAACTCCGACCGGCTTCAGCTCGGCATCGCTCCCGGGGCCGCCGCCGCGCTGGGCGGCCTGATCGTACTCTTCAGCGCCAACCGCGCGTTCGCGATGTTCGGCGCGTGGCTCGCCGCACTCGGCGGCGCCTGGTTCGCCGTCGGCCCGCCCGTCGCCACGCTCTGGGACGTCCCCGGGGTCGGCGCGCCGCTCGGCACGGGCGAAAACCGCCATGTCGCCGAGCAGCTCGCCGGGTTCACCGGGCTCGGCGTCGTCATCGTGTTCCTCGCCGCGCTCGCGCTCGGCCGGTTCGCGGTGGTCGGCGTCCGCGAGCGGGCATCGCAGGCCGAGCCCGAACCGGGCGGATCCAACACCACGCAACCGCTCGTCTACGGGCGGTACGCGCGGGAGAACCCGCCCGGGCAGGGACCGCCGCCGGCCGGCGACCAGCACGTCGCCGGCGAGACGCGCTACGACCGCTAGCGGTTACGGCCCCGCATGTTGCGGACGGACTTGGTGGTCTCGTAGCTGCCGCGCTCCTCGTCCAGCCGCACATCGTCACGGTCGGTGAACATGGCGACGAAGGCGACCAGCAGTCCGACGCCGCCGATCCACGGCTCCCGCCACGCGAAGCTGAGCGCCACGCAGACGACGGCAACGGAGATGAGCAGCAAGAGCTTCACGTCGCACCCCTCGACCGCGCCCGGTGTCCGGGGGACCCGGTCACCCGGACGAGAACATGTGTCCGCCACGGGATGAGCGAGTAATGGAAGACTTACTCGCGGCCCGTACGGGCATCCTGTCATGCCGCGGCCCGCCGGGGAAAGATCCCCGGCGGGCCGCCGGCCGAAAGTTCCGCTACTTCTTGCTCTTGCCGCGCTTTTCGCGGATCTTCATGGCGATGTCGAGCGGGGTCCCGGCGAACCCGAACTCCTCCCGCAGCCGCCGCTCGATGAACCGCCGGTAGCCCTCCTCCAGGAACCCCGACGTGAACAGCACGAACCGCGGCGGCCGCACCCCCGCCTGCGTCGCGAACAGCACGCGCGGCTGCTTGCCGCCCCGCACCGGGTGCGGATGGGAGTTCACCAGGTCGGCGAAGAACTGGTTCAGCTTGGACGTAGGGACGCGGGTGCCCCAGCCCTCCAGCGCCGTCTCGATGCCCGGCACCAGCTTCTCCATGTGCCGGCCGGTCTTGGCGGAGATGTTCACCCGCGGCGCCCAGCGGGCGTTGTGCAGCTGCCGGTCGATCTCGCGCTCCAGGTAGTGGCGGCGCTCCTCGTCCAGCAGATCCCACTTGTTGTAGGCGATGACCAGCGACCGGCCCGACTCGATCACCATGGAGATGATCCGCAGGTCCTGCTCGGCGAGCGGCTGGTCGGCGTCCACCAGGACCACCGCGACCTCGGCCCGCTCCAGCGCGGACTGCGTGCGCAGCGTCGCGTAGAAGTCGGCGCCCTGGTTCTCCCGGTGCCGCCGCCGGATCCCGGCGGTGTCGATGAACCGCCACGTCCTGCCGCCCAGCTCGATCAGCTCGTCGACCGGGTCGCGGGTCGTCCCCGCCACCGAGTCCACGACGGCGCGGGCCTCCCCCGCCAGCTGGTTCAGCAGGCTCGACTTGCCGACGTTGGGACGGCCGAGCAGCGCGACCCGGCGCGGCCCGCCCGGCTCGCCGAACGTCTCCGCCGGGGGCTCCTCCGGCAGGGCGTCCAGCACGGCATCGAGCAGGTCGCCGCTGCCGCGCCCGTGCAGCGCGCTCACCGGGTACGGCTCGCCGATGCCGAGCGACCACAGCAGCGCGGCGTCGGACTCGGCGCCCGCGTTGTCGACCTTGTTGGCGACCAGCACCACCGGCTTGCCGGACCGGCGCAGGATCTCCACCACGGCCTCGTCCACGTCCGTGGCGCCCACCGTCGCGTCGACGACGAACATCACGACGTCGGCCAGCTCGACCGCCAGCCGCGCCTGCTCGGCGATCGCCGCGGCGAGGCCGGACGAGTCCGGCAGCCAGCCGCCGGTGTCCACGACGGTGAACCGGCGGCCGCTCCACGCGGCGTCGTAGGCGACCCGGTCACGGGTCACGCCCGGGACGTCCTCCACGACGGCCTCGCGGCGGCCGAGGATCCGGTTGACCAAGGTCGACTTGCCGACGTTCGGCCGTCCCACCACGGCGACGACCGGCGCGGGCGCCGCGTCTTCGGCGACGTCATCGACGACGTCCACCGTTTCGATCTCGTATTCGCTCACTGTCACATTCCCCGGCGGGAGCCGTCAGGCGGCCCGCTACTCGTGCGCTTTGGCGAGGCGGACGACCGCCTCGACGACCTCGGCGAGGCTCAGCTCGGTCGAGTCGATCTCGTACGCGTCCGCCGCCCTGGTCAGCGGCGACGCCTTGCGGGTCGAGTCGAGCCGGTCCCGCCGGGCCTGCTCGGCCTGCGTGACGGTCACCGACGCGCCCGGGTCGGCGGCGAGGTCCTTCGCGCGGCGCGCGGCCCGCGCCTCCTCGCTGGCCGTCAGGTACACCTTCACCGGCGCGTCCGGCGCGACGACCGTGCCGATGTCGCGCCCCTCGACCACGATGCCGCCGGCCCCGATGATCTCCCGCTGCAGCTCCACGAGCCGCGTGCGGACCGCCGGGACGGAGCTGACGGCGCTGACCGCGTTCGTCACCTCGCGGGTGCGGATCGGGCCGGACACGTCCACCCCGTCCACCGCGATCGCGGGCGCGTCCGGGTCGGTGCCCGAGTCGATCACCGGGTCCAGAGCGCGGGCCGCCACGGCGACGCCGTCCTCGACCGGCACGCCGTTGTCGAGCATCCACCAGGTGACGGCGCGGTACATGGCACCGGTGTCCAGGTACCGCAGCCCGAGCGCGCGGGCGACGCCCTTGGACGCGCTGGACTTGCCCGACCCGGACGGGCCGTCCATGGCGATGACGAGCGGCACGGTCGCTCCCTCTCTGATCGTCGGAGCGCCCGCCGACGACGGATCGGCGGGCGAATCGGGCGGCGCTCGTCGCCGCGCCGGCGCGCGGGAGTCCCCGGGACAAGCCCCGGCGAAACAGGCTACCGGCCCCGCGGACTAGCCGGGCACGGACCAGCCGCGGGCCCGCAGTTCGGCGGCGAGGCGGTCGGCGGCCTCCGGGACGACCGACAGCTCCAGCACGCCCAGCGGCCGGCCCGGGGAGTGCTCGATCGTCACGTCCTCGATGTTGACCTGAGCGATCCCCGCCGCCTGGAAGATCATCGCCAGCTCGCCGGGACGGTCCGGGATGACCACCTGGACGGTCGCGTACGCGGGCTGGTCGCCGCCGTGCTTGCCGGGGATGCGGGACCGGCCCGCGTTCCCGCGCAGCAGCAGGTCGGCGACGTGCGCGGCGGCCTCCTCGCTGCCGTCGCGCAGCAGCGACGCGGCCACCGCGAGGTCGGTGGCGACGGCCTCCAGCACGTCCGCGACGGGCTGGGAGTTCGCCGACAGGATGCCGATCCACAGCCGCGGGTCGCTCGCCGCGATCCGGGTGACGTCCCGGACCCCCTGCCCGGACAGGCCCAGCGCCACGTCGTCCGCGCCGGTCAGCCGGGCGGCGACCGCGGCCGACACCACGTGCGGCGCGTGCGAGACGAGCGCGACGGCACGGTCGTGCTCGGCGGCGTCCACCTCCACGGGCATCGCGCCGCACGCCGTCGCGAGGCCGGTGACGGCCTGGACCGTCTCGGGGGTCGCCTCCGGGGTCGCGCACAGCGCCCAGGGGCGGCCGAGGAACAGGTCGGCGCGGGCCGCGCCCGGCCCGGACCGCTCGCTGCCGGCGAGGGGGTGCCCCGCCACGAACGTCGTCAGGTCGCAGCCCAGCTCGGCCGCCTGCGCCAGCGGCGGCGCCTTCACGCTCGCCACGTCGGTGTAGGCGGTGGCGAGGCCGCGCTTCTGCGCGTCCAGCAGCGTCACCGCGACCGCCGCGGGCGGCACCGCCAGCACCGCCAGGTCGGCGGGCTCCTCGTGCGCGCCGTCCGGCAGCGCCTCGCCGGCGCCCAGCTCGACGGCGAGCGCCAGGGCGGCCGCGTCGCGGTCCGTCAGCAGAACCTCGGCGCCGCGCTCCCGCATCGCCAGGGCGATCGACGTCCCGATCAGGCCCGTCCCGACCACGACGATGCGCCGTGCCACCACGTCCTCGCTCACGCCCGTCACCCTACTGCGCCCCACACCTTGCCTCGCTCCGTGTGGGGCGCTACTGCGCCCCACCCCATGCCTCGCTCCGCTCGGGCGCTACTGCGCGATGTCGAGGCGGAGCGCCGTCGCGCCGCGCAGGTACACGTGCTGGACGGCGGAGCGGGGACGGTCCGTCTCGATGTGCGCCATCAGCCGGACCACCCGGGGCAACGAGCCGGGGACGCCGATCTCGGTCGCGCACAGCAGCGGCACGTCGTGGAACCCGAGCTTGCGGGCGGCGAGCGCCGGGAACTCCGCCGTCAGGTCCGGTGTCACCGTGAAGATGACGCTGATGACGTCGTCGGTGCTCAGCTCGTTGCGTGCCATCACCGCGGAGACGAGCTCGGTCGTCGCCTCCAGGATCTGGTCCCGGTCGTCGGCGTCGATCTGCGTCGCCCCACGGACCGCGCGTACCGCCACAGTCGTCTCCCCTTCTCGTGTCCGGTGTCCTACAGCCCGACGGCCTTGTACAGCTCGCCGATCTCCCGCACGGTCAGCGCCCGCATCCCGCCCGGCTTCAGCGAGCCCAGCTTGATCGGCCCGAACTCTATGCGGGCGAGCTGCTGGACCGGGAAGCCGACCTCCTTCAGCAGCCGCCGGACGATGTGCTTGCGCCCCTCGTGCAGCGTGATCTCGACGAGGACGCGCCGGCCGACCTGGTCGAAGATGCGGAACCTGTCGGCCTTGGCGGGCCCGTCGTCCAGCGTCACCCCGGCCTTCAGGCGCCTGCCGAGGTCCCGCGGGATCGGCCCGTGGATCTCCGCCAGGTAGGTCTTGCTCACGCCGAAGGACGGGTGGGTGAGCCGGTGCGACAGCTCCCCGTCGTTGGTGAGCAGGATCAGGCCCTCGGTGTCGGTGTCGAGCCGGCCGACGTGGAAGAGCCGCTCGGGGACCTCCACGTAGTCGGCGAGGGACTTGCGGCCCCGCTCGTCCGACATCGTGGACACCACGCCGCGCGGCTTGTTGATCGCGTAGTAGCGCATCTCGGACCGGGTCTCGACCCGCTTGCCGTCCACGTGGATGACGGCGCGCTGAGGGTCGACGCGCTCGCCGAACCGGAACACCTTCTTCCCGTCGACGGTGACGCGGCCCTCGCCGATCAGCTCCTCGCAGTGGCGGCGGCTGCCGATCCCGGCCTCGGCCAGGACCTTCTGCAACCGCACGCCCTCGTTGTCACTCACGTGTCCTCAACTATGTCATCTGGCAGGTCATCGGGCAGGTAGGGGGCGAGCTCGGGGAGCTCGCCGAGGTCGCGCAGGCCCAGCCGTTCCAGGAAGTACCCGGTGGTCCGGTAGAGGTGCGCCTGCGACTCGGGGTCCTGGCCGGCGTCCTCGATCAGGCCGCGCAGCGTCAGGGTCCGCATGACGCCGTCGCTGTTGACCCCGCGGATCGCCGACACGCGGGCCCGGCTCACCGGCTGCCGGTAGGCGACGACGGCGAGCGTCTCCAGCGCGGCCTGGGTGAGCCTCGCCTGCTGGCCGTCGGTGACGAACCGCTCCACCACCGGGGCGCACACGTCCCGGGTGTAGAACCGCCATCCGCCGGCGACCTCCCTGAGATCGAACCCGCGGCCCTGCTCGGTGTATTCCGCGGCCAGCTCCCGCAGCGTCCCGGCGACCTCGCCGCGGGGACGCTCCAGCAGCTGCGCCAGCGTCATCTCGGTGACCGGCTCGTCCACCACCAGCAGGATCGCCTCGATCGAGGCGCGCAGCGCCGGAAGCTCCGGCGCGTCCGCGCCGGGTTCCTCAGTCATCGTCTCCCTCGTCCTTCCGGCCGGCCTCGTCCTTCCGGCGGGCCTCGTCGCCCTCGTCCTTCTTGGCGGCGCCCTCGTAGTCGTCGCCGACCTCGACGTCGCCCTCGTCGGTTCCGGTCCAGGTCACGTGCAGCTCGCCGAGGGGCGCGTCCTGCTCGAACGTGACGGCCTGCTCCCGGTACAGCTCCAGCAGCGCCAGGAACCGCGCGACGACCTCGTAGGTGCCCTCGGCGTCCGCCGCCAGGACGCGGAACGTCGTCCGGCGCAGCCGGCGCAGGCGCTCCACGACGATCGCGGCCTGCTCCTTGACGCTGGCCTTCGGCTGGTACATGTGCTCGACCGACACCGACGGCGGCGCCTTCGGCGTGAACGCCTTGGCGGCGAGCCGGGCGAACTCGTCCGGGCCGAGGCCGAGCAGCACCTCCGGCAGCAGGCCGGCGAAGCGCGGCTCCATCGGCACCAGGCGCGGGAACCGCCGGCTCGCGTCGGCGATGCGCCCGGCGATCACCTGCGCGACCTCCTTGTAGGCGCGGTACTGCAGCAGCCGCGCGAACAGCAGGTCGCGGGCCTCCAGCAGCGCCAGGTCCTCCTCGTCGTCGACCTCGCCGGACGGCAGCAGCCGGGCGGCCTTCAGGTCCAGCAGGGTCGCGGCGACCAGCAGGAAGTGGCTGGCCTGGTCGAGGTCCCAGTCCGCGCCGTGCGAGCGGATGTGCGCGATGAAGTCGTCGGTGACCTTGTGCAGCGACACCTCGGTGATGTCGAGCTTGTGCTTGGAGATCAGCCCGAGCAGCAGGTCGAACGGTCCCTCGAAGTTGTCCAGGTGGACGCGGAAACCCTGCTCCTCCTCGGCGTCCCGCCCCGGCTCGGGCGACGTGTCGTCCACGTCGCTCACGGTAGCGGACGACTCCTCCCGCGCTGTGCTCACCGGCCTCATCGTCCCATGCCCGGCGTGCGCTCGCACCACGGACGATCACGAGCGGTGACGGGACGTCCGGGGGCGGGCGCTACGACCCGGTCAGCCGCCGGACGAGGCCCTCCGCGTAGGCGCGGGTGAACCTGTCGGCCGGCCCTTGGACGTCGACCTGGCCGCCGGAGATGGCCTGCATCACCTGCGCGGGCTCCGAGACCAGCGTGCCGCCGACGAGCATGCCCATCCGGCCCGCCGGCAGCCGGTCCGCGTACGCCTGCGCGGCCTTGCCGGTCAGCTCACCGAACCGAGGCGCGTCCGCCGAGGTCAGCCTCAGCCGCACGGTCCAGCCCGGGCTGCCCCGCGCCGGGTCGGGCGGCACCGCCCTGATCTCCTCCAGCCGGCGGACGGTCAGCTCGTCGGAGCCGAACGTGTAGCACTCGGAGGCGCCCTCGACGGTGACGGCCCCGCCGGTGCACGGTGCGGCGGACACCTGCGCGACCAGCCTGAACGTCAGCGGTTCGCGCAGGTCGGCCGGGCCGGCCGAGGCGGGCGCGGGGTCGTCCCCGTCGCCGCCGGTGGCCACGAGGTAGCCCGCGAGGACGCCGATCACGAGGAGGACGGCGACGACCGCGGCGATCAGCACGATGACCGGCGTCCCCGGCCCCCGAGCGGGCCTCGGAGGCGGGAGGGCGCCGCCGGGCGGCGGGTCGTAGGGCAGCGGCGGGGGGTGGCCCATGTGCACACTCCAGCGGGGACTCCCGGGGCTCCGGGGGGTTAGGGGGTGCCCGACGGGGTCACTCGGTCTCCGCCCACCTGATGAGCACCTCCCGCGCCAGGCTCCGGTACGCGTTCGCGCCCATCGAGCTCGGGTCGAAGAAGGTGATCGGCTCGCCGGCGACCGTCGCGTCGGGGAACCGCACCGTGCGGTTGATCACGGTGTGGAAGACCTTGTCGCCGAACGCCTCGACGATCCGCCCGAGCACCTCGCGGGTGTGCAGCGTCCGCGAGTCGTACATGGTGCCGAGGACGCCGTCGATGACCAGGTCCGGGTTGATCCGGCCCTGCACCTTCTCGATGGTCTCCATCAGCAGCGCGACACCGCGCATCGCGAAGTACTCGCACTCCAGCGGGATCAGCACGCCCTCGCTGGCGGCCAGCGCGTTGACGGTGAGCAGGCCGAGCGACGGCTGGCAGTCGATGAGGATGTAGTCGTAGTGGTCGACGGCCGACTTCAGCGCGCCCTGCAGGATGTACTCGCGGCCCACCTCGTGGACGAGCTGGACCTCGGCGCCGGACAGGTCGATGTTGCTCGGCAGCAGGTCCATGCCGTCGACGCCGGTCTCGATGACGATGTCCTCCCACTCGGTGTCGCGTTCGAGCAGCAGGTTGTGGATCGTCACGTCGAGCTGGCGCGGGTCGCCCTTGCCGAGGCCGACCGACAGGGCGCCCTGCGGGTCGAAGTCGACGAGCAGGACGCGGCGGCCGTACTCGGCGAGCGCGGCGCCCAGGTTGATCGTCGTGGTGGTCTTGCCGACGCCGCCCTTCTGGTTGCAGACGGCGACGATCCGTGCGGGCCCGTGCTCGGCCAGTGGTTCCGGCTCAGGGAACACCGGTACGGGTCGCTGAGTAGGCCCGAGGGCCCGGCTCGGATCGGTCTCGATGGTGGCGGAGGAAAGGACTCCTTCCGCACCCTTAGTGCTGGTCACCAGATCCCTCCCCGGCGGCCCGGAAATGCCATCCAGAACCGGGACTCTAGGGCCGTCCACCCCGTCGCTCAAGCCGACGCGCGCCGAACGTCGGGATTTGTCGCCGCGGCGGATGGTCCGATTCGTCCCCCGGCGCACGTCCCCGGCGTTCAGTTCCTCGCGCGCGGATGCGACGTGGCGTACACCTCGCGCAGCAGCTGGACCGTGACGAGGGTGTAGACCTGCGTGGTCGTGACGGAGGCGTGCCCGAGCAGCTCCTGGACGACGCGGACGTCGGCTCCCCCGTCCAGCAGGTGCGTGGCGAACGAGTGCCGCAGCGTGTGCGGGGACACCTCCGACAGCTGCGCCCGGTCCGCGGCGGCGCGCAGCACCATCCACGCGCCCTGCCGCGAGAGCCGCCCGCCGCGCGCGTTCAGGAACAGCGCCGGGCCGCCGCGCCCGGCCCCGGCCAGCTCGGGGCGGGCCCGCACCAGGTAGGCGTCCACGGCCTCGCGGGCGTAGTCGCCGATGGGCACGACCCGGGCCTTGCCGCCCTTGCCGGCGACGCGCGCGAACCCGTCCCGCAGGTCGAGGTCGTCGACGTCCAGGCCGACGGCCTCGGAGATGCGCGCGCCCGACCCGTAGAGCAGCTCCAGCAGCGCGCGGTCGCGCAGGCCCCGGGCGGCGCCGGAGTCGCCGCCGGACGGCCCGGTGACGGCGGCGAGCAGCCGCTCGACCTCGTCAAGCGAGATGGCCTTCGGCAGCCGGCGCGGCGGCGTCGGCGGCTTGACGTCGTGCGCGGGATCGGCGGCGGCGAGGCCCTCGCGCAGCGCGAACCGGTGCAGGCCCCGCACGGCGACGAGCGCCCGCGCCGCCGAGCCCGCCGACAGCGGCGGGTGGTCCGCGTCGCCCTCGCGCAGGCCCACCAGGAAGGCGCGGACGTCGTCCTCGGTGATCTCCCCGACCGCGGTGCGGCCCCGCCCGTCCTGCACCCGCACGTAGCGGCGCAGGTCGCGGCGGTAGGAGCTGAGCGTGTTGGCGGCGAGGCCCCGCTCGACGGCCAGATGCCCCAGATAGGCGCGCACCGCGGAGTCGAGCGCGGAGCCCGCGCCGGCGTCGGACACGGCGCTCCGGGGGGACGGGCTCGGGGACAGGGCGGCACCTCTTCCGGCCGTGGGCTCCGGGACCCGCCCATCATGCCCCCTCCGCCCGCCGGAGGGGGACCTCATCCGGCTCAGTCCTCCGGCGCGTCGACCGGCCGCAGATCACCGAACCCGGACGCCCGCGCCGCGTGCACGGCGAGGATCCCCATGCAGGCGATCATGTTGTGCAGCTCACCGGCGAACACCTTGCGGACCGCCTCGTCCAGCGGCACCCATACGACCGGCATGTCGGCCTCCTCGTGGACGCGCTCGAAGCCGATCTGGTCGGCGGGCACCTCGGTGAGACCGCGGGCGAGGAAGATCCGGACCCGTTCGTCGGTCATGCCGGGCGAGGGGAACACGTCGAGCAGGGTGTCCCAGCGCTCGGCGCGGTACCCGGACTCCTCCAGCAGCTCCCGCTCGGCGAGCTTGTGCAGGGGCTCGCCGTCCACGTCCCGCAGCCCGGCGGGCGCCTCCCACAGCAGCCGCGACACCGGGTGCCGGTACTGGCGCAGCAGCAGCACCCGGTCGCGGTCGTCGAGGGCGAGGACGCCGACGGAGCCGATGTGCTCGATCACGTCGCGGCCGACGGCCTCCGTGCCGTCGCCGCGCGGCATCTCGACCCGGTCGCGCCGGACGCCGAACACGCGCCCCTGGAACGCCGTCGAGGACTCCACGACGTTCCAGCGGTCGGGCCGGTCGCGGACGTCGCCCGGCCCGAGCTCCTCGCCCCCGGTCATGACGCGGCCACGGTCCCCGCCTCGCCCTCGTCCGCGCGCACCTCGGCGTAGTCGATGGCGGCGGCGACGAGGCCGGTGAACAGCGGGTGCGGGCGGGTCGGGCGGGACCGGAACTCCGGGTGGGCCTGCGTCCCGACGAAGAACGGGTGCACCCCACGCGGCAGCTCGACGTACTCGACCAGGCGCCCGTCCGGCGACAGGCCGGAGAACCGCAGCCCGGCCTGCTCCAGCCGGTCGCGGTAGGCGTTGCTGACCTCGTAGCGGTGCCGGTGCCGCTCGGACACCTTCGCCTCCCCGTACAGGTCCCGGACGACGGAGCCCTCGGCGAGATCGGCCGGGTAGAGACCGAGCCGCATCGTCCCGCCCATGTCGCGCTCCCCGGCGACGACGTCGACCTGGTCGGCCATGGTGGCGACGACGGGATGCTCGGTGGTGGCGTCGAACTCGGCGCTGCCGGCGTCGGCGAGCCCGCCGAGCGTCCGCGCCGCCTCGATGACCATGCACTGCAGGCCGAGGCAGATGCCGAGCAGCGGGACGTGGTTCTCGCGGGCGTGCCGGACGGCGCCGAGCTTGCCCTCGATGCCGCGGACCCCGAACCCGCCGGGGATGAGCACGCCGTCCACGCCGTCCAGCTCCCGCTTGGCGCCCTCGGGCGTCTCGCAGTCGTCGCTCTTCACCCAGCGGATGTGCACCTTGGCGTCGTTGCCGAACCCGCCGTGCCGCAGCGCCTCGGTCACCGACAGGTACGCGTCGGGCAGGTCGATGTACTTGCCGACCAGCGCGATCGTGACCTCGCGGGCGGGTTTGTGGACGCGGCGGAGCAGCTCGTCCCAGGCGCCCCAGTCGACGTCGCGGAACGGCAGGTCGAGGCGCCGCACGACGTAGGCGTCCAAGCCCTCGGAGTGCAGCACCTTCGGGATGTCGTAGATGCTCGCGGCGTCCACCGCCGACACGACGGCCTCGCGGTCCACGTCGCACATCAGGCTGATCTTGTGCTTGAGCCCGTCGGTGATCGGCCGGTCCGACCGGCACACGATCGCGTCGGGCTGGATGCCGATGGAGCGCAGCGCGGCCACCGAGTGCTGCGTCGGCTTGGTCTTCAGCTCCCCGGACGGGCCGATGTAGGGCAGCAGCGACACGTGCAGGAAGAAGCAGTTCTCCCGGCCGATCTCGTGCCGGATCTGCCGCACCGACTCAAGGAACGGCAGCGACTCGATGTCGCCGACCGTCCCGCCCACCTCGGTGATGACGATGTCGACGTCCCCGTCGTCCGCCATCCCGCGGATGCGGTCCTTGATCTCGTTCGTGATGTGCGGGATCACCTGCACGGTGTCGCCGAGGTACTCCCCGCGCCGCTCCTTGGCGATCACGTTGGAGTAGACCTGCCCGGTGGTGACGTTCGCGGACCCGTGCAGCTCGGTGTCCAGGAACCGCTCGTAGTGCCCGATGTCCAGGTCGGTCTCGGCGCCGTCGTCGGTGACGAACACCTCGCCGTGCTGGAACGGGTTCATCGTGCCGGGGTCGACGTTGAGGTAGGGGTCGAGCTTCTGCATGGTGACCCGGAGGCCGCGGAGGGCGAGAAGCCGCCCGAGGCTGGACGCCGTCAGTCCCTTGCCGAGGCTGGAGGCGACACCGCCGGTGACGAAAAGATGCTTGGTAGGACGTGACCTACCAGTGGCTGCCGAAGGCAAGAAGGCGCTCCCGTGGTCGAAACGATGCGGACGGTACCGCACATGTCCACGGGCCTCTAGCTTATTGCATTTCTCTCCTCCTTCGGGCCCCGGGGGCCCTCCATCGTCGAGAAACGCTGTGCGATCGCTGCATCGCTCCGTCTCGCCTGGCGGCTCGCTGCGCGATCAGGGTCTCGCGTCGCTCGCCCCTGCCTTCGGACGCGATCGCGACGATTGAGCTCGTCGCGGGGTTGCGGCGGTGGCCGATGCGGGCGCGATCCGCTCCCGTTCAGTGCTGGCTGATGCGGACGCGGTCGCCGCGTTCAGCGGTGGCCTGTGCGAACGCGATCGCTCCATTCAGCACTGGCCGATGCGGGCGTGGTCGCTCTGTTCAGCCGTGGCTGAGCCGTACCTCACAGAGGCTCCCTGGGTCCTGAAGCTCAGCCGGGGCGCGGGCAGGCGAGTGCAGCGAGCGGGGCGCGCATGCCCGTCGAGCCGAGCGACCGCAGCGCCACGTCACCAACCCGCACGGTCGCAACGACCTGCGCCGTGGCGTGAGGATCGACCGGCTCGCGACGGGGGTTCCAGGGGGTCGCCCCCCTGGGCCGACACAGCCCCCTACAGACGGGGCGTGGCCGCTGTGGGCATGATCGTGCGGAGTTGCCTGGTGAGTTCGTCGATCAGGGAGCGGGCCTGGTCGGCGGCCTGGCGGGCAGCGTCGCGTTCCTGGGACAGCTCGGCGATCTGGGCGCGCTGCTCGGTGACGGCCTGGGCGAGCTGGTCGACCCACTGGTCGCGCTCGGCGAGCTTCTCGGCGACGGCGTCGCGCTCGGCGGCCAGCTGCCGCATCGCGGCGACCGTCTTGTCGCGTTCGCGGCCGGCCTGGTCGGCGCGGCCGCGGGCCAGGGTGAGCTCGGACTCGGCGCGCGCCTGCGCCTGGACGGCGGCCTCCCGGTTCCGCTCGGACGCCTCCCGCGCCTTGGCGCTGCCGTCGCGCTCCCGCTCGGCCTTCTTGGCGGCCTCGAGGGACTGCGCGGCCGTGTCGAGCGCCTGCTGCCGCTCGGCCTCGGCGGCCTCGGCCCGCCCGGAAGCGTCCTGGATGCGGCGCTCGGCGTCCTGGGCCCGCCGTTCGGCGTCCTGGGCGCGGCGCTCGTTCTCCTGGGCGCGCCGCTCGGCGACCTCGGCGCGGCGCCGGCTCTCGTCGGCCTCCTTGCCGGCGGCGACGACGGCGTGCTGCAGGTTCTGCGCGGTCATCTCCGCGTCGGTGACCTTGGCGCGGAGCGCCGACAGCTCGCCGTGGGCGGTCTCCAGGGCGCGGGACAGCTCGGAGGCCTGCTCGGCGACGCGGTCGCGCTCGGACTCGGCGGAACGTCGCCCGCCGACGGCGTCCTCGACGGCGCGCAGGGCGTCGTCGCGGGCCTCGCTCATGGCGTCGCGCTGCTGGATCGCCTGCCGGACGGTGGCCTCGGCCTCGGAGAGGCGCCGTTCGGCCTGCTCGACCTGGGCCTGCACCTGCTCCATCTGCGCGCGCGCCTGGTCGGCCTGGGCGCGGGCCTGGTCTGCCTGGGCGCGCCCCTGCTGGGCCTGGTTCCAGGCGGCGGCCGCGTCGCGCTGCGCGTTCTCCTTCTCGGTCTGGAGCGCGGCGATCTGCGTGACCGCCTCGTTCTGGACCTCGGCCGCGCGGCGCTCGGCGTCGGCGAACTGACGCTCGGCCTCCACGGCGCGGCGTTCCGCCTGCTCGGCCTGGCCGCGGGAGCGCTGCACCTCACCCCAGGCGGCCGCGGCGTCGCGCTGCGCCGACTCCTTCTCCGCCTGGATCGCAGCGACCTGCGACGACGCCTCGTTCTGGGCCTCGGTGACGCGGCGCTCGGCCTCCACGGCGCGGCGGTCGGCCTGCTCGGCCTGGCCGCGGGCGCGCTGCACCTCGCCCCAGGCGGCGGCCGCGTCGCGCTGCGCCGACTCCTTCTCCGCCTGGATCGCAGCGACCTGCGAGGCGGTCTCGGTCTGCGCCTCGTTGACCTTGCGCTCACCTGCGGCGAGCGCGTCGCCGATGAGGTCGGCCATCTGGCGGAGCCGCTCGACGATGTCCCACGGCTGGGCCTCGGGCTGCTCGACGTCGGGACGCACGAGCTCCCCGGTCCGGTTGTGCGGCCCCGGCTGGCCGTGCTGCGCCGGCATTCCGTGCTGCCCGGGCTTGGACATCTGGATCGGCTGCTGGGCGGCCGGAAGCGCCGGCGGCGCGCCCGGGTCGCGGCCCATGGCCGGCCAGGGCGACGCCCCGTCCGGGACGCCGCGGGCACCGCCCGATCCGTTCAGCTCGCTCACCGGTCTCCTCGCCTTTCGGCCGGGAGCCCGGCGACCGGCATGGCGCCGCTCATCCTGCTCGCTGCGTCCATCGCCCGACGGCTCGTCACTTCGATCACGTGTCTCCTCGCCCGGCGGCGCACGGCCGCGTTCGCGGGGGTCGTTGTGCACATCTCGCTCGCTCCGCAGCCGGCCCTGTGGCTCCTCGCTTCGCTCACCAGAGGCACTCTAGTCCCGACCAGCGGAACGTTTGCCCAGTTTGGGGTTTACTTTCTCGGCCCCCGTCCGGTGTTCGCGCACGCAGGACGCCTGTTCACGGCCCGCGCGGCCCGTCCGACGGTGCCATGGGTCACATCCCGGCCGGGGCCCGGCGCGGGTGGGACAATCGCGCGTCATGGAGCTTCGCACCCTGTATCCGCCGATCGAGCCGTACGACTCCGGGCTGCTCGACGTCGGCGACGGAAACCGTATCTACTGGGAGGTCTGCGGCAATCCGGACGGCAAACCCGCGGTCATGCTGCACGGCGGCCCGGGTGCCGGGTGCAGCCCGGCGCACCGCCGGCAGTTCGACCCGGAGGCGTACCGGATCGTCCTGTTCGACCAGCGCAACTGCGGGCGCAGCCTGCCGCACGCGAAGGATCCGGAGGTGTCGCTGGAGGCGAACACCACCTGGAACCTGGTCGCCGACATCGAGCGGCTCCGCGAGCACCTCGGCATCGAGCGCTGGCTGGTGTTCGGCGGGAGCTGGGGCAGCGCGCTGTCGCTGGCGTACGCGCAGACGCACCCGGACCGGGTGACCGAACTGGTGCTGCGCGGCATCTTCACGCTGCGGCCGTTCGAGCTGTACTGGTTCTACCAGGAGGGCGCTTCGCTGCTGTTCCCCGACCTGTGGGAGAAGTACATCGAGCCGATCCCCGAGGACGAGCGGGAGGACCTCGTCTCGGCGTTCCGCGAGCGCCTCGACTCCCCCGACCGGGACGTGCGGGTCGCGGCGGCGAAGGCGTGGGCGACGTGGGAGGGCTCGACGATCACACTGCGGCCGGACCCCGAGCTGGCCGCCGGGTTCGGCGAGCCGGACTACGCGGTGGCGTTCGCCCGCATCGAGAACCACTACTTCGCCAACGAGGGGTTCTTCGAGGAGGACCAGCTGATCCGGGACGTGGAGAAGATCCGCCACATCCCGGCGGTGATCGTGCAGGGCCGCTACGACGTGTGCACACCGGTCGCGACCGCATGGGATCTGCACCGCGCGTGGCCCGAGGCGGATTTCCACATCGTCGACGACGCGGGGCACGCCTACAGCGAACCGGGGATACTGCACCGCCTGATCGAGGCGACCGATCGCTTCGCCGGAAAAGACTGACGCGCTCCGTCCGGCCGGGCGCACGAGACGGCCCGTCGTCGGCCGCCGAGAATCGGCCGCACTCCAATGCGGCCATCTGATGTCCGGAATGCGCTCGGCGCCCGGTTTCCATGCCGGGCCCGGGCGTGTCGGATGCGACCCGAAATCCGCGAGTTCTTACCCCTTGGAAACCGCAGTCTTACCCGATCGAGATGATCCCTCCCCCTTGAAGGTGAGGGACCCCGGCCTCCCAGGACCCGCGTCAACGCCTTGCCGCACACCCGTCCCAGGCCGCTCGCGGGCGGACGACCTCGCGCGATGCGACGTGACGCCCGCCGCACCCGACCCGTTGACACCGAATCCATGTGACTTACCTCACACAACCGATACATAAATGCGCTCCCGGACCGGCGGCCGAACATTAAGGTGACGTTCAGGAAGTGCCCTGGACGCTTCCGCGACGCATCGGGGAGTCCCTCCTGCGTATCAGCGGGAAATGTGCGCGACGGCCCGAGCAAAGCCCGACGGAATTGCCGCGAAATCGGCGAAGCATTTAACCCTACCCACTGGGCCATAGGGCTAAACATCACGCTGATAACAATCAGTCGCGATCACGGGCCGAGATTCGCTAAGTTGCCTGGACATGGCAGCGCACCCCCTGGAATCACCAACCGGACGCCCCGATGGAAACGAGACGAACGCGGAAGTGCGACTCCAGGAGCCGAGCCTCACCGATGGCCCGCAGCTGTGGCGGCTCGCCCGGGACTCACGCGTCCTGGACGTCAACTCTCCGTACAGCTACACCCTTTGGTGCCGCGATTTCGCGGACACTTCCGTGGTGGCGCGTGACGGCGCGGACCCGTGCGGTTTCATCACCGGGTACGTCCGCCCGTCCCGCCCGGACACGTTCTTCGTGTGGCAGGTCGCCGTCGACCACGACCATCGCGGCCAGGGACTCGCCCGCCGCATGCTCGACCGCCTCGCCGACCGGCTGGCCCCGCGCGGCCACCGGTACATGGAGGCGACGGTCACGCCGGGCAACACCGCCTCTACCGCGATGTTCGAGTCGTTCGCCCGGGACCGCGGGTGCGAGCTCACCCGCAGCCCGCTGTTCGGCGCGCAGCACTTCCCCGAGGGGGGACACGAGCCCGAGGTGCTCTTCAGGATCGGACCGATCACCGGCGTGAACTGACCCACTCCTCGACCCCCACCCGCTCCCACCCCGACTGCCTGGAGGCAGAGATGGACGTTTTCGCCCGCCTGGAATCCGAAGTCCGCGGCTACTGCCGAAGCTGGCCCACCGTGTTCACCACCGCGCAGGGCAGCCACATGACCGACGAGAACGGCAAAACCTACCTCGATTTCTTCGCCGGCGCCGGGACACTCAACTACGGGCACAACAACCCGCAGCTGAAACGCCGGCTGCTGGACTATCTCGCCAGTGACGCGATCGTCCACAGCCTCGACATGTACACGACGGCCAAACGTGAGTTCCTGGAACGATTCAACGAGCTCGTTCTGAGCCCTCGCGGCCTCGACTACAAGGTGCAGTTCCCGGGCCCCGCGGGCAACAACTCCGTCGAGGCCGCGCTGAAACTGGCGCGCAAGTACACCGGCCGCGAGACCGTCGTCAGCTTCACCAACGCCTTTCACGGCATGACGCTCGGCGCGCTCGCCGTCACCGGGAATTCGATGAAGCGCACGGGCGCCGGCGTGCCGCTCGGGCACGGCGTGGCGATGCCCTACGACAACTACCTGGACGGCCGGACGCCCGACTTCCTGCTCTTCGAGACGATGCTCGACGACAGCGGCAGCGGCCTGGACAAGCCCGCCGCCGTGATCGTGGAGACCGTCCAGGGCGAGGGCGGCATCAACGTCGCCACCGCCGAGTGGCTGCGCGGCCTGCAGGACCTCTGCCGCCGGCAGGACATCCTGCTCATCGTCGACGACGTCCAGATGGGCTGCGGCCGCACCGGGCCGTTCTTCAGCTTCGAGGAGGCCGGGATCACCCCGGACATCGTCTGCCTGTCCAAGTCGCTCAGCGGCTACGGGCTGCCGTTCGCGGTGACCCTGATGAAGCGCGAGCTGGACGTGTGGGAGCCGGGCGAGCACAACGGCACCTTCCGCGGGTTCAACCCCGCGTTCGTCACCGCCGTCGCCGCGCTGGAGGACTACTGGACAGGCGACGAGTTCGAGAAGCAGACCCTCGCCAAGAGCCAGCAGGTCGAGGCGGCGCTCGACGACATCGCGCTCACGCACGCCGGGGCGATCGACTCCGTCCGCGGCCGCGGCCTGGCGTGGGGCCTGGTGATGCACGACGCCGAGATGGCCCCGAAGGTGTGCGGCGAGGCGTTCGCCCGCGGCCTGCTGATGGAGACGTCCGGGCCCGAGGGCGAGGTCGTCAAGCTGCTGCCGCCGCTCACCACGACGGAGGCCGAGCTGGACCGCGGCCTGGAGATCATCGCGGACTCGGTGGAGGCCGTCCGCCAGAAGGTCGCCGTGTGAGCCGCCCCGGACACCGCACGGCACCACCGGAAGAGGAGATTTCATGATCGTTCGTTCCCTTGGGGAGATCATCGGCACGGAACGCGACGTGCAGGCGCCGACCTGGTGCAGCCGCCGGTTCGTGCTGGCCAAGGAGGGCGTCGGCTTCTCGCTGCACGAGACGATCCTGTACGCGGGGACCGAGACGAGGATGTGGTACGCCAACCACATCGAGGCCGTCTACTGCGTCGAGGGCCAGGGAGAGCTCACCAACGACGAGACGGGCGAGAAGCACAAGATCGAGCCGGGCGTGATGTACCTGCTCGACGAGCACGAGCACCACACCCTGCGCGCTCACACGGACGTGCGGACCGTATGCGTCTTCAACCCGCCCTGCACGGGGCGGGAGGTCCATGACGAGAACGGTGTCTACCCCCTGCTGACCGAGGAGGACGCATGAGCATCATCGAGTCCCACCCGACCATCGACGACGCCTACCCCACCCGGAAGGCCGCCGAGGCGGCGCTGCTGTACCGGCAGGACCCGGTGGTGTACGGCACCGCGCAGGACGGCCCGGTCGACGCCGCGACCCTGGACTCCTTCGAGGCCAACGGCTTCCTGTCCGTCGACCAGCTGCTCGCGCCGGAGGAGGTCGAGGACTACCGCGCCGAGCTGCGCCGGCTGTCGGCCGACCCGCAGATCCTGGCCGACGAGCGCACGGTCACCGAGCGGGGCTCGGACGAGGTCCGCTCCATCTTCGAGGTGCACAAGATCAGCGAGGTGTTCGCCGAGCTCGTCCGCGACCCACGCGTGGTCGGGCGGGCCAGGCAGATCCTCGGCTCGGAGGTTTACGTGCACCAGAGCCGGGTGAACTACAAGCCAGGCTTCACTGGCAAGGACTTCTACTGGCACTCGGATTTCGAGACCTGGCACGCGGAGGACGGCATGCCCCGGATGCGCGCGGTGAGCATATCTATCGCGCTCACCGAGAATTTCGTGCACAATGGCGGGCTAATGATCATGCCTGGCTCGCACAAGACCTTCGTGGCCTGCGTCGGGGAGACCCCGGACGACCACTACAAGGAGTCCCTGCGCGGCCAGGAGGTCGGCACGCCCGACCCCAACAGCCTGTCGATCCTGGCCGACAAACACGGGATCGAGCTGTTCACAGGGCCGGCGGGCTCTGCCACCATGTTCGACTGCAACTGCATGCACGGCTCGAACGGGAACATCACCCCGTTCCCGCGCTCCAACGTGTTCATCGTGTTCAACAGCGTGGAGAACACATGCGTCGAGCCGTTCTCGGCGCCCGCGCCCCGTCCGACGTTCATCGGCTCCCGTGACTTCACTCCCGTCGGCGCCGGAGGCGCTTCCGAGGGCCTGTCCGGGGCCTGAATGATCACAACAATTCGATAACCCCGACCCACCCGCTCAGCGCCCGTAGGGGGCCGTCCGGCCCCCTACGGGCGTTGAGCACACCCACCAGGAGTTCAACGATGACTTCTTCGAGACGCGACTTCCTCCGCAACGCGGTGCTGCTGTCCGCCGCGGTGCCGCTGGCCGCGGCGGGCTGTTCGACGACGAATCCGGAGGAGGAGAAGTCGGGCGGCGGCACGCTGGACAAGGCCAAGAGCGCCGGCTCGATCACGGTCGGCTTCGCCAACGAGGCGCCCTACGGCTACACCGACAAGTCCGGGAAGCTGACCGGTGAGGCGCCCGAACTGGCCCGCGTCATCTTCAAGAACCTCGGCATCGACGAGATCAAGGGCGTCCAGGTCGACTTCGGGGGACTCATCGCCGGGCTCAACGCCAAGCGGTTCGACGCGATCGCCGCCGGCATGTTCATCACGCCGGAGCGGTGCGCCTCGGCCGCGTTCGCCAACCCCGAGTACGTCGCCAAGAGCGCCTTCATGGTGCCCGAGGGCAACCCGAAGGGCCTGAAGGCCGCTGAGGACCCGGGCAAGAAGGGCGTCAAGGTCGGCGTGCTCACCGGCGCGGTCGAGGCCGGCTACGCCGAGAAGACCGGTGTGAAGAAGGGCGACATCAAGACGTTCGCCGACCAGGCGAGCGCCTTCGAGGGCCTGAAGGCGGGGCGCATCGACTGCATCTGGCTGACCCGCATCTCGCTGGCCGACCTGCTGACCAAGCACAAGGGCGAGGGCTTCGAGGTCACCGACGCGTTCACCCCGGTCATCGACGGCAAGGAGCAGCTGGGCGCCGGCGCGTTCGCGTTCCGCAAGGCCGACACCGATCTGGTGAACGCGTGGAACGAGCAGCTCGCCAAGCTGAAGCAGGAGAACAAGCTGCTGCCGATCCTGCAGCCGTTCGGCTTCACCCAGGCGGAGATGCCCACCGCGGACGACACCGCCGCCAAGTTCTGCCAGGGCTGACCCGTGTCCGATGTCCTCGACAGCTATCCCCAGTGGCTGGACGGGGCGTGGGTCACGGTCCGGCTCACTCTCCTCGGCGGCGCGCTGGCGCTGGTGCTCGCCCTGATCTTCGGGTTGGCGGGCACCTCGCGCCACTCGGGCGTGCGCGTGCTGAACCGGGTGTACGTGGAGTTCTTCCGCGGCAACGCGACGCTCGTGCTGCTGTTCTGGTTCTTCTACGCGCTGCCCCTCATCGGCCTCCGGTTCTCCACGATGTTCGCGGCCGTGCTGGCCCTCGGCCTGAACGTCGGCGCCTACGGCGCGGAGGTGGTCCGCGGCTCGATCAACGCCGTCCCGAAGGCGCAGTACGAGGCGACGATCGCGCTGAACTTCACGCCCCTCCAGCGGATGCGGCGCGTCCTGCTCCCCCAGGCGTTCGCGCTGATGCTCCCCCCCTTCGGCAACCTGATCATCGAGCTGATGAAGGGCACGGCCATCGTGTCCCTGGTCGGGCTCGTCGATCTGACCCGGGTGTCGAAGAACATCCAGGGCAGCACCGGCCAGACCGTCGCGGCGTTCTCGGTCGTCCTCGTCCTGTACTTCGTGATCGCGCAGATCCTGCAGCTGTTCGTCCGCTACGCCGAGCGGCGCGTGGACCGCATGCTGGGCCGCAGGCTGCCGAGTGAGCCGTCCCTCGGGACGATCGCGGCCGGCGCGCCGGGGACGGGGGTGAACGCCTGATGAGCTGGGACTGGCAATACTCAGGTGACATCCTCCCCGACCTGCTGGACGGGCTGCGCTACACGGTCATCGCGACGCTGCTCGGCTATGTGCTCGCGCTGGTCCTCGGGCTGGTGTGGACGCTGCTGCGCCGCTCGCCGAGCCGGGTCTTCAACCAGGTGATCCGGTGGATCACCGAGTTCATCCGGTCCACGCCGCTGATCCCGCAGCTGTACTTCGTGTTCTTCGTCCTGCCCGCGTGGGGCATCACCATCGGTTCGCTGACCGCGGGCGTCCTCACGCTCGGGATCCACTACTCGACCTACACGGCCGAGGTGTACCGCGCCGGGATCGCCGACGTCCCGAAGGGTCAGTGGGAGGCGTGTACCGCGCTGAACCTGCCGCGTTCGCGGGTGTGGCTCGATGTGATCCTTCCGCAGGCGATCCGGCGGGTGATCCCGACGCTGGGCAACTACCTGATCGCGATGTTCAAGGACTCGCCGATGCTGCTGGCGATCAACGTCGCGGAGCTGCTGTTCTCCGCGTACCAGGTGGGGTCGAAGTCCCTGCAGTTCCTGGAGCCGATCACGATGGTCGGCCTGTTGTTCGTCATCGTCAGCGTCATATCCTCGATACTTGTCCGCCGCTTGGAGAGGCGTTATGCCACCAACTGACACCACACCGGAAGCCCCCACGCCCAACGGGCCGGACGGCGGCGCCGAGCAGAAGGACGCCGCCGCCGGACAGGACGCGTCCACGCAGAAGGAGAGCGTGTCCACGCAGAAGGGCGGCGCGACGAAGAGCGAGCCGGCCGCCGACCTGCCGCACGGTGAGGCGCCCGGCATCCGCTTCGAGAAGGTCGTCAAGCGGTTCGGCTCGAACGTCGTGCTCCGCGAGCTGGACTTCACCGTGGAGCCTGGCGAGCGCGTGACGCTGATCGGGCCGAGCGGGTCGGGCAAGACCACCATCCTGCGGCTGCTGATGACCCTGGAGACCCTCAACGAGGGGCTCATCTGGATCGGCGACGAGACGCTGTGGCACATGGACCGCGGCGGCAAGCGCGTCCCGGCGAACGAGAAGCACCTGCACGAGATGCGCAAGCAGGTCGGCATGGTGTTCCAGCAGTTCAACCTGTTCCCCAACATGAACGTGCTGCGCAACCTCACCGAGGGGCCGGTGCGCGTGCTCGGGGTGTCCAAGGACGAGGCGGTCGAGCGCGCCAGGGGCCTGCTGGACATGGTCGGCCTGTCCGACAAGGAGAACGCGCACCCGACCCAGCTGTCGGGCGGCCAGCAGCAGCGGGTGGCGATCGCGCGGGCGCTCGCCATGCAGCCGCGCGTCCTGCTGCTGGACGAGGTCACCTCCGCGCTGGACCCGGAGCTCGTCGTCGGCGTCCAGGACCTGCTGCGCGACATCGCGCGGCAGAGCGACCTGACCATGCTGTGCGTCACCCACGAGATGACCTTCGCCAAGGACATCTCCAACCGGGTCCTGATGTTCGACCAGGGCCAGATCGTCGAGGAGGGCCCGCCGGAGCAGATCTTCGGTGAGCCGTCCGAGCAGCGCACCCGGGATTTCCTGCAGGCCGTTCTCGCGTCCTGACCAGGGACCCCATCCCCGCGTCGCCCGCGTCCCCGTCGCCCCGGGGACGCGGGCGACTCCCGTTTCAGCGCATGCCGGGCCAGGCGGCGGCCACGAGATCCGCCCAGGTGGGACTGGCCGGGCCGACGCCGTACTGGCGGGCGACCTCCGCGGGCAGGCTGCCCATCGGGGCCTTTGCCGGGTTCTCGGCGATCTGGTCGACGATGAGGCCGGTGAGGCCGCAGTCCTGCTCAAGACGGGGGAACGCGGCGTGCACGCGCTCGGCGAGGCCCTCGGGGAGCGACCCGGCGCGGAGGCCGGCCATGTCGGTGCCGGTTCCGGCGTGGGTGAGCGCGATCTCGGGCCGCATCAGGTGCGCGATGCCGGTGCTGGTGTGCAGGGCGATCGCCTCCCAGACCACGCGGGTCCGCTCCTCGTCCAGGCCGTTCCCGCTCACGAACCGGGCGGCGAGGTCGGCGCCGTCCACCTCGAAGCGCCGGCCGCCGTTCCCCTGTTCGGTCAGGCCGAGGTCGTGCAGGACGCTCGCCAGGAACAGCGCCTCGTCGTCGTAGTCGCCGCCGGGGTGAAGGCCCCGCGCCTCGCCGAGCGCACGGCCGAACAGGTAGGTCCGGACGCTGTGGTGGGCGAGCGCCGCCGTGCCCGTGGCGAACACCAGGTCGTACGCCTTGCGGGTCAGGTCGGTGTCGGGCATGGAGAATTCGGCGAAGCGGTCGGCCATCGAGGCTCCTCGGGTGTGCTGTGAACGGACCCCACCGATCGTGCGGTGCCGGACCGGAGGCCGAACAGTGTCCGGACTGCCGATGTGCGCTACGTTCTGGCCATGCACGTGGTCGCGGTCCTGGCGCTGGACGGAGTGGTGGCGTTCGACCTGTCCATCCCGGGCCAGGTGTTCGGTGTGACGACGACGTCCGGGAACGTCCCGCTGTACGAGATCCGGGTGTGCACGCCGCCGGGCGGTGCGGAGACGTCCCCGATGCTGGGGCGCATGCGGGTGGACGGCCCGTTCGGGCTGGACGCGCTGGCCTCGGCCGACACCATCGTCGTCCCCGGGCATGAGGACGCCCTGTCCGCTCCGCCGGACGAGGTGCTGGACGCGCTGCGCGACGCCGCGTCCCGCGGCGCCCGGATCGCGTCGATCTGCGTCGGCGCGTTCGTGCTCGCCGCGGCCGGGCTGCTGGACGGGCGGCGCGCCACCACGCACTGGCGGTACGCGGCCGCGCTGGCCCGGCGGTTCCCCGGTGTCGAGGTCGACCCGTCGGTGCTGTACGTGGACGGCGGCCAGGTCCTCACCTCGGCCGGGGTCGCGGCGGGCATCGACCTGTGCCTGCACATGGTCCGCCACGACCACGGCTCCGCGGCGGCCGCGCGCACCGCGCGGCGGATCATCATGCCGCCGCAGCGGGACGGAGGCCAGGCCCAGTTCATCCGCCATGAGGACCCGCCGGACGGGGACGCCGCGCTCCAGCCCACGCTGGCGTGGCTGGAGGCGAACCTGCACCGTCCGCTGACGCTGGACGACATCGCGCGGCACGCGTCCGTCAGCGTCCGGACCCTGACGCGGCGGTTCCGCGACCAGGCGGGGACGACGCCGCAGCAGTGGCTGGCGCGGGCCCGCGTCCACCGGGCGCAGCAGCTCCTGGAGAGCACGGACCTGCCGGTCGAACGCGTAGCGGCCGAGGCCGGGTTCGGCTCGCCGGTCACGCTGCGCGCCCACTTCGCCCGCCGTGTCGGGGCGTCCCCCCTCGCATACCGGAGTGCCTTCCGGGCTCGTGATCACCCCCGCCCGGACGTCTGCCGAACGTGATTCTGTACCGTGGCGCTACCGGACAGGGGAGGACGGACAGTGGCACGAGCAGAGGACGGCGCTCGCGGAGCGGACGGGGAACGGAGGTGAGGCGGTGAACACCGCGATCGCGGGGCTCGGGATGACCGAGCTCGGCAAGGTGTACGGGCGGAGCCCGCGGCGGCTCGCCGCCGACGCGGTACGGCTGGCCGCCGCCGACGCGGGCCTCGCGCTCGGCGACCTGGACGGCCTGCTGGTCAGCCACGGCATGAGCGGCTCCCCCGGCATCGAGCTGGCCGACACGCTCGGGCTCCGCGACCTGCGGCTGCTGTCCCTGGTCAGCTCCTTCGGGGCCACGGCCGGGGCCATGGTGTCGTACGCCGCGATGTCGGTGCTGAACGGGTCGGCGACCACGGTCGCGTGCGTGTTCGCCGACGCGCCGCTGAAGCCGAAGCAGTCGTCGGGCTCCGCCTACAACCGGGACGCCCGCGAATGGTACGGCTTCGGCGGGATGACGGCCGCGCTCGGCCTGCGCAGCGTCAACTCCCACTACGCGCTCGCCGCCCAGCGCCACATGGCCCGGTACGGGACGACGAGCGAGCAGCTCGGCGCGATCGCCGTGTCCACCCGCGCGTGGGCGGCCGGCAACCCGCTCGCCCAGATGCGGGACCCGATCACGATCGAGGACCACCAGAACTCCCGCTGGGTGTCCGAACCGCTGCACCTGCTGGACTGCTGCCTCGTCTCCAACGGCGCCGTCGCCGTCATCGTGACCAGCGCCGACCGGGCCCGCGACCTGGCGCGCCCACCCGTCCACCTGTGGGGCTGGGGGCAGGGGCATCCCGGGCATCGCAAGGAGCGCGGCAGCGACTACGGCCTGACCACCGGGGCCGCGGCGTCCGGCGCGGCGGCGATGAAGATGGCCGGGATCACCGCGGCCGACGTGGACGTCTGCGAGCTGTACGACTGCTACACCTACACCGTCCTGGTGACGCTGGAGGACTACGGGTTCTGCGGCAAGGGCGAGGGCGGCGCGTTCGCCGCGTCCGGCGCGCTCGGCCCCGGCGGGTCGCTGCCGACCAACACCGGCGGCGGGCAGCTGTCGGCGTACTACATGTGGGGCATGACGCCCCTGTCGGAGGCCGTGATCCAGGCGCGCGGGGACGGCGGGGAGCGGCAGGCGCCGTCCGCCGGCGTGATCCTCGTCAGCGGGAACGGCGGCATCCTCGACCACCACTCCACGCTGATCGTCAGCCCGCACGAGAAGGGGGCCTGACCATGGACATCGGCGTTCTGCGGCGGGACGGCCGGACCGACCCGTTCTTCGACGGCGCCGCCACCGGCCGGCTCGTCGTCAAGCACTGCGAGGCGTGCGACCGCTGGTTCGCGCCGGACGCGTCCGGCTGCCCCGGCTGCGGCGAGGAGGACCTCGGCTGGGCGGAGGCGAGCGGCCGGGCGACGCTCGTGACCTGGACGATCCTGCCCAAGGACCCGCCCGCCTTCCTGGCGCTCGTCGAGCTGGCCGAGGGGCCGTGGCTGCACACCCGCCTGGACGGCGTATCCCGCGACGACCTCCGCGAGGGCCTGGCGTTGCGCGCGACGTTCGAGCACCCGGACGAGGGCGAGGCGTACGTCCTGTTCCGGCCCTAGACCGAATGCGGTTCGGTCCATTAGCGTCGACGTCATGAACACCGAGGTCTGCGCACGGTTCGGCATCGAGTTCCCGCTGTTCGCCTTCAGCCACTGCCGCGACGTGGTCGCCGCCGTCACCAACGCCGGCGGCTTCGGCGTCCTCGGGGCCGTCGCCTACACCCCCGACCGGCTTGAGGAAGAGCTGCGCTGGATCGACGACCACGTGAACGGCCGCCCCTACGGCGTGGACGTCCTCGTCCCCGGCAAGATCGACAAGTCGGCGGAGGGCGGCGGCGGCCTCGACGCGATGCTCGCCGCCATCCCCGACGAGCACTGGACCTTCCTCACCGGCCTGTTCGCCAAGTACGACGTCCCGCTGCCGGACTTCGAGAAGGCCAAGCGCTCCAACGCGCGCGGCGGCACCCAGGTCACGGCCAAGGGCGCGACCGAGCTGATCGACGTGTCGCTCGCCCACCCCATCGGCCTGATCGCCAGCGCCCTCGGCACCCCTCCCCCGCTGATGGTGGAGAAGGCGAAGGCCGCCGGGATCCCCGTCGCCGCGCTCGTCGGAACGTCCGAGCACGCCCGCCGCCAGGTCACCGCGGGAACGGACCTGATCGTCGCGCAGGGCGGCGAGGCCGGCGGCCACACCGGCGAGATCTCCACGATGGTCCTCGTCCCCGAGGTCGTCGACACCGTCGCACCGGTTCCCGTCCTCGCCGCGGGCGGCATCGCCACCGGACGCCAGATGGCCGCCGCGCTCGCCCTGGGCGCGTCCGGCGTCTGGTGCGGCTCCGTGTGGCTCACCACCGAGGAGGCGGAGACGTCCCCGCCGGTGAAGGAGAAGATGCTCGCCGCCACGTCCCGCGACACGATCCGGTCCCGCTCCCGCACCGGCAAGCCCGCCCGCCAGCTCCGCTCCGCCTGGACGGACGAGTGGGAGGGCCCCGCGAGCCCGGGCGCACTCGGCATGCCGCTCCAGATGATCGTCGCCGAGGGCGCCATGCGGCAGATCACCAAGGTCGCCGAGTCCGGCAACCCGGGCGCCCAGGCCCTCGCCAACTACTTCGTCGGCCAGTGCGTCGGCCTCATGAACACCGTCAAACCCGCCCGCCAGGTGGTCTACGACATGGTCGAGGACTTCGCCAACGCCGTCGACCGCCTCAACACCATCACCGAGGCTGACTGAACGGCGGCGGGCCCGGGAACCGCATCCACACGGTCGTCCGATCGCCATCCGCCCGGACGCCCCACTCCAGCGCCAGCGCGTCGATGATCCGCAGGCCGCGTCCGTCCTCGGCGAGCGGATCGTCCCGCATCACCGGCAGCGCCCCGAGCGCCCCGTCGTCGGTGACCTCCGCAACGACATCCCCGCCCAGCACGGTGAACACGACCGTGACCCGCCCACGCCGCCGACGCCCGGACGCCGTGTGCTCGACCGCGTTCGTGAACGCCTCGTTCACGCACGTTTGGACGTCCGCGAGGGACGGATGCCCGTCCCCCAGCACGTCCCGGACGAACACCCGCGCGAACTTGGCCGCCTGCACCACACCCGGCAGGGTGAGCGCCGCGATGACCTCGCTGATCGCCATCAGAGTCCTCCCTCTCGGGACTCAGGCTCCAAGCGCAGCGCAGCCGCAACAACACGTTCCGTATCCCCCGAAAGGACTCCCCACTAAAATTTCAGCGGCGGTCGGTTCTCCGGACATCTGACTCCGCAGCGTGACACTCTGATCGCATGTCGGAAGCGACCCTCTCGACCACTCGCCGCCGCAAGATCGGAAGAGTCCTCCGCCGCCTCAGGGAGGAGTCCGGCTACACCCTCAAGACCGCCGGTAAGCACCTCGAACGCTCCCCCTCGTCCCTCAGCCAGATCGAGAACGGCGTGCAGTGGCTGCGCCTCCGCGACCTCGGCTTCATCCTGGACCAGTACAACGTCCCGACGGACGTCCGCGCCGCCCTCATGACCCTCGGCGAGCAAGACCGCCAACCCGGCTGGTGGGACGCCTACAAGGACCTGGCCACGCACGAGGCCCTGGATCGCGTCTCCCTCGAACACGACGCCTCACGCATCATCACCACGGAGACAACGTTCATCCCGGGCCTCCTTCAAACCGAAAGCTACGCCCGCGCGGTCAATTCCACGAGAGTTCCAGTAAGGCCAGACAACCTGGTAGAGCGCTATGTAGCCTTCCGCATGGCACGGCAGGAGATCCTTCACCGGGAGAAGCCGCCATGCCTAGAAGTGATCCTCGATGAGGCAGTGCTTCGCCGAGTGCGTGGCGGTCGCCAGGTCATGCGCAGCCAACTCCGGAGGATCCTCAACGAATCCGAGCAGGAGCATGTCATCCTGCAAGTCCTGCCACTGGCTGTGGACCCCGGCTCGGCATACGTTGGCCAGTTCCAACTCATTGAAATCGGCTGCCCACCGATCCTAAGCACAGTGCTGACCGACCATTTCACGGGTCAGTGGATCATGGAGGGTGGTCAAGAGATCCAGCTCTACCGTGAGAAGTTCACAGACTTGCGGACTTCAGCACTCCCCGAACCTTCTTCTCGCGAACTGATCAACAGAATAATCTCAGAGCTATGACGGGTTCAGAGTTGCCATACGTCATCTGGCGCAAGAGCACCTACAGCGGCTCCCAGGCTGACGACTGCGTCGAGTTGGCGTCCATCTGGCGCAAGAGCAGTCACAGCGGCTCACAAGCTGGCGAATGCGTCGAGGTGACGCCGACCGGGCGGGCGGTGGCCGTGCGGGATTCGAAGGATCCGGACGGGCCTGTGCTCGCCTTCGAGCCGCAGGCGTGGAGTGCGTTCCTCACCACCCTCAAGCGGCAGGACGGCTGATCGGGTGAACGGTGCTGGCGTGCAGAGGCCGGAGCGTCCGGCGGATCTGCCGGAACCGTCCGAGCTGTGGGTGCGGGCCGCAACGATGGCAGCGGTAGAGGCAGCGATTCCATACGACTTCTCCGCGTCGTTCTCGGTCCACTCCAACGGCGTCACGCATGATGATTCCGGCGGCAATGAGTGGACCCTGGCACTGATTGAAGGGGGACGGGCCGTCCTGTACGGATGTGATCACGAGGCGAGCGAGACCAGGTTCCGCGAACCGCCTCTCGATCTGCTGGCTGACGCACCCCACTGGCTCCCCCTCAAGCGGCTTCAGTACCTCCAGGACGGCCACGAACTCGGATTCGTCTACTGGTACGACGCCGAGTGGCGGCGGGTCGAGTATCCGGCGGACGTCCGGGACGATGGGCTGGCCAGCACGGTGGGCCGCACAGTCGATCTGCAGGCACTGGTCTTCACCGTGGCCGATGTCGTGTTCGGCTACAAGCTGGGCGAAAGCGTCGACGCCGACGATGAAGAAACGGACCTGGCTCTGGACGAGACCATCGAACGGGCGCAGGGTGGCGCCTTGGAAGGGATGGTCCGGCGAGCACGGGAGCAGGCCCTGTCGGCCGAGGACTTCGCTTGGTTCAGCGACCGCTGGAACCTGGACACGACCGCGGCGCTCCAGCTCGCGCACGGCGCCGGGCTGACCCCTGGCAGCACTTTCCCGCAAGTCCCCGCCGAGACTGAGTGAGCGGGGCGCCCGCTCCGGAGAGTCAACGGGCCACTTTGTCGAGGAACGCGTGCAGGTTGGTCTGCATGCGGGTGATCTTCTCCTCCGGAGTGAGGGACTCCTCGAACTCCCCGCCTGCGACCGAGCGCTTCTTGCCTCGGACGTAGAGGGAGCAGTCGAGGTCGTCGCAAAGGTACTGGCCGACCGAGTTGCCCTGGCGGCCTGCCTCGCCGGTGCGACGCGCCGTCATGAGGGCGACGGCGCCGCCTGTGCGCGTAGTCAGGCATAGCGAGCACATGCTGCGCGAAATGAAGCCACGGGACGCGCCCGAGGCTTTGCGCAAGGCGATACCGACGAGGCGGCCGTCGCGTTCGGCGACCAGGTAGGCGCGTTCGGGTGCACCCGGATCTCGCCACCCCAGGAAATCCAGGTCGTCCCAGGGCAGGTCGGCGAAGTCCTTGGGCAGGCCGAGCCGCTTGGCCTCGCCCTTGGAGCAGTTGACGAACGACGTGCGGATCTCGTGCTCGGTCACGGGTCTCATGGGCGGCGAGGCTAGTCTTCCTAATAGGCTTAGGCAAATACATTAAGCCTCTAGGCATACGAGGAGAAAGCCATGGCACGGGCAGGGTTGACCACTGAGCGCCTGACCAGGGCGGCGGCGGAGCTGGCCGACGAGGTCGGCTTCGACAACGTGACCGTCGCGGCGCTGGCACGCCGGTTCGGCGTCAAGGAGGCCAGCCTGTACTCGCACATCAAGAACGCCCGCGACCTGAAGACGCGCGTCGCGCTGCTGACTCTGGCGGAACTCGCCGACGAGGTCGCCGCCGCAATTGCTGGTCGCGCGGGCAAGGACGCTCTGGTGGCCTTCGCGAGCGCCTACCGCGACTACGCCAAGCGCCACCCCGGCAGGTACGCGGCGGGACGGATGAGGCTGGACCCCGAGACGGCGGCCAAGAGCGCGGCGGGACGGCACTCGGAGATGACGCGGGCCATCCTGCGCGGCTACGACCTGTCGGAACCCGACCAGACCGACGCGGTGCGGATGCTCGGCAGCGTTTTCCACGGTTACGTGAGCTTGGAGACCGCCGGCGGGTTCAGCCACACCCCGCGCGACGTCGAAGCCTCCTGGATCCGAACCCTGGACGCCCTCGACACCGCCCTCAAGAACTGGCCACCGGCGTGACCGCCCAGCCCACGGTCTTGCGGTAGACCTGCCGGGAGTCACGAAACCGCCAGGGACTGGACAAGGGGCGTGATACGAATTCCTTCGTCTTGATCATGGGGACGAGCGGATGGGCGGACGGCGATGGCGCGGCGGATCTGCAGGATGCCGAGACCGGACCCGGAGAGCGGGATCTTCCTCTTCACGCTCGTCATGGCGGCCGGCGAGCCGGGGCTCGGGGCGAACGCGGAGACCATGAGCCGGTACGCCGACCAGGTGCTCGCCGAGGGCGACGTGGCGGAGGCCGTCGACTGGTACTCCCGGGTCGTCGAGGGCGGCGAGCCCGAGTTCGGCCCCCGTGCCGCGCTGATGATCGGCGTCGCGCTGGCGGACGACGACATCGAGGCGGTCCGGGCGGCGCTCCGTTACGCGGCCGACCGAGGTGCCGGCGAGGTGGCGGAAATGGCGGCGCGCAATCTCCAGTTGCTCGACGAGCACGGCATCGCTCCCCGCACGGCGCCCGCCACCGTCGACGAGGTCGTCGGTCTCGCGGCGCTCGGGCGGGGCAGGCTGTGGTCGTCGGCGGACGATCTGGACGGCGCCGTCGAGGCGTTCGAGATCGCGGCCGGATCCTTGGTGAGCGCGATCGCCGCCGAGGGGCTCGCCTTCCTGGGGTCCGCGCTGATGATGGGCGGCGAGCACGAGGCGGCCATTGAGGTCCTGGAGAGGGCCGTCGCGTCCGGCCACCGGCGGTTCGGGGCCATGGCGGGGGTCGACCTGGCCATGATCCTTGTCGATCGCGGCGAGCGCGACCGTGCCCTCGCCCTGCTCCGCCAGGCGCGGCACAGCGGTGATCTGGCCGGAACGATGGCGGCCGTGAACCTCGGGACCATGCTCGCCCGGCGTTTCGGCGACGTCGAAGGCGGCATCGCCGAGCTGCGCAGAGCGGCTGCCGACGAGGCTCCCCTGATCGCGGCGGGCGGGCTGTTCAACCTCGCGGCCCTGCTGGAGGAGAACGGGGACAGGGCCGCGGCCAAGCAGGCGTACCGGGACGCAGCCGAGCTGCGGCAGCCCATGTTCAGCGGCAAGGCCGCCCGGAACCTCGCGCTCATGCTGCGCGGCGAGATGGACGTCGAGGGCGAGCGCGCCGCGTACCGGCTCGCGGCCGAGGTCGGGGACCCCGCCGACCAGGCCGATGCCCACCGGATGCTCCTGATGCTCGGCGCGCTGAACAATCTGGCCATGGCGCCTGGGAAAGGAGCAGGATCTCAGGATGAGCCTTCCTGAGGATCTGGATGAGCTGGCGCGGGCCGTCCTTGATGGGAACCGGTATCTCACGCTCGGGACGACCGAGGACGATCACCGCCCACGGCTGTCGCCGGTGTACTTCACCCATGTCGGCTACCGGACGTTCTATTGGGTGTCGTCGCCGGACGCGCGGCATTCGAAGAACGTCGCCGCACGGCCCGAGGTGGCCATCGTCATCTTCGACTCGTCCGTGGAGATCGGCGAGGGGCGGGCCGTCTACATTGACGCCGCGGCGTCGCTCGTCCCGGACGAGGAGTTGCCGCAGCGCTGCTCCGAGGCGTTCGCCGACGCGGATCCAGGCGCCGTGCGGTTCCAGCCGCATCAGCTCAGCGGCGACGCCCCGCTCCGGCTGTACCGCGCGGACGCGACAGGGTGGGAGGTGCATCTGCCCGGCCGCGACCCGCGCAATGTCACGGGCATCGACATCCGCCGCCGCGTGACGCCCTGATCAGGCGGTTCGCGACGCGGTGACGGCCACCGTGGCATAGGGCATCGTGAACCCGCCTCCCAGCGCGTCGATGGCGGCGCCGACACCGTCGAGCACCTCCTTCACCTTCGCCGCCGGGAGGTTGGTCAGGCTGCCGTGGGTGGGCATCTGGTCCAGCCACTCGTCCCGGGTGTAGTAGTGCTCCCAGTCGAAGCGCCACTGCTCGGGGTCACCGAAGGCGCCGGCCTCTCGGATCCCGTCGGCGGCCTTGTCGAACATCACCTGGTACACGTCGAGGGCCGGCCTCCCCGCCTGGCCGCCGAGCGGAGAGTCGGGCGCCACGCGGTGGTAGACGTCGACGAGGGCGTCCGTCACCTCGGGCGGAAGCTGGAACACGTGCCAGAACGCCGCCAGCCGGCCGCCGGGGCGCAGCACCCGCGCCGCCTTGGCCGCGCCTGCCACCGGGTCGATCCAGTGCCAGGCCGTCCCGGCGGCGACCGCGTCGAAGTTCCGGCCGGCCGCGTCCCAGGTCTCGAAGGTCGCCACCTCGACGTCCAGGCCGCGTCGCCGCGCGAAGCCGGCCATGCGCGCGTCGGGCTCGACGCCCAGCACCGTGCAGCCGGCCGCCTGGAACTGCCGGGCCGCGGTACCGGTGCCGCAGCCGACGTCGAGGACGTCCGGGCCGGGGCAGGCGGCGACGATGCGGTCCACCATGGCGTCGGGATAGTGGGGGCGGGTCCGGTCGTAGCGTTCGGGGTCCGTGCCGAAGGACTCCGCCACTTCCCGGGCTCGATGGGGTTCGGGCTGGGAGCGGGTCGCTCGCTCCGGCGGTAGAGTGGGCATGCGCCCACTATGGATGGGCAAGCGCCCACTCGTCAATCGGAAGGTGGGATCCACGGTGCCGACCGGGGTCGCCATGCGCGACGTGCGCGAGCAGTTGTTCGACGCCGCCGAGCGCGTTCTGCTCCAAGACGGGCCGAGCGCCCTGACCAGCCGGGCCGTCACCGCGGAGGCGGGCTGCGCGAAGGGCGTCCTGCACCGGCACTTCGCCGACTTCGACGACTTCCTCGCCGAGTTCGTGCTGGACCGCGCCCACCGGATGGACGCCCAGGCCGCCGTCCTGCGCGATGCCGCCGGCACCGGCACCGTGGTCGGCAACCTCGCCGGCGCGCTGACGGCCGTGTTCGAGTCGGTCGCCCTGGCGATGCTCCCGCTCATCACGTTCCGGGACGAACTGCGTGCCCGGCTGCGGAAGACCTGGCCGACCGGCCTCCCGGTCATCACGGAGGCCGTGGAGATGATCGCCTCCTACCTGGCCGCCGAGCGTGAGCTCGGCCGCGTCGCGGCGGACGCCGAGGTCGACGTGCTCGCGCCCACCGTGATCGGGGCCGCGCACCTGCTGTTCGCCGACCGGACCGGCCCGCCACCAGGGCCGGAGGCCGTCCGCAAGACGGTGACCACGGTCATCGCGGGCGTCGTCCGGGCCTGACCGCTCCCCCAGTGATCGGTGCGTGCGGCGTGCCACGGCACTTGCCAGTGAGACCTCTGGCCGCTTTAATAAATGTACAGTCATTTATTAATGGGGAGATGCGATGGCGGGGCGCCCGCGAGGCGTGGACGACTCGGTGATCCTGAGGGCCGCGGTCGAGGTGATCGGCCGGGTGGGGCCCGCGAAGCTCACGCTCGCGGCGGTGGCGGACGAGGTCGGCCTGGTACCGGGCACGATCGTCCAGCGGTTCGGGTCCAAGCGCGGCCTGCTGCTCGCACTGGCCGAGCGGTCCGTCCAGGACGTGGAGACTCTGCACACGCGAGCCCGGGACGGCCACGAGACCGCACTGGCGGCGCTGCGCGCGTTCGCCACCCGGTCGATGTCGGACATGGACACCCCGGAGCGGTTCGCCAACCACCTGGCGTTCCTGTGCGTGGACCTCACCGATCCGGAGTTCCACGAGCACGCCCTGGCCGTCCACGAGGCGAACGGGCGCGTGATCGAGATGCTGCTCGACGAGGCGGCCTCCGGCGGCGAACTCCGCCTGGGTACGGACACCCGAGCACTGACCGGCTCGATCCAGGCGGTCATCGCCGGAGCCGGACTGACCTGGGCGCTCGACCGCAGGGGAACGCTGCCGGAGCGACTCGATCGCGAGATCGGCGCCGTCCTGTCCCCGCATATCCCGTAAGGAGGAACGATGGGGAAACTGACCGGACAAGTCGCCCTGGTCGCCGGGGGCACCCGCGGCGGCGGACGGGGCATCGCCGTAGAGCTCGGGGCGGCCGGGGCGACCGTGTACGTCACGGGACGCAGCAGCGGCTCCGGACGCTCCGACCTCGACCGGCCGGAGACCATCGAAGAAACCGCCGCGCGGGTCGACGCGGCCGGCGGCACCGGCATCGCCGTCCGCGTCGACCACAGCAACCCGGACGAGGTCCGCACGCTGGTCGAACGGATCACCGAAGAGCAGGACGGGCGGCTCGACGTCCTCGTCAACTCCGTGTGGGGCGGCGACCCGCTGACCGACTGGTCGCATCCGCTGTGGGAGCAGGACCTCGGCAGGGGCCTGCGGCTGCTGCGGCAGGCGGTGGAGACCCACATCGTCACCAGCCGGTTCGCGCTCCCGCTGATGGTCGCCCGGCGGCGCGGCCTGGTGGTGGAGGTCACCGACGGCAACACCGCGCGGTATCGCGGCTCGTTCTTCTACGACCTCGCGAAGTCCGCGGTGATCCGGCTCGCCGTCGCGCAGGCCGCGGAGCTGCGGCCGCACGGAGTCGCCGCCGTCGCCATCACTCCGGGTTTCCTGCGTTCGGAAGCCGTCCTCGAACACTTCGGCGTGACCGAGGACAACTGGCAGGACGGCGTGGCCAAGGACGCGCACTTCGCTCACTCGGAGACCCCCGCCTACCTGGGGCGGGCCGTCGCGTCACTCGCCTCCGACCCCGACGTCATGGACAAGACGGGACGAGCCCTGGCCACCTGGGGCCTCTACGGGGAGTACGGCTTCACCGACGCCGACGGCACGCAGCCCGACTGGGCCGCTCACTGGGCCGACACGCTGGCGGACGAGAACGGGCCGCTCGGCGATCCGCTGTAGCGCGTCCGCTATGGCCTGTCCGCCCGGTCGATGACCAGGCGGTCCCGTCGCACGGTCACCGGTGTGCCGAAGGCGGCGCAGGCCGCCGTGAAGCGGTCGGTGATCCAGGCGCGATCGGCGCCCTCGGCCAGGCGCGTGTGGGCGAAGTCGAGCCGTAGCGGCACCGCCTCGATGCGGGACGGCCCGCCCGCGTCCACGGTGACCAGGAACAGCAGGCCCAGGTCGTTGCGGAGCGTCTCGTCGATGACGTAGTCGTCGATGAAGTCGCCCATGTCGAAGATGACCGGCCAGGCCACCCCGTGGAACACGTGCGCGGAACTCCCGGCGACGAGCGTCGCGCCGGCGGCCACCAGCCTCCTGGCGGCCCGCCGGACGTAGAGCAGCGGCTCCTGGACCATGTTCGGGCCCCAGTGCGGCATCACCAGGACGACGTCGTTCTCGTCCCGGAGCCGCCGGATCCGTTCGATCAGGTCGCCGGGTACACCGCGTTCGAGGTCGGCGAGCGCCACGCCCGGGCGGCCGGGCCCGGCGGCGAAGTCGTCCGGATGATCGGTGACGCCCACGACCGCGACCCGGACGCCTCGGGCCTCCAGGACGGCGTGCTCGCGCGCCTCCGCGATGTCCGTTCCGGCGCCGACCGTCTGTACTCCCGCCAGTCCGAGGACGTCGAGCGTGTCGATCAGCGCGTCGGGCCCGAAGTCGAGGGCGTGGTTGTTGGCGAGGGTCACGCAGTCCACGCCGAGGTCGGCCAGGGCCTCGGCGGCCACCGGAGGCGCCCTGAAATGGAAGGGCTTGCCCGGCGCGTCCCACGGCCGCCCCCGGGACGACACGCAGCATTCCAGATTCACCAGGGCGAGGTCGGCCTCGCCGAAGACCTCGCGCACACCGTCGGAGAACAGGGCGTGCGGCCCGGACGCGGCGATCTCGTCCGCCACGCCGCGTCCGAGCATGGTGTCTCCGGCGAGCGCCATGGTGACGGCCATGATTCCAGCCTACGAACCGCTAGGAGAGCGGGCGGCCCGGGCCCTTCTTCACCTGGTCGATGAAGAGCCGGGCGAGCGCCTGCTGGCCCGCTATCGTCGGGTGGTAGCTGCGCGGCTCCGCCTCCAGGGCCGACAGGTTCACCGTCAGGCCGTTCATGTAGGCGTCCTTGCTGCCCACCTCATGACCGGCGAAGGCGCCGTAGGCGTCCACGAACTCGACGCTGCCGGGGGCGTGCGCGGCGACCTTCCGCGCGTCCGCCTCCAGGACGGACTGCCGGATCAGCCGGCCCAGGTCGTAGGCGCGCGCGTTCAGCCAGCGCTGGTCGCCCACGCTGATGTTGTCCCGGCCCACCCCGCTGACCTCGGAGAACGCCTTCGGGTAGCTCATCACGACCACCCGCGCGTTGGGCGCCCTCGCAGTGATCCTGGACAGCAGGTCGGGGAGGCTCTGCCGGAGCTCGGCCATGCGCCCGGCGATGTCCCCGCCCTGCGAGGTGCAGCCCTCGCCCCACGGCAGCTTGACGACGCATCCGGCGAGCACCCTGGAGAACCCGACGTCGTTGCCGCCGATGCTGATCGTGATCAGGCTGGTGCCGGCATCGACGCGACCGATCTGCGGCGGCTCACCGCCGCGTCCCTTCAGCACGTCGGCGGTCGTCGCGCCGGAGCAAGCCCAGAACGCACTGCCCTTCGGGAAGCGGAACGCCTGAGAGACCTCGTGGTAGTACGCCTTGGACGTCCGGTGGCAGCGGTCGAGGGGGTTCTGGTCGGCCACGGTCGCCTCGGCGCCGACACCCGCCGAGTACGAATCGCCCAGCGCGACGTATGAACCCCGCGTCGCCACTTCGAGCGGCGTCGGCGCCCGCCTCGCCGCGACCGCATCGGCACGCGCCTCGGACTCGGGCTCGTGGCAGCCGCTGCCGAAGACCTCGCACCGCGTCGCCGGCAGCGCCACCAGGGGGACGGCGGCCAGCGCCAGCAGCGCCACCAGGAGGGCGAGCGCGGCTCCTCGCTCGCCGAGACGGCCCCGCACCCATGCGACCGGGCTGATCATCGTTCTCCTTCGCGTCCATGGGCCAGACGTTCACGAGCCGCCCCGGGTTCCCGCCTTTACATTGTAGATCTTTAGATCAGCCGAGCGGCGCCCACATGACGAGGCGCGGGCCCAGCTCGTGCAGCCCGTCCTTGATCTCGGCGTCCCAGTAGGACCTGATGCCCGTCCCCCACCGCTCCTCGGGCAGCTCCGCGAAACCGTGCCGGGCGTACCACGGGCCGTTCCACGGGACGTCCCGGAACGTCAGCAGGCTGACCCCGGACGACCCGGCCGCGGCGGCGCGCGCCTTGACCTCGTCCAGCAGCCGGGCGCCGATCCCCCGGCCCACCAGGTCGCCGCGCACCGAGATCTGCTCCAGATGGACGGCGCCGTCGACCTCCTCGACGGCCGCGAACCCCACCGGCGGATCGCCGGCCACCAGGATCTCGGCGCCCTTGCCGATCATCTGCTCGACCACGGTCGGGCCGGGCGGGAACACGATCCCGATCTCGCCGAACATCGGGTCGCCCGAGTTCTCGATCGCCGCCAGCCCCGCCAGATCCCCGGCCCCCGCCACGCGAATCGCGTACTCCATGCCGCGATCGTAGGCCGCTCGCCGGCCCCCGTCCTCCCGAATAACGTCCGTCGCAGGGGTTAGGGTGCCGCGCATGACGGCTTCCGATGACCTCCTGCGCAGGATCGAGAACGAACCCGAACTGGCGGGCCTGCTGGAATGGCCCGGCGACTTCGACATCGCGCGGCGCGACCCGGTGGAGGAGCTGCGGCTGCCGACGGGCCTGCCGCTGGAGCCGATCGCCGGAGACGGCGCCGGCGGCACGTACTTCCTGATCGGCGAGCCGGGCGGGACGCGCCCGGTCCTGTTCGCCGACTCGGAGGGACAGGCGGCCCTGATGGCCGCCGACCTCGTCGAGGCCGTCACGATCATCGCGTCCTTCACGTACTGGCAGGACCTCGGCGCCGGCCATCCGGCGGACGAGCTGCTCGCGGACATGACCGACGACCACCCCGACTACCCGTCCCAGCGGGAACGTCTGCTCGACCTGCTCGGCGTCACGCCGTTCACCGCCGAGGAGGCACGCGAGCGGCTGCTGGCGAGCGTGTCGCGTACCGTCCCCGACTTCGTGCCCCTGGCCCGGCACGAGGAGGGCGGCTCCTCCTACGAGTCGGCGTACGAGCTGCTGCTGTCGCACACGGTTCAGGCGTAGCAGCGGGTTCAGGCGTAGAAGCGCATATGCCAGTCCATCGGCGGCTCGCCGTAGGAGTCGGCGGGCGGACGCGGTCCGAACTCGACGTCGCTCCCGTGGGCGAGTTCGGCGATGACGGCCGCGGCCTCGACCCCGGCCCGCCAGTGTTCTGGGACGGCCCGCGAGCCGTACCGGGCCCCGAGCAGGTTCCCGCAGACTGCGCCGGTGGAGTCGCTGTCACCGGAGTGGTTGACGGCGAGCAGCAGACCGCGCGGGACGATCTCCAGCGGGTATCCGCCCGCGGCCTCCGCGGCGAGCGCGGCGTAGACCGCGATGGCGAGCGCCTCGGGACCGGTGAAGCCGCGTCCGAGACCCTCCACCCGCTCGGCGGACGGCGGTCCCCCTCGGGCGAGACCGATCGCCGTCTCCAGCGCGGCCGTCGTCTCGTCGCGACCAGGGTGCTTGCGAAGCTCCTCCATGGCCTGCCGCACGGCTTCGGTGAGGGTGGCGCCGTGGACGAGCGCCGACACGGCCGCGGCGAGCGTCCCGGCCGGGAGGTGACCGGACGGGTGTCCGTGGGTGAGGGCCGCCGTGCCCTGGCCCCGGGTGAAGACGGCCTCGCGATCGGGGTGGCCGAACCCTGACGATGCCGCGCGGACCGTCCCGGCACAGCCTTTGGAGTCGTTGATCGGCTCGTCCACCCGGCCGAGCGGCCACCCGGGTTTGCGGCGTTCCGCGGCCTTGTGCAGCGCGGCGCGGGTGGTGCGGCCGACCCCGCGCCTCGCCGTCACCGCCGGATCGCGCAACGCCGGGCCGCCCACGAACCCGTCCTGCTCGGGGATCTGCTCGCCCTGGGCGCTCATCCACGCCAGGTAGTTGGACTGCACGAGACCGAAGTAGGCGCCGCCGATCCCCCGGGCGCGGGCCCGGATGGACGCCTGCACACCCGCCTGCGCGGTGAGCAGGCCCAGCTGCGTCGCCTCCCCGATCTCGGCGCGCCCGGAGAACCCGGTCACCCCCGCGGGCCCGTACGCGGCGCGGATCTCCTCCAGCGCCAGGCCCTCGACGGGCCGTCCGAGCGCATCGCCGACCGCCCCGCCGAACAGGCACCCGAGCATCCGGTCACCCGCCGCATCCGCCATGCCCGACACGCTATCGACTCTTTCCCGCCCTTGCCGCAGCGACGTGAATTGGCCTCTTTTCGCTGGGACCGGCCAATGGGAATTCATGAGCCACAACAGTGGCGGACGGTCGAACATGTGGTGCGCCGGGCGGTCATCGAAGAATATCCGGGAGGCCAGCCGACACGCCCTATCGGCCGCCCCCTTAGCCCGCACAGTAGCTGACTTTATTCGGATTCTTCCGCTTTGTCGGCCAGCTCTGGCCGGGCCGCTTCCTTCAAGGTCACGGGCACGCCCGGGTGGCGGGGCCGCGGCCACCGTGCCACGCTTCCCCCGTTTCGCCTTTTCCTGAGGGCGGAATCGGGAGCTCCCCCGAACAATTCGCGGCAAGAACAGGAGAGAAAGATGAAGCAGTACGAAGCACCCGTCCTCGTGGCGGCGGGCACCTTCCGCAAGGTCACCGGCCTGCTCCAGAAGCACGGCAACGACCGCCTGATCCTCAGCAAGAACTGACGAGGGCGATCACTCCACATGCCCATGCCTGAGCACAGTGGCATGCCGGGTCACGGCGAGCCGTACTTCGTGGTCCTCCCGGACCACGAGGCCGGCCTCGCCGTGGCCTCGGGCCTGGCCCACACCCGTACGCTGCGATACCCCTCCGGGCGCCCGTGGCTGATCGGGCACTGGGCGGACGACCAGATCATCGTCGCCGAGGCCGGCGACGCCCGGCTGGCCCTCATCGGCGGCTTCCCGGCCGGCACCGAGCGGATCGCCCGGGAAGCCGGGCGGATGACCGGCCTCGCCCCACTCGACCACCTGGCCCGCACCCTGCCCGGCAGCTTCCATCTGGTAGCGGCGCTGGACGGGCGGACGCGCGTGCAAGGGGACGCGGCCGGGCTGCGGCTGGTGTTCCACGCCCGGGTGAACGGCGTCACGGCGGCGGCCGACCGCGCCGACACCCTGGCCGCGCTGACCGGCGCCGGACTGGACGAACGGCAGATCGCGGCGCGGCTGCTGTGGCCCGTCCCGCATCCGCTCCTGCACACGCCGATGTGGCGGGACGTGCACGGCGTGGAGCCGGGCACCCAGCTCACCGTGGAACGGGACGGCCGCGCCCGGACCCGCCCCTGGTGGACGCCACCGGAACCGGAGCGGTCCCTGGCCGCGGGCGCCGACGACCTCCGGACCGTGCTGGGCGAAGCGGTCGGGGTCCGCACCGCCGGCGGCGGCACCGTGAGCTGCGACCTGTCCGGCGGCCTGGACTCGACATCGGTCTGCTTCCTCGCCGCGCGGGGCGGGGCCCGCGTCGTCGCGAGCACCTGGCCGGGACGGGACCCGGCCGACGAGGACCTCGCGTGGGCGCGGCGCGCCGCCGCGCGTCTGCCCGAGGTGGAGCACGCGGTCTGGCCCGCCGAGGAGTCGCCGCTGGTGTATGCGGGGCTCCTCGACATCGACGACCCGCTGGACGAGCCGTCCATCGGCATGATGGACCGCGCGCGGGTCCTGAGCCACGTCCCCCGGCTGGTCGCGAAGGGCAGCCGCCTGCACATGACCGGCATCGGCGGCGACCACGTCGCCTGGTGCTCGGAGGCCCACTACCACGGGCTGCTGCGCCGCCGGCCGCTGCTGGCGCTGCCGCGCCTGCGCGGGTTCCGGGCGCTGTTCGACTGGCCGCTGCCCCCCATGGCGCGGGCGCTGGCGGACGGCCGCCCCTACCACCGGTGGCTGGCGGACTCGGCCGCGGAGCTGCGCCGTCCGCCCGAGCCGGCCGTCGCAGGGGCGCTGGGCTGGGACGGGGCCCCGCGGCTCTTCGACTGGGTCACCCCCGACGCCGGGCACGCGGCGGCGGAGGTGCTGCGGGACGCGGCCCGGACCGCACGGCCGCTGGCGCCCGGCCGGGGCGCGCACGCGGACCTTCACGCCATCCGCGCGTGCACCCGCATCATCCGGCAGTGGGAGCAGATGAGCGCCCGCGCCGGGCTGCCCATGGCCTCGCCGTACCTCGACGACCGCGTGATCGAGACGTGCCTCGCGGTGCGGCCGGAGGAGCGGGTCACCCCGTGGCGGTACAAGCCGCTCCTGGTCGCGGCCATGCGCGGCATCGTCCCGGACGAGTGCCTGGCGCGGTCGAACAAGGCGGAGGCGTCGATGGACGCCGCCGACGGCCTGCGCGCACACCACCGGGACCTGATGTCCCTCTGGGAGGACTCGCGGCTGGCCCGGCTCGGGCTGGTCGACGCCGGGCGGCTGCGGGCGCTCACCGCCCGCCCCGCCGCCCCCGAACTGCGCGAGGCGATCCTGTACTCCACCGTCGGCTGCGAGGTGTGGCTGCGCACCCTGGACCGCCCGCGCACGACGGCCCCCGGCGCGGCCCTGCCGGGATGACCTCCGAATCCGCCGGACGACCACCGAAGAGGAGACCGGATGACCCTGCGACTGCGACCAGGCGTGTCCACCGCGGACACCGCGTACGGGGCGGTGCTGCTCGACGAGCAGAGCGGAGACTACTGGCAGCTCAACCCGACCGCGGCGTCGACCGTCCGGCGGCTCACGGGCGGCGACAGCACGGCGCAGGCCGCGGCGGCGCTGGCCGAGGAGTTCGGCGTCGACCCGGCGCGGGCTCTGGAGGACGTGACGACGCTGGTGGAGCAGCTGCGCGCGGCCCGGCTGGTGCGGCCGTGACCGTCCCGAGCGCGCTGCACCGCCCGTCCAAAGGGCCGGTGTCGCGGCGCGCGGCGGCCCGGCTCGCGGTGTCCTTGGCCCGGCTGATCGCCCTCCTGCCGCCGCGGCGCATCCGGTGGGTCCTCGCCGTGCTGCGGACGGGGGCCCGCCCGGCCGGCTACGACCAGGCGCGGGCGGCGCGGCACGCGGTCGTCGCCGTCAGCCTGACCTGCCTCGGCCCGCGCGGCTGCCTGCCCCGGTCCCTGGCGACCGCGCTTCTGTGCCGGTTCGGGGGCACCTGGCCGACCTGGTGCGTCGGCGCGCGGGTGCTGCCCCCGTTCGGCGCGCACGCGTGGGTGGAGGCGGACGGCCGGCTCGTCGAGGAGAACGTCCCGGACGGCTACCTCACCCCGCTGATCACCGTCCCGCCGCGCGGCGGGGAACGCCGTGGCGGCTGAGCGGGAGGGCCTGCGCGGTGTCCTGCGGCTGGCCGCCGGGCACCGCGGCCCGATCGCCGCGACCGTGGCGCTGACCCTCGCCGCGTCCGCGCTGGGGCTGGCCCAGCCGCTTGTCGCACGGGACGTGATCGACGCCGCGGCGGCGGGACGGACGGCGTGGCACGGCGTGGCGGCGCTGGTCGCGCTGTTCGCCGTCCAGGCGCTGGCGCAGGCCGTGGTCCGGTTCCAGCTTGCGCGCACCGGCGAGGGGATCGTGCTGGGCCTGCGGCTGAGCCTGATCGACCGGCTGCTGCGGCTCCGCATGCCCGCCTACGACCGGCACCGGGTCGGCGACCTGATCTCCCGGACGGACGCGGACACGTTCGCGGTCAGGCAGATCATCGCCGGCGGCCTCACCGACGCCGTGACCGGGAGCATCGGCCTCGCCGCCACGATCGCGCTGATGCTCTGGCTCGACTGGACGCTGTTCGCGTGCGTCGCGGCCGTCGTCGTGGTCGCCGGGGCCGTTCTCGGCACGGCGCTGCGCGGCATGCGGGACGCGTCGCTGCGCGGGCGGCGGGCGACCGGGGCGATGGCCGCCGACCTGGAGCGGGCGCTCAGCGCGATCCGGACCGTGAAGGCGGCACGGGCGGAGGTCCGGGAGAGCGAGCGCATCGGCGGCCGGGCCGAGGCCGCCTACGCCGCGAACGTCCGGATGGCCGGGTTCGACGCGCTGGTCGCGCCCGCCACCGAGCTCGCGGTGACGGGCTCCTTCCTCGTGGCGCTGCTGGTCGGCGGGGCGCGCGTGGCCGGCGGGTCCGGCTCCGTCGCCGACCTCGTGGCCTTCCTGCTCTACATGCTCTACCTGACGGGCCCGCTGGGGGCGCTGTTCGAGTCGCTCAGCGTCGTCCAGCAGGGCACCGGGGCCGTCCAGCGGATCAGGGAGGCCCTCGTCCTGCCCCGGGAGAGCGGCGACCCGCCGCGCGCGGAGCCACCGCACGACGACCGGTCCCCGGCCCTGGAGTTCCGCGACGTGTGGTTCGGCTACCGGCGGTCGCGGCCCGTCCTGCGAGGCGTCTCCTTCGAGGTGCCGCGGCACGGGTTCGTCGCGCTGATCGGCCGGTCCGGCGCCGGGAAGTCGACGGTCTTCGCCCTCGCGGAGCGCTTCTACGATCCCGACCGCGGGGAGGTGCTGGTCGGCGGTGTCCCGGCGGACGCGCGGAGCCGCTCCGGTCACCGCGCGAGGATCGGCCTGGTCGAGCAGGACTGCCCGATCCTGGACGGCACCATCCGCGACAACCTCGTCTACGCGGCCCCGCACGCGGGCGAGGACGAGATCCGCGAGGCGGTCCGCGTGACGAATCTCGCGGGCCTCGTCGCCCGGCTCCCGCACGGCCTGGACTCCGGCGTCGGCGAGCACGGCCGGGAGCTGTCGGGCGGTGAGCGCCAGCGCCTCGCGATCGCCCGCGCACTGGTCGCGCGCCCGGACCTGCTCCTGCTGGACGAGCCGACGGCGCATCTGGACCTGGAGAGCGAGCAGGCGCTGCACCGCACGCTCGGCGAGACCGCCGGCCGGTGCGCGCTTCTCGTGATCGCCCACCGGTTCACCACCGTGCGCGCCGCCGCGCACATCGTCGTCCTGGACGAGGGCCGGATCGTCGCGTCGGGCACCCACGAGGAGCTCATGGACGTCAGCGCCTACTACCGCACCCTGGCCACCCCGTGGCCCGGCCCCTCCCGCGAGGGCGCGCCCGCGCGCCAGTGACCCCGCCACGAGCGATCCGGCGCCGCCGGCGCGAAAATGGGGTGCGGGGTGGGCGAGGGCGTGGTCATGCTCGGGTATGGGCTGGGCACTGACCGACGATCTTGAAGAGTTCCTCGCGCGGGCGGACGGGTTCCTGCGGGGCGATCCCGTCGCGAACACCGTGACGCTGACCGTCACGGAGGCCATGCGCGCGCAAGGCTCAGGGCTCTACCGGAACGCGTTGTTCGGGTGGTGGACGGCAGGCGGGGACGTCCAGGCCACGTGCATGTGGACCGGAAGGTATCCGGTGCTGCTCAGCGCGATGCCGGAACCGGCGGCGCCGGAGCTGGCGGACGCCCTGGCCGGCCGGGACGCCGACGTGCCGGCGGTCAACGCGACGCCGACGGCCGCCTCGGGATTCGCGGAGGCGTGGGAGCGCCTGACCGGGACGCCGGGCCGTGTCATCATGCGGCAGCGCCTGCACCGGCTGGCGCGCCTTGAGATGCCCGACCCGCCGCCGCAGGGCGCCGCGCGTGTCGCCGGAGCCGGTGACCGCGAGCTGGTGCACGACTGGTTCGCGGCGTTCCACCGCGACGCCGGCGGGCACGGCGACCCGAATCCGGCGGTGGTCGACGGCAGGCTCGGCGAGGGCGGCATCACGCTGTGGGAGGCCGGCGGACGCCCGGTGGCGATGGCGGGGCGGACCCCGGCGGTCGCGGGGGCAGCGCGGGTGGCGCCCGTGTACACGCCGTCCGAGCACCGCCGCAGGGGCTACGGGGCCGCAGTGACCGCCGCCGTCACCCAGGGCGCGCTGGACAAGGGAGCCGCCGACGTGGTGCTGTTCACCGACCTGGCGAACCCGACGAGCAACGGCGTCTACCGCCGCCTCGGCTACCGCCCGGTCGAAGACCGCGTCGTCCTCGCCTTCGCGTGACGCCCGCCTGCTCCGCCTCTGGGGCGGGACCGGGGAGGTCGGCGCTCACTTGACGCCGGCCTCCTTCATGTCGCGGAGTTCGCGCTTGAGTTCCTTGATCTCGTCGCGGAGCCGGGCGGCCAGCTCGAACTGCAGGTCGGTGGCGGCCTGGTGCATCTGGTCCGTCATCTGCTCGATGAGGGCCTCCAGCTCCTCGCGGGGCCGCTCGCCGACCAGGTCGGCGGCGTGCCGGCCGGCCTCCTTCGTCCTCGACGCGAGGCCGGGGACGGGGGCCTTGCCGCGGGACTGCTGGCGCCCGGCGCCGCCGATCAGGGTCTCGGTGTCGGCGTCCTCGCGGGCCAGGGAGTCGAGGATGTCGGCGATGCGCTTGCGGAGGGCCTGCGGCTCGATGCCGTGCTCGTCGTTGTAGGCCTGCTGCTTGGCGCGCCGCCGGTTCGTCTCGTCGATCGCCCGTTCCATGGACGGCGTGACCGTGTCGGCGTACATGTGGACCTGTCCGGAGACGTTCCGGGCCGCGCGGCCGATCGTCTGGATGAGGGACGTCTCGGAGCGCAGGAAGCCCTCCTTGTCGGCGTCCAGGATCGCCACGAGGGAGACCTCGGGCAGGTCGAGGCCCTCACGGAGCAGGTTGATGCCGACCAGGACGTCGAACTCGCCGGCGCGCAGCTCGCGGAGCAGCTCGATGCGGCGCAGCGTGTCGACCTCGCTGTGCAGGTAGCGGACCTGGATACCGAGTTCGAGCAGGTAGTCGGTGAGGTCCTCGGCCATCTTCTTGGTGAGCGTGGTCACGAGGACGCGCTCGTCGCGTTCGGTGCGCTCGCGGATCTCGTGGATGAGGTCGTCGATCTGCCCCTTGGTGGGCTTGACGACGATCTCGGGGTCGATGAGGCCGGTGGGCCGGATGACCTGCTCGACGACGTCGCCCTTGACGCGGTTCATCTCGTAGGGGCCGGGCGTCGCCGAGAGGTAGACGGTCTGGCCGATCCGGTCGAGGAACTCCTCCCACTTCAGGGGCCGGTTGTCCATGGCGGACGGCAGCCGGAACCCGTGCTCGACCAGCATCCGCTTGCGGGAGGCGTCGCCCTCGTACATGGCGCCGATCTGCGGGACGGTCTGGTGCGACTCGTCGATGACGAGGAGGAAGTCCTCCGGGAAGTAGTCGAGGAGGGTGTTGGGGGCGGTGCCGGGGCCGCGGCCGTCGATGTGCCGGGAGTAGTTCTCGATGCCGGAGCAGGTGCCGACCTGCCGCATCATCTCGATGTCGTAGGCGGTGCGCATGCGCAGCCGCTGCGCCTCCAGCATCTTGCCCTGCCGCTCCATCACGGCGAGGGTCTCCTCCAGCTCGGCCTCGATGGCGCGGATGGCCCGCTCCATGCGCTCGGGCCCGGCGACGTAGTGGGAGGCGGGGAAGACGTACAGCTCCTCGTCCTCGGTGATCAGCTCGCCGGTCAGGGGGTGCAGGGTGGCGAGCTTCTCGATCTCGTCGCCGAACATCTCGATGCGGACGGCGAGTTCCTCGTACTGCGGGATGATCTCGATGGTGTCGCCGCGGACGCGGAACGTGCCGCGGGTGAAGGCGAGGTCGTTGCGGGTGTACTGCATGCCGACGAGCTGCCGGAGCAGGTCGTCGCGGTCGATCTCCTGGCCGACGTGCAGGCGGACCATCCGGTCGACGTACTCCTGCGGCGTGCCGAGGCCGTAGATGCAGGACACCGACGCGACGACGACGGTGTCGCGGCGGGTGAGCAGGGAGTTGGTCGCCGAGTGCCGGAGCCGGTCGACCTCGTCGTTGATCGAGGAGTCCTTCTCGATGTAGGTGTCGGTCTGCGGGATGTACGCCTCGGGCTGGTAGTAGTCGTAGTACGAGACGAAGTACTCGACGGCGTTGTTCGGCATCATCTCGCGCAGCTCGTTGGCGAACTGGGCGGCGAGGGTCTTGTTCGGCTGCATGACGAGGACGGGCCGCTGCAGCTTCTCCACCAGCCACGCGATCGTGGCGGTCTTCCCGGTGCCGGTGGCGCCGAGGAGCACCGAGTCCTTGCCGCCGCCCTCGACGCGGGCGGTGAGCTCGGCGATCGCCTGCGGCTGGTCGCCCGACGGCGTCATCTCCGTGACGACCTCGAACGGCGCCACGCGGCGCCGCAGGTCCGTGATCGGCCGCATCGGCTCTCCCCTGGGTCCGGCTTACTCCCCTGCTCTCTCAACTGTAGGCAGGGCCTCCGACATTCCGGCGTCCTGTCAGGTCAGGACGCCGGGAGCGGCAGCCTCGCGCGGACGGCGTAGCCGCCCTCACGGGGCCCCGCGTGGAAGCTGCCGCCGAGGGCGGTGACGCGCTCGCGCAGCCCGACCAGGCCGTTCCCGCCGCTCGGCAGCCGGTGCTCCGGCCCGGCGGTGGGCGGGTCGTTGGCGATCTCCACCTCGATCGCCTCGGGGAGCAGGCCGAGGTCCACCCGGGTGTCGGCGGAGCCTGCGTGCTTGTGGACGTTGGTGAGCGACTCCTGGACGAGCCGGTAGACCGTCCGTCCGACGGCGGGCGGCATGGGGCGCTCCTCGCCGCGGATCGACAGGTCCACCCGGAGGCCGGCGGCACCGGACTGGCCGACGAGCTCGCGGACGTGGGCCAGGGTCACCGCCTCCTGGGGCAGGGCCTCCTCGCCCTGCCTGAGCACCCCGATGACGTGGCGGAGTTCCTCCAGCGCCTGCCGCCCCATGTCCCCGATGACGGTGGCGGTCTCGGCCGCCGTGGCGGGGTCGCGGACGGCGATCGCCTTGAGCGCGCCCGCGTGGACCACCATGACGCTGATCCGGTTGGCGACCACGTCGTGCATCTCTCGCGCGATGCGGGTGCGTTCCTCTCCCCGCGCGCGCTCTGCGAGGAGGTGCTGTTCGCGTTCGAGGCGTGCCGTGCGCTCCTGGAGCGATGCAATCAGCTGCTTGCGCGCGCCCATGTAGAGGCCGAGCAGGACGGGGACGGCGATGAACGCTATGCCGAAAATGGCCTGAGCGAGGAAGTTCTCCGTCCCCGCGGTCGGCGACGGGAAGATCAGCCCGGCGGCGTAGCCGATGACGGCGACGGTCAGCACCGTCCGGCGGGACGCGGTGTACGCGGCGAGCGAGTACAGGATGACCAGGGCGGCGAACACTCCGGCGCCCGTGATCGTGCCGAACACCAGCGAGAACACCGCGAGCGCGACCGGGTGGGCCCGCCGCACGATCAGGGCCAGGCCGAGGACGACGCTGCAGATCGACACGACGGGCGGCGGAAGCCAGAACTTCTGGTCGGCGAACCACAGGAACACGCCGTCGGCGATGGCCAGGTTCACGGCGATGAAGATGTCGAGCGCACGCGAACGACGCGTGGGCCATGCCCCCGACAACCACCCCCGCACGCGCATGGCGACGAGCCTATAGCGACCGGAAGGGCGGTCGGTCGCACAAGTGAGCGAACCCCTTACCTGCAAGGCTTTTCCGGCCTATGCCCCCTGGCTACGATGACGACGCGCAGACAAGGACGGGGTAGCCGCAGACAATGACCCGCTTCGCCAACTGGTTCGGGAAGAACGCCGACGCGGTGATCGCGCTCGTGCTGGCCGTCATCGTCGCGATCCTCGGCCTCGGGGTGAACCTGCCGAACGAGGACGAGATCACCAACAGCGGGATCCTCGCGGTGATCGGCCTGCTGGCGACGTCGGTGCTGCGGGACCGCGGACGCCGGATCCCGGTCGAGGCGGAGGTCCGCGACACGCTGCGCGCCTCCTCGGCCACCCTCGACGACCTGAGCGGCAAGCTCGCCCATATCGAGACGTTCGAGAGCGTCCTGACCGACACCAAGCGGGCCCTGGACGAGACGGCGGTCGTCCGGGTGATCAGCGGGGCGCAGGTGGCGCAGGTGCTCGCGGAGGCCCGCCGCGACACCGACCGCTGGTTCTTCAAGGGCGGGACGGGGACCTACATCCGCGCTCGGACGCTGCCCGAGTGCGTGGGCGCGGCCCGCCGGGAAAGGCGGACGCTCCTGTTCCGCCTGGAGATCCTCGATCCGACCAACGTCGAGGTGTGCGAGGCGTACGCGCGTCACCGCCGTTCGGTGTCGGACGGCCCTGACGCTACGGGCGAGCCTTGGACGCTGGAACGCACGCGCAAGGAGGCGTACGCCACGCTCCTGGCGGCGTGCTGGCACAAGCAGCGGTTCGCGATGCTCGACATCGACATCGGCCTGGCGCAGACGATGACGACGCTGCGTTACGACCTGGCGGCGTCACGTGTCGTGGTCACCCGTGACGACCCGCGCGGCGAGGCCCTGGTCGTCGACAGCAGCAAGTTCTATTACAGCTGGGTGAGCGCGGAACTCCAGACCAGCCTGGACCAGGCGCGCCGCGTGCCGGTCGAGCAGGCCCGGCTGGCGCCGCTGGACGACGAGCCCACGGTCGAGGAGGTCCGCAAGCTCTTCGAGGTGATCGGGATCGACCTCGCGCACGCCTACACCGACCGCGACGTCATCGAGATCATCCGTAAGGCGCTGCGGGCCAAGGACCCGTATGAGTGACGAGCCGATGGGGCGGCCGGAGTGAAGTACGAGGAGATCCGCGGGGAGATCGACACCGGGACCGCGGCGCGGACGCTGCCGACGTGGGCGGGGAACGTCCTCGACGGCGTCCTGGACGACGTCGCGGCGGGCCGTTCGCCCGTCCCGGCCGTACGGCACCCTCTGGGCTTCCTCTGCCTCCCCGTGGAGCGCAGCGGCGACTTCGGGGTGTGCCTGCACATCTGGACTCCGGAGGTGCGCCCGGCCCCCTCGACCACGTCGCCCGTACACTGCCACAGCTGGGACCTGCTCAGCTTCGTCTTGTACGGGACGGTGCGGAACGTGCGGATGGACGTCGGTGAGGGCACCGGCGGAGCGGCGCAGCAGGTCTTCGAGGTCATCAGCCAGGACGACCTGGACGAGCTGAGGGCGACCGGACGCGCGGTGCATTGCTCTCCCGGCCTTTCCAGCACGCATCGCACCGGCGAGTCGTACACCCTGCCCGCGGGTGTGTTCCACAGCACCCTCATAGAGGACGGCATGGACGCGGCCACGGTCGCCTTGGGCCGCCAATCACCGGGCGGCGGCGACCTGTCGCTCGGTCCCATGGACGTCCCCACCCACCAGGTGCGTCGTTCACGTTCCGACCACGCCGACACCGTGCGGGCCCTGCGCCGTTCGGCCCGCAGGATCGCCGCCGCCCACTGCTCGCCACGCCGTTAGGCCGGCCGCCGGACCCGACTGGAGAGCCCCGATGAGACCCACGACCCCGTCACCGGCCCTTCCGATCGATCTCGCCAAGGCCCGCCGCGTGGCGGTGGACGCCGCCGAGGCGGCGGGCGCCCTGCTGAGCGCCGGTGTGGGCGGGCCCTTGGACGTGCGTCCGAAGGGCAGCGGCGGGGACGTGGTGACGGAGCTGGACACGGCCGCCGAAGACCTGATCGTCGGACGGCTCCGGGCGGCGTATCCGGGGCACCGCATCATCGCGGAGGAGTCCGGGGTCCTCGACGGCGCACCGGGCGAGGAAATGGTGTGGCTCGTCGATCCGCTGGACGGCACCAACAACGTGGCGATCGGCATGCCCGTCTATGCGGTGGGGCTGGCGTTGTGCGCGCGCGCCGAGCCCGTCTTGGGCGTCGTCCATGACCCTGTGTCGGGGCGGACGTGGTCGGCGGTGCGCGGGAGGGGCACGCTGGCGCCGGACGGGACGCCGTTGGCTCTGGCCGATCGTCCCAGGCCGGGGCGGGAGAAGAACCCGGTGCTGGCCTGGACGCAGGGCCATCAGGTCAAGGCGGGCGATCCGGTGGCGTTCGCGCTGCGCTCGGCCTTGGAGCGCCGGTGCGCGCGGATGCTCCAGCTCTGGGCACCGCTGGTGGCCTGGACGATGCTGGCCCGCGGCGACATCGACGGGATGGTCGGCTACCTCCCCGAGATCGTGGACCTGCCCGCCGGGGCGCTGCTGGCCGCCGAGGCGGGCGCGGAACTGCGCCGCCTGGACGGGGAGCCGTACGAGCTGGGCATCGACCGCCCCGCGTCCGAGCTGGGGTTCGTCGCGGCGCGTCCCGAACTGCTCGACCGTCTCCTGGAGACCACCACGAAGATCGATCAGGAGGGCGGACGCACCCGCGTCGCCTGGTGAACGCCCTACCGGGTGAGCAGGAGGGTTCCCACGGCGGCCGCACAGCCCGCCACGGCCAGTGCCGTCCCGGACAGCACGAATCTCCGCATCGGCACACGGACGTCCCAACGCCGGCACCACTCGAACCACAGCAGCGTGGCCAGCGATCCCCAGGGGGTGATGACCGGCCCCGCGTTCGTCCCGACGAGCAGAGAGAGCAGCTGGTCCTTGTTCGAGGCGGGCACGGCCGACTCCCCCGCCACGTATGCGGGCAGGTTGTTGAGGACGTTCGACAGCCCCGCCCCGGAGAACGCGGCCCGGAACGCCCCCGCCACACCGTCGTCATGGCCCACCAGGCCGCGCATCACGTCGTCCAGCCCGAACCGTTCCAGAGTGGGGACGACGAGGAAGAGGCCGGTGACGAACACCATGAGCTGCCACGGGATGAGCACAGGACGCAGGACCGACCGGTCGCGCACGGCGAAGGCCGCCACGGCCACGGCGGCGGCGGCGGTCGCGGCGAGGCCGAGCTGGATCCCGGTGTGCACGCCCGCGAGGATGGCCCCGATGAACAGCAGGCACGCGGCCGCGGTGGCCGAGAACAGCACCCGGTCCCGGACGGGGACCGGGTCGGGCGGATCGTACGCGTCCGCGCCGCGCGCCGACCGCCGCCAGTAGAACACCCACAGCAGCGCCATCGTGACGGCCAGGACGGCCAGCTGCGGCGCCCACATGCGAGCGGCGAACGCGCGCGTCTCCAGCGCGACCCGGTCGGCGGCGAGCAGGTTGGTCAGATTCGACACGGGCAGCAGGAGGCTCGCCGTGTTGGCCAGCCACACCGTCGTCATGGCCAGCGGGAGGGTGGCGATCCGCGCGCGCGCCGCCAGCGCCAGCATGACCGGGGTCAGCAGTACCGCGGTCGTGTCGAGGTTGAGGAAGATGGTCGTCAGTGACGCGAACGCCACGCAGAGCAGGAACAGCGCGACGTAGTTTCCGCGCCCCGCCCGCGCCATGCGCTGGGCGATCGCGTCGAAGACCCCGGCCTCCTTGGTGAGCTCCGCCAGGATGATGACGCTGAACAGGAAGAGCAGCAGGGGCGCGATCCGCCCGATGCTGGAGCGGGCCGTGTCGGCGGGCAGCAGACCGGTGGCGACGAACACGACACCGAGCACGAGCACGGCGATGCGGATCCAGTCGAGAACCCCCAGTGAACCGACGGCGCGGCGGAGGGGCTCGGTCGGAGGGGGCGGCACGCGCGTCATGATCCCATAGGCGGCCCGGCGCGCCTCCGCCGGTGCCGCCGTCGCGCGATACTGGCGCAATGACGACCCCCGGCCACCCCCAGGAGCGCCCGACCGACTTCTTCATCAGCTACTCGCCGGCCGACGAACGGTGGGCGTCCTGGATCGCGTGGCAGCTGGAGGCCGCGGGGCATCGAACGATGATGCAGGCGTGGGACTTCGTGCCCGGGACCAACTTCATCGACTTCATGGACCGGGGCCTGTCGGAGGCCAAGGCCGTGGTGGCGGTGCTGTCGCGCAACTACCTGCGCTCCAGGTACGGGCGGCTGGAGTGGATGGCGGCGCTGCGGGCCGACCCCGACGACCCCGCGCGCAAGCTGGTCACGGTGCGCATCGAGGACTGCCCGATCGACGGGCTGCTGTCCACGATCACCTACGTGGACCTGGTGGGGATCGACGACCCGGACGAGGCGCGCCGGCTGCTGATGCGGCGCATCCAGGAGTCCCTCGCCGGCCACGCCCGGCCGCTGAACGGCCCTGGTTTCCCCGGAGCCGGGCCCGGCCGCCCGGGACCGCTTCCCGGTGGCCGGGAGCCGCTTCCGGGCCGTCTGGAGGAGACTGACGGCCCGCGGGACGGTTCCGGGCGGCCGGAGCCGGCCGGGGAGCGTCCGGTCCGGCGGGCTCCGGTCGCCGCGCCGGCGTTCCCCGCCGCCGACGCCGGGCACGGGCCGCGCGACCGGCTGAGCGTCCTGCACGTCTCCGGGCCCCGGTTCGGCCGGACGCTCGCCGAGCCCGGCGAGCCGACGACGGCCACCGAGCTGCAGGACCGGATCTGGAGCGACGTGACGCGGCTGGCCGACTCCGGCGTGCCCCGTCCCGACCTGCTCGTCGTGAGCGGCGACATCACCCACTCCGGCAGCCGCAAGGAGTTCGCCGAGGCGCTGTCGTTCCTGACGAGCCTGCGCGCGCTGCTGGGCCTGGAGGCGCAGCGCGTCGTGGTCGTCCCGGGGACCCATGACGTCACTCGCGCGGCATGCCAGGCGTACTTCTCCAGCTGCGAGGCCGACGACATCGAGCCGCAGCCGCCGTACTGGCCGAAGTGGCGGCACTACGCGGGCCTGTTCAAGGAGTTCTACCAGGGCATCGACGCCCTCATCTTCGACAGCGCCCAGCCGTGGACGCTGTTCCCCGTCCCGGACCTCAAGGTGGTGGTGGCCGGGCTCAACTCGACCCTGCCTCAGACCCACCGTGAGGAGGACCGGTACGGGCGCGTCGGCCAGGCGCAGGCGGCCTGGTTCAACGAGCGGCTGCGGCATTTCGAGGACGAGGGCTGGCTGCGCCTGGGCGCCGTCCAGCACACCCCCATCGCCGGCGAGCCCGGCGCGCTGCGCGACCCCGGGACGGTGGAGACGCTCCTCGCCTCCCACGTCAACCTGTTCTTCCAGGGGACGGAGTCGGATTTCGGCGCCATCCCCCTGCTCGGCGGCAGCGGCGTCCCGTCGGTCCCCGCACTGGGCCCGGGCCGCCACCAGATCGTCGTCGTGAACCGGGACGGGCTGGAACGGTGGATTCCGGAGGACGCCGCCAGGCGCGGACCGGAACGCCTCGAACGGTCCTGGCAGAGCATCGACGGAACGTTCCCGCCGCCACGCACCGAGCCCCATCCGGAGCCGCCCGTCCCGGAACTGGGCCCCGGAGCGCAGGGCACCGCCGACCCCGTCCCCGACCCCAGCGCGCAACTCCTCGACCGGCTGACGGAGGCGTGCGAGACGCGTTTCGAACGCGCGACCATCCGGCGCATCGTCCCGCCCGCACGCGAGGACGGCCGGTCAGACCCGCCGCACCTGCTCCTCACCCACATGGAGGACGGGTTCGTCCGCCAGTACCGCATCGGGGCCCATGTGGGGCAGGTGACAGAGGCGGACGTGGACGCGTTCGTCAGGCACGTGCACGCCGACGGAACCGACCATGGCTCGGAACTGGTGTACCTGGGTCCCGCGCCGGCACGGTCCGTGCGCGACGACGCGCTCCGGCGCGGCGTGCGGGTGCGCAGCCTCACCGAGTTCCAGGGGCTCGTCGACCTGTCGGAGTACGTGACCGCCCAGACGGGGCGCCTCTCCGCCGGAGGGCTTTACCCGCCTTCCCTGTACGTCCCACAGCGCTACCGGGAACTCGACCGCTTCCGCCCGGAGCCTGAGACGGGCGGCGACGAAGGGGCGGGTTCGGCGACGGACGTCCACGAGGACGTCGTCGGCGAGATGCTGCGGCTCCTCGCCGCGGACCACGGGCGCTTCCTCCTCCTGCTGGGCGACTTCGGCCGCGGCAAGACGTTCGCCCTGCGCGAGCTCGCCCGCCGCATCCCGCAGGAGCTGCCGCACGTGATCCCGATCCTCATCGAGCTGCGGGCCCTCGACAAGGCGCACTCGGTGGACGGCCTAGTCGCCGCGCATCTGGCCAACCACGGCGAGGAGCTGATCGACCTCAAGGCGTTCCACTACATGCTCCGCCAAGGGCGCATCGTCCTGCTCTTCGACGGGTTCGACGAGCTGGTGACGCGGATGACCTACGACCAGGCCGCCGACCACCTCGACACGCTGCTGCAGGCCGCCCAGGACAAGGCGAAGATCGTGGTGGCGAGCCGCACGCAGCACTTCAAGTCCCAGGCGCAGGTGCTGACGGCCCTCGGTGAGAAGGTCGGCGTGCTGCCCCACCGGCGCGTCCTCGGCCTGGAGGAGTTCGCGCCACCGCAGGTCCGTTCGTACCTGGTGAACCGGTACGGGGACGAGGGGGCGGCGGAAGCCCGGCTGAGCCTGCTCGCGGGGATCGAGGAGCTGCTGGCGCTGACGTCCAACCCGCGCATGCTGTCCTTCATCGCCGACCTGCCCGACCACCGGCTGCGCTCGGTCGCGCAGGCCCGCCGGGCCGTCAGCCCCGCCGACCTCTACCACGAGATCCTGTCGTCGTGGCTCGCGTACGAGGCCGACCGGGTCGGCGGGGCGGGCGGGCCGTCCGGGCTGAAGGCCGAGGACATGTGGCAGGCCGTGGGCACCCTCGCGCTGCGGCTGTGGGAGGGCGAGGAGCAGTTCCTGCGTCTCGCTGAGCTGTCCGACGTCGCCGACACCCTCACCGGGCTCGCCGACGGACGGATGTCACCGCACCAGGTGACGCACGCCGTCGGCGCCGGGAGCCTGCTCGTCCGCACGCCCGAGGGGCTGTTCGGCTTCATTCACACATCGGTGATGGAGTGGCTGGTCGCGCGGCACATCGCGGACGAGTTCGCCAGGGGCGCGGCACCGGCCGCCCTGGGCCGCCGCGCGCTGACCCAGCTCACCGTCGACTTCCTGTGCGACCTCGCCGACACCCGCGCCTGCCAGGAGTGGACCGCCGGCGTGCTCGCCGATCCCGAAGCCGCCGACATTGCCCGCGCCAACGCGATCCGCATCACGACACGGCTGCGCACCCCCGCGCACACCGACCTGCGCGGCGCCCGCCTGCAAGGCGAGGACCTGTCCTACCGCGACTTGCAGGAGGTCGACCTGACGGGTGCCGACCTCACCGACGCCCAGCTCGTCGGCGCGAACCTCTCGCGTGCCGTCCTGCGGGACGCGTCGCTGGCCGGGGCACGCCTGGACGAGGCCAGGCTGACCGGCGCCGACCTCCGCGGCGCCGACCTGTCCCGGGCCCGCCTCGCCCGCGCCGACCTGCGCGACGTCTCCGTGGACGGCAGCCGCTGGACGCGCGCCGCCCTCGTCGACGCCGACCTGCCCGACCGGATCGCCGCCGCCCCCGAACTGCGCGAGGCCGCCATCGCACCCGGCCGTCCCATCGACATCCAGGTCGCACCGGCCGGCGTAGGTGTCCCGTACGGGTTCCACTTCCAGACCAGCCGCCTCCCGCAGCCGCTCGCGTACAGCCCGGGAGGCTCCGTCCTGGCCGTGGGCGGTGAGGACGGCGGTGTCCTCATCTGCGACGCCGTCACCGGCATACCCCTGCGCAACCTCCAGGGCCACACCGACCGCGCCTACGCGGTCGCCTTCGACACCGCGGGAAACCTGCTGGCGAGCGGATCCGCCGACGGCACCGTCCGCCTCTGGGACCTCGCCACCGGCCACACCACGCACACCTTCACCGTCCACCCTGAAGGCGTCTGGCCCGTCGTGGTCGGAGGACGTTCCCCGTCGGGCACCGACCTCGTCGCGGCCGGCGCCGCGGACGGGACCGTCCGCGTGTGGGACGCCGCGGCCGGCGCCCTCCTGCACGAGCTGTCAGGACACACCGCTCCCGTCTACACCGCCGTGTTCGACCCCGCCGGCTCACTCATGGTCACCGGCGACTCCGGGGGCACGCTGCGCGTCTGGGACCTCACCACCGGCACGCTCCGCCGCGAGCTGACCGGCCACCGCGGCGCCGTGTTCCGCGCCGTGTTCCACCCGGACGGCTCCCTGCTCGCCGCCGGGGACGAGGCCGGCGTCGTCCGCCTGTGGGACATCCGCACAGGCGAGATCAGCCAGGAACTCCTCGGCCACACCGGACGCGTCTACGCCATCGCGTTCCACCCCGGCGGGAACCTCCTCGTCACCGGCGACACCGACGGATCCGTCCGCATCTGGGAGGACGGCCGGCGGCGCAACGTCCTCTCGGGCCACGGCGGCGGCATCTACCAGGCGACGTTCAGCCCGGACGGCGGCCGCCTCGCCACCGCCGACAGCGCCGGGTCCGTCCGCCTGTGGGACCCCGAGACCGGCCGGCAGCGCCTCGAACTGGCCGGGCATCGGGGCGCCGTGTGGCCGTTCGCGTTCCGCCCGGACGGCGCCCAGCTCGCCACCAGCAGCAACGACGGCACTGCCCGGCTGTGGGACGCCGAGACCGGGCAGTGCCGCGTCGTGCTGCGCGGCCACGGCCGCCGCGTCACCGGCGTCGCGTTCAGCCCGGACGGCGGCCTGCTCGCGAGCAGCGGCAACGACGGCCTCGTCCGGCTCTGGGACCCGCGCTCCGGCCGGATGATCCGGGAGCTGCGCGGCGTCGCCGACAACCTGACCTCCGCCTCGTTCAACACCCGCGACTCCCAGCTCGCCACCGCCACCAACGACGGCGGCGTCCACCTGTGGCAGGCAGGGACCGGCACGTTCGAACGCGAGCTGAACGTCGAGACCGACCACGTCTGGGCACAGGCGTTCGCTCCCGCCGGGGACGTCCTCGCCACCGCCAACGACGACGACTCCGTCCGGCTGTGGTTCTGGACGACCGGCCGCGAGACCGTCAACCTGGCCGACCACCAAGGCCGCGTCCGCTCCATCGACTTCCAGCCCGGCGGCGCCCTCGTCGCCACCGGCTGCGACGACGGCGTCGTCCGGCTCTGGCACCCCCGCACGGGCGAACTCACCGCCGCGCTGCGCGGCCACACCGACCGCGTCTACCGGGTGGCGTTCTCACCGTCCGGCGACACCCTCGCCAGCGCGAGCAACGACGGCACCGTCCGGCTCTGGGACCCGTCCACCGGTGAAGCACTGCACACGCTGACCGGCCACACCGGACGCCTGTGGACGACCGCGTTCCACCCGTCCGGAGCCATGCTCGCCAGCGCGGGCGACGACATGGTCGTGCGGCTCTGGAACCCGGCCGACGGGCGCCTCCTGCACACCCTCCCGGGCCACACCCGCCGCGTCTGGTCGGCCGCGTTCAGCCCCGACGGCTCCCTCCTCGCCACCGCGGGCGACGACGGAGCCATCATCCTCTGGGACGTCACCGACCGGGAGGCGCCCGCGCGCCACGCGACCCTTCTCGGCCTGGCCGAAGGCTGGGCCGCCCTGGCCCCCGACGGCCGCTACAAGTGGGAGGGCAACGCCACCGCCGAGTTCTGGTACGCCGTCGGCATGTGCCGCTTCGAACCCGGCGAACTCGACGCCTACCTGCCGGAGGTCCACCGCCTCCCCCTCGACGCCCCGTTCTAGGACGCGGCGCGGTGAGTCAGGGAGTCCCAGAGCGAGTCGACCTGGGCTTTCAGGTCGTCGAGGGTGCCGGAGTTGTCGATGATGTGCGTGGCGACCGCGCGGCGCTCCTCCCTGGACGCCTGGTTGGCCATGCGCGCGCGGGCGTCCTCCTCCGTCATGCCGCGGCGGGCCACCAGGCGGTCGAGCTGTGCCTCCTCCGGCGCGTCCACGACGACGACCTCGTCGTACATGCCGGCGAGGCCGTTCTCCGCGAGGAGGGGCACGTCGTAGACGACGACGGCATCGGCGGGGGCCGCGTCCATCAGTTCCTGCATCCGCTCCCCCACCAGCGGGTGGACGATCGCGTTCAGCGCGGCGAGGCGGTCGCGGTCGCCGAACACGATGCGGCCGACCTTCTCGCGGTCGAGGGCGCCGGACGGCAGCAGCACGTCCTCGCCGAACTCCGCCACGACGGCGGCGAGGCCCGGGGTGCCCGGCTCCACGACCTCGCGGGCGATCCTGTCGGCGTCGATGAGCAGCGCGCCGCGTCCGGCGAGCCGCGCCGACACCTCGCTCTTGCCCGACCCGATACCGCCGGTGAGTCCCACTTTCAGCACGCGGCTCACCCTAGCGGCGCGCCCGTCAGGCGGTTTCGGCGGGGACGAGGGGTTTGCGCATGTGCACGAGCGTGAGGTGCGCCGCCACGCGTTCCCGGTGCGTCTCGCTGTAGCCGAGGCGGCGGTACAGGCGCAGGTTCGCCTCGCTGAGATGGCCGGTGAACAGGACGCACGCGTCGGCGCGCCCGGCGACCTCGTCCTCCAGCGCCGCCAGCAGGCTCCGCCCTATGCCGCGGCCCTGCATGTCGGGGACGACGACGAGCCGCCCGACCAGGCACGTGTGGTCGCTGAACTGGGCGCGGACGGCGCCGACGACCCGGCCGTCCAGCACCGCCTTCAGCACCACGGCGTCGCCGGACAGCACCTTCCGCAGCTGCTCGGCCGACTCCACCAGCGGCGGGATGAACGGGTCGCCGTACAGCTGCGCCTCCGCCACGTAGGCGGCCCGCTGGACGGTCATCACCTCGCCCGCGTCGCCGGGGCCGGCGCGCTCGATCACGACCGTCGCTTCGCTCATGTCATGACCCTAGCGGCGCCCGGCCGGCTCACCGCCCGATCCGGACGGTCACCGCGACCGGATAGTGATCGGAGGCGTCCGACACCGGCACGGCGTAGTCGGTGACCATGACGCCGTCCGACCCGAAGACCCAGTCGGTGCTCGCACCGTCGGACCGGGTCGGATACGGCTCGCCGCCGATGGCGGCGTTGCGCAGGTCGGTGCCGTCGGTCATGGCGTCGAGCTCGGCGCTGCCGGCGCCCGCGTTGAAGTCGCCGCCGATGAGGGTGCGGGGCGCCCCGCCCCAGGCCCGCAGCAGCGTCGCGATCTCGCGGGACCGCTCGCCGGCCTGGTCGTCGCCGCCCTCCAGATGCGTCGACCACACGTCCATCGTGGTGCCGCCGACGCCGAGCCGCGCCCACACGTAGCCGCGGATCTGCGACCAGTCGCCCCTGCGCATCCGGCCCGTCCCGGAGCTGCGCACCGGCAGCGACGTGAGGATCGCGTTGCCGAACTGGCCGTCGGCGGCGGGCCCCCAGATCAGCCGCATGCCGAGGCGTCGCGACAGCCACACCCCGACGTCGGTGGTGCCCGACAGCAGCGACCCGCGGCCGGCCTCCTGCAGCAGGACGACCTGGGCCTTCTGCCCCTCGATGACGCGGGCGACGCCCTCCGGGTCGAGCCGCCCCGACTGGTTCACCGCGTCGTGGATGTTGTAGCTGAGCACCCGGACCTGGCCGGGGACGGGCGCCGCCGGGGCCTTGCCGTCCGGCGCGGCGACGGTGAACACGAGGGTGCCGGCCAGCAGCACCAGCGCCGCGGCGCCGGCGGTGACGGCGCGCAGCGGGGCGCGGGCGGGCAGCGGCCCGCCGCGGGCCGCCGCGATGGCGGCGAGCGCGCCGAGCAGGATCCCGGCGAGGCCGGGCAGCACGTTGTTCGGCACCGGCAGCGGCGACACGGCGCTGACCTGGTACGGGACGAGGATCACCGCGATGAGCAGGCCGCCGGCCGCGGCGCCGGCGTCCACCCGCCAGACCGGCCCGCCGGTCCCGGCGCGGCGCAGCGGCGCCCGGCACGCCACCGCCAGCAGCCACGCCGACAGCACATGCCCGACGATCACGACGGGGACGACCTCGATGCCGGAGATCGCGTAGGTCCCGGCGACGGCGCCGGCGCCGACCCCGAGGACGGTGCCGCCGAGCACGCACACGCCGCCCGGCACGGCCCGGACGGCGAGCCCGGAGGCGAGGAACGCCAGCGCGAGCCCCTGCCCGATGACGATCGCGATGTGCGCCCCGGTCAGCGACTGCCACCCGGACGACGCCACGAAGGCGGGGCTGGCGAGGACGAGGATCTGCAGCGCGAGGAACGGCCCGAAGGCCGCGGCGCCGAGCGCGTCCCGCCAGGAGACGCCGGGCGCGGTGACGGGCCCGGACGCGAGCTCGCGGTAGAGCGCGAACGCGCCGACGCCGACGAACGCCAGGCAGGCCAGCCAGGGGCCGATGCCGTCGCGCCACACCGGGTCCCAGGTGGCGAAGCACATCCGGACGGCGCCGTCGATGGCCAGGCCCGCGACGGTGGCGGTGGCGAAGCCGACCCCGGACAGGCCGCGGGCGCCCTCGTACAGCGCCGCGACGGCGATCATGCCGATGGCGGTGCCGGCGAACGCCAGCCAGGTGCGCGGGTCGATGGCCTGCGCGAGGAGCCGGACGGCGAACAGCCCGCCGACGCCGGTCAGCAGCAGCGCGCGGGGGCCGCCGAGGCGGCGGATCAGCGGGGCGGTGACCCCGGCGAGGTAGACGACCAGCACGCCGGCGGCGGCGGCCGCGGTCCCGGCCTCGTCGGCGAAGTGGTCGAGTTGCGGAAGGGAGAACCGCAGCGTCTGCGCGAGCACCGCGACGGTCACGGCGATCAGGGCCAGCCTGGCCGGGCCCTGCGGGACGATCGGGGTGCCGGCGGGGGCGGGGCCGCCGGTCCTGGTGCCTACGTCTGTGCTGGCCAATTGAACGACTGCTCCCGGGGGACGAGCGGACCTACGGGACGGGCGTGCGCATTCGGGGGGTGACGCGGGCCGACGCGCGCTTCGCCGGAGTCATGCCTCCGCAGTCATGGTGACGCAACCGAAGCACGGCCGGAGGCCGATCCAGAAGATCGTTCTCCGGCCGTGTTCAGGATGTCACCGGCCGACCGCGCGGAACCGCCGGAGCGGGCCGCGCGGCCTGCGCGCGTCAGCGGACCGTCACTGGCCGCCGGAGAGCTTCTCCCGCAGCGCGGCGAGCGCCTCGTCGGTGGCGAGGGCGCCACCGCCGGACTCGCTCTCGCCGCCGCCGGAGTAGGAGGTCTCGCCGCCGCCGGTCGCGGCGGGCTCGGCGCCCGCCTCGGCCTCGGCCTTGCGGGCCTCCTCGATCTGCTTGCGGTGGGCGTCGAAGCGGCCGCGGGCCTCGGCGTACTGCCGCTCCCAGGTCTCGCGCTGCTCGTCGAAGCCCTCAAGCCACTCGCCGGTGTCGGCGTCGAAGCCCTCGGGGTACTTGTAGTTGCCCTGGTCGTCGTACTCGGCCGGCATGCCGTACAGGGTCGGGTCGAAGTCCTCTTCCTCGATCCCGGCGGCGCCCTCGTTGGCCTGCTTGAGCGACAGGCTGATCCGGCGCCGGTCGAGGTCGATGTCGATGATCTTCACGAAGATCTCGTCGCCGACCTGGACGACCTGCTCGGGGATCTCCACGTGCCGCTCGGCCAACTCGGAGATGTGGACCAGGCCCTCGATGCCCTCCTCGACGCGGACGAACGCGCCGAACGGCACCAGCTTGGTGACCCGGCCCGGGACGACCTGCCCGATCTGGTGGGTGCGGGCGAACTGCTGCCACGGGTCTTCCTGGGTCGCCTTGAGCGACAGGGAGACGCGCTCGCGCTCCATGTCGACGTCCAGGACCTCGACCGTGACCTCCTGGCCGACCTCGACGACCTCGGACGGGTGGTCGATGTGCTTCCAGGACAGCTCGGAGACGTGCACCAGGCCGTCGACGCCGCCGAGGTCGACGAACGCGCCGAAGTTGACGATGCTCGACACGACGCCCTTGCGGACCTGGCCCTTCTGCAGGGTGTTGAGGAAGGTCTGGCGGACCTCGCTCTGCGTCTGCTCCAGCCAGGCGCGGCGGGACAGCACCACGTTGTTGCGGTTCTTGTCCAGCTCGATGATCTTGGCCTCGAGCTCGCGGCCGACGTACGGCTGCAGGTCGCGGACCCGGCGCATCTCGACCAGCGACGCGGGCAGGAAGCCGCGCAGGCCGATGTCGAGGATGAGACCGCCCTTGACGACCTCGATGACCGTGCCGGTGACGATGCCGTCCTCGTCCTTGATCTTCTCGATCGTGCCCCAGGCGCGCTCGTACTGGGCGCGCTTCTTGGACAGGATCAGCCGGCCCTCCTTGTCCTCCTTCTGGAGGACGAGGGCCTCGACGTGGTCTCCGGTGGAGACGACCTCGTTGGGGTCGACGTCGTGCTTGATGGACAGCTCACGCGAGGGGATGACGCCCTCGGTCTTGTAGCCGATGTCGAGGAGGACCTCGTCACGATCGACCTTGACGACAGTGCCTTCGACAATGTCGCCGTCGTTGAAGTACTTGATGGTCTCGTCGATCGCTGCGAGGAAGGCTTCCTCGGACCCGATGTCGTTGACCGCTACCTGCGGGGTGGTCGAGGTGGCCTCGGTGCTGCTCGTCATGTGTCGGCTGGCTCCGGTACGGACATGGAAGTCGTATGGGTTGTGCGCGGAGGGCCGTTATCCGCCCTGCCGAAGACCGGAATGGGACGCGGTCGCCGCCGCGTCAGTGAACCGAACCGTTGTCGCCGACCTGACCGAGCGCGAGCCTGCTCCGTCCGAAGCGCGCGCAGGCCCACAGCGCAGCGATCAGGATATGGGACCGATCTCGCGTGGTCAATCCGCCCGCGGCTGCCGCGATCAGTATGTCCGGGCCCAGGGCCTGTACTGCTTGGCGATCCGGTCCTCGGCCGTCTTGGGAAACGTCACGGTGTTCGGGTCCCCGTCAGAGGTGTACCGCTCATCGGGGTTCTTGTCCAGGAATTCGAGCCACGCGGTGGAGCAGTACTTCGTGCAGTCGTTCTCTTTGATCTTGCCCTCGGAGCGTACCCGGTCGATGTCCCACCGGTCGAAGTCGGCGTCGAACGGGGACAGGGACGGCCGCCAGCCGGCGAGGAACAGGCCCCGGAAGGCGTACCGGCCGTCCTGCTTCTCGGCCCACGCCTTCTTCTTCGGGACCGCTCCGAACGGGTACGCGAACGTGGTCGTGTGCGCCCCGGTGAGCCGGACGATGCGGTCCTCCATGTCACCGATCTCCTTGCGCACCCCTTTTTCGGACATACCGGAAAGGCTGGGGTGCGTCACGGTGTGGTTGCCGAGCTCGAACCCGTGCTGCAGGAGCCACTTCAGCCCGGCGGCTGCCTGCACCTCGTCCATCCCGAACAGCTCCTTGTTCAGGTAGAACGTCGCCACCGGCCGGAACCCGGGGTTCTCCCGGGCGACCTGCTCGATGATCGCGACGGCCGTGTCGGGCTTCGGGTTCCCCTGCGCGTCCAGCCCGAAGTGCCCGGGCGTGCTGTCGTCGAACGTCAGCACCACGGGGTGCCTGCCGGCCGGCACGTCGAGCCGCCCGCCGGTGAACTCCGCCGCCGTGATCGGGTAGTAGCCGTCCTTGGCGAGCCCGGTCAGCTCGTCGTACAGCTCCTTGGACGACCGGTCCAGCGACAGCTCCGGCTTCTTCATGATCCGGTGGTACATGAGCACCGGGACCTGCCCGAGCTCGTTCGCCTTGGCCGCCGCCGCGGCCGGCGCCGCGGCGGCGATGGGCGCGGTCGCCGACGCCGACGGCGACGCGCTCCCCCGGGGCCCCGGCGACGCGGAGCCGCCCGGCGCGGGCGCCCCGGTCGCCTTGGCCGCCTCCGCCGCGGGCGTCGCCTTGGACGCGGCTCCGGCCCGTCCGGCCATGTGGCCCTTGTCGCGCCCCTTCCGTTCCCCCGGGAGCGTCAGCCCCAGGATCACGGCGCAGACGATCACAACTCCAGCGATCTTGTGAAGGAGAGGCACGGTACCCCCGCCGGTCGACCCGAACAGGACCAGGGGGACAGCGTACGACCCCCCGGACATCTAACGACACCTCCTGTCGTACCCCCATGATCCCCACGCCGCACTCCCACCCCGCCCCACATCCGGCCAAGACCGAAAACCCCCGGTAAAACCCACCCCGCCACGAAGAAGCCCCGCCCCGGCGGGACGCCGGGGCGGGGCTTCGCGCGTTCTTCCAGGGCGCTCGGGCCTAATGCGCCGCGTCTTGCCAGGTGCGGCCGGTGCCCATGGAGACGCTCAGGGGGGCGCGGAGCTCGTAGGCGGCGGCCATCTCGGAGCTGACCAGGGTCTTGAGGTCGTCGAGTTCGCCGGGGGCGACCTCGAAGACGAGTTCGTCGTGGACCTGGAGGAGCATCCGGGACGTGAGGCCGGCGGCCCGGAGGGCGCGGTCGACGTTCAGGCTGGCGACCTTGATGATGTCGGCGGCCGAGCCCTGGATGGGGGCGTTGAGGGCCATCCGCTCGGCCATCTCGCGGCGCTGCCGGTTGTCGGAGTTGAGGTCGGGCAGGTAGCGGCGGCGGCCCAGGATCGTCTGGGTGTAGCCGTCCTGCCGGGCCTTGGCGACGATGTCGCGCAGGTAGTCGCGGACGCCGCCGAACTGCTCGAAGTACTCCTCCATGAGGCCGCGCGCCTCGTCCGGGGAGATCCGCAGCTGCTGGGACAGGCCGTACGCCGAGAGGCCGTAGGCGAGGCCGTAGTTCATGGCCTTGATGCGGGCGCGCAGCTCGGAGTCGATCTGCTCGGGGGGCAGCTGGAACACGCGGGACGCGGTGATGGTGTGGAAGTCGGCACCGGAGCCGAACGCCTCCAGGAGCGCGTCGTCCTCCGACAGGTGCGCCATGATGCGCAGCTCGATCTGCGAGTAGTCGGCGGTGAGGAGGGACTCGTAGGGGTCGCCGACGACGAACGCCTCGCGGATCTGGCGGCCTTCGGCGGTGCGGATCGGAATGTTCTGCAGGTTCGGGTCGGTGGACGACAGCCGCCCGGTGGCGGCGATCATCTGGTTGAACGTGGTGTGGATGCGCCCGGCGTCGTCGGCCATCGGGATGAGCGAGTCGACGATGCTCTTGAGCTTGGCGACCTCCCGCCACCGCAGGATGTGCTCCAGAACGGGGTGGCCGTCCTTCTCCAGGAGGGTCGTCAAGGCCTCTGAGTCGGTCGTGTAGCCCGTCTTGGTGCGCTTGGTCTTGGGGAGGTTCAGTTCGTCGAACAGGACCTGCTGGACCTGCTTGGGCGAGCCCAGGTTGAACTCGTGCCCGACCGCCGAGTGGGCCTGCTGCTCCTGTTCCTTGACCTGCCCGCCGAGGGACGCGGACAGCCCGGCGAGGTGGTCGGCGTCCACGGCGATGCCCGCGCGCTCCATGTCGGCCAGGACGCCGACGAGCGGCAGCTCCACCTCGTGCAGCAGGCGGGTGGCGCCGCGCTTGTCGAGGTCCTTGTCGAGGACGTCCGCGAGCTCGGTGACGGCGCGCGCGCGGACCGCGAGGGCCTCGGCGGCTTCTTCCTCACCGGAACCGTCCAGGGTCAGCTGCCCGGAGTCCTCGGTTTCGCTGCGCAGCTCACGGTGGAGGTAGCGCAGGACGAGGTCGGCCAGGTCGAACGTCCGCTGGCCCGGGAGCGCGAGATACGCGGCGAGCGCGGTGTCGCTGGTGACGCCCTCAAGCCGGATGCCGCGCGCGGCGAACGCCAGCATCGGCCCCTTGGCCTCGTGGATCGCCTTCGGGCGTGCCGTGTCGGCGAGGTAGGCGGCCAGGGCGCGCTCGTCGTCCTCGATGAGCTCGGCCGGATCCAGGTGGACGGCCGGGCCCTTCTTGGACGCGAGCGCCAGCGCGGTGATCTCGCCCGTGCCGCGGCCCCAGGCGCCGGTGACGGCGATACCGATGCGGTCGCCGGCGTTGACGTCCAGCCAGGCGCCGAGCGCGCCGGGCTCCAGCCGGTCCAGCTCGACCTCGAAGCCCTCGTCGGCCTCCGGCTCGGCCGCGGAGATCGAGGAGTACAGCCGTTCGCGCAGCACCCGGAACTGCAGCGAGTCGAACAGGGTGTGGATCTCCTCGCGGTCCCACTGGCCCATGGTCAGCTGCGGCGGAGTCAGCTCCAGCCCGACCTCGGTGTCGAGCTTGTTGATCTGCTGGTTGCGCAGCACCCCGGCCAGGTGCTCGCGCAGGCTTTCGCCGGCCTTGCCCTTGATCTCGTCCACCCGGGCGACGAGGGTGTCGAGGTCGCCGTACTTGGTGAGCCACTTGGCGGCGGTCTTCGGGCCGACGCCGGGGACGCCGGGCAGGTTGTCGCTGCTCTCCCCGACCAGCGCGGCCAGCTCCCGGTACCGCTCGGGCGGAACGCCGTACTTGGCCTCGACGGCCGCCGGGTCCATCCGGGACAGCTCGGAGACGCCGCGGACCGGGTAGAGGATCGTGACGTCGTCGTTGACGAGCTGGAACGCGTCGCGGTCGCCGGTGACGACCAGGGTCTGCAGGCCCGCCTGCGTGGCCTGGACGGACAGCGTGGCGATGATGTCGTCGGCCTCGAACCCGGCGACCGACAGGCGCGGGATGCGCAGCGCGTCCAGCACCTCGAAGATCAGGCTGACCTGGCTGCGGAACTCGTCCGGCGTCTTCTGCCGGCCCGCCTTGTACTCCACGTACTGCTCGTGCCGGAACGTCGGCTCGGAGCGGTCGAACGCCACCGCGATGTGGGTCGGCTGCTCGTCGCGCAGGACGTTGATGAGCATCGAGGTGAAGCCGTACACGGCGTTGGTCGGCTGCCCGTCGGTGGTGGAGAAGTTCTCCACGGGCAACGCGAAGAACGCCCGGTAGGCCAGTGAATGCCCGTCGAGCAGGAGAAGCCGGTCACGCTTGTCAGGGGTCGTTGCCGTAGTCACCACACCAGGACTCTAGTCTGCGCGTACGACAGTTTTGTGGAGGCGTAAGTGACTGACACCGACGGCGTGAGCCCGGAGGACCTCGGCGCGAAGATCCTCGCCGGGGACGAGCTCGACGCCCACGGCGACCTGGCCAAGACCATGGGCGTGGAATACCTGGAGGCGTCCGCCGAGCGCGTGGTGGGCCGCATGCCCGTCAAGGGCAACACCCAGCCCTACGGGCTCCTGCACGGCGGCGCCTCCTGCGTCCTCGCCGAGTCGCTCGGCTCCGTCGGGTCCGCCCTGCACGCCGGTCCCGGCCGTATCGCCGTCGGGATCGAGCTCAACGCCACCCACCACCGGTCCGCGACCGACGGGCACGTGACGGGCGTGGCCACCCGCACGCACGGCGGCCGGACCCTCGCCACCTACGACATCGTCATCACCGACGAGCAGGACCGGCGGGTCTGCACCGCGCGCCTCACCTGCATGCTGAGGGACGCCCCCGCGGGCGGGCCGCAGGGCGGCACGGCACCCGCGGGAGACCGGCCCGGATCCTGATCCGCGCTTTCTTTGCGATGCGCGCCCCGGGGTCTGTAGCGTGGATCGGAACGGCCCGGGATCACCGAGTAGACAACGTACGCGCCCGGGGAAGGTTCGTGCGGCCCCAAAGGTGATCCCGGGTCAACGTACGTCCGGGGACGGCCGCACCCTCCGCCGACACCGGTATAGGTCCATCACCGGTTGCGGTTGCGTTGCGAAACGCCCCGGCCCGTTCATCCCGGCCGCCATCGGACGTACGTTCCGGACATGCGCCACCGTGCCACGCGCACCCGCCTCGCGGCCGCCGCGCTCCCCCTCGCCACCGCGCTCGGGCTCGGGCTCGGGCTCGCGGCATGCTCCGGCGAGGACGGGCGCCGCCACTACCGGCTGCCCGAACGGGCCGTCCGCGATGGCGAGACCCCGCTCCCCTACCGCGAGGTGCAGGACGGCAACGTCATGTTCGCCGCGCTCGGCCTCAGCCCCGCCCTCACCACGATCACGGGCAGCCATGCGGACCTGCCGTCGCGGCTCGGCCACTTCGCCCGCGTCCGGATCCTGGCCGAGAACCGGTATGCCACCTTCCACAAGATCGACCTGGACCGGCAGCTGCTGATCACCTCCCGCGGCGCCTACCCGCCGGACGTGAACGCGATGCGCGTCAAGCGGCAGCCGACCGACGTCGAGCTCGGCTCCCGCGACCGCCTGGAACTCGACCTCTGGTACGACATCCCCAAGGACGCCCGGATCAGGGCGCTGCGCCTGTACTCCGCGCCGACCGACGACCTCGGCGTCGCGCGGCCCGGCGACCCCGGGGCGGAGTTGCCGCTGCGCTGAGCGGCCGCCCCGCCCCGGGCCCGGTCAGTCCCGGTCCTTGGTGACGTCCACGCCATCGGGCTCGGACGCGTCCGCCGGGGCCTCGCCCTCCGGCGGACCGGCGTCCGCCCCGCCGACATCGCCGCCCAGGTACGCGGCCCGCACCTGCGGGTCGTCCAGCAGCTCCGAGGCCGGCGCGGACCGCACGATCCGGCCCGTCTCCAGCACATACGCCCGGTGCGCCAGCCGCAGCGCCTGCTGCGCGTTCTGCTCCACCAGCAGGATCGTCGTGCCGCGACGGTTGATCTCCTCGATGATCGAGAAGATCTGCTGCACCAGCATCGGCGCCAGCCCCATCGACGGCTCGTCGAGCAGCAGCACCTTCGGCTTGGACAGCAGCGCCCGGCCGATCGCGAGCATCTGCTGCTCGCCGCCCGACATCGTCCCCGCCGCCTGCGAACGCCGCTCCGCCAGCCGCGGGAACAGCTCGTAGGCCTCCGCCAGCTCCTTGGAGTGGTCGTCCTTGCGGGCGTAGGCGCCCATGAGCAGATTCTCGTGCACCGTCATGCCCGGGAAGATCCCGCGGCCCTCCGGCGCCTGCCCGATGCCCGCCAGCACCCGCTTGTGCCCCGGCATCGACCCGATGTCGGCGCCGTCGAAGAACACCGCCCCCGACGAGCAGGACCGCAGCCCCGAGATCGTCTTCAGCGTGGTGGTCTTCCCCGCGCCGTTGCCGCCGATGAGCGAGACGATCTCACCCTCGTCCACCCCGAGCGACACGCCCTTCAGCGCCTCGATCTTGCCGTAGTGGACGTGCACGTCCTTCAGTTCAAGAAGCATCGGCCGGAGCCCCCAGATACGCCTCGATGACCTTCGGGTCGTTCTGCACCTCGGCGGGCAGCCCGTCGGCGATCTTCTGCCCGAAGTCCAGCACCGCGACCCGGTCGCTGATGCCCATCACCAGGCTCATGTCGTGCTCGATCAGCAGCACCGTCCGGCCACCGTCGCGGATCTTGCGGATCAGCTCCATCAGCGCGGCCTTCTCCGCCGGGTTCATCCCCGCGGCCGGCTCGTCCAGCAGCAGCAGCTTCGGATCGGTCGCCAGCGCCCGGGCGATCTCCAGCCGCCGCTGGTCGCCGTACGGCAGGTTCTTCGCCATGTCGTGCGTGCGGTGCGACACCCCGACGAACTCCAGCAGCTCACGCGCGAGCGCCTTGCCCTCCCGCTCGGCGCGCCGGTGCCGGGGCAGCCCGAACGTCACGCTGATCAGCCCCGCGCTGTGGTGCGCGTCCGCGCCCACCTGCACGTTCTGCTCGGCGGTCATGTTCGGGAACAGCCGGATGTTCTGGAACGTCCGCGCGACGCCCCGCTTGGTGACCTGGTAGCGCTTCAGCCCGTTCAGCCGCCCGCCGTCGAAGGTCACCGTGCCGGACGTCGGCCGGTACACCCCCGTCACCGTGTTGAACACCGTCGTCTTGCCGGCGCCGTTCGGCCCGATCAGCGCGAAGATCTCGCCCTCTCGGACGGTCAGGTCGACCGCGTTCAGCGCGACGACGCCGCCGAAGCGCATCGTCAGCCGGGACAGCTCGAGCAGCGCCCGGCCGGCCTTCCCGCCGGCGCCGCCGGAAACCTCGCTCATCAGCTCCCCACCTCGGCCTTCGAGCCCGACGGGTCGACCTCGGCGCCCAAATGGCCCATTCCGCCACCGCCTTCGGCCATCTCGGCCTTGCGCTGCCTCGACGGGATCAGCCCCTCCGGACGGAAGATCATCATCAGCACCAGGATCCCGCCGAAGGCGAGGTCCCGGTAGTCGGCCAGCTCACGGAAGCGCTCGGGCAGCCACGCCACCAGGAAGGCGCCCACGATCACGCCCGGAATGTTCCCCGCCCCGCCCAGCACCACCGCCGCGAGGATCGTCGCCGACAGCAGGAACGGGAAGTTCGCCGGCGCGACATAGCTGGTCTTCGCCGCGAACACCACGCCCGCCGCCCCGCCGATCGCCGCGCCGGTCGCGAACGACAGCAGCTTGAACTTGAACGTCGGCACGCCCATGATCTCGGCGGCGTCCTCGTCCTCCCGGATCGCGGTCCACGACCGCCCGATCCGGGACGACTCCAGCCGCTTGGAGAAGATCACCACCAGCACGATCAGCGCGACCAGCAGGTAGTAGTACGGCCGCGCGTCCCTGATCTTGTAGGTGAACAGGTCCACACCGAGGAACCACACGCCCTCGTGGCTCGGCGGGTGCGGGATGTTGTTGACGCCGCGCGTGCCGCCCAGCCAGTTCGTGTTCTCCGCGACCTTCCGGACGATCTCCCCGAAGCCCAGCGTCACGATGGCCAGGTAGTCGCCGCGCAACCGCAGCGTCGGCGCACCGAGGATCACCCCCGACACCGCCGCCAGGGCGATCCCGCACGGCAGCAGCGGCCAGAACCCGATCCCGTGCTTCACCGCCAGCGTCGCCATCGTGTACGCGCCGATGGCCCAGAACGCCACATACCCCAGGTCGAGCATGCCCGCGTACCCGATCACCACGTTCAGCCCGAGCGCGAGCAGCACGTAGATCCCGATCGGATAGAACAGGATCGTGCCCCACGCCGACTCCGGCGACATGATCGGCGCCAGCCCCTCGTACGGCAGGAACAGCGCGCCGATGACCACCAGGACGTAGACCGCCCAGCGCTGCCAGCCGGGCGCGGTGTCCCAGCGCGTCCGCACGGCCTCGACCGGGCCGCCGACCGCGCCGCGCAACCCGCCCGCGTTCGTCGTCTTTTTCGTGTTGTCACTCATGCGCGCGCCTGCTGGAGAGACTCACCGAGGATGCCGGTGGGACGGAACAGAAGGATGACCACAAGAAGCGTGAACGCGATGACGTCCTTCCATTGTGAGCCGAAGAGGGAGCCACCGTAGTTCTCGACGAGCCCCAGCGTGAAGCCGCCGACCAGCGCACCCCGCAGGTTGCCGATTCCGCCGAGCACCGCGGCCGTGAACGCCTTGATCCCGAGGATGAAGCCGATGTTGAACATCGTCTGCTGGTAGAGCAGCGCGAAGAAGAACCCCGCGGCGCCGGCCATCAGCCCGCCGACCAGGAACGTCACCACGACGACCCGGTCGATGTTCACCCCGAGCAGCATCGCCGTCTCGGGGTCCTGCGCGGTGGCCCGGATGCCGCGGCCGAGCTTGGAGGCGTTCACGAACCGATCCAGGATGATCATCATGATGATCGCCGCAACGAAGATCAGCAGCTTGTCGTTGCGGACGTCCCCGGAACCGATCGAGAACAGCGTCTCCTTCTTCAGCAGGTCCGGCACATGGATCGGGTCGCGGCCCCCGCCGTTCCCGAAGAAGTGCGGGATCACCGTCGTCGCGAACAGCTCCTGCAGGAACAGCGACGCGCCGATCGCCGAGATCAGCGCCGCCAGCCGCGACGCGCCCTTGCGGCGCAGCGGCCGGTAGGCGATCAGCTCCAGCACCAGCGCCGCCCCGCCGGAGGCCGCCATCGCCGCCGCCAGGCACGCCAGCAGCACGCCCACCAGCGCGATGCCCGTGTAAGGGCCGTTGTCGAAACCGACGACCTGGATCAGCGTCAGCCCGCCGAACGTGCCGATCATGAAGATTTCCGAGTGGGCGAAGTTGATCAGCCGGAGCACGCCGTAGACCATCGTGTAGCCGAGCGCGACCAGCGCGTAGATCGAACCGACGGTCAGCCCGTCGACCGTGTTCGCCCAGAACTGGGATGTGAAGTCGTGGAGCACAGAGGGTTCCTCAAGAAAGAGGGGGCGGGAGCGCAGTGGCGCTCCCGCCCCGCGCCGGCGGACCGGCGTCCGTCCTGCGTCGTGGCGGGGCTAGCTCACTCGGGCTTGACCTTGGAGGCGTCGCCGAGGAACTTCAGCTTCCCGTCCACCACCTGGAACATGTAGATGGTCTTGACCTGGATCTCGCCGTTCGGCTCGAACTTGATCGGCTTGGAGACGCCCTGGAAGTTCACCGTCTTCAGGTACTCGTTGACCTCCTTGCCGGAGGTCTTGCCCGCCTTGAAGGCGTTCAGGATCGCCGTGGCCGCGTCATACCCCTCACCGGAGTAGGTGCCCTGGTCCTTGTTGAACGCGGCCTTGTAGTCGGCGATGAACTTCGCGACCTTCGGGTTGTCCGCGGTCGGGTTGATCGACTGGCAGGCGCACGAGATCAGCGCGCCCTCCGCCTGCTTGGCGCCCGCGCCGTCGACCAGCTTCTGGTCCAGCGCGCCGTCGTCGGAGACGAACTTGGCGGTCACGCCGCTGTCGCGCAGCTGCTTGAGCAGCTTGTCGCCGCCGTTGTAGTAGCCGCCGAAGAAGATCGCGTCCGGCTTGGCCGCCTTGACCTTGTTGACCGTGCTGGAGTAGTCGGTCGCCTTCGGGTCGATCTTGTCGCGCTGCGGCGTGACGCCCGCCGCCTGCACCGAGGAGAACACCTTGTCGGCCAGGCCGACGCTGTACTCCTGGTTGTCGTCGATGACGAAGACCTTCTTCGCGCCGAGCGTCTTGACGATGAAGTCGCCGTCCACCTGGCCCTGCGCGTCGTCGTTGGAGATGACACGGTGCCAGTACTTCCAGCCGTTCTTGCCGAGCGCGCTCGCCGTCGCCGAGGGCGAGATGTTCGGGATCTCCGCCTCCTCCAGGCTCGGGTCGGTCGCCTTGGACTCACCGGAGAACACCGGGCCGATCACGGCGGTGACGTTGTCGTCGATCGCCTTCTGCACCTGGCCCGGCGCGACGGCCGGGTCGCCCTTGGTGTCGTAGATCTTGAACTTGACCTTCTGCTTCGGGTTGCCCGCGTTGTACTGGTCGATCGCCAGCTTCACCGCGTTCGAGATGTTGATGCCGAGCTCGGGAGAGTTGTCACCGGTCTGGACACCCACGAAGGCGATCGTCAGATCTCCGCCCCCGCCGCTGTCACCCTCACCGCAGGCGGCGGCGCCCAGCGCCATCACCGCACCGAGCGCGATCGCCCCGGTCAGCCTCATCCTATTGCGCCGCAAGGTGCCCAACCTTTCACATCCGGATCCGCGCCGGATCGGGTACGAGTCATGCCCCGGCGCCGACACCTCCGCCAGGAGATATCAGTCACTCGGGGACCAGCTATGTCGTACACCGTCGACCCACCCCAGAACAGGACCCCCGGATCGAAGGGTTACTCGTTCGTTACGCCCCCGTGCTCTCCCGATACCCGTCATTGCCTGGGACGATTACAGAACGTGACACGATCGGGCCGGTCCGGGACCTGCGCTTTGGACCTTGACAACCCGCGATTTGACGCGCTGAGGAAGTCAGCCCGCGGCCGGCTCGCCTTGCCCGCCGGACGCCCCCGCCACGACCGCCTCGGCGACGGCCCGCATCGTGAGCCGCCGGTCCATGGACGTCTTCTGGATCCACCGGAACGCCTCGGGCTCGGACCACCCGTGGGCCTCCTGCAGCAGCCCCTTCGCCCGGTCGACCACCTTGCGGGTCTCCAGCCGCTCCTGCAGCCCGGCGACCTCCGCCTCCAGCGCCCGCAGCTCGGTGTACCGGCTCACCGCCATCTCGATCGCGGGCGCGAGGTCGGTCTTGGAGAACGGCTTGACGAGGTAGGCCATCGCGCCCGCGTCCGTCGCCCGCTGGACGAGCTCGCGCTGGGAGAACGCGGTGAGGATCACCACCGGCGCGATCCGGTCCGCCGAGATCCGCTCGGCCGCCGAGATCCCGTCCAGCACCGGCATCTTCACGTCGAGGATCACGAGGTCCGGCTTCAGCTCACCGGCGAGCCGCACCGCGGTCTCGCCGTCCCCGGCCTCCCCGACGACCTCGTAACCGTCCTCCTGAAGCATCTCCTTCAGGTCCAGCCGGATCAGGGCCTCGTCTTCCGCGATCACAACTCGCCGAGCGCTCTCCACGCCCACGAGCCTACCGAAACCCGCTACCCTGGGCCGAGGCAGGACCTCCCAAGCGTCCCAGCAGGGCACTGCGATCCGAATGTCCAATTTGCTTGGGTAAATGCCCCGGTACCCCAATAGGCATGAGGGAGCGGTCTCAAACACCGTACAGTGTGGGTTCGAGTCCCACCCGGGGCACTCTTGTACAACCTCCACCCATCGGCCTCGCGCCGAACGGCTCCGCTTTGCATTACTGACGGCGACTCAGCAGAAACTGTCAGTGGCGGATGCGAGAGTGCGGGCATGTATGACATGACGGTACGTCATCGAGCCCTTACTCTCTTGCAACAGGGCCTCACCATCAGCGAGGTAAGCCGCCGGACCGGCGCTTCGCGCTCCGTAATCCGTGAATGGCACCTGCGAACAGAGCAGGGGCGGGACCTCTACGCCAAGCCCCACCAAGACTGCCCACGCTGTTCGGCAGTACCGGTGGCGCCGGAGCCGAAGAATTCCTACGCCTACCTCCTAGGCCTCTACTTAGGCGATGGCTGTATCAGCCCCGTGAGCGACCCCGCCAAGAAGGTGTGGGCCCTCAGGATCGCCTGTGCCAACGCCTGGCCGGGGCTCATCGAGCAGTGCAAGATGGCGGTCAGTGCCATCCGTCCGGAGAACAAAGTCCGGGTCATCCCGAAGGTCGGGTGTGTCGAGGTCAACAGCCACTCCAAGCACTGGCCCTGCCTCTTCCCCCAGCACGGCCCGGGCAAGAAGCATGAGCGAAAGATCGAGCTGGCCGCGTGGCAGCAGGAGATCGTGGACGAGTTCACCGAGGACTTCATCCGCGGCCTGCTTCACTCCGACGGATGCCGCTTCGTCAATCGAGTGCGGCGGCTACTCAAGGGCGAGGATCGCTGGTACGAGTATCCCCGGTACAACTTCACGAACGTGTCGGTGGACATCCAAAGGTTGTTCACCGCTGCGCTGGACCGGCTCGGGATCCCGTGGGCGCAGATGAACGAGAAGAACATCTCGGTCGCCAAGCGGGAGGCGGTGGCGCGGTTGGACGAGTTCGTGGGGCCGAAGTTCTAGGCGCGAGGTGGACGGTGTCCTGAGCGAACCGGAAATGAGACCGCGTGGTTATCGCCGGTCGGTACACGGGTTCTGCGGGGGTGAAGAGGAGCCGGGCACCGCGCGGGGTGCGGTCGCGCGGTGCCCGGCTGGGGTGATGGTCAGTGGTGGATGGCGATGGCGTCGCCGATGCTGTGCACGCGGAGGGCGTTCGTCGAGCCGGCGGTGCCGGGGGGCGAGCCGGCGACGACGACGACCTTGTCGCCCTTCTGGAACCGGCCGAGTTCGAGGAGCGACTGCTCGACCTGGCGGACCATGGCGTCGGTGTGGTCGACCTGGGGGACGATGAAGGTCTCGACGCCCCAGACGTGCGCGAGGCGGCCGCGGACGGCGGGGACCGAGGTGAAGGCGAGCAGCGGGATCGGCGAGCGGTAGCGGGACAGGCGCCGGGCGGTCTCGCCGGACATGGTGAAGGCGGCGAGGGCCTCCGCGCCGACGATCGCGCCGACCTCGGCGGCGGCGCGGGCGATGGCGCCGCCGACGGTCTCGGGCATCCGCTCCAGGGTGTGGGTGGCCTGGAGGGCGGCCTGCTCGGCGGTCTGCACGATGCGGCTCATCGTGAGGACGGACTCGATGGGGTACTGCCCGACGCTGGTCTCGCCGGAGAGCATGACGGCGTCGGCGCCTTCGAAGACGGCGTTGGCGACGTCGGAGGTCTCGGCGCGGGTGGGGCGGGGCGCGGAGATCATGGATTCGAGCATCTGGGTGGCGACGATGACCGGGCGGGCCTTCTCGCGGCAGAGTTCGATGGCGCGCTTCTGGACGATCGGCACCTGTTCGAGGGGGAGCTCGACGCCGAGGTCGCCGCGGGCGACCATGATGCCGTCGAAGGCCGCGACGATCTCGGGCAGGTGCTCGACGGCCTGCGGCTTCTCGATCTTGGCGATGAGGGGGACGCGGACGCCCTCCTCTTCCATGATCTGGTAGCAGATGTCGGCGTCGGCGGGGGTGCGGACGAAGGAGAGGGCGACGAGGTCGACGCCGAGGCGCAGGGCCCAGCGGAGGTCCGTCTCGTCCTTCTCGGTGAGCGCGGGGACGCTGACGGGGACGCCGGGGAGGTTGAGGCCCTTGTTGTCGGAGACCATGCCGCCGACGGTGACGGTGGTGTGGACGCGGGGGCCGTCGACGGAGGTGACCTTGAGGGCGACGCGGCCGTCGTCGATGAGGACGGTGTCGCCGGGGCCGACGTCGCCGGGGAGGCCCTGGTAGGTGGTGGAGACCTCGCGGCGGGTGCCGGGGACGTCGTCGGTGGTGACGGTGAACTCGTCGCCGAGGGTGAGCCGTACGGGGCCGTCGGGGAAGCGTCCGATGCGGATCTTGGGGCCCTGGAGGTCCGCGAGGATGCCGACGCCGCGTCCGGTGGCCTCGGCGGCGGCTCGGAGGCGGTGGTAGACCTCCTCGTGGACGGCATGCTCGCCGTGGCTCATGTTGAGGCGGGCGACGTCGATGCCGGCTTCGACGAGGGCGTTGATCTGCTCGGTGCTGGAGCAGGCTGGGCCGATGGTGCTGACGATCTTCGCTCGACGGGTCACGTGCACAACCGTACTTAGTTACTTGCCGGTACGGATATTCGTGCAGGATATGGTCGCCGCGGGTTCACCCAGTGGTCTAGGTCAGAGGTCTAGACCACAGGGGCCGGTCACCGCTTGAACGCCTCCACGGCGGCCTGGCAGAACGCCTTGAGATCGTCGGGCTTCCTGCTGCTGACGAGGACGCCGGGGCCGCTCTCGCAGACCTGCACTTCCTCGTCCACCCAGGTCGCACCCGCATTGCGCAGATCGGTCTGGAGGCTCGGCCAGGACGTCAGGGTCCGGCCCCGGACGACGTCGGCCTCGATGAGCGTCCACGGGCCGTGGCAGATCACGGCGACGGGCTTGCCCGCGTCGGAGAACGACCGGACGAACGCGACGGCCTTGGGGTCGGTGCGCAGGAAGTCGGGGTTGGCGACGCCGCCGGGCAGGACCAGGCCGTCGAACTCGGTGTGGTCGGAGACGTCGACGGTGGTGTCGACGGGGAACGTGTCCGCCCTGTCGAGGTGGTCGAACGCCTGCAGGCGGCCGGACTGGGTGGAGACGAGGCGCGGGTTCCCGCCCGCCTGCTCGACGGCCTTCCAGGGTTCGGTCAGTTCGACCTGCTCGGTGCCCTCGGGGGCGCACAGGAAGGCGATGGTCTTACCCTGAAGATCATTGTTCGGCATGAAATCCTCCGTTTCGGCCGATTTCAGAGGCCCCTGCCCGCGACCGCTGGTGGTATGCAGGAAGGGTGAATCCGACCGGCTATCGCGAGTACCGGACGCCGGGGCTGGCGTGCTCCTGGACGGCTGCGCTGCCGCCGGGCGCCGAGCCGTTCGTCCAGCGCGTGGTGCCGGACGGCTGCGTGGACGTGATGTGGTCGGCCGGCGGGATCCTGGTGGCGGGTCCGGACACCGGTCCCATGCCGTCCCTCGTGCGCCCGGGCGACGAGGTCGTCGCGGTGCGGTTCGGGCCGGGGGCGGCGCCGCCGGTGCTGGGCGTCCCGGCGGACGCGATCCGGGACGCGCGCCTGCCGCTGCGGGAACTGTGGGGCGCGGACGCCGACCGGCTAGCGGAGAGCGTGGCGGCGGCGGGCGACCGGCGGCGGGCGCTGGTCGCGGCCGTCCGGGAGCGCGTGCGGCCGGTGGATCCGCTCGTCGCGGCGGTGGTGGCGGGCCTCGGGCGGGGCACGGTGCGGGATGTGGCGGACGGCCTGGGTCTGGGCGAGCGTCAACTGCGGCGGCGGTCGCTGGCGGCGTTCGGGTACGGGCCGAAGACGCTGCAGCGGGTGCTGCGCTTCCAGCGGGCGCTGGGGCTGGCGCGGGCGGGCGAGCCCCTCGCCGCGGTGGCGTACGCGGCGGGCTACGCCGACCAGGCCCATTTCGCGCACGAGGTGCGCGACCTGGCGGGCGAGCCCGTCCGCAACCTGATCTAGGGCTTGAGCCGCCCGTAGGCGCGGAGCGTCCGGAGGCGTTCGACGGTGACGAAGCCCCGCCATTCGGGGCGGGTGATGGGCGTCCAGATGGGGAAGGCGACGTCCCAGCCGCCGTCGTCGTCCTGCGCGTCGATGAGGGCGTCGAGGGCGGCGTCGATGACGTCGTCGTCGAACAGCCGGCGGCCGTGGCCGTCCGGTTCGGGTGCGAAGTCGAGGGGCCCTTGGTGGTCGCTGTGGGCGTGGACCGCGAGGACGTCGCGGACGCGGGTGAAGGCGGCTTCGGCACGGTCGCGGTCGGGGACGTGGTCGAGGAACGTCAGGACCGCGAGGACGTCGTACGCGCCGGGCTCCGCGTCGGGCGCTTCGAGGTATCGCCAGCAGAAGTCGGTGGCGGGGCCGAGCCAGGGGTGGGCGGCGCCGGCCCGGTGGAGCATTCCGGCGAGGGTCGCGGTGGGGTTGATGGTTCCGGTCGGGTCGTCGGGTGCCTGCCACCACGGCCCGTGCGGGGCGTCCCGGACGGTCGGCAGGACGAACGGCACTCCCCCGTCGCCGGTGGTGATCGATGCCAGGTATCCGGCGATGCGCGTGACGGCGGGATCGTCGTCGGCGCCCGCCTCGTGGAGGAACTGCAGGGCGTGCTGGGCGGGGACGGGCTGGCTGGCTTCGCCGCGCAGGTCGGGTTCGAGGGCGTGGCCGTATCCGCCGTCGGGGTTCTCGTAGGCCCTGAGGGCCGCGACGACGGGCGCGGCGGACCCGCCGCGGAAGTGGAGGGCGAACCGGTGCCGGTCGATGAGGCGGCCGTTGTGACGCATGAACTCGGCGGCGCGGGCGAGCCCGGTCTCGTGCAGGACGTTCATGGCTCCGACGTTAGGGCGGCGGCCGCGGACGGGTCTTGTAGGAATCGGACGCGGTGGGCCCGGCCACCCCAGCGGTGGGTGGCCGGGCCCCTGATGTCCCGCGTTCGCGGGGTGCGGGAGCGGGCGGTTCACGGCGGGCGTGCCAGGACCGCGAGCGTGCGGCGCCCGCGCGGTGAACCCTGGCGGGAACGTAGCCGACCAGTGCGAAGACCACAAGAGGGGCGTTTCACACCGGACCGGGGCGTTCCCCGTGGGTCGGGTCTGTGGTCTTCTTGCGCCATGGGTGATCCGCTCGACGAACGTGACATCGCAGGTGCCCCGCTCGCAGTGGTGGCGGGGGCGGCCGGGCCCTATCTGGCGAGCCTGCGGGACCGTCCCGTGCACGACCGAACGAAGGACGCGCTTCTGGACGAACTCGACGGTCCGTTGCCGGTCCGGGGCGACGGGGCCGTGGCGGCGGTCGAGCGGCTGGTGCGGATCGGCACGGAGGCGGCGACGCATTCGTCCGGGCCGCGGTTCTTCCACTTCGTGGTGGGCGGGTCGACGCCGGCGGCGATGGCGGGCGACTGGGCGGCGTCGCTGCTGGACCAGGCGGCCGGCCTGTGGCTGACGTCGCCGCTGGCGGCGCGGGCCGAGACGGCGGTACTGCGGTGGCTGAAGGAGCTGTTCGGGCTGCCGGCGTCGTCCGGCGGCGTGCTGACGCCGAGTGCGACGCTCGCGCACGTGACGGGTCTGGCGTGCGCGCGGCAGTGGTGGGCGGGCGAGCACGGGGTGGACGCGGCGTCGCAGGGGCTCGCGGGCCTGCCGGCGATGCCGGTGTTCAGCAGCGGGCTGGTGCACGTCAGCACCAGAAAGGCGCTGCAGATCCTGGGCTGCGGCCGGGACGCGCTGAGGACGTTCGCGCGGGACGACGCGGGCCGCGTCGATCTCGCGGCGATGGACGCGGCGCTCGCCGAGGCGGACGGCAGGGCGGTGGTCGTGGCGAACCTCGGCGAGGTGAACACGGGCGACTCCGACCCGGTCGCCGATCTGGCGGACCTTGCGGAGCGGCACGGCGCGTGGCTCCACGTCGACGGCGCCTTCGGCCTGTTCGCCGCGCTCAGCCCCCGGACCGCGCATCTCGCGCGGGGCGTGGAGCGGGCCGACTCGGTGACGGCGGACGGGCACAAGTGGCTGAACGTGCCCTACGAGAGCGGGTTCTCGTTCGTCCGCGACCCCGGCGCGCTGGGCCGCGCGTTCGGGGCGTGGGGGGCGGCCTATCTGCCGGACGCCGACGATGAGCGCGTCAACTACAACATGCTGGGGCCGGAGTCGTCGCGGCGGGCGCGGGCCTTGCCGATCTGGGCGACGCTGCGGGCGTACGGGCGGGACGGCCACCGGGAGATGGTGGAGCGCCACCTCGACGTAGCCGCGCACCTGGGCGGGCTCGTCGAGGCGGCACCGGATCTGGAGCTGCTGGCACCGGTCCAGCTGTGCATCGTGTGCTTCCGCTACCGGCCGGACGGCGTCCCCGAGGAGCGGTTGGACGCCCTCAACGCGCGCCTGGGCGAGGCGCTCCTCGCGGACGGCCGCGTCTACGCGGGCACCAGCACCTACCGCGGGATGACGGTGTTCCGCCCCGCGCCGCTCAACTGGCGGACGACTAAGTCCGACGTGGAGCGTCTCGTCGACGTTCTCCGTGAGCTCGGCGCCCGCCTCACGGCCTGAGCGTCCTCAGCTCGTGCAGTCGCCCCAGGAAGCGGTCTCGTCGAGCTTCTCGAAGGGCTGGGTGAGGCTGTACCAGCACCCGGAGTCGTCGCGGAAGACGGCCTCGATGCCGTAGGGGCGCCTCTCCGGCTTGTGGACGAACTCGACGCCCTTCGCCGACAGCCGCTCGTAGTCCGCCTGGCAGTCGTCGGTGTTGAAGGCGCCGGCGCCGAGGACGCCCTTGGCGATGAGAGCCTTCATCTGCACGGCGGAGTCGGGGTCCATGGTGGGCGGGCCGGGCACCATCAGGGCGAGGCTGAGCTCGGGCTGGTCCTTGGCGCCGACGGTGACCCAGCGCATTCCGCCCTCGCCGAGCGTCATGTCGTCCCGGACCTCCAGGCCGAGCTTCTCGGTGAAGAACGCCTTGGCCGCGTCCTGGTCCAGGACCCAGACGGTGGCCAGCCCCAGGTTGGTGATCATGCCGGTGTCTCCTTCGTGAACAGGGATGATGGGTTCACGCTAGGGCGCGGGCGGCGGCGCGGCCTTCTCGATAATTGCCGAGTCCCCGACTGCTCGGTCCCCGCGGAAGCCGCCCGCCCAGAACAGCACGAAGCAGCCGGGGATCGAGGACGGCTCGCCGGCGCGGGCGTGCCTGCGGAACTCGGTGGGCGTCATCCCGGTCTGCCGCTTGAAGCGTGTGCAGAAGGTGCCGAGGCTGGTGAAGCCGACCAGCACGCAGATCTCGGTGACGGTCAGGTTGGCGGTCCGCAGCAGGTCCTGGGCGCGCTCGATGCGGCGGCGGGCGAGGTAGGCGCCGGGCGTCTCGCCGTAGACCTCGCTGAACAGGCGGACGAAGTGGTAGCGCGAGTAGCCGGCGCGGGCGGCGACGGCGGCCACGTCGAGGGGCTCGGCCCAGTCCCGGTCCATGACGTCCCGGGCGAGCCGCATCCGGCGCAGGACGCCGGTGTCCAGAATGGACGGCGCAATACCCATGCCGTCGATGCTGGCACATCCGTCCGACGCCCCTAGGCGGCGCAAGGCCCTGGAGGAATTCCTCCAGGGCCTTGTCCCAGCCGTGAGTATCAGGCCATCGGGCGGGCCGTGGGCGGGATCGGGTACGGCAGGTCCGTCCGGCCGCCGAGGTAGGCGTCGACTCCGTGCGCGGCGGCGCGGCCCTCGGCGATCGCCCAGACGATCAGGGACTGGCCGCGGCCCATATCGCCCGCGGCGTACACGCCGTCCACCGACGTCTTGTAGTCGCCGTCGCGGACCACGTTGCCGCGCTGGTCGAGGTCGACGCCGAGCTCTTCGAGAAGGCCCTCGCGCTGCGGGCCGAGGAAGCCCATGGCGAGGGTGACCAGCTCGGCCGGGATCTCCCGCTCGGTGCCCTCGATCGGCGCGAACCGGGTCTCCGGTCCGCCGACCTCCACCAGCCGGAGGGCGCGGACGTTGCCGTCCGCGTCGCCGGCGAACTCGGTGGTGGACACGGCGTAGACGCGGTCGCCGCCCATGTCGGCGAGCTCCTCGTGGGCGCTCTCCATCTTGAACAGCATCGGGTACGTCGGCCACGGCTGGGCGTCCGGGCGGGCCTCCGGCGGCCGCGGCATGATCTCCAGCTGGGTGACGGACGCGGCGCCCTGCCGGATCGCGGTGCCGACGCAGTCGGCGCCGGTGTCGCCGCCGCCGATGACGACGACGTGCTTGCCCTCCGCGGAGATCGGCGACTCCTCGTAGTCGCCCTCCTGCGCCTTGTTGGACGGCGGCAGGTACTCCATCGCCTGGTAGACGCCCTTCAGCTCCCGTCCCGGGACGGGCAGGTCGCGCCAGGCGGTGGCGCCGCCCGCGAGGACGACGGCGTCGTGGGACGCGCGCAGGTCCTCGGCGGTGATGTCGACGCCCACGTTCACCGAGGTCTTGAACGCCGTGCCCTCGGCACGCATCTGGGCGAGGCGCCGGTCGAGGTGCCGCTTCTCCATCTTGAACTCGGGGATGCCGTAGCGCAGCAGGCCGCCGATCCGGTCGGCGCGCTCGTACACCGTGACGTCGTGCCCGGCGCGGGTGAGCTGCTGGGCGGCGGCGAGGCCGGCCGGCCCGGAGCCGACCACCGCGACCTTCCTGCCGGTCTTCACGGCGGGCGGCCGCGGGCGCACCCAGCCCTCCGCGAACGCCCGGTCGATGATCTCGACCTCGACCCGCTTGATCGTCACCGGGTCCTGGTTGATGCCGAGGACGCAGGCGCTCTCGCACGGGGCGGGGCACAGCCTCCCGGTGAACTCCGGGAAGTTGTTGGTGGCGTGCAGGCGCTCGACGGCCTCCCGCCAGTCCTGCCGGTGGACGAGGTCGTTCCACTCGGGGATGAGGTTGCCGAGCGGGCAGCCCTGGTGGCAGAACGGGATGCCGCAGTCCATGCAGCGGCTCGCCTGCTTCTCCAGCCGGTCCTTGCCGAAGTCCTCGTAGACCTCGGACCAGCTCCTGATCCGCACGTCGACCGGGCGGCGCTTCGGGAGCTCCCGCCGGACGGTCAGAAAACCCTTCGGGTCGGCCATGTGGGCAGTCCCCCTCTCAGCTCTGCGCCGCGGCCATGACGGCCTCGTCGACGTCGCGTCCCTCGGCCTCGGCCTTGGCCATGGCGTCCAGGACGCGCCGGTAGTCACGCGGCATGATCTTGGTGAAGCGGGCGGCCGCGGCGGCCCAGTCGTCCAGCAGCAGCCGGGCGACCCGCGAGCCGGTCTCGGCCAGGTGCCGCTCGGTCAGCGCCCGCACGAAGTCCACGTCGTCGGCGTCGAGCGGTTCCAGGTCGACCATCTCGCCGTTGACCCGCCCGGGCGCCAGGTCCAGCACGTAGGCGATGCCGCCGGACATGCCCGCCGCGAGGTTGCGCCCGGTCGGGCCGAGGATCAGCGCGCGGCCGCCGGTCATGTACTCGCAGGCGTGGTCGCCGGCGCCCTCGACGACGGCGGTGGCGCCGGAGTTGCGGACGCAGAACCGCTCGCCGACGATCCCGCGGGCGAACAGCTCGCCCGAGGTGGCGCCGTACAGGATGACGTTGCCGCCGATGATCTGCTCCTCGGCCGCGAACCCGGCGTCGGCCGCGGGGCGCAGCATGAGCCGCCCGCCGGACAGGCCCTTGCCGACGTAGTCGTTGGCGTCGCCGACGAGCCGCAGCGTGACGCCGCGCGGCACGAACGCGCCGAACGAGTTGCCCGCCGAGCCGGTGAAGACGACGTCGATCGTGTCGTCGGGCAGGCCCGCGCCGCCCCACTTCTTGGTCACCTCGTGGCCGAGCGTCGTGCCGACCGTGCGGTTGACGTTGCGGATCGGCAGCTCCAGCTTCACCGGGTCGCCGAACGCGATCGCGCCCTCGGCGAGCTGGATCAGCGTGTTGTCCAGGGCCTTCTCCAGCCCGTGGTCCTGCACGGTGACCCGGTGCAGGGCGGCGCCCGCCGCCCGGTCCGGGGTGTGCAGGATCGGGGCCAGGTCGAGGCCGGCGGCCTTCCAGTGCTCGACGGCCTCGCGGGTGTCGATCATCTCGACGTGCCCGATCGCCTCGTCCAGGGAGCGGAACCCGAGGGCCGCCAGGTACTCGCGGACCTCCTCGGCGACGAACTCGAAGAAGTTCACGACGAACTCCGGCTTGCCGGAGAACCGCTCCCGCAGGACGGGGTTCTGGGTGGCGACGCCGACCGGGCAGGTGTCCAGGTGGCAGACCCGCATCATGATGCAGCCCGACACCACCAGCGGCGCGGTCGCGAAGCCGTACTCCTCGGCGCCGAGGAGCGCGGCGACGACGACGTCGCGGCCGGTCTTCATCTGCCCGTCGGTCTGCACGACGATGCGGTCGCGCAGCCCGTTCAGCAGCAGCGTCTGCTGGGTCTCGGCGAGGCCGAGCTCCCAGGGCGCGCCGGCGTGCTTCAGCGACGTCAGCGGGGACGCGCCGGTGCCGCCGTCGTGCCCGGAGATCAGCACCACGTCGGCGTGCGCCTTGGACACCCCGGCCGCGACCGTCCCGACCCCGACCTCGGCGACGAGCTTGACGTGCACCCGCGCCGCCGGGTTGGCGTTCTTCAGGTCGTGGATGAGCTGCGCCAGGTCCTCGATCGAGTAGATGTCGTGGTGCGGCGGCGGCGAGATGAGGCCGACGCCCGGGGTGGAGTGCCGGGTCTTGGCGATCCACGGGTAGACCTTGTGGCCGGGCAGCTGGCCGCCCTCGCCGGGCTTGGCGCCCTGCGCCATCTTGATCTGGATGTCGTCGGAGTTGGTGAGGTACTCCGAGGTCACGCCGAACCGGCCGGACGCGACCTGCTTGATCGCGCTGCGCCGCAGGTCGCCGTTCTCGTCCGGGGTGAACCGCGCCGGGTCCTCGCCGCCCTCGCCGGTGTTGGACTTGCCGCCGAGCCGGTTCATCGCGATCGCGAGGGTCTCGTGCGCCTCGGCCGAGATGGAGCCGTAGGACATCGCGCCGGTGGAGAACCGCTTGACGATCTCCGACACGGGCTCGACCTCGTCGATCGGCACCGGTTCCCGGTCGCCCTCCTTGAGCTTGAACAGCCCGCGGAGGGTCATCAGCCGCTCGGCCTGCGAGTCGACCTTGGCGGTGTACTCCTTGAAGATCTCGTAGCGGCGGGTGCGGGTGGCGTGCTGCAGCTTGAACACCGTGTCCGGGTTGAACAGGTGCGGCTCGCCCTCGCGGCGCCACTGGTACTCGCCGCCGACCTCCAGGGTCCGGTGCGCGAGGTCGTTGCCGCCCGGCGGGTAGGCGCGGGAGTGCCGCTGCGCGACCTCGCGGGCCAGCACGTCGAAGCCGACGCCGCCGAGCCGGGACGTGGTGCCGGTGAAGCAGCGGCCGACGACGTCCGCGCCGAGCCCGATCGCCTCGAAGATCTGCGCGCCGGTGTAGGACGCGACCGTGGACACGCCCATCTTCGACATGACCTTCAGGACGCCCTTGCCGTACGCCTTCACGAGGTTCCGGACGGCCTTGGCCGGATCGAGGCCCTCGATGACGCCGCCGCGGACGAGGTCCTCGACGGTCTCGATGGCCAGGTACGGGTTGATCGCGGACGCGCCGTACCCGATGAGCAGCGCCATGTGGTGGCACTCGCGGGCCTCGCCCGTCTCGATCACCAGGCCGACCCGGGTGCGGGTCTTCTCCCGGATCAGGTGGTGGTGGACGGCGCCGGTCAGCAGCAGCGACGGGATCGCGGCGCGGGCCGAGTCGGCGCCGCGGTCGGACAGCACGATGATCCGCGCGCCCGCCTCGATCGCCCGGCCGACCTCGGAGTTGATCTCCTCCAGGCGGTCCTGCAGGGCCTGCCCGCCGCCGGCGACCTCGTAGAGGCCGTGCACGACATGGGCGTGCAGGTGCGGCAGCGATCCCTCGTCGTCGATGTGGATGATCTTGGAGAGTTCGTCGTTGTCCAGGATCGGGGTGGGCAGGACGAGCCGCCGGCACGAGTCCGGTCCCGGCTCCAGCAGGTTGCCCTCCGGGCCGAGCGTGGACTGCAGCGAGGTGACGAGCTCCTCGCGGATCGCGTCCAGCGGCGGGTTCGTGACCTGCGCGAACAGCTGCTTGAAGTAGTCGAACAGCAGCCGCGGGCGCTCCGACAGCACCGCGATCGGGGTGTCGGTGCCCATCGACCCGATCGGCTCCGCGCCCGTCCGCGCCATCGGCGTCAGGATGATCCGCTGCTCTTCGAGGGTGTAGCCGAACGTCTGCTGCCGCCTGACGAGCGTCTCGCGGGTCGGGATCTCCCGCTCGCGCTGCGGCAGCTCCTCGAACCGGACCAGGCCCTCGTGCAGCCACTGCCCGTACGGGTGCTCGGCGGCGAGCTCGGCCTTGACCTCGTCGTCCTCGACGATCCGCCCGGCGGCGGTGTCGACGAGGAAGATCTTGCCGGGCTGCAGCCGGCCCTTGCGCACCACCTTGGCGGCGGGGATGTCCAGCACGCCCGCCTCGCTGGCCAGCACGACCAGGCCGTCGTCGGTCACCCAGTACCGGCCGGGACGCAGCCCGTTGCGGTCCAGGACGGCGCCGACGACGGTGCCGTCGGTGAAGCTGACGCTGGCGGGGCCGTCCCACGCCTCCATCAGCGTGGAGTGGAACTCGTAGAAGGCCCGGCGGCCCGGGTCCATCTCGGTGTGGTTCTCCCACGCCTCCGGGATCATCATCAGCACCGCGTGCGGCAGCGACCGGCCGCCGAGGTGCAGCAGCTCCAGGCACTCGTCGAACGAGGCCGTGTCGCTGGCCTCGATGTCGATCACCGGGTACGTCCGGGACAGGTCGCCCGGGATCAGGTCGGACTTCAGCAGCGCCTCGCGGGCCCGCATCCAGTTCCGGTTGCCCTTGACGGTGTTGATCTCGCCGTTGTGCGCGATGAACCGGTACGGGTGGGCGAGCTCCCACGCGGGGAACGTGTTGGTCGAGAACCGCGAGTGGACCAGCGCGATCGCGCTGGAGAAGCGGCGGTCCGACAGGTCGGGGAAGAACGGCTCCAGCTGCGGGGTCGTCAGCATCCCCTTGTAGACGATCGTCCGGCTGGACAGGCTCGGGAAGTAGACCTGGACGTCCTGCTCGGCGCGCTCGCGCATGCAGAACACGGCGCGGTCCAGCTCCAGGCCCGTCTTGCCCGCGTGCGGGCCGCCGGCGGCGGGGGCGACGAACAGCTGCGCGAAGTGCGGCATGACCCGGCGGGCGGCCGGGCCGGTGAAGTCGGCGTCGTGCGGAAGCTCGCGCCAGCCGAGGACGGACAGGCCCTCCTCGACGCAGAGGGTCTCGACGTGGGCGGCCACGGCGGCGCGCTCGTCGCCGTCCGCGGGCAGGAACGCGATGCCGGCCGCGTACGCGCCGGCCTCGGGGAGCGGGAAGCCGCAGACCTCGCGGAAGAAGGCGTCCGGGATCTGGACGAGGATGCCGACGCCGTCGCCGTCGTCGGGCTCCGCGCCCACCGCCCCGCGGTGGTCCAGGTTCTTCAGGACGGTCAGGGCGTTCTGGACGATGTCGTGGCTCTTGCGTCCGTGCAGGTCGGCGACCATGCCGACGCCGCAGGCGTCGTGCTCGTTGGCCGGGTCGTACAGGCCCTCCGGCCGGGGACGGCCAGGTACGCGGCCAGCAGGTGTGAGGGCAGCAGCAGCCATCAACCCTCCCGTCGTCGTCGTGTCACTGCTTGATGTCAGTGCAAGCACGGGACGGCGTTGGCCCTGCTGCGGTGAGATGACATTACATCACTGCCGGGATCATGCCCGACTGCACCGGATCGCGAAACTTCATCGTCGCAATCGCCCGTGCGTCATCTCGGATTGGTTTAGACCAGAGTACCGGCTTCGGTCCGGCGCAAAACGTCCCGAACCCGGTGAGGATCATCACCGGGCCAGGAGGTTTACCGTGCGAATCCTCCGCCGACCTGCCGGAAGATCTCCCTCAGTGGGAGGCGCGGGCGGCACGGCCGAGGACCGCCGGGGCCTTCCCGCCCTCGATCAGCAGCGACAGCAGCGTCTCGTCCTTCTCGTCGCCCTTGCCGTCCAGGCGCTGCGCCCACGACACCACCGCGAAATGCCCCATCGCGAGGCCGCGCGCCATCCCGAAGCCGCGGCCGAACCCGTCCAGGGGGGCGGGCGCCTCCAGCGGCCGGACGAAACCCGCGCCGATCGTGGTCTCCAGCTTCGCGACGAACCGGTCCGCGTCCGCCGATCCGGCCAGGTTGAACACCGCGACGGCCAGCGCGTAGCCGTTCCCGGTGTCGGAGTAGATCCCCCGCGCCGCCTGCGTGCAGCCGCCCCTGCCCAGATCCTCGCCCACCGTCGTGCCCCACACGGCGGCGGCGCAGTCGCCGTCCAGCCGCTTCGCGCGCAGCTTCAGCGTCGCCTTCCCGTCCGGGACCGACAGCTTCGCCGCCGACGAGGGGAACGCCTCCCCGGCCGTCAGCGGGTCGGCGTCCGCACTGCGGGAGGCGATCCCGGCGTACGCGGCACTGGACGGCGAACTGGAGTAGGAGGTCGGCGAGACACCCGTCCCGGCGGGCTTGCCGATCTTCGCGTTGGTCGCGCCGGGGGTCTTCGGAGGATCTCCGCCGTCCAGGAGGACCACGGCGCCGAGCCCGAGAAGCACCAGCACGCCCAGGAGCGCCGCCGCGGCGAAGTACGGCTTCGGCCCGGGACCCCCGCGCCGAGCCGCACGGGCCCGGCGTTCCCGTTCGGCGGGACGTCCCGCCGGCCTGCCCGGCCGGCGGCCCCTGCCGCCCTTCTTCGGCCGCTTGCCGCGCGGACCCGGGCGCTGGGGCGGGATGTCGCCGTAGGCGTCCTCGGCGGGCGGCGCGCCGTCCAGGGGCGCCTCCTCATAGGGGGCGTCGTCGTAGGGCGTCACGGGCGGCGGCGGGGCGGGGCGTTCCCTCCGGGGCGCGGGACGGCGCGACTGGCCCGCCCGGCGGGGACCGCCCGCGCGGGCCTGCGCCGACCGGCGCGGGGCGGGCTGGCGGCGGCCCTGGCGGCTCACCGGGGGCCGCCCCCGCCCGCCGCGGCGCTGCTCATCGGAGTCCACGACCACGCGGACGGCCGGGCGGCACCGGCCGGCTCACTGGCCGGACCGCCCGCCGGAGGCCAGCTCAAGGCGCCCGTACAGGAAGTCGGCGGCGTTCTCGATCACCAGGCTCACATCGATCATCTCGTTGAGCGAGGCGGGCTGTGCGCCGCCGGCCCGCTCCACCCACGTGACCACCGCGTAGTGGCCGTAGGTCTTGGAGTAGGCGGCGCTGAACCCGGGCCCGAACGCGGGCACGCCCGGTGCCTTCAGCGGGGTCACCCAGCCGGCGCCGGCCGCCGGGTCCAGGTCGCGGAGGATCTGCTTGACCCCCTCCTCGCTCACCAGGTTGATCACGACGAACTGGCCGACGTACTTCTTGTCGTCGCTCACGTAGGCGGCCCGGACGACCTGGTTGCACTGGTACTTGGCGAGGTCGGCCTGCAGCCGGGAGCCCCACGTCGCGGCCTTGCAGTCCGAGCTCAGCTTGGACGCGGCCAGCGCGAAGGAGTACTTCCCCGACTTGAGGTTCTTGGCGGAGAACGCCTCGCCCTCGGTGATCGCGCGGCCGTCGGCGGACCGGCTCGCGATCTTGGCGAAGCCCTCGCCGAGGTAGTCCGGCGCGTAGGCGGTCGGCGCCGCCTGCTTCGCCGCCGGTTCGTCCTTCCCGCCGGTCAGCATGACCACCGCGACGGCCGCGACGATCACCACGACCAGCGCGGCGGCCGCGGCGAGCAGCAGCTTCGGACTGGGGAGCTTTCGGCCGGGCTTGTCGTCCGGCCAGAAGTCCCGCCCGCGGCCCTTCTGCGCGGCCTCGGCGGAACCTGAGTCACGAGCCTCGATCACAGCCCCGGAGCTTAGCGGTCCGGGTCGCCCCCGCGCGGCCAAAAGGGCGTTTCATCCAGATTCCTTCGGCTACAGCCCGTTGGTACCGATCAGCGCGCCGACGCCGTAGGTGATCGCCGCGGCGGCGGCGCCGAACAGCAGCTGCCGCGTCCCGCCGAACCACCAGGCGCGGGTCGTGACCCGCGACACCAGCGCCCCGGCGATGAACAGCCCGAGGGCCGCGACTCCCGCCGCCGGCCACAGCGAGGTGGCGCCCAGCAGGTACGGCAGCACCGGCAGCAGCGCGCCGACCGCGAACGACAGGAACGACGAGCCCGCCGCCAGCACCGGCGAGGGCAGGTCGCCGGGCGTCACCCCGAGCTCCTCCCTGCTGTGCACCTCCAGGGCCTCGTCGGGGTCGCGGGACAGCTGCCGGGCGACCTCGGCGGCCGTCTCGGGGTCCACGCCGCGGGCCTCGAAGACCTCGGCCAGCTCCCGTTCCTCGGCCGCCGGATGGCGGGCGAGCTCCAGCCGCTCGACCTCGATCTCGGCCTCCGCCAGCTCCGACTGGGAGGCGACCGAGATGTACTCCCCCGCCGCCATCGAGAACGCGCCCGCCGCCAGGCCGGCGAGGCCCGCGAGCAGGACGACCTTCTGGCTCGCCTGGCCGCCCGCGACGCCCGCGATCAGCGCGAAGTTGGAGACCAGCCCGTCCATCGCGCCGAACACCGCGGGCCGCAGCCAGCCCCCGGTGACGTCCCGGTGCCGGTGGTGGTGCTCCGCCGTGGTACCGGGCTTCTCACTGGTCATCTCGCCTGAGTCGGACACCGTCGCCGTTTCCTACTTCCCGTCCTTGACGGGCTCCCCCTTCTCGGTCCGATCGGGGTCGGCGGCACCGTCGTCCCCATTGTCCCCGGCCACGGACGCCCCTCCGGCCTCGGGGGTCTCACCTTCGTCCGCGGCTTCGGCCCCGCTCTCCTCGGCCTCCGGCTCCTCGGCCTCCGGCTCCTCGGCGTCGGCCCGCGGCTCGGCCGCCGCCTCCCCGGCCTCTTCCGGCTCGGCCTCTTCCGGCTCCGGCTCAGCCTCTTCGACCTTCGCCCCAGCCTCCTCGGGCTCCGGCTCTTCGGCCTTCGCCTCAGCCTCTTCAGGCTCCGCCGCGGGCTCTTCCGGCTCCGCCTCGGCCTTCTCGGGCTCGGCGGGATCCTCCTCGGACTCGGCCTCGGGCTCTTCAGGCTCCTCGTCCGGCTGCCCGGGCTCGGCCCCCGGTTCCTCGTCGGCCTGCTCCGCGATCTCGCCGACGGAGCCCGTGGCGCTCTTGGCGTTGTCCGTGGCGCCCGCGTCCTGCGCCTCGGTCTCCTTCGCGACGGAGACGCCGCCGGACGGGGTCTCCGCGGCCGGGCCGCCGACGTTCTCGGGGCCGGTGCGGCCGCGGGCCAGGTACAGGTAGGCGACCGCGCCGACGAAGATGACGATCGACGTCCAGTCGTTCAGCCGCAGGCCGAGGAAGTGGTGCGCGTCGTCGATCCGCAGCGCCTCGATCCAGCCCCGCCCGGCCGTGTAGGCGGCCACGTAGAGCGCGAAGGCGCGGCCGTGCGTGAGCTTGTAGCGGCGGTCCGCCCAGATCACGAGGATCGCGACGCCGACGCACCACAGCGACTCGTACAGGAACGTCGGATGGTAGGTCGCGACGTCGGCGTACTTGGGGTCGAGGGCGGGGCCGCCGTCCAGCATCGGCCGGTGGTTCTCGTCGATCTTCAGCGCCCAGAAGGTGTCCAGCGGACGGCCGTACAGCTCCTGGTTCCAGTAGTTGCCCCAGCGGCCGATCGCCTGCGCTAGCGCGATCCCGGGCGCCACCGCGTCGCCGAGCGCCAGCACCGAGATCCCGCGCCGCCGGCAGCCGATGACCGCGCCGACCGCGCCGAGGGCGACGGCGCCCCAGATGCCGAGCCCGCCCTTCCAGATCTCCAGCGCCCGGACGGGGTCGCCGCCCTCGCCGAAGTAGCGCTGGTAGTCGGTGATCACGTGGTAGAGCCGCCCGCCGACGAGGCCGAACGGAACCGCCCACACGGCCACGTCGATGATCACCCCGGGCGTGCCGCCCTTGGCGGCCCAGCGGCGCTCGCCCAGCCAGACCGCGGCGACGATGCCGAGGATGATCATGATGGCGTAGGCACGCAACGGGATGGGGCCGAGGTGCCAGACGCCCTGCGAGGGACTCGGTATGTAGGCGACCGGGTGCATGAGCGTTGACGTTACCGCCTTCCGGGCACCGTGTGCGCCCCCTGTGTCACCGCGATGAGGCCGTTACACCCGCCGCCCGGCCGAGGGCGGCCTCCGAGGCGCCGTCCGGGGTGCCGCCGGAACGCGTGCCGCCCGGGGCGGGCGTGCCGCCGGCGGCCTTCGCGACGGCCTTCTTCAGGCCGTCCGGGGACCCGAGGACCTCGTCGCGGACCTTCTCGCCGCCCAGCGCCAGGTACGGGGTGGAGTCGACGCCCGCCTTCCCCGCCTGGGCGCTCGCCTGGTCCACCGCCTTGATCTTCTGGTTCCCGTCGACGCAGGCGGCGAAGGACGGGTCGGTGACGCCCAGGTCCCCGGCCCACCTGATCAGGTCCGGCGGGGAGAAGCCCTTCTCGCCCTCGGGAGGCTGCTCGGCGTAGAGCCTGTCGTGGTACTCGACCCAGTGGCCGGCGGGCATGCAGGCGGCGGCGTTCGCGGCCCGCCGCGAGTTGGACATCAGCGGGTCCTGCTGGAACAGCTGGAACGGCCGGTAGACGACCTTCACCCTGCCCTCGGCGGCGAGCTGCTTCATCGTCCCGCCGAGCCGCTTCTCCATCGCCCTGCACGCCGGGCACTGGAAGTCCTCCCAGACGTCGAGGACGGGTGCGGTCACGCCCGGCTGCGCCATCGCGACCGATCCGTCCTGCTGCCGCGTCGCGGGCGCCAGCGCGCCCTTGTAGGAGTCGTCCAGCGGCTTGTTCCCGTCCCCGGAGGTCGCGACGACCACCACCACGACCGCGACGGCCACCACGGCGACGGCGCCGAGGACGACCAGCAGCGCCCGCTGCCGCCGCCGCCGGGCCGCGGCGCGCGCCCGTTCGCCCGCGAGCCGCTTGCGCGCGGACGGCTCCCTGCCCTGCTCGCTCATCGATCCCCCGATCGGCTACTGCGCGTGCACGTGAGCATCTACGAGCGTAGCGGGGAAGGGTCCGCCGGGCGGGCAGAAAGGCCGCGCCGCGCCGTCCCGGGGGGGACGGCGCGGCGCTCAGGGGCCTGTGGTCACTTGCCGGCGGCGGCCGCCGCGTCGATCGTCGCCCGCAGGGCGGCGGGGTTCATGAACTGCGTCTGGTCGAGCTTCTGGCCGTTCAGGAAGACCGTCGGCGTGCCGTCGACGCCGCGGTCCTGCAAGGCGTACTTGGTCATCGCGTCGACCGTGGACTTCTTCTGCCCGTCCCGCACGCACTTCTCGAAGTTCGGGTCGGTGACGCCGACGTTCTTGCCCCACTTGACGAGGTCGTCCGGCGAGAAGCCCTTCGAGCCCTCGGCGGGCTGGAACTTGAAGAGCGCGTCGTGGTAGGAGATCCACTGGGCGGCCGGGACGCACAGCGCCGCCTCGGCCGAGCGCAGCGAGTTGATCTTGACGGGGTCCTTCTGCTGGCCGAACAGGTGGAACGGCCGGTAGACGACCTTGACCTTGCCCTGCTGCGCGAGATCCTCGATGGTCTTGCCGGTGGTGGACTCGAACTGCTTGCAGATCGGGCACTGGAAGTCCTCGAAGATCTCCAGCTCCGGCTTGGTCACCCCGGACTTGGCCATCAGGATGGAGCCGTCGGCCTGCCGGCTGAGCGGGGCGAGCGCGCCCTTGTGCGGCTCGGCGCGGCCGTTCTTGTTCTTCTGGTCGATGACGATGACGGTCGCGACCACGATCACCGCCACCGCCACCACCGACCCGAGGACGATGGCGAGCAGCCGCCGCTGCTTCTCCCGCGCCGCCTGCCGCTTGCGCTCGGCGGCCAGGCGGTCCCTCGCGGACCGCTCTCGTGCGGCCTTGCTCATTGAGTCTCCTATGAATGCGGACCCGCGCCGTCACCGGTGCGGCGCGGTACCGGCGAGATTAGTCGACCTGACCGATCCGCCGGAATTCGTCGATCAGAACGAGGATGAACAGCAGGACGGTGATCACGTGGACGCCGGTGCACCACAGGCAGATCTTGTGCAGGATCGCCAGCTCGACGGTGACGAGGTACACGACGAACAGCACGCCCACCGCGGCGCTCGCCACCCGTCCCCACCGCAGCGGCGGCAGCGTCGACCGCAGCGCCCACGGCGTGATCAGCGCGCCGAACGCCACGAAGAACGCGAGGCCGAGCAGCGGCATCGGGATCCCCGCGAGGGAGGAGTACTCGCTGGTCGTGACGGCGTGGCAGTCGACGGTCCGGGACGCCGAGCACACCAGCGCACCCTCGTCGTAGTGCGTGATCGTCAGATAGACGGAGATCCCGAGCCCGGCGAGCGTCAGCAGCCAGGCCGCGCCCTGGAACCACACGGGCGGCAGCGGCGTCCCGGCCGCCCCGGCCCGGTCCTTCGCCGTCATCTCTTGCGTCATCGTGATCCTTCCGGGACCGCCTCCGCCGGCGAACACACCCTATTGGAGAGCGGAGGCGGCACATGACATGAACTCGGCGGCCGCCGCGAGGAGTTCCCGCGGCGGCGTAAAACGTCCGCGCGAGCCCGTCAGCGTCCGTGGCGGACGCCCGCCGCCAGCTCCTCGGTGAGCGACCGGACGCCGGCCAGCCCGGAGGCGGGGTCGGGGGCGTCCAGCAGGCGGCGGATGAACGCCGAGCCGACGATCACGCCGTCGGCGAACCCGGCGACCTCGGCGGCCTGGGCGCCGGTGCCGACACCGAGGCCGAGGCCGACCGGCAGGTCGGTCCCGGTCTTGTCGAGGACGGCGCGGGTCCGCTCGACCAGCCGCGGGGCGCCGGTGCCGACGGCGGTGCGGGCGCCGGTGACGCCCATCAGGGACGCCGCGTAGACGAAGCCGCGGCACACCCCGGTGATCGTCTCGATGCGCTCGTCGGTGGAGCTGAGCGCGACGAGGAACACCCGGTCGAGGCCGTGCGCGTCGGACGCCTCCAGCCACGCGCCGCCCTCCTCGGGGGTGAGGTCGGGCGTGATCAGCCCGGACCCGCCGGCCGAGGCGAGGTCGCGGGCGAAGGCGTCGGTGCCGTAGTGGTCGACGGGGTTCCAGTACGTCATGACGAGGGTCGGGACGCCGGTGGCGGCGACCGCCTCGACCGTGCGGAAGACGTCCGCGACCCGGACGCCGCCGACGAGCGCCTGGTGGACTGCGTCCTGGATTGTGGGGCCGTCCATCATCGGGTCGGTGTAGGGCAGGCCGATCTCGATGACGTCGCAGCCCGCGTCGACCATGGTCCGCGCCGCGTCGATGGCGCCCTGGTAGGTGGGGAACCCGGCGGGCAGGTAGCCGACGAGCGCCGCGCGCCCGTCGGCCTTGGCCTTGTCGTAGGCGGTCTTGACGGTCACGCGTTCTCTCCCTCGGGCATCAGGCCGAAGAAGGTGGCGGCCGTGTGCATGTCCTTGTCGCCGCGTCCGGACAGGCACACCACGATCGTGGCGTCCGGGCCGAGCTCCTCGCCGACCTTGAGCGCGCCCGCGAGCGCGTGCGCGGACTCGATCGCCGGGATGATCCCCTCGGTGCGGCACAGCAGCGCGAACGCGTCCATGGCCTCGGCGTCGGTGATCTCGCGGTACTCGGCGCGGCCGGTGTCGTGCAGCCACGAGTGCTCGGGGCCGACGCCGGGATAGTCGAGGCCGGCGGAGATCGAGTGGGTTTCGAGGGTCTGGCCGTCGGCGTCCTGCAGCAGGTAGGTGCGCATGCCGTGGATGACGCCGAGCGTACCGCCGACGAGGGTCGCGGCGTGCTTGCCGGTGGCGACGCCGTCGCCGCCCGCCTCGAACCCGTACAGCCGGACGGACTCGTCCGGGACGAAGGCGTGGAAGGTGCCGATCGCGTTGGAGCCGCCGCCGACGCAGGCGACCACGGCGTCCGGGAGGGCGCCGGTCATGTCGAGGCACTGCCGCCGCGCCTCGACGCCGATGATCCGCTGGAAGTCGCGGACCATCATCGGGAACGGGTGCGGGCCCATGGTGGAGCCGATGCAGTAGTGGGTGCCGTCGACGGTCGCGACCCAGTCGCGGAACGCCTCGTTGCAGGCGTCCTTGAGAGTGCGGCTCCCGTTCTTCACCGGGATCACCTCGGCGCCGAGCATCCGCATCCGGGCGACGTTGAGGGCCTGCCGCTCGGTGTCGACCTCGCCCATGTAGACGGTGCAGGTCAGGCCGAGCAGCGCCGCGGCGGTGGCGGTGGCGACGCCGTGCTGCCCGGCGCCGGTCTCGGCGATCACACGGCTCTTGCCCATCCGCCTGGTGAGCAGCGCCTGGCCGAGCACATTGTTGATCTTGTGGGAGCCGGTGTGGTTGAGGTCCTCGCGCTTGAGCAGCACGCGGGCGCCCGCGTGCTCGGAGAAGCGCCTGGCCTCGGTCAGCAGGCTCGGGCGGCCCGCGTAGTTCGCGAGCAGGTCGTCCAGCTCGGCGGTGAAGGCGGGGTCGTTCTTGGCGGTCTCGAACTCGCGGGTGAGCTCGTCCAGCGCCGCCATCAGCGCCTCGGGGGCGAACCGCCCGCCGAAACGGCCGAAGTGGCCCGTGGCGTCGGGCACGGCTCCAGCACCGCGCGCGGCGGTGTCGATGGTCATGGGAAAACGCGTCCTGTCATGGGAGAAGTGGCGATCCGGTCAGTGGGGTCCTGTTTCAGCCCCGCCATCGCTCCCGGAGCGGTTCGACCTGCATGCACTCACCCTACCGAGCCGCGGGCCCCGGCCGTCAGCCGCTCTGCCGCAGCGCCGGGTGGGCGCCCGCCGCGACCAGGTCGGCGACCGCGGAACGCGGGTCCTTGCCGACCACGAGGCTCTCCCCGACCAGCACCGCGTCGGCGCCGCTGGAGGCGTAGGCGAGCAGGTCGTGCGGCCCCCGCACCCCCGACTCGGCGACCTTCACGACGTCCTTGGGCAGCGTGGGCGCGACCCGGGCGAACACGCCGCGGTCGACCTGCAGGGTGCGCAGGTCGCGGGCGTTCACGCCGATGACCCTGGCGCCCGCGTCGACGGCGCGGGCCGCCTCCTCCTCGGTGTGCACCTCGACGAGCGGGACCAGCCCGATCGACTCGGCCCGCTCGACCAGCGAGACCAGGGCGTCCTGTTCCAGCGCGGCGACGATCAGCAGCGCCATGTCGGCGCCGGCCGCGCGCGCCTCCCACAGCTGGTAGGAGGTGACGATGAAGTCCTTGCGCAGGACGGCGACGTCGACGTCGGCGCGGACCTCGGCGAGGTCGGCCAGGCTGCCGCCGAAGCGGCGCCGCTCGGTCAGCACGCTGATCACCTTCGCGCCGCCGGCCGCGTAGTCGCGGGCGAGCGCGGCGGGGTCGGCGATCGCGGCGAGCGCGCCCTTGGACGGGCTGCTGCGCTTGACCTCGGCGATGACCGAGACGCCCTGCCCGCGCAGCGCGCCGAGCGCGTCCCGCGGAGCCGGGGCCTTCGCCGCCTTCTCCTTGAGGGCGTCGAGCGGGACCTCGCGCTGCCTGTCGGCGAGATCGGCCCGGACGCCCTCGATGATCTCGTCCAAAACGCTCAAGGTCGCAGGCCCCCTATTTCAGGTCGTTCCGTCCACCGATCGTAGCCGCCCCCTCGGACGCTCCCCGCACCCGGGCGGGCCGTCCGGCGCCGCCGCGCCGCGGGCGGCGCCCGTCAGGGCGCCAGCGCGTGCGCGAACGGCAGGTTGCGGACGATCCAGTAGACGACGAGAAGGCCGACGAACGAGTACGCGACGACCGGCTTGAACAGGGCCGAGCGCATCGGCAGCCCTTGCGCGGTCCTGACCGTCCACCGGACGTACAGGTAGCCGAAGACCGGCAGCATGACGAACAGCAGCGGGTTGAGCCCGAACGCGGTGCCCACGTGCCCGTGCGTGAGCGCGTACACGAGCCGCGTCATGCCGCAGCCGGGGCAGTAGTACCCGGTCAGGGCCAGGAACGGGCAGCCGGGGTAGTGCCCGGGCTCGTTGGGGTCCGCGCGGAACGCGATGACCAGTGCTCCGGCGACGACCCCGCCCAGCACCGCCGCCTGGGGCGCCAGCGCCCGTCCCAGGCTCCGCCCGGCGGGCGCATGCGAGTGCTCCTGCGCGTGGGCGGATAGGCGGGTCACACGTCCACCTTAAGCGTCCCCTGGAGGGATCAGGCGTCCAGGACGTAGCCGACGCCCCGGACGGTTCTGATGGGGCTGCCTTCGCCGAGCTTGGCGCGGAGCTGGGCGACGTGGACGTCGACCGTGCGGCTCCCGGCGCCGGCGCCGGGCCCCCAGGCGGCGTCGAGGAGCTGTTCGCGGGTGAAGACGCGCCCCGGGTTGCCCATGAGGAATTCGAGGAGGTCGAACTCGGTGACGGTGAGGGTGACGCGGCGGTCGGCGACGACGGCGGCGCGGTCGCGCGGGTCGAGGGCGATGCGGCCGGCGCGCAGCGGGCCCGGCGGCGTCTCGGCGGGCCCGCCGTGGCGGAGGGCCTCGGCGACGGCGCCGACGAGCACGCGGGGGCCGAAGGGCCGGTCGACGCGGTGGTCGCCGAGCGCCGGCGCGATCGCCGGATCGAGCGGGCCGGTGACGGCGACGACGGGCGCGGGGCGGGCGGCGTCGGCGACGCGCCGGTAGAGGTCGGCGGGCAGCGCGCAGGTGGACAGGTCGAGGACGACGACGTCCGGGCGGCTGCGCCGGGCGGCGGCGGGCGCCCGCGCCGGGTCGGCCTCGATCTCGACGTCGAAGCCCTCGCGGGCGAGGTAGCGGCGCTGGAGTTCGGCGACGGCGGGGTCGTGCTCGATCACGAGGACGAGGCCTCCCCCGTCGGCGCTCACGATCGTCCGTTCCGCCGCGCGGTCGGGTCCTCGCCTCGGTCGAGGGACTTCCACAGCGCGGACGGGTCGTCCTCCGCGGCCGCGGCGTCGCGCGGGGCGGCGCGCTCGTAGCGGGCCGACATGCCCGGCCAGCGCGTCCCGCGGACGGCGGTGAGAAGCCCGGCGACGACGAGCAGGATCCCGCCGGTGACCGAGACCATCCACCACAGGTCGACGTCCAGGGCGGGGTCGGCGCCGAGCTTGAGCAGGGCGCTCTTGTCCCCGGCGGCGGACAGCACGTTCGGGCGCTGGACGGCGGCGGTGGAGGCGTAGGCGATGCCGGCGCCGAACAGGGCGATGAGGACCCCCACGCCCGCGCGGACGCGTCCCCGGGTGGCGAACAGGGCGGCGAGCCCTGCGAGGCCGGCCCATCCGAGGGCGCCGGACGCGCCGCCGAGGTCGCCGCCGGTGAGGTGCTGTGTGAACGGGGTGATGGCGTTCTCGGCGCTGACGGTGGCCCAGGTGCGCCCGGCGGCGAGCAGGGCGAGGCCGGCTCCGGCGGCGCACAGCAGCGCCGTCAGGCCGCGTTCACGCGCGGGTGTTCCACCTAGCGACATGCGCCCATTCTGCCGTCCGTCCCGCGATGCGAGGCACGGACCCCGCCCGGACGTGACAGGGCCCACCCTCCCTGGCGGTGGGGGGTGGGCCCTGATGTACGACTGCGGGTGTTACAGGGGGACGACCTGGTCGGCCTGCGGACCCCGGTTACCCTGCGTCACCTCGAACTGGACGCGCTGGTTCTCGTCCAGCGTGCGGTACCCGGAGGACTGGATGGCCGAGTAATGCACGAAGACGTCCGGCCCGCCGCCGTCCACGGCGATGAAGCCGAAACCCTTCTCGGCGTTGAACCACTTCACGGTGCCCTGCTGGGGCATGTCTTTCTCCTTGCGGCAAAACCTGGGCCCACACCTCGCGGGCCCGTGCGGTCGCTGCGGAACGCTCTCGCCCCCGGTACGGTCCCGGAAAAGCCAAAACGCCCGCTGCCATCAGTTCGCGGGCGTCTTGAACGATCGAGAACCACGACTGCAACCGACCGCCCCACCGTATCACCGCTTCCGCGTAAAGCGGAGGAGCCGCATCACTTGCGTTTCTCCTCTCGGCGAACCGTGCCGTTACCTGCCCGTTAAAGACTCCAACCGGTCTCGGTCAGGGTCTTGACAGCGTCCGTGGCCCCGGTGAGGCGGACCTTCGCGACGTCCCCGCGGCCCAGTGCCCACAGGACGAGTTCGCCGACCGGGCCGTGCACGCGCACGGCTCCGCGAGTCCCGCCGGAGACGCGGACGCTCCTGCCGTCCGGTTGGACGAGCGTTACCTCGACATGAACTTTTCTTAGGACAAAGCGGGCAATTTTTATCCGTCGCCAGAGAAGTTCCTCGAGTTCCCGCGAGATCTCCCGAGGCTCCCAGTCGGGACGCGCACGGCGGACGTCCTCATGGTGAACAAAGAACTCGACGCCGTTCGCGATTTTGTCGACTCCGGGAACCGCGTAGGGCGAGAACTTCGGCGGTCCCTGCCGAAACCGTTCCACCAGCCGGTCGAACGGCACGGCGCGCGCCGTCCGCCGCCGCACACGCTCGGTGTAGAAGGCCAGCGGGGACAGCAGAATTCCCGGGGCCGCGTCGGGGCGTCCCTCCCGGACGACCAGATGGGCGGCCAGGTCGCGCGCGTTCCAGCCGGCGCATCCGGTGGCCGCTTCCGGCCCGGCCTCCGCCAGCGCGGCCGCCAGCAGCAGCCGCTCGCGGCGGACGGGGCCCGCGCCGGCGCCGGAGTCGGCACCGGTGGCCGCCGGTCCGGACGCGGCGGGGACCGGGTCGTCCTCGGGCGTGCTCATCGCCTGATCGTAGGCCGTCGCGAGGCGGCCGGGAATAAGCGTCCGGGCGGGATGGTAGGTGATATCCGGACCCGCAAATCCCCCCATCGCGGACGTGAGGGGGATTTCGGCCCCCCGCCCGTGATCAAGGAGTCGCCGTGCCACCTGCGTCCAGACGCGTCAGCCCGCATGTCCTCAGGGAGGGCCTGGGCGTCCTGTGGGTGGCGGTGAAGGCGGAACCGCGGGTCTTCACCCTGTCGGTGCTCGCCAGCGCCCTGTACGCGGCGATGACCGTGGCGACCGCGCGGGTGCTCGGCTGGGCGACCGAGAAGGTCGTGCTGCCGGCGTTCGAGTCGGGGCACACGACGGCCGGGGCGCTGGCCGGGGCCGCCGCCGTCGTCATGGCGGTGGCGCTGCTGAAGGCGCTCGGCGTCGCCGGCCGCCGGTTCTACGCGGGCCTCATGCAGTACCGGCTGCAGGCGTCCTACCGCCGGTCGGTGACCCGGCAGTACCTGCGGCTGCCGCTGGCCTGGCACCACCGGCATCCGACCGGGCAGCTGCTGTCGAACGCCAACGCCGACGTGGAGGCGGTGTGGGCGCCGATCGCGCCGCTGCCGATGGCGGTCGGCGTGGTGTTCATGCTGCTGATCGCGGCCGTGTCGATCCTGGTCACCGACGTGGTCGTCGCCGGGGTCGGCTTCCTGGTCTTCCCGGCCGTCGCGCTCATCAACGTCGTCTACCAGCGCCGGCTGTCGCCGGTGGCGACCCGCGCGCAGCAGCTGCGCGCGGAGGTCAGCGAGGTCGCGCACGAGAGCTTCGAGGGCGGGCTGGTCGTCAAGACCCTCGGCCGGGAGGCGGCGGAGACGCGCCGCTTCGCGGAGCGGGCCCGGGAACTGCGGGACGCGAACATCGCCGTCGGCCGGATCCGCGGGCTGTTCGACCCGGTGCTGGAGGCGCTGCCGAACCTGGGCGTGCTCGCCGTCCTGCTGATCGGGTCGGTGCGGCTGGACTCCGGCGCGATGTCGGCCGGCGACCTGGTGAACGTCGCCTACCTGTTCACGCTGCTGTCGTGGCCGATCCGCGCGCTGGGCTGGGTGCTCGGCGAGGTGCCGCGCAGCGTCGTCGGGTGGAACCGGGTCCGCGGCGTGCTGGACGCGACGGGGTCCCTCCCCTACGGGGACGGTTCGCTGGACGGCTCCGGCGGGAGGGCGACCGAGCTGGAGGTCCGGGAGGTCAGGTTCGCCTACGAGGCGGCCGACGGCGACGGTTCCGGGCGCCGCGTCCTGCACGACGTGTCGTTCGCCGCCTCCCCCGGACGGACGATCGCGATCGTCGGCCCGACGGGGTCGGGCAAGTCGACGCTGACCTCGCTGCTCGTCCGGCTGGTCGACCCGGCGGACGGGTCCGTCCTGCTGGACGGCGCCGATCTGCGGGACGTACGGCGCGGCGGGGTCGCGGCGACGGCGGCGCTCGTCCCGCAGCAGACGTTCCTGTTCGACGACACGGTGCGCGGCAACGTGACGCTCGGGCTGGACGTCCCGGACGAGCGGGTCTGGGAGGCGCTGCGCCTCGCCCAGGCCGAAGGGTTCGTGGCGGCCCTCCCCGGCGGGCTCGACACGCGGGTGGGCGAGCGCGGGGCGACGCTGTCCGGGGGCCAGCGCCAGCGGCTCGCGCTCGCGCGCGCCCTGGTGCGGCGGCCCCGGCTCCTCGTCCTGGACGACGCGACGTCCAGCGTCGACCCGCAGGTCGAGGCGCGCATCCTGGAAAGCCTGCGGGAGGCGCAAGAGGACGAGACCGGCGGCGCGACCGTCGTGGTCGTCGCCTACCGCAAGGCCACGATCGCGCTCGCCGACGAGGTCGTGTACATGGAGCACGGCCGGGTCATCGCGCGTGGCACCCACCTCGCGCTGCTGGACAGTTCGGAGGGCTACCGCAACCTCGTCAACGCCTATGAGCGGGCCGAGGCCGAGCAGGAAGCGGTCGAGGGCGGCGAGGAGGCCCTGACATGACGACGATGACGAACACCGCCGGGCTGAGCGACACCGCCGACGAGGGCGCGATCAGCACGCTCCGGCGCGGGCTGCGGCTCAGCCCGGAGTTCCGGGCCGGGCTGGCGGGGACGCTCGCGCTCGCCCTGGTGTCGACGGCGGGGCGCGTGGTGGTGCCGATCGCCGTCCAGCAGACCATCGACAAGGGGCTCGGCGGAACCGGCGGCCCCGACATCGGCTTCATCCGGACGGCGGTGCTGCTGTGCGCGGCGGCCGTGCTGGTGACGGCCGTGTGCGCGTACCTGATGAACGTGCGGCTGTACCGGACGTCCGAGGGCGGGCTGGCCGGTCTCCGGGTCAGGGCGTTCCGGCACGTCCACGACCTGTCGATGCTCACCCAGAGCGGCGAGCGGCGGGGCGCGCTGGTGTCGCGGGTGACGAGCGACGTCGACCAGATCAGCCAGTTCATGCAGTCGGGCGGGCTGATGTTCATCGTGTCGATGGGGCAGCTGCTCGTGGCGAGCCTGCTCATGGTCGTCTACTCGTGGGAGCTGGCCCTGCTGGTCTGGGCGGCGTTCCTGCCGCTGGCGTTCGCGCTGCGCCGCTTCCAGCGGATCCTGTCGCGGGCCTATATGCGGGTGCGCGAGCGGATGGGCGACCTGCTGGCGGCGGTCAGCGAGTCGGTCGTGGGCGCCCCGGTCATCCGCGCGTACGCGTCGGAGGAGCGCACCGGGCGGCGGGTGGACGAGACCGTGGAGTCCTACCGCTCCGCGCAGACCCGGGCGCAGGCCATGGTCGCGCTCACGTTCCCCATCAGCGAGCTGGTGGCCGCGCTGGCCACCGCCGCCGTCGTCATCGCCGGGACGCTGCTCGGCGTCGCCGGGGAGGTGTCGGCCGGAAAGCTGGTCGCGTTCCTCTTCCTGGTCACCCTGTTCGTCAGCCCCATGCAGACGGCCACGGAGGTGCTCAACGAGGCGCAGAACGCGATCGCGGGCTGGCGGCGGGTGCTCGGCGTGCTGGACACCGTCCCGGACGTCGCCGACCCGGGCGACGCGGGTGAGACGCTGCCGCGCGGCCCGATCGAGGTGCGGTTCGAGTCCGTGGGGTTCGCCTACCCCGGCGGCCCGCCCGTCCTGCACGACGCGGACGTCGCCATCGCGCCGCGCAGCCGCGTCGCGATCGTCGGGCAGACGGGCTCGGGCAAGACGACGTTCGCCAAGCTCCTGACCCGGCTCATGGACCCCGTCTCCGGCCGTGTGCTCGTGGACGGCGTGCCCCTGGACCGCGTCCGGTTCTCGTCGCTGCGCGAGCGGATCGTCATGGTGCCGCAGGACGGGTTCCTGTTCGACGCCTCGCTCGCCGACAACATCCGCTACGGGCGCCCGGACGCGTCCGACGAGGACCTCGTCCTGGCCTTGACCGAGCTCGGCCTCGCCGACTGGCTCGACGGGCTCCCGCAGGGCCTGCGCACGCCGGTCGGGCAGCGCGGCGAATCGCTGTCGGCCGGCGAGCGCCAGCTCGTCGCGCTGGCCCGCGCCTACATCGCCGACCCGGACCTCCTCGTCCTGGACGAGGCGACGTCCGCCGTCGACCCGGCCACCGAGGTGCGGATCCAGCGGGCGCTCGACGGCGTCACCCGCGGCCGCACGGCGATCTCCATCGCGCACCGTCTCTCCACCGCCGAGGCGGCGGACGAAGTGATCGTCTTCGACGCGGGACGGATCGTCCAGCGCGGCCCGCACGCCGACCTCGTGACCGAACCGGGCGTCTACGCCGACCTCCACACCTCCTGGATCGCCCAACGCGGGCTGTGATCGGAGAGGACGGCCCCCAGGACTCGCGTATCGGGCCCCCTCGACTGGGAAAACGCAGCTAAAGCACTTGCCCGTTATCTGGTCCAGTGCGCATTCTGCTGGGGTGAGCAACGAGGTGTTGGAATCGGCGGGCACGCTGCACGGTCAGCTGCAGCGGGGGCTCGGGAGGGCCGCGCGGCGCGCGGCGGACAGGCCCGGTGCGGGCGAGTACGTCTACGCCTGTGTCCGGCGGGATCCACGCTGGGATCGCCAGTGCGAGTCACGGCGGCTGTACTACGCCCGGTTGATGGTGGATCTGGAGTTGCCGGCGGGGCCGGTGGCGGAGCACCTGTTCGACCCGTCGGACCACACCGACCCGGACGAGTGGCGGGTGGATCTGGCGCTGGGCGTGCTCGCCGATCTGGTGCGGCTGAGCAGGCGGGAGGCCGCGGCGCCGCTGCGCCGGTACGCCGAGGAGGGCGCGCAGTGGTTCGACGCCGTCGCCGAGCTCATCGATCTCGAGGATCCGTCGCTAACGACCGGTTTGGACGCTCTCGTCGCCGCGCGCTGCGACGACGCGGACCTGGCGCTGCTGATCCCGGGCCGGTTCAACCCGGTGATCGAGGCGTGGGCGGCGCGGCAGCCGCGGGTGGCCGAGGCGCTGGAGCGGCAGCGGGAGGCGGGCCGGGCGGCGCGCCGGGCGATGGCCACGGCCCCCGGGCGGGACGGGCAGAGCGAGGCCGAGCTGCTGGACGTGGCCCGGCGGCGGGGCGAGGGGGCCATCGCGGCGATCTTCGAGCTGGGCCGCCGGCGCACGCTCGCGCTGCTCGACCTGGCCGAGGAGCTGCTGCCGCAGCGGCCCAGCCGGTTCGGCGGCGCGGTGTGCCGGGCGCTGCGCGAGTACGGGCCGGAGACGCTGCCGCGGGCGCGGGCGTGGGCGGCGGAGCGGGGCGGCTGCGCGGACATGGGGCTGCGCATCCTCGCCCGCTACGGCACCCGGCAGGACATACCGCTGCTGATGGACGAGCTGCGCGCCGCCGTCACCGGGCGGGAGTGGGCCGACGCCGCGAGCCCGATCGAGGGGCTGGGGCGGCTGCGCGCCGGTGAGGCCGTCCCGCTGTTGAAGACCGCTTGGGCCGAGTCCACCTATGCCTATCTGAGACCCCGCATTCTGACCGCGTTGACGAGAACGGCGCCGCACACCGCCGAGTCCTACACCGTCGAGGGGCTGTGGGACTGCGAGGACGGCGTCCGGGCCGAGGCCGCCCGGTTCGCGCCGCTGACCCACGAGACCGGGCTGCGGCTGCGGCGGCTGCACAACGACGGCGCCGAGGACCCTGACGTCCGCGCCGCGGCCGGCGCCCGCCTGATGACCTGAGAGCCCGGATGAACCCCGCCGGGGCGGGGCGCGTATTCCCCCGTCGAATCGCGCGTCTCACCCCGGAGAGGAAGAGCGATGGGTTCCCGACACCATCTCGGCCTGATGAAGACGGTGCCGCTGTGCGCCGCCGCGCTTGCCCTGCCGCTCGCGGCCGGCTGCTCCGCCAAGTCGGACGCGTCGGCGACCGGCGGCAAGGCCGCCGAGCCGGCGAGCCTGGCGGAGCTCGCCCAGCAGACGGACTGCTCCCTGACCGGGAAGCGGAAGGTCAAGGATCTGGAGCAGGGGAACTGCAAGACCTCGCAGGGACGCTTCGTCCTGCTCAGCTTCACCACCGACAACGGCATGAACGCCTGGCTGACGGAGGCCAAGCCCTGGGGCGGGACGTACCTCGTCGGGGCGCGCTGGGTGGCGGTCAGCCAGGAGCAGACCCTGCAGTCGCTCCGCAAGGAGCTGGGCGGCAAGATCGTCCAGGGTGACAACCACGGCCCGAGCCACGGATCCGGTCACGGCGCCGGTCACGGCTGAGCCGTCTCACCGGGTCCCGGCGGCCTCGTCGCCGCGGACGAGGAGGGCGCTCCAGCGCTCCAGGGCGGGGCCGAGGCGGGCCAGGACGCGCCGCGCCGCGAGGCCGCGGCCGATCACGCCCGGGTGCCACAGCGGGTGCCCGGGGCCGTCGACGACGACGCGGACGGCGGCGACCGGCAGGGTCCCGGCGCGCGCGGCGACGAGGGCGGACTCCATGTCCGCCACCCGGGCGCCCTGCGCCGCCAGCGGCGCGCGTTCCGCGCCGCGGACGACGTGGCCGGCGGTCAGCAGCGGACCGGTCTGCACGCTCAGGCCGTCCCGGATCAGCTCCTCGGCGAGCAGCCGCGGCGCCGCGCACGGCACCGCCTTCCCGCCCGCGGCGATCCCGCGGATCTCGTCGGCGACGAGGACGTCGCCGGGGCGCAGCCGCTCGTCGAGCGCGCCACCGAAGCCGACCGCGACCAGCGCGGCGCAGGCGTCCGGCAGCCGGTCGGCGCGGCGGGCCCGGTAGCCGACGACCACGACGGGCGTGCGGGTGAGGCCGCGCCGGACCGCGCGCGCCTCGATGCCCAGGGCGGCGCACACCACGGGGCCCAGCACCGGCGACTCCACGGCTTCGTCCATGTTCACCCGTCCAGCGAAACACGAGGTCATCCGGAGATCCAGTTCCGTCACCGCGGGGTACCACATTCGTCCTGGGCGGATCCGCCTCGCGGAGGGCGCGGGCGGGCCCCCGTCCCCATAGACTCCCGGGTATGACCTCCTTTCCCCTTCGGCGGAAGCTGGCCGTACTCCCGTTCGTCCTGCTGCTGCTCGGCGGTGCGGCCGCGTGCGGCGGCGAGAACAGCAAGACCTCCTGCGGCGTCAACTCGTGCACGGTGACCTTCGACCGCGGCGTCGACGCGAGCGCGTCCGTGCTGGGCGTCAAGGCCGAACTCGTGAAGGTGCAGGGCGAGATGGTCACCCTCAAGATCGGCGGGCAGACCGTGACGGTCCCGGCCGGCGACGGGCAGCAGTCCGACGGGTTCGACGTCTCGGTGCAGTCGGTCACCAAGGACCACGTGGTCGTGAAGATCTCCCACAGCGGCTGATCCGGTCTAGTATTCGCTCATGCGTTCGATGAACGTGGCGGAGCGGCGGGCCCGGCTCGCGCTCCGCCACCGGCTTTCCCCGCGGCTCAGGACCGACGACGTCGCCGACATCGCGCGGTCGATGGTGGTGCTGCACGCCACCGACCCGGCCACGGTGTTCCTGTCGGTCGCGGCCCGCAGCGTCGGCGCGGTCCCGGGCGCGGTGGAGAAGGCCCTGTACGACGACCGCACGCTGCTGCGGATGCTCGCGATGCGCCGGACGATGTTCGTCGCGCCCGTGGAGCTCGTCCCGGTCCTGCAGTCGTCCACGGCCGACGGGCTGGCCGCCAAGCAGCGCGCCACCTACTCACGGATGATCGAGCGCGGTGGCGACGTCCCCGACGTCCCGGCCTTCTTCGCCGAGGCCGAGGAGGCCGCGCACCGGGCCCTGCTGGCCCGCGGTGAGGCGACGGGCGCCCAGCTCAGCACGGATGTGCCGCTGCTGCGGACCAAGGTCGACCCGGCGCCCGGCAAGTCCTACTCGCGGCCGACGAGCGTCACCACGTGGATCCTGGTCACGCTCGGCTGCGAGGGCCGCATCGTGCGCGGCCGGCCGAACGGCTCGTGGACGAGCAGCCAGTACCGGTGGTCCCCCGTCGAGGCATGGCTGCCGGGCGGGATCGAGGACGTCCCGGCGGACGAGGCCCGGGCCGAGCTCGTCCGCCGCTGGCTGCGCGCGTTCGGGCCCGCGCCGGCCTCGGACCTGAAGTGGTGGACGGGCTGGAACGCCGGCGACGTCAAGAAGGCGCTCGCCCTCCTGGACGTCACCGAGGTCGATCTCGGCGGCGCGACCGGCCTCGTCCTGTCCGAAGACCTGGAGCCCACGCCCGCGCCGGAGCCGTGGGCGGCGCTGCTGCCCGCGCTCGACCCGACCCCGATGGGCTGGCAGGAGCGCGGCTGGTTCCTCGGCGGCCACGGCCCGGCGCTGTTCGACCGGAACGGCAACATCGGCCCGTCCGTGTGGTGGGACGGCCGCATCGTCGGCGGCTGGGCGCAGCGCAAGGACGGCGAGATCGTGTTCCGCCTGCTGGAGGACGCCGGCGCGGAGGCCGAGGCCGCCGTCGAACGGGAGGCCGCGCGCATGGCGGCGTGGTACGGCGACGTCCGCGCGATCCCGCGGTTCCGCACCCCGCTGGAGCGGGAGCTCACGTCCTGAGGCGGCGTCAGTAGTAGGGGCCGGCCGCGGTGACCGTCCGCCGCTTGGCGCTGCCGCGGCGCAGGAGGGTGACGACGAACGCGACGGCGGCGAGCCCGCCGAGGCCCAGCGCGGTCAGCAGGGCGAGACCGAGGTAGCCGTGGACGGTGTCGTCCGGTGTCACCAGAAGGGGCCCGTCGGCGCCCTGGCACGTCAGCAGGGCGTCACCGGACACCGGTGCCGTGAACGTCGCCGTGTAGCGGTAGGACGCGTGGTCGGACGCGCTCCAGGAGTTCTTCTTTGTCAGCCGGAGGGGCCCGGACTGTTCTCCCACCTGCACCCGGCAGGCGTAGGGCGACGACCCGCCCGTGCGGACGTACACGAAGTACCCGTATCCCTCCGTGAGCTCGATCCTCACTCCGGAGACGGAATCGCCCACGGCCGACGGGCCGTCCGCGACCTCAGAGCTGTCCCACAGCAACGCCACCATGGTGAAGAACCCCGCGACGGCGACCAGCACGAGGACGATCGGCAGCGCGTACCAGCCCGCGCCCGGCCGGATGCGCTGCGGCGGCGCCCAGTTCGGCCCCGCGGGCCCCGGCCCCATGGGCGGCGGTCCCATCGGCGGGTTCGACCCGGGCCACATGTCTTCTCCCCCCGCGGAGCACTTCTGCCGGATGACAACGATTCCAGAGAACCGCAGGCCCCGCCAGGAAGCCTTATGTAAGGGGCTGCTGATCGCGGCGTTCGAGCTTGTCTGTAACGTCGCCCTGGGACAGAGGAGGTGGGCGTGGCGACACCGTCCGGCCTGGAGCCCGTGACGCTGCCGCCCGAGACCGCGGGGCTGCGGTCGCGGGTCCGGGAGTTCCTCGCGGAGACCCCGTTCACGGCCCGCTGCGACAGCTGGCTCACCGGCGCCGACCCGGCGTTCAGCCGGCTTCTCGGCGAGCGCGGCTGGCTGGGCATGACGCTGCCGGAGCGCTACGGCGGGCACGGCCGCTCGCCGCTGGAACGCTTCGTGGTGATCGAGGAGCTGCTGGCCGCCGGGGCGCCGGTGGGCGCGCACTGGATCGCCGACCGGCAGACCGGGCCGTCCATCCTCGCCAACGGCACCGAGGAGCAGAAGAGGCGGTTCCTGCCGGCGATCGCGCGCGGCGAGTGCTTCTTCGCGATCGGGATGAGCGAACCCGACTCGGGGTCCGACCTGGCGTCCGTCCGCACGCGCGCCGAGCGGGCTGCGGGCGGGTGGCGGCTGCACGGCACCAAGGTGTGGACGAGCGGCGCCCACCTCGCGCACGCGATCCTCGTCCTCGCCCGCAGCGCGCCCCGGGACCGGGACCGGCACGCGGGGCTCGGCCAGTTCATCGTGCCGCTGCCGGACGAGCGGGTGACGATCAGGCCGATCCGCGGACTGTCCGGCGAGCACCATTTCAACGAGGTCGTGTTCGACGGCGTGTTCGTGCCGGACGCGATGGTGCTCGGCCGCGCCGGGGACGGGTGGCGGCAGGTCACCGCGGAGCTGGCCTACGAGCGCAGCGGCCCCGAGCGGCTGCTCAGCACGTTCATGCTCGTCCGGCTGCTGCACGGCCGTGCCGCCGGCCCGGCGGCGGTGCGGGCGGTCGGCGGGCTGACCGCGCGGCTGTGGGCGCTGCGCCAGGCGTCCCTGGCCGTCGCCGGCGCGCTCGCCAGGGGCGAGACGCCCGAACTGCAGGCGGCCCTCGTCAAGGACCTCGGAACGCGGTTCGAGCGCGAGGTCGTCGAGGTGGCGCGGCGGCACGCGGGCGTGGAGCCCGATCCCGGCTCCCCCGATCCGCTGGCCCGCGCGCTGGCCGAGTCGGTCGTCCAGGCGCCCGGGTTCACGCTGCGCGGCGGCACCAACGAGATCCTGCGCGGCATCGTCGCCCGCGGCCTGGGAGTCCGCTGATGGGGCTGCTGGAAGAGACCGCGGACGAGATCCTCTCCCGGCCGGATCCCTGGCCGGCGCTGGAGGAGGCGGGGCTCGCGCTCGCCGGGGTGCCGGAGGAGGCGGGCGGCAGCGGCGGTGACCTCGCCGACGCCGCCGTCGTCCTGCGCGCGGCCGGATACCACGCGGCCTCCGTGCCGCTCGCCGAGACGGGCGCGCTCGCCGGGCGGCTGCTCGCGGGCGCCGGGCTGCCGGTGCCGCCGGGCGTCCTCACGGCCATGTCCGGGGAGGCCGAGGCGGTCGAGGACGCCGGCGGCTGGACGTTGAACGGAACGTTCCGCCGGGTGCCCTGGGCCCGCTCGGCGCGGTTCCTGGTCGTCCTCGGGAACGGCCTGGTCTCCCTCGTCGACCCGGCCCGCGCGCAGATCACCGAAGGGGCGAACGTGGCGGGGGAGCCGCGCGACGACGTCGTCCTGTCCGGTGTCCGGGTGGAGGCGGCGGCGCCGTGCGCGGTGGACGCGGCGGAGCTGCGGCGGCGCGGGGCGCTGGCGCGGGCCGTCCAGCTGACGGGGGCGATGCGGCGCGCGCTGGACCTCAGCGTCCGGTACGCGGGCGAGCGCGAGCAGTTCGGGCGGCCGATCGGGCGGTTCCAGGCCGTCCAGCAGATGCTCGCCGAACTGGCCGGGGAGGCGACGGTCGCGGACGTCGCGGTGCGCGCGGCCGTCGGCACCCCGGGCGACCCGGTCGCGGTGGCCGCCGCCAAGGCGAACGCCTCGCGGGCGGCGGGCACGGTCGCGGCGATCGCCCACCAGGTGCACGGGGCGCTCGGCGTCACCGAGGAGCACGTCCTGCGCCGGGTCACGCTGCGGCTGTGGTCGTGGCGGGACGAGTACGGTGAGACCGCCTGGGCGGACGAGCTCGGCGCCGCGGCCGCCGCGGCGTCCGACCCGTGGGCCCTCATCGCGGCCGGGCCGCAACAGGGGGCCTGAACGGTTGGACGAAGCCGCGGGCGGATACCTTACTAGGTAGTAGCAAATTCCGCGCAGGGAGGCGGCATGGCGCTCTGGGACCGACTGCCCGCCCCGCCGATCCGGCTGCCCCGACCCCGCGGGCTCGGCCGCTACACCGTCGAGCGCGACCTGCCGGTGACCATGCCGGACGGCGTGACGCTGCTCGCCGACCGGTACGTCCCGGCCGGTGTGGAGCGTCCGCCCACGATCCTCGTGCGGACCCCCTACGGGCGGCGCGGGCCCGCCGCCCTCGCCAACGGGCTGCTTTTCGTCCCGTTCGGATTCCAGCTGGTCGTGCAGAGCGCGCGCGGGACGTCCGGGTCCGGCGGCGAGTTCGATCCTCTCGGCAGCGAGCGGGCCGACGGGCTCGTCACCGTCGAATGGCTGAAGCGGCAGTCCTGGTTCCACGGCAGCTTCGCCGCCTTCGGCCCCAGCTACCTCGGCTACTCCGCGTGGGCGATCGCGGCCGAGGCGGGGCCCGAGCTGAAGGCAATGTCCCTGCAGATCACCGCGTCCTCGTTCCGGGACGCCGCCTACGTGGGCGGTTCGTTCGCGCTGGAGTCCGCGCTCACCTGGACCGACCTCACCCACCGGCAGCAGCGGCCGCTCGGCATGATCACCGCGCCGCTGACCTCGCGCCGCCGCGCCGTGCGCGCCGCCCGCTCCGGGCGCCCCCTCACCGAGCTGGACGTGCTGGCGGGCGGCGCGCCCATGCGCTTCTACCAGGACCTCCTCGCCAACCACACCGGCGCCGGCGGGTACTGGGAGAGCCGCGACTTCAGCGGCACCGTCGGCGAGGTCGCCGCCCCCGTCACCCTGCTCGGCGGCTGGTACGACGTGTTCCTGCCCTGGATGGTCAAGGACTATCTCGCGCTGCGCGCCGCCGGGCACACCCCGTACCTGACGATCGGGCCGTGGTGGCACACCGACGCCCGCCACGGCCTGCCGGCGATCCGCGAGTCGCTCGCCTGGTTCCGCGCCCACCTGCAGGGCGACCCGTCCGGGCTGCGGGTGGACCCCGTCCGCGTCTACGTCACCGGCGCCCGCGAGTGGCGGCACTACCGCGAGTGGCCCCCGCCCGGCACGCGGCAGGAGCGCTGGCACCTGCACGCCGGCGGCGGCCTCGGCGAGGACGGCCCGCAGGACCACCCGGCGAGCACCTACACCTTCGACCCGGACCGCCCCACGCCCGCGCTCGGCGGTCCCACCCTGCTCGGCAGTTCCCGCCCGGTCGACAACCGCCCGCTGGAGCGGCGCCCGGACGTCCTGGTGTTCACCTCCCCCGCCCTGGCCGCCGACCTGGACGTCATCGGCCCCGTGGGCGCCGACCTGTTCGTCCGCTCCGACCGCGAGCACACCGACTTCGTCGTCCGGCTCTGCGACGTCGACCCGGACGGGACGTCCCGCAACGTCTGCGAGGGCGGCCTGCGGCTGCCCGCCGCCGCGGCGAAACCCACCGGGACGGACGGTGTCCTCCGCATCGCGGTCGACCTGTGGCCCACGGGGCACCGCTTCGCCCGCGGCCACCGCGTCCGCGTCCATGTCACGAGCGGCGCCCACCCCAAGGTCGCCGCCAACCCCGGCACCGGCGAACCCCTCGCCACCGCCGCGACGAGAACGGTCAGGGCGCACCAGGAGATCTTCCACGACCCGGGCCACCCGTCCGCGATCATCCTCCCGATCGCCGAACGCTCCCCCGAGGCCATCGTCCCGGCCCCCGAGGAGGACGCCCTCTAGCCGACCGCCCCGGCCACCGGTCAAGGGCAGGGGCGTGGAGCGAGCACAGCGAGCGCAACGAGCGCAACGCGCCTGCCCGCCGAGCCGGTCGACCGCAGCGACACGCCACAAACCCGCACGGTCACGGCGACCCGAGCCGTGGCGTGAGGATCGACCGGCTCGTGACGGGGGGTTCCAGGGGGGTCGCTACCCCTGGGCCAATATCGCCTTGGCGAAGCGTTCGGCGCTGCCTGGGCCGTGCTGGAGGTAGAGGTTGGGCTCGGTCAGCTCCAGTTCGATGATCAGCGGCGCGCCGTCGGGGCCGGGGATCATGTCGACGCGCGCGTAGAGGAGGTCCTCCCCGCCCGGGACGGCGGCGAGGGCGCGGGCGGCCAGCTCCAGTTCCGCCTCGGTCGCCGTGGACGCGGTGACCCGGCCCCGTGTGGCGTCGTCGCGGACCGGCCCCTCGACGCCCGCCCCGGCGGTGAGGATCCGGGCCTTGCGGCCGGCGTGGCTGTACTCGCCGTCGCAGAAGATCAGCGCAGTCTCGCCGGCCGTGTCGACGGCGGACAGGTACGGCTGGACCATCACCGTCCGGCCCGCGTCGCGGAGCGAGCGCAGGTGGGCGCGGGCGGCGTCCTCCTCGCCGGGCCCCCAGCGGGCCGTGTCGCCGGCGCCGATCGACACGGCCGGCTTGATGACGTACTCGGGCCACCCGGACGGGATGTCGTCCGGGTCCCACAGGGTCGGGACGACCGGGACGCCCGCTTCGGCGAGGTCGCGGAGGTAGCGCTTGTCGGTGTTCCACCGCACGATCGCGGCCGGGTTGAGAACGCGCGGCAGGCTCTCGGCCCACGCCGTGAACTCGTCCCGACGGTCGGTGTAGTCCCAGGTGGAGCGGATGACGACCAGGTCATAGCGGTCCCAGTCGACGTCGGCGTCCCAGATCACGGGCTCGGCGGCGACGCCCAGTTCCGCGAGGGCGGCGGTCAGGAACTGGACGTCGTCGCTTCCGTCGGGCAGCAGCGAGCACGTCGCGAACGCGACGGTCATGTCAGGGGGGTCATGTCGGGGGGTTTCCTCTTCAGCGGACGGGGTGGCCGGCCTCGCGCAGCGCGGCCTTGACCTCGGGGATCTTCAGCTCTCCGAAGTGGAAGACGCTGGCGGCGAGGACGGCGTCGGCGCCCGCGTCCACGGCGGGCGCGAAGTGCCGGGCGGCCCCGGCGCCGCCGCTGGCGATCACCGGCACGGTGACCGTCTCCCGGACGAGCCGGAGCATCTCCAGGTCGAATCCGGCCTTGGTGCCGTCGGCGTCCATGGAGTTCAGCAGGATCTCGCCGACGCCGAGGTCCTCGGCCCGGCGGGCCCACTCGATCGCGTCGATGCCGGTGCCCTTGCGGCCGCCGTGCGTGGTGACCTCGAACCCGGACCCGGTCCCCTCGGCACGCCGCGCGTCCACCGACAGCACGACGCACTGGGACCCGAACCGGTGCGCGGCCTCCCGCAGGAACTCCGGCCGCGCGATCGCGGCGGTGTTGATCGAGACCTTGTCGGCGCCGGCGCGCAGCAGCCGGTCGACGTCCTCGACGGTGCGGACGCCGCCGCCGACCGTCAGCGGGATGAACACCTGCTCGGCGGTGCGCCGCACCACGTCGTAGGTCGTGGAGCGGTCGGCGCTGGAGGCGGTGATGTCCAGGAATGTCAGCTCGTCGGCGCCCTCGGCGTCGTAGCGGGCGGCCAGTTCCACCGGGTCCCCGGCGTCCCGCAGGTTCTGGAAGTTGACGCCCTTGACCACGCGCCCGGCGTCGACGTCCAGGCACGGGATCACCCGCACGGCCACGCTCACTTCACGGCCTCCAGGGCCTCTTCCAGCGTGAACGCCTGCGCGTAGAGCGCCTTGCCGACGATCGCGCCCTCGAGTCCGCCCCGACCAACCGACCCCGGCCTGCCGCCTCGGCCGTCGGAGACGAGCCCGGCGAGCGCGCGCAGGTCGTCCAGCGAGGACACACCACCGGACGCGATGACGGGCTTGTCCGTCTTGGAGCAGACCTCGCGCAGCAGCTCGGTGTTGGGGCCGCGCAGCGTCCCGTCCTTGGTGACGTCCGTGACGACGTAACGGGGGCAGCCGTCGTCCTCCAGCCGCGCGAGGACGTCCCACAGGTCGCCGCCGTCCCGCGTCCAGCCGCGCGCGGCCAGCGTCGTGCCCCGCACGTCCAGCCCCACCGCGATCCGGTCGCCGTGCGAGGCGATGATCTTCCGGCACCAGTCCGGGTTCTCCAGCGCGGCGGTGCCGATGTTGACCCGGGCGCATCCGGTGGACAGGGCCGCCTCCAGCGACGCGTCGTCGCGGATGCCGCCGGACAACTCCACCTTCACGTCCAGCTTCCCGGTCACCTCGGCGAGCAGTTCCCGGTTCGACCCGCGCCCGAACGCCGCGTCCAGGTCGACCAGATGGATCCACTCCGCCCCCGCCCGCTGCCAGGCGAGCGCCGCCTCCAGCGGGGCGCCGTAGGAGGTCTCGGTGCCCGCCTCGCCCTGGACCAGGCGAACCGCCTGGCCGTCGGCGACGTCAACGGCGGGAAGGAGCGTCAAAGTCATGCGGAAACCCTATCGAGGCTGGTGGGACGGGTGCTCAGGCCAGGGTGGCGAGCCAGTTGCGGAGGATTCCGGCGCCGGCGTCGCCGGACTTCTCCGGGTGGAACTGGGTCGCGCACAGGGGGCCGTTCTCGACGGCGGCGACGAAGCGGTCGCCGTGCTCGGACCAGGTGACCAGGGGCGGGGCGATGGTGCCGGTCGGGTCGGGCTCCAGGTCCCAGCTGCGGGCGGCATAGGAGTGGACGAAGTAGAAGCGCTCGTCCTCCAGGCCGTTGAAGAGCGCGGAGCCCTCGGGGACGTCCACGGTATTCCAGCCCATGTGCGGGACGACCGGGGCGTCGAGGCGGTCGACCGTGCCGGGCCACTCGTCGCAGCCCTCGGTGGTGACGCCGTGCTCGATGCCCTTGGAGAACAGGATCTGCATGCCGACGCAGATGCCGAGGACCGGGCGGCCTCCGGCGAGGCGGCGGCCGATGATCTGGTCGCCGCGGACCGATCGCAGCCCCGCCATGCAGGCGGCGAACGCGCCGACGCCCGGGACGACCAGGCCGTCGGCGGCCAGGGCCGCGTCCCAGTCGGCGGTGACGGTCACGTCCGCGCCGGCGCGGGCGACGGCGCGCTCGGCGGAGCGCAGGTTCCCGGAGCCGTAGTCGAGGATCACGATGCTCTTCACAGCCACATCACTCCCCCGGCGAAGGCGAGCGCGGCCAGGACGAGCACGAGAAGCGCGGCGATCTTCAGCCCCTGCTTGACGAAACTGTAGACGCCCGCCAGCAGGAACACCGCGACGGCGAAGACCACCACGTTCCCGTAGGTGAGGTGCAGGTCGCCGATGCTCACGGCTACAGGGCCCCCTTGGTGGAGGGGATGCCGTGCACCTTCGGGTCGAACGCCACCGCGTCGCGCAGCGCGCGGGCCAGGGCCTTGAACTGCGCCTCGACGATGTGGTGGGCGTTGCGCCCGTACGGGACGTGGACGTGCAGCGCCACCTGGGCGTTCGACACGAACGACTCGAAGATGTGCCGGGTCATCGTGGTGTCGTACTCGGGGCCGATCATCGGGGCCATGCCGTCCGGTTCCACGTGCACCAGGTAGGGCCGGCCGGACACGTCCACGGCGACCTGCGCGAGCGCCTCGTCGAGGGGGATGGAGGCGTCGGCGAACCGGCGGATGCCGGCCTTGTCGCCGAGCGCCTCGCGGAACGCCTGGCCGAGCGCGATGGCGGTGTCCTCGATCGTGTGGTGGCTGTCGATGTGCAGGTCGCCGGCGGTCTTGACGGTCAGGTCGAACGACCCGTGCTTGCCGAGCTGGGCCAGCATGTGGTCGAAGAACCCCACGCCGGTCGCCACGTCGACCTGCCCGGTGCCGTCCAGGTCGATCTCGACGAGGACCTGGGTCTCCTTGGTCCCGCGTTCGACTCGTCCCTTGCGCGTCACACGCTCTCCTTCAGTGCAGTGCGGAAGGCGGCCATCTCCTCGGGGGTGCCGACGCTGACCCGCAGCCACTCGGGCGGTCCCACCTCCCGGATCAGCACGCCGCGGTCGAGCAGTTTCTCCCAGACCTTCCGGCGGTCCGGGAACGTCCCGAACAGGACGAAGTTGGCGTCGGAGTCGGCCACCCGGAACCCCTCGGCGCGCAGCCAGGCGACGACGGCGTCGCGGTCGCGGCGCAGGGCCTCGACGCCGCCGAGCAGCTCCTCGCCGTGGGCGAGGGCGGTGCGCGCCACGGCCTGGGTGACGGCCGACAGGTGGTAGGGCAGCCGGACGAGCAGCAGCGCATCGATCACGGCGGGGTCCGCGGCCAGGTAGCCGAGGCGGGTCCCGGCCATCGCGAACGCCTTGGACATCGTCCTCGTGACGATCAGGCGCGGGTTCCCGTCCAGCAGTGTCAGCGCCGACGGGGTCCCCGCGCGGCGGAACTCGGCGTACGCCTCGTCGACGACGACCATGCCGGGCGCCGCCTCCAGCACCGCCTTGATCGCGTCCAGCGGCAGGGCGGTGCCGGTCGGGTTGTTCGGCGAGGTCAGGAACACGATGTCGGGCCGGTGCTCCTCGACGGCCGCGACGGCGCGCTCCGGTTCGAGGCCGAAGTCCTCGTCCCGGAAGGCGTCGACCCAGCGGGTCCCGGACACCCCGGTGATGATCGGGTGCATCGAGTAGGACGGCTCGAAGCCGAGCGCGGTCCGGCCGGCGCCGCCGAACGCCTGCAGGATCTGCTGGATGATCTCGTTGGAGCCGTTGGCGGCCCACACCCGCCCGGCGGTGAGGCCCACGCCCGGCGTGTCGGCGTTGAGGAAGGCGGCGAGGTCCTCGCGGAGCGCGACCGCGTCCCGGTCGGGGTAGCGGTTCAGCGAACCGGCGGCGTCCATGACGGCCTCGCCGATGGCCTGCACGAGGCGGCCGGACGGCGGGTACGGGTTCTCGTTGGTGTTCAGCGCGTACGGGACGTCGAGCTGCGGCGCCCCATAGGGCTCCCGGCCGCGCAGGTCGTCCCGGAGCGGCAGGTCGTTGAGCGAGGTCACGAAGGGATCTCCCAGTCGAAGCGGGCCTTCAGGGCGGCGCCGTGCGCGGGCAGGTCCTCGGCCTCGGCGAGCGCGACCACGCGGGCGGTCGCGGCGGCGAGGGCGTCGCGGTCGTACTCGACGACGTGCACGCCGCGCAGGAACGACTGCACCGACAGGCCGGACGAGTGGCAGGCGCACCCGCCGGTCGGCAGGACGTGGTTGGACCCCGCGAGGTAGTCGCCGAGCGACACCGGCGCGTGCCGGCCCACGAAGATCGCCCCCGCGTTGCGGACGCGGGCGGCGACCGCGGACGCGTCCGCGGTCTGGATCTCCAGGTGCTCGGCGGCGTAGGCGTCCACGACCTTCAGGCCGTCCTCGATCCCGTCCACCAGGACGATGCCGGACTGCCGCCCGGCGAGCGCCTCGGTGATCCGCTCGGTGTGCCTGGTGCGCGCGACCTGGGCCTTCAGCTCGGCCTCGACCTCGTCGGCGAGCCGCACCGAGTCGGTCACCAGGACGGCGGCGGCGAGCGTGTCGTGCTCGGCCTGGCTGATCAGGTCGGCGGCGACGTCCACCGGGTCCGCGGTGCCGTCGGCGAGGATCGCGATCTCCGTCGGGCCCGCCTCGGCGTCGATGCCGATCACGCCCTTGAGCAGCCGCTTGGCGGCGGCGACGTAGACGTTGCCGGGCCCGGTGACCAGGTCGGCGCGCGGGCACTCCCCGGTGCCGTAGGCGAACATGGCGATCGCCTGCGCGCCGCCGGCGGCGTACACCTCGTCCACGCCGAGGAGCGCGCACGCCGCCAGGATCGTGGGGTGCGGCAGCCCGCCGGACTCCTTCTGCGCGGGCGAGGTGACGGCGAGGGAGCCGACGCCCGCCTCCTGCGCGGGGACGACGTTCATCACCACGCTGGACGGGTAGACGGCGCGCCCGCCCGGCACGTACAGGCCGACCCGCCCGACCGGGATCCACTTCTCGGTGACGGTGCCGCCGGGCACGACCCGCGTGGTCACGTCGGTGCGGCGCTGCGCGCGGTGCACGACGCGGGCGCGGCGGATGCTCTCCTCCAGCGCGTCCCGTACGGCCGGATCGAGGTCGGCGAGGGCCCGGTGGACGGTCTCGACCGGAACCCGCGTGCTCTCCTGCTCGACCCCGTCGAACGCCTTCGTGTACTCCCGGACCGCCTCCGAGCCGCGATGGCGGACGTCCTCGCAGATGGGCCGCACCTTCTCCAGGGCGGCCTCGACGTCGAGTTCGGCGCGGGGCAGCACGGAGCGCGGATCGCCGGGAAGCGAGCCGCGCAGGTCGATACGGGAAATCACCCGTCCAGTCTACGGAGTGGCCTCGGTCCGCCGCGCACCGTCTCACGTGCCGAGACGCGTGTGTCGGTCACGCGCTCAGGGTGCCGTCCAGGACGATGACGGCCCGGCCGGACAGCGTCACCCGGTCGCCGCGCAAGGCGACGCGGACGTAGCCGCCACGTTCGGACGCCTGGTAGCCGGTCAGGGTGTCCCGGCCGAGACGCTCAGCCCAGTAGGGCGCAAGGGCGCAGTGCGCGGAGCCGGTCACCGGGTCCTCGCCGTGACCCCCCAGGACGCGCGCGGCGAAGAAGCGGGACACGAAGTCGTGCTCCTGCCCGGGGTCGGCCGCCGCCGTGACGATCACGCCGCGGGCGTCGATCGCGGCGAGCGCCCTGATGTCCGGGGCGAGCTTGCGGACCGACGTCTCGTCGGCGACCTCGATGAGCCGGTCGTTCTGGGCGTTGCGCCCGGCGCTCAGGACCGGGACGCCGAGAGCCTCCGCGAGCCCTTCCGGGATGCCGGTCGGCTCGGCGGGGACGGCCGGGAAGTCCATCGACAGGGCGCCGTCCTCCTCGCGGGCGACGGTGAGGACGCCGCTTTTCAGCGTGTTGAACGAGATCAGGTGGTCCGGGGAGACCATCCCGATCTCGTAGAGGGCCTGCGCGGATGCGAGGGTGGCGTGCCCGCAGAGGGCGACCTCCGTCACAGGCGTGAACCACCGCAGTTCGAAACCGCCACCGGACTCCCCCAGCGGACGGACGAACGCCGTCTCGGAGTGCTTCATCTCGGCGGCGACGCGCTGCATCCATCCGGGATCGGCGGCGTCGCGGAGCAGGCACACCCCGGCCGGGTTGCCTGCGAACGGTCGGTCGGCGAAGGCGTCAACGACGAGCATCCTCATGCCGCCGACGCTATCGGCCGTCCCGGCGGCCGCGGCATGGCCAATCCGCGAGAAGTGGCCCGCCGGCGCCGCGTCGATGACACCCGCTTCACACTCTGAAAAATCCACCCTTACCAAGATCATCAATATCGACGTACTCTTGCGGCGGAGGGCGTTTCCCGGTGGCGCCCAGGAGCGTGGGAGAAGTTGTGACCGAGCGGCTCGCCCTGTTCCCCCTGGGCACCGTGCTGTTCCCCGGCCTGGTGCTCCCGCTGCATCTGTTCGAGGACCGGTACCGGCGGCTGATCGGCGACCTCCTCGACCAGCCCGAACCCCGGGGGTTCGGCGTCGTCGGCATCGAACTCGGCCACGAGGTCGGCGAGGGGGCCGCGCACCGCCTCGCCGAGATCGGCTGCGTCGCCGAACTGCGCGAGGTGACGCCGCATCCGGACGGGCGGTACGACGTCGTGACGGTAGGCACCCGGCGGTTCAGGCTGAAGGAGCTGGACCGGTCCCGCCCCTATCTGCGCGGCGAGGTCGAGTTCCTGCCCGAGGAGCCCGGGAGCGACCCGGAACCCGTCGCGGCCCGGGTCCGGCGGCTGTTCCGGCTCTACCGGCACCGGCTCGGGGCCGCCGGCGCCGGGCATGTCGACAGGGCGGAGCCGCCGGAGACCCCGGTCGCGCTGTCGTACGCGATCGCGGCGTCGCTCGTCCTGGACGGGCACGACAAGCAGCGGCTGCTGGAGTGCGAGGACGCGACGCTGCGGCTGGAGGCGGAGCGGGAGCTGCTGGCCCGGGAGAACCGCATCCTGGACGTGCTCCCGATGATCCCCGCCGGGCAGTTCCTGGACGGGTCGTTCACGCCGAACTGAAGGATCACGGCAGACTGCCCTCCATGAGCACAGCCAAAGCCAAGGGCGGCAAGGGGACGCCGGCGACGGTCGCCGCGGCGAAGGCCGAGGTCGGCTTCACGCTGCACACCTACGAGGTGGACCCGGACGCCGAGTCCTTCGGGGAGGCCGCCGCCGACGCACTGGGCGTCCCGCACGACCGGATCTTCAAGACGCTGCTGGCGGAGGTCGACGGGAACCTCACGGTCGGGGTCGTCCCCGTGTCGTCCAGCCTGGACCTGAAGGCGCTCGCCGCGGCGGCCGGCGGGAAGAAGGCGCGGATGGCCGACCCGAAGGACGCCGAGCGCGCCACCGGGTACGTCGTCGGCGGGATCAGCCCGCTCGGGCAGCGCCGGCGGCTGCCGACCGTGATCGACGCGTCGGTGTCAGCGCTCGCGACCGTCTATGTCTCGGCCGGCCGGCGCGGACTCCAGATCGAGCTCGTCCCCGCCGACCTCGTCCGCCTCACCGGCGCCCGCGTCGCCGGGATCGCCCGCGGGTAGCCGCCGGACGACCATCTCCAGCAGCCCGTACACGGCGACCGCCGGCAGCGCCCAGAACACGAGCACGCCCCTGGCGCGCAGGTCGGCGACGCCGGTGACGGTGGCGCCGTCGCGCCCGTGCCGGACCACGTCCTCGAAGTGCCCCAGCCCGATCTGGTGGCCGGTCTTCCAGGCGAGGACGGCCGCGGCGACACCGCCGGCGGCCAGCCCGAGCAGCAGCGCGATGTCGTTGCCGCGCCCGCCGGCCAGGTAGGCGCCGACGCCGCACAGGACCCCGGCGACGAGCGCGATCAGGGCGAAGCGGGCGTCGATGCCGATCGGCCCCTGGCCTTCCGGGTCGGCCAGAAGTGCCTCACCCTGCACGACCACATACGTCACCTTGGGAACGGTCGCCGCCCACAGCAGTCCGGCGAGCGGTCCCAGCAGCGTGACGACGCCGCTGGTGACCGCCCAGATCGCCAAGAGCCTCCCGGTCGGTCGCCGCACCTCGTACGCTCCTAGGTGGAAGTCCTCTGACAGCGAAAGCCTAGCCTGCCCAGGTCAGCCGATCGACTCTCGAAGGGTGTCCGATTCCCGCCCACGACCGCCACGATTACTGGGATAATGTGCCCGACATGTCCGGATTCAGTCCTGCGTTCCATCGCCTCGGCGCCGCGCTGGCGGCCGTCGTCCTGCAGCAGCAGGAGACGCTCGCCGAGTTCCTGCCCCGCGAGGACTGGAGCGCCGACCTGACCGCCCGCACCTACTCCAGCGGCGGCGTCACCGTGCGGGTCTCGCTGCTCGGCAGCTACGCGGCGCGGGAGCGCACCTGGCTGTGGGGCTGGGCCAACCCGCAGTTCGGCGACGCGCACCCCGCGGTCGCCCCGACGCTGGTCATCCGGACGCTCGGCGAGCGGCTCGGCATCACCGAGTTCGTCACCCCGGAGGTCGACCTGTCCTGGTACGAGGGGCCCGCCGGGCACGGCGGCGAACTCATCGCGATGGCCGCGGGCGGCGTCCTCGGCGGCGCCGGCTACATCGGCGCCGGCTACGACGGCGGCTCCGCCTACCTGCACGTGGACGACCCCCAGGCGCCGCCCGCCCGGTGGGACCCGGTGCCGCTCCCCCGGCTGCTGGCGAACGCGGCGAGCCTGTTCCCGCGCGAGCCGCGGCTGACGCTCGCCGGCCTCCTGTCGCGCCACCGCGTCCCCTACCGACAGACGGACGTGCTGACCGAGGTGCTCCTCCCCGGCGGCGGCACCGCCCGCGCCCGCTTCGACGGCCTGGGCCGCTTCGTCGACTGGAAGGCCGAACTGACCCCCGCCGTCCTCGGCACTTAGCCGCCGTCTGAAGGGCGGTGCACAGCACCGCTGGCCGACGCGACGACCTCAGCCGCGGCCGCGACCACGCAACAACCTGTGCCGTTGCGATCGCGTCCGAAGGCAGTTTCGAGCTTGCGAGAAACTGATCGCGCAGCGAGCCGCCAGGCGAGCCGGAGCGATGCCGCGATCGCTCGCATCGCCCGACGATGGAGGGCCGCCAGGCCCGAAGGAGGAGGGCGCTGCCATGGGCACAGCGGGCATGCGTCAGCCGAGGCAGGACGGGCCGAGCAGCTGCTTCAGGTCGCCCATCAGGGCCGGGGACGGCGCCACCCGGAGTTTGTCGTCCAGGCGGACGACCGTGGTGCGCGGGCCGTTCTGGAGGTGCAGGTGCACCTCGGAGGTGCCGGGATGGGTGATCAGGACCTCCTTCAGCCGCGACACCGTGGGGGGCGTGCAGCGGCCGAGCGGCATCATGACCGAGAACGGGCCGGTCGCGTCGGTGATGGTCAGGTCCGGCTGGGTGACCTCCATCGCGATGATCTTCGCGACGTCCTCGCGGCGGTCCAGCCTCCCCTTGACGATCAGGATCGCGTCCTCGGCGAGGAGCGTCGAGCACAGCTGGTACGACGACGGGAAGCACAGCACCTCGATGGAGCCGCCGAGGTCCTCCAGCTGGAACATGGCCCACGAGTTGCCCTGCTTGGTGACCTTGCGCTGCAGCCCGGACAGCAGGCCCGCGATGACCACGATCTGGCCGTCGGGCCGCTCGCCCTCGTTCAGGACGGCGATGGTGCAGTCGGCCTCGCGTTCCAGGATGTGCTCGACGCCGAGGAGCGGGTGGTCCGACACGTACAGGCCGAGCATCTCCCGCTCGAAGGCGAGCAGGGTGGTCTTGTCCCACTCCTCGCCCTCGGGGATCGCGACGGCGAACGCGTCCTCGCCGCCGTCGTCCTCCAGGGCGCCGAACAGGGAGTCCTGCCCGACGGCCTCCTTGCGCTTGATGTCGATGACCGAGTCGATCGCCTGCTCGTGCACCATCAGCAGCGCCTTGCGCTGGTGGCCCAGCTCGTCGAACGCGCCCGCCTTGATCAGCGACTCCACGACCCGCTTGTTGCACACCTGCGGCGGGACCTTGTTCAGGAAGTCGTTGAAGTCGGTGTAGGCGCCCTTCTCCCGGCGGGCCGCGACGATGCCGTCCACCACGTTGTGGCCGACGTTGCGGACCGCCGACAGCCCGAAGCGGATCTCGGTGTCGCCGAGCGGGGTGAAGTCGGCCTCGGACGTGTTGACGTCCGGCGGCAGCACCTTCAGGCCCATCCGGCGGCACTCCGACAGGTACAGGGCGCTCTTGTCCTTGTCGTCGCCGACGGACGTGAGCAGGCCCGCCATGTACTCGGCCGGGTAGTTCGCCTTCAGGTAGGCCGTCCAGTAGGAGACCAGCCCGTAGGCGGCGGAGTGCGCCTTGTTGAACGCGTAGTCGGAGAACGGGACGAGGATGTCCCACAGCGTCTTCACGGCCTCCTTGGAGAAGCCGTTGTCGGCCATGCCCTGCTCGAACCCGACGAACTGGGCGTCCAGTTCGGCCTTCTTCTTCTTGCCCATGACGCGGCGGAGCAGGTCCGCCTTGCCGAGCGTGTACCCGGCCACCTTCTGCGCGATCGCCATGACCTGCTCCTGGTAGACGATCAGGCCGTAGGTCGTGTCGAGGATCTCCTTGAGGGGCTCCTCCAGCTCCGGGTGGATCGGGGTGATCTCCTGCTGCCCGTTCTTGCGGAGCGCGTAGTTGGTGTGGGAGTTCGCGCCCATCGGGCCGGGCCGGTAGAGGGCGCCGACGGCGGAGATGTCCTCGAAGTTGTCCGGCTTCATCAGGCGGAGCAGGGAGCGCATCGGCCCGCCGTCGAACTGGAACACGCCGAGGGTGTCGCCGCGGGCGAGCAGCTCGTAGGTCGGCTGGTCGTCCAGCGGGAGGCCGAGCAGGTCGACGTCGACGCCCTTGTTCTTCTTGATGCCCTTGAGCGCGTCGTCGATGATCGTCAGGTTCCGCAGGCCCAGGAAGTCCATCTTCAGCAGGCCGAGCGTCTCGCAGGTCGGGTAGTCGAACTGCGTGATGATCGCGCCGTCGGCGTCCCGGCGCATGATCGGGACGTGGTCGGTGATCGTCTCACCGGACATGATGATCCCGGCGGCGTGCACGCCGGTCTGGCGGATCAGGCCCTCCAGGCCCTGCGCCAGGTCCATGATCTGCTTGACGTCGGTCTCTTCCTCGTACAGCTTGCGCAGCTCGCCCGCCTCGCCGTGGCGGGGGTGCTTGTCGTCGAAGATCCCCGAGAGCGGGATGTCCTTGCCCATCACGGCGGGCGGGAACGCCTTGGAGATCCGGTCGCCGAGCGCGTACGGGAAGCCGAGGACGCGGCCGGCGTCCTTGATGGCGGCCTTCGCCTTGATGGTGCCGAAGGTGGCGATGAACGAGACCTTGTCGGCGCCCCACTTCTCGGTGGTGTAGCGGATGACCTCGGCGCGCCGGTCTTCAGGGAAGTCGATGTCGATGTCGGGCATGGACGCGCGCTCGGGGTTCAGGAACCGCTCGAAGATCAGCCCGTGCGGGATCGGGTCGAGGTCGGTGATGCCCATCGCGTACGCGATCAGGGAGCCCGCCGCGCTGCCTCGCCCCGGCCCGACCAGGATGCCGTTCTCCTTGGCCCACATGATGAAGTCGGCCACGACCAGGAAGTACGAGGGGTACCCCTTGCCGAGGATGACGCCCATCTCGTACTCGGCCTGCTCCTTGTAGCCGTCCGGGAGACCGTCGGGGAAGCGGCGCTCCAGGCCCTTCCAGACCTCCTTGCGGAACCAGCTCTCCTCCGTCTCGCCCTCGGGCACGGGGAAGCGGGGGCTGAGGTCGCGGTACTCGAACATGCCGGCGGGATCGACGCGCTCGGCGATCATGAGGGTGTTGCGGCAACCCTCCAGCCAGGCGTCAGAGGAGTCGATTCCGCGCATCTCGTCGGCGGTCTTGAGGTAGTAGCCGCTGCCGTTGAACCGGAACCGGTCGGGGTCGGCGAGCTGCTTGCCGACCTGCACGCACAGCAGCGCGTCGTGCGCGGTCGCCTCCGACTCGTGGGTGTAGTGCGAGTCGTTGGTCACCACCGGGGGGATCCCGAGCTTCTTGCCGATGTCGAGCAGGCCCTGCCGAACGTTGCGCTCGATGTCGAGCCCGTGGTCCATCAGCTCAAGGAAGTAGTTCTCCTTGCCCAGGATGTCCTGGAAGTTCGCGGCGGCCTTCAGCGCCTCGTCGAACTGGCCGAGCCGTAGCCGCGTCTGGATCTTTCCGGACGGGCAGCCGGTCGTTCCCATGACGCCCTCGGCGTGCTCGGCCAACAGTTCCTCGTCCATGCGCGCGTACTTGAAGACGAAGCCTTCGGTGTATGCACGGCTGGACAGCTTGAACATATTGTGCAGCCCGGCCCTGTTTCGGGCCCAGAGCGTCATGTGGTTGATCAGACCACCGCCCGACACGTCGTCCCGCTTCTGGCTCGGCTCGCCCCACTGCACCTTCTTCTTGTGGAAGCGGGATTCGGGCGCCATGTACGCCTCGCAGTTGTGCAGGATGAAGTCCGAGACGTAGGAGTTGTCCTCCTCGACCTCGAAATTGAAGACCTCGCACTCCAGCTCGACGGCCTCCACGTGCCGGATCGGACGGTACAGGTAGTCGTCGTCCTCGATGGTTCGGGCGTAGGCACGGTCCGGGTGATAGGAAACCTGGTACCAGCGGTAGTCGTGGTCGCTCCGTCCTTGAGGGAAGTTCCCCTTCTCGACGCCACTGGACACCGTGCTCCAATGCCCGAGGTCGGCGAGGAGCGCACGCACGCCCCAAGCCAGTGATCGGGAGGCGACCTTGATGTCACGTCGGCCGGCGGTGTTCGTAACCGCCGCCGACGACCGGCCGTCGCCGTCGAGGAAACCGTCGAGGAAGCCCCTGCGGACGTCGGCGGGTCCGTTGAGCACGCAGTCCGGTACCCGCTTGCCACGGGCTCCTCGACCCACCAGCCTCGCGAAGACCGAGGCCAGTGGTACACAGCAGGCGCTGATCTCCTGGGAGCCCTTCTCGGGCCGGGGGTACGTCTGAGACGGGATCTCGAAGCGGCCGAGCAGGCGTCGCCACCGGTCCGCGAGCAGCTCTTCGGCCTGGTTGAGCGTGATCCCGATGCCGCCCGTCAGCTCACCGTCCCGGGCCTGCAGATGGCCCTCGGCGGCGTACAGCCCGAGCAGGTAGCCGAAGTCATGGTCCAAGGTGATCCGGCGCGGCAGCGCGGGCCACACGTGGTCCGTGCGGTGTTCGGACGCATAGGCGCGTCGCAACCCGCCCGCGGGGTCTTCGGTGAAACCGCCGGGCATCAGCGGAAGAATGTCGAGCGTCCGCCGTTCGTCGGCGAGCTTGGGCAGGCATGCCCAGGAATTCCATGAGTCGACGCCGCCCCTGGCGGTGCGCCGCCCCGCCAGGATGTCTCCGGGCTTCTTCCAGTCCACCAGACCGTCCGGGGTGCGGACCAGGACCGGATGTTCTTCCGTCAAGGTCAGGGTGCGTCCGTACCGGCCCGCGAGTTCGATCCTGTACCCGCGCCCGGAGTAAGCGCGCCGCATCGTCCTCAGCACGCGCCGGAAGCGGCCCCGATGCGTCAGGACGAGGTCTCCCACCCGGACGTCCTCGACGTGCTTGACGCCCTCTGCGGTGAGGATCTCCTGGCCGGCGAGCAGGCAGCCGATGATCGGGGTGACGTCCGCGGCGCTGGCGTGCTTCCAGAACTCGTAGGCGCCGTGCATGTTGCCGTGGTCGGTCATGGCGATCGCCGGCATCTCCTGCCGCCCGACCTCCTCGAACATCTGCTTCAACCGGGCGGCTCCGTCGAGCATGGAGTACTCGGTATGAACGTGCAGGTGAACGAAAGAGTCGGCCATGCCTGCTGCGCCTCCTGCTCGTCGCATGCGAGCGCCCACGCGCGTGGCCGCACGTGGTCGCGTGTCGGTACCGGGGGAAGATCGTCAACCCGGAGCGGGGCGCCGGGATGACGCGGTGGTGCGAGCCTAACCGCTTCACCCGTCACTCGCGCCCCGACGCGCCCCGGAACCCCGCCGTCCGGTCCGCCCGGCCTCCGCGGGTCAGGACTCCGCTTCGACGATCTCCAGGGCGCGGGCCAGGTCGTCCGGGTAGGGGCTCTCGAACTCCACCCACTCGCCCTTCGTCGGATGGTCGAAACCCAGCCGGACGGCGTGCAGCCATTGCCGCCCGAGACCGAGCCGCTCCGCCAAGGTCGGGTCGGCCCCGTAGGCCATGTCGCCGACGCACGGATGCCGGATCGCGGACATGTGGACGCGGATCTGGTGGGTGCGCCCCGTCTCCAGATCGATGTCGAGGAGCGTCGCGGCCCGGAACGCCTCGACGGTGTCGTAGTGGGTGACGGACGGCTTGCCGCCCGCCACGACCGCGAACCGTCCGTCGCCGGAGGGGTGCCGGTCGATGGGCGCGTCGACCGTCCCGCGGAACGGGTCGGGATGCCCTTGGACGAGTGCCTGGTAGCGCTTGTCGATGCGGCGCTCCTTGAAGGCGCGCTTGAGCCGCGAGTAGGCGACCTCGCTCTTCGCGACGACCATCGCCCCGGTGGTGTTGGCGTCCAGCCGGTGCACGATGCCCTGCCGCTCGGACGCGCCGCTGGTCGCGATCGTGTGCCCGGCACCGAGCAGCCCGCCGAGGACGGTCGGGCCCGTCCACCCGGTCGTTGGATGGGCGGCGACGCCGACCGGCTTGTTGACCACGACGATGTCGTCGTCCTCGAACAGCACGCCCATCCCGGGGACGGGCTCGGCGACCGGCGCGGGCGCGGCGGGCGGCGGCGGGAGGGTGACCTCCAGCCACGCTCCGGCGCGCAGCCGCTCGGACTTGGTGGCCACCTGGGCGCCGTCCAGCAGCACCTCGCCGGCGGCGATGATCTCGGCGGCGCTGCCCCGCGACACCCCGAACAGCCGGGCCAGCGCGGCGTCGACCCGCTCGCCCTCCAGGCCGTCCGGCACGGGGAGGCTGCGCACCTCGCCCATCAGGACTTCTCTTCCGGCGCCGGAACCTCAGCCTCGTCGCGGGTCTCCGGCCCGGGCGCGTCATCGGCCGCGCCATCGGCCTTGGACCCGGCCTCCGGTTCGGGCTTCCCGGCCTGGGGGGCGGTCTCGCCCTCGGGGCCGGCCTCGTCCTCGCCGGGGGCCTGGTCCTTGCCGGCGAGGCGCGTCCCGTCGACCTGGAGCCCGCGCGCCGCCAGCAGCACGGCCAGCACGCCGCCGCAGACGATCGCCGAGTCGGCCAGGTTGAACACCGGCCAGTGCGGCAGCTGGATCCAGTCGACGACATGGCCCTTCAGCGGGGCCGGGGCCCGCAGCAGCCGGTCGATGAGGTTGCCGATCGCGCCGCCGAGCAGCAGGCCGAGGCAGACCGCCCACGGCGCGCTCCGCAGGTTGCGGGCCGTCCGCAGGATCGCCACCACCACGCCGCAGGCGATCAGGGTGAACACGATCGTGTAGCCGGTGCCGATCGAGAACGCGGCGCCGCTGTTGCGGGTCTCGCGCAGCGTCAGCAGCCCGCCGAGCAGCCGGACCGGCTCCCGGTCCTGCAGCGTCGCCACCACGACGATCTTGGACACGATGTCGGCGGCGAGCGCGGCCAGGGCCACGCCGACCAGCACGCCGACGCGGCGCGGCCGAGGAGATCCCGTGGTCTCCCCGGCCTCGCGCTCTGGGTTCGTTGAGTCGCTCAGCGACGTTCCTCGCGTTGTTTGCATGTCACACACAGGGTCGCACGCGGAAAGACCTGGAGGCGCGCCTTGCCGATCGGCTTGGCGCAGGACTCGCAGGTCCCGTACGTGCCGGCTTCCATCCGCTGGACGGCCCGCTCTATCTGGGCGAGCAGGTCCTGTGAATTGTAGGCCAGCGCGAGCTCGTGCTCGCGCTCGTAGGTCTTGGCGCCCGCGTCGGCCTGGTCGTCGCCGGCCCCGTCGCTGGTGTCGCCCTCGGCGATCTGGCTCGCGGACGCGGCGATCTCGGCCCGCAGCGCCGAGATCTGCTCCTCCAGGCCGGCCCGCACCTCGGCGAGCTCGTCCGGCGTCCACTGGTGCTCCCCCTCGCGGACCGGCAGCGCCGCGGCCGTCGCCTTCGCCGGCTCCCGCCGGTCCCGCACCCCCGCCTTGCCGGCCTTGCCCGCCTTCGCCGGCGCCCGCCTGCCCTGCTTCGCGGCGGCGCCCGCGGCCGCGGGACTCGTGGCGGCGGGCGGCTTGGCCGCGGCCGTCCTCCCGGTCGCCGTCCTGCTCTGGGACGGCCGCGCCGGGCCCCGGGTCTTGCTTGCGGCGGGCGTCGCGCCCTTCCTCGCGCCGGGCATGTCGGCCTCCCTCGCGCTGGTCGCCTCGACGGGCAGTGCGGGCAGCATTGGTCCCCTCTCTCAGACACGGTAAACAACCTGGGCCGTGTTACCGACCGCTTATGCCCGGTCGCCGATCGCCCGGAAACCCCAGGACACCGCACGAGATCGCAAAGGAACCGCGCGGCCCGGCGCGGCGCGGAAAACGGGAAGAGGAAGGGGCCGGCGTGCGTTAAAGTCTGGACGAGCAGTCGTATGGCAGGCGCTGATGGGGACACCTGCCGCCGCACGCAGCCATGAGCGACCCGGGGACGGTGCGAGCCCGGGGGCGAGCCCGGCGGTCTGATCACCCCGGAGCCGCCGGAAGAACCGCCTCCGTCCACGGAGCGCGCCAGACCCGGCAGCCGAGACTCGAACGAAGCGGGCCGTGCCGTCCGGGCACGGTCAAGGAGGGTGGTACCGCGGGGCATGCGCCTCGTCCCTCCGGTCAACGTGCCCACGTCGATCCGGAGGTCCGCCATCGTGAGCCGAGCTTTTCGGCCGCTGCCCGCGCAGGTCGATCTGCCCGCCCTGGAGCGGGACATGCTGCGCCGCTGGCAGGAGAACAAGGTTTTCGAGCGGTCGCTGGAACGCACCGCGTCCGGCACCCCGTGGGTGTTCTACGAGGGGCCGCCGACCGCCAACGGCATGCCGGGCGTCCACCACGTCGAGGCCCGCGTGTTCAAGGACGTCTTCCCCCGCTTCAAGACCATGAAGGGCCACCACGTCCCGCGCAAGGCCGGCTGGGACTGCCACGGGCTGCCCGTCGAGGTCGCCGTGGAGAAGGAGCTCGGCCTCACCGGCAAGAAGGACATCGAGGAGTACGGCGTCGCGGAGTTCAACGCCCGCTGCCGCGAATCGGTCCTGCGCCACGTGGACGCGTTCGAAGAGATGACCGAGCGCATGGGCTACTGGGTCAACACCGACCAGGCGTACCGGACGATGGACCCCGAGTACGTCGAGGCCGTCTGGTGGTCCCTGAAGCAGGTGTTCGACAAGGGCCTGCTCTTCCGCGACTTCCGCATCACGCCGTACTGCCCCCGCTGCGGGACGGGCCTGTCCGACCATGAGCTGGGCCAGCCGGGCGGGTACGAGACGGTGTCCAGCCCGTCGGTGTACGTGCGGATGCCCGTCACGTCCGGCCCGCTCGCCGAGATGGGCGCCGCACTGCTCATCTGGACCACGACCCCCTGGACGCTGGTGTCCAACACCGCCGTGGCCGTCCACCCGGACGTCACCTACGTCGCGGCCCGCCCGAATGGGGCGGACGAGGTGCTCGTCGTCGCGGAGCCCCTCCTGGACCAGGTGCTCGGTGAGGGCGCCGAACGGCTGGCCACGTTCCAGGGCACCGAACTTGAGCGGACGACCTACCAGCGGCCCTTCGAACTGGTCGACATCCCGGACGCGCACTACGTCGTCCTGGGCGACTACGTCACCGTCGAGGACGGCACCGGCCTCGTCCACCAGGCGCCCGCGTTCGGCGGCGACGACATGACCGTCTGCAAGCGCTACGGGATGCCGATCGTCAACCCGATCGGGCCGGACGGGCGCTTCCTGCGTGAGGTCCCCCTGGTCGGCAACAAGTTCTTCAAGGACGCCGACGAGCCGCTCACCGACGACATGCGCGCGCGCGGGCTGCTGTTCCGCGGCGGCCACTTCGAGCACAGCTACCCGCACTGCTGGCGCTGCCACACGCCGCTGCTCTACTACGCGCTCCCTGCCTGGTACATCCGCACCACGCAGATCAAGGACCGGCTCCTGGAGGAGAACGAGAAGACCAACTGGTACCCCGAGACGGTCAAGCACGGCCGGTACGGGGAGTGGCTGCGCAACAACGTCGACTGGTCGCTGTCCCGCAGCCGCTACTGGGGTACGCCCCTCCCCCTGTGGGTGTGCGGCGCCGACGAGGACCACGTCACCTGCGTCGGGTCGCTCAAGGAACTGGGCGAGCGGGCGGGCGAGGACCTGTCCGCCCTCGACCCGCACCGCCCCTTCGTCGACGACGTCACGTTCCCCTGCCCCCAGTGCGGGACGGAGGCGCGCCGAGTCCCGGACGTCATCGACGCCTGGTACGACTCCGGGTCGATGCCCTTCGCCCAGTGGGGCGCGCCCTTCCGCAGCAACGAGGTCTTCGAGAGCTCCTACCCGGCGCAGTACATCTGCGAGGCCCAGGACCAGACCCGCGGCTGGTTCTACTCCCTCATGGCCGTCGGCACGCTCGTGTTCGACCGGTCGTCCTACGAGAACGTCGTGTGCCTCGGGCTGATCCTCGCCGAGGACGGCCGCAAGATGAGCAAGCACCTCGGCAACGTCCTCCGGCCCATCCCGCTGATGGACGAGCACGGCGCTGACGCGGTCCGCTGGTTCATGGCCGCCAACGGGCTGCCCTGGGCGTCCCGCCGCGTCGGGCACGCCGCCCTGGAGGAGATCGTCCGCAAGGTCCTCCTCACCTACTGGAACACCGCGTCCTTCTTCGTCCTGTACGCGAACGCGGCGCAGGCGCAGGGCCGCGCGTGGACGCCGGACCGGCTGTCCGAGGCGCCCGCCCCGGCCGACCGTCCCCTCCTGGACCGCTGGGCGCTCGCCGAACTGCACGGCACGGTCCGCGAGGTCGACACGGCGCTGGAGGAGTTCGACACGGCCCGCGCGGGACGGCGCCTCTCCCAGTTCGTCGACGACCTGTCCAACTGGTACGTGCGGCGTTCGCGCCGGCGCTTCTGGGAGGGCCCGGAGACGCCCGAGGGCTCGGCCGCGTTCGCGACGCTCTACGAGTGCCTGGAGACCCTCACCCGCCTGATGGCGCCGATGGTCCCGTTCATCACCGACCACGTCTGGGACGTCATCCGCCCCGAGGACGCCCCCGAGTCCGTGCACCTCGCCGACTGGCCCGCCGTCGACGAGGCACTGCTCGACGAGGACCTGACCGCGCAGATGGCGCTCGTCCGCCGCCTGGTCGAACTGGGCCGCGCCGCCCGCTCCGCGAGCGGCGTCCGGACCCGGCAGCCCCTGGGCCGCGCCCTCGTCGGCGCCGCCGGCTGGTCCGCGCTGCCCGCGCAGCTGCGCGCCCAGATCTCCGAGGAGCTGAACGTCCTCGGCTTCGAGGAGCTGTCCTCGATCGGCGGCGACCTGGTCGAGTACGAGGTCAAGCCCAACTTCCGCGAGCTGGGCAAGCGGTACGCCAAGGACACCCCGAAGGTCGCCAAGGCGATCACGTCCGCCGGACCGGCGGACCTCGTGCGGGCGCTGCGCGCGGGCTCCGCCGAGGTCGAGGCCGCCGATCTCGGCACGGTGCCGCTCGGCCCCGACGACGTGATCGTCACCGAGCGCCCGCGCAGCGGCTGGGCGGTGGAGAGCGCCGCCGGCGAGACGGTCGCGCTCGACCTCGCCGTCACGCCCGAACTGCGCCGCGCGGGCCTGGTGCGGGAGGCCGTCCGGCTCGTCCAGGAGGGCCGCAAGGCCGCCGGGCTGGAAGTCACCGACCGCATCGACCTGTGGTGGGAGGCCACCGGCACCGACCTCGCCGAGGCGCTGCGCGCCCACGGCGGCGAGCTGGCCGCCGAGGTCCTCGCGGCCACGGTGACCGAGGGCCGCCCCGAGGGCCTCCCCGCCGCCCGCGACGAGGACCTGGGCCTCACCTACTACCTCCGCAAGGCGTGATCGTTCTCCGCCGGGCCGCATCCGGATGCGGCCCGGTGGAGAAGTTCTGCGATGGGGTTTTTCGCGACACATCGCGTTTGCGATGATGGTCGGGTGAATCTTCCCGAGCAGCCTTCGGGCTCCGAACCTCCGGCGCGGCCGTCCCCCGCGAGCATGCGCGCGTCGGACGCCGACCGCGACGAGGTCGCCGACCGCCTGCGCGAGGCCCTGGCGGAGGGGCGCATCACGCCGGAGGAGCACGCCGAGCGCATCGACGCCGTCTACAACGCCAAGACGTACGCCGAGCTGGAGCCCGTCCTCAGCGACCTGCCGCCGGAGTACGCGCCGCGCCCCCGGGTGGACCTGCGCAAGGAGCCGCAGCCGCTCGCGCCGCCCCCGCCGCAGTCGCCCAACCTCGTGGCGATCTTCTCCGGGGCGGGGCGGAAGGGCCGCTGGCTCGTCGAGCCCACCACCAACGTGTCGTGCGTGTTCGGCGGTGTGGACCTGGACTTCCGGCAGGCCGTCCTCAGCCGGAGCGAGGTGACGATCAACGTCAACTGCGTCTTCGGCGGCGTGAACATGATCGTGCCGCCCGGGGTCAGGGTCGTCGGGTCCAACGTCTCGATCTTCGGCGGGAACGATCTGCCGGAGGACGACACCACCGACCCGGACGCGCCCGTCATCCGGCTGACCGGGATGCTGCTGTTCGGCGGCGTCTCGGTGAAACGCCGCGCGCCCAAGGAGAAGGGCGGGCACCGCGACCGGCACCGGGAGATCCACCAGCTGCACAGGCGGCACCGCGAGGAAATGCGGGACCTGCAGCAGGAGCGGCGCGAGGAGCGGCGGCAGCGGCGGGACGAGCGCCGTGACCGGCTCCGCGAGCTGCGGGACGAGCGCCACCGCGGCCGCTGACCCCGGCCCCGCGCCCGCCCGGGCGCGGGCCGGTCAGTCGCGGACGTGCTCGCGGTCGGGCTGGCAGACCAGGCAGGGCGTGCAGCCCCGCGACTTGGCCTCGGCGCGGGACAGCGACTCCAGGTCGTCGGCCTCGTCGCCGATGTCCTCGATCAGGGCGCAGTCGACGCGGTGGTAGCGCTTGGTGCCGCTCAGGATGCGGACCTGCGGGCCGTCGCCGTCGGGCTCGTCCGTGGACGGCTCGGACGGCTCGGACGGCTCCTCGGCGGGCTCCTGCTCCGCGACCGGCTCGGGTTCCGGTGCGGGGGCCTCCTCCTCGCGGGGCCGCGGGGCGGGCGCCGTGGCGTCGGCCAGGCCGAGCGCCGCGGAGCCGAGGTCGACGGTGATGTCCGGCGGCGCCGATTCGGTCTCAGCGGACCGTTCCGCGGCGGAGCCTTCCTCCGTCTCGGCCTCGGCGGGATCGGCCTTCTCCGGCGCCGTGAGAGCCTCCTCGGGCTCATCGGCCGCCTTGCCGGACGCGAAGACGCCCGCGACGGGGATGTCGGCCCGGGTCGGCCCCGCCTGGCCCCGCACCGGGGCGTCCGGCTCCGCGGCGGGCTCGTCCGCCTGCGGGATCTCGGTCGTCGCGTCGAACGTGCCGCCGGGATCGCCCGCGGCGGGCTTGTCGAACGAGGCGGGCTTGTCGAACGACGTGGGCGCCGGCTTGGCGAGGCCCGCCAGGCCGCCCTCGGATCGCTCCGCGCCGGGCTCGCGGATCGCGGGTCCGGCCCCCGCCGCCTTGCCCGCGTCGGGTGACGCGGGTGCCGACACCGCGGCGCGCGCCGCCAGTGCGGTGTCGGGCATGCAGGCGGTACAGGGGCTGAACCCCTCCTCCTTGGCCTCGGCGTAGGTGAGCTCCTCGGTCTCCCGGCCGGCGAGCTGCCGGCAGGTGTCGAGGTGGTAGCGCTTGCGGCCGCGGACGACGAAGACGAGCGCGTCGTCCGGGACGTCGACGGCCGGGGCGGGGAGTTCCACCTCGTCGTCGGCCGGCTCCACGGCCGGGGACTTGGCGTCCGGCGCGCCCTGGGCGTTCGCCGCCGGGGCGGGAGGCGCGGCCTTCCCGCGCTTGTCCTTCTTCTTGGCCTTCTTGCCCGCGCGGGCGGGAGCGGGCGGGGCGCCCGGGCCGAACAGCTCCTTGCGCCGCAGGAACACCCCGATGGCCAGGCAGAGCGCGGAGACGATGCTGACGGCGATCGATATGTAGATCACCACCAGCGCATCCAGGCCGAAGACCTGGGCGCTGTCTCCGTTGCCGACGACGATTCCCGCTACCAGCAGGGCGATCGCCACCACCACGAGAACGCCACTCAGGATGATCACAGGGTCTCTCCCACTCGTTCGGACCGCTCGGTTCCGGGCCGCGCGAGGGGCCCGGCGGCCGGCCGCGAGGGGCCGCCCGGCGCCGCGGGGATGGCGGCTCGGCCATCCCCGGCGCGGCGATCAGAACGACACTATCGCCTGCGGCGGCCCGATCAGCGCCTGTCGTGCGGCGGGTTGTCGCCGCCCGAGTGGAACGCGCCGGTCGCCGAGTGCTGCACCTGCTGGGTGTGCTCCGGTGCCGGGAACGTGCCCGGCGCCGGGGCCTGTCCACCCGGGGTGCCGTTGCGGTTCTCGGCGTGCGGCAGCGAGTTCTGCGGGCTCGGCTGCGGAGCGGGCTGCGGGGGGTTCTGCGGCGACTGGGCCGGGGCCGCGCCCGGGACGGCCGCGAACGCGCCGGTCTCGGTGCTGCCCGCCTCGAGATCGCGCAGCTGGCCCTCCAGGTACACCTTCAGGCGGCTGCGGTACTCGCGCTCGAACGCGCGCAGGTTGTCGACCTCGCGCTCCAGCTCCTCGCGCTGCTGCACGAGCGAGCCCATGACCTGGCGGTGCCGCTCCTGGGCGTCGCGGTCGAGGGCCTCGGCGCGGGAGCGCGCCTCGCTGACGATCTGGTCGGCCTGCCGGCGGGCCTTGCCGAGGATCTCCTCGGCCTCGCGGCGGGCGCGGCCGAGCGTCTCGTCGGCCTCCCGGCGGGCGTCGGCGATCGCCTGGTCGGCGGTCTGCTGGGCCAGCGCGAGGACGCGGGCCGCGGTGTCCATGTTGTCCTCGCCGGTGGGCGCGGGAGCCATGCCGAGGCCGCCGAGCACGGGCTCCGGCTCGGGCTGCGGCTGCGGTTCGGGACGAGGAGGCTCGGGAATCTTCTGGACGTCCGGCTTGGGCTCCACGATGGGGGCGGCCATGGCGGGGACCTTGCCGCGCAGGCACTCGGCCAGCTTGGCCCGCAGCTCCTCGTTCTCCTGGATGAGGCGGTCGAGCTCGGCCTCGACCTCGTCGAGGAAGGCGTCCACCTCCTCCTCGTCGTACCCCGGCCTCAGCCTGGTGGTACTGAACTGCTTGTTCCGCACATCGGCGGGTGTCAGCGGCATGTTCTCGTCTCCTTGGCGCGCTTGGAGTCTGTCCCCGAAGGACGGTATCCGATCGACCTAACCTCCGCCGAATATGGAGCCGACGAAGACGATCAAGACCCAGACCACAAGTATGAGCACGGTGAAGCTGAGGTCCAGTGCAACGTTACCCAGCCGGATGGGCGGGATGAAACGCCTGAGCAGCTTCAGGGGCGGATCGGTGACCGTGTAGGTCACTTCGGCGATCACCAGCACCACCCCGGTCGGCTTCCATTGCCGGGCGAACGACTGCAGGACCTCCAGGACCAGCCTCCCGATCAGGAACAGCAGGAAGAGGTACAGGACGCCCTGCAGGACGGATCCAACGATGTTCACGGATACTCTCGCATGCGACTCTCAGCTTTGGTTGAAGAACCCTCGTTCTGCCATCCGGGCCTTGTCCTCGGCCGTCACCTCCACGTTGGCGGGCGACAGCAGGAACACCTTGTTGGTAACACGCTCGATGCTGCCGTGCAGGCCGAACACGAGACCCGCCGCGAAGTCGACCAGACGCTTGGCGTCGCTGTCGACCATCTCGGTCAGGTTCATGATCACCGGCGTGCCCTCCCGGAAATGCTCCCCGATGGTCCTCGCCTCGTTGTAGGTCCTTGGGTGCAGCGTAGTGATACGCGCAAGGTCGGTGGTACCCGACTCGTAGAGCGCCACGGAGCGTCGCTCGATCGTCGACGTGGAGTGATGGTCGCGATCCCGGTCCGAGGTCTCTTCCGCTCGGGTAAGCTGACCGCCGGATTCGTCCTCGCGACGACGGCCCTGGCCGGTGTCGGTCTCCTCGTCGTAGACCTCGTACTCGTCGTAGTCGCCGTACTTGTCGTCGTAACGGTCGTCCTCCACAAGGCCGAGGTAGACCGCCATCTTGCGCATCGCGCTGGCCATACGCCCCTCCGTGTCCTGTGGATGCGGCGGCCGGGCGCGTCCGGCACCGCGTTGGACTGGTCCGTCGTGGCGGCCCGCGTTCCGGCAGGTACCACTGGGGGGACATTACCTGACGATTGCCCGTCGGCCGCCGAGCAACGCCGTACCGACCCGCAGGTGTGTCGCGCCGCACGCGATCGCCTGCTCCAGATCGCCGCTCATACCCGCACTGACGATCGAGGCGCCCGGATGGTTCCGCCGCAGTTCGTCCGCAACCCCCGCGAGGCGGGTGAAGGCGGGCAGCGGGTCGGCGCCGAGCGGCGCGACGGCCATCACCCCGCCGAGTTCCAGGCCGGCGGCCCCGGCGATCTCGTCGGCCAGTCCCGGGACCGCGCCGGGTGCCGCCCCGCCCCGCCCTTCGGCCTCGTCCAGCGACACCTGGACGAGGCAGCGGAGCGTGCGGCCGGCCCGGACGGCGCCGTCCGACAGGCCGGTGACCAGCCTCGACCGGTCCACGGAGTGGACGACGTCGGCGTACCCGGCGACGGCGCGGGCCTTGTTGGTCTGCAGGCGCCCGACGAAGTGCCAGGTGAGCGGCAGGTCGGCGCAGTCGGCGGCCTTCGGGCGGGCCTCCTGGTCGCGGTTCTCCCCGACCTCGGTGAGCCCGAGCCCGGCCAGCAGCCGCACGTCGGACGCGGGGAACGTCTTGGTCACCGCGATCAGCGTGATCTCGCCCTCGTCCCGCCCGGCGGCGGCGCAGGCGGCGGCGATGCGCGCCCGGACCGCCGCGATGCCCTCGGCGATCTCGGCGCGCCGCTCGGGGGCGTCCGGGCCGGTCACGCGTCTTCCTTGAGCCAGACATATCCGGCGAAGCGCCCGGTGTTCCCCTCGCGGCGGTACGAGAAGAGGCCCGGGTCCTCGATGGTGCAGCGCGGGTCGGCGTCCACCGCGGTCACTCCGGCGGAGGCGAGCTGCTCGGCGACACCGGCGCGGATGTCGAGACCGGGCGTGCCCTTCGACGTGGTGGCGTAGGCGGCGGGGACGGTCGCGGCGACCTCGTCCCGCATCCGCGCGGGGACCTCGTAGCAGCGGCCGCACGCGGCGGGACCGATCGCTGCCGTCATCCGCGCGGGGTCGGCGCCCCGCTCGCACATCGCCTTCACCAGCGCCGGCACGACGCCCGCGGCCGTTCCGGGACGGCCGGAGTGCGCGGCGCCGACGACCCCGGCGGCGGGATCGGCCAGCAGCACGGGCGCGCAGTCGGCGACGAGGACGGCGAGGGCGAGGCCGGGGACGGTCGTGACGATCGCGTCGACCGGGCCGGGCAGATCGGGGGACGTGACGAACGCGACGTCGGCGCCGTGCACCTGCCGCATGAAGACGGTGCGTTCCGGGTCGGCGCCGAGCGCGGCGGCGGCGCGCCGCCGGTTGTCCAGGACGGCGGCCGGGTCGTCGCCGACCGCGCCGCCGAGGTTGAGGGAGTCGTAGGGGGGCCTGCTCACGCCGCCGGCGCGGCCGGTGAAGCCGGCGCCGACGCCGTCGCCCAGGGCGACGGCGGTGATCACTTCAGGAAGTCGGGGACGTCGAGGTCGTCGTCCTCGTCGAACACCACGGGACGGCGCCGCTGCCCGGAGGAGGCGGGGCCGCCGTCGTTCTCTCCCGCGTGCACGCGGGGCGACGCCTGCTCGGAGGGCGGGCGGGGCGCGGGGGTGCGCGCACCGCCGGACTCGCCGGACGATCCCGCCTCACGGTCGCCCGGAGGCCCGGGCTGCCCGGACGAGGCGCCCTCGGGCCGCGAGGGCTCGCCGCGTCCGGCGGCCCGGTCGCCCTGGCCCTGCCCGGCCGGCTGCGCCCGGTCGCTCTCGGGCCTCGGCGGAGCGGGGGCCGGCGCGGACGGCGCGGCGGCGGCCTGCGCCACCGACTGCTGCTGCGCGGGCGGCTGGCCGCCCGCGGCCTCGGACCGCCCGACCCGGCTGGGGATCGGGTTGGCCGGGGCGGCGGGCGCCGGCGGCGGGACGGGCCGCGGCGGCGGGGGCAGCCGCTTGCTCTCCGGCGCGGGGGCGGGCTTGGCGGGGCGGCCTTCGTCGAAGCCCGCCGCGATCACCGTGACCCGGACCTCGTCGCCGAGCGCGTCGTCGATGACCGCGCCGAAGATGATGTTGGCGTCGGGGGCTGCCGCGTTGGACACCAGCTGCGCGGCCTCGTTGATCTCGAACAGGCCGAGGTCGGAGCCGCCGGAGATGGACAGCAGCACGCCGTGCGCGCCGTCGATGCTGGCCTCCAGCAGCGGGCTGGAGATCGCCATCTCGGCGGCGGCGACCGAGCGGTCGTCGCCGCGCGCCGAGCCGATGCCCATCAGCGCCGAGCCGGCGCCGGACATGACGGACTTGACGTCGGCGAAGTCGAGGTTGATCAGGCCCGGGGTGGTGATCAGGTCGGTGATGCCCTGGACACCGGAGAGCAGGACCTGGTCGGCGGCCTTGAACGCGTCCAGCACGCTGACCTGCCGGTCGGAGATCGACAGCAGCCGGTCGTTGGGGATGACGATGAGGGTGTCGACCTCGTCGCGCAGCGTCTCGATGCCGGCCTCGGCCTGCATGGCGCGGCGCTTGCCCTCGAAGCTGAACGGCCGGGTGACCACGCCGATCGTCAGCGCGCCGAGCGAGCGGGCGATGTTGGCGACCACGGGCGCCCCGCCGGTGCCGGTGCCGCCGCCCTCCCCGGCGGTGACGAAGACCATGTCGGCGCCCTTGAGCACCTCCTCGATCTCCTCCCGGTGGTCCTCGGCGGCCTTGCGGCCGACGTCGGGGTTCGCGCCCGCGCCGAGACCCCGGGTGAGCTCGCGGCCCACGTCCAGTTTCACGTCGGCGTCACTCATCAGCAGCGCCTGGGCGTCCGTGTTGATCGCGATGAACTCGACGCCCTTGAGTCCCTCTTCGATCATCCTGTTGACGGCGTTGACGCCGCCGCCGCCGATGCCGACGACCTTGATGACCGCGAGGTAATTCTGCGGTGCTGCCACGACGAGGGGCCTTTCCGCTCTCTCCGACCGCCCTGACCGGTCTGCCGACCGTGCCGCCGCGGTGTTCCCGACCTGTGTGCATGTTGGGTGCGGGCTTGAACCCTCACCCTCAACTTGAGGCTTACACTTATGTCAACCTGAGGACTGATACGGACAGTAGGGCGGCCTTACCGCCAGGGTCAACTAACCTGCCCTCAACCGCTCCGGCGTGTCGCATCCGGTGCGCATCCGCCCGGGTCACTTCGTCTTGAGCACCTCGGGCGAGCTGATGTCGACGGTGCGGATCGCGCGCCCGGCGGCCGTGCGCCGCAGGGCCTCCAGAAGCCGGATCTTCTCCGCCGACCGTTCCGCCGCGCCCCACTCCACCGTCTGGCCTCCCGCCAGGTACAGGGTGACGGCCTCCGGGCCGGTCGCCTCCACCTCGGTGAGCCTGTCGCCGAGGCTTTCGGGCAGGCCGGTGAGCACCGTGAGCGCCGCGAGGGTCGCCTTGTCGGACGGCCCGGGCGACGCGACCGTCAGCGCCGGGAGCCCCGGCGGCCGGGACTCGCCGTCGGCGACGGTCACCCCGTGCCGGTCGAGCAGCAGGTAGCGGCCGGCGCGGGCGAACACGGCCACCGGCACCCGTTCCCGCACCACGATCCGCACCGTGCCCGGCCAGTGCCGCTCGATCTTCACCGAGTCGACCTCGCGCAGCCGCTCCACCCGGTCCCGGACCGCGCCGGTCCGGAGCCGCGCCATCGGCGTCCCGAGATCGATCCCGGCGGCGGCCACCACCCGGTCCCGCGGCGCGAGATGGGTGCCGGTCACCTCGACGTGCCGCACGACCAGCAGCCGGGACCCGAGCAGCACCCAGCTCACCGCGCCGAGCGCGCCGAGGACCAGCAGGGTGACGAACACCACCTTCCACCGGTTCGGGCGGCCGCGCCCGCCGGGCGCCGCGTCCCCGTCCGGCGCCGCGGGCCGGTCCGTCCGCGCCTCGGTCATGACCCAAGCTTGACAGTGTTCCGCCCGTCCGCCGCCGACCGCGCGGGCCGCGGCGTGTCATCCTCACGCTCCGGCGAGACGTTCCAGCACGAGCGGGCCCAGCTGCGTCACGTCCCCCGCACCCAGCGTGATGACGACGTCGCCAGGCCGGGCCAGCGACGCCGCGATGTCGGGCACCTCGTCCCGGACCGGGACGTACACGGCCTCGGTGCCCGCCGGGACGGCGTCCGCGACGAGCGCGCCGGTCACCCCCGGCTCCGGGTCCTCACGGGCGCCGTACACGTCCAGCACGACCGCGACGTCGGCGAGCCCGAGCGCCGCGCCGAACTCGGCGGCGAAGAACCGGGTGCGGCTGTACAGGTGCGGCTGGAACACCGCGACGATGCGGCCCTGCCCGCCCTTCTCCCCCAGGTAGTCGCGGGTGGCGTCCAGGTCGGCGGTCAGCTCGGTCGGGTGGTGGGCGTAGCTGTCGAACACCTCGACGCCGCCCGCCTCGCCCTTGCGCTCCAGCCTCCGCATCGCCCCGCCGAACCCGGCGAGGCCGGCCCGCACGGCCTCCTCGTCCGCGCCGAGGGCCCGCGCGACCGCGACCACGGCGGCGGCGTTGAGCGCGTTGTGCCGGCCGGGGACGGCGAGCGCGACCTCGCCGGCGCCCTCGATCCCGAACCGGGAGCCGAGGCCGCGCGGGGTGAATCCGGTCACGCGCAGGTCGGCGCCCTCGGCCGCCCCGTACGTCAGGACCGTCAGCCCGCGGGCCCGCGCCCGTTCCGACAGCTCCATCGCGACGGGATCGTCGGCGCCGGCGACGAGCGTCCCGCCGGGCTCGATCCGGTCGACGAAGCGGGCGAAGTTCTCCTTCACCTTCTCGAAGCCGCCGTAGTTGTCGAGGTGGTCGGCCTCGACGTTGGTGACGACCGCGATGCGCGGGGTGTACATGAGGAACGACCCGTCGCTCTCGTCGGCCTCCGCGACGAACACGTCCCCGGTGCCCTCGTCGGCGCCGAGCCCGGTGGTGACGAGCTGCCCGCCGATGCAGTAGGACGGGTCGATGCCGGCGTGCTGGAGCGCCACCGTCAGCATCGACGTCGTGGTGGTCTTGCCGTGCGTGCCCGCCACCGCCACGGCCCGCCGGCCCGCCATCAGGGAGGCGAGCGCGGCGGAGCGGTGCAGGACGCGCAGCCCGCGCTCGCGGGCGGCGACCAGCTCCGGGTTGGTCTCCCGGATCGCCGTGGACACCACCACCGTGTCGGCGTCGCCCACGTGCGCCGCGTCGTGCCCGACGAAGACCTTGGCGCCGAGGTCGCCGAGCTGGGTGAGCAGCTCGGAGTCGCGCGCGTCGCTGCCGGACACCCCGATGCCGCGGCGCAGCATGATGCGGGCGACGCCGGACATCCCGGCGCCCCCGATCGCGATGAAGTGCACCCGGCCGAGCTCGCCGGCCGGCACCACCTCGCCGGGGTCGATCAGGCTCATCGGGCGGCGCCCGCCGAGCGGACCACGTCGTAGACCATCCGGGCGAGCGCGACGTCGGCGTCGCGGCGTCCCATCCGGCCGGCGGCCTCCGACATGTGCGCGACGCGGGCCGGGTCGGCCAGCACCGGCAGCAGGTGCCGCGCGATCCAGTCGGGCGACAGCTCGGCGTTGTCGACCAGCATGCCGCCGCCCGCCGCGACGATCGGTTCGGCGTTCAGCCGCTGCTCTCCGTTGCCGATCGGGAGCGGGACGTACACCGCCGGCAGCGCGACCGCGGCGAGCTCGGCGCAGGTCATCGCGCCCGCGCGGCACATCGCCATGTCGGCGGCGGCGTAGGCGAGGTCCATCCGGTCGCAGTACGGGATGGTCACGTACTGGGGGCCGCCGGACGCGGGCTCGGGCTCCTCGGTGTTCTTCGGCCCGACGATGTGCAGCACCTGGATGCCCGCCTGCCGGAAGTACGGCGCGGAGGCGACGGCGGCCTGGTTGAGCGAGCGGGCGCCCTGCGAGCCGCCGAAGATCAGCAGCGTGGGCAGGTCGGGGAGCAGCCCGAAGTAGGAGCGGGCCTTGTCGCCCATCGCGAGCCGGTCGAGGGTCGCGATCTCGCGCCGCAGCGGGATGCCGACGAACGTGGCGTTCGGCAGCGGCGAGTCCGAGTGCGACACCGCGACGTGGTCGGTGAAGCGGGCGCCGAGCTTGTTGGCGAGGCCCGGCTTCGGGTTGGCCTCGTGCACGATGATCGGCACCTTGCGCTTGCGCGCCGCCAGGTAGCCGGGTGTGGCGACGTAGCCGCCGAACCCGACCAGGACGTCGGCCTGCGCCTGGTCGAGGACGGACGCGGCCGCGTTGATCGCCCCGCGGAGCCGGCCGGGGACCGACAGCAGCTGCGGGGTCAGCGTGCGCGGCAGCGGCACCGGCGGGATCAGGGCGAGCTCGTAGCCCCGCTGCGGGACGAGGCGGGTCTCCAGCCCCCGCTCGGTCCCGAGGCAGACGATCCCGGTGTTCGGGTCGTTGCGGCGCAGCGCGTCGGCGAGCGCCAGGGCGGGCTCGATGTGTCCGGCGGTGCCGCCGCCGGCCAGGACAACCCTCATGTCCGTTGACAACTCCTCAGCGTGTTCGGAAGGGGGATTTCAACGCCGTGCCAGACCCAGCCAGCTTAGAGCCCTCACGACCGGTCCGGGACCCCGTGCGGAGAGTGCCTGCCGCGCGCCGGGCTCCCGTTTGGCGAACGCGAGCAGCATCCCGAGCGCGAACAGGGTCGGGATCAGCGCCGAGCCTCCGTAGGAGACCAGCGGCAGCGGGATGCCGGTGATGGGCAGGACGCCGATGACGGCGCCGATGTTCACGATCGCCTGCACCACCAGCCACGCCGTGGCGCCGGCGGCGGCGAGCCGGGTGAACGGGTCCTTCACGCGCCGCGCGATCCGCAGCCCGGCGTAGGCGAGCAGCCCGAACAGGCCGAGCACGACGAGGGCGCCGACCAGCCCCAGCTCCTCCCCCACGATCGCGAAGATGAAGTCGGTCTCGGCGTGCGGCAGATAGTCCCACTTGGCGCGCCCCTCCCCGAGACCGGTGCCGAAGAAGCCGCCCGAGGCGACCGCGTACAGCCCCTGGGTGCCCTGGTAGTTGATGGTGAGCTTGTTGCCGGAGGAGTCCAGGAAGCCGGTGAGCCGCTGCATCCGGTACGGCTCGACGACGATCAGGATGGACACCAGCAGGCAGACGAGACCGCCGATGCCGAGGAACAGCCGTCCGGGCGCGCCGACGACCCACAGCAGCGCCAGGAAGATCGTGAGGAGCACCAGCGTGGTGCCGAGGTCGCTGCCCAGCATGACCAGCAGGACGAGGACCCCGGCCCCCGGCATCAGCGGGACGAGCAGCGGCCGCCACTCGGTGAGCTGGCCGAGCCGGTCCTTGCGGGCCAGCAGGTCGGCGCCCCACAGCACGAGGGCGAGCTTGGCGAGCTCGGACGGCTGGATCTGCACCGGGCCGAGATCGACCCAGCGGGTGGCGCCGCCCGCGCTGCGCCCGAGCCCGGGGACCAGCACCATCGCCAGCGCGACGACCGACAGCAGCAGCAGCGGGTAGGCGAGCGCACGGAACGTCTTCACCGGCAGCCGGGACGCCAGCCACATCCCCGGCAGCCCGATCGCCACCCACATGGCCTGCTTCTGGAACAGCGTGTACGCCGAGCCCGTCGCCTGGAGCTGCTTGACGCTGGACGCCGACAGCACCATCGTCAGGCCGAGCGCGAGCAGCATCACCGAGCAGCCCAGCACCAGGTAGTAGGAGGTGAGGGGCCGGTCGAGCAGCCCGACGGCGGCGACCACCTGCTCCCGTGGCCCCGGGCGCCGGCCGCTCTCCTCCTCGGCCGCGGCGGTCACGGCTAGCCGGCGTTTCCGGCGGCGAGGCGTCCGACGGCCGCGATGAAGGCGTCCCCCCGGGCCGGGTAGTTGGCGAACATGTCGAAGGACGCCCCGACGGGCGCGAGCAGCACGGTGTCCCCGGGGCGGGCGAGGCCGGAGGCTTCGTTGACGACGCGGTCCATGGCCCCAGTGTCGGTGTCGGGGACGTCCACCACCGGGACATCCGGGGCGTGTCGCGCGAGTGCCTCGGCGATCCGGTGCCGGTCGCGCCCCATGAGCACGACCCCGCGCAGCCGCGCGGCGCACGAGCGCACGAGGTCGTCGACGTCGAGGCCCTTGAGAAGGCCGCCGGCGATCCACACGACCGGCTCGTAGGCGGCGAGGGACGCGGCGGCCGCGTGCGGCTGGGTCGCCTTGGAGTCGTTGACGTAGGCGACGCCGGCGACGTCCGCGACGTGCTGGATGCGGTGCGGGTCGGGCACGAACGCCTGCAGACCCGCGCGGACGGCCTCGGGCGGCACGCCGAACGCGCGGGCCAGCCCGGCGGCGGCCAGCGCGTTGGCGACGTTGTGCGGCGCGAACGGGCGGACGTCGGCGAGTCCGGCCAGCTCCGCCGCCTGGCTCACCGGATCCTCGGTGAACGCCCGGTCGACCATCAGCTCCTCGACGACGCCGAGCTCGCCGGGGCGCGGCACCCGGAGGGTGAAGCCGACCTTCCGGTCCAGGCCCCCGGCGCGCTCCGCGAGCGCGGTGGACGTGGCGTCGTCGGCGTTGTAGACCGCGACGCAGCCGGGCGCGAAGATCTTGGCCTTGGCGCCGACGTAGGCGTCCATGGAACCGTGCCAGTCGAGGTGGTCCGGCGCGACGTTCAGCACCGCCGCCGCCTGCGGGGCGAGCGTGCTGGACCAGTGCAGCTGGTAGCTCGACAGCTCGACCGCCAGGACGTCGTACGGCTCGGCGACCGCCTCCACGATGGGGGTTCCGACATTTCCGACGGCCAGGGCCTTGTGGCCGGCGGCGGTGAGCATGCACGCCAGCATCCGCACGACGGTGGTCTTGCCGTCCGTCCCCGTGATGGCCAGCCAGGGCGCCGCATCCGGCGCACGGAGCCGCCATGCCAGCTCGACCTCGCCGATGATCTCGATCCCGGCCGCGGCGGCCGCGGCGAGCAGCGGCACGTCCGGCCGCCAGCCCGGCGAGGTCACGACGAGCCCGGTGCCCGCCGGGAGGCCCTCCCCGTCGCCGAGCCGGACGGTGACCCCGCGGGCCTCCAGCTCGGCGGCGTGCCCGCGCTGCTCCGCGCCGTCGCGGGCGTCCACGACGGTGACGCGGGCGCCGCGCCCGGCGAGGACGCGGGCGGCGGCGCGGCCGGACACGCCGAGCCCCGCCACGCACACCGGCAGGCCGTCCCAGGGGCGGTCGCTCACTTCTTCGGCATCCATTCCAGGTAGAACAGGCCGATGCCGATCGCGACGAACGTCGCCGACATCAGCCAGAACCGCACGACGATCGTGGTCTCGGCCCAGCCGGACAGCTCGAAGTGGTGCTGCAGCGGGGCCATCTTGAACACCCGTTTCCTGGTCAGCTTGAACCCGCCGACCTGGATGATCACCGACAGCGTGATCATGACGATCAGGCCGCACAGGATGGCGAGCAGGAACTGGGTGCGGGTGAGGATCGCGAGGCCGACCAGCACGCCGCCGAGGGCGAGCGAGCCGGTGTCGCCCATGAAGATCTTCGCGGGCGGGGCGTTCCACCACAGGAAGCCGAACACGCCGCCGAGCACGGCCGCGGCGACCACCGCGAGGTCGAGGGGGTCGCGGACGCTGTAGCAGTTGGGGGCGAGGGCGGCGGCGCAGCTGTTGCGCAGCTGCCAGTTCCCGATGATCACGTAGGCGGCCAGCACCATGCCGGCCGGGCCCGCCGCGAGGCCGTCCAGCCCGTCGGTCAGGTTCACGCCGTTGGACATCGCCGCGATGAGCAGCAGCGCCCACACCACGAACAGGTACGGGCCGATCGAGGGGCCGAAGTCGCGCAGGAAGGACAGGTGGGGGTCGGCGGGGGTGACGTCGTAGCCGTTGGGGAAGTTCAGCGACCCGACGGCGAACACGACGCCGACGAGGATGATGCCGATCATCTTGGCGCCGCTGCGCAGCCCGAGGCTGCGCTGCTTGAACACCTTGATGTAGTCGTCCACGAACCCGACGAGGCCGAGGCCGGTCATCAGGAACAGCACGAGGACGCCCGAGATCGTGGGCGCGTCCCCGGTGAACAGGTGCGCCGCGGCGTAGCCGACGAGCGAGCCGACGATGAAGACCGTCCCGCCCATCGTGGGGGTGCCGCGCTTGTTCAGATGGGCCTCGGGGCCCTCGTCCCGGATCATCTGGCCGTAGCCGAGCCGGTTGACGATCCGGATCCACACCGGGGTGCCGACCATCACGAAGACCAGCGCGATCCCCGCGGCGATGATGATGTTGGTCATCGGCCGCCCTCCGCGAGGAGCGCCTCGGCCACCCGTTCCAGGCCGGCCACGCGGGAGCCCTTCACCAGCACGACGTCCCGCGGCGCGAGCCGCTCCCTGAGCACGGTCACCGCCGCGCCGACGTCATCCACCTGTACGCACTCTCCCGTCCATGACGCCACCTGCCCGGCCCCTTCGGCCATCGCCGCCGCGTTCGGGCCGACGACGACGAGGCCGGCGATCCCGCTGCGCGCGACATGCTGCCCGATCTTGGCATGTTCCGCCACGGCGGAGTCGCCGAGTTCGGCCATCTCGCCCAGCACCGCGTAGGCCCGGCGTCCGCGGGCCATGTGGGCGAGCACGTCGATCGCGGCGCGGGTCGAGTCGGGGTTGGCGTTGTAGGCGTCGTTCACCACGGTCACCCCGTCGGCGCGTTCGGTGACCTCCATCCGCCAGCGGCTCACCGGCACGGCCGCGGAGAGCGCCTCGGCGACCGCGTCCGCGGCCAGCCCTGCCGCGCGCGCGGCGGCGGCCGCGGCCAGCGCGTTCGGGACGGCGTGCGAGCCGTGCAGGCGCAGCGCGACGGGTGCCCGGCCCTCCGGCGTGACCAGCGTGAACCGGGCCCGGCCCTGCTCGTCGAGGGTCTCGTCCTCGGCGCGGATCATCGCGTCCGGGGAGCGGCCGAACGTGACGACCCCGGCCCGGGTGCGCGCCGCCATCGCGGCGACCAGCGGGTCGTCGGCGTTCAGGACGGCGGTCCCGCCCGGCGGCACCGCCTCCACGATCTCGCCCTTGGCACGGGCGATGTTCTCCCGGCCGCCGAACTCGCCGACGTGCGCCGTGCCGACGTTCAGCACCACGCCGACGTCCGGGCGCGCGATGCCGGTCAGGTAGGCGATGTGACCGATCCCACGCGCGCCCATCTCCAGGACGAGGTGGCGGGTGCCGGCATCGGCGCGCAGGACGGTGAGCGGCAGCCCGATCTCGTTGTTGAACGAGCCGGGCGGGAAGACCGTGGGGCCGGCGCCGCTCAGGACCTGCGCGATCAGGTCCTTGGTGGAGGTCTTGCCCGCCGACCCGGTGACCGCGACGACGGTCAGGCCGGGCAGCCGCTCCAGCAGCCCCCTGGCGAGCCGCCCGAGCGCCTCCTGGACGTCGGGGACGACCACGCAGGGCCCGTCCACCGGGCGCTGCGCGAGCACCCCGGCGGCCCCGGCCGCCAGCGCTCCGGCCGCGAAGTCGTGCCCGTCGGCGCGCTCGCCCTTCAGCGCCGCGAACAGCGCGCCCGGCCCGGCCGCGCGGGAGTCGATGACCGCGGGACCGCTCACCACCACGTCCGGAGGCCCGTGGAGGGTGCCTCCTGTGATCTCCGCGATCGTCGACAGCGGAAGTGGGATCACGCCTGCGTCCCGTCCCCTCTAGTCCCTCGTGAGTGGTGCCGGAGCGCGGCGCGGACGACCTCGCGGTCGTCGAACGGATGCACCTCGCCCGCCACGTTCTGGCCCTGCTCGTGGCCCTTGCCCGCGACGACGAGGACGTCGCCGCGGCGGGCCCGGCCGACGGCGAGCGCGATCGCGGCGGCGCGGTCGGGCTCGACGACGATGTGCGCGCGCTCCGGCTGCGGCACCTTGAGCCCGCCCTCGACCATAGCGGCGAGGATCCCGAGCGGATCTTCCGACCTCGGGTTGTCGTTGGTGAAGTACGCGGTGTCGGCCAGCCGGGCGGCGGCCTCCCCCATGAGCGGGCGCTTGCCGCGGTCGCGGTCGCCGCCGCAGCCGAGCACCACGACGAGGTCGCCCTCGGTGACGGGCCGCAGCGCGTTCAGGACGGCCTCGACCGCGCCCGGCTTGTGCGAGTAGTCGACGAGGGTCACGAAGTCCTGGCCCTCGTCCACCCGCTCCAGCCGGCCGGGGACGCCGGGCAGCGAGGCGACCCCGCGGACCGCCGCCTGCAGCGGGATGCCGGCCTCGACCAGCGCGACGATCGCGGCGAGGGCGTTGGCGACGTTGAACGGGCCGGCGAGCCGGACCTCGCCGTCGGCCTCGATCCCGCCGGGCCCGACGACGCGGAACACGCTGCCGTCGGCGCCGACGCGCACGTTCTCGGCCCGCCAGTCGGCGGCCGGGTCCCCGGACGGCGAGAACGTCGTGGCCGGCACCGTGGCGATCTCCAGCAGCTCGCGGCCGTAGTGGTCGTCGAGGTTGACCACGCCGACGCGGGAGTACTCGGGCGTGAACAGCCGCGCCTTCGCGAGGAAGTAGTCCTGCATGGTCGGGTGGTAGTCCAGGTGGTCCTGGGACAGGTTGGTGAACACCGCGACCTCGTAGCGGGCGCCGCCGACGCGGCCCTGCACGAGGGCGTGGCTGGACACCTCCATCGCGGCGGCGCCGACGCCGCGCTCGCGCATCATCGCCAGCAGCGCGTGCAGGTCGGTGGCCTCCGGCGTGGTCAGCGCGCTCGGCACCCGGTCGCCGCCCACCCGGATCTCGACGCCGCCGACCAGGCCGGTCTCGATCCCGGCGGCGCGCAGGCCCGCGTCCAGCAGGAACACCGTCGTGGTCTTGCCGCTGGTGCCGGTCACGCCGATGAGGGTGATGTCGCGTCCCGGCTCGCCGTACACCCACGACGCGACGTCGCCGAGCCGCGCCCGGACGTCGGCCGTCACCAGGACCGGCAGGCCCGTCGCCGCCGCCCGGTCGTACCCGTCGGCGTCGGTGAGGACCGCCACCGCGCCCGCCTCGGCGGCCTGGGCGGAGAACTGGGCGCCGTGTGCGCGCGCGCCGGGCAGCGCCGCGTAGATGTCGCCGGGCAGCACCGCGCGCGAGTCGTGCGTGATCCCCGTGGCCGACACATCGTCCCATCCCTGCCGTCCGATGCCGAGAAGCGCCGCGAGCCCGCTCAGCGGACGAGCCGGATTGGTAGTGGGACGCATGGCGTTTCTTTCGGTGCGAACGGAACGGGACTGCTGGGACACGGGTGGTGGACTCACAGGCGAGGAGGGTACTCGCTGCGGTCAGTCTCGGGCGTAGATCTCGGTGATCGGCGGGCGGCTCCCGGTCGGCGGGATCTTCTCGGACTGCAGGGCGAAGCTCATCACGTCCTTGAAGACCGGTGCGGCCGCATCGCCACCATAGTGGCTGCCCCGCTTCGGGGCCTGCAGGACCACCTGCACGACCAGCCGCGGATCGTCGGCCGGGGCGAACCCGGCGAACGACGCGGTGTAGCCGCCGCCGTCGTAGCACCCGCAGCGCGGGTTGACGATCTCGGCGGTGCCGGTCTTGCCCGCGACGCGGTATCCCTTGATCTGGGCCTTCGGGGCGGTGCCCTCCTTCGTCGTGACGCCCTCCAGCATGTCGCTGATCTGCCGGGCGGTCGTGGCGCTGATGACCTGCCTGCGCTGCGGCGCGGGCGCGGGCGTGAACCTGTCGTGCTCGCCGACGGTGCCCGCGACGAGGTTCGGCGCGACGCGGACGCCGCCGTTGGCGATCGTCGCGTACACGCTCGCCATCTGCACCGCGTTCACCGAGACCGTCTGCCCGAACGCGATCGGGTAGCGGTCGGTGCCCGACCACCTGGCCGGCGATTCCAGCAGGCCGGGCGTCTCACCCGGCAGCGGCAGGCCGGTCTTCTGGCCGAACCCGAAGTCGCGCAGCGTCTGGTAGAGCTGCTGCGAGGTGATGCTCTCGCTGGCCATGATGGTGCCGACGTTGCTGGACTTGGCCAGCACACCGGCGAACGTGAGCGGCTCGGGCGCGTGGTCGTGCGAGTCGTGGAACACGACGTCGTACTTCTTGATCTTGTCGGGGACGGTGTAGGGCGTCTTCGGCGTCACGCCGCCGTGCTGCATGACGGCGGCGGCCGTGACGACCTTGCCGGTGCTGCCCGGCTCGTAGGCGTCCTGCACCAGCGGGCTGCCCCACCGGGACCGGTCGGACGCGGCGTAGCGGTTCGGGTCGAACCCGGGCGCCGAGGCCATGGCGAGGAGCCGGCCGGTGCGCGGGTCCATGACGATCACGCTGCCGCTCTCCGCCCCGGTGGCCCTGACCTGCTTCTCGATCGCCGCCTGCGCCTTGAACTGCAGGTCGCGCTGCAGCGTCAGGCGGACGCCGCTGCCGGGCACGGACGGGCGCTTCTGGTCCTCGCCCATGGGGATGTGCTGGCCCTCGGGGCTGATCTCCACCCGCTGCCAGCCCGCCTTGCCGGCGAGGACGTCGTTCAGCGAGCTCTCCAGGCCGGCCGCGCCCTTCCCCGTGTCGTTCACGAACCCTATGACGCTGGCGGCCAGCGAATCGTTGGGATACTCCCGGCGATATTCCGGCAAAGTCCCGATGCCGAGGAAGTTCCACGAGCTGACCAGCCGCGCCTGGTCCGGGCGGACCCCGTGCGCCAGGTACACGAACTTGGTGTCCCGCTTGCTGATCTGCTTCATCAGGCTCGCGGGGTTCAGCCCGAGCGTCGGGGCCAGCGCATTGACGATCGGCTGCCGCTTCTCCGGTTCGATCAGCGACGGGTCGGCGAAGATCGCCCGCGCCTCCACGGTCATCGCGAGAGGGTTGCCCTGCGCGTCGGTGATGTCGCCGCGGACGGCGGGCAGCTTGATCTCCCGCATCCGCTGGAGCATCGCCTCCTCGGTGTACTTGCCGGACTCGATCGTCTGGAGCTGCACGAGCCGCCCCGCGAACAGCGACAGCACGAACGCGACGACGAGCAGCCCGACGTTCAGCCGCTTGAGCGGGTCGCGCCGGTGGAACGGGACGCGGGGCCGCGGCGGCCGGCCGGGCGGCCGCCCGGAGCCCCCGCCGGGGCGCGGGCCGCGCGGGCCTCCACCGCCCGTCTTCGGCCTGGTGCCCTCGCCGCCGCGCGCCGTGCGGCCGGTACCGCCCTTCCCGGACGTGCTCTTGGCGGGCGCCTTCTTCTGCGCCTGCCGGGCGGACGCTCCGGCCGTCCCCGAGCGCTGGGTCTCCGCGCGGGGGGCGGGGACCGTGCCGCTGCGCGCGGGACGGCGGGCGGCGCCGCCCTTCTTGCCCGGCCGTCCCGCGCCGTCGGCTCGCCCGCCGGGCGGGCGCGGTGTGCCCCCGGTCTGACGCCCGGACGCGCGCGCCGCGCCCGGGCCGTTCTTGTCGTCCCGCCCGGCCGCGCCGCGCGGACCGCGCCCGTCCGAGCCGCGTTTCCGGCCGGGCGGCGGCCCGGCGGTCCCGCGTCCCGGCCCTTTCGTCACCGTGTCCCCCGCTCCCCTGTGTGCTCGCGCCCGCTCACGGCGCCCCGTGCCCGCGCCCGCCGCCGTTCCCGGTCGGGCCGGCTGCTCCCGCCGGGCGCCGTGGCGCCGTTGCCGGGCCCGCCGGCGGTGGCGGCGGGCGGGACCCCGTCGCCGGGCACCACGGTGCCGGGGACGCCGAGGACGCCCGCCGCGCCGGCCGACGCGGCCGCCGCGTGCGGGACGGGACGGATCCTCCCGCCGTTCGCCCGGCCGGTGTCGGTGGAGAAGAAGGCCGGGTCCTCGCCCTGCTTCATGCCGAGCGCCTCCGCCTTGTTCGACAGCTGCTGCGGGGAGCCCTCCCGGGCGATCTCCTCCTCGTAGGCCTGGCGCTGCTGGTCGAGCTGCTTGTTGCTCTGCTGCAGCCGCGTCAGGGTGAACGCGTCCTTGGCCAGGACGGTGTTGAGCAGCAGCAGGCTCACCAGGGCGCCGCCGAGCAGCCCGACGATGAGCAGGACGAACGGCGCACGCGGCGGCGCCTGGGCGGCGCGGCGCGACGTGCCCGGCTTCGCGCTCTTCGCGGACGAGGCCTTCCCCGCCGTCTTGGCCGTCGTCTTCGCCGCCGTCGCCTTCGTCTTCGCCGGTGCGCTCTTCGGCGGTGCGGGCCGGACGGACGGAGTCTCCTTGCCCGGGGCCTCGGCCGGTGCGGCGGTGGCGTCCGGGCGCTCCGGGGTCCGCCTCTTCGGCGCCTTGGTCGGCGGACGCCTGCTCGTCGTGGTCATGTCGCCTCCCGGACCCGCTCCGCGGCGCGCATCCGCACCGATCCGGCCCGTGGGTTGGTCGTGGTCTCCTCGTCGGACGGCAGCTCCGCCCCGCGCGTCAGGAGCCGGAACCTCGGCTCGTGCGCGGGCAGCGGGACGGGCAGGTCCGGCGGGGTGGTGTCGGCCGCCTGGGCGGCGAGGACCTGCTTGGTGATGCGGTCCTCAAGGGAGTGGTAGGACAGGACGGCGACCCGGCCGCCGACCGGGAGCGCGTCCAGGGCGGCGGGCAGCGCCCGCCGCCAGATGTCGAGCTCCCCGTTCACCTCGATGCGCAGCGCCTGGAAGGTGCGCTTGGCCGGGTTGCCGCCGGTGCGGCGGGTCGCGGCCGGGATCGAGGTGCGCACCAGGTCGGCGAGGCGCCGGGTGGACCGCAGCGGGGCGCGCTCGCGCTCCCGGACGATCGCGGAGGCGATGCGCTGGGCGAACCGCTCCTCCCCGTACTCGCGCAGGATGCGGGCGAGCTCGGCGGCGGGGTAGCCGTTGACGACCTCCTCCGCGGTGAGGCTCTGGGTGCGGTCCATCCGCATGTCGAGCGGCGCGTCGTAGGAGTAGGCGAAGCCGCGGCCCGACTCGTCCAGTTGCGGGGAGGACACCCCGAGGTCGAACAGGACGGCGTCCACGGCGGGGACGCCGAGCCGGCGCAGCACCGCGGGGATCTCGTCGTAGACGGCGTGCTCCAGCGTCACGCGGTCGCCGAACGGCGCGAGCCTGCGCGCGGAGCGCTCCAGCGCGGTCGTGTCGCGGTCGAGGCCGATCAGGCGCAGCTCCGGGACGGCCCGCAGCATCGCCTCGGCGTGACCGCCCATGCCGAGCGTGGCGTCGAGGTACACGGGCGCACGGCCGGTGACCGCCTCGGCGGCGGGGATGAGAAGTTCGAGGACGCGGCCGAGCATGACCGGCACGTGGCCGCTCTCCGGCCCGTGGCCCCCGGTCGTGCGGTCGCCGCCTGCGGACGCGTGGTTCCCCACGTCCATGCTTCACCCCCTGTACTGCCACCTCGCTCGCGGACTGTGTGGCATCGCCGGACCGGACCGCCCCTGCCCCCGGCGGCGGCCTCGCCCGGCCAGGTCCCCATCCGCTGCCCTAGGGAAGATCACCGCGTTGTCCGCGGGGGGTCGCCGTCTGGCACCGGGGAAGCTGCGCCAGCTGGCTCGGAGAGCGGCTGGAGACCTGGCCGAACGTGGGCCATAGCCGGTCAACGGACCGACGAGTCGTTTCTCAGAGGATCCCTGGCAACACCTCCTCCGAGACGTCGGAGAACGTCTGCTCCTCCTGCTCCAGGTAGGTCTCCCAGGCCGCGGCGTCCCAGATCTCCAGACGCGTGTTGGCCCCGATGACCGTGCAGTCGCGGGTGAGCCCCGCGTACTTGCGCAGCGGCGGAGGAATCGTGACGCGGCCCTGCTTGTCGGGTACCTCGTCGGACGCGCTGGCGAAGAAGACCCGGCTGTAGCCCCGCACCGCCTTCTCGGTGACCGGAGCGGCACGCAGAGCCTCGGTAATCCGCTGGAACTCCGCCATGGGGAAGACGTACAGGCAGCGTTCCTGGCCCTTCGTGATCACCAATCCCCCCGACAGCTCCTCGCGGTACTTCGCCGGCAGGAACAGTCGTCCCTTGTCGTCGAGGCGCGGTGAGTGGGTGCCGAGGAACACCGGCCCCACCTCCCGTGCCGCGTGAGGTGCTACCGCCCCCCACGGCGCCCCACTCTACTCCACTCTTCCCCACCGTCAACAAGAAAAACACCGTCCACGCGCCGTTTTCCCGAGCAAAACCGCAGGTCAACAGGGGTGGTGCCGAGTGGAGCCCAGGGGCGCCCGCCCCGCGTGCCGGACTCCCCGGCAAGACGCGTCAGGCCGGTTCCACGGGGGATCACATGGGCGGTGGAGCGAAGTGGAGTGCTCCGGCCGGACCTCGCCGGTGCTCACCGTGGAGCACAATTGGCTCGCGTTCCACATGAACATCGCGGTGTGCGTTCCGACGACGTACTGTCGGTTGGGACGGCTGAGGAGGGTTTGGTGGCAGTAGGCACGCACGGCGAGTCGTTCATGGAGACCGACCCCCCGGCATCCCACCCGGCCCGGCAAGGCGCCAGGGAGCACGACGCGGTGGACGGCGGGCTCGACGGGCTCGCCAAGGTCGCGAACAAGATCCGCGGCGCGGTGGAGTCGGTGATCGAGGGCAAGCCCTCGGTGGTGCGGCTAGCACTGACGGTGCTGCTGGCGGAGGGGCACCTGCTGATCGAGGACGTGCCCGGGGTCGGCAAGACGATGCTCGCGAAAGCGCTCGCACGCTCGGTCGACTGCTCGGTGCGGCGCGTCCAGTTCACCCCCGACCTGCTGCCCAGCGACATCACCGGGGTCAGCGCCTACAACCAGGAACTGCGCGAGTTCGAGTTCAAGCCGGGGCCGGTTTTCGCCAACATCGTGGTCGGCGACGAGATCAACCGGGCGTCCCCGAAGACGCAGTCCGCGCTGCTGGAGTGCATGGAGGAACGCCAGGTCACGGTGGACGGCACCACCTACTTGCTGGAGCCTCCGTTCATGGTGATCTCCACCCAGAACCCGGTGGAGATGGAGGGCACCTACCCGCTGCCCGAGGCGCAGCGCGACCGGTTCACCGCCCGCATCTCGATGGGCTACCCGGACCCCGCCGCCGAGCTGGAGATGCTCGACACGCACGGAGAGACGTCCCCGCTCGACCGGCTCACCCCGGTCGCGCACGCCGCCGACGTCCGCGAGCTCATCGAGGTGGTGCGGCGCCAGCACGTCTCGCCCGCGGTGCGGCAGTACGCGATCGACCTCGTCGGCGCCACCCGGAGGCATCCGGAGCTGCGGCTCGGCGCCTCCCCGCGGGCGACCCTGCACCTGGTGCGGGCCGCGCGGGCGTACGCGGCGCTCGACGACCGCGACTACGTCGTCCCCGACGACGTCCAGGACCTCGCCGTCCCCGTCCTCGCGCACCGGCTGCTGCCGACCGCCGAGGCGCAGGTGGAGCGGCGCCGTCCCGAGCAGGTCGTCGCCGACCTGGTGAAGCGCCTGCCGGTGCCCTCCCCCGGGAAGTGAGCGGTGCGACGAGCGCTGGCCGGCCTGACCACCCGCGGGCGGTCCTTCGTGGCCGCCGGGACGACCGCGATCGTCTGCGCGGTCGTGCTCGGCGAGCGCGACCTGCTGCGCGCCGGGGTGCTCGTGCTGGTGCTGCCGCTGCTGTGCACGCTCGCGGTGTCGCGGACCCGCTACCGGCTGGCGTGCGCGCGGCGGCTGGAGCCGGCGCGGCTGCCGGTCGGCCACGAGGCACGCGTCGACCTGCGGCTGGAGAACGTGTCGCGGCTGCCGAGCGGGCTGCTGATGGTGGAGGACCGGGTCCCCTACGCGCTCGGCGGGCGGGCGCGGTTCGTGCTGGAGCGGATCGAGTCGCACGGCACCCGTGAGCTGGGGTACCGGATCCGCTCGGACGTGCGCGGCCGCTACCGGGTGGGGCCGCTGACGGTCCGGCTCGCCGACCCGTTCGGCATGGTGGAGCTGGTCCGCTCGTTCAGCCTGTCCGACACGCTCACGGTGACGCCCGCGATCGTCCCGCTGCCGCCGAGCCGGCTGTCGGGCGCGTGGACGGGCGGCGGCGACAGCATCGCACGCGCACTCTCCGCCGCGGGCGAGGACGACGTCGCGCCGCGCGACTACCGGCACGGCGACGACCTGCGCCGCGTGCACTGGCGGTCCACCGCCCGGCGCGGCGAGCTGATGGTGCGGCGCGAGGAGCAGCACTTCCAGAGCAGCGGGACCCTGTTCCTCGACACCCGCCGCTCCGCGCACTGGGGCGACGGGCCGGCCGGGTCCTTCGAGCAGGCCGTGTCGGCGACCGCGTCGATCGGCGTGCACCTCGTCCGGACGGGGATGAGCCTGCGCTACGTCACCGACGCCGGGGAGGCGCTGCCGGCCGCGCCGTCCGAGGGGGCGTTCGAGGGGCTGCTGCTCGACGCGCTGGCCGTGGCCCGCAGGTCCAAGGCCGGAACGCTGTCGGCGGGACTCGCCGCGCTGCACGGCGCCCACAACCGGGGCCGGGAGGGCAACGGGCTGGTCATCGCGGTGTTCGGCGTGCTGTCGGAGGAGGAGGCCCGCACGGTGGCCGCGGCGCGCCGCGGCGGCGGCACCTGCGTGGCGGTGCTGGTCCAGGGCGGGACCGGGCCGGAGACGGCGAACGCCGGAACGAACGCCACGAAGACGGCCGAGGAGACGGCCGCGGGGCTGCTGCGCGCGGGCGGCTGGCGGGTGGTGACCGTCCGGTCCGCCGCCGACCTGGCCGGCGCGTGGAGGCAGGCCGGCAAGGCCGGCGAGAACTTCGTCAGGGACGGCTCATGAGGATCCGGATGACGGTGATGGCCGGGCTGGCGACGCTCGCCGGCTCGCTCGGCCTGTACCCGCTGTTCGAGAAGGCCGGATGGTTCTGGGCGGGGTTCGGCGCGGTGCTGGCCGTGTCCGGCGGCGGGCTGCTGGCCCGGCGGCTGCGGATGCCCGCGCTGGTCGGCCTCCTGTTCGGGCTGGCGTCCCTGCTGCTCTACCTCAACCTGGTCTACGCCGCCGACGAGGCGTGGCTGGTGTTCATCCCCTCTCCCGAGTCGGTGCGCCACCTCGGCGAGCTCGCGGACGAGGGCTGGCGGGCGGCCAACCGGTACGCCGCGCCGGTCCCGCTCGTCCCGGGCATCGCGATGCTGGCCGCCGCCGGCATCGGCCTGGTCGCCGTCCTGGTCGACCTGCTGGCCGTCCGGCTGCGCCGCACCGCGCCCGCCGGGCTGCCGCTGCTGGCCATGTACAGCGTGCCCGCGGCCGTCCGCGAGGACGGCGTCGGCTGGCTCGCGTTCGGTGTCGGCGCGGTCGGCTTCCTCGCCCTGCTCATGGCCGACGCCCGCGAGCGGGTCGGCGGCTGGGGCCGGACGGTGACCACGCGGCGCCGCCCGCGGGAGGTCCCGATGGCCGGCGCCGCACCGGCGCCCGGGGACTACGCCGAGCCGCCGGACGCCTCGGCGCTGGCGGCGAGCGGCCGCCGGATCGCGGCGGGCGCCGTCGCCGTCGCCGTGCTGCTGCCGGCGGCGATCCCCGGCCTGCACCCGCGCGGCGTGTTCGGGCTGGGCGGCGGCTCCGGCCGGGGCACCCAGACGGTGACGACGCCCGACCCGCTGGTCAGCCTGAAACGGGAACTGACCCGGCTGGACGACTCGGTCGTCCTCACCTACAAGACCGACGACCCGGAGAGCCCCGGCTACCTGCGCCTCTACTCCCTCGACCGGTTCGACGGCGACCGGTGGACCTACAGCCCGCTGAAGAGCAGCTCCAGGGACCGCCTGTCGGACGAGCGCACGCTGCCCTCGCCGCCTGGGCTGACGGTCGCGCCCGTGCACGAGGTGACGACCAGGGTGCACGTGCGGCCCGAGGTCCGGAACATGACCTTCCTTCCGGTGCCGTACGCCCCGTCCCAGGTGTCGATCAAGGGCGACTGGCGGGTGCACGACCAGTCGCTGATGATCTACTCGCTGCGCGACTCCGCGGGCGGCCGCTCCTACACCGTGAAGAGCCTGCTCGCGGAGCCGACCGCCGGGCAGCTCGCCGGGGCCGGCGCCTCCCCGGCCGAGATCGTCTCGCACTACACGGCGGTGCCGAGGAACGTCCCGCAGCAGGTCCGGAACCTGGCCGCGACCGTCACCGCCGGGTCGGCGAGCGCGCTCTCCCAGGCGGTGAAGCTGCAGCGCTGGTTCACCCTGACCGGCGGGTTCAGCTACGACCTGACCGCGCCAGCGCCGCAGCGCGGCAGCGACCTCGTCGACTTCCTCCTGCACAGCAAGCGCGGCTACTGCGAGCAGTACGCCGCCGCGATGGCGCTGATGGCGCGCATCCTCGGCATCCCGTCCCGGGTGGCGATGGGGTACACGCCGGGCAGCGAGGTCAAGCCCGGCGAGTGGGTCGTCCGGTCACAGGACGCGCACGCCTGGCCGGAACTGTACTTCGAGGGCTCGGGATGGGTGCGGTTCGAGCCCACCCCCGCCGGCGCCGGCGGGCAGGGCACCGCCGTCGCGCCCGGATACAGCCGTCCCGCGGTCAGCACCGGCGGCGGGCCGGAGAGCGAGGTCGCGCCGGAACCGGACTCCTCGTCCCCCGCCGACGCCGCGACCGCCACGCCCACCGGGCCCCGGCACCGCAACGACGAGGGCGCGGGCGGCGCCGCCGGCGCGCAGGACGAGGGCTCGGGCGGGTCTTCCGCGGCGCCCTGGCTCGCGGGCGCCCTGCTGACGCTGCTGCTGATGGGCGTGCCGATGGCGCTGCGGATGGTCACCCGGCGGCGCCGCTGGGCGGCCCTGACGCCCCCGCCCGCCCCGGCGGCGGGGGCGCCGCCGCGGACCCGCGCGCCCGACCCGGCCGGTGCGGCGCACGCCGCGTGGCGGGAGATGCACGCCGACGCGCTCGACCACGGGCTCGAATGGCGGGCCAGCGACTCCCCGCGCGCCACCGCCCGCCGCCTCGGCGAGCTGCTCGAACTGGACGCGGCGGGCGCGCAGGCCCTCACCCGCATCGCCCGCGCCGAGGAACTGGCCCGCTACTCCAGGACCCGCTCCGCCGAGCCGCCGGAGCGGCTGCGCGCCGACGTCCGGACCGTCCGGGAGGCGTTCGCCTCGTCCGTGGGGCGCCGGGCACGCTGGCGGGCCCGGCTGCTCCCGCCGTCGACCGTCGCGCAGACGGGCTCCGCGCTCCGCACGGCCCTGGACCGCGCCCTCGACCTCACCGCCCGCCTGAACGAGCTCCCGGCCCGCCTCCGCCGCCGATAGGCGCACGCCCCCGGACACACGTTCGCCCCGGCCCCGCGCTCGACCACGCAAGGCCGGGACGGTCAACGCCCTGCCGGCCTGGGGGACGACCCCCAGGCCCCCGAAAAGGCAGACTGAGCGTCGTCCTGCTCAGTCGCCCTCGGTGCGGCGGCGCCAGCGTTCTTCCATGCGCTCCATGAAGCCCGCCTTGGCGGGGCGGGCCTGGCGCCCTCCGCCGCGTGCGGGCTCGTTGCCGATGCCGGTCATCCGCTTCCAGCTCGTCAGCGCCCAGACGCAGCAGACGACCATCAGCAGGAAACCGGTCACGCTGACGGCGATGGTGACCGTGCCCTCGTTGATCACAAGACCGGCCATCAGGGCGCACACGCCCACGACGAACCCGAAGGCCGCCTTGACGATCCGGCGCTTGTAGTGGACCTGGGGGTTGGTCGAGCGAACCGCGTGAGCGAACTTCGGATCCTCGGCGTACAACGCCGATTCGATCTGTTCGAGCATGCGCTGCTCGTGCTCAGAGAGCGGCACGGCACCTCCCAACGACAGCTCCGCTACGGGGTATCCGATGCGGGACGCGAACGTCAACGGTGATATGCCCAGAATACGAGCACTGTCGAGCGTACGAAAGCGAACGGCCCCCCGAGGGCTCGGTGCCGGTCACCCCACAGCCATCTTTCATTGTCCTCTGCCCCTGCCGTCCCGTCCGTCACCATCCGCCGCACGCCTGACGAGCGCGGCGGGTCGCACCGCGCCGCGGCCGAACCGGTGCGCGACCTGGTCCATGGCTTGCTCGGCCTCACGCCAGCCGTTGTCCGGCTCGTCGAAGGCGAGCTGACGGGGGGCCTCGCCGGCGGGGCTCAGGTTCTCGACCCGCACCCCGACCAGACGGAGTCGTACCCGTTCCAGCCCGGCCGCCTCGTACAGCTCGCGGGCTGTGATATAGATCACACGAGCGAGATCGGTCGGCTCGCTCAGCGTGCGCGCCCGCGTGATCGTCTTGAAGTTCGCCATCCGCAGTTTGACGCTCACCGTCCGTCCGGCGTTCCCGCTCTCCCGCAGCCGCGCGCCGACCTTCTCCGCCAGCCGCAGCAGTTCCCGCCGGATGACCTCCGGGTCGTCGATGTCGGTGTCGAAGGTCTCCTCGGCGCCGATGCTCTTGTCGGGGGTGTGCGGGTCGACCTCCCGGGGGTCGCGTCCCCACGCCAGTGCGTGCAGGTGCGCTCCGAGCGCGTTGCCGAGCTCGCGCTGGAGGGTGTCCGGCGGGACCTGGGCGAGCTGCCCGACCGTCCGCAGGCCGAGCCTGGTGAGCGTCTGCTCCGTCCGCTCCCCGACGCCCCAGAGGGCCGCGACGGGCAGCGGGTGCAGGAAGTCGACCACGCCGTCGGCGGGCACGACGAGCAGCCCGTCCGGCTTGCACCGGGTCGAGGCCAGTTTCGCGACGAACTTGGTGCTCGCGACGCCCACCGAGCAGGTGATGCCCTGCTGGTCGCGGACCTGGTCGCGGATCAGCTGCGCGATCACGGCGGGACGGCCGAGCCGCCGTCGCGCGCCCGCCACGTCCAGGAACGCCTCGTCCAGGGAGAGGCCCTCCACCAGCGGGGTGACGGAGCGGAAGATCTCGAAGACGGCCGCGGACACGCGGGAGTACTTGCCGTGGTCCGGCGGCAGGACGACCGCCTGCGGGCACAGCCGCCGCGCCCGCGTCATCGGCATCGCCGAGTGCACGCCGAACCCGCGGGCCTCGTAGGACGCCGCGGACACCACCCCGCGCGGCCCGGCGCCGCCCACGACGACGGGACGCCCCCGCAGCTCGGGACGTTCGAGCAGCTCGACGCTGACGAAGAACGCGTCCATGTCCACGTGCAGGATGCCGCAGCCGGTGTCGTCCGCGGGCGGGCCCGGCTGCGGCCCCGGCCGGTGCAGCTGCTGCTTGCGGCTCACGCGGCCTCCTCGCCTGGCGGCTCGGAGGCTGCCTCGCCTGGCGGCTCGGCCATGCGTGGGCTTCGCTGCTGCGCTCTCTGGTTCGCTCCGCTCACGGGCGCACTATCCGGCCGGTTTGTCGGCCACCAGGTGCAGCTGGGTGGCGAGGTCGCGCAGGACGGGGTGGACGGCCGCCACCGACTCCAGCGCGATCAGCGCGTCGGCGGAGTCGGCGTCGCCGTCCGGCAGGCCGCTCGGCACGAGGTCGGCGAAGATCCGGACGCCGTGCAGCTCGGCGACCCGCAGGCCCGCGCCGCCCACCAGCGCCGACAGCGTCTCGCGGGTGAACCGGCGGGGCATCCGGTCGCCCTCGCCCCACCGTCCGGCCGGGTCGGTCAGCACCCGCCGGGCGTCGTCGAAGTGCCCGGACACGGCGCGGTGCAGCGCGGCGGCGACCTGCCCGGCCACCAGCACGCTGACCGAGCCGCCCGGGCGGACGGTGCCGGTCAGCGCCGCCATCGCCGCGCCCGGCTCGTCGACGTACTCCAGGACGCTGTGGCACAGCACGAGGTCGGCGGCGTCCCGGCCCAGCAGGTCGGGCAGGTCGACGGCGTCGCCCTGCATCGCGCGGACCCGCACCCCGGACTCGGCGGCGCGGCGCTCCAGCGCGGCCAGCGCGTCCGGGTTGGAGTCGATCACGGTGACGCGGTGCCCCAGCTCGGCGAGCGGGACCGCGAACCCGCCGGTGCCGCCGCCGACGTCCACCACATCGATCTGGCCGGCCTCGGGGGTGATCCGGCCGAGGACCGTGCGCAGGGCGTCCCACAGAACCGCGCTGCGCACCCGGCTGCCGCCCCGCACCCGCTTCTGTTGCCGGCCGGTCACGGCCACTCCCCTAACGTCGCTCATCGCCGTCCAGCCTAGCCGCCCGCCGTCCCCGGCCGGGGGCTGGACGAGGATGCCGGTGCTAGAGGGTGAGAGACGGCTTGAGCTGCTGGAGCCGGGCCAGCAGGCCGTTGACGAAGCGCGGGGACTCGTCGGTGGACAGTTCGGTGGCGAGGCCGACCGCCTCGCTGACCGCGACGGCGTCGGGGACGTCGTCCACCCACAGCAGCTCGAACGCGCCCATCCGCAGGACGTTTCGGTCGACGACGGGCATCCGCTCCAGGGTCCACCCCGTCGCGTAGGTGGCGAGCAGCTCGTCGATGCGCTCCCGGTGCTCCTGGACGCCCTCGATCAGCCGGACGGCGTGCGGGTACTCGGCCAGCTCGTCCTGGTTGGGGCGGCCCCGCCCGGCGAGCACCGCCGTCGGCTGCTCCTCCCGCAGCTCCGCCGCGAACAGGATGTCCAGCGCGAGCTTCCGTGCCTTGGTGCGTGCGCTCAATGCCTCGCTCCGCTCGGCGGCTCGCCGCCTTTTTCGCGCGCCGCCGCCATCAGGCGCGGCCGAGGTAGTCGCCGGAGCGGGTGTCGACCTTGACCTTCTCGCCGGTGGTGATGAACAGCGGGACCTGGACCTGCGCGCCGGTCTCCACGGTGGCGGGCTTGCTGCCGCCGGTGGAGCGGTCGCCCTGCAGGCCGGGCTCGGTCTCGGTGATCTCCAGCACGACGGCGGCGGGCAGCTCGACGTACAGCGGGTTCTCGTCGTTGAACGCGATCACGGCGTTCTGCTCGGGGAGCAGGTAGTTCGCGGCGTCGCCGACGACGGTCTCCGGGATGTGCGGCTGGTCGTAGGTCTCGGTGTCCATGAAGACGAAGTCCTCGCCCTCGCGGTAGAGGTACTGCATCTCCCGCTTGTCGACGCTGGCCACGTCGACCTTGGTGCCGGCGTTGAAGGTCTTGTCGACGACCTTCCCGGACAGCACGTTCTTGAGCTTGGTGCGGACGAACGCGCCGCCCTTGCCGGGCTTGACGTGCTGGAACTCAAGGACGGTCCACAGCTGGCCGTCGAGGTTCAGCGTCATGCCGTTCTTCAGGTCGTTCGTCGTCGCCACTGCGTTGTTCTCCCGGTCGCGAACCCGCGCGCCCTAAAGGACGAGCAGGTCTTTCGTCGTTGTGGTGAGGAGCTCCGGCCCGTCCGCGCGGACGACGACCGTGTCCTCGATGCGGACTCCGCCCCGGCCCGCGAGGTAGACCCCCGGCTCCGCCGTGATGGGAACCCGATCCGTCAGTTTACCGGTCTTGTCGTACCCCATGAGCGGCGCTTCGTGGATCTCCAGGCCGACGCCGTGCCCGAGGCCGTGGGTGAACGCCTCGCCGTGCCCGGCCGCCGCGATGACGTCGCGGGCCGCGGCGTCGACGTCCTTCGTCTCGGCCCCGGGGAGGGCGGCGTCCAGCCCGGCCCGCTGCGCCCGGTGGACGAGGTCGTAGAGGTCCCGCTGCCAGCCGGCGGGCTCGCCGATCGCGACGGTGCGGGTCATGTCGGCGTGGTAGCCGTCGTAGAGGGCGCCGAAGTCCATGGTGACGAGGTCGCCGCGTTCCAGCTCGCGGCCGCCGGGGTGGTGGTGCGGGACGGCGCCGTTCGGCCCCGAGGCGATGATCGACGCGAAGGCGGGGCGTTCGGCGCCGAAGTCGACCATGGCCCGTTCGAGCGCGATCGCCACGGCCCGCTCGGTGACCCCGGCGCGGATCTCCGGGAGGACGGCCTCGAACGCGCGGTCGGTGATGGCGCAGGCCTCCCGCAGAAGGGCGATCTCCTCCTCGTCCTTGACCATGCGGAGTTCCTCGACGAGGTGGCCGAGCGGCGACAGCCCGGTCTCGGCGTCGTCGAGGAGGGCGGTGTGCTGCTCGACGGTCATGTCGTGCGCCTCGAAGCCGACCCGGCGGTGGCCGTCTTCGGCCGCCCGCTTCACGAGCGCGCCGGCCACCTGCCGGTCGACGACGACGGGCAGCTCCGGGCAGACCTGCGCGGCCATCCCGGCGTACCGCCCGTCGGTCGCGAGCACGGCCTGCCCGTCGGCCGGGACGAGCAGCGCGGCCCGGGAGCTGTCCAGGCCGGTCAGGTAGCGGACGTTGACGAGCCGGGTCACCAGCAGTGCGCCGGCGCCGCGGTCCGCGACGAGCGCGGCCAGCCGGCGGCGCCGTGCGATGTGCGTCTCCCCCATGGCCCGACTCTAGATCATCGTTCCCGGACGCCGTCTCAACGGGATCACAGAACATGAAGAACCCTCGACTTTTCCCTGAGGCCCGGCCTAGCGTGGCCGGTCGTGTGCTCCGTCCGTCCCCCCGCATGGACTTCCCCCGGGAGTGATTCACCTTGACCCGAGTCAGCCGCCGCAGACTGCTCGGCACGGGCGCCCTCACCGCCGCCGGAGCCGTCGTCTCCGCGGCCGCGGCCCCGTCCGCCGCCGCCCGCACCGCCCCCCTGAGCACCGACGTGGTGATCGTCGGGGCCGGCCTGTCCGGTCTCACCGCCGCCCGCGACCTCGTGGCGGCAGGCCGGTCCGTGCTCGTCTTAGAGGCGCGGGAGCGGCCGGGCGGGCGCGTGTACGGGATGCCGCTCGGCGACGGCACCACCAACGAGGGCGGCGCCGAGTTCATCGGCCCGACGCAGGACCGCATCGCCGCGCTCGCCAAGGACATGGGCGTCGACACCTACCCCACCTACAACGAGGGCAAGAACGTCTACTACCGCAACGGCCAGCGGTCCCTGTACGCGACCGACGGCATCCTCGGCGCCGTCCCGCCGGACTGGGGCGTGGTCGACCTGGAGGTCGCGCTGCTGAGGCTCGGCGGCATGATCAAGGACGTGCCGGTCGGCGAGCCGTGGAAGGCGGCGAAGGCCGAGGAGTGGGACGCGCAGACGTTCCACACCTGGTCGCGGGCCAACACGCTGAGCGGCGGCGCGCGGTTCCTGATGGACGCGTTCGCCTCCTCGACCCTGTCGATGCGCTCGCAGGAGATCTCGCTGCTCTACCTGCTGAACTACGCGGCCTCGGCGGGAAACGAGAGCACCCCGGGGACGATCGACCGGCTGATCAACACCAAGGGCGGCGCGCAGGAGTCCCGGTTCACCGGCGGCTCGCAGGAGGTGCCGATCCGGCTGGCCGCCAAGCTCGGCGACGTCGTCCGCTACAACGCGCCGGTGCGGTCCATCGTCACCGGTTCGGGCGGTGTCACGGTCACCGCGGACGGTGTCACGGTGTCGGCCAGGCGCGTCATCGTCGCGATGTCCCCCGCGATCGCCGGCAAGATCGACTACTCGCCGGCGCTGCCCGCGAGCAGGGCGCAGCTCATGCAGCGCTACCCGATGGGCTCGATCGCCAAGTTCGTCGCCGTCTACGACACGCCCTTCTGGCGCGCGGACGGCCTGACCGGGCAGGCGGTCGCCGACAGCGGCGCGATCGACGCGACGTTCGACAACAGCCCGCCGGACGGATCGCGCGGCATCCTGATGGGCTTCATGAACCAGGCCAACATCCGCAAGCTGGACGCCGCGTCCGCGGACGACGTCAGGGCGGCGGGCCTCGCCTCGTTCGCCAAGCTGTTCGGCGACAAGGCGGCGAGCCCGAAGCTGACGGCTTTCCAGCGCTGGGACAACGAGACGTGGAGCGGCGGCGGCCCGGTCGGCGTGGCCCCGCCCGGCGCGCTGACCGCGTTCGGCCCGGCGCTGCGGGCGGCGTGCGGCCCGATCCACTGGGCCGGCACGGAGACGTCCGACTACTGGACGGGCTACATGGACGGCGCGGTCCGCTCCGGGGAGCGCGTCGCCAAGGAGGTGGGCGCGGCGCTCTGACACCACCCTCCCGGAGCCGTTCCCGCACGGTTCCACCGGCCGCGAAAAGTAAGGATCAAGTGGCGATCCGGCCGGCGGAACCGTGCATCTCATCCAAGGACAGGGATGGACGACGGAACGGGTTCCGATGGTGCGGTACGGGAAGCGGTCGGACTGGGCCTCCGCGGCGCTGCCGGCGGTCGGCGCGCCCCTGGCCGGGCTCGCGCTCGTCGTCGGCCAGGCCGCCCTGAACGCGAACGGCCCGTCGGCGCTGGCGGACAACTGGGCGGGCACCGCGCTGCTCTTCGTGATGATGATGGCCGGGTACGCCGTGATGGTCTTCACGCAGCTGCGCTACGAGAACATCCTGGTGTTCTTCGGCGCGTTCTTCCTGCTGTTCCTCGGGGTGACCTTCATCGCCAACGCGGTGTCGGATCAGGCGCTGCACGAGCGCGGCCGGACCACGGCGTGCACGGTGAAGAAGGTCGACAGGCGCGAGGTCACCAGCACCGACAGCGAGGGGCACACGACCACGGACGTCTACTACGACCACGAGCTGGCCTGTGCCGAGCCGCGGGTGCGGGAGATGACCACCGGCTCCCCGGTGGCGGAGCGAGGCGGCCGCGTCCAGGTCATGTACGACCCGCTCGGCCGCCTCGACCCGCGTCCCGCCGGCTCGGTGGGCGATCCGGGCACCTCCCTGAAGCGGGGAGCCGCCATGTTCGGGGGCGGAGTCCTGCTTCGCGTGCTGTTCGAGCTGAACGTCCCGCCGTTCGGCTCCGGGTCGGGACTGGGGCTCGGCGCCCTGCGCCGCAGGTGGCGGGCACGCCGGGCGCGGCGGTCCCTCAGAGACCGGCGGTCATCTCCTTGACCTTCTCGATCAGGGCGAGGCGGCCCTTGTGGTCGCCCGCGATCGGGGTCACGTTGAGCGTGGTGACGCCGGACTCCTTCATGGCGGCGAGCCGTTCGCGGACGTGGCCCTCGGAGCCGATGAGGGACATCTTCTCCAGCAGCTCTTGGGGGACCTTGGCGGCGGCCTCGTCCTTCTTGCCGTCCAGGTACAGGTCCTGGATCTCCTCGGCCTCCTTCTCGAAGCCGTAGCGGCGGGCGAGGTCGTTGTAGAAGTTCTTGCCCTTGGCGCCCATGCCGCCGATGTAGAGCGCGGCCATCGGGCGCCCGAACTCCAGGAAGCCCTGGACGTCGTCGCCGATGGCGAGGGGGGACTGCCCGACCACGTCCAGCTCGCCGAGCGCCGGGTCGCGCTTGGCCTTGCCCGCGGCGAGGGAGGGACCCCAGACGTCCTTCGCCTTCTCCGGCATGTAGAAGATGGGCTCCCAGCCGTTGGCGATCTCCGCGGTCAGCTCGACGTTCTTCGGGCCGATCGCGGCGACCAGGACCGGGATGTCGGCCCGCACCGGATGGTTGATGAGCTTGAGCGCCTTGCCGAGGCCGGTGCCCTGGCCCTCCGGCAGCGGCAGCTTGTAGTGCCGGCCGTCGTGCTGCACCCGCTCGCGCCGCCACACCTTGCGGCAGATCTCGATGATCTCCCGGGTGCGGCCGAGCGGCGCGGTGTAGGGGACGCCGTGGAAGCCCTCGATGACCTGCGGGCCGGACGCGCCGATGCCGAGCGTGAACCGCCCGTCCGAGACGTAGTCCAGGCCCGCGGCGGTCTGCGCGATCGCGGTCGGGGTGCGCGAGTAGATGTTGAGGATGCCGGAGGCGATCTCCACCCGCTCGGTCCTGGCGGCGATGTAGCCCATCTGGCTCACCGCGTCGAAGCTGTACGCCTCCGCGACATAGACGATGTCGAGGCCGGCCTTCTCGTAGTCGGCCAGCTCCTCGACGGTCTCCTTGAAACCGCCCGAGTAGCTGAGCGCCATCCCGATGCGCATCGGCATCCTCCCTAACCGAATCCGATTCCAGTCGAACGTAACCTACTCCGCCGCGCCGCACCGCGCCGCGGTCAGGGCAGGGCGGGACCGCGCAGCGCGTCGAGCGCCGGCCGGTACAGGCCGGTGCGGATCTTCGCGACGGTCCCGCCGTCCTTGCCCGCCAGCGCCGCCGCCGCCTCGACGGCGGCGGGCAGGACCTCCTCCTCGGCGGCGGTCCGCTGGACGATCCCGGCGGCGCGCGCCTCCTCCGCGGTGTAGCGGCGGCCGGTGAGCATCGCCTCGTGCGCGGTGGCCTTCGGCAGGCGTCCCGTGATGAGCGCGTTCATCCCGGGCGTGAAGCTCATCCCGAGATCGACCTCGGGCAGGCAGAAGTAGCCCCGGTCCGTCCGCATGACGGCGACGTCGTGGCAGAGGGCGAGCATCCCGCCGCCCGCGAACGCGTGCCCGTTCAGCGCCGCGACGGTGGGCATCGGCAGTTCCAGGACGCGCGCGAACAGCCCGTGGACGCGCCGCAGGTACTCCTCGAACCGGTCCTGGTTGGCGCCGAGCCAGTCCAGGTCGAGGCCGTTGGAGTAGAACTTGCCGGTGCCCACGGTGACCAGGGCGCCGGGCCCGTCGTTCTTGGCCACGGTGTCGAGCGCCCCCTCGACCGCGCCGAGGAAGTCCGGACCGAACCGGTTCTCACCGGCGTCGAACCGCAGGACGTACACGTCTCCGTCACGCTGGAGGTCGATCACGTGGCTCTCCTTCATCCGTGCCTGACCGAACCCTACTCGGGAGTAGCCGCCGGGGAGACCATGCAGGTGGTCGTGCCGTGGGCGACCAGCTTTCCGTCGGCGTTGACGATGCGGCCCTCGGCCGTCGCGACCTTGCGTCCGACGTGGACCGTCGTCCCCTCGCACACCAGACGGCCGCCCTCCAGCGGCACCGCCCGGACGAAGTTCACCTTCAGCTCCAGCGTGGTGTAGCTCGCCCCCGCGGGCAGCGAGGTGTGGACCGCGCAGGCCATCGCCGAGTCGAGCAGCGTGGACATGATGCCGCCGTGCACGGTGCCGAGCGGATTGCTGAAATCGGACCGCGGAGTGAGGGCGAACACCACCCGCCCGGGCTCCAGTGTCTCGGCCGTCATGCCGAGCAGGGCGCCGATGCCGTAGCCCTTCTCCACGCCCATGTTGAGCAGATCCTTCAGCTGCTCCAGGCCCGCCGTGGTCTCCATGCGCGCTCCCAGTCGGTATGACGTCCGTCATAACAAGCTTTTTCCATGACGCTCGTCATGGTCAACGCGACGACCGTATGATGAATGTCATAATCGGTCCATGGGGACGGACAGCCGGGAACGCATGGTGCGCAGCGCCGCCTACCTCTTCCGCGAGCGCGGCTACAGCGGCACCGGGTTCCGCGACGTGATCGCGCACAGCGGCGCCCCGCGCGGGTCGATCTACCACCACTTCCCGGAGGGCAAGGCGCAGCTCGCCGAGGAGGCCGTCCGCTACGCCGGGGAGTTCCTCAACGCCGGCATCCTCGCCGCCACCGAGGGCGGCGACGCCGCGTCCGCGGTCGACGCCTTCGTCGGCTGGTGGCGCCAGGTCCTGATCAAGAGCGAGTTCCGGGCCGGCTGCCCCATCGTCGCCGTCACCATCGAGTCCCACGACGAGGCCCCGCAGCTGGCCGCGGCGGCCGCGGCGGCGTTCGGCCGCTGGCAGGACACCCTCGCCACCGGCCTCGGCAACGCCGGGGTCCCCGACGACCGCGCCGCCCGCCTGGCCCGCCTCATCGTCGCCGCCGTGGAGGGCGCCACGATCCTCTGCCGCGCCCACCGCGACGTCGCCCCGCTCGACGACGTCGTCGCCGAGCTCAAGGACATGGCGAGGAAGGCGGCCGAGGAGGACTGACGGGGCCGCGGCGGGGTCAGGCGGTCCGCTGCTCGGCGATCAGTTCGGCGATGGCCTGGAGGGCCAGGACGTAGGACATCGTGCCGAAGCCGGCGATGGTGCCGGTCGCCACGCCGGCGACGACGGAGGTGTGGCGGAACTCCTCGCGGGCCGCCGGATTGGTGATGTGGACCTCGACGAGCGGGGCGGTGCGCTGGGCCAGCGCGTCGCGGAGCGCGTAGGAGTAGTGGGTGAAGGCGGCCGGGTTGAGCACCATCGGGATGCGCTCGTCGGCGGCCTCGTGCACCCAGCGCATCATCTCGGCCTCGTCGTCGGTCTGCCGGACCTCGACGCTCAGGTCCAGGCGGCGGCCGGCGTCGCGGCACAGGGCGGCGAGGTCGTCGAAGCTGGTCGTCCCGTACTTGTCGGGCTCGCGCACGCCGAGCCGCCGCAGATTGGGCCCGTTCAGAACGAGAACGCGGGTCACCGGTTGACCTCCCGGTATGCCGCGGCGAGCAGTTGCTCGTCCGGGCCTTCGAGGCGGCCGGGCTCGGCGACGCCGTCCAGGACGACGAACCGGAGCGTCGCGCCGCGCGACTTCTTGTCGATGGTCATCGTGGCGCGCAGCCCGGCCCAGTCCGCGGCGTAGGAGACCGGGAGGCCGACGGAGGCGAGGACGTCGCGGTGCCGCCGGACGACCTCGGCGGGCAGGCGGCCGGCGAGGCGGGCCAGCTCGGCGGCGTAGACCATGCCGATCGCGACGGCGTGGCCATGGCGGAACCGGTACTCCTCGGCCTTCTCGATGGCGTGCGCGAGGGTGTGCCCGTAGTTGAGGATCTCGCGGAGCCCGCCCTCCCTGAGGTCGGCGGACACCACGTCGGCCTTGACCTGGATCGCGCGTTCGACCAGCTCGCGGGTGTGCGGGCCGTCCGGGGACGCGGCGCCCTTCGGGTCGTCCTCGACCAGTTCGAGGATCTTCGGGTCCGCGATGAACCCGGCCTTGATGATCTCCGCGAGGCCGCTGACGTAGTCCTCGCGCGGCATCGTCATCAGCGTGGCGAGGTCGCACAGCACGCCGGCGGGCGGGTGGAACGCGCCGACGAGGTTCTTGCCCTCGGGGATGTTGATGCCGGTCTTGCCGCCGACGGCCGCGTCCACCATGCCGAGCAGCGTGGTCGGCACCAGCACGGCGCGCACGCCGCGCAGCCAGGACGCCGCCGCGAACCCGGCGAGGTCGGTGGTCGCGCCGCCGCCGACGCCGACGACGGCGTCCGTCCGGGTCATGCCGGACCGGGCGAAGGACGACCAGAGCCCGGCGAGGACGCCGGCCTCCTTCGCGGCCTCGCCGTCCGGGACGGGCAGCGCGGTGACCGTGTACCCGGCCTGTTCGAGCACCCGGCAGACGGGGCGGGCGATCTCCGGCAGCCCCTCGGCATGGACGACGGCGACGGTGCGGGCCCGGTCGCCGACCATGGCGGGCAGCTCGCCGAGCACGCCCGTGCCGATGACGACGTCGTACGGGTCGGCGCCGCCGACGTGCACCCGCGCCTGCGTCACCGCGGGCTCCCCAGGGCCTTCGCGATCTCCTCGACGATGTCGGCGGGCTCGCGGCCGTCGGTGTCGACGTGGACGGTGCCGAGCCGCTCGTAGATCGGGAGGCGCTCCTCCAGCAGCTTGCGCATCTGGCTGCGCGGGTTCAGCACGAGCAGCGGCCGCGCGGACGCCAGCCCGACCCGCTTGATCGCCTCCGACAGCCCGACCCGCAGATAGACGACGGCGTGCCCGGCGAGGAGTTCCCGGCTCTCCGGCGCGAGGACGGCGCCGCCGCCGAGCGCGACGACGCCCTCGTGTTCGGCTAGGGCCGCGGCGACCGCCGCGCCCTCCAGTTCGCGGAAGCGCTCCTCGCCGTCGTCGATGAAGATCTCGCCGATCGGCTTGCCCGCGACCCGCTCGACGTCGGCGTCGGTGTCGCGCAGCGCGACGCCGAGCCGTTCCGCCAGCGCGGTGCCGATCGTGGTCTTGCCCGAGCCCGGCGGCCCGATGATGACTGCCTTCGGTCGCATGGTCCCGTTCACTTGATCGTCAGGGAGGACAGGTAACCCCGCAGGTTGCGGGCGGTCTCCTCGGCGGAGTCGCCGCCGAACTTCTCCAGCGCCGCGTCCGCGAGGACGAGCGCGACCATCGCCTCGGCGACCACCCCGGCGGCGGGGACGGCGGTGACGTCGCTGCGCTGGTTGATCGCCTTGGCGGGTTCGCCGGTCTTCACGTCGATGGTGTCCAGCCGCCGCGGCACGGTGGAGATCGGCTTCATCGCGGCGCGGACCCGCAGCACCTCGCCGGTGGTCATGCCGCCCTCGACGCCGCCGGCCCGGTTCGTCCGGCGGCGGACGCCTTCGGGCGTCGCGTCGATCTCGTCGTGCGCCCCGGACCCGGGACGGCGCGCGGTGGTGAACCCGTCGCCGAGCTCCACGCCCTTGATCGCCTGGATGCCCATCAGGATCCCGGCGAGCCGGGAGTCGAGCCGGCGGTCCCAGTGGACGTGGCTGCCGAGACCGGCCGGCAGCCCGTAGGCGAGGACCTCCACGACACCGCCGAGGGTGTCGCCGGCCTTCTTGGTCTCGTCGATGTGCGCGACCATCTTCGCGGACGCCTCGTCGTCGAAGCAGCGCACCGGGCTCTCGTCAACGCGGGCGAGGTCGCCGGGCCCGGGCAGGACGCCGTCGGGCGCCCCGACCTCGCCGAGCGCGATCACGTGGCTGAGGACGTCCACGCCGAGGGCCTGCTCGAGGAACGCCTTGGCGACCGTGCCGAGCGCGACGCGGGCCGCGGTCTCCCGCGCGCTCGCGCGCTCCAGCACGGGCCGGGCGTCGTCGAACCCGTACTTCTGCATGCCGACGAGGTCGGCGTGCCCGGGCCGCGGCTGCGACAGGGGGGCGTTCCGCGCCTGGGCGGCGAGGACGTCGGCGTCCACGGGGTCGGCCGACATGACCGTCTCCCACTTGGGCCACTCGGTGTTGCCGACCTCGATCGCGACCGGCCCGCCGAGCGTCACCCCGTGCCGGACGCCGCCGAGGATCGTCACCTTGTCCTGCTCGAACTTCATCCGGGCGCCCCGCCCGTGGCCGAGCCGGCGGCGGCGCAGTTCCTCGGCGATGTCCCCCGAGGTCACGCGCACACCGGCCGGCAGCCCCTCCACGATCGCGGTGAGGGCCGGGCCATGGGACTCCCCCGCGGTCAACCAGCGCAGCATGCCAACGATCCTATTGACTCCATGCCCCCGCCTGTGACGGCGTCCAGCATCTGAGAGGCTCGTCGGAGGAGGTGGGGGAATGAGAGGGGCCTTGCTCGCCCAGGCACAGGCGTGCGCCGACCTGGGGTCGCCGATGTACGCGGAGCTGCTCACCCGTGCCGCGGACGACCCGGGCGAGGCGGCCGCCGCGGTCCTTGGAGACCGCACCGGGCCCGGCTTCGTCCTCGGGATGCTGGGCACCGTGCACCGTCTCGTCCTGGAAGGGCGGGTGCCCGAGCTGGCCGCTCACTACCCGACCGCCGGCGGGACGGAGGACCCGCTGGAGGCATGGCCCGCCTTCCGGGACGTGCTGTCCGAGCACGCCGCGGAGATCCGGGAGGGGCTCACCGACCCGCCGCAGACCAACGAGGTCGGCCGGGCGGCCCCACTGGTCGGCGGTCTCCTCGCGGTCGCCGCGGCCACCGGGCTGCCGATCAGGCTGCTGGAGATCGGCGCGAGCGCGGGGCTGAACCTGCGCGCCGACCATTTCCGCTTCCTGCACGAGCACGGCGCGTACGGGCCGGAGTCGCCGGTCGTCCTGCCCGGCGCCTGGCGGGGTCTTCCTCCGGTGGACGCCCCGCTCGCCGTCACGGAGCGTCGAGGGTGCGACCCGAACCCGCTGGACGTGACGTTCCCGGAGGCGCGGCGGCGGCTCCTGTCCTACGTGTGGCCCGACCAGACGGCGCGGGTCGAGCGGCTGCGGGCGGCGTTCGAGGTGGCCGCGCGGGTTCCGGCGACGGTCGTGCGGGCGGGTGCGGCGGACTTCCTGGACGGTCTCGCCCCTGAGCGGGGCGTCGTGACGGTCGTGTGGCATTCGACGATGCGCGCGTACCTGTCGGGAGAGGAGGGCGCCCGGGTCGACCGGCACATCGAGGCGGCGGGCGCGGCCGCCACCGCCGGCGCGCCCGTGGCCCACCTGTCGTTCGAGGGACGCGACGCCTCCCGGCTCGACGCCGCCCAGGTCGTGGCGCTGCGGATCTGGCCGGGCGGGGAGCGCCGGATCCTCGGCGAGGGCCCGTCGCACGGCCTGCCCACGACCTGGCTCTAGGCGATCTCCCGCCAGTCGAGGACGGGCGCGGCCAGGTCCCGGACGGCGGCGAGGAAGCCGAGCCGGTTGGCGCGGCGGGCCGGGTCCTCGTCCATGACCATCACGTCGTCGAAGTAGGTGTCGATGGGGGCGACGAGGGCGGCCGCGGCCGCGGAGAACTCCGGGAGGGCCGGGCGTGCGGGCAGCTCGGCCCGGACACGCGAGAACGCCTCTTCCAGGACCTGCTCCGCGGGCTCGGTGAACAACGCCGGGTCGTAGCCGGCGTCCGTCCCGTCCGGGACGATCCGCAGGACGCGCTGCAACGCCGTCGTGAGCCGCTCGAACCGTGACGACCGCAGAAGGTTCGCCAGGTCGGCGGCGGCCTGGGCGGCGTGGGCGGGCGCACCGGCGTGCGGGAGGACGGCCCTGACGATGTTCACGGGATGCCCCTCGTCCAGGAGGTTCTGTTCGAGGCGCCTCGCGACGAACCGCCCGGCCTCCGCGAGCGCCTCGGGCGGGACCTCGACGGGCTGGTGCCGGGCGGCGAGGGCGAGGCCGTCCCCGACCGTGACGGGCGCGAGGCGCGGGACGTCCCGCAGGATCGCGGTGAGGGCGAGCGCGGCCCGCCGCATGCCGAACGGGTCGGAGCTGCCCGTCGGAGCGGACCCGACGGCGAACAGCCCGGCCAGAAGGTCGAGCCGGTCGGCGACGGCGAGGACCGCGCCGGGCAGGCTGCCGGGCAGGGCGCCGCCGGCCGCGCGAGGCAGCTCCATCTCGTACAGGGCCTGCGCGACGGCGTCGTCCTCGCCGGCGCGGCGGGCGTATTCGCCCGCCATGGTCCCGGCGAGGCTCGACAGCTCGATGACCATGGACGAGGCCAGGTCGAACTTGGCCAGCCCGGCGGCGCGGCGGATCGTGTCCCGCTCCCCCGCGGCCGGGTCGAGGCGGTCGGCCAGCTCGGCGGCGATCGCGGCGATGCGCGCCGACCGGTCGGCCATCGACCCGAGGCGCTCGGTGAACGTGAGCCTGGCGAGCCCCTCCTTGATCTGCGCAGGTGTACTCCGCAGGTCCTGCTGGTAGAAGAACGCGGCGTCCTCGTAGCGTGCGCGCAGGACCGCCTCGTTCCCGGCCCGGACGGCGTCGTGGTCGCATTCGCCGTTGGCGACCGTGACGAAGTGCGGGAGAAGCCGACCGGTGGACGCCCGCACCGGCAGGTACCGCTGGTGCTTGCGCATGACCGTGGTGAGGATCTCCTCGGGCAGCTCAAGGTACTTCTCGTCGAACGAGCCGAGGATGGTCACGGGCTCCTCGGCCAGGTCGACGATCTCCTCGACGAGGTCCTGCTCGCCGGCGAAGTCGATCGTCCCGCCAAGCCGCCGTGCGAGCGCGCCCGCGTCCTCGACGATGCGGGACCGCCGCCGCGACGGCTCGGGCTCGATCCCGTGCTCGCGGAGCGTCGTGACAAGGGACGAGGCGTCCACGACCTCGACGAGCGGCGTTTCCGCCGTGCGGTGGACGCGGGTCGTGCGGCCGGCGGTGATGCCGGAGACGGTGAACGGTATCTCCGCGCCGTCCAGCAGGGCGAGCAGCCAGCGGATCGGGCGGGCGAACGACAGGCCGGGCGCGTTCCACCGCATGTTCTTCCCGGCGCGGAGCCCGGCGACGATGTCCGGCAGCAGCTCGGCCAGGACCTCGGCGGCGGGGCGTCCCACCACCTTCCGGATGTACCCGGCGTACTCCCCGCCCGGCAGGGTGATCCGCTGGACGTCCTCCACCGCGATGCCCTGGCCGCGCGCGAACCCCTGCAACGCCCGCGTCGGCTCCCCGGACGCGTCGTAGGCGGCGGCGAGCCGCGGGCCCTTCACCATCTGCTCGGTGTCGGGCTCGCGCGGCTCCAGGTCACGGACGACCGCGATGATCCGGCGGGGCGTGGCGCACGTGTCGAGCGAGGACGCGTCCGTGATCAGCCCGGCCTCCTCCAGCCCTGCCAGCAGGCGTTCCGCCACCTGCGACGCCGTCCGGGCCACCTCGTGCGGCGGGAGCTCCTCGACACCGATCTCCAGCGCGAACGAGCCGGCCGTGGTGAGGTCCGGCAGAACGCCCCGCCCGGCGTCGGCGAGGCGGGGCGCGGCGTCGCCGAGGGGATGCCCCAGCTCGGCACGGCGCTCCACCCACAGCGCGGCGACCTCGTGGGCGAGGCCGCGCATCCGGGCGAACGCGCGGGCGCGCTCGGTCGTGCCGACGGCCCCGCGCGCGTCCAGGACGTTGAACGCGTGCGAGCACTTCAGCATGTAGGAGTGGGCGGGGACGGGCAGCCGGGCGTCGAGCATCCGCCGCGCCTCGGCCGCGTAGGACTCGAACAGCTCCCGGTTCGTCGCGATGTCGGCGTCGTCCAGGTAGTAGCGGCTCATCTCGTACTCGGCCTGCCCGAACGCCTCGCCATAGGAGATGCCGGGGGCGTACGCGATGTCCTTGAAATGGGAGACGCCCTGGAGCGCCATCAGGATGCGTTCCATCCCGTAGGTGATCTCGACCGACACCGGATCGAGGGTCAGCCCGCCCGACTGCTGGAAGTAGGTGAACTGGGTGATCTCCAGGCCGTCGAGCCAGACCTCCCAGCCGAGCCCCCACGCGCCGAGCGCGGGCGACGCCCAGTCGTCCTCGACGAACCGGACGTCGTGCGCGCGCAGGTCGATCCCGAGTGCGGTGAGGCTGCCGAGGTAGAGCTCCTGCGCGTCGCCCGGCTCCGGTTTGAGGATCACCTGGAACTGGGTGTGGGTCTGCAGCCGGTTCGGGTTGTCGCCGTACCGGGAGTCGTCGGGGCGGACGCTCGGCTCGGTGTAGGCGACCCGCCACGGCTCCGGCCCGAGGACGCGCAGCGCGGTGGCCGGGTTGAGCGTGCCCGCGCCGACCTCGGTGTTCATCGGCTGCGCGACGAGGCAGCCCCGTCCCGCCCAGTACCCGGTGAGCCGGATGAGCGCGTCCTGCATGGTCAGCACGGAATTCTCCAAACGGGATCGGGCGGCCTCAAGCCTGCAAGCGTCAGCGCCCGAGACCTCGCTGGATCGCCGCCCGCACCGGAGACGATTCGGGGAGCGGCCCCGACGGGAGCAGCGGGGGCTGCGCCATGAACTTGACCTCCGTGCCGCGGTGCGGCTGCGCCGCGTGCACGAGGAACGGATGACACAGGTAGACGTCCCCGGCCCGGCCGGTGGCGAACGCGACGGGACGGTGTTCGGACGCCGGAACGGCCTTCCCGGCGAGATCCATCATGCCGAGCCCGGAGTCGCCCTCGGGTTCCAGGATCGGCGGAACGTCCAGATGGGAGCCGACCCGGATGCGCGTGGGCGCGTCGTCCTCGCCCACGTCGGAGAACAGGAACAACATCAGCAGCGCGCGGCCCCTGGAGGCCAGGTTCACCCGCCACTTCATGAAGTCGGACGGTTCGTCGCCGGGGAAGCTCGCGTCGATGTGCCAGCCGTCGTCGCCCGGCGGCTCGTCTCTGGGGAACCGGACCGGGAACGTGCCGAGGCTGCCGCGGGGCAGCCAGGCGCCCTTCCCGACGGCCGCGTCGAACGCGGCGTGCAGGCGGGGCGTGTTCACGGCGGCCCGGAACGGCTCCTGCGGGTAGTCGCCGAGCCGGACGACCGGCCGCGTCCAGGTCGAGCGGTCACCGGGGTCGCAGCCGGTGTCCCGCCAGAGGATCTCGCGGCCCTGCTCGGCCAGTTCCCGGGGGAAGGCCTCCTCGACGCGGACGAAACCGTCGGCGATGAAGGCGTCAACGTCGATCATGACGCCAGGGTGCCAAGACGGGCGCGGCGGACGCGAGCGATTTACCGGCGCCCGGTCACCTGCGCACGACGTTCAGCTCGACGCCGCCGACGATGCGGCCGCGCAGCACTTCGGCGAGCCGGTCGGACACCCGCTGCACGGTGCGGCGCTCGTCGTGGCCGGGGACGACGGCGAACCGGACGGCGACCTCGGCGGACGTGCCCTCGGTCACGCGGACGCCGCTGACGGACTGGTCGGAACCGAACGCCGCCTCGACGGCCGCGAGGATGTCGGGGTCCTCGTGCGGCGGCGGGATGGGGCGGCCCTCGGCCAGCAGGTGCAGGCGCAGGCCGTCCACGGCGAACGGGACGGGACCCGCCACGTCCACGACCAGGGCGTCGGCGCCCTCGTCCAGGGTGGCGCGGCACGCGTCGCCGCCGCGGACCGTCACGGGCCGGGCGTCGGCGCGCCACGCCTTCATCGTCTCGCCGCAGGTGAACGCGAGCACCCCGCGTCGCCCGTCGTCGCCGATCAGGGTGGGCAGCGCCATGTCGCTCGACTTCTCCCGGCGCGGCTCGCCGGGGGCGACGTCCTCCTCCTCGGTGAGGACGGCGACGACGGGGACGAGGAGCCGCGCGCCCTGCAGCCGCCGCAGCACCGTGTGGGCGCCGACGCGGCCGGACGCGTACCCGGCGAGCGCCTCGCACAGCCGGGGGTCGGCGCTCCCGTCGTCCCCGGGGAACTGTGGTTCGGGAATGGTCAGTCCGGACACGGCAGGAAGGCTATAGCCTCCGGCGACCGCGGGGGGCGACTATCCGGATACTCTCCGCTTTCCGACGGGCGCCGGTCGGCATCAGCCGAGATCGGCGATGGCCGCGACGGTGCCGCCACCGGACGGCCCCTGGTGGACGGCCGCGACCGACACGAACACCGCCGGGTCGCCGGTGACGGACGCGGCGACGCCGCCGACGCACGCCTTGATCTGCCGGTGCCAGTGCACGTCGGAGTCGTCCAGCATGATGTTGCGGCGTCCGCGGACCGAGCCGGTCGGGTCGGCCTCGCACTTGATGAAGACGTTCACGAGCCGGTCACCGAGGTCGGAGGTGCGGGGCCGGCCGGGCAGGTCGAGGCCCGCCGTCCTGATCGCGTCCCAGATGCCGTCGGCGTCGAGGGCGTCCTTCATCACACCGTGCCCGGCCCGGTACCGGCCGCCGATGCCGCGGACGTTGCCGACGACGACGATCTGCGCCCGGTCCAGTTCCACCCCGGACGAGCAGGACGCCACCGACGAGTACAGCGACAGGTCCTTGTGGATCCGCTCCGCGGACGGCGTCTCGATCTCGCCGAGCGCGACGGCGATGCCGAGCGCGGTCGTGGAGTTGGAGATGTCCATCGACTTGAGGGTGTCCTCGGTGACGACGCCGCGGCCGCGCGACCTGGCGTCGTTGATCGTGTCGAGGGTGAGCAGCGGCGTCTTGGTCTGGACGTAGTGGACGTCCGCGGGGTCGTCGATCCCGGCGGTCTTCATGGCCTCGCGGACCCCGGCGGCGACCGTCTCGACCATCGCGGGCCGGCCGATGTCCTCGGGCAGGATGATGTCGCTCATCGCGACGCCGACCGAGAGCCGCGGCTCGTCCGACCTCGGCGCGTTCGCCGGATCGACGGTGGCGAACACGGTCGCGTGCGGGCTGAGCACCCCGTCGGTCCCGCCGGACCACACCAGCGGGACGCGCGCCACCTCGTCCGCGGGCCGGGTGCCCTTGGTGACGAGGACCTCGCGGAACGCCCGGTCGGCCAGCAGCCGGGTGTAGTCGTTCACCCCGCCGTTGCCCTCGGTCTTGCCGACCACGGCGAGGACCCGGTCGGCCTCCAGCACGCCGTCGTCGATCAGCCGGGCCAGCCCGGACGCGTCGGTCACGCTCTCGATGGGGATCTTGCGGACTTCGATCGGATCGGGCACGTCATCGCTCCTCAGCTGCTCTGCTCATCGGTCTCTACCCCGGGTCACGCCTCCACGACCGTCCCGGCCACGCCGTGCGCGGCGTCGCCGAGCCGGGCCAGCGACGCGATCGCCGCGCGCCGCCCGCCGGCGGCGACGAACCGCACCACCGCCTCGACCTTGGGACCCATGCTTCCCCCGGCGAAGTGCCCGGCGGCGGCCAGCGCCGCCAGCTCCGCCGCCGTCGTGCGGCGCAGGGGGCGGGCCAGCGGCGTCCCGAACCCGGTCATCGCGTTCTCGACGTCGGTGGCGATCACGAGGGTGGTCGCGCCGAGGCGCCGGGCCAGCAGCTGCGCCGCGAGGTCCTTGTCGACGACGGCCTCGACGCCGCGCAGCGTCCCGTCCGCCCGGACGACGGGCGCTCCCCCGCCGCCCGCGGCGACCACGACGTGCCCGGCCTCCAGCAGGACGGCCGCCGCGTCGGCGTCCAGGATCTCCAGCGGTTCCGGCGAGGCGACGACGCGCCGCCAGCCCCGCTCCCCGAACCGTTTCCACGCCTGGCCGAGCGCCATCGACCGGCGTGCCTCCTCCTCGGGGAAGTAGCGGCCGATCGGCTTGGCGGGCGCGTCGAACCCGGGGTCGGACGCGTCCACCAGCGTCCGCGTCACGACCGTGGACACCGGGCGGGCGGCGCCCCGCGCGCACAGCGCCCGCTCCAGCGCGTTCATGACCATCACGCCGACGGTGGCCTGGGTCTGCGCGCCGCACCAGTCCAGCGGGACGGGCGGCACCACGCCCGCCGCCAGCTGGTTCTTGATCAGCAGATTGCCGACCTGCGGCCCGTTCCCGTGCGTGAGCGCGACCCGCGCGCCCGCCGCGACCAGCTCCGCGACGGGAGCCATCGCGGCCTCGATCGCCGCCGCCTGGGCGTCCGGGGTGGCGCTGCCGTCCGGTGCGGTCATGGCGTTGCCGCCGAGCGCGATCAGGATCCGCTCGCCGCTGAGCGTCCCCCCGCCGTTCCAGGTCACGGACGGACGCTAACCCGCGCGAAGGGCGGCGCTCATGGGCGAAATCCGCCCAACGAGCGCCGCTTCTTCGGCAGTTTCTAGAGGCGTGCGCCGAGCGCGCCGACCCATCCCATCTTCTCGTAGGTGGTCACGCCGGCCCCGTATCCGGACTCCCACACCCCGAATTCGAGCAGGTCGGCGGTCTTCGCCGAGATGACCAGCCGGGACTCGGTCGCGTTCGCGCCGCCGTCCGGGGCCTCCTTCACGGTGACCGCCATGCCGGGACGGCCGAGCCGGTCCGTCGTCCTGCCGGCCATCCGGATCCCCGGCTGACCGGCGAGGACCTTGAACAGCGCCGACTTGGTACCGGGCGTGATCGGCCCGGCGAGCAGGTCGCGCGCCGTCTCCCAGAGGTAGACCGTGAACGTGCCCGTGAACGGGTTCTCGGAGTCCTTCAGGTCACGCGCGTAGCGGTCGCGCAGCACCGCCTGCAGGCGCCCGGCGTCCGTGGGCAGGGCCGCAAGCTCCTTGAAGGAGACCTCGTCATTGCCGATGGACGGCCGCGACGGCCCCTCCCAGATCCGCTTCTCGTTCGAGCCGGAGACGAGGCGGGGAGAGCCGTCCTTGCGCCAGCCGGCCTCGTCCCCGGCGGTCGGGAAGACGAGCTTCTCCGGGCCGCTGATCTTGCGTCCCTTGCCCTGGTCGCGCGCGAGCCACATCTCGCCGGGGGTCTCGATGGAGGCCCGGTAGGAGATCTTCTTCTTCACCTTGCGGGCGTCCGGCCCCTTGCCGACGACGACCGTGCGGTACCCGCCGACCTCGCCCGACGTCCGCTGCCGGTTGTACCAGTAGCGGCCGGTCGCGGCCGGGGCCTTGGCCGCGGCCGTGGCGCTGGCCAGCAGGAACGTGCGCGCGTCGACGGCCTCCCGCCCCGCCGCGGGCGGCCGGGACGCGGGCTCGCCCCCGTTCGCGAGCACGACGGTCCCGGCCGCGGCGCAGGCCGCGGCCGCCACCCCGGCGACGAGCAGCACGGGCCGGCGAGCGCGGCGGCGGCGCGCGGCGGGGGCGTGCATGGCTCGCGCGAGGTCGCCGTCGCGGCGGCGCGCATGGGCGTCGCCGGCCAGCTCGTCCAGCGCGGCGGGCTTCAGCTCGCGGAAGATCGTGTCGGCGTCCTTCATCTTCTCTCCGGTTGTCATCGGGCCGCCTCCTCGGCGACCGGGGCGGGACGGGCCGGGGCCGCGGCGCCCGCGGCGCCCGCGGCGTCCAGGGCGCGGGCCAGGCGTTTGCGGGCCCGGTGCAGCCGGACGGCGAAGGCGGGCACCGAGCAGCCCATGACCTTCGCCGCCTGCCGGGGGTCGAGGCCGTGCCAGTTGACGAGCGCGAGGATCTCCAGGTCGCGCTCGGCCAGCGCGGCGATGGCGGACAGCGCGGTCTCGCGTTCGATCACGTGCTCGGCGACGTCCCACGCGGCGAGATCGCCCGCCGTGGTCAGCGCCCGGATCCGCTCGGCGAGGGCGCGGCCGCGGTTGCCCCGGTCGCGCTGCTTGTGCAGCAGGTTGCGGGCCACTCCGAGCAGCCACGGCAGGGCCGGGTCGCGGACGTCGTCCAGCCGCCGCCAGGCGATCAGGAACGTCTCGCCGGCGATGTCCTCGGCCGTGTGCGGCTCGGCATGGGTGAGCGCGTACGCGAGGACGCGCCGGTGGTTCTCGTCGTACAGGCGGGTGAACCGTGTTTCGGGATCATCCACGAAGAACCTCCCGTCGGGGTCGGTTGTCGTGGAGTAATCCCGAAGCGGCGGATCCGTTTACAGGCGGCTGCCGGTTTTCTCAGCCGAGGCGGGCGAGGCGTTCCACGGCCTCGTCGATGACCGCGTCCTTCTTGCAGAACGCGAACCGGACGAAATGCGCGCCCGCCTCGGCGTGGTCGTAGAAGACCTGAGTCGGGATGGCGACGACGCCCGCCTTCTCCGGCAGGGCCCGGGCCAGCTCCCTGCCGTCGGTGAACCCGAGCGGCCGGATGTCGGCCTGCACGAAGTACGTCCCCTGCGGCCGGTAGGTGGCGAACCCGGCCGCCTCAAGGCCGGTGATGAGACGGTCCCGCTTGGCCTGGAGCGATTTGCGCAGCTCCTCCACCCACGGGATCTCGTTGCGCAGCGCGTACGCGGCAGCGCGCTGGTAGGGCGCGCTGACCGCGTAGGTGAGGAACTGCTTCACGGTCTGGACGGCCCGGACGTACGGTGCGGGCGCGGTCACCCAGCCGGTCTTCCATCCGGTGACGGAGAACGACTTGCCCGCGGACGAGACCGACACCGTCCGCTCGCGCATGCCGTCGAGCGTCGCCAGGGGGATGTGCTCGGTCTCGTCGAACGTCAGGTACTCGTACACCTCGTCGGTGATCGCGACGAGGTCGTGCTCGCGGCAGACGTCCGCGATGGTCTCCAGCTCGGCGCGCGTGAACACGGTGCCCGCCGGGTTGTGCGGCGAGTTCACCAGGATCGCGCGGGTTCGCGGCCCGACGGCGGCGCGCAGCTCGTCCGGGTCGAAGGTGAAGCGTCCCTCCGCGGGCCGCAGCGTGACGGGCCTGCGCACCGCCCCGGCGAGCGCGATCACGGCGGCGTAGGAGTCGTAGTACGGCTCGAACACGATGACCTCGTCGCCCGGGCCCGCCAGCGACAGCACCGACGCCGCGATCCCCTCGGTCGCCCCGACGGTCACGAACACCTCGGCCGCCGGGTCGTACTCCAGCCCGTACCGCTCCAGCCGCTGCGCCGCCACCGCCTCCCGGAGCTCCGGCAGCCCCGGACCGGGTGGATACTGGTTGCCGCCCGAGCGGATCGCCTCGACCGCCGTGTCCAGCACCCCGGCCGGGCCGTCCTCGTCCGGAAAGCCCTGGCCCAGATTGATGGAGCCGGTCTGGAGGGCGAGAGCCGACATCTCCGCGAAGATCGTCTCACCGAAACCCTGCATGCGCTCGACCAGTGGCTCACTCACGCCACAAGATTAGACGCCCGCCCGCCCCGCGGGCCTGGCGCGGTCAGATCCAGCCCCAGTCAGATCCAGCCCATTTCGCGGGCGGCCTGGAAGGCGGCGGCGCGGTTGGACTCGCCGAGCTTGGCCATGGCGGTGGAGAGGTAGTTGCGGACGGTGCCCTCGGACAGGTGCAGCCGGGTCGCGATGCGGGCGGTCTCGGTTCCGGTGCCGGTGAGGCGGAGGATCTCGCGTTCGCGCGCGGTGAGCGGGTTGTCGCCGGCGGCCATCGCGCCGGCGGCGAGTTCGGCGTCCAGGTAGCGGCCGCCGCCGTGGATCTTGCGGATGGCGGCGGCGAGTTCCTGGGTGGGGGCGTCCTTGGCGACGAAGCCGCGGACGCCGGCGGCCATGGCGCGGCGCAGGTAGCCGGGGCGGCCGAAGCTCGTGAGGATGCAGACGGCGCAGCGGGCCCCGGACGCGTTCAGCTCTTCGGAGACTGTGAGGCCGTCCGCGCCCGGCATCTCGATGTCGAGGACGGCCACGTCCGGGTCGTGTTCGGCGACCGCGGCGGCGACCTCGTCGCCGCGGCCGGCCTCGGCGACGATCTCCAGGTCGGGTTCGAGGCCGAGCAGGGCGGCGACGGCGCCGCGGATGAGGTGTTCGTCGTCGGCCAGCAGGACGCGGATCACGTGTGCCTCCCCGCCGCGACGGCCTCGCCGGACTCCGCCCCGTCCGCGCTCGGGAGCGGGACGGTGGCGCGCAGCAGGAACCCGTCGCGGCCGTGCCGCCCGGCGCTGATCTCGCCGCCGAGCACGGCGACGCGCTCGGTGAGCCCGGTCAGCCCGGAGCCCGCGGCGGTCTGCGCGCCGCGCACGCCGTCGTTGCGCATCTCCATCACCACGGAGTCACCGTAGAGGGTGAGCGTGATCGCGCAGTGCCGGGCCTCGCTGTGCTTGATCACATTGGTGGCGCCCTCGCGGATCACCCAGGCGAGCACCGAGCGGACCTCCGGCGGCGGTCCGTCCGGGAACTCGCCGATCTCGCAGCGCACGCCCGCGGCCTCCAGCACGGCCCGCACCCCGGCCAGCTCGGCGTCCAGTTCGACGGCCCGGTAGCCGCGGACGGCGGCGCGGACCTCGCGCAGGGCGTTCCGGGCGGCGCGCTGGACGTCGGCCATCTCGGCGTGCGCCCGGTCCGGGTCGTCGTGCGCCGTCCGCATGGCCAGCTCGCTCTTCACCGCGATGAGGGACAGGCTGTGGCCGAGCAGGTCGTGCAGGTCGCGGGAGAAGCGGAGCCGCTCCTCGGTCACCGCGAGCCTGGCCATGGCGTCGCGGGCCGCGTGGGACTCCTGGTGCAGGTCCCACATGCGCCGCTGGTACCGGTTGACGAACACGACGAACCCGCATGTCGCGGTGTAGATGACGAGCAGGACCGGGAAGAGCGCGTACCAGGGCGCGTCGCCGTCGGGGTAAAGGTGTTCCGCGGCGAATGTGGCGACCGCCCCGCAGTAGGCCCCGGTCCCCGCGCACAGCGCGATGATCTGCCTGCGGCCCAGCGGGGAGAGCACCACGGCGGAGATCCAGAAGACGGGGATGACGCTGAACCACGGGCTGGTGAGCAGCATCAGGCTGAGCGCACCGGCGACGACGCCGCTGACCACGATGTCGCGCAACGGCGCGCCACCGTCCAGGCCCGCCCGGACGAGCCGCGCGTAGTACCAGGTGAGCAGGGTGAGTCCCGTGACCACCGCGGCGACGAGGGGCACGCCGCCGTCGCCTTCGCTGTAGGCGGTCGCGAGCCCGCCGAGGCTCGGCGCGATGAAGCCGAAGGCGGCGATGAGGAACGAGCGGTAGGTCACCCGCCGGTAGCGCTCCAGCCGGCGGCCGGCCTGTTCCTCGATGTCCGCCGTCGTCGCGACCGTCATGTCCTTGTCCCTCCCGGCATCGCACTGTAATCGGTGGCGCTCAGGCGTGCCGCGGTTCCCAGCGGAACCAGCGGGCGGCGAGAGCGCGGCCGAGCGCCGCCCAGAAGACCAGGACGAGGAACGACCGGATGCAGGAGAGCCAGCCTTCGGCGAGGCCGACGGACGGGTGGCCGGCCCGCTGGACGAAGTCCTGGCCGAAGTAGCCGGTCCGGACGATCTCCACGACCGGGCTGAGCGGGACGAACCGGCAGATCTCCTGGAGCCACCCGGGCAGGCCGTCCATCGGGAACATCACGCCGGCGCCGAGCATGCACCCGAACATGATCGGCAGGACGGTCAGCTGCGCGAGTTCGGCGTTCGGGGTGATCCCGGACACCGCGAACGCCAGCGTCGCGAACACCGCGACGCCGCCCGCGAGCCCGGCCAGCATCAGGACCGGGTCGGCGGGGAGCCGGCCGCCCATCGCCGCTCCCAGCACCGCGAGCAGCGCGATCGCCTGCACGGTGTACATCGCGGTCGCGGTGAGGATGCTGCCGCCCGTGATCTCCGCGTCCGACAGGGCGGTGCCGCGCATCCGCTTGAGCGTGCGGTCCTCGCGCCGGGCGGTGAACACGTTCACGAGGTTCATGAAGACGGCGAAGACGAGGAAGAACCCCAGATGACCCGTGCCCTGCAGGAGGGCGCCGTCCACTCCGTCGATCTCCTGGCCGCGCATGGGGACGAGCATGCCCGCGAACAGGATCGGCAGGCCGAAGACGGTGAACAGGGCGGTCCGGTTCCGCCAGAGCAGGGTGAGGTCGAGGCGGGCGACGCTGAGCATGGCGGAGGTCTTCACGGGGTCGCTCCTTCGGCGGTGCGGAGGAAGACGTCTTCGAGGGACGCGCTGCGCGCGGTCAGGCCGTCCAGCCGGACGCCCTTCCGGTCGGCCCAGCGCAGCAGCTCGTACAGGCCGTCTTGGAGACCGGCGCTCTCGACGGTGTAGGACGCGACGGCGCGGCCGCGGTCCACGGAGATGTCGGCGCGGGCGCCGTGCAGGCCGGGGAGTTCGGCGACCTGGAGCCGCTCGGGGAGCTGGAAGGTGACGCGGTCGCCGTACCCGGCGACGACGTCGGCGACCGTGCCGGACGCCTCGATCCGCCCGCGGTGCATGATCGCGAGGCGGTCGGCGAGGTGCTCGGCCTCCTCCAGGTAGTGGGTGGTGAGCAGGACGGTCGTGCCGCCGGCGACCACGTCCCGGACGGTGCGCCAGGTCGCCTGGCGGGCCTCGGGGTCCATGCCGCTCGTCGGCTCGTCCAGGAAGAGGACGGCGGGCCGGCCGAGCAGGGCGAGCGCGAGGTCGAGGCGGCGTTTCTGCCCGCCGGACAGCTGCCGCACGCGCACGCCGGCCTTGTCGGCCAGGCCCGCGATCGCGATGGCCTCGCCGCGGTCGCGGGCGGACGGGGTGAAGGCGCGCCAGTGCTCGACGGTCTCGGCGACGGTGAGGTCGGCGAAGAAGCCCCCGTCCTGGAGCATGATGCCGATGCGCGGCCGGACCTCCCGGCGTTCCCGGTGCGGGTCGTGGCCGAGGACGCGGACCGTGCCCTCGTGGACGGCCCGGTGTCCCTCCAGGGTTTCGAGCGTGGTCGTCTTCCCCGCGCCGTTGGTGCCGAGCAGCGCGAACAGCTCGCCCTCGCCGACCTCGAAGGAGATCCCGGCGACGGCCTCGAAGTCCCCGTACCGCTGCCGCAGCCCGTCCACGCGGATGGCCGAGTTCGTTTCCATGCCCCCAGCGTCGCGAGGACGGGCGTGTGCGGGTAGAAGCGCGTGTCACCGGTTCCGGCGGCGCCTGTCAGCCGATCGGCATGACACCTGTCATCCGGCGACGCTGACGACGTGCCGGATGGACGACGGGTCGCCCGCCACGTCGAGGAGGGCGGTGGCCAGGTCGGTGCGGGCGATGGACACACCGCCGAGGACGTTGCGGTCGGCCGCCTTCCGGTAGCGCCCGTTGCCCGGTCCGTTCGTCAGGCGGGGCGGGCGGACGATCGTCCAGGCGAGGCCGGAGTCGCGGGTGAGGGCCTCGGCGGCGCGCATGTCGGCGAAGGCGTGCTTGAGGAAGCGCTGCAGCAGCGGCTTGGCCACGAACCGGGTGAGGGGGTCGTCGCCCGGCCCGGCGTGGAGACCGGACGCGCTGGTGAGCACGAACCGTTCCGTCCCGGCGGCCGCCATCGCGGCGAGGATGCCGCGCGTGCTGTCCGCGCAGACGCTGGTCGGCCGGCCGCCGTCGCGGGTGCCGATGGCGGTGACGACCGCGTCGCGTCCCTTGACCGTCTCCTCGATCGCGCCCGGGTCCATGACGTCGGCCTGGACGACGTCGGCGCAGGCGCGCAGTTCGGCGGGCAGCCCGGCCTGGTCGCGGACGACGGCGGTCACCTCGTGCCCGGCGTCCAGGGCCCGCCTGACGGCGTGCACGCCGGTGCCGCCGGTCGCCCCGAAGATCGTGATCCTCATCGGGTTCCCCTTCCAAGGTGAGTGAATACTTACTAACCACTATCGTGGTGAGCATCCACTCACCTGTCAAGGGGGCCTCATTGAGCGCGCGCGAACGGATCCTGGACGCCGCGGCGGACATCATGCGGCGGCACGGGGTCGCCCGCGCCACCACCAAGGAGATCGCGAAGGCCGCCGGCTACTCCGAGGCACTGCTCTACAAGCACTTCCGGGACAAGGAGGAGCTGATGCTGAACGTCATCAAGGAGCGGATGCCGGCGTTCGCGAAGGCGTGCGTCCCGGGCGAGGGGTCCCTGGAGTCCAATCTCGTCACGATCGTCCATGGCGGGCTGCGCTTCTACCGGCAGGCGTTCCCGATGATGGCCTCGATGGTGGCGCAGCCGCGGCTGATGGTGGCGACCCGCGAGTCGCTGCGCAAGTACGGCGCGGGCCCGCAGGAACCGGTGCGCGCCCTCACCCGGTATCTGGACGCCGAGCGCGGCCTCGGCAGGGTCACGGCGGACGCCGACACCGCGGCGGTGGCGGCGCTGCTGATGGGCGCCTGTTTCCAGCAGGGGTTCCTGCACTACTTCGCCGAGGGCGACGGCGGCCCGGACCTGCCGGAGTCCGTGGCGCGGGACCTGGTCCGCCCCGTCCTCGCCGAACTGCTCCCCTAACGGCGCCGGTCGCGCGCACGGACGAAGTCGACGTCCTCCGGCTCGCGTCCCGGCCAGGTCAGCCGGGTGACCGCGGGCGGCGTCTCGGCGACGAGCCGGCCCCGCGCGACCACATGGCTCGGGCGGGTCTGCCGCCGGACGGCGTCGAACGGCGACGCGGCGGGCAGGACGACCAGGTTCGCGGGCCGGCCGGGCTCGACGCCGTACCCGTCGCCGAGGCCGAGCACCCTGGCGGCGCGCCCCGTCACCATGGCGAACGCCTCGTCGATCTCGGCGGCGCCGGTCAGCTGCGCGGCGGCGACGCCGGCCAGCGCGACCTGCAGCGGGGACGCGGTGCCGAGCGGGAACCACGGGTCCATGACGTCGTCGTGCCCGAACGCGACGTTCACCCCGGCGCCGAGCATCTCCTTGACCTGGGTGAGGCCGCGCCGCTTGGGATACGCGTCGAACCGGCCCTGCAGGCACAGGTTGGCGAGCGGGTTGCAGACGAGGTTGACGCCCGAGCGGGCGAGGATGCGCTGGAGCTTGTAGGAGTAGGCGCCGTTGTAGGAACCCATCGCCGTGGTGTGGGAGGCCGTGGCCCGGTCGCGGAGCCCGCCGCGCCGCGCGAGCGTGGCCAGCACCTCCACGAACCTGGACTGCTCGTCGTCGATCTCGTCGCAGTGCGCGTCGAGGCGCAGCCCGTACCGCTGCGCGATGCCGAACGCGATCTCCAGGGAGCGGACGCCGTCCTCGCGGGTGTCCTCGAAGTGCGGGATGGCGCCGACAGCGTCCACGCCGCGCTGGGCCGCCTCCTCCAGCAGCCCGGCGCCGTCGTCGAAGGAGCAGATGCCCTCCTGCGGGAACGCGACGATCTGGAGCCCGATGACGTCGGCGACCTGTTCGCGGACTTCGAGCATCGCGTCCAGCGCGACCAGCCCGGGGTCGGTGACGTCCACGTGGCTGCGCACGTGCAGGACGCCGTTGGCGGCGTACCAGCGCAGCACCTCCGACGCGCGGGACACGACGTCCTCGCGTGTGAGGGACGTCTTGCGCTCGCTCCAGACGGCGATGCCCTCCCACAGCGAACCGGACGCGTTCCAGCGCGGTTCACCGGCGGTCAGGGTCGTGTCGAGGTGGACGTGCGGCTCGACGAACGGCGGGGTGACGAGGTTTCCGGCGGCGTCGGCGAGCGCGTCGCCGGCGAGTTCCCCGGCGGGCGCGATGCGGCCGAAGCGGTCGCCGTCGATCTCGATGTCGTGCAGGCCGTCCCGGCCGATGAGCCGGGCGTTCGTCACGAGGCGCATGCGACCCCTCAAGGCGTGATGTCGGTCAGGCGGGTCTTGACGACCTTGCCCATGGCGTTGCGGGGCAGCGCGCCGACCAGGTGGACGACGCGCGGCCGCTTGTGCACCGACAGGCGTCCGGCGACGAAGTCGATGAGCTGCTTCTCGCCGACCCCTTCGGCGACGACGTAGGCGGTGACCTGCTCGCCGAGGTCGTCGTGCGGGGTGCCGACGACCGCCGCCTCCCGGACCGCGGGATGCGCGAGCAGCGCGTTCTCGATCTCGCCGGCGCCGATCCGGTAGCCGCCGCTCTTGATGAGGTCGGTGGACGCGCGGCCGACGATCCGGTGCCAGCCGTCCGGGCCGATCGTGGCGATGTCGCCGGTGCGGAACCAGCCGTCCGCCGTGAACGACTTCGCGGTGGCCTCCGGGCGGTTGAGGTACCCCTTGAACAGCAGCGGGGCGCGGACGTGCAGCTCGCCGGGCGTCTCGCCGTCCGGGGGGACGCCGGAGCCGTCCTCGGCGGCCAGGCGGGTCTCCACACCGGGCAGCGGAGTGCCGACGTAGCCGGGCCGCCGGTCGCCGCCGGCGCGCGCGCTGAGCGTGATGAGCGTCTCCGTCATGCCGTACCGCTCGACCGGGCGGTGCCCGGTGAGTCCGGCGAGCCGCTCGAAGACGGGCACGGGAAGGGGCGCGCTGCCGGAGACGAGGAGGCGGGCGCCGCGGAGGGCCTCCGCGGCGGACGGGTCCGCCGCGGTCCGCGACCAGACGGTGGGGACGCCGAAGAACAGGCTGCCGCCGTCGTTCTCCGCCGCCGCCGCGTACAGCCCGGGCTTGGGACGCCCCGTGTGGACGAGCGGCGAGCCGACCCGCAGTGCGCCGAGGACGCCGAGGACGAGCCCGTGCACGTGGAACAGGGGCAGTCCGTGGACGAGGACGTCGCCGGGCGTCCAGGCCCAGGCTTCGGCGAGCGCGTCCAGCCCGGCGGCGATGGCCCCCCGCGAGATCAGCACGCCCTTCGGCGCGCCCGTCGTCCCGCTCGTGTAGAGGATCAGCGCGGTGGCGTCGGCGGGAACCTCGTCCCGCACGCTCCCGTTGTGCGGCAGCGCGCCGACCGGGACCAGCGGCGGCTCGCCGTCGACGGGCTGCGCGTCGCCGGTGGCCAGCAGCAGGCCCGCCCCCGAGTCGCCGAGGATGTGTGCGCGCTCGGCGGGACCGGAGTCCGGCGGCAGCGGCACCACGGGCACGCCGGCGAGGATGCCGCCGACGACCGCGGCGACGGTCTCCAGGGACGCCGTGGCGTGCACGGCGACGGCGTCTGCGCCCCGGATCTCCGCGGCGACGGCGGACGCCCAGCCGAGCAGCTCGTCGCGCGGCAGTTCCCGTCCGGCGACCCGCACCGGGCCGCCCGTCCCGCCGAGCAGGTCCATCACTCGCCCCTCTCCCTCTCGTCCAGCTGGAAGTATGCCGTCCGTGCCGGATTCCGCCATGACCTACCCCGCGCTCGCCGCGCGGCTGCTCGTCCTGCCGCCGTCGTGCGGCCCGGTCCGGATCGTCGCGGTGGACGGCCCGAGCGGCGCGGGCAAGTCGACGTTCGCCGACCACCTGGCGGAGGTCCTGGTCGGCGCGCCCGTCATCCGGTCGGACGATTTCCGCGTTCCCTGGGACGCCGACCCGCTGACCTGGTGGCGTCCCCTCCGCCGCGCGGTGCTCGACCCGCTGCGCGACGGCCGTCCCGCCGTGCTGCGCCGCTACGACTGGCATCACGACCGCTACGGGCCCGAAGAGGAGATCCCGCCCGCACCCGTCCTGTTCGTCGAGGGCGTCGGCTCGGCCTGGGCGAAGTCACCCGCCGCCTGCCGCATCTGGATCGACGCGCCCCACGATCTGCGCCGCGCCCGCGCCATCGACCGCGACGGCCCCGAGTACGCCGAAGCCTGGGACGCCTGGGCCGTCCGCGAGTCCGCCCTCTTCGCCGCCGACGGCACGCGGGCCCGCTGCGACCTGGACGTGGACGGCACCACCTTCACCCGGTACCGCTTCAAGGTGCGCCCTGCAGCCGAGGGGGACCACTTGATGACCCCATAGAGGACTTGGGATGTTGCGAATCCGTCTTCGAATTGGTCCCCGCGAAGTGCAGCGAGCGCATCACAAGAATGAACCGCACAAAGCGTGGCGATATGTGTCTACTCCCCTACAATGCGGAGTCATGTCACACCCACCCCCATACGGCCAAGGCCCCCACGGTCCTCCCCCGTACCACGGGGCAGACCCTTACCCGCCTCACCGCGTCCCGGACCCTTATCAATCCCCGCGCGGCGATTATCACCGCCGCGACGGCGCCGGAGCCGTCGCCGGCGTGATACGCGTGATCACCGGCTTCGTCGCGGCGATCTTCCTGCTCCACATCGTGTTCGTCGTGTTCGAGGCGAACCAGGGCAACGGCTTCGTCCACGGCGTCTACAACATCGCCAAGGTCCTGGTGCTCGGCCTCGGCGACGTCTTCACCCCCGATGACGCCAAGCTCGGGGTCGCCCTGAACTACGGGCTGGCGGCACTGCTCTACGTCGTCGTCGGCCAGCTCGTCATCAGCGCGTTCAACCGCCGCTGACCGTTTGAGCCGCCGATCCTGGCGTTGTCCGCGGGCGCGGTGACCGGAGCCGGTGGAAAACGACGGCCCGCCCCTGCCTCACCAAAGGAGTTTTCCCAACGCAGAGCCGGGTCGCCGCCTCCCATGCGCCCCTGCCGACGGGTGAACAGTCCGCCGCGATCAAGGAGGGGCTTGCACGCCGGTGAGATCACCAAATGCAAGGATCGGGGTTTCGGAGTAGCGATTCACCTCATAACGGCATGAGCGAGGACCCTGGGATCAGTTCATGATGATCAATGTCGATCGCACAAGCGTCGCCATGGGGGACGATGTCCTCCCCCATGCTCAGACGATCGAGCTGCCGCCTGAGACGTCCCTGGCCCGTGTCGTCGCTCATCTGCTGGAGCGGCACTTCCTCGCGACGATCGCCGGCGGGAAGGCCACGTGGATTCTCGTCGCCGGCGGTCCGCTGGCCGTCGTGGCGCAGCAGTGGGACGAACCCCGCTTCCTCGTCGACCCGTCCCGGCCGATCGGCTCGTTCGCCGCGGAGGGGGGCGGCGTCTCGCTCATGTTCAGGTACTGGAAGCAGAACGACCCCGACCGTGTCTTCGAGGACCTCGCCGCCGGACGCGAACCTGAGCGATGATCGCGCGGTGGGCAGGAGCAGGAAGACATTCATGCCGTGGCACCGTTCGGTCTTGCGGAAGGCCGCCGAGGCCGGGCTGGGCGCCGTCCGGCGGGTGCACCGGCAGCGCCGGGACTGGCCCGACTGGACCCGGCTGGCGCCCGGGATTCCGCTCTTCGGCGTGGCGGTGGGCGCGGTCGCCGTCTTCGACTGGCGTTCGGTCTTCCTGCTGCCCGTCCTGGCGTGGGCGGGCCTGGTCTGCTGGGTGCATCTGGCGCCGCTGCCGGGGCCGCACGGCCCGCGGCTCCGGTTCGCCGTGTGCGAGGGCGGGGTGCTGGTGCTGTCGCGAGCGGCCCCGGTCGCCATCCCGTGGGAGGCGCTGACGACGCCGAAGTTCGGCGTGAAAAGGACGATGCGGCGGCTCGTGTGGACCGACGGCGCCGACGAGCGCCACCTTGACGTCGGGCCGGTGAGCGGTGGCAGGGACCTGGGCCGGGCGGTCGCGAGCCGGGGGCCGGTGCGGGCCCGGGTGGGACCGCGGCTGGCGGTCGTCGCGGTGGGTGCGGCGACTCTGGCGCTGGTGGGATGGATGGCGCAGCCCTGGCTGGTTCGCGCCGTCCTCGGGGAGAAGCCCGAGCACCTGGAGGATCTCGCCCGGCTCTGCTCGCCGCAGGGCCGCCCCTTCGACGGCGTCGCGCCCTACGAGGGAGCGGGCCCGCACCCGCTGGTGTTCTTCGGCGAGGGCGCGGGGCGCCCCGACCTCGCGACCACCGGCGGCGGCAGGGCCCGGCCGGAGCCGGACGAGGTGCAGCTGGTGGCGTGCGGCCAACCGGCGGGCCGGGTGTCGGACACGCCGCTCCAGGTCTGCGACTACCAGGGCGGCCTGCGCCTGGAGTCCTACCAGGGCCGCCGGCATCTCGACGTCTTCGAGGCGCGCACCGGCCGCAGGGTCGGGCGGCAGACGCTGACCGGCCCCGGCGGCGCGGGGAAGTGCGCCCCTTCGCAGCTCGTCCACGGGGATCCGCCCTACACCGAGCTCCGGCGGACGGACACCTCTCCCCCGATGAGCGAGTACGAGGCGGCGCTGCGGGCCTACATCACCGGCCCGCGGCGCCCCTAGGCCGCCGTCACCGGTCGAGGGCGTCGACGTCGGCGGAGGCGGCACCGCCGGAGAGCTCGGAGTAACCGGACCCCCGGTCGAAGAACGGGACGGTGCCGCGCTCGGCGCGCAGACGCGCGCGGAGGGTCTCGGTCGCCGCCGCGTCCACGAGACCGTCGGCCAGGACGACGCCGTAGTCGTCGCGGGCGCCGTCCAGGGACACCTTGCCGTCGCGGACGTCGGCCGCCACACGGGACGGGTCGCGGTTCAGCGGGTCGCCCCAGCCGCCTCCCCCGGTCGTGCGGATGCGGATGATCTGACCGGCGCGGACGGGCCGGTCGTCCACGAGACCGTCCATCTCCTCGCCGTCGATGTCGACGCGGAAGGGACGTCCCGCGCGGCCCCCGTTGACGCCCCAGCACGACAGGATCGAGCGGTCGGCGATCGACATGTAGTGGGCGTCGCGGAGCATCCGGATGTGCTTGTCGTAGCCGAGGCCGCCCCGGTACTCCCCCGGCCCGCCCGAGTCGACGGCCAGGCCGAGCCGCTCGACGACGAACGGCCAGCGCGCCTCGGCGAACTCGGCGGGGATGTTGCGGGAGTCCGGCACGACGTGGATGGTGTCCTCGCCGTCGGCGTAGTAGCGGCCGCCGGAACCGCCGCCGAGCACCTCCCGCATCAGGTAGGGGCCGCGGTCGTCCTCCCCGTAGACGCCGGTGTAGCGGATCGTCTCCTGGTCGGCGGGCATCCGGCCGCCGGTGGCCTTTGCGAGGACGCCGGCGAGGACGCCGAGCAGCCGCAGGATCACGAAGGTGCGGGCGTTGGTCGGCGCGGGGAAGACGGGCGTCAGCAGCGTGCCCTTCTCCGGGAACCGCATCTCGATGAGCGGCACCACGCCCTCGTTGACGTCCAGTTCGGCGGCCCGCTCCGGTGTGTCGGCCAGGTTCCGCAGGACGGGCGCCAGCCACTTCTTCAGGAACACCCCGCCGGAGTAGTCGCCCGCGTGGTTGATCGGGCCCTTGGCCTGCGGAGACGTCCCGGTGAAGTCGATGACCAGGGGAACGGCCGCCGCCTTGTCGACGGTCAGCGTGATGCGCTGCGCGTGCAGGCGGGGCGGGTCGACGCCGTCGTGCTCGGCGTAGTCCTCCCAGACGAACGTGCCGTCCGGGATCTTGGCCAGGAGTTCGCGGCGGAACGTCTCGGTGGTCCGGTCGATGATCGCGTCGAAGCACGCCTCGACGTCCGCGCGGCCGTAGCGGGCGAACAGGTCGCCGAGCCGGCGGGCGCCCATCAGGCACGCCGAGCACTCGGCGTCCAGGTCGCCGGCGAGCGAGTCCGGCATCCGCGAGTTGCGGGTCATGATGGCCAGCGCCGCCTCGTTCGGGACGCCCCGGTCCCACAGCTTGATAGGCGGGACCATCAGGCCCTCCTCGAACGCGCTGCGGGCATGGCTCGGCATCGAGCCGGGGACGGCGCCGCCGATGTCGTCGTGGTGCCCGAACGCCTGGACGAACGCGACCACCTCGTCCTCGTGGAACACCGGGACCGTCACGCACAGGTCAGGCAGATGCCCGATGCCGCCTTCCGACAGGTACACGTCATTGTGGAAGAACACGTCGCCCGGGCGCATCTCCTCCGGCGGGAAGTCGCGCGCGACCGGCTGGACGAGCGCCGAGTACGACCGCCCGGTCAGCTTGCGGAGGCGCCGGTCGTGGATCCCGGCCCGGAAGTCGTGCGCGTCCCGGATCATCGGGGACCGCGCCGTCCGCGCGATGGCCGTCTCGACCTCGCGCTCCACCGACGCGAGCGTCCCCTCCACGATCTCCAGCAGGATCGGATCGATCATCGCGTGACCACCAGGTTTCCGTGACCGTCGAGGCGTGCCGTGAAGCCGGGGTGCAGCGGGAGCGTCGAGCCGAACTCCTCGATGACGGCCGGGCCCTCGATCGTGTCTCCCGGGGCGAGCTTCTCGCGCCGGTAGATCGCGCTCTCCTCCCATGCGTCGAAGTAGACCGTCCGCCTGCCGGTGCGGGCCCGTGACGGATCGCCGTCGCCCGGCGGACGTTCCACCAGGCGGGGACGTTCGATCGGGCCGATGCCGGAGACGCGCAGGTTGACCCACTCGACCGGGTGGCGCGGGTCGTCCCGGTAGCAGTAGCCGTAGAGCGCCTCGTGGGCGTCGTGGAACCGGCGGACCGCCTCGGCGCGGAACGCGTCGTCCGGCGGCCCGGCGGGCGCGGGGACCCGCACCTCGAACGCCTGCCCGTAGTAGCGCAGGTCGGCGGAGCGGGCGAAGCGCCGGCGGTCCTCCGGGAACCCCTCGCGGGCGAGCGCGTCCGCGGCCTCGCGTTCGAGGTCGGCGTAGACCTCGCCGAGCAGCGCCGGGTCGAGTTCGGCGTCGCGGACGACCCGCGTCCGGACGTGGTCGTTCTTCACGTCCACGGTGAGCAGCCCGAACGCCGACAGGTTGCCGGGGTTCTCCGGGACGACCGCGGCGGGCAGGCCGAGGACGTCGAGCAGCCGGCACGCGAGCAGCGGCCCGGAGCCGCCGAACGCGACGAGCGGGTAGTCGCGCACGTCGAGGCCCCGCTTCACGGTGATCTGCCGGATGGCGTTGGCCTGGTTCCACGCCGAGATCTCCAGGATCCCGGCCGCGGCCCGCTCGAACGGCAGGCCGAGCTCCTTGGCGAGGGCGTCGAGTCCCGAGCGGGCGGCGCCGACGTCCAGGGGTACCTCGCCGCCGAGCAGATGCGGCGGGATGCGGCCGAGCACGGCGTGCGCGTCGGTCACCGTGACCTCGGCGCCGCCGCGCCCGTAGCAGAGCGGGCCCGGGTCCGCGCCCGCGCTGCGCGGCCCGACCTTCAGCGCGCCCTCGGGCGACCGCCACGCCACCGATCCGCCGCCCGCGCCGACCGTGACGATGTCGATCATCGGGATCTTCACCGGGTGACGGCCGATCGAGCCCTCCGTCGTCAACGTGGGCTCACCGCCGAGGACGACCGCGACGTCGGTGGACGTCCCGCCGCCGTCCAAGGTCACGACTGAACCGTGGCCACTGCGGGAGACCACGAAGGCGGCCCCGAGCGCCCCGGCGGCCGGGCCGGACAGCACCGTCGTGATCGGCTGCCGGGCGACCTCGTCCGCCGACAGCACGCCGCCGTTGCTCTTCATCACCAGCAGCCGGGCCGCGACGCGCTCGGCGATCCGCGCCAGGTACCCGTTCATCGCCGGCTTGACGGCGGCGTCGACCACCGTCGTCACCGACCGCTCGTACTCGCGGTACTCGCGCAGCACCTCGCACGACAGCGACACCACCGCGTCCGGATGCTCGCGGGCCAGCACGTCCCGCATCGCGAGCTCGTGCGACGGGTCGGCGTAGGAGTGCAGGAAGCACACCCCGATCGCGAGAATCCCCTGGTCGCGGAACCATCGGGCCGCCGCGACGGCCGACTCCTCGTCGAAGGGGCGCAGTTCGGCGCCGGTGTGGCCGAGCCGCCCGCCGACCGTCCGGACCCGGTGCGCCGGGACGATCCGCGGCGGCTTCACCCAGAAGTAGCTGTTGCCGTAGCCGTCCGGGACGCTCTGCCGGGCGATCTCCAGCACCGACTCGAATCCCTCGGTCGTGACGAACCCGAGGTCGTCGATCCGGTCCTCCAGGAGACGGTTCGTCGCGACCGTCGTCCCGTGCGACAGCGCCGCGACGTCCTCCGGCCCCGCGCCGAGCAGCCCGAGGATCTTCGCCACGCCGTCCGCGAACCCCTCCGCCGGGTCGGCGGGGGTCGAGGGCGTCTTGGTCGTGGTCAGGCCCCCGTCCTCGTCCAGCGCGACGACGTCGGTGAACGTCCCGCCCGTGTCGATCCCGATCCGCAGCCGCCGCCTCGCCATGCCGAAAGGTCTACCGGACGCCGCCCACCTGCGAAACCGTCGCAACCTGCCAACGGACGCGGCGTTCTTTCGTGAGGCCGCGTTGAGGCTAGGCTGAACACTTCCATCCGACGCATCCGACGACACACTGCTGGAGCCTCTCCATGGCGCTTGAACGCCCCGAGATCGACTTTCCCGAGGGACAGCCGCCCACGTACCTCGACATCACCGACATCACCGAGGGCGACGGCCCCGAGGCGACCAAGGGGTCGCACGTGTCGATGCACTACGTCGGCGTGTCGTGGTCAACGGGCGAGGAGTTCGACGCGTCCTGGAACACCGGCGGCACCCTGGACTTCCAGCTCGGCACCGGCCGCGTCATCAAGGGCTGGGACATGGGCATCGCGGGCATGAAGGTCGGCGGCCGGCGCAAGCTCGTCATCCCGCCGCACCTCGCCTACGGCGATCGCAGCCCCAGCCCGGCGATCAAGCCCGGCGAGACGCTCATCTTCGTCGTCGACCTGGTGGACGTGTCCTAGCGGTTCGAGCGGCGGGCGATCCGGGATGATCGGCCCGGATGCCCGCCGTTGCCGTGCCCGGGACCGGAACGGCGCCCGAGGAGGTGGCCGAGGGCGACGCCGGCGAGGGCGACCGCCCCGCCGGCGGCGAACGCGACGGTCATCGGCCAGGGCGCGGCGCCCCGTTCCGGCACGGCCGCGGCGCGTCCCGCGTAGACCGGGCCCGCGCCGGACGGGGCCGGCGCGGCGGCGGCTGCGGGTTCCGCGGCGGGCGCGGGCGCGGTGATGTCGCGTTCTACGGCGGCGAAGAACTCGCCCGCGGTCCGCTTGGCGACGCTGCCCAGCATCCGCTGCCCGACGCCGCCGACCATCCCGCCGACGACCGCGTCGGCGTCGTAGTCGATGCGGGTCGTCCCGTCGCCGTCCGACAGCCGGACGCGGACGGTCGCGTCGACCGTGCCGGGCGCCCCCTGACCGCGGGCGCGCAGCACGAACGAGCGGGGCGGATCGGGATCGGCGAGTTCGACCTGCCCCACGTAGGTGCCCTGGATCGAGGCGACCCCCGCCGTGACCGTCATGCGGTAGGTGTCGGGTCCCGTCTCCTCCAGGGAGCGGCACCCGGGGATCGTCCTGGCCAGGACGGCCGGGTCCTGAAGCGCGTCCCAGACGCGGTCGAGCGGCGCGGCGACGCTGGCACTGCCGGTGAGCTGCATGACCCGACTTTAGAGAACGCCGCCGCCCCGCCGAACGGCAACATGTGCCGAGTACACGCCGAGGGTTGGGCAGATGCGCCCCGAAAGCGGCCGGGAATGGTCAGATATGTCGCAGGTTCCGCCGGGTGCGAACCCCGGTCCCCACCCGCGCGTCAACCGATGCGGAACCACCACGGCCCGTCCCCCCAGCGAAACGGAGTACGCGGCAGATGCGAGGGAAGACGCCCGTCATCGCGATGGTCGCCGCCGGCGTGCTGGGCGTGGCCGCGGGCGGCTGGCCCGTCCTGACCGCCGGGAGCGGCGGCTCGGGGCCGTCCATGCGGGCGCAGCTCGCCACGGTGCTCGGCGACCAGAAATGGGCGACGCCGAAACCCGGGTCGTGGACGATGCCGCAGCCCTCCGCCGACGGCCTGCCGCCGGTCATCACCGACATCGACACCCAGGACCGCGTCGTCTTCCTCACCATCGACGACGGCTACACCTACGACTCCGAGTTCGTGAACCTCGTCCGCAAGGAGAAGGTTCCGATCATGACGTTCCTGACCTCGACCTACATCAAGGGCCAGGGGCAGTACTTCTGGGCCTTGCGCAACGCGGGCTCGGCCATGGAGAACCACACCGTCAGCCACCCCAACATGGCGACGCTCGGCCCCGAGGCGCAGAAGAAGGAGATCTGCGACTCCTCGGACGCGATCGCGAAGCAGTACGGGCGCCGGCCCGAGATCTTCCGGCCCCCGTTCGGCAGCTACAACAAGACCACGCTGCAGGCCGCCAAGGAATGCGGCATCAAGTCGGTGCTCATCTGGTCGGCCGAGTTCTACAACGGCACCTCCGGGCCCGGCGTCGGGTACAACGGCTTCGCCCGCCGCGACGGCGCCAAGGGCTTCAAGCCCGGCGACATCGTCCTCATGCACTACCGCAAGGGCCTCGCCGGAGAGCTGCAGATGATCCTCGGCTGGATCAGGCAGGCCGGGTTCCGGCCCGCCGCCGTCCAGAACTACCTGCCCAGATCCCTCGGCGGCAACGCCCCCGACAAGCCCGGCCCCGCCTGAAACCGACCTTCCCGGAGGAATCCCGGTTACGCCGAACGCCCGGGCGGCCCTTCACTAGGGTCAACACGCTGGCGGGGTTGAGGTCCCCCGCTACCCGAGCCGACCCCGCCAGCATCAGACTCCGGGGCCCGGCGTCCCCGCCCGGGCGTCAGCCCGCCCGCACGCCCTCCCGGACCCGCAGCGACGGGTCCCCCGCGGCGCGGAGCCGCAGCGTGTACAGGGCGTCCGGGGAGAGCGGCATCGCGTCCACCCGGATGCCCTCCGCGTCCTCCACCGCCGACGCGATCACCGCCGACACCGGGATGACGCCGGCCTCCCCCGCGCCCTTGATGCCGAGCGGGTTCAGCGGCGACGGCGTCTCCAGATGATCGGTCTCGATGCGCGGGACCTCCGTCGCGTACGGCATCAGGAAGTCCATGAACGACGCGTTCAGCAGCTGCCCCGACCCGTCGTACACCATGCGCTCGTACAGCGCGCCGCCGATGCCCTGCGCGACTCCGCCGTGGATCTGCCCCTCGACGACCATCGGGTTGATGAGCCGCCCGCAGTCATGGACGACCGCGTACCGCAGGACGGCGATCTCGGCCGTGTCCGGATCGATCTCCACGATCGCGGCGTGGGCCCCGGCCGCGAACGTCGACCGCACCGGCGAGTAGTAGTCGCGCCCCTCCAGGCCCGGCTCCTCCCCCGGCGCGACGGGCGGCTCGGTGACGGGCCGGCCGACCGCGAACTGCGTCGCCGCCGCGGCCTCCTCGTCGAACGCGTACCGCAGCGGGTTCGACAGGACCGCGACCGTCCGCAGCGGCACGGCCGCCGACAGGTCGCCCCGCACGTGCACGATCCCGTCGGTGATGTCCAGGTCGTCCGGGTCCGCTTCGAGCGCCTCCCCCGCGATGCGCAGCGCCTTGCGGCGCACCTTCCGGCAGGCCAGCGCGATCGCGTTGCCGCTCATCACCGCCGCACGGGACGCGAACGTCCCGACCGCGTACCCGAACCGCCGCGTGTCGCCCGTCGTCACCCGCACGTCCTCGACGGGGACGCCGAGCTCCGCCGCGGCGATCTGCGCGAACACCGTCTCGTGGCCCTGCCCCTGCGAGGTCAGGCCGGTCGAGACGTGCACCCGGCCGGCGGTGTCGATCTCGACGTGGCCGCCCTCGTACGGGCCCACGCCGGTGCCCTCGACGTAGACGCCGAGGCCGATGCCGATGCGGCGGCCCCGGGCCGCGGCGGCGGCGCGCTCGGCCTCGAACCCGTCCCAGCCGATCAGCTCCCGCGCCTTGCGGAGCAGCTCGGGGTAGTCGCCCGAGTCGTAGATCAGCGGACGGCCGTCCTGGAACGTGAGGCCCTGGTCGTAGGGGAACTCGCCGGGCTGGATGAAGTTCGCGGCGCGCACGCCGGCGCGGTCCCGGCCGAGGTGGCGGGCGATGCGGTCCATCGTCCGCTCCATGCAGAACACGCCCTGCGGGCGGCCCGCGCCCCGGTACGGGGTGACGATCAGCGTGTTGGTGTAGAGGCTGACGACCTCCGCCCGGTACGCGCCGATCTTGTAGGGGCCGAGGAGCTGGGTGGACGTGACGATCGGGATGATGATCCCGTACGGAGTGTAGGCGCCGTGGTCGTGCAGGATCCGCACGTCCAGCCCGAGGACGCGGCCCGCGTCGTCGAACCCGACCCGGACGTGCTGGAGCTGGCCGCGTTCGTGCGCGGCGGACACGAAGTGCTCGCGGCGGTCCTCGGTCCACTTGATCTCGCGGTCCAGCAGCCGCGCCGCCCACGGGACGAGCACCTCCTCGGGCCACGGGTGGACGATCTTCACGCCGAAGCCGCCGCCGACGTCCGGCGCGATCACCTCGACCTTGCCGTTCGGCAGCCCGAGCCGCGCGGCGATCGCGGCCCGCACGCTCGTGGACGCCTGCGTGGACGAGTACACCCGCAGCGAGCCGTCGTCGGCGTCCCACCGCGCGTAGACGCCGCGTCCCTCCAGCGGCATGGACGCGCTGCGCTCGATCGAGAGGCCGAACTCCAGCACGTGCGGCGCGGCGTCGATCGCGGCGCGGGCGTCGCCGTTCTCCTGGACGAGGACGGCCCCGACGTTGCCGGGCACGTCGTCGTGGACGAGATGCTCGGCCCGCTCGGCGTTCTCGATGCCGACGACGGCGGGCAGCGGCTCGTACTCGACGCGGATGCGCTCGGCGGCGTCCTCCGCCAGGTAGCGGTCGCGGGCCACGACCATCACGACGGGCTCGCCGACGTGCCGGACGACGTCGCGGGCGAGCGGGTAACCGGTGCGGCCATGGGTCAGCGCCGGGTGCGGGATGAGCAGCGGCAGCGGCTCCCCCACCCGCCCCGGGAGGTCCTCCCACGTGTAGACGGCGACCAGCCCGTCGACGTCGAGCGCTTCCGACACGTCGATGTCGGCGATCCGGGCGTGCGCGTGCGGGGACCGGACGAACGCCGCCGCCAGCGCGTCCCGCCCGAGGTCGTCCAGGTAGCGGCCGCGGCCGGTGAGGAGCCTGCCGTCCTCGCGCCGCCTGACCGGTTCACCGAACACCCGGGTGCCCATCACGACTCCTCGGCGATCAGTTCTGCGGCGCGGTGCACCGACTTCACGATGTTCTGGTACCCGGTGCAGCGGCACAGGTTCCCCGAGATCCCTTCGAGCACCTGGTCGTCCGTCGGACGGGGCGTCTCCCGCAGCAGCGCCGTGACGGTGCACAGGAACCCCGGTGTACAGAAGCCGCACTGCAGCCCGTGGCATTCACGGAAGGCGCGCTGCACGGCCGACGGCGTCCCGTCCGCGGCGGCGAGCCCTTCGACGGTCGTGATCTCGTGGCCGGAGGCGGTGACGGCGAACATCAGGCACGACCGCACCGGCTCCCCGTCCAGCAGGACGGTGCAGCAGCCGCAGACGCCGTGCTCGCAGCCGACGTGCGTGCCGGTGAGCCCGAGATCGTGCCGGAGCAGGTCCGACAGCAGCCGCCGCGCCGGGACGCGGGCCGCGCGGTGCGTCCCGTTGACGGTCACGGCGACCTCGAAGTCCTCCTCCATCAGTCCCCCGCCTCCATCAGTCCCCCGCCTTCCGCATCGCCGCGGCCGCGGCCGCGTTCAGGGCGCGCTCGGTCAGCACGCCGGTCAGGTGCCGCCGGTACCCGGCGCCCGCGTGGATGTCCGGTTCCGGGTCGATCCGCTCCCGGACGTGGGCGGCGGCGGCCGCCCAGTCGCCGTGCGGCCCCGCGGCCTCGGTCAGGTCGAGGACGAGCGGCGTCGCGGAGACGCCGAGGTACCCGGCGCGGGCGGCGTGGATCCGGAGGTCCTCGTCCAGGGTGACGACGGCGGCGACGCCGGCGAGCGCGTAGTCGCCGTGCCGCCGGGCCGTCTCGGTGAACGCGGTGCCGGTGCGGGGCGGGGCCGCCGGGAAGAACGCGGAGACGGCCAGCTCACCGGGTTCGAGCGCCGATTCGAGCGGCCCCCGGAAGAACTCGGCGGCGGGGATCGTGCGGCGGCCCCGGGCCGACGCCGCCTCGACCGTCCCGCCGAGGACGGCGAGCACGGCGGGCAGTTCGGCGGCGGGGTCGGCGTGCGCGAGGCTGCCGACGGCCGTCCCCCGGTTGCGGATGACGGGATGCGCGACGTGCCGGAGCGCCTGCCCGAGGAGCGGCTGGACGGCGGCGGCCTCCGCCGAGCGCTCCACCCGCGCGTGCCGGGCGAGCGCGCCGACCCGCACGCCCTCGTCCCCCGCATGGAGGGTGTCCAGCTCGGCGACCCGGTTGATGTCGACCAGGTCGGACGGCGCGGCCAGCCGCATGTTGAGCAGCGGGATGAGGCTCTGGCCGCCCGCGAGCACCTTGCCGCCGGGCACGGCGGCGAGCGCGGCGAGGGCCTCGCCGAGCGTGCCCGGTGCGTGGTAGCCGAACGGAGGTGGTTTCACCGCGTCGGGCCGCCGATCTCCGTCTCCGCAGGCGCGATGACGCCGGCGCCCGAGTCGTCCGGTTTCCGGAGCACGTTCAGGACGTGGTACCCGAGCAGGACGGCGATGGTGCCGAGCGCGATGCCCTGCAGCGGGAAGTCGTCGGTGATCTGCAGCGTCACGTCCCCGATCGCCAGGATGATCCCCGCCGCCACCGGGACGAGGTTGACCGGGTCGGCGAAGTCGACGCGGTTCTCGATCCAGATCTTCGCGCCGAGCAGGCCGATCATCCCGTACAGCACGACGGTGATGCCGCCGAGCACGCCGCCGGGCGTCGCGGCGACGAGCGCGCCGAACTTGGGGCACAGCCCGAACAGGATCGCCACGGCCGCGGCGACGTAGTAGGCGGCCGTCGAGTAGATCCGGGTCGCGGCCATGACGCCGATGTTCTCGGCGTAGGTGGTGGTGGGCGAGCCGCCGACCGCGCTCGCGAGGGCGGTGCCGATGCCGTCGGCGGTGATGGCGCGGCCGAGGACGGGGTCGAGGTCGTCGCCGGTCATCGCCGACACGGCCTTCACGTGCCCGGTGTTCTCCGCGATGAGTGCGATGACGGCGGGCAGCGCCAGGAAGACCGCCGAGGTCTTGAAGTCGGGCCCGTGCAGGTCCGGGAACCCGAACCAGTCGGCCGCCTTCACGGCCGCGAAGCCGACCCGGTCGTGCGGGAACGCGGTGGCGACGCAGTACGGGCCCTCGGCCGTGCACGCCTTGCCCGCCCCGTCCAGCAGGTTCTGGCCCGGCAGCACCGACGTGATCTGCCCCGCGGTCTTGTCGAGGATCCACGAGAGGGCGAAGCCGAACACGAGCGCCAGCAGGATCGTGATGCGCGCCCAGAAACCGCGCAGCAGCACCGCGCAGAGGACGGCGAAGCCCAGCGTCGCCAGCGCGACCCACTGGTCCTGCGGCCAGTAGACGGTGGCCACCACCGGAGCGAGGTTGAACCCGATGAGCATGACGACGGCGCCGGTCACCACGGGCGGGAACACCCGCTGGATGAGGTCGCCGCCCGCGAAGTGGATGAGCACGCCGATCACGGCGAGCACGGCGCCCGCCACCAGGATCGCCCCGGTCACGGTCGCGCTGTCGCCGCCCGCCGCGCGGATCGCCGCGACCGCCCCGACGAACGAGGCGCTCGTGCCGAGGTAGCTCGGCACCCGGCCGCCGACGATCAGCAGGAACAGGATCGTCGCGACCCCGGACATCATGATCGCCAGGTTGGGGTCCAGGCCCATCACCACGGGGAACACGAACGTCGCCCCGAACATCGCCACCACGTGCTGCGCGCCGATGCCGGCGGTGCGCGGCCACGACAGCCGCTCGTCCGGCCTGACGACCTCCCCGGGCGGCGGCGTTCGCCCGTCGCCGTGCAGCTTCCAGCCGATCACCATCGGGGCCCTCCTGCTCAGCCGACCGCGTTATGCGGGCAAGGTAGATCTACCCCGGTGGGCGGGCATCGGCGACATCTGCCAAAGCCCGGGGCCGGGATTGGGAGGACCGGCCGGTGTACCGCGACCCCGCGTGGCGTCCCGGGATCACCGAGACCGCGACACTACCCTCAGATACCGCGCATGCGCAGTACGTGAAGGGCGAGGGTGAGGTTGAGCCGTAGATGCGCGTCCTCGGTGAACGCTCCGAGCATCCGTTCCAGCTTGCCGATGCGGTACCGCAGCGTGTTGTAGTGGAAGTGGAGCCGGCGGGCCGTCTCGGCGACGTTGAGGTTCGTCTCCAGCAGCACCTGCAGGGTGCGGCGCAGGTCGACGAGCTCCGGCTCGTCGTCGGCGGCGAGGTCGCCCAGGGTCTCCCGGACGAACGCGTGCAGCTCGTCCGGGTCGGAGACGAGGCTCAGCAGCCGGTACACGCCGAGCTGGTCGAAGTGCGCCCGCGCGCCCGCGCCGTTCAGCTGGCGTCCGACCCGGACGGCCTTCACCGCCTGCTCGTACGCCTCGGGCAGCGCCGCCGGGGAGGTCACCGTCCGGCTGATGCCGGTGGAGAACGTCCGCCGCACGGGCAGGTGCTCGGCGAAGATCGACGAAGCCTCCTTGACCATCGCCTGCACGGGGCCGTTCGCCCATTCGGCGGGGTCGTCGCCCTCGGCGCCGACGACCGCGACGACCTCGTGCGCGAAGCTGGCGACGGCCGCGCCGCGGTCGTAACGCCGGACGGCCGTCGTCCACGCGGCCGCGAGCCGTTCCTGCGCGGACCGCTCCTCGGTGCCGCGCACGCCGCGCGCCCCGCCGTCGGGCTCGGCGGTCCTGCCGCGGCCCTTCCCGTCGGTCTCGGCGGCGCCGCGCGGGCGCCCGTCGAGCTCGGCGACGACCACCATCATCGGGCGGTCCAGGTTCCAGCCGAACCCGCCGCAGTGCGCGACGACCCGGTCGTCGCCGCCGGCGCGCCCGGCGAGGATGTCGCGCAGGAAGTCGGCGCGGTACTTGCTCTCCACCGCCGCGACGGCCTGCTGCTTGGTCACCACGAGCGCGGCGACGGTGGCGGCCCGTTCCAGGATGCCGAGGTCGGTGCCGCGCAGCGTGCCGGCGGGGCTGAACGCGACGATCCGGCCGTGGTCGAAACCGCCCGCCATCACGGGCACGACGAGGTGGTCGCCGGTGCCGTGCGCGCCGATGACGCCGCAGCCGCCGCGGCCGCACTCCGCGTGCCGGCCGGCGTCGAACGCCCGCATCGCCTGGACGTGCTCGTCCGGCCCGGCGCCGGCGAGCACCCGCTGCTCGCCGTCCAGGACCACGACCGCGACGTCCAGCAGCGTCGCGACCTCGTCCACGACCTCCTGGAGCCCGCCGCCGCACAGCACGATCTGCACCAGCGCACGGTGCACCTCCTCGGTGCGGGCGAGGACGGCCGCCTGCCGGTTCAGGATGTCGGTCAGGACCTGGTTCAGGATGTCGTCGAAGCCGACGTCGTTCGGGAGCAGGATCAGGGGGAAGCCGCGCCGGTCGGCCTGCGCGATCATCTCGGCGGGGAGCGAGTCCAGGTAGCGGCCCAGTTTGATGGCCAGGGCCGCGAGGCCGCGCTCGTCCAGGTCGGCGACCAGGTTGTCGAGCGACTGGGGGGTGTTGCGGAGGGGGTAGCCGGTGGTCAGGAGCAGCTCGTTCGGTTTGACCCACGACAGGATGTCGGGGACCTCCATCACGTTGAGCCGCTGGACGACGCGTTCGAGTCCGGCCCGTCCGGCGATGAGGCGGGCGCCGTTCAGGGTGCTGACGCCGAGGACCTCGCCGACCGACAGGCCGTAGGTCAGAGTTCCGGTACTCGCGAGCCGGAGGGCCGGTGGGCCCGGGTCCGCAGTGGTGTAGCTCATGCCAGGGGTCACCTCGCCTTTTGGTGCGTACATCGCCCGTTACGGCGTGATCGCTACCGGTTTCTGATCAACACTGACAACAAAGACGAACGATGACAACCATCCTTGGCAGCTTTCTCCATACGTCCGGTGCGAGGGCCGTTCTACGGTCGTCGCGGAGGCCGGGCCGCCCGTGTGCCGGGCGGCCGCCGACAACGGCCTCGGGAGGATCCGTGACCGCTCTCGTCCGCGACCCGATCCGGCTCCCGGCCCGGCCCGGACGGCGGCCCCCCGCCGCCGGCGCCGCGAGCCTCGCGCTGCGGCCGGTGCTCGACCCGCCGCGCCGCGCGGCCCGGGTGATCGCCGTCTTCCCGGCGGCGCTGTACCTGGAGATGCGGGGCGGCCCCGAGCCGCGCGTGCTCGCCGTCGTCACCTCCGACGCCGGCCGACTGCCGAACGCGGTGGTGGTCGTCGCCACCCGCCGCGAGCATCCGTTCCGGTCCGTCCGCGAGGGCGGCGAGGCGTTCGTGGGCGACGGCCGGATCGAGGCCGACGGGCTGAACGTGCGCGTCCGCCGCTGGTGGGACCCGTCCCCGGCGCTCGGCGGGATGCAGCCGGCCGCGCTCGCCCGCGGCCTGCGCGCCCTGGAGGCCGAACTGACCGCCGCCGGCGCGCTCACCGCCGCCGGGCCGGCGGGCGAGGGGCTGGTGGGCGGGGGCCTCGCCGGGCATCCGGACCCGGCCGCGCTCGCCGGGGCCTGCGCGGACGGCGACCTGGCGGGCGCCGTGGAGGCGGCCGAGCGGATCGTGGGCCTCGGCCCGGGGCTGACGCCGAGCGGCGACGACATCCTGTGCGGCCTGCTCGCGGCGCTGCGGCTGGTCGGCGGCGCCGTCCGGCACGGCGGGACGGCGGTGTGGCTCGCCGACTGGCTCGGCGCGGCCGTCACCGCGGACGCCGGCACCCGCACGACGGCCCTGGCCGCGACGCTGCTGCACTGTGCGGCCGCCGGCAACGCGGGCGGCGAGGTGACCGCCGTCCTGCGCTGCGTCGCGGGCCACGAACCTCCGGCCGCGGCCGTGCGGCGCCTGCTCGCGGTCGGGCACACGTCGGGCACGGACCTGGCGCACGGCGTCCTCGCGGGCTGCCGCGCCGCCCTCGCCCTCACCTCCTCCGCCGCCCAGCATGCTCCGAGGGTCACTGCATGAGCGAAGCGAACCGGGGGGTGTGGGGGGGCGCCCCTTCACAGGAAGGGCACGTGACGGATTGGGTCGAGGTGCGGCGGGGGAGCTACCACGATTCGGTCACGCTCATGCGGGTGAGCCGGCTGATGTCGGAGCGGCCGGGCGTCGCCGGGGCGATGGTCGCGATGGGCACCGGGCCGAACCGCGAGATGTTCGGGCGGATGGGGTTCGGGGTGCCGGACGAGGCCGGGCCGGACGATCTGGTCGTGGCCGTCCGCGTGGCGGACGGCGGGCTCGACGAGGCGCGGGAGGCACTCGACGCGCTGCTGCGCGAGGCGTCCCGCCCGCCGGCGGAGCCGGGCGGGCTCGGGGCGGCACCGGCCAGGACGACGGGGTCGGCGGCGTCCCGCGGGGACGCGACCGTGGCGCTGCTGTCGGTGCCGGGGCCGCACGTGTTCCCCGAGGCGATGGACGCGCTCGACGCCGGCCTCAACGTGATGATCTTCAGTGACAACGTGCCGCTCGCCGAGGAGATCGCGCTGAAGGAGGCGGCGGCGCGGCGCGGGCTGATCGTGATGGGCCCGGACTGCGGGACGGCGGTGATCGGCGGCGCGGGCCTGGGGTTCGCGAACGCGGTGCGGCCGGGCCCGGTCGGCGTCGTCGCGGCGTCCGGGACGGGCGCGCAGCAGCTGATGTGCCTGCTGGACGCGGCCGGCACCGGCGTCAGCCATGTGCTGGGCGTCGGGGGGCGGGACCTGTCGCCGGAGGTGAGCGGCCGGTCGGCGCTGTCCGCGCTGGCGGCGCTGGACGCCGACCCCGGCACCGAGCTGATCGTGCTGGTGTCCAAGCCGCCCGCGCCGCAGGTGCTGGACCTGATCCGGGAGGCGGCGCGGCGGCTGGACACCCCCGTGGTGTTCGCGCTGCCGATGCCCGGCGAGGACGACCTGACGCGGGCGGCGGAGAAGGCGCTGAAGGCGCTCGGCCGGGCCGTTCCCGAGTGGCCGCGCTGGCCGTCGTCCCGGCGTCCGGCGCGCGCGGGCGGGCGGGCGCTGCGCGGGCTGTTCGCGGGCGGGACGCTGCGCGACGAGGCCGAGATGATCGCGCGGGACGCCCTCGGCCGGGACCTGGAGGCGCGCGGCCACCGGTTCACCGACTTCGGCGACGACGCCTACACGCGGGGCCGCGCGCACCCGATGATCGATCCGACGCTGCGCCTGGAGGCGCTGCGGGACGAGGCGGCCGACACCGGGTGCGGGGTCCTGCTCCTGGACGTGGTGCTCGGGCACGGCGCCGAACCCGACCCGGCCGCCGCGCTCGCCCCGGTCATCGCGGAGGCGGTGAAGGACCGCCCGGACCTCGCCGTCGTCGTGTCGCTGTGCGGGACGCCCGCGGACCCGCAGGACCGCGACCGCCAGGCCGCCGCGCTCCGCGACGCGGGCGCGGACGTGTTCGCCTCCAACGCCCAGGCTGCCCGGCACGCCCTCGCTCTGGTGGAGGGCCCGCCGGCGGAAGGGACGTCCCGATGAACGACCAGCGGCACCTGCTGGGCGGGCTGCTGTCCCGCGAGCCGAACGTCGTCGCGACCGGCGTGGACGTGCTCGCCGCCGCGCTCGCCGACCAGGCCGTCCCGGTGGAGACGGTCGACTGGCGGCCGCCGCCGGCCGGGACGGAGGCCGCGCTCGCCGCGGTGCTCGGCGCCCCGGGGCACGCGGAGGCCAACGCCCGCGCCGTCCAGCGGATGGTGTCGGCGCGTCCGCACCTGGTGGACGTCCGCCCGGCGGGCGACGTCCTCGGCCTGGAGAAGGGCGCGTTCCTGCACGCGGGGCCGCCGCTGGAGTGGGAGCGGGCGTCCGGCCCGATGCGCGGTGCGCTCGTCGGCGCGATGCTCCTCGAAGGGCTGGCCGAGACGCCGCGCGGCGCCGAACGCGCGCTGGAGCGCGGCGCGGCCTCGTTCGAGCCGTGCCACCATCACGCGGCGGTCGGGCCGATGGCGGGCGTCGTCAGCCCGTCCATGTGGATGCTGGTGGTGGAGGACGCCGAGCACGGCGGCACCTCGTACTGCTCGCTCAACGAGGGCCTCGGGAAGGTGCTGCGGTACGGGGCGTACGGGCCGGAGGTGATCGAGCGGCTGACGTGGATGGGCGAGGTGCTCGGCCCGGCGCTGCGGGCGGCCGTGCGGCGGCACGGCCCGCTCGACCTGGTGTCGCTGATCGCGCAGGCGCTGCAGATGGGCGACGAGCTGCACAACCGGAACCGGGCGGCGACGTCGCTGCTGCTGCGCGAGCTGGCGCCCGCGCTGGCCGCGGCCGAGGACGTGCCCCGGGCGAGGGCCGCCGAGGCGCTGCGGTTCGCGGCGGGCAACGACCACTTCTTCCTGAACGCGGGCATGGCGGCGGCGAAGGCGTGCGCGGACGCGGCCCGGGACGTCCCCGGGTCCAGCCTGGTCGTGGCGATGGCCCGCAACGGCACCGACTTCGGCATCCAGGTGTCGGGCACGGGCGACCGCTGGTTCACCGGCCCGGCGGGCGTTCCCGACGGCCTCTACCTCGGCGGGTACGGCCCGGACGACGCCAACCCCGACATCGGCGACTCGGCGATCACCGAGACGGCCGGGATGGGCGGGTTCGCGCTCGCCGCCGCGCCGGCGATCGTCCGGTTCGTCGGCGGCGAGGTCCCGGACGCGGTGGCCGCCACCCAGCGGATGTACGAGATCACGCTCGCGGAGCATCCGGCGCTGCAGATCCCGCTGCTGTCGTTCCGCGGCACCCCGGTGGGGGTGGACGTCACCCGCGTCGTCCGCACCGGGATCCTGCCGGTCATCGACACCGGCATCGCCGGGCGGGAGGCCGGCACCGGCCAGGTCGGCGCCGGTCTCGTCGAACCGCCGGCGAACGTGTTCGCCGACGCCCTGCACGCCCTCGCGGAGATCGCGTAGCGCTCCCGGCAGCGGGTAACGTCCCCGGCATGAGCGAGCCGATCACCGGGGAGCAGTTCGCCCTGAGCGCCGGGCCGTACCAGGCCGTCATCACCGAGTCGGGCGCGAGCCTGCGCGAGCTGACGTACGAGGGGCGGCCGGTCGTCCTGTCCCACGGTGCCGACGAGCCCGCCCCGGCGGCGTTCGGGCATCTGCTGATCCCGTGGCCGAACCGCATCGACCGCGGCCGCTACGAGTACGGCGGTTCGGAGCACCAGCTCGACGTGTCCGAGCCCGCCCGCGACTGCGCGATCCACGGGCTCGTCCGCTGGGCGTCGTGGAAGGCGGCCGGGCACGAACCGGACCGGGTGCGGCTGACGCACCGGCTCCTCGGGACCGCCGGCTATCCGTTCCGGCTGGACCTGGAGGTCGAGTACGCGCTGGACGCCGCAGGCGGGCTCCGCGTCCGGCACGGCGTGCGCAACGCCGGGACGAAGACCGCGCCCTACGGCCACGGCGCCCACCCCTACCTGACGGTCGGCGAGCCGATCGACGGCTGCACGGTCACGCTCGGCGCCGACCGGTACGTCCCGGTGGACGAGCGGATGGTCCCGTCCGGCCCGTCCCTCGACGTCACCGGGACCGGGTACGACCTGCGCGAGGGGCCCGTCTTCGGCGACCGGCGCATCGACAACGCGTTCGCCGACCTGAACCGGGACGGCGCCGGCCGCGTCTGGGTGGTCCTGTCCGGCGGCGGCCGGACGGTCCGGCTCTGGGCCGACGAGGCGCACCCGTGGATGGAGATCTACACCGCCGAGAACGCCCCGGCGCCCCGTTCGGGTCTCGGCGTCGAACCGATGACCTGCCCGCCGAACGCGTTCGCCTCCGGGGAGGGCGTCATCGACCTCGAACCGGGCGCGGAGTTCCACGGCACCTGGGGCATTCTGGCGTCCTGATCACGCGGGACCGGTTCCCTAGCCGGTGCGGGTTGGGGGATCATGTGCTGGTGAACCTCAGCGTCTCCTCGTACGACGATCTGTCCGCGCGCATCGCCGCCGTCCGCGACGCTCACGGCGAGCGCTTCCCCGGCGGCGCGGAAGGCCGCCAGCCGGTGCACACGGTGTACGTTCCGGCCGACCGGTTCTCCCGCTCGACGCCCGCCGACTTCGGCGCCGAGGCGCTGCGGCTGCTGAACACCCACACGCCGGGCGCCGGGTCGTTCGGCGCCGCGTTCGGGCTCGACCCGGAGCTCGCCGGCCCGGTCCGCGAGCGGGTCGCGGCGAAGCTTTCGGGCGAGCCGGTCGAGGACGTGCGGATCGACTTCGAGGACGGCTACGGGGTGCGCGACGACACGGAGGAGGACGCGCACGTCGCCCAGGTCGTCGAGGCGGTCGCCGCCGCGTACCAGGTGAAGGGCCTCCCCCACTACTGGGGGGTGCGGGTCAAGTCGTTCGCCGACGGCGGCCACGAGCGCGCGATGCGGACGCTGGACGGGTTCCTGACCGCGCTGCGCGACCGGCTCGGCCGGCTGCCCGGCGGGTTCACCATCACGTTTCCGAAGGTGATGTCGACCGACCACATCAGGCTGTTCGTGGAGTTCCTGGACCGGCTGGAGACGGCGCTCGGGCTGCCGCAGGGCATCCTGCGGTTCGAGATCCAGGTGGAGACGCCGCAGGTGCTGTTCGACGACGAGGAGAACCGGGTCGGGCTGCAGGCGCTCGTCGCCGAGGCCCAGGGCCGGATCACCGCCGCCCACTTCGGCGTGTTCGACTACACCGCCGCGCTGGGGCTGCCGCCGCACGAGCAGCGGCTCGACCATCCCGCGTGCGACTTCGCCCGGCATATCATGCAGGTGTCGCTCGCGGGCACCGGGGTGCGGCTGTCGGACGGCTCCACCAACGTCATCCCCCGCAACGACGGTCCCGACGAGGTCAACGGGACGTGGGCGGTGCACGCCGCGCACGTCCGGCACTCCCTGCAGCACGGCTTCTACCAGGGCTGGGACCTGCATCCCGCGCACCTGCCCAGCCGGTACGCGGCCGTGTACGCGTTCCACCTGACGGGCGTCGACGACGTGATCGGCCGGGTCCGGGCCTGGCACGAGCAGGCGGCGGGGAACGCGAGCGGCGTCCTGGACGAGCCCGCCACCATCAAGGCGCTCACCGCCCGCCTCCGCCGCGCCGTCGACTGCGGCGCCCTGGACGAGAGCGTCCTGCCCGCGTCCTAACCCCGCCGGGGGCCGGTCCTCCAGAGCGGGCCGACCGCGTTCATGACGCTGCCGAGCTGCTCCTCCTCGTAGGCGAAGTGGGCGTCCAGCTCGGCCGTCATCCGGTCGAGTTCGGCGCGGACGTGCGCGGGGTCGCGGGCTCCGGGATCGTCCAGCATGGCCTGGAGCGCGGCCCTGGTCTCGGTGACCTTGACGTGCTCGCGGCGGAGCCGGCCGATCACCGGGGCGAGGCCCGGGAACTGGGCCTCCAGGCGCGGGAACGCGCGTCCCTCCTCGTTGTCGTGGTGCTCGCCGAGGACGCCGCAGACCGACACGCAGTGCTCCCGCAGCCGGGCCGCCAGGTCCGCGCCGCCGCCGGAGCCGTCGTAGAAGGAGTGGACGTCGTCGCGGAGTTCCGCCAGCCGCGCCCGCAGGTCGTCGTGGATCTTCACCAGCTCGTCGCCGATGGCCCAGGCACGCCCGTCCAGGGAGCCGCGGTGAACGGCCACGACCGGGATGACGCGGCTGGTCTTGCGCTGGTACTCGGCGTACGCGGGGACGAGTTCGCCGCGCCGCGCGTACAACTTGTCGCGTTCGCCGCCCTCGACGGGGATCGCGACGCCGTCGAAGGTCTCGGTGCCGACCTCGACGGTCACGCGGGGGTCGGCACGGAGATTGTGGTACCACGCCGGGTTCGACGGGAGGCCGGCGTTGGTGGCGAACACGAGGAGGCGCTCGCCGTCCGCCATGTAGCCGAGCGGTGTGGTGTGCGGATCGCCGGTCCTGGCGCCAGTGCTGGTCAGCAGCAGGAGGTCCGCGCCCTCGAACCGCCCGCCGACCTTGCCGGCGTTCGCCCGGAACTCCTCGATGATCTGCCGGTTCCACTCGCTCATGGCAGGGCTCTCCTATCCTGGACGCGATCGAATATTTTGCTTTGGAAGCAAAGTCTTTTGTAGTGCAAAGCTATTTTGGATGTGCAGGCAATGTCAACCGATGAGAGCGCGGGCCCGGACGTCGACGACGGCATCCGGACGATGCTGCTGCTGATGCCCCGGCTCGTCTCGGCGGCCAAGCGGATCAGGGTGCCCGCCGAGCTGTCCTCCTTCGACCTCGCGCCGCGGCACCTGTCGCTGCTCGCCTACCTGCTGTTCGACGGGCCGATGACGGTGAACGCGCTGGCCGGCCGGCTGGAGGTCGCGCCCGCGACGGTGAGCCTGATGGTGGGCGACCTCAGCCGGCAGGGCATCCTGGAGCGCCGCGAGGACCCCGCCGACCGGCGCCGCACCATCGTCAGCGTCGCGGACGAGCACCTCCCCGCGATCAACGGGTGGCTCGGTCAGGGCGCGGGCGCCTGGCGCACCGCCCTGGAGCCGCTCACACCGGAGCAGCGCAAGGTGTTCATCGGCACGCTGCTCGCCTACGAGCGCGCCGTCACCGAGGCTCGCGGCGGTTGAAGGCGGCCAGGTCCTCGGGGGTGTCGATGTCGTCGGGGGCGGCGACGTCGTCGCACGGCACGGGCGTGACCAGCTCCGGGCGGGCGCGCAGGTAGCCGCGCGCGCCCTGGTCGCCGACGGCCGCCTCGGCGACGCCCGCGAAGTGCTCCGCGCCCAGCAGCACGGGGTTGCGCGGCGCTCCCCCGTAGGTCGCGACGGCGATCCCGGCGCCCGCCTCGTACGCGGCGATGAGCCGTTCCACGGCGGCCGGCGTCACGAGGGGCTGGTCGACGAGCGCGACGACCACGGCCGGGCAGGCGGGCGGCAGGGCGGCGAGGCCGGCGCGCAGGGAGGAGCCCATGCCGTCCCGCCAGTCCGGGTTCGGGACGACGACGGCGCCGATGACCTCGATCTGCGCGGCCCCCGCCACCACCACGACCGGGGAGCAGCCCGCGTCCCGCAGCATCCGCACGCCCCGGTCGACGAGGCGCTCGCCGTCCAGCTCCAGCATCGCCTTCGGGCACCCGAGGCGGCTGCCCTCCCCCGCCGCGAGCAGCAGGCCGGCCGGGGTGTCCGCTCCGTGCAACGTCATCCAGCGAGGGTAGTCCGCTCAGGTCGCGTCGGCGTGGATCCGGCCGCTGGTGTCGGTGAGCGGGCGCCCGGACCCGCCCCAGCGGAGCTGCACGAGCTCCGCCGCGATCGACACCGCCGTCTCCTCCGGCGTGCGGGCGCCGAGGTCGAGGCCGATCGGCGAGCGCAGCCGGCCCAGCTCGGCCTCGGACAGGCCCGCCTCCCGCAGCCGCGCCAGGCGGTCGTCATGGGTGCGGCGCGAACCCATCGCGCCGACGTAGCCGGCGCCGGTGCGCAGCGCCACCTCCAGCAGCGGCACGTCGAACTTGGGGTCGTGGGTCAGGACGCAGATCGCCGTCCGCTCGTCGATCACGGCGCGCGTCTCGTCCAGGAACTTGTGCGGCCACTTCACCACGACCTCGTCCGCGTCGGGGAACCGCTTGGGCGTCGCGAACACGGGCCGCGCGTCGCACACCGTCACGTGGTAGCCGAGGAACTTGCCGATCCGCGCGACGGCCGCCGCGAAGTCGATCGCGCCGAACACCAGCAGGCGCGGCGGCGGGGCGAACGAGTGCACGAAGACGGTCAGGTCGTCAAGCCGCCGCTCGCCCTCGGGGCCGTAGTGGCGCTGACCGGTGAGGCCCTGGGCGAGCATGCCGCGCGCGTCGTCGTCCACCGCCGCGTCGAGCCGGGCGGCGTGCGGGGCCCCGGGCGCGAGGGACCCGGACGCGCGGTCGCCCCAGACGACGCGGCGGGCGCCGATCCTCCCGGGCCCGGCGACGATCGTGGCGACCGCGACGGGCTCGTGCGCCTCGATCGCCGCGGCGACCTCCGCGAACTCGGGGAACGTGCCGGGCCCGACCGGCTCGACCAGCACGTCCAGGATTCCTCCGCAGGTCAGGCCGACGGCGAACGCGTCGTCGTCGCTCACCCCGTACCGCTGGACGACGGGCTCCCCGCTCTCCAGCACCGACTGCGCCAGCTCGTAGACGGCGCCCTCGACGCAGCCGCCGGACACGCTGCCCGCCACCTCCCCGCCGGGCGACACCGCCATCGCCGCGCCCGGCGGCCGCGGCGCGCTGCGGAAGGTGTTCACGACGGTCGCCAGACCGAACGTCTCACCGGAGGCGTACCAGCCGGCGATGTCCCCGAGAACGTCACGCATGCGCCCTCCCCTTGCTCCCAGCCAACCTGTTCCCGGCCAACCTGTTCCCGGCCACCAGCCGCGCGAGCTCCTCCATGGCCCCGAGGCTGTGCCCGGAGGTGAAGTCGTCCACGTGCGGCAGCGCCGCCGCCATCCCGGCGGTCAGCGGCTCGTACCCGGGACGCGCCTTGTGCGGGTTCGCCCACACGACCCGGTGCGCGAGCCGGTGCAGCCGCGCCATCTGCTCGCCGAGCAGCCCCGCGTCGCCGCGCTCCCAGCCGTCCGACGCGATCACCACGACCGCGCCGCGGGCCAGCCCGCGCTGCCCGAACCGGTCCAGGAACTCCTTCAGCTCCTCACCGAGCCGCGTGCCGCCGCTCCAGTCCGGGATGCTCGCGGACACCGCCGCCATCGCCGCGTCCGGATCGCGGTGCCGCAGCTCGCGGGTGAGGCGGGTGAGGCGCGTCCCGGCGCTGAAGACCTCGACGTCCCGCCCCCCGGACCGGGCCGCGGCGTGCGCGAACCGGAGCAGAGCGTCCGCGTACGGGCTCATCGACCCGCTGACGTCCACGATGAGGACCACCCGGCGCGGCCGGGTGCGGTGCGCGCGGTGCCGCAGCAACGACGTCTCACCGCCCCGCCGCAGCGTCTCCCGGACCGTCCGCGCGGGATCGAGGCGCCCGCCGGACGCGGGCGCGAACCGCCGCGACCGGCGCCGCTCGGCACCCGCGTCGAGCACCGCGATGAGCCGCGCGACCTCGGCGCGCTCGGCGGCGCTCAGCCGCGCCACGTCCCGGTCGCGGAGCACCTCGATCTCGCTGGCCGCGGCCGCCTTCAGCTCCCCGGCCTCCCCGTCGCCGCCCTGCGCGCCCTGGTCGGGCACCGCCGTCCGGCGGACGACCACCGGCGGCGTCCGCCGCCCCGGCCGGACCGTCGCGCCGGAGAAGTACGCGGCGAAGCACCGGTCGTACCGGTCGAGGTCGTCGGGGTCGGCGCACAGCGTCAGCCGTCCCGCCCAGTACACCTCGATCGGGTCGAGGACGTCGAGATGGTCGAGCGCCGCCAGCATCGCCTGGACGCGCTCGGGATCGGCCGCCCCGCCCGCCGCGCGCACCGTCCTGGCGAAGCCGACCATCGTCTCGGTGACGTCCCGCTCCACGGCTCATCCCCCGTTGAGCAGGGCCTCTAGCCCGCCGCCGAGCACGCGCTGCTGGTCCTCGCGGTACTTGAGGACGGCGCCGAGCGTCACCGCCGCCGTCCCCGGGTCGAGCTCGCGGACGCCGAGGGCGACGAGCGCCTCCGTCCAGTCGAGCGTCTCCGCCACGCCGGGCGGCTTCAGCAGGTCGGTCTCGCGCATCCGCTGCGCGGCGCGGGCGACCTGCCCGGCGAGCCGTTCGGCGGCGTCCGGCAACCGCCGCCTGATGATCGCGACCTCGCGGTCGAACGACGGATGCTCCAGCCAGTGGTACAGGCAGCGCCGCTTCAGCGCGTCGTGCACCTCCCGCGTGCGGTTGGACGTGACCACGACCACCGGGGGCCGCTCCGCGCGGATCGTCCCGAGCTCCGGCACCGTGATGGTGAAGTCGCTGAGCACCTCCAGCAGGAACGCCTCGAACTCGTCGTCGGCGCGGTCCAGCTCGTCCACCAGGAGCACGCTCGGCGTCGTCTCGAGCGCCTGGAGCAGCGGCCGGGCCAGCAGGAACCGCCGGTCGTAGAGCTCGCCCTCCAGGCGCGACACGTCGCTGACGCCCGCCGCCTCCGCGGCCCGCAGATGCAGGAGCTGGCGCGGGAAGTCCCAGTCGTACAGCGCCTGGGAGGCGTCCAGGCCCTCGTAGCACTGCAACCGGATCAGCGGCGCGCCGAGCCCGCGCGCGAGCGTCTTGGCCAGCTCGGTCTTCCCGACGCCGGCCTCGCCCTCCAGGAACAGCGGCCGCCCCATCCGCAGCGCGAGGAAGCACGCCGTCGCGAGACCCTCGTCGCACAGGTAGGCATGCCGGTCGAGCAGGCCCGCGAGCTCCGCGGGCGATCCGACCCGGTCCACGGTCATCGACGCCGCCTCCCCCACGGCTCACAGGCTACTCAGCCCGGGACGGAACGCGCACGCCTCCCACCTCTCCACTTTTCCTAGTAAAAGAGTAGGGAAAGTTGACTTTCGATCGCCCGCTGCGCAGCATCGATGGCATGCGACCCGGTGAGCAGGACGAAGCCGACCTGACCGACGAAGCGACCTACGAGAGCGTCCGCTCCCCGTCCCGGCGGGGGCTGCTGCGGATGTCGGCGGGCGCGGGGCTGACCGCCGGGCTCGGCGCCGGGCTGACCGCCGCCTTCGCCCAGGATCCGGCGTCGGCCGCGACCGGAATCGTGAAGCCGCTGCCGCCGGAGTCGTTCATCGAGCACGGCACCAACGCCGAGATGCGCTGGGAGGCCATGCGCGGCCAGGGATACCTCACACCTGCCGACCGGTTCTTCGTCCGCAACCACGTGGCCACGCCGCTCATCGACGCGCGCACGTGGCGGCTCAGGCTGTGGGGGACGGGTCTGCGCGACTCCCCCGCCGAGGACCGGCCCATCGAGTTCTCGTACGCGGACCTCCGTCGATTCCCCGCGGAGACCATCACGTCGTTCATCGAATGCACGGGGAACGGACGCGGGTTCTATGCGTCCCAGCAGGGGCAGGAGGTGTCAGGTACTCCGTGGAGGCTGGGCGTGGTGGGCGTGGCCCGATGGCGCGGGGTCCGCCTGTCGGCGGTCCTGAGGCGCGCGGGTATAACCCGTCAGGCCGTGGACATCATGCCGCGCGGGTTGGACGCTGACTACGTGGACAAGGGCGAGAATCTCGGACGCGTGCGCCGTCCCCTTCCCGTGGCGAAGGCCATGAAGGACGTCCTGCTCGCCTACGAGATGAACGGCGCACCCCTGCCGCCCGACCATGGCCACCCCGTCCGCCTGGTCGTGCCGTCGTGGGTGGGCATCGCATCCATCAAGTGGCTCGGCGACATCCAGGTGGCGGACGAGCCGCTGTCCTCGCCGTGGAACACCCGCTACTACCGCCTGTTCGGGCCTTCCTATCCGGAGGAGGGGACCGCGCCGCTGACCCGCATGAACGTCAAGTCCGCGTTCGAGCTGCCCTGGGACACCGCACTGCCGGCACGCCCGCAACTCCTGCACGGCCGGTCCTGGTCGGGCAACGGGCGGATCCGGCACACCGAGGTCAGCGTGGACGGCGGCCGGACGTGGCGCCGTGCGCGCCCGCTCGACCATCACCCCAACCCGCGCGGGTGGGTCCGCTGGGAGTTCCCGTGGCGTCCGGAGCGCCGCGGGCGGTACGGGCTCCTGGCGCGGGCCACCGACGAGACCGGCGCGTCCCAGCCCCCGACCGCCCCCTACAACACGCTCGGCTATCTCTTCGGCGCCGTCGTACGGCACCCGGTCACGATCGTCTGAGAGGACCCCCATGGCACTGTCGAAGCCAGACCCGACCTTCTACGCCTCCCCGCGCGACGCCGCCTCCGCACCACCCGAGAAGCTCGCTGACTCTACTGCTACCCTTGGCCTCCGCCGATGCCCTGAAGGGCGTGGCCGCCTTCCCTCACGGGTCGGGTTTCCTGCTTCAATGCTAGCTGCCTCGGGGTCTTCCCCGTTGGTCTTGCGCCCGCTCCACAGGCTGTCACCGCCAGCCCGGCGGCCAGAATGTTCTTGGCGGCGTTGATGTCCCGGTCGTGCCGAGCGCCGCAGTCTGGACACACCCATTGACGGGTGCCCAAGTCCAGGTACCCAAGGAGATGCCCGCATGCGCTACATGTCTTAGAAGACGGGTGCCAGCGGTCGATCACCACCACTCGGCGCCCCAGCCGAGCGGCCTTGTACTCCAGCATCGACCGGAACTCCGCCCACCCACTGCAGGAGATCGCCCGCGCCAAACGAGAGTTGCGGACCATGCCGGACACGTTCAAGTCCTCAATGACGATCACGTCGTAGCGACGAACAAACTCCGTGGTGGTCTTGTGCAGGAAACCGTGGCGGGCGTCGCGCACTCGGGCATGCCGTCGCGCGAGCTTCCGCCTCGCCTTCTTGCGGTTCTGCGATCCCTTGATCTTGCGGGCCATCATCCGCTGGTAACGCCTGAGTCTCTGCTCGTGGCGCTGCATGTGCCTGGGGTGGGCAACCCGGTCGCCGTCGCTGGTGACCGCGAAATCCTTCAGGCCCAAGTCCACACCTACCATCTCGCCGGTGGGCGCAGCGGGATCAGGATCCTCCTCGTCGACCATGAAGGTGACGAACCAGCGGCCGTCCGGCTCACGCGACACGATCGCCATGGTCGGCCTCAGGGCAGCCAGGTCCACGTCCGGCCACGACCATGCCACCCTCAGCGGCCCCGCGGTCTTGGCCAGCCACAACTGGCCATCTCGCATCCGGAACGCCGAGCGCGTATAGTGCGCGGATTGGCGTCCGGAACGCGATTTATAGCGCGGGTAACGGGCCCGTCCGGCGAAGAAATTGGTGAACGCGGCGTGCTGATGCCGCAGCGTTTGCTGCAGCGGCACGGAAGACACCTCGTTCAAGAACAGCAACTCGGGGGTATTCTTCCAGGTGGTCAACGCCGCATCGGTCTGCTTATACGACGTGTGCCTGCCTTCGGCATGATATCTGGAATGTCGCTCGGCAAGGGTTTTGTTCCACACAAGCCGCGCACAACCAAACGTGCGGTTCAGCATCACCGCCTGCTCTGCGTCCGGATACGCCCGGCACTTGAAGGCCGTCCTCACGAGAATGAAATTACACCGATCCCGTGTCCCCGTAAGGAGAACGCGGAGGAAGATTCCCCACCCACCCGGGTACTCCAGGTTGAAGGTGCTGAATGAACGACGGTTCGCTCGCCGCCCTTGTGGCGCTCGGCGCGTTCCACGGCCTCAACCCCGCCATGGGCTGGCTGTTCGCGGTGGCCCGCGGCCTCCAGGAGCGCAGCCGCGCCCTCGTGCTGCAGTCGCTCCCGGCCATCGCCGCGGGCCACGCCGCGTCCGTCGGGGCCGTCGCCGTGCTCATCGCGCTCACCAGCTCCGTCGTCACGAGCCAGGCGGTCGCGATCGGCGGGGGCGTCGTGCTCGCCGGGTTCGGGCTCTGGCGGCTGCTGTCGCGGCGCCACTTCCGCTGGGTCGGCATGCGGATCTCGCTGTGGCAGCTCGCCGGCTGGTCGTTCCTGATGTCGTCGATGCACGGGGCGGGCCTCATGCTGCTGCCCATCCTCACCTCGTCCGGGGCGGCCCCGGCGCACCACGACCACGGCCTGGCGGCGTCCTCCGGAAGCGCCGTGTCGACCGGGATCTTCGTCACCGCCGTGCACACCCTCTCGATGTTCACCGTGGCGGGCGTGATCGCGGTGCTCGTGTACGAGATCGTCGGGCTGGCGGTCCTCCGGCGCACCTGGTTCGACCTCGACCGCGTCTGGGCCGTCGCCCTCATCGGCGCCGGGACGGTCACCGTCTTCACCGCGCTGTGAGGTGCCGTGCCTTGGGCGGTGCCAGGTGCGGTGCTACGCCCCGGCCGGGTCGCGATCGGCGCCGGCCGGGGCACGGCCCCGGACCGGATCGAGGACGTCCGCCGGCAGCCGGTGCGCCCAGGGCGGGTCCGCGCCGGGCACCCGGACGGTCTCGGCGGCGACCCGGGCCGCGAACCCGAGCGCGGCCCGCACGTCCTCGGCGTCCAGATCGTCCAGCCGGCCGCCGAGCCGCCCGGCGAGGCCGAGGGCGTGCAGCATCCCGGCCATGAACGCGTCGCCCGCCCCCACGGTGTCCACGGCCCGGACGGCGACGGCGGGCACCTCGACCGGCCGCCCGCGCAGCGAGGCGACCGCGCCGCCCGCGCCGAGGGTCAGCACCACGAGCGCCACGCCGTCCGCGTGCCATGCCTTGGCGACCTCCTCGAACGACCCGTCCGGGACGAGCTCGCGCAGGTCGTCGTCGCTCAGCCGGAGGACGTCGGCCTGCCTCGTCCACCGCGCGAGCCGTTCCCGGTACGTCGCGGACGGGACGATGCCCGGCCGCACGTTCGGGTCGACCGAGATCGTGGCGTGCGGCCGCATCCGCTCCAGCAGGTCCTCGATGAGGGGGCCGCCGGGGTCGGTGACCAGCGCCAGGGACCCGGTGTGCACGGCGCAGGCGCCGTGCGGGATCCGCGCCTCCAGCTCGTCCCCGGTCCATTGCCAGTCGGCCGTGCCCTCGGCGTAGAAGTCGTAGGCGGCCTGCCCGTCCGGACCGACCGCGGTGACGGCGAGCGTGGCGTTCTCCGGCGCCTCGACCGCCCCGGACACGTCCACGCCGGACGCGACCAGGTGACGCCGCAGCATCCGCCCGAACGGGCCGCCGTTCAGCCTGCCGAGGAAGCGCGTCGGGGTGCCGAGCCGGGCGAGGGCGACGGCGGTGTTGGCCGGGCCGCCGCCGGGCCGCACGTCCAGGCGAAGCCCCTCGCCCGGGTCCCCCGCCCCGGGCAGGAAGGCGTCGGCCACCGCCTCGCCGATCACCGCGATGTGGTTCATGGTCGTTCATCATCTCCGATCGGGCGGCCGCGCCGCGAAACCGGCTCCGGCGGGCACCCGCAGGACTCCCGGTGCCGGAAGGTCGGGTCGAGCCGCACCGTCTCCGGCGTGCGCCGCGGATCGCCGATCCGGTCCAGGAGCATCCGGACGGCGCGGGCGCCGATCTCGTGGATCGGCTGCGCCATCGTGGTCAGCCGCGGCCGGAAGTGCTCGGCCCACTCGAAGTCGTCGAAGGAGACCAGCGCGACGTCCTCCGGCACCCGGACGCCGAGCCGCCCGAACGCCCGCATGGCGCCGATCGTCATGTGGTTGTTCGCGACGACGAACGCCGTCGGCGGGTCCGCCAGCGCCAGCAGCCGGCCCACCGCCGTGTCGGCGTCCTCCGCGTTCGACCAGCCCGACACCGTGAGCCGCTCGTCGAGGTCGAGCCCGGCCCGTGCGAGGCCGGCCCGGTACCCCTCGGCGCGCTCGTCGCTGGTGCGCAGGCCCGTCCGCCCGGAGATCATCGCGATCCGCTCGTGCCCGAGCCCCGCGAGATGCGCGGTGAGCAGGGCCGTCGGCTCGACGTTGGCGACGCCGACCTGGTCGAAGCGATCCGAGGCGCAACGGTCCACCAGCACCGCGGGGACGCCGAGCTCGGCCAGATAGCCGAGCGGGCGTCCCCGCGGGCCCCCGCTCGTGGCGAGCAGCACCCCGTCCACCCTGCGCTGGTGCAGGGCCTCCACGACGGCGAGCTCGGCGCCCGGGTCGTCGTGGGTGTCGGCCAGCAGGAGCGTGTACCCGGCCTTGCCGGCCTCCGTCTCGATCGCCGACACGATGTCGGCGAAGTAGAAGTTGGTGATCGCGGATATCGCCAGCCCGATCGTGTTGGTGCTGCCGCTGACCAGGGACTTGGCGATGGTGTTGTGGGTGTAGCCGGTCGCGTGGATGGCGTCCATCACCACCTGCCGGGTCTCCTCCTTGACGAAGCGCGTCCCGTTGATGACGTGCGACACCGTGGAGACCGAGACCCCGGCCACCCGGGCGACATCGGCCATCGTCGCCATTCGGCCCCCTCCTCGGAAAATCTTCGGCGCAAACGCTTGCGCAAACGCTTTCGCGTTCCGCAAGATAACGCCTACGCAACCCGGATGTAACCCCCAACCGGTAACCGGCGAACGCCGGAACCCCCGAGGAGGCCCCCATGGCCGTGACGACACCCACCGTCCGGCGCCGCACCCGCCCGGCGGCGCTGGCCCTGACCGTACTGACCGCGCTCGCCCTCGCCGGCTGCGGCTCCGGCGCCGGCGCCGGCGCCGACTCCGGCGGCAAGGTCAAGATCGGGCTGATCACCAAGACCGAGACCAACCCGTTCTTCGTGAAGATGAAGCAGGGCGCCGAGAAGCAGGCCGCCGCCGACGGCGCCACCCTGATGACCGCCGCCGGCAAGTTCGACGGCGACAACGAGAGCCAGGTGACGGCGATCGAGAACATGATCGCGGCCGGGGTGAAGGGCATCCTGATCACCCCGAACGACACCAAGGCGATCGTCCCGGCGCTGGAGCGGGCGAAGGCCAAGGACATCCTCGTCATCGCCCTCGACACCCCCACCGACCCGCAGTCCGGCACGGACGCGCTCTTCGCCACCGACAACCTCAAGGCGGGGCAGCTGATCGGCGCCTACGCCAAGGCCGCGATGAAGGGCAGGCCCGCCAAGATCGCCACGCTGGACCTGGCGCCGGGCATCACGGTCGGCAAGCTCCGCCACGACGGCTTCCTGCAGGGCTACGGCATCAAGGAGGGCGACCCGTCCGTCGTCTGCTCGCAGGACACCCAGGGCGACCAGGCCAAGGGGCAGACCGCGATGGAGAACTGCCTCCAGAAGGCGCCCGGCATCAATCTCGTCTACACCATCAACGAGCCGGCGGCGCTCGGCGCGTACAACGCGCTCAAGGCCAAGGGCCGTGACAAGGACACCCTCATCGTCTCCGTCGACGGCGGCTGCACCGGTGTCCGCGCCGTCAAGAGCGGCCAGATCGCCGCGACCTCCCAGCAGTACCCGCTGAAGATGGCGCAGCAGGGCGTCGACGCCGTCGTCCAGTTCGCCAAGAACGGCAAGAAGGCGAGCGGCTACACCGACACCGGCGTCACTCTGATCACCGACAAGGCCGAGACGGGCGTGCAGTCCAAGGACACCGCCTTCGGCCTCGCCAACTGCTGGGGGTAACAGCGTCCATGACCACGACAACCACCACCGCGGCACCGGCCACCGGGGCGCCACCCGCATGGCGCGGCCTGCTGTCCGGCTCCACCGTCGGCCCGCTGGCCGCCCTCCTGCTGGCCTCCGCGTTCTTCGCGATCCGCACCGACACCTTCCTCACCGGCGGGAACATCTCGCTGATCATCCAGCAGGTGATGGTCGTCGGCACCCTCGCGATCGGCCAGACCCTGATCATCCTCACCGCGGGCATCGACCTGTCCAACGGCGCGATCATGGCGTTCGGCGGGATCGTGATGACCAAGCTCGCGGTGGACGGGACCGTGCCGCCGCTCGTCGCGATCCTGCTCGGCATCCTCGTCTGCACGGCGTTCGGGCTGGCGAACGGCATGCTCGTCACCCGGATCTCGCTGCCGCCGTTCATCGTCACGCTCGGCATGCTGAACGTGGCTTTCGCGCTGACCCACATCTACTCCAACGAGGAGACGGTCACGGGCCTGCCCTCGTCCCTCACCTTCCTCGGCGAGACGTTCCCGCTCGGCCACACCGACGTGACCTACGGCTCCGTCCTCGCCATCGCGCTGTTCCTGCTGTTCGCCTACCTGCTCGGCCAGACGGCGTGGGGACGGCACGTCCACGCGACGGGCAACGCGCCCGAGTCGGCCCGGCTCACCGGCATCCCCACCAAGCGGCTCCTGCTCGGCGTGTACGCCCTGGCCGGCACCGTCTACGGCGTCGCGGCGCTCCTGCTGGTCGCCCGCACCGCCGTCGGCGACCCGAAGGCCGGCCAGACCGACAACCTCGACAGCATCACCGCGGTCGTGCTCGGCGGCACGAGCCTGTTCGGCGGCCGCGGCTCGGTGATCGGCACGCTCATCGGCGCCCTCATCGTGGGAGTGATCCGCAACGGGCTCCAGCTCATGGGCGTACGGTCGATCTACCAGATCCTCATCACCGGCGTCCTGGTCATCCTCGCCGTGACCGTCGACCAGCTCTCCCGCAGGAGGACCCGATGAGCGAGACCGTCCTGTCCGCCCGCGGCCTGGTCAAGCGCTACGGGCAGGTGACTGCGCTGGACGGCTGCGACTTCGACCTGCTGCCCGGCGAGGTCCTCGCCGTCATCGGCGACAACGGCGCGGGCAAGTCGTCCCTGATCAAGGCGCTCACCGGGGCCGTCCAGCCGGACGCGGGCGAGATCTCGCTGGACGGCGTCCCCATCCGGTTCCACGGCCCCCTGGACGCCCGCCGGCACGGCATCGAGACCGTCTACCAGGACCTCGCCGTGGCACCCGCCCTGGACATCGCCACGAACCTGTTCCTCGGCCGGGAGATCCGCCGCCGCGGCCCCCTCGGCGCGGCGTTCCGGCTGCTCGACAAGCCCCGGATGCGCGCCGAGGCCGCCCGGCACCTGGCCGAGCTGAAGATCGGCATCCAGTCGATCACCCAGCCGCTGGAGTCGCTGTCGGGCGGCCAGCGGCAGGGCGTCGCCGTCGCCCGCGCCGCCGCGTGGGCCCGGCACGTCATCGTCCTGGACGAGCCCACCGCCGCCCTTGGCGTCAAGGAGTCGGGCCAGGTGCTGGAGCTGATCGCCCGCATCCGCGACCGCGGCCTCCCGGTCGTGCTGATCAGCCACAACATGCCGCACGTCTTCGAGATCGCCGACCGGATCCACATCCAGCGGCTCGGCCGCCGGGAGGCGCTGATCAAACCGTCCGACCACTCGATGTCCGAGGTCGTCGCCGTCATGACCGGCGCGCTCCGCCTCGGGGAGAAGGAGGGCGCCGTGGTCGTCGACGAGGCCGCCGCCTCCGCCGCCGGCATCCGCGCCGACGACGGGTGACCCGGGCGCGCCGGAGGCGTCAGACGGGTTCGGGGGTCTCGCCCCGGGCGCGCAGGAGGGTCTGGAGCTCGGCGACCTGGCGGGCGGCGAGGGTCTTCTCGGCGCCGTTGATTCCCATCGCGCCGATGGAGGTGCCGTCGGCCAGGTCGAGGGTGGGCCAGGGCTCGCCGACGCTCATCGAGACGTCGACGACCTCGGGCCATTCGAGGCGGCGGGTGCGGAACGCGTTGACGACCGTGAGGCCGGCCTCGTCGGCGGCGACGCGGCAGCGGGCCAGCATGTGCAGGATCCACGCGATGAACGCGCCGAACGCGATCATCAGGATCCGGTCGAGCAGCTTGAACTGCGGCGCCACCACCACGGCGAGCACGACCATGCCGAGCACGATCACGCCCGCCGTGAGGTAGGCGACGAGCCGGGTGGTGCGGGGACGCCACACGGCCGGCAGCGCCGGAGTCTCAGTCAACGATCTTCGCGATGGGGATTTCGAGGATGTCGTGCGCGCCGGCCGCCTTCAGCGCCGGGATCAGCGTGTTGACGCCGCGCTTGGCGACCACCGACTCCACGGCGTTCGACTCGCCGCCGGCCAGCGAGGTGACCGTGGGCGACGCCATGGCGGGCATGATGTCCAGGACGTTCTGCAGGTCGGCCTGCGCGACGTTGAGCTTCAGCAGCACCTTGCCGCGCGCGCGGATCACGCCCTGCAGAAGAAGGGCGATGTCCTCCATCGCGGCCCGCTTCTCCGCGTCCTCGTAGGCCTCGCGGTTCGCGACCAGCTCTGTGTAGCTGGTCAGGAGCGTGTCGAGGATGCGCAGGCCGTTCTTGCGCAGCGACGAGCCGGTCTCGGTGAGGTCGACGATCGCGTCCACGATGTCGGGCACCTTCGCCTCGGTCGCGCCGTAGGACGGGACGACCGTGGCCTTCACGCCGTGCTTGTCGAGGAACCGCTTGGTCATCGCCGGGAACTCGGTGGAGATCCGGACGCCCTCCGGCAGGTCGGACACCGTCCGCCAGGGCGCGCCGTCCGGCACCGCCATGATCACCCGGACCGGGTTGGAGGTCGCCTTGGAGTACTTCAGCTCGCCGAGGCTGACGACGTCGGAGTCGGTCTCGGTGATCCAGTCGCGGCCGGTGATGCCGAGGTCGAAGAGCCCCTGTTCGAGGTAGGTCGGGATCTCCTGCGGCCGCAGGACGCGGACCCGGTCGATGCGGGGGTCGTCGATGGAGGCGCGGTAGTCGCGGTCCGACGCGCGCTGGACGGTGAGGTCCGCGGCGTCGAACAGCTGCATGGTCGCCTTCTCCAGCGAGCCCTTGGGCAGGACGAGTGACAGCACGAAATTGCCTTTCGGATGGGTGACGTACGGATACCCGGGTGGGTTCAGGAGCCCAGATGCTCCTTGCCTAGGAGCCCAGATGCTCCATGCCGTGCCCGGCGTGACCGTGATGCCGCAGACCTCGCAGGGTCAGTGCCGTGTCGAGTGCGGCCACAGTCGCCTCCCATCCCTTGTCCTCGGAGCTGCCCGGCAGCCCGCTGCGTTCCAGCGCCTGCTCAATGGTGTCACACGTGAGGACGCCGTTGCCCACCGGAGTCGACTCGTCGAGCGCGACACGGGTCACACCGGCGGTCATGGAGTCGCACACGTAGTCGAAATGGGCGGTCGCGCCCCGGATGACCGCGCCGAGGCAGACGACCGCGTCGAGGTCGCGGGCCATCTGCTGGGCGACCACGGGCAGTTCGAGCGCGCCGGCGACGCGGACCACGACGGGCTCGTCGATGCCGCACGCCTTCGCCGCGGCGAGCGCGCGCTCCAGCAGCCGGTCGGTGACCTGCTCGTGCCAGCGGGTGCAGACGACGCCGAGCGTTAGCCCGGCCGCGTCGACGGTGATGTCCTCCGGGCGCCCCGCGCCGCTCATGAGATCCCCTCGATCTGGTGTCCGAGACGGTCGCGCTTGACCGTCAGATAGCGCCGGTTGTGCTCGGTGACGATGACGGGCATGGACTCGCGTCCCCGCACCTCCACGCCGAACCCGTCCAGGCCCTTCAGCTTGTCCGGGTTGTTGGTGAGCACCCGCACCGAGCGTACGCCCAGCTCACGCAGCATGTGCGCGGCGTTGGAGTACTCGCGCGCGTCGGCGGGCAGCCCGAGTTCCAGGTTGGCGTCGACGGTGTCGGACCCGTTGTCCTGGAGCGCGTACGCCTGGAGCTTGGCGAGCAGGCCGATACCGCGGCCCTCGTGTCCGCGCAGGTACAGGACGATGCCGCGGCCCTCTTCGGCGATGCTCTCCATGGCGGCGTCCAGCTGGGTCCCGCAGTCGCAGCGCTCGGAGTGCAGGACGTCACCGGTGAGGCATTCCGAGTGCGCCCGGACCAGGACGTCCTCACCGTCGCCGATGTCCCCGAGCACCAGCGCGATGTGCTCGCCGCCGTCGATGGCGCTGGAGAAGCCGACCGCGCGCCACGTCCCGAACCGGTTGGGCAGGCGGGTCTCGACGACACGGGTGACCATCGCCTCGGTGCGCCTGCGGTACTCGGCGAGTTGTTCGATGGAGATGAGCTTGAGCCCGTGCTCCTTGGCGAAGATCTGGAGTTCGGGCAGGCGCGCCATGGTGCCGTCCTCGTTCACCACTTCGGCGAGGACGCCGGCCGGGGCGAGCCCGGCGAGCCGCGCGAGGTCGACGGCGGCCTCGGTGTGGCCGCGCCTCCGCAGGACGCCGCCGTCCCGGTAGCGGAGCGGGAAGACGTGGCCGGGCCGGACCAGGTCGCGCGGCTCGGACGCCGAGTCGCACAGCGTGCGGATCGTCTTGGCCCGGTCGGCGGCGGAGATGCCGGTGTCGACGCCGAGGCGGGCGTCCACGCTGACCGTGTACGCGGTGCGCATCCGCTCGGTGTTCTGCGCCGTCATCAGCGGGATCTGCAGCCGGTCGAGGTCGGCGCCCTCCATCGGGACGCAGATGACGCCGCTCGTGTAGCGGATCGTGAACGTCAGCAGCTCGGGCGTCGCCTTCGACGCCGCGAAGATGATGTCGCCCTCGTTCTCGCGGTCCTCGTCGTCGACGACCACGACGGCGCGTCCGGCCGCGATGTCCTCGACCGCCGACTCGATGGAGTCGAAGATCCCCGTGTCGTCGGTCCCCGTGCCGTCGAACGCCGTGCCCTCGAACACTGTGTCGTTGCCGCTCATGCGGTCACCGCCTTCTGCTTCGGGGCGCGCACGCCCCTGGACTCCCGGAGCCAGTTCCTGAACCCGGCCATCACCATCACGAAGAAGATCCCGTAGACCGCGCCGGAGACGTACAGCCCGGACTTGAGCGCCAGCGGCACTCCCACCAGGTCGACGAGCACCCAGACGATCCAGAAGTCGACCAGCGCGCGGCTCTGCGCGAACGTCGCGACCGCGCTGCCGACGAAGATGTACGCGTTCGCCCACGGCGACCAGGCGACCTTGAGCCAGTCGAGGTGGACGAACAGTTCTGCGACCACCGCCGTCCCGGCGAGGAGGGCGCCGATCAGCACGGCGCGTTCCTTCAGCGTCGCCTGCCGGACGAGTAGCCCGTGGCTCTTGCGCCGTCCACGCGTCCACATGACCCATCCGTAGAGCGCGAGACCGCAGAACAGCACCTGCTTGAGGGCGTTCCCCGGGGCGTGCGCGTGCAGCGACGCGGCGAGCAGGAGCAGAGCTCCGGCGAGCTGGACGGGCCACGTCCAGAGGGTCTTGCGCATGGCGAGCCAGACGACGGCGAGCGAGAGCACGTTGCCGGCGAGGTCGGTCCACAGAATGTGCTCGCCGAACACCTCGAAACTCGCGTTCAGCCAGTTCACGACCGGTCACCCAGCATGCGCTCGACGTACTTGGCGACGACGTCGACTTCGAGGTTCACCGGGTCGCCGGGCTTCTTGTGGCCGAGCGTGGTGAGCGCGAGCGTCGTCGGTATGAGGGCCACGCTGAACCGGTCGGCGCCGGCCTCCACGACCGTGAGGCTGATGCCGTCCACGGTGATGGAGCCCTTGTCGACCAGGTAGCGGCTCAGTTCCGGGGGCAGGGACACCGTGACCACGTCCCACCGCTCCCCCGGCTCGCGGGAGACGATCTCACCGACGCCGTCCACGTGCCCCTGGACCAGATGCCCGCCGAGCCGGTCGGACAGCCGCACGGGCCGTTCCAGGTTGACCTTGGAGCCGGGTTCCAGCGCGCCGAGGCTGGACTTGTCGAGGGTCTCCTTGATGGCGTCGGCGGTGAAGACCCCGTCCTTGACGTCCACCACGGTGAGACAGACGCCGTTGACCGCGATCGACGCGCCGTGGACGGCGTCCTCTGTGACGAGCGGTCCGCGGACCGTGAGCGCGACCGAGTCCCCCTGGGGGGCGATCGCGACGATCTCGCCGAGCTCCTCGACGATGCCGGTGAACATCTCCCGGGCCTCCCTGTTCAAGGCTCCGGGGGACGTACCGACGTCGGCGCACGCCCTTTGGCAAGGGCGTACCGCGCGCTGCCTCCCATCCGGACTTTCACCGTCGGTCCCGGAGTTCCACCGGGTCAACCGGCCGATGGCTTCGGCCGGGTCGCGGACTGTCACCGCCGGTTCGGAATTTCACCGACCCCGGAGCACGCGTTCATGCTTTGCCAACCAGTGTGCCATGCATTCCATTCCGCGCCCTTGTGACCATCGCCACGATCGGGGCCGCCGGACCGAAAGGTAGATACTTAAACGTTCAACGATCTTGGAGCCGGGGTAGATCACGGGACACAAGTGACGCATGACGACATTCCCCCTGGAGGCAGTCATGGACGTCGTCGCCCTCATCGCCCGCATCGTCTTCACGGCGATCTTCGTCGGTGCCGGTATCGGCCACCTCACCGCCACCGAGGCCATGGCCGGCTACGCGGCCGCGAAGAAACTCCCCATGGCCAAGCTCGCCGTCCAGGTCTCGGGCGTCTACATCCTGGTGGCGTCGGCCCTGCTCATCCTCGGGATCTGGCCTGACCTCGCGGCCATCGCCCTCGTCCCGTTCCTGCTCATCACCGCCTTCGTCTTCCACGACTTCTGGACGCAGGAGTCACCGGAGATGCGGCAGCAGGAGCAGATCCAGTTCAACAAGGACATCGCTCTGGCCGGCGGCGCGCTCGCCCTCTTCGTCCTCTACGCATCGGACGGGCACCCCGGCCTCACCCTGGTCGGCCCGCTCTTCACCTGACGACCCCCGCGCCGCCGCGGCCCGTGGTGACCGCCACCCTCCCGGCCCGGCGGCGCGGCCTCGCACCGCGGGCGGGTCTTGCCGGGAGCCGGGGGCGGGGTGAAACTTGTTTGCGGAAACCCCCGTCGCGGATCCGGGAAGGCCCATGGCCAAGTTGTCCTTGTCGCCCAAGATCTTCGAGGTTCTCGACTTCGGTACACCGTCCGCGGAACGCGACATTTCCCGGGGGCTTGAGAAGTACTTCGTGGAGTCCCCGGCCTACCAGCGGGTCCGGTCCGGGGCGAAGACGATCCTGATGGGCAACCGCGGGTCCGGGAAGAGCGCGATCTTCCAGGTGCTGGCGAAGCGGGAGCGCGCCGCAGGCAGCCACGTCATCGAGCTGTCGCCCGACGACTACTCCTACGAGCTGCTCAGTTCGACGATGGAGGCGGAGCACGCCGGCTCGTGGGCCAAGCAGGGCGCCTACGCCGCCGCCTGGAAATACCTGATCTACGTCCTCGTGATGAAGGCGCTGGCGCGCAAGGGGATGCGGCTGACCAAGGGCGGCGGCCGGGAGATCCACAACTACATCCGGGACAACCACGGCGCCCAGCAGCTCGGCACGCTGTCGCTGCTCGTGTCCTATCTGAAGCGGCTGGAGGCCATCAAGATCGGGCCGATCGAGGCCGGGCTGCGGACCCGGGAGCTGGACCGGCTCTACAAGCTGGAGGAGATCCAGAACCTGCTGCCGGCGCTGCGGAAGGTACTGGACACTCAGCGCGTGGTCGTGCTGGTGGACGAACTGGACCGCGGCTGGGACTCCTCCGAGGACGCCAAGGCGTTCGTGTCCGGGCTCTTCCAGGCGTGCGTCTCCATCAACGGACTGCACCGGAACCTGCGGGTCTACATCTCGCTGCGGCAGGAACTCTACGACGACATCCCCGCCCTCTACGAGGACGCGCAGAAGCACCGGGACCTGCTGGAGAAGATCTACTGGTCGGAGGAGTCGCTCCTCGAACTGATCGCCAAGCGGATCCGTCACTCGGCCCACGAGAAGGGCTTCGACGTCGACGCTTTGGAACGTGCCGGGGACCGGGCCTGCTGGTCGGCGGTCTTCGCCTCGCCGCCTCCGGGCACGGGGCGGGACGGGTCGTTCGGGTACATGGTCGACCGGACGCTGTACCGGCCGAGGGAGCTCATCCAGTTCTGCTCGGAGGCGCTGGAGCAGGCCAGAGGACGGGCCTCGAAGCTGCCGGTGCCGTACTCGGCGATCGAGCGGTCCGAGTACGGCTACTCCTCCGAGCGGACCAAGGACATCGCCGCCGAGTACCGCTCGCAGTACCCGGGCCTCCTGGGCGTCTTCGAGGTGTTCCGCAGCCGGCCGCACACCTTCGGCCGCGAGGAGCTGGAGCTGCTCTGCCTCGAACTGGCGTGCGGCGACATCCCGACCCGCGGGGCCGAGTCATGGCTGCCGTGGTGCGACCCGAACGAGCTCATCGAGATCCTGTGGCGGGCCGGGCTCCTCACCGCCCAGGCCGCCGCGAACGGCCGGTTCCTCGGCAGCCACCAGGTCCAGCACCTCAACCTCGCGGCCGCACGGCGCTTCCGCGTCCACGAGATGTTCCACGCCTCCCTCGGCATCGACGCGAACGGGGGCTGACGGCTCAGCCGGTGGCGAGGCGCAGCCCGCCGGTGGTGATCGTCACGCGGGTCAGGTCCCGCACGGCGTGGTGGGCCGCTCCCACGGACTCCGGCGGGTGGCTGGTGAGCACGGCCACCACGGTGGCGCCGGCCGCACGGCCCGCGGCTATGCCGGCGGGCGCGTCCTCAATGATCACGCAGGAGGCGGGGTCCACGCCGAGTCGCCGGGCCGCCTGGAGGTAGCCGGTCGGGTCCGGTTTGCCGTTGGGGACGTCATCGGCGGTCACGACGACGGACGGCAGGGACACGCCGGCCACGTCCGTACGCGTCTTCAACTGCGCCCTGTCCATGGACGTGACGAAGGCGTGAGGCAGGCCGTTCATGCTCGCCAGAAGGTCCATGGCGCCGGGAAGGGCGGTGATGCCGTCGGTGCCGATGTTCTCCAGGGCGTCCAGGCGAGCGGTGGCGTCGCGGACCTGATCCGCAGGCAGGAACTCGGCCACACGGTCACCGGTCGGGCGGCCGTGGGCGTCCGCCAGGAACTCGTCCGGGTCGATGCCGTATTCGGCGGCCCACTCGCGCGCCGCGCGCTCGATGAGGGGCGTCGAGTCGACGAGGGTGCCGTCCACGTCGAACAGGACGGCCGCGCAGGGGAGGATCACCAGTCCGCCTTCGCCGTCGCCTCTTCCGCCTGACCGCGGAGCCTGCGGACGGCCTCGGCCGGGTCGTCGGCCCCGTAGACGGCGCTGCCGGCGACGAACACGTCCGCTCCCGCGTCCGCGCAGCGCTCGATCGTCTCGGCGCTGACGCCGCCGTCGACCTGGAGCCAGATGGGCAGGTCGCGGCCCTTGATGAGCTCGCGGGCGCGGCGGACCTTCGGCAGGACGACGTCCAGGAACCTCTGGCCGCCGAAGCCGGGCTCGACGGTCATGAGGAGGAGCATGTCGATCTCGCCGAGGAGGTCTTCGAAGCCGTCCACCGGGGTGGCCGGGTTGACGCCCAGTCCCGCGCGCGCGCCGGCGGAGCGGATGGCGCGCAGGGTGCGGATGGGGGCCTTCGCGGCCTCGGCGTGGATGGTGACGCTCTTCGCTCCGGCCTCGGCGTACTCCGGGGCCCAGCGGTCTGGATCCTCGATCATCAGGTGGCAGTCGAGCGGCAGCGCGCTGTGCCTGAGCAGTGCCTGGACGACGGGCAGCCCCAGGGTGAGGTTCGGGACGAAGTGGTTGTCCATCACGTCGACGTGCACCCAGTCGGCGGAGTCGGCGATGCGCGCGACGTCCTCGGCCAGGCGGGCGAAGTCGGCGGACAGGATGCTGGGTGCGATCTGTGGAGCCATGATGCCCAGAGTCTATTGGCGCAGTTCGGCCCGATCTCCCCCCGGCCGGGTGAGCCCGGGGGTGGGACGGGCGGACAGGCGGAGCCGGACGAAGACCTCGGGTGCGCCGGCCGTGATCCACAGGGCGAGCAACGCCTGGACGACGAACGCCTGGACCACGTCGGTCCCGGCGAAGACGGCGATGACCGCCGCGCCGGCGAGGCCGACCGGGAGGCGCGCCAGGCGTTGCCAGGGCTTTCCGCCAGGCTCGAACCAGCCGCGGGCCGCGAGCACGGAGAAGCCCATGAGGGCGCCGCCCAGGGCGCCGGAGGCTTGGGCGGAGTCGGTCAGCGTGATGGGGCCGGTGACGCCTCCGGCCGCTCTGATCGCCTCCGCCCAGGCTCGTGGCCATTCCCAGTCTTGAAGTGGCTGTACCGCTCCCCAGGCCGCCGCCAGCAGGACCAGGGAGACCGCCAGGGAGAGAACCATCTGCACGGCCAGATGCCGGCGCGTCCACCACGGGACGACGATGGGCTCCAGCCCGAGGACGGCCACCAGGAGGACCAGGCCGACCCCCCAACCGGCCAGGACCTGACCGATCGAGTGGACGCCCAGGTAAACGCGGGAGACCCCGATCAGGACGATGATGGCGGCGGCGCCCGCCCACACTGCCCAGCGCCTCGTCTGGGCGGCGGAGAAGCCCCAGCCCGCGACGCCGTTCTGGGCGTGGCCGGACGGCATCCCGAAGGACGTGAGCGACTGCCTGCCCTTGATGCCGGGGTCCGTCCAGTACGGGCGAGGCGCGTGGAAGACCAGCTTGAGGAGCGAGTTCACGACGGCGCCGAACAGCAGGACGACCGCGGCCCGCGCGGCGAAGCGCGGCGCCACGCACCAGAACAGCGCCAGAAGCAGGGGGACGTAGAAGGCCGCGCTGCCCAGGTACGACACGAAGAGCATGAAGCCGGTCAGCACGGATCCCCCAGGGCTACGTGCGGCGCAGAAGGGCCAGGAACATCGCGTCCGTGCCGTGGCGGTGCGGCCAGAACTGCGCGTACGGGCCGTCCCCCATACCGGTGAGGCCCGGCGCGAGCTCGGTCAGGACCGCCGGCGCGTCGAGCCGTTCGACGTCCTCACGCTTGCGGAGGACGTCGTCCACCACCACACGGGTCTCGGCCAGGTGGGGTGAGCAGGTGACGTAGGCGACCACGCCTCCGGGCCGGACGGATTCCAGCGCCGTGGTGAGCAGGTCCCTTTGCAACGGACCGAGCTCGGCGACCGACTCGGGGCCTCGGCGCCAGCGCGCCTCGGGACGGCGGCGGAGCGCGCCGAGACCGGTGCAGGGCGCGTCCACCATGACCCGGTCGAAGGAGGCCGGGCGCCAGGCCGGGGCGGTGCCGTCGGCGGCGACCACGCCCGCCCGGTCGTCGACCGCGCGCCTGACGAGCCCGGCACGGTGCGGCTGGACGTCGGCTGCGAGAAGCCGTGCGTCCCGCTCGGTGGCAAGGGCCGACAGCAGGCCGGCCTTGCCGCCGGGGCCGGCGCAGAGGTCCGCCCACCGTGCGTCCGGGCCGTCCAGAGGAACCTTGGTCAGAGCCAGGGTGACCATCTGGCTGGCCTCGTCCTGGACGGCGGCGCGCCCATCCGCGATGGCGGCGATACCCGCCGGGTCGCCCTCGGCCAGAACCGCGGCGTAGGGCGAGTAAGGGGCAGGCTCCGCGCCCGCGTCGTAGAGCTCTTGGAGCGTGGCCCGGCCAGGGCGGGCGACCAAGGTCACACGTGGACGCGCGTTGTCGGCCGCGAGGAGTTCGCCGATCTCGTCCGGCCCGACGGCGTCCCGCAGGGCGGACACGATCCACTTCGGATGGCTGTGGGCCACCGACAGACGCGTCGTGGTGTCGGCGTCGGCGGGTGCCACGATCTCCAGCCAGGCGTCCATGTCGCGCGTCGCGACCTTGCGGAGCACCGCGTTGGCGAACTTGGCCTGGCCGGGGCCGGAGACCGAACGGGCCAGCTCCACGGTCGTCCCCACGGCGGCGTGCGGCGGGATGCGGGTGGAGAGGATCTGATGAGCGCCGAGGCGCAGCACGTCCAGGAGAGGCGCGTCGATGCGGCGCAGTTCGCGGTCGCTGCACAGCGCGAGCACCGCGTCGTAGGTCCCCCTGCCGCGCAGGGTCCCGTAGGTGAGCTCGGTGGCGAGGGCGGCGTCGCGTCCGGTCAGGCCCCGGTCGCGCAGACGCGCGGGCAGGAGAAGGTTCGCGTAGGCGTCGCGCGTCTCCACCGCCCGGATAACGTCGAACGCGGTGCGGCGCACGAGGTCCTGGGGCCGGCCCGTGTTTCGGGGACCGCCCGGCCTGCGGTTCTGGGTACGTCGGCGGTTACGGGCAGGCGGCATCAGTGCAGCGCGTCCTTACCGATGAGGTTGACGCCGCGGATCCAGTCGGCGGCGGCCATGCGGCGCTTGCCCTGCGGCTGCACCTCGCCCAGCGCGACGGGGTGCGTGGCGGTTCCCACCAGCACCTCGTTCTTCCCCGTGCTGATCTCGCCGGGCGACAGCTTGTCCGCGTCGGGCACCGGGCGCACGGGGCCCAGCTTGACCCGCGTCTCGCGGAAGTTCGTCCACGCGCCGGGTGCCGGTGTGCAAGCACGGACGAGGCGGTCGATGTGCAGAGCGGGACTCCCCCAGTCGACGTGGCCGTCCTCGGGCGTCAGCTTCGCCGCGTGGGACACGCCCTCGGTCGGCTGCGGGCGGGGGTCCAGGACACCCGCCTCGATGCCGTTCATGGTGTCCAGCAGGAGGCTAGCTCCGGCGACGGCCAGCCGGCCCAGCAGGTCGCCTGAAGTGTCGTCCGGCCGGATGGGCTCGGTGAGAACACCGTAGACGGGGCCGGTGTCCAGGCCCTCCTCGATCTGGAACGTGGCCGCGCCGGTCACGTCGTCGCCGTGCAGGATCGCGCGCTGCACGGGTGCGGCGCCGCGCCAGGCGGGCAGCAGCGAGAAGTGCAGGTTCACCCAGCCGTGCGCGGGGATGTCCAGGGCCTCGCGGGGCAGCAGCGCCCCGTAGGCGACGACGGGGCAGCAGTCGGGGGCGATCTCCCGGAGCCGGTCCAGGAACTCGGGGTCGCGGGCCTTGGCGGGCTTCAGCACCTCGACGCCCGCCTCGGCGGCGAGCGCGCCGACCGGGCTGGGGCTCAGCTGCCGTCCACGGCCCGAGCGCCCGTCGGGGCGGGTCACGACCGCCGCGACCTCGTGCGAGGACCCCAGGAGCGCCGTCAGGGCCGGGAGCGCGGTCTCCGGAGTACCGGCGAAGACTAGACGCACCTGCATCGCCCCCCGCCGCCCGCGTTCCCAGGTCGTGCCGCCGGACCGACGAGCCGCATCTAGATCGCCTTCCCGAGGGTGCGGTGCGGCGACTCCTTGACGACGGGGGCCGGGTCGCCGAACCACTCGGCCTCCCGGATCGCCTTCATCGCGGCCTTGCGCTGCTCCGGGTCCATCCGGTCGATGAAGATGATCCCGTCGAGGTGGTCGGTCTCGTGCTGGACGCACCGGGCCAGCAGGTCGGTGCCCTCCAGCGTGATCGGCTCACCGTGCATGTTGAAGCCCTTCGCCACCACCCCGACGGAGCGCGGCGTGGGGAACGCCAGGCCGGGCAGGGACAGGCAGCCCTCGTCGTCGGTCTCCTGCTCGTCCGACAGGTCGAGGGTCGGGTTCACCACGTGGCCGAGGCGGTCGTCCACGTAGTAGGTGAACACGCGCAGGCCCACGCCGAGCTGCGGCGCGGCGAGACCCGCGCCAGGGGCGTCGATCATCGTGTCGGTGAGGTCCTTGACGAGCTGGCGCAGCTCCTTGTCGAAGTCCTTCACCGGCTCTGCCGGCGTGCGCAGCACGGGGTCGCCGAAGAGGCGGATGGGCTTGACGGCCAACGAGGACTCCGTTTCCTGCGGGATTCGCTGAGAAGTGGGACGCTCCGTCCAGTCTACGGAGGCGGTTCCCTGAACAATCACGCCGTGTTCACACTTCCCGGTGCGCTCCTTCGTGCGCCGAGCGTGCCTTGTAAGCGGCGGTACGGGCCGCCTTCGCGGTCGCCCGGTCGGGATGGTGGGCGCCCAGAGCCTCCAGGACGTCGGCCACACCCGGGTGGTCGGTGCGCCACAACTCCTCGACCATGGCCTTCATCTCCGCCTCCGGCGGCGCGTCGACGAGGGCGGCCTCGACCGCCTCCTCGGGCTCGGCCGTCTCCAGCATCCCGGCGACCGTGTCCACGAACACCCAGAGGTACTCCTCGCGGCCCAGCTCCCGCCCGGACGGGTCGCCGGCGGCGTTCAGCCACATCGCGGCATAGGGCGACACGAGCGGATGCTCCCGGGCGGCCCGGACCACACCGGCCGCCTCCGGGCCGATGCGGTGCAGGACGGCGGCGGAGAGATTGCGGGCGCCCGGGCCTCCGGTCCGCATGACGTCCAGCAGGTCGGCGGCCGCGTCCTTGGGGTCGTGGGAGGCCAGCCAGCCGTCGATCTCCTCGTCGGCGGCGCCGGGCCGGTACCAGGTGAGCCCCGCGATCAGCGCCGAAGCGCGCGCGCCGGCCAGCTCGCCGATGACCGGGGCGGTGAAGCCGTCCGCGAGGAGCAGTTCCCTGACCGCCCACACGCCGAGCGGTGTCAGCGCACGTCCCGTGCCGGACGACTCGACGATGCCCCAGCCTTCCAGGGTCGCCAGCTCCAGGGACAACGCGTCCGGTACAAGGGCGGACATGGTGTCGGCGTCGGTGAGCTCGTACGCCTCCTCAACATGACCCAGCAGCGCCTCCGCCAAAGCCTCCGGCTCGGTCGGGTCCTCCTGCTCGTAGAGGTGGATGAGGACGCCGGTCATCTCGTTCTGGACGAGTTCCACCGCGTCCAAGCCGTCCGCATAGTCGTGCCCGGGCACGACCATCGCCTCGAACAACGGAAGCCAGGCGGCGAGCAGCGCGGCGTCGTCATCGGACTTGAGTCCTGGCAGAGCAGGACCTGAGGACGCTTTGCCGTGCTCGGCCGTGATGACGTTCGCCTCTACGGCGGCCCACCACAGCCGTTCCAGCTCACCCTCGTCCTCCATCTGCCCATGGCGCCGCGGAGCCTCCAGGCCGAGCGCGGCACGGGCGGCCTCGGCGTCGTCATCGGTCAGCGTGTCGTGCTCGGCGAGTGGCCGCTCGCCCGTCCAGCCGGCCAGGGCCAGCACCGCGACGGTCAGCCGGGAGCCGCGAGCCGCCTCCGCCAGTTCGGGGACGGGAGCCAGCCGGACGGGCGGGACGACCAGCTCCGCGGCCTGGCGCAGGTACTCCTCGGTGCGCGCGTAGCGCTCCTCCTCGGGCCGCGCCTCGAAGTCGCGCACCCAGGCGTCGACGGCGTCCTGGTCGTCCAGGGAGACGCCGTCGGCCTGCATCAGCCCGGCGATGACCTCGGCGGCCGCCTGCCGCTCCTCGCCGTCGAGTGCGGCGACGACCTCGGCGAACTCGGGCGCCGTCCGGTCGATCTCCGCCTCCAGGGCCCCGGCGTCCGCCTCGCCGACGGCGCCCGTGTCACGCACGTAGGCGACGATCCGGCGGAAGGCCTCCAGGATGGTGGGGACGTCGTCGCGCCCGGCGACCACGGACTCGGGGAAGACCTCCAGCAGCAGCTCGCGGACACCTTGCGGCGTCAGCGCCTCCGGGCCCGTGAGGTCCATCTCCTCATGCGCGAGGTCGAGCAGGATCCGGACACCCTGCTCGTCCAGTGTCTCGCCGCGTTCGTCCGCCCACCGCCGCAGGTCGCCCGCGGTGGTCTCCACCCAGTTGTCGGCCACCCGAGAACCCTATTGGTCAGATCAGCTCCAGGGGGTCGATCTGGACTCGTACGGTCTCGGTGGCCTTGCGCGCACTTCGCACCCCCTGGGCCTCCTTCAGCGCGCGCGCCAGGGCGTGTCCCGCCGCCCTGGGCACTCGTATCAGCGCGCGTTCCTTCTCCTGAGCTTCGGTGCCGGTCTGCGGGACGGGCACGGGCCCGAGGATCTCCGCTCCGTCGGGCAGCCGGGCGTCGGCCAGAAGCTCCCGTATCGCGGCGGGAGACGCGGTCAGCGACGCCATCCGCACCGCGGGCGGGAAACCCACCTCCTTGCGCTCGGCCAGCTCCCGCTCCGCGTAGGTGACCGGATCCCAGCGGACGAGCGCCTGGACGGCCGGCAGCGTCCCTTCGGCCGCCACGATCACCGGCCCCTGCGGGCGGACGAGCGACGCCGCGTTCATCCAGCGCCGCAGCGTCTCCTCCCCAGCGCGCAGGTCCGGCCGTCCGAGCAGCACCCACCCGTCGAGGAGCAGCGCGGCCGTGTACCCCTCTTCCGCGGGCGGCTCCGCCCCCGGTGTGGACACGACGAGCGCCCGTTCCGGGCCGGTCCGTTCGAGAACGGCGTCGCGCCCTGAGGTGCGCACCGGCACACCGGGGAAGGCCCTGCCCAGTTCCTCCGCCGTGCGCTTGGCCCCCACGACGACCGCACGCACCTGGAAGAAGCCGCATTCGGGGCAATGCCAGTCACCCGCGATGTGCCCGCACCAGCGGCAGTACGGGGCGGCGTGCGACGAGGCCAGCGCAAGCGGCCCCTGGCACGCCCGGCAGCGCGCCGGTGTACGGCATCGCCCGCACGCGATGCCCGGCACGTATCCGCGCCTGGGGACCTGCACGAGCACCGGGCCGTCCTCCAGCGCCTGCCTGGCCGCCTCGAACGCCACGTTCGGCAGGCGTGCCGTGCGGGCGGCGGCGTCGCGGGCGAGTTGCGCGTCCTCTCCCACGTACCGGACACGCGGCATCGCCGCCCGGACGTGGTCCCTGTCGGCGGCGAGCGTGTGGGCCCAGCCGGCCTCGACCAGCTGCGTGGCGTCGGTGGTCCGGGTGAAGCCGCCGATCAGCGCCCCGGCTCCCGCCCTGTGCGCACGCAGGGCGAGCACGTCACGGGGATGCGGGTACGGCGCGTGGGGCTCGGCATGGACGTCGTCCCCGTCGTCCCAGAGCACGACCAACCCGAGGTCGGTGACGGGCGCGAACATGGCCGCCCGGGTGCCGACGACCGCCCGCGCCGTCCCGCGCAGCACGGCCAGCCATCTGCGGTAGCGCTCGGCAGGGCCCAGCTCCGCCGTCAGGGCGACATGCGACCCCTCCCCCAGTTCCGCCTTGAGCGCCGCGTCGACCCGGGCCACGTCACGTCCATCGGCCACCACGACGAGTGCCCCGCGCCCGTTCTTCAACGTGACGGCGACGGCCCGCGCCATGGCCGCCGCCCAGCCGGGGCCTGGCAGGGACGTCCAGACCGCCCGCGGCGCCCGCCCTCCGGCCAGCGCGCTCAGGAACGACTCGCCCGCCGGATAGTCACGCCACGCGCCCGCATCGGCCGCCTCGATCTCGGCGGGTGCGGTGTCCGCCGCAGGCTCGGCCTCCACGCGCGCGTGCCGGGGCGGGACGGCCAGCCGCAGCACGTCCGCGAACGTGCCCGCGTACCGGTCGGCCACCTCCCGCACCAGCGCGGCGATCTCCGGAGTGAGGACGGGCTCGGACGAGGTGACCCGCTCCAGGAACAGCAGCTTGCCGTCGTGGCCGCTCTCGGCGACCCGCTCCAGCAGGAAGCCGTCGACGAGCTGGCCCGCGAAGCGCACCCGGACCCGGCAGCCGGGGACGGCCTTGGCGTCCATCTCCGCGGGCACCAGGTAGTCGAACGGACGATCCAGGTGCGGAAGCGACATGTCGACCGCGATCCGCGCGACCGGCCGCTCCCCGGCTGGACGACGCGCCCCCTTTTTCCCGGACTTGGCGGGCTTTCCGGTCTTCTTCGGCTTGTCCGCGGACGCCCGCGGGAGGTCGTCCAGCCCCGGAATCAGGTCCGTTCCCCCGCCGTCCTTCGTCACGTCCCCGTCCTACCAGATCAATCCGACAGCCGACCTCGCACGCTAGGGTTGGTCCGATTGAACGGGGGTGCGCATCCGCTCGTCCCTCGCGCGATGCCCTTCCGCGCCCCCGCCGTCCGACGAGCCCATGCAGGCGATGTGACCACTGCGCATACCCAAGAGCGGACGGACGCCCAGACCCGGTACGGGGCGTCTCGCCGTTCCACGAGCCCTTCGTCCGCCTCCAATTGGAGGAAGTGGGCACGCCACCCGGTGGTGGCCGCCACGCTCGCCGCGGGCGTCCTCCATCTGGCGTGGGCGCTCCTGCTCGCGACCGAGGGAGGCGACCTCGCGGCCCAGGCCGCGTGGACCGACTTCGCCTGGAAGCACCCGGACGCGGCGTACAGCTTCGCCTGGTACGGCGGGATGCACCCCGCCTCCTACAGCCTCATGTCCCCGTACCTGATGGCGCTGTTCGGCATCCGCACGGTCGCGGTGGTGACCGGCACGTTCTCGGCCACGCTGACCGCGTACCTGCTCAAGCGGTTCAGGGCCCCCGTCGCGTTGCCCGCGTCCCTCTGGGCCGCGTTCGCGCTGTCGTGCAACTCCGCCTCGGGCCGCGTCACGTTCGGCCTGGGGCTGATGTTCGCGCTCCTGGCGACGATCGTCGCGTTCACGCCGCGCGGCACCCCCGCCCTGCGCGCGGCGGGAATGGCCGGCCTCAGCGTGCTGGCCTCGCTCGCGAGCCCGGTCGCGGGCCTGTTCCTCCTGGTACTCGCCGCCGCGCTGTTCCTGACCGGCCGCCGCCGCGCCGGCGTCTGCGTCGCCGTCGGCATGCCGCTCGTCGTGGGGACGACGAGCCTGCTGTTCCCGTTCAGCGGCGTCCAGCCGATCTCGCTCACCGCGATCGTGCTGCCCGCCGTCACGAGCGTCGCCGCGATCCTGGTGTGCGCGCCGAAATCCTGGACGTTCGTCCGCGTCGGCGCCGGCGTCTACCTTGCCGGGATCGTGCTGACGTGGCTGATCCCCTCCCCCGTCGGCAGCAACGTCGAACGCCTCGCCCTGCTGTTCGGCGGGATGTTCCTGCTGTCGGCCGTCGCGCGCGCCCACGGCCGCCTCCGGATCGCCGTGCTCTCGCTGGCGTTCATCGTCACGGCGTCCTGGCAGGTGGTGAAGCCGGTCGACGACCTGATCCACACCGAGCCCGCCGGGGCCGCCGCCGATCACGCCCGCGGCCTCGTCTCCGAGCTCGACGCCCTGGGCGCGCGCGACTCGCGCATCGAGGTCGTGCCGCTGCGCTCGCACTGGGAGGCGGCCGGTCTCAGCCGGAAGTTCGTCCTGGCGCGCGGCTGGAACCGCCAGGTCGACGCGGAACGCCACGAGCTGTTCTACGAGAAGGGCGCGCTGACGCCGGGCTCCTACCGGGACTGGCTGCACGAGTGGGCCGTCCAGTACGTCGTCCTGCCCGCGCAGGAGGTCGACTGGTCGGCGCAGGACGAGGCCGCCATCGTGAAGGGCGGCCAGCCCTACCTCACGGAGATCTGGCGGGACGAGCACTGGCGCCTGTACCGCGTGGCGCAGCCCACGCCGCTGGTCGCCCCGCCCGCCTTCGTCCACAAGCTCAACGCCGGCGAGCTCGTCGTCGACGTGCCGTCCAAGGGGTCGGTGCTCGTACGGGTCTCGTGGTCGCCGTGGCTCAGCGCGACGGGCGTCAAAAGCTCTTCTCGGGGGGTCTGGGGGGTCGCCCCCCCAGAGGGAGACGCCTGCCTGGCGCGGGCGGGCGACTTCGTCCGGCTGGAGGCCCGCACCCCCGGCCGCTACACCATCGCCGCCCGCTACGGGCTGCACCGCGGCAACCACTGCGGTTCCTGACGCGCCGCACGACGAGAAGGGCCCCGGGGAACGTTCCCCGGGGCCCTTCTCAGCGAGGACGGGTCACAGACCGGCGGCGGAGGCCAGGTCCTTGGCGCGGTCCGTCGACTCCCACGAGAAGTCGGGCTCCTCGCGGCCGAAGTGCCCGTACGCGGCGGTCTTCTGGTAGATCGGGCGAAGCAGGTCCAGGTCGCGGACGATCGCGGCCGGACGCAGGTCGAAGACGTCGTCGATCGCCTTCTCGATCTTCTCGGGGGCGACCTTCTCGGTGCCGAACGTCTCCACGAACACGCCGACCGGGTGCGCCTTGCCGATCGCGTAGGCCACCTGGACCTCGGCGCGGTCGGCGAGCTGCGCGGCGACGATGTTCTTGGCGACCCAGCGCATCGCGTAGGCGGCGGACCGGTCGACCTTGGACGGGTCCTTGCCGGAGAACGCGCCGCCGCCGTGCCGGGCCATGCCGCCGTAGGTGTCGACGATGATCTTGCGGCCGGTGAGGCCGGCGTCGCCCATCGGGCCGCCGATCTCGAAGCGGCCGGTGGGGTTGACCAGCAGCCGGTAGCCGTCGATGTCGAGGTCGAACTGGGCGAGCACGGGGTCGACCACGTGCTCCTTCACGTCCGGGGCCAGCAGCTCCTTGAGGTCGATGTCGGGAGCGTGCTGGCTGGACACGACGACGGTGTCGAGGCGGACGCCGCGGACGCCGTCGTACTCGATGGTGACCTGGGTCTTGCCGTCCGGCCGCAGGTAGGGGACGTCGCCGCTCTTGCGGACGGCCGACAGCCGCTGCGCGAGCCGGTGCGCCAGCGTGATCGGCAGCGGCATCAGCTCGGGCGTCTCGTTGGTGGCGTAGCCGAACATCAGGCCCTGGTCGCCGGCGCCCTGCCGGTCCAGGTCGTCGACGCCCTCGCCCTCGCGGGTCTCGTAGGCGTCGTCGACGCCCTGCGCGATGTCGGGCGACTGCGCGCCGATGGACACCGACACGCCGCAGGAGTGGCCGTCGAAGCCCTTCTTGGACGAGTCGTAGCCGATCTCCAGGATCTTCTCCCGGATCACGCCCGGGATGTCCACATAGGTCTCGGTGGTGACCTCACCGGCCACATGCACCTGACCCGTCGTGATCATCGTCTCGACGGCGACCCGGCTCTTCGGGTCGTCCTTGAGCATCGAGTCGAGGATCGCGTCGCTGATCTGGTCCGCGATCTTGTCCGGGTGTCCTTCGGTCACGGACTCGGAGGTGAACAGGCGGCGAGACACGTACGTGAACTCCTTGCAGCGGCTGCTGACTGACGTCGCAGGACGGATTCTTGGTCGAGTTCGGCAAGGGACGCCGCCCCTCGCCTGGGTTCCCCACGGATGTTAGGGCCAGAAGTCTAGCGGGATCATTTCCGGACGACGCCATGGTCAGTCCGGGGAAGGGGGTCGCAGGCGCGCCGCGACCAGATCCCACACGATCTCGGCGAGCGCCTCCTTGGCGCCGCGCGGCACCTCGGTGTGCGAGCCGTCCGCGCCGAGGATCACCGCGGCGTTGTCGGGGCGGCCGAAGACGAGGTCCTCGCCCACCTGGTTGACGACGAGGAGGTCGCTGCCCTTGCGGGCGAGCTTGGCCCGGCCGTTGGCGAGCACGTCGTCGGTCTCGGCCGCGAAACCGACGATCACCTGCCCGGCCGGGCGGTTCCCGCCCAGTTCGGCCAGGATGTCGGGGTTCTTGACGAGCCGGATCGGCTCCGGCTCCGCCCCCTCGGTCTTCTTGATCTTCGAGTCGCGGTAGCCGGCCGGCCGGAAGTCGGCGACGGCCGCGGCCATGACGACCGCGTCGGCGGAGGCGGCCGCCGACACGACGGCCTTGTGCATCTCCTCGGCCGACCCGACGGCGACGATCTCCGCCCCGGCCGGGTCGGGCAGCGCGACGTTCGCGGAGACGAGCGTCACACGGGCGCCGCGGGTCACGGCCGTCCGGGCGAGGGCGTAGCCCTGCAGGCCGGACGAGCGGTTCCCGATGAACCGGACGGGGTCGATGGCCTCCCGGGTGCCGCCGGCGGAGACGACCACGTGCCGTCCTGCGAGGTCGCGGGCGCCGCCGCGGGCGAGGACGTGCCGGGCCACCTCGAACAGCTCGGCCGGATCGGGCAGCCGCCCGGGCCCGGTGTCCTTGCCGGTGAGGCGCCCGGACGCGGGCTCGACGACGATCGCGCCGCGGTCCCGCAGCGTCGCGACGTTCGCCTGCGTCGCCGGGTGCTGCCACATCTCGGTGTGCATCGCGGGCGCGAACACGACCGGGCACCGCGCGGTGAGCAGGGTGTTGGTGAGCAGGTCGTCGGCGAGGCCGTGCGCCGCCTTGGCGAGCAGGTCGGCCGTGGCGGGCGCGACGAACACGAGGTCGGCGTTCTGCCCGAGCCGGACGTGCGGCACGTCGGCGACGCCGTCCCACACCTGCGCCGAGACCGGTCTGCCCGACAGGGCGGCCCAGGTCGGCTCGCCGACGAAGCGCAGCGCGTCCGCGGTCGGGACGACGGTGACGTCGTGACCCGACTCGGTGAGCCGCCGCAGCAGCTCGCACGCCTTGTACGCGGCGATCCCGGCGCTCACGCCGAGTACGACGCGCGGCTTGGGCGATGTCATGAGGCCACGATCCCATCACGCGCCGGACGGGCGCGCCCCGGGGGTCTGGGGTGTCCCCAGAGAACACTGCGGGCATGGGCGAAGGCGGCCGCAGGCCGACGAGCAGCGTCGGCCGCCTCGGGGTGGGGGCGTCCCCCAGAGAACATTGCGGGCATAGGCGAAGGCGGCCGCGGGCCGGCGGGGTGCGCCGGCCGGCCGGTTCTCAGCCCTCGATGGGCTCGGCGTTCAGGAGGCCCTCGCGCGTCTCGCGGAGCGCGATCGACAGGGGCTTCTCCTGCACCTGCGTCTCGACGAGCGGGCCGACGTACTCCAGCAGGCCCTCGCCCAGCTGGGCGTAGTAGGCGTTGATCTGCCGGGCGCGCTTGGCCGCGATGCTCACGAGGCCGTACTTGGTGTCGACGACTTCGAGGAGCTCGTCGATCGACGGGTTGGTGATGCCCTCATTGCTGGCTGCCACTCGGTGGCCTTCCACTGGTAGGTCGCTTATTGCACAGCCATCAAGGTTAGCAGCTCATCGCAGACGTCCTGGACGGACGTGTTGACGAGTGTGACGTCGAACTCCTTCTCGGCGGCGAGTTCGACGCGGGCCGCTTCGAGCCGGCGCTCGATGACCTCGGGGGGCTCGGTGCCGCGGCCGGTGAGGCGGCGGACGAGTTCCTCCCAGCTCGGGGGAGCGAGGAAGACGAGCTGCGCCTCGGCCATGGACCGCCGGACCTGCCGGGCGCCCTGGAGGTCGATCTCCAGCAGCACCGGCTCTCCCCCGGCGAGGCGCTCCTCGACGGGCCGGCGCGGGGTGCCGTAGCGGTTGCCCGCGAACTCGGCCCATTCGAGGAGTTCCCCTTCGGCGACGAGCCGGTCGAAACCGGCGTCGTCGACGAAGAAGTACTGCACGCCATCGGTCTCACCCGGGCGGGGGGCCCGGGTGGTCACCGAGACCGACAGCCACACCCGGGGGTGTGAGCGCCGGATCTCGGCGACGACCGTGCTCTTGCCGACGCCCGACGGCCCGGACAGGACCGTCAGCCGCCGCGCGAGCGGGTCAGGCGTTCTGGAGCCCTCCGGCGCAGCGATGGGTGCGCCGGAGCCGGACGGGATGGTGCCGGGCCCGGGTCGCCCCGAGCCGGCCGCGGCGGCCTGGCCGCCGCGCCCGCCCGAGAGTCGCGCGTCAGCGGTTCGCACTTCCGCCGAACTCACGCTCCAGGGATGCGCGCTGGTTCGCGCCGAGGCCCCGCACACGGCGGGACTCGGCGATGCCCAGGCGCTCCATGATCTGCTTTGCGCGGACCTTGCCCACACCGGGCAGGGATTCCAGGAGGGCCGACACCTTCATCTTTCCGATGACGTCGTCGGACTGACCCTCTTTGAGAACCTCGGCGAGCGAGGTTCCCCCGTGCTTGAGCCGGTTCTTAACCTCGGCCCGCTCCTTGCGAGCCTTGGCAGCCTTCTCCAGGGCTGCGGCGCGCTGTTCGGGGGTTAGGGGCGGAAGAGCCACGCCGGGTCACCTCAGGTTTCCACTCGACGGAGTCGGACGGGTTGGGAAACTAGCGAGTTCACCGCCCATAAGGCAACGTGAAGTGCCGTTTAGCCCGCCATAAATTCACGATTATCACTCCTCGGAGTGTCCTGAATACAGAGTGTACACAAAGTCGGGCCCGCCGACGGCGCATCCCCCTGCCTTGCTGGGACTTTCGCATGATCGTGAAAATCCCCCCTTTCCGACCCCATATGCGGCACTCCATGCCGGTTCGCCGCGGCGGTTCGCACCCCCGCGCGGCGGTCCCGCCGCGACGCCGGAACCGCTCCGGCGCCCTCCGCCGGAGACCCCGTGTGAGGTCTCCCACAAATGATCCCGACCGAGTGACTCTCGTCACGCCGCGCCGTTCAGCACGTCGCCCCGGCACCGTTACTGCCATCCTCGACAACACACCGCCAAGATCACCCGCATCGCCCGGAGGACCCCCCCACCGCACCAGCTCCCCGGCCGCCCGCCGCCAGGGCACCGTCATGGACGCGGAACCGCCGGCCGTGCCGCCGGAGACCGGGGCCGGCCCGGAATCGCCACTCCGCGTGAACGAGTTCGCCGTCCGGCACGTATCGAATGCGACGGACCCGGGTCCCCGCATTCGCATGCGACTAAAACCACAAAGCGCGATCCCGCGCGCCCGAGAACACCCACGGCTCGAAAAGTTTCGCAGAAAGCAGATCTGTGCGGGCACGTCCCAATGGCCGTCCGGCGGACGGCCCGGCGAGCGGTCAGGCGGTGCCCGCGGAAGTGCGGCGGAGGGCGGCCGCGATGGCCGCCGCGGCGGCGCCCGGGTCGGGGGCGCCGGTGATGGGGCGGCCGATGACCAGCAGGTCGGCGCCCGCCGCCAAGGCGTCCTCGGGGGTGGCGACGCGGGCCTGGTCCTGGTTGCCCGAGCCCGCGGGGCGGACCCCGGGCGTGATGAGCGTGATGTCCGGTCCGACCTCGGCGCGGACGGCGGCGGCCTCCTGCGGGGAGCACACCAGCGCCTGAGCGCCCGCGTCGACGGCGAGGACGGCCAGCCGGCGGACGGCGTCCAGGGCGGGCCCCGCGAGGCCGAGAGCGGTGAGATCGGCCTCGCCGAGCGACGTCAGGACCGTCACAGCGGCGATCTTGGTGGCCGGGACGGCCTCGACCGCCGCGCGGATCATCGCGGGGCCGCCGGCGGCGTGCACGGTCAGGTAGGACGGCTTCAGGCGCGCCACGGCCCGTGCGGCGCCGCGCACCGTGGCGGGGATGTCGTGCAGCTTGAGGTCCAGGAAGACCTGGACGCGGCTGGCGCCCCGGACGCTGGCGACGACGTCCGGTCCGTACCGCAGGTACAGCTCCAGGCCCACCTTGACGGTGGAGACGTGCGGCGTGACCAGGGTGGCCCAGCGCGCGGCCGTCTCCAGGTCGGGCGCGTCCAGCGCGACGGCGATGGGGGCGGCGGTCACAGCTTCTCCTTCTCGGGCTCTTGCGGGCGCACCTGGGGCGGGACGTACCCGGCGGGCTTGTGCGCGAGGCCCACGGCGTCGGCGAGCCGGCCGATGCGGCGGGCCGCGAGGGCCTCCTCCAGCTCGCGCAGGACGCGCGGCCCGGCCGTGGGGTCGTGGAAGACGGCGGTGCCGACGGCGACGGCGGACGCCCCGGCGAGGATGAACTCCAGGGCGTCCAGGCCGGTGGCGATGCCGCCGACGCCGATGATGGGCGTGGTGGGCAGGGCGGCGTGCACCTGGTAGACGCAGCGCACCGCGATCGGCCGGATGGCGGGCCCGGACAGGCCGCCGGACACTCCGGTGAGGGCGGGACGCAGCGTCCCGGGGTCGATCGCCATGGCCTCCATGGTGTTGATCAGGGTGAGGCCGTCGGCGCCCGCGTCGACGCAGGCGAGCGCGATCGTGGCGATGTCGGTCACGTCGGGCGCGAGCTTGGCGAAGACGGGAACGCCGGGCCGGGCGTGGTCGCGGACCGCGCGGACGACGGACGCGGCGGCCGCCGGATGCCAGGCGAACATGCGGCCGCGGTCCTCGACGTTCGGGCAGGCGATGTTGACCTCGATGCCGGCGATGCCGGGGACGTGCCGGAGACGCCGCGCCAGGTCGCCGTACTCCTCGACGCTGTTGCCGGCGACGGACACGATCGTGCGGACGTCCTGCTCGATGAGCCAGGGCAGGTCGCGTTCGAGGAAGGTCTCCACGCCGGGCCCGGGGAGGCCCATGGCGGTGAGGAGGCCGCTGGGGGTCTCGGTCACGCGTGGTGTGGGCCGTCCCGCGCGCGCTTGGGCCATGACGGACGTGGTGACGAACGCGCCGAGGCGGGTGAGGTCGAAGAACTGGGCGAGCTCTCGTCCCGTGCCACCGCACCCAGAGGCCGTGAGGACGGGATTGGGCAGCTCCAGGGGACCGAGTGCGGTCCTGACCCGGTCGCTCACTGCGGGCCCCCTTCGGAGACGCTCAGGACGCGCGGCGCGCCGAGGGCGTCGAACGGGATGGTTCCGAGGTCGCCCCAGCGGACCCGGTCGCCGCGCAGGACGGGGCCGTCCGCGCAGGCGCGGATCATGCGGGTCACGCCGTCCTCGCCATGGACGGGCAGCATGCACGTCATGCACACGCCGATGCCGCACGCGCCGGTCCGCTGCAGGAACTCCTCGACCGACACCTGGGAGGGCAGCCCGAAGTCGCCGGCGATCTGGGTGACCGAGCGGAGCAGGCTCGTGGGGCCGCAGCCGTAGACGACGTCGGCGCCCGTCTCCTCGATGACGCGGGGCAGGACGTCGCGGACGGTGCCCTTCTCCCCCATCGACCCGTCCTCGGTGACGACGGCCGAGCTGTCGCCGATGCGCTGGGCCATGCGGGAGCCGAACACCTGCCGGGCGGACGTCCCGGCGAGCACGAAGTGCACCTGGCAGCCGCGGCGCAGCAGCGAGTCGGCGAGCGCGAACACGGCGGCGCCGCCCGGGCCGCCGCCGGCGAGCACGCACGTCACCGGGTCGCGGGGCAGCCGGAACGGTCGGCCGAGCGGCCCGACGAGGTCGATCTGGTCGCGGGAGCGGCGGCCGGCGAGCCAGCCCGTGCCGGGCTCGGTGTCGGCGAACACCAGCTCGACGGTGCCGCCGTAGTCGGACTTGACCTCGTGCACCCCGAAGCAGCGGCGGACCAGGCGGGACGTGTGCTCGCCGCCGACGGCGAGCGCCACGAACTGGCCGGGCCTGAACCGCTCGGCGATGGCCGGGGCCACCAGCGTCATCGCGTGGTAGTCCTGCACCTGGCGGACCGTCAGAACCGTCGCCGACGTCTGCACCGGTGTGTCGGACACCCGTCTCCCTCTCCTCGTCGCGTGCGCCGGGCGGGCCGGGCGGCGCGGAGCCCGCCCGGCCCGCCCGGGCTCTGTCACCCGGGCGTCACGGCGCCGCCGTCCGCCGCCGGGCCGCTCGCGCGCCCGTGGGCGCCGCTGAGCCGCTCGGCGTGCTCCTGGAGGGAGCGGACGCCGACCTGGCCGCCGGTGACGGCCTCGATGCCCTGCACGGCCGCCGCGAGGCCCTGCACGGTCGTCACGCACGGTACGCCCCGCAGCACGGCCGCGGTACGGATCTCGTAACCGTCGAGCCGCGGCCCGGACTGGCCGGGGCTGCCGAAGGGAGTGTTGACGATGAGGTCGACCTCGCCGTCCAGGACGCGCCGCACGATCGTGGGCTCGCCGGACGGGCCCGGACCCGCGCTGTGCTTGCGCACGATCTTGGCACGCACGCCGTTGCGGCGCAGGACCTCCGCGGTCCCTTCCGTGGCAAGAATCTCAAAGCCCAGGTCAGCGAGGCGTTTCACCGGGAACACCATGTGTCGTTTGTCCCGGTTGGCGACGGACACGAACGCGCGTCCCTTGGTCGGCAGCGAGCCGTAGGCGGCCTGCTGCGACTTGGCGAACGCGGTGCCGAACACCTCGTCGATCCCCATGACCTCGCCGGTCGAGCGCATCTCCGGGCCGAGGACGGTGTCGACGCCCTGGCCGAGCTCGTTGCGGAACCGGTCGAAGGGCAGGACGGCCTCCTTCACGGCGATCGGCGCGTCCAGGGGCAGGCTTCCGCCGTCGCCCGTCTCCGGCAGCAGGCCCTCGGCGCGCAGCCCGGCGATGGTGGCGCCCATCATCACGCGCGCCGCCGCCTTGGCCAGCGGCACGGCGGTCGCCTTGGAGACGAACGGCACCGTCCGGGACGCGCGCGGGTTGGCCTCCAGCACGTACAGGACGCCCGCGGACAGCGCGTACTGGACGTTCATCAGCCCGCGCACCCCGACGCCCTTGGCGAGCGCCTCCGTCGACTCCCGGATGCGGCGGATGTCGTCGTGCCCCAGGGTGATGGGCGGCAGGGCGCACGCCGAGTCGCCGGAGTGGATCCCGGCCTCCTCGATGTGCTCCATCACGCCGCCGAGGTACAGCTCCTCGCCGTCGTAGAGGGCATCGACGTCGATCTCGATGGCCTCGTCCAAGAAGCGGTCGACGAGGACGGGGTGTTCAGGGCTCGCCTCGGTGGCACGGGCCATGTACGACTCCAGCGTCGCGTCGTCGTACACGATCTCCATGCCGCGCCCGCCGAGAACGTAGGAGGGACGGACGAGAACCGGGTAACCGATCTCGTCGGCGATCTCGCGGGCCTCCTGGTAGGACGTGGCGGTGCCGTGCTTGGGCGCGAGAAGACCCGCCCTGTGCAGGACCCGCCCGAACGCGCCGCGCTCCTCGGCGAGGTGGATGCTCTCCGGGGACGTGCCCACGATCGGCACCCCCGCGTCCTTGAGCTTCTGGGCGAGCCCCAGGGGCGTCTGGCCGCCGAGCTGGACGATGACCCCCGCGACCTCGCCGGACTGCTGTTCCGCGTAGACGACCTCCAGGACGTCCTCCAGCGTCAGCGGCTCGAAGTACAGCCGGTCGGAGGTGTCGTAGTCGGTGGAGACCGTCTCGGGGTTGCAGTTGACCATCACGGTCTCGTAGCCCGCCTCGGCCAGCGTGAACGACGCGTGGACGCACGAGTAGTCGAACTCGACGCCCTGGCCGATGCGGTTGGGACCGCTGCCGAGGATCAGCACCTTGGGCTTGGCGCCCGGCGGTACCTCGGTCTCCTCGTCGTAGGCCGAGTAGAGGTACGGGGTCTGCGCCTCGAACTCGGCGGCGCAGGTGTCCACGGTCAGGTAGACGGGACGGATCCCGAGCGCGTGCCGCAGTTCCCTGACGACCTCCTCCGAGAGACCTCGCAGCTCGCCGATCTGCGCGTCGGAGAACCCGTGCCGCTTGGCGCGCAGCAGTTTGTCCTTGGTGAGCGCGTCGTCGGCGGTGCGGATCTCCTCGGCGACCTCGTTGACGGCGGAGATCTGGTCGAGGAACCAGGGATCGATGCCGGTCGCCTTGTACAGCTCCTCGATGCCGGCCCCGGCCCAGAGCGCGCGCTGGACGTCCCTGAGCCGTCCGTCATGCGGGCGCTTGGCCGACTCGACCAGTTCGGCGGCGTCGGCTTCGCCGGCCCAGCTGAACGACGAGCCCTTCTGTTCGAGCGACCGCAGCGCCTTCTGCAGGGCCTCGGTGAAGCAGCGTCCGATGGCCATGGCCTCGCCCACGGACTTCATGTGCGTGGTGAGCGTGCCGTCCGCGCCGGGGAACTTCTCGAACGCGAAGCGCGGCACCTTCACCACGACGTAGTCGAGCGTGGGCTCGAACGAGGCGGGCGTCACGCTGGTGATGTCGTTGGGGATCTCGTCGAGTGTGTACCCGATCGCCAGCTTCGCCGCGATCTTGGCGATCGGGAAGCCGGTGGCCTTGGACGCGAGCGCCGACGACCGCGACACCCGCGGGTTCATCTCGATCACGATCATCCGGCCGGTGCCGGGGTGCACGGCGAACTGGATGTTGCAGCCGCCGGTGTCGACCCCGACCTCGCGGATCACCGCGATCGCCACGTCCCGCATGTTCTGGTACTCGCGGTCGGTCAGCGTCAGCGCGGGCGCGACCGTGATCGAGTCCCCGGTGTGCACGCCCATCGGGTCGAGGTTCTCGATCGAGCACACGATCACGACGTTGTCGTGCCGGTCGCGCATGACCTCCAGCTCGTACTCCTTCCAGCCGAGGATCGACTCCTCCAGGAGCACCTCGCTGGTCGGGGACGCGTCGAGGCCCGCGCCCGCGATGCGGCGCAGGTCGTCCTCGTCGTGGGCGAAGCCGGAGCCGGCGCCGCCCATCGTGAAGGACGGCCGGACGACGACGGGGTAGCCCAGCCCGCCGGCCGCGGCCAGGCACTCGTCCATCGTGTGGCAGATGAGCGACCGGGCGGACTCGGCGTTCAGGCCCTGCTCGCGCGCGACCTTGGCGACGACGTCCTTGAACCGCTCCCGGTTCTCCCCGGCCTGGATCGCGTCCACGTCGGCGCCGATGAGCTCGACCCCGTACTTGGCGAGGACCCCGCCCTCGTAGAGCGCGATGGCCGTGTTCAGGGCCGTCTGGCCGCCCAGGGTGGGCAGCAGCGCGTCCGGCCGCTCCTTGGCGATGATCTTCTCGACGACCTCGGGGGTGATCGGCTCGACGTAGGTCGCGTCGGCGAACTCGGGGTCGGTCATGATCGTGGCCGGGTTGCTGTTGACCAGCGTCACCCGCAGGCCCTCGGCCTTCAGCACCCGGCACGCCTGGGTGCCGGAGTAGTCGAACTCGCACGCCTGGCCGATGACGATCGGCCCGGAGCCGATGACCAGGACGGAGTTCAGGTCTTCGCGGCGCGGCATTACCTCGACGCCTCCATCAGTTCGCAGAAACGGTCGAAGAGCCCGGACGCGTCGTGCGGGCCCGCGGCGGCCTCCGGGTGGTACTGGACGCTGAACGCCGGGCGGCCGAGGAGCCGCAGCCCTTCGACGCACCCGTCGTTCAGGTTGACGTGGCTGACCTCGGCGCGGCCGTAGGGCGTGTCGAAGGGGCCGTCCGTGGGGGCGTCCACCGCGAAACCGTGGTTGTGGGCGGACACGTCGACCTTGCCGGTCGTCCGGTCCTGGACGGGCTGGTTGATGCCCCGGTGGCCGAAGCGGAGCTTGTACGTCCCGAGGCCGAGCGCACGGCCGAAGATCTGGTTCCCGAAGCAGATGCCGAAGAACGGCGTGCCCGTGTCGAGAACGCCCTTCAGCGCGTCCACCGCGTAGCCGGCGGCCGCCGGGTCCCCAGGGCCGTTGGAGAAGAACACACCGTCGGGTGCGAGAGCGAGGATCTCTTCGGCCGTGCTGGTCGCGGGCAGGACGTGCACTTCGCAGCCCCGCTCGGACATCCGGTACGGCGTCATCGCCTTGATGCCGAGGTCCACGGCCGCGACGGTGAAGCGCTTCTCGCCCTTCGCCTGGACGACGTAGCGCTCCTTGGTCGAGACGTCCCGTGCGAGGTCCGCGCCTTCCATCGAGGAGCTCTGCCGCACACGCTCGATCAGCGCGTCCTCACCGAGCGCCAGGGCGTCCGTGCCGCTGAAGATGGCGGCGCGCATCGCGCCCTTGTCGCGCAGGTGCCGCGTCAGCGCACGGGTGCCGGAGACGGCGATGCCCACGACACCCTGATCGCGCAGCGCGGACCCCAGCGAACCGGTCGCGCGCCAGTTGGACGCGACGCGGGCGGGCTCACGCACCACGTAGCCGGCCACCTGGATACGACGTGATTCAGGGTCCTCGCCGTTGACACCGGTGTTGCCGATGTGAGGGGACGTCATCGCCACGATCTGGCGCGCGTAGGAGGGATCGGTCAGGGTCTCCTGGTAGCCGGTCATCCCGGTGTTGAAGACCATCTCGCCGAAGGTCTCCCCCTCGGCCCCGTACGCGGCCCCGTGGAACACCCTGCCGTCTTCCAGAACGAGCAGAGCAGGGTTCATTGGAGCTTCCCTTCCAGAACGGTCGGCTTGCCGCGCAGGAACGTAGCGACGACGCGTCCGGGCAGCTCCAGCCCCGCGAACGGGGTGTTGCGGCTCTTGGACGTCATCGCGGACGGGTCCACCGAACGGCGAGGCGACGGGTCGTACAGCGTGATGTTGGCGGGCGAACCTGCCTCCAGCGGACGGCCCTGTCCGGAAAGGCGGCCGATGCGGGCGGGACGGGACGCCATGCGGTCGGCGACCCCGGTCCAGTCGAGCAGTCCGGTCTCGACCATCGCCTCCTGGACGACCGGCAGCGCGGTCTCCAGGCCGATCATGCCCATCGCGGCGACCGCCCACTCGGTCTCCTTGGCCTCGACCGGGTGCGGGGCGTGGTCGGTGGCGACGCAGTCGATCGTCCCGTCGGCGAGCGCGTGCCGCAGCGCGGTGACGTCGTCGGCGGTGCGCAGCGGCGGGTTGACCTTGAAGATCGGGTCGTACGTCCCGGCCTTGGCGTCGTTCAGCAGCAGGTGGTGGGGGGTGACCTCGGCGGTCACCGGGCAGCCCTTGCTCTTCGCCCAGCGGATGATCTCCACCGACCCGGCGGTGGACACGTGGCACACGTGCAGCCGGGAGCCGACGTGCTGGGCGAGCAGCACGTCCCGGGCGATGATCGCCTCCTCGGCGACGGCGGGCCACCCGGCCAGGCCGAGCGCGGCGGACATCTCGCCCTCGTTCATCTGCGCGCCCTCGGTGAGGCGCGGCTCCTGGGCGTGCTGGGCGACGACGCCGTCGAACGCCTTCACGTACTCCAGCGCCCGGCGCATGATGACCGCGTCCGACACGCAGTGGCCGTCGTCGGAGAAGACCCGCACCTCGGCGGCGGAGTCGGCCATCGCGCCCAGCTCCGCGAGCTGCTCGCCGGCGATGCCGCGCGTGACGGCCCCGACCGGCTGGACGTCGCAGTAGCCGGCCTCGCGTCCGAGGCGCCACACCTGCTCGACCACGCCGGCCGTGTCGGCGACGGGGTCGGTGTTGGCCATCGCGTGGACGGCGGTGTACCCGCCCATCGCCGCGGCCTTCGTCCCGGACTCGACGGTCTCGGCGTCCTCCCGGCCCGGCTCGCGCAGGTGGGTGTGCAGGTCGACCAGACCGGGGAGGGCCACGAGGCCGGCGGCGTCGACGGTCTGCGCCCCGGCCTCGGCCAGGCCGGAGCCCACCTCGGCGATGGCGCCGTCCCGGACGAGGATGTCGGCGGGCTCGCCGCCCAGGATCCGGGCGCCCTTGATGATGTACGTCGTCACTGGGAGACCTCCTGGCCGATGGCGGGCTCGGAACCCCCGAGCAGCAGGTAGAGGACCGCCATGCGGGCGCTGACGCCGTTGGCGACCTGCTCGACGATCGTGGAACGGACGGAGTCGGCGACCTCGGCGGCGATCTCCACGCCGCGGTTCATCGGGCCGGGGTGCATGACGATGGCGTGCTCGGGCAGTTCGGCCATGCGCTCGGCGTCCAGACCGTACCGGCGGCTGTACTCGCGCACGGTCGGGAAGTAGGCGGCGTTCATCCGCTCCTGCTGGACGCGCAGCATCATGATGACGTCGCTCTTGGGGATGACGCCGTCCAGGTCGTAGGACACCGAGCACGGCCAGGTGTCGATCGCGACGGGCAGGAGCGTCGGCGGCGCGACGACGGTGACGTCCGCGCCGAGCGTGTCCAGCAGCAGGACGTTGGATCGTGCCACACGGCTGTGCAGCACGTCCCCGACGATCGTGACCCTGCGGCCCTCCAGGTCGCCCAGCCGCTTGCGCATCGTGAACGCGTCCAGGAGCGCCTGCGTGGGGTGCTCGTGGGTGCCGTCGCCGGCGTTGACGACGCTGCCCTGCACCCAGCCGGCCAGCCGGTGCGGCGCGCCGGACGCACCGTGCCGGATGACGACGCCGTCCGCGCCCATCGCCTCCAGCGTGAGCGCCGTGTCCTTCAGGCTCTCGCCCTTGGACACGCTGGAGCCCTTGGCGGAGAAGTTGATGACGTCCGCGGACAGCCGCTTCGCGGCCGCCTCGAACGAGATCCGGGTGCGGGTCGAGTCCTCGAAGAACAGGTTCACGACCGTCCGGCCGCGCAGCGTCGGCAGCTTCTTGATGGACCGGCCCGCGATCTGCGCGAGCTCCTCGGCCGTGTCGAGGACGAGCAGCGCGTCGTCGCGGCTCAGGTCGGCGGCGGAGATCAGATGGCGGTTCACCGGGCACCTCCCGCAGGGCCGAGCAGTACCGCGTCGCGCCCGTCGTTCTCGTCCAGCAGGACCTTCACGGTCTCGCGCATCGACGTGGGCAGGTTCTTGCCCACGTAGTCGGCGCGGATCGGCAGCTGCCGGTGCCCGCGGTCGACCAGGACGGCGAGCTGGACGGCGCGGGGGCGGCCGAGATCGTTCAGCGAGTCCAGCGCCGCGCGCACCGTGCGCCCGGAGAACAGCACGTCGTCGACGAGGACGACGACCCTGTCGTCGACGCCCTCGGCGGGCAGTTCGGTGCGGCCGAGGGCGCGGGCGGGCCGCAGCCGCAGGTCGTCCCGGTACATGGTCACGTCGAGCGAGCCCCAGGGCACCGGCCGGCCCTCGACCTCGCGCAGCGCCCCGGCGAGCCGCTCGGCCAGCGTCACGCCGCGGGTCTGGATGCCGAGCAGCAGGACGTCGTGGCCGCCCTTGGTCCGCTCAAGGATCTCGTGTGCGATGCGGGTCAGCGCGCGCCTGATGTCGGGACCCTCCAGAACGGCCTTGGGCCGAGGATCACCGTCAGCGACGCGACGTTCCTGTCCGGGGGCAGCATTCACCACCGAAACCTCCTTTCCCGCCTCACGGGACGGGCCTTAAAGGACGTCTTGTCGCACACACGTTAGCAGCCGGGCGTGACCGCCTCACACCCGGACCGCTCCACGTCTTCGCAGGTGAGAGCGGTCACATTCGGCGGCCCCCGGGGCGGCGGCCCGGCACCGCGACGACCCCGCCGCAGCCCGCCCGCGCGGGGCCGCGGGGGATCCGGACGGCCCGGATCGAGTCCTGCGGATTCGACCGCTTTTTTCCAATCAGCTTGACCTGGGGCCGTACCCGTTTTACCGTCACTGTCCGTAACCATCCCTGGAGACAGACTCTTGAGGCCCTCCGGCTTCGCGAATCTGTCTCGCCCCGGTGACAAGCCGGGGTTTCAACGACGACGAAAGTGAGCCTGGGGGCCGCATAATGCCGTCTGAATACGCAAAGGCTCTCGGCGCGCGCCTGCGCGCCATCCGCACCCAGCAGGGCCTGTCCCTGCACGGGGTGGAAGAGAAGTCCCGCGGCCGCTGGAAGGCCGTCGTCGTGGGTTCGTACGAGCGGGGCGACCGCGCCGTCACCGTTCAGAAGCTGGCCGAGCTCGCCGATTTCTATGGCGTGCCGGTTTCCGAGTTGCTGCCCGGCGGAGCCGCGCCGAGCCCGCTCGGGCCTACACCCAAGCTCGTGATCGATCTAGAGCGGTTGCAGCAGCTTCCGAAAGACAAGGCCGGTCCTCTCGCCCGCTACGCCGCGACGATCCAGAGCCAGCGGGGCGACTACAACGGAAAGGTCCTGTCCATCCGTCAGGAAGACCTGCGTTCACTCGCGGTCATCTATGACAAGTCCCCGACCGAGCTGACCGAGGAGCTGATCGGCTGGGGCGTCCTCGACCCGGAGGCGCGCCGCGCCGTCGAGTCGTTCTGACACACCGCACCACCTGTTTCACCGCACCACCTGCTTCACCACAGGGCCGGGGCCCGCCGCACCACGCGGCGGGCCCCGGTCCTTTCCGGATCCCGGTCCGTGCCGGAGCGCGCTGAGAAGACGAACGCGGAATCGACTGCGCGCGCGGCGGCACCGTGGTTACGATCATGAAGATAATGATCTTGCTCCCGGCCCCTGGACCACGATGACCGCCGACGGCGACCCTCCGGAGACCCCGCCCTCCCCCGCCCGCAGCAGGACCGTCCTGACGATGCGGATCGAGCCCGACCGGCCGGCACCGTGGCGGCCGTCCCGGCGTTCCCTCTTGATCAGCGCGCTGGTGGCGGCCGTCGCCGCGGCGACCTGGGGCGCGGTCAGCCTGCCGGGAATGCTGGACGACGGCATGCGGGGTCCCGACGGAGCGTTCCCGAAGCCGCTGGCCGAGGAACCGCCCGTCCACACGGCCCGGCACGTCGCCACCAGCAGCGGCTACGGCCCGTTCCTCGTCCACGGCGGGCTCGCGATCTTCGGCCGGCGCGACTTTGGCGACAGGGAGGACACCCGCGCCGTCGACATCGCCACCGGAAGGACGTACTGGCGTTTCACGAAGGCGGCGTGGCCCATCGGAGTGGACCGTTCGACGGGCGATGTGCTCGTCCACGGAAAGGACCTCACGGCCATCAACGCGCGCACCGGCCGGATCCACTGGTCGCGCCCCACTCCTGACAACGGCGCCGATTCCGCGCTGCCCGTCGCCGACGCGGGGACGCTGGTGCTCCTCGGGCGTGACGGGCTGACCGGGGTGGGCCGCGCCGACGGCAAGACCCGCTGGACGAAACCGTGGCCCGATTCGTGCTCCGAGAAGAGGGGAGGCGGCGACGTGGACGACGTCGGTCTCGTCGTCAGGGGAACCGTCGTCGTCGACTGCACCGACCTCTTGCACGGTCGCAACACGTCCGTGGTCGGTTTCGACGGACGGACCGGTGCCACGCGCTGGGAGACCCGGATCCCCGACCTCTTCCCCGAGAACACGAAGAAGAAGCCGCGCGGTGAGATCGACTGGGAGCCCATCGGCGGTATCTGGGAAGACCGCGGCCGCGTCGCCATCGGAGCCGGACGGTCGATCGCCCTTCTCGACCCGGCGGACGGCAGGACGCTCGTCCACCACACCTGGAAGGACGACGATCCGATCGCCCTCGGAAGCGGCGTGCTGATCAGCGACTGCGACGCTCCGAAGGGCACGTCACGGATCTGCGGCCGGGATCCGGACTCCGGCAAGAAGCTCTGGGGGACCCTTCTCCCCAAGAACGAGCTCGTGTTCTACACCCAGAGCGCCACCGTGGCCGGCGGGCGCGTCTACGGAATGGCGGCCACAGGGGAAGGCAGGGATCGGAATGGCCACCTTTTCATCCTGGACGCCCGGACCGGTAAGCGGCTCGGTGACGTGCTGCTGCCCGGGCCGCAGGTGGGCGACATAGGGGAGCCGGTCACGGACGGAGTCGTGACGATCCGTGGCGACGGCGGCGACCTCCTCTACGCAGAACGTCCCGATCTGCAGGCCCCCCGCGAACTCACCCCGAAGACCCGGTCTTGACCCGCCGGGGACGGAGATTCACGGGACGGCCGCGGCACGGCACTCCCCCTCGGCATGTGAGAGGCCCCCGGCCGGACGCCGTCTTCCTCTCGGGACGAGGAGGGCCAGCGGGAGGACCGCGGCCATGACCGCGGAGCTCACGGCGAAGCCGGTGGTGAAGCCGCCCTCGCCGGGCACGACGACGATGACGACGGCGCTGACCTGCGTTCCGAGGGATGCGCCGACCGTGCGGATGAGCGTGTTGATGCCGGTGGCCACGCCGGTCTCCTCCGCGGGGACGGCGGCGACGACCAGGTTCGCCACGGCGGCGTAGGCGAAGCCCAGACCGATGCCCCGCGCCAGGCCCCCCACGTAGAGGTGCCACATGGCCTCGTGCTGGGCGGCCACGAACGCATAGCCGAGGGCGGTCATCAGCGCACCGCCGAACAGGACCATGCGGGAGCCGATGCGCCGGTCGAGAAGGCCCGCCGTCATGCCCGCGACGGTCATGCCGACGCTGGCGGGGAGTTGCAGCAGGGCCGCCTGGGTGGCCGTCCCGCCGAAACCGTAGCCGGTGTCGCCCGGGAGCTGGACGAGCAGGGGGAACAGCAGGCCGCCCGCCATGAGCGCGTAGCCGGACATGAGCGAGGCGGCGTTGGCCGTCCAGACGCCGCGCACCCGCATGAGGCGCAGATCGATCAGGGGTTCGCGCACGCGGTTCTCCACCCAAGCCCACGCACCGGCCATGGCGGCCGACAGCGCCAGGAGGCCGAGGACGCCGGGGGACGTCCAGCCCCAGTCCATGCCTTCGGTGAGGGCGGTGAGCGCGGCCACCAGCCAGGCCGCGAACAGGACGGCGCCCCACCAGTCGACCCGGGCCGCCGGACGGGGCGCCGGCCGCGGGACGATCCACCAGGCGAGGGCGACCCCCGGCACCAGGCCGATGACGGGGACCCACAGGAGCCACCGCCAGCCGAGGAAGTCGATGATCGGCCCGGCCAGGCACCACGACACGGCGCCGCCCAGCCCCAGCATGGACGACATGAGGCCGACGGCCGCGGCCGTGCGGGCGGGCGGGATCACGTCCCGGATGATCGTGTAGGCGAGCGGGAAGACACCGCCGCCGACTCCGCCGAGGACGCGTCCGGCCAGCATGACCGGCACGGTCCCGGCCAGGGCCGCGACCACCGTTCCCGCGGTCGCGACGACCAGGACGGCGAGGAGCACGCGGCGCGGCCCGTAGAGGTCGCCCAGCCGTCCGGCCACGGGAGTGGCGACCGCCGCGGACAGCGTCATCGCGGTGAGCGCCCAGGCCGCCCCCGCCGGTGTGGTGTTCAGGCCCTCCTGGATCTGCGGCAGCGCGGGGGTGACCACGGCCATGGACAGCGAGTAGGCCATCACCCCGAGGAAGGCCAGCAGCGGCACCAGCCCGCGCCCGCCCTGCCCCGCCACCGGACCCTCCTCTAGTTCGCCGCCCTAACAATCTCATAGCCGGACGAACCAACACAGACGGGACCCCACTCCTCCCTCGGCAAGCGCCTCAGAATGACCCGCGCGCCCGCGTCACGACGCGCCGATCGCCCCGCTCTCCCGCAGCGCCTCGATCCGCTTCGGGGACAGGGACAGGACCTCGCGCAGCACCTCGTCCGTGTGTTCGCCCAGCGTGGGGGCGGGCGCGGGCGGCGATGAGGCGTCCCCGATCCGCACCGGGGAGCCGGGCGCCAAATGCGGGCCGATGCCCGGCTGGTCCAGGACGGACATGAGGGGTTCGTCACACAGGCCGGCGGCCACCTCCGCGAAGTCCCGGTACCGGGACCACAGCACGGACGTCCCCGTCAGCCCGTCGGCGACCTGCGCACACGTACGGGGCGCGAACCAGGACGCGAGCACGCCGCCGAGAGCCTCACGATGGCGATAGCGGTCACCGGCGCGGCGGAAGTCGGCATCGAGGGCGCGTTCGAGGGCACCGGTCACCTCACCGAGACCTGTGGCCTTCACCAGGTCGCGCCAGTGCCGGGCCGTGAGGACGGCGACCATGACGCGCCCGTCCGCGGTGACGAAATCGCGTCCGAAGTCACCGAACAGGTGATTTCCCAGACGGGCCCTGGGCTCGCCCAGTTGCGCCTCTGCGAGGAAACCGAGATTGCCCGCGGTGGCCAAGGCGACATCCTGCAGCGCGACGCGGAGGCTCTGTCCCTCCCCTGTGCGCAGACGATGCCGCTCGGCCGCCAGCAGCCCGACGGTCATGTAGAGCCCGCAGGCCACGTCCCATGCGGGCAGAGCGTGGTTGACCGGGGTCTCGTGGCCGGACGGGCCCGTGATCGACGGGAAGCCCATGGCGGCGTTCACCGTGTAGTCGACGGCGTTACCGCCTTCACGCGTCCCCTGGAGCTGGACATGGACCAGGTCGGCTCGCGTCGCCTTCAGCTCCTCGTAACCGAGCCCTGGGCGCTGCGGCGCGTTGGTCAGGACGGTCCCGCTCTGCGCGACGAGACCGGCGACCACCTCACGGCCCTCTGGGGAACGCAGGTCGACGGTCACCGACCGCTTGCCCTTGTTGAGCCCCGCCCAGTACAGGCTCCGGCCCGATGGCGCGAGCGGCCACCGGTCGATGTCGGGGCCGCCACCCACCTGGTCGACCCGGATGACGTCCGCGCCGAGCTGCGCCAGCGTCATCCCACCCAGCGGCGTCGCGACGAAGCTGGACAGCTCCACCACGCGCATTCCGTCCAGCGGCAGCGTTCCCGTCATGAAGCGATGTCTACCAGGAACCGCCATCCGCTCCTGGACGGGGCCATGGCATGGGCACGACACCAGAGCCGCCCTGCTCCCCCCGGGAACGGATTTCGCAGCAGGCTTCGGCGGCGGTCCGGGTGGCAGGGGATCGCGCCGGCGGGGCCGGCTCGGGGGGTTGCGGCCGCCGCCGGCGCGATCGCTGAGCACGCCGGAGGGGGGCGCCGTCCCGGGTGAGGACGGCGGGACGGCCGCCCCGGCCTCCGGCGGGGCCGGTCCCGGGAGGGGGACGGGCCTCGGGGGTTGCTCAGCCGGCTTCGGGAACGGGCAGGGTCGGCTGCCCGGCGACGCCGAGGGTGTCCTCGACGAGGGTGACGAAGACCTCGGCGTCGTGCAGGAGCTCCTCCGCCTCGCGCGGGGTGACGGCGCGCGGCAGGCCCGCCTCGGCGGCGGCGCGCTTGTCGGCGCCCGCCGCGAAGAAGGCGGCCCACTCGCGCAGCGCTGGCTCGGCCTCGGGCAGCAGCACCCAGACGCTGCGGGGGCGGCCGCGGCGATGGGTCTCCAGGGGTTCCTTGGACGCCAGCACCGCGGCGGCGGCGCGCAGCGCCGCCAGGTGGGCGCACACGTAGCGGACGGCGGCCGAGGTGGCCTCGGCCGCCTCGGCGAGGCCCATGCGAGCGGCGTGCAGCTGGCCTTCGGCCGTGTGCGCCGGACGCGGCGCGGGCAGCGGGCGGTGGCGTGGGCGTGGGCTCGGCGATGGGACGGACTGGGCGGCGGAGTGGATCCCGCGTGCGGTCATCGTTCCGGACATGTCTGCCTCCTTCCGGGCTCGGGCCGGCCGGGCGGAGAGCTTCCCCTCACTCCGCCCGGCCGTCCGTCCCGCCGAAACACCGCGAACGGCGGGGACGTCGCCCTGGCGCGGGCCGCGAGTCCCGCACCACATCGAACATAAGTTCGACGCACTTCACAGTAAAGCGCCCTGACGGCGATTCGTCAACGTGTTCGAACGTGTGTCGCGCCCCGCAGGTCAGCGGGCATGACGGCAGTACGACAGCGAGGTACGACAGCCGGCCGCGAGACGCTAGTGAGGCCGCCTGACGTGCACGGGGACGTTCGTCCCGAGGAGGTCCGGGAAGTACTCGGCGATGTGCATCGGCATCCGGACGCAGCCGTGCGAGGCGGGGTACTTGGGCACGTCCAGAGCGCCGTGGAAGGCGATGCCGCCGTTGAAGTAGATCGGGTTGTAGAGCTGCCCCAGGGGCGAGGTCTCCCAGCCGGAGGCGCGGCGCCCCGTCCGGAAGTCGCCCGTACCGGTCGTGGCGTAGCGGCAGCGCGCGACGGTGGCGCCACGGTCCTTGGCGCAGTAGTACTCACCGGAGCCGGAAGAGACGTGTGAGATGAGCCGCGGCTCGCCGTTCTCGTAAAGAACGAGGTACTGGCGCTTCAGGTCCACGTCGACGCGGTCCTTCTCGCGCTTCTTGGCCACCGGCCGCGGCTCCCTGGGCGCGTCCAGTGCCTTCCAGAAAGACGCGCCGAGGGTGCTCTTCTGCTTGAGGCGGTTGACCGCCTGGAACGCCCAGACGGCCATCTGGGTGGACGTCCCGTACTTCCCGTCCACCTTGCCCGGGTCGTAGTGCAACTCCTTGAGCCGGCGCTGGAGGGCTTTGACGTCGGCGCCCTTGGCTCCCGGTTTCAGCTTGCGGTGCGTGGGCGTGGGGCTCGGTGTGGGCGTCGCCTTCGTCGCCGACGGCGAGCCCCTCGCCGCGCCCGGCGCCGCGGCCTCCGTGTCGTTGCAGCCCGTCACGAGGACGGCCGCCATCAGCAGAACCGCGCTCTTCCGCACGTCGATCGGTCTCCCTCGCATGCGCTGACCTTAAAGTGCTACCCATGCATCCGAATGCCGAAATCGTCGCGAAGGCCCTGCTCGATCAGGGCGCGACCGGAGTCATCGTAGAGCTTCCCGACTCCGCGCGGACGGCGCAGGCCGCGGCCGACCAGCTGGGCTGCGAGGTCGGCGCGATCGCCAACAGCCTGCTGTTCGACGCCGACGGGGCGCCGCTGCTCGTGCTGACCAGCGGTGCGCACCGCGTCGACACGGCGAAGGTCGCGGCTCTGGTGGGTGCGGCGAAGGTGCGGCGGGCGACGCCGGAGTTCGTCCGCGAGGCGACCGGCCAGCCGATCGGAGGCGTCGCGCCGCTCGGCCACCCGGCGCCGATCCGCACCCTCGTGGACGTCTGGCTGGACCGGCACGACCAGGTGTGGGCGGCGGGCGGTCACCCGCACACCGTCTTCCCTTCGTCATACACCGAACTGCTGAGAATCACCGGGGGAACCCCCGCGGAAGTGGAGTAATGGAGAACGGTCTCCGCATTGGTGAATGCGGAGACCGTAAGTCGGGGTCGAGTGCGCTGCGGTCAGGAAGCAGCGCCCACGAAGATTGCGGCGAGTGTGGGCAGGACCGCGAGAATCATGGCTTTGATCGCGTACTGCAGGTAGCGGAACTTGAGGCAGACGATTTCCTTCATCTCGTCTTCCTCAGTAGAGGTGTTGGACCCATCCGTGGCCACGGCCGTCCCGAATTCGAAGCTTCCGCTCCGGGGGTAGAGGACCACGAACAGGCAGACTGCCGCCACAGCCAGGGCAAGGCCGGTGGCGCTCAACAGGATCCGGCCCGCCAGCGGTCCGGAGGTGACCTTGTCGAGCACGAAGCCGAGGCCCGCCAGGTTCATTCCGGCGAGAACGCTGACCTTGGAGTCAGCAAGCCCCGTCTTGGCCCGCAGGTGGTCCACTGCTGAAGTCTGAGGGTTGTGGGTTGCGGACATGCTGAGCTCCTAGAGCAGCTTGGTTGGCGGCTCCGTGTTGACACGGACCGGCGCGGTCTTTGACAACCGGCGAGACAAGACTGTCCGAAGCCGCATGAGGCGGCAACCACTTGTTCACGGCCGAGGCCGACAGATTCTCCAGGCAGAGGGCGTCGGCCCCACATTCTGAGACGAATTTGGTGACCAAGGTCACCAATTCTCGTAAGGGAAGTAGAGCTGGATATATTCCAGCGGGCGGCCGTCGTGGCGACGCGGCGGATGACCACCACGGGGGTTCCGGTGGCTTCCATGCGGAGATCGACGGGCCTGTCCGCTGACCTGCGGCTTCGCATCCATTAGCCTCCCCTCATGGAGATCTGGCACAACCCGCGTTGTTCGAAGAGCCGTGCCGCGAAGGCCGCGCTGGACGAGGCGGGCGTCGAGTACACCGAGCGCCGCTACCTGGACGAGCCGCCCACGGCGGACGAACTGGACGCGGTTCTCACCCGGATCGGCGCCGAGCCGTGGGAGGTGGCGAGGCTGAACGAGCCGGTCGCCAGGGAACTCGGGCTCAAGGACCTCGACCACGACCGGGCCCGGTGGATCGAGATCATGGTGGCGAACCCGGTGCTGATCCAGCGCCCTATCGTGCTGACCGGTGACGACGCCGTCGTTGCCCGTGACGACGCATCGGTGCGCAAGGCCCTCGGCGACCGGTGAGATCGGCGGCCGGTGACATCGGTCTCTCGCTCTTCCGTCACCCGGCGGACCAGCCCGCGGGTCTAGTCTCTGTCGGGTGAGGGACCCGAAGCTCCGCGAGATCGACGAACGCGCCTTCCTACGCAGGCTCGGCCCCATGCTGGACGTGTACGCGGCCGCGATGGTGCCGCCGAACGAGCAGCTCCCGGGCCGGCACACCATCATGGAACGGCACGCCTCGTATCCGGGGTTCCGCGCGTTCGTCGTCGATCGGCGCGGCGCGCTGCCCGTCATGCCCGGCCCCGTCCAGGGTTTCGCGTACGGGTTCCATGGGACGCGCGGCCAGTGGTGGCACGACGTCGTCCACCAGGCGCTGTCCGATCTGGAGGGTCCCGAGCACGCCGAGGCGTGGCTGGAGGACGCGTTCGAGGTCGCCGAACTGCACGTCCATCCGCAGGCGCAGGGCAAGGGCCTCGGCCGGGGGCTGCTCAACGCGCTCTGCGAGGGGCGGCCGGAGCGGACGGTCGTGCTGTCGACGCTCGACAGGAGACCGGACACTCCGGCGCGCACCCTCTACCGCTCGGTCGGCATGGTCGACCTGCTGACCGATTTCGAGTTCCCGGGCGGCGGGCCCCGCTACGCGGTCATGGGCGGGACGCTGCCCCTGGCGCCGTATCCGGCGCCGTCCAGCAGCGAGTAGACCTCGCGCGTCGCCGTGGACTTGTTGAACGTGATGAAGTGGATTCCCGGCGCGTCCTGCTCGAGCAGCTCGGCGCACAGCTCGGCGGCGTGCTCGATGCCGAGCCTGCGGACCGCCTCGGGGTCGTCCGCGACGGCGTCGAACCGGGCCTTGACCTCGGGCGGGAACGGCGCGCCCGACAGCTGCTCGGACCGCTCGATGGTGCTGATCTGGGTCACCGGCATGATGCCCGGCAGGATCGGCACGTCGCAGCCGGCGGCGTCGACGCGGTCGCGCAGGCGGAAGTAGTCCTCGGCGCGAAAGAACATCTGGGTGATCGCGTAGTCGGCGCCGGCCCGGCACTTCTCGATGAAGTAGCGGGTGTCGCTCTCGACGTCGGGCGAGCGGGGGTGCTTGTAGGGGAACGCGGCGACGCCGACGCTGAAGTCGCCGTAGGAGCGGATCAGCCGGACGAGTTCGGCGGCGTACTCCACGCCGTCGGGGTGCTTGACCCACTCCCCCATCGGGTCGCCGGGCGGGTCGCCGCGCAGCGCGAGGACGTTGCGGACGCCGGCCGCGGCGAACCGGCCGATGAGGTTGCGCAGTTCGGCCTGGGAGTGGTTCACCGCGGTGAAGTGCGCGACGGGGGTGAGGGTGGTGTCGGTGGCGATCCGCTCGACGATGTCGACGGTCGTGTCGCGGGTGCCGCCGCCCGCGCCGTAGGTCACCGACACGAACGTCGGGTGCAGCGACTCCAGTTCGCGGATCGTGCGCCAGAGGTTCCGCGCGCCCTTGTCGGTCTTGGGCGGGAAGAACTCGAACGAGAACGAGCGCGCGCCGGAGGCGAGCAGCTCTCGGACGGCGGGGGGCCGGTCGGGGCGCAGGCGTCGCATTCCCCAAGCCTACAGAAGGGCGCGCGGCCGCCGATCCGCGTGATGCTCACCACACCGCACGGGCGTTATGCCCCTATTTCTGAAGCTTCACTGACTTCTCACGTTTTCGGGGTGAGGTGGAAACAGCCCAGGTGGATACGATCGCGGCATGTCGACCAGCCGCATCCGTAAGGAGGTCGACGAGGCCCTCCTGGGCTTCGTCGACCGGCAGCGCCCGGCCCTGCTGAACATCAGCGCCGACCTCGCGCCCCTGCTGTCCGCCCTGGACGCCCTGCTGGGCGGCGGGAAGCGGCTGCGTCCCGCGTTCTGCTACTGGGGGTGGCGCGCCGCGGGCGGAGGGGACGGCCCCGGCATCGTGACCGCCGCCGCGTCGCTGGAACTGCTCCAGGCCAGCGCGCTGATCCACGACGACGTCATGGACTCCAGCGACACCCGCCGCGGCCAGCCGTCCGCGCACCGCCGGTTCGAGGCGCTGCACCGCGCGCAGGGCTGGCCGGGCGGCGCGGAGGCGTTCGGCGGCGGCGCCGCGATCCTGCTCGGCGACCTGTGCCTGGCCTGGTCCAGCGAGATGTTCGAGGCGTGCGCGCTCGGCGGGGACGGCGGGCGGCGCGGCCGCGAGGTCTACGACCTGATGCGCACCGAGGTCATGTGCGGCCAGTACCTCGACATGCTGGAGGGCACCCGCCGCGAGGCCAACGTCGCGACGGCCCTGCGGGTGGTGGAGTACAAGAGCGCCAAGTACACGATCGAGCGCCCGCTGCACCTCGGCGCGGCGCTGGCCGGCGCCCGCCCGGACGTGACGGCCGCGCTCACCGGGTACGGCCTGCCGCTCGGCATCGCCTTCCAGCTCCGCGACGACGTGCTCGGCGTGTTCGGCGACCCCGCCGCGACCGGCAAGCCCGCGGGCGACGACCTGCGCGAGGGCAAGCGGACCGTCCTGGTCGCGCTGACGCTGGAGCGCGCGTCCGCGGCACAGGCGGCGGCGCTGGAGCGGCGCCTCGGCGACCCGGACCTCGACCGGCCGGGCGTGGACGAGCTGCGCGCGATCATCGAGGAGACCGGCGGCCTCACCGCCTGCGAGGCCATGATCGAGCGGTACCAGCGCGAGGCCGAGAAGGCCCTGGAGGCGGCGCCGATCACCGCCGAGGCCCGCCGGGCCCTCGGCGAGCTCGCGGTGGCCGCCACCACCCGCAGCACCTGAGTCCACCATGACACGATCCGGCCAACTTTCCGTGGCGGGCTAGAACTTTCCCACTGATCGGTGGCAGAAATGTCGCCATGTGCGCCGACACCCCAGGGAACCGCGTCCCCCGTTTCGATCCGCTCCCCGAGGAGGAGTGGGACGACGTGCTCAAGGCCGTCACCGAGACGATCGGCCCGCTGAACGTCGTCACCACGCTCGCCCGCCACCCGGAGCTGTTCCACTCCTGGATCGGGTTCGGCTCGATGCTGCTGATGAAGGGCACGCTGAGCGCCCGGGACCGCGAGCTGGCCATCCTGCGGACGGCGCACCACCGGTCCTGCGCGTACGAGTGGGACCACCATCGCGTGGTCGCGCTGGGCGTGGGCCTCACCGAAGCGGAGATCGCCGCGATCCGCCTGGCTCCGGACGGGCACGGCTGGAGCGAGGACGACCGCATGGTGCTGACCGCCGCCGACGAGTTGCACGCGAACGGCACGATCGGCGACGCGACCTGGACGGAGCTGTCCACCCGGTTCAGGGAGCGCGAGCTGATCGAGCTGGTCATGCTGATCGGCCACTATCACATGGTCGCCTTCGCGCTGAACGCCCTCCGGGTCCAGAACGAGGAGGGCGGTTGATGCGCGTGGGCCGGTGGCTGCCGGCGGCGGGCGCGCTCGCGTCCGTCCTGGCGCTCACGGCGGTGCCGACGCCCGCCGAGGCCCGCGCGGCGACCGGTCGCTGCGGCGACCCGGCACGGCGGCCATGGTGCGACAAGGGGCTGACCCCCGATCGGCGGACGGCGCTGCTGCTGCCGAGGATGACCGCCGACGAGAAGATCGCGATGCTGGCGTCCGACGACCCGTTCGGCGGCCCGTTGGGCGGGTTCTCCGAGGACGCCCACGCCGACACGAACAGCGGGATCGAGCGCCTCGGCATCCCGCCGCTCTACATGGCCGACGGCCCGGCGGGCGTCCGGCAGGGCAAGGCGACCGCGCTGCCCGCGCCTATCGCGCTGGCGGCGGGTTTCGACCCGAACGCCGCGCGGCTGTACGGCGGGACCGTCGCGTGGGAGGCGCGGCACCGCGCCAACGACCTCGTCTTCGGGCCCACCGTCGACGTTCTGCGGACGCCCCGCAACGGCCGGACGTTCGAGGGCTTCGGCGAGGACCCCTACCTGTCGGCGACGCTCGGAGTGCCCTGGATCAAGGGCGCGCAGGCGCAGGGCGTGATGACGTCGGTCAAGCACATGGCCGTGTACACGCAGGAGACCGACCGGCTGTCGCTCGGCATGAACGTCGACCAGCGGACGCTTCGGGAGATCTACCTGCCGCCGTTCGAGGCCGCGGTGAAGGACGCCGGAGCGGCGACCGTGATGTGCGGGTTCGGCCGGCTGAACGGCCGGTGGGCCTGCCAGGACGACGCCGCCCTCGGCAAGATCCTGCGGTCGGAATGGGGCTTCACGGGGTTCGTCCCGTCCGACCACACCGCCGCGCAGGACACCGCCGGCGCCGCCAACGGCGGCCTCGACATGGAACTGCCGATCGGCATGAAGTACAACGCGTTCCTGCTGAAGCTCGCCGTCGCCCAGAAGAAGGTCACGCAGGCCACCATCGACGCGCACGTCCGCAACATCCTGCGGACGATGTTCAGGTTCGGGGTGTTCGACCGGCAGGCGTACCCCAACGACCTGACCCGCATCGACCGTGCGGCGGGCCAGAGCGCCGCCCGGCAGGTCGAGGAGGGCGGGATCACGCTGCTGAAGAACGACGGCGTCCTTCCGCTGAAGGGCCCGGCGTCGATCGCACTGATCGGGCGGGCCGCTCAGCAGAGCCCGAGTGGTTTCGGCTCGGCGAAGGTCGTTCCCTTCACGACCGTGAGCGCGCAGGACGGCATCACCAGCCGCGCGGGGTCCGGGACCAAGGTGACCTACAACAACGGTGACGACCACAGGGACGCCGCCGACGCCGCGCGTGGGGCGGATGTCGCCATCGTGTTCGCCACCGACAGCCAGGGCGAATTCTTCGACAAGGCGTGCCTGACGCTGGAATGCGGCGAGCCGCTGAGAGGCGACCAAGACGGACTGATCTCCGAGGTCGCCAAGGCCAACCCGAACACGATCGTGGTACTGAACACGGGCGGGCCCGTGCTGACGCCCTGGGCCGGGCAGGTGAAGGGCATCGTCGAAGCCTGGTACCCGGGTCAGGAGGCCGGGACCGCCCTGGCGCGCGTCCTGTACGGGGACGTGGACCCAGGCGGACGGCTCCCTGTGACGTTCCCCGTCAACGAGAACGACGCGCCGACGTCCGGGAACCCGGCCCAGTACCCCGGCCTCAACAAGAACACCACGTTCTCCGAGGGCGTCATGATCGGCTACCGGCACTACGACGCGAACGGCATCGCGCCGAGGTTCCCGTTCGGGCACGGCCTGTCGTACACGACGTTCGCCTACAGCGGTCTCGTGGCGACCTCCAAGGCCGTGCAGGTGACGGTCACCAACACCGGCCAGAGGACCGGCATCGCCGTCCCGCAGCTCTACATCGGCATGCCGTCGCCCGGCGTGGAGGTGCCGCAACCGCCTAAACAGCTCAAGGGCTATGCCAAGGTCACGCTCGGGCCGGGCCAGAGCGCGAAGGTGACGTTCCCGTTGACTCCGCGCTCGTTCTCCTACTGGAACCAGGCGGCGAAGGCGTGGAAGGTCGCCGACGGCTGCTACAAGGTCATGGTGGGCGCATCGTCCCGGCAGATCTCCCGGTCGGCGGCACTCGGGGCATGCCGCCGACGGTGAAAGATCGTGGTTCCCCTGCCTTACTCGCCGGTTACGCGGTACAAATGAGGAAATCTTCGTCCGTCCCCGCCGAGTCGGAGTCCCCCTGTGCCGCACGACACCTCCCGCGGGAGGACGAACCCCCGTCCCGCGCGTACCGCCGCCCGCCCCGGGCGGCCCGGCCAGGCCCATGCGGGCCGGCCCGGTAAGCCGCGCCACGGCCAGGCACATGCCGGTCAGGCCCGTTCCGGCGCCGACCGGCCGGGCGGCCCGGACGGCCGCGGCGGCCAGGAACGCCAGGGCGCCGCGAAGCGCCCGGGCGGTCCGGAAAGGCAGGGCGGCATGTCCCGCCACGGCCACGGCCGCGACCGGCGGCACGAGACGCCGCTCGGCCCCGACGACCCGCGCGGCCTCGGCGGCTACACACTGCTCGGCCGGCTCGGCGAGGGCGGCCAGGGCGTGGTGTACCTCGGCCGGGACGGCGACGGCGGGCTCGTCACCGTCAAGCTGCTCCGCGGCGGCGTGGCGGCCGGGCAGCGGGCGCGCAGCCGCTTCGTCAAGGAGGCGGACGCGGCGCTGCGGGTGTCCGGGCGGCACACCGCGCGCGTCCTGGACGCGGACATGACCGGCGACCGCCCCTACATCGTCAGCGAGTTCGTCGAGGGGCCCTCGCTCCAGCACGTCGTCGAGGACCGCGGCCCGCTGCCCGCGCCGCGGCTGCGCAAGGTCGCGGCGCGCACGGCGGCGGCGCTGGCCGCGATCCACCGCGCCGGGATCGTGCACCGCGACTTCAAGCCCGGCAACGTGCTGCTCGGCCCGGACGGCGCCAAGGTCATCGACTTCGGCATCGCCCGCACCGCCGACGCCCTGGGGCTGGACACGCCGCTGACCACCGGCCCGGTCGGCACCCCCGCCTACATGGCGCCCGAGCAGATCGAGGAGGAGCCGGTCGGGCCGGCCGCCGACGTGTTCGCCTGGGGCGCCACGATGGTGTTCGCCGCGACCGGGCACCCGCCGTTCGGCAGCGGGCCGAGCGCGGCGGTCATGCGGCGGGTGACGTCCCGCAGGCCGGACCTCGGCGACATGGAGGGCCCGCTGCGCGACCTCGCGGCCCGCTGCCTGGACAAGAACCCCGCCGCCCGGCCGACCGCGGCGCAGCTCGTCCGGGCGCTGCGCGCGGGACAGGGTCCGGCGCCGAAGCCGCGCCCGACCCGGATCCCCCGCTACCGGTGGCGGATGATGGTCGCGCTCGGCGCCGTCGTCGTCGCCGGGTTCGCGCTCGGCATGCTGTTCTGACCGTCGGTCACCAGTGCGGCGGACGGTCCTCCAGCAGCCGGGAATCGTCGTCGCCGGCGCCGCGCCACTCGCCCCACCCGGTGTCGGTGTCGTCGGACGTCTGGTCCGGCAGGATCTCCAGGTCGTCGTCGAGGTCGACCGAGCGGTCGTCGTCGGGTCCTGCGTTCATGATCCCCATTGTCGGTGATCGATCCGGGACCCGCACCGTGATCCAGGTCAAACCATGACAAGGTTCAGGAGGCCGGTGTCCGGGAGGCCAGCCGGCGCGCGAACTCGGCCGCGGCGGCACCCGGATCGTCCGCCTCGGTGATCGCCCGGACCACCACGACGCGGTTCGCCCCCGCGGCCAGGACCTCGTCCAGGTTGCCGAGGTCGATGCCGCCGATCGCGAACCACGGCCGCGCGACCCGCTGCGCCGCGACGTACTCCAGCAGCTTCGGCCCCGGAGCGGGCCGCCCCGGCTTGGTCGGCGTCGGCCAGACCGGGCCGGCGCAGAAGTAGTCGCTGCCCGGCTCGGCCGCCGCCGCCGACGCCTGCTCGCCGGAGTGCGTCGACCGGCCGATCAGCATGTCGCCGCCGATGATCTCGCGGGCGGCGGGCACCGGCAGATCGTCCTGGCCGAGGTGCAGCACGTCCGCGCGGACGGCGTGCGCCACGTCGGCGCGGTCGTTCACCGCCAGCAGCGCCCCGTGCCGCTCGCAGGCCGCCCGGAAGATCTCCAGGTAGGCCATCTCCTGCCGCGCCTCCAGGCCCTTCTGGCGGAGCTGGACGAGGTCGACGCCAGCTCCGAGGACCGCGTCCAGGAAGTCGGGGAGGTCCCCCTGCCGCTCACGCGCGTCCGTGCAGAGGTAGAGGCGGGCTCGGCTGAGCCGGGCGCGCAGGGCGACCGCGCGCTCGCCGGGGAGGTGCCTGGACACGGCGGAGGAACGTCCTTTCCCAAGAGCGGTCACGAGGTCACGCGGCGGTCCGGTGCCGTCCCGCGTGACCCCGCGATCGTGTCACATGCGTCGCATGCCCTGGAAAGCGCGGGGCGCCCTAGAAAGCCAGTGCCTGGGCGCGGCGGCGGACCTCGGTCCCCCGGTTCTCGGTGAGCGCGTCCACGGGCGTTCCCGGCAGCGTGTCGTCGGCCGTGAACAGCCAGCGGATCGTCTCGACGTCGTCGAATCCGGCGTCCGACAGGAGCGTCAGCGTGCCGGGCAGCCCCTTGATGACCTGGCCGTCCTTGATGAAGGCCGCGGGCACCATGGGTTCGCCCTCCCGGCGCACCGCGAGGATCCGGTGCTCGTGGATGAGCTGCTTGATCCGGTGGGGCTTGATCCCGAGCCGCTCGGCGGTCTCCCTGAGGGTGAGCCATTCGCCGGCGAGGGCGTCGGTGCGGGGGTCCAGTGCGCTGTCAACGGTTGCGTGCATCTGCGTCACGCCCCCTTGCTACCACGCCATCGGAACCCTCAAACCCCCTGGACAACCGTTACCCCACCCGCGATCGCTATCCGCGAACAGCCTGCCGGACGGGCACGTCCGGGTCGGCGATCGCCTCCGGATCCACCGGCGTCCCGGCGGCGATCACCCGCCTCGCCTGTACCAGGTCGCGGGGCCGGTCGACGGTGAGGATCGCGTCCAGGCGGTCGCCGGTGAGCCACGCCACGGCCCACCTGCGGCCTGACGGGTCGCCCCGGTGGACGAGCCGCTCGGACGCGGCGTGACTGCCCGCGTACTGGACCATGCGGCCGAACTGCTCGGACCAGAAGTAGGGGGCGGCGTCGTACTCGGCGTCCCGGCCGAGGAGGGCCGCGGCGGCGACCTCGGGGGCGTTGAGGGCGGTGTCCCAGTGCTCGACGAGGAGCCGCCGCCCGTAGCGCCGCGACCACCAGGCGGCGCAGTCCCCGACCGCCACGACGTCCGGGCGGAGCGAACCGGGATCCTCCTCGCCCATGTAGGCGCGGAAGGAGCCGTCGGTGACCACGCCGCGCTCCAGCAGCAGGCCGGAGCCCTCCAGCCAGGACAGGACGGGCCGGACGCCGACGCCGACGACCACCTCGTCCGCGTCGATCGTCGCCCCGCCGGCGAGGACGAGGCCGCCGTCGCGCACCTCCGCCACCTTGACGCCGGTCCGCAACTCGACCCCGGCCTCGGCGTACCAGGGCGCGGTGAGCGCGCCCACCTCGGACCCGATCGCGTTGGCGAGCGGGGTGTCGGCCGCCTCCACGACGGTGACGCGGCAGCCCTTCCCGGCCGCGGTCGTGGCGACCTCTGCGCCGATCCAGCCCGCCCCGACGATCACGATCCGGGCGCCCTCCACGAGCCGGGCCCGCAGGTCGCGGGACTCGTCGATGGTGCGCAGGACGTGCTGGCGCCCGTCCCCCGGCAGCGTGATCGGGGCCGCGCCGGTCGCGATCACCAGGCCGTCGAACGGAAGGTCGCCCGCCGTGGACGCGACCGTGCCGCCGCGCCCGGGCCCGTCCAGCCGCAGGCCGGTGGCGCGCTCGCCGAGCAGCAGCTCGCAGCGCAGCGCGTCCCAGTCGGCGTCGACGGTCGTGTCGTCGGACTCGCCCGCGAGGACGGCCTTCGACAGCGGCGGACGGTCGTAGGGCCGGTGCCGCTCCGCCGACACGAGGGTCAGCGCGCCCTCGTACCCCTTGCTCCGCAGGGCCTCGGCGGCGCGCACGCCGGCCAGCCCGCCGCCAACGACGATGACCCTCTCCATGAAGGCAACCCTAACCGGCGGCGATTCTCTGATGGACACCTGTCCAGGCAGTGGCGCGCTTCGCCAAGGTCGTAAGGTGGGAACCGGGTAAAAACGGCACAGAGCGCGGGAGTCCGGTGCGACCGGGCTGAGAGGGCGGCTGAACGGGCCGCCGACCGCCACGACCTGATCCGGATCATGCCGGCGAAGGGAGCGCGCATGCAGATCGTGATCATCGGCGCCGGGGTCATCGGCCTGGCCACCGCCTGGCGGGCCGCGGCGGGCGGCGCCGCCGTCACCCTCGTCGATCCGGCGCCCGCGTCCGGCGCCTCGTCCGTGGCGGCGGGCATGCTCACCCCGGTCGGCGAGCTGACGTACGGCGAGGAGCCGCTGCTGCGGCTCGGCCTCGCCTCCCGCGACCGGTACGGCGCGTTCGTCGCCGAACTGGAGGAGCTGACCGGCCTGGAGACCGGTTACCGCACCGACGGGATCATCGAGGTCGCGTCCGACTCCGACGACCTCCGGTACCTGGACGACCTGCGCCGCTTCCAGGAGAGCCTCGGCATTCCCGTCGAGGCCCTGACCGGCCGGGAGTGCCGGCGGCTGGAGCCGATGCTCGCGCCCGGCGTCCGCGGCGGCCTGCTCGCCCCCGAGGACGGCTCGGTCGACCCGCGCCGGCTCACCCCGGCGCTGCTGGCGGCGTGCGAGCGGCTGGGCGTCCGGCTCGTCCGGCGGCGCGCCGCGCGCGTCGTCGCCGAGAGCGGCGCGGCGGCCGGGGTGGGGCTGGACGACGGGACGGTGATCCACGCGGACCGGGTGCTGCTGGCCGCCGGACCGTGGTCGGGCGACCTGGAGGGCCTGCCGCCGGGGACCGTGCCCCCCGTCCGCCCGGTGAAGGGGCAGGTGCTCCGGCTCCGCACCCGGACGCCGTTCATCCGGCGGTCGACCCGCGGGCTCGTGAAGGGATCGTCGGTCTACCTGGTGCCGCGCGCCGACGGCGAGGTCGTCGTCGGCGCCACGCAGGAGGAGCTGGGCTTCGACACGCGCGTCACCGCCGGCGGCCTCTGGGAACTGCTGCGGGACGCCCGGGAGCTGCTGCCCGGCATCACCGAACTGGAGTTCGCCGAGGTCACGGCCGGGCTGCGTCCGGGCTCCCCGGACAACGCGCCCGTGATGGGCCCCACCGCGATGCCCGGCCTGTACGTCGGCACCGGGCACTTCCGCAACGGCATCCTGCTCACCCCGGTGAGCGCGGACATCCTGTCCGCGATGCTGCTGGACGGGCCCGTACCCGAGGTCGCCGGGCCGTTCACCCCCGGCCGCTTCTCCGCCGGGGTGACCGCATGAAGGTGATCGTCAACGGTGAGCCGCGCGAGCTGCCCGAGGGCGTGAGCGTCGCCGAGGCCGTCGCGTCCGTCACCGGCGCGGGGACCGGCGTGGCCGCCGCGCTCAACGACGAGGTCGTCCGGCGCTCGGCCTGGGACACGACGACCCTGCGCGACGCCGACCGGCTCGAAGTCTTGACCGCCGTACAGGGAGGGTGACGTGGAGGACAAGCTGGTCATCGCCGGAGAGGAGCTGGGCTCGCGGCTGATCATGGGGACCGGGGGCGCGCCCAGCATGACGGTGCTGCGGGAGGCGCTCACCGCGTCCGGGACCGAGCTGACCACGGTCGCGATGCGGCGGGTGGACCCGTCCGCGCGCGGGTCGGTGCTGGACGTGCTGGCCGAGTGCGGCATCCGGGTGCTGCCGAACACGGCGGGCTGCTTCACCGCGGGCGAGGCCGTCCTCACGGCCAAGCTCGCCCGCGAGGCGCTCGGCACGGCCTGGGTCAAGCTGGAGGTGATCGCGGACGAGCGCACGCTGCTGCCCGACCCGATCGAGCTCGTGGAGGCCGCCGAGCAGCTCGTCGACGACGGTTTCACCGTCCTGCCGTACACCAACGACGACCCCGTCCTCGCGCACCGCCTGGAGCAGCTCGGCTGCGCGGCCGTGATGCCGCTCGGCTCCCCGATCGGGTCGGGCCTCGGCATCCGCAACCCGCACAACATCGAGCTGATCGTCGAGCGCGCGAACGTCCCGGTGATCCTGGACGCGGGGCTCGGCACCGCGTCCGACGCCGCCCTGGCCATGGAGCTCGGCTGCGACGCCGTGCTCCTCGCGACCGCCGTGACCCGCGCGCAGTCCCCCGCCCGGATGGCCGCCGCGATGCGGCACGCGGTCGAGGGCGGGCGGCTCGCCAGGCTGGCCGGGCGGATCCCGAAGCGCCGGTACGCGCAGGCGTCCTCCCCCTTCGAGGGCCTCGCCACCTCGTAGCATCACTAAAGGTTCGGTTGTAGAAGTTTTCGCTGGACCTGAAATGTCCGCGCCTCCAGACTTGGGGCCGTCCACCGGACGCCGTGCCGCAACCCGGCAGATCGTTTCGGTGTTCATGGAAACGACCCATACCTAAGGTGCGTGACATGCAGCAGGACAGCGGCGCGCGCGTCGGCAAACTCGCGGTGGCGGCCGCCACGGTGACGGTGGTTCTCTGGGCGTCGGCCTTCGTCGCGATCCGCAGCGCGGGCGCCGAGTACAGCCCCGGAGCCCTCGCCCTCGGCCGCCTCCTCTCCGGAACGGTCGTGCTGGGCGCGCTCTGGCTCGTCCGGCGGGAGGGCCTCCCGCCCAAGGCGGCCTGGCCCGGCATCGTCACGGCGGGCCTGCTGTGGTTCGGCGCCTACATGGTCGCGCTGAACTGGGGCGAGCAACTGGTGGACGCGGGCACCGCCGCCCTCGTCGTCAACATCGGGCCGATCCTCATCGCGCTCCTCGGCGGCTGGCTGCTGAAGGAGGGCCTGCCGCCCCGGCTGATGACCGGCATGGCCGTGTCGTTCACCGGCGCCGCCGTCGTCGGACTGTCGATGTCCGGTGAGGGCCGCTCGTCCGTCGGCGGGGTTCTGCTCTGCCTGCTCGCCGCCGTCACCTACGCGGCCGGCGTGGTGAGCCAGAAGCCCGCGCTGCGGCACGCCTCGGCACTGCAGTTCACCACGTTCGCCTGCGCGATCGGCGCGCTCGCCTGCCTGCCGTTCTCCGGGCAGCTCGTCGCGCAGGCCGCGGACGCCCCGGCCGGCGCCACCCTCAACATGATCTACCTGGGCGTCTTCCCGACCGCGATCGCCTTCACCACCTGGGGTTACGCGCTGGCCCGCACGTCCGCCGGGAAGATGGGCGCCACCACCTACGCCGCGCCCGCCCTCGTGGTCGCGATGTCGTGGCTGTTCCTCGGCGAGGTCCCCGGGCTGATCACGCTGGCCGGCGGCCTGCTCTGCCTCGCCGGCGTGGCCGTGTCCCGCAGCACCCGGCCGCTCCGCCGCCGCGTCCCGCCGGTCACTCCGGAACCCGGCGCCCCGGAATCACACTCCGGGCTCATCGATGCTCATACTCGCGACTGATGAGATCCACGCCGATTCGCCCGTAAACTCGCACCGATGGACACGACGGTTGCTGATCCACTCGTCGGGCGGGTGCTCGACGGGCGCTACCGCATTGAGTCCCGCATCGCGCGCGGCGGCATGGCCACGGTCTACGTCGCGCGCGACATCAGGCTCGACCGCATCATCGCGATCAAGGTGATGCACGCCGGACTCGCCTCCGACGAGGACTTCGTCGCCCGCTTCATCGGGGAGGCCAAGGCCGCGGCCGCGCTCTCCCACCCGAACGTCGTCGCGGTCTACGACCAGCGCACCGACGGCGAGCACACCTTCCTGGTCATGGAGTACGTCCCGGGCCGCACGCTCCGCGACGCGCTGAACTCGCTCGGCCGGCTCGGGCCGCGCGCCGCGCTGGACATCATGCTGCCGGTGCTGGCCGCCCTCGGCGCCGCGCACCGGGCCGGTCTCGTGCACCGCGACGTCAAGCCGGAGAACGTGCTGATCACCGAGGACGGCCAGGTCAAGGTCGCCGACTTCGGCCTCGCCCGGGCCGAGACCGCGAGCAAGATGACCAAGACCGGCATGATCATCGGAACGGTCGGCTACCTCGCGCCGGAGCAGGTGCTGTCCGGCAACGCCGACGTCCGCGCGGACGTGTACGCCGCCGGGATCATGCTGTTCGAGCTGATCACCGGGCATCTCCCGCACCAGGGCGACACGCCGCTCGCCGTGGCCTACAAGCACGTCAACGAGAGCGTCCCGCCGCCGTCCAGCGTCGTCCCCGGCCTGCCCCCCGAGGTGGACGCCCTGGTCACCGACGCGACGAGCCACGACCCGGCGCGGCGCCCGCTGGACGCGAACCAGTACCACGCCGAGGTCGCCGAGGTGTTCGGCGGCCTGCCCCGCGACTTCGACCGGCGCGTCGAGGAGTCGACCCGCAACGTCACCAGCGTGCTGGAGGCGCCGCCCGCCCACGGGCGCACCGCCGTCCTGGACGCGGAGACGATGCCGCCCGAGTACGCTCCGCGGCCCACCAGGACCGACCGTGCGATCGGCGTGCTGACCGGCCGGTACGTCCTGGTCGCCATCGGCGCGATCGCGGCGGTCATCCTCGGATGGGCCGTCTACTACCAGACGTACGGGCAGTACGAGCACGTCCCGTCGTCGATCATCGGGATGAAGGTCGCCGACGCCCGCGACCAGCTGGAGTCCGACGGGCTGGAGGTGCGCACCGCCAAGGCGGTCTACGACGGCCGCGTCCACAAGGGCGGCGTCGCCAAGTCCGACCCTGCCCCCGGCGCCCGTATCGCCAAGGGCGAGACGGTCACGCTGACGCCGTCCAAGGGCATCACGCCCCGCGAGGTGCCCGACGTCGAGGGCAAGAGCCTGGCGGACGCCAAGAAGACGCTGGAGAACAAGGGCTTCACCGTCGGCCGGACGAGCACCAGCCCCTCCCAGACCGTCGCCAAGGACAAGGTCGTCAGCACCGATCCGCGCGGCGGCGAGAAGCAGTCCCCCGACGACCCCGTCAACGTGGTCGTCTCCAGCGGCATGTCCATGCCCGGCCTCATCGGCCAGGACGGCGACGCCGCCGCCAACCAGCTGCGCTCCATGGGCCTGGACGTCACCGTCCAGAAGAAGCAGGTGGACGGCAAGGACCCGAACACCGTGATCGACCAGGACCCGTCCGAGGGCACCGGCGTCTCCCGCGGCGACGACGTCACCATCGTCGTCAACAAGCGCGACTGCATCGTCGATGCGGGCCCCTTCCAGTTCGGCTGCGACGACGGCGACGGCCAGCAGAACGTCCCCGTCCCCGACCTGACCGGCCGCCGCGTGAACGACGCCAGGGAGGCCCTGGAGGACTCCGGTTTCAGGGTCAACGTGACGGGCTTCGGCGGCAACACCGTCCGCTTCCAGTCCCCGAACAGCGGCGAGGCCCCGCGCGGCTCCACCATCACCATCGTCCGGGGTCCGTGACCGGCTAGTCTGAACGCGCCATGACCTCACCGAACAACCCCGTCGGGGCGCATGTCCCCGTGGCCGGGGGCCTCGCCACCGGCGGCCTCAAGTACGCCGCCGAGATCGGCGCCGAGACGATCCAGGTGTTCGTCGCCAATCCGCGCGGCTGGGCCCTCCCCGAAGGCAGGCCCGCCGAGGACGCGAAGCTCCGCGACCACGGCATCCCCGTCTACGTGCACGCCCCGTACCTGGTCAACTTCGGTTCCCCCACCCCCGAGACGCTCGCGAAATCAATCGCGACCGTCCGCCACTCGCTGACCCGAGGCAGGGCCATCGGCGCCCGAGGCGTCGTCGTCCACACCGGCTCCGCCGTGAGCCAGACCTACGACGAGGCCATGGCCCAGGTCCACGAGCATGTCCTCCCCCTCCTCGAAGAGATCCCCGACGACGGCCCGGACCTCCTCCTCGAACCCATGGCGGGCCAGAACAACATGCTCTGCGCCAAGGTCCAGGACCTGGGCCCGTTCTTCGAGAAGCTCGAACACCACCCGAAGCTCGGCGTCTGCTTCGACACCTGCCACGCCTTCGCCGCCGGCCACGACCTGGCCGCCCCCGGAGGCGCCAAGGACACCCTCGACGCCCTGGTCGCCACCGTGGGCGAGGGCCGCCTGAAACTGATCCACGCCAACGACTCCAAGGACGCCTGCGCCTCAGCCAAGGACCGCCACGAGAACATCGGCGCCGGCCAGATAGGCGAACAACCGTTCGCCGACCTCTTCCACCACCCCGCGGCGACGGGCATCCCCTTCATCATCGAAACCCCAGGCCGAGCCCCCGAACCCCACGCCAAAGACATAAAAACCCTAAAACGCCTACGCACGACCTGAGCGAGCGAGCCGCCAGGCGAGCGACACGCGAGCAAGAGCAACCATCTCGCGCCGACCGCAACCCCGCGATAACCAGGGCCACTGCGATCGCATCCGAAGGATGCGTTCAAGCGAAGCGAGAACTGCCTTAACGCAGCGAGCCGCCAGGCGAGCCACACGGGAACACGGGCAACCGTCTACTGCACCGACCCCAGCCACCGCCGCAACCCCGCAACAACCTCAATCATCGCGATCGCGTCCGAAGGCAGTTTCGAGCGAAGCAAGAAACTGATCGCGCAGCGAGCCGCTAGGCGAGTCGGAGCGATGCCAGCGATCGCCCGCTTTTATCGACGATGGAGGGCGCCCAGCGCCCGAAGGAGGAGAAAAAAGCAATAAACACAGCACGACTCGGGCGCCGCTGGACAACCCCCCGACTGTTCAGCGACGCCCGAGCCACAGGCCACCGGATCCCACCCCCCCGGTACGGGATCCGGCGACTCACGATCCGGCGTTCGACTGGCGTGTGCCGGATCTCCGGATTTGCTGTTGTGGGAGGTTTCGCGGCCGGGTGGCCGCCCGCCCCTCCGGTGGCGGTGTGGCGTGTGGTGCCACTGAGAACACTAGAGGTCCGGGGCCGCCGATCGGCACAAGGGAAATGCAACCCTCGGTAAACGGTGTGTAGTCATAGTTGTGCGTAGAGTAGCCGCACGGTGAGCGGCCGGTTCTGCGGGACGAGCGGTCGCGGCGGACGCCCGCACACGGGGGCCGTTCGCGGATGCGGGACCGTCATCGTGCGGGCATGCCCTCGGGCAGGTGCAGTCTCGCCAGGGCGCGGTCGGTGTGGCGCGGGACGCGGCGGCGGGTCAGCAGCGACACGGCGACCATGACGGTGAGGGCGGCCGGAGCCACGATCATTGCGGGCTCGGCGAGGACGGTCGCGCCCCAGCCCGTCCCGGTGCCCTGGAAGAGCCGCAGGACGCCGGCCGTGACGGCGAGGCCGCCGCCGAGCAGGAGGCCGGCGCCGGCGCCGGCGGCGGTCAGGCCGCGCCACCAGATGCCGAGGACGAGCAGCGGGGACAGGGAGCACGCCGACACGCAGAGCGCCATCGTGACCAGGCCCGCCGCGCTCTGCGGCCCGATTCTCGGCAGGAGGACGAGGGGCACGCCCACGGCGAGGCCGGCGCCGGCGCGGAACGCGGTGACGCCGCGGCGGCGGGTGCACTGCGAGATCGTCCCGGCGATGGCCATGACGAGGCCGCAGGAAGTGGAGATGAACGCGGCGAAGGCGCCGGCCGTGATGAGCCCGGTGAGCAGCGCTCCGGCGGTGCCCGGGAGCATCCGCTGCGGCAGCAGCAGGATGGTCGCGTCGGTGTCGCCGGTCATGAGCAGTTCGGGCGCGTACAGGCGGCCGAGGGTCCCGTACAGGGCGGGAAAGACGTAGAACAGGCTGAGCAGCATCGGCACCAGGGCGGCCGTGCGGCGTGCGGCGCTTCCGCATGTGCTGGTGTAGAAGCGCATCAGGATGTGGGGCAGCCCCATCGTGCCCAGCAGGACGCCCAGCAGCGCCGAATAGGTGCGGAAGAGGCCGTGCTCCTCGCCGCGGCCGAACGGCGTCGTCCAGGATTCGCCGTCTTGGACCGGCAGGCGTTCGGTGTGGGGCACCGCGGCGCCTTCTGGGAAGACCATCTCGGTTTCCCTGCCGATGGCGTGCCGCCCGGTGGGGAGCGTCATCGCGTCACCGTCATGGTGGACGCCGTCCACATGTCCTAGAACGGTGACGGTGGCGGTCGCGGGGACGGTGACGGCGATGTCGGTGCGTACGTGCACGCGCGTGGTGTGCTCGAACCGCGGCGGGCCGTCGCCCAGCGGGTCGGGCCTGCCGTCCATGTGCCACATTCCCAGCAGCGCCACGGCGGGCACGGCCACGGCGGCCACCTTCACCCAGAACTGGACGGCCTGGACGGCGGTGATGCTGCGCATGCCGCCGGAGACGACGAGGAACAGGGTGATCGCGACCACGACGGTCCAGCCCGCCCAGACCGGGGCGCCGGTGAGCACGCGCAGCGTCACCCCGGCGCCCTGGAACTGCGGCAGCAGATAGAACCAGCCGATGAAGCAGACGCAGCCGGTGACGATCCACCGCACGGCCGGGGACCCGAGCCGCCACTCGGTGAAGTCGGGGACGGTGTAGGCGCCGGACCGGCGCAGTGGGGCCGTTACGAACGCCACGAGCAGGACATATCCGGCGGTCGCCGCGATCGGGAGCCACAGCATGTCCGCGCCGTAGGCGAGCACCAGCCCGGCGGCGCCGAGGAACGCGGCGGCGGAGATGTACTCGCCGCCGATCGCCGAGGCGTTCCACCACGGGGCGACGCCGCGCGAGGCGACCAGGAGGTCGGACGTGCTGCGGGAGGAGCGCCGGCCGTAGAGGCCGAGGACGGCGGTCATCAGCAGGAGTGCGGTGAGCGCCGCCGCCACGGCCGTCGCGGTCACCGGCGGCCCGCCCGCCCCGCGAAGTCGCGCTCGGCCCGCTCGGCCCGCCTCAGCTGGCGTAACGACGCCGCGATCCAGACCGGCTGGACGCCGAACGCCAGGACGAGCCAGGCCGGCGGTACCCCGTGCACCCGCGCCCGCGCGATCTCCGGGACGAGGACCAGCAGCGCCGGCAGCCCCGCCATCACGGTCAGCACGAGCGCGCCGGTACCGAGGGCGATGCGCAACTGGACGCGGATCAGGGCACGCGTCTCGGCCGGGCCGGGCCGCGGAACGGGATCGAACGCGGCGGAACGCGACCGGACGGTATGGAGCGGATCGGAATCGGCCGGGTCGGTTCCGGAAGGCTCCGGGCCGGCGGCCCGCGTCCCGGTCGTCGCGTCGCCCTCGGGCGGCGCCTCCGCGTGGACGGCCGACCCGCCCCGGCGTTCACCGGCCATCCCGGGCCTCCCCGGCGTCGCCGCACGCCCCGTCCGGATGGTGGAACCTGCGGACCAGGAGGTCGCGCACCTCGCGGGTGTGACGGCGGCTGACCTGCAGCAGCTCGTCCCCGATCTGGACGGCGGCCCGGCCGCCGTCGAAGCGCAGCTCGGTGATGTGCGCGGACGCGACGAGGGTGCTGCGGTGGATCCGGATGAAGCCCGCCCCCTCCCACCGCTTCGTCAGCGCCGACAGCGGCATGCGGACCAGATAGCCGCCGTCGGCGGTGTGCAGCCGGACGTAGTCGCCCTGCGCCTCGACGTGCGTGACCGTCCGGCGCGAGACGAGCCGCGTCCGCCCGCCGAGCTCGACGGGGATCATCTCGTCGTCGGGATCGCGGGAGGCCTCCGCGTCGTGCGGAGGCGGACGGTGCACGGCGGCCGCCACCCGCCGGACCGACTCGGCGAGCCGCTCCGGCCGGACGGGCTTCAGCAGGTAGTCCAGCGCGCCGAGCTCGTAGGCGGTGACGGCGCAGTCGTCGTGCGCGGTCACGAACACCACGTGCGGGGGCGCGGCGAACCCGGTGAGCAGCCGGGTGAAGTCGAGCCCGTCGAGGCCCGGCATCCGGATGTCCATGAACACGGCGTCGAGGCGCTCGCCCTCGACCAGCATCCGGCTCAGGTCGCGCAGCGCGCACGACGCGTCCCCCGCGCCGGTGACCCGCCCGATCCGCGGATCCTCGCGGAGCAGGTAGATCAGCTCCTCCAGGGCGGGGCGCTCATCGTCGACGGCGAGGACGTGAAGCATGAGGGCGACTTTGCCGCGATTACCGTCTGTCCGCAATCGGTTCCGAAAAGTGAGTACCGTGTCGCCGGGTCGCGGATCAGTCCGGGAACACGCCCGGCCGGTACTTCGGGACGCGCAGATTCACCTTGGTTCCGGCGCCGAGCGCCGTCTCGACGGTGAGCCCGTAGTCGTCCCCGTAGACCTGGCGCATGCGCTCGTCGACGTTCGCGAGCCCGATCCCGGGGCCGCCGCCGTCCCGCCGGGACCGGCTCGCCACGCTCCCCCAGCCGGTGGGCCCGGGACGTCCGAGCGGGGCGGAAAGGATCTCCTGGAGCCGCTCGGGATCCATGCCGACCCCGTCGTCCTCCACGCTGATGGCGGCCTCAGCACCCGAGTCGCGGGCCACGATCGAGATGTGGAACGGCTCGCGTCCCCCCGCCATGCCGTGCCGGATCGCGTTCTCCACGAGCGGCTGGAGGGCGAGGAACGGGACGGCGACCGGCAGCACCTCGGGCGCGATCTCGACGTTGCACCGCAGCCGCTCGCCGAACCTGGCCCGTTCCAGCAGCAGGTACCGGTCGATCGAGCGCAGCTCGTCGGCGAGGGTGGTGAAGTCGCGCGGGTTGCGGAACGAGTAGCGGGCGAAGTCGGCGAAGTCCAGCAGCAGCCCGCGGGCCCGCTCGGGGTCGGTGCGGACGAACGAGGCGATCGTGGTCAGCGAGTTGTAGACGAAGTGCGGGGAGATCTGCGCCCGCAGGGCCCGGGTCTCCGCCTCCGCGAGCCGGATCCGGGCGGTGTCGAGCCCGGCGAGCTCCAGCCGGCCGGCGACGAGCCGGGCCGCCTCGCCGGCCGCCCGGACCCTTGCGGCCGACGGGCTCCGCCAGTACACGGCCAGCGCGCCCTCGGTGCGCCCCTCGACGGTGAGCGGGGCGACGACCGCGACCTGGACGTGGCAGCGCGGGCGGCCGCAGGCGAGCAGGTCCGGCGCGACGACCCGGGGCCGCCCGGACGCCAGCACGGGCAGCGCGTGCCCGACGGCGTCGTCCGCGTGGGCGCCGCGGCCCCTGCCGTCCCAGGCCATGAGCCGCGGCGCGTCCCGCGCCGCACCGTCGCCGAGATCACCGGAATCGACGGGGCCGTCCGGATCGTCCGGGGGCCGCACCGCGACCAGCGCGACCGCCTCGGCGCCGAGCAGCGACCGCAGCGGCCGGGCCGCCTTGCGCGCCGAGCCCTCGGTCAGCCCGGCGCGCAGCGGCGGCGACGCGGACGCGATCAGATGGAGGGCGGTGAACGCCGCCGCCTCGGCGGCGGCGGGCGGTACACGGCGACACGGCAGGGGGATCCGCCGGCGCAACGCCCAGACCCCGGCGGCGGCACCGGCGGCGGCACATGCCACCGCATCCGCGACGGACGGTAGGACCATGGAAACGTACGGTAACGGCTGTCCTCCGCGCAGGTCTGGTCGTTGCCCATTTACGAAGGTCTCGGATGGGCTACGGCCGGGCGTGGAAGACGGCCCGCCGCACAGGACCAATCACAGCGGGGGCGACTCGCCCTCGTCCTCCTGGTAGGAGTAGCGCTGCTCCCGCCACGGGTCGGCGACGTTGTGGTAGCCGCGCTCCTCCCAGAAGCCGCGGCGGTCCTTCACCAGGTACTCGACGCCCCGGACCCACTTCACGCTCTTCCACGCGTACAGGTGCGGGACGACGATGCGGACGGGGAAGCCGTGGTCGGGGGTGAGGCGCTCGCCGTCGCGGTGGGTGGCGAACATCGTCCCGTCGGCGAGGAAGTCGCTCATCCGGATATTTGAGCTGTACCCGTACTCGGCCCAGACCATCACATGCGTGACGTCCGGCGCGGGCGGAGCCAGCTCCACGATCGCCGTGCCGGGGACGCCCTCCCACTCGTTGTCGGGGATCGTGAACTTGGTGACGCAGTGGAAGTCGGCGACCGACCTGGCCCTCGGCAGCGCGTCGAACTCGTCCCAGGTCCAGCGGTGCCGCTCCCCCGACTCGGTGGCGCCGAAGACCCGGAAGTCCCAGTCCTCGGGACGGAACTTCGGCACCGGGCCGTAGTGGAGGACCGGCCACCCCCTGGGGACGTACTGGCCGGGCGGCAGATCGCTCGGCTGCGGTGGGGACTGTTCGGGGTGGGTCATGACGCGGCCATCCTGCCATCCGGCGTGAGCTGAGCCATATCCGGGGGTGGGTGCGGGCCGCGTCCCCGGACATCGGCTACGCTTGGGCCCGTGCGCAACCTCGTGTATTTCTTTTGGTTCGACCAGCCCGGGCGGCTGGTCTGCCAGACGTTGCGCTGACAGACCGCGAAGGCGAAAGCCCCGGGCCGGCCGGCCCGGGGCTTTCGTGGTTCCAGGGACAGGGCCGGGATCCCGGGCCTGAAGGAGAGGCAGTACAAAAAATGGTCGTCGTCATGGCCCCGGAGGCCAACGAAGCGGATGTCCAGGCCGTCGTCTCACTGGTCGAGACGGCGGGGGGCGACGCGTTCGTCAGCCGCGGCGTGGAGCGGACCATCGTCGGGCTCGTCGGCGACGTCCAGCAGTTCGGCTCGCTGAACCTGCGCGGGATGCGCGGCGTCAGCGACGTCATCCGCATCTCGGCGCCCTACAAGCTGGTGAGCCGCGAGAACCACGCCGAGCGCTCGGTGGTGCGGGTCGGCGGGGTGCCGATCGGGCCCGGCACGATGACGCTGATCGCCGGCCCCTGCGCGGTGGAGACCCCCGAGCAGACCCTCGGCGCCGCGCAGATGGCGCAGGCCGCGGGCGCGACGCTGCTGCGCGGCGGCGCGTTCAAGCCGCGGACGTCCCCGTACGCGTTCCAGGGCCTCGGTGAGGCCGGGCTGCGCATCCTCGCGGACGTCCGGGAGGAGACCGGAATGCCGATCGTCACCGAGGTCGTTGACGCCGCCGACGTCGACCTCGTCGCCTCCTACGCGGACATGCTGCAGATCGGCACCCGCAACGCGCAGAACTTCGCCCTGCTGCAGGCCGCGGGCGAGTCCGGCAGGCCGGTCATGCTCAAGCGCGGCATGAACGGGACGATCGAGGAGTGGCTGATGGCCGCCGAGTACGTCGCGCAGCGCGGCAACCTCGACATCGTGCTGTGCGAGCGCGGGATCCGCACGTTCGAGAAGGCGACCCGCAACACCCTGGACATCTCCGCGGTGCCGGTGGCGCAGCGCCTCTCCCACCTGCCGGTCATCGTGGACCCGTCGCACTCGGGCGGCAGCCGCGACCTCGTCCTGCCGCTGACCCGCGCCGCGATCGCCGTCGGCGCCGACGGCGTGATCATCGACGTGCACCCGCACCCGGAGACCGCGCTGTGCGACGGGCCCCAGGCCCTGGTGGACGGCGACCTGCGCGAGCTGGCCAAGGTCGTCCGCGACCTGCCGCCGCTGGTCGGCCGCTCCCTCACCCAGGCCCAGGACCCCGACGCGGTGCCCGCCTGACCGAGGGCGCCCGCCCGCACTGTCACGCCGACCGGGTATCGTCCTGAGGCATGGCTTACTGGGCACCGGACTGCGGGCCGCCGCGCTCCTGACGGGGCGCGGCGACCGCATTCCTGCTGAGATCTGACACGGCCCGGCGCGAGCGCGCGCCCGGCCGCGTTCTCCTGCGCCCCGAATCCGGATCCTCTCCTTCCGATTCGAGCTCAGGAGCTTCTCCCCGTGTCTCAGAAAACGTTCGTCCGGCGTGCGCCCGAGAAGGACTCGCGCGCCGAAGCCCGGCGCGGCGGCACCGACGTCCTGCTGGCCGCGGCCCTCTGGGGGACGACCGGGACCGTCCGCACCTTCGCGGACGGCGCGTCCCCCTATTCGATCGCGGCCGTCCGCATCGTCGTCGGCGGGCTGCTGCTGCTCGCGCTCGCCGCGTTCACCCGCGGCGGCGCCGGGCTGCGCCACCTGCTGAAGGACCGCCGCAACCTGCCGCTCATCGGCCTCGGCGCGGTCGCGATCACCGTGTACCAGACGGCGTTCTTCGTCGCCGCCGGGCGCACCGGGGTGGCCGTCGGCACCGTCGTCACGATCGGCGGCGCACCCGTGTTCACCGGCCTGATCGGGCTGGTGACGCGACGGTCCGTGCTCACCGGGCGGTGGGCGGTCGCGACCGCCGGCGCCGTGGCGGGCTGCGCCCTGCTCGTTGGCGGCGGCGGGGACGCGGGCGCCGAACCGCTCGGCGTCGCACTGGCCCTGCTGTCGGGGCTGTCGTACGCGGTGTACGCGACGACGGCGTCCGTCCTCATCACCCGCGGCGAGGAGGACCGGGCCGTCGCCGGGGCGCTGTTCGGGGCGGCGGCCGTCCCCCTCGTCGCGGTGCTGCTCACCCAGCCGGCCGGCTGGCTGCTCACCGGCCCGGGCGCCGTGATCGCGCTCTACCTCGGCGTGGTCACCACCGGCGGCGGATACCTGCTGTTCGCGCGCGGGCTGCGCACGACCCCCGCCACGACGGCGACGACGCTGACGCTGGCCGAACCGGCGGTCGCCGCGGTGCTCGGCACGGTCCTGCTGGACGAGCGGCTGAGCGGGGCGGCGCTGGGCGGGCTCGCGCTGCTCGCTGCGAGCCTGGTGGTCGTCGTCGCGCCCGTCCGGCGGCGGAGCCACGGAACGCGCGAATAACGAATTGGTCTGAACCATTGGCCGGGCGGGGCGCGGCGAGGATGATTGCCGGCATGACAACGGGCGATGGTGACGCCGGGGGGCGGCTGTTCCCGGAGGATCTGGACGGCGTCGACCCGGTCGCCGCGGTGATGCTGGCGGACGCGTGCCGCGCGATCGCCGCGTACCCGGAGCTGGTGGCCGTGGGCGCGCTGTTCACGGCCGCCGAGCACGTGCCGGGCGGCTGGCAGATCGTGTGCCCGTGCGACCCGCTGCCGCAGGGCGCGCGCGAGCTCCTCGCCGCGCACCTGGAGGACCGGGCCGCGCTGCTGGACGGCGCGGAGGCGCTCGATCTGCTCTCCGCGGCCCGGACACTGCGGTGCGACCCCGCCGACGAGGTGACCGCGGGCGGACGGCGGTTCCGGATCGTGCGGATCGAGCAGCTGGTCCGCACCGGCATGGACGGGCCCGAACCGCCCCGTCCGACGGACCTGGATCCGCTGCCCGCCGCGCGGCGCGTCCCGCCCGGCCGCCCGTACGAACTGCTTCCGGAGGAGGGCCCGGCGTCCGACCTCGCGACCGCCGAGCTGCTCTGCCAGGTGCTGGACGCGGCGGCCGCGACGGGGAAGGAGCCGACCGGCGCGTTCCTCACCCCGGTCGCGCTGGCGCCCGCGTTCACCGTCGCCGAGCGCGGCGAGCGGCGCTGGCGTCCCGTGGGACGGGTGTACGACGCGCCGCAGCAGGCCCGCGACTCACTGGTCACCTACTTCAGGCATGTGGTGCCCGCGGTGGAGAGCCCCGCCGCGTCGGACGTCGAGCAGTTCGCCGAGGCGGCGGAGCTGATGGAGGACGAGACGCGCCGCAACGGCATCGCCGTCGCGGGCCGCCGCTTCCGCATCGTCCGCATCGAGCGCATCACCCTGATGGGCCCGGACGGCCCCGAACCGCCCCGCCCCACCGACTTCGACGCCCGCTGAGCGCCGGGCGGCCACCGGGGGCGCCGGTGGCCGTCAGGTGGTGGCGTCGGCGTAGGCCGGGCGGTGCTCCTGGACGGATTCGGCGAGCTGGTCGGCGAGTTCGCCGACGTCGAGGCGCTTCTCGATCTGCCGCAGGTCGCCGATCTTGGCCCGGGTCTCTGCGCGGCGCGGCGCGAGCAGGGTGCAGCAGTCCTCGTCGGGCAGCTCGGAGATCGACAGGGTGCGGATGCGGCGCGCCTGGTCCATGATCTCGATCTTGTCCATGCCGACGAGGGGCCGCAGGATCGGCAGCTCGACGGCGTCGTCCAGCGCGGTGATGTTGGCGAGGGTCTGGCTGGAGACCTGGCCGAGCGCGTCGCCGGTGATGAGCGCGCTCCCCCGCAGCCGGCGGGCGAGGACCTCGCCGGTCCGCAGCATCAGCCGGCGCTGCGCGATCACCGCGAGCCGGTCGGCGCCGGACGACTTGATCTGCTGCTGCGCCTTGCCGAACGGGACGACGAACAGCCGGGACCCGCCCTGGAACTTGTCCAGCTCGCGGACCAGCGCGTACGCCTTGTAGATCGACTCGGGGCCGGTGAACGGCATGCCGGAGAAGTGCAGGTAGTCGACGCGCAGGCCGCGGCGCATCATCCGGTACGCGGCGACGGGCGAATCGATGCCGCCCGACATCAGCACGAGGCCGCGGCCGCTCATCCCGACGGGGAGGCCGCCCTGGCCGGGCAGGCCGCCGGAGTAGACGAAAACCTCGTCGCGGTCGACCTCGATCGACAGCGTGTGCTCGGGGTCCTTGAGCTTGACGGGCTGGCCGTAGCGGCCGCCGACGAGGGCGCCGACGTGCCGGTCGAGCTCGGTGGAGGTCATCGGGAACCGCTTGTCCCGGCGCCGGGAGCGGACCGCGAACGTGCCGGTCCGCCCGTCCATCAGTTCGAGGGCGGCCCGTTCGACGCTGGCGAGGTCCTTGCCGACCCGCCAGGCGCGGTGCGCCCACACGATGCCCATGACGTCGGTGATCCGCTGCGCGACGCGCTCCATGGTGGCGAGGTCGGCGTCGTGCTTGCGGACGATGAACACGCCGTGCCGCCGGACGACGTCCACCCGGGCGATCGGCCGGACCGCGTTGCGCACGTTGTCGGCGAGGCGGCGTTCGAACTGCTCGCGGTTCTTTCCCTTGAGGACGACCTCGCCGAGCTTGAGCAGCACGCACGGCTCGCCGTCGACCGGCGACTGCTCCCGGACGTCCGCCGGCGCGGTGTCGAGCGTGGTCATGCGTGATCCTCCTGGCGGGAACAGGTCAAGGGGTTGAGACTCCAGTGTGGCCCAGAGACGCCAACGCCGCGACCCCGTAACCGTGTTCCCGCCGGGAGAACCGGTCAGCCGAAGAAGACCTCGGACTCGGAGTAGCGCTCCAGCGGGACGGTCTTCAGTTCCTTGGTCGCCTCGTCGAGCCCGACGCGGACGATGTCGGTGCCCTTGAGCCCGACCATCTTGCCGTAGTCGCCGTCCTTGACGGCGTCGATCGCCTGGAGCCCGAAGCGGGTGGCGAGGACGCGGTCGAACGCGGTGGGGGTGCCGCCGCGCTGGATGTGCCCGAGCACGGTGGCGCGGGCCTCCTTGCCGGTGCGCTTCTCGATCTCGTCGGCGAGGGCCTGCCCGATGCCGCCGAGCCTGACGTGCCCGAACGCGTCGCGCTCCCCGGTCTGCAGAGCCATCTGCCCGTCGATCGGGTGGGCGCCCTCGGACACCACGATGATCGGGGCGTACCGGGTCTTGAAGCGGCTCTCGACGTACTCGCAGACCTTGGCGATGTCGAAGGGCCGCTCGGGGATGAGGATGACGTTGGCGCCGGCGGCCATGCCGACGTGCAGCGCGATCCAGCCCGCGTGCCGGCCCATGACCTCGCAGATCAGCGCGCGGTGGTGGCTCTCGGCGGTGGTGTGCAGCCGGTCGACGGCCTCCATGCCGATGTTCACCGCGGTGTCGAAACCGAAGGTGTAGTCGGTCGCGTTGAGGTCGTTGTCGATCGTCTTCGGCACGCCGACGACGTTGACGCCGTTGGCGTACAGCTCGCGCGCGACGCCGAGGGTGTCCTCGCCGCCGATGGCGATCAGCGCGTCCACGCCGAGCCCGGCGAGGTTGTCCTTGATCCGCTCGACGCCGCCCTCGACCTTCACCGGGTTCGTCCGGGACGAGCCGAGGATCGTCCCGCCGCGCGGGAGGATCCCGCGCACGGCCTGGACGTCGAGGGCCACGGTGTCGCCTTCGAGGGGGCCGCGCCAGCCGGCCCGGAAGCCGACGAACTCGTACCCGTAGACCTGCACGCCCTTGCGGACGACCGCGCGGATCACCGCGTTCAGTCCGGGGCAGTCACCGCCACCGGTCAGCACTCCGACGCGCATGCCGTCACCTTCTCCCGCCACCAGGCTCCTCCCTCGATCGACATGCTCAGACTAGTCGCCGGCATGCGGCGGCTCGGGGTTTCGCCGGGAGTCCCGGCGCGCCGCCAATGGTCTAGACCATAGCCCGTCCGGGGGACGGGTGGCACACCCCTTCGGCCGGACGGCCGGATCAGCCGGACGGGCCCCCGCCGAAAGTCCGGACACGCCCCCGGAACTGCACCGCCAGTCCCCCGGGGACCCGCCGCGCCGACGCCCGCCGGGGGCGCGGCGGAGACTCGCCGTCATAGGTCCAGCGAACCTCGGCCAGTGAGAGTTCCCGCGCCGCGTCCCCTTCGAGATCGTCACGGTGCTCCCGCGCGAAGTCCCAGCCGTCCCGGAAGGAGCCGCGCGTGGGACGTCCCGCCGCCCAGCGCGTGAAGACCGCCTTCCAGGACGTTCCGTACGAGTCTGCCAGCGCGGGCCAGGCGCCGGCCACCTCGCCGGCCCGCTTGAGCAGGATCCCGTGCGCGGCGGCGCGCACCGCCTCGGCGTCGAACCCTCCGGGCATCGGCCCGTCCGCCGTCATGGCCCGCACCAGGGCCTCCTGTGCCGCCGCCAACTCCGCGTCGAACCCGCTCATGTGACGGGTTCCAGACCGGAGGCCTCGGCGATGGCGTCCAGCTCGGCCTGGAGTTCGCGGGCGGCCGGGTAGCGGCCGTCGCGCTCCAGAAGGAACCCGGGCGGGCGCCGCCGCGCGCACAGCTCCCCGATCAGGTCCAGGACCTCGGACGGGACGGCCGCCGCATGGGTGTCGTGGTACCGCCCGCCCGCCTCGGAACCGCCCGCGACGTGGCAGTAGGCGATGCGTTCGAGGGGCAGCCGGTCGACAAGGTCGAGGGGGTCCTCGCCGCGGTTGCGCGCGTTGGCGTACACGTTGGCGACGTCCAGCAGCAGGAGGGCGTCGGTGCGTTCCAGCAGCTCGGTCAGGAAGTCCGCCTCGGTGTACTCGGCGTCCGGCCAGTCGAAGAGCGTGGCGATGGGCTCGACGGCCAGGGGGACCGGCAGCTCCGCCCGCGTCCGGCGGATGTTGGCGGTCAGCGCGTCCAGCGCCGCCCGGGTGCGCGGCACCGGCAGCAGATGCCCCGCCTCGATCCCGCCCGCCCGGACGAAGGCGACATGCTCGCTCACCAGCGGCGCACCGAGCGCCTCGGCGCAGGCGGCCAGGTGCGCGACCCGCTCGGCGGCCACGGGCTCGGCGCCGCCGAGCGACAGCTTCACCCCGTGCGGGACGATCTTCACGCCGCGGTCGCGCAGCGCGAGCAGGCCGTCCGCGGGATGCGCGGGATGCACCGATTCGGCGACCACCTCGGTGAAGCGCAGCCCGGGCAGCGCGCCGACGAACCCGGCGATCTCGGGACGCCAACCGATCCCCACGCCCAGCTCCGGCGCATCAGCCCCCGCCGCCACCGCAACCGCCCCCTCCTCCGCCGCCGCCGCAGCCCCCGCCGCCACCGCCGCAGCCGCCACCACCGCCGCCGCAGCCGCTCCCGCCGCCACCGCACGAACCGCCGCCACCGCAGGACGACGACGAGCACACCGAGGCGGTGGACGAGCAGGAGGAGCCCGAGAATCCGCCGGAGGAGGCCGCGCCCCCGCTCATCTCCAGGTACCGGCCGAGCCCGACGGTCTGGACGAACATCGAGTCGAACGCCATCAGCGCGGCCGTGCCGAACAGCGCCACGCCCAGCAGGATCTCGGCATGGGCGAGCCCGGCGTAGGACGTCGCGTGCGCCGGGTCGAGGTGGGGGCTGGACTCCTTGATCCGCTCGACCGCCCGCTCGCCCTCCTTCGTCCGCTCAGCGCCCGAGCCGAGCGTGACGCCGGCGACGTAGAGGGCCATCAGGCACGCGATCGGGAGCAGGACGCCGGGGAAACCGTCGAAGACGTCACCCACGATGAAGCCGAAGAAGCCGACCACCAGCCAGGCGTTGTAGACGACCCGCCAGGTCTTCACCCGGCGGCGCCCCTCCGGCGGGACCACCATGCCCTGGCCGGCCAGCCCGTCGCGGAGCTGGTCGAGCGCGGCGCGGACGCCCGGCTCCGCGGTGAGCGCGGCGAGCGTCCCGCCCCGGCCGCCCGCGATCGCCCCGAAGACCGCCGCGTCCAGCGGTGTCCCGGCCGCGCGCGGCCCGGCGCCGGACGGCCCGGTGGCGATGAGCCGGCCGTCGGCGTAGGTGTCGACCGCGCGGTCCAGCCGCAGCGCCGTGATCGAGGCCGCGATCGCGCGCCGGCCCCCACCGTGCAGATAGGCGATCTCGTAGGGATGGAGGTCCCGCGTCTGGGGGCTGCCCCCGCGCACCTTGGCCCGCACGTCGCGCAGGACCTTCAGCAAAGCCAGCCCGACCAGGACGTGGGCCGCGAGGAACCCCAGGCCGGGGCCCACAATCTCGTCCACCATGGCGTGCTCCCGTTCCGTCGCACGTTCTCCGTGATCAGACGCGTGGGGCGACGCCTGGGTTCATCCCGTCCCGCTACTCCTCGTCGTCGAGGCCCTTCTCTATGGCGTAGCGGACGAGTTCGACGCGGTTGTGGAGCTGGAGTTTGCCGAGGGTGTTCTGCACGTGGTTCTGCACCGTCCGGTGCGACAGGACGAGACGCTCCGCGACCTGCCTGTACGTCAGGCCCTTGGCGACGAGGCGCAGCACCTCGGTCTCGCGGTCGGTCAGGCGCGGCGCGTCGTCGTCCTCGCGGGCGGGGGCGGACGCGAGGCGCCGGTACTCGCCGAGGACGAGCCCGGCGAGGCCGGGGGTGAAGACGGCGTCGCCCTCGCCGGTCCGCCGGACGGCGTCCAGGAACTCCTCGCGGGCGGCGGACTTGAGCAGGTATCCGGTGGCGCCCGCCTTGACCGCCTCCAGCACGTCCTGCTGCTCGCCGCTCGCCGACAGCACCAGCACGCGGACGGGCGGGTCGGCGGCCGCCAGCCGCCGGGTCACCTCGACGCCGCTGATATCGGGAAGCTGGAGGTCGACCACGGCCACCTGCGGCCGCGCGGCGGCCGCGACGCGCACGGCGGCGCGCCCCTCCCCGGCCGTCGCGACCACGTCGTGGCCGGCCTCGGCGAGGTCGCGGGCCACGGCCTCGCGCCACATCGGATGGTCGTCCACGACCATGACTCGCAGGGGTTCGGTCACGGTCACACCCTAGTCCGCGGCACGGTCATCTCGATCTCGGTCCCGTCGCCCGCCGCGGACCAGATCGCGACCGTGCCGCCGAGGTCGGCGATGCGGCCGCGGATCGACTGGGCGACGCCGAGCCGCCCGTCCGCCGCCGCCTCGTCCAGCCGGCCGGCGGGCATGCCCGGGCCGTCGTCGCGGACGCTGACGGTGACCTCGCCCGCCCCCTCCTCCAGCAGGACCCACGCGCGGGCGCCGCCGCCGCAGTGCCGCCGGACGTTGTCGAGCGCCGCCGCCACCGCCGCCTCGACCTCGCGCGCCGCGTGCGCGGGCAGCCGCACCTCCGTCGCCGGGGTCGACACCGTGACGGACGTGGACGCGTGTCCGGTCAGCAGGGGCCGCAGATCCGCCTCCGCTCCGGCGTCGGGGGCCGGCGCGGGCGGGGCCGTGCCGGAGCCGATCAGGGAGCGCAGCGCCGCCTCCTGCTCGCCCGCCAGCCGGCCCAGCTCGGCCGCCTCACCGCCGAGCTCGCCGCCGCGCCGCTGCACCATCGCGAGGACCTGCAGCACCGAGTCGTGGATGCGGCGGGCCAGCCGCTCGCGTTCCCGGGTGGCCGACTCCAGCTCGACGGCCCGCGCCAGCCGCGCCTCCGCCTCCAGCGCCAGCCGGACGACGTGCCCGACCACGAGCCCGGCGAGGAACAGCAGCACGATGCCGTTGAACGTCGTGCCGCCGATCCCGCCGCTCCTCCCGGCGACCGCGTGCACCAGCAGGTTCGCCGCGGCGAGGACGAGCGCCGCGGCGATGCCCAGCCGCCGGCCCTTCGCGACCGCCCACGACAGCACCGCGGCCGCCACCCACGACACCGGCAGCGTCGGCCGCCCGGCGGCGATGTTGTGCTCCGTCTCCACCCACGCCGTCGCGAGCACGCAGGCCGCCGCGACGGCGAGATCGGCGGCCAGCAGCGGCCATCCGCGCCGGCGCGGGTCGCTGAACGCGATCACGGCATAGCCCGTCCACCCCGCCATGACGGCGAGGACGGCCCATCCGCCGGCCGGGTGGGCGTACCCGTCAAAGTTCATGGCGATCACGACGGCGGCGTAGACCAGCGCCAGGCCGCGGTAGACGGCCACGGCCCGCCACAGCGCGGCCTCCAGCCCCAGGCTCCGCGCCCCCGGTTCGCCGCCGCTCATCCCTGCACCCTGTGGGGGGCGACCCCCCACGCCCCCCGGTTCGCCGCCGCTCATCCGTGCATCCTGTGGGGGGCGACCCCCCACACCCCCCGGTTCGCTGCCGCTCATCCTTGGTCGCTCAGGCCTCCGTCGTCCTCGACCGGCAGTACCTCCTTGCCGGCCATCTCGGCCTTGACCTCGGCGGCGTACCGGTCCACGTACTCCTGCCCGGAGAGCTCCTGGATCGCCTTCATGATCTCGTCGGTGATCTCCCGCAGCACCTGGTGGTCGTCCTCGCGCCCGTAGTGGCGGGAGAAGTCCATCGGCTTCCCGAACCGGACGCCCGGCCGGACGCCGAGCCGCGGGTACGGCTTGCCGGGCGGCATCAGCTCGAAGGTGTTGATCATCGCCATCGGGATCACCGGGACGCGCGACTTCAGCGCCAGCCGCGCCACCCCCGTCTTGCCGCGGTACAGCCGGTTGTCCGGCGCCCGGGTGCCCTCCGGGTAGATGCCGAGCAGCTTGCCCTCGCCGAGGATCCGCAGCCCGGTCCGCAGCGCCGCCTCGGCCGCGTCCCCGCCGGTCCGGTCGACCGGCACCACGCCCACACCGGTGAAGAACCCCTTGCTGACCAGCCCCTTGAACCCCTTGCCCGTGAAGTACTCGCCCTTGCCGATGAAGAAGATCGGGCGCATCAGCGGCAGCGGCCCGAAGAAGTGGTCGGCGAACGACAGGTGGTTGCTCACCATCAGCGCCGGCCCCCGCTTCGGGACGTTCCGCCGCCCCCGGTTCCGCGGCCACCACCCGAGGTACAGGATCGGGGAGAGAACGATCCTGAGCAGGATCCAGAACCAGAGCATGCGGGCACCTTCCTCGGACCGGACGCCCTGGGGGCGGGCGCGCTCCGATCCTGGCCGACGGGAGATGATGGGACATCCTCCCACTCTCCGTCCCACCGATCTACCGGCCGGTACCGGTGACCGGACCCCGGCGGCGGAGCGCCGGAGGGCCGGGAATGAACGTAGGCTCTGAGCGGTAAATCTCAATCGGGTGCACCCGGGGACTTGTTCCGGGCCGCGCAGCGAATACCGTGGGACACACGTTTCGGGGTGTCCGGGAGTGCCTCCGCTTGGGGAGCGCGACCGGACACCACATGTCAATGGGGGGAGCGGAGGCCGCCATGCCGGTGCTGTCGGTCACGCCGGAGTCGTCGAAGGAGCCGGCCCCGTGAATCGCCGTGGCAATGGACTGTCAGCGGAGACCTACGCCCCACTGGTCGATCTCGCGCCGCATCTCGCGGACGCGATGCTGGCGGCCCTCGGCGAGGCGGGCGTCGCGGCCTATGCCGCGTCGCCGTCCGACCTGCCGGAGATCGGCGAGCCGCCCGTGGAGCCGGTCGCCGGCGACGTCCTCGACCGGCTGTACGTGGACGTCGACATGAAGCCGGCGGCCGAGGGCATCCTGCGCGCCCATCTCGCCCGGCTGCGCGACGCGTCCGCCCGCGGCTCCGACCCCGAGACGGAGCGTCCCGACACGGTGGAGCGCGCCGAGACCGGCCTCGCCGACCCCGGCGGCGACGCCGAGGACGCGGGCGGCGCCGCCGAACGCGACGAGGACGCCATCTGGGCCGAGATCGTCGCCGGGTTCGACAAGGCCCCCGAGGGCGACGAGGTGCCCTGGCCGGACGAGGAGAACATCCGCGAGCCCGACGAGCCCCGGGACGAGGGCGAGGACCGCACCGGCCGGCTCCCCCGGGCACGCGTGATCAAGCCGTCCGAGGCGCCCGAGTTCCCGCCGGACGACGACGAGGAGGGCCACTACGTCCCGCCCCCTCCCCCGCCGCTGCCGAGCGCCGACCCGCTCACCAAGAGCGCCTGGATCGCGCTGATCGGCGGGCCCGTCTACCTGCTGGTCACCGTCATCCTCGACTGGGAGGTCCCCGGGTGGGCCGCCTTCCTCGCCGTCGCCGCCTTCATCGGGGGTTTCGTCACCCTCGTCCTCCGCATGGGCGACGAGCCCCGCGACCCCGACGACGGAGCCGTCGTCTAGGGCACCGTCAGCTCGGCCGCCAGGGGGCGGTGGTCGGTGGCCCGGACATGGTCGCCGGCGTCGTCGTCCGGAACGCCGCAGGCGGTGATCCGGACCTCCGGGTCGGTGAAGACCGCGTCGATGCGGCGGCGGGGGTCGCGGGCGGAGAAGGTGAGCTCCCCGCCCGCCGGTGCGACCGCGTAGGCGTCCTGGAAGTGCTCGGTGAGCAGTGACCAGGACCGGCCGCCCGGTTCCTCGTTGACGTCGCCCGCCAGGATCACCGGGGCGCCGTACCGGTCACGGGCCCTGTCCAGATGGGCGAGGATCTCGTCGACGTGCCGCAGGCGCGGGCCGTCCGCCAGGTCCAGATGGGTGCACGCGGCGATGAGCCGGGACCCGCGGACGTCCAGGACGGCGATCGCCAGCGCGCGGCGGTGCAGGCCGCGGTCCGGGGTGAGCAGGTGGAACTCGCGGGCCACCCGGCCGGCGTCCGGCGCGGCCAGGACGGCGAGCCCGCAGGCCCGCCGTCCCGCCGCGATCCGCAGGCCGCAGGCCCGCGCGAGGCGGCGGCGCCGCAGCCGCCAGGCCCGGAAGCGCGGGACCTCCTGCAGGCACACCACGTCCGGGGCGCCGGCACGGACGACGCGGGCCACGGCGTCCGCGTCGTCGCGCAGCGACCGGATGTTGTAGCTCAGCAGGCGGACGGCGGCCACGCCTAGACGATCACGCCCTGGAAGGAGCGGAGCCGGGCGAGGTCCGCGGCGCCGACGATGCCGGCCGCGGAGCCGAGCTCGGCGATCCGGATGTCGGGCAGCGGGCGGTGGCCGCGGCCGGTCAGCGCGTCCTCGAACGCGGCCCGGATCGGGTCGATCAGCAGGTCGCCGGCGTCGGAGAGGCCGCCGCCGATGATGAACGCGCCCGGGTCGAGGATCGCGCTGAGGTCGGCCAGCCCCTGGCCCGCCCAGTGCGCGATCGTCCGGAAGCACTCCAGGGCCGCCTTGTCGCCCTCCCGGGCCGCCTGCGACACCTCGGGACCGCTGATGCCCTCCGGGCGGCCGTCGCCGAGCTCCAGGAGGCGTCCCGCCATCGCGGGCGCCACCCGGGCGAGGTCGCGGGCCTCGTGCACGAGGGCGTTGCCGCTGGCGTACTGCTCCCAGCAGCCGCGGTTGCCGCAACCGCAGCGGCGCCCGTTCGGGACGACCCGGAAGTGGCCCATCTCGGCGCCGATGCCGAACCGGCCCCGGTACAGCTCGCCGTTGATGACGATGCCGGCGCCGATGCCGGTGCCGAGGGTCACCAGGACGATGAAGTTCTCCCCGCGCCCGGCGCCGAACCGGGCCTCGCCCCACGCGGTGGCGTTGCCGTCGTTCTCCACGACGACCGGCAGCCCGACGAGGCTCTCGACCTTCTCCTTGATCGGTTCGTCGCGCCAGGCCAGGTTCGGCGCGAACAGCACGGTGGAGCGGTCCTCGTCGACGAAGCCCGCGGTGCCGAGCCCGACCGCCGAGACCTCCTCGTACTTGCCCTTCAGCAGGTCGACGACCTCGGCGATGGTCTCGGCGGTCTCCTTCGGGTTCGTCGACGGAGTCGGCCTGCGGACCTTCTCCAGGATCGTCCCCCGTTCGTCGACGACCCCCGCGGCCACCTTCGTGCCGCCCACATCCACGCCGATGGTCAGGGCCATGTAACGCTTCCTCCTCCTCGCATCGCCCCGGCCGAAGCCGATGACCGAACTATCCGATGTCGATGGGGCCGCCGCCGGTGGCGGCCGACCACGGCTCGCCGGGCTCGGCGGGTCCCGACCGATCGGACGTACCCGCCCGGGCGCGCTCCGACGCCTCCCGAGGCCGGTTCTCCCGCGCGGGCGGCGGCCGGGTCCGGTCGAACGCGCCCAGCACGTCCAGCGCGGCGGCGAACAGCGACTCCCCGGCCTCGCGCAGGTGCCGGCCGACGTCGCCGCCGGACTCCCGCTTGATCGCGATGGCCCGGCAGACCGGGCAGTCCCGGCACTCGGGGGCGCCGGTGGCGATGTGCGGGCCCCGGTCCTCGCCGGCGCCGGGCTCCGTGCCGGGCCCGCCGGCCGTGGCGCGGTCCCACACGTCGCCGTCACGCTCGTCCCGGTCCGCGCGATCGTCCCGGCCGCCGCCCCCGCTCACCCGCCTGATCAGCGCGTCGAGGAGCTTGGCCGCCTCGTCCAGGACGTCGCCGGGTTGCTCGCTCATGACTCCATCTTCCATCCGTCGTCGGCGTGCACGGTATCTCCTCCGTGCCGGTGCTCTGCTCGCGAACGCCGTGCTCAGCGCTCCACGTGGCGCTTGAGGCCCTTGAGCGCGGAGTCGATGATCCGCTTCTCGCCCTTGCGCTTCACCATGCCGATCATGGGGATGCGGACGTCCACGGCGAGCTCGTAGGTGACCTCGGTGACACCGCCCTCCTCCACCAGGCCGTAGGTGCCGTGCAGGCCGGTGACGACCGTGCCCGGCTCCACCAGCTCCCACGTGACCCGGTCGTCGCCCTCCCAGGTGTAGGCGAGGCCGACGGTGTCGCTGAACGGGCCGCCGTCGAACGTCAGCCGGGCGCGGCCCGCCCTGCCGTCCGCACCCGTCTCCTGCACGGTGAACTCGCGGATGCCGCTCGCCCACCGCGGGTAGGCCTCCAGATCGGCGATCACCGCCATGATCTCGGCCTTCCCCGCCTTGACCGTGATGGTGGAACTCGTGCGGTCCGCCATCTGCGTCTCCCTCCGGCTCGCCGCGGGCCCCTGCGGGCCCGCTGTCCTAGAGAAAAGTACCTTCACACGGTCAGGACGTACGGCACCCCGCGGGCGCGGAAGTGCCCGACGTTCACGCATTCGGTGCGGCCGATGCGGATCCGGTTCGCGAGCGGCTGGTGGACGTGCCCGAACAGCACGTACCTCGGCTGCGTCCGGTGGATCGCGTCCAGGATCGCCTCGCTGCCCCGCTCGAACCTGCGCGCCACCGTGTCGTACAGGAGCTCGGGCACGGCGGGCGGGATGTGGCAGCACAGCACGTCCACCTCGCCGACGGCGGCCACCTTGGCGGCGTACGCGTCGTCGTCCAGCTCATAGGGGGTGCGGTACTCGGTGCGGAGGCCGCCGCCGACGAACCCGAACCGGAGCCCGCCGATCTCGGTGGTCTCGCCGTCCAGGACGCGGTGGCCGTCGCGCAGGTGCGCGCCCCACATGCGCGGGACGTCGACGTTGCCGTAGGTCAGGTACGCCGGGGACGGCATGGCGGCGAACAGCTCCGCGTACTGCCGGTCGACGGCGCGCTCGATGTGCGGCCAGGCGTCCCCTTCGAGCGAGGCCCACAGGCCCCGGGAGAACTCGCGGGCCTCGTCGAAGCGCTTCTCCGTCCGCAGCGCGATGAAGCGGTCGGCGTTGTCCTGGCCGAAGAGGTCGGCGAAGATCCCCTGCCCGTGGTCCTGGTAGTCGACGAACAGGATCAGGTCGCCCAGGCAGATGAGCGCGTCCGCGCCGTCCGCCGCGCCCGCCAGCGCGTCCGCGCGGCCATGGACGTCGCTCACCACGTGGATCCGCATGAACAGACTGTAATAGCGCGTGCCGTCCCCGAAAACGGCCGGGGCGAAGCGGGCCGCCCGTCGGAACCCGCAGGGCGGATCACCCGGCGGCGGCCGCCACCAGGGTGCGCCACTCCCGCACCAGCGCGGCGTCGACGGGGGCGTCCCAGTCGCCGTCCGGCCGGACGGCCGTGCCCACGTGGAACGCGGTGACGCCCGCGGCGGCGAGGGCCGCGACGTGCCTGCGGCGCAGCCCGCCCCCGGCCATGATCATCTTGGCCGCCTCCGGGTCGTCGGCCGCGCGCCGGACGAGCACGTCCACCCCGGAGTCCACGCCGCGCGCCGAGCCGGCCGTGAGGACGGTGTCCAGGCCGCCGCCGAGATCGCGGACGACCGGCCACGCCTGGACGGGGTCGGCGGCGTGGTCCAGCGCCCGGTGGAACGTCCAGGGCAGCGGGGCGGCGTCGGCGGCGAGCTTGCCGGTGGCGCCCGCGTCGATGTGGCCGGCCGAGTCGAGGAAGCCGAACACGAACCCGTCCGCTCCCGCTTCGGCGAGGCCGGCGGCGGCGCGGCGCAGCCGGTCCAGTTCGGCTCCGGTGGTGCGGAACCCCGCGTTGGCGCGCAGCATCACCCGCATCGGCAGGGACGTGGCCTCCCGGATGGCGGCGACGAGGTCGGGATCGGGGGTGAGCCCGTCCGCGGCCATGTCGGCGACGACCTCGATCCGGTCGGCGCCGCCGTCCTGCGCGGCCCGCGCGTCCGCCGCGGTCAGCGCGATCACTTCGAGCAGCGACATGGCGTTCCCCCGAACCGCGTCCATTGTGCGACCGGGCCCAAGCGTAGGCGACCGGACGGCTCCCGCCAGGACCGGCGTCCGGTCTTTGCCGTGCCGTTAACCAGCGGATCGGGCGGCGAAATTCCTACTCGTGGGTATCATGCGGCTTCGGAGAAGTCTTCCTTCCCCGCCGACCTCGAAGATCGACTACAGGAGTGGGCCGTGCGCGAGTTCAGCGTCCCCGCGATGGTGGAGGTCCCCGACTCCGCCACTCTGACCGACGCGCCCTTCACCCGGGCCGAAGAAGAGCCCGGCACCATCGTGGCGCGCCGCAAGAGCGGCTCCGCCGACACGCCGGCCTGGAGCGCCGTCACCGCGGCGGAGTTCGCGGCCGAGGCGGCGGGCGTCGCCAAGGGCCTCGTCGCCGCCGGAATCGAACCCGGCGACCGCGTCGGCCTGCTGTCGCGGACCCGCTACGAGTGGACGGTCCTCGACTACGCGATCTGGGCGGCGGGCGCGATCTCCGTCCCCATCTACGAGACGTCCTCCGCCGAGCAGATCGAGTGGATCGCCGGCGACTCCGGCGTGAAGGCCGTGTTCGCCGAGACCGCCGAGCACGTCGCGACGGTCGAGGGCCTCCGGGACCGGCTTCCGGAACTCGCGAACGTCTGGGGCATCGACGCGGGCGGCGTCGACGAGGTCACCCGGCTCGGCGCGGACGTCGGCGACGACGTCGTCGAGGAGCGCCGCCGGTCCCGGACCTCGGCCGACACCGCCACCCTCATCTACACCTCCGGCACCACCGGGCGGCCCAAGGGCTGCGAGATCACGCACGGGAACCTGGTGTCGACCGCCCGCAACGCCGTGCAGGGCGCGATCGCCGAGATCGCCGTCGAGGGCAGCTCCACCCTGCTGTTCCTGCCGCTGGCGCACGTGTTCGCCCGGCTGATCGAGGTCGCCACCATCGAGGGCGGCATCGTCCTCGGGCACAGCGACGTCCCGAACCTGCTGCCCGACCTCGCCTCGTTCCAGCCGACGTTCCTGCTGGCCGTGCCGCGCGTGTTCGAGAAGGTCTACAACGGGGCCGAGCAGAAGGCCGCGGCGGACGGCAAGGGCAAGATCTTCAAGGCGGCGGCCGAGACCGCGATCGGCTACAGCCGGGCACTGGACGACGGCGGTCCCGGCCTCGGCCTCAAGGTCAGGCACAAGGTCTTCGACGTGCTCGTGTACAAGAAGCTGCGCGCCGCCGTCGGCGGCAGGGTCCAGTACGCGGTGTCCGGCGGCGCCGCGCTGGGCGAGCGCCTCGGGCACTTCTTCCGCGGTGTGGGCATCACGATCCTGGAGGGTTACGGCCTCACCGAGACCACCGCGCCGGCCAGCGTCAACCGCCCCTCCGCCATCAGGATCGGCACGGTGGGGCAGCCCATCCCCGGCGTGGACGTCCGCATCGCGGAGGACGGCGAGGTCCTCGTCCGCGGCATCAACATCCTGCACGGCTACTGGAACAACGAGGCCGCCACCAAGGAGGCGATCGAGGACGGGTGGTTCCACACCGGCGACCTCGGCTCCCTCGACGCCGACGGCTTCCTGAAGATCACCGGCCGGAAGAAGGAGATCCTGGTCACCGCGGCGGGCAAGAACGTCGCGCCCGCCCCGCTGGAGGACCGGCTCCGCGCGCACCCGCTGGTCAGCCAGTGCCTCGTCGTCGGCGACGGCCGCAAGTTCATCAGCGCGCTCGTCACCCTGGACGAGGAGGCGCTCGGGCCGTGGAAGGCCCGGCACGGCAAGGCCGAGGCGATGCCGCTGGACGAGCTGCGCCGCGACCCCGACCTCGTCGCCGAGATCGAGGCCGCGGTCGCCGACGCCAACAAGTCGGTGAGCCACGCGGAGGCGATCAAGAAGTACGTGATCCTCGGCGTCGACTTCACCGAGGAGGCCGGCCACATGACGCCCAGCCTGAAGGTGAAGCGCAACGTCGTGATGAAGGACTTCGCCGACGAGATCGACTCCCTCTACACGGCCTGAACCGCCGCGGGCCGGCCCCGGCTACCCCGGCCGGCCGCCGCCGAGGGCCGGGCGCAGCGCGGCGACGGCGTCCTCGATCCGGGTGGGGCCGTTCAGCAGGTCGAGGGTGCGGCGGCGGACGTCGCGGGCGTCGAGCAGCGCCACGATGACCGCCGCCACGTCGTCGCGGGTGACCACGTCGTGCCCGATCGGCGGCTCGGCGAGCGTCACGAGGCCGGTGGGCGGGTCGTCGGTCAGGCGGCCGGGGCGCAGGATCAGCCACTCCAGGGCGTCGCGGCGCTTCAGGTCGTCCTCGGCCTCTCCCTTGGCCCTGAGGTAGGCCTCCCAGACCTCGCCGCGCCCCGGCCCGGGCCGCTCCCCCGCGCCCATCGCGGAGATCTGCACGAAGCCGGGGACGCCCGCGCGCTCCGCCGCGTCCGCCGTCAGCACGGAGGCGCCCCGGTCCACGGTGTCCTTGCGCGCCGCGCCGCTGCCCGGCCCCGCCCCGGCGGCGAACACGACGGCGTCCGCCCCGGTCAGGTGGTCGGCGACCTCGCCGGGACCGGCCGACTCCAGGTCGCACACGACCGGCCCGGCGCCGGTGTCCCGGACGTCGCCGGCATGGCCGGGGTTGCGGATGATGCTCAGCACGGTGTCCCCCCGTGCGGCCAGCAGCCGGGACAGCCGCAGCGCGATCTGCCCGTGCCCGCCCGCGATCACGATGTTCATGCCGTGATCGTAGGACGCCGGAGACCCGGCCGCGCGGGGGCGCGACCGGGTCAGCGGTTCGGGGACCGGTTCAGCGGCGGCGGGGCCAGGACCGCTTGATCTTGGTTCCGGGCCGGCCGGACTTGGTGCCGGAGCCGGCGTTGATCGCGTTGACCGCCTTCTGCATCAGCTGCTCGTCCATCACGTTGATGAAGTCGCCGTGGTCGGTCAGCGGGTCGTGGCCCGACTCGGGGAAGCTGTCCAGCGCGAACACCAGCGGCTTGGCGGGCACGTTGAAGGCCAGCGTCATCCGCAGCTGCGGCACCGCCTTCGTGCCCTGCGGGCACTGCCCCGTCGCCTTGTCGGCGAACTTGATGTGGTCGCGGTGGTTGGCGCTGTCGGTGTTCTGCCCGTCCCAGCAGCTCGGGAAGTTCAGCACGCGCTCCACCTTGCTGCCCTGGGGGCAGAGCGGGTACTTGTCGGTGAACGCCTGCTTCTCGAAGCCGCTGCACGTCCAGCTCGCGTTGGCGTTCGCCGGGCCGTTCGTCACGGCCTTCGCGTCGCCGGCGACGACCCGGATGAACCGCGGCATCGCCGTCACCTTGCTGCGCGGGTTGCCGAGGAACTGCAGCTTCACGCTCGACGGGGTGACGATGCTGCCGACGTTGCCGTCCTTCTGGCTCTGCTGCGCCCGCTCCGAGTTGTCCTGGCCGTTGCGGAGGCGGATCACCGGCCAGAAGTAGGCCGACTTGTCGCCGTTGGTGCAGGTCGTCCCGGCGGCGGCGAAGGTCTCGTCGGTCGAGAACGCGTTGGTGTCGAGGTTCCCGACGTAGTCGTGGATGTGGTGCGCGCCGTTCACGACGCCGGGCGCGGCGAGGACGTTGTCGGGGTTGCTGTGCGCCTGCCCCTCGTTCACACCGCAGCTGGAGGCGAACACGCCGGTGGACCCTCCGCGGCCGGGGGCCGCCTGCTGGACGCGCGGCGCCTTGCGGATGTCGACGTACTGATCCGCGCGCAGCTCGGGTATCTCCACCTGGCCCTGGTCGCCCTGGCCGTTGCCCTGGCCGTCGCCCTGGTCGCCCTGCCCGTTCCCCTGGTCGCCGTTCTGGCCGTCGCCCTGGTCACCGTTCTGGCCGTCGCCCTGCCCGCCGTTCTGCTGCCCGCCGTTCTGGCCGTTCTGCTGACCGCCGTCCTGCGGGGCGCCGGTCTGCTGGCCGTCGCCGATCGGGCCGCCGTCGCCCATTCCGCCGCCCTGCTGGCCGCCGTTCTGCTGGCCGCCGTCCTGCGGGGCGCCGGTCTGCTGGCCGCCCTGGGGCGCGGCCGTGGGGTCACCCTGGCCGCCGCCTTGGAGGTACGGAGTGCCGGTGCCGCCGTCGGTCGGCTGGGCCGGGTAGGCGGCCGGGTTCGCCGCCCGGGCGGTCGCGGGAGTGTACGGCTGGGCCGCGGCTCCGGGCGTCTCCTGGCACGCCGTCGCGACAAGGGCGAGCGCCGGGATCAACGCGGCGAATGCTTTTTTCTTGCTTCCCATGGAAAGTGCTCCCTTTGCGGGGGTGGGATCGTAGGTCAGTGCAGGGCACGCCTGGGCACCAGGCCAGTGCTCTCAAGCAGCGACATATGCGTGTTGACGAATTTCATCGCCCTTTCGGCGAACGCGCGGATCTCAGAATTCTCGGACGCTGCGCGCACCTTGGCGATGATCGCGAAGACCTGGCCGTGCGCGGCGCGGAGCCGCAGCACGAAGGTCTTGTCGAAATCGCTCCCGAACTTGCCCGACATTTCCCTCAGCCAGCTCTTCTGGCTTCCGTTGGGCTCGTTGGGAAGGAGCACGCCGAGCTTCTGCGCGACGGCGCGGACATCGGTGTCCAGCTGCATGTGCTGCTGCCAGATGATGTCGGCGACCTCGCGTACCCGGGGGGCGGAGGCGCGCTGCTGTGCCTGCTGACCTGCGGGTATCTCCCACAGGTCGGCCTGCCTGACCTTGACCAGGAGCTGCCTGTCCAGGGTGCTCAGCTTGCCCCACTTCGTGTTCACGGTGCCACCGAGGTTCGCCGCGCCGCTGGCGGGGACGCCGACCGGGTTCATGACGACCACGAAGGCCGCTCCGACGGCCGCCAGGGCCGCCAGGATCAGCAGAAGGCGCCCCCTGCCGAAGCGCGGGAGCCTGCGCATTTCAGCCATTCCGTAGGATTTCCTCAAGGTTTCTCTTCCTCCTCTCGGGACCTCTCGACGGATACGGCGCGGGTCCACCTGTGAATACGCACCGCGCCGCCGCGGGGTTCAACCATGTCCACCAGATGTCAATTTTTTCGCATGTCCGGAATTCACCGCCGCGACGGTGCCCCAGGCACACCTCCGACGACGCGCAAGGCCAGTGCCGGGCACATCGCGACCGCCTTCTGAACGTCCTTTTCGATCCACGCCGGGATGTCGGACCCGAGCACCACGGGGAAGCCGTACCGGTCGAGCTGGATCAGCTCGGGGACGAGGTAGGCGCACAGGCCGTGCCCGTCGCACCGGCTCCAGTCGATCGCCACCCGTCCCTCCGTGCCGTCGGGCACCGGGAGCGGCAGCACGCCGTAGGTCGACATGCCGCACCCGGCGCCCCACCGGTGCGCGTCGATGTCGGGGCCGAACGCCTCCATCGCGGACAGGACGAACCTGGCCGTCCCGTCCGGGTGGGTGCAGGCGCCGCGGCCCCGGCCGACGCCGGCGGCACGGCGGACGTCCTCCACCGTCCCGGCCCCCTCGGTCAGCGCGTTCAGCGACCGGACGACGTCGGGCAGCCCGAGCCGGCACGGCCCGCACTGCCCGGCGGACTGCGCGGCGAGATAGGAGGCGATCCGGGTGACCTCGCCGAGCGGGCAGGTGCCCTGGGTGAGCGGCAGGATGATCCCCGCGCCCACCGTCGCGCCGACCCGCCGCATCCCGGCGCGCGACAGCACCGCCCGCGACACGCCGGCCGGGTCGAGCCACATCCCGTGGTACCCGCCGACGAGCACGCCCGGGGACGGTGGCACGTCGCAGTGGTCGAGGACGGCCTGCAGGGGCGTGCCCAGCGGCGCCTCGACGACCTGGGTCTTGCCGATGGTGAGCAGCGTGGTGCCCGGCTCGTCCTCCGTCCCGGCCGAGGCGTAGAGGTCGGGGCCGAGCGAGACCAGCACGGCGAGCTGCGCGAACGTCTCGGTGTTGGACAGCAGCGTCGGGTAGCCGTCCACCCCGGCGTCGGACGCGCGCACCTTGACGCCCGGCGGGATCGGCGTCTCCCCGTTGATGGCGCGGATCACCGCGCCGCTCTCCCCGGAGATGAACCGCTCGGTCAGCCGCACGACCCGGGCCGGCATCCGCCGCTCGCTGATCGCGGCGCGGACCGACCGGGCCGCCTCGTCGCTCTCGACGGCCAGCACGATCCGCTGGGTGCCGAGCGCGTTCGCGGCGATCTGGGCGCCGTCGAGCACCAGGTGCGGGGCCCGGCCGAGCAGGACCTTGTCCTTGGAGCTGCCGGGCTCGCCCTCGGCCCCGTTCACCACGACGACGACGTCCTCGCTGGACCCGCGCTCGTCGCCCTTCTCGCCGGGCAGCAGCGCGGTCTGGTCCGCGGTCGGGTAGTTGACCCGCGCGGCGACCGCCATCAGCTTGCGGGCGAACGGGAAGCCCGCACCGCCGCGTCCCCTCAGGTCGACCTGCTCCGCCATGCGGACCAGGTCGTCCAGCGCCGGCGCGCGGAGCCTGCCGTGCACCGCGAGGTGCCGGTCGAGGTCCAGCCGGTCGAACCGGTCGAACCCGAGCGTCAGCCGGGGTCCGCCGATGTTGGAGACGGTGACGGTCGAGGTCATCGGATGACCTCGGTGTCACGCCCCTGCCCTGTCACGGGCATGCCGCGCGGATCGGAGACGGTCCGGCGCGGGTCGTCGTAGCCGCGGGAGCCGTAGTCGCGCGAGTCACCGAAGTCCCGGTCGTCGAAGCTCCGGTCCCCGAAGTCGCGCGGGTCGTCCAGACCGCGCGGGTCGTCGTCCGCCCTGGCCCGCGCCATCGCGGCGACGCGCCCCTCCTCGTGCTCCCGCTCCGCCATGGCGCGCCGGTCCCGGCGGCGGCCGGCGCCGTCCGGCCGCGAGTACGGGTCGATCTCGTCGCCGGCGCGGGGCACCTCCCGCGGCTTGAACACCACGACCATGCGGGTGACCAGGGCGAGCACGACGAACACGACGCTCATCACGTAGCTGAGCACCACCCAGTTCGCCGCGGCCCGGCCGGTGATCAGTCCGTGCACGATCGCCATCGGCCAGGCCACGTAGGCGAGCGCGTGCATCGACCGCCACAACCACGCCTTGCCGCGGACCGCGAACCGCGACCGCACCACGCCGGTGATCACGATGAGGAACATCAGCTCGGCGGCGATCGTGCCGAGGCCGATCGCCCCGCCGTCCGGGACGACGATCTGGATCGGCAGCGCGAGGCCGTTCATCACCTTCACCGAGATGTGCGCGACCAGCATCGCCGTCGCGACGACGGCGGAGGCGCGGTGCAGGGCCTGCGCGAGCACCCGGTGCCGGATCTTCAGGATCAGGCGCTCGGTGGCCAGCAGCCCGCTCATCACCGCGGTGGTGTAGGACACGAGCGCGAAGACGCCTGCGTAGAAGTTGAGGAAGTACTGCACGTTCGCGACCGCGACGGCGCCCTGCGGGGTCGCCGCGCCGACGAGCACCAGGACCGCGCCGGCGAGCACCAGCCGAAGCACCCAGCCGGGCACCGCGGGATCATCACTGTTGCGAATTCGCACCGCTCGGACTCCTCTTCTATGTTGCGGCCGGCGCCGGGGCGCCGGCCGGTCCGGCGCCGTCCTCCGGCGTGGCGCGGGGGGACGGCGATGACGACGGAGGGTCGTCCGCCGCGGGGACCGGGCCGAGGTTGGCCAGCAGGGCCCCGGGAAGCACTTGGAGAACGCCGCGTTCGGCGAAGCCGAGGAGCGGCTTCGCGCGCTCCCGGAACGTCCAGCCGCCGATCTCGGCGCCGTCGAGCGGGATCGGCGCGGCGCCGCGGCGCAGCCCGAACGCGACCTCGGCACGGGGCGCGGGAGCCCCGCCGCAGGGCCGGGAGGCGCCGGTGCGCCCGAGGACGTCGCCCTGCCGGACGACGCTGCCGTCGCGCAGCTGGGTCACGTTCCGCATGCCGTAGTAGGTGGTCGCGAGGCCGCTCGGGTGGATCAGCATGACGAGCGCGCCGGCCTGGCTGGAGCAGAACCGGTAGAGCCGCCCGAGGCCGGACGCGACGACGCGGCCGTCTCCGCCGGAGAACGCCAGCGACGCCAGCGGACGCGCGGACGGGGAGTCCTCAGAAGTCGTCAGCGACCACGCCTGGCCGATCTTCCACGGCAGCATCAGCTTGTCGCCGGTCCGCGTCCCGTTGACGAGGGTGGTGGCCTGCGCCGCGGTCAGCGCCCCGTACTTGCGCAGGAGGCGCGCCTCCGACGCCGACATCATGTTCGCGGGGAGCGTCCCGAGCATGGCGGCGAACGCCTTCCCGCCCGAGAGCCCGACCTGCCACTCCTTGCCCGTCCAATGCGCGGTGTAGAACGCGATCTCGGGGTTGGCGGAACTGGCGGCGGGGACGGGGATCGCGGTGGTGCCGAACACCCACGTCCGGTCGGCGCTCGTGCGGGTGGCGTCCACGAACGGGTTCCGCGTCAGCGCGGCCCCGTACGCCTGCTTGGCGGCCGTCCCGCGCTGCGCCAGGGTCAGCTTCCGGACCTGGGCGGCGAGCACCGCGAGGTCGGGACCGGCCGGGGCCGTGGCGGTACCGCCGCCACCGGGCTGCTGCGACGGCTGCTGCGGCCGCGCGGGCGTGCCGGTGCCGGGCTTCGGCGGCTGGATCGCGCGCTGCGAGCCGACGGGACCGGACGAGCCGCCGATGGGGCCGCCGTCCAGCAGCGCCCGCTCGACGATGCCGAGCAGGGACAGGCCGACGGCGGTGGACAGCACGATCGCGCCGATGCTCATCCGGTCGGTGGGCCGCCGCCCGCGGCGCGGCGTGGCCTTCGGGCCGGGGCGTGGCGGCGTCTGGCGGCCCCGGGGCTCCGGGCGCGCCTGCGGCCGGCGCTCGGGCCCCCGCTCCGAACGGCCGCGTTCCCGGCGATGCGACCGTCCGCCGGGCGGCGGGAAGTCGCGGGAACGGTCCCTGCCGGAGCGTCCGCCTGCCGCGCCGTACCCCTCGGCACGCGCGTCGAACCGCTCGGCCCGGCCCCCCGGACGCTCGTTGCGCAGGTCGAACTGCCGCGTGCGGGCGTCGGGACGCTCGTAGCCGGGGCCGGAAGGCCACGCACGACCGCCCGGGCGCTCCTCACGGGCATCGAACTGCCGTGTGGGGGCGTCGGGACGCTCGTTGCGCGTCCCGAACTGCGGCGTACGCGGATCAGAGCGCACATCGCGGGCGTCGAACTGCCGTGTGCGGGCGTCGGAAGGCTCGTTGCGCGTCCCGAACTGCGGCGTGCGCGCGTCGGCGCGCTCGTCGCGCGTGTCGAAGCGCCGCGTGCGGGGGTCGGGACGCTCGTTGCGGCCCTTGAAGCCGCCGGCGCGGGGGTCGGAACGGTCCGTTCCCGCGTCATAGCCGCCGTTGCGGGCGCCGAAAGCGTCGGAGCGCTGTGCGGGCGGCTCCGGCCGCCGCGCACGTGCCCGCGGCCGCTCGGCGCCCTCGCCGGAGCGGCGCGCGCGAGCCCTGCCCTCGCGCCGCTTCGTCTCCCGCCGGGACGGTTCGCGCCGGGACGGCCGTCCCCGCTCGGACCAGTCCGGCTGCTCCGACCACCAGGACCCTTCGGGCCACTGGGGCTCCTCGGACCAGAGCCCGCGCTTGGGCTCGGATCGCGCGCTGGGGCGCCCAGGCGTTTCCGCCCACGGTGCAGCATGCGTTTGGCTCCGGGACGCATGCCCGTAATCGCGTCGCGCCATGCCCTCTCCTGTGGAGGAGACGGAGGGCTCGGCGAACGCCGGTAGGCTCCGCGCCGCCGGGCGTGTCGCCCGGCGGCGGTCCCGCTGAGACATGTCGGGACCGCGATGTAGGAGCCCGCTCGCTCCCACCACGATCCCCGAACGGATTCTCGCGAATCCGCCCGATCACTCCGGGAGCATACGCCCCAAGAGCCACTCGAATGCTAGTCCGTGCCAAAAAACCTGCGGCCCCTCCCCCGCGGAGGTTCCGCTCTCCAGAGGAGTACGCGCGAAACCCGAAGCATGTTCACGCATCCGGGCGACGGATTCAGGCGGCTTAGCGACGACTGATCCGCTCCTTAAGCGCGCTTTAACGTGCTGCCGCCGGCGCCGTCCGGGCTCTAGCTTCGAGATTGTCAGCGACCGCGGACGCAAGCAGCAGGAGGAGGAGGTGGCCCCAATGACACGATCACCGCGACACGGGATCAGCCCAGGGGCCGTTCGCCCCTCCTGCGCGTCCGCGGCCGGGCACCGTCGCGGGGCCGGGCCCCACGGTGCCGGATGCCGGGGTCGTGCCCCGCGCTCCCGTCCACGCGGACTCGATCCGGGCCTGCGGGCCGTCCAAGCGGCGCGCCCATCTCCAGGTTCTCCCCCACAGGGGCGCCGGGCCGGCCGGCAGCGGATCACGACAACCCCACCTCGGCAGGGGCGTCCGCGTGGAACTGGTCTCCGGGGGCGGGGCACGGGCCCATGGCGTTGTTCCGGGCTCGGGCGTTCAGGGCGCCCGAGCCCGGAACAACGCGCCCGCCGGCGGAGCGGGCGCTCACCCGGCCGGTGTATCGGCTGATGTAGCCGGCCGGGCCGGTCCGTGCCGACCGGTCCGGCCGCCTCTGGTCCCCGGGGCGAGGACCCGCCTACGGCGCGGGGGCGGGTCCTCGCCCCGGATCATCGCTCCGGCCTCCGGACCCGGGCGCGAGCAGGTCTCCCAGGCGGGCGGCCTGGACGTCCCAGCGCCATTCGCGTTCGATCCAGGCGCGGCCCTTCTCACCCATGGCCCGGGCCCGTTGCGGGTCCGACAGCAGGCTCGTCACGGCTTCGGCGATCCTGGGGATCGAACGGCCCGGGACGACGGTGCCGGTCTCGCCGTCCAGGACGGCATCGGGTGCGCCGCCGGAGTCGCCGGCGACGACGGGGAGTCCCGTGGCCGACGCCTCCAGGTAGACGATGCCCAGACCCTCCACGTCCAGGCCGCGACGCCGGGTGCGGCACGGCATCGCGAAGACGTCGCCCGCGTCGAAATGCGCGGGCAGCTCCTCCCAGGGGACGCCGCCGGCGAAGACGACGGAGCGCTCCACGTTGAGGGAGACGGCGAGGCGTTCGAGGTCGCGCCGGTAGGGGCCGCCGCCGACGAGCAGCAGAGCGGCGTCCGGGATCGCCCTGAGGACGCGCGGCCATGCATGGATCAGGGCGTCCTGCCCCTTGCGCGGCACCAGGCGGGACACGCAGACCACCACGGGACGGTCGGTCAGCCCGTGCCGGGAGCGGATGTCCGAGCCCCCGGCGCCCGCCCGGAAGAGCTTCTCGTCGACGCCGGGGGCAAGCCGGGTCAGCCGGGCGGCGGCGGCCGGCGACAGGGCCCTGGCCATCCGGGACCGCGTGTACTCGCCCAGGTAGGTCAGGACGTCCACGCCGTCCCCGATGCGGCCGAGCAGGTTCCGCGCCACCGGCAGCGCCGCCCAGCCCGCCTCGTGCCCGTGCGTGATCCCGACGAGCCGCCCCGCCCCGCGCCGCCGCAGCGCCGGGGCCAGCAGGCCGAGCGGCGCCGCCGCCCCGAACACGACCGAGTCGCAGCGCTCGCCGCGCAGCACGTCCGCCGCCCGGCGCAGCACGCCCGGCTCCGGCAGCATCAGCGTCCCCGGATGCCGGACGACCGGGAACGGCTGCGCCGCGTCGAACTCCGCCGCGCCCTTCCACGCGGGGGCGTACACGACGACCGAGCCGGGCGGGCGGCGTACGGCGAGGCCGTGCACGAACGCCTGGATACCGCCCGGCCGGGGCGGGAAGTCGTTGGTGACGAACAGCGTCGTGGTCATCGTCCGGCCAGCATACGAACCGCCCGGCATGCGGAAGGGCCCGCCACCGGCGGTGCGGTGACGGGCCCTGCGGAACCGATCGCGATCAGTGGCGGATCTCCTGCGACGTCTTGCCGCCCTCGATCTCCCGCTGCTCGCCGTGCTCGTGCTCGTGCTCCTCGACGGGGACGTCGTCGAAGGTCCACGCGCGGTTGAGCCGCGAGCGCAGGTGCCCGAGCGGGCCCTTGGTGCTGGGCGCCGGGATGCCCCGGGCGTCGCGGGCGGGCGCCTCCGGCCGGGCGTTCTCCTTGGACAGGATGACGACCTTCTCCTCCTCACGCGCGGCCTCGTGCCGCTCGGAGAACGCGCCCTCCGGCGACATCATGATCACGCCGCTCTCCACGCCGTGCCCGATGACGTCGGCGTCCTTGCGTTGGAGGCCCAGGCAGATCCGCTTGGTGATGACGAACGCCAGGAAGGGGCCGACGAAGAACGTCACCCGGAAGAACCACGTCGTGGCGAACAGCGACACGTGGAACTTGTCAGCGATGACGTCGTTCGCGCCGGCGAGCCACAGCAGGCCGTAGAAGGTGACCGCCGCGATGCCGGTGGCCGTGCGGACCGGGGCGTTGCGCGGCCGGGTGTTCACGTGGTGGTGCCGTTTGTCGCCGGTCACCCACTGCTCGATGAACGGCCAGGCCGCGGCGCCGCCGAACACGATGCCGAGCGGCACCGTCGCCGGGATCAGCACGTTGAGGCTGAGCGTGTGGCCCCAGGCGGTGATCTCCCAGTTCGGCATGATGCGCAGCGCGCCCTCCAGGACGCCCATGTACCAGTCGGGCTGGGAGCCCGAGGAGATCGCGCCGGGGTCGTACGGGCCGAACAGCCAGATCGGGTTGATCTGCGCGAACGCGCCCAGCAGCGCGACGACGCCGAACGTGAACAGGAAGTACGCGCCCGTCTTGGCCATGAAGACCGGGTAGAACGGGTAGCCGTACACCTGCTGTTCGGTCTGGTTCTTGACCGGCATCGCGGTGTGCTTCTGCACCCACATGATCATCATGTGCGCGGTGACCATGCCGAGCAGCAGGCCCGGGATCAGCAGGATGTGCAGCATGTACAGGCGCGGCACGATGTCCTGGCCGGGGAACTCGCCGCCGAACAGGAACATGTAGCCGTAGGTGCCGACCAGCGGGATCGCCTCCAGCACGCCCTGCGTGATGCGCAGGCCGGTGCCGGACAGCAGGTCGTCCGGGAGCGAGTACCCGAACAGGCCCTCCAGCATGCCGAGCGTGAACATGCCGATGCCGATCAGCCAGTTCAGCTCGCGCGGCTTGCGGTAGGCGCCGGTGAAGAACACCCGCAGCATGTGCGCCAGGATCGAGGCCATGAAGAGGACCGCGGCCCAGTGGTGGATCTGCCGCATCAGCAGCCCGCCGCGCACGTCGAAGGTGATGTGCAGCGTCGAGGCGTACGCCTCGGACATCCTCACGCCGTTCAGCTTCGTGTACGAGCCGTCGTACACGACCTCCTTCATGCTCGGCTGGAACCAGAGCGTCAGGAACGTCCCGGTCAGCAGCAGGATGATGAAGGAGTAGAGGGCGATCTCGCCCAGCATGAAGGACCAGTGGTCCGGAAAGACCTTCTTCATGTTCCGCTTGAAGAAGGTCGTCGAGCCGAGGCGGTCGTCGAGGAACGTCAGCGGGGCCTCGACCGCCTTCGGAGCTGTCGCCTCGCTCATCCGCGCTCCCAGAAGCTCGGGCCGATCGGTTCGTGGTAGTCGCTCGTCGCGATGAGGTACCCGTCCTCCACCGACAGCGGCAGCTGCGGCAGCGGCCGCGCCGCCGGGCCGAAGATGACCTTCGCGGCGTCGGTGGCGTCGAACGTGGACTGGTGGCACGGGCACAGGATGTGGTGCGTGGTCTGCTCGTAGAGGGCCGCGGGGCAGCCGACGTGCGTGCACACCTTGGAGTAGGCGACGATCCCGTTGACGTGCCAGTTCTCGCGTCCCTTGGCGGGCTTGAACTGGTCCTCGGGGATGTTGATGAGGATCGTGACCGCCTTGGCGTTCTGCGTGAGCACCTGGTCCTCGGGGACCTCCTCCTCGATCCCCTCGGGCAGGACGGTGATCATCGAGCCCGGGGAGGAGAAGTCGCCGACCCGCAGCGGCTTGTTGGTGCCGTCCACCACCAGGCGGACGCCCTTCTTGCCCTCCGCCTGCGCCTTCTTGACGGCCTCGCCCCAGAAGGTGTGGCGGAGCCGCTTCTCCGGCAGCGGGCCGAGGTCGCGCAGCAGCACGAGCGGGGCCAGGCCGAGCGGCGCGGCCGCCAGCAGCAGCGTGCGGCGCAGCAGCGGCCGCTTGGTGATGCCGCTGTCGTCGGCGCCCTCCAGGAAGTCCTCGGTGAAGGCCGCCCGGGTCTCCTCGTCGGCGGCCAGCTCGTGCCGCTCCTGGACGATCGGCTTGCTGGTCATCAGCCGGCGCACCCAGATGGTGATGCCGACGGCCAGCGCGAGGAACGACAGGGCCATCAGGCCGCCGAGCCACAGGTTCGACTCGCGGGCCCGGGTGACGCCGTGCATGCCGCCGTCGCGGCCGCTCCAGCCGATGAAGTACGCGATGAACGCCACGCTGGCGGCGAACGCGAGCAGGAAGAACGTCGCGACGATCCGCTCGGCGCGCTTCATCGACGCCTCGTCCAGCTGCTCTCCAACGCCCGCGGGCGCCGAGATGTTGTCCTCGGCGAGGAGCGCCTTCTCCCGCGCCGGGGACGGCGTGCCGATCACGCGTTCGCGGCGGCCCTCGCCGTCGCGCGGGCCGTTCTGGCCCGCCGTGTCCTTGTTGTCGTCGCTCATGACTTCTTCAGCTTCTTCGGCTTCTTCGCGGTGATCCACATGGCCGCCAGGACCAGCAGGCCGATGCCGATCAGCCAGCCGGCCAGGCCCTCGGTCACCGGGCCGATGCGGCCGAGGCCGTTACCGCCCGGGTTCGGCTCCTCGCGCGTCTGGACGAGGTAGGAGATGATCGCCTGCTTGTCCTGCGGGGTGAGCGTGGTGTCGTTGAACACCGGCATCGCCTGCGGGCCGGTCAGCATGGCCTCGTACATCTGGGTGGGCGTGACGTCGGAGTTCGAGAGCGGCGGCGCGTACTTGCCGCCGGTCAGCGCGCCGCCCTGGCCGGTGAAGTTGTGGCACTGGGCGCAGTTGGTGCGGAACAGCTTCCCGCCGAGCGCGACGTTGCCCTTCTCCGGGTCCACGGCCGACGCCGGGGGCACCTCCGGCCCGCCGCCGAGCGAGGCGATGTAGGCGCGCAGGTCGGCGAGGTTCTTCTCGGCCTCCGCCTTCTGCTTCTCGGCCTCCGCCCGCTCCTTCGGGTCCTCGTAGTCGGTCTTGATCGAGGTGTCGAAGGCGGGGATCGGCGTCTTGCGCGGCACCTGGGCGCCAGGGTTCATCGCGGGCATGCGGCCCGTGCTGACCTGGAAGTCGACGGCCGCGGCGCCCACGCCGATCAGGCTGGGGGCGATCGAGTTGCCCTTGGCGTCCTTCGTGCCCTCGGCGTTCAGCCCGTGGCAGCTCGCGCAGTTCTTGTTGAACAGCTGCTGGCCGTTCTTCAGGTCCTGCTCCGCCTGGGCGGCGCTCTGCGCCTCGGCGCGGTCAGTCCGCGGCGAGAAGCCGGCGTAGATCACGCCGATCGCCGCCAGGGCCGCCAGCACGACGGCGTAGCCCGCCCACGGGCGCCGTCGCCATGCGGTGATCCTTTTCACGGAAATCCCCGTTCGGGTCATGTCGTCGGGTAGGTCGGGGTGAGGTCAGTGGTCGAGCAGGTAAACGACCGAGAACAGGCCGATCCACACCACATCGACGAAGTGCCAGTAGTAGGAGACGACGATCGCGCTCGTCGCCTGCTCGTGCGTCCACCTCTTGGCGGCGTAGGTGCGTCCGAGAAGGAACAGGAACGCGATGAGGCCGCCGATGACGTGCAGGCCGTGGAAGCCGGTGGCCAGGTAGAACACCGAGCCGTAGGCCGAGGACGAGAAGGTGAGCCCGTCCTTGGAGACCAGCTGGGAGTACTCGTAACCCTGGCCCGCGACGAAGTAGGCGCCCATGAGGAACGAGAGCACGTACCACTCGCGCAGACCCCAGCGCGCCACGTTCAGCAGGCCGCCGTCACGTCCGACCTTGCCCGCCTCGGCCTTGAACACGCCCATCTGGCAGGTCACCGAGGACAGCACCAGGACGGTCGTGTTGACCGCGGACAGCGGCAGGTCCAGCGGGGCGCCCGGCCACGCGTCGTGGCCGGACTGGCCGATCGTCACAGAGCGGATCGTGAAGAACATCGCGAACAGCGCCGCGAAGAACATCAGCTCGGACGACAGCCAAACGATCGTCCCCACGCTGACCAGATTGGGACGGTTCGCCCGTGCGTGAGGTGTTGTCTCTATCGCGGATGCTGTCACGGGCAGCATTATTGCGCCCCCATCCAGTGAGTGACGCATGACCCCCCTCCTAGGGTTCCCCGAGCGTGTCTCCGGCGCCCCGACCCGGTACTCTTCACGTCCATGAGCACCGCCCCGGAGAGCCCGATGAAGGTTCTCGTGTACAGCGACGACGCGAACACCCGCGCACAGATCCGGATGGCGATCGGCCGCCGCCCCGCAGCCGACCTCCCGAAGGTCGAGTTCGAGGAGTGCGCGACCCAGCCGGCGGTCGTGGCGCGGCTCGACCAGGGCGGCGTCGACGTCCTGGTCGTCGACGCCGAGGCGCAGCCCGCGGGCGGTCTCGGCGTGTGCCGGCAGGCCAAGGACGAGGTGTACGACTGCCCGCCCGTCCTCGCCGTCATCGGCCGCCGCGACGACGGCTGGCTCGCCACCTGGTCGCGCGCCGACGCCGTGGTGAGCCTGCCCATCGACCCGATGGCGCTCGCCCAGGCGCTCGCCGGCCTCATGCGCCACCGCCTCCAGCACCGCCTCCCGGCCCTCTAGGCCCGCGCGTTGTGAGCCCGCGCACCGCAGGCCCGCACGACCCGGCAGACCCGCACGACCCGGTAGGGGACATGGACGCGCGCACCACCTGGCCCGCACTGCTCAACGCCCTTGTGTCGGGCGACTCGCTGTCCCGCGAGGAGACCTCCTGGGCCATGAACAGCATCATGGCCGGGGAGGCCACGGACGCGCAGATCGCGGGCTTCGCGGTCGCGCTGCGCGCCAAGGGCGAGACGGTCGAGGAGGTCACCGGCCTCGCCGAGGGCATGATGGACAACGCCACGCCCATCGAGGTGCCGGGGCCCATCGCCGACCTCGTCGGGACGGGCGGCGACCGCGCCCACACCGTCAACGTCTCCACGATGGCCGCGGTGGTCGCGGCCGCGTCGGGCGTCCGGGTCGTCAAGCACGGCAACCGCGCCGCGTCGTCCTCGTGCGGCGCCGCCGACCTGCTGGAGCACCTCGGCGTCGCCATCGACCTCCCCCCGGAGGCGACCGCGCGGGTCGCCGGGGAGATCGGCATCACCTTCTGCTTCGCGCCGCTCTACCACCCCGCGCTGAAGTACGCCTCGCGCACCCGCAGCGAGCTGGGCACGCCCACGGTGTTCAACTTCCTCGGCCCGCTGACGAACCCCGCCCGTCCCTCCTCCCAGGCGGTGGGCGTGTTCCACCCGCGGATGGCCGGCGTGATGGCGGGAGTGTTCGCCGCCCGGGGCTGCTCGTCGCTGGTGTTCCGCGGCGACGACGGCCTGGACGAGCTCACCACCACCGGCACCTCGACGGTGTGGGTCGTCCGCGACGGCACGTCGACGGAGACGACCTTCGACCCGGCCGACCTCGGCATCCCGCCGGCGAAGCCGGAGGACCTGCGCGGCGCCGACGCCGAGTTCAACGGGCGCGTGGCGCGCGAGACGTTCGGCGGGCGGCAGGGACCCGTCCGCGACATGGTGCTGCTGAACGCCGCCGCGCTCATCGCCGCCTACGAGGGCGCGCCGTCTCCGGCCGAGCTCACCCGGACCCTGGCGGACGCCTACGAGCGCGCCGCGGTCGCCGTCGACTCCGGCGCCGCGAGCACCCTCCTCGACCGCTGGGTCGAGACCACCCGGAGCCTGCGCGCGTAAACCCGGCGCGACCGCGCGGCCCGGCGGGATCGGAGCGGTCAGACCCGCTGGGCGCCGGCGGAGAGGCGCTGGGCTATGTAGATCGGGATGATCGACAGCACGATCAGGGCCGCGGCCAGGACGTTGACGACCGGGGCCTGGTTCGGGCGGAACAGGTTGTTGAAGATCCAGATCGGCAGCGTCTCCGCGCCCGGGCCGGCCGTGAACGTCGTCACGATGATCTCGTCGAAGGACAGCGCGAACGACAGCAGCCCGCCGGCGAGCAGTGCCGAGCGGAGCGCCGGGAACGTCACGTACCAGAACGTCTGGAACGTGTCCGCCCCGAGGTCCGCCGACGCCTCCTCCAGGCTGGTGCCCGTCCGCCGGAGCCTGGCGAGGACGTTGTTGAAGATGGTGACGACGCAGAACGTCGCGTGCCCGACGATGACGGTGAACAGGCCGAGCCCGATCCCGAGCGGCTTCAGCACGACCTGGAAGGCGTTGCTGAGCGCGATGCCGGTGACGATGCCCGGCAGCGCGATCGGCAGCACGACGACCAGCGAGACGGTCTCCCGCCCGAAGAACCGGTACCGCGCCACCGCGAACGCCGCCATCGTGCCGAGCACGAGGGCGGCGGCCGTCGCGCCGAGTCCGGCCTTGACGCTGGTGAGGACGGCCTGCCGGGCGCCCTCGTTGTCCAGCGCCTGCGACCACCACCGCCCGGTGAACCCGGACGGCGGCCACCCGAACGTCTTGTCCGCGTTGACCGAGTTGATCAGCACGACGAGGAGCGGGACGTAGATGACGGCGAGACCGAAGGCCATGAGGACGCGCAGCGCGATCCGCGCGGCCGGCGAGAGGGTCATCACAGCTCCCTGAGGGCGCCGGTGCGGCGGGCCGCGGCGAGATAGCCGAGCATGACCACCACCGGGATCGTGGCGACCGCCGCCGCGAACGGCAGGTTGTTGGCGGCGCCGATGTTGTCGTAGACGACGTTGCCGAGCAGCTGGCTCCGGCCGCCGACGATCTTCACGGTGATGTAGTCGCCGAGCGACAGCGAGAACGTGAAGATCGACCCGGCCACCAGGGACGGGAACACCAGCGGCAGCATCACGGTGCGGAACGTGCGCAGCGGCCGGGCGCCGAGGTCGCCGGACGCGTCCAGCAGCGAGTCCGGGAGTCGCTCCAGGCCCGTGTAGACGGGCAGGATCATGTAGGGCAGCCAGAGGTAGGACAGGACCAGCACGGTCGCCGTCAGCCCGTAGCCCGGGCCGGACAGGCCGAACGGCCTGAGCACCTCGTCGACCAGGCCGCCCTGCGACAGCATCACGCGCCACGCGTACGCCTTGACGAGGTAGGCGGCCCACAGCGGCGCCAGGATCGCGATCATCAGGTACGGCCGGTACCTCGGCTTGGCGACCTTGGCCATGTACAGCGCCATCGGGAACCCGATCGCGGTGTCGATGACGGTGACGGCCACCGCGACGCCGAGGCTGCGCAGCGCCACCGTCCGGTAGACCGGCTCGTCCAGCAGCGTCTGGAAGTTGGAGAGGGTGAACTGCCGGACGACCTCGCCGGTGAAGACGTCGGTCGTCCAGAACGCGGTCAGGAAGATCGCGGCGAGCGCCCCGAGGTAGACGACGACCAGCCAGGCGAGCGGCGCCGACAGCAGCAGCGAGAGCCGCAGCCGCGGCCGGCGGTGCAGCAGGGCCGCCGCCCGGCGCCGGGGACCCGGCGCCGGGCGGACGTCCGTCCCGCCGGCCTTGGCGGTGACGGTCATCCCTTGATCGTGGTCCACGCCTGGGTCCACTTGGAGTAGTCGACGCACTTGACGTTCGTGCGCCCGTCGAGGCACTGCGCGATCGGCGTCGTCCAGAAGTGCACCTTGGAGAAGTAGTTCTCGTCGGTGGCATGGAAGGTGTCGCAGAACTTCTTGTCCGCGGTCTCCGCGCACGCCTTGGCGTTGGCCGGGGCCTCACCGAACCACTCGGCGACCTGCGCGTTCGTCTTCGGGGAGACGATCCAGTCCAGCCACTTGTAGGCGCAGTTGGGGTGCTTGGACTTGGCGCCGACCATCCAGGTGTCCGACCAGCCGGTGGAGCCCTCCTTGGGCAGCGTCACCTTGACCGGCGCCTTTTCGGCCTGGGCGAGGTTGGCGATGACCTGCCACGTCGTCCCGAGGACGGAGTCGCCGCTCTTGAACGCCTGCACCTCCTTGGTGTAGTCCGACCAGTACTCGCCGATGAGCCCCTTCTGGGTCTTCAGCAGCTCGACGGCCGCGTCGAACTGCTTCTGGTCGAGCGCGTACGGGTTCTTGATGCCGAGTTCGGGCTTGGCCGACATCAGGTAGAGGGCGGCGTCGGCGATGTAGATCGGCGAGTCGTACGCGGTGACCTTCCCCTTGTACGGGGAGTTCGGGTCGAACACCGCGCCCCACGAGTCGGGGGCGGTCTTCACCTTGTCGGTGCGCCACATCAGCAGGTTCGCGCCGCGCCCGTGCGGGATGCCGTAGGAGACGTTGTTCACCGAGTTCCACGGCTTCATCTTCAGGCCGGGGAACACGTCGGCGTAGTTCGGGACGAGCTTGGTGTTGACCGGCGCGACCGTCCCGGAGGCGATCAGCCGCAGCGACGCGTCACCGGAGGCGGAGACCGCGTCGTACTCGCCGGTCTTCATCAGCGTCACCATCTCGTCGGACGTCCCGGCGACCTTGGTGTTGACCTTGCAGCCGGTCTGCTTCTCGAACGGGGTGACCCAGTCGACCTTGGGGTCGTTGGAGCCGTCCTCGGCGTACCCGGCCCAGGCGACCAGGTTGACCTGGCCCTCGCCCTGCCCGACCGACTGCTGCATCGGAACCTTGGGGACCGTGAAGCCGCCCTGCCCGGCGGCGGTCGCCTTGTCGCCCGAGTCGCCGCCGCAGGCGGCGGCCGTCAGTCCGATCGCCAGCGTCGCCGTGGCGGCGAGCGCCATGCGCGTGGACCACATGGGGAACTCCTTATTTTTCGGGGGTTTCGGAGGTTCTTGCGGGGTTGGTTCAGGAAGCGGGCGCCGGCGCGGGGCCGGTGCCCGAGACATGGAACTCGTGTGCTTCGTGCCAGCTGATCCGGACGCGCGCGCCGCGGTGGCCCATCACGTCCATTGAGGAGGTGCGCAGGTTCTGCTGCAGCGCCACGACCCGGTCCCCCGACTCCAGATCGATGACGAACCGGGTCACCGCGCCCGCGTAGACGACCTCGGCGACCGTCCCGAGCGCCTGCCGGTCCCCCGTGCCCGGCCCGCCCGCCGTGTCCGCGCCGTCCCCGGTGTCGACGTGGATCTTCTCCGGCCGGACGCAGACGTCGCCGATCCGGTTGGAGGTCCCCACGAAGCCCGCGACGAACTCGGTCGCGGGACGCTCGTACACCTCGGCGGGCGTGCCGACCTGCTGGACCCGGCCGCGGTCGAGCACGGCGACCCGGTCGCTGAGGGTCAGCGCCTCCTCCTGGTCGTGGGTGACGAACACGAACGTGATGCCGACCCGCCGCTGGATGCTCTTCAGCTCGACCTGCATCTCCTCGCGCAGCTTCAGGTCGAGCGCGCCGAGCGGCTCGTCCAGCAGCAGCACCTTCGGCTCGTTCACCAGGGCCCGGGCGAGCGCGACCCGCTGGCGCTGGCCGCCCGACAGCTCGCCGGGACGGCGCGACCCGAGGCCGTCGAGCCGGACGCTGTGCAGCGCCTCCAGCGCCCGCTCACGGCGCTTGGCCTTCGGCACCCGCCGCACCCTCAGGCCGTACTCCACGTTGCGGAGCACGTCCATGTGCGGGAAGAGCGCGTAGTCCTGGAAGACGGTGTTGACGTCGCGGTCGAACGGGGCGAGCCCCGTCACGTCCCTGCCGCCGAGCTCGACCGTCCCGGACGTGGGCCGCTCGAAGCCCGCGATGAGCCGCAGCACGGTCGTCTTCCCGGACCCGGACGGGCCGAGCATCGAGAAGAACTCGCCGTCCCCGATGTCGAGGTCGACGCCCGCCACCGCCTCGACGGTGCCGAAGGTCTTGCGCAGATCGCGGATCCTCACCGCTGAAGCCGGCATGACACGAAAACATATGGAGTCATAGGTTTCAGTTCAAGTGATGTTCCGGTATCACTGTGTCAATACCGGGAGGGGGCCCATGGAAAGCGCGCACCGCGTCGTGTTCGCTCCGGTCGACAACACCGCGCGGGTGCACGCGGTCGTCCGGCGGCTCAGCGACGCGATCGCGCTCGGTCTCCTCGGCGACGGCGAGCATTTGCCGAGCGAGACCGACCTGGCGGGACATCTCGGTGTATCAACGGTCACACTACGCGAAGCGCTGATGGCCTTGCGTCAGCAGGGCCTCATCGAGACCCGCCGCGGGCGCGGCGGCGGCAGCTTCGTCAGGGCTCCCGCCAGGCAGTTCGACCTCGACGAGCGGCTGCGTTCGCTCAGCGCTGAAGAGCTCCGCGACCTCGGCGACCACTACGCCGCCATCGCCGGCGCCGCCGCGCGGCTCGCCGCGGCGCGGTCGCTGCCCGGCGACGTCCGGCGGCTGCACCGGTCCCTGGAGGAGATGGCGGGGACCGAGCCGGGCGAGGGCATGTGCCGGCTGGACGGCCGGCTCCACCTGGAGGTCGCCGCCGCGTCCCAGTCCGGGCGGCTCACCAGGGAGGAGATCCGGCTGCAGGCCGAGATCGGGCCGCTCATCTGGGCCGTGCACGACCTGCCCGACCGGCGCGGCCGCGTCGACGCCGAGCACGCCGGGATCGTGGACGCGATCGAGGGCGCAGACGACGCCCGAGCTCGCGATGTGGCTGAAAGTCACGTCTTAAATGCGGTAGAACGTCTGATTGAACGACGGCTCGCACTCTGAGACCCGAGGGGGACCCATGCTCGCCGAGCCCCCGGCCGTCGGCGCGGCGGCCGCGCACGTCCGCGCCACCCTGGACGGCGTCTTCACGACCGTGGCCCAGGTGCGCGATGCGACGGCCCGCGGCCTGGAGGACGTCCGGCGCACCGGCCGCGCGCCCGTCCGCGCCGACCTCGAACGGCTCCGCCCGCTGCTGTTCGCGCGCCTCGGCCCGCTCATCTGCGGCCTCGGGTTCATCGCCGCACCCGGGCTGCTCGCCGACGCCGCCTGGTACCTGGAGTGGTGGCAGACCGGCCCGGCCGGCCGCCCGGCCCAGCTGCTGCGCGACCTGAACCCCGAGAGCAGCGCCCTGTACGACTACACGCGCTGGGAGTGGTTCACCGGCCCGGAGGGCGGCGCGGAGAAGACCGTCTGCGGCCCGTACGTCGACTACCTGTGCAGCGACGAGTACGTCCTCACGCTGTCGGTGCCGGTGCACGTCGCCGGGACGTTCGTCGGCGTCGCCGCCGCCGACGTGTTCGCCCGGACGTTCGAGAACGAGGTCGTCCCGGCGCTGCGGGAGATCCCCGCCCCCGCGTTCGTCGTCAACGCCCCCGGCCGCGTCATGGCGTCCAACAGCGCCAGCTGGCCCCCCGGTGCCGTCTACCGCGGCACCCCCGGCCACGCCTGCGGCGACGGTGTTCATTGCGTAACCCTTGGCGTCGGACCCTAGAGGCCCTCCTTCGGCGGGCGACGCGGCGATCGCACGCCTCGAGGTCGTTGACGGCCGAGGAGGTGGCTGAGGTACGCGCGTCAGTCGGCGTCCGGGAGGCCCAAGGCGAAGGCTTGTTCCAGGTCGTGCTGGGAGTAGGTGCGGAACGCGATGTGGGTCTCGGTGCCGACGATGCCGGGGACCTTGTTGAGGCGGCCCGGGATGACGTCGTTCAGTTCCTCGTGGCGGCGCACCCGGACCATCGCCATGAGGTCGTGGTCGCCGGTGATGGAGTACACCTCGCTCACGCCGTCCAGCGCGGCGATCGTCTCGGCCACCTCGTGGATGCGCGCGACGTCGGCCTTGACGAACACGATCGCAGTGACCACTTCACCCTCCCCTGGGAGTCGGACACTCCGACCCTACCGGGGCCCGCTCGCGTCATTCTGAGGGGACGACCCCCGGCGCCCGCGAGATCCGCTCAGCCGCGGCTCAGGGCCGCGAGGCGCCGGGCGGGGCCGGCCCGGCGGGCGAGGACCGCGAACAGGACGCCGGCGACGAAGCCGTAGATGTGCGCGGTGTAGGCGACGTTGCTCTTCTCGTCGCCCAGCGACAGCCACTGCAGGACGAACCAGTACCCGAGCACCACCCACACCGGCAGCCGGATCACGATGACCGGCGGCACCCAGCTGACCACGCGGCCCCGCGGGTTGAGGATCACGTAGGCGCCCATCACCCCGGCGATCGCCCCGGACGCGCCGATGAGCGGGACGGTGGAGTCGGGCGAGGTCCACGCGAACCCGTAGACGGCGACCAGCCCGAACGCGAGATAGGCGAGCAGGTAGCGCCAGCGGCCGAGCCGGTCCTCCACGCCCATGCCGACGACGAACAGGAAGACCAGGTTGCCCAGCAGGTGCAGCGCGCCGGAGTGCAGGAACATCGAGGTGAACGCCGACGTCCAGGGGGACTTGCCGTAGCTCGCGGGCCCGCAGTCGTGCACGACGTCGGCCGGCAGCGGCTGCCGGTCGCCGGTCGTCAGCTCCTTCGGCACCGCGCCGTACTCGAACGTGAACTCGGCGGCCTTGCACTCGCGGACCTTGCCCTCGCCGTACCAGGCGGAGAAGTTCGACATCGGGGTGAGCAGGAAGACCACCACGTTGACGGCGATCAGCAGGTAGGTCACCCAGGGGACGCGCCGCGCCGGCTGGCTGTCATAGAGAGGCAGGGCCACGTCGTCACCTTAGTGGGCGGCCGGGCCTGGAGTGGGACGCCTCCCGCCGCTCGAACGGCCTCTCGTAGGCCTTGTCGATCCACTCGCGGAGGCCCTCGGCGCCGTGCACGGGGCACGTCCACGGGCCGTCGACCTCGACCAGGCGGACGCCCGGCAGGTCGAGCCAGCGCAGCACGCACTCCATCTCCTCGGCGGTGGCGCCCGCCGAGGGGGGCGCGCCGAGCGCGACGCCGCCGGGCGCCTCGCCCGACGGCGGGAACACCGTCTCGGCCGTCGCGATCAGGGCGTCGACATAGGGCCGGGGCCGCGCGTTCGGGGGGACGGTCCCGGCGGCGGCGAGCCGGCCGTACCGCACCACCGACAGCTCCCACCCGCCGTCGAACGCGGGCCGGGCCGCCACCAGCTCGGGCAGCCGGGCCAGCGCGGCGAGCCGCTGCCCGCGCGCGGCGGCGCGGACGAACGCGGCGAGCCGGTCGCGCTGGGCGGCCGCCTCCTCGTAGCGCAGCTCGGACGCCAGCCGGTCGATGCGCACCTGCGCGGCGGCCACCACGGGACGGACGTCGCCCTCCATGATCGAGCGGGCCGTCCCGGCGTGCACGGCGTACGCGTCGGCGGACTCGCGGCCGTCGCAGGGCGCGCCGCAGCGGCCTATCTCGGCGAGCGCGCACGCGCGCGTCTTGCCGCGCTCGATCAACCGGAGCGTCAGCCGCTGGGTGCACTGCCGCAGCGGGACGGCCTCGTGCAGCGCGGCGCGCGCCTCCTCGGCCTGCCGGCGCGACGAGATCGGCCCGAGGTAGCGGGCGCCGTCGGCGCGGCACTCCCGGACTATGGACAGCCGGGGGAACGGCTCCACCGTGAGCTTCAGCCAGATCGCCCGCTCGGGGAACTTGGAGCGGCGGTTGTAGCGCGGCTTGTGCTCGGCGATGAGCCGCAGTTCGCGGACCTCGGCCTCCAGCCCGGTGGCGCACACGATCGTCCGGACGTTCTCGGCGAGGCCGACCATCTCGCGGACCCGCCACCGCGTCTCGGAGCCGGTGAAGTAGCTGCGGACGCGCGAGCGCAGGTCGCCGCTCTTGCCGACGTACAGCACCTCGCCTTCGTGGTCTTCGAACAGGTACACGCCCGGGGTGGACGGGACGTCGTCGGCGAGGTGGCGCTTGCGGCGCTGCTCGGGGGTGGGGGCCTTGGCGAAGCCGCGCATCTCCTCCAGCGAGGTGACGCCGAACGAGCCGATCCGCTCGATCAGGCCGTGCAGGACCTCGACGGTGGCGCGGGCGTCGGCGAGGGCCCGGTGCGTCGGCTCGTTGGACGTCCGGAAGAAGCGGGCCAGCGTGCCGAGCTTGCAGTTGGGCACCTCGTCACGGGACAGCACGCGCCGCGCCAGGTCCACGGTGTCGACGACGGGGAACGCGGGCCAGGCGTAGCCGTTCGCGGCGCACGCGGCCTTGAGGAAGCCGATGTCGAACGAGGCGTTGTGCGCCACCAGCACGCAGCCGCGGGCGAACTCCAGGAACGCCGGCAGCACCGACTCGATGCGCGGCGCGGCGGTCACCATCGCCGTGGTGATGCCGGTCAGCGCGGTGATGAACGGCGGGACGGGCCCGCCCGGATCGACCAGCGTGCCGAGCTCGCCGAGTTCCTCTCCCCCGCGCACCTTGACCGCCCCGATCTCGGTGATGGCCGAGTCGGCGGCCGAGCCGCCCGTCGTCTCCAGATCGACCACCACGAAGGTGACCTCGCTGAGCGGGGTGCCGAGGTCGTCCAGGGTTCCCTGTACACCGGCCCCTTGGACACCGTGCGCAGCCGTCATGTGCGCGACCGTAGAGGACCCCACCGACAGAACCCCGGGCCGCTAGGGTTGGGGTGCGCCGGCACGTCCCGCCGGGCGGGGGCCACGGGGCGGCATGGGGAACCCGGCGCGAACCGTCCGATCACGACGTTCGCCCTGGTTAAGGCGCAGAGCGCTCGGGAACACACAGCCCACCGGCGGCGCAGCCCGGAAGGAGCGGGATCATCGACAGCGGCCCCGAAGCGACCCCCGGCGGCGCGGAGTCCGCGGAGAAGCTCGGCCGCCCGCTGCCCGAGGCGGTGCGGCAGGGCGTGGTGGAGGTCGCCGCCGAGCTGATCGGGTCGCTGCCCCCGGACGAGGTCCCCGTGCCGCTGCGCCGGTTCGCGCGGTTCGAGCGCCGCAAGCGCGCCAAGCTCGCGGGCCAGCACATCGCGGCGGTGCTGGAGAAGGACGCGGGGTTCCGCCGGCGGGTCGCCGAGCCGCTCCGCGCGGCGCAGGCCGACCTGGTGGAGGCGGTCGAGGGCGGGGACGTGCCGCCGGCCGCCGACCCGGTCCGCGTCGCGGTGCTGGCCTACCTGCTGCGCCCCGCGGGCTGGACGGAGCTCGTCGAGGCCGCCCGCGAGGAGCTGGAACGCTCCGCGACCGCGTCCGAGGAGGAGGCGGCCGAGCGCCGCGTCGCCGCGCTGAAGGAGGAGCTGGCCGCCACCCGCTCCGCCCGCGGCGCCGAGCTGGACAAGCTGCGGGGCGAGCTGCGCGAGACCAAGGCGGAGGTGGCGGAGCTGCGCCGTAAGCTGCACGAGGCGCGCACCCGTTACCGGGCGGCGGAGGAGCGCGCCGGCGCGGTCGCGGCGGAGGCCGAGCGGGAGCTCGCCGCCGCGCGCGAGTCGACCGCCGCGTCCGAGAAGGAGCTGCGCAGGCTGCGGGCCCGCGCCGTGCAGGCGGAGGCCGCCGCGGAGGCCGCCAAGCGGGCCGCGCGCGAGGGGCGCAACGTCGACGACGTCCGGCTGCGGATGCTGCTCGACGCGCTCATGGACGCGGCGCAGGGCGTCCGCCGCGAGCTTGCCCTGCCCTCCACGATCGGCCGCCCCGCGGACGCGGTCGGCGGGGCGGAGCCGGACCGGCCGGCGCATCGCGCGCTCCCCGGCCGGGCGTTGTCCGACAGCGATCCGCAGCTGCTCGACCGGCTGCTCACGCTGCCGCAGGTGCATCTGGTGGTGGACGGCTACAACGTGACGAAGACCGGGTACGGCGAGCTGCCGTTGTCGGATCAGCGCAACCGGCTGCTGTCCGGGCTCGGCGGCCTGGCCGCGCAGACGCGCGCCGAGGTGACGTGCGTGTTCGACGGCGCGGAGCTGGACGCGCCGGTGGCCATCGCCGCGCCGCGCGGCGTCCGGGTGCTGTTCAGCCGGCCCGGGCAGACCGCGGACGAGCTGATCGGCGAGCTGGTGCGGGCGGAGCCGCCGGGCCGGTCCGTCGTGGTGGTGTCGTCCGACCGGGAGGTCGCCGACGCGGCGCGGCGCGCCAACGCGCGCCCCTGCCCGTCCTCGCTCCTGCTGCGCCGGCTGGGCCGGTCCTAGAGCCGGCCCTGGGGCCGCCGGTCATAAGACCCCCATAAGGCTGTCATAAGGGAAGCCTCGCATTAAGTGATCATGACGTCACGAAAAGTGGACAATGTCCAAGGATGTCAATCAAAGAGTGACGAATCGGTTGTGGCAGCTGTTGCCCGTCGCTAGTGTCGTCCGCTGACGTCGTGGACGAGAGGGGCGAGACCGACCGTGGCCAATGATCTCATCGGGGAAAGAGCGCAGGAGCGTGACCGGAGGGGCGGCTCGGCGACCCGAGGCGTCTCCCGTCGCCTGGCGGCCGTCGCCTGCCTGACCGTGACGGTCTCCCTGGCCTCCGCCCCGGTGGTGGCGCACGCGGAGCCCAAGCCGACCAGGGCCCAGGCCCAGAAGAAGCTCGACAAGCTCAACGACCTGATGGACCAGAAGGTCGAGCAGTACAACCAGAACATGGAGAAGCTCAAGGTCGCCAAGAAGAAGCTCGACGCGGCGACCAAGGCGAGCAAGCAGGAGCAGGCGACCTTCGAGGAGCAGCGCTCCGCGATCGCCAAGATGGCGGCCGCCGCCTACAAGAACGGCGACTCGACGGACGTGACGGGTTTCGTCGGCAGCAACGACCCGCAGGCGATCCTGGACCAGGCCGCCGTCTTCTCCCACCTGTCTCAGGAGCGCAGCTCCCAGCTCACCCAGTTCCTCGCGACCGCCCAGCGGCTCCGCCGCGAGCAGGCCCAGGCCAAGACCGCCTACAACGAGGTGAAGTCGAAGCAGGGCGACCTGAAGAAGCAGAAGCAGGAGCTCGACAAGCAGGTCGCCAAGCAGAAGGCTCTGGTGGGCCGGCTCGGCGGCGGGACGCCCAGCGGCTCGGGCCCCACCGGCGGCAGCTACAACGGCCCGGCCAGCGGCCCGGCCCGTGTGGCGCTCAACTTCGCCTTCGCCCAGAAGGGCAAGCCGTACGAGTACGGCGCCACCGGCCCGAGCACCTACGACTGCTCCGGCCTGACGATGAAGGCGTGGGCCGCCGCGGGCGTCAACATCACCCGCACCACCAACTCCCAGTTCGCGGCCACCAAGCGGGTCGACAAGGCGGACCTTCAGCCCGGCGACCTGGTGTTCTTCAGCGGCCTCGGCCACGTCGGCATGTACATCGGCAACGGGCAGATGATCCACGCCCCGCACACCGGCGACGTCGTGAAGATCTCGTCCGTCGACGGCCACGGCAGCTACTACGGCGCCGGGCGTCCCTGACGCTCACCGCGGCCCCGCGCGGGGCTTCCATCGACAACGGACCGGGCTTGACCTGGTCCGTTGTTGATTTTGGGGGGGTTTGCCTTCTGTTGGGGCTTTGGTACCTTGTCACCACTCACGGCGCTCTCCATGCGCCATGGTCCCGCGGCGCCCACCAGGCGCTTCGGTCACACGCGGCGCATCCAGCGGCCGCGTGACGGCGGCGCGAGCCACGCGCCGCTCCCCCCGAGGACGGTGCGATCCACGTGCCGTCCCGCGGCACCGGAGAGTGCCGCACGGGTCTGCACGCAGACCCATGGCCGGCCCGGCCCACCGTGCGCACGCCCGCAGCGTGCATGGCGCTGAGAGCGCTGCCACGGCGGCGATCACGGGTCAGGCCCCGGACGGGCCCCGGGACTGGGAGCCGTCCGCACACAACACAGGCGCCGCTCTTTCGCACGCGGGAGACAGGTCCCGCGCCGGGCCCCATCTCGCCCCCAGGATCGCAGCGGCAGCGCCGAGTCCGCCTCAGCGCGGAACCGGGGACCCACATCGGCCGGAGTCCGGGGAACCTCCCTGGACGGGTGGTTCCGGCACCCGGGGTGAATCGGTGCGTCTCTCCCGGCCCCGTTCCGGTGAGAGCCCGCCGTAGGGCCACTTCCACGCCCGAACCCGTCAGCTAACCCGGTAGGCGTCTGGAAGAAGCGAAGGAGTGAATTCCGCAGCGTTACCTGGGCGTGGCCGCCCATCGTGCGGCCACGCCCCACCACCCCCTGCGCTCCGCGGGCGCCCCCGCCCGCCGAGCCCCCCATCCGAACCGGCGTGCCCCGTGCACGTCACCGCCGAGTCCGCGGACCGTCCTGCGCGCATGCGCGGCGGGCGCGGAGCCGGGGACCCACTGTGTCCTTTTTCGGGGTGAATCGGCCTGTCCGCGGGCCGTAGGGCGCCTTCCATGCCCGAACCCGTCAGCTAACCCGGTAGGCGGCATGGAAGCCGAGGAGAACCCCCCGTGCCACGCACGCACCGCAAGAAGCTCCCGGGCAAGCACCGGAAGCCGCACTCCCTGTCCATCACGTGGCGGACGACCGGCGGCGTCATCGTCGGCGCCGCCGTGCTCGGCACCGCCGCCGCGACCGCGCAGGCGTCGGTCCTGCCGTTCGGTTCCGGCCCCGCGGCGTCCGCGGCGGCCGACCTGACCGCCGGGAAGAAGACGCACGGCGGCTCGTCCAAGAGCTCGTCCGAGAGCACGTCCAAGGACGGGCCCAGGACGTCCCGCGGCAAGGACGCGCCGAGAGGCCGGCCGAAGAAGCCGTCCGGGAGGTCGTCGAAGTCGCGCCCCACCGCCGCGCAGGCCATCGAGCTCGCCCGGTCCCAGGTGGGCGTCGGAGAGGACGGCGGCGGCGAGACCAAGTTCCAGAAGTGGTACATGGGCACCTCCCGGGCGCGGCAGACGCTCGCGCGCGACGGCGGCTCCCTCAGCGGCTACAGCGACGCGAACTGGTGCGACATGTTCGTCTCCTGGGTCGGCGACCAGATCGGCTTCAGCGACCAGATCGGCAGCGACGCCTGGACGATCGCGCACGCGCGCTGGTTCCAGGACAACGGCCGCTGGGGGACCGAGCCGAAGCCCGGCGCGATCGTCTTCTATGCCTGGGACGGCGGCAAGTCCGTCGACGACATCCGGCACGTCGGCATGGTGATCAAGAAGGTGGACGACGGCACCGTCGAGACCGTCGAGGGCAACACCGGCAACGCCGTCAAGATCAAGGAACGCCCGACCGGAGACGTCGTCGGCTACGGCTACCCCGACTACAAGCCGTGATGCCGCCGCCTCCCCCGCCGGCTGCATAGGATCGCGCCCATGAAGGACGGTCCCGGGCAGGACGGCTCTGTGCAGGACGCCCCCGTTCCGGACGACGCCGTGCCGGACGACGCGGCGCTGGAAAACGCCGTGCCGGACGGTGGGCAGGACGGCCCCGTGACGCGGCGCAGGGTGCTCGCCCTGGGCGCGGGCGGGGCCGCCGTGCTGCTCGCCGGAGGCGCCGCCCTGCTCGGCTCGCGGTCCGCCGGGAGCGGGACCGCGTCTGCGGGCGCGTCCGGCGCCCGCACCTCCCGGGCCGCGGGGACGATCAGCCCGGAGGGGGCCGCCACCGTCCTCGCCAACCGGGCCCGCGCCGTCCGGAACGGCGACCGCATGGCGTTCCTCGCCACGGTGGGCGACGCCCCTCCCGCCTTCCAGGACGCCCAGTCCCGCATGTACGACAACCTCCGGAAGCTTCCGCTGGAGGGCTGGCAGGAACGGCTTCTCGCCACCCAGGCCATGGACGGGAAGAGCGCCGTCGTCCGCGTCGAGATGCGCTACCGGCTGCATGGCTTCGACAAGGGCTATGTGGGCCGCACCCGTTACCTCACGCTGACCCCGCGCGCCGGGACCTGGACGATCGCCGGCGACGGGACCTCCCACGGGCTCACCGACGACGCCGACATCTGGGACGCCGGCCCCCTGACCGTAGTCAGGGGGCGCGCCGGCCTCGTCATCGGCGACGCCGCCGGACTCGACGGCATCGCCGCGCGGCTGGACGCCGCCGTCCCGGTCGTCACGGGCGTCGTCGGGAAGGGTTGGGCGCAGCGGGTCGTCGCGCTCGTCCCCGCCGACGCGAGCCTCGCCTCCGCGCTCGCCGGCCCCGGGCAAAGCCTCGGCGAGATCGCCGCGCTCGCCACCGTCGCGCCGCCGGCGCGGTCCGCGGGAGGAGGATCCCCCGCACCCTCCGGGGCGCCTTCGGCCGCGGGCGGCCGCGGCGAGGACCGCGTCATCATCTCCCCCGGCACGTTCGGCCGCCTCAACGAGCTCGGCCGCGACGTCGTCCTGACGCACGAGCTCACCCACGTCGCCACGGGCGGCGCCCGGGACCGGCGGACCCCGCTGTGGCTGATCGAGGGCTTCGCGGACTATGTCGGCTACCGGCGCGTCAAGATCGGCGTCCGGTCCGCGGCGGGCGAGCTGCACCGCGAGGTCGCCGCCGGGCGGGTGCCGTCCGCGCTCCCGGCCGCCGCCGAGTTCGCCGGCGGCTCCCCGCGCCTCTCCCAGGCGTACCAGGAGGCATGGCTCGCCTGCCGGATGGTGGCCGACCGGTACGGTGAGGCGACGCTCGTGCGGCTGTACCGGGCCGCCGGGCGCGTCCCGGAGGCCACCGCGCTGCGCGACGTGCTGGGCCTCACCCGGGACCGCTTCACCGCCATGTGGCGTGACTATGTGAAGAAGGAGCTCGGATGAGCGAGACGGAGGCCGGCCAGAGCCGCGCCGACACCACGGCGCGGGCGCCGTCCGGGCCGGACCGGACACGGCGGCCCCGGATCGCCGCCGCCCTCTCCGCCGCCGTGCTCTTCGCCGGGGTCGCGGCCGTCCTGGCCCTGACCACCCCGTGGAACCCGCTGCCCGGGCACGTCCCCGGCGGGCATGTGAAGGCCGACCCCGCCCTGGACTTCACCCCCGCCGAGATCGCCCGCTCCAAAGCGTTCGACTCGGCCGTCAACCCGCCCGCCTACGCGGGACTCGCCGTCGGCCTCGTGCTCATCCTCGTCCTCGGCCTCACCCCGCTGGGCGCCCGTCTCCTGGGCTGGGTCACCGCCCGCCCCCGCCCCCGGTGGCTCCGCGTCATCGTCGCCTCGCTGGCGCTGACCACGCTGCTGCGCATCGCCGGACTGCCGTTCGACATCTGGAGCGAGTCGGTGCTGCGCCGGTACGGGCTCTCGACGCAGAGCTGGCCCGCATGGCTTGTGGACCAGCTGAAGTCCCTCGGCGTCACCTGGGTGATGTACGCGATCGCGCTGCTGCTCCTCTACGCCCTCGTCCGCCGCTTCCCGCGCTACTGGTGGACCGGCGCCGCCGCGGGCGGGTTCGTCCTCGTCGTCCTCGTCTCGTTCATCTACCCGATCGCCGTCGAGCCGCTGTTCAACAAGTTCCACTCGCTGCCGCAGGGGCAGCTGCGCACCGAACTGCTGGAGATGGCCGCCCGGGACGGGGTGCCCGTCAAGGACGTCCTCGTCGCCGACGCGTCCCGCAGGACGACGTCGCTCAACGCCTACGTGTCCGGATTCGGCTCCACGCGCCGCATCGTCCTGTACGACACGCTGCTCAAGTCGCCGCGCCCGCAGGTCGAGTCGATCGTCGGGCACGAGCTGGGCCACGCCAAGCGCAACGACGTCCTGTGGGGCACGCTCGTGGGCGCGCTGGGCATCTCCGGGGCGCTGTGCCTGCTCTACCTCCTGATGACGTCTCCGCGCCTCCTGCGGCGCGCCGGGCTCGACCCGGGCGGCGGCCCGGAACCCGCACGCGGCGGCGGCGCGGCCGACCCGCGGTCCGTCGCGCTCCTCCTCGCGCTGGTGACGGCCGGGACGACGCTCGCGGCGCCCGTCCAGAACCTCGTGAGCCGCCGCATCGAGGCCCGCGCCGACGCGCACGCGCTGAACCTCACCCGCGACCCGTCGACGTTCGTGTCGATGCAGCACGAGCTGTCGGTGCGCAACATCTCCGACCTGAGCCCCGACGCCATGGAGTACCTGCTGTGGCTCACGCACCCCTCGGGCCCTGACAGGATCGCCATGGCCCGCGACTGGGCCCGCATGCACCGCGTGGAGGTCCCCCCGCCGCTGCGCTGACCCCGTCGCGGCGCCGTGGGACGCCCGGCGCCCCACGGCGTCGCGATGACTCAGTTGCCCTCCGCCCGCTGCTTCTCCGGGGCCTTGGGCTTGGCGCCCTGCTGCTTCTGCTGCGCGGACAGCGTCGCGGCGTCCACGTGCGGGGCCGTCGTCACCGACCGCTTCAGCGCGCTGCCCTTCACCCAGTCGTTCCATTTCACCTGCCAGTAGCCCCAGCCGTTCTCCGGCTCCAGCTCCCGGCTGCTCCCCGTCACCCTCACCGGGTCGCCCCGCAGGGACATCTTGTAGAACCAATTGGCGTTGGAAGGGCTGATGTTGATGCAGCCGTGGCTGACGTTCACGGAGCCCTGGCTGCCGACCGACCAGGGCGCGCTGTGGACGAACTCGCCGCTATTGGAGATCCGCACCGCCTTGTAGACGGTCAGGCTGTAGTACCCGGGGCAGCCGGGGCCGCAGCCCATCCAGCCCGACGTCATGACCGTGGGGTCCTGTTTGTCCATCGCCAGATGGACACCGTTGGTGGTGGTGAACATGCGGGAACCGCCCCGGCCCATGCTCGTCGGAATGGTGCGGGCCTTCTTGCCGTTGATCTTCACCACCATTTTGTGGCTGTCCTCGCCGGCCGTGGACACGTGCGAGTCCCCGATCTTGAAGGCGACGCCGTAGTTCTTGCCGCCGTAGACGCCCGTACCGGTGCGCACACCGGCGAGATGGGCCTTGAACGACACCTTCGTGTGCGCCGGCCAGTACTTCTTCGTCCGGAACACGACCTCCTGGTCGCCGAACCAGCGCCAGGCGCCCTCGACCGTCCGGTCCGCGGTGACCTCGAGGGCCCGCTCGACCGCCGCCCTGTCCTTCACCCGGCGGGCGAAGCGCATGATGATCGGAATGCCGACGCCGACGGTCTCCTTGTTGTACGGCGCCTCGATCATGACCTTGTTCGTCTTCCGCACCCCGGCCGTGGAGAAGGCGCTGCGGACGGTACTGGTCCGGCCGTCCTTCCCGAGGGCCGTGGCGTCGACGGTGTACGTCGTTCCCGGTTCGAGCGTCCACCGGGACCGCCATCGCGTCCGGTCGGCGTTCAGGTCGCCCTCGACCTCGCCCCTGTTCGCCGACACCCGCACGTTCTCGATCGTGCCGCTCTGCGCCTCGACGGCGATGGGGCTGTCCGGGCGCAGCTTCCCGCCGCCTCCGCCCGGCGACACCGCCAGCTTCACGGCTTCCGCGCCGTCCGGTGCGCTGTCCTCCGAACACGCCGCGGCGCCCGCGACCACGCTGGCGCCGACGAGGACGGCGGCGGCGCGCCGTCCCCGGTCTCCCGGTCGTGAGCCACTCACCCGCATGTGGACCCCCCGGTCGTCCTCCTGGGCGATCGGTCCGCCTGCCCAGCCCGGTCGCTGGAACGGCGCCCAGTATGTGAAAGGGCCGGTACCCGCAAAAAAGCGGACACCGGCCCCCGATGGGGTTCTTTTACTGATCAGTGGGCGAAATGACCCCGGTAGTACTCGAAGACCAGACCGATCGTCGTGAGAATTGCGGCGGACACGCCGAGAATGACCAGCCACCAGCCGAACACGATGCCGAGCGCCACGGCCGTGGCCGACAGGGCCACGAACAGCGGCCACCAGCTGTGCGGGCTGAAGAAGCCCAGCTCGCCCGCCGCGTCCGCGATCTCGCCCTCCGGGTCGTCCTCGTACAGCGGCCCCGCGTTGGCGCGCTCAAGGCGCCGGACGGTGAAGTGGACGTAGAACCCGATGAGCCCGGCGAGGCCCACCGCGAGCGCGAGCGCCGTCGTGCCCGTCCAGTCCTTGGACCAGAGCCAGTACACGACGTCGGTGGCGAGGAAGAAGACCGCGCACCCGTAGAACATGAACGCCTGGACGCGCATCGGCTACTCCCCCTTCGTCCCGGCCAGCTCGCCCTTGGCACCCACGTGCGGGTGGTGCAGGTCGAACGCCGGCCGCTCGGAACGGATCTTCGGGATCGAGTTGAAGTTGTGCCTCGGCGGCGGGCAGGACGTCGCCCACTCCAGGGAGGCGCCGTAGCCCCACGGGTCGTCGACCTCGACGCGCTTGCCCCGCTTCCACGTGATGTAGACGTTGTAGAAGAACGGCAGCACGGAGGCGCCGAGGAGGAACGAGAAGACGGTGGAAACCTCGTTCATCCCTTGGAACTCGCTGGCGTAGTCGGCGTACCGGCGCGGCATGCCCGCGGCGCCCAGCCAGTGCTGGATCAGGAACGTCCCGTGAAAGCCGATGAACAGCATCCAGAAGTGGATCTTGCCGAGGGTGTCGTTCAGCATCTTGCCGGTCCACTTCGGCCACCAGAAGTAGAAGCCGGCGAACATCGCGAACACCACGGTGCCGAAGACGACGTAGTGGAAGTGCGCCACCACGAAGTAGGAGTCCGACAGCTGGAAGTCCATCGGCGGCGACGCCAGGATGACGCCGGTCAGCCCGCCGAACAGGAACGTCACGAGGAAGCCCAGCGACCACAGCATCGGCGACTCGAACGTCAGCTGCCCTCGCCAGATCGTCCCCACCCAGTTGAAGAACTTCACCCCCGTGGGCACGGCGATGAGGAACGTCATGAAGGAGAAGAACGGCAGCAGCACCTGGCCGGTGACGAACATGTGGTGCGCCCACACGGTGACGGACAGGCCCGCGATGCTGATGGTCGCGAACACCAGCCCGATGTAGCCGAAGACGGGCTTGCGGCTGAACACCGGGAGGATCTCGGTCACGATGCCGAAGAACGGCAACGCGATGATGTAGACCTCCGGATGCCCGAAGAACCAGAACAGGTGCTGCCAGAGCAGCGCGCCCCCGTGCGCGGCGTCGAAGATGTGCGCGCCGAGCTTGCGGTCGGCCTCCAGCGCCAGCAGCGCGGCGGCGAGCACCGGGAACGCCAGCAGCACGAGGATGGACGTCAGCAGGACGTTCCACGTGAAGATCGGCATCCGGAACATGGTCATGCCCGGCGCCCGCATGCACAGGATGGTGGTGATGAAGTTGACCGCGCCCATGATGGTGCCGAAGCCCGACATGGCCAGGCCGATCACCCACATGTCGCCGCCGACGCCCGGGGACCGGACCGCGTCCGACAGCGGGGCGTAGGCGAACCAGCCGAAGCTGGCCGCGCCGCCCGGGGTCAGGAAGCCCGCGATGACGATCAGGCTGCCGAACAGGAACAGCCAGTACGCCAGCATGTTCAGCCGGGGGAACGCCACGTCGGGCGCGCCGATCTGCAGCGGCATGATGACGTTGGTGAAGCCCGCGAACAGCGGCGTCGCGAACATCAGCAGCATGATCGTGCCGTGCATGGTGAACAGCTGGTTGAACTGCTCGTTGCTGACGAACTGCAGCCCCGGCCTGAACAGCTCCGCACGCATGACCAGCGCGAGGACGCCGCCGAACAGGAACATCAGGAACGAGGTGATCAGGTAGAGGTAGCCGATCACCTTGTGGTCGGTGGACGACATCCAGGAGGCGATGATGCGCCCCTTGCTCGTCCGCGGCGCGGCGATCGACGCGCTCGGTGCGTGACTTGTCGCGGTCACTTGGCACCTCCCGCGGCCAGTGCTTGCTTCGAATCGGCGATGAACCTGTCGTACTGCTGGGGCGTCACGACCTTGAGCTGGAACAGCATCCGGCTGTGGTCCACGCCGCAGAGCTCGGCGCAGCGGCCCTCGTACGTGCCGGTCTTGTTCGCCGTGAACTCGAACTCGTTGGTGTAGCCCGGCATGACGTCCTTCTTGTAGATCAGTGCCGGAACCCAGAACGAGTGGATGACGTCGTTGGAGTGGAGCCGCACGCGGACCGTCTCACCCGAGGGGATCGTCATGACCGGCTTGGCCGGCGCGGGCCCGTTCGGAGCGACGGGCTGGCCGACGACGGAGGCGACCGTCTGCTCCTTGCCCGTGGTGTTCTTCTCCTTGTAGTCGAACTGCCAGCTCCACTGGAACGCGGTCACGTCGACGACCACCTGGGGGTTCTTGGTGGTCTTCTCGACGAAGTTCTCGTCCCGGGCGGTGAAGTAGAACAGGACCGCGATGATGACGAACGGGACCGCCGTATAGAGGATCTCGATCGGCATGTTGTAGCGGACCTGCGGCGGCAGGTCGTCGGAGCGCTTGCGGTGGAACAGCACCGCCCAGATGATGAGGCCCCAGACGACGGCCCCGACCGCGAACGCCGCGATCCAGGAGCCCTGCCAGAGCTTCAGCATGCGCTCGCCCTGGACGCTGATCGGCTCGGGCATGCCCAGGCGGCTGCCGCTGCACGCGGTCGCGGACAGCGCCAGCAGGCCTAGCGCGCCGGCGCTTTTCAATGCGCGGCGACTGCGCACAGGCGTACGCCGCTCCCTAGAGCGGGTCGGACTCACGGAATGCCTTCCCCACAGATGAAAGCCCGGTCTACCGGGCGGTGAGATCAGTCTTCACACGTGTGGTGGACACCCTAGCGTGAGGGTCGCGCGAACCCCCGATCGGGTGCCCGGTTAGTGTTTTCGCGTGGCCCCATCGAGCGCACCGGGCGGCTATTTCGACGCCGCGTCCACCGAGCCGCCGCATCCCGCGGCCCGGTCCGCGCTGCTGGAGGCGCTGGACGCGGCCTGGGCCGATCCCGCCCGGCTGTACGGGACGGCCCGCGGCACCCGCGTCCTGCTCGACCGGGCCCGCGCGCGTGTCGCCGGTGTCCTGGGCGCCCGTCCGGGCGAGGTGTCGTTCACCTCCTCGGGCACCCAGGCGGTGCACCTGGCGGTCCTCGGGGGGCTCCAGGCGCGCCGCCGCACCGGGCGGCACCTCGTGGTGAGCGCGGTGGAGCACTCCAGCGTGCTGCACGCCGCCGAACGGCACGAACAGGACGGCGGTGAGGTCACCGTCGTCGGCGTCGACCGGACGGGCCGCGTCGACCCGGCGGAGTTCGTCGCCGCGCTGCGCTCCGACACGGCGCTGGCGTGCCTGCAGTCGGCCAACCACGAGGTCGGCACGGTCCAGCCCGTCGCCGAGGTGGCGGAGGGCTGCCGTGCCGTCCGGGTCCCGCTGTTCGTGGACGCGGCGCAGTCGCTGGGCCGGGCGGAGGTCCCGGGCGGCTGGTCGCTCCTCGCCGGCAGCGCCCACAAGTGGGGCGGCCCCGCCGGCGTCGGCGTGCTCGCCGTCCGCAAGGGCACCCGCTGGCGGTCGCCGCTGCCCGCCGACGAGCGGGAGGCGCGCCGCGTCCCAGGGTTCGAGAACGTTCCGGCCATCGTGGCGGCGGCGGCCGCGCTGGAGGCCTACCGCGCCGACATGGCGGCGGACGCGCCGCGCCTCTCCGCCCTGGTGGACCACATCCGGGCGGAGGTCCCACGTACCGTGCCCGACGTCGAGGTGGTGGGCGACCCGGTCCGGCGGCTGCCGCACCTGGTGACGTTCTCCTGCCTGTACGTGGCGGGCGAAGCGCTGCTCACCGAACTCGACCGGCTGGGTTTCGCGGTTTCGTCCGGCAGCTCGTGCACGGCGGATACGCTGCGTCCAAGCCACGTGCTAGAGGCGATGGGAGTGATTACCCATGGGAACGTGCGGGTATCGCTGCCGCGTGGCGTCGGTTCGGAGGACGTCGGACGGTTCCTCGCCGCGCTCCCCGATGTCGTCGCCCGCCTCCGCCGGACGACGATGAACACCTTCGAGACAGGGAGGCGGTCGAGCCCATGAGGTTCCGAGGCCGCGCCAAGACCGGCCCGCCGCCCGGCGACGCGGCGCGCCCGGCGGAGCCGGACGGCCCGCCGCCCGTGCTCGTCATCGACGCGCTCGGCCGCAAGTGCCCCATCCCGATCATCATGCTCGCGGAACGGATCCGGGAGGTCCCGGTCGGGCAGGTCGTCGCCGTCCTCGCCGACGACGCCGCCGCCCGCACGGACGTCCCCGCCTGGTGCCGCATGAAGTCCCAGGACTTCGTCCGCGAGGAGACCCTCCAGCAGGGCGGCTGGGGTTTCCACATCCGCCGCACGTACTAGCCGCGCTTACCAGCCGCACCGGCCGCGTACCGGGACGGGCGAGAACTGGTGAGAACGCGCGCGGGGCCGCGCCGTGCCGGCGCGGCCCCGCTGCGTACCGTCCGCTACGGCGTCGGGCAGGACACCAGGGCGGCGATCTCCGCGGCGGCGTCCGCGCCGTAGACGCCCGTGAACCGGTCGAGGAACGCCTGGCGGCCCAGCGTGTACTCCTGGGGCCCGGCGGCTTCGAGGGCGTGGGCGGCGATGGCGTTGCCGACCTGGGCGGCGCGTTCGAGCGGCAGGTTCCAGGCGGTGGCCGACAGGAAGCCGGCCCGGAAGGCGTCGCCGACGCCCGTCGGGTCGACGACCGTCTCTACCGGGACGCAGGGGACGTGCACGCCCTCCTCGCCCGCGCGGTCGATCACCACGCCCTTCGCGCCGAGGGTGGTGACGCGGACGCCGACGCGGGACAGGATCTCCTCGCCCGACCAGCCGGTCTTCTCCTCGGCGAGGGCCTTCTCGTACTCGTTGCTGAACAGGTAGGCGGCGCCGTCGATGAGGCGGCGGACGTCGGCGCCCTCCATCCGGGCGAGCTGCTGGGACGGGTCGGCGGCGAACGGGATGCCGCGGGAGCGGCACTCGTCGGTGTGCCGCAGCATCGCCTCGGGGTCGTTCGGGCTGATGACGACGAGGTCGAGGCCGCCGACCCGGTCGGCGACCGGCTGGAGCTCGATGGAGCGGGCCTCGCTCATGGCGCCGGCGTAGAACGTGGCGATCTGGTTCTGGTCCTGGTCGGTGGTGCACAGGAACCGCGCCGTGTGGTGGATCTCGGACACGTGCACGGACGCGGTGTCGACCGCGTGCCGTTCGAGCCAGGAGCGGTAGTCGGCGAAGTCGTCGCCGACGGAGCCGACGAGGATGGACTCCTTGCCGAGGCTGCCCATGCCGAAGCAGATGTTGGCGGCGATGCCGCCGCGGCGGATCTCCAGCTCGTCCACCAGGAAGGATAGGGACACCCGGTGCAGCTGGTCGGGCAGGAGCTGGTCGGTGAACCTTCCGGGGAAGGTCATCAGATGGTCGGTCGCAATGGAACCGGTCACGGCGATGCGCACGGCGTCGCTCTCCTCGTCGTGGTCGTCCGGCTGTTTCACCGGCTGTTCGAACCCGGACAGGGTACTTCCCATCGCACCATAGATCGCGGCCGCGCGGCGGCCGGGGTAGCGAAAAGGGGCGGCCCGGGCACCCTGGCCCGGCCCGCCCCTCGCGAGTCTCGCGCTCGGCCGCTCAGTTGAAGGAGTCGCCGCAGGCGCACGAGCCCGACGCGTTCGGGTTGTCGATCGTGAAGCCCTGCTTCTCGATCGAGTCGACGAAGTCGATGGTGGCGCCGGTGAGGTAGGGCGCGCTCATCCGGTCGACGCGGACCGACAGGCCGCCGAAGTCCTGGATCTGGTCGCCGTCCATCTCCCGCTCGTCGAAGAAGAGCTGGTAGATCAGGCCGGAGCAGCCGCCCGGCTGCACGGCGACACGCAGCGCAAGGTCGTCGCGGCCCTCCTGCTCGAGCAGGCCCTTGGCCTTCTCGGCGGCGGCGTCGGTGAGGATGACGCCCTGCTGCGTGGTCTCCTGCGTGGTCTCGCCTGAAACCGTCATGTGTTCAGCTCCCGGGTCTCGCTGCGCCGCGGTGCGGCGGACTGTGCATGTCCTGGCGGACGTCTCCAAAGAGACAACGTACCTCGCCACAAGGCCATTCCGCGTATCGGCCATGTTTAACGCCAGGGGACGGTGCGGTCTACGTCACATCACCAATCCCGCCCGGGATGTGCCATCATTAGTCGTCAAAGCGACGATAAGCCCCGTCGTGGAGGGAGAGACCGCCGTGACCACCCCGGTAAGCGACCTTCCGCTGCTGCTGCTCGGCAGCGGCGCCGACCCCGCGAGCGAACGCGGCGTGGACTGCCCCGGCGAACTGCCGCCGGCCTCCGACCCGGCGCTGGTCGAGCGCGCCCAGGCCGCCAAGGAGTCCCTCGGCGACCAGGTGTTCGTCCTCGGCCACCACTACCAGCGGGACGAGGTCATCCGGTTCGCGGACGTCACCGGCGACTCGTTCAAGCTGGCCCAGCAGGCGGCCGCCCGCCCGGAGGCGCCCTACATCGTGTTCTGCGGCGTCCACTTCATGGCGGAGTCGGCCGACATCCTGACCGCCGCGCACCAGCGGGTGATCCTGCCCGACCTCGGCGCCGGCTGCTCGATGGCCGACATGGCGACCTTCGACCAGGTCGAGGAGTGCTGGGACGTCCTTGAGGACGCAGGCATCGCCGATGACGTCGTCCCCGTCACCTACATGAACTCCTCGGCCGACATCAAGGGGTTCGTCGGGCGGCACGGCGGCGTGGTCTGCACCTCGTCCAACGCCAGGCGCGCGCTCGACTGGGCCTACGGCAAGGGCAAGAAGGTCCTGTTCCTGCCCGACCAGCACCTCGGCCGCAACACCGCCGTCCTGGAGATGGGCCTCTCACTGGACGACTGCGTCGTCTACAGCCCGCATCGCCGCGAAGGCGGCCTCACCCCGCGGCAGTTGCGGGACGCCAAGATGATCCTCTGGCGCGGCCACTGCTCGGTGCACGGCCGCTTCAGCAAGGAGTCGGTGGACGACGTCCGGGCCCGCGTTCCCGGCGTGAACGTCCTGGTGCACCCCGAGTGCCGGCACGAGGTCGTCACGGCCGCCGACCAGATCGGCTCGACCGAGTACATCATCAAGGCCATCGAGGCGGCGGCGCCGGGTACGTCCTGGGCGGTCGGGACCGAACTGAACCTCGTCCGGCGGCTGGCGAACGCCCACCCGGACAAGAACGTCATGTTCCTCGACAAGACCGTCTGCTACTGCTCGACGATGAACCGGATCGACCTGCCGCACCTGGTGCTGTCGCTGGAGTCGCTGGCTGCCGGCACCGTGGAGAACGTCATCGAGGTGGACGAGGAGACCGCTCACTACGCCCGCGTGGCCCTCGACCAGATGCTCGCCCTCCCGTAACCGCGGCCCGTGCCGCGGAGGAGCGGGCCTCAGAGGCCGGGGGCGCCCCAGACGGGGAACCACCGGCCGAGGTCCTCCTCGAACGGGAGGTCGGCGCCGATCGCGCCGCGCACCTGGAGCTCCAGCGCGTTGTCGCGTTTGTCTCCGGGGAGCGGCGCGAACGGGTAGAACGTGCCGCGCTTGTACAGGTAGACGAGCGCGAGCCGGCGCCCGTCCGGCCCCTGGAAGCCCGCCAGCGAGCACAGCAGGTGCGGGCCGAACCCGCCCGCCTCCAGCGTCGCGTTCACCGCGTGCAGGTCGGTGACGAGCTCCGGCATCTCCTGCGGCGGATGCTTGGCGAGCAGCCAGGTGTAGCCGTAGGTGTCGGTGCTGATCTCGACCTTGGGGCCGGCGTCGGCGTCGAGCAGCTCCCGGACGTCGGCCTGCAGCCGCGCGAACGCCCCGCCCTCGGCCGCGCGGAAGCACACCGAGCCGAGCCCGGTCGGGGTGAAGCCGGTCGCCGCCTCCAGCGTGACGGCGGCCGTCGACAGCCCGAAGATCTGGTCGAGGTCGGGCCTGGCCGGCTTGGAGCGGCCGAGGAGGGTGTCCAGGAAACCCACGGATCAGACTCCCCTGCTGAGCTGTTCGGAGATCTTCGAGAGCTGGGCGAGGCGCCTGTCGAGGGTCGGGTGGGTGGAGAACAGCGACGAGACGCTGAAGCCCTTGCCGAACGCCGGGGTGAAGAAGAACGCGTTGAACGCCTGGGCGGACCGCAGGTCGTTCGTCGGGATCCGCGCGATCTCGCCGGTGACCTTCGTCAGCGCGCTGGCGAGGGCGGACGGGCGGCCGGTGAGCAGCGCGGCGGCCCGGTCGGCCGACAGCTCGCGGTAGCGCGACAGCGCCCGGGTGAGCAGGAAGCTGACCGCGTAGGCGAGCGCGCTCGCCGCCACGACGGCGAGCAGGATCAGCCCCGTGTTCTGGTCGTTGCTGCGGCGCCCGAACCCGCCCCACAGCCCCCACTGGAGGCCGAACCGGGTGATCAGGCCCGCGCAGATGCCGAGGAACGAGGCGATCGTCATGACCGCGACGTCCTTGTGCGCGACGTGCGCCATCTCGTGCGCGAGCACGCCCTCCAGTTCGACCGGGTCGAGCCGGCGCAGCAGCCCGGTCGTCACGCAGACCACGGCCTTCTTCTGGTTCCGGCCGGTGGCGAACGCGTTCGGCACGTCGGTGTCGGCGATCGCGACCCGCGGCTTCGGGGCGTCCGACATCGCGCAGATGCGGTCGATGACGCCGTGCAGCTCAGGCGCCTCCTCCGGGGAGACGACGCGGCCGTGCATGGCGAACAGCGTCATCCGGTCGGAGAAGAAGTACTGGGCGAGGAGGAACACCACGGCGATGGCCAGCGCGACGCCGGCCCACTGGGGCACGAAGACGAAGAAGGCCCCCACGAAGACGACGTAGACCAGCCCCAGCAGGAACATCGTCACGAGCATCCGCGATGTGAGCCCCCGGTCGGAGGCGTAGCGCGTCCTGGCCATGCGGCCACCCCCAGTCATTCCAGATTCAATTGTGGAAACGCACGAGACCCGGGTTTTGTGCCTGGATGTCCATAACACCCCCGTCCGATCCCGGCCGGTCAGTCCGGGATCAGCCCCTCGTCGCCGAGCATCGAGCGCACCTCGTCGATGTGCGCGTCGGCCGGCGGCAGGATGAGCTCGGACGGCTCCAGGCTGTCGGCCGGAAGCGGCTTGCCCACCTTGCGGACGTTGTCCAGCAGCGCGTGCAGGGCCGCGCGGAAGGCCGTCTCGTCGCCCGACTCGATCGCCGACTCCAGTTCGGCGTCGAGGGTGTTGAGGGAGGACAGGTCGTCGTCGGCCACGTCCAGCTGGCCCTCGCCCATCAGGCGGACGATCACTGGGCACCCCCGGGGTTCTGCGGCCACGGGGCCTGCTGCGGGGTGTCCTGCTGCTGCGGCTGCGCGGTCGGCGTGCCCTGGTTCAGCTCCTTCGGGGCGGGGCCCTGGCCGAGTTCGGCCTTGAGGCGCTCCAGCTCCATGTCGACGCCGGGACCGGACCCCATCCGGTCGAGCTCGGCCTGGATGTCGTCCTTGGGACCGGAGAAGTCCTCCAGGGCGCCGGAGGCCAGCAGCTCGTCGATCGCGCCGGCGCGGGCCTTCATCGTGTCGGTCTTCTCCTCGGCGCGCTGGATCGCGAGACCGACGTCGCCCATCTCCTCGGAGATGCCGGAGAAAGCCTCGTTGATCTTCGTCTGCGCCTCGGCGGCGGTGTAGGTCGCCTTGATCGTCTCCTTGCGGGTGCGGAAGGAGTCGACCTTGGCCTGCAGCCGCTGGGAGGCGAGCGTGAGCTTCTCCTCCTCGCCCTGCAGCTGCTGGTACTGCCCGCGCAGGTCGTTGAGCTGGCTCTCCAGCCCGGACCGGCGGGTCAGCGCCTCGCGGGCCAGGTCCTCGCGACCCACCTGCAACGCCTTCTTGCCCTGGTCGGTCAGCTTGTTCTGCTGCTGTTCGAGCTGGTTGATCTGGAGCTCGAGACGCTTGCGCGAGGTGGCGACGTCGGCGACCCCCCGACGGACCTTCTGCAGCATCTCCAGCTGACGCTGGTAGGAGTAATCGAGGGTCTCCCGAGGATCTTCCATCCGGTCCAGAGCCTTGTTCGCCTTGGACTTGAAGATCATCGACATTCGCTTCATCACGCTCATCGCGCGGCGCCGGTCCCTTCGTGCTGTCGCCTCAGTTGTGAACTGGGCTCAATGACCACTGCTGGGGTTCTTATCACCCTACGCGTTAACGCGCGAGGCAGCCACGATGTTCGCAGCCGGTAGGCTGATCCCGTGTTCAAGCGTCGTACCCCGGAGGCTCCGGCGGATCCTCCTCAGGTAGTAAAGCCCGGAGGCAAGGGCCGTCCCACCCCGAAGCGGCGGGACGCCGAGAAGCTTCGCCGCCAGCCGATCACCGCACCCGCCTCCCGCAAGGAGGCGTACAAGAAGGTGCGGGAGCGGCAGGCCACCGAGCGCGGCAAGGCGCGCGAGGGAATGGCGAAGGGCGACGAGAAACACCTGCTCAAACGGGACAAGGGCCCCGTCCGCAGGCTCGCCCGCAATTATGTGGACGCCCGCCGCACGGTCGGCTCCTATCTGATGTACGCGATGTTCGCGATCGTGCTGCTGAGCATGCTGCCGATTCCGGCCGCGCGGCTGCTGGTGCTGTTCGCGCCGCCGCTGCTGCTCGTCGTGGTGTTCGCGGAGGGGTTCCTGCTCAGCCGCGGCATCAGGCGGCTGGCGGAGGAGCGCTATCCCGGCGAAGACTCCAAGGGCGTCGGGATGTACGCGGCGATGCGCGCGATGCAGATCCGCCGGCTGCGGATCCCGAACCCGCAGGTGCGGGTGGGCGAGAAGGAGAAGGTCTGACCCGGGGGCGGTGACGCCGGCCGTGCCGCGTCCGATCAGGCGCGGGCTAGGGTCGGTGCCATGGAGTTCCGAAACCTGGGCCGGAGCGGCCTGAAGATCAGCGAGATCGCGTACGGCAACTGGCTCACCCACGGCTCCCAGGTCGAGGAGGACGCGGCGCGCGCGTGCGTGCGGGCCGCCCTCGACGAGGGGATCACCACCTTTGACACCGCGGACGTCTATGCCGGCACGCGCGCCGAGGAGGTCCTCGGGCGCGCGCTGGAGGGGCAGCGCCGCGAAGGGCTGGAGATCTTCACCAAGGTCTACTGGCCCACCGGCCCCGGCGTGAACGACCGGGGTCTTTCCCGCAAGCACATCTTCCAGTCGATCCACGGCTCCCTGCGCCGCCTCGGCACCGACTACGTGGACCTCTACCAGGCCCACCGGTTCGACTACGAGACGCCGCTGGAAGAGACCATGCGGGCGTTCGACGACCTCGTCCGGCAGGGCAAGGTCCTGTACGTGGGCGTCTCGGAGTGGCGGGCCGAGGAGATCGAGCGCGCTCTCAAGATCGCCGACGAGATGGGCTTCGACCGGATCGTCTCCAGCCAGCCGCAGTACTCGATGCTGTGGCGGGTCATCGAGGAGGAGGTCGTGCCGCTGTGCGAGCGTGAGGGCGTCGGGCAGATCGTCTGGTCCCCGATCGCGCAGGGCGTCCTGACCGGCAAGTACAAGCCGGGCCGGCCGTTGCCCGAGGGTTCGCGCGCCACCGACGACAAGGGCGGCGCCGACATGATCAAGCGCTACCTGAACGACGACCTGCTGACCCGCGTGCAGAACCTGCGGCCGATCGCGGACGATCTCGGGCTGTCGATGGCGCAGCTCGCGATCGCGTGGACGCTGCAGAACCCGAACGTGTCGGCGGCGATCGTGGGCGCCTCCCGTCCCGAGCAGGTCACCGACAACGTGAAGGCGGCCGGGGTGAAGCTGGACGCCGACGTGCTGAAGCGGATCGACGACATCCTCGGCGAGGTCGTCATCCGCGACCCGGCCAAGACCGCGAGCCCGCGCCGGCGGCCCTGACTCCTGATCCCGGCGAAAGGGCCGCGGGGCACGAAGCCCCGCGGCCCTTCCGTTCGTTCGGGCGGGCGAATCACTCCGGGTCGTGCAGGCTCATCCCGTACACGACGCTCTCGCCGTCCAGCAGCGTCACCTTGTCGACCTCGTCGGCGCGCAGGCCGCGCCAGTTCTCCCCCAGCCAGCTCTCCGCGTCCGCCTGGGTGGAGAAGGTCTCCTCCGACATGCCGACCATGCTCCCGTCGGCCTTCTCCAAACGCCAGCTCCACGCCATCCGCTCGACCTCCCTCGTCGCGGTGAGACTAGCGGCTCGGCCGGGTCAAGAGGCGGCTTCGATGGCACGGCGCAGCGCGTCGGCGGTCTCGGTGTCGGACGTGCTGAGCGCGCGCCCGTTGACCCGCACGCTGGGCGTGCCCTGGACCCCGGACGATATGTAGCCCTGGCTCACGGTCTTCACGCTCTCGGCGTAGCGCTGGCTCTCCACGCAGGACTTGAAGTCGTCGCTGGTCAGCCCCAGGGGTTCCGCCAAGGAGACCAGCTGGCTCGTGGTGTAGCCCGTGGAGCCCTCGCTCGCGGGCTGATGGGCGTAGAGGGCGTCCTGGTAGGAGAGCCAGTGCGCGCCGTCGCCGACGCAGCGCAGGGCGGCCGCGGCGCGCAGCGAGTTGTCGTGCGCCGGCTGGTTGCTCTCACCGAAGATCAGCATCGGGTGGAACACGACCTTGGCGCGCCCCTCGACCGCCAGCTGCTTCAGCATGGGGTCGTGCCTGGTGTCGAACCGGCCGCAGGGCGGGCAGGCGAAGTCCTCGTAGATGTCGACGACGGGCGTGGTGACGCCCGGCCGTGCCATGGCGAGGCTTCCGTCCTCGAGCGGCGTGGCCTCCGCGCCACCGGCGATCTTGCCGACCTTCAGCTGGGCCTCGCCGCCGCCCTCGTCGTCGCCGCTCTGAACGACCAGCACGATGACCGCGGCCACGATGAGCACCAGCACGAGGCCGCCGCCGAGCAACGCGATCAGCAGGCCGCCGCCGCCCTTGCGTCCGGGCGGCGGCATCCCGGGCCCGCCGGGGAGCGGCGGGCCGGGCTGCCAGCCGGGGCCTCCGGGCGTTCCGGGCCCGGGTCCGCCCGGTGGGACGGGCGGCGGTCCGTAGGGCGGCTGCTGCCCTCCTTGGCCCGGCTGCTGGGGCCATGGTGCGTGCGGGGGGTTGCCCACCGGGACTCCTCCTGACGGGTACGTCGTGATCCTTCCAGGTGAGCGTAGCCGTAGAGTGCCGCCCAAGATGAACATGGAGGTTCGCGGCATCGCCGCCGCACAGGGCTGGCCGGCGCCGGGTTGCCGCTGCGCGTCGTGCAACCGGCTGCGCGCCTCGGGCGAGCGGTACGAGCCGTTCGGCGTCGTGGTCGACGGTGTGCCGCTCGCGGATCTGCCGCGCACGGATGTGCCCGGCGGATTCGAGGTGCGCGTGGGCGGCGGAGGACGTGCGCTGGTGGCGTCGGGCCGGGGCGCCAGGCCGGAGCCGCCGGCCGGCGTGGAGTACGAAGCCGTCCTCCTCGACCTGGCGGGCTCCCCGGAACATCTGGGATACCTGCGCCACATCGGGGCGGTGACACCGGACACGGAGGTCTTCGCCGTGCATGTCGACCATCGCCTGTCTTCGCCGTCCGAGTTGGAGCGGCGCCTGGCCTTCTGGGACCGTCCCCAGGACGGCCCGTTCCGGACGTTGCTCCTCGGCGGAAGCCGTTCGGGCAAGTCGGCCGAGGCCGAACTGCGTCTGGCGGCATGCTCGGACGTCCTCTACGTGGCGACGGGCCCGGTCCGGGAAGACGACCCGGAGTGGACGGAGCGCGTCGCCGCGCACCGGCTTCGCCGTCCGGCGTGGTGGCGGACCGTCGAGACGACCGACCTCGCAGGCGTGCTCGGATCCGCGACCGGCCCCGTTCTGGTGGACGGCATCGGCACCTGGCTCATGGCCGCCATGGACGAAGCCGATGCCTGGGAAGAGCCGCTGCGGGCGGGACCGCTCCTGGACGACCTGGTGGCCGCCTGGCGCGGCACACGGGCGCGGGTGGTGGCGGTGAGCGACGAGGTCGGGCTGTCGCTGGTGCCGACGACGGCGTCCGGGCGGGCGTTCCGCGACATGCTCGGCCAGGTCAACCAGCGGCTGGCGGCCGAGTCCGAGGAGGCGGCGCTGGTCGTGGCCGGACGCGTCATGGAACTCCCGTGATCGCCGGTCTGCGGCTGGCGGTCACGCTGCTCACCGTCGTCCCGCTGGGCACGGACCGGGTCGACCGGGGCACCGCGCGCTCGGCCATGCTGCTCGCCCCGTCCGCCGGCCTGATCACGGGCGGCGCCGCGGCCCTGGTCCTGCTGGCGGGCGATCCGCTCGGCCTGTCCGGGCCGCTCGCCGCGGCGCTCGCGGTGGCCGCGACGGCGGCGGTCACGCGGGCCCTGCACCTGGACGGCCTCGCCGACCTCGCGGACGGCCTGGGCAGCGGGCGCCCGGCGGACGAGGCGCTGGCGATCATGAAGCGGTCCGACATCGGCCCGTTCGGCGTCGTCACCCTGCTGCTGACCCTGCTCGTCCAGGTCACCGCCCTGGCCTCGGCCCCGCAGCCGGCCGTCGCCGTGCTGATCGCCTCGGTCTCCGGCCGCCTGGCTCTGCCCTGGGCGTGCCGCACCGGCGTGCCGTCCGCGCGTCCAGGCGGCCTCGGAGCGCTGGTGGCGGGTACCGTCCCGGTACGCGCGGCGCTGATCGTCACGGCCGTCGTCCTGGCCGCCGCGGCGGCGGCGGGAGCGGCCGCGGGCGGTCTCGGCGGCGCCCTGCACGGCGCGGCGGCGGTGATCGCCGGTCCGGCCGCCGCCCTCCTGCTGCTGCGGCACGCCGTCCGCCGCCTGGGCGGGGTGACCGGCGACGTGTTCGGCGCTCTGGTCGAGATCGCCACGACGGCCGCCCTGATCGCCCTCACGGCGTTGCGCTGAGGGCGCGGCGGGCGTGGGCGCGCACGTCGGCGTCCGGGTCGCTGCGCGCCCGGCTCAGGGCGTCCGCCGCCTCGGGGACGTCCCGGAAGGCGGCCAGCGAGATCACCGCGGCCTTGCGGACGTCCAGGTGCGGATCGTCCAGGGCCTTGACGAGCGGCCCGGACGCGGTGTCCGGGGACGCGGCGGCGAGACCCCGCGCGGCCCCCGTCCGGACCTGCCAGGCCGGGTCGTGCAGGGCGCCTGCGGCGGCGTCGTCGAGCGGGGGCGGGCACCCGATGCCGGCCAGGGCTTCGAGGGCGGCCGCCCTGACCAGGTCGTCCCCGTCCCCGATGAGGCCGGCCAGCGCCCCGGACACCGCCGGGTCGCCGACCGTGCCGAGGCCGTGCGCCACCGCCACCCGCACCTCGCGGGACGCGTCGCCGGCGGCGCGCGCGATCTCCTCCGCCGCGTCGTGGGCCACCAGCCCCCGGACGGCCTGGAGCCGCACCCGCTGGTCGGCGTCGCCCAGCGCGCCGGCGAAGACGGACCGCGAGCCGAGCCGGAGGGCGCGCAGGACGTCCAGGACGGCGGCCCGCACGAGGGCGTCGTCGCTGCCGAGGGCGGGCACGAGGTCGTCCCGCACACCGCCGGTCGCCGGGAGGACCTCGACCAGTTCCCGGAGCGCCGTCGCCGCGGCGTGCCGGACGGAGCCGTGCGCGTCCGCGAGCGCGGTGGCCAGGGCGCCGGCGACGCCGTCGGGCGCGACCTCGGTGAGCGTCGCGACCGCCGCGCGCCGCACCTTCGGGTCCGGGTCCGCGAGGTAGGGGGTGATCGCGCCGACGGGCGGCCCGGTCTCGGCGAGCTCCTGGAGTTCGAGGAGCCTCGGCGAGCGCCCGATCGCCATGGCGGGACGCGCGGCCGCCGCGGGACGGGCGGGCGCGGCGGCCGGTGCCGCGCCGCCCGCCGGGGTCAGCACGACCGGCTCGCCCGGCTCCGGGACGGCGAACTCCTCGACCGGCACCAGGTACGGCTGGACCGGCCGTTTGACGAACTCCATCGCCCCGTCGCCGCGCCGCCGCAGGTTGAGGTGGTACATCCAGGACGCGTCGTCGCGTTCGGGGAGGTCGGCGCGGTCGTGGTAGAGGCCCCACCGGCTCTCGGTGCGGGTCAGGGACGACCGCGCGGCCATCTCGGCGCAGTCGCGGATGAAGGTGACCTCGGCGCAGCGCATCAGCTCGTGCGGCGTCCGCGCCCCCATCGCCGCGATCTCGGTCTCCATGCGGGTGAACGTCTCGACCGCGATGTCCAGCCTGGACCGCGTCTTGGGCGGCGCGACGTAGTCGTTGACGAAACGGCGGAGCTTGTACTCGACCTGCGGCTGGGGCGGGCCGTCCGGGTGGCGGAGCGGCCGGTAGACCAGCTCGTGCGCCGCGGCGATCTGGTCCTCGGGCAGCGCGGCCGGCGCACCGGGATGGGCGGAGGCGTGGGCGCCGGCCAGGTCCCCGAAGACGAAGGCGCCGATCATGTAGTTGTGCGGGACGCAGGCCAGGTCGCCCGCCGCGTACAGGCCGGGGACGGTCGTGCGGGCGTTCTCGTCCACCCACACGCCGGACGCGGAGTGCCCGCCGCACAGCCCGATCTCGGAGATGTGCATCTCGACGTCATGGGTGCGGTAGTCGTGGCCGCGTCCCGCGTGGAAGGTGCCCCGGGTGGGGCGCTCGGTCGTGTGCAGGATGCCTTCGAGCGCCGTCAGGGTCTCGTCCGGCAGGTGGGTGAGCTTGAGGTAGATCGGGCCGCGCGCGGAGTCGATCTCCCGCTTCACCTCCGCCATCATCTGGCCCGACCAGTAGTCGCAGTCGACGAACCGCGTCCCCTCGGCGTTCACCTGGTAGCCGCCGAAGGGATTGGCGACGTAGGCGCAGGCGGGGCCGTTGTAGTCCTTGATGAGCGGGTTGATCTGGAAGCACTCGATGCCGCTGAGCTCGGCCCCCGCGCGGTAGGCCATGGCGTAGCCGTCGCCCGCGTTGGTGGGGTTCTCGTACGTCCCGTACAGGTAGCCGGACGCGGGCAGGCCCAGACGGCCGCAGGCACCGGTCGCCAGGATCACCGCACCGGCCGAGACGGTCACGAACTCCCCGCTGCGGGTGTCGAACCCCACCGCCCCTACGGCGCGTCCGCCGGAGGTGAGGACCCGCACAGGCATGACGCGGTTTTCTATCTGCACCTTCTCTCTGATGGAACGCTGCCTCAGCACGCGGTAGAGAACCTTCTTGACGTCCTTGCCCTCCGGCATGGGGAGGACGTAGGAGCCCGAACGGTGCACCCTCCGTACCGCGTACTCGCCGTGCTCGTCCTTCTCGAACTTCACGCCGTAGCGTTCGAGACGCTTCACCATGGCGAAGCCGCGCGTGGCCGTCTGGTGGACGGTCCGCTGGTTCACGATGCCGTCGTTGGCCCGGGTGATCTCGGCGACGTAGTCCTCGGGCGTGGCCTTGCCGGGGATGACCGCGTTGTTCACGCCGTCCATGCCCATGGCCAGCGCCCCCGAGTGCCGGACGTGCGCCTTCTCCAGGAGCAGCACCGAGGACCCGTGCTCCGCGGCGGTGATGGCGGCCATCGTCCCGGCGGTGCCGCCGCCGATGACCAGCACGTCACAGCCGAGCTCGCGGCGTGCGGTGACGGAAGGGACCTCCATCAGACGACCTCCTTCGTACGGGCGCCCAGCGCCGCGAGCACCTCGTCGCGGGACGTGGGAAGGGGGAACTCGGCGGCGACCCCCGCAGGGCCGAGGACGACGACGCGGTGGCCGAGCAGCAGCGCCTCGTCCACGTCGTGCGTGACGAACACGACGGTCGCGGGCGCGTCGGCGAGCACGTCCAGGAGGAGCCGCTGCATGGAAGCGCGTGTCTGCGCGTCCAGGGCGCCGAACGGCTCGTCCATGAGGACGGCGCGGGGCCCGGCGGCGAGCGTCCGGGCGAGCTGGACGCGCTGCCGCATCCCGCCGGACAGTTCGCGCGGCAGGCGCCGGGCGGCGTCGCCCAACCCCACCCGGTCGAGCCAGCGCAGCGCGGCCGCACGGCGTTCGGCACGTGGGACGCCGCGCAACGCGAGAGCCAGCTCGACGTTGCGCCGGGCGGTGCGCCACGGCAGGAGCGCGTCGTCCTGGAACATGAGCGCCCGGTCGGCGGACGTCCCGGTGACCGGCTCCCCGTCCGCGAGAACGCGTCCGGACAGGGCGGGGAGCAGCCCTGCGAACGCGCGCAGCAGCGTGGACTTCCCGCAACCGGACGGCCCGAGGACGACGAGGATCTCCCCCGCCGCCACGTCCAGGTCGAGCCCCTCCACGACGGCTCGCCCGCCGTACCCGAGCGTCACATCGTCGGCGCGCAGCGCCAACCCGCTCATGCCCTCTCCTCCCTCGGCAGCCAGCGCGTGAGGCGGCGGCCGGCCAGCTCCACCGACGCGGAGGTGAGCCAGCCGAGCAGCCCGATGGCGGCCATCCCGACCAGCACGCCCGGATAGTCGACGATCGTGTACGCCTGCCAGGTCCGGTAGCCGACGCCGAAGTCGCCGGAGATCATCTCGGCGGAGATCACGCAGATCCACGCCACGCCCATCCCGATGGACAGGCCGCCGAACACCCCAGGCAGCACCCCCGGCAGGACGACCTGGGCCAGCACCCGCCACCGGCCCGCGCCGAGCGTGCGCACGGCGTCCTCCCAGACGACCGGCAGCGCCTTCACCGCGTGCCGCGTGCTGACCAGGACCGGGAAGAACGCCGCCGCGAACGTGATGAACACGATGCCCTGCTCGTTCGCCGGGAAGAGCAGGATCGCGACCGGGACCAGCGCGATCGCCGGGATCGGCCGGGCCACCTCGAACAGCGGCTGGAGCAGGTCGCCCGCCCACCGCGACCGGGCGGTGGCCACGCCGAGCGCGACGCCGAGCACGGCGGCCAGGACGAACCCGGTGAGAATCCGCACGAGGCTCTGCGCGACGTCCTGCCAGAACTGGCCGTGCTCGATCTGGCGGCCGAACTCGTGCACCACGTCGAGCGGGCCTGGAAACCTGTCGAACCGCACCCACAGGCGCAGGTTCGCCGCGGTCACCAGTTGCCAGACGGCCAGCGCGGCCACCAGGGACGCCAGCCGCACCGGCCAGCGAAGCAACCCGTTCATGCGCGGCGCACCGCCTCGGCGTACGGGACGACCTTCGCGCCGGAGTGGGCGGTGACGTACTTGCCGGCGCCCTCCTGGGTCGCGAACGGCTTGAACCGCTGCGCGGCCTTCGCGGACGGGTCCTCGACCCAGATCTCCTTGTCGGCGAACCATCGCGTCCCCGCCGACGTGTCGGGAATGTAGACGGCCCTGATCCGCTTGCCCTCGCCTTGGAGCGACCGGACGTTCTTCAGCAGGCAGACGGGGTCGGCGACGGGACGCGTCTTGGACTCGCCCTCCACCCACACCTCCCCGGCGGTCTCGGGATCGTCCACCTTCTTCTTGCAGACCTGGTCCGTCCCGGTGATGGCGGCGGGGTTCGCCGTGGACGCGGCCTGCCGGTCGTAGGAGGAACCGACGGCCTTCCTGATGTAGGCGTCATTGACGAACGCGTCCACCTTCAGCGGCGTCTGGATGACACCGATCGACTTCAGGAAGGGGACGTCCTGGACGAACGCGTCCCGCAGCCCCTTCTTGATGGTCGGGTCGAACGTGGCCACGCCGCCCGCGCCGTTGTAGAGGTACACGGTCTCGACGGGCAGGCCCGTGGTGGACGCGACCGACTCGGCGGCCTCCAGCGGGTGTTCGTGCAGGTAGTTCGTCGCGTCGATCTGCGCCTGAAGGAACGCCTGGAGGATCTCGGACTTCTCCTCGGCGAACTGCTTGCGGACCACCACGCCGTGGAACGTCGGCACGTTCAGGTCACCGCCGTCGTAGAGCAACCTGGCCTGGCCCTTGTTCACCAGCAGTCCCGGCCAGGCGACGAACTGCGCGAACGCCGCCGCGCTCCCCGACTGGAGCGCGGCCGCTCCGACGGTCGGCTGCTGGTTCTCGACCTTGACGTCCTTGGCCGGGTCGAGCCCGTACTTGCGCGCCGCCTGGACGAACGTCCCGTGCCCTGCCGACCCGACGCTCGTGGAGACCGTCCGGCCCTTCAGGTCACGGAGCGTCTTGGCCTTCGAGTCCGGTGCGACGACCACGCTGTTCAGCGAGCCGCGCAGGTTGTAGCCGGTCACCGAGACCCACTCCGTCTGCGCGTCCCCGCCCTGCGCCTGCGACCGGGACCCGTTGATCAGCAGCGGATAGTCGCCCATCGAACCGATGTCGATCTTCCCGGCGAGCATCTGCGCGGTGATCGGCGCGCCCGTGTCGTAGTCGCGCCAGACGACGGAGTACTTCCCGTCGAGCCGCTTGAGGCGCTTCTCGAAGTAGCCGAGCGAGCGCAGCAGGGTCCCGGCGGTCACGGTGTTGATCGTCTTCGACTGGTAGCCCACGACGATCTGGCCGGAGCCGCCGCCGCTGGAGGCGTTGCCCGCCACGGTGCAGCCGGCGAGCAGCGGTACCAGTGCGGCTGCCATCGTTCTTCTCATCGGACGTCCTTCATCGCAGGAGATACGGCATGTTCACGGTCACGGCGCCGGTGGGACAGCGGTCCGCGCAGGGGCCGCAGTACCAGCACTCGTCGACGTGCATGTACGCCTTGCCGGTCTCGGGGTGGACGGCGAGCGCGTCCAGCGGGCAGACGTCGATGCACAGCGTGCAGCCGTCGATGCAGAGGGCCTCGTCCACCGTCACGGGCACGTCGGCGCGGTTCTGCACTAGTGACATGGGTTCTCCTGTCAGGGGTGGAAGCGGCGCAGCGTGCCGCTCATCGCGATGCGGTCACCGCGGAACCGGACGAACTCCAGGTCGACCGGGCGCCCGTCGGCGAGATGGGTGAGGCGCTCCAGCATCAGCAGGGCGGTGCCGCGCGGGGCGTCGAGGGTGGCGGCCGAGTGCGCGTCGGCGTTGACCGCTTCGAGGGTGACCTCGGCCGTCCCGAGCGGCTGCCCGGCGATCCGTTCGAGCAGGACGAAGATGTCGTTGCGCGCGAGGTCCTCGGCGAGCAGCGGCTCCCCGAGGTCGCGGGCGACGTAGGTGAGGTCGAGGGAGAGCGGCAGGCCGTTCAGCCGCCGGATCCGCTCGATGTAGACCACGGGCTCGCCCGGGGGCCGCCGCAGCCGGGACGAGACCTCGCGGGACGGGCTGATCAGCCCGGTCGTGCGGACCTCGTTCTCGACCTCGCCGTGTTCGCGCATCGTCTCCGCCAGTCCGAGCAGGCGCTCCAGCCCGTGCGGGTACTTCTCGGCGACGGCGAGCGTCCCGACGCCCGGGCACCGTTCGATCAGGCCCTCGGCGCGCAGCAGGTCGAGCGCCTCCCGGACGGCGTTGCGGGACGCGCCGAACTCCCGGACGAGGTCGGCCTCGGAGGGCAGCGCGCCGCTGCGGAAGTCCCCGTACAGCACCTGCCGGCGCAGTACGTCCGCGATCTGCCGGGCGCGGTCGGCGCGCAGCCGCCGTGCCTCCGCGAGCGTGGCCGGTGCGGCACCGTCTCTGCTGGTCACGGGGGTAAACTACTAAATCAATCGGAATAGGTGAATAGCGGTCCGGATGCGCCACCCGCGACATCCGGCGCACCCTCCTCCACCTGCGCCGCGGCATCGGCACGGCGGCGTTCCGCCACCTCCGCGGGCCGGCCGGCGCGTCCGGCACCCCCGGCCAGGCGGGTCCCCGGGCCGGGCAATGCTTGATCCAAAAGGACGAAACCGGTCACCGGGAGGACTAACATCGGGCTACGTGACGAGCATCAGCCTTGACAGCGCAGACCTGGCCGGCCTGGACACCGACGCGATCGTGATCGGGGTCGTCCCGGGAGATGCGGGTGCCGCCCCGGCCGCCGGAGCCGACGCGATCGACCGCGCGATGAACGGCGGGCTCGCCGGCGCGCTGGCGGCGCTCGGCGCAACCGGCAAGGCCGGCGAGGTCACCAGGCTGCCGTCGCTCGGCACCGTCACCGCCAAGGTCATCGTGGCCGCCGGGCTGGGCGACGACCCGTCCGCCGAGGACGCCCGCCGCGCCGCCGGCGCCGCCGTCCGCGCCCTCGCCGGCACCCCCCGGGTCGCCGTCGCGCTGCCCGCCGACGGCGCCGAGGGCGTGGAGGCCGTCGCGCTGGGCGCGCTGCTCGGCGCCTACTCCTTCGACGCCTACCGCACCGGAGACGGCCACAAGAGCCCGGTCGAGGAGATCCGCCTGATCGCGCCCGCGTCCGAGGAGGCGGCCGTCGAACGGGCCCGGACCCTCGCCGCCTCCGTCAAGCTCGTCCGCGACCTGGTCAACACCCCGCCGTCCCACCTGTCCCCCGAAGACCTCGCCGGGGAGGCCGAGCGCGTCGCCGCCGACGCGGGCCTCGCCATCGAGGTGCTGGACGAGAAGGCCCTCGTGGAGGGCGGCTACGGCGGCATCGCCGGGGTCGGGCAGGGCTCGGTCAACCCGCCGCGGCTCGTCCGCCTCGCCTACACCCACCCCGAGGCGTCCAGGACCCTCGTGCTGGTCGGCAAGGGCATCACCTTCGACTCCGGCGGCCTGTCCCTCAAGCCGACCGACGCGATGGACTGGATGAAGTCCGACATGGGCGGCGCGGCCGCCGTGCTCGGCGCGCTCGCCGCCATCGCCGAGCTCGGCCCCAAGGTCGACGTCGTCGGCTACCTCGCCATCGCCGAGAACATGCCGAGCGGCACCGCGCAGCGCCCGTCCGACGTGCTGCGCATCTACGGCGGCAAGACCGTCGAGGTCCTCAACACCGACGCCGAGGGCCGGCTCGTCATGGCCGACGCCCTCGTCCGCGCGGGCGAGGACTCCCCCGACCTGATCGTGGACGTCGCCACCCTGACCGGCGCGCAGCTCGTCGCGCTCGGCACCCGGACGACCGGCGTCATGGCCAACGACGACGACGTCCGCGAGAAGGTGGTCGCGGCGGCCGACCGCGCCGGCGAGCCGTCCTGGGGCATGCCCCTCCCGGCGGAGCTGCGCAAGGGCCTCGACTCGGCGGTCGCCGACATCGCCAACATCAGCGGCGAGCGCTGGGGCGGCATGCTCGTCGCCGGGACGTTCCTGAAGGAGTTCGTCCCGGACGGCGTGAAGTGGGCGCACCTCGACATCGCGGGCCCGTCCTTCAACAAGGGGGAGCCGTACGGTTACACCCCGAAGGGCGGCACCGGCGCCGCTGCCCGTACGCTGGTCCAGATCGCCGAGGACGTCGCCGCGGGCATTCTGTAGAGCCGCAGGAATTCTGTGGTGGCCCCGCCCGCTGTGACCGGGTGGGGAGCAGAATAGGTTTTCTCGTGGCGGTCGGGGGCCCGGGCACCGGTGCGCCCCGTCCCGCCCAGGACGCCGCGGCCCACGCGGCGCCACAACCGGGGAAAGGGAGCGTCCAGTGGCCAACAACGGCCCCTTCGACATCGTCGTCCTGGGTGCCGGCAGCGGCGGATACGCGTGCGCGCTGCGCGCCGCCGAGCTCGGCAGGTCGGTCGCGCTCATCGAGCGCGACGAGTCCCTCGGCGGGACGTGCCTCAACCGCGGCTGCATTCCCACCAAGGCGCTGCTGCACGCGGCCGAGGTGGCGGACCAGTCCCGCGAGGCGGCCAAGTTCGGCGTGAGGACCACCTTCGAGGGCATCGACGTCGCGGGCGTGAACGCCTACAAGGACAAGGTCGTCTCGACGACCGTCAAGGGCCTCACCGGGCTGATCAAGTCCCGTGGCATCGAGGTCGTGCACGGTACCGGCCGGCTCGCCGGCCCGACCACGGTCGAGGTCGACACCCCCGGCGGGCTGCGGACGATCGAGGCCGGGCACATCGTGCTCGGCACCGGATCGGTGCCGAAGTCGCTGCCCGGCCTGGAGATCGACGGCGAGCGCGTCATCTCCAGCGACCACGCCCTGCGGCTGGAGCACGTCCCCGGCTCGGTCGTCATCCTCGGCGGCGGCGTCATCGGCGTCGAGTTCGCCAGCGTGTGGCGCTCGTTCGGCGCCGAGGTCACGATCGTCGAGGCGCTGCCCCACCTGCTGCCGCTGGAGGAGGAGTCCAGCTCCAAGCGGCTGGAGCGGGCGTTCCGCAAGCGCGGCATCACGTTCGAGGTCGGCACCCGCTTCGAGAGCGCCAAGCCGACGCAGGGCGGCATCTCCGTCACGCTCGAAGGCGGCAAGACGATCGACGCGGAGCTGCTGCTGGTGGCGGTCGGGCGCGGCCCGGTCTCCGACGGCATCGGGCTGGCCGAGGCCGGCGTCGAGACCGAGCGCGGGTTCGTCAAGGTCGACGAGTACTGCCGGACGAACGTCCCCACGATCTCGGCGGTCGGCGACCTGGTCCCGACGCCGCAGCTGGCCCACGTCGGCTTCGCCGAGGGCATCCTCGTCGCCGAGCGGCTGAGCGGGCTCACCCCGCCGCCGATCGACTACGACGGCGTCCCTCGCATCACCTACTCCGACCCCGAGGTGGCCTCGGTCGGCATCACGTCCGCCGTGGCCCGCGAGCGCGGGTACGAGATCAAGGAGGTCACCTACGACCTCGCCGGCAACCCCAAGAGCAAGATCCTGGGGACGCAGGGCGAGGTCAAGGTGATCGCGGCCGCGGACGGTCCCGTCCTCGGCCTCCACATGGTCGGCGCACGCGTCGGCGAGCTCATCGCGGAGGGCCAGCTCATCTACAACTGGGAGGCCCTGCCCGGCGAGGTCGCCCAGCTGATCCATCCCCACCCGACCCAGTCCGAGGCGGTCGGCGAGGCACATCTCGCCCTCGCCGGCAAACCACTGCACGTGCACGGCTGAACGTCGCACAAGTAATACGAAGGAGTCGCTGAGACATGCCGGTCTCCGTCACCATGCCCCAGCTCGGCGAGAGCGTCACCGAGGGCACCGTCACCCGCTGGCTGAAGAAGGAGGGTGAGCGCGTCGAGACCGACGAGCCGCTCCTGGAGGTGTCCACCGACAAGGTCGACACCGAGATCCCCTCCCCCGCCTCGGGCATCCTGACCAGCATCACCGTCGCCGAGGACGAAACCGTCGAGGTCGGCGCCGAACTGGCCGTCATCGGCGACGAGGGCGAGGCGCCGTCCGGCGGCGGCGCCCCGGCCGCGGAGGACGCGCGCGAGGAGGCCCCCGCCGCCCCGCCGCAGGCCGGGCAGGCGCCCCCGCAGCAGGCACCGCAGCAGCAGGCGCCGCCGCCCGCGGCGTGGCCGCCGCCGGCGCAGCAGCAGCCCGCGGCCCCGCCGTCCCCGGCGCCCGCCCCGGCCCCGCAGCCGCCGGCCCCGCCCGCGCGGCCGCCCGCGCCGACCCCGGTGTCGCAGCAGCCGGCGCAGCCGCAGGCGGAGCCGGGCGAGGGGCCGTACGTCACGCCGCTGGTCCGCAAGCTGGCGGCCGAGCACAACGTGGACCTGGCCACGGTCAAGGGCACCGGCGTCGGCGGCCGCATCCGCAAGCAGGACGTCCTGGAGGCGGCCCGCACCGCCCAGCAGGCCGCCCAGCAGCAGGCCGCGCCCGCCGCCCCGCCCGCTCCGGCCGCCCCGGCGCCCGCTCCGGCCCAGGCCCCGGTGGGCCGGCACGCGGCCCCGGCGCCCGCCGGCGCCCCCGCCGAGCAGCTCGCGCTGCGCGGCCGGACCGAGAAGATGTCCCGCATGCGGCAGACGATCGCCCGCCGCATGGTCGAGTCGCTGCAGGTGTCCGCGCAGCTCACCACCGTGGTCGAGGTGGACATCACCAAGATCGCGCGGCTGCGGGACCAGGCCAAGGCCGACTTCCAGGCGCGCGAGGGCGTCAAGCTGTCGTTCATGCCGTTCTTCGCGCTGGCGACCGTCGAGGCCCTCAAGGCGCACCCGAAGCTGAACGCGGTCATCAACGGCGAGACCAACGAGGTCACCTACCACGAGGTGGAGAACCTCAGCATCGCCGTGGACGTGCCCGAGCGCGGCCTGATGGTCCCGGTCGTGCACAACGCGGGCCAGCTGAACCTCGGCGGCCTCGCGCAGCGGATCGCCGACATCGCCGAGCGCACCCGCACCAACAAGGTGAGCCCGGACGAGCTGGCCGGCGGCACGTTCACGCTGACCAACACCGGCAGCCGCGGCGCGCTGTTCGACACCCCGATCCTCAACCAGCCGCAGGTCGGCATGCTCGGCACGGGCGCCGTCGTGAAGCGCCCGGCCGTCATCGACGACCCGGAGCTGGGCGAGGTCATCGCGGTCCGGTCGATGGTCTACCTGGCGCTGACCTACGACCACCGGCTGATCGACGGCGCGGACGCCGCCCGCTTCCTCGCCACGGTCAAGCACCGCCTGGAGGAGGGCAACTTCGAGGCCGAGCTCGGCCTCTGAGCACGCCACCGGGACCCCGCCGCGCCGCAGGCCGGCGGGGTCCCGCGCGTCCGGGGAAACGCGGGACCCCGATGAGAATCTCAGCGTTCGGTGGCGTCGTCGTCCTAGGCTGGGAGCATGAGGGTCACCGTCACGGGCTCGTCGGGCCTCATCGGCTCGGCGCTGGTGCGATCGCTGCGGGATGACGGCCACGAGGTCGTCCGGCTGGTGCGGCGGGAGCCGTCCAGATCCGACGAGGCACGCTGGTCCCCCGCCGACGGCTGCGTCGACAAGGGGGCGCTGGAGGGCGCGGACGCCGTCGTGCACCTGGCCGGCGCCGGGGTCGGCGACCGGCCGTGGACGAAGGCGTACAAGCGGAGGATCTACGACAGCCGGGTGGTCGGCACCCGGACCCTCTCCGAGGCGATCGCGGCCGCCGATCCGCGTCCCGGCGTGCTGGTCTGCGGGTCGGCGATCGGCTACTACGGCGACACCGGCGACCGCGAGGTCGACGAGAAGTCCCCCGCCGGGCAGGGGTTCCTGGCGGGCCTCGTGCGCGACTGGGAGGCCGCCGCCACACCCGCGCGGGAGGCCGGGGTCCGGGTCGTCCATCCGCGGACGGGGGTCGTGCTGGCGCGTGAGGGCGGGATCCTCGGGCGCACCCTGCCGCTGTTCCGGCTCGGCCTCGGCGGCGACCTCGGGGACGGCCGGCAGTGGACGAGCTGGATCTCCATCGGCGACCTGGTCTCGGCACTGCGGTTCCTGATCGGCCACGAGATCGCCGGGCCCGTCAACATGACCGCGCCGAACCCGGTGACCAACGACGCCTACACGAAGGCGGTCGGCCGGGTCCTGCACCGGCCGACCCGGCTGGCCGTCCCGAAGTTCGCGCTGCGGGCCGCGCTGCTCGGCTTCGCCGACGAAGGGCCGCTGGTCAGCCAGCGGGTGCGTCCGCGCCGGCTGGAGGAGGCCGGGTTCCGGTTCGCGCACGAGGACGTCGAGTCGGCCATCGCCGCCGTCCTGTGAGTCCCAAGAATCGTCAAAGTCCTGCCCGATCCCGTTCGGTAGTCATACGGTGACATTGAGACAACATGGCCTACGAGGGGGATGAATGAGCACCGACGGACAGCCGCACATCCTCGCGATCGGCGGGGGCACGTTCGTGCCCGACGGCCGGGACGGCCTCGAACCGAGCCCCCTGCTGCGCTACGCGTTCGACCTGACCGGCCAGGACCGGCCGCGCGTCTGCGTCATCACGACGGCCATGGGCGACGCCCCCCAGTACATCGCCCGCTCCTACGCCGCGTTCTCCTCCATGGACGCCGAGGTCAGCCACCTGGCGCTGTTCCCGATGCCGAACATCGCCGACATGCGGGCACACCTGCTCACCCAGGACCTCGTCTACGTCGGCGGCGGAAGCGTCGCGAACCTGCTGGCCCTGTGGCGGCTGCACGGGCTCGACGAGATCCTGCGGGAGGCGTGGCAGGAGGGCGTCGTGCTGTCCGGGCAGAGCGCGGGCGCGCTGTGCTGGCACGCCGGCGGCAACACCGACTCCTTCGGGCCGCAGCTGCGCCCGCTGACGGACGGGCTGCGCTTCCTGCCGTTCTCGTGCGGGGTGCACTACGACAGCGAACCGCAGCGCCGCCCGCTGCTCCAGCAGCTCGTCGGCGAGGGGTCCCTGCCGGGCGGGTACGCGGCCGACGAGGGCGTGGCGCTGCACTATGTCGGCACCGAGTTCGTCCAGGCCGTCTCCTACCGGCGGGACGCGGGCGCCTACCGGATCGAGCCCGACGGGCCGGGGACGGCGAAAGAGTACCGGCTGGAGCCCCGGCTGCTCGCCGCCCTCTGAGGAGCGGTCCGGCCGTCCACGGCATAAGCTGGCTCGCGTGAGCGATGTGGACGTACGCGAGCTGGTGGTGGTGCACGCGGGGTTCGGCACGGCGGCCGTCCCCTACGAGGCGGGATGGGAGCTGCAGAAACGCACCCATGCGCTGCGGGTGGACGACCTCGTCCCCGACACCGTCCTGCTGATGGAGCACCAGCCCGTCTACACCGCGGGCAAGCGGACCGCGGCGCTCGACCGCCCGTTCGGCGACCCCGGCGCCCCGGTCGTGGACGTGGACCGCGGCGGCAAGATCACCTGGCATGGTCCGGGGCAGCTCACCGGCTACCCGATCATCCGGCTGCCCGACCCGGCGGACGTCGTCGGCTACGTGCGGCTGCTGGAGCAGATGATGATGGACGTCTGCGCCGAGCTCGGCCTGGAGACGGTCACCGTCGAGGGGCGCAGCGGGCTGTGGGTGCCCGGCGCCCCCGACCGCAAGATCGGCTCGATCGGGATCCGGGTGGCGCGGGGCGTCGCGATGCACGGCTTCATGCTCAACTGCGACAACGACATGGGCTGGTTCGACAAGATCGTCGCCTGCGGGATCCGGGACGTCGGGTCCACCAACCTGAGCCGGGAACTCGGCCGGGAGGTCACGGTCGCCGAGATCGTCCCGCTGGTCGAGCGGCACCTGGCCGCGGCGCTCGGCGCGGCGGAGACGCTCCACCGCACCACGGCGCAGCTCGGCGTCTGACCGGCGTCCTCCCGGAGCGGCCCCGGGAAGACGCTCGGGGCCGCCGGTCGGGTCAGGCCATGACCTTGTAGACGGCCTGGCCTTCGGTGGCGGCGACCCGGAAGAAGTCCGCCAGCCCCCTGTAGGCGGGCTTGAAGACCTTGTCGCGGGCGGCGCCGTCCAGCCGTCCAGCGTCCTGGACGCCGGCCTTGCCCATCGCCGCCGGGTCGAAGCGCCGGGCGACGTCGGCGAACGGCGTCGCGGCCAGGTGGTCGGCGGCCGGCTTCACCCGGTCCGGCGCCAGGTAGATCACGTCCATGCCCAGCTCGTCGGCGCCGTCCTCGGTGAGCAGCCGGCCGCCGCACACGACGTCGGCCTCGGGCTGGCGGCCCTCCCACGCGTCGCCGGTGACGAGGAAGTGCATCGCCTGCCACGCCCAGCCGAGCTCGAACAGTTCCCTCGCGCCGCGCCGGCGCCAGTTCGCGTCGCCGAAGACGTGGCGCGCGATCCGGCCGGGATCGGGCTCCCCCTCCAGCACCGGCGGCACCCTGAGGTACGACATTGCCAGACCCACGGTGGTCCTCCTGCTGACGCTGTTGCGTGACGACAGGGAGTCACCTTAGAGAGATCCTCTGTTGAAGATGGCCGAAACACGCGAATCGGCTGCACGAACGGAGTACCGTCATGCGTTCGAGATCGCTCCGATACGGCTTTGAGGCCCCCGCCACACGTCGGGCCGCGGTGTGCCGGCACCGGAGATCGGGACGTACGCTGGGACCCGTGACGACGGTGACACCTGAGGGACGGAAGCTCCTGCGCGTCGAGGCGCGCAACAGCGAGACCCCGATCGAGCGCAAGCCCGAGTGGATCAAGACACGGCTGAAGATGGGGCCGCAGTACCGCGAGCTCACCGGCCTGGTGAAGTCCGAGGGCCTGCACACGGTGTGCCAGGAGGCCGGCTGTCCCAACATCTACGAATGCTGGGAGGACCGCGAGGCCACGTTCCTCATCGGCGGCGACCAGTGCACCCGGCGGTGCGACTTCTGCCAGATCGACACCGGCAAGCCCGCCGAGTTCGACCGGGACGAGCCGCGCCGCGTCGCCGAGTCCGTCGCCACGATGGGCCTGAAGTACGCGACCGTCACCGGCGTCGCCCGCGACGACCTTGAGGACGGCGGGGCCTGGCTGTACGCCGAGACCGTCCGGCAGATCCACGCGGCGATTCCCGGCTGCGGCGTCGAACTGCTCATCCCGGACTTCAACGCCGTCCCCGGGCAGCTGGCCGAGGTCTTCTCGTCGCGGCCGGAGGTGCTGGCGCACAACGTGGAGACCGTGCCGCGGATCTTCAAGCGGATCCGGCCCGGGTTCCGGTACGAGCGGTCCCTGGAGGTCATCACCCGCGCCCGCGAGGACGGCCTGGTCACCAAGTCGAACCTGATCCTCGGCATGGGCGAGACCCGCGAGGAGATCTCGCAGGCGCTGCGCGACCTGCACGAGGCCGGCTGCGAGCTGGTCACGATCACCCAGTACCTGCGGCCGAGCCCCCGCCACCACCCGGTGGAGCGGTGGGTGAAGCCGGAGGAGTTCGTGGAGCTGTCGGCGGAGGCCGAGGAGATCGGCTTCGCGGGCGTCATGTCCGGCCCGCTGGTGCGTTCCAGCTACCGCGCCGGCCGCCTCTACAAGCAGGCGGTCTCCGCGCGAGCTTGATTGCTTCCGTGGCCGGGGCGTCGGGTGTCGGCTCCGGGCGCCGACCCGACTATCCTTGGATTCATGTCGAAAAAGCCCACGGACGGGGCCCAGGACAGTCCAGGGCGCCTCAAGCAGATCCGCATGGTCGCCCAGGTGCTGCGCAAGGCCGACCCGAAGGCCCTGCCGATCGTGGTCGCCGCCGCGCTCGGGACCCTGGTCGTCGTCATCCTCATCGGGCTGATCATCGGCCAGCTGTGGTTCTTCATCCCGCTGGGCGTCCTCGCCGGGCTCGCCGTCGGCATGATCGTCTTCGGGCAGCTGGCGCAGCGCGCGCAGTACAAGGTGATCGCCGGGCAGCCGGGCGCGGCCGCCGCGATCCTGAAGAACATGCGCGGCAACTGGACGGTCACCGAGGCGGTCAGCGGCAACCGCAACCTCGACATGGTGCACCGCGCGGTGGGACGCGCCGGCGTGGTGCTCGTGTCCGAGGGCCCGCGCAACCGCGTCGGCCCGCTGCTCGGCGCGGAGAAGAAGCGCATCTCCCGCGCCGCCCAGCAGGTGCCGATCTATGACGTCCAGGTCGGGGACGACGAGGGCCAGATCCCGGTCGACAAGCTGCAGCGCCACCTGATGAAGCTGCCCCGCAACCTCACCAAGGGGCAGGTCGCGGACCTCAACGACCGGCTCCAGGCTCTGCCCCGGTCGATGCAGATGCCGAAGGGCCCGATGCCGCGGGGCGCGAAGATGCCCAAGGGCCCGAAGCCCAAGATGCGCTGACGCCCGAAGGGGCCCGAAAGAAGAAGGCGCCCCCGCCGGGGGCGCCTTCTCGTGTTCTGGCTAGATGTTGACGACGACGGTGTTGCCGGCGCGGTCGTGCATTCCCCGGTAGTCGCGGTCCCAGATCAGCGCGGGAACGACCAGGAGCAGCAGGACGGTCCTGGCGAGCGCCCAGCCGAGCCCGACCGGGCGTCCGTCCAGCCGCGCGACGCGGATGCCGCACAGCCGCTTGCCGATCGTCGTGCCGAGGAGCGCGGTGAGCACCCAGGCCTGGAGGCCGAAGACGGCGAGCGTCGCCAGGCTGCGCTGCGCCGGCGCCCAGTCGAACGAGCGCGCCAGAAGGCTCGCGACCAGCATCGACAGGCCCCAGTCGACGAACAGCGCGATCAGCCGCCGGCCGTAGGGCGCGACGGCGCCGCTGCCGCTCTCCGGGAGGCCGATGCGCTTGCCCGGCTCGCCGAGGTCGGCCCCGGCCGAACGGGCGCCGCCGAGCCAGGTCTGCGTCCACCGCGGCCCGGCCGCCTCCTGCCGCCCCTTGCCACCGCTCATGGCCCCTACGCTATCCGGTCCCCCCGCAGGTCCCGACGCGGCTCCCCCGGGCAGGCCGGAAGTGACGCGTAACACAGCGGAAACATACGAGACATGGCCGGGAAACGGCGCGCCCGTAGCGTGCTGGGAGCCAAGAACCGCCCTGAGGAGGCTGGATGTTCAGCAGCGCCGAAGAGGTCCTGAGCTACATCAGGAACGAAGGTGTGCGTTTCGTCGACTGCCGGTTCGTGGACCTGCCGGGCAAGATGCAGCACTTCACGTTCCCCGTCGAGAGCTTCGGCGAGAGCGTCTTCACCGAGGGGCTGATGTTCGACGGCTCGTCGGTCCGCGGGTTCCAGGAGATCCACGAGTCGGACATGCTCCTGCTCCCCGACCCGAGCACCGCCGTCGTGGACCCGTTCCGGCAGCACAAGACCCTGAACCTGAACTTCTTCGTCCACGACCCGCTGACGGGCGAGCCCTACAGCCGCGACCCGCGCAACGTGGCCAAGAAGGCGCAGGACTACCTGCGCGGCACCGGCATCGCCGACACCTGCTACTTCGGCCCCGAGGCCGAGTTCTACATCTTCGACGACGTCCGCTTCGAGACGAAGCAGAACGCCGGCTACTACTACCTCGACTCGGTCGAGGGCGCGTGGAACACCGGCCGCGAGGAGGCCGGCGGCAACCTCGGCGCCAAGCCCCCCTACAAGGGCGGCTACTTCCCCGTCCCGCCGATGGACCACTACACCGACCTGCGCTCGGAGATGGTGGCGCAGCTGCTGTCCGCCGGCATCCACGTCGAGATGCAGCACCACGAGGTCGGCACCGCGGGCCAGGCGGAGATCGACTTCCGCTTCGACACCCTCCTGAAGACCGCCGACCAGCTGCTGCTCTACAAGTACATCGTCAAGAACGTCGCGCGCGCCGCCGGCAAGACCGTCACGTTCATGCCGAAGCCGATCTTCGGTGACAACGGCTCCGGCATGCACTGCCACCAGTCCCTCTGGAAGGACGGCGCGCCCCTCTTCTACGACGAGGTCGGCTACGCGGGCCTGTCCGACAACGCCCGCTACTACATCGGCGGCCTGCTCAAGCACGCCCCGTCCCTGCTGGCCTTCACGAACCCGACGGTGAACAGCTACCACCGCCTGGTCCCCGGCTTCGAGGCCCCGGTCAACCTGGTCTACTCCCAGCGCAACCGCTCGGCCTGCATCCGGGTGCCGATCACCGGCTCGAACCCGAAGGCCAAGCGGATCGAGTTCCGCGTCCCGGACCCGTCCTGCAACCCCTACCTGGCCTTCTCCGCCATGCTCATGGCCGGCCTGGACGGCATCAAGAACAAGATCGAGCCCGCGGAGCCGGTCGACAAGGACCTCTACGAGCTGCCGCCCGAGGAGGCCCGCGCGATCCCGCAGGTCCCCGGCTCGCTGCCCGAGGTCCTCGCGGCCCTGGAGGCCGACCACGACTACCTCCTCGAAGGCGGCGTCTTCACCCCGGACCTCATCGAGACCTGGATCTCGATGAAGAACGAGTTCGAGATCGACCCCATCCGCCTCCGCCCCCACCCCCACGAGTTCGAGCTGTACTACGACATCTGATCCGCGGAAGTCGAGGGGCCCGGCGGCGGTGCCGCCGGGCCTCCGCGTCTGCGCGGGTCCGGGATCGACGCGCCGCCCGCCGTTGCCGGACCGGTGGGTCACTCGCGGGCACCGCCGCGCAGGGCGTCGATCGGGCGGGCGCCGAGCACCAGGACCGACGCCGCCAGGCTCGCGGCCAGGCTCATGGCGGCGACGCCCGCGAGGAGCAGCGGGTACTGCGGGAGGGGCAGGCCGGTCAGCCGCATCGTGCCGGTGAGCGCGCCGTTCGCCCCGGCGAGCGCCACGCAGGCGATGGCGCTGCCGCCCAGGACGCCGATCACCGTGGTGATGACCGTCTCCCAGGTGATCATGCGGATCAGCTGGCGGCGGCCGGCGCCCACGGCGCGGAGGAGCGCGAACTCCCCGACCCGCGCGGCCGTCCCCATGACCAGGGTGTTGACGAGCGACACGGCACTGAACGAGACGAGGACGGCGAGCACCAGGTACGTCCCGAACGAGTTCTGCTGGATCGAGGTATGCGCGGCGTCGCCGTAACCCGCCCGGTCCACCACCCGCACGGCGGGCTGGTCGCGCCGCAGTGCGCGCAGTGCGCGGTCGAGCTCGCCGGTGGCGCCGGGGCGTGCCCGGATCAGGACGGCGTCGTCCATACCGGTGCCCATGTGAGCGGCCAGCGCCGTCTCGGAGAAGACGATGTCGGCGAAGCCGAGCGAGCGGTCGAAGATCCCGCCGACCCGCAGGTCCGCCGGCGTCCCGTCCGGCAGCCAGCCGCGGAAGCGCGACCCGGCATGCCAGCCGTGCTCACCCGCGTGGGTGCGGCTGACCAGCACCGTCCCCGGCGTCCTGAGGCTCTCCAGCGAGCCCTCGCGCAGGCCCAGGTCGAGGACCCGTCCCGCCGTGGCCGGATCCACGGCCTGCGCCGGAAGGGCATCGGGGGTGCCCAGGACGTACGAGACGACCTCGGTGCCGCGCACCGCGGAGACCGTCTCGGCGCCCGGCAGTCGCCGCGCCGCGTCCGCCGCCTCCGCCGGGAGCCCTCCGCCGGCGCGCGGCAGCAGGATCCGGTCGGCGACGACCCGGTCCCGTCCTTGGGCGGCGGTGGTGTCGTCCAGGACGGCCGTCACCAGCAGCGCGTACCCGGCCATGGCCACACTGATCAGGATGGCGGCTGCCGCCGCCGAGACCCGGCGGACCGCCGCGGCCGAGCCCGCGTGGGCGAGCCATCCCGTCGTCCTCGTGACCGCGCCGATCGCGGCCCCGATCGGCGGTTCGAGCAACCGGGTCGGCAGCGGCGCCAGCAGGGCCGCCGCACCCATCAGCAGCATGACGACCAGTGCCTGGAACGCGACGCCGACCTGGCCGCCCGCATGCCGGCTCAGCATGAGGATCGCGAGGCCGCCCGCCAGCATGGCGAGGGCGAGCAGGACGCGCGGGACGGTCACGAGCCGCCGGGGCCGCGCCGCCTCCTGCAGCGCCTCGGCGGGACGGAACCGGGAGGCCTGGCGGACCGCCGTGAACGCCGACAGCAGCGTGAGCACCAGCCCGGCCGCCCCCGCGACGAGCAGCGGCAGCGGGCCCGTCACCACCGCGAACTCGGGCGGCGCGAGCCCCCGGTCGACGAGCAGCCCGCGCAGCAGGCGGGCCAGCGGGATGCCCAGCAGGTATCCCGGCGGCGCGGCGAGCAGCGCCAGCACCACGGCCTCGGCGGCGATCATGCGCCTGATCTGCCCGGACGTGGCGCCGATGGCCCGCAGCAGCGCGATCTCCCGGCGGCGCTGCAGGACCGACAGGCCCAGCGTCCCGCCGATGACGAACACGGCGAGGAAACCGCCGATCCCCGCCATCGGGCCGAAGAGCAGCGTGGAGTACTCCAGCTTCTCCGCCGTCTCGGGTGCGCCCGCCCGTGCCCGCTCGCCGCCGGTGAGCACCTCCTGGCCGGTGCCGTGCACCACCGTGCGCAGCCTCCCGGCCAGTTCGGCGGCCGGGATCCCGGGCCGCGCGATCACGCCCGCGACGTCGGCGGTGCCACTCGCTCCGGACAGCCGCGCCGCGGTCGTCTCGGCGAAGAAGAGCGTGGCCTGGGACGGCAGCGCGGCCCGTCCGCCACGCGGCCGGACGATCCCGCTCACCGTGAACGGCCGGGTCCCCGCGGCGGTGACGACCCGGATGCGGCTCCCGGAGCGCACGGAGGCCCGGCGCGCCAGGTCGGCGTCGATCGCGACCTCGCTGCCGGTCACCGGGGCCCGTCCGGCGGAGAGGGTGAACGGCGTGAGCCGTGCGGCCTGCCAGCCATGTCCGAGCGACGGCCCGTCGCCGCCTCCGGGCAGCGGCTCGCCGTCCTCGCCCAGGGCCTGCGCGTGGAACGGCGTGTCCCCGACGACGGCGGCGACGCCCGGCACGGCGCGCAGCGTCGCCAGCCGCTCCGCCGTCAGCCGGGGCGGCGCCTTGAGGGGGACGACCTCCTCGTCCTCGCCCGAGCGGACGCGCAGGTTCGGATCGGCGCGCACCACGGCGGCCGTGGCGCCGAACCGGTCGACGGCCGGCGTCGCGCGCATCCCGGACTGGATCATCGTCACGCAGGCCGCGACGAGCGTGACCGCCACCAGCACGGCGGCCAGCGAGCCGAAGAAGCCGATCTTGCGGGTGCGGATCGTGCCCAGTGCCAGACGCAGCACGCCGTCACCCGCCGAGCCGGGCCAGCCGCGCGGCGACGCGGTCGGCGGTGGGACGGTCCATGCCCTCGACGATGGAGCCGTCGGCGAGGAAGAGCACCCGGTCGGCATAGGACGCCGCGACCGGATCGTGCGTGACCATGACCAGGGTCTGGCCGAGGGTGTCGACGACCTCCCGGAGCAGCGTGAGGATCTCCCGGCCGGTGGCCAGGTCCAGCGCCCCCGTCGGCTCGTCCCCGAAGACCACCGCGGGCCGCGTGAGGAGGGCGCGGGCGATCGCGACCCGCTGCTGCTGCCCGCCCGACATCTCGCTCGGCCGGTGACCGGCCCGCTCGGCCAGCCCGGCGCGCTCGATGAGCTCGGCGAGCCAGGCGCGGTCCGGCCGCCGCCCGGCCAGCCGCAGCGGAAGGATGATGTTCTCGGTGGCCGTCAGCGCCGGGATGAGGTTGAACGACTGGAAGACGAAGCCGATCCGGTCCCGGCGCAGCCTGGTGAGCCGGGACTCGCCCATCGCCGTCAGGTCGTCGCCGCCCAGCAGCACCCGCCCCGACGTCGGCCGGTCCAGCCCCGCGGCGCACTGGAGCAGCGTGCTCTTGCCGGACCCGGACGGGCCCATGATCGCGGTGAAGGACCCGGCGGGCAGGTCCGCCGAGACGCCGCGGAGCGCCTCCACGGCGCTCCTGCCGCGGCCGTAGCGCCGGGTGAGCCGGTCCAGCCGGATGGCGGGCGGCACTGGTGCCGTCGCCGCCTCCGGCGCGAAGGCGGGGTCGAAGATCTCCACCCCGGAAAGCCTGGCAAGGCCGCGCCCGCCCGCCCACCGGGCAGTCCCTTGATCTTTTCAGGGGTGGCCCTGAGCGCCCGGGTCATGGCCCGCACCGAGCCGCCCGGGACTCCGGGAGCCTAAGCTGTCGATCACCATGCGGGTGATACTTGCGGAGGACAGCGCGCTCTTCCGGCAGGGGCTGGCCCGGCTGCTCACCGACTCCGGGATCACGGTCTGCGCCGAGGTCGGCGATGCCGACGCGCTGCTGGCGGCGGTCGCGGCCGACCCGCCGGACGTGGTGATCGTGGACGTGCGGATGCCGCCCGGTTACGGCGTCGAGGGCCTGGACGCGGCGCGGCGCATCCGCGGCGGGCATCCCGCGGTCGGCGTGCTCGTCCTGTCCCACCACATCGAGGCGCATCACGCGATAGGGCTGCTGGGCGACGACGCCCGCGGCATCGGCTACCTGCTCAAGGACCGTCTCTCCGACGTCGCGGAACTGACCGACGCCCTCCGCCGCGTCCACGGCGGCGCCACCGTCATCGACCCCGACGTGGTCGTCAGGCTCGTCGGGAGACGGCGCAGGGACGCCCCCCTGGAGCGGCTCAGCGTGCGGGAGCGCGAGGTGCTGGCGCTCATGGCCGAGGGCCGCTCCAACCAGGCGATCTCCGGGCGGCTGCGGCTGAGCCCGAAGACCGTGGAGACGCACGTCCACAACATCTTCGAGCGGCTCGGTCTCGCCGTGGCCGAGGACGACCATCGCCGGGTGCTGGCGGTGCTCGCCTACCTGCGTTCCTGAGGCTCCCCGCGGCCGGGCTCCGCCGGGTCCGGACGGCCGAGCGGGATCTCGGCCGTCACCCGGGTGCCCCGTCCCGGTGGGCTGTCGACGAGAAGGCCGCCGTCCAGCGCCGCCACCCGGTCGGCCAGACCGCGCAGGCCGGTGCCCGACTCCGCCCGCGCGCCGCCCACGCCGTCGTCGCGGATCTCCAGCCGCAGCCGCGTGCCGTCCCCGGCCGCCGGCAGGGCCGCCGTGATCGACACGTGCGAGGCCCCGGCGTGCTTGGCCGCGTTGGCCAGGGCCTCGGCGGCGACGAAGTAGGCGGCCTGCTCGGCCGCCGCGGGGAGCCGTCCCTCGGGCGCCTCCACCGTGACGGGGACCGGCGACCGGTCGGCCAGCGAGGCCAGCGCCGCGCGGAGGCCCGCTTCGCGGAGGATCGCCGGGTGGATGCCGCCGGCCAGCTCGCGGAGTTCGGTCATGGCGTGGCGCAGGTCGGCCGCCGCCTCGTCCAGCAGCCCGGCCAGCCCTTCGTCGGAGTTGCGGGCGCGGGCGAGCCCCAGCGTGGTGGTCAGCCGGGCCAGCCGCTGCTGCGCGCCGTCGTGCAGGTTGCGCTCGATCCGGCGCCGTTCGGCGTCCCCCGCTGTCACGATCCGGGCCCGGGACTCCCGGACCTCGGCCAGCCGCGCGGCCAGCCTGGCGCGCATGCGCTCGTTCTCCAGCACGAGCCGGACGATCGCCGCCGCGGACCGGATCGGTTCCGGGTCGTCGTCGAGCGCGGCGTCGTAGGACAGGACCGCGGCGGGCTCGCCGTCGACCTCCAGCAGGGCGGCCGAACGTCCGTGCGCGGCGTCGGGCCACCGCGCGGGGCGGCCGGCCGCGTCGGCGTAGCCGCCGTTCTCGTCCGGGTGGCCGAGGCGCAGGGTCGGATCGCGCAGCACGGTCGCTAGCGTCGCCTCCAGCATCCCCGGGTCCGGTGGGAGGCTCGCCGCGATGCGCGCCACGGCCGCGTGGTCGAGCCGGGCGCGGAGGAGCCCGGCCAGCACCCCGAGCGGCCACAGCACCAGCGTGGAGAGCTGCAGGAAATGCAGGACCGTTTCCAGCGGGGACCGCGCCACTGAATCCCCGAGCCAGAGGTAGACGCCCTGCCGGCCCCAGGTGGCGAGCAGCATCAGCGCGCCGGCCAGCGCTACGGGGGCGAAGGTGTGCCGCCGGGGTGCGGGCATCCGGACCAGCCACCGCCGTACGAGCACCCCCGTCAGCACGAGCCCGAACACCCACAGGAACCCGGCCAGGCCACGCGTCAGCAGGCGGGACGGCCCGTCGCCGCCCGGAAGGGCCGGCAGGCAGACGCAGCTCCCGTCACCGAGCCTGCCGAAGCGCAGCCACACCGCCAGCGCGATCGCCAGGCCGAGATAGACGGCGGCGACCATGGCCCGCTCCGCCCGGCCGGCGGCCCGGCCGTCGGGGACCACCAGCACGAGATGGGCCAGGACGGCCAGCGCGGCCCAGCCGAGGACGTTCCCGGCCAGCATGGCCGGACGCGCCGGGTGGTAGTTCACGCCCGAAAGCAGGAGGGTCGTCCCGACCGCGGTCATCAGCGTGCCGGTGCGGCCGGCGGGCCGGATGGCACGGGTGACCAGCCCGCCGGCGACGAACGACCACCCGCCGCCGAGGCCGAGGGCGAGCATCGCGAGCGCGCTCCCGGACGACGCCAGGCCCGGCAGCCGGAACGCCCAGATCACGTCGGCCGCGGCCGCCAGGGCGGCGAGCGCGAGGACGAGGACCCGGTTCATGACGTCATCAAGATCACTGTACGTCCTGGAGGCCGTCGCGGAACTGGCATCATGTGCGCGGAACCGCCCGCGGAGGATCGGGATGACGCACGAGGCCAAGGACGTCCTGCGGGACGCACATTCCCTGCTGCGCGCCGCGCGGGAACTGCTGGTCGACCACCGGCAGGCCCTTTCCGACGTGCATGAGGCGCTGGCGCCGTTGCGGAGGGAGGCGGCCCGGGAGCAGCTCGGGTCGATTCCGATCGCGAGGCTGAAGGACGTCACGGACGGGCGGCTTCGGCTCGGGCCGCTGGAGGAGGCGGGGTTCACCAGCGTCGGCGACGTGCTGGACGCGACCCCGTACCGGCTTCAGCTGCTTCCCGGGATCGGGCCCCAGACGGCGCGGCAGCTCCACGCGGCGGCGGGCAGCCTGGCGGAGGCGGCCGAGCGTTCGGCGGGCGTGCGGATCGACGTCGACCGGCGGGACGAGGCGATGACCCCCGTGGTCGTCGCGCTGCACCGGCTGGTGAACGCCGGGCCGGAGCTGCCGAGGGCGCACGCGGCCGCCGACTCGGTGGACGGAAGGCTCGGGCCGCTGGTGCGCGACGCGCGGCCGGCCGGGGCGTGGTGGCGGAGGGTCTTCGCGCGGCCGTCGCGGCGGGAGCGGGCACGGGAGGCGATCGGCGAGCTGGCGGAGGCCCTCGGTCAGGAGGAGGGGCGGAGCACCCGGCTGCTGCTCTCGCAGGCGTCGGTGGACCTGCTGCGGCCGCACGTCTCACCGGACGAGGCGTGGATCGATTTCGAGCTTCGCGCGTCCGACTACCAGACGCTGCTGGCCGAGCTCGCGGCGCTGGGACCGGAGCGGGAGGCCGCCGAGGGTTTCCTGCCCGGTGATCTCGCGGCCAGGGTCAAGGCCCAGCCTCTCGACGACGGGTTCCGGCGGGTCTCCCTGCGCGGGTACCAGTCGTTCGGGGCGCGGTTCGCGCTCGTCCAGCGGCGGGTGATCCTGGGCGACGAGATGGGACTCGGGAAGACGATCCAGGCGATCGCGGCGATCGCCCATCTGCGGGCCCGGGGCGAGACCCGCTTCCTGGTGGCCTGCCCGGCGAGCGTGCTGATCAACTGGGTGCGGGAGATCGAGACGCGCAGCACGATCTCCGCACACCCGCTGCACGGGCCGGGACGCGGGAAGGCGCTGGAGAAGTGGGCCGCGGAAGGCGGGATCGCCGTGACGACGCTCGCCACGCTGCACACACTGGACGTCCCGGGTGATGTGAAGCTCGGCATGTTCGTGGTGGACGAGGCCCACTACGCCAAGAACCACGAGACCCGCCGTTCCCGGGCGGTCGCGCACTGGTGCCGGAGGACGAACCACGTCCTGTTCCTCACGGGAACGCCGATGGAGAACCGCGTCGAGGAGTTCCGCAGCCTCGTCGCGCATCTGCGGCCCGAGGTGGCGGAGAAGGTCCGTCCCAGCGACGCGGCGATGGGCGCGCAGGCGTTCCGATCCGCGGTGGCGCCGGTGTATCTGCGGCGGAACCAGCGGGACGTGCTCGTCGAGCTCCCAGAGGTCGTACATGTGGACGAGCTGGAGGAGTTCAGCCGGGCGGACAAGGCGGCCTACCGGGACGCCGTGGCGGAGGGCAACTTCATGGCGATGCGCCGCGCCGCGTACGCCGTCCCCAAGAAGTCGGCCAAGCTCGACCGGTTGAGGGAACTGGTGGTCGAGGCCGCCGAGAACGACCTGAAGGTCGTGATCTTCTCCTACTTCCGCGACGTGCTCGCCACCGTGCAGGACGCGATCGGGGTGGCGGCGCGCGGGCCCATCTCCGGGGACGTGCCGCCGGCGCGGCGGCAGGAGATCGTGGACGCCTTCACCGCCGCGCCCGGCCACGCCGTCCTGCTCGCGCAGATCCAGGCCGGCGGGGTCGGGCTCAACCTGCAGGCGGCGTCGGTGGTGATCATCTGCGAGCCGCAGGTCAAGCCGACCATGGAGACGCAGGCCGTCGCCCGCGCGCACCGGATGGGGCAGGTGCGCACCGTGCAGGTGCACCGGCTCCTCACACCCGGCGGCGTCGACGCGCGGATGCTGGAGATCCTCCAGGCCAAGACCAGGCTGTTCGACGAGTACGCGCGGCGCAGCGATCTCGCGGAGCGGACGCCGGACGCGGTCGACATCTCCGAGCAGGCCCTGGCGCGCCGGATCGTCGCGGAGGAGCAGGAACGGCTCGGGACCTAGCGGGCAGCCGGCGTGTCAGGCCCGCAGGAAGTCCAGCAGGTCCCGGTTGAAGCGGTCCTTGTCGCCCGGGACCATCGCGATGCCGTGCGAGCCGCCCTCGTACACCTTCAGCATGGCGTCGGGGATGATCTCGGCGGCCTTGCGGGCGGTGGCGTCGATCGGGACGATCTGGTCGTCGTCGCCGTGCACGATGAGCGTCGGGATGTCGAACCTGCTCAGGTCCTCGGTGAAGTCGGTCCCGGCGAAGGCCGTCACGCAGTCCACCCCGGCCTTGATGCTCTCCTGCATCGCCATGAACCAGAACGCGTCCCGGTTGCCCTGGGTGGCCTTGGTGCCCGGCCGGGCGGCGCTGAAGAAGGCCTCCGAGGTGTCCTTCCAGAACTGCGACCGTTCGTTCAGGATGCCCTTCTTGATGTCCTCGAACACCTGGGCGGGCACCCCTTCGGGGTTGGCGTCGCTCTGGAGCATCATCGGCGTGATCGCCGACAGCAGCACCGCCTTGGACAGCCGCCCGGTGCCGTGCCGGCCGACGTAGCGGGCCAGTTCCCCGCCGCCCATCGAGTGCCCGACCAGGACCACGTCCCAGACGCCGAGCGCGTCGATCAGATCGTTGAGGTCGTCGGCGAAGGTGTCGAAGTCGTACCCCTCCCAGGGCTGGGACGAGCGGCCGTGTCCGCGGCGGTCGTGCGCGATGGCGCGGTGGCCGGCGTCGGCGACCGCCTTCATCTGGTCGTCCCACGCGTCGCCGTTCAACGGCCATCCGTGGATGAAGATGACGGGCTGCCCCCGGCCCCAGTCCTTGTAGTGGATCTCGGTGCCGTCGCGTGTCTTGATGTGACCCATCGTTCCCCCGAAGCGATGATGACGTGGCTTCCGGCGGCTCCGGCCCGCGGCCGCCTCATCAAGCCGGATACCCCGTCCGCCCTCGTGAAACGCCTTCGACCGGCCGGGAAGAACGCGGCGGTGCGCCGCGTTCACGCAGGCGGACTCCAGACGATCAAAGGAGAGGCCATGGCCGAGGTCAGGGTGGAGCGCACCGAGGACGGCTTCCGGGCCGTCAACGACCGGGGCGCCGAGGTCGCCATCGGCGACGGGGAGGCCGAGGGCGTCTTCACGCCCGTCGAGCTGCTGCTGGCGGCGCTCGGCGGCTGCGAGCTGGTCACCGTCGAGCCGCTGACGGCAAAGCGGGGGCACCGGATGGCGCGGCTCGCCGCGACCGTCCAGGCCGACAAGATCGCGACGAGCACGCTCGGCACGATCACGGTCACCTATGACGTCGAGCTCCCGGAGGGGGACGACAAGGCCGAGGACGTCCTGAAGGCCGTGGCCGAGCGCGTCCACGCGAAGTACTGCACCGTCGGCAGCGCGCTCCGCGAGCCGATGGAGGTCGAGCAGATCGTCTAACCGCAGGTGGCGCCCATGGCGGGCACGGTGCCGCGCAGGAGGTAGGCGTCGACCGCCTTGCGGACGCAGGGGTCGCCGGTGTCGTAGGAGCCGTGCCCCTGGCCCTTCAGGGTGAGGAGCGTGGCCTGCCCGCCGAGCGCCCTCGTCAGAGCGGGCGCCCACGCGTACGGGGTGGCGGGGTCGCCGGTGTTGCCGACGACGAGGATCGGCGCGGCGGACGGGGCGGACACCTCGCGGGCCGTCCCGTCGCCCCGCACCGGCCAGCCCGTGCACTCCAGCAGGCCCCACCCCATGGACGTCCCGAAGATCGGCGAGGTGCTCCGGAACCTCGGCAGCAGCCGCCGCACGTCGGCGACGGTGTACCGGTCGGTGCCGTCCGCGCAGGTGATGGCGGTGTTGGCGGCCTGGAGACCGGTGTAGGTTCCGTCGTCCTTCCGCCCGTTCTGGATGTCGGCGAGCATGAGCAGCAGCGTGCCGTCGCGGCGCTTCACCGCGTCGACGAGGCCCTGGGCGAGGTACGGCCAGGCGTCCCGGGAGTAGAGCGCGGTGGCCACCCCGGTCGTGCCGAGGCTCTGGGTGAGCCTGCGGCCGGACGACGTGGAGAGCGGTCTCCGGTCGAGCCCGGACAGGGTCCGGGCGATGGACGCGACGACGGAGGGGCCGTCCGTGCCCATCGGGCAGCCCTTCGGCCCGAGCCGGGCGCAGGCGGCGCCGAAGCCGCCGAGGGCGCGCTGGAACGCGGCGGCCTGCTGGAGGGCCAGGTCCACGCCGCTGATCCGGGTGTCGACGGCCCCGTCCAGGACGGCCCGTCCCACGCGGCCGGGGAACTGGTGGGCGTAGCTGCCACCGAGCCAGGTGCCGTAGGAGACGCCGAAATAGTGCAGCCTGTCGTCGCCGAGGGCGGCCCTGATCATGTCCAGGTCGCGGGCCGCGTTCACGGTGCCGACATGGGGAAGCAGCCGCCCCGACCTCGCCTGGCACTGCCGCACGTAGCCGGCGCGGGCGTCGAGGTACGCCCGCTCCTCCGCGGCGGTGTCGGGACTGTCGTCCAGGGCGAGGATCTTGTCCATGCGGGCGGCGTCCACACAGGTCACCGCGGTGCTCCGGCCAACACCCCGCGGGTCGAAGCCGATCAGGTCGTAGCGGGCGCCGAGGCCGGCGTACTCGCCGGCGGACTGCGCGAGCGTGTCGACGCCGTCCCCGCCGGGCCCGCCGAAGTTGAACACCAGCGAGCCGATCCGGTGCCGCCGGTCGGTCGCGGGCACCTTGATCAGGGCGATTTCGATCTGCTCGCCGGAGGGTCTCGCGTAGTCCAGGGGCACCCCGAGCGACGCGCACCGGACCCCGGCCGGAGGCGGGCCGGCTCCGGGCGGAGGCGACGGCAGCCCGGTGCACCTCTTCCATTTCAAAGGTGAAACGCCCGCGGAAGGGGTAGTGAGGACGGGAGAAGGGGTACTTATCGCCGCACGGGGTTCGCCGGCGGTCGTGCGGCGAGGTTCCGTCCCTCCCGCGAGGGAGATCAGTCCGATAGCGGCCAACGCGGCGGCGGCGACCGGAATAGTGCCGGGAATGCCCCGGTACCTGGCCATTCGTCCCTCCGTTCGATCACGGGGGGCGATCGGGACCTACCCACGGCCTCCTATGCTGACTCCTGATCGACTCCATAGGCTCCGCGCAGAGCGGGGAAGGGGACGGGGGGACCCACCCGGGGACCCCGAGGTCCTCCCCCGAAAGTCCGGATACCGCATCAGGGTCGTACTACTCAAGTCTGAGATGAAGACCATTCGCCGCGGTGATCTCATTCAGGGGGCCCTGCGGCAAAGATAGGTAACATGGCTCAATCCGCCCCCCCGACGACTCGCAGAGGCGAGGCCGGCGCCACCAGGATGCGGCGCCGGGTCCTCACCGCGCCCCCGGTCTGGCGCGAGCTCCTGCTGCTCGTTCTCTTCTACACCGGCTATACGCTGACCCGCGTCGTCCTGGTTCAGGGCGGGACGGGACCGGCGTTCGCGCACGCCGACGAGATCCTGCGCGTGGAACGCTATCTGGGGCTGGACGTTGAGCTGCACCTGAACCAGACGCTGCTGACCGTGCCGTGGCTGGCGCGCACCGCCAACGTCTTCTACGCCACGATGCACTTCATCGTGACGCTCGGCGTCGTCATCTGGCTGTACAGATACCGGCCGCAGCACTACCGGTGGCTCCGCACCTCCATCATGACCGCCACGGCCGTCGCGCTGATCGGCTTCTGGCTGTACCCGCTGGCCCCGCCGCGGTTCCTCCACGGCGAGGGCTTCGTCGATCCGGTGACCGCGCTGCACTCGCTCGGCCTCTACGCGAGCGACGCGTCCGGAAGCCTGACCAACCAGTACGCGGCCATGCCGTCCATGCACGCCGGGTGGTCGCTGTGGTGCGGGCTCATCCTGTTCAAGCTGGCGTCCCAGAAATGGGCCAAGGCCTTGGGAGTGCTCTACCCCGCGACGACCGTGTTCGTGATCCTCTCCACTGCCAACCACTACCTGCTGGACGCGGTGGCCGGCATGGCACTGATCAGCGGCGCGCTGTGGGTCTCCTGGATCCTGTACATGCGGTGCCCGGCGCCGATCATCATCGCCCGGGCCCGGGTCACCCACCGGCTCGCGCAGCGGTCGGGCCGGAGCACGGGCGGCTCCGGAGCCGGATCCGCCGCGACCGGCGGCGCCACCCGCTCCTGAGCGGCGTACGCCTCAGGACGACCCGCGTACATCTCCGGGATTACCCGGCCCCGTAGAACACACGGTCGACGACGGCGCGGGCACGGCGGGCGTGCCGGCGATAGTCCTCCAGAAGGTCACCCGTCCCGGGATAGCCGAGGACACGGGTGACCGCGCTGCGCTCCCGGTGGTGGTCGGTCGGCAGCAGGTCGGACGCGCGGCCCCGCACCAACATGATCGAACCACGGATCCGGGTCGCCAGGCACCACGCCTCCGCGAGGACGCCGGCGTCGCCCGCGTCCAGGACGCCGGCCTCGACCGCCGCGTCCAGCGCGTCCAGCGTGCGGGTGGTGCGCAGCCCGGGGACGTCGTGGGCGTGCTTGAGCTGGAGCAGCTGCGCGACCCACTCGACGTCCGCGAGGCCGCCGGGCCCGAGCTTGGTGTGCAGCCGGCGTTCGACACCGCGCGGGAGCCGCTCGGACTCCATCCGTGCCTTCAGCCGCCGGATCTGCCGGACGGCGTCCTCGCCGATGCCGTCCTCGGGCCAGCGGACGGGGTCGATCAGCGCCCGGAACCGGTCGCGCAGGCCCGCGTCGCCGATCAGCGGGTCGGCGCGCAGCAGCGCCTGCGCCTCCCAGGGCTCCGACCAGCGGGAGTAGTAGGCGGCATAGGAGGCGAGGGTGCGCACCAGCGGCCCCTGCCGTCCCTCCGGGCGCAGGTTCGGGTCGATCTCCAGTGGCGGGTCCGGGGCCGGCAGCGCGAGGAGGCGGCGCAGTTCCTCGGCGACGGCGTGCGCGGCGCGCCCGGCGGCCCGCTCGTCCGCGCCCGGCAGCGGGTCGTGGACGAACATCACGTCGGCGTCACTGCCGTAGCCGAGCTCGTGCCCGCCGAACCGCCCCATCGCGACGACCGCCATCCGGGTGGGCAGCGGCTCCCGCGCCTCCATCTCGATCTTGTTGACGGCGGCCTGCAGCGCGGCCTCGACCGTGACGGTGGCGATGCAGGTCAGGGCCTCCCCCACGGCCCGGACGTCCACGAGGCCGAGCAGATCGGCGACCGCCACCCTGAACAGCTCCCGGCGCCGCAGCCCGCGCACCACCCCGACCGCCTCCTCCGCCGGGCGGCTGCCCGCCGTCTCCCCCTGGGGCGACGGCTCCCCGGGCCCTGCGGGCCCCTTCTTGTGCCGCCGCACGGCCGCGAGGGCCTCCGAGCGCAGCACCTCGCACGGACGCGGGGTGAGATCGCCGTCGGCGCCGAGCAGGGCGACCGCCTCGGGGGCGCGCAGCAGGAGATCGGTGGCGTACCGGCTGGAGCCGAGGACCCACGCCATCCGCTCGGCGACGGTCACCTCGTCCCGCAGCAGCCGCAGGTACCAGGGCGTGGTGCCGAGCGCGTCGCTGACCTGCCGGAACCCGAGCAGGCCGGCGTCGGGGTCGGGCGCGTCGGCGAACCAGCCGAGCATGACCGGCAGCAGCGTCCGCTGGATCGCGGCTCGCCGCGACACGCCCGACGTCAGCGCCTCGATGTGCCGGAGCGCACCCGCCGGGTCGGCGTAGCCGAGGGCCTCCAGCCGGGTCCGGGCGGCCTCCGGGGTGAGGCGGGCCTCCTCCCCCGGGAGCCGCGCCACGGCCCGCAGCAGCGGCCGGTAGAACAGCTTCTCGTGGATGCGGCGGACCTCGCGGGCGTGCCGCCGCCACAGCGCGGTGAACTCGCCGACCGGGTCGGTGCGCAGGCCGAGGGCGCGGCCGAGGCGGCGCAGGCCGTCCTCGTCGTCGGGGACGAGGTGGGTGCGGCGCAGCCGGTGCAGCTGGACGAGATGCTCCACCCTCCGCAGGAACCGGTAGGCCGACGCAAGCGCCGCCGCGTCGTCGCGTCCGACATAGCCGCCCTGCGACAGATCGCTGAGCGCGACCAGCGTGGTCGGGCTGCGGAGCGTCTCGTCGGCCCGGCCGTGGACGAGCTGCAGCAGCTGCACCGAGAACTCGACGTCGCGGAGCCCGCCGGGGCCGAGCTTGAGCTGCCGCTCGGAGTCGGCGGTGCGCTGGTTCAGGTCGGCCTCGACGCGGCGCCGCATGTCCTGGACGTCCTCGACGAAGCTCTCGCCCTCCGCGGCCTTCCACACGATCGGGGTGATCACGTCGAGGTAGCGGGCGCCGAGACCCGCGTCGCCGGCGACGGGGCGGGCCTTCAGCAGCGCCTGGAACTCCCACGTCTTCGCCCAGCGCTCGTAGTAGGCGCGGTGGCTGGCGAGGGTCCGCACGAGCGGCCCCGCCTTGCCCTCGGGGCGCAGCGCCGCGTCCACCTCCCAGAGGTCGCCCTCCCGCGTCGACGCCGAGCAGGCCCGCATCATCGCCGACGCCAGCCGGGTCGCGGTGCGCAGGGCCGCGACCTCCGGCTCGCCCGCGCGCGCTTCGGCCACGAAGATCACGTCGACGTCGCTGACGTAGTTCAGCTCGCGGCCCCCGCACTTGCCCATGCCGATCACCGCGAGCCGGCAGGTGCCGTGCTCGGGGACCTCGGCGCGGGCGATCGCGAGACCCGCCTCCAGCGCGGCCGCGGCGAGGTCGGCCAGCTCGGCGGCGACCTCGGCGACGTCCGCCACGCCGATCAGGTCGCGTCCCGCCAGGGCGAGGAGCCTGCGGCGGTAGGCGACACGGAGCGCGAGGAGCGGATCCGGGGCGGCGGCCACGGGGTCCTGCGCGCCCGGGTCGGCGCCCACGGCGGCCAGCAGATCGTCGCGGGCAGGCCCGGCAGGAACCGCAGGGCCGTCCCGCAGCATCCGCCAGTGCTCCGGGTGGCGGGCCAGGTGATCGCCCAGCGCCGCGCTCACCCCGAGGACGGCGGTGAGCCGCTCCCGCGTTCCCGGCTCCCCGGCGAGCGCCCCGCGCAGGTCGCCGCCCACGCCCCGCTCGTCCGCGGACGCGAGGAGCCGCAGCAGGCCGTCCAGCGCGAGATCGGGATCGGCGGTGCCGCCGAGGGCGTCGAGCAGGCCGGTGCCGGGCATGGCGCCGGTCTCCCGCTCCGCGTCGGCCAGCAGCCGCTCCGCCCGCGCCGCGTCGATGAAGCCGAGCCGCGCCAGGCGCCCGGCGAGCGAGGGACGGCGGTCGGGAGTCCATGACTCGGTCACAGGTCAACCGTAATCCGGCCGGGCGTCGAGCGGAGCTCGTCCGTTGAATGGCGGTGGGTGGGGGCTGGAGGACGGTCAGAGAACCGCCAAAAGCCGCTTGCGCTCGAACTCGGTCACCTGCCGCCGGTACTCCTCCCACTCCTGGCGCTTGTTGCGCAGGAAGAAGTCGAACACGTGCTCCCCGAGGACGTCCGCCATCAGCTCGCTGCGCTCCATAGCGCGGATCGCCTCGTCCAGGTTCTGCGGCAGCGGCTCGATGCCGAGGGCGCGCCGCTCGGCGACGGTGAGCGCCCAGACGTCGTCCTCGGCGCCCGGCGGCAGCTCGTAGCCCTCCTCGATCCCCTTGAGCCCCGCGCCGAGGATCGCCGCGAACGCCAGGTAGGGGTTCGCGGCCGTGTCCAGCGACCGGAACTCGATGCGGGTCGAGTGGCCCTTGTGCGGCTTGTACATGGGGACGCGGACGAGCGCCGACCGGTTGTTGTGCCCCCAGCAGATGTAGGACGGGGCCTCTCCCCCGGCGCCGGCGGCCGAGCCGACGTTGCCCCACAGCCGCTTGTAGGAGTTGACCCACTGGTTGCACACGGCGGTGATCTCCGCGGAGTGCCGCAGCAGCCCGGCGATGAACGCCCGCCCGGCCTTGGACAGCTTGTACTCGGCGCCCGGTTCGTAGAAGGCGTTGCGGTCGCCCTCGAACAGCGACATGTGGGTGTGCATGCCCGAGCCCGGGTGCTCGGTGAACGGCTTCGGCATGAACGAGGCGTGCACGCCCTGCTCCAGTGCGACCTCCTTCATGACGAGCCGGAACGTCATGATGTTGTCGGCCGTGGTCAGCGCGTCGGCGTACCGCAGGTCGATCTCCTGCTGGCCGGGGGCGCCCTCGTGGTGGCTGAACTCCACCGAGATGCCCATCGCCTCCAGCATCATGATCGCGTTGCGGCGGAAGTCGTGCGCGGCGCTGTGCGGGGTGTGGTCGAAGTAGCCGGCCGCGTCCGCCGGCTCGGGCTCGCGGCCGTCCTCGGGCTTGTCGTTGAGGAGGAAGAACTCGATCTCGGGGTGGGTGTAGAAGGTGAACCCGAGGTCGGCGGCCCGGGCCAGGGAGCGCTTCAGGACGTACCGGGGGTCGGCGAAGCTCGGCGTCCCGTCCGGCATCAGGATGTCGCAGAACATCCGGCCCACGCCGGGGGACTCCGACCGCCACGGCAGCACCTGGAACGTGGACGGGTCCGGCTTGGCGATCATGTCGGCCTCGTACACCCGGGCGAAGCCCTCGATCGCGGAGCCGTCGAAGCCGATGCCCTCGCCGAAGGCGCCCTCCAGCTCGGCGGGGGCGACGGCCACCGACTTCAGGAACCCGAGCACGTCGGTGAACCACAGCCGGATGAAGCGGATGTCGCGCTCCTCCAGCGTGCGGAGCACGAACTCCTGCTGACGGTCCAATGCCCTCTCCCTCGGTGCGCTGCCCTCGTCGCTGACGCGGGGCCCGGTATGCCGGCCTGCGGTCCGGTCGCGGACGCCGGTCCGGCTACGTTTTGCAGTATGCCCCGCCGCTGTTACCGCGACGTTACGCGCCCGGGGCCGGTGATCGGAACATATACGACTACTCGCCCTCCCCGACCCGCGCCGCGGCCGGGTCGAGGACGCGGGAGAGGAACGTCCTGGTCCGCTCGTGCGCGGGGTCGGCGATCACCCGCGACGGCGGGCCCTCCTCGACCACCACGCCGCCGTCCATGAACACGACCCGATCGGCCACCTCCTGGGCGAAGCTCATCTCGTGGGTGACCACGAGCATGGTCATCCCCGCCTCGGCCAGCCCGCGCATGACGCCGAGGACGTCGCCGACGAGTTCGGGGTCCAGCGCGGACGTCGGCTCGTCGAACAGCATCACCTCCGGGCCCATCGCGAGCGCGCGGGCGATCGCCACGCGCTGCTGCTGCCCGCCGGACAGCCGCGCCGGATAGGAGGCGATCTTGTCGGCCAGCCCGACCCGCTCCAGGTTCTCCCGGGCGACGCGCTCGGCCTCCGCCTTGTCCCGCCTGAGCACCTTGCGCTGCGCGATCATCACGTTGCCGAGCGCCGTGAGGTGCGGGAACAGGTTGAACGACTGGAACACCATGCCGATCCGGCGGCGGACGGCGTCGATGTCCACGTCGGGGTCGGTGACGTCCGCGCCGACGACCCGGATCGTCCCGGCCGACGGCTCCTCCAGCAGGTTGACGCAGCGCAGCAGCGTCGACTTGCCCGACCCGGACGGGCCGATCACGCAGACGACCTCGCCCGGCTCGACGTGGAAGTCGATGCCGCGCAGCACCTCGTTCGTCCCGAACGACTTGCGCAGGCCGCTGATGTCGATGGCGTTCCCGCCGGTCTTCCCCTTGCCGAGGCTCGTCATCGCTGCCCCCTGCGCTGCCGCGCCTCCAGCCGCCGGGCCAGCAGGCTCAGCGGGATCGTGATGATCAGATAGCAGATCCCGGCCACGATGATCGGGGTGGTGTTGCCCTGCTCGCCCGCGAGGTCGCGGCCGAACTTGGTGAGCTCCCGCTGTTCGAGGGTGATGCCGAGGAACAGCACGAGGGAGGAGTCCTTGCAGAGCAGCACCAGCTCGTTCGTCAGCGGCGGGATGATGATCCGGAACGCCTGCGGGATGATGATCGACCGCATCGCGCGGGCGTGCGACATGCCGAGCGAGCGCGCCGCCTCCAGCTGCCCCTTCGGGACGGCCTCGATACCGGCCCGGATCGTCTCGGCCATGTAGGCGGTCGCGGCGAGCCCGAGGGCCAGCCCCGCCTGCCCCGCGGCGCCGCCCGGGATGTTCGTGCCGGGGAAGGCCAGCGGCACGCCGACGCCCACGAAGATGAAGATCAGCAGCAGCGGCAGGCCGCGGAAGATCTCGATGTAGGCGGTGGCGAACCACCGGTACGGGGGGACGGACGACAGCCGCATCAGCGCGACGACGAGCCCGCCGCCGAGGCCGAGGCCGAAGCCGACGGCGGTGTAGAGCGCGGTGTTGCGCAGCCCGATCGTGATGATGTCGGGGAAGAGCTCCTTCGCCACGCTCCAGTTGGCGAAGTTGAGCCGCAGGGTGTTCCAGTCGGCCAGTACCGCGACCAGCACGACGACGACGGCGAAGACGCCGTACTGCCCGCCGAGCGAGAGCTGCCGGCGGCGCCGGCGGGACAGCCCGCCCGGCGCCGCCGTGTCGACCGGCTCGGAGGTCACGAGCCGCCGCCGGTCTTCGGCATCGTGCCGATCCACTTCTCGTAGATCTTCTTGTAGGTGCCGTCCGACTTGGCCTGTGCGATCACCTGGTTGGTGATCTTGACCAGTTCGGGGTTGTTGTTCTTGCGCATCCACATGCCGTACTGCTCGCCGGTGTTCAGGTTCGCGACGATCTCGTACTGCGCGTTTAGCGGGACCTTCAGCCAGCCCTTGACGACCGGGTCGTCCTGCACGATCACGTCCACCTGTTCGGTGCGCAGGCCGCTGAGCTCGGCGTTGGAGTTGTCGAACGAGCGCGGGTCGAAGCCCTTGCTCTTGACGTAGTCCTCGCCGGTGGTTCCGGCCTGCGATCCGAGCTTGAGCTTCTTGGACTTGACGTCGTCCAGCGAGGTGATGCCGCTGCCCTTCTTCGCCATCAGCGCCTGCGTGGCGTCGAAGTAGGGGTCGGACACGTCCATGAACCTCTTGCGCTCGGGCGTGATCGTCATGCCGCCCATCTGGATGTCGCACTTGCCGGCGTTCAGCGCCGAGCCGGTCTTCATCGTCTCGAACGGGGTGTCGACCACCTTCTGGGTGACGCCGAGCTTCTTGGCGACGAGATCGATGATGTCGACGTCGAAGCCGACGACCTTGCCGGTCTTCTTGTCCTCCGACTGGAAGGGCGGATAGGGCAGGTGCGTGCACGAGGTGAGCGCGCCCTTCTCGATGAGCTTCACGCCCTGCACCGTGGCGCCCTTGTCTCCACCGCACGCCGAAGCGGTCAGCGCCAGGGCCGCCAGCCCCGCGCCCAGTGCCCACCGCGTGGTCCGTCTGGACACGTTTCCTCCTGATTGAGCTGCTTCTCGATCATCGAACTATCCCACGTCCGCCCACGTGAGCGGCAGTGCCGGGCAGCCACCCGGCCCGGATATCCGTTTCCCGAAAATTGACGTGGCGATCATGGTCGCCGCACACGGTGATCGTTAGCGTGGGCAGGGTCGTGGACATCTCACTTCTTCTCTCGATGACCGACCGGGTGACCGCCCTGGCCACCCCCTCGGCCATGCATCCGGAGTCGTGGCAGCTGTGCGCGCAGGTGGAGACCTGGGCGCGCGGCCGCGGGCTGGTGCTCGGAGATCCGGACACCTCCCCGCTCGGCCGGGCCCGCTGCGAGCGGCTCGCCGCCCGCGTGTTCCCGGACGCCGACCTCGCCGCCGTGGACCTGTTCGCCCGCTGGCTGACGTGGACGCTCGCGCTGGACGACACGATGGACCACCCGCCGCTCGCCGACAGCGGCAGCGCGGTGCACGCACTGTACGACGACCTGACGCGCGCGATGCGGCGCGGCCACGCCCGGCCCGGCGCCCGGCCGCTGGAGGCCGCGCTGGTGGAGCTGTGGGACGCGACGTCCAAGGGCATGAGCCGCGACTGGCGCCGCCGGTTCATGCTGCACCTGGAGGCGCACCGGGACGGGTGCGCGGAGGAGGCGGTCAACCGGCGGATCAGGCACGTCCCGACGGAGGCCGAGTACGCGCCGCTGCGCCGCCGGGCGTGCGGGCCGTTCCTCTACGACCTGGTCGAGCCCGTCCTCGGCGTCGAACTGCCGGCGCGGCTGCTGCGCACGCCCCGGTGGAAGACCCTCGCGCACAGCGTCGCCGACGTCGTGGCCTGGTCCAACGACCTCGCCTCGCACGACCTGGAGGCCGACCGCGGCGACATGCACGACCTGCCCGCCGTCCTCGGCCGCGCGCAGGGGCTCGACCCTCCGGAGGCCGCGGCCGCGGTCGCCGCCCGGATCGCCGACCGGCTCGAAGAGGCGTGGACGGCGGCGCGCAAGCTGCCGGAGATGCTCGACCGGCTGGAGCTGACCGTGGCGCAGCGCGCCGCCGCCGCCCAGGTCGTCAAGGTCCTGCTGGACACGCCGCGGGCGCACATGGACTGGCTCGCCGAGTCCGGACGCTACGGCCCCGGCGGCACGCCCGCGCCACCGCGGCTGGACGCTCTCGCGTCGCTGCGCTGAGCACCGGCGAGGGCGTCCCCGGCCGCGGTGCGGACGTAGAGGACGCGGCGGCCCATCCGGTGCCCGATGACGAGGCCGCAGGCGCGCAGCACGCCGAGATGCTGGCTGACCGCGCCGGCGGTGACGCCGGTCCGCCTCGCCAGGTCGGTGGTGGACGCGGGGGTCGCGAGCGCCGAGAGCAGTTCGGCGCGGCGGCGGCCGATCAGCGCGGCGAGCGCGCCGGCCCGGTCGTCGTCCGGCCGCCCGGTCTCCCACAGCGTCGCCACGCCGCGCGGCGGATAACTGAGCATGGGCTGGTAGGGCGGCACCATCACCGACACCTTCGGCCACACGAACGCGCTGGGGACGAGCAGGATCCCGCGCCCGGCGAGCTCACCGCGGAATCGCCAGGGGCGGTCGACGGTCAGCGTCCCGGCGCGCCAGGTGACCGCCCCGTGCAGGTCGCCGAAGACTCCGGCCGCGCCCTCGGCGGTGAGCGCGCCCGCACGGCGCAGGACGTCCCCCTCAAGGAGGTCGCGGACCCGCGGCCAGAACGGCTCCATGGCGACCTCCCAGTACCGTTCGAGAAGGTCGGCGAGGTGCGCCAGGGTGCGCTCCGGGTCGGCGGCCATGGCGAGGCGGGCCTGGGCCGGACGCCGGCCGCGCGTCGTCCAGCGCAGCTCCGCGGCGACCACCTCGGGGGGCGTGGCCCGGACGATCTCCAGTTCGGCGCCGAGCTCGGGCAGCGGGGTCCCCGGCGGCGGGGTGAGGAAGTCCGGGATGTACCCGGCGGGCTGGACGACCTCCTGGAGCGGCTCCAGGCCGAGCCCGCGCAGGCGGGGCCGGACGGTGCGCACCCACGGCAGGTGCAGGGCGTGGCCGGACGGGTCGGTGAGGACCCGCAGGCTGCGCACCATCTCCCACAGCGGCGAGAACGCGAACCGGACCCGCGCCACGTCCTCCGGCGCGAACACGAACTCGATCATTTAGTTCAGGCTAAATGATTATCTCGGGGCGTGCGGAGCCCTCACCATCGGGCGAGTGACCACTCTGGGAGACACTCCTGTCGGCACCGAAACCGGCAGGCTCGCGGCGTTCCTGCGACCCCGGGTCGGCGGCTTTCCCCGGACGTTCTGGGTGCTCTGGGCGGGGACCCTGCTCAACCGGCTCGGAACCATGGTCGAACCGTTCCTCGGCCTGTACCTGACGACCATGCGCGGGCTGTCGCTCACCCAGGCCGGCCTGGTGATGGCCGTGCTGGGCACCGGGTCGCTCGGCGGGCAGCTCGCGGGCGGCGCGCTCGCCGACCGCCTCGGCCGCCGCGTGACGCTGACGTCCGCGACCGTCGGCACCGGCGCGGCGATGCTCGCGCTCGGCTACGCGCAGGGCCTCGCCGCGATCGTCGGCGCGGCGCTCCTGCTCGGCCTGCTGCTGGACATGTACCGGCCCGCCTCGCAGGCGATGGTGGCGGACATCATCTCCCCCGCGGACCGCCCGCGCGCGTTCGGGCTGCTGTTCTGGGCGGTCAACCTCGGCTGGGCCGTCGCCATGGTGCTCGGCGGGACGCTCGCGCAGCAGGGCTTCCTGTGGCTGTTCTGGATCGACGCCCTCACCTGCGCCGCGTTCGGCCTCCTGGTGTGGCGCGCCGTGCCCGAGACGCGGGCGCGGGAGGCCCGTGCTGAGCGGGCGGGCGGGTTCGGCCGCGTGCTCCGCGACCGGGTCATGGTCGCCTACGTGCTGATCACGCTGGTCTACACGTTCGTGCTCATGCAGGGCATGACGACGATGCCGCTGGCGATGAAGCTGGACGGGCTCGGCCCGCGGTCCTACGGCCTCGCGATCGCCGCGAACGGGGCCCTGATCGTCCTCGTGCAGCCGCTGGTGAACGCGTGGCTGGCGCGGCGCGACCACAGCCTGGTGATGGCGGCGGGGTTCGCGCTGGTCGGGGTCGGGTACGGGCTCACGTCGCTCGCCTCGTCCGTGAGCGCCTACACCGCGACGATCCTGGTGTGGACGCTCGGGGAGATCACCGCCGCGTCCGTCCTGCAGGCCGTCGTCGCCGACCTCGCGCCCGCCGGCCTGCGCGGCCGGTACGGCGGCCTGTACGGCGTGGCGTGGTCGGGCGGCTTCCTGCTGGCGCCGCTCGGCGGCACGCAGCTGCTCGACGCCGGAGGGGCGCCCGCACTGTGGCTGAGCTGCGCGGGTCTCGCCCTCACCGCCGCCGCGGCGCAGCTCGCGCTCGGCCCCGCGATCAGGCGGCGGCGCGCAGTGGCGCTCGACACACCCTTCTCGTCAAAGTGACGAAACTGGCTCCGTCGTTCTACCCTTGGAGCGTGGCACAACTCAGGATCGCGCTCGCGCAGGTGAACCCGACCGTCGGCGACCTCGAAGGCAACGCCGGCCTGATCGTGGAATGGAGCCGCCGCGCCGCGGACGCGGGCGCGCACCTGGTCGCCTTCCCCGAGATGGCGCTGACCGGATACCCGGTGGAGGACCTCGCGCTGCGCACGTCCTTCGTCGAGGCGTCCCAGCGGGCCCTGGAGCGGCTCGCCCGCCGGCTCGCCGACGAGGGCCTCGGCGACCTGCCGGTCATCACCGGCTACCTCGACCGGCGGACGGTCGGGCTCCCCGTGCGGTCGAGCCGCTCCGGGCAGCCCGCCGGCGCGCCGCTCGACGCCGCCGCGTGGCTGCACGGCGGCGAGGTGCTGGTCCGCTCGGCCAAGCACCACCTGCCCAACTACGGCGTCTTCGACGAGTACCGCATCTTCGTGCGCGGCGACCGGCTGCCCGTCGTCCGCGTCCACGGCGTCGACGTCGCCACCGTCATCTGCGAGGACCTCTGGCAGGACGGCGGCCCCGTCAGCGTCACCGGCGGATCCGGCGCCGGGCTGCTGCTGGCCGTCAACGCCTCCCCGTACGAGCGCGACAAGGACGACGTCCGCCTCGACCTGTGCGCCGAGCGCGCCCGCGAGGCGGGCTGCGCGCTCGCCTACGTCAACATGGTCGGCGGCCAGGACGAACTCGTCTTCGACGGCGACTCGGTCATCGTCGGCCCGGACGGGGCCCTGCTCGCCCGCGCCCCCAAGTTCACCGAGCACCTCCTCGTCGCCGATCTGGCGCTGCCGGCCGCCGGCTCGCCCGCCGAGCCGGGCCGCACCCCGGTCGACGCCCCGGACGGCACCACGATCACGATCGACCGGCACGTCCTGTCGCCCGGCACGCTGCCCGCCTACCCGGTCGAGCCGCAGACGGTCGCCGAGCCCTTGGACGACCTCGCCGAGGTGTACGCGGCGCTCGTGCTCGGCACCCGCGACTACGTCCGCAAGAACGGCTTCCGCTCCGTCGTCCTCGGCCTGTCCGGCGGCATCGACTCCGCCCTCGTCGCCACGATCGCCTCCGACGCCATCGGCCCGGAGAACGTGCACGCCGTCCTGCTCCCGAGCCGCTACTCCTCCGAGGGCTCCGTCGTGGACGCCGAGGACCTCGTCAAGCGGCAGGGCCTCAACTCCCGCATCGTCCCGATCGCCGACATGGTGGAGGCGTTCGAGAAGCACCTGGACCTGCACGGCCTCGCCGACGAGAACCTCCAGGCCCGCATCCGCGCCAACGTCTGGATGGCCCTGTCCAACGAGCACGGCCACCTCGTCCTCACCGGCGGCAACAAGAGCGAGCTCGCGACCGGCTACTCCACCCTCTACGGCGACTCCGCGGGCGGCTTCGGCCCCATCAAGGACGTCTTCAAGCTCACCGTGTGGGAGCTGGCCCGCTGGCGCAACACCCAGGCCGGCGAGGACTCGCCCTTCCTGCACCCGTTCGCGCTGGAGCCCATCCCCGAGGCGATCATCGTCAAGGAGCCGTCCGCGGAACTGCGCCCCGGCCAGCGCGACCGCGACACCCTCCCCGAGTACACCGTCCTCGACCCGCTCCTCACCGACTACGTCGAACGCGACATGGGCCGCGACGCGCTCGTCGCCGCCGGGCACGACCCGTCCCTGGTCGAACGCACCATCCGCCTCGTCGACCTCGCCGAGTACAAGCGCCGCCAGTACCCGCCCGGCCCCAAGATCACCCCGAAGAACTTCGGCCGCGACCGCCGCCTCCCCATCACCAACGCCTGGCGCGAAAGAACCTGACCACCCCGAACAAGCCGGAAACGGGCTTCCGCCCGTGGCGTGGGTCCCAGGGGATCGCCCCCTGGGAAGGCACCTTCATTCCCGGTGGTGGTTTTCGCCGGGCCAGGCTTCGTCGGGCCAGGAGGGGACCTCTTCGGAGGCGTCTGGGTCGACGCCGGGGACGATCTGCTCGCACCAGACGACCTTTCCGGCGGCGGTGCGGCGGCTGCCCCAGCGGTGGGCGAGCTGGCTGACGACGAGGAGGCCGCGGCCGTTCTCGTCGTCGTCCTCGGCGCGGCGCAGGCGGGGCAGCGCGGCGGAGCGGTCCAGAACCTCCAGGACGAGGGTGCGTTCCAGCAGGAGGCGCAGCTCGATCGGGCCGGGCGCGTAGCGCAGCGCATTGGTGATGAGCTCGGACGCCAGCAACTCGGTGGTGTAGTCGAGCTCCTCCAGGCCCCACTCCTCCAGCCGGGTGCTGACGAGGCCGCGGGCGCGGCGGACGGCCGCCGGGTCGGCGGGCAGCGTCCAGGAGGCGTAGCGGTCCTCGGGGAGGCGGCGCAGCCGGGCGATGAGAACGGCGATGTCGTCGCGGTGCTGGTCGGCGTAGACGCCGGCGAGGGTGGCCTTGGCGAGGTCCTCCATCGGGCGGTCGACCGAGTCGGGACCGAAGATGCCCTGCAGCCGGGCGAGGCCGTCGTCGATGTCGCGGCCCCGGTTCTCGACGAGGCCGTCGGTGTAGATGACGAAGAGGCTGCCGTCCTCGACGGTGAACTCGCGGCTCTCGATGGCGGCGCCGCCGGCCACGCCGAGCGGCGGGGCGGGCGGCACCTGCAGGTACTCGTTCTCCCCGGTCGGGCCGGCGAGCAGCGGCGGCAGATGCCCGGCGGACGCGATCTCGATCGTGCCGGTCGTCGCGTCGTACACCGCGTACACGCAGGTGGCGAAGTGCGGCTCCTGCTCGCCCAGCTCGATCATCAGCTCGTGCATGACGTGCAGGGCGTCGGCGGGCGGCAGCTCCAGGTTCGCGAGCGTGTGCAGGGCGGTGCGCAGCCGGCCCATCGTGACGGCGGCGCGGACGCCGTGCCCGGCGACGTCCCCGACGATCAGCGCGACCCGGGCGCCGGGCAGCGCGATCGACTCGTACCAGTCGCCGCCGACCTCGACGAGCTTGCTGCCCGGCAGGTAGCGGTGCCGGACCTCGACCGAGGACGGCGCGGACAGCCGCATCGGCAGCAGGCTGCGCTGCAGCGCCAGCGCGGTCGCGCGCTCCCGGCTGTACCGGCGGGCGTTGTCGATGACGATCGCGGCGCGGGCGGCGAACTCCATGCCGATCTCGACGTCGTAGGCGTCGAACTTGCGGAAGCCGGGGATGCGGGTGCAGGCGATGAAGCCGAGCAGCGTGTCGCGGGCGATCAGCGGGAGCAGCACCATCGACACGTTGGACAGCAGTTCGCCGGCCGGTCCGCGCCGCCACAGCCGGCCGATCTCGCTGGCCGCGTCCAGGCTGATGTGCGGCAGGTGGACGGGCCGGGCCGTCTCCATGACCTCCCGGTACGGGGTGCCCTCCGGGAAGACGAGCACCTCGCCGACGGGGAACGTGGACGTCCACGCCGGGTTGCCGTCGTCGGAGGTGACCGCGATGCGGCGCAGCACCGCACCGCCGGACTCGGTGTGCACCTCGTCGGCGGCGACCAGGCTCTCCAGCACCAGCACGGACGCGGCGTTGCAGAAGTGCGGGACGATGACGTCGACGAGCCCGCGGGCGGACTGGTCGAGGTCGAGGGTGGCGCCGAACCGGGTGAGCGGGTCGTCCATCAAGGCGCGCCGCATGAGGGCCGGGTCCTGGTAGCGCTCGCTCGGCGGCAGCTCGACCCGGACGAACAGCAGCGCCGCGGGCGCGGATCCGGCGGCGCCGCCGACCATCGGCTGCACGGTGACCAGCGCGCTGGTGGCCGTGGCGTCGTCGCCGCGGAGCACGGCCATCACGCCGTTGCGCTCCTGGCCGGCGTCGTTGGCCTCCAGCAGCGCCTCCAGCTCGGCCTTCGCCTCGTCCCCGACCAGGTCGGTGGCGGGCCGGCCGATCAGGTCCCCGGGGACGCGGCCGAGGACCGCTTTGGCGTTCGGCCCGCACTGCACGATCTGCCGGGCCCCGTCGATGCCCAGGACAAGCGTCCGGGACGCCGAATCGGTGGCTGGCGCATCGCCTCGCGGCGCCATGACGGATCTCACCTGACGCGCTCCAGACAGCCGGTCGTCTCAGCACTACCCAGCGACAGTATGGGGCATGACACCGTGCCGAGGGGAGAAGATCACGCTTACCACGCCGAAATCCGCTCGGATCTTTCGTCCGGACGTCATTGCGGAGTGGTTCCGATGCCCCGCAGGAGGGTGCCGACGACGGCCTCGGCGTAGCCGTCCGGGAACCCCTCCTGCGGCCGCTTGGCGGTCAGGGTGCCGAGCAGCAGCGCCATCGCGACCTCCACGTCGAGGTCGGCGCGCAGCTCCCCGCTCTCGATCCCGCGCCGCAGCACCCGGCGGACGACGTCGCGCCGCGGCTCGATGACCTCCTGCCGGTAGCGGGCGTACAGCTCGGGATGCTTCTCCGCGCCGCCGACGACGTTCCAGAAGCACCGGGAGTACCTGCTGACCGGGCCGGCGGCGAGCGTCCGCGCGATCTCGGTGAGGTCGGCGCGGGCGGTGCCGCCGGACGGCTCGGGCAGCGGCTCCTTCACCGCGCCGAGTGCGTGCACGATCAGCGCGTCCTTGCTGGGCCAGCGCCGGTAGATCGTCGTCTTGCCGACGCCGGCCCGGGCGGCGACCGCCTCGATGGAGACGCCCGCCACCCCCGACTCCTCGGCGAGCAGGTCGAGGGTCGCCTCGACGATGGCCTTCTCGGCGCGTTCGCTGCGGGGCCGCCCCGCCTGCCGCTGCCCGGTCTCGGTCATAGTGCCCATCACGCTCTCACACGGCGGCCTTCTCCGGCCGCTGCACCTCGGTTTCCGCGGCGGGACCGGCGGCGGCGCGGCCCGGCATCCACTTCAGGACGACCAGGGCGCCGAGGAAGGAGACGACGGCGGCGGCGATGGACGCGGCGTGCATGGCGTGGACGAACGCGGCGTCCGCGGGGCCGATGAGGTTCTGCCCTGCCGGGCCCAGCTGGGCCGCGACGGCGTGCGCCCCCTCGATCGACTCGCCGGCCGCCTCCCGCGCGCCGGCGGGCAGCGCGGCGAGGTTCTCGCGGAGGTCGCCGCGGTAGACGGACGCGACGACGGAGCCGAGGACCGCCACGCCCATCGCGACCGCGACCTGCCGGGCGGTGTTGTTGATGGCCGACCCGGCGCCCGCCTTCTCGCGGGGCAGCGCCGACATGACCGACTCGGTGGCGGGCGGCATCACGTTGGCCATCCCGACGCCCTGCACGAAGAAGATCGCGCCGAGGATCCACATGGAGGTGTGGACGCCGACGAACTGGTAGCTCGCCAGCGCGACCGAGACGAGCAGCAGCCCGGTCGTGCAGACCGCCTTGGCGCCGAAGCGGCGGACCATCGCCGCGCTGCGCGGGGCGAAGGCGAGCTGCGCGACGGCGAACGGCAGCACCATCGCGCCGGACTCCAGCGGAGTCAGGCCGCGCACCGACTGCATGTAGAAGTTGGCGAAGAAGAACACGCCGGTCGCGGCGAAGAAGCACAGCGCGATGGACGCGACGGCGGCCGACATCCGCGCGTCCTTGAACAGCCGGACGTCGAAGGCCGGGGACGCGGTGCGGGCCTCGTGCCACACGAACAGCGCGAGGACGGCGGCGCCGGCGAGGATCGGGCCGAGCACGGACAGCTCCAGCCAGTTCCCCTTCTCGCCGCCCTGGATGATGCCGTACGACAGGACGACCAGGCCGACGACCGACAGCACGACGCCGACCGGGTCGAGCCGTCCGGGCGCGGGGTTGCGGGACTCGGGCACCAGGAACGCCATGAGCGTCACGCCGAGGGCGATGACCGGCACGTTGATGAGGAAGACCGAGCCCCACCAGAAGTGGGCGAGCAGCAGGCCGCCGGTGAGCGGGCCGATGGCGACGCCGAGGCCGACCGCGCCGGCCCAGATGCCGATGGCGCGGGCGCGCTCGTGCGGCTCGAAGACGTTGGTGATGATGGACAGCGTCTGCGGCATGACCGCCGCGCCGCCGAGGCCCATCAGGGCGCGGGCGTAGATGAGCTGCTCCGGGGACTGCGCGTACGCCGACAACAGCGAGGCGAGGGCGAACACGGCCATGCCGCCGATCAGCACGCGCTTGCGGCCGATCCGGTCGCCGAGCACCCCGAAGGTGAACAGCAGGCCGGCGAAGACCAGCGTGTAGGAGTTGATCGCCCATTCGAGCTGGCTCTGGGTGGCGCCGAGGCCCTTGTCCGGGTCGGCGATGGTCTTGAGAGCGACGTTGAGGATGGTGTTGTCGAGCACCACCACCAGGAGGCTCATGGTCAGGACGCCGAGGATGTACCACCGGCGCCGCTGGATCGTTCGGGGGTCCATGTCGATACGCAACGGTATCGTTTCGGAATTCATTCCCCGCACGACCGACCGAGAGCCCGGAGGGCGTCGTGCGCCTTGCGCGGGGGGTGTGGGGGGTCACCCCCCCACAGGAGGCACACCAGAAAAATCCGGAATCGCGAGGGGTATCCGAAACGTTTGCCAAGTGGCACGATCGGTTCCGTCTGGGTACGCCACCGTGGCGCCTCAAGACCGGAGGTTTCTCGCATGTCTTCTTCTGCCGCACCCCCAGCACAGCCGACCGCACTCTACGGCGGTACGAGCGGGCGAAGGGTGACCGTACGCGACATCGCCGCCGCCAAGGAGCGGCACGAGAAGTGGCCGATGCTCACCGCGTACGACGCGCTCACCGCGCGGATCTTCGACGAGGCCGGCATCCCCGTGCTGCTCGTCGGCGACTCCGCCGCCATGGTCGTCTACGGCTACGACTCGACCATCCCCGTCACCGTGGACGACCTGGTCCCGCTCACCGCGGCCGTCGTCCGCGGCTCCAAGCGCGCCATGGTCGTCGCCGACCTGCCGTTCGGCTCGTACCAGACGGGCGTCGCGGAGGCGCTGACCACCGCCACCCGGTTCATGAAGGAGACCGGCGCGCACGCCGTCAAGCTGGAGGGCGGCCGCCGGAACATCCCGCAGGTCGAGGCGATGGTCGCCGCCGGCATCCCGGTGATGGGGCATCTCGGCCTCACCCCGCAGTCGGTGAACGCCTTCGGCGGCTACCGGGTGCAGGGCCGCGGCCAGGACGGCGACGAGCTGATGGCGGACGCGAAGGCGCTGCAGGCCGCGGGGGCGTTCTCCGTCGTCCTCGAATGCGTGCCCGAGGACCTCGCCGCCCGCGTCACCTCGTCCCTGTCCATCCCGACGATCGGCATCGGCGGCGGCAACCAGACCGACGCGCAGGTCCTCGTCTGGCAGGACATGGCGGGCCTCACGCCGCACACCGCGAAGTTCGTCAAGAAGTTCGCCGACATGAACACGCTGCTCGGCGAGGCCGCGCGCACCTACGCCGACGAGGTCGTCAGCGGCGTCTACCCGGCGCCCGAGCACTCCTACCACTAGGGCCCCGCCCCGCACGGCCGCGCCCTCCCGGCGCGGCCGTGCGCCGTTCTACTGGTCGGGGTTGGAGCGGGCCGGCTCGGGGCGGGCCTCGCCGTTCTCGCGGGCCTGGCCGTCGCGCGGCGGCGGGACGGGACGCGGGACGGGCTCGTCCGTCGTGATCTCGGCGCGCAGCGTCTCCACGGCCGAGCGCAGCACGTCCGGCCCGGCGACGTTCATCAGCAGCAGCCCCAGGTTGAGGGCCATCTGCCCGTCGGTCATCTCACTGCCGGCGAGGGCGTCCACGGCGGTGCGCAGGTCGGCCTGGTCCTCGGCGGACACGTTCTGCAGCAGGCCGAGGCAGTACGTCGGCAGCGCCAGCCGGGACTTGGCGAACGAGACGCCCCGCATGATCTCGCCCGCCTCCTGGGCGCGGGTCTTGGCCTGCATCCGGTCGACGCCCCGGTCGGCGGCGGCGAGCAGCGAGGTCAGCAGCGTGCTCGGCCCGACCGCGACGTCCTCGTCCCCGACGCGGACGGTGAACACCGCGCTGCGGAACACCATCATCGAGCCGAGGCTCGCCACCAGTATCTGCGTCGCCCCGGCGACGTCCGGCGACTGCACGCCGAACCGCCAGTCGAAGGTGTGCAGGAGCAGCAGCGAGCCCGCGCCCGCTCCCCCGTTGATCAGCACGTACGCCCAGGTGCTCGGCACCCGGACCAGCGTGGTGGGCCGGTCCCGGTAGCGGCTGACCAGCTCGGCGATGCCGACGAGGCAGCTCAGCGAGACGGCGAGGAGGTATCCGGTCATCGGGCGCCGGTCACTCCCCGGTCAGCCGGACGACCTCGTCGATCTCGCGCTCCACGGCGACCAGGCCGCGCTCGCGCAAGGTGTCCACGGCGTCGGCGACCTCCATCAGCCCGAGCCGCGTCGCGTGGTGGATCTGCTCCAGTGACAGCGGGCCGTTCGCCGCCCTCAACTGCGCCAGCACGAGGCGGCACGCGTCCTCCGCGCCGGCCTCGGCGTACTCGGCACGGCGGGGCTCACCCGCCGGAGCCACACCCGGCCGAACCCCGGCGTCCCTGCCCGAAGGGGCCAGAAACGCGCTCCACGGATCTGCCGACCGGATCTCTCTCATCTCCACCCCGCCTGTCGCCACCCCGATGATATGTCAGCCCTTGGACGCGGCGAAGGCGGAAACCGCTCCCCGGTCTCATGCGGTGTCTCGCCGGGGAACGCCCGTTAGACGTCGGTGATGCGGAGTCCGGCGTGGGCCTTGTAGCGGCGGTTGATGGAGATGAGGTTCGCGGTGAACGCCTCGATCTGGTGGGCGTTGTGCAGCCTGCCGCCGTAGACGCCGCGCATGCCCGGGATGCGACCGGCGAGGGCCTGGACGAGGTCGGTCGCCTCCCGGTCGTTGCCGAGGACGAGGACGTCCAGCTCCATCTCGTCGACCCCGGGGTCGAGCAGCAGCCTGGCCGACACGTGGTGGAACGCGGCGACGACCCGGCTGTCCGGCAGGACGGCGGCGGCCTGCTCGGCGGCGCTGCCCTCCTCGACCGGCAGCGCGAACGCCCCCTTGCCCTTCTCGAAGCCGAGCGGGTTCACGCAGTCGACGACGATCTTGCCCGCCAGCTCGGCGCGCAGCGACTCCAGCGTGGCCTTGTGCCCCTCCCACGGAACCGCCACGATCACCACGTCGGACTCCCCGGCCGCCACGGGGTTCTCCGCACCGGAGACGGGCAGGCCGGCCCCGAGGTCGTCGGCGGCGGCCCGGGCGCGCTCCGCCTTGCGCGATCCGATCGCCACCCGGTGCCCGGCGATCGCGAACCGGCGCGCGAGGCCCTTGCCCTGGTCTCCCGTCCCGCCCAGGATGCCGATGGACAGGCCGCTCGCATCGGGAAGGTCGTAGGGCGTCTTCTGCTGCTGCTCAGTCATGCGGCCGAGTCTGCCAGGCGGGCGTCGCGGCACGTCGCGCCGGGCTCGCGCATCGCGAAAACGGCCTGTCCAGGGCGCCCGGTGCGGCACCATGGTGGCCGTGGACGCCGAGCAGATCACGATGTTGCGCGAGGTCCTGTCGACGACGGGCTGGCTGGAGCGGACCCAGGAGTTCGGCCGCGCGCTGCGGGTCACGTCCCGCACACCGGGCGGGCTGCTGCTGGTCGGCACGCCGGCCGAGGACCCGTGGCATCTGGCGGCGCACCTCGACGACGAGAGCCGGCTCGGCGACGCCCCCGGCCTGGCGCCCACGCTGGTGCGCTGGAAACCGCCGGAGGGCGCCCCGGCGCATCTGCGGATCGGGCTGGAGCGGCTGGAGTCGGCCCGGCGCGGCGAGACCCTGTTCGTCGTCGCCGAGGAGGAGGCTCCCGTCCCGCTGCTGGAGCGGGTGGACGACGCGCGCCGCACCGGGGCGACCGTCCTCGCGCTGGAGGGCGGCGACCGCGAACTGCGCGGCCTCGCCCACGAGGCGCTGACCGTCCCGCCGGAGGAGTCGCTCATGTCGTTCGACGGCGCGCAGCACCTCGTCAGCGCGGCGGCCGGGCAGGAACCGGCGCGCGGCCCGCGCGGGTTCCGGCACCGGCTCGCCCGGCTGCTCGACGCCGTCTCCGGCCCGGTGGTCGACTAGTCGTCGTTCTGGCGGCGCCACGCCTCGTTGCGCTCGCGGGCCAGGGCGAGCGCGCCGGCCGCGGCGCTCTCGGTGTCGTAGGGGCCCATCCGGTCCTTGCCGGGGCAGCCGGGCCCGTGCTCGACCTTCATGTGCTTCAGGCAGAACCACCAGTCACCCTCGTCACCGGCCATCGGCGCTCCTCTCGATCTCGCGTCGCGCGGGATTCGTTGCCGCGATCGCGCTGACTACACTCCATCACTATGACGACCCAGTTGCTCCGGCCCGGAAACGTTTCCCCGATGCGCAAGGTCCCGTCGAGCATCCCGCGGCCGGAGTACGTGGGGAAGAAGCGGCCGAAGACGGGTGAGCCGGACGTCAAGACGCCCGAGATCATCGAGCGGATGCGGGTCGCCGGCAAGATCGCCGCGCAGGCGCTGGAGGAGGTCGGCAAGCACGTCCGGCCGGGCGTCACGACCGACGAGCTGGACGTCGTCGGGCACGAGTTCATGCTCGACCACGGCGCCTACCCGTCCACGCTGGGCTACCGCGGGTTCCCCAAGTCGCTGTGCACCTCGATCAACGAGGTGATCTGCCACGGCATCCCGGACGACACGGTCGTGCGCGACGGCGACATCATCAACATCGACATCACGGCCTACATCGACGGGGTGCACGGCGACACCGACGCGACGTTCCTGTGCGGGGACGTCGACGAGGTGTCCCGGCTGCTGGTGGAGCGCACGCACGAGGCGGCCATGCGCGGCATCCGCGCGGTCAAGCCGGGACGGGCGCTGAACGTGATCGGGCGGGTCATCGAGTCCTACGCAAAGCGGTTCGGGTACGGGGTCGTCCGCGACTTCACCGGGCACGGGATCGGCACGACGTTCCACTCCGGGCTGGTCGTCCCGCACTACGACGACCCGTCGGCCACGACGATCATCGAGCCGGGCATGACGTTCACGGTCGAGCCGATGCTGACCCTCGGCACCCACGACTACGACATCTGGGACGACGGCTGGACGGTCGTCACCAAGGACCGCAAGCGGACGGCGCAGTTCGAGCACACGCTCCTGGTGACCGAGGACGGCCACGAAATCCTCACCCTGCCGTGACCCCCCTCTTGATCTAGAGTCCGATTCGCCCCACATCCGGCCGGGAGACTCTCCAGAGATGAACGCCCCAGCGCCGTACGAGCCTAGGGTTCCGTCCGACAGCATGCCGCCGGGGCGGGCGGCGCTGAGCGTGACGTGGGCGGCGCTGCCGTTCCTGTCCCTCGGCTATGCCACGCCGTTCACGTTCGCGGCGGCGCTGCTGTGGCGGCGGAGCCTGCATCTGCTGGTGTCGACGGCCGCGTACGCGGGCGTGTTCGCGCTGGTGCTGTACCTGCTCCCGGACATCGGCGACAAGCAGGGCACCGAGCGGGCCGTCGGCGTGCTGCTGTTCGTCCTGGCGGTGGTGGGCTGCGGGCACGCGTTCCTGATCCGGCGGCGGGTGTTCGACCCGCACGGGCTGTCGGCGGTCGACAACGAGGCGGTGGTGGAGCGGGTCAAGCGCAGCCGGCTGCTGCGGGACAAGGCGCGGGAGCTGGCCGCGGCCGACCCGGGCCTCGCCAAGGAGCTGCGCATCGGGCGTCCGGACCTGCCGCGCCAGTACAACGACGGCGGGCTGATCGACGTCAACCACGCTCCCGCGGAGGTGCTGACGCTGCTGCCCGGGATCACCCCGGAGCTGGCGGACAGGATCGAGCGGGTGCGGGCGGAGGCGGGCGGGTTCATGTCGGCCGAGGAGCTGTCCGCGGTCGCGGGGCTGCCGCCGGCCCTCACCGGCGATGTGGCCGACTACGCCGTCTTCATCCGCTGATCGCGGGTATGCACCGGGCGTGACCCCGAAGAAGCCGAAGAAGGACGCCGGGAGGAACGCGCGGCCCCGGGGGCGCGAGCGCGGCGACCGGCTCGCCGAGTACCGGGGCAGACGGGACGCGGGACGGACGCCGGAGCCCGTCCCGGAGGAGGAGGCGGTGCCGCGCGGCGACGACGACACCTTCGTCGTCCAGGAGCACCACGCGACCAGCCTGCACTGGGACCTGCGGCTCGAACGCGACGGCGTGCTCGTCTCGTGGGCCGTGCCGAAGGGCCTGCCGTGGAGCCCGGAGACCAACCACCTCGCCGTGCACACCGAGGACCATCCGCTGGAGTACGCCACGTTCGAGGGTGAGATCCCGCGCGGCGAGTACGGCGCCGGCACGATGACCATCTGGGATCGCGGGACGTACGAGACGGAGAAGTGGTCCGAGCGCGAGGTGAAGGTCGTCATCCACGGTTCGCGCGTGTCCGGCCGGTACGTGCTCTTCAAGACGCGCGGCAAGAACTGGATGATCCACCGGATGGACCCGCCGGCGGACCCGGACGCCGAGCCGCTCCCGGAGTCGCTGCGCCCGATGCGCCCGGTGGAGAAGGCCCGCCTCCCCCGCGACCAGGACGCGTGGGGCTTCGAGTTCGCGTGGGTCGGCCGGCGGCTGGCCGCCTACGTCGAGGGCGGCCGGACGCGGTTCACCGACGGCCGGGGCCGCGCCGTCGACGGCCCCGGCGGGCTGGGCTCCCGGCTCGGCGCCGAACTGGGCTCCCGCCCCGCGCTGCTCGACGGGGAGCTGGCCGTCCTGGACGGCCGCGAGACCTACATGATCTACGACCTGCCGCACCTGGACGGGCGTCCGCTGCTGGACGTCCCCTACGAGGACCGGCGGAGACGGCTCGACGACCTCGGCCTGTCGGGCGATCTGTGGCAGACGGCCCCCTGGTTCCCCGGCGACGGCGGCGCCGTCCGGGACGCGGCGCGCGACCAGGGGCTGCCCGGCATCGTCGCCAAGCGCCTGGACTCCCGCTACGAACCGGGCGAGGAGTCCGGCGCCTGGCGCTTCATCCCATCCTGACCTAGTACGCGACCGTGATCCGGCGCTGGACGGCGTTGCTCTTCTCCAGCTCGTCGACCAGGGCGACGGCGTAGTCCTCGGCGCTGATACGGCTGTTGCCCTCGGCGTCGCTGAGCAGCTGGTCCCCGCCCAGCCGGAACGTGCCGGTGCGCTCGCCCGGCTCGATGATCGCGGCGGGTGAGATGAAGGTCCAGTCCAGATCGCCGGCCTCGGCCCGGATGAGGCCGAGCTGCGCGGCCGCTGCGAGCGCCTCGTTCTTGTAGAGGTCGGGGAACTCGGGGGTGTCGACGAGCCGGACCCCGCGCGCGACCTCCAGGCTTCCGGCGCCGCCGACCACGACCAGGCGGCGGACGCCGGCCCGCCGCAGGGCGTCGAGCACGCCGCGGGTGGTGGCCAGCAGCGGCCCCTCGGTCTCCGAACCGTCCCTGGGCGGCGGGACGGTCAGCACGACGGCGTCGTGCCCCTCGGCCAGCCCGGCGATCGCGGCGGCGTCGCCCGCCTCGGCCTTGACCGTCCCCTCGTTCCCGCTGCGGGTGACGCCGGTGACCTCGTGGCCGCGGTCGCCCGCCTCGCCGGCGATCCGCCGGCCGACCATGCCGGTCGCGCCGATCAGCAGAATCCTCATGATGACCTCCTCGAACGTCGTCGCAAACGAAGGTATCCATCGGATACTGGTTACTTCAACGTGACATTGGTACCCTACGGAAACCATGAAGGGCAACGCGTTCGACCCCAACTGCCCGACCCGGCTGATCCTCGACCGGATCGGCGACAAGTGGTCGGTCCTCGTCGTGCTCGGCCTGAGCGACGGCCCCCGCCGGTTCACCGAGCTGCGCGACCTGATCGGCGGCGTCACGCCGAAGGTCCTCACCCAGACGCTCCGGACCATGGAACGCGACGGCCTCCTCACCCGGACGGTCTTCGCCGAGGTGCCGCCGCGCGTCGAGTACACCCTCACACCGCTCGGCCACTCGCTCCAGAAGCCCATCGGGGCCATCACCGAATGGGCGGAGGAGAACGTCGAGGCGGTCGTCTCCGCCCGGGAGCGCAACGCCGTCTGACCGCGGATCCGGTGGAACCGGCGCAGCCCGTCCGGCATCAAAGGAACACGCATCAAAGGGACGCGGTGCCCCGTACGGCGCGTCGTCACTGCTAACGATCAGGAGCGGGTTAGAGTCCCGCCCTGAGACGGGCGGCGATACGCGCTGAAAGGCGGGGGAACGGCACATGATGGGCAAGACGCATGCCCTGAGCGGTGCGCTGGCGTGGCTGGCCGCCGTCCCGGTGATCGCCCAGGAGCGGCTGCTCGGCGACCACGCTGTCTCGCTGTCGCCGGAGCAGATCGCGGCGGGCGCCGTGGTCTGCGCGGGCGCGGCGATCCTGCCCGACATCGACCACCACAACGGCCGCATCGCCAACACTTTCGGGCCGATCACGCACCACATGTGCAAGTGGATCGGGAAGCTCTCGGGCGGGCACCGGCACGCGACGCACTCGATCCTGTTCGCGGTCGGCATCGGCTGGGCGATGGACGCCCTCGCCACCCACTACGTCTACGCCTGGTGGGCCTGCCTCTTCATGATCGTCGGACTGGGGCTGCGCGGCGTCGGCCTCGACTTCGAGGGCAAGGAGCCGCAGTCGGCGCTGGCGGACTGCGCGCTCGCCCTCATCGCCGTCTGGCTCATGCACAACCTCGACATGAGCTTCGTCGGGTTCGCGGTGACGCTGGGCTGCCTGGCGCACGTCGCCGGCGACTGCCTGACCCCGAAGGGATGCCCGGTGTTCTGGCCGCTGCCGTGGCGCGTCGACGTCCCCGTCGTCCCGAGGACGGACGGGAAGGTGGAGCGCTGGGTGGTGATGCCCGTGCTGTCCGTCGGCATCGCGATCCTCGCCGTCCGGTCGGTGCTCGGCGACGTCACCACCCAGTGGCTGACACGGCGCTGATCAGCTGATCAGGTCGGAGAACCGGTCGCAGGTCACGATCTCCCATCCGTTCTTGTCCGGGTCCGGGGCGCCCCACAGGTTGACCCGGTCGATGCCGGGAATGGCCTGCGCGGTGCACGCTATCTGGGCCATGGCCAACCGCGACCAGGTCTTCGTCCACTTCTCGGAATCGGCCGGCCGGACGACCAGCTGGGACCGCTGGCGTTCCGGTTTCGACGCGTCGACGACCGAGTACGCCTCAAGCGGACCGTGGACCTCGGTGCGCAGCCCCAAGGCGCGCTCCGAGGTCGTCGGCGGCACGGCCAGCTGCTCGGCGGCCAGGAACGGGTGACCGGGCAGTCCGGGCCGGACCACCGGCACCAGCCGGGAATCCTTCACCAGGTAGACGGTGATGGTGGCGGCCCGCCCGTTGGCGATCGGGCGGGTGCCCGCGCTCAGGATCCCCGTGGGGCGCACACCGCACCCGGACACGGCGGCCAGCGCCACGGCCGCCGCCCACACCCGCGGACTCCGCCATCTCATGCCTGCTCCTCGTCCGGATCGCGCCGGGCGGGCAGCCAGAGGGTGAACACCGCTCCCCCGTCCGGGCCGTTGGCCGCCTCCAGCCTGCCGCCGTGCAGGACCGCGTTCTCCTTCGCGATCGACAGGCCGAGCCCGCTGCCCTCGCTGCGGGACCGGGCCGCCTCCGCCTTGACGAACCGGTCGAAGGCCACGGCGAGCAGATCGTCCGGCAGTCCCGGGCCGCCGTCCGCGACGACGATCTCCACTCCCACGGCGCCCGCCCGCTCCGCCGCCCCGAAGCGCAGCGAGACCGGCGCGGCGCCGTGCTTGAGCGCGTTGCCGGCCAGGTTCGCCACGATGACGTCGAGACGGCGCGGGTCCACCCGGGCGAACAGGTCCGCGGTCCCCTCGACCGCCACGTCGTCCGTCCAGCCGCGCGCGGCGAGGGTGCCCGCGACCGCGTCCGCCACGTTCACGTCGTCCAGGACGAGCGCGGCGGCGCCCGCGTCGAACTTGCTGATCTCGATCAGATGCTCGACCAGCAGGCCGAGCCGCCGGGTCTCGCCCGCGACGAGCTCGGCCGGGCCGCCGTCGGGCAGGCCCGCTGCCTCCTCCGCCAGCAGGCCGGTCATCGCGATCATCGAGGTCAGCGGGGTGCGCAGCTCGTGCGAGACGTCCGCGACGAACCGGCGGGACGCCGCCTCCATCGCGCGGAGCTCGGTCACCGTCCGCTCCATCGCCTCGGCGGTGCGGTTGAAGGTTGAGGCCAGGTCGGCGAGCTCGTCCCGTCCCCGCACCTCCACACGGGTCTCCAGCTCGCCTTCGCCGAGGGCTCGGGCGGCGGCGCCGAGCCGTCGCACCGGACGCAGCACCCCGCGGGTGGCGAGCAGGGCGAGCAGGAGCGCGGCCATCAGCGCCAGCGCGTCCGCGACCGCCAGCACGCGGGTGAAGGAGCGCAGGTCGGCGGCCTCGCGGGTGAGGCTCGCGGTGACGAACACCATCGGCGGCGTCAGGCGCTCCGGCTCTTCCGCCGTCGTCGTGTAGCCGGTGACCCACGCGCCGACGAGCAGGTAGGGCCGGCCTTTCCGGACGACCCGCTGGAACACCATGCCCTTCATCGCCCGGCGGGCGAACTCCCTGGTGACGGGGACGTCGAGAAACTCCGAGGGCGGTACGGGAACGGACCCGTCCAGCGTCACGCGCACCGCGACCGCCTTGCGCCCGGGGCCGCTGAGGTCTTCTTCGAGTTCGGCGCCGATGCTGGCGCTCATGTCCGGGGGAAGCTTCGGCGGAACGTGCTGGGCGAGGGTGCTGCGCACCTGGGTCAGCACCGCGTCCTGCGCGCGCTGCAGCATCACCCGGCGCAGCAGCACGTAGGAGATGCCGGACGCGAGCACGGACGCCAGCAGCGCGACCGCGGTGAAGGCCGCGGCGAGCCGCACCCGCAGCCCGGTGAACCGGAGACGCCGCATCACGGCGCCGTGAACCGGTAGCCGAAGCCCCGGACGGTCTCGATCAGCCGCGGCTCGGCCGGCTCGTCCTCGATCTTGGCGCGGACGCGCTGCACGCAGGCGTCCACGAGCCGGGAGTCGCCCGGATAGGTGTGCTCCCACACCTCGGCCAGCAGGTGCTGGCGGGTGAGGGCCTGGCCGGGACGGCGGGTCAGCTCCAGCAGGAGCCGCAGCTCGGTCGGGGTCAGGCGCAGGTCGGTGCCCGCCTTGGTGACCTTCAGCGAGGTCCGGTCGATGACGAGGTCTCCGTGGACGGACCGGTCGACGCGGGTGTGGTCGGCGCGGCGCAGGACGGCGCGGATCCGGGCGTCCAGGACGCGGGGCTCGACCGGCTTCACCACGTAGTCGTCGGCCCCCGCCTCCAGCCCGAGGACGATGTCGAGGTCGTCGCCGCGCGCGGTCAGCAGGATCACCGGGAGCGAGTCCTCCCGGCGGATGCGCCGGCACACCTCGATCCCGTCGATGCCGGGGAGCATCACGTCCAGGATCGCGATCTCCGGGCGCCGCGCCCGCAGCGCCTCCAGCCCGTCCTCGCCGGTGGCCCGGGAGGTCACGCCGTGTCCCTGGCGGGTCAGCGCGAGCTCCAGGGCCGCCCGGGCGGACGGATCATCCTCGATGAACAGAATGCTCGCCACTCAGACATTATTGGACGTCCATGGTCGCCCGGCGCGCCGTGTCACAAGATCCGGACATCACCGCCACAAGATCATGACAGCCCGCCGGAACCGTGGGGCGCATGACGCTCGCGACCGTTCCGCCCCGCCAGGACGTCCCGCCCGCTCCCCCGCGTCCCGCCCGCCGTTCTCCCCGCACCCTGCCGTGGCTGCTCGCGGCCGGGGTCCTCGCGCAGGCGGTGGTGCGGCTCTGGTTCGCCTGGGCCCGGACGGCACCGGCCGCGAACCCGGACGAGACCGGCTACCTGGTCGCCGCCCGCCTGCTGGCCGGCGGGCCGGGCGCCGACCTCTCGGGGAACACCTTCTACCAGGGCGGGTACCCGCTTCTGCTGACTCCGGCGTACTGGGCGTCGCACGACCCGGCGACGGTCTACACGATCGTCATGGTGATCAACGCGGCGCTGGGCGCGGCGCTGTTCCCGCTCGGATACGCGGTCGCGCGGCGGTTCGGGCTCGCCCGCCGGCCCGCGCTGCCGCTCGCCTTCGCCGCGGCGCTGCTGCCCGCCACGACGTTCTTCGGCGCCTTCGCGCTCGCGGACGCGGTCCTGCCGACGCTCGTCCTGGCCTGGCTGCTGGTGCTGGACCGTTTCGCCCGGAACGGCCGGGCCGTGGACGCCGTTCTCGCGAGCCTGGTCGCGTCCTCCATGGCCGCCGTGCACACCCGCGGGACGGTCCTCCTCGTCGTCCACGCCGCGGTCCTGACGGTCATGGCGCTGCGCGGACGGCTTCGCGCGGCGCTGGCCGGGGGCGGTGCCGCGCTCGCCGGATACGCGGCGGGCGCGGCGCTGAACGCGCACATTCGCGGTGAGCTGTATCCCGGCGGCACACGGAATCTCGGCGGCATCCTGGAGTCCCGCCTGACGACGCTTCCCGGACAGGAATGGGCGCTCTCGGGAGCCGCCGGGCAGATCTGGTACCTGATCGTCTCCACCTGGGGCCTGGCCGGGGCCGGGCTCGTGATCGTCGCGGTGACGCTCGTGCGGCGGCGGACGCCGGCGGCCGACCGGATCATGGCGGGCGCGCTTGCCGCCGCGACCTGCGGCATCGCCTACGCCTCGTCGGCCGCGCTGCCGGACGAGCACCGGGTCGGCAACTTCGCGTACGGCCGGTACCTGACCTGCCTCGCGCTCGTCTACGCGCTGGCCGGGGCGGCGGCGCTCCTGCGGGCGGAGGGCCGGACGGCGACCCGGACGGCGGCCGCGTCCGTGCTGCTTTCGGCGGGCACCGGGGTCTGGGTCAGCGCCTACGCGGGCGAACGGCTCCACACCCACACGTTCATCGGCTTCGACTTCCCCGAGGTCATGTTCCTCACCGACGACCGGAGCGCATTGCACCTGCACGAGGCCACGCTCGCCGCGTCCGCCCTGTTCTGCGGACTGCTCTTGCTGTCCCGGCTCAACAGGACGGCCGCGACCGCCATCGCGATGGCCGGGATCAACCTGGCGGCGCTGACGTTCGCGATGGGACCGCCGTCACGACGCGTCCGCCCGGAACCGCCGCTCCCCGGTCCGGCGGCCGGGAAGGTCGTGGCGGACGTGTCACTCGGCTGGGAGGTCAAGACCGCACTCATGTACCCGGTGTGGTGGACGCGCATCGGCTCCATCGACGTCCGCGACGGGCGGCCGCCCGCGCCCGGCGTGTGCACGGTCGTGGTGCCCCGCCCGGAGGGGACGGCCCCGGAGGCGACATGGCCCGCGCGTCCGGCGGGCTGGCGGCCGCACGCGGGACGCTTCTGGTCGATCGGCTGGGTGAGCTGGCACGACCCGTCCTGCACGGCGTCCGCTCAGTAGCGCGTCAGACGCGTTCGATCACCGGGCCGAAGACGTCCATGAACGGCGAGTGGACCGTGATGTAGGAGAACCCGAACCGCTCGCGCCGCTCCCGGATCTGCGCGGCGATCTGCGCCTCGGTCCCGAGCAGGACGAACGGGGTGTCGAGGATCTCCTCCACGGTCATGTCCGGCATGCGCTCCGCGTGGATCCGCTCGGCCTCCGCGCGCCGGTCGGGCGTCACCTGCACATGCTGGACGAGGACGTTCCATTCGATGCCGTCCGCCCTGTCCCCGGCCTGCTCGCGGGCGAACCGCACCCGCTCCTCCGCCTCCGCGGCCGTGCCCAGCCGGAACGTCCCGGGCGGCTCCCCCTTGACCTGGTACGCCCCCGCGATCCCGACGATGTCGGCGTACCGGGCGGCCGTCCGCAGGACGGTGTCGCCCGTGCCGCCGACGAGCAGCGGCGGCCCCGACCCGCCGAACCCGGTGCGCTGGACGGGCGCCAGCTCGGCGAGCCCGAAGAAGTCGGCGACCGGCCTGTGCTGCTCGTAGCCGCCCCCGCCGAGGACCCGGCCGATCTCCTCGATCAGCCCGGCCATCCGTTCCGCGCGTGCGCCGAACGGCTCCCAGGGGATGCCGGCGGCGTCGAACTCCCACTTCATGTGCCCGGCGCCGATGCCGAGCTCCAGCCGCCCGCCGCTCAGCCGGTCGGCGGTGGCGATCTCGCGGGCGAGCAGGTGCGAGTTCCAGAACCCGGCGTTCAGCACGAGCGTGCCGACCCGGAGCCGCTCGGTCGCGTCCGCGGCGGCGACCACGGTCGGGAACGGCGCCGGAGCGCCGAGGTGGTCGGGCACCAGCGCGGTGTCGTAGCCGTACCGCTCGCCGCGGCGGCAGCGCTCGGCGAAGTCGCCGGGGGACGCGATGTCGAAGAAGTTGAACCCGAACCGGAAGTCCCTCATGCGATCACCCTGTCACGTCACCCTGGGGTGATGAAGGCCGTCTCGTAGGCGAAGATCACCGCCTGGGTGCGGTCGCGGGCCTGGAGCTTGGCGAGGATGTTCCCGACGTGCGTCTTCACCGTCTGGGGGCTCACGAACAGCTCCTGGGCGATCTCGGCGTTCGAGTGGCCCTTGGCCATCAGCCGCAGCACGTCGCCCTCCCGCTCGGTCAGCCGCCCGTGCCAGCGCGCGCCGCCGCCCTCGCCGCCGGACGTGCCGTGCAGCGCGGCCAGCTCCCGGATCGCCGCCGGGAACAGCAGGCTGTCGCCGTGCGCGACCATCCGGATCGCCTGCAGGATCTCCTCCGGCCGCGTCCGCTTGAGCAGGAAGCCGTTCGCGCCCGCCTTCAGCGCGTCGTAGACGTACTCGTCGTTCTCGAACGTCGTGACGACGATGATCCGCGGCGGCTGCGGCTCGGTGTCCAGGATGCGGCGGGTCGCCTGGATGCCGTCGAGCCGCGGCATCCGCACGTCCATGAGGATCACGTCCGGGCGCAGCCGCCGCACCTCGCCCGGCACCTCCGACCCGTCGGACGCCTCGCCGACGACGGTCAGGTCGTCCTCGGCGTCGATGATGGCCGCGAGCCCCGCCCGGATCAGCCGCTCGTCGTCGACCAGCAGAACCTTGATCGTCATGTTCCGGACCTTAGCGGCAGCGAGACCCGGAACCGCCAGCGGTCCCCGTCGGCCCCGGCGGTCATCTCGCCGCGCAGCACGGTCACGCGCTCGCGGACGCCGCCGAGACCGCGGCCGCCGCCGTGGTCGGCGCCGTCCCCGCGGTGCTCGCCGAGCGGGTTGCTCATCTCGACCTCCAGGCGTTCGCCGTCCGTGCCGAGCCGGAGCCGCACCGGCACCTTCCCGGCGTGCCGCAACGCGTTCGTCAGGCCCTCCTGGACGATCCGGTACGCCTCCCGCGACACCGCCGCCGGCACGTGCTCCACCCCGGGGTCCACCTCCGCGTCCAGGGTCACCCCGGCGATGCGCGTCTGCTCCAGCAGCCGGCCGAGGTCCTTCAGCGTCGCCTGCGGCGCCGGACGGGACGGGTCGTCGCGCAGCAGCCCGAGCACATGGTCGAGGTCCTCCAGCGCGGAGCGGGCCGACTCCTCGATCGCGCCGAGGGCCTCGCGGGCGAACCCGGGGTCGCTGTCGAGAACCCGCCCGGCCGCGCCGGCCTGCAGCGTCACCACGCTCAGCGCGTGCCCGACCGAGTCGTGCAGCTCCCGCGCCAGCCGGTTGCGCTCGGCGAGCCGGACCGCCTCGGACTCGACGGCGGCGAGCCGCTCGGCGGCGGTCGGCCCGAGGAACCACGGCGCCAGCCGGGACAGCAGCGCGCCGGCCGCGACGATCAGCGCGAGCAGCACCGCCAGCGACGCCACCCCGACCGGCGGGGCGGGCCACTGGTGCCAGGCGTCCTCCCAGCCCCAGGCCTCCAGGAACCGGGTGTCCCAGCTCACCCCCGGCGCCAGGATCATCACGACGGCGAACGGCGGCACCGCCAGGCTGAGCCCGCTGACCACCACCCCGACGCCGAGATGCAGGGTGAACCAGGCGGCGGCCCGGATCCGGCTCTCCCACGAGGCCGCCGACCCGGGCACGAGCGCCGCGGCCGGGCCGTTCAGGAGTTCCTTGGCGAGCGAGCTCTCCAGCAGCCGCACCGTCGGCACGAGCCCGGTGACGAACGTCGCCGCCGCCGGCACGACGGTCAGCATCACCACGGCCTTGGCCGCGCCGTCGCGGAACGGCAGCAGCGGCATCATGCTGATCGCGAGGAACCAGTACGGCATCAGCAGCGCGCCGCCCACGACCAGGTGGGACCAGCGCCGCCAGGTCGTCCGCTCGATCAGCGGCCGGAGCACACGGAGCACACATCGATCCTGGCAGACGGAGCGGCACGGCCACTCCCCCGCGAGAGGGAGAAGCTCAGGCGTTGCCCCTGCTCGTCTGCTCCCCTGCGGCCCGGTCGCGCTCGGCGAGCTTGGCGAGGCGGGCGTTGTAGGCGGCGAGCTCGTCGTCCTCGGCGCGCCCGCCGGGCTTGGCGGCCCGGTCGGCCTTGCGGTCCATGCGCCGCGCCTGCCGCTGATCGTCCAGGTACCACTGGACCGCCAGGACGAGCAGCACGATGAACGTCGGCACCTCGCCGAAGCCCCACGCGATCGCGCCCCCGGTGTGCTGGTCGTGCAGGATCGTGGTGCCCCACGGCGGGTCGACGGAGGTGTACCAGCCGCGGGCGAGCGCCTGGCTCATGTTCATCAGGGCGATGCCGAAGAACGCGTGGAACGGCATCGTGACGAACAGCAGCAGGAGCCGCCCGGGGTAGGGCAGCTTCCGCGGGGCCGGGTCGACGCCGAGCAGCACCCAGAAGAACAGCGACCCCGAGGCCAGGAAGTGCACCGTCATCGCGATGTGCCCGAGATGGTTGCGCATCGCGGCCTCGAACAGCGGCGTGAAGTACAGCACGAACGTGCTCGCCACGAAGATGATCGTCGCGACCGCCGGATGCGCGATGACCGCGAGGGGCCTGCTGTGCAGCACGGCGGTCAGCCATTCGCGCGGGCCGCGGTCGCCGCGGATCCGGGCGGGCTTCATTGCCCGCAGCGCCAGCGTCACCGGCGCGCCGACGACCAGGAAGATCGGCGTCAGCATGTTCAGCACCATGTGCTGGGCCATGTGCACGCTGAACAGGATCGGCGCGTACCTGGCGACGCCGGTCTGGGTGACGGCCACGATCGTCACGAGCCCGAGGAGCCAGGACACGGTGCGGGCCAGGGGCCAGGAGTCGCCGCGCCGCCGCAGCCGGACGACGGCGGCGAGGTAGGCGCCGCCGAGGACGACGACGAGCGCGGCGAAGAACAGGTCGAACTGCCACAGCGTCAGCAGCCGCGCCGGGGTGACCTCCGGGGGCATGTCGTAGCCGAGCAGCGCCTTGACCGCGGACTCGGGCTCGGCCGGCGCGGGCGGCGCGGTGCGGGCGAGCGCGACGGCGAGGCCCGTCGCGGCGGCCATCACGGCCGCCTCGGCGGACGCGAACCGGGCGAACGCCCGCGGCCTGCCGGCGTCCAGCGCGGGCAGCGTCCGGTTCCGGTGCCAGTGGCCGAAGAAGCCGAGCACGCCGAAAGCGACGATCTTGCCGAGCGCCAGCCGCCCGTAGTTCGTCTCGACCAGTTCCATCGGGTCGGGCAGCCGCGCGATCACGTTCACCAGGCCGCTGACGCCGACGGTGATGTAGCACCACACGGCCATGCGGCTGAACCGGCCCGCCATGAGCGGCAGCCGGTCGCGGCGCAGCAGCGCGTGCACGCCGACGATGGCGAGCCCGCCGACCCACGGGGCGACCGCGGCCACGTGCAGGGCGACCCCGGTCGTCGCGACGGAGTGGTTGGCGGCCGAGGCCGAGTGCCCGGTAAGCGGCGCGGGCAGCAGCGCGATCCCGCCCATGGCGAGCAGCCCGAACGCGGCGGTCGGCGTCGTGGTGGTGCGCGCCAGCAGCGCCACGACCACGGCGAGCAGCACCACGATCATGAGGGCGGTGCCCTGCGGCAGCGAGCCGACATAGCTGCTCAGCTCGCTGCCGGTGAGGACGTCCCCGACCGGCTGCCCGAGGACGTCCGCGACGGTGAACACGAGGGTGGCCGCCGCGGCGGCGGCCCAGCCGGCGGCGATCCAGGACGCCGCGTTCAGATAGCCGACGGCGTCCTTCGACAGCCGCGCGGCGCCGCGCCCGCCCTCGACGGGCAGGAACGCGGCGGCGGCGAGCAGGGCGCCGACGGTCAGCGCGGACAGCACGTCCATCGCGGTCCGGGAGACGGGCAGCCCCCACCGGGTGAGGGCGCCCGCGTCGCCGAGGCCGGGGATGACCTTCTCGGTGACCGAGCCGCCGAGGACGAGCCCGGCCACGAGAACCGCGGCGGAGGCCGCCAGGGCGACCGCCCCGGCCCGCCAGACGCCCAGGCTGCCTTTACTCACTTCCGGTTGCCGCCTGGTGCTTGCGCTTGGCGCCGTACACGATGCCGACGCCGATGCCGACTCCGACGAGCAGGCCGACGACGATCAGCACCCACAGCACGGCCCCGGAACCGGACTCCTCCGTCGCGGCGGCCTTTTCCTGGTCGGCCTTGGGCTGCTGCTCGCCGCCGGCGGCGGCGGACTGGGACGGCGCGGCGCCGGTCCCGCCGCCCACCACGGTGAACGTCAGGTCGTTATTCTCGATGGGGTGCCCGTCCCCGCCGACGACCCGGTAGGCCACCGTGTAGGACCCGGCGGGCAGCGGTCCCGACAGCTTCTGCGTGACCGTCGTCCCCGCGTGCTCGGCCGCCCCCGACTGGAACTCCTTCTTCGCGCCGTCGGTGACGACGACCTTCGCAAGGCTGATCTTGTCGCTGAAGACCAGCTTGACCTCGGTGACCGAGGCCGCCTCCTTGCCCTTGCCGGGCGTGCTGCTGACGAGCTGCGTGTGGGCCAGGGCGGGCGAGGCGGTGACGGCGCCGAACGCGAGCGCGAGGGCGGCGACGAGACCGAGACGGCGCACGGGCCGGCGGGGCTTGAGGATGTTCATGGACGGCCGGGCTCTCCAGTGGGTCAAGGGCTTCGTCTACCCTACTGAGCCCGCCGCCATGGCCCGTCCCGGGTCGGACGGAGGGGTGTACCGGGGGGCGCCGCCTGTCAGTCGCACCCGCAGTCACAGTCGCAGCAGTCGCAGTCGCAGCAGTTGCAGCAGTCACAGCAGCCGCCGTCACAGCCGTCGCACCCGTCACAGCCGTCGCAGTGCCGCGTGCACCAGCAGCGGTCGTCGCACGACTCGCCGTGGTACTTGCTCCACTCGGGCTGGAAGAGCCCGCAGGTCCCGCAGACGAGCGTCCCGGTGAAGCACGGGATCGGCAGGCCCGGACGCGGCGGCCGCGGCCCGTGCCTCGACAGCTCGGGCGCGGTGAAGGTGCGGTCGACCGAGCGGCGCACCTCGCGGTCCAGCAGCGCCCGGACGAGGCGCGGCCTCTCCAGTTCCACGTCGGCGAGGGCGAGCCGCAGGCCGTGCAGCGCGTCGTCGGCGTGCCGGCGGGCCTCGGCGGGCGTGGTGCCGGTGGCGAGCAGCGGGTTGTAGGCGCCCGCGGCCTCGTCCTCCGCGAGGTCCTCGACGGCGTCGAGCAGGTGCGCGAGGCGCCCGAAGAACCGGCCCGCCTCGGCGAGCGCCTCGGCGTTCGCCTCCCTGCCCGCGACGACGGCGGTGTGCGCGAACACGGCCGCGACGGCCGTCTCCGTGGGCTCGGTCAGGTCGAGGAGGCCGAGGCCGGGCGCCGCCTCCAGGGCGGGCTGCCGGGCGACGGCGTCGCGCAGCACCGACGGGTCGAAGCCGACGGCGGCGCCGGTCCGGACGCCCGCGGCGTCCCACCGGTCGGCCATCCGCCCCGCCGCGGCGGCGACGAGGCGCCGCGCGTACGGCCCGTCGCCGTCCGCCACGTGGTCGCGGGTCTTCCCGGCGGCGAGCAGCAGGGACGCGGCGGCGGCGAGCCGGGCGCCCTGCGCCTTCGCCGTGACGACCTCGGCGGTCTTCATCCCGCGCAGCGCGCAGGGACCGGCCTTGCGGCGCGGCGACGGCTCCGGCGCCTGCGCCTCCACCAGCACCGACACGAGCAGCCCGTCGTAGTTCGTGACGAGCCGCGCGGCCTGGCCGTGCTCCGCCCGCAGCGTCAGGCACAGCCCGCACAGGTGGGCCATCCAGTCCTTGAACAGAGAACCGCACAGAACATGCCGGCATGGCCGGACGATACCGAGCACCTACAAGTCCCCCATCTCAGGCGACCGCAGCATTTACTCATGGACGCGGCGGCGCCCTGAACGGTTCGGCTAGACCCCGACGCAGGTCAGCGCGCGGCGGTAGGCGGCCATGCGGGGCTCCTCGGCGGCACCGGTCCCGGCCAGCACCTCGGCGAGGTCGAACCACGCCTGCGCGGCCTCCCGGGAGGACTCCATCTCCTCCAGGCAGGTCGCGGCGCGGGTCAGCACCTCGACGGCCCGGTCCCGGCGTCCGAGCCGCACCGCCGCCTCGCCGAGCACGGTCAGCGCCCCGGCGGTGGCGCGGCGCGGGGCGTCCCCGAGCAGCTCCAGGGCCTCTTCGGCGAGCGCCACCGCCTCGGCGGGACGGCCGAGCGCGGTCTCCGCGCGGGCCAGCTCCGTCAGGCACCAGGCGACGTCGATCTCCCCGGACGAGCTGGCGCTGATCTCGCCTCGCACCCGGGTGAGCAGCTCGCGGGCGCGGGCGGCCTGGTCGGGCCGGGCGCGCAGCAGCAGCCCGGCGTAGATGACGCGGAGCCGGCCGAGGTTGCGGGGGTCCTCGCCGTCCCCGGCGAGCATGAGCGCGCGCTCGGCGAGCGCGACGCCGTCCTCGTACTCGCCGCGGATCTCCGCGACGTAGGCGGCCTCCCAGTAGGCGATCATGCGGGCGCGGGGGCTGCCGATCCGCTCGGCCCGCTCGACCAGCTGGCCGGCGAGCTGGCGGGCCCGGACGAGGTCGCCGCGCTCGATGAACGCCGACAGCAGCGCCGCGCCGAGGTGCACGGCGGCGTCGGTGGAGTCGGCGCCGGTCGCGATGAGGTGCCGCAGCGCGCTCTCGGCCGCCTCCACCCCGGCGCTCAGGTCGCCGCGCTCGCGCAGGCAGCGGCTCAGCGCGACGTGGACCTTCGCCCAGTGGTCGAGGTCGGCCTCGGCGGACGCCTCCTCGGTCAGCGCGGTCAGCCCGGCGATGGCCTCCTCCAGCTCACCGGCGGCCTCCAGCGCGAGGGCGTGGCCCCAGCGGGCCTGGTGCAGCATCTCCGGCAGCGCCACCGCGTCGGCGCTGGCCAGCACCTCGGCGAACCGGGCCCGCGCCTCGGCCGCCGCGCCGTTGCTCAGCGCGATCTCGGCGTAGTCGAGCGTGACCCGCAGCTCGTCCACGACGTCCTCGCTGACGCCGCTGACGAGGTAGGTCGCCGAGCAGTTCAGTTTCGCAGCGAGAAGCTCGACCACGCTCGGGGCCGGCACCCGCTTGTCGCTCTCGATCAGCGAGATGTAGCTGTCGGACAGCTCGGGGAAGGCGAGCTGCGCCTGGCTCACGCCCTGCCGGATCCGCAGGGCGCGGATGCGCTGCCCCAGTGTCTCCCGATCCATCGTGTGACCACCGCCTACAGTCTGCTACGGGTGCTCGCCGGCCGCGTCGCGCGAAGGGCGAGGAAGAAGTCGACTCGATCCTCAAGTGTGCCGAGATCCCGGCCGGTCAGGTCCTCGATTCGCCGGATTCGGTACCGAAGCGTGTTCACATGGACGTGCAGCCGCGTCGCGCTGCGGCTCCAGGACCCCGAACAGGACAGGAACACCTCCAGCGTGTGCACGAGCTCGGCCTGCCTGCTGCTGTCGTACTCCTCCAGCGGCCCGAGCATCCGGGCGCGGAACGACGAGCGCGTCCGCTCCGGTACCGAGGCCAGCAGGCGCACGTAGGAGTCCAGGGTCACGTCACCACTCCGGCCGGGGCTCGCATTCGCACCAGGGCAGGCTATAGCGGACGCATCGCCCCCGTCACGCTGCGAAGAGCGGGAATCACGTCGCGACACCTCCCGCGGGTCAGCCGGTCCCTCGACGGCCGGCCGGGACGGCTAACCTGTGCTCGCCCAGCCCGAGATCACGCTGCGGAAGCGGAGCGCCCTCATGCCCAAGACCAGTACCGCGAAGACCGACGACCCGCCGCCGGCCGGCGGGCGCGGGCCGCTGGAGCGGCTGTTCGACCTCACCGGCCGCGGCACGACCGTGCCGCGCGAGCTGCGCGGCGGCGTCACCACGTTCTTCGCGATGGCCTACATCATCCTGCTGAACCCGATCATCCTCGGCGGGGCGAAGGACGTCACCGGAGCGACGCTGTCGATCCCGCAGCTGACCACGATGACGGCGCTGTCCGCCGCGGTCACCACGGTGATCATGGGATTCGTCGGCAACGCGCCGCTCGCGCTCGCCGCCGGGCTCGGCATCAACGCCGTGGTGGCGTTCCAGGCCGCGCCGGTGATGACCTGGCCGCAGGCGATGGGCCTCGTCGTGATCGAGGGCGCGGTGATCGTGCTGCTCGCGCTCACCGGGATCCGCGAGCGGATCATGAACTCGATCCCGCTGGCGCTCAAGCACGCGATCGCGGTCGGCATCGGCGCGTTCATCGCACTGGTCGGCTTCTACGACGCGGGATTCGTCACCTCCAGCGCGACGAGCCCGCCGCTGACCCTCGGCACCGGCGGCCACCTGCGGACGTGGCCGGCGCTGGTGTTCGCGCTCACCCTGCTGCTGATGATCGTCCTGTACGTGCGGCGGGTGCCCGGCGCGATCCTGATCAGCATCATCGCCGGGACGATCGGGGCGGTCGCCGTCCAGGAGAACGTGTCCGTCAAGGAGGGCGGCTGGGGCGTGGTCACCCCGAACATGCCCGACAAGCTGTTCGCCGTGCCCGACTTCGGGCTGTTCGGAGAGATCGACCTCTTCGGCGGGTTCGGCCGGGCGGGCGTCATCACCGCGCTGGTCGTGCTGTTCACGCTGGTGCTGTCGGGCTTCTTCGACGCGATGGGCACGATCCTCGGCATCAGCGACGAGGCCGGCCTGGTGAGCGAGAAGGGCGAGGTGCCGCGGCTCGGCCGGATCCTGTCGGTGGACGGCCTGTCCGCCGCGTTCGGCGGCATCACGAGCTCGTCCGCCAACACGGTGTTCGTCGAGTCGGCGGCCGGCGTCGGCGAGGGCGCCCGCACGGGCCTGGCCAACATCGCGACCGGCGCGCTGTTCACGGTGACGCTGTTCCTCACCCCGCTCGCCGCGACCGTCCCGGCGCAGGCCGCGGCGCCCGCGCTGGTCGTCGTCGGCGCGCTGATGATGACGCAGGTCGCCAAGGTGACCTGGGACGACACGGACATCGCGATCCCGGCGTTCCTCACGATCGTGCTGATGCCCTTCACCTACTCGATCACCATCGGGATCGGCGGCGGGATGGTGACCTACGCGCTCATCAAGCTCGCCCGGGGGAAGGTCCGCGAGGTGTCGGTCTGGCTGTGGCCGGTGGTGGCGCTGTTCCTGGTCTTCTTCGCGATCGACCCGATCGAACAGTGGCTGAACGTGCGGTGACCGGCGCGCGACACGATTCTCCGGCCCATTCGGAAGTCTCGGGTGCTCTGGCGGGTGTCAAATAGTGCCGACATGGCGTAAGCAGAAGGTAGGGCCTTACCCCCCGGCGTGAAAGGCGTGGCTGTGGTGTCCGCGGACTCTCCCTCCCACCCGTCTCCGCCAGGTCACGTCCTGCTGGCGCCTGACAGGTTCCCGGGAGCGCTGACCGCGGCGCGGGCGGCCCGGCATCTCGCGGCCGGGCTGCGCCGCGCGCGTCCCGGCGTGCCGGTGGTGGAGCTGCCCGTGGCCGACGGCGGCGACGGCACCGTCGAGGCCGCGGTGGCGGCGGGCTGGCGGCGGATCGACGTCGAGGTCTGCGGGCCGACGGGCCGCCCGGTCGCCGCCCGGCTCGCGCTGAACGGGCACAGCGCGGTGGTCGAGCTCGCGGAGGCGTCCGGGCTGCGCCGGCTGCCGGACGGCAGGCCGCGCCCGCTCGTCGCGTCCAGCGTCGGGACCGGGCAGCTGGTCGCGCACGCGGTCCGGCTCGGCGCGCGCCGGATCGTCCTCGGCCTCGGCGGCGGCGCCTGCACCGACGGCGGCGCCGGACTCGTCCAGGGGCTCGGCGGCCGGCTGCTGGACGCGCTCGGCAAGGACCTGCCGCCCGGCGGGGCGGCGCTGCGCTCGCTGCACGCCCTCGACCTGCGCGGCCTCCCCGACATGTCGGACATCGAGGTGGTGGTGGCGGGCGACTCGGCCGGGCCGCTGCTCGGCCGCACCGGGGCCGCGGCCGTGGACGGCCCGCGCCGCGGCGCGACCCGCGACGAGGTGCGGCTGCTGGACGCCGGGCTGCGCCGCTGGGCCGACCTGGCAGAGGCGGCTGCCCGCACGGCGGCCCGCGACCTGCCCGGCGCCGGCACGTCCGGCGGCGTCGGCTTCGCGGCGCTCGCCTTCCTCGGCGCGACGATCGAGCCCGGCCCCTCGCTGATGCTCGATCTGCTGGGGTTCGCCGAGAAGGCGCGGGGCGCCCGGCTGGTCGTCACCGGCGAGGGCACCCTCGACACCCGGTCGCTGCGCGGCAGCGCGCCGATCGGCGTGGCCCGCGCCGCCGCCCGCGCGGGCGCGCCCGTCGTCGCCGTGGCCGGCCGCCGCGGCCTCACCGGAGAGCAGCTGCGCAAGGCGCGGATCCAGGCGGCGTACGCGCTGGCCGACATCGAGCCCGACGACGAGCGCCGCGTCCGCCGCGCCGGGCCGCTGCTGGAGCAGCTGACCGTCGCCATTGCCGACGAGTGGCTCCCGCCTTACATGGTGTCGTCGAAATGGTCGATGCCTTGACACACTGCACATAGCCGGAGGGTTTCTCCGCCACGCACGCTGTAGATAGGTCCTGGTCAGCGTTGACGGAGGAGCCTGTGAAGATCGGCGTCCCACGAGAGATCAAGAACCGCGAGTACCGGGTGGCGATCACCCCGGCGGGCGCGCACGAGCTCACCCGGCACGGCCACGAGGTGTTCGTCGAGCGCGGCGCCGGGCTCGGCTCGGCGATCCCGGACGACGACTACGCCGCCGCGGGCGCCAAGATCCTGGACGGCCCGGACGAGGTCTGGGCCGAGGGCGACCTGATCCTCAAGGTCAAGGAGCCGGTCGCGCCCGAGTACCACCGGATGCGGGACGGCCAGGTCCTGTTCACCTACCTGCACCTGGCCGCCTCCCGGGAGTGCACCGACGCGCTCCTGGCGGCCGGCGTCACCGCGATCGCGTACGAGACCGTCCAGCTCCCCGACCGCTCGCTTCCGCTGCTCGCCCCGATGTCCGAGGTCGCCGGGCGGCTCGCCCCGCAGGTCGGCGCGTACAACCTGATGTCCTTCAACGGCGGCCGGGGCGTCCTGCCGGGCGGGGTCCCCGGCGTCGCCCCGGCGAAGGTCGTCGTCATCGGCGGCGGCGTGTCCGGCCTCAACGCCGCGCAGATCGCCGTGGGCATGGGCGCTGACGTCACGGTCCTGGACGTCGACGTCGACCGCCTGCGCCACATCGACGCGATCTACCAGGGCCGCCTGCGGACGCTCGTGTCCAGCGCCTACAGCGTGGAGCAGGAGGCCCGGGCCGCCGACCTCGTCATCGGCGCCGTCCTCATCCCCGGCGCGCGGGCGCCCAAGCTGATCTCCACCGACCTGGTCGCCGCCATGAAGACCGGCTCCGTGCTCGTGGACATCGCCATCGACCAGGGCGGTTGCTTCGAGGACTCCCACCCCACCACGCACGACGACCCCACCTACAAGGTGCACGGCTCGACGTTCTACTGCGTGGCGAACATGCCCGGTTCCGTCCCGAACACGTCCACCTACGCCCTCACCGGCGTCACGCTTCCCTATGCCGTCCAGATCGCCGACAAGGGCTGGCGCAAGGCCCTGCACACCAACGCCGCCCTCGCCCTCGGCCTCAACACCCACGCCGGCACCCTCGTCTACGACCACGTGGCCGAGGCCCACGGCCTCCCCTACACCCCCCTCACCTCGATCTTGGCCTAGGGACGCCCCTCTAGAGTTGGGGCGTGGGCGAACTGATCCTGGTACGGCACGGGGAGACCGAGTGGAGCCGGGCGCGCCGGCACACCGGGCGGACCGACCTTCCGCTGACCGCACAAGGCGAGAAGCAGGCGCGGTCGCTGCGCGGGGCGCTGGACGGGCGGCGCATCGTGCGGACGCTGGTCAGCCCCGCGGAGCGGGCACGGCGGACGGCGGAGCTGGCGGGGCTCGGGGCGGACGAGGTGGACGCCGACCTGTGGGAGTGGGATTACGGCGGCTACGAGGGGATGAGCACGGCCGTGATACGCGAGGAGCGTCCCGGCTGGTTCCTGTGGGACGACGGGATCGTCCCGGGCGACGCCGAGCATCCGGGCGAGACGGTCGAGCAGGTCGGCGAGCGGGCGGACTCGGTCCTCGCGCGGGCACGGCCGCTGCTCGCGGACGGCGACGTCGCACTCGTCGCGCACGGTCACGTCCTGCGCGTGCTGACGGCGCGTTGGCTGGGCCTGGAGCCGGCGCAGGGACGGCTGTTCGCCCTCGGCACCGGGACCGTGTCGGCGCTCGGCACCGAGCACGAACGGCCGGTGATCAGCGCCTGGAACGTCCCGGCGCCGTAGTCCGGGCCAGCGCATAGGGTACCTGGTGGGGGATGTCCCCCAGGGGTACCCGGGCGTGCGCCCTTGGAAGGATTGCGAGGACGGAGATGGCGACCAGCGAGACCCCCACCCGCGGGTACACCGCCACGAAGGACCAGCTGCAGACCCGGCTGGCCCGGATCGAGGGCCAGGTGCGCGGCATCGACCGGATGGTCGACGAGGACCGCTACTGCATCGACATCCTCACGCAGATCAGCGCCGTCCAGGCGGCGCTGGACAAGGTGGCGCTGGGCCTGCTGGACGGGCATGTGCGGCACTGCGTGGCCGAGGGTGCCGAGGAGGGCAAGGGCGAGGCGATGTCCACCGAGCTGATGGCGGCCGTCGGGCGGCTGATGCGCCGCGGCTGAGCGTCACAGGCCCGGGTGACCGCCCGGGCAGCCTCCGCCGTCCGGGGCGCGCAGCCCCGTGCGCTCCATGGCCTCGACCAGGATGCGCCAGCCGCGCAGGAAGTGCGCGCGCTCGTCGGGGGCGAGCCGCTCCAGCGTCATCCGCAGCGGCCGCAGCCGGCGCCAGGCGAACCGCTCGATCATCTCCCGGTGCGCCTCGGCCAGGCTGACGATCATGCGCCGGCGGTCCCGCTCGTCCGGGCGGCGCTCGACGAAACCGCCGCGCTCCAGTTCCCCGACCAGCTGGCTGACCGTGGCCGGGTTGAGCGCCATGTGCCGCGCGAGCACGCCCACCGGCATCGGCCCGTTCAGCACGAGTTGCATCAGCGCCGGGACGTGCCGGGGTCCGAGCCCGGCGGCCTTCACCCGGTGGACGAGCTCTTCGGCGTCCGCGTGGCCGCCCTTCATGCCGCGGACCATCCGGCCCATGAGCTGGACCAGTTGCTCCAGGTCGGCGTCGACCGACGCGCCGGCGGCAGAGCGATCCTCGGACATACCTTGAAGTTCAACATATTCCGTGATGCACTGCAAAATGTTGAACTTCAAGGCGTTTCACGCCTTGACCGACGGGGACACGGGGCAACCGAGACTGCAGGCAAGGGGGCCGACCATGGCCGAAAGCCCGTCCACCGAACTGGCGCCGCCGGGCGGCGCCCCCGGCTCCGAACGTCTCGACCGGCAGACGATCCTGCTCGGCCTGGTGATCGTGTCGGGGACCGTGATGGCGATCCTCGACACCACGATCGTCAACGTCGCGCTGGAGACCCTCGGCCGCGACTTCTCCACCGACCTGTCGACGATCCAGTGGGTCATCACCGGCTACATGCTGGCGATGGGCACCGTCATCCCGCTCACCGGCTGGGCCGTCGACCGGTTCGGCGGGCGCCGCGTCTGGATGACGTCGATCGTGCTGTTCGTGTTCGGGTCGGCCCTGTCCGGCGCGGCCTGGAACATCGAGTCCCTGATCGTCTTCCGGGTCGTGCAGGGGCTCGGCGGCGGCATGCTGATGCCGACCGGCATGGCCATCCTGACGATGGCGGCCGGGCCGCGCCGGATGGGCCGCATCATGAGCATCGTCGGCGTCCCGATGCTGCTCGGGCCCGTCCTCGGCCCGGTGCTCGGCGGCTGGCTGGTCGAGGACGTCGACTGGCGCTGGATCTTCTTCGTCAACCTGCCGGTCGGCGCGCTCGCCCTGGCGCTGGCCTGGTGGAAGGTGCCGCACGACCACGGGGAGCACACCGCGCAGGCGCTGGACTGGCGCGGGCTGATCCTGCTGCCGCCGGGGTTCGTCCTGCTGATCTACGGGCTGTCCACGGCGAGCAGCAACGGCGGGTTCGGGGAGCCGTCCACGATCGCCTGGCTCGCCGGCGGCGTCGTCCTGGTCGGGCTGTTCGCGCTGCACAGCCTGCGGCTCCGGGAGCGCTCACTGATCAACGTGCGGCTGTTCGCCGACCGGACGTTCGCGACCGCCGCCGTCGCGGTGTTCTTCGTCGGCATCGCGCTGATGGGCTCGATGCTGCTGATCCCGCTGTACTACCAGACCGCCCGCGGCGAGGGCGCGTTCGCGGCGGGGCTGCTGCTCGCCCCGCAGGGCCTCGGCGCCGCGACCGCGATGCCGCTGGCCGGCGTGGTCACCGACAAGCTCGGCGCCGGGCGCATCGTGCCGGTCGGCATCGTGATCCTCGTGCTCGGCACCGTCCCGTTCGCCATGGTGGGCGCCGACACGTCCTACTGGCTGCTCGGCGGCGCACTCTACGTGCGGGGTCTCGGGCTCGGGTGCACGATGATGCCGACCATGTCGGCGGCGCTCACGACACTGAGCCGGGCGATGGTGTCGCGGGCCAGCAGCACCCTGAACATCATCGTCCAGCTCGGCGGGTCGGTCGGCACCGCGCTCCTCGCCGTCATCCTGTCCCGCCAGATCACCGACCGGATCCCGCAGGCCGCGGGCGGCGGCGCCGAGGGCGGCATGGGCGGCATCCCCGAACAGGTACGCGAGCAGGTCGCGCCGAAGCTGGCGGACGCGTTCGGCCACACGTTCTGGGTCGCGCTGATCCTCACCGCCGTGCTCATCCTCCCGGCGCTGCTGCTGCCGCGCCACGGCGCCCACGAGAACGACACGGTGCCGGACGCGCCCCCGACGGGGTGAGCCTCAGGAGGCGATCGACCAGGGGGCCAGGCCCGCCTCGTGCGCACGCGTGAGGCGCCTGGCCCTCCGGGCGTCCGGCGAGTACCGGAACCGCTCGGGGACGACGTGCGTGGTGCGGTACAGGCCCTTCAACGTCAGCGTCGCGGCCAGGTCGGACGTCGGCAGCCCCGGCAGCCCGTACATGCGGCGGGCCCAGCGCGGCAGCGTCGAGACGACCAGCATCCCGAGGCCCGGCGCGGCGAGCTTCAGCGGCAGCAGCGGACGCGGGACCACCGGGCTGAACATGCGGCGCAGCCCCTCGCGCGCCTCCCGGCACGCCCAGATCCGCCGCCGCATCTCCTCGTAGTACTCCCTCATCTCCGCGACGGAGGCGGGCACATCGGCCGGGTCGAGGCCGACGACGGCGGCGGCCCGGCGCTGCTCGTCCACGAACGTGTCGGCGTCCCGCGCGGTCAGCGGCACCCCCGCGCGGCGTGCCACGTCCAGGTACGAGTCGACCTCGCCCATGTGGACCCACAGCAGGTTCTCCGGATCGTCCACCGGGAACGTCTCGCCGGTCCGCATGTCGAGGCCGGTCAGCTTGGAGTGCAGCCGGCGCACGCGGCGGCCCACCCGCTCGACCTCCTCCTGCGTCCCGTAGGTGCGGACGCGGACGAACTCGACCGTCCGGCCGAGCCGCGCCCAGGCGGCGGCGGGGTCCATGAGCTCGGAGTTCTGCGCGGTCCCCCACATCGTCCGCGGATGCAGCGCCTGCAGCAGCAGCGCCCTGATCCCGCCGATGAACAGCACGGGCTCGCCCATGACCTCCCAGGTCACCGAGCCCGGCCCGAACAGGCCGTTGTCCGCCCGCTCCTCGCTCGTCTCGTGCACGCCGACCGCCTTCCGTCGCCGCGGCCGGCGAAACCGCGCCGACCAGGGTAATCAGACATTTACCCTGCCATGCCCGGCGCCACACGATCTAGAGGGAACGGCGTCATTGTGGGGGGACGCCCCCCACCCCCCGGCAGGAGCGGACTGACCGGCGCCCTCCGCTCCGCTCCGGTCGCCGGTCAGTCGTCGGCGTCCTCCACCGCTTCGTCACGCTCGCCGGGCTCGGTCTGCTCGGTGACCCAGGCGAGGTAGTCCATGCTGCCCGCCACCACCGGCGTCGCGATGATCTCCGGGGTGTCGTAGGAGTGCCCCTCGGTGATCAGGGAGGCCAGCTCGTCGAACCGGTCGGCGGAGGTCTTGAAGAGCACCATCCACTCCTCCGCCGACTCGATCTCGCCCTCCCACCAGTAGGTGCTGGCGATCGGACCCACCAGCTGCGCGCAGGCCGCGAGCCGCTCGGCGACCGCCGACCGGGCCAGCTCGGCGGCCTCGGCGCGGGAGTCGGTCGTGGTCGTCACCTGCACGTAAGAACGGGCCATGGCACGACTCCTTCCCGTTCGCCGTCCGCGCACGCCCGCGGCACGGAGGGCGATCGGGCCGGCCGGACGACCAGCGCGCTGCCACCGCCCCGCCGGGTCGGCTCCGCCACCGCCTGGACGAGACCGGGCCGCAGGAACTCCAGTCCCGTCGCGGCGCCGATCACGCCCGTCGGCGGGCCAGGGAAGAGTTCGAGGCGGTGCCCGCGCGCGGCGAGGTCACGGCCGTACCGGTCGATGAAGGCCTGCTCGGCGAACACCTGCGGGGTGTTGCGCTGCGTCGCGCGCGGCGCGCCGAGCGCTGCGGGCAGGTCCATTCCGAGGTCGATCCGGTTCATCAGGATCTGCAGCACCGTCGTGATGATCGTCGACCCGCCGGGCGTGCCGAGCGCGAGCTTCGGGCGGCCGTCCTGGAGCACGAGGGTCGGGGACATGCTGCTGCGCGGGCGCTTGTGCGGGCCGGGCAGGTTCGGGTCGGGCGCCTGGCCGGGCGCCGGCGGCTGGAAGGAGAAGTCGGTCAGCTCGTTGTTCAGCAGGAACCCGCGCCCGGGGACGGTGATGCCGCTACCGCCGAACTGCTCGATCGAGAGGGTGTAGGAGACGACGTTCCCCCACTTGTCGGCGACGACGAGGTGGGTGGTCTGCGGACCCTCCAACGCCAGCGCCCTGGTCTGGGTGCCCGGCGGGACGCACGGCTCGTAGCTCCCGTCCGGCGAGCCGGGGGCGACGGGCGCGGCGGCCGCCTGGTCCGGCTTGATCAGGCAGGCGCGCTCACGGGCGAACCCGGACGACAGCAGCTCGTCCAGGGGAACGTCGACCTTGTCGGGGTCGCCCACGTAGCGGCCGCGATCGGCGTAGGCGAGCTTGGACGCCTCCAGGTAGTAGTGCAGGGCCGTGACCGGGTCACGGGGGTCGAGCCGGAAGTTGCCCAGGATGTTGAGCGCCTCCCCCACCGTGGACCCGCCGGACGACGACGGCGGCATGCCGTACACGTCCGTCCCCCGGTAGGGCACGTGGGTGGGCGTGCGCCGCACCGCCCGGTAGTCGGCGAGGTCGTCCCGCTCCATCAGCCCCGGACGGACGGTGCGGGTGGCCTTCGGGTCGACCGGCGGCCTGGCGACCGTCCGGGCGATCTCCGCGCCGAGCCCGCCCTCGTAGAACCAGTCCGTGCCGCGCCTCGCCAGCTGCCGGTAGGTGGCGGCCAGGTCCGGGTTGCGGAACACCGAGCCGACCTCGGGCACCTTCCCGCCCGGCAGGAACAGCTTCCGGGTCGGGACGATGTCGCGGAAGCGCGCCTCGTTCACCGCGGTCTGGTCGTGGAACTCCTGGTCCACCACGAAGCCGCGGTCGGCGACCTTGATCGCCGGGCGCAGCAGGGTGCCGAGGTCGCGGCTGCCGAACCGGCCCAGCGCGAGGTCCCACTGGGCCAGGGTGCCGGGCACGCCCACGCCGAGGCCGCTCGTCACGGCCTGGTCGAACGGGAGGGGCTTGCCGGTCGCCGGGTCGATGAAGGAGTCCTGCCGCATCCGCGCCGGCGCGAACTCGCGGCCGTCGAGCGCGTAGACGCGGCGTGTCTTCGCGTCGTAGTAGGTGATGTAGCCACCGCCGCCGATCGCCGACACGTACGGCTCGGTGACCCCGAGCGTCGCACTCGCCGCGACGGCCGCGTCCATGGCGTTGCCGCCGCGCTTGAGGATCTCCAGGGCCGTCCGGCTGGCGTCCGGATCGACCGTGGAGACGGCGCCGCCGTACCCCGTCGCGACCGGCTGCCTGGCCGGCGGCTTCGGGTGCCCCGTGCCCGGCGCGGCGGCCGGCGCGGCGCCCGCGGCGGCGGGGACGGTGAGGGACGCGGTGACCGCCAGCGCGGCGACGAGGGCCGTGCGGCGCGTGCCCCGCGACCGCCTCGGGGACCGGAACGTGGACGACGGGCGCAAGGGCGATGAGCGGAACACCGGACCTCCAGACGAACGCGGCGTCCTTACGGTGCCACCGATCTTCGCCCGGCGCCACCGTCCGCACCGGCCGACCCCGGACGCTTCGCGGCCCATGGCGGCGACCCGGCGGAGAAAGATCATAAAGCGCTTTCCCCTTTGGAAATGGGGCGCATTCGATCGGAACGGTCCATCGGAAAAAGGTGTTCGGCGGCACCGCACCGAGCGTGAGGAAATCACCGGGGCACGCCGCCGACCTGCGGCTTGGCAGTATCCGACAACAGCGAGAGGCCATCAATCCTGACCAAAACGTTGCGATTATGCTCATACCTGGTGAATTCTTAGGGACTTCGGCAAGCCGTCACCTCGCGAACAGCGGCGCGGGTTCGGGCCTTGGGGGACACCTATGACCTTGGACATGCGCATGCGCAACAACATGTTCCGCCGGCTGCCGGTCGAGCAGGCGACCGGCAGGCTCTACGGCGGCCGGCACCGGCTCCGCGTGGTCTACCGGACCCGCGATCTCGTGGTGCTCGGCCTCGGCGTCATGATCGGCTCCGGCATCTTCAAGATCGCCGGCGAGCAGGCGTCCTCGACCGCGGGCCCCGGCGTGCTCGTCTCGTTCCTCATCGCGGGCGGCGTGTGCGTGCTCGCGGCGCTCGCCTTCGCCGAACTGTCCTCGATCATCCCGGTCGCGGGCAGCGCCTACTCCTTCAGCTATGTCGCGTTCGGCGAGGTGTGGGCGTGGGTCGTCGGCTGGGCGCTGATCATGGAGCTGCTGCTGGCCTCCTCGGTGCTCGCGCGGGTCTGGTCCCTCTACGCGACGCAGGCGCTGCACGACTTCGGGGTGCCGATACCGGCCTGGCTGGGCGACCTGATCGGCCAGCAGAAGGGCCCGGACCTGTTCGCGCTCGGCATCCTGCTGCTGGTCATCCTGATGCTCGCCACCGGCAGCCGGATGAGCCTGAAGTCCCTGTGGTTCATGGTGCTGGCCAAGGTCATCGTGATCGGGCTCGTCATCGCCACCGCGCTGAAGTTCTTCCACCCCGGCAACCTCACCCCGTTCCTGCCGCCCTCCCAGCCCGCGCCGAAGGGCGACCAGACGGTGCTGGACGCGGTGCTCGGCGCGGTCGGCGGCGGGAGCCCGCACGTGTTCGGGGTCTGGGGCATGTTCGCGGCCGCGCCCGCCATCGCGTTCGCCTACATCGGGTTCGACCTGATCGCGACGGCCTCGGAGGAGACCGACGACGCCCCCCGCAAGGTGCCGCGCGGCATCCTGACCGCCCTGGTCACCACCATCGTGCTGTACGCCGCCGTCGCGGTCGCGCTCGTCGGCATGGTCGGAATGGACGGCATCGCCGATCTCAACCCGGACAAGCTGCTGCTCGCCGCCGCGTTCGACTCGGTCGGCGCGGGCGCGATGGGCAAGATCGTCGACGTGGGCGCGATGCTCGCGCTGACCACCGTCATCCTGGTCCTGGTGATCAGCCTGACCCGGGTGGTGTTCTCCATCTCGCGGGACGGGCTGCTGCCGCGCCCGCTCGCCGCGATGAGCCGCTACAAGGTGCCCTCCCGCGCCACCCTCCTCGCGGGCGGCGCGGCCGTGGTGACGTCGCAGACGATCGACGTGCTCACGCTGGAGCAGCTCGTCGTGCTCGGCTCGCTGTTCGCGTTCCTGTTCGTCGCGGCCGCGGTGCTGGCGCTGCGCCGCACCCGGCCCGACCTGCACCGGCCGTTCCGGATGCCCGCGGCGCCGCTGGTCGTCATCGTGACGATCTTCGCGGTCGGCTGGCTGATGCTGAACCTGAACGTCCAGACGTGGGAGTACTTCGCCGTCTGGATGGCCGGCGGGATCGTGCTCTACCTGGCCTACGGGCGCCGCAAGAGCCAGATGAAGCTGCTGCTGGACGCTCCGCCGCCCGCGCGCCGGGCCGCCGCGTCGCCGGCCCCGGCCCCGCCGCCGGGCATGCTCCCCGCACCCGGGTCGACCCCGCCCCCGGGAGCGCGCGACGCCTATCCTTCCCCCGGACAGTATGGGACCGGACCGCGGCCGACCGGCATGCCGGAGAGCCCCTACCCGCCCGGCCGGTACTCGGCGGGACGGCAGCCCGGCGGCCGGTTCCCCCGCCCCGGCGAGACCGCCCCGGAACGCTACGGGCGCGAGAGCCGCACGCCGCAGGGCCGCTACTCCCCCGGCCCGTCCGACACCCCGCACGCGATCGAACCGGGCGACCACGAGCCCGGCGGCCACAGCCCCAGCGGTCCCCCATCCGGTGGCCCCCAACCCGGCGGTCGCGAGACCGGCGGGTACGAGCCCGGCGGCTACCCATCCAGTGGGTACCGGTCCGGTGGTCCTCAGCCAGGCGGTCGCGAGTCGGCCGGGTACGAGACAGGCGGGTACGAGCCCGGCGACTACCGATCCGGCGGCCCCCAACCCGGCGGTCACCAGCCGGGCGGGCGCGAGACGGGCGGGTACGAGACAGGCGGCTACGGGTCTGGCGGTTACGACTCCGGCGGCTACCAGTCGGGTGGCGGCGAGCCGGGCGGCTATCCGTCCGGTGGCTCGGAGTCCGGCGGTTATCCGCCCGGCCCGTACCAGTCCGGGCCCTACGGCTCCGAGGGCGGAGAGCCTCAGGAACCGCCGCAAGGCGGGCGCCACCGCCGCTGAGACCGCACCGGAGAGAACTTCCGTTTTGTGAGGTTCCGCCGAACACCGAGGGCGCCACCCCGATGCCGGGGAGGCGCCCTCGACTCGTCTCCGGGAAAACGCACTGGACAGCCGCCCCGCTCCGGGTTATGTTCTTCTCATATCGAGACGAACTCATCCTGAGATTTACTCACCACGAGATCAACGAGAGGGACGCGGATGATCCCGGACCCGAAGCGCGACGAGAGCGAGTTCCTGGCGAACTACGACCCGCGCGACTACGACCCGGTCTCCGTGACGGTGGACGTGGTCGCGCTCACCATCCGCGACGGCGCCCTGCATGTTTTGCTCGTCCGGCGAGGAAATGCTCCGTACGCAGGGATGTGGGCGCTGCCCGGCGGCTTCGTCCAGGCGGGCGGGCCGCTCCAGGGCACCGACGCCGAGGACCTGCCCGACGCGGCCGTCCGCGAGCTGGCCGAGGAGACCGGGCTCAGCGCCAAGGGCGGTGTGCTCGGCCGCGTCCACCTGGAACAGCTCGGCACGTACGGCTCTCCGGGCCGCGACCCGCGGATGCGCGTCATCTCGGTCGCCTACCTGGCGTTCGCGCCCGAACTGCCCGATCCCGAGGCGGGCGGCGACGCGGCCGACGCGGCGTGGGTGCCGGTCGGCGCGCTGGGCCTGACCGAGTCCGGGGACCAGCGGCCCGGCACCACCCGGCGGCTGGCGTTCGACCACGCGCGGATCCTGTCGGACGGGCTGGAGCGGGCGCGCGGGAAGCTGGAGTACACCCCGCTCGCCACGGCCTTCTGCGGCGGCGAGTTCACGATCCCCGAGCTGCGCGCCGTGTACGAGGCGGTGTGGGGCGAAGAGCTGCACGCCGGCAACTTCCATCGCAAGGTCCTTTCGGTGCCCGGCTTCGTGGAGAGCACCGGCACGACGTCCGATCGCGGCGGCCGGCGCGGCGGACCCCGGCCCCGGCTCTACCGGGCCGGCGACGCCCGCCTCCTGCACCCCGCCCTGCTGCGGCCCAGCCGTGAGGAGGAGATCAGATGAGCGGAGCGAACCGGGGGGTGTGGGGGTCGCCCCACCACAAGGAGCACAGATGAGCGAAGCGAACACGCGGAGTGGAACGGCTCAGTGCGAACTGGACGACGCGCTGGCGCGGCTCGACCGGGTCCGCGTCCCCGCCGATCTGTTCGGCGACGACGAGGCGGAGGCGGTCCGGCGCTACCGGCGGCTGGCCAGGCTCGTCCACCCGGACGCGACCGGCGGCCGCACCCGCGACGCGTTCATCAGGCTGAACGCGCTCTGGCGCACATACCGGCGCGGCGACGCGGCGGTGATCGCGACGCGCCGCCGCACGTACCGGCTGGACGGCGACCCGATCAGCGGCGATCTCGCCGAGCTGTACTCGGCGAGATCGGAGCCGAGTGGGGGGACGGCCCCGCACACGTCCCGGAAGGGCCGGGCGGTGCTGCTGAAGATGCCGCGCGACCCGCGCGACGGGGACCTGCTCGAACGCGAGGCCGTGGCGCTCCGCCAGCTTCCCAGGGACGGCGACGGGAAGTACCTCCCGTACGTCCCGCGGCTGGTCGAGTCGTTCCGGCACCGGGACGCCTCCACCGGCAGGCAGCGGCAGGTCAACGTGATCGCCGCGCTGGGTTCCACAGCCTGGCCGCGGTCGGGCGGGCGTTCCCGGACGGCGTCGACCCCCGCGACGCGGCCTGGATGTGGCGGCGGCTGCTCGTCGCCCTCGGCTTCGCGCACCGCGCGGGCGTCCTGCACGGCGCGGTGCTCCCCGACCACGTGCTGATCCATCCGGAGAAGCACGGCCTGGTCCTGGTCGACTGGTGCTACTCCGTCCCCGGCTGCTACGCCCACGCCGACCCCTCCGGGCGCGTGCCCGCGATGGTCGGCCGGTACGCCGACCGGTACCCGCCCGAGGTGCCGGGACGGCGTCCGGCGAGCCCGGCGACCGACATCTTCATGGCCACCCGGTGCATGACCGACCTGATGGGCGACAAGGCGCCGAAGGCGATGCGCTCGTTCGCGCGCGGCTGCACGCTGCCCGCGCAGAACCGGCGCCCCGCCGACGCCTGGCGGCTGCTGGCCGAGTTCGACGAGCTGCTGGAGCGGCTCTACGGCCCGCGCCGCTTCCGCCCCTTCCACCTGCCCGTTCCCCGCTGAAGGAGAGAGATCATGGGAAGCGGAAACTGGTCCACCGACGTCTACGCCGCCGGCGCGAGCTATCGCGCGTCCACCGGCGCCAGCGCGTTCGCCTACTCCGACGGCGGCGCCACCGCCGTCCATCCCGACCTCGACCCCCGCGGCGTGACCGCCAGGGAGAGCCGGGACTCGGGCGACCACCCCGAGTCACTGGCGATCGGGGTCCTGTTCGACGTGACCGGCTCGATGGGGACCGTGCCGCGGACGCTGCAGACCAAGCTGCCCGACCTGCTCGGGCTGCTGCTGCGCAAGGGGTACGTCGAGCACCCGCACATCCTGTTCGGCGCGGTCGGCGACGCGACCTGCGACCGGGCGCCGCTGCAGATCGGGCAGTTCGAGGCCGACAACCGGATGGACGACGACCTCGGCAAGATCCTGCTCGAAGGCGGGGGCGGCGGCCAGATGCGCGAGTCCTACGAGCTGGCGATGTACTTCATGGCCCGGCACACCTCGATCGACTGCTTCGAGAAGCGCGGCAGGCGCGGCTACCTGTTCATGATCGGTGACGAGCTGGCCTACCCGCAGGTCAAGCGGCGCGAGATCGCCGGGATCATCGGCGGCGAGCCGGACGAGGACGTCCCGGTCGCCGGGACCGTCCGCGAGCTCCAGCGGATGTACGACGTGTACTTCATCATCCCGGAGGGCGCCTACCACGCCGGCAGCCGCGAGCTGAAGGACTTCTGGCAGGGGCTGCTCGGCCAGAACGTCCTCTACCTGGACGACCTGGACGCGGTCTGCGAGACGATCGCGCTGACCATCGGCCTCGCCGAGGACGCCATCGACCTGGGCGAGGGCCTGGAGCACCTCGCGGAGGCCGGTTCGGACGCCGGCGCCTCGGTGTCGCGCGCGCTCGCCCGGCTGGACGCGTCCCGCGCACCGGTCGCCGTCTCCTCCACCCCGCCGGGCCTGGACGGGGACGGCCCGTCCAGGACGACCCGCCTCTGACCATGGGCCACGTGATCGTCGTCGACCTCGGCTACGGGGACGCGGGCAAGGGCACGGTCGTCGACTACCTCTGCTCCGCGACACCTGCCGGTCTGGGCGGCCGACTCTCCGGACCCGCCGGTGAGCAAGGGGTGGCCGCGGTCGTCCGGTTCAACGGCGGCGCCCAGGCGGCGCACAACGTCGTCGCGTCCGGCGGGCGGCACCACACGTTCGCCCAGTTCGGCTCGGGGACGTTCACGCCGGGCGTCCGGACCCACCTGTCGCGGTTCATGCTCGTCGACCCGCTCGCGCTCGCCGCCGAGGCGGACCACCTGCGGTCGCTGGGCGCCGGCGACGCCCTCGACCGGCTCACCGCCGACCGGGACGCGCCGCTGACGACGCCGTACCACCGGGCCGCCAACCACGCGCGCGAGTCGGCGCGCGGCGCGGCCCGGCACGGGTCGTGCGGAATGGGCATCGGCGAGACGGCGTCCTACGCCCTCGCGCACGCCGACGCGCCGCGCGTCGGCGACTGCCTGTCGCCCTCGCGGCTGCGGCGCCGGCTCGCCGCCGTCCGCGACTGGTACCGCGACACGTTCCCGGACGGCGGAGACGTCCCCGGCGTCGACGCCTGCGCCGACGCCTTCACCGCCTTCGCCGGACGTGTCCGGATCGTCGGCGCCGAGCACCTCCACGGCCTGCTCCGCACCGGGAACGTGGTGTTCGAGGGCGCCCAGGGCGTCCTGCTGGACGAGTGGCACGGCTTCCACCCGTACACGACCTGGTCGACGACCACGTTCGCCAACGCGGAGACGCTGCTGGCCGAGGCGGGCGAGTCCGCGGCGCGGCTCGGGGTGCTGCGCGCGTACGCGACCCGCCACGGCCCCGGGCCGTTCGTCACCGAGGACCCGGCGCTGACCGCGGACCTCCCCGATCCGCACAACCGCACGGGACGCTGGCAGGGCGCGTTCCGCGTCGGCCACCTCGACGCCGTCGCGCTCCGGTACGCGCTGGACGTGACGGGCGGCGTGGACGGCCTGGCGGTCACGCACCTGGATGTAGCGGGGGCACGTCCAGACCTGCGTGTCTGCCTGTCCTACGACATGGACGCCGGACGGGTCGAGCGGCTGGAGACGGGCCCGCCCGACCTGGACCGCCAGGCCGCCCTGACCGCGCGCCTGCTCAGGGCACGCCCCGTCTACGCGCCGTTCGGGCCGTCGGCGGAGACGATCGGGGACGTGCTGCGCGTCCCGGTCGTCCTCCGCTCCCACGGCCCGTCCGCGGCGGACAAGCGCACGACCGGTCAGCCGTTCGCGCGGAACCCGGGCACCTTGCGCAACACCAGGTAGAGGACGGCGGCGAGGACGAACCCGGCCGCGAACGTGATGTCGCCGAACGACGGGTGAGCGTCCGGGACCATGCCGACGTACTTCTCCTGGTTCGAGAACAGCCAGACCGAGATGACCATGGCCGCCGCCATCGCCGCCGGGCCCGCCCAGCTGCGGTGGCGGGTGTCGAACATCATCCGCTCCAGCGCCTCGTCCGGGGCCGGGGAGCGGCGGCGCAGCAGCATGTCGGCGAGGACGACGCCCAGCCACGGCCCGATCCAGTAGGCGATGACCAGCAGGAACGCCTCGTAGTCGTGGCCGGCGTCGTCCAGGCCGAAGTAGGCGACGACGAGCCCGACCGCGCCGAACCCCAGCGCGACCAGGGCGCGCTGCAGGCCCACCGGCAGCGGCAGCCTGATGCCCGTCGCGACGAACGACATCGAGCCGGAGTAGATGTTGATCGCGTTGGCACCGATCGCGCCGATCGTGATGACGAGCAGGGTGAGGTTCGCGACGAGCGACGGCAGGTGGCCGGTGAACGCGCCGGTCGGGTCCGCGAGGGCCTTGCCCCCGAGAGTGACCGACGCCGCGCCGACGATCTGCAGGACGGTGCAGCCGGCGAAGATGCCGAGCCCCGCCGACAGCCCGGCCGCGCGCGGGCTCGTGCCGGGCGGCAGGTAGCGGGTGTAGTCGGCCGCGTAGGGGTTCCAGCCGGCCGCGTATCCGAAGCTCGCCCCCACCACGATGAGGAACGCCCCGACGCCGCCCGGCCCCGAGCCCGCGGGGGCGGGCGCGCCGAAGTCGGCCTTGGCCAGGATGATCACGGACGCGACGGCGAAGACGACCGCGAGCACCGGGAACGCGTACCGCTCGTAGGTGTGGACGAGGTTGTGCCCGAAGAACGCGACGCCCGCCTGGAGCGCGACCACCACGGCCAGGCACAGCGGCTTCGGCAGCCCGGTCAGCGTGTTCAGGGCGAGCGAGCCGCTGACGCTGTTGACCGCGAACCAGCCCACGCCGCCCGCGATCGAGTTGATCGTGGACGGCAGCGCGTTCCCCCGGTGCCCGAACGGGACGCGTCCGAGCACCATCTCCGGGACGCCGTAGCGGGGGCCGCGCGCCGACAGCACGCCGTGGGTCACCGAGCCGAGCGCCGTCCCGGCGACGATCGCCGCGGTGGCCTGCCAGAACGTCAGCCCGAACGCGGCGACGGCGAGCACCCCGAGGAAGATCGTCGCGAACTCCAGGTTGGGCGAGGCCCACGTCCAGAACAGCTTGCGCGGCCGGCCGTGCCGCTGGTCGAGCGGGATGAATCCGGCGCCGCCCGGCTCGACGGCGGCCACCCGGTCGCCGTACTCGCCCTCCCGGACGACGATGCCGGCGACGTCCCGCGGTTCCCTGGTCTCGGTCATGGGGGCCTCTCAGATGCGGGGGTACATCAGGTGCAGGAGTTCGTCCAGAGCAGGGGTCAGCCGATGGTGATGGCGTTGAGGCGTTCGAGCAGGAACTCGTGGGCGCGGACCGGCCCGCCTCCGGCCGACCGCCCGGCCGGCGGGGCGAGCGGCTCGATGCGCGCGTCCGGGTCGCACTCGTAGAAGAACACCAGCGACACGAGCTCCTCGTCGGGCGCGCTCGGGTCGGGCGGCAGGACGCGGTGCCGGTTGGACGTCCAGCGTCCGCCCGTCCAGTGGGCGAGCAGGTCGCCGACGTTGATCGTGAAGGAGTCCTCGACCCAGGGGGCGTCCACCCACCCCGCCTCGGCGGAGTACACCTGGAGGCCGCCGACGCCGTCCTGCCGGTCCAGGACGGTGACGGTGCCGAAGTCGGTGTGCGGGCCGATCCGGAACTGCCCCGGCTCCGGCTCCCCGAGCTGCGACATCGGCGGGTACCGGTTGATGTTGAGGGTGAAGGACGGATGGCCGGCGCGTCCGGTGAAGAAGCCGTCCGGCAGCCCGAGCGCGGCGGCGCAGAGCCTCAGCAGCTCGTCCGACAGGTCCTTCATCCGGGCGAGGTAGCCGGTGAGCAGCGGTTCCAGCTCCGGGACCTCGCCGGGCCACACGTTCGGCAGGAACCACTCGTCGTCGAACACCGGGTCGCCGATGCGGCGGTCGGCGCCGACCGCGAACGTCTCCTTCAGGTCGGGCGGCGTCTCCGTGCCCTCGGCGTACCCGTTGGCCTCGACGCCGGGCGGCAGCCAGCCCCGCTCCCCCACCGTCACCGCGTACGCGCGCTTGGTCTCCTCCGGCAGGGCGAAGAACCGCTTGGCGGCGGCGCGGATCGCGGCCCGGTCCGCGGCCGGCACGCCGTGCCCGGTGATCACCAGGAAGCCGATCTCGCTCAGCGCCGCGTCCACCCGGGCGGCCACCGCGGCGCGCTCCCCCTCATCGCCGTGGAACCAGGGGGTCAGGTCGATGACGGGGACGGCCTTCATGGAACGTTCCTTTCGGACGATGAACCAGGCGATGCGCCTACTATCACCCGAGATCGACTCCGGATCATCCCCCGTCCCGGACACGAAACCGTCACGCCGCAAGATTTAACGGCGCGGCAACATCACCCCGGGGCGGGCTCTGCATGGCCGGTTCCGGACGCCCATTGATCCACGGCCCGCGCGAGACCAAGATCTCGCTGAACGATCCCGAAGCACGGCGGATCATCCGGAGGTGGACCTCGCGTCTCCCCCAGCGCACCCTGTCGGGGTTCGCGGCGCTCGCCGCGTCCCTCGCCCTCCTGACCGCCCCGGCTTTCCCGCCGGCCGCCATGCCCGTCGCCGCTGCGGACACCGGCGACGGCTGCGACCCGATCGACCCGGCCGCGTGCCTGCTGCCCTTCCCGAACGACTGGTACACGGTCGCGGACGGCGGCACGGCGACGGGCCGCCGCGCCCACCTGCGCACGACGCTGAAGAACGCGCTCGGCGTCCCGGTGCCGCCGGACGAGTGGAACCGCGCGGACGGCTTCTCGCCCGGCTCGATGCTGCTCAGCCTGGTCCCCGGCGTCGACCTGGCCCGCACGGGCGCCGCGCCGATCGGCTTTACCTGTTGCCTTCAGCGTGGAGGCCCCGCCCTTCATGGCGGGGAGGAAACGCGACACGGTGCAGCATGACGTTCTCCGGGTTTTGTCGGTCCGGGTTTTGTCGGTGGCGGCCGGTAGCTTTCCGGGCATGTCCCACTACCGTCTGCAGCTGACTCCCGCGCAAGAGCAAGCGCTCCTGCAGCATTGCAGGCACGCCCGATTCGTCTGGAACCTGGCTGTGGAGCAGCATGCCTGCTGGCGGCCGGGCCGCCGGTCGGCGCCGGGGTTCGCCGAGCAGTGCCGCCAGTTGACGCAGGCCAGGGCGGAGTTCGCCTGGCTGCGGGCGGGGTCGGCGGCGGTGCAGCAGCAGGCGCTCAAGGACTTCCACCAAGCCATGAGCAATTTATTCGCCGGTACCCACCGGCGTCCCACCTGGCGTAAGGCCGGACGGCATGAGGGGTTCCGGATCGTGGCGGTCAAACCCGGCGACGTGCGGCGCGTCTCCCGGGGGGTGGGTCAGGTGAAGATCCCGAAGGTGGGGTGGGTGCGGTTCCGCTGGTCCCGGCCCGTCCCCAACGGCGCCAGAACATTCCGGGTCACCCTGGACCGGGCGGGGCGCTGGCATGTGGCGTTCGCCGCGATCCCCGACCCCATCCCCGCACCCGGCACGGGCAACGTCGTGGGGGTGGACCGGGGCGTGGCGGTCAGTACTGCGCTGTCGACCGGCGACCTGCTCAGTGCGCCTGGCCTGCGGGCCGGTGAGCGGGTCCGGCTGGAGCGGCTGCTGCGCAGACTCGCCCGCGCCCGGCCGGGGTCCAGGCGGCGGGCCAGGGTCAAGGCCGCGATCGCCCGGCTGCGGGCCCGGGAGACCGACCGGCGCAAGGACTGGGTCGAGAAGACCTCCACCGATCTGGCCCGCCGGTTCGACGTGATCGGCGTCGAGGATCTCAACATCGCGGGGATGACGCGGTCTGCGCGCGGGACGATGGAGGCGCCGGGCCACAACGTGCGGCAGAAGGCCGGGCTGAACCGGGGCATCCTGGCCAACGGGTGGTGCGCTCTGGTGCGGCGGCTGGAGGACAAGGCGCCCGGACGCGTGGTGAAGATCGATCCGCGTAACACGTCACGGACCTGTAACGCCTGCGGGCATGTCGCCGGGGAGAGCCGCAAGAGCCAAGCGGTCTTCTCGCGCGTCGCCTGCGGGTTCGGGGTCAACGGCGGGCGGGATCATAGGCGGCGCGCCCACGGCCGTCTCCCCCGACGTCCGCCGCGGCCGTCCTCGGTACCCGCGCAACGACGCCGGCGCCCGCAGGCAGAAGGCGACGTTCCTCAAGACCGGCACGGTCGTGGACGTGTGCGGCGGGGCACCCTGCGTCATCACGCCCTGACCAGCACCTGAGAGGATCGGTCCATGCTCCAGGTCTGCCCGAACGGAAGCCGGGCCGAGGGCGTGCCCACGTCCCCGGACGAGATCGCCGCGGCGGTCCGCGCCGCCGTGGACGTCGGCGCGGAGGACGCGCACCTGCATCCGAAGGACGACGCGGGGGCCGACACGCTGGAGGCGTTCCATGTCGCCGAGACCGTCACCGCCGTCCGCGTGGCGACCCCGTCCATCCGCGTCGGCGTGACCACCGGCGCCTGGACCGAGCCCGACCCGGTCGAGCGCGCCGCGCTGATCCGCTCCTGGACGGTCCTGCCCGACCACGCGTCGGTGAACTTCCACGAGGAGGGCGCCGAGCTGGTCGCCGAGGCGCTGTTCGAACGCGGCGTCGCCATCGAGGCGGGGATCTTCTCCGGCACCGGGGCCGCGGAGCGGTTCCTGCGCTGGCCGCACGCCCACCACGTGCTGCGGATCCTCGCGGAGGTCACCGACACCGACCCGGAGACCGCGACCGGCGCGGCCAAAGCGCTCCTGCACGAGCTCGGCACGCACCTCTCCCGCCCGATCCTGCTGCACGGCGAGGACGGCGGTGCCTGGCCCGTGCTGCGCCTCGCCGTCCGGCTGAACCTGGACGTGCGCATCGGGCTGGAGGACACCCTCGACCTTCCGGACGGCTCCCCCGCCGCCGACAACGCCGCCCTGATCCAGACGGCCCGCGCCCTCCTCGCCCCCTGAGGGGCGTCAGGACCGCGGGTTGTGGCCGGCGGAGTCCATGCGCGCCCAGTCGGCTTCCCACAGGTCGTCGCGGTGCCGGTCGCAGCGGCGGCGGACGAGGGCGTACACGAACAGGAGGGGCAGCGCGCAGCCGAGCACGGTGGCGCCGGCCGCGTAGGCGGCGTCCGTCACGGTGCGGCTGTGCGGCCGGGGACGGACGGTCGGGTCGCCCTGCCGGTCCACCCAGATCGTCCGGTGCGCGCCGACCTTCGCGTTCTTCCAGCTCGGCAGCGTCCCGATGCGGGACTTGCCGCCCGCGCCCGGCCAGCTGGCCTGGACGGTCTCGTGGATGTAGCGGTCGCCGGAGGAACCTATGCCGCCCGTCGAGGTGACCGTGGCGACCACCTGGTGGCGGTCCGCCCGCTCCGCGTGCTCCGCGGTCTTCCCCGCGGAATAGGACCAGGACGCCGTCCAGGCCGCGAGCGGCGGCGCGACACCGAGCAGCACCAGGAGGAGCCCGAGGGCGATGAGCCGCTGGACGCGGTCGACACGGCGGCGCAGCTCGTTGTGCTCCCAGCCGAGTCGCCGGCGCAGCCTGACGAGCGGCGTGCCTCCGCGGCCGATGCCGGACCTGCGCATCTGCTCTCACCTCCCCGGGGAGTGCCCTCCCGGCAAGAGGCCATTAGCCGTCTTTTCTCAGAATATTCCCGCGTTCGTTGATCGGCACATCGGGTCTGCCCGAATCATGTGCCGACGTGGGCCCGATATGCCCGGTCGATGACCGAATCCGGCCGCCGGCCGGGTCTTCGCGGCTCCGCCGCGTCCCGGTGCCCAGCGCCAGCAGCGCCCCGAGGACGCACATCCCCGCGGTGATCCAGAAGATCTCCCGGTACTCGGTGCGCAGCGCGTCCTGCAGCGCCGCGTTGTAGACCTCCATCCGGCGCGCGAACTCGCCCTTCGACATCAGGAACGGCAGCGGCGGCTTCAAGTCCGCCGTCAGCGCGTGGAAACGGTGGAACCCCCACGCCGTCAGGGCCGAGATGCCGAGCAGCATCCCCATCATCCGCGCCACGACCACCGCCGCCGACGCGACGCCGTGCCGCGCCGCCGGGACGAACCCCAGCACCGCCGACGACACCGGCGCGATCACCAGGCCGAGACCGAGGCCGGTCACCACGAGATCGGCGTCCATCCTCGGCAGCGGCCCGTACGAGGCGTTCGCCAGGTCGGCCGGCCAGCTCGCGATCAGCAGGTAGCCCCCCGCGGAGACCGCCATGCCGGCGACCATGGGCCACCGCTCCCCCACCCGCTTGGCGATCAGGCCGCCCACCACCGCCGCGACCGGCAGCGCCACCAGGAACCGGGTCAGCAGCAGCGCGCCCTCCGTGGCGTCCTTGTGCAGGACGGTCTGCGCGACCAGGACGACGTCCACGAGCGTCACCATCAGCGCCGCACCCGACAGCAGGCTCACGCCCAGCGTCGCCAGCAGCGGCCCGCGCCGGACGCCCGACAGGTCCAGCAGCCGCGTCCCGGACCTGATCTCCCAGAAGACGAACAGCACGAGGCCTGCGGCGCCCGCACCCAGCATGGGCGGCCCCCACGACGGCAGCGCCGCCTTCTCCGGCTCCGGGTTGTAGACGGCCGCGACCAGCAACCCCAGACCGAGGGCCAGCAGGAGCCCGCCGACGACGTCGACGCCCGGCCGCGGCCCCTCCCGGCGTCCGCCCGGCACCGCGTACTGGACGGCCGCCATCGCCGCCACCACCAGCGGCAGGTTGATCCAGAAGATCGCCCGCCAGCCGAGCGCCGCCGCGACACCCGCCCCGTACAGCGGGCCGAGCACGCTGCCCAGCTCCTGCGCCGCCCCCACCGCGCCCAGCACCACCGGCCGCTGCCGCTCGTCCCACAGGTCACCGGCCAGCGCCATCGTCACCGGCAGCAGCGCGCCGCCCGCCACACCCTGCACCACCCGTCCCGCCGTCAGCACCGGGACGTCGTGCGCCAGCGCCGTCACCACCGACCCCACGGCGAAGAACACCAGGCACGCCTGCAGCAGCGGCCGCCGCCCGAACCGGTCCGACAACTGCCCGAGCAGCGGCATCGCCGCCACGTACCCCAGCAGGAACCCCGTCAGGACCGGCGTCACCCGCTCCAGCCGGTTCACCGGAATCCCGAGATCCTTCACGATCGGCACCAGGATCGTGGTGACGACATAGGCGTCCAGCGCGGCCAGCAGCACCACCGCGCCGCCGGCCCCGATCGCGACCCGGCGACGCTCCCTCACTTCGGCGCGCTGATCTTGTAGGGGGCGTCGAACCCGGTGAACGAGATCACCACCGCGCCCTGCCCTTCCGGGAACGCCCCCCGCACCTTCACCAGCCGATGATCGGCCCGGTTCACCCAGACCTGACCGTCCATGTCGTCGTTGATACCCGGAATGAGGCCCGCGACCTGCTCCTTCGGGAGCTTCGCGGCCACCCGGTAGGTGTCCTTGCCGTCCACCTTCTCCACCGCCTCCGGGCGCGGCGACCGCGCCGACGTCAGCAGCTTCGCGATCCCCCGCTGCGGATCGAGCACCGCCGACGGGTCGTACACCCGCGCCGCCAGCGCCTTCGGCAGCTTCCGCCAGCCGCCCGTCCCGGCGTCCAGATAGATGCTGTCGCCCACCGCGACGACCTTCATCTCCACGTTCTGGCCCTGCTGCTCGATCGTCAGCGTCCCCTGCGCGTCCCCGCCGCGCAGCAGCTTCATGTCACCGCTCTTCACGAGCACCGGAGTCCGGCCGTCCGACTTCAGCGTGAACGCGGCGCTCTTCAGGCCCCCCATGGCCTGCGCCGCCTGCCGCAGCGTCTGCGCGGCGTCGAAATCCGCCTTCTTCCCGGATCCGCCACCACCACACGCGCCGGCGAACACCAGCGCCAGCAGCACAGGACCAAGGACGAAGATGCGTCTCGACATACGCCGGACCCTACCGACGGGTACCCGCACCCGTCACTCGGTATCAGGTATGACATCGCCCCATCCGAAGGATGACATCCCCGTTCACGGTGGCCGCCCCGAAACGGCCGCCGCTAAGATGACACCCGGCAACGCCCCCACCGTCACGGGGGACGCCCTGGGGCGGTAGCTCAGCTGGTCAGAGCAGGAGACTCATAATCTCCCGGTCGCGGGTTCGAGTCCCGCCCGCCCTACGGATCCGGCCCCGCATGGTCGGAGCCCCTGGCTCCTTCCCCTCGGGGTCCTTCGGTGCGCCTTCCCGGGGGGCGACCCCCGGACCCCCGATGCGGGGGCTCCGCCCCCACGCCCCCTCCCGGCTGAGGTCCCTGTTCAACTTTTCGTTGAGTGCAGGCTGCGGTCCGTTCGGGGCAGGCGGCGAAGGTCGTTGCGAAGATCACCGCCGCCTTCGGTGATCTCCAGGGCCGTCCCGACGACGGCGTCCTGCGTCAGAGCCCGCCGCCCTCGCCGCGCGGCGACCGAAGGGACGGTGAACCCGCGGTCGCGAGGGTTCTGTGATGTGCGGGCGGTGTCGGTTCGCGCCTGTAGGGTCTCCTGATCATGAAACTGCTAGGGCGCACGGTCGTGTTGTACGGCGACTTCCGGGAGATCGAGGGCGCGAGACTGCGGCTGGAGGCACTCGGCGCGCGGGTGGCGGACGAGGTGACCGAGGAGACGGACCTCATCTTTCTCGCCCCCGGCGAACGGGGGCCCATTCCCCGCACCGACAAGATGCTCCGCACGCCGTACTTCGATGAAGAGGCCCTGATCGGCATGCTGGAGCGGGACGAGGGAGTGACCCCTCCGGCTCCGGCGCGCCCTCGGCCGTTCCTGTCGGCATCAGAGCTGGCAGGCGCACAGGGCACGGGCCTGTACGCACTCCTGGACGGGGCCGACTGGTCGGCCTTCGCGCCCGAGCGGGACGTCCCGCCGCTGCGCGCCCGGCTGGCCGAGCTGGAGCGGGCCGAGGGCGTGACCGACGTCCACCGGCTGGCCACCCGGCGGCTGATCGACACCGGTGCGGCGCGGCTCCTGCACCCCTACGGCCACGACGTGGAGATCGTCGCCCACGCGATGAGCCCGGACGGCCGCTACCTGGCCACCGGCAGCTGGTGCGGTGACGACTATGACGCGGGCGGCGTCCTCCAGATCTGGGAGGTCGCCACCGGACGGTGCGTCAACACCGTGCGCCGCATCGAGGGCGGCATCGGGTGGCCCGGCTACGGCGGCACGATTCAGTGGTCCGCCGACTCGTCCCGCCTCGCCATGGCCCACGGGACGAACATGGTGGGGGTCTGGACGTTCGACGGCGAGCTGCTCGCCACGATCGACGTGTCGGACGGCAATTCCCGGCCGTCGGAGTTCGCGCTCTCCCCCGACGGCCGCAGCGTCTACTACCACTGCGGCACCAACGGCGACGGCGGGCTCCAGGGCTGCGTCGTCCCGCTGGATCGCGGCCGCCTGCGCTGGCTGCCCAACCATGTGGATACCGATCACCCGTACCTGATGGCGCGCCGGCTGCCCGACGCCGTCCGGGACGGCTTCGCCCGGCGTGAAACGCCCGGCGACGACTGGAGGGTCGGGCAGTGGATCGAGGACCCGGAGTGGTCGCCGGACGGCACGCGCCTGTTCGGTTCCAACGCCATCAGCGTGGACGCCGAGACACGCGAGGTCGTCTGGTACGCGCCCGGCAGGCTCGCCAGGCTCAGCCCGGACGGCCGGCTCGCCGCCGCCGTCACCCGCCGCGGCCTGTTCCTGCGCGACGCGTCCAGCGGGCGGATTCGCTGCGGTCCCTTCGCGCTCGGCAAGCCCTGCTCGCTGCACTGGGCACCCGGCCGCGTCACGAACCGGCTGGCCGTGCTGACGCCTCCCACGGGCACCGCCGAGACGGGAGGCGTCCACGTCTTCGACGACGACCGCTTGGTCTTCAGCGCCCAGACCCCGCATGCGGGGTGGGGCGATCGGGACGGTGACCACAATGCCTGGGCCTGGGCTCCCGGCGGGGAGCAGGCCGCCTTCCTGACCATCGAGGGGTCCGCCGAGATCTGGTCGTTCACCGACCCGGCGCACCCCCGGCGGCTCCGGACGGTGCCGGCCGGGGGCGCCGCGGCCGTGTACTGGGGCGCCGACGACACGCTGGTGCTGTTCGACGACGTGGTCATGCAGTTCGTCAAGGCCGAGACCGGCGAGGTCATCGGCGACTTCTACTCCTTGTACGTCCCGGTGGGCCCGCGTCCTGTGGAAGGCGAACTCGTCGAGGAGTTCGAGGGGCGGATCTTCGCCTTGGACGAGGACAACTGGGCGATGACCCTCCAGCCCGACGCCGTCATCGCTCCGGCGGGCAGCGAGGACGCGCTGGACGCCCTCCTGGCCTGGGGTGTCGGACGGCGCCACTCCTGGCCGGTCCGGTGGGGGGAGCTTCGCATGCTGGACGACGCTCTCACCGCCGCCGACGTCCTCGGCTCCGAGGACGGCGAACTCCTCCGCGAGTACCGCGACGAGCTGGAGTCCGCCGCCGACGACGAGCCCACGGAGTGGCCGCCGGGCAACACCGCGAGCGTGGACGACCTGTTCGAAGCGGCGCGCAGTTCGCTCACCGACCTCGACCGGCACGGTTGGGGCCACCACATCGGGACCCACCTGCGGGCCGCCGCGCGGCTGCGCGCCCGTCACGGCGGACCCGATGCCGCGATGGTCCTGGTCGAGGACATCCCCGAACCGGCCGAACGGCTCGCGGCCGCGTCCGACGTCGCCGTGATCCTCGCCGGGGCAGGGCGGACGGGCCCGGCCCGGGCAGCCTTCGCCCTCGCGCGGTCGCTGACCGCCTCGGTGGACCAGAAGCTGTTCGACGCCGACAAGTCGGCCTCGCTCGGCGCGGCCTGCCAGGCGCTGGGCGAGACGGGCCGCGCCGAGGAGTGGTTCCGGCGCGCTCGCGCGTCCATCACCGTCGAGCCCAACCCGTGGGAGGACCACCTGGCCGTCATGCACTCGATGCTGGAGTGCGGTCGGGACGACCTCGTGCGCGCCGTCCTGGCCGACCGCGCCGGGCATCCCGAGCCCGGCTTCCACTCGGAAGCGGAATGGCTGGTGTACCTGCTGCGCGCCGGCCGGCTCGACCTGGCCCGCGAGTTCCAGAGCCTGCCCGGCTGGGACGTCCCCTACGAGGTGCTGACGGTCCTGGCCGAGACCGGACGGGCCGACCTGCTGGAGACCTGGGGCGGCCACAACTGGGCGATCGGCGATGAACTCGCCGACCTGGCCCGCCAGGGCACGCCGCCGGTCCGGCCACCGACGCCGGCCGACCGGGACGTCCGGGAGCTGGCCAAGGGGTACGCCCGGCTTCAGGGCATTCCGCACTCGCGGCGCGCGCATCCCATCGAGCAGCTGATCCAGCGCGCCGCGGAATGCGGTCACATCTCCGCCGTCCTCGACCTCCTGGAACTGCTGCCGGAACGCGGCGACTTCAACGACCGTCCCAAGTCGGCGTTCGGCGCGCTCTGGCTCCTCTACACCGGCTTCAACCACACCCCGTTCTAGCGACTCCACGCGGAACTTCACGTGGCGGACATGAACGCTAGCCCGGGATGGCGGGGGCGGATCGGCCCTTGAGGGCCATGGCCTCACGGACGCGTCCTCGGGCGAGCGCGTACGCCGCGTCGTGGGGAAGGACGCCGGTCCGGGCGGTCTCGTCGAGGACGAGCCGGGTGTTGGCGCGCATCCGTTCCGAGACGCTGCGGAACACCTGGTCGGCGTCCGGCCGGAACGCGGACGCGCGCATGTCCATGGCGAAGGCGGCCGCCACCACCCCGCCCGCGTTGGCGATCACGTCCGGGACGACGGTGACGCCCCGTCCGGCCAGGATCCGCCGCGCGTCCGGGCTGGTCGGCAGGTTGGCGCCCTCCACCACGAGGCGCGCGGGCAGCTCGGCCGCCACGTCCGCGTCGATCACGTCCTGGGTGGCGGCGGGCACCAGGATCTCGGCGGGGACCAGCAGCTCCGCGCCGGGGTTCTCCGGGCTCCCGCCGTAGGCCTTGACCAGCGCGTCGCCGTGCTCGGTGCGCAGCCGGAGGAGCCGGTCCACGTCGAGGCCGTCCGGGTCGGTCAGGGCGCCGAAGCGGGTGGACACCGCGACGATGACGGCGCCGAGCTCGGTGAGCCGGCGGGCGGCCGCCGCGCCCACGGCGCCGAACCCCTGGATCACCGCCCGGGCGCCGGCGACGGAGATCCCGGACCGCGCGGCGGCGGCGTCGGCGGCCTCGGCGACCCCGTACCCGGTCACGCCGAGCTGGTCGTAGGGGAGGCCGCCGAGCGCCGCCGGGGTCCCGACGGCGGCGCCACGCGTCCCGAGCTCGTCCTGGACGACGGCGGCGTCGCGTTCGGTGAGCCCCATGTCGAGGCCGAAAACGTACTCCTCGGGCACCTCGTTGTGCAGGGCCCGGGCGAACGCCCGGAGTACGGCCTCCTTGTCGGCGGACTCCGGGTCGTACCGGATGCCCGCTTTGGCCCCGCCGTAGAACAGATCGACGGCGGCCCACTTCCAGGTCATGTTGCGGGCCAGGCGGGCCACCTCGGCGACCGTCACGCCGGGCGCCATCCGGGTGCCGCCCTTGCCCATCCCGCGGGCGGTGTTGTCGATGACGAGGACGCCGCGCATGCCGGTGGGCTCATGCGAGACGCACACCACCTTCTCGGGGCCCCACTCGTCCATGGATTCCAGCGGTTCGTAGCTCATGTGTCCTTTTCCGTGGGAAGGCAGGCGGCAGCGGTCCGCGCGGGTGACGGACTCGAAGCAGGGCGGTCGAACGGAGGGGCGAGCCCCCGGGGGTCAGCTCTCGTCGGCGATGATCTGGCGCAGCGCCTCGACCGCGTGGTCGCGGTGCTCGGCCAGTGCCTTCACCAGCCGGTCGCCGTCGCGGTCGCGGACCGCGTCGACGATGCCGGCGTGCTCGTGCTCGACCAGGTCGCGGTTGCTCGGCGCGTTGTAGTAGACCGAGCGGTAGGCGTCGGTGGAATCCCAGAGGGAGCGGATGATGCGGACCAGCCGCGGCATCCGGGACGCCTCCAGGATCGTGAAGTGGAACCGCCGGTTGGCCGCCGTCATGGTCAGCAGGTCGCCGCGCGCCGCGGCCTCCTCGACCTCGTGCTGGGCCGCCACGATCCGCTCCAGGTCGGTGTCGGTGACCCGCTCGACGGCCAGCCGCGCCGCGTCGGACTCCAGCAGCGCGCGGATGCGGTAGACCTCCAGCAGGTCGGGCAGGGACAGCTCGGCCACCATGTAGCCGTGGTGCGGCCGGTGCACGACCTGGCCCTCGCCCTCCAGGATCTTCAGGGCCTCGCGCACCGGCGCCCGGCTCACGCCGAGCCGTTCCGCGAGGGACTCCTGCCTGATCGCCTGGCCCGGCTTCAGCTCCCCGGCGATGATGATCTGGCGCAGTTCGGCGAGGACGTACTGCTGCACCGTCAGCGGCCGCGGAGCCGCGCCGATCCGCCCGCCTCCCGGCACTGTGCTCATCCGTCCTTCCCGGGGTCCGGCGGGTCGCCCGCCGCGAACCGCTCCGGCGCCATGAAGTCCAGTGGGGCGCCGGTGCCGTTCGCCAGCATGTCCGCGACGTCCGCGGCCAGCGCGGAGGCGTACTTGAAGCCGCGGCCGGAGAACCCCGATGCGATCGAGAGCCTACCGCCGCCGATCCTGCCGACCAAGGGGTCCCCGTCGGGGGTGTAGAGATCGGTGAAGGCGTCGGCGCGGATCGGATCGGGGTGCAGGCCCGGGAGCAGCTCGGCCACGGCCGCGGAGACGGCCGCGATCTCGTCGGGGCTGTGCCGCCGCTCGATCGCGTCCGGGTCCGGCACGGGCATGGCGGGGACGGCGCCCGCCACCTTGACGCCGGCGCCGTCCAGGGACGGCGCCCCGTAGAGGTGGACGCCCGCGCTCTCCCGGATGAAGATCGGGAAGCGGGCGGGCGTGTACTCCTCGGGCCGCCGGGCGAGGAACCAGGTCAGCAGCAGGCGGTGCGGCCGCAGCCGCCGCCGCAGGCCGTCCGGCAGGAACCGGCCGGTCCACGATCCGGCGCACAGCACCGCCTGGCGCACCCGCCACCGCTGCTCGCCCGCGCGGATCTCGACGTGGTCGTCGTGCTCGACGACCGCGTCGATCTCGGTGCGGCGGAGCACGCGCGCGCCGTGCCGTTCCGCCTGGTCGGCCGCGGCGACGACGGCGGCCTCGCAGCGCAGGAACCCGGCCTGCTCGTCCAGCACCCCGACCTCGCCCTCCAGCAGGCGGTGCTGGGGGTAGCGGGCGCGCATGGCGGGACGGTCGAGCACCTCCACGGGCGTGCCCGACTCCCGGGCGCTGGCCAGCAGATTCCGGATGTAGTCCTGCTCGGGGCGGCCGATCGACAGCCCGCCGCACGCGCCGAGCAGCGGCAAGCCCGCCGCGGCCTCCAGTTCCCGCCACTGGCCGAGCGCACGCCGCAGCAGGCCGGTGTAGCGGGCGCCCTCGGCGTAGGCGACCCGGAACAGCCGGCTCTCCCCGCCCACCGCGGCCCGGTCGTGGCCGGGGGCGTACCGCTCGAACCCGATGGCCGGCACGCCGCGGCGCGCGAGCTGCCACAGCAGGGCGGCGCCCACCGTCCCGACGCCGATGACGCCGGTCTCGGCGTCGATGGATCCGGTCATCGCGATCACAGCACCTTCGACAGGAACGCGCGGGTCCGCTCGTGCGCGGGCGCGGCGATGACGTCGCGGGGCGGCCCCTGCTCGACGATCACGCCGTCGTCGATGAAGACCAGCGAGTCGGCCACCTCCCGGGCGAAACCGATCTCGTGGGTCACGATGATCATTGTCATGCCCTCCTCGGCGAGCGTCCGCATCGTCTCCAGCACCTCGCCGACCAGCTCCGGGTCGAGCGCCGAGGTGGGCTCGTCGAAGAGCATCACCTGCGGCCGCATCGCCAGGGCGCGGGCGATGGCCACCCGCTGCTGCTGCCCGCCGGACAGTTGCGCCGGGTAGTCTCCGGCCCGGTCGCGCAGCCCCACCCGGTCCAGCAGCTCCAGCGCCCGTTCGCGGACGCCGGCGGCGGGCTCGCGTTTCACCTGCCGGGGCCCCTCCATCACGTTCTCCAGCGCGGTCTTGTGCGGGAAAAGGTTGAAGCGCTGGAAGACCATGCCGATGCCGGCGCGCTGCCGCGCCACCTGCTTCACCGAGAGCTCGTGCAGCTTCCCGCCCGCCCGGCGGTAGCCGATCAGCTCGCCGCCGACGCGGATCTGGCCGCCGTCGAGCTTCTCCAGATGGTTGATGCAGCGCAGCAGGGTCGACTTGCCCGATCCGCTCGGGCCGATGATGCAGCACACCTCGCCGGACGCGACGTCCAGGTCGATTCCCTTCAGCACCTCCTGCGGGCCGAACGACTTGCGCACGCCGCGCGCGCGGATCAGCACCTCGCCCTGCGTCCCTCCCGAGCGCGCCGCGGTCTGCGCGCCGGACTTCATGGTCGCTCGCGTTTCGGTCATGGTGACACCGCCTTCTCCGGTGCGGGCTCCTCCACGATCGTCCGCCGCCCGCGCCACGGGGGGCGGCGCCGGGACGCGCCCGCATCGCCGCGGCCGTAGAAGCGCTCCAGGTAGTACTGCCCGACGCTCAGCAGCGAGGTCATCGCGAGGTACCACAGGGCGGCCACGATCAGCAGCGGGACCGTCTGGTACGTGCGGGAGTAGATGATCTGCGTGGCGTGCAGCAGATCGGCCGCGCCCAGCACGCTGACCAGCGAGGTGTTCTTCAGCATCGACACCGTCTGGTTGGCGGTGGGCGGCACGATCACCCGCATCGCCTGCGGCAGCACGATCCGGCGCAGCGTCTGGGCGGGCCGCATGCCGATCGCCTGGGCCGCCTCGGTCTGGCCGCGGTCGATGCTGAGCAGGCCGCCGCGCACGATCTCGGCCATGTAGGCGCCCTCGTTCAGCGACAGCCCGAGCAGGGCGGCGACGAACGGGGTGATGAACCCGTTGGCGCTGCCGGAGACGAACTCGGGGCCGAACGGGATCCCCAGCGAGAGCCGCGGGAACAGCGCCGAAAGGTTGAACCAGAAGATGAGCTGGATCAGCAGCGGCGTGCCGCGGAAGAACCACACGAACGCCCACGAGGTCGAGGACAGCACCCGGCTCCGCGACAGCCGCATCACGGCGAGCACGATGCCGAGCAGCACGCCGAGCACCATGGAGATCGCGGTGAGCTCGACGGTGAGCCACGCCCCCTTGGCGATGGCCTGCGCGTTGAGGTAGAGCCGGACGACGCCCCATTCGAAGTTCTCGTTGGTCACGAGCGTGTGCGCGAGCATCGCCCCGAGCACGCCGATGACCACGATGCCGACCAGGTTGAGCGGGCTGCGCCTGGGGACGACGGGCAGCTCCTCGTCGCGGTCGGCGGCGGCCGTCCCGACCCGGTCCGCAGTCGTCATCGGCCGTTCCCGGCGGGCGTGGGGCGGCCGGCCTCGGGGAGGGTGAAGCCGAGGTCCACGGTCACCTCCGCCACGTCCATCTGGGCGCGCTGGAGGACCCCGGAGTAGTCCCAGTTGACCGACTGCCAGCTGGTGAACTGGTCGATGACCCACTGGCCCGACTGGCGGCTGCCGTTGCCCGACAGGCCGTTCCCGCCGAACGGCAGGTGCGCCTCGGCGCCGACGGTGGAGTTGTTGACACTGATCATCCCGGCCCGGCAGCCCCGCCGGAACCGGTGCGCCGCCGCGACGTCGCGCGTGTAGATCGCCGCCGACAGCCCGTAGCCGTGCCCGTTCGCCAACTCGATCGCCTCGTCGAGCGAGCCGTACCGGCCGAGCCCGACCAGCGGGCCGAACGTCTCGGTGCTGTAGAGGGCGTCGCCCGGCCGGATGCCCGACACGACCGCCGGGTGGCAGTACAGGCCGGCGGCCGGGTCGCCGGTGAACCCGGCGCGCGGGTTGTCCGCGGTGATGCGTCCGGTGCCGGTGGAGCCGTGCAGCTTGTGGTGCCGCTCCACGAGCCCGAGGTAGGACTCGAAACGCGGCAGGTAGCGCGGCTCGATGAGCGGGCCGTAGAACACCTCGGCGTTCGGCTCCCCGATGGGCAGGGCCGAGACGGCGTCGGCGAAGCGGCAAAGGAACTCGTCGTGCAGCGAGTCGTGGACCCAGACCGTCCCGAGGGAGGTGCAGCGCTGCCCCGCCGTGGCGAAGCCGGAGAAGACCGCGCCCCGCACGGCCAGGTCGAGGTCGGCGTCGGGCTCCACCACCATGGGGTTCTTGCCGCCGAGTTCCAGGCAGGGCGACTGCAGGTGCTCGCCGCACAGCGCGCTGATCCGCCTTCCGACCTCGGTGGAGCCGGTGAACCCGACCTTGTCGACCAGGCCCTGCTCCAGTGCCCGCGACAGCCCCTCGAACGTGGCGGGCCCGTCGGCGTGGACGAGCTGGACGACACCGGCGGGCACCCCGGCGTGCGCGAAGATCTGGGCGAGCGCGTCCGCCACGGCCGCGGCGGGCTCGGCAGGTTTCCACACCACCGTGTTCCCGCACAGCAGCGCGGGGACGATGTACCAGGACGGCACCGCCGCCGGGAAGTTCGCGGCGGTGATGACGGCGGCCACGCCGAGCGGCTTGCGGTAGGTGTAGAGCTCCTTGTCCGGCATCTCGCTCGGCACGGTCTGCCCGTACAGCCTGCGGCCCTCGCCGAGGAAGAAGTCGCAGGTGTCGATGATCTCCTGGATCTCGCCGAGCGCCTCCCCCGCCGGCTTGCCGATCTCCCGGGTCAGCAGGGCGGCCAGCGCCCGCTTGTTGGCGCCGACGAGCCGTCCGATGTTGGCGATCACCTGGCCGCGCACCGGCGCCGGGGTGGCGGCCCAGCGGCGGCTCGCCTCCCGGGCCTGGCGGCAGGCCTCGGCGAACGTCTCCGGGCCCGCCAGCTCCACGGTCGCCACCACGTCGTCGAGGTCGGCCGGGTTGACCGAGGCGTAGGTGCGGGCGCCCGGCCCCGCGGGCTTGCCGGCGAGGAGGGAGGAAAGGGTCTGCATCGTGATGGTCTCCAGACGGATGCGGGGGTCAGGACGCGGACTTCTCCAGGTTCGGGCGGTCGATCATGGCCGACTTCAGCCCCCACTTGGCGAAGATCTGCTGGGACGTGCCGGACTTCGTCAGGGCGGTGAGGCCCGCCTGCACGGCCGGGGTGAGGTCGGAGCCCTTAGGCAGGCCGACGGCGACCGCGCTGCGGTTCATCTCGGTGACGAGCTGGAACTTGCCGGGCGTCTGGACCGCCGCGTACGCGAGCACCGGGGTGTCGGCGAGGACGCCGTCGGCCCGGCCGCTGCCGAGCTGCACGAGCGCGTCCGTCTGGCTCGGCAGGACGACGGGCTGCACCGCGGGCTTGCCCGCCGCCTGGCACGCCTTGGAGAAGCCGGGCAGCCGCACCGCCTCCTGGATCGAGCCCTGCTGCACGGCGATCTTGTGCCCGCACAGGGTGTCCGCCGACAGCTTCTCCGGGTTGCCCTTGGCCACCGCCAGCGAGGTGCCCCACGCGCCGTAGTCCACCATGTCCAGAACCCTCAGCCGTTCCGGCGTGGCCGACATGCTGGAGATCGCCATGTCGTACCGCTTGGCACCGAGACCGGGGATGATGCCGTCGAGCTGGACGTCCTGGATCTGCGTCTGGACGCCGAGGACGCGCCCCAGCGCGCGGGCGAGGTCGGCGTTGAGCCCGATGATCGTCTTGTTGTCGGACGCGTAGAACTTGGTCGGCGGGCTCGACACGTTCATCACCACGACGAGCTTCCCGGCGGACTTCACCCGCGCCGGCAGCTTGCCGGCGGCGGCCGGGTCCGGGGCCACCTTGTCGAACGCGTCGAACTTCGCCGCACCCGCGGCGTCCGCCTTGCCCTTGCCGTCGCCGGTCGTGCCCGGCTGCCCGCTGCTGCAGGCGGCCGCCGCCAGGGCGACCGCGAGCGCCGCGGCCGGAACGCCGAGGAGGCGGATGCGGCGTTCTGCGGACCGGGACGTGCCGGACCGCGGGGTGCGCTCGCCGGAACGGTGCACATGCTCGGCCGGGTCCGTGGGGCGTCGGGGCGAGTGGGTCATGGCGTGGCCTCCTCAGGGAGCGGGCCCTGTCGTTTCGGTGGCGGAGCTGTGCACCGCCATCCGTTTCATTGGTTCGGAACTCTTGTCGTCGAACGGGATGGCGGGCTAGGACGGTCAGGCGAATGTATAGTGGATCCAATTTTCTGCGCAAGACCCTTCTCGGCTGCTTTCGAGACCGCCGGGGGCGGGGATGGGAGTGGCTCAGGTGAAGCGGATGACCGTCGCGGGAAGCATTCTGGACGCGCTGGCGTCGGCCGGGACCGAGCGCGTGTTCGGCCTTCCGGGCGTCCACAACCTCGCGTTCTGGCAGGAGCAGGCCCCGGGACGGCCGGACATCGTCGGGGTCAGACACGAGCAGACCACCGTGTACGCCGCCGACGGCGCCGCGCGCGCGACCGGCTCGCCGGGCGCGGCCCTGACGACGACCGGCCCGGGCGCCGCCAACGCGGTCGCCGCGTTCGGCGAGGCGGCCGCCTCGCACAGCCCGGTCATGCTGGTCGCCAGCGAGATCGCCACGACGCTGCGGCGCCCGGGCGTCGTCCGCGGCGTCCTGCACGAGAGCGCGGACCAGGCGGGGCTGTTCGAGCCGCTCGCCAAGGCCGTCTACCGGCCGCGCACCGCCGCCGAGGTCGCCGAAGCGGTCTCCGAGGCGCTCACCACCGCGCTCACCTGGCCGCAGGGCCCGGTCTACCTGGACGTTCCCACCGACGTGCTCGCAAGCCCGGGCGTCCCCGTCCCGCCCGCCGGCCCGGCGCGCACCGCGACCGACCCCGCCGCGCTCGCCGCCGCCGTGGCCGAGATCGACCGCGCCGGACGGGTCGTGCTGTGGGCGGGCGGCGGCGTCGTGCAGGCCGGCGCCGGAGCCGAGCTGGACGCGCTGGCCCGCCGCCTCAAGGCCCCAGTGGTCGCCACGTTCGCCGCGCGCGGCGTGCTCCCGGACGGCCACCCGTACCTGGTGGCCGCACCGCCGCACGAGCCCGAGGTCGCGGCGCTGATCGCCGACGCCGACCTGATGGTGGCCGTGGGCACCGACTTCGACGGGATGAACACCCGCAACTGGACGATGCCGCGCCCGCCCCGGCTGGTGTCGGTCAACTGCGACCCGGTTGACCTGGCCAAGAACTACCCGCCGGACGTCGCCGTCCGGGCGGACGCGCTGGCGGCGCTGCGCGAGCTGTCCGGCGCGGACCGCCGCGAGGGCGTCGCCGCGCGGCCGGAGGGCTGGGCCGACCCGGCCGCGCTGCGCGCGAAGGTCCGGGCCAGGCTGCGCGCCGAGGACGGCGACGGGCCGCTCGACCTGGTCGAGGCGGTCGAGGACGCCTGGCCCGCCGAGGGTGCGATCGTGGCGGACATGGCGGTCGCCGGTTACTGGATCGGCGGGTACGCCTCGATGGGACGGCCGCGCCGCCTGCAGTACCCGGTCGGCTGGGGCACGCTCGGCTACGCCCTCCCCGCCGCCATCGGGCCGGCGGCGGTGTCCCGCACGCCGACCCTGGCCGTCTGCGGGGACGGCGGCCTGATGTTCGCGGTCGGCGAGCTGGCGACGCTCGCGCAGGAACGCCTGCCGGTGACCGTCCTGGTCGTGGACGACGCCTGCTACGGGATGCTCCGCTACGACCAGGAGCGCTTCGGGCATCCGGAGCAGGGGGTCCACCTGGCGACCCCCGACTTCGTCGCCCTGGCCGGGAGCTTCGGCATCGACGCCCGCGACGTGGCCGGGCCCGGCGAACTGCCCGCGGCGCTGCGGGAGTCCGCGGCCCGCGGCCGCCCCGCGCTGCTGCGCCTTCCCGCCGCACTGATCCCGCCCCGCACCACGTCCCCGCGCTGGCGCGACTGACCCGCGGCCACCTCGCCCAGGCCGTCCCGTCCACCCCTCCATGCCGATCCACGAAAGTGAGCCGCCAATGACTGCGGTCTCCGCCAGCAGAGATCCGCGCACGGCCCTGAGCCGCATCCAGGTACCCGGCTCCTCCCCGGGCTCGTCGCCGAGCGCGCCGCCGACCCCCGGCACAACCGCCAGGAGGACGGAGACCGGCCGTGAGTGAGCACCAGCGCGAGCATCCGGCCGAACACGCGCGTGTGCGCGATCAGCCGACCGGGGACGGCCCGCTGGCGGGACTGCTGGTCGCCGATTTCAGCAGGGTCCTCGCGGGCCCGCTCACCACCATGACGATGGCCGACCTCGGCGCTACCGTGATCAAGGTGGAGCGGCCGGGCGAGGGGGACGACACGCGCGGCTGGGGACCGCCGTGGACCGCACGTTCCAGCTCCTACTTCGAATGCCTCAACCGCGGCAAGCACAGCATCGCGCTCGACCTGGCCGACCCCGCCGACCGCGAGGTCGCCGCGGAGCTGGTGCGCCGCGCCGACGTGCTGGTCGAGAACTTCCGGCCCGGCGTGCTCGCCCGGCACGGGCTGGACTACGACGGCGCCCGCAAGCTCAACCCCCGCCTGGTGTACGCGTCCATCTCCGGCTTCGGCAGCGCGGCGGGCGCGGACCTGCCCGGGTACGACTTCGTCGCGCAGGCCGCGGGCGGCCTGATGAGCATCACCGGCGCGGCCGACGGCGACCCCATGAAGGTCGGCGTCGCCCTGGTCGACGTGCTGACCGGCAAGGACGCCCTGATCGGGATCCTCGCCGCGCTGCGCGGCCGCGAGCTGACCGGCGAGGGCGGGCACGTCGAGGTGAGCCTGCTGACCAGCCTGCTCGGCGGCCTGGCCAACCAGGTGTCGGCGTTCCTGACGACCGGTGAGGCGCCCGTCCGGATGGGCAACCGGCACCCGAGCATCGCGCCGTACGAGACGCTGCGCTGCGCGGACGGGCTGCTCGCGGTGGCCGTGGGCACAGACGCGCAGTTCCGCCGGTTCGCCGAGGTGCTCGGCCTGCCCGGCCTCGCCGGCGATCCGCGGTTCGCCGCCAACGCCGACCGCGTCGCGCACCGCGCGGAGCTGGCCGAACGGCTGGAGGACGCGCTGGCGGCCCGCGGCGTCCGCGAATGGGAACCGGAGCTGGCCGCCGCGGGGATCGCCTGCGCGCGGGTCAACGACATCCCCGCCGCCGTCGAACGCGCCGTCGAGCTGGGCCTCGCCCCCCTGCTCGACCTCGGCGACGGGCACCCGCCGCAGGTGCGCTCGCCCATCACGTTCTCCGGGGCGACCGCCGGGCCGCCCGTCCCGCCCCCCGACCTGAACGAGCACGGCGACCTGATCCGCGCGTGGCTGCGGTCGCCGGGCCCCTTCCCCGACAGCCCGACCACGTCCGAGGAGAAACGATGACCCAGGAGGGCCCGCCAGTGACCACACCGTTCAACCCGTCCGACCCGCTGGACATCGACACGTTGCTGAGCGACGAGGAACTCGCCGTCCGCGACACGGTGCGCGGCTTCTGCGCGGACCGCATCACCCCGCACATCGCGGACTGGTTCGAGCGCGGCGAACTGCCCGCCGCCCGCGAGCTGGCCCGCGAGATGGGCAAGCTGGGCCTGCTCGGCATGCACCTGGAAGGCTACGGCTGCGCCGGGACGAGCGCGGTCGCCTACGGCCTGGCCTGCCTCGAACTGGAGGCGTGTGACTCGGGCATCCGCTCGCTGGTGTCAGTGCAGGGCTCGCTGGCGATGTTCGCGATCCGGCGTTTCGGGTCGGAGGAGCACAAGAGCCGGTGGCTGCCCCGGATGGCCGCCGGCGAGGCGATCGGCTGCTTCGGCCTCACCGAGCCCGACGCCGGATCCGACCCGGGCTCGATGCGCACCACCGCCCGCCGCGACGGCGGCGACTGGGTGCTGAACGGCCGCAAGATGTGGATCACCAACGGGTCGATCGCCGACGTGGCCGTCGTATGGGCGCGGACGGAGCAGGGCGTCCAGGGATTCGTCGTCCCGACCGAGACCCCCGGGTTCGCCGCGCCGCTGATGCACCGCAAGCTCTCGCTGCGCGCCTCGGTCACCAGTGAGCTGATCCTCGACGACGTCCGCCTGCCCGCCTCCGCAGCCCTCCCCGAAGGCACCGGCCTGCGCGCGCCCTTGAGCTGCCTGAACGAGGCCAGGTACGGGATCGTCTGGGGCGCCACGGGAGCGGCCCGCTCAGCGCTGGAGACGGCGCTGGACTACGCCAAGTCCCGGGAGCAGTTCGGCCGGCCGATCGCGGCGTTCCAGCTGACCCAGGCCAAGCTCGCCGACATGGCACTGGAGGTGCACAAGGCGCTGCTGGTGGCCCTGCACCTCGGCCGCCTCAAGGACGAGCACCGGCTCCGGCCCGACCAGGTCAGCTTCGGCAAGCTCAACAACGTCCGGGAGGCGCTGGACGTCTGCCGCACCGCCCGCACCATCCTCGGCGCGAACGGCATCTCCCTCGAATACCCCGTGATCCGCCACATGGCCAACCTCGAGTCCGTCCTCACCTACGAGGGGACCTCCGAAATGCACACCCTCGTGCTGGGCCAGGCCCTGACGGGAACCCCCGCCTTCCGCGGCTGACCAAGACCCCCGAGGCCCTGCCTCCCCTGCCGAGGCAGGGCCTCTTCAGGCGGGCCAAGTGGGGTGGCGCTTTTCCAGGAAGGCGGTCATGCCCTCCTGGGCTTCCGGGGTCTGGCTTGAGGCGGCCATCACCTCGATCGCGTAGGTGTAGGCGTCCTGTTCGGGGCGGTCGAACTGGGCGTACATGGCCTGCTTGCCAAGGGCCTTGCTGCGCGGGCTGCCCTGGGTCGCGCGCTGGAGCAGGTCCTGCGTCGCCTTGTCGAGCTCGTCGTCGGGGACCGCGTAGTTGATCAAGCCCCACTCGGCGGCCGTGCTCGCGTCGAAGATCTCGCCTGTGAGCGCCATCTCGGCGGCGCGCTTGCGGCCGACGTTGTGCGAGATGGCGACCAGGGGCGTGTGGCAGAACCAGCCGCCCTTGCCGCCGGGCGCGGCGAACCCGGCGCTCTCGGCGGCCACGGCCAGGTCGCAGCTCGCCACCAGCTGGCAGCCCGCGGCGGTGGCCAGGCCGTGCACGCGGGCGACCACCACCTGCGGGATGGACTGCATGGTCCGCATCAGCTCGGTGCAGACCATCAGGAGGTCCCGGACGTCGGCGTGGGACGCCCCCGCCATGTCGGCGAAGTCGTGCCCGGCGGAGAAGACCGGGCCGTTCGCGGCGAGGATCACGCCGCGGGCGTCGGTGGACCCGGCCTCGCGGAACGCATCCGTGAGCTCAAGGAGGAAGGTGCGGCTCAGGGCGTTGCGGCGACGGGGCCGGTTCATGGTGATCGTGGTGAACGGGCCGTCACGATGAAGCAGGACGTCATTGTCTTCGCTCATGGTCCAGACGTTACGTCAGACCCTCGTCGTACGGTGGAGTCGCGTCCACGTGCCGAGGGGGTATGGCCTTGAAACTGCTCACCGCCACCAACTCCAGCCAGGGATTCCGCGACAACGACTTCGACTGGTGCGTCGAGGGCGAGCTCGTCCACATCGGGATGGTGTGCGCCAGCGACCGGGACGACCCGGACGGCGGCTGCGGCTGCGGCCGCTCCTTCGCCGGGCTGAACTCGCACCGCGCCACGACCACCGCGATGGTCCGGGAGATACCGGGCTTCACCGACGAGGACTACGTGCTGGCGATCCGTTCCAGCCTTGAGCAGCAGGGGTGCGACGCGTCGTTCGCCGAGCACGAGGCGGCGCTGCTGCGCTGCCTCGTGCGCGACTGGCCGGTGGGGGTGATCGTCGAGCGCCGGCTGGATGAGATCGTGGTACGGCAGGTCGTCCAGCCCTAGATTTCGGGAGGTGCGCGATGCTCGTCGCGTTCTCGGTGACCCCGCTCGGCGCGGGCGAGGAGGTCGGCGAACTCGTCGCCGAGGCGGTCCGGGTGGTGCGGGCCAGCGGCCTGCCCAACCGGACCGACGCCATGTTCACCACGATCGAGGGCGAATGGGACGAGGTGATGGCCGTGGTGAAGGCCGCCACCGACGCCGTGGCGGCGCGGGCGCCCAGGGTGAGCCTGGTCGTCAAGGCCGACATCCGGCCCGGCGTGACGGGCGCGCTCGACGCCAAGGTCGAGTCCGTGGAGCGGCACCTCCGCCGGTCGTGAGCCCCGCCGTCAGGTGAAGCAGGCCCGCACGCCGTTCTCGCCGCCGCGGGAGAAGCTGCGGAGCCGCTGGACGGACGAGCCGTGGTCGCCGGGCTTCGTCCACGGCGCCTTGTCGCCGATGACCTGGAAGGCGTCCACCAGCTCCTGCTCGTCGCCGTCCTCGAACTTCAGCGTGCCGTCGTCGGACGAGCCGTAGAGGACGGCCCCGGCCAGGCAGTCGGCCTGGAGTTCGGCGGCGGGCGACACGAGGCCGCGGCGGAGCCGGTTCTGCACGGCATGGCCCCACTCGTGCGCGATCACCAGATAGACCCAGGCGTCGCCGCGGGCGTAGCCGGATCGCATGAGGTGGGCGTCCCAGGCGACGAAGTCGCCGGCCGGGCAGTAGGCGGCGTTGTCGCGTTCGAGGGGCTCGCCGTCGCAGGTCGGCGTCGAGCCCGGGTCGCGGCCGTTGTAGAGGCCGACGACGCGCGGTGAGCTGTACGAGCCGGTGAACAACCGCTCCCAGTGCCGCCGCCAGTAGTCGTCGGTGATGGTCTCCGCGGTGCGGACGTCCTCCTGGAACTCGTTCTCGTCGACCTTCCCCGGGGGCGACTCCTGCGAGGCGGGTGCGGGGGTCGCGACCCGCGTGCCCTGCGCGCCGGGCGCCGCCGGGGCGACCTCGAAGCCGCAGGCGCCCGCCAGGGCGGCCACCAGCGCGGCCGCGCCGGCGAGCGCGGCGAGCCGCCACCGCGAACAGTTCCGTGCCGTCTCCCTCATGCCGGGACATACGCACGCGAACCCATGGAAGGCCGAACACCCGCCCGATTCGACCGGCCAGGCGGGCGGCTAGGTCTCCTGAGGGGTCGCGACGAGACGGGCGGCGACGCGGTCGAGGACGGCCAGGTCCTCGGGCGGGAGGTCGTACAGCTCCGGCGGCGGGGTGTCGAGGATGCGCTCGGCCTCCGCCGCCGCGGCGCGTCCGGCCGCCGTCACGGTCACGATCTTGGAGCGGCGGTCGGCGGGGTTCGGGGTCCGCTCGGCCAGGCCGCGCCCGACCAGGTCGTCCACCACGATCGTGGCGTAGGGGCGGTCGGTGACCAGCGCCTCGGCGAGGTCGCGCAGCGTCAGCGGCCCGGTCGCCGCGGCGATGCGGCGCAGCGCCTTGACCCGGAAGAAGCTCATGCCGAGCGCCTCGGACGCCTCGCGGCGCCGGTCGCCCCGCTCGTGCAGCAGGATCCGCAGGTTGTGCCACGCCCGGGCGGCGGCGTCGGCGGGCTCGGTCATCGGGCACTCGCTCCCGTCTCCTGGCGTGCGTCCGGTGCCGCGTCACCCGCCTCGAACAGGGCGGAGGTGCGTGCGGCGCTGCGGGCGGCGCGCCGGCCCGTGGTGACCGTGCCGAGCACCAGGACGGTGGCGGCGCACCCGGCGAGGATCCAGTATGCCGGGCGCGCGGCCGACACGAAGGTCGACGCGGCGTACGAGCCGGACGTCCCCGCGGCGAGCACGGCGCCGATCACCGCGACGCCGAGCGCCTGCCCGACCTGCCGGCTGGTGGAGGCGACGGCGGCCGCGACGCCCGCCTGGGCGCGCGGCATCCCGGACACGGCGGTGTTCGTGATCGGCGAGTTGACCATGCCGAACCCGGCGCCGAACAGCACGTACGCCGCGACCAGCGTGAGGTCGCGGGTCTCGGCGTCGAACGCGGCGAACAGCAGGGCGCTGGCGAGCATCGCCCCGCCGGCGATCTGGAGCGGGAGCCGCGGGCCGCAGCCGCCGACGAGCCGTCCCGACAGCGGGGCGGCCGCGGCGGTCATCGCGGCCATCGGCAGCAGGTACAGCCCCGCCTGCAGCGCGGACATCCCGCGCACGTTCTGCAGGTAGAGCGTGTTGAGGAACAGGAACCCGCCGAGCGCCGCGAGCCCGCTGACGGCGATGACGGTCGCGCCGGAGAACGGGACGCTGCGGAAGAAGCGCAGGTCGATCAGTGGTTCGGGGGTGCGCAGGGCGTGCAGGACGAACCCGGCGAGCGACGCCACGGCCAGGATCGCGGCGCCGAGGACGGCGGGGTCGCGCAGGCCGCGCCCGGGCGCCTCGATGATCGCGTAGGTCAGCGAACCGAGCAGCACGATCATGAACGCCTGTCCGGCCGGGTCGAGCCGGCGCGGCCGCGGGGCCCGCGACTCGGGGACGAACAGCGCGGTCAGCGCGAGCGCGGCCAGCCCGATCGGCACGTTCAGCCAGAAGATCGAGCGCCAGCCCACGGAGTCGACCAGCAGCCCGCCGACGAGCGGTCCCATCGCCATGCTGAGGCCGACGACGGCGCTCCAGACGCCGATGGCGCGGGCCCGCTCGCGCGGCTCGGTGAACACGTTGGTGATGATCGACATGGCGACCGGGTTGAGCATGGAGCCGCCGACCGCCTGCACGACGCGGGCGCCGACGAGCCAGCCGAGGGACGGCGCGAGGCTGCACAGCACCGATCCGGCGACGAACAGCGCGAGGCCGGTCTGGAACACGCGGCGGCGGCCGATCCGGTCGGCGGTCGAGCCGGAGAGGATCAGCAGCGACGCGAGGACGATCAGGTACGCGTCGATCGTCCACTGGAGCCCGGAGAGCGAGCTGCGGAAGTCGTGCTGCAGCGACGGCAGGGCGACGTTGAGGATCGTGTTGTCGAGGCTGACGATGAGCAGGCTCAACGAGCAGATGGCCAGCACCAGAAGCCGGCGCCGGGGGCTGAGTTCGGGCACACCGCCTCCAATCGTTGTAGCCCTACAATCATTTGAAGCCTACAACGATTCCCGGTGTGGTCAGTGCGGCGCGGGCGTGCGGGCGCGGGCGGCCGGAACGACCAGCGGATTGCCGGTCTCCGGGCAGTCGATCACCCGGCAAGGCAGCCGGAAGACCTGCTCGACCAGCTCGGACGTGACGACCGCGGCCGGTTCGCCCTCGGCGACGATCCGGCCGTCCCGCATCGCGATCATGTGCGTGGCGTACCGGGCGGCGTGGTTGAGGTCGTGCAGGACGGCGACGACCGTGCGGCCCTCCTCGTGCAGCCGCGCGCACAGGTCGAGCACCTCGATCTGGTGGGCGATGTCGAGATAGGTCGTCGGCTCGTCCAGGAGCAGCAGCGGCGTCTGCTGGGCGAGCGCCATCGCGATCCAGACGCGCTGCCGCTGTCCGCCCGAGAGCTCGTCCACGTGCCGGTCGGCGAGATCCTGGACACCGGTCGCGGCCATCGACTCGGCGACGACCCGCTCGTCCTCCTTCGACCACTGCCGCAGCAGGCTCTGGTGCGGGTACCGGCCGCGCGAGACCAGGTCGGCGACCGTGATGCCCTCCGGCGCGATGGACGACTGCGGCAGCAGGCCGAGCGTCCGCGCCAGCTTCTTGGCGGGCCAGCCGGCGATCGGCCGGCCGTCCAGGACGACGGTCCCCGCGGACGGCTTGAGGATCCGGGCCAGCGCCCGCAGCAGCGTCGACTTGCCGCACGCGTTCGGGCCCACGATCACCGTGAAGGAGCCCTCCGGGACGGCCACGTCAAGGTTCTCGGTGATGGTGCGCTTGTCGTAGGCGAGCGTCAGCCCGGTTCCGGCGAGGCGCGCGTTTCCGTCCTTCAATTCAGATCCGTCCCGTCTTGCGTTCGGTCACGAGGAGCCAGACCAGGTATCCGCCGCCGAGCAGCCCGGTCACCACGCCGACCGGGAGCTGGTGCCCGGGGAACGCGCGCTGGGCGACCCAGTCGGCGGCCACCAGCAGCGCCGCGCCCACGCACGCCGCGGGCAGCAGGTTCGGCCCGGCCGTGCGGGTGAGCCGGCGGGCGAGCTGCGGCGCGGTCAGCGCGACGAACGCGACCGGACCGGCCGCCGCCGCGGCGAGCGAGGTGAGCAGCACGGCCGCGGTGAGCAGGAGCAGCCGGACCCGCTCGATGGGGACGCCGAGGCCGTGCGCAGCGTCGTCGCCCATCTCCAGCATCCGCAGCGCCCGGCCGCAGCCGGCGAGGACGAGCGGGCCGAGCACGCCGAGCACCGCGATGACGGGCGCGGCGTCCGCCCAGTCGCGGCCGTCCAGGCTGCCGGTCAGCCACAGGACGGCGCGCGCCGCGTCGGTGATCTTCGCCTGGGTGAGCAGGTAGCCGTTCACGCCGGTGAGGATCGCGGCGACGCCGATGCCGACGAGGATCAGCCGCTGCCCGTGCGCGCCGTGCCGTCCGGCGACCGCGTACACGACCAGCCCGGTCGCGAGGCCGCCGCCCGCCGCGCCGGCCGCGACCGCGACGCTGCCCGCGCCCGTCAGCACGATCACGGCGAGGACCCCGGTGGCGGCGCCCTGGCCGAACCCCAGGATGTCGGGGCTGCCGAGCGGGTTCCGGACGAGCGACTGGAAGATCGCCCCGGCCAGGCCGAGGGCGGCGCCGACCGCGAGCGCGGCCGCCACCCGCGGCAGCCGGATCTGGTTCACGATGAGGGAGTCGGCGGGCGAGCCGTGCCCGAACAGGGTCCGGACGACGTCGGCGGGGCTCATCGGGAAGTCGCCGCTGCCGATGAGGAGCACGCTCGTCCCCAGCGCGATGCCGAGGCAGACCGCCGCGACGGCGAGAGCGCGCGGGCGGAAGCGGAACGACGGCCCGCCGGGCGCGCGGATGACGGCGAAATGCGGCGTCCTGCTCATGCGGCGGCCTTCCGCGGGCGCCGGACGAAGTAGAGGAACACCGGGCCGCCCGCGACGACCATCACGATGCCGACCTGGAGCTCGGACGGCCGGACGACGACCCGGCCGAGGACGTCCGCCGCGAGCATGAGGGCCGGCGAGAGGAGCGCGCAGTACGGGATCAGCCGCCGCAGGTCGGGGCCGGTCAGCGCACGGACGAAGTGGGGCACCATCAGCCCGACGAAGATGATCGGCCCGCACGCCGCCGTCGCCGCCCCGCACAGCAGGGTGACCGTGACGATCGCGGCGACCCGGGCCCGGCCGGGGGACGCGCCGAGCGCGCGGGCCGCCTCCTCGCCCATGGCCATCGCGTTCAGCGGACGGGCCAGCAGCAGTGCCGTGACGAGCCCCACCAGGACGAACGGCGCGACCCGGACGACGGTGTACCCCTGCGCGGAGGCGAGGGAGCCGACCGTCCAGAAGCGCATACGGTCCAGCGACGCGGTGTCGAGGAGCTGGACCGCGTTCACATAGGAGAACAGCGCCGCGTTCAGCGCCGACCCGGCGAGCGCGAGCCGGGCCGGGGTCGCGCCGCGCCCGCCGCCGACCGCGTAGAGCAGCACCGCGACCGCTCCGGCGCCCGCGAACGCGAACCAGACGAAGCCGGTGAACGAGGTGACGCCGAGGAACGAGATCGCCGACACGACGGCCGCGGACGCCCCCGCGTTGATGCCGAGGAGCCCGGGATCGGCGAGCGGGTTGCGGGTCAGCGCCTGCATCACGGCGCCGGCGAGCCCGAGGGCCGTCCCGGCGAGGAGGCCGAGCAGCGTGCGCGGGACGCGCATGTCATGGACGACCGTGTAGGCGGCCGAGTCGGTGTGGAGCAGCCCGTCCCACACCTGCGCGATCGACAGCGGCTTCGCGCCGACCGCGAGGCTCAGCACGACCGTTGCGAGCAGGAGCAGCACCGCGGCGATGAGCCCGGCCGCCCACGGCGCGCCCCGCACCCGTCCGGCGGACGGCCGCTCGGCGGGTGGCGTCAGCGGCGGCGACTTCGTCGACAACACCTGGTGGGCTCCGGGGGGACGTGCCGGGGACCGCCGTGACGGGTCCCACTCTGGACAAGATCTTAGGTTAGGTTAACCTAAGCTCGCATCGGCCACCATCCGGCCGCAGTAGTTGATTTGGGAGAACGTCCGTAATGTCGAACATCGGTGCTCGGCACCTCACCCGCCGCGGTTTCCTGGGCGCGAGCGGCGCCGTCGCCCTCGGCGCGTTCATCAGCGCGTGCGGGGACGGCGGAGGCGGAACGGCCTCGCCCGGCAGCGGCGCGTGGGAGTTCACCGACGACCGCGGCACGAAGGTCGGCCTCAAGGCGCGCCCGACGCGGGTCGTCGCCTACGTCGGCGCCGCGGCCGCCCTCTACGACTTCGGCGTCGACCGGCAGCTCGTCGGCGTGTACGGCCCGACGAAGCTCAAGGACGGCAGGCCCGACCCGCAGGCCGGGAACCTGCCCGTCGGCCGGCTGGAGATCATCGGCAACGCCTACGGCGAGTTCAACATCGAGAAGTACGCGGCGCTCCGCCCCGAGCTCCTCGTCGACAACATGTTCGTACCGCCCGACCTGTTCTACGTCCCGGCCGAGAGCAAGGACAAGATCTTCGCGCTGGCACCGAGCGTCGCGATCTCCACCGGAGCCGTGTCCCTGCCGAGGCCGATCGAGCGGACCGCCGCGCTCGCCGCCGCACTAGGCGCCGACCTGAAGTCCGCGAAGGTCACCGCCGCCAAGGCCCGGTTCGAGAAGGCGTCCGAGACGCTGCGCGCGGCGGCCGAGGCCAAGCGCGGGCTGAAGGTGCTGGCGGCGTCCGCGAGCCCCGACCTCTTCTACGCCTCAAGCCCGGGCAAGAACACCGACCTCATCTACTTCAAGGAACTGGGAGTCGACCTGATCGTCCCGGAGAAGCCGGGCAAGGACGGCTACTTCGAGGAGCTGAGCTGGGAGAACGCCGGCAAGTACAAGGCCGACGTCATCATGCTCGACTCCCGGACCCAGGCGCTCCAGCCGAAGGACCTCGGCTCCAAGCCGTCCTGGAAGGACCTGCCCGCGGTGAAGGCGGGGCAGGTCATCGCGTGGCAGCCCGAGCCCCGCTTCTCCTACGAGGGCTGCGCGCCGATCATCGAAGCCCTCGCCACGTCCCTCCGGTCCGCCGGGAAGACCGGCTGAAAGGAAGCGCGATGACGACCCCGGCCCATCCGTACGCGTTCTTCGACCTGCACGTCCTGCGGTCCGAGCGGCTCGGCCCGTCCATGGTCCGGATCACCTTCGGCGGCGCGGCCGGTTTCGGCACCGGCGGACGCGACCAGCGCTTCAAGCTGTTCCTCCCGCACCCGCACCAGGACGCCCCCGTGATGCCGGAGGACAGCGACGGCGACACGTGGTTCGCCGACTGGCGGGCGCTCGACCCGGCCGAGCGCGGGATCATGCGCTCCTACACCGTGCGCGGCACGCGTCCCGGCGAGCTCGACGTCGACTTCGCGCTGCACACCGACGGCGCGTCCGGCCCGGCCGCCCGCTGGGCCGCGGCGGCGAGCGCGGGCGACCGCGTCACCGTCCTCGGCCCGACCGGCCCCGACAACGGCGGCTACGACTTCCGGCCGCCGCCCGGGAGCCCGGTGGTGATCGCGGGCGACCTGACCGCGCTGCCGGCCATCGCCGGGAACCTCGCCTGGCTGCCCGCCGGGACGCCCGCCCAGGTGTGGATCGACGTCCCGCACCCCGAGGACCGGCAGGAGCTGCCGGCGGGCGCCGACGCGGAGATCACCTGGGTCTCCCCCGGCGGCCTGGTCGACGCGGTCCGCGCGGCCACGGTCCCGGGCGGCGCCTACGCGTGGATCGCGGGCGAGTCCGCCGTGGTCAAGGCGCTGCGCCGGCATCTGGTGAACGAGCGAGGGCTGGACCGCCGCGCCGTCACCTTCACCGGCTACTGGCGGCGCGGCGCCACCGAGGAGGACCTGCTCTCCGAGGTCGTCGCCGGCGGCAGCCCCGCAACGGAGGAATGAGTCACGGCGCCGGCAGGATGCCGTGCTCCAGCGCGGCCATCACCGCCGCCGTCCGGTCCGAGACGCCGAGCTTGCCGAAGATCCGCAGCAGGTGCGTCTTCACCGTCGCCTGGCCGATGTAGAGGCGCCCGCCGATCTCGGCGTTGGTGAGGCCCTCCGCGACCAGGGCGAGCACCTGCGACTCCCGCGCCGACAGGACGGGCGGCGGCGCCGCCTCGCTCGCCGCCGCCAGCCGGGCCGACACCTCCGGCGACAGCACCCGCCGGCCGGCCGCGACGTCCCTGACCGCCGCGGCGAGGTCGGCCCGCGAGGCGTCCTTGAGCAGGTAGCCGGCTGCGCCGGCCTCGATCGCCCGGACGATGCCGGCGTCGTCGTGGAACGTCGTCAGCACGAGGATCCGGTGCCCGGGCAGCCGCTCGATCGCGCTCACCCCGTCCCCGGACGGCATCCGCAGATCCATCAGGATGACGTCGGGACCGACGATCGGGACCACCGCGACGGCCTCGTCACCGGACGCGGCCTCCGCCGCCACCTCGATGTCCGCCTCCGCCGCGAGCATCCCCCGCAGCCCCTCCCGGACGATCGGATGATCGTCGACGATCATGACGCGGAGCACGGCACCGCCACCTCGACCCTCGTGCCGTCCCCGCCCGTGACCGCGAACGTCCCGCCGGCCTGCTCGACCCGGCTCCGCATCCCGCGCAGCCCGAACCCCCGGCCGGCCTCACCCGGCTCGAACCCGCACCCGTCGTCGGCGACGGTCAGCCGCACCGGGTCGCCGTAGACCAGCGACACCCGCACCGACCCCGCCCCCGAATGCTTCCGGACGTTCGCGAGCGCCTCCTGCGCCACCCGCAGCAGGACGACCTCCACCGCGTCCAGTGGCCGCGGCTCCCCCTCCACGGCCAGATCGACGGGAAGGTCGAAGTCACGGGCCATCTTCCGCAGCGCCTCCACGAGCGAACCGCCGTCCAGCGCGGGCGGCGCCAGCGCCGCGACCAGGCCGCGCGTCTCGGCCAGGTTCTCCCGCGCCGCCCGGGCGGCGAGCTCCAGATGCCGGTTCGGGCCGACCTCCGCCTCCGCCGCCTGCAGCAGCATCGTGATGGACGTGAACCCCTGCGCGATCGTGTCGTGGATGTCGCGGGCCAGCCGCTCGCGCTCGGCGAGCACGCCCGCCTCCCGGCTGACGCCGGCCAGCTCGTCCCGCGTCCGGTCCAGCTCCTCGATCAGGCGCATCCGCTCGCGGTTCTGCCGGCCGAGCCGTCCGATGAACACGGCGAGCAGAACGCTGCACGCGAGCGCCGCCGTGATGATCACGACCGTCACCGCCCGTCCCGCCCCGGACGCCGCCAGCGCGAGCCCGACCGGCCCGGAGAACAGCACGGACATCAGCGCGAAGCCGCGGGCCGTCCCGTACATCATGTAGACCTGCGGCGCCAGCGCGGCCAGTCCCGTCGCCGTCACCGGCGCGATCAGCGTCGCGGGGACGAACATGCAGATCAGCGCGACCGCGTAGATCCTGCACCCGGGCCGCGGCACCTCCTGCGACCGCAGCGCCTTCCGGCCGATCGCCACGTACACCAGGCTCAGCAGGACGAGCAACGCGATCGCCGCGGCCCGCCTGCCCGGCGGCACCTCGTCGGCGGCCGTCGCGGCGATGGTCCCGACGAGCACCATCGCGAAGTAGGCGTCCCAGAACGGATACGAGCGCTGCCAGACGTTCTCCGCCCGCGCCACCCCCGGATCACCGGTCATGCCCCGATCACCCGCCCCCGTGTCCACCGACCGGTGGATAGTACTGCCCTCCACGTCACAGGATCATCGTGACCATGAACAAGAGCCCCGTCCGGCAGGCCCTCTTCGTCCTCACCATCGTGTACGGCCTCGCCATCGCACTCCTCGCAGTCCTCGACGTGGACGCCCTCGGCGTCGTCGCCGCCGCGGGCGCGGTCCTCATCGGCCTCGGCTGGGGCTTCTCCGGCAGGTTCACCCGCCAGAACTGACCAGGCCCGAATCGGCTCGCTCCTCACCGAGGGCCCGGCCCCATCGCCGGGCCCTCTTCACGCCGTTGAGCCCACGAGGAACATCGCGCCGCCCCAGCGGCTCAGCCAATGGGCATCTCATGCCGCCTCACGGCTGTTAATGACCCCATGTGGCCTTCGATGCCCTCAGACGTGTGGCCCCCAGAGCCACCCTGAAGGCAGGGTTCGTCGTCCGCCCAATTCCACCCCGCCGCACGCACCGACCGTCCTGGAACCGATAAAGGCATAAATCACGATCTGTACGATCGGCATCTGACCTGCCTGACGCTCCGACCACCCCCGCAAGCAACTACGGCCGATGATCATGCAAAGGTGCCGAAGCGATGGACGCATTTTTCGTGATGAGTAGGCGACTGGCTCCCCTCCCCGGGAAGCACGAAGGGCCCCTGCCCACGATCGGAGCGGAGCCTGCCCCTGAGCGGCAACCGGGAGGGGGCGTGGGGGCGGAGCCCCCACATCGGGGGTCCGGGGGTCGCCCCCCGGGTAGACACTGCGGGCCCCGGCGAAAGCGAGCGAAGCTCGCTGAGCAGGCGAAGCCGCCTCGCTCCCGCGATTGGACTCGAACCAATAACCTGCCGGTTAACAGCCGGCTGCTCTGCCGATTGAGCTACGCGGGATCGTGCGTCCGGTGGGGTCGTGGCCCCTGCCGGCGGGTCTAGGTTAGCGCATGTCCGGGGCTGTTCGCGCACCGTTATGGGTGGGGGCGGCGCTGGCGGGTATGGGGGTGTCACGATTCCGCCGTCAGTGGGAGTTGGACATGAAGACCCGCATGATGTTCATGGCAGGCGCCGCGATCGGCTACGTCTTCGGGACGCGGGCCGGGCGTGAGCGGTACGAGCAGATGAAGCGGTTGTCGAAGCAGGTGTCGGAGAACCCGAACGTGCAGGAGGCCGCGGGGATGCTGCGGTCGAAGGGCGAGGAGTTCGCCGGGGCGGCGCGCGGCAAGGCCGGGCAGTTGAAGGAGCGGGTGCCGGAGCAGATGCCGGGGCGGCACAAGGTGTCGGACGAGGAGCAGCCGCCGGTGTATCCCGGTTAGAGGCCGGTCTGGCGGCGCAGGTCCTCAAGGACCTGCTCGGCCTGGGCGCGCAGGCCCGGGTCGGTGGGGTCGAGCCCGGCGTCGAAGACGAACGTCCAGCGCACGTCGCCCCCCGCGGCGGGGCGCCGGCCGGCGATGCGGACCTTTCCGCCGCCGGGTAGCACCGCCTGGTGGGTGACGGCGATGGTGGCGGTGACGCGTTCCCGGACTGTCTCCGGCACGGAGCCCGGGTCGGTGAGGCGCACGTGGTGCTCGGTGCCCCCGGAGGTCTCCTTGACGTGCAGCCAGCCGTCCTTCCAGGTGGCGTGGTCGACGCGTTCCCAGGGGACGCGGGCGAAGCCGCCGGACGGGGTCGGGACGTGCAGCGCGGTGACGGTGGCGACGACGTGGGAGCCGCCGCGGGTGGGGGCCGCGGCGAGGACGCGCTCGCCGCGTTCCAGCGCGAGCGTGCCGCGGACCGCGGCGGGCAGGGGGCCCCGGAGTAGGCGCATGGCCTCAACGGTAGGCGATCAGGCGGCCTGCGGGGCGCGCCGGGCCCCGAGGAGGTCGAGGACGAGGGCGGCCGACCAGGCGTAGTCGTGGCTGCCGCGTCCGGTGCCGTCGAACGGGTCGAAGAACTCGCGGAAGCCGGACTGGCGGACGAGCCGCATGGTGGAGCCGTAGAGCAGGTCGGCGACGACGGGGAGCCCGTGGCCGAGGGCGCCGTACCAGACGAGCCAGTTCGTGCTGATCCAGGTGGGGCCGCGCCAGTATCCGCCGCGGTCGAAGGCGGGCGCCTGGATGTCGCAGGTGGGGACGGGGTAGCCGGCGGCGCCGGCGAACCGGGCGGACAGCAGCAGGTCGACGAGGCTGCGGACGATCGGGGCGGGCAGTTCGGGGTCCAGGAGCGGGCCGAACGCGCCGACGGTGATGACGGGGAGCAGCCGGTCGTCGCGCAGGTCGCGGGCGCGGAAGCAGCCGGTCTCGGGGTCCCAGAGCCGGTCGAGCATGGCCTGGTGGACGCGCTCGGCGCGTTCGCGGTGCGGGACGGGGTCGGCGCCGACGATCCGGGCGATGTCGGCGAGGGCGTGGGTGGACGCCAGGTATGTGGCGTTGACGAGGGGATCCTCGACGGCGAAGGGGTGCGTGTCGCGGAAGTAGCCGGGCCGGTAGCCCGCCTCCCGCATGAGCGCGACGAGCCGCACGTAGCGGTCGTAGTCCTCGCCGTTCGGCAGCGTGTGGGGGCGGAGGCCGGGCGCGTAGGAGGACGGCGGGAGCTGCAGGGCGCCGAGGGGGCGGTCCCAGGCGGGGCTGTTGTCGAGGCCGGACTCCCACGGGTGGCAGATGGCGACGAGGCCGCCGGCGCCGAGGTCGCGGCAGCGGGCGAGGTAGCGGTGCTGGGCGGCCAGCATCGGGTACAGGCGGGCGAGGAAGGCCCGGCTGCCCTCGCCGTCGGCGGCGCATTCGTGCAGGCGGAGGGCCGTGAGCGCGTGCAGCGGCGGCTGGGTGAGGCCGGAGGTGTGGACGCCGCGCGGCGCGTCCGGCTGCCGTTCGCTGCACCACAGTTCCGGGCCGGGGAAGAAGGCGTGCCGGTCGAGGCTCGTGTTGAACACGATGTGGGGAAGCATCCCGTCCGCCCACTGGCCGCGGAACAGGGAGAGGAGTTCGGCCTCGGCGCGGTCGCGGCGGTGGCGGGCGAGCCCCATGCTGATGAAGGCCGAGTCCCAGCTCCACTGGTGCGGGTAGAGGCCTGGCGACGCGGCGGTGGCGGTCCCGGTCCAGTTCGCGTCGAGCACCCGCGCCGCGGCCTTCCACAGCGCGGTCTCGTCGCCGGTCAGACGGGAGCTCATGTGGTCCAGGTGACCTCCTCCTGAGCGAGAGAAGGGTTCACCGTGATTGTCGCCTCAGATGGCGGCCACGGCGACCCCTGGAGCGGCGTCGGTTCTCAACCGACGACTACCTTGGTTAGTGATTATTTACGGTGCGGCCGCGCGTTCCAAGAGCCAATGGGCGATCTCCTCGCCGGCGGCGATGCCGCGTGCGGCGGTGACGGCGGTGTCCGGGGACGTCCAGCCGGTGTCGTGCAGTTCGCCGTGGGCGGGGCGGATCGACCGGGCGGCGGCTTCGAGGAGCTCGATGTCCAGGAGCGAGTCGCCGGCGGCGAGCATCGTGGACGCGCCGGTGCGGCGGGCGACCTCCTCTGCGGCGGCGGCCTTGGACAGGCAGGCGGGCAGGCAGTACACCTTCCGGCCCTGCAGTGACGTCCGCCAGCCGCGTTCGGCGCACCATCCGGTGAGGTCCTCGACCCACCCGGACGGCAGCGAGGCGCGGTCCACGACCGTGTAGGCGAACAGGCCGGACGCGGTGCGCCGCTTCAGCACGAAGTCGCCGGAGACACGGGTGAGGTGGTCCTGGACGTCCGCGAGCGGCGCGCACCCGTCCGAGACCCGGTTCCGGACGGTCGCCGCCCATTCCGGGTCGTCCTCGCCGTCCACGAGGAGGTGGCCGCCGTTCGCGCAGATGGCGTACGAGGGCGGCTTCTCCAGCAGATGCACGCGCCGGTACTGCTCGGGTGTGCGGGTCGTCGTCGGGACGAACGTGGCCGCCGTCGAGAGGGCTTCCAGCGTGCGCGCGGCCGGCTCGGTCAGGTAGGAGAGCGGCGCGCCCTGGTAGAACTCCACGCACAGCAGGCGCGGCATCGTCTCGTCCGGCCCGTCCAGGCCGAAGGCGGCGGCGGAGTAGATGAGCGTGCGGTCCAGATCGCAGCACACGAGGACGGTCACTGGACGGCCCCCTTGCCGAACCGCGGGTGTATCAACCCCATGCACGCATAGGGGAACCTGCCGGGCTCCACTTCCTGGACGGGCACACCGCGTTCGCCGGCGAGCAGCCTGATGTGCGTCACCTCGGGTCCGGCGTCGGCCCGCACGAGCACCTTCCATGGGACCCGCCGCAGCAGCACCCGCGTGGTCTCCCCGATCCCGGGCTTGACGAGGTTCAGGTCGTCGATCCCTTCCGCCTCGGCGCAGCGCCGGACGGCCTCCCACCCCGACCAGTCGGGCGCGCGGCCGGCCGCGCGGAACCCGGGCAGGTCCTTCGCCACGCGCTCGGCCACGTCCGGGAACCGCGCGCACACGGTGTCGAGGAAAACGGCCGACACGTCGTCCGGGGCCAGTTCGGCATAGAACTTCGCGCCGTGGAAGTCGCCGGGCCCGATCAGGGAGTCGTTCAGGACCGTGCGGCTCACCAGGCCCGACACGGTCGAGTTGAGGCAGGCGGAGGGGATCAGGAAGTCGTCCCGCGTGCCGTAGAGGGACGTGCACCGCCCCGGATCGGCCAGCACCGCCAGATCGGGCGGGAACGGATGCGATGCCAGGGCGGCGGTGAGCTCGCGCGTGATGGCGCCCTTGCCCGTCCAGCCGTCCACGAACATCACGGACGCCGGGTCGTGGCGCCCGGCGAGATATCGCAGCGCCACGGTGTCGATGCCGCGCCCGCGCACGATGCTGACCGCGTAGTGCGGGAGGTCGAGGCCGTGGACGAACCTCGCCCAGCGGCGCATCAGGATCCCGACCGGCGTCCCGGCCCTCGCCAGCGACACCAGGACGGTGCCCGGTCCGCGCTCGGCGAGGATCATCTCGGTGACCAGCCCGGTCGCGTAGGCGAGCCGTTCGGCGGACGCCTCCAGCGCCTCGTGGAACAGCCGCCGGTACTCGGGGCCCGGCTGGTACTCGACCGGAAGCGACTCGGCGTAGTGCGCCCGGCCCGACTGGATCGCCGCCTCACGCTCCTCTGTGGGCGCTTCGAGCCGCACATGGGAGAGGTCCTTGAGCAGCCACGTGACGTCCTCCGCCGGGTAGCTGCCAAAGGACGGCCCGTACAGCGGCTTCACGCACACCTCCCATAGGCGGGGACGGTCGCGACCAGAACCGGCGCAAGCGCGCGCAGCCGTTCCAAGAGCCCGTGAGCGAGGGCCGAGGTGTCGCCGACGTCGTCCACGACGAACACGATCCGATCGAACCCGGGTTGACCGGCTCCAGGAGCGACGTTGTAGGCGTACCGCTCCCCTGGCCCGTCAGAGGGATCGTCATGCGATGGGAAGTCGAGCCGCGTGCGGATCGCATAGCCAGGGTCGTCCACGGCCAGGACGGGTGAACGCGTCGTCGTCGAGTAGCGGACGTCGACGTACGGCAGCGCGTCTGCGAGCGCCTCAGCGAGACGCAGCGGCGCGTACATCAGCTCCTCGAAACCGAGCACGAGGACGCGGGAGGCTCCGTCGAGCCCCGCCGTGAGAACGTCGCCCATCCGCTCCAAGTCCTTCTCCAGCCGCGCCCGGTGCTCGGGCAGGAAGCCGTGGCGCCCCCCATCCGGCAATCCGGCGGGCCATTCCAGCCCGACCCGGGAGACCTCGAACCGTGGGCCGAAGTCCTCCGGCACATCTGAAGGGATTCCGGCGACGAGTTTCTTCCCCGCTTCCAGGATGCCGTCCGGAAGCTCGACATGCCCTCCCGCCAACGCCACCGCGTCAATGCGGGCACCCAGCCGGGCGGCGAGCGCGTCCATGCGGGCCCGATCGGCAGCGTCGCGCAAGTCGACCAGGGCCGCCAGAACGTAATGGCTCCTGGGACGGACGGCATGCAGAGCCTCGATGGTGTTCAGCACCGTCCGGCCGGTGGAGAGCTCGTCGTCCACCAGAACCACCGGGGCATCACGGTCGAACGCGGTCGCGTCGCCAGGCAGCAGCAGATGGCTGGTGGCGTGACTGTGCTCCTCCTCGAACCCGCCATAGGTGACGAATCCTTCAACGGGACGCCTCGTGGAGTGCAGGTAGTAGGCGCCGCCCAGAGCGTCCGCGACCGAATGCCCCAAGGCCGTGGCGGTCTCGGCATAGCCCAGCACGATCGCGTCCACGGGTGCCTGAGGTGCGCGCATGAGATCGCGAAGAGCGGAGGCCGCCCCCGGAACACCATGCAAACCGTCCAGGAGAAGCGAACCGGGATGGGATGGCTCCTCCCCTCGCAGGCACGCGCGCACAAGCTCGCCCAGCAACAATCCCGACCCGTACACAAGCCGCGGATCGGTCGGGACATGCTTGCCCAGCACGGCGGAGACCAGCAGATGCGCCCGCTTCGGGTTGCGGCGCACGGCGAGCCCGACAAGAGCCGAGAGCCCGGCACCGCCGGGGCCGGCGCCGTCGGTGAGGCGTACGCCGAGACGGGACGCGACCCAGGAGCCGGTCACCGGATGTCCGCCGCTTCCAGCAGCTCGACGAACGTGACGCCTTCCGCGGCCACCCCGAACACCCGGGCGCGCAGCATCAGCCGCTGGGCCCACGCCCGGTGCGGCTTGGCCTCGTTCATCTTGTTGGCGTACGAACTGGCCATCGCCCCGCCCCCGGTGACACCGAGGATGTCGGCGGCGTCGCAGTACTCCTCGTGCGTCACCACCGACAGGGCGTGCACGGCCGCCACATGGCTCGGATGGATCACGGTCTTGCCGGTGAGGCCGTTCGCCTTGTCCAGGTGCACCTCGCGGATCAGCCCGTCCAGGTCGGAGGTGATCAGCCGCTGCCGCAGCGGCGCGGCCCGCTGCCGGTCGAACGGCGACTGCCGCAGCTGCGGCTTGAACATCCGCTCCCCCTGCGAGAAGTACTCCCAGACGGGTCCGGTCACGACGTATCCGGTGCCGTCGGCGCGGCCGAGGATGTTGACCACGTCGCAGATGACGCCCGCGACCGGTCCGATGTCGTAGATCGTCAGGTCGGGCGGACGGCGCAGCCCGTAGGCGGCGGACATGTCGGTCGCGCCGAGCCGGACCGCGAGGATCCGCGACCGGTGCTTGGCGAGCAGCCGCGCCACGTCGTACAGCATCTCCGCGCGCGTCTCGGCGTACACCGCCTCCGGGCTCTCGATCACCGGCATCGCCAGGAGCCGGCGCCCGGAGCGGGCGGCCGCGTCCTCCAGCGCGTCCAGGAACGCTCCACCGCCCGTCGCGGTGAACTTCGGCAGCACGAACCCGGTGACCAGCTCGGCGGCGTCGCCGAGCCGGGCGACCAGGTCGGCGATCTGCCGGGGGTCGCGGACCCGGACGAACAGCAGCGGCACGTCCCCGCCGCGCTCGCGCAGCGTCCGCAGCTGCGCGACGAGGTTGGCCTCCCCCGTCCCGACCTCGTCGTCGCCGATCGCGTCCTCCAGGCACACGACCATGCTCATCACGCCCCGCCGCGCGGCCCGCCCGATGTCGGCGGCGAGGCCGGGTCGCGTGGCGGGGCAGTACAGCGTCGCGCCGAGCGCCACCGCCAGCACCGCCGGGTCGTCATGGCGTCCGAACGGGCGCGGATGCCGGTAGAACAGGTGCTTGCGACGCGCGGCGTCGATGTGGTCGAAATGCCGCATGGGCGACCTGTCAGACGTCCCGGATCACAGGTGGGTCGACACGGCCGGCAGCAGGTGCTGGAACGTGCGCCCGGTCGCGGTCGCGCCGATCGCGGTCATCGACCAGCCCTGGCCGTCCCGCGACACCTTGGCCATGATCTGCGCGCTGTGCTGCCCGGCGCCGCTCAGGTCGTAGCGCGCGATCTCCTGGCCGGTGCTCTCGTCCACCAGCCGGCAGAACGCGTTCGCGATCTGGGAGAAGTCCTGGCCGGTGAACGAGTTGACCGTGAACACGAGCTGGGTGACGTTGGCCGGGATGCTCTGCAGGTCGACGTTGATGACCTCGTCGTCGCCCTCCCCCGCGCCGGTCAGGTTGTCGCCGGTGTGCTGGACGGACCCGTCCTTGCTGCGCAGCTGCCGGAACCACACCTGGTCGGAGAGGTTCCCGCCGGCGTCGAACAGCAGGCAGGACGCGTCCAGGTCGATGGACTGCGTCTTGCTCTTGCCGAACATGCCCTTCTTGGCGACGGCGTCCCAGCCGAGGCCCATCTTGACCCGGGTGAGCGTGCCCCCGCCCGGCTTGGCCAGCGAGACCTTCTGCCCCTTCTGCAGCGAGATCGACATCGTCGGCTCCTTTGGTGATCGATGTGTGTCGCGGGGTGGGGGGAATTCGCCGGTCAGACGTTGCTGGAGTGCAGCTGCTTGTCTCCGCCCGACGCCGCGCCCGAGGAGTCCGAGTCCTCGTTCCGGTTGCGGAACACGGAACTGGCGAACGCGGCGATGATCAGGCCGGCGCCGAGCCCGCCGGTGATCCACTCGGGCACGTGGTGGCCGATGCTGACCAGCATGCACACCGCGAGGGCCCCGATCGCCCAGTGCGCGCCGTGCTCCAGGTAGATGTACTCGTGCAGGGTGCCCTTGCGGACCAGGAACACCGTCAGCGACCGGATGTACATGGCGCCGATGCCGAGGCCCAGCGCGATGACGATCGGGTCGGTGCTGATCGCGAACGCGCCGATGACGCCGTCGAAGCTGAACGAGGCGTCCAGCACCTCCAGGTACAGGAAGAGGAAGAACCCCGCCTTGCCGGTGGCCAGCGCCAGCGAGCTCGGACCCGAGCGCCCGCCGCTCTCCCCGGCCTCCCCGGCCTCCCCGCCGTCCTCGTCGTCCTCGTCGTCGTCCTCGCTCGCCTCGGAGAACAGCTCGCCGAGCCCGTTGACCAGGATGTAGGTCACCATGCCGAGCACGCCCGCGATCATGACGTTGCCCGGGTCGTCGGCCGACAGCCACGACACGAACGCCAGCGCGCCGCCCGCGACGACGACCGACAGCTGGTCCAGCTTGCCGATGCGGGCGAGCGGCCGCTCCAGCCACGGCAGCCACTTGTCGGCGCGTTCCTCGAACACGAAGTCCAGGAACAGCATCATCAGGAACATGCCGCCGAACGCCGCGATCATCGGGTACGCGTCGTTCATCAGCTGGTGGTAGCGGTGCGAGTCGTTGAGCGCCAGGTCGAACGCCTCGTAGGGGCTCAGCTTGGCGGTGATCCCGACGATCAGCAGCGGGAACACCAGCCGCATGCCGAACACCGCGATCGCGATGCCGACGGTGAGGAAGATCTTCTGCCAGAAGGCGCTCATCCGGTCGAGCACCTTGGCGTTCACCACGGCGTTGTCGAAGGACAGCGAGATCTCGAGTACGGCCAGCACGGCGACCAGGGCGAGCCCGGTCGGCCCGTCGTAGAGCAGGGCGATGAGCAGGCCGACGACCGTGACGCCGAAGGACCACCCGAAGGTGCGAAGAATCATGCGCGTATTTCTGCTAGAGAGGACGGCCGGGCGGGGCGGCCGGGGTGCGGGGGCCGGCGGTCAGCCGACGTTGACGCCGAAGTCCATCGCGATGCCGGCGAGACCGGAGGCGTACCCCTGGCCGACGGCCCTGAACTTCCATTCGCCGTTGTGCCGGTACAGCTCGCCGAAGACCATGGCCGTCTCGGTGGACGCGTCCTCGGTGAGGTCGAAGCGGGCGAGCTCGTTGTTGTCCGTCCGGTTGACGATCCGGATGTAGGCGTTGCGGACCTGCCCGAAGCTCTGCTGCCGGTTGTCCGCGTCGTAGATCGAGACGGGGAACACGATGCGGTCGCACGGGGCGGGCACCGCGGTGAGGTTGACGTGGATCGACTCGTCGTCGCCCTCGCCCTCACCGGTCAGGTTGTCGCCGGTGTGCTCGACCGAGCCGTCCGGGCTCTTCAGGTTGTTGAAGAACACGAAGTGCTGGTCGGACATGACCTTGCCGGTGCTCGCGAGCATCAGCGCGGACGCGTCCAGGTCGAAGTCGGCGCCGGTGGTGGCGCGGACGTCCCAGCCGAGGGCGACGGTGACAGCGGTGAGGTTGGGGGCGGCCTTGCTCAGTGAAACATTGCCGCCCTTGGCGAGTGAGACTCCCATGTTCGGGCCAGTCCTTTCCTGATGAGCCTGTTCAGATGTTGACGCCGAAGTCGGCCGCGATGCCCGCCAGACCGGACGCGTACCCCTGGCCGACCGCCCTGAACTTCCACTCCGTCCCGCTCCGGTACAGCTCTCCGAAGACCATCGCGGTCTCCATCGAGGCGTCCTCGGACAGGTCGTAGCGCGCCATCTCCGTGCCGTCGGCCTGGTTGAGGACCCGGATGTAGGCGTTGCGGACCTGCCCGAAGTTCTGCCCGCGGCTGTCGGCGTCGTAGATCGACACCGCGAAGGCGACCCGCTCGGCCGTGCCCGGCATCGCGCCGAAGTCGACCTTGAGCTGCTCGTCGTCGCCCTCGCCCGCGCCGGTGGTGTTGTCGCCGCTGTGCTCGACCGCACCGTCCGGCGTGCGCAGGTTGTTGAAGAAGACGAAGTGCTGATCGGTGATGATCTTGCCGGAGGCGTCCAGGACCATCGCGGAGGCGTCGAGGTCGAAGTCCGTTCCGGTGGTGGTGCGCAGGTCCCAGCCGAGACCGACGTTCACCGCGGACAGGCCGGGGGCCTGCTTGGTGAGCGAGACGTTGCCGCCTTTGCTCAGGCTGACGGGCACGATGGGCCTCCCAGATCACATGCCGTATCGGACGCCGTCCCGGCGCCCAGCCTTATCGACGTAGCAGCGATGCTATCCGTTCCATCCTTTATGAAGGGATGACGGCGACCTTTGTGATCGGGTTGCCGCTCGGCGGACGCTCCGCGCTCCGCCGGCACCACCCGTCTCACGCATGCGGGGGGTTTGCGCAAGACTGGGGGCGGACGAAGGGAGGCAGCGTTGCGGGGACCGGGTGACCAGCGCCGCCGGAGCGGCCGCGGGGCACAGGCTGCTGCCGGGGCCGTCGAGGCCAGAGAGGCGGCCGCGGCCGCCTTCTACGACATGGACCAGGCACAGAAGTACATCGACGGGCGCGTCACCGTGTTCGAGGACCTGGACGCCAAGGCCGCCGCGCCCGCGCGGCGGGAGTTCAGCGGGCTCGCCGAGGCCGCCGACGCCGCGTCCGTCGCCTACATCTCCGTCCTGGACGCGCACGACCTCGATGACCGGGACCGGTCACCGGCCGAGTACGACGCCGCCCGGCGCGCGTTCGTCGCGTCCACCGAGCGGCTTCAGCACATCACCCGGAACCTGAACGGCTTCGCCGAGCGGCTCGCGCCGCAGATGGCCCGGCTGGAGTCCGCGCTCGACCAGCTCCCGCCGCGGCTCACCGCCGCCCGCGACGCCGTGGCCGCCGCCGACACCGCCGTGGCCGCGGCGAAGGAGGCCGGGATGGACGCCGCCGAGCCGGAGGCGGAGCTGGAGCGCGCCCGGCAGGTGCTGGCGCAGCTCGGCTCGCAGGGGCTCGGCGGGCTCGGCCTGGACGGCGCCATCCGCAAGGCCGACGAGGTCCGCGAGATCGCCGAGCGGGCGCGTGAGGCCGCCGCGGAGCTGCCGCAGATGGCGCAGAAGGTCCGCAACTCGCTCGCCTCCGCCCGGACGCGGGTGGACGTCGTCGCGAACCGCGCCGGGCCCGTCAGGGAGGCGATGCGGATCCTGGTCCGCGGCTACTCCCAGTCGTGCTGGCAGGACCTGAAGGGCGCGCCCGAGTCCATCGAGGCGGCCGTCACCCGCGCCCGCGAGCGGCTGAACGAGGCGTCCGCGTACGCGGCCCGCACCGAGTGGCGGCAGGCGCAGCAGGCGCTCACCGCGGCGCGCACCGAGCTGAACGCCGCCGACCGCCGCGCCGGCCAGGTCACCGGCCGGGTGGACGAGCTGAAGGCGGTGGCCGAGGACCCGTCCCGGCCGGCCGAGAGCGTCCACTTCGCGGTGCGGGACGCGCAGCGGCTCGCCATGTCGCAGCCGGGCGGGCCCGCGCCCCGGCACGCCCAGGTGCTGGACTCGCTCGTCGAGCGGCTGGAGCGCGCCCCGGACCGGCTCACCGGGGCGCACCCGGACTACTGGGCCTACCTGCAGGAACTGGAGTCCATCAAGACGACCGCCGGCGACGTGGTGGCGCGCATCCGGGCGGAACGCGCGCAGCAGGGCTAGACGAACAGCACGGCTAGGCGAACAGCGTGTCGCCCCAGTGGCCGCCTTCGCGGACGCCGGGCGGGCACGCGTAGACGCCGGATCCGACGTGCTGGATGTACTCGTTCAGCGCGTCGGCGGCCAGCGAGTTCTGGATCTTGATGAACCCGGTGCGCGGGTCGCGCTGGAAGGCGATGAAGAACAGGCCCGCCTCCAGCCGCCCGAGGCCGTCGGACCCGTCGGTGAACGAGTAGCCGCGGCGCAGGATCCGCGCCCCGTGGTTGGAGTCGGGGTGGGCCAGCCGGACGTGGGCGTCCGGCTTCATCTGCGACAGGACGGGCTTGTCGCGCTCCCTCTCCTGCCCGACCGGCGCGCCCTCGCCCTTGTTCCGGCCGAAGATGTCCTCCTGCTCGCGCAGCGACGTCCGGTCCCAGGTCTCGATGTGCATCCGGATGCGCCGCGCGACGAGGTAGGAGCCCCCCTCCATCCAGTCGGCGCCGTCGCCCTTGCCCGCCCACACGTGCCGGTCGAGCAGCGTCTTGTCGGTCTCGGCGATGTTGTCGGTGCCGTCCTTGAACCCGAACAGGTTGCGCGGGGTCTGCGCGCTCGGCGTCGTCGAGGACGTCTTGCCGAAACCCAGCTGGGACCAGCGGACCGCGACCACGCCGAACCCGATGCGGGCCAGGTTCCGGACGGCGTGCACCGCGACCTGCGGGTCGTCCGCGCACGCCTGGACGACGATGTCGCCGCCGCTGCGGTCGGGGTCGAGGCCGTCGCCGGGGAAGTGCGGCAGGTCGACGAGGGCGGGCGGGCGGCGCGCCTTGATGCCGAACCGGTCCTTGCCGTCCTTCTCGAACAGCGTCGGGCCGAACCCGATCGTCAGCGTGAGCCGGGACGGCGGCAGCCCGAGCGCCTCGCCGGTGTCGTCGGGCGGCGCCACCGCCGGCCCGGCGACCGCGCCGTCCCCGACCGGCTTTCCGGCGGTCATGGCGGCGGCCGCGTCCGTCCACTCCTTCAGCATCCGGACGAGCCGGTCGCGGTCGCCGGTCGTCACGTCGAACGCCGCGAAGTGGAGCCGGTCCTGGACGGGCGTGGCGATGCCCGCCTGGTGGGCGCCGCGGAACGCGATCGCCGCGCCCGCGCCGGTGTCCTCGTCGGCGGACGCCACCCGGTCCAGGCCCGCCCCCGCGGCGGCGCCGACGAGCAGGCTCGCACCGGAGAAGCCGAGCATCCTGCGCCGGGACAGCCCCGGCCGTGTCTCCGTCATCTCGCCACCGTCCCCTTCGTCCCGGGTCACTTCGCGACGGCTTCGGCGAGCTTGGAAAGGGGCTCGCCCAGCGCGTTCACGGCGTCGGCCAGTTCCTTGCGGTCGCCCTTGCCGACCTTGTCGTAGGAGACGTAGCCGTCGCCCTTCTCGTGCTTCTTCAGCAGCGCCTCGACGGCGGCGAAGTTCTCGTCGAGGTCCTTCGCGAGCTGCGCGTCCCGCTCCTGGACGACCGGCTTGAGCAGCTCGTAGATCTTCTTGGCGCCGTCCACGTTGGCCTTGAAGTCGACCAGGTCGGTGTGGCTGAACGCCTCCTCCTCGCCGGTGACCTTGCCGGTGGCGACCTCGTCCAGCAGCTCCTTCGCGCCGCCGGCCATGTCGTTGACCGGGTCGAGGGTGAGGCCGGGGAGCCGCGACTTCAGCGACTCCAGGTCCTTCAGCAGCTGGTCGCCGTACTTCTCCTTGCCCTTGACCGAGCCGTCCTTCCAGAGGGCCTTCTCCAGCAGGTGCCAGCCGGACCAGTCCTTCTTCTCCTCCGGCTTGAGGTCGGCCTCGCGGGCGTCGACCTTGGGGTCGATGTCGCCGAACTTCTCCGCGACCGGCTCGATCGTCTCCCAGCCGACGCGGGACGGCGCGTACAGCTCCTTGGCCTTCTCGACGTCGTCGGCCTTGACCGCGTCCACGAACTGCTTCGTCTTGGCGATCGTGTCGTCGAGCCGGACGACGACGAACGCCTTGTAGTCGGCGGCGGCCTTGTCGAGCCGCTGGTCGCCGCCGGCCGCGGCCCCGCTGACCGTGACGTTCTGGGACGGGCCCTTGCCGGTCTGCCCGGCGCTGCACAGCAGCTTGAACCGGCCGGCGGGCAGGTTCACGACGAAGTCGACGCTGGTGCCGGGCCCGATGTTCTCCCGCTCGGCGAGGATCTTGCCGTCCGGCTTGAGGACCTCGAACTCGTTGACCTTCGAGCCCTTGTTGGTGACCTTGAAGGTGGTCTTGCCCGCGGGCAGGTCGGTCTTGGCCACCTCGCAGGAGTCGTCGGTGGCCGTGACCGCGATGCCGCCCGCCGCGTCCGCCTTGTCGCCGTCACCGCCGCACGCCGTCAAAAGGGACATCGACACCGTTGCGGCGCCGGCGAGCGCGAGGACGGACACAGGACGCATCAGGGACTCCAGGGGGCGTGCGATGGTTAGGCTTACCTAAATTAGCGAAAGCTAACCTCACCACGTCAAGTGGCCCCCGCGACAGTGAGTCATCCCACGTCGCGGGCCCCTCAGCGCGGGCGGTCCTGGAGGCCCATCGTGAGGTTGCGGGCGACCATCGGCGGGCCGCCGGCCTGCGGCTCCCCGTACGGGGGCATGTGCCCCTGCTGCGGGGGCTGCTGCTGGTACTGGGGCGCCTGCTCGCGCTGCTGCCCCGCCGGCTCCGCCCAGACGGCCGTCCCGTAGGCGCAGACCTCCAGGGCGCCGCCGACCGCGGCGGTGTCGAACCGCATGCCGACCACCGTGTTCGCGCCCTTGCGGCGCGCCTCCTCGCCGAGCCGGTCCACCGCCTCCCGGCGCGCCGCGGCCAGGCTCACGCCCGGCTGCTCCCCCGTCACCCGGAACGTCGCACTGCTACCGGCCTGCCCGGGGTGCGGAGCCGAGCCCTGATCCGCTTGGACGGCCGTACCGAGGACCTCCCCGAGCACGCTCCTGATCTCGTACCCCGCCACGCCATCAGTCGTCACGATCAGCATGTCCACCACGGTAAATCAACGTTCGGACGAAATGCGACGCAATGCCCAGATGACGGCCGGCGTTGGACGGTCCTCCCGGCCGCGCGGCGGCGCCGCCGGGAGGACGCCCGTCAGTCCAGGTACTCGCGGACTATGAACGTCCGAACGCTGTGCATCACCGCTTACTAGCAGGCCGCCGGAAAGCGTTGTTGGGCTGAATATCCTTGACTGAACGGGCCCTACGTCTCGTAGCTGCCGCTGATGATCAGCCCGTCGCCCGTCGCCCACGTGAACGGCGACGTCGACGACGTCCCGAAGCTGCCGCTGGTGTTGAGGACGCGGAAGATGCCCGACCCGGCCGTCAGCCACGCCGTGCCCGGAAGCCGGTTGCTGGCGGAGGAGTCGGCGAGCACCGCCGAGGCCGCCTGGGGGCTGATCGGCGCGACGGGCAGTGAGAACCCCCACGCCCCCGACCCGAAGTTCGTCGTCGACCCGAACACGTAGCTGATCCGGAAGAACACCGTCGACCCGCACACCCGGTACGCCGCGTCGACCGTCCCGTTGCCGAGCGACGGGTTGGTCGTGCTCGCCGTCCAGGTCGGCGTGAAGCTCGTCCAGGCCCCCAGGTTCAGGTCGCCGGTGACGTCCACGCTCCCGTCGAACAGCGAATCGCCCGTGACGAAGAACGACCCGGTGACGTTCACCGTCGTGTCGGTGGGCGACGACCCCTTGCCCATGTCGATGGAGTTGGCGCGCAGCGAGATCGCGTTCTGGTCGAGCTCACCCGGCCCCAGCATGAAGATCTCGGCGGCCGGCTCAACACTGCCCTGGGCGGCAGGCGACCGGATCGTCAGCGCGGGAATGTCGGTCCCGACGTTGCCGGGGTCGACGTCGGCGGTGAGGACCGCCGGGTCCCACGTCTGCCCGACGACGTCCTGCGGGTTCAGCAGCACGTCGGCGTGGCCGCCTTGGGCGACCGCCCGCACGTACGACCCGTCGGTTCCGGTCACGTCCAGTTCCCCCCGTACCACCACGTCGTTGAACTCCGCATCCCCGTCGCGCTCGATCCGCCACCCGGTCACCCCGGTCTGGAACCCCTCCGACTGCATCGCCTGCCGGACGAGGGTGTCGTTGCCGCCGATGATCGGGTTCTGGAAGCTCACTGTGTCTCCTCGTCGCCGCTCCACGTCGCCGTGGCGATCGCTCCGACGTCGCCGCCGGTCCAGGCGACGGTGAGGTACTCGCCGTTCTCGAGCTGCTCGTCGAGGCCGTCGTCGGCGTCGAACGACCCGACGAACGTCCCGGAGATGAATGAGGCGTCACCGACCCCGCCGCGGTACACCTTGGCGAGCGGGACGAGCGTCGCCGTCGACGTCTGGACGGTGATCCGGCGGATGATCCACCGGACGCCGTGCCGGCTCGGCCCGAGCCGGACCGTGCCCGCGCCGGAGGCGTTCAGCGTGACCCGGGCCGAGTCGTGCAGCTGCCGGGTGGGCATCAGTCCGCCCACTGCTCGGCGACGTACTGGACGTCGACGGTGCCCGTGCCGGCCTTGACGTAGAGCGCTTCGCAGTGCCGGAGCTCCAGCACCTGCGGGAGCGCGGTCGCGTCGTTCTTCACCGCGACGAGCTTGGCCGCGGTGCCGGCCGTGACCTCGTCGTCGCGGGTGCCGACGTAGAACAGCGCGGCCGACGAGGCGTACCCCCACAGCATGACCCGGCCGCGGCGGGGGTCGCGGCCGAGGATCTGTGTCGCCGCCGTCCCCACCGTGACGTTGTGCATCACGCAGGTGCGGGCCGGGAGCGGGTGCACCTGGACGGGGCCGACCACGTCGACGTCGAGCGCGGGAACCTCGGGGTCCTGCTGCTGCAGCTCGTCCAGGTCGGGCGTCACGTCGGCCGGACCCCCCGCATGCATCTGGTCAGTGTCCATGTCACTTCCCCTTCACTGCGCTCGTCGCGAGCTTGGTCACCTTGCCGCCCGGGACGACCGCCCGGACGACCTGCCCGCCGATCTCCATGACCTGCTTGTTGAACGCGATGCGCAGGCCGAGCCCGAACAGCAGCGTCCCGCCGATCACCTCGGCGACGCGGATCCACGACTGCGGGTCGGCGATCCACCCGCCGACCCGGTTGGCGAAGTCGACGATCGCCTTGGCGAACCCTGCGATCGCACCGGCCGCGTCCATGGCGCCCTGCAGCGGCGCCAGCGGGTTCGGGACGTCGATGCCCTCGACCCCGCCCGACCCCGCCATGGACTGCAGCGTCTCCCCGGCCTGCTGCCGCCGCTGAACCTCGGCGTAGGCCTTGGCGCCCTCGGCGAGCTTGGTCTTCCAGGAGCCGGTCAGGTTCGACACGCCGTACGCCTGCCACGGGTTGCACTGCCCGACCCGGCCCGTCGTGCACCACCCGCCGGCCGCCGCCCAGATCTCGTGCGCGATGGTCGCGTTGACGACCGGGTCCTTCAGCTTCGCCAGCCCGCCATGCCGGGCGATCTTGTCGGCGTGCGCCGTCCGGTGGACCTGCCACAGGCCCGTGCAGCACGAGTTCTCCGACCCGGTGTTGTACGACGACTCACCGCGCGCGACGGCGACGGCGGTCGGCACCTGCGAGGCGGGGAACCCGCCCAGCAGTGCCGCCGCCGCCACCTGGTACGGCTTCAGCGTCGCCACAGCGGCCTCAGAACGACGGGGCCATGGCGGCGCCCTCGGCGTCGACCATTTCCGGCTCTCCGCCGAACTGAGGGACGAGGCCGGACAGCTCGGGGACGACCTGGTCGGCGTGCCGGTACCACCACGACAGGGCGATCGTCATCCCGCCGCCGACGATGAACACGTTCATGTCCTTGGCGATCAGCGCGATACCGGCGACCGCGACGGCGCTCGTCCAGGTCGCCATCTTGTTCGCCGAGTCGACATCGGGGTGGTTCTCGGCCGAGGTGCGCACGTCCGCGACGGACGGCAGCGCCAGGTTGTAGACGCCGTACACCAGCGCGCCCGTGGCGAGCGCGACCGGGATCGAGACGTCAGGCTTCAGGACGCTCATGGTTCCTCACTTCTTCGTTCGCACGGTGACGCGCGCGGCCGGCCCGCGCTCGTGGTCGTCCTTGCCGACGCTGATCACGTCGAACGTGTAGCTCGTGTTCGGCCGCAGGCCCTGCGCGGTGTACTTCGAATACCGGACGGTCTGGTGCCGGGCGCCGTTCTTGTACACCGTGTAGCCCTCGGCCCGCGCCGCGGGCGGCCAGTCCAGGGTGATCGAGGTCTTCGCGACCGCCGTCGCCTTCAGGGTCTTGACCTGGTCGGGGGGCGCGTCGGTCGGGGTGTTCCCGGTCCCGTTGTTCCCCGACGGCGCCGACGGGCACACGATGATGGAGAAGCTGCCCTGCGGGGGCGTGCCGAGCGCGGCGACGGCTTGGCGGACAAGGTCGGCCTGCGTCGCCGTCACGCACTCCTTCAGCAGGTACCGGGACACGGCCAGGCTGGCGGCCTGCGCCTCGACGCCGATGTTCTCCAGCTGCTCGATCGAGCGCTGCGTCCACTCGCTGTTGGTGACCGGGTCCGGCGTCTGCGTCGTCGTGGTCACCCCGTACGACGGCGTCGTGTAGGACGGGTAGGGGTAGGCGCCGCCGTTGTAGGAGTCGTCCGCCGCGTAGTCCGTGGCGTACGCCGGGTAGACCGTCTCCGACTCCCCCGTGGTGTCGTTGACGGTCGGCGTCGACTCCTCGGCGATAGCGGCCTTGTTGTTGGAGTACCGCCAGTAGGCCACGCCCGCGATGCCGACGACCGCGACACCGCCGGCGACCGCCCACTTGGTCGGCACCGACCCGACGCCGGGGATCTTCACGGTGCCTGCCATCAGAAGCCCCCCACGAACTGGTTGCCGGTGTCGTCGGTGAAGTCGGTCCGGTCGTCCTCGTCCCAGGGCCGCGGCTCACGCCGCACACCCGGGCGGGCGGTGCCGACCCGCAGCGACCCGAACGAGGCGAACGGCGAGGTGTACGGCCCGGGCAGGCCGGGCGCCTCGACACCGACCTCGGCCGTGTTGACGTGCAGCTCACGCTTGGTGTGCGACAGGCCGCGGCGCCGCATCGGCCGTTCGGTCCACCGGGAGATCTCCCAGCCCTGCCGGACGTAGTTGCCGGTGTCCGGGCCCTCCTCGGTGCCGGGGTTGTTCACCGCGAGCGAGTTGCGGCCCCGCAGCGCGCGCAGCGACTGCCCCGTCAGCGGCCCGCCGGTGCCCATCGGCGTCTGCGGGAGCGACTGAAGCCGCACCGTCTCGATGCGGTCCATGAACCCGCGGGCGACCTTCGTGGCCATCTGGGACGGGAACACGCGCTTTTGCGCGCTGTGAGCCGCACCCGAGATGCGCCGCAGCCGGTCGTTGTCCGGCGTGCCCCACGGGATCGTCGGCGCGTCGTGCTGAGCGAGCGACGCCTCGACGGGCGCGTACCCGTTGTAGTCGGCCGTCTCGGTGTCGGCGTCCCCGTAGTTGGGAGGCTGCCGGGACACATCGAACATGTCCTCGATGAACGGCGGAACCTCCAGCCGGTGCACGGGCGCCGGCTCGGGGAACCCGGGCGGCCCCGGGGTCCGGTCGTCGTGATCGGAGTCCGCGCCGACACCCCAGTTCCGCGCATTGCCGCGCGCGTCCGGCCGGTACCCGATGTACCGCGCGGACGTCTTGAACGAACCGGAGATCGCCATGGCTACTGCCGCTTCGTGGCCATGGCGGTGGCCAGGCCGCCGCGGAACAGGCCGGACACGGCATTGATGACCTGGACGGTCTGCCGCTTGGGCAGGATGAGCGTGGTGACGAGGCCGATCATGATGACCCCGCCGACGAACTTCTGGGCAACAGGCATGTGATCACTTCCAGTACTTCAGGAGGGTCTCGGCAGGGCTCGGGACCTTCGGGTCGACTCGAGTCAGGCACACGGTGACGAGCGCGATGTAGGCGACCCCGACCGCCAGCCCCTCATGCACCCGCTCGGCCAGGGACAGCAGGATCGCCGCCAGGCCGGTACCGACGGGGATGCGGATATCGACGTCACCGGAGTTGATCAGCTTGTTCGTGAACGTGATCCCGCCGACGGCGAGAATCGGGCCGGTCGTCTTGGCCACGTCACACCTCCCCGACCGGGGCCGAGCTCGACGAGGCGCCCCGCACCCGGCGGACGGTGTACTTCGAGCTGTAGGAGGACACCTTCACCGGCCCGCACGCCGTGCACGCCGCGTTCCACATCCGGTTGCCGTCGATCGCGATGCCCATGTGGGTCGTGGTGACGAGCAGGTCGCCCGGCTGCCGCTGGGAGAACGGGACCGTCACCGCACCCTTCCAGGCCAGGAACCCCAGGGTCGTCATGGACCCCTTCAGCAGGCCGAGCCGGTTCAGCACGCACGAGGCGTAGCCGCTGCAGTCGAAGCACTTCGCCGAGCACGGGGACGAGGTGTGCCCACCGCCCCAGCAGTACCGCGACCGGCCGGCGGGGGACCCGGCCACCTGCTGCGCCATGGCCAGCACCGACCCGCCGCCCGACCCGATCGTCTGCAGGCCCGGCCCGCCGACCGTCCCCGACGAGCCGGAGAACGTGACCGGCTGAAACGCCGGCTTGGGGTTCGCCTCCGGGGCCTTGCCCATCACCAACTGCTTGAACGCCTCGATCGGGGACACGTTCCGGAAACCGGCCCAGGTCAGGACGAGACCGGCGGCGGCGATACCGACGCCGACGCCGTTGATGTCCTTCCCCAGTGCCATCTACCCGGCCCGCTTCTCCTGGATCACGCGCAGCAGCCACGGAGCCACGAAGTAGCCCAGCAGCGCCCCGACGACGATGTTGATCACGGTCAGAGCTTCTTCAGCACCAGCGGCACCACGACGGCGCCGATCGCCAGCCACACCAGCGACTTCATGTCGGGACGCAGGATCTCCGGCATCTTGTCCATCTCCTTCTTGATCGGTTCGGCTACCTCGGCGACCGCGTCGCCGAGCCCGGGGACCTGGCCGTTCAGCCACTCCTGCCGGGCCCGGCATCCACAGTCGTCGGAGGCCATGTCAGGCGGTGATCGCCGCGTCGTCCATGCGGGCGGGGGCGATGTAGTTGGCGAGCACGACGAAGTTGGACGCGGCACCGAAGGTGCCGCGGAACTCCAGCCGGGACCCGTCGGAGGTGGCCAGGTAGCCGCGGCGGGTCTCCGCCCCGGGGACGAGGCCGAAGTCGTCGGTGAACGGCAGGGGGTAGACGCTGTAGTCCCGGCCGCCGCCGCCCGTGGCCGCCACGACGTCGGAGGTCGCGACCGGGACCTTCAGGTTCCAGTAGCGGAAGATCCGGTCACGCCACTGGGTGCGCAGCCGGTCGAACAGGATGTTCGCCTCGAACTGGATCGACGCCGGGTCCGGGAAGTTGCCATCGGAGGTGCTCGACCGCAGGTCGCCGGTCGTCCGGTTGATGAAGACCAGGTTCCGCAGCAGGTAGCCCATGCCCTGCTGCACCTGGATCCGCGCGTCACCGGCGTTCACCTGGTAGACGCCCTTCGTCCAGTACTGCGTCGTCTGCGACGCGGGCGGCGACTGCTGCAGCGGCCGGCCCTTCAGGTCCTGGGCGTCGGGCTCCCACCAGTTCTCGGGGACCATGCGCAGGCGGCACGACATGGCCTCGGTCGGCGCCGTCGCGAACACGGTGGCGATCGCGGCCATCCGGACCTTGATCCGGAACTTGTTCGTGCCGCTCTTGTTCGGCAGAGCGCCGAGCGTGTCCCGGGCGACGATCTCGACGGGGATCCGCAGCACGAAGTTGATGTTGATGTCGTTCGCGCCCGTGTCGGCCGCGTACTCCGGGGACTCCTTCGGGTCCTGGCCGAAGCTGTAGCCGCCGTACTTGTTGACCAGGTACAGGTCGTACCCGCCGAACGGGCCGACGATCGGCTTGCCGTTGGTGTCCTCCAGGACGACCGTGTCGAGGATGTTGAACGGCGCGTCCAGCTGGTTCGCGGCGTAGGCCGCGGTCGCCGCCGAGTTCGTCGAGAACGCGTCGAACTGGAGGTAGACGCCACGGAGGTAGCCCTGCGCGGGCAGCTCGAACACCGGGTAGTCCTGGGTGCTCGACGTCTGCGTCAGGGTCTGGTCGTAGTTGGTCTCTTCGTGGCTCTGGACACCGACCCGGAACGGGCGCGGCGGAACGGCCGGCGCCTGCTTGGCCGGCGCCTTGCCCCGCGCGGGGGCCTGCATCGGAGTCGTCATCTGCTCCCCTTCATGAATCCCCGGAACGCTTCGAGGGTGTAAGGCATGATCGGCTGGCGCCGGTCGTCGGGATCGGACAGCCGGAGACCGGCGTCATAGCACTTCCGGTGGAAGGCCAGAAACCGCTCGGCGTGTTCGGGCGGCATGTTGTCGCGCGGGATCTGAACGTACGCGCACAGGGTCTCGTGCAGCTGATGGCGAATGGCGTCCGCGCGCGTGTCATAGACGGCGTTGTCGCTGCCGCCATCCGACAGCCGAATGGCGCACCACCGGCCCGCCTGCCCCGCCACGATGTGCATGGTGACGATGTCCGAGCAGCGCTTAGCCGCGTCGGAGTAGGGCATCGTCTGTACGCTCACGCTCATATGGTACGGCTCCTTACCAGTTCATGTCACGCTTCGACAATGGCGTACGTCGGGCCGTCCCGGTGGATGTACAGCCACTCGTATTTGGCGAGTCCGGCGACCGTGGACTCGACGAGTTTCGCGTCGATGCCCCCGATTTCCCCGAACCGTTTCCGGTTCCTTTCATCAGGGTCCCGGCCGAGAAACGTGTGCGTCGGCGAGTTGTACATGAACGACGGCACCGTTCCCTGCTGCGTTCCGCTGGGTTTCTGCGTCGCGCTCCACAGGCCCGAGCCCATTCCCGCACCCTGCGTCCAGTGCTGCGTGAGTTCCTCGTTCAGGTTCAGCACGGCGCACAGGTGGTAGATCTCGTCCGCGACCGTGACCGTGTTGCCCTTCCAGAACAGGTCACGCAGCGCCGGACGGAAAGCCCGCGCCAGGTGCGCGTTATTGACCGACGTCTCGACGTTCTTCAGATGCCGCGGCCAGTACCCGTAACCGTAGGGGACTTCACGCGTCCACTTCTTTTTCGGCGGCCAGCGGTGAATCTCCTCCCACTGCAGCATGTCCAGCCCTTTGACGACCGTCGGGTCCTGAGGCTTGGCGATCAGCATCGTCGGCGGAATCGTGCACCACGACGTGTCAGTGAACCGCAGCAGGTCGAACATCATCGTCGTCTTCCCGTTCTGGGTAGGCGCGATAAGGCTCACGTGCTCCCCGGCCCGGTAGTCCCAGTAATCCTCAAGGAAGGCGTCACGGGGAATGCGCTCGATCTGCATCGGTCACCACTTCCTGCGGTCGACCTTGACCCTCGTCACGTCGCCGTCGAGGAAGCCACGGATCCGCTCGGCGAGGTTCCCCGCGTTCGCGCACTCGGTGTGGAAGTCCTCCATGCTGTAGCGCGGGCCCTCGACAGTGACCTCGATGTATTCCGCGCCCTGCTCGACCGGCCTTTCGCACGCGTCACAGAACCGCTGAATCATCAGACTTCCCCCTGCTCTGCCATTCCGCGAACGGTGTCGTGGGCGAGCTGGGCGAGCGCGGCCGGCTCCTGGACGCCGAGCGGCGCCAGGCGCTCGCCGGGGAGCACGCCGTGGTTGGCGAGCAGCTGCAGGACGAGCGGGGCCGTGGTCATCACGACGGCGCCGTACGCGCTGCCGGTCGTCAGCCACTCGATGCCCTTGGCGACCTGGGCGTTCTCGGCCGCGAGGTCGTTCCACGCCTTCACGAGTCCCGGGCCGTGCACCTGGATCGCCCCGGCGTCGGCCGGCGCGAACGCTGCCGTCGCACCCCAGAGCGTTTGCACGAGGCCGGTCAGGTCGGCCGTGTAGTCCTTCTTCGCCTGCGCGCCCTTCGGTGACTGCACGCGCGGCTTGGTCGCCTCGTCCTTCTTTGGCCGGCCCGCGGCCTTCTTCGGCGTCCCGTCCGCCTTGTAGCCGTACGGGGCCGGGTCCTTCTTCGGCGGGCTCGGCGCCTTCTCGGTGGGCTTGGAGTCGGCCGCCGCAGCGAGACCGGCCTGCAGCTTCGCGAAGTCGGCTTCCTCGTTGCCGATCGGCGGAACGTCGGTGACCGGAGTTCCGTCGCCGGTGGTCAGTCCTTCAGCCATCAGTTCCCCTTCGAAACGGCGACGGCGAGCGCCACCACGGCGACCGCCAGGGCCACGACCGAAATCACGGCGGCCGTCGAGACGGTGCGCTTCGCGTCGTCGACGGCGGCCTGTGCTTTCTTCAGTCCGAGCATAAGCGGAGTCTATACTCCGGAAAGAAGGCTTTCCAGATAGGAGGGGCTATGCCAAAGGGACCGGGTTCACCGCTACGGCCGAGGAAGCACCCGCTCACCGATGACCACATTCAGGCGTCCGTCGCACGCGGCATGGACCCCGTGACCGGCCATTACGCGGAACTGATCTACGGCGGGTGCGAGACCCACGACCGCGCCCTGGAGATCAAAAGGTCGCTGTACCGGTGCGCGAAGTTCCTCGGCTACTCGATGAAGGCGGACATCGAGTCGACCGCCGAGGGCTACCAGGTGCGTTTCCGTGCGATCGACAAGGCCAGGGCCCGCGCGCACATCGCCGCCGAGTACAAGCGCACCGGACAGATTGCTTACAACCCCTACGCCAAGGGAGCGGCGAAGTGACCGAGGGACAGCACAGCCACGACGAGCTGCGCAGCGAGATCGACGCGCTGAAGACCCAGCTCGAACAGAACGCGCAGCAGGGGGACGCCGTGACGCAGGAAGCCACCACCGCCGCCGTCAACGCGCAGCAGGCCGCCGAGGTGGCCGTCACGGAAGCCGCGGTGACCCGGGCCGACCTGGAGTCGCTGAGGGACGAGCTGAAGGCCGCTATCGCCGAAGTCCGGACCGCGCCGGCACCAGGGGCGTCCACGGACACGGACACCCCTGCCGAGGGTCCCCAGGATGTGGGTACCCCTGCCGCTCCCGCAGACCTTCCCGACCCGCCCGCCGGCGAGGTTCTCGACGAGGGCGCCCCGCAGGAGGCCCCGGCCGTCGAGGAGAAGGACACCAAGAACCGTCCGCCCCGCAAGCGCAAGTCCGCTTGGTGGGGATAACCGGTCCGGCTTTCACCGTTCTGAGCAGGACCTTTCACCCGGCGGCCCAACTTGGGGCCAGCAACTTGCCCGACGCCGGGACATGACCTATCACGCGCGTGCGCGCGAGGGAGAGACCATGAGCGAGCCGACGGCCACCGACCGGCTGACGAGGATAGAGACCAAGCTCGACGTGCTGATCGCGCAGCACGACCGGGTGACCGCCGACCATGAGCAGCGTCTCCGCGCGCTGGAACGGGCGCGGTGGCCGCTCCCCTCGTTGGCGATCCTCGTCGCCGCGGCGTCGGCCGCCGCCTCGTTCCTGACATGAGTGAGGCCGAGCTTGAGCGCGCGGTCCGGGACCTGCTGAAGTGGCTCGGCCTGCACGGGTTTCACGCGCACGACTCCCGGAAGTCGGCCGGCCCCGGGTACCCGGACTGGACGATCTGCGGGACGGGCGGGCTGATCTTCCGCGAGCTGAAGTCGGAGACGGGGCAGTTGTCGCCGGAGCAGCGGCGGTGGCGGAACGTGCTGCAGGCGGCGGGGGCGGACTGGGCGGTGTGGCGGCCGGTCGACCTGCGGGACGGGCGGATCGAGCGGGAGCTACGGGCGGTCGCCGGATAGGGGTGCTCATTGGGCGAGCACCCCTGGCGGTCGCTGGATAGGCCGAGACCCCGGACACCCGCGCTTGGGTCCGGGGTCTCGGTGTCTCGGGGTCTACGTCTGCCGCTTGGCGCGCTCGGCCGCGCGCTCGATGATGTCGCCGAACGCGGCGATCTTGTCCTCGTCCGCTACGCGCGTGCACAGCTGGGACTCGGGGACGACCTCGTCGAGCATCGCGTTGAACGCTGCGAGCGCTTCGGCCAGGCCCGGCTCGGCGAGGTTCGCCGCGCGGCGCTCCCGCCTAGACATTGATGCCCGACCCGGGGCCGTTGGTGCGCCACTCGCGGCCGGGCTCGGCCATCCGGATGGCCAGTTCCTCGGCTGCCTCCCGCAGGTCGGCCGAGATGCGCGCACCCACGCATGACCAGGCCAACTCTCGCCAGTCGTGGTGTTCGAGGATCAGCGACCGGTCGCGCTTGTGGACGGCACGCCATCGGCCGTCGAGTTCGTAGACGTTGTACCCGGGTATCTGGCGCTCTGCTTCGAGCGCATGCCGTGGCTCATCCATGGGGTCCCTTCCCATCGCTGAACGTGACGGCAACGGTACTCCGGAATACCCTGGAACACCATGGCACACCGTATCTTGGAAGGGTTTCCCCTGGTCACCTAGCGTCCCGACCATGACGATCAACCCCGACGACGTGACCGCGCCGTGGCTGCAGCTCGCCGAGATCCTGCGCGGGCGGATCCGGTCGGGCGAGTACGGGCCGGGCACGCGCCTGCCGTCGTTGGTGGCGCTCGTCGAGGAGTTCGGGCTGAATGCGAAGACGACGAAGAAGGCGGTCGACGCGCTGCGGGACGAGGGGCTCGTCGTGACGTCGCCCGGCCGCGGGACGTTCGTGAAGCCGGCCGCAAGCGACAACCCCAGTTGACAGGCTCTGCCTGGTACCTCCGCCAGGCACTGCCCGGTGGTTCGATCCGGCAGGCGGATGGTTTCGCCCTGCGGGTGTCCGTCCGGCCGCCAGAGGGCGGGGGGCGCACATTCTGCGCACCCCCCGAAACCTCGAAACATCGCAGGTCACACGGTAAACCGGACTCGAAACCGGTTTCGGGGTGGGCGGAACCGGCCTGCACGAGTTGAGACCGCCCCAACTCGTGCAGGCCTGCGTCGTGCTGGTCGCGACGCAGACACGCCAGCGCCCCCGCCGCGTGGACGGGGGCGCAACTGTTCACGGCCGTGAACAGTTCGGCTACTGGACGGCGCGTAGGTGCCGCTCCCGGCGCGGCGCGGGCCGCCGCTCGTCGAGGATCACCCGCAGGGCGTCGTTCATCTCCTCGCCGAGCTGGAGCTGGAGCTGGAGGACGTCGCCGAGTTGCCGCTGGAGCTGCTCGACGCGCGCCTCCAGGAGGGCGATGCGCTCGGCGTCGGTCATCGCCCGGTCTCCTCGCGGTCGGCGAGGTCGCGGACGGCCTCGGGTTCGCCGTCCGGCCACGTCGCAGACTTCCCGACGGTCGTGCACGACGCGCGGACGATCATCCCGGCGACGACCGCGATCACCTCGGGCTCCCAGACGCTGAGCCACTCCAGGATGCGGAGGTCGTACGCGCCCAGCTCGACGCCGGCGGACTCGCACGCCTGGGTGAGGCGGGCCCGGTTGTAGGCCTTCATGTGGCCGGGGAAGTCCGGGTGCCCGTAGGCGTCCCGGGTCATCTCGGCCGCCTGCTGCTCGGTCTCGTACGGGCCGGGGTGGGTAGGCTCTGTACTCACGGCGGAGTCCCTTTCCGTCCAGGCCCCGGCCGGTGCTTCCATCACCGCGTCCGGGGCCGCCTTATGTCCAGGTCATCCTGAACTTTCGTATTACGGTAACCCTTGATTCGGGTCGTCTGCAACCAGAGTTTCCCCGGTAGATGTGGGTTTTCGTATTACGCTTGGTCGGACGAGAGGGGAGCGACGATGGCCGAGAAGCCCGTCCGGTCGGTGCGCATGCCTGATGGCCGCTGGCAGGCCGTCAAGGACCTGGCCAAGGAGGAGAAGAAGACGGCGAGCGACGTCGTCAACGAGGCCGTCGAGGGCCATCTGAAGAAGAAGGGCAAGAAGTAGCCCGGGCATGACGAAGGGGGTCCGGACTGGTCCGGACCCCCTTCCGTGTTCCCTCCTACCGGCCGGTGAAGTAGCGAGTCCAGCGGACGGCGACGAGCGTGACCGACGACCCGATCACGTAGCCGCCAAGCAGGGCGAGCATGACGGGGGTCACGGGGTCTCCTCCTCGACGAGCCGGCGGCCGGGGAAGGCGTCGGCGATGTGGGCGGCGGCGTCGTAGGTGCCGAGCCGCGCGGCGGTCGCCTTGGCGCGGCGGCGGGCCTCCTGCAGCCACGCGTGCGGCATCCGGAACGGGGCGCCGGGGTTCATGGCCTGCTGCAGGTCGTACTCGGCGCGGACGGCGTCGGGGTCCTGACCGATGAAGGTGGCGAAGTCGGCCAGCGACATGACCTCGTGCTGATGGCCACCGGCTTCCACGGTGCGGACGACGGGCTCGGGGTTGTCTTGCTGAGTCACTGCGGTCTCCCTTGGCGAAAGAAGCGAAATAGCGAAAGAAGCATCTGACCTGCGGGTTCTTGACCCCCCTTTCTTCGCCCCGGCGAAAGAAGGTCCCCGGGGGCCCGCCCCCTTCTTTCGCCGGGGCGAAAGAAGGGGGGAGGATGGCGAAGCGTCTGACCTGCGAAGACGACCTTCTTTCGCTACTTCGCTTTTTTCGCCCTGTAGACGGTGGCCTTCCGCCCCGGGGTGTCCCGGGTGACGGCCTCGAAGGCGTCGGACTTGACCAGCTCGTCGAGCAGTTCGTCGAGCTGGTCGGCCTTCCGCTTCCCCTTGAAGCACTTCGTGGAGATCACCGACCGCGACACTCCGTCCGGCCCGGCGTTCATCACGAACAGCTTGAGCCGGTTCAGGTCGGGGTTCTCGGCGAAGACGTGCCATGCGCTGTCCACGACGTAGCTCCAAACCGCCTCCGCGGCCCTGATGTGCTTGACGTCGATGACGGCGCTCTCATCGAGCAGGGCGTACATCACGCTGAGGCGCAGCAGTTGCGGTCGCCCCCGGGCGATGATCTCCCCCACCGGGTGTTCCCCGATGCCGTCCTCCTCGGCGGCGAGCCTGCGATAGAGCGCGTCCCAGTACTCCTCCGCCGCCGCGTTGCGGCGCATGGCCCCGACGTCGCGCCCCCATGCGACCGCCTTGGCGACCCTCTGGGCGAGCCGCTCGACGTCCCGGTGGTCGAGGTTCCCCCCGGACGGGAGAAGCTTGGACCGCCTCGACAGGACCGGCAGGAACCGGTTCGCCGTGCCGCCCGCCCGCTCGGTGTCCGCCAGCTTCGAGCGCAGCTCGGTCGGGGTGATGTGCCCGATGATGACGATGTGGGGGTCGGTGGCGATCCGCGGGTTCACGGTGAGGTTCGACAGGGTGCCCCCGTCCCATGCGGCCCGGATGGTCGGCAGCAGGGTGTTGCCGTCCCGCTTGCCCTGGGCGAGGACGGACGCGAACTCCGTCTCCACGATGAGCAGCCGCTTGTCGGTCACCCCGGGGTCGTAATGCTTCTCGTCCTCAGGGTCGCCCGACTCGTCCCGCACGGCCGAAAGTAGGCCCTCAGCCGAGGACAGGCCGCCCTTGACGTGGTCGTGGAAGAACATCGGGTCCACCTGGCGGAGGATGTGCTTGATCTCCGCCCAGCTCGTGCCCTTCATCCCCCCGGCCGTCCGGCCGATGACCAGCGGCCAGACGCGCGCGCCGTGCTTCACGCCGCCCACCCAGATGTGCGGCTTGTCGCCGACCATCGCCGCGGTGCCGGCGAGGACCGACAGCAGCAGTGCGGCAGGGTCCGCCTCGGTGTGCGGCAGGACCGTCCGCACGATGTCACCGGCGAGCCCGTGCAGTGCGGCTTCCGGCAGTTCCGGCCAGTGCCCGACGCCCTGCGGGGGCTTCAGCTGGTCGTCCTCGACGTAGACCCCGTGGGAGTTGAGGATGTCCTCTTCGACACTCACCGTGCACCCCTGATTCCTGACGTGATGGTTGCGCGCGCCTCTTTCTCCGTGCGGCGCCCTCCGTGCATGGCGGCATCGAGGAGGATCTCCTCAGCCTTGGCCTGGTCGATCTCCCCGGCGGCGACCATCTCCCCGGCACGGCAGGACGCCCAGTGCAGGAGTGAGTTCCCCTGGCTGGCCGGGGCGTTCACCACCTCCCTGACCAGGCCGAGCATCCGCGTAGCCCTGCCCGCCTCTCCGGTGAACTCCTGGGCGACGTACTGCGGCTTGGGTGGCGGTGGCGGGTCGGCGCGCTCGGCGAGCCATTGCGGGAGCGGCTCGACCTCAGCCGGACCGAAGTCGATGTAGGTCCCGGCGGGGGTGACCGATCCGGCGGCGACGACGTATCCGCCGGCCGCCCGGACGTCGACCATCGGGCCGATCTTCCCGGCCGAGTTGCGGATCTCCCGTCCCTCGATGGCCCGGTAGTAGAAGTGCGTCCCCCTGCTCGGCGTCATGGCCGTGTAGGTCGTCGGCCACTCCAGCACGCCCGCCTTCTCCGACAGGTAGGCGAAGACGTCGGCGCCGTCGTTGACGCCGTCCTTGTCGGCCCACTCGGGCGGCATCTCCTTGCCGTCCTTGGGCATGTCCAGGTCGATGACGACGAGCCCGGACGGCCCGCACGCGATGCCGATGTTGTGCCGCGGGCTCGGCCAGTACCGCGCGACCCGCTCGGGGTCGGCGATGGCGCGCTGCTCCCACTCGTTGACGGCGGGGCGCTTGTCGCCCGGACGGCATGGGAAGACGGCGAACCCGCGGGCGGCGAGCTTGGCGGCCTGCTCTGCGAGGTTCATGGGTTGAGCACCTCGCTGACGGCCCGGTCGACCGCGTCGACCATGTCGGTTCGGAGCGCGTTCAGCGTGACCTTGACGACGTCCGGTTCCGCCCGCAGGAGGTCCAGCCGGTCGACCGCGATGTCGACGAGCTGCCCGGCGACGTACCGGAACACGTTCATGGCGATCAACTGCTCGTTAAGCAGAGAGAGGGCCGTTATGCTGCTACGTGGGTTGTCTGAGGTAGGCCCGCCCTGCGCAGGGCGGGCTTTCTTCATGTCCGGCATCACTCGCCCCCCGTCTGGACGGCGAGACGAGCGCGCTTGGCGGCGAGCCGCTTCTCTGTCAGCTCGATGTAGAACAGGCGCTTCGCGTTCGCGGCGGCCTTCTCCCGGTCCGCGTCGCTCATGACGCCTTCGGGGTCGACCTTCTTCGCCCAGTAGTCCAGGGAGCCGGGCCCGTTCGCGCGGGCGGCGGCAGTCTGGGCGGAGCGGTCGGGGCAGTAGGCCCACAGGGTGAGCGCGGCCTTCTGGTGCTGGCGGCTCTTCGGCGCGTCGGCCATCGGAATCCTTCCGATCGGCCAGCCCACGCCAGGCTGCACATCGTTAAGAGAGCCCTAAATGAGGCTCATCACGTCGCATGTAGCTTGCGCTGCATACGGGCATGTCATACGTTGTGCGCGCGGTTTCTCGCCTGCCAGCGAGTCCCCGCGCCTAGCGTGAGCTGGGCTTATATGGGAAGGCAGCTTCCACCGGTCGGACCCTCCGGTTCGGCTGGGGAAGCTGCCGATCCATGTATACGCCCGGTACGCCCCACGCTCAACGTGAACACACCCGAGTCCCGAACTGGACATCAGGGAACGGAACGCCTAATTCAGACATCGTCGTGATCATGGAAAGTTTCGCCGTGACCTGCGACGACGCGGTTCTGACCTGCGCCGACCCTCTAACGACGCTCCGTAGCGAAACGCCGAATACCGTTCGGTCTCTCGATGTCAAATAACAACGGCGTAACTCCGCTGTGAGGGAGATCACAGTGACGGGGTCACAGGTCCCCGAGTCCGAGCCTGCGCGCCTCCTCGGCCGCCCGCCGCTCCGACGTCGCCCGCGTGTACCGGTCGATCATCTCCCTCGACGACCACCCCGCCACGGCCATGAGCCCCTGCTCGCTGCCGCCCGCGGCCAGCCACCGGCCCGCGCCGGTGTGGCGCAGCCAGTGCGGCGAGAACCCGTCCGGCAGGCCCGCCGCCTGCGCCCGGCCCGTCAGCGCCCGGTACAGCCCGTCGTAGCCGAATCCGCGCCCCGACTCCCCCAGCCACAGCGCGGGCGTGTCTGCGAGGCGGTGGGAGCGCCGCGCGCGTAGGTAGCGGTCGAGGGCGCGGCCGGTCTGCGGACCGAACGGCACCCGGCGGCCCTTCCCTCCCTTGCCGCGGCGGACGACCGCCGTACCCTCCTTTAGATCGACGTCACCGACCTGCATGTCGACGACCTCACCGGCCCGCGCGGTCGTCTCCGTCATGAGCCGGACGAGCGCCTCGTCGCGGCGGTCCCGCAGGCTCTTGCCCTGGCACGCCTTCAGCAGCGCGCGCAGCTCGTCCTCCGACAGCTCGGGGACGACCTTCACGTCCAGCTTCGGGGGCTTCAGCCCGACCAGCTGGTCGACGTCGATCTCGTCCTCCTCGGCCAGCCAGCGGGAGAACCGGCGGACGGCGGCCTGTCGGGACTTCACCGTCGCGCTCTCCGCCCCGGCGTCGACGAGGCCGGCGACGAACGCGTTCACGGTCGGCCGGTCGAGGAGCGGCGCCCGGTCGTTGGCGTCCGCCCAGCGGCCGAAGGCGCGGACGCCGTCGCCGTAGACCTTCAGGGTGCGGGGGCTCTTGCGCTCGGCCGCCAGGTGCAACAGCCAGGAGTCCAGCAGGGCCAGGAGGGTTGTCGAATCCATGGCCGATATTCTTGACTGTACCGTTGTGCAAGGCAAGCGAAAGCCCGGTGACCGGCATAACACCAGGTCACCGGGCTTTTCACGGTCAACCGTCAATCAAGATACTCGCGGAGCACCTGCGCCCGGGACGGGTGGCGCAGTTTCGCCAGCGTCTTGGACTCGATCTGGCGGATCCGCTCCCTCGTCACGCCGAACTCCCGCCCGACCTCCTCCAGGGTGCGCGGATGCCCGTCGGTCAGGCCGAAGCGCAGCTGGATGATGCGCTGCTCCCGGTCCGACAGGGTGCCGAGGATGTCCTCCAGCTGGTCCTGCAGAAGGATGAACGCCGCGGCCTCGATCGGCACCACGGCGTCCGCGTCCTCGATGAAGTCGCCGAGGTCGGAGTCCTCCTCGCCGATCGGAGACTGCAGCGACACCGGCTCCTGCGCGATCCGCTGGATCTCCACCACCCGGACGGGCGACAGCCCCATCTCCAGCCCGATCTCCTCCGGGCTGGGCTCCCGGCCGAGATCCTGGTGCATCTGCCGCTGCACCCGGACCAGCTTGTTGATCGTCTCCACCATGTGCACCGGGATGCGGATCGTCCGGGCCTGGTCGGCGATGGCCCGGGTGATCGCCTGCCGGATCCACCAGGTGGCGTAGGTCGAGAACTTGAACCCCTTGGTGTAGTCGAACTTCTCGACCGCACGGATGAGTCCGAGATTTCCCTCCTGGATCAGGTCGAGGAAGAGCATTCCCCGGCCGACGTAGCGTTTGGCGATCGAGACCACCAGCCGCAGGTTGGCCTCGATCAGGCGTTGCTTCGCCCGCGTACCGTCGCGGGAGAGCAGTTCGAGGTCGATCAGCTCGCCGCGGGCGAGGACGGCGGTGCGCGCCATCTTCTCCTCGGCGAACAGTCCCGCCTCGATCGATTTCGCGAGTTCTACTTCATCTTCTGCCGTGAGCAGCGGTACGCGACCGATCTCTCTCAGGTAGATCCGAACCAGGTCGCTCGTCGGCGCCCGCTTGCCGAGGTCTCCCTCATCCGCTCGCGTGACGTCCTCGGTCTCCTGCTGAGACTCGAGGACATCCACCCCCTGCTCTGCGAGCATCCGGACGACCCGCTCCAGGGAGTCGTCCGGCAAGTCCGAGCGATCGAGCGCGGCAGCGACGTCCTCGACGGTCACACCGCCGCGTTCTCTGCCACGTGCGACGAGGTCCGCCACCTGATCAACCGATGGCGCCTCGCTTGGCAGCACCGAAGGGCCCACGCAGACAGTCTGCGTCAAACGGGGCCTAGATCACAGGACCTATTTTTGCGGTCCGTTGACCTACTGTGATCCAAGCCCTCTCTCCCGCAACACCCGTCTCTGCTGCTCAAGCGCGACAAGATCGCCGAAGAGCCGGTGGTACTCCTCCTGCGCCCCGACCGGATTCAGCCGCCCGAGTTTAGATTTCGCGTCGGCGATCATCCGGGTGAGCTGGCGTTCCTGTATCCGGGCCAGCAGTTCCGCGGCATAACGGTCGTCCGATTCCTGGGCGGACCGGACCGGTTCCACCCCGAGCTTGGTGATCATGTCCCTGACCTGGTCGTTCGGCGCCCGCTCCAGCAGGAGCGAAATCCACTCCTGGACGTTCCCCGCCGCCGTCACACCGCCCGCCTCGCCGATCACCGCGCGCACCGCCGCGTGCGGCGGCGCGATGAACGCCTCCGCCGGGACCTCCTCGAACGCCGGCCCGAGCAGCGCCGGCCGCTGGACGGCCAGTTTCAGCAGCTCACGCTCGCGCTGGACCTCGGGATCGGCCGGGTCGAAGGCCGGCCGCCGCGGCTCGCCGCCGTCTCCGTTCTCGCCCCGCCCGTTCTGCGCGTGCCCGGCGGCGGGACGGCCGTGCGCGGACTGGCCCCGCGGGTCCGGCCCGCGGCCGTTCTGCCCGCGGCCGTTTCCGGCCTGGGGGCGGCCCTGCCTGCGGGCGGCCAGCTCCCGGACGCGGCGCAGCACGAACTGCTCGTCCATGATGCCGAGCCAGCGGTCCAGGTTGACCGCGTACATGTGCCGCCGGGAGCGGTCCTTGATCGCGGCGACGACGGGGGCCGCCGCGTCCAGCGCGCCGAGCCGTCCCTCGACCGTGTCGAGGTCGTGCTGCTCGATCGCGCTGCGCACCGCGAACTCGAACAGCGGCAGCCGGGACGCCACGAGGTCGCGCACCGCCGCGTCGCCGTGCCGGATCCGCAGGTCGCACGGGTCGAGCCCGTCCGGCTGGACGGCCACGAACGTCTGCGAGACGAACTTCTGCTCGTCGTCGAACGCGCGCAGCGCCGCCTTCCGCCCGGCCGCGTCGCCGTCGAAGGTGAAGATCACCTCGCCGCGGAACTCGTCCTGGTCCATCAGCAGCCGGCGCAGGACCTTGATGTGGTCGTCGCCGAAGGCCGTCCCGCAGGTGGCGATCGCCGTCGGGACGCCCGCCAGATGGCAGGCCATCACGTCGGTGTAGCCCTCGACGACCACGGCCTGCCGCCGCCGCGCGATCTCCTTCTTCGCGAGGTCGGCCCCGTACAGGACCGAGCCCTTGTGGAAGAGCGGCGACTCGGGGGTGTTCAGGTACTTGGGGCCGTCGTCGTCCTCGTAGAGCCGGCGCGCGCCGAACCCGATCACGTCGCCGGACAGGTCGCGGATCGGCCACATCAGCCTGCCGCGGAACCGGTCCATCGGGCCGCGCCGCCCCTCCTTGGCGAGGCCGCCGGCGATGATGTCGCGGTCGGCGAAGCCGCGGCCGCGCAGGTGCCGGACGAGGCCCTCCCACTCCCGGGGCGCGAACCCGACGCCGAAGTGCTCCGCGTCGGCCTGCTCGAAGCCGCGCTCGGACAGGAACGTCCGGCCGATCATGCCCTCCGGGGAGGCCAGCCGCTCGGTGTAGTACTCGGCGGCGGCCCTGTGCGCCTCGACGAGCCGGGCGCGCTGCCCGCCGTCCTGCCGGGGGCCGCGCCCGCCGCCCTCCTCGTAGCGCAGCTGGATCCCGGCCTGGGCCGCGAGCCGCTCCACCGACTCCCCGAACGACAGGTGCTCGATCTCCTGGACGAACTTGATGACGTCGCCGCCCGCCTCGCAGCCGAAGCAGAAGTACAGCCCGCGCGAGGGCGTCACGTTGAACGACGGCGACTTCTCGTCATGGAACGGGCAGAGGCCCTTGAGGTTCCCGCCGCCCGCACTGCGCAGCTGCAGGTACTCGCCGATGACGTCGGCGATGGACGAGCGCTCCCGAACGAGTGCGATGTCCTCATTGCGAATCCGGCCTGCCACGACCAAGGAGTCTACGGCGGCCCCACGACATCCGGCGCATCACACCGCAAGTGGCATCGGTGCCGGACGGCGCCGGCACGATGCCGGCGATCCCGGACTCGTTGGTGACGCGGTCCCGGCGAACGTACAGGCTCGTCCGCCGGGACCGCCCCGTCGCGTATTACCCCTCGATCGGGCGCTCTGTCAACGGACCCTGAACCGTCAGCGGACCCTGAACCGGTCGAAGAGCCGGTACATGAACTCCGTGCCCTGGCCGAGGGCGGCGACCGAGATGCGCTCGTCGTTGCCGTGCATGCCGATCAGCTGGTCGTTGTCCAGGACGTAGGGGTAGACGCCGTAGCCGGGCACGCCGCGGGACGTCCACGGGTACAGGCTCGTCCCGGCCTCGAACAGCGCGGGGGCGAAGACCGCCTCGGGGTAGGTCTTCCCAGCGGCGTCCTTGATCGCGGTGAACAGCGGGGAGTCGATGCTGGACGGTGGTTTCGCGAAGGTGTCGTCGAGGCGTTTCAACGCGTCCTCCTCGGTCTCGCCCGCCGCGCCGACCAGCTTGACCTGCACGTCCCGGTCGGCGAGCAGCTCTCTGACCTTCGCGAGGAAGTCGCGCGGGCGCTGGCCTCCCGGAACCCCGCGGCAGTTGACGCGGGCGGTGGCCGTCGAGGGGATGACGTTCTCCTTGTAGCCCGCGTTCTCGATCACGAAGGCATGGGTGGTGCGCAGCAGGGCGCGGTGGAGCCAGGGATACGAGCTGCGCCGGACGACGACCGCCGCGGCCCGTTCGCGGGCCTCTTGGGATTTCGCGTTGAGGAGCAGTTCGATGGCGTGTTCGAACGGACGGTCCTCGGTGGCCTTGGCCAGAGCGGAGAAGTACTCGCGGGTGACCGGGGTCAGGGTGACCGGGGCCAGCCAGCCGTCGAGCTCGGCGATCGCGCGCGACAGCTTGGCGATGGCGGAGTCGGGGTTGGGCTTGGACGAGTGGGTGGCGGTGCCGTCGGCGACGAGGTCGAGGTTGAAGTAGACCTTGTCCTGGCGGGTCACCGTGATGAGCATCGGGGTCGTCCGGTCCTTCTGGGCGAGGAACCAGCCGCCCTCGGTGAGCACCATGCCCGCGTCGATCTTGTCCCAGTGGTTCTCGGCGAGCCAGCGGGAGCCGTACTGCCCGGCCTCCTCGTCGCAGTCGGTGAGGACGATGATGTCCCGGTCGAACCGTCCGCCCTCTTTGAGGTGGCGCAGGAGCGCGGTGACGAACGCGGCGTTGGCCCCCTTCATGTCGAGGGCGCCGCGGCCGTAGATCTCGCCGTCCTTGACGACCCCGGCGAACGGGTCGACCGACCACTTGGCGCGTTCCACCGGCACGACGTCGGAGTGGCCGAGCAGGAGCAGCGGCGGCGCCGCGGTGGTGCCCTTGATCCGGGCGATGAGGTGGACGTTGTCCGCCTTGGGCGTGGGGACGATCTCGGCGGAGACGCCCGCCGACTCCCACACCGCCTTGAGCATCTCGGCGTGCGGGCGGGTGACGCCGCCCTCGCCGAAGTTCTGGGTGTCGAACGACAGCATCTTCTTGAGCAGGGCGAGCGGGTCGAGGTCGGGCGCGGCGATCCGCCGGGCGGGCACCGTGGTCCCGCGTGCGGGCGCGGCGGCGGCGGTGCCGCCCGCGAGGACGCCGCCCGCGAGCAGGACGGCGCCCGCCCCGGTGCGGTGCAGGAAGTCGCGGCGGGAGACGGGGGACGGGGAGTCGGACAAGGGAGCTCCTCCTTCGTTGGACGGGAGCGCCCGGCGGTGAGGCCGCCGGACGCTCCCGGACCGTGGACGGACGGGCCGCGCTACCGGAACGCGGCCACGACCTCCACCTCGACGAGCCAGCCTGGCACGGGGAGGTTCTCGATCTCCAGAGTGACCCGTGACGGCCGGGCGGGGTTGACGTACAAGGGAGGGGCGGGCGGCGCGGTGCCGAGCGGGACGTTCACGGGCGCGCCGGTGGACAGGTCGGTGTTGGCGAAGTACTGCCGGTAGGCGCGGTTCCATCCGGCGAAGTCCGCCGTGTCGGCGCCGGGGGCGTTGGCGAGGTAGGCCCGCATGGAGATCACGTCCCGGAGCGTGAGGCCCTGGACCTTGAGATTGTCGGTGATCTGCTTGAGGACGTTCAGCGACTGGGCCTCGGTGATGGTGACGCCGGGCGGCGGCGTCGTGTACTCGCTGTAGCGCTCGGGGCTGCCCGCCGGGGCGGAGGCGTTGACCTCCTTCGGGCCGAGGCCGCTCGCGGTGTAGGTGGCGACGCGTCCTCCGACGGCGACGCCGCCCGCGATGGCCGGGTTGTTCTGCCCGGCGGGGAGCGCGGGACGCACCTCGTTGGGACGGGGCGGCTTCTCGGGGCCTTCGGGCGCGGCGGACGCGACCCCGGCGACCCCGACGAGCACGGCGGTGACGAACCCGCCGACGAGAATCCTGCGTGGAAGCACGGTCATCCCTTCAGGACGCGCTGGTGGAGCTCGGTCACGACCTTGCGCGCGGACTCGAAAGAGCCGTGCTGCCAGGCGATCTCATAGCTGAGCCAGTCACCGGCGTAGTAGACGTTCCCCTGCGGCTGGTTGAGGAGCTTGTACTCGGGGCCCCGGGACGGCCAGCTCACCCAGCCGCCCTCGATGTGCGGCTGCCGGATCCAGGCGATGGACGCGGACGCGGCGATGCCCTGGCGGTATCGGTCGCCATGGATCTTCGCCCCCTGGTCGAGGGCGCGGGCGAGCCGTCCGGCGTGCCCCAGCTTCGCGTAGGTGTCGGCCTGCGCGCCGAAGTTGTAGTAGCCGACGAGCAGGCCGGAGCGGCCGTGGTAGTTGTACGAGGGGTACCAGATGGTGGAGATGTCCAGATCGGTGTTCGTGATGCCGCCGTAGATCTTCTCCTCGGTCTCCCACCAGCGGTTCCGGTACTCCAACCCGATCTTGCCTGTGGAGACCGGGACGGGCGTTCCCAGGGCGGACTGAACCGCGGCGCCCAGGTTGTGCGGGATCTTCGCGAGGACCTGCGGCGGCAGGGCGGCGATGCAGTAGTCCGCCTCCAGCAGCCGGGTGCGTCCGTCCGCCTCGTACTGGATCCGCACGCCCTCGGCGAGGTTCGTGATCTTCGTGACCTTGGCGCCGGTGCGGATCCGGTCCTGCCCGACGGCCTTGGCCAGCGCGCGCGGGATGGCGTCCATGCCGCCCACGGGCTGGAACATCAGCATCGCCTGGCTGTAACCGAACTCGAAGGAGAAGTAGCGGCCGACGTCGCTGGTCAGGACGTCCGACAGGGAGGGCGGGGGCCCGAGGATCGTCCCCTCCACGTCGGCCGCCCCCGGGTCGACGCTGAAGCCGCGCCGGTCGCTGCCCTTGTACGCGTACCCGTCGGTCTTGGCCCCGATGGCGCCGAAACCCGACAGGAACGACAGCAACTTCTCCTTGTCGGTCGAGGTGAGGCGCTCGTTGAGTGCGCCCTGGTCGGTCGCCTTGGCGAGCAGTTCGGAGATGTACCCGTAGACGTCGGCCTTCGCGGTGCGCCACCGCACAGGGGACTTCATCCCGGCCGACTCGTTGAAGAGATATGCCTGGGCGTTCGCGTTGGTGAAGACCTCCAGCGGGACGCCCAGTTCCCGGCAGTAGTCCATCGTCGTCATCCACTGCGCGATGCGCGCCGGGCCCGCGTTCATGTAGGTGCCGTCACCGAACCCGACCCGCTGGGTCTCGCCGCCCGTCTCGGTGAGGCGGTCGCCGCCGCGCAGCGTGCGGTTGCGGCCCCCCACCCGGTCCTGCGCCTCCAGCACGGTGACCCGGTAGCCGGCCTTGCCCAGTTCGTACGCCGTGGCCAGCCCGGCGACGCCGGCGCCGAGCACCACGATCTTCGCGGCCGCACGGCCGCGCAATCGGAAGTCCGATTCCTGCGGGGGCTGGAAGGCGACGCGGGTGCGCGCCTCCGCGCTCGGGGCGAGGCCCAGCGCGCCCATGGTGGCGAACATGGCGCCCGCCCCGCCGGTGGCCCCGACCCGGGTGAGGAAGCCACGTCTGCTGACACTCGCCGGCTCAGCCGAAGTCGCCAAGGAGCACCTCCAAGATCTCGTCGTCCGGGCAGTCTGGGACCGTTCCATTTCGAGGGACGCCGCGATCTATAAGAGACGTGTTGCCGACCGGCTCGTCCGGTGATCAACCGGTTTCGGAAGCCTCACAGGCACCGACGGGGAACCATGCCGCGGCCGGCCTGATGCCACCGATCGGCCGGTCGTCGACCCGCCGCCCGGTCGCCGGGGTTCGCGCCCCACGTGACGGAAATGTTTCGGCGGCGGCCGGATGTGAAATTGCTGTTAAAAGCACAACCCGGCCGGTCATCACGGTTCGGCGGGGGGTTAGCGTCCTGAGGTGTGCTGATCACTCCACACGAGCAGGAACGCCTGCTCATCCACGTCGCGGCGCAGGTCGCGCGGGACCGGCGGGCGCGCGGGCTGCGGCTCAACCATCCCGAGGCGACCGCGATCATCGCCGTCCACGTCCTGGAGGGCGCCCGGGACGGACGGACGGTGGCCGAGCTCATGGAGTCCGGCCGGACCGTCCTCACCCGCGAGGACGTCATGGACGGCATCCCGGAGATGCTCGACTCCGTCCAGATCGAGGCGACGTTCCCCGACGGCACCAAGCTCGTCACCGTCCACCGGCCCGTCCCATGAGCGGCGAAGCCGTCGTCCCGGGCGAGATCGTCCACGGGGAGGGGGCCGTGGAGCTCAACCCCGGCCGCCCCCGCGTCATCGTCACCGTGGTCAACACGGGCGACCGTCCCGTGCAGGTGGGGTCGCACTACCACTTCGCCGTGGCGAACCCGGCGCTGTCGTTCGACCGGGACGCGGCGTGGGGCCACCGGCTGGACGTGGCCGCCGGGACGGCCGTCCGGTTCGAGCCCGGCATGACCCACGAGGTCGGCCTCGTCCCGCTGGCGGGGCGGCGGGACGTCCCCGGACTGCGCAAGGAGAAGGCGGGGCCGCTCGATGACTGAACCCTCTCCGCCCGTCCTCTCCCGCGCGCGCTACGCGGCCCTGTACGGCCCCACTGCCGGGGACCGCATCAGGCTCGCCGACACCGACCTGTTCGTCGAGGTGACCGAGGACCGCAGCCGCGGACCGGCGGGTGCGGGCGACGAGGTCGTGTTCGGCGGTGGCAAGGTGATCCGCGAGTCGATGGGCCAGGCGCGCACCACCCGCGCGGACGGCGCGCTCGACCTTGTCATCACCGGCGCGGTCGTCCTGGACCACTGGGGCGTCGTCAAGGCCGACGTAGGCGTCCGGGACGGACGGATCGTCGCGCTGGGCAAGGCCGGAAACCCCGACACGATGGACGGCGTCCATCCGGACCTCGTCATCGGCCCGACCACCGAGGTGCTGGCCGGAAACGGGAAGATCCTCACCGCCGGGGCGGTGGACTCGCACGTCCACCTGATCTGCCCGCAGTTGCTGGAGGAGGCGCTCGGCTCCGGAGTCACCACGCTCATCGGCGGGGGGACGGGGCCCGCGGAGGGCACCAAGGCCACCACCGTGACCGGCGTCTGGTACCTGCACCGCATGCTGGAGGCGCTGGACGGGTGGCCGGTCAACGTGGCGCTGCTCGGCAAGGGCAACACCGTCTCCGAAGAGGCCATGTGGGAGCAGCTGCGCGCCGGGGCGTCCGGCTTCAAGCTGCATGAGGACTGGGGCTCGACCCCGGCCGCGATCGACGCCTGCCTGCGCGTCGCGGACGAGTCGGGCGTCCAGGTCGCGCTGCACACCGACACGCTCAACGAGGCCGGATACGTGGAGTCCACCCTGGCGGCCATCGGCGGACGGTCGATCCACGCCTACCACACCGAGGGCGCGGGCGGCGGGCACGCGCCCGACATCATCACCGTCGCGTCCCACCCGAACGTCCTGCCGTCCTCGACGAACCCGACGCGCCCGCACACGGTCAACACGCTCGACGAGCACCTCGACATGCTGATGGTGTGCCACCACCTCAACCCGTCGGTGCCCGAGGACCTGGCGTTCGCCGAGTCCCGGATCCGGCCGACGACGATGGCGGCGGAGGACGTCCTGCACGACCTCGGCGCGATCGCGATGATCGGGTCGGACTCGCAGGCGATGGGGCGGATCGGCGAGACCGTGATCCGCACCTGGCAGACCGCGCACGCGATGCGGCGCCGGCGCGGCGCGCTGGAGGGCCCGGCCGACAACCTGCGGGCCCGCCGGTACGTGGCCAAGTACACGATCAACCCGGCGATCGCGCACGGCCTGGACGCCGAGATCGGCTCGGTCGAGCCCGGCAAGCTCGCCGACCTCGTCCTGTGGGACCCGGCGTTCTTCGGGGTGCGGCCCCACGCCGTCCTGAAGGGCGGGGTGATCGCGTGGGCGGCGATGGGGGACGCGAACGCCTCGATCCCGACGCCGCAGCCGATCCTGCCGCGCCCGATGTTCGGGGCCGCTCCGGGCGTCGCGGCGGGCACGTCCGTGCATTTCGTGTCTCCCGCCGCGCTGGACGACGGGCTCGCCGGCAGGCTCCCGTCCGTCCGGCGGAGGCTCGTCCCGGTCAAGGACACCCGGCTGGTGGCCAAGGCCGACATGCGGCTGAACGACGCGATGCCCAGGATCGAGGTCGACCCGGACACGTTCACGGTGTCGATCGACGGTGACGAGGTCGAGCCCGCCCCGGCCACGGAGCTGCCGATGGCGCAGCGCTATTTCCTCTTCTGATGACCGGGCTGCCCGCACGGCTGCTGCTGCTCGCCGACTCGCGCCTGCCGGCCGGCGGGCACGCGCACTCCGGCGGGCTCGAACCGGCGGTCGCGGCGGGGACGGTCCGGGACGTCGCGTCCATGGCCGACTTCCTTCGCGGGCGCCTCGCGACGGCGGGTCTCGTCGCCGCGGCCCTGTCGGCGGCCGCCTGCCGCCACGCCGCGGAGTCCGGCCCGGAAGACGAGGCGTCCTGGCATCTCCTGGACGCCGAGACCGATGCCCGGGCGCCCTCCCCCGCACAGCGCCGCGCGTCCCGCGCCCAGGGCCGGTCCCTGCTGCGGGTCGCGCGGACGACCTGGCCGCATCCCGCTCTCGACGTCCTCGGCGCCCTGTCCGGGGGGCCGCACCACCCCCTCGTCCTCGGCGCCGCCACGGCGGCCATGGACGGAACGCCGGAACAGGCCGCCGCCGTGACCGCGTACGGGACGGTGACCGGCGCCGCGTCCGCCGCCGTCCGGCTGCTCGGCCTCGACCCGCTTGCCGTCAACCGGGCCCTCGACTCGCTGGCCTGCCGGGTGGACGCGGTCGCGGCCGAAGCGGCGACGTATGCGGGACGTCCCTGGGCGGAGCTCCCCGCGGCGTCCGCACCCATGCTCGACCTCTACGCCGAGCTCCACCTGAGCGCCGACCTGCGCCTGTTCGAATCCTGAGACCGCGACCGTGAACCGCACGCCACCGAGACGCACGCGCCCGACCCCGACGGAGGAGCCATGGGAGCCGTTCACCACCACGACCCGTACGAGGCCGCGCCCGCGGCGGACCGCGCGCTGCGGCTCGGCATCGGCGGCCCGGTCGGCAGCGGTAAGACCGCGCTGACCGCCGCGCTGTGCCGGATGCTGCGCGACGAGCTGGAGCTGGCGGTGGTGACCAACGACATCTACACCACCGAGGACGCCGACTTCCTGCGCCGCGAGGCCGTCCTGCCCGACGACCGGATCACGGCCGTGCGGACGGGGGCCTGCCCGCACACGGCGATCCGCGACGACATCTCCGCCAACCTGGACGCGGTCGAGGCGCTGGAGGCGCGGCACGGGCGGCTCGACCTGATCATCGTGGAGAGCGGCGGCGACAACCTGACCGCGCTGTTCAGCCGCGGCCTCGCGGACCGGCAGATCTTCGTGCTGGACGTGGCGGGCGGCGACGACGTCCCCCGCAAAGGCGGTCTCGGCGTCGCGGCGGCCGACCTGCTCGTCGTCAACAAGACGGACCTGGCGCCGCTGGTCGGCAGCGACCTGGACATGATGGCCCGCGATGCCGCCCGGGTCCGCGACGGCCGCCCGGTGGCGTTCACCTCGCTCCGTGAACGCCCGGACGCCCCGGAGGTGACCGCGTGGATCCGCACGATCCTCGACGAAGCCCGCGGACACACGCACCCGGACACCGCCACCGCGGCCGCACCGTGACGCGCGGGTACCGGGCCCGGGCGGCCGTGGCCGCCGAGCGCGCCGCGGACGGCCGGACCCGGTTGACACGGCTGCGGTCGGACGGCCCCCTCGCGCTGCGTGCGGCGGATGACGCGGTCTACCTGGTCGGTGCGGCCGCCGGTCCGCTCGGCGGCGACGAGCTCGACCTCGAACTCACCGTGGGGGCGGGCGCGCGTCTCGCGGTCCGCTCGTCCGCCACATCGGTCGCGCTGCCGGGCGACGGCCCGTCCGGGCTGACGGTCCGGGCCGTGGTCGGGCCGGGCGGCCACCTCGACTTCGCGCCCGAGCCGACCGTCGCGGCGGCGGAGTGCGATCACCGTGCGGCCGCCTCCGTCGCGCTCGCCGCCGGAGCGACGCTGCGCTGGCGCGAGGAGCTGGTCCTCGGCAGGTACGGCGAACGGCCCGGCCGCCACACCGGCCGGCTCGACGTGACGTACGGCGGCGCGCCCCTGCTCCGGCACGAACTGTGCCTGGACGACCCCGGGACCTACGGGAGCGGCGCCGTCCTGGGCGGTGCGGGGGCGTCCGGTGCCGTCCTGCTCGTCGGCGAGGGCCTGACGCGGGAGCCGTACGCCGCCGAAGGCCTGTCCCTCCTCCCCTTGGCCGGCGGCGGCGCGCTGATCAGCGCGACGGCGGAGAACTCGGCCGTGCTCCGACAACGGCTCGTCCACGGGGAGTCCGTGGCATGGACGGCCGGCGAACAGGCCCCGAACAAGACCATGTCAACTGACATGTCGCCCGGCATGGCCAGCGGCATGGCCGGACCCGGCCTAGTTAACTATTGGTAACTCTTGGTGGGCTATGGACAAACGCACCGTCGCACGATGGGATGACGGACCGAAGTTCTGCCCACTCCCAGGCGGCCCCGATGACGGAAGTTGTGCTCGACGGTGTCGACAAGGTCTATCCCGGCGGGCAGGTGGCCGTCCGCAACGTCCGCCTGCGCATCAACGACGGGGAGCTGTTCGTCCTGCTCGGGCCGTCCGGGTGCGGCAAGTCCACCATCCTGCGGATGATCGCCGGCCTGGAGGAGATCACCAGCGGCGACCTGTGGCTGAACGGGATCGTCGCCAACCAGCTTCCGCCGCGCGACCGGAACGTGGCGATGGTGTTCCAGGAGGGCGCGCTCTACCCGCACCGCACGGTCAAGGGAAACATGATGTTCCCCCTGGAGGTGTCGGGGGACGACCGTGCCGAGGCCACCGCGAAGGTCGTCGAACTGGCTCGCGCGCTCGGCATCAACACGATGATCGACCGGATGCCGGGCACGCTGTCCGGCGGCCAGCGGCAGCGGGCCGCGATCGGGCGGGCGCTGATCCGCGAGCCGTCGCTGTTCCTGATGGACGAGCCGCTGTCGAGCCTGGACGCGGGGCTGCGCACCGAGCTGCGCGTCGAGATCGCCGCGCTGGTCCGGTCCACCGGCACCACCACCGTCTACGTCACCCACGACCAGGTCGAGGCCATGACGATGGCCGACCGGATGGCGGTGCTGCGGGACGGCGTCCTGGAGGACGTCGGCACCCCCGAGCAGATCTACGAGGACCCGGCGACGGTGTTCGTGGCCGCGTTCCTCAGCTCGCCGCCGATGAACCTACTGCAGGCCACGCTGTGGGCCGTCGAGGGCGAGGGGCTGCTGCTCGACCTCGGGCCGCAGCGGCTGACCGTCCCGTGGGACGACCCCCCGGGCGTCGGCGCTGATCAGCCAGCACGGCCGGCCGGTGATCGTCGGGATCCGGCCGGACACGCTGATGCCGATCGCCCCCGGCTCCCCGGCACCGCCCGGCACCGTCCTGTCCGGGCAGGTCCGCGCGCTGGAGTTCCACGGGCACGAGTGGCTCGCCTACGCCGAGGCGGGCATCCCGACGGTCGACGCGAGCGAGGTGGGGCGGCCGGAACCGGCGGAGGCGTACGCGCCCGAGCGCCCGGGGCTGCGCGGCCGGCTGCGGGCGATGCTCGGGAGGGCGCCCGAGGAGGCGGACCCGGCCGAGGAGCACGCCGGCCACCACCGCCGGTCCGACCTGGTGTTCCGCATCGCGCCCGGCGGCCGCCCCAACCGGGGCGACCATGTCGCCCTGACCGTCGACATCGGCCGCGTCCTGTTCTTCGACGCGGCCGGCCGGCGCGTCACGCCCGTCCACCGCTAGTCAGGCCAGGATCTCGCGGAGCCTGCGCATTCCGTCCTCGATCTCGGGCGGCGTCACGGCCCCGTAGCCGAAGACCAGGCCCGGCGCGGCCGGCGCCGACACGGCGAACTCCGACAGCGCGAACAGCCCGACGCCGGCGTCGAGCGCCTTCGCGGCGATCGCGGCGTCGTCGGTCCCGTCCGGGAGGGTGGCGCTCAGATGCAGCCCCGCCTCGGACGGGACCAGGGTCAGCCGATCTCCCAGCAGGCCCCCGGCGAGCTCCGTGACGCGCTCGTGCCGCGCCAGGTACTCGCGGCGCGACCTGCGGATGTGCCGGGCGAGCAGGCCCTCGTCGATGAACCGGGCGAGCGCCGCCTGCGCGGGCAGCTCGGCGTGCCAGGACGAGACGTACCGCGCCATCCGGAAGGCGTGGTGCAGCGACGGCGGCGCAACGAGGAACCCCAGCCGCAGCACCGGCCGCATGATCTTGGAGAAGGTGCCCGTGTAGAGGACCCGGCCGTCCTCGTCGAGGCTCTGCAGCGGCTCGATCGGACGTCCGCCGTACCGGTACTCGGTGTCGTAGTCGTCCTCGACGATCAACGCGTCGCGGCGCCGCGCCCAGCCGAGCAGCGCCCGGCGGCGCGGCAGCGACATCGGCATGCCCAGCGGGAACTGGTGTGACGGCGTGACGTAGACGGCCCGCGCCTCGCCGGGCAGCGCGTCCACCCGCAGCCCCTCCGCGTCGACCGGCACGCCCCGCACCCGCATCCCGGCGGCGGTGAGCAGCATCCGCACCGGCGGGTATCCCGGATCCTCCACGGCCACCACGTCGCCCGGTTCGAGCAGCACCCGGACGATCAGGTCGATCGCCTGCTGGATGCCGGCGGTGACGACGATGTCGCGGCCGTTGGCCCGCACCGACCGGGAGAGGCCCGCGTGCCGGGCGATCGCCTCGCGCAGTGCGGGCAGGCCGGCCGGGTCACCCGCGGAGGCGGGGTCCGCCAGCGACGACGGCCGCAGCAGCCCCGCCATGATCCGCCGCCACGCCTCGTACGGGAACAGCCGCACGTCGGGCAGGCCGGCGCGGAAGTCCCACCTGATCCCCGGCATCCGCGCCGGCCAGGCGGACACCTCGTCCCAGATCCCCCGCGGCCGCAGCGGCGACGCGGCCGGCGCGCTCCGGGCGGCGGACCCGGTCTCCCGGACGAACGTCCCCGCGCCCACCCGGCTCGTCAGGAACCCCTCGGCGGCGAGCCGGTCGTAGGCGACGCCGACCGTGTTGCGGGAGATCGCCAGCCGTCTCGCCAGCTCCCGGGTCGGGGGCAGCGCCTCCCCCGCGCGCAGCCGCCCGTCCAGGATCGCGGTGCGCAACTGCCCGTAGATCTGCCCGGCGAGGTCGCGCCGGCCCACCAGGCTCACATGCAGATCCACGGCACCGACCCTAAATCGACTCAGTCATTCTTCGCAATTTTGGACCTTTACCTGGGCCTCTCGTAGTTCCTAGCGTGGGCGGTATGGATCTGCTGACCGAACTGCTCACCACCGACTTCCGTCCACTCGACCGGAAGGCGGCCGACCTCTATCTCGGCACCGTCGCCCAGGTGAAGCCGGACGCGCTCACCCTGCCCACGCCGTGCCCCGACTGGACGCTGCACGGTCTCCTGCGCCACCAGGTCAGCCAGGACGAGGGCTTCGCCGCCGCCGCCCGGGGCGAGGGCGCACGGCTGTCCGCCTGGCGCGCAGGCGACCTGGGCGACGACCCCCACGCCGCCGCGAGGACCTCCGCCGACCTCGTGACGCGCGCCTTCGCGGACGTGGCGCTGGACGCCGAACTCGTCCTCCCGGAGATCCGGGACGGCGGCGCGTTCCCGGCGTCCCTGGCGATCAGCTTCCACTTCGTGGACCTGGTCGTGCACGCGTGGGACGTCGCGGCCACGATCGGCGTCCCGTGGGAGCCGCCGGAGGAGCTCGTCACCGCGTCCCTCAAGGTCGCGGCCATCGTCCCCGAGGACGGCCGCGGCCCCGGCGAGTCGTTCGCCCCGTCCGTCCCCTCCACGGACGGCACCCCGCCGGCGGACCGCCTCCTGTCCCTCCTCGGCCGGTCCCCCTCATGGCGATGAGAAGCCCTTGGCGCGCAGGCCCGGCCGCCGGAGACGGGCCGGTCCTCGTCAGCGTCACCGACTTCACCTGCGCGAATCCCCTCGACCTGCCGAAGGTCTTCCGCGCGGGCATGGACCTCCGCCGGGCCTGGCCGGACCTGGAGGGCGCCGTCGGCGTCTGGCTCTGGGCCCGCCCCCTGCGACGCCGATGCGGCTCGGTCTCGGTCTGGACGGACGAGGCTGCGCTGAAGCGCTTCGTCGGCTGGCCCCCGCACGTGGCGATCATGCGCCGCTTCCGGAACCGCGGGACGATCCACGCCCACACCTGGGAGGCGGACCGCTTCGACCCCGCCGAGACCTGGGCACGGGCCGGGCGCCTGCCGGCTCAGGCCGAGGCGCCGGCGGGCGCGATGTCGCAGACGACGACGTCGCGGTAGAAGCCGATCTTCATCTTGACCTGCTCCTGCTGGATGCGCAGCGTGGCGATCTGCTCCTCTACGCGGCGGTCGTGCTCCTGGAGCAGTTCGAGCCGCTCCTGGACGGTCTCCGCGCCGCCGCGGGCCAGCTCGGAGTACCGCAGCATCTCGGCGATCGGCATCCCGGTGCCGCGCAGGCAGCGCAGCATGCCGAGCCACTGCAGGTCGTCGTCGCTGAACACGCGCCGCCCGGACGCGTTCCGCGCGATGCCGGAGAGCAGCCCGATCTTCTCGTAGTAACGCAGCGTGTCGATGCTGAAACCGCTCTTCTCGGCGGTCTCGGCGGGAGAGTAGGAGCTCACGCCGTCCAGGATCGCACCTGGAGTGCACTCCAGGTCAACGCCCCGGCCGGTGGGCCCCCCTTGACCTGGAGCGCGCTCCAGGTCTCAGAGTGGAAGGAGACAGCCGACCACGAGAGGCGCGAGGAACGGCCATGCGCATTGGACTTCAGGTACCGAGCTTCACCTTTCCCGGCGGACCCGAGCAGATCGGCCCGACGTTCGGCCGCATCGCCCGCGAGGCCGACCAGGGCGGGCTGGACTCGCTGTGGGTGATGGACCACTTCTTCCAGATCCGCGGAGTGGGGCCCTCGGAGGACCCCATGCTGGAGGGCTACTCCGCGCTCGCCTATGCGGCGGCGCTGACCGAGAGGATCACCCTGGGGACGATGGTCACCGGCGTCACCTACCGGGAGCCCGGCATCCTGGTCAAGACGGTGACCACGCTCGACGTCCTGTCGGGCGGACGCGCCTGGCTCGGCATCGGCGCGGCGTGGAACGAGGAGGAGTCGCGGGGCCTCGGCGTCCGGTTCCCGCCCGTCGCTGAGCGGTTCGAGCGGCTGGAGGAGACCCTGCGGATCGCCCACCAGATGTGGAAGGGCGACGAGTCGGCGTTCGAGGGCGAGCACTACAGGCTGGAGCGGCCCCTGAACTCGCCGCCGGCGCTGCGGCGCCCGCACCCGCCCATCCTCATCGGCGGGGGCGGCGAGAAGAAGACGCTCCGGTTCGTCGCGAAGTACGCCGACGCGTGCAACCTCTTCGACGGCGACGAACTGCCGCACAAGCTGGACGTGCTCCGCGAGCACTGCGAGCGCGAGGGGCGCGACTACGCCGAGATCGAGAAGACGTCGCTGAGCCTTCTCGCCGGCCGGCCGTCGGTCGACGCGGCCGTGGACGCCATCGGGCGGCTCGCGGAACGCGGCATCGACCACGCGATCTTCTCCCAGGCCACCGGGCAGGACCTCGCCGGCATCCTGGCCGAGGCGCGCACCCAGACCGAGAAGATCGTCCCGGCGGGGCGGTGAGAGCGGGGGGACGGTGCGGCTAGGCGGCCGCGGGCGTGAACACCCACTTCTTGTACGACCAGTAACGGAACGCCGACCCGAGGCCGACGCCTGCGAGCAGCCCGAGGTTGTAGGCGATCCCGCCGTGCAGGCCGAGGGTGTAGTAGGTGAAGCCGGTGCACAGCACCTGGATGAGCAGCCCGACGCCGTTCAGTGCGAAGAAGATCGCGACCTCCCGGCCGGAGCCGTCGCTGTCCCGGTGCCGGAACGTCCAGAACCGGTTGAGCAGGTAGGACGACAGCGTGGACGCCGCGGCCGGCACGACGACGCTGGTGACCGGGCTGCCGCCGAGCCACGCGCGCATCAGGTTGGCGCCGAAAATCATGATCAGAGTGCCGACGCACCCCACGAAACCGAAGCTGAGCAGTTCGCCGAGGAATGTTCGGTAGGCAGGGGTGGACGAGACCGTTTGGTCCGGTCTTGACCGCTGCATGGTGTTCACTCGCCCAGACCTTACCTGAGTAGGACATTTGCGGAGTCACAACCCCGCCACAGATCGGAATCCCCGGACGGTCAGCGTCCCGCCGTGGCGGTCGCCGGGGCGAGCAGGACGATCAGGCCGACCAGGACGACGGGCACCGCCAGCGCCCACGTCAGGCCCACCCCCTGGGCGATGAACCCGATGACGGGCGGGCCGCCGAGCAGGCCGAGGTAGCCGACCCCGGTGACCCGGGAGATCCCGGCCGCCGCGGGGACGCCGGGCATGTTTCCGGCCGCGCTGAAGGTGACGGGCGCCACGACGGCGGCGCCGAGGCCGAACAGCGTGAATCCGGCCACCGCCGCCGTCGGGTCGCCCGCCGCGAGGCCGAGCCCGAGGCCGAGCGCGGCGACCAGCGACCCGGCCCGCAGCACCGGGACGGGCCCGAACCGGGCCACGACCTGGTCGCCGGTGAGCCGCCCGACGGTCATCGCCACCGCGCAGCCGGCGTAGCCGAGCCCCGCCACGCCGGGCCCGGTGCCGAGGTTCTCCCGCAGGTAGACCGCGCTCCAGTCGGCCATGGCGCCCTCGCCGACGAACGAGCACAGGCCGATGATCCCGAGCAGCGCCAGCGGCCACCGGCCTGACCGGTAGGTCTCCCCGCCGGGACGACGGGCGCCGGGCGCGTCCTCGTCCGGCTCGGGAAGGGCGTCCGCGGAACGGTCCAGCAGGCCCCGGCAGCCGAGGACCACCAGCACGGTCAGCACCCCCGCCGCGGCCGCCAGGTGCAGCGGCACCGGGACGTCCGCGTGCGCGGCGGCCGACCCGATCAGCGCGGCCAGCAGCGTCCCCACGCTGTAGGAGCCGTGCAGCCCGGACATGATCGGACGGCCGTAGCCGCGTTCCACGGCCACGCCCTGGGCGTTCATCGCCACGTCCATCAGGCCGAGCGAGGCGCCCATCAGCAGCAGGGAGACGATCAGCGCGCCGAGGTTCCCGGCGAGGCCGAGCGGGACCAGCGACAGGGCGCCGGCGACCCCGGCGGCGGTGGTCGTCGTCGCGCTCCCCCACCGGCCGACGATCCGCCCGGCGAACCGGACGGCGGCCACGACGCCGACGGGAGCGCCGAGCAGCGCGACGCCCATCGCGCCCTCGCCCAGCCCGAGATGCTCCTTGATCTGCGGGATGCGGGCGACCCAGGCGGCGCCGAGCAGGCCGTGCGCGGCGAACGCCAGCGTCACCGCGACGCGCGCCCGGCCGAGCGCCACGATCTCGTCCGTGACCACCCGGCCGACTGTACGTGGCCTACCGGACGTGCCTCACGCCAGTTCGGCGAGCGGCACGCCGGGGTCGGCGAGACGGGCGGTGTCCACCGGGCGCCCGGAGCGGATCAGCGCCTGGACGTCCCCGGTGACGTCCCACACGTTCACGTTCATCCCGGCGACGACCCGGCCGCCCGACAGCCAGAACGCGATGAACTCCCGGCCCGGGACGTTCCCGCGGTACACGACCTCGTCGTACTCCCCCGGCGCCGCGACGCCGGACGTCTCCATGCCCAGGTCGTACTGGTCGCTGAAGAAGTACGGGAGCTGGTCGTAGACGACGTCCTGGCCGAGCATGGCGCGGGCGGCGGCGGGCCCGCCGTTCAGCGCGTTCGCCCAGTGCTCCACGCGGACCCGGCGGCCGAGCACCGGGTTGAAGGCGTTGGCCACGTCCCCGGCCGCGTAGATGTCGGGGTCGGACGTGCGCAGCGACTGGTCGACGAGGATCCCGTCCGACACCTCCAGGCCGGCCTCCTCGGCGAGCCCGCTGTCGGGCCGCACCCCGATGCCGACGATCACGACGTCCGCGGGGATCTCGGCGCCGCCGGAGGTCACCACCGCCGACACCTGCCCGGCGCCCCAGAACCCGGCGACGCCCTCGTCCATCCGCAGGATCACGCCGTGCTCGCGGTGCAGGTCGGCGAACATGCCGCCGAGCTCGGGCCCCATGGTGGCGTGCAGCGGCGTCGGCTCCGGCTCGATGACCGTCACGTCGTTGCCGTACCCGCGGGCGGCGGCGGCCGTCTCCAGCCCGATCCAGCCCGCCCCGGCGACCACGACGCGGCGGCCGCCGTGCGCGAGCGCCTGCTTCAGCGCCGCCGAGTCGGCCATCGTCCGCAGGTAGTGGATGCCCTGCAGCTTGGACCCGGGCACGTCCAGCCGCCGCGGAGACGCGCCCGTCGCCAGCAGCAGCCTGTCATAGGAGATCGGTTCCTTGGTGGACAGCCGGACCTGGTGCGCGCCCCGGTCGATGGACGCGACGGACGTGCCGACCCGCAGCTCCACGTCGTGCTTGTCGTACCAGTCGGCCTCATGGACATGTGCCTTCTCGCGGGGTTCCTTGTCCAGCAGGAACCCCTTGGACAGCGGTGGCCGCTCGTAGGGCCGCTCGATCTCCGCACCGACCAGCAGCACCCTGCCCGCGAAGCCCTCCTCGCGGAGCGTCTCCGCCGCCTTCGCACCCGCCAGGCCGGCGCCGGCGATGACGAACGTCTCCTCGGGCATGGCGACCTCCTGTAGTTGACCTGTAGCTATCCCTACAGCGGCGTCTGTAACGAGACAAGGGCCACCGTCGGGCGCGTCGGGGCGGAATTCTCCCCGAACTTCGCACAGGACCTCAGTGGGCGCGTCCGCCCAGCAGGCGGTGGCGGGCCATGGCGGACAGGTCGGTCAGCGAGGCGATCTGGTCGATGACGGCCCGCAGCCGCGCCGCGTCGTCGCCGGCGTCCGTGAACGCGTCACGGAACCCGGGGTCGAGGCTGCCGGGCGCGCCGGCGAGCATCAGCTCGGCCAGCTCGGTGATCAGCGTCCGCTGGCGCGCCCTGATCTCCTCGTGACTGATCCACACGTAGTGCGCCGTGATGCCCTTGAGCAGGGCGTTCTCCAGCCGCTGCGGCCGCGGGACGATCAGTTCCGCGGCGTACCGGGTGAGCGGCCGGTCGCCGTAGGCCTCCCGGGTCGCGGTCTCGGCGGCCATGCAGAACCGCCCGATCAGGGTGCTGGTCAGGTTCTTGAGAGCGGCGAGGCTGCGCGGGGTGCCGTCGTAGCGGTCGGGCCAGTACGGCTCGGCGAGCAGCGCCGCGAAGCACTCCTCCAGCTCGGCCAGGCCCGCGTCGGGGCAGTACAGCTTCGCCGCCGTGGCGGCGACGAGCCGGCGCTCGGCGGGATCGGCGAGCCGGACGAAGTCGATGTGCCCGGCGACCAGCGCGTCCTCCAGGTCGTGGACGGAGTACGCGACGTCGTCGCTCCAGTCCATGACCTGAGCCTCGAAGCACGTCCGGCCGGGCTCGGCGCCGTCCCGCACCCAGTGCGCCACGTCCGCGTCGTCGTCGTAGACGCCGAACTTGCCGTTCACCGCCGCGGCCTGGGGCCACGGGTACTTCATGGCGGCGTCCAGCGCGGCGCGGGTCAGGTTGAGGCCGACGCTGCGGCCGTGCAGGGGCGGGCCGTCCGGGGCGAACGACTTCGGTTCCAGCCGGGTCAGGACGCGCAGGCTCTGCGCGTTGCCCTCGAAGCCGCCGCAGTCGCGGGCGACGATGTCCAGCGCGTACTCGCCGTTGTGGCCGAACGGCGGATGCCCGATGTCGTGGGACAGGCACGCCGCCTCCACCAGGTCCGGGTCGCAGCCGAGCGACTTGCCCAGCTCGCGGCCGACCTGGGCGCATTCGAGGGAGTGGGTGAGCCGGGTGCGCAGGCTGTGCACGGTGTCGGCGGCGGCGTCCGCGCCGGGCGAGGCCACCTGCGTCTTGGCGGCCAGCCGCCGCAGCGCCGCGCTGTGCAGGACGCGGGCCCGGTCGCGTTCGAACGCCGTCCGGTCCCGGCGCTTGGGGGGCTCGGGCGCCCAGCGCTCCCGGTCGCGGCCGGTGTAGCCCTTGTTCGCGTTGCTCGTCATGTCCCTATCCAGGGTAAAGGGGCGCGAGGGGCGTCAGCGGCGCGGCGAGGTGGAAGGGGCCGACGAAGGGGTCCCGGAGGGGTCTACGTGAATGCGCTTGATGGTCTCGTCCGGCACCTGGACGCTCTTGCCCAGCAGCACGTACGACAGGTACCCGCCGGTCTCCCGGACGATGTAGTGGAACTGGGTGTCGCGGGTCTGCACGCTCGGGCCGCTGCGGGTCGGCGAGGCGGCGGCCTCGATCCCGTTGTCCTCGGCCATCTTCTTGGCGCGCAGCCCGTGCCACGGGTCGGTGACGATCACGCCGGACGACCAGTGGTGCCGGCCGAACTCGTCGCCGACGGCCTTCATGCTCTCCAGCGTGTCGCGCCCGACGGGAACCGCGAAGACCTTGGACGCGGGCACGCCGCCCTTCTCGATCAGCCAGGCGCGGCCGGCCCCCGCCTCGGTGTAGTTGTCGCCGGTGGCCTGACCGCCGACGGTCACGATGACGGGTGCGACGCCGTGCCGGTAGAGGTCCAGAGCGTGCTGGAGCCGCCATTTCAGCGTCGGGGACGGCACCCCGTTGTACTGCGCGGCGCCCAGCACGATGATCGCGTCGGAGCGGGGCCGCTCGTCCTGGCGGGCCTGGTACCAGATCCGCGTCCCGACGGTGACGGGCGTCAGCACGGCGATCGCGAGCAGGCCGAGGACGACGCTCACCGGGATGGTGAACCAGAGCGACCGGCGGCGCCGGCGGCGCTTGCGCGGCCGGTCCTCGGGCTCGTCCGTCCCGGGTTCGTCGGGCAGAGACTCTGGCAATTCGACTTCCAACGTCATCGCATCGGCCACGTTAGTGAGATGGTCCGGCCGGCGTGCGAAGTTCGCCGTCACGGCGTGTCGCGGCGCTCACATCCGCCGCCGGCCGGTCCCCGGACCTGCGCGGACCGGCCGGCTCGGATCAGCGGCTGTCACTGCCGCCCGCCGCGTTCGCCGCCTCGATGGCCGCCCGCCCCGCCTCCAGCCGGGCCACGGGGATGCGGAACGGCGAGCACGAGACGTAGTCGAGGCCGACCTCGTGGCAGAAGTGGATCGAATCGGGGTCGCCGCCGTGCTCGCCGCAGATGCCGAGCTTGATGCCGGGCCGCGCCTTGCGGCCCTCCTCGGCGGCGATGCGGACGAGCCGCCCGACGCCCTCCCGGTCGAGGGTCTCGAACGGCGACACCCCGAAGATGCCGAGCTCCAGGTAACGGGAGAAGAACGCCGCCTCGACGTCGTCGCGGGAGAAGCCCCAGGCGGTCTGGGTGAGGTCGTTGGTGCCGAAGGAGAAGAACTCGGCGGCCTCGGCGATCTGCCCGGCGGTCAGCGCGGCCCGCGGCAGCTCGATCATGGTGCCGATCAGCGCCGGTACGTCCACTCCGGAGGACTCCCTGACCCGGTCGAGGATGCCGCGCGCCTCGTCCCGGACGGCCTCCAGCTCCTGGACGGCGCCGACCAGCGGGATCATGATCTCCGGGCGCGGATCCCCGCCGGCGAGCCGGCGCGCCGCCGCGGCCTCGGCGATCGCGCGGACCTGCATGCCGAACAGACCGGGAATCGCCAAACCGAGCCGCACTCCGCGCAGCCCCAGCATAGGGTTCTGCTCGTGCAGTCGGTTGACTGCGTCGAGCAGTCTCCGGTCCTTGGCGTCCGCGTCGTCGCCCGCGAGCGCGACCCTGACCGACAGCTCGGTGATGTCGGGGAGGAACTCGTGCAGCGGCGGGTCGATGAGCCGGATCGTGACGGGCAGTCCGTCCATGGCCTCGAAGATGCCCTCGAAGTCGCTCCTCTGCAGCGGCTCCAGGGCGTCGAGCGCGGCCTGCCGCTCGGTGTCGTCCTCGGCGAGGATGAGCTCCTCGACGAGCTGCCGCCGGTCGCCGAGGAACATGTGCTCGGTGCGGCACAGCCCGATCCCGGCCGCGCCGAACCGGCGGGCCCGCGCCGAGTCCTCCGGGTTGTCGGAGTTCGCGCGCACCTTCAGCGCGGCCCGCGAGTCGGCGTGCTCCATGACGCGGTCCACCGCCTTGACGAGGTCGCTGTCCCCGGGCGACAGCCGGCCCTCGAAGTACTGGACGACGGGCGAGTCCTCGACGGGCACCTCGCCGAGGTAGACGTCGCCGGACGACCCGTCGATCGAGATGACGTCGCCCTCGCTCACCGTGACGCCGCCGGGGGCGGTGAAGTGACCGGTCTTGACGTCGACGTCCAGTTCCTCGGCGCCGCACACGCACGTCTTGCCCATGCCGCGGGCGACGACGGCGGCGTGCGAGGTCTTCCCGCCGCGGGACGTCAGGACGCCCTTGGCGGCGACCATGCCGGAGAGGTCGTCCGGGTTGGTCTCGCGGCGGACGAGGATCACGTCCTCGCCCTGCCCGGCCAGCTCCACGGCCCGTTCGGAGCTGAACACGGCCTTGCCGACGGCCGCGCCGGGCGAGGCGTTCATGCCCTTGGTGAGCCTCTGGACGCCGTCCACCCTGCTGGCGAAACGCGGGAACATGAGCTGGGCGAGCTGGTCGCCGGTGACGCGCCTGGCGGCCTCGTCCAGGTCGATGAGCCCCTGGTCGAGCAGCTGGCAGGCGATCCGGAACGCCGCGGCGGCGGTCCGCTTGCCGACCCGGGTCTGCAGCATCCACAGCTTCCCGCGCTCGATCGTGAACTCGATGTCGCACATGTCGCGGTAGTGGTTCTCCAGCGTCTCCATGATCTCCAGGAGCCGGTCGTAGGACGCCTTGTCGATCCGCTCCAGCTCCGTCAGCGGGACGGTGTTGCGGATGCCGGCGACGACGTCCTCGCCCTGCGCGTTCTGCAGGTAGTCGCCGTAGACGCCCTGCTGGCCGGACGCGGGGTCGCGGGTGAACGCGACGCCCGTCCCGGAGTCCATGCCCATGTTGCCGAAGACCATCGAGCAGATGTTCACGGCCGTGCCGAGGTCGGCCGGGATGCGCTCCTGGCGCCGGTACAGGATGGCGCGGGGCGCGTTCCACGACTTGAACACCGCCTCGACGGCGAGGTCCATCTGCTCGCGCGGATCGTCCGGGAAGGCCCGGCCCGCCTGTTCCCGGACGATGGCCTTGAACCGGTCGACGAGCTCCTTGAAGTCCTCGGCGGTCAGGTCCACGTCGTCGTCGCTGCCGCGGGCCCGCTTGGCGTCCTCGACGGCCTCCTCGAACAGGTCGCCGTCGATGTCCAGGACGGTCCTGCCGAACATCTGGATCAGCCGGCGGTAGGAGTCCCACGCGAACCGCTCGTCGCCCGCCTGAACGGCGAGGCCGTGCACGGACTCGTCGTTCAGCCCCACGTTGAGGACGGTCTCCATCATGCCCGGCATGCTGAACTTGGCCCCGGAACGTACGCTGACCAGCAGCGGGTCGTCGCTCTGGCCGAGCTTCTTGCCCATCGCCGACTCCAGGTCGGCCAGGTGCCGGTTCACCTCGCCCGCCAGCCCCTCGGGCAGGCTCCCGTGCTCGAGGTAGTACCGGCAGGCCTCCGCGGTGATCGTGAACCCGGGGGGCACGGGCAGGCCGAGGTTGGTCATCTCGGCCAGATTGGCGCCCTTGCCGCCCAGCAGATCTTTGAGGTCCTTGTTTCCCTCGGTGAAGTCGTACACGAACTTCGGCACGGGGAGCTCCTTCTCGCTCCGGTTCCCAGCGGCAGTTCCGGACCCGCCCGCAGGGGGGCGCGCGGCACGCGTTCCCCCAGGCGGCAGCGGGTCCGCCGCCCTGTTTGCGGGGACTGTACCCGCGAACTCAGGACATGCTCGGCGCCCGGTGTGCCGCGCGGTGTCCTCCCAGCTCAGACCCCGGATAATGGTCTATTCCAATAGGTCTATTCCACTGCGGAGACCGGGGACGCACACGGGCCCGGACGCCCGTCCGGGAACAGCTCGCACCAATGACATACCCACTGCGCGGGAGAGGGAATGATGGATCAAGGAGGTGAGGTTGTGAGGCCGAGAGTCGCCGGCGGCCGGGCGGGAGATCCGTTCGCCCCCATAGCCGATTTCGGATTCCTGTCCGACTGCGAGACGACCGCCCTGGTCGCGCCGAGCGGCAACATCGAGTGGATGTGCCTGCCGAGGATGGACTCGCCGAGCGTGTTCGGCTCCATCCTGGACCGCGACGCCGGCTATTTCCGGGTCGGCCCGGCGGGCGTGGAGGTGCCCGCCGCGCAGCGCTACATCCCCGGCACCATGGTGATGGAGACCACCTGGTGGGTGCACGGCGGCTGGCTCGTGGTGACGGACGCCCTGCTGATGGGGCCGTGGCACCACGAGACGGAACGTTCCCACACCCATCGCCGGGCGCCCACGGACTACGACGCCGACCATGTCCTGCTGCGGATGGTCCGGTGCGTGAACGGGCAGGTCCAGGTCCGGCTCGACTGCATGCCGGTGTTCGACTACGGCCAGACGCCCGCGCGCTGGGAGCACACCGGCTCCGGCTACCACGAGGCCGTCGCGCGCGGCAACGGCGTCGGGCTGCGGCTCACCACCGACATGAACGTCGGGTTCGAGGGGTCGCTCGCCACGTCCCGGACGCTGCTGAAGCAGGGCGAATCCCGCTTCGTGGCGCTGTCGTGGAGCGAGCACGAGGCGCCCTCGTCCTGGGAGGACGCACAGGAGCGGCTCGTCTGGACCGTCCACCACTGGCAGCACTGGCTGGACCGGGGCCGCTTCCCCGACCACCCGTGGCGCAGCCACCTGCAGCGCAGCGCGCTCACCCTGAAGGGGCTGACGTTCGCCCCGTCCGGCGCGGTGGCGGCCGCGGCCACGACCTCGCTGCCGGAGGCGCCGGGCGGCGACCGGAACTGGGACTACCGCTACACCTGGATCCGTGACTCCACGATGGCGCTGTGGGCGTTCTACACGCTCGGCTACGACTGGGAGGCCAACGACTTCTTCTACTTCATCACCGACGTCGCCGAGGCCGCCGAGGGCAAGCTGCAGATCATGTACGGGCTGGACGGGCGGGAGGAACTGCCCGAGTCCACGCTCGAACATCTCACCGGCTACGACAACGCCCGCCCCGTCCGCATCGGCAACGAGGCGTACATGCAGGCGCAGCACGACGTGTGGGGCGCGATCATCGGCTCCATCTACCTGTTCGTGCGGCGCCGGGACCGGCTGGACGACCGGCTCTGGAAGATCGTCGTCCGGCAGGTGGAGGACGCCCTCGCCAACTGGCGGACGCCCGACTGCGGCATGTGGGAGGTGCGCGGCGAACCGCAGCACTTCACCTCGTCCAAGATCTTCTGCTGGGTGGCGGCCGACCGCGGCGCCCGGCTCGCCCGCGTCCGCGGTGACCAGGAGCGGGCGCGCCGCTGGCAGGCGGCCGCCGACGAGATCCACGCCGACGTGCTCGCCAACGCGCTGGACGAGCGGGGCGTCTTCACCGCCCACTACGGCGCGACGGCGCTGGACGCCTCGGCGCTGCTGATCCCGCTGCTCGGCTTCCTGCCCGCCGACGACAAGCGGGTCCGGGAGACCGTGCTCGCCATCGCCGACGAGCTGTCGGAGGACGACCTCGTCCTGCGCTACCGGGCCACGGAGACCGACGACGGCTTCGAGTCGGAGGAGGGCACGTTCACGATCTGCTCGTTCTGGCTGGTCAGCACCCTGGTGATGATCGGTGAGCTGGAGCGGGCCCGTGCCCTGTGCGAGAAGCTGCTCTCCTACGCGAGCCCGCTGCAGCTGTACGCCGAGGAGATCGACCCGCACACCGGCCGTCACCTCGGCAACTTCCCGCAGGCGTTCACCCACCTGGCCCTGATCAACGCGGTCATGCAGGTGATCCGGGCCGAGAACGACGAGCCCCAGCCGCCCCTGGCCTGACCGGCCGCGCCGGGACCGGCCCTTCCCCGGTCCCGGCGGGCCGTCCGCGCCGAGCCGGTCAGGTGCCGGGCGGCCCGCCGCTCAAGCGGCCGGTCGTCCCGCACCGATGACCGCAGGCGTCCGGGATGGGCGCCGGCGGCGGGTGGGCGGTCAGACGACGGCGCCTGAGCTGCCGGATGTGCGGTGGACGGGCTTGGGCTTCGCCTTCGCCTGGGGCGGCGGGGCCTTCGCGTGGCGTTCCAGGACGACGGCGAGCGGCGTCGCCGTGAAGACGCTGGAGTAGGTGCCGACGACGATGCCGATCAGGAGCGCGACGGCGAAGTCGGTCAGCGAGTCGCCGCCGAGGACCGCCAGCGCCGCCAGGATGAACAGCGCGCCCATCCCGGTGTTGATCGTCCGCGGGACGGTCTGCAGGGTGCCCCGGTTCGCGATGTCGGCGAACCGGCCCTTCGGGTTCGCCGCCCACATCTCGCGGACGCGGTCGAACACGACGACCGAGTCGTTCACCGAGTACCCGATGATGGTGAGCAGCGCGGCGAGGAAGACCCCGTCGACGGGTTTGCCCAGCCACGCGAAGATCCCGGTGACGATCGTGACGTCGTGGAACATGGCGATGACCGAGCCGGCCGCGAACGTCCAGCGGAACCGGATCGTCAGGTAGGCGAGCTGCACCAGCAGGGCGACGCCGAGCGCGATGAGCGCCTTGGTCCGCAGTTCGCTGCCGAGGCTCGGGCCGATCAGCTCGTCGCGCTGCTTGGTGGCGCCGCCGCCCTTCTCCGCGAGCGCGTCATGGACGCGGTTCTCCTCCGCGTTCGTCAGGCCGGCCGTCCGGACGGAGATGTCGTCCTTCCCGGACGTCTGGACGACCGCTCGCGGGAACCCGGCGTCGGCGACGGCGGCACGCGCCGTGTCGATGTCGACGTGCCTGCTCGTGGAGTACTCCACGAGGCGTCCGCCCGTGAACTCCACGCCGAAGTTCAGCCCGCGGCTGAAGATCCCGGCCGCCGCGAGGACGACCGCGAGCGCCGAGATCCCGAGCCACAGCCGGCTGCGCTTCATCAGGTCGGGGCCGCTGTTCTCCAGCCACCGCCGGACCCGCCCGGCGCCGGCGAGGCCGCCGGCCCCGCCCTTGCTGAGCCTCGGCATCCGCGCGGCGGCCGCGTCGGTGAGGACGCGGCTGAGCAGCATCGCGGAGACCAGGGAGCCGAGCACACCGATGGTCAGCGTGACGCCGAAGCCCCGGACGGGGCCGGAGGCCAGGAAGAACAGCAGGCCGCCGGCCAGCAGCGTGGTGACGGCCGAGTCGGCGATCGCCGACCACGCCTTGGTGAACCCGACCGCCAGCGCCGCCCGCGCACTGCGCCCCGGGGCGGCGGCTCGCTCCTCCCTCGCGCGTTCGAAGGCCAGCACGTTCGCGTCGATCGCCATGCCGATGGCGAGGACGAATCCGGCGAGGCCCGGCAGCGTCAGCGTCGCGCCGACGGCGACGAGTGCGCCGTAGGAGATCAGCGCGTATCCGGCGAGCGCGACCGTGGCGAGCAGGCCGGCGAGCCGGTAGACGGCCACGATGAACAGGCCGGTGAGGACGATCCCGATGACCGCCGCGCGGGCGCTGGCGTCGATGGCCTCGTCGCCGAGCGTCGGGCCGACCACCCGCTGCTCGATGATCTTCACCGGGACGGGCAGCGACCCGCCCTGGATGAGCGCCGCGAGGTCCTTGGCCTCGCCGGCCCCGAAGTCGCCGGTGATCTGGGTGGAGCCGCCGGTGATGCCGACCCCGCACGGCACGCTCTCGGTCACCTGCGGGGAGGAGATCACCTTGCCGTCCAGGACGATCGCGACGCGCCGCTCGTCGCCGGCCGCGCAGGCGGCCTTGGCGGTGATCTTCTCCCAGGTCCGGCCGCCGTCGCCCTTGAACTTGACGTTGACGGCCCAGCCGCCGATGTTCTCCGGGTCGTAGGAGGCGTTCGCCTCGCCGACGCCGGCGCCGGTGAGCGCGGCCGGGCCGATGAGGACCGGCCGCCCGCTCTCGTCCGGGAGCAGCTGCTGGCCGCTGCCCGCCTTGCCGGTGCCGGGCAGCACGGGGTGGGCGGTGAGCTGCGCGGTCTTGCCGATCGCGGCGGCGGCGCCGGCCGGGTCCTGGACGTCGGGCAGCTCGACGATCAGCCGCCGGTCGCCGGACCGGGTGATGGACGATTCGGCGACGCCCAGCGCGTCGACGCGCCGGTGCAGCACCTCCCGGGCACGGTCGGTGGACTCCCGGTCGGCCTTCACCGTCGGGGAGTCCTGCGTTTCGAGGACGATCTGGGTGCCGCCGCGGAGATCGAGGCCGAGGCGGGCGGGTGTGGACCAGGCGAAATAGAACGATGTGGCGAGCACGGCGAACGCCAGTACCGCCCGCACCACGTTGGCGCGAGTCAAAGGGAACCTCCACACGGGGGATACGGCACCGCACGTCGGCGTGCGGTACCGGGGACAGAGCTCAGATCCGTGTGGAAGCGGGGGGTGCGCGCCCGCGCGGCCGGCCCCTGGGGACGACGCCGGCCGACGCGTGCGCGGAGCCGGGCCGGGTGACCCGCCAGGCCGGCGGCCGGACCTCGATGCCGGACGCCGGGAGCGCCGCGTGGGCCGTCTGGGCGTTCGGTGCCGCCGCGCCCGCGGCATGGAGCGCGACGGCGGTGATGACGGCCTGGACCCGGCCCGGGCCGCGCGGCTTGGTGGAGATCCGGGTGCGGGCGGGCGCGCCCTGGACCGGCGCGGTCCGGGCGCCGGAGATCGTCCCGGTGGAAGGCGTCCCGCCGTGCGCTCCGGCGCCGGCGGGCCCCGTGACGAAGCCGAGGAGGCCCAGCGCGACGATGAGCAGCCGGGCGACGGACGGGACGGGGCGGCGCGAGTCGCGCATGCCGCCTCCTCCCCGATCGCCTGCGGAGCCTCCGCCCGGCCGTTCCCGCCAACCTAGCCCAGGATCGCCGGGGCGCGGATGCCCTTCGCGCTCAGCGGGGCGAACCACGGTGGGAAGAGCCCGTCAAGACGGGGTGGCGTGACAAAGACCTTCCCCACCCTCGTCCGTACGGCCTTACCAGCAGACACTGGCGCGTGTCCCAATCCGGCCAGGCCGCATTCGGCCGCCATCCATTGCCCGGGCCCCATACGCGAATTACTTTCGCGTATGCCCACCCCGAACCGGACAGAGGAGTTTCCGGTGGCACGTATCAGACAGACCGCGATCATCGGGACCGCCGCCCTGGCCGTCCTCGCCGCGGGCATCGCGCCCGCGTCGGCCGCGACCACGACGGTCCGCAAGGGCTCGGCCACGGCCGACGCCTACTCCGGCAACGTCCAGGCCTCGCTGCTCGGCACCGCCACGGTCTCGACGTCGATCGGCAGCGGTTCCTGCAGCGAGTCGACGATGACCGGGTCCATCAACTCCGACGGCAGCAATCTCAGCGTGAGCAGCGCCACCTTCAGCGGCGACGGCGGCGGCCCCTGCACCGGGAGCACGAGCGCGACGATCGAGACGCAGAACCTGCCCTGGTCGGGCGGCAGTGTCGCCTACGACGCCGGGCACACCGGCGGCCGCGACGCCACGGTCACGATCGCGAACTTCAGCGTGAAGGCCACGGTGGACATCTTCGGCGGCATCACCTGCCAGTTCGGCGGCAACCTGACCGCCAACGGCTTCAACGGCGACAACGCCTCGCGCCCCGACACGAGCAGCTCCGAGGCACAGGTCGGCGTCCAGAACGCCCAGGTCAGCAAGACCGGCGGCAGCTTCCTCTGCCCGTCCACCGCCACCGTCACGGCGAACTACGCGCTGAAGGGCGAGACGGCGGCCGGGTCCGGCACCTACGACCAGTCCCTCTACGTCACGGGCTGACGGGCGCTCCCAAGGTAGAACGCTCCCACGAGGACACGCTCCCTGACGCTCCCAGAAGCGGGCCGCCCCACGACCGGGGGCGGCCCGCAGCGGTGCCGGGCGGGTGTCAGCAGCCGACGAGCTGCGCCGCGAGGAACGCCTCGACCTGGCCGATCGCGATGCGCTCCTGGCTCATCGAGTCGCGCTCCCGGACGGTCACCGCGTCGTCGTCGAGGGTGTCGAAGTCGACGGTGACGCAGAACGGCGTGCCGATCTCGTCCTGGCGGCGGTAGCGGCGGCCGATGGCGCCGGCGTCGTCGAAGTCGACGTTCCAGTTGCGGCGCAGCCGGGCGGCGAGGTCGCGGGCCTTCGGCGACAGGTCGGCGTTGCGCGACAGCGGCAGCACCGCGACCTTCACCGGGGCCAGCCGGCGGTCGAGCCGCATGACGGTCCGCTTCTCCAGCTTGCCCTTGGCGTTGGGCGCCTCGTCCTCGGCGTAGGCGTCCATCATGAACGTGAGCGTGCAGCGGTCGACGCCGGCCGCGGGCTCGATCACGTACGGGGTGAAACGGTCACCGGACTCCTGGTCGAAGAACGACAGGTCGGCGCCGGACGCCTTGGAGTGCGTGGTCAGGTCGTAGTCGGTCCGGTTGGCGATGCCCTCAAGCTCGCCCCACTCGCTGCCGACGAAGTCGAACTTGTACTCCACGTCCACGGTGCGCTTGGAGTAGTGCGACAGCTTCTCGGCCGGGTGCTCGTACAGCCGCAGGTTCTCCTTGCGGATGCCGAGGTCGACGTACCACTGCATGCGCTCGTCGATCCAGTACTGGTGCCACTCCTCGTCGCTGCCGGGCTTGACGAAGAACTCCATCTCCATCTGCTCGAACTCGCGGGTCCGGAAGATGAAGTTGCCGGGCGTGATCTCGTTGCGGAACGACTTGCCGATCTGCCCGATGCCGAACGGCACCTTGCGGCGCGCGGACTGCTGGACGTTCAGGTAGTTGATGAAGATGCCCTGTGCGGTCTCGGGGCGCAGGTAGGCCAGGCCGGACTCGTCCTCGACGGGGCCGAGGTAGGTCTTCAGCAGGCCGTTGAACATCTTCGGCTCGGTGAAGGAGCCCTTCACACCGCAGTTCGGGCAGGAGATGTCGGCCAGGCCGTTCGCCGGCGGGCGGCCGTGCTTCTCCTCGTACGCCTCCTCCAGGTGGTCGGCCCGGAAGCGCTTGTGGCAGGACTGGCACTCGGTGAGCGGGTCGACGAACGCCTGGACGTGGCCGCTGGCCTCCCAGACCTCGCGCGCCAGGATGACGCACGAGTCGAGGCCGACGATGTCGTCGCGGCCCTGCACCATGGACTTCCACCACTGGCGCTTGACGTTGTTCTTCAGCTCGACGCCGAGCGGCCCGTAGTCCCAGGACGCGCGGAGCCCGCCGTAGATCTCGCTCGACGGGTAGACCAGCCCCCGCCGCTTGGCGAGGTTGACGATCGTGTCCAGCACATCGGAACGGCGTGCCATGAAATATTCTCCATCCGGCTGGCGGTCGGCGGGACAGTGAGTGCGCCCCGGTCCCGCGCGGGAACGGCGGGCGGCGGCGAGTGTGATCCCCGGTGATGTGCCCCGGCGCGGTCGTCGCCGGCGCCGGAGAGTGCCCCCCAGCTTAGGGCACGGGGGCGGCTGAGCAGGCCCGAGTGCTAGTAGACGCGCCCGTCGACGATGTTGCTGTCGATGTTGAGCCGCACGCCGCCGTGCCTCTCCTTGTGGGCGCCCCGGTACTGCTTGATGCGGCGGTGCGGGGCCCACCAGTGGTCCGGCAGGAACGGGTCGCCGTAGACATCGGCGCGGCCGTCCCAGTTGGCGAACCAGACGCAGGAGGGCCTGCTGATCTGCGCCCGGCCCACGTCCCGGATGCCGGACTTGGCGCTGCTGTAGAGGCAGGGCTGGTAGCCCTCGGCCTGCAGCCGGTCGACCCACCTGTCCACGAACCGCAGGACCGCGGCCTTGCACGCGCTCTTCTTGTGGTTGTACGCCTCCATGTCGAAGTAGATCGGCCTGCCGTCCGGAATGCCGAGCGCCCGGGCCTTGCGGGCCGCGTCCACGGCGGACCTCGCGCCCTCCGAGGCCGCGCTCTTGGCGGTGAAGCGCTGCGGGCGACTGCCGCAGGGGGCCTGCAGGCCGACGTAGGTGGGGGTGATGCGGTAGCCCATCCGGCGCACCTGTCTCACCCAGGAGGCGGTGAGGTTCGGCTGGGCGCATCCACGCGCCGCGCCGCCGATGTAGATGTTGGTGACCTTGAACGAGGGCCGCCACGCCTTCATGGTGGCGAGGGAGGGGGCCGTGCAGGTGTCGAACCCCTTACCGCGCACCCACGGGCGCTCCAGCGCCTGGTCCGGCACCGTCCCGTTGCCCGGTGCCGCGCCGGCACCGTCCGCCGCACCCGCCTCGGACGGCGTGCTCTGACCGAACGGCGTGTCCGGAACGGGCGGCGTGCTCTCGGCGAGCGGCGCGCTCTGGTCCGGCGCCTCGGGCGTCGTGGTCGCCATCCGGCGGACGTCGGATCTCGGCGGCGCTGCCGGCCGGCTCGCGGACAGCCGGGCGCCGCGCAGCACGCGCTGGAGCCGCCCGGGATCCGACCCGTACACGCCGGTGATCGTGACCCCGGCCTCGGGAAGGGCGAGGCGCGTCTCGTGGTCGACGGTCGGCGCGACGACGAGGGAGGCGAGCTTGTCGCCGCGCACGACCGTCCGCGCGGCCCGGCCGTCCCCGGCCGGCTCGATGTGGACGGCCTCGGTGCGGCCGACGACGCGGGCCGGGCAGTCGGGCTGCGGCCCGGGCCGGCCGAGGTAGACCGCGTGCCGGTCGTAGCGGACGCAGCGGGCCGGGTCCCGGTCGAGCCGGTGCACCTCCCAGCCCGCCGGCACGGGGACGCGCAGGCCGCGGTACTCGACGACGCGCGGGCCCTCCAGGCTCCCGGCGGGGCCGCTCAGCGCGGCGGGCCGGTGGGACGCCGGCCGCCCGGGGACCGTCCCGGCGACGGCGAGGGCGGCGGCGACCGCGCCTCCGGAGAACACGCTGAACAGGACGGCGCGACGCATCACATCTCCCCCGGCGGACCACGGCATGATCGTGTGCGGCAAGGATGACCATGGCCGGGGTGCCCGAAACCGGGGCAGGACGCTTCTTGCCCGGCGGTTTCCCGCATTCTGAAGGTGGCCGCCGCGGGGCTCAGGCGGAGCTGACGACCTCGTAGGCGCCGGGTTCGTCCACCGCCAGGGCGGCGAGCGGCATGAACTGGAGCCGGACGCCGTACTCGCCGAGCGCGCGGCGGTAGTGCCCGGCGCCGTCCCATTCGGTGACGAGGGCCCACAGGCCGGGGTCGTCGACGGTCCTGGCGAGGCGGCCAGAGCGGAAGCCGGGGCTCGCGGACAGCGCCGTCAGCACCGCGGTCATGCGCTCGGCGAAGCGGTCGGACTCCTCGCCCGGCACCCGGTACCGGGTTATCGCGATCATCCGTCCATCCTGGCAGTACGTTGGGCACGTGGAGACGAGAGGTGAGCGGGGGACGGGGCTGCGGGCGGCCGTCGAGCGGCGCAGCGCGGTGGCGGTGGTGTTCCTGCACCGGATGCCGCGGTGGATCCTGCTCGCCGCGGTGTTCGTGCTGCTCGTGATCGGCATGGCCGGGACGGGCTGGGTGGCCGCGGCCGGGCTGCTGGTGCTCGCCGCGGCGCTGGGCTGGTTCGCCTATCTCAACTGGCCCTCGCTGGACGGCTCGGGCCGGGTGCTGCGGCTCGTCGCGCTGGCGGTCCTCGTGGGATTCGCCCTGGGGCGCGGCATTGGCCGGTTTTGACAACCATTTTCATCTTCGTCCATAATCGGGACGTGTCCCGTGTCCGCAGGCCCCTCCGAGCCCTGCCCGCGACGGCCCTGGCCCTGGCCGGGCTCGCGGCGGGCCTCACCGGCTGCGCCGACGCGGACGCGGACGTCCCGCCCGGCAAGGCCGCCGTCGTCGCGTCCTTCTACCCGATGGCGTGGCTGGCCGGGAAGGTCGGCGGGGGCGACGTCTTCGTCCGGACGCTCACCAGGCCCGGCACGGAGCCTCACGATCTCGAACTGACCGCCCGGCAGGTCGCGCAGGTCGCGGACGCCGACTTCGCCGTCTACGTCAAGGGCGTCCAGCCCGCCGTCGACGACGCCGTCCGGGGGCACGCGAAGGCCAGGTCGCTCGACGCCGCGAGCCTGGTGCGGACCCTGCCGCCGCCGGGCGAGACCGACGACGAGGAGGCCCACGACGGGATACGGCACCGGGAGGCGTCCTACGACCCGCACATCTGGCTCGACCCGAGCCGGATGGCGACCGTGGCGACCGCGCTCGGCGACCGGCTGGCCGCCGCCGACCCAGGCCACGCGTCCGGCTACCGGGAACGCGCACGGTCCACCGCCGAGGCGCTGACCCGGCTCGACCGCGAGTTCCGGGACGGCCTGGAGTCCTGCGCGCGGCGCGAGATCGTCACCGCGCACGCCGCGTTCGGCTACCTGGCGGACCGCTACGGGCTGCGGCAGATCCCGGTCGCCGGCGTCGACCCGTCCGGCGAGCCGTCCCCGAAGCGGCTGGCCGGGCTGACCCGGCTGGTGTCCGCCACCGGCGCGACGACGATCTTCACCGAGACGCTGGTCAGCCCGAAGGCCGCCGAGTCGCTGGCGCGGGAGGCGGGCGTGCGCACCGCCGTCCTGGACCCGGCCGAGGGCGTCGGGGACGGCGCGTCCGGCGACTACATGACGATCATGCGACGGAACCTGGGGACCCTGCGTCCCGCCCTGGAGTGCACATGACCGAGGACACCGCTCCTCCGTTCGCGATGACCGGCGGGCTCGTCCGGCGGGACGGCCGCGAGGTGCTCGCCGGCATCGACCTGCGGGTGGGGGCCGGCGACGTGCTGGCGATCCTCGGGCCGAACGGGGCGGGCAAGTCCACGCTGGTCAAGGCGCTGCTCGGGCTCGTCCCGCTGGCCGCCGGCCGGACCGAGATCTACGGCGAGCCGCCCGCCCGGTTCCGGGACTGGAAGCGGATCGGCTACGTCCCCCAGCGGCTGCCGATGGGCGGCGGCGTGCCGGCGACCGTCCGGGAGATCGTGGCGTCCGGGCGGGTGGCGCGGCGGTCCCGGTGGCGGCCGGCGCCGTTCGCCGACCGGGCGGCCGACCGCGCCGCGGTCGACCGCGCACTGGAGACGACCGGCCTCGCCGGACGCGCCCGCGACTCGGCGCACCTGCTGTCGGGCGGCCAGCAGCAGCGGGTGCTCATCGCCCGCGCCCTGGCCGGGGAGCCCGACGTCTTCGTGATGGACGAGCCGACCGCCGGTGTGGACGCGGGCAGCCAGGCCGCGCTCGCGTCGGCGCTGCACGGGCTGGCCCGGGACGGACGGACCGTCGTCCTCGTCGCGCACGAGCTGGGGCCGATGGAGCCGCTCGTCACCCGCACCGTCGAGCTGGGCCACGGCCGCGTCGTCCGCGAGGCCGGCGTCCCGCAGACCCTCGAAAGGCCCGCGTGAGCGAGATGCTGCAGTACGACTTCATGCGCGTCGCCCTGGTGATGGCGGTGCTCATCGGGCTGACCGCCCCCGCCGTGGGGACGTTCATCGTCCAGCGCAGGCTGTCGCTGCTCGGCGACGGCATCGGCCACATCGCGCTGACCGGCATCGGGCTCGGGCTGCTCACCAGCACCTCCCCCGTCCTCGGCGCGCTGGTCGTGTCCGTCGTCGGCGCCGTCGCGATCGAGGTCCTGCGGGCCCGCAGCCGCAGCGGCGCCGACGTGGTGCTCGCCCTGCTGTTCTACGGCGGCCTCGCGGGCGGCGTGATCCTGACCAACGCCGACGGGGGCGGGTCGGCGAGCCTGCAGTCCTACCTGTTCGGCTCGATCAGCAGCGTGACGGCGGCCGACCTGTACGTGGTCGCGGGGCTCGCCGCCGTCGTGCTCGCCATCGTCGCGCTGTTCGGCCGGGAGCTCTTCCTGCTGTGCCAGGACGAGGAGGTCGCGCGGGCGGCCGGGCTGCCCGTCCGGTTCCTCAGCGTGCTGATCGCGGCGACCGCCGCGGTCACCGTGGTGATCTCGATGCGCGCGATCGGGCTGCTGCTGGTCAGCGCCCTGATGATCGTTCCGGTGGCGGCGGCGCAGCAGCTCACCCGAGGGTTCTGGAGCACCATGCTGGGCGCGATGGGGATCGGTGTACTGTCGGCCGTGACGGGCCTGGCGGGTTCCTTCCAGTACGATCTCCCCCCGGGCCCCTCGATCGTGCTGCTCGCGCTGGCGGTGTTCGTGGTCGCGGTCGCCGGGGGTTCGGTGGTGCGCCGCAGGCGCGCCCGCGCCGTCGCGGCCGGGGACGCCGTCCCCGCCGGGCCCGGCGTCGAGAGCCGCATGGATGCCGAGGCGGAGGTGCTAGGGGGATGACAACGGCCCGCCGGGACGCGGTCCGGCAGGTGCTCGCGGGCTGCGAAGGCTTCCGCAGCGCGCAGGACATCTACGCCGACCTGCGCGCCGACGGCTCCAAGATCGGCCTCACCACCGTCTACCGGGCGCTGCAGGCGCTCAGCGACGCCGGCGAGGTCGACGTGCTGCGCACCGACGAGGGCGAGGCCGTCTACCGCGCCTGCCGCACCGAGCAGCACCACCACCATCTGGTCTGCCGCGGCTGCGGCCGGACGGTCGAGGTCGAGGGCCCGGCCGTGGAGCGCTGGGCGGACGCGATCGCCGCCGAGCACGGCTTCGTCGACATCACCCACACCGTCGAGGTCTTCGGGACGTGCGCCGACTGCAGCACCCGGGCCTCCTGACCCGCCCCCTCCCTCCCGATGGGTCCTTCTGACGCGGGGTTTCTGTACACCGGCTGAAGGTCCGCTGACCGGCGGCAAGTCCCGCAGTTCACACGCTCCGTAGGCGTTTCTTGGCAAATTGTCACATCTACTTCTGAGTAGCTATATGTCATAAATGTCCCGTCGCCACGGCTGGCCCGACGGCGGGCCCTCGGGGAAGTGCGTGGCGCCCGCACGAGAGGGCGTTCATGACAAGACGGGCGTTCACCAGCCGAAGGGCCGTGCTCCTGGCCTCGGCGACCCTGCTCGCGGCGAGCGGCACCGCGCTGCCCGCGTCGGCGCGGCAGGCACCGTCCCCACCCGGCCCGCGTGCCGCCGCGGAGCACGCGCTGCGCGCGCTCACCGGACGCGGCGCCGAGGTGCGCGGCGGCGCCGGCCAGGCGTTCCAGGTGGTCCGGGTCACGATGGACCGGGACGGCACCTCCCACACCCGGATGACCCGCACCTACAACGGCATGCCCGTCCTGGGCGGCGACATCGTCGTCCACCAGACGGCCTCCGGAAAGTGGCGCGGCAGCAGCCTCACCCTCGCCAAGACGCCCGCCGACTCCAGCCCGGAGGTCTCCGCCAAGACCGCCGAGAAGCGCGCCGCCACCAAGCAGCGCAAGGCGGAGGGCTCTCCCGCGCTCGTCGTCGAGTCCCGCACGGCCGACCATCAGCCGCGCCTCGCCTGGCGCGTGCAGACCGTCGGCAAGCAGGCCGACGGGACGCCCAGCCGCTTGTTCACCTCGGTCGACGCCGCGACCGGCAAGGTCCTGCTGCGCGAGGAGACGATCCGCACCGAGGCGGGCGACGGCAAGTCCCTCTACACCGGGACGGTCCCGCTGGAGACGACGAAGTCCGGCAGCACGTACCAGCTGAAGGACCCGACGCGCGGGAACACCTACACCGGGGACGCCGAGAACAAGGCCGACCTCTGCTTCCTCCTCTGGTGCATCCAGCGGGCCCCCGCCACGCTGTTCACCGACGCCGACAACCACTGGGGCACCGGCACGACCTCCAGCCGCGCCACCGTCGCCGTGGACGCCCAGTTCGGCACCAGCACGACCTGGGACTTCTACAAGAACGTCTTCGGCCGCTCCGGCATCGCCGGCGACGGCAAGGGATCGTTCAACCGCGTCCACTACGACAACGCCTACGCCAACGCGTTCTGGGACGACTCGTGCTTCTGCATGACCTACGGCGACGGCGACGGCTCCCAGCTCGGCCCGCTCACGTCCCTGGACGTGGCCGCGCACGAGATGAGCCACGGCGTCACGAGCTCGACCGCGAACCTCACCTACAGCGGTGAGTCCGGCGGGCTGAACGAGGCGACGTCCGACATCATGGCCGCCGCCGTCGAGTTCTACGCGAACAACGCCAACGACAAGGGCGACTACCTGGTCGGCGAGGAGGTCGTCCTGCCCGGCTTCGGCCGGCCCGCGCTGCGCTTCATGGACAAGCCCAGCAAGGACGGCAGCTCCGCCGACTCCTGGTCGTCGAACACCAAGAACCTCGACGTGCACTACTCCTCGGGCGTCGCCAACCACTTCTTCTACCTGCTGTCCGAGGGCAGCGGCGCGAAGACGATCAACGGCGTCTCCTACAACAGCCCCACGTCCAACGGCTCCACCGTCACCGGCATCGGCCGGGACGCCGCCACCAAGATCTGGTATCGGGCGCTGACCACGTACATGACGTCCTCGACCGACTACAAGGGCGCGCGCACCGCGACCCTCAACGCGGCCAAGGACCTCTACGGCGCGGGCAGCACCCAGTACAACACCGTGGCCGCCGCCTGGTCCGCGGTGAACGTGAGCTAAGGCCCCCGTCCCCGGGCACAACGCCCCGCGCCGGCCGCCGGCGCGGGGCGTTACGGCGGTTCGGGTGATCCGCTCACCCGGCCATGGTGGAGAATCGGGGCATGGCTACGACACGTACCGCAAACGCGCATTGGGAAGGCTCTCTGCTGGAGGGCCAGGGGACCGTCTCGCTGGACTCCTCGAAGCTCGGCACCTACGACGTGACCTGGGCATCGCGGTCCGAGGAGCCGGGCGGCCGGACGAGCCCCGAGGAGCTGATCGGCGCCGCGCACTCCACCTGCTACTCGATGGCCCTCTCGCACGCCCTCGCGGGCGCCGGGACCCCGCCGGAGAAGGTGGACACCAAGGCCGAGGTCACGTTCCAGCCGGGCGAGGGCATCACCGGCGTCCACCTGACCGTCCGGGCGAGCGTGCCCGGCCTGTCCGCGGCCGACTTCGAGAAGTTCGCCCAGGACGCCAAGGCAGGCTGCCCGGTGAGCAAGGCCCTCGCAGGCACCACCATCACCCTGGACGCCAGCCTGGTCTAAGACAGCTCGACGGCAAGAACCGGCGATCAAGCCCAGCCGGCTCCCCAGCCACGCACCAACCTGGGCCATCGCGATCGCGTCCGAAGGCAGTTTCGAGCGAAGCAAGAAACTGATCGCGCAGTGAGCCGCCAGGCGAGCCGGAGCGATGCAGCGATCGCACCAGTGGTTTTGGGTCAGGCGCCCCCAGGCGCCTGACCCAAAACCGCTGCATTAGGTACCGCTCCGCCGTAGCGGCGGTCGCGGGAGGCGTAGATCTCGCAGGCGTGCCACAGGTGGCGCCGGTCGAAGTCGGGCCAGAGGGTGTCGAGGAACACCATCTCCGCGTACGCCGACTGCCAGAGCAGGAAGTTGGACGTGCGCTGCTCCCCCGATGAGCGCAGGAACAGGTCCACGTCCGGGATGCCGGGCTCGTCCAGGTAGCGGGCGAAGACCTTCTCGTTGATCTTGTCGGGGTTGAGCCGGCCGTCCCGGACGTCCCGGGCGATCGCCGCCGCCGCGTCCGCGATCTCGGCGCGGCCGCCGTAGTTCACGCAGAACTGCAGGGTGAGGACGTCGTTGTGCCGCGTCATCTCCTCGGCCGTCTCCAGCTCCTTGATGACGCTGCGCCACAGCCGCGGCCGCCGGCCCGCCCACCGCACCCGCACGCCCATCGAGTGGAGCTGGTCGCGGCGGCGGCGGATCACGTCCCGGTTGAAGCCCATGAGGAAGCGCACCTCGTCGGGCGAGCGCTTCCAGTTCTCCGTGGAGAACGCGTACGCCGACAGATACGGGACGCCGAGCTCGATCGCGCCCATGATCACGTCGAAGAGCGAGTCCTCGCCGCGCCGGTGCCCCTCGGTGCGGGGCAGCCCGCGTTCCTTGGCCCAGCGGCCGTTGCCGTCCATGACGATGGCGACGTGCCGCGGCACCAGGTCCGCGGGGATCGGGGGCGGCGTCGCGCCGTCCCGATGCGGTTCCGGAGGCGATACGGCCCTGCTCAAACTCTCTCCCTGTCGGTCTCGTCGTCGCGCGCTTCACCGCGCGTCTCGCGTTCCACATGGCGCAGCGAACGGATCCCGTGCTCCAGATGCCACTGGAGGTAGGCGGCCACCAGCCCGCTGGTCTCCACCCGGTGCCGCTGCTCGCTGCCGTCGGCGTACTCCCAGTCGCCGCGCAGCAGCGCCAGCATCAGCGCGAACGTCGGCGGCGCCGGGGTGGCGGCGCCCGGCCGGCGGCAGTTCGCGCACACGGCGCCGCCCGCCGCGATGGCGAACCCGCGCAGCCCGCCGCGGCCGCCGCACCGGCAGCACTCGTCGAGCGCGGGCGCCCAGCCCGCGACCGACAGTGAGCGCAGCAGGTAGGCGTCCAGGACGAGCCGGGGGTCGTGGGCCCGCTCGGCGAGCGTCCGCAGCCCGCCGACCAGCAGCAGGAACTGCCGCAGCGCGGGCTCGCCCTCCTCGCTCGTGAGCTTCTCCGCCGTCTCCAGCATCGCCGTCCCCGCCGTGTAGCGGGGATAGTCGCTGACCAGCGCCTCACCGTACGGGCGCAGCGTCTCGGCCTGCGTGATCAGGTCGAGGGAGCGCCGCTCGTACAGCTGGAGGTCCACGTGGGTGAACGGCTCCAGCCGCGCGCCGAACCGGGACTTGGTCTTGCGGACCCCCTTCGCCGCGGCGCGGATCCGGCCGGTGCGCCGGGTCAGCACCGTCACGATGCGGTCGGCCTCGCCCAGCTTCTGGGTGCGCAGGACGATGCCTTCGTCGCGGTACAGGGTCACCCGTTCATTCTGACGCACGCCGCCGGATGCGTCGGCGCAGCGTCCGGGCATCTCCCCAGGATCTTCACAAGTCGCCCGGGCGATGCCGCTGCGCTGCATAACAATCACGTACCGTGACCGGATTCGGCCGTAGCGTCCCGCCGAAAGTTGTGGCTCGAATCACAAGGAACTGGCAGCGTTGTGGCATGAGATGCCACATCGTGCCACCGCACATGCTGGAGCGGATCGCCCGCGACGCCGACGACCCGGCGATGCGCGACCGAGCCCGCCGTACGCTGGCGCTCACCTCCGCGCAGTTCACCGAACGCCGGACGACCGCGGCCGGGGCCCCCTCCCCGTCCGAGGACTTCGTCCCCGACCGGACGATCAACGACGCCGGGCACCGCGAGGAACTGCCCGGCCGGACCGTCCGGGCCGAGGGAGCCCCCGCCACCGGCGACCAGACCGCCGACCGCGCCTACGACTGGCTCGGCGCCACCTTCGACTTCTTCGAGGCGGCGTACCGGCGGAACTCGATCGACGGCGCCGGGCTGAAGATGATCTCGACGGTCCACTACGGCGAGAAGTACGACAACGCGTTCTGGAACGGCGAGCAGATGGTGTACGGGGACGGCGACGGCGTCCTGTTCACCGACTTCACCGGCCCCCTCGACGTCACCGGCCACGAACTCGCCCACGGCGTCACGCAGTACACCGCGAACCTGGAGTACTACGGCCAGTCCGGCGCCCTCAACGAGTCCATGTCGGACGTGTTCGGCTCGCTCGTCAAGCAGTGGCATCTCGGTCAGACCGCCGATCAGGCCGACTGGCTCATCGGCCAGGGCCTGCTCGCCGCGAGCGTAAACGGCGTCGCGCTGCGCTCGATGAAGGAGCCCGGCACCGCCTACGACGACCCGCAGCTCGGCAAGGACCCGCAGCCCGCCCACATGGACCACTACGTCGAGACGTACCGCGACAACGGCGGCGTCCACATCAACTCGGGCATCCCCAACCACGCGTTCTACCTCGCCGCCACCGGCATCGGCGGCAACGCCTGGGAGAAGGCCGGCCGCGTCTGGTACGACACGCTCACCGGCGGCTCCCTGGCCACCGACGCCGACTTCGCCGGATTCGCCGCGGCGACGATCCAGACCGCGACCGGGCTCTACGGCGCCGACGCCGTCGAGACCAAGGCGGTGAGCCGGGCCTGGACGGGGGTAGGGGTGCCCTTGGAGGCGAACGGATAGCAGTGAAAGTGACAGTCGTCCGCAGCGGGGGATTCGCGGGAATCGAACGGCGCGCCGAGTCCGACAGCGTCAGCGATCCCATGCTGTCGAGGCTCGTCGGCCGCGTCGACCTGAAAACCGTCCCGCCGCCGGGCCGAATCCCCGACCAGTTCCTGTACGAGATCGACATCGACGGCGACCGGACCACCGTCGGCGAGGCCCAGCTCCACGGCCCCCTCCGCGAACTCGTCCACCACGTCCTCGGCCGAGCCCGCTGAGCGTGGCGCCGCTCCGCCCCGGGCGGTCGGGCCGGGGGCGGAGCGGCTAGGGCCGCGGGACGTCCTTGACGAACACGATCCCGTCGCTCCCGGCCAGGTGGTCCGGATCGAGCGGGGAATAGCCGTAGTAGGGGGACACGCGAGGGACGGGAGGCTCGTCGCCGACGGCGGTGGCCAGGCGGCGGGCGTCGATGAGGCAGCGGTCGTCCGGGAGGGCGTACAGGAGGCCTTCGACGGTGCCGGGGGGCGGGGCGTCCACTCCGTGGTGCTGAATCGTGCCCAGGGCGGTGGCCAGGAAGGCGTACTCCTGGCCCAGGCGGGTGCTCACGAGCGCGCCGGCGCCCCACCACTCCACCGGCGGGCCGCCCATCCGCATCGTGCTCTTGGCACGCTGGAGATGACCGTTGTGGCCGTTGACGAACGCCGCACCTCGTTCGGCGATGGCGAGGAGATTCCCGGCCATCATCCGGCTGCGCAGGCCCACCAGCCACGCCATGCGGGCGGGCGAGGTGTCGGCCATCCAGTAGTGGTAGCGCAGCAGGCCGGTGGCGGTGCGGCCGTACAGGCGCGCCCGGTCCCGGTCGTCCCGCGAGGCGGCCGGGTCCGGCGCCCGCCCGTCGAGCAGCACCACGAGGTCGTCGGCCAGCAGCCGCAGTTCCCTGGCGTCGGACGAGCGCCCCACCGACCGGGACGGGTCCATCATCGCGCCGGGATCGGTCCACCGCTCGTCGGCGCCGAGCAGGCGGTCGAGCGTTTCCGCGGTGCAGGGGAGCAGGTCCGCGTCCACCCGGGACGCGAGGTGATCGTGGAGCGCGGTGAGGGCCTGCCGCGGGCTCGCGGCGTGAGTGATCTCCAGCGGGCCGTCGAAACCGGCGAAGCGCACCTGCTCGGACGCGGGCCGGCCGTCGTTGTGGTCGCGCATCCAGCGCACGAGTTCGCGGTTGCCCGCGAACGCGCCCCACTCGTGGCTGAAGCCACGCTCCATGGCCTCGTCGAGGGTGCCCGCGCCCGAGGTGACGTAGTCGTCCACGACCAGGCCCATCATGCAGTCGCTCTCGATCGCGAACGTCCGGTAGCCCTCGTGCTCGACGAGCCCGCGGAAGAGGTCGTTCCGCACGCCGAGCAGGATGTCCGCACCATGGGTGGGCTCGCCCAGACCGAGCAGCCGCGGCCGGGCCGGGAGCAGGCTCATGACGGCGGCGGCGTCGACGGCATGGGCGGCGTCCTTGATTCCGGTAACCATGACTTAAACGGTATCGTTGAAGTTCAATTAGAGACTTTGTAGAGATCTCGCTGCGCCCACGAAAAGAAAGCCTCAAATAGCCGGTCGCATGCCCTCGTATTGAGAACAGCGAAAGCCGCCCTGCGTGAGGGCGGCTTTCGGAAGTCGCTGGGCGAGGACGGCCGCGCGGGGTCGCGTCCGGCACGCCGGTCTTGTCGTTACATTTCTTGCGCGCGGGCCACCCGGTTGACGGCGGACAGCATCGCCTTGAGGGACGCGGTGACGATGTTGCCGTCGATGCCGACGCCCCACACCGTGGTGCCGTTCACGTCGCACTCGACGTAGGCGGCCGCGCGCGCGTCGCCGCCCGCGCTCATCGCGTGCTCGGCGTAGTCCAGCACCCGGACGTCGATGCCGACCGTGGCGAGGGCGTCCTCGAACGCCGAGACGGGGCCGTTGCCGACGCCCTCGATCTCGCGGATCTCGCCGTCCACCCGGACGTCGCAGCTGAGCGCGTCCTTCTCGTCGACCCGGGACGTCGTCCGGTGGGCCAGCAGCCCCGCGCGCGGTCCGTTCGCGAGGAACTCCGACTCGAAGATCTCCCACATGCGCTCAGCGGTGACCTCGCCGCCCGCGCTGTCGGTGTGCTCCTGCACGACCCGGGAGAACTCGATCTGCAGCCGGCGCGGCAGCTCCAGCGAGTGCTCGGTCTTCATGATGTAGGCGACACCGCCCTTGCCGGACTGGCTGTTGACCCGGATGACGGCCTCGTACGTCCGGCCGACGTCGTGCGGGTCGATCGGCAGGTACGGGACCTCCCAGCCGTACTGCTCCACCGGTGCCCCGGCGGCCTCGGCGTCGCGCTTCAGGTGGTCGAAGCCCTTGTTGATGGCGTCCTGGTGGGAACCGGAGAACGCGGTGTAGACCAGGTCGCCGCCGTAGGGGTGCCGCTCGTGGACGGGCAGCTGGTTGCAGTACTCGACCGTCCGGCGGATCTCGTCGATGTCGGAGAAGTCGATCTGCGGGTCGACGCCCTGGGTGAACAGGTTCAGGCCGAGCGTCACCAGGCACACGTTGCCGGTGCGCTCGCCGTTGCCGAACAGGCAGCCCTCGATGCGGTCGGCGCCCGCCATGTAGCCCAGCTCGGCGGCGGCGACGGCCGTCCCGCGGTCGTTGTGCGGGTGCAGGGACAGGATGACGGAGTCCCGGTAGGCCAGGTTCCGGTTCATCCACTCGATCTGGTCGGCGTAGACGTTCGGGGTGGCCATCTCGACCGTGGCCGGCAGGTTGACGATGACCTTCTTGTCCGGGGTCGGCTTCCACACGTCGTTGACCGCGTTGCAGATCTCGACGGCGTACTCCAGCTCGGTTCCGGTGAACGACTCCGGCGAGTACTGGAAGAAGATCTCGGTGTCGCCCATGTCCTCGGCGAGCTTGGCGCACAGCTTGGCGCCCTCGACCGCGATCGCGGTGATGCCGTCGCGGTCCTGCCCGAACACCACCCGGCGCTGCAGCGTGCTGGTGGAGTTGTACAGGTGGACGATCGCCTGTTTGGCGCCGCGGACCGACTCGAAGGTCCGCTCGATCAGCTCGGGACGGGCCTGCGTCAGCACCTGGACGACGACGTCATCGGGGATGCGATCCTCGTCGATGATCTGCCGGACGAAGTCGAAGTCGGTCTGGCTGGCCGCCGGGAACCCGACCTCGATCTCCTTGTACCCCATCCGTACCAGCAGCTCGAACATCTTGAGCTTGCGGTGGGCGTCCATCGGGTCGATCAGCGCCTGGTTGCCGTCGCGCAGGTCCACCGCGCACCAGCGCGGCGCCTCGGTGATCACGCTGTCGGGCCAGGTGCGGTCGGTCAGCCTGATGGGCGCGAAGGGCTTGTAGCGCTGGAAGGGCATGCCGGAAGACTGCTGTTGCGGATACATCCGTTGAGATCTCTCTGCTCGAACCTCGCGGCCGACGTCCACGTCGAACTCCCGCAGCGAGGGAGCCGACCTGGTTACAGGCCCCCGCTGCGGCCGCTAAGGAGGAGCAGCTCACGCAACACGTTCGCCAAGTTAACAGATGCCATCCGTGTTACGGAAACGACGTCCGGATTCTGAGACGCCGTGCCCCTCCGCCGTCCCATCCTGAACGCCGTCCGGTCGGCGGGCCATTCCCGGCGGGGTCAGGGGACGAGCACGGAGAGGCAGGTCACGCAGCCGTCGAGGGCCTCGAACTCGCTGATGTCGACGCTCGTGACGCGCAGCCCGTCCTCCGCGAGCCGCGCGGCGGTGCGCGGCGCCGACGCGGACATGAGCACGTGGTCGGGCCCGAGCACCACCACGTGGGCGCCCTCCGGCTCCTGGACGACGCGCAGGAACGGCAGCACCGAGGTGTCCACCATGTCGGGGACGCCGATCAGCTCGCCGTCCGGCAGCGCGGTCATCGCCGACTTCAGATGCAGGCAGCCGCTGATGTCCACCGGGACGACCTTGCGCCCGCCCAGCAGGTGCGCGAGCCGGCAGATGCCCTCCTCGTTCGTCCGGTCCCCGCGTCCGACGTAGACGGTGTCGCCCACGGCGAGGACGTCCCCGCCGTCGAGGGTGCCCGGCGCCTCGATCCGCTCGACGCGCAGGCCGAGCTCCCGCGCCGCCTGCTCCGCGCCCGCGACCTCGTCCCGGCGGCGCTCCTCCCCGGACCGGCCGAGGATGGCGAGGTCGCCGAAGACGAGCAGGGCGTCCTCGATGAACACGGCGTCGGGCAGGTCGTCGGCGGGAGCGACGGCGCGGACCTGCCAGCCGGCCGACCGCAGCGCCGCGACGTAGGCCTCGTGCTGGCGCGCCGCCAGGGCGGCGTCCACCGGACGGGGCACCGCATGCGTGACGATCCCCTCGGCGAGGCGCGGGCCCGGCTCCCGGACCAGCGCCCGGCCGGCCGCGTTCGGGACGGTGGCGGGATTCATCTCAGCGTGCCGCCCCCTCCGTGGTCACGATGACACCGAGCGCGTAGGCGCGGGACATGCCGAGCAGGTCCGCCACGCCGTGCAGGGCGAGCCGCTCCCCCTCGCCCAGGGAGCCGTCCGCGAGCCCGATCCGGACGGCCTGCGCGAGGAACCACTCCTTGGCCTCCACCGCGAGCAGGGCCCCCGCCTGGGCGACCTCCTGCTCCAGGAACGTCCGGCGCAGCGCGAGGTCGGCGTCCACGGCGTCCCCGTCGTACTCGGGCTCGCCGTACCCGGTCACCGTCGTGATCGCGCGGGCGCGGGCCGCGGCGTCGGAGGGATCTCCGGCGCGCAGCACCAGGGCCGCCGCCGCGCGCATCCCCGCGGCGAGCGCCTCGGCCATCTGCCGCGCGGTCGGCGTCCGCAGCGCCGAGACGGGGAAGCGGCCCCGGCACGTCCGGCATTCCACGGCATGGGCGAGCCGCCACAGCGGCACCATGGGGACGAAGAACACCGAGAACCAGCGGCGCCCGGCGCGCCTCCGGTAGGCACGGTCACCCCCGCACTGCGGGCAGTGGAACGTCCCCTCACTGACGGTGCGGAACACCGCCGTCAGCCCGAAAACGAGCAACACCGGGGCTCTCCTCCCATAACGGACCTCGTTCCAAACTACCGACCCCCGGGCCCCGACGTGGCCGTCCCGGCCAATGCCGCGCCTGCGTTTACGCTGGGTTCATGACCGGTGACCTGGGATCCGACGCGGAACGGGCGCGCCCGCGCCCGACCTTCCTGCCGCCCGTCGACGGCTATCCGCCACAGCCCGGCGACCCAGCCGAGGCCGCCGTCGCCGGGCCCGGCCCGTACCCGCCGCGGCGCGGCACCGCCTGGATCGCCGCCGTGATCGCCGCCGCGTCGACGCTGCTGGTGTCGGCGTTCCTGCCGTGGGCGCGCGCCGAGGTCGTCGTCGACCTGTTCGGACGCACGCTCACCCGCGACATCGGCAGTGTGGCGGGCATCGACGCCGACGACATCGTGCTCGCCGTCCCGGTCCTCGCGGTGATCGCGATCGCGCTGGCCGCCTGGGACCTGATCGGACGGGACGCGCGGATCGGCACGCTCGCCGCCGTCCCCGGCATGCTCGCCCTGCTGGTCTCCGGCGTCTTCGTGCTGCGGCTCGGCGACGTCCGCGACCGGCTGCCCGCCACCGGCCTGGACGTCGGCTACCAGATCACCGTCCGGTACGGCTGGTACCTCGCGGTCATCACGTCCCTGTTCGTGGTTGGTTTCAGCCTGGCCCGCCCCATCAGCGAACGGGTGTCGAAGACGCAGGGGGAAGCAGGCCAGGACCCTGCGCAGTACCCCTACACGGACCAGCAGTACGCCGGCTGGCAGTACACGGACCAGCACCACGCCGACCAGGGGTATCCGACCGGCGAATCCCCCGCATGGCCCTCAGAAGACGAGGTGTGGGGCCGCCGCGAACCCGCGGAGGAAGAGACCCCACCGAATCGGGAAGACCCCCAGAAGGATCGGGATCAGTCCGAGGAGGCGCCCCCTCGGAAAGAGCCGGAGTGAGGGCCGCCCTCGCCCCGCCCAGGGCGCGGGTCAGTCGAAGCCGAGGCGGCGGAGCTGTTTGGGGTCGCGCTGCCAGTCCTTCAGGACGCTGACGCGCAGATCGAGGAAGACCTTGGTGCCGAGCAGCGCCTCGATCTGCCGCCGCGCGGCCGCGCCGACCTCGCGCAGCCGCGCGCCCTTGTGCCCGATGATGATGCCCTTCTGGCTGGAACGCTCGACGAACAGGTGCGCGTAGACGTCGATGAGATCGTCGCGGCCCTCGCGCGGCGTCATCTCGTCCACGACGACGGCGATCGAGTGGGGCAGCTCCTCCCGGACGCCCTCCAGCGCGGCCTCGCGGATCAGCTCGCCGACGAGGACCTGCTCGGGCTCGTCGGTCAGGTCGTCCTCCGGGTAGAGCGGCATGCCCTCCGGCAGATGGGAGATCAGCAGGTCGCCGGCCAGGCCGACCTGGAAGCCGCTCTCGGCGGAGCACGGAACGATGTCGGCGAACTCCCCGAGCCCGCCGACCGCGAGCAGCTGCTCGGCGACCCGCTCCGGCGCCGCCAGGTCGGTCTTGGTCACGATCGCCACCACGGGCGTCTTCTTCACCCCCGCCAGCTCCCGGGCGATGTACCTGTCCCCCGGCCCGACCGGCTGGTCCGCGGGCACGCAGAACCCGATCACGTCGACCTCGGTCAGCGTCGACCGGACGAGGCTGTCGAGCCGTTCCCCGAGCAGCGTCCTCGGCTTGTGCAGGCCGGGCGTGTCGACCACGACGAGCTGGGCGTCCGGCCGGTGCACGATCCCGCGGACGGCCCGCCGCGTCGTCTGCGGACGGCTACTGGTGATCGCCACCTTGGTCCCCACCAGGGCGTTCATCAGCGTCGACTTGCCCACGTTCGGCCGCCCGATGAAACACGCGAAACCGGCCTTGTACCCTGCGGGCACATCACTTCCCAGAGCTGTCACCCCCCAATTGTCGCCCACCCCGAGCCCGCAACGCCCATTCCGCCTGCCGCTCCAAGCCAGGCGACGACCGCGGGCCGGGCGACCGGGGGGCGCTCAGCGCCCGGGAGCCGCACGGCCCGCCGAGCCGGGCGACCGCAGCGGCACGTCGCAGACCCGGACGGTCACAACGACCTCAGACGTGCCGTGAGATCGACCGGCTCGCGGCGGGGGTTCCAGGGGGCCGCCCCTCAGTGCCAACACACCCCTCAGGCCGCGCCCGCACCGTGGCGTGAGGATCGACCGGCTCGCGACGGAGGTTCCAGGGGGCCGCTTCCCTGGGCGGACACCGCCTTCTCGACCCAGTATGCGGCGCCGAGGCGGCCGGCCACCTCGGCCGCTCTGCGGTAGTGGGCGGCGGCGACGGTCGCGGGGCGTCCCAGGTAGTGGGCGAGATCGCCGAGGATGTGCGCGACCGGGCCGACCGTGGCGACGGCGGTGGCGCCGCCGGTGAAGTGGTCCTCGTACGGCAGCAGCGCCGCGTAGGCGTCCTCGGCCATGGGACGGTCGTCGAGCGCCACGGCGCGGAGCCCGCGGATCGCCATGGTGAGGTCGAAGAAGTAGTCGAGCCGGACGGGTCCCGCCCCGGACGCGACCCGCCGGGCCTCGGCGGTGCGGCCGGCGGCGGCCAGGGCGAGGGCGTGCACGTCCGCGGTGGCGGCGACGTGCCCCCACTGCTCGTGCAGCCAGGCGGCCTCGTCCAGCATCTCCCCGGCCCGGCCCTGGACGACGCGCAGGCAGAACGGGCCGAGGACCGCCATGCCGCGCTCGCTGAACCAGATCCGGGTCCGGTCGATGGCGGCGCCGACCTCCGCGAACGCCCGTTCCGCCTCGTCGGCGGGCGCGGCGAAGGCGCGCACCAGGCCCTCGTACCAGTCCGAGATCCGGGCGAGCAGCGGCAGCCCGTACTGGTCGGCCAGCCGCCGTCCCTCCGCGAGGCTGCGGTGCGCGGCGGGCAGGTCCAGCGCGGCGACGTTCGCCTGCTGCAGTTGCAGGTGGGCGAGGACGCGGTAGGTGCCGAGGTCGTGCTCGGTGGCCAGGTCGAGCAGCTCCGACGCGATCCGGATCCGCCCGGCGAGCCCGTCCGCGGAGCGGTAGTGGTTGATGTAGGCGCCGTTGAGCGCGGCGGCGATCAGTTCCGGCGCGTCCAGTGAACGGGCCGTGCTCAGCGCCTCCTCGGAGGCCCTGGCGCCCCGGTCGTGCTGCTCGCCCTCCAGTTCCATCGCGAGCGTGGTCAGCAGCCGGACGCGCAGTTCCCGCTCGTCCGCCGGGAGCCGCGCGAGCGCCTCGTCGGTCGCGTCCACCACGGCCTGGTCGAGGCTGCCGTACTCGCGGCTCGTCCACAGCGTGGGGACGTCGAAGCCCGCGATGATCCGCGCGAGCAGCCGGACGTCTCCGAACGCGCGGGCGTCGGCGATGGCGGCGCGCCGCCGGTCCCGGGCGTCCACGACCTGCCCGGCGAGCGCGGTCGAGCGGATCGCGGCGGCCTCCGCCTCCAGCCGGTCCCGGGTCGCCTCCGGCCCCCGCGCGCGCAGCGTCTCAACGGCCCGGACCCAGAGGTCGGCCGCGGCGGTGTGCGCGTAGCGGGCCTCGGCGGCCGCGGCGGCACGGCGGGCGTACCGGACGGCCCTGGCCGGGTCCGTGCCCGCTTCGAGGTAGTGGTGCGCGATCGCGGCGGCCTCGTCGGGGGCGTGCCGTTCGAGGGCGGCGGCGACCCGGCCGTGCAGCCGGGTCCGGCGGGCCCGCGAGACACCGTCGTAGAGGGTGTCGCGGACGAGCGCGTGCGCGAACCGCATCCGGCCGGGCGCGGGCTCGGTGACCAGGCCGGTGCCGAGGCCCGCCTCGACGGCGTCGATCACCGTCTCCTCGCCGCCGGCCAGGTCGGACAGGACGCGCAGGTCCGCGTCCCGGCCGATGACGGCGGCGTCCCGCAGCACGGTCTGGACCGGGCCCGGGAGCCGGGCGATGCGGCGCCGCAGCACGTCCCCCACACCGGCGGGCACCTGGCGCGTGGCGGCGGACAGGCCCTCGGCGTCCAGCAGCCGGGCCGTCTCCCGGGTGAAGAACGGGTTGCCGCCGGTCCGTTCGGCGATCGCGGTCAGCTCGGCGTCGTCCAGGGCGGTGCCGCACGTGGCGCGGACCAGCACGGCGACCTCGGCCGGCGACAGCCCGCCCAGCTCGATCCGCGCGGGCTCGCAGCGGGCGAGCGCGGCCAGCGCGGCGGCGAGGCCGTCGGGGACCTCCGTCTGCCGGAACGTGGCGAGCAGCAGGACGCGGCGGTCCCGGAGCCTCCCGGCGAGCCGGACCAGCAGGGCGAGGGTCTCCTCGTCGGCCCAGTGCAGGTCGTCCAGGACGAGCAGGAGCGGGGCCGTTTCCGCGACGCCGGCGAGGTAGTCGCCGACGGCCAGGTGGAGCCGGAACCGCCCGGTGCCGACGTCGCCGCCGGCGGGGCCGGTGACGGCGTCGTCCAGCAGCGGGCCGAGGCGCTCGATCAGCTCGCCGGCGGGCGGGGCGGCGGTGGCCAGCTCGCGCAGCAGCTCGGCCCAGGGCCAGGCCGCGGGCGCTCCCCCGGTCTCCGGAGCCCGCCCCCAGGCGCAGGTCCAGCGCCGGCCGGCGAGATCGCGCGCGAACCTCTCGGCGAGTGCGGTCTTGCCCATGCCCGCGTCGCCGCCGACGAGGACGACGCCGCCGCGGCCCGCCTCGGCGCCGCGGGCGGCGTCCTCCAGGCGGGCCAGTTCCTGGACGCGCCCCACGAAGGCGGGGCCCTCCACGGGCTCGGGCGCCAGCCGCAGAGCCGGACGGACCCGCACCGGTTCCGTCCCGCCCAGGGCGGGCGACTGAGCGAGGATGTCGGTCTCCAGGCGGCGCAGGGCCGGGCCGGGGTCGACGCCGAGTTCCTCGGTCAGCGTCGCCCGGGCGCGGCGCAGGGCGGCGAGGGCGTCGCCCTGCCGTCCGGCCTGGTAGAGGGCGAGGGCCAGCAGCCGCCACGCCTCCTCGCGCAGCGGGTTGTCGGCCGCATGGGCCTCCAGGTCGGGGACCGCCTCGGCGGCGGACGCGAGCCGGAGCATCGCCGCGCCCCGCCGCTCGACGGCCAGGCGGCGCCGCTCGTCCAGGCGGGCGGCCTCGGCGGCGGCCCACGGCAGGTCGGCGAACTCGGCGTAGGCGGGCCCGCGCCACTCCGCGAGCGCGGCCTCCGCGCGGCGGCGCGCCTCCGGCGGGTCGCCGGGCAGCAGCTCGGCGGCCTCGTCGATCAGCGCGTCGAACCGCCACGCGTCGACGGCGCAGTCCGGCAGCCGGAGCGCGTAGCCGGGCGGCTCGGTGACGAGGATTCGCGCGGGCGTGCGCGGCGGGCGGTCCGGTTCGAGGGCGCGGCGCAGGTGCGAGACGAAGGACTGCAGGCCGGCCGCGGCGCGGGGCGGGGCCGTGCCCGCCCACAGGTCGTCGACGAGCCGGTCGGCGGGCACCATCGCGCCCCGCGCGGCGACGAGGCGCGCGAGGACGGAGCGCTGCCGGGGACCGCCGAGGTCGGCGGCAACCCCCGCCACCTCGGCGCCGAAGGCCCCGAGAACGCGTACGACAGGCGACATGTCCCGATCAGCCTAACCGGGACATGCCGCACCATCGTGATCACTCCCCCGGTTACGCGTTGCTGGGCTCGGGCTCCCGCTCGGCGGTCCCGGCGGGCTCGGCCCCGCCGTGCAGATCGATGTTCGGGAGAATGCGGGCGAGCGGCCGCGGCAGCCACCAGTTCGCGCGCCCGAGCAGCGCCATCGTGGCGGGCACCAGCACCAGCCGGACGACCGTCGCGTCCAGCGCCACGGCGACCGCGAGCCCGACCCCCATCTGCTTGATCACCAGCCCGGGGTCGGCGGCGAAGCCGAGGAACACCGCCACCATGATCAGCGCCGCGCTGGAGATGACCCGCCCGGTCGCGGCGAGTCCGCTGGTGACCGAGCCGCGCGCGTCGCCGTGCAGCAGCCACTCCTCCCTGACCCGCGAGAGCAGGAAGACCTCGTAGTCCATGGACACGCCGAACAGGACCGCGAACATCAGCAGCAGGATGAACGACGACACCGGCACGCTGTGCGGCAGGCCGAGCAGCCCGGCGCCCCAGCCCCACTGGAACACGGCCGTCAGCACCCCGTACGCGGCGCCGATCGACAGCAGGTTCATCGCGGCGGCCTTCAGCGGCGCCAGCAGCGACCGGAACACGATCATCAGCATGATGAAGGACGTGGCGACGACCGCGCCGATCACGGGCCAGAGCCGGTCGGACAGCATCCGGGACAGGTCCACGTAGGCGGCGGTCAGCCCGGTGATCTCCGTCCCCGGCGGCAGGACGTCCGCGCGGATCCCGTTGACCAGGCCGGTCACCCGCTGGTCCTGCGGCCCGTACTCCGGCGTGACGATGATCACGGCGGCGTCGCGGCGCGGGGACAGCTGGGGCGGCGACACGGCCGTGACGCCGTCCGTGCGGGCGAGGCGCTCGCGCAGGCCCGGCAGGGCGCTCTGGTCCGTCTTCTTCAGGTCGACCGCGACGATCAGCGGGCCGTTGGCCCCGTCCCCGAACCCGTCCGCCACCAGGTCGTACGCCTGCCGGACGGTGTTGGACGTCGGCTCGCTGCTCGCGTCGCTCGGCCACGTCCGCATGCCGAGCGCGGGCGCGGCGAGGGTGAGCATCAGCACGGACGCGGCGAGCAGCCACGGCCACGGGTGCCGCCCGACATGCCCGGCCCACCGCCGCACCCGCGGCGACTCCACGCTGATCGTCGCACCGGCGGCCCGGTCGCGGCGGCGCAGCACCCGGCGCCCGGCGAGGCCGAGCACGGCGGGCAGCAGCGTGACGGCGCTCAGTACGGTCGCGGCGACGACGAGGCCGGTGGTGAAGCCCATCGTCATGAAGACCGGGATCCGGGACAGCACCAGCCCGCACAGCGCCAGCAGCACCGTGAACCCCGCGAAGAGCACCGACAGGCCGGCGGTCGCGATGGCGCGGCCCACCGACTCGGGGACGTCCAGCCCCTCCGCCAGGCCCTCGCGGTGCCTGGTCAGGACGAACAACGCGTAGTCGATGCCGACGCCCAGCCCGACCATGGTGGCGAGCGTCGGCGCGGTGGTCGCGACGTCGGTGAAGGCGGCCAGCAGCGTGATCCCCGACACGCCCGCGCCGAGGCCCGCCAGCGCGACGGCCAGCGGCAGCCCCGCCGCGACCACCGACCCGAACGCCAGCAGGAGGATGATCAGCGCGGCGACGATCCCGATGCCCTCGGCGACGCCGCCGGGCGCCGTCACGTTCTCGGGGACCTGGCCGCCGAACTCCACCTGGTAGCCGGCCGCGTCCAGATTCCGCGTCGCCGACCGCAGCAGGTCGAGCGTGTCCTTGGGCTTCAGGTCCGTGACCGGCACGGAGTACCGGACGGTCAGCAGCGCGGTCGCGCCGTCCTTCCCGACCTGCGCCGGATCGACCTCGCTGACATGCGGCAGCCCGCGCAGCTCGCCGGACGCCGCGGCCAGCTTCGCCTGGTCGACCGTCCCGGACTTCGCGTGCACGACGACCCGGGCGTCGGCCCCGGACAGCGCCGGGAAACGTTGCTCCAGCAGGTCGGTGGCCTGCTGCGAACCCGTCCCGGCCAGCGTGTAGTTGTCGTGCAGGGCACCCCCGGCGACGCCGGCAAGGCCGGCCATCGCCGCCACGAGCACCAGCCACACCACGATGAACCGCCAGGGCCGCAGGGCGGCGGCCCTCCCCAGGCGGTAGAGCAGTCGGGACATCACTTCTCCCCCAGAACGGCATTGTTCGACGCCCTACAGCCTCACGCGCACCCCTTGCCGTCCACTTGGCACCGACTTGCGGACCTCAGTACCGCCCGCCGCGCCCCCGCGCGGTCCCCGTACGCTGGGGGCGTGAGCGAGCTGAACGCCGAGGACGCGAAGATCATCACCCTGGCCAGGTCGGCGCGGGCCCGCACGGGTGCCGCCGAGGGCGCCGCCGTGCGCGACGAGACGGGCCGCACCTACTCCGCCACGAGCGTGGACCTGCCGTCCCTGAAGCTGTCGGCCCTCAAGGTCGCCGTCGCGATGGCCGTCTCCAGCGGCGCCGAGGACCTGGAGGCCGCCGCCGTCGTCACCACCGCCGAAACACCGGACCCCTCGGACGTCACCGCCGTCCGCGACCTGGGCCCCAAGGCCCCCGTCCTCGTGGCCGCCCCCGACGGCACCCTCCGCACCACCCTCACCTGACACGGCGCGACCACTTTGGGGCCCGTGTTCTCTCTCGTTGGGGCCCTACGGCCCTGGGGCGCCTCCTGCGTCGTTCCTTAGCGTTTCGGGCACGTCCGAACACGACGAACGAGGAGCGACATGAAGGCGACAAGACGGGGCGTCATGACCGGAGCGGCGGCAGGCACGATCGCCCTTGCCGGGACCGCGCTCGTGATGAGCCTGAACAGCGGCCCGCAGCAGCACGCGGAGATGGCCTCCGCCGCCGGGAAGGCGTCGGCCGCCGCCGCGGCGAAGCCCCCTGGGCCCTCGCTGGCCACCTACACACGTCCCTACGTGCTGACCGATTCCCATTACTCCAAGCCGCTCAAGCGCTGCGTCAAGACGACCGCCTGGGGCAAGATCAGCTTCCAGCTGAAGGCGCCTCCGCACGGGGTCACCGGCTACAACAAGGTCAGGCTGCACGATCCGGTCGTCCGCGCCAGCGTCCTGACCAAGTGCCGCGGCGGCAAGACCGCCAAGGCGACGTCGGCCACGCTCGTCCAACGCTGGTACGAGTCGAGCTGCAAGGCGTCGGTGGAGCTGAGCGGCGGGATCGACGCGACGAAGGTCTGGTCGGTCAGCGTGACGCCCACGATCAACTGCGGCACCCGCAAGGTCGGGCAGGGACAGACCCGGTACCCGCAGGGGTCGTACAAGACGTTCACCCAGTACAACAGCGGCACCAAGCTGAAGTTCGGCTTCGTGCCGAACGCGAGCAAGCCTCTGTGCCTGTCGGTCAAGACCAGCGCCATCATCTACGTCAAGAGCAAGTCCGACTCGTCGTACTCGCCGACCATGAAGGCGTGCGTCAAGTACTGAGGCGGCGGGCCGTCAGCGAGCGCGGCCGGCGGCGTCGGCACCGGTCTCCGGGGCCGCGCCGTCCAGCCGGCGGACGAGCACGGTGCCGATGCGGTTGCGGCGGCCGGCGATGGTCTCGGCCTTCAGGGAGAGGACGGGGCCGTCCTCGCCGGTGGCGATCTCGGCGGTGGAGCCCTCGATGGGGACGCGGCCGAGGGCGTGGGCGAGCAGGCCGCCCACCGTCTCGACGTCCTCGGCGTCGATCTCCACGTCGAACAGCTCGGCGAGGTCCTCCACGGGGAGCCGGGCCGTGACGCGGGCGGCGCCGTCCTCCAGCCAGGTCACCGGCGGGATCTCCACGTCGTACTCGTCGGTGATCTCACCGACGATCTCCTCCAGGATGTCCTCGATGGTGACGAGGCCGGCGGTGCCGCCGTACTCGTCGATGACGATCGCGACATGGATCTGCCGGGCCTGCATCTCGCGCAGCAGCTCGTCGATCGGCTTGCTGTCGGGGACGTAGGTGGCCGGCCGCATGACGGAGTCGACCGTCTCGACCGATTCGCCCTCGCGGTGCTCCTGGCTGCGGCGGACGACGTCCTTGAGGTAGGCGATGCCGACCACGTCGTCCTCGTTCTCGCCGACGACGGGGATGCGCGAGAATCCGCTGCGCAGCGCCAGCGACATCGCCTGCCGCAGGGTCTTCGTGCTCTCGATGAACACGATGTCGGTGCGCGGCACCATCACCTCGCGGACGAGGGTGTCGCCCAGCTCGAACACCGAGTGGATCATCTCCCGCTCGACCGGTTCGATCAGGCTGCGCTGCTCGGCGAGGTCGACAAGGTCGCGCAGCTCCGCCTCGGACGCGAACGGGCCCTCCCGGAAGCCCTTGCCGGGCGTCAGGGCGTTGCCGAGCGCGATCAGCAGCCGGGGCAGCGGCCCGAACACCCGCGTCACCGGATGGATCACCGCGGCGCCGGCCAGCGCGATCCGGTCGGCGTGCTGGATGCCGAGGGTGCGCGGCCCGACCCCGATCACCACGTAGCTGACCACGATCATGATCGCGGCGGCGGTGACGTAGGCCCGCCAGGTCTCGTCCAGCCAGGAGATGCACAGATCGGCGACGATCACGGTGGCGACCAGCTCGCAGCCGATGCGCAGCAGCAGCACCATGTTGACGTAGCGGGCCGGGTCGGCGACGACCTCGGCCAGCCGTACGGCGCCGCGCCGCCCCTCCCGGAGGGCCTCCTCGACGGTGACGCGCGACACGCGGGCGAGCGCCGCCTCGGTGCCGGCCAGCAGGCCCGCCATGAAGACCAGGCCCACCGCCAGGGCGGACAGCCACGCCTGCGCGGTGTTCATCAGCCGCCGCGTTTCTCCCGCCAGGAGGTGAGGAGCTCGGCCTGCAGGCCGAACATCTCCCGGTGCTCCTCCGGCTCGGCGTGGTCGTAGCCGAGGAGGTGCAGGATGCCGTGCGCGCACAGCAGCTCCAGCTCCGCCTCGGTGCTGTGGCCCGCCTCCCGCGCCTGCCGCTCCGCGACCGCCGGGCACAGGACGACGTCGCCGAGCAGTGCGGGGTCGGTCTCGCCCTCCTCGTCCGCGCCGCCGGACATGTGGCCGGGGCGCAGCTCGTCCATGGGAAAGGACAGCACGTCGGTGGGGCCCGGCTCGTCCATCCACTTCTCGTGCAGCTCGGTCATCGCGGCCTCGTCGACCAGCAGCACCGACAGCTCAGCCAGCGGATGGACGCGCATCCCGTCGAGGACGTGCCGGGACAGGCCGGCGAGCGCCTTCTCGTCGACCGGGGCGCCCGACTCGTTCAGCACCTCGATGGTCACTGCCGGCCCCGCTTGCGGGAGCCGCCGCGCGCCGCGCCCTGCTTCAGCTCGGGCACCTGCTTCTCGTCGAACCGGTTGTAGGCGTCGACGATGTCGGTGACCAGCTTGTGCCGGACGACGTCGCGGCTGTTCAGCCGGCAGAAGTGGATGTCCTCAACGCCGTCCAGGATCTCCTGCACGACGCGGAGCCCGCTCAAATGCCCGTTCGGCAGGTCGACCTGCGTGACGTCGCCGGTCACCACGACCTTGGACCCGAACCCGAGCCGGGTGAGGAACATCTTCATCTGCTCGGGCGAGGTGTTCTGCGCCTCGTCCAGGATGATGAACGAGTCGTTCAGCGTCCTTCCCCGCATGTACGCGAGGGGGGCGACCTCGATGGTGCCGGCGGCCATCAGGCGCGGGATCGAGTCGGGGTCGACCATGTCGTGCAGCGCGTCGTACAGCGGGCGCAGGTACGGGTCGATCTTCTCGTAGAGCGTTCCCGGGAGGAACCCGAGCCGCTCCCCCGCCTCGACGGCCGGGCGCGTCAGGATGATCCGGTTGACCTTCTTCTCCTGCAGCGCGCGGACGGCCTTGGCCATCGCCAGGTACGTCTTGCCGGTGCCCGCCGGGCCGATGCCGAACACGATCGTGTGCTTGTCGATCGAGTCGACGTAGCGCCGCTGGTTCAGCGTCTTCGGGCGGATCGTGCGGCCGCGGCTGGACAGCACGTCGAGGGTGAGGACCTCCGCGGGGCGCGCGTCGGTCTCGCCGCGCAGCATCGCCAGGCTGCGCTCGACGGCGTCCGGGGTGAGCTGGGTGCCGCCCTTCAGCAGTTCGAGCATCTCGGTGAAGAGCCGGGAGACCAGCTCGGTCTCGTCCTCCGGGCCGGTCACGGTGATCTCGTTGCCGCGGACGTGGATGTCGATGTCGCTGCCGAACGCGCGCTCCACCGCGTGGAGCAACTCATCCCGGGAGCCGAGCAGGCTCACCATCGAATGGTCGTCCGGCACCACGATCTTGATCTGTGAGCGCGAGCCTGCCGGGTCGTCGCGCCCCGTGCGAGTTGACCTCGTGTGAGTTGATTCGACCATCAGCCGGGCCTTGCGGCCTTCGGACCTGCCTTCTGTCTGCTCCGGGTGTCTGGGTGTGCCGGTTCCATCGTACCGACGACCCCCGACAGGCCACCGATGGTTTTCCCGCGGCGGAACCGGCTCAGCCGGGCGGCCAGTTCAGGCCACGTCCGCCAAGCACGTGGGCGTGCACGTGGAACACGGTCTGGCCCGCCTGGGCGCCGGTGTTGAACACGACCCGGTAGCCGGTCTCGGCGACGCCCTCGTCCACCGCGACCTGGTGGGCCTCGCGCACCATCTCGGCGAGCAGTTCGGCGTCGGAGGCGGCGAGCTCACCGACGGTGGGGTGGTGGTCACGCGGGATGACCAGCACGTGCGTGGGCGCCTGGGGGTTGATGTCGCGGAAGGCGACGGTCCCCGCCGACTCCCGGACGATCTTGGCGGGCACGTCCCCGGAAACGATCTTGCAGAACAGGCAGCCGGTCATCTGTCTCCCCTCCAGTACGGTCCGTGACCGCCCGGAATCCTATCGAGACCCGCGCGGGCATGGCCTCCCGCGCCGCGCAGTGGATAGGGTTTTCGGTGATCAACCTTCGGCGCCGGTCGGTATTCCGACCGGTCACTGGTTAAGGTTGTCAGCTCAAGGCGTACCCCCCGGTTCGCAAGGCATTGCGGCGCCCTCGCCCGGCCGGGGAACGCCCGGTTCACGCCGGCCGAGCGCGACCGTCCGAATGGACGGCGGGGGGCCGGCAAAGGCGGCGGATAGGTGACCGAGGCAAACCAGGACATGCCCTTTCGTAAACCGGACGACGAGGGTGCGCGTCCAACTGACGTGACCGAGACCCTCGTGGCCAGGGGCACGGCGGGAGCGGTGGCCGCCGCCTGGGATGCCGACCAAGCGGTGACCGCGCTCTACAGCGCCAACTACCGTTCGCTCGTGCGCCTTGCGGCCATGCTCGTCCGGGACGCGGGGACGGCCGAGGAGGTCGTCCAGGACGCGTTCGTCGCCATGCACGGCGGCTGGCGCCGGCTCCGCGATCCCGACAAGGCACTGTCGTACCTGCGCCAGTCGGTGGTCAACCGGTCGCGATCGGTGCTCCGGCACCGCGCCGTCGTCGAGAAGTACGCCCCGAAGGGCTTGCCGGACGCGCCGAGCGCGGAGGCCGGGGCCATCGGGGAGCTGGAACGCTCGGCGGTCATCGACGCGCTGTCCCGGCTCCCCGCCCGCCAGCGGGAGGCGCTCGTCCTTCGCTACTACGCCGATCTGTCCGAAGCGGAGATCGCCAACGCGATGGGCATCTCCCGCGGCGCCGTGAAGAGTCATACGGCGCGCGGCATGACCGCGCTACGCAACGTCCTGGAGCAGTTCTCATGACCACCGACCCCCACGACGAGCACGGCGAGATCCTGCGCCGCGCCCTGCACGCGGAGGCGGACTCGGTCAACCCCGCGGGCGACGGCCTGGAGCGCATCCGGGCCCGCATAGCCGACGGCCGGGGCCGCCGGTTCGGTCTCGGACGGTTCGGCCCGGCCCGCTTCGGGTTCGACCGGTTCACCGTGAACTGGGCGCGCCCCGTCCTCGCCGTGGCCGCCGCCGTCGTGATCGCCGGGATCGGCGTGACGGCCCCGCAGACGATCGACCTGATCCAGCAGTCGGTGGGCAGCAACAGCCCGTCCGGCGGCGGGCACGACAGCACCGACGGGGACCGGACGGGCGCCGGGGGCGGCCCGGAGTTCCCCGTCCCGTCGTCGGCGGGCGCCAGCGCGTCCGGCAGCCAGAGCACCACGCAGACGCCGAGCCCGAGCACCTCGCCGGGTCTGTCGTCCTGCAGCATCCCGTCGCCCGGGGCCTCCGCGGCCACCGCCTCGCCCGGCACGGCGAGCACCCCGGCCCCGGCCGCCACGCCGTGCCCGAGCGACACGCCGTCGCAGACGCCGACCACGACACCGACGCCGCCCACGTCCACGACGCCCGACCCGGGCAAGCCGACCGACCAGCCGACGCCGCCCGCGTCGAGCGAGCCCGCGAACACCACCGAGCAGGGCGCCGCCACCTCTCCCTGACGGGCGCTACCAGCGGCCGGTGGCGGCCAGCAGCACGCTGGCCGCGGCGACGCCGGCCGTCGAGGTGCGCAGGACGGTCGGGCCGAGCCGGGCGGCGCGCCCGCCGGCGTCGCGGAACCGGTCGAGCTCCTCGCCGCTGATCCCGCCCTCCGGGCCGACCACGAGGACGATCTCGCCCTCGGCGGGCGGCTCCACCGCGCTCAGCGGCGCCTCGGCCTCCTCGTGCAGGATCAGCGCCAGGGACGCGGCGGCGATCCGGCCGGCGACCTCCTCGGTGGACGCCAGCTCCGGCACCTCGGGCAGCCGGCCGCGCCGGGCCTGCTTGGCGGCCTCGCGGGCCGTCGCGCGCCAGCGCCCGAGGGCCTTGTCGCGGCGTTCCGGACGCCACCGGGTCACGCACCGGGCCGCCGACCACGGGACGATCTCGTCCACGCCGACCTCGGTCATGGTCTCCACGGCCAGCTCGCCCCGGTCGCCCTTCGGGAGGGCCTGGACGACCACGAGGCGAGGCGAGGGCGGCGGCTCCCGGTGCCTGGCCAGCACGTCCAGGGTGAGGGACGCGCGGTCGGCGGCGGTGACGACGCATTCGGCGAGCAGGCCCTCGCCGTCGGTCAGGTCGACGCGCTCACCGGGCCGCAGCCGCCGCACCGCCGCGGCGTGCCGCCCTTCGGGCCCGTCCAGCAGGACCCGGTCGCGTTCGAGCGCGTCCGTCCCCGCGAGGAAGACCGGCGGACTCATGCGCGCACTCCCGGTTCATGTGCGGGGTTCAGGTGGGCCCCCCGGATGCTCCGAATCGCCGCGGCGGCCCTCCTGGTAGGCCGCCGCCACTGCGCTTCAGTGCTGGTTGAACACGTCCTTGATGCGGGAGAACACGCCGCTGCGCTGCCCGGGGGCGAACTTGCCCGGGGGGCGTTCCTCGCCGCGCAGGGCGGCGAGGCGGCGCAGGAGCTCCTCCTGCTCCTCGTCCAGCCGGTTCGGCGTCTCCACGTTCACGTGGATCATCAGGTCGCCGCGGCCGCTCTCGTTGAGGTGCCGGACGCCCCGGTTGTAGAGCGTGATGACCTGCCCCGACTGCGTGCCGGGCTTGATGTCGACGCTCTCGGCCGCGTCCAGCGTCTCGATCGTGACGCTGGTGCCGAGCGCCGCCGCCGTCATCGGGATCTCGACCGTGCAGTGCAGGTCGTCGCCCTCCCGCTCGAAGATCGGGTGCGGCTTCTCCACGATCTCCAGGAACAGGTCGCCGGGCGGGCCGCCGCCGGGGCCGACCTCGCCCTCGCCGGCGAGCTGGATGTGGATGCCGTTCTCCACCCCGGCCGGGATCTTGACCTTGACGGTGCGCCGGGTGCGGACCCGGCCGTCGCCCGAGCACTCGGTGCACGGGTTGCGGATCACCGAGCCGAACCCGCCGCACGCCGGGCACGGCCGGGCCGTCATGACCTGGCCGAGGAAGGAGCGCTGGACCTGCTGCACCTCGCCGCGGCCGTGGCACGTCTCGCAGGTCTCCGGGTGGGTGCCGGGCGCGCAGCCCGAGCCCTCGCAGGTCGTGCAGGCGACCGCGGTGTCGATGGACAGCTCCCGGGTCGTGCCGAACGCGGTCTCGCCGAGGTCGAGCTCGACCCGCAGCGTCGCGTTCCGGCCGCGGCGTGCCCGCGACCGCGGGCCCCGCGACGTCGCGGTGCCGAAGAAGGCGTCCATGATGTCGCTGAACGGGAATCCGGCGCCGCCGAACCCGCCGGCCCCCGGGCCGCCCGCGGACGCGAACGGGTCCGCGCCGAGGTCGTACATCTCGCGCTTCTTCGGATCGGAGAGCACCTCGTACGCCTGGGTGATCTCCTTGAACTTCTCCTGCGTCTCCGGATCCGGGTTGACGTCCGGGTGGAGTTCCCGGGCGAGCCGGCGGTAGGCCCTCTTGACCTCGTCGGCGCTGGCGTCCCGCCGGACGCCCAGGGTCGCGTAGTAGTCGTTCGCCACTTACGACCCCGCCAGGATCTGTCCCACGTAGCGTGCCACTGCCCGTACCGCTCCCATCGTGCTGGGGTAATCCATGCGTGTAGGCCCGAGAACTCCAAGCCGGGCCAAGGTGAGATCGCCCACCCCGTAGTCGGCGGCGACCACCGAGGTCGATCTGAGCCCCAGGTCGGGGTTCTCGGTGCCGATCCGCACCGTAACTGTAGAGGAGTCGCCGGTCTCGCCGAGCAGCCGCATCAGGACGACCTGCTCCTCCAGCGCCACCAGTACCTCCCGCAGGCTCTGCGAGAAGTCCACGGCGGCGAGGTTGGCCGCCCCGGCGAAGACGATCTTCTCCTCGTGCTTCTCGACGAGTGTCTCCAGCAGGACGGACAGGACCGCCGCCGCGATCGGCCGGTCGTCCGGCCCCACCTTGTCGGGCAGGTCCGCGACGGCGGCCGGGACGTCGCCGAGCCCGAGCCCGTCCAGGCACGTGTTGAGCAACGCCCGCAGGTGCCCGATCGATTCCTCGGAGATCGACCCGGTCTCGATGACGCGCTGCTCCACCCGGCCGGTGTCGGTGATCAGGACGAGCAGCAGCCGCCCCTCCGCGACGGGGACCAGCTCCACGTGCCGCACCGACGAGCGGGTCAGCGACGGGTACTGGACCACCGCGACCTGCCGGGTCAGCTGCGCCAGCAGCCGCACCGTCCGGCCGACGACGTCGTCGAGGTCGTACGCGCCGGACAGGAACGTCTCGATCGCGCGGCGCTCGGCGACCGACAGCGGCTTGATCGTGGACAGCCGGTCGACGAACAGCCGGTAGCCCTTGTCGGTGGGGACGCGCCCGGCGCTGGTGTGCGGCTGGGCGATGTAGCCCTGCTCCTCCAGCACCGCCATGTCGTTGCGGATGGTCGCCGGCGACACGCCGAGGTTGTGCCGGTCCGCCAGCGCCTTGGAGCCCACCGGCTCGTTGGTGGAGACGTAGTCCTCGACGATGGCGCGCAGGACCGCGAGCTTCCGGTCGTCCAGCACGTTGTCACCTCCTTCGTCCGGCCGGCCCGTGCAACTGGCACTCCTTACTCCCGAGTGCCAAGTCTACGGCCCGGAGGGCTCGGCTGGAGCGTCCGCGCACTCCCCGCATGGCTGCGCGATCCTATCCGTATCGGGCGCGGACGCCACGCCGGGAGACGAGGGACGACGCCGCCCGGGCCTCCCGCCGGGTTAATGTGCGGACCCGTGCGGAGTAAGAATTACGGAAACGACGTGCTGGCCGGCGACTGGCGCCGGCCCCGCAAGGGACAGATCCCCGAAGTCCCGGCGGAGCCGGGCCTGGTGGCCGAGGACCCCGGCAGCGGCTTCTGCGGAGCCGTCGTCGGCTGCGACAAGTTCGGCGTCACCCTGGAGGACCGGTTCGGCAAGCGCCGGGTGTTCCCGCTGACCAAGTCCGGGTTCCTCATCGACGGCAAGCCGGTCACGCTGGTCAGGCCGGGCGCCGCGCCGAAGGGCCCGGCGCGCTCGGCGTCCGGGTCCATCGCCGTCGAGGGCCTGCGGGCACGGGTGGCCAAGGAGAGCCGCATCTACGTGGAGGGCGTCCACGACGCGGAGCTGGTCGAGAAGATCTGGGGCCACGACCTGCGGGTCGAGGGCGTCGTCGTGGAGTACCTCGAAGGCGTGGACGACCTGCCCGCCATCGTCGAGGAGTTCGCCCCGGACGAGGAGCGCCGCCTCGGCGTCCTCGTCGACCATCTGGTGGAAGGGTCCAAGGAGTCCAGGATCGCGGCGCGGGTCACGTCGCCGCACGTCCTCGTCACCGGTCACCCGTTCATCGACATCTGGGAGGCCGTCAAGCCCGCGGCCGTCGGCATCCGCGCCTGGCCGCGCATCCCGCGCGGCGTCTCCTGGAAGGAGGGCGTCGTGGCCGAACTCGGCTGGGGCGACGACACGGGCGCGGCCTGGAAACGCATCCTCGGCTCGGTCGACACCTACACCGATCTGGAACCGGCCCTCCTCGGCCGGGTGGAAGAGCTGATCGACTTCGTCGCCGGCTAGCCGCGGGGCCGGTCAGGTCAGGGTGCGGAGGACGGCGTCGGCCAGGAGGCGGCCGCGCCGGGTCAGGACGGCGCGGCCCCGGTCGTAGGGGGCGCGTTCGATCAGGCCGTCGTCGATCGCTCTGCGGACGGCCTTGTCGTCGAGGAGGTTCGCCGGGCAGCCCTGGGCCAGGCGGAGTTCGAGCATGATGCGCTCGAAGCGGCGGTCCTCGGCGTGCAGGATCTCCCTGGCGTGCGCGGGCGTGGTGCCCTCGGCCAGGCGGGCGGCGTACGCGGCGGGGTGCTTGACGTTCCACCAGCGCGTCCCGCCGACGTGACTGTGCGCGCCCGGGCCGACACCCCACCAGTCGGCGCCCGTCCAATAGAGCATGTTGTGCCGGCAGGCGGCGCGGGGGTCGGCGGCCCAGTTGGAGATCTCGTACCAGTGGAGGCCGTGGGATTCGAGCAGCTCGTCGGCGATCAGGTAGCGGTCGGCCATGGCGTCGTCGTCGGGGGCGGTCAGCTCGCCGCGTTTGACCTGTGCCGCCAGGCGGGTGCCCTCCTCGACGATGAGCGCGTACGCCGACACGTGGTCGGGCTCCGCCGCCAAGGCCGCCTCCAGAGAGGCCCTCCAGTCGTCGTCGGTCTCCCCTGGCGTCCCGTAGATGAGGTCGAGGTTGATGTGCTCGAAGCCCGCCTTGCGCGTCCACTCGACGACCTGCGGGACGCGTCCGGGCGTGTGCGTGCGCTCCAGGACGGCCAGGATGTGCTCGCGCGCGCTCTGCATGCCGTACGAGACGCGTGTGAACCCCTGCTCACGCAGGCGGTGGACGTACGCCTCGTCCACCGACTCGGGGTTCGCCTCCGTCGTGACCTCCGCGCCGGGAGCAAGCCCGAACTCGGCGTCGATCGCGGCCAGGACCCGGCCCAGATCCTCCGGCGGCAGCAGTGTCGGTGTGCCACCGCCCACGAAGACCGTCTCGACGGGCAGGTCCACGTCCCCGAGGACGCGCCGCGCCATGCGGACCTCCCCGATGGCGGTGTCGGCGTACGAATCGCGGCTCGCACCCGGCCCCAGCTCCGTCGCCGTGTACGTGTTGAAGTCGCAGTATCCGCAGCGTGTCACACAGAACGGCACGTGCACATAGAAGGCGAACGGCCGCTGACCCAGGCCGGCGAGGGCACTGCCTGGCAGCGCACCGTCGACCGGTACGGGATCACCATCGGGAAGAGTCGAGGGCACCCCTCAAGTCTGCCCCGCCTCGCCGCCTGCTCCGTCCGGTCAGGTCTCCGCGAGCTTGCCGCGGAGCCAGTCCGGGATGTGCTCGTCCGCCCGCGGGAACCGGTCGAGGTCCAGGGCGTAGGCGGACGGGGCGAGCGGCGGGGTGAAGTCGGGCTCGCCGTCGTAGTCGAACTCGGCGCTGAAATGGCCGGAGCGCTCGACCTGGAGGCGCGCGGTGAACCAGGCGCCCTTGTCGGCCCGGTACATGACGCGGCGAAGCTCGTCCATCTTCCCGACGGCCTGGCCGGGCGGCAGGGCCGTGCGGCGCCCGCCGTCCGGGCCCTCGACCTCGAAGGAGGCGCTGTCGATGCCGACCGTCGCGCGGAACTCGAAGTCGAGCCGCTCCCAGCCCGCGGGCGCGGCGGAACGCAGCGCGCGGACGGCGCCGTTCACCGTCTCCCGTTCCTTCGCGGAACGCAGAACCTGCTCGGGCTGGGTCACGCTACCTCCGCGAGGTCGGTCCGGGTCGCTTGATCAGGCACCGTACCCGTACGACCGTACCCGCGAACGCATCCGTACCGAGGGTCATCGCCGTGTCGCAGGTGACACGGCCGGAATGGAGCGTGGCGGCCCACTTGGGTCGATAAGGTCGTCGGGATGCGGAACGAGGGTGCGGGTGGCGGGGGGCGTGTGCCCGTGCGGGTCCTGCTGTGCGGTGAGCCGGACGGGTGGCACTGGACGGTGGTGGACGACGCGGGCGGCGAGCGGCGTTCGGAGTTCACCGGGGCGGGGACGCGCTGGTCGGCGGGCGGACGGTCCGATCCGGAGCCGGCGTGGTGGCACCGCAGGCTCGCCGAGACGGCCGAGGGGCTGCGGGAGGCGGTCGCCGAGCGGCTGACCGACGCAACGTTCCGCGAGTTCGGCGTGGAAGCCGTGATCACCTGGTTCGCGGTGGACGACCCGGTCGCCTGGGAGGGCATCGTCACCCTCGGGGAGGCCGACCCCGCGCGGTTCCCCGGCCGGGTGCCGCCGTTCGTGGTCACGCTGGAGCCCGGCCGCGGGGCGCTGCTGCCCGACGCGAACCTGCTGTTCTCCACGCGGGCGGCGGACGCCTGGACGACCCTCGACGCGGTCTCGCGGCGCTGCGGCACCCGTCCGCCGAAGCCGTCGTTCCTCTGCGGGTGGGCCGGGCACCGCAGCGTGCGGGTGGGGCGCGGCACGCTGTCGCTGTCCACCGGCCGGGACGAGAACGGCGTGGAACGGCTCGCCGAGATCTGCGGGACGCGGGCGCCCGGGTGGAGCGGCAACCCCGAGATGCGGTTCCGGCTGGACGGCGTCGACCTGCTCGACGAACCGGCCGGCGACGTCGTCGCGCTGCTGCGGGAACTCGACCACGAGATCGTCCGGCGGGGCCGGACCGTCCGGCTGGCCGCCTCCGGGCTGACCCTGTACGAACCGGATCCGTTTCCTGTGGGGGGACACCCCGCACCCCCCGAAAGGGCGGGCCGGTCCGGCTCCCTCCGCTCCGGCGGCGCTCCGCTCCGGGAACCGGACTGGCCGGGCGCGGCGGAACGGTTCACCGGCGTGTCCCTGGGGCCGCCGGCGGCGCTCGCGCCGCTGTGGACCGGTTCCTGACGCACACGAACCCGACACCCACGGGCGACCGCGCCGTCATCGGAACGCAACCCCGCCGCCCTAGGTTCGCCGATCATGAGAAGCCGTGCGCGTCATGCCGTGCTCGCCGTGACCGGCGCCGCCCTCGCCGGTGCTCCCCTCGCCCTCACCGCCTCCCCCGCCGACGCCGCCGGGCCGCCCGGCACGATCAGCGTCCACCGCGGCGGCCCCGCCCGGTCGCTGCCGTTCACCGCCCGCCGGGACGGCGAGGCCGTGATCTCCTTCAGCGCGTCCGCCCCCGGCGTCTCGTGGGTCCGCAAGGGCGCCGAGTCCGCCGTCGTGTCGATCGCCGTGGACGGACGCCACGTGACCGACCTCGTCGTCCCCTCGTCCGACCCGACACCCCGCAGCCTCGGGCTCGGGCATGTCGGCAAGGGCCGCCACAAGGTGACGCTGCGCTTCGCGAAGGGCAGCGCCCCCGCCGCCCGCCGCGTCACCCTCCGGCGCCCCCAGGTCCGCATGCCGGCGGCGGACGCGCTCGCCCTGCGGCACGCGCCCGTCGTCGTGGGCCGGACCGGCTGGCCGTTCGGCGACCCGTACCAGAACGCCACGACCGACACCCCGCTGATCGCCTGGCACGAGACGCGTCCCGCCGCCACGCCCGGGCACCAGATCATCGAGTACTCGGTGGTGTGGAGCAACGAGGACGGTGGCACCGACACGCCCGCGCTGATGGCCCGCTGGGGCCGGACGACCGACATCGAATGGATCTACCGGGTCGAGGTCGACGCGTCCGGCCGGCGCGTGGACGGCACCGCCGTCTACCAGGCGCCCATGCACCTGACCCTCAAGTTCACCGGCCGCTACGAGGGTGACCACCCGGTGCTGCAGACCTGCACCCAGAACAACAACATGTGCGACGTGATCTCGCCCGATCCTCCGCTGCGCTTCCTGCTCGACGCCTCCCGGACGCGTCCGGACGGGCGTGCCCGCGAGGTCGTCATGGACCGCGAACCGTGGACGTACCGCATCGCGGCGCAGGAGATGGTTCGCGAGGGGAAGATCGAGAACCCGTCCGATCCCGCGACGCGCGAGGTCGGCGACCAGCGCACCTACTTGTTCGTGGAGTTCGCCAAGGCGACCGGCGCGGCGACCGGGACCGGGTCGGTGCCGGGGGTGGCGCTCGGGGTCAGGCTCAGGTCCGCCCCGTCCACGCTGTACCGCTCCGACCACGACGAGCCGACCTGGTCGATCGATCGTGACGGCGCCGTCGCGACCACCGTCGAACTGCCCGAGGGGACGACGGTCTCCGACATCGCGAGCATCGAGGCCATTCGCCGTCCGACCGGATCCGGTGACAACGGCGCGCCCGCCACGGTCACGTCCATCAACAGGGGCTTCTTCCTGGACGACTCGTACTTGCCGCAGGCTTCGTCCATCGGGTGGAACGGTTCGGTCACTCTCACCCAGGCCGCCCCATCCGCCATCCTCTGGCACCCCTGAGCCGCCTGTAGGCCGGCCGTGGCCCGAAACGGTCACAGGCCGGACTACAGAGGGAACCCGTGCGAACTCCGAGCGCGTCCAAGGAGTCATACACTTCGCCAATAGCTCGCACAGCGAACCCTGAGAGGACCTTCGCCATGGCCTACGGGCCTCCTCCGTCGCCCGGCCAGGGACAACAGCCCCCGTGGCAGCAGCAACCGTCACCCTGGCAGCAGCCTGGCAGCGCCTGGCAGCAGCAGCCACAGCAGCCCCAGCCCGGCCCGGGCTGGCAGCAGCAGTCTCAGGGCGGAGCCGGCGCCCCGATGCCCGAGCACTTCGGCCCCGTCACCGACGATGACAAGACGTGGTCGCTCATGGCGTACGTGGGTCAGTTCCTCGTCGGCGCCATCGCACCGGCCGTCGTCTACCTCGGCAAGGCCCGCTCGCCGTTCGTGCGCAGGCACGCCGCGCAGGGCCTCAACATGGGCATCGCCGCCATCGCCGTCTGGATCGTCTTCGGGGCGCTGTCGCTGGCCGTCGAGTTCTTCATCTGGGTGCCGCTGCTCTTCACGGCCGTCGTGATGTTCTTCCTCGTGTACGCGGCGAGGGCCGCCAACCGCGGCGAGTTCCGCCGCGTCCCGTCCGCGGTGGCCTGGCCCCTGCTGAAGTAGCGGCTACTTCTTGCCCTTGTCGGCGTCGCCGCCCCCGCCGGTGGAGAGGGCGGCGACGAACGCCTCCTGCGGGACGTCCACCCGGCCGATGGTCTTCATCCGCTTCTTGCCCTCCTTCTGCTTCTCCAGCAGCTTGCGCTTGCGGGAGATGTCGCCGCCGTAGCACTTGGCGAGGACGTCCTTGCGGATGGCGCGGATGTTCTCACGGGCGATGATGCGGGCCCCGATCGCGGCCTGGATGGGCACCTCGTACTGCTGCCGCGGGATGAGCTCCTTGAGCTTGGCCGTCATCATCAGGCCGTACTCGCGGGACTTGTCCTTGTGGACGATCTGGCTGAACGCGTCCACCGACTCGCCCTGCAGCAGGATGTCGACCTTCACCAGGTCGGCCTCCTGCTCACCGCTGGGCTCGTAGTCGAGCGAGGCGTACCCGCGGGTCCGGGACTTCAGCTGGTCGAAGAAGTCGAAGATGATCTCGGCGAGCGGCAGCGTGTAGCGGATCTCGACACGGTCCTCCGACAGGTAGTCCATGCCGAGCAGCACGCCGCGGCGGCCCTGGCACAGCTCCATGATCGCGCCGATGTGCTCGGCCGGGGACAGCAGGGTCGCCCGCACCACCGGCTCGTACACCGCGCCGATCTTGCCCTCGGGGAACTCGCTGGGGTTGGTGACGGTGTGCTCGGTACCGTCCTCCATGACCACCCGGTAGACGACGTTCGGCGCCGTCGAGATGAGCGACAGGCCGAACTCGCGCTCCAGCCGCTCACGGACGATCTCCATGTGCAGCAGGCCGAGGAACCCGCAGCGGAACCCGAAGCCGAGCGCCGCCGACGTCTCCGGCTCGTAGATCAGCGCGGCGTCGTTCAGCCGCAGCTTGTCGAGCGCGTCGCGCAGCTCCGGGTACTGGTCGCCGTCCACCGGGTACAGGCCCGAGAACACCATCGGCTTCGGGTCGCGGTAGCCGCCGAGCGCCTCGGGCGCCGGGCGGGACGCGATGGTCACGGTGTCGCCGACCCGCGCCTGCCGGACGTCCTTCACGCCGGTGATCAGGTAGCCGACCTCGCCGACGCCGAGGCCCTGCACGGGCTTCGGCTCCGGGGAGATGACGCCGACCTCCAGGGTCTCGTGCGCGGCCCCGGTCGACATCATCAGGCTCTTCTCGCGGCGCGACAGGTGCCCGTCCATGATCCGGACATAGGTGACGACGCCGCGGTAGGTGTCGTACACCGAGTCGAAGATCAGCGCCCGGGCGGGGCCGTCGGGGGCGCCGACCGGCGCCGGCACCTCCTCGACGATCTTGTCGAGCAGCTCGCGGACGCCCTCGCCCGTCTTGCCGGACACGCGCAGCACGTCCGACGGGTCGCAGCCGATGATCCCGGCGAGCTCCTCGGCGTACTTCTCCGGCTGCGCCGCCGGCAGGTCGATCTTGTTGAGGACGGGGATCAGGTGCAGGTCGGCCTCAAGGGCCAGGTACAGGTTCGCGAGCGTCTGCGCCTCGATGCCCTGCGCTGCGTCCACCAGCAGGACGGCGCCCTCGCACGCTGCGAGCGACCGCGACACCTCGTAGGAGAAGTCGACGTGCCCGGGGGTGTCGATCAGGTTGAGGACGTGGTCGGTCCCGCCGGAGTTCCACGGCAGCCGGACGGCCTGGCTCTTGATCGTGATGCCGCGCTCGCGCTCGATGTCCATGCGGTCGAGGTACTGGGCGCGCATCTGGCGCTCCTCGACCACTCCGGTCAGCTGCAGCATCCGGTCCGCGAGGGTCGACTTGCCATGGTCGATGTGCGCGATGATGCAGAAGTTGCGGATGATCGCGGGATCGGTCTTGTCGGGCTGAGGCGCTGGCACCGGGGTCCGTTCGCAAACTCACTGGTGGACATGGATCTGTGCATCCCATGGTCCCATGCCCGGCGCGATGCTCCGTTCACGGCCTGGTTTGGGACGGGGCCTGGTGATTGGTAAGCTGTGCGACTGCGTGTGGCGTAGCGTCGTGCCCCGGGGGCACCGTCCCGCCCCCGTTCCGACATTCGTCAGAGCCTGCGCGGAGCGCAGGCCCAGGATCGCGACCAAGCTGAGGCACTACGACGTGGCTAACATCAAGTCCCAGATCAAGCGCAACAAGCAGAACGAGAAGGCCCGCCTGCGCAACAAGGCCGTCAAGTCCGAGCTGAAGACGGCGATCCGCAAGTTCCGCGAGGCCGCCGATGCCGGCAACCTCGAGGACGCCGTCGCCGCGCAGCGCAACGCCGCGCGCAAGCTGGACAAGGCCGTCAGCAAGGGCGTCATCCACAAGAACCAGGCCGCCAACCGCAAGTCGGCGATCGCCAAGCGCGCCGCCGCCCTGCAGGCCTCCGAGTAACAGCCGCACGCCCGGGGCCGGCTCTGGTGCGCCGGCCCCGACGCATGTCCGATGGACGAACGCCGGCTGGTCAAGATCTCCAAGTATCTCGCCAAGCATCTGCGGCACCGCCCGGAACGGATCGGCCTCACGCTCGATCCCGAAGGCTGGGCGGACGTCACCGAACTGCTCGCGGCCGCCGCGCGGCACGGTTTCGCGCTCACCCGTGCCGAACTCGAACAAGTCGTGGCCGTCAACGACAAGAAGCGCTATGAACTGGACGGAAACCGGATCCGCGCCGTCCAGGGCCATTCGGTTCCCGTCGCACTGAATCTGCCGGTGACGCCCCCGCCGGAGCTGCTCTTCCACGGCACCGCGGCCCGTTTCGTGGAGCCGATTCTGCGCGAGGGGCTGCTGCCCATGGGGCGGCATGCCGTCCATCTCTCACCGGACCGCGAGACGGCCCGGCGGGTCGGCGCCAGGCGCGGCGAGCCCGTCATCCTGGTGGTCCAGGCCGGGCGCATGGCCGCCGCCGGGCACGAGTTCCGGGTCAGCGCGAACGGCGTGTGGCTGGTCGGCTCCGTTCCGCCGGAATATCTCGGCGAATGATCTCGGCGGCCTCCCAGTCGGGCACGTGCCGCACCCATTCCGGCCCTCCCTTCGGCCCGAAAAGATACCGGTAGGGGACGATCTCGCGAATGGCGCGGTGCACGTCCAGCCGGTCGTCGATCATGTGCGTGATCCCCAGTTCGGCGCAGTGCCGCGCCTTCTCCTCCCGTTTCCGGCAGAACCGGACGTTTTCTCTGGGCAGGCCCGTCCGCTCATAGAAGTCGTGGTGGTCCAGCCACGCCAGCGTCCTTTTCCTGATCCGGTCGCCGCATTTGGAGATGATCCAGGCCCGCCCCCCGAATGCCTCGATCAGCCCGGGCAGCACCTCGTAGACGCCTTCGGTCGCGGGTGAGGCGAGGGCCTCCTCGAAACTCCCGTCGAGGAACACGGTGTCGTCGTCTCCAGGAGCCAGCAGGCCGCCATGGATGACCCGGCCGAAATCGACGCCGAGTCGCTGTTCGTTGTCCATGCCCCCACCTTCGAGCCGATCACCCCTAAAGCAGAACTATTAACAGCACGTGAAGCTATAGTTTCTCGCTATGGACCTGAGTCGCCTCTCCACGGACGCGCTCGCCTCGTTCGCCGTCTTCGCCGACCACCTCAACTTCACCCGCGCCGCGGAGGAACTGCACATCTCCCAGCCGGCGCTCCACGTCAAGGTGCAGAAACTGGCCGAGAACCTGGGCCGTCCCCTCTACACGCGGCAGGGGCGCCGCCTGACCCTGACCTCCACCGGCGAGCAGGTCGCCCGTTTTCGCCCGCGACCTCGACGCCCGCATGACGGCTTTCCTCGCCGACGTCCACGGCACCGCCCCCGATCGCGTCCCGACCCTGGCCGCCGGTGAAGGCGCCTACCTGTACCTGCTCGGCGACGCCGTCCACCCCGGCGTCCGGCTGATCAACGGCGGCCGCGCCCGCACCCTCGCCGCCGTCCGCACCGGCCGCGCCGACCTGGGCGTCGCGGTGCTGGACGTCCTGCCGCCCGACGTCGAAGCCGTCCCGCTGGCCTCCTATCCCCAGGTGCTGGTGATGCCGGACGACCATCCGCTCACCGCGCGGCCGCACCTCACGCTCGCGGACCTGGCGGGGGCCGCCCTCATCGTCCCGCCCCCGGCGGGCCCGCACCGCATCACCCTCGAACGCGCGCTGCGCGCCGCCGACGTGCCCTGGTCACTCGCGGTCGAGGCCGAGGGCTGGCCGCTGATGCTGCACTTCGTGTCGCTCCGCATCGGCCTCGCCGTCGTGAACGGCTGCGTCCCGCCGCCCCCCGGCCTGACCGGACGCGAGATCATCGACCTGCCCGCCGTCCCCTACTACGCTCTCCACCTGCCGGGCCGCGCCGACGACCCGCTCGTCACCGGCCTGCTGGCCGCCGTCCGCGCATCGTTGAGGAGCGCCCCGTGCACTTCGAGATCTCCGTCGACATCGACGCCGCACCCGAGACCGTCTGGAACCTCCTCACGGACGTCGAACGCTGGCCCGACATGACCGACTCGATGGACCGCGTCGAACTCCTCGACAAGCCCTTCGCCCTGTCCAGCCGGGCCCGCGTCCACCAGCCGAAGCTCCGCGCCACCGTCTGGACGGTCACGGCGATCGACGAGGGCAGGGCGTTCACCTGGGAGTCCCGCCTCCCCGGCGTCGCCACGACCGCCGTCCATGAGATCGTCTCCAGCGCCGGCGGCACGGTCACCGCCCGCCTGATCATCGACCAGACCGGCCCGCTGGCCCCCGTGCTCGGCCTCCTGACCGGCCGCCTCACCCGCCGCTACGTCACCATGGAGGCCAACGGCCTCAAAACCAAGGCCCAAACCCCATGACCACCGGCCCACGTCACGGTGGCGAGGGCCCCGGGTCTCAACCGCGGGCGGCGACGATCTGGGCGACGGTCTTCTCCAGGGCGTAGGCGGGGTCGGCGGCGCCGCCCTTGACCTGCTCGTCGGCCTCGGCGACCGCGGTCAGCGCGCGTGCGACCCCGTCGCCCGACCAGCCGCGCAACTGCTTCTGCACCCGGTCGATCTTCCACGGCGGCATGCCCAGCTCCTTCGCCAGCGCCGCGCCGCGCGCGCCCCGGGGCGCGCCGCCGACCTTCGCCAGCCCCCGCACGCCCTGGGCCAGCGCGCTGACGATCAGCACCGGCGCGACACCCGTCGCGAGCGCCCACCGCAGCTGCTCGAGGGCTTCGGCGAGCTGCCCCTCGATGGCCTTGTCCGCCACCATGAATCCGGTGATCTCCGCGCGGCCCCGGTAGTACCGGGCGATGGCGGCGTCATCGATCTTCCCGCCGGTGTCGGCGACGAGCTGGCTGCACGCGGCGGCCAGCTCGCGCAGGTCGTTGCCGACCGCGTCGATCAGCCCGCGCGCCCCGTCCGCCGAGATCTTCCCGCCGGACCGGCGGATCTCGGCCCGGACGAAGTCGACCCGCTCCCCCATCCGGGTGACCTTCGGGCACGAGATCTTGCGCGCCTTGAGCTTGGTCAGCCCGTCGACCAGCGCCTTTCCCTTGGCACCGCCCGGGTGGACGGCGATGAGCACGACGTCCTCCGCAGGCGCCTTGGCGTAGGCGAGCACTTCGGCCGTCAGGTCCTTGCCGAGGTCCTGCGCCGCCCGCAGCACGATCACCTTCCCGCCCCCGAACAGCGACGGCGACGTCAGCTCCGAGATCCGCCCGGGCTCCAGCCCGCCCGGCGCGAGATCGATGACCTCCGCCTCCGGATCCCCCGCCCGCACGGAGGCGGCGACCTCTCCGATCGCCCTCTCCGCGAGCAGCTCTTCGTCTCCGACGACCAGAATGATGGGCTCGACCGACACCCCTGCAGCATGCCACGTCCGGCACCCGCCCCGCGCCGCCCACACCCTTACCGGGCAGCGCCGACACCGTCCACGCCACCAGGGTCCCCGGCCCGGCCGCCTCCGGGTACGTGCCGTCCCCGGAGGTGAACTACCGGCCGGCGGCTGCTGGGCAGCGCGTCCGACACCCCCCGCGGCAGACCCGACTCGTCCCCGCCGCCAGCAGCATCCAGGCCGCGCAGCCGCTCAAAGCCGGGCCCGCGCCGGACAGCGTTGTCGGCACCTGATCGCCTTGATGGCCGGCTTGCCCCCTCGGTGGCACTGCGGAGGAGTTCCCGCGGGTTGCCAGGTCGTCGGCGCGTTGGTCCGGACGTCTAGCCAAGGAAATCCCGTAGCGAACACGGTTGGCGCCCCAGAATGTCGGCCACGGTCGTGGTCGTGCTCGCCCAGCGCCCATCACCGATCTGCGACATGAGTTCGGCCAGGTCACGGGCCGCGTTGGCGGGCATGCCGCGCTTTTCCAAGTGCACGGCGGCTTCCTCTACCGGCAGGTCCACGTAGCGCACGGGCCGGCCGAGCGCTCGGGTGAGCTCAGCGGCTATCTCGTCATGCGTCGGCGCCGCCGGCCCGGTGAGCTCGTAGGCGGCGTCGGCCCCGACGGGACGCGTGAGCAGCACGGCCGCGACCGCGGCGATGTCGCGTGCGTCGATGTAGCCGACCCTGCTCCTGCCGTACGAGCCGAAGATCCGCCCTTCCTCGTCGACGTCGCCCGCGAGATTCTGCATGAAGCCGACGGGCGCCAGGATCGCCCACGGCACGCCGGAGGCTCGGAGATGCTCGTCGACCTGTCCGTGCATGCCGAATCCGAGCAGGCTGCTCGACGTCACACCGCGCACGGAGACGGTCACCACCTGTCCGGCGCCCGCGGCCACGGCATGATCGATGACCGCCTGGTGGGCTCGCACGAAACCCGGCCACAGCGCACTGTTGAGAAACAGCCTGTCACCCGGTTCCAGCGGGATGGTCTCCGGCCGCTCCAGGTCGCCGACGACGTAGTCGCAGCCCAGTTCCTCGCCCTGTTCCGCGCGCCGCACCACGGCCCGGGCCGCACCGCCCAGTTCCTTGATCAGCGCACGCCCGATCGTGCCTGTCGCACCCGTCACAACGATCATCACGCAGCCTCCTAGGCGGAATGTCGGCTTCCACTTCTATACTAAGCGGAAGACTGTCGTCCATTTCGGAGGATCCAATGCGCGCCGACGCCCGCCGCAATCGGGACAGAATCCTGGAGGCGGCCCGCGACGCGATGGCCGAGCGCGGCATGGACGCGCCGATGGAGCTGATCGCCCGCCGTGCCGGCGTCGGCGTCGGCACGCTCTACCGCCGGTTCCCCGATCGCGGCGCGCTGCTCGCCGCCCTGGCCGAGCAGTACGTTCACGAGCTCATGGACGCCCTCGACCGCGCCGTGGCGGCCGAGCCCGACGCGTGGGCGGCCATTCGCGCCTTCGTGTTCCACAGCGTGGAGAAGAGCCGCGGCGCCATCGCGGCCGCGCTGGCCGGAACCTCCGCGCCGCAGGCAAGGCAGGCGCTGGTACAGCGCCTCGACGAGCTGGTCCGGCAGGCGCAGGCGGACGGTGCGATGCGTCCAGATGCGAGCACCGGCGACCTCATGGTTCTGCTCAAGGTGTTCGCCTGCCACCCAGGGGTCGTCCCGGAGCGTTTCCTCCCCCTCGTGCTCGACGGCCTGGATCGGCGCTCGTGAGGTCGGCGCGGCACCCTCACCGCCGAGCTCCGGGCGACGCCGGACCCAGGGCGGCCGCCTGAGCCGCGTCGCGGCAGAGGCATGCCCTGCAAGCACGGCGTAGGAGATGATTTAGCCCGCCACGACGAGTTGCAGCCCGGCGCCGGAGGCGTTGGGAACAACCGAGCGTGCCGTGTGAGCACGGCATCGGGCCCTTTGGCGGCGGTCAGTGGCGGGGGATGGCGGCTACGCCGGTTCTGGTGCGGACCACGGCTATGTCTCCTTCCTTGTCCGTGCGATGGATCTGGGTGCGAAGGCCGCGCAGGAGGCCGAGGGTGGTGGCGGACGGGTGGCCGTAGTCGTTGTGCTCGCCCACCGAGATCAGCGCGATGGACGCGTGGGCGGCGGCCAGGAATCGGAGGTCCTGGCTTCGTGAGCCGTGGTGCGGGACCTTCAGGACCTGCACGGACGGGACGCTCGATTCCAGGGCGCGTTGCGCGTCCAGTTCGACGTCGCCCGCGAGGAGGGCGCTGAAGCCGGGTCTGCGGGCCACGACGACCACGCTCGCGTTGTTGATCGTGGTGCCGTCGTCCTTGGGCGAGAGGACGGAGGCGGTGGCCGGCGGAGCCAGGACGGTAAGGGTGAGGTCTCCGACCTGCCACTGCTGGCCGGGCTCGGCGCGGGCGGTGTGGAGGCCGGAGGTGAAGCGCGCCTCGCGGCCCGGCGACAGGGGCGTCGTCAGTACCCCGCGGACGGTACGGCCGTGGCGGACGCCGGACGTGCCGTTGATGTGGTCGGCGTGCGGGTGGGTCAGGACGAGCAGCGGGACGTCCCGCACGCCGAGGCGCCGCAGGCAGCGGTCGACCGGCGCCGGGTCGGGGCCGGTGTCCACGACGACCGCCTGGCCGGGGCCGGCGGACAGCGCCAAGGCGTCGCCCTGGCCGACGTCGCAGGCGACCATCTGCCAGCCGGGCGGCGGCCAGCCGGGGGCCGTCACGCGGATGGCGACGATCGCGATCAGCACACCGGTCATGGCGGCGGCCGCGACGACGCGCAGGCGGCGGCTGCGCAGGATCAGGAGCGCGACCGCGCCGGCCAGCAGGAGCGTGACGGCGCCGAGTCCGCCGCTGGTCCACGGGATCGTCGCGTAGGGCAGCGCCGCGGCGGTCCGGGCGACCCAGATGATCCAGCCGACGGCGAGGCCGGCGGGCCCCACGACGGCCCGGGCGAGCGGCAGCGAGACGGGCGCGGTGGCGGCGGCGAGCGCGCCGAGGAGCGTGGCGGGGGCGACGGCCGGGGCGGCCAGCAGGTTCGCGAACACGGAGACGACGCCGACCTCGCCCGACAGCATCACCAGGACGGGGGCGACGGCCACCTCGGCGGCGGCCGCGACGGCGAGGGCGTCGGCGAGGGGACCGGGCAGCCGGCGGGCGAGCCGTTCACGCCACGGCGGCGCCAGGACGATCAGGCCGGCGGTCGCGAGGACCGACAGCGCGAACCCGTACGAGCGCGCCAGTTCCGGGTCGATCAGGACCAGGAGGAGAACGGCCGCGGCCAGCGCGGGGAGCCCCTGCCGCTGCCGTCCGGTGAACAGCGCCAGCAGGCCGATCGAGCCCATGACGGCCGCCCGCAGGACGCTGGGTTCCGGGCGCGCGACGACGACGAACGCGAACACCGCGAGGACGGCGACGGGCGGGGCTCGCCTGCGTCCGAGTCCCGCGACGCGGCACAGCGCCAGCACGGCCCCGATGACGATCGCCAGGTTCGCACCGGAGACGACGAGCAGGTGGGTGAGGCCCGCGGTGCGGAAGTCGTCCGCAAGCGACGGGTCCAGGCCGGAGGTGTCACCGACGACCATGCCCGGCAGTACTCCGCGCCGGTCGGGCGGAAGCCGGTCCACCGCCGCCCGCAGCCGCGCCCGCACGTGCTCGGCGGCGCGCTGGACCCTGGACGGCCCGCTGAGGACCGTGGGCGGACCTCTCACGATCACGACCGCGGCGAGCAGGCTGGCGCCCTTGGGCGTCGCGAATCGCCCTCGAAGCCGCACCCGCTGGCTGGGCACCAGGCGGAGCCAGCGAGGATCGCCCGCGATCAGCAGCACGGGCACGCGGACCCTGGACCGCCCCACCGCCTCCGCCCGTGCCCGGATGATGATCATCTGGCGGCCGTTGCCCGGTCTCGCCCGCGGGTCGCCGGTCAGCACCGCCTCGGCCGCCGCGAACCGCCCGGCGCGCGCGAGCCCCCGGACCGGGCCTCCGTCGACGGCCGTCGTCCGGAGCGCCACACCGCCCGCCGAGGCCGCCGCGCATGCCAGCACGACCCCCACGACGATCCGCCGTCCCCGTTCCGCGCCGGCAGCGGCCTTCGGCGTGTCCGCGGCGGGCGCAGGCTCGGCGGCCGCGTCTCCCCGCGCGCCCCTCGACGCGGTCGCGCGCCCGGCACTCTCCCGCGGGCGCACCGGCCGGTCTCGGTGGGCGATCAAAAGGTAGAGGGACGCGACGGCCGCGGTCGCCGCGACGGCATAGATGAGGGGCTGAGGCAGGCCGATCGTCGCGGCGGCGGTGAGCCAGGTGGCGAGGGCCGGGGCCAGCAGGCGGAGATCGTGGGTCATCTGGCACCTTCACTATGGGGACCTCCGCTCTCGGGCGAAGGATGGAACCGTCAAACACGGACCATCGATCTCAGGTCGGCGAATCGGTGGGAGCCGATGCCGCTGACGTCCTGGAGTTGCTCGACGGAGCGGAAACCGCCGTGCTGGGTGCGGTAGGCGACGATGCGCTGGGCGAGGACGGGCCCTACGCCGGGAAGGTCGTCCAGCTGGTCGGGTGTGGCCGCGTTGAGGTCCAGCGGGGTGCCGGGGCCGGCCGGTGACCCGCCGCCGGGCGAGACCGGCGCAGACGGCGCGGACGGTGCCGGGGCACGGATGCCGACCGGGATCTGCTCGCCGTCCACCAGCTTGCGGGCGAGGTTGAGGGTGCCGGTCTTCGCGCCCGGCCGCGCCCCGCCGGCGGCCTTGATCGCCTCCGCGACCCGCGAGCCGGACGGCAGCGTGACCACGCCCGGGTGCCTGACCTTGCCGAGGACGTGCACGACCACCGAGGACGATGCCGCCGCCGGGCTGACGGGCGGGACCGGCCGGGGCTCGGCGAGCGAGGCGGTCGCGGTGGGCGCCGCGGACGGCTGCGGACGCGGGCGGGCGAGCCAGAGGTAGCCGCCGGCCACCAGCGCGGCGACCACGCCGACGAGGACGAGCATGCGGACGTGCGATCTCTCGGGTGTCGCGCGTAAACGGGCCGCGGGTGGCGCGGCGGACGGCCTCAGCCGTCCTATGAGGGTGTGCAGGCGATCTTCCGTGTCGGGTCTCATGACGCCTGACGCTAAGGAAGGAGGCAGAACGGCCGCGACGGGTTCCGAAACTGTGGATAACCCGGTCTCAGCACCCCCGGGCGGGGGCCGCACCGGGCACGGGCAGAACCGCCTAAAGCCCGGTCATCCCCGGCGCCGCCTCCCGCACGGGTGGCTCAAAGTTGCGGAGCGACCACGACGCCGAGCATGCCGGGACCGACGTGGACACCGATGACGGGGCCGACTTCGCCCACATAGACGTCCTCGACGTGCGGCACGCGTTCGCGCAGCCGTGCGGCGAGAGCCTCGGCGCGGCCGGAGGCGGCGAGGTGCTGGACGCCCAGGTCGACGCGCCGGTCACCGGCCTCGGCGACGGCGAGCTCTTCCAGCCGGGCCAGCGCGCGCGAGGAGGTCCGGACCTTCTCCAGCGGCGCGATCCGTCCGTCCGCGATGTCGAGCAGAGGCTTCACCATCAGCGCGGAACCGAGGAGTGTCGCGGCGGCACCGATCCGGCCGCCCCGCCGCAGGTGCTCAAGGGTGTCGACATAGATGAGCGACCGTGTGAGCTCGGCCCGCCGGGTGGCGGCGGCCACGGCCTCCTCGGCGGAGCCGCCGGACATGGCGACGGCCGCCGCGGAGAGTGCGGCGAACCCGAGGCCCATGCCGATGGTTCCGCTGTCGACGACCCTCACGGGCACGGGTGCGTCGTCGGCCGCGAGCCGGGCCGCCTCCACCGTCCCCGACATGGCCGACGACAGATGTACGGAGACCACGGAGCGGGCGCCGGAGGACGCCGCGGCCTCGTAGACATCCGCGAAGCGCCGGGGAGCCGGACGGGACGTGGTGATGGGGTGCCATTCCTTCAGCGCCTGGGCGGCTTCGGCGGTGCTGATGTCGCCTTCGTCCCGTGTGGTGCCGCCGACGGCGATCTGGAGGGGGACGACGGTCAGCCCGTGCCGTTCGGCGAGGCCCGGCGGAAGATAGGCCGTGGAATCGGTGACGACGGCGACCGCACTGCCCATGGGGCGACATTACCCATCACCGGCGGGTTCGGCGACGGCCTCGCTCCCGGGATCGGCCGCGCGGAGGCGCGCGGAGGCGCGCGGCGCGGCCTCTGGGCGATGCGACGGGATCATCCGTGCCGCGGTGGGCCGGGTCAGGGCTGGACGGGGACGCCGCCGCGCCAGACGCGCAGGGCGCGGAGCCCGAACGCCCAGGCGAAGGCGCCCTCGTGGTCGGCGTCCCACAGGACGATGTCGGCGAGCATCCCCGGGGCGAGGGAGCCGCGGTCGCCGACGCGCAGCGCGGCGGCTCCGCCCAGCGTGGCGGCGCGCAGAGCCTCGGTCACGCTCAGCCCGAACATCGCGACGGACAGCCCGATGACGAGGGGCATGGACGTGATGCCGCACTGGCCGGGGTTGTGGTCGGTGCCGAGGGCGACGGTGACGCCGCGGTCGAGCATCTGCCGGACGGGTGCGGGGGCGCGGCTGCTGTTGAGGGCGCTGCCGGGGCAGACGGTCGCGGTGACGCCGGCATGGGCGAGGGCCTTGATGTCGTCGTCGCTGGCCTGGGTGAGCAGATCGGCGGACGCGCAGCCGACCTCGGCGGCGACCTGCGCGGCGCCGATGCGCTCGTTGGCGCAGGCGTGCATGCGGGCCTTCAGACCGGCGCGCTTGCCGGTGAGCAGCAGGGCGCGCGCCTCTTCGGCGGTGAAGTGGCCCTCGTCGCAGTAGACGTCGATCGAGTCGGCGCCGGCGACGGCGGCGTCGCCGGCCCACAGCCGGACGGCCTCGATGTAGTCGCGGCGCCGGCCGAAGAACTCCGGCGGCAGGATGTGCGCGGCGAGGAACGTGGCGTGGATGCGCGGCATGGAGGGCTCGCCCTCCAGCGACCGCAGCATCCGGATGTCGGCGAGTTCGCCGTCGCGGGTGAGGTGGTAGCCGGTCTTGGCCTCGACCGTGGTCGTCCCGGCGAGGATCCACTGGCGGAGCCGTTCGCGGACGCCGTTGCACAGCGTCCAGGGGTCGGTGCCCCGGGTGACGGTCACCGTGGAATTGACGCCACCGCCCGCGGCGGTGATGGCCGAGTGGGACGAGCCGCTCGTGCGCATCGCCAGTTCGGCCCACCGGTTGCCCGCGTAGACGGGGTGGGAGTGCGCGTCGATGAGGCCCGGCGTGACGAGGCCGCCGCCGAGGTTCTCCACGTGGTCGACGTCGACGATGTCGTCGATGATGCCGGGGACGCTCTGCGGGAGGTCGGATGCGGGCCCGGCCCAGACGACCCGGTCGTCGTGGATGAGCACCGCGGCGTTGCTGCAGACGTCGGTGCCCGTCCAGAGCCTGCCGATGTTCGTCAACAGCCGTACCGTCATAGGGTCACCGACCTGGGTGGGGCCATGCGCGCGTCAGCGCGGTTCCGGGCGCCTTCTGGCGATGGGACGGGGCGCCTGGCCTCGTGCCGGCGTTCGGACCTGCCATGGTTGGGCCACCTGCTCTCGATCCGAAACGCCGACTGGATGCCGGCGACTCCACCGTTGGAGGGTCGGGTGACCGGAAGGCCACCACTGGCAACAAGACCGGAGATATCGGTTTCGTCACGGTAGTGCACTGAAGGTCCGTCGGACAACCTCTGCTCGCAGCACATCGACACCCATCACCCCGCCCCTGGCTCTTCGACGGTACGGATTTCAACCGTGCCGTCAAGCGGATTGGACAAGCTGTCACCGTTCGGCGACCAGGGAGCGCCTTCGGACGTTCCCGAACCCGATCCGCCGGCGGCCCCAAACCCACCGGGATCCGTGAAAACCCCGGTGGGAGCGGGGTTCAGGCCGTTGGAGAGACGGTCTCGTACTGGGCCAGCTCACTCGCGAGAGCCGCCGGAACACGAGCGTGCAGGACGGTGCCCTCGGCGACGTGCTCCTGCTTGAGCACCTCGCCCCGCTCGTGCACCTGCGCGACGAGGTCGCCGCGCTCGTACGGCACCAGGACCTGGAGTTCGCTCTCCAGTCCCGGCAGGTCCGCCTCGATGGCGTCGCGCAGCTCGTCGATGCCGAACCCGGTGCGGGCGGACACGACGACGCTGTGCGGCTCGCGCCGCTGCAGCCGCGCGATCGCGAGCTCGTCGGCGGCGTCCGCCTTGTTGATCACGATGATCTCGGGGATCCGGTCGGCGTCGATCTCGCGGAGCACCTCGCGGACGGCGTCGATCTGCGCCTCGGGGTCGGGATCGGAGCCGTCCACGACGTGCAGGACGAGCCCGGCGTCGGTGACCTCCTCCAGCGTCGAGCGGAACGCCTCGACGAGCTGGTGCGGAAGGTGCCGGACGAACCCGACCGTGTCGGCGAGGGTGTAGCCGCGGCCGCCGGGCGTCTCGGCGCGCCGGACGGTGGGGTCGAGGGTGGCGAACAGCGCGTTCTCGACCAGCACGCCGGCCCCGGTGAGCCGGTTGAGCAGGGACGACTTGCCGGCGTTGGTGTAGCCGGCGATGGCCACGGCCGGGACCGCGTGGCGGCGCCGCTCGCCGCGCTTGGTGTCGCGGGCCTTGGACATGTCGGCGATCTGCCGGCGCAGCTTTGCCATCCGGGTGCGGATCCGCCGCCGGTCCAGCTCGATCTTGGTCTCGCCGGGGCCGCGGCCGCCGATGCCGACGCCGCCCGCGGCGCGCCCGCCGACCTGCCGGGACAGGTTGCCGCCCCAGCCGCGCAGCCGCGGCAGCAGGTAGTTGAGCTGCGCGAGCTCCACCTGCGCCTTGCCTTCGCGGCTCTTGGCGTGCTGGGCGAAGATGTCGAGGATGAGCGCGGTCCGGTCGATCACCTTGACCTGGACGGTCTCCTCCAGGTGCCGCAGCTGGCTCGGGGCCAGCTCGCCGTCGCAGATGACGGTGTCGGCGCCGGTGGAGATCACGACGTCGCGCAGCTCGGCGGCCTTGCCGGAGCCGATGTAGGTCGCCGGGTCGGGGCGGGACCGCCGCTGGACGAGCCCCTCGAGCACCTGCGAGCCCGCGGTCTCGGCGAGCAGCGCCAGCTCGCGCAGGGAGTTCTCGGCCGCCTCGGACGTCCCCTCGGTCCAGACGCCCACGAGGACGACCCGCTCCAGCCTCAGAGCGCGGTACTCGACCTCGGTGACGTCGGTCAGCTCGGTGGACAGGCCCGCGACGCGGCGCAGTGCCCGCCGGTCCTCGAGGTCGAGCTCGCCCGTCATGGGCTCGTACTCGATCTCTTCCGGATTCTGGGTCTGGTCTGCAGAGAAAGGTTGAGTCATATGTCCTCGGTAGAACGCCGCCTCGCGGCCGTATCTTCCCGGCGATCGTCTCACGCACCGTCCCCAGAGGTCACCTGGTTATCGCCCTGTTTCACCTTGGGTTGACGCAAGCGCGCGCGGGGAGGTCTGCGGGGGAACCCCGCTTTGACCGGGCTCAGTACCGGCGAGTACCGTTCTCCACGTAACAGAAGTCGAATTTCACTATACGAAAGGGCAGGGAGATGGCTGGACTGGAAGGCATCGAGGTCACCGGACCCCTCGGCGAGCGGTACGAGGAGATCCTGACCCCCGAGGCGCTCGGCCTCCTCGCCGCCCTGCAGCGCGAGTTCGGCGCCCGGCGCAAGGAGCTCCTGGAGGCCCGCGCGGAACGTCAGCGCGGGCTCTCCGCCGGCGGGACACTGGACTTCCTGCCCGAGACCGCGGGCGTCCGGGACGACGACTCCTGGCGGGTCGCCGAGCCGGCCCCCGGCCTGGTGGACCGCCGCGTCGAGATCACCGGCCCGACCGACCGGAAGATGACGATCAACGCGCTGAACTCGGGCGCCAAGGTGTGGCTGGCCGACTTCGAGGACGCCAACACCCCGCTGTGGAACAACATGATCGAGGGGCAGCTCAACCTGCGGGACGCCCTCGACCGCACCATCGACTTCACCGACGGCAAGAGCGGCAAGTCCTACGCGCTCAAGGCCGACGAGGAGCTCGCGACCATCGTCGTCCGGCCGCGCGGCTGGCACATGGAGGAGAAGCACCTCCTGATCGACGGCGAGCCCATGTCCGGGTCGCTGTTCGACTTCGGGCTCTACCTCTTCCACTCGGCCCGCCGGCAGCTGGCCAAGGGCAAGGGCCCGTACTTCTACCTGCCGAAGATGGAGAGCCACCTTGAGGCGCGGCTCTGGAACGACGCCTTCAACCTCGCCCAGGACGCCCTGGAGATCCCGCGCGGCACCGTCCGCGCGACCGTGCTGATCGAGACGATCCCGGCCGCGTTCGAGATGGAGGAGATCCTCTACGAGCTGCGCGACCACTCCGCCGGCCTGAACGCCGGCCGCTGGGACTACCTCTTCTCCGTGATCAAGAAGTTCCGGGACCGGGGCGCCGACTTCGTCCTGCCGGAGCGGAACGCGATCACGATGACCGCGCCGTTCATGCGGGCCTACACCGAGCTGCTCGTCCGGACGTGCCACAGGCGCGGCGCGCACGCGATCGGCGGCATGGCGGCGTTCATCCCGTCCCGCCGCGACGAGGAGGTCAACAAGGTCGCGCTGGAGAAGGTCCGGGCCGACAAGACCCGCGAGTCCGGCGACGGTTTCGACGGCTCCTGGGTCGCCCACCCCGACCTCGTCCCGGTCTGCCGGGAGGTCTTCGACGGCGTCCTCGGCGACCGGCCGAACCAGCTCGACCGGCTCCGCGAGGACGTCGACGTCACCGCCGCCGACCTGCTCAACGTCAAGGCCACCCCAGGCGAGATCACCGAGACGGGCCTGCGCAACAACATCGACGTGGCGCTGCGCTACCTCGCGACCTGGCTGGACGGCGCCGGCGCGGTCGCGATCCACAACCTGATGGAGGACGCCGCCACCGCGGAGATCTCCCGCTCCCAGGTGTGGCAGTGGATCTACAACGGCGTCTCCACCGCCGAGGGCCGGAAGATCACCAGGGAGTGGGTCGAGGAGCTGCTGGACGAGGAGCTCGGCAAGATCCGCGCGGAGCTGGGGCAGGCGTACAACGAGCCCCGCTACGACCAGGCCGTGGCCCTCTTCAAGCAGGTCACCCTGGCCGGCGAGTACTCCGAGTTCCTCACCACGCCCGCGTACCAGCGGTTCCCGTAACCCGGAGGCCCCCGATCTTGCGGGGGGATCGGGGGCGGAGGATCGTGGAGGTGATGGACACCATGCTCGCGGCGCTCGGTTCCCGGCTGGCGGCGCTGCTCGGGACGGACCGGGTGATCACCGACCCGGTGCGGCTGCGCACCTACGAGTGCGACGGCCTCACCAACCACCGGTCGACGCCCGGGATCGTCGTGCTGCCCGACACGGCCGAGCAGGTCGCGGCGATCGTCCGGGAGTGCGCGGCGGCCGGGATCCCGTACGTGGCCCGCGGGTCCGGGACCGGGCTGTCCGGCGGCGCGCTGCCCCGCGCGGACGGCGTGCTGATCGTCACGTCCCGGATGCGGCGCATCCTGGAGATCGACATCCCCGGTCAGCGGGCCGTCGTGGAGCCCGGCGTGATCAACCTGGACGTGACGCGGGCCGTCCGGCCGTACGGGTACTACTTCGCACCCGACCCGTCCAGCCAGCAGATCTGCTCGGTCGGCGGGAACGTCGCGGAGAACTCCGGCGGCGCGCACTGCCTGAAGTACGGGTTCACCGCGCACCACGTCCTGGCCTGCGAGGTCGTCACCCCGGACGGCGAACTGGCCGAACTGTCGGCGGACGCGCCCGGCTACGACCTGCTGGGCGTGTTCGTCGGGGCGGAGGGCACGCTCGGCATCACCACCAAGATCACGGTGCGGCTGACGCGGGTGCCGGAGACCGTGCAGACGCTGCTGGCCGCGTTCGGCTCGATCGAGGCGGGCGGCGCCGCGGTGTCGGCGATCATCGGCGCGGGCGTCGTCCCGGCGGCGATCGAGATGATGGACGCGCTCGCGATCGAGGCGGCCGAGGCGGCCGTGCGCTGCGAGTACCCGGCGGGCGCCGGCGCGGTGCTGATCGTGGAGCTGGACGGCCCGGACGCCGAGGTCGCGGCCCAGTTCGCCGAGGTGGAACGGCTGTGCCGGGACTCCGGCGCGTTCGAGATCCGGATCGCCGCCGACGACGTCGAGCGGGCCCTGATCTGGAAGGGGCGCAAGTCCGCGTTCGCCGCGGTGGGCCGGATCAGCCCGGCGTACCTCGTCCAGGACGGCGTCATCCCGCGGACGGTCCTCCCGGACGTCCTGGCCGGCATCGACGCCCTGTCGGCCGAGTCCGGCGTGCGGGTCGCGAACGTGTTCCACGCGGGGGACGGCAACCTGCATCCGCTGGTGCTGTTCGACGACTCCGAGCCGGGCGCCGAGGAGCGCGCCGAGAAGGTGTCGGGCGCGATCCTGGACCTGTGCATCGAGCACGGGGGCTCCATCACCGGCGAGCACGGCGTCGGCGTGGACAAGGCCCGCTACATGCCGCGCATGTTCACCGACACCGACCTGGACACGATGCAGATGGTCCGCTGCGGCTTCGATCCCGCGGGGCTGTGCAACCCGGGCAAGATCTTCCCCACCCCGCGCCTGTGCGGCGAGGTGCCCGGCAAACGCAAGGGCCCGCACCCGTTCGAGGGAAAGGCGGACATCTTCTGATGCGGCCTCTGGACGCCCTCGCGAAGGTGTGCGGCGATGTACGGCCCGGTGAGCCCGCGGAAGGCGTGCTCGGCGTGGAGCCGGCGTTCGTCGCGGCACCCGCGAGCCTCGCGGAGGCCGCCGACGTGATGCGCGTCGCCGCCGAGAAGGCGCTGGCCGTCGTCCCGCGTGGCGCCGAGACCCGCCTCGACTGGGGGACGCCTCCCGAACGCTGCGATCTGCTGGTCGACACCCACCGGCTGGACAAGATCGTCGAGCACACCGCCGGCGACCTGGTCGCCAAGGCGGAGGCCGGGCTGCCCATGGACCGGCTCAACGAGAAGCTGGCGGAACGGGGGCAGCGGCTCGCACTGGACCTCCCCCTGCCCGGTTCCACGGTCGGCGGGACGATCGCCACGGGCGCGGCCGGCCCGCTCCGCTCGCTGTACGGGACGCCCAGGAGCCTGGTCATCGGGCTCACGGTCGTCAGAGCGGACGGCCAGATCGCGCGGTCGGGCGGCAAGGTCGTCAAGAACGTCGCCGGGTACGACCTGGGGCGGCTCCTCTCCGGCTCCTACGGGACACTCGGCCTGATCGTGGAGGCGACGTTCCGGCTGCATCCGATCCCCACGGCGTCCGCATATGTGACATGTGCCGTGGACGGCCCTGAGGACACGCATGACGCGGTCCAGACCGTCCTCCACTCTCCTGTCGCGCCCAGCGCGGTCGAGTTCATCGCCCCCGGAACGGTCGCGGTCCTCCTGGAAGGCGTCCCGGACGGTGTCGCCGCGCGCGCTCGGCAGATCGCAGAACTGCTCGGCGAGAAATCCGAAATCGCCGAGAGCGCACCGGACGGCTGGGGCGCCTACCCGGAAGGCACCGCCCTCATCGACATCAGCGCCCCGCCCCCCGCACTTCCCGACGTCCTCACCACGCTCGGCCCGGACGTCGCCGCGACATGGAGCGGCAGCGGACACGGGTACGTGGGCCTCCCGGCCGAACTGGGACCGGACGGGGTGGCCGACGTCCTCGGTCGTCTGCGTGACGTCCTCACCCGGCATCGCGGCAACGCCGTCGTCCGCTACGCGCCGGAAGAGGTGCGCGCCGCGATCGACGTGTGGGGCCCGGTTCCGGCGCTCACGCTGATGCGGAGGGTGAAGGACCAGTTCGACCCGGACAACCGCCTGTCCCCCGGCCGTTTCGTAGGAGGAATCTGATGAGCACTCAGGATGACCTCCCGAATCTGCTCAACGACTGCGTGCACTGCGGTTTCTGCCTGCCCACGTGCCCGACGTATGTGTTGTGGGGCGAGGAGATGGACTCCCCCAGAGGTCGCATCCACCTCATGCAGCAGCATGTGGAGGGCGAGCCGCTGAGTGGGGCGATGGTCGAGCACTTCGACCGCTGCCTGGGATGCATGGCGTGCGTGACGTCCTGCCCCTCAGGCGTGCAGTACGACCGCCTCATCGAGATGACCCGTGCGGACGTCGAACGCGAGCACCCGCGCTCGCTGAAGGAGCGGGCCATACGGGAACTGGTCTTCCAGTTGTTCCCGTATAGGCGGAGGCTTCGTGCCCTGCGCGGTCCCCTCCGCGCGTACCAGCGATCGGGTCTGGAGTGGCTCGTACGGCGCAGCGGCGTCCTGGAGCGCATCTCGCCGTCCATCGCCGCGATGGAACGGCTCGCACCGCCTCTGGGCAAAGCGCCGAGGCTCCCCGAGCGTGTCGCCGCGCGCGGTGAGCGCCGCGCCACGGTCGGGATGCTGACCGGCTGCGTCCAGAGCGAGTTCTTCCCCGGCGTCAACGCCGCCACCGCCCGTGTCCTGGCCCTGGAGGGCTGCGACGTCGTCATCCCCAGGAACCAGGGCTGCTGCGGTGCGCTGTCCATGCATTCCGGACGCGAGGAGGAGGCCCGCGCCTTCGCCCGCCGGACGGTCGAGACGTTCGAGGGCGTCGACGTCATCGTGGTCAACTCGGCCGGCTGCGGCTCGGCGATGAAGGAGTACCGGGCGCTGCTCGCGGACGACCCCGCCTGGTCGGAGCGGGCGCGGGCGCTGTCGGCCAAGACCCGGGACCTCGCCGAGTACCTGGTGGAACTCGGGCCGCGCGCGGAACGAAGTCCACTTCCGGTCACCGTCGCCTACCACGACGCCTGCCACCTCGCCCATGCCCAGGGTGTGCGCCTCCAGCCCCGCGCGCTGCTCGCCGGGATTCCCGAGCTCACCGTCCGCGAGATCGACGAACCGGACATCTGCTGCGGTTCCGCCGGAACATATAACCTGTTCCAGCCGGAGGCCGCCGGCGAACTCGGCGACCGCAAGGCGGTGAACGTGGACGCCACCGGAGCCGAACTACTGGTCGCCGCCAACCCCGGCTGCTCGATGCAGATCGCCACCGCGCTGCGCCGGCGCGGCGCCGGCATCGCCGTCGCGCACACCGCCCAGGTGCTGGACGCCTCCCTGCGGGGGCTCGGCCGCGACGCCCTCGTCACGCACCGTTCGTAGTCCCTGACCTGGACCACCGACGATCCGGGCGTCGGGTATCGTTTCCTGCCGCCGAAGACAGGACGCGCTTACCGAGTCTGGAGAGGGCCCGAGGGAGCACGCACGACCATGTCCAACAGCCACCAGCCGTACCGCTCGCACCGCCGGAGGAAGAAGAGCCACGCCGGGAGGCTCGGCCTCGCCGGGGCGCTCACCGGGGCCGTCGGGATCGCCGCGGTGGCCGGGGCGATCGTGTACCTGCGGCCCGGCACGGGCGGCGGCGAGGACTCCACCCGGCCGACGCTCGCGAGCCAGGGCGACGGGCAGGGCTCGTCCGTCCCCGCCCCGAAGGCCGGGCCGCCCGTCAACTTCACGACCCCGGAGGGCTACGGCTACAGCCTCGCCGCGGTCATGGCCGGGACGAACCGGCAGCCGCTCGGCGCCACACAGGCCCCGCCGTCCGGGACGACGTACGCCTACGCCGACTACGTCCTCACCAACAGCCAGCGGCGGCCCGTCCTGCTGGACTTCCCCGGCGATCTGTTCATGCCGAAGGCGCAGGTCCCGGCGGACGCGCGGGAGCGGTGCATGCCGCAGGCCGGAATCCCGGACGACATGTGCACCCTGCCCAACCACAGCAAGATCACCGCCCGGGTGGACGGGTCGAAGGCGCCGATCGAGGAGAACGGCAGCGCGATGATGCCGGCGGGCGCCTCCTACATCGTCCGCATCGTCTCCGACCTCCCGGTCAAGGAGGACCTGTCCGCCGACGACCTCCGGCTGTACGTGTGGAACGCCCGCTTCACCAGCGACCGCAAGGGCGTCCGGCTCGCCTTCCCGTGATGCTCACCGTTTCGTGAAACCGATGTCCTGGTAAGCGGGCTCCAGGAACCCGCAAGCGCCCAGATTGGCCAGGTCCGCTCGGACGGCGACGAGCTGCGGACGCTGGTACAGCGGCAAGACCGACGCCTGGCGCCAGATCAGCCGGTCGGTCCTGTTCACGAGGGTGTGGACTCTCGCGGGGTCGACCTCTGCGATGGCCCGGTCCATCCCCTCGTCGATGGCGGCGCTCCCGATCCGGGAGTAGTTCTGCTGGACGCGGTGACCGTGCGGCCGCGCGAACACCGCTTCCATCGGCGACACCGGGAATGCAGTGCCGAGCCAAGAGAACGGGACGATGTCGAAGTTCCCAGGCGTGACGTAGCGTTCGAAGACGTCGTCGGCAGGGACGATCTGGATGTCCACCCGCACGCCTATGCGTTCGAGCAGCGCACGCGTCAGTTCCCCTTCTCGCTTGCCGATCGGGACCCCGGACGGCACGACGAAGCGCAGGGAGAGCGTTCGTCCGGCCTTGGTGCGGTACCTGCCGTGTGCCTTCCAGCCCGCCTCGTCCAGAAGCCGCCCGGCGCGCGCCGGATCGTAGGCGCCAAATGATCCGGAATTGTCCTGGTAGCCGTCCTGGGTGTTGACATAGAAATGGTTGCCCAGCGTCCTGACCGGCACGCCGAGCCCGGACAGGTCGGCTCTCGCGATGACGTGCCGGTCGATGCCGAACACGACCGCCTGCCGTACGCGCGGATCGGACAGGACGGGTCCTGCCGCGTTGAACGTGAAATTGCGCCAGTCAGGCCCGCCCGCCCTCCGGACGACACCGCCGCGGACCCGGCCGACGCGCTGTAACGCACCTGCGTCGAGGCCGACGTCCATCAGGTCGATCTCATGATTGGCGAATGCGCCCGGCATGGCACTGGTGTCCATGGCACGGAAGACGATGCGGTCGAGTTTCGCCGGCGCGCCCCACCACCCGGGATCGCGCACCAAGGTGACCGTTTTGGCCGTCCTGTCGATCCGCTGTTGCTTGAACGGCCCCGCGGTGACGGGCAGGCCGCTCGTCCAGCCGGTGTTGAACGTGCGCGGGCTGGAGTAGGCGGCGGCCGGATAAAGCGGGCTGAACAGGCTGCGCCATTCCGCGTACGTCTGGTCGAACGTCACTTTGACCACGTGATCGGTGGCGCCGCGTTCAATGCGCCTGATCTGCCGGTAGCCGGTAACGGTGGAGGCCTCGTACCTCGTGTCGCGTCCTGAGAGCGCATGGGCTTGGGCCACGAAGTCGGCGTATCCGATCGGCCGGCCATCCGACCACCTGGCGCGCGGGTTGAGCCGGTAGGTGACGGTCTGGCCGTGCTCGGAGCGCTTGACGGTGGCCGAATCCAGGTACTCCGGAACCGGATGCGGGACGGCCTTCTCGTCGGCGCGCATCAGATACGGCAGGACGCCCTGGATGACGCGCGCGACCGCGCCCTTGGCGCCGTTGACGTGATTGAAGTTCCACTGGGACGGAAACTCCGGCAACGGCCAGCGCAACGTTCCGCCGTTCACCACACGGCCTCTCGGAGCCGGGTTCACGTCCGACGCGGGAAGCCGATCCGACGAGCCGGCCGTGGGCGCCTCAGTGCCTCTGCATCCGGCCCCGGCCATCAGGGCGAAACCCACCAAGACGAGAGCGAGTGTCAGTCTCAATGTTCGACCTCTGCATTGAGGAGCGGATGATGGCAGGCGGCTGCCTGGTCTGCGTTCTTTTCGGATTTCACAGGGCGCTGTTCCGGATCGTCTTCTTCGCATTGGCGTTTGGCGGCGGCGCTCAGCGTGACGTAGTGCGGGCACCGGACACGGAACCGGCACCCGGAAGGCGAGCCGTCCGATGGGTCGTCCCGCAGGCGCCGGTTCGGCCGAAGATCTGGCGTCGGCAATGCGTTCAGCAGCGCGCGCGTGTACGGATGGGCGGGTGCGCGACACACCTCGGCCGTCGAGCCGATCTCGACGATGCGGCCCATGTGCATGACGGCGATCCGGTCGGCGATGGTGTGGACGAGGGCCAGATCATGGGCGACGAGAAGCAACGCCTGGCCGAGCCGTGCACGGAGACTCCGCAGAAGGTCCAAGACACGAGCCTGCACGGCAACGTCGAGGGCGGACACAGGCTCGTCCAACAACAGCAGCCGTGGTTCCAGGGCAAGTGCTCTGGCCATCGCCACACGCTGCCTCTGCCCGCCTGAGAGAGCACCGGGATAGCGGCGGGCATGGCCGGGTTCCAGACCGACCAGATTCAGCAGTTCCTCGACACGGTCGCCGATCGGCTGCCCATGCGTGGCCAGCGGTTCGGTGAGGATGTCGGACACCCGCATACGGGGGTTCAGCGACGCGCAGGTGTCTTGGAAGACGACCTGAACGTCCTTGCGCAGGGCTCTGCGGCGGGCGGCGCGCAGGAAAGCCGTGTCGTGACCTAGGACCGTGATGCGTCCCTTCTGGGGGCGCGACATCTGGAGGATCTCCATCAAGGTCGTGGTCTTGCCGCTTCCCGACTCCCCCATGAGCGCGAGGGTCTCCCCCTCCCTGACGTCGAACGTGATGCCGTCCACGGCACGCACCGTCCCGGCTCTGCGCCGCACCAGCGGCCCCTTGTGAAGCGAGTGGTGCCGGACGAGACCGTCCACACGCAGCACAACGGGGCGGTCCGGCCTGTCCGGAGGCGTTTCAGCAGGCTCGATTCGGGGCGGCCGCAGCAGATCCGCCGGGCCGGTCTCCGCGACTCGTCCCGCACGCATCACCATCACGCGATCGGCGAACCCCGCGGCCACCTGCAGGTCGTGGGTGATCAGCAGGATGGCCGCGCCGGTCGCCTTCTGAGCGACCCGCAGCACATCCAGGACCTCCGCCTGGACGGCCGGGTCCAGGGCGGTCGTCGGTTCGTCCGCCACGATCGCGACCGGATCGTTGGCGACGGCCATGGCGATCATCACGCGCTGACGCATGCCCCCGGAGAGCTGATGCGGATACGCACGGGCCCACCGTCCGGAGATGCCGACCAGGCGGAGCAGCTCAACGGCACGTGCACGCGCCGCCGCACGGCTCACTCGCCTGTGGATCCGGACGGCTTCGGCAATCTGGCCGCCCACCGTGTGGACGGGCGTAAGCGCCGACAACGCGTCCTGGAACACCATCGCGATGTCCTTGCCGCGTATCCGGGACAGGTCGGCATCGGAGCGTCCCAGCAGATCCTCTCCACGCAACCGCACCGAACCGGTCACGTGGGAGGCATCCGGTAAGAGCCCCATCAGGGCGAGAGCCAGGGCGGTCTTACCGGCCCCCGACTCCCCGACGATTCCGAGGGTCTCTCCTGCATCGACCGTGAAGCTCACTCCGCACACGGCACGCATGCCGGACGCATAGCCGACCGTGAGGCCGGCGGCCTGCAGAACCGTCAAGGCCCGTCCTCCCGGGCGAGGACGTCCCGCAACCCGTCGCCGAGCAGGTTCACCGCGAGCACGATCAGGACGAGCAGCCCGGCACCGGCCCCGAACGCCCACGGACACGCGGTGCCCTGGCCGTCTGCGATGAGCGTCCCGAGCGAGACGTCCGGCGGCCGCACCCCGAACCCGAGACAGGACAGCCCGCTCTCGGCGACGATCGCGACGCCGACGTTGAGGCTCGCGTCCACGGCCAGCAGCGAGGCGAGCTGCGGCAGCACATGCCGGACGATCACCCGCGGCGTGCTCATGCCGAGGAACCGGGCGGCGAGCACGTACTCGCGCTCCCGCAGCGAGACCGTCATCGCCCGGACCGTCCGCGCGGTCACCATCCACATGAACGCGGCCAGAAGCGGCACGAGCACCGGCCACCCTCCGCCCAGCCGGGGCACCAGGACGAGGACGACGAGGAAGGACGGCAGCACCAGCAGCAGGTCGGCGCCCCACATCAGCGTCCGGTCGGCCCGTCCGCCCGCGAGTCCGGCCGCGGTCCCGACGACGGCGGCGAGCCCGGTCGCGAGAACGGCGGCGAAGGACCCGATCAGCAACGACTTCCGCGCTCCGCGCAGGGTGAGGGCGAGGACGTCCCGCCCGGCCTGGGTCGTCCCGAGCCAGTGCCGCACGGACGGCCCCTGCCGGAACGCCGCGAAGTCCGTCTCGTCCCACCCCCACGGTGAAACGAAGGGCCCCGCGAACGCCAGCAGCACCAGCGCCCCGAAGAGGACCGCCCCGGCCGTCCCGCGCCGGCTCCCGCCCGGTCTCCGAGGCGACGCCCGTCCCACACTCATGACGCGAACCCCGGAACCGGCGCTCCCGTGCGGATACGAGGGTCGAGGACGAGGTTCAGTGCGTCCGCGGTCAGTCCGGCCAGCAGGACCGTGCAGGCGGCGACGCAGTCGACCGCCGCCACCGCGTTGACGTCGCCGCGCGTCACGGAGTCGACGAGCCATTCGCCGAGCCCGTGCCGGCCGTAGATCTTCTCGGTGAACACGGCGCCGAGGAGCAGGAGGCCGGAGGCATAGGAGAAGTAGGTCGTCAGCGGGATCAGCGCCGTACGGAGCCCGTGCCGCAGCAGCGCGCGGCGCCGCGGGAGCCCCTTGGCGCGTGCGGTCCGCACGAAGGCGGCGTTCAGGACGTCCAGCATCAGGCCGCGCTGGTAACGGCAGTAGAGGGCGAGTTGCGCGAGCATGATCGTGACCGACGGGAGCAGCAGGTGACGCGCCCGGTCCGTGAGCGCGCCGACCCCGGAGACCTCCGGTGTGGACTCCCCCACCCACACGAAGACCCGGACGCCCATGGCGTCGTTGGCCCCGCTCGCGGCGATCTGCAACAGGACGGCCAGGACGAACACCGGGGTGGCGAGCAGCAGGAGGGAGCCGAGCGAGATGAGGCGATCGGCCGCCCGCCCGCGCCGGGCGGCGGCATAGGCGCCGAGCGCGACGCCGAGGACGCCGCCGAGGACGGCCCCTGGGGCGACCAGCCGCAGGCTCACGCCGAGACGACGCCACAGCTCGCCGTTGACCGGTACCCCATCCCACGTCCGGCCGAAATCGCCGTGCAGGACACCGTCTGCCCAGGTGACGTATCGGTCGGCCAGGGGCACCCGGTCGTTGAGGTTGAGCGCACTGAGGCGAGCGTCGATCACGGCATCGGGCGGGCGAGGGGCACGGTCCTCGAAGCCGGCGCGCGGATCGAGTGCGGCGGCGGCGAGCAGGTAGCCGAGGCTCGCGGCCGCGGCGACCAGCACCAGGTGGTTCGCCAGGCGCCGCAGCAGGAACACCGCCAACCGTCTCCCCCTTCGCGACCACTCAAGAGTCACAGAATGCTATTGAGTGATCACGTTTCGCGCAGGGGAATGACCAAGAGTCACCCAAGCGGCCGTCAGGCAAGAGCCGGTTCGCGGCTGGGCGCCGGCTCCCTGTCCCGTGCGCGCAGGCCGCCGACCGCCAGGAGGAGGAGCCCGGCGACGGCCCAGGCGGCCAGCACGGACAGCGCCCGGGCACCGCCCGCGCCGTCGAAGAACGCCGCCGACCGCAGCAGGGTGGCCGACGCCCCCGGCGGCAGGAACTGGCCGATGGCGCCCCACGGCTGCGGCAGCAGCTCCGGCGCCGAGGTGGCGCCCGACAGCGGGTTGCCGAGCAGCAGCAGCGTGAGCGAGCCGACGCCGATCCCGGCGCGCCCGATGGCGGCGGCCAGTCCGGCGACCGTGCCGGTCACCGCGAGGACGGTCAGCGACATGACGCCGGCGAGCGTCAGGTAGGAGCCGGGCAGCAGCGACAGCCAGCCCTGCGCGATTCCTGCGGCGCCGAGCCCGCCCAGCACGGCGAAGAGCACCACGCCTGCGGCCCGCCACGCGGCGGACCGGATCGCGAACGTCAGCAGCACCGCGGCGGCGATCCCGGACATGATCAGCGGCAGCGCGAGGGCGCCGAAGCCCGCCCCGCGCGGGTCGCCGGGATCGGTCGCGACCACGTCCTGGACGGGTGCCGGGGCGGCGCCGCCCGGTCCGAGCCGCGCCGCCATCGCGCCGAGCTGCTGGGCGATCACCGGCGAGGCGGCGGAGGCGGTGAGCACCTTCGGGCCGGACGGCGCGGTGACGATGGCGCCGTACGCTTCGCGATCCTCGAGCGCGGCGCGCGCGGCTGCCTCGTCGGGCCGGGTCCCGACGTCGTAGGCGCCCGGACGCTCGTGGTCCAGCCGGTCCGCCACCGCGGCGGCGCCCGGGCCGGTCACGACGATCGGCACGTCGCGGGGGGCCGTGCGCGCCGCGGGCCAGGAGAAAGCGATGATCATGACGAGCTGGAGCAGCGCGGCCGCGACGGCGACGGCCGCCGTGCGCGCTGCGAGGGAGGACCGCATGGTGGTCGCCTCCAAAAACGAATGTCCGTTCTCTTTTACACCTCCACCGTGGCACCGTCTCTCCGAGCTTGTCAAGAAACGAACGTTCGTTTTATATTGGCCGCATGCCACGAGTGAGCGAGGAGCATCTGGAGCGCCGCCGCCGCCAGATCATCGACGCGGCCCGCGCCTGCTTCATCCGCAAGGGCATCCACGACACGTCCATGCAGGACATCTTCGCCGAGGCCGGTCTCTCCGCGGGCGCCGTCTACCGCTACTTCAAGAGCAAAAACGAGATCATCGAGGCGAACATCGCGACGGTGATCGGCGATCTCCACACGTTCTTCGCCGGTCTCGTCCACGGCGACCCCCTGCTTCCGCTGGACGAGATGATCGAGCGGCTCAGCTCCAGGGTGGTCGCGCTGTCCGGCGAGAACGGCCCGGTCCGGCTCGCCCCCGAGGCATGGGCGCTCGCCCTGCACGACCCGGAGCTCGCCAAGTACGTCGCCGACAACGTCACGGCTCTCCGCGGCACCTGGACGCTCTACCTGCGCCGCCTCGTCGACACCGGCCTGCTTCCGCCCGACACCGACGTCGTGGCCGTGGGCAAGACGCTTTTCGCCATCCTGCCGGGGTTCCTGATACAGCGCCTCATCATCAAGGACTTCTCCCCCGAGGAACTGCGGCGCGGGATCAAGGCACTGACCCGCGACAGCATGTTGACTCTGCGGGCCTGACCCGGCCGCCCGGCCGCCGAAGGGCGCGGGAGCGTCCCCGCGGGCCGCTCCGCCGCCCCGGCCGGCGCCGGCGGCGGCCCGAGCCCGCCCCTGTCAGAGCTCGGCCGCGCCGCCCGCGCCGTGCCGGCCGGGCGCCCGGCGGGCGGCCGCGGCGCGCCGCGCCCCCGCCGCCCGGCGGCCCCGCCGGACAAGTCTGACCTGCGGCTTCCGTTCTCCTCGCCGGATTCCGCGGTTACCATCACGGCACGCCCACATGCACGGTGACCGGGCCAGTCTCCGCCTAACCCGATCCCGGTGTCCTGAGGCGGACGCCCCTTTGTCTGCGGGACAGGGAGCAGGACGTTTTAACATTCCATTACTTTGGGGCGGGGAGCGGCTTCATGGAGACGGAAGAGCACGACCGCGGGGCGGGACGCCTGGGCGTCCTGCTCGCGCTCGCCGCGGTCGCCTCCGTCACCGCGTCGCTCGTCATCGGCGCCCGGATGCCCTCCGACCTGCGCATGGTGTGGTGGCACCCGGAGATCCTGGTCGCGCTCGCCTGGACGCCCGGGGGCGCCGTCCTGCTGCGGCACCGGCCGGGGCTGAGGGTCGCCTGGCTCATGGTCGGCGCCGGTTTCAGCGCCTCGGTGTACGTCCTGACCCTCAACCTCGGCCCATGGTTCGAGCTCCACCACTGGCCCGGAGCCGGGTTCGTCACGTGGCTCGGGACCTGGCTGTGGGCCATTGACACCTACGCCCTGACACTGATCCTGCCGTTGATCTTCCCGGACGGGCGGCTCGTGTCGCGCTGGTTCCGCCCGGTGCTCGTCCTCGCCTGCCTCGTCCCGGTGATCGTCTGCGTCCACCTGACGATCGACCCGGACGTGCGCAGCTGGCACAACGGCGTCTCGGTCTACTCCTTCGACCGGATCCCGGTGCCGATCAGCGCGATCATCATCGGGACCCTGGCCGCGGGCCTGTTCTCGGTGGCGGTGCGGTTCGTGCAGTCACCGCCGGACGTCCGGCGGCAGATCGGCTGGGTGGTCTATCCGGGCATCGTCGCGGAGGCCATCATCTTCGTCGGCGAGAACAGCCCCATCGGCGACCCGGTGCGCGACATCACCATCGTCGCCGTCCCGATCTGCATCGCGATCGCGATCACCCGCTACCGGCTGTACGACATCGACCTCGTGGTCAGCCGGACGCTGGTCTACGCCGGGCTCGTCGTCGTCATCACCGGCGTCTACTTCGCGCTCGTCGGCACCGCGAGCCTGCTGGCGCACGGCAGGGGCACCCTCGCCGGGCTCGCCGGGGCCATCGTCGCGGGCGCGGTGTTCGAACCCGTCCGGCGGCGGCTCCAGCGCACGGTGGACGGGTTCATCCACGGCGAGCGCGACCCGTACCGGATCGCCGACCGCCTCAACCGGCGGCTGCAGACCGCCGCGAACCCGGGCGCCGCGCTCGCCGTCGCCGCCGAGGTGGCGCGCTCGGCCCTGCACGCGAGCGGTGTCGCGATCGAGGTGCTGGACCGCGACGGCCGGACGATCTCGGCGGAGGACGGCGTGCTCGGCGAGCGGCCGCAGCTGATCCCGCTGGTGTGGCACGGGGAGCCGGTGGGCCGGCTGCTGTTCGGCGTCACCCGCACCCCCGACGCGCGGCTGTCCGGCATCCTGGCCCGCAACCTCGCGGAGCTGGCGAACGCGGCGCGGCTCGCCGCGGACGTCCAGCGGTCCCGCGAGCACATCCTGCGCACCCGGGAGGAGGAGCGGCGCCGGCTCCGCCGCGACCTGCACGACGGGCTCGGCCCGACCCTGGCCAGCCTCGCCATGACGGTGGACGCCGCCCGCATCACGCTGAAGACCGACCCCGAGGCGGTCGACGGGCTGCTGGAGGAACTGCGCGCCACCATGGGCCGCACCATCGGCGACATCCGGGAGCTCGTGTACGGCCTGCGCCCCCCGGCACTGGACGATCTCGGGCTGGAGGGCGCGATCCAGGCGCTCGGCGGCGTCGTCGCCACGGGCGACGGCCCCCAGGTGGACGTGCACGTGGAAGGCGATCTGAAACGGCTCCCCGCCGCCGCCGAGGTCGCCGCGTACCGGATCGTCCAGGAGGCGCTCACGAATGTGCACCGGCACGCCAACGCCGGCTGCGCGGAGGTGCGGCTGTACCTTAACGGCGATCTGCACGTCACGGTCGGCGACGACGGTGTGGGGCTGCCCGACCATGTGCGCTCCGGCATCGGCATGTCGTCCATGCGCGAGCGCGCGGCCGAACTGGGCGGATCCTGCACGGTGGGGCCCGGTCCGAAGGGCGGGACCCTGGTCCGCGCCAGGCTGCCGGTCAACGGCGTCCATCCCTGAGGCGCCGCCCTCCCGGTGGGAGGGCCGGTGACCGCCCCCCGCCAAGAAGGTCGCCACCGGCCCTCAGGCTCCGTACGGCTCCGGGGCTCCCATCCCGGTCCATACGGGCCATTCACCAGAGGGTGTGCAAGAGAGAAGTTATGCGGCGGAAGGTCCCGTTGGAGAGGGACCGTTGTCCCGTTCGGGCCGGGACCGCACCGGGAACCGCGGAGGCCCTGGTGAGAAGGGGATTCGGAACCACGCACCCCCTGCCGTGCGCCCCGGTCGCACGGGTTCGCGGCCTCCGTCAGCCGACCAGGGCCAGCGCGTGATCGACCAGGTCAGGGTCATCGTAGGGCAGCCACCGGACGCGAGGGTCCCGGCGGAACCACGACTCCTGCCGGCGCGCGAACCGCCGGGTCGTCCGGACGGTGTCCTCCCTGGCCTCGTCCTCCGTCGACTCCCCCGCCAGGAACCGGAGCACCTGTGCGTAGCCGAGGGCGCGGCCCGCGGTCAGGCCCTCCCTGAGGCCCCGCTTCTCCAGACCCCGGACCTCGTCGACCAGGCCCGCGTCCCACATCCGCCGCACCCGCAGGGCGATGCGCTCGTCCAGTTCCGCCCGCGGGACGCTCAGCCCGATCTGCACGACCGCGTCGTAGCGGTACCGGTGCTCGGGCAGGGTCGCGGTGAACGGGCGGCCGGAAATCTCGATCACCTCCAGGGCCCGGACGATCCGGCGGCCGTTGCTCGGCAGGATCGCCTCCGCGGCCGCCGGATCCAGGCCGCGAAGCCGTTCGTGCAGCGCATCGGGCCCGGCCTCGGACAGCTCCGCCTCCAGCCGGGCCCGGACGGCCGGGTCCGTCCCCGGGAACTCCAGGTGGTCGAGGGCCGCCCGCACGTACAGCCCGGAACCGCCCACCAGCACCGGAGTCCGCCCCCGGCCCCGGATGCCGGCGATCACCTCGGCGCTCAGCCGCTGGTACTCCGCGACGCTGGCGGTCGCGGTCACGTCCCAGATGTCCAGCAGATGGTGCGGCACACCGCGCATCTCGTCCGCCGTCAGCTTCGCCGTTCCGATGTCCATGCCGCGGTAGAGCTGCATCGAGTCGGCGTTGACCGCCTCGCCGCCCAGCCGGATCGCCAGCTCGACGGCCAGGTCGGACTTGCCGGCGGCCGTGGCTCCGACGACCGCGATCACCGGCGGGGCGGCGGGAGCGGGGACATGAGACGCATTGGGTGAGGTCACGGGCTTAATTGTGGCAAGAGAACGGGTATAGCCGGGTTGTACGGGCGTCGCGCGAGGTCGCGCGGCCCACGGACGAGACGAGGGATCCGGGGGGATACCGCATGTCCATCGTCGACAAGGTCAAGCAGATGCTCGGGCAGCACCCCGACCAGGCCAAGAAGGGCACGGAGAAGGCCGGGGACACGTTCGACGAGCGAACCGGCGGCCAGTACGCCGACAAGGTCGACCAGGCCCAGGACAAGGCCGGCGACTACATCGACCGCGAGGGCGGCGAAGGCGGCGGCCAGCCCGGCCAGCCCGGTCCGGGCGATCAGGGCCAGCCGACCTGACCCACCGGTTCCCGGCCGGCCCGCCGCGAGGCGCCCGACGCCGCACGGCCCCCTGCCGGCGAGCCGGTCGCCGCTGAACGGGCGGCACCGCCACAGCATCTCGCTGGGCCCGGTTCCGGCCCGGCCCGTCGAGACGGGGTAGGCCACGGCCCGATCGCGCCGGAGTTCAGGAGGCCGGGGTTCAGGGGCCGGTCGAGCAGCCTGACACGGGCGCGGCGGATTGGGCCGGCCGCCCGATCGACGGCATGCCCAGAGAGACGCCCTTCTGCCCGTCGTCCCGGCCTTGGCGGGCCTCCCATGCGTCTCCCGCCCGCGTCCGGCGGACGGCGGGCGCGGGCTTGTCGGCGACCAGGTGGTGCGGCGCGGCATAGGTGACCTCGACGGTGACCATGTCGCCGGGACGGACGGGCTCCTCGGGCGCGCTGAAGTGGACCAGGCGGTTGTCGGACGCGCGTCCCGACAGCCGTCGGGTCGCCTCGTCCTTGCGGCCCTCGCCCTCCGCGACCAGGACCTCCAGTGTCCGGCCGAGCTGCTTCTTGTTCTCCGCCCAGGAGATCTCCTCCTGGAGTGCGATGAGCCGCTCGTAGCGCTCCTGGACGACCTCCTTCGGCAGCTGGCCGTCCATGGTCGCGGCCGGGGTGCCGGGACGCTTGGAGTACTGGAAGGTGAACGCCGAGGCGAACCGGGCCTCCCGCACGACGTGCAGGGTCTCCTCGAAGTCGGCCTCGGTCTCGCCGGGGAAGCCCACGATGATGTCGGTGGTGATCGCCGCGTCCGGGATCGCGGCCCGGACCTTCTCGATGATGCCTAGGTAGCGCTCCTGCCGGTACGACCGGCGCATCGCGCGCAGTACCGCGTCCGACCCGGACTGCAGCGGCATGTGCAGCGACGGCATCACGTTCGGCGTCTCCGCCATCGCGGCGATGACGTCGTCGGTGAAGTCCTTGGGGTGCGGCGAGGTGAACCGGACCCGTTCCAGGCCGTCGACGCCACCGCACGCGCGCAGCAGCCCGGCGAACGCGGACTGCCCTCCGGCGGTCATCGCGCGGACCTCGTCCGGCGCCGCCGACAGCGCTCCGAAACCCGAACCGTATGCGTTCACGTTCTGCCCCAGCAGGGTGATCTCCAGGACGCCCTCGGCGACCAGCGCCTCGACCTCGGCGAGGATCTCCCCCGGGCGGCGGTCCTTCTCCTTGCCGCGCAGGGACGGGACGATGCAGAACGTGCAGGTGTTGTTGCACCCCACGGAGATCGACACCCAAGCGGCGTACGGGGACTCGCGGCGCGTCGGCAGCGTCGACGGGAAGGTCACCAGGGACTCTTCGATCTCGACCTGCGCCTCGCTCTGCACGCGCGCACGCTCCAGCAGCGCGGGCAGCGACCCGATGTTGTGGGTGCCGAACACCACGTCCACCCAAGGGGCGCGTTTGACGATGGCCTCGCGGTCCTTCTGCGCCAGGCAGCCGCCGACGGCGATCTGCATGCCCGGGTGGCCGTCCTTGACGGGCCGCAGGTGGCCGAGGTTGCCGTAGAGCCGGTTGTCGGCGTTCTCCCGCACCGCGCAGGTGTTGAAGACCACCACGTCGGGCTCGGCGTCCTCCGCGCGGACGTACCCGGCCGACTCCAGGAGCCCGGACAGCCGCTCGGAGTCGTGGACGTTCATCTGGCACCCGTAGGTACGGATCTCGTACGTACGGTGAGCCGTCTCCATTGGCGTACTCATGACAGTCACCAAGGGTACGGCTCCGCCGTGATATGACCGAACGGGTTACGCACCCCTGCGCCCAGCACGGATGATCACTCTCCGCCACGACGGCACCCCGTCCGACATGGGTATTCGTGATCGGATCGGTACCGCGCGGCAACTTTCGCAGTACTGCCGATGACATAGGGTCCGGGCTCATGACGGACAGCGAAAGCGGGCCCGACCTCACCAAGACCGGGCCGGAGGACTCCACCCCGGAGCCGGTTACCAGTGGTGACCGGCCCCTCGTCGTGGTCGAGCACGTCAACAAGCACTTCGGCGAGCTGCACGTCCTCAAGGACATCAACCTCACCGTGGACTCGGGCGAGGTCGTCGTCGTGATCGGCCCGTCCGGGGGCGGCAAGTCGACCCTGTGCCGGTCGATCAACCGGCTGGAGCCGATCGACGACGGCAAGATCCTCGTGGACGGCAAGGAGCTGCCCAAGGAGGGCAAGGACCTGGCGAGGCTCCGCGCCGACGTCGGCATGGTCTTCCAGTCGTTCAACCTGTTCGCCCACAAGACGATCCTGGACAACGTCACGCTCGGGCCGGTGAAGGTCCGCAGGCAGGGCAGGCAGGAGTCGCAGAAGCACGCGATGGAGCTGCTCGACAGGGTCGGCATCGCGAACCAGGCGAACAAGTACCCGGCGCAGCTGTCCGGCGGGCAGCAGCAGCGAGCGGCCATCGCGCGCTCCCTCGCGATGAAGCCCAAGGTGATGCTCTTCGACGAGCCGACCTCGGCACTGGACCCGGAGATGGTCAACGAGGTCCTGGAAGTCATGACGGGCCTGGCCCGCGAGGGCATGACGATGATCGTCGTCACGCACGAGATGGGGTTCGCGCGCAGGGCCGCGCGGAAGGTCGTGTTCATGGCGGACGGCCAGATCGTGGAGGAGAACACTCCCGACGAGTTCTTCACCAACGCGCGGACCGAGCGCGCGAAGGACTTCCTTTCCAAGATCCTCACGCACTGAGCCGCGGGGCTCCGGCAGAGAGCAGAGGTAGGACGAGAATGCGAGTACGTCGTTTCGGCGCCCTCATCGGGGCGGGGATGGCGCTGTCACTGGCGCTCAGCGCTTGTGGCAGCGACACCGAGAAGACCGAGGCCAAGACGGTCGTCCAGAAGGCCAAGGACGACAAGAAGCTGACCATCGGCATCAAGTTCGACCAGCCGGCGCTCGGCCTGAAGAAGCCGGACGGCACCTTCGACGGCTTCGACGTGGACGTCGCCAAGTACGTCGCCAAGTCGCTCGGCGTTCCCGAGAGCGGCATCACGTTCAAGGAGACGACGTCCGCGAACCGCGAGTCGTTCCTCGGCGGAGGCCAGGTCGACCTGATCTTCGCGACCTACTCCATCACCGACGCGCGCAAGTCGCAGGTGACGTTCGGCGGCCCGTACTACGTCGCCCACCAGGACACCATGGTCCGCGCGGACGACAGCAGCATCAAGAAGGCCCAGGACCTCAAGGGCAAGAAGCTGTGCAAGGCGGCCGGATCCAACTCCTTCCGCCGCGTCACCGAGGGCCCGCCGGACGGCAAGCTCAACATCAAGGGCGTCACGCTGGTCGACGCGAGCAGCTACTCCGAATGCGTGAGCAAGCTGAAGTCCAAGGCGCTGGACGCGGTCAGCACCGACGACCTGATCCTCGCCGGGTTCGCCAACCAGCAGAAGGGCGCCTTCAAGGTCATCAACGACCCCTTCACCGACGAGAAGTACGGCGTCGGCATCAAGAAGGGCGACACCGAGACCTGCGAGGCCGTCAACAAGGCCATCACCACGATGTACTCCGACGGCACCGCCAAGACCCTGCTGGAGAAGCACTTCGCCGGCACCGGGCTGAAGCTCGTCACGACCGTCCCGCAGATGGAAGGCTGCGCCTGACCTCAGGCCGCGCATGACGCCCGTCACGCCGGTGCGCCCCGCGAACGCCGGGGCGCACCGGCAGGCCCTGACCCTGCAGGAACGCAATGAAACAGCTGAGCAATGTTTGACTTCAGCCCGTTCTTCGACAACTTCAACGAGATCATGCAGGGCTTCTGGGCGACCCTCCGCCTCGCGGCGGCGTCCGCCGTGCTCTCGCTGATCATCGGAACGCTGCTGGCGAGCTTCCGCGTCGCACCCGTCCCCGTGCTGCGCGCCTTCGGCACGGGCTACGTCAACATCGTCCGTAACACGCCGCTGACCCTCGTGCTGCTGATGTGCAGCCTGGGCCTCAACGACATCCTCGCGCTGAAGTTCTCCGAGAACTCCTCGACCACCTACTACTGGTGGGCGGTCCTCGGGCTCTCCGCCTACACCGGGGCCTTCGTCTGCGAGACCCTCCGCTCCGGGATCAACACCGTCCCGCTCGGCCAGGCCGAGGCGGCGCGCTCGATCGGGCTGACCTTCACCCAGTCGCTCCGGATGATCATCCTGCCGCAGGCGTTCCGCGCGATCATCGCCCCGCTGGGCAGCGTCTTCATCGCGATGATCAAGAACACGACGGTGGCCGCCGCGGCGAGCTACGCGGAGGTCGCGCTGGTCACCAAGACCATCGTCGACAAGCCCACGTTCGCCAACGGGGTGATCCCGCTGTTCCTCGGCGTGGCCGTCGGCTTCCTGATCCTCACCCTGCCGACCGGATACTTCTTCGGCTGGCTGGCCAAGCGGATGGCGGTGGCGCGATGAGCAAGGAAGCGACCGTTCTCTTCGACGTCCCCGGGCCGCGGGCGCGCGCGCGGAACACGCTGCTGTCCGTCATCGTGTCCGTGGTGCTCGCCGCCGTCCTCGCCGCGCTCGTCTGGCGCCTGAACGACAAGGGCCAGTTCGAGGAGAAGTTGTGGACGCCGTTCACCGAGTGGACCGTCTGGCGGCACCTGCTCCTGCCCGGCCTGATGAACACCCTGAAGGCCGCCGCCGTCGCGACCGTGCTGGCCCTGCTGTTCGGCATCGTGTTCGGCCTCGCGCGGCTCTCGGACCACTGGTGGATCCGGATCCCCGCCGGGGCGGTGGTCGAGTTCTTCCGCGGCATCCCGCTGCTGATCCTGATCTTCCTGGCGTTCTTCGTCCCGAACAAGATCAGCCCGTCCATCGCCGAGTCCCCGTTCGGCCAGCTCCAGCGTATGTCGGTGGACTACTTCTTCTCGATCTTCGGGGTGGAGAGCAACGCCGGGACGGTCACGGTGCCGGCCTTCGCCGCGGTGGTGTTCGGCCTGACGATGTACAACGGCTCGGTGCTCGCCGAAGTGGTGCGGGCCGGCGTCCTGTCGATCCCGAAGGGCCAGTCGGAGGCCGCCTACTCCATCGGCCTCCGCAAGAACGGCGTGATGCGGCTGGTCCTGCTGCCGCAGGCGATCACGGTGATGATGCCGGCGATCGTGAGCCAGATCGTCGTCCTGCTCAAGGACACCGCGCTCGGGTTCATCATCGCCTACGGCGAGTTCCTGCAGGCCGGCTTCAAGCAGGTGCCGGCGAACTACAGCAACAACGTCCTGCAGGCCGGCGTCATCGTCGCGATCATCTACATCGCGATCAACATGTCGCTGAGCCGGGTGGCGACGTGGCTGGAGGCCCGCAGCCGCCGCAGCCGCAAGACCGAGGCCAAGACCATGACCACGGGAGGGCCGCCTCCCGTCCCCGGGGTCGGGGTCACCCAGCAGCCCGTCTAGCCGGTCTGAGGACCCGTTCCGCCGCGAAGGGCGCCGCCGGTTCCGGCGGCGCCCTTCGCCGTCCCTGCCACCGGACGAGGCGACCCTCGGCACCACCGGCGGGTTTCCGGACGGCCGGCGTGTATCTTTCCGACGTCAAACAGACCGTCATGGCCCCAACCGATCCCCGTATGCGGGACGATTCCTGTTATGACCGCTCGTGCGACCCTCCCCTACGGCTCATGGCCTTCACCCATCTCTGCGGCCGATGTCGCCCGCGCCCGGCTGCGCCTCAGTTTCCCTACCGTCGCGGGCGATGACGTGTGGTGGCAGGAGACCCGGCCCGAGGAGGGCGGCCGGACGACGGTCGTCCACCTGAACGGCGGTCGGCGCACGGAGCTGCTGCAGGCGCCGTGGGACGCCCGTACCCGTGTCCACGAGTACGGCGGGCGGTCGTACCTGCCCATCCGCACCGGCGGGAACTGGTCGATCGTGTTCTCCAACTACGAGGACCAGCGGCTCCACCGGCTCGACGAGGGCGACCCGAAGCCGTACCCGCTGACGCCGGAGCCGGCCGTCCCGGCGGGGCTGCGGTTCGCCGACTACGTCCTGTCCCCGGACAGGACGGAGATCTGGTGCGTGTGCGAGGGTCACATCGCGGAACCGGCGCAGGACGGGGAGGAGACGGCCGCGGGCGAGCAGGCCGCCACGGGCATCCGGCGCGCGATCGTCGCCATCCCGCTGGACGGCCGCGCGGCCGGGGACGCCGGCGCCATCCGTGAGCTCGTCACCGGCGCGCAGTTCTACGCCAGCCCTGCGCCGTCCCCCGGCGGCGGCCATCTGGCATGGGTGCAGTGGAACCACCCCCGCATGCCGTGGGACGGCACGGAGCTGCGCGTGGCGGCGATCGAGGACGGCGCGGCGGTCGCGCCCCGGACCGTCAAGGGCGGCCTCACCGAGTCGGCGCTGGCGCCGCTGTGGCGCGACGACCAGTCCCTGTACGTGATCTCCGACTGGCCCGGCTGGTGGAACATCTACCAGGTCGGCCTGCACGGCGAGTCCCCGCAGGCGCTGTACCCGGCCGAAGAGGAGTTCACCGGGCCGCTGTGGCAGCTCGGCGGCATGCCGTACGCGCTGCTCGGCGACGGCCGCCTCGCCGTCCTGCACGGTGAGGGCGACATGCGGCTCGGCATCTACGACCCCGAGACGCTCGACCTCATCGACCTGGAGGTCCCGTACGAGCACTGGGCGGCGCAGCTGTCCACGGACGGCACGACGATCGTGGGCATCGCGGGCGGACCCGACCTGCCGGCCTCGGTCGTGCGGGTCGACACCACGACGGGTCGCGTCGAGGGGCTGCGCCGGGAACTGCCCGAGCTTCCGGACGTCGCGTACCTGTCCAGGCCGCGGGCCGAACGCCTGGAAGGGCCGTTCGGACGTCCCGTCCACGCCTACGTGTTCCCGCCGACCAACCCCGAGGCGGCCGGGCCGGAGAAGGAACTGCCCCCGTACGTGGTCTTCGTGCACGGCGGGCCCACGGGGCGGGTGTCCACGGTGCTCGATTTGGAACGTGCGTATTTCACCAGCCGCGGCATCGGCGTCATCGACGTCAACTACGGCGGATCGGCCGGCTACGGCCGCGCCTACCGCGAGCGGCTGCGCCGCCAGTGGGGCGTCGTCGACGTGGAGGACGCCATCGCCGCCGCGCAGGCCCTCGTGGACGGCGGCATCGCCGACCCCGCCCGGCTGGCCATCCGCGGCGGCTCCGCCGGCGGCTGGACGACGCTCGCGTCGGTCACGCAGACCGACGTGTTCAAGGCCGCCACGTCCTACTTCGGGATCAGCGACCTGCAGAGCTTCGCCGAGGCCACGCACGACTTCGAGTCGCACTACCTGTTCGGCCTGATCGGGCCCCTGCCCGGCTTCGAGCGCGCCTACGAGGAGCGTTCGCCGCTCAACCGGGCGGGCGATACGGCCTGCCCCGTCCTGCTCCTGCAGGGCCTGAGCGACCCGGTGGTGCCGCCGGACCAGTCCGAGCGGTTCGCGCATGCGCTGGCCGAGAAGAAGATGCCCTACGCCTACCTCACGTTCGAGGGCGAGTCCCACGGCTTCCGGAAGGCGGCGACCGTCGTCCGGTGCCTGGAGGCGGAGCTGGCGTTCTACGGCCAGACCCTCGGATTCGAGCCGCGCGGCGTCGAGCCGATCGACCTGACGGTCGGCTGACCGCCGGATCAGGGGACGATGTAGGAGTAGATGTCGATCAGCGAGTGGTCGGCCCCGAAGAACGACACCGTGTCGCCTGACGTGTTGTTCAGGAAGCCGGCCGTCAGGCCGTTGTAGTAGGCGTCCGGGCGGTTCGTGCCGGGGCCGACGTGGACGCGCAGCAGGCTCCCGGGCCGGATCACGTACCCGGGGCCGATCTTCATCAGGTTGCTCGCCTGGTCGCGCAGGTAGCCGCCGCTCACGTCGATCGGCCGGGACGTGGTGTTGCGCAGCACCACGTGCTCGCTGTTCTCCGGCTGGGCGTCGTCGCCGCCCGGGTCGGGGAAGACGCTGTCGACCACGACGCCGTTCGCCGCGGGGAACGGCGCCCGGCCGTCCAGGATCCGGCGGGCCGTGGCCGGGAAGTTCGACGTGACCCAGTCGTAGCCCTGGTTCGCGGCCATCGGGACCTCGGCCGGGCTGTCCACCGGGTCGCTGAACACCTTCAGCCCCTTGGCGTGCGCGCGCCGGACGTCGGCCGCGCCGGTCACCCGCGGGTGCGCGTACACCCCGACCGTCCAGCCCGCCAGCGCGGCCAGTTCCTCGTCGCCGAGCATCCGCCCGCCGGTCAGGTAGGAGAGCTGCACCTTGGGCGCGGACGCGTGGAACTCCCTGAGCGCCTCCTGGTCCCGCGAGTGGACCTGCACGCGATAGGCGCCGGACCGCAGCGTCGCCCCGTCGGTGAGTCCCGCCGCGTTCAGCTCCCCGGCGAGCAGCGTGGCCACGCCCGGGCTGTTGGCCGGCGACTTGAGCTCCAGGCTGAGACCGGTCCGCCTGTCCACGACCGACAGCAGCTCCTTCAGAGCCGGCACCCTCTGGCCCGCGTACCGCGAGCCGAACCATGATCCGGCGTCCAGCCGCTTGATCTCGGCCAGCGTGAACTGCCCGACCCGCCACGGCGCCCGGTCGGGGTAGACCTCCTCCACGTCGGTCGTCCTCGCGAGCGTGTCGTCGTGCAGGAGCACGATCTGCCGGTCGGACGTGAGCTGGACGTCGCCCTCAAGCACGTCCGCCTTGTCGCGGAGCGCGTTGCGGTAGGAGGCGAGCGTCTCCTCGGGCGCCTGCCCCGGCGACCCTCGGTGCCCGACGACCACCGGGTGCGTCCGCTTCTTGACAGCGCTGTCGGGCGCGGCCTGGGCGATGCCCGTGACGGTGAGCGCCGCACCCATGACGACCGCGCACCCGAGCATGGAAACCTTGTTCACGACGCTCCTCCCGCCGGCGAATGCCTTGATCATCACGGCGGGAGGTGGCGAATGCCAGACGTGTCCCTGAACTTCAGCGGGCGAACTCGATCGCCCGGGATTCGCGGACGACGGTGACGCGGATCTGGCCCGGGTAGGTCAGCTCGTCCTCGACCTGCTTGGCGATGTCGCGGGCGATCACCTGCGCCTGGATGTCGTCGACCGCTTCGGGCTTGACCATCACGCGGATCTCTCGGCCGGCCTGCATCGCGAAGACCTTCTCCACGCCCTCGTGCTTGGCGCGGGCGATCTCCTCAAGCCGTTCGAGCCGCTTGACGTAGGCCTCCAGAGACTCCCTGCGCGCGCCCGGCCGGCTGCCGCTCACGGCGTCCGCGGCCTGGGTCAGGACGGCCTCGACCGTCCGGACCTCGACCTCGTTGTGGTGCGCCTCGATCGCGTGGACGACGTCCTCGTCCTCGCCGTAGCGGCGGGCGATCTCGGCGCCGATCAGCGCGTGGCTGCCCTCCACCTCGTGGGTGAGCGCCTTGCCGATGTCGTGCAGGAGCGTGCACCGCTTGGCGACCTCCACCGGGAGCCGCAGCTCGCTCGCCATGACCCCCGCGATGTGCGCGGACTCGATCAGGTGCTTCAGCACGTTCTGCCCGTAGGACGTCCGGTACCGCAGCTGCCCGAGCAGCGCGATCAGCTCCGGGTGCATGTCGGCGATGCCCACCTCGACCAGGGCGTCCTCACCGGCCCGGACGCACAGCTGCTCCACGTCGCTCTTGCTGCGCTCGTAGATCTCCTCGATGCGCTGCGGATGGATGCGGCCGTCGAGGACGAGCTTCTCCAGCGTGAGCCGCCCGACCTCCCGCCGCACCGGGTCGAAACAGCTCAGCAGCACCGCCTCGGGCGTGTCGTCGATGATCAGGTTGACGCCGGTCGTCGTCTCGAACGCGCGGATGTTGCGCCCCTCGCGGCCGATGATGCGGCCCTTCATCTCATCGCTCGGCAGATGCAGCACCGACACGACCGACTCGGCCGTCTGCTCGCTCGCGACCCGCTGGATCGCCAGCGTCACGATCTTGCGGGCGCGCTTCTCGCCCTCCGCCCGCGCCGTGTTCTCGATCTCGCGGACGATCGGGATGGACTCCCGCTTGGCCTGGTTCTCGATCGCCGCGACCAGCTCGCCCTTGGCCTGCTCCGCGGTGAGCCCGGCCGCCTGCTCCAGGACCTTGCGCCGCTCGTCCGCGACGCCGGCCAGCTCCTCCTTGCGGGTTTCGAGCGCCTTCTTGGTCTCGGCGAGCCGCCCCTGCCACTCCTCCAGGCGCCGCACCTCGCCGTCCAGCCGCTGCTCCCGCTCCGCGAGCCGCGCCTCCCGGCGCTCCAGGTCCTCCCGGACGGTCCGCAGATCGTCGCGGAGGAGGCGGCCCTCGGCGTCGAGTTCCGCGCGGGCGGTGGCGGCGATCCGCTGCGCCTCCCGCTCGGCGTCCTCCAGGACGTCCTGCGCCTCCTGCCCGGCCTTCGCCCTGATCTCGTCGGCCTCGCTCTGCGCGCGGGCGATCTCCGCCGCGGCCTTGCCGGGCATGCCGGGACGCCACAGGATGACGATCACGAGAGCGACCAGGGTCACCAGCAGCGCTGCACCCAGCAGGACGCTCTCCATGAGGCAGATCCTTCCTCGCCGCGGGCCCGTCCGGAGTGCGGGGCCCTGCCTAGCGAGGATTTACTCGCGCGCGGATGCACGACATCACGGGGCCGCGCGCGGCGCGCCCCCGGCGATCCGGCCGAATCCGGTCGACGAACCTGTCCTTTATGCCTCTCAGCTGCTGGAACGTGCTCGGTCGTATGGCAATCCGCGAGACGCGGAGTAACTCCTCACTGCCGTAACGGTAAGCGGCATAGAGGTAATGAGCAAGCAAACGACGGGCATTCCGGACTAACCGAACGTCGGCGTGAGTCCTTCCTTACCGCCCACCCTGACCGTCCGCCCCCGCCGCGACCTGCGGCATCGCGTCCCCGTCAGAGTCCGGAAAAAAATCACCACCCGGTCACCCGGCTCGCAACCCCGGCGTGTCGCGCCTCGGGCGCGCGGGTCGCGGGGTCAGTCGAAGGGGTCCGCGGGGTCGGGGACGGCTTCGAGATCGGCGCCCTCTTCCGCGAGGGCCTCCTTGACGACCCGGTAGGCGAGGCCGGGCGGGTAGCCCTTGCGGGCGAGCATGCCCACCAGGCGGCGCATGCGCTTGGCGGGGTCGGCGCCCCGTGTGGCGGGGAGCTTGCGGGTCACCAGGGCGCGGGCGGTGTGCTCCTCCTGAGCGGGGTCGAGGGACTCCACGGCGTCGTTGACGGTGTCGTCGGCCACGCCGCGGCGGCGGAGTTCGGCGGCGAGGGCGCGCTTGGCGAGGCCGCGCCCGGTGTGCCGGGACTGGACCCATGCCTGGGCGAACGCCTCGTCGTCGATGAGGCCGACGTCGGTGAAACGGCCGAGGACCCGTTCGGCGACCTCGTCGGGGATGTTCCTGCGGCGCAGCGCGTCCGCCAGTTGCGCGCGTGTGCGCGGCGACGCGGACAGCAGGCGCAGGCAGGTCTCCCGAGCCTTCGCCTCGGGGTCGGGAGGAGTGCCCTCATCTCCGCCGTCACGTGAGGCCCTCGTCATGGGCCCCCGCCTCGTTCAGCGCCCGCGGGGCGAGCGGGCGGCGGCCTCTGCCCGGCACGGGCGGGTGAGGCCGTGGGAGCGGCGGCGCCATCGGGGAAGGTCCGTGCACCGATCGCGCGGTGCCGGGTAAGGCGCCGCCGCCCTGCATACGAGATCATTGCTTACTCTTCGTCAAGAGTCACCCTTATCGGGGGATTCTCGGTCAGGAATCACCCGGCTTGGCCTTGGCGGTCTTCCTGCCGGCGCTCTTGGCGGGGGCCGCCGCGGGGGGCTCGGGCGTGGCGTCCGGGGCGGCGGCGGGCTCGGCCTCCTTGTCGACCTTCGGGCCGATGCCCAGCTTCTCCTTGATCTTCTTCTCGATGCCGTCGGCCATGTCGGGGTTGGCCTTGAGGAAGTTGCGGGCGTTCTCCTTGCCCTGGCCGAGCTGGTCGCCGTCGTAGGTGTACCAGGCGCCGGACTTGCGGACGAAGCCGTGCTCCACGCCGAGGTCGATCAGGCCGCCCTCGCGGCTGATGCCCTGGCCGTAGAGCAGGTCGAAGTCGGCGACGCGGAACGGCGGGGCCATCTTGTTCTTGACGACCTTGACGCGGACGCGGTTGCCGACGGCCTCGGTGCCGTCCTTGAGGGTCTCGATCCGGCGGACGTCGAGGCGGACGGAGGCGTAGAACTTCAGCGCCCGGCCGCCGGTGGTCGTCTCCGGGGAGCCGAACATGACGCCGACCTTCTCGCGGAGCTGGTTGATGAAGATGGCGGTGGTCTTGGTCTGGTTGATCGCGCCGGTGAGCTTGCGCAGGGCCTGCGACATGAGGCGGGCCTGGAGGCCGACGTGGCTGTCGCCCATCTCGCCCTCGATCTCGGCGCGCGGGACGAGCGCGGCGACGGAGTCGATGACGACGATGTCGATCGCGCCGGAGCGGATCAGCATGTCGGTGATCTCCAGGGCCTGCTCGCCGGTGTCGGGCTGGGAGACCAGCAGGGCGTCGATGTCGACGCCGAGCTTGGCGGCGTACTCGGGGTCGAGCGCGTGCTCGGCGTCGACGAACGCGGCGATGCCGCCCTTCTTCTGCACGCTCGCCACGGCGTGGAGTGCGACGGTGGTCTTGCCGGAGCCCTCGGGGCCGTACACCTCGACGACGCGGCCGCGGGGCAGGCCGCCGATGCCGAGCGCGATGTCGAGGGCGATCGCGCCGGTGGGGATCACCTCGACGGGCGCCCGCGCCTCCTCGCCCATCCGCATGACCGATCCCTTGCCGAACTGGCGCTCGATCTGGGCGAGTGCGGTCTCGAGAGCCTTCTCCCGGTCGTTCGCTGCCATTGAGATGTCCTTACGGTCGTGATGTCGGCTCTCGGCCGCTGTTTGCGATGTCGAGGGCGACGTTACGGCGGGCCACCGACACTTTTCGAGCCCGGCGCGGATTGTGGATGACGCCGCCGGCCGCGACCAGCTTACCGAACATCCGTTCGATCATCGTCTCGTACCTCGATTTGGGGTGGAATCTCCGTGCGCTCCCTGGTCCCGACCCCGTACGCTGGCGACGTCGACGGAGGGTTCCAATCATGACGCTGACCGTCCTCTTCTGCGTCGATCCGATCCACCCCCGGCGCGTTGACCCGCACTTCGCCCGTGAAGCCGCGGCCGTGCGGGACCATTACGGCGAGATCGCCCTGATCGACCACGACGCGCTGCGGCGCGGCGACGTGGACGACGCCGTGGAGGCGGTGCCCTCCGGCCTGGGTCCCGTCTGGTATCGCGGCTGGATGGTCTCGGCGGACGAGTACGGCGCGATGGCCGCCGCCCTGAAGCAGCGCGGGACGATCCTGCTCACGCATCCGGACGACTACCGCCGCGCGCATGAGCTGCCCGGCTGGCACGACACGTTCGCGGGACTGACCCCGCACAGCGTGTGGCGTCCCCTTGGCACCGGGCAGGACCCCGGGGATCTCAACGAGCTGGGGGAGCTCGTCAAGCCTCTGCGCAGCGGGCCCGGCGTGGTCAAGGACTACGTGAAGTCGTGCAAGCACGAGTGGGAGGAGGCGTGCTTCGTCCCCGACGTGAAGAACCTCCCGCGCCTGCACGACGTCGCGGCCAAGATGGTGGCGCTGCGGGACGACCATCTGGCGGGCGGTCTCGTAGTCCGCGAGTTCGAGCAGTACGACGGTGAGGGCGAAGCACGCGTGTGGTGGGTGGACGGCGAGCCCGTGCTGGTGGGCCCGCACCCGGACAGCCCTGGCGTGGAACCCGATCCGGACCTGGACGCGGTGGCCCCGGCCGTCCGCGTGCTGGGCTGCAGGTTCATCACCACCGATCTGGCACGCCGCACGGACGGCGCCTGGCGAGTCGTGGAGGTCGGCGACGGCCAGGTCAGCGACCTGCCATCGTCCGTGGACGCGATGGACCTCTACGCGCATCTCCCCGTGCCGGACTGACACACCCGCGCGACGCGGTGTGCTGCTGAACCGGATTAGGGTTTTCGTCGTCTTATGAGCGATGGCCTTGGGCCGTAGCGCGCCCCCACATGAGAAGGACGAATTCTCTTGCCCCCACAGGAGCCCACTCGCCGGCTCAGCTCCCGCGCCGTGAAGGTGGGGATGGTGAGCGCGCTGTCGTTGACCCTCGTCGCCTGCGGTTCCGGTTCGACCACGGCAAGGTGCGTCGACCGGAACGAGCCGGCCAAGGGCAAGAGCGGCTACAAGGTCGTCCCGGACGGCAACTGCGACACCGGCGACATCGACAGCGGCTCCCCCTCCTACGGCCGCTACTTCTGGTACTACGGCGGGAAGAGCAACTCCGGCTTCGTGTCGGGCGGCAGCAGGTACCGTCCCGACGGAAAGATCAAGTCCAGTGGCGGGCGGACGCTGAGCCGGGGCGGGTTCGGCGGCGGCGGCCGGAGCGGGAGCTGACCGATGCGCCGAGTCCGTTCCACCCCGCGCGACGGCTGGGCGGAGAAGGTCGAGGCGCACGGCCTGGCCTTCCACCGCACCGCGCACCCCGAGCATCTGACCCGGCCGTACTGGGACGAGTCCGTGCACTACGTCTTCGAAATGGACGAGGTCCTCGCGCTGGAAGGGGTCGTCGAGGAACTGCACCGGATGTGCCTGGAGGTGGTGGAGCACGTCGTCTCCACCGGCCGCTACCACGTCCTCGGCATCCCCGACTGGGTAGCGCCTCTCATCGAGGCGTCGTGGCGGCGCGGTGACCCGCACCTCTACGGCCGGTTCGACCTCCGCTACGACGGCCACGGCGACGCCAAGCTCCTGGAGTACAACGCCGATACACCGACCGCTCTGGTCGAGAGCTCCGTGGTCCAGTGGTACTGGCTGCAGGACACCCATCCTGGGGACGACCAGTGGAACTCCATCCACGAACGGCTCGTGACCCGGTGGAAGGAGATCGTCCCCGCCGTGAACGGCGGGCCGGTTCACTTCGCCTGGACGACCGGTGACGAGACCGGCGAGGAGGTCATGACGATCGCCTACATGCAGGAGACCGCTGAGGAGGCGGGCCTGCCGGGCGTGGCGATCGCCATGGAGGACATCGGCTTGGACTCCGCCGGCGCCAGGTTCGTCGACCTGGACGAGCGTGAGATCGGGACGCTGTGCAAGCTCTACCCGTGGGAGTGGGTCGTCGCGGAGCCGTTCGGGCGCAGCATCCCGGACACGTCCACATCGTGGATCGAGCCGATCTGGAAGATGGTGCTGTCCAACAAGGCGCTCCTCGTCCTGCTGTGGGAGCTGTTCCCCGGGCACCCCAATCTGCTGCCGACGTACCTGAACACGCCGTCGAACCTGACCTCCTACGTCCAGAAGCCGCTGCTCGGACGGGAGGGGGCGAGCATGCGCATCGTCACGCCGGACGGCTCCGAGCAGCGGACCCAGGGCGACTACGGCGCGGAGGGGTTCGTGTTCCAGGAGTTCTGCGCGCTGCCCGACTTCGACGGCGAGCATCCCGTCCTGGGGGCGTGGGTGGTCCACGATGGGGCCGCCGGGATCGGCATCAGGGAGACCTCCGGGCTCATCACCGACGACACGTCGTCGTTCGTCCCGCACCGGATCCCGCTGTAGCGGACGCGCCTACTGCAAGGTGGAGGGGACGTCGAAGGTGTGGACGACGGCCTGCCAGACCCTCTTGGCGGATTCACCGTCGGCAAGGGCCTGCTCGATTGTGCGGCCGTCCAGTTCGGCCATGACGTAGTCCTTGGCCACGCTCTGGGCGTAGCGCTCGCCGAACTGCTGATTCATCCGATCCCAGAAAACCGTGAGCCGCACACGTCCACGCTATCCGACGGACGGTTCTCCCAAGGACTGTGCGACCTCGCCGGGGACCGCAGGGGCGGCCCCCTGACGGTACTGGCGGTGCAGACCCGTCAGGTAGCGCTCGACGCCTTCGATGACGCGGGCCGTCCGGTAGGAGGGGAAGACGTCGAATGCATGCTGGGCGCCCTTCATCTCGGCGTAGATGACCGGCGATGTGGAGACGTCGCGTAGGCCTGCCACGAATCGGCGTGCCTCCGCCACGGGGATGAGCGAGTCGCGGCTCCCGTGAATGACGAAGAAGGGCGGCGCGTCCTCGCGGATGTACGTGACAGGGGACGCCTTGGCGTACACCTCCGGGTTCTCCGCGAAGGGCTGCTTCACCACCATCCGTTCCAGGAGATGCGTGGCGCCCATGGGCCGAGGCCAAGGTCCCGCCTCGAAGAGGTTGTACACGCCGTAGAACGGAACGGCCCCCTGCACGCTGGTGTCGGCGTCTTCGAAGCCGGGCTGGAATTCCGGCACGTTCGCGGTGAGCGCCACCATCGCCGTGAGGTGCCCGCCGGCCGAGCCGCCTGTCACGCACAGGAAGTCGGGGTCGGCCCCGTACTCCTCGGCGTGCTCCTTGTACCAGGCGACGAAGTGCTTGAGGTCGATCAAGTGCTCCGGCCAGGTGGCGCGGGGACTGAGCCGGTAGTTGACGTTGAAGCCGACCCATCCCTGGACGGCCATGTGGTTGAGCAGCGGCAGCCCCTGCTCGCGTTTGTCGCCGATGACCCAGGCGCCGCCGTGGATCTGCATGAGCCCGGGACGCAGGTCGCCGGTGCGCTCGCCCACCGGACGGAAGACGTCCAGCTTCAGGCGCAGCCGTCCGTCCTCCCGGTACACGATGTTGCGTTCGACCCGCACGCCCTTGCGCGGTATCAGGCACAACTGCGGTACGACCAGATGTGAGCGCGGATAGCGTGGTCCGCCCTCCGGGTCGAGGTCGAGAGGGGCACCACTGTCCCGCAAGGTGACGACCGTACGGCGCGACGCGACGAGAGTGGCCGCGACACCAGCCATGCCGAGGATCGCCAAGGCGAGCCCGGCCCAGCCGGCCCAGCCGGCCAGCCCTCCGAAGGAGGCGACGGCCGCCGTGGCGGCGGCCCAGAGGACGAGCACATGCGGCGCCATCTCGATCGTCAGCCAGCCGAGGAAGAAGCTCGGAGCGACGAGCACGGCATCGTGCCGGGGAGCGTGCGCGTTGGCGGCGACCAAGACGAGCAGGATTCCGAGGGCGAGGAGGACGTAGGGCATCGGGGACTCCCTTGGCGGAGCGTGTCCTACCCGTAGACCCTGCCCGGACAAGCGCTTGCTTACAATGTGACGCGCGCCACCCCGCGGCATTCTGTCGGACCCGCGAGGCACTATGGCGCCATGGGCGGTGACGTGCTCGAACGATTCTCCCCGGCGACCCGCGCCTGGTTCACCGGGGCCTTCGCCGCGCCCACCCCCGCCCAGTCCGGGGCATGGGAGTCGATCGCCGGCGGTGAGAACACGCTCGTCGTGGCGCCGACCGGGTCCGGCAAGACCTTGGCGGCGTTCCTGTGGTCCCTCGACCGGCTCGCCACCGAGACCGCGCCCGAAGAGCCGCTGCGCCGCTGCCGCGTCCTGTACGTGTCGCCGCTGAAGGCCCTCGCGGTGGACGTCGAGCGCAACCTGCGCGCTCCGCTGACCGGTATCCGCCATGCGGCGCGCCGCCTCGGCCTGCCCGAGCCCGGCGTCCGCGTCGGGATGCGCTCGGGCGACACGCCGGCCGACGAGCGCCGCCGGCTCGCCGTCAAACCGCCGGACATCCTGATCACGACGCCGGAGTCGCTGTTCCTGATCCTCACCTCGCGGGCGCGCGAGTCGCTGCGCGGCGTGGAGACCGTCATCGTGGACGAGGTGCACGCGGTGGCGGGCACGAAGCGCGGCGCGCACCTGGCGCTCTCCCTCGAACGGCTGGACGCGCTCCTCGACCGGCCCGCCCAGCGCATCGGCCTGTCGGCGACTGTCCGTCCCACCGGCGAGGTGGCGGCGTTCCTGGGCGGGCCGAGACCGGCCGCGGTCGTCCAGCCGCCTTCCGAGAAGGTCTTCGACCTCGACATCGTCGTCCCGGTGGAGGACATGGGCGAGGTCGGGCAGTTCGTGGACGACTCCGGGGCGCCCGATCCCCGCCAGCGCAGCATCTGGCCGCACGTCGAGGACCGCCTGCTCGACCTCATCCAGGCGCACCGTTCGACGCTGGTGTTCGCCAACTCCCGGCGGCTGGCCGAAAGGCTGTGCGGACGGCTGAACGAACTCGCCTACGAACGCGCCACCGGTGATCCTCTGCCCGAAGACCACTCCCCCGCGGCGACGATGGCCCAGGCGGGTGCGGCCAGAGGCGCTCCTCTGGAAATCGCCAGGGCGCACCATGGTTCCGTCTCCAAGGAGGAACGGGCCGGCATCGAGAACGCTCTGAAGGAGGGCCGTCTCCCCGCGGTCGTGGCCACGTCCAGCCTGGAGCTGGGCATCGACATGGGCGCGGTCGACCTGGTCGTCCAGGTGGAGTCGCCGCCCTCCGTCGCCAACGGCCTCCAGCGTGTGGGGCGTGCCGGTCACCAGGTCGGCGCCGTGTCCAAGGGCGTCATCTTCCCCAAGTACCGGGGCGATCTCGTCCAGACGGCCGTGGTGGCCGAACGCATGCGCGGCGGCGAGATCGAGGAACTGCGGTACCCGCGCAATCCCCTGGACGTCCTCGCGCAGCAGATCGTCGCGATGGTCTCGATGGACGAGTGGACGGTCGACGACCTCGAATCCCTCGTCAAGCGCGCCGCCCCCTACGCCACGCTCCCCCGGTCCGCGCTGGAGGCGTCCCTCGACATGCTCGCCGGACGCTACCCCAGCGACGAGTTCGGCGAACTCCGGCCCCGCCTGGTCTGGGACCGCGTCACCGGCGTCCTGCGCGACCGTCCGGGAGCGCAACGCCTCGCCGTGACCAGCGGTGGGACGATCCCGGACCGCGGCCTGTTCGGCGTGTTCCTCGTCGGGGAGGCTCCGTCCACCCGGGGGACGACCCCCGGAGCCCCCGGAGGGGCCCGAGTGGGGGAACTCGACGAGGAGATGGTCTACGAGTCGCGTGTGGGCGACGTGTTCGTCCTCGGCGCCAGCTCATGGCGCATCGAGGACATCACGCCGGACAGGGTGCTCGTCTCCCCCGCGCCCGGCCAGCCAGGCAAGCTGCCGTTCTGGCACGGCGACACCCTGGGGCGTCCGGCGGAGCTGGGGCGCGCACTCGGCTCGTTCACCCGCGAGCTGGCAAGCCTCCCCACGGAAGAGGCACAGCAACGCGTGACCACCGCCGGGCTGGACGCCTGGGCCTCCGTCAACCTGGTCTCGTACCTCAGCGAACAGAGGGAGGCCACCGGGCACGTCCCGGACGACCGCACGATGGTCATCGAACGGTTCCGCGACGAACTCGGTGACTGGCGCATGGTCGTCCACTCGCCGCTGGGCGCGCGCGTGCACGCGCCTTGGGCGCTGGCCATCGCGGGCCGCCTGCGCGAACGGTACGGCGTCGACGCGCAGGCCATGCACGCCGACGACGGCATCGTCATACGCATCCCCGACATGGACGAGCCCCCCGGCCTCGACCTCGCCGTCTTCGACGCCGACGACATCGAGCGCATCGTCGTGGACGAGCTGGGCGGTTCGGCCCTGTTCGCCGCCCGGTTCCGCGAGTGCGCCGCGCGCTCGCTGCTGCTCCCCCGCCGCCGCCCCGACAAGCGCATGCCGCTCTGGCAGCAACGCCAGCGCGCGGCACAACTCCTGGCCGTCGCGAGCAAGTACCCGTCGTTCCCGATCGTGCTGGAGACGATGCGCGAGTGCCTGCAGGACGTGTTCGACGTCCCCGGCCTGGTGCAGCTCATGCGCGACCTGTCGGGACGCAAGGTTCGCATGGTCGAGGTGGAGACGCCCGAGCCGTCCCCCTACGCGCGTTCCCTGCTGTTCCACTACATCGGCGCGTTCATGTACGAGGGCGACTCCCCCATCGCCGAACGCCGCGCCCAGGCCCTCGCGCTCGACTCGGCGCTTCTCGCCGAACTGCTCGGCCAGGCCGACCTCCGCGAGCTGCTCGACCCGGACGCCGTCGCCGAGACCGAACGCGAACTCCAGCGCCTCGCCGCCGACCGCCGCGCCCGCGACATGGAAGGCGTCGCCGACCTCCTCCGCGCCCTCGGCCCGCTCACCACCGCGGAGACCGCCGAACGCACCCTCCCCGCTGGCACCGGACCGCCCGGCCAGGAGACGCCGCGCCTCCCAGACGGTGTGGAGACGCCCGCCCACACCGGCGATCACCCGGACGCCGCCGGCCGCGGCCTCGCCGAGCCGGACGCCGCAGGCGCCACGCAGGCGGGGAATCCCGTTCCCGACGGGGTGCTCGTGGGGGTTTCGCGGTGGCTGGCGGAGCTGGAGGCGACCAGGCGGGCGATCCGGGTGCGGATCGCCGGGGAGGAGCGGTGGGCCGCGATCGAGGACGCCGGGCGGCTGCGGGACGCGCTCGGCGCGCCGCTGCCCGTGGGCGTGCCGGAGGCGTTCCTGGAGCCCGTGGACGACCCGCTCGGCGACCTGGTCTCCCGGTACGCGCGCACGCACGGGCCGTTCCGGGCCGGCGAGCCGGCCGCCCGGTTCGGGCTGGGCGTCGCCGTGGTGGTCGAGACCCTGCGCCGGCTGGCCGGCGCGGGGCGGGTGGTCGAGGGCGAGTTCCTGCCCGTCGAGGCCGTGGCGGGCCCGCTGACGACCGAATGGTGCGACACCGGGGTGCTGCGGACGCTGCGGCGCCGTTCTCTCGCGCGCCTCCGCGCCGAGGTGGAACCGTCGCCGCCCGAGTCGCTCGGCCGTTTCCTGCCGGTCTGGCACGGCATCTCGGGCGGGTCGCGGCTGCGGGGCATCGACGCGCTCGTCCAGGCGATCGAGCAGCTCCAGGGCGCGGCCGTCCCCGCGTCGGCGCTGGAGTCGCTGGTCCTGCCGTCGCGGGTGCCCGGCTACACCCCGGCCATGCTGGACGAGCTGACGTCCGCGGGCGAGGTCGTGTGGGCGGGCCAGGGCGGGCTTCCAGGCGGTGACGGCTGGGTGGCGCTGTTCCTGGCCGACACCGCGCCGCTCCTCATGCCGGAACCCGCGGAGATCACGCTGACGCCCGTCCACCAGGCCGTCCTGGATTCCCTCGGCGACGGCGGCGCGCTGTTCTTCCGGACGCTGTCCGACCGCGTGAACAAGACCGTCACCGCCAATGACGCCGACCTCGCCACCGCCGTGTGGGACCTCGTCTGGGCCGGGCACCTCACCAACGACACGATGGCTCCGCTGAGGGCCGCGCTGGGTTCCGGCCGTCCGACGCACCGTTCCCGGACGACACGCCGGGGGCGTCCCGTCCTGCCGTCCCGGACGGGTCCGCCCACGGTCGCCGGACGATGGTGGCCGCTCCCGGAACGCGAATCCACGGCGACCCTGCGTTCACACGCTCTCGCAGAGGCGCTTCTGGAGCGGTACGGCATCGTCATACGCGGCGCCGTCGCGGCCGAGCGCACCCCGGGCGGTTTCTCCGCCGTGTACCCGGTCCTGCGCGCGTTCGAGGAGACCGGCCGGTGCAGACGCGGCTACTTCGTCGAGGGTCTGGGGGCGGCGCAGTTCGCGCTACCGGGCGCCGTCGACCGGCTCCGCGCGCTCCGTCCGGCCCCGGCCACGGCCCCTGACGACATCTCGGCGCTCTGGGAGGCGCCGCGCAAGCCCGACATCCGCGCACTCGTCCTGGCGGCCGCCGACCCCGCCAACCCTTACGGCGCGGCCCTGCCCTGGCCGGAACGCGACGACGAGGTGGCCAGCGGCCACAAACCGGGCCGCAAGGCGGGCGCGCTCGTGGTGCTGGTCGAGGGGCGCCTCGTCCTCTACGTCGAGCGCGGCGGCCGAACGCTCCTGACCTGGGACGACGACACCGACGTCCTGCGTCCGGCCGTGGACGCGCTGGCCCTCGCCGTCCGCGAGGGGGCGCTCGGCAAGCTGACCGTCGAACGCGCCGACGGCGCGGCGATCAACGACTCCCCGCTGGCGGCGGCGCTGGAGGCGGCCGGCTTCCACCCGACCCCCCGCGGCCTCCGCCTCCGCTCCTGACGTTCAGCGGCGGCGGCCCTTGAACATGTTGATCAGGCCGCGCAGGGCCCGTTCGTCCAGGGACCCGAACGGGTTGTCGTGAACGAGGTAGGTCCAGGTCGCCGACGGGCGCTTCAGTCCGGCGGAATCGAGGTCGATGCCGTCCTCGGACGCCGTGAGCGCCTCGAACGCGGCCACCGACCGTTTCCGCACGTCCGCGAGGAGGCGCTTGCCCGCCGGGACCGCCTCCCGGTGGAACTCGGTCAGCGGGTCGAGGCCCCGGCCGAGCGACCGCAGGTGGATGCCCTCCCGCAGGTCGGCGAGATAGGCGAGGTGCTCGGCCCAGCAGCGGTCCAGCTGGTACAGGACGATCTGGCGGGCCGCGCCGGCCACCGCCTCGGCACCGGCGATCCTGGTCAGCTCGGCATGCCGGTCCGGGGCCGACGCCGTCATGGCCCGGTCGGCGGCGTCGTCCCGCAGGACGGCCTCGCGCTCGGCGAGCAGTTCCTGCCGCTGCAGCCCGATGAGGTGGTTGTACCGCCACGTGTTGCGGTGCAGTTCGAAGTCGACGCCCTCCGCGACGCGCTGGGCGTGACCGACGATCCATTGCGCGCCCTTGTCGGTGACGCGCCCGTCGTCGTCCGACGACGTCTTGCCCTTTTCCTGGTTCTCGTCCGGGGCGTAACGGGTGACGAGGTCGTCCTGGAGGCTCGTGAAGAAGACCGAGCCGCCGGGGTCTCCCTGGCGGCCCGCGCGCCCCCTGAGCTGGTCGTCCAGGCGGCTGCTGTGGTAGCGGCCCGTCCCGATGACCAGCAGGCCGCCGGCGGCCGCCACCCGGTCGTGGTCGGTGCCCTCCGCCTCGGCCGGGGCGGTGCCAGGCGCGGCGGAGGGGCTGCCGCCGAGGCGGATGTCCGTCCCGCGCCCGGCCATCTGCGTGGAGACGGTGATCGCGCCGAGCGCCCCCGCCTCGGCGATGATCGCGGCCTCCTCGGCGTCGTTCTTGGCGTTGAGGACGACCGGGTCCAGCCCGGTGCGGGCGAGGCGCCGCGCGAGCCGCTCGGACTCGGCGACGTCGCCGGTTCCGACCAGCACCGGCCGCCCGGCGGCGTGCGCGGCGGCGATCTCCTCGACGATCGCGACCTCCTTGTCGACGGTGGTCGCGTAGAGGCGGTCGGGCTCGTCCTCGCGCACGCGCGGCCGGTTCGGCGGGACGACGGCGATCTCCAGCGAGTAGAACTTCGTGAGCTGCCCCGCGACGGCCATCGCCGTGCCGGTCATGCCGCACCGGACGGGATAGCGCCCGATCAGCTCCTGGACCGTGATCGAGTCGAGGATCTCGCCGCTCGGGGACGCGTCGAGGGCCTCCTTCGCCTCGACCGCCGCCTGCAGGCCGTCCGGCCAGCGCTGCAGCATGGCGACCCGGCCCCGCGATCCGCTGATCAGTTTCACCGCGCCGTCCCGGACGATGTAGTCGACGTCGCGGTGCAGCAGGACCTCGGCGTGCAGGGCGACGTTCACCGCCGTGAGGACGCCGAGCCGTTCGGGCGCGTACAGGTCGACCCCGAGGACGCGTTCCACCTCCCGGGATCCGGCGGAGGTGAGCTGGACGTTCCGCGCCTCGTCGTCGGTGGCGTAGTGCAGCCCGGGGCGCAGCCGCCGCACCAGGTCGGCGTACTGGGGTTCGGCGGCGTCGAGGTCGGCGGCGCCCGCGAGGACGAGCGGGACCATGGCCTCGTCCACCAGCACCGAGTCGGCCTCGTCGATCAGCGCGACGGACGGCTCGGGCAGCACGGGATCGGCGGCGTCGGTGACGAGCCGGTCCCGGAGCAGGTCGAAGCCGACCTCGCTGACCGGCGCGTACGTCACGTCGGCCCGGTAGGCGGAGCGCCGCTCATCGGGCGTCGACGACTGGCCGACCCAGCCGGCCGAGACCCCGAGCATCGCGTACAGCGGGCCCATCCACTCGGCGTCGCGGCGCGCCAGGTAGTCGTTGACCGACATCACGTGGACCCGGCGGCCGCGCAGCGCGTATCCGGCCGCCGCCAGGGCCCCGGACAGGGTCTTGCCCTCGCCGGTGGCCATCTCCGCGACGTGCCCGGACAGCAGCGCGAGCGTCCCGACGAGCTGGACGTCGAAGGGCCGCTCCCCCAGCGTCCGCCGGGCGGCCTCCCGGCCGAGCGCGCACAGCTCCGCCAGGTCCTCCGTCTCGCGGAGGGCGGACGCGGCCTCGGTCAGCTCCGCGTCCGGCAGCTTCCGGACGCGGGACTCGCGCGCTCCCGCCTCGTCGACCACGGCGCGGAACGGCGCCAGGTCGACGCTGCCCGGCTTCTGGACGAGGCGGCGCAGCCGGTCACGCAGCGCCATGGCGTCCCCTCGTTTCGTCGCTCACGGTTCCCCCAACGGGCTGATACGAGACTGCGTTCCCCATGATCCCAGCGCGCACCCCCGGGGACCTCAGGGACGGCCTCCGCTGTTGGTCTGACCTCGATCTCATTCCTCGGACGGATCCCCTCGCCCCCCTTCCTTTGAGAGCATGAGGACCTCACGGGGTTTGCGGTGACCAAAGGGGAAAGCGTCACCGCGGAACGGGGTTTCGCCATGACACCTACGGCACGGAAGGCCGCCGCACTTCGGCGCAAGCGCCAGATCATCAGCCAGACCGTCATCGACCGCGCGCTCAACGACCCGCGGCGCCGCCCACAGCAGGTCGCCGTCGCGGTTTCCGCCGCGAAGTGACACGCACGAGGAACGCGCCGCCAGGCGAACACTGAGCGCCCCCGCCGCCCGGCGGGGGCGCTCGGTGCTTCTGCGGACGCGCCTTCCTAGGACGCCCCCGCGGCCGAGAAGACGTCGTCGCGGGCCTGCTCCAGCGCCGCGTACAGGGCGCCGCGCAGGACGGGGTTGCCCGTCACCCCGGTCACGGCGACGGCGGGACGGGTCGGGCTGATCCGGCCGACGATCTCCTCGATGCGGGTGGCGAGGGGCGGCCCGCCGGCCCGGCCGAGATTGCCCGACAGGACCACGAGCCCGGGGTCCAGGACGATGTTGACCGAGGTGACGCCGTAGGAGATCCGGTTGGCGAGCTCGTCGAGGAACGCGCCGCCGCGGGTCTCGTCGGCGGCGGCCGCGCGGACGCAGTCCACGGCGGTCGGCTCGGCGACGCCGTACTCGTGCGCGAGCGCGCGGACGGCGTCCGCGCCCACGAGGGCCCCGTAGCCGCCGGCGAGGGTGGGCGTTCCCCAGGTCATCGAGTCGGTCACGCCCTCGTCCGCCGGCCCGCGGCGGGCGGCTCCGAGCGGCAGCGGCGCGCCCGGGACGGGCAGGTAGCCGATCTCGCCGGCGCCGCCCCAGCGGCCGCGGTGCAGCCGGCCGCCCAGCATCACCGACAGGCCCATGCCGCGGTCCAGCCACATCAGGGCGAAGTCGTCGGCGTCGTGCGCGGCCCCGTACGCCCGTTCGGCGATGGCGGCGAGGTTGACGTCGTTCTCGATGGTGACGGGACGGCGCAGGTCCGTGCGCAGCGCGGCGAGGACGCCCTCGTGCCAGGCGGGCAGGTCGAAGGAGAACTGGACGTCGCCGGAGCGGGGGTCGACCACACCGGGCGTCCCGATGACGAACGCGCTCAGCCTCGACACGGCGACCTTGGCCGAGCGGCACGCCTTGGCGACGGCGCTGTGCACCATCTTCACGGGGTCGTCGGCGCCGTTCGGGTCCACCGTGACCTGGGCGACGATGTGCCCGGTGATGTCGGCGACGCCCGCCGTGACCCCGTCCGGCCCGACCTCCAGGCCGGCGACGTAGGCGCTGGACGGGACGACCGCATAGAGTGCGGCGTTCGGGCCTCGTCCACCCGCCTGTTCCCCGACGACCGACACGAGCCCGCGTTCCTCCAGCCTGGACAGCAACTGGGACGCGGTCACCTTCGACAACCCGGTGTGCTCGCCGATCTGGGCGCGGGTCAGCGGGCCCTGCTCGACGAGCAGGTCCAGTGCCGCGCGGTCGTTGAGCTCACGCAGCAGCCTCGGCGTTCCCGGGCGTCTTGCCATCCTGGCACCCCTGATGTCTCAATCCGCTAACGAGCAGTTTTGTTTAGGAAAGTTTCTTGTTAGTTTACGCCCAAGCGCCGACCGGTCCGGTACCCCGGGCCGGGGGCGCGCGCAGAGCGCGGACTGGCGAGCAGGGCGCCCGCGACCGATGCGAACGCGAGTGGGGCATGGCCAGGACCTTAAAGGGTCCCACCGGCTCCACCCGCATCGCAGGCCACAAGGCCGCGCGAGGCGATGCCGGAAAGGATCCCCAGTGAAGTACATCAAGATTGCGGCCGCCGCGGCCGCGATCGCCCTGGCCGCCACGGCCTGCGGCGGCGACAAGAAGGACGACGCGGGCGCCGGCAAGGACCCGGCGCAGCTCAAGGTCTGGATGATGGGCGACGGGACACCGGAGCAGACGAAGTTCCTCGACGGCGTCGAGACCGAGTTCAAGCAGAAGCACCCGAACACCGACGTCCAGATCAAGTACGTGCCGTGGCCGCAGGTCGCCACCACGTTCCAGAAGGCCGCGGCCGGCGGCGAGGGCCCCGACGTCACCGAGCTCGGCAACACCGACGTCCAGTCGCACATCGAGCAGGGCAGCCTGGCCGACATCACCGGCAAGTTCGGGGGCTGGGCCGACGGCAAGACCCTGAACAAGACGGCGCTCGCCAACGACCAGGCGGACGGGAAGACCTACGCGGTGCCGTGGTACGGCGGCGTTCGCGGCGTCTGGTACCGGACGGACTGGTTCCAGGACCTCGGCATCCAGCAGCCGAAGACGTGGGCCGACCTCACCGCCGCGGCGAAGAAGGTGCAGGACGCCAAGAAGGTGCCCGGCATCGGCATCCCGAGCGACCAGACCAACGCGCTGCTCAGCTTCATCTGGGGCAACGGCGGCGATGTGGCCGCCAAGCAGGGCGGCGAGTGGAAGGGGCGGCTCGACCAGCCCCAGGCGATCGAAGCGGTGAAGTACTACGCGGGCCTCGTCACCACGGAGAAGGTCGCGCCCGAGAAGTACGTCGGCAAGAACGAGCTGGAGGGCCCGCAGCGCGACTTCGCCCTCGGCAAGCTCGGCATGTACATCGACGGCAGCTGGGCGCTCAAGGAGATGAAGAAGGTCTCGGAGAAGAACGCCGGCAAGTGGGGCGTCTTCCCGATCCCGAGCAAGACCGGCGGCAACGCCCCGGTCATGGCGGGCGGCTCCGACCTCGCCGTCTGGAACGACAGCAAGGCCAAGGACGCGGCCTTCGACTACATCACCGTCCTGAACAACGCCAAGAACGCCAAGGGCTGGGCCGACTACAGCGGCTTCTCGTCCATGCGGTCGGACGTGACGTTCTCCGACCCGAAGCTGGAGATCTTCACCCAGATCGCCGGCAACACCAAGTTCCCGCCGATCAGCGCCGGCTGGGGCGAGTTCGAGCAGGCCAAGAAGGTGCTGCCGAACACGGTCAAGGCGATCATGCAGGGCAAGTCCGCCGAGGAGGAGATGAAGAAGGCGAACGGCCAGGCCAACACCCTGCTGAACCCGTAGTACCCGGCTGATCGGAACGCCCATGCTCGACACCGCCCCCGCGGTGCGGAAAGCGCCCGGCCGGAGGTCCTCCGGCCGGGCGCGGCCCCGCCGCCGGCCCCGCCTCGGGCCCTACCTGCTGATCGCGCCGACCGTGCTCGTGATCGCCGTCCTGATGTTCTGGCCGATGATCCAGATCGGGATCATGTCGTTCCAGAAGGTCGGCAACCGCCAGCTGCGCGGCGAGCCGGCCGAGTCGGTCGGGACCGAGAACTTCGACAAGATCTTCAACGACCCGTTCTTCTGGCAGACCCTCCGGCACACGGTGCTGTTCGCCGTCGTCGCGGTGACCCTGACCCTGGTCCTCGGGACGCTGGTGGGGCTGCTGCTCAACAAGCTCGGCAAGAAGATGTCGGGCTTCGTCGCCGGCGGCGTGATGGTCGCCTGGGCGACCCCGCCCGTCACCGCCGCGATCATCTTCAGCTGGCTGTTCGGCACCACCGGCGGGCTCGTCAACTGGTGCCTGGACCTGCTGCCCGACTTCCTCGTGGGGGGCGGCTGGAGCGACTACAACTGGTTCGCGACACCGCTGTCCACCTACACCGTCCTCACCGTGTGCGTCGTCTGGCAGGCGTGCCCGTTCGTCGCCGTGTCCGTGCTGGCCGGGCTGAAGAGCGTCCCCGGCGAGCTGTACGAGGCGGCCCGCGTGGACGGCTCGGGCCCGTGGCGGACCTTCTGGAGCCTCACCTACCCGATGCTCAAGCCGATCTTCCTGGTGCTGATCGTCATGTCGATCATCTGGGACTTCAAGGTCTTCACGCAGCTGTTCATCATGGCCGGGATGGCCAACCGCGACGCGTTCAACCTGTCGCTCTACGGCTACTCCGAGGCGTTCGGCTCGCTGAATCCGAAGCTCGGCATGGGCTCGGCCATCGCGCTCGTGCTGACCCTCATCCTGCTCGTCGTCACCGCCCTGTACGTGCGGGTCATGGTCCGGCAGGGGGAAACGAGATGAAGCGCTCACTGCCGCGCAGGCTGCTGCTGAACGGGACGGGGCTGCTCGTCTTCCTGATCGCGGTCTTCCCCGTCTTCTGGATGGCGTCCACCGCGTTCAAGCCCAACAACGAGATCTTCAGCACGACGCCGAAGCCGCTGCCCTCGCATCCGACGCTGGCGCACTTCGACCTGGTGCTGAACGGCGGCATCGCCGAGGTCTCCTTCTGGGAGTACTTCCGCAACAGCGCGATCCTGGCGCTCGTCACCGTGCTGGCGTCCGGGCTGCTCGCGCTGATGGCCGCGACCGCCGTCGCCCGCTTCCGGTTCCGGTTCCGCACCACGTTCCTGATCATGCTGCTGGTGGTGCAGATGGTGCCGTGCGAGGCGCTGGTCATCCCGCTGTTCCTCGACCTGAAGAAGCTCGACCTGCTGAACAGCATGGCCGGTCTCGCGATCGTCTACATCGGCTTCGCGGTGCCGTTCGCCATCTGGATGCTGCGCGGGTTCGTCGCCGCGGTGCCGCGCGAGCTGGAGGAGGCCGCCGCCATCGACGGCGCCGGCCCGGTCCGGACGTTCTTCCGGGTCATGCTCCCGCTCGTCGCGCCCGGACTGGTGGCGACCAGCATCTTCTCCTTCATCACCGCCTGGAACGAGTTCATCTTCGCGTTCACGTTCCTCGACGACCAGAACAAGTACACCCTGCCGATCATGCTGCAGTTCTTCTTCGGCCGCAGCGGCAACGCCTGGGGGCCCATCATGGCAGCGTCCACGCTGCTCACCATTCCCGTCATCGCCTTCTTCCTGCTGGTCCAGCGCCGCATGGTGTCCGGCCTCACCGCCGGGGCGGTGAAGGGGTGACGACCGACGACATCGCGACCACGGCGGAGATCGCCCGGCTGGCGCGCGGCACGCTGCTCCCGTCCTTCCCCGGGGCGACCGCGCCGCGCTGGCTGCTGGACGAGCTGGAGGCCGGCCTCGGCGGCGTCACGCTGTTCGCCCTCACCGGCAACGTGCCGAGCGCGGAGGCGCTGGCCGCGCTCACCGCGCAGATGCGCAAGGCCGGCGACCCGTTCGTCGCGATCGACGAGGAGGGCGGCGACGTCACCCGGCTCGGCGGCCACCGGGCCGGCAGCCCCTACCCGGGCAACGCCGCGCTCGGCGCCGTGGACGACCCGGAGCTGACCAGGCGGATCTACCGGTCGCTGGGCGCCGAGCTGGCCGAGGTCGGGGTGAACGTCAACTTCGCGCCGTCGGTGGACGTCAACACCGCCGACGACAACCCGGTCATCGGGACCCGCTCGTTCGGCTCCGACCCCGGGCTCGTCGCGCGGCACGCCGCCGCGTCCGTCACCGGCACGCAGGAGGCGGGCGTCGCCGCCTGCGCGAAGCACTTCCCCGGCCACGGCGCGACGGTGGAGGACTCCCACCTGGCGATCCCGCTCGTCGACGCCGACCTGGACCTGCTCGACCGCCGCGAGCTGGTCCCGTTCCGGGCGGCGATCGAGGCCGGCACCCGGGCGGTGATGACCGGGCACCTCAACCTGCCCGCGATCACCCGCGGGGTGCCCGCCACCCTGTCCCCCGACGCGATCACCGGCCTGCTCCGCGAGCGGCTCGGCTACCGGGGCGTGGTCGTCACCGACGCGCTCGACATGGAGGGGGCGAGCGGCGCGATCGGCATCCCGGAGGCGTCCGTGCGGGCCCTCATCGCGGGCGCCGACCTGCTGTGCCTCGGCCCCCGCGAGCACGCCGAGACCGTGGCGGCGACGCTCGCCGCGATCGACGAGGCCGTCCGGACCGGGCGGCTCCCGCTCGCCCGGCTGGCGGACGCGGCGGAGCGCACCGCGCGGCTCCGGGAGTGGCTCGCCGGGCGCAGCCCCGGCGTCGTCGACCGTGCCGCCGGCCTGGCGGCCGCCCGCCGCGCCGTCCAGGTCACGGGAGCGCTCCCAGGCTGGGACCGGCCACCGCTGGTCGTCGAGACCGAGTCACCCGGCAACATCGCGGTCGGCCCGACGCCGTGGGGTCTGCACCCGTGGGCGCCGGACACGGTCCGGACCGACGGCGCGGACGGGACGGCGGACGGTGTCCTGGACCGTGCCAAGGGACGCGGCCTGATCGTCGTCCTGCGGGACGCGCACCGCCACGCCGGCCAGCGCGCCCTCACCACGGCGCTGCTCACGGCCCGTCCCGACACCGTCGTGGTGGAGATGGGCCTGCCCGTCTGGCGCCCCGGCTCGGCCGTCTACCTGGCCACCTACGGCGCCGCCGCCGCCAACGCCCAGGCCGCCGCGGAGATCCTGGGGCTCACCTCCGCCGGCTGACCGGCCCGCGGCGCGCCCGCCGGATTCAGAGCCCGGTTCCGGCGGGCGCGCCGCGCTCACGTGCGAAGAACCCGAGTGGTCCGATCGGCAAGGGATAATGCTTACATGCGATTGTCCGCCCGGGTCGACTACGCGCTCCGTGCCGCCGCCGAACTGGCCGTCGCCGGGAATCATCCGGTGACCGCGGTGCAGCTCGCCGAGGCGCAGCAGATTCCGCCCAAATTCCTCGAGAACATCCTCGGCCAGCTGCGCCGGTCCGGTCTCGTCCGGAGCCAGCGGGGACCCGAGGGCGGCTACTGGCTGGCGCGTCCGGCCGAGAAGATCTCGCTGGCCGACATCATCCGCGCCATCGACGGTCCGCTGCTCGGCGTGCGTGGCGAACGGCCCGAGCACGTGGGGTACGAGGGGCCGGCGCGTTCGCTGCAGGAGGTGTGGATCGCGCTGCGCGCCAGTGAGCGCTCGATCCTGGAGCAGGTCACGCTCGCGCACATCTCCACCGGGGAGCTGCCCGCGCCCGTCCGCAAGCTGACCGAGGACCCGTCCGCGTGGGAGAGCCCCTCGTTCATCTGAGCCTTTCGGGCGGTCGCCCCCGGCGTGCGGGTGCCGCCCCCGGAGGAGACAGAGCCTCATGCCGGAAGGGGATGTCGTCTGGCTGACCGCGCGGCGCCTTCGTGAGGCGCTCGCGGGGCGGACGCTGACGCGTTCCGACTTCCGCGTCCCGCGGCTCGCCACCACCGACCTTCGAGGGCGGACCGTCCTGGACGTGGTGTCGCGCGGCAAGCATCTCCTCGTGCGCGTCGAGGGCGGCCTGACCATCCACACGCATCTCCTGATGGAAGGGCGCTGGCAGGTCGGCCGGGCGGGGCCGTCGCCTCGCGACCATCGGGTGCGGCTCGTCCTGGCCAACGCGGAGTGGCAGGCGGTCGGTCATTCGCTCGCCCTGGTCGAGCTGTTGCGCACCGCCGAGGAGGAGAAGGCCGTCGGGCATCTCGGACCCGATCTGCTGTCCCCGTCGTGGGGCGGCGAACTGGCCGCCGAGGCCGTCGCGCGGCTGGGCGATGAGCCGGGGCGGGCGATCGGCGAGGCACTGCTCGACCAGACGCGGCTCGCGGGCATCGGCAACGTCTACAAGGCCGAGGTTCTCTTCCTGCGGGGCGTGAACCCGTGGACCCCTGTCCGGGACATCCCCGACCTGCGCGGACTCGTGGAGCTCTCTCATCGGCTCCTGGACGCCAACAAGGCGAGGCACGGCCACATCACCACCGGCGAGCCGGGGCGCGGCCGGGAGCACTGGGTGTACGGACGAGCAGGCCGCCCCTGCCGCCGCTGCGGCAGCCGGATTGAGCGAGCAGGCCAGGCGTCCCAAGCCGGAGAGCGCACCACCTACTGGTGCCCCCACTGCCAACCCGCCCGTGGGGAGACGACCCCCACACCACCCGCCGGAGCCTGACCGGTCGGCGCCCGCCGGCGTCCCCGGCTGGAGAGCGGAGCGCGCATTGGGTGCGAACCACCAGCCTGCGCCCAGATAGCGGGCCTCGTCCGCCCCGAAGCCGTGGACACGGCCGCGAGCGCATCAGCCGATACATCAGCCACGCACCAACCTGGGCCATCGCGATCGCGTCCGAAGGCAGTTTCGAGCTTGCGAGAAACTGATCGCGCAGCGAGCCGCCAGGCGAGCCGGAGCGATGCGCTTGCCGTCGAGTTCGCGGGGGCCGTCCTGGAACATCTGCGCGCTTGATCAGCGTGGGGTGATCTGGCCGTTCGCGACGGTCAGGACGGCCTGCGGTTCGCCTTCGCCGCAGTGCGGGCCGTTCGGGAACGTGGCCTTGGGGGTGACGTCGACGCGTTTGCCGAGATACGTCCGGCCCTGGGCGTCGCGCAGCGTGAGCGTGACCTTCACCGACGTCTTCGGCAGGCCCTCGACGTGCGCGAAACCGCGCATGCCGCCGTCGGGGGAGGCGGACGCCCCGCAGGCGTCGTCCGGTTCGTCGCCGTCGCAGCCGGTGGAGACCGTCTTCGAGGTCGGCCTCAGCTCCAGCTTCGGCTCCTGGCATGTCCCGCCCCAGCACACCCGCAGGTGCGCGGACGCGACGCGCGCCCCTTCCGGGGCCGGGACGACCACGCTCAGGCCCGGCATGGAGCCGATCAGGGTGCACTCGCGCCCGGCGCCGTCTCCGCCGGTGCCGCAGGCGGCGAGGGCGAGCAGCGCGGTGCCGAGTGCCACGGCCGTGCGGAGGCGACGCATCCCCAAAGATCACCACATTCCGCGGCGGGTTCGCATCTGAACCCGGAAATGCCCCGGCCCCCGCCGGAAGGGCGGGGGCCGGGGCATCTATCGCGCTCGGGGCCGGTGGCGCGGCCCGGTCGCGCGGGTCAGGTCTGCGCCTGGAACATCCAGTGCTGCTTCTCCAGTTCGCGGGTGATGCCGATGAGCAGGTCCTGGGTGACCGGGTCCGGCTCGTCGGTCGCCGCGACACGCTCGCGGAACCGGCCGATGATCTGCGCCAGGGTGTCGGTGATCGCCGCGACGACCTTGTCGTCGGCGAGGTAGCCGGCCTCCGGCTGCGGAACCGTGCTGCGGTCGGCGACCGTGCGGACACGGCCGTCAGGGTTCACCCCGATCGCCACGGCGCGCTCGGCGACATCGTCCTGCCCCGCGCGGGCGAGGGCGACGATCTCGTCAAGGTGCTCGTGGACGACCTTGAAGTTGCGTCCGGTCAGATTCCAGTGCGCCTGCTTGGCCACGAGTGAAAGATCGATGAGGTCGACGAGAGCGCCCTGCAAGGCGTCCCCCGTGGCCTTCAGGGCAGCATCACCGAGCGGGCTCTTGATCGCCGCCATGATCGGGCTCCTTCCGCGTCGTTACGGTCATCCGTCACAACACGTAAGGGTCCCCGGAAATGCCGAGCCCATGCGTGAGGCCGCGCACACCCGCGGCCCCGGGTCGCGCATGAACCCGGCCCGTGCGGCCCTGCCCGTCCGGTGACGGGTCAGGCCGCGACCATGTCGGCGCGGAGCTCGCCGGTGATCTCCTCTGGGGTCTCCGGAATGCTCTCGGTGGAGATCCGCTCGTGCTCGGGCGCGCCCGCCATGACGGGCTCGTGCTGCAGCTCGGCGAGGGCCAGCTGATCCGCTACTTCCCTCAGCACGTGCGACAGCGGGACGCCCAGGGCCTTGCAGATAGAGGACAGCAATTCCGAAGATGCCTCTTTCTGCCCCCGCTCGACCTCGGAGAGGTAGCCGAGTGACACCCGCGCGGCCGCGGACACCTCACGGAGGGTGCGTCCCTGGCGCAGCCGCAGCTGCCGCAGTACGTCACCGAGCAGCTGGCGAAGCAGGACCATCGTCTCGCTCCCTCCCTCAGTTCGGACCATCTGCCGGTTCCACCGTACCCGCCTTGACGGTGACCATGGCAGACCGTTGATTTCGTGTTCGCTCGGAACGTAACGCTGTAATCAGCCCCGATCTTCCCGATCTGCCTGAGCCTCCCCGTCGCCGTCCGCCACGTCAAGCCCCAGAAGGCGACGTCTCAGCAGCTCAAGGGCATGGACGACGGTCATCCGCCGGATCACGGCGCGGACCTCCGGACCCGTCCCCGGCACGGGGAGTTTCGGGCCGACCACGGTGTGCGAGTTCCCGGGACCGGCCAGGCCGATATAGATCGTTCCGACGGGGTGCCCGTCCTGGCCGTCAGGGCCGGCGACACCCGTCACGGCGAGCCCGTACGTCGTGCCGAGAGCGTCGCGGACGCCCGCGGCCATCGCGGCGGCCACGTCCGGGTGCACCGCGCCGTGCTCGGCGAGCAGATCGTCCGGGACGCCCAGCAGCCGCCCCTTCACCTCCGTGGCGTAGGTCACCATGCCGCCCGCGTAGGTGACGGACGAGCCGGGCGCCCCGGTCAGCTCCGCGCCGATGAGCCCGCCCGTCAGCGACTCCGCGGTGGCGACGGTCTCGCCGCGGTCGGCCAGCAGCCGGTGCAGCACGAGGGCCAGCGACTCGTCCTCGACGCCGTAGACGGCCGGGCCCAGCAGCTCCCGGACGCGCGCCTCCACGTCCGCCAGGCGTGCGGCGGCGTTCCCGCCGGCCACCGTGATGCGCACCTTCACCTCGGCCGGGTCGGGCAGGTAGGCGAGCTTCACCCCGTCCATCGCCTCGACCTCGGCGAGCCGCGTCGCGATGACCGACTCCCACAGCCGCGCGGTGCGCAGCGTGCGGCGCGCCACCGCGGGCAGCCCGGCGATCCGCGCCAGCTCCGGCAGCACGACCTCGTCCATGATCGTGCGCATCTCGAACGGGACGCCGGGCAGCGCGTAGGCGGTCCCGCCGGGCAGTTCGACGCGCAGACCCGGCGCCGAGCCCGCCGAGTTGGCCAGCACCCGCGCGCCCTCCGGGACGTCCGCCATGCGCAGCGCCATCGGCTGCAGCTCACGGCCGGCCCTCGCGACCCGCTCGCGCAGCCGCCGCTCCAGCGCCGCGTCCCGGACGAGGGCGACGCCCGCCGCCTTGGCGAGCGCGTCCCGCGTCACGTCGTCGTAGGTGGGGCCGAGCCCGCCGGTCGTGATGACCGCGTCGGCCCGGTCGAGCGCGGACGCCACCGCCGCGACGATCACGTCGAGCTCGTCGCCGACGACGACACTGCGGGTGACGTCGACGCCGTGGTCGGCGAGCCTGCGGCCGAGCCACGCCGCGTTGCCGTTGATCGTGTCGCCGAGGAGCAGCTCGTCCCCGACGGTGAGCAGTTCGACCCGCATCGCGCCCCCATCTCCCCACTTCGCAAGGGACTCGAATCTACCGGCGCGGGCCGGCGACCGACCCGCCGGAAGGCCGGTTCACCGGGAGTGGCGACCGATTGAGGACGGCGCGGATCGGGATCCGCCGCGCTTTCCATTACCCCATGTCATTGCCTTATGCGAATTCGACAATGATCAGAAGCCCAGGTCACCGTGTGAGTCAAAACTCATTCCGCCGATTCGTCCGAGTGGACGGCGAGAGGGATAATCGATCACGCAGCACCCGCGAAAACCGGGCCGCGGGACCACGACCGGGGTGGGCGTGGTTCCGCGGTCCGCCCGGGGTTCAGGGGCGCGCCAGCCGGCGCAGCACCGCGCCGCAGCGGCGGGCGTAGGCGCGCTGGAACACCGGCCCGAGCGGGCCCGCCGCCCTCGCCGCGGCCGTCGCCGGCCGGCTGAACGCGGTGACCGTCAGCCACACGTCGTCCTCGTCGTCCAGATGCACGACGAACGACTCCTCGCCCGACTGCGGATGGCCCGGAAGCGTCCCGTACGCCCACCCGGTGTAGCGCTCCTCCTCGCGGGTCCACACGATCCTGCAGGGCGCGTTCAGGCGCAGCGGCCCGGCGCCCAGCCCGATCACGACGCTGACGCCGGGCGCGGCGCGCGGAGCCGACGTCTCCACCCGGACGGGAAGCGCCCGGTGCATCCAGAACTCCATGACCGCGTCCGCCGCGTTCCGGTACGCCGCGTCCCCCCGCCCGACGAGCACGCGGTGGCGCAGATGCCGGTAACCGTCCGGCCGCTCCGCCTCCCGCGTCGCGCCCACCTCGGCGTAGGTGAAGTCCTGTGCGGTCATCCGGTCCGGCCTCCAAAGTGACGAATCGGTGTCAAGTATCGCCCGTTTCCCTGGTGACCTGGCGGACCTCTCCGTAACGTCCGTCGCATGATCGCCGTCATAGCGGAGCTGAACGTCTTCCCGATCAAAAGCGCCGGAGCCGTCCCGGTCACCGAGGCCGAACTGACCCCGAACGGGCTGCGCCACGACCGGGCGTTCATGCTCGTCCGCCCGGAGGGCCGCCACCTGTCACAGCGGGAGGTCCCCGAGCTCGCCCTGCTGCGTCCCTACTACGACGGCGTGAAGCTGACCGTCCGCACACCGCTCGCGCCCTCGCCCCTGGTGTGCGAGGCGGTGGACGGCCCGGCCCTGGACGTGACCGTGCACAAACGCCCCTGCCAGGGCATCGACCAGGGCGACGAGGTGGCCGAATGGTTCTCCACCACCCTGGGACTTTCCTGCCGCCTCGTCCGCTTCACCGGGACGCGTCCCACCATGCTCGGCGGCGGGACGCTGACCTATGCCGACGGCTACCCCGTCTCGGTGCTGTCCGCCGAGTCACTGGACGACCTGAACCGGCGGGTGGAGGCCCGGCTGCCGATGGCCCGGTTCCGGCCCAACATCGTCCTGCGCGGACTCGGCCCTTACGGCGAGGACGCCGTCACCCTGCTGCGCGGCGACCACGCGGAGATCGAGCTCATCAGGCCCTGCGGCCGCTGCGTCATCATCAACACCGACCAGGACACCGCCCGGCGCGCACCGGAGCCGCTCCGCGCCCTCGCCCGCTACCGCACGGAACGTTTCGCCGGAAGCCGCGAGATCATGTTCGGCCGCCTCGGCATCCCCCGCACGCTGGGCGCTCTGCGCGTGGGCGAGAAGCTGAGCGCCCTCACATCGCTTTGCGATGGCTAACGATCGATATACGATTGCGAACGTGGAGGAACCGATCGACCGCGCCCGGCTGCAAGCCGGCCTGCGGCTCATCGCACGCGGCCTGGAGGAGCTCGCCGCCGCCCTCGACGGCCCGGACGAGGCCGGGGAACCCGAACGCACCGCACGCGTCATCCGCGACTGGGGGCGCAGGGGCCTCCGCAAGGACGAGGCGTCCGCACTGTTCAAGAGGCATGGCTTCGCGCCGCAGACGACCGGCGGCTGGACGCGCGGCGACTGGGTCGAGATCGGCGACGACGGCCTGCGCTACCTGACCGCGAAGTCCCACGAGTGGCTCGCGGGATACGACGAGGAGGAGGGAACATGACGCCGCCGTTCACCGTGCGGGTCACCGTCCGCGCCTACGAACTGGACACCCAGGGCCACCTCAACGGCGCCGTCTACCACCAGTACGGCGACCACGCCCGCTGGGAGTGCCTGCGCGCCGCGGGCATCTCCGTCGACGAGCTCATCGCGACCGGCGTCGGACCGGTCACGCTGGAGAACACCATCCGCTACCACCGCGAGCTGCATGCGGGCGACGACGTCGACATCACGTGCGCGTTCGACTGGGGTGAGGGCAAGACGTTCCGGATGAGGCAGGAACTGCGGCGCACGGACGGCGCTCTGGCAGCCGAGATCACCAGCCTCGGCGGCCTGCTCGACCTGAAGGAGCGGCGGCTCGTCCCCGACCCGGGAAGCCACTGGCGCGCCCTGGCCGAGACCCCCGCGCTGCTCGGCCTCTGAGCGCCCTCAGGAGGCGGCGGGCTTGCGGCGCATCCGCCATGCCTGGACGACGTAGTCGACGCCGGTGACGACCGTGACGACGAGGGCGGCGCCCATCGTGGCCCAGCGCAGGTAGTCCAGCGGGCCGGGCAGGATGTAGAAGCCGATCGCGAAGACCTGCAGCATCGTCTTCAGCTTGCCGCCCTTGCTGGCCGGGATCACGCCGCGCCGGATGACGACGAACCGCATCACCGTGATGCCGATCTCGCGGACCATGATGACGATGGTCACCCACCACCACAGCTCCCCCATCACCGACAGGCTGACCAGCGCGGCGCCGGTGAGCGCCTTGTCCGCGATCGGGTCGGCGATCTTGCCGAAGTCGGTGACCAGGCCGCGGGCCCGGGCGATGTCGCCGTCGATCTTGTCGGTGATCGAGGCGACCGCGAACACCGCGAACGCGGCGAGCCGCCATCCGTCGCCGTCCTTGAAGAACAGCCAGACGAAGACGGGCACCAGCGCGATCCGGGCGAGCGTCAGGGCGTTGGCGACGTTCCAGACACCGGCCGGCGGCGGGTCCTGGGAGCCCGCGACCGGATCCGGGGTGCCCGCGATCATGACACGTCCGCGACGAGGTCCACCCCGTCGCTGCCCACGACCCGGGCCGCGACGATGTCGCCGAGGGCGAGGCCCTCGCCGCGGACCAGGACCGTCCCGTCCACCTCGGGCGCCTGGTGCTCGGCGCGGCCCTCGAAGCCGCCGTCCTCCGCCTTGTCCTCCAGCAGGACGCGGACCGGCGACCCGACCCGGTCCTCGGCGCGCTGCGCGGTCAGCTCCTCGGCGAGGCCGGACAGCTCCTCCACCCGGGCGGCGACCTCGGCGGGGTCGAGCTTGCCGTCCAGGTTCGCGGCCTCGGTGCCGTCCTCGTCGGAGTAGCCGAACACGCCGACCGCGTCGAGCCGCGCCGCCGACAGGAACTCCGCGAGTTCCTCGAAGTCGTCCTCGCTCTCGCCGGGGAAGCCGATGATGAAGTTCGAGCGCACGCCGGCCTCCGGCGCCAGCGCGCGGATCTGGTCCAGCAGCCCGAGGAACCGCTCCCGGTCCCCGAACCGGCGCATCGAGCGCAGCACCCGGCCGCTCGCGTGCTGGAACGACATGTCGAAGTACGGCGCGACGCCCGGGGTGCCGCAGATCGCCTCGATGAGCCCCGGCCGCGTCTCCGCGGGCTGCAGGTAGCTCACCCGGACGCGCTCGACGCCGTCCACCGCGGCGAGGTCCGGCAGCAGCTTCTCCAGCGCGCGGAGGTCTCCGAGGTCCTTGCCGTAGGACGTGGAGTTCTCGCTGACGAGGACCAGCTCCCGGACGCCGTGCCCGGCCAGCCAGCGCGCCTCCTCCAGCACCTCCGCCGGCGGACGCGACACGTACGCGCCGCGGAACGCCGGGATCGCGCAGAACGTGCAGCGCCGGTCGCAGCCGGACGCCAGCTTCAGCGGAGCGACCGGGCCGCCGCCGAGACGCCGCCGCAGCACCCGCGGACCGGACGCCGGGGCCACCCCGTCCGGCAGGTCGTCCTGCCCGCCGTGCCCCGGGATCGCCGCCCGGGAGGAGTGCCGCTCGACCGGGCTGATCGGCAGGAGGGTGCGGCGGTCACGCGGGGCGTGCGCGGCGTGCCCGCGTCCCGCCATGACGTCGTCGAGCCGGTCGCCGATCGCGGTGTAGTCGTCGAAGCCGATCACCGCGTCCGCCTCCGGCAGCGCCTCCGCCAGCTCCTTGCCGTACCGCTCGGCCATGCAGCCGGCCGCCACGACCTTGGCCCCGGAGTCGTGCGCGGCCAGCAGCGTGTCGATGGAGTCCTTCTTGGCGGCCTCGATGAACCCGCAGGTGTTGACGACCACCACGTCGGCGCCGTCCGCGCCGTCCGCCAGGTCCCAGCCCGCGTCCTCGATGCGCGCGGCGAGCTCCTCGGAATCGACCTCGTTGCGGGCGCAGCCGAGCGTGATGAGCGAGACCTTGCGGCGAGTGGACATGCCCCTAAGGTAATGGCCCGCGCCGCCACAAGAGACCAGCGGGGCCCACACCCCCGCTCAGGCGCGTCACACCGCGGGACGACCTCCCGCTTAGGCGGATTCGGGGTCGTTGCGGTCGAAGCTCAGCCGCTGCACGCCCTTGCCCTTGCCGGGCGACCCCAGGGCCTTGCCGTTGACGGTCAGGTCGACGCTCCCGCCCACGCCGATCACCATCCGGACCTTCTTCTTGGCGGTGAAGCTCTTCTGGTCGCCCTCGCGGAGCATGCCGCTGAACAGCGTCTTGCCCTTGTCCCCGCGGACGTTCAGCCACGTCGCCCGCTTCGCCTCGACCTGCACCTCGACCTTGGTGCGGGGCGCCTCCGCGACCGGGCTGTTCGGCTGCGCAGGCGCGGACGTGGTGGGCGCGGGGGCCGGCCCCGCGGGCGTCCCGGCGACCTGCTGCGCGGTGCGCCGCTCGCCGCCGCCGCCGTGCCCGACCACCTGGACGACCCCGTAGATCACCACGAGGGCGAGGGCGAGCGCCATCGCGGCGCTCCAGTTCGGCGACCGGCGCTCGCGGAACGCGACGGGCTGCTCCGGCTCGAACGCCGACAGCGCCGAGACGGGCTGCGGGGCGCCGCCGTGCGCCGCGTCGAACTCGGCGACGAGCGGTTCCGGATCGATGCCGATGACCCGCGAGATGCTGCGGATGTGGCCGCGGGCGTAGAAGTTGCCGCCGCACGTCGAGAAGTCGTCGGCCTCCATGCCGCGGATGACGGTCTCGCGTATCCGCGTTTGGAGACTCACCTGTGTCACCGAGAGACCGGCCCGCTGACGCTCCTCCGCCAAGGTCTCACCGATGCTCACGCCGGGCCTCCTCTGAGGAGCTCGTGGCCGATTCCGCTTGACTGCGACACCAGTCTAGGAACGGCAATGCCCACTGGGCGACAGCCAACACGTTCGAAACAGGGCAAGATTTCGCATCATTCCGCAATGCCCCGCGGCCCGGGCTCAGCCGCCGCCGCGCAGCTCCGCGAGCACCCCGGGGAGATCGTCGGGTTTGGTCAGCACGTCCCGCGCCTTGGAGCCCTCGCTCGGCCCCACGATGTCGCGGCTCTCCATCAGGTCCATCAGCCGGCCGGCCTTGGCGAACCCGACCCGGAGCTTGCGCTGCAGCATCGACGTCGACCCGAACTGGGTGGACACGACCAGCTCGATCGCCTGGACGAGCAGGTCCATGTCGTCGCCGATCTCCTCGTCGATCTCCTTCTTCGGCGCGCCGGACGCTGCGACGTCCTCCCGGTAGTTCGCCTCCATCTGCGCCTTGCAGTGGTCGACGACCCCGTGGATCTCCTTCTCCGCGACGTAGGCGTTCTGGATGCGCATGGGCTTGCTCGCGCCCATCGGCAGGAACAGCGCGTCGCCCTGCCCGACGAGCTTCTCCGCGCCCGGCTGGTCGAGGATGACGCGGCTGTCGGCCAGCGACGACGTCGCGAACGCCAGCCGGGACGGCACGTTCGCCTTGATGAGCCCGGTCACGACGTCCACCGACGGACGCTGCGTCGCGAGCACGAGGTGGATCCCGGCGGCGCGCGCGAGCTGGGTGATGCGGACGACGGAGTCCTCCACGTCGCGCGGCGCGACCATCATCAGGTCGGCCAGCTCGTCCACGATGACGAGCATGTACGGGTACGGCGTGTAGACGCGTTCGCTTCCGGGCGGCGGCTTGAGCTTGCCCGCCTTCACCGCCTTGTTGAAGTCGTCGATGTGCCGGAACCCGGACGCGGCCAGGTCGTCGTAGCGGCGGTCCATCTCGCCGACGACCCAGTCGAGGGCCTCCGCGGCCTTCTTCGGGTTGGTGATGATCGGCGTGATGAGGTGCGGGATGCCCTGGTACATCGTCAGCTCGACCCGCTTGGGGTCGACGAGGATCATCCGTACCTCGTCCGGCGTCGCGCGCATCAGGACCGAGGTGATGAGCCCGTTGATGCACGTCGACTTGCCCGCGCCGGTGGCGCCGGCGATGAGGATGTGCGGCATCTTCGCGAGGTTCGCCACGACCGTGCGCCCCTCGACGTCCTTGCCGAGCCCGACGACCATCGGGTGGTGCTCGTTCGTCGCGGCGGGCGAGCGGAGCACGTCGCCGAGGCTGACGATGTCCTTGTCGGTGTTCGGGATCTCCACGCCGATCGCGGACTTGCCGGGGATCGGGGAGATGATGCGCACGTCCGCGCTCTTCACCGCGTAGGCGATGTTCTTCGTCAGCGCGGTGACCTTCTCGACCTTCACCGCCGGGCCGAGCTCGATCTCGTACCGGGTGATCGTCGGGCCGCGGGTGAACCCGGTGACCTGCGCGTCGATGTCGAACTGCTCCAGCACGCCGGTGAGCGCGTTCACCACCGTGTCGTTGGCCTTCGTGCGCGGCTTGGAGACGCTGCCGGGACGCAGCGCCGACGGGTCCGGCAGGGCGTAGATCTCGCCGGACGACGACAGCGGCAGCTGCTCGGAGCGGCGCGGCGCCGGGGTCGGGTCGGGCACCTCCGGCGGCGCCGGCGGCTCGGTCATGGACTCGCCGGCCACGTGCACGTCCATCGGCTCGTCGTCGGCGGGCGGCGCGGGCGGCGGGACGTCCACCCCGAACGGGTCGGGCTCGAACAGCTCGTCGGCGAGGTCGCGCTTCGGCCGGTCGGCCTTCTTCGGCTCGTCCTCCAGCAGGGGCGTGTCGTACGGCCTGGAGTGCTCGCCGACCTCCAGCTCGCCGTCGTCCTCGGGCTTCTTCTTGCGGCGCCGCTTCTTCGGCGCGTCCTCGCCCTCGGCCGCGTCGGCGGACGGGCGTTCCGGGCGGCCCTGCAGCGTCGCCATCGCCCACAGGTCGGTGACCCGCTCGGGCACCTTCGCGATCGGCGTCGCGGTCACCACCAGCAACCCGAAGCCGGACAGGAGCAGCAGCAGCGGGACCGCCACCCACCCGCTCAGCGCCGCGTCCAGCGGGGCCGACACCAGCCATCCGACAAGGCCGCCCGACTCGCGGACGCCGTCCATGTCCTTCGCGGGGGACGGGACGCCGGCGGCGATGTGCAGGATGCCGAGCACGCCGACGCCGAGCGCGGTGATGCCGATGACGACGCGCCCGGTGTCCTCGTGGTCCTCGGGGTGGCGCAGCGTCCGCCACGCCAGCAGGGCCAGCAGCACGGGCAGCACCATCGCCATGATGCCGAGGCCGCCGCGCACGACCTTCTCCAGCGCGATGGTGACGACGCCGTCCGGCCGGAACCAGGTCACGGAGGCCAGCACGATGGAGGAGCCGAGCAGCGCCAGCCCGAGCCCGTCGCGCCGGTGCTCGGGGTCGAGGTTGCGGGCGCCGTGCCCGTAGGCGCGGAAGACGGACCCGACCGCGACCGCGGCGAGCAGATACAGCTTGAACAGGAGCTTGAAGAACCCGAGGACCGCCTGGGAGATCGGGTCGGGCTTCTGCGGGGGGCGCCCACGGCCCGAGCCGCGGCCCCCCTTGGAGGTGCCGCTCGGTCGCTTCCGGGGGGACGAACCTGCGGACTTGCGTGCCGCCGTGCCCCCCGCACGCGAGGAGGTCTTCGCACCCCCAGACGCACGTGTGGCCATGATTATGAGAGTAACCAAGGACCACTTCGGTTCCGGGTATGGCGAACGGCGTGTTGGACGACGGACGGCCGCGGGGCGCCCCCGCGGCCGTCCGGACCGGGCGTCAGACCTCGACGACCACCGGGACGATCATCGGGCGGCGGCGGTAGTTGTCGCTCACCCACTTGCCGACCGTGCGCCGGATGAGCTGGCCGAGCTGGTGCAGGTCGTTCACGCCGTCGCCGGCCGCGTCCCGCAGCACGGCCTCGATCCGCGCGATGATCTCGTCGAAGTCCTCGTTGACGATGCCGGCGCCGCGGGCGTGCACCTCGGGCCCGGCGACGAGCTTGCCGGACGTGGAGTCGATGCCGACGACGATGGAGACGAACCCCTCCTCGCCGAGGATGCGCCGGTCCTTCAGCGAGGTCTCGGTGACCTCGCCGACCGACAGGCCGTCCACGTACACGTACCCGGCGGGGACGGCGCCGACGATCTTCGCGCGCCCGTCCACGAGGTCGACGACGACGCCGTCCTCGGCGATGACGATGCCCTCGTCGGGGACGCCCGTGAGCGCGGCGAGCTTCGCGTGCGCGCGCAGGTGCCGCCATTCCCCGTGGATCGGCATGAAGTTCGCCGGCTTCGTCACGTTGAGCACGTAGAGCAGCTCACCGGCGGACGCGTGCCCGGACACGTGCACGAGTGCGTTGCCCTTGTGGACGATGCGGGCGCCCCACCGGGTGAGCCCGTTGATGACGCGGTTGACCGCGTTCTCGTTGCCGGGGATCAGCGACGACGCCAGCATCACGGTGTCGCGGTCGGTGATGCGGATCGAGTGGTCGCGGTTCGCCATCCGCGACAGCGCCGACATCGGCTCGCCCTGCGAACCGGTGCACACCAGCACGAGCCGGTCGCCGGGGATGTCGTCGATCACCTTCTGGTCGACCATGACGTCCTCGGGGACGTCCAGGTACCCGAGTTCGCGTGCGACGCCCATGTTGCGGACCATCGACCGTCCGACGAAGCAGACCTTGCGGCCGTTGCCGACGGCGGCGTCCAGGACCTGCTGGACGCGGTGGATGTGCGAGGCGAAGCAGGCGACGATCAGCCGCTCCTGCGCGGTGCGGAACACCTCGTCGACGACCGGGCCGATGTTGCGCTCGCTGGTGACGAAGCCGGGAACCTCGGCGTTGGTCGAGTCGGCCATCAGCAGGTCGATGCCGTCGGCGCCGAGCCGGGCGAACCCGGGCAGGTCGGTGAGGCGGCCGTCCAGCGGGAGCTGGTCCATCTTGAAGTCGCCGGTGTGCAGGACGAGGCCCGCCGGCGTGCGGACGGCGACGGCCAGCGCGTCCGGGATCGAGTGGTTGACGGCGAGGAAGTCGCAGTCGAACGGCCCGAAGCTCCGCCGCTCGCCCTCCGCGACCACGTCGGTCACCGGTCTGATGCGGTGCTCGGTGAGCTTGGCCTCCAACAGCGCCAGCGTGAGCCGCGACCCGACCAGGGGGATGTCGCGGCGCTCGCGCAGCAGGTAAGGGACGGCGCCGATGTGGTCCTCGTGGCCGTGCGTGAGGACGACGGCCTCGATGTCGTCCAGGCGGTCCCTGATGTACTCGAAGTCGGGCAGGATCAGGTCGACTCCGGGCTGCTCGGTCTCGGGGAACAGCACGCCGCAGTCGACGACGAGCAGGCGGCCGCCGTACTCGAACACCGTCATGTTGCGGCCGATCTCCCCGAGCCCGCCGAGCGCGACGATGCGCAGACCGCCCTCGGGCGGGGCGGGCGGGTCCGAGAGCTCCGGGTGAGGATGACTCACCGGGCGACCTCCGGGATGACAACCTCCGGCACTTTGACTCCCCCTATCGTGAGGTCTTCTCGCAGGCGCGCCGCGAACTCCGGCGAGGCCTCCACGAGCGGCGCGCGGAGCGGGCCGCCTCCGGGGAGGCCGAGCAGGTTCAGCGCTGCCTTGACGGCGATGGCGCCCTGCGTACGGGTCATGATGGCGGTGACCACGGGCAGCAGCCGCCGGTGGATCTCCAGCGCCCGCCCGTGCTCACCGGCGCGGTATACGTCGATCATCTCATGAAGCTCGGCGCCCACCACATGGCCGACCACGCTGACGAACCCCGCCGCGCCGACCGACAGCCAGGGCAGGTTGAGGTTGTCGTCGCCGGAGTACCAGACGAGGTCGGTCTCGGCCATGACCCTGGACGCGCCGAACAGGTCGCCCTTGGCGTCCTTGACGGCGACGATGCGCGGATGGTCGGCGAGTTGCACGAGCGTGTCGTTCTGGATCGGCACCCCGGCGCGTCCCGGGATGTCGTACAGCATGTTGGGCAGCGCCGTCGCGTCGGCCACCGCCGTGAAATGGCGGACGAGGCCCTCCTGCGGCGGCTTGTTGTAGTACGGCGTGACCACGAGCAGGCCGTGCGCGCCGGCGGCCTCGGCCTGCCGCGCGAGTTTCAGGCTGTGCTCGGTGTGGTTCGTCCCGGCACCGGCGACGATCACCGCGCGGTCGCCGACCGCCTCGATGACCGCGCGCAGAAGCGTGCTCTTCTCGTCGTCGCTCGTCGTGGGCGACTCGCCCGTGGTCCCGTTGACGACGAGACCGTCGTGGCGCCGCTCGTCGACCAGGTGGGTCGCGAGGCGCGCGGCGCCTTCGTAGTCGACGCCGCCGTCCGGGAGGAACGGAGTGACCATGGCGGTCAGCATCCGCCCGAACGGGGCGTCAGTCGTTGTGCTGGGTGCCATGCAACGAACGGTACCGTTCCGGCCGATCGACTTGGACCCGCAGGTCGAAGCCGACCTATCCGAAAACGGGAGGAAGCCGCCGCCACACGCTCGGGGGTACGCGTGGCGGCGGCTCCCACACCCCACATCGTGGCACGCAAATGCCGCGTTACGGGGTCAGTCCGGCCACTTCCCGGACTCGGTTGGATAACGTGACCCCGCGGTCATCTCATGCAGGCGGACACGGAGCTCCTCGACGTCGGGGGTGCGCACGAGATCGTTCCCGCGGACGGCCCACCAGTGGCCGGAGCCGCCCCGTCCTATCCGCCAGCCGGCGAACTCGGCTGACAGCCGGCTGATCCGGTCGGCGTCGTTCCGCGCGGACTGCTGAGTGCCCATCGGCCTCGTCCCCACTTCCTTTGCCATCCGCCTGTCGAACCTTGACCTTCCGCACCGACCCTTACCCCCGCGCATGCGCGGGTATCCACCCCTTTTTACCTGGGCATACCGGGATTCGGAACGTGACGGGGCGAGTTCTTCAGCCGACGGGACTTTCCGTCGTCCGGGGCGGCCAGGCGGTGCGGTATCGGGCCCATTCGGCCGGATCGGTGGTCCAGTCCGCGTAGACGCCGACGCCGTACGGGCGCTTCGGCGGCCGCTTCAGGTCATCGATCCCGCGCCGGACGCCACGGAGCGCGACGGGCAGGTCCTCCGCCCAGTCCATGAGGGGCCGGTAGGTGGGGACGCCCATGAAGACGGTCGTGCGGTCGCCGATGAGCTCCAGCGTCGTGCGGGTGTGCCGGGCGAAGTGCCATCCGCCGAGGGAGCGGGTCGGCAGCGAGACGTCGTACGTCATGATCGCCACCTGGTCGGCCCGGTCGGCGACGGCGCGCAGGAACTTCTCGGTGGGCCGCGGCGGGTAGTGGATCGTCCCGGCGCGCGGGATGAGCGCCTTGTAGAAAGGCTGGACGGCGTCCAGGAGCGTCGGCTGCTCCAGCGCGACCGACAGCAGCCTGCCTCTGGATCGGGTCAGCTGACGGGTCCGGTCCATGAGGGCGAGGAAGGCGTGGTCGTCCGGGTAGATGGGTTCGAAGTCGTAGTGGATGCCGTCGAACCCGAGATCGAGGAACGCCTCGTCCGTTTTGAGGACTCGTGCCCGGACGGCCGGATCGTCGAGATCGATGATCCCTTTGCCGTCCACCACCCGGATCTGGCCCAGATACGCCTGCGCTCGGACGCCCGGCGCGTACCTGTGCACGGCGGCGATGAGTTGCCGCGCGTAGCGGTACTTGGATTCGGGGACCGTCCCGTCCGCCTCGAACGGTCCCGCGTGGAAGAACACGTCGGTGATGCGGTTCTCCTGAAGCAGACTTCCGAGTGCGCGGTACTCGGCGTCGCCGTGCGGCTCCCCCACCCACTGGTGCCGGGCCCAGAGCGCGTTCGCCTCGGTGCCGCGCGCCTCCGGCTCGGGCTGCCACCACGCCCACGCTCCGGCGGGCACGAGCGCCGCGAGACCGAGAACGTACGCCGCCGCCCACGCCGTGCGGCGCAGAACACGTCCAACCCGCCCCTTTTGCCTCATCACGCAATGATCGCGGATCGTCCGGGTGCACCGGACGCGCCGCGCACCGCGTGCTTCACGCCCCGGCCATGAAATGATCATGGTTGGGGCGTGATCGCGCGCCGTGCGCGGCGACCGTTGACATCCGGGGAATTCTCTGATGACGAGGCGGCTCGGCAGTGTCGGCCCGTGGTCTCGATGGGAGAGCCGCCCGGTCCTTACCGTCCACGCGGATGGAGGTCGATCCGGCATGCGAGTCCCGCCCGACCGGCGCGAACCGCGCCCCCTGATCAGTACCCGCGCGCTGGTGATCGGCCTGGCGGCGGTCGCCGCCGCCGCGCTGACCGCCGCCGCCCCGGACCTCGCCGTCCCCATAGGCGTGGGCGTGGCGGTCGTCACCCTCCTCGCCCAGATAGTCAAAGACTGACGCCCGCGCGTGTCAGAACACGGGGATGATGTCCTCGGGGTCGATGCCGGTCACGTCCACGCCGGAGATGTCGAGTTCGGGGATGGCGGGGAACTCGATGCCCCAGCGTTCGACGATGGCGCGCACCCGGGCGATGGCGACCTTCCAGTTCTCGGCCTGCTCCTCGAAGGACAGGACGCCGAGGCCGGCGTCGCGGGCGTGGCCCATCAGGACGCGGTGGTTGGTGAGGAAGTAGGGCGGCAGGTCCCAGAAGCCCTCCGGCGGCTCCCAGAGGATCATCGACAGGAAGACGAACCCGGCGCGGAGCTGCTTGGTGATCTGGCCCTTGACGTCGTCGGTGAGGCCCGGCCACTCGTTCTCCAGGATGGTCATGCAGATCTGCAGATGGCGCGACTCGTCCCGGCCGATCTTCTGGAACATCTCGCCGAAGACGGGATGCCGCGTGCCGGTGGCCATACCGCGGAACAGGGTGGACGCCGCCATCTCGCCCATCATGAAGCTGGTGAACAGGACGGCGAGCGAGTACTTGCGGACGGCGGTGTTGTAGCCCTGCCAGTAGCGGCCGCCGTTGTGGTACAGCCAGCCGATGTTGTTGTGGGCGGCCTTCTCCAGGTCGGTCCCGGGCCGCCAGTCGAGCGGCCCGCCGGGCCATATCCGGGCGATGGCGCGCTGGCAGCACTCCTCGTGGTTCATCTCGTCCCGCGTGATCGAGAAGAAGCACTTGCGGACGGGGTCCTCCTCGTGCTGCTCGAACGCGTGGATGGTCGCGCGGGCGAACACGGCGGGGCCGGAGGCGTCGAAGTTGGCCAGGACCGCGAACCAGTACATGATCCCGAGCCGCTGCTCCCGGCTGAAGTCCTCGGGACGCAGGTCGTCCCAGGGCAGGTCGGCGGGGTTCCAGACCATGCGCTTGGACCTCTGGTAGATGGCGGCGAGCTTGTCGGTCTCGACGCGCCACTCCATCGGATAGATGTTCGGCTGGGGGACCTCCGGGGCGGGCCAGAACCCGCCCTCAGGAACGATCAGCTCGTCGGCCATGCGCGACCCCCTGGAAGTCACCTCGTTGTGACGTCTTCACCTCCATCGTGCGCGGCCCTGTCATGTCCCGCAAGGTGTGCCGGACGCGGGTGCGCTGGGTGAGGGCCACGCAGACCAGCACGGCGACGGCCGCCAGCGCGGTCGTGGCGTCGATCAGTTCGGCGAGGAGGATGCCGGACCAGAGCAGGGTCAGCACGGGCTGGGCGAGCTGGACCTGGCTGGCGCGGGCGATCCCGGCCCGCGCGAGCCCCTCGTACCAGGCGAAGAAGCCGAGGTAGGCGGAGAAGGCGGCGACGTAGCCGAAGCCGAGCGCGGTACGGCCCGTCCAGACGGGGTGGGTCGTCGCGAGGAGCCACCCGGTGACGGGCACGGTCAGGGGCGCGGCCAGCACGAGGGCCCAGGAGATGACCCGCCAGCCCGGTATGTCGCGGGCCAGGCGGCCGCCCTCGGTGTAGCCGGCCGCCGCGGCGAGCAGCGCGGCGAACAGGAACAGGTCGGCGGCCGTGACGTGGCCGGCGCCGCGGATCAGGGCGAACCCGGTCACGCAGGTCGTGCCGGCCGCGCTCGCGAGCCAGAACGCGCGGGACGGGCGCTCCCCCGCGCGCAGCACGCCGAACACGGCGGTGGCGGCGGGCAGCAGCCCGACGACGACGGCCGAGTGGGCGGACGAGGCGCCGTGGTCGAGCGCGAGCGTGCTGAGGACCGGGAACCCGAAGATCACCCCGGCCACGACGACCGCGAACCCCGGCCACTGGCCGCGGCGCGGCGGGCGGGCCCGGACCGACAGCAGTGCGACGGCGGCGAGGACGGTCGCGGCCGCCGAACGGCCGACGCCGATCAGGTACGGGTCGAGCCCTTCGAGCCCGATGACCGTCGCGGGGAGGGTGAACGAGAAGATCAGGACGCCGAGCGCGGCGAGCCACAGGCCGGGCCCGAGGGTCGGAGGCGCTATCGCCCTGGTATCAGTAGCGCTATCCTCATTCTTCATGAAACACGATAGCAGTGTGGCGGCTCTGGCCGGCATCCTGCGTGCGGACGTCCGCCGGATGGGCCCCGGCGAGCGGCTGCCGTCCAGCCGTGCGCTGGTCGAGCGGCACCGGGTCAGCCCGGTGACGGTGTCGCGCGCGCTCGGCGTGCTCGCCGCCGAGGGCCTCGTCGTGACGCGTCCGGGAAGCGGGGCGTTCGCGGCGGAGCGCGCCGGCGCCGCCCGGGAACCGGCCGACTTCGGCTGGCAGGCGGTGACGCTCGGCGACCGGTCCGTCGACCCGTCCGGGGTGTCGTGGCTGCTCACCCCGGCGCCGGACGGCGTCGCCGTGCTCAGCGGCGGCTACCTGCACCCGGCGCTCCAGCCGGCGCGGGCGCTCGCGACGGCGGCGGCGCGGGCCGCCCGGCGCCCGGACGCGTGGGAGATGCCGCCGCTCGGCGGGATGCCCGGGCTGCGCGCCTGGTTCGCCCGCACGGTCGGCGGCGCCGTCTCCCCCGCCGACGTGGTGATCACCAGTGGCGGGCAGCAGTCGCTGACGACCGTCCTGCGGGCGCTGCTCCCGCCGGGCGTGCCCGTGCTGGTCGAGTCGCCGACGTACCTGGGCGTCCTCGCGGTGGCGCGGGCGAGCCGGCTGCACCCGATGCCGGTTCCCGTGGACGCGGACGGCGTCCGCCCGGACCTGCTCGCCGAGGCGTTCGCGATGAGCGGTGCGCGGGTCCTCTACACCCAGCCCACCTTCCACAACCCGACCGGCACGGTGCTGAGCCCCGAGCGGCGCGAGCAGGTGCTGGACGTTGCGCGGGCGGCGGGCGCGTTCGTGGTCGAGGACGACTTCGCACGGCACCTCGGCGTCGACGCGCCTCCGCCGCCGCTGATCGCGCAGGACGCCGAGGGACGGGTCGTGCACATCGCGTCCCTGACCAAGGCGACCGCGCCGAGCCTGCGGGTGGCCGCGGTGATCGCCCGCGGGCCGGTCGCCGAGCGGATCCGCGCGACGCAGCTCGTCGAGGAGTTCTTCCCCGCCAGGCCGTTGCAGGAGACGCTGCTGGAACTGGTCAGCTCACCCGGCTGGCCGAGGCACCTGCGGGCCGTCCGCGACGCCCTGCGGTCCCGCCGGGACGCGCTCCTCACCGCGCTCGCCCGCGACCTGCCGGAGCTGCGCGTGAACCGTCCGGCCGGCGGATTCCACCTGTGGGCCCGCCTGCCGGACGGCGTGGACGACACCGCGCTCGCGGAGGCCGCCCTGCGCGCCGGCGTCCTGGTCAGCGCGGGGCGGCCGTTCTTCCCCGCCGAGGCCCCCGCGCCGCACCTGCGGATCAGCTACGGGAGGGCGGCCTCGGAGCAGGAGCTGGCCGAGGGCGTCCGCCGCCTCGCCGCCGTCCTGCGGTCATGACGCGGTGACGAAGCAGAACTCGTTGCCCTCCGGATCGCGCCACACCCGGAAGGGCGACTCCGGGTCGCCCATGGGACCGCCGGCCGGGGTCGCGCCGAGGCTCTCCGCCCGCTCACCGGCCGCGTGGACGTCGGGCACGTCCAGGTCCAGGTGAATCCGGTTCTTCCCCTTCTTCCCCTCGGGGACGCGCTGGAACGACAGGATCGGCCCGCCGGCTCCGAGCGGCTCCAGGTCGAGCCAGTCGTCGCTCGCCGCCGTCGTCTTCATGCCGAGCAGGCGTCCCCAGAAGGCCGCCATGGCGTCCAGGTCCGCGCAGTCGATGACGATGTTGCCCACCTTCGGGGTCATCGCACGCCTCCTACCGGCCGGAAGGCGTGGGCCGATCGTGCGGCTGCGCGGGCGCAGTAAGGCTCGGGGCGCCGCCGGCGCGCCAGTCCGCCGATCCGGTCGAGGGCCCAGGCCCGTCGCTCGGCCGCACGTTCCACCGACCGTGCACGGGCGATGAGCCGCGCCTCGGCGATGTCCGCGTGAAGCCGCGCGTACTCGCGCTCGGCCCAGACATGGCGCGTGGCGAGCGCCGCCAGGTACGGCAGCTCGTTCATGACGTCCTCCCGTTCGTTGACACCACCTAAACCGTAACGCCGGTGTCGTCAGGATGCAACCAGTAAAACCTATATGCCGGTGTCGTACCTTGGTAGAGTGCCCAGTGGACGAGCAGGAGGGGTCATGACCGAGACGCACCCGGACGGGGACCCCGCGCTGCTGCTCACGGACTTCGTCAACACGCTCAACATCGAGCCCGGCACCGATGAGATCGCGACACCCGCCGAGCTCGCCGGGTGGCTGGCCGAACAGGGGCTCGTCCCGGGCGGAACGCCGGCCGGCGACGCCGATCTGCACACGGCGATCACGTTGCGCGAGGGGCTCCGCGAGGCCATGTCCGCCCACCACGGCCCGCGAGGGGCGGACTACCCCGACGACCTGGAGGACGCACTCGCCGCCCTGCCGCTGCGGATCGCCCTCACCGGCCCGCGCCCCGCGCTCGTCCCGCTCGATCCGCCCGGCTCGGCCGCCGCCGGGCTGGCCCGCATCGCCGCCGCGATCACGGACTCGGTCGCCGCCGGGACGTGGCCGCGCCTGAAGGTCTGCCAGGAGGACACCTGCCGCTGGGCTTTCCTGGACACGTCCAAGAACCGGTCCCGCTCCTGGTGCTCGATGAGCGTCTGCGGGAACCGCACCAAGACCCGCGCCTACCGCGCCAGGCGGCGGAGCGGCTGATCACGGTCCGGGGGCGCGAAGGCCGGGGCGCCGCCGTGCCGGGTGCCGTGGGGGCTCTAGGGTGTCGGTTGTTCCGGGAAGAGAGGGCGTGGGCGGCATGGCGGACGTGGGGGTGCGGGCCGCACGGCGTGCGGACGCGGGCGCCATCGCCGAGATCCAGGTGCGGGCCTGGCGGCACGGATACCGCGACCTGCTTCCGGCGGGTGTCCTCGACCAGGTGACCGGGGAGGCCGCGGCCGAGCTGTGGCGGGACAAGTGGGCGGAGGCGGCGACTGCGCCGCCGAGCCCGCGGCACCGGCTGCTGGTGGCGGTGGCGTCCGACCTGGTCGTGGGGTTCGCCGCGCACGGTCCGTCCGAGGACGCCGACCTCGACCCGGCGGGCGCCGCCGAGCTGATCACCCTGCTGGTCGATCCGCTGCACACCCGCGCCGGGCACGGCAGCCGGCTGCTCGCCGCGACCGCGGACCTCCTCCGCGAGGACGGCTTCGCCACCCTGATCTCATGGGTCTTCGAGGACGACGAGGTGACGCGGACGTTCCTCGGCTCGGCCGGATGGGCGCCCGACGGAACGGCCCGGACGCTGGACATGGGCGAGCCCGTCCGGCAGATCCGGCTGCACACCGACATCAGCGCATAGCCGTGGGGCCTAGCCAGGGGTCGGTGAACCGCATGGGCGACCCGGCCATATCTTTGAAGTCGTGCCCGAGTCCACGTCTCTGACGCCGCCGCGCGCCCCGGCGCCGCCGCCCGCCGTCCGGCACCGCCGCCTCGGCGTCGTCGTCATGAGCCTCGGCGTGTCGCTGATCGTCGTGGACGCCACCATCGTCGGGGTGCTGCTGCCGCGGATCGTCTCCGACCTCGGCATGACGACCACGGACGCCGAGTGGGTCACCTCGGTGTACTCGCTGGTGTTCGCCGCGCTCCTCATCCCGTTCGGGCGGGCGGGCGACCTGTTCGGCCGCCGCAGGATGTTCGTGCTCGGCGTGACGGTGTTCGCGGCGGCGAGCCTCGCCGCCGCGCTGGCCGGGGGCGGCTCGGCGCTGATCGGCGCGCGGGCGCTGCAGGGCGTCGGCGCCTCGATGATCATGCCGGCGACGCTGTCCACGGTGAACGCCGTGTTCACCGGGCGGGACCGGGCGGTCGCGTTCGGCATCTGGGGCTCGTTGATCAGCGGCATGGCGGCGCTCGGGCCGCTCGCGGGCGGGGCGCTCGCCACCGGAGGCGGCTGGCGCTGGGCGTTCGGGATCAACCTGCCGCTCGGCGCCGCGCTGATCGCCGGCGCGCTCCGCCTCATGCCCGAGACCCGGGCTCCCGGCGTCGCGGACGCGCGCCGCGAGATCGACTGGACGGGCGGCGTCCTGTCCGCGCTCGGGCTCGGCGCTCTGGTGTGCGGGATCATCGAAGGGCAGACCTACGGCTGGTGGGCGGCGACGCGCCCGTTCTCGACGGCGGGGTTCGACTGGCCGGAGACGGGCCTGTCGCCGGTCCCGGTCGTCCTGGCGCTCGGCATCGTGCTGATCGCGGCGCTCGTCGTCGTGGAGCGGTCCCGGGCGGCCGCCGGACGTCCGGTGATGCTCGACCTGGAGCTGTTCCGCATCCCGAACTTCCGGCGCGGGAACCTGGCCTCGGCCCTCATCAACGTCGGCGAGTTGGGACTGCTGTTCGTCCTTCCGCTGTTCCTGCTGGGCGTGCACGGGACGAACCCGCTGCAGATCAGCCTGGCGATCCTGCCGCTCGCCCTCGGCGCGTTCCTGTCCGGCGGATACGCGGGCAGGCTCGCCAACAGGCGCGGCGCCCACCGGGTCGTCCAGCTCGGGATGGTGCTGGAGGTCGCCGCGGTCGCCGCGCTGGGCCTGACCGTCTCCGCGACGACCGGCGGGCTCGGGCTCGCGCCGTGGATGCTGCTCTACGGGACCGGCCTCGGCCTGACGTCGGCGCAGCTCACGAACGTGTCGCTGGCGGACGTCCCGGCGGCGCGGTCCGGGCAGGCGTCCGGGACCCAGTCGACGGCCCGGCAGGTCGGCGCGGCGCTCGGCATCGCCGCGATCGGCACGGTGTTCGCGACCAGCCTCGGGCACGCGATGACCGACCGGCTGTCCGGCTCCGGCCTGCCGCCCGGACGGCAGGCCGCGATCGCCCACGACCTGCGCGAGAGCGCCGGGACGTCCGGACGTGATCTTCACGACACGCCGGAGATGGCCGCCGCGGCGCACGCCGCGGACGCGAGCCTCGCCGCCGCGACCAGGCACGCCGCGCTCACCACCGCGGCGATCCTCGCGCTCGGGCTCGGTCTTTCGCTGCGGCTGCGCCCGAGCACTGATCATCATCGGGAAGAATCGAAGCGTTAGTCCCCCTGTCGTCCCACGAGAACATGCGGTAACTGTGGCCACGCTCTCCCAATGGGTCGCCGGATCCCGGCCCCGCACCCTGCCCGCGTCCCTCGTTCCCGTCGTCGTCGGCACCGGCGTCGCCGCCGGCGAGGGCGATCCCGTCTGGTGGCGCGCCGTGCTCGCCGCGTTCGTCGCCCTCGTCCTGCAGATCGGGGTGAACTACTCCAACGACTACAGCGACGGCATCCGCGGCACCGACGAGGTCCGCGTCGGGCCGCTCCGGCTCGTCGGGTCGAAGGTCGCACCGCCGAAACAGGTGCTCGCCGCCGCGCTCGGCTGCTTCCTCGCCGCCGCCGTGGCCGGGCTCGTCCTCGCCGCCGTGACGACCTGGTGGCTGGTGCTCGTCGGCGCGTTCGCGATCCTCGCCGCCTGGTTCTACACGGGCGGGAAGACCCCGTACGGCTACCGGGCGCTGGGCGAGGTCTCGGTGTTCGTCTTCTTCGGCCTCGTCGCCGTCGTCGGCACGGTGTACGTCCAGGTCGAAGGGCTGCCGTGGGAGGCCTGGGCGGCGGCGGTGCCGATCGGGCTGCTGGCGTGCGGGCTGCTCGTCGCCAACAACCTGCGCGACATCCCCACCGACCGCGAGTCGGGCAAGCGGACCCTCGCCGTGGTGCTCGGCGACCGCTGGACACGGATCATGTACGCGGCCTGCACCGCGCTGCCGTTCATGATCGTCCTGGCGCTGGGAGCCGTGCACCCGTGGGCGCTGATCGCGCTGCTCGCGGCTCCGCTTTCGCTGCCGCCGACGCGGAAGGTGCTGAACGGCGCGGCCGGTCCCGCCCTGATCCCGGTGCTGGGCGAGACCGGCCGGCTCCAGATCGCCTACGGCGTGCTGCTGGCGGTGGGCCTGGCGCTCTGATCCTCGGCCAGCATGAACGCGCCGGTCAGCCCCATGACGAGCCCGGCGAGCAGTCCGGCGAGCGCGGTCAGGGCGGCCGCGGCCGTGACGTCCGACGCGAGGAAGCCCGGGCGGGCGAGCATCACGAGGAGCCCGTAGAGGGACCACGCGAACGTGGCCGAGGCGCCGACCCAGGCGACCGCGAGCGGCGCCACGAACCGGCCCGGGCGTTCCACCCGCTGGACGATCAGCACGAGCGCGGTCGCCCCGGCGAGCGCCAGCAGCCCCCACACGCCGTCGGCCAGCTGCTGGCCCAGGTTCCGGTTTTCGAGCTCGTCGGCGCGGAGACCCGCCGTCCCCCCGAACGCCCAGTAGAGGTGCGTCGCCGCGAAGGCCGCGGCCGGGACGACCGCCCCGCGCGCCAGGAGCACCTGCAGCGGGTTGGTCGCGCCCTTGGGGACGTCGCCGGTGCGAACGGTGAAGACCCGGGGCCACCGGTCGCGCGCATAGAGGACGAACGCCGTCAGCAGCCCGAGACCCTGCAATGTGAAGCCCGAGTAGACGACGGCGTACACCCAGCCTTGGATCGCGTTGTCGTCCGCTGTGAGCGGCTCCGAGGAGAACAGCACCTGCAGCAGGCTGCCCAGTGGGACGGCGAGGACGATCGGCGCGAGCAGCCCGACCGCGACCCAGATCGGCGTCAACACCAGCCAGGCCGGCGCGCGCCTGCCCCACCGGAACGTGAACGCCATCGCGACGAGCACGGCCACCGCGTCCATCGCCATGGTGATCGCGTTGCCCGCGTAGAGCGCGGAGTCCCCGGCCGCGGACGGGTCGTTCCACCCGACCGTGCTGCCGGACAGCCACGCGATCTTGATCGTGAGGTAGGGGACGCACGCGGCGATCGTCGCCGCGCAGACGGCCAGGCGCAGGCCGGACGGTCCTTCCGGGGGGTGCGGGGGGTCGTCCCCCCACAAGGACCCGGGCCGGGGCTGCGCGGCGTGCGTCCGTTCCGGCCGCGGGTGAGCTGAGGCGGTCATGACCCGACGATCCACCGGGACGCCCGTCCGCCGCCTCCCGCCGCCGGGTGACGCCCGTCCCCCGCGGGGGTGAACCCGGGCCGCTAGCCCCAGCTGATCTCGGGGAGACCCGCGTCGACGAGGGCCTTGTTGACGGCGCTGAACGGGCGGGTGCCGAAGAACTTCTTCGCGCTGAGCGGGCTCGGGTGCGCCGACTCGATCACGGTGTGCTGCGGGCCGGTGATCAGCCGGGCCTTCTTGCGGGCGTAGGCGCCCCAGAGCACGAACACGACCCGCTCGGACTTGTCGTTCAGCGCTCGGATCGCGGCGTCGGTGAAGTCCTCCCAGCCCTTCCCGGCGTGCGAGCCCGCCTCGCCGCCGCGGACGGTGAGCACGGCGTTCAGCAGCAGGACGCCCTGGTCGGCCCAGCGGGTGAGGTCGCCGGACTCCGCCGCCGGGACGTCGAGGTCGGTGCCGAGCTCCTTGTAGATGTTGCGCAGCGACGGCGGCAGCCGCACGCCGTCGCGCACGCTGAAGCTGAGCCCGTGCGCCTGGCCGGGGCCGTGGTAGGGGTCCTGGCCGAGGATCAGGACGCGGGCGCGGTCGAACGGGCAGTGCCGGAACGCGTTGAACAGGTCGTCGCGCGGCGGGTAGACGGTCTGCCCGGCGTACTCCCCCGCGACGAACGCGCCCAGTGCGGCGGTGGCGATCGGGTCGAGCAGCGGGTCGAGCCGCTGCCGCCAGTCGCCGGGCAGCAGTTCCATCAGGTCGAGGGACATCGTCGAGCCTCCGAGAACGTGATCTCCAGTTGCCGGAAACCCTAGTGCGGGCCACTGACACGCCAGGCCGAATCCGGGGAGCGCGACGGGCACGACCCTAGGATGAGGCCATATGCCCGAATCCCCCCGTCGGCGGCGTCTCCGCGCGTCCGCGCTGCTCGCCGCGCTCACCCTCCCCGGTCTCGGTGCGGGCTGCGGCGGCTCGTCCGGGCCGACGACCCTGACCGTCCTCGCCGGCTCGTCGCTGACGGAGGTGTTCGGTGAGATCGGGACGGCCTACCACCAGGACAATCCGGGCGTCCGGCTCCGGTTCGTGTTCGGCGCCGCACCGGAGATCGCCGACCGGCTGTCCGAGCACGATCCGGGCGACGTCCTGGTGACGGCGGACAGGACGAGCATGAACGAGGCCGGCGAGTATCTGACCGGACGCCGCCGGATCATCGCGCAGGACTCGCTCACGATCGCGGTCGGGCCGGGCAACCCGCGGCGCATCCGGGGCCTGCGGGACCTGACCCGGCCGGGACTGCGGGTGGTGGTCGGCGCAGGGTCGGTTCCGGTGGGCCGGTACACCAGGCAGGTCCTCGCCAAGGCGGGTCTGACCGTCCGGTGGAGCAGCGAGGAGATCGGCGCGCGGGCCGTCCTGGACCGGATCCGCTCGGGGGAGGCCGACGCGGGCCTCGTGTACATCACCGACCTGCGCTCGGCCGGGATCGCGGCGAGCAGCGTCCCCATCCCCGCCGACCAGAACGTCACCGTGGCCTTCCCCGCCGCCGCCCTCCGTGACGGAGACCACAAGGACGCCGCGAACGCCTTCCTGTCGTGGTTGCTCACGCCCGACGCGCAGAAGCTGTTCAACAAGTACGGCTTCGTCACTCCGAGCGCCCCTCAGTGAGCCGCGCCCGGGGCCGCCCGTGGCAGGGGGGAACGGATGGGGACCGAACGCCGTTTATCTCCCCGGGACCCGCCGGGGTTCCGGGCCGGCCGCCGCGGCGGCGGGCGCCAGCGGGAACACCTTGATCATTCGGGGAGATGCCAGACGTGCCGGACCAGCGACCCGCGCCGCGGCCGAACGAGGCGCCACAGCCCAGCAGGACGCCGCCGCCGGACACCGGTGCGCGCCGTTCCGGCTCCGCGGAGCCCGGCAGGCGCCAGTCGGTGCCGCCCCGCAGCGATCCCGACCAGCCGTGGCGCGCCGAAGGCGTCCCGGACCGGCGGAGCCGGCCGGCGCGCGGTCTGGGCGGAGGCGGGTGGAGGCCGGGCCGCAACACCGCCCTCTTCTGGGGGCTGCTGCTGGCCGTCTTCGCGCTGAGCTACATGTCCATGCACGTCACCGGCCAGAAGGAGCGGGTGACGATCCCCTACACGGCGTTCACCCAGCAGGTTGCCGCCGGGAACGTCAAGGACGTCTACACCAAGGGCTACGAGATCCAGGGCCAGCTGAAGAGCAAGCAGCAGGTCCCGGGGCACGGGGAGAAGACCTACACCTCCTTCGAGACGCTGCGCCCCGCGTTCGCCGACGACAAGATCTACACGCAGATGGTGCAGAAGGGCGTCGAGGTCGAGGCCAAGCCGGTCAACGAGGACCGCGGCCTGCTCGCCAACCTGCTGCTGTCGCTGCTGCCGACCCTGCTGTTCGTCGGCCTGTGGGTCGGCGTGATGGTGTGGCTGCAGCGCCGCATGAGCGGCGGCGGTGGCGGCGGGCTCATGGGCGGCTTCGGCCGCTCCCCCAAGCCCGTCACGCCGGACGAGAAGCGCGCCACGTTCGCCGACGTCGCCGGCATCGACGAGGTCGAGGCCGAGCTGAGCGAGGTCGTCGACTTCCTCAAGGACCCGGGCAAGTACCGCAGGATGGGCGCCCGCGTCCCGCGCGGCGTGCTGCTGACCGGCTCGCCCGGCACCGGCAAGACGCTGCTGGCCCGTGCCGTCGCCGGGGAGGCCGACGTCCCGTTCTACTCCGCGGCCGCGTCCGAGTTCATCGAGATGGTCGTCGGCGTCGGCGCGGCCCGCGTCCGCGAGCTGTTCACCGAGGCCCGCAAGACCGCCCCGTCCATCATCTTCATCGACGAGATCGACACGATCGGCCGGACGCGCGGCGGCGGCGCCAGCATGGGCGGGCACGACGAGCGCGAGCAGACGCTCAACCAGATCCTCACCGAGATGGACGGCTTCTCCGGCTCCGAGGGCGTCGTCGTGATCGCCGCGACGAACCGCCCCGACATCCTCGACCCGGCGCTGCTGCGCCCCGGGCGGTTCGACCGGCAGGTCGCGGTCTCCCCGCCCGACCTGGACGGACGTGTCGCGATCCTCGGCGTCCACACCCGCGAGGTCCCGCTCGACGCCGACGCCGACATCGTCTCGATCGCCAAGATGACGCCCGGCATGACCGGCGCCGAACTGGCCAACCTCGTCAACGAGGCCGCCCTGCTCGCCGTCAAGCGCGAGAAGGACGCCGTCGACATGGACGACTTCCAGAGTGCGCTGGAGAAGGTGCAGCTCGGCACGCGGCGCTCCCTGGTCATGCCGTTCGAGGAGCGGCGCCGCACGTCGTACCACGAGTCCGGGCACGGGCTGCTCGGCATGCTGCAGCCGGGCGCCGACCCGGTCCGGAAGATCACGATCGTGCCGCACGGCCGCGCGCTCGGCGTCACCGTGTCCACCCCGGACGACGACCGGTACGCCTACGACGAGCGCTACCTGCGCGGCCGCATCATCGGCGCGCTCGGCGGAATGGCGGCCGAGGAACTGGTGTTCGGCGTGATCACCACCGGCTCGGAGAGCGACCTGGAGCAGGTCACCAAGATCGCTCGCGGGATGGTGGGCCGCTGGGGCATGTCGCAGAAGATCGGCCCTCTGTCGATCCTCCCGGCGGACGGCGACGGCCCGATGAGCCATTACGCCGCCCAGGGCACCCTGGACGCCGTCGACCTGGAGGCCCGTCGCATCGTCGACGAGTGCTACTCCGAAGCCCTGGAGACCCTCCGCGCCAACCGGGGCAGGCTGGACTCCCTCGCCGCCGCCCTCCTGGAGAACGAGACCCTCGACGAGACCGCCGCCTACGCCGCCGCGGGCATCGACCGCACCATCCGAGAACCCGACCTGTCGAAGACCTGACCCCACGGCCGCGATCACCGATTCTGGGTACGCTGGTCACACAGGGTCTCTACGATGACGGGAGCCAAGCGTGATGGAGGAATCACCCAAAGTGAGCATTCTTGCCACTAGTCACCACCACCACGAGCTCCCCGACACCCCCTACAACCTCTGGATGCGGGACGAGCTCGCCGACGTGCTGGATCTCCCCCACGACGGCACCCGAGTCGAAATCATCGGTGGGGAGATCATCGTGTCACCTGGGCCGGACTACGCCCACAACGTCATCGTCCGCACCGTCAACGAGGGGTTCCTTGCCGCCAAGCTGATGAATTCGGGCTTCCCGTGGCGGTGCGTCCAGACACAGGACCTGAATCTCAGCGAGATTCACGACGGTTACATCCCCGACCTCTGCGTGCTCAGCGCGGAGACCGATGAGGAGGCCAGGGTCGCCCAGCTCAAGAAGGTCCTCCCTCCACATCTGGAGTTCGTGCTGGAGGTGACCTCGCCCAGCACCGCCTCCTATGACCGGCTTCCAGGGAAGAAGCGGGTCAAGCCGACCAAGTGGAACGGCTATGCCCGCGTGGGAATCCCCTACTACCTGCTGGTCGATCGTGATCCGCAAGCCGCGCAAACGACCCTGTTCACCGAACCCGTACCCGCCAGCGGCGAGTACCGGGAGTCGATGACCTGGGCGTTCGGCGAGGCGATCAAGTTGCCCGAGCCGTTCGGCATCGAGATCCCCACTGGCGAGTGGGAGCCCTGGCAGCGCGGGCAGGGGTAGGGCCGGTCAGCCGGCCCGGGGAACGCCGATCGGGTTGGGATACGGAATCTCGTCGGCCAGCGCCTTTGCCGCTGGGAAGAGTGACCTGTAGACCGCGGTTGGGTCGTCCAGGACGTCGTAAGGGGACGCTGCCAGTTCGTCGGTGCGCTGTTCGATGCGCGCCTTGAGGGCTCGTCCCTTCTCTGTGGCCCGCCCGTCCGCCATGAGTCCGCGGCGGGTGAAGGCGTCGACCGCCTCGGCCCATTCCTCCGGTGACCAACCGCGGCTCTCCTGGAGGCGCTCGGCGGGGACGACGCCCACCGCGGACGCGAGCACGTTCGCCTCCAGTCCACTCAGCCCCTCCCCGGTCAGGAGGGCGACGTGCCCGTCCCCCCGGTGCTCCCTCAAGGCGGTGGTCGCCTGCCAGAGCGCCTCCACGGGGTCCTCTGGGACGGGCAGGTCACGGTTCGCCGCGAATAGGGGACGCCCTGCCCCGTCCGCCGCCGTCACCACCTCGTGGAGAAGCGGCGCCACCGTCACCGCCACGTTCCCGATTCCCGGAAAGGCCCTGCGCAGTGCGCGGGCCGCGGCCGCGCCCCGTAGCCGGACGATGCTGTCGGGCGAAGCGAAGGCCCACGCGTCCGGCACGGCCCGTCGCACCCGCGCCGGATGGAACCCGAAGAACGTCGCCTCGACGGTCCCCGCGGACACCGGCCCGAGCGGCGCGGCCCGGCTCCCGAAGTACCCCATCCAGAAGCCCTTGAGACCGGCCTCCCTGTTGGCCGTCCGGCATTCTTCGGCGAAGTACGTCACCGCGTGCAGCGGCTCGATGACCTTCCAGATCTCCCGCGCGAACGTCGCATCCATCAAGCGAACGCTAAGGCCGTTCCAGGCGCCCGGACAACCCCCGGTCACATCCGCCGGGCCGGTTTCGTCAGTGCTATGAAGGAGCCGACCGAGGGAGACGCATGGACGAGCGGGAGTTTCTGGCCGAGCGGTTCGAGGGGCACCGCACGCATCTGAAGGCGGTCGCCTACCGGATGCTGGGGTCTCTCGCGGAGGCCGACGACGCCGTCCAGGAGGCCTGGCTGCGGCTCAGCCGCTCCGACGCCGACGACATCGAGAATCTGGGCGGCTGGCTGACCACGGTCGTGGGGCGGGTGTGCCTGGACATGCTGCGCTCCCGCACGTCCCGGCGTGAGGACCCGCTGGAGGAACGCCTCCCCGACCCGGTCATCAGCCCCGCCGACGGCGCCGACCCTGAACACGAGGCGCTGATGGCCGACTCGGTCGGGCTCGCCCTCCTCGTGGTGCTGCAGTCCCTCACCCCCGCCGAGCGGCTGGCGTTCGTCCTGCACGACACGTTCGCGGTCCCATTCGAGGACATCGCTCCCATCGTGGGACGGACCCCGGCCGCGGCCCGGCAGCTCGCTAGCCGCGCCCGCCGCCGGGTGCGGGGCACGACGCCGTCCCCCGAGCGGAATCCGGCACGCCAGCGCGCCGTCGTGGAGGCGTTTCACGCCGCCGCCCGCGACGGCGACTTCGACGCGCTCGTCTCGGTCCTCGACCCGGACGTGGTGCTGCGCGCCGACGTCGGCGCCGTGCCCGGCGGCTGGACGGAGATCCACGGTTCGGCGGAGGTCGCCGGGCAGGCGCTCATGTTCCGGGAGGCGGCCGGCACGACCGTGCCCGCGATGGTCAACGGGACCGCCGGCGTGGTCAACGTCAGGGACGGGCGCCCGTGGTCCGTGCTGTCCTTCACCGTCGCGGACGGCCGGATCGTCGCGATCGACATCCTCGCCGACCCGGACCGGCTGGCCGGCCTCGACCTCGACATCCTCGGCTGAGCCGCAGGCCCTCCCCGCCCACCCGGCACGCGGCGGAGCCGCTGAAGGCGGAGGGTCAGGCGAACAGGAGGGAGGCCCACACGGCGGCGTTGCCGGCGACCACCATCGCCATGGAGTACTGCAGGAACGCGTGTTTGCGCCAGACGATTTTCGAGAGCGCGATCAATTGCGTGCTGAGCACGAGTTTGCTCCGGTGGTCGCCGCCGTTTTCCAGAGCGCCCACGAGTTCCGCGGGCGTCCAGCGCCGCAGGTGGCCGAAGTAGACATAGTTCTGCGCCCAGTTCCGGCGCGCATCGCGGCGATTGAGCTGCGGGAACACCGCCGAACCGGCCAGCGCGATCGCGGCCACCAGCAGCGCCACGCCGCCCCGGAAGCCCCAGGTCTCCCATTCGGACAGCCGGTCGAGCCGCTTTCCATGTCCGGCGAACACGATGATCATGCTGAGGATCGCCGTCTCCAGCGTGAGGATCACCGACGCCTTGGCGTCCACCTTGGCGGTCCAGTCGTGCAGCGCCTGGTGCACCCGCCACGCGTACGACTCGAACGGCTCGTTGGCGAGCCCTTGCGGTCGATACTCCCTGTTCGCTGTGTCTGCCACGCACTTTGGACGGCCTTTCGCCGCGCCCCGGTTCTGCGAGTAGCGGATATATGTCCGTCAGGTAATGGCACGGTGGAAGAGGACTTTGTCCTTGCCTGGGCCGTCGTGGGCGGACGCCGGGGTGACGGTGAAGCCCATGGATCGGTGGAAGGCGACAGAGGAAGTGTTCTGGGGAGAGGTCAGGGCGTGGACGGTGTTACGGCCGTCGGCCCAGGCGAGGGCGAAAAAGGTCTCATAGAGGCGGCGCGCCAAGCCGACTCCACGGAAGGCGGGATTCACCCCGGCGAAGTGGATGTAGGCCGTATCGGGGATGGACGGAGACATAAAACCGACGAGGAAGCCCGCCAGATCGTCGCCGTTCTCGGTGACGAGGCTGGTGCGGTGGAAATGGTCGAGGAACAGGCGGGGCAGGGCACCGTGGACCTCGCGGCCCCACCAGTCGTCCACGACGGCGATGATGCGGTCGTAGTCGTCCGGTGTGGCGGGACGAAGGTTCATGGGAGGAGCGCCGGAAGAGCCGCCGGCCTGGACATGGCCTTGAGGCCGTCCAGGACGGACGTAGGCGGGGCGGCGTAGACCGTGGGGTGGACGGGGTCGCCGGGGTAGGCGAGACGGTCCTCGGACGCGGAGAACCTGACGTCGACGCCCGGCTTGTTGCCCCGCGGATCGAGCAGGACCCAGCGGTCGTCCACGAGGACGGCCGTGAGCCCGTGCAGGACCCCGGACGACTGCTGATAGCACAGCCCCGCCTGGATACCGCCCGCGCGCAGCAGGGCGACATAGGCGTGGGCCTTGGCGCAGCAGAGCCCGGTGCGCTGGTCGAGGACGTCGGAGGCGCGCCAGGGGACGCGGGTGTCACCGGTGTCCATGGAGTGCGGTATCCGGTCCCGGACGTGGTCGAACGCCGCGTGCGCGTAGGCGACGTCGTCGCCGGTGCGCAGTTCCGAGGCGATCGACTGGACGAGCGGGTGCTCGATGTCGATCGCCTCGGACGCGGCCAGGTAGTCCCAGGGGTCGGCGTCGAAGTCCATCACAGCCCGAGAAGCGCCTCGATGCCGAGCGTGAGGCGGTCGAGCTCGGGGACCCTGCGGACGGCCAGCAGAACCCCGGGCATGAACGACTCCCGGTTCATCGAGTCGTGCCGGATGGTGAACAGCTCGCCGTGCCCGCCGAGGACGACCTCCTGGTGGGCGATGGCCCCGGACATCCGGACGGCGTGCACGCGGACGCCGTCCACGTCGGCCCCGCGGGCCCCCTCGACCTCGGAGGTCGTGGCGTCCGGGGACGCGGGCACCCCGGCCTCGGCGCGGGCCGCGGCGACCAGTTCGGCGGTGCGGTAGGCGGTGCCGGACGGGGCGTCGGCCTTGTTCGGGTGGTGTGTCTCGACGATCTCGACGGACTCGAAGAACGGGGCCGCCTTCTGCGCGAAGTGCATCATCAGCACCGCGCCGATTCCGAAGTTCGGGGCGATGACCACGTTCCCCGCCGAGTCGTCGGTGAGCCAGGACCGGACGGTGTCGAGCCGGGACGGGTCGAACCCGGTGGTGCCGACGACCGCGTGCAGGCCGTGCTCGACGCACCATCGGAGGTTGTCCATGACGACGCCGGGGTGGGTGAAGTCGACCACGACCTCGGCGGCGGTCAGCTCGTCGAGCGCGTCGCCCTGGTCGACGGCGGCGACGAGTTCCATGTCGCCGGCCCCCCGCACGGCACGGCACACCTCGGCGCCCATGCGGCCCCGCGCGCCCAGCACCCCGACCTTGATCACGTGTTCCTCCCGGTTGGCGTCCCGCCCGAGCCTATCGTCAGAAGCGCTTGCCCAGCTCGCGCGCCTCCGCGTGCGCGGTGCGGCGGCCGGTCTCGGCGTCGGCGGTGGCCAGGTTCGGGCGGAACTCGACCGTGCGGATGTCGGTGACGCCCGTCCAGCGCAGCCAGCCCTCGAAGAACGGGGCCTGGTGGTCGCGGCCGAACGCGGGCGGACGGCCCTGCCCGTAGACGGCGCTGGAGTAGACGACGGCGGCCTTCTTGTCCCGGAGCAGGCCGCTGTACCCCTTCTCCGGGTCGAAGCGGAACACCCAGCCGGGCTGCGAGACGACGTCGATGAACTGCTTCATGATGTACGGGACGCCGGAGTTCCACATCGGGACGCTGAACAGGTAGCGGTCATAGGAGTCGTAGCGCTCGAAGACCTCGCGGGCGGCCCGCCATGCGGCGGCCTGGTCACCGGTCGGCTCCTCCCCCGCGAACACCGTCATCTTGGCGCCGGCGCCGGCGGGCCCGAACGCGGGGAGGACTCCGTCCCACAGGTCGAAGTGGTCGACGACGTCGCCGTGCGTCTCGCGGTAGGCGTCCAGGAACGTCTCGGCGATCGCCAGCGACTCGGACGCGCCGCCCCGGGGAGAGGCGGAGATGTGCAGCAGGCGGGACATGAGGGGTCCTCTCAGACAGACATTCGGACCGGGGTCCGGTTACCTTGGAGAGGGTAACGGACCCCGGTCCGCTTAACAAGCCGGTCTGCGCCCGGGTCTCAGGCCGCGAACTCGCGACCTCCCACCGGGCCGATCACGGTGAGGGCCTGCGGGACGGCCAGGACTTCGCGGGCGATGGCGCGCACGTCGTCCAGGGTGACGGCCTCGATACGGGCCAGGACCTCGTCCACCGGCAGCAGCGACTCGTAGACCAGTTCGCTCTTGCCGATGCGGCTCATACGGGAGCCGGTGTCCTCCAGGCCGAGGACCATGGCGCCGCGCAGCTGGCCCTTGCCGCGCTCAAGCTCCTCGTCGGTGAGGGAATCCTCGGCGGCCTTGGCGAGCTCGTCCCGGCAGATCGACAGGACCTCCTCGGCCTTGGCCGGCTGGCAGCCCGCGTAGACGCCGAAGATGCCCGAGTCGGCGTACTGGGCGGTGTAGCTGTAGACCGAGTAGGCGAGCCCGCGCTTCTCGCGGATCTCCTGGAAGAGGCGGGACGACATGCCGCCGCCGAGCGCCGCGTTCAGCACGCCGAGCGCGAACCGGCGGTCGTCGGTGCGGGACGTGCCGGCGCCGCCGAGGATGATGTGCGCCTGCTCGGTGTCCTTGTCGATCACGACGGTGCGCGGGTCGAGGGGCGCGGGCGTCCCGTCGATACGGGGCGCGGCGGGCGCGGCGTCACCCGTGAGGTGCCCGGCGAACGCCCGGGACACCAGCCGGACGACCTCGTCGTGGTCGATGTTGCCCGCTACCGACACGACCAGGTTGGACGGGACGTAGTGGTCCCGGTAGTAGCCGTGGATCCGGTCCCGGGACAGCGCGTTGATCGAGTCCTCGGTGCCGAGGATGGGGCGTCCGAGCGGGGTGTCGCCGTACAGCGCGGTGGCGAACTCGTCGTGGATCAGGTCGCCGGGGTCGTCGTCGCGCATGTGGATCTCTTCGAGGATCACGCCGCGCTCGGCCTCGACGTCCTCGGGCCGGTTGACGGACCCGGCGACCATGTCGGAGACGACGTCCACGGCGAGCGGGAGGTCGGAGTCCAGGACCCGCGCGTAGTAGCAGGTGTACTCCTTGGCGGTGAACGCGTTGAGGTCGCCGCCGACCGCGTCGATCGCCGCGGAGATCTCCAGCGCCGACCGCCGTTTCGTGCCCTTGAACAGCACGTGCTCCAGGTAGTGGCTGGCGCCGGCGTCGGCGGGGGCCTCGTCGCGGGAGCCGACCGCCGACCAGATGCCGAACGCGGCGGACCGCACGGTCGGCATCGTCTCGGTGATGACGCGCAGGCCGCCGGGCAGGACGGTGCGGCGCACCGCGCCGGCGCCGTCGGTGTGGATCGTGGTGGTGGTGCCGGGCTCCTGCGCCCTCGCCGGCAGGGTCACGTGTCGCTCACATTCCGAGTCGTGGGAAAACGGTCGGCCGGCCGCCGTCCCACAGCCCCCGCCCAACCACCCTGTCCAAGGACAAGCGGTGCTTGGCCGTTCTACTGCGGGACGGCCGGCCGGCCGGGACCGCCGAGTCAGGAGTTGCGCTGGCCGGCGTCGTCGGAGCCGCGGCGGGTGCGGCGCCGGCGCGGGCCGCGCCGCTCGCCGTCGTCGTCGCGGCGCTCCCGGCGCTCACCGGAGTCGCCGTCGCCGGACGCCTCGGGGGCGTCGCCGTCGTCGGGCTTCTCGGCGGTCTCGCGCTCGATCACCTCGACCGGCACCAGCGACAGCTTGCCGCGCTGGTCGATCTCGGTGACCTCGACCTGGATCTTCTCACCGACGCCCATCACGTCGTCGACGTTCTCGATCCGGGCGCCGCCGTGCAGCTTGCGGATCTGCGAGACGTGCAGCAGGCCGTCCTTGCCGGGCAGCAGCGACACGAACGCGCCGAACGTGGTGGTCTTGACGACGGTGCCGAGGAACCGCTCGCCGACCTCCGGCATGTGCGGGTTCGCGATCGAGTTGATCGCCTGCCGGGCGGCCTCCGCGGACGGCCCGTCGGTGGCGCCGACGTAGATCGTGCCGTCGTCCTCGATCGTGATGTCGGCGCCGGTGTCGTCCTGGATCGAGTTGATCATCTTGCCCTTGGGGCCGATGACCTCGCCGATCTTGTCGACCGGGACCTTGATGGTGATGATCCGCGGCGCGTTCGGGCTCATCTCGGCGGGCGCCTCGATGGCCTCCTGCATCACGTCCAGGATCGCCAGGCGGGCGCCCTTGGCCTGCTTCAGCGCGGCGGCCAGCACCGAGGCGGGGATGCCGTCGAGCTTGGTGTCCAGCTGCAGCGCGGTGATCACGTCGCGGGTGCCGGCGACCTTGAAGTCCATGTCGCCGAACGCGTCCTCGGCGCCGAGGATGTCGGTGAGGGTGACGTACTCGTCGCCCTCGTTGATCAGACCCATGGCGATGCCCGCCACCATCTGCCTGAGCGGGACGCCCGCGTCCAGCAGCGACATGGTGGACGCGCAGACCGAGCCCATCGAGGTGGAGCCGTTGGACCCGAGCGCCTCCGACACCTGCCGGATCGCGTACGGGAACTCCTCGCGGGTCGGCAGCACCGGGATCAGGGCGCGCTCGGCGAGGGCCCCGTGCCCGATCTCGCGCCGCTTCGGCGAGCCGACCCGGCCGGTCTCCCCGGTGGAGTACGGCGGGAAGTTGTAGTTGTGCATGTAGCGCTTGGTGCGCTCGGGGTTCAGCGTGTCGATCGTCTGCTCCATGCGGAGCATGTTCAGCGTCGTCACACCGAGGATCTGCGTCTCGCCGCGCTCGAACAGCGCCGACCCGTGCACCCGCGGCACGACATGCGCCTCGGCGGTCAGCTGGCGGATGTCCTTCAGGCCGCGGCCGTCCATGCGCAGCCCGTCGCGGATGACCCGCTCGCGGACCAGCTTCTTGGTGACGGCGCGGTAGGCGGCGGAGATCTCCTTCTCGCGCCCCTCGAACTGCTCGGCGAGCTTCTCGGCGGTGGCCGCCTTGATCTCGTCCAGCCGGGACTCGCGCTCCTGCTTGGCGGCGATGGTCAGCGCCTGCGCCAGGTCGCCGCTGACCGCGTCGGTGACGGCGGCGAGCACGTCGTCCTGGTAGTCCAGGAAGATCGGGTACTCGGCGGTCTCCTTGGCGGCGACGGCGGCGAGGTCGCTCTGCGCCTTGCACAGCACCTTGATGAACGGCTTGGCCGCCTCAAGGCCCTCGGCGACCGTCTCCTCGGTCGGGGCGGTCGCGCCCTCGCCGACGAGCTTGAGGGTGTCGCGGGTGGACTCCGCCTCCACCATCATGATCGCGACATCGCCGTCCGCCAGCACGCGGCCGGCGACGACCATGTCGAAGGTCGCGTTCTCCAGTTCGGGATGGGTCGGGAAGCCGACCCACTGGCCCTCGATCAGCGCGACGCGGACGCCGCCGATCGGGCCGGAGAACGGCAGGCCCGCCAGCTGCGTGGACATCGAGGCGGCGTTGATCGCCACGACGTCGTACAGGTGGTCGGGGTGCAGCGCCATGATCGTCTCGACGACCTGGATCTCGTTGCGCAGGCCCTTGGTGAACGACGGGCGCAGCGGCCGGTCGATCAGCCGGCAGGTGAGGATCGCGTCCTCGGACGGACGGCCCTCGCGGCGGAAGAACGAGCCGGGGATGCGCCCGGCCGCGTACATCCGCTCCTCGACGTCCACGGTCAGCGGGAAGAAGTCCAGGTTGTCCTTGGGCCTCTTGGACGCGGTCGTCGCCGACAGCACCATCGTCTCGTCGTCGAGGTAGGCGACGGCGGAACCGGCCGCCTGCCGGGCCAGCCGGCCGGTCTCGAACCGGATGGTGCGGGTGCCGAACGTGCCGTTGTCGATCACGGCCTCGGTGCTCTGCGCACCGTCGATGCGCACGGCTTCTGTCACGGGAAACCTCCTAAGGGTTCCATGTCGGTCCTCGCGGCCGTTTCCCGTTGGCTTGTCACGCTGCCGGTCTTCGATCGAAGCACCCGGATCGACAGCCCGCCGATGCGGCGGAACGGATCCGGAAGCCACTACCGAGGACCGGCCCGCACCAGCGGTGTCCGCGAGGCTTGTCTGCAGTTGTACGGCCGGCCGCGGCCTTTCGGCCTGGCCCGGCCAGGGCGCCGGCGGCCGGCCCGTCCGGCCGGGCCACCGGCACGGCCGGGCGGGACTCTCCGGCCCGCCGGCCGTAAAAGGAAGGGAGTGGCCCGGCGGACCACTCCCTCACCCTGCTAGCGGCGCAGCCCGAGTCGCTCGATTAGCTGCCGGTAGCGGTTGATGTCCTTGTTCGCGAGATACTTCAGGAGGCGGCGGCGACGGCCGACCAGCAGCAGCAGTCCACGGCGGCTGTGGTGGTCGTGCTTGTGCTCCTTGAGGTGCTCGGTCAGATCGTTGATACGGCGCGTGAGCAGCGCGACCTGGACCTCCGGCGATCCGGTGTCACCCTCAGTGGTCGCGTACTCGGCGATGATCTGGTTCTTCGTGGCGGTGTCGAGCGACACGTGGCTCCTTCGATGAATTCGTCACCCGCAGATCCGGGGCCCGGTGGGCGCGCGGGTCCGCATGGTGCGTGTTAAGAGAGTGGTGGGCCGCATGAGGGTGCAGCCAACCGCGCCGGGGCCCTTCCCGGCGACTATTCACCGTACCATGTCGTTTTGATTGCAAGCCCGGCTGTGTTAGCTGCAAGCCCGGCCCAAGGTGCTCGCCTGGCGGCTCGCACCTTGACCGGTCTTGGGCGAGCGCGACCTCGCTTCGCTGCGCGGCCACCAAGTTGACACTCTCAGGAATGTGATCGACGGTTGGTCGGCATGACGTCGCGCCATCGATTCGACCCGTCCTTGGCGATGTGGCCGGTGTGCCTGGTCATGGTCACCGGTGTCTCCGCGTTCGCTCTCGTTCCGGCCGGGATCCGATTCGGGTCTTTCGCATGGGACGACATGACGACCGACAGGCAGATGATGGCGCTGTGGGAGTTGTCGGCCGCAGCGGCCTGCACGGCGGGCAGCCTGGTGGGTCAACTGTGTGCGCTGGTCGCAGGGATGGTCGCCGGGGCAAGGAGGATGCGGCCGGTCGTCGCGGTCGGCAGCGGCATGGTGCTCGGTCTGATCGATGTGGGTTTGGCGGTGTGGGCCGCGCGGCCTCGACTGAACGCGTGGGCGCGTACGTCGCCTCTGCTTGAGTTGTCGACCGGCCGCATCAGTGACACTGAGCCACTGGCGCACGGTCCCGTCCTGACGATCGTGTTGATCACGTTGGTGATCTTCCCGGTGGCCGCCGGCTGCGGTCTTGCCGTGGCGCGGGCTCCACTGCCCCTGAAGGTCCTGCTGGTGCCGGTCGTGGCAGTGATCCTCTTCTTCATCCGCCTCGTGATCTTGTTCTCCACGATCGACCCGAGCTGATCCAATCCTGGAGCACTCACCGCTGGGACACCCGTCCCGAACGCCGCCGGTGATAGTCACCAAATCTGCGCGACCTCTTAGGACGTGATCTCGCGGGCTCGGGCCACGTCTCGGTGCATTTCCTCGATCAGGGCCTCGATCGAGTCGAACTTCAGGGTGTCGCGGATGCGGGCTGTGAAGTCGGCGGCCATGTGTTCGCCGTACAGGTCCAGGTCGTCGCGGTCCAGTGCGTACGCCTCGACCGTGCGCTCTCCGGCGCCCTCGAACGTCGGGTTGGTGCCTATGGAGATCGCGGCGGGCCAGCGGAAGCCGGGATAGCGGTCGGAGTCGCAGATCAGCCAGCCGCCGTAGACGCCGTCGGCCGGGATCGCCGTGTGCGGCAGCGTCTCCAGGTTGGCCGTCGGGAACCCGAGCGCGCGGCCCCGCTGGTGGCCGCGGACGACGACGCCCTCGACGCGGTGCGGACGGCCGAGCGCCCGCGCGGCCGCCTCGACGTCCCCCGCGTCGAGCCGCCCCCGGATGTAGCTGGACGAGATCGTGTCACCGTTGGCCACGAGCGGCATGCCCTCGGCCGTGAAGTCGTACTTCTCGCCGAGCTCCCGCAGCAGCGCGACGTCTCCCTTGGCCTTGTGGCCGAAACGGAAGTCCTCGCCCACGATGACGTGAACCGCGTGGAGACGGTCGACCAGCACCTGCCGGACGAACTCGTCCGGCGGCGTCTTCGACAGCTCCAGGGTGAACGGCACGACCACGACCGCGTCCGTGCCGAGCCCCTCCAGCAGCTCGACCCGGCGCCGGGTGGTGGCGAGCAGCGGCGGATGCGTGCCCGGGCGCACGACCTCGTCCGGGTGCGGATCGAACGTGATCACCACCGACCGCACGCCGCGGCGCCGCGCCTCCTCGGCGGCGGCCCCGACGATCCGCTGATGGCCGCGGTGCACGCCGTCGAACACCCCGATGGTGACGACCGAACGGCCCCAGTCCTCGGGGACCTCGTCGAGGCCATTCCAGCGCCGCACCATTGTCTCCCTGCGTAGCACGTGCCTGTCCGGTATCTCTTGCCGTCCTTAAGAGTGCCATGCGGGGGCGGGGGCGGTCGCATCCAGGGGGCGTGGTGCGCGCCACCCGGCGTCAGCCGGACTGGTAGACGACCAGGGAGACCGCGATGTACTGCAGGACGTAGGCCGCCAGCGTGCAGGCGTGGAAGACCTCGTGGAACCCGAACCAGCGCGGCGACGGGTTGGGCCGGCGCAGCCCGTACACCACTCCGCCGACGCTGTAGCAGACGCCGCCGATCGCGACGAGCAGGCAGGCGGCGAGACCGGCGCCGTCCAGGAACTGTGGCATGAAGAACACCGCCACCCAGCCCAGCACGATGTAGAGCGTCACGTAGAGGGAGCGGGGAGCGCCGATCCAGGTCGTCCGGAAGACGACGCCGGCGACGGCCCCGATCCACACGGTGAGGAGGACGGCGACGCGGACGGCGCCGTCCAGCGCCAGGACGGCGAACGGCGTGTACGTCCCGGCGATGATCAGATAGATGTTGGCGTGGTCGAACCGGCGCAGCACCTCGATAAGCCGGTGCGAACGCTGCCGGTGGTAGGTTCCCGAGATCCCGAAGAGCATCCCCGACGCCGCCACGTACAGCGCCGACGCGAGCCGCGCCTCCACGCTCGGGCCGAGCGCCACCAGCACCAGCCCTGCGACGAGCACCGCGGGGAACGCGCCGAGGTGCAGCCAGCCGCGCAGCCGGGGCCGGGTGGGGGACGCCACCGGGCGGTGGTCCTTCAGAGTGGTCACGGACACCTCCTCACCAAACCTACGCTTACGTAGGTTACGCGAGCGTAGGTTATGTCGCATCCGTTTCGTCCGGTGATGCTCGCCACGCGCGGGGGCGGGCGCCCTCCGGTCAGGGGACGAACACGGCGACGGGCTTGGCGACCTTTCCCTGCTCCTCGACGAGCGCGAGAAGCGTCCCGTCCGGCGCGAAGACCCCGACGGGGCCCGGCCCCAGCCCGGCCGCAGCGAGCCGTCCCCCGTGCGCGACCTTGCGGGCGTCGTCGTCCGACACGTCGCGGCGCGGGAACACCGCCGCGACCGCCTCCCCCATCGGGAGGATCTCCAGTTCCCCGGCGAGCTGGTCCAGCGTCCGCGCCATGGACAGGTCGTAGGGCCCGACGCGGGTGCGGCGAAGCGCGGTCAGATGGCCGCCGCAGCCGAGGGACGCGCCGAGGTCGCGGGCCAGCGCCCGGATGTAGGTGCCCGACGAGCAGGCGATGGACGCGTCCACATCGATCAGGTCGCCGTGCCGCCGGACGTCCAGGACGGTGAAGTCGCCCACCGTCACGGTACGGGCGGCGAGCTCGACCTCCTCGCCCTTGCGGGCCATCTTGTAGGCCCGCTCCCCGTTGACCTTGATCGCACTGACCTGTGGCGGAACCTGCTGGATCGTCCCGGTCAGCTCGGCGATGCCCGCCCGCAGCGCCTCATCGGTGACGGACCCGGCCGGCGCGGTCGCGGTGGTCTCCCCCTCGGCGTCGTCGGTGTTGGTCGACTCGCCCAGCCGGATCGTGGCGTCGTAGCCCTTCTCCGTCAGCGCGAGATGCCCGAGGAGGCGGGTGGCCTTGCCGACCCCGAGGACGAGGACGCCGGTCGCCATCGGGTCCAGCGTGCCCGCGTGCCCGACCCGCCGGGTCTTCGCCAGCCGCCGCATCTTGCCGACGACGTCGTGCGACGTCCATTCGGCGGGCTTGTCCACGATGACGAGTCCCGAGTTCTCCACGCGCGCTCCGCTTTCAGTCGTCGGGTTCGCCGGGGACGCGCAGCGCGGCGCGCAGCCGGCCGATGATCCAGGCGGGCTCCCCGCCCATGGTGAACGCGGCGGCGGTGCGGTGCCCGCCCCCGCCGAGCTCGACGCAGGCGCGGCCCACGTCGACCGAGCCCTTGGAGCGGGTGGACACGTACCACTCGCCCCGGTCGTTCTCCTTGCACACGACCGCGACCTCGGCCTCGTCGGCGCGCCTGAGCTGGTCGATGACCCCTTCGAGCTGGTCGTAGGTGACGTCCCGGGCGTCCCGGTCGGCACGCGCGATCGTCGTCCAGACCAGGCCCCGGCCGCCGGCGGCGTCGCGCTCCAGCCGGGCCCGCGCGAGCGCCCCGGCGAGGACCTGCAGGTAGCCGAAGGGGGCGCGGTCCCACAGCTCGCGGCTGACCGCCTCCGGCCGGACGCCGGCGGTCAGCAGCCGCCCCGCCAGGTCGTGCACCTCCGGGGTCGTGCAGGGGTACCGGAACGAGCCGGTGTCGCTGGCGAGCCCGGCGTACAGGCCCTGGGCGATGTCGCGGTCCAACGGGACGCCGAGCCTGCGGATCAGCTCCTCGACCAGCACCGCCGTCGCCGCGGCGTCCGGATCCACCAGCCGCACCCCGCCGAACTCGGTGTTGGACGCGTGGTGGTCGATGACGATCAGGGCGCCGGCCCGGTCGGCGGGATCCGCGAGCGAGCCGAGCCGGGCCCGGCCGGCCGCGTCCAGCGAGATCATCAGGTCCGGGGCGGCCGGCACCCGGGCCGGCTCGACCAGCATCTCCTGGCCGGGCAGGAAGCGCAGGATCGCCGGAATCCGGAACGGCTCCCCGAAGGACGCGAGGCAACGCTTGCCCAGTGCGCGCAGCGCCTGCGCGAGCGCCAGCATCGAGCCCAGCGCGTCACCGTCGGGCGCGACATGGCAGGCGAGGCAGACCTCGCCGGCCCCGTGGATCAGCTCGACCGCCCGGTCCCATTCGAGATCGGCGGACACCGCGGCGGGGGCGGCGGTCTCGGCCGGGCCGCTCACGATGACGGGCGTCCGGAACGGCCGTCCTCACCGTCCCCCGCGGCGTCATGCCCGTCGAAGTCGGGGTCGTCCTCTTCCTCGTCGTCCTCGTCGAGGTCCGCGTCATCGTCGGAATCGGGCTCGCGATAGGGGTTGGCGTCGCCCGCGTGAGCCGCGCCCTGGGCGGCCCGCGCCACTTCGGCGTCCTTCGCCCGTGCCTTGGCCAGCAGGTCGTCGATGTGCGCCGCGTTCTCCATCAGGGAGTCCATGACGAAGGTGATGCTGGGCGTATGGCGGACGCCCGTCTTCCTGCCCACCTCCGACCTGATGACGCCCTTGGCGCTCTCCAGGGCGGCGGCGGTCTCGGCGCGCTCGCCGTCCGACCCGTACACCGTGTAGTACACGGTGGCATCGCGCAGGTCGTTGGTGATGCGGGTGTCCGTCACGGTCACGAAACCGAGCCGCGGATCCTTGATCCGCCTCTCCAGCATCTCGGCCACGATCTGCTGGATGCGGTCGGCGAGCTTGCGCGCCCGAGCTGCGTCCACCATGATCGCACTCCCTTTCTGTGGTCCGGGCGAGGAGTTCGCCCCCGCCCATTCATTGTGGGGCGAGGCCCCACGCCCGCGCTCCGCTGCCGTCAATCCTCGTCGTGGAACAGCCGCTGCCGGGCGGACAGCAGTTCGATCTCCGGCCGTCCGGCCACCAGCCGTTCGCACTGGTCGAGCACCTGGGTGCAGTTGGCCGCGGTGCCCGAGACCACCGCCACCCCGATCTCCGCCCTGCGGTGCAGGTCGTTGCCACCGGTCTCGGCGACGGCCACCGCCGGGAAGTGCTTGTGCACCTCGGCGATGATGGGCCGCAGGACGGACCGCTTCTGCTTCAGCGAGCGGACGTCCCCCAGCAGCAGGTCGAGCGTCAGCGCACCCACGTACACCTGGTCGATCACCTCGGGATCTTTCGGAAGATGGAACGACGGTGGTCATCCGCCGTGTTCCCGGACCGTCCCCGGCGGGCGGGCACGGTCCGGACATGACGGACGCCAGGCTAGAAGATCCGCCTGGCGCCGTGTCACCCGATTAAACGATCACATCGCCGGTCGAGTCCGGACGGTCGCCCGCGCGGCTCCTCGCGGAACCGCGCGGGCGTCCGGCCTGCCTCAGTCGCGGGGCTTCTCCCGCATCTCGAAGCACTCGATGACGTCGCCCAGCTTGATGTCGTTGTACCCCACGCCGATACCGCACTCGAAGCCCTCGCGGACCTCGGTCGCGTCGTCCTTGAAGCGGCGCAGCGACGACACCGTGAGGTTGTCGGCGACCACGACGCCGTCGCGGACGAGGCGGGCCTTGGCGTTGCGCTGGATGATCCCCGAGGTGACCATCGAGCCGCCGATGTTCCCGATCCGCGGCACCTTGAAGATCTCCCGGATCTCGGCGGTGCCGAGCTGGGCCTCCTCGAACTCCGGCTTGAGCATGCCCTTGAGGGCCGCCTCGATCTCCTCGATCGCCTGGTAGATGATCGAGTAGTACCGGATGTCGACGCCCTCGCGGTCGGCCAGTTCCTGCGCGTTGCGCTCCGGCCGCACGTTGAAGCCGAGGATGACCGCGCCCTCCTCGGACGCCAGCGACAGGTTGACGTCGTCCTGCGTGATCGCGCCGACGCCGCGGCGGATGATCCGCAGGCTGACCTCGTCGCCCACGTCGATCTTGAGGAGCGAGTCCTCCAGCGCCTCGACGGAACCGGACACGTCGCCCTTGAGGATGAGCAGCAGTTCCTGCCGCTTGCCCTCCTGGAAGTCCTTGAACAGTTCCTCGAGGGAGCTGCTCTTGCGACTCTTGAGCAGTTCGGCGTTGCGCTTGCGCGCGACCCGCTTGTCGGCGATCTGCCGGGCGATCCGGTCGTCCTCGACGACCAGGAAGTTGTCGCCCGCGCCGGGCACGGCCGCGAGGCCGAGCACCATCACCGGACGGGACGGGCCCGCCTCCTCGACGCTGTTGCCGTTCTCGTCGAGCATCGCCCGGACGCGGCCGTTGGCCACGCCGCAGACGATCGAGTCGCCGACCCGCAGCGTGCCGCGCTGCACCAGCACGGTCGCCACGGCGCCCCGGCCCTTGTCCAGGTGGGCCTCGATGGCCGAGCCCTGGGCGGGCATGTCGGGGTTGGCCTTCAGGTCGAGCTCGGCGTCGGCGGTCAGGACGATCGCCTCCAGCAGCCCGTCGATGTTGGTCCGCTGCTTGGCGGACACGTCGACGAACTGGGTGGAGCCGCCGAACTCCTCGGCGACCAGGCCGTACTCGGTGAGCTGAGCCCGGACGCGGTTCGGGTCCGCGCCCTCGACGTCGATCTTGTTGACCGCCACGACGATCGGGACCCCGGCCGCGGTGGCGTGGTCGATCGCCTCTGTGGTCTGCGGCTTGACCCCGTCGTCCGCGGCGACCACCAGCACCACCAGGTCGGTGGTGTCGGCACCGCGGGCACGCATGGCGGTGAACGCCTCATGACCCGGGGTGTCGATGAAGGTGATCTTGCGGTCCTCGCCGTCGACCTCGGTCTCGACCTGGTAGGCGCCGATGTGCTGGGTGATGCCGCCGGCCTCGCCCGCCTGCACGTTGGCGTGCCGGACGGCGTCCAGCAGCTTGGTCTTACCGTGGTCGACGTGGCCCATGACGGTGACCACCGGCGGACGGGACTGGAGGTTCTCCTCGCCGCCCTCGTCCTCGCCGTACTCGATGTCGAACGACTCGAGCAGCGCGCGGTCCTCGTCCTCGGGGCTGACGACCTGGACGTCGAAGTCCAGCTCCAGCCCGAGCGCCATGAGGTCGTCGGGGTCGACCGACTGGGTCGCGGTGACCATCTTGCCGAGATGCATCATGATCGCGACGAGCGACGCCGGGTTGGCGCCGATCTTCTCGGCGAAGTCGGTCAGGGTCGCGCCCTGCGGCAGCCGGATGGTCTTGCCGTTGCCGCGCGGAGCCGAGATGCCACCGGCGGCGGGCGCCTGCATGTTCTCGAACTCTTGACGGCGTGCCCGCTTCGACTTGCGTCCACGCGCGGGGCGTCCGCCGGGACGTCCGAAGGCGCCCTGCGTACCGCCGCGACCGCGGCCACCGCCACCGGGACGGGGGCCGAAGCCACCGCCGCCGCCCGGACGGCCGCCGGCACCCGCGCGGGGGCCGCCGAAGCCGCCACCGCCGCCACCGGGACGGCCGCCGCCACCGGGCCCGCGGCCACCGCCGCCCGGCCCGCGGCCACCGCCGCCGGGCCCGCGGCCGCCACCGCCGCCGCCACCGGGACCGCCGCGCCCGGGGGCGCCGGAGGGCCGCGAGGACGGCATGTTCATCGGGCTCGGACGCGGACCGCCCGGCCGGGGCGGCATGCCGCCCGGGTTCGGACGCGGGCCGCCGGCGCCGGGAGCGCCGCCCGGACGCGGTCCGGGACGCGGACCGCCCGCGGCACCGCCGCCGCCACCGGGACGGTCACCGCCCGGACGGGGGCCGGGACGCGGCCCCGACTTGGGCGACTGGCCCATGCCGGTGTTGGTCGAGCTGAACGGGTTGTTGCCCGGACGCGGCCCACCGGGACCGCGGCCGCCGCCGCCCTGGCGCGGGCCGGGGCGGGGCCCCGGCTTGGGCGCGCGGGGACCCGGCTTCGGGCCGCCCGGCGCGCGGTTGCCCGCGCCGGGACCTGCCCCGGGACCGGCCGCGGGCGGAGCGCTCGGGGCCTGCGCCGCGGGCGCGTCCACCGGCGTGCTCGGCACCGGCGGGACGGGCGGACGCGGACCCGGCTGCGGAGCGGGCTGCGGGCCTGGCTTGGACGCGCCGCCGCCCTGGCCACCGGGGCCACCGGGACCGGCCGGGCCGGCGGGACCGCCGGGACCCGGCCTGGGTGCGGACGTGCGCGGACCGGGGCGCGGCCCCGGACGGGCACCCTGAGAATCGGAACCGCCGCCGGGCGGACCCGGACGCGGCGGCACGGACGGGCGCGGCGCCGGCTTCTTCGGCGCGGCCCGCCTGTCCCCCTGCTTGGGGGCGGAAGAAGAATTTGAGAAGGCTTCTTTCAGCCTGCGTTCGACCGGCGCCTCGATCGTGGAGGACGCCGACCGTACGAACTCGCCCATTTCCTTGAGCTTGGCCATGACGACCTTGCTCTCTACACCGAACTCTTTGGCGAGTTCGTAAACCCGGACCTTCGCCACTGCACTCCCTACTCGGTCCGGGGGTGCGGCCTCCGGACCGTCGCTAACTTGCCGTACTCATCGCGGCGTGCTCATCGAGCGCTCATAGCAATCTCGACCTGCTTCCGACTAGACGTCGCTTACCATTCGGCCATCCTGCTGCCGCCCGGCGAGGGCCGCAAGCCGCTCCCGCAGCGGACCACCGTCGAGCGGCCCCGGCAGGCGGAACGCCCGCGGGAACGCCCGACGCCGCTCTGCGAGTGCGAGACACTCCAGGTCAGGGTGCAGATGCGCACCCCGTCCCGGCAGCCGCCCACGCGGGTCGGGGACGATGACGCCCTCGACCACCACCAGGCGCAGCAAGTCGGACTTGGCCGTGCGAACCCGGCAGCCCACGCACATACGAACAGGGGCCGCCCGGCCACGTTCCATGAGTCTACCGCGCCGAGGCGTCGGCGGGGCCTGTCGCATGCTCTCCTGACGCAGAAGATCCGGATTCGCCGGGCTCGGTGGCCTTCGGCGGTGTCTGCCCGGGCTCGGTGTCGGACCGGATGTCGATCCGCCAGCCGGTGAGCCTGGCGGCCAGCCGGGCGTTCTGCCCCTCCTTGCCGATGGCGAGGGACAGCTGGTAGTCGGGCACGACCACCCGGGCGACCCGGCCGTCGGCGTCGACCACTTCGACACTCGAAACGCGCGCCGGCGACAGCGCATTCCCCACGAACTCGGCGGCGTCGTCCGACCAGTCGACGATGTCGATCTTCTCGCCGTGCAGCTCGGCCATCACGTTGCGGACCCGGCTGCCGAGCGGGCCGATGCAGGCCCCCTTGGCGTTCACCCCCGCCTTGCGCGAGCGGACGGCGATCTTGGTGCGGTGGCCGGCCTCGCGCGCGATCGCCGCGATCTCCACGGTGCCGTCGGCGATCTCCGGGACCTCAAGCGCGAACAGCTTGCGGACGAGGTTCGGATGCGTCCGCGACAGCTGCACCGACGGGCCGCGGTGGCCCTTGCGGACCTGCACCACGTAGGCGCGCAGCCGCTCGCCGTGCTCGTAGCGCTCGCCGGGCACCTGCTCCTGCGGCGGCAGGACGGCCTCGATCTTGCCGAGGTCGACCAGCACGTTCCGCGGGTCCTTGCCCTGCTGGATGATGCCGCTGACGATGTCGCCCTCGCGCCCGGCGTACTCGCCGAACGTCAGCTCGTCCTCGGCGTCCCGGAGCCGCTGCAGGATCACCTGCTTGGCGGTGGTCGCGGCGATACGGCCGAACCCGGTCGGGGTGTCGTCGTACTCGCCGACGGCGTTGCCCTCGTCGTCGGTCTCGGTCGCCCACACGGTCACGTGCCCGCTCTGCCGGTCCAGTTCGACGCGCGCCTTCGGCGCCGCGCCCTCGGTCCGGTGGTAGGCGATCAAAAGGGCGTCTTCGATGGCCTTGACGGCCACGTCGAGCGAGATGTCCTTCTCGCTCTCCAGGCTCCGCAGGGCGGTCATGTCGATGTCCACGAGGTTCCCCCCTCTAGTCCGGCTCAGCCGGAGAACGCGTTTCCCCGGCCGTGTGCGACGGGGACGTGTCGCTCTGCGGGGGCGTCCCCGCAGACCCCTCGGAAGGGGGTGCGAACTCCACCTGCACACGGCCGCGCCCCAGCTCGCCGAGGCCGAACCGGCGCCGCACGACTTCCGGCCCGGCGGTCTTCCCCTTCCGGGGGGACGCTCCCCCGGACCCCCCGGAGGGGGTTGCGGGCCCAGCGGACTTGCCGCCGCCTCCGGCTCCCTTGGGCCGGCGCTTCTGGACGACGTCGATCTCGACGGCCTCGTCGTCGGCCGCCACCACGCGGCCCTCGATCTGGCCTCCCTCCGCCAACGGGGCGACGACCAGCCGGCCGACGGCGCGGCGCCAGTGCCGCGGCTCGGTGAGGGGGCGGTCGACGCCGGGCGAGGTCACCTCCAGCACGTAGGCCGAGGTCCCCATCAGATCGGACCCGTCGAGCAGTTCGGAGGCCGTCTCGCTCAGCCGGGCGATGTCGTCGAGGCCGACCCCGTCGTCCCCGTCCACGACGATCCGGACGAGCCTGCGGCGGCCGGCCGGCCGCACGTCGACCTCTTCCAGGTCGAAGCCCGCCCCGGTCACCGCGGGCGCGAGCAGCCGGGTCAGCTCCGCGGCGGCGGCCTCCCGCGACGGGCGTGCCGGGGTCTCTTGCCCCCGCTGTCCGCGCCTCCCTTGAGCGCGGCCGCCACGGGACTCGACGCTCATGGGCCCTCCTCCTGTTGTACAGCCTGCGTGAGCGGGGTCACCGCTCGTCCGTTGACACCTCAAGACTATCGACAGCCGGAGACCGCAGCGGTCTTTCGGACGGCTCACCGGCGCGGCGGATATGGAATGCTTGAGCAGGCCCGATGGACGCGGACGGAGACCGGCGCCGCGGCGGGCCGCCACCACCTCCGCCAGCGGGTGAGGAGACTCCTTTGCCAGAGGCCTTTCCGCCCTCGCCGAAGGCGGTGTCGCCCTCACCGAGGGCGATGTCGCGCCGCGCGATGCTGGGCCGGGCGGCGGTGCTGGGCGGCGGCGTGCTGCCGGCCCTCCCCTGGCTCGCGTCCTGCGCGGCGGAGGCCGCCCCGCGCAAGGACGTGCCCGTGCTCGTCGGCGCGATCACGTCCGAGCAGAACCTGATCGCCACCTACGAGTCGGTGCGGTCCGCGAACGCCTCGCTGGCCGCACGCCTGGATCCCGTCCTCGCGCATCACCGCAGCCATCTGGCCGTCCTGAAGCGCCACTACGTCCCCGGGTCGGGTGACCGGGCGGACGAGGGCGGCGCCGTCCCGTCCCCGAGCGCGGTACCGGTCCCCTCCGGCGGCGGGAGCCTCGCGGTGCTGCGCGACCTGGAGGACCGCGCGGCAAAGGCGCGGACGGCCGACGTCGCCAAGGCCGGACCGGCGCTCGCCCAGCTGTTCGCCAGCATCGGCGCCTGCGAGGCGGGCCATGCCATGACGGTCACGGGCGAGGCTCCCAGCGTCCGGTCGAGGTCCGACGCCGACGCCGACGCCGTGCAGAACGTGCTGGCCGCCGAGCACACGGCCCTGTACGGGTACGGGGTGCTCGGGGCCCGGCTGCGCGGGACGCTCCGGCAGACCGCGAAGGAGCGGTGGAACGCCCACCGCGCCCGGCGCGACGAGCTGATCTCGATCCTGTCCGTCCGGCCGGTCGCCGCGGCGGCCGCCTACCGGCTGCCCGTCAAGGTCACCTCCGTCCGCACCGCCGCGCAGCTCGCGGCGGCGCTGGAGGACGGCCTCGTCCCCGCCTATCTCGGCCTCTCCGGCGTCTCTTCCCCCGACCTGCGGGCCTTCGCCGCCGACGGCGCGCAGCGGGCCATGGCGTGGTCCGCGCGCTGGCGCTCGCGGGCGGGCGCCGCCGCGCCCGCGGAGGCGTTCCCGGGGCTGCCCCCCTCGGCCCTGTCCCCGCGTCCCGAACCGGGCGGCGAGTGATTTCCGGCAGGGCGGGAACGTAGCTCTCCCGGGGTCCAGTAAGGTCCACCAAATGACCGCGTACGGCCTCCTCGTCTCTCCTTCGCACAACCGGGTCTATGCACAGGCCGCCGCCGACCTGGTGAAGGCGGAGCTGGCCGTGTTCGGCGAACGGGCCCTCGGCGGACGCGTCCACGACGTCCAGGAGACGACGATGGGCGGTGTCCCGTACGTGACCTTTTCCGCCGACGAGCTGACCGATCAGGACGTCCGTCTCCTGTCGAACCTGTCGTCGCTCTACGCGCTGTTCCGGATCGAGGGCGAGCTGCTGCGTCCCGTCATGCTCCAGCCTCTCGACCTTTTCGGCAGCGACCTGCTCACCATCCAGAAGTACTCGGGAAAGACGAACGAGTACTTCACGAAGCTGCTGCTGAACGTCACGGCGATGGCGACCGACTCCCCCATGGACCTCGTCACCGGCCGCCCCCGCGTGCTCGACCCGATGTGCGGGCGGGGCACGACCCTCAACCAGGCCGTGATGTACGGGCTGGACGCCGCCGGGATCGACATCGACGGCAAGGACTTCGACGCCTATGCGGCCTTCATCAGGACCTGGCTGAAGAACAACCGGGTCAAGCACCAGGCCGAGATCGCCAACGTCCGGCGCGAGAAGGCCGTGATCGGGCGCCGCCTCCATGTGACGCTCGGTGCGACCAAGGAGCGCTACAAGGGCGGCGAGACGATGGAGATCACCGTCGTGAACGCCGACTCCCTGGGCGCCGGCAGGTTCTTCCGGCCGGGCTCGTTCGACCTGATCGTGACGGACGCCCCCTACGGCGTCCAGCACGGCAGCCGGCCCAAGGGGGCGCAGCCCGGCCGCAAGGGGAAGCCGCAGCTGTCGCGCAGCCCGGTCGAGCTCCTCACGTCCGCCGTCCCCGAATGGACGCGCCTGCTGCGTCCGGGCGGCGCCATCGGGATCTCCTGGAACACCTTCGGCGGCCGGCGCGACCAGCTCGCCGAGATCCTCACCTCGAACGGCCTGGACGTCCGCGACTCCGGCGCCTACCGCGGCTTCCGCCACCGCGTCGACCAGGCCATCTCCCGCGACCTCATCGTGGCGACGAAGCCCTCGGGGTGAACGCCCTCAGGGGGAATGCCAGCTCTCCACGTGCGGGAGCAGTTCGTCCAGTCCGTGGATGAGGGCGTCCGGGGGCGTGAGACCGGGACGGTCGAACGCGTGGGTGGTCTGGTGCCGGATCTGGACGGCGCGCATGCCGGCGCCCTTGGCGCCGTGGATGTCGTCGTACGGGCGGTCGCCGACGAAGACGCAGGACGCGGGGTCGGTGGCGCCGACGGCGTCCATGGCGGCCCGGAAGGCTTCGGCGTGCGGCTTCGTCCAGGGGATCTCGCTGGAGTAGACGGCGCCGTCGAGCAGGTCGAGCACGTCGTCGCGGGCGAAGACGCGTTCGTGCCACTCACGGGTCCAGATGGTGTTGGACAGGACGCCGATCTTGATGCCGTGCCCGCGGAGGGCGTCGAACAGGCCGGGGACGGCCGGGTCGGTGTGGGTGTGCGGGGTCCAGGTCTCGAAGTGGGTCGCGAGGAGCTCCTCGGTGGGCTCCACGCCCGCCATCGCGAACGCCTCCGCGAGCGTGGCGCTGCGGTGCTCCTCGGTGCCCCGCCGCCATAGTTCGTCCTCGGCCGCGACCAGCGCGGCGACGGCCTTCTCGACCGTGTCGGCGGGGAGGTGGGCGGAGCAGATGGTGCGCCAGACGTCGGCCAGTTCGAGGTCGTGCCACGGGGTCAGGGTGCCGCCCCAGTCGAAGATCACAGCTTGTACGCCCATGCACCGGATCGTAACCATCGGGGCCGCCTTGGACGATCACTCGTCCCCGCGGTGGATCGCCGGTGCCGGTGTCCGCCGGGCCGCGGCTCGCCGCCGTCCGCGACCGCGAGTAGGGCGCCGGTCAGCGGGGATACCGCTCCGATGACCGAAACCGAGCCGACGGAGGGGGTCATGAGAGAACGCAAACCCGGCGAGGATCGCGATTTCCGCGCGGACATCGACGACATGGGCGACGACGAGCAGGAGGAGCAGGTCGCCCTGACCGAGCAGTACGTCCAGGACCCGCCGGAGGACCATGTCATCGAGGAGCCTGAGGAGAGCAGGGACGGCGTCGGGATCACCGACTACGAGGGCCGGACGGCCCGGCGAGGCGAGGAGGAGCCGTGGCCGGATTCCGCCACCCCCGCCGAGAACGACGCGGTGAACCCCACCCGCAGGCCCTGAGCACGGACGTGACCGGCGGGGCCGCGGCAGGCGCGGCCCGCCGGCCGGTCCGCCTCCCCGTCCCGTGACAGACGTGGCGAGAGTCACTTTGCGGTTCATTTCCGCACCCCGGGGAATGTCATAGGCGGGCCGTAGGTTGCGCAATGCGGGCGAACTTGCGAGGTGACCGGGACATGTACGAGACAGTCACGGCACCGGTCCACCCCCCGGCCGACGCCGAATCCCCGTTCCCGCTCCGGGAGGAGCCTGACGAGCACGCGCCACCTCGCGCGTGGTGGCGGCGCAAGGCGGGCCTGATCGCCCAGTGGGCGCTGGTCCTCGGCGGCCTCGCCGCCCTGCCGCTCTACCGCGACGAGCTTCCCGACTTCGGCGCCATCTGGACGGCGGCGTCGCACGCCGATCCGGGCTGGCTCACGATGGTCGTGCTGGCCGTGGCGGGCTCGATGGGCGCGTTCGCCCGGCTGCAGCGCCGGCTGCTGCGCGTCGGCGGGCTGCGGATGCCGCTGCGGCGCGCGTTCGCGATCACGTACGCGGGCAACGCCCTGTCCACGACGCTGCCCGCCGGCCCGGCGGTGAGCGTCGTCTACACCTTCCGGCAGTTCCGCCGCGGCGGGGCGTCGGCGCAGCTCGCCACGGCGGTGATCCTGGCGGGCGGAGTGATCACCACGACGGCCTACACGCTGATCGGCCTGCTGGCGCTGCTGGCCGACCCGCACGCCCGCGGGTTCGCGCTGCTCGGCCTCGCCGTCCCGCTGACCCTGGCGGTCCTGCTGGTGCCGGCCCTCCGGTGGCGCCCGCTGCGCGCCCTGATCACCGCGCCGCTGCGCCGCGCCTACCGGGCCGCGCTCGCCCACCCCCGGATCGCCCCGTACGCCGAGCGGCTGGCCGGTGTCCGCGACGTCCTGCGCCCGACCGGCCGCGACTGGGCCGCGCTCATGGCGCTGGCCCTGCTGAACTGGGTGTTCGACATCCTGGCGCTGCTGTCGGCGGCGCACGCTGTGGGGATCGATGTCGACCCGAACGGCGTCGCCCTCGCCTACTTCGCCGCCCAGGCGGCGGGCAGCCTGCTGCCGCTGCTGCCCGGCGGCCTCGGCGCCGTCGAGGGCAGCATGGCCGCCTCCCTGGTCGCGTTCGGCGCGACGCTGTCGCCCGCCGCCGCGGCCGTCGGCCTCTACCGGCTCGTGTCCTACTGGTGCGTCGTCGCGGTCGGCTGGATCGCCTGGGCCGCCCTGCACGAGGGCCCGCGCGTCCCGGCCCGGGTCAAGGCCGGGCTCGCCGGCACCGGACGCCTGATCATGGACGGCGCGTCCGCGGTCGCCTTCCTGACCCCTTACGCCGCCGTCCCGCTGCAGAGGCCCGCCGAGGCGCCGCGCCCGTAGTCCCCGCGCCCGTGGTCCCACCTCGGTCCGGAGACCGACGCCGGGCCGGGACCTTCGGCCGAGATCGCCTTCGCGGGGAATCAGCGCACCGGCACAGGGGCTTTAGTAGTCATCGATGTACCCGCCACGAAACGGACGCCCATGTACGGATCTCCCAACGGCCCGTCCGGAACATCGGTGACCGGCGTCGACGCGACCAGGTTCCGCTCGGTGCTGGGCAGGTTCGCGACCGGTGTGGTCGCCGTCACCGCCATCGACCCGGCTTCGGGAGGTCCCACGGGCCTGGCCGCGAACTCCTTCACGTCCGTCTCCCTCGATCCGCCCCTCGTGGCGTTCTGCGTCGCGCACACCAGCACCACGTGGCCCCTGCTGCGCTCCGCCGGCCGGCTCTGCGTCAACATCCTCGGCGAACCGCAGCTGGAGATCTCCGAACGAATGGCACGCAGGGGCGGCGACAAGTTCGCCGGCACGCGCTGGACGCGAACTCCCGGCGGCGCCCCGCTGATCGACGGGGCCCTCGCGTGGATCGAGCTCTCGGTCGAGCACGAGCACCCCGCCGGCGACCATGTGATCGTCGTCGGCCGCGTCCACGACCTCGCCGAACACCACGACGGCACTCCGCTGATCTTCTACCGGAGCGCCTACGGCACCATCGGCTGAGACGCCGGTGCGGGCGGAGGGGTCACACCGTCTCGGGGGCGCGCAGGCGTGTGAGCACCTGGACGGGGTCGTCGAGCACCTCGGCGAAGGCGAACTCGGCGGCGCCGACGAGTGTCGTGTCGTCGCCGAGGGAGGCGGTGCGGAGCTTGACCTTCTCGCGCGAGGCGGCGAGCGCGTTGGTCGCGAGGATGCTGCGGATCTGCGCGGCGGCGCCGAGGTAGATGTCGCGGAGCGTCCCGCCGAAGATGACCAGCCCGGGGTTGAAGATGTTGACGAGGTTGGCGACGCCGAGGCCGAGCCAGTGTCCGACGCGCTGCAGCGCCTCCCGCGCCTTGATGTCGCCGGCGTCGGCGGCGGCGACGACGCCGCGGACCGCGTCGCGGCCGGCCTGGCCGGGGACCTCCTCGCGGCCGGCGTGGTGCAGCAGCGTCAGCTCCCCCACCTCGGCCTCCAGGCAGCCCTTCGAGCCGCAGGCGCAGGGCCTGCCCTCCGGGTTGACGACCATGTGCCCGATCTCGCCGCCGAACCCCTGGTCGCCGCCGAGCAGCCGGCCGTGCGCGATGATGCCGCCGCCGACGCCGACGTCGCCGTGCAGGTAGATGAGGTTGTCGACGCTCACGCCGGCGCCGCGCTCGTGCTCGGCGAGGGCGCCGAGGTTGGCGTCGTTGCAGACGGAGACGGGGATGCCGAGGCCGAGCCGGCGGGACAGCGCGTCGCCGAGCCGCAGGTCGCCCACGTCCAGGTTGGGGCCGAACATGATCGTGTCGTCGGAGCGGCGGACGGTGCCGGGATAGCCCAGGGCCGCGCCGACGCAGACGGCGTCGCGTTCGGCCTTGCGGACGAGGGACCGGGCGCCCGCGACGAGGACGCCGAGGAGTTCCGTGGGGCCGGAGTCGCGGTCCCGGACGCCCTCGCGGCGGTCGAGGACGACGCCGCCGAGGCCGACGCGGGCAACGACGAGCCGGTCGACGCCGACCTCGAACGCCAGCACGTACACCCGGGTGGATTCGGGCCGGACGACGAGCGACGGGCGCCCGGCGCGCCGCCCGGGGCCGCGCGGCAGCTCCTCGCGGACGAGCCCGGCGGCGGTCAGGTCGGACGTCAGCGCCATGATCGTGCTGCGGTTGAGCCCGAGGGATTCGGCGAGCGTCGCCCGGGACGCCGGTCCGCGCAGGTGCACGAAGCGGAGCAGCGTCCCGAGATTATGTCGCCGGATGTCCTCCTGTGATGGGCCGGCCTTCATCATCGGCGCAGCCCCAGCTCTCCGCTGGCGCCCGAGGTGATCAGCTCGACGACCTGCCGGTGGGTGATGTCCGCGGTCCTGACCTGGGCGACCATCCGGCCGAGGTACAGCGCGGCGATGCGGTCGGACACCGCGAACACGTCGTTCATGTTGTGCGAGATCAGCACGACGGCGAGGCCCTTGTCGGCCAGCCGCCGGACGACCTCCAGGACCTGCTGGGTCTGTGAGACGCCGAGCGCGGCGGCGGGCTCGTCCAGCACGACGACCTTGCTGTCCCACAGGACGGCGCGGGCGATCGCGACGGTCTGCCGCTGGCCGCCCGACAGCGTGGAGACACGCTGCCGCACCGAGCCCATGGTGCGCACGGCGAGGCCGGACAGGGCGCTGCGGGCCATCTCCTCCATGCCGTTCTCGTCCAGCGCCAGCCCGCGGCGCTGCTCACGGCCGAGGAAGAGGTTCTGGACGATGTCGAGGTTCTCGCAGAGGGCGAGGTCCTGGTGGACGATCTCGATGCCGAGACGGGCCGCGTCGCGCGGGCTGCCGACCCGCGCCGGCCGGCCCTCGAAGCGGTACTCGCCGGTGTCGGCCGGGTGGATGCCGCCGATTATCTTCACCAGGGTGGTCTTGCCGGCGCCGTTGTCGCCCACGAGCGCGGTGACCTCGCCGGGGTAGGCGGAGAACGCCACGTCGTGAAGCACCTTCACGGAACCGAAGCTCTTGCCGATACCACGCAGGTCAAGGGCTGGCGTAACTGACATGCCTAGAGGCTCCCACCGTGCCGCACGGCCGCCGCCCGCCGGACGACCGGGGGCAGTGAGCGTATCAGCAGCGTTCTCCCGCGCGGAACCGCCGGACGGCCTGGCGGGGCCGTCCGGCGGGGCCTGGGAGCCGACGGTGCGGGCCATCGGCTCCCAGGCGTTTCCTGCCGCGTTCACGGGGTCACCGCGCGCACGGAGTCACCGGCCCGCGGTGGACCGCCGACGCCTGGCGATGGCGTCGATGCTCGCGGCGAGCAGCAGCACCACACCGGTGATGAGGAAGGTGAGGTACGCCTTGGTGCCGAGCAGCCCGAGCCCGTTCTCGATCATGGCGATGACCAGGCCGCCGAGGAGGGCGTCGCGCGCCTTGCCCCGCCCGCCGAACAGGCTCGTCCCGCCGATGACCGCGGCGCCGACCGCGTACAGCAGCGTGTTGCCGCCGCCCGCGGCGGTGTCGACCGAGTTGAGGCGGGACGCGGCGATGATGCCGCTGACCGCCGCCAGCCCGGAACAGATCATGAAGACGGAGATCCGGATGCGGGCGACGTTGATGCCGGCCCGGCGGGCCGCCTCGGCGTTGCCGCCGACGGCGTAGATGTGCCGCCCGTAGGAGGTGCGGCCGAGCACGAACGTGCAGACGATCAGCAGGACGCCGACCACCAGCACGCCCCACGGGACGCCGCCGAGCGTGATCAGCGGACTGGGAGCGCGGTCCAGGCTGAGCACGTAGGTGCTGATCAGGAGCGCCGCGGCGACGACCGCGGACATGGCGACGACGAACGCCAGCGGCTTGGCGTGCAGGCCGAGGGAGCGCTGGCGCCGCCAGCGCAGGAGCTGGGTCGCGGCGTAGCCGGCGGCGGCGAGGACGGCGAGCGCCCAGCCGAGCCCGATCGGCATGTTCTTGTTGGCGAGCGCCACGATGAAGTCGTCGCGCACGGGCACGGTGCCGCCTTCGCCGATGAGGCGGAGGGTGATGCCCTGCAGCCCCAGGAAGAAGGCGAGCGTGACGACGAACGACGGGATTCTCAGTATCGAGACGAGCCAGCCGATCAGGGTGCCGATCACGAGGCCGACGGCCACGGCGCTGAGCACCGCGACGTACCAGGGCTGCCCCGAGTCGACGATCAGCTTGGCCATCACGGCCGCGCTGACGCCGCTGGCCACACCGGCCGACAGGTCGATCTCGCCCAGCAGCAGCACGAAGACCAGGCCCATGGCCAGGATCGTGATGGGGAGCGCCTGCGTCGCCAGGTTGGCGACGTTGCCCTTGCTGAGGAACGTGTCGGGCTTGAGCGCGGTGAACAGCGCGACGAGGGCGACCAGGCCGAGGATCGCGGGCAGGGCGCCCAGCTCACCCGCCCTGATCTTGTTCCAGTAGTCCAGCAGCGCGGACTTCAGGTCGTGTTCGCGACGGTCGTTCGCGAAGTCCGAGTCCGCAAGTTTGATGGCGGGATTCTTGCTCTTGGGGATGTCGGTGGACACCTGGTCCCCCTTCAGATGCTCTCGGCGGCGGTCGCCGGCGCAAGGCCGAGATCACCGGAACGGCCGGCGGTGATGAGTTCCACGACTTGGCCGTGGGAGACCTCGGAGGTGGCCACGTCGGCCGCGACCCGTCCGAGGTAGAGCGCGCTGACGCGGTCGGCCACCTCGAACACGTCGTTCATGTTGTGCGAGATGAGCACGACTCCGTGCCCGGTGTCGGCCAGCCGCCGGACGAGGTCGAGGACCTGCCGGGTCTGGGCGACGCCGAGCGCGGCGGTGGGCTCGTCCAGGATGACGATCTTGGACTCCCACAGCGCCGCCTTGGCGATGGCGACGGTCTGGCGCTGCCCGCCGGACAGGCTGGACACCTGCTGGCGGACGGACTTGACGGTGCGGACCGACAGGCGGGCCAGGGTCTCCCTGGCGGCCTCCTCCATGGACGTCTCGTCCAGGACGATGCCCTTCTTCCGCTCGCGGCCGAGGAACATGTTCTGCACGATATCCAGGTTGTCGGCGAGCGCGAGGTCCTGGTAGACGACCTCGATGCCGAGCGCGGAGGCGTCGCGCGGGCCGCTGATCGTCACCGGCTTGCCGTCGAACTCGATCTGTCCCGAGTCGATGGGGTGGATTCCGGCGATGCACTTGATCAGGGTCGACTTGCCGGCGCCGTTGTCGCCGACGAGCGCGACCACTTCGCCCAGGCGCACCGTGAGGTCGACGTCATGCAGCACATGAACGGCGCCGAAGCTCTTGTTGAGCCCGGTCAGGCGGAGGACCGGGTCTCCTTTTTCAGCCACGTGTTTCCCTTTCAGAGGTTTGCGTGGTGCCCGTGGCGGGCCCCGCGTGTCCCGGGTTTCCGGGGACCCGGGACACTGTCAGCAGTGCGGGGCCCGCCACGAGGTCTGACAGGGCTCGCTACTCGATGCCGGCGGTCTTGCACTTGGCGGCGTAGGCGCCCTTGCACAGGTCTTCCTTCTTGACGAAACCGTCGCCGGTGACCTGCTTGAGGTTCTCCTTGGTGACACCGATCGGGTTCAGCAGCACCGACGGGACGTCGCGCTTGCCCGTGGGGTCGTTCGTGGTGCCGTTGGTCTCGCCCTTCTGGCCCTTGATGAGGGAGATGGCGAGCTTCGCGGCGGCGTCGGCCTCCTGCTTGACCGGCTTGTAGACCGTCATGCACTGGGTGCCGTCCAGGATGTTCTGCAGCCCCTGAAGGGTCGCGTCCTGGCCGGTCACGGCGACCTTGCCCTGCTCCTGGTTCTTCTTCAGGATCGAGATGACCGCGTTGCCGATGCCGTCGTTGGCGGCGAGCACGCCGTCGATCTTGCCGCCCTGCTCGGTCCACATCTGCTCGAAGATCGTGGCGGCCTTCTCGGCCTTCCAGTCCGGGACGGGCTGCTCGGCGACCTTCTTGTAGTTGGTCACCGGGTCGAGGATGTTGTGCGCGCCCTTGGAGAACAGGGTCGCGTTGTTGTCCGTCGGCGCGCCGTTCAGGTAGGCGATGTTGGCCTTCTTGTCACCGAGGCACTTCTGCAGGCCCTTGCCGAGCTCCTCGCCGACCTTCACGTTGTCGAAGGACACGTAGTAGTCGGAGACCCCGCCGAGGGCGAGACGGTCGTAGTCGATGGTCTTGACGCCCTGCGCCTGCGCCTTGCGCTGGACGGCCGCGGCGGAGTTGGAGTCGAGACCGTCCAGGATCAAGACCGTGGCGCCGCTGGTGAGCATCTGGTCGGCGATGGTCTGGAAGCGCTGGGTCGAGCCCTCGGCGTTCTGGATGTCGTAGGCGACGCCGGCCGCCTTGAACGCCTGCTCCAGGTAGGGCCGGTCGAAGCTCTCGTAGCGGACGGAGGAGGTGGTGTCGGGCAGGATCACGCCGACCTTGCCCTTGGCGGAGCCGCCCGCGTCGTTCGAGCCGTCGTCCCCGCATGCGGTGAGACTGAGCGCCGCGGCCGTCGTGACGGCCATCAAGCTGAGGATCCCCTTGCGCATTGCCCGGGTCCTTTCTGGGGGTGGCCGCCGTGCCGCGGCCTGGGGTGGTAGCCGGTGCCCGGCGAGTGAGATTGCCCACTCGCCGGTCGAATGTTGTGCCCCGCAACTTATGTCGCACCCGGCCGTCGCGCCAGACCTATCGGGAAGTTGATTTGTTGTCGCGGGTAACAATCCCGTAACGCGAGATCAACAAGGGTGAAACCTTGGATGGCATGACGAGCCCGAGTCCGGGCCGCGGCCCCGCCCGGCCCCTCGCGCGACGCCGCACGTCAGGGCATATGTTCGGCGGCTCAACATTCACCTCGACCGCGGGTCAACCGGCGCGGCCGAGACCCGACGAGCGCCCGGGACGGTCTCCACCCAGGTGAGAGGCCAGATCGGCGGCCGAACCCGGACAACCCCCCGACAGCCGGGCCTCACGCACCCACTCGGACCCGTTTGACAACACCGCGGCGGCCGTCACCGCGCCGTGGCGGCACCGCGCCGTGGCGGCGTGTCAGTGGAGGGCGAGGACCTGGGCTATGCGGTCTGCCGCGGAGGTGACGTCGTCGGCGGGCGCGATGCGCTCGGCCCACGACCACCAGTACCACCAGCCGTCCGCGCCCTGCTCCGCCAGGATGTTCTCGGTGAGGGCGGACGCGTCGGGGTTCAGTACGTGCAGGCAGGGCGACTGGCCGCGGGGCAGGGTGAGACGCACCCGGAGGCCGCGCTTGACCAGCTCGTCGCCGAGCTCTTCCAGATATTCGAGCCGCGTCTTCGACAGCGCGGCCGTTCCCGTATCGTCAGGCGTCATCTTTTGTTCCTCACGGACGCCGCGTGGCCCGACGTGCTCTCAGCCTCCCGCTTCGCCCGCCCGTGCGCAAGCACCACGGCCGGAGGCCGGCGGGACGGGAGACGCGGAGGCGGCCCGCGTTTCGGAGGTCGGCCGGCCCCTATCCGGGATATCTTGCGCGTAGCAGATGAACCGGAACATGGGGGCGACATGACGGTGGGCGCGGGTGCGCAGCCAGGAGCCGGCCCTTCTCCCGCACCGGCCGGCGGAGCGGCGCGGGGCGCGCTGACGTGGCACCGGTTCCACTACGCGGTCGGCGTGTTCCTCGTCGCGTACGGCGTCGCGGGCCTGGTGACCGCGGTGGCGCTGTGGGGCGACCGGCTGGACGAGATCGAGGGCTACTTCGGGTCCGGCCCCGCGACCGGCGTGCTCGTGTTCGTCAAGGCGGCCGAGGTGCTGCTCGTGGCGGCCGCCGCCGCGGGCGTGGTGCTGCGCCGCGACATCCTGCTCGTGCCGCCGATGGCGGGCTGGATGGCGGGGTTCGCGATGTTCGCCGTCCTGGACGTCTTCAAGGGCAGGTGGGGCGGCCTCCTGGAGCACCTCGCGTACCTGGCGGCGTTCGTCGTGCTGCTCTTCCTGTCCTACGGGCTGAGCGCGAAGGCCCAGCTCGCGGGCGCACCGAAGGGCGCCGGGCAGGGGTCGTCCCCGCGCGGGCCGAACGGGCTCTCCTGGACGCAGGAGTTCGCCCTCCAGGCGATCAACCGGGCCGCCGCGCTCACCGGGCCGCGGTCCCGCCCGGAAAAGCGCGAGTGATCTTGGCAGAAGTTGCCATTGGTGCGGCTTGCGCCCGATGCCACGTTGTGGCTCATGAGAGCCCGAAAGCCCGCAGGCACAGCCCTGCTGAGGTCGTGGACTCCGCTGGTGACGGCGGTGTCCCTGGCGGTCGCCGCCTCGTTCGCGGCGCCCGCCGCCGCGCAGCCCGCCGCGCCCGCGGCCGGCTGCGACCCGACGCGGACCGCGCCCATCTACCGAGGCAAGGTCCCCTCCCCGAAACAGGTCCTCGGCTTCGATCTGGGTGAGCGGCAGGCGAGCGCCGCGGAGTCCGACAGGTATCTGGAGACGGTCGCCGCCAAGAGCGAGCGCGTCGTCTCCGGGACGCTGGCCACCACCGCCCAGGGACGTCCGCTGAAGTACGCGATCGCCGGACGTCCCGAGCTGATCTCCAAGGCTGGGCTGGCCAAGGTGCGCGCGGAGGCCGGCCTGCTGCGCGATCCCCGGACGCCCGCCGCGCTCGCCGAGCGGATCACCGACCGCGGCGTCCCGATCCTGTGGGTCAGCGGCAACGTGCACGGCGACGAGCCGAGCGGCACCGACGCGGCGCTGAAGGTGCTGCGCGACCTCGGCGACCGCACCGACTGCGCCGCCACGGCGATCCTCGCCAACGCGCTCGTGATCGTCCTGCCGACGCAGAACCCGGACGGCCGGGAGCTCAAGACCCGCGAGAACGCCTACGGCTTCGACATGAACCGCGACTGGTTCGCGCGGACGCAGCCGGAGAGCGACGGCAAGCTGTCGATGCTGAACGCGTACCCGCCGGCGCTCTACATCGACGCGCACGAGATGGGCGGGACGTCGTACTTCTTCCCTCCGAACGCCGACCCGATCTACCACGAGACGCCCGAGCAGGCGGTCGGCTGGATCAACGACGTGTACGGCGCCGCGATGGCCGCCGAGTTCAAGCGGCAGGGCATCGACTTCTTCAACCGCGACGTCTACGACCTCTTCTACCAGGGGTACGGGGACTCGGTCCCGACCAGCGCCTTCCACGCCGCCGGGATGACCTACGAGAAGGGCGACGAGAGCCCCTACCCGGAGCGGGTGAAGGAGCAGTACCTCACCCAGTGGGTGTCGCTGTCGGCGGCGGCCCGCAACCGGCACCGCATCCTCACCGAGTGGCGCCAGATGACGGTGGACGCCTACGAGCAGGGCAAGGCGGGGAATCTGGAGCCCAACCAGATCTACAACCCGCCGAACCAGATCGACCGGCAGGTGCCCGATCGGAAGGTGCGCGGCTACTTCCTGCGGGACGACCCGGCCAAGCGCGCGGAGGTCCGGCTCATCGTGCGGCGGCTGCAGCGCATGGGCGTCCGCGTCGAGAAGCTCGTGAGGCCGCTGACCGTCCCGGACTTCAAGGCCTATGGGCGCCCGGAGGCCAAGACGACGCTGCCGGCCGGCACGTACTGGATCTCGATGGCGCAGGGCCAGAAGCACTGGATCCAGGCCATGCTCAACGAGGACTCCTACACGCCGTTCCCCTACTTCTATGACGTGACGGCGTGGAGCCTGCCTCTGCTGGGGAACGTGTCCGGCGGGTCTTCGGGGACCGTCCTGCACCCGCGGACGGTGCCGGTGCGGACGCTGGAGGCGCCGCGTCCGGGACATGAGGGCAAGGCGCCCAAGCTCGGCGTCCTGCAGCTGTCGGCGACGTCCTCGTCGGCGCGGCAGTCGACCGGGTGGCTGCGGCACCGTCTCGACCGCGACTGGAAGTTGCCGTTCACACTGCTCAGCCCGGCGGACGTCGCGGCGGGCAAGCTCGACGGCGTCCAGGTCCTGGTCGCCCCGAACGGGCCGGCGTCGTCCGCCTACACGGCGCTCGGCGACACCGGGCGTGCCGCGCTCCAGCAGTGGACGCGGAACGGCGGACGCTACGTCGGCTGGCAGGGCGGCACGCAGCTGGCGGCACGGCTCGGGCTGACGACCGCGACGCTGGCCGAACCGACGTCCGACATCCCCGGGACGCTGTTCCGCGTGAATGTGGACGGCAAGAGCCCGCTGTCCGAGGGCGTCGGCGGGACGGCCTGGAACTTCACCTCCTACGACATGGTCATGAAGGCGTCCAGCGGCGTCGTCGTGTCCTATCCGGAGACGGGCTCGCCCGACTGGTTCGTCTCCGGGTTCGAGCGCGGCGCGTCCGAGCTGGGCGGCACCGCGGCGGTCGTCGACCAGCCCGTCGGCCAGGGGCGTTCCGTGCTGTTCGCGGCCGAGCCCAACTTCCGCGCGTTCAGCGACGGGACGGCCAAGCTGCTCTACAACGCCGTCCTCGGCCCGGACCCGAAGAAGGCGGCGGCGCCCCAGGCGACCGCCACCGCGAAGGCGGCGCAGGAGGCGGCCGCGCTGCCGTCGTACGAGTCGCCCATCCGCGTGTCGGTGAAGGCGGCGGACGCCGCGAAGGCCGCGTCCGTGCTCCGCTCCGCAGGCGCGACATGGACGGAGAAGCGCGCCGGCGGCGTCGTCCACTACGTGATCGACAACCCGCGGGGGTTGCCGGTGGACCACCATCCGTTCGCCGCTCGCCTGCCGTCCCTCATCCGCAAGGCGGGGATCGACCCGGTCGCGGTCACCCTTCCCTGATCGGTCCGCGCGGCGTGCCGGGCCCGTCCCGGCACGCCGCGCGGGCTTCGGCCCTCGCCACGGCCGCTCAGCGGACCAGCCAGGCGATGGCCGTCATCGTGCCGGGCGGGACTTCGGTGAACCCGCCGTCACGGACGGCCACCGTCGCGTTCTTGACGCACTGCCGCCATGGAACGTCCCGGGTCAGATGGACGGGCGCGCCTGCCTCGACCCACGCCTCCACGTGCTTGCGACGCCCTTGGCGGAGGAGCAGCTGGGCGGCGTGCCCGCACTGGGCCGCGGCCTTCCCCGTCGTGATCGTGATGTCCGGGTTGAGGGCGATCGCCGCGTACGGCGGCGCAGGCGGCGGTCCCGGCTCCTCGGCGTCGGCCAGGTCGAGGCCCGCGACCTGGAGCTTCGCCAGCTGCGGCGGGACGTCCGACACGGGTCCGGGCGGGAACGCCCGCACCTGCGCGCCCGCGTGCTCGACGGTGATACCCGGCAGCGCCTCCGCCTCGGGCCAGCGGACGCCGCGGGCCCGCCGCGTCACCTTCCTGATCCGGCGCGACTCCCACTCGCGGACGGCGGCGCGCCACTCCCCCTCGGGCTCGGCGGCGCGCGGGTCGGTCAGCAGCCGGACGACCGCCGTCGCCGCCGCCTCGCAGACCGCACCGTGATTGGGCGGATCGGCCTTCTCGGCACGTACCACCAACTGCATCGCCCATGGCGGATCATCGAGGGGGTCGTAGTCAGGTCGCACGCGTGGAGTATTCCAAACCCGATCCGGCTTTCCCGAGGCGGATGTGGGTACTGCAACTCTTATCGTCTCCCGGACGTCGGTCCTTTAAGGGACGGGCTCGTTCCGGGCAGGACGGTCCTCGCCGGAACGGGCGAGGGGGCACGGCGCAGCGTTCGGGTCGGAGGTCGCCGGTGACCAGTGGCGGGTGGAACGATTCCATACCGGGAATCGGCACGTTCTTCGTCGGTATCGACGTCGCCCCCGGCCGCTACAGGTGCGAGGAGGGCAAGGGCGGCTGGTGGGTTCGCTTCACCGGCCCCGGCGGGGGCGACCCGGTCGGCTCGTGGCCGCTGCCCGCCGGCCCCACGGAGATCGAGATCGCGCAGACCGACTTCGCGTTCGAGACCCATGTCTCCACGTCGTGGCGGCGGATCGCGCCGCCGCGCGCCCCCGAGGACGGCGCCCCGGCCGAGCCGCGTCCCGTCGCCGACCCCTCGCTGCGGGCTGAGCTGGACACGATCGTCGCGCGCCGCAAGCCGCTGCTGTGGCTGGCGCCGCTGTCGGTCCTCGCCCTCGGCCTGATCGGCTCCCCGGTGCTCGGCTCGCTGTGGCTGATCGGGCTCGGCATGCTCGCGGTCCTGGTCGCGCTCGGCACCCCGTCGGTCTCGCTGGACCTGCGGCGCGCCCGCGAACTGGAGCGCCGCCGCGACCGCTACCTCACCCCCGAGGACTTCGACGACGAGGGCCGGGCGCTGCTGGCCCGCGTCCAGGCCGCGGTCGACTTCGTCCGCGACTCGCAGGTCAACCGGGAGGGACTGCTGGACGCGGTGGACAACGCCGTCACCCTGCCGCGGCAGGAATGGGAGATCGCGCAGGTGCTGGCGAAGCAGTCCAAGCTGCGCACGGAACAGGACGCCATGGCCGACGCCGCGACGCTCCCCGAGGTGGAGGCGGCGCTGCGGCCGCTCCGGGACAAGCTCGACGTCTCGGTCGAGGCGGTGACGCGCCGCATCGAGGCGCTGGAACGCTACGCCGAGCGGGCCCGGGCGGCGGACGAGGTGCTGCGCGCCCAGCGCCATCTGGAGGCGATCGCGGAGAAGGCGCAGGAGTACGACGAGCTGCTCGCCGACACCGTCCGGGACGATCTCGCGATGCCCGCGATCGAGCGGCTGACCGAGCAGGGCGACGAACTGCTCCGGACGCTGCGCGAACGTCTCGCCAAGGCCGCCGAGGCGGGCGGCGAACTCCCGCCCCCGTCCTAGACCGCGCCCGGTCGCGCACTCAGAAGAGGCCGGCCCTGCCCGTCGCCGTTCTAGCCGACCAGGGCGCGGACCTGGTTCCGGGAGGTGAAGAGTTCGGCGCGCATGCCGGCCTCGCGGGCGGCGTGGACGTTGCGTTCGTTGTCGTCGAAGAAGAGCACGTCGGCGGGCCGGACGCCGAGGCGCTCGGCGCAGATCTCGTAGGCGCGCTGGTCGGGCTTGGCGACGCCGATGCGGCAGGAGTAGACGAGCGCGTCGAAGTGGGCGAGCCAGGCGCCGTGCCGGTCCTCGAAGCGGGGCACCAGGTCGCCGATGATGTTGGAGAGCAGCCCGAGCGTGCGTCCCTCGCCCGCCAGTTCGCCGACGAGGGCGACCATGTCGTCGTCGACTTCGGTCCAGCTGCCGAGGTCGGCCTCGATCAGCGCGGGGACGTCGGGGAACGTGGCGCCGAGCCGTCCCGCGACGTCCGCCCAGTAGGACGCGCTCTCCTGGCCGGCGTCGTAGGCGGGGCGGCAGCCCCAGTAGGCGTCCCAGAACGGGGGGCCGGACCGGCCGGCGATCTTCTCGATCCGCCGCACCGCCTCGGGCGTCTGGGTGCGGGCGATCACTCCGTACAGGTCGAACACGATCACATCGGGCATGGACCCGAGCCTATGCGGCCGGGGCGGAACGGGCCGGAGGCGATCTTCTTAGCAAGCGCTTGCTGCAGGACGTAATCTGGTGCGGCGCGATCGAGCAAGCGGTTGGGCGGCACGGCATAATGAAAGGGTGACGACCACGAGCGCCAAGTCCGGACGATCCAGCGCCCGCGCCGCCGGCGAGGGCGGTGCCCGCCGCCGCGGCCGCGGCTCGCCCGGCCTGGCGTCGGAACGGCGCGCGCACCTGGTCAAGCTCGCGGCCGAACTCTTCGCGGAGAAGGGCTTCCAGGCCACGACGGTCCGCAACATCGCCGACGAGGCCGGCATCCTCTCCGGGAGCCTCTACCACCACTTCGACTCCAAGGAGTCGATCGTCGACGAGATCCTCTCCGGGTTCTTCAACGACGTCATGGCCGCGTACCAGGCGGTGATCGACGAGAACGACGACCCGCGGGACACGATCGCCGGGCTCGTGCGGGTCGCGTTCGGCACGCTCGAACCCCACCGCGCCGCGATCACGGTCATGCAGAACGACTGGAACTACCTGAAGGGCATGGACCGGTTCGCCTACCTGACCAAGTCCGAGGACGAGGTCGAGAAGATGTGGGTGAACACGCTCCAGGCGGGCCAGGCGGAAGGGCTCTTCCGCCCTGACCTCGACCCGAAGCTGACCTACCGGATGATCCGCGACACCGTGTGGGTGGCGGTCCGCTGGTTCCGGCCCGGCGGCCGGCTGAACGCCCAGGGGCTCGCCGAGCACTACCTCAAGGTGATGTTCGACGGCATCAACCTGCACTGAGCGCGACGGCCACGCGGGTGGCCACGCCGTCATCAGCGGCGCCCACGTCGCGACGGCCTTGCCAGTCTCGTGGGAACCGCCTTCGTGGGACGCGCCGCGCCGTGGCGTCCGGCGTCGCGTCGCGGTTCGGGGCCGGTCATCCGGCGGGCGGTGTCATTCGGGCCGACCGTATACATCCGTTGGTGTACATCCGGCGCGGTATCCCACAGTGGGCGGCCCCCAAGCCCCATAGTGTGCTTAGTCACAATTTGCCGAGTAGGGGTGACGCATTGGTCCGTGGGGACGCTGTTACCGATGAGATCTACGGGGGGAGGGCGCCATGACGGCTCAACGGGGCGCCGCCGGTCGCGACGAGCCCACGCCCGCGGCCATGCGCGCCGCAACGGCGCGCGCCCTGCAGGAGCAGTTCCCCGGAGTACGCGTCTGGTACGGCGAGGCGACCGGGTCCTGGTGGGCCATGGTGCCGCTGCGCGACGGGCCGCGGCTGCTGGAGGCCCCGTCCCCGCAGCAGCTCCGCGACGAGATCATGAGCCTGCGGACCCGGGGGTGACCGGCCCCGGCCGCCGAGCGCCCCGAGCGCCCCGAGCGCCCCGAGCGCCCCGAGCGCATGCCGCCCGCCGGGAACGGGGCGCGATCCGTCCCCGGCGGGCGTCTTCGAGGAAACTAACCCGAAAAGTGTTCAGGCACAAGCGCTTGCTCGGTTCCTGCCTTCTTCGTGTCCGGCCTGCTACGGCTCGTACTGGATGGACGCGCGTTCCGCCGCGATCGGCGTGATGTACTCGTCCACCACCGCGCGGTGAACCGGATGGTCGCGGTACACAAGATAGGCGTCCCGGTCGGCGAAGTCCGCCACGACCACGAAGTCGTACGCGCCGGGATTGACGCCCGCGTTCACACCGACGCCGTACTCCCTGATCCCGGGGATGACCCCGGGGAGCTCGCGCAGCTTCGCCGCGACCTCGTCCTGCTGGCCGGTCGTCGTCCCCTCGGCCCACCTGAACATCACCACGTGCCGGAAACCACTCATGGTCGGCACGCTACCGGTGGCCTCGCCGCTCAGACGCCGCCGAGCTCCGCCGCCGTGATCGCGCCGAGTTCCCAGCACGCCTCCAGGTCGGCCTTGCCCGGCTCGCCGATCACCACCACCGGGGGCTGGACGGCCTTCCACTTCAGCCCGGTGGTGATGGAGTCCAGGGCGCGCAGGGCGCCGGTCGCGTCGTTGTTGCCGTGCAGGAAGGCCCCGAACGGGCGGCGGACCGTCTCCTCCAGGCACGGGTAGTAGATCTGGTCGAAGAAGTGCTTCAGCGCGCCGGACAGGTAGCCGAGGTTGACCGGCGAGCCCAGGAGATAGCCGTCCGCCTCCAGGACGTCCACGGCCGAGGCCGTCAGCGCGGGCCGGGAGACCACGTCCACGCCCTCGATCTCGTCGGTGGACGCTCCGGCGCGCGCCGCTTCGAACATCGCCTGCACGGACGGCGACGGCGTGTGATGGACGAGCAGGAGCCTCTTCATCACCACGAGGCTAGCGGTGTTCCGCGCTCCGGTCGGGGTATGGCTTGGCTGGACGGGGGCGTCCGGCCCACGACGACGTCCGATCCCGGGAATGAGTTCCAGAGGATCTTGGTTGGGGGCTCAGCGGAGGTGTCCTTCGTGCGATCAGACGAGTCATTCCGGGGGGACGTCCCGCCGGTCCCCCCGGCGACGCGTCATCCGGCGGTGCCGCCGCACCTGCGGCCGGTCTGGCCGCTCGCGCTCACCGCGGTCCTGGTCGCCGTGCTCATCGCGGTGCCGGCCCTGTCGCGGTCCCCGGAGTGGCTCGGCCGGCTGTCCCGGCTCGTCACGGGCAGCCCGCTCGCGCCCGGGCACGCCGTCGCGCTCGGCCTCGCCCTCGCGCTCGTCGCCCGCGGCGCCCTCCTGCGCCGCCGCGCCGCCTGGTACGGCCTGGTCGGCCTGGCGCTCCTCGGGCTGCTCGCCGTCATCGCCGGCGACGACCCGCTGTGGCGGCTGCCATTGCTCGCCGCCGTGCTCGGCGGGCTGTGGCTGGAGCGCGACCGGTTCCCCGTGCGTCCGCACCCCGAACGCGTCCGCACGGCGGTGAAGACCGGCGCGCTGCTGGTCGCGGCCGCCCTCGCCGGGTCGCTGCTGTTCGGCGGCGTGTCCGTGCGGTCGGTCGGCGACGTCGCAAGCGGCCTCGGCGCCACCGGCGCGCCCATGGACGGCGCGTCCTGGCTGCCGGGCGTGCTCGGCCTGGCCGGCGCCGCCGGGCTCCTCCTGCTGGTCATCACCCTCCTCGCCCCCGACCCGGCGCCCCCGCCCGGCGACGAGGCGGAGCGGCGCCGCGTCGCGGGCCTGGTCCTGCATCCCGGTTCCGACACCTTGGCCCCGTTCGCGCTGCGGCGCGACAAGGCGTACGTGTTCAGCGCGGACGGGCGGGCCGCGATCGGCTACCGCGTCCTGTTCGGCATGGCGGTGGCGGGCGGCGACCCGGTCGGCGACCCGGCGTCGCACGCCGACGCCGTCCGCGCGTTCCGCGCCATGTGCCGGACGACCGGCTGGCGCCCGGCCGTCCTCGGCGCGAGCGACGGCCTGCTCCCCGCCTGGGGGCCGTGCCGGACGATCGGCTTCGGCGACGAGGTCGTCATCCGTCCCGGCGAGTTCACGCTGTCGGGACGGCAGATGCGCAACGTCCGGCAGGCGGTCAAGCGCACCGAGAACTTCGGCGTCTCCTCCGGGATCGTGCCGGAGCGCGAGCTCACTCCCGCGCTTCGCGAGCGGCTGCTGGACGTCGCGTCCCGCTCCCTCGGCGGCGCCGCCGAACGCGGCTTCTCGATGAACCTGGACGAGTTGCTGACCGGCTACCACCCGGGCGCGATCGTCGCCATCGCCTACGGCGAGGACAAGGAGCCCATCGCGTTCCAGCGCTACGTCACCGCGGGCGAGGGCGTCAGCCTGGACGCGATGCGCCGCACCCCGGGCGGCCCCAACGGCGTCAACGAGCGCCTCATCGTCGAGATGGTCCAGTACGCCGCCGAGCACGGGTACGGCGTCGTCTCCCTCAACTTCGCCGCCTTCCGCGAGCTGCTGGACTCGGACGAGCGCAACGTGCTGGAAAAGGCGGGTTACCGCGCCCTGCACCTTCTCGACCCGTGGATCGCCGTCGAGTCGCTGTACCTCTTCGACAAGAAGTTCAGGCCGTCCTACAAGCCGCGCAACGTCGTGTTCCGGTCCTGGTTCGACATCGGGTGGCTGGCCGCCGCCCTGCTCACGCTGGAGTTCGGCCGGACGCGTCCGGCCCAGCGCGCCGCGGACCCGGTCACCGAACCCGTCCACCACCTGGGCCGCCCCTGACGCGCTCCCCGGCTCGGCGGGGATTCCTAGAACGTGATTCTATGGAGCCCCCGCCCGAGAGGATCGCGCATGAGCAGCACGGTGCAAGGCCACTGCGATCCGGCGTTCGCCGGCGTCCGCGAGGTGTTCGAGCGGCACTTCGCCGAGGGACGCGAACTCGGCGCCGCCGTCGCCGTCCACGTGGGAGACCGCAAGGTCGTCGACCTGTGGGGCGGAGTCGCCGACCGCCGCACCGGACGCGCGTGGCTGCCCGACACCCCTTGCTTCGCGTTCTCCTGCACCAAGGCGGTGACCGCCGCCGCGGCGCTGCTGCTCGCCGAACGCGGCGCCTACGAGGTGGACGGCCCGGTGACGGCCTGGTGGCCGGAGTTCGGCGCCGGGGGCAAGGACGGCGCGACCGCCGCGCACCTGCTGTCGCACCAGGTGGGGTTGCCCGCGTTCGCACGACCGGTGTCCGCGGAGGAGGCCGCGGACGCTGCGGCGTGTGCGGCGGAGCTGGCCGCGCAGAAGCCGGAGTGGACCCCCGGCGACGCCCACGGCTACCACGCGCTGACCTACGGCTGGCTGGCCGGTGAGATCGTCCGGCGGCTGTCCGGCCGGACGGTCGGCGCGTTCGTGAAGGACGAGTTCGCCCGCGGCCTCGACCTGTGGATCGGGTCCCCCGGCGACGTGATCGAGCGGGCCGCGAAGCTGTCCGCGGGACGGCGCACCGGGGCCGGCGCCGACGCGCCGAGGGCCGCCGGGCACGACCTGCTGAAGCGGCTCGCCGAGGCCTACACCGACCCGCAGAGCATGATGAACCGGTCGATGAACAACCCGCATCCGGGCAAGGGCGGCTACAACAACCCGGTCGTGCTGCGCGCCGGCTGGCCCGCCGCAGGGATGATCACCACCGCGCCCGCGCTCGCCGGTTTCTACCGCGACCTCGTGGCGGGCCGGATCCTGCGCCCGGACACGCTGCGGGACGCCCTTCGCCCGCGCGCCGGCGGCCCGGACCGGACGCTGCTCGTGGACAGCGCGTTCGGCCTCGGGTTCATGCGCCCGTCCCAGACGTTCTTCACGCCCAAGCAAGGGCGGGCGTCCGCGTTCGGCCACACCGGCGCCGGCGGCTCGATCGGGCTGGGCGACCCCGATGCCGGGCTGGCGCTCGCCTACCTGCCCAACCTGATGGGCGACCAGGCGTCCGGCGACCTGCGCGCCTTCCGCCTGACGCAGGCCGCCTACGCGTCCCTGTGACGCGGTAGCGTCCTCGGACATGGACGTACGTGACCTGCATCCCTGGCCGTCCACCGCGCGTGAGGCCGAGGCGATCCAGGACCGGTTGCGTCCGATGCTCGAACTGGACGTCCCGGGCCCGGCGGCGCCCCGCACCGTCGCGGGACTGGACGTCTCGTACGCGGGCGGCGGCGGAGGCACCGGCGACCGGCTGGCCGCCGCCGCGGTCGTCCTGGACGGAACGACCCTGGAGGTCCTGGAGGAGTCGGTCGCCGTCGGCACGGCCGAGTTCCCCTATGTCCCGGGCCTGTTCGCGTTCCGGGAACTGCCCACCTTGCTGGACGCGCTCCGCGCGCTGAAGACGACACCCGACCTGCTCGTGTGCGACGGGTTCGGGATCGCGCATCCGCGGCGGTTCGGGCTGGCGTGCCACCTGGGCGTCCTGACCGGCCTGCCGGCCATCGGCGTCGGCAAGACCGCGTTCGTCGGCACCTACGAGCAGCCCGGGCCGCGGCGCGGCGACACGAGCCCGCTGCTGGACGGCGGCGAGGTCGTCGGGCGGGTGCTGCGGACGCGGGAAGGCGTGAAGCCGGTGTTCGTGTCCGTCGGCCATCGCACCGATCTCGGCACCGCGTGCCGCAACGTCCTGGCCCTCGCGCCGGAGTACCGCCTGCCAGAGACGACGCGCAGGGCCGACCGGCTGTCGCGGGACGCCCTGGAAGCGCAGTCCGGGTAGCGCCGCCCCCTGGAAGGTGGCAGGCTCGTCCGAAATGCAGGCGTTGACCACCCCGGTCACCCGCGACACCGCTGGACGGTGCCCATGGACACCCGGCCGATGCGGGCCGACGCCCGCCGCAACTACGAGAGACTCCTCACCACGGCCCGCACGGCCTTCATGGAGAACGGCACGAACGCGTCCCTCGACGACATCGCCAGGCGCGCCGGCGTCGGCTCGGGAACGCTCTACCGGCACTTCCCCACCCGTGACGCGCTGCTGCACGCCGTCCTGCGGGAGCGGATCGACGGGCTCCTCTCGCACGCGGACGAGCTGCTGTCCGCACCGGACCCGGAGGCGGGGCTGGGGCTCTGGCTGCGGACCTATCTGGCGGGCGCGGCGACCCCGCGCGGCACGGCCACCGTGATCATCGAGGCGATGTCCGCGGAGTGGGCGGACACCGGCCTCGGAGCCGCGGCCGCCGCGATCTGCGACGCGCTCGGCCGGCTGCTGGACCGGGCCCAGCGGGCGGGGACGGTCCGCGCCGAGATCGACCCGCGGGATCTGCTGCGGATCACCAACGCGATCGGCGTCGCGTCCGAGCGCACCTCCGACCCCGGCGCGTACGCCGACCGGATGCTCACACTGCTCTTCGACGGCCTGCGCGCCGCATAGCGGGGCCGCCTTGTTCCGTTGACCAAGCGTTCGCTAGGTTTACTGGGAAGCGACGTGGCGACGAGGAGCGTTGATGGGGCAGCTTGACGGCAAGGTGGCGCTGATCACCGGTGGTGCGCGCGGGATGGGCAAGGCGCACGTCCGCCGGTTCCTGGACGAGGGCGCCAAGGTCGTGTTCGGCGACGTCCTGGAGGAGGAGGGCGCGAAGCTCGCCGCCGACCTCGGGGACGGCGCCCGGTTCGTCCCGATGGACGTGACCCGGCAGGAGGACTGGGAGCGGGCCGCCGAGACGGCGACGGCGACCTTCGGCGCGCTGAACGTCCTGGTCAACAACGCCGGGATCCTGCGGCACAAGACCATCGAGGACATGGCGCTCGACGAGTTCCGCCGGATCCTGGACGTGAACCTGATCGGCCAGTGGCTCGGGGTGAAGACGGTCACCGCCCCGATGCGCGCGGCGGGCGGCGGCTCGATCGTCAACGTGTCCTCGACCGAGGGCTTCATCGGCGCGGCCGGCCTCGCCGCCTACAGCGCCAGCAAGTTCGGCGTCCGCGGCCTGACCAAGTCCGCGGCCCGCGAGCTCGGCCGGTACGGCATCCGGGTGAACTCCATCCACCCGGGCGGCGTGCTGACACCCCTGACCATGCAGGACGACATCGTCTCGGCCACGGCCGGCAGCGCCGACGCGTTCCTGAAGGCGCTCCCCCTCGGCCGCATGGGCAAGGCGCAGGAGGTCTCGGGGCTGATCGTCTACTTGGCCTCGGACGACTCGTCCTACTGCACCGGCAGCGAGGTCCTGGTCGACGGCGGCATGCTCACCGGCGCCGGCTACTGAGCGCGACGGGCCGCCGGTGCCGGCTCGGACCCCCGCACCGGCAGCCCGTCACGGGCCTACGGACGCCGTTCGACCCACCCCTCAACGGCCTCCAGCTGCGCGGCCAGCGAGATCAGCGTGGCCTCGTCCGAGTCATGCCCGAGCAACTGGGCCCCGATCGGCAGCCCGCTCTTCGTGAACCCCGCAGGCACGCTGACCCCTGGCCACCCCAGCACATTCCACGTCCACGCATAGGGGCAGGCGGCCGCGACGCCCGACTGCGTCTTCCGGTACCCCACCCCGTCGAAGGCGCCCACTTTCAATGGCGGTTGCGCGGTGGTCGGCGTCAGGACGACATCGGCCACCTGGAAGATGCGGCCGACCTTTCTGCGCAGGTGGGGGTCCATTCTCCTCGCCAGCGGCAGCAGCCGTCTGCCGACCAGCCGGCCCATGCGCGCCTCGGCCTCCGTCCTGCGCTCCGGCCGCGCGTTCGGAATCGAGTCCAGCCAGTCGGCGACACCGGCCGTCCCGCGCGGAACGAGCCCGAGCCCGACGAGCCCGTAGTCGGGTTCCGCCGGGAAGACCTTGTGCCCCAGGTCGGTGAGCCTTCTCGCGAGCCGCTCGACGGCCGCGCGGATCTCCGGATCGAGCCTGCCGCTCACCCCGAGGGCCGTCCGGAACGAGACCGCGACCCGCAGCCGCCCCGGCTCCCGCCGGGCGGCCTCCGCGAACGGCGTCAACGGCGGATCGACCTGGTGCACGTCGTCCGGGTGGCTGCCGCTCAGCACGTCGAGCAGCAGCGCGGCGTCCCCGACGCTCCGCGCGAGCGGCCCCCACACGGTGATCCCGTTGAACGGATCGGTGTGCGGGTACCCCGACACCCGGCCCCGCTGCGGCTTGATGCCGACCAGTCCGGTCCACGCCGCCGGAATCCGGATCGACCCGGCGCCGTCCGACCCGACCGCGCCGGCGACCATTCCCGCCGCCACCGCCGCCGCCGACCCGCCCGACGACCCGCCCGGGGTGTACTCGGGATTCCACGGATTCCGCGCGATCCCGAACCCGGGCGACTCGCTGAACGGCCACAGCCCGATCTCGCACGTCGTCGTCTTCCCCACGATGACGGCGCCGGCGGCCCGCAGCTTCCGGACGACCTCGCCGTCCTCCGCGACCGGCCGGTGATCGCCCGCCACGGCGAACGGCGTCGTCTCCCCGGCCAGATCCGTGTCGTCCTTGATGGCGACGGGCACCCCGAGCAGCGGCAGCCGCTCCCCCTCCGCGAGCCGCTTGTCGGCCTCCAGCGCCTCCTGCCCCGCCGCCTCGCACCGCACCACCCGGAAGGCGCCCAGCGACTCCTGCCGCCCGATGCTCTCCAGGCTCTCCTCGACCAGATCCGCGGAGGAGACCTCTCCCGCCGCCAGCGCCTCCGCCTGCCCGGCCAGCCCCAGCCCCAGCCCCACGCCGCCTCCCGAGGTATCGTTCGTTCGAACGAACGATACTGAAGACACCCGTTCTAGGGAAGACTGAGCACCGATGAGCGCCCGCGACCGGATACTCCAAGCCACCCTCCGCCTGATCGGCGAACAGGGCATCGGCGCCGTGACCAACCGCGCCGTCGCCCGCGAGGCCGGCGTCTCCCTCGGTTCCCTCACCTATCACTTCCCCAGCCAGGAGGACCTGCTCCGCGAGGCCCTGCACACCTTCGTGGACGAGGAGATAGCCCGCATCACGGCCTATGTCACGTCCCTGGCCGAGTCCGGCATCGCCGCCGTCCAGGCCGCCGACGAGGTGGAGAAGGCCGTCGTCGGCTTCGCCTACGGCCCGGAGCAGATCGCGAACCTGGAACTCCACCTGCACGCCGCCCGCGACCCGGCCCTCCGCGAGGCCTCGGTCCGCTCCGTCGAGGCGTACGACCACCTGGCCGCCGCGATCCTGGAGGCCCTCGGCATCCCTGACGCCGAGGGGCACGCCCCGGCGATCGTCGCGATGCTCTACGGCCTCGCCGTCCGCCGCCTCGCCACCGGCGACACCGCCGCCACCGGCACCGCCGACGCCTTCCGCCTTCTCCTCCTGGGCGCGCTCCCCCGCTGAAAAGACTTCTGGCCCGCACGGCCCCAGAGCGGGGTAAGGGGGCCGTGCGGGCCAGAAACCTGTCTCAATCAGGAACCTCAGTCGGAACCTCAGCCGACGTTCGCTCTGCTCTCCGCCTGTGCACCTCCGCCGTGTCTCCGATGTGACGCCACTTACGCTAAGCCGCCGGAACCCCCAGCAGAACGCCCTTAAGGCTCCTTTAGGGAACCCCTGAGCCACCCTTATTCAGGCTAACTTCGCATCCATGCCCCGGGATAACGTAGGAAGCCGCTCACCTGCGAAAACGAGGGAAGCAGAGCACGGGAACATCCGGTACGGCCGACCCGAGTCGAGTGGAGTCGAGTGGAGTCGGCGCAACCCGCACCGGCAATGTCTGGCACGGCACCACGGGGCCGACGCCCCAGACCAACACTCGCCGGCCGGCTGAATCAACCCGGAGATCCCTCGTTCTTTACCACCTGGTTGTAGCTCATCCCGTCCTCCGTGGCCCACCCGTCTGCGCCGTTCACCGAGTGGCCCTGCAGCACGTCGGCTGCTTGGGAGGGTGACCCGAAGAGCGCGTCGCGGCTCAGGCGCAGGTGACCGTTCTCCGAAACGAAACCGAGCGAGTCGCGGAGGTTGCGCCGGTGCAAGATCTGCGGCGTGGTCAGCGATTTCCCATCCTTGGCGGCAGCCGCAGACCCGGCGTAGACCAGAAAGCCACCGTCGCAGCGCCTGCCCTTCGCCCGTAGGCCGTCCCTGATGTCGAGCCGGAACTCCGGTGCCGAGGGCCATGTCTCAGCGGTCACACTCTCCCGCCCGGGCGCCGTCAGCTCGTCGTAGGCCAGCGACAACGGAATCTCTTTGGCCAGCCACTTCTCGTTTCGCAGGAGGGAGGACACTCGGGAGAATCCCTTCCCAGGCGCGGGCGGTCTGGACGCCAGCTTGGCATCGACCTGATTGAAGAGGGCATGCCGAGCCTCCCGCGTGCACTGGGCGACCCTGCTCAGCCGGTCTTCCCACTTCGAAGCGATGTCGCCGATTCCCTCGTTCCCCAGGCACCGGAAAACGATGTGCGCGATGAACAGGTCCCCAAGGACACCGACCGCCTTCTCCCGCTGTGTGATGACCGCACACTCTCTGTGCAGCTCATTCATGACGAGCCGCAGCGCCCGAACCCGGTTCCAGACCTCGACCACCGATGTGCCGTCGTTGAAGAGCTTCCCGTAGAGCTCACGATCGCCGGGCCACAGGGATGCGATGTCATCCTTGGCCACTGCGAGCGTGCCGATCTCATGGCGACCCACCGCCATCGCGATCACCGCCTCCAGAACCGAGCACCCCTCGGCGGTCGCAGGCAAGTCGTCGTTCGCCCGGATGGCGTAGCGGAATCCCCACGTGAGTTCGAACTCATCGCGTAGCCGTTGCTGCACATGATCCATGGCGAGCAGGTCGCGGGGCAGCATCGGATTGGACCGGTTGGTCGCGAACGTGATCCGCGCACCGAATTCGGGCCCCGTCGTCTTAAGCTTGATGAACCGGATCGGCACCTGCGCCCTGGCAACCTTTTCCGACTCTCCCATCGCCGCACTTATGCTGCTCACCGTCTGCGCTCCGTTGACGATCCGCAGACCATCGAAGCGGAACGGAGTTTCACGGACGTCGACCGGAGCCCTTTCCCAGTCTTCACACAGTGCCGTGACGCCGTTGTTGAAGTACCAGAAGTTCTGTGGCTCCTCCAGCAGGCACCTAACTATTTCCTTGTTGACTTCGCTTTCCATCTCGACACGCACGTTGTCATCGAAGAGACGGCGGCCATGTTCACGATGCCACTTGCCAAGCTCTGCGGCACTGATGGTGCCTTGCAGCGACTCATGCTGCTCGTCCACCATTCGGCTTCTAAGCAGACCGCCGGTAACAGTAACGCCGGTACGCGCGACGTCGGCCTCCAGCGCCCGGAAGAAATCTTCGAGCAGCAGGAATTCATACTCAACGCCGACCTGGTCTCGCTCGAACCTCGCAAGCTTTTCCTCGATCATGCGGACAATGTCAGGGGAGGGTGCATTCTGCCCGCTCGTCGCCCACACAAGCACGAAACGCGCCCCGACCATATTGATTGCCGGGCGAAGTTCTCCGAGATGATTTCGCAGGAGGTTGTCCGGATGGAGCCCATCCGGTAGCAGGAGCTTGGCAAGCCCTTCAGGAAGCGCGGTCGCATCGCGTTCCTTGAAGTTGTACTTCCCTTCAGCCGACCATTTGGCCTGAATGAGATAGATCGTCGGCGGCCCTGATTCGACCGTCTTGACGGCGAAGCCATCGATACCATCATCGTGAAAGTAATCGGTGACCCGGCGCGCGGCTTCTTTGTCCGGGATCCCGGCGACCATGTGGGCGGCCATTGCGGTCAATGCACGTGACCGGAGCTTCACCTGGTCGGCATTCCCCTCCACCACACCCAGGTGATGAACATGGGGCGCGAATCGCTCGTCAAGCGCTCGGGCGAGTTGATGGAGCCGTAGCGATGGCTGACGCATGGGGACAAGCTACCGAGATGATCCCGCATCGTGCCAACGCTTTCACCGACAGGCACGAGTGATCGTTTCAGGTGCGAATGGCCCTGCTTCCCGTGTTCGGAATGTCGCGGGTCTGTGATCTGGGCGGGCGTACGATCTGCGGCTGTGAGGTGGGTCACAGGGGTGGTCGCGGCCGGGGTGCTGGCCGTCCTGGCCGGGTGCGGTGGGGCGGCGGCGGCGCCGTGGCGGCTGGTCATCGCGACCGGGGGCCGCGAAGGCGTGTACTACGCCTACGGCCAGGGGATCGCCAAGGCGGCACGGGAACGGCTGCCCGAGGCGAAGCCCCAGGTGATCTCGACGGGGGCCTCGGTGGAGAACCTCCGGCTCGTGGGCGAGGGGCGGGCCGACGTGGCCTTCGCGCTGGCCGACTCGGCGGCGCTGGCGTTCGAGGGACGGCCGCCCTTCGCGGCGCGGGAGCCGGTCGTCGCGCTGGCGCGGCTGTACGAGAACTACACCCACCTCGTCGTCCCCGCGGACAGCGGCATCCGGCGGCTGCCCGATCTGAAGGGGCGGGTCGTCTCGCTCGGGGCGGCTGGGTCGGGGACAGAGCTGATCGCGACCCGGCTGCTCACGGTGGCCGGAGTGGACCCGAAGCAGGGGGTGCGGGTCCGCAGGCTGCAGGTGGGGGACGCCGCCGACGCGCTGCGCGGCGGGCATGTCGACGCCTTCTTCTTCTCCGGGGGCCTGCCGACCGGGGCGATCGCGGATCTGGCCCGGACGATGCCGATCCGGCTCATCGATCTCAGTGCGTATGTGGAGCCGCTGGAACGGCGGTACCGGGCGTTCTACGAGGAGCGGTCGATTCTCGCGTCGACGTACGGGCTCGCCGGGCAGGTGCGCACGATAGGCGTGCCGAACTATCTCGTGGTCAACGCGTCGATGCCGGAGGAGCGGGCCTACCGGCTGACCCGGCTGCTGTTCACGCGGCGGGACGAGCTGGCCGCGGCGCATCCGGAGGCGCTGCACCTCAACCGGCGGTCGGCGGTCTCGACGTACCCGCTGCCGCTGCATCCCGGCGCGATGCGGTACTACCGCGAGGCCAAGCGTCAGGGCTGACCGGGGCCGCGGGCAGCACGACCCTGGCGTGCAGGCCGTGCGGGCGGGCGGGGCGCAGCTCCAGGCCGCCGCCGGACGCTTCGGCGAGCGCCGTGGCGATGCTCAGGCCGAGGCCGGTGCCGTCGATGTTCTGGTGCTCCGGGCCGCGCCAGAACCGCTGGGCGGCGTTGGCCAGGTCGGGCCCGGGGAGGCCGGGGCCGTCGTCGACGACGTCGATGGCGACCAGCGGTCCGTCCGGGGCGTCGAAGGGGCGCGAGACGGAGACGGTGACGGTCGCGCCCCGGCCGGCGAACTTGACGGCGTTGTCGACGAGCGCGTCGAGGATCTGCCCGACGCCGTCCTGCACCGCGAGGACGGCGGCGTGCTTCGCGCCGCGGTGCCGCACCCGCACCCCGGACGGGTTGTGCCGCAGCGCGTCCACGCGTTCCCGGGCCACCCGGCCGCAGTCGACCACGGCGATGCCGTAGCCGCCTCCCTCGGCGCGGGCCAGCGCGAGGATGCCGTCCAGGATGCGGCCCAGACGGGCGACCTCGTCGATGGCGAGCGCGAGGTCGTCCTCCCCGTCCGGCGGCATGTGCGGGGCGAGGTTCTCCACCCGCAGCCGCAGCGCGGCGAGCGGGTTGCGCATCTGGTGCCCGGCGTAGGACACGAAGGACCGCTGCTGTTCGAGGACCTGCCCGACCGCCGTGACCATCGCGTTGAAGTGCTCTCCGAGCCGCCGCAGCTCGGCCGGGCCCGTCGTCACCGCGACCCGCGCCTGCCACTGGCCGGCCGACAGCTCGCCGGTCGCCTCGTCCAGCCGGCGCACCGGGCGCAGCACCCACCGGGTGAGCGGGACGGCGGCCAGACCGAAGGCGAGCAGCGCCACGAGGCCGGCGGCGGCGAGTTCGCCCCACCGGGTGAGGGTGCGGTCCCGAACGTCGGTGGTGGGCGAGATGGTGATGACGGCGGCGACGACCCGGCCGCCGAGGCCGACCGGCTCCGCCACGATCATCGGGGCGCGCCGCCACGGCCACACGACCTCCTTGCTGTCGGAGCGTTCCCCGGACAGCGCGTCCCGCACCCGGAGCCGGGCGTCCCCGCCGAGGACCAGCCCGCCGCGGGAGGACAGCACGACGGTCCCGTTCCGGTCGATGACGGCGGTCGCGATGCCGTACAGGTCGTCGTAGCGGGTGAGCTCGGCGCGCAGCGTGACCAGCTCGCCGGTGCGCAGCGCCGGTTCGGTGAGGGAGGCGAACCGGGCGGTGTCGTTGAGCTGGTCGATGAACAGGCTCTGGGTGCCGCGGGCGGCGAACGCGATCGCGAGCGGGACCTCCAGCGCCGCCAGCACCAGCAGGAGCAGCGACGCGTAGAGCACGAGCATCCGCCGCAGCATGCCTCTCCCTCCCGCCTGGACCGGCCGGAGCCGTCTCACGGTCCCTTCGCCGGACGTCCGGCCCCCTCGGGCTCGCCGGTGCCGTCGCGGACGGCGAGCCGGTAGCCGACGCCGTGCACGGTCTGGACGACCGCCGGATCGCCGAGTTTGGACCGCAGCGTCGCCATGTGCACGTCGAGGGTGCGGCGCCCGCCCCGCCACGTGCTGTGCCACACCTCGGCGAGGAGGCGCTCGCGCGAGACGACGACGCCGGGCTCGCGGGCGAGCGCGGCGAGCAGTTCGAACTCCTTGCGGGTCAGCGCGATCTCCGTTCCGCCGGCCCCGGTGACGAGCCGCCGGGCCAGGTCGACGCGCAGGCCCCGCACGGTCACGGCGGGGCGGGCGGAGGGCCGGACGCGCCGCATGACGGCGTCGATGCGGGCGCTCAGCTCGGCGAGGCCGAACGGCTTGACCAGGTAGTCGTCGGCGCCGGAGCGCAGTCCGATGACGCGGTCCCGCTCGTCGCCGCGGGCGGTGATGGCGATGATCGCCACGTCGCCGCCGCCGCGCAGCCGGCGGCACACCTCGATGCCGTCGAGATCGGGCAGGCCGAGATCCAGCAGGACGAGGTCGGGTTCCGGCGCGTCCAGCGCGGCCGCGGCGGTGCCCGCCCGGGACACCTCGAAGCCCTGCCGCCGGAGCGCCACGAGGAGGGCGTCGGCGAAGCGGTCATCGTCCTCGACGAGCAGGATTCGCATCGCCCATTAGCGTAAGAATCCGGACGCTCTCTGTATACGGCCCAAATCCTAGAAGAATCTTAAATTTCGCAATTTGCCCTTCCCGGTGCGGGGACGCCGCCGTTTACCTTCCCGTGCATAAGCGCTGGACAGGCGCTTATGGGCCGCTCCTTCGATCGGGGCGGACGGCGGCCCGGCCGATTCGAGGAGAACGGGCGGACGACATGCAGACCAGGAAGGCCGCGGCACTGGCCGCGGCGGTCGCGCTGGTAGCGGCCGGATGCGGATCCAAGGGCGAACGCGAGGCGAGCGCCGGCGGCGACACGCTGCGGATCGGGGCGTCCATGTCCCTGACCGGCTCGCTGGCCCGGGAGGGCGGCCTCACCAAGGAGGGCTACCAGCTCTGCCAGCAGGCGGTGAACGCCAAGGGCGGCGTCAAGGTCGGCTCGAAGAACCTCAAGGTCGACATCCGGTACCAGGACGACACGTCCAAGCCCGACACCGCCGCCCAGCTCGTCGACCAGTTCAACGACAAGGGCGTCAAACTCATCCTCGGGCCCTACGGCTCCGCCAACACCGAGGCGGCGGCCGCGGTGATCGAGCGCAACGGGCAGGTGATGGCCGACAGCTCCGGCGCCGACGACAAGATCTTCCAGAAGGGGTACAGGCGGACGTTCGCCGCCCTCTCCCCCGCCCGCTCCTACGCCGCGTCCATGGTCCAGGCGATCGGCGAGATGGCCGAGCCGAAGCCGTCCACGATCGCGTTCCTGTCGGCCGACGACGGGTTCTCCAAGACGGTCGCCGAGTCCGGCGCCGCGGAGGCGCGCCGCCTCGGCTTCAAGGTCGTGGCCACCGAGTACTTCCCGAGCGGCACCTCCGACGTCTCGTCCGCGCTCACCAAGGTCAAGTCGATGAGGCCGGACGTGATCATCGGTTCGGTGCACGTGGCCGAGGGCATCGCGATCATCAAGCAGGCCAAGGAGCTCGGCGTCGCCCCGGCCGGCTTCGCCGAGACCGTCGCGCCGCCCACGCCCGACTTCGCCAAGTCGCTCGGCAAGGACGCCGAAGGGGTCCTCGGGTCCACGCAGTGGACCGACAAGACGACCGGCAAGGACAAATGGATCGGCACGGCGGCCGACTATGGAACCCAGTTCCGCGCCGCGTTCGGCGGCCGCGCGCCCGAGTACCACGGCGCGGAGGCGACCGCCGCCTGCCTCGCCCTGGTGTTCGCCGTGGAGAAGGCCGGGAGCACCGACGCGGACAAGGTCCGGGACGCCCTCGCCGCGCTGGACGAGCCGACCTTCTTCGGGCCGCTCAAGTTCGCCGCGAACGGCCAGAACCTCACCAAGAAGATGCAGGTCGTCCAGATCCAGAACGGCAGGCCCGTCGCCGTGTGGCCGAAGGACGTCGCCGAGGCCCCGATGACCTGGCCCGGCACCGGGAAGCGCTGATGAGCCAGTTCCTGCAGGCGACCGTCTACGGGCTGCTCCAGGGCGGGCTGCTGGCGCTGATCGCCGTCGGGTTCTCCCTCGTGTGGGGGGTGATGAACGTGATCAACCTCGCCCACGGAGCGTTCGTGCTGGTCGGCGCGTACCTGACGTTCGAGCTGAACCAGCGGCTCGGCCTGGACCCGTTCGCCGCGATCGTCCCGGTCGCCGCCGCCCTGTTCGCCGCGGGCTACCTGGTGCAGCGCGGCCTGATCAACCTCGTCGTCAAGGCGCCGATCTTCATCACGCTGCTGCTCACCTTCGGGCTGGACCTCGTGCTGGTCAACGGACTCGTCCTGCTGTACTCCGGCGACTACCGCTCGGTCACGACCTCGTACGCCGGGGACGGCTTCACCCTGCTCACCGGCGTCCGCGTCCCCGTCGGGCGGCTGCTGGCGGCCGCCGTCGCGCTGGCCATCACGCTGATCCTCGTCGCGGTGATGCGGCATTCCCGGACCGGCTTGGCGATCCTGGCCACCGGCATGGACCGCGGCGCGGCCCGGCTGATGGGCATCCGGGCGCGGCACGTCTACGCGCTGACGTTCGGGATCGCCGCCGCCATGGCCGGGGCCGCGGGCGCCGCGGTCAGCGCCGTCGGGACGTTCAGTCCCGCCGACGCCGGACGATTCACCCTGTTCAGCTTCGTGGCGGCGGTGCTCGGCGGGCTGGGCAACATGTACGGCGCGCTGATCGGCGGAATCGTGCTCGGCCTCGTCGAGGCGTGGGGCGGGCAGCTGCTGCCCGGCACCCTGGTCAACGCCGTCGCCTTCGCGGTGCTCGTCCTCGTCCTGGCCGTCCGCCCGCAGGGCATCGCCGGCCGGGCCTTCTACGCGAGCCGGGTGGAGGTCTGAGCATGGAGACGAGCACCGCCACGGCCGGCACGGGACGGAACGAGAAGGTCCCCGTCCCGCGCGGGCGACGTCCCGGGTGGCTGCCGTGGGCCGCCGGGGCGGCCGCCGTCCTCGCCGCCCTCGGCCTGCAGAGCCAGCTGTACACGGGGCAGGAGCGCACGGTCACCACGGTCTTCATGTTCGTCACGCTGGCGGTCGCGTGGAACCTCATCGGCGGCTTCACCGGCTACGCCTGCTTCGGGCAGGTCGGCTTCTTCGGGCTCGGCGCCTACACCACGGTCGTCCTCATGGTCCACGGCGACCTGTCCTTCTGGATCGCCTGGCCCGTCTCCGCGGCGGTCGGGGCCGTGTTCGCCGCCGTGATCGGGCTGCCGCTGCTCCGGCTCAAGGGGCACTACTTCGCGGTGGCGACACTGGGGGTCGCCGAGGGGCTGCGGGAACTGGTCACCAACGTCCCGCGCTGGACGGGCGGCGGAGCCGGCATCACGATCCCGTCCACCGGCGACCGGGCGCCGACCCTGTGGCTCGGCAACGACGGCTTCTATCTCCTCTTCCTCGGCCTCGGCACGGCGGCCGCCCTGGTCGCGGCACTGATCTCGCGCGGCCGCACCGGGTACGCGCTGCGCGCCATCAACCAGGACGAGGACGCCGCCGCGGCCATGGGTGTCAACACCACCTGGGCCAAGACGGTCGCGTTCGGCGTGTCCGCCGCGCTCACCGGCGCGGCCGGGTCCGCCTACGCCTTCCAGCAGGTCACCATCTACCCCGAGCGCCTGTTCGACGTGAACATCACGGTGCTCATGGTCGTCATGGTGGTGATCGGCGGGTCGGGGACGGTGACGGGCCCGATCCTCGGCGCGCTCGGCATCGCCGTCGTCTCGGAGTACCTCCGGCAGCACTTCCCGCAGATGCACAGCCTCACGCTCGGGGTGCTGATCATCGTGGCGGTCGTCCTGCTGCCGCAGGGCCTGGTCGACTTCGTGCGGGACGCGGTGCGGACGCGCGACTTCTCACTCCTGTCCAACGTGCGGAGGTACCGGCTGTGACCGCGCCGCAGGAACGCCCGGCGGACGCGGAGTCCGCGACCCCCGTGCTGCGGACCCGGGGCCTCGGACGCCGTTTCGGCGGGCTGCTCGCCGTCTCGGACGTCGATCTGTCCCTGTCCCCAGGCCGCACGCTCGGCGTGATCGGACCCAACGGGGCGGGGAAGAGCACGCTGGTCAACCTGATCAGCGGTCATCTTAAACCGTCCGCCGGGTCCGTCCTGGTCGGCGGCAAGGACCTCACCGGGGCGAGGCCGTGGCGGGTCGCGCACGCGGGCGTCGCGCGCACCTTCCAGATCGTCAAGCCGTTCCGCGGGCTCACCGTCGCCGACAACGTGGCGGTGGCCGCGATGTTCGGGCCGTCCCCGGTCCGCGCCCCCGCGCACGCCCGCCGCGAGGCGGCGGAGGTGCTGGAGCGGGTCGGGCTCGGCGGCCGGGGCGACGTCCCGCCCGCCGAGCTGTCGGTCGCCGACGCCCGCCGCCTGGAGCTGGCGAAGGCGCTGGCGCTGCGGCCGCGGGTGCTGCTGCTGGACGAGGTGCTCGCCGGGCTGCGGCCCGCGGAGATCGACCCGGCGCTGCGGCTCATCGACGAGCTGCGCCGGGACGGCCTCGCCGTGCTGATCATCGAGCACATCATCCAGGCGATCGCCGCGATCTCCGACGAGGTCCTGGTGCTGCACCACGGCACCGTCCTCACCCAGGGCCCGCCCCGGCAGGTGCTCGGCGACGAGCGCGTCGTGGAGGCCTACCTCGGGCGCCGCTACACGAGGAAGAACCGCTCATGATGCTGGAGATAGGCCGGCTCACCGCCGGTTACGGGCGGGTCCGGGTGCTGCACGAGGTCTCCCTCGACGTCGGCGAGGGAGAGATCGTCGCGCTGGTCGGCCCGAACGGCGCCGGGAAGTCCACTCTGCTGCGCGCCATCACCGCGATGATCCCCGACCGGAGCGGGACGCTGACCGTCGGCGGCCGGTCGCTGATCGGCGCGTCCGTGGAGGCCGTCGCGGCGGCGGGGGTCGCGCACGTCCCGGAGGGCCGGCGGCTGTTCCCCGGCCTGACCGTGCACGACAACCTGCGCCTCGGCGGCTGGCTCGGCCGCAACAGGGACCTCGGCCCGGTGCTGGAGATCTTCCCGGTGCTCGGCGACCGCCTCGGCCAGGTCGCCGGGAGCCTGTCCGGAGGCGAGCAGCAGATGTGCGCGATCGCGCGGGCGCTGATGGGCAGGCCGAGGCTGCTGCTCATCGACGAGCTGTCGCTCGGCCTGGCGCCGCTTCTCGTGGACGAGATCCTGGCGCGGCTCACCGGCATCGCCGAGGCCGGGACCGGCATCCTGCTGGTCGAGCAGGACGCCGGCGCCGCGCTGGAGGTCGCCGACCGCGGGTACGTGCTGGAGCTGGGCGAGATCGTGCTGGCCGGCACGACCGCCGAGCTCGCGGCCGACCCGCGGATGCGCAGCGCCTACCTCGGCGGCGAGTGGGAGGCGGACGCCGCCGCCGTCCGGCCGGGGAAGGGGGCCGGCGAGGAGGCCTGACGCGATGCCGGGAAAGAAGAGCCTTCATAACTCTGTGTCTATATAATATGACTCTGGGTAGTGACGACAGAGCGTCACAGCAACCTGGAGGAACAGATGCACGTAGGGATGAAGCTCGGCATGGGCCTGGCGGCCACCGTGCTCGCCGGCAGCACGCTGAGCCTCGGCGCGGTCGCGGGGGCCGCCCAGCCGCCGCCGACCCCGGGCAGAGGCGCGCCCGTCAGGCCCGCGCCTCCGCAGGACGAAGAAGGCCACGGACCGGGCGCCATCGAGGTCGGGCCTGATGGCGCCGCCGCGGCGATGGACCGGCTTCTCGTCCGGGACGAGGAGCGCACGCGCTGGTGCCGGGGGAGGGTCCTCCCGCAGGACGGGCTCAACGTCCGTTCGGGGCCGGGCCTCGGCTACCCGCGGGTCGGCGTCCTGGAGCACGGCACCTGGGTCCGGACGGACTGGGACACCATCCAGCGCCGGGACGGGTACCTGTGGGTGCGGATGAGCCAGCGCCACTGGATCGCCGACTACAAGCTCGGCAACGGCGACGGCAAGTGGTACGTCAAGTACTCCGACTGCTGACCACGCTCCCACCGGGCCGATCGTGCGCGGGGCCGCCCCCGCGCACGGTCGGCCCGGTCCCCGACGCGCTGTTAGCCTCCCCCGTATGCAGAACGTGCCTTACACCGGTGGCGAGAAGGAAAGCCTCAAGGTCAGCCTCGACCGGCATCGAGACGTGGTCCTGTGGAAGCTGAACGGCCTTGACGAGGAGCGGGCCCGGCGGCCCATGACGCCGTCCGGGACGAGCCTTCTCGGCCTGACCAAGCATCTGGCGGCCGTCGAGTACAACTGGTTCTGCGAGACGTTCGGGCGGGAGACCGAACCGCTGCCCTTCGACGACGACGATCCGGAGGCCGACCTCAGGGTCGAACCGGACGAGACCATGGCGGGGATCGTCGCGTTCTACGAGCGGGCACGGGCGGCGTCCGACAAGGTCATCGACGAGCTGGACCTCGACTCGCGGGGCACCGCCTGGCACGGTGCGACGGTGTCCCTGCGATGGGTGCTCATCCACATGGTCGAGGAGACGGCGCGGCACGCCGGTCACATGGACATCCTCCGGGAACTCGTCGACGGCGCCACCGGCGACCACGACGGGGCCTAGAAGCCGGTGTCCGCGAAGCGGACGAGCTGGACCTCGTACGAGGTGGGCGCCGTGGGGAGGCCGCCGCCGGCGAGGGCGCCGGCGGCGTAGATGAGGGCGGCGACGGCAAGGCCGACCAGGCCGATGAGGCCGGCGGCGACGTACTGATCGTCCGGCCGGCCGGGCCACCGGCCTGCGTGCAAGGGACGCGGCCGCTAGGTGCGGGAGTGCCGGCGGCGGCCGACCAGGCGGCGGGAGCGGCGCGCGGGCGGCAGCCACCTCGTCCGGAACCACATCTGCACCTGGGCTCCGCCGAGGACGCTGCGGTGGATGCGCAGGTAGCCGCCCGTCGACTCGGCGGCGCGGCGCGCGATGTCCAGGCCGAGCCCGGTCGACCCGCCGCCGCTGCTGCCCCGCTTCAGCGCCGCGTCCGGGTCGCTGATGCCGGGCCCGCCGTCGGCGACGAGGATGCCGGTGACGCCCTGCCCCTGGTGCAGCGTGACGACGAACCCGGTGCCCTCGGCCGTGTGCCGGAAGATGTTGCCGAGCAGCGCGTCCACGGCCGCGGCCAGCTCGGTGCCGGGGATCGGCAGCGCCGCGGGCCCCTCGGCGCCGATCAGCTCGCAGGAGCGCCCCTCGTCCTCGGCCAGGACGGACCAGAACGCGACGCGGTCGCGCAGCACCTTGGACGCGTCGCAGCTGCCCCGCCCGGTCGGCCGCCGGACGGTCCGGATGATCTGGTCGACCTCGCGTTCGATGCGGTCGACGGCCTCCCGGGTCTGGTCGGCGACGGACCCGTCCCCGAGCGCCTCGGCGTTGAGCCGGAGCGCGGCCAGCGGGGTGCGCAGCCGGTGCGACAGGTCGGCGGCCATCTCGCGCTCCGCCGACAGCAGCTGGACGACGTGGTCGGCCATCGCGTTGAACGCCAGCCCCGCCTCGACGAGCTCGGGCGGCCCGTCCGGCTCGATCCGGACCGACAGCTCGCCGTCCCCGAACGCGCCCGCGGCCTCGGCGAGCCGCCGGGTGGAGCGGATCATCCGGGCGCCGAGCCGGTCGGCGACGGCGACGGATCCCGCGACGAGCGCGGCGGCGACGGTCGTCATGACGAGCCACGCCTTCCACACGCCGCGCGACAGGTCGTCGTCGGGCAGGAAGACCTCGACGACCGCGGTCCGGCCGGCGTCCAGCGACACCGGCTGCAGCAGCGCGTACCCGCCGTTCACCCGGGCGGTGTAGGAGCGTCCGCGCCGGCCGGCCTCGGTGAGCTGCTCGGGACGGGCGCTGAAGTCGCCGTGCGGGTTCTTCGGGACGAGCCCGCCGTCCGGCATGTGCACGGTCATCCGCCCGGCGGCGCCGGCCTGCGTGCTGGCGACGGCGCGTTCGAGGGCTGCCGGGTCCTCGGTGACCACGAGGACGGGGCCGAGCGCGCTGGCCTGCCGCTCGGCGGTGGTGAGCGCGCGGTCGCGGGCGATCTCCCGGACGGTGAGCGCGAGCGGGATCAGGAACGCCAGCGCGACCATGGAGGTCACCGCCAGCGACACCAGGACGAGCGTCTTCCTCATGACCGCGGATCGGGTTCGGCCAGCCGGACCCCGACGCCGCGCACCGTGTGCAGGTAGCGGGGGGCGGCGGCGGTCTCGCCGAGCTTGCGGCGCAGCCAGGACAGATGGACGTCGATGGTCTGGTCGTCGCCGTACGCCTGCCGCCAGACCTCGGCGAGCAGCTCGCGCCGCGCCACGACCCGGCCGGGACGGGCGGCGAGGTAGGCGAGCAGGTCGAACTCGCGGCGGGTCAGCTCCAGCGGTTCGCCGTCCAGCAGCGCCTCCCGCCGGTCCAGGTCGATGTGCAGGCCGCCGACGCTGAGCTCCGCGGTGGGCCCGGACCGCACCGACCGGCGCAGCACCGCGGCGAGCCGGGCGCTGAGATGCTCGATGGAGAACGGCTTGATGAGGTAGTCGTCGGCGCCCGCGTTCAGTAACCGGACGATCTCGGGCTCGTCGTCGCGCGCCGTCGCGATGATGACCGGGACATCGGAGATGCCGCGCAGCATCTTCAGTACCTCCGCGCCGTCGAGGTCGGGCAGCCCGAGGTCGAGCACCACGACGTCGGGCGGCGCCTGGGTGACCTCGCGCAGCGCGTCCATCGCGGTCCCGACGCTGCGCACGACATGCGACCGCACGCTCAGCTCACGAATCAAGGCAGTCCGGACATTCGCGTCATCCTCGACCACCAAAACACTCGCCATGGCGGAACCGTATGCCACCATGTGCCCATGCGTCGCGCGATGTCGTATGTTGCCCCCTGGGCGGGGGTGACCGCGCTCGCCGTGGCGCTCTCCTGGCTGGGGGTGCGCGACGTGGTGCGCAGCGCGGTCTCGGAGCGGTCGGCCCCGCCGCCGCTCGCCGGCCCCGTGATCCATTCCAGCCCGACCCCGCCGCCGGGGCCGTTACCCAACGGGTCGCCGACCGCGCGGCCGAGCCAGGCGACGGGCCAGGACAGGGGACCCGAGCCGTCCAGGACGCCGAAGGCGCCGCCCGGCAGGCCCGACGGTGCCTCCACTCCCCCGAAGCCGCCCGACAACGTGCGCAGCTACGAGACCCGGGGCGGGCGCGCGGCGATGTCGATCGAGAAGAACCGGGTGCGGCTCGTGTCGGCGACCCCGAACCCCGGCTTCGAGACCCGCGTGACGCAGGCCGAGGGATGGCTTCGCGTCGATTTCCTCGGCGACGAGCACACCTCGTCGGTCGTCGCGTCCTGGTACGAACATGACCCGACGGTCAAGGTCTACGAATACTGATCGCGAGACCAGTCGACTGTAGATGGTTTGCGAGAAAACGGTTTCACCGGCGGATCGGGCGGGAAACAGTCGATCACGTTGACGGAGCCGGCGGGGGCGGTCGCACAGAAGAGAGCCCCCATGGTCCTGGATCCCGGAGAGGCCGGGCGCGCCCGCGCCGCCGACACCGAGGAGCGCCGCGCGCAGGTCCGCAAGGCCGCCGCCGCGAGCGTGATCGGCACGTCCATCGAGTGGTACGACTTCTTCCTCTACAACACCGCCGCGGCGATCGTCTTCAAGGACGTCTTCTTCCCCGAGTCGAGCGACTACGCCGGGACGCTGTCGGCCTTCGCGACGTACGCGGTGGGGTTCGCGGCCCGCCCGGTGGGCGCGGCGATCTTCGGGCACTGGGGCGACCGGCTCGGCCGCAAGGCGACGCTGATCGTCACGCTGGTGCTGATGGGGGTGTCGAGCGCGCTGATCGGCGTACTGCCGGGCACGGAGACGATCGGCTGGGCCGCGCCCGTCCTGCTGGTGCTGCTGCGGATCCTGCAGGGCATCGCCGTCGGCGGCGAGTGGAGCGGATCGGTGCTGCTGTCCATGGAGTGGGGCGACCGGAGGCGGCGCGGGCTGATGGCGAGCCTGCCGCAGCTCGGCGTCCCGATCGGGCTCATCCTCGGCACCGGCATGATGACCGGGATCGCGCTCTCGGCGGACGACGCGTTCAAGAGCTGGGCGTGGCGCGTCCCGTTCCTGTTCAGCGTCGTCCTCGTCGGGATCGGGCTGTGGGTGCGGGTCCGGGTGATGGAGACGCCGCTGTTCGCCGAGGTCGTGCAACGCAACGAGGTCGCCAAGGTGCCGGTGGCCGAGGTGATCAGGCGGCATCCGAAGGAGATCGTCCTCAGCGCGCTGCTGCGCTGCTCGGAGCAGATGCCGTTCTACCTGTTCACCTCGTTCGCGCTCACGTACGTGCATAAGGACCTCGACATGGCGCAGGGGCTCGCGCTGAGCGCGGTGACGGCGGCGGCCGTGCTGGAGCTGTTCACGATCCCGGCGGCCGGGCACCTCGGCGACCGGATCGGCCCGCGGCGGGTCTACGCGGCCGGCTCGATCTGCGTGGCGATCTTCGCGTTCCCGTACTTCGCGCTGCTCAACACCGAGGTCGCGGCGCTGGTCGTCGTCGCGGTGGTGGTCGCGCAGATCCCGCACGCCGTCCAGTACGGGCCGCAGGCGTCGCTGATCGCCTCGACGTTCCCGACCCGGCTGCGGTACGGCGGGGCGGGCATGGGCTACCAGCTCGCCTCGGTGTTCGCGGGCGGGCCGGCACCGCTGCTCGCGACCTGGCTGCTGCACGACTACGGCTGGCAGGCGATCTCGGTCAGCATGATCGTGGCGTCGGCGCTGACCCTGACCGCGCTCGCCCTGCTGCCCGCCCCCTCTGAGGACCGGGTCAAGGCCGGTGCGGTGACGTGACGAACCGCTGCGGCATGATGAACATCGCGGTCGCCTCGACGGTCACCCGGCCGTCCGGCCCGGAGATCGTCCCGGACGCGTAGACCTTCCGGCCCTCCACCCGGCTCGCCTTCGCCTCCACCTGGAGCGGGACGCCGAGCGGGGTCGGGCGCCGGTAGCGCGTCTCCAGGGTCGCGGTCATGCCGGGCGTGCCGGTGGCGGCCGCCGCCATGCCGAGCGCCTGGTCGAGCACCATCGCCGAGACGCCGCCGTGCACGTACGACGGCGGGCCCTCGTAGACGGCGTTGAGCGTGAACTCGCCGCGGACGATGCCGTCCGCGGCGACCGTCAGGCCGATCGGCGGCGCGAGGGGGTTGAGCGGCCCGGTGACGGGGTTGGCGACCTGCCGGTCCATCGCGCGTTCGCCGGGCGTGACGAACGGCGGGGCGTCCCGGCGTTCCACGGCGAGCCGCGCGGTCAGCGCCGCGACCTCGTCCGCCACGGCGGCGGCCTCGGCGGCGCCGACACCGGTGAGGACGGCGGCCTCGGCCAGCTCGCGGACGCGGGCGGCGAGGCCGGTCAGCGCCGCGGTCTCGTCGTCCCCCAGCACGGGCCGCTCCATCGGGATCGCGCTCATCCAGCCTCCTCGCCGGGGACGGCCCCGGCCACCGCCCCATTGGCCGAACGAAATTCTAGAAGGTGCGCGCGACCGCTCCGGACGCAGGGGCCGGTAGATTCCTGCGGGACCCCCGGAAGAAGCAGCACGAACGACCAGAGGACCCCACGTGACGGACCAGCCCCCGCCACCTCCCGAACAGCCTCCGCCATCTCCCGAAGATCCCCCGCCGCATCCCGAACAGCCGCATCCCGAACAGCCGCCGCCCCAGCAGCCGCCGCCCTACCCGGGCGCCTACGGCCAGCCGCCCGGGCAGCCCCCTGGGCCGCCGCCCGGCCTGCCCCCGGGACAGCCGCCCCGCCTACCCCCCGGACAGCCCGGCATGCCGCCCGGCGGCCAGTATGATCCGCGCTACGGCTACGGCCCGCCGGGCGTCCCGTACGGCCCGGGAGGACCGGCCCCGGGCGAGGAGACGACCTGGGCGATCTTCGCCTATGTCGGGAACCTCCTGATCGGCTTCCTGCCTCCGCTGGTCATCTACCTGGTGAAGAAGAACACTTCGCCGTTCACCCGGTTCCACGCCGCGCAGTCGATGAACTACCAGCTCACCATGCTGATCCACCTGCTCGCGGTGGCGGCGGTCTGCGTCCCGCCCGCCATCGCGCTGAAGGCGCCCGCCTTCCTCGCACCGCTCCTCATCCCGTATCTGGAGTTGCTGATCGGCAGCTGGGTGTTCCTCATCCTGGGCGCGGTGAAGGCCGGCAAGGGCCAGCTGTACCGGTTCCCGACCTTCTTCTGCTTCCGCATGATCCGCTAGCTCACAGGTACGTGCGCGCGTAGTCGTCCAGCACCGGCAGGACGGCGTCGCGGTCACCGCCGGGGACCCGCAGCACGACCTCCTCGATCCCGAGCGCCGCGTAGTGGTCGAGCTTCTCCGGTGTGGGCAGCGTCCCGAACGGGATCACCGGCACCGTGTCACGGCCGGCGTCCGCGCACGCGCGGCGCAGGCCGGGCAGCGCGTCGCGGATTCCGGCGCCGCCGATCGGCAGCCACCCGTCCCCGTACTCGGCGATGTGCGCGAACAGCGTCGGCCCGGAGGCGCCGCCGAGCAGCACGGGCACCCGGCCCGACGGTTTGGGCCACGACCAGCTCGCGTCGAAGGTCACGAACTCGCCCTCGAAGGACGCCTGCTCGTCCGTCCACAGCGCCCGCATGGCGAGGACGTGCTCGCGCGCCATGGCCCGCCGCCGTTTCCAGGGGACTCCGTGGTCGGCGCCTTCTTCCACGTTCCATCCGTAGCCGACGCCCAAGGCGACCCGCCCGGGGGCGAGCCGGTCGAGCGTGGCGACCGCCTTCGCCGTGACGATCGGGTCGCGCTGCGCGGGCAGCAGGATCCCGGTGCCAAGGACGATCCGTTCGGTCGTCACGGCCGCCGCGGCGAGCGACACGAGCGGGTCGAGCGTGCGGGCGTACTCCTCCGGGAGGCTTTCGGCGCCCGTCGGAGGCGCGGTCTTCCGGGACACGGGGATGTGGGTGTGCTCGGGGACGTACAGCGAGGCGAACCCCCGCTCCTCCGCCGCCCGCGCCAGCTCGTGCGGCGCCATGGTCAGGTCGGTGGCGAACATCGTGATCCCGAGCCGCATGCCTGGTCCTCCTTCGCGTGGTCCCCGCACCCTACGGGCGCGACCGGGCGGCCGCCCGCCGCGGTCTCACCGTCCGAGATCGCACACGGCCACGGTCGCGTCGTCGTGGACCTTGGTGCGCGGCCATCGGGCGGCGCGGGGGTCGGTCCGCTCGATCTCCCGCGTCCGCTCGATCAGCCCGGCCGGCCCCGGGTCCACGGCGAGCGCGGCCAGCCCTGCCCAGTCCGTGACGCCGAACAGGTCGGCGAGCCGCGTCGCGCCGTCGGTCAGCAGGAGCACGCGGCGCAGCTCGGCCGCCGGCACGGTCCCGGTGATCGCGGCGTCGGCCACCGCCGGATCGGCCGCGGCGTAGTGACGGCCCCCGGTGACCTCCCGCACTCCGTCCCGGCCGTCCAGCAGGACGGTCGAGTCCGCCAGCACCAGGTAGTCGACCAGTTCGCCGCGCCGCCGCAGGGCGAGCACGGTCGCCGCCGGTGTCGTGGGGACGCGCAGGTCGCAGCTCTGCCGATGGGCCGCCGCCACGTCCGCGATCGCGCCGGCGAGCCGCCCGACCAGCGGCCGCGGCGCCGGCCGGTGCGCGCCTTCCGGCGGTCCCACGGGCGGACCGGCCGGCGGCCCGGCGCCGTCCAGCATCCGCGCCAGCAGCCGGGTGCCGAGCGACCGCGAGTACCACGCGGTCCCGTGCACGCAGCCGAGGTCGGTGCCGAGCGGCAGCCCGCACCCGTCGAGCACCACGACCGCTCCCGCGGCCGCCGCCACGAAGTCCTCGTTGAGCCGCTCCGGGCTCCCCTGGTCCGTCGCCCATTCCACCCGCACCGGTACCGTCCTCCCGTCGCCCGGCCACCAGTATGGAGCCGGCGCGCCTCAGACGAGGACGGCCCGGTCGTCCACCCGCGCGACGGCCCGGACGGGGGCGCCGTCCGCGCCGGCCAAGGCGAGCGGGAAGAGCGAGACGTCGATCGCGCAACCCGCCTCCTGGGCGTCGACGAGGCGCCCCAGCCCGGTCAGGTTCTCGGCGATCACCGCACCTGCCCCGCAGAGGACGCGGTGGGCGGCGAGGGAGAAGTCGTCGGAGCCGGGCGGCGGGGTGCGGTCCACGCTGAGGGCGTCGATGCCCACCGTCCTGACTCCGGCGGCGACGATCGCCTCCGCGGTCTCCGGCGCGGGGTAGGGGTGGGCCAGGTAGCCGCCGGTCCCCCAGTGCTCCGGCCAGCCCGTCGCGATGAGCAGGACGTCGCCCGGTTCGAGACCGGGCGGGACGGCGTCCGGCGGTATCGGCGTGCGGGGCGGCAGCCCGCGGGCGTCCAGCACGACGGCCGGGCCGGTGAAGCGGGTCAGCGGCAGCTCGTCCAGCCGGGGCAGCGAGTCGTCGATGTGGAACGGGGCGTCCACGTGCGTGCCGGTCTGCGATCCCATGTGCAGCCGCAGGACGTTCACGCCGGCGTCCGCGACCGTGAGGGCGGGCACCGCCTCCACCTCGGGGTCGCCCGGGTAAACCGGCATGCCCGTCGTGATCGGAACCGACAGGTCCAGCAGCTCAACGCCCATGTCATCGATTATCCCGGCCGCGCCGCCACCCGATAGCGTTGCGGCGTGTTGCCACATGTGAACGCCATCCGGTACGTGACGCCGCTCCGCGAGGGCGGCTCGCTGCCGGGCGTCGTCGAGGCCGACGACCTCGGTACCTACGTGATGAAGTTCCACGGCGCCGGGCAGGGGCGAAAGGCCCTGATCGCCGAGGTGATCGCCGGTGAGCTGGCGCGCCGGCTCGGCCTGCCGGTGCCGGACCAGGTGCTCATCGACCTGGACCCGGCGATCGGCCGGCACGAGCCCGACCCGGACGTCCAGGACCTGCTCAAGGCCAGCCCCGGCTGGAACCTCGGCGTGGACTTCCTGCCCGGGTCGCTCGGCTTCGACCCGCTCGGCTGGAGCGCCGACCCGGACTTCGCGTCCCGGGTGCTGTGGTTCGACGCGTTCATCGGCAACGTCGACCGCAGCTGGCGCAACCCCAACATGCTGGTCTGGCACGGCGACGTGTGGCTCATCGACCACGGCGCGAGCCTCATCTTCCACCACGCGTGGACGAACGCGGCCCGGCTGTTCTCCGGCCCGTACGACGTGGACGACCACGTGCTGACCCCCTACGCGACCCGGCTGGAGGCGGCCGAGGCCGAGCTCGCCCCGAAGATCACCGAGGGGCTGCTGCGCGAGGTGATCGAGCTGGTGCCCGACCACTGGCTGGAGGGCGAGCCGGGCTTCGCCGGCCCGCGCGCGCTCCGGGACGCCTACCTCGACATCCTGCTGCCGCGCGCCGGCAAGCCGCGCGACTGGCTGCCCGGCCTCGACGTCAGCGGCCGCGGTCCGGACACCTCCGCGCGGCGCGGCGAGAACCGCCCCGGCTGGCTCGGTGGTGCCCCGTGAGCGGCGACAGGGTGACCAATATCAGGACCGCCGGGCAGCCCACGGTGTTCGAGTACGCCGCGCTGCGCGTCGTCCCCCGCGTCGAGCGGGGCGAGGTCATGAACGTGGGCGTCGTCGTGTACTGCCGCGCCCTCGACTATCTGGGCTGCCGCACCCACCTGGACGAGCACCGCCTCCTCGCCCTGGACCCGGCGCTCGACCTGGCGGGCGTCCGCTCGTCCCTGAAGGCTGTGGACGCGGTGTGCTGCGGCGGCGAGCGCGCGGGCCAGGCCGCGGAGGAGAGCCCCGGCGCGCGCTTCCGCTGGCTGACGGCCCCGCGCAGCACGATCGTCCAGCCGGGGCCGGTGCACGCCGGGCTGACCGAGGACCCGGCAGCCGAACTGGACCGCCTCCTCGGCCTTCTGGTCAAGTGACGGCGGGGCCGCGGATCACGTCCACTCCCAGCGGATGCCGTGGTAGCCGGCGGCCATGCCGAACTCGATGAAGTGGACGCTCTGGTAGCTGGACATGCGCAGGTCGGCCGAGTCCTTGAGCGCGGTGTGGCCGTCGGGCCGCCACGTCCGGTAGCAGCGGGCGGGCAGCGTGGCCGGGTGGAACCGGACCTCGATGAGGTACTCGTGCTGCGGGGCGCGGAAGCCGCGGCCCTCCTCGGTCACGGGCGGGCTGGTCTCGTCGAACCCGAAGCCGTACTCCAGCAGGTACGTCTCGCCGCGGCCGAGCGCCCGGTCGAACAGCAGCTCGGCGGCGATGAGGCCGCTGGACTCGTCCATCCGGACGCGGCCGAACCGGCAGCCGCGCGCGGTGCGGGACGACGGCAGGACGCCCTGCGGATGGTGGTAAACGGCGATCCAGCGGTCGACGCCGCGCTGCTGCGCCTGGAACACCGCGCGGACCCGGACCTCGCGCAGCTCCCGGCGGCGGCCGATGATGTACTGGTCGTGCAGGCTGAGCCCGGTGACCTGCCGTTCGTCGCGATGGCCGATCTCGTCGAACAGGTCGCGGACGCCCGGCTCGGGGCACAGCTCCTCGACCGGCAGCCACGTCCCGGCGGGGCGCTCGGTGGTGGGTTTCAGCAGCGTCAGCAGCGAGTGGCGCGGCAGTTCGAGGATGGCCTCAAGGCCGCGGACGGCGCGCAGCGAGTCGGCGCGCTCGGGCCTCGTTCGGCCGCGCTGCCAGTAGCTCAGCGTGGACAGGCTGACGGCGATGCCCTGTTCCTCCAGGCGGCGGCGCAGCGAGTCGAGACTCAGGCCGCGTGCCTGGATGGCGGCGTGCAAGGCGACGTTGAAGGGACCGTACTGGAGGACCTGTAGAAGATCGTCCTCTGCGAGACTCTGCATTGCCCGGCCTCCGGATCTGCTCCGGCCGGCCCCCCGCTGAACGGCCTTGACTCCTGTGATTGCAACTTCAGCGCTCACTGTAAGGCTCCGTAGCCCCGATGCCAACAGGCAACTTCTGACGTCCGGCTCCGCCCGGCGCCGATGCCGCTCCCGCTCCACTCCCGCTCAATGCCACTCCCATTCGATGCCGACGATGCCGCGGCGGACGGCGCCGGCCGCGATGTTCGCGCTGCCGGACGTGCCGATCCACAGTTCACCGAGCCGCTGCCGCGCGGCCGCGGAGCTCTCGGCGGTGAAGCCGTAGCAGCGCGCCGGGAGCCGGTCCCCGGCGAACTGGATGATCGCCACGTAGTCGTGGACGGGATGGGGGAAGCGCCGCTCGTAGCTGTCGGACGGCGGCCGCCCGGCCGCCCCGAGCTCGTACTCGACGACCGCGGTGTCCCCCGCCGACAGCACCCGGTCGAAGACCAGCTCGAACGCCATCAGCCCGCCCTCGGCGCGGATCCGGCCCGGACGGCAGTACCGGACGTCCGCGAGCGCGGCCGGCCCGTCGCCGGCCCCGCCGCCCGCGGGGTCGCCGTCGCCTACGTGATGGACGCAGACCACGCGGTCGATGTCGTCGTCCGCCGCCCGCAGGACGGTGCGGACCGACAGCGTCCAGGAACGGCGCGCCTCGTCCAGCCGGTACACGTCGTGGATGCCGAGCCGTTCGAGCCGGTGGTCGCCCGACCGGTCGAGCTGGCCGACGAGCCAGCCGTAGCGTTCGGGGTCGGGCCACAGGTCCCGCGCCTCCGCGCCGGGCCGGCCCGCGGTGCGCCCGGCTCGTGCGCCCGCTCCCCGGACGGCCGCGCCGGGCGGCGCGGGATCGTCCAGCAGTTCGGCGAGGGCACCCGGCGGCACCTGGAGGATCTCCTCCAGCGCGAGGACCACGGTGCGCGATCGCGGGCGGCTGCGGCCCCGCTGCCAATAGCTCAGGGTGGCGACGCTGACCGCCAGGCCCCGCCGGCCGAGCCGGTGGCGGATCCGTTCCAGGGTCAGCCCGCTCGCCTTGATGGCCTGCCGCAACGCCCCGGCGAACTCCACGGCGGGATGCTAACCCGCCCGGCAAGATCGATTCAGTTACCAGGACAGATCAGGCACACAGCGACAACATCCCGGAGAATCCCAGCAAACGGACGTTTTAGAACAGAATCGACATGAACGAGCCCAGCTCGCCGAACCCCACGCGCCGGTACGCCGCCCGCGCCCGCGTGTTGTAGTCGTTGACGTACAGCGAGACCGTCGGCGCGATGCTGCGCAGCGCCTCCCGCACCACCGCGGACATCCCGGTCTCCGACAGCCCCTGGCCGCGCAGGTCGGGCGGCACCCACACCCCCTGCACCTGGCAGGCCCGCGGCGTGACGGCGCCCACCTCGGCCTTGAACATGACCCGGCCGTCCTCGATCCGGGCGAACGCGCGGCCGTCGCGGATCAGCTCGGCGACCCGGGCCCGGTACAGCACGCCTCCGTCGCCGGTGTTCGGCGACACCCCGACCTCTTCGGTGAACATCGCCACGCAGGCCGGGTAGACGACGTCGAACTCCTCCATCCGCACGCGCCGCACCTTCGGGTCGGCGGGCACGTCGGGAACGGCGGAGGTCGCCATCACGGGCTGGGCGGCGCGGACGGCCCGGGGCGGCCCCCAGTAGGGCGCGAGGATCTCCCACAGGTCCCCGACCGCGCCGACCGGCCCGACGATGGAGGAGCAGCGCCGGCCCTGGGCCTGCGCCCGCTCGGCGAACGCGCGGACCGCCTCCGGGCCCGCCGCGACCGGGATGAGGTTCGCGCCGGAGTAGCACAGCGAGACGAGCCGGCCGTCCCGCAGGTAGCCCCACATCTGCGCGCCGAGGCGGCGCGGATCGAGCCCCGCGGCGTGCACGCGGGAGCTGACGAACACGTTGGACACCGGGTCGGCGTCCAGGATCGCGAGGGCCTCCGTCCGGTACCGGTCGTCCAGCACGCGCACCGGCATCGAGCCCAGCATGCGCACGGCTACCGGCCTCCGGCCCTCACCATTGAAAGCTCCACGCGGACAAGCCTATGTCGTCCGGGGCCCGCGCACCTCCACGGGCGCCATCACGGCCCGATCCGGCGGCTCACCGGTGGGACGCCGCCTGTTTCGCCTTGCCCGCCTTCTTGCCCGTGGCGGGCTGCGGCTCGGGCCCGGCCTTGCACCTCTGGTCCGGGCCGGGCCGGTTCGCGGGCAGGTCGCCGCCGCCGAGATAGCCGGCGACGGCCCGGTCGACGCACCTGTCCCCGGACAGCGAGACGCCGTGGTCACGCCCGCCGACCTGGACGAGGAGCCTGGACGTGGGGAACCGGCGGTGCGTCTCCAGCGCGCCCCGGTACGGGGTCGCGGCGTCCTCGGTGGCCTGGACGAGCAGGACCGGCGACAGCGCGGACGTGCCCGCCACCCGCGGCGGCGGGCCGCCGGGCACCGGCCAGAAGGCGCAGGGCGCGTTGTACCAGGTGTTGCCCCAGGTCTCGAAACGGTAGCCCTGGCGGTAGAGGCGCTCGCTGTCGGCGTGCCAGCGGCCCCAGTCGCGCGGCCAGGCCGCGTCGCGGCACTGGACGGCGTTGTAGACGGTGTAGTTGTTCTGGTCGAGCCGGCTCGGCGGCTGCCACGCCTTGCGCAGCGGCGCCGGGTCGTGCCGGACGACGAGAGCCGACAGGGCGCTCGCGTGCGCCGACCAGGAGTAGTCGGCGTAGCCGTCGGCGAGGAACACGTCGTCCAGTTCGGAGGGCCCGATCTTCCCGTCGATGGGCTTGGCCCTGAGCGCGGCCCGCGCGCTCGCGTAGGCGGCGGAGACCTTCCGTTCGGTGTCCCCGAGCCGGTAGACCTTGTGGTGCCGGGCGATCCAGGCGAAGTACGCGCGGATCCGCTTCTCGAACGCGACGTTCTGGTCGAGGTTGGCGTCGTACCAGACGCCGCTCGGCCGGACGACGCTGTCGAGCACCATGCGGCGGACCCGTCCGGGGAACATCGTCGCGTACACCGCGCCGAGGTAGGTCCCGTACGAGTAGCCGAAGTAGTTGATCTTCCGCTGGCCGAGGGCGGCGCGGATCGCGTCCATGTCGCGCGCCATGTCGGCGGTGCCCATGTGCGGCAGGATCCTCCCGTTCCTGCGGCCGCAGTCGCGGGCGTACGCTCTCGCGCGGTCCAGCCACGCCCGCTCCTCCTCCGCGTTCGCGGGGACGGTGTCGGGGCGCGCGCGGCCCGGGTCCTGGTAGCTCGTGTCACAGACCAGTGCCGGCCTGCTGGCGCCGACGCCGCGGGGGTCGAAGCCGATCCAGTCGTAGGACGCGGCGACCTTCTTCGGCAGCGCGCCGGTGAAGAAGGCCGGGAGGTCGCGCCCGTGGGCGCCGGGCCCGCCCCGATTGAGCAGCACCACGCCCTGGGACTTGGCCGCGGTGTGCCGGGCCCGGGTGAGTTCGAGCGTGACCTGCTCGCCCTTCGGGCGGCGGTGGTCGAGCGGTACCCGGATCGACGCGCACTGGAGGCCCTTGAGCCGGGTGCCCTCCACCGGGTCCTTGGCGGGACAGGCCGTCCACGCGAGGCCGGCCGGCCGGGGCTCGGGATGGGGTGCGAGGCGGGCGGCCGCGGCCGCGGGCGTTCCCACGGCGGCGGCTCCGGCGACCCCGAACGTGACTGCGGCGGCGGCCGTCCCGGCGGCGGCCCTCTTTCCAGCGTCGTTCAGCACCTTCGCTTTCTACCGGCGGGACGGCCTGATCGGCGTGCACCCCGGATCGCGCGATTCCGGCCGGAAACCGGACCACTGCCGGAAAAACGAACCGTGGCGCGCCCGCCCGGCCCCGCGAAAGGACCGGACGGGCACGCCACGGGACGGTGTGCCTACCCGCGTACTACGGGCGTCCGACCGGAAGGTCCTTGCCCGCGGTGGGCCGTGCGGCCTTCGCGGTCATGGCGGTCGGGTCCGGGTCGTTCAGCGCCGGGACGGCCTTGCAGTAGGCGTCCGGGCCGCGGTGGCTCGCCGGCAGCGCACCGGTGTCGAGGTACGCCGCGACCTTGTCGTCCAGGCACGCGTTGCCGTTGAGCGTGTTGGCGTGGGTCTTGCCGCCGACCTCGAACACCAGGCGCGAGGACGGGAAGACCTTGTGCATCTCAAGGCCGCCCGCGACCGGCGTCGCCGCGTCCTGGGTGGACTGGACGAGCAGCATGCCGGGCAGGCTCTCGCCGCCCTTCAGCTTGAGCGCCGGCCCGCCCTGGAACGGCCAGAAGGCGATCGGGGCGTTGAACCAGACGTTGCTCCAGGTGTTGAACCGGTAGCCCTGCCTGTAGAGCTTCACGGCGTCGCGGTGCCACTTGCTCCAGTTGCGCGGCCACTTGGCGTCGGCGGCCTGGACGGCGTTGTAGACGGCGAAGCCGTTGTCGTCGCCGCCGGGGTTGAGCCAGTCGAGGAGCCCGGAGGCGTCCTTGTCGTTGGCCCACGCCGAGAGCGCCTGGGCGAACGGGATGTAGAAGCCGGTGTTGTAACCGGCGGACAGGACGATGTCGTCCAGCTCGTCCGGGCCGATCTTGCCGCCGATCGGGGACTTCTTCGCCGCGGTGCGGACCGCGTAGTACTTGGCCTCGACGGCCTTCTCGCTCTTGCCGAGGTGGTAGAGCGAGTCGTACTTGGCGATCCACGCCCACCAGGACTTCATGTTCCGCTCGAACGCCTTGTCCTGTTCGAGCTGGGCGTCGTACCAGACCGTCTTAGGGTTGACGTTGCCGTCCAGCACCATGTGCTTCACGCGCTTGGGGAAGAGCGTGGCGTAGGTGGCGCCGAAGTAGGTGCCGTAGGAGAAGCCGTACCAGCTGATCTTCTGCTGGCCGAGCGCGGCCCGGATCACGTCGACGTCGCGCGCGGCGTCGGTGGTGCGCATGTGCGGCAGCAGCCAGCCGAACTTCTTCGCGCAGTCCTGCGCGTACTTGCGCGACTTGGCGATCCACGCCTTCTCCTCCTTCGCGGAGGACGGGACGTAGTCCGGGCGGATCGGGTCGGAGAAGTGCGGGTCGCACGTCAGCGCGGGCTTGCTGGAGCCCACGCCGCGCGGATCGAACCCGATGATGTCGTACTTGGCCGCGACGTCGGCGTGCCCGACGCCGCCCATCCAGCGCGCCAGGGCGGGCGCGTACTCGATGCCGGTGCCGCCGGGGCCGCCCGGGTTCACGAGCAGCACGCCCTGGTAGTTCTTGTCGTCGGTGTGCTTGAAGCGCGACACCGCGATGGAGATCTTGCGCCCGTTGGGCCTGCCGTAGTCGAGGGGGACCTCGACCTGGGCGCACTGGGCCTTGTTCATCGGGTCATCGGGGCCGCTGACCTCGCACTTGCCCCAGTCGATGCCGGTGGCCGCGACCGGCGCGGCACCGGCCGTCCCGGTGTCGGCGCTCGCGGAGACGGCGACGCCCGCGCCGCCCGCCGTCACGACCGCCGCGGTCGCGACGAGAACGATCCTTTTCACGTGACTCCCTCAGATCGGCGGCCCCGGAGTTCGCTCCAGGGGCCCGCGTGAGGCTCCGCCCGGCGGTGCGCCGGGCGGAGCCCCTCGCGTCAGCGGATGACGTCGTCCTTCAGGCGCGCGGCCTGCAGGGAGCCCGCGCCGCTCAGCGTCCTGGCGGACGCGGACGACGGCGGGGTCGGGTCACCGAGCTGCGGGACGTGCACGGTGCTCTGCTCCGGACGCTCTCCCCGCAGGAAGTAGGCGTCGAAGTAGGCGTCCACCTGGGCGGAGCCGCGATGCACGATGCAGTGCGTGCGGTCCCCGTCCTGGACGACCAGCCGCGAGCCCTTGAGCCGGCGGTGCATGTCCAGCGCGCCCGCGTACGGGGTGGCCGCGTCCGCGGTCGACTGGAACATCAGGATGTTGCGCGGCAGGTCGCGGGTGTGGCCGATGTTCACCGGCTTGCCGGCCTTGGCGGGCCAGAACAGGCACGGGGCGTTGTACCAGGCGTTGCCCCACGTCTCGAACGGGTGCCTGCTGTTGATCCGCTCGTTGTCCCGCTGCCACTTCTTCCAGCTCAGCGGCCACTGGACGTCCGTGCACTGCACACCGAGGTAGACGGCGTACCCGTTGTCGTCGGCCCCGCCGGTGGTCTGCGCGCCGAAGGTCTGCGCGAACGTGGCGGTGTCGCCCGATTTGTAGGCCGACAGGCCGGCGGCGTACCCGTTCCAGACGGCCTGGCTGCGCCGGTAGCCGGCGTTCAGGATCACGTCGGTCAGCTCGTCCGGCCCGACGGCGATGGTCTGCCCGCTGTCGGGGTCGGTGTAGTAGACCGGCTTGTTCTTGAGCTTGGCCCGCAGGTCGTAGAAGTAGCTCCGGACCTGCTTCTGCGTCGTGCCCAGGTGGTACACCGAGTCGTACTTGGCGATCCAGCCGAAGTAGTAGTCGATGTTGATGTCGAACTGGATGTCCTGGTTCAGGTTGGCGTCGTACCAGGCGTCGGAGGGGCCGACGTTGCCGTCCAGCACCATCTTCCCGACCGTCTTCGGGTAGACGGTGGCGTAGGCCGAGCCGAGGTAGGTGCCGTAGGAGGCGCCGTAGTAGTCGAGCTTCTTGCTGCCCAGCGCCCGCCGGATCGACTCCACGTCGTTGACGGAGTCGATCGTCTTGATGTGGCTCAGCAGCCCCGTCGCGTCGGCCTTCGCGCACGCCTCCGCGTAGCCCTTGGACAGCTTCAGCCACGTGGCGACGGACTTGCGGTCGCCGGTGCCGTAGTCGGGGCGCGGGGCGTTGGTGTAGTTCGGGTCGCAGGTGAGCGCCGGGACGCTCATGCCGACGCCGCGCGGGTCGAACCCGATGACGTTGTAGGCGTCGCGCATGGGGGCGGAGTTCTGCGCGAACACGCGCGGGCCGAACAGCGCGCCGCCACCCCCCGGACCCCCCGGGTTGACGACGATGTCGCCCTTGGCCTCACCCTTGCCGGTGTGCGGCGTCCGGGTGAGCTGAAGGGTGATCTTCTTGCCCTGCGGCTTGGCGTAGTCCATCGGCACCGACAGCTCGGCGCACTGCACGATCTTGGAGACCGGGTACAGCGCGTCGTAGAGGTCGTGCACCGTCTTGACGAAGTCCGCGGGGCAGGCGTGCCACGAGAGCGCGGCGGGGTTGAAGCCTCCGGCCGGTCCGGCGGATGGGCTCGCGGCCTGCGCGCTTGTGGCGCCCAGACCGGTGAGACCGAGCCCGGCCGCGGCGGCCACGACAACGATCCTCTTCACAAATCCCCCTATCGTGCCGACTCAGGTTGAGTCAGACATACGGGTAAATGAGTGAAGATTGTGGCGGTTCTGGCATCTGCCCCGACAGGGCCCATTTCGAGTGGATGCGGAATCGTGACAAGATCAGCGGAACTTCGTAACACGCTCGGACGTTCCGCTCCCGGGTGTCCGTGCCGACGGCCCCATGCGCACGCGAAAGGACCCCGGGGTCGCACCCGGGGCCCTTCCTGTCGATCAGCCGGTCAGCCGCGCCGGCCGGTCATGGCGTCGGTTCTCCGCGCGGGTCAGCCGACCACCACGTCGGCGCCCGGCCCGGACACCGAACCGTCCTCGCCGATCTCGATGCCCATGTCGTCGGCGATGCGCATGGCCTCCTCGATCAGCGTCTCGACGATCTGCGACTCGGGGACGGTCTTGACGACCTGGCCCTTGACGAAGATCTGGCCCTTGCCGTTGCCGGACGCGACGCCGAGGTCGGCCTCGCGGGCCTCGCCGGGCCCGTTCACCACGCAGCCCATCACGGCGACGCGCAGCGGGACGGGGAAGTCCTTCAGCCCGGCGGTGACCTGCTCGGCGAGCGTGTAGACGTCCACCTGCGCGCGGCCGCAGGACGGGCAGGAGACGATCTCCAGGCCGCGCTTGCGCAGCCCCAGCGACTCCAGGATCGCCGCGCCGACCTTGACCTCCTCGACCGGCGGCGCCGACAGCGACACCCGGATCGTGTCGCCGACCCCCTCCGCCAGCAGAGCGCCGAACGCCACCGCCGACTTGATCGTGCCCTGGAACGCCGGGCCCGCCTCGGTGACGCCGAGGTGCAGCGGGTAGTCGCAGGCCGCCGCCAGCTTGCGGTACGCCTCGATCATCACGACCGGGTCGTTGTGCTTGACCGAGATCTTGATGTCGCGGAAGTCGTGCTCCTCGAACAGCGAGCACTCCCACAGCGCCGACTCGACCAGCGCGTCGGGGGTGGCCTTGCCGTACTTCTCCAGCAGCCGCTTGTCCAGCGAGCCGGCGTTCACGCCGATCCGGATCGGCACCCCCGCGTCCTTGGCCGCGCGTGCGATCTCCCCGACCTTGTCGTCGAACTTCTTGATGTTGCCGGGGTTCACGCGCACGGCCGCGCAGCCGGCGTCGATCGCCGCGAACACGTACTTCGGCTGGAAGTGGATGTCGGCGATGACCGGGATCGGCGACTTGCGGGCGATCGCCGGCAGCGCGTCGGCGTCGTCCTGCGACGGCACCGCGACGCGGACGATCTGGCACCCGGACGCGGTCAGCTCCGCGATCTGCTGCAGCGTGGTGTTCACGTCGGCGGTGAGGGTCGTGGTCATGGACTGCACCGACACCGGCGCGTCGCCCCCGACCGGAACGTTCCCGACCATGATCTGCCGGGACCTGCGGCGGGGCGCGATCGGATCCGGCGCCCCCTGCCCGTCGCCTTCGCCGCGGACGCTCGGAATACCCAGTGAAACGCTCATCCCTCTCCTCTGACTGACGGCCCCGCACCAAGCCTAGGCGCCTCACGCGGCTGAGTTGACGGCACCCGGCACCGAACAGTGTGACCATGTGACTACACTAGGTAAACATTTTGTGTCATTCCGGTAGCCGCAGCGGGTTGAACAGGTCGGCGAGGATCAGCAGCACCCCGAGCCCCACCAGCAGCAGGACGGCGAGGTATGTCAAGGGCAGGAGCCTGGTCATGTCGACCGTGCCCGGATCCGGCCGCCCCCTGATCCGGTTGACGCCGGCCCGCGCCCGCTCGTACCCGACCACCGCGAGGTGCCCGCCGTCCAGCGGGAGCAGGGGCAGGACGTTGAGCGCGCCGAGGAAGATGTTCACCGAGACGACCAGCGACAGGTACAGGGCGAGCTTGTCGCGGGTGGAGCCGCCGGAGGAGAAGATCTGCCCGGACACCTCGGTCGCGCCGACCACGCTGCCGACCTGGCCGCCGGGCGTGCTCTCCCGTTCGGGCGAGAACAGTTTCGGTATCGCGGCCGGCAGGTCCGCCGCGACCTGCCCGATGCCGGCGACCGTCCGGCCGATGCCGCGTCCGGCGAACACCGCCGCGTTCAGCGGCCCGGTCCGCTCGTACCCCGCTCCGACGACCGTCGCCGACATGCCGACGAACGGCTGACCGTCCACGCCCGCGAGCGTGATCGGCAGCGTCACCGGCCGGGGCGACCCCGGCCGGTGGACCACCAGCGTCACCGTCTCGCCCGGCTTCGCCTCGTCGATCGCCCTGGTGAGGTCGTCCCAGTCGGCGACGGGCGTGCCGTTGAACGAGACGACGCGGTCGCCGGCGTGCAGCCCCGCCCGGGAGGCCGGGGAACTCGGGCGGTCCCTGCCGCAGCCGCCCGACATCGCGGCGGGCACGCACGGGGTGACCTGGTCGACCGTGCTGGTCACCGTGCCGGGCTCGCGCACGCCGATCGTCATCGCCATCACCATGAGCAGCAGGAACGCGAACGCGAAGTTGGCGGCGACGCCCGCCACGATGACGACCGAGCGGCGTCCGGCCGGCTGCCGGTAGAAGGCGCGCGGACGGTCCGCCGGATCGATCTCCTCCAGCGGCGTGTAGCCGACGATCTTGACGAAGCCGCCCAGCGGGATCGCCTTCACGCCGTACTCGGTCTCGCCCCGGCGGGTGGACCACAGGGTCGGCCCGAAACCCACGAAGTACTCGGTGGCCTTCATCCCGAACCGCTTGGCGGTCAGCAGGTGCCCGCCCTCGTGGAGCATCACCGACACCAGCAGCGCCACGACGAACGCCGCCGCACCGAGGAAGTAGGCCATCCGGGCCCCCTCTGGGGTTCGTCCCGAGGCGGTCCCCGGGTCAGTCGGTTCCGGTCAGTTCCCTGGTCATGGACCGCGCCCACCCGTCCGCCGCGAGGACGTCGTCCAGCGTCAGGTCACCGGGGGTGCCCGGACCGTGCTCCTCCACTACCCGCGCGACCGTGTCGACTATCCCGAGGAACGGGAGCCGTCCCGCGCGGAACGCGTCCACACATTCCTCGTTGGCGGCGTTGTAAACGGCGGGGACCGTCCCGCCCAGCTCACCGGCGCGGCGCGCCAGCGCGACCGCCGGGAACGCCTCGTCGTCGAGCGGGAACAGCTCCCAGGTGTGGGCCTTCGTCCAGTCGACGCTGGCGGCGGCGTCGGGGACCCGGCCGGGCCAGTCGATGCCGAGCGCGATCGGCAGCCGCATGTCGGGCGGGCTCGCCTGCGCCAGCGTGGAGCCGTCGGTGAACTCGACCATCGAGTGGATGACCGACTGCGGGTGCACCATGACCTCGATCCGCTCCATCGGGACGTCGAAGAGCAGATGCGCCTCGATGACCTCCAGCCCCTTGTTGACCAGGGTGGCGGAATTGATCGTGATGACGGGCCCCATGTCCCACGTCGGGTGGTTCATCGCCTGCTCGGGCGTGACGTCGGCCAGGTCGGCGCGGCTCCGCCCGCGGAACGGGCCGCCGCTCGCCGTCAGCACGAGCCGCCGCACCTCCTCGGCGCGCCCGCCGCGCAGGCACTGCGCGAGCGCCGAGTGCTCGGAGTCGACCGGGACGATCTGCCCCGGCCTCGCCCGTTCCTTGACGAGGGGGCCGCCGACGATGAGCGACTCCTTGTTGGCGAGGGCGAGCGTGCGCCCCGCATCCAGCGCGGCCAGCGTCGAGGCGAGGCCGAGCGCGCCGGTCACCCCGTTCAGCACCACGTCGCACTGCCAGGCGGCGACCTCGGCGACCGCGTCCGGACCGGCCACGATCTTGGGGATCGGGTAGTCGCCGGAGGCGTAGCCGCGTCGTTTGGCCTCGGCATAGAAGGCGAGCTGGAGCTCCTGCGCGGCGGACGCCTTGGCCACCGCGACGACCTCGGGCCGGAACTCCAGCGCCTGCTCGGCAAGCAGGCCGACCCGGCCGCCGCCCGCGGCGAGCCCGGTCACCCGGAACCGGCCGGGATTGCGGCGGATCACGTCCAGCGCCTGGGTGCCGATCGAACCGGTGGAGCCGAGGACGACCACCTCGCGGGCGGTCGCGTCGGGGCTTGAGGGAGACATCACCCTGCCATTGTCGGGCATCGGCCCGCTCAGCCGCCGCCCGCGTCGTAGGCGTGCCGAGCCCGCTCGACCTTCTCCAGGTTCTCGGCCGACCAGTCCGCGAGCGTCGCGAACAGCGGGGCGAGGCTGCGGCCCAGCTCGCTGATCTCGTACTCGACTCGCGGCGGGACCTCCGGGTGGTAGGTCCGGACGACGAGGCCGTCGCGCTCCATCTGCCGCAGCCGCTGCGTCAGCACCTTCGGCGTTATCGTGGTGATGCGGCGCTGGAGCTCCACGAACCGCTGCCGCCCGTACTCGTTCAGCGTCCAGAGGATCGGGGTCGTCCACCGGCTGAAGACGATGTCGACCACCGGCGCGATCGGGCAGGCGAGCTCGGCGGCCACGTCCTCGGTCTTCGTCCTGCCCACCAGGGCCTCCACGGATAGTCACTTTCTTCTAGGTACCTACTATATCCAGGATGCTAGCTTCGCCGGGTCGCACCGCGACAGCGCCGCCTCCGGCGGCGTCAGTGCAGCTTGGACGGAGAAAGTCATGATCGTTGTCATGGGCGCCACGGGAAACGTCGGGCGGCCGCTCGTGCGGGCGCTGGCCGGGGCGGGCGAGCTGGTGACCGCGGTGTCGCGCACCGCCCCGGACGACCTGCCGGAGGGTGTCCTGCACCGGGCGGCCGACCTCGCCGACCCGGAGACCCTGCGCCCCTCCCTGGAGGGGGCGGACGCGCTCTTCCTCCTCGTCGCCGGGCCGCTGCTGGGCGACCCCGGCAGGCTGAACCCGCGCGACGTCCTCGATGTCGTGAAGGCCGCCGGCGTGGGACGGGTCGTGCTGATGTCGTCGCAGGGTGCGGGGACGCGCCCGGCGGCGCACGGCCATGCGCATCTGCGGGCGTTCGAGGACGCCGTCCGCGAGTCCGGGCTCGACTGGACGATCCTGCGGCCGGGCGGTTTCGACAGCAACGCGTTCGCCTGGGCGGAGCCGGTCCGCGTGCACCGGACGGCCGCCGCGCCCTTCGCCGACGTCGCGCTGCCGTTCGTCCACCCGTCCGACATCGCCGAGGTCGCGGCCGTGGTGCTGCGGGAGGACGGGCACACAGGCCGCGTCTACGAGCTCACGGGCCCGGCCCCGCTCTCCCCTCGGGAACGCGCCCAGGTGCTCGGCGACGCGCTGGGGGAAGCGGTGACGTTCGTGGAGCAGACCCGGGAGGAGGCCCGGGCGCAGATGGCCGCCTTCATGCCCGAGCCGGTCGTGGACGGGACGCTCGACATCCTGGGCGAGCCCACCGCCGCCGAACGCCGCGTCAGCCCGGACGTGGAGAAGGTCCTCGGGCGTCCGGCCCGGTCTTTCGCACAGTGGGCCGCGGACAACGCCGCCGCGTTCCGCTAGGCCTGATCCGCGAGCGGCAGGCACAGGACGAGGCGCGCGCCGTACGAGCCGTCGGCGACGTACAGGCGCCCGCCGTGGGCGATGGCGATCTGCCGCGCGATCGCCAGCCCGAGGCCGCTGCCGCCCTCGGCCCGGCTGCGCGCCGAGTCGAGGCGCGCGAAGCGCTCGAACACGCGGTCGCGGTCCGCGGGCGGAATGCCCGGGCCGTCGTCGTGCACCTCGACGACGGCCTCGCCCGCCTCCGCCCGCACCTGCACCTCGATCATCGCGACGGCGTGCCGGTCGGCGTTGGCGAGCAGGTTGAACAGGACGCGGCCGAGGCGGGGCCGGCTGGCCCGGACGAGGATGCCCGGCTCCACCTTGACGGTCACCGGCACGGCCGGGACGCGGCGGCCGATCTCGGTCTCCACCAGCGCCCCGAGGTCGAGGCGCTCGCGGACCGGCACCTCGCCGGCGTCCAGGCGGGCGAGGACGAGGAGATCCTCGACGATCTGGTGCAGCCGCTCGATGTCGGCGAGGGAGTGCCGCAGGACGTCGACGACGTCGCCGTCGTCGGGGGCGTCGAGGGCCACCTCGATGCGGGTCCGCAGGCCGGTGATCGGCGTGCGCAGCTCGTGCGAGGCGTCGGAGATGAACGAGCGCCGCTGCACGGCCGCGACCTCCAGCCGCTCCAGCAGCGCGTTGACCCCGCCGGCCAGCCGCACGATGTCGCCGCCGGTCACCGGCACGCCGACGCGGCGCCCGAGATCGGAGTCGTCCAGCCCCTCCATCTCCCGCTGGAGCAGCTCCACCGGCCGCAGCGCGCGGCCCGTAGCGCACCGCAGGCTCCAGGCGGCCAGCACCACGGCGGCGGCGGCGAGCAGGACCATGACCGCGATGAGCACGCCCATGCGGCCCACGTCGCCGAGCAGATACAGCACGACGGCCGCCACGGCCACCGCGGCCGCGGGCAGGGAGGCGAGCGCGACCGCCGCCGCCGGCGGCCGGCGCGCCCGCACGGAGCGGAGCCTGTGCGGCCGGACGTGCGGAGGACCGACGTTCCGCACCGACATGTCTCCTTTGTACGCACAACACGGCCAAAGGACAGCAAAGGTCCCGGCCGCCGATCGCATAACCCTGGTCTGCAAAGCCCCTGGTCCAGAGGCGTTCCGACGGTCCGCCGGAACCGCATAGCCGAGTCGATCTTGGGCCGCCGGGCGACACGTAAGCCTTTGCCGCCCTTTTCACCTTCGGTAACAGTGACAACACTCTTCCCCGCCTATAAAGGAGTGACGTGAAGCCGACTCCCGCCGGGGGGATGGAAACATGGGCCAGACGGGCGAGCCGGTCGTCGATCCGGGAGGGCTGAGCACGGCCCAGCGCCTGGGCGACGCCTGCGTCGTCTGCCGCAAGAGGTGGCCCCGGCCGCGCATCCGCGTCGGCCGCCTGCCGGACTCGTCCGGGGTGTTCGCGTGCGACGACTGCGCACCCGCCCCGCCGGTACCCCGCGCACGGCGGGGCCCCCGGGAGCCGTTCACGGACGCCGGACGGCCGGTCGGGGAGCCGCCGCCCGCGCGGACGACGGTGCCTGCCGCCGTCGTCACGGAGGTCTCTCCAGGGAGAAGGGTGACCCGGGCGTTCGGGGGGAAGTCCGGGACCACCCAGCAGGCGCGCCCGGCTGGGGGCGGTCGGGCGCGCCGGAGAGACCCCTGAGGGCCGGCACCGCGCCCTCGTCACGCCCTCGTCACGCCTTCGTCGACTGGATCCAGGTCCGGGTCCATGCGGCGTAGTCGGTGCAGTCCTTCTCCTCGGACTCGCCGCCGCACGCCTTCGACGGCGCGTGCGCAAAGATGATCTTGTCGAGGTACCCGCGGTCGCCGACGTGGTAGGCGGCGCAGAAGCCGGATTTCAGGCGGTCGCCCGAGCACGCCTGCGGGTTGGCGGGCGCCACCCCGGTCCACTCGGAGACCTGCTGCTGGACGTCCGGCGAGGCCGTCCACTGCAGCCACTGGTACATGCAGTTGGGGTGCTGGGCGCGGGCGCCGATCATCCACGCGTCCACCCATCCGGTCGCCCCCTCGGACGGGACGACGCCCTGGACGGGCCTGGCGGCGCGGTTCAGCACGTCCACGTTGTAGGGCCACGCCTCGCCGAGCACGGCCCGCCCGCCGGCGAACGCGCTGACGGCGTCGGCCGGCAGGTCCCAGTACTCCCCGACGTACGGACGCTGCTTCGCCAGCACCCGCCCCGCCGCGGCGAGCTGCGCGGGCGTCAGCGAGTACGGGTCGCGGATCTTGAGCTTGCGCTCCTTGCCCCTGAGGTAGAGCGCGGCCTCGGCGATGGCGAGCGGGCTGTCCCGCATGATGATCTTGCCGGAGTACCGGCGCGCCTGGGCGGGGTCGAACAGCGCGGCCCAGCTCGCCGGCGGCGGGACGGCCCGGGTGTCGTACATGAGCAGGTTGGAGCCCCACACGTACGGGATGCCGTAGTGCTTGCCGTCGCGTTCCAGCAGCTTGCGGAGCTTCGGCTCCAGCTTCTTGTAGCCGTCCACGAGGTCGGGGTTGATCGGGACGACCTGGTTCTCCTCGAGCAGCCGCCCCGCGACCTCGGGCGGCGCGGCGACGCCGTCGTACCGGCGGTCCTTGTCGGACATGAGATCGGCCATCTCCTCGGGCGTCTTCACCACCTTGAGGCCGATCTTGCAGCCGGTGCGCTCCTGGAACGGGGTCACCCAGTCCACGCGCGGGTCGGTGGTGCCGCTCTCCACGGAGCCGGGCAGCGTGAGGAGGTTCAGCATCCCCTCGCCCGGCCCGAGGGTGCTCGCGACCTTCGCGACGCCGGCCGGCTTCCGCTCCCCGCCGCTGCAGGCGCCGAGGCCAGCCGCGGCGAGCGCCGTGGCCGCCACCAGGGCCGCCGCCACCTTGACCCGTCCCGTGGCCTTCAGCCGCATCTCGCTCCCGATCCGTGCCCGGGGCCCTCCCCCTCGTGAACGAGCCCGTCGGCGCAGCGTAGCGTCTCCGGCGCGGCCGGGACGCGCGCACCCGTCCCCGGGCGGCGGCCGGAGCCCCGCCCGGCCGCCATTCCGTCCGTCCCGGGCGGGGCCGGCGCATTAAATCGCAGGTCCTCCGCGCATTTCCCGCCGACCGCGGCCGGACCGGGCCGGAATTACCGAAGATCGCGACTCGGCCGTTTCCCGCGGGGGTTTCCAGAAGGTAAGAACCCCATGACCATTGCCGCATCCTTTGCTGCGCATTTCGGTCGGGGTGTTAACGGAGAAACCACCGGGGCCCCGGGGGACGGCGGGTGCTGGCGTCCGCGCCATACACGGAGGTTGCTGGAGAGGGATATGGCGCGGGCTGCCGTCCTGCCCGGGGCCGCGGCGGCACCGGCGGGCGTGGCGAGGTTGGGGAACAGCGGATCACCGTGCGGTGCTGCCTGGCCACGCGACCACCGGTACCCGGCCGAACGGCGACGGTGTGACGCCCTCGAGACGGAGGAGATTCGAGGGACGCCGCACGTCCTGCCGGGTGTCGCGGGACGGCCGTGCGGGGCCGTCGTGGGGTGCCGGCCGTCCGGCCGGCGAACGCCTGGGTGCGGCGTGCTTGACCACCTCGATCCGTGCGATGAGCCGCTGCGGGGTGTCGGCCTCAAGGAAGTCGCCGACGTCGCGGTCCTTGGGCGGCAGTGCCCACCAGTGGCCGGTGAACAGGCCGAACCAAATGGTCCAGCCCGGGAATCGCCTTCCGAGCGCGTCCACCTCTGCGGCGTGGTCGCCTGCGGTCATAGCGCGGCTCTCCTGCACATCCGGCTCCGCCGGCCGCGCGGCCAGCGGACCCCGTGTTTCTGACTGCCGACCCTGACTCATTAATTTCGCCTCAATTAATTGAGACAGTGAGATTGTGTCGCCCGACACAGACCTCGTCAATGGGTGGAGCCATTATTCATCCGCGCACACCGGACGAAAATTGACGACGGAAATCGCCGCAGGTAGGAAATTCCCGTGCGCTCAGCCGCCGGCGGGGAAGCCGAGGTTGACACCCCCGTGAGAGGGGTCCAGCCAGCGCGACGTGACGGCCTTGGTCCGCGTGTAGAAGTGGACGCCCTCCATCCCGTGGGCGTGGCTGTCCCCGAACAGGGAGTCCTTCCATCCGCCGAAGGAGTAGTAGGCCATCGGCACCGGGATCGGCACGTTCACGCCGACCATGCCGACCTCCACCTCGTTCTGGAAGCGGCGCGCGGCGCCGCCGTCGTTGGTGAAGATCGCGGTGCCGTTGCCGTACGGGTTGGCGGAGATCAACTCCATGGCGTCCTCGTAGGAGCCCGTCCGCACCACCGAAAGCACCGGGCCGAAGATCTCGTCCTTGTAGGCGTCCATGTCCGGGGTGACGTGGTCGAGGACCGCCGGGCCCAGCCAGAACCCGTCGCCCGCGCCGCCGAGGACGTCCGGGTCGCGCCCGTCGACGGCCAGCGTGGCGCCCTGCGCGACGGCGCCGTCCAGGTAGGAGGCCACCTTGTCCCGGTGCGCCTTCGTGACCAGCGGGCCCATCTCCGACTCCGGGTCGTCGCCGGGCCCGACCGTGAGCCCGGCGACGCGCTCGCGGATCTTGGCCGTCAGCTCGTCCCCGACCGGGTCCACGGCGACCACGACGGAGATCGCCATGCACCGCTCCCCCGCCGAGCCGAACCCGGCCGAGACGGCGGCGTCCGCGGCGAGGTCGAGATCGGCGTCCGGCAGCACGAGCATGTGGTTCTTGGCGCCGCCGAGCGCCTGCACCCGCTTCCCGTTCGCCGCCGCGGTCGCGTAGATGTAGCGCGCGATCGGGGTGGATCCGACGAAGCTGACCGCCTTGACGTCCGGGTGGTGCAGCAGCCCGTCCACCGCGGCCTTGTCACCGTGGACGACGTTGAAGACGCCGTCCGGCAGCCCCGCCTCCGCCCACAGCTCGGCGAGCCGGACCGACGCCGACGGGTCCTTCTCGGACGGCTTGAGCACGAACGTGTTCCCGCAGGCGATCGCCACCGGGAACATCCACATCGGCACCATCGCCGGGAAGTTGAACGGGGTGATCCCGGCGGCCACGCCGATCGGCTGCAGGATCGAGTAGGCGTCCACCCGGGTGGAGACGTTCTCGGAGAAGCCGCCCTTGAGCAGGTGCGGGATGCCGCAGGCGAACTCGGCGACCTCCAGGCCGCGGGCCACCTCGCCCGCCGCGTCCGAGACCACCTTGCCGTGTTCGGACGAGATCAGCCGGGCCAGCTCGCCGCGGTGCGCGCTGACCAGCTCGCGGAACGCGAACAGCACCTTCGTGCGCTGCGACAGCGAGGCGTCCCGCCAGCCGGGGAACGCGGCCTTCGCGGCGGCCACGGCGGCGTCGACCTCGGCCTGCGCGGCGAAGTCGACCGTCCCCGCGAGACGTCCGGAGGCGGGCTCGTAGAGGTCGCCCCTGCGGGCGGCCTCCCCGGCGAACGGCTTCCCGCCGATCCAGTGCGTGACGTGCTTGCTCATGAGGTGGCCTCCGCATTCACTGCTTCAAGGGACGCGATCAGAATGCCGAGGCCCTCGGCGGCCTCGTCGTCGGTCAGGGTCATCGGCGGTGCCATGCGCACCACATTGCCGTACAGGCCGCCCTTGCCGACCAGCAGCCCCCGCTCCCGGGCGGCCTCCATCAACGCGGCGGCGAGCGGCGGGCTCGGCTCGCCGGTCTCCGGGTCGGCCAGCTCGATCGCGAACATCAGTCCCTTGCCGCGGACGTCCGCGACGACCGGGAACCGGCCGGCCGCCGCCGACAGCCCGCCGATCAGCGTCGCGCCCTGCCTCGCCGCGTTCGCCTGCAGGTCGTGGTCGAGGACGTGGTCGAGCGTGGCGTTCGCGGCGGCCATCGAGACGGGATTGCCGCCGAAGGTGGAGATGCCGACCGCGTGCAGGCCGTCCATGAGATCGCCCCTGGCGACGACGCCGCCGACGGCGAAGCCGTTCCCGAGGCCCTTGGCGAACGTCATCATGTCCGGGGTCACGCCATGGTTGCCGATCCCCCAGAAGCTCTGGCCCGTCCGCCCCCACCCGGTCTGGACCTCGTCGGAGATGAACAGGATCCCGAACTCGTCCAGCACGCTCTTGTACGCGGCGAACAGCCCGTCCGGCGGCATGGTGAAGCCGCCGACGCCCTGGATCGGCTCGGCGATCAGCGCGGCGACGTCCCCCCCGGTCGCGGTGGCGAGCACGTGCCTGAGGTCCTGCACGCACACGTCGATGTACTGCTCGTCCGGCATGCCGGCGAACTGCGGGAGGTGGCGGTCCGCGCCGTGCAGGAAGTGGACGTCCAGCGGCGAGAACGACAGGTTCGTCCAGGCGCGGTTGCCGGTCACGCCGGTCGCGGCGAACGACCGGCCGTGATAGCTCTGCCGCATCGCGAGCACCTGGTCGCTGCGCCGCGCGTGGGCGGCCAGCAGCAGCGCCGTCTCGTTCGCCTCGGTGCCGGAGTTGGCGAAGAACACCTTCGCGTCCGGGATGCCCGACAGCCGGGCGATCTTCTCGGCCAGCTCCACCTGCCCGCGCAGCAGGTACGCGGTGGAAGTGTGCACGACGCCGGTCGCCAGCTGCCGCTCCACCGCGCCCCGCACCTCGGGGACGTCGTACCCGAGCATGTTCGTGAGGATGCCGGTGAAGAAGTCGAGATAGCCGTGCCCCTCGGCGTCGGTCACGCGGTTGCCCTTGCCGCCGACGATCTCGATGGGGTCCCGGTAGTTGAGCGCCATCCAGGACGGCATGACCGCCCGGTGGCGCCGGAGCAGGTTCGCGTGTTCCGACATGGGACAAGTCTCGGCCGAGCGGGCGGCGGCGGCCACCCGCAGAGTGTCACGGGCGGCCACTTCTCGTTAACGGTCTGGCTGCGGCTGACATCCTGTAACGACAGGATCGTCGCCGTTGACACCCTGTCCGGATATCCTCGCGGGTGATGCTGCCCACTGTCGACGACGTCCTCCAGCTCGACGCGGTACGCCGCGGCCAGCCGCACGTCGTCGCGGGCGCGGACCGGATCGGCAACCGGGTCCGCTGGGTGCACGTCGCCGAGGTCACCGACATCGCCCACCTGCTGCACGGCGGCGAACTCGTCCTCACCACCGGGATCGCGCTGCCCGACGAGCCCGAGCGGCTGCGCGCCTACATCGCCGACCTCGCCGAGGTCGGCGTGAGCGGCCTGATGATCGAGCTGGGCCGGCGCTACGCCAGCGTCCTGCCGCCCCCGCTGATCGCCGCCGCCGAGGAGTACGGCCTCCCGGTCATCGTGCTGGCGCACGAGCCCGCGTTCGTCGACATCACCGAGTCCGTGCACGCGCGGATCGTCCAGGAGCAGTTCGCCGAGCTGCGCGCCTCCGAGCAGCTCCACGAGATCTTCACCCAGCTGTCGGTCGAGGGCGCCTCCACCGACGAGGTCGTCCGGCAGGTCGCGGCGCTGGGCGGGCACCCGGTCGTGCTGGAGAACCTCGCCCACCAGGTGCTCGCCGCGGACGCCGGCGGCGACGACCCGGCGGAGCTGCTGTCGGCCTGGGAGACCCGGTCCCGCGCCGTCCGGCCCGGGCGCCGCACCGGCTACGACGAGGCGTCCGGCTGGCTGGTCACCATGGTGGGCGCGCGCGGGGAGGACTGGGGCCGGCTGATCGTCGACCTCGGCTCGCCGCCGTCCCCGCGGGAGACCGTGCTGATCGAGCGGGCCGCCACCACCCTCGCCCTCGGCCGGCTGCTCGACCGGCACGCCGAGAGCGTCGAGCGGCAGGCGCACGGGACGATCATCGCCCGCATCCTCGCGCACGCCTACTCCGACCCGCAGGAGGCCGCCGCCCGCGCCCGCGCGCTCGGCGTCCCGCTGTCCGGCCGGCGGCTGCTCGGCGCCGTGCTCCGGCACCGCGGGCCCGCCGCCTCCGCCCCGCCCGTGGGAGAGCTGTCCCAGCTCGCCGAGACGGCCGCGGCCGCCTGCAAGGACGCCCGCCTCGCCGCCCTCGTCGGGGTCCTGGACGAGGGCGGCCCGCACGCCCGCGTCGGCGTCCTCGCCTCCCTGCCCGCCCGCGCCGACGCGGAGACGGCCCTCACCGAGGTCGCCACCCGCATCCGCAAGCAGTCCGGCGACACCGTGATGGCCGCCGGTTCGGTCGTGGAGACGATCAGCGATGTCCGCCGCTCGTTCCTGGAGGCCGAGCAGGTCGCCGACGTCGCCGCCCGCGGGTCCGGCGCCCGCCTCTTCTACCGCCTCCCCGACCTGCGGCTCCGCGGCCTCCTCCACCTGCTCCGCGACGACGCCCGGGTGCAGACCTTCGTCGAGCGCGAGCTCGGCCCGCTCCTGGAGTACGACGCCGAGCGCGGCAGCGACCTCACCCGCATCCTGGAGCTCTACCTCGAATCCGGCCGGAACAAGGCCGTCGCCGCCCAGCGGGCCCACCTCTCCCGCCCCGCCTTCTACGAGCGCCTGCGCCGCATAGAGCGCGTCCTGGACGCCGACCTCGACGACGTGGAGTCGTGCGTCTCCTTCCACGTGGCGCTGCTGGCCCTGTCGTCCGTCCGCTGGGAGCGCCCTTGATCCGTGACCGGTGAAGGCCGTCCGCTGCGGGCCCTCCCGCGCTTACGCTTTACGTCATGGCGGACGCGGTATTGCACGTTCATCGATATGGGGAACCGGCCGGGGCGCCGGTCGTCCTGCTCCACGGCGTCACCGGCCACGGCGCGCGCTGGAGGCGGACCGCCGAGCGGTTCCTGGCGGACCGCTCCGTCCTCGCCCCCGACCTGCGCGGGCACGGCCGGTCGACGCACGAGCCGCCGTGGACGGTCGAACGCCATGTGGGCGACGTCCTGGCCATGATGGACGCCGAGGGCGTCGAGCGGGCCGACCTCGTCGGGCACTCCTACGGCGGGATGATCGCGCTGCATCTGGCGCGGACGGCGCCGCGGCGGGTACGGCGGCTGCTGCTGCTGGACCCGGCGATCGGGCTCGACCCGGCCAAGGCCGCCGGCGAGGCGCGCGGGTACCTGGCGCCGGCGTCGTTCGGCGACGTGGCGGAGGCGCGCGCCTACCGGGCGGCGCACTGGTCGCAGGCGCCGGGCGAGGCCGTGGACGAGGAGGTCGCCGAGCATCTGGAGCACGGCCCGGACGGGCGGCTCCGGTGGCGGTTCGAGCCCGCCGCGGTGGTGACGGCCTACTCGGAGATGGCCCGCCCGCACATGGCCCCGCCCGCGGGCATGCCCACCCACCTGGTCATCGCGACGGAGGCCGACCTCGTCCGGCCCGAGCTCGTGGTGGACCTCCGGGAGGCGCTCGGGCCGTGCCTCGACATCACCGAGATCGAGGCCGGGCACATGCTCTACGTCGACCGGCCGGAGGAGACCGGCGCGCTGATCAGCACCTGGCTGGACGGAGCAGACGCCGCCCGGTGATCGGCGGCAGGGTCAGCGGAGTGTGCAGGCCGGGCGACGCCTCGGCCACGGCCCGGACGGCCCCGCCCATCCTCAGCGCGGACGCCCCGGCAGCCCCGGCCTCCCCCCTCCGCTCCGCTCCGGGAGCCGGGTCGGCGATGTCCACCCGCCAGGGCGGCTCGCCGTCGATCTCGACGCGGTGGCCGCCGCCGCCCGCGGGCGGCGCAGGCCAGTGCGGGGCGATGTCCGCGCGCAATCGCGCGATGCGGTCGATCGTGATCACTGGACGGCCGCGCAGCATGCCGGCCACCCGGAACCGCAGCCCGGCCAGGGTCCCCTCGGCGATCGGGCCGATGTCCTCGGGGGCGGCGCAGAGTTCATAGGTCTCGCACACGTCGTCCAGCGGGACCGCCAGGTGCTCGGCGAGCAGGCGGACGACCGGCCCCCATTTCCGCCGCGGTGTGCCCGGCCGCACGATCGGCGGACGGCGGCCGATGGGGTTGCCGAAGCCGTGCCGGGTGACGGTCGCGGGGTCGTCCCGGCAGGTGAACCCGGTGATGGTGACGCCGTGGATGCGCAGGCAGGCGCCGCTGAGCACCAGGGGGAGCACGTCGTTCACCAGGCCGGGCCCGATGGTGAGGCAGGCGGCGCCGCCGGTCGCGCACGCCGAGCGGAGCCGGCGGACGAGCGCCCGGTCGGCGGACGGCGGGTGGACCAGCTCCGGCAGGACGCCGGAGACCACGCCGATGCCCGCTTCCAGGATGCGGCACATCTCCCCGGCCACGTCGCGGGCGGAGGACGCCGTGTGGCAGATGACGTGCGGGCGCAGCGCCAGGAGGGCCGCCGGGTCGTCGGTCGCGAGAACCCCGGTGGGGCGGCCGTTTCCGGCCAGCTCGGCGGCGTCCGCCCCGACGTGCTTCGGGTCGCCGGTGACGACGCCCGCGAGTTCGAGATCCGGATGCTCGATGAGGGCGGAAAGCGCCAGCCTGCCGGCGTTTCCCGTGCCCCACTGGCCGACGAGATAGGACATACCACCAACTTTCGACCAAGCGCTCGGTCAACCGCGGGGCGCATTGTAGGCACGGCCGTTCCGCGAGGACGAGCCCCGCGGGGGACGTACATCGGTGCGCTGCCGGGAAGGACACTCTGGTGACACTTCGCACGGGTCCGCGCACATTCGGGGTGGAGGAGGAACTGCTCCTCGTCGATCCCGAGAGCGGTGCGCCCCAGGCCGTCTCCGGTTCCGTCATCCGCTACGCGCAGCGCCACGACGAGCTGTTCCTGACCGGCGGCCGGCGCTCCAAACCCCTGGAGACCGAACTGCAGCGCGAGCAACTGGAGACCGCCACCCCGGTCTGCGCCACGCTCGGCGAGCTGTCGGAGCATGTCCGGTCGGCGCGGCTCGCCGCGGCGCAGTCGGCGGCCGGGGTCGGCGTCGCGGTGGCGGCGCTGGCGACGTCACCGGTCAGCGTCCGGCCGTCGCTCACCCCGTCGCACCGCTACCTGCTGATGGCGGACGCCTACGGGCTCACCGCCGACGAGCAGCTCACCTGCGGCTGCCACGTGCACGTCGGCATCGATTCCCCGGACGAGGGCGTCGCCGTCCTGGACCGGATCCGGCCGTGGCTGCCGCCGCTGCTGGCGCTCAGCGCGAACTCGCCGTTCTGGCAGGGCGCCGACACCGGCTACGACAGCTGGCGGCACCAGGTCTGGAGCCGCTGGCCGTCCAGCGGCCCGACCGAGCTGTTCGGCTCGGCGAAGGGGTACCGGACGACGGTCGAGGAACTCCTCGCGACGGGCGCGCTGGTGGACGAGGGCATGATCTACTTCGACGCCCGCCTCTCCCGGCGCTACCCGACCGTGGAGATCCGGGTGCCGGACGTGTGCCTGGACGCCGACGACGCCGTGCTGATGGCGGCGTTCGTCCGGGCACTGGTCGACACGGCCGCCGCCGAGTGGCAGGCCGGTGAGCCGCCCGACCCGGTGCGCGCCGACCTGATGCGGCTGGCGATGTGGCGGGCGGGGCGCTCGGGGCTGCGCAACGACCTCGTCCACCCGTGCACCCGCCGCGCCGCCCCGGCCCGCGAGGTGGTGCAGGAGCTGCTCGGCCACCTGTCCCCGGCGCTCGACCGCTCGGGCGATCTCGACACGGTCACCACCCTGCTCCAGGGCCTGCTGCGACGCGGCAACGGCGCCCAGCGCCAGCGCGCGGACTTCACCCGCACGAGTGACGTCACGGCCGTCGTCACCAACGCCGTCCACCACACGGCCGCGGTCTGACACGCGGACGCGGGGCCCCGGAGCCGCGGCGCTCGCGGCTCCGGGGCCGATGCCGGGTCAGGCCGTCCGGCGCTTCTGGAAGGGGAGGTAGCGGTCGGCGCGGCGGGGACGCGCGAGCAGGCCGGTGGACTCGACGGCGAGGATGCGGTCGAAGCGGAAGGCGCGCACGCCGCGCCGCATCCGGCACCAGCCGACGAGGTACCAGTGGTCGCGGTGGACGAGGCAGGTGACCGGCTCGACCTCGCGGATCGTGACGTTGGCGCCGGCGTCGCCGTAGCAGAGCCGGACGACGCGGTGCTCGGTGATGGCCGCGGCGATCACCCGGGCGCGGTCGGAGGTGGAGACGTCCAGGGGCTTGGTGAGGGTGGCGAGCGTGGTGGTGACCACGTCGTCGTGCGGAGTGGCGTCGAGGAGGGTGTGCAGGGCCCGGCGCGCGGTGGTGGCCTGCGGGCCGGTGCCGAGGTGCGCCAGCGAGAGCGCGAGGGCGGCGATCTCCGCCGCCGTGAGCGCGGCCGGCGCGGTGGGCGCGGTCTGGGGGTGCGTCGCAACGTTCGCCATGGTTCGATCATACGTTCGAACACTGACATTTTGGAGGTCCCGGGCACGGTCCGGCCGGGTCAGGTGACGCAGCGGCGGGCGGCCGGAGGCCATGATCGGCTTCGCGCTTGAGAAGGCGCCCTCGCATGGGGAAAACTGAGGCACGAAACGTGCTCTATTCGGGGGAATCGGGGGCGAACATGGGCCTAGCGTGGACCGGCGTTGAGTGACGCGCGCGTGGGCCGGCCCCCGATGAGCCGAGACGAGGCGGACAGGATGCTCGCACGCCTCAGGGACGAGAAGGAGCGCATCGGCGGCGCGCTGCTGGAACTGGAGGCCCACCAGGGCTACCAGCTGCTGGAGGGCGCGACGCTGGCCGGCGAGACGCTGAGCCTGCAGTCCGACGTGCGAGCGCGCATGGCGTCCCTGTGGATGCTGTACGACCTCTATGGGAACGTTCTCTCCGCCGCCGAGGACCTCAGGGCCCGCCACAACCGGCCTGGGCAGGCGCAGCTCGCCGAGCTCACCCGGCTGCTCGACGGCCCGTCGGTGGAGATGCCCGCCAGGGAGGTGCCGCTGGAGCAGCGGACCCTGCTGTCCGTGCCCTCCGGCGAGAAGCTGACTTTGCGCGCGGCGGTCGACCGGATGACGCCGCTGTACGAGGAGGTCGCGCGGTCCGTCGCCGCGCTCGACACCGTCTGGTCGACGCTGCTGTCGCGGCTCGCGGAGGTCGAGGCCGAGCGGCGGGCGGCCGAGGAGCTGCTGGAGTCGCTCGGCGGAGTGGACCCGGACTTCGAGCGGCTCCGCGGCGAGCTGGAGTCCGTCGCCGCGGTCGTGCGCTCCGACCCGCTGGCGCTGGCCCGGGACGGCCTCGCCGACACCGCCCGGCTGGACGCGGTCCGCACGGGTCTCGCCGCGGCGCGCCGCGCCCTGGAGGAGGCGGAACGGCTGCGCGACGGGTTCGCCGGCCGGATCCGCGGCGTCGCCGCCGTCCTGGACCTGCTGCGCGAGGCGGAGGCGGAGGCGCGCGCCGTCCGCGACGAGGTGGTCGCCAAGATCGCCTCTCCGGTACTGCCGGACCTGCCCGGCTCCGCCGCCGCGCTCGCCGACCGGCTCACCGCCGTCACCCGGCCCGGCGCGGGCACGGCCGCGCGGGGCGCCGGGTGGAACGACGTCGCGCGGCGCGTCGCCGACCTGGAGCGCGCGGCGGACACGGCGCTGGCGCAGGCGCGCGAGACCGTCGGCGTCATCCGGGGGCTGCTGGACCGGCGCGAGGAACTGCGCGGCCGGCTGCAGGCGTACCGGGTGAAGGCCGCGCGGCTCGGCCACGCGGAGGACGCCGAACTGGCCGGGCTCTACGAACAGGTACGCGTGCTGCTGTGGACCTCCCCGTGCGATCTGCGGAAGGCGACCGTGGCGCTGAGCGGATACCAGCGGGCCATCACCTCACGGGCTAAGGGAGCGGATCGATGAGCCAGTGCGCGCAGCCGGGCTGCGGCGGGACGATCTCGGACGGCTACTGCGACGTCTGCGGCAACCCGCCGGCATCCGCCGCGCCGAGCGTCCCCGCCCCGCGCCCGCCGATGGAGCGGCCGGACGACGCGTGCCGCCAGGCCGGCTGCACCGGCACGATCATGGACGGCTACTGCGACGTGTGCGGCAACCCGCCGGCGCACACGACCCGGGTGCCGACGAGCGGGCCCGGCACGTCCGGTACGTCCGGCACCGCGGGCACCACGGGCACGGGCGGCACCCGGACGGGCAGCACCCGCACCGGGTCGTCCCGCTCGTCCGGCCGCCGGGGCATGCTCGGGGCCGGGCTCGTCGAGGTGCCGCGCGTCCCCTACCGGGACCCGTCCGGGGCCGTGCTGAGCGACCCGGAGGTCGCGGAGTCCAAGCGGTACTGCAGCGGCTGCGGCGAGCCCGTCGGCCGGGGCCGCGGCGACCGCCCGGGGCGGACGGAGGGCTTCTGCCCGAAGTGCGGCGCCCGGTTCTCCTTCACCCCGAAGCTCGGCCCGGGCGACCTCGTCGGCGGCCAGTACGGGGTGCTGGGCTGCCTCGCCCACGGCGGGCTCGGCTGGATCTACCTCGCCAAGGACAAGAACGTCAGCGACCGCTGGGTGGTGCTGAAGGGGCTGCTCGACAGCGGGGACGCCGACGCGATGGAGGCGGCGGCCGCCGAGCGCGCCTACCTCGCCGAGGTCGAGCACCCGAACATCGTCAAGATCTACAACTTCGTCCAGCACGACGGCGACGGCTACATCGTCATGGAGTACGTGGGCGGGCAGTCCCTCAAGGACATCCTGCTCCAGCAGCCGCTGCCCGCGGGCGAGAAGCACCTCCCGCTCGCGCAGGCCATCGCGTACGGGCTGGAGGTGCTGCGGGCGTTCGAGTACCTGCACGCGCAGGGCCTCGTCTACTGCGACTTCAAGCCGGACAACGTGATCCAGTCCGAGGAGCAGCTGCGGCTGATCGACCTCGGCGGGGTCCGGCGGCTGGACGACCCGGACGGCGCCATCTACGGCACCGTCGGCTACCAGGCGCCCGAGATCGCCGACGCGGGGCCGTCCGTCTCGTCCGACCTGTACACGGTCGGCCGGGCCCTGGCCGTGCTCAGCTTCCCGTTCAAGGGCTACACCAGGAAGTACGTCGACTCGATACCGCCGCGCTCGGAGATCTCCGTGCTCGACCGGTTCGAGTCCTACGACCGGCTGCTCCGCCGCGCGACGCACAAGGAGCCGTCGGCGCGGTTCCAGGACGCGGCCGAGATGGCCGAGCAGCTCACCGGCGTGCTGCGCGAGGTCCTGGCGGCCGAGGACGGCACGCCGCGCCCCGCGCCGTCCGGGCTGTTCGGCCCGGAGCGCTTCACCACCCGGATGGCGGGCGGGACGCGGGAGGAGTCCGCGCTGCCGCCCGTCCCGCCGGCGGTGGCCGCGGCGGCGCTGCCGGTGCCGCTGGTGGACGGCGCCGACCCAGCCGCCGCGTTCGTCTCCGGGCTCGGCGCACTGGAGCCCGCGCAGGCCGCCGAGGCGGCCTCGAACGCGCCGGAGCGCACGCCCGAGGTCAGGCTGGCGCTCGCCCGCGCCAAGATCGAGCTGGGCGAGGCCGGCGATGCGGACGAACTGCTCGACGAGCTCGCCACCGAACGTCCCGCCGACTGGCGGATCGGCTGGTACCGCGCCGTCGGCCTGCTCGCCCAGGGCCGGGTGGACGAGGCCGCGCCCCTCTTCGACCGGCTGTACGGGCTGCTGCCCGGCGAGCCGGCGCCCAAGCTGGCCCTCGCCTACTGCCGCGAGCGCTCGGCGCCCCGGGAGGCCCTCCGCCTGTACGAGATGGTGTGGCGCACCGACCAGAGCTACATCAACGCGGCGTTCGGGCTCGCCCGCGTGCATCTGGCGGCGGATGACCGGCGCTCCGCCGTGGCCACTCTCGACTCGGTGCCGAAGATCTCCATCCGGTACGTTCCCGCGCAGGTGGCGGCGGTCGCGACGACGGTCCGCGGCCGTCCGCCCGCCGAGCTTTCGGCGGCCGAGCTGGTCGCCGCCGGTGACCGGCTCGCCGCCCTCGACCTGGACGCCGAACGCCGCGAGCGGCTCGCCGCCGAGGTGCTGGAGGCCGCGCTCGGCTGGCTCCTGGACGGCTCCGGCACGGCGGCGAGGACGCAGGGCGGTGCCCTGTTCGGCTCCCCCCTCGCCGAGAGACCGCTGCGTCTCCTGCTGGAGAAGACCTACCGGGAGCTGGCGCACCGCACCCGTGACCGGGACGAGTGCCGCCGGCTCGTCGACTCCGCCAACGCGATACGCCCGAGGACGCTGCTGTGACCGACGACCACACCGGAGCCGGCAACACCGGAGCCGACGCCACCGGAGCCGACGCCACCGGAGCCGACCACGCGAAGGCGGCGGAGCTGTCGTGCCCCGCCTGCGGCGCGGTCGTGTTCGCCGAGGAGATCTTCTGCGAGGAGTGCGGCCACCGGCTGGCCGAGGCCCCGCCCGCGTCCGCGCCGGCGGGCCGCGACGGCGCGACGATCAGGCAGGAGTCGTCGCCGTCCGCGCGCCGGCCCGGGGGCCCGTGCCCCGGGTGCGGCGGGACGGCGATCGACGCGGACGGCTACTGCGAGACGTGCGGGCTCCGCCAGCCCGCCGAACGCGACCACGTCGAGATCGAGCTGCCCGCCCACGGCGCCGGGAACGGGGCCCGGCCGGCCGTCGCCGCGGGCGCGAGCGACCGCGGCCTCCGCTACAGCCGCAACGAGGACGCGCTCGCCCTCGCCGCCCACGCCGCCGGGATCGCGGTCGTCGTGTCCGACGGCGTCGGGTCCTCGCAGCGTCCCGAGGAGGCGTCCCGCGCGGCCGCCGACACCGGCGCCGCCGAACTGGTGGAACGCCTCGACTCCGGCGAGGACGCCGAGGACGCCACCCGGCACGCGGCGCTGCGGGCCGCCGCGGCGGTCGCGGCCCTCTCCACGTCGCCGTCCGACGCGCCCTCGTGCACGTACGTGTCGGCGGTGACGCGCGGCCCGGTGGTCACCGTCGGCTGGATCGGCGACAGCCGCGCCTACTGGCTGTCCGCGGAGGGCGCCGCGGAGCCGGCCGTGAACGGGGCGCCGGGCCCGGCTCCGGACGAGGCCGGCGCGGACGAGGTCAGCACCGGCGACATGGCGGAGCTCGGCTCGTCCCGCCGGCTCACCGAGGACGACTCGTGGGCCGCGTTCATGGTCGCCGAGGGCTCGCTGACCGAGGCCGAGGCGGAGGCGCACCCGAACGCGCACGTCATCACGGCGTGGCTCGGCGCCGACGCGGGCCAGGTCAGCCCGCACATCGCGACGTTCCGGCCGTCGGGCCCCGGCACCCTGCTGGTCTGCAGCGACGGCCTGTGGAACTACTTCCCCGGGGCCGGTGACCTGGCGGCCCTGCTGGCCGGCGCCCCCGAGGCCGGCCCGGGTGGCACGGAAGGCGAAACGGGCGGCGCCCCCGAGGACGGCGCGGACGCCGAAGCGGGCGGGGGCGCGGGCGAACCGGCGCACGATCCGGCGGCGGACCCGCTCGGCGTCGCGCGGATGCTGGTCCGGCAGGCCCTGGACGCCGGCGGCCGCGACAACATCACCGTCGCCGTGATCCCGCTCCCCTCACCCGGCACGACCGACAGCCGCATCCACGAGAGCATCCCGCAGAGCACGGAGCAGCCCTGATGAGCGAGCAGCCGCAGTTCACGATCTCGATCGACCAGAACAAGTACCTGCCCGAGGGCGGACGCGAGGTGCACGCCGTGGTGTCGGTCGAGGCGACCGCCGCGGCGGGCGCCCCCGTCCCGTCCTCGACGCGGGCCTCCGAGGTCATCATCATCGACACCTCGGGATCGATGTCCTACCCCGAGACCAAGCTGCGCGCCGCGGTCGCGGCGGCGCAGGTCGCGATCGACACACTGCGCGACGGCGTCGAGTTCGCCGTCGTCTCCGGTTCCAACTCCGCCGCGATGGTCTTCCCGCGGCACCCGGGGCTGGTCGCGGCGACGCCGGAGACCCGCGCGGAGGCCAAGCACGTGCTGAGCGGCCTGCGGGCGTCCGGCGGCACCGCGATCGGGTCGTGGCTGCGGCTGGCCGACCAGCTGTTCGGCGACCGGGCCGGCATCCGGCACGCGATCCTGCTGACCGACGGCAAGAACCAGCACGAGACGGCCGCCGAGCTCGACGCGGCCCTGAACCAGGTCGGCGGCCGGTTCGTGTGCGACTGCCGCGGCGTCGGCACCGACTGGGAGGTCGCCGAGCTGCGCAAGGTCGCGTCCGCCCTGCTCGGCAGCGTCGACATCGTGGCGGACCCGGCGGGGCTGGTCGCCGACTTCCGCGCCATGACCGAGGCGGCGATGGGCAAGTCCGTCGCCGACGTCGCGCTGCGCGTCTGGACCCCGCAGACGGCGAACCTGCGGTTCGTCAAGCAGGTCATGCCGTCGGTGGAGGACCTCACCGGCAAGCGCGTCGACTCGGCGCCGCAGGCGGGCGACTACCCGCTCGGCGCGTGGGGCGCGGAAAGCCGCGACTACCACATCTGCGTGGAGGTGCCGCCCGGCGAGGTCGGAAAGGAACTGCGCGCCGCGTGGGTGAAGCTGGTCGTACCGGGCGCGCCCGGTGAGGAGGCGCAGGTCCTCGCGAGCGCGAACGTCCTCGCCCAGTGGACGGACGACGAGGCGGAGTCCACCCGGATCAACCCGCGGGTGGCGCACTACACCGGGCAGGCCGAGCTGGCCTCGGCGATCCAGGAGGGGCTGCAGGCCCGCAAGGACGGCGACCTCGACACCGCGACCGCGCGGCTCGGCCGGGCCGTGGTCCTCGCCGACGAGGCCGGGAACGACGCGATCACCGCGATGCTCCGCAAGGTCGTGGACGTCGTCGACCCGGCGACCGGCACCGTCAGGCTGAAGCGCGACATCGACAAGGCCGCCGAGATGGAGCTCGACACCCGCTCCAGCAAGACGGTCCGGACGCGCAAGGACGAGACCGTGACCACCAGGAGGGGCGAGGGCTGAGCATGGCGAGCTGCCCCAACGGACATACCTCGCAGTCACCGGACTACTGCGACATCTGCGGCGAGCGCATCGGCGACGCCCCCTCCGGCGGGGGCCCCTCCGGCGGGGGCCCCGGGCCCTCGCCCGGCGGGACGCCGTGCCCCGACTGCGGGACGCCCAGCACCGACCGGTTCTGCGAGGCGTGCGGCTACGACTTCGCGACCGGCGGCGGCAAGCCCACGCCGAGCCCGGCGCCCGAGCCCGGCCCCGCTCCGGTTCCGCCCGTGCCTGCTCCCCCGGTGCCGGAGCCACCCGTGCCGGCGCCCCAGGTCCCGGAGCCGCCGGTGCCGCCCCCGCCGGTCCCCGGGCCTGTGTGGACGGCGGTTGTGACGGCCGACCGCGACTACTACAACACGGTCGTCGCCGAGGAGGGGCCCGACTCGGCGGCGCTGTCGTTCCCTCCGTACGCGCCCGAACGGCGGATCCCGCTCACCGGGCGGGAGGTCCGCATCGGGCGGCGCAGCTCGTCCCAGCCGTCCCCGCCCGAGATCGACCTGCGCGAGCCGCCCGAGGACCCCGGCGTCTCGCACGTCCACGCGGTGCTGCTGGCGCGGCCGGACGGCGCCTGGACGCTCGTCGACCCCGGCTCGACGAACCGGACCTGCCTGAACGGGTCCACCGACCCCATCCCGTACAACGTGGAGATCCCGGTCTCCGAGGGAGACCGCATCCACGTCGGCGCCTGGACCACCATCACGCTCACCCGAGGCGAGGCGACATGACGGCCGTTCAGCACGCTCCCCCGGGGCATCCCGCCCCCGCCGCGCAGGCGCCGCCCGCCCGGCACGGCCCCGGAGGGCTCGGGCGGGCCCCGGACACGCCGCCGTCCGGTGCCGCGCGGCTGCTCCCCCGGACGGTCGCGGGCCGCGTCCGGACGCTGACCGCGCTGACGCTCGTCCTGCTGGTGGTGCTGATCGGCGTCGCCTGGGCGGCGATCGCGAACGCCCGCGAGGGGGTGCGGGTCATCGGCCACGACGCCGGCCCGCAGGTCGTCGCGACCGGCGACCTGTACTTCCAGCTCACCGACATGGACGCGCAGCTCGCGAACGCGCTGCTGATCGGCGACGCGCCCGGCGGCGGGCGCGACCAGGCGCTCGCCCGCTACGACCAGAACCGGCGCAAGGCCGGCGACGCGCTGCTGAAGGCCGCGAAGCTCGCCGACGAGGCGACCGAGAACAACACGGCCCGGGACCTGCTGGACGCCCTCGCCCGGTACGAGCGCCTCGCCGGGCAGGCCCTCCTGCTGGACCGGCAGTCCCCGCACGCGTCCGGGCCGCCGTCACAGAAGGTCGTGGACCTGTACCGGCAGGCGACCGACCTGATGAAGCTGGACCTGCTGCCGAAGGCGTACAACCTGACGCTCGACAACGGCACCCTCGTCCGGCACACCTACGAGGAGAAGCGGTCGGCCGTCCTCCTCGGGCGCTCGGCGATCCTCATCACGGGCCTGGTGCTGCTGGCCGTTCTCGCGGGCTTCCAGCTCTTCCTCGCCCGGCGGTTCCGGCGGCTGCTGAACGTCCCGCTCGCGCTGGCGACGCTCGGAACGCTCGTCCTGGTCGCAACCGGCGCACTCATGCTGTCCAAGCAGGCGGACCACCTTCGCCAGGCCAAGGAGGAGGGCTTCGACTCGATCCTGGCGCTGTCGCGGACGCGCGCGATCAGCAACAGCGCCAATGCGGACGAGACGCGGTTCCTCCTCGATCCGGGGCGCGCCGACGCCTACGAGCAGGTCTACCTGAGCAAGTCCCAGACCGTCCTGTACCTGAAGGCGGGCAACCTGACCCAGTACAACGCGGCCGTCCAGAAGGACCTGTCGTTCGGGCGGGGACGCGCGCCGTTCCTCGGCTTCCTCGGTACCGAGGCCAGCCGGCCGATCGAGGCGAGCGGGCCGGAGACGGAACTCGTCGACGTCATGAGAAGGGTGCTGGCCGACTACCAGAAGGTCCAGGCCAACGACCGCCGGATGAGGGACCTCGTCAACGGCGACAAGCGCGACCAGGCGGTCGCCGCCCGGGGCGCCGCCGCCGCGGACTTCGCCCGGTACGACCGGTCCCTGCAGGACCTCGTCCGCATCCACCGGACGGCGTTCGACAAGGCCGTCGAGGACGGGGACGGCGGGACGAGCGGCTGGTACGCCGTGCTGCCGATCGCGGGCGTCGTCATCGCCGCGCTCGTGCTGATCGGCGTGCGCCCGCGCCTGGCCGAGTACCGGTGGTCGAAGTGAGGGGGCGGCGGATCGCGGCGGCCCTCCTCGCTGCGGCGACGGTGCTCGGCGCCGGGACGGCGTGCGGGATCGCCGACGCCGGGGAGGGCTCTGTCGCCGACAAGGACACGCTGGTCATCGGAGTCAACGGCGACCAGCCGGGACTCGGCGAGCGCAAGGGCGGCACCTTCGAGGGATTCGACATCGACATCGCCAAGGAGATCGCGAGGCGGCTCGGTGTGACCGGCGCGAATGTCACGTTCAAGCAGGTGACGTCGGCGACCCGCGAGAAGATGATCCAGGACGGCGACGTCGACCTCGTGGTGGCGAGCTATTCCGTCACGCCCGAACGCAAGGTGAAGGTGTCGTTCGCCGGCCCGTACTACGTGGCGCACCAGGACATCCTCGTCCGCGAGTCCGACGCCGGGAAGATCCGCAGCATCGACGACCTGAAGGGCCGGCGGCTCTGCAGGGTGCCGGGGTCGGTGTCGTTCCCGCGCGTCCACGACGAGCAGGGCGTCGCCGCGGTGCCCGTCGAGGCGGACGGTTACGCCGGCTGCCTCACCGAACTGACGGGAGGCAGGCTCGACGCGGTCTCGACCGACGACCTGATCCTCGCGGGCCTCGCGGCGAAGGCGTCCGGGAACGGCCCGCCGCTCACGATCGTGAACGCGCCGTTCACCGACGAGCCGTACGGCGTCGGCCTGCGGAAGGGCGACGCCGACGGCTGCGAGGCGGTGAACAAGGCGATCACGCAGATGTACCAGGACGGCACCGCGCCGCGGCTGCTGGACAAATGGTTCCGCCCCGCCGGGCTCAAGGTCACCACCACGGTCCCGCAATTCGAGGGGTGCGTTTGAGAATCCGTCACCGAGTGCACGGAATGGATTACGGAATGGCACCGGAAGGGGCGGTGAGACCGGCCGGTCACTGAGATCAGTCGGTTACGTAAGTTCCGGTCGGCGTGCGTGATCGTAAGTTATGGTCGCGATCAAAACCCGATCCGGCATTCTCCGTCCCCCCGAGGAGTTCCATGACGACGGTCATCCTGGTGGTGATGTGCGTCGTGGTAGGGGCGCTCGAACTCTACGCGGGCAAGCAGAGCCGGGACCAGGCGAATACTTTCAACCGCCGGATCGACGAACTGAACGACCAGGTCACGAAGCAGAACAACGTGCTCGTCACCGTGGGCGAGCAGCTGACCGCCGAACTGGCGCGGGTCAAGCAGGACGTCCTGCCGGCGCTCGACAACCGGCTCCGGCAGAACACCGGGCAGGTCGAGGAGCTCGCGGGTCTCGTCCACCAGGCGGACGACTACCTGCGGACGCAGGCGGGCCGCCTGCACGAGCTGGAGCAGCAGCGGATCACTCTGGCCGCGCTGCGCCGCAAGCTCGGCGAGGTCGAGACGTCGGTGCGGGCCGTCACCCGGGCGGGCGGCGAGGCGGTCGAGGGGAGGGTCGACGCCGCCCTCGGCCGGCTGGCGGACCTGGAACGCGGCGGTGAGGAGATCCTGGAGCTGCAACGCGCGCTCACCCGCACCCTGGAGGGCGTCGAGGACGTCGTGGCGGAGCTGCTCCAGTTCACCGAGGGCGAGCTGGACGACACCGTCACCGCGGCGCTCACCGGGCGTCCCCGCGCCCACGGCGACGCCGTCACCACGACGGGGCGCCTGTGGACGCGCGACGACCAGCTTGAGGACATCCTCTGCGAGATGTACGAACGGTGCGTGCGCGCGAGCCGGCTGAACGTCAGGTTCCGCACCGCCGAGGGGGCGGACGGCCCGGTCCCCGGCTCCCCGGAACGCCGCCGGTACTTCCTCGGCGGGCACGCCAGCGAGGACCTCGCGGGCGTGTTCAGCGCTCTGCTCATCTCGGCGGGCGCCGACACCCCGGCCAACGGCGGCGACGCGAAGCGGGGGCTCGCGCGGGTGGAGCCGGGCGTCCCGCCGGGGGTCGAGCCCGTGCGCGTTCCCGAGGACGAGGCCGCGCTCAAGGCCCTGCTGCGCACGCTTTCGGAGTCCTCGGGCGCCGTCGCGCAGATCGGCCCGCTGATGGCCGTCCGGACGCGGGACGAGCTGCTGTGCGCGGTGCTGACCGCCGCGCAGTCGCTGGAACTGGAGAGCGACGAGGTGTTCTGGGACCCGGCCGCCGCGACCGTCCGGCTGCGGCGGCTGCCGTCCCATCAGCTGTGGGACCTGACCGGCTGGGCCACCCCGTAAGCCCGCACGGTCCGCTCCGCCGGGCCGCCGATGCGCACGTACAGCGGGCAGCCCAGCGCGCGGGTCTGCGGGTCGACCTCGGCGCACAGTCCGATCCCGGCGGCGCGGTCGAGGAACACGACGTTCTCCACGGCCCTCGCACCGCGCACCGCGTACGGGACGGAGTCGGCGTCGCCGGTGTCGAAGAGCTCCTCGAACGTCAGCCTGCGCGCGAACCGCATCAGCACCCCGGCGTCCACGACGCGGCTGCCGATCGCCGCCGACGGGCCCGCGACGACGATGCCGAAGCTCGGGTTCTCCCGGCCGCGGACGTAGATCTCCCGGTCGGGCTCCAGGCCCCTGCGCCGGTCGGGGACCTGGACGCCGAACCCGGCCTCGCCGTCCAGGTAGGCGGGCGGCCCGAACCCGGGCGGCGCCGTCCCGTCCCGGACGCGCAGCGCCCCCGCCGGCATCTCCCAGCCGGGCAGGTACACGCCGAGGCCCCGCAGCAGCAGCCGCCAGATCGGACGTCCGGTCACGTCGGGCGCGAACTCGCCGCGCGGCCCCCTGGCCCCCCGCGGCCCTTCGGCGTCGCCGTCCATGCCGACCATCATCGGCCGGACGATCTCCCTCCGACAAGATCCCGCGCGGGGCCGGACCCCTTACCCCGCGGCCCCTGCGGCGCCCGGGCCGTGTCGGCTACGGTTGAACCAACCGGATCATGACGAGGACGCCGCCGTGAATCTGCAGGACATGATGGTGCACCGCGACAACTCGTCGCGGACCGTCGACAAGTATCTGATGTCCTACGAGGGCCGCGTCATCGCGGTGCGCCGGCACCCCGCCGTCCTGCTGGCGCCGGTCGCGATCGTCGTCGCCGGGCTCGTCGCGTGCTCGGCGGTCAGCGCGGTCACCGGGCTGATCTGGGTCTGGTGGCTCTGGCTGATCGCGATCGGCTACCTGGTCTGGAAGGTCATCGCCTGGTCGGTGGAGTTCTTCCTGGTCACCGAGCACCGGGTGATGGTCGTCAACGGCGTCCTCAACCGCAACGTCGCGATGATGCCGCTGGCCAAGGTCACCGACATCGCGCTGAACCGCTCCATGGCGGGCCGGGTGCTCGGCTTCGGCGAGTTCGTGATGGAGTCCGCGGGCCAGAAGCAGGCGCTCCGCAACGTGGGCTACATGCCCTACCCGGAGCAGCTCTACCTGGAGGTCTCCTCGGTCATCTTCGGCTCGGTCGACGAGTCCCCCGACTAGGGCCTGGCGGGGGCGTCTCCGGAAGGCGCCGACCCGGTTCAGGAGTCGAAGCCGAGGCCCAGGCGGTCGAGGGTGCGGAGCCAGAGGCCGCGGCGTCCGGCGTTGCGGTCGGCGCGGGCGATCTCACGGCGGGTCAGCTCGATGACGCCGTAGCGGAGCGGCTCCGGCGGGAACGGGACGGGCTTGGAGCGCACCATCTTCAGCCGGGTCCGTTCGGTCTCCTCACCGGGCGCGAGGCCGACGCGCAGCAGGTCGAGCATGACGTCGGCGCCGAAGCGGGTGGCTCCGACGCCGAGGCCGGTGTAGCCAGCCGCGTAGGCGAGCCTGCCGTCGTAGGCCGTCCCGAAGAAGGCGCAGAAGCGGCTGCAGGTGTCGATGACGCCGCCCCACGCGTTGCTGAAGCGGACGCCTTCGAGTTGCGGGAACGTGGTGAAGAAGTGCTGGGCGAGCGTCGCATACGTGGCAGGACGCCGTTCCAGGCCGGGGTGTAGCCCGTTTCCATAGTGATAGACGGCGTCGTAGCCGCCCCAGACGATCCGGTCGTCCGCCGTGAGCCGGTAGTAGTGGAACTGGTTGGCGCTGTCGCCGAGGCCTTGGCGGTGCCGCCATCCGATGGCCGCGCGCTGTTCGGCGGTGAGCGGCTCGGTGACGAGGGCGTAGTCGTACACGGGGACGAGGAAGCCGCGCAGCCGCCGCAGGATCGGCGGGTAGGCGCCGGTGCCGAGCGCGACCCGCCGGGCGGTGACCGTCCCGTGCGGAGCGTCGTTCCCCCGCGAGCGGCTCACGCCGGTCAGCCTGAGACGCCGGGCATCGGCTTGCAGTCCGGTGACGCGGGTGTTCTCGTAGACGCGTACGCCCAGGGAGCGGCACGCGTCCGCCAGGCCCCAGGCCAGCTTGGCGGGGTGCACCATGACGACGGAGTCGCGGTCCCACAGGCCGGCGAGGTAGGTGGGCGAGTCGACCTCGGCGCGGACGGCGTCCGGGCCCAGCATGATCGGTTCCCAGCCGTGCTCGAACGCCTTCTCCGCCGCCTGTTCGAGCGCGGGCACCTGCCATTCCTCGGTGGCGACGCTCATCTCCCCGGTCGGCTCCCATTCGGCGTCGATGCCGTACCGGGTCAGGGTCTCGCCGATGTCGCGGAGGTTGTCCCAGCCGAGGCGTTCGAGCGTGTGCATGTCGTCCGGCCAGCGTCCGAGCCCGTTCTCCAGCCCGTGGGTGAGGCTGGCGGCGCAGAATCCGCCGTTGCGCCCGGACGCGGCGGCGCCGATCCGGCCGGCCTCCAGCACGACCACGTCCAGGGACGGGTCGCGTTCCTTGGCGAGGAGGGCCGTCCAGAGGCCGCTGTACCCGCCGCCGACGACGGCGAGGTCGCATGATTGCGCGCCCGTCAGCGCCGGGCCGGCGGCGGGACGGGCCGGGTCCTGGAGCCAGAACGGCTCCGGGGCGGCGTCGGCGAGCGACTCCGGCACGTCCGCTCCCGTCCCCCGATCGGTCATGACGGCGCCGTTCAGCGGGCCGCGCGGGCGCTGCGCCGCGCGGACACGACCGCGATCACGACGCCCACCGCGAAGATGAGCGTCCCCATCACGTTGACCTGCGGGGGCGTTCCCGTCCTGGTGGAGCCGTAGATCCACAGCGGGAAGGTGACGGTGGAGCCGCTGGTGAAGTTCGTGATGACGAAGTCGTCGATGGACAGGACGAACGCCAGCAGCGCCCCCGCGACCACACCCGGCATGATCATGGGAAGGGTGACGAGCCGGAACCGCGCCCACGGGCCGGCGCCGAGGTCCTGCGCGGCCTCCTCCACCGCCGGGTCCAGGCCGACGACGCGGGCCCGGACCGTCACCGCCACGAACGCGATGGAGAACATCACGTGCGCGACGAGGATCGTCAGGTAGCCGCGCGGCAGGTTGAACGTGACGAACATCGACAGCAGCGAAGCGCCCATCACGATCTCGGGGCAGGAGATCGCCATGAACAGCACGAGGTTGGTCGAGCCCTTGCCGCGGAACCGGTAGCGGCCGAGCGCGAGGCCCGCGAACGTTCCGATGACCGTGGTGATCAGCGTGCTGAGCAGCGCGATCGTCAGGGAGTTCACGACGGCGGTGGTGAGGTCGCTCTTGTCGAAGAGGTGCGCGTACCACTTGAGCGTGAAGCCCTCCCAGCGGAAGTTCTGCTTGCTGTGGGTGTCGTTGAACCCGAAAAGGATCATGATCGCGATCGGCAGGATCAGCCAGGCGATCAGTGCGAGCGTGTAGCCGTGGAGACCGGAGATCCGCCTGCCGGCCCCTCGCCGGCCTCTCGCGGCGCGGCGTCGTCGCGGGGTCTTGGTGAGCGTCGTCGTCATCGTCTCGCCGCCTCCAGGACGTCCTGCGTGCCGAGAGTGCGGGCGTAGGCGAAGATCCCGACGAGCAGGATCGCCATCAGCGCGAACGACAGCGCGGACGCCGTCGGGTAGGCGCTGTTGTTGAAGTACTCCGTCTGGATCACGTTGCCGATCATCGTGTTCTGCGGGCCGCCGAGGACCTCGGCGTTCACGTAGTCCGACGACACCGGCACGAACGTCATGATCACGCCGGCGAACACGCCGGGCAGCGACAGCGGCAGGATCACCCGGGTGAACGCCTTCGCGCGGCTCGCGTACAGGTCGTAGGCCGCCTCCACCACGCGCGGGTCGATGCGTTCCAGGGCCACATAGATCGGCAGCACCATGAACGGCAGGAAGTTGTAGGTGAGCCCGGACACGACCGCGATCCCGGTGTCGAGGACGTGGAAGTCCCCAGGCAGGATCCCGTGGTCGCGCAACGGCCCGAGGATCGGCCCGTTGTCGGTGAGGACGAGCTTCCACGACACCGTCCGCAGGATGAACGAGACGAAGTACGGGAGCAGCAGCAGGAACAGGTACGTCGACTTGTTGCGTCCGCCGCGGAACGCGATCCAGTACGCGGCCGGGTAGGCGACGACGATGCACGCGACCGTCGCGATCAGCCCGTACCAGAGCGAGCGGACGAACTTGTCGCCGTAGGTGTCCAGGCCGTCGGTGTAGTTCTGCCAGTGGAGCGTCTGCCGGAACCCGTCGATGAGGTTGCCCGTCTGCAGCGACAGCGACACCATCAGCACCATCGGGACGAGGAAGAACGCGGCCAGCCAGAGCCCGCTCGGCAGGATCATGAGGTACGGCGCGAGCCGCCCCCGTCCCCGCGCCATCACGACCCCTTGGAGATCGGCTCGAAGATCTTCTGGTACTCGGTCTCCTCGGCCTGGGTGAGCCGCCGGTAGTGCCGCAGCCGGGCCAGGTCGCCCTGCGACGGGAAGATCAGCGGGCTGGTGCTCAGCCTGGTCAGGTCCTTCTTCTCCGCCCCGGTCGCCTGCTGCGCCTGCTGCGTGATGATCTGCCGGGTGGACGGGATCGGCGGCATGTAGTTGATGAACTCGGTCAGCGGGACGTTGTTCTCCGGGACGTACAGCCAGTCCATCAGCGTCAGCGCGTCCACCGGGTTCTCGGCGGTCTTCGGGATGCACATGTTGTCGGTCCAGATCGTGCCGCCCTCCTTGGGCACCACGAACCTCACGTCCGGGCTCGTCAGGCTGTAGACGTCACCGGACCACGCCATCGTCATCCACACGTCGCCCTTGCTGACGGCGTCGACGTAGTCCTGGGTGTAGTACTTGCGGACGATGCCCTTGTCGCGCTGCTCCCGGAGCTTGGCGGCGGCCTTCTCCCAGTCGGCCTTCGTCGACTTCTCCGGGTCGATGCCGAGCAGGAACATCCCGAAGTTCCCGAGCTCCTGCGAGTCGCCCATCATGCCGACCTTGCCCTTGTACTTCGGGTCGAACAGCTGGGCGATGCTGGTGATCTCCTCCTTCACGTACTTGGTGTTGTACGCGATGCCGGTGACGCCCGACTCGTACGGGATCGTGAAGGCGTTGCCGGGGTCGTAGGACGGGTTCTTGAAGGACTGTCCCGCGTTCGCCTGGAAGTTCTTCAGCTTCGACAGGTCGAGCGGGGCCAGGTAGCCGAGCTGGCGGCACTGCTCCAGCTGGATCCCGTTCGTCATGACCATCAGGTCGAAGCCGATGGACTGTCCGGCGGCCAGCGGCGCCTGGATCTTCCCGAACCACGGGCCCATCTCCTGGATGACCTCCTTGTAGGTCACCTTGATGCCCGTCTCCTTCTCGAAAGCCTTGATGGTCTCCCGGTCGTCCTGCATGTAGCCGGGCCAGTTCGCCCAGTTAAGCCTGCCGTTCTTGGCCTTGCCCGCCCAGTACTTCTGGACGTCGCTCTGGCTGACCTTCTCCTTGCCGCCCTGCCCCTTCACGCCGCAGGCCGACAGGGCGAGCCCGGCGCCGGCCGCGCCCATCAGTCTCAGGACGTCGCGACGGGTCGTGGTCGAACGCGCCAGGCGCGGCCGCGTGAGTCCGCGCAGGAATGCGGGGTCGATCTGGCTCACTGGGGGGCTCCTAGGGCGTACGAGTGGCGCGGGTCCCATGACAGCCAGACGTCGTCGCCGCGCACGGCGATGTCGTCGGCGGACGTGGCGTTCTGCAGGAACACGACGACGTCGGCCCCAGCGGAGGTGGTGATGTTGTAGTTCGTCGACGTCCCGAGGTACACGACCTCGGTCACGGTCCCCCGGACCCCGCACAGGCCGTCCCCCGGCTTGTCCAGCCCGATGCCGATCTTCTCCGGGCGGACGGTCAGCTCCAGCCGCTCCCCCTCGGCGAGGTCGAGGCCCTCCCTGACCGGGACTTCGATCCGTCCGTCCGGGCCGTGGGAGAGCACGGCGCTGCCGTCACCCGCCCGGGTGACCTCGCCGCCCAGCAGGTTGGACGTCCCGATGAACCCGGCGACGAACCGCGTGGCGGGGTGCTCGTAGATCTCCCGTGGCGTGCCGAGCTGCTCGATCAGCCCGTCGTTCATGACGGCGATGCGGTCCGACATCGTGAGGGCCTCGCCCTGGTCGTGCGTCACGTACACGAACGTGATGCCGACCTCCCGCTGGATCCGTTTCAGCTCGACCTGCATGGCCTGCCGGAGCTTCAGGTCGAGGGCGCCGAGCGGTTCGTCCAGCAGCAGGGCCCGCGGCCGGTTCACCAGCGCGCGGGCCAGCGCGACCCGCTGCTGCTGGCCACCGGACAACTCGGCGGGACGGCGCCTTTCCCGTCCCGCCAAGTCGACGATGTCCAGCATCTCCCCCACCCGGCGCTTGATGTCCGCCTTCGGAACGCCGCGCCGGCGCAGGCCGAACGCGACGTTCTCGAACACGCTCATGTGCGGGAACAGCGCGTACGACTGGAACACCATGTTCACGTCGCGCCGGTTGGGGGGCACACCCGTGACGTCCTGCCCGTGCAGACGGACCTCGCCCGCCGTCGGCTCCTCGAAGCCGGCGACCATGCGCATGGTCGTCGTCTTGCCGCAGCCGGACGGGCCGAGCAGGGAGAAGAACTCCCCCTGCGCGATCGCCAGGTCCACTCCGCGGACCGCGGCCACGGTCTCGCCATAGGCGTGGTACGCCTTCTCGACTCCCTGGAGCTCTATGGCGGGAACCGCGCGACCGGGGTCGTCGCGCGCCGGGGCGGGGTGGGTCTCGGTCATGGGCGGGACTTCCTTCACGGGCTCCGGTCGGCGTCGATCAGCCGCCGATGTAGTGCATGACGTGCTTGACGCGGGTGTAGTCCTCGACTCCGTACATCGACATGTCCTTGCCGTAGCCGGAGTGCTTGAAGCCGCCGTGCGGCATCTCCGACACCAGCGGGATGTGGGTGTTGACCCAGACGGCGCCGAAGTCCAGGGCCTTGCTCATGCGCATGGCGCGGCCGTGGTTCTGCGTCCACACGCTTGCGGCCAGGCCGTACTTCACGCCGTTGGCCCACTCGACGGCCTGCTGCTCGTCCGAGAAGCTCTGGACGGTGATGACCGGCCCGAACACCTCGTTCTGCACCATCTCGTCGTCCTGCCTCAGGCCGCCGACGACGGTCGGCGCGAAGAAGTAGCCGCTGTCGCCGACGCGCTCGCCGCCGGTGAGGACCTTGGCGTGGCTGGGCGCCCGCTCGATGAAGCCCTGGACGCGTGCCAGCTGGTTCGCGCTGTTCACCGGTCCGTAGAAGGCGTCGGCGTTGCTGGGCGGCCCGACCACGGTTCCCTTGGCGGCCTCGGTGAGCGCCTCGGTGAACTCGTCGTGCAGCCGGCCGGCCACCAGGACGCGCGTGGCCGCCGTGCAGTCCTGCCCTGCGTTGAAGAACCCGGCCTCGGCGATGCCCGCCGCGGCCGACTCGACGTCCGCGTCGTCGAACACGACCACCGGCGCCTTGCCGCCCAGCTCCAGATGGACGCGCTTGAGGTCCTTGGCCGCCGACGCGGCGACCTCCATACCGGCCCTGACGCTCCCGGTGATGGACACCATCTGCGGCGTCGGGTGCTCGACCAGCGCGCGCCCCGTGTCACGGTCGCCGCAGATGACGTTGAAGACGCCCGGCGGCAGGTACTCGGCCGCGATCTCCGCCAGCATCAGCGTGCTCGCCGGCGTCGTCTCGGACGGCTTCAGCACGACCGTGTTGCCCGTCGACAGTGCCGGCCCGATCTTCCAGACCGCCATCATCATCGGGTAGTTCCAGGGGGTCACCTGGGCACAGACCCCGACCGGCTCCCGCCGGATCGAGGACGTGTGGTCCGCCATGTACTCACCGGACGCCTTGCCCTCCAGGACCCTGGACGCCCCCGCGAAGAAACGGAGGTTGTCCACCATCGGCGGGACCTCCTCGTCCAGGGTCATCTGGAGCGGCTTGCCGGTGTCCCGGCTCTCCACCCGGACGAGTTCCTCCGCGCGCTTCTCGACCGCGTCGGCGAACCGCAGCATCGCCAGGCTCCGCTCCCCTGGCGTTGCGTCGCGCCAGGCGGGGAACGCGTCGGCCGCCGCGCGGAACGCGGCGTCGACGTCCTCGGCGCCGGACACGGGCGCCTCGGCGTACGTCTCGCCGGTGCTGGGGTCGACCACCTCCAGCGTCCGCCCGTCCTTGGCGTCCACGTACTCGCCGCCGATAAAGTTGCGCAGCCGCTCGCCGCTCATTCTCAGATCCCTCCCGGGCGCCTTCGCCCGTTCTGTCCTGTTGGCCCGACCCTTACAGAGGTTCCAGCCCAACACAAGTGATTCCGTTGTTACGATCGAATTTCACGACTAATTCACTTGGCTCAGAGGCCTCACACCCTCGATGCCGCAGCTAGGAGACCACCGATGGAACGCGCAGCCCGCGTCCAGCTCGACGAGACCGCGAAGCAGATCATCGAGCAGCTCCAGCAGGACGGCCGCCGCTCGTACGCCGCCATCGGCAAGGCGGTCGGGCTCTCCGAGGCCGCCGTCCGCCAGCGCGTCCAGAAGCTCCTCGACACCGGCGTCATGCAGATCGTCGGCGTGACCGACCCGCTCATGCTCGGCTTCTCCCGGCAGATGATGATCGGGGTCAAGTGCGAGGGCGACCTGGAGAAGATCGCCGACGAACTGGCCGGCCTCGACGAGATCGACTACGTCGTGATCACCGCCGGCTCGTTCGACATCCTCCTGGAGCTCGTCTGCGAGGACGACGAACGCCTCCTTGAACTCCTCGGCCGGATCCGCGCCGTCCCCGGCGTCGTCTCGACCGAGAGCTTCGTCTACCTCAAACTGCGCAAACAGACCTACTCCTGGGGAACCCGCTGACTTCACCGGACACCCGACGATTCTCGTTCTCAGTGGGGATGCCCTGGCAACACCTCGCGGCGTACTTTTAAGAGCCGCAAGGAAGGAGACCGGCCATGTCTGAGTCGGTTCGCCAGGACCTTCCCGCCACCCGCCACGACGATCACATCACCCTCCGGACCTCCGCGGACCAGTTCCTCGTGATCCAGAAGGCCGCCGAACTGATCGGCTGGACGGTCACCGACTTCGTCCTTTCCGCCGCCCTGGACCGGGCCGAACGAGACCTCTACGAACACGCCGCCGCGCAGCGGCCGACGCCCCCCGACCCGACCGCCCCGGAACCCGCAGACCCCTACCTGGCCCTCGTCACGGCTCTGACCTGACCCTGACCGCAAGGAAATTCAGGATGCGGGCTCTGTGAGGGCCTTGGACAGGCGCGCGGCGTAGGCGGCGGCCTCGGCCTCGGAGTCGTACTTCTGCCGCGGCCAGAAGAACCCGCGGAGGCCGTCCTTGCGGTTGCGCGGGACCACATGGACGTGCAGATGCGGGACGCTCTGGCTGACCCGGTTGTTCATGGCCACGAACGAGCCCGCCGCGCCGAGCACCGACTCCATCGCCCCCGCGAGCCGCTGGGCATGCCCGAAGAACATCCCCAGAAAGTCCACGGGAAGATCCGTCAGCGTCTCGTAATGCGTGCGCGGAATCAGCAGGGTGTGCCCCTTGAACAGCGGCCGCATATCCAGAAACGCCATCACCTCGGCCGTGTCCAACACGACATGCGCGGACCGCTCCCCCTCGGCGATCTCGCAGAACACACACTGCTTGCCCACAGCCTCACCCATGAACCCCATCCTCTCGCGCACCCCACGGTTCGACACCCGCCCCCGCCAAGCGGCGGGCGGGGCGGCCACTTCCCCACGAGAGTCTCTGCCTGGCGTTAGATCCAGTCGGCGGTGCTCTCACACGCGTTGCCGACGTGAAAGACGCAAGCACGGATCGACGCCGATTCGACGTCTCCGCACCTCCCGCCGCATGACGCCGCGCTGAGCGCCGTGCCTGTCGTCCCACACCGGTTGGACAAGCTCGCCATCCCGAGCGAACAGCGCCCGCCCGGCGTCGAACGCGCCAGGACCCCACCCGCCAAGGCCGAGGACACTACCTCGTTGCGCTGCGGGCGGGGCTAACGGAGTCCTTACGTCCGAGGCCCTAGCGTCTGGTTCTCATGCGGCTGGAGAGCGTCGCCTTCCGTTATCGGCGGAAGGATCCCTGGGTGTTCAGGGATGTCACATTGTCGCTCGCGCGCGGCAGCGTGTCCGAGGTGACGGGTCACAACGGCGCGGGGAAGTCCACACTGCTCCGGGTGATAGCGGGTCTGCGCAGGCCAGGCGCCGGCGTGGTCAAGGACCGGCCCGCGCGGGTGGGATACGCGCCGGAGCGGTTCCCGGTGGACCAGCCGTTCAGTGTCCGCGCGTACTTGGGGCACATGGCCGCGATGCGACGTATCCCTGCGGACGTGGCCGGCGTGTGGGCGGAGCGGCTGCGCTTCGCTCACCTCCTCGACGTGCGCCTGCCCGAACTGTCGAAGGGCAGCGCCCAGAAGATCGGGCTCGCGCAGGCCTTCATGGCCGACCCGGAACTGCTGATCCTGGACGAGCCTTTCGCCGGTCTGGACGCGGCCACACGCGACGCGCTACCCGCTCTGATCTCCGAACTCGCGGCTAACGGCACCACCGTCGTCGTCAGCGACCATCAGCGCTGCATCGAGGCAATGCCGGGCATCGACCGCCTACACGTAGCCGACCGCACCGTAACCCCCCTCGCCCCACCCAACGCCACCCACCCAACGCCAAAGACCGACGCCAGAACCCACCCCGCCCCAACCGACAACAACAAGACCGCGCCCACACCAGGGGACAGCATCCAGATCGGCCCAGCGCCAAGCGACAACACCGAGACTCACCCCGCGCCAGCGGACGACAGCATGACCCAGCCCGCGCCAAGCGATGGCAGCAGAACCGGGCCCGCGGCGGAGGACAGTGCCCAGGGCAGTCCAGCTCCAGGCGACGACAAAGCGACTCACCCTGCGCCAAGCCACGCCACTGACACCCGTCCCGCGCTAGAGGGCCACAGCACGACTCGGCCCGCGCCGAGTGGCGGCACCATGACACCCGTTGCCCCGGCGGATGGCACCGACACCCACCCCGCTTCAAGCGACGACGGCGGGACCGGCCTGGAGCCAGGTGAGAACACCGAGACTCACATCGCGCCAGAGGACGACGGCAGGAGCCTGCCTGTGGCAGGTCGTGGGGGCTTGGCGCCTGTTGTGCCGGGGGGTGGCAGCGGGTGGGCTGTGCTTGAGGTCGAGGTGCCTGGGGGTGAGGCCGATACCGTGGAGAGCAAGTTGCGCGCGGACGGATATCGGGTGCGGAGGCGCGAGGGGTGATCGCGCTCATCCGGTTCCAGATCGCGGGGTACGTCCGTTCGCTGCGCGTCCTGCAGCCGCTGATCGTCGTGGCGCTGCTCGTGGCGCTGGTTCTCGTTCAGGGCCCGGGCGGGCCGAAAGCCGCCGACCTCGCCGTCAGGACGTTCGGGGACGTGGCGGCGTTCCTGTTCCCCGTCTGGGCTTGGGCGGCGCGCGCCCTCCTCGACACGCAGCCCGACGAACAGCGTTCACTGACGGCCACCGCCGCCCGTCACCCGTCCGGCCCCACGTGGGCGGGCCTGCTCGCCGCGTACGGTGTAAATCTCTCTCTCGGCGTGATTGCGTTGGCCGTCCCTCTCTTCCAAGCGGTCCAAGCAGGCTCGCCGGGACGGGCGGTCCTGGCGGGGTGCGCGCTCAACCTTCTCGTGGCCGTGCCGGGGACGCTGCTCGGCGCATGGACGAGCCGGACGCTCATCCCCGATCCCGGCGTCTCGCTACTCGCCCTCCTCGGCGGCGCGACCGCGCTCCTGCTTCTCGGGCTCGGACGGCTCTCCTGGCTCTCCGTCCCAATGATCGAGTGGATGCGTGCCGCGAACCGCGGCCCGTCCGCCTTCACCGCGACCTTGCCCACCGTGGCCCTCCATGTGTTCCTGTGGTCCACGGTCGTAGGAACCGCCTACGTCATCACCGCCCGCCGCACCCTCTGAGCCACGTGTCAGGCCGCTTGGACGGTCAGCCATGTTTGCTCCAGCGGGGTGTTCCGGCGCGTGCAGAAGTAGATGCGGCCTGGGTCGCCCCAGTGCCAGCCGAGGCGGTCGTCGGAGTCGAGTTGGAGGAGGAGATGCCATTCGTCCACGGCACGCTCCTCGTCCGGAGTGAGGGCCGGGGGGTTGAGGGAGTTCAGGGTGCGACCGGTCGAGGCGTACAGGCAGTCGGGGCCGAGCGGACGTTGGACGAGGGTGGGCCAGCCTCCAAGCTGGTGAGCGGGAGCGTCGTCCGGGCAGGTGTGGCGCGTCCAGGCGGCGTGTAGCTGCTCATAGACGGGCAGGACGCCGCTGTAGACGGTCTCCAGGCGCTGGACGACGGGCTCTTGGGGTGAGGGCAGAGAAAGGAACGGAGCGGCGCCCAGCGTCGTCCGCGGGTAGGAGAGCGCACCGGACGGCGAGGTCGCAGCATGGAGGTCACCGGTGAAAACGCGCCAGCCGTCTCGCTGACCCGCCTCGTCGCCCCAGGGACGGGGGATCTCGCTCGCGTAGTAGAACGCGGCCCGGCCCGAGGGCAGGCCGGGGATCTCGGCGAGGCGGGCGAGGCCGGCGAAGTCGATCGCGCCGAGGAAGTCGAGCGGACGGCCGTTCCACTCAGGCCATCGCTCGCCCGGCGGCAGCAGCGGGGCGCCGCCGAGATGGACGGCTGCCTCACCACCGGCGCCGAGGCGTAACGCGGGCCTCGTCAGGGGCAGCAGAAGGGCCGTGATCTCGGGAGCGAGGAAGACGTCGAACAGGGCGTGGAGCCGACGGTACTGAGCGGCGAAGTGGTCCATGCCCGTAGCGTCGCGCGGACCACACCCCCACGCAGCACCCACCGAAATTGTGGATAACTCACACGGGTCGCGGCCCCGTCCGGACCCACGCCATCTACCCAGCTAGACGACATATCGGTCTCCGGACCCATGGAGGCCACTCGCACCCGGTCCGGCCCCTTGCCGTGGAGATCCTGTCAGGCTCACCGACGCCAAGTCCTCAACGGCGGCAGCAACGTGACACGGCCCCGGCTGCGCTCGCAACCTTCAGGCCCGGGTTTTGTGCCGACTTCTTGACATGGGCACGCCGGCCAGGGACAGGGTCTATTTACACAAAAGAGCGACCCCTCAAGAGAGGGGTCGCTCCAAATCTAAGGGTCGAAGGTCCTTAATTCGGGGACCCCATCACTTCAGTGAGACCTTTCCGTGAGACTTTGAGTTACACGTTCAGGTGCCACAGTTCTGGCAGTAGAAGTAGACCTCACCATCAACTTCGTAGGCAAGCATGTCTTCCTTACAAATCGAACACTTCTTATCTGGAAACTTGCCGTCGGGTCCCTTCTTGGCCATGGTGTCTCCTTTGCGTTGCACCCACACCTCTTGTGTGAGCGCCAGAAATCACTGTCCGGGCCATAGCCTCCCTCGCAACCGGCGAACTGAGAAAAGCTTCGCCCCACCGAACCCCCAATGCCGTTCGGATGGGGTTTTGGCTGGCAACTTCGCCGGGCAGGGCGTGCCGGTCACGGCCGTTTCAAGATCGGTTGGCTGAGTCCGCTCACGCTCCCGACAGCGATTCGGCCCGCGACGACTTCGATACGAGCCCCCCTGCCGGACTGCCGACCGACGCAAGGACGACGATCACGGCGGCGTAGCCGGCGACCGCCCGTATCCCACTCGGCGCAGGACGTGCAGGGCTGGGCGCAGTCCGTCACCTAATCCAGTACTCACGGATTATGCGCCGACACCTCCGACACTCTGCTTGCGTCAGACTGCGGACCGGCGGTGAACCCTTGATTCCAATGCGCCGAAACTGGTGGAAATTCTTGCGTTGCAACTTCTTGACCGGCCACCGGCGTAACTACGGTCGGAGGCCCGAAACCGCACGGGAGATAGTACGTCCGAGACACGAAGACCCAACAGCCCGTGTCGACGCCATCCAGAAACAAGGAAACGGTTGAGCGCCTGAAAGAGGACCTCGACAAACACAGCAGTTAACAGGCCTCTGGCAACACGGCCGGCTCTCCGCAGGTACATGGTGAGCCAGCCCGGCACCAGCCGGGCCCTCGTCTCTTCAAGCAGCCGACTTTGTCAGCCAACCCGCCGCCCGCAGCCCCGCTCGGCAGCAGAAAGACTGTTGTGGGTTGTTGCTGACAGGACCGGCCTGGAGCAACCACGGTCAGGGCCGAGCGGGACGCCTGCCGGCGCCGGCTTTCGACATGCCGGACAAGATCATCGAGGATCCGGCGTCCACGTCTACCGAGATCCGCGACACCGTTCGCGTCAGAGCCCCAGGCTCCCGAACCCCGGGTAGGGTCCTGGGCTCCCGAGCCCGCAGTGGTGTCCAGGGGTTCCCCGAATCCTGGGTGTCGTCTTGGGTTCCGCCCCCCCGGGGGATCGCTCGTGTCCGGTTGGGGACGACTTCGTCAGCGTTCGAGGGCGCCGGCTAGTTGGAGCAGGAAGCGGTCGACCTCCTGCTCGTCGTAGCCGGGGCCGAAACGGACCACGCGGAACGCGCTCTCCCGCACGTCACGGGCCGTCACGGGCGGGGCGGCGCCGCGCAGGCCGGCGATCACGCGGTCGAGGAACGCGTCCACGTCCCGCACGTCGTAGCCCGAGCGCGTCCCCGCGCCGGAGAACCGGGCGTTCTGGATCCAGTTCATCAGCCAGGCGGGCTGGGCTCGCGGGCGCCCTGGCCGCTCCCCGATCGGCGCCACGACCTGGAGCTCCCTGATGCACTCCCGCAGCAGCTCGTCCACGGCGCGACGGTCGTAGCCGCGCATCACGATGGTGAAGCGGGTCTGGCGCACCTCGTCCGCGGGCATCGGCGGCCCGCCGTCCAGTGCCTGCGAGATCCGTTTCAACACGTCGTCGACCTGTTGCCGGTGATAGCCCCGCATGACCACCGGCAGCCGAACACCCGTCTTCACCGGCACCGCGCTCCTCAGCCGTGTCCCCGCGCGGCGGCAGGGCTCGCCCGCGCTGCGCTCAGTCCTTGGTCGCCGCGGCCAGCTGCCCGCAGGCCCCGTCGATCTCCCTGCCCCGAGTGTCGCGCACCGTGACCGGGACCCCATGGGCCTCAAGGCGGCGGACGAACTCCCGCTCGTCCTCGGGCCGCGAGGCTGTCCACTTCGAACCCGGCGTCGGATTCAACGGGATCAGATTGACGTGAACGAGATTCCCGCGCAAGAGCCTTCCGAGAAGATCGGCCCGCCACGCCTGATCGTTGATGTCCTTGATGAGGGCGTACTCGATCGAGACACGGCGGCCGCTGCGGTCGGCGTAGGCCCAGGCCGCGTCCAGCACCTCGGAGACCTTCCACCGGTTGTTGACGGGCACGAGGTCGTCACGGAGCTCGTCGTCGGGCGCGTGCAGCGATACCGCCAGCCGGACGGACATGTCCTCGGCGGCGAGCTTCTCGATCGCCGGCACGAGCCCGACCGTGGACACCGTCACGGAACGCTGGGAGATGCCCAGCCCGGCGGGTGCGGGATCGGTGATGCGACGCACCGCGCCGATCACGGCCTTGTAGTTGGCCAAGGGTTCCCCCATGCCCATGAAGACGATGTTGGAGACGCGTCCGGGCCCGCCTGGGATGCGCCCGCGGGCGAGTGCGCGCGCCCCCGCGGTGACCTGCTCGACTATCTCGGCCGTGGACAGGTTGCGGGTGAGCCCTGCCTGACCCGTCGCGCAGAAGGGGCAGTTCATCCCGCATCCTGCTTGGGACGAGACGCACATGGTCGCCCTGTCCGGGTACCGCATCAGCACCGATTCGAACAGGACGCCGTCGAACGCCTTCCACACGGTCTTGAGGGTCGTACCGTCGTCGCAGTCCATCTCACGGACAGGGGTCAGCAGCGAGGGAAGCAGCTCGGACACGAGACGTTCACGGACGGCGGCCGGCAGATCCGTCATCTTGGCCGGGTCGTCGACCAGGCGGGCGAAGTAGTGCCGCGACAGCTGGTCGGCACGGAACGGCTTCTCCCCCAGCGCGGCGACCGCCTCGCGGCGTTCCGCCGTGGTGAGGTCGGCGAGATGCCTCGGCGGCTTGCCGCGCCTGGGGGCGGCGAAGACGAGCTTCGCCGGGGTCTTCTCGGGCGCGGTGCCGGCGGCGGCGGGCTGGGTTGCAGACATGGTGCTTCCAGTGTCGCAAACACCGGCCCGTGCCTCGTCCGTCTGCGGACACTCCCCCCGCCCGAACAACGACATTCCTGCACATGACCTTGTCTGCGACTAAGGTCTCGATCATGTCGGTATTGCGCAGGGGCGCCGCCTCGCCCCGGGGAACCGCGGCCACGGTCGTCCACGCGGCGGCCAGCCCGTACGGCAGCCGCCGGCTCACCATCGAGACCGACGGCGACGTCACCGCGGCCTACCTGAAGGACGCGCGGGACTCGGTGATCGGGGCGGTCTGGGTCGCGAACCATCGCCAAGCCCCGGCGGAGCTGGACCAGTCCCGGCTGGACTCGGGTCGTGCACCGATCCTGCCGGAGTCCCATGTGCGCCGGCCTGAGGGGCGCGACGCGCTGGACGCCGAGGCCATGGAAGTCGTGTGGTTCGAGGAGGGCGACGGTGTGGCCGTCCTGGAGGCGGGCGACCCGCTGCTGGTGATCCCCAGCTGGTCGGACATGGGACGCGGCATTCCCGGCTACGCCCGCGACGCCACACGCCAGAGCCCGTTCGCGTTCCCCCTGGACGAGGAGATCGAGAACTTCGGCCCGCGCATCGAGCAGGCGCGCGAGCACTGGAAGAGGTGCCGCGCCGACGGCTCCTGGGCGGAGTTCCAGCAGGCCGTGCTCGGCCATCTGCTGCAACGGCTCGGTCCGAGTGGCCACTACTGGCACGATGTCGGACGGCAGTTGGCGAGCGGCAGGCCGAGCATGGCGCCGACCGTGGGGGTGTCGGAGCGTCCTGCAAGGGGCGACCGTGAATTCACCATCCTGAGCACGGTCGGTATGAGCCGCCAGCGGATGCCCACGGTCGAACTGTACGAGGATGATGTCGCCCCATACGGACGGATCGAACTGGCCGTCGCCAGCACTCTGTCCAGTCAGCGGGCGGGCAGCATCTTCCCGTGGCTGGCGCAGTACCCCTGGCGGTCGGTGACCTGGTTCGCCCCGGGGGACGTCGTCAAGTGGTACCACGAGGCCCGCACGTTCCCCCTCGGCAACGACGAGTCGTCTTGGGAAGGCGTCCTGCTCCTGGACGATCCCGGCCGGCTCGCGGGTCCTGAAGCACCCGGCATGACCGGGCTGACGCTCAACGGCGACGCCGTCCGGTGGCTGTGGCTTGTGCCGATCACCGGTGAGGAACACCGCTACGCGAAGAGCGAGGGCTCCGACGCGCTCATACGGCGTCTGGCCCAGCAAGGCCGCTCCTGGGTCGTCTCCTAGCTGGGGACGAACAGTTCCAGCAGAAGCCACACGACGGGGGCCGTCGCGACCAGGGAGTCGAGGCGGTCCATGACGCCGCCGTGGCCGGGCAGGAGCGTTCCCAAGTCCTTGAGGCCGAGGTCGCGCTTGATCATCGACTCGACGAGGTCGCCGGCGGTCGCGGTGACCACGGCGGCCAGCCCGATGATCACCCCTTGCCAGACGTGCCCGCCGTCCAGCAGCCACCACACCAGCCACCCGCCGACGATCATGCAGGTGACGGCCGAGCCGGTCACGCCCTCCCAGGTCTTCTTCGGGCTGATCGTCGGCGCCAGCTTGTGCTTGCCGAGGAACGACCCGGCGAAGTAGCCGCCGATGTCGCTGGCGACGGTGGTGGCGATGAAGATGACGATGCGGTGGTCACCGTCGTCCGGCCGCATGAGCAGCGCGACGATGCCGCCCATCAGCACCAGGTAGACGGAGACGAACGATCCGGCGGCGACGTCCCGCACATATCCGGCCGCGCCCTCGGTCATGCGCGTCATGAGCAGCGCCAGCACCGTCAGGGAGACCGCCGCGATCGTGGCGGTGGCCCCCCACACGTACGCCACGACGGGCGTGCCGACCATGCCCGTCGCGACCGGGATGAACGGGACGCGGATGTCGCGGCTCTTGAACGCCTCCGTCAGCTCCCGCATGCCGAGGAACAGGAAGACGACCATCACGCCAAGGAAGATCTCCTTGACGGTGTAGAGCGACAGAAGCACGAGCGCGCCGAGCGCGACGCCCACGCCTATGGCGATCGGGAGGTTGCGGCCCGTCCTGCTCTCGCGCTTGTCCGCGGGCGTCGCGCCGTCGGAAGAGGGGGCGTCCTCGGCGGAGCCGTCCGGTCCCTGCCCGGAGGGCGAGTCCACAGCTTCTCCGGGGGGCGGGCCGGCCATGTCGACCTCCGGCTCATCCGGGGAGCCCGAGGGCTCCCCGGCGTCGTCGAGTCCCATCAGACTTCGAGCAGTTCGGCCTTCTTGTGCTCGAGCAACTCGTCGATCTGCGCCACGTAGCGGTGCGTCGTGTCGTCGAGTTCCTTCTCGGCACGCCTGACCTCGTCCTCGCCGACCTCGCCGTCCTTGGCGAGCTTGTCAAGGGCGTCCTTGGCGCGGCGCCGGATGTTGCGGATCGAGACCCGGCTCTCCTCGGCCTTGGTACCGGCGACCTTGATGAACTCCTTGCGGCGCTCCTCGGACAGATCCGGGAACACGACACGGATGACGTTGCCGTCGTTGGTGGGATTCACACCGAGGTCACTGTCCCGGATGGCCTTCTCCACCGCCTGCATGGACGACTTGTCGAAGACCTGGACGATGACCATCCGCGGCTCGGGCAGCGTGAACGACGCGAGCTGGTTGATCGGCGTCGGCGTCCCGTAGTACTCGGCGGTGATCTTGTTGAACATCGCTGGGGTTACGCGGCCGGTGCGTATGGCCTGGAAGTCCTCCTTGGCGACCGCGACCGCCTTCTCCATCTTCTCCTCTGCTTCGAGGAGGGTCTCGTCGATCACTGTGACTCCCATGTCATCTGGTCGGCCATGGTCCCTGCGGTTCCGCGTCGCCTGCGGCGCGGCTGCGGGCTGCGGTCAGCCCTGCGCCGGGCTGACCAGCGTGCCGATCTTCTCACCCCGGACGGCCCGGACGATGTTGCCCTGCCCCATCAGGTCGAAGACCACGATGGGGAGCGCGTTGTCCATGCAGAGGCTGATGGCCGTGGCGTCCATGACCTTCAGGCTCCGCTGTAGAACTTCACCGTAATCCAAACGGTCGAACTTGACCGCGTCTGGATTCTTTCGGGGATCGGCATCGTAGACACCGTCCACTTGTGTCGCCTTCAGCACCGCCTCCGCGCCGATCTCCAGCGCGCGCTGCGCGGCGCTGGTGTCGGTGGAGAAGAACGGCTGGCCGAGCCCCGCACCGAAGATGACCACACGGCCCTTCTCCAGGTGCCGCATGGCGCGCCGCGGAATGTACGGCTCGGCCACCTGGCTCATGGTGATGGCGGTCTGCACGCGGGTGTCGAGACCGAGCTTTTCAAGGAAGTCCTGCAGGGCGAGGCAGTTGATGACGGTGCCGATCATCCCCATGTAGTCGGCGCGTCCGCGGTCCATGCCGCGTTCGGCCATGACGGCGCCGCGGAACATGTTCCCTCCGCCGCAGACGACCGCCACCTGCACGCCGTCGCGGACGGCTTCGGCGATGGCCTCGGCGACATGCTGGACGACCTCGGGGTCGATGCCGAGCGGGTCTCGTCCAGCGAAGGCTTCGCCCGAGAGCTTCAGCAGCACCCGCTTCCAGCCCGCACGCGGCGCGTGCTGCCCGGACGACGAGGCCGCCGTCGCGCTACTGGTCGTCTTGTCCGGCACGTCGGCGGCCTCCTCGTTGCGTCGCGAAATATTCCGGGTACTCGTCTCCAGAGTGCCCTTACGCCTGCCCGACCTTGAACCGGGCGAAGCGGACGACCTTCACGCCGGCCTCGTCGAGGACCTTCGCGATCGTCTTCTTGTTGTCCTTCACGAACGCCTGCTCCACGAGGACGAAGTCGCGGAAGTAGGCGTTCACCCGGCCCTCGACGATCTTCGGGATTGCCTTCTCGGGCTTGCCCTCGTCGCGGGTGAGCTGCTCGGCGAGCGCCCGCTCCTTCTCGATCGCCTCGGCGGGGATCTCCTCGCGGGTGAGGTACTTGGGGGCCATCGCCGCGATCTGCTGGGCGACGTCCTTGGCGACCTCGGCGTTCTCGGTGTCCAGCTCGACCAGCACGCCGGTGGTCGGCGGCAGGGACGGGTCGGACTTGTGCAGGTAGCTCGCCACGTAGGTGCCCTGGAAGTGGGCGAAGCGGCGCAGCTCCAGCTTCTCACCGATCTTGGCGCTGTTCTCCTCGACCAGGGCCTGGACGGTCTTGCCGGGCTCGATCTCGGCGGTCAGCAGGGCGGCGGCGTCGGCGACGCCGCTGCCGGCGGCGAACTCGACCAGGCGCTGGGCGAGCTCGATGAACTGCGCGTTCTTGGCGACGAAGTCGGTCTCGCAGTTGAGCTCCAGGAGCGCCCCGTCACCGGAGTTCGCAAAGTGCTCGGCGACCAGGCCGTTGGCGGCGGTGCGCTCGGCGCGCTTGCCGACGTCCTTGGCGCCCTTGAGGCGCAGCAGCTCCGTCGCCTTCTCGAAGTCGCCGTCCGCCTCGGTGAGGGCGTTCTTCACGGCCATCATGCCGGAGCCGGTCAGGTCGCGCAGCCGCTTGACGTCAGCGGCGGTGAAGTTGGCCATCGCTCTCTTCGCTTCTCTCGTCGTTGGTCGTGGACCCGCGACGGTCCCGGCGGCGTCCGTGCGGAGCCGCCGGGACCCCGGGATCAAGCCTGCTCGGCCTCGGCGGCCTTGGGAGCCTCAGGGGCCTCAGGGGCCTCGGCGGCCTCAGCAGCCTCGGCGGGGGCCTCAGTGGCCTCCTCGGCCTTCGCCGCCTCGGCCTCCGCAGGCTCGGCCTCCGCGGGCTCGGCCTCCGCAGGGGCCTGCGCGTCGGCGCCCTCGGCCGGCTTGTTCTCCAGCAGGTTGCGCTCCCACTCGGTGAGCGGCTCCTCGGCACCCGTGGCCGCTGCGCCCTCGGCCGGCTTCTCGTCGCCGCTGGGCGAGGCGCCCGCGCGCGCGATGAGGCCGTCCGCGACGGAGTCGGCGACGACGCGGGTCAGCAGGCTGACGCTGCGGATGGCGTCGTCATTGCCCGGGACCGGGTAGTCGACCTCGTCGGGGTCGCAGTTGGTGTCGAGGATCGCGACGACCGGGATGCCGAGCTTCTTGGCCTCGTTGACCGCGATGTGCTCCTTCTTGGTGTCCACGATCCAGATGGCGCTCGGAACCTTCGCCATGTCGCGGATGCCGCCGAGGGTGCGCTCCAGCTTGTCCTTCTCGCGGCGCAGGCCGAGGAGCTCCTTCTTGGTCATGCCGGAGCCGGCCACGTCGTCGTAGTTGATCTCCTCCAGCTCCTTGAGCCGGGTGAGCCGCTTGTGGACGGTGGAGAAGTTCGTGAGCATGCCGCCCAGCCAGCGCTGGTTGACGAAGGGCATGCCGACCCGGGTGGCCTGCTCGGCGATGGACTCCTGCGCCTGCTTCTTGGTGCCGACGAACAGGATCGTGCCGCCGTGGGCGACCGTGGCCTTGACGAATTCGAAAGCGCGGTCGATGTAGGACAGCGACTGCTGGAGGTCGATGATGTAGATGCCGTTGCGCTCGGTGAGGATGAAGCGCTTCATCTTCGGGTTCCACCGGCGGGTCTGGTGGCCGAAGTGGACGCCGCTCTCAAGGAGCTGCCGCATGGTGACGACGGGTGCCATTGCCCGTGTTCTCCTTCTCTGGCCCTGCTGGGCCGCATTTGGTTATCTGCCTGCGCCCGGGTGCTGTCCCACCGTCGCCTAGGCGACGGACCGAGGGACTGCGCCCCACCAAGACCTGCGGTGGCATGCGGACGCGTGAAATCAGCCGCCGGGAGCCCTCCAGGCGGCTGTGACCCGTTGCCGGGTCCGGGTCCCATCCGCTCTGGGAGCGGCTTCTCGCCTCTCCGCCCTTGGACGGATCGGCGACGGCCTGGCCCTGGCCGGTGCCCTTTCAAGCACGACTACAGATTATCAGGGCGCGGACGTGGCCGGGCATCAACGGTCCCGGCGGTTATCCACAGTTGGCGGACGTCGTCGACGGACCGGCCGGCGACCGGCAGGGTTCGGGTCATGACCCTGTTCACGGTGCTCCTCAGCTGCATGATCGCCCTCGGGACGCCCACTCTGGACGCCTGGCGCTGGCCGTTGGGCCCGCCCGCCCCGCGGGTCGTGCGGGGGTTCTCGCCGCCCGCCTCCCCATGGGGTTCCGGCCATCGCGGCGTGGACCTCGCGGCGCGCCCCGGGCAGACCGTCTACGCCGCGGGTCCGGGGCGCGTCTCGTATGCCGGCGATCTGGCGGGGCGAGGGATCGTCGCGATCGACCACGGCGTCCTGCGGACCACGTATCTGCCCGTCCGTCCCAGTGTGCGCGTGGGCCGTCAGGTCGCTTTCGGCACCCGGATCGGTGTCCTGGAGGGCGGGATGGTCCACTGCCCCGTCACGTGCCTGCACTGGGGCCTGCGCCGCGGTGCCCTCTATCTGGATCCGCTCAACCTCGTCCAGCGTCAGGTACGCCTGCTGCCACACTGGCCGCATCCCGTGCCTTCCCAGAAGCAGCACACCTCGGAGCCGACACCCCAGCCCAAGATGGGCTTGCGCGACGCCACGACGGCGACGGGCGGAGCACTGACGGGCATGGTCCTTGCCTTCGCGCTGGCCTTCGCCTGGCGCCGCACCCGCGTCCGCTACCGCCTGCACCGCCGGCGCCGTCCACCGCCAGGCGTGATCAACCTGTCCCAAGAGCGTCACCTGCGCCGCGCTCGGTAGCACCTGCCTGCTGCTCACGAGCCTTGAGCACCCCACCGATCCGCGCACGATGCCGGCAGTCGGTGGGGTCCGCCCGGTCGGTGATGGTCAACTCTCTCGGGCACCTCGCGGGTGGGCTTGACGGTGCACCTGTTTGAGGCGTTCGGCTGATACATGGGTGTAGATCTGGGTGGTCTGGAGGGAGGCGTGCCCGAGGATCTCCTGGACGCTTCGCAGGTCGGCGCCTCCTTCGAGGAGGTGGGTGGCGGCGCTGTGGCGGAGCCCGTGCGGGCTCAGGTCGGGCATCTTTCCGACCTCGGAGATTCGTGCGTGGACCATGCGGCGGGCGCTCGTGGGATGAAGACGGCCGCCGCGAGCTCCCAGGAAGAGCGCGGGGCCGCTGCTCTCGGTCGCGACGGCGGGGCGTCCGGCGCGCAGCCAGTCGTGGACGGCACGGGAAGCAGGCTCCCCTACGGGGACCGTGCGCTCTCGCCCCCCTTTCCCTCGGACGCGGACGGTTCCGCGTCCGATGTCCAGGTCGTCTATGTCCAGACCGCACAGTTCGCTGACTCGGACGCCGGTGCCATAGAGCACTTCCAGGACGGCCAGATCACGGAGTCCCATGGGCCCTTGGGCGTCCATGGTGTCCAGGAGGCGTGCCGCATCGTCCTGGGTGAGGACCCCGGGGAGATCACGCTGCCGTTTGGGAGTGCCCAGCAGGAGCCCTGGGTCGTCCCCGAGAAGCCCGCGCCGATGTAGATCGCGGGTGAACGCACGGACGGCGGCCGTCCGGCGGGCCAGCGTTGCGCGGGACCGGCCGAGGGCGTGCTGACGGGCGAGCCAGGCTCGCAGCAGCGAGACGTCCAGCGCCGCGGGGTCGGTCACGCCGGTTGCGGCCGCGTAGCCGCACAGGTCGGCCAGGTCCCCGAGATAGGCCCGCAGTGTGTGCGGTGAGACGTCCCGTTCGGCGCGTAGCCGGCGCCCGAAATCCGAGACGGCGTCCTCCAGCGCGTTCGTCACAGGCGCCACGCTGCGCCACCGTCCCGGCCGAAGCAAGCACCGAACACCGGTTTCCGGCGGATCGCCGCATTTGCTCTCTCGCGTTATCCACAGAACGTCGTTCTATCGATACGCACCGTGACGTCCCGGCACTGTCGGAGACCGGAGGTGAGGCCCCATGAACGCCCACATCAGTCTCGGCCGCCGCGGCGAGGACGCCGCCGCCGAATACCTGTCCAAGCTCGGCTGGACGATCCTCGACCGCAACTGGCGGTGCCGCGAGGGCGAACTCGACATCGTCGCCCATGACGGCCGGCGGCACGTGGTCTGCGAGGTGAAGACCCGCCGATCGGCCAGGTTCGGAGACCCCCTCGAAGCGATCACCGCCGACAAGGCGGCCCGGTTACGCCGGCTGGCCTGGAAGTGGGCCGCCGCACACGGTGTCGGCGGCGCACCCGTGCGGGTGGACGTCCTCGGCCTGATCGGCGACGGCGACGGCTTCTCGATCGATCACCTGCGGGAGGTGTGCTAGATGACGCTCGCCAAGACGCGCTCGGTGTCACTGGTCGGGGTCGACGGCCTCGTCGTGGACGTGGAGGCGGCCATCACCAGCGGGGTCCCCGGCCTGCATCTGGTCGGCCTGCCCGACACCGCGCTCAGCGAGGCGCGCGACCGCGTCCGCGCCGCGATCTTCAACTCCGGCGAGGACTGGCCCAACCGCCATGTCACGGTCTCGCTGTTCCCGGCGAGCGTGCCCAAGAAGGGCTCGACCTTTGACGTCGCCATCGCGGTAGCCCTGCTGGCGGCGGCCGAGGTCGTACCGCCGCGCAGTTGCGCGGGGCTGGTGCTGATCGGCGAGCTTGGCCTGGACGGACGCATCCGTCCCATTCAGGGCGTGCTGCCCGCAGTGCTGGCCGCCGCCAACCGGGGCTGCCGCAGGGTGGTCGTCCCACAGGCGAACGCTGCGGAGGCCGAACTCGTCCCGGAAATGGAAGTGGTGTCCGCGAGCACTCTGCGCGGCCTCCTGTGCTATCTGCGGGACGAACCACCGCCCATAGAAGAGGCAGACGAAGACGACACGGACACAGTGGCCAACAACTTCGCCCTACGGCAGCAGGAGATCCCGCCCGACCTCGACCTGTCCGACGTCCGGGGCCAGGCAGAGGCCCGGCGCGCCCTGGAGATCAGCGCCGCGGGCGGCCATCATCTTTTCTTCGCGGGCCCTCCGGGATGCGGCAAGACGATGCTGGCGGAGCGGCTTCCGACCCTCATGCCGCCCCTGGAACCCGAGATCGCGCTCGAGGTCACGGCGATCCACTCCGTCGCCGGAACCCTCCGGCCGGGCCAGCCGCTGGTCACCCAGCCGCCGTTCTACGCGCCGCATCACACCGCCTCCCGCGCCTCGATGGTCGGCGGCGGCTCGGGCCGCGTGCTCCAGCCGGGCGCCGTGTCCCTCGCGCACCGCGGCATCCTCTTCCTGGACGAGGCCCCGGAGTTCATGCACGGGACGCTCGACGCCCTCCGCCAGCCACTCGAAGAGGGCGTGGTGCGGATCAACCGCATCGAAGGGATGGCGCACTTCCCCGCACGGTTCACGCTCGTCCTCGCGGCGAACCCGTGCCCGTGCGCCGCGGCGAAGCAGATCGACTGCTCCTGCGCCCCGGGCATCCGCCGCAAGTACACCAGCCGCGTCTCCGGCCCCCTTCTCGACCGCATCGACCTCAAACTGGAGCTCACCCCGGCCAGCCGCGCCGAACTCCGCTACGACCTGGAGTTCGCGGAATCCAGCAAGGTGGTGGCCGAACGCGTCCTGCTCGCCCGCGAACGGACGCTCAGCCGCCTGGCCGGCACCCCGTGGCGGTCCAACTCCGAGGTCCCCGGGCCGGAACTGCGCCGCCGCTTCACCCCGCCCCAGGAGGCGATGCGGGGGGCCGACGAAGCCCTGCAGAGAGGAGCGCTCAGCGCGCGGGGGCTGGACCGCGTCCTGCGGGTCGCCTGGACGATCGCCGACCTGGCCGGCCACGACGAGCCCGGGCCGGACGACATCGGCGGGGCCCTCGCCCTGTGGTCGGCGGGGCGCCAGTGAGCGACGAGCGAACCGCCCGCGCCACCCTGACCGCGGTCGCGGAACCCGGCGACGCCTTCCTCAACCGGATCATCGACCACTGCGGTCCCGAGGAGGCGCTCGAAACGATCCGTACCACCCGGCTCCCCGACGGTCTGCCGGCCACCCCCAAGGAGCTCCAGCGTCTCGGCAACTGGCGGATCCGCCTCATCGCCGCGGAGCCCGACCAGGACATGGCCGTCTGCGCACAGTTCCGCGGCCGCCTCATCTGCCCGGGAGACCCCGAATGGCCGACGACCCTCGACGATCTCGGCGCCGGCCGGCCGTACGCCCTGTGGCTGCGCGGTCCCGGCGACCTGCGCTACGGCTGCCTGCGTTCGGTCGCCATCGTCGGTTCCCGCGCCGCGTCCCCCTACGGCCTGCGCACCGCCGCCGACTTCGCGTCCGAGCTCGCCGACGACGGCTGGACGGTGATCTCCGGCGGCGCCCTCGGGATCGACGCGGCCGCCCATCGCGGCTCGCTGGCCGCCGACGGGCCCACCGTCGCGGTCCTCGCCAACGGCGTCGACGTCCCCTACCCGGCGTCCAACGAGGGCCTCTTCGCGGAGATGGCACGGCGGTCGCTGCTGGTGAGCGAGTCACCGCCGGGTACCCATCCGCACCGGCTCCGCTTCCTCGTCCGCAACCGCGTGATCGCGGCCCTCTCCAGGGGCACGGTCATCGTCGAGGCGGAGGCGCGCAGCGGCGCGCTCAACACCGCGAACTGGGCGGCGAAGCTCGGCCGCATCGTCATGGCGGTGCCGGGCCCGATCACGTCCCGCTCGTCGGCCGGCTGCCACCGGCTCCTGCGTGAGGAGGGCACCACCCTGGTCACCCGCCCCGAGGAGATCATCGAGGCCGTCGGCCGAATCGGCGCCGACCTGGCCCCGCTCCCGGACACACCCGTCCTGCCGCGCGACCGCCTGGAACCGGTCACCCGGTCCGTCCTGGAGGCATTCCCGGCCCGGGGCGCGACCGGGCCCGCCCAGCTCGCCGTCAAGGCGGGCGTGGACCTGAACACCGTCAACGCCAAACTCGGCCTCTTGGCCGCCGCCGGCTTCATAGAACGCGCCCCCGCCGGCTGGCGCCTGACAAAGTCCGCCAAATCCCCCACCGGTCCCCCGGCGAAGCAACCACCCGACCCCGGCGAGGCACCGCAATGAACCGCGCCCAATTCCGCCCTCGCAACCCGGATCACGCCCGGTCGGGGCAGGCGCGGTCGGGGGCGCTGGCGCAGGGGGAGGGCGGGGCGGTTATTGGTCGGAGGGGAGTTCGAAGTCGCTCTTTGCCAGTTCCTCGACGTTGACGTCCTTGAAGGTGACGACGCGGACGTTCTTGACGAAGCGGGCGGGGCGGTACATGTCCCAGACCCAGGCGTCCTGCATCGTGACCTCGAAGAAGACCTCACCGTTGTCGACACTGCGCACCTGGAGGTCGACGGAGTTGGTGAGGTAGAACCTGCGCTCGGTCTCGACGACGTAGCTGAAAAGGCCGAGGACGTCCCGGTACTCGCGATAGAGCTGCAGCTCCATCTCGGTCTCGTACTTCTCGAGATCCTCGGCGCTCACGCTCGTGCCCCTTCCGTGCGGTCCTCTCCAGGGAGCTCCCCCTCGGCCTCCTCCTCCAGGACCACATCTCCATTGTTACGCAAGGCACGTCCGACGTTGACGTAGGAGAACCGATGCTCCGCACAAGGTCCGTGCAAGTCGAGCGCCTTGCCGTGCGCGCGGGTGACGTAGCCCTTGTGGACGTCGAAGCCGTACTCCGGGTAGCGCTCGTGGAGTTCGACCATGATCCGGTCCCGGGTGACCTTCGCGATGATGGACGCCGCGGCCACACAGGCGGCGGCCTGGTCTCCCTTGATCATGGCAAGGCCGGGGACGTCCAGGCCTGGGACCGGGAAGCCGTCACTGAGCACGTAGGCGGGCCGCTCGTCCAGGGCGGCCAGGGCCCGCCGCATCCCGGTGATGTTGCACCGGTGGAGGCCGATCCGGTCGATGTCATGACAGGGGATGACGATCGCGCTCCACGCGTACGCACGCTCGGTGATCTCCGCGTACAGCTCCTCGCGGCGTGCGGGGGTGAGCAGCTTGGAGTCCGCAAGGCCGTCGATCCTGCCGCGTCCACCCTGAAGGATCACCGCTCCGACGACCATGGGCCCCGCGCAGGCGCCCCGTCCCGCCTCATCGACTCCGGCGACGGGGCTGAACCCGGCGTGGCCCAGGGCACGCTCGTACGCGAAAAGCCCTGCGTCCCGGCGCGGCGTGAAGCGGAGTGGACGACCCTTCATGCTCCGCAGCGTACGTCCCCGGGGGCCCCGGCCGCTCCCCGAACACCCCTTGCCGCCATATGTCCCACTACGTCGAGACCCGCCGGCCGCCGGAGACCTGAGACACGGCCGCTCACCGCATGCCTACCGGTCCCGTTGAAGCCCCAAAGTCCGTCAGGTGCCGGGTCGGACCCCGTCGGGTGGTGTTCGCTTCCGTCAGGTGTTTCTCAGGCGATGGCGGCGACGGAGGTAGGCGAAGGGAAGGGTGCCGAGGATGCCCAGCGCGTAGGGGGTGGCGGGCAGGGCGGCTGCGGCCGGCTTCTCCAGGGCGTGCTGCTTGAAGGTGCCGGGGATCGGGAGCGTGTCCATGCGGTTCAGCGGCCAGACGATTACGAAGGCGCGGCCGATGACCCGGTCGATGGGGATGGTGCCGCCGCCGGGGTCGCCGCGGTGGGAGCGGGAGTCGTAGGACAGTTCCCGGTGGTCGCCCATCACCCAGAGCTGGCCCGGCTTCACGGTGACGTCGAAGGGGTCGTTCGACGGCTTGTTCTGCTCGTGCGTGATCGGGTCGGTGAAGATGTAGGACTTCTCGTCCAGCGGGACGCCGTTGACGGTGACGCGGCCCTGCGCGTCACAGCATTTGACATGGTCGCCGGGGATGCCGATGACGCGCTTGATGTAGTCCTTCTCGTTGGGCGCCACGCCGAAGGCGGTGCCGACCGCGCGCAGGGCCTTGGAGATCGGGTTGCTCGGCTCCTCGACCTGGACCTCGGGGTCCCAGGAGTCCAGGCCGTTGAAGACGATGACGTCGCCGCGGGCGATGTCCCGGGTGTGGTAGACGATCTTGTTGACGAGGACGCGGTCGCCGACCTGGAGGGTGTTCTCCATGGAGCCGGACGGGATGTAGAACGCCTGGACCGCGAACGCCTTGATGACGAGGGCGAGCACGACGGCCACCACGATGAGGACGGGAAGCTCTTTCCAGAAGGAGCCCTGCTTCTTCTTGCGCTTGCCGTCCTCTTCGGAGCCATCGGCCGTCTCCTCGGCCGAGTCCACGGGCTCCTTCTCTTCGGGCACCGCGCCCTCGGCTTCGGATCGCACGTCTCTCCGATCGTCCTCGTCAGTCATCAGAGCGAAAGCCTAGCGGCGCGGGGCCCATGGGACGCTGCGCCTGGGCGTGTCGCCGACGGCCAAGCCGATCTTCTCCGTCCAGAACGGGCAACGCCCCGGTCACCGTCGAGGGTTCCCGGGGCGTCGGCGTTCATCGGCTCAGTGCTCGCGCTTCTCCTTGATGCGCGCGGCCTTGCCGCGCAGGTTGCGCAGGTAGTAGAGCTTGGCGCGGCGGACGTCGCCGCGGGTGACGACCTCGATCTTGTCGATGGAGGGGCTGTTGATCGGGAACGTCCGCTCGACGCCGACGCTGTAGCTGACCTTCCGGACGGTGAAGGTCTCGCGGGCGCCGCCGCCCTGCCGCCGGATCACCACGCCCTGGAACACCTGGATACGGCTCCGGTTGCCCTCGGTGACGCGCACGTGCACCTTCAGCGTGTCGCCCGGGCGGAAGTCCGGGACGTCGGCGCGCATGGCGGCCTTCTCGATCTCCTGGATCAGGGTGTGCATCGCAGCGGTTCCTCGTGGTCGAACGCGGGCGTCGAGAGGCCCCGGTGGGTCTTTCGTGGGGGCGTCGCGCCGCGGAAAGTGGTCTTGGGGTGCCGTGCAGTCTGCACGCACGGACGCTCTAGTCTGCCATATCTTCGCCGTCAACCGGAAAACCGGCCTCGCGCAGCACGGCCCGGTCGTGCTTGTCGAGGACCTCCCGGTCGAGGCGATCGAGCAGTTCGGGACGGTGCCGCGCCGTCCGCCGGAGCGCCTCGTCGCGCCGCCAGCGGGCGATCGCGCCGTGGTGGCCCGACAGGAGAATGTCCGGAACAGGCCGCCCACGCCAGACGGGAGGCTTGGTGTAGACGGGCCCTTCCAGGAGCGACTCCATGGCGCCGGGAGCGAAGGAGTCGTCCGCGATGGAGTCGGCGTTGCCGAGGACACCGGGCAGGAGACGCCCGATCGCCTCCACCATGACCAGGACGGCGACCTCTCCCCCGGCGAGCACGAAGTCGCCGAGGCTGACCTCGTTCACGGGCATCCGCGTGCGGGCCTCCTCGGCGACACGGGAGTCGATGCCCTCGTAGCGCCCGCAGGCGAACACCAGCCAGGGCTCGGCCGCGTACCGGACCGCGTCGGCCTGCGTGAACGGACGTCCGCTCGGCGTCGGAATGATCAGCCGCGGCACCTCCCCCGCCCCCGCACCCGCCGACCCCTGCGACCCCGCACCGACCGCCTCACCGGATGACGGACGCTCGGAGGACACCCCACCAAGTGACGGACGCTCGGAGGATGGCCCGCCAGGTGACGGACGGTCGGAAGGTGGCGCGCTTGGGGAAGGGTGGTGGGATGGCATTTCGCGCGGGAGCGGGGCGTCGGGTGGTGACCAGCCTGGGGGGACACGTTCGGGCTGTGGGCCGCCAGGAGGTGGGGTCGGGGTTTCGGCTGGGGCCGAGGGCGGGGGGAAGAGGGTGTCGAGGGCTTCGCCCCAGGGGTCGGGTTTCATGACCATGCCGGGGCCGCCGCCGTACGGGGTGTCGTCGACGGTGCGGTGCCGGTCGCGGGTCCACTCGCGCAGGTCGTGGACGTGGACGTCCAGCAGCCCGGCGCGCCGGGCCTTGCCGAGGAGGGAGATCTCCAGCGGAGCGAAGTACTCGGGGAAGATCGTGACGATGTCGAGTCTCATGATGGGTCGAGCAGTCCGGGGGGCGGGTCGATCACGAGCCGCCCCCCGGAAACGTCCACCTCGGGGACGAGCGCGGTCACGAAGGGGACCAGCGTCTCCCCGGCGGTTCCGCGCACGACCAGGAGGTCCTGGCCGTGGTGCAGGACCTCCGCGACCCGGCCGACATCGGCCCCGTCCGCGGTGACCACGGCGAGCCCGATCAGTTCCTGGTCGTGGAAGTCGTCCGGGTCGGCGGACGGGGGGATGTCGCCGGGGTCGACGACGAGCCAGGCGCCGCGGAGGGCCTCCGCGGCGTCACGGTCGCCGATCCCGGCGAAGCGCACGAGCAGGCGTCCCGAATGCCGGCGTGCCCGCTCGATGGTGAGCGGACCGGCGGTGACGGGGTCGGTGGCGATCACCACGCCGACGGCGAACCGGGACTCCGGATCGTCCGTGCGGACGTCGATGGCGACCTCACCGCGAACCCCGTGCGGCCGTCCGATCCGTCCCACCACGAGCGGTTCGCTCATCGGGACGCCACTCAGCGGACCTCGTTGACGTCGAGGAGGTCGACCCGCACGTAGCGGCCCCCGGACAGGGCGCTGATCACCGTGCGGAGGGCCTTGGCGGTGCGACCGCTCCGGCCGATGACCTTCCCGAGGTCCTCAGGGTGCACGCGCACCTCGAGGACCCGGCCGCCCCTGATCCGGCGGGCGCGGACCCGGACGTCGTCCGGGTTCTCCACGATCCCGCGGACCAGGTGCTCGAGCGCTTCTTCGAGCACGTCAGCCCTCGCTCTTGGCTTCGTCGGTCTCGGCGGCCTTCGCCTCGGACTTCTTCGGCTCGGCCTTCTTCTTGCCCCGGGTCGCGGTGCCGGCGGCCTCGTCGTCGCCCAGCGACTCCTTGACGGCGGCCTCGAACGTGGCCTTCTTGTCGGCCTTCGGCTCGGCGACCTTGAGGGTGCCCTCGGCGCCCGGCTCGCCCTTGAACTTCTGCCAGTCGCCGGTGATCTTCAGCAGGTTGAGGACGGGCTCGGTCGGCTGCGCGCCGACGCCGAGCCAGTACTGCGCCCGCTCGGAGTCGATCTGGATGAGCGACGGCTCCTGCTTGGGCTGGTAGAGCCCGATCTCCTCGATGGCGCGCCCGTCACGCTTGGTGCGGGCGTCGGCGACGACGATCCGGTACTGCGGGTTCCGGATCTTCCCCAGACGCTTGAGCTTGATCTTGACTGCCACGGGTGTGGTGTACTCCAACTTCATTACGGATGGACGAGCCCGCGCCAGGTGGGGAACACCGGCTCGCGGCCGTCCGATGGACTCCGGCCGCGCAGGACGAGAGAGGGCGCCTCGCGAGTCCGGGTTTCCAGCCTGTCATTCTGCCAGACGCCCGGCGCAAAAGCGCAATCGCATGCGCGGGTGTCGCCCCTGCCGCACCATCGGTCAACCGGACATCAAAGCGATACCCGGCCCCACCGGAACCCGGCGGCTCACAAGGCGGCCGCCGGGCGGCGGTTCACTTCTTCTTGCGGCCCTGGAGCTTGTTCAGGTCGGGCATCTGGAAGCCGGGCGGGAGCTGACCGCCGAGACCCGGCGGGAGCCCGCCCGCCGGGCCGCCGCCGAGGCCGGGCGGGAGGCCCTGCGGCGTGCCGTCGGCCGCCGGCTGCTGGTCCGGCCGGCCCTTGCCCCCGGCGCGCTTGCGCGGGTCGCCGCTGCGCTGCTTGCCCTTCTTGCTCTTGGCCGCCTTCGCCGCCTTGGCCGCCTTGCGGCGTCCGCCGGGCATGCCGGGCAGGCCCATGCCGCCGGCCATCTGCCGCATCATCTTCTGCGCGTCGAAGAAGCGGGTGACGAGGCTGTTGACCTCGCCGACGCCGACGCCCGAGCCGCGCGCGATGCGGGCCCGCCGGGAGCCATTGATGATCTTGGGCTGGGCGCGTTCCTGCGGGGTCATCGAGCGGATGATCGCGGCGATCCGGTCCAGGTCCCTGTCGTCGATCTGGCTGATCTGGTCGCGGACCTGCCCCATGCCCGGCATCATCCCGAGCAGGTTGCCGATCGGGCCGAGCTTGCGGATCATCATCATCTGCTCGAGGAAGTCCTCCAGCGTGAAGTCCTCGCCCGAGGCGAACTTGCTGGACATCTTCTCGGCCTGCTCGGCGTCGAACGCCTGCTCGGCCTGCTCGATCAGGGTGAGGATGTCGCCCATGTCGAGGATCCGGCCCGCCATGCGGTCCGGGTGGAAGACGCTGAAGTCCTCCAGCTTCTCGCCCGTCGAGGCGAACATGATGGGACGCCCGGTGACATGCCGGACCGACAGCGCCGCGCCACCCCGCGCGTCGCCGTCGAGCTTGGTGAGGACGACGCCGTCGAAGCCGACACCGTCCATGAACGCCTGGGCGGTGTTGACCGCGTCCTGGCCGACCATGGCGTCGACGACGAACAGCACGTCGTCCGGCTTGACGGCGTCGCGGATGTCGATGGCCTGCTGCATCATCTCGGCGTCGATGCCGAGCCGGCCGGCGGTGTCGATGACGACGAAGTCGTGCTGTGCGTGCCTGGCCTGGTCGATCGAGCGGCGCGCCACGTCCACCGGGTCGCCGACGCCGCTGCCCGGCTCGGGCGCGAACACCGGCACCCCGGCCCGCTCGCCCACGACCTGGAGCTGCTGGACGGCGTTGGGCCGCTGCAGGTCGGCGGCCACCAGCATCGGCGTGTGGCCCTCCTGCTTCAGCCACCGGGCCAGCTTGCCGGCGAGGGTGGTCTTGCCGGCGCCCTGCAGGCCGGCGAGCATGATCACGGTCGGCGGAGTCTTGGCCAGCCGGATCCGCCGGGTCTCGCCGCCGAGGATGGTGATGAGCTCCTCGTTGACGATCTTGACGACCTGCTGCGCGGGGTTCAGCGCCTGCGAGACCTCCGAGCCCCGCGCCCGCTCCTTGACCCGCGCGATGAAGTCCTTGACCACGGGGAGCGCGACGTCGGCCTCGAGCAGCGCGATCCGGATCTCGCGGGCCGTCGCGTTGATGTCTGCCTCGGAGAGCCGGCCCTTGCTGCGCAGCGACGAGAAGACCGTCGTCAACCGGTCGGAGAGCGTCTCGAACACGTGTCTGGACCGTCCTTGGAAAGCTTCTGGGATCGCCTATCAGCGTATCGGGTCACCGGCCGGGCCCCGCCCTTCTCGCGGACGCCTTTCCAGCCGGGCGTTCCGGGCGCGGCGAAAGGCCCCGGCCACGTCCGGTCAACGCAGGGCCGCGAGCACCTCTTCCCGCACCGCGGCGAGCCCGGCGGCGTCCTCCGGCGGACGGCCCTGCTCGTCGACCACGTAGAAGACGTCCACGGCCTCGGCGCCCAGCGTGTCCACCTGGGCCGCCCGGATCTGGAGGCCGCACGACCCGAGTGCCTGCCCCACGCGCCACAGCAGGCCGGGGCCGTCGTGGGCGCGCACCTCGATGACGGTCGCGGTCCGCGACGCGTCTTCGAGGATCATGACGCGCGGCGGCGGCACGGTGATCCCGGGCCGGGTCCGCACCGACCGCGCGCGCCGTTCCAGGCGGGCGGCCACGTCGAGCCGTCCGGCGAGCATGCGCCGCAGATCCGCCTCCAGGCCGGCCGGGTCCGGCGGCGTCCCGTACTCGGGGACGGCCGTGAAGTCCAGCACCGCCGTCCCGCCCTCACCGTCGAGGGAGGACATCGTGCGGGCGGTCTTCACGGCCAGGCGGTGGAGGGCGAGGACGCCGGCGGCGCGCCAGAGGAGGCCGGTGCGGTCGGGCGCGGCGATGGTGATCCGGGAGCCGGTGACGCGGACGGCGGCGCCGTCGTGCCGGGACAGGGCGAGGTGGTCGGGTGCCGGCGCGGGGACGGGCGGGAGCGTCCCGCCGGAGAGCGCGGCGGCGGCGCGGCGGGCGAGCTCGGCGACGAGGCCGGCCTTCCACGCGCCCCAGGCGGCGGGGCCGGTGGCGCCGCCGTCGGCGATGGCGAGGGCGGCGAGGAGGTCGAGGATCTCGCGTTCGCGTCCCGGCACCTCGGAGACGGCGGCCGTGACGGTCTGGACGGTCACGGGGTCGTCGATGTCGCGCCGGGTCGCGGTCTCCGGGAGCAGCAGGTGGTGGCGGACGAGCGTCTCCAGGACGCGGACGTCGCCCTCCGGGAAGCCGAGCCGGGTTCCGATGTCGCGGGCGACGACGGCGCCGCTCGTCGAGTGGTCGCCGGGCCAGCCCTTGCCGATGTCGTGCAGGAGGGCGCCGACGAGGAGCAGGTCGGGACGGGCGACCTCGCGGGTCAGCGCGGCGGCGCCGGCGGCGGTCTCCACGAGGTGGCGGTCCACGGTGAAGCGGTGGACGGGGTTGCGCTGCGGACGGTTGCGGACGCGTTCCCAGTCGGGCAGCAGCCGGACGATCAGCCCGGCCTGGTCGAGCGCCTCCCAGACCGCGATCGCGGCGGGCCCGGCGCCGAGCAGGGCGACGAGGGCGTCGCGGGCCACGGCGGGCCACGGGCTGCGCGGCAGCGCGGCCCGTTCGGCGAGCCGGGCGACCGTGGCGGGCGCCGGCGGCAGCCCCGCCTGCGCGGCGGACGCGGCGAGCCGCAGGACGAGGGCCGGGTCGTTCAGGTCGGCGTTCCGGGCGAGCACCACCTCCCCGTCATGCTCCACGGCCCCGTCCCCGACGGGGCGCCGCTCGACACCGCGCCGTTCGGAGCCGCGCCCGTCCCCGTCGCGCCGGGCGGCGCCCCGGCGCCGGCCGACCCGGTCGACGCGGCGCCACAGGTGGGAGCCCGCGTAGGTGACGGTGCGGGCGGCCTCCGCGATCGCGCGCAACAGGACGTCGGCGTCCAGCAGGCCGAGGGCGTGGGCGACGGCCTCCTGCTCCTGCAGCACGAGCTTGTCGGAGGAGCGGCCGGTGACCTCGTGCAGCGCGTGCCGGATGTCGAGGAGCAGATCGTGGGCGGCGCGTACCCGTCCGTCCGGGGCGGACGCCACCCAGGACGCGGCGACGGCGTGCATGATGTGGACGTCCCGCAGGCCGCCGTGGGCTTCTTTCAGATCCGGTTCGAGCAGGAACGCCAGCTCGCCCTGGGTTTCCCAGCGTTCGCGGCACATCGCCGACAGCTCGGGCAGCCGGACGGGGGCGTCGGCACGCCAGTCGGTGAGGACGGCGGCGCGCAGCTCGTCCACGAGGGCGTGGTCTCCCGCGATCCGCCGCGCGGACAGCAGCCCGAGCGCGGCCTTCATGTCGCCCCGCGCCACGGTGCGCGCCTCGTGCACGGTGCGGACGGAGTGGTCGAGCCGCAGCCCGGAGTCCCAGACCGGGTACCAGACCTGGTCGGCGATGGCCGCGACGCCGGCGAGGCCGCGGTGCAGCAGGACCAGGTCGAGGTCGCCGCCGGGGGTCAGCTCGCGGCGGGCAAGGCTGCCGACCGCGACGAGCGCGACGCCGTCCGGGAGCGCACCGCCGCCCTGGGAGCGCGCGGAGCCGCCTGAGCCAGTGCCCGGGCCGGGCGCGACGTTCGTCCGGCCGAGCGCGCTGTCCGTCCAGCCGAGCGCGCTGTCCGTCGGGCCGGGGGCGCTGTTCGTGGAGCCGGGCCCGCCGTCCGCCGGGACGGGGGCGTGGGTGTTCTGTGGTCGGGGGGTGGTGAGCAGGGAGGCCAGCCAGCGGTCCAGGTCGTCGGCGCGGGAGGCCCGCGCCGCCGCGAGGGCGGCGCGGGCCGATTCCGGCGTTCCGTGCCCGGCGGCCGGAGCGGCCTCGAGGGCCTGGTCTCCGGCCGGTGGGCGGGCGAGGGTCACCGTGCTCCCTAGAGGGCGTCCGGGCCGGTCTCGCCGGTGCGGACCCGGACGACGGTGTCGACCGGGACGGCCCACACCTTCCCGTCGCCGATCTTGTCGGTGCGGGCCGCCTTGACGATCACGTCGATGATGTCGTCGGCGTCCTCGGCGTCGACCAGGACCTCGATCCGCAGCTTGGGCACCAGGTCGACCTGGTACTCGGCGCCCCGGTAGACCTCGGTGTGGCCCTTCTGCCGCCCGTAGCCGCTGGCCTCGCTGACGGTCATCCCCTTGACCCCGAAGGTCTCCAGGGCCTTCTTGACCTCGTCCAGCTTGAACGGCTTGATGACCGCCGTGATGAGCTTCATCCCTTCGCCTCCACCTTCTTGGCCGCGCCCTCGGAGACGGCGGCCGGTGCCGCGATGGTCGCACCGGAACCACTACCCGCGCGGATGGTGCCGAAGTCGTAGGCCGTCTCCGCGTGCGCCGTGCTGTCGATGCCGGCGGCCTCGTCGTCCTCGCTGATCCGGAAGCCCATCACCAGGTCGATGACCTTCGCGATCAGGTAGGTGACGACGAACGAGTAGGCGAGGGTCGCGAGGACCGCGACCGCCTGCTTGCCGAGCAGCGCGAGCCCGCCGCCGGCGAACAGCCCGTCCGCGCCGGCGTCGTTCACCGCGGTGGTGCCGAGGAAGCCGATCAGCAGCGCGCCGACGATGCCGCCGACCATGTGGACGCCGACCACGTCGAGCGAGTCGTCGTACCCGAGCTTGTACTTCAGGCCGACCGCGAACGCGCACACCGCGCCGGCGATCAGGCCGAGGGCGATCGCGCCGAGCGGTGTTATGTACGCGCAGGCCGGGGTGATGGCGACCAGCCCGGCCACGACGCCGGACGCGATGCCGAGCGTGGTGGACGAGCCGTCCCGCAGCTTCTCGACGACGATCCACGCGAACGCGGCGGCGCAGGTCGCGACGAGCGTGTTGATGAACGCGACGGCCGCGGTGGAGCCGGCCGACAGCGCCGACCCGGCGTTGAACCCGAACCAGCCGAACCACAGCAGCCCGGCGCCGAGCAGGACGAACGGCAGGTTGTGCGGGCGCATCGGCTCCTTCGGCCAGCCCCTGCGCTTGCCGAGGACGAGCACCAGCGCGAGCGCGGCCACACCGGCGTTGATGTGCACGACCGTCCCGCCGGCGAAGTCGAGCGCGCCGAGGTGGAACAGCCAGCCGGACTTGCCGCCGTCCTCGCCGTCGGACCACCACACCCAGTGCGCGATCGGGAAGTACACCAGCGTCGCCCAGACGAGCGTGAACACGACCCAGGCCCCGAACTTGGCACGGTCCGCGATGGCGCCGCTGATCAGCGCGACGGTGATGATGGCGAACGTCGCCTGGAACGCGACGAACACCAGCTGCGGGATGCCCGTCCCGTCGTCGGCCGTTGCCGCCTTCTCCAGGCCGACGAGTCCCCAGTCACCGAACCCGCCGATGAACGAACTGAGTGGGCCGCCGTCGCCGAACGTGAGGGAGTAGCCGTAGACGACCCACGCCATGCCCACCACGGCGATGCTGACGAAGCTCATCATCATCATGTTGAGCACGCTCTTGGCCCGGCTCATGCCTCCGTAGAAGAAGGCAAGCCCGGGTGTCATCAGCAGGACGAGCGCTGTGCTCGTCAGCATCCAGGCGGTACTACCGCTATCGATCTTCATCTCTGAGAGAGTCCCTCCTCGCCAGGAACTTCGAACTGCTCAGAGACTCTTGTGCGGCGGTTTCGCCCGGTGTGCCGCTACGTTTCCGGGGTGTGAAAACCGGCCCCGGCGTGTTTCACAGGTGTTTCCGAATCCTCACATGCCGCATTTCCCGGATGTGAGGCGATTCCGGTGCCGTTTCAGTCGCCGAGGACCGCGTCCACAAAGGCTTCGGGCTCGAACGGCGCGAGATCGTCCGGACCCTCGCCGAGCCCGACCAGCTTGACCGGGACGCCCAGCTCCCGCTGCACCTGGACGACGATGCCGCCCTTCGCGGTCCCGTCCAGCTTGGTCAGCACCACGCCGGTGACGTTGACGACCTCGGCGAAGACGCGGGCCTGCTGCATGCCGTTCTGCCCCGTGGTCGCGTCCAGGACGAGCAGCACCTCGTCCACCGTGGCCTGCTTCTCCACGACGCGCTTGACCTTGCCCAGCTCGTCCATGAGCCCGGTCTTGGTGTGCAGCCGGCCGGCGGTGTCGACGATCACCACGTCGACCTTGGAGTCGATGCCCTGCTTGACGGCGTCGAAGGCGACGCTGGCGGGGTCGGCGCCCTCGTCCTTGCGGACGACCTGCGCGCCCACCCGCGTCCCCCACGTCTCCAGCTGGTCGGCGGCGGCGGCGCGGAACGTGTCGGCGGCGCCCAGCAGCACGGTGTTGCCGTCGCCGACGAGGACGCGGCCGAGCTTGCCGCACGTCGTCGTCTTGCCGGTGCCGTTCACGCCGACGACCATGAGCACGGCGGGACGGTCGCCGGGGGCCTCGGTGCGCAGGGACCGGTCCAGGTCCGTGCCGATCTGCTTGAGCAGCTCGTCCTTGAGCAGCCCCCGGACCTCCTCCGGGCTGCGCGTGCCGAGGACCTGCACGCGGGTCCGCAGGTCCTCGGTGACCTGGCGGGCCACCGACGTGCCCATGTCGGCGGCGATCAGGGTGTCCTCGATCTCCTCCCAGGCGTCCTCGTCGAGCGTGTCGCGCGACAGCAGGCCGAGGAGGGTCTTGCCGAAGGTGTTCTGGGAGCGGGCGAGCCGCGCCCGCAGCCGGACGAGCCGGCCGGCGCCGGGCGGCGGCTTCTCGATCTCGACCGTGGGCCGCGGCGGAGGCACCTCGGTCGGCGGCGCCTTCTCGATGGTCGGGGCGCCGGCCTCCGCCTCGCCGGCGGCGGTCGCGCCGCCCGCCCGTTCGGAGGGCCGCTCGACCGGCGGGCGCGGGCGGCCACGGCGAGGCCGCAGCAGCGTGACGCCGCCGACGATCAAAGCGACGGCGGCCAGCGCGGCGATGACGATCACAATTTCCATAGCGCCCCCAGTTTTCCAGAAGGTGTCCACCCCGGGGGACGACCCCCTGGAACCCCGTTGCGCGCCGGCTGGGGCCGAACCCCTGCGGGACGGGTCAGTCCGGAACTCGCCCCGGTAGGGATGCCCGTTCGGAGGATTCCCATTCGTCGACGTTGCGGAGGAGTGCCTCCAGGTAGGAGCGCAGGTGGGTGCGGTAGACGTCGCTGTAGGTTCGCAGGTAGGCGATCTCCCGTTCCATGGCGCGGCGCTCGTCGTCCGGCAGGGCCTGCACGCGGACGGGCGGCGCCTGCTGCTCGGCGGCACGGACGGCCGCGTCGGCGACGGCGGCCGCCTTGCGGTGCGCCTCCTCCAGCAGTTGCTCCGCGCGGCCCTTCGCGTCGGACAGGATCGCCTCCCTGTGCAGGCGGGCCTCGTGGGCCAGTTCCCGGGTGTAGCGCTCGGCGTCCGCCACGTACAGGTCCGCGGTCTGCTGGGCCTGGGACAGGATGCGGACGGCCTGGAAGTGGGCGTCCTCGGGCGCCATCACGCCTCGCGTGCCCTTGGCCGCGATGGCGCGCAGCCGGTTCACCTCCTCGGCGAGGGCGGCCTTGTCGGTGAAGATCTGGACGAGTTCCCGCTCCACGTACTGCAGGAAGTTGCGGACCTGCTCTTCGTCGTATCCGCGGCGCCCCAGGGCGGCCCGGGCGAACACCACCGAGTGGAGTTCGCCCGGGGTCAGCCGCGAGCCCTCGGAGACGACCGGAAGGTTGGGAGAGTTCAACGCGCTCACCTCTGTGCGTCTGCGAAGGTTTCCAGGCGGATCCGGTCACGCGGGACGCCGAGCCGCGTCAGCTGCTCGACGGTGTGCCCGACCATGGCGGACGGCCCGCACACGTAGGCGTCGTGACCGTCCCAGGGGCCGCGCCTGGCGACCACGTCGGACAGGTTGCCGTGCTCGACTCCGTCGTCCCCGGACTGGAGCATCGAGGAGAACCCGTGCCCGCCGGGCTCGTCCGACACGGCCGGGACGACGGTGAGCCATGTGAACTCGCCGGCCAGCTTGGTCAGGTCCTCCAGGTCGTAGAGGCCGTCCCTGGTGCGGGCACCGAAGAACAGGTGCACGCGCGGCGGTACCGGGCGGCCGGCGATCTGCTCAAGGATCGCCTTGAGCGGCGCCAGGCCGGTGCTGCCCGCGATGAGCAGGACGTCGCGTCCGGAGCCCTCGTCCAGGGTGAGGGTTCCGATGGGGGCGCCCATGCGGACGCGGTCGCCGGCCTGCATTCCGCGCACCAGGACCGGGCTGACCGGACCGCCGTCGACCAGCCGGACGTGGAAGTCGACGGTCTGGTCGGGACGCGGCGCGTTCGCCATCGAGTAGTACCGCCAGTGCCGCAGCCGGGACGGCACCTCCAGCGCCACCGACTGGCCGGGCGTGTACGGCAGCGGCCGGTCGGGCTGGACGCGCAGGACGCTGATGTCGAACCGGCGCCGCTCGACCGCGACGACCTGCCCGTTCCACCAGGCGGGGGTGCTGAGGGCGTTCTCGTCGGCGGCCTCCAGCATCACCTTGGCGACCAGGGTGTAGGCGGCGGTCCAGTCGCTCTCGATCTCGTCGGTCCAGGCCGTTCCGGAGAAGTGCCGGAGGGTGGCGAGGAGACTGGCCCCGACGTGCGGGTAGTGCTCGGCCACGATGCCGAACCTGCGGTGGTCGCGGCCGAGTTGCTGCAGGAACGGGACGAGGGCCGGCAGGTCGTCCACCCGGGACACGATGTGCCCGAGGGCGCGCAGCAGCTTGTCGCGCTGGCCCGTCATCCCGATCGGGAACATGTCGCGAAGGTGGGGGTTGCGTACGAAGAGGTCGGAGTAAAAGAACAGGGCCACCGCGTCGCCCTCTCCGGCGACCTGGTCGAAGCTGTCCTTCAGTCGCTGGGCGTCCACGTAGATCAGGCGACGGGTTCCGCCGCGGCCTCCGTCATGATCTTGGCGACGAGGCCGTAGGCGGCCGTCCAGTCGCGTTCGAGGTCCTCGTTCCAGGCCGGGCCGCTGAAGTAGGCGAGGGTCGCGAGCAGGCTCGCGCCGACCGGACCGTAGTGGTCGGCGACGACGCCGAAGCCGTAGTGCCGCCGGCCGAGGTCCTGCAGGAACGGGACGAGCGTCTCGGTGTCGTCGACCGACGAGACGATCTGCGACAGCGCGGCGAGGAGCACCTCGTGCTGCTTGGCCATCGCCGCCGGGAACATCGACCTGAGCTGCGGCTCCCGCGCGAAAAGGTCGGCGTAGAAATATTCGGCGACCTCCACGCCGTTAGCGCCCACCAGGGCGAAATTGTCTTTGAGTTTCCCGGTCTCCACGGGCATCCACCTCTCCAGGGGTTCTCCGTACCGGACGGGGGGAGCCCGGTGAGGGGAGCCGGAGAACCGCCGGTGCATATGGGTAGTGGATCACCACTCGGACGCACAAGCCCGCGAGCGTCGCCACGTCATCACGGTCGGTGGCGGTGACCCCCTCCGATTCCCCGCAACCACCGCAAATGCGTGGTAACCAAACAGTTATTGGACGGCAAAAATAACTGGGACCAGTTTTCCCGTCCGCCCGAAATGCAGAACATCGGGCGGTGTCACGTTCCACGTCACGGGACGGATATTGCCGTCATCTGAAAATCGGGCCCGTCTCAGTCGTGGTCGCGGAGCCGCTGGCTGACCACCTGGGTGACGCCGTCGCCGCGCATGCTGACCCCGTAGAGCGCGTCGGCGCCCTCCATGGTGCGCTTCTGGTGCGTGATGACGATCAGCTGGGACGACTCGCGCAGCTCCTCGAACACGGTGATCAGCCGCTGCGTGTTGGTGTCGTCCAGCGCGGCCTCGACCTCGTCCAGCACGTAGAAGGGGGACGGGCGGGCCTTGAACACGGCGACGAGGAACGCGATGGCGACCAGGGAGCGCTCCCCGCCGGACAGCAGCGACAGCCGCTTCACCTTCTTGCCCGGCGGGCGGGCCGCGACCTCGACACCGGTGGCGAGCATGTCGCCGGGCTCGGTCAGCGAGAGGCTGCCCTCGCCGCCGGGGAACAGCCGCGCGAAGATCCGCTCGAACTCGCGGGCGGTGTCGTCGTAGGCGGCGGCGAACACCTGCTGGACGCGGTCGTCGACCTCCTTGACGAGGCCGAGCAGCTCCCGCTGGGTCTTCTTCAGGTCCTCCAGCTGCGAGGTGAGGAACGCGTGCCGCTCCTCGAGCGCGGCGAACTCCTCCAGGGCGAGCGGGTTGACCTTGCCGAGCTGGTTGAGCTGCCGCTCGGCGGACTTGGCGCGCTTCTCCTGGACGGCCCGGTCGTACGGGACGGGCCGCGCGTCCTCCCCCTTGTCCGGGTCGGGCGGGACGAGCTGGTCGGGCCCGTACTCCGACACCAGCGACTCGACCTCCAGGCCGAACTCCTCCAGCGCCCGCTGCTCGTACTGCTCCAGCCGGAGCCGCTGCTCGGCGCGGGCGACCTCGTTGCCGTGCACGACGTTGACCAGGCGTTCGAGGGTCGCCGACAGCTCGCGCACCTGGTTGCGGACGACCTTCAGCTCGGCCTCGCGCGCCGCCTTGGCCTGCTCGGCGGCCTCACGGCGGCGGACGGCGGCGGCCAGGGAGTGCTCGATGCGCTCCAGCGCCGTCCGAGCGCCCCGCAGGACGGCCTTGGCGACCCTGGCCTGCTCCTCACGGCGAGCACGGCGGTGCGCCGCCCGGGCACGCTCCTCGCGCTCCCGCCGCGCCCCGCGTTCGAGGGCGTCGGCGCGGCCGGCGATGGCCTGGACCCGCTCCTCGGCGGTGCGGACCGACAGCCGCGCCTCCATCTCGGCGGTGCGCAGCTCCTGGCAGCGCGCGTTCAGCTCGTCGCGCGTCTCGGTGTCGTGCCCGGCCTCGTCGGCGACCTCGGCGGCCTCCTCCGCCTCGGCGAGCCGCATGGCCAGCTCCTCGGCGGCCTCGGTGTCGCGCTCCAGAGACTCGTTGGCCGCGTCGAGCGCCTTGGTCAGCCGCTCGGCCTCGCCCTGGGCGGCACGGACGTCGGCCTCCAGGCGGGCGGCGCGCTTGGCCTCCTGTGCGGCCTGCGCATCGAACTCCCGCAAGCGCGCGCGGACGCGGTCAAGCTCGGCCTGCGCCTGGTTGACCCCTGCCTGGGCCTCGGCAGCGGCGCCTTCTGCGGCCTCCACCGCCGTCTGGGCGGCATGCTCGCGCTCGACCGACGCGGTCAGCCCGTCAGCAGCGGCGGCGGCCGCGGTCTCGGCCGCGGCGAGGTCCTCGGTGGCCTCATCGAGCGTCGCGCGCATCTGCAGCAGGCTCTGGCCGCCGCCCGCCGCGCCGCCCTGCGCCCAGTGGGCGCCGACGAGTTCGCCGTCCCGCGTGACGGCTCGCAGAGAGGACTCCCTGCGGACGAGCGCGACGGCGGCGGGCACGTCGTCCACCACGGCCACGTCGCGCAGGAGATGGTCAAGCGCGGGCCGCACCGCGTCCGGCACGCTCACCGCGTCGAGCGCGTAGTCGATCCCCGCGACCCGCTGGGACGTCGCGGCCGCTCCCCCGCCGATGAGCAGCCCGGCCCGCCCCGCATCGCGAGAGCGCAGCAGCGACAGTGCGGCCTCGGCGGTGTCCAGGGAGCCGACGGCGATGGCCTCGGCGGCGTTCCCGAGCGCGGCGGCGACGGCGGTCTCGTATCCGGCGCGGACGTTCAGCAGTGACGCGACCGTGCCCAGCACCCCGTCCAGCGAGCCGTCGGACCCCGCCGACAGCAGGGCCTCCCCGCCGTCGGCCGCGCTGGCGAGCGTCAGGTTCAGGGCCTCGATCCGCGCCTGAAGCGCCGTGACCTTCTTCTGAGCGGCCTGGTCGGCGGAGCGGGCCGACCCCACGGCCGCCCGGGCCTCCTTCAAGGCGCCTCTGGGGCCGTCGACGGCCGCGCGCGCGGATTCGGCCGTGTCCTTGGCGGTGGCGAGCGCCTCCTGCACGACCTCGTGCTCGGCGGCCAGAGCGGGGTCTTCGACGACCTCGGCCTCGAACGCCTCGAACTCGGCCTGCGCGGACTCGGCGCGCTGCCCGGCCTCCTCCCGCGCGTCCGTGAGCCGCCCGATCTCCGACCGCCCGGCCTGGGCCTTGCTGCGCAGCGCCTCGACCCGGCCGCGCAGCCGGGCCAGTTCCTCGCGGCGGTCGGCCGCGGCGCGGGCGGCGGACTGCAGGCGGCGCTCCTCGGCGGCGAGGCCGTCCTCGGCGGCCGACCGCTCGTCCACGGCATGGGACAGCCCGTCCTGCGCCTCGTCCAGGGCGGCGCGGAGCATCTCCTCCTGCTCGCGGATCTCGGCGGCCTCGCGCTCCATGTCCTCCGGATCACGCCCGCGCCGCTCCTCCTCGCGTGCCTCCGCCGCGTTGCGGTGCCGCTCGGCGGCGAGGTCGGCGACGCCCCGCAGCCGCTCCTTCAGCGCCGACAGCTGGAACCACGTGTCCTGAACCTGCGCGAGCTTCGGCGCCTGCTCCGCCTCCTCGGCCTCCAGGACGGTCTCGCGCTCCTGCGCCTCGCCGAGCGCCCGCTCGGTCTCGGTGCGCCGCTCCCGGATCGCGGCCTCGTCGGCGGCCTCCTGCTCCAGCCTCGTCCGCAGGGTCACCAGATCGTCGGCCAGCAGCCGGAGCCGGGCGTCCCGGAGATCGGCCTGGATCACCGCGGCCCGCCGCGCGATCTCCGCCTGCTTTCCGAGCGGCTTGAGCTGCCGCCGCAGCTCACCGGTGAGGTCCTGGACGCGCGTGAGGTTCCCCTGCATCGCGTCCAGCTTGCGGAGCGCCTTCTCCTTGCGCTTGCGGTGCTTGAGGACGCCGGCCGCCTCCTCGATCACCGCGCGCCGCCCCTCCGGCCCCGAGTGCAGGACGCGGTCGAGCTGCCCCTGCCCGATGATCACGTGCATCTCGCGGCCGATGCCGGAGTCCGACAGCAGCTCCTGGATGTCCAGCAGGCGGCACGAGTCGCCGTTGATCGCGTACTCGCTCGATCCCGACCGGAACATGAGCCGGCTGATCGTGACCTCGGTGTAGTCGATCGGCAGCGCGCCGTCGGAGTTGTCGATCGTCAGCACGACCTCGGCGCGCCCGAGCGGAGCCCGGCTCGCCGTCCCGGCGAAGATGACGTCCTCCATCTTGCCGCCGCGCAGCGACTTGGCGCCCTGCTCCCCCATCACCCAGGCCAGCGCGTCCACGACGTTGGACTTGCCGGACCCGTTCGGCCCGACGACGGCGGTGATGCCCGGCTCGAACTTGAGGGTGGTGGAGGACGCGAAGGACTTGAAGCCGCGCAGCGTCAGATTCTTCAGGTACACGCGCTAGCCGTCCCCCTCCTGCGGTTTCGGCGCCTGGAACATCCGTCGAACGATACCGGCCGCGGCCCCCCGGAGCACGGCACACGCACGCCCACGCCCCAAAAACCCGGACACGGACCCCACGATCGACTAAATATCCCCAACGCCGGAAATCAACGCACAAGACGAAGAATCGGACGCCCAAAACCCGCACCGAAGCTTGACCACGACATGGCCGCCAGGCACCCCAAGCGCCGCAGATGACACTGGACGACCACCGCGCCGGCCTCAAATGGCCTCAGACGGGTCCGAGCGAGGTGACGCTGAGTCGCCCCCAGCACCACGCGAGCACGACCGGCGGCCACCGATGCACTCACCCCAAGCGCCGACCGCGACACCAGCCGGGCACCGCCCGGCCTTCGAAGGCCTGATCGAAATGACGCTGGATCGGCCGCAGCACCACACGAGCACACCCCGCGCGACCAACGCACCGACCTCAGCCACCGCCGCAACCACGCGACGACCTGGGCCATCGCGATCGCGTCCGAAGGCAGGTTCGAGCCTGCGAGAACCTGATCGCGCAGTGAGCCGCCAGGCGAGCCGGAGCGATGCAGCGATCGCACGCAGCGCCCGACGATGGAGGGCCGCCAGGCCCGAAGGAGGAGTGCACTGCCATAAGCACAGCACCGACAAACAATAGGGACGCCTGGTAGCGGCGTCCCTGTCTGCTTGAGAGAGAAGAAGGCGCTGATCAGGTCAGCGCCGGTTCACGGTCCTTTACCGCGAGCGACATCACGTCGTCGTCCGTCGCCGTCGCAAGCGCGTCGTTCTCCGCCTGAAGCCGTACGAGCTCGGCCTCCAGATCCCGTACGCGCTGCTGCAGGCGCCGCATCTCCGCGACCATCCGGGGGTCGGGACCGCCGACGTGGCCGAGTAGAGCCTTCGCCATGACTAAGGGTCCTCCACGCTGAGTAACCAGCAGGATCCGCGCACGAGAATCAGCTGAAGTCGGTGCGCGTACCGTCTAGAGTCGCACCGGCCGGTGTCCTGGTCAAGACGCACATCACAGGCCGGTAACAACCTTCCTCTACTAGTTTAGCAGGTACAAACCGGTACTCCCTACCCGGTCAGCGTTCGCGGAAACCGGCGGTCTCGCCGCGCGGCTCGCTCCAGCGCCCGGCGACGCCGGTGACCTTGCCGGGACGCCCGGGGAGCCCGGCGGGAGCGTCGCCGTCCAGCAGCTCCAGGAGGCGCCTGCACCTGCCGCGCGGCCCCTCCGCCACGACCTCGACGCGCCCGTCGCTCAGGTTCGTCGCGCTGCCGGCCAGGCCGAGTTCGAGCGCCCGGGCCCGCACCCACCAGCGGAATCCGACGCCCTGGACGCGTCCGCGCACCCATGCGGTGAGCCGCACGATCTCGTCGTCCTCGTCCATCACGTCCCCCCTCGGTCCCGGCACCCTAGTACCGTGCCCGCCGGGGGCGCGGCTGGCACACCGGGCAGGTGTAGGACGAGCGGTTCATGAACTCGTCGCGGCGGATCGGCGAGCCGCAGCGGCGGCAGGGCTCGTCCCGCCGCCCGTAGGCGTCCAGGGACCGCTCGAAGTAGCCGCTCTCGCCGTTCACGTTGACGTACAGGCTGTCGAAGGACGTGCCGCCGACCGCCAGGGCGGCCCCCATGACCTCCCGCGCGGCCTCCAGGACGCGCGCGGCCTCCGCCCGGGTCATCGTCTCGGTCGGCCGCGCCCAGTGCAGCCTGGCCCGCCACAGCGCCTCGTCGGCGTAGATGTTGCCGACCCCGCTGATCAGCGACTGGTCGAGGAGGGCCCGCTTGATCCCGGTCTTGCGGCGGCGCAGGGCGCGGAAGAACGCCTCCGCGTCGAAGGCGTCCTCCAGCGGGTCGGCGGCGATGTGCACGATCGGCTCGGGGACGAGCGCCCGCCCGTCGAACGCGTCGGGGACGAGGTCGGCGACCATGAGGTGCCCGAACGTCCGCTGGTCGACGAACCGCAGGTCGTGGCCGCCGTCGTCGAACTCGACCCGGACGCGCAGGTGCTTCTCGCGTTCCCGGCCGGGTTCGCCCACGAGCAGCTGCCCGCTCATCCCGAGATGCGCGAGCACCGCCTCCCCGGGAGGGTCGTCCGCTCCGCCCCGGAGGGGGATCCACATGTACTTGCCGCGGCGGCGGGGGGCCAGCATGGTGCGGCCGGCGAGCCGCCCGGCGAAGTCGGCGGAGCCCGCCTCGTGCCGGCGCACCGACCGCGGATGCAGCACCTCGGCCGAGGCGACGGTGCGGCCGGTCGTCCAGCGCTCCAGGCCGCGGCGGACGACCTCGACCTCGGGGAGCTCAGGCACCGGCCTGGGCCGCCTGCCCCGCCTCGCGGGCCTTCCGCTTCGCCTGCCCGTCCTGTGCGGCCTGCTCGCCCTGCGCCTCGGCCTGGCGCTGGACGACGATCTCCCGGATGGCGTTCCAGGCCGCCTCGGCGGCGTGCTGCTCGGCCTCCTTCTTGCTGCGGCCCTCGCCCGACCCGTAGGTCTTCCCGCCGACCCGCACGGACGCGCGGAACGTCTTCTGGTGGTCGGGGCCGCTCTCGGCGACGTGGTACTCGGGGACGCCGAGTTCCTCCACGGCGGTGAGCTCCTGCAGCGAGGTCTTCCAGTCCAGGCCGGCGCCGAGGGCCGCCGACCGGGTGATCAGCCCGTCGAAGAGCCGGTGCACGAGGGCGGACGCCTCGTCCAGGCCGCGGTCCAGGTAGACGGCGCCGATCAGCGCCTCCAGCGTGTCGGCGAGGATCGAGGCCTTGTCCCGGCCGCCGGTGCCCTCCTCGCCGCGGCCGAGCCGGATGTGCGCGCCGACGCCGAGGCCGCGGGAGACGCCGGCGAGGGCGCGCATGTTGACCACGGCGGCGCGCAGCTTGGCCAGCTGCCCCTCGGGCAGGTCGGGGTGGCTCCGGAACAGGGTGTCGGTGACGACGAGCCCGAGCACCGAGTCGCCGAGGAACTCCAGGCGCTCGTTGGTGGGCAGGCCGCCGTTCTCGTACGCGTACGAACGGTGTGTCAGGGCGCGTTCGAGCAGTTCGTCGCCGACGTCCACGCCGAGCGCGGCGGTCAGTTCCGCGCGGTCCGGCGCGGGTTCGGATTTCTTGGCGCTCACAGGCCCTCCTCGCAGGCCGTGCGCCGCGCATGGCGCGGTCGCGTCTGTGGCGCGCGGCCGGGGAGGCCGGTGCGGCGAGGACGCTCGGCGGGGAGGGTCCGCGAAGACGAGGTGCGCGCCGGTCGGATCGTCCCGGCGTGCACCACGGCTCCGGGCGCAGTCTCCGCGCCGGTCACCACGCCGACGGGACGCGCCGGGTGGTCGGGGGTGCTTGCCCTTCCGCACCATGAGGGGCGGCTCGCGCCGTACGCGCGGATCCGCCCCCCAGGATGCGAGAAGTCTCAGGCCGACGGGGCGATGACCTGCCGCCGGTCGTAGGTTCCGCACGTCGCGCACGCGGTGTGCGGCAGCTTGTGGTCGCGGCACGTCGGGCACTCGACCAGGTTCGGCGCCGCGGTCTTCCACTGCGAACGCCGGTGCCGCGTGTTGCTGCGCGACTTCTTCCGCTTCGGGACGGCCACCTCAGCCCTCCTGCTTTCCTTCTCGTCGGTCGAATGAACCACGGGAGCCGGAGCTCCCGTTCCCCCGGTCGGGGTTCGCCGCCGCCATGTCGCCGGCGAGGTCCCGCAACGCCGCCCATCGGGGATCGGCGATGTCGTGGTGGTGCCCCGGCCCGGCGTCCGCCAGCCGTGCACCGCAGTCCGGGCACAGGCCCGGGCAGTCTTCCCGGCACAGCGGGGACAGCGGCAGCGCGAGCACCACCGCGTCCCGCAGGACCGGTTCGAGGTCGATGAGGTCGCCCTCGAGGCGGAGCTCGTCGTCGTCGGCGTTCCCGCCCGAGCGGGTGTCGTCGTAGACGAACAGCTCCTGGAAGTCCGCCTCGAAGGTCGAGGCGATCGGATCGAGGCAGCGGGAGCACTCCCCCTCCAGGGGGACCGTCGCCGTGCCGGTGACGAGCACCCCCTCCAGGACCGCTTCGAGCCGGAGGTCCAGCTCGATCGCGGCGCCCTCGGGGACGCCCACCAGCCGGGCGCCGAAATCCTCCGGTGCCGGCACGGACAGGTGCTCCTCCCGCGACGACCCGGGTTGCCTGCCCAGAGCCCGCGTGTCGAGCTTGAGAGGGGCACTGGAGTCGTGGCGTGTCAGCGGATTCCTGCTTTCGTGCGGCATGGTGAACTGCGGCCGCCTGTGATGGCCGATGTCCCAGAGTACCGAACCCGGGCCGATGACCCAACTCGCGCCCCGCCTGCCAGGGCCGGGCTCACGACCGGTCCGTCAACCGGACTTCTGGAGCCGGTCCACCAGCCGCTCGTGGACGCTGTCGGGGACGAGCCCGGAGATGTCCCCGCCGAACTTCACGACCTCTTTCATGAGGCTGGACGACAGGAACGCGTATTCGGGGTTCGTCGCCATGAACAGCGTCTCCACGCCGGCGATCCGGTGGTTCATCTGCGCCATCTGCAGCTCGTACTCGTAGTCGCTGACCGCCCGCAGGCCCCGGACGATCACCGGGATGTCCTGTTCCCTGCAGTATTCGACGGTGAGCCCGTAGAAGGTGTCCACCGAGACGTTGCCGTACTCCCGGGTGACCTCGGTGATCATGTCGGCCCGCTCGTCCACGGTGAACAGGCTCTTCTTGTTCTTGTTGATCAGCACCGCGACGACCACCTCGTCGTACAGACGGGAGGCGCGGCTGATGATGTCGAGATGCCCGTTGGTGACGGGGTCGAACGATCCCGGACAGACGACACGGCGCACGACGCGAACCCCTTCGGTCCCGGTTTCTGACCTGCGGCGTGAACGTACCAAATCGCATTCGGGACGGTTTCCACCGGGCTCGCCGGGCCGTCCTCAGCCCGGCAGCGCGTCGACGATCCGCGCCGCGATGGGCCCGGACTCGATGCCGTATCCGGGCGCCTCGGTCAGCACCGCGACGGCGTACCGCGGGTCGCTGCGCGGGCCGAAGCCGATGAACCAGCGGTCGTTGTAGGAGGCGCCCTCGATGTCGGCGGTCCCGGTCTTGCCGCCGAGGATGGACGTCCCCTGCAGCGACTCGCCGGTGCCCCGCTCGACGACGGCCTCCATCATGTCCCGCATCTGCTGCGCCTGGCCGGAGGTGAGCGCGCTCGACATCCGCTGCGGCGAGATGGTGTCGACCGTCACGCCGTCCGGAGCACGCAGCTTGTCGACGAGATGGGGCCGCATGACCTCGCCGTCGTTGAGGACCCCGGCGGCGACCATCGCCATCTGCAGCGGCGAGGCGACCGTGCTGCCCTGCCCGATGGAGCCGAGCGCGCTGAGCGACGCCTGGCCGGTCTCCGGGAAGGAGCTGGGGGCGCTGGTCAGGCCGTCCGCGAACTCGATCCCGTCGCCGAACCCGAACTTTCCCGCCTCAGCGCGGACGGCGTCGTTGCCGGGCGCCTCTGCGCCCATGTAGGCGAACGTGGTGTTGCAGGACTGCGCGAACGCCTCAATGAGCGGGATCTGGCTCAGGTCGCAGGAGCCGCCGATGTCGCCCGCGTCGTTGCTGATCGACTGCCCGGCGTCCGGCGGGGTGTAGGAGCGTCCGGCCCGGACCAGCGTGTCCTCGCTCGCGTCGGCTTTGAGCGCCGACGCCGCGACCACGGTCTTGAACGTGGAGCCGGGCGGGAACAGCTCGTAGGCGGCCTTGTTGAGCAGCGGCTTGAGCGGCTGGTCGCCGAGCCGGTCGAACGCGGTCGTGGCCTCCTCCCGGTCGAGCGACGACACCTCGTTCGGGTCGAAGGACGGGGTGGACGCCATCACGAGGATCGCGCCGGTCTTGGCGTCCAGCACCACGGCCGCCGCGCGACGGGAACCACTGGACGTCAGCGCGTCGTAGGCGACACGCTGCGCATTGACGTCGACGGTGGCCTCGACCGTCCCGCCCGGGACGGGGTTGCCGATGAGCTTGTCGACGATGCTGGTGGCCTTGAGCCGGGGGTCGGTCCCGTCGAGGAAGTGGTTCTCGGCGTCTTCCAGGCCGGTCTGGGAGAACACGGAGAAGTACCCGGTGACGGGGGCGAAGGCGGGGCCGTCCTGGTAGTGGCGCTGGTAACGATCGTCGCCGGTCTTCTCCGACCAGGCGAGCCGTTCGCCGTCCGCGACGATGGGACCCCGGTCGATCTTGAAGCGGTTCTCGAACTGGCGGGCGTTGAGGGAGTCGTCCCGGAGAGACTGCGCCTTGAAGCCCTGGACGTAGGTGATGTTCACGAGGAGGGCTATGGACATCACCAAGGTGATGGCCCAGGCGCCTCCCAGCGCGCGATCCATCCCGGGCTTCATGCGCATGCCCGTACCCGAACTCCGGTCCTGTCAACGGCCGGCGGCGCGGCCGTACCAGAACACCGCCTCTCCGTACCGCCGGTCCCGTTCGGCTTCGTAGCCTTCCGGCCAGATCAACGCCTGGCCGCGGGCGGAGCGTTCCACGACGACCAGCGCGTCCGGGGCGGCCCAGCCGTGGTCGCGCAAGTCTTCCAGCAACGCGGTGACGGATGCGTCCGCCAGCGCGTACGGCGGATCGGCGAAGATCAGGTCGTACGGTTCGTCGGGCTTCCGCCGCACGAGCCGCTCGACCTTGTCCGCGCACGGGACGGCGCCGGGCAGCCCGAGCGCCCCGGCGTTCTGCCGGATCACCTTCATGGCGCGCGGATGCGACTCGACCAGCAGCGCGTGGCCGGCGCCGCGGGAGAGCGCTTCGAGGCCGACGGCGCCCGATCCCGCGTACAGGTCGGCGACCCGCAGCCCGTCCAGGGGCCCGAGCAATGCCAGCACCGTCGAGAAGAGGCCCTCCCTGGCGCGGTCGCTGGTCGGCCTGGTGTCCCGTCCGGGCGGGACGGCCAGCCGCCGTCCTCCCGCGCTGCCCGCGATGACCCTGCTCACTCCCCCAGTATCGAGGGCCTCCTCCGGTTTTCGCGCATCGGGCGCGAATCATGCACAACCGGCGCCGCCGTCGTTTGTGAACCTCTACCTAAATGGCCCGAACGCTGTTCACATCGACTACTTGACGTGTAAACGTGCTCGCAGGTTGTGCAACCCAGTAACCCAGGAGTACCCGTGCATCACGGAAGGAGACTGGCGGTTACGGCCGGAGCGACGGTTCTCGGCATTGCCGCCATGGGCGGCGTTTCCCACGCCGACACCTCACGGCCCCCTGCCAGGCACGCTGCGCATCCACTCGGAGACGCGGTGCGCACGCTGACGGCGCAGAAGACGGCGACCCCCAGGAAAACGGTCACCCCGAAATCGACTAAAACTCTCAAAAAGGCGAAAACCCGAAAAGCAGCAACAAAGAAGACGACGACTGTCAAAAAGGCCGCCGCCACGAGCTCCCGGCCGACGGTCGATCTTCATCTCGGCGCCACGCTGAAGTACGACGAGAAAACCAGGACCGCCGCCGCCGGGCTCGATCTCGGCGCCGGTCTGAACACGCCGCAGGGCGGTGCGGGAGTCCAGGTCAAGACCGGCGCCACGGTGTCGGCGAGCCGACAACTGCTCAGCGCGCGGACCGAGCTGGGCGCCTCGGTGACCCCGGCAGGCGGCGCACCGATCTCGGCGCACCTGACGGCGGGCGCCTGCGTCGGCGCGAGCTGCGAGGCGCCGGCCCCGCCGACTCCTCCGACGCCGCCGACCCCGCCCACGCCGCCGACACCCCCGGTGCCTCCGGGTGGCCCGACGCCCCCCGGTGGGCCGACGCCTCCCGGCGGGCCCTCGCCCGCGCCACCGTCGCTGCCGTCGTCTCCGCTGCTGCCGGAGCTCCCGTCCGGGAAGTCGCTCGGCCCCGGCGCCACGGCCGGCGGGGAGTTCACCCCGCCGAAGGAGCTGCCCTTCACCGGCACCGACGCGCTGCCGCTGGCGGCGCTCGGGCTCACCGCCATCGCCGCGGGCAGCGCCGCGGTGGCCGCGACCCGCAGGCGGCACGCCCGCGAGTCCTGAGCAACCCCCGCCGAAGGGGCGTCTCCCGGACGGGAGGCGCTCCTTCGGCGTTCAGAGCACCTCGGACCCGGCGACCTTCCACGCGCCGCCCGCGTGCCGAAGCTGGAGACGGCGAACCTCGATCTTGTCGTTGTCGGTGCAGCCGCCCTCGCACTCGCCGACCAGGGCCAGCGCGGTGAGCCGGTCACCCGACCCGCGCAGGCCGACCTCAAGCGGCGTCCCCCGCGCGACCGCCGGGTCGCGGGACACGGCGTCGATCGCCTCGCGGGCCGGCGCGCCCGGCCAGGTGGCGCCCGACATGTCGGCGCGCGGCGAACCGGCCTTCAGCGAGTACAGGCTGTCGAGCAGCCACCCGTTCCCCTGCTTGACCATGGTCGCGCGCATCGGGTCCTGGAGCCGGGTCGGATCGGCGTTCTCGGCGCGGACCGTCCGCCTGACGTACGACAGCACGGTGACCTTGCCGGACGCGGCGGACACGACCGCAGAATCGAGCACCTCCGTGGCGACCGAGCCCTTCTTGGACGTGAGCTCCTTGCGGTAGTCGCGGGTCGCGAGCTGGCGGTCGTAGTCGGCGCCGTAGCGGGGGGTGGACACCTTGTGCGCCGAGGCCACGTTCTTGTCGAACGCCGCATGGTCGAAGCTGAGCACCGTCTTGATCGCCTCCGCGGCCGGCGCGACGGCAGCGGCCTCCGCGGCGGGCGGGGCGGCCGCGCCGACGTCGGCCTCCGCGCGCTCGTCCCCCGAGCCGCTCGACATCAGCGCCCACGCCGTCCCTCCGGCGGCGAGCGCGACGAGCGGGGCCACGATGGCGGCGGCGATGCCGAGCCCGCGCCGCCGGCGCCGCGCCGGCGGGACGGTGTGCGGCGGCGGCGCCTGGTACGTCCCACCCGAACCCGTTCCGGCCAGATGCCCGGAACGGCCCACGGTCGGCGGCGCGCTGGGCGCCCGCGCGTCCCCGGCGAAATGGGCGCCGGTGCTGAGCGGCCCGTCGTCGTCGGGGACGTCCTGCCCGCCGAGCAGGTTGAGCAGCACCTGCTGCGCCTCGGGCCGCGTCGCCGGATCCTTCGCCAGGCAGGACGCGACGGCGCCGCGCAGCGAGTCGGGCAGCGGCGACAGGTCCGGCTCGTAGTGGAGGATCCGGTTGAACACCGCGGAGATCGTGTCGTTGCCGAACGGGTGCCGTCCCGTCGCCGCGAACAGCATCGTCGCGGCCCACGTGAACAGGTCCACGCCGGTGCCGAGCTCGGCGTTGGTGACCTGCTCGGGCGCCATGTACGACGGTGTCCCGACGACCCCGCTGCCCTTCGCCGACGCCGCGCCGATCACCCGCGCGATGCCGAAGTCGATGACACGCGGGCCGTCCGGCCCCATCAGCACGTTGGACGGCTTGAAGTCGCGGTGCAGGATCCCCGCCCGGTGGATCGCCGCCAGCGCCGTCACGGTCCCGACCGCCAGCCGGTCGAGGTCGGTCCCGGTGCGCGGTCCCCGCTGGTTCACCAGTCCGCTGAGCGACGGCCCGGGGATGTACTCGCTCACCACGTACGGAAGATCGCCCGAGATGTCGGCCTCCACGACCTGCGCCGTGCAGAACCCGGCGACCCGCCCGATCATCCGCATCTCGCGCTCGAACCGCGCCCGCCACTCGGGGCTGCGGCTGAGCTGGTCGCGCAGCAGCTTCACCGCCGCCTGCCCGCCGTCCTCCCGCCGTCCCAGGTAGACGACGCTCTGCCCGCCCTCCCCGAGCCGCCCGACGAGTTCGTACCGCCCGAGCCTGGCCGGGTCGCCGGACACCAAAGGACCAACGACCGCCATGGGAGCTCCTCCGTCGCATCCGGCCCCGCCACGGGAGATCTACCCGCACGGCCCCGGATGGCCACTTGCCATCCTGTACAGGTTAGACGTGCGTGATCAACCATGTGTTCTGAGTAAGCCCGAGGTCAACACACGGAACTGCACAGAGGCCCTGAGGTAGCGCTCCCGGCAGAGGCGGACCGCCGACACCGCGCCGGGTCGGCGGCCCGCCTGGCCGTTCGCTGGTCAGGCGAGGGACCAGCGGGCCTGGGTTCTCACGCCGGGGTCCGGGTCGGCGAGGGTCTCGGTGAGGGCCGCCACCACCTCGGGGTGGTCGGCGGCCCACTGTTCGAGGGCCTGGACGGCGGCCCGGCGGACGTCCACCGTGCGGTCGCCCAGGGCCTTGATCAGCGGCCGGACGGCGACCTCGGGACGGGACTTGGCCAGGGCCAGGACGGCCCGGCGGCGGACCTGCCAGTTCGCGTGGGCCGTCGCGGTGACGACCCGCCCCGCGAGGGGCTCGGGGAGACCGAGTTCGGCGGCGGCGTCCAGGGCGGCCAGGCGGACGATCAGGTCGTGGTCGGCGAGGAGATGTTCCAGGGCCGGCAGCCCGGCGGGACGGGCCAGCCGGCCGAGGCCCTCGGCGACGGCGACGCGGACCTCGCGGGACGGGTCGTCGGCCGCCTCGGCGACGCGGGCCGCCTCGCGCAGGGCGACCAGGCCGAGGACCGCCTGGATCCTGACGTGCGGCTCGTCGTCCTGGAGGCCGTGTGCGTACAGTTCGGCGGTCCCCTTGGCCAGGACCTCGATGAGGTCGGCGGCGGCCCGGCGGACGGTGGCGTCACGGCCGCGGGCGGCGGCGAGGAGCAGCGCGTCCACGCCGTCGTCGCCGAAGTACAGCTCGGGCAGGGCGCGCAGCGCGTCGGCGGCGGCCCGGCGGACGTCCTCGTGGTCGTCGGCGAGCGCCCAGGCGAGGGTGTCGCCGGTGCCACTCGGCGCTTCCCCCGCCCGGGCGGCCCGTGTGAGCACCGCGAGCGCGGCCGTGCGCGTCGCGGGCTCAGGATCGCGGAGGAACTCCTCCACGTCGTCCAGCCGGATGGTGTCGATGTGAGTCATGCCTGCTCCCGATGTCCGTCGGATTCTTGTGCGCGTGGGTTCAGCGACGGGAACACAGGGCGCTGGCCTGCCGCCGGAGGTCGACGTGCAGGCGCGCGATCAGGGCCTGACTCGGGGTCACGTGTTCATCGTGACCCGCCCAGGAAGGTAATGTCAACTTAATAAGTAGAGAATGTCTGGAGCTTAGGTCTTCTCCAGGAAGCCGGCGCGGTCCTCGTCCAGGAGCGAGGACAGGACGGTGGCGAGGCCCGGGTGGTCCGCCAGGTCGGGGTCGGCGTCGACCAGCGACGTCGCCTCCTCGCGGGCGTCGCGGATCACGTCCTCGTCCCGCTGGAGGGTGAGCAGCCGCAGGCTGGACGCGCGGCCGGCCTGCGCGGCGCCGAGGACGTCGCCCTCGCGGCGCTGCTCCAGGTCCAGGCGCGACAGCTTGAACCCGTCGGTGGTGGAGCCGACCGCGTCGAGCCGCTCGCGTGACCTGCTTCCCGGCGCGGCGTCGGTGACGAGCAGGCAGAGGCCGTGCAGGGAGCCGCGCCCGACGCGCCCGCGCAGCTGGTGGAGCTGGGAGACGCCGAACCGGTCCGCGTCCATGATCACCATGACGGTGGCGTTGGGGACGTCCACGCCGACCTCGATGACCGTGGTGGCGAGCAGGACGTCCAAGTCCCGGGCGGTGAAGCGGCGCATCACCGAGTCCTTCTCGTCCGGGTGCAGCTTGCCGTGCAGGACGCCGATGCGCAGCCCGGCGAGGAGCTCCTCCAGCTTCGGCAGCACCTCCATGATCCCGAGCGGCGAGCGGCGTTCGCCCTCGTCCGCCTCGACGGTGTCGCCCCCGTCGCCCTCGTCGCCCTCCTGCTCGCCGATGCGCGGGCAGACGATGTAGATCTGCCGCCCGTTCGCCGCCTCCTCCTTGATCCGTTCCCAGGTGCGCGCGAGGAACGCGGGCTTCTCGGGCGGGACGACATGGGTCCGGATCTCCGAGCGTCCGGCCGGAAGCTGCCCGAGCACCGAGGTCTCCAGGTCGCCGAACACGGTCATCGCCACGGTGCGCGGGATCGGCGTCGCCGTCATGACGAGAACGTGCGGACGGCCGCCACCGGTCTTCTCGCGCAAGGCGTCGCGCTGCTCCACGCCGAAACGGTGCTGCTCGTCCACGACGACGAGCCCGAGGTCGGCGAACTGGACGGTCTCCTGGAGCAGCGCATGGGTGCCGACGACGATCCCGGCGGCACCGGATGCCGCGTCCAGCAACGCCTCCTTGCGCGCCTTCGCCCCCAGCGACCCGGTCAGCAGTGCGACACGCGTGGCGTTCTCGGCACCGCCGAGCTGCCCCGCCTGAGCCAGGTCGCCGAGCATTTCGCTGATGGACCGGTAGTGCTGCTGCGCCAGAACCTCGGTGGGCGCCAGCAGCGCCGCCTGCCCGCCCCCGTCCACCACCTGCAACATGGCCCGCAACGCGACCACCGTCTTGCCGGATCCGACGTCGCCCTGGAGGAGGCGGTGCATGGGGTGTTCCTTGGCGAGGTCGGCGGCGATCTCGTCGCCCACCTCGCGCTGGCCCTTGGTGAGCTCGAACGGCAGGCGGGCGTCGAACTCCGCCTGGAGGCCGCCGAAGGACGGGGGGCGCGGTCTGGCCGGGAGCGCGGCGGCGGCGACGCGGCGCTGGGCCAGGGCGATCTGGACGACGAACGCCTCGTCCCATTTGAGGCGGGCCTTGGCGCGGCCCAGTTCGTCCCATGTCCGGGGGCGGTGGATGCCTTCGTACGCCTCGCGCAGGCCGATCAGGTCGCGCCGCTGGAGCAGGGCCTCGGGCATCGGGTCGGCGGGCAGGTCCAGATGGTCGAGGACGGTGCCGACGGACATGCTGATCGCCTCGATGGGCAGCGCCTTGGTGGACGGGTAGATCGGGATGATCTCGTCCGCCCACTCCTGCGCGGCCGCCTCGGCGCCCTTCTCGTGGACGACCTTGTACTGCGGATGCGCGAGCTGCCGCACGGCCCTGCCGCTGCGGGGCCGGTAGGTACTGATCTTCCCGGCGAACAGCCCGCGGGTGCCGGGCGACAGTTCCTTCTCGGCCCGGTAGGAGCCCTTGCGGCCGAAGAAGCTGAGCTTCAGCTCGCCGGTCCCGTCGGTGACGGTGATCTCCAGGACGTAGCCGGGGTTGCGGGTCAGGGTGCGGCCCTGCACCTTGACGACCTCCGCCATGACCGTGACGTGCTCGCCGTCCTGCAGGCCGCTGAGCTGGGTCAGCTCGCCGCGGTGGGCGTAGCGGCGCGGGTAGTGGTGCAGCAGGTCGCCGACCGTGTGCAGGTCGAGGCCCTTGGTCAGGGCGTTGGCCGTCTTGTCGCCCAGGGCCTTGCGCAACGGTTCGTCGAGATTCGCCACGCAGTCCTTTCTAGCCCATGGGGGCGACGGGAATCACTCGACGCCGATGAGCAGCGGGAAACGCTCCTGTCCTCCGTCGTACACGCCGACCTCCACGTCGGGACGCACGCGCCGCAGATGCGCTTCGAGGTCGCCGGTGAGGCCGGGCGGCGCGTGCCGGCCCGCGATCAGCGTGACCAGCTCGCCGCCGCCGGAGAGCATCCGGCCGAGGACGTTCCGGGCCACGTCCGCGATGTCCGCGCCGATCGTCGCGACGTCGCCCTCGATGAGCCCGAGGACGTCCCCCGGCTGGCACAGGCCCACGCTCGTCACCGCCTCCTGCGCGGCGACCTCCAGGTGGCCGAAGCGGGTGGCGCCGGCGGCGCGGGTCATCTCGATGACGTCCTCGGCGAAACGGCGCAGCGGATCGTGCACCGCGAGCGCCGCCATGCCCTGGACGGACGCCTTCGTCGGCACCACCGCGATCCGCGCCCCGCCGTCCCGCGCGCGCTCTGCGGCGGCCTCGGCGAGCGACAGGACCTCGGGTTCGTTCGGCAGGACGGCCACCTCGTCCCCCGCGGCGAGGATCGCCTCCGCCAGCACGGCGAGCGGCGGCACCGTGCCGGGCTCGCGCCGGACGACCCGCGCACCGCACTCCTCGAACAGCGCGGCCAGCCCGTCGGCGGCGGTGACGGCGATCACCGCGCGGCCGGTGTGCGCCGCGTGCGGCTCGCCGCCGGCCGCGTGCAGGTAGGTGACGCGGATCCGGTGCGGCCGCCCGGCGGCCATGCCCGCCTCGATCGCCGCCCCGGCGTCGTCCACATGGACGTGGACGTTCCACAGCCCGTCGCCGCCCACCACGACGAGCGAGTCACCAAGGCCGTCGAGCCTCTCCCTCAGGGCGTGGACGGCGTCGTCGGGCGCGTCCAGCAGGTACATGACCTCGTAGCCCGGGCCCTGCGGCTCGGGCCGCTCCTCCACGGGCGCGGGCGTCCCCGCGACGCGGGCCGGGATCTCGTAGCGCTCTGGGAACTCCTCGGTGATCACGGCGACGAGGGCGTCGAGCACCACGCAGAGCCCGGCGGCGCCCGCGTCCACCACGCCGCTGCGGGCGAGGACGTCCAACTGGCCGGTGGTGCGGCGGAGCGCCCGCCGGGCCCCTCCGGCGGCGGCCCGCGCCGCCGCGGCGAGGTCGGCCGCCGCCCCGGCGGGCTCGGCCGCCGCCGCGCAGGCCGCGGCGGCCTCCGCGAGGACGCTCAGGATCGTCCCCTCGACGGGATGCTCGACGGCACCGCGCGCCAGCCCGGACGCGTGCCCCAGCGCCGCCGCGAAGGCCGCGCCGTCCGGCGGCGCCTCCAGGGGCCCGAGCGTGTCCGCGAGCCCGCGGAACACCTGGCTGAGGATCACGCCGGAATTGCCCCGCGCCCCGAGCAGCGCCCCCTGCGCGAGCGCCCGCCAGGCCGCCGCGCCGCCCTCCGGCGTCCCGTCGAGGGCGTCCGCCGCCGCGATCACGGTCAGATGCAGGTTGGTGCCGGTATCGCCGTCCGGGACGGGGAACACGTTGAGGGCGTCGATCTCGGCCCTGGTACGGCCGAGCGCGTCCGCCGCGAGCCGGCACCACCGCCGCACCGCACCGTCGTCGAGAACCTGGCCCACAGCGCTCCTCTCCCCGCGCAAAGCTTCGCACGCCGTGCCCGGAACGCCGCCTGTACCCGGGACGCCGTCCGATTCGCCTAGCCGACGGGCTGTCGGCTACTCTGATCCATGCGCCTCGTCCGAGGCGTTCATCGGTGAGCGCCCATGATGCCCGGCCCGCCCGCGGCGGCACGGGGCGGCGCTCCGGTCAGAGCATCGACACCACTTGGAGTTTCCCGTGGCTTCCGTCTGCGACGTCTGCGGCAAGGGACCCGGTTTCGGCATGCGCGTCTCCCACTCGCACCGCCGCACCCCGCGCCGCTGGAACCCCAACATCCAGCGCGTGCGCGCCGTCGTGAACGGCAGCACCAAGCGGATCAACGCCTGCACGTCCTGCATCAAGGCCGGCAAGGTCGTCAAGCCGACCGTCTGAGCGGCGCCCGCGGCGGAGCGCGGCCCCGGCCTGGGAGGTAGTCCCTCCAGAGACGGCACGCCCGCTCCCAAGGCTTCGGCCGGTTCACCGAACTCACCCGGTGAACCGGCCTTTTGACTTACCCGGCCCGCGACTTCACCCGGCCCGCGGCTCACCCGGCCCCCGCCTTGCCCGCGCCCGCGCCTCACCCGCGCCACGGCTTGCCCGAGCCCGGGGCTGGCCTGACCCGCGGCTGATCCGGCTCATGGCTGACCCGGCCCACCTTGCGGGGGTTGGGAGGTTAGGGGCGGTGGCGCCAGGCGTGGTCCACGGGGCCTATGCCGGCGCCGAGTGGGAAGCCCGCTGCGATCGCGCCCGTCACGTACTCCTTGGCCTTCGCCACGGCCGCCGGGACGTCCTCGCCGAGCGCAAGGTGGGACGCGATGGCGGACGCGAGCGTGCAGCCCGTCCCGTGGGTGTGCCGGTTGTCGTACCGCGGCGCGGTGAACCGGTGCTCGCGCTCCCCGTCGAACAGCAGGTCGGCGGGCTCCCCCGGCAGGTGCCCGCCCTTGATCAGCACCCACGCGGGGCCGAGCGCCCTGACGGCCTCGGCGGCCTCGCGCAAGCCCGCCTCGTCTACCACCTTCACGCCGGTGAGCTGCTCGACCTCGTACAGGTTGGGCGTGACGACGGTCGCGGCCGGCAGCAGCACGGACCGGACGGCGTCCACGGCCTCGGGGGCGAGCAGCGAGTCGCCGTGCTTGGACACGCCCACCGGGTCGACGACGGCGGGCGCGTCCGACGCGGCGAGGGCCTCGGCGACGGTCTCGACCAGCACGGTGGACGCGAGCATGCCCGTCTTGATCGCGTGCACGCCGATGTCGGACAGCACCGAGTCGAGCTGCGCGCGGACGGCCTCGGGCGGCAGCTCCCAGTAGCCCTGGACGCCGAGGGAGTTCTGCGCCGTGACGGCGGCGATGACGCTCATACCGTGGACGCCGAGGGCGAGCATCGTCTTCAGGTCCGCCTGGATTCCGGCGCCGCCGCCGGAGTCGGAGCCCGCGATGGTGAGCACGAGGGGCGGGGCCACGGGAGTGCGCGTCATACCGCCCACTTTATGGCGGTCCGGGAAGCGCGGCGATCTCAGACGAGGGCGCAGGGCAGCTTGTTCAGCACGCAGCTGGACGGCCGGGACGCGGTGCCGCGCGCCGCGAACACGATCCGCACGGTGCCGCCGGGCGCGATACCGGAGCCGCCGCGGACGAACGCGAGCTCGCCGGTCCGGACGACGGTGGCGCCCTGGACGGCGGTGACCGAGGCGCTCGGGAGCTTGAAGGCGAGCGCCCATCTGGTGACGGGCTGCCGTCCCTTGTTGGCGATGGTGGCGGTGGCCTTGAAACCGCCGGGCGTCCGGGAGGCGACCCGGAAGGCGATGATGAGGCCGTCGGGGCGCCCGGCGCCGCGGCTCGCCCGCTCGCCGGGGCCGCGCTGGGAGACCTGGCTGTCGCGCGGATCGGTCTGCGTGGTCTTCGGCGAGCCGCCCGCGAAGTTGAGGGAGATCTGCTGGGTGCTCAGCGCGTAGGAGACGATTCCCACCGCGATGACGAGCGCGACGATCGGCAGCAGCGGCAGGGGGAGCATCGAGACGAACTTCGACCAGCCCCCCGTGCCGGACGCGCCGGACGCGTCGGAGGGCTTCGCGGGCTCCGGCGGGTCGGGCGGATCGGGCGGCCGTTCACGCGGCTGCTCGGGGAGGGTCTCGGACGGGGCGCCCGGGTAGTCGCCGGGATAGTCCCCGGGAAGAGGCTCGAACGGGTACTGCCTGGCCGGCGCGTCGCGGCGGCGTTCCGCGACGGGGGCCGGGCCCGACCGGACCTGTTCGTGCGGAGACACGTACACCTGGTCGTCGGTCGGCCCGGAGAAGATCTCGTAGGAGGGGTCGACCGGAGCCCCGTAGTACGGACCCTGGGACGCGTCTGCGCCCGTTTGGGGTCCGTCGTCCGGTTGCTCAAACCTGGAGTGTCGTCCCATCCCATTCCTCTTCGATCACAGGATGTATACCAAACCCGTCCCAAACCTGCCTACCGGATGCGTAAACGCACACGGCTGTACGCGCAGCGTGTACCAGGGCGTTCAGGCCGGGAAATGGTCCCACGCGCCGGCCGGGGGTTCCCCTCCGTCCACCCGGACGCCGGTCCCTTCCACGACGTCGCCGATCCGCGTCCAGGACGAGGGCAGGGCGGCGGACGAGGGGAAGGTCGCGGCGAACGCGTGGTCCTCGCCGCCGGTGAGCGCGTGCCGGAGCCCGTCGGGGCCGAGGATTCCGGGGACGGGCACGGCCGTGGAGTCGACGTCGATCCGGACGCCGCTCGCGCGGGCCATGTGCCCGAGGTCCTGGACGAGCCCGTCGCTCACGTCGAGCAGCGCGGTGGCGCCGTGCGCCCGCGCCTCCTCGCCGGCCGCGTAGGGGGGCCGCGGGCGGCGGTGCGCCGCGACCAGCTCCGCCGGCTCGTCCCGTCCCGCGCCGAGGAGGGCGAGTCCCGCGGCGGCGAAGCCGAGCCTGCCCCGGACGGCCACCACGTCCCCCGGCCGCGCCCCGGAGCGGGTGAGCGGCGCGGCGCCGCCGAGATCGCCGAGGGCGGTGACCGCGAGGGTGACCTCGGGGGCGCCCACGACGTCGCCGCCCGCGACGGACGCCCCCGCAGCGCGGCACTCGTCGGCGAGCCCGTCGTAGAGCCGCTCGGCCCAGTCCACGCCGGTGCCCGGCGGGGCCGCGAACCCGACGAGCAGCGCCGTGGGGCGGGCGCCCATCGCGACGACGTCGGCGAGGTTCTGCGCGGCGGCCTTGCGCCCGATGTCGTAGGGGCCGGACCAGTCGCGGCGGAAGTGCCGTCCCTCCACGAGCAGGTCGGTCGTGGCGACGACGCGCCCGTCCGGCGCCGCGATCACCGCGGCGTCGTCGCCGGGTCCGAGCCGGACCGCGGGGCCCTGCGGCAGCCGCCGCGTCAGCCGCCCGATCAGCCCGAATTCGCCCAGCTCGCCGATCGTCCCCATTCGTGCGGTTCCCCCGTGTTCACGCGTTTCCCACCGGTCTCACCGGGCACGCCCTACCCCGGCCGCCCGCCGCGGCGCGTAACACGATACGGTGAACCGTCCGACGGTTGATTCTCCGCCCGGGGAGGACGTGATGGTGCAGGCCTACATCCTCATCCAGACCGAAGTCGGCAAGGCGGCCGATGTGGCAACCCACATCTCCGGCATAACGGGTGTCACTCTGGCGGAGGACGTCACCGGACCCTACGACGTGATCGTCCGAGCGGAGGCGCGCAATGTGGACGAGCTGGGCAAGCTCGTCGTCGCGCAGATCCAGGCGGTCGAAGGCATCACGCGGACCCTCACCTGCCCGATTGTCCACATCTAGGCGGCTCGCGGCCGTCCTCGCCGGCGCGGCACTGCTGGCGGCTGGGTGCGGCGACGGAGCGGTGCAGGTGCCCGTGCCGAGTCCGGACGCGGCCACGCAACGGCTGTGCCAGGGGCTGCGGCTGCCCGAGAAGGTGCACGGGAAGGAACGCCGCGACACCGACCCGAGCTCGCCGCTGACGGCCGCCTGGGGGTCGCCCGCGATCGCGCTGCGCTGCGGCGTCCCCCGGCCCCCCGCGCTGCGGCCGACGTCGGAACTGGTGACGATCAACGGGATCGACTGGTTCGGGCAGCCCACCGGCCGGCCGGTCACCTTCACCGCGGTCGGGCGGCAGGCCTACGTCGAGGTGACGGTGCCGCCGAAGTACAACCCCGCCGGTGACGTGCTGATCGAGCTCGGCCCGTCCATCAAGGCGACGATCCCGGCGAAGCCGGAGGGGCAGATCTGATCACCAGATGGGGACGGAGCTCTCCCCGCGCGGGTAGTAGCCGGGGATCGGCTCCCCTGACGCGGCCCGCTCCAGCCGCCGCCTCATCCCGTCCGACAGCACGTCCGCCTTCATCATCTCGACGAACACCGACGTGACGTTGCCGAGGTCGAACCAGTCGCGCTGCCACGACCACCGCCGGTTCCCCGCGTACCGGAACCAGGACCCGCCGATGCCGAGCACCTCGTAGGGCGTCCCGTCGGGACGGCGGGCGTCGGCGACCTGCTTCCAGAATCCGACGACCTCGCCTTTGCGCTCGTCGATGAGGATGCTCTGGTACGGGTACGTCCAGCCGTCCAGGCCGCCCATCTCCGAGCCGAGCGCGAGGTCGCGGATCTCGTCCCGGCCGACGGCCATGAAGTCCTGGTCGGGGCCGATGTTCCAGCCGTAGGTGGCGTCCTCGGTGTAGAGGCCGGCGAGGGGGCGCCAGTCGCCGGCCTCCTCGCAGCGGCGGTTCTCGGCCAGCCAGTGCTCCACCATCGCGTCGAGTTCTTCTCGGGGGAAGGACGGCATCACGTCTCCAGCAGTCTCAGGGCCTGGGTGGGGCAGTAGCGGACGGCGGCGGTCACCTCGGCGCGCGTGTCCTCGGGCGGCTCGGCGTCGAGGACCCGCACCTTGCCTTTGCCCGGCACCTCGAAGACGCCGGGCGCCTCCAGCTCGCACATGGCGTGTCCCTGGCACAGGTCCAGGTCGGCCTCGATCCTCACCGGCGCCTCCTGCGGTAGCGGGCCGCGCACGGCTGGGCGAGCTGGACGACCATCTTCGAGTGGTCGTTGCGGTAGCTCTCCGGCGGCTGCGCGAGCTCGAACTCCCAGTCCCGCAGCAGCACCGAGAAGATGGCCTTGAGCTGCATCATCGCGAAGTTGGCGCCGACGCAGCGGTGCCGGCCGGCGCCGAACGGCACCCACGTCCACCGGTTGAGCAGGTCCTCCTCGCGGGGCGCGGCGTAGCGCTCGGGGCGGAAGGCGTCCGGGTCGGGGAAGTCGGACTCGATCCGGTTGGAGACGGCGAGGCTGCAGCCGACCATCGTGCCGGCCGGGATCCGGTGGCCGAGCACCTCCTGGTCGGACTGCGCGACCCGGAGCAGCAGGATCAGCGGCGGGTGCAGCCGCAGCGCCTCCTTGACCGCCGACTCCAGCCTCGGGATGGCGCGCAGCGCCTGGAACGACACCTCGCGGCCGTCGGCGTACAGCTCGTCCAGCTCCTGGACGACGCCCTCCAGCACGCCGGGGTGGCGGAGCAGTTCGATCAGCGTCCAGGCGGCGGTGCCGGACGTGGTGTGGTGCCCGGCGAACATCATCGAGATGAACATGCCGGTGACCTGGTCGGCGTCGAACTTCAGCGTCCCGTCCGCGTCCCTGATCGACATCAGGACGTCGAGCAGGTCGCGGTCCTCCTTGGGCGGGGTCGGGGGCCGGCCGTCCATGATCTCCTGGACGAGGGCGACGAGCGCCGCCCGTGCCTTGTCGCGCCGCCGGAAGCTCTCGATGTCGGCGTAGGGGTCGACATAGGCGAGCGCGTCGGTGCCGCGTTCGAGGTCGTGGTAGAGGTCGGCGAACCGGCGGTCGAGCTGCTCGCGGAACTTGCGGCCGATCAGGCACGCGGACGAGGTGTAGATGGTCAGCTCGGCGAAGAAGTCGAGCAGGTCGATCTCGCCGTCGTCGCCCCAGCCGGCCACCATCCGGTCGACCTCGGCGGCGATCGTCGCGGCGTGCCCCTTCAGGAACGAGCCCTTGAGCGCCTGGTTGTGCAGGGCCTCGCGGCGCTGTTCGGGGGTGGCGTCGAACACCACGCCCTCCCCGAAGATCGGCGTCATGAACGGGTACGCCTCGGCCTGGTCCAGCTCCTCGTCGGGGGCGCGGAAGAAGAACTCGTTGGCCTCCGCGCCGGACAGCAGCACGACGCGCCGCCCGGCGAGCCGGAACTCGCCGACGTCGCCGCACTCGTCCCGGACCCGGCGCATCAGCCCGATCGGGTCGGAGCGCAGCTCCTCCAGATGGTCGGGCCCGCCCGACACGACGCGCGGCTCCACCAGTGCGGTCACGACTCCTCCAACGGTGCTTCGGGCTGTACTTCGACGAGCCGGAGATGGGCGCCGCGCGGGGCCGCGACGATCGCGGCGACGGCGGCGGCGACGTCGGACGGGCGCAGGAAGTACGGGTGCCGGGCGTGGCCCCACTTCACCCAGTCCTCAAGGACCGCGCCGGTCGTCTCCGCGTCCCAGGTCATGCCCATGCCGGTCGCGGTGGGTCCGGGCCGGACGATGGACGCCCGGACTCCCGTCCCCTCCAGCTCCATCTGCATGGTGCGCGCCATGCCCTCCACGCCGTTCTTGGCCGCGACGTAGGCGCCCGTCCACGAGCGGGGCGCGGGGACGGTGTCGGAGGAGATGAACACGATGTCGCCGCGCCGCCGCGCCACCATCGGCGGGACGAAGTGCGACACGAGCCGATGCGCGCCGACGAGGTGGACCTGCACCTGCGCGAGGAACTCGGCGGAGTCGAGTTCGTGGAGGCGTCCGGCGGACAGGTCCCCGGCGCCGGAGACGACGATCTCGATGGGGCCGAGCGCGTCGGCGGCGGCCGCCGCGAACGCCTTGACGGAGTCGGAGTCGCCGACGTCCAGCGGGTGCGCGAACGCCTCTCCCCCGCCGGCCCGGATCGTCGCGGCCAGTTCCTCGCACTTTTCGAGGCGTCGCGCGCCGAGCGCGACCGGGTGCCCGGCCATGGCCAGCGCCGTCGCCGTCGCCGCGCCGATCCCGGACGAGGCGCCCGTCACCACGGCCGGGCGCCGTTCGGGATGCGGGTCGAACCGGGGCATCAGCTCTCCCTCCGCCCTCGGACGGCCACGCGCACGGGCAGCGATGCGAACCCGCGGACGTTGACCGAGTGCACCCGTTCGGCGGCGTCGTGATCGACCTCGAAGGAGGAGACGCACCGGACCAGCTCCGTCAGCGCGATGCGGGCCTCCAGCCGGGCGAGGTTGGCGCCGAGGCAGAAGTGCCGTCCGCCGCCGAAGCTGACGAGCTGCGACGTGTCGCGGTCGAGGTCGTAGGCGTCGGCTTCCTCGAAGACGCGCGGGTCGCGGTTGGCCGACCCGGCGAGCAGCAGCATCCGGTCGCCCGCGGGCACCCGCCGCCCGTGCATCTCGACGTCCCGCTCGACTTTGCGGGCGAGCATCTGGCTGGACGTGTCGTAGCGGAGCGTCTCCTCCACCCAGTCGTCCACGCGGGCCGGGTCGCGGAGCGGCTTGGCGGCCTGGTCCGGATTCCGCGCCCCCCAGTACAGGGCGTTGGCGAGCAGCTTGGTGGTGGTCTCGTTCCCGGCGACGACCATCAGGAACAGGAACGCGATGATCTCGGTGTCGTCCAGCCGGTCGCCGTCGACCTCGGCCTCCAGCAGCGCGGACGTCAGATCGTCCGACGGCCGGCGGCGCCGCTGGGCCACCATGTCCTGGTAGTAGCCGACGAGGGTGAGCGCCGCGTCCATCCCGGCGGGCGGGACGTCGTTGAGCCCCTCTTCCCGGTGCACGACCGTGTCGGCGAGCCTGCGCACCTCCACCCGGTCGGCCTCGGGGACGCCCATCATCTCGGAGATGACGTCCATGGGCAGCAGCCCGGCGAAGTCGGACACGAAGTCGAACTCGCCCTTCTCCAGGGCGGGCTCCAGGTGGCGCCTGGTCAGCGCAAGGATGCCGTCGCCCAGTTCCTTCACGCGCCGCGGCGTGAAGCCCTTGGACACCAGCGCCCGCATCCGCGTGTGACGCGGCGGGTCGAGCGCCAGGAACGACATCGTCCGGTGGGCCTGCGGGCCCCAGGCGCTCGGTTCCACCGAGACGCCGTGGGAGTTGGAGAACGTCGCGTGGTCGCGGAAGGCCGCCGAGACGTCGGCGTGCCGGGACAGCGCCCAGAAACCGATCTCGTCGTTGCGGTACAGGGGCGCCTCCTCGCGGAGCCGCGCGTAGAGGGGATAGGGGTCTTCGTGGACGGCGTAGTCGAACGGGCTGTAGGAGACCTGCGCAGCAGGGTCCACGGCCGTCACCTCACTCGGGGGGTTCGGGCAGGATGAGCTCCGCCATCTCGGCGAGCCGGTCGGCCATGCGGGCGTAGGAGGTGTAGCCCATGCCCGCGTGCACCAGCGCGCCGGTGTAGGCCAGCTCCAGCGCACCGAGGATCTTCGGGTCGTCGTGGTCGCGCAGCGCCGCGCGGAGCCGCTCGCGGATCGCGTAGCCGATCCGCATCCGCAGTTCGCGGACGTCGGGGTCGGTGCCGAGCAGCGCGGTGGTGCACGCCGCCGCCAGCTCCGGCTCGTCCGACACCAGCAGCGCGATCTCCCGGAGCGTCCCCTCCACCCGCGCGTGCAGCGCGCCGTCCGCCCGCACCGGCGGCAGGGCGCTGAGCCGCCGCCAGAACACCTCGGTGATCAGGTGGTTCTTCGAGGCGAAGTAGGTGTAGGCGGTCGCGGGCGCGACCCCGGCGCGGCGCGCCACGTTGCGGACGGTCAGTCCCTCGTAGCCGGACTCGCCGACCTCCGCCACGGCGGCGTCGGTCAGCCGCCGCACCGTGTCGGCCTGCCGCTCGGTGAGGCGGCGGCGGGTGGGCTCGGTCGCCTGCTGCTGGTTTCCGGACACGTGTCCAGACATTAGTTCAGAAACACCCGCCGCGCAACGGCCGCTCCCGCTCAGGGCGCCAGATCGACCCGGACGTTCTTCGCGGAGTCGGGCAGCAGGACCACCGTCGCCCCGTTGCCGTGGGTCCATCCGGCCGGCAGCAGGAACCAGCGGCCGCCCGCGTGCGCGAGCGCGCGCAGGCCGTTGTAGCGGTAGCCGAACGCGGCGTCCGCGCCGCTCAGCCGCACAACGCCGACACCGGGCCCACTGATGAACTGCCGGTCCTGCGAGTACACGACGGCCTGCGGCCTGGTCAGCAGCGACAGCTCGATCGCGCGGGCGGCGTCGAGACCGTGCCGCTGCGCCGTGTTGGCCGTGGACCAGAACGCCGCGATCAGGGCGAGCGCGATGAGCAGCAGCCGCCGGACGGCCCGGGTGGATCCGAGCAGCTCCGACCATCTGCCCCGCGCCACCCCGTACCGCGTCGCGGCCTCCGCGACGTACTCCAGCAGCAGCGCTCCGGCGCCGAGTGCGGCGGGCGACAGGAACGGCCCGCTCAGGGCGTCGTCGCCATGCCGGTGCAGGCTGACGGCGCCGATGGCGAGCAGGACCAGCGCCAAGGCCGCGAGGCACCCGCACACGACCACGCGCAGGCGGTGGGAGGCATCGCGCATCAGGTGCAGGAGCAGGTGGTGGAGGATGAGTGCTCCCACGCCGATGACCATCACCGACGCCAGCGGAGAGAACACGGGTCCCGCGCTCAGCAGGATGTAGTCGGTGGTGGTGAAGCCGACGGTGCCGAGGTCGACGCCGAAATAGGCGAACAGCGCCTGCTCGCGCACGTAGCCGAAGTAGTACAGGATCGCCGTGAGCACGCCGGTGGACGCCAGCACCCGCCCGGCGATCTCGACGATCCTCTCGACCGACCGCCCTTCCCCGGACTCCCCGGACTCCCCGGACTCCCCGGACTCCCCGGCCGGCTCCCCCGCCATCGGGTCAGGGACTCGTGCTCGTGCCGGGTCCGTCGCTCCCGTGCCCGCCCCCGCCGCCAGGGCTCGCGGGTGAGGACTCCTCCGGCTCCCCCGAATGGTCACCTGGTTCCGGCGATCCCGCCGTCTCCTCAGGCGATCCCGCCGTCTCCCCAGGTGAGCCCGCCGTCTCCTCAGGCGAGGCGCCTTCGATGACCTTGGCCAAGTCGGCCTCGTGCAGCAGGCCGATCCGCAGGCACACGCCACCGCATGGAGAGGCACTGGCCTCGACGAGGCCCTGCATCTCGCCGGGGGCCCGCGTCTTGCCGCCCTTCGTCCGTCGCACCCTCATGCACGGCGCACCCGCGACGCAGGGCCGGACGTGCCTGAACTGTTCCCGGACGGCGCGGGCGCAGGGGTCCGCGTCCGCGTCGGTGATCTCCACGGCCTTGCGGCAGGCGGCCGCGATCCTGTGCAGCTGCGCCTGGGTGATGCGGGTCCGGGCCACGTCCGTCGCCTGGGGCTGGGCGTCCCCTCCCATCGCCAGACCGCTCGCCTGCATCGGCAGCGGAGTGGTCGCCGGCGCCGCCTGCTTCTCCCCGCCGCAGGAGGCACAGAGGAGCAGGGCCACCCCGCCGAGGACGCACCTTCGCCGGAAACCCATACCCACCCCCGCAATCACAGAACGTCATCGGACGCACACTCTGAGGAGTTTCCCCGGGGTCGGCGCGGCAAAACCGAGCGCATGGCGTGCGCCTCCCCCTGAGTTCCGAAGTCCCTGATCGGCGGTGACGCCGGCGTGAAGCAGATATGAAGCGGCGGACGGCTAGAAAGAAGCGGCCAGGTCGAGGCGAACACGTCTCTCCTGTCACCCGCGACCGAAAGGAAGTAGTGGGCGATGAAGACCGTCAAAACGGCAACCGCAACAATGGCGCTCGGCGGCAGCCTCCTCGCCGGGGTCGTCGCGGCCTCCCCGAGTGAGGCGGCGCCGATCCAGAAGACCGCGGGCGCCAGGGCCCTGCCCTTCGTCACCGTCACCCCCGACCCGGAGTACATCGCGGACCCGATCCGGATCGATCCGTTCGACTGGGTGAACAACTGCACGCCGGGCAGGTTCTGCGCCTATCAGGCCGACAGCGCGAGCCAGGATCGCTATCTCGGATTCCAGTTCTACAAGTGCAGGGAGTATGCCCTGAGCAATTGGGGCATATACGGCAGCAACTTCCGGGCGGTGTTCAACAACCAGAACGTCACCGTGAAGTACCTCAACGAGCGGCACGCCGTGATCGACTCGACTCCCCCGTACCAGCGCGATGTGGTGGGCTGGAAGGCCGTCTGGTACATCAGCCTCTGCAACTGACGGAGCAACCGCCGATCACACGCCGGCCTCAAGGCTCGGTACCCGGCTTGCCAGCAGATCCGCATGGATCCGCGTCAATGCCGGATGGGGGTCCGTGCCGAGCTCGGCGGCGATGCGCGCTCGGATCTCCTCGTACCGGGCCAGCGCGTCGGCCTGGCGACCCGAGCGGCAGAGGACGATGAGCAGCCGCGCCCACAACGACTCGCGCAACGGATACCGCGCGGTCAGCTCACTCAGCTTCGCGACCAGCTCCCTGTGCAGGCCGGCGGAGACGTCAAGGTCGATGAGCCGCTCCAGCGCGGCGAGGTACCGCTCGACCAGCCAGGGCGTCTCCGCCTCCTGCAGCCAGGGGGACGGCACACCGTCGAGCGGCCTGCCGCGCCACAGTTCGAGCGCCTCCGTGAGCCGCGCCCGTTCGTCCGCGGGATTGGACGCGCCGGAGGCGGCGTTCAGCAGCCTGACGAACCGCAGGACGTCGACGTGTTCGGGAGCGGCATGCAGAACATAGCCGAGGGGCCCCGAACGGATCGATTCCGCTCCGAGCAGGCTCCGCAGCCGAGCGATATAGGTCTGCACGCTGCGCCGGACGTTGCCCGGTGGTCTCTCATCCGCCCACACCGCCGTGGCCAGGCGTTCGACCGAGACGACCTGACCGGACGACAGCGCCAGCGTCGCCAGCACCGCCCGCAGCCTGCCCGCCGACAACGAGACAGGATGCTCGTCCACGGAGACGGCCAGCGGGCCGAGCAACCCGATGGAGAGCACCCCCCGCGGCCCGCCGTTCAGATCGCCTTCGAATGCGACGCTCGATTCCCCGCTGCGCGTATGCACATTGGCCCCCGCGGTCCATCCGATGCCTTCGGCGTTTCGTTCACCAAGGTAGCCATTCATCCGCTCTCCGCTTCGGTGTCCGAATGTGCGGGACAGAACGAGACAAAGCGGGACACCCGAAAGCGTGCGCGGGCGTTGATATCGGACCGGGGAGTGGGGCGGGTGGGATTCGAACCCACTCAGCGCATGGCAACCGGGTTACAGCCGGACCCGACTCTCCTACGTCGGCGCCGCCCCTTGCGCGGATATCGTCCGCGCCAGTACCTCCGGAGGGATTCGAACCCCCAGCACACGGCACCTCATGCCGCTGTCTCTACCGTTGGACTACGGAGGCTTGCGTGCGGCTCCCGGGATTCGAACCCGGAACATCCACTTCCTGAGAGTGGCCTCTCTACCGGTTGGAGTAGAGCCGCAAGGAGATCGCGAGGGTGGCGTCACTCGCGGCGGCTCGTCCGGGAGGTCTCTAGGAGACGCGATACCGGCCGGGGCGGGCGTGCGACGCCGAGGGCAGTCGAAGTCGATACTGCTCCAGAGCCATGGCCGGTCCTCCTCTCGGGTGCTCCGTCTTGGACGGGCTGACGTCGTCCACGGTGCCACCGGCCCTGCGGCGGGTGCAACGCATTTATTGATCAGGGGTGTCCGGCAGGGACGCGCCGAACGCGATCAGGGCCCAGAACGCGACCATGATCCAGCCGAGCGCGATCCCGGTGACCGCGAGGCCCAGCCCGCGCTCGCCGGAGCGCCGCAGCCGCACCCACGCCATGTGCCCGGCGACGATCGCGGGGATGGACGGCAGCCCGCACGTGATCAGGCCGACCGCGCCCATGGAGACCGCGTAGATCGCGAGGCTGTTGACGGGCGGCTTGGCGTGCGGGTGGTGCGCGGCCGGGTACTGGTGCGGCGGCTGCGTGGGGTGGCCGTGGTAGCCCGTCGGCTGCTGGTACACGGCCGCACGGGCGTCGATCGCGTCGGCGTAGCGGTGCCAGGACTCCGCCTCGGCCGTCCGGCCCTGCCCGCTGAGCAGCACGGCGAGGTTGCGCATCGCGCCCGGGTCGCCGGCCTGCGCCGCCTGCCGGTACTGCCCCTCGACGAGCGCCGCCGCCTCCCCCGCGGCGAGCGCCGGAGCCGGCGGCGGGACGATCGCGGACGTGTGCGCCCCCGGGGCCTGCGTCGGCGGCTGCGCGGGCGCCTGGGTGCGGGACCCGGCGGGCGCCTGGGTGCGGGGCCGGGGCGGCGCGGCCTCCTGCCGGACGCCGCTGGAGATGAGTCCGTCCAGCAGCGACTGGGCGGACGGCCGCCGCGCCGGGTCCTTCTCCAGCGCCGCCCGGACGGCGCTGAGCAGCGTGCCGTCGAGCCCGCTCAGGTCCGGTTCGCCGCTGATGATCTGGTGGATGACCGCCGGCAGCGAGTTGCCGCCGAAGCACGGCCCGCCGCGCGCCGCGAACGCCACCGTCGCGCCCCAGGCGAACACGTCGGACGCCGGGGTCGCGCCGCGTCCGTCCAGTTGCTCGGGGGCCATGAACGCGGGCGTGCCGACGATGCCGCCGGTCGCGGTGAGGCGCGTCCCGTCCAGGGAGCGGGCGATGCCGAAGTCGATGACGCGCGGCCCGAACGTGGACAGCAGCACGTTGGCGGGTTTCAGGTCCCGGTGCACGACGTCCGCGTCGTGGATCGCGGTCAGCGCGGTGGCGATGCCGACCGCGACCGCCTCCAGGTCGGCGCCGCGCAGCGGGCCCTCCTTGGCGACGGCGGCGTCGAGGCTCGGGCCGTTGACGAACTCCGTCACGAGGTAGGGCGGCTCCGCGGCGGGGTCGGCGTCCAGGACCGGGGCGGTGCAGAACGGCCGGACGCGCTGCGCCGCCGACACCTCCGCCTCGAACCGTGCGCGGTACTGCCGGTCGGCGGCGAACTCGCGCCTGATCACCTTGATGGCGACCTTGCGCCCGGACGCGTCCAGCCCCGCGTACACCGTGCCCATTCCGCCCTCGCCGAGGCGGTCCACGACCCGGTACGGGCCGATGCGGTCCGGCAGGTCGACGTGCGGCACGGGACGTTCTCCTCAGGACGGGAATCGGCCCGACAAGCCTGGCACATCCGGACGCTTCGCGTGCCACCGTCCGCGATCATTCTGCGGCGGGCCCGGCGGGCCGCCTCAGGCGAGCTCGGCGCGCAGCGTCCCCGCCACGACCTCGGCGGTCACCTCGAGCGGCCGCAGCTCGTGCGCCGCCCGGCCGAGCACGAGCGCCCCCTCGAAGGCGCTCAGGACGAACGTGGCCAGATCCCGGGCACGCGCCTCCGGAATCCCGGCCCCGGCCAGCCGCCGCGCGACGGAGACCTCCCACGACGCGAACACCTCGGCGCACGCGTGCCGCAACGGCTCGCTGGTGCTGGCGGCCTCCAGCGCCACCGTCGCGATCGGGCACCCGTCGCTCCAGTCGGACTTCCGCAAGGCGTCCGCGCTCAGCGCGAAGAAGTCGCGCACCGACTGGACGACGTCCTGCTCGGTCCGCTCGAAGACAAGGTCGAACAGACGCAGATAGCGATCGCCGGAATGCCGGACGGCCTCGGCGCCCAGCTGTTCCTTCCCGCCCGGGAAGAAGTGGTACAGCGACCCCCACGGCGCCTCGCCGGCGGCGGTGATCTGCTTGAGCCCCGTCCCCGCGTACCCCTGCTCGCGGAACAGCTGGGCGCTGGCCTCCAGCAGCCGGGTCCGTGTATCGCGCGTCATGCCGACACCCTAGCCATTGCCCTCACTAGATCGATCTATCTACTATGACGATCGATCTAGATATGGAGGACGCATGACCGTGCGCAGCGAACGCCGGGGACCCGTCGAGGTCATCACGCTCGACCGGCCGTCCCGCCGCAACGCCGTGGACGCCCCGACGGCCCGCCGGCTGGCCGGGGCCGTGCACGACTTCGAGACGGGCGGCGCAAGGGTCGCCGTCCTGACCGGCGCCGGCGGCACCTTCTGCGCGGGCAACGACCTCAAGGCGATGGCCGCGGGCGAATTCCCCGCCCCCACCGCCGACGGCCCGCCCCCGATGGCGGTCACGCGCGCCCGCCCGTCCAAGCCGGTGATCGCGGCGATCGAGGGCTACTGCTTCGGCGGCGGCTTCGAGCTGGCCCTCTGGTGCGACCTCCGCGTCGCCTCGCAGACCGCCGAGTTCGGCCTGCTCAACTTCGAGCACGGCCTTCCGTCCCTCGACGGCGCCACCGTGCGCCTTCCCCGCCTGATCGGCACGTCCCGCGCCCTGGACGTCCTCCTGACGGCCCGCCGCGTCCCTGCCCGGGAAGCCGCGGACTGGGGCCTGGTCACCACCCTCACCCCACCAGGCGAAGCTCTGAAAGCAGCCATGGCCCTGGCCGAACGGGTGGCGGCTCTCCCAGAACCTGCTCTCCAGGCCGCCCGAACCTCACTCCTGACCCAGTCGTCCCTGCCCGAACCGGAAGCGTTGAAGGACGAAACGCTTCTCGCTCTGGCCGCCCTCGCCCCGTCAGATCGGTGAGTTAGACGGGTACGTGGGGGGTGCCGTCGCGGAAGGGCGGGAACCGGAACTTGGCGGCGGTGGTGCCGGCGGTCATGCGGGTGATGTCGGCCTCGGCGAGGACCTCGGTGTCCTCGTCGATGACGACCTCCCAGCGGCAGTGCGGGACGCGGCCGGCGGGGACGCGGGGCGGGCGGTGGACGGGCCGGATGCGGGCCTTGGGATTGACGGCCTGGGCGGTGATGTCGAACGTGCCGTCCTCGATGGTGTGGCACATGCCGCGGACGGAGCGCTCACCGAAGGGCTCGACGTCGAGGAGGGCGCCGCAGGAGCGGAGCTGGAAGTAGCCGTGGGTCTCCGAGACCAGCTCGTACTCGACGTCCATGTAGTGCTGGGCGAAGCCGGGGTCGAGCTGGAGGCACTTGAAGATGGCGGAGACGCCGTTCCCCTCGATCTTCATGATCTCGCGGATCCGCCGGGTGTAGACGGGGCTCGCCCCCTTCCACTCCTCGATCGCGATCTCCTCCACGACCTGCTGGCCGTAGCGCAGGCCGACGGCGGCCAGACCGGAACGGTCGAGGATCTGCGCGATCAGCGCGTACTCGCGGACGAGCCGGACGAGCGCCTCCTTGGAGAGGTCCTCGAAACGGAAGTCGGGATCGAATTCGCCGGAATAGTCCTTGCGTTCGGTCATGGCCTGAACTGTAGTCTGGACAGGTGTCCAGAACAACCGATCGCTTGCTTCTGCTGGACGGGCGGCTCGTCCCCGGCACGGGCGGCGCCTTCGAGACGATCGATCCCGCGACCGAGGAGGTGCTCGGCACGGCCGCCGACGCCACGGCCGCCGACATGGACCGCGCGATCGGCGCGGCCCGCCGGGCGTTCGACGAGACCGGGTGGGCGGCCGACCACGCGTTCCGGGCGCGGTGCCTGCGGCAGCTCCGGGAGGGGCTGCGGCGGCGCGCCGACGAGCTCCGTGAACTCACGATCAGGGAGGTGGGCGCGCCCAGGTTCCTGACCTTCGGGGCCCAGCTGGACGCGCCCGTGGACGATCTCGGGTGGTTCGCCGACCTCGCCGAGGGCTACGAGTGGGAACGGGACCTCGGGCGGGCCGAGCCGATGGGGATGCCCAGCCTGCGGCGGGTCCGCCGGGAGGCCGTGGGCGTCGTCGGCGCCATCACCCCGTGGAACTTCCCGCACCAGATCAACCTGGCCAAGCTGGGACCGGCGCTGGCGGCGGGGAACACGGTGGTGCTGAAGCCGGCGCCCGACACCCCCTGGTGCGCGGCCGTCCTCGGCGAGGTCATCGCGGCGGAGACCGACATCCCGCCCGGCGTCGTCAACGTGGTGACGTCGTCCGATCACGGGCTCGGTGCGCAGCTCGCCGAGGACCCGCGCGTCGACCTGGTGTCGTTCACCGGGTCGACCGCGACCGGGCGGAAGGTGATGACCGCCGCCGCCGCGACGCTCAAGCGGGTGTTCCTGGAGCTCGGCGGCAAGTCGGCGTTCGTGGTGCTGGACGACGCCGACCTGCGGGCCGCCTGCTCCTACGCGGCGTTCGCCGGGGTGGCCCATGCCGGTCAGGGCTGCGCGATCACGACCCGGATCCTCGTCCCGCGCGAGGACTACGAGAAGGCCGCGGAGATCACGGCGAAGGCGCTCGCGAGGCTCGGCGCCGGCGACCCGCGGGACGACCGGACGATCTGCGGCCCGGTCATCTCCGCGAAGCAGCGCGAACGGGTCGAGGGCTACCTGGAGCTGGCCGCCGCGGAAGGCGGCGAGTTCGCGTGCGGCGGCGGCCGCCCGCAGGGCCGCGACCGGGGCTTCTGGATCGAGCCGACCCTGATCACCGGGCTGACCAACGACGCCCGCGCGGCGCGCGAGGAGATCTTCGGGCCCGTTCTGGTGCTGCTGCCGCACGACGGCGACGACGACGCGGTCCGGATCGCGAACGACTCGCCGTACGGGCTGTCGGGCGCGGTGCACGCCGGCGACGCCGAGCGGGCGCGGGCGGTCGCCCGGCGGCTGCGCACCGGGACGGTCAGCGTGAACGGCGGCGTCTGGTACGGCGCGGACGTCCCGTTCGGCGGCTACAAGCAGTCGGGCATCGGCCGCGAGATGGGCGTGGCCGGGTTCGAGGAGTACCTGGAGACCAAGGCGATCGCGGAGGGCGCATGAGGTTCGAGGGAAAGGTCGCGGTCGTCACCGGGGCCGCGCAGGGAATCGGCGAGGCGTACGCGCGGGCACTGGCGTCCGAGGGCGCGAGCGTGGTCGTGGCGGACGTGCACGAGCGCGGCCAGGGCGTCGCCGACGACATCAAGGGCCTGTTCGTGCGGACGGACGTGTCCGACCCGGCGTCCGTGGAGGCGATGGCGGCGGCGGCCAAGGAGCGGTTCGGCGGGATCGACCATCTCGTCAACAACGCCGCCATCTTCGGGACGATGAAGCTGGACTTCCTCTTCACCGTCGACTGGGACTACTACAAGAAGTTCATGTCCGTGAACATGGACGGTGCGTTGCTCTGCGCACGCGCCTGCTACCCCCACATGCAGGCGCGCGGGGGAGGCTCCATCGTCAACCAGTCGTCCACTGCCGCGTGGCAGTACTCGGGCTTCTACGGGCTGGCCAAGGTCGGCGTCAACGGGCTCACCCAGCAGCTCGCGCACGAGCTGGGCGGCATGAACATCCGCGTGAACGCGATCGCGCCGGGCCCGATCGACACCGAGGCGAACCGCACCGTGGTCCCCGGGAACATGTCGCAGAAGATCGTCCAGGACAAGATGGCGCTCAAGCGGATGGGCTCGCCCGAGGACCTCGTCGGTGCCTGCCTGTTCCTGCTGTCCGACGAGGCCGCCTGGATAACCGGCCAGATCGTCAACGTCGACGGCGGTGAGGTGTTCCGCTCATGAGGGTCGGGTTCATCGGGCTCGGGCAGATGGGCGCGCCCATGGCTGCCCGTCTCGCCGGCGAGGGCCTGGCCGTGTACGACGCGCGCGCCGAGGCGATGGCGCCGCTGGTGAAGGCGGGCGCGCGGGCTGCGCGGAGCGTCGCCGACGTGGCCGCGCACGCCGACCTCGTGTCGGTGATGGTCCGGGACGACGAGCAGGTGAACGAGGTGGGCGCGGAGGTGCTCGCGAGCGCCCGCCCGGGCACGGTCCTGGCGATCCATTCGACGATCCGCGCGAAGACCGCCGAGGACCTCGCGACCCGGGCGCGCCGCTACGAGATCGAGGTGGTGGACGCGCCGGTCAGCGGGGGGTTCATGGGGGCGAGCGCGGGCAGCCTCGCGGTGATGGTCGGCGGGACGGACGAGGCGTTCGAGCGCTGCCGTGAGCCGTTCGGCGCCTGGGCCGGCCTCGTCCTGCACATGGGGCCGGTCGGCGCGGGCACCCGCACGAAGCTGGCCCGCAACCTGCTGCACTTCGTCGCGTTCACGGCCGCCGCCGAGGCGCAGCGGCTGGCGGAGGCGTCCGGGGTGTCGCTGCGCAAGCTGGGCCGGGTGGTCCGGCACACCGACGCCGTCACCGGCGGCGCCGGCTCGATCATGCTGCGGCCGACGACCGCGCCCATGACGCCGGACGACGACCTGTACGGCATCCTGAGTCACACCCGGGACCTCGGCGAGAAGGACCTGGCGCTCGCGCTGGAACTGGCGGACGAACTCGGCGTCGACGCCCCGCTCGCCCGCATCGCCCTCGGCCGCTTCGGCGCCGGGCTCGGCCTGACGGAAGGGGACGGCGATGGATGAGCGGCGCGAGCGCGGGCTGGAGATGATGCGGCAGGTCTACGGCTGGGAGGTCGGAGACGCGCCCGGCGACTTCTTCGGCATCACCGTCGACCACCTCTTCGGCGAGATCTGGACGCGTCCCGGGCTGAGCATGCGCGACCGGCGCCTGCTCCTGATCGGTGTCCTCGCCGGTCAGGGGCTCAACGACGTCCTCGACATCCAGATCCCGGCGGCGCTGGCCAACGGGGAGCTGTCACCGGACGAGCTACGCGAGATCGGCATCTTCCTGACGCACTACATCGGCTGGCCGCTCGGCTCGAAGCTGAGCGTGCAGATCGACACCCTGATCGCCCGGCAGGAGAAGCGCGCGAAGAAGGACGGCTAGGCGATGCGCGGGGACGGGTCGGGCATCAGCATCGGCCCGGTCACGCGGAACCGCTCGACGCCCCGCCGGGTGAGGTTGACCCGCAGGTCGATCCAGCCCGGGAGCCCGGAGTCGCCGCAGCCGTACGCTCCCCGCACCGGGAAATGCAGGTCGCCCACGGACAACTTCGCTCCGCGGACGTTCACCGGCAGCAGGAGGCGCGACCCGGCGGCGAGCGGCGCGATGAGGCACCCGCCCACGTCGCGGCCCCGCGCGTCGCCCGGCACGGCCACGGCGTCGGACGGCGCGCAGCCGATGATCCCGGGGTGGCCGCCGGCGTCGCGCACTCCGCCGGACCGCCCGACGCCGAGCACGTCCACCACGATCACGTCGCCGGGCTCGGCGCCGACGACCACGAGCGGCCCGCACAGCAGCACCCCGGCGCCGGGCTCGCGGCCGGGACACTCCATCCGGACGGACCCGCCCGTGATGACCTCCGCGACGCCGGGAACGTCGGGGTGCCAGTGGGAATGACCGAGGACTTCCCGCGTCCCGGGGTCACCGAGGTCGAACACGGCTGGTGAGGGCATCGGGCGAAGCTCCTTCCGGCAGCGGATCAGGCGGTGATCCGATCATGACGGGCCGCTGTTTCCGCCCGGTTTCCGCGCCCTGACGCCCAGGTAAGACGCCCATCACCGGGAAATCGTGGAATCAGGGGAACCTCGCCCCCACTTTCGACATCCAAGGTCCATGCGTGGTCACGTCCGCGTACCGGCCGCGGCGATACTGCTCCTGACCGGGATCGCCGGGTGTTCCGGTTCCTCCGGCGACGGCACCCGCGACCGGCCGAGCCAGGCACCGCCCGTACGGCTCGTCGCCTATGACACCTGTGACAGGCTCCACGAGGAGTTGCAGCGCGCCACGGCCGACAAGGTCGGTCCCTACGGGCTGGACGACGCGCCCGCCCTCCCCGCCGACGGGACCTGGGCGCTGCGCAAGGGCCCGAGTGCCGCCGAGGCCCCCGGGCAGGCGCCGGACCATTCGACGACCAACTCCCACGAGCCGGGCGCTGACGAGCCCGATCAGGTGAAGACCGACGGGCGCAGGATCGTGACGGTCGCGGACGGACGGCTCAGGGTCATCGACCCGGCGACGCGCAAGGTGACCGGCACGCTGCAACTGCCCGGCGGGACCCGCTACGACGATGCGCAACTGCTGCTCAGCGGCGCCCGGGTGCTCGTCCTGACCCGGTCGGCACAGATGATCCCCTTCGACAAGCCGGTGCCGGGGCGGAGTCCCCTTCCCTCGCCGGACCAGGCGACGCGGCTGACGCTGGTCGATCTCTCCGGTGCCCCGAAGGTCGTCGGGTCGATGACGTCCGGCGGCGACTACCTGGACGCGCGGCAGACCGGCTCGACGGTGCGCGTCGTGGTGCGGTCCAGGCCGCGCATCCACTTCCCCGGCGGGAACGGCGAGAAGAAGGCGACCGCCGAGAACCGGAAGGCCGTGTGGGAGGCTCCGCTCGACGCCTGGCTGCCCGCCTTCCAGCTGGATGGCGGCCAGACCTACCGAACGCCCTGCGACCAGGTCAGCCGCCCGTCCTCGTACGCGGGTGCGTCGATGCTGACCGTGCTGACCTTCGACCTGTCGAATGGCCTCGGCGACCCGCAGCCGATCGCAGTGACCGCCGACGGCTCCACCGTCTACGGCAACGGGAAGAGCCTGTACGTCACCGGCACTCCCCCGCAGCTGTTCACGTGGCCGCGCGGCAAGAACGTCGAGCCCCACACCGACGTGTACAAGTTCGACGTCAGCGGCAGTGGACGTCCGCGTTACGTGGCATCGGGTTCGGTGAAGGGCTTCCTGCTGAACCAGTATTCGATGTCGGAACAGGACGGGAACCTGCGCATCGCCACGACGACCAGCCAGAACGAGCAGGACCGCAGGTCGTCCCAAAGCTCGGTCTACGTCCTGGCAGAGCGGGGTGCGGGCTTCACCGAGGTCGGGCGGATCGGCGGGCTGGGCAAGGGCGAGCGGATCCACTCCGTCCGCTTCATCGGCACCACCGCCTACGTCGTGACGTTCCGGCAGACCGACCCCCTCTACGTGGTCGATCTGAAGGACCCGCGCCATCCCCGCGTCACCGGCGAGCTCAAGATCAACGGCTACTCCGCCTACCTGCATCCGATGGCGGACGGGAAGCTCCTCGGCGTGGGCCAGGACGCCGACGCCACCGGCCGGACGACCGGCCTCCAGGTCTCCCTCTTCGACGTCTCCGGCACACCCCGCAGGATCAGCGTCCACAGGCTCCCCGAGACCACGTCCCAGGCCGAGTTCGACCCGCACGCGTTCCTGTACTGGCCCAAGACCGGTCTCACCGTCGTGCCCGTGATGCCGCGGGACGCCCGGGCGGCCGAGGCGCTCGCCCTCAAGGTCGCGGACGGCCGCATCACCGAGGCGGGCACCGTCCGGCATCCCGGCAAGGACTACCGCACCGGCGTCACCCGCTCGCTGGTCGTCGGCGACACCCTCTGGACGTTCTCCCCCGGCGGCGCCCGCGCCGTCGACGCGTCCACCCTCAAGAACGCCGACTGGCTCCCGTTCGGCTAGCGGCTCAGCGCAGGCCGGTGGACCGCCGGAGCGCCGTCTGGATGAGCCGGTCGACCAGCGCCGGATAGTCCAGCCCGGTCGCCGCCCACATCTGCGGGAACGCCGACGCCGGGGTGAACCCCGGCATCGTGTTGATCTCGTTGAGGATCCACCGGCCGTCGGGCGTGTGGAAGAAGTCGACCCGGGCGAGGCCCTCGCAGTCGAGCGCGTCGAACGCCTGCACCGCGATGCGGCGGACCTCCTCGACCGCCGCGGGCGGCAGGTCCGGCGGGATCGCCATGGCGGTGGAGCCGTCGAGGTACTTCGTCTCGAAGTCGTAGAAGTCGTGGTCGCCCGCCATCAGCACCTCGGCGGGCAGGCTCGCCTCGGCGGGGCCGTCGTCCAGGCCCTGCAGGACCCCGCACTCGATCTCGCGGCCCTCGACGGCGGCCTCCACGATGACCTTCGGGTCGTGCTCGCGGGCGGCCTCGACCGCCGCCTCCAGGCCGGACTCGTCGGTGACGCGGGTGATGCCCATGCTCGACCCGGCGCGGGCCGGCTTGACGAACACCGGGGTCCCGGCCGCGAGGCCCAGCTCCTTGATCTCGTCGATCTTGCGCTTGCGCTCGCGCCGCCACTCCCGGTCGCCGACCAGCACGTACGGGCCGACGGGCAGCCCGCGCGCCTGCCAGACGAGCTTCATGAAGCCCTTGTCCATGCCGACGGCGCTGGCGAGCACCCCGGCACCGACGTAGCGGATGCCGGCGAGGTCGAGAAGTCCCTGGATCGTGCCGTCCTCGCCGTAGGGGCCGTGCAGGAGGGGCAGCACCACGTCGACGTCGCCGAGGGTCGCGGGGACCTTGCCCGGCTCGACCACCATCAGGCCGCGGCTGTCCGGATCGAACGGCAGCGCGAGGACGCCGCCCTCGCCGGTCACCTCGGGCAGCCGGCCGTCCTCGATGGCGAGCCGCAGGTCCCGGGGTGGGAGCACCCAGCGTCCGTCGCGCGCGATGCCGATCGGCACCACCTCGTACCGGTCCCGGTCGATGGCGGCCATGACGGCGCCCGCGGTGACGCAGGAGATCGCGTGCTCGGAGCTGCGCCCGCCGAAGACCACGGCCACGCGGATCCTAGAAACCTGGGACATGAGGCCCGACCCTACCGGTGATCAGCCCGCCCGGGCCACGAGCGCGGCGATCATGCTCACACTCCGTACCGCTCGGGCTTCGGAGAACGCGAGATCAGCGAGATCGCCGCCTCCTTGATGGGCATGCCGCGGTGCAGGACGGCGGTGACCGCCTCGGTGATCGGCATCTCCACGTTGTGCTTGCGGGCCAGCTCCAGCACCGCCTCCGCCGACTTGACGCCCTCCGCGGTCTGCTTGGTGGCGGCGATGACCTGGTCGAGGGTCATCCCGCGGCCGAGGTTCTCGCCGAACGTCCGGTTGCGCGCCAGCGGCGAGACGCAGGACGCGACGAGGTCGCCCATCCCGGCGAGGCCCGCGAAGGTGTGCTCGTCTGCGCCGAGGGCGGCCCCCAGCCGGGTGATCTCGGCGAGCCCGCGGGTCATCAGCAGCGCCTGGGTGTTGGCGCCGAACCCGAGCCCGACCGACATGCCCACGCACACGGCGACGACGTTCTTCACCGCGCCGCCGAGCTCGCAGCCGATCACGTCCGTGGAGGTGTACACGCGGAAGTACGACGTCATGGTCGCGGCCTGCAGGCCCCGCGCGGCGTCCTCGTCCACGCACGCGGCGACGGCGGCGCTGGGCTCGCCGGTGGCGATCTCGCGCGCCACGTTCGGCCCGCTGAACACCGCCACCCGCTCCTCGGGGACGTCGGCGACCTCGCGGATCACCTCCGACATCCGCCGGGTGGTGCCGAGCTCGACGCCCTTCATCAGGCTGACGAGGACCGCCTCGCGCGGCAGCAGCGGAACCCAGCCGCCGAGGTTCTGCCGGAGCGTCTGCGCCGGGACGGCCAGCGCCACGAAGTCGGCGTCCCGCAGGGCCTCGGCCGGATCCAGCGTCGCGCGGACGCGTTCGGGGAGCGGGACGCCGGGCAGGTATTCGGCGTTCTCGTGCCGCTCGTTGATCCCCTCGACCACCTCCCGGCGGCGTCCCCACACCGTGACCTCGCCGCCGGCGTCGTGCAGCATCTTCGCGAACGTGGTGCCCCAGGACCCGGAGCCCATCACCGCGGTACGGAAGGTCACGAGTCGGCCGCCTTCGGCTCGGCGTTCCGCCGCCCGGTGTTCTCCGGGGCGGCGGGCGTCGCCGGCTCGGGGACGGCGGCCTTGGCGGCCTCGGCCGCCTGGGCCGCGCGGCGGCGCTCCTCCAGCACCTTGTGGTGGTCGTAGCGCTCCGCGGGCGGCTCCTGGCCGCGCAGCTCCCCGAGCAGGCCGGTGATCGCGGCCATGATGTCGTCGGTGGCCGCCCGCAGCGTGTCCCTGTCGAGCGGCAGCCCTTCGTACCCGGACAGGTCCACGGGCGGTCCGGCGATCACCCGCATCGTCTTGCGGGGCAGCGGGTGGAGGCCCTTCTTCAGGCTGCCCGCGAGGCCCGTCTGCTCGCCCTTCTTGTACGGCATCAGCTCGTGCGCGCCCCAGGTCGCCACCGGGACGACCTTGGCGCCGGTCTGCAGCGCCATCCGCGCGACGCCGGTCTGCCCGGTCATGGGCCACAGCTCGGGGTCACGGGTGCAGCTGCCCTCCGGATAGAAGATCAGGCATTCGCCGTCCAGCAGCGCCTTCTCGGCGTCCTGGAGGGCGAGGGCGGCGTCGGCGCGGTCGCGATGCACGGGGATCTGGCCGGTGCCGCGCAGCGCGTTCCCGACGACCTTCACGTCGAACAGCGTGGACTTGGCCAGGTAGACGGGGTACCGGCCCGACTCGTAGACGAAGTGGGCGAGCGCGAGCGGGTCGGACTCGGAGATGTGGTTGGCGGCGATGATGACGCCGCCCTTCCCGGGTACGTTGCCCCGTCCGCGCCAGTCCCGTTTCAGCAGCCCGAACAGCAGCGGGCGCAGGACGACGATCGTGAGCTTGCGCCAGGCCGGCGAATACCCGTGGCCCGTGCGTGCTCCCGGCGAGGGGGCGGCCCCCCGCGCCCCCCGCTTCGCTTCGCTCATTACGCCCCTCCTCTTCCGTCCCCCGGGGTGAACGTGGGGTGTCCTCAAGTGTCGCGGTTGCGTGCGCATAGTGTCGAGTTGCCATGTCTACACCAGCACCGTCCACAGCAGCGCGCGGCGGGCCGCCGCTCCGCTGGTCGCTCGTCGTCCCCGTCAAGGTCCTCGCCAGGGCCAAGACCCGCATGTCGGCGGCGGCCGGGCCGCACCGGGAGGCGCTCGCGCTCGCGGTCGCGGCCGACACGGTCGCCGCCGCGCTGCGCTGCGACCGGGTCCGGACCGTGATCGTTGTCACCGACGATCCCCTTCCGGCGGCCGAGCTGGCCGCCCTCGGCGCCCGGATCGTGCCCGACGGGCCGGACGCCGGCCTGAACCCGGCGCTGGTCTACGGTGCCGGCCGGGGCCGCGAGCTCGCCGCCGGCGCGGGGGTGGGGGCGCTCTCAGCCGACCTGCCCGCTTTGCGGCCGGTTGAACTCGCCCGCGTCCTCGACGCCGCCGGGACGGCGCCCGAGGCGTTCGTCCCGGACGCGGCCGGCGTCGGCACGACGCTCTACACGGCCCGCCCGGGCGTCCCATTCTCCCCGGCGTTCGGCCGCGACTCGCGGTCCGCCCACCGCGCCCGCGGCGCGAGGGAGATCCTGCTCCCCGGCACCGACAGCGTCCGGCGCGACGTGGACACCCCGGACGACCTCCGCGCCGCCCTGGCCCTCGGCACCGGCCCCCGCACCGCGGCCGTCGCGTCGCGGCTGCCCTCGTTGGCCTAGAGTCTCGGTCATGCAGGGGACGGTGTCATGCAGGGGACGGTGAAGGCGTTCGACGCGGAGTCGCGTTCGGGCAGCGTGCTGCTCGACGACGGGACGGAGCTGCCGTTCGACGCGGAGGCGTTCGCGGCGGGCGGCCTGCGGCTGCTGCGCTTCGGCCAGCGGGTCAACCTCGCGCTGGAGGACGACCGCGTCACGGTGGTCACCCTGTCGACCTTCCCGCTGCCTTCCTGAGCGAGCCCGTATACACGTCAGCGCCCGGGACCGTGCCGGCACGGTCCCGGGCGCTGACGCGGTGAGGCTACTTCTTGCCGGCCACCAGGTTCTTGAAGTCGGCGCCCGCCTTGAACTTCGGCACGGACGTCGCGGGAACCTCGATGGTCTTGCCCGTTGCGGGGTTGCGGGCCGTACGGGCAGGCCGGTCGGCCTTCTCGAACGAACCGAACCCGGTGATCGCGACCTTGTCGCCCTTGGCGACGGCGTTCTGGATCGCGTCCAGGATGGCGTCGACGGCCTCGGCTGCGGCCTTCTTGCTGCCCAGCCGGTCAGAGATGGCGTCGACCAGCTCACGCTTGTTCATGGGTTACTCCTCTAGTTCCCCCCTTGCCCGAACGAAACTAAGGGACCCTCAGCATGGACACAATCACCTGCACGCAAACGATGGCGTGTCGCTGGCGTTTTTGTCGGCCTCGCCCCCGTCTCGCCGGGTGACCGGACCGGATCCGGCCACTGCGCACGCTAACCGACGTCGGGGCCGTCTTGGAAATCGGCGAGGAACGCGTCCAGCCTGCGGGCGGCCAGTTCGGCGTCCCGTTTCGCCAGATCGGTGATCGCCAGCAGGTGCCGGATGAGCCGCCGCCGGTCCTGCGGGGGAAGCGGCGCCACGGCCCGGTGAGCGTCACGCAACTGCCGCGCGAGCAGCGTCAACGCCGGATCGTCCCACTCAGGTCCGGTCCACGGGACCGTGTCCAATTCCCCACCCCCAAACGGTCGAACGGCTCTTCGCACTGAGCCAATTCTCCCCGCTCCCCAGCGGGCCCCGTCCATCCGGGGGTGACGAAGGCCCGGCCCGCCCGTCGAGGACGGACGTGCCGGGCCTGACGAGCGCCGCCTCAGGCGGTGGTCGGGAGCAGTGGGTTGCGGGTGGATTCGAAGTCGTTGATGGCTTCGGCGTGGCGGAGCGTCAGGCCGATGTCGTCCAGGCCCTCCATGAGCCGCCAGCGGGTGTAGTCGTCAATGTCGAAGGACGCGACGTCGGCGCCCCAGCGGACCTCGCGCTTCTCCAGGTCGACGGTGATCTCCAGGGCGGGGTCCTTCTCGACCGCGCTCTGCAGCGCCTCGACCTGCTCGCCCGTGAGGATGACCGGCAGCAGCCCCATCTTCGTGGAGTTGTTGCGGAAGATGTCGCCGAAGCGCGGCGCGATCACGACGCGGAAGCCGTACTGCTGGAGGGCCCAGACGGCGTGCTCGCGCGACGATCCGGTGCCGAAGTCGGGCCCGGCGACGAGGATGCCGGCACCCTCGTACTGCGGCTGGTTCAGGACGAACTCCGGGTCCTCGCGCCAGGCGGAGAACAGGCCCTTGTCGAAGCCGGTGCGGCTGACCTGCTTCAGCCAGACGGCCGGGATGATCTGGTCGGTGTCGACGTTGCTGCGGCGCAGCGGGACCGCGCGCCCGGTGTGGGTGGTGAACGCTTCCATTGGTGTTCCCCTAGAGGTCGGCGGGAGCGGCCAGGCGGCCGGTGACGGCGGTCGCGGCGGCGACGGCGGGCGACACCAGGTGGGTGCGGCCGCCGGGTCCCTGCCGGCCCTCGAAGTTGCGGTTGGACGTGGAGGCGCTGCGCTCGCCGGGCGTGAGCTTGTCGGGGTTCATCGCCAGGCACATCGAGCAGCCGGCCTCGCGCCACTCGGCGCCCGAGGCGGAGATGACCGCGTCCAGGCCCTCGTCCTCGGCCTGCTTCTTGACCTTCATGGAGCCGGGCACGACCAGCATCCGCACGCCGTCGGCGACCTTGCGGCCGTCGAGGACGTCCGCGACGGCGCGCAGGTCCTCGATGCGGCCGTTGGTGCAGGAGCCGACGAAGACGGTGTCGACCTTGATGTCGCGCAGCGGCGTCCCGGCGGTGAGGCCCATGTACTCCAGTGCGCGCTCGGCGGACTGCCGCGCCACCGGGTCGTCGTAGGACGCGGGGTCGGGGACGGACTCGGCGAGCGGCAGCCCCTGGCCCGGGTTCGTCCCCCAGGTGACGAACGGGGTCAGCTCGGCCGCGTCGATCACGACCTCCTTGTCGAAGACCGCGTCGTCGTCGGTGCGCAGCGACGTCCAGTACTCGACGGCCTTGTCCCACTCCTCGCCGGAGGGCGCGTGCGGGCGCCCCTTGAGGTACTCGAACGTCGTCTCGTCCGGGGCGATCATCCCGGCGCGGGCGCCGGCCTCGATGGACATGTTGCAGACCGTCATGCGGCCCTCCATCGACAGCGACCGGACGGCCTCGCCGCGGTACTCGATGACGTGGCCCTGGCCGCCGCCGGTGCCGATCCGGGCGATGATCGCCAGGATCAGGTCCTTGGCGGTGACGCCGTCGGGCAGCGCCCCGTTCACGGTGACGGCCATCGTCTTCGGCTGGATCTGCGGCAGCGTCTGCGTGGCGAGGACGTGCTCGACCTCGCTGGTGCCGATGCCGAAGGCGAGGGCGCCGAACGCGCCGTGCGTGGAGGTGTGCGAGTCGCCGCACACGACGGTCATGCCGGGCTGGGTCAGGCCGAGCTGCGGGCCGATGACGTGCACGATCCCCTGGCCCTCGTCGCCCATCGGGTGCAGCCGGATCCCGAAGTCGGAGCAGTTCTTGCGCAGCGTCTCGACCTGGGTGCGCGACACCGGGTCGGCGATCGGCTTGAGCAGGTCCGTGGTCGGGACGTTGTGGTCCTCGGTCGCGATCGTCAGGTCGGGGCGGCGCACCTGGCGGCCCGCCATCCGCAGCCCGTCGAACGCCTGCGGGCTCGTCACCTCGTGGACCAGGTGCAGGTCGATGTAGAGGAGGTCCGGCTCACCCTCGGCTCGCCGTACGACGTGCGCGTCGTACACCTTCTCGGCCAGTGTTCGGCCCATCACCTTCACCTCACCTGTAATGATCGTCAGCGCGGAGGCGCCGTGGTCCCTGTCACCTCGACTTGCATCTCAAATTACGAGACGGCAATATCAAGACATGGACAACTCTAGCGGAGTCGGCGTACTTGACAAAGCGGTTCGCGTACTGAACGCGCTGGAGGCGGGCCCGGCCTCGCTCGCGCAGCTCGTCCAGACGACGGGGCTGGCCCGCCCCACCGCCCACCGGCTGGCCGTCGCGCTGGAGCACCACCGCCTCGTGCACCGCGACACGCAGGGACGGTTCATCCTCGGGCCGCGGCTCGCCGAACTCGCGGTCGCGGCGGGCGAGGACCGCCTCCTCGCGATCGCGCAGCCCATCCTGGCCCAGCTGCGCGATCTGACCGGCGAGAGCGCCTCGCTCTTCCGCCGCCAGGGGGACGTCCGGGTCTGCGTGGCCGCCGCGGAGCGCACCAGCGGGCTGCGCGACACCATCCCGGTCGGCGCCGCGCTCCCGATGACCGCGGGCTCGGCCGCGCAGATCCTGCTCGCGTGGGAGGAGCCCGACCGGCTGCACCGCGGGCTGCGCAACGCCAAGTTCGAGGCCACGACGCTCGCGTCCGTCCGGCGCCGGGGCTGGGCGCAGAGCGTCGGCGAGCGCGAGCAGGGCGTCGGCTCGGTCTCCGCGCCCATCCGCGGCGCCGGCGGACGGGTGATCGCGGCCGTGTCGGTGTCCGGCCCGCTCGAACGGCTGACCCGCTCCCCCGGCCGGCTGCACGCCGGTCCCGTCGCCGCGGCCGCCGAGAAGATCTCCGAGGGGATGCGCCGCACGGCGTCCTGACGCCGGGGACCACCCCGAACCGTCATAAGCCGGTCAGACATCGGAAGTGCCGGTATCCCGTCGACCGACCTCGATACCGTTGGGCTCCGGTCAAGGGGGTGCGACGGTGCAGATCTCCGAGCTCAGCGATCGCAGCGGGCTCACGGTCCAGACGATCAAGTTCTACATCCGGGAGGGCCTGCTGCCGAAGGGCTCGGCCGTGAGCGCCACGCGCTCGGAGTACGACGGCCGCCACCTGGAGCGGCTGCGGCTGATCAGCGCGCTCCGCGAGGTCGGCGACCTGCCGGTCTCGGCGATCCAGCAGATCATCGAGGCCGTCGACGACGACCGCGTCGGCCTGCACCAGCTGTTCGCCACCGCCCGGCACGCGATCGGCCCGCACGTCGCCGCCCCGCACGACCCGCACTGGCGCGCCGCCCGCGAGGACGTGGACGCCCTCGTCCGCGAGCTCGGCTGGACGGTCGGCGACCGCGCCCCCGCCCGCGACCTGCTCGCGCACACCTTCGTGGCGCTGCGCCGCCTCGGCTTCCCGATCACCCTCCGGGACCTGCGCCCCTACGTGAAGGCCGCGATGGACGTCGCCGAGCACGAGGTCGGCCGGGTCGCGAGCGGCGCGCCGCGGGCCCGGACGGTCCACACGCTGATCGTCTCCACCATCCTCTACGAGCAGGTGCTCACCGCCCTGCACCGGCTCGCCCAGGAGGACGCCTCGGCCCGCCGTTTCGGCCCCGGCTGACCGCCCCCACCAGGCATTTCCGAGATGTTCGATCGGAATTGCGATTCATGTTCCGGAAATTGGACATTCGCATTCGTCGCCTAATATGAATGGCGATGACCACGACCCGGCCCCCCGAGGACCCCGGCGGCAGGTGGACCGACCGCCTGCTCGCCGAGGGCAGCGACCCCGACCCGCGCTTCTCCCTGGCCAACGAGCGCACGTTCCTGGCCTGGATCCGGACGGCGCTGGCGCTGATCGCGGGCGGCATCGGCCTCGCGCTCGCCGGCGACCTGGTCCAGCCGGCGCTGCGCAACGGCCTCGCGGTCGGCTTCGCCGCGACCGGCGCCCTCGTCGCCGCCTTCGCGTTCCGCCGCTGGCTGCGCACCGAACGCGCCCTGCGCCGCGCCGAGACGCTCCCCCCGCCCGCGCTGGCGCCGATCATGGCCTACGGCCTGGCGGCCGCCGCGATCGTCCTGCTGGTGGCCCTCCTGGCCACCCGATGACGGTGCGCGGCGGGCCGTCCCGCCGGAGGCCCCGGTGAGGCTCTGGGATCCCGGGGCGCAACTGGAGCGGACCGCGCTGGCCTGGTCGCGCACCACCCTGTCGCTGATCGCCGCCGGACTGCTGTGCGTGCGGCTCGCGCCCTCGGCGCCGGGCGCGGCCGCCGCGGCGGCGGTCGTCTGCGGCGGCGCCGCCCTCCTGCTCCGCCGCACCCGGGCGAGCCTGGGGAAGCGGCGGACCCGGCTGCCCGCGGGCGGCGGCGCGGCCGACCCGATCTCCATCCTGGTCATGACGGGTCTGACGGTGCTGCTGGCGGCGACCGCCGTCCTCTTCGCGGTTTGAGCCATGCACATAACGCATGACTGGCTTGCGAAGTCTTCGCTGGTGACATGGCCGGTCCAGGGCCTAGCGTCGATCACCTGACCGCCGTCGACCACGTCAGGAGGACCACGCAGATGCGCGTCACGCTCGGCAACCCCGCGACCGTCCCCGCGCCGCCGAACCCCGCCTACTCCCATACCGCCGTCGTGACCCAGGGATCGCTGCTGTTCGTGTCGGGTCAGATCGCCCTGGACGAGGACGGCAAAATGGACGCGCCCGGCGATATGACCCGCCAGTCCGAAGTGATCTTCTCGCTGCTGGACCGGATCCTCGCCGCCCACGGAGCCGGTTTCGAGGACGTCGTCAACGTCCGGACGTTCGTCACCGACCTGGACCGGCTGCCCGAGTACGGGGCCGTCCGCAGGCAGCACTTCACCGGCCCGCCGCCGACCAGCACGACCGTCGAGGTCTCCCGCCTGTTCCACCCGGACGCGCTGCTGGAGGTCGAGATCGTCGCCGCGCTGCCCTGAGCGGCCGCCGGGACGCTCAGCCGGTGGACGGCCGCAGCTCCCCGGCCACGTCCCGCAGGTCCGACAGGAACGCGGTGACGGCCGGGGACCGCCGCGCGTGCCGTCCCACCGCCGCGTAGACGGCGCGGCGCGGCCGGCCGGCCGTCACGGCGCGCAGCACGACGCCCTCCCGCGTCATCGCGACCGCCGCCAGCGCCGGGACGAGCGTGACGCCGAACCCCTCGGCGACCAGGCCCAGCTTGGAGATCCACTCGGCGACCCGCAGGGGCGTCTCCGGGACGAACCCGGCCGCCTCGCACCGGGCGCGCAGCGCCGCGACGGCCTCGGGGTCGTCGGCCACGATCCACGGCTCGTCCGCGAGCTCCGCCAGCGGGACGCGGTCCCGCGCGGCGAGCCGGTGGCCGCTCGGCAGCGCGACGAGGAGCGCGTCGTCCAGCAGGGGCACGAGTTCGTCCGCCGCGATCGACGGGATCTTGTGCGTGCTGACCAGCGCGATGTCGAGGTCGCCGGCGTCCAGCATCGGCAGCAGCCGCTCGGTCGTCCCCTCGCGCAGCATCGGCCGCACTCCGGGATGCCGGGCCCGGAACCGGGCGAGGGCGCGCGGGACGAGCGCGGCGTTCGCGGTGGGGAACGCGCCGAGCCGCAGTGTCCCTGCGTCCAGCCGGCGCAGGCCGTCCAGCGCGCGGGCGGTGTCGGCGAGCCGGTCGAGGAGGCCGCGCGCGTGCGGCAGCAGGTATTCCGCAGCCGGGGTCGGGCGGACACCCCGGGCCCCGCGCGCGAACAGCTCCACCCCGCAGACGTCCTCCAGCGCGGCGATCTGCCGGGACACGGCTGACTGCGTGTAACCCTCGGCGGCAGCGGCGGCGGTGAACGAGCCGAGGTCGGCGACGGAGACGAACGTCCGCAGCAGGACGGGGTCGAGGGCTTCGGCGCGCACGTCCCGGAGCATACGGGCTCGCTGGATAGCATCGCCGCATGTCCGAGAGCCGCCCGTTCGTCAGCCTGGCGACCGACTTCGGCGCCGCCTACACGGCGATCTGCGCGGGGGTGGTGTACTCCATCGCACCGGCGGCGAACGTGCTCGTGCTCAGCGACGAGATCACCCCGTTCGACGTCCGCGAGGGCGCGATGCTGCTGCGCCAGGCGCTGCCCTATCTGCCGGTCGGGGTGCACGCGGGCATCGTCGACCCGGGCGTCGGCACGCCGCGGCCGCCCGTCGCGATCGAGACCGGGCGCGGTGACGTGCTCATCGGCCCCGACAACGGCCTCCTTGTCCCGGCGGCGGAGAGGCTCGGCGGCGCCGTCCGGGCGCACGCGCTGGAGAACACGGCGTACCGGCTGCCCGAGGTGTCGGCCTCGTTCCACGGCCGCGACGTCTTCTCCCCCGCCGCCGCGCACGTCGCGAACGGCGTCGACGTCGGCGATCTCGGCGCGCAGGTCGATCCGCTGCCTCTGGACGTCCCGCCGCCGGCCGCGCGCGACGGCGAGCTGACCGCTCCCGTCCTCTACACCGACCGCTTCGGCAGCCTCATCCTCGGCGCCGAGCGCGAGGACCTGACGGCGGCGTTCGGTGAACTCCACCCGGGCACCCCGCTGGACATCGCATGGACCGTTCCCAGGCCCGGCGCCGAGCGCATCACCTTCGAGGAGACCTTCGGCGCCGTCGGCCCCGGCGTGCCGCTTCTCTGGATCGACTCGTCCGGCTGGCTGGGCCTGGCCGTGAACCAGGGCTCGGCCGCCGAGATCCTCGGTCTCGCGGACGTGCGGACCGTCACCCTGCGCGTCCCCCGCCTGTAGGAGACTGATCACGTGGAAGATCTCGATGTCGTCGCGTGGATCCAGGTGTCGGACGGCCGGATGCTCGCCGTCCGCTCACGGGGCCGCGACCTCCTCTACCTGCCCGGCGGCAAGCGCGAGCCGGGCGAGGACGACTGGTCGGCGCTGTCCCGCGAGGTCCACGAGGAACTGGACCTGGAGCTCGACCAGGCGTCCTTCCGGGAACTGGGCGTGATCAGGGCCCCGGCCCACGACCAGCCCGACTTCGCCCACGTCCGCATGGCGTGCTTCACCGCCGCCTACCGCGGCGCGATGGCGGCGGCCGGCGAGGTGGACGAGTACGTCTACGTCGGGCGCGGCGAACGCCACATGCTCGCCCCCGCGGCGCAAGCCGCGCTGGACCTCGCCGAGGAGCACGGCCTGCTCGCCTGATCGACCTTCGGCATCGCGCCCGGCGACTTTGGTCGCCGACGCATCGCCCGGTGGCCGCTGCCCGCCCGGCCCGCTCTGGAAAAGACTCGGGGCCAGGACGACCGAGCATCGAGGAGCAGGCCATGGCATCGATCAGCCGCAGGACAGTGCTGGCCGGGGCGGCGGCGGCGGCCGTCGCGGGCGGGGCCGCGGTCCGGCCCGCGCGGGCCGCCGCCCCGAAGAGCGGACGGCTGCCGCAGCACGGCGTCAACTACGACACCGAACGCGAGGTGTGGAAGCCGGAGTACGTGCGGCGCGAGATCCGCGCGATCCGCCGGGATCTGCACTGCAACGCGCTCATCCTCCTCGGCTCCGATCTGCGCCGCCTCATGCTCGCGGCCCGCTACGCGGCCGCGGAGGGCATGTTCGTCTGGTTCGAGCCGCGCCAGTTCGACCACGACGCCCGTACGACGCTGCGGTTCGTGTCGGCCGTCGCCCGGGAGGCGGAACGGCTCCGCCGCACCCACCCCGGGGTCGGCATCTCGCTGGGCTGCGAGCTGACGATCTTCATGGCCGGCCTGGTGCCCGGCAAGGACTGGATGGAACGGGCGGCCAACCTCGGCACTCCGGCGGGGTGGGGGTACGACAAGCGTCTCAACGCCTTCCTCGGACGGGCGCTGAAGACCGTCCGCCCCCTGTTCGGCGGCCGCCTCACCTACACGTCCGGCGTGTGGGAGAACGTCGTCTGGCGCGGCTTCGACGTGGTCGGCGTCGACCTGTACAGGGATGCGTCGAACAAGGCGACCTATGTCCAGGACGTCCGGGCGCTGCACCGGTTCGGCAAGCCGGTCGTCATCACCGAGTTCGGGTGCTGCACGTACCGGGGCGCGGACGAGCGCGGCGGCGACGGGTTCGACATCGTCGACTGGACGCAGGACCCGCCCGTCGTCCCGCCGGGGTACGTCCGGGACGAGCGGACGCAGGCCCGCTACATCTCCGAACTCCTGGACGTCTACGAGGCCGAGGGCGTGCACGGCGCGTTCGTCTACAACTTCATCGACGCCGACTCGCCCTACTCGCCCGAGCCGTGCCACGACCTCGACATGGCGGGGTTCTCGCTGGTCAAGGTGCTCCCGGCGGACTCCCGCCTCGGCTACGAGAAGACCGGCCACTGGGAGCCGAAGCTCGCGTTCCGCACCCTGGCCCGCCGCTACGCCCCCTAGTCGCTCTCAGGGCCGGCCCTTACGCCGGTCATGTGAGCGCGATCCCGCTGCCGATGCCCAGCGCCAGCGAGAACACCGCGGCGGTCACCGCGACCGCCGCGGCCGCGCGCGCCGGACGCGACGGGAGGGACTGCCGCCGGAACAGCGGGACGATCCAGCGCAGGTAGTAGAAGACGCTCGCGACCGTGTTCACCGCCGCGACCACGGCGAGCCAGACGTATCCGCCGTCGATGGCGGCACCGAACATCAGGACCTTCCCGACGAACACGGCGGTCGGCGGCGTGCCGACGAACCCGAGCAGGCAGACGATCAGCGAGAGGCCCAGGAGCGGTGACCCGCGCAGCAGTCCGGCGTAGCCGCTCAGGTCGTCCCGTCCCACGGCGAGAACGACGGCGAACGCCCCGAGGTTCGTCACCGCGTAGGCCGCGACGTAGTACAGCAGCGCGGGTTGCGCCAGGTCCGTCCGTCCCGCCATCGCGACCGGGACGAGGAGGAACCCCGCCTGGCCGATGGTCGAGTACGCCAGCAGGCGCCGGACGTTGTCCTGCCCGAACGCGGCGAGGTTGCCGAGCGTCATCGTCGCCGCCGCGACCACGGCGAGGAGCGCGGGCCAGCCGTCCGGGCGCGTCTCGGCCGCGAACCGGTAAAGGGCGGCGAACGCACCGATCTTCGGGACGGTGGTGACGTACGCGGCGACGGCCGGCGGGGCGCCCTCGGCCACGTCCGGCACCCAGAAGTGCCCGGGGACGGCGCCCGCCTTGAACAGCGGTCCGGCGAGCAGCGCGACGACGCCCGCCGCGACCGCCGCCGGCGGCGCGTCCGCCAGCCCGGCCCGCAGCACCAGGTAGGCCGTCCCGCGCCCGACCCCGAACAGCAGCGTCACACCGGCGAGCATCAGCACGCCGAGCAGCGCGCCCATCAGGTAGTACTTCAGCGCGGCCTCCGTTCCGGCCGCGTCCTTGCCGAACCCGGCGAGCGCGTACGCGGGGATGCTCGCCAGCAGGTACGCGGCGACGAGCACCAGCAGGTCGGCCGAGGTGCCGAGCAGGATCGCGCCCAGCGCCGAAAGGAGGATCAGCACATAGTGCTCGCTCTCCCGCGGATGGCCGCGCACCCGGCCTGCCGCCAGCACCACGATCGCCGCCGTCGAGCCGAGCACGGCGATCCGGGTGACGTGCGTGACCGGGTCGACGCGGAGGGCGTCGAAGACCACCAGATCGGGACGCGCGGCGGCGACGCCCGCGGCGGCCAGCCCCGCGACGAGTCCTGCCAGGCAGATCACGCCGACCCGCCACTGCCCGCGGCGCGGCAGGAACAGCCCGGCGACGAGCCCGAGGACGGCGGCGCCGAGCACGCACAGCTCGGGGGCGAGGTCGGCCGGGTTCTCGTTCATCACCGGCCCACCAGCGCGACGACGGCCGCCGACAGCGGCTCGATCGTGTCGAGCAGGACGCGCGGCGCGACGCCGATGAGCAGCGACAGCGCCAGCAGCGGGACGAGCGCCGCCAGCTCGGGCCGCCGCACGTCGGTGACCCGCGGGGTCAGCTCACCGGGCGGTCCGAGCACGGCCGTGTGCAGGACGCGCAGGAACAGCGCCGCCGTGATCAGGATGCCGAGGATCGCCAACGTGCCGGTCACGGCCGTCGCCGCCGTCCCCGTCCCGATCGTCCCGGCGAAGATCTGGAACTCGGCGATGAATCCGGACAGCCCGGGCAGCCCCAGCGAGGCGAACGCGGCGATCCCGATCAGCCAGGCGAAGACCGGTGCGTCACCGGCGATGCCGCCGAACCGCCCGAGATCGTAGCTTCCGGCCCGCTCGTACAGGACCCCGCACAGCAGGAACAGGGCGCCGGTCACCAGCCCGTGGCTGACCATCTGCGTGACCGCGCCGGTCACCGCGAGCCGCCGCGCGTCCGCGCCGCCGGAGGTGTACCCGGCCGCCCCCAGCGCCAGAACGATGTAGCCCATGTGGTTGACGGACGTGTAGGCCACGAGCCGCTTGACGTTGTCCTGTGCGAGCGCGACCAGCGCCCCGTACAGGACGCTCACAAGGCCGACGATCAGTATGACCAGGGCGTAGCGGCGCCAGGCGTCCGGCAGCATCGGCATCGCGATCCGGACGAGGCCGTACGTGCCCATCTTCAGCATGACCGCGGCGAGGATCGCCGACCCGGCGGCGGGCGCGTCGGTGTGCGCGGGCGGCAGCCACGTGTGGAACGGGACGACGGGCGTCTTGATCCCGAGACCGATCGCGACGGCGAGGAGCGTCAGCGCGGCCAGGCCCGGCGATCCGGCGAGCGGCGGCGTCCGGGTCAGCTCCACCATGTCGAACGTGTGCGGGTCGGCCCCGAGGTAGATCCCGATGAACCCCAGCAGCAGGACGAGCGACCCCAGGAACGTGTACAGGAAGAACTTCAGCGCCGAGCGCGACCGGTCGCCGTGCCCCCAAAGCAGGATCACGAAGTACATGCCGACGATGGACAGGTCGAAGAAGACGAAGAACAGCAGCAGGTCGAGGGCCGCGAACAGCCCGAGGCACACCGTCTCCAGGGAGAGGAACACGCTCGCGAACGCCCGCACCTGGTGCGTCCGGCGCAACGAGTACACCGCGCATGCCGCGAACAGGACGGCGGTCATCGCCAGCAGCGGCAGCGACAGCCCGTCCACGCCCACGTGGTAGCCGGCCCGGACGGACGGAATCCACCGCACGTCCGTCTCGAACGAGACCCCGCCGCCGGTCCCGTGCACGACCCACATGCCTGTGACGAGGGCGCACTCCAGCAGGCTGACGCCGATCCACGCCCAGGGCACGGCGCGTCGCGGGACCCCCGGCAGCGCCAGCGCGACCGCCGCCGGAAGGAAGATCACCAGCGTCAGCATCGGCTCACCCGGCCAGGAGGGCGACGGCGACGAGCACCGCGAGCACGACCGCGGCCTGGGCGTAGTACATGTGGACCTGCCCGGTCTGCGGACGCCTCGCCAGCGCGGCCAGCCCCCGCGCGGCGCGTCCGACCGCGCCGACCAGCCCGTCCACCCGGAACTCGACACGACGACCCGTGAGACCGGCGAGCGACCGTCCGCCGCGCGCGACGCCGCGCACCGCACCGTCGACAACGCGATCGTCGAAGCGGGCCAGGGCCCGCGCGGCCGCCAGCACGGGACGGACCACCGCGACCGAGACGGCCCGCTCCAGATGCAGCCAGTCCACGGCCCATCCGGGCTCCGGAACCCGCCGGACGGCCACGACCGCGCCCGTCGTGATCAGCGCGAGCACACCGGAAAGCACGGCCACCCGCACGTCGGGGCCGCCCTCGCCCGGGACGTCCAGAATCCGCCGCCAGCCGTCCGCCACCGCCGGAATCCCGAGCGCCCCGAGCGAGCCCGCCGGGAGCGCGAGCACCACCAACGGAGCCCGCTCCAAGAACCGCAGTTCGGAGCCCTCGGCGGGTCGGAGCAAACCCACCAAGGCCTTGGCGGCGTACACGGCCGACAGCACGGACGCCGCGAGCCCCACCGCGAGCAGTCCGGCCGACCGCTCGAAGGCGCCGCCCAGTACCTCGTCCTTGGTGACCCACAGCGAGAGGGGCGGGACGCCGGCCAGCGCAAGCGCCCCCACGCCGAACACGACGCCGACCAGCCGATCGCGCCGGGCCCACACTCCGGCGCACAGAAAGAGCAGGCTCTTCACCGCCGCATGCGCGACGAGTTGGGCCGCCCCGCCGGCCACGGAACCGACGCCCGCCGCCAGCACCATGAAACCGATCTGCGCGCACGTGGACGCGGCGAGAAGCTGTTTGAGGTCGCGCTGGGCCACCGCGACAGCGCCCAGGACCAGCGCGGTGAGCGCACCCGTCCAGCTAACGAGCGTCTCAGCCCATCCGGTCGCGGCCAGCAGCGGATGCAGACGCATCAGCAGGTACGCGCCGGCGGCGACCATCGTGGCCGAATGCAGCAGTGCGGACACCGGGCTGGGTCCGGCCATCGCCCGTGACAGCCAGAACGAGAAGGGCAGCTGTGCCGACTTCCCGAGCGCGGCGACCACCACTCCCGCCGCGACGAGGTCCCGCCAGGGGGCGCCGGCGCCGGCGAGGTCGTCGAGCCGCAGCGAATGGGCTCCGGCGACCGCGAATCCGGCCGCCGCGTAGAGGCCCATGTCGGCGGCCCGAGTGGTCAGGAAGGCGACGTTCGCCGACCGCACCCGGTCCGCGTCCGGCCACAGGTAGCCGATGAGCGCGTACGACGTGGCGCCCATGACCTCCCAGCCCATCAGCAACAGCAGCAGATCGGTGGCGGTCACCGTGACCGCCATGGCCGCCGCGAACAGCAGCATCAGCAGGTGGAACCGGGCACCGAACCCCTCCCCCGCCGCATACGCGAGGACGGCCACCAGGACGACGCCCAGGGTCACGAGGAGCACGGCGGACAGCCCGTCCACCGCCGGCCCGCCCGCCCACCCCGGAAGCACCGTCATCCGCGCAGGTCCCCGGCGTCATCGGTCATGTCCACGTCGCGCGCCCGGAACAGCGCGGTGACGACGGCGAACCCCATCGCCATCTCCAGCGCCATCACCGTGATCGCGACGAGCACGAGGACCTGCCCGTCCGCCGTGCCGGGCGACACCCAGTACCAGAACCCGGCCCCGGCGACCAGCACGCCGTTGACCATGAGTTCGAGACCCATGATCAGCATCACGATCGACCGCTGCGACAGCGCCCCGAACAGCCCGACGCAGAACAGCGCGGCGGCGAGCAGCAGGAACGTCTCAAGCGTCACGGTCGTACCGCCCCCGGTGCGTGGCCAGCACCACGGTCGCGATCATGGTGGCCAGGATGGCGACGCCGATCACCATCATGACCGGCATCTTCGGCCCCATGATCGACTCGCCGAGCGCGACGGTCGGATCGCGCGGCGGACGCCCCGCCCGCTCCGGCCACGGAACCGCGAAGATCCCGGCCGCCAGCGCCGCGAACGCGGCCCCCGAGATGGCGAACGCGCCCCGCGCGTTGTGGGTCATCGTCATCGGCATGAGCCCGCCCGGGTTCATCATGTACATGATCATGAAGACGGCCATCACCAGCATCTCCATGATCATCATGAGCACGACCAGCACGCCGAGGTAGTGCAGGTCGATCAGCAGCAGCTCGGCTCCGGTGCACAGGAACGACGCCAGCAGCGCGAACGTCGCCCGCGCCATCGAGTCCACGGCGAACACGGCGATGCCGGACCCGACCGCGGCGACGGCGAGCACCCAGAACGCGACGGCCTCCACGATCCCCTCCTCACACCACGACGATCGCGACGACGAGCATCTGCAGCACCGTGGCCGGGATCAGGACCGTCCACGCCACGGTCATGGCGCGGTCCATGCGCAGCACCGGCACGCGCCGCCGCGTCCACACCAGCAGGGTGAGGACGGCGCACGTCTTCACCAGGGACCACGCCCACCCCGGCAGCAGCGGCCCCGCTCCGCCCCCGAGGAACAGCGGGACGGCGACCGCGGACGCCACCGTCAGCAGCCCGTACCGTCCCGCGAGGAAGACGAGCCGGTCGGGTCCGGACAGCTCGGCCAGGACGCCCCCGGCCACATCACCGCCCACCGGGTGGTCGAACGGCCCCCAGAACGCCATCGCCGCCGCCGAGACCAGGTAGACGGCGAACGCGACCGGCATCCACACCGCGAACCAGAGCCCGTCCTGCGCGCCGCCGATCACCCTCAGGTCCAGTGAGTGCGCGGCCAGCGCGGCGGTGATGAGCGCGAACATGTGCGGCAGTTCGTACGCCAGCCCCTGCGCGATGAACCGGTAGCCGCCGACCAGCCCGAACGCCGAGTTGACGCCCCAGCCGGCCAGCCACACCGACCCCCATGCCACGACCTCCATGGCGTTGAACCAGACGACGCCGACCCTCGTCGCGACCGCCGCACGCTCACCGAACGGCACCACCAGGGCCGCGAGGGCCGCCGCCACCGGCAGCGAGACGACCCCGATCCGGGTCAGCAGCACATCGGACCTGGCCGTGACCCGCCGCTGCGTCGTCAGCAGCCGCGCGACCTCCTGGAACGGTTCGGCCGGGCGGCCGGCGAGCGCGCCGCTCAGCGCGGCCGCCGCCACCGCCAGCACTCCCAGCACCAGGACCTCAGCCATCGGCGCCCGCCCCGAGATCCGGGTCGAGGCTCGCCACGATCAGCCGGGCCTGGGCCAGCCCGGCTCCTTCGAGCCGCGACGGCAGCCGCTCCAGCACCTCGCCCCAGGGAGCGCGCGGACGATGGACCCGCCCCTCCAGGGACTCGGCGATCTCCCGCAGCCACTCGTCCAATCGCTCCTGCACACCGCCGACGCCCCGCGTCATCCATCGCAGGGCCCGCGACCGCCCGACCGTCCGTGCGAACGCCGCGAACCGCCGCGCCGGCACGTCGCCGGTTGCACCGGTCAACGCCTCGTCCCGCAGGACGGCCGCGCGCTCCCCCGCCGCCTCCCACCCTGCGACGCGCAGCAGCCGCGACACGCTGTCGAGGCGAGCGGCCGCCTGCCGCTCCTCCGTCCAGAACGTCCCCTCGCCCGTGTCGACGGCGGTGGCCCCGGCGGCCTGGACGACGTCCCCCTGCAACGTCAGATCGACGCGCAGCCCGGCGGGCCAGTACGGCAGGACGGGCCCGAGCGGCACATGCAGGACATCGAGCCGCAGCCCGTCCCGGTCGTCCGCCCGTCCGGCCATGCCGGCGTCCATCTCCAGGGGGCCGCGCGAACCGCCGGCGACCCCTTCCAGATCGGACGCCGACGCGCGCGTGCGCGGCTCCGGCATGTCCCGCCACACGGTGTCGATGGCCTCGGCCAGGGCGGGGCCCGGGTTCCCGCACACCACGAGCAGCCCCGTCTCGGCGGACGACAAGGCGGGACGCCATCCCCGGGTCCGCAGCGTCCCTTCGACCGCGAGCCGATCCCCTGTCCCGTCCGCCGCCGTGACGACGAACGGGCGCGGGGCCGCGAACCGGCTCAGGCCCACCGCAGCGCCCCCTCCCGCCACGCGTAGAGGACGCCGACCAGCAGCAGCGCGAGGAAGGCGAACATCTCCACGACCGCCTTGACGCCGATCGACGCGACGACGAGCGCCCACGGATACATGAAGACCATCTCCATGTCGAAGGCCAGGAAGACCATCGACACCGCGTACCAGCGCACGTGGTACCGCGACAGCGCGTGCTCGGCCGGCCGCGCCCCCGAAAGGAACGGCCCGCTCACGAACCCCCGTGGCGCGGCCGCGAAGGACACGGCGTAGACCCCCGCCACCACGGCCGCCACCAGCCCGAGAACCGAGAGGACGACGACGTGCGGCGGCATTGCCCCTCCGGGGTACGGGTGACCTGCTAGTCGCCCTCTACCTGATCGGGCCGTCCGCGAAACATCGGCCGCTAGGCGTGCCGTTCCCGGTCGGCCTCGGCGGCGGCGAGGATCATCTCGTCCACGACCCAGCGGGCCTCGGGCGAGAGGTCGACGAGGGCGCGCAGAACCTCGGGCCGGATGATGCCGTGCTCGACGTCCCGGCGCAGCGCCTTCAGCGTCAGGTCGTCGCCGATCGGGTCGGACTCGCTGGAGAAGCCGAAGTAGCCGATCGGTACGCCGAAGAACGTGGCGAGCGCCGTCAGCGTCTTGAGCTGCGGGTTCTCCTGCCGTCCGGTGCGCAGCTTCCATACGGTGGTGGACGAGATGTCCTCCCCGGTGGCGCGGGCGATGGCGGCGGCCGTGTCCACGTTGTTGCGCGGCGGCCCGGCCTCCGCCGGCCACAGGTTCCGGATGAGCCACTCGACCTTCTCGGCGAGCGACGCCCCGGGCGGCACTTCCTCCACCTGATGCTGCATTCGGCTCCCTCTCACCCTTGCCAGCGATTTAAGTTGACCACACCCGCGTTCGTCAGCCAAGGACGCGCACCCCGGGCGCGGCGCCCGTCGGGACCACAGGGGGACCCACCGCTTACCTCTCAGGTCGCGGCCCCTCGTCCTCTCCGGTGAACTTTGCCAAGAAGCGTTGCAAAGGCCCTTTGCAACTTTTAGCGTCCTTTTCATGAAGGAACAACCGGCCCCGGAGGTGATCACCGATCCGCAGCAGGTGCGGCTGCTGGCGCACCCGCTGCGGCAGCGGATCGCCGAGATCATGCGGCGCGGGCCCGTCTCGTCCACCACCCTGGCCCGCGAGCTGGGCGAGAGCACCGGCTCGACGAGCTACCACCTGCGGCAGCTCGCCAGGCACGGGTTCGTGGAGGAGGTCCCGGAGCTCGCGCGCGGGCGGGAGCGCTGGTGGCGGGCCGTGCCCGGCGACCGGCGGCTTCCCCCGTACCGCGAGCAGTCGCCGAAGATGCGCGAGGCGGTGGAGGAGGTGACCCGGCTGGAGTTCGCGAACGAACTGGAGATGCTCGCGCGCTACCAGCGGGAACGCGACGGGATGGGCCCCTGGGCGGACGCCCTGCTCTTCTCGTTCGGCACGGTCACGCTGACGCCGGACCAGTTGCGTCCCTTCTTCGAGGAGTACATAGCACTCCTCTACCGGTACAAACGCGACGACGACGACCCGCCGCCGGACGCGCGGACCCTGCACACCAGATTCCTGGCGTTCCCGGAGGTGTCAACTACTCGGCCCTGAAGGACCGGGCTTGTTGGCTCAGTCCGAAGAGCGTTGCTTATGCTCCCGACTGCCCTCTACGGCGGGGCGGTCACGGGTCACATCGCCGGTTCCCGCTCAGGCGGGGACCAGTGGGGGCATGTTGACGAATACCCACGCCGAGCGTGCGCGGTCGCGCACGTTGACCCCGGCGACGACGTCGGCGGGCCCAGCGAGGCCGCACCGACGACAGCAGAAAAAAGACCGCCGTGCTCGCTGGTCGCGTCGAACCGTGACCCGCTCGCGGATACCGCCCAGTTGTTCCAGGGCAATGCCGCGTTCGGTGCGTTGGGCGACAGCAACAACGGTCTTGGAAATCCTGTGATTGGTGTGGGTGGCGTGCCGGGATTCCCGGCGTGCGCGCTTTTTGAGGAGCTGGACGGCCGAGCGTGTCTTCTCGGCCTGGATCTCGGCCTTCTTGCGGGCCTGCCAGCGCCGGTAGCGGTCCAGGCGCCGCCCGCAGTGGTTGTCGGCGTCGCTGGTGGTGTTGCTGATGCCCCGGTCCACCCCGATCCAGTCCTTCGGCTCATACCTCTCGGCCTCGGGGACCTCGCACGTGGCGATCAGGAACCACTTGCCGTCCCGCAACACCAGGTCCGATTCGCCCTTGCGGTGCTGGGTGAGCTGCTTGAGCGCCGTGGCCGAACAGGCGAAGCGGACGTGCTTCAGGCACCCGTCCATCGTCCAGACCGATACGGTCTGGGCGTCGTAGTTCCACGACAGGCACCGGTCGTCGTAGGTGTGCGCGGCATCCGCACGGAACACGATCGGCTTGGAGGTGGCCTTGCGGCGCCGCTTGGACCGATCACTCCCAGGTTCCCGGCCCGGATGTTGGCCCGCAACGTGGTGTAGGCATCCACCACGCGTTTGATGACATGCTGCGCGGCCTGCGCACCCAGACCACGGGCCTTGAGCTCGCCATAGGCCATCGACCTCAGATCCTTGACGGATCCCTTGAGCCCGTACGCCTCGAACGAGGCGGCCGAAACCCAGTTCGCGCACTCGTTGACCATGTGCAGGGTGCGCTCAAGCGCCGGCGCCTGCCCGGCGTCCGGCATCAACTTCACCTGCACAACGATCTTCACGACCGTGATCGTATCATTACTTTGTGTCACCACAATTAACACCCCAGCCTTCATCGGACGGCCGCCTGACCAGGTTCGACGTCGTCCTGACCTCGCCGCCCGACAGCGCGGCGGCGAGGGAGACCGTGCGCGAACTACGCGAGACCGTCCCGGACGCGTTGTTCGGGGCGAGCACCGCCGGCGAGATCGATCTCGCCGACGCCCAATCCCACGACCGGCGGGTGGTGATCCCGCTGGTCCTGGGAGTCGGGCTGCTCGTCCTGGTCGCCCTGCTCCGCGCACTGATCGCCCCGCTCCTGGTGATCGCCACGGTCGTCGCGTCGTACTTCGCCGCCCTGGGCGGAGCCTGGCTGCTGTTCCGGTACGCGTTCGGCTTCCCCGCCCTGGACATCCAGGTCGCCCTCATGGGCTTCCTGTTCATGGTCGCGCTGGGCGTGGACTACAACCTCTTCCTCGTCTCCCGCATCCGCGAGGAGGCAGGACGCACCGACCACCGCACCGGCGTCCTGCGGGGCCTGGGCGTCACCGGCGGCGTCATCTCCAGCGCCGGGCTCGTCCTGGCCGCCACGTTCGGCGTTCTGGGCGTCATGCCGATCACGATGATGGTGCAGATCGGCGTCCTGGCCTCCCTCGGAGTTCTCTTGGACACCTTCTTCGTCCGCTCCGTGATCGTCCCCGCCCTGGCCCTGGACGCGGGCCCCCGCTTCTGGTGGCCCGCCCGCCGCCGCACCACACCGCCCCGGGCGACGCAGCACACATCCGTGGATGCCATCACAGGGTGAGCGAGAAGGCGGAGGGACGGTCGCCGGGCCGCCCCTCCGCTCGTTCCCTTCACGAGTTGAGGACCGCGAAAACGACCTTGCCGACGTCGCCGGCCAGCGGCCGGGCGCCCCAGCAGCGGGTGAACCGCTCGACCACGAACAGGCCACGGCCCGACTCGCCGTTGACGTCGGCGCTCTCGATGCGCGGCATGTCGCACGTGGAGTCCTGCACCTCCACCCAGACCGCGCCGTCGCCCGTCCGCCCGATGCGGAAGATCACCTCGTCGTCCGCCGTGGTCGCGTACCGGATGGCGTTGGTGACCAGTTCACTGGCGATCAGGCACGGGACGAAGTCGTCCACGTCCCAGCCGCCCAACACGAGCCGCACGAACCGCCGCACCTCCGCCACGGCCTTGAGGTCCCGCTTGACCACCATCTCCCCATGCACCGCCTCGCCCACGACCCTCTCCTCACTGCGTGTGCCGAACACCACACATTGAGCCACTGTCCAAGGTACGGTGGTGCTTACCCGATTAGGTCGGTAGACGCTGGTAAGTCACTGTCTGGTTCGGACAGATGCCATAGGAAGGCAAAGGGCCATGCCCCCACGTCGTCAGCGCCCCCGCGAGTCCCCTGCACTCGTCGCGTTCGGCCGTCAGATGCGTCGATTGCGAGAAGCCAAGGGGGTCAAGCAGGAGACCGTCGCACACTTGACGAACCTGAGCGGCGCGCAGGTGAGCCGAATCGAAGCCGGTAAGAGGCGCGCAAGCCGATCTTTCGCGGAAATCGTGGACGACTACATGGAAGCTGGCGGCGCACTGATCAGCCTGTGGGAGGACCTGAACAAGGACGGACACCCCGTTCCGATCTGGTTCGACTGGCCCAAGATCGAGGCAGACGCGGCGATGCTGGTTTCTTGGGAACCCATGCTGGTCAACGGCCTCGCACAGACCCCGGCTTATGCGTCGGCCTTGCTTCGCGGCAACCAGGAGGCGGTCGACGCACGGATACAGCGTCAGGAGATCCTTACCGGCAACGACGAGGCAACTCTGCCCAGCCTCGTGCTACTCATTGACGAGCAGGCGCTTCACCGGCGGGTCGGCACACCCGAGACCATGAAAGAGCAGCTTGAGCACCTCCTGGACCTGAGCATGTTGCCCAATGTCACGATTCAAGTAGTGTTGGCAAGCGGCGAGCATGACGGCAACTCAGGCGGGTTCATGGTCGCGACGATGGATGATCGAAGCGAGATCGCTTACGTCGAGACGGCCATACGCGCCATCACGACAGACGACCCCACAGACCTCTCCATCATGGCGCGGACCCTGATCGCTCTTCGTTCACGGACTCTCACGGAAGAGATGTCACGTGAACTGATTAGAAAGGTGGTCCAAGAAAAGTGGACCTGAGGAACGCCAACTGGCGCAAGAGCACCTACACCACGTCCAACGGCGGCAACTGCGTTGAACTGGCGGGGCTCCCGGGTGTGGTGGCGGTGCGGGACAGCAAGGACCCCGACGGGCCCGTCCTGCTCCTGACCCGCGAAGCCCTGCGCACGGCCGTCCAGGCGGCCGCCCGGACGGCCGCCTGAGCCCCACCAACCGACCCCCTGAGCCCTCCAACCCTCACCACCGAGGGTCGGGGGGCCTTTCCGTCCCGGCAGCCATTTGTCCTCACCGCTGTCCGGCTCATACCGCCACGCGCCACATGGATTCCGCGCGCCATGGACATCCAATGGACATGGACCCGAGCAACCCCCAATGGCGCAAGAGCAAGCACAGCACGTGCAGTGGCGCCAATTGACGTTGAGTTGGCTGAGCTCGCTGATGCGGTGGCGGTGCGGCCGCCCAAGCCGACGTTGCCGTCCTTGTTCACTGTCCGGTCGACCTCGACCGGCCCCCGGCACCGTCAGGTCGTGCCCGCTGCCGGGCGAACCGGTCGCCGACGCCACGCGGTCACGCTGAGAACGATCTTGGGTTGGGGTATGAGGGATCGGTTCGAGCCGTGCCGCCAACCGGGGTGAGCCGAGTCGTGGACCGTCCACAGCGCCCGGACGGTCCCGCATCCCCGAGGGGACGTTACGTTCGGCGCCAGGTTCCGTCCGCTGACCAGTGGCGATGTCGCTCATAGCAGGTCTTCCACGCCCGAACCGTTCCGGCAGGTCCCGCCATGGCACCCCCGTCCGAACCCGGTCCAAGATGCCCGACACCACCCGCCGGTGATCGGCTCACTGACCACCACGACCACCACAAGACGGCAGGAGCGGCGCAAGCCGCTCCCACTCCGCATCAGTCAGCTCGAACCGCCGCGTCACCGACCAACAACTACTGGTCCGATAGATCAAGATCTATCGGACACGCCCTAATCCTGGCCTCAGGTTGATCGGGGACAATGAGCGGCAAAAGCATCGACTGGAAGGGGGCGGGCCGGCGTGCGGATCATGATCGCGGATGATGAGAGGGCCATCCGTGAGTCGCTGGAGCGGGTGCTCCAGGTCGAGGGTTACGACACCAGCACCGTCGCCAACGGTCTCGCCGTGCTCGACGGGGTCGGTGGGGCCGGCGGTGACACGCTGGATCTGCTGATCCTCGACGTGATGATGCCCCGCCTCGGCGGGTTGGAGACCTGCCGGCGGTTGCGGGCCGCGGGCCGGGATCTGCCGGTGCTGATGCTGACCGCCCGCGACCAGGTCTCCGACCGGGTCGCGGGGCTGGACGCGGGCGCCGACGACTACCTGCCCAAGCCGTTCGCCACCGAGGAGTTGCTGGCCCGGGTGCGGGCCCTGCTGCGCCGGCGCACGCCGCCCGACGGGGAGTCGCAGATCCTGTCGTTCGCCGACGTCCGGCTCGATCCCGACAGGTTCGAGGCGTGGCGGGGCGGGCGGCCGCTGCGCCTGACCCGGACCGAGTTCTCCCTCCTGCAGGTCCTCGTGCGCAACGCGACCCGGGTCTTGACCCGCGACGCGCTGTTCGAGGCGGTCTGGGGCTTCGACATGAGCGCCACCGCCAACAACCTCCAGGTATACGTGAGCTACCTGCGCCGCAAGATGGAGGCCGAGGGTGAGCCGCGATTGATCTACACGCTGCGCGGCCTGGGATACACGTTGCGGGAGACTCCTCCGTGAGCAGGCCCGCCGGCCGGGAACCGCGTCGGCCGACCCGATGGTGGCGCCGGCGGTCCCTGCGGACCAGGCTGACGGTGATCGCGGCGACGGCCATCGCGGTCAGCGTGTTCGTGGCCTTCCAGGTGGGCATCGAGCTACTGAACTGGCAGCTGCAGGACACCGCCGAGAATCAGCTGCGCGCCGACTCCCGCGTCCTGGCGGCGAACGCGGAGCGCGCCGGTCTGGCGCAGGTCCAGCTACCGCCGTATCCCGGATCCGGTCGGCTGGTGCGGGTCATCCTGCCCGACGGCTCGACCCGGACGCCGGCCGGCCAACCCGCGCTGCCCCCGGTCAGCGAGCACGCCGGGCGCGTGGCGCAGGGCGCGTCGGCCGATCTGATGGAGTCGAACGACAGCGACGGCTACTTCATCTACACGCTGCGGGCGGGCGACGGCGCGGTCCAGGTGGCCCGCGTCACCGACGACGACAGCCCGATCACCCGGTTCGGGTTGGGCATGCTGCTGATCGGGCTGCTCTGCGTGGTCGGCGGCGCCCTTGTCGGGCGGACCGTGGCGCGGACCGGGCTGGCACCGATCGACCGGCTGACCGCCGCCGCGGTACGTGTCGCGCACACCCGGGATCTCGACGCCGACATCCCGGATGAGGGCGGTGGCGAGATCCGGCGGCTGATCCAGTCGATCAACGACATGCTCGCCGCGCTCCGGGACTCCCGGCGGGCCCAGCGGCTGCTCGCCGAGGACGCCGCCCACGAGCTCAAGACCCCGCTCACCAGCCTGCGCCTCAACGTCGAGCTGCTGATCCGGCTCGATCGGCACGGCACCCTGGACAGCGCACTGCCGGCGGAGAGCCGGACCCGGCTGCTCAACGATCTCGGCGCCCAGGTGGCCGAGTTGAGCACCCTTGCCGCCGAGCTGACCGACCTGGCGCGCGGTGACGTCGGCGACGAGAGCACCGAGCTGCTCGACCTCGCCGACGTGGTGGTGGCCGCCGCGACCCGGGCGCGTTCCCGCGTGCCCGACATCGAGGTTGCGCTCGACGTGACCTCCGTGTGGGTGAGCGGGCGTCCCGCTGCGCTCCAGCGGGCGGTGCTCAACCTCGTCGACAACGCCGGCAAGTGGTCCCCCGCGGACCAGCCGGTCCAGGTCCGGCTCCGTGCCGAGGGCGCGTCGGCGGTGCTCGAGGTCGACGACGCCGGGCCGGGCATCGACGCCGCCGACGTACCGCGGGTGTTCGACCGGTTCTACCGTGCCGACGGCGCCCGGGCGTTGCCGGGATCCGGTCTGGGGCTGTCGATCGTGCAGCGGGTCGTCGACGCCCACGGCGGCCGGGCCACCGTCGCCCGCTCCGCACGCGGTGGCGCGCTGCTTCGGGTCGACCTTCCGGCCGCGGCCCCGCCCGCCCCGATCGCGCGGCTCACCGCCGGGTAGGACACCGCGGTGCGCCGACCCGCCCCGGGGGGCGCGGCGCAGGACAAGGGACGGCGGCCCTCGGGCATGGCCCCGCGCGGCTCACCGTCGGGGCAGGACACCGCGGTGCGCCGACCCCAAGCCCCGGCCGCACGCGCAGGGCCAAAGGGCGGCGACCGTCGGGCCCATGAAAAAGATCCGGGACGGGCCTGGGTCCCCGTCCCGGATCTCGTCCGTGCCGCCGCGCTCACCGTTGCAGCGTGGGCTCCTCGTCGTCGGCGAGCGACTGTTGACCGTCCGGCAGCTCCGCCGCTGGACGGGACAGCCGGCTCGGCCACCAGATCCGCCGGCCGATGAGCAGGGTGAGGGCGGGCACCAGGACCGACCGCACCAGCAGGGCGTCGAGCAGCACGCCGAAGGCGACCAGGAACCCGACCTCGATCAGCATCACCAGCGGAAGTGTGGCGAGGACCGCGAACGTGGCCGCCAGGACCAGGCCTGCCGAGGTGATGACGCCACCGGTGGCGGAGAGGGCTTTGAGCATGCCCTCTCTGGTGCCGAGACGCACGGTCTCCTCCCGGGCCCGGCTGGCCAGGAAGATGTTGTAGTCGACGCCGAGCGCCACCAGGAACAGGAATGCCAGCAGCGGCACCGAATAGTCGATCCCCTTGAACCCGAGGATCGTGTCGAAGACGAACACGCTGCCGCCGAAGGCTGCGGTGAATGAGACGATCACGGTGGCCATCAGGACCAGCGGGGCCACGATCGCGCGCAGCAGCAGCCCGAGGACGATCAGGACGACGGCGAGCACCAGCGGGATCACCAGCTTCTCGTCGCGGCTGGTGGTCACCTCGGTGTCGAGGTTCTCCGCACTCGGCCCGCCGACGATCGCCTCCGCCCCGCTCACCGCGTGCACGGCGGTGCGCACCCGCTTGATCGTGTCGTACTCTGCGACGGTGTCCGGCGCGTCCGTCGGGAACACGGAGATGTCGGCCCAGCCACCGCTGGTCTGACCCGGGATGGCCAGGGTCACACCGCGAGTGCCCTTGACGATGTCGAGCACCCGCTCCTGGTACGCCGGCCGCGTGAAGATCGTCATCGGCTGGCCGCCGAGCTCCGGGAAGTGCTGGCGGAGAACGGTGAAGCCGGTGACCGACTCCGGCGCGGACAGGAACTGGTCCTGCTCCCGCAGGGCGCCGGTGTTGCCCGCCAGCCCGATGGCGAGCACGCCGAGGACTCCGAGCGAGCCGAGCGCCGCCACCCACCGGCGGCGGCTGATGGCGGTGCCGAGCCGTCCCCACAGCCCCGGCTTCTCCTCCACGGCCGTGCTGAACCGCGGGATGGCCGGCCAGAAGATCCGCCTGCCGAGCACCACGAGCACCGCCGGGAACAGCGTCAGCATGGCCACCAGCGCGCACAGGATGCCGGCCGCACCGATCGGGCCCAACCCGCTGGTGCTGTTCAGGTCCGCGACGAGCAGGCAGAGCAGGCCGGCGACCACGGTGGCCGCGGACGCGACGATGGCCGGCGCCGCGCCGCGTAGCGCGTGGACCATCGCGACCCGGACGTTCTCGTGGTGGCGCAGTGTCTCCCGGTACCGGGCGATGAGCAACAGCGCGTAGTCCGTGCCGACGCCGAATACCAGGATCGTCAGGAGCGCCGAGTTCTGGTCGTTGACCACGATGCCGAAGCCCTTGACGAGCAGGTAGACGGTCGCCATCGCGGTCAGTGCGGCCGCGCCCACGGCCACCAGCGGGATGAACCACAACACCGGGCTGCGGTAGGTGAGGATGAGCAGGAGCGTGACGACGACGACGGTGGTGAGCAAGACCTGCAGGTCGATGCCGTCGAAGACGGCGTCCATGTCGCCGTCGACCGCGGCCGGGCCGGTCACGTCGAGTTCCAGGCCGGCGGGGCGGTCCTTCGCGGCGTCACGCAACGGGCCGACGATGGCCTCCGGTCCGCCGTAGGTCGTGCTCACCGGGAGGGTGAACATCATCGCCTTGCCGTCGGTGGAGGATCTCGTCGGTGGGCCCTCGTCCTCGCCGCCGGCCGGGGCCGCCACCTTCGGCGGGTACCGCTTGGCAAGGGTGTTGTAGTGGCGCTCGACCGTCGCGCGGTCGGCGTCGGTCATGCCGCCGGCGCGGTGGTACACGAAGACGAACGTGTTGTCGTCCCCGGCGGGGAGACCGTCCTCCAGCACCGCCACCTTGGTGGACTCGGCACTGGCCGGCAGGGTGTCCGCGGCGCTGTCGGTGGTGACCGAGCTCAACTTTCCGCTCAGCGGCACCATGAAGGCCGCCAGCACCACCCACATGCCGATCACCAACCACGGCACCCACCGACCGGCTAACCGACCGGCCGGCGCTTCCCCGGACGGCGCTGCGTTGACTGCCATCACTGGCCTCCTACATACGGGTTACATCGCTTGTCTGATGCCTGCTTCCTACCGAGCGAACCTGAGACGACGGTTAATACGGCGCTCAGGCGGGTTGGCCGAACCAGGTGCCCAGCGCACGCACCAGCGTGGTGGCGTCGAGGCCCTGCCCGGTAGGCAAGGCCCAGGCGACACAGCCGTCGGGCCGGATGAGTGCACCGCACTCGAACCTGGCGTGTGCCGCGCACCGTATGGCCGATGACATCGAGGTAGAGCGCCACCACCATGAGACCGTGGAGCTGACGGTGGGGGAACTCCGTGAGGCTTTGAACGGGACTCTGACGGTCAGGGGATTAGTACCAGCTTGCCGCGCACGCCGCCGACGGCGAGCCGCCGGTGGGCCTGTGCCGCGTTTTCCAGTGGCAGCCGCTCCGCGACCCGGGTGGTGAGCTCGCCCGCGGCCGCCAGCTTTGACAGCTCGGCGAGTTGACCACCATCGGGCTCCACGAGCACGGTGATCGGCTCGATCCCGCGCGCTGAGGCGAACTGGCCATCCGGGACCCAGAATTCCGGAACCACTGTGACGTACCGTCCGCCATCGCGTACCGCCGCGAAGGCCTTCTTGGCGGTGATGCCTCCGATTACGTCCAGGGCCGCGTCGGCCGGTCCTTGGGTCACGAGCTTCACGCCCTGCCGTGCGGCGAGTTGCGTGGCGAATCCGCCGACCGCACCCAGCGGGCCGTTCACCAGCAGCCGGTCGCCAGGGGCGAGATCCAGCACTGCGAGCGCCTGCCGTGCGGTCAGTCCGGCGAGCGGAAGGCTCGCCGCATGCGCCCAGTCCAGCCCGGCCGGCGCGGGAGCCACGTAACCCGCGGGAAGCGTGACGTATTGGGCGTATCCACCGGCCTGGGTCTGTGAGTGGGCGGTGACGGCGATGACCGCAGTGCCCACCGGAAGGTCGGCCGTACCCACCTCGATGGTGCCGGCCACGTCCCAGCCAGGGACGAGGGGAAACCGGACCGGCTCCCGCCACCGGTATCGCCCTTCACGCATGCCGAGATCCGGCGGGTTCACCGCCGCTGCGGCCACCCGGATCAGCACTTCGCCTTCGGCGGGCTCACGGACCGGCAGTTCAGTGAGGGTGAGGTTCTCCGCAGGACCGAACTGCTCGACCGCCGCGGCGCGCATGGTCGTCATGACCACGACGCTAGGAACGAACGGCGGCCGTGTCGTTAACCGAGATCAACCTTGTGCGGATCCTGCTCAGCGCGACCGGGGTGACTCCGACATAGGACGCGATCTGCCGCTGAGTGAGGCGCCGGGCCAGGTCGGCGTGTTCGGTGACGAAACTGAGATACCGGGTGGCCGCGTCGTCGAGCAGCAGCTCTCTCTGGCGGCGTTCCTGCCGCACGTACAGCTCCTCGGTGAGCCGGCGGGTCAGCTCCCGCCAGCACTGGTGCCCCGCCCGCAGTTGCTCGAAGGCCGCGCGGGAGGCCACAAGCAGGGAACATGGCTCCAGTGCCTGGATGGACACGTCCGCCGACTCACCGCGCAGCGCCGCACTGTAGGCGCACACGAGTTGGTTCTCCGCCCGGAACCCGTGGGCACGTTCCACCCCGTCGGGGCCGGTGTAGTAGAGACGAACCAGACCCCGCCCGATGAAGGCGACGCGATCCGTCCGATCCCCGGCCCGGGTCAGGAACCCCCCTCTAGGCACGCTGACCGGCCTGAACACTTGCCGCGTCTTCGCAAGCTCGTCAGAGGGGAACTCGCACCATCCACCCAAGAACGCGTCAAACTGGTCGAAGAGGTCTGGCATCAACGGTTCCTTCCCTGGTCGCCGCAGGATCCGGCTCCATGAAGAGGCTATGCGGTCGCGCCCGGGCTGGCGCGTACCAGCCGTTTCACTGCCAGGTTTCCGGAAGGGGCGGGATCCGCTCGTCACGGGTGTGATCGTTTGTTGGAAAGCTCTGGCCAGCGGTGAAGCTGATCTGAAGCCGATCTGAAGCCGCCGCGGTATTCCCTGGTGCTGCCTGCTCCCTGACCGCTGCACAAAGGGGAAAAAATGAAGAGCGTGAAATGGGCATCCATCACTGCCCTGGCCGCAGCCCTCCTGACCGGCCTGACACCCTCCGCATCAGCACAGGCGGCGTATCACAATTACGTTCACAACACAGGCACGGTCGGCATCGGTGCCATCCAGTTCTGGGACGGCTATTACAAACACGCCCCCGGTTACGATGACATCATCCCGGGCGGGAGCTGGTCGGGGTACAGGCCGGGGACTGCCGGCTTCTACGTCGGGCCGGGGTACTGCGTGAGAATCCGCGGCTGGAATAACGGGAGTCCGAGTTCTCCCCCACCTCCTTCGGCATACACGGACCCCCAGGTCGTCGGGACCGGGTGGTGGGAGTTCATGGATCTTCACGAGGGCTACGACGTGAAGGCTTTGCGTACCAGCGATCCAGGCTGCGACCCGTCATACTTCGACATCCTGGTCAAACCTGGGAACCCCTGGCCGGACCGGGTTCAGACGGGCCGGTAGCATCCCCTCTTCAATCGCGGGGAGGCGTCTCGTTCGTCCAGCCCTCGCTGAGCGTGCAGGTGTAGTCGAAGCGCAGCCCTGGCCGCATCCCGGTCTTGCCCGCCTTCTTGAGGACCATCTGGTCGCCGAGCACGTCGTTGGTGTTCGGGTCCAGGACGAGCTGGTACTCCACGACCGACCCGTCGGCCCGTTCGACCCACGGCGCGGCCAGGCCCACGCCCGTACGGTCGCACGCGTCCTGGACCGTCCCGATGGACCGGATGCCGGACAGCCCGGCCAGCATCCGCAGCACAGCTGCGCGCGACTTCGGCGCCGCCAGCTTGTCACCGATGTAGCGGGCCCCGGTCATCAGCTCGTTGGCGCTGCCGTCCACAAAGCCGGCGTCACGGCGTACCAGCGCGACGAACGCGGCCGGGTCCGCACCGGAGGCGATCCGGGATTCCACGCTCGGCGGATCGGTGCTCGGATCCAGGATGTAGCCGGGTCGGTGCGGCTCCAGCGGCTTGCCGTCCCTGGTCAGGTCGCGGCGGTCACCGTCGGCTTCGGCCCGCCAGCGCGTCGGGGACCCGGCCTTGCGCCACGCCGCCATGTCCTGCGGCGTCCGCGGCCCCACCGGATTGGCCTTCTCTGCGAAGTGGCCGCGGCCCGGTCCGGTGCCCGGCTGCCAGGCGTCGCTCTCCACTTCCGTGTAGATCACGTAGCCCCCGTCCTTGGAGACGACGTGCCACGCCTGCCCCCGGAGCGTGCGCTGCCGCCAGAAGCGGCCCGCCTTCGGCGGCGTCCCGGCCTCCAGCTTCGTCGCGGCGGCCAGCAGGAACGTCCGCGCCTGGAGGTGCTGCTCCGCCGCCTGCTCCTTGGGCAGCACCAGGGTCGCGCCCTCGCCCCCGAGGGATGCGGCCGCGACCACGGCGGCGGCGGTGGCAGCGGCGGCCAAGCCCAGCCCGAACCCGAACCGGCTCCGCCACGGCCGCCTGCGCGGCTCTGGAACGGTCGGCCGCATCAGCTCCTCCAGGCGGCGCCGCCCCTCACCGGTCTCCAGGGCCGACGGGCCTCCCTCGTCGAACGTCTCCGCGAGCATTGTCAGCTCATCCATGGGACTCCTCCTCGTCCGTGTGATCGATCCGGCCCAGTGCCTCCCGCAGCTTCCTTCGAGCCCGGCTCATCCGCGATCCGACCGTTCCCCCGGGAATCTCCAGCGCCGCCGCGGCCTCCTCGTAGCCGAGGCCGCCTACCGCTACGAGCAGCAGCACGTCCCGATCGCCCTCGGTCAGCGCGGCCACGGCCGCCGCCAGCCGAGGGCGCATGCCCTCGGCGGTGAGGCGCTCCACGACCCGTTCCTCGTGCCCGGCGGCCGCGGCCCCCGTGCCGAGACGGGCGATCGCCGCCAAGCGGCGGTTCTCGGTGCGCCGGTGCTGGCCGACAAGGTTGGTGGCGATGCCGTACAGCCAGGGCCGCAGGGCGCCACGCGCCGGGTCGAACCGGTCCCGGTAGCGGTACGCGGCCAGGAACGTCTCAGCGGCGATGTCGGCGGCGTCGTCGCGGCCGAGCCGAGCCGCCACGTACCTGTAGATCTGGGGGAAGTACTCGTCGTAGATCTCGGCGAATCGGTCGGGTTCATGCCAAGACCCTTTTGGCGCGCGTACGGCGCGCGTCGAGGGTGTCACGGGTGGTTCCCTGTCATATCTGGCCTTCCAGACACGTATCGGCGGTCACCCTCTTGTAAGCCGGAACCCGGAATCTTCTTCACGGGTGCGCTCCGGACGGCCGCCCAGCCGGCACCACGGAGCGCGTGGAGAGTGCGGGACGACCTCGCTCCCTGATGGCAGGCTCCCTGAAAAGGGCGGTCTTCGTGGCATTTCTGGTCGGCCGTCGACCTGGCAAAACAAACAGGAGCCCGGCGGGCGGGCTCCTGCGGATGGGTCCGGCGGATGGGGATCCGCCGGAGGTCAGTCCCTGGCGGGTCGGCCTTTGACGGCGCCGACGATGCTGCCGAGGACGGACGAGTCGATGATTCCGCCCAGGAAGACACCGAGGACGTAGGCGCCGCCCCCGATGATGGACCCGGCGATCGCCCTCGGGGCGTCGTCGAGCAGGGGCGACATCAGGAAGACGATCTCGACGCCGATCACGTAGCCGATGATGCTGCCGATGACCCTCTCAGTGCGGAAACGGCGGTCGGCGAGGCTGCTGAAGAAGGCAGCGAAGCCGCAGTAGATGCCCGCCAGAACACCGTCAGTGATCGCGATGGGAGCGCTCGCGTGTACGGGGCCGTACATGGCGAGCCCGCCGAGCACGCCGACAGTGACTCCGAGGACGGCGGCGACGGCGGCGCGAGCAGGGTGTCGCATGGTGGTACTCCTGTTCTTTGAGCGGGTGCCCGAGCTGTGCACGGGCACCGGTTGTGGTTTGGTCGGCCGCCTGCGTTGACCGCAGGTACCGCCTTCGACCGTTCGGAAGATGGCAAGCAGCGCAAGCCGATCAGCGGGCCATCCCGCTATGCGGGCGGTGCGGGATGGAACGGGTGTACCTCGTGCATCCCGTCTTCGATCACGATGTACGTCGACTCGGGCACCTCGTTCCACACGCCGGGCAGGTCTCGCAGCGGCTCGGAAACGACGAGCCGCGCGTCGTCCGACAGCTGCTCCCGGGCGAAGCTCTCCGGATGCAGTTGCCGGAGACTGCGCGCTTCGGTGCTGTAGAAAAGGGACCGCGACCGTTTCTCGCTGGAGTACCGGAAGGACCACAACCGCACACCGTCAGATGTCGCGATGGTCATCTGGATCGGGTGCTCGACGCCGTGCTCCCGCCCGGTCGCCTCGACCAGACCGACCATCCGCTCCACCGCCGCCGGTGGGTCCTCGCGAAGCCCGAAGGTGAGCGCGAGGAAGAACATGACCTCCGAATCCGTCGAGCCCTGGATCGCCGGGTAGAGCTCCGGGTCGACGGCGAATACAAGATCGCGTTTGAGGCGGTCGAAGTCGGCGATCGCCCCGTTGTGCATCCACAGCCACCGGCCGTGGCGGAAGGGGTGGCAGTTGGTCTGCTGCACCGCTGATCCGGTGGAGGCGCGAATGTGCGCGAAGAACAGTCGCGATCGGAAGTGGCCGGCGAGCTCGCGCAGGTTCAGGTCGCTCCACGCCGGTACGACGCTCCGGACCACCGTGGGAGGGACGTCGCTGCCGTCTCCGTACAGGCCCAGACCGTGCCCGTCGCCGTTGGTGGTCTCGGCTCCCAGCCGGGCAAAGCGGCTCTGCTCGATCAGCGAATGCTCCGGTTGGAAGAGGAGTTCGTCGAGAAGGATCGGCGAACCGCTGTAGGCAAGCCATCGGCACATGCGTGCCCCCTACCCTCGATCGCCGCTACCCACCAGCAGGGATGCTGCCGCTGCCTGCTCAGGGCCCCTCCCGCCGCCGCCCGTGGGTGGCATGCACGGCGGTGAAGCTTGTCGACGATCACGCCTGTCGTCGCCGGCCGGCCCTCTGCCCATCAACCGCCGGCCGCCAGATCGGCCGTCCCGTCGCATACTCTGAGGACAAGATCGAGTACGTCCGCCTCTTGAGGGCTCAGGTCGGCTCCCTTGGCGTCATCGCCGCCAAGACCGGGATCCCCAAGACCTCCCTGCATCGCTACCTGACCCCCACTGCCCAGGAGGCTTGAACGATGGCGGCATACGCAGCGGCACTGCCCGCCCTGGCCGGCGTGCTCCTGACCCTGGCCGGCATGGAATTGGCCTGGAAACGCTTCACCGGCCGCGGACTGCTGCCCTGGCTACGCGGCCGCTCGGGCACCCCGCTGTCGGCGACCGGCTTCGAAGAGTTCACCGCGATCTTTCAGGGCAGCAAACGCACCGAACTCGCCCACCGCCAGACCCAGCTGGTGCTCCGCCACGACGAGAGCGACGGCGCGCCGCCGACCACCCGGATCGACCTCGACCGGGGCATCGCCGTCATCACCCAACCGCGTCCTGGCGACGAGGCACGCTGACCCCGTCCTGGCCCACTGATCCGCCTAGGGCACCTGCGTGTGCACCGCGGCGAACCGGCTGATGAAACCGTCCGCTCGTTTCCGCGCGCCGGGGTAGGCAACCAGCTGATCATTCCGTGGGTCGACGACGGTGTGATCGCACGGTGGGGCCGGCGGTGGAGTCGTCGTCGGGATGGGATGACGGCCTGCTCCCCTTCCTGGAGGCCGTGGAGGACCGGCGGGTTCCTCTGGACCCCAAGACGGTCGAAGGCGTGATCATCCGAGGGGGCCGCGTCCGCTGCCTGGACGACAGCTCCTTGCAGAAGGAGCTGTAGACCGCGACTGGCCTGAACCGAGCAGCAACACACAGGACCGGTCTGTCCCCAACGGGCAGGCCGGTCCTTTAGTTCGAACCTCCACACCGGCGTTTGGAAGGCGACGGTGCCGCTGTGGGCAAGCCATCCGCACATGCGTGGTCCCTACCCGGGTCGCCGCTGCCCGCCAGCTCCCCCGCCCGGCCGCGCTGGCGCACGCCGGTCAAGCGATGGCGGCGGAGGTCACGGTGCTTGGGAGCCGTTATCGGCGGCCGCCGAACTCCCAGGGGTGGACTTCGATGGCGGCGTATCGGTCAGGGGTCAGGACGGCGCGGGCCGTGTCCACGTCCGGTGCGCGGACCAGTGCCGCCGTCCCCAGCCAGGTGGCGCCGTCGTCCGACAGCAGCGGCCCGTACGCGATCAGCTCGTCCCGGACGGACGGCACGGCGAGGTCGGCGGCCTCCCCCGAGCCGAGGCCGAGCACCAGGAAGCGGCTGCCGCCGGTCCGGCCGCCGGGGAAGTCCCACATGGTGCGGCCCAGCGCGTTGCGCCACCGGCGCACCAGCACGTCTCGGTAGACGCCGGCCTGGTAGCCGGGCTCGTCGAAGGCGAATGCGCGGGCGGCGGCCGCGTCCGGCAGGTCGACGATGTGCACGCTGCCGGTGGCCGTCTCACCGTCGGCGGTGAGGGTCGGGCCGCGGGCGATCATCTCCTTCGCGTACCCGTCCATGTAGGACCAGTGCTCTTCCAGCAGCTCGTAGCGCAATGCCATCGAGCCGGGCCGGTCGCGGTGGTAGACGAAGAACTCCATGTCCGCAGTCTTCACCACACCCGGCCGGACACGTCGGGAACCCGCCATCCCGGTGGGAGGTCGGCGGGGTCAGATGGTGGGGTTCACTCCGGCGGCGGCGAGGACCTCGCGGTGCTCCCGGTACAGCGCGTCGAACGCGGCGATCTCCGCGTCGTCGTCCTCCCGCGTGAAGGCGAGCGGCCCGTCCCCGGCCAGGTCGTCCGGGTCGAACTCGGCGCGGTAGACGATCGTGGCGTTGCCCTCCAGGACCGGCTGCCACCGGCCGTCCCGCTCCTGCAGCCACGACCGGGCGACGCCGCCCGGGTTGCGCACCCGCACCGGCACGTCCGGCGCGACCCGGCCGAGCCGCGACAGCACCGCGCGGGACGCCGCGACGCCGGAGCCGCAGCTCTGCGTCAGCCCGGCGCCGCGCTCGTACGTCTGCGCGTAGACCTCGGACGAGTCCGCGCTCAGCGGCAGGACGAAGCTGACGTTCGCGCCGAGCGGGAAGACCTCCGGGGTGTCCGCCACCCGCAGGCCGGTCTTCACCAGGTCCCCTTCGTCATAGGCGTCGATGACGCTGACCAGGTGCGAGTTCGGCACGGCCACCGCGGTCGCCGGCAGCGACGCATGGTAGGACTCCAGGGCCTGCTCGACCACCGGGGACGGGACGCCGGCGACGATCGGGTCGGCCGGTGAGAAGTCGACCGGCGGCAGCTCCACCGCGGTCTGCCGCACGCCGTGCGGCGTCAGGCCCGCGTCGCGCACCGTGAACGCGTAGGGGCCGGTGTGCAGGACGATCTGCTCGGCGTCGTAGCGGTCCAGCAGCAGCCTGCCGGCCCCGCGCATCCCGTTGCCGCAGAGCAGCGCCGCGGACCCGTCCGGGTTGAAGAACCAGGCCCGGCCCGTCCCGTCGCCGTCGTCGGCCACGAAGTACACGCCGTCCGATCCGAGCCCCAGCTTCCGGTCGCACAGCCGCTCCACCGCACTGGTGAGCCGCCCGCCCGGAAAGCGGTCCTCGGGCGCGCCCTCGATGACCAGGATGTCGTTACGACTCCCGTGGATCTTGGTGACCGGCAACTGCGACATGACGCCTTCCGACGCGATTCCCCTGATGAAGCCCCCGACCGGCCCATGCTACCCGTCCGGTCCACGCCCCCATCGGGCCGATCGCGCCGACGCCGCCCCAGTGCACCTCAAGGGACACCGTGTCTCCACGTCTCCACGCGAGCGGCCGGGTCAGTGCCGAGGGTGGGTCGCGAGGTGCTCGCCGACCCGTCCGACAAGGAGGGTCATCTCGTAGCTGATCTGCGCCGGGTCGACGTCGGCGTCGCTGAGCACGGTCAGCGAGGCGCCCTCGCCCGCGGCGGTGACGAACAGGAACACGTTGCGCATCTCGATGATCGTCTGATGCACCTCCCCCGCGTCGAACTGGCTTCGCGCGCCCTGCGCGAGGCTCTGCAGTCCGGCGGCCAGCGCGGACAGGTACTCCGCGTCCTCCCGGCTCAGGCCGGCGGACGCCCCCATGAGGAGCCCGTCCGCCGACTGCACCACCGCCCTGGTCACCTGGGGCACGCGTTCGACCAGCCCGTCGATCAGCCAGTCCAGCCGGTCGGTCGATTCGCCCTGCAGCGGCGTCACGTGAGTTCTCCTCTTCCGAGACAGGGTGAGGGTCCGGGGTTGCCGAACGCCGCCACATGATTCCATCGACTCCCGGCAAGATCCACAGAATTCCAGACAAATGATCAAATCTGTGGCTACGGTGTCACGAGACTCAGCCGCCCGGTGCATCACCAAGCCTGGGAGACGACACCATGAACAACCCCATCAGCCGTATCCGCGCCGACCTCGTCCGTTTCGTCAGGTGAGGGGCTCCCGCCGGCGCTCGATTCGGTTCTCGCTGTTCGGCCTGATCATCATCCCGATGATCTCACTGGTCACGCTGTGGGGCTTCGCGGCGCAGAGCACCGCGTCCAAGGCCGTCAACCAGCGCGACCTCGACACCACCAACGAGATCTACGGCAATGCCGCGCAGCCGATGCTGGTCACCCTTGCGCAGGAACGGCAGGAGTCGGTGGTCTGGCTGAGCCGCGACGGCCTCCTGCCGCGCACTTCGATGGACGCCGTCCGCAAGAAGATGGACGGCACGATCGTCCAGATGAACAGGGCCGTGCGCTCCGGCAAGTTCCAGGCCACCCTGAACGGCCCGATGAAGCAGCGGCTGTCGACGCTGATGGAAAAACTCAACCGGATCAACGATCTCCGGGGCCAGGTCGACTCCCGCGCCATGACGAGGCTGGCGGCGTTCAACGCCTACAACGACGTCCTCGAAGCCCACTTCCGGTACGTCAACGTGCTCGTGGCCGGCGACGGCCTCCAGCAGGCGTTCCATCTGGCCAACATGTCGCGCGCCACCGAGTTGCTCGGACGCGAGGCGGCGCTGGTGGGCGGCGTGCTCTCCGACGGGGGCCGGATGACCGCCGCCGAGTACACCGCGGTCACCAAGCTGGTGTTCGAACGGCGGTACCTGGAGACCTCGAGCCTCTCCGAGCTCAAGCGGGCCACCGGCGCTCCCTACCAGCAGGCACTGTCGTCCCCCGCCGTGAAGTCCTTCACCGCGGTGGAGGACGGCATCCTGGCGACCCGTCCCGGATCCAGGCTGCACGTCACCCCGGCCGCATGGAAGGCCGCCGTGGGAGCCTCCATCGGAGAGATGGACGGCGCGCTCGGAAAGTCCCGGGTGACACTGGCCGCCGACGCCAAGCAGATCTCCGACGAGACCCTGCTGCGCCTCGCTCTCATCGGCGCCACCGGCCTGGTCGCGTTCCTCCTGACGGCGTTCCTCATGCTCCGGTTCGGCCGCCGCATCAGCCGCGACCTGCGCGGCCTGCAGGGCACCGCGCACGCCCTGGCCGAGGAGCGGCTGCCCGACGTGGTGCGACGGCTGAGCCGCGGAGACAAGGTCGATGTGGCGGCGGACGCCCCGCCGCTGGAGGTCGGCAGGACGGCCGAGGTGTTCAACGTCGCGGCCGCGTTCTCGTCCGTCCAGCGCACCGCCATCGAGGCCGCCGTCGGCCAGGCCGAACTGCGCACGGCGGTGAACCAGGTGTTCCGGAACCTGGCCCGGCGCAACCAGTCGCTGCTGCACCGCCAGCTGGCGATGCTGGACACGCTGGAACGCAAGGCCTCCGACCCGGACGCCCTGGCCGACCTGTTCGCCATCGACCACCTCACCACCCGCATGCGGCGGCACGCCGAGGGTCTGATCATCCTGTCCGGCGCCGCGCCCGGTCGCGGCTGGCGCCATCCGGTCGGCGTCCTGGACGTGCTGCGCGGCGCCATCGGCGAGATCGAGGACTACGCCCGTGTCGAGGTGGTCAGCACGGCGGAGGAGGGCATCGTCGGCCCGGCCGTCGCCGACGTGATCCATCTGCTGGCCGAGCTGATCGAGAACGCGACCGTCCTGTCGCCGCCGAACACGCCGGTCGAGATCGACGCCGGGCTGGTGGGCCAGGGGTTCGTGGTGGAGATCCAGGACCGCGGCCTGGGCATGGGCCCGGACAAGCTGGCGGCCTTCAATGAGCAGCTCAGCCGCGAGCCGGAGTTCGACCTGACCAACGGCGAGCAGCTCGGGCTGTTCGTCGTCGGGACCCTCGCACACCGGCACGGGATCAAGGTGGCACTGGAGCCGAACTCCTACGGAGGTATCAAGACCATCGTGCTCCTGCCGCACTCGATCGTCGTGTCGGCGGACCGGACCCGCGGTGTGGCCGACGCCGACGACGATTCGGCGGACGTCCCGGCGAACGCCCCGACCGGGACCGCTCCGGACGGGACCGCGGTACCGGCGGGCTCCGACCCCCGGTACATCACCGGCCGGGACGCGCAGGAGTATGCGATGGACTCCGTGGGACGGCACCGCGTCGGCATCACCGAGCCCCGCCCCGGCCACGACCCGCTCGGCATGCCATCGCCGCCCGAGCCGCCGCCCGAGCCGCCGCCGGCGAAGGCGGCGTCCACGACCGCGGGGACCCACGCGGGGATGCCGCGCCGCGTACGCCGCGCGAACCTGGCCCCGCAGCTGCGCGAAGCCGCACCGCCCGCCCCGGACGCGACGCAGCCGTCCGGACGCGTGGAACGCTCGCCGGAGCGGGCCCGTTCGGTCATGGCCTCGATGCAGAGCGGATGGCGGCGCGGGCGCTCCGAGCCGCCGCCGGTCCCGCCCGCCGAACGGAACGACGAGGGTGAGCGATGACGGAACCACCGATCACGGCCGAGGACGTGCGCCGGCTCCTCGACGGGTTGGTCGGCGGCGCGGGGAGGTTGGGCGGTGCGGTCCTGCTGTCCAGAGACGGGCTGGTCGTGGCTTGCTCCTCCGGTCTCGGCCGGGAGGACTCCGAGCATCTGTCCGCGCTGGTGGCGGGCGTGCAGGGGCTCGCCCGCGGCGCGTGCCGCCGGTTCGGCGGCGGCGAGCTGATGCAGAGCGTCATCGAGATGGACTCGATGCTGGTGTTCATGGTGCCGTCCGGGGAGCACGCGTGCCTCGCCGTGCTGAGCCCCCCGGACGAGGACGCGGGCGCGGTCGTGTACGAGATGACCGAGCTCGCCGAGCGACTCGCCGAGCGACCGCCGGTCATGCCCCGGCTGTCGGGGTCGAGCGTCAGGTGAGGCCGGGTGAGCAATGACCGAATGGCTTGACGGCGACGCGGGGCCGGTCGTCCGTCCCTACACGGTCACGCGGGGCAGGACGCGGCTACGCGACGACAGCCTCGACCTGATCTCCGTGCTGGAGGCGACCGGTGTGCCGATTCCGCGGCGGGTGCGGCTCGACCCCGAGCACCGCAGGCTGGTGGCGATCTGCCGGCGGCCGATCACCTTCGCCGACCTGGCGTCCGAGATCAACCTGCCCGTCGGCGTCGTGCGCGTCCTCGTCGACGACCTGCGCGACGAAAACCTGCTCAGGGTGCTGAAACCGACCCCCACCGGCGACGCCCCGGACGAGCTCGTACTAAGGAAGCTGCTGAATGGACTACGTGCACTCTGACACCGCCGTCCACGAACCGGGCGCGGCCCCCACCGGAGGCGAGGGCAAGCTGACCGCCGCGAAGATCCTCATCGCCGGCGGGTTCGGGGTCGGCAAGACGACCATGGTGGGCTCGATCAGCGAGATTCGCCCGCTGCGCACCGAGGAGCTCCTCACAGACCGGAGTGTGGGCGTCGACGACACCACAGGTGTCGACGGCAAGATCAGCACGACCGTGGCCATGGACTTCGGCCGGATCACGCTCCCGGACGACCTGGTGCTGTACCTGTTCGGGACGCCGGGCCAGCAGCGTTTCTGGTTCATGTGGGACGAACTGGCGCTGGGCGCCATCGGCGCGGTGGTGCTCGCCGACGTGGGCCGCCTCGCCGACTGCTTCGCCGCCGTCGACTACTTCGAGGACCGCCGCACCCCGTTCATGGTCGCGGTGAACTGCTTCGACGGCACCGAGCGCAAGGATCCCGAGGACGTGCGGATCGCGCTGGACCTGGACGAGGACGTGCCGCTGGTGCTGTGCGACGTGCGCAGCCGGGACTCGGCCAAGCGGGTGCTGATCACCATGATCGAATATGTCCTCACCAAGATCGCATCCCGGCGCTGAGCGGGTCCGCCGCCCCGTCGGCCTCAGAAGCGCCAGCGGGTGGCGCTGAAGCCCTTCTCCTTGCCGAACGCGAAGACCGTCGCCGGCACGACCGCGAAGACGTACCGGGGGTCGCTCAGCGCGGTGTCGGCCGGATCGTAGAACTCCCCGTCCCTGACGACCGGATGCCACCACGGGTACTTGGCCGGGAACAGGTCCGCCACCCGCTGCAGCCGGTCGGCGTCCCGAACCAGGTGCGCCGTGCCTTCGAGCACCAGGTCGACGTCGTCGCCGGGCACGGTGACGGCGCATCCGTCGTTGCGCGCGAGGGCGCGGGCCTTGCGCGCCTGCCGCCCGGTGTTGAAGCAGACGGCTCCGTCCAGCCAGACCCCGAGGACCGGGACGACGTGCGGCCGTCCGTCCGGGCCCGACGTCGCGAGCAGGTAGGTCTCGTTCTCGGACAGCCGCGTCCGCGCATCGGTCCAGCTGAGCGCTGCCAGCGGCGTCCCGCCGGGACTCGACAGCCGTTCGGCGACCGGCTCGGCCATGACCACTCCTCATCTCCTCGGCTGCACCCGTCTTGGTCGTATCACGCCAGGCGTCTTCCGTGGAGTCTCAGCGGATCCATGACGATCAAGGAGCGGAGCAGGACCAGGCCGAGCGCGACACTGAAGACGCAGTCGGTGAGCCAGTGCTTGTCGGTCAGTGTGAGGGCCACCGCCACGACGATCCCCGTCGTCACCGCGATGTGGCGGCGACGGCGCGGCGGCAAGCGGACGCGGGGGAACGCGACGACGAGCAGTTCGAGCAGGACCCAGACGAGCACGAGCGCGTTGAGGGTGTGCCCGGACGGAAAGGCGTCCCCGCGCCTGAACAGCACATCGGTCTCACTGATCGGATAAGTCCTGGGAATCGCCGCCTTCAGCACCAACTGCAGCAGCGACACACCACCCACGATGACGGCGCTCATGAGGGGAAGGCGCCAGGAACGAGTACGCGCCGCGGCGATGAGCGCCGGCGGAACCATGACCGCCACCAGGACGCCGCGCTGGCCGAGCTTGGTGAACGCGTCGACCGCCGTCAGCGACGCGCCCTGGATGTGCGCGTCGCAGAACTCGTGGACGATGTGGTCGAGCCGCCGCAGCGGGCCGTCCGCGAGCACGTCCACCGTGACGAGCACCATGACCGCGACGAGCAGTCCGTTCCAGCGCTTCGCCCCAGGCTTCACGTACTGGAGCATTCCCGGCGGCGAGGCCGTTCACGTCACGGCGTGAGGATGGCGCGGCCCCGGACCGCCCGGCGTCCAGGTCGTCGATCGCGGACTGGAAGTCGTCCAGCGCGTACTCGGCGGACCCGACGAAGTCGACGAGGACCTCGGCGCCCTGCCCGCCGGTCAGGTCGAGGACCTTGCCGACGTGCCCGCCGTCCGCGACGATCGCGTGGTCGGCGCCGATCTCCGCGGCGAGCTTCACCGCGTCCGCGTCGCGGTCGACCACGATGAGCTCGGCGGGACTGATCGCCTTCAGCACCTGGACGCCGATGTGCCCGAGCCCGCCGGCGCTCGTCCACCGGACCGGCAGGCCCGGCACAGACCGCACGTGATCAGCGGATGGACGATCACCTTGTCGCCCTCCGCCACGTTGGTGACCGCGGACCCCACGGCGTGCACCCACCCGGCGTTCTCGTGCCCGATCGTGTACGGCAGTTCGACCTGCGACTTCTCCGCCCACTGCCCTTCAAGGACGTGCAGGTCGGTACGGCACACGCCCGCGCCGCCGAACGGAGCCCCACAAAACAAGAAACCGCAGATCGCCAGGGATGACGGTCTGCGGTGTCGCTGGTACCCCCGAGCGGATTCGAACCGCCGTTACCGCCTTGAGAGGGCGGCGTCCTAGGCCACTAGACGACGGGGGCCGGACCATGAACCCTCACGGTCTCCCGCTCGGGCCTCGCCCAGCCTACCGGACCCCCGCCCCCACCTCGACCCGATTTCACCCGACTCCGCCCCCGAAGCCCATGTCACCCTCTCGGCCGTGCACGGCCGAGCTTGGTAGCGCCCCTTGCGCCCGGCCCAGGCCTGGCGCTGTCGTCTGCCGGGCCGACGAGCCCGCACACGACGCGGCGAACCCGTCCCGGGTGGGCCGGTTGCGGCGGGAAACATGCCCGCATCACGGCACGAGACATCTCTGGAAGGTGTGGTGCGGATCCACCTTCAGGAACGGCACCCCGGCCCGGCGTGCCTTGTATTCCAGGAAGGTACCGAGTTGCTGGAACGGCCAAGCGAGAGAATTGCCCTCAAAAGTGCGGGCGCACACAAAACCGGCCGAGGTCGAACAGCGACAGTTCCGGAGGGCGGCTCCCTGGAGCGACAATTGCGGGCTCCACCAAAACCGACCAAAGCTCGATGAGCATGCGGCCCCGCCACGTGAGGGCGGAGCCCGAACAGCCGGGGGTTCCAGGGGGTCGCCCCCTGGGAGACATTGCGGGCACCGGCGAAGATGCCCGAAGGGCATCGAGCATGCGGCCCCGCCGCGTACCCCCGAGCGGATTCGAACCGCCGTTACCGCCTTGAGAGGGCGGCGTCCTAGGCCACTAGACGACGGGGGCGTGTGTCCGCCTGGGCGGACGCAGCTGGGGTACCAGGACTCGAACCTAGACTAAGTGAACCAGAATCACTCGTGCTGCCGATTACACCATACCCCAGTGAGGTACGGGCTTCCGAACCGTTTCCGGCCGGTCGCTCGCGCCTCGATGAGAATACAGGACCTTGGGACCTTGGCCAAAACGATTGGCCTGGCCCGACGTGTCACCGGGTGAAGTCGGGCGGCCCGATGTGCTCGCGGCCCCAGTCGACGAGCGGGCGGAGGCGCCGCCAGGAGGATCGCACGCGGGTGAGAACCTCTTCCCGGTCGGCCATCCAGGGGTCGGCGGGCCAGCCCGAGTGGGCGTAGAGGGAGCGGTGCCTCAGGAGGTCCAGCCGCGGATGGTCCGGGGAGGTCCCGCGTGGACGGGTCTTGAGCCGGTCCCCCGCGATCTCCATGTCGGCCTTGCGCAACTCGTCCACGATGCGCTGGAGTTCACCGCCGTACGTGTCCGAGCCCACGGCGTCCCGGTAACGGCGGAGCTGCTCAGGGGTCGGGGCGTACATGCCGCCCGCGACCATGAGGCCGTCCGCGTCGACCTGGATGTAGAAGCCTTCGCTGGTGTGCCCGCCCTGGTGCGTCTTGTACGGGGACTTGTCCTTGCTGAACCGCACGTCCCGGTAGGGGCGGAAGAGCTTGACCGCGCCGAACTCCTCCTCAAGTTCGGCGCACAGGTCCGTCAGAGGTTCGCGCACGTGGCGTTCATAAGTCTCCTTATGGGACGTCCAGTAGGGCTTGCTGTTGTCGCTCTGCAAGCCTTCGTAGAACGAGAACGCCTCGTCGGTGAATCCGGTGAACACCAGGCCCTCCTCAGTCGCGGGCGATGACCCGGTTCGTGAGGCTGCCGATGTTCTCGATCGTGACGGTCACCTCGTCCCCGATGTCCAGCGGGCCGACGCCGGCGGGGGTTCCGGTGAGGATGACGTCGCCGGGCAGCAGCGTCATGACCTGGCTGACGTACTCGACCAGGTTGGGAATGTCGTGCAGGAGAAGGGACGTGCGGGCCTCCTGCCGCACCTCGCCGTTCACGGTCGTGGAGATCGCCAGGTCCGCCGGGTCGATCTCGGTCTCGATCCACGGCCCGATCGGGCAGAACGTGTCGAAGCCCTTGGCCCGCGTCCACTGCCCGTCCTTCTTCTGCAGGTCGCGGGCCGTGACGTCGTTGGCGCAGGTGTAGCCGAGGATGACCTCGGCGGCGCGGGGCGCCGGCACCTCACGGCACATCCGGCCGATGACGACGGCCAGCTCGCCCTCGTGGTCGACCCGCTCCGACAGTTTCTGCGGGTAGGCGATCGCCTCCCCCGGGCCGATCACGGCGGTGGACGGCTTGGAGAACAGCACCGGCTCGGCGGGCGGCTCGTCCCCGCCCATCTCGCGGACGTGGTCGGCGTAGTTCTTCCCGATCGCGATGATCTTGCTGGGCAGGATCGGCGCGAGAAGGCGGACGTCGGCGAGCGGGAGACGCTGCCCGGTGAACGTCAGCTCACCGAAGGGATGGGCCGCGATGACGGCGACGGTGTTCTCCTCCACCACACCGAAGGACATGCCGTCGTCGGTGGAGAACCTGGCGATACGCATGTCCGAGAGCCTAGTAGACCGCTCAGAAGCCGCACGCCTTGCCGTTGAGCCAGCAGCCCTGCGGGGTGGACGCGGGCCCGGCCGCACCGAACTGGACGTCCCACGTGCCGCCCGGAGGGATCGCCGGGACGCCGGACAGGTTCTGGAGCTCGACCATCGAGCCGCCGCGCACGAGCTGCGCTCCCCAGACGTTCTTCACGTTCGCCCGCGGGACGCGGAACGCCAGCTTCCACGTCGACATCGGCTGCTGGGTGTGGTTGGTGATGACCATCTTGCCCTCGAAGTACCCCTCGTCCTGCTGGACGAGCTGGTACGTGATGCCGTTGCCCGCCACCACGGGGCCGATCGGGGCGGTGGTCGCCGGAGGCGGCGAGACGGGCGGCTGCCCGCCGGGCTGCTGCCCTCCCGGCTGCTGGCCTCCGGGCGGCTGCGCCGACGGACCGCCGGACGGCGGGGGCGTCGCGGGCGACCCGCCGGGCGAGGGCGCGCCGGTCGTCGCCGGGCCGGCGCCGGCCCCCGGTGTCGCCGGGGCACTCGCCGTCGGGGACGTCTTCGCTCCCGCCTGGCCCTTCGTCTCGGAGCCCCGGCCGAGCAGCACCACGACGGCGGCGAGAACCAGGACCACGACGACGGCGATCGGCGCGATCACGATCATCGGGCGCTTGGAGCGGGACGGCGACGGGCTGCCGAGCATCCCGCCGGACGGCGATACCGCGGACTGCGGCACCGCCGGGGCGGTCGACCCGTGGTGCACCGGCTCCATCGCCCCCTGACCGAGAGGCGGAATGCCCTGCATGGCGTAGGCGAACGCAGGATTGCCCGCCTCGCCCGGATTCGTCGCCTCGCCTTCGGAGGCGAACTGCTCCGTCCACGGCGCCTCGACGGGCGCGGGCCGCTCGGCCGGGGGCGCCTGGGGCGGCTGCCCGGCCACGAACACCTGGTCGGGCACGGGCCTCCGCTGGGGAGCGGGCGGCTGCTGGGGGACGGGAGGAGCCTGCGGGTGCTCCGGCGCCGGCATCGCGCCGTGCCCGAACGCCACGGCCTCATGCGGCGGGACGGGCGGAGCCGGCGCGGCAGCCCGTTCCATGGGGGTGTCGGTGACGGTGGCCGGCGGCTCGACCACGGTGACGGACGCCTCGTCCTCCAGGGCAGCGGGCGGACTGTCCTGGAACGTTACATCCGGATCATCCTGGAAGATCTCGTCCGGTTCGTCGACCGGGCCGTCCTGGAACGTCATCTCCGGGTCGTCCTCGGCGTCGTCCTCCGAGTAGTCCTCGGGGCTGCCGGAAGGGAGGCCCTGGAAGGGCGTGTCGTGCGCCCGCGGGACGTCCTGGACCGTCGCGTCCGCGTCGAAGAGATCGTCCACCGGGTCGTCGACGACGGTCGAATCGGCTTCCGCCACCTCGTCCGAGCCGGGGAGCCCCCCAGGCGCCGCGGCCTTGCCGCGGGCGCTGAACTCAGTGGTCGTCTTGTGGTCCGGGGGCACGTACCCGGGCTCCTCGCCGCTCACCACGTCCACCTTCCACTGTCGCCGATCTCATGGACTCCGACGACCGGCGGGGCTGATCGGTTCACCCGCCCGAGCACGAACGCGTCAGCCCGCCGGAGCCGGTTCGAGTCCGCGGCGTGCGGCCTGCCGCAGCTGCCGGTTGAGCATATCGGTGATCAGCTCGATGGCGTCAGGTGTGGTGGCGTCCTGCGCACCGCTGAGCCAGCGGGTGGCCTCGGCCAGAAGGTCTTCGGCCGAGTCGGCGGCCGCTCCGGCGTCGGCCAGGCGCCCCAGCACGGCGCCGAGGCGCAGCGCGGCGTCGGCCCGTCCGGACTCGGCGGCCCGCCGGTACCAGTCGGCGGCCTGCTCCAGGTCGTCCTCGCGCTCGTACAGCTCGCCGAGGCCGAAGGCGACGTCCGCCCAGGTCCCGTCCGTAGGACGCCCGAGATCCTCGGGACTCCAGGGGCGGACAGGCATACGATCACTCCGGCGGTTCGGTTAACTGGGACACGGCACGTCGAAACCTCATACGTGCCGCGTAGATCCTCATAGTGGACGCTTCGTCAGTAATCCGCCACCGGTTTCGCCACGTTTGGCGAACCTTCTCCGTTACCGTGCCGGCGGGGTCACCCCAGGCGATGGCGGGCGAGCCCGTCCTCGAACCCGTCGTGGCCTGCGGTGAAGGACCGCAGGGACACCGGGGCACCCGCGCCGCCGCGCTCCAGCAGAACCGGGACGGAATCCGGATCGGGCAGGACACCGCCTTCGAGCCGGACGGGGTCACGCAGCACGGTACGGGCGCCGGGCTCTCCGGAGACGAACTCCCCGAGCACGAACCCCTCGGACTCGTTCCACACGAGGGCCTGGAGCCCGAGGACGAAGGTGGCGTCCCGAGGATGGGACGGGTCGAGCCAGACTGTCGAGAGCGGCACCCCGCGCGCCTGCAGCGCGTCGCCGACGCGGGTGATGTATCCGCGGGTGACGTCGACGAAGGGGTCCGGGTGAGGCAGGGGTCGCTTGTGGCCGATCACTGGGTCATCCCTCTCTTCGGTCACTACGAAGTATGAGGGAAAAGATCCGTTATGTCCCGTTCCCCGGCGAAAGAATTTGGCTGAAGGCAGGCCAAACTCCCCCCTTGGCCACATACCTCCCTTCAGTCCCAGGTCATTCCCGTCGTGCGGACGCTCAGGGCGCGGCGCCCGCGAAGGCCGGCCGGAACCGGTGGCGCGGAAGCGAAGCCGTTGCGGGGAGGCGGGGCACGAGGCGGGGCACGACCACCACGGCGCAGGCGCCCGCGGAGCAGACCGCGGTCAGCCGCGCCGGCGCACCCGCCCGGCGTCCCAGCTCGGCCGTGATCACCAGGACCGCGATCCCGGTGACCACGGCCCCGGCGGTCCCCGGCCAGGGCCCGCGCGGCGCGCGGGGGCCGGGAACCGGAGTGAGCATCAGGAGCGGGAGGGCCCGCTCGGTCGGCTCCTCCCAGGAGAGCGTCTCCTCCCAGGAGGCCCAGTGGTCGGCCCGGCCGTCTCCCGGCCCCAGGGGCGGCGCGCTCGGCACCGCGTCCATCCGGCTGTCTTCCACGTCGAACTCTCCTTAGGTCAGCGGCCCGCGGCGACCGGAGGTCATGTGCGCGGCCCGACCGGCTCGACCGGGCGGACCGGCCGGACGTACTCGGCCGGCGGCGTCCGGTCGGCCGGAACCGCCACGTTGACCAGCCGGCCCCGGCGGCCGACCGCCGGCGTCGGAGTCGTCATCTGGCTGCGGAACTTCAGGTCCTTCGTGCGGTAACCCACGAAGGCGACATAGAGCGACAGGGTCAGGAACAGTGCCGCGGGACCGAGGACCCACAGGGCGACCATCGCGGTCATGTTGAACCCTCCTCCGAGTGGTTCGCGGTATCCCTTACATCCAGGACTTCCGACTGCTAGTGTTGTCCGAGTTTTCAGCTGGTTGACTTGTACCAACAAGTCTCTCACTCAAGGTGTTACCCTTTTTAGAGATTGCAAACACGTTGGGCGGGAAGTACTTGTTCAGACGTGGAGTCCGGTTCAGTGCACGTTGCTCGCTCCCGGCGGCCGCACCGTCGCCCGCGGATCGAGTCGGAAGGGAGCGGATCAGATGGCTCGGACGACGCCTCTCCGTTGGCGCGACATAGCCGATGACCTGCTCCGCCGTATCGAGTCGGGCGACCTCGCCCCCGGTGACGGGACGGCCGGCCGGCGGCGCCTGCCCGCCGAGAAGGACCTGGAAGCGCACTACAAGGCGTCGCGCAACACCGTCCGGGACGCGCTGTCCTGGCTGCAGCAGCAGGGATACGTCGTCTCCCAGCAGGGCAAGGGGACGTTCGTCGTCGGGCGGCCCAACATCGTCCACGTGACGCTGTCCGCCGTGGCGCTGGGCCTTGGACCCGGCCGAGGATCGGGCGAGTGGTACAACCGGGACGCCTTCATCCCCGCGCACCGCGACGTGTCGGTGTCGCAGGTCAAGGTCGAGATCCAGGAGGGCACCAAGGTCATCGCCCGGTACCTGCAGTCCGATCCGGGCGCCGAGCTCATCTCCCGGCACCAGGAGATCTTCATGGACGGCCGGCCCTGGGCCATGCAGACCTCCTTCTACCCGCTCGACTTCGCCACCGGCGGCGCGTCCCGCCTGCTGTCCCCGCGCGACATCCCCGAGGGCGCCGTCGCCTACCTGGGCGAGACGCTCGGGTACAGCGAGGTCGGCTTCCACGACGAGATCAAGGTGCGCGTCCCGGACGAGAACGAGAAGCGGTTCTTCAGCCTGGGCGAGTCCGCGGCCGACGTCGTCTTCGAGACGGTCCGGACGGCCTACTCCCCCGACGGCAAGGCGTTCCGGCTCACCGTGACGGTCTGGCCCGCCGACCGCACGCGGCTCCACTACAACGACGGGCAGGTCCCCGACGACGTACTCAGGGCGCCGGGTCTGGCGCCGCCTGAGGACACTCCGCGCGAATCCCCACCGGCCGACGGCGCCGGAAGCGGATAGATCGCCACCGTCCGACCATGTCGGCGGTCACACACCTATCCACACGCCCCCCTTTCCCGACCGATTGGGAGCCCGAGGCTCTCCCATGACCGGCCGGGAGGCGGGGGCTCGATTCTTTCCGGAGTCAGGAGCACGTGGACACAGACACCAGGGCCCGCCGACGCAGCCGGGCCCGCACCGACTTCCACATCCGCACCGCCCGGACGGACGACCTCGACATCGTCCTCGGGCTCATCGACAAGGCGGCCGAGTGGCTGCGGACCGAGAAGAACACGACCCAGTGGGCCCGCCCGTGGCCGAGCCCCGACGACCGCACGAAACGCGTCTACGAAGCGCTCCTCAATGGAGAGACCTGGCTGCTCTTCGACGGGGAGCGCCCGATCGGCACCGTCTCCATCAAACTCATCGGCCACGAGGAACTCTGGACGCCGGAGGAACGCCGCACCGAGGCCGTCTACCTCCACCGCCTGGTCATCGACCGCGAGTACGCGGGCGACGGCCTGGGGGCCGAACTGATCGACTGGGCGGCTCTCAAGGGCGCGTCCCAGCAGCGGAACACGGAACTGATCAGGATCGACGTCTGGACCGACAACGCCGACCTCCACGCCTACTACCGCCGCCAGGGCTTCCAGGACGTCGCGGTTCGCCAGACCAGCGACAACACTCCTTCAGGCGCCCTCTTCCAGAAGCCCGTCCCGCCTGCCGCTCCGTTCCGCCGCATAACCGAAGACGCGCGACACCGCTGACAGGCGCAGAATGCGCCGGGCCGTCAGACGAAACGGACGAGCATCAGGTCACTGTCGGGGGTTTCGCGCCAGTAGAGGCTGCCGGGGTCGCGGGACATGCCCTCGATCTCGTTGGCGATGATCAGGGCGCGGTTGATGCAGTCCGTCTTGTTGTAGCCGGTCTGCTCCTGGAGGCGCTGGAGGGCCTGGACGGCCTTGCCGGTCAGGTTGACGGTGACGCGCTCGCTCTGGGGAACCGCCTCCGCGCGGTGGCCGGGATCGTCGGCGTCCATGTCCGCACCCGACGTGCCGGAGGCTGCTCGGAAGTTCGTCATGAGCGCTTTCTCCAATCCGGGGCGCGGAGCCCGGCCCACCATGCGTTCGGCGCCAGGGGCCGGGTGCCTCCGGTCAGGCGATCGTGCAGCGAACCCATGCCCCCGCGTCCAGGGTGTGGATGAGAGGCTTCCCCGGCCGGCTGCCGGGAAACCTCCGCTATCTCAGCATCGCATGATTCTTGCCATCAGGCCACCTAATCGTCACCGCGTTTTATACAGCTTTCATATGGCGTTCGTATGCACATGATCCTAGTCTGGGTGTTGGGAGACGTGGGGACAGGGTCAACGCCGAGGAGACGGCGCACGGTCGCCGGACCTTCCCGGGGGAAGGAAGACTCCGTGAGCACGAACCGCCGAGTGGCGCGGCTGCGGAGGCGGACGGCCTCGCACGCCGGAGCCGGCCTGCTGAACGCGAAGGTCACGACTCCCGTGACGCTCCTGACCGTGACGCTCGGATACGCGCTGGGCGGCTCGGTCAGCGCCGCGATCACCGGGTTCCTGACGTTCCTGTCCTGCCTCGCCGTGAGCGTGGCGAACGCCCTCGTCCAGTACCTCAGGGCCGGCACGCTGCAGGAGACGTCCGGTCCCCCGCAGGCGTCCTCCGTCCTGCCCGCCGTGGCACCCGCCGCCGAGGTGGCCGTGCGCGGCGACGACACGTTCTGGAACGCGCTGACCTCCGCCGAGCGGCACGCCCTCATAGCGCGGGCCCGAGGGCACCGCTACCGCAGGGAGGACGTGCTGTGCCACGAGGGCGGGGCGGCCGGGGAGGTCATCGTGATCCTGTCCGGCTGGACGCGGGTCTGGGTGCGGGAGGGCGCCGAGCAGCGGATCGTCGCGTTCCGGGGCGCCGGCGAGCTGGTCGGCGAGCGGGCGGCACTGATGGTCCGGGACCGGTCCGCCACGGTGACGGCGGAGAGCGACGTCCAGGCGCTGCGGATCGAGGCCCACGACTTCGGCGCGTTCCTCGACGGGAATCCGCGGGTGCGGGCCATCCTCGAACGGCAGGTCTACCGGCGGCAGATCGAGCGGCGCGACCCGGGAGAGCTGTTCCAGGGGGCACAGGGGAACTGCTCCATCCTCATCACCGACATCACGGGTTTCAGCTCCCCGGTGCGCACCGACGCCGACCGCGACTTCGTCCGCGACGCCATGTACGACCTGATGGGCGAGGCGTTCACCGCGTCCGGCCTCGACCTGTCCCGCCTCTACCAGGAGGACCGCGGGGACGGGGCGCTCGTCATCGTCCCGCCGACCACGCCCACCGAGGCGGTCGTCGACCCGATGCTCGCGCACCTGGCGGCGGAACTGCGCCGGCACAACCGGCGCGCCGCCGAGGCCACCCGGCTGCAGCTGCGGGCCGCGCTGCACGTCGGCCCCGTGCAGCGCGGCCCGAAGGGCGTGTCCGGCATCTCCATCATCACGACGCGCCGGATGGTGGACGCGCCCGCGGTGAAGCGGCGGGTCGCCGAGACGGGCGCGGACCTGGCCTTCGTCGCGTCCGGCTTCGTGTTCGACACGGTGATCACACCCGCGCCCGGCCTGGTCGACCCCGGCCGCTACTCGCGGGTCCGGGTGCGGGTGAAGGAGACGTCGCTGTCGGCGTGGCTGATGCTGGAGGGAGGCAAGTCCCGGCTCCAGGCCGTCTAGCGGACGAGGTCCCGGTAGTCGGGGTGCTTGTCGATCCACTTCTTGATGAACGGGCACAGCGGGACGACCGAGAGACCCCTGCCGCGCACGTCGTCCAGCGCGCCCCGGGCCAGCGAACCGCCCACGCCCTTGCCCTCGAACGCGGGGTCGACCTCGGTGTGGGTGAAGATGACGGCGCCGTCGCCCAGCTCGTACTGGGCGAACCCGGCGAGGTCCCCGTCCAGTCTGATCTCGTAGCGGCTCTTCCCGGCGTTGTCGGTGATCTCGGTGCTCATGCCCCGATAATGCCCACGCGGCCGAGGAGATTCCCGATCAGCTCGCCTCGTACCCGGCACGCAGCAGGCAGTAGGTGACGGCTTCTTCCAGGGCCTGCCAGGACGCGGCGATGACGTTGTCCTCGACGCCGACCGTCCCCCACTCGCGCTCGCCGTCGCTGGACTCGACCAGCACCCGGGTCCGCGCGCCGGTGCCGTGCGCGCCCTCCAGGATGCGGACCTTGTAGTCGACCAGTTCCAGCCGCGCCAGCTCCGGGTAGAGGCGGCCGAGCGCGATGCGCAGCGCGTTGTCGAGGGCGTTGACGGGGCCGTTGCCCTCACCCGTCGCGATGATCCGCTCGCCCTTGGCGTGCAGCTTGACGGTCGCCTCGCTGACCATGGACCCGTCGGGGCGGCGCTCGACGATCGAGCGCCACGACTCGACCTCGAAGTGCCGCTGCCGGACGCCGGTCAGCTCCTCGCGCAGCAGCAACTCGAACGAGGCGTCCGCGGCCTCGAAGGTGTAGCCGGTGGACTCCAGCTCCTTGACCTTGCCGACGACGGCCTTGGCCTTCTCGCCGGACAGGTCGTAGCCCAGCTCGCGGCCCTTCAGCTCGACGGACGCGCGGCCCGCCATGCTGGACACGAGCATCCGCATGTCGTTGCCGACGGCGGCCGGGTCGATGTGCTGGTACAGGTCCGGGTCGACCTTGACGGCGGACGCGTGCAGCCCCGCCTTGTGCGCGAACGCGGACACGCCCACGTACGGCTGCTGCGAGCTCGGCGCGACGTTGGTGACCTCGGAGACGGCGTGCGCGATCCGGGTCATCTCGGCGAGCTGCGTGTCCGACACGAGGTTCATCCCGCGCTTGAGCTGCAGGTTCCCGACGACGGTGAACAGGTTGGCGTTGCCGCTGCGCTCGCCGTAGCCGTTCGCGCAGCCCTGGACGTGGGTGGCGCCGGCCTTCACGGCGGCCAGCGTGTTCGCGACCGCGCAGCCGGAGTCGTCGTGGCAGTGGATGCCGACCCGCACCCCGTACCCGACGACCTCGTGGACGACCTCGGCCAGCTCGTCCGGGAGCATGCCGCCGTTGGTGTCGCAGAGCGCGACGACGTCCGCGCCCGCCTCCGCGGCGGTCCGGACCGCCTCCAGCGCGTAGGCGCGGTTGGCCTTGTAGCCGTCGAAGAAGTGCTCGGCGTCCAGGAAGACTCGTTGGCCCTCCGCACGCAGGTGGGAGACCGTGTCGCGGATCATCGCGAGGTTCTCCTCCAGGCTGGTGCGGAGGGCCAGGTCGACGTGCCTGTCGTGACTCTTGGCGACAAGGGTCACGACGGACGCGCCGGATTCGCGCAGCGCGGCCACCTGGGGGTCGTCGGCGGCCTTCACTCCGGCCCGGCGGGTCGCGCCGAACGCGGTGAGCTGCGCGTGCCTCAGGTCGAGCTCCGTTCGGGCCCGCCTGAAGAACTCGGTGTCCTTGGGGTTGGCGCCCGGCCAGCCGCCCTCGATGAAGCCGATGCCCAGGTCGTCCAGATGCCGGGCGACGGCCAGCTTGTCGGGCACGGAGAGGTTCAGCCCCTCCTGCTGCGAGCCGTCGCGCAGAGTGGTGTCGTAGACGTGGAATGCGTCGTCTTGCATGTGAGGAACCCCCAGAGGGATCAAACGCCAGGGCACAAAAAAGACCCCTCACGGACGTGAGAGGTCTGCGCGCCGGCGGTGTCCTGTCAGCTGCCGGCGCGCCAGCCGATAATCACGAGGCTGTGGCGCATGATGGTCACAGTCTGCCACACGGTTCGCGGACTTTGGACATCCATCCCGGATGCTGAGACGACCCGGCCCCGGCGTCCGCACCGCCGGGGCCCGCGAACGTCCAGGTCAGACGATCTGGTGGACCCAGCCGTACGGGTCGGGACGGGTGCCGTACTGGATGCCGACCAGCTCCTGGCGGAGCCGCATCGAGACCTCGCCGGGCTCGCCGTCCCCGATCGTCCACTCGCGGTCCCGGCCCTTGACCCGGCCGACCGGGCTGATGATCGCGGCGGTGCCGCAGCCGAACACCTCGGTGAGCTCGCCGGACCGGCAGCCGGCCTCCCACTCGTCGATGCTGATCTTGCCCTCCTCGGTGGGGACGCCGAGGTCGGGGGCCAGCTTGAGCATGGAGTCGCGGGTGACGCCGGCGAGCAGGGTGCCGGTGAGCGCGGGGGTGAGGAGCCGGGCCCGCGAGCCGGAGCCGTAGACGAACATGAGGTTCATCGAGCCGACCTCCTCGACCCAGCGGTGCTCCACCGCGTCGAGCCAGACGACCTGGTCGCAGCCCTGCGCGACGGCCTCGGCCTGGCCGGCGAAGGACGCGGCGTAGTTGCCGCCGAACTTGGCCTCGCCCGTGCCGCCGGGCGCGGCGCGGGTGTAGTCCTGCGACAGCCACACGGAGACGGGCTTGATGCCGCGCGGGTAGTACAGGCCGGACGGGGACGCGATGACCATGAACACGAACTCGTTCGCCGGGCTGTTGACGCCGAGCGCGCGGGTCGTGGCGAACATGAAGGGCCGCAGGTAGAGGCTGTGCCCCTCGGTGTCGGGGACCCAGTCCTTGTCGGTGCGGACGAGCAGTTCGACCGCGTCCACGAACAGCTGCTCGGGGATCTCCGGCATCGCCATCCGCCTGGCCGACCGGTTCATCCGGGCCGCGTTCATGTACGGCCTGAAGGTGACGATCGAGCCGTCCGGCTGCTTGTACGCCTTGAGGCCCTCGAAGAGCTCCTGTGCGTAGTGGAACACCTGGGAGGCCGGGTCCATCGGGATCGGCCCGTACGGTTCGAGCTTCGCGTCGTGCCAGCCGCGCTCCGCCGAGTACCTGATCGTGACCATGTGATCGGTGAAGTGCCGGCCGAAGCCGGGATCGGCCAGGATCGCGGCGCGTTCGGCGGCGGTCGCGGGCCGCTCGGTACGCGTGACCTCGAAGTCCAGGGTGTCGCTCATCGCGGTTCGTCCTCTCGCGGATCGCCGGGCGGCCCCATCGCCGCCGGTGGCGTCTCTAGTCCCTATTGTCGTACTTCGTCTAGACCTGCTCCTCCACGCGCGGCGCATACGGAAAGACCGGACGCGCCGCGAGGGCACGCCCGGTCCGGCCGGAAAGGCGGCGTGCCCCTAACCGGATACTCGCTTGGCGATCGCGTCGCCGATCTGGGAGGTGGTCCGGGCGCCGAGGGCGGCGCGCTCGGCCAGGTCGTCCGAGACGGCCCGCTCGACGCGGCGGGCCGCGTCCGGCTCGCCGACGTGGTCGAGCAGCATGGCGACGGAGAGGACGGTGGCGGTCGGGTCTGCCTTGCCCTGCCCGGCGATGTCGGGCGCACTGCCGTGCACCGGCTCGAACATCGACGGCGCGGTGCGGGCCGGGTTGACGTTGCCGGACGCGGCGAGCCCGATGCCGCCGGCGATCGCGGCGCCGATGTCGGTGATGATGTCGCCGAACAGGTTGTCGGTGACGACCACGTCGAACCGCTGCGGCTGGCTCACGAAGAACATCGTGGCCGCGTCGACATGCACGTAATTCGTCGTGACCTGCGGGTACTCCGCGCCGACCTGCTTCAGCGTGCGCTGGTAGAGGTCACCGGCGAAAGTGAGCACGTTGTCCTTGTGGACGAGCGTGAGCTGCTTGCGAGGCCGGGAGGCGGCGACCTCGAACGCGTACCGGATGACCCGCTCGACCCCGTAGGCCGTGTTGACGCTCTCCTGAGTGGCGACCTCGTGCGGGGTGCCCTTCCGCAGCACGCCGCCGACGCCGGTGTAGGGCCCCTCGGTGCCCTCGCGGACGACGACCATGTCGATGTCGTCCGTCGTGACGCCGGCCAGCGGGGTCGCGACGCCCGGGAACAGCTTCACCGGGCGCAGGTTGACGTAGTGGTCCAGCTCGAACCGGGTCCGCAGCAGCAGGCCGCGCTCCAGCGTCCCGCTCGGGACGCTCGGGTCGCCGATGGCGCCGAGCAGGATGACCTCCTGCTCGCGCAGCTCGTCCAGGACCGAGTCGGGCAGCGTCTCCCCCGTCCGGTGCCAGCGGGCGGCGCCCAGGTCGTAGGACGTCTGCTCGAAGGTGAGGTCGCCGGAAACGGCGTCGAGGACCTTGAGCCCCTCGGCGACCACCTCGGGGCCGATCCCGTCCCCCGGGATGACGGCCAGACGAATAGTGCGCGAAGCCATGCGCGCACTCTACTGCAAACGTCTCAGTGGTTGGGCTTTCGTCTCACATTCCGGGCATTCAACGCGCGAGGCCGCAATCCCCGCACATCCCGCCCCCTGGAACGCGGTAATACAAACAGCAATTGTTCCGGACGAACCCGTCCGCCCCGAACGTCCCCGTACCGGCGAGCGGCTCCCGCCTGAGCAGCTCACGGACCAGCGCCACCCGCCCGGGCTCGGCCGGGCCGACGTTCAGGCTCCCCGCGAGCGCGGACGCGGCATTGCCCCACACCAGTCCGTCCGCGAGCTTCACGAAACCCATCGCCTCGCGCAGCGGCCGCAACCGGCCGTCCACGACCATCGGATGGACGAGCCCTGCGGCCTCCTCCACGGACCGGACCCGCCACCCGGCGGGCTCGCCGAGCCACAGAGTGATCGCGTCACCCGGCGCCCAGCGCCAGCGCAGCCCGCCGAGATCCGGGACGATCCCGCGCGCCGCGGCCGCGACGACCGGTGACCACAACCGCGAGGCGAGCGCCTGGAACACCAGCGAAGCGGCCACACGCCGTTCCGCGGTCCCGAGCCGCTCCCCGTAGTCGCCGACCAAGGCATCGAGGCGCTCGTCGTCCCCGGGGAACGGCAGCCAGGCAGGATCCCCGGGCTCGGCGACCTCCACCCCGATCTCGAAGTAGGGCCCGAGCCGGGCGACGTCGCGCAACACCCCCGAGACCTCACCGGACACGACGCCGAGCGACATCCCCCCAGTCTCCCACCGCCACCACAGCACTCACCCCGCCCGACGCCCGGCGTCGGGCCGTGCCTCAGGGCCCGATGGGGAGAGAGACGCTAGTCCGCTCGCCGGTCCAGGGCGGTCTGCAGGGCGCGGGCGGCTTCTTCTTCGGCGTCGTCGGCGGGCGCGTTGGTCCAGGTGTCGTTCATGAGATTGCTCCAGGTCGCTGGGCTTTGGCCAGAGGGGCGGCCGGGACACCGTGGTTCGCACGGTCCGGCGCGGGAATCGGGCTGACGGCCAGGCGGAGTCTCCGCAGCGGGCGCCGGCCTGCCGATGATCAGGCCCCGCTGCGGCAGCGAAGGATTACCACGAAGCGCCGCATGATATCTGCGAGACTACCTCCGCTTCCGCGGGGTTGTCCCGACCCGTGGCCGATAATCTCAATATTCGAGACGTGAAGGGTGTGCGGAACGCCACGGGCGGGCGTGCGGCACGATGCCGGAACGCCCGCCCGTCCGTGCGGAGTGCTCAGCCGTCGAGGTCCACGCGGCGGCCCATGTCGGCGCCGACCTCGCGGGTGATGGCGTCGACGAGCTGCGGCGAGATGGCCGAGTCGACGGTGAGCGCGATCAGCGCCTTGCCGCCCTTGGCGGCCCGGCCGACCTGCATGCCGGCGATGTTGACCTGCTCGTCACCGAGCAGCTTGCCGACCGCGCCGACGATGCCGGGACGGTCGACGTAGGTGAAGAACGCCATGTGCTCGGTCGGGACGAGCTCCATGTTGTAGCCGTTGATCTCGATGATCCGCTCGGCGTGCTTCGGGCCGGTGAGCGTGCCCGACACCGACACGACGGCGCCGTCGGACATCGTGCCGCGCACCTGGACGACGTTGCGCCAGTCGGGGCTGTCCTCGCTGGTGGTGAGGGTGACCTCGACGCCGCGGTCGCGGGCCAGCAGCGGCGCGTTGACGAAGGTCACGGTCTCCTCGATGACGTCCACGAACACGCCCTTGAGCGCGGCCAGCTCCAGGACCTTGACGTCGTGCTCGGCGATCTCGCCGCGCACCACCACGTCCAGCCGGACCGGGACGCCGCCGGCGAGCGAGGTGAAGATGCGGCCGAGCTTCTCGGCGAGCGGCAGGCCGGGCTTGACGTCCTCGGCGACCGCGCCGCCCTGCACGTTGACGGCGTCCGGGACGAACTCGCCGGACAGCGCGAGCTTCACCGAGCGGGCGACCTGGGTGCCGGCCTTCTCCTGCGCCTCGTGGGTGCTGGCGCCGAGGTGCGGGGTGACGACCACGCTGTCGTGGTGGAACAGCGGGCTCTCGGTGCACGGCTCGGTGCTGAACACGTCGATGCCGGCGCCGGCGACCCGGCCGTCCTTCAGCGCGAGGTCGAGGGCGGCCTCGTCCACGATCCCGCCGCGGGCGGCGTTGACGATCCGGACGGACGGCTTGACCTGCTGCAGCTCGCGGTCGCCGATGAGGCCGAGGGTCTCGGGCGTCTTCGGCAGGTGGACGGTGATGAAGTCGCTCTCGCGGAGCAGCTCCTCCAGCGTGACGAGCTTCACGCCGAGCTGCGCGGCGCGGGCGGCCTGCACGTAGGGGTCGAACGCGATCACGTTCATGTCGAAGGCGGCGAGGCGCTGCGCGACGAGGACGCCGATGCGGCCGAGGCCGAGGACGCCGACGGTCTTGCCCTGCATCTCGACGCCGGTGTACTTCGAGCGCTTCCACTCGCCCTGCTTGAGCGCGCTGTGGCCCTGCGGAACGTTCCGCGCGGTGGCGAGGAGCAGCGCGATCGCGTGCTCGGCGGCGGTGACGATGTTGGACGTGGGCGCGTTGACGACCATGACGCCGGCCTTGGTGGCGGCCTCCACGTCGACGTTGTCGAGGCCGACGCCGGCGCGGGCGACCACCCGCAGCTTCCTGGCGTGCTGGAACACCTCGGCGGTGACCTTGGTGGCGCTGCGCACGATCAGCGCGTCGACGTCGGCGACGGCGGGCAGCAGCTTGTCTTTGTCGCTGCCGTCGACGTGCCGGACGTCATAGTCGGCCTCCAGCACGGCGATGCCAGCCGGGGAGAGTTCTTCTGCGACGAGGACGACGGGCTTACTCAAGGAAACAGTCCTTCGGAAGTGGGTGTTCGTGTGGTGTGTGCAGGTGAAGTCGCGAGTCACCTCGTCGTGCCCTCGCCCCCGCGGTGAGTCTATAACCCGGCGCCCGGCGAGGGTCGCGGCAGGGAAGGACCCGCCAGTAACTCCGGTACGTCCCTTTCCGCCGGGATCGTTCAGGCGGCGTTGGGTTCGGGCACCGCGGCCAGCACGGTCGCGACCCGCTCGGCGTCGGAGACGTGCACGTGCGGGACGTCCACGAACACCCGCAGCGGCCCGGCCGGCAGCCCGAGCTCGTCGGCCACCTGGATCTGCACCTCGCGCAGCGGGATGTACATGAGGTAGCCGCGGTGGACGTTCTGCGAGCGGAACATCGCGGTCATGATCAGCCGGTAGCCGCGGATGCGGAACGACAGCGCGGTCAGGGCCGGCAGCCCGTCGGCCGGCTCACCCGGGATCGTCAGCGAGATCCACGCGCTCGTGGTCCACGGCCTGGCCCGCAGCAGGTCCACCACCCACCGGATCTGGTCGTGGCCGTCCAGATCGTGCAGCCTCGGCCAGTACCGCCCGCGGACGACGCGGCGGGTGCGCTCCTGCGCCCGCCGGACGAGCCGCGCCCGGTCGCCGTGCTCGTGCAGGATCGGGTCCTCCCAGCTGAGGGAGCTGACCTCGAACAGCAGCGGCGGGCCCTCGATGATCGGGCCGCCGTCCTCCAGACCGGCCAGGCCGGCCGTCCAGACGTGCCGCAGGACGCCGATCCACGCCTGCCCGCACGTCTCCCAGCGCCGGACGTCCTCGTCCTCCCGCGCCGGCACGTCACGGCTCCTCGCCGTAAATCACGGAATTGCCCGCCTTCCGCATTGACGTCCCGGTAATGAATTCCGGTTCGTCCGCGGCCGGTGACCTTCCGTCGTCGCCGATCAGCCTCACACCGCTCATGCACTCGCCCCAAGGCCCGCTCGGGCGGCGGCCACGGCGGTGTTCGCGCAGGTTCTCCCGCCACCGGCCGCGACCGTCACGGCTTTCTTCAAGTATCAGGCAAAGTACCCAGAAAGGGTAGGGATATGTATCACCACGGGGCCTTCACCGGCATTCTGACCGACGCGCCGATGATCGGTCACTGGACAATCTGTCCAAACGCCGGTGATATGTCTCACCCGGGGCCGGGGACGTCCCGGTACAGCACCAGGTATCCGTCCTGACGGAACACCTCGCGGTATCCCTCCGCCTCCAGTTCCCCGACCCGGCGCCGCTGGTCGGCGACCGACGGGAACGGGAACTCCAGCCTCCCGACGTACGCGACGACCCAGGGCGCACCGCGCGACCGTTCGTCCCACAACAGGACGCGGGCGCGGGACGTCAGCGCCGGGCCGACCCCGTTGGCCGCCTCGACGAGCGCGCCGTCCGGGATCTTCGCGGCCGCCGCGGACGCCGCCCTGGCCCGTTCGTTCTGCCGCCACAGCGCCGGGTCGGCCAGGTGCCGGTAGGCGAAGAACGGCACGAAGACGAGCATGGCCGCGAGGACCCCCGCCATCGGAAGAACGGACGGAGCCCGCCGCGCGGGCCCGAACCTGCCGCGCAGCCGCGCCGCACCGTCCGCCGCGGCCAGCACGAGAACGGCGATGATGAAGGCGTTGTAGTGGTAGTGCGGTTCCCACCAGTTGCCGAACCGGCTGGCGAGCATCCGCTCGGCGAGCAGCGGGACGGCGGTCAGGGTCAGCGGGGACGCCAGCGGCAGCAGGAGCAGCGGCAGGACGACGAGCGCCATCGTGAGGATCTTCTGCGGCGGGGTGCCGAGGACGCTCACGAGGTCCCACGGGTGGGTGAGCGCGTGCGCCGCCGCATGGGGCAGGTCGGGGCCGAGCGCCCCGTACGCCCAGTAGTAGTCGTTGTCCCCGCCGAACGCCGCGATGGCCACGCGGGAGCACACCCAGGTGGCGACCAGCCCGACCACGATGTAGGCGAGGCCCGCCCGCCGGTCGCCGCGGGGCAGCAGATCGCGCGGGGTCCGGCGATCGCGCTCGTCGGGACGGGTGAGCAGGTAGAGGCCGAAGCCGGCGAGCAGCAGCCCCATGTCCTCCTTGACCAGCAGCAGGCCGAACGCGGCGGCCGCCGCCTGGACCCGCCGTCCCGCGTCGTGCCGCTCGACCATCAGCGCCGACAGCAGCGGGACGAACGCGACCTCGTGGAAGTCGAACGCGAGCGCCTCGGCGATCGGCCAGGACAGCGCGTAGCCGCCCGCCGCGCAGTACGCGGCGCCGGCGCCGAGCCTCCGCTCGGTGTACCGCCAGATCGGCGGGATCGCGAGCGCGAGCAGGACGGCCTGCGCGACCAGCAGCGTCGCCGGGCCGTCGTGGATCCAGTACAGCGGCGCGAGCAGGGCGAGGATCGGCGAGAAGTGGTCGCCGAGGATCGAGAAGCCCGGGCCGAAGTCGTTGTGGACGCCCTTGACCATGGCGACCGGCAGGTCGAAGCGACTGTAGGAGCGGATCGCCTGATCGAAGATCACCAGGTCGTAGCTGCCCGTCCGGAAGGCGCGCAGCCGCATGAGCGAGTACGCCGCGTAGAGCAGCGCGCTCACCGCGACCAGCGCGGTGAGCGCGGCGCGGCGCCGCCGCGCGACTCCCCCGCGGCTCGCGGGGACCTCGCCGACGCGCCCCTCCACCGCAACCGCCTCAGCCACGCGCCGGACGCTACCACCGGCACCGGCGCGCGGCTGAGTCGCCTGGCGGGCGTTTGCTAAGTTGCCATGCGGCCGGTGGCGGGGAGGCGGCCGCCGGTCACGGCGCCGGCGAAGACCGCCGCGACCAGCGGAATGCCGAAGGCGAGCGCCAGCATGAGCAGCCACGGGATGTCGACGATCGTGCCGTGGCGCGGGAAGCCGGGCTGGTTCACGCCTTCGGTCAGGGGCCGGGTGACCGCGAGCCCGGGGACGAGGCCGCCCGCGATGCCGAGCCAGCAGCCGATCGCGGCGGTGACCCCGGCCTGCCCCATGGTCAGCAGCCGGCCGGTGCGCGGCCTGGCGCCGACGGCCTGGAGCGTCGCGAGGTCGGGCCGGGCGTCGGCGGCGGCCAGGCTCGTCGCGATCAGCGTGCCGCCCAGCGCGAGGATGGCGGCGGCCGCCCCGAGCACCAGGGTGATCTTGCCGAACGAGCCGGTGAAGCCGCGCTCGACGTAGACCGTGTCGTCGTACGGGCCGAAGGCTTTCATCGTCTTCTCCAGCCGTGCCTGCTCGGCCTTCGTGACCCGGTGGTCGGCACGGTCGACGCCGTACGCCTGCGTCTCGATGCGCAGACCGGTCTTCGCCGCGATCCGTTCCGCGACCTTCGGGGGCACGATGGCCTCCACGTGCGGATCGCCTTGGGCGGCGACGGCCGGCAGGTCCGGCACCGTGCCGGCGGTGTGCTGCTGGTCGTCGGCCCAGTAGGTGATCGTGGCGTCGACCTTCCCGCCGGCCTTCGGCGCCGCCCCGAACAGGACGATCTTCCCCGCGTCCAGCGCCGCGGTCACGGCGGGATCGTCGCGGCCGAGCAGCAGCCGGGCCTCGCGCGCGCCGCCGACCACGTTGTCCATGAGGTTGAAGCCGGCCATCCCGTCGTCCTCGGCGGCGAAGGACACGCTCCGGCACTGCGAGGTGTCCTCGGCGTAGCAGGACGAGCCCTCCCAGGGAAGGCCGCGCAGCGTGGTGACGGGCACGCCGGGCAGGTCGCGCATGATCGCCGGGCCGGCGGCCTCCGCGTTCTGCGACTGCGGCCGGACGAGCGCCGACCCCATGGGCAGCTGCGCCTGGTACTCGATGCGCTCCTGCCGGAAGTCGCTGGCGCCCCCGATGGCCAGCGCGGTGACTCCGGCGACGGCCGCGATGATCGCGGCGATCGCGGGCGCGGTGCGGGCCCGGTTGCGGGCGCCGTCGCGGACGGCGAGGCGGAGCGGCAGCGGGAGTCCGCGTGCGAGCCGCCCGCTCATCCCGACGATCCACGGGCAGGCGAGCACCAGGCCGATGATGATCGCCGCCGCGCCGACCGCGGCGCCGAACTCGCGCATCACCTCGACGCCCACCAGGGAGAACACCGTGCCGGCGAGGACGAGCACGCCGCCGGCGATCGGCCAGCCGCGGCGGCCGCGGCCGGGCGGCTCGCGGCGTCCGGCGAGGGCGGCGACGACGTCCATCCGGCCCGCCTGCCAGGCGGGCACCAGCGCGGCGAGAACCCCGCTGCCCGCACCGAGCAGCATCGTCACGGCGATCATGAGCCACGGCACGGTGAAGGGGCCGAGCGGTTCGCCGCCGTCCGACTCGGCGACCTGCTTGGTGACGGCCGCCGAGGCGATCCCGAGCGCGGCCCCGGCCACCGCGGCGATCCCGCCGAGCAGCAGGCCGCTCGCCAGGACGACGGCGCGCAGATGCCGGCCGGCGCCGCCCGACGCCTCGACGAGGGCGAGTTCGCGCCGCCTCCGCCGGACGTCCACGACGAACGCGGGCCCGGCCAGTAGCACGACCTGGAGCACGACCATCGCGATGATCATCGCGAGGACGGCGAGCTCGGCGCCGCTCGGCGCGGGCACGCCCTCCTTCGTGTCCTGCGCCATGGTGGTCGCCCGGAGGACGGCCAGGGTGACGACGACGCCGATCGGCAGCCCGATCATGCACAGCACCAGCGCCGTGCGGCCCTTGACGCGCAGAGCGTCCTGCCTTGCCATGCGCAGTGCGAAGGCGTAGCGGTTCACTTGGTCTCCTGGAGCAGGGTCTCGGGTCCGGACGTGCCGGGCGTCGCGTCGACGATCCGGCCGTCGCGCAGGAACACGACCCGGTCGGCCCAGGCCGCGTGCCGGGACTCGTGCGTGACCATCAGGCAGGACGCGCCCGCGTCGCAGCGACCCCGCAGGGCGCGCATGATGTCCTCGCCGGTGTGGCTGTCGAGGGCGCCCGTGGGCTCGTCGGCGAGGACGAGCCGCCGCTCCCCGACCAGGGCGCGGGCGATCGCGACGCGCTGCTGCTGGCCGCCGGACATCTCGTCCGGGAACCGGTCGGCGAGGTCGTCGATGCCGACCTCCGCCAGCGCGTGCCGCGCCTCCCGGCGGGCCTGGCGGGTGCGGGCGCCGTCGAGCTCGCGCGGCAGCATGACGTTCTCGGCCGCGGTGAGGCTCGGGATGAGGTTGAGGTCCTGGAAGACGTAGCCGACGCTGCGGCGGCGCAGCGCCGACCGTGCGGCCCGGCTGAGCGCGCCGACGTCCTTGCCGTCCACCAGGACCTGCCCGGCCGTCGGGCTGTCGAGGCCGCCCGCGAGCGTCAGCAGGGTCGACTTCCCGGATCCCGACGGGCCCATCACGGCGACGAACTCGCCCGCCGCGACGTCCAGCGTCACCCCGCGCAGCGCGTGCACGAGCGCGGCCCCCGTTCCGTGGTCGCGATGGACGGCCCGCATGGCCAGGGGGTTCATCGTCGTGCCTCCTCGTCGGTCTTCGCCGGCGTCTCGGCCGGCGCGGCGGGCCCGGGCGGCAGGGCGCGGACGACGTAGGACTCGCAGTGGTCCAGCCAGCGCACCTCCGCCTCCGCCTGGAAGATCATGGATTCCAGGACCAGCCGCCACGCTCGGTCGCCCTGGTCGGCGGGCACCGCGGGGGCGTCCGCCTTGAGCCGGGTGAGGTCCTGCAAGGTGCGGAGCGTGGCGGTGCGCTGGGTCTGGACGACGTGGGCGACGTCCACCCCGGGTGTGGTGACGGCCATCGCCAGTTTGATCGCCAGTTCGTCGCGCGGACGGTCGGACCGGACGAGGGGGGTGGCGAACCACCGCCGGACGTCCTCCTCGCCCGCCGGGGTGATCCGGTAGACGAAGCGGCCCTCGTCGTCGGCGCCGACGCGGGTGACGAGGTCGTCGCGTTCGAGCCGGTTCAGCGTGGAGTAGACCTGCCCGATGTTGAGCGGCCAGGTGGCGCCGGTGGAGGACTCGAACTCGGCGCGCAGCTGGTAGCCGTAGCGGGGTCCCTGGGCCAGAAGGGCCAGCAGACCGTGACGGATCGACATACCTACCAAGTATGCATACCGGGTATGGCGGTGGCAATACCGAGTATGCATCCACGAAGACACACCGGCGGGATTTCGCTGTGTGCAACCGTGTGGAGGCTTAACGTGACCGATGTCCCCGGCCGATCAGGAGATGACCCGTGACCTCGGACAGCACCATCAGCGTCCTGCGCGACGTCCTGCGCGTCTACGACCACCGCTACCTGAACCTCGACCGGCTCCAGCGCGAGCGGCTCGTCGAGGGCACCCGCCGCGTCATCGGCGAGGAGGGGCTGAGCGACGCCGCCCGCGCCGCGATGCCGGCGTCCGTCCGGCTCCGGGCGTTCTGCATCCAGCACGGCCTGTGCGAGGAACTGGAGCGGCTGATCCGCGACGAGGTCGAGGGCAGCCCGGCGGGCGCGGTCGTGGTCGGCGGGCGGATCTACGCGATGTACCCCTACCTGCGCGGCGTCCCCCGGCAGGACGCCGACATCACCACCGAGGTCGGCGTCGAGCACCGGCTGGACACCGTCACCTGGCAGGGCAGGAAGGTGCGCATCCGGGGCGTCGCCGCGCTCCAGCGCGTCGAGACGAACCGAACGGCCGTGGACGTCATCCTGCGGGAACGGACGTCCGGGATGGAACACGGCTTCCCCGCCGAGCCCCGCGCGGACGGCGGCGGAGCGTTCGAGGCCGTCGCCGACCCGGCGGCCGTGGAACCGGGACGCTGGGACGTGCACGTCGCGGCGACCACCCTCGGCGTGACCCGCGAGGCCCGGTTCGGGTCGGTCCGGGCCGAGGGGGCGAAGACCTCACCGCAGCGGCGCGCCGCCGGCGGCAAGGACGTCACCGTCTACTTCACCAAGGGCGGCCACCTGGCCCTTCTCGTGACCGAGAAGGAGGACTCCCCGTCCCTGCGCACCAGGATCCGCCGCCGCCTCCGCGGCTGAACACACGAGAGCGCGGGGGCAGGCCGCCCCCGCGCTCGCCGTGCGCATCTCGGTCGTCGGGTCAGTCGTTGAGCCAGCTCATCATCGGGCGCAGCTCGGCGCCGGTCTTCTCGATGGGGTGCTGGGCCAGCTCGTCCCGGTACTGCTGGAACTGCTTCTGACCGCCCTCGAACTCGTCCACCAGTTCCTTGGCGTACTGGCCGGACTGGATCTCGCCGAGGATCTTCTTCATCGCGGCCTTGGTCTCCGGCGTGATCACGCGCGGGCCGCGGCTGTAGCCGCCGTACTCGGCGTTGTCGGACACCGACCAGTACATCTTGGAGATGCCGCCCTCGTAGATGAGGTCGATGATCAGCTTCAGCTCGTGCAGGACCTCGAAGTAGGCGACCTCCGGCTGGTAGCCGGCCTCGGTCAGCACCTCGAACCCGGTCTTGATCAGCTCGGAGACGCCGCCGCACAGCACGGACTGCTCACCGAACAGGTCGGTCTCGGTCTCCTCGGTGAAGGTGGTCTTGATGCCGCCCGCGCGCAGCCCGCCGATGGCCTTGGCGTAGGACAGGGCCAGGGGCCAGGCGCCGCCGGACGCGTCCTTCTCCACGGCCACGATCACCGGCACGCCGCGCCCGGCGACGAACTGGCGGCGGACGAGGTGCCCCGGGCCCTTCGGCGCGACCATCGCCACGTCCACGCCCTCCGGCGGCTGGACGAGGTCGTAGCGGATGCTGAAGCCGTGGCCGAAGAACAGCGCGTCGCCCTCGACCAGGGCGGGCTTGATGTCCTTCTCGAAGATCTCCCGGTGGTGGTGGTCCGGGGCCAGCAGCATGATCAGGTCGGCCTCCTCGGCGGCCTCCGCCGGGGTGACCACGCGCAGGCCCTCGGCCTCCGCCTTCTCCCGGCTGGCCGACCCCTCGCGGAGCCCGACCCGCACGTCGACGCCCGAGTCGCGGAGCGAGAGCGCGTGCGCGTGCCCCTGGCTGCCGTAGCCGATGATCGCCACGTGCCGGCCCTGGATCACGCTCAGGTCGGCGGCGTCGTCGTAGAACATCTCAGCCACAGTGCTGTTGCCTTTCGTTGGTGTTGTCATGCCGCCCGCGGGCGGCCGTACGGATGGGCGGGTCAGGCGCTGCGCTCGATGGCCCGCAGCGAGCGGTCGGTGATCGACCGGGCGCCGCGGCCGACCGCCACCATGCCCGACTGCACCAGCTCCTTGATGCCGAACGGCTCCAGGACCCTGATGAACGCGTCCAGCTTGTCGCGGTTGCCGGTGGCCTCGATCGTGACGGCGTCGGGCGCGACGTCCACCACCTTGGCACGGAACAGCGTGACGGTCTCCAGGACCTGCGACCGTGTCTCCTGGTCGGCGCGCACCTTGACCAGCACGAGCTCGCGCTGGACGGACGCCGCCGGGTCCAGCTCAACGATCTTCAGCACGTTGATCAGCTTGTTGAGCTGCTTCGTGACCTGCTCCAGCGGCAGGTCGGCGACGTTCACCACGATCGTCATCCGGGAGATCTCCGGGTGCTCGGTGGTGCCGACCGCGAGGGACTCGATGTTGAAGCCGCGCCGGGAGAACAGCGCCGCGACCCGGGCCAGGATGCCGGGCTTGTTCTCCACCAGCACCGAGAGGGTGTGCAGGCTCATCGGGGTCAGTCTCCGTTCTCCCAGTCGGGCGCCATGTCCCTGGCGATCTTGATGTCGTCGTTGGTGGTGCCGGCCGCGACCATCGGCCAGACCATGGCGTCCTGGTGCACGACGAAGTCGATCACGACGGGCGCGTCGTTGATCTCCATGGCCTTGGCGATGACCTCGTCGACGTCCTCGGCCTTCTCGCAGCGCAGGCCGACACAACCGTACGCCTCGGCGAGCTTGACGAAGTCGGGGATCCGCTTGGCCGAGTGCAGATTCGTGTTCGAGTACCGCCCGTCGTAGAAGAGCGTCTGCCACTGCCGGACCATGCCGAGGTTGCCGTTGTTGATCACGGCGATCTTGACCGGGATGCCCTCGATCGCGCAGGTCGCGAGCTCCTGGTTGGTCATCTGGAAGCAGCCGTCGCCGTCGATCGCCCAGACCGTGGTGTCCGCCGCGCCGACCTTGGCGCCCATCGCCGCCGGGACGGCGTAGCCCATCGTCCCGGCGCCGCCGGAGTTCAGGAACGCGCCCGGCCGCTCGTACTTGATGAACTGCGCGGCCCACATCTGGTGCTGGCCGACGCCCGCGACGTAGTACGCGTCGGGCCCGGCGATCCGCCCGATCCGCTCGATGACGTACTGCGGGGACAGCGAGCCGTCGTCGGGCGTGTCGTAGCCCAGCGGATACGTGTCGCGCCAGGCGTCGAGCTGCCGCCACCAGTCGGTGTAGTCGCCCTTGCGGCCCGCCTCGTGCTCGTTCTGCACGGCGACGATCAGGTCGGCGATGACCTCGCGGGCGTCCCCGACGATCGGGACGTCGGCGTGCCGGTTCTTGGAGATCTCCGCCGGGTCGATGTCGGCGTGCACGATCTTGGCGTTCGGGGCGAACCCGTCCAGCTTGCCGGTGACCCGGTCGTCGAACCGGGCGCCGAGCGCGACCAGCAGGTCGGCGCGCTGCAGCGCGCCCACCGCGCCGACGGCACCGTGCATGCCCGGCATGCCCATGTGCAGCGGGTGGCTGTCGGGCAGCGCGCCCTTGGCCATCAGCGTGGTGACGACGGGCGCGCCGGTCAGCTCGGCGAGCACCTTCAGCTCGGCGGACGCGCCCGCCTTCAGCACACCGCCGCCGACGTACAGCACCGGGCGCTGCGCGCCCGCGATCAGCCGTGCCGCCTCGCGGACCTGCTTGGAGTGCGGCCGGGTGACGGGCCGGTACCCGGGGAGCTGCAGCGCGACGGGCCACTCGAACCCGACCGTCGCCTGCAGGGCGTCCTTGGCGATGTCGACGAGGACGGGGCCGGGACGCCCGGTGCCCGCGATGTGGAACGCCTCGGCGATGGTGCGGCCGATGTCCTCGGCCTTGGTGACCAGGAAGTTGTGCTTGGTGATCGGCATCGTGATGCCGGCGATGTCGGCCTCCTGGAAGCCGTCCGTCCCGATGAGGGAGGACGCGACCTGCCCGGTGATCGCCACGATCGGCACCGAGTCCATGTAGGCGTCGGAGATCGCGGTGACGAGGTTGGTCGCGCCGGGCCCGCTGGTGGCCATGCAGACGCCCACCCTGCCGGTCACCATCGCGTAGCCCTGGGCGGCGTGCCCCGCGCCCTGCTCGTGCCGGACGAGGATGTGGCGCAGCTTCGCGGAGTCGAACAGCGGGTCGTACGCCGGGAGGATCGCGCCACCCGGAATGCCGAACACGGTGTCGACGCCGACGTTCTCCAGGGCGCGGACCAGCGCCTGGGCTCCCGTCATCTGTTCGGTCGTCATGATTCTGCGGTTCCTTGGGGAGTGAGTCTTGGCTCGCCGGGCAACAAAAAACCCCCGCCGCCGGGAGGCGGTCGAGGGGAGGCGCGCAGGACGGAGAGCTTGGTCAGCCTGCGCGCCGACCAAGTACTACGAGGATGGTGGAAGTGCTCTGCACGAGCCCACTTTCGCCGATGTCCGGCCGCCGGTCAAATCCTTGGACACTTTGTCCCACATGTCGAGATGCGAGTGTCGCCGGTCACCCCGGCAGGGGCAGCGGGACGTCGCCGGGACGGTCCCGCTCCGCGAGGTTCGTGCGCACCAGCGACTCGACCCGCCGGGCCTCCATAGGCCGCGCCACGAGGAACCCCTGGCCGCGCGGGCAGCCCATCTCGCGCAGCAGCTCCAGTTGCTCGGGCCGCTCGATGCCCTCGGCGACCACGGTCAGCCCGAGGTCGCTGCCGAGCCGCACGATCGTCCGGGTGAGCAGCGTCAGCGTCTCGTCCGAGCCGAGGCCCGCCACGAAAGACGGGTCGATCTTGATGATGTCGACCGGAAGCTGCCCGAGGTAGGCGAGCGAGGCGTACCCGGTGCCGAAGTCGTCGATCGCGAGCCGGACACCGAGGTCGCGCAGCTCCGACAGGCGTTCCACGTTCTGGCCCGCGTCCTCGACGAGGACCTCCTCGCGCACCTCCAGCGTGAGGGCCTGCGGCGGCAGCCCGGTCTCCGCCAGCGCCGCCGCGACCGACTCCACGAACCGGGGCGCGGCGATCTGCCGGGCGGTGAAGTTGACCGACAGGCCGACGTCCCACGAGTCGCCGCGCCAGCGGGCGACCTCCCGGCACGCCTCCCGCAGCATCCACTCGCCGAGCGGGGTCATCAGTCCGGACTCCTCGGCCGGTCCGATGAACTCCTCCGGCGGCACCATCTCGTTCCCGCGCCGCCAGCGCAGCAGCGCCTCCACGCCCGTCACCCGGGACGTGGCGAGGTCGACGACCGGCTGGAAGTCGACCGAGAACTGCTCCTCGGCGAGCGCCGCCTGCAGGTCGCTGCCGAGTTCCAGCCGCCGCACGACGTCGGCGTGCATGTGCGGCGCGTACACCTCGACGCGCCCGCCGCCGAGCTCCTTCGCGCGGGCCATCGCGAGGTCGCCGTTGCGCATCAGGTCGGCGGCGGTGCGGCGCAGCCTGCGCCCGGCGTCGGACCCGGCGACGTGCGGCTGCTCCTCGTCCCCGGCGAACGCGATGCCGACACTCGCCGTCAGCACGATGTGCTTGTCGCCGACCTGGTAAGGGTCGACCGAAAGTACGCGGAGGAGCCGACCGGCGAGTTCGACTGTGGCGCGAGTCTCAGGGTCGTCCGGCGGCAGCTGGACCAGGACGGCGAACTCGTCCCCGCCCCACCGCGCCACCGTGTCGTCGGACTGGACGTTCGCGCGCAGCCGCCGGGCCGCCTGGGCGAGCACCTGGTCGCCGGCCGCGTGCCCGTCGGAGTCGTTCACGGCGGTGAACCCGTCCAGGTCGACGAACACGACCGCGACCGTGCCGCCGGCGTGCTGCCGCGACAGCACCTCGCGGGTGCGCTCCTCGAAGTAGGACCGGTTCGGCAGGCCCGTCAGGCCGTCGTGGAAGGTCAGGTGGGCGACCTGCCGCTGCAGCGCCGCCTGCTCGCTCAGGTCCCGGGTCGTCACCAGCAGCCGGGACGGCGCCCCGTCCGAGCCGCTGTACCGGGAGATCGTAGACTCGGTCGGAAGCCACGTCCCGTCCGCCGCCCGCACCCGGCACGACACCCGCAGCGCGTCCTGCGGCCCGACGTCGCCGGACTGCTCGTCCAGGAACTCGGTGAACACCTGCTGGACGCGCGGCAGGTCCTCGGGGTGGACGATCTCGTTCAGCGGGCGCCCGAGCAGTTCGTCCGGCGTGTAGTGGTAGGTGCGCAGGGCACCCGCGCTCGCGTACCGGACGGTCGCGTCCAGGTCGCAGATGAGCACCGCGTCGTTGATGCTCTCCGACAGCGCCCGGAAGTGCTCCTCGCCGGTGTTCACGGCCCGGCGCAGCGCGTCGTTCTCCCGCAGCAGCCCGGCCAGGCGCGCGATCAGCACCAGCGCCGCCGAGCCCGCCGCGATCGAGACGCCGGGTTCCAGGCCGTTGCTCCCGGTGATCGAGTGGCCCGCGATGAACAGCGCGGCCGCGGCGGCGACCGCGGCGGGCGCGATGCCCGGCCCGATCATGCGGCCGCACTCCTCGGCGCGGGCCGCCACGTCCTCGGGGATGTCGTCGACGGGCAGTCCAGGCCCGGCGGCCGGGCCCGTCCACGGCACCAGCAGCAGGAGCAGCAGCCCGGCTAGGCGCAGGATGTCGGACGGGTCGTCGCCCGGCCCCCCGCCGTCCAGCCGCACGAACGTGGTCACCACGTCGGCGGCCGCGATGGCGGCGAGCGCGCCGTACCCCATCCAGGCGAGGCGGCGGTGCCCCCGCGCGGCGCCGAGGACGAACGGCAGCGCGCCGCAGACGAACACGATGTCGATCAGCGGGTACAGGAGCTCCAGCAGGAACTCCGACGGCGACTCCCCCGACCGGTGGTACAGGCTCCCGAACAGCGCGACCCAGCCGAGCACGAACAGCGCGCAGGCGCAGACGTAGGTGTCGGCGACGTAGCGCAGCCATGTTCCCGCGTCCCGGGGCAGCCTGATCGGCACGACCAGGCCGGTGACGAGCGCGACGAGCGCGAACAGGTAGAAGAGGTCGGGGACCGAGAGCGACAGGGCGCTGCGGCCCGAGCCGTCCGACAGGGCGCCGCCCATCGCGCCGACGAACCAGGACGCGGCGGCGATCCCGTACCAGCGCCACGAGGCGCGCCAGATGCCGCCCGGGACGGACGCGTCCGCCGGGACGCCGTCGGGGCGCCGGGACGACAGCAGCAGGGAGACCGCGGCGGCGCCCGCGGCGCCGGCCTCGGTCCAGGCGATGAAGGGGCGGCCGCCCCAGCCGAGCAGCGAGCCGACGGCGTACAGCACGCCCACGACCGCCGCCATGCCGATCGGCAGCGCACGCGGCGATATCCGCCTGGCGTAGTCGCCGCTCATCGCGCCGTGTCCCTTCCTGCCCCGGTGGAGCGAATCGGTCCCCGCGGACGCCGCATCACGCCGGGGGGATTCGGTGGGGTCCACGACCCTCGCCGCATGGATAACGGCCGGAAGGTCACGGATCGTGCCCCGCGCAGGGATCGGCGCGGGCCCGGTGGGGAGCGCACCGACATCGCCTGCCGAAGATCAGCGACATTGCTGCTTGACGGGATCACCGTGTCGCTCACTGTACGTTCGGTAGGTCACGGAGCGATTGAGGCTGAGCGTCCTCCCGGCGACGAACGACCTGGGCGGGAATCCGTTTTGGGACGTCCGAAAGCCGATCGTCACGGAATCTGCGCCATGCCCCGGAATACGCTCCGTGATGCTGGAACGGCGGGCCTTCCGGATCCGTACTACCTACGGGAGGCGTTCATGCGACAGCACTCGCTCGTTCTGGTCTCGGCCGCCGTGCTCCTGGCCGCCTGCTCCTCCACGTCGCCGGACGGTGAGGCGGGGCATACCCCGCCGCCGCTGACGTCCGGTACCTCGCCCGGCACGGGGAGCGGGGGGCCGGGGAGCGGAGGGCCGGGCGAACCGCGCACGCTGGCCGGCGATCTGAAGGTGCCGTGGGCGGTGGCCTTCCTTCCCGGAGGCGACGCTCTGGTGACCGAGCGCGACACGGCACGGCTCGTGCGCGTCACGCCGTCCGGTCGCAAGACGACCGTCGGGACGGTGCCCGGCGTGGACGCGCAGGGTGAGGGCGGGCTGCTCGGCGTCGCGGTGTCCCCGGCCTACACCGCCGACCACCTGATCTACCTGTATTACACGGCCGCGTCCGACAACCGTGTCGTCCGCGCCACCTATGACGGACGGCTCGGCAAGCCGGAACCGATCGTCACCGGCATCCCCAAGGGCGCCATCCACAACGGCGGCCGGCTGGCGTTCGGCCCGGACAAGATGCTCTACATCACCACCGGCGAGACCGGCGAGAGCGGCAAGTCGCAGGACAAGGGCTCCCTCGGCGGCAAGATCCTCCGCGTCACACCCGACGGGAAGCCCGCACCCGGCAACCCGTTCGGCTCCCGCGTCTGGACGTACGGGCACCGCAACGTGCAGGGCCTCGCATGGGACGACAAGGGCCGCATGTACGCCACGGAGTTCGGCCAGGACCGCTTCGACGAGATCAACCTGATCCAGAAGGGCAGGAACTACGGCTGGCCCGAGGTCGAGGGAGTCGGACACCGCAAGGGCTTCACCGACCCGCTTCTCACCTGGACGACCGACGAGGCGTCGCCTTCCGGTCTCGCCTACGCGGACGGCTCGCTCTGGGCCGCCGCCCTGCGCGGCTCGCGCCTCTGGCAGATCCCCCTCGACGACGGCAAGGCGGGTCGTCCCATCGCCCGGTTCCAGGACGAGTACGGGCGGCTGCGCGCCGCCGTCAAGGCCCCGGACGGCGCGCTCTGGGTCACGACCAGCAACCAGGACGGCCGGGGCGATCCCGCCCCCGACGACGACCGCATCCTCACCCTCAAGCCCGGCTGACGCCTGGGGCAGACCGGCTGGCCGCCGGACTCCGGGAGGGCGGAACCGCGGGTTCGCGATCGGGCACGGGCCCTGACACGGCCCGAGCGGGGCCCGGCAGCGGGCCCCGCTCGGACACGCGTGTCAGGATGCGCCGAGCTTCTCCAGGATGAGCTCGCGGGCGCGCCCGGCGTCGGCCTGGCCGCGGGTGGCCTTCATGACGGCGCCGACGAGGGCGCCGGCCGCGGCGACCTTCCCGGCGCGGATCTTGTCGGCAACGTCCGCGTTGCCGGCGATCACCTGGTCGATGACGGCGGACAGCTCGCCCTCGTCGCTGACCACCTTCAGACCGCGGGCGGCGACGACCTCGTCCGGGCCGCCCTCGCCGGCGAGGACCCCCTCGAAGACCTTGCGGGCCAGCTTGTCGTTCAGCTCCCCGGCGGTGATCATCGCCTGGACCCGGGCGACCTGCTCCGGCGTGATCGGCAGGTCGGCCAGCTCGACGCCCTGCTCGGTGGCGCGGCGGGACAGCTCGTTCATCCACCACTTGCGGGCGGCCGGTGCGTCGGTGCCCTGCGCGATCGTCGCCTCGATGAGGTCGACGGCACCGGCGTTGACGACGTCCCGCAGCTCCAGGTCGGACAGGTTCCACTCGGCCTGGATGCGGCGGCGCCGCGCGGCCGGCAGCTCCGGCAGCGACGCGCGCAGCTCCTCCACCCACTCACGCGACGGCGCCATCGGGACGAGGTCGGGCTCGGGGAAGTACCGGTAGTCCTGCGCCTCCTCCTTGCTGCGCCCGCTGGTCGTGCGGCCGGTGTCCTCGTGGAAGTGGCGGGTCTCCTGGATCACGCGGCCGCCGGCGTCCAGCACGCCCGCCTGCCGCTCGATCTCCGACCGGACGGACCGCTCCACCGACCGCAGCGAGTTGACGTTCTTGGTCTCCGTCCGCGTGCCCCACTCCGCGGCACCGCGCGGCATGAGCGAGACGTTCACGTCGCAGCGCATCGAGCCCTGCTCCATGCGCACGTCCGACACGCCGAGCGACCGGACCAGCTCCCGCAGCTCCGTCGCGTACGCCCGGGCCACCAGCGGCGCCCGGTCGCCCGTCGCGGGAATCGGCCTGGTGACGATCTCCACCAGCGGGATGCCCGCCCGGTTGTAGTCGACCAGCGAGTACTCGGCGCCGTGGATCCGTCCGGTCGACCCGCCGACGTGCAGCGACTTGCCGGTGTCCTCCTCCATGTGGACGCGCTCGATCTCGATCCGGTACGTCTCCCCGTCGACCTCGACGTCCAGGTGACCGTCCACGCAGAGCGGCTCGTCGTACTGCGAGATCTGGAAGTTCTTCGGCATGTCCGGATAGAAGTAGTTCTTCCGGGCGAACCTGCACCACTCCACGATGTCGCAGTTCAGCGCGAGTCCGATCTTGATGATGCCCTCGATCGCGGCGTGGTTGGTGACCGGCAGCGACCCCGGCAGCCCCAGGCACACCGGGCACACCTGCGTGTTCGGCTCCGCGCCGAACCCCGTCGGGCATCCGCAGAACATCTTGGACGCCGTACCGAGCTCGATGTGGGTCTCGATCCCGAGCACCGGCTCGAACTTCGCCAGCGCCTCGTCGTAGTCCATCAGCGTCGGGGTGGTCACTTCGCCTCCACCAGTTCCGGGGCCTTGGCCAGCAGCGGGCCGCCCCAGCGGTCTTCGAGGGCCCGCTCGACGGCGGCGCCGACGCGGTACACGCGGTCGTCGCCGAGGACGGGGGCCATGATCTGCAGTCCGACCGGCAGGCCGCCGGACAGGCCGCACGGCACCGAGATCGCGGCGTTGCCGGTGAGGTTCGCCGGGATCGTGCACAGGTCGGCCAGGTACATCGCGACCGGGTCGTCGGCGCGCTCGCCGATCGGGAACGCGGTGGTCGGCGTGGTCGGCGAGACCAGCACGTCCACCTGCTCGAACGCGGACTCGAAGTCGCGCTTGATCAGGGTGCGGACCTGCTGCGCCTTGCCGTAGTAGGCGTCGTAGTAGCCGGACGACAGCGCGTAGGTGCCGAGCATGATGCGCCGCTTGACCTCCGGGCCGAAGCCCTCGGCGCGGGTCAGCGCCATGACCTCCTCGGCGCTGCGGGTGCCGTCGTCGCCGACGCGCAGCCCGTACCGCATCGCGTCGAAGCGCGCCAGGTTGGACGAGCACTCCGACGGCGCGACCAGGTAGTAGGCGGGCAGCGCGTAGGTGAAGTTCGGGCAGGAGACCTCGACGACCTTCGCGCCGAGCGACTCCAGCAGCTCGACCGCCTCGGTGAAGCGGGCCGAGACGCCCGATTCGTAGCCGTCGCCCGCGAACTCCTTGACGACCCCGACGCGCAGGCCGTTGACGTCGGCGTGGCGCGCGGCCTCCACCACCGGTGGGACGGCCTCGCTCACCGAGGTGGAGTCCATCGGGTCGTGACCGCTGAACGCCTCGTGCAGCAGCGCGGCGTCCAGCACGGTGCGGGCGAACGGGCCGGGCGTGTCCAGCGACGACGCGAACGCGATCACGCCGTACCGGGACGAGCCGCCGTAGGTGGGCTTCATCCCGACGATGCCGGTGACGGCCGCGGGCTGCCGGATGGAGCCGCCGGTGTCGGTGCCGGTGGACAGCGGCGCCTCGTACGCGGCGACCGCCGCGGACGACCCGCCGGACGACCCGCCCGGGACGCGCTCCAGGTCCCACGGGTTGTGCGAGGTGAAGTAGGCGCTGTTCTCCGTGGACGAGCCCATCGCGAACTCGTCCATGTTCGTCTTGCCGAGGATCACCAGCCCGGCCGCGCGCAGCCGCGCCGTGACGGTCGCGTCGTAGGGCGGCCGCCACCCCTCAAGGATCTTGGACCCGGCGGTGGTGGGCATGTCCGTGGTGGTGAACACGTCCTTGTGCGCGATGGGGACGCCGGCCAGCGGGCCGAGCTCCTCCCCCGCCGCGCGCCGCTCGTCCACCTTCCGCGCCTGCGCCAGCGTCGTCTCGCGGTCCACGTGCAGGAACGCGTTGACCTGGCCGTCCACCGCGGCGATGCGGTCCAGGTGCGCCTCGGCCACCTCGACCGCCGACACCTCACCGCCGCCGAGCAGCCCGCCCAGCTCCGCGGCACTCTTCCTGACCAGCTCGCTCACCGTCGTACCTTTCTGGGGGGACGACCCCCCAGACCCCCCGGCACGTGCCGCCTGACCGGCGCCCTCCACTCCGCTGCGCTCCGTTCCGGTCACCGGTCAGGCCTCCTCGTCCAGGATCCGCGGGACGCGGAAGCGCTGCTCCTCGGCGGCCGGCGCGCCGGCCAGGGCCTGCTCCGGAGTGAGGCACTGCCGTACCTCGTCCGTCCGGTAGACGTTGGTCAGCGGCAGCGCGTGCGAGGTGGGCGGGATGTCCTCCGCCGCGACCTCCTGCACCCGCGCGACCGCGGAGATGATCTGGTCGAGCTGGGCGGCGAGATGGTCGAGCTCATCGTCGCCGAGCGCCAGCCGGGACAGCCGGGCGAGATGCGACACCTCGTCACGGGTGATGGCGGACATTAGAGAAACCGTTCCTGCGATGAATTGGGTTCCCCGCCATCCTATGGGCCGGGGCATCCAGGCCCGACTGGTTTACCCGCGCGTGATCCCGCGCGTCGCGGTGCCGCGGTGTGGAGGTCAGGCGCTGCCGGGCGCCTGGACCGAGGGCAGCGCGAAGGAGTACTCCCGGAGCCATTCGGTGGCGGCGGCCGCGTCCATGGGGCGGCCGAAGTGCCAGCCCTGGGCGGCGTCGCAGCCCATCTCGCGGAGGGCCTCGGCGGTGGCGGCGTCCTCGACGCCCTCGGCGACCGAGCGGAGCCCGAGGGTGCGGACGAGGTCGACGATGGAGCGGACGATGACGGCGTCGTCCGCGGAGTCGGCGAGCCGCTGCACGAACGAGGAGTCGATCTTGATCTCCTCGACCGGCAGCCGCTTGAGCCGGACGAGGGAGGAGTAGCCGGTGCCGAAGTCGTCCAGGCTGAGCGGGATGCCGAGCTCGCCGAGGGCGGCGACGGTGTCGGAGGCGTAGGCGGGCTCGTTCATCAGGATCCGCTCGGTGATCTCCAGCTGGAGCGCCGCCGCGGGCAGGCCGCGGGCGAGCAGGCCCTCCTCGATCGTCTCGGTGAGGCCGGTGTCGAGCAGGTCGCGGCCGGAGGCGTTCACCGCGACCTGGATGGCGAGGTCCTCGCGCCACCAGGCGGCGGTCTGCGCGAGCGCCGCCTCCACGACGTAGTGGGTGATCGAGCGCATCAGGTACGTCTGCTCGGCGATCGACAGGAACGCCTCGGGTTCGAGGAGGCCCTGGTCGGGGTGGCGCCAGCGCAGCAGCGCCTCCATGCCGACGAGGTGGCCGTCCCGCAGCGAGATCTTCGGCTGGTAGAACAGCTCCAGCTCGGAGCGGTCGATGGCGCGGCGCAGGTCGCCCAGCATGTTGAGCCGGGCCGGGGAGTTGCGGTCCTTGCCGGGCGAGTAGATCTCGACGCCGGACCGGGCCTCCTTGGCGTTGTACATGGCGACGTCGGCGCGCTGCAGGAGCAGCTCGAAGTCGGGCGCGTGGTCGGGGAACAGCGCGATGCCGACGCTCCCCTCCAGGTCGAACGACATGCCGTCCAGCCGGACGGGCTCGCTCAGCGCCGCGCGCAGCCGGGCGGCGACCTCGCGGGCGGCGGCCTCGTCCCGGACGGTCGGCAGCAGCACCGCGAACTCGTCCCCGCCGAGCCGCGCGACGAGGTCGCCGGGCCGGACGCTGTGCGTGAGCCGGTGCGCGACGAGCTGGAGCAGCCGGTCGCCGGTGGGGTGCCCGAGGGTGTCGTTGACCTCCTTGAACCGGTCGAGGTCGAGCAGGAACAGCCCGGCGCGGTGGTTCGGCGGGTCGGCGGGCTTGCGCAGCCGGGAGGGCCCGAGACCGGTGCCGCGCGGGCGGCGCCGGCCGTCGCCGCGTTTCTCCGCGCCGCGCGCTTCGGCGAGCGCCTCCTCGGTCCGGACGATCAGCAGCTTGCGGTTGGGCAGCCCGGTCAGCCCGTCGTGCAGTGCCTGGTGCTCGCGCCGGACGGAGACGGACGCGTTCATGTACACGGCGATGAACGGCAGGACGATGAGGGGCACGAACACGGCCGACCGGTCCATCGCCACGACCATCAGCGGGGCGAGGCCGAGCAGCGCCAGATGGACGAGGACCTGGTAGCCGAGGTCCCAGCGGAGCGCCTTGACCAGCGACACCCGGGCGTGCAGCGCGACGGCGGCGCCGACGAGGGTGTCGTTGCAGACGAAGTAGACCGCGCCGGCGAGCGCGATCGCGGGCAGGTCGGAGCCGTGCGGCACCCACAGGGTCGACGGGGTCGCGAGGTCGCCGAAGAGCGCGAGGACGAGCTGCGCGGCGGCGAGGCTGAGGGTGTACTGGGCGGCGTTGAAGGCGATGCGGTGCGGGGAGCGGGCGCGGAAGATCCCGCAGGTGATCACGGCGACGACCTGGAGGGCGGCGGCGACCGGCAGCCCGGCGTACAGCAGCGCGGCGAACGAGAAGGTGGTGGAGGTGGTGGCGCCGTTGTTCTCGGTGGAGCCGGGCGTGATGATCGGGCGCAGCTCGCCGAAGATGATGAAGCAGCCGAGGATCCAGAACACGGGCGTGCCGGCCAGCGCGTCCAGGTCGCCGCGGCTCAGCCCGGTGAACGCGGTGACGCCTGCGGCGACGCCGAGCATGATGACGACGAGGAAGTAGATCCACAACGGGGAACCACGGCGTGGCGCCGTGTTCCGCGTGTTGTTCGGGTCCTTCATCACATCCTCGGGGGGTTCGGGGGCCGTCCCCCGGCACCGGACGTCCCCGATCCCGGGGGACGCCCCCCGGGTGTTACGTCCGGAGATTCAGGTGTGGGTCGTGATGAGAGGGAGGGTACGACCTTTGCTCAACTTCGCGAAACCGATTGCGTACGTTCCGTTATGCCCATTCCACCCCGGCCCCTCACCGATGGGTAGCTGAAGTGTACCCCTGAGTAACGCAACCCTGGTAGAAACCTCGCAACCACACCGTGTTAGCCGTCGGCGCGCACAGTCACGTTTTTGGCCGCATCTGGCCCATCGGCGAGCAGCACCCGGAACCCGTCCTCCGCCAAGACCGGTACGCCCAGTTTCACCGCTTTGTCGTACTTGGACCCTGGACTGTCGCCGACGACCACGAAGCCCGTCTTCTTCGACACCGACCCGGACACCTTGCCGCCGAGCCGCTGCACCGCCTCGGTCGCCGAGTCCCGGCTGAACCCCTCCAGCGACCCGGTGATCACCACGGTGACGCCCTCCAGCGGGCGCGGGCCGGCCGCGCCCTCGTCCTCCATCCGGACGCCGGCGGCACGCCACTTGTCGACGATCTCCCGGTGCCAGCCGACCGCGAACCAGTTCTTGATCGAGGCGGCGATGGTCGGCCCGACGCCGTCGACCGCCGCCAGCTCCTCCTCGGTCGCGGCCGCGATCGCGTCCATCGAGCGCATCTCCCGGGCGAGATCGCGCGCCGCGGACGGCCCCACGTGCCGGATCGACAGCGCCACGAGCACCCGCCACAGCGGCTGCCGCTTCGCCTTCTCCAGCTCCTCGAAGAGGATCTCCACGGTCTTCTTCGGCTCGCCCTCCTTGTTCGCGAAGAACGACACCGCCTTCGGCTCGCCGGTCTTCGGATCGGTCTTGGCCGTTCCCGTCTTGGCGTCCAGCACGAGGCTCCTGATCGGCAGGAGCTGGTCGACGGTCAGGTGGAACAGATCGCCCTCGTTCCTGACCGGCGGCTCGGAAGGCTCCAGCGGCTGCGTGAGCGCGGTCGCCGCCACGTACCCGAGCGCCTCGATGTCGAGCGCGTTGCGGCTCGCGACGAAGAACACCCGCTCACGCAGCTGACCGGGGCAGTACTGGGCGTTCGGGCACCGGATGTCGGCGTCGCCCTCCTTCTCGTACGCCAGCTCGGTCCCGCACTCGGGGCAGTGCGCGGGCATCTCGAACTCGCGCTCGGACCCGTTCCGGAGCGCGGTCACCGGCGCGACGATCTCCGGGATCACGTCGCCGGCCTTCCGCAGCACGACCGTGTCGCCGACCAGCACGCCCTTGCGCTTGACCTCGCCCGCGTTGTGCAGCGTCGCCCGGTCGACGGTGGACCCGGCGACCTTCACCGGCTCCATCACGCCGTACGGGGTGATGCGCCCAGTCCGTCCCACGCCGACCTTGATGTCGAGGAGCCTGGTGTTGACCTCCTCAGGCGGGTACTTCCACGCGATCGCCCAGCGCGGCGCCCGGCTGGTGGAGCCGAGCCGCCGCTGCAGCGAGAACTGGTCGACCTTGACGACCACGCCGTCGATCTCGTATGCGGGATCGTGCCGGTGCTCGCCGTACTCGTCGATGTACTCGCGGACGGCGTCCAGCCCGCCGACCACCTTGTAGCGGTCGCTGACCGGCAGCCCCCAGCCGCGCATCAGCTCGTAGGCGCCCGACTGGCTCTCCGGCTGCGTCCCGCCGCGCCACGCGCCGAACCCGTGGACGAGCATGCCGAGCGGCCGGTGCGCCGTGACCCGCGGGTCCTTCTGCCGCAGCGAGCCCGCCGCCGCGTTGCGCGGGTTGGCGAACGGGTCCTTGCCCGCCTCCACCTGCGCCGCGTTGACCTGCTCGAACCCCTCGATCGGCAGGAACACCTCGCCGCGGACCTCCAGCACGTCCGGCCAGCCGTCGCCGGACAGCCGGTCCGGGATGTCGGCGATGGTGCGGATGTTGTTGGTGACGTCCTCGCCGGTGCGCCCGTCCCCGCGGGTGACCCCGCGGGTCAGCCGCCCCTTCTCGTACGTCAGCGCGATCGCCAGCCCGTCGATCTTCAGCTCGCACAGGTACCCGGCGACCTTGCCGACCTCCTTCACGACCCGGTCGTCCCATGCGAGCAGCTCGTCCGCGCTCATCGCGTTGTCGAGGCTCTGCATCCGCTCCAGGTGCTCGACGGTCGCGAAGTCGGTGACGATCGGCGCGCCGACCCTCTGCGTCGGCGAGTCCGGCGTGACGAGCTCCGGATGCCGCTGCTCCAGCTCGCGGATCTCCCGCATCCGCCGGTCGTACTCGGCATCGGTGAGCGTCGGCTGGTCGAGGATGTAGTACCGGTAGTTGGCCGCCTCAAGCTCCTCGCTCAGCTCAAGGTGCCGCTGCCGCGCCTCGGTCGGAACGCCGTCGCCCATGGTCATGCCCCCATTCTCGCCAACACGACCGACAATACGAGGCGCACCTCACTCCGCCGCTTCGTAAAGCATCCGGGCCGTTTCGCGGCAGTGTTTCAGCGCTTCGCGGACGTAACGCGGCGAGGCCCCGGCCATCCCGCACGCCGGGGTGACGACGACCTGCCTCGCCAGCTGCGCGGGCGGGAAGCCGAGCCGACGCCACAGCCCCTTCACCGGGTCGGCGGTCGCCTGGAGGGACGGTAGTACCGCGTCGGTCGCGGGGACCGCGCCGAGGAACAGCCCCGTCCCGGCGTCGATCGTCTCCCCCACCGCGTCGTCGTCGCGCTTCGGGACCAGCCGCAGATCGACCGAGATGGCCTTCGCGCCGGCACCGCGCAGCAGTCCGTACGGGACGTTCCGGGCACAGCAGTGCACGACGGGGTACGCGTCCGCGGCCTCGATCACCTGCCGCAGCGTCTCCTCCGCGACGGGTTCCTCGATCGCCCGCAGCCGGGAGAAGCCGCTCGCGGTCGGGACCGTCCCGGCGAGCGCGGCGGGCAGGCCGGGCTCGTCCAGCTGCAGGACGATCTCCGCGGCGGGCAGCCGCCGCCGGACGTCCGCGACGTGCGCGGCGACGCCCTCGGCGAGCGAGGCGGCCAGGTCGCGGACGGCGCCCGGGTCCTTCAGCGCCCGGTCGCCGTGCCGCAGCTCGACGGACGCGGCCAGCGTCCACGGCCCGCACACCTGGATCTTGAACGGTCCGTCGTGGCCGCCCGCGATCTCCTCCAGGACGTCCAGGTCGCGGGCGAGGTGGTCGCGGGAGCGCAGCGTGTCGCGTCCGGGGCGGTCGGAGAACCGCCACCCGGACGGCTCCAGGTGCACCGGCATGTCGATCAGCAGCCCGGCCGTCCGGCCGGCCAGGTCGGCGCCGGGACCGCGCGCGGGAAGCTCCGGCAGATGCGGCATCTCGGGCACTTCGCCGAGGACGACCCGCAGCGCCTCCGCCGGATCCTCCCCCGGATACGACCCGATCCCGGTCGCCGTCCCCGCCTGCCACGGATAGCTCGTCACGCGCAAGACCCTATCGGCGCGACGATCACACCAGCCCGGCCAGCCGGTCCAGGTCGCGGAGCGTGTCGTCCTCCGGCGCCGTCTTCAGGTTGAACAGCGCCTCGTCGGCGCCCGCGGCCGCCAGGTCCTCGACGGCCTCCCGCTCCGGCGACACCCCGAACACCGTCACCGGCACCCGGCGCCCCGCCCGCTCGCGCAACTCGGAGATCCGCGCGGCGAGCCCGCCGGCGCCGCGCCCGTAGATCGGCAGCCAGCCGTCGCCGAACTCCACGACCCGGTCGAAGGTCGTCGGCCCCGCCCCGCCGATCAGCACCGGCGGATGCGGGTCCTGCACGGGCTTCGGGTAGGAGAACACGGGGTCGAAGTCGACGAACTCGCCGTGGAACTCCGCCTCGTCCTTCGTCCACAGCTCCTTGACGGCCAGCACCCGCTCGCGGAGGAGGCGCATCCGGGTCCGGGGGTCGGTGCCGTGGTTGCGCATCTCCTCCCGGTTCCAGCCCGCGCCGACACCGAGCACGGCCCGCCCGCCGGAGATCAGGTCGAGGGACGCGACCTCCTTGGCCAGCACGATCGGGTCCCGCTGGACGACCAGCGCGATGCCCGTCCCGACGCGCAGCCGCTCGGTCACCGCCGCCGCGGAGGTCAGCACCACGAACGGGTCGAGCGACCGGTAGTAATGCCGGGGCAGCTCGGCCCCGCCCGGCCACGGCGACTCGCGCTTCACCGGGATGTGGGTGTGCTCGGCCACGAACAGCGACCCGAACCCGCGCTCCTCCAGGGCCCGCCCGAGCGCCGCCGGCCCGATCCCGTCGTCCGTCACGAACGTCGAAACACCGAACTTCACAACACGCCTCCATGATCCGCCTACGCGACCTTAAGTCGCGTACACCCGCCCTGATTCCCGAGGGCGCGGGCCGGTATCAGCAGCGAGGTGTCAGGCCGGCACTCGGGTCGTTTCGGCAATCGTTGTTGATGCGAGGACGCGGTCGCCGGTGTAGAGGACGGCGGCCTGGCCGGTCGCGACGCCGCGGGCGGGGGTGGACAGGCTGATGCGCAGTTCGTCGCCCACCTGCTCGGCCGTGCAGTCGTAGACCTCGCCGTGCGCGCGGAGCTGGACCTGGCAGTCGAACGGGCCGTCCGGCGCCTCGCCGAGCCACACCGGGCGCTCGCCGGTGATCTCCTGGACGTCCAGCGACTCGCGCGGGCCCACGGTCACCGTGTTCGTCACCGGGGAGATGTCCAGGACGTAGCGGGGCCGTCCGTCCGGCGCGGGGGTGCCGAGCCGCAGGCCCTTGCGCTGGCCGATCGTGTAGGCGTAGGCGCCGTCGTGCTCGCCGACCTCGTTGCCGGCGGTGTCGACGATCGGGCCGGGCGCCGACCCGAGCCGCTCTGCCAGGAAGCCGCGCGTGTCACCGTCCGCGATGAAGCAGATGTCGTGGCTGTCGGGCTTGTCGGCCACCTGGAGGCCGCGGCGCTCCGCCTCCCGCCGGATGTCGGCCTTGGACGTGTCGCCGAGCGGGAACAGCGCGTGCGCGAGCTGCTCGGGCGTGCACACGGCCAGGACGTACGACTGGTCCTTGCCCTCGTCGACGCCGCGGCGCAGGACGCCGCCGTCCAGCCGCGCGTAGTGGCCGGTGCAGACGGCGTCGAAGCCGAGCGCCATCGCGCGGTCCAGCAGCGCCGCGAACTTGATCTTCTCGTTGCAGCGCAGGCAGGGGTTCGGGGTGCGGCCCGCGGCGTACTCGCTGACGAAATCCTCCACCACGTCCCGGTGGAAGCGCTCGGCGAGGTCCCACACGTAGAACGGGATGCCGATCACGTCGGCGGCGCGGCGCGCGTCCCGGGAGTCCTCCAGGGTGCAGCAGCCGCGCGCGCCCGTCCGGTAGGACTGGGGATTGCTGGACAGGGCCATGTGGACACCGGTGACGTCGTGCCCGGCCTCGGCGGCGCGGGCGGCGGCCACAGCGGAGTCGACGCCGCCCGACATGGCGGCTAGGACACGCAGAGTCATAGTGCCTTCGAGGGTACGCGGCGTGGCCCGGTTGCCCGACGACATTTCCGCGTACGATTGGGGCCGCTATGGGAATCTTCCGCCGTCCGCGCGAGGCGTCCGCCGTCGTACCGCCCGCCATCAGCGAATTCTGGGAGTGGTGGGCGCAGGCCCGCCCGACGATCGAGGCGTCGCTGGCCGCCGGGCCAGAGGAGTCAGAGGCGGGTGAGGCCACCGTGCCCGGCGAGGGCCTGTCGGCGGACGCGGTCGAGGAGCTGTCCCGCCGCGTCCGCAAGATCAATCCCGGGCTGCAGTGGGAGATCGGCGGGGCCGACGACCGGAGCCCGTCGCTCACGGTGACCGGCGGCGGCGACCCCGAGCTGCGCGGCCTGACCGAGCGCTGGGTGCGGTCCGCGCCGTCCGGCGCCGCGGCCGCCGGCTGGAGCTTCCACCCGGCGCGCCAGCCCGACCCCGAGATGCTCGCGCAGGACCTCATCCTCGGCGACCACGAGTTCGACCTGGAATACGTCCGGCTGGGCATGCGCGCCGACGCCGACCGCGCCCGCGTGCACATCACCGCCTACCACCCCGACTTCCTGTTCGTCGCCGAGGAGCAGCAGCTCCAGGTGGCGCTGAACGTCCTGCACTGGGCCCTCGGCGAGGACGACGTGGCCCGCTGGGTCGGCGAGGTCACGATCGCGACGGAGGCGCCGATCGACGCGCTGCCGCCGTCGATGCTGGCCGCGGTCGTGGAGCAGATCGCCGAGCCGTTCACCGAGCCGACCTGGCTGACCGGCGAGGGCCGCACCCCGCGCGGCCACCCCGCCCGCCTCGGCGCCCGCTTCCCGCTGCACCGCCAGGACTACCCGCTCTGCGACCTGCACGTGGCGATCAGCGTCCCGTACGCCAACAGCAACCCCGACCGGCTCCCCGTCGAGCCGTCGTCGGGCGCGCTGCGCGCCTTCGAGAAGAAGCTCGCCAAGCTCGGCGACCGCGCGGTCCTCGCGGTCCGCGAGACGGGCGACGGCCTCCGGGTCTTCCACCTGTACGCCGACCCCGACTCCGGCGTGATCTCCGAGCTCGACCAGCTCGCCGCGGGCTGGCCCGAAGGCAAGGCGAAGGTCGCCTCCACCAACGACCCCGGCTGGCGCGCCCTGGCTCCCTACCAGCCCTGACGGGTCGCGTCGACCTTGCGGTAGCGGGATTCGGCGAGGCTGTAGAGGCCGAAGGTGAGGACGCCCAGGGCCACGGCGGCGAGCCCCCAGGCGCCCGCGGGGGCGGTGGCGAACTCGCGGAGCGTGCCGTCCAGGCCCTGGGCCTTCTGCGGCTGGAAGGTGATGGCCGCGTAGGCGAGGAAGGCGCCGGCGGCGGCGCCGACGAGGCCGCGGGCGGTGTTGCCGACGATGGCCAGTGGCTGGACGACACGGCGGGCCGTGTCGCCCATCTCCCAGGTCTTCAGCTCCTCCAGGAAGGATCGGCGGACGGCGTTCACGAACACGGCGACGCCCCAGGCAACGACGCCTGCCGCGACCGCCAGGACGAGCCAGCGGCCGCCGGGCTCGCCCATCAGCCGCGCGGTGATGGTCTTGGACTGCCGGTCGCTCGACGTGCCGTGGTGGCCGAGCAGGAACGCGAGGGTCGCCGCGAAGGCGGCCGTGTAGACGGCGCCGCGGGCCGCCGACGCCAGGCGCTTGGCGGGCTTGTCGCCGTCCCGTACGGGCCGGCCGTACAGGGCCTCCGCGTACTGCCAGAGCGCGAGCGCGGCGAAGCCGACCGCCATCAGCCCGAGGACGACCGGGCCGCCGGGCTTGTCGGCGACGGCCTGCAGCGCGCCCTTCCGGTCCGCCTCCCGCCCGCCGGCGCCGAAGGCGACCTGGAGGGCCAGCCAGCCGATGAGCAGGTAGAGGAGGCCGCGCGCGACCAGCCCCACCCGGGACAGATGGTGAAACCACGGGTGTCCCGCCGCCTGCTTGAGTCCGTTGCCCACCTCGGTCGTCACGGGCGGGCAGTCCCCGTTCAAGAGACGGTCAAACCCGGACGGATCAGCTGAGGCCGGCCCGGCGGGCGCGCTCCACGACCGGGCCGATCGCGTCGGCGACGGCCTTGACGTCGGCCTCGGTGCTGGTGTGGCCGAGCGTGAAGCGCAGCGAGCCGCGCGCGCGTTCGGCGCTCGCGTCCATGGCGATCAGGACGTGGCTCGGCTGCGAGACGCCCGCCGAGCAGGCCGACCCGGTGGAGCAGGCGATGCCGCGCGCGTCCAGCAGCATGAGCAGGGCGTCGCCCTCGCAGCCGGGGAAGGAGAAGTGCGCGTTGCCGGGGAGGCGGCCGGCCGGGTCGCCGTTCAGGACCGCCTCGGGCACGGCGCCGCGGACGGCCTCGATCAGCTGGTCGCGCAGTCCGGCGAGGCGGCGCGTCTCGTCCTCGCGATGGGCGACCGTGGCCTGGACGGCGGCGGCGAAACCCGCGATGGCGGGCGTGTCGAGCGTCCCGGACCGGACGTCGCGCTCCTGGCCGCCGCCGTGCAGCAGCGGCATCGGATCGAGGAACACCGGCGGCTTCGGCTTGGCCAGCAGCAGCGCGCCGACACCGATCGGGCCGCCGAGCTTGTGGCCGGTGATGGTGAGCGCCTGCGCGCCGCTCGCCGCGAAGCCCACGGGCAGCTGCCCGGCGGCCTGGACGGCGTCGGTGTGCAGCGGGACTCCGCGCTCGCGGGCCACTGCGGCCAGTTCCGCGATGGGCTGGACGGTGCCGACCTCGTTGTTGGCCCACATCACGGAGACGAGCGCCACGTCGTCGCCGGTGCCCAGCGCCTTTTCCAGCGCCTCGGGGGTGACGCGGCCCAGTTCGTCCACCGGGATCCAGTCGACCTGGGCGCCCTCATGGTCGGCGAGCCACCGCACCGCGTCCATGACAGCGTGATGCTCGACGGCCCCCGCCAGCACGCGGGTGCGAGACGGGTCGGCGGCGCGGCGCGCCCAGTAGATCCCCTTGACGGCGAGGTTGTCGGCCTCGGTGCCGCCGGAGGTGAACACGACCTCGCTCGGGCGGGCGCCGAACGCCTCGGCGATGATCTCGCGGGACTCCTCGACGACGCGGCGGGCCCGCCGCCCGACCGCGTGCAGCGAGGACGGGTTGCCGAGCTCGCGCAGCTCGGCCGTCATCGCCTCTATGGCCTCGGGCCGCATAGGGGTCGTCGCCGCATGGTCGAGGTAAGTCACCACGCGGTCAACAGTAGCCGCGCCCCGGCTGTTCCCCTCCAGGCGCCCGGAGGGTCGTCCGGAGGGTCGCCGGAGTCCGCCGAGGCCCGGCGGAATAGGGGGCGGCGGCCCGCGGTTGGCCTCTATACCGTCCAGCCGGTACAGTGGAGTGGTCATGAAGAGAGAAGCCCTTTTGGACGCCGCCGAGTCCGTGCTCTCCGAGCAGGGGACGCAGGCGCTGACGCTCACCGCGGTCGCCGACCGCGCAGGCGTCAGCAAGGGAGGGCTGCTCTACCACTTCCCCACCAAAGAGGAGCTCGTCCGGGCGATGGTGGCGCGGGTCATCGAGGATTTCGACGACCTGATCGCCTCCTACATCGACTCCTACGGCGACGGCGCACCGGGTGCCTACACCCGCGCCTACGTCGAGGCCACGTTCGAGATCCTCACCGGAGAGGCCCGCACCTACCGACGATGGTCGGCCATCACGGCCGCCGCCGCCGACCCGGAGCAGGCCGAGCCGCTGAACGAGGCGATGCGCCGCTGGCACGGCCGCGACCCCGCGGAGGACCCGGACCCGGGCACCGCGATGGTGGTCCGGCTGGCGGCCGAGGGCCTCTGGGAAGTGGTCAGCCATGACCCCGGGCTGTACGACGCCGGACAGCTCGAAGCGCTGAAACAGCGGCTCCTGAGCCTGCTGGAGCGATGATCCCGGGGGCCTCGCCCCCTTCCGAACCACCGGACGCTCCGGGCCCGCAGCGGCCTGGAGCGTTCCATGACGCCTGTCGCACGACCGGGGCGCGCCCCGCCGAACCCAGAAAGAGGTGAACCATGCTGTTCCGTGCCCGCTCGGGGACCTTCCTGACCTTCGCGTTGGCCGGCCTGCTGACCGGAGTGTGGGTGGCGCGTATGCCCGCCCTGGCCGGCAAGTTCGGGACGAACGAGGGCGAGATCGGCATCGTCGTCCTCGTCTGGGGGATCGGCGCGATCGTCGCCATGCAGGCGCTGCGCGGCGTGATGGCACGGGCCGGCAGCCGCGCCGTGCTGCGGCTCGCGCTGCCGCTGACCGCGCTGTCGTACGCGGGGGTCGCGCTCGCGCCGAGCTACGGCGTCCTGCTCGCCGCCGTCGCGCTGTTCGGCATGACGTTCGGGATCACCGACATCGCGATGAACGCGCAGGGCAGCGTCGTCGAGCAGGCGTACCGCCGGTCCATCATGAGCGGCATGCACGCCGGCTGGTGCGTCGGCGCCATGAGCGGCGGCCTGTTCGGCGTCGTGACGGCCGCCGCCGGGTTCGGATTCACCGAGACCGTGCTGACCGCCGCCCTGCTGTCGCTGCCCGCCGGCCTCGCGCTCGGCCGCACCTACCTGCCCGACCCCGTCGCGCCCTCCGCGTCCGGGACGGGGCGCAAGGCGCGCCGGATGCCGCCCGCCGTCTACCTGATCGGCGTCCTCGGCTTCATCGCGTTCATGGCCGAGGGGACGATCGCCGACTGGAGCGGCCTGCTCCTGCACGACGAGCTCGGTTCCACCGAGGCCGTCGCGGCGGCCGGCTACCCGGTGTTCGAGCTGGCGATGCTGCTCGGGCGGCTGGTCGGCGACCGCGTCCGGATGCGGGTCGGCACCCGCCGGCTGCTGATCGGCGCGGGCCTCGGCACCGCGGCCGGCATGACCGTCGTCGTCCTGGCCCCGGTCGCGTCCGTGGCCATCGCGGGGTTCTTCGTGACCGGTCTCGTCGTCTGCACGGTCGTCCCCACGACGATCTCACTGGCCGGCACCGCCGCCCCCGACCGTCCCGCCGCGGCCGTCGCCCAGGTCGGCGCGATGGGGTACGGCGGCCTGCTGCTCGGCCCGGTCGTGGTCGGCTTCCTGTCGGACGCCACCTCGCTCCGGCTGGGGGTGGGCACCGTCGTCGTCCTCGCCCTCCTCATCGCCGCCGGGGCGCGCTTCGTCCCGCTCCGCACGGCGGCCGACGTCGCCGTCCCCGCCGAGGCGGCGCCCGAAGCCGTGGCCGGCGCGGCCGACGCCCGGCCCCAGCCTGTGGCCGCCTGACTCCCGATCCGATATAACCCCCTTCGGAACGTCGGTGGTGTGGGGGCGGTCATGGCTGGGTGGCAGGTTCCGGGGTACAGCGAGCTGCGGGTGCTCGGCGAGGGCGCGCAGGGGCGGGTGGTGCTCGCCCGGCACGAGGGGACCGGGCGTCCCGCGGCGATCAAGTACCTCGCCGAGGCGCTGCTCGGCGACGCGGAGTTCCGCGAGCGGTTCCGGGGCGAGGCCGGCCTGCTGAGCCGGCTGCGCAACCCCTTCGTCGCCCAGCTGTTCGGGCTGGTCGAGACGCCGGGCGGCGCCGCGATCGTCATGGAGGCGGTGGACGGGGCGCCGCTCAAGGAGGTGCTCGGCCGAAGGGGGCCGCTGCGGCCGGAGGCGGCGCTGGCGGTCCTCAAGGGCTCGCTGCTGGGCCTCGCCGCCGCGCACGGCCTCGGCATCGTGCACCGCGACTACAAGCCCGCGAACGTGATCGTGCGCGGCGACGGGCTGAGCAAGCTGATCGACTTCGGCATCGCGGTGGACGCGGGCGAGGCGGGACGGTCCGGCACGCCCGTCTACATGGCACCGGAGCAGTGGCGCGGCGAGCCGGCCTCCCCCGCGACCGACGTGTACGCGGCGGCGTGCGTGTTCTTCGAGTGCGTGACGGGACGCCGCCCGTACGAGGCCGAGACCCAGGCGGGGCTGATGGGCGGCCACCTCAACGCGCCGATCCCGCTGGAGGACGTTCCGGAGCCGCTCCGGCCACTGCTGGAACGCGGTCTGGCCAAGAACCCGTGGGAGCGGCCGATGGGCGCCACCGCGTTCGTCTCGGAACTCGAGTCGGTCGCCGCGGGCACGTACGGCTCCGAGTGGGAGGGACGCGGCGTCCGCACGCTCGCGGGGGCCGCGGCCGCGCTGTCCATGCTGTTCCCGCTGACCGCGCTCGGCCTCGGCTCGGGCGGCGCCTCGGCGGGGGCCGCCGGGGCGGCCGGCGCGGCGGGAGCGGCCGGGGGCGCGGGCTCGGGAGGCGCGGGCACGGCGGCGGGCGCCGCCGGCAAGGGCGTCATCGGGACCCTCGGGGCGAAGGGGACGGCGGCCGTCGCGGGCGGCGCCGCCGCCGTGGCCGTGGGCGGCGGCGCGGCCGTCTACGTGGCCACGGCGGAGGAGGCGCCCAAGCCGATCGTGGCGCGGCTGGTCGCGCTCAGCGAGCCGCGGCAGAGCATCGGCGGCGGGATGACGTTCCAGGCGCAGGGCCGGGTCGTGAAGGTCACGGGCGGGGACGCCGCCCTGAACCGGAAGATCAACCAGGCGCTGCGGGCGCCGCTCGAACAGCGCTGGGCGAAGACGCGCAACGGCCTGAAGGACGGCGGCCGCGGCGCCTACACCGACGTCGTGAAGCCGCAGATCCTGCTGCGCAACGACCGGCTCCTGTCGGTCTGGTACACCGTCGTGCTGAACGGCGAGCGCGGGTCGAGCTGGGATCAGCCGCCGGCCGCGACGGTCGACCTGCGGACCGGCGCCTCCTATCGGCCGCTCGACCTGTTCCGCGTCCCGACCGACCAGGGGCTCAAGCCGCTGGACCAGAAGATCAAGGCGCATCTGCCGGACGGCACGTACTGCTGGAGCGGCCAGAGCACCCCGGGCGGCTCGGTGGTCCTGCCCGGCACCGACAACCCGTCCAAGTTCGTCAAGGACGGCTACGTCACCATGGCCCTCACACCGAAGGGCGTCCGCGTGGCCTTCTACGGGTCGATCCTGGGCTACGCGGAGGCGTGCGGTCTGCAGGACACGGTCGTCCCCTACGCCGAGGTCGGCGACATGGTGAAGCCCGCGCTGCTCAAGGACTCCTCCTCCCCGGCGCCGAAGCGCTCCTGAACGCCGGTCGGCCCCGGCGACGGAGGACGTCGCCGGGGCCGGTCGCGGGAGATCACTTGCGCTTGTTGATCTCCTCGGTGAGCTGCGGCGCGACCTGGAAGAGGTCGCCCACGATGCCGTAGTCGACGAGCTCGAAGATCGGCGCCTCAGGGTCCTTGTTGATGGCGACGATGGTCTTCGAGGTCTGCATGCCGGCCCGGTGCTGGATGGCCCCGGAGATGCCGACCGCGATGTAGAGCTGCGGCGACACGGTCTTGCCGGTCTGGCCGACCTGGAACGAGTGCGGGTACCAGCCGGCGTCGGTGGCGGCGCGGGAGGCGCCGACGGCCGCGCCGAGCGAGTCGGCCACCGCCTCGATGATCTTGAAGTTCTCGGCGCCGCCGACGCCGCGGCCGCCGGAGACCACGATCGCGGCCTCGGTCAGGTCCGGGCGCTCGCCCTTCTCCTGGACGACCTTCTCCACGATCCTGGCGCCCTTGTCGGCGTCCGAGAGCGCGACCGCCACCTGCTCCTCGGCCGGGGTGACCGCCGACGCCTCGGGGGCGACGGAGTTCGGCCGGACGGCGATGATCGGCGTGCCGGTCCTCACCCTGGCGTGCGCGATGATCCCGCCACCGAAGATGGAGTGCTCGGCGACGAAGCCGTCGGCGACGTCCACGACGTCGGTGAGCACGCCGGAGCCGGTCTTGACCGCGAGGCGCCCGGCGATCTCCTTGCCCTCGGCCGTCGCGGCGACCAGCACCGCCGCCGGCGACTTCTCGCCGACCAGCTGTGCCAGCAGCGCGGCCTTCGGGGCGACGACGTAGGAGGCCAGCTCCTCGTCGGCGGCCACGTAGACCTTGCCGGCGCCGTACTCGGCGAGCCTGTCCTTGGCGTTCTCGTAGCCCGGGCCGACCCATACCGCGGCGGCCTCGCCGAGCCGGTTCGCCAGCGTCAGCAGTTCGAGCGTGACCTTCTTGACCTCACCGTCGACGTGGTCGACGAGGACGAGAATCTCAGCCATCTGTTCCTAATCCCCTTCCTCGCTCAGACGAACTTCTTCGACGCGAGGAACTCGGCGATCTTCGCGCCGCCGTCGCCCTCGTCGGTGACGATCTCGCCCTTGGCGCGCGGCGGCGCCTCGGCGAAGTCGACCACCTCGGTCGCGGCGTTCGCCAGGCCGACCTGGGACGCGTCGATGCCGGCGTCGCCGAGGCCGAGCGTCTCGACCGGCTTCTTCTTGGCCGCCATGATCCCCTTGAAGGAGGGGTAGCGCGGCTCGTTGATCTTCTCCACGACGGACACGACCGCGGGCAGGCTCGCCTCGACCCGGTCGAAGCCGTAGTCGGTCTGCCGCTGCACCGTGATGGACGTCCCGTCGATCTCGACCTTGTTCGCGAGCGACAGCTGCGGGACGCCGAGCCGCTCGGCGAGCATCGCGGCGAGCACGCCGGTCCGCGCGTCGGTGGACTCCGAGCCGAGGATCACGAGGTCGAATCCGGTGCGGCCGAGCGCCTGCTGGATCGCGTAGGAGGTCTGCAGCGCGTCGGAGCCGGCGAGGCCCTCGTCGAGGAGGTGCACGGCCTTGTCGGCGCCCATGGCCAGGGACTTGCGGATGGAGTCGGTCGCCTTGTCGGGGCCCATGGTCAGGACGGTCACCTCGCCGCCCTGGGCCTCCTTGATGCGCAGCGCCTCTTCGATCGCGTACTCATCGAGCTCGTTGATCACACCGTCCGCCGCGGCGCGGTCGAGGGTGCTGTCATCGGACTTCAGCTTGCGCGGGCTCTCCGTATCGGGAACCTGCTTCACCAGGACGACGATGTTCATGGCCGGTGGCCGACCTCCCTGCACTCAGTTGGCCGCTGAGGTAAGCGGCAGAGGGGCGCCGCCCATGACGGGTCGACGCGGACATGCGCTTTCGAAGTCACAGCCTGCCAAACACCCGAACGTGCTTCGGCGCCGGGTCCCTGGTTGGCCGTGCACCCCAAATGTTACTCATGGGTAGCCCCAAGGCAAATCCCAGTTCGTGAGACCTTACCCACGTGGGCACGGCGTTCACTGCCCGAACCGCGTTCCGACCCGCGGGGACGGGCCGCACGCCTCAGCTCCCGTCGACGGCGTGCTGCAGCCGGTCCATCGAGCTTTCCAGCGTCCCCTGCAGCCCGTAGGTCGGGGAGAAGCTCGGGGTCAGCGTCATGGCGCCGACGCCCGCCACCAGGCACAGGACGCCGAGGCCCGCGGCCGCGGCGGCGACGGCCCCCGGGCGCCGCGCCACCGGGAGGAAGCAGCGCTCCAGCTGCCGCCGCGGGGCGCTGACGCCCGGCGCCGTCCACAGCACCGCCGCCCCCGCCCCGGCCCCGAAGGCGCAGGCGGTGAGCGAGTCCAGTTCCCCGCCGACCGCCGACACCGCCGCGAGCCCGAGCGGGACGGCGACCGTGAACACCGCCGCGTAGGGGACGGTCAGCAGCGTCCGGCCGAGCGCCCACGCCCATCCGCGCGCGGTCGTGCCCGCCACCCGCAGCAGCGTCACCGCGACCAGGGTGACGGCGAGGCCCGCGATCGGCGCCATGATCACGACGCCGATCCCGATCACCACCACCATGGCAGCGAGCAGCCGCGCCCACCCCCGCACCACCGCGGGCTCCCGCTCCTCGGCGGGCCTCCCGGCCGGGGCGGCCGCGCCGGGCGACTCGGGCGCGGCGGACGGCCCGGGCGCCGGGCGTGGAGCGGGGGGCTCCGGCGCGGTGCGGACACCGGGAGCGGCCGGAAGGTCCAGGCTCGACGCCGCCTCCGCCAGCTCCGCCGCCGCCGGACGCGCCTCCGGGTCGGGATGCGACGCGGCGGCGACCAGCGGACGCAGCGCGGCGGGCAGCGCCCCGGCGGGCGCGTCCGGCCGTCCCGTCGCGGCGAACGTGACCGTCGCCGCCCATGCCCGGACGTCGTCGGCGACCGAGGCACCGGCGGTCAGCGCGAAGTCGACGACGACAGGGGCGTCGTCCACGACGAGAACCGTTCCGGGCCCCAGCTCGCCGTGCGCGAGACCCGCCCGGTGGATGGCGGCGAGGGCCTTGGCCAGCCCGAAGGCCATGCGGCGCAGCGCGTCCCCCGACATGGGCCCCTGCTCGGCGAGCGTCTCCGCGAGCGGCCGTCCGGGGACGAACCGGGACACGAGGTAAGGGCGCGGGCCTGCGGGCTCACCGTCGAGGACGTCCACCACGTAGGGGCTGAGGACCTCGCGCATCCGCCGGATGTCGGGGGCGGCCTCCGGCGGCAGCAGCCTGATCGCCACGTCCCGGCCGTCGGGCCCCGCGGCGCGATGGACGTCACCGGTTCCGCCGCCCAGCCTGGACAGCAGCCGGTACGGACCGATGTGCGCCTGACGGCTCGTCTCACCGCTCATATGGCCCGCCACCTTACCGACCGGAAATCTCCCCGCGGACCCATCGCCGCGGACCGGCGGCGGGTCAGGTGCCGGGAATGCTCGACACGAGGTCGCGGACGTCGGCGCGCAGGCTCTCCAGGTCCTGGCTCATTCCGCCCACCGGGGTGGTGTCGGGCGGCTGGTTCTGCGACAGCACGACCAGCACCGTCGCGAAGATCCCGAGGATCAGCGCGCCGGCGAGCGCGACCTCGGCGCGCGGCAGCAGCGCGCCCCAGATCCGGGCGAGCTGCCGCCGGGGCGCGCCGCTGCCCGGCGCGAGGCACAGCAGCCCGATCACCGCCATGGACGAGTAGGCGATCGCCTTCGAGGCGGTCATGTCGGGCTGCGCGAAGATCAGCACGCAGAGCAGGATCAGGCCCGCGATGAGGCTGAGCGACGTCCACAGCACCGTGGACAGCAGGGCGCCCGGCAGGTGCAGCGGCGTCCGGAACGCGGCGGCCACCGCGTCGCCGGAGCGCGGGCCCCGCCGCGTCTGCCGGCCCTCCATGCCCTTGGCGGCCTTGTCCCCCATCCGCAGCAGGAACGTGCCGCCGATGGTGACGGCCAGCGCCAGCAGCGGCAGGATGTTCGCGAACCCCAGCAGCGCGACCAGGACGAGGAAGCTGAGCACCCGGTACCAGCCGTAGGGCTTGCGCCGGTCCTTGTCGGCGCCCTCCCGCGCGGCGCGCTCCCGGTCGGCCTGGGCCTGGTCGGCGGCGCGCCGCTGCGCGTCCTGCGTCTGCGGGTCGTAGGGGCCGCGCTGGAGCGCGCCCGGGGCCGGCTGGTTCGAGGGCGGCCCGTAGGGCGGCGGGTAGCCGCCCTGGGCGTAGGGCTCGCCGCCCTGGGCGTAGGGGTCCGGCCCGCGGTAGCCGTGCGGCCCGAACTGCTCCCCCGCCTTGAACTGGCCGGGCGGCGGGGCCGGCGGAGGCGGCGGTGGCGCGGCGGGCGGCAGCTGGCCCACGAAGTCCTTCGGCTGCGACGGGACCGGCGCGGGCGCCGGAACGGGCGCGGGCGCCGGGATCGCCGACCCGCCCGGCGTGGTCGGCCGGGCGGGCGGGTCCTGCGGCGCGGGCGCCGGCATCGAGAACTGCCGGGAGTGGTCGGCCGCCGGCTCCTCCACCGGCTGCGAAGCGCCCGGGGGCCGGTAGTGCTGGTCGACCCGCGTCTGGTCGGTGATCGTGGCTTCGAGGTGGATCCGCCGGGTGAGCTGCACCAGGTTCACCGCGGTCGGACGCTCGGCCGGGTGCCGCGCCATCGCCGAGCGCAGCACGGGCAGCATCGCGTCGGGCACGCCGTCCAGGTCCGGCGACCCCTGCATGATCTTGTAGAAGATCGACTCGAAGGTGCCGGAGCCGAACGGCGGCCGGCCGGTCGCGGCGTAGGCGACCGTGCCGGCCCAGGCGTGCACGTCCGAGGGCGGGCCGGCGTCCTCGCCCTCGATGATCTCCGGGGAGAGGTAGCCGGGGGTGCCGATGACCATTCCGGTCGCGGTGAGCCGGGTCGCGTCGGCGCCCTGCGCGATGCCGAAGTCGATCACGACGGGCTCGCCGTCCACGAGCATCACGTTGCCGGGCTTCAGGTCGCGGTGCACGATCCCGGCGCCGTGGATCGCCGACAGCGCCGACGCCAGGCCGACCCCGAGCCGCTGCAGCCCCTGCCCGTAGATCGGGCCGGACTCCTCGACGATCTCCTCGAGCGTCCGGCCGGGCACGTACTGGGTCACGATGTAGGGGCGGTCGGCGGTGACGTCGGCATCGAGAATCTCCGCGACGTGCGGGCTGTGCACCCGCCGCATGGAGTCGACCTCGCGGGCCAGCCGGCGGCGCGCCGTGGCGTCTCCCGCGACCGCGGGCCGCAGCACCTTGATGGCCACGTTGCGCCCCTCGGGGTCGGCGCCGAGGTAGACGACGCCCATGCCCCCTTCCCCCAGGGTCTGGAGCACGCTGTAGTGGCCGATTCGGTCCCCGGACGTGACAGCTCCCTTCATCGTTTACGCGAAACCCTATCCTCGCCGATCGTGCGGGGAGATTCGATCGGCGTCAGGCGGCCACCACCCCGTCACGCCTGGTGGTGAGGGCGTCGCCGTGCGCGAGCGCCCCGGCGATCCGGCGCGCGCCGGGACGCCCGGACGCGTCGCGGCGGAACGCCGCCCGCAGGAGCGCCGCCAGTGGCTCCGGAACACCGTCGATGTCGGCCTCGCCGCGCAGGATCCGGAAGCACACCCCGTGCAGCGACCCCCGCCCGAACGGCGGACGTCCCGTCGCCGCGTACGCGACCGTCGACGCCCAGGAGAACACGTCCGACGCGGTGGTGGCGCGCTCCCCCTCGATCAGCTCCGGCGCCAGGTAGGCGGGCGTCCCCACGACCATGCCGCGCCTGGTGAGCTGCACGGCGCCCGACTCGTGCGCGATGCCGAAGTCGATCAGCGTCGGGCGGTCGCCCAGCACGATCACGTTGCCGGGCGAGACGTCGCGGTGCAGCACGCCCGCGTCGTGGACGTCCCCGAGCGCGAGCGCCAGCCGCCGCGCGAACCGGACGAGCCGGTCGCCGCGCAGCGGTCCGTACGCCGATACCAGGTCGTTCAGCGGGCAGCCGGGCACGTACTGCATGGCCACGTGCGGCCGTTCCGCCGCGACCTCCCCGTCCAGCAGCCGCGCGACGTAGGCGCTGCGCACCCGCGCCTGCGCCGACATCTCCCGGGCCAGCCTGCTGATCGCCTCCGGCTCCCCCGCCAGTTCCGGGATCAGTTCCTTGACCGCGACCTCGCGGCCGTAGACGTCCATCGCCAGGTACACCACCGCGGTGCTCCCCCGGCCGATCTCGTCCAGCAACCGATACCCGCCCAGTCGCCGATGCGTCCCCATGCATCCTTTGACGCCGGAAACCGCGCACTCGTTCCCGGCCCTTCCGAGGCCCCTGGAACCGCCCGGGCAGGGGCCGCGGGCTCAGCCCTTGCGCGCTGCCTGGCGGGCGCGGCGCTCCTCGCGGCGGGTCTCGAACTTGGTCGCGGACGCGTCGAGCTGCCCCAGGAACTCGGCGAGCTCCTCGCGCGCCTTCTCACCGTCGCCGGACAGGTCGGTGCGGTCGAACACGCCCCACTTGCGCAGCACCGGGACGAGCACGTCGTCGTGGTGGAGCCGCAGGTCGTAGATGCCGGCGTTGGCGATGATCACGGACTTGCGGAGGAACCCGTCGATGCTGTGGCCGGGCATGTGGAACGTCATCACGACGTCGGCGATGGCCCGCATCGTCTCGTTCGGGCTCGCCTCCAGGGCGGCGGCCATCAGGTTCCGGTAGAAGATCATGTGGAGGTTCTCGTCGGCGGCGATGCGGCTCATCATCTGCTCGCAGACGGGGTCGCCGGACGCCCTGCCGGTGTTGCGGTGCGACACGCGGGTGGCGAGCTCCTGGAACGCCACGTACGCCGATCCGTGCAGGAACGAGTCGCCGTGGTCGGCCTCGTAGCCCGCCTCCATGTGGCGCATGCGGGCGCGCTCCAGCGCGATCGGGTCGACCGCGCGGGTCACGGTGAGGTAGTCGCGCAGGACGATGCCGTGCCGGTTCTCCTCGGCCGTCCACCGGTTCACCCAGGTGCCCCAGGCGCCCTCGCGGCCGAACACGGTGGCGATGGCGCGGTGGTAGCCGGGGAGGTTGTCCTCGGTGAGGAGGTTGACGATGAGCGACTCGCGGGCCTCGACGCTGAGCTTCGACTGCTCCAGCGACCACGGCTCACCGTCCAGCGGCCCGTCGAAGTCACGTCCCTCGCCCCACGGGACGTACTGGTGGGGGAACCATTCCTTGGCCATCGACATGTGCCGGTTCAGTTCCTTCTCGACCACCGGCTCCAGGTCGAGCATGAGACCGGTCTGGAGCTTGTCTTCGGGGGTCACGGACATGCGGTTCCTTCGCTCGACGAGGTGTTCGTTCGGCCGCCCAGCAGGCCGTTCACAACCTACTCAAGCGTAGGTTCGATCGTCGCCACTCACGGTGACCCCCGTCAAGTCACCCCCGCAACAAGCAACCCGCGGGAACTTTTGTAGACCTGAGCAATAAGAGAGGGTGACCTTTTGTCACCGCGTGTCGGCGGCCTGTTGCCACATGCGGTTCACCGCGGCCCTGAGCAGCGGCCTCGGGACCAGCCGCAGGGCCGGGAACGCCGCCTTGTACTGGACGCCCGGGACGCACAGCGCCCGTCCGGCCGACACCGCCTCCAGCCCCGCCCGCGCCACGTCCTCGCGCCGCAGCCACAGCAGATTGGGCGGGACGTCGTCCTCCGTGCGGGTGAAGCCAGGGCAGAGCGCCGTCACGTGGACGCCCTTGCCCGCGACCTCCGAGTGCAGGCTCTCGGAGAAGGCCGCCACGTACGCCTTCGTCGCCCCGTACGTCGCGCTGCCGGGCGACGGGGTGAAGCCCGCCATCGACGCGACGTTCAGCACCCCGCCCCGGCCGCGCGCGATCATCCCCGGGAGGACGGCATGGGTGAGCCGCACCACCGCGTCCACGTTGAGCTCGATCTGCGCGAGGTGGTCGTCGAGCGGAAGCTCCGCGAACGCCCCGAACGCGCCGTATCCGGCGTTGTTGACGAGCAGTTCGACCGGTTCGGCGCGGAGCCGCCCCTCGACCTCCACGCGCTGCGCGGGGTCCGCGAGGTCGGCCGCGAGCACCTCCACGGCGACCCGGTACCGCTCGACCAGCTCGCGGGCCAGGCCGTCCAGCAGGTCGGCGCGGCGCGCCACGATCACCAGGTCGGTGCCGCGGGCGGCCAGGAGGCGCGCGAAGCTCTCCCCGATGCCGCTGGACGCGCCCGTCACGAGCGCGGTCCGGTATGCGTGTCGCATGGCGGCAGATGCTATCGGCCGATCTTCACAATCCCGGGCAGCACACCCAAAAACACAAATAACGTTTTAGCCAGCGATTTTCGAAATGCCGTCCGGTCCCGAGGTCCGCCGAGGGTCTCCGCCGGCGTACTCGGGCGGCGGCAGCATCGCGGACGGGTCCTCCCCCGCGACCCACAGCCCCACCATGAACGCTGTCGTGGCCTCCAGGAGACCGGCCCTCTCCAGGCTTCCGCCGTTCATGGGCACGCAGCCGAGATCGGTCACCAGCTCCCGCACAGCGGCCAGCGCCTCCTCGTCGTCACCGCACAGCGGGACGCCCAGGGGCCTGCCGCCGAACGCCGGCGGCGTCATCCGCCATACGCTCTCGTGGCACGTGTTGAACGCCTTGACGACCCGCGCGCCCGTCGCGTCCGCGATCCGCCGCGCGGCGGACGGACCGTCCGCCGTCTTGAGCCGCTCGAACGGGGGCTCCATGGGGTTGGTGCAGTCGATCAGCACCCGTCCCTCCAGGGGCCCCGCCTCGCGCAGGACGTCCGGGACGCCCTCGTGCCAGACGGCGACGAGCACCACGTCACCGAACTCCGCCGCCTCCCGCAGCGTGCCCCCCGCCGCGCCGTGCCCGATCCGCCCGGCGAGCGCCGCCGCCTTCGCGGGCGTCCTGGCTCCGATCCGCACCTCGTGTCCCTTGCGCGCCCACTGCGTGGCGAGCGCGTCCGCCATTGCGCCCGCGCCGAGCACTCCGATCCGCATGACAACCTCCCGGTTCGACTACCGTCGGACGGGACGCTAGGCGGTCCGTTCGGCACCATCCGGTGCGTATCGGGAAGGGCAGGATGGCGGGCGATCCCATGGACGAGAACGACTTCATCGCCGACTGCCGGACACGGCTCGGCCTCGACCTGCTGTCCGGCACGTGGACGGGCGTCGTGGTCTGGACGCTGCGGGACGGCCCGCTGCGGCCGGGCGAGATGCGCGACCGGATCGGCGGCATCAGCCACAAGGTCCTGACCGAGACCCTCCGCCGCCTCGAACAGAACGGCCTGGTGACCCGCCGCCGCTACGCCGAGGCGCCGCCGCGCGTGGAGTACGGGCTGACCGGCCCCGGACGCGGGCTGATCGAGCCCCTCTCCGCCCTGGGCCGCTGGACCGAGCGCTACGCCGACGAGGTGCTGGACGCGCAGGACCGCGCGCTCACCGGCCCGTGAACTCGGCCTTGCCCGGGCCCTCCTCCATGAAGCTCTTCATGCCGGTCGCCTGGTCGTCGGTGGCGAACAGGGCGGCGAACTGCGTCCGCTCGAACTCCAGCCCCGTGTCGAGGTCGGCCTCCAGGCCCCGGTCGATGGCCTGCTTGGCGGCGCGCAGCGCGATCGCGGGGCCGCCGACGAACGTCGCCGCCCACTCCCTGGCGGCCTTGTAGACGTCCTCGTCCGGGACGACCCGGTCGAGCAGGCCGATCGCGAGCGCCTCGGCGGCCTCCACGTGCCGCCCGGAGAAGATCAGGTCCTTGGCCCGGGACGGCCCGATCAGCCGGGAGAGCCGCTGCGTGCCGCCCGCGCCGGGGATGATGCCGAGCTGGATCTCCGGCTGCCCCACCTTCGCGCCCTCGCCGGCGACGCGGAAGTCGGCGGTCAGCGCCACCTCCAGCCCGCCGCCGAGCGCGTACCCGGTGATCGCCGCGATGACCGGCTTCGGGATGGCGGCGAGCGCCTTGGCGAAGTCCTGCAGCAGCCGCGAGTGCCCCGCCGACATCTCGGCGTACGACATCGGGGCCATCTCCTTGATGTCGGCGCCCGCCGCGAACACCCGCTCGCCCCCGTACAGCACGACCGCGGAGACGGCGTCGTCCTGGGTGACCTGCCGGGCCGCGTCGATCAGCTCCAGCTGCATCCGCGCGTTCAGGGCGTTCATCTTCGGACGGTCCAGCCTGATCGTCGCGATCCCGTCCTCGACCTCGACCCGTACGAACTCGCCCACGGCGACCCTCCTGCGCTGACTCGGTGGCGGACGTCCCGAGCCTAACCAGCGGCTCTTCCGGGGGGTGTGGGGGGTCGTCCCCCCACAGGAGACCGGGCCGCCGGGCGCCCGCCGCCGTGGCGGCGCCCTCCGGCGGCGGGCCGTTCCTCAGACGGCGGCGGGGGTGGCGGACGGGTCCACGCCGACCGTGATCGCGGCGATCAGGCCGCGCTCGATGCGCCCCCGGTGGACCGGGCGGATGGTCAGCAGGCCCGACCCGGCCTGCCGGTAGATCCCGTCCTCCTCCAGCTTCACCCGCGTGACGGTGTTGTTCTTGTACGGCTCGATGGCGGCGACCTTCTCGGCGAGTTCCTCGGCGAAGAAGAACTGCCCAGTGTGGCTGACGTGCCCGCCGGTGTAGGTCTTCTCCTCGGCGTCCACCTTGCCGCCGACGTGCACCTTGACGTGGATGTGCAGGGCCCGCCCCTGGTACCAGCCCGGGTAGATCGTCCGGAGCTCGGCGATCCCGTGCCCGTTGCTGAGCTGGACCCCGCGCAGGAACGTCAGGTCGTTGACCGGGTCGGCGTGCCCGCCGCCGCCACCGGGCGGCGGGCCGGTGGGCGTCCCGGTCGGCGTGCCCGTCGGCGCGTCCGTGGGGGTCCCGGACGGCGGCCCGCCCGGCAGCGTGTTGCCCTCGTAGCCGGAGTACACGCCGCCCGCGTCGCAGTGCCAGATGTCCACGGCGGCGCGCTTGACCGGACGGCAGCCGGCGGTCGTGTCGACGACGGTGACGCGCAGGATCATCGGGATGCCGGGACGGTCCTCGGTGACGTCCCGGCGGACCATCTCGTAGTCCAGGTAGTACGGGCCCTCGGTCGTCTCCGGCGACAGCACGCAGGCGGGGGTGGTCACGTTCGACACGGGCGTGCCGGTCTTGGTCTCCGAGCCGTCCGCCAGCGCGACACCGCCGGCGACCACGCCGACCGCGCCGAGCCCTGCGCCGCCCATCGCGGTGAGCGCCGCGCGGCGGCTCACCCCGCCTTCTCCGTTCGCTGCCATCGGGAGCCTCCTCATCACGTGGACAGTGCGATGGAGGGAGCCTGCAGGCGCCGCGTTAGAGGGGAATTTGACCACTATGAGAATTGTCTGAGTGACCGCTGTCAGAAATGTGACCGGTGATGATGTCCGAGGCTGCTGGTAGCTTCGGGGACCATGCTCGTCGCCCACGCCACCTGGCATGGCGGTGCGCTCTGCCTCTGGGCCGAACGCACCGGCCCGTACGAGCCTTCTCCCGACACTCACCCCTTCGCGACCTGCGACTTCACCGGGACGTCCTACGAGCCGCTCGTCCGCACCGCGTTCCGCGTCGAGCTGACGATGTCGCTGCCGACCCTCGGCGACCACCCGCTGCCCTCGGCCGAGCTGGGTCCCGAGCCGGTGCGGGACGAGCCCGAGCTGCGTCCGTGGCGCGTCCCGGCGCTCGTCCTCGAACCGTTCCCGGCGATGGCGCTGCTCCAGGCCGCCGAGGACGGCGCGGACGTGATCCCGGGCACCGACCTGCGCTTCCTGTGCATGCTCGCGGACGAGGCGGTGCACCTCGCGGAGCGCGGCCACGTCCTGCCCGCGCTGCTGCGCGAGGACGGCGACCTCGTGGCCCGCTGGCGCCCGGTGATCGACGACCCGGCGCGGTTCCGCGCGCTGGCCCGCGCGATGCCCGCCGCCTGCCGCGCCGCCGACGGCGGGCGCCCCGCCGCCGAGGTCCTGCGCGAGGCGCTGTCGGGCCTGGCCGACACCGCCGTCCGGGGCGTGGTGCCGCACCCGCTGCTGGTGTCGCGGCGCAAGGAGCCCGACCGGCTGCCGCTCGCCGAACGCTGGGTGATGGCGCTGACCGGCCCGTCCCCCTACGTCGCCCGCGAACCCCGCGACGACCCCGACGACCTGATCGCCGAGCTGGACGCCTGGGCCGCGGCCGCGCGCCGCCCGTCGGGCCCCCTCCGCGTCTGCTTCCGCCTCGCCGAACCGGGTGCCGAGGGCTTCGAGGACGAGGAGGAGCCGAAGGACGGCGACTCCTGGCGCGTCGAGTTCGCCCTCCAGGGCACCGACGACCCGAGCCTCTACGTCCCGGCCGCGATGGTCTGGGCAGGGGAGGCGACCTCGATCCCGGACGCCGAGGAGACCCTGCTCGCGGGCCTGGGCCGCGCCCTGCGTCTCTTCCCCGGCATGGCGCCCGCCCTGGACGGCCCCGCGCCGGACGAACTCCCCCTCGACACCGCGGGCGCGTTCCGCTTCCTCCGCCAGGCGGCCCCGATGCTCGCCGCCGCGGGCTTCGGCGTCCTGCTGCCCCAGTGGGCGGGCAAGGCGAAGCTCGGCATGAGGCTGACGACCCGCGACGAGGATCCAGAGGCGTCCTCCGGGTCGGCCGCTCCGTCGGGCTTCGACCTGAAGGCCATGGTCGACTTCCGCTGGGACCTGGCCATCGGCGACGAGAGCATCGACGAGGCCGAACTGGAGGAACTCGCCCGCCTCAAGACGCCGCTCGTCCGCCTGCGCGGCCAGTGGGTCGAACTGGACGAGGAACAGCTCGAAGCGGCCCTCGACTTCCTCCGCCACCCGCGACGAGGACGCATGACCGCCGCCGAGGCGATCCGCGCGATCGTCCACGCGGGCGACGACACCCTCCCCCTCACCGGCGTCGACGCGGCCGGCCCCCTCGGCGACCTGTTGTCAGGCGAAGCCGACCGCCGCCTCACCCCCATGCGCACGCCGGACGAACTGGACGCGGAACTCCGCCCCTACCAGGAACGCGGCCTCGCCTGGCTGACGTTCATGAACGACCTCGGCCTCGGCGCGCTCCTCGCGGACGACATGGGACTGGGCAAGACCATTTCGGTTTTGTCGCTACTTGTCCATGAAAGGGAGGATGGCGGCCGTCCCGCCCCGACGCTGGCGATCCTGCCGATGTCGCTGGTGGGGAACTGGCAGCGGGAGGCGGCGCGGTTCACGCCGAAGCTGCGCGTGTACGTCCACCACGGGACGGGACGCCACCGCGGCGACGAGCTGGTCGCGGCCGTCGCCGGGGCCGACCTGGTGCTGACCACCTACGGGACGGCGACGCGGGACGCGGAGATGCTCGCGCCGATCGAGTGGGGGCGGGTCGTCTGCGACGAGGCGCAGGCGCTCAAGAACAGCGGGACGCGGCAGGCCAGGGCGGTGCGGAGCATCCCGGCGCGGAGCCGGATCGCGCTCACGGGCACGCCGGTGGAGAACCACCTGACCGAACTGTGGTCGATCATGGAGTTCGCGAACCCGGGGCTGCTCGGGCCGCGCAGCGCGTTCCGGCAGCGGTTCGCCATCCCGATCGAGCGCGAGGGCGACGAGCAGGCCGCGCTGGCGCTGAAGCGGGCGACGCAGCCGTTCATCCTGCGCCGTCTCAAGACCGACACGTCGATCATCTCGGACCTGCCGGAGAAGCAGGAGATCAAGGTCTACTGCAACCTCACCACCGAGCAGGCGTCGCTCTACCGGGCGACCGTGGACGACATGCTCCAGCAGATCGCCGAGGCGGACGAGACGAAGCGGCGCGGGCTCGTCCTGGCGACGATGGCCAAGCTCAAGCAGGTCTGCAACCATCCGGCGCAGCTGCTCAAGGACGGCTCACGCCTCCCTGGCCGTTCGGGCAAGCTCGAACGGCTGGAGGAGATCTGCGCCGAGGTCCTGGAGCAGGGCGAGAAGGCGCTGGTCTTCACCCAGTACGCCGAGTTCGGCTCGATGCTCCAGCCCTATCTGGCGGCCCGTCTCGAACGTCCCGTTCTCTGGTTGCACGGCGGAACGTCCAAACAGGCACGGGACGACCTCGTCCAGCTGTTCCAGAACGACACCGAACCGTCGATCTTCCTCCTGTCCCTCAAGGCCGCCGGTACGGGACTGACGCTGACCGCCGCCAACCATGTCGTGCACGTCGACCGCTGGTGGAACCCGGCCGTCGAAGACCAGGCGACCGACCGCGCGTTCCGCATCGGGCAGACGAAGAACGTGCAGGTCCGCAAGTTCATCTGCGTCGGGACGATGGAGGAGCGCGTCGACGAGATGATCGAACGCAAGAAGGCCCTCGCCGAGTCGATCGTCGGCACCGGCGAGGACTGGCTGACCGGGCTTTCGGTGGCCGAGCTCCGCGATGTACTGCGCCTGTCGCCTGAGGCGGTGAGCGATTGATGGGCGAGGGCGTCAAGGCTCGCAACAGGCGCGGCTCGATCGGCACCGAATGGTGGTCGCGGCGTTTCATCGACCTGGTCGAGTCGTTCGCCGACACGGGCAGACTCCAGCGCGGCCGTACCTACGCGCGCAAGGGCAACGTGTTCGATCTGAAGGTCGAGCCGTACGAGGTGACCGCGCGGGTGCACGGCTCGGCGCCCGAGCCGTACGAGGTGGCGATCGGCATCGACGCGATCGACGCGGACGACTGGCGCGCCGTCGAGAAGGAGCTGGCGTCACGCGCGGTGTTCCGCGCCCGCCTGCTGGCCGGCGAGATGCCCCCGGAGATCGAGTGGGTGTTCGCCGAGCTGGGCCTGGCGCTGTTCCCGGGCTCGGCGTCCGACCTGCACCTGATGTGCGACTGCCCCGACTGGGGCGACCCGTGCAAGCACGCCGCCGCCGTCCTCTACCTGCTGGCCGAGGCGTTCGACGACGACCCGTTCCTCATCCTCCAGTGGAACGGGCGGGGCAGAGACCAGCTCCTGGCCGCCCTGCGGCGCGCCACCGAGACCGAACCGGACCCCTTCGCGATGGAGGACGAGCCGCTCGCGGCCGCCGGCTTCTGGACGCCCCCGTCCGGCCTGGCCCGGCTCCGTGAACGTCCTCCGGCCCCGCCCGTTCCGCCCGGCTTCGTCCTCCAGGTGGCGACACCTCCGCCGATCAGGATCCGCCGCCGCCCCCTCACCGACGTGCTGGCGCCCGTCTATGAATCCCTCGCCGCGGGCGACGACGACTAGAGGGGCAGGTGGGCGCGCACTTTGAAGCCGCCGTCCGGGTCGGGGGCGGCGTCCAGGGTGCCGCCGAGGGCCTCCGCACGGTCGCGCATGCCGCGGATGCCGGTGCCGTCCGCCGAGGGTGCGGCGGAGGCGGGTGTCCCGTCGTCCTCCACGCTGACGGTCACGTCGTTGTCGCCGTAGCGGATGCGGACGAGCGCCGAGGTCGCGTTGGAGTGGCGGGTGACGTTCGTGAGGGCCTCCTGGGCGATGCGGTACGCGGCGAGGTCGGCGTCGGCGGGCAGAGGGCGCGGCTCGCCCTCGATCTCGGTGCGGATCTTCAGGCCGGCGGCGGCGATGCCCTTGGCCAGCTCGTCCAGCCGGGCGAGGCCGGGGGCGGGCGTGACCGGCGCGGCCTCGTCGACCTGCCGCAGGACGCCGAGGGTGGCGCGCATCTCCCGCAGCGTGTCCTTGCTGGCCTGCTTGATCGCGGTGAGGGCGTCCTCGGCGCGTTCCGGCTCGCGGCGCAGGCCGTGCAGCGCCGCGGTGGCCTGCACGTTGATCAGCGAGATGTTGTGGCCGAGGACGTCGTGCAGCTCGCGGGCGATGCGCAGCCGCTCCTCGATCGCGCGGCGGCGGGCCTCGGCCTCCCGCCCGCGTTCGGCGACCCGCGCCCGTTCCTCGGCCTCGCGCAGGTACGCGCGGCGGTTGCGGACGACGCCGCCGATCGCGATGACCGCGACGAACCACCCGATGAGCAGGAAGCCGGCGGCGTCCGCGAGGTGGTTGACGTCGTCACGGCGGTCGGCGGCCAGGGTCGCGGCCGCCGAGATCCCGGCGAGGACGACGGCCGCCGTGAGGTATCCCTCGGCCGCCGCCGTGTAGAGCGCGATGACGAACGTGATCACGGCCGGGCCGTCCGGCTCGGTGACCGGGTAGTAGACGGTGCAGGCGAGGAGCGTGACGGCGCCCACCACGACGGGATGGCCGCGGCGGAAGTACAGCGCCCCGCACGTGACCGCCAGAAGCGCCCAGCTGTAGGCGGGCATCCGCGAGGGCGGGCCCGTGTGCGTCGACACGAGCGCCATAGCGGCGAGGACGGCGAACGATCCGCCGGCCAGGAGCGCGTCGGCCGTGCGGCCGCCGGGCGGCCACGGGACCGGCCGCTCGCGTCGGGCTGCTAGTCGCACATGTCCATCCTGCCAGGATCCGTTTTCTTGCACGTCTGCGATGAGATGTAGTACAACTGCTATCAACAGTTACAGAGATACGGCGGACGATCCAAGTATCCATACAGAGGAGGTGCGGCCGATGGGGACGCGAGCCATGCGAAGGGCCGGGCGGTGATCCGCAAGAGCGGCCCGGCGTCCGCCGACAAGGAGACCGTCTACAACCGGATCCCGGTGCTGCGGGCCGAACGCGGCGTCTCGCGCCGCGACCTGGCGGCCGCGCTGAACGTGCACTACCAGACGGTCGGCTATCTGGAACGGGGCGAGTACAGCCCCAGCCTCCATCTCGCCCTGCGCATCGCCGAGTACTTCGAGGTGCCGGTCGAGGTCGTCTTCTCCCTGAAACCGTTCCCCAGAATCGGAGACGCGTCATGACGGAAAGCCCCATCGGAAGGCTGGAGCGCTCGCGCCGCAAGCGGGAACAGCGGCTGGCGGCCCTGGACGACGAGCTGGAGCAGCGGATGCCCGCCCGCTACGCCCGGCAGCGGCCCCGCCGCATGCTGGCGGGAGCGGGCGCGGTCACGCTCGGCCTGTTCTGGGTGGACGCCGCCGTGTCCTGGGTGCTGGCCCCGAGCGACACCGCGATGATCACCAACTTCGTGATCCTGGGCGTCCTGGTGGTGGTCGGGCTCCCCCTCGCCGGTCAGCTGATCGCCGTGACCCGGGGACTGACCTCCAAGCGGGAGCGGGAGCTGGACGAGCGGCAGATCACCGCGCGGCTCCGCGCGTTCGCGACCGCCCACCGGGCCACGACGTTCGTGCTGGTCGCCGTGGTGGTGGTGACGAGCATCGCCGACCGCGACGGACGCGAATCACAGATCCCCGGCGCCGCGCTCTTCCTCATCCTGTTCGCCCTGCTCGCGACGCACGTCTTCCTGCCCCTCATCGTGGCGGCCTGGCAGACGACCGACCCGCCCGCCGAAGAGGAGCGGGACGGCGACGCCTAGCGCAGGTCGCCGTTCGTCATGCCGTGCGGCGCGGGAGGCAGCGCGACGAGGCCCATCTCGGGCCGTCCCGACAGCAGCGGGTGGCTCGGCACCACCCGGACGCTGTAGCCGAACGCGCCGCTCCGGGCGAGCGGCACCTCGCCGGTGTACCTGTACCGCCCGTCCTCGGCCGGCGCGCCCTCGTCCAGTTCCAGGTAGGACGGGCCGACCAGCGCGTCGGTGTCGTCCACCCGGCCGTAGGCGACCTCCACGGCGACGTCCTCCGGATCGAGCCCGCCGAGGCCGACGACGACACGGACCGTCAGCCGCGTGCCGACCTGGGGGCTCTCCTCCCCGTTGGACTCGACATGGTCGACGGCGACCCGCGGCCACGCCGTACGGACCCGCCGTTTCCACGCCGCCAGGTCCCGGGCGCCCGCGAACTTGTCGGCGACCATGGACCGCTCGGCCGCGGCCGCCGGCGCGTAGAGGTCCTCGACGTAGTCGCGCAGCATCCGGCTCGCGAGGACCTTCGGGCCGAGCGTGGCGATGGTGTGCTTCACCATCTCCAGCCAGCGGCGCGGCAGCCCGGCCGAGTCCCGGTCGTAGAAGGTGACGGAAACGTGGTCCTCGATCAGCTCGTACAGCGCGGCGGCCTCCAGTTCGTCCCGCCGGTCGGGGCTCGCGAGGCCGTCGGCGGACGGGATGGCCCAGCCGTTCTGGCCGTCGTACCACTCGTCCCACCAGCCGTCGCGGATGGACAGGTTCAGCCCGCCGTTCAGCGCGGCCTTCATCCCGGACGTGCCGCACGCCTCCAGCGGGCGCAGCGGGTTGTTCATCCACACGTCGCAGCCCTGCACCATGAGCTGCCCGAGCGCCATGTCGTAGTCGGGCAGGAACACGATCCGGTGCCGGACGTCCTCGGACCCGGCGAACCGCACGATGTCCTGGATGAGACGCTTGCCGCCCTCGTCCGCCGGATGCGCCTTGCCCGCGATGACGATCTGCACGGGACGGTCCGGGTCCAGCAGGATCGCGCGGAGCCGGTCCGGGTCGGCCATCATCAGCGTCAGCCGCTTGTAGGACGGGACGCGCCGCGCGAACCCGATCGTCAGGACGTCGGGGTCGAGGGCGTCGTCGACCCAGGAGATCTCGGCCTCGCTGGCGCCGCGCTGCCGCCACGACTCGCGGAGCCGGCGCCGCGCGTCCAGCACGAGCCGGCGCCGCAGCAGGCCCCGCATCCGCCAGATCTCCGGCTCGGAGACGTTCCGGACGTCCTCCCAGCCGCGCCCGGACTCCATGACGGACGGCAGCTCCCGGGCGGTGAACTCCAGCACCTCGCGCGCCACCCAGGTGCCGGCGTGCACGCCGTTGGTGATCGACCCGATGGGGACGTCGGAGGTGTCGAACCCGCCCCACAGCCCGCCGAACATCTCCCGGCTGACCTCGCCGTGCAGCTCGCTGACGCCGTTGACGCGCTGCGCGAGCCGCATGCCCATCACGGCCATGTTGAACACGGTGCGGTCGCCGTCCGGGTAGTCCTCGGCGCCGAGCGCGAGGATCCGGTCGACGGGGACCTGCTCCTCCTCGTTCGCGCCGCCGAAGTACCGGCTGATCAGGTCGCGGGGGAACCGGTCGATGCCGGCCGGGACGGGGGTGTGGGTGGTGAACACCGTGCCCGCACGCGTCGCCTCCAGGGCCTCGTCGAACGTCAGGCCGTCCTCCGACACCAGCTCGCGGATGCGTTCCAGGCCGAGGAACCCGGCGTGGCCCTCGTTCGTGTGGAACACCTCGGGCTCCGGATGCCCGGTGATGCGGCAGTACGCGCGGATCGCCCGGACGCCGCCGATGCCGAGCAGCATCTCCTGGAGCAGCCGGTGATCGCCGCCGCCGCCGTAGAGCCGGTCGGTGACGTCCTGCGCGGACTGGTCGTTGTCCTCGACGTCGGAGTCGAGCAGCAGCTGCGGGACGCGCCCGACGCGCGCGATCCACACCTGCGCGTGCAGGTCGCTCCGCTGCGTTCCGCCCCCGTGGCCGCGCCCCGTCACCTCCGGGGGGAGGCCGATGGTGACCCGGACCGGCGTCCCGTCCCGTTCGCGGAGCAGGGTCAGCGGCAGGCCGTTCGGGTCGATCGGCGGGTAGCGCTCCAGCTGCCAGCCGTCCGGCGACAGCGACTGGGAGAAGTAGCCGTGCCGGTACAGCAGCCCGACCCCGAGGATCGGGACGCCGAGGTCGCTCGCGGTCTTCAGATGGTCGCCCGCGAGGATGCCGAGGCCGCCGGAGTACTGCGGCAGCGCGGCGGTGATCCCGTACTCGGGTGAGAAGTAGGCGATGCAGGCCGGGGCATCCTCGCTGGCGAAGCGCTTCTGGTACCAGCGGGGAGCGGTCAGGTACTCGCGGAGGTCCTCGGCGGTGTCCTGGAGGCGGCGCAGGAACCGCCGGTCCTCCGCCAGGCGCGCCAGCCGCTCCGGCGCGACCTCGCCGAGCAGCCGCACCGGATCATGGTGAACGGCCTTCCAGAGCGCCGGGTCCACGGCGCGGAACAGGTCGAGCGTCTCGTGGTGCCAGGACCAGCGCAGGTTGAGGACGAGTTCCTCAAGCTGCTTGAGCGGCTCGGGAAGGACGGTGCGGACCGTGAAACGTCGGATTGCCTTCACGCAACGTCACGCTATGCGGTATCCGGCCGTGGGCGCGACGGCGGGGACCACACCGTCACCTCGCGGACTGATCGTCCGCACGCCGGCGGAAGCGCGCGAACCCCGTCCCCGTAAGGGCTGGCGTCGCCTCACCGCCGCCCGCCCCCGAATCCGGACCGGACGCCGCGGCCGAGCGTTTGCCCAAACTCGACCATCCCAAGACCGGCTCCCCGCGGCCGGAGCCTGTGAGTTCACGCCCGCACCCGCACGGGGGGTGACCGGGGCGCGGCGCAAAGTTATCGAAAACTACGGGACGGTAGGCGCCGGTTCCCGGGCATGGGACGTTTTGGAAGTCTCGAACGGGTAGGGGTGGCACATGCACGTCGAGTCCGGAACGTCAAGTACGACCGGCATTCCGAGGCTTGGTCGCATTCCGATCGTGGACGTGGCGCCGGTGGTGGGGTGTGGCCGGTGGCCGGCGAAGGCGGTGGTGGGCGAGACCGTCGAGGTGTCGGCGACGGTGTTCCGTGAGGGGCACGAGATGCTGGGTGCGGCGGTGGTGCTGCGGACGCCGGACGGGGAGGAGCTGCCGCCGCGGCCGATGGCCGAGGTGGGTGTGGGGCTGGACCGGTGGTCGGCCCGGGTGACGCCGACGGAGATGGGGTCGTGGTCGTTCCGGGTGGAGGCGTGGGGCGATCCGATCGCGCACTGGTGGCACGACGCGCAGATCAAGGTCCCCGCCGGGCAGGACGTCGAACTCATGCTCACCGAAGGTTCGCTGCTGTTCGCGCGCGCGGCCGAGGCCGTCCCGAGCAAGGACCGTCCGACCTTGGAGCGACTGGCGAAACGGCTCGGGGACGAGACCGTGCCGGTCGTCGACCGGATGGAGGCCGTGGCCGACCCCGACGTCGAGGACGCGCTGGGGCGTCATCCGTTGCGGGATCTGCTGACCGTGAGCGACTGGTACCCGCTGGTGGTGCACCGGCAACGCGCCCTGTACGGCGCCTGGTACGAATTCTTCCCCCGCTCCGAAGGCGCCGCCTTCGACCCCATCGGCCGCCGCGGCCCGACCTCGGGCACCTTCCGCACCGCGATGAAACGCCTCCCCGCCATCGCCGACATGGGCTTCGACGTCATCTACCTGCCCCCCATCCACCCCATCGGCACCACCCACCGCAAAGGCCCCAACAACACCCTGGACGCCGGCCCCTACGACCCCGGCTCCCCCTGGGCCATCGGCTCACAACACGGCGGCCATGACGCGATCCACCCCGACCTGGGCACCCTGACCGACTTCGACGCCTTCGTCGCCTACGCCGCCGACCACGGACTAGAAGTCGCCCTGGACCTGGCCCTGCAATGCTCCCCCGACCACCCCTGGGTCACCCAGCACCCCGAATGGTTCACCACCCGCGCCGACGGCACCATCGCCCACGCCGAGAACCCGCCCAAGAAATACCAGGACATCTACCCCCTCAACTTCGACCACGACCCCCACGGCCTGGCCACCGAAATCCACCGCGTCATCCGGCACTGGACGAACCACGGCGTACGGATCTTCCGCGTCGACAACCCCCACACCAAACCCGTCGCGTTCTGGGAACGGCTCCTGGCCGACATCAACACCACCGACCCCGACGTGATCTTCCTCGCCGAAGCCTTCACCCGACCCGCCATGATGCACACCCTGGCCAAAATCGGATTCCACCAGTCCTACACCTACTTCACCTGGCGCAACGCCGCCGACGAACTCCGCGAATACTTCACCGAACTCACCGGCCCGGCCGCGACGTACATGCGCCCCAACGCCTTCACCAACACCCCCGACATCCTCAACGAATACCTCCAGCACGGCGGCCGCCCCGCCTTCGAAATCCGCGCCGTGCTCGCCGCACTGCTCTCCCCCACCTGGGGCATCTACACCGGCTACGAACTATGCGAGAACACCCCCGTCCGCCCCGGCAGCGAGGAATACCGCGACTCAGAGAAATACCAGTACCGGCCCCGCGACTGGGAAGCCGCCGACCGCACCGGCACCACCATCGCCCCCCTCATCACCAGGCTCAACACCCTCCGCAATGCGCATCCGGCGTTGCAGCAACTCCGCAACCTGCACTTCCACCACATCGACCAACCCGAACTCCTCGCCTTCTCCAAACGCCACCTCGACGACGTCGTACTGACCGTGGTCAACCTCAACCCCCACCAACCCCGCGAAGCCACCCTCCACCTCGACCTGCCCGCCCTCGGCCTCCCCGACGACCCCACCCACCCATTCACCATCACCGACGAACTCGACGCCACCACCTACACCTGGACCAAATCCAACTACGTCTACCTCGATCCCCAGATCCGACCCGCACACGTATTGACGTTCGGGAGCAGCGAGAGTTGAGCGGACCTCACGAGCCAGAGATTCCGGCCGTGCCGCCGGATGCCGCACCGGGCCTGGTGCCCCGGGACGAACCCATCCCCGAGATCCCGCCCGACGCCATGCCGGCCTCGTCCGAGCCCGTCCCGGACGCGTTCAGCCCGGAGACGCCGCGCGACCCGCACTGGTTCAAGACGGCGGTGTTCTACGAGGTGTCGGTACGCGGGTTCGCCGACTCCAACAACGACGGCTACGGCGACCTGCGCGGCCTGATCTCCCGCCTGGACCACCTGCAATGGCTCGGCATCGACTGCCTATGGCTACTGCCCATCTACCAATCACCCCTGCGCGACGGCGGCTACGACATCGCCGAATACACCAAAATCCTCCCCGACTTCGGCGAACTCGGCGACTTCGTCGAACTCATCGAACAAGCCCACGCCCGCGGCATCCGCGTCATCGCCGACCTGGTCATGAACCACACCTCCGACCAGCACCCCTGGTTCCAAGCCTCCCGCACCGACCCCCACGGCCCCTTCGGCGACTTCTACATGTGGGCCGACGACGACACCGGCTACCCCGACGCCCGCATCATCTTCATCGACACCGAATCCTCCAACTGGACCTACGACCCCATCCGCGGCCAGTACTACTGGCACCGCTTCTTCACCCACCAACCCGACCTCAACTACGACAACCCCGCCGTCCAAGACGCCATGCTGGAAAACCTCCGCTTCTGGCTCGACCTGGGCATCGACGGATTCCGCCTGGACGCCGTCCCCTACCTGTACGCCCGCGAAGGCACCAACTGCGAAAACCTCCCCGAAACCCACGCCTACCTCAAACGCGTCCGCGCCGAAGTCGACCGCCTCTACCCCGACCGCGTCCTGCTCGCAGAAGCCAACCAATGGCCCGCCGACGTCGTCGAATACTTCGGCGACCCCGCCGCCGGCGGCGACGAATGCCACATGGCCTTCCACTTCCCCGTCATGCCCCGCATCTTCATGGCCGTCCGCCGCGAACAGCGCTACCCCATCTCCGAAATCATGGCCCAAACCCCCAAAATCCCCGAATCCTGCCAATGGGGCATCTTCCTCCGCAACCACGACGAACTCACCCTGGAAATGGTCACCGACGAAGAACGCGACTACATGTACACCGAATACGCCAAAGACCCCCGCATGAAAGCCAACATCGGCATCCGCCGCCGCCTGGCCCCCCTCCTGGACAACGACCGCAACCAACTCGAACTCTTCACCGCCCTCCTGCTCTCCCTCCCCGGCTCACCCGTCCTGTACTACGGCGACGAAATCGGCATGGGCGACAACATCTGGCTCGGCGACCGCGACGCCGTCCGCACCCCCATGCAATGGACCCCCGACCGCAACGCCGGCTTCTCCCACTGCGACCCCGCCCGCCTCTACCTCCCCGTCATCATGGACCCCATCTACGGCTACCAAGCCGTCAACGTCGAAGCACAAGCCAACAACCCCGGATCCCTGCTCCACTGGACCCGCAAAATGATCGAAATCCGCCAACGCCACCCCGTCTTCGGCGTCGGCTCCTACGTCGAACTATCCGCCTCCAACCCCTCCGTCCTCGCCTTCACCCGCGAGATCAACGGCGGGGACACCAACCAGTGGGGCGGCATGGACAGCGTCCTCTGCGTGAACAACCTGTCCCGCTTCCCGCAGCCGGTCGAACTGGACCTGCGGCGCTTCCGGGGTTCGGCCCCGATCGAGTGCATGGGCGGCGTCCAGTTCCCGGCCATCGGCGAGCTGCCCTACCTGCTGACCCTGCCCGGGCACGGCTTCTACTGGTTCCTGCTGCCGCCGCCGCCCGAGCCGACCGAGCCGGGAGAAGGAGTGATGTAGCCGTGACGTCGTCCGGCCCGCCGTCTGACACCTCGCTCGTCCGGCTCCTCGCCGGCTGGCTGCCCCGGCAGCGGTGGTTCGGCGGCAAGGACGGCCCCATCGACGACCTGTCCATCGGCACCGCCACGGCTTTGATCCCCGGCGACCCCGGCCTGCACCACCTCGTCCTCGACGTCCGCCAGAACCGCACCACCGACCACTACCAGCTCCTCCTCGGCACCCGCCGCGACCTGCCCGAGCAGCTGGGACCGGCCGCGATCGGACTGCTGAACGGGTGGGAACACGGCATCACCGGATACGTCTACGACGCCGTCCACGACCCTGAGCTGACCCGCCCGCTGCTGGCGCTCATGGCAGCCGAGCGGACGGTAGGGCCGCTGATCTTCCGCCGCGCGCCCGGTACGGGCATCCGCACGAATCTGGACGGCGCCCCGAGTCCGGCCGAGCAGAGCAACACCTCGCTGATCTTCGGCGACGCCTACATCTGCAAGCTGTTCCGCCGCCTGTCCCCCGGCGTCAACCCCGACCTGGAGGTCAACCTCGCGCTCTCCCGCGAGGGCTGCGAGCACATCCCCGCCGTGCACGGCTGGATCGAGCAGGAGCCTGACGCGGCCGGAGGCGAGCCGGTCACGCTGGCGCTGCTGTCGGAGTTCCTGCACTCCGCGACGGACGGGTGGCAGCTCGCGCTCACCAGCGTCCGGGACTGGTTCGCGCAGCCGTGCCCACCGGGCTCGCCGACCGCGTTCACCGCGCACGACGCCGCGGCCGTCGGCGGCGACTTCGCCGCGGAGGCCGAGCGGCTCGGCGCGGCGACGGCCGCGGTGCACCGCGACCTCGCCGACGCGTTCGGCGTGACCCGCGCGCCGCCCGAGCTGCTGCGGGAGATCGTCTTCGCGATGAACGAGCAGCTCGACCAGGTCAGCGCCGCCGTCCCGCAGCTGCGCCCGCACGCGCACGCGATCCGCGAGGTGTTCGACGAGGTCGCGGCGGAGGCGGCCCCGCTGCCGTTCCAGCGCGTCCACGGCGACTACCACCTCGGCCAGGTGCTGCGCACCGACCACGGCTGGGTGCTGCTGGACTTCGAGGGCGAGCCGGCCCGCACGCCCGCCGAGCGCCGGGCGCCCGCCCATCCGCTGCGGGACGTCGCCGGGATGCTCCGCTCCTTCGAGTACGCGGCGCGGTTCCTGCTGGCGGGAGAGAGTGACCTGCCTCCCGGCACGGCGGACGTGCTGGAGCTGCGCGCCCAGGCGTGGGCGGAACGGAACCGGGCCGCGTTCTGCGCCGGCTACGCGGCCGCGGGCGGGCCCGACCCGGCCGTGCACGCGGCGCTGATGCGGGCGTTCGAGTTCGACAAGGCGGTCTACGAGATCCGGTACGAGGCGCGGAACCGGCCGTCCTGGCTGCCCGTCCCGCTGCGGTCGCTGGCCCGGCTCGCCGGCTGACCGGCCGGCCGGGCCGCGGGTCGGGGTCGGGGTCGGGGTCGGTCACAGGTCGATGGAGTAGTCGAGGACGATCCGGTCGGCGGGGAGCACGATGTCGCGGCAGACCTCCATGACGCCGGCGTGCGACAGCATCCGGCGGGTGATGGCGAGCACCGGCACCCCGCCGGTCATGTGCAGCGTCTCGGCCTCCTCCGGGGTCGGCATGCGGGAGCGGACCGCCTCCTCGACGCGGATCGGCGGGTGGCCGAGGTAGGCGAGCTGCGCGAGCGTGCCGCCGGGCCAGGGCTCGCGCTCGGGGTCGGCGACGGGCGTGTCGCCGACCAGGTCCCACGGCAGGTAGTTGACGGAGATCTGCTGCGGCTCGTCGCGCGCGTGGAAGACGAACCGGCGGCGCAGCAGCTCGGTGCCGGCCGGCAGTTCGAACAGCGCGCCCAGCTCGTCGTCCGCCCGCACGCGGGTGAACTTCTTGTCGAGCCGGTACTCCGCCCAGGTGATCTTCTGGTCGCGGGTGAACGTCGTCTCGGGGACCGCCATGGGCCTGGTCACCGCGCGGTACCGGTCCATCGCAACGCGCCGCGCCGGCGGGACGACCCGGACGAGCGTGCCGCCGCCGCGGCGGGTCTCGACCAGCCCCTCCCCGCGCAGCAGCGCGATGGCCTGCCGTATGACGATCTCCGAGACGCCGTGGGCGTCGCACAGCTCCGCGATGGTCGGCAGCCGCGTCCCCTGCGGAAGGCTGCCGTCCCGGATCCCCTCGCGCAGCGTGTCGGCGATGCGCAGGTAGGCGGGACGGTCCGGCACCGGCGTCACCTCCCCTCCGCTCGTCCGCCGGTCCACCGCGTTCGAATGGGACTCGACGCGGCGTTCGATCCTGGCTCTTCCTCCTTGTCATCCATACCTTCCGCGCGCTATCCGCGGGGGCACGGTCCGCTTACGGACAGCTTGACACCTCTAGGACCGAGTAAGACTTTTGTATACAGAAGACCGGCCTCGGGGAAGGGACGACCTTGATGGGCGACTTCGAGGATCTGAAGGCGGCCATCGAGGGGGACTTTCCGGGCTGGCAGGTGTGGCGCAGCGACGCGGGCCGCTGGTACGCGACCCGCAGCGGCGACCTCAGCGACGCCCAGCTACAGGCGGGATGTGCGATGACCGTGGCAGCGGACGATCCGGACGGGCTCCGCCGGCTGCTGCTCGACCAGGCCCGCGGGGAGCGCGGGGACCGGTGAGAGGACCACATGGGGAACGGCGCGGCCCGGTCCGCGAGCGGGGGCGGACCGGGCCGGGGCGTTCCGGTACGGCAGGTACCTGTGTCGCTGAGGTGACACAGGAGTGGAGCCCAGGGGGGCGGGGTCGATGTCACCCCTGGGGCGAGGTAGACGTGGCCGCACGGTCGGCGCATTCGGCGCGACCCCACGACGAAGAGTCGTGCCGCCCGTGCGGCCGCAACCCGTGAACGTCAAGCTCGTGGAAACAGGTCGCCTCGCCATGTGAGACCGCCGGTTCTCGGGGCACCCTCATTGAGTAAAAGGCTCAGTGACGGGAGGCCATGAGGTCATGGCACGCGTGACGCGCGCGGAGATCGACCGCCTCGTCGGAGGAGACCACCACGATCCGCACGGCGTCCTCGGGGCGCATCCCGGCAAGGACGGTGTGACGGTGCGCGCGCTGCGCCCGCTCGCCGAGAAGGTCGAGGTCGTCCTGCCGAACGGCGACCGGCACCCGCTCCGGCACTTCCACCAGGGCCTGTTCACCGGGACGCTGCCGGACGGGTCGTCCCTCGCCGGAGACGACGCGGAGACGGCGCCGCTCGCCGTCCCCGACTACCGGCTCGCCGTCACCTACGGGGACGGCATCGAGACGATCCAGGACGACCCCTACCGGCATCTGCCGACGCTCGGCGAACTCGACCTGCATCTGATCGGCGAGGGACGGCACGAGGAGCTGTGGCGCGCGCTCGGCGCCCGTGTCCGCTCGTACGCGTCCGCGTTCGGCACCGTGACCGGGACGGGCTTCGCGGTGTGGGCGCCGACGGCGCGCGGCGTGCGCGTGGTCGGCGACTTCAACCACTGGGACGGCCGCGCGTACCCGATGCGGTCGCTCGGCTCCACCGGTATCTGGGAGCTGTTCGTCCCCGGCGTCGGCGACGGCATGTGCTACAAGTACGAGATCCTCGGCGCGGACGGCGTGTGGCGCGCCAAGGCCGACCCCATGGCGCAGTCCACCGAACGTCCGCCCGCGACGGCTTCCCGCGTCTTCACGTCGTCCTACGAATGGGCCGACGGCAACTGGATGGACGGCCGCAAGGAGCACGACTGGCTGCACGAGCCCATGAGCGTGTACGAGGTGCACCTCGGGTCGTGGCGCCCTGGGCTCAGCTATCGGGAACTGGCCGAGGAACTGACCCAATACGTGCACGACATGGGTTTCACGCACGTGGAGCTGCTGCCGGTCACCGAGCACCCGTACGGCCCTTCCTGGGGCTACCAGGTGACCTCTTACTACGCACCCACCGCACGGTTCGGCGACCCGGACGACTTCCGCCACCTCATCGACCGCCTCCACCAGGCGGGCATCGGCGTCATCATGGACTGGGTGCCGGCCCACTTCCCCAAGGACGAATGGGCGCTGGCCAGGTTCGACGGCACCGCGCTCTACGAGCACGACGATCCGGCGCGCGGCGAGCACCCCGACTGGGGAACGCTGGTGTTCAACTTCGGCCGCGCTGAGGTACGCAACTTCCTGGTGGCGAACGCGTCCTTCTGGCTGGAGGAGTTCCACATCGACGGGCTGCGCGTGGACGCGGTCGCCTCCATGCTCTACCTGGACTACTCGCGCAACGAGGGCGAGTGGACGCCCAACATCTACGGCGGACGCGAGAACCTTGAGGCCATCTCCTTCCTCCAGGAGATGAACGCGACGGTCTACAAGCGCAACCCGGGCATCATGACGATCGCCGAGGAGTCGACGGCGTGGCCCGGTGTGTCCCGTCCGACCCACCTCGGCGGGCTCGGGTTCGGATTCAAGTGGAACATGGGCTGGATGCACGACACGCTCGAATACCTGCGCCACGAGCCCGTGTTCCGGCACTACCACCACAACGAGATCACGTTCTCGCTGGTGTACGCGTTCTCGGAGAACTACGTCCTGCCGCTGTCGCACGACGAGGTCGTCCACGGCAAGGGGTCGCTGCTGAGCAAGATGCCGGGCGACGCCTGGCAGCAGTTCGCCGGGCTGCGCACCCTGCTCGCGTACATGTGGTCGCATCCCGGCAAGCAGTTGCTGTTCATGGGGCAGGAGTTCGGGCAGGGCGCCGAATGGGCGGAGGAGCGCCCGCTCGACTGGTGGCTGCTCGACAACGCCGCCGAGGGCGCCCACCACGTGGGGCTGCAGAAGCTCGTCCGCGAACTGAACCGCACCTACCAGGCCGAGTCCGCACTGTGGACGCGCGACAGCGACCATGAGGGGTTCCGCTGGATCGACGGCAACGACGCGGGCGGCAACACGCTCTCCTATCTGCGCTACGGGACGCCCCAGGCCGGTGGTGAGCCGCCGGTCGTCGCGTGCGTCATCAATTTCGCCGGCAGCCCGCACGAGGACTACCGGCTGGGCCTGCCCCGCGCGGGAGGCTGGCGCGAGCTCGTGAACACCGACGCCTACGAGTACGGCGGCAGCGGCGTCGGCAACCTGGGCCGTGTCGAGGCGACCGCCGAGCCGTGCCACGGGCTTCCCGCGTCCACGGTGATGCGGGTCCCGCCGCTCGGCGCGGTGTGGCTCGTGCCTGAATAGTCTGTCGGGATGAGTGTGTCCCAGCGTCTGCACGTCGTCCCAGGCCAGTTCACGGTGGAGCATCTGCCGCACGCGACGTTCCCGGAGGACGACGAGTGGGTCGCCCTCGTCCGCGCCCCCGAGGGCCTCACCGTGGTCCGGGACGCGTCACCGTTCGCCGAGACGGAACGCTGGGCCGGCTTCTACGGCGACACGAGCCACGGCCTGGACGCCCCGGGCATGCTCGCCGCGATCGTCGGTCCGCTCGCCGCCGCCGAGGTGCCCGTGTTCGTGGCCTCGACCTACCACGCAGACCTGGTCCTCGTCCCGGAACACCGCCTGAAGGAGGCGACGGCGGCGCTGCGCGACGCCGGTCACCGAGTAGAGGCCTAGTCAGTTCTAGAGGCGTTCGAGGAGCCAGCGCGGGCCGGTGACGGCGGCGCCGGCGGCCTGGCAGCGGGCGCGCAGTTCCCGGTCGGCCGTGACCACCAGATGCGCGGCGCCGGGCCCGGCCCGCTGCACGAGATCGACGATCTGGTCGTCTCCGCTGCCGGGCGCGGCCACGACCGTCACGCCGTCGGACGGCTCGTCGGCGACGCTTCTCGCCGCGCCCTCGACGACCAGCACGACCTGCGGGAAGCAGCGGTTGAACGGGAAGAGCCCGCTCGGCAGGCCCTCCACGCCCCCGTTCAGCTTCTTCAGGTCGTCACGGAGCCTCGCGTTCGCGCCCGCCCTGTCCTTCCACCAGCCGTCGGCGCGGGCGCCCACGACATTCGCCGCGTCCACGATGAGGACGAGCCCCTTCATCGCGTCCTGCAGGCGAGGCCAGGAACGCGCGAACGGCTCGAAGAGCTTGCGGTCGGTGACCTCTTCCACGCGGACCCATTCCGCTTTCCGCGTCTCCCGCGACGCGGGCCCCACCCGCGCGCGCTCGGGCAGAGAGCCCATCACGGACGTGAACGACCAGCCGCCGTGGTCCTCGACGCTCGTCCCGTGGACGTTCACCGTTCCCGTGTCGAGCGTGCACTCCTCGGCCGTCTCCCGGAGCGCACCGGTGACGGCGTCCTCGTGGCTGTGCAGGGCGCCGCCGAACATCCCCCACGTCCCGCCGCCGATCCCCCACCACGCGCGCTGCTGGAGCAGGATCCACACCTGGCCCTCGGCGTCGTGGTGGTAGGCCAGCAGGCCCGCCGCGCCGAACCGCCCCCAGTGCGTGTGCCCCTGCCCGCAGTCGGCCCAGCCGTCGCCGTCTCCCATGCGTCCGACGATAGCGCCGGGCGCCCGTGACGAACGGCACAGTGCCCGGCCCGCCGCCCGCCGAATACCATTCGGAGATCACCATGACCAGGGAGAGCGAGTTGAGCGTCGAAGCGAGCCCGGAGACCTGGCCGGAGGCCGCCGACCTGTGGAACACGCTGTCCGGCGCCGATTTCATCCAGGCGATGGCGGACCGGCGGCTCCCGGAGATCTCCGACATCAGCGACTACATCGGGCAGGTCGTGACGTCCGCCGAACCGGGCCGGGTGGAGATCGCGTGGACGCCGGACGAGAAGCTCTGCAACCCCGGCGGCACGGTCCACGGCGGCTTCATCGCGATGATCCTCGACAACGCGGTCTGCATGGGGGCGAGCAGCACGTGCGAGCGCTTCATGCCGATGCTCACGCTCAACCTCAACGTCGACTACCTGCGCGGTGTCAGGGCCGGCGAGACCTACACCGTCACCGGGACGTGCGTGCACGCCGGCGGAACCCGCATGGTCTCCAACGCCGTCATCACCGACGGGCGCGGCCGTCCGGTGGCCCAGGCGTCCGCCAGCGTGATCCCCAACAAGGCGTTCGCCAGGTAATACCAGAGGGCGGGCCGGCGGCGCGGGTACCCCTCGCGGCCGAGCGCATAAGGTGGGGCCATGGTGGATCCCGGCACAGTCGTGAACGTGATCAAACAGGCCCGTGAGCGGCGGACGGCCCCGCTGATCCTCGAACTGGACCTCACCGAGGGCATCGTGGAGACCGCGCCGGCCGACCCGATCTCGGCGATCCTGTCCATGCGCCGGACGAGCCTGCGGGACGTCCTGGACGGGCTGCGCCGTGCCCGCTCCGACGAGCGGGTCCGCGCCCTCGTCGTGAAGGTCACCGGCGGCATCGGGCTGGCGCTCGCCCAGGAGCTGCGCGAGGCCGTCCAGGCGCTGCGGGACGCGGGCAAGCTCACCGTCGCGTGGGCGGAGACGTTCGGCGAGAGCGGCCGCGGCACCGTCCCGTTCTACCTGGCCACCGGCTTCGACAAGGTCTACCTGCAGCCCACCGGGGAGGTCGGCCTCACCGGCGTCGCGCTCGAAGAGCCGTTCTTCGCGGGCGCGCTGGAGAAGGCGGGGGTCCGGCCGCGGTTCGCCAAGCGGTACGAGTACAAGACCATGGCGAACACGTTCATGGAGAAGACCTACACGCCGGAGCACGAGGAGTCGTCGCAGCGCCTCGTCGCCTCGCTCGGCGAGCAGATCACCGCGGGGATCGCCGCCGCGCGCGGGCTGCCGGAGGACAAGGTCCGCGAGCTCACCGACCGCGGCCCGCTCCTGGCCGGCGAGGCCCTGGAGGAGAACCTGGTCGACCATCTCGGCTACCGGGACGAGGTGTACGCCTTCCTGCGCGGGGAGTTCGGCGAGGAGGCGCAGCTGCGCTACGTGTCCCGCTACAACCGGGCCCACGGCCTCGCGAGCCGCCTCCCGCAGCCCGGCAAGCAGGACGTCGTCGCGTTCATCAACGGGCAGGGCCCGATCCGGCTCGGCCGCAGCGGGCGCGGCGGCCCGCTCCCGAACTCGGGTCCCGCGATGGGCTCGGACACGGTCGGCGCCGCGTTCCGCGCCGCCGTTAAGGACGACCGCGTCAAGGCGATCGTGTTCCGCGTCAACAGCCCGGGCGGCTCCGCCGTCGCGTCCGACACGATCTGGCGCGAGGTCGTCCTCGCCCGCCGCGCCGGCAAGCCGGTGATCGTCTCCATGGGCAACCTGGCCGCGTCCGGCGGCTACTACGTCTCGATGGCGGCGGACACGATCGTCGCGCAGCCCGGCACCATCACCGGCTCGATCGGCGTCGTCGTCGGCAAGGCCGTGGTGAACGACCTGCTGGACCGCGTCGGCATCGGGCTCGGTTCCGTCGCCGACGGCGACCACGCCCGCATGTACAGCGCCACCAAGGACTTCAGCGACACCGAGTGGGAGCGCGTCAACGCGTCCCTCGACAAGATCTACGACGACTTCACCGCGAAGGTCGCCGAGGGCCGCGACCTGTCCCGCGAACGCGTCCACGAGCTGGCCCGGGGCCGGGTCTGGACGGGCGCGGACGCCAGGGACCGCGGCCTCGTGGACGAGCTCGGCGGCATCGACATGGCGATCGAGATCGCCCGCAAGAAGGCGGGCCTCGCCGCCGACGCCCCCGTCCGCGCCTACCCGCACACCTCGCCGTTCGAGCGGCTGCGGCCGCCGGAGTCCAGCGAGGACCGGACCGCCGCGTCCGCCCGCTTCGACGCGTGGGGCTCCCTCTCCGGCCTCGCCGCCCGGCTCGGCCTGCCCTCCGCCGGCCCGCTCACCCTGCCCGGGACCTGGGAGATCCGCTGAGCGCCGACTTCGTCGAGGCGGTCGCGGGCTTCGCCACCGGCGTGGTCGTGGTGACGGTCCGCGACGGCCGCGACGACCTCGGCACGACGGTCACCTCGTTCATGTCGGTGTCGCTGGAACCCCCGATGGTCGTGGCGAGCGTGGCGACGTCGTCCTATCTCACCGAGGTGCTGACCCGGCGGGACCGCTGGGCCGCGACGATCCTCTCCGTCCGCCAGCGCGCCCTGGCGGGCCGCTTCGCCGCCGAAGGCCGGCCGGGCGCCCGCATCCTCCTGGCCGCCGAACCGCATCACCGCGGGCCCCACTCGGACGCCCTCATCCCCGAAACGGGCATCACCGCCCTGGAATGCGAAACCCGCCAGACTATTGAAGCGGGTGACCACACCCTCTTCACCGCCGAGGTCCTGTCAACGGACTACATCGCCCGCGAACAGGAACCCCTGATCAGGGTCAATCGCCGCTATCTTGTGGCGCCCGCCTGACCGTCACACCCGGCGGCCGTGCTTCCAGACGGCGTGTGTCTGGGGGACGCCCGGCCGGTAGGCCAGGTGGATGTGGGACGGGGCGTCCAGGACGTGTACGTCGGCGCGGGCGCCAGGGGTCAGTTGGCCCACGTCGGTGCGGCGCAGGGCGCGAGCGCCTCCCGCCGTGGCGGACCAGACCGCTTCGGCCGGGGTCATGTGCATGTCGCGGACGGCCACTGCGATGCAGAAGGCCATGCTCGAGCTGTAGCAGGAGCCCGGGTTGCAGTCGGTGGCGAGGGCGACGGTGGCTCCGGCGTCGAGAAGCTGGCGGGCGTCGGGGTAGGGCTGGCGGGTTGAGAACTCGACGCCGGGCAGGAGCGTCGCGACCGTCTGGGACGAAGCCAGTGCGTCCACGTCGGCGTCGCTGAGGAAGGTGCAGTGGTCGGCGGACGCGGCGTCCAGTTCGACGGCGAGTTGCACCGCGGGGCCTTGGGTGAGCTGGTTCGCGTGGAGGCGGGGGGCGAGGCCCGCCTTCCTGCCGGCCTGGAGCACCTCGCGGGCCTGGTCGGCGTCGAACGCGCCCTGCTCGCAGAAGACGTCCACCCAGCGGGCGTGGGGCGCGCACGCGGCGAGCATGTCGGTGGCGGCGAGGCGCGCGTAGCCGGCCGCGTCGCCCTGGTACTCGGCGGGGACGACGTGCGCGCCCAGGTAGGTGACCTCGTCCGCGAGCTCGGCGGCGATGCGAACGGCGCGTTCCTCCTGGTCGACCGTGAGGCCGTAGCCGGACTTGCATTCGACCGTGGTGATGCCCTGGCGGGCCATCTCGCCGATGAGGCGGCGCAGGTTGGCGCGCAGCTCGTCGTCGGACGCGGCGCGGGTGCGTTCGACGGTGGTCCGGATGCCGCCGGCGGCGTACTTGCGGCCGCTCATCCGTGCGGCGAACTCCTCGGCGCGCTCGCCGGCGAAGACGAGGTGGGCGTGGGAGTCCACGAAGCCGGGGAGGACGGCCCGGCCGGCGGCGTCGAACGACTCGTCGGCGGCGGGCGCGTCCCGGGAGGGGCCCGTCCAGGCGACCGTGCCGTCCTCGATCACCAGGGCGGCGTCGCGGACGACGGCCAGGCCGTCGCCGGCGGCGGGATCGTTGGTGACGAGTTCCCCGATGTTCGTGATGACCGTGCTGGTACCGGCGCTCATCCGGGCAGGATCTCACGCGGCGACGCGCAGCCAGACGTCGGCGGCGCCGGTGTCCCGGGCCAGCCGCAGCCGCCAGCAGCCGGGCTCGTCGAGACGGTAGCCCGATCCCCACTCCTCGCCGGGCCGCTTGAAGCTGCTGCCGCCGTGCTTCTCCGGCCCCCAGACGGCGGCGTGCTCGCGGCCGCCGGGGTCGGACGCGGTGAGCCGCAGGGGCCCCGACCCCGTCACCCGCCACACGATCTTGAGATCCTGGCCGGCGCGGAGCGGCGGGTACCGCTTTCCCGGCATCATCAGCCCCCACGCCCGGATGCCGTGCGCGGTACCGCGGACCTCTGGCATGCCGTCGGCGAAGTCGGCGGCGCCGTAGGGGGCGACCGGTGACGCCGGACGGCATCCCGGCGCCCCGTCCGGCCCGGCGGGCCCGATGGTTCCGGTGGGCCCGGCGGCCGGTGGACGGGTGGACGGTGCCGCGTCGTCCCGCCCACCGGCCGAGCATCCGGTGACGGCCAGCAGAACGCCGGACGCCGCCGCGACGAGGGTCAGCGCCGACGCGCCTCCGCCTCCAGGATCGGGCTCGTGCCGCGCCGCAGCGCCCGCAGGTTCACGACGCCGCGCTCCTCGGAGAACACCTCGACGACCCTGCGGGTGTGGCTGGACGTGCCGGCGTGCTCCATCCGCACTCCCGGCCCGACGCGCAGCGAGGTGCACTTGAAGTGGATGGCGTAGACGTTCTGCGGCTCGCCGCCGACAACGGCGTCGCACACCATCACCTTCTTCGTGCCGTCGTCCATGTCCTGCACGACCGCGAAGCCGTGGTCGGTCGGCAGGTAGTAGTCCGAACTCATGTGACCGTCCTTTCCTGGTGCGTGTGTGGTCAGAGGGGGCGGACGGGCGAGACGCCCTCGCAGTCGATCCCGAACATCACCTGCCTCCAGTCGCCGGCGAACGCGTAGACCCCGCCGGACGTCGCGACGCCGAGCCTTGACGGGACCCTCGTCGCGTCCACGTGGCGGCGCACCCGTCCCATCGAATGGACGCCGTCCATGTCCTGCCAGAGCGAGACGTTGAGCAGCGTCCGGGTGCGCCAGCCGACCATCAGGGACGTCCCGAGGAACCCGGTGGCGTCCCGCCGCACGTCCCGCGCCAGGCGCTTGTGCAGGACGAGCAGGACGAGCAGCGCCCACAGGCCGGGGCACTCGAACCTCGTCACCACGATCACGCCGTCCTTCACAGCGCCTGGACGGCCGTCACGGCGGCCAGCGTCACCAGGGCCGTCCCGGACAGGGCGCGCACCGATCTCAGCCACAGCCGTTCCCTTCTCGTGCCCATGTCGATCAGCGCCGGGCTGAAGCGCAGGCTCGCCAGCACGACGCCGAGGTTGGACAGCAGCGCCAGGCCGACCATGACCGGCGCGGCCGCCCACGGGTCCAGCAGGACCACCGCCGCGATCCCGGCCCAGACCAGCGACGCCGCCTTCTGCGTCGTCACGAGCAGGCCGAGGTCGAATCCCCAGACCACGCCGAGGAACCCGGGCGTCAGCCGGTGCACGAGCACCTGCGGGACCTGCCGCCACACGTGCGGCGTGCGGCCGGCGAGGTCGGCGATCCCGAATCCGAGGGCCACCGCCGCCAGTGCCAGCGCGCGCGGCGTCTCCGGCAGCGCCGCGTGCAGCCCGCGTCCCGCCACGTACAGCAGCAGCGCCACGAGCAGCCCCGACAGCACCCCGCCCGCGGCGAGGCCGGCCAGGAATCGCGCGCCGTCCGCCGGACGGCGGCGCATCATGGGGCCGGAGACTCCGGCCATCGACCGCCCTCAAGGGCTCAGGACGTGCAGGACCGCGCCGATCCCGCCGATGACCACCCAGGTGACCATTGAGGGTGCCGTCAGTTGTAGCGGCACTCGAACGCCGAGTGCTGCTTGCCGCTGTAGTACGCCTCGCAGCAGGAGCAGTGCAGGGTGCCGCTCATGGAGCAGCCCCAGAGGTAGTCCATGTTGTTCCGGCACGTGGTCATGGACACGTTGGGGCACACGGCGAGGTTGCAGCAGTTCTTCTTGCACAGGGCATAGGCGGGCTCGGACCGGCCGAACACCGCCGACGCCGCGGTCAGCCCGCCCGCGCCCAGGGCGCCGAGGAATCCGCGCCGGGCGAACCTCCCCGTGGCCTTCCCGACCCGTTCCGTCCGTGTCGTCATGACACTCCCTTCGGTTGGTTGACCTTCGTCCTGACGGCCTCGACGTCCTGGAAGACGAGGGCGGATTCGAGCCGCCCGCCCCGCATGACCAGCGCGGTCGGGCTCATCCGGACGTTGAACTCGCCCGCGACCCAGTCGCCGCCCTCGTCGACGTAGTGCGTGAGGCGCTGCAGCCCGTACTGCCGGACGAACCGCTCGCCGCGCGCCTGTTCGGCGGTCGAGACGACGACGGCCATGTCGGTGCCGGCGCCGCGGTCCAGCTCGTCCGACAGCTGCTGGGCGACGTCCTTGCAGGTCGAGCAGGCGGTGCTGAGGACGAGGAGGGTCTGCGCGGCGTCGAGATCGGCGGCCCGCCCGGCGAGTTCGGCCGGCCAGCGGCCGGGCTCCGCCCCGAGCCGGGCGTCCTCCAGCGGCCAGACCTCGGGGTCGCGGGCGGCGGCGGTCTCCCGTTCGGTCGGCAGCCGGGAGGTCAGCTCGCCGAGCATCGCGAAGAGCAGCACGACCGCGCCGGCAAGGATCAGCAGCACGGCGCCGAAGAAGATCTCCATCTGGGTGTTCCTCCGTCTATCGCGAGGCCGGCAGGGGACGGGTGAGGTCCTTGACGAGGCCGCGGTGCGCCCACAGGCACAGCAGCAGCGCACCGCAGGCCAGCCCGGTGCCGACCTGGAAGAAGTACGTCCCGGCCGGGTCGGCGGCTCCGGCGGCCCGGTTCACCGCCGGGACGGCCATGAGCAGCGCCCCGGCCAGCACGTTGACCCAGCCGAGAGGACGGCCCGCCGCCGCCCCGAGGCAGCCGCACGCGGTGCCGCCGCCGCGCACCATGCCCATGACTCCGGCCAGGGCGAAGCTGACACCGAGGACGCCCGCCGCCCAGGCCCCGGCCTGGCGGGCAGGGGCCGCCGTCAGCGACAGCGCGGCGAGGAGCTCCGCCGCGGCGAACACGCGGACATGGCGGCCGGTGAAGCCTTTTCCAGACGTCCGGAACAACGCGTTCAATGCCCGGCCGAGCTGCGCCGGGGAAACGGTCTTGGCGACGCCCGCGACGAACAGGACGGAGGCGGCCGCGGAATTGACGACGACGAGGACAGAATCATTCACAGCCATGACGTGGCCGACCTCGGGGAAGAGAATCGATACGTGATCTTTGTAACCCAGCTTGATCATTCAGTCAATACAGTATTGCTGCAGACGCAAATTGAGTCGTAATACTCAATCGGGCGGGCCGGGCTGCTCAATCGGCGGCCGATTGCTCACACGGTTCGGGGCCGGCGCCCAGGTCCAGCCGCCGCAGCTCCGCGCGGGTCCGGACGCCGAGCTTGGGATACGCGCGGTAGAGGTGGTTCCCGACGGTCCGCGGACTGAGAAAGAGCCGGGCGGCGATCTCGCGGTTGCTCGCGCCGGCCGCGGCCAGCCGCACGATCTGCAGTTCCTGATGGGTGAGGCGGCCGGCCCCCACAAGTGGCGGCGCCTCGACCTGACGGGAACCTGCCTGCCGGGCACCGGTGGCGCCCAGTTCCTCATTCGCCCGGTCCACCCAGACGCGGGCACCCAGTTTCTCGAACAGTTCCAGGGCCAGCGTCAAATGCGTCCGCGCCTCCGCTCTGCGGCGCACTCGCCGTAACCACTCGCCATAGAGGAGTTCCGTCCGCGCCCGCTCGAAATGGTTTCCGTCCTTCCGGCGGAGCAGTTCCGCGGCGTTCGCGAAATGACGCTCGGCTCTCTCGTCGGCGGCCAGCTGGGCGCGGGAGCGCTCGGCGATCGCCCGGACGAGCGGGGACGCGCCCCGCGCCGCCCGCCGTTCGAGCAGCGCGAGGGGAGGTTCGGCGCGGTCCGGACGTCCGCAGCGCACCGCGGCCTCGATCCGGTCCGCCGCCTGCCGGACGACGCTCGTGACCGGACCTCCCTCCGGCACGTCCCCGGGAACGTCCTCCAGCCGGCCGAGGGCGTCCGCGTGCCGCCCGAGTCCGAGGTCGAGGAGGGCGAGGGCCCAGGTTCCGAGGGAGACGGTCGGGACGATCCCCTCCGCCCGGGCGTGCTCCAGTCCCGCCGCGACCAGGGCGGTGCACCGCCTCTCGTCGCCCTCGGCGGCGGCGAGCCAGCCGAGCAGGCAGCTCAGGTGGGCGGACCGGTACCGCGCGCCGGCGTCGTCCGCCAGCCGCAGCCCCTCCGCGGCCGTCTCCCGCGCCTCGCGGTGCAGGCCCTGGTCGATCTCCGCGTGGGCGAGCGTCTGAAGCGCGTAGGGCAGCCGTCCGGGCACGTCACCGCAGTCACGGGCGAACCGCGAGACCACCTCGGGGGCGCCGTCCGCGAACGCGGCGAAGAACGCGGCGAGGCGATGGTCCAGCTCGTCCGGTAACGCGTGCCGCAGCTCGGCGAGGGCCTCCGGGCCGGCCGTGTCCGGGCCGGCCACCGACGGCAGCCGCGCCAGCGGTGAGCCGGCGGGCAGCGGGACGGCCCGCAGCGCGCCGGCAGCCTCCCGCATCAGCGCCCGATCGCCGGCGTGCCAGGCGAAGCGGACGGCCTCGGCGAGCATCAGCGACGCCTCCGCCGGGTCGCGCCCGCCGATCGGCGCGGCGCCGTCGACCAGCGTGCGGGCGGCGCGGCGCGGCGACCCGCACTCGAACTCCGCCGCCGCGCCCGCCTGGGCGAGCTCGGCCCGGGTCAGCGGGCCGGCCGCGAGCGGCGCGGCCCGCGCGACCAGTTCCGCCGCCCCGCCGAACAGGCCAGCCTCGCCGGCCGCGCGGGCGGCGGCCGCGAGCCGGTGCGCGCGGGTCGGTTCGTCGGCGGTCAGCTCGGCGGCCCGGGCGTAGCAGACGTAGGCGCGCCGGTCGCCCGACCACTCCCCGGCACGTTCCAGTTCCGCGGCGGCGTCCTCGCGGTGCCCGACGGTGGCGGCGGCCAGGTGCCAGGCACGCAGCTCGGGATGCTCGTCCCCCGCGCAGGCGGCGACCGCGCGGTGGACGGCGCGCCGCTCGGACGTCGTGGCCCGGTGGTAGACGGCCGCCCGGACCAGCGGGTGCGCGAAGCCGATGGCCGTCCCGGTCGCGTCCAGCAGCCCGGCGCGTTCGGCGGGCGCCAGGTCGGCGTCGGTCGCGCCGAGCCGAGCCGCCGCGGCCGTGATGCGGGCGGCGTCGCGGGTGTCGTCGGCGGCGGCGACGAGCAGCAGGGTGCGGGTTGCGGGCGGTAACGCGTCCAGCTGCGCGCACGCCTCCGCCTGGACCGCTCCCCCGATGGGCGCGACGCCGTCGTGGAAGGTGAACGGGTTGATGCGTCCCGCCCGCTGGGCCGGGGACAGCGAGGCCGCGAGAAGGCGCAACGCCAGCGGGTTCCCGTCCGCCTCGGCGAGGACACGGCTCCGCGCGGGCGGGGGCAGCTCCGTCCGCAGGAGCGCGGCGGCGTCGTCGGGGCGGAGGCGGCGCGGCCTGATCTCGGCCAGGCCGGCCGACCCGAGCGTCTCCCCGTCGCGGGCCGCCGCAAGCAGCGCGATCGGCTCGGCGGCGAACCTGCGCGCCGCGTACACCAGTGCGTCCGCCGACGCGGCGTCCAGCCACTGTGCGTCGTCCACCAGGCACACCACGGGACGCTCGGCCGCGGCCCGGCGCAGCAGGGACAGGACGGCCCGGCGCACGGTGAAGACGTCCTCCCGGCCGACCGCCTGGGCCTCGGTCACCGCGCGGAGGCGGTCGGCGTCCGGGCCGCGGGTGCCGCGCATCGGCCGCAGCATCAGCTCCAGGGCCGCGAACGGCTGCTCGGCCTCGGACGGGCAGCCGGCGCAGCGCAGGACGAGCGCTCCGTCCGCCGCGGCCGCCGCGTGGTCGAGCAGCGCGGTCTTCCCCATGCCTGTCTCGCCCCGGATGACGGCGGCCCCGCCGGACCCGGCCCGCGCCCCGGCGATCATCCGTTCGATCTCTGCGCATTCAGCGGTTCTGCCGTACAACATCGGCGCCCCACACGCGTTCGGCTGCGGCATCCAAGATCAGCAATCGCATGATCGCATGGCGGGACCGCGCCGCCGCACGGCGCCGCCGCGTCCGGGTCCGGTCAGTCCGGATCCGGACGCGTCACGGCGGTGACGGCCTCGGCCAGCGCGGCGGGCACGTCGTCGACCAGCAGGTGCCGGCCGTCGTGGACGACCGGCCGGCCGGACACGACGACGTGCCGGACGTCGGCGGCGGTGGCCGCGAAGACGGCCGCCTCCGCCGCGTGATCGGGAAGGGCGCCCGCCGTGCGGACCGAGTCGAGGGCGACGGTGACCAGGTCGGCGTACGCGCCGGGCTCCAGGCGTCCCGCCTCCGGCCAGCCGAGCGCGTAGTGGCCGTCGCAGGTGGCGGCGGCCAGCAGCTCCCCGGCCGTCCAGTGGCCGCGGGCCCGGGTGCGCAGCCGTTCGTCGAGCTCGACCGCGCGGGCCTCTTCGAACAGGTCGATGACGGCGTGCTGGTCGGAGCCGAGGCAGATCGGGGACCCGGCGTCCGCCAGAGCGCGCGCGGGGCCGATGCCGTCGGCGAGGTCGCGTTCGGTCGTCGGGCACATGCACACGCCGGTCATGGTCGTGCCGAGCAGGCCGATGTCCTCGTCGGTGAGGTGCGTCGCGTGGACGGCGGTCGTGAGCGCGCCGAGCGCCCCGCACTCGGCGAGCAGGCGGGTGGGCGTCATGCCGTAGGCGTCCAGGCACTCCCGGTTCTCGGCGGGCTGCTCGGACAGGTGGACGTGCAGCGGCGCACGGCGCTCCTTCGCCCAGGCGGCGACGGCGCGCAGCTGCTCGCGCGGCACCGCCCGGACGGAGTGGATCGCGGCGCCCACCCGGGCGTGCAGCCGTCCCGCCTTGTCCGTCTCCTCGTGCAGCGAGTCGACGCGGCGCACCCAGTTCCCGGCGGTGCCGTCGCCGAAGCGGAGCTGCGGGCCGGTGAGCGGGCGGCCGATGCCGCCGGTGAGGTAGCAGGTGTCGAGGAGGGTGATCCGGATGCCCGCGTCGGACGCGGCGGCGATCAGCGCCTCGCCCATCGCGTTCGGATCGCCGTAGGGGGCGCCGCCCGGCCGGTGGTGCAGGTAGTGGAACTCGCCGACGCAGCTGATCCCGGCGAGGGCCATCTCGGCGAAGACGGCGGTGGCGAGGGCGCGGTAGGAGTCCGGGTCGAGCCGGTCGGCGACCTGGTACATCTGCTCGCGCCACGTCCAGAAGCTCCCGCCGCGTTTCTCTCCCGGCCGCCCCTCGGGCGCCTGGACGCGGGAGCGGAGGGCGCGGTGGAACGCGTGGGAGTGCCCGTTGGCGAGGCCCGGCAGGGTCAGGCCGGGCAGGCGCTGGGCGTGCGGCGCGGAGGGGACGCCGGGCTCGACGCTGGTGATCCGCTCGCCGTCGGCCTCGATGAGCACGTCGGCCGCCATGCCGTCGCCGAGCCAGGCAAACTGTGCATGCCACTGCATATCGGAATTCCTACCCGTGCGTCAGGTCGTCCAGTACCGCCGTCAGGGCCTCGACTCCCGCCAGGCAGTCCGCGGGTTCGGCGAACTCGGCGGGCGCGTGCGAGACCCCGGTCGGGTTCCGGACGAACAGCATCGCGGTCGGCAGCCGGGCCGACAGGACGCCCGCGTCGTGGCCGGCACCGGTCGGCAGGACGGGGACACCGCCGAGCGCCGCGCCGACGCGGTCGCGCAGCGCCAGGTTGAAGGCCACGATCTCGCTGTAGGACTCTTCGGCGAGATCGACGCTCACCCGGTGCGGGCGCGCCGCGACGCGGGCGGCCTCGTCGATCTCCGTCACGGTCCGCCGCACGGCGTCGTCGGCCGGGCCGCGCGCGTCCAGCCACGCGGTGACGGCCGACGGGATCGCGTTCACCCCGCCCGGCACGACCCTGACCTTGCCGACCGTCGCGACGGTCCCGTTGCGTTCGGCGGCCGCGCGCGCGGCGATGACCATGTGCGCGAACGGCAGCATCGGGTCGCGGCGGTCCGGCAGGGCGGTCGTCCCGGCATGGTCGCCCTCGCCCGCGAAGTCCAACCGCCACCGGCCGTGCGGGACGATCGCGCTCGCCACGCCGACCGGCTCCTGGAGCGCCCTCCCCTGCTCGACGTGGAGCTCGACGTAGCAGCCGATCCGTCCGAGGAGATCGTCGTCCGGCCCGATGGCCTCCGGGTCGAACCCGGCGTTGTGCATGACCTCGGCGAACGTGTGCCCGTCGCCGTCGGTGAGGTCGCGGGCCCGGGCCGGGTCGATCGCCCCCGACAGCAGGCGCGAGCCGAGGCACGCCACCCCGAACCTCGCGCCCTCCTCCTCGGCGAACGCGCCGATCCCGATCGGGCGGGCGGGCGCGACACCGCGCTCCCTGAGCGCGTCGACGGCCGCGAACGCGGACACGATGCCGAGCGGCCCGTCGAACGCGCCCCCGCCGGGGACGGAGTCGAGGTGACTCCCGGTCAGGACGGCGCCGTCCCTGGCTCCGTCCGCCGGGAACCACCAGGCGAACATGTTGCCGTTGGCGTCGTGCTCGACCGTGAGGTCGCGGCGGCGCGCCTCGTCCAGGAACCAGGCGCGGCACTCCAGCTCGGGCGGCGTCCAGGCGAACCGGTGGTAGGCGCCGGTCGCCTCGTCCCGCCCGACCGGCAGCAGCGCCGCCCACATCTCCTCAAAGCTCATGGCCCTTCCTCCGTGGAGGGGCGACCCCCCGCACCCCCCGGTTCGCTGCCGCTCATGGCTGCATGGGGATCCGCACCCCGCGCTCGGCGGCGACCTCGGCGGCGCGGTCGTAGCCGGCGTCGACGTGCCGCATGACGCCGGTGCCGGGGTCGTTGGTCAGGACGCGCTGGAGCTTCTCGCCGGCGAGGGCCGTCCCGTCGGCGACGCAGACCTGGCCGGCGTGGATGGAGCGGCCGATGCCGACCCCGCCGCCATGGTGGACGGACACCCAGGTCGCGCCGGACGAGGTGTTGAGCATGGCGTTCAGCAGCGGCCAGTCGGCGATCGCGTCCGACCCGTCCCGCATGCCCTCGGTCTCCCGGTACGGGCTGGCGACCGAGCCGCAGTCGAGGTGGTCGCGGCCGAGCACGATCGGCGCGCTGATCTCGCCGCGCGCGACCAGGTCGTTGAACAGAGCGCCCGCCTTGTCGCGCTCGCCGTAGCCGAGCCAGCAGATCCGGGACGGCAGCCCCTGGAAGTGCACCTTCTCCCTCGCCATCCTGATCCAGCGGGTCAGCGGCTCGTTGTCCGGGAACAGGTCGAGGATCGCCTGGTCGGTGCGCGCGATGTCCTTCGGGTCGCCCGAGAGCGCCGCCCACCGGAAGGGGCCCTTGCCCTCGCAGAACAGCGGCCTGATGTAGGCGGGCACGAACCCGGGGAACGCGAACGCCCGTGTGCAGCCCGCGAGCTCCGCCTCCCCGCGGATCGAGTTGCCGTAGTCGAAGACCTCGGCGCCCGCGTCCTGGAACCCGACCATCGCCTCGACGTGCGCGGCCATCGACGTGCGGGCCTTGGCGGTGAACCCGTCCGGGTCCTTGTCGCGCTCGGCGGCCATGTCCTCGAACGCGACGCCGCGCGGCAGGTAGGCGAGCGGGTCGTGCGCGCTCGTCTGGTCGGTGACGATGTCGATCGGCGCGCCGCGCCGCAGCAGTTCGGGGACGATGTCGGCCGCGTTCCCGAGCACGGCGATCGAGAGCGGCCGCCGCTCGGCCTTCGCCTCCTCGGCCAGGCGCAGCGCCTCGTCCAGGGAGTCCGCCCGGACGTCGCAGTACCGGTGCGCGACGCGCCGCTCGATCCGGGACGGGTCGCACTCGACGCAGATCGCGACGCCGCCGTTCATCGTGACGGCGAGCGGCTGCGCGCCGCCCATCCCGCCGAGCCCGGCGGTCAGCGTGATCGTCCCGGCGAGGGTTCCGCCGAACCGCTTCTCGGCGACCGCCGCGAACGTCTCGTACGTGCCCTGGAGGATGCCCTGGGTGCCGATGTAGATCCACGACCCGGCGGTCATCTGCCCGAACATCGTCAGGCCGAGCGACTCCAGCCGGCGGAACTCCTCCCACGTCGCCCACTGCGGGACGAGGTTGGAGTTGGCGATCAGCACGCGCGGCGCCCACTCGTGCGTCCGGAAGATGCCGACCGGCTTGCCGGACTGGACGAGCAGCGTCTCGTCCCCCTCAAGGTCGGACAGCGACCGGAGGATGCCGTCGAAGGCGTCCCAGTTCCGGGCGGCCTTCCCGGAGCCGCCGTACACGACCAGCTCGTCCGGGTGCTCGGCGACCTCGGGATCGAGGTTGTTCTGGATCATGCGCAGGGCGGCCTCCTGCGGCCACCCCTTGGCGGCGGTCAGCGAGGTGCCGCGGGGCGCGCGGACGGGACGGGGACCTGACATCTCGATGCTCCTTCAGGACGGCGGCGGTCTCATACCCACAATTGGACCGCGCTTCCGGGCGGCGCCCCAGCCCCCGGGACCGCACTCTGTCTCAGATACGAGACAATGCGCCGCCCCGGACCGCGCTCGGTCAACCACAGGTGAAGCGCCGCCCCGGGCCGCTTCACCCTGGGCATCACGATGATCAAGGACGGCGGGTCGCGCGTCCGCCGTCCGGCCCCCTCGCGACGATGACCGGGCCGCCGGCCGCCACCGCCGGCGCACGCTCCTCCGCTCCCCTCCGCAAACCGGTCTGGACTTGAGGGAAGAATGCGCACTCCCAACGCGGGGGCCGCCGTCCTTGTCGCCGCGGCTCTGCTCGTCGTCTCGCTCGCGTCGCCTACCGGCGCGAGGGACGCGGGACCGCCGCTGGGCAAGACGAACTTCGCCATCGCCCTCGGCGGGCTCGACGCGGCATCCAGGACGAACTGGGTCCGGCTCGGCATGTACACCTTCGCCGCGGACGGAAGCGTCTCGGAGAAGCACTGGTCCTGGAGTCAGGCGGTCCGCGCCACCCGCGCCTCCACCGGGAACCCCGCCCTGGACTGCGCGGGACGGGCCTGCACCGTGCTCACCGCGGCAGGCTGGCAGTCGTCGTCGGCGGCACGGACGCTGACCGGCACATACGGCGTCCGCGGCGACGAACTGCACATCGCCTGGGACGGAGGCCACGCGGAGGACTGGAAGCTGACCTCCCTGGCGGGCGGGGACCTGGCCGGCGCCGAACTCGCCGCCAACGATCTCGGCGCCACGCACGGCTTCGGCAGCGGCAGCAACGCCCCGTGGAGCGCCCGCGTTCCCGCGAGCACCATCGCCGCCGCGGACCACGGCACGTTCGTCCATCGCTACTACCTGTGGAAGGCGGGGCGCATCGACCACGGTGACGGATCACCGTTCTGGGTCACGCACTGGAACCTCTGCGCCGGCCGCCGATGCCTCGGAGCCCAGACGCACACCGTCGACGACCCCGTGCACACCGCCTACTACGTCTCTCCGGCCGACACATCGTCCGGCCACCGGCGCGACACCCTGTGGCACTGGCACACCGATCTGGCCGACGCGCGCCACGAGCTCTGCTACACCGGCAACTCGCACGTCAAACCCATGATCCAGATCGTGGACGACAAGGGCCGGTTCCACGGCTGGGTGGGCGTCGAAGCGTCCCTCAACCAGACCACGGCCACCGGAGCCGGCGGCGACCACATCGGCGTCTTCCGGATCCTGGGCCGAGGCGGCCTTCAGGAGAGCGGGCCGGTGACGGCCTCGGCGGCGGCGACCAGTGAGCCGTCCCGGACCAGCGCGGTCGCGGCGGCGATCTCGGGAGCGAGGTAGCGGTCCGGCCCGGGCGGCGGGACGGCCTCGCGGAGCCTGGCGACCACGGCGGCGGTGGCCGGGCCGGGACGCAGCGGGGTGCGCAGGTCCAGGGCCCGGGCGGCGGTGAGGATCTCGATGGCGATCACCTGCGCCAGCCCGTCCACGGCCCGGCGCAGCTTGCGGGCCGAGTTCCACCCCATCGAGACGTGGTCCTCCTGCATCGCCGAGCTGGGAATGGAGTCGGCGCTCGCGGGCACCGCCAGCCGCTTCAGCTCGGACACGATCGAGGCCTGCGTGTACTGGGCGATCATGTGCCCGGAGTCCACGCCGGGGTCGTCGGCGAGGAAGGCCGGCAGGCCCCCCGACCGTCCCCGGTCGAGCATCCGGTCGGTGCGGCGCTCCGACATGGACGCGACGTCCGCCGCGGGCACCGCCAGGAAGTCGAGGACGTAGGCGACGGGCGCCCCGTGGAAGTTGCCGTTGGACTCGACCCGGCCGTCGGGGAGGACGACGGGGTTGTCGACGGCGGACGCCAGTTCCCGTCCGGCCACCAGTTCGGCGTGTCCGAGCGTGTCGCGGGCGGCGCCGTTCACCTGCGGCGCGCAGCGCAGCGAGTAGGCGTCCTGGACCCGGGTGCAGTCGGGTCCGCGATGCGACTCCATGATCTCCGAGTCGCCCAGCAGCGCCCGGAGGTTGGCCGCGGACGCGGCCTGCCCCGGATGCGGGCGGAGCGCCTGCAGGTCGGCGGCGAAGACCCGGTCGGTGCCGAGCAGCGCCTCGACGCTCATCGCGGCGGCGACATCGGCCGCGGTGAGCAGCCTCCGCAGGTCGTTGACGGCGAGGACGAGCATGCCGAGCATCCCGTCCGTCCCGTTCAGGAGGGCGAGGCCTTCCTTGGCACCGAGCGTGACCGGCGGGATCCCGGCGTCCCGCAGCGCGTCCGCCGCCGGCTTCAACGCGCCGCCGGCGTCCCTGACCGATCCCTCGCCGATCAGCGCGAGGGCCACGTGCGCCAGCGGCGCCAGGTCCCCGGAGCATCCGAGGCTCCCGTACTCGAAGACCTGGGGCGTGATCCCGGCGTTGAGCAGGCCGGCCAGCGTCCGGGCGGTCACCGGCTGGACTCCGGTGCGTCCCGTCGCGAGCGTCCGCAGCCGGAGCAGCATCAGCGCCCGGACGACCTCCCGCTCGACCTCGGGCCCCGATCCCGCCGCGTGCGACCGGACGATGTTGAGCTGCAGCTGCGCCCGCAGCTCGGGGGCGATGTGCCGGGTGGCGAGCGCGCCGAAGCCCGTCGAGACCCCGTACACCGGGGTCGGGCGGGCCGACAGTTCCTCGATGTGGGCCCGCGCCTCGCCGATCAGCTTCAGCGCCTCGTCCGACAGCGAGACCTTCGCCCCGTCCCTGGCCACCGCGACGACCTGCTCGAAGGCCAGCGGTTCCGGTCCGACCTCAACGACCGCCATACCAAATCCCATACCCACCATTGGAACGCGCCCGAGGGCCCGGGCCCAGCCCCGGACGGCATGCTCTGTCTCACATACGAGACAATCGGAGCATGAGCCAGGTCCCCGCCGCCCGCCGCGCCCTGGCCGTACTGCGCCTCCTGGCGGGCGCGCCCGGCCCGTTGCCCGCCTCGGCGATCGCGCGCGCCCTGGAACTCCCCCGCTCCAGCACGTACCACCTCCTGACGGCGATGGCCGAGGACGGCTTCGTCACCTACATCCCGGAGGAAGGCCGCTGGGGCCTCGGCGTGGCGGCCTTCGAAACAGGCTCCGCCTACCTCCGCCACGAACCTCTGGAACGCCTGGCCCGCCCGCTGCTCCGCCGCCTGGTCGACCGCGTCGGCGAGACGGCCCAACTGGGCATCCTGCACGGCGCCGAAACGCTCTACCTGCTGAAGGAGCAGCCGCCCCGGCATGCCACCCTGGTCACCGACGTGGGCGTCCGCATGCCCGCCCAGCTGACCGCGAGCGGCCGCTCGATGCTGGCCCACCTGCCTCCCGCCCAGGTGCGCGCCCTGTTCCCCGGACGTTTCGTCGACCGCACGGGCCTTGGCCCGGCCTCGCTGCGCGACCTGCGCCGCGTCCTGTCCGACGACGCCCGCCGGGGCTGGTCGATGGAGGACGGCCACATCACCGAGGGCTTCGCCAGCATCGCCGCCTGCGCCTTCGACCACACCGGCCACCCCACCGCCGCCATCACCGTCACCTTCCGCCGCGACGACCACGAGGAAGGCACGTGGCCGACCATCGCGGACCAGGTGCGCACCACGGCCGCCTCCCTGACGACCCGCCTGACGGGCCGTCCCCCGGTGACCTGAACGGCTACCCGGCCGCCGCGGCCACCTGGGCGGGATGTGTGACCTGCGGATTGTGCCCCGCCCCTGGGACGACCGTGACGGGCACGCCGACGGGGTCGCCGACGAGCGGATCGAACTCGCCCGCGACGATGTGCACCGGCACCGGGCAGTCGTCCACGAGCGCCCGTAGCTCGTCGCGCTCCGTCCGGCGTTGGGCCTTGCCCAGCCATCGGGCCGTCCGCCATGCGACACCGGGCCGCCGCAGATCGGCGACCAAGTCGTCCATCGCTTGGTCTCGGGAGCCGAGGAGCGCTCGGCCGAGCCGCCGAGCCGAGGCCGTCCGGAGCATGGGGGCGAGGAACGCCGGAGTGCGCATGTGCCATCGGGGCCGCCGCTGCAGGAAGTAGGGCGAGACGAGGACCAGTCCGGCGACCCGTTCGGGGTGGGCGTGCGCATAGCGCAGTACGGGCGCCGTACCTGCCGAGTGCCCGACGAGCACCGGCCGCGAGTCGACGGGAGCCATCAGATCGGCGAGCCACTCGGTGGCGTCGCCGGCGGAACGGGCGGACCGGCCGAGGCCGGGCATGTCCGCCACCAGCGCGGGCGCGTCCAGTTCGGCCACGACGTCCCGCCAGGTCTCGGCGTTGAACGGCAGTCCGTGAAGCAGCACGTAGCTCGGAGAGCGGCGGTTCCCTGCGAGGTAGGTCCGGGTGTTCCCGACCAGGTGGAACCCGCCCGGCAGGGTCGGCCGTGACGCGCCGAACCGTTCCGCGACGAGCCGGTCGGCCCAGCGGCGGAGTGCGTCCTCCACGGGTGGATGCTTCAGCCCCAGGGTGTCGGCAGAGGCCGTGTCATAACGGTCTTCGGACAGGAAGGTCAGCGTCTCGGGCTCGACACCGGTGACCGCGCGCGGCAGCCGCCGCACCAGGCCGACCGGCAGGATGGCACGGGGTGCGCGCAGACCGAGATGCCGCGCGACCAGGCCGATCATCTCCGGTAGCTCCGGGGTGGCGTCGTCCAGAACCCAGTGGGCCTCGTACGCCCCCTCGTCGTGATCGGGCACGGCGGCCATGAACCGGGCGAGGTGATCGATCGTGACCACGGGAACGAACGTGCGGCGCGTCCCGGCGAGCGCGGGCAGCCGCCCCGCCCAGAGGTTCTTCACCATCTCGGCCGGCCCGATGTACTGCCCGGCCTCACCGGTGACCGAGTGGCCGATCACACCGGCCGGATTGACGACGGTGAGCGGGACCCCCGCCTCCGCGGCGGCGGTCCGCACCGCCGCGTCCCCTTCGCGCTTGGACGCCTCGTAGACGCCGTACTTCCGGTAGAGCACGTTCGATTCGGCCTCGGGCAGGGGGTAGGTGAGCGCGCCGTCCGCTCCGACTCGATATCCCGAAACGTGGACGAGCCGCCGCAGCCGCGGAAGCCCGCCCGCCCAGTGCAGGACGTTCAGCGCACCATCGACGTTCGCCCGCCGGGCCTCCTCACGCTCCAACCCGAACCGGTACAGCGCGGCGGCGTTGAACACGTCCCGCACGTCCTCCAGCCGCTCGCGGTCGGACGCGCTCAGCGCGAGATCGGGTCGGGTGATGTCGGCGTCGACGACGGTGAGCCTCGTGTCGTCGACGTCATGCTCACGCAGCCAGGACCGCAGCTCACCACCGCGCACGCCCCCTCCACGGACGGTCACCGCGACCGCCTGCCCGCGCGTGAGCAACTCGGCCACCAGCCACCGTCCGATGAACCCCGTCGCCCCGACCACCAGGCAGTCGGGCCGGTCACGCACGGCCATCTCGTTCTCCAGGTCATCCATGGAGAAAAAATAGACCGGTCTACCTATTTTGTCGAGAGGCGTCCGGGCGGGCGCGGCGTGCACCGCACCCGCCTGCCGACGTCAGTCGTGCGGTGTGATCTCGGCTTCGGGGACGGCGCCGGCCTGTGGAGCGGCGTCCTTCCGGGGCGTTCTGAACAAGAGGCAGCACAGGGCGGCGAGGACGAGGACCGCCGCGGACGCCAGCAGGGTGATGTGCATGGCGTCGGCGAAACCGGCGGCGAACGCCTCCTTGCCGAGGCGTTCGAACAGGGCGGTGTTCGCGGGCGTCAGGCCGTCCGGTGGTGCGGGCGGACTGAACCGCTGCGCGCCGGCGGCGGTGTTCTCGATGAACTCGGTGCGCAGATCCGCCGGTAGCCGAGACGCCCGCCCGACCGCCTCATCGTGAAGAGCCGAGCTGAGGCGGGTGGACAGAACGGCGCCGAGGACGGCCGTGCCGAGGACTCCGCCGATCTGCCGGGTGGTGCCGGAGACCCCGGACGCGGCGCCGGCGAGCCGGGGATCGACGCCGTCCATCGTGGCCTGCTGCAGGGGCGCGAAGGTCGCGCCGCTGGCGACGCCGATGATGATCAGGCCGGGCAGCAGGTGCCCGGCACCGCTGTCCGGACCCGCCATCAGGGCGAGGACCAGGAGACCGGCGGCGAGCAGCGTCATGCCCGCCATGAGGACGAACCTTCCGCCGATCTTGTCGGACAGCCGTCCGGCATAGGCCGAGCCGATCGCGGTGAGGACGGCGCCGGGCAGCATGACCAGCCCGGTCTGCAGGGGCGAGTATCCACGCGCCATCTGCAGATAGAGGACGAGCACGAACGCGATGCCGATCATGCCCAGCTGGAAGACGAAGCCGACCCAGTTGCCGACCGCGAAGGCGCGTCCGGCGAACAGGCTCAGCGGCATCAGCGGTTCGCCGCGCTGCGCGTGCTGCCAGACGACGAACAGTCCCAGCAGCACGAAGCCCGCGACGATGACCGAGGCGATGCTGATCGGCCCGGCGATCGTCCCCCAGCCGTAGCGCTCCCCCTCGATGAGTCCGAAGACGATGCCGGCCACTCCCGCGGTGGCGAGGGCCACACCGGTCAGGTCGAGCCGGTGGGTGCGGCCGGTGCGCATGGCCGGGACGTAGCGCAGGGTCAGCACCGCGGTGACCACGCCGACGGGAACGTTGATGAAGAAGATCCAGCGCCAGCCGAGGTGGGCGAGCACGAAACCACCCGCGATCGGGCCCACGATCGGCGCGAATCCGACGATCGCCCCGAAGACCCCGAAGGCCCGGCCGCGCAGCCGCGGCGGGAAGATCGTCAGGATCGAGGAGATCACCTGGGGGAACAGGAGCGCTCCGCCCAGTCCCTGGAGCACCCGCGCGGCGAGCAGCCGGCCCGGAGAGCCGGCGAGGCCGCACAGCGCCGAGGCGACGGTGAAGAGGGAGATGCCGATCAGGTAGAGGCGCCGGTATCCGAAGATGTCGCCGAGGCGTCCCGTGCTGATCAGCAGCACGGAGAAGACGAGCAGGTAGGCGTCCACGACCCAGAGCACCTGGTCGTACGACGCGCCGAGGCCGTGGATGAGCGCCGGTACGGCGATGTTGACGATGGTTCCGTCCAGCAGCGACATGAAGAAGCCGATGCTGAGGATGCCGAGGACCGGCCACGGCCGTTGCGTGACCGGTGGCTCGGCGGATGAGACGTGCGGCATTCCGGGGACCTCTCCGGTGCGCGCCGACCGGCCTGAGAACCGGGCACGCCGTACGCACGCCCAAGAGCCCACAACCCGGTCGCGCGGCACGCGACTCTGCCCGCCCGCAGCGTGAACGCGGCATGGGACAGGCAGTGGTGTGCGACTCCCACCTTCCCCCGGGCCATCGGGACCCGTGGAAGCTGGTTGGCGAGGCATGAGCCCAACGGTGAGAGGTCGGAGCGGAGCCTAACACGAGGCCCGTCGGCCCTACGTCCAGACCGTCACCGCACGACGAGGGCGATCTTTCCCGTGGTGCGGCCGGTCTCCCCGTGGGTGTGGGCCTTGGCGGCTTCGGCGAGCGGGTAGGTCGCGTCGATGTGGGCGCGGAGCCTGCCCTCCTGGGCGAGTTCGGCGATGGCGCGCATGCCCGCGTGGTCGGCCTCGACGAGCATGCCTTCCAGCCGAACGCCCAGTTCGGCGGCCTTCTTCGTGTCGGCGTCGCTGTCGTGCGGCAGGATCGAGACCAGCGTGCCGCCCTTGCGCAGGACGTCCAGGGAGCGGGTGCGGACGTCGCCGGAGAGGGCGTCCAAGACCACGTCGACGTCTCCGGCCGCTTCGGTGAAGTCCGTGGTCCGGTAGTCGATCAGCTCGTCGGCGCCCAGCTCGCGTAGCAGTTCGTGCTTTCCGGCGCTGGCCGTGCCGATGACATGCGCGCCGCGCGCCTTGGCGATCTGCACGGCCAGGTGGCCGACTCCACCGGCGGCGGCATGGATCAGGACCCGCCGGCCCTGCCGGATGTCGGCGGTGTCCACCAGTGCCTGGTACGCGGTGAGCGCGGCGAGGGGCAGCGCGGCGGCCTGCACATGGTCGATGTTGGACGGCTTGCGGGCGAAGGACCGGGCGGTGGCCTTGGCGTACTCGGCGTACGCGCCCGCGCCGTGCGGGTAGGGCAGCATGCCGAACACCTCGTCGCCCGGCTTGAACAGGGTGACCCCGCGGCCGACCTCCTCCACGACCCCGGAGACGTCCCAGCCGAGGACCGGGACGGGTTCGCGCAGCCATGGAAGGCCCGCGCGGTGCTTCCAGTCGGTCGGGTTGACCCCCGCCGCATGGACGCGGACGACGATCTCGCTCATGCCGGGCACGGGCCGCGGCCGTTCGACCTCCTTCAGCACCTCCGGGTCGCCGAAGACGTCCTGGCTGACGGCGCGCATGGCGGCGCCGTTCCCGCTGTTCTCATTCATGCTCTCAGCCTCTTGGGGACGCACGATCCCAGCAATGGCATGATGGTCATTATTCGATGGGATCCTGCCATCGACCGACCGCTCTCCGATGGAGTCGTGCCATGGCATCCGCGCACCGCGTGGCCGTCCTCGCCCTGGACGGGGTGTATCCGTTCGAGCTCGGCATACCGAGCCGGATCTTCGGTGCGACCGATGGCCTGTACGAGGTCCTGACCTGCACCGTCGACGGCCGGCCGGTGCGCACGACCGCCGACTTCGCCATCACCGTCGACCACGGCCCCGAGGCGCTGCGCACCGCCGACACCGTGGTGATCGCGTCGTTCGGCCCGTCCCCCGGCGTGGCCGAGCTCGTCACGCCCGGGCTGCCGGAACCGATCGCGGCGGCGCTCGCGCTGATCAGGCCCGGCACCCGGCTCGTGTCCATCTGCACCGGCGCGTTCGTGCTCGCCGCCGCCGGTCTGCTGGACGGCCGCCCGGCCACCACGCACTGGCAGACGGCCGAGCGGTTCCGGAGCCTCTTCCCGAAGGTCGACCTGGACCCGGACGTGCTGTTCGTCGACGACGGCGACATCCTCACCTCGGCCGGCGCCGCCTCCGGCATCGACGTGTGCCTGCACCTGGTGCGCAAGGACCACGGCAGCAAGGTCGCCAACCGGGCGGCACGCCGGTGCGTGGTGCCGCCGTGGCGGGAGGGCGGCCAGGCCCAGTACATCGAGCAACCGGTCCCCAGGACGGCGCGGGACGGCACGGCGGCCACCCGGCAGTGGGCGCTCGAACGCCTGCATGAACCACTCGTCCTGGCGGATCTCGCGCAGCACGCGCGGATGAGCCTGCGCACCTTCGCCCGCCGCTTCAACGACGAGGTCGGCATGAGCCCGGGCCGCTGGATCGTCCAGCAGCGCGTGGCCCGCGCCCGCCACCTCCTCGAATCCAGCGAGCTCCCGGTCGACGAGATCGCCGGCCAGGTGGGCTTCGCCACGGGCACGTCCCTGCGCCAGCACCTCCATGCGGCGATCGGGGTGTCACCGCTGGCCTACCGGCGGACGTTCCGGACGGAACAGCAGAGCTCACGCGGGTGAGCCGGCGCTTACGAGATGTTGAAGTTGGGGCGCAGCACCGCTGTGGCGGTTGTTCGGACTTCTGATTCCACGAGGGGTCCCTGGTTTCCTCCGATCGTGCTGAGCCTGCCCTGGCCGAGGTTGCGGACCACGATGTTGATGTGGGCGTTGTCTCCGTAGATGGCCAGGTCCCCCGGTCGTGCCTCGCTGACAGGCACGGTCCGGCCCGCGGCCCGCCACTGCCAGACGCCCGACCACCGGTGGGCCGGTGTCCCGGTCGGGCTGTTCCAGTACGCCTTCGTAGCGCCGGCTTTGTCGACCACCCAGCTCACGAAGTCGGCGCACCAGGGTTCCTTGTTGTACTGGTTGTACTGGTTGAGGTTGTTGTCGCGGCCGCCTCTGTCCCCTGTCCCGATCAGCGATTTGGCCACACTGATGACTCTGGCGGCGGACCCGTCACCGCCCTGGAGCACCGGCGACCCCCCGGTGAGCGGTGTGCCTGACGGGCTCTTGCCGGCACTGTTGAACGGAGGAATGACGCCGCCGAAGAACCAGGCGTATTCGACGGCGACCTGCTGCAGGGGGAGGGTCACACCGTCGGAGGTGCCGAGCCGCGACCAGGCGTCGCTGTCCTGGGAGCCGACCGGCACGGTGATCTCCTTCAGCGGGCGTGGCGCCAGCCGCGGGATCACCAGGCTGTCCCGGCCGGACACCGGGTCGGTCCGTTGATTGGCCTTCTCCTTGGCCTTGTAGAAGTCGGCCAGGCCAGTGAGGTTGGCAGCACCGCTGGGGCCGGCCAGGTCCGCGGCGATCCGGGAGAGTGTTGCGTTGTATCCGGCCGACCAGGAGCCGACCACGCAGGCCTTGTCGTGGACCGGATCAGTGATGCCGTTGGCCGCCTCCAGGGCTTCCAGTCTCGGCTCCCAGGTCGTGTGCAGGGCCTGGGTGTCCGGCGGGCCCTGCAACGTGGCGAAGTCCGTGGCGTGCGGTGCCATCGTCTCCAGGAACCGCCTCATCACCGCGGTGCACGCGTCCGAGGCGGTGTAGTCCTCCTGCGCGGGCCCGACTTCGGAGAAGAGCCCGAGGTCGTTGCCCATGGCGACGCTGATCTTCTGCCAGCCGCCGACCATCGGCTGGAAGACGCCGAGGTCGTGCGGGCGCTCCCGGGGCGGGACCTTCTCGACGGACAGCACCAGATTGGCGGCGCCGGCGATGTTCTTTTCCACATCGCACCGGTTCTTGACGCCGGCGTCCTCTGCCTCCTTCTTGGTCATCGGGAAGACGCCTTCGCGATCGTCTTTGGAGTCGTCGCACTTGTCGGTCTTCCATTTGCCTGCCCCATAGCTGACCGACAGGGCCTCGTTGACGAGGATCCCGGTGGCGGTGGCCCGGTCGCTCTCGACGGTGTAGCCGAACTGGCCCTTCTGGTCGTAGGAGCCACCGCTGACCAGATAAAGGTCCTGGAGGCGGGTGGCCTCGCAGCGCCAGATCGAAATGATCTTGAAGCTGACGGGCCACGGTTTGCTGGGATCGTCCGGTGGGGGGACCGCGCACGGAGCGCCGGGGTCGGGGCTGCGGTCCATGAAGATCCCGGAGGTCTCGATGACCTTGCTCCAGTACTTGCGGGCGTCGGCCTGGTCCTTGGCGTCGCCGTCGGCCTTCCACTTGGGGCTCTTCGGGTCGCTGTGCACCTTCTCCGCCGCCTTGACGAGCTCGAAGGCAACGAAGTAGGAGGACTGGCAGGGGTTCTGCGGATCGAGGCCGTGCATCCGCATCTGGCCCGACGCCGCGGGGGTGAGCAGGTACGGCCCGGAGCCCTGGTCGTCCTTGCCGCCGATGTCGGGGTCCGGGTCGGCGACGTCGCAACCGCCCGCATACAGGCCCGTGCTCCCTGCCCCTGACGAACTGGCGTCCGCGCGGAACGCCGGGCGCCGACTACGGGACCGGCGGGGCGGGACGCGGAACGACGCGGGCTGCACGGCGCCCGGACTGCCGCCACCCGGACTGCCGCCACCCGGGTTTCCGCCGGCCGGGTGGTCCCTTGCCGCGGCCCGCATCTTCGACATCACGCCGTCCGCATATTTCCAGGCCGTCGGATTGAAGCTGCATGCCGCCGGGCACTGGTGCCATCTCTCCGGCGAATCTCCCCAGCTGCCGGTGAAGTGCTCGACCGCGACCTTCTGCCAATTGTGGAACCTGTTCCAGTTGGCGAGGACGTCCCTTTTGGCCCGGCGGTCCTGCACGCTCGGCGGGGCTTGGCATGCCCTCCGGTAGCCCGCATAGTTGTTCCAGGTACTCGTTATGTACTGGTAGGCGCCGCAGGCGCTGCTCTGGCTCGTCCCGGCATTCCTGGTGTAGTTGCCGCCCGATTCCTGCATGCGCAGTGCCCACAGGAACCAGCCGAGCTGGTGGCTGAGATCGCCCTCCGGCGGCGCGACGTGATCGCTGCCGGTGCCGGGCACCGTGGCTGCCGAGCCGGGCCCGGTGACCCCCTGGACGGGTCCCGGGCCGGCGCCGACGGTGTTGCTGACGTCGGTGTTCGTGCCGCCGCCGTCGCCGGGGCCGCCCCCGCCGGGAACCTCCTTCGCCGTGCGCCCTGGATCACGGTCGACGTTGTCGTACGGGCTGTAGCGGGCGAAGTCGGTCTGCGCCTTGGCCAGACCCGCCAGAATGGTCCAAGGCACTTCGGAGTAGTCCTGCGCACTGCCCGACGTCTGCTCCGACGCCTGCTTCAGAATCCGCTGCCAGTTCCCGGGGAAGTACTCGGCGACTTTCTGGTCCGAGGCCGTCCCCGGCTGCGACTCCGGGTCGTCGTCATCGACGTTGACGCCCAGAATCATTGCGGCGATCAGCACGATGCACAGGAACGGGATGAGGATCGGCAGGGCGACGGCCAGCGCCATCTTGAGCTTCCCGCGCTCGTTCTCTTTGCCTGACCCCGAACCGCTGGCCTTGTCCTTCTTCTTGTCGCCTTTGGTGTACCTGGCCTGGAAACCCTCCCAGAACGAGTCCGGCGCGAACCGCCCGACGGGAGACCCCTTGAGCCTCCGCATCACGAACCAGCGGCCGAACCTGTTGCTCATGACCTTGTCGAAGACTCCGGGCGCGTACCGGTCGAGGTAGCGGCCAAGAGCGAAGTTGGCACCCTGGCCCGCGCCATGAGCGATCTTCTCGCCTCGGGTATCGCCTTCCGGCATCGACAGGCCGTACCTGCCGGCGACTTCCTCGGCGGCGTTCTTGGCGGCATTTATGGCGGCGTTCTTGGCGGCATCGGTCGCCATTTTCTTGATTCCGCCCGAGGAATTCTCGCCGTTCTCGGGCGCCTGCTCCGGAGTATCGGGGCCGGTGGCTCCGCTCGCCGCCGCACTGGCCGCCCGCTGCCCGGTGAGCGGGTTGACCGTGGACGGGAGCTTGACCGTCCCCCCGCGCAGCGCGGCCTCGCCGTAGGGGACCTGGCCTCGTCCGTCCACACCGCGGTCGTCTCGCGACTGCTGGGCGAGGATGTCGGCGATATGAGGCGGTCGCCGGGCCGCCGCGGCTATGCGAGGGTCCGACTCAGGGTCGGATTCCCTGAGCGGGGACGGTGCAGAGCCCTCCGGTGACCCCCGGTCGTCCTCCGGCTCGGGTTCGCCCGCCGGGGCAGACGCCTCCCCGGGATTCCCATCCAGCTCGTCCACCCTGCGCCTCGTTCCGAACCTCTCTGGCAGACGGCGAGTCTCAAGTGCTGGAGTCCCGATTGGAAGACCTTTCCACCACGGTGGAAAAGTGACTTCCACACCCCGCGATTTCAGGCACCACGGCACGGCTTACCAGGGAAAAGGCGATGCTGAGGATTCATTTCACAGGCGAGGACCTGCGGCGGATCGAACTCGCTCCGGGCCCGGACGCTCTCTGGGAGGTGCTGCTCAGCCTGCACAGGCTGCGCCGGCCCGAAGGACACACGGTGTTCGGAGCCTGGAAGCGCGACGTCCGCCCACGGGTCCCCGCCTCCGCGCACATGCTGACCGATCTGGCTCCCCCGACCGGCTATTCCGCCGACTTCCTCACCCCGGCCAACCAGACCGGAACCCTTGAGGACGCGCTCGAAGCCCTGCGGCGCACCCCACGCTCCCGGCTGCGAGCCGATGTCATCGAGCTGGGCACTCGCCACCCTGGTCGCCCCATACCAGGCTGGACCCGCCTGCTAGCCGACGGGCGGGACAACGCGCTCGACCGCGTGGCGACCGCCGCCGCCGATTACTTCACCTCATGCCTGCAACACTGCTGGCCGCGCGTCCGGGCACAGGTCGACGGCGACCTCGCGAAGCGCCGCAAAGCCCTCGCCGAGGGCGGCTGGCCAGGCGTCCTGGCAGGCCTGCATCCCTCGGCCCGCTGGAGTTTCCCTGTCCTGGAACTGGATTACCCTGCCCACCATGACATCGTCCTGGACGGGCGTGGTCTGATCCTCCAGCCGGCCTTCTTCTGCTGGGGTGCCCCGGTCACCATGCTGGACCCGGCGCTGCCGCCCGTGCTGACCTATCCCATCCCGCACCGGTACGAGCAGGCCGCCCCGCACGAGGCATCACGCGGCCAGGCCCTGGCCGCACTCCTGGGCCGCACACGCTCCCAAGTACTCCAGGTCATCGCGGTGGGCGCCTGCAGCACCGGCCAACTCGCCGACCGCGCAGACCTCCCCCTGCCCACCGCCAGCCAGCAAACCGCCGTCCTACGCGACGCAGGCCTCATCACCAGCGAGCGCCGCGGACGCAACGTTTTCCACACCATCACCGCGCTCGGAGAAGCCCTCGTCCACGGCGAGATGTCCGAGCCCACCACCCGACCGCTGTAGCCGACACGGGTGAGGGCCCGGCGTCGCCGGGCCCTGTGGGAGTCGGGATTTACTTCAAAGGTTCCGTGGGCCTTTTACTGAAACGACGGAACGTGAGGCTGATGCGGCACCCGGCGGCACTGGTGCGGGGGACACCGTGGGTCCAGGTGCGCTGGGTCGTCTGCGTCATCAGCAGCAATGATCCGTGCTCAAGCGCGAGTTCCGTGTGCCGGCTCCGGTCGATGCTGCGGAACACCAGAGGGCGGGTCGCGCCGAGGGAGACGATCGCGATCGTATTGGACGGAGCCAGGCCCTCGTAGGAATCCTGGTGGAAGCCCATGGTGTTGTCGCCGGTCTCGTAGCGGTTGGCCAGGCAGTTGTTGAAAGGGTGGCCGGCGAACTCGCCGACACGTGCCGCGATCGCCGTGATCCGCGGTGGCATCTCCATGGCTTCGTAGTGCTGGCCGGAGTAGTTGTACGGTACGCCGAAACTGGCGGTTCGGCGCGCACGCATACGGTCGTCCCAGGCCACCTCGGTGAGGAGGAAGGTCAGATCAGTATCGGCATCGGGCAGCGCGTCTGCGAAATAGCGGACGTCGAGGGGCGGTGCGGTCATCGTTTCTCCGTCGCGAAGGTGGGCTCGACCAGCTGTTCGGTGTGAGCTCACGTTGTCGCTCGCGACGATGGGACGACATGGCCCGCGATTCTAGAAGTCTCCCGCACCCGAAAGCCAGCGAATAACCGCCGTTCAGTGCGTGTTTGAGAAGGATCCCGTTATAGGTGTGCGAGGGGGCGGCGGGCTTTGCGGACGGCGGGCCGTCCGGCATGCGCAGCCGATGTGCACCACGTACCGCGTCCGCGATGTCACTACGCGGGTACGGGCGGCGCGTTGCCGATCGGCGCCGACCAGCGACGGTCCTCTGAGAACGACCGCCGAAAAGAGCGGTCCGCAAAAAAGACTCGGAGGATCCAACGTGCCTACCAAACGACGCGGGGCCATCGCGCTGCTCCTGGCGCTGCTGGCACTGCTCGCAAGCGGCTGCGGTCTCGGAAGGACCGAGAGCCGGCCGCCGACCTACGCCGAGGTCTGCGCGCAGGACGCGAAGATGCTGGCGAACCTGCCCGGCACCGAAGCCCTGACGCGGGCCCTGGAATCCTTGAAGGACTCGGAAGACGTCTACGCCGTCATCTGGGTCGACGTCCATCGCCTCCAGGCACCCGGCTGCCCCGGCAGTCCCGAAGCCGATCCCCAGTTCATGGCGATCGAGAAGTACATGCTGACCACCGCGATCGACAAGGTCGAGCCGGCAGTCTTGAGCAGCACCATCTACCGGCCGGTCGCTTCCGGATTCGCGGCCGTGGTCCGTCTCTCCAGCTCCAAGGACATGGCGCCGGAGAGCTTCCAGCGGCTGATGGAAACGGTCGACGGGGATCTCACGAAGACCGGCATCGGCGGGAACGGCCCGCTGACCGACACCTCGGTGTCCGGCTACCTGTTCGTCGGAGCACGGGACTACGGTCACTGGCCCGACCGGGCCTCGCGGCTCGGTCTTCGCTGATGAACTCCTCCCGGCGTCACTGACGGCGCCGGGACCCCAGCCGAGGGCGGGACGGATCACAACGATCCGCCCCGCCCTCCTTGTCGTACGGCCCGCCGTCCGCCAAGCCCGAGGCCCCCTCGAACACCTAGAACTTAGATCTCGGCATGAGGCCGCGCCGGGAAGGTGGCGCGGATGGTGCGGCCTTTCGAAGAGCCCGTGCAGGACCAGGTGACGGCGAGGGCGTCGACGGCGAGGAGGCCCCGGCCGCCTTCCGCCAGCTCGGCGAGGCTCCGGACGCGAGGCTCGTCAGAGCCACCCTGATCGGTGACGTAGAGGATGACACCGGCCACGTCCATGCTGATATCGACGGTGAACCGGCCGCCTTCCTCGCCCGAGCGGGTGTGCTGGATGGCGTTGACGGCCAGTTCGTCCAGGACGAGGAGGACATCGTCCAGGGCCGGGAAGGCGGCCAGCAGGTGAGCGGCGAACGACCGGACGAACCGGATCTGGTCCGGCCTGCCCCGGAACTCGCGCCGCCAGTACATCGGGGACTCGTGTTCGGCGGGGACGGGAACGGCGAGCAGCATTGATCACCTCTCGGTGCGCTGTGTCATCGGCCGTTCCATCTTCAGTAACCGCGCCGCTCCGTTGCGAGGAACGGCCAGGTCGACGGACCCCTGAACGCCTCGGCACGCGTCCACCGGGAACGTTCGGCCCGTTTACGTAAACGAATCGAACTGTTCGGGCAGGCGCGTGTTCGTTTCCCAAACGCCACCGAGACGAACAGCCGAGCTCGTTCGCCATGTTCGAACGGCGTGGCTATCGATGACACGCTCAGAGATCGCGTGATAACACAGAGTGGATGCGCTGGCTCCCCCGTGTCAGCGGCCCCCGACCGCCGGTCCGACCCTGGAGGTTCCCGGTGACCAGCCCGTTCGTCCGCCGACGCCGCCTCGCCACCGAGCTGCGGACCCTCCGCGAGCAGAACGGCATGACCGCCGACGAGCTGGCGCAGCGCATCTACCGCTCCCGCATGACTGTCTCGAAACTGGAGAACGCCCGCTGCCGCCCCGACATCGGCGACATCGTGAAGATCATGAAGATCCTCGGCGTCACCGGCGAGAAGTTCGACGACATCTTCAAGATCGCCTGCGACGCCGCCGACCGCGGCTGGTGGGACTCCTACGGCGACGCCATGGGCGCCAGGCAACGCATGTACGCCGACATCGAGTCGGGTGCCGCCACTATCCGTGGCTACAACCAGATGTCGATTCCCGGTCTCGTGCAGGCCCCTGGCTTTATGCATGCGCTCGTCGAAATGGACCTCGCCGAAGGATCTGAACTGAGCTACGTGCCTCAGCGCAGCCTAGAGGCACGGCTGCAGCGGCAGCAGCGAGTCTTCCGGCGGGGAGGACCAATCGGGGAGATCATTCTGGACGAGTTCGTGCTGAAGCGCTTGCCTGTCCCCCCACATGCCATGGCAGCACAACTGCGCCACATGGTGGAGATACTCACCCGCGAGCCGCGCTTCACCATCCTGATCCTGCCCCTTGAAGCGCGCCTCGCACCAGGCCGCCTGCCGCCATCCGGCTTCATGCTCTACACATTCCCGGACCCAACCGACCCTGTGCTGGTCGTGGTAGAGAACGCCAACACCTGCCTCGTTCACACCGAGCCCCATGAGGTGGCAGAGTATGAGCGGTACTTCGACCGACTCCGGAAAGCTACTTTGCCCGCGCTGGAGAGCATTTCTCTATTGGCGGACACGGCCGACCGATTGAGTGAACAGGCAGGCGAAACATGACCCCCCGCTACAGCAGTTGGCGCAAGTCCAGCCACAGCAACCCGGATTCCGAATGCGTCGAGGTCGGACGTGGTTCGCTCGGCACCATCGGCGTCCGGGACACCAAGCAGGGCGGCACCGGCCCCATCCTCGACTTCACACTCCGTGAGTGGGCCGTGTTCATTCAGACCGTCCGCTCTGGCGATCTCTAGCGAGCAGCCTCAGGTCGCGCCTGTCGTGGCGCTCGCAGGATGCTTCTCGGCGTCGGCTCCGACTGCGGTCCCGGTCACCGCAGGTCGGCGTTGCCCCGTGCGGTCCACACCGCCAGTGCCGCGCCCAGAGCGGCGGCGCCGCCGATCCACAGCACGCTCGGCAGGCCGAGCGAGTCGAGGATGACGCCGCCGACCAGCGCGCCCAGGCCGATCGACAGGTTGAACACCGCCACCCACAGCGCGGAGGCCGCCTCCACCGCGTGCGGTGCCGCCTTGATCATCCAGGTCTGCAGTCCGACCGATACTCCACCGAAGGCCAGGCCCCACACGATCAGCAGCGCGATGCCGCCGATCGCGCCTCGGCCCAGCAGCAGGAACAGGGGCATCGCGACGGCCAGGGTCAGGGTGATCACCTGCACAGTGCGGTGCGTCCGGCGGGCCAGTGCCGCACCTGCGGCGAAGTTGCCGACCATGCCCGCGATGCCGAACCCGAACAGCAGCGGCCCGACCATCCGCGCGTCGATCCCGGTCAGCCGCTGCAGGGCGGGGCTGACGAAGGTGTAGGCCACGAAATGACCGGTCACCAGGAGGAAGGTGGCCAGGATGCCGACCCGTACGCCGGGGTTTCGCAGCTGCCGGGCCAGCAGCCGCGGGCTCATCACCTGGGAGGCGGCCAGCGGCGGCAGCACCGTCAGCAGTGCGGCCAGCGCGACCAGCGCCAGCGCGCTGAGCGTCGTGAACGCGATCCGCCACCCGGTCAGCCCGCCGATCACCGTGCCGATCGGCACACCGAACACGTTCGCCGCGCCGACCCCGCCGAAGATGATCGCGGTTGCGCGCGGCACGTGCGTCTCGTCCACCAGCCGGACCGCCAGCCCGCCGGCGACCGCCCAGAACCCGCCGATCGCCACCCCGACCAGTACTCGGGACGACACCAGCATGGCGAAGTTCGGCGCCAGTGCGGAGGCCAGGTTGGCGAGCGTCATCAATCCCATCAGGCCGAGGAGCAGCAGCCGCCGGTCCAGCCCGCCCACCAGTGCCGGGACCACCGGGGCGGCGATCGCCGCGACGAGGCTGGGCACGGTCACCATCAGTCCGGCGGTGCCTTCGGACACCCGCAGCGCCGAACCCACGTCGGTGAGCAGTCCGATGGGCAGTTGTTCGGCGGTGACCAGCAGGAACGTGCCCAGCGCCACGGCCGCCACCGCCGCCCGGCGGCGTGGTTCCGGCTCCTGCCGGACGGCCCGGGCGGCCTGCTCGGTGGTCGTCACGTCCGCCTCCTTGAGTCCGATTTGGGAGCGATCGCTCCCATACGATGCCGGACTCTAATACGGGAGCGATCGCTCCACAAATCGGTTAGGGTCGGCGCATGGCACGACCTCGGCAGTTCGACGAGCGGGAGGCGGTAGCCCAGGCGACCGGCCTGTTCTGGCGTCGCGGCTACAACGCCACCTCGGTCCGCGACCTGGGCGCCGAACTCCGCCTCACGCCCAGCAGCCTCTACCGGACGTTCGAGGACAAGCACACGCTGTTCCTGCGCGCCCTCGACCACTACTGCGCCACCGAGTCCGCCCAAGCCAAGGAACGGCTGGAGACCGGCGGTCAGCCGGTCCGCGATGCCCTACGGGACTGGCTGCTGTGGCTGGTGGGCTGCACCGCCGACGCCGAGCCCGGCTCAGGCTGCCTGGTGGTGAACACCGCCACCGAACTGGGCACCACGGACACCGAGGTCAGCGCGCGGACCGAGGCGGCCTTCGAGGTCACCCGGTCGGCACTGCGGTCGCTGCTGGATGAGGGGCGTCGCCACGGCGAACTGCCCACCGACCTCGATCTCGACGCCGCCGTGGAACTGCTGTTCACCACAGTGCTCGGACTGCGCGTTCGGGAACGCGCAGGACATGATCCGCAACGGCTGGCCGCCGCGATCGACTTCGCCATCCGCGGGCTGGGCCCCGCACCGACAGAGCCGGTTCGGCGGCCGCGTTCTACGGCGCAGCCTCGCGCATCACGCGGTAGCGGAGGTAGACGACGCCTGAGCTGAAGGTGCGGGTCTCGACGAGTTCGAGATCCACCTGGCGCTCGTGTTGGGGGAAGAACGGAATGCCACCGCCGACCATCACCGGGTAGACCCTGGTCCGGTACTCGTCGATCAGACCCAGCGCGGCCGCCTCGTGGGCGAGTGTCGCGCCGCCGATCGCGATGTCACCCTCTCCCGGTTCGGCCCGCAACCGCTCGATCTCCTCCGCCAGGCCGCCGGAGGCCAGGCGGGCAGTTCCCTGCACCGCCGACAGCGTGGTGGAGAACACCACCTTGGGGAGCGGGTTCCAGAGCCCGGCCCACTCCAGCTTCGAGTCGTCGAGCGATGGATCCTGGTCGGCGGTCTCCCAGTACAGCATCGTCTCGTACAGCCGTCGTCCCAGCAGGTGGACGTCGACTCCTCGTATCTCGTCGATCCAGGAGCGAAAGACTTCCTCGCTGGGCGCCCCCCAGTCGAGGCCGCCGTCCGGGCCGGCGATGTAGCCGTCAAGTGAGACGTTCATCGAATAGGTCACGTTGCGCACCAGAAGTCCTCCTCGGTAACGGGTTCGACAGGACGACCGCCGGACGCCGCAGAACTCATCGCGGCTCGCGGGATCTCCTCAGATCTCCCCGCCCCACGCGAAATCATCTAACACCGCCGGGTTCGGGCGGGCTGGGCCGTTTCGGGGGGATGGTGGGGTTGGCCCCAGGGGTGCTGTGCGGGCATCCCGAGGGCGTTCCGGGGTGATCACCGCAGTGCGCCAAGGCCTGGGTGGCTCCTAGTTTCACTGCCATGACCGAGAATGACGCGAAATGGGGCCTCGGCGTCCGCAGGACGGTCGCGTTGGTCGCGGCGGGGGCCGCGATCGGGGGAACGGCCGCCGTCCCCGCGCGGGCCACGGGGACGCAGGGCTGCGGTGACCGCGCGGCGACCCGGCAGGTGCTGGATCGCATCACCGGCGTTCACGGGCTGACCGGGGCGGCGGTGCGGGTGGACGATCCGCGGTGCGGGACGTGGACGGCGGCGACCGGGCTCGCCGACCGGCGGACCGGGCGGCCCATGGGAGCCGGCCTGCGGGGCCGGATCGGCAGCATCACCAAGACGTTCACCGCGACGACGGTGCTCGCGCTCGCGGGTGAGGGGCGGATCTCGCTGGACGCGCCGGTCAGCCGGTACCTGCCCGGCCTGATCGGCCGGAACGGCTACGACGGTCGGAAGATCACGGTGCGGAGCCTTCTGCGGCACACCAGCGGGCTTCCCGACCACATGGACACCTTCGAGTCCACCGAGGAGTTCCGGTTCCGCCACTTCGAACCCGAGGAACTGGTCGAGCGGGCCCTGTCCCTGCCGGCGCCGCAGTCGGACTGGGAGTACTCCACCACCAACTACGTCGTCGCGGGACTCATCATCGAGAAGGTGACCGGGCACCGCGCGGAGGACGAGATCCGGCGCCGGATCATCGCCCCGCTGCGGCTGCGTGACACCTACTGGCCCGGCGACGAGGTCCGGATCAGAGGCCCGCACCCGCGCGGTTACGTCCGGCGGGAAGACGGCGGAACCGTCCAGTGGGCCGACTACACGGAGATGAACACCACGGTGGCCTGGACCGGAGGCGCGCTGATCTCCAGCCCCCGGGACGTGAGCATGTTCCTCGGCGCGCTGCTGGGCGGGCGCCTGCTGCCGCCGAGGCTGCTGGCGGAGATGAAGCAGACCGTCGCGCTGGACCCTGACCGTGTCTGGGACGGCGCGCGGTACGGGCTCGGGCTGATCGGGACACCGCTGCGCTGCGGCGGAACCTGGTGGGGGCATGCCGGTGACATCGACGGCTTCACCGCGATCGCGGGCGTCGCGCCGTCCGGGCGCCGCGTGTCCGTCGCCTTCAACGAGAACCCCTCGACCAAGGAGGCGTTCGACGACGAACTGAACCTCGTCCAGACCGCCCTGTGCGATACGCGATGAACGGAGCGATCATGAACAGGACCCGAAGGGCGGCGGTGCTGGTGGCCGGTGCCGCGGCCGCCGTGGCGGGGGCGGTGTCGCCGTCATCGGCCGCCGCTCCGGCCGAGGCCGCGACGGGCGATCTCAGCCGGTTCTACCAGCAGCGTCTCGACTGGAAGGCGTGCACGCTGGGCCCGGGCGACGAGGTCGGCAAGGAGCTGGACGACGCCGGCGCCAGGTGCGCGGACGTGAGCGTGCCGCTGGACTACGCCGACCCGGACGGCCGCACCATCACCGTCGCGATCTCGCGTCTGGAGGCGTCCGGTACCGCATCCCGGCTCGGCGCGATGCTCCTCAACGGCGGCGGACCCGGCCCGGCCATCGATCTGCCGCCGTACATGCGGCAGTTGATGGGGAAGGCCGGTCAGCGCTACGACCTGGTCGGCATGGACCCGCGGTCGCTGGGACGCAGCGCCGGCGTCGACTGCGGCTGGCCCAGCGCCACCTGGATCAAGGGCCCGGGGGCGACCCGCCGCTCGTTCGAGAGGTCGGTGCGGTTCGCCAAGGACCTGGCGGACCGGTGCGCGCGGACGAACGCGAGCCTGCTGCCCCACATCAGCACCCGCAACATCGCCCGCGACATGGACGTCGTCCGGGGAGCGCTCGGCGAGCGGAAGATGTCCTACAACGGGGCTTCCTACGGCACCTACCTCGGCTCGGTGTACGCGACGATGTTCCCCGGCCGGCTCGACCGCGTCCTCCTGGACAGTTCGCAGGACCCCTACAGCTGGGGGCCGCGCCTGATGGCCGGCACCGAGGACGCCAACGAACGAGCGCTCGCCGACTGGGCCGGATGGGCGGCCGAGCGCGACGACGAGTACGGCCTCGGAGACACCCGGGACGAGGTCCTCGGGCTGGTGGACCGCATCCTCGCGGCGTCCGCCCGCGCACCCCTCGCGATCGGCCCGTACCGGCTGGACGCCTCGATGCTGCCGGTCGTGCTGGTCGACAACCTCGGCACCGACGAGGACCCGGCACGCGCCGGCCTCGCCGAGTCCGTGCGGGTGCTGCGGGAGGCGGCGGCAGGGCGTCCCGCCCAGCCGACCCCGGACCTGGCCGACGAGCTGGCCTACCTGCTGACCGGTGCGGATTCGCGTGACGGCAGCGGCCAGGCCGCCCTCATCTGCGGGGACGTGGCCGCACCCCGCGACCCCGAGCGCTACTGGCGCGACGTCCAGGAGCACCGCCGTACCGCACCGGTCTTCGGAGCGCTCGCCCACAACATCGGCCCCTGCGCCTTCTGGCCGGTGCGGCCCGCCGAGGCTCCGACGAAGGTCGGCGCGGACCTGCCGGCGCTGATGGTGGCCGCGACTGGCGACACGCGGACCACCTACCGGCGAAACCAGATCGTCCACCGCCTCTTGCGCGGCACCCGGATGATCACATTGGACGCCAATGTCCATGCGCCCTACCAGCGCGGATATCCCAACACCTGCGTCCGCGACCGCGTCAACGACTACCTGCTGACCGGCCGCCTCCCGGCCCGCGACCTCACCTGCCCCCCGGAGGGATGATCGCCGCCGCCCTAGGGGCGAGGGGTGGCGTTGCTCACAACACTTGTTCTAAGAACGAGCTGCCGCGCTGTCCGCGTCGGATCGGGGGACGTCCGTGTGGAAAGGGGTGACCTCGGGTAGGGCGGCCTCCCAAAGAGGTACGCCCTCTACCCGTGAGATCCGCCATCCTTGCCGGGTGCGCGTGGCGTGGAGGTGGTAGCGCTCGGCGAAGAGTCGTCCCCGCCCTTCGGGCTGGCCGACGAAGGCGGCGAGCAGGTTGGCGGCGATCGTTGCGGTGTCGCCGTCCACCTCGATGAGGGGGTTGGTGATGAAGCTCTGGGTGAACACACCGGCCGGGCGGATCCTGCGAGCCTTCTCGACGAGGGCGCCGATCCCCTGAACAGCGCCGCTGGCCGTGCTGACCGAGGCGTCTTCGGTGAAGATGGTACGCACCTCCCCGAAGCGCTTCTCGTCCAGCAGGCGCCCGAGATGACGGGCGACCAAGCGCCACCCGCGCCCGCACGGGTACGCCGAACCGGCTGATGGGGTCAGGTGCGGCAGTCGCCGCCGCGGCAGCCGCGGAGGTCGTTGAGCATGTTGTGCAGTCGTTCGAGGCGCTGCGGGGAGAGTTGACCGGCGGTGTTGTCGAGTTCGGCCGGGTCGTTCTTGAGCGCGTAGTACTCCCGCTGGCCGTCGGCGTACTCGACGTAGAGTTCGCCCGCCGTGCGCAGGGCCTCGTAGCTGGGCGGGTTGCCGGCGGCGCGGCCCTGCCGGTCGGGGTCGTCCGGCCGGTTGTTCGGGCCGTGGTGTTCGATGAGCACCGCCTCGCGCTTCGGCGTCGGGTCGCCCTTCAGGGCTGGGACAAGGGACCGGCCGTCCACCGACGCGGGGACGGGCACGCCGCCGAGTTCCTCGAAGGTCGGGCAGAGATCGGTGTTCTGCGTCAACCCGCGGTGGGTGGACCCGGCGGGCACACCCGGCCCGGTCACCATGAGCGGCACCCTGATGTCGGTGTCGAAGGCGGTCTGCTTTCCCTGCGCCAAGCGGTGCTCACCCAGGTGGAACCCGTTGTCGGACGAGAAGATCAGGTACGTGTCGCGGTCGGTGCCGGTCGCCTTGAGCGTCGCCTGGAGACGTCCGATCAGGTCGTCGACCGCCTGGACGGACCGGGCCCGCTTGCGGTACACCGTGTCGATCTTGCGGATCTGTTCCGGCCGGAGGCGCGGGTGCTCCTTGAGCCAGCCCGGCTTGTCGGAGATGTCGGCCTCGTTGAAGGCGGGTCCGCGCGGAGCCCGGAGGCCGGGGAACAGGCCGGCGTCGCGCGGAGCCGGGGTGGCCAGACCGTGCGGGGCGAAGGTCGCGATCTCCATCATGAACGGCCGGCGGTCCTTGGCCGCACGGGTGACGAAGCCCGCCCCCTTGCTCGCCAGGACGTCGGTCAGATAGTCCTCCGGCCGGTTCCCGTACCTAACCTGGCGCCCATTCTCGTTCAGCGTGTAATTGAACTCCGGGTAGCCGTTACCGGCGACGTCCCATTCGTCCCAGCCCGGAGGCACCGGATCGCTCGGCTGATAGCCATTGAGGTATTTCCCCATCATCGCCGTGCGGTATCCGGACTTCCGCAGCGCCGTGGCGAAGGTGGCCTGCTCGTTGCCGCGGCCCCTGAACGTCCGATAGCCGCCGTCCGCGCCCTGATTCGTGAACACACCTGTGTTGTGCGGGTACTTGCCGGTGAAGATGGTGGATCGCGAGGGGCAGCACAGCGAGTCGGTGACGTAATAGTCGCTGAACGTCATTCCCCGCTGTTGCATCTGCTTGACGTGCGGCATGTACTGCACCAGGTTCGACGCGAGGTCGTCGGTGAGCACGAAGATGATGTTCGGACGTTCGGGTGCCCGCACCTGCGATTCCACCTCCTGGCAGGCGGCCAGGGGCAGCGAGGCGAGGGCCGACAGGGCGGCGGCCGCCGGCGCGATCAGCCGGACCGGTCGTCTCATGGGAGCCTCTTCCGTCGACGACGAAGACCAGTGGACCATCCTCGGAAAACTCTCTGGGAGATTCCGAGCCACCGCCTGAGAACGTCCTGAGACCGCCGGAAGGAATCCCTCAGCCGAGCGCGTCCTGGGGGGCTTGGTCTTCGGGGGCCGTTTCGTCCTTTGCGGGGGCTCCCAGCCAGGCCCTGACGGTGGCGATCTCGTCGTCGGAGAGCCCCTCGTCATCGGCCCGGGCGACGACGTTCTTCGTGAAGGCCGTGCCGATCTCCGCCGGGGTGGGCGGCGGCTGCCGGTACAGCGGGCAGCCGCCGTACGAGGTGCCCTGCGCGACGAAGGTGACGCTTCCGCGGCTGATGGGGAACCCCTGGTCACGGAGCCGGTCCCGGGACCAGCGCGTGCATTCGGTCAGGTTGAACTCGTTTGTGCAGGCGTAGTCGGAGAGGGTCTGGTAGATCAGCGGCCACCATTCCTGCGGGAGCCGGGGCAGATTGAGCAGGTCCACCATGCGCTCGACGGGCTCCGGGAGGGTGATGCGCGGCGGAGCGGCGCCGGTGTCCTCGGGCGGAGCATGACGGCTCTGGTCCCACATCCGATGCTGGGACATCTGCAGATCGGGCAGTCTCAAACTGCCCACCGCGCGAGCGAAACTGCCGAAACCGAACCATCGGGTCCTGCTGATCGCGTCGTCCAGTTCGTCGCGCACCTGCTGCGCCACGGTGGCCATGTTCAGGGCTTCGGACGCGTTCTCGTACTCCGTGACGACCATGGACCGGAACGACTCGTACGCGTTCTTCTGGTCGACCGGGACGACGCCGCCGACGGCATCGCCGAACGCGGAGGCCGCGGCGTCGTCGGCGTCATCGTCGACGTCGACCGGCTCGCCCTGGATCAGTGCCAGCAGCCCCTGGTTGCCGAGCGTCCGGTCGGCGATCGAGGTGAACGCCTCCGCCGTGTCCGCGGGTGACACGATCATGGTCCGCCGGTCCGCGCGGCGCAGCCGCTGCAGCAGCGGCGTCATGTCGGAGTCGCCGGAGGCGATCACGAATTCCTCGTAGCCGGGGTCGGCCGACAGGGCGTCGACGGCGTCCACGACGATCCTGATGTCGGCGCCGTTCTTCGTGGCGTTGTAGCGGGGGCAGTCGATCACCTCGAAACCGGCGCGGACGAACGACGTCCGGAACTTGGAGAAGAACAGCCGCGTCGGCTCCCCCGAAGGGTCGCGGTGGCCCACCCATCCGCTCGGATTGAGGTAGCAGCGCAGGATCAGCCAGCGCCGCTCGGCATCGTCCGTCAGCGCCGTTGACAAGTGCCGGAGCCACGTCCCGGGATCGCGCGCGAACCGGATGGCGACCTCCGGGTCCAGCTTGAAAAGCCCGATGAACACATTGTCGAAGTCGAGATAGAGCGCCGTGCGGACATACCTCATGAGCGCAACGTATCAGCAGATCAACGAACAAAGGCTGGGCTGTGCACAAAACAGCATAAGCGCTTCGGGGGACGGCGCGGATCCGGCCGCCCCGAAGTCCTCGTCCTCCACGGTCGCGTCCGGCGCCGTCCGACCCGGCGGGGACGACGCCGCCGAGGATGCGGGCCCGCTCCCCCGGGACGACCGCATCGCACACGACCGGCCCAGGCGGCCGCGCCACTTAATGGCGAGAATGAAGCCTTTCTGAATTCGCCGCAACCGCGAGAGGACAGCGCAATTAATTGCAAAAAATGGACAAGACAGAAAAGACGATCTATGCTCAAAGTCGCAGCAGGATGGGCGGGTGGCGAGATGGTGACGGCACAAGGCGGCCTGCCCCGGCGCTCACCGGCGCCGCGGGCCTCCGGCGGACGGTGATCGGCGGGATGCTCGCACGCGTCCTCCGCCGGCGGTGGTTCTGGCCGGTGGTCGCGGCGGCGGCGATCCTGCTGATCTCCGGGTTCGTCCTGGCCGAGCCGGAGGCGGACGGCGACGGCACGGTCCGCGTGATGACCTACAACCTCCGAGGCGTCAACGACCCGTCGCCCAGGGACTGGAAGACCCGGTTGCCGCTGGTCGAGCGGCTGCTGAACCGGCACGACCCGGACCTGCTGGGCGTGCAGGAGGCGCGGTGGTACCAGGTCCGCGACCTCGCCCGCGCGCTGCCGGACCACGGCTGGATCGGCCTCGGCAGCCAGGGCGGCACCCGCGACCAGTTCCTGGCGATCTTCTACCGCAAGTCGCGGTTCGAGGTCCTGGACTTCGATCACTTCTGGCTCTCCGACACGCCCGCCGTGATCGGCTCGGCCACCTGGGGCAACCGCTACGTCCGGATGGTGACGTGGGCCAAGTTCCGCGACCGCCGCACCGGCACGGTGATGTACCAGGCCAACACGCATCTGGACAACATGTCGGCGACCTCCCGGGTGAAGAGCGCCGGGCTGATCCTCGACCGCGTCCGCAAGTTCCAGGCGGGCGTGCCCGTCGTCCTCACCGGGGACTTCAACTCCGCCGCCGGCGCCTCGCCCGCGTACACGATCCTCACCGGGCCCGGCGCGTTCCGGGACACGTGGACGACGGCCGACCGGCACGGCCCGCAGTACCGCACCGAGAACCACTGGCTGCCCCCGGAACGGGACGGCAAGCGCATCGACTGGATCCTGGCGCGCGGCGCGGTCCGCACGGTCTGGACCGAGATCGACCCGTACCGCGCCCGCGGGATCTACCCGTCCGACCACGATCCCGTGATCGCCCATGTCAAGATCTCCGGATGATCGGTGAGGAGCGGCTCTGCTGGATGAGGGTGTCGGGCTTCCGGGAGGTGCCCGGGTTCGGTGACCTCCCCCACGGCCGGGTGCAGGCCGGCCACCTTCCGCGGGGCGCCCGGGCACGGCTGCTGCGCGGCGGGGTCCTGATCGCCGAGGACCTCCGTGCCGGGGCCCTGGTCAGAGAGAAGATCATCGGGACGCGGCTGGAGGCCCGGGAGAGGGTCGGCGAGTTCCGCCGGGTCGCGGTGGCGACCGGGCACGGCGGGGTCCGTGCGGACGATCACATCGAGGTCTACACACGCGCGGAGCCCGCGGAGGCCGATCGGCACCGGGCCGGGGAGTCCGCCCTGGGGCGCGCGACCGTCCGCGAGACGACCGGGGATCCGCTGGCGGGGCCGGGCGCGCGAGTCGACACGGCCGAGGGAAGGCTGAGAGCGGGCGACCGCGTCCGGATCGTGCGCGGCGGCCGGCCGGTGGCCGAGGCGCTGCGGCTGCTGCTCCTGGCCGACGAGGCCGGGGCGCCGGCGGGCGAGCTGGCAGCGGGCGGACGCGGGTCGCTGTACCTGGGCCATCCCGACCTGCGTCCCGGGGACACCGTCCTGGCCTACGGTGTTCCGGCACCGGAGTGGACGGAGGCGCGAACCCCCACGCTCAGCGTCACGGACATCGCTTCCGCCGGCGCCACGACCCGCGCCGCCGTCCTCCCGATCAGGAGTTACGGGACGCCGTCGAAGGACGGCACCGAAGGGCTGGCGGCCGGTCACAGGGCCCGCGTGCTGCGCGACAAGACCGTCTTGGCCGACGGGCTGACCATCGGCGGCGTCTCCACGCAGGGCTTGTTCGAGCAGGCGATCAGGGCCGACTCCGACTACAAGATGAACGTCGCCATCGACTTCCCCGATCTGCGAGAAGGCGACTGGATCGAGCCCTACCGGGTTCTGCCCGCGCGGGGGGTGACCGCACGCGAAAGCCCGCCGCGAGGAGGGCGGCGGGCTTTCGTGCGGGACGTCAGGCGAGGCCGGACTTCTTGAGCCAGTCCTCGGCGACCTTCTCCTGGTCGTCCTTGTCGATGGAGATGCGCTTCATCATGTCCAGGAGGTCCTGGGTGGTGAGCTTGGCGGAGACGGCGTTCAGGGCCGCCTTCGCCTTGTCGTCCACCGCGGACTTGTTGACGAGCGGCGTGACGTTCTGGGCGCTGAAGACGTGCTCCGGGTCCTCCAGGACGACCAGCTTGTTCTGCTGGATCGTCGGGTCGGTCGTGAACAGGTCCGCCGCCTGGATCTTGTTCTCGGTGAGCAGCTTCACCAGGGTGGCCTGGGCGCCCGCGTCGAACGGCTGGAACTTCTTGAAGTCCAGGCCGTAGACCTTCTTGAGGCCGACGAGCCCCTGCTGGCGGGTCTTGAACTCCGACGGCCCGGCGATCGTGAGGTCCTTGGCGACCGGCTTCAGGTCGGCGATGGACTTCAGGCTGTACTTGGCGGCCGTCTGCGGGTTGACGGTGACGGAGTCCTTGTCCTCGGCCTGCGCGGAGTTCAGGATCTCGACGCCGGCCGGCAGCTTCGCCTTGAGCGCGGCGTTGATCTCTTCGGTGGTCGCGGCGGTGCTGGTCTTGTCGACCGACGTGGTGAGCAGCGCGCCGTTGTACTCGGGGATCACGCTGATGCCGCCCTTGACGACCTGGTCGTAGTAGATCTCGCGGGCGCCGATGTTGAACTTGCGGGTGACCTTGATCCCCTTGGCTTCGAGGGCCTGCGCGTACAGCTCGCCGAGCAGGTTGCTCTCGGGGAAGTTGGCGCCGCCGACGGTGACGGTGCCGTTGCCGCCGCCGCCGGAGAGGGGGTTCGAGTCGTCGCCGGAGTCTCCGCTGCCGCAGGCGGACAGGGTCAGGGCGGCCACGAGGCCGACGACCGCGCCACTGATGAGTCTGTTCATTGTCCTTGTCCTTAGTTCAGGAGGGTCGGGCGGAGCCGAGGAGGCCCGGTGAGATGACGAGGCGGCGCAGCGCCGCGAAGACCAGCTGGACGATCAGTGCCAGCAGCACCACCAGGACGGTGCCTCCGACCACGAGCTGGTAGTCGTTGCGCGCCAGCCCGTCGATGATGTAGCGGCCGAGGCCGCCGAACCCCGGGTAGGCGGCGATGGTGGCGGTGGCGACGACCTGGATCGCGGACGTGCGGAGCCCGAGCAGGATCAGCGGCAGCGCCATCGGCAGCTCGACCCGCCACAGTACGCCCCAGCCGGTCATCCCCATGCCGCGCGCCGCGTCCTTGGCGTCCGCGTCGACCCCGCGGACGCCCTCGAAGGTGTTGACCAGGATCGGCGGCACCGCCAGCGCCACCAGCGCGACGAGGACCGGGGTGATGCTGTACTCGATCACCACGACGAACAGCACCAGCCCGAAGGTCGGGACGGCGCGCGCGATGTTCGCCAGGCTGATCGCGAGGAAGCCGCCCCGGCCGGTGTGCCCGACGACGAGCCCCAGCGCCAGCCCGATGACCGCGGCGCAGAGCAGGGACACGCCGCTGTAGTAGACGTGCTGGAGCAGCCGGTGCGGGATGCCGTCACCGCCGTGCCACTGCGACGACGCCGTCAGCCACGTCCAGAACAGGTCGATCTGGTTCCACAGGTCGTTCATGAGGTCCCCCGGGCTCGGGCCCACGGGGTGAGCAGGCGTTGGACGATGACCAGGATCGCGTCGGTGACCAGGGCCAGCAGGACGATCAGGACGGTGGCGGCGACGATCTGCGTCTGGAACTGCAGCTGGTAGCCGCGGATGATGTCATATCCGAGCCCGCCCTGCCCGATCAGCTGCCCGACGGCGACGAGGCTGATGGACGAGACGGCGGCGACGCGGGTCCCGGCCATGACGATGGGCACGGCGATCGGCAGTTCGACCTGCATGAGCCGCCGCAGCGGCCCGAAGCCCATCGCCGTCGCCGCCTGCCGGACGGGTTCGGACACCGACGCCAGGCCGTCCACGACGTTCGGCACCAGCACCGACAGGCTGTACAGGGTCAGCGGGATCATGACGGTGGAGGCCGTCAGCCCGGTGTACTGGATGAAGATCATGAACAGCGCGAGCGACGGGATCGCGTACATGACGTTCGAGATCGTCAGCGTCGGCGGGTAGAGCCAGCCCCAGCGGCGGCACAGCACGCCGAGCGGCAGCGAGATGACCAGGCCGAACACCACCGGCAGCAGCGCGAGCCGCAGGTGGATGAGGGCGTGCTCGGTGAGCGTGTCGGTGTGTTCGCCGATCCAGCCCCAGTCGATGTCCATCAGCCACCGTCCTTCGACAGGGACGGGGCGTCGTCTTCCGCGTCCGCGCTCTCCGCGTCCGGGCTGTCCGTGTCCGTGCCGTCCTCGTCCCGGGTGCCGTGGGTGGGGACGGCGAGCAGGTCGGTGCCCGCGGCGGTGCCGACCACGGCGCCGGTGCCGTCGACGCCGACCGCCAGGCCGGACGGGGACAGGACCGCCGCGTCCAGCGCGACCCGCACCGAGTCGGTCCCGACCAGGAAGGTGGGGCCGACCGGGCGGAGGCTCGCCTCCCCCAGCGGCCCGGTGACCTGCGCCGGGCGGACCCAGCCCAGCGGGTGCCGATCGTCGCCGACGACGAGCACCCATTCCTGTCCGGCGGCGTCCGAGGCGTCGGCGCTCGCCGGGCGGACCGCGTCGTCGCTCAGCCGCAGCCCGCCCGTTCCCGCGAAGGACAGCGTGCGGATGCCGCGGTTCTGCCCGATGAAGCCGGCGACGAAGTCGTCGGCGGGGTGGGCGAGGAGGTTCTCGGGGCTGTCGAGCTGGACGAGCCTGCCGCCGGTCTGGAACACCGCGATCCGGTCGCCGAGCTTGATGGCCTCGTCGATGTCGTGGGTGACGAACACGATCGTCTTGTGCAACTCGTCCTGGAGGCGGAGGAACTCGTCCTGCAGTTCGGCGCGGACGACGGGGTCGACGGCGCTGAACGGCTCGTCCATCAGCATGACCGGCGGGTCGGCGGCGAGGGCGCGCGCGACGCCGACGCGCTGCTGCTGGCCGCCGGACAGCTGGAACGGGTAGCGCTTCCCCATCGACGGGTCGAGCCCGACCCGTTCCATGAGTTCCGCGGCCCGCTCCCGCGCCTTCTTCTTGTTCCAGGACAGCAGGTACGGAACGGTGGCGATGTTGTCGAGGATGGTGCGGTGCGGGAACAGCCCGGCGTGCTGGATGACGTAGCCGATGCCGCGCCGCAGCTCGGCGGGCTTGCGCTCGCGGACGTCCTGCCCGTCGATGAGCACGCGCCCGGACGTGGGCTCCACCATCCGGTTGATGGTCCGCAGCGCGGTGGTCTTGCCGCCCCCGGAGGTCCCGACGAACACGGTGATGCGGCCTGTGGGGCATTCGAGGCTGACGTCGTCGAGCGCGACGGTGCCTCCGGGATAGCGCTTGGTGACGCCCTCAAAGGTGATCAACGATTCACGTCCTCGCCGGGCGCCCGCGACGCCGATGATCGATTTCGGCCTTCTACCCAACCGTAATGAGTGGGTACCGTCATTTCAGTGCCCCGGCGTGTCCGGAACTTCGGATCTTGAGGATATCTACCGGGAATCTCGGGAAAGTACCGTTGCGGCGTGGAGAACAGCCGAATCGTTATCGATGGGACGAATCTCACGTGTACGCAGGTGGTCCGCGCCGCCCGCGAGGATGTGACGATCGTCATGGCGCCGGACGGCGTCGAGCGGGCGCGCGACGCCTGGCGGGTCGCCCGCGACGTCGCCGGATCGCAGCCGGTGTACGGGCGGACGACCGGCGTCGGCGCCAACCGCGTGGTGGACGTCGAGTGGGAGGACGCCGACGCGCACGGCCTGCGGCTGCTGCGCAGCCACGCGGCCGGGGCCGGTCCGCTGGTCGCGGCGGAGATCGTCCGGGCGATGCTGACCGTCCGGCTGAACCAGATCGCGGCGGGCGGATCGGGCGTGGAACCGGGCGCACTGCAGGCCCTGGCGGACGTTCTCAACCTGGGCCTCCTTCCTCCGGTGCCGGTCTACGGGGCGATCGGCACGGGCGACCTGACGGCGCTGGCGTCGACCGCGCTGTGCCTGCTGGGCGAGCGGTCGTGGCTCGCGGGGCCGGACGGCCTTCAGGAGCGGGGCCCCGGCTACCGGCTCCGCTCCGCCGACGCGCTGGCGTTCATCAGCTCCAACGCGGCCACGCTCGGCGAGGCGGCGCTCGCGGTCGCCGACCTGCGGGAGATGCTCCGCGCGTCGACGGTCGTGGCCGCGCTGTCGCATTTCGCCGTCCGAGGCTCGGAGGAGCCGTACGCGCAGCCGGTCCAGGACGCCTGCCCGCATCCGGGCCAGCAGGAGGCCGCGGCCGCGATGCGCGGACTGCTCGCCTTCGACCAGCCGGCCCCGATGCGCATCCAGGACCCGTACGGGTACCGGGCGTTCCCGCAGGTGCACGGCCCGGCGCTGGAGGCGGCCCGCTATGCCGAGCAGGTCGTGACCCGCGAGATCAACGCCGCCGCAGAGAACCCCCTCGTCGACGTCCCGGCCCGGACGGTCTGGCACAACGGCAACTTCCACACCGCCTACGTCGGGCTCGCCCTGGACGCGGCCCGCGCCGCCCTGTTCCAGACGATGGCGCTCGCCGCCGCCCGCCTCGGAACGCTCGCCGAGCCGTCGTTCACCGGCCTCTACGCGTTCCAGGGCGAGACCGAGGCGTCCTCCGGGATCATGATCCTGGAGTACGTGGCGCATTCGTGCCTCGCGGACGTCCGGCGCCTCGCGACCCCGGCGGCGCTCGGCAGCGCGGTGCTGTCGCGCGGCGTCGAGGAGCACGCGGGGTTCTCCACCCAGTCGGCCCGCGCGACGACCGACGCCGTCGCCGCCTACCGGCTCGGGCTCGGCTGCGAGCTGGTCGCGGCCGTCCGGGCGCTGCGGATGCAGGGGCGGGCGCCGTCCGGCGGGCCGCTCAGGTCGGCGTCCGACATGGCCGCCGCCGTCCTCGACCCGCGGATCGAGGACCGGCCGCTGGACACCGACATCGCCGCCGCCGCGGACCTCCTGCCCGACCTGGCCCGTCTCCACCCTTGACTCCCGGGGGCCCCGCATACGGTCAGCCCGCCGGGACCGTCTCGCCGGTCGAGGCGCGGACGCGAAGGGACGGCTCGCGGACGACACGGCGCTTGCGGGGCTTGCCGTCGATGACGTCCACGACGAGCCGGACGGCGGAGTGCACGATGCCGTCGATGTCCCAGTCGACGGTGGTGAGCGGCGGGGTGAGCAGCGCCGACATCGGATGGTTGTCGTACCCGCAGACGGCGACGTCGCCGGGAACGGCCAGGCCCAGCTCACGGGTGGCGGCGTAGACGCCGTAGGCGATCGAGTCGGCGAAGCAGAACACGGCCGAAGGACGGTCGGGTCCGCCGAGCACCCGCATGGCGACCTCGGTGGACTCGGCGAGCGACTGCGGCACGACGACCACGTCCACCCGCAGGCCCAGCCGCACGGCCTCGGCGTTGACGTACACGTCGGCGGGGCGGTCCGGGGTGCTGGAGAGGGTCGGGGTGAACACGGTGACGCGCTGGTGCCCCAGATCGCGCAGATGCTCCAGGGCGAGCGTGACCCCGCGCCGGTTGTCGAACACGACCTCGCCCTGCGCCTGGCCGCCGTGCAGCGCGTCGCCGATGGAGACGACGGGGATCGCCGCGGCCAGCTCCGACCACAGGGCGGCGGACGGGTCGAGCGGCTGGACGATCAGGCCGTCCACCCGCTGGTCGCGCAGCCGGCGGGCGAGGGCCCGCTCCCGCTCGGGATCGCCGCCCGCGTCCACGATCAGAGCGTACCGGTCGCGGGCGAGCAGCGCCCGGCCGATGCCGACCGCGAGGGACTGCTGCCAGTAGTCCTCCAGCGAGCCGCACAGCAGCCCGACCTGGTCGGTGCGGCCGCTGGCGAGCGCGCGGGCGATCGGATGGGCCTCGTAGCCGAGCTCCTCCGCCGCCGCGCGGACCCGTTCCTGGGTCTCCTCGGAGGTCTGGATACCGCGCAGCGCGTACGACACCGCCGCGGGCGACAGCCCCGTCGCCTGCGCCACTTCCCGGATGGTCGCGCGCTTGCGCTTCTCCGACATCCCTCCAACCCTAGAGGCCGCCGCCGACAAAGCACGGACCGAACTTGACGAACCGGCTTCTGAAGCGGTTCACTGAAACGGTTAACTGATGCGGTTCAGAAGCCTGGCCAGCGGATTCACGCCGAGTTCCGGGCTCAGTGGGCCGCGCGCCACGACAGTTTCGGAGAGGAGCGAACCCGTGTCTTCCGAGGTCCTGCCCCGCGCCGCCGGCTTCGAGAGCCTGCCCGGCCGTCCCCTCGACAAGCGGGAACTGCGGGAACTGGTCGACGACCTGGCCGGGCGGCCGGGACTCTGGCGGCAGCACGTCGCCTTCCCGGAGGGAGAGCGCCACTACGCGTCCCTCTACCGGGACGAGCACGTGGACGTCTGGCTGCTCTGCTGGACGCCCGAGAACGACACCGGCTGGCACGACCACGACGTCTCCTCGGGAGCCGTGCGCGTCGTCGCCGGGTCCATCGAGGAGAACAACCCGCGCATGGGCGGCGAGCCTCTGCGGACCGTCGTCGGAGAGGGACGCTCGTTCTGCTTCGGCCCGGACCACATCCACCGGCTCACCGGGGTGGACGACGCCAGCGTCTCGATCCACGCCTACTCGCCGCCGCTGCAGCGTCTCGGCCAGTACTCCGTCGACGAGTCGGGCCTGATGCGCCGCATGACGGTCGACTACACCGAGGAACTCCAGCCGCCGGAGGAGCCGGCCTGAGGCTGGTGCCTCCGGCGGGCCCGCCCGGGGGCGGCGGGCTCGCCGGAGGGGGCGCGTCCGACCGAAGCCCGCTCACATCGACCGGACGCCCACACTTCCTTCAGCGCGCCCCACCCCAGATGTGTCACACCGGCCCAAATCCCGTCACTCCGGAAGCCGGCGGTCGGTCAGGGCGCACACGGTGATGACGACGGCGAAGCAGGTCGCGGCGCCTCTCAGGAGGCCCGCTTCGTAGTAGGTGTCCGTCACCAGGCTGACTGCGGCGTACCCCGTGACCGCCCCAGCGAGGAACGCCACCGTCGCTTGGACGGCCCAAAGGCCGATCCGCATCGGTTCCAGACCAGCGAGGGCATCTCGCAGACCGCACACGACGGCCACCAGACAGACGAACGATCCGGCGGCTACCGCTATGAGCGGAGTACCGAAGTTGACGCCGTACCGGACCGCCAGCGCGGGGACGAAGAAGAGGAGCAAGGCCCAACGCAACCCGCCGGCGACGGACGAGAGCGCCACCCCCGCTTCTCCAGGGCTCAGCCGTGCTGAGAACCAGCGCGCACCCACGAGAGCGCATGCGGCGACGATCGCACCTGGCAGGCGCCCGCTCAGATGACCGAGGTTGTACAGAAGCGCGGTGTCGTAGACGGTCAACACCAGTTGCCCCAAGGCCCAGACGGACACGGCGAACAGAAGCATCTGTGTGAACGACAAGCGGTCTGGGGCAGGGCCCTCCTGCCTGGCCAGCCAGCGGAGCAGCAGCGGTGTGACCACAGCCGAGATGGCTCGGATCACGATGTCGTCCACCGTGTAGGGGTTGTGCAGGTCCCACTCGACCGTGCAGAAGACGAAGGTGTAGGAGACCGATGCGGTCCACACCAGCCACGAGCTCACGAGACGCCGATACAGATCGCGCGCCAACCATCGCAGCACCGTGACATAGGCCAGGAGGACGACGGGCAACTCAAGGAACGCCTGCACCCGCAGGACCGACGGCGCGAGCAGCTCTGGCATCGGGAAGTGGTTTGCCATGGCGCGCATCGCCGAGCCGTCCGCCAGTGCGAACCAGCCCTCTGGCAGGTACTTCGCAATGAACGAGGCATCGCCGTCGTGTACACGGAGCACGTACACGGTGAAGAGCACCTGGTTCAGGTACACGAGCCCGACGACCAGCCCCAGGAACACTTCTGGACGCGCCCAGGCCCGCGTAGAACCGGGCGAGGAGTCAGGTGCGCGCCGCATCAACCGGGGCGCGATCGCGAGGCTCACTGCCGTTGAGGTCAGTACCGCCCCGTCCACCCCGATCGCCATGGGCGACCAACGTAGACGGTTCCGCAGGCTGCCGCATGGGCTTCAACGACGCCTTGAGGCGGGCGCGCAGCCACGCCGCGCCCGGACGTTCCACCAGCCGATGCACGGCATAGGCGGCAATCAGCGAGGCTCCGACGACCACCGCCAGAGCCGCCCACCTGTCGAGCCCCGGGTAGACCGCGTCCAGCAGCGGTAGCGCGACCTGCGAGTGGACGAGGTACAGCGGATACGTCAGCGCCCCGAGGACGGTCAGCCCGTGCCAGCGCAGCCTCTGCAGGCGGCCCGTCGCGACGAGGATCATCACCGCGAAGATCCCTGTGATGACCGCGCTGACGACGACCTCGTCCGCGCCCCGGAAGACGTGCTCCGCGCGCCAGGCGCCCCAGTGCAGCGCCAGGATGTAGGACGCCGCCACGTATCCCCAGAGCAGCAGCGTCGGCCCGAACCGGTGGATCATGTAGAGCGCCATGCCCGCGATGAAGTAGCAGCTCCAGGTCGGGATCAGCATCACCTGGAGCAGGTCGCTGTCCGCCTCGTCGGCGAAGACACCGCCGAGCATCCAGGCCGCCATGAAGATGAGGCAGGACCGGTAGGTGATCCCGACGCCCGCGAGCACGGCGGCGAGCACGTAGAAGTGCAGTTCGACCCAGAGCGTCCAGTAGACGGCGTCCACGTTCTCCAGGCCGAGTCCGCCCTGCAGCATGGTCAGGTTCGGGATGACCAGGCCGGGAACGCCGTGCCCCATCCGGAACACCGCGTACACGAAGGCGCCGAGCAGCACGCTCACCCAGTACGCGGGCATCAGCCTGACCAGCCGCGAGACCCCGAACTCCCCCGGGCTGCGGCCCCACGCGCTCATCAGGATCACGAACCCGCTGATGACGAAGAACAGGTCGACGCCGAGATAGCCGAACCGGGTGACCGGGGCGATCTCGGGGAACACGTCCCTGGAGGGCGCGGGCCACGGCCCGGCCCCGCCGAACCCCGTGAAGTGGTACAGCACCACCGCCGTCGCCGCCGCGAAGCGCAGCAGGTCGAGTTCGCGCAACCGTTCCCGTCGTGTCACGGCGGAACCGTCCCGTGACGAGGTTTCCCGACCAGAGCCGCAAGGTGAACACCGCATGGAGGAAAGGCCGCCATTGAACATTGCCGGGGCGCGGCCGAACATTGCCCGGGCACGGTCGCGGAGTGCCCGCGGTGGCGGCGGCGGGTCAGTAAGATGCCGGGTGCGTCTCCCGAACAATTGGTGGTTCTCCATGACATCTCGCCGCGCCCGTCGCGGCGCGGCGACTCTGATGCTGTGCCTGGGCCTGGTGGCGGTCGTGACGCTCGCCGGTTGTTCCGTGCTCGCGGGTTCGGTGCACAAGCCGGCCGCGGCGGACGGGCCGGCGAAGAACGACAGGCCTCGCGGCGCCCCGCCCGTGGTGATGTTCCTCGGCGACAGCTACACGGTCGGCGACCGGGGCGTCGAGGCGGAGTCCACCTACGCCTCCGCCACCGCACGGCTGCTCGGCTGGCAGGTCGTCGTCGGCGGCCGGTCCGGCACCGGGTACGTCGTGAAGGGCCGCGGGCCGCACGCGTTCCTCGGCCTGTTCGAGAGCCAGCTCGGCTGGCGCCCGGCGCCGGACATGCTGATCGTGTCCGGCGGCCACAACGACTTCCGGATCCCGCCGGCGCAGGTCGCGGCGGCGGCGCACGTGCTGCTCGAACGCGCCCGGCAGCGCTGGCCCGGCACCCGCCTCGTGGTGCTCGGCCCGCTCTGGGGAACGGGAACGCCGGTGCCGGGCGCGATCGCCGTCCGGGACGCGCTGAAGAACCTGGCCGGCCAGCTCGGCGTCCCGTTCGTCGACCCGATCGGCGAACAGTGGATCACCGGTGACCTGCTGACCGGCCAGGGCAACGCGCCCCGGCTCATCAAGCAGGACCGCACCCATCCGACGCCGGCGGGCCACCTGTACGTGGCGACCCGCCTGGCGGCGGACCTGAAGCGGCTGGGCCTCGCGCACCCCGTCCGGAAGGCCTGAGCGTCAGCCGGACGAGGGCCGTGCGAGGGTGAGGGAGAAGTCGCCCGCCTCGTCCGTCCAGAACTCGGCGAGCTCCATCCCGGCGGCGCCGAGTTCGGCCTCCAGCCGCTCCCGCCGGAACTTGGCGGAGATCTCGGTGCGCATCTCCTCCCCGGCGGCGAACGACACGTCCAGGTCGAGCCCGCCGACGCGGACGTCCTGGGCGCGGACGGACCGCAGCCGCATCTCGATCCACTCCTCGGCCTCGTTCCAGACCGCTACGTGCTCGAACGCGTCCGGGTCGAAGTCCGCGTCCAGCTCCCGGTCGATGACGCGCAGGACGTTGCGGTTGAACTCGGCGGTGACGCCGACCGCGTCGTCGTAGGCGCGGACCAGCCGCCCGGCGTCCTTGACGAGGTCGGCGCCGAGCAGCAGGAAGTCGCCCCCGGTCATGGTGGCGCGCACGCCGCCGAGGAACCCGATGCGTTCGGCGGGCGGCATGTTGCCGATCGTCCCGCCGAGGAAAGCGATGAGGCGCCGCTCACCGCCGGGCAGCAGGTGCAGGTGCTGCTCGTAGTCGGCGACGACGGTCCGGACGGTCAGCCCGGGATGGTCGGCGGCGATCCCGGCCGCGGCGTCCTCCAGGAAGTCTCCGCTGACGTCCACCGGCACGTAGGAGCCCAGCGTTCCGGACAGCGCGTCGAGCAGCAGCCTGGTCTTCTCCCCGGACCCGGCGCCGAGTTCGAGCAGGGTGCGGGCGCCGGTGGCGGCGGCGATGTCGGGCGCCCGCGCGGCGAGGATCTCCCGCTCGCGCCGGGTCGGATAGTACTCCTCCAGCTTGGTGATCTCCTCGAAGAGCGCGCTGCCGCGCTCGTCGTAGAACCACTTGGGCGGCAGGGTCTTGGGCGTGCCGGTGAGCCCCTCCCGGACGTCCCGGCGGAGCGTCTTGGCGAGGTCGTCGGCGGTCAGGAACCGGTCCACGTGGTTCTCCTTCAGAGCGGGTCGATGCGGACGCCGGACGCGAGGCCGGCGGTGACGAGCGAACGGTCGGGGACGCGGCGCCAGCCGGCGTCGTCGTCGAGCGGTTCGGACGCGATCCGGATCGCGTCCCCGTCCTCGCGGACGAACAGGGAGTCGCCCCAGGTGGTGGCGGCCAGGGACGTCCCGTCGGAGGCGAGCAGGTTGTAGCGGCCGGGCGCGAGCGCGGTGATCGCGGCCAGGGCCGCGGCCAGGCCATCGCCGAGCGGCGCGCCCTCCCGCCAGTGCCGGACGGCGAGGGCGAACAGCGGCGCCGAGTCGACGGGCGCGCGGGCGTCGGGCATGTCGGCGACGTCTCCGGCCAGCTCACGGAGCTTGGACTCGACGCCGCCGTAGCCCTCGATCTTCCCGTTGTGGCTGAACAGCCATGGCCCGGCGCGGAACGGCTGGGCGCACGACTCGTCCACGGGGAACCCGGCCGTCGCCGACCGGATCGCCGCGACCGCGCAGGACGCCCTGACCGCCCCGGCGACCTCGCGGAACGACTGGTCCGTCCAGATGGGCTGGGCCCGGCGGAATCGGACCGGTTCCGCGAGCGGAGCGCCGTCCTGGTACCAGCCGACGCCGTACCCGTCGGCGTTGAGGAGGTTTCCCTGAGTCATGCGCGGCGCGTATGCCTGGGTCTCCAGGGAGTACTGCCCGTCGTAGACGAGCGAGTGCAATGTCCGTTCCGGCCCCAGGTAGCCGAGATGACGGCACATTCAGCGGACCTCCCCCGGGGTGCGGGCACAGCGGAACCCGGAGAAGATCTGCCTCCTGATGGGGTAGTCCCAGTTGCGGAACGATCCGCGTATGGCGAGCGGATGCGTCGCCCAGGAGCCGCCCCTCAGCACCTTGTAGTCGGGCCCGAAGAAGACCTCCGAGTACTCCTTGTAGGGGAACGCACGGAAGCCGGGGTATCCGTGGAAGTCCGACGACGTCCACTCCCACACGTCCCCGAGGAGACGCCTCACCCCGTACGCCGACGCACCGGACGCGTAGGAGCCGGTGTTGGACGGACGGAGCGTCCGCTGGCCCAGGTTGGCGCGTCCCTCTTCGTAGACGTCGCCCCAGGGGTAGCGGCGTGACCGCTCGGTGGCCGGGTCCCAGCGGGCGGCCTTCTCCCACTCGGCCTCGGTCGGCAGCCGTTTCCCGGCCCAGCGCGCGTAGGCGTCGGCTTCGTACCAGCACACGTGCTGGACGGGCTCGCCGGGCGGAACGGGTTCGGTCCGCCCGAACCGGCGCCGCACCCACTGTCCGCCTTCCCGGTCCCAGAAGGCAGGGGCGCGCTTGCCACTGCTGTTGCGCCACTTCCATCCGGCGGGGTCCCACCAACGCGGGTCGTCGTAGCCACCGGCTTCGATGAACGCGATGTAGGACGCGTTGGTGACCGGTTCCACGTCGATGTAGTAGGCGGGCAGGTCGACGATGCGCACGGGACGTTCGTTGTCGTACGCCCATGGGTCGTCCGAGGTGCCCATCTGGAACGGCCCGGCCTCGATGAGCACCTCGTCCACGCCGGAGCCCTCACCAGGCTTCTGCAGAGGCTCCGCCAAGGGGTCGAGCAGGGCTGGGGTGCCGCGGCGCAACTGGTGCGTGGCGAGCATGGTCTCGTCGTGCATGTGCTCGTGCTGGACGACCATCCCGTACACGAACCCACCCGACGTGAGCGGATCCGGGGTGTCGAACCGCACCGACGACAACGAGTCGAGCACCTTGGACCGGACCGTGCCGATGTAGGCGTGGGCCTCGTCCGGCGACAGGAGCGGCAGGGTCGGCCGTTCGGCGCGCGGATGCTCGAACGCGTCGTACAGGTCGTCGATCTCCGGACGCATCGCCTCCTGCCCGCCCGCCGTGCGCAGCAGCCACAGTTCCTCGTAGTTGCCGACGTGCGCGAGGTCCCACACGAGCGGCGACATCAGCGGCGACACCTGAGCCGTGAGGTCGTCCCCGGCGAGGACGTCGGTGGTGAGGCCGAAACTACGGTCCCGGACGGCGCCGAGCTCGTCGGCGATGAGTTCCTTCAGCGCGGCCTCGTCGGCGAACGGGACGCTCATGTCCGATCCTCCAGTGCGAAATGTGGGGAGTCGTCGGCGGGGCTGCGTCCTCGCTCGACGTACCGGTGGGCGTAGTCCTCGACCAGCGGGACCAGGCAGGAAGCGCCGAGCCGCGGCAGCGCCTCCAGCGCCGCCGCGAAGCACGCCCGCGCGGCGGCGGCCAGCGACGCGTCGGACAGCCCGCACCGGGCCGCCTCCGCCCACCGGTGCGCCACCGGCTCGGCCGCGGCCTCGGCGGCGCGCGACGCGGCCGGGTCGTCCAGCAGGGCGGTGGCGACGGCGACGGGGACCGGCCAGTACGGGCCGGGCAGCGCGTCGATCATGCGCAGTTCCAGCCAGCCGCGCGGCCGGACGGGCGGGAACAGCGTCGACAGGTGGTAGGTCAGGTCGTCCTCGCCGGGCTCGCCCTTGTCGAGCCACTCCAGGAACGACATGCCCGGGTCGGACACCCACTCGCCCTCCGCCGTGTGGACGAGCATGACCTGGGCGTCGAGCGCGTACCGCGTCCACGCCTCGGCCGGGTCGCCGTCCGCCCCGTCCCGCAGGACGGGCAGGGTGCGGCACGGGTCCAGCTCGGTCCAGATGCCCTGCCGGGACGAGCGCAGCCCGGTGCGGCGGCCGGCCCGCAGCGGCGAGTTGGCGAACGCGGCGACCAGCACCGGCCCGAGCGCGTGCGCGAGCCGCCAGCGGCGGGACGCGTCCGGGGCGTCGGCGCCGATGTCCAGGTTCACCTGGACGGACGCCGTCGAGCACATCATCGCCAGCCCCGCGTCGCGGAAGCCGCCCGCGCGGAAGTAGTCGCGCATGCAGGCGTAGCGGGGATGGTCGGCCTGGAACCGGGGGCGGCGGACCGGGTCGACGCCGTGCCCGTCGAGCGCGAGCCCGTCCGGCGCGAGCACCTCCCGCACGTGGTCGACATCCCGGCCGAGCGCCTTGTAAAGGCCGTCCAGCGTGTCGAACGGGGCGGAGCTGAGCTCCAGCTGCCCGCCCGGCTCGTAGGTGACCTTGCTGCCGCCGGGCGGCGGACCGGCCCGGTCCACGAGGGCCCGCACCCGATCGCCGGAGACGTGCGCGGCCGCATCGGCGGCGTCGACGACGAGCCACTCGGTCTCGGCGCCGACCGTCCCGGGCGGGCCGGTCTTGAAGCAGACACCGCGTATGTGCTGGTAGACGTCGTCCACTGTCAGCCGGGTCACCGTTGACTCCTCAAGTAACTCGATAACAGGTTCGAATCCTTCCCTGCTGAACCGGATCAGGAATCCGCTAATTTTCGTGAACTTCCTTAAATCTCCGTGAACGTCACTGTCCGCATGCGCACCAGCTACCTTCCGTGCCGTTCGGCGTCACGCCCGCCCCCGGACCTCGCACGGGTTGACAGAAGACGCTAGAGTCCCGTCAACCAGCGAAATGCACGATTTGTCGGAAGTCGGACGACCGGACGGGGAGGTCACATGGGCGGGGACCTGGGCTCTCTCTACGACGTGCACGCCGACCGCCTGTACGCGTACTGCTGGTCGCTCGTCGGCGACCGGCTCGCGGCGGCGGCCCTCGCCGACACCTTCAGCGCGGCCGTGCACCAGCCGCCGCGCGGCGACAGCGTGCTCTGGCTCTACTCGCTCTCCCGGACGGCGTGCGCCGAGCACGGCGCGTTCACCGGCGAGCTCGGCGGACGGGGCGAGCCCCTGTTCACCGGCTCCGACCCGCTGCTGCGCGCGGCGTCGGGGCTGCGCTCCGACCACCGGGAGGTGCTGCTGCTGTCGGCGGGCGAGTGGCTCGAAACCCACGACATCGCCCGCGTCCTCGGCCTCGCCCCGGACACCGTCGCGCAGCTGCTCAACGCGGCGCGGACGCGGCTGGAACGGGCGGTCCTCGACGTACTGATGCGGGGAACGACCGAGCCGCAGTTGGAACTCATCTCGGCGTTCGAGAAGGGGCGGCTGCCGCGCCTCCTCGCCAAGCGGGCGCCCTCGCGCGCACCCCGCGAGCTGCGCGACCCGGTCCTCGCCGCGTCCGAGGAGGAGGCGGACCGGCCGCTGCCGACCGTCGCCGCCCCCAGCCCGCTGGTCGTGATCGGCTCGGAGCGGAAGGAACCTCCGAAGCGCGGGCTGTCCGGCGGTGTCTCCAAGGGACTCGGCGCGGCCGCCGGCGTCGCCGCGTCCGCGGCGGCCGTCATCGGGCTGCTGGTGTCCTGGCCGGCGGCCAAGGGCGGCGACGCCGCCTCGCTGGTCCCGACGGCGAGCAAGGGCCAGACTCACCCGGCGTCCACGACCAGCGACGGCGCCCCGCGGGATCCGGCGCCCGGCCTGACGGGCTCCGAACGCGTGGACGGGTCGCCCGGCGCGTCGCAGAACCCGGTCACGAGCGCCAACGGCACTCCGCCGCAGGCGGGCGGCGCCCAGGGCGGCGGTAGCGCCCCGGCGTCCTCGCCCAGCGGGCCCGCGCGGAAGAAGCCGCCGTCGTCGGACACCCCGACGAAGCCGGACCAGCCGTCGACGCCGCCAGAGACCACCACTCCCCCGCAGACTCCGTCGGACCCGGCCACCCCGCCGGACGGCGGTTCCACCGACCCGACGACGCCGCCGACGGACACCCCGTCCGACCCGCCGCCGGACTCGGGGACGCCGAGCCCGACCCCCACGACCAACCCGACCCCGGAGCCGGGGCAGGGCTGACCGGCCCGGTTGGGGCCTACGCGGGCTCGGTGACCGGCGGCTCGGCCACCGGCGCCGGGACGAGCCGGCGCCGGCGCCTGCGTTCGAGGAGCAGGAGCAGCCCGCCGACCAGCGCGCCGGTGAGCATGGCCACCAGGTGCCCGACGGCGGCGACCTCCAGGGTGAGCAGGCCGTCCAGCAGCACCGGCACGAGCGCGCACCACCCGGCGAGCGCGAGCAGGCGGCGGACCCGCCCGCGCCCGTACAGGAAGGCGGCGACGAGCGCCGCGCACAGCACGTAGGACGGCCCGACGTCGGGGATCGTGCGGATCGAGTCCGACAGCAGGCCCGCCTCCAGCCGCACCAGCGCGATCCCCTGGCTGACGAGGGTGCCGAGCACGTGCGAGGCGGCGACGAGGACCACGGCCCGCAGGTTGCCGAACCGCCGGGTGATGGGGAACAGCCCGATCGCCGCCGCGACGAGCAGCACGCCCTGCGACCCCTCGGCGACGAACGCCGACGCGATCATCGTCCCGACCGGGTTGACCGCGAGGTTGGCCAGGTTGGTGCTGGCCCACGCGATCACCGCGTGCCGGCCGCCCGGCGGCAGGATCAGGACCTGCACCGCCCACATGGCCGCGAACAGCCCGAGGAACGTCAGCGGCATCGGGTACGACCGGACGATCCGGCGCAGCTCCGCGGACCACGACCTCGCGCAACCCATCACACCGGCAGCGTAACCGCGGCCCTACGCGGCGGCCGCGCCCTCGACCGGGGAGCTGCCGCGCCGCACCAGCAGCGCCGCGAGGATCGCGACGAGCGCGACCGCCCCGGCCACGGTCAGGGACGTCTGGAAGCCGTCCATGAACGCGAGGTGGCTTCCGGTCGTGATGGCGTCCGCGGCCGGTTTCGGCGTGCCGGGCGGGACGGGCGCCACGCCCTGCGAGACGAGTCCGCCCTGGCCTTCGAGCTGGTGCGCGGCGGTGCCGGGCAGCCCGGCGTCGGTCAGCCGCCCGAACAGCACGTCCCCGACCCTGGTGGACAGCAGCACCCCCAGCACGGACGTGCCGAGCACGCCGCCGACCTGCGCGGCGGTCTGCTGGAGCCCGCCGGCGACGCCCGCGAGGTGGGCGGGCGCGTTGCCGACGATCGCCTCCGTGCCGGCGACGATCACCATGCCGAAGGCCAGCCCGACCAGCACGAACCACGGCCACAGCTGGACGTACGGGGCGTCCACTCCGATGCGCGACAGACCGAACATCGCGGTCGCGGTGAACGCCATCCCGAGGACGAGCGGAACCCGCGGCCCGAACCGGCTGGTCAGCGCGCCCGCCACCGGGGAGGCGACGATGAACACGGCGGTCATCGGCAGCATCCGCACGCCGGCGTCCACCGGGCTCATGCCGTGCACCTGCTGCAGGTAGAGGGTGATGAAGAAGATCGTCCCGAACATCCCGAAGAAGCCGAGGACGATGAGCCCGGTCGCCGCCGACAGCGACACCGACCGGAACAGGCTCAGCGGCAGCAGCGGACGCTCCACCCGCAGCTCGTTCCAGACGAACGCGGCGAACAGCACGACGGACACGGCGAACGACACGAGCGGGACGGCGTCGCCGAACCCGTTCTCGCCGGCCTTGATGAGTCCCCAGACCAGCGCGAACAGCGCACCGGTGAGCAGCGCGACGCCGGGGAGGTCGAACGAGCCGGTCGCCTCCTCGTCCCGCGACTCGCGGATCACCCAAAGGCCCACCAGCAGCGCGACCACGCCGAGCGGGGCGTTCAGGAAGAACACCGACTCCCAGTTGACGTTCTCGACGAGCAGGCCGGCCACGATCGGGCCGCCCGCGATGGAGATGCCGACGGTCGAGCCCCAGATGCCGATCGCGGCGTTGAGCCGCTCGGCCGGGAAGGTGTTGCGCAGGATGGCGAGGCTCGCCGGTTGCAGGAGCGCCCCCGCGAAGCCCTGCACGACCCGCCAGAAGATCACCATGCCGAGCCCGCCGGACAACCCGATGAGCAGCGACGACACGGCGAACCCGACGACGCCGGCGAGGAAGGTCCGCTTGCGGCCGAACCGGTCGGCGATCTTCCCGGCCGGGATCAGCGTCACGGCGAGCGCCAGCAGGTAGGCGTTGGTGACCCACTGGAGACCGGACAGGCTCGCGCCGAGGTCTTTGGCGATCGCGGGGTTGGCGATGGACACGACGGTCGCGTCCAGGCCCACCATCATCACGCCCAGCGCGACCGCGACGAGGGTGAGCCAGGGATGCCCGTGTCCCGGTCTTGCGGGACGTCCGCGCGCCTGGCCGCGCGGCGGGATTCGAACGGCGCCGTGTTCGAGCGTCTCGGCGCCTTGGGAATGAGTCATCGTCGACCTCCGGGTTGACATGGCTTCAAACTGTCACAGCATGACAGTTGTCGTCAACTGCCTCGGGTCGCAACGCGACATGTTTCACATTACGCCATCTCCCGCTCGACGGACGATCGCCGGACGATTACACTTCGTCCATGACCGCGACCGCCCCCGAGACCGGCTCGCCCGGCCCCCAGCCCCCGGGCAGGCGCGAACGCAAGAAGCAGCGCACCCGCGAGGCGCTCGTCGACGCGGCGTTCACCCTCTTCGCCGAGAAGGGGTTCGACGCCACCACCGTCGAGGAGATCGCCGACGCCGTGGACGTCTCGTCCCGCACGTTCTTCCGCTACTTCTCCTCGAAAGAGGACGTCGCGCTCACCTTCCAGGAGGAGCAGATCCGCGCCGTCGTGGCGGCGCTGGCCGAGCGTCCCCCGGACGAGCCGATCATGACCGCGCTGCGGCGCACCGTGGTGGAGATCGCACGTGCCTGCGAGGCCGGCGAACTGGGCTTCGACCCCGAGCGCTTCGAGTGCATGCTGACGATGACCAGCGAGAGCCCGGCGCTCCTGGCGGGCAGCCTGGAGCACGCGCAGAAGAAGCAGGCGCTGCTCACCGAGATCGTCGCGGGGCGGATGGGCCTGGATCCGGCCACCGACCTGCGCCCGCACGTCGTCGCCGCCGCGACGAGCTGCGCCTTCCAGGCCGCCTCCGACGTCACCCGCCGCCTCGGCGGATCGTTCGGCACGCTGTCGGAGGCGGTCGACCAGGCGTTCGCCATCCTGGAGAGCGGCCTCAACGAACCCGCGCCGCCGGCCGAGTGACCCGGCGCTGACCAGCGCCCTCCCGGTGTGGGAGGGTGCGCGGCGGGTACTCCGTGCGGAGCCGGGGGACGTCCCGTCCCCCGGGCGGAGGAGGCGGCGGCATGGCCTTGAAGCATCCCCGCGGCGCCGATCGCGGCCGCCGCGACCTGCAGATCAACCCGATCTTCAGCCGCGAGCCGCTGACCATCCCCCGGTACGCGCTGCCCGCCGGGGAGCTGGACCCGGGCACCGCCTACCAGGTGGTCCACGACGAGCTGATGCTGGACGGCAACGCGCGGCTGAACCTCGCGACGTTCGTGTCCACGTGGGCGGAGCCGGAGGCGCTGCGGCTGATGGCCGAGTGCGCCGAGAAGAACATGATCGACAAGGACGAGTACCCGCGCACCGCCGAGCTGGAGCTGCGCTGCGTGCACATGCTCGCCCGGCTGTGGCACGCCGAGAACCCGCGCCGGACGGTGGGCTGCTCGACCACCGGATCGAGCGAGGCCGCGATGCTCGGCGGGCTCGCGCTCAAGCGCCGCTGGCGGAAACGGCGGTGGGACGCGGGCGGGCCGGCGGACCGGCCGAACATCGTCATGGGCGTGAACGTGCAGATCTGCTGGGAGAAGTTCGCGAACTACTTCGAGGTCGAGCCCCGGTACGTGCCGATGGAGGGCGACCGCTACCACCTCGGCGCCCGGGAGGCGGCCGAGCTGTGCGACGAGAACACCATCGGGGTCGTCGCCGTCCTCGGGTCCACGTTCGACGGGAGCTACGAACCCGTCGCCGAGATCGCGTCCGCGCTCGACGAGCTGCAGGCCCGGACCGGGCTGGACGTCCCGATCCACGTGGACGGCGCCTCGGGCGCGATGATCGCGCCGTTCCTCGACCCGGACCTGCCGTGGGACTTCCGGCTGCCGCGCGTGGCGTCGATCAACACGTCCGGCCACAAGTACGGCCTGGTCATGCCGGGCGTCGGCTGGGCGCTGTGGCGGGACGAGGACGCCCTGCCGGACGAGCTGGTCTTCCACGTCAACTACCTCGGCGGGGACATGCCGACGTTCGCGCTGAACTTCTCCAGGCCCGGCGCGCAGGTCGTCGCGCAGTACTACACCTTCCTGCGGCTCGGCTTCGAGGGGTACCGCCGCGTCCAGCAGACCTGCCGGGACGTCGCCACCCGGCTGGCCGGCGAGATCGGCCGGCTCGGGCCGTTCGAGACGCTCAACGGCGGCGGCGACCTCCCGGTGTTCGCCTTCCGGGTCCGGGAGGACATCGGCAACTTCACGGTCTTCGACGTCTCCGCCGCCCTGCGCGAGTCCGGCTGGCTGGTGCCCGCCTACACCTTCCCCGAGAACCGCACCGACCTCGCCGTCCTGCGGGTCGTAGTGCGCAACGGGTTCGGGCACGACCTCGCCGAGCTGTTCCTGGACGACCTGCGCCGCGTCGTGCCCCGGCTGCGCTCCCAGAGGGAACCCCAGCGCGACCCCGGCGAGGCATCCGGCTTCGCGCACGGCGCCGAACCCAAGAAGGTGCGGGCCAGGAAGGTCTGAGGATCCGGCCTCGTCGGATCCGTCGCGGCGTCACACCCAGCCGACTCCCTGTCCCGGCATCAGCGGGGAGCCCGGGGCAGGCCGAGGCCGATCATGGCGATGAGCTCGCGCTGGATCTCGTTGACGCCGCCGCCGAAGGTCAGCACGAGCGCGCCCTTCGCCAGCCGGTCGAGCGCCGCCGTGAACCGGGCCGTCTCCGGGTCGCCGGGATCGCCGTACCGGGCGAGGACGTCGCCGACGATCCGGCCGACCTCCTGCATCCGCTCCGAAGAGTAGATCTTGGTGGCGGACGCGTCCGCCGCGCCGAGCCAGCCGAGGTCCTGGTTCGCGGCGACCTGCCAGTTCAGGATCTCGTTGACGCGCAGGTAGGCGTAGACCTGTGCGAGCGCGCGGCGGACGGCGGGCGCCTCGATGAGCGGACGCCCGTCCGGCCCCGCGGTGGTGCGGGCCCAGCGCTCGAACCGGATGTAGGTGTGCCCGATGTTGCCGGCCGGGCCGAGCGTGACCCGCTCGTGGTTGAGCTGGTTGACGATGAGGTCCCAGCCCTTGTTCTCCTCGCCGATCAGCATGTCGGCGGGGACGCGGATGTCCTGGAAGTACGTCGAGTTCGTGTGGTGGGCGCCGTCCATCGTGATGATCGGCGTCCAGGAGAAGCCCGGGTCCTTGCAGTCCACGATGAGCATCGAGATGCCCTTGTGCTTCTTGGCGTCCGGGTCGGTGCGGGCCGCGAGCCACACGTAGTCGGCGTGGTGCGCACCGGAGGTGAAGATCTTCTGGCCGTTGACGACGTAGTGGTCGCCGTCGCGCACGGCGGTGGTGCGCAGGGCCGCGAGGTCGGTGCCCGCGCCCGGCTCGCTGTAGCCGATCGCGAAGTGGCACTCGCCGGCGAGGATGCGCGGGATGAAGAACTCCTTGTGGGCGTCCGACCCGTACTGCAGGATCGTCGGCGCCACGGAGTTCAGCGTGATGAGCGGGTAGGTGACCTCGGCGCGGGCGATCTCGGTGGCGAAGATCGTCTGCTCGACGGGGCCGTAGCCGCGGCCGCCGTACTCCTTCGGCAGCGCGACGCCGAGCATCCCGTCGCGTCCGAGGCGCCTGCAGTGCTCCATGTAGGCGGGGCCGAACGGGTCGGCGAGGATGGCGGCGCGCTGCTCCGCGGTGAGGCAGTTCTCGAAGTACTCGCGCAGTTCGGCGCGGAGTTTCTTCTGTTCGTCGGTCAGGTCGATGAACACTTAAGCCTCCTGTGCGACGAGGGCGCCGAGCGCGTCGAGACGGTCTTCCCCGCCGCCGAGCAGGTGCCCGCAGTGCTTGCCCCAGGCGAAGTAGCGGTGCAGCGGGTAGGTGATGTCCAGGCCGATGCCGCCGTGCAGGTGCTGGCAGGTGTAGAGCGCCTTCATGACGGGATCGCACGCGTTGTAGGCGGCGATGGTCAGGATCTCCTCGGCGTCGGCCGCGCCTTGCGCGAGGCGCCACACGCCCGCCCAGACGGCCACGTCCAGCGCGCGCTTGGCGATGTAGACGTCGCTGATCTGCATCGTGACCGCCTGGAACTGCGCGAGTGCGCGATCGAACTGCTCGCGTGTCCTGGTGTACTCCTTGGTCAGTTCCAGCGCGCCCTCGATGACGCCGGACGCGATGGCGACCGCGCCCGCGACGGCGGATCGGCGCAGGGTGTCCCAGGCGGCGCCGTCCGCGGTGCCGCCGAGGAGGGCGTCCGCGCCGACCCCGGCGTCGTCCAGGGCGACGCGTGAGAGCGGCTCGCTCGTCGCCGACGGCTGACCGGTGATGATCGCGGCGGAGGGCTCGACGAGGAAGACCCCGACGCCCTCACCTTCGACGCGCGCCGGTATCAGGATGCGTGCCGCCTCCCGGGCATAGGGGACGAACGTCTTCACGCCGTTGAGGACGTATCCGTCGCCTTCCCTGCGCGCGGTCGTGGCGATCTCTCCGGCCGGGCCGACCTCGCGGTACGCGCCCGTCAACACCGTCCCGCCCTCGGTGAGCGGGTTCAGCAGGGCGCGCTGCTCAGCAGTGCCGTGCGCCCCGATCGGGACGGCCGCCAGCGCCAGCGACGCGTACACCGGGACGGGCGCGACGCGGACGCCGACCTCCCGCAGGATCACCGCGAGCTCGACCGGGCCGAGCCCGGCGCCGCCCGCGTCCTCCGGCAGGACGATCCCGAGCAGTCCCGCCTGCGCGAGCGCCTTCCACGTGACGGCGTCGTAGGGGGCGTCGCTCTTCTCGAACGCCTCCAACCGCTCCTGTGCGGCCTCACGGGCCAGCACTTCCGCGGCGAGCCCTCTGATCTCTTGCTGGGTCTCGTCGAGGTTGAAGTCCACTCATCCGCTCCCTTCCAGGAGGTGCAGCCGGCCGCGCCGCTCGAACTCGGCCCGCAGCCCGGCCGCGTCCCGCTCGGTCATCGGGCGGTAGGCGAGGTCCCGGCCGGGCCGCCACCACACCGGGTCGTCTGTTCGCCAGCCGTCCTCGACCAGCCGGCGTTTGAGGATCTTGTTGGAGGCGGTCGCGGGCAGCTCCCGCGCCACCCGGACGTACCGCGGGATCCACTTCGGGCCCAGGTCGGCCCTTCCGCGTAGGTAAGCGGCGAACGCCTCGGCGTCGAAGGCGTCGGCGGCGACGGCCAGCATCACCTGGTCGCCGGACGCCGCGTCGGGCACCCCGTAGACGGCGAGCTGCCGGACGCCGGGCAGCTCCGCCAGAACGCGTTCCACCTGGACGGCGCCGAAGTTCTCGCCGTCCACGCGGAGCCTGTCGGCGCTGCGCCCGGCGAAGAAGACGTAGCCGTCCGCGTCGGCGTAGGCGAGGTCGCCGCTCCAGAACATGCCGTCGCGCAGCCGGTCCGGGGCGTCCTCCTTGTAGTAGCCGTCGAACAGGCCGAGGTCGCCGGTCTTGACGAGTTCGCCGATGGCCTCGTCGCCGTTCACCACGCGGCCCGCGCCGTCGAAGGCGGCGGGCGGGCAGGGCCGGCCGGTCGCCGGGTCGAGGATCGCGACGCCTTCGGCGAGTCTCCCGAGCGCGCCCTGCGGGCCGAACGGGTCGGGCGCCAGCGAGATCGCGGTCTCGGTCGAGCCGTAGCCGTCGATGACGAAGCAGCCGAACCGCTCCCCGAAGGTCCTCTGCTCCAGCGGCGCCGCCTCGTTCCCGAACGCGAACTGCACCGGGTTGTCCGCGTCGTCCCCCTTGGCCGGGGTGGCCAGCACGTACGACAGCGCCTTTCCTACATAGTGCAGATAGGTGCAGCCGTGGGCGCGCACGTCGGGCAGGACGGCGGACGCCGAGAACCGGCCGCGCAGCACCAGTTCGGCGCCGGCGGCCAGCGCGGGCGCGTACGCCGCCATGACCGCGCCGGAGTGGAACAGCGGCATCGGGCAGTAGACGACCGACTCCGGGGACAGCATGCGCTCGGCGAGCATCTCCCCCGGCACGACCATCTTCCGGTGGGTGACGCGGACGGCGCGCGGCCGTCCCGACGTCCCGGAAGTGAAGATCAGCATGAGCAGGGTGGCGGGCCCGATGGCCGAGGTGTCCGGAAGCGGGGAGCCGTCGAAGGGGGCGAGCGAATCACGGAAGGCGTCCACGTCCTGGACGGGAAGCCCGAGCGCGGCGGCCTGCTCGGCGTGGCGCGGCTGGGTGAGAACGAGATCACAGTCGGCGCGTTCGGCGTCACCCGCCAGCTCGGCGGCGCTCCGGGTGGGGTTCAGCGCGACCACCACCGCACCCGACAGTGCCGCACCGCCGAGGAGGAACACGATCTCGGGGAGGTTGTCGAGCAGCACGCCCACGTGGAGCGGACGTTCCGGGCCCGCCTTGCTCCGCATCCAGGCCGCGCGGACGGCGCATTCGGCGACGACCTCCCGCCACGTCCAGGCCCGGCCGTCGTCGGCGGAGCGCAGCCCGGGACGGTCGTCGTCCGCCCTCGCCTCCAGCAGTGCCGCGACGCTCACGGGCCCACCTCCCTGCTCCACCCCACGGCGAAAAAGTAGAACAGATTCTAGTCCGTGTCCAGAGGTCTGATCGTCCGCGTGCACGCCCCTGTTCGCCTGGCATGTCAGCATGGATCGGGTGCGCGGCGACGGCCCGCCGGTGGACGGGGATCGGGCGATCAGATAACACGTTCTCGTGAGAGCGGTACGCTGGGCGGGACACGTCGGGCGTCCGAGCCCGCACAGAAGGGATGACGACCGTGACCGCAGAGCCGACAGTGACCGGGGACGAGGCCCGGGGTCAGGCGGCCGGCCAGGGCGCGCGCTCCCGCAGCCAGCACCAGCGGCGCAAGCGTATCGTCCAGGCCGCCGCGGCGCTCGCATCGCGCGGCGGCATCGAGGCGATGCAGATGCGCACCGTCTCCGAACGCGCCGGGGTCGCCCTCGGCACCCTCTACCGCTACTTCCCGTCCAAGATGGACCTGGTCGTCGCCGTCGTCAGCGAGGAGCTCGACCTCCTCGAAGGCAGCATCGAGCGCCGTCCCCCGCGCGCCGGCGCGGCCCCGGAGCGGGCCGTGGAGGTGCTGATGCGCGCCACCCGCGGGCTGATGCGCGAGCCGGAGCTCGCCGAGGCGCTGATCCGGTCGCTGCTGCTGTCGGACGTCAAGACCGACTTCGGCGACCGGATGAGCGAGCTGCTGCTGCGCGCCGCGTCCGGCCCGCCGGAGGAGATCCCCGCCGAGGACCCGCGCCGGCTCGTGGCCCGCGCGCTGTCCGGCATCTGGACCATGGAGATGATCGAGATGCTGCGCGGCAACGCGACCGCCGAGGAGATCCAGGCCCGGCTGGAGATCACCGCCGCCCGGCTGCTCATCGACGGCTGACGAGGGCGGCCGTCCCCCGGCCGCCCTCCGCCGCGGGTCAGGGCCGCTGCCCCGCCTTGTCCACGATGCCCGCCCGGAGGCGGACGGTGAGGTTCTGCAGCTCGCCCTTCTTCACCGACACGTTTCCGTCCAGGCCGCGGCTCGTGTGGTCCTTCAGCGCGACCGACCGTTCGCCGAGGTAGGCGTAGGTGGCCGGATCCAGGAGCAGTTCCTCATGGAGCCAGCCCTCGGCGACGCGCCCGAGCCCCAGTGCCGGACGTCCCGCGGCGTCCACCCGTCCCTTGACGAGCGTGACGCCCGGGATCTGCTCGATCGCCCGGAACACGGCCGCCTCGGTCTTCGGCGGCAGGACGTTGTCCCGCAGGATGGCGCCGAGCATCGCGTACGCGGTCGAGTGCCGCCCTTCCTCGGTGTCGCCGAGCCCGCCCATGTCCTTGTGGATCCGCCGCAGGAGCGCGGACGGGTCGGTCGGCAGCGCCGCCAGGGACGCGTAGTCGGACGGCGGTGTCGTCGGCATCGTCCCGGAGAACACGAGCTTGCCCTTCTCCAGACCGGCCACCTGCGTGCCGTCGGCGCGCTTCCACTCGCGCGTCACCACGGTGTCGCGGGGGTCCGTGGACAGCGAGCCGTTCGGATGGGGGCCGGTTCGCATCCGCTTCTCGACGTAGATCCACTGGTCGGGCCGGGGCGGCGTGAACGGCCGCGTCTCCGCGGCGCGGGCGGCCCGTTCGAGCGCCTGCGACGCGTTGGCCACCGGCCCCGCCGGAACCCCCGGCACCACCGGGCGGGGCCGCCCGTGCTCGTCGGTGCCGCCCCCCGTCTGCACGACGGTCACGCCCACCGCGACGGCGGCGGCGAGCGCGCCCACCACCGCGAGCCGTACACCGAACCGCGGCAGCCGGACGGCCTTCTTCCGCGCGGAGCCGCCGCCGGACGCGCGTTCCAGCAGGGCCGTCCGGGCGGCGGCGCGCGAGGTGTCCGCGGGCGCCTCGGGCTCGGCCCAGGCGTCGCGCAGGATGTCGAGGTCGTTCATGTGTCGTCTCCCAGGGTGGTCGGGTCGGTCTCGCCCAGCGCGGCGCGGATCTTCTTGCGGGCCCGGTGCAGCCGGGACCGCGCCGTCCCGGCCGGTATGCCGAGCGCATCACCCGCCTCCTGGAGGCTGAGCTGCGCCCACGCGACGAGCAGCAGGACGTCCCGGTCGCCGCGCGCCAGCCCGCCGAGCGCCGCCGCCAGCGGGCCCCGTGCCGCCTGCGCGTCGATGCGCCCGGCGACGGCGTCGGCGTGCCCTTCGGCGGCCCCGGACGTCCCGGTCCTGGCGAGCGCCCGGTACTGGCGCACCTCGGCGCGGTGATGCCGGGCGATGAGGTTGGACGCGATCCCGTACAGCCAGGGCCGCGCGTCGTCCCGCGACACGTCGTAGCGCTCGCGGCGGTCGAAGGCGATCAGGAACGTCTCGGCGGCGACGTCGTCGGCGAGCCCCCGGCCGAGCCGCCGCGCCGCGTACCCGTGGATCACCGGGTAGTGCCGGTCGAAGAGCGCGGCGAAGCACTCGGGCTCGTACCGGGACCGCCGGACGATCTCGGCGTCCCCGGCGGTCACCGCGACCATGCCGGTCCTTCTCGGGTCATGTCGTGCCTTTCGGAGTGCGGGTCGTCACTCCTGCTTCACCGATCCCCCGCCGCGCGTTCGCGCGGGACGCGTTCCCGTGTGCCGGAAGCGGGATCCCTACTAGCCTTGGCCTCGACAGGAGACAGGAAGAAGAAGGTGTGCCAGTGACCGAGCAGGAACCGATCCTCAGCGACGGGGTCATCATCGAGTTCATCGATGGAAAGGACGTCCCCGTCCAGCACAAGGACTTCGGTGAGCGGGCCGTCGTCATGCGCGACGCCAAGAACCCCAAGGGCCCGATCCTCTACTTCACCGAGGCCGAGTGGGACGCCTTCATCGCCGGCGTCAAGGACGGCGAGTTCGACGACCTCCTGGAAGACCCCACCGAGGCCCCCTGACCCGAATCACGAACGCCCCCGGCCGCAACCGGGGGCGTTCGCACGCTCCGCCCTACTCCAACACGGTGGATCGAAGTCCGCTATGGACGGGCCGGCTGCACTGTCAGCGGGTTCGGACGGTAGCGGAGGAAGGCGGAGGCGTCCAGGGAGAGGGACCCCGCCTTTTCGTTCAGGGCCTTCGCCGTGGTGTTGGGCCAGTGGCCGGTCTTGACGCGCTGTTCCAGGGTCTGGAGGCTTGCCACGTATTCGGATGCCGTGAAGTTGCAGTGGCCGATGCGGTGGACATAGGCCTGGCGCAGCAGGCGGGTGCGGCCGGCGGCGCGAACCGCCCTGGCGTACTCGTTCTCGTGTTCCACGGGGACGAGCTGGTCGGAGATCGTGTGAATGTTCAGCGTCGGGACGTTGATGCGTCCGGTGGGTTCGGACGTGCGGGTCATCCAGGCGAGCGGTGACGGCTCGACCTGCTTGGCCGCCTTCGTGGTGAGGGTGGCGAGGTCGGCCTTCAGGTTCAGGCCGGCGTCGCGGTAGAGGGACTTCACCTGGCGGAGGTTCGCCGAGCGGGTCAGGAGACGTGAGTAGTTCAGGCCCTTGTTCCACGCGCTGTCGCCGCCTGCGGCCTGGTCGATGGAGTAGCGGCCGCCGAAGATGAAGGTGAGGACGCCCGAGGTGAGCCACTGGTACTGCTGGCGTTCCTGTTCGGCGTAGGCACGGCGGGGCGGTTCGGTGCCGCCGGAGAACCAGGACGACTGGTTGAGGAACGCGGACGCGAGGGCGATGCGGGCGCGGCCGGCGGGGGTGGCCTGGGCATCCCTGACGGCCTGGGTGAGCTGGGCTCCGGTCACGGCTCCCTCGGCGGGCGAGGTGTAGTCGGTGAGCTTGATCCGCTGGGACGGGGCGAGCAGCGCGGCGATCGTGTGGCCCGCGTTGAGCTGGTAGTTGTTGAGGTCGACGCCGCCGCCGACGATGCCGCAGGTGCTGAGCACTCCGTCCACGGCGCGGGTCTCGGCGATCTCGGCGCTGACGAGGCCGCCCATGGACTGGCCGAGGGCGAGCGTGGCGCGGGGACGGCCGATGATCTTCGAGACCGCCTCCTTGGCGGCGATCTGGTCCCCCACCGCGCTGCCGAGCGCCCACATGGAGCCGCCCGGGTCGTAGGACGAGCCGGCGAGCGCGTAGCCGCGGTCGAGGAGGGCCTTTCCGGCGGCGTCGCTCGGGCGGTCGGCGGGGGTGAGGGGGCCGAATCCGTGGCTGAACAGGACGAGCGTCCCGTTCCAGGCCGCCGGCACGTCGGCGATCCAGGTGGCGCCGTCGGGAAGGGTCCCGGTGTAGTGGGCGGGGTCGGCGGACGCATGGGCGACGGTCGGCGTCAGGGCCGCGGGCACCGCCAGGACGGCGGCGAGGGCACCTGCCCGTAGTCGTTTCATGGGTGATCCTCTGGACTCGGATGCCACGAACGTCATGATTTTGTCGAATATTGGTCGCCACGGAGGCTCGGGACCGGCGTGCCGAGTGCTCAGAATGTAGGCAGATTTCTAGCGACCGTCAATACTTTGCCTAATGTTTGGTGTACTCGTCCCAGCGGGCGACGAGGTCCTTCTCGGTGTCCGGGCTCAGGTCGCCGAAGAGGCGGAGGCGCGCGATGCCGCCGTCCGGGTAGATGTCGAGGCGGACGCTGGTGACTTCGGGCGACGAGAGCCGGAAGCGGTGGCGCGTGTCCGGCTGGAGCGGGGTGCGCGGGATGAGGCGCCAGGAGGACGCCCGGTTGTCCGGAGGACGGCGGTCGTCGATGCCGGTGAGCGCGAATTCGGCGGGCGCGTTGAACTTGAGGTTCGTCGTGTCGATCTCGGCCAGCCTGATGACGCCCGGGGCGCCGAGATGGACGAGGGCCCAGTCGTGGCCGTCGTCGCGGCGGCGGGCGGTCTCCCAGCCCTCGGCCTGGGTGCGGGCGGGCCCGGGGAACAGCATGTTGTCGGGCGACGAGTAGAACCGGTTGGAGCAGTCGGCGACGCGGCCGCCGTTCTCCAGGGCTGCGAGGTCGACGGTCATGCTGGTGAGGAAGGCCGGGTTCGGGACGACGTAGCCGTGCACGCGGAGCCGCGCGATGCCGCCGTCGGGGAACATGTTGAGCCTGACGTGGGTGAACACGCGGCCCGGCTCGGCGGCGGCGAAGGCGTGCGCGGAGTCGCCCCTGAGCGGGCTCTTCGGGACGATCTCGGCCCAGTCGGCGTCCGCCAGCTCGGCGGGCGAGGGATGGCCGTCCACGAAGCACGCCTCCACGGAGGCGTGCGGCGGGAAGTTGCCCGTGAACCAGGCGGTGTCGATGACGACGCCGAAGATCCGGCCCGGGAGGCCGAGGCGGACCAGCGCCCAGTCGTGGCCGGGTCCGCGGCGGCGGGCGGTCTCCCAGCCGTCGTAGATCTGCCCCCTCGGCCCGAAGGTCTCCGGTGTGAACGCCGGTTTCCACGGGTTGAGGAGGTTCTCCTTCTCCGCGAACGACTCGTCGCTCGCGGCGATGACCGCGCCGCCGAGCGTGCGGAGGGCCAGGTCCGGCAGCGAGGTGAAGTCGGTCATCGCGTCTCCGATCGGCTGAGCAGGCGTCCGGCCGGAGCGTCCGCGACGAGCGTGCCGCGCAGCCAGGTGGCCTGGACGACACCGGTCAGCGTCCTGCCTTCGTAGGGGGTGACGGGGTGGCGGTGGTGCAGCGCCGCGGGGTCGACCGTGAACGTCTCGTCCGGGGCGAACGCGACGAGGTCGGCGTCGTTGCCGACGACGATGCCGCCCTTACCCGGGACGGCGGCCAGGCGGGCGGGCGCCTCGGACATCCAGCGGACGACCGACGACAGGCCGTGGCCGCGTTCGCGTGCGGCCGTCCAGACGGCGGGCAACCCGAGTTGCAGGGACGAGACGCCGCCCCACGCGGTCGCGAAGTCGCCGCGCTTCAGCTCGGGCGTGCAGGGTGAGTGGTCGGTGACGACGCAGGAGATGACGCCGGAGGCGAGGCCCTGCCAGAGCAGGTCCCGGTTGGCCTCGTCGCGGATGGGCGGGCAGCACTTGAAGGCGGTCGCGGGTGAGCGCGGCTCGGTGGCGTCGGCGGCGCACAGCGTCAGGTAGTGGGGGCAGGTCTCGGCGGTCACGGGCAGGCCGCCGGCCTGGGCCTTCGCCAGGACGTCCAGGCAGTCGGCGGCGGACAGGTGCAGGATGTGGGCGCGCACCCCCGTCTCCTCCGCCAGCCGGACGACCCGCTCGACCGCCGCGCGTTCGGCGGACGGGGGCCGCGACGCCAGGAAGGCCGGGTAGTCGCCGGCGGAGGGCGGGGCCAGCGACGCAGGATCCTCGGCGTGCACGATGACCAGCCCGCCGAACGAGGCGATCTCCCGGAAGGCCGCCCGCATCTCCTCTACTGTCAGCGGCGGGAACTCCGGGACGCCCGAGTCCGACGTGAAGCACTTGAACCCGAAGACGCCGAGGTCGTGCAGTGGGCGCAGCGAGGGCACGTTGCCCGGGACGGCCCCTCCCCAGAACCCGACGTCCACGGCGCACACGTCCTCGGCGGCCCGGCGCTTCGCCGCCAGCGCGGCCGGGTCGACGGTGGGCGGAAGCGAGTTGAGCGGCATGTCGACGAGGGTGGTCACGCCGCCGGCCGCGGCGGCGCGGGTCGCGGTGGCGAACCCCTCCCACTCGGTGCGTCCCGGTTCGTTGACGTGGACGTGCGTGTCGACGAGACCGGGCAGCAGCGCGGCATCACCGAGATCCACCGAGGCGGCGGCCGGGGCGGCGGCGTCATGGGCCGAGATCGCGGTGATCCGGCCGTCCCGGACGGAGACGGCCGCCGGGCGCTCACCGTCCGGCAGTACCGTCCGCCGCGACCGGATCAGGAGGTCGTCCACCGGAACTCCTCCGGCGAGGGGCCCTGCGGCACGTACTCCAGCGAGATCCGTCCGTCGTAGCCGATGTCGTCCAGGGCGGCGAACACGCGGCCGAAGTCGATCCGGCCGGTGCCGGGACGTCCCCGGCCCGGCGCGTCGGCGATCTGGACATGTCCGATGTCGGCGGCGTGCTCCCGCGCGACCCGCTCAAGGTCGTCGCCGTTCGTCGCCAGATGGAACGTGTCGAACAGGAACCGGACGTTCTCCGCGCCCGCCGCCCGGACGCGCTCCACGACGGCGACGGCGTCCGCCGCCGTCTCCAGCGGGTAGGCACCGTTGAGCCCGCGCGCCAGCGGCTCGATCAGGAGGGTCCCGCCGAACCCGCCCACCGCACCGGCTGCGTGGACGAGGTTCCGCGTGGCGGCCCGGTCCTGCTCGGACGCGTCGACGCCGTCGAGCCGCTGCCCGTAGAGCGCGTTGAACGACCGGACGCCCGTCCGCCCGGCGATCCGCTCCACCACCGCCAGGCTCGCCCGGAACTCCTCGGCGCGGGACGGGTCGGACAGCACGCCGCGCTCCCCCGCCGGCATGTCGCCCGCGTACAGGTTGAGCGCGATGAGCCGCACGCCGGCGTCCTCGATCGCCGCGCAGAAGGCGTCCACGTCCGCCGCGGGCGGCACGGGCCGTCCCGGCCACGGCCACCAGAACTCGACCGCGCCGAACCCGGCCGCCCGCGCCGCGGCGGGCCGCTCAAGCGGCGGGAACTCGGTGAACAGGATCGAGCAGTTGACCGCGAACCGCCGCGTCATGGGCCTCCTTGGACGATGTGCTCCGGCCGCACCGGCACCCGCGTGAGCGGCCGGCCCGTCGCGTCCCGGATCGCCGCGACGATGGCGGGCGTGGACGACAGCGTCGGGGGCTCCCCCGCTCCGCGCAACCCGTACGGCGCCTCCGGGTCAGGATTCTCCAGGATCTCCAGCCGCATCGGCGGCATGTCGAGAATGGTGGGGATCAGGTAGTCGGTGAAGGACGGGTTGCGGACCAGCCCGTCCGACACGACGATCTCCTCCATCACGGCGAGGCCGAGGCCCTGCGCGGACCCGCCGTGGATCTGCCCCTCGACCCCGGACCGGTTGATGATCTTCCCGACGTCCTGGACGGCGGCCAGCTCGACGACCTTGACGAGCCCGAGGTCCACGTCCACGTCGACCACGGCGCGGTGCACGCAGAGCGCGAGCTGGGTGTGGCTGCGGCCCTGCCCGGTGACCGGGTCCATCCGGGCCGTGGGCCGGTGGTGGTACTCGCGGGTCTCCTCGATGACGGCGTCCCCGAGGACGTCCTCGATGGTGCCGAGCACGCCGTCCGCCCGCGACATGATCTTCCCGCCGACCACGGCCAGGTCGCCGCGCCCGGTGCGGCGCGCGGCGAGCGCGAGGAGTTCGGCCCGGACCGCCTCGCAGGCCGTCTTCACCGCGCCGCCCGTCATGTACGACTGGCGGGACGCGCTGGACGACCCGGCGTCGCCGACCTGGTTGTCGGCCGGCGCGATCGTGACCTTCTGGACGCCCAGCTCCGTCCGCGCGATCTGCGCCTGGATCGTGACGAGGCCCTGCCCGACCTCCGCCGCTGCGGTGTGCACGAGCGCGGTCGCTTCCCCGCCGATCACCTCCAGCCGGACGCGGGCCGTGGACAGGTCGTCGAAGCCCTCGGAGAAGCAGATGTTCTTCAGCCCGACGCCGTAGCCGACGCCCCGCACGACGCCCTCGCCGTGCGTCGTCTGCGACACCCCGCCCGGCAGGTTCCGGAGGTCGGACCCGTCCGGACCGGCCGGCAGCGGCATGGCCTGCAGCCGGGTGAGCATCTCGGCGAGCGGCGCCGGCGACTCGATGACCTGCTCCGTCGCGAGCCGCGACCCCTGCGTGACGGCGTTGCGGCGGCGGACCTCGACCGGGTCGAGACCGCACGCGGCGCCGAGCCTGTCCATCATCGACTCGTAGGCGAAGCACGCCTGCACGGCACCGAATCCGCGCATCGCGCCGCAGGGCGGGTTGTTCGTGTAGACGCCGTACGCGTCGATCCTGATGTTGGGGATCTCGTACGGCCCGACGCCCAGCGAGGCCGCGTTGCCGACCACGTTCGTCGTGGACGAGGTGTACGCGCCGCCGTCCAGCACGATCTCGACGTCGGCGTACAGGAGCCGTCCGTCGGCGGTGGCGCCGTACTCGTACCGCATCTGCGCGGGATGCCGGTGGACGTGCCCGAAGAACGACTCGTACCGGTTGTACGACATCTTCACGGGCCTGCCGGTGTGCAGGGCGAGCATCCCGGCGTGGATCTGCATCGAGAGGTCCTCGCGCCCGCCGAACGCGCCTCCGACGCCCGCGAGCGTCATGTGGACCTGGTCCTCGCGGAGGCCGAGGCAGGGCGCGATCTGCCTGAGGTCGTTGTGGATCCACTGCGTCGACACGTACAGGTCGATCCCGCCGTCCTCGGACGGGACGGCCAGACCGGACTCGGGCCCGAGGAACGCCTGGTCCTGGATGCCGACCTCGTACTCGCCCGACACGACGACGTCGGCCGCGGCCTTCGCGGCGTCCACGTCCCCGACCCGGACGGGCTGGTACCGGGTGATGCCGCCGCGATCCTGGACCTTCTGCCCCTCCGGGTCGGCGATCACGGCGCGCGGATCCGTGATCGGCTCCAGCACCTCGTACCCGACGGCGATCTTCTCCAGCGCGCGCCGGGCCGTCTCCGGGTGGTCGGCGGCGACCAGCGCGACCGGCTCGCCCTGATGCCTGACCTGGTCGATCGCGAGGACCGGCTGATCATCGGTGTGGTCGATGCCGAACGTCCCGCGGCCCGGCACGTCCTCGTGCGTGAGGACGGCCCGGACTCCGGGCAGCGCGAGCGCCGGCCCGATGTCGAGCGACCGGATCCGCGCCCTGGGATGCGGGCTGCGGAGCGTCGCGCCCCACAGCATCCCGTCCATCCACAGGTCGGACGCGTAGGCGAACTCGCCGGCGACCTTGAGCGTGCCGTCCGGCCGCAGCGGGCTCTCCCCGACCCCGCCGATGCCGGGCGCGGCGACATGACCTGGGCTCTTCACCGGGGACGCCATTCAGAGCACCTCCTCCGCGAGCCGCATGAGACGGCGGTGGGCGTCGGCGCCGCGCCGTCCGGCCTCGTCCTGCGGGACGGTGACGAGCGTGTCGCCGTCCACGACGGTGCGCCCGCCGACGAGGAGGCGCCGCAGCGGCGGCGTCGGCCCGAACGCGAACGCGACAAGGGGGTCGTCGACCGCCGCCTGGAAGCCGTCCACCCGCCAGAGCGCGATGTCGGCGAGTTTGCCCGGTTCGAGGGAGCCGATCTCGTCGTCGCGGCCGAGGCAGCGGGCCCCGCCGAGGGTCGCCATCTCCAGGGCCTGCCGGGCGGTCAGCGCCGTCGGCCCGTACCGGGCGCGCTGCATGTAGATCGCCTGCCGCAGTTCCCCCGCCAGCGGGACGAGTTCCGCCGACGCCGAGCCGTCCACGCCGAGCCCGACCGTCGCGCCCTCTTCCAGCAGATGCGACACGCGGGCGATCCCGGCGCCGAGACGTGCGTTCGAGCTCGGGCAGTGGGCCGTTCCGGTGCCCGTCTCGGCGAGCCGCTTGATGTCGGTGTCGTGCAGGTGGACGCAGTGCGCCAGCCACACGTCCGGGCCGAGCCAGTCGATCGAGTCCATGTACTCGGTCGGCGTCATGCCGAACTGCTCGGCCGTGTGCTCTTCCTCGTCCAGCGTCTCGGCGAGGTGCGTGTGCAGCCGGACGCCCTTCTCGCGCGCCAGCCGCGCCGACTCGACCAGCAGTTCCCGGGTGACGGAGAACGGGGAGCAAGGGGCGACGGCGACGCGCAGCATGGAGCCGGGCGACGGGTCGTGGTAGCGGTCGATCGCGGCCTCGGTCTCGGCGAGGATCGTGTCGAGGTCCTCGACGACCTCGTCCGGCGGCAGCCCGCCCTGCGACTCGCCCCGGTCCATCGATCCGCGGCACGGGTGGAACCGGACGCCGATCTCCCGCGCCGCCTCCACCTCGGCCGCGAACAGGTCGCCGCGTCCCTTCGGGAACAGGTAGTGGTGGTCGGTGGACGTCGTGCAGCCCGACTTGGCCAGCCAGCCGAGCCCGGCCGTCGCCGCCCCCGCCACGACCTCGGCGTCCATCTTCGACCACGGCTTGTAGAGCGTCGTCAGCCACTCGAACAGCGTGCTGTCGGTGGCCAGGCCCTGGCTCGCCCACTGGTAGAGGTGGTGGTGGGTGTTGATCAGGCCGGGCGTGGCGAGGCAGCCCGTTCCGTCGATGCGCTCGGCCTCGCCGCCGGGCCCGGCGCCGGGCCCGACGGCCGTGATCCGGTCGCCGTCGACGACGATGTGGCCGTCCGGGTACTCGTCCCCGGAGACGGTGACGACGTGCGCGTGCTCGATGATGCGCCTCACTTCGCGACCGCCTTCCGCTCCGCCGCGAGGCGCACCGCGTCGAGGATCTTCTCGTAGCCGGTGCAGCGGCACAGGTTCCCCGCGAGCGCCTCGCGGATCTCGGCGTCGGACGGCGCGGGGTTCCGCTCGATCAGATCGTGCGCCTGGACGATCAGCCCCGGCGTGCAGAACCCGCACTGGACCGCGCCCGCCTCCACGAACGCCTCCTGGACGGGGTCGAGCCGCTCGTCGCCGGGCGGGCCCTCCGACAGGCCCTCCACGGTGCGGACCTCCCGCCCCTCCGCCTGCCCCGCCGCGACCAGGCACGCGCAGACCGGCACACCGTCCAGGTAGACCGTGCACGAGCCGCATTCACCCTGTTCGCAGGCGTTCTTCGAGCCCGGCAGGCCCATCCGCTCGCGGAGCATGTAGAGCAGGCTCTCGCCCTCCCAGACGTCGTCCACGGTCTCTCCCGACCCGTTGACGATCAGGTTCACGCGCATCAGGACGCCTCCCTTCCCGTGGTCGCCGCTCGGTGGTCGTTCCATGCCCAGGTCAGCGTCCGGCGTGCCAGCACCGCCAGGGCGTGCCTGCGGTAGTCGCCCGTCCCGCGGACGTCGTCGATCGGCGACGCCGCGTCGCGCACCAGCTCACCGAACCGCTGCGCCGCCGCCGCAGGGAGCGGGCCCCGGCCCTCCCAGTCCAGCTCGCGGGAGATGAACGCCTCCGCCTCGGTGGCACGGCGGGGCGTCGGGGCGGCCGAGCCGAGCCCCGTCCCGACGCGGCGCTCCTCCGGATGCAGGGCGATCGCGAAGGAGCAGACCGCGATCACCATCGCGTTCCGGGTACCGATCTTGGAGAAGTACTGCGGGCCGGACGCGGGGGCCGTCCAGAACGCGCGGATCAGCTCGTCCGGCTCCAGCGCGTTCCGCTTCACGCCGGTGAAGAACTCCGCGGCCGGGATCATCCGGGTGCCGCGCGCCGCCGACTCGGCCTCGATGACGGCGTCCCCGGCCAGCAGCGGCGGATGGGCGTCCCCGGCCGGCGAGGCGGCGCCGAGGTTGCCGCCGGCGGTGCCCCGGTTCCGGATCTGCGGCGACCCGACCGTCCGGGACGCCTGCGCCAGGCCGGGCAGCCGGCCGCCCAGCTCGGTGATCAGCCGCGTGTAGGTGACGCCGGCGCCGACGCGGAGCCGCCCGTCCGCCGTGTCCCATTCGGTGAGCTCGCGGACGCGGGTCAGGTCGAGCAGCGCCTCGGGACGGTGCACGTCGAAGTTGATCTCGACCATCACGTCGGTGCCGCCCTGGACGGGCCGCGCGCCCGGCCGCTCCGCCTTGGCGGCGAGCGCGTCCTCCCAGGTCACCGGTCGCAGGAAGTCCATGTCTCCAGAATCCCTCAGTTCCAGGCGGACGGAGCGTCCGGCGCGTCGTCGGTCAGCACCGTGCCCTCGATGAGCCCGTACGGGCGGTCCGCGGCGAAGTAGACCTCGTCGTCGTTGTCCATGCCGAACGGCTCCAGGTCGACCAGGAAGTGATGCTTGTTGGGCATCGACAGCCTGACCTCGCAGATCTCCGCGCGCTCGGCCAGGACGCGGCGTCCCATCTCGTAGAGCGTCTGCTGGAGCGACAGGCTGTGCGTCTCGGCGAACGCGCGCAGCAGATGGTCGCGGGCGGCGGCGTAGGAGTCGTCCCAGGAGGCGTTCGCGTCCCGGTGCCGCCATTGGGCGGTCACGGCGGTCGCCAGGATGCGGTCATCGGTCGGCGCGAGCGTCGTGTACTCGTCCTGGACGAAGCCGTGGAACTCGCTGCCCGTCGAGTTGAGGACGACCAGGTCGGTGAGGCCGGAGACCACCGACTCCGTCTCGGCGTCGCTGTGGATCAGCGCCGTCCGCACCTCGCCGCCGTCCCGGACGAACGAGTGCCCGCCGGTGATGCGCCGCCACCCGTACTCGCGGATCTCCACCCTGGCGTGCGTGATCGACGGCTGGGAGCCGACGAAGTGGCGCGCGAGCAGCAGGCCGAAGTCCTCGATCGCGTCGATGCCGTGCTTCTTCGCGAACGCGAACACGGTGTTCTTCTGGCTGTCGGTGGGCAGGACGGCCGCGTTGTCGCCGGTCAGGTGCACGTCGTCCATCGCGCCGGAGAGGGCGACGCTGACGTTGAGATCCTTGATCCGGTGCGTGCCGCCGTCCCGCGTCACGCGGACGACGCGCGTCTCCGCCTTGCCGTAGCGGTTGGGCCCGAGCACGATCGCCATCTAGCTCCCCCGGTAGGTCGAGTACGCGAACGGGCTGATCAGCAGCGGGACGTGGTAGTGCCGTCCCGGGTCGTCGATCGTGAACGCCACCGTGACCTCGGGGTAGAAGTCCGACAGTCCCTCGGTCGCGAACGTCAGCCGGTGCACCCCTTCCTGCGGGTGGACGCCCCACTCCTTGATCCGGCCGTCGGCGTCGGTGCGGGCCTCGGCGAGCGTCGTCCAGCCGCCGCCCGGGTCACGCCGGTCGAGCCGGACCGCCACCCCGGCGGCGGGCAGCCCCCTCGCCGCGTCGAGCACGTGCGTCGACAAGCTCATGCCCGCTCCACCTGTGGGGGGGCGACCCCCCACACCCCCCGGTTCGCTTCGCTCATGTCAGCTCCTCCACCAGCTTCACCAAGCGCAGATCGACGATCTTCGCGAGTTCCCGGCGGACGACGTCCCGCTCGGTCTCGACGTCGTTCCCCAGCCTTCCCCGCAGGTCACCGAGCATCTCCGATGCCGAGCGCCCGGACGCGCAGATCAGGAACACGTGCCCGAAACGCTCCTCATAGGCCCGGTTCCCCTCGATCAGGGCGGCCTGAACATCGGCCGCCGCCCCGTCCATCCCGGACTGCTCGCCCCTCGACCAGCCGGCCTCGCGCGTGGCGGCCTCGACCCGCTCCCCGATCCGGGGATGGGCGGCGAGGGCCTCCTCGACGTCGGCCCATTCGAGGTCGTCCAACGCGCGCTCCGAGGCCGCCCGCAGCGCGCCGAGATCCACGTACGACCGTCCGGCGATCGCCGCGACCCATCGGCGGGATGCGCAGCACGCCGCGAGCTCCTCGCTGCCTGGTTCCAGCACGCTTGCAGTACACACAGCCGCCCCGAGGCGGGTCGAGTGACAGGACGTCCGAACTGTGCGCCCTGCCGCGCGGCTCCTTTTGTAGGTTGCTACATATGCTGCTGCGTTCCCTGCTCGCCATGGCGGAGCTCCGGCTGGAGCTCGTCACCGGGGAGGACGAGCTGGACCGGCCGATCCGCTGGGTCGTCACCACCGACCTGCTCGACCCCGGCCGCTACCTGCGCGGGCGGGAACTCGTCCTCACCGGGCTCGTCTGGCGCACCGGCCCCGGCGACTCGGAGACCTTCGTCCGCGCCCTCGCCGGCGCGGGCGTCTCCGGCCTGGCCGCCTGGGACCTCACGCTCGGCGCCATCCCGGAGGACCTCGTCGAGGCGTGCCGCAGGCATCGGCTCCCGCTGTTCAAGGTCCCCGAGGACGTCGCGTTCGCGACCGTGACCGAGGAGGTCGTCCGGCACCTGTCCGGCGCCCGCGCCGCCGACCTGACCGCCGTCCTGGACCGGCACCGCCGGCTGGTCGAGGGCACGGGCCTCGGCGCCGTCGTCGACCTGGTCGGCCACTGCCACGTGCTCTCGCCGACCGGGCGCGTCGTCGCGGGACCGCCGCCGTCCGACCCCGCCGCGCTGGCCCGGGCCTTTCTCACCGCGCCCCGGCTGCCGCACCACGTCCCCGCCCTGGACGTGTCGGTCTTCCCGGTCGGCCCGGACGACGCGCCCCGCGCCGCCGACTGGTTCATCGCGCTCGACGGAGACTTCGCCGGCTGGCCGCCCGAGCGCCACACGCTCGCCGGCGAACTCGCCGCGATCGTCGCCCTGGAACGGGCCCGGCTGCGCGCCGAGGAGCGCTCATCGCAGGAGGTCGTCACCGCCGCCTCCGCCGGGGACGCCGCGGAGCCGGAAGGTCTCCCGTTCCCGGTCGTCGCCGTCGCTGCCTCGTCGCAGGGGGCATTGCGTCCGGGCGAACTGCGCACGGTCCTTTCCGAGGCCGTGCCCGCCTCGCACCCGATGGTCGGGATGCTGGACGACGAGGCCGTCGCGCTCGTCCCCTTCACAGGGGAGGACGTCGCCACCGCCGTCCAGGACGCCCTCGACTTCCTGGCCCCCGGCCTGCCGGCCGGCCGCATCGCCGTCGGGGTCGGCGACACCGCCATGGCGACCGGGCTGCGCGGCGCCATCGAGGAGGCCCGCTACGCCCGCCGTCTCGCCGCCACCCGCACCGCCCCGGTCTGCGTCGTCCGGCACGACGAACTCGCCACGCACGTGCTGCTGCTCGCCAGCGTCCCCGACGACGTCCGCCAGATGTTCAAGGTGCGCCTGCTGGACCCGCTGCACGCCTACGACGAGGTCCACGGCGCCGACCTCGTCCGCACGCTGGAGACGTTCCTGCACAACTCCGGGTCCTGGACGCGCTGCGCCGAACAGCTCCACCTTCACGTCAACTCGGTCCGGTATCGCATCCAGCGCATCCAGGACCTCACCGGCCGCGACCTGTCCCGGCTCGAAGACCGGGTCGACTTCTTCCTGGCCCTCCTGGTCTGATCCGGGTCAGGACGTGTGGCGGAGGATCGCGGGGATCACCGTGTCCCACGTCCGGCGGGGCAGTTCGCTGCCCGTGGCGGGCAGGGTGAGCAGTTCGGCGCCCGGAATCTCGGCGGCCAGGGCCCGGCCGTTGCCCAGCGGGAAGAAGGGGTCGTCCTCGCCGTGGACGACGAGCGTCGGCGCGACGATGCCCGGGAGGCGTTCGCGCCAGCGCTCGCCGCAGTCCAGTGCAGCGAAGACCGTCCCCATCTGGTTCGCCCGGTGCGCCTTGCCCGGGTCCGCGCCCATCGGCGTCCGGTCGTAGATCAGTTCGATGTTCGCGCGGGCCTCGGCCTCGTCGAACGCCGGGCCCGCGAGGTGCCGCGCGTTCTCCACCATGAACGCGACCACGGACTCGCGGTCCGTCCAGTCGACCTTCGCCATGTTCATGAAGTGGGTCATGATTTCGGGCGCGTGTTCGGGCAGGTCCGGGTCGCTGGGCCCGGGCGCCGTCGGCCTGGTGGCGATCAGGGTCAGGGTCGTGGCGCGGCCGGGGTGATCCAGGGCGAGGAGCTGGGCGATCCAGCCGCCGGGCCCGAAACCGGCGACGTGCGCGGACGGCAGGTCGTGTGCGTCGAGGACGCCCGCCGCGTCGGCGACCAGATCACGCAGCGTGTAGCCGGGGGCTTCCGGGTCGGCGGACGCGGACCGGCCCGTATCGCGCAGGTCGTAGCGGATGACGAACCTCCGCAGGGCGGCGAGCCGCCCGCAGAGGTCCCCGGGCCACGTGAGCATCGAGTTGCCGATCAGCAGGATCGGCGCGTCGGCGGCGTCGCCGAAGGTCTCGGCGCACAGTTCCACGTCGCCGGCCTTGATGGTTCTCTCCATGACGAGGTGGACCGCGCCCGGCCCCGGAACTCATCGGTCAGCCGCTCTCCGGCGGGGCGGCGATGGCGGCCAGGGCCTCGGCGATGGACGCCTCGGCGGCCGCCTTCCCGACGCCGGACTCCGACAGGGCGCCCGTGCCGTTCTCGAACTCCAGGAGGGCGAGGAGGAGGTGCTCGGTCCCGATGTAGTTGTGGCCGAGGCGGAGAGCCTCGCGGAACGTGAGTTCGAGGGCCTTCTTGGCGTCCTGGTCGAAGGGGATGAGGTCGGGGATCTCCTCGGCCGAGGGCGGGAGGGCGGCGGTGGCGGCCTGGCGGACGGTGTCCAGCAGGACGTCCTGGGCGAGGATCGCCCTGGCGGCGAGCGCGTCGGGCTGCGAGAGCAGGCCGAGGACGAGGTGGGCCGGGGTGACGTGGGCGTTCCCGGCGGCGCGGGCCTCGCTCATCGACGTCACGACCACCTTGCGGGCGCGCTCGGTGTAGCGGGAGAAGGGCTGCGACGGGTCGAGGTCGAAGCTCTGCCCCTTCGGGACGAAGCGCTTCTGTGCCGCCTGCTTGCTGACGCCCATGCTCTTGCCGATGTCCGTCCAGGAGGCGCCGGAGCGCCGGGCCTGGTCGACGAAGTGGCCGATGAGGTGGTCGGCGACCTCACCGAGGTGCTCGGCGGCGAGGACCGCGCTGGTGAGCTGTTCGAGGGCGTCGGGATGGACCTTCTTGATCGCGTTGATCAGGTCGTCCAGGCGGACCTGGGCGACCGGCTGGGTGGGCTCGGTCATGCGTCAACCATAGGTTGACGATCCAGCATCGTCAACCCTGGGTTGACGATCACCAGTCGGCGGCCCCGGCGAAGGAGGTCGGGTCCGGGTCGTAGCCGAGGACCTCCCTGGCGGCGGTGATGTCGAGGGTGCGTTCCAGCGCGAGGTGACTGATCGCGTAGCGGGTGATGCGCGGGGGTTCGGGGCGGCGGGCCAGGAGGAACAGCCCTTCCGCGACGGCGGCGAGCGGTCGGGCGGCGTGAGCCGGGATGTAGACGGGACGCGCCCGGATCCCGCGCTCGCGGAGGATCTCGCGGAACGCGTCGTCGATCGTGACCGGCGTCGCGTCCGCGATGTTGAAGACGCCCGAGGTCACCGGGCCGGTCGCGGCCAGGACACAGGCCCGGACGAGGTTGCCGATCGATGTGAGGCTGACGCGCTGACGCCCCGTCCCGACGGCGGGCAGGACCGGGCCGCGCACAGCGGACAGGACGCGCGGGAGGAGCGTCGTGTCACCGGGCCCGTAGACGGCGTGCGGTCGCAGGATGATCGCGTCGCGGGCGGCGGCGGCGCGTTCGGCGGCGGCCTTCGAAGCACCGTAGGCGTTCATGTGGCGATCCACCGGGGCCTCGTCCTCGCGGGCCATGACACTCGGGCGAAACGGGTCGTACACGCTGGCCGTGCTCACGTGCACGAACCGGGCACCACGGAAGGTCGCGAGGGCATTGCGGGTGCCGGTGAGGTTGGCGGCGAACAGGTCGGCGGCCGGCCCCCAGTCGGTGACGCTGCCCGCGCAGTGGACGACCGCGTCGACGCCCGGCGGGTCCGGGAGCGGGTCGTGTGCGAGGTCCCACGGCCGGTAGACGGCGCCGCCCAGATGCCCAGGGGCCACAGCCGGACGGCGGCCGAACGCGAACGTCGTGACGTCCGCCGCGGTGAGCGCCCGGCACACCGCTCCGCCGACGAACCCCGAGGCGCCCGTCACCGCGATCCTCACGGCATCACCAGTTCGCGGAGCCGGTCGCGGTCGAGCTTGCGCGTGCGGCCGGAGCGCGGCAGTTCGTCCAGGACGACGATGCGGTCCGGGAGGGCGTCGTGGTCGATGACGTCCGGGAGCGCGCGACGGAGCCTGCCAGGAAGATCGCCAGGCCCGACGACCGCGAGGACGACCTCCTCGTCGCCGGTCCGCGGGTCGGGGACCCCCACGATGGCGGCTTCGGACACGTCCGGAAGGGCGGCGATCGACGGCTCGTACAAGCCCGGGTAGAGGTTGAACTTGCCGCGGATCAGCATGTCCTTCTTGCGGCCGACGAGGACGAGCCGGCCGTCGTCCAGACGCGCGAGGTCGCCGGTCGGCAGTTCGGTGAGGGGCTCGGCACCGAGGTATCCGCGGCAGAGGTTGGGCCCGGAGAGCAGCAGTTCGCCGTCGTCCGCGATCCGGGTGCCGACGCCGGGCAGCGGCGTGCCGAGCAGGTCGCCGGACGCGGTGTGCGCGAGCTTCTCCTCCGCGGACGCGATCGCCACCGGCAGGATCTCCGTCATCGCGTACACGGACAGGACCTCGGCGGACGGGGCCGCCGCGACCGCGCGCCGGAGAATCGCCGGGGGCGCCGGCGCGGCCCCGAGCAGCACGTACCGGACGGACGGCGGCAGCTCGCCGCACTCGTCCAGGATCTCGGCCAGGTGGACGGGGACGCAGAACGTGTGCGTGGCGGCCCGCTCGCGCATCAGCCGGGCGAAGTCGGCGGGTGAGCAGAACAGCGGCGGCATCGACCAGCGGGCGCCGGCGATCAGCGTCGGCAGGCCGAGCATGAGCTGGTCGGTGTGGACGACGTCGCCCGGGCCCAGCGGCAGCCGGGACCGGAACAGATCGAGCGCCGCCGCCAGCGACGCCTGCGTGTGCACGACCGCGCGCGGGTTCGCGGTCGTCCCCGAGGTGAAGATGACGGCGGCGGGAGCGTCCGGGTCGGTATCGTCGCCGGGTTCCGGGGCGTCCCCGCCGATCAGCCGGGTGAACGACAGCGCGTGCCTCGGCACACCGGGCAGCCGGCGGCCGACGTGGATGTGCCGCATCGGGCCCTCGCCCGGAATCTGCAGGTCGGCGAGGTTCGGCAGCAGCAGCCCGCGCTGCCGCGCATAGGCCCGGACGGGCCGCAGCCTGCTCCCCGCGTACAGGATCGACTCGGCGGCCGACCAGCGCGGACGGGCCAGCCGCAGCCGCGCGGTGAACATCTCCGGCCCGGCGCCCGGATCGGCGAAGACGACCACTCCCCCGGCGGCGACCACGCCCAGCGCGAGGACGAGCGACTCCGGCGACGGCCGCACGGAGAACAGCACGCCGTCACCCGCGGCAAGCCCGCCGGACAGCAGCCCGTGCCGGACGGCGAGGACCTGCCGCCGCAGCCCGCCGTAGGTGAGTTCCGCCCCGTCCCCGGAGACCAGGGCGACGGCCCCGGGCGTCCGGGCCGCCTGGTCGAGGAGCCCGCGGACGAGCGTCATGCCTTCCCCCTGTGGGGGGCGACCCCCACACCCCCCGGCAAGGGCTGCCGCATGCCCTCACTCCGCTCGCTGCGTTCGGTCATGCGGCCTCCCCCGAGCGGACGGCCAGGTGGCGGTACGTCGGGATCAGGACGTTCCGGGCGGCCGCCCGGCGAGTGATCGTCAGGGGCCCGGCGCCGAGGAGCGTCCGGGCGACCAGGCGGATCTGCGCCATGGCCAGCGGATATCCGATGCAGAAATGCGGTCCCGCGCCGAACCAGAGGCGGCGCAGCTCGGGCGGGTGCGCGCGGTCCAGGTCGAACGGGCCGTACGCGCGGCAGCAGTTGTGCGTGGCGATCAGGACCCGCTCCCCGGGGCGGATGCCGACGCCCCCGACCGCGGCCGGACGATGCACGCTGCGCAGCATCACCGGCGTGGGCGTGGTGACCCGCATCGCCTCCTCGACGGCCCGGTCGAGCAGCGGGAGGTCGGCGGCGACGCGGCGGATCTGGCCGTGGTCGGAGAGGAGCGCGATCAGCCGGGGCACCAGGGTGGCGACCGTCTCGGTGCCGGTCAGGAAGAACGCCCCGGCGGCGCCCCGCGCCTCGTCCTCGGACAGGCCGAGGGCCCGCATCCGGCCCATGACCGTCGACTCGTCCCCCGCCAGGTAGGACTTCGCCGCGATGTCGCCGAGCGGGTCGAGGACCTCGCGGGCCCGCCGCGCCTGGGACGGCGACAGCCGGCGCGTCCGCAGCGACACCATCGAGACGACGCGCTCCCCCTGCTCGAACAGGTCCCGGTAGACGGCCTCGGTTCCGCCTTCGAGGCCGATCACCTCGCCGATCACCGTCCCGGCCATGACCCGCGCCGCGTCGACCAGGTCGATCGTCGCGCCGCGGCGGAGGCGGCCGGTCAGCCGCTCCAGCGGTCCGGCCAGCACGCGCGCGCACAGCGCCTCGGTATAGGACGGGACGAACAGGTCGGTGAGCCTGCGGCGAAGGGCCCGGTGCGCGTCCCCTTCCATGTTGAGCAGGACGGACGGCCCGAGAACGGGCGTCCAGAGTTCGCCGGGCGAGCCGGGGCCGTCCTTGCGGAACGTCTCCCCGTCCATCAGGACCGCACGCGCCACCGAGGCGTCGTTCACGACCACCCCGACCCCCGGCACCCGCACGACCGGCCCGCGCCGCGCGACCCCGCGCAGCAGCGGGTAGGCGAACGGGTGCGCGGTCAGGTAGAGCCGCTCCTCCCAGTTCACCGGATGTCCACGATGTCGGGCTTGTAGCGGTGGTCGGCGTACCAGCCGAGCGTCCGCACCAGGCCGAACGCGCGCAGCCGCCGCACCGACCCGTACACGACGACGTCCTCGCGCAGCCCGTAGGCGTCGGTGACGTACCGGACGCGGTTGACGAGCGCCCTGTCCTCGTGGACGTCCTCGATGCGCGTGCGCGGGAAGCCGCCCGACCGCTCGTACAGGCCCGCGGTGATCGCGACGTTGCAGCCCGGCATCATCACGTAGGGGCCGAGGAACAGCGGATCCTGGTTGCCGGGACGGAACCGCCCGAACAGCGCGGCGACGTCGATGACGGCCGGCAGCAGGCGCCGCTCCCAGAACTTCAGCGGGAACTCGTCGGTGCGCGGCAGCAGCGGCCCGGACACCATCTCCAGCCCGTCGCCGAACGCGCGCTTCACCGCGGCGACCCAGCCACGGTGCGGCAGGCAGTCGGCGTCGGTGCGGGCGATGTGCGTGGCGCCCGCGGCGATGGCGTGCCGGACGCCGGTGTCGGCGGCGGCCCCGGTCCCCTTCTCCGGCTCGTGGACGATCCGGACGTCGACCGCCGTCGTCTCCGCGGCGAACTCCTTGACGACCCGCGCCGTCCCGTCCGTGCTCCCGTTGTCCACGACCACCAGCGAGAACGCGGTGTCGGTCTGCTCGGCGAGGCGGCGCAGCGTCGCGCCGACCGACCGCTCCTCGTCGAAGGCGGGGATGACGACCCAGAGGCGCATCGTCAGAGCTCCGCGAACATGACGCCGAGGCTGATGCCGCCGGCGAGGCCGATCAGCGCGATGCGGTCGCCGGGGCCGCAGCGTCCCTCGGCGAGGGCGGTGGCGATCTGCAGCGGGAGGCTCGCGGACGCGACGTTGCCGTGGTCCGGCAGCGTGACGACCAGCCGGCCGGGCGGGATGCCGAGGACCGAGCGGAGCACCTCCAGGTACGGCAGCGTCACCTGGTGGACGGCGATGACCGCGAAGTCGTCCCAGGTCAGCCCGGTCTTGGCGAGCGCGGTGGTGAAGATCTCCGGGCCGCCCGCGACGAACGCGTCCTTCAGCCGGCGTCCGTCCCCGCTGAAGTAGGTGAACTCGGGGTCGCGCGGGTGCATCGAGCCGCCGCCCGGGAGCGTCCCGATCCGCCAGGCGCTGGAGACGGCGGCGAAGTCGCGGTAGAAGATCCCGCCGTCCGGGTCGGCCTCGACGAGCATCGCGGCGCCGCCGTCGGAGAGCGTGTAGCCGGCGAACGCGTCGACGAACTGGGCGCGGTCGCGGACGCTCCAGCGGATCGCCCGGGACGGGCTCTCCCCCGTGCAGACCAGGACGCGCTCGTGCTGCCCGGTGCGGATCAGCGCGTCCGCCATCTGGAGCCCGTTCAGGAAGCCGTTGCAGGCGTTCTTGACGTCGAAGACCGGGCAGGACGCGCCGAGCTTGGCGGCGACGATGTGCGCGGTCGCCGGCTCGACGAGGTCCTGCGACGCCGACCCGAAGATCAGGAGGTCGACGCCCGCCGGCTCGACGGCGCGGTCGGCGAGGACGCGGCGGGCGGCGGCGACGGCCAGATCGGACGCCTGCTCGTCGTCGCGCATGACGTGCCGGGCGCGGATCCCGGTCATCCGCTCCACGATCGTGGGGCGCGGCCGGTATCCGGCGCTCTCGGCGGCGACGCGGGCCTCGACCTCGGCGCTGGTGACCGTCCGCTCCGGCAGGTGCGCGGCGACGGCGGTGATGCGGGCTCTCATGGGCTGGGGTCCCCCGGTTCCTCGGGCTCGGTGTGCGGCCAGCCTCGCCGCCCCCGGGCGCTCCCGGTCAGAGAGACCCTACGCATCCGCAGGTGTGCGTTGTACCCGATTCGCCGTGAGTACCGACACTTAGCCCATTTGAGCAGTACCGCGTTTTCGTCCGGATTCACCGGCCGTCAGAATCACCGGGTGACCAGCACGAAGACCAACGACGCGGCCCGGCACGAGGCACGGCTGCTGTGGGCCGCCAACCCCGGCCTGTTCGCCCTCCTGGAGGCCGCGCGCCGCACGGGGCCGATCGCGCGCGTCCCCAGGCTCGGGTGGGTGGTGACCGATCCCGTCCTGGCCCGGCACGTCCTCAACGACCACGTCCGGTTCGGCATGAACGGCGAGGGCGGCGTCGGCCACCTGTGGACGCAGTTGTTCGGAGACGAGATGGCGCAGTTCTTCGGCGGCGCGACGCACGCCGAGATCCGCACCCGCGCCCGCGACCTGTTCACCGAGGACGCCGCCCGGGCCCTCGTGGAGCGTTCCCAGGGGCGGACCCATACCGCCCTCGCGGCCCGCCTCGCCGCCGGGGCGGCCGTGGACGTCGCCGACGCGGCCCGTGTCCTGAGCGGTCGGATGGTCGCCGATCTGCTCGGGCTGTCCGCCGCCCGCTCCGACGGCGCCCACCGGGACCTCTTCGGCGCCGGGGAACGGCTCGCCCGGCTGGCGATGGGCACCACCGCGTCCACCGGCCTCGACCCGGCGGTGATCGCGAAGGCCCGCACGATCGTGGACGAGATCACCGCCGCCGTCCCGCACGCCTACCGGACCGCCGGCACGGACACCCTCCTCGGCCGGTGCCGCGAGATGGACCTCGGGCTGCCGCTCAGCCGCGGTCTGGCGACCCTGCTCGTGATCGCCGGGACGGAGACGGGCGCCACGGGGACCGTCCGGACCGCGGCGCTGCTGCACGACACCGGCTCCCAGCGGGCGCTGCTGGACGACGCGTCCCTCATGGGCAACGCGGTGCGCGAGGGCCTGCGCGTCGCCGCCCCGGCACCGGTGGTCGGACGGCACGTGTCGCGCGACGCGACGGTCGGCGGGCGGCGGCTGCGCGCGGGAGACCGGGTCCTGCTGCTGACCTACCGCGCCACCAACGACGCCGGGCCGTTCGACGTCCACCGCGAGTACGTGCCCGAGACCCGGCAGCTGTGGTTCGGGGGCGGCCGCCACCTCTGCCTCGGCGCCGCCGTCGCGCGGGTTCAGGTGGCCCGGATGCTGGAGACGCTGCTGTCCGGCGGCCGGCCGTACCGGATCGTGTCCCGGCGCGCGGCCCGCCGGGTGCTCGTCCCCGCGTACGCCGAACTGCGGGTCCGGCTCGGCTAGACGGCGCGGCTAGACCTCGGGGACCCCGGTCGGCGGCGCCTGGGTCTTCGGGGTCGCCGGGGTCGGGGCGGGGGCCGGGGAGTGCGTCACGGTCGGGCCGACCGGGCGCGCCGGCTCCTTGTCGCGGGGCGCGGAGTTCCACCACCAGAGCGCGAAGGAGATCGCGAGCAGCAGCAGCACGGCACCGATCACCTGGAACACCGCCATGCGGTGGCTGGGCTCGCGGTACCGGGCGAACCGGCCGCCTCCGGCCCGCCGGGCCCGGCGGGAGGCACGGCGCGCGTCACCGCGCGCCCGGCGCCGTTCGCGCCGGCCCGGGGGGCGGGCCCGCTCGCGCGCTGACGGCTCGGTGAAGACGGCGCTTCTGACGAAGTCCTCGTCGAACACGGGTTCGTCGAAATCTGCGGCCATGGGCACTCCGGCGCGGGGGATCGTCGTGCGCCCAGGCTAGTCGACGTACGCCGCCGAACCCGATCCCTCTCACCGGGACCGCCCGTTTCCGGAAAAGTTAGAACACGTTACAGTCAAAGGCGAATCGTGTTCTAGAAGGAGACCGCATGGGTACCCCGGTGATCGTCGAGGCGGTGCGCACGCCGCTCGGGAAGCGCAACGGCTGGCTGGCCGGCCTGAAGCCGATGGCCGTCCTCGCGCACGCCCTGAACGCCGCCGTCGAACGCTCCGGCATCGACGCCGCCGAGGTGGAACAGGTCTTCGCGGGCTGCGTCACGCAGGCGGGCGAGCAGGGCTCGCACATCGGCCGCTACTCCTGGCTCTACGCCGGGCTGCCCTGGCAGGCCGGCGTCACCACGATCGACGCGCAGTGCGGATCGTCGCAGCAGGCCGTCCACCTCGCCGCGTCCCAGATCGCCGCCGGCGTCGTGGACGTCGCGGTCGGCTGCGGCGTCGAGGTGATGAGCCGCGCCCCGCTCGGCAGCAATGTGCTGCCCGCCGATCCGCGGCCGGACGACTGGTCGATCGACATGCCGAACCAGTTCGAGGCCGCCGAGCGGATCGCCGCCCGACGCGGCCTCACACGCGCCGACCTGGACGCGTTCGGCGCGCGCTCGCAGCAGCTCGCCGCCAAGGCATGGGCGGACGGCCGCTTCGACCGCGAGATCGCCCCCATCACCGCGCCCGTGCTGGACGCCGAGGGCAACGTCACCGGCGAGACCCGCGAGGTCACCCGCGACCAGGGCCTCCGCGAGACGACCGCCGCCGGGCTCGCCAAGCTCAAGCCGGTCCTCGGGCCCGAGGGCCTGCACACCGCGGGCACCTCGTCCCAGATCTCCGACGGCGCCGCCGCCGTCCTGCTGATGTCGGAGGAGAAGGCGAACGCCCTCGGCCTCCGGCCGCGCGCCCGGATCAGGACGCAGGCCCTCGTCGGCGGGGAGCCGTACTACCACCTGGACGGGCCGGTCCAGTCGACCGAGCGCGTCCTGCGGCGGTCCGGCATGACGATGAACGACATCGACATCACCGAGATCAACGAGGCGTTCGCGTCGATCGTGCTGTCCTGGGCGTCGGTCCACAAGCCGGACATGGACCGGGTCAACGTCAACGGCGGCGCCATCGCCGTCGGCCACCCCGTCGGCGCCACCGGCGCGCGGCTGATCACGACCGCGCTGCACGAGCTGGAGCGCCGCGACGCCGGGACGGCCCTCGTCACGATGTGCGCGGGCGGCGCGCTCTCCACCGCCACGATCCTCGAACGGATCTGACAGGCATCCTGGACACGGGCCCCGGTCGTCCGGCCGGGGCCTCCGACCTTGACAGGCGCGAAAGGCGGTCTCGGTGCAGCCGGAACCTGAGGACCTCGGCGGCGGGCTGTGGAGCGTTCCCGTGCCCATCCCGGACAACCCCCTGGCGTACACGCTCGTCTACGCGCTGGAGAGCCCGCGGGGGCCCGTCCTGATCGACGCGGGCTGGCAGCACGAGGACGCCTGGGCCGCCCTCCGCGACGGCCTCGGCACGTTCGGGATCGACGTGCGGGACGTCCGCGGCGTGGTGGTGACGCACTTCCATCCCGACCACTCGGGCCTCGCCGGCCGCGTCCGCGAGGAGTCCGGCGCCTGGATCGCCATGCACCACGCGGACGCCGGCATCGTCCGGCTCTTCCACCAGGTCGGCCACGGCGGCCGCCGCGCGTTCGAGCTGACCGCCCTGCGCCGCGCCGGCGCGGCCGACTCGGACCTGACCGGGCCGGCCCAGCAGACCCGGGTGTCGCCGCCCGCCATCCCGGACCGCGAGCTGTCCGACGGCGACCTCGTCGACCTGCCCGGCCGCCGGCTCCGCGCCGTCTGGACGCCCGGCCACTCCCCCGGCCACATCTGCCTGCACCTGGAGGACGGCGACCGCATCTTCACCGGCGACCACGTCCTGCCCCGCATCACCCCGCACATCGGCCTCTACCCGTACGACACCCCGGACATCGACCCGCTCAGCGACTTCCTCGGCTCCCTCGACAAGGTGTCCGCCATGTCGGCGGACGAGGTCCTGCCGGCGCACCAGTTCCGGTTCAACGGCCTCTCCGCCCGCGCCCGCGAGATCATCGCCCACCACGAGGACCGCCTGGCCGAGGTGGCGGCGCTCCTGTCGTCCAGCCCGATCACCCTGTGGGACCTGACGGCCGGCCTGACCTGGCGGCACCCGTGGGCCGACATGTCCCAGCAGGCCCGCCGCATGGCCGCCGCCGAGGCCGCGGCCCACCTGCGCACCCTCGAAACCCGTGGCACGGCCCGCCGCGACGGCACCGACGATCCCCTCCGCTACGTCCTGCGCTGACGATCCGGAGGGGGCACGCGCGCGAGTGCTGCTGATGGCGGGACGGCGGCCCACCGGCTCCCTGCCGGAGTTCTTCTCGGCCGCGGCACGGTCCTTCGCGGAGGCGGGGCTCGCCGAGCAGGCCGCCTTCAACCGGGGCAGGGCCTCCTCGCCGGGCGGCGGGCTGCTGGTCCCGGGCGCCGCCGCGCTGTAGCACGACCCCGAAACCGGTGAGCTCGACAGGAAGACCGGGGTGCGATGCGGGTCACTCTCACGGGTGGGACTCTTGATGAGACTGGAGTCTCATGTTAGAACGTGTTCTAGGTGCGTGCACCAAGCAAGCGCTCAAACGGCCTGCTCGCCTCGTGTGGTCTCCACCCCGGCACGAAGGATCATCCATGGCACTCGCGACGTCCCCCGTCTCCGCCCACCGGGCCTTCCGAGCTCCCGAGATCGACATCATCGATCCCGGCGTGTACGAGCGCGGCGGCATCCCGCACCGGCAGTTCCAGTGGCTGCGCGACAACGATCCCGTCCACTGGCACCAGGACCCGAACGACGGGGTCCCGGGGTTCTGGGCGGTCACCCGGCACGAGGACGTGGTGGCGGTGTCGCGGCGCGCCGACCCGTACTCCTCGCGCGAGCGGTCGGCGATGTTCGAGGAGTTCTCCGACGAGGACATCGCCCTGTACGGGCAGATGATGCTGTTCCAGGACCCGCCGGACCACACGCGGCTGCGGTCCATGGTGAACAAGGGCTTCACCCCGCGGATGATCGGGCGGCTGCAGGACCACATCCGGCGGATCTGCAACGAGCTGATCGACGAGGCCGCGCCGCTGGGCGAGTGCGACTTCGTCGAGAGGTTCGCGGCGCCGCTGCCGCTGTACACGATCTGCGAGCTGCTGGGCGCCCCGCTGGAGGACCGGGAGAAGATCTTCCACTGGTCGAACAAGCTCGTCGCCTTCAACGACCCCGAGTTCATCGAGGGCCGTGAGGAGTCGACGCTGTGCGCCGCGGAGTTCGCCGAGTGGGGCGGGCAGCTGGCCGCGGCCCGCCAGTCCACGCCGCGCGACGACATCGTGACGAAGCTCCTGCAGCCCGACGCGGACGGCAGCAGGATCACCCTGGAGGAGTTCCAGCTGTTCGTCATCATGCTGTCGATCGCCGGGAACGAGACGACGCGGACGGCCACCGCCGGCGGCATGATCGCCTTCTTCGAGCGGCCCGACCAGTGGGCCCGGCTGCGGGAGGACCGGAGCCTGGTGCCGAAGGCCGTCGAGGAGATCGTCCGCTGGGTCAGCCCGATCAACCAGTTCCGCCGGACGGCCCTCGTCGACACCGAGCTCGGCGGCAAGGAGATCAAGGCGGGCGACAAGGTCGTGCTGTTCTACGGCTCCGCCAACATGGACGAGCGGGTGTTCGAGAACCCGTTCGCCTTCGACGTGGGACGCGACCCGAACCCGCACATCGGCTTCGGCGGCGGAGGCCCGCACTACTGCCTCGGCACCCACCTCGCCCGGATGAACCTGCGGATCATCTTCGAGACGATCCTGGAGCGGATGCCCGACATCCGCCTGGCCGGCGAGCCGCGCCGGCTGCGGTCCAACTTCGTCAACGGCTACAAGGAGATCCCGGTGAGCTTCACGCCCTCGGCTCCCCTGAGAGGCTGACGGCGCCCATCACTCCGGACGAGGAGGTCCGCGGCGATGACCACCACCCCCGACATCGAACTGGTCGACCCCGGCGCGTACGAGCGCGGCGGCGTCCCGCACGAGCAGCTCGCCTGGCTGCGGGAGCACGAACCCGTGCACCGGCACCACGGCGATCCGGAGCGGGACTACCCGCCCTTCTGGGCGGTCACGCGGCACGAGGACGTCGTGCACGTGTCGCGGCATCCGGAGATCTTCTCGTCCTGGCGGCGGCTCGCCCTGTTCGACGAGCCGCCGGAGGAGCACCTCGTCCTGCAGCGGATGATGATGCTCAACCAGGACCCGCCGGAGCACTCGCGCAAACGGAGCATCGTCAACCGCGGCTTCACGCCGCGGGCGATCGGGGCGCTGGAGGCGCACATCCGGGACATCTGCCGGAAGCTCGTGGACGAGACCCTCCAGAGGGGCGAGGAGGCCGACTTCGTCCGGGATCTGGCGGCGCCGCTGCCGCTGTACGTGATCTGCGAACTGCTCGGCGCCCCGCCTGAGGACCGCGAGAAGATCTTCACCTGGTCGAACACGCTCATCGGCGGGGACGACCCGGAGTTCCAGCGGACGCCCGAGGAGGGCCAGGCGGCGGCGACGGAGCTGTACGCCTACGCCAACGTCCTGGCCGCCGACCGGCGGGAGAACCCGCGCGAGGACATCGTCACCAAGCTGCTCCAGCCGGACGCGGGCGGCGAGGTCCTGACCGGGGACGAGTTCGAGCTGTTCGTGATGCTGCTCTCGGTCGCCGGCAACGAGACCACCCGGAACGCGGCGACCGGCGGCATGCTGGCGCTGCTGGAGCACCCCGGGCAGTGGGAGCGGCTGAAGGCCGGCCGGTCCCTGGTGCGGACCGCGGCCGACGAGATCGTCCGCTGGGTCACCCCGGTCAACCTGTTCCGCCGGACGGCGGTCCGGGACACCGAGCTCGGCGGCCGGAAGATCAAGGAGGGCGACAAGGTCGTCGTGTTCTACGCGTCCGCGAACCGCGATGAGGCGGTCTTCGCCGACCCGTACGCCTTCGACGTGGGCCGGGACCCGAACCCGCACCTGGGCTTCGGCGGCGGCGGGCCGCACTTCTGCCTGGGCTCCCATCTCGCCCGACTTGAGCTGAGTGTGCTTTTCGAAACACTTTTGGACGCGATGCCCAATATTGAACTCAGCGGTAACGTACGCAGGCTAAGGTCTTGTTTCATCAACGGCATAAAGGAGATGCCGGTGCTCGTGCGGCCGGCGTCCCTCGACTGACGGGAGTGGTGCGTGGGCAGGGAACGGCGTGGGTGAGGCAGGCGAGACGGGCGGCCCGCTGCGGGTGGCCCTGCTCTCGTACCGGAGCAAGCCGCACTGCGGCGGGCAGGGCGTCTACCTCAGGCATCTGAGCCGGGAGCTGGTCGACCTCGGCCACACGGTGGAGGTCATCTCGGGCCAGCCGTACCCCGAGCTGGACCGCGAGGAGATCACCCTCACCAAGCTCCCGAGCCTCGACCTGTACCGGGACGAGGACCCGTTCCGCACCCCCTCCCTCGGCGAGTTCCGCGACTGGCTCGACGTCCTGGAGTTCGCGCACATGAAGACGGGCGGCTTCCCCGAGCCGCTGACGTTCAGCCTGCGCGCGCTGCGGCTGCTGCGCGGGCGCCGCCGCGACTTCGACGTCGTGCACGACAACCAGGTCCTCGGCCTCGGCAACCTCGGCATCTCCCGGCTCGGGCTGCCCCTGGTCACGAGCATCCACCACCCGATCAGCGTCGACCGCCGGATCGACATCGAGGCCGCGCGCGGGATCAAGCAGAAGCTCGGCAAGCACCGCTGGTACGGGTTCGTCGGCATGCAGTCGCAGGTGTCGCGGCGGATCGGCCCGGTGCTGACGGTGTCGGAGTCCTCCAAGGTCGACATCGTCAAGGACTTCAAGGTCGACCCGCGCGACATCGAGATCCTTCCGCTCGGCGTCGACACCCGGATCTTCCACCCGCGCGGCGAGCGGGTCCCCGGCCGGATCGTCGCGATGGCCAGCGCGGACGCGCCGATCAAGGGCGTGGACGTGCTGCTGCGCGCGGTCGCCAAGGTGGCCACCGAGCGCGACGTGCACGTGATCGTCGTCAGCAGGCCGCAGAAGGACGGCCCGACCGAGAAGCTCGTGCGCGAGCTGGCCCTCGGCGAGCGCGTCCGGTTCGTCGGCGGCATCGGCGACGAGGAGCTGGGCGAGCTGCTCGCGTCCGCGGAGATCGCCGTCGTCCCCTCCCGCTACGAGGGGTTCTCGCTGCCCGCCGTCGAGCACATGGCGTCCGGGACGCCGCTGGTCGCCAGCCGCGCCGGCGCGCTGCCCGAGGTGGCCGGCGACGCCGGGATCCTCGTGCAGCCCGGGGACGTGGAGGAACTCGCCGCGACCCTGCACCGCCTGCACGACTCCGCGGAGGAGCGGGCGAGGGCCGGTGCCGCCGGGCTCGCGCGCGTCCAGGAGCGGTTCGCCTGGCCGGCCGTGGCGCAGGCCACCGTCGCCCACTACAGGGCCGCCATCACCCAGCAGAACTACCGGCGTCTGGCCGCCCGCAAGGGCAAGTGAGGGCACGTCCTCTGGACTCCCCCGTACGGAAGGAGCACGACCCTGCTGACCGTGGATTTCCAGCGGTTCCGCGTCACCCCCGGAGACCGCGTCCTGGACATGGGATGCGGTGCCGGACGGCATGCCTTCGAGCTGTACCGCCGGGGTGCGCACGTCGTGGCCTTCGACCAGGACGCCGGCGAGCTGGCCGGCGTGGAGACGATGTTCGGGGCGATGCGCCTCGAAGGCGAGGTGCCCGCGGACGCGACCGCCGAGACCGTGCAGGGTGACGCGCTCGACCTGCCGTTCCCCGACGACCACTTCGACGCGATCGTCGCGTCCGAGGTGCTGGAGCACATCCCCGACGACATGCGGGCGATGCGCGAGCTGCTGCGCGTCCTCAAGCCGGGCGGGAGGCTGGCGGTCACGGTGCCGAGCTGGCTGCCCGAGCGGGTGTGCTGGGCGCTGTCGGAGGACTACCACACCGCCCCCGGCGGGCACGTGCGCATCTACACCCGCGCCGAGCTGGAGGCCAAGCTGAAGTCGGTCGGCTTCAGGGTCGGCGGCCACCACCACGCGCACGGCCTGCACGCGCCCTACTGGTGGATCAAGTGCGCGGTGGGGGTGGACAACGACGGCAACCCGCTCGCCAAGGCGTACCACCAGATCCTCGTGTGGGACATCATGAAGCGGCCGCTCGCGACCCGGCTGGCGGAACGCGTGATGAACCCGCTGATCGGCAAGAGCGTCGTCGTCTACTTCGCCAAGCCCGCGGCGCCGGGAACGCCGTCGGCCCCGGCCAAGGAGACGGCGGATGCGGTCTGAGACCGCGCCGCCCGCAGTTCCCGGAGTCCTCACGTCGGACGACGTCGTCGCGACGGCGCTGAGCATCGCCGCGCAGCAGGAGGCGTCCGGCGCGATCCCGTGGTTCTCGCCGACGGCGGGCGTGCCCGGCCACGTGGACGCCTGGAACCACATCGAGGCGGCGATGGCGCTGTCGGTCGCCGGGCTCGGCGAGGAGGCCAGGCGCGCGTACGAATGGCTGCGCGGCGCCCAGCGGCCGGACGGGTCGTGGCCCGCGAAGTGGGTGCTGGGCGAGGTCACCGAGCCGGGCGGCGAGTCCAACCACGCCGCCTACGTCGCGGTGGGCGTCTGGCACGAGCTGCTCACCACCGGGGACGCCGGCTTCGCCCGGCACATGTGGCCGGCGGTCCGGCGGGCGATCGACTTCACGCTCGGGCTGCAGACCCGGCGCGGGGAGATCATCTGGATCCGGCACGAGGACGGCGAGCCGTCCGACCACGCGCTGCTCACCGGCTGCTCGTCGATCTACCAGTCGCTGCGCTGCGCGGTCGCGCTGGCCGAGCACCTCGGCGAGCACCAGCCGGACTGGGAGCTGGCGGCCGACCAGCTCGGGCACGTGGTGGCCGCGCACCCGGAGGCGTTCGCCGACAAGAGCCGCTGGTCGATGGACTGGTACTACCCGGTGCTCGGCGGCCCGGTCCGCGGCGCGGACGCGCAGCGCCGGTTCGACGCGGGCTGGGACACGTTCGTCGTGCCGGGCCTCGGCTGCCGCTGCGTGTCCGACCAGCCGTGGGTGACGGCGGCCGAGAGCTGCGAGCTCGTGCTGGCGCTGGACGCGGCGGGCGACCGCGACCGCGCGCTGGAGCTGTTCACGACCATCCAGCACCTCCGGCACGAGGACGGCTCGTACTGGACGGGCTGGCAGTTCGAGAACGAGCGGCACTTCCCCGGGGACCGCTCCACCTACACGGCCGCCGCGGTGATCCTGGCGGCGGACGCGCTAGCGGACGCCTCCCCCGGCTCCCGGCTCTTCAAGGAGATCGCCGGACGGCCGCTCGGGCCGTCGGAGGCGTCCGATCCGCTGGCGTGCGGGTGCGCGCTCGTCGGGGTCGCCAACCGCGTGTGAGCGCGGTCAGGCGGGCTTCAGCGGGTCGCCGCCGCCGACGCGCTCCAGGACGCGCAGCGACCCTTCCACCCGGCGTTCCTCGAACGCGCCGCTCGCCAGCGCCCGCAGGTAGACGTGGTAGGGCGGCTGCCCCCCGTCCCGGGGGTCGGGGAAGACGTCGTGGATCACGAGGGCGCCTCCGGTGGCGACGTGCGGCGCCCAGCCCTCGTAGTCGCCCTGCGCGTGCTCCTCGGCGTGACCGCCGTCGATGAACAGCAGTGCCAGCGGCGTCCGCCAGAAGGCCGACACGGTGCGGGACTGCCCGACGATGGCGACGACCTCGTCCTCCAGTCCGGCGGCGCCGATCGTCTTGCGGAACGTGGGCAGCGTGTCCATCCGGCCCGTGCTCGGGTCGACCATGGCCGGGTCGTGGTGCTCCCAGCCCGCCTGGTTCTCCTCCGAGCCGTGGTGGTGGTCGACCGTGACCAGGACAGTTCCCGCCGCCCTGGCCGCGGCCCCCAGGTAGACGGCGGACTTACCGCAGTAGGTGCCGACCTCCAGCATGGGGCCGACTCCGGCGAGGCGGCTCCCGTAGTCCAGGGCGGTCTCGTACAGCGCGAGGCCTTCGCCTTCCGGCATGAAGCCCTTGGCGGAGCGCGCGGTGCGCAGCAGAGCCGTGGGCATGGGCGTCGCCGCGGCCGAACGGGCGGTCGTCCCCGAGTCGGCGGACGCCTTGGTGTGGGTCATCGATCTCCTCCGATCGGGGCACCATATCCGACATCGCCGTACTGAGATGCAAGTCTCGCCCCGAGTCCTGCCCACTGGGACTGGAACTTTCCGGGCGGGCGGAATGGCCCGAACCTTGTTCGGTAGGTTGGCCGGCGAGGTGGCGCGGCCCGCGACCCCGGCGGGCGCCCCGGCCACCGCACGCTCACCGTGATTCGCGAACGGAGCAGACGATGAGAGTACGGGTCGACCCGCTGGTGTGCGAGGCGAACGCCGTGTGCGTCGGGCTCGCGCCCGAGGTCTTCGATCTCGACGACGACGACGAGCTCCAGCTCCTCAAGCCGGACGTCCCGCCGGAGGAGCAGGACCGCGTCCGGCACGCGGTCCGGTCGTGCCCGAAGGCCGCACTGTCCCTGGAGGAGTGACCCGACTGATCACGCCGCACGCTTCCGCACGCGTATCATCCTTGTCGTTCATTCGGACTCCTAGACGGTGATGGAGCGCGGTTGGTGCACGGTCTGGGGAGGCTCCTGGCCGCGGTGGCGCTGGCCGCGCCCCTTGCCCCGGTCTCCGCGGCGCACGCCGCGCCCCTGTCCACCCGCATCCACGACATCCAGGGCGCCGCGCACGTCTCGCGGCTGAACGGCGCCAAGGTCGCCCGGGTGCCGGGCGTCGTGACGGCGCTCACCGCCAACGGGTTCTGGATGCAGGACCCCCGCCCCGACAGGAGCGAGGCGACGTCCGAGGGCGTCTTCGTCTTCACCCGGACGCGGCCCGAGGCGCTGGTCGGCGACGCGGTCCGGGTGGACGGCAAGGTCAGGGAGTTCCGCCCGGGCGGCGCGTCGTCCGGCGGGCTCACCCGTACCGAGATCGACGCCACCGCGACCGCGGTCGACGCGCACGGCACGCCGCTGCCGCCGCCGGCCGTGCTCGGCCCGCGCGGGCGCCGGGCCCCGGGCAGCGTGGTCGACCGCGGGCAGGGCGACGTGGAGAGGGGCGGCGCGTTCGATCCCCGCCACGACGCCATCGACTTCTACGAGTCCCTCGAAGGCATGCGGGTCCGGATCGACGACGCCGTCGCGGCCGGACCGTCCCGCGACGGCGAGCTGCCCGTGCTGCCCGCATGGGGCGCCGGCGCCCAGGCGCGGACGGCCCGCGGCGGCATCCTCTTCCGCGACGCCGACCCCAACCCCGAGCGGATCATCCTCGACGACGCGCTCGCGCCGCTGCCCGGCATGAACGTCGGCGACCGGCTCCCCGGCGCGAACCACGGCATCCTCGACTACTCCTACGGCGACTACAAGCTGCTGCTCACCGCGACGCCGCGGCGCACCGCGGGCGCCATCACCCGCGAGACCACCACCCGCCCGCAGCGTCCCGGCGAGCTCGCCGTCGCCACCGCCGGGCTGGACGGGCTGAACCCCGACGCGCCGGCCGCGCGGTTCGACGCCGTCGCGCACGACGTCGTGGACGGCCTGCGCTCCCCCGACCTGATCGCGATCGGCGGCCTCGGCGACAACAGCGGCCCGGAGGACGACGGCACCGTCGCCGACGACCAGACCGTCGCGCAGCTCATCACGGCGATCAGCGCGGCGGGCGGGCCCGCCTACGACTGGCGGTCGGTGTATCCGCGCGACAACTCCGACGGCGGCCGGAAGGGCGCCAACGACCGGGTCGGGTTCCTGTTCCGCACCGACCGCGGGCTCGCGTTCGTCGACCGTCCCTCGCTGTCCGGGCCGGTCCCGGACGATCCGCCCGCGCGGCCCGACCCGGCCGTCACCTCGGTCCGGGCCGTCCCGCGCGGCGGCACGGCCGGGCTCACGCTGAGCCCGGGGCGGATCGCGCCGGGCGACGCCGCGTGGGCCGGCACCCGCAAGGCGCTCGCCGGGGAGCTGACCTGGCGGGGCCGCCGCCTCATCGTCATCGCGAACCAGTGGTTCCCGCGCACCGGCGACGACGAGCCCCTGTTCGGACGCCGCCAGCCGCCCTCCCAGCCCACCGAGTGGCGCCGCGACGCGCAGGCCCGCACGGTCGCGACCTTCGTGAACTCGGTCCGGAGGGTGGACGCGAAGGCCCAGGTGATCGTGGCGGGCGACCTCAACGACCGCGGAACGTCGGTCCCCGTCCAGACGCTCGCCCAGAGCGCCGGGCTCACCGACCTGCCCGCGGAGCTCCGCGCGGGCGACCGCTACACGGCGGTCACCGCCGGCAACTCCGAGGACCTCGACCACATCATGCTCAGCGCGTCGCTGAACAGGCGCAGGCACCAGTTCGACGTGGTGCACCGCAGCGCGGAGTTCGCCGACCGCGCCGACGAGCGGGACCCCACCGTCGTCCGCATCGACATGTCGGGGAAGTAGGCACCTCACCGAATTTGGGAGGTGCCAAAAAGATCGTCACGGTAGGTCCCTGAACACCTCCGGTGTTTTCCTCGGACGGGGCCGGGCAACCACCGATCGTCACACCCCCAGCTGGGAGGAGACGTCCCCCATGGCGACTCGATACCGGCCGCACATCAGTCTGGTCGGCCTCATCTACATCATCATCGGCATATTCATCGCGTGGGACCGCGGCTACATCACCGAGGGCCTGCTCCAACGCGTCGTCAGCGCGCTGCTGGCCATCTTCCTCTGGGTCCTCGTCCTGCTCGGCGTGGACTTCCACATCGATTTCTGAACCCCGACCCGGCATGGGCCGTCCCGAACCCCCCGCCCCGGGACGGCCCGTGTCCTGTACGACAGGTCCCCATCGCGCTTCGGCCATAGACCGCACAGCGCCAGAAAAGCTACGTTCCGCCCATGACGAAAAAAGACTGCAGTTGCGGACATGGCGGCGGGTGCTCATGCCCGAAGGGCTGCTCCTGCGGCTGCAACGGCTGACCCCTGGGCCGTTCCCGACGTCCTACTCGGGGGCGGGCGCGCGCCAGAAGGTCGGGGTGTCGGAGTCCGCGCCGGTGGCAAGGATGTCGGGGCCCATCGTGGTCAGGGTGGTGATGCGCTGATCGCCGGGGCCCGCCAGGCCCGGGACGTCGAGGCGACGCCAGGCCGCGCCGTCGGAGGAGGCCAGCACGGCGGCGTCCCCGTTCATCGTGGCGGTCACGACGAAACCCCGCGGGCTCGGCGTGACGGCGGTCGCGACCAGGCCGGGGCCGCCCAGGGTGCGCCGTGTCCAGGTGGCACCGCCGTCGGCGGAGACCAATGCCGTCTTGTCGGCGGCGATCGCCACCAGGCTGTCGCCTCTCGCGGCGACCTGGGTCAGGGGGACGGTGAGGCCGGGCGGGAGCTTGGCGGGCGTCCACCTGAGGCCGTCCCGGGAGGTCCAGGCGGCGGGCGCCCTGCCCTTGCCTCCGACCGCCACGTATCCCGAGCCCGTCGCGGTCACGTCGGCGGGAGCGCCGTCGATGCCCGTGCGCCGCCAGGCGCGCAGGTCCGCGGAACGCCAGGCCGCGCCGGTTCCGACCGCGACGTGGCCGGACGGCCCGCTGGTGACGGCCACCGGAGGCGGGCCGCCGGGGAACGCGGCCTTACGCCAGACCAGACCGTCCTTGGAGGTCATCGCGAGGGGGCCGGAAGACGCGCCCGAGACGCGGCCCACGGCCAGCCAGCCGGGCTCGCCGTGCGCGACGTCGGAGAGCCGGCCGCCGGTCGCGGGGAACCGGGAGCGCGTCCAGGAGCGGCCGTCGGGGGTCGTCCAGATCGCGGCACGGCCGTTGGTGCTGCCGACCGCGACGGAGCGCCCCGGGCCCGCGGCCACCGAGCCGATCGAACGTTCGGGGTGGACGGCGCCCGGAACGGTGCGCAGGTCCACGCCGAGCAGGTAGGCGTCGTCGCCCTGCCGTCCGGACACGGCGAGCCGCTCGCCGGCGACCGTCAGCCCGCTGCTCCGCACCGGTGCGGCGAGGGTTCCGCCCGGCCGCCAGGTGCGGCCGTCGGCGCTGCGCAGCACGGTGTGCGCGCCCTTCGCCGCCTTGACGATGACGGCGAGGCCGGACGGCGTCCCGTCGAAGCGGTCGATGCCGGCGCCGCCGAACTTGCCTGCGACCCGCCACTGCAGGCCGTCCGGCGAGGTGAACAGGAGGCCGAAGCGCTTCGTCCTGCGGTGCTTCTTCCGGCCGGTCGTCTGCTTGCCCTCGCGCACGGTCGCGAACCCGCCGGGGCCCGTCGTGAGCCCCTTGGTCGAGCCGTACGATCCCTGCGCCTGCGGGATGCCGACGTGCGTCCACGTCCGGCCGCCGTCCGCGGAGCGCCAGAGGCCGTCGGCGCCGACGGTCCGGGTGACCTTCTTCTTGCCCCGCTTCTCGGTGATCTTCTTGGAGTACGTCCCGTGGGCCATCACGACGTTCCCCGCGGCCGCCACGCGGTCGAGGCCGGTGATCCCCGGGATGCCGTCGATGCGCTGCCACGCGCGTCCGTCCGCCGAACTCCAGGCGACGGCGCGGCCGCCGGAGGCGCCCACGGCGACGAAGCCCTGGCCGGTGCGGGTCAGGTCGTTCACCCGGTCCGCCGGTGTGAAGCCCGCGGCGGGCGTGCGGCGGGTCCAGGTCCCGGCATCGCCGCTCGTCCACGCCACCACGCCGCCGCCGGACGACCGGCCGAGCGCCACCCAGCGTCCGTTCCCGCCGGAGAGGAGCCGCGGGGTGTCGCCGGACGGCGGCGCCGAACCGTCCGGGCCGCGCAGCTTCGCGAGCGACCAGGCGCGTCCGGTGCCGGCGGAGACGACGAACCGGGTCCGCTCCCGGCCGGGGACGCCGTCGCCCTCGGTGCCCGCGGCGACGATCGTCCCGCCCGCGGAGGCGATGGTCGTGAGGTCCTGGACGAGCCCGTCGGTCGCGGCGGCCGGATCGGGGGCGAACAGCCCGTCCGCGGGGATCGGGCCGGGGATGCCCGGTGTGCCCGGTTCGTCGTCGCCCTGGGCGACCACGAAGATCACCCCGCCGGCGACCACGACGAGCCCGGCCGCGACCGTCCCGCGCACCCGCAGCCGCCGCGTCGGCCCCGTCCGCATCGCCGGCGCCCGGTCCGGCTTCGGCGGCCCGGCGACCAGCACGTCATACGGATCGGGCTTCGCCTTCACGCCCCTCGGCGACCCGGGCGCGGCCTTCGTCCTCGCGGGCTTCGGCTTGGCAGGCTTCGGCTTGGCGGCCTTCGGCTTGGCGGCCTTCGGCTTCGGGGCCGCTTCCGGCGGAGCCTCCGCGCGGACGGCGTTGAGGCTCGTGGCCTTCGGTGCGCGCTCGCGGGGCGGAGCGCCGTGGCCCCAGGTCAGGCCGGCGGCGCGCCAGGCCTCGTAGGCGCGCTGCCAGGGCGACAGGGCGGCGGGCATGTCGGCGAGATCGCCGGCGACCCCGAACGTGAGGCGCCGCCGGACGTCGCGGGAGCCCGCCGGCTCCTCCTCGGCCGTCCGCCGCGCCTCATCCTGCTCCGGGGTCCTCGCCGTCACACGCGCTCCTTCACGGTCCTGTCGGACCACTATCAAATCGCGCCACGGGAGCCCTTGTACGGACATCGCGTGAACGGCGGCCGATGGGGCCGCTGAGCGTTCTATCGCCTCAAGTCCGGCGTATCCGATCTTTTACCTCGATCGCTCCCTTATAGGCATAACCCCGGATGTGCAGGACCGGTGCGCCCGGCGCCCGGTCGCCGTACACCTCCGCCGACACCCCCGCACCGCCGGTCTCCACGCGGACGCCCGTCGGCACGATGATCTGGACGGTGGACTTGTAGGCGAGCACCCACAGGGTCGTGACCTGGCCGTCCAGTTCGGCGTCGCGGAGGTCGAGCAGGCCCGTGCCCTTGTAGACGACCGTCGTGAACCGTTCGGGCGGGCGCCAGCGTCCGGCCCGCTTGACCGAGCCCTTGTAGGCGACCTGGAACCGGCCCGCCGGCCCGTGCCCGGCCGATCCCGGGGCCGCCCGGCCGGACGGCAGGTCGGCGGCCACGGCGTCCAGTTCGCCATGCGTGCGCGCGGCGAGGACCAGGTCGATGCGCTCGTCCAGCTCCGTCTCACTCAGCCGCCCCTCGGCGAAGGCGGTGTGGAGCCGGACGAGCATCTCGTCGCGGTCGCTGTCCGAGGCGCGCAGCGCGGGCGCGGCCTGGTCGTGCTGCTCGACGCTCATCGCATCTCCCCTTCGAGGCGTTCCGCCTCCGCAGCCTGGTCCCTCCACCGCCTGGAGGGTCAAGACGCGATGTATCTTAACTCCCCGCCGCTCGGCTTTCGAGACATTCGGCCGCATCCCGACGCGCGATCATGGCTGCGCCCTTTCCGGACGTCCGTCCACTAGATTCGGATCAGCCCGTTCATCGAGGTGAGGGGGGACGATTCATGGGCGGGACGCCCGGCCGCGCGCACGGCCCGTACACGCTGTACGACCTGGACGAGCTCCCCGAGGAGGGCCGCCGCTACGAGCTCGCCGACGGCTGGCTGCACGAGCTGCCGGGCGACCTCTGGCACGACCACGCGGCCCAGCAGCTCAAGACGATCCTGAAGGACGCGGCCCGCCAGGCCGACGCCGACGTCCACGTCGCCGGCGCCCCGCAGGACGTCACGACCCCGGCCGGCATCCGCAAACCGGACGTCTTCGCCGTGGCCCGCGACGTCGCCCGCGCCGCGCTCGAACGCCGGACCCGGACCTACTACGGCCCCGACCTCATCCTGGTCGCCGAGGTCGTCACGCCGCGCACGGTCAACGAGCAGATCGACCGCGTCCGCAAGGTGGAGGAGTACGCCGCGACGGGCATCCCGCACTACTGGCTGGTCGACCTGGAGCCCCGCCCCGCCATCACCCTGCTGGAACTCCGCGACGACCACTACGAGCTGACCGGCAAGGCCCGCTCCGGCGAGACCGTCACGCTCGACCGCCCCTTCCCCATCGCCTTCGACCCGGCCCGCCTCTCCGAAATGGACTGAGGCGGCACAGGCCGGGCGACGCGAACGTCGGGAGATCGTCCCGACCGTCTAGGCTCGGTGCGTGCTGCTGCTCACGACGCTCGACGCCTGGCAGGCCCAGGCCGGCCCCCGTTTCGTCCTGTCCGAGGCAGGGGCCGTGTGGGCACCGGACGACGAGTCCGGGCCGCTCGCCGTCGCCGACGACGTGTTCAAGGACGGCCAGGTCGTCGCCGTCACCCTGGACCCCGCCCCCGGGGCGATGCCTCCGCGCGGGGTGATCGACCGGACGACGGCGTCCCGCGTCCGCTATGTCCGGCGCGGCCCGGACGGGCGGCACGTCGCGGTGCTGGACCGGCCCGCGACCGCCGAGGCGCTGGATCTGCTGCCGCATCCGGAGGGCGGCTGGTACCGGGAGACGTGGCGGTCGGACGTCGCGTTCACGCCGGACGGCTACCCGGGCGAGCGCGCCGGCGCCACCGGCATCTACTTCCTGCTGCCGCCCGGCGAGGAGTCGATCTGGCACGCTGTGCGGTCCGCGGAGGTCTGGTTGTGGCACAGCGGCGGCCCGCTGACGCTGCTCCTCGGCGGGGGCGGGGACCTTCCGTCCGACACGCCGGAGGCGGTCACGCTCGGTGCGGACCTGGCGGACGGGCAGGTTCCGCAGGCCGTCGTCCCGGCCGGCGTCTGGCAGGCGGCGCACCCGGCCGGGGACGAGGAGGTCCTGGTGAGCTGCGTCGTCTCCCCCGGTTTCGACTTCGCCGACTTCCGCGCCCTGCCCTGACCCCGGCGTGTCAGCGCTTGCGGCGCGGGCGCACCATCTGCTCGGCCCAGAACGGCTGCATGACCCGGCCGATCGCTTTCACGACCGTGCGCAACTCCTCGTCCGACAGCGACCCGAACACGTCCGCGCCCACCTCGTCGGCGAGGGCGCGGGCTCGGCGGTGCAGGTCGAGCCCGTCCTCGGTGATGCGGACGGAGTGGCGCCGCCGGTCGCGCGGGTCGCGGGTGCGCTCGCAGAGCCCCCGCGCCTCCAGGTCGTCGACGAGGCCGACCATCAGCGTGGGGTCGAGCAGCAGGTATCCGGCCATCTCCTGCTGCGACAGCGTGTCGGACGTGCTGAGCATCGCCAGCACCAGGAAGTGCCGTACCCGGATGCCGAGCGGTTTCAGGTCCTCTTCCAGCCGCTGCTCCAGCCACCATCCGCATTTGGACAGCTGGAAGCCGGCCAGGGACGCGAGCCCCTCCGGCAGCCCGTCCCGCATGGAACCCTCCACCATGGCAGCAGGTTATATCCGTTCGATCATCGGTTGACTCGATAGTAGAAAAGTTCGACTATTGAGAAATGTCACCGACTCTTGGGCTCTTCGCCCTCAATCTGCACTCCTGCGCCGAGCCGCGGGTCGCCGCACGCGTCGCCAAGCTGGCCGAGGACCTCGGATACGACTCGGTGTGGGTGGGCGACCACGTCGTCCTGCCGAGCCCGCGCGTCGACCCGTCCCCGGCCGAGCCGGACGCACCCTTCCTGGATCCGCTGGTCGCCCTCGCCCACCTCGCCGCTCACACCCAGCGGATCGCGCTCGGCACCGGGGTCGTCGTCCTGCCGCAGCGGAACCCGCTCGTGCTCGCCAAGCAGCTCGCCAGCGTCGACGTGCTCAGCGGAGGACGGCTCATCTTCGGGGCCGCCGCCGGGTACCTGGAGCCGGAGATGCGCGCGGTCGGGGTCCCGCCGGAGGGGCGGGGGGAACGCGCCGACGAGTACCTGGCGGCCATGCGGTCGCTCTGGTACGACGACAAGCCCGCCTTCCACGGGCGCCACGTGGACTTCGAGGGCGTGGACGCGCATCCGCGTCCCGTCCAGCGCCCGATCCCCGTCGTGACCGGAGGGCACAGCCCGGCGGCGCTCCGCCGGGCCGCGCGGCACGCGGACGGGTGGTACGGGTGGATGCTCGGGCGGCGCGCCGCCGCGGAGCTGATCCCCCGGGTGCGCGCACTCCGCGAAGAGGCGGGCAGGGAGCCCCTGCACATCTCGGTCAGCCCGCCGAGACTCCCGGACGCCGAGTTCGTCCGGGCCTACGCGGACCTGGGGGTGGACCGCTTGATCGTCGTCCCGCCCATGGGCGCCACGGCGTCCGACCTGGAGCGCTTCGTCGAGGACCACGCCCCGCGCAGGCTGGGCGCCCGGCCCGCCGCCTGAGGGAACGGTGCGCCGCCCCCGTGCGTGGCCTCACAGGGGCGGCGCACCGCGGGCTCAGTCGGACGAGAACGCCGCGTCGAAGGAGGCGGTGGGCGGCTCCATCGCGTTGAGGGCGCGGACGAACTCCAGGGCCTCGGGCGCGCCCTGCAGGCGGTCCATGCCGGCGTCCTCCCACTCGACCGAGATCGGACCGGAGTAGCCGATCGAGTTCAGCGCGCGGAAGACGTCCTCCCACGGGACGTCGCCGCGGCCGGTGGAGATGAAGTCCCAGCCGCGCCGCAGGTCGGCCCACGGCAGGTGCGAGGAGAGGCGCCCGCGTCGGCCGTCGCCCGTGCGGACCTTGGTGTCCTTGCAGTCGACGTGGTAGATCCGGTCGCGGAAGTCGAACAGGAAGCCGACCGGGTCGAGCTCCTGCCAGACGAAGTGGGACGGGTCGAAGTTCAGCCCGAACGCGGGACGGTGCCCGATCGCCTCCAGCGTCCGGACGGTCGTCCAGTAGTCGTAGGCGATCTCACTCGGGTGCACCTCGTGCGCGAACCGGACGCCGACCTCGTCGAACACGTCCAGGATCGGGTTCCAGCGGTCGGCGAAGTCGGCGTAGCCGCGCTCCACCATCGCGTCGGGGGTGGGCGGGAACATCGCGACCGTGTGCCAGATCGAGGAGCCGGTGAAGCCGACGACCGTGTCGACGCCGAGCTTCGCGGCGGCCCGCGCGGTGTCCATGATCTCGGCGGCCGCGCGCCGCCGGACGCCCTCGGGCTCCCCGTCGCCCCAGATCCGCTCGGGCAGGATCGCCTGGTGCCGCTCGTCCGGGTGGTCGCAGACGGCCTGCCCGACGAGATGGTTGGAGATCGCCCACACCTTGAGGTCGTGCTTGGCGAGCGTCTCCAGCCTCCGCGGGACGTAGCCGTCGTCGGCGAGGGCCTTGTCGACCTCGAAGTGGTCGCCCCAGCAGGCGATCTCCAGGCCCTCGTAGCCCCAGCCCGAGGCCAGCCGGCAGACCTCCTCGAACGGCAGGTCCGCCCACTGGCCGGTGAACAGGGTGATCGGTCGTGCCATCATGCGCTCCCTTCGACGTCGACCCAGCATCGGGACGCGGCGCTGTCCGCGACCGCGGCGAGGACGCGCTGCACCTGCAGGCCGTCGGCGAACGACGGGCGCGGGTCGGTCCCGTCGGCGATGGCGGTGAGCAGGTCGGCGATCTGGTGGGTGAACGTGTGCTCGTACCCCAGGATGTGACCGGGCGGCCACCACCGTCCGGCGTACGGGTGGACGGGCTCGGTGACCATGATCCGGCGGAAGCCGGCCGTCTCCGCGTCCTCGTTCCGGTCGTGGAACCAGAGTTCGTTGAGCGACTCCAGGTCGAACGACAGCGCCCCGGACGTGCCGCTGACCTCGATCCGCAGCGAGTTCTTGCGTCCCGTCGCGAACCGGGTCGCCTCGAACGTGGCGAGCGCGCCGGCGTCGGTGCGTCCGATGAACAGGGCCGCGTCGTCCACGGTGACCTGGGCCGTGCCGCCGCCCGGCGCCGGGCGTTCCGGGACGAACGTGTCCATCAGCGCCGACACGCCGACGAGCGACTGCCCGGTGATGAACTGCGCGGTGTCGATGATGTGCGCGCCGATGTCGCCGAGCGCCCCCGTCCCGGCCCTGTCACGGTCCATCCGCCAGGTGAACGGGGCCTCCGGGTCGGCCAGCCAGTCCTGGAGGTACTGCGCCCGGATGTGCCGGACGGTGCCGATGCGTCCCTCGTCCACGAACCTGCGCGCGAGGGTGACCGCCGGGACGCGCCGGTAGTTGAACCCGACCATCGACCGGACGCCGCGCCCTCGGGCCCGTTCGGCGGCGGCGGCCATCGCCTCCGCCTCCGCTACGGAGTTGGCGAGGGGCTTCTCGCACAGCACGTGCTTGCCCGCGTCGAGGGCGGCGACCGCGATCTCGGCGTGGCTGTCGCCCGGCGTGCAGATGTCGACGAGCTGGACGTCGTCGCGGCGGAGCAGCTCCTTCCAGTCGGTCTCCACCGACGCCCAGCCGAGCGCCGCGGCGGCGGCGCCGGCGCGCTCGGCGGAACGGCCGGCCAGGGCGGTCATGACGGGTGTCAGCGGCGGCCCGAAGAACGGCCCCACACTGCGCCACGCCTGGGAGTGGGCGCGCCCCATGAACGCGTGCCCGACCATCCCGACTCCGACGGTCGTCATGTTCTGCTCACCTCTCTGTCGTTGCCGGCGCGCCGCCTGGGGGAAGGGAGGCGGACGCGCCGGCGCCCCCGTCGCTCAGGACTCGAAGCCGAGCGGCATGTACGTGGCGACGTTGTCCTTGGTGACCGTCTCGGAAGCCAGGGTGATCGACTGGGGCACCTGCAGCTCGACCAGGTCGGTCATGCCCTTGCCCTGCGCGATCAGCCGGCCCAGCTTGATCGCGGACGCGGCCATCGTCGGCGGGTAGGTGACGGTCGCCTCCAGCACGCCGCCGCCCGACTTGATCTCGCGCATCGCGTTGGCCGACCCGGCGCCGCCGACCATGAAGAACTCCTTGCGGCCGGACTGCTTGATGGCGGCGAGCACGCCGACGCCCTGGTCGTCGTCGTGGTTCCACATCGCGTCGATCTTCTTGTGCGCCTGGAGCAGGTTCGCCGCGACCTGGTTGCCGGACTCGACGGTGAACTTCGCGTCCTGCTTCGCGGTGACGGAGAACCCGTAGGACTTCAGCGCGTCCGCGAAGCCCTTGCTGCGGTCCTGCGTCAGCGGCAGCGTCGCGATGCCCTGGATCTCCACGATGACCGGGTTCGAGGCGCCCTTGTCCTTCAGCTTCCTGCCGATGTGGTGGCCGGCGGAGACGCCCATGCCGTAGTTGTCGCCGCCGATCCACGTCCGGTACGACAGCTTGTCGGGGAAGACGCGGTCGAGGTTGAGGACCGGGATGCCGGCGTCCATCGCCTTGCGGGCGACCTGGTTCAGCTGCTCGCCGTCGTTCGGCAGGATCACCAGCACGTTCACCTTCGCCCGGATCAGCGACTCGACCGCGGAGATCTGCTGGTTGATGTCGTTGGTCGGCTCGACCGGCTTGAACGTCACGTCCTTGTACTTCTTGGCCTGGCCCTCGGCGTTCTTGGCGATCGCCGCGATCCAGCCGTGGTCCGCGGCGGGCGCGGAGAACCCGATGGTGACCTGCTTGCCGGGCTTGTCGTTGTCGCCGCCGAGCGAGCCGGACTGCGCGGCCGGCGTGGAGTCGCTCTTCTCGCTGTTGCCGGTGCAGGCCGCGGCGAGGCTGCCGGCCGCGACGACGGCACCGCCGAACAGGACGCCTCTGCGGCTCGGACGAGGGCTCTGATCACGCATGACGTGCTCCTGGTGAAGGGATGGGTCGTCCCCCGCCGCGCGCTCCCCGGGACGCGCGGCGCCGGACGTGTGGGGTGGTGGACCTGCGGATGTGGACGTGGAGGGGGTGGTGGGCGTGCCGGTGGTGGACGTGGATGGGGTGGACGCCGGAAGGTCAGGTGGGCGAGCGGAGCCCGCGGCGCTGCAGCAGCACGGCGATCACGATGATCACGCCCTTGGCGATCAGCTGGTCGCTGGTCTGCAGGCCGTTCAGGATGAACAGGTTGGTGATGACGGTGAACACCAGCACGCCGAGGATCGACCCCACGACGGTGCCGCGGCCGCCGGTGAGCAGCGTCCCGCCGATGATCACGGCGGCGATCGCGTCGAGCTCGTACAGGTCGCCGTGGGTGCTGGAGCCGGTGGTGGTGCGCGCCATGATGATGATCGCGGCGATGCCGCAGCAGAAGCCGGACAGCGCGTACAGCAGCAGGGTGTGCCGGCGGACGTTGATGCCGGCCAGCCGGGCCGCCTCCGGGTTGCCGCCGACGGCGAACGTCCGGCGGCCGAACGTGGTGCGGTTGAGCAGCAGCCATCCGGCGACCGCGACCGCCGCGAAGATGTACACGACGAGCGGCAGCCCCAGCACCTTGGTGGTGGACAGCGCCTCGACCGCGTCGTTCTCCGGCCGGACGAGCTGGGTCCTGCGGTCCGACATCCGCTGCGCCAGCCCCCGCGCCGCGACGAGCATCGCGAGCGTGGCGATGAACGGGACCAGCCGGCCGTAGGAGATCAGCAGGCCGGACACGATGCCCGACCCCGTCCCCACGAGGATCGCGCACATCGCCATCACGGCGGGGCCGTAGGACTGCGTCGCCACCGTGGTTGCCCACACCGACGCCAGCGCCATCACCGACCCGACGGACAGGTCGATCCCGCCGCCGATGATCACGAACGTCTGGCCGACGGTGATCACGCCGATGGTGGCGGCCAGCGCCAGGATCCCGACCACGTTCCCGGACGTGGCGAAGTTGTCCCGCTCGGTCACCAGGCCGACGACCGCGAGCAGCACCAGCGCGGCGACCAGCCCGAGATGGTGGATCTCGCGGCTCCCCGCCCCGCCGCCCCGCGCGAACGGCCGCCACGGCCCCCCGCCCGGGGACTTCCCGATCGCGAGCGCCCCGCCGCGCTCGCCCACCCCTACGTCTTTCCGGGGGGTCTGAGGGGCCGACCCCCCGGAGTGATACGTGTCGGTCACAGGGCACTCCCTTCCATGATCATGTTGAGCACGGCGCCCTCGTCGAGGTCGCGGGCGTCGCCGGTGTGCACGATGCGGCCCTCCCGGACGACGAGGACCCGGTCGGCGAGCCCGAGCACCTCGGGGACCTCGCTGGACACCAGCAGCACCCCGATCCCGCGTCCGGCCAGTTCGCGGATCACCGCGTACAGCTCGGCGCGGGCGCCGACGTCGACGCCGCGGGTCGGCTCGTCCAGGATCAGCAGCCGCAGCCCGGCCGCGCCGAGCAGCCAGCGCGCGAGCACGACCTTCTGCTGGTTGCCGCCCGACAGCGTCACCACGGGGCGTCTCGGATCGGGCGGGCGGATGTCGAGCGCCTGGATCTGGCGGCGCACGTCGGCGAGTTCGCGGCGGCGGCTGAGCCAGCCGAACGACGCGTACCGGGACAGCCCGGCGACGCTGACGTTCCCGGCGACGGTCTCGTTCATCAGCAGCGCCTGGCTCTTGCGCTCCTCCGGCGCCATGCCCATGCCGCGCCGCACCGCCGCGCCCGTGTCGCCGGGACGGACGGGACGCCCGTCGACGAGCACCCGCCCCCGCGCGGGACGCCGCGCGCCGTAGACGGTCTCCAGGATCTCCGAGCGCCCGGAGCCGACGAGCCCGGCGAGGCCGACGATCTCGCCCGCGCGGACGGTGAGCGACACGTCCTCGAACGCGCCGGGCAGCGTGAGGTTCTCGACCCGGAGCACCTCGGGACGGTCGTCGGCGGGCTCCGGCCGCTCCGGGAACACGTACTCCACGTCGCGTCCCGTCATCAGGGACACGATCTGATCGGTCGAAGTGCTCTGCGCGGGCAGCCCGCCCGCGACGGAACGGCCGTCCTTGAGCACGGTGACCCGGTCGCCGATCTGGCGGATCTCCTCCAGCCGGTGCGAGATGTAGACGACCGCGACGCCGGCGGCGGTCAGCTCGCGGATGATGCGGAAGAGGTTGTCCACCTCGTCGTGGGCGAGCGCGGCGGACGGCTCGTCCATCACGATCAGCCGGGCGTCGTGCGACAGCGCCCGGGCCATGCTGACGACCTGCTTGCCCGCGGCCGGCAGCCGCCCGACCTCGCGCCGCGGCGGGATCTCACCGTGCCCGAGGCGGCCGAGCAGTTCCCGCGCCGCCCGCTCGGCGTCGCCGCGCCGGGTGAAGCCGAAGGTCGCCTTCTCGTGGCCGAGGAAGATGTTCTCGGCGACCGACAGGCCGTCCACCAGGTCGAGTTCCTGGTAGATGGTCGCGATCCCGGCCCGCATCGCGGCGGTGGGACCGGCGAGCCGCACCGGCCGCCCGGCGAAGACGATCTCGCCCGCGTCCGGCTGGTGCGCGCCGGCGAGCACCTTGATCAGCGTCGACTTGCCGGCGCCGTTCTGCCCGAGCAGGCAGTGCACCTCGCCGGGGCGGACGTCGAGGTCGACGCCGTCCAGCGCGCGGACGCCGGGGAACTGCTTGACGATGCCGCGCATCCGCAGCAGCGGTTCGGGTTCGGACGAGCCCATCGGGCCTCCTCGGGGGGCCGAAAAGAGGTCAGGACGCGGAGAAGGAGAAGACGTGGTCGCTGATGAGCCGGGCGCCGCCGACCACGCCGGCCGCGCCGGCGAGCTCGGACAGCACGATCGGGAGGTTGCCGGTCGCGAGCGGCGCGGACCGGCGGTAGACGACACTGCGGATCTCGGCGAGCAGCGCGTGGCCGAGGCCCGCGACGCCGCCCGCGATGATGACGAGGCCGGGGTTGAAGAAGCTGACCAGCCCGGCGAGCACCTGCCCGACGTGCCGGCCGCCCTCCCGGATGATCTGCACGGCGACCGGGTCGCCCGCGGCGGCCGCCTCGCCGACGTGCTCGGCCGACAGCTCCCCGTGGGTCTCCAGCAGCGCCGCGAGCTGCGCCGACTCCCCGGACCGCGCCGCGGTCTCGGCGTCCCGGGCGAGCGCCGCGCCGCCGAAGTAGGCCTCCAGGCACCCCGCGTTGCCGCAGGCGCAGATGGGCCCGTCGTCGTCGACGCGGATGTGCCCGATGTCGCCGGCGCTGCCGGACACGCCCCGGTAGATGGCGCCGTCCACCACGATGCCGCAGCCGATACCGGTGCCGATCTTGACCAGCAGGAAGTCGTCCACCGACCGTGCGAGCCCCGCGTGCAGCTCGCCGAGCGCCATGAGGTTCACGTCGTTGTCGACGAGCACCGGGCAGCCGAGCTCCTGCCCGATCGCGTCCCGCACCGGGAACCGGTCCCAGCCCGGCATGATCGGCGGGACGACCGGCATGCCGTCCCGGAAGCTGACCGGCCCGGGGACGCCGATGCCGGTCCCGTGCACCTGCGGGATCAGGCCCTCGTCGCGCAGCTTGCCGAGCAGGTCCAGCGCCCGGTCGAGCACCACGGTCGCCCCCTGGCGGACGTCGCACTGCTCGCTCACATGGCCGAGCACCTCCAGCGCGCCGTCGGTCACCGCGACGTCGATCGAGGTGGCCCCGATGTCGAACGCCACGAACCGCAGGCTCGGCGACAGCCGGACGATCCCGGACCGCCGGCCGCCGCGCGAGGCGGCCAGCCCCGCGCCCTCCACCAGGCCGAGCTCGACCAGCCGGTCGAGTTCGACGGCCAGTTTCGACCGCGACAGCCGGACGACGTCGCCCAGCTCGGCGCGCGAGCGCGGCCCCTCGTCACGCAGCAGCCGCAGCAGGCGTGCCTGATGCACGTTCTGCGGACGAGCCGACATGCGCATCACGCCGTCCTCTCGGGATCGATCCGGAGCCGTGTGACCCCGGTCTCATGCCGAGACCGTAACCGGCTTTCGCCGTCTTGAGAAGACCTTTTCCCTAGATCATTCGAACTTTCTCCACTCAGAGGACAAAGATGGACGAGCAACGGCCCCGCGCCGCCGCGCGAGAGGCGCGGCGGCGCGGGGCCGTCGGTGAAGACCGGCGGACGCGGGTCCGGTCAGTAACTGACCGGCTGGCGGCCGCTGCTCATGGTTCGCATGATGTGCTCGACCAGGGTGATGAGGACGCGTTTGGCGTCCTCGCGGTCGCGCACGTCGCAGGAGATCACCGGGATGTCGGGGGCCAGGTCGAGGGCGTCGCGGACCTGCTGGGCCGTGTGCTGCCCGGCGCCGTCGAACCGGTTGACCCCGATGATGAACGGGACGCCGCGGCGTTCGAAGTAGTCGACCGAGGCGAAGCAGTCGGCGAGCCGGCGGGTGTCGACGAGGACGACCGCGCCGAGCGCGCCCTTGGCCAGTTCGTCCCACATGAACCAGAACCGGTCCTGGCCCGGAGTGCCGAAGACGAACAGCACCAGGCCGTTGGGCAGGGTGATACGGCCGAAGTCCATCGCCACGGTCGTCGTCGTCTTGTTGGCGACGGCCGTGGTGTCGTCGACTCCGATGCTCTTCTCGGTCAGCGCCTCCTCGGTGCGCAGCGGGCGGATCTCGCTGACCGCGCTGACCAGGGTGGTCTTGCCGACGCCGAAACCACCGGCCACGAGGATCTTGACCGTCAGCGCCGAGTCGCCCTGGTGGGGGCCCGTGTCAGAGCGCACGGATTCCATCGATCACTTCCTTGAGTACGCGCTCGCTGGGGAACTGCGCCACCGGCGCGGGTCGCCGGACCTGTATCAGCGAGTGGTCGAGCAGGTCACCGAGCAGGACACGGACGACCCCGAGGGGAAGTTCCAGATCCGACGCTATCTCGGCGACCGACAACGGGGTGCGGCAAAGCTCCAGGATCATGTCATGTTCGGGCTCCGGCGCCCACGGGTTCACCGGAAGCGCGTGGGCGTCGTCCGCCGCCTCCGGTGGTTCGGCGACGGCGATCAGCGCGACCAGGTCGAACTCCACGCCGTCGTAGTGCGTCCGGCCTCCGGTGAGCGCGTACGGGCGCACGACGGGGCCCGCCGCGTCGTCGTACCAGGCCGTGCCGCCCATGTCACGCTCCGCCGGTCTCGGCTGCGGCCCTCGGGTTCGCCGACAGATGCTGCCCGACCCGGGTGACCAGCATCGCCATCTCGTAGGCGATGATCCCGAGGTCGGCGTCGGCGTCGGCGAGGACCGCCAGGCAGGCGCCCTGCCCGGCGGCGGTGACGAACAGGAACGACGACTCCATCTCCACGATCGTCTGCCGGACGGGGCCGCCGCCGAACGACTCCCCCGCACCGCGCGCGAGGCTCTGGAAGCTCGCGGCCACGGCGGACAGGTGGTCGGACTCCTCGGCGGACAGCCCGCTGGACGCGGCCATCCGCAGCCCGTCGCTCGACAGCACCACCGCGTTCTGCACGGGAGCGACCCGCTGGACGAGGCTGTCCAGCAGCCAGTTCAGCTCACCGCCGGATCCGCCCGGGAACTCCGCGCCGGAGTGCTGGGCATGTGTCATGGGGTGTCGTCCTCCTGGTCACCTGGGTTGCCTGCGGTCTCAACGTCGACGGCGTCCTGCCTGCCGCGCTCCCAGCCGCGCTGCATGGCGGACATCATCGATCGCATCGTCTCGGGCGAGCGGGGCTCGCCGTCCTCCGGTCCCTCGTCTCCCGGAACGGTCCCCGCGTCGCCCTCGGGCGGTGCGGCGTCCGCGGGAACCGCGTCCATCGGGACGGGCGCCGCGAGCGGCATCCCGGCCGGCTCGGGCGCCGGCGGCGGTTCGGGCGGGGCCTCCCCCTGCGCGGCGAGGTGCGCGTCCACACGCTGCTTGAGCTGGGGCGCCAGATGCGTCTGCCGCCTGCGCTTCGGCAGCTCGCCGTCCTTCAGCGGCGGCGTGGGCTCCGGGGGCGCCTCGGCGGACGCGGGTTCGGGCTCCGGCGCGGGCGGCTCGGCGGGTTCGGCGGGACGCGCCGATCCGGCCGAGAGCGGCTCGGCGACGAGCCGCACGACCCCGCCCGAGTCGGTCCGGTCACCTGAGGGAGCACCACCCCCCGAAAGAGCAGGCCTGTCTCCTGTGAGTGGACGACCCCCCACACCCCCCGTAATAGCCGTCTGGTCCGGCTCGATCGCGGGCCGGGTGAACGCCGAAAGTGCCGCGGCCGGGTCGGACACCGTCTGCATCGGCCCGGTGGTGCGGCGCACCGCCGGCGCCTCCGGTTCCGCGTTCTCCACGATGAGCGAGCCCGGGATCAGCGCGATCGCGGTCGTCCCGCCGTACGGGGACGGGCGGAGCGTGACGGTGATGTCGTGCCGCTCGGCGAGCCGTGCGACGACGAACAGCCCGAGCTGGGCGCTGTCGGACGGGTCGAACTCGGGCGGGTTGGCGAGCCGCTCGTTGGCGGCGCGCAGCGCCTCCTCGGTCATGCCGAGCCCGCGGTCCTCGACCTCGATCGCGAAGCCGCTGGCGACCGGCTGCCCGCTGACCCGCACCGGCGACTGCGGCGGCGAGAACGTGGTGGCGTTCTCCACCACCTCGGCGAGCAGGTGGATGACGTCGGCGACGGCGGAGCCGAGCAGCGCGAGGCGCGGCAGCGGCTGCACCCGGACGCGCGGGTAGTCCTCGACCTCGGCGACCGCGCCGCGCACCACGTCCACCAGCGGGACGGGGCGCCGCCAGCCGCGGCCCGCCGTCTTCCCGGCGAGGATGACCAGGCCCTCGGCGTGCCGGCGCATGCGGGTCGCGAGGTGGTCGAGGCGGAACAGGTCGGACAGCTCGGACGGGTCCTCGGTGCGGCGCTCCATCGTGTCGAGCAGGCTGAGCTGGCGGTGCAGCAGCGCCTGGTTGCGGCGCGCGAGGTTGACGAACACCTCGCTGATGCCGCGCCGCGCCGCGACCTCGCCCTCCGCGGCCACCAGCACGGCCTCGCGGGCGCGGTCGAACGAGTCGGCGATCTGCCGGATCTCGGTGATCCGGTACTCGACGCCGGGTTCGGGCTCGGGCTCGGCGGGGTCCCCGGCGCGGATCTGCTCGGCGAGCAGCGGCAGCCGCTTCCGGGTGAAGTCCACGACGCCGCCGGCGAGCGTGCGGCACTCGCGCAGCAGCCGCCGGGAGACCCGGACCGCGATCAGCGTGGACAGCACGATCGCGAGCAGGCCGAGGCCGCCCGCCAGGCCGAGCCGCGCGAACGAGCGGATCGCGATGCCCTGGGCGTGGCCGATGACCTCGTCGAGGGTCTCGTTCTCGAAGTCGTACAGGCGGCCGTTGGCGGTGTCGGCGACGGACCGCCACACCGCCGGGTCGACGGTCGGGGCGCGGGCGCCGCGGGCGGCGCCCTGTCCCGCGCCCGTCTTCGCGCCTGCGGTCTGGCGGGTCGTGCGGGGCGCGTCCGCGCCATGGATCACCTGGTCCTCCAGCTCGCGGAGCTCGATGAACTGCGGCGACGCGATGAGGCGCTGGTAGCTGGCGCGGGACTTGTCCGGCAGGTTCGGCGCGTTGTCGGCGTACAGCATCCGCTGCGCCCCGACGAGCTGCGCGAAATCGCCGCGCTCGGCGGCGGTGATGTGCCCGGCGGCGAGCGCGCCCGTCAGCAGGGCGTCCTCGCGGGCCATGAACTCGCGGGCGCGGCCGACGGCGATGAGAGTGCGGGTGTCGGCGACGATGAGCCCGTCTCCGGGCGTCGCCGAGGTGTAGACGGCGAAGGCCGCGTCGATGATCTCGTCGTACTGGCGGAGCACGTGGCTGCGGTCGGCGACCCGCTCGTCCACGCTGCGGCGGATCGCCTCGAGGTTGCCGGCCTTCTGCACGAGCCCGTCGATCCGCCGGACCGTCGCGGGGAGGATCGAGCCGCGCAGCCCCTTGTCCTGGGCGCCCTGGCGGACCGCCTCGGCGGCCTTGTCGGTGGTCTGCCGCTGCGTCCGCATCGTGCCGAGGTCGGTGCCGCGGGTGCCGCCGAGCTCCGCCGTCGAGAGCCGCCGCTCCTTCTGCACCGCGTCGATGAGCCGCTGCGCGGGCAGCACCGTCTTCTCTTGGAACTTGCGGCTCTGCAGGAGCAGGTGCGCGTCGCCGTAGGTGATGCCGGTGACGAACACCCACAGCGAGGCGATCGCCAGCAGCGGCACGAGGACCAGCAGGGTGATCCTCGCCCGGATGGAGGAGAGACGCGGGCCCATCACGGCTGGCGGACCCTGCTCAATGGCGTCGCCTTCGGCATTGGGGGGCGGTACATGCGGGGGAAACCTCCCGATGCGTGGAGTACGGGGGTGTGCGGGAGCCTACTACGTCGCGGGTTCACGATGACCGGTCATCTGATCACCGTGCGCCACCTCCTCTTCGTCGGGCCAGGTCAGGACGTGCTCCATCAGTGCGACGAGCACCTCCTTGGACGACTCGCGGCGGCGGACGTCGCACAGCACCACCGGGACGTCCGGATCCAGGTCGAGCGCGATCGCGACGTCCTGCGCCCGGTGGGTCCGGACGCCGTCGAAGCAGTTCACGGCCACGACGAACGGCACGCCGCGGCGCTCGAAGTAGTCGATCGCGGGAAAGCAGCTCTTCAGCCGGCGGGTGTCGGCCAGCACGACGGCGCCGATCGCGCCGGAGGCGAGCTCGTCCCACATGAACCAGAAGCGCTCCTGGCCGGGCGTGCCGAACAGGTAGAGCAGCAGCTGGTCCGACAGGGTGATCCGGCCGAAGTCCATGGCGACGGTGGTGGTCTCCTTGGCGCCGATGCCGGACACGTCGTCGACCGCGACGCCGCGGTCGGTCAGCGGCTCCTCGGTGTGCAGCGGCCTGATCTCGCTGATCGAGCCCACCATGGTGGTCTTCCCGGCGCCGAACCCGCCCGCGATGAGGATCTTCGTCGTGACGAGCGGCCGGTCCGCCAGGCCCGGCGGCCCGTCAGAGTGCGCGGAGACCATTGAGCACCTCCCTCAGCACGCCCTTCGGCGGGCGGCGGCCCTCGGCCGGCCGCGCCTCGGCCACCACCGCGACGAGGCCCTCGTCCCGCAGGTCGCCGAGCAGGACCCGGACGACGCCGATGGGCAGGCCGAGGTCCGCCGCGAGGTCGACGACCGGCAGGGGCCGCGCGCAGCCGCGCAGCACACGCGTGTGGTCCGGGCTGTAGCGAAGCCGGTCGCCCGCCGGGACGCCGGTGGCCGCGACCACCGCGATGAGCTCGAAGCCCGCGCCGTCCGGCCGGGTCCGTCCCCGGGTCATCGCGTACGGGCGCACGACCGGACCGGCGTCCCGGTCCAGCCACCGCTCTGCCGACGGGGTCATCGGTCAGAAGCCCCGCGACCCCGGCCCCCCGGCGCCGCCGAAGCCCTGGCCGCCCGGCTCGGCACCGAACCGCGGGCTCGCCTGCAGGTGCTGGCCGACCCGCTTGACCAGCACCGCCATCTCGTAGGCGACGAGGCCGGCGTCGGCCTCCGCCTCGGCCAGCACGGCGAGGCAGGTGCCGTCGCCCGCGGCCGTCACGAACAGCAGCAGCGCGTCCATCTCGATGATCGTCTGCCGGACGTTCCCGCCCGCGAAGTGCCGGCCGGCGCCGCGCGCGAGGCTCTGCACGCCGGAGGCCAGCGCGGACAGGTGCTCGGCGTCCTCCCGGGCGAGCTCGTTGGACGCGGCCACCGCCAGCCCGTCGCGCGAGAGGATCACGGCCTGCCGTACCGTCGTGACCCGCTCGGCGAAGTCGTTGAGCAGCCAGTTCAGCTCACCGGTCACGGTGTTGTGCATCATCGGGTTCCCTCATCCCCCACTTCGGAGGCGCGTCCGCGCCGCCATCCCTGCTGTATCGAAGCCATCAGAGAGCGTGCCTCCTCCGGCGAGCGTGCGATACCCCCGGCCGTGGCTCCGCCGGCCCGAGGCGGCGGCGGGGGCGTGCTGCGCAGTTGCGGGGCCAGGTTCTTCTGCCGGACGCGGCGGGGCAGCCCCGCGTAGGTTCCGGCGGGCTGCCAGTCCTCGGCCGTGTTGCCGTCGTCGTTGCCGTCATCGTTCCCGCCGGTGTTCTCGTAACCGTCCACAGCCACCACCTGCTCTTCCGTCGGCTCGTCCTCCAGCGGAGGTACGGCGTCGTCCGACCAGGGGTTCGGTGCGGAGCGAGGCGGCAGGGCGCGCACCGGCTCGTCCTGGACGGGCCACGGCACGGCGGGTCCGGTGAGCTCCGGCAGCGCGGGCGGCGCCTCCAGGTGGCCGCCGGCCCCCTCCAGGTGCCCTGGAGCGTTCCGCAGCGGGACGACCGCTTCCGGAGCCGGCGCGGGCAGCAGCACGGCCTCGTGCTGTCCGGGGAGGCCGTCGGTCACGGTGTCGAGGGGGGACGCGACGGCGGGCGCGGGGTCCTCGTCCGGTTCGGACCCCGGCGGCGGCATCCCCGCGGCCATCTCCTCGGCCGGCACCACGAGCTCGTGCGGCAGCAGGACGATCGCCGTCACCCCGCCGTACGGGGACCGCTGCAGCGTCACCGAGACGTCGTGCCGGGCGGCCAGCCGCGCGACGACGAACAGGCCGAGCTGGTCGGTGTCGACCAGGTCGTACTCGGGCGGCTCGGCGAGCCGGCGGTTGGCCTCGGCGAGCAGCTCCGGCTTGACGCCGAGGCCGCGGTCCTCGATCTCGACGGCGAAGCCGATGCCGACCCGCTCGGCCATGACCCGCACCTCGGTGTTGGGCGGGGAGAACGCCGCGGCGTTCTCGATCAGTTCGGCCAGCAGGTGGATGACGTCGGCGACGGCCGCGCCGACCAGGCCGTCCTCGGAGTCGCTCAGCACGGTGGCGCGGGTGTAGTCCTCGATCTCCGAGACGGCGGCGCGCAGCACGTCGGTGAACCGCACCGGCCGCCGCCAGCCGCGCCCGGGCGTCGCGCCGGACAGGATGATCAGGCTCTCCGCGTGCCGCCGCATGCGGGTGGTGAGGTGGTCGATCCGGAAGAGGTCCTCCAGGTCGTCGGCCTCGGCGCGGCTCTCCAGGCCGTCCAGCATCGTCAGCTGGCGGTGCAGCAGCGACTGGTTGCGGCGGGCGATGTTGAGGAAGATGCGGCTGACGCCGGCGCGCAGCTCGGCCTGGCCGACGGCCGCGTCGACCGCGGTCCGCTGCACCTGGGCGAACGCCTCGGCGAGCCGGGCGACCTCGGTGGTGCGGCCGGCGTGCAGGGGCGGGGCCTCCGCGGCGACGTCCACGCTCTCGTTGCGGCTCAGCCGGGCGACCACGCCGGGCAGCCGCTCACCGGCCAGTTCCTCGGCGGCCCCCCGCAGCCCGACCAGCTCGCGGACGAACCCGCGCGCGAACCGCAGCGTCAGCAGCACCGAGACGAGGACCGCCAGCAGGCCGAGGCCGCCGACGACGCCGAGCCGGACGTAGGCCGCCCGGCCGAGTTCGTCGGCGTGCTCACCGGCGCGCCTGGAGTTGCTCAGCACCATCGCGTTGACCGACATCACGAGCGGCTGCGCCGTCCGCTGCCACTCGCCGGCCTCCACGGGGAGCCGCCTGCGCGGGTCGGCGTCGGCGATCCGGTCCTCCATCGCCTTGAAGCTCTGGTACCGCGCGGACGCGAAGACCTGGACGGTGCCGGTCCGGTAGATCTCGGGGTCGAGCAGCGAGCGCTGCTTGATCCACTGCCAGCGCTGCTCGCCGACCATCTCCACGAACATCCGGTGCTCGGCCGGGGTCATCCGGCCCTTGGTGATGAACGCGCTCGCGACCAGCGCGCTCTCGCGCTGCAGCAGCTCCATCGCGCGGCCGGCGTGCCGGGTGGACAGCGTCCAGTTGTAGAGCGCGGAGTCGTCGATGACCACGAGGCTGTCGTAGAGCCGGTGCATGTCGTCGACCATCGTGCCGTAGCCGTTGATCGCGGTGAGCCGGTCGACGGACCGCGCGTCGACGGCGGCCCGGAGCCCGCCGAGCCCGCCGAGCGCCCGGAGCACTTCGGTGACGCGGCTCTCCATCTCGGCGTTGGTGGCGCTGCGCGCCGCGCTCGACGTCGCCTTGCGGCGGAAGTTCTCGACGGCCGCGTCGACGCGCGAGCGCTGCGAGACCAGGGCGGCGGGGGTGCCGCCCGGGGTGGACCGCGGCGTGCTGAGGAACATGGCGGACGCCTGGCGCTCCTTGCCCAGCTCCACCAGGACGCCCTGGCCGCTCGGCGCGAACTCGCGGTCGAGCGTGTGGTACCGGCGCTGGGCGAGCGCGTCGCGTCCGGTGACGATCGCGGCGTACCCCCAGAGCGCCACGAGCGAGAGCAGCGGCACGAGCAGCAGCGCGGTGACCTTCGAGCGGATCGAGCGCGTACGGGGGGTTCTCATGTGACCTCGAACGTTCCGGCACGGAGGGTCCCTGGGATCATAAAGGCCGTCTGCGACGGGCCCGCAACCCCTTTGGCGGCTTTCGGACGCATTGCCGCTATTCCTGGCCACCTGCGGCGATGTTCGACGACACGATGATCTTGTCCAATCTGACACAAGGAGATAGCGGCAAATCCGGACAATTTGCTTCAATTCCCCCTGTCCTCAGGGGAGATTGCACCATACTCTGCTTCTTCACCCCACCGCTCACGCCGCGGCCGGCAAGGGAAGGAGATCCGCGATTCCTACAGGCAACGACGACGGCCGGGCCGGGAGGACGGTTCCCGGGCCGGAGGGCGTTACGATGCCCGCCGTGAGTCCCGAAAGCCAGGCATCCGAGGCACTGCCGTCCAGACGGCGCCGCACCCCCCGCGGCGGCCGGCACCGCGGCGACGAGTCCTTCCTGCTGCCTCCCGGATCCCCCACGCTGGTCCTCGCCGTCCCCGGGTCCGCCCGGCAGGCCGGCACCGAGATCGCCGCCGAACTCGCCCGGCTCGTCGAGATCGAGCACACCGGCCAGCCCGCGTACGTCGGGCACCTGGAGGGCGACGAGGCGAGCCTGGGCGGCGTGCTCGCCGGGCTGAGCCACCAGGAGGACGAGCCCACGGCCGTGGTGGTGCCGCTGTCCACCGGCCCCGACCCGGCGATGGACGCCGCCGTCCGGGCCGCCGTCGATGCCGCGCCCGTGCGCGCCGTCGCCGCCGAGCCGCTCGGCCCGCACCCGCTCATCGCCGAGGCGCTGCACGACCGCCTCGCCGACGCGGGCCTCGCCCGCGCCGACCGCATCCGGCTGATGACGATGGTGACCGCCGCGTCCGGCGTCATCGTGGCCACGCCCGGGGACGCGACGGCCGTCCGGCAGGCCGAGGTCACCGGCGTGCTCCTGGCGTCCCGGCTGGCGGCCCCGGTCTTCACCGCGTCGCTGAACGACGAGGCCTCCGTCAAGGCCGCGGCCGACCAGCTGCGCGCGACCGGCGCCACCTCCATCGCGGTCGCTCCGCACCTGATCGGCCCGGAGCCGGAGGCGGCGCTGGTCGCGACCGCCGCCGCGACCGTGGGCGCCGCCCACTCGGCCCCCCTGCACACCCACCCGGCCCTGGCCCGCCTAGCCGCCCTCCGCTACGTCGAGGCGCTGCTTCCCCAGGCGTAGCGGTGCCACCACGGGGACGCCCCCGGGGTCAGCGGTTCTTGAATTCGGGGGGACGTTTCTGCAGGGTGGCCGTCATGCCTTCGGCCAGGTCCTCGCTGAAGAAGGCGAGGGTCTGGACGGCCGTCTCCGCGATGAGCTGGCGGCGCAGGCCGGAGACGTCCAGGGACGCGTTGAGCAGCTCCTTGGTGCGGCGCAGCCCGTACGGGGACTTGGTGAGCAGCTCGTCGGCGAGGGACCGGGCGGCCGCCCCGTCCCCGCCCTCGGCGGTCATCTCGGTGATGAGGCCGAGGGCGTCGGCGCGCGCCGCGTCCAGCCGCTGGGCCCGGTAGGAGATCTCGGCCGCCCTGGCCGGGCCGACCAGCCGGGGCAGCAGCCAGGACAGGCCGCAGTCCCCGGCCGACAGGCCGAGATCGGTGAACGGCACCACGAACCGGGTGGTCGGGTCGGCGACCCGCAGGTCGCAGGCCAGCGCCCAGGACACGCCCATGCCCGCGACGGGTCCGTGCAGCGCCGCGATCACCGGCTGCGGGATCTCCCGCAGCCGCGCGGTGACCTCGCCGCCGCGGGCGATGCCCCGGTAGAGCCGCTGGACGCGGCCCTCGCCGCTCTCGCCGCCCGGGTCGCCCGCCTGGAGGTCCATGCCCGAGCAGAACCCGCGGCCCGCGCCGGTCAGCACGACCACCCGGGTGGACGGGTCGCCCATCAGCCCGTTGAGGACGTCCAGCATCTCCTCGGTCAGGGCGCCGTCGACGGCGTTCAGTCGCTCCGGACGGGACAGGGTGACGGTGAGCACCCCGTCCCGCCGGTCGAGCTCGATCCCGGCCAACGGCTCAGGAGGTGAGCTGCTGGATCAGGGGGCCCATCTGCTCGCCCACGTTCCTGAACACGGTCAGCGGCTCGGCCGCGTTGATGGCCGCCCAGTTGTCCCGCACGTCCTCGACCGACAGCGTCTCCTGCTGCCCGTAGCCCGGCCCCTCCGCCACGAGGATCTTCGCGATGCGGCCGCCGCCGACGGTGTAGACCTCGCCGGAGTCCTCGTTGGACTCGTGCACGAGGTAGGCGACGAGCGGCGTGACCTGGTCGACGCCGAGCCTGCCGGCGAAGTCGGCGGGAAGCAGGTCCTCGGTCATGCGGGTCCACGCGACAGGGGCGATCGCGTTGGCCCTGATGTTGTACTTGGCGCCCTCATGGGCGAGGGTCTTGGTGAACCCGACCAGGCCCATCTTGGCCGTGGCGTAGTTGGCCTGGCCGAAGTTGCCGAACAGGCCCGCCGGCGACGAGGTGTTCACGATCCGGCCGTAGCCCTGCTCGCGCAGGTGCGCCCACGCGGCGCTGGACACCAGGAACGAACCGCGCAGGTGGACGGCGATGACGGCGTCGAACTCGTCCGTGCTCATGTTCTTGAACGACTTGTCGCGCAGGATGCCCGCGTTGTTGATGACGATGTCGACCTTGCCGAACGCGTCCAGCGCGGTCTTGATGATCGCCTGCGCGCCCTCGGGGGTCGCCACGTTGTCGGGGTTCGCGACGGCCTCGCCGCCGTTCTTCCCGATCTCGTCCACGACCTCCTGCGCGGGGCCCGCCGAGGCGCCGACCCCGGACCGGTCGCCGCCGAGGTCGTTCACGACGACCTTGGCGCCGCGCGCGGCGAGCTCCAGCGCGTGCTGCCGGCCGAGGCCGTGGCCCGCCCCGGTCACGACCGCAACGCGGCCGTCGTAGCGCAGTTCCGACATCTGCTGTCTCCTCACATCGCACCGACTACGTCCCCAGGTAATCATCCGGGGGTTACCCAGTGGTACCACTGAACCGAATCACGCTCGGCCGCGACCCCCGGGGTTTCCCGGACTGGACCCCCGAGCGGTCCTGCGTACGATGGGACGTGGGGGGAAGTTGCGTTGAATGCCCCATTTCACGGGGGGTCACCGCGTAGTCTCCTCACTCATCGACGCCGTGAGAGCAACGGAGGTCCCGTCTCGATGAGTCCCGCCGACGCGTCCACGCCGAGCCCTCGCCGCTACCGCGTGGTGCAGTGGGCGACGGGCGCGATGGGCCGCAGCGTGATCCGCGGCGTCCTGGACCGGGACGACATGGAGCTCGCCGGCGTGTGGGTGCACAGCCCGGCCAAGGTGGGCGCGGACGCCGGGACGATCGCGGGCCGCGACCCGATCGGGATCACCGCGACCGGCGACATCGACGAGATCCTCGACCTGGACGCCGACTGCGTCGTCTACGCCCCGAGCCCGGTACGCGACCGGTTCTCCCAGCTGGACACGCTCTGCGCCCTGCTCTCGTCCGGCAAGAACCTGGTCTCCCTGAGCGGGCTGGTCTACCCGCGGGCGCACGGCCCTTTCTTCGTGAACGAGCTGGAGCAGGCGTGCAAGCGGGGCGGCGTCTCGGTGCACGGCAGCGGCGTCAGCCACGGCTTCATGGCGGACGTGATGCCGCTGGTGCTGTCGCGGCTGTCCCGCCGGATCACCCACGTCTACGCCCGGGAGTGCACGGACTTCGCCCGGCACCCGTCGTGGGCGATGATCCACCACATGATCGGCTTCGGCAAGGACGAGGAGGCGTACCTGCGCGCCATGCGGCCGGCCCGCGCCACGATGCGGACGCTCTACGCCGAGAGCCTGCATCTGATCGCCGCCGGGCTCGGTGTCGACCTCGACGAGATCGACCTGGACGTCGACCACCGGCTGGCGGGCACCGACCTCGTCACCACCGCCGGGCCGATCCCGCGCGGCACCGTCGCCGCCTCCCGCTGGACGTTCAGCGGCATCGCGGCCGGCCGCCCCGTGATCACCGTCGAGCTCGTGCACAAGGCGAACGCCGCGCGGATGTCGGACGACTGGGGGCGGCCCGGGTACTCGCTCCGCATCGACGGCCGCCCGTCCCTCACCCTCTACGCGGACGAGGAGTGGGTGTCCGACGAGATCTCCGCGGCGTCCGCGCACGCGCTGAACTCCGTCCCGGCCGTGTGCGCCGCCGACCCCGGCATCCGGACGTACCTGGACCTGCCGATGATCTGCGGCCGCATGCACCTCTGAACCGTGTCCTCCCGAACCGGGCGGGTCTCCTCTGGGGGGACGACCCCCCAGACCCCCCGGAAGGGCTCGCCGGCCCGGCTCCCTGCGCTCCGCTCCGGGAACCGGGCCGGCGTCACGGGGTGGTGCGCGCCGGCTCGCCCTCGGGTTCGGCCTCCGCCGCCTCTGCCTCTGCCTCCTCGCGGGCCTCCCGGCGGTGCTTGCGGACGCTCCACACCGCCAGCCCCACCACGGCCGCCGCCGCGAGCCCGATCGCCAGGCCCCGGCCCGCCTGCTTCGCCGCGTGCTCGAACGCCGTGCCCGCGAAGTAGCCGCCGAGCGTGAACGTGACCACCCACGTCACGCCGCCGATCACGTTGAACACCAGGAACTTCGGATACGGCAGCCGGGAACTGCCCGCGAGCGCCGGCATGAGCGCCCGCAGCAGCGCGGTGAACCGGCCGATGAACACCGCGAACGCGCCGCGGCGGCGGATCAGGTCCTGCGCGCTCGCGACCTTGGCCCGGTGTTTTCGCATCATCCCGACGTCCAGCAGCCGCGGCCCGTACTTGCGGCCGATCTCGTAGCCGACCGAGTCACCGGCGACCGCGGCGACCACCGCGATGACGAGCAGCAGCGGCAGCGACAGCACGTGCTGGCTGGCGAGGACGCCGCCGACCACGATCGCGGTCTCGCCGGGGAACACGAACCCGACGAACAGCGCCGCCTCGGCGAACACCAGCGCCGCGATGATCAGGTAGATCATCGCGGGCGGAAGGCCGTCCACCAGGGCGTTGAATTGTTCGAGCATGGTCCCCCGACACCTCGTCCGGTCGTGGCCCGGCCGTGGGCCGTTTGACACTAGCTACCGACGGTTATGGTAGCCGCGAGGTTCCCGGCCCCGGATCGGTCTCAGGGGTGGGAATCCGGGCCGGCCCCATCGACTTCTGGAGGAGTCCACCATGAGCGTGCAGGAGGTCGAGGGCGGCCGGTTCGTGCGGCAGGCCAACCGGTTCACCGAGCGGATCACGGCCGACGGGTCGAGCGGCCTGCCCGCCGAGCCCGGCAGGTACCGGCTCCTCGTCTCCTACGCATGCCCCTGGGCGCACCGGACGCTGATCGTCCGGCGGCTGCTCGGCCTGGAGGACGCGATCGGCGTCGCGGTCGTCGACCCCATCCGGGACGAGCGCGGCTGGCGGTTCCCCGACCGCGACCCCGTCACCGGCGCCGTCTTCCTCTCCGAGCTGTATCTGGGCAGCGATCCGTCCTTCCAGGGCCGCTACACGGTTCCGTGCATATGGGACACCCAGACGAAGCGCCTCGTCACCAACGACTTCCCGAACATCACCACGATGTTCGAGACGGAGTTCACAGCGCATCACCGCCCCGGCGCGCCCGATCTGTACCCCGAGGCGCTCCGCCCGGAGATCGACGAGCTGAACGCCCTCGTCTACACGACGGTCAACAACGGGGTCTACAAGGCCGGGTTCGCCACGTCGCAGGACGCCTACGAGGAGGCGTTCGACGCCCTCTTCGACACGTTCGGCCGGCTTGAGGAGCGCCTCTCGTCGCGCCGCTATCTGCTCGGCGACGAGATCACCGAGGCCGACGTCCGGCTCTACCCGACGCTCGCCCGCTTCGACGCCGTGTACTACTCGCACTTCAAGTGCAACCTGCGCCGCCTGACCGACCACCCGAACCTGTGGGGCTACGCCCGCGACCTGTACTCGATCCCCGCGTTCGGAGAGACGACGAACTTCGACCACATCAAGCGGCACTACTACGTGACGCAGCGGAACATCAACCCGTCCGGCGTCGTCCCCAAGGGACCGATCGTGGACTGGACGACCCGGCATGACCGGGGACGTTGACGGCTTCTCCCTCGTTATGCTGGCGCATCCTTGGTAATCCGCACGAGAGGCACGACCGCACCATGCGCAGCCAGTTCTTCAACAACCTCGAACAGGGCCAGCAGCTCCCCGGCCACTTCGCACTCCAGAACTCCAAGATGCTCAGGGTCCACCTGAACGGAGACGTCCTCGCCCGGCAGGGCTCCATGGTCGCCTTCCAGGGCCAGATGGAGTTCGACTACGAGGGCGCCGGCGGCATCGGCAAGTTCATGAAGAAGGCCCTGACCGGCGAGGGCGTCCCCCTCATGCGCGTCAAGGGCCAGGGCCTGCTGTTCGCCGCCAACGACGCCGACGACATCCACCTCTTCTACCTGGAGAACGAGGGGATCACCGTCAACGGCAAGAACATCCTCGCCTACGACTCGCACCTGCAGTCCGACATCCAGCGCGTCCAGGGCGCGGGCATCGCCGCGGGCGGCCTGTTCAACACCACCCTCCAGGGCACCGGATGGGTGGCGCTCACCACACATGGCACGCCGGTCATGCTCGACTGCGGCCGCGCCCCGACGTTCGCCGACGGCCAGTCCGCCGTCGCGTGGAGCACCAGCCTGCAGGTCGGCGTCAACCGCACCTTCAAGGCCAGTGCCCTCATCGGACGCGGTAGCGGCGAGGCGATGCAGCTCGCCTACCAGGGGCAGGGCTTCGTCCTCATCCAGGCCAGCGAGGGCCCGACGGTCGCCCCGCACACGCACTGACGGTCGCCCGCACACGCACTGAGGTCGTTGGCCAACACTGCCGAAGCCACGGTCCGGGCTTCGGCAGGTTCGGCCAATCGAGGAGGCCGAAGGCGGCGGGTCCTGCCGTGCTGGCTTGGGCGAAGGGCAAGTGCGAGTAGCCTTGACCACGTCTAAAAACTCACCTGCGAGCTGCGGAAGAGGGCGATCTCCGCCGTGTCGACAGAGTCGTCGCAAACAAGTGCCGACCCCAAGATCACAGATTTCGGTGCCAACGAGTGGCTGGTCGACGAGCTGTACCAGAAGTACCTCGACGACCCGAACTCCGTTGACGAAGCCTGGTGGAACTTCTTCGCGGACTACCAGCCGGACAGCCGGCCGGCACCCGTGACCCCCACCTCCACCCAGGCGCCCACCGATGGCGCGGCCGGGAAGACCGCGAACGGCACCGCGGCCGCTCCGCCGACACCGCAGCGCCCGGCGCCGCCGCCGAAGGCGCCCGCGAAGCCCGCGACCCCGGCGCCGCAGGCGGCCAGGCCGGCCCCGCCGCCCGTGCCGGCGGGCGCGGAGGAGGTCCGGCTGCGCGGCGTCGCGGCCCGGACGGCCACCAACATGGAGGCCAGCCTCGCCGTGCCGACGGCGACCAGCGTGCGCGCCGTCCCGGCGAAGCTGCTGATCGACAACCGCATCGTCATCAACAACCACCTGAAGCGCGGGCGCGGCGGCAAGGTCTCGTTCACGCACCTGATCGGGTACGCGATCGTCAAGGCGCTCGCGGCGATGCCGGAGATGAACGCCGCCTTCACCGAGGTCGACGGCAAGCCGGTGCTGATCAAGCCGGAGCACGTCAACTTCGGGCTGGCCATCGACCTGCCCAAGGGCGACGGCACGCGGCAGCTGGTGGTGCCGAGCATCAAGGCCGCCGAGACGCTGGACTTCCGCCAGTTCTGGGCCGCCTACGAGGAGATCGTCCGCAAGGCCCGGGGCGGCAAGCTCACCCTCGAGGACTTCCAGGGCACCACGATCAGCCTGACGAACCCGGGCACGATCGGGACCGTCCACTCGGTGCCGCGGCTGATGCCCGGCCAGGGGACGATCATCGGCGTCGGCGCGATGGAGTACCCGGCCGAGTTCGCGGGCGCGTCCGGCGAGACGCTGTCGCGCATGGGGATCAGCAAGGTGATGACGCTGACCTCCACCTACGACCACCGGATCATCCAGGGCGCGCAGTCCGGCGACTTCCTGCGCCGCATCCACGAGCTGCTCCTCGGCGAGGACGGCTTCTACGACGAGATCTTCGAGGCGCTGCGCATCCCGTACGAGCCGGTGCGCTGGGTCAAGGACATCTCCGCCACCCACGAGGACGACGTCGCCAAGGTCGCCCGCGTGCACGAGCTGATCCACGCCTACCGGGTCCGCGGCCACCTGATGGCCGACACCGACCCGCTGGAGTACAAGCAGCGCCGCCACCCCGACCTCGACATCCTCAAGCACGGCCTCACCCTGTGGGACCTGGAGCGCGAGTTCGCGACCGGCGGGTTCGGCGGCAAGCCGACGATGAAGCTGCGCGACATCCTCGGCGTGCTGCGGATGGCGTACTGCCGGACGGTCGGCATCGAGTACATGCACATGCAGGACCCGGAGGAGCGCGCCTGGATCCAGAAGCGCGTGGAGGTCCCGCACGACAAGCCGTCGCGCGAGGAGCAACTGCACGTGCTGCGCCGGCTGAACAGCGCCGAGGCGTTCGAGACGTTCCTGCAGACGAAGTTCGTCGGGCAGAAGCGGTTCTCGCTGGAGGGCGGCGAGTCCGTCATCCCGCTGCTGGACGCGGTGATCTCGGCCGCGGCGAAGGAGAGCCTGGACGAGGTCGTCATCGGCATGGCGCACCGCGGCCGGCTGAACGTGCTCGCCAACATCGTCGGCAAGTCCTACGGGCAGATCTTCGGCGAGTTCGAGGGCAACCTCGACCCGCGCAGCGCGCAGGGCTCCGGCGACGTGAAGTACCACCTCGGCGCGTCCGGCGACTTCGTCGCGAGCGACGGCTCCAAGATCCACACCGAGCTGGTAGCGAACCCGTCCCACCTGGAGACGGTCGACCCGGTGCTGGAGGGCGTCGTCCGCGCCAAGCAGGACCTGCTGGACGTGGGCGAGGCCGGCTTCAGCGTGCTGCCCGTGCTGCTGCACGGCGACGCCGCGTTCGCCGGGCAGGGCGTGGTGGCCGAGACCCTGAACCTGTCGCAGCTGCGCGGCTACCGCACCGGCGGCACCGTGCACGTGATCATCAACAACCAGGTGGGCTTCACCACCGCCCCCGAGTACTCGCGGTCCAGCGTCTACTCGACGGACGTGGCCCGGATGATCCAGGCGCCGATCTTCCACGTGAACGGCGACGACCCGGAGGCGTGCTACCGGGTGGCGCAGCTCGCGTTCGAGTACCGGCAGACGTTCAAGAAGGACGTCGTCATCGACATGGTCTGCTACCGGCGGCGGGGCCACAACGAGGGCGAGAACCCCTCGTTCACCCAGCCGCTGATGTACGACCTGATCGACGCCAAGCGGTCCGTCCGCAAGCTGTACACCGAGGCGCTGATCGGCCGCGGCGACATCACGGTGGAGGAGGCCGAGCAGGCGCTCCGCGACTACCAGGAGCAGCTGGAGCGGGCCTTCACCGAGACCCGCGAGGCCGTGAAGAAGCCCCTGGAGCCGGGCTCGGTCGTGAAGCCGGACGTCGAGGAGCGCATCCCGATCGACCACGGCAAGGCCGGCTCGGCCGGGTCGGCGATCCCGCAGGAGACCGTCAAGCGGCTCATCGAGTCCCAGGTCAGCCTGCCGGAGGGCTTCACCCCGCATCCGCGGCTCCAGCCGATCCTGCAGCGCCGCGCCCAGATGATCGAGGACGACGCGATCGACTGGGCGACCGGCGAGCTGCTGGCGATGGGCTCGCTGCTGATCGACGGCCACCCGGTGCGGCTCGTCGGGCAGGACACCCGGCGCGGCACGTTCGGCCAGCGGCACGCGGTGCTCGTCGACCGCAGGACCGGTGAGGAGTACACGCCGCTCAAGCAGTTCGGGCAGGGCGTGTCGAAGTTCTACGTGCACGACTCGCTGCTCAGCGAGTACGCGGCGATGGGCTTCGAGTACGGCTACTCGATGACCCGCCCGGACGCGCTGGTCTGCTGGGAGGCCCAGTTCGGCGACTTCGCCAACGGCGCCCAGTCGATCGTGGACGAGTACATCTCGTCCGGCGAGCAGAAGTGGGGCCAGCACTCCGGTGTCGTGCTGCTGCTGCCGCACGGCTACGAGGGCCAGGGCCCGGACCACTCGTCCGCCCGGATCGAGCGGTACCTGCAGCTGTGCGCGCAGGACAACATGACCGTGGTCTACCCGACCACCCCGGCGAACTACTTCCACCTGCTGCGCTGGCAGGTGCTGTCGGGCCGGAACAAGCCGCTGGTCGTGTTCACGCCGAAGTCGCTGCTGCGGCTGAAGGCGGCCACGTCCCCGGTCGAGGAGATCACCGGCGGCGCGTTCCAGCCGGTCATCCCGGAGAGCGACCCGGCGATCGACCCGGCGGGCGTGCGGCGGGTGCTGCTCACCACCGGCAAGATCTACTACGACGTGGTGAAGGCCCGGCAGGCGGCGGGCGCGACCGACACCGCGGTCGTCCGGATCGAGCGGCTGTACCCGCCGCCGGTCGACGAGATCAAGGCGGAGCTGGCCAAGTATCCGGCGGACGCCGAGGTCGTGTGGGTGCAGGACGAGCCCGCCAACATGGGCGCGTGGCCGTTCATGGCCCTGAAGCTGCCCCACCACATCGAGGGCCTGAGGATGTCGCGGGTGTCGCGTCCGGCGTCCTCGTCCCCGGCGGTGGGCTCGGCGAAGCTGCACCAGGCCGAGACGGAAGCGCTCCTCGCGCGTCTGTTCGGCGAGCAAAAGTAGTACCGGGGGTCTGGGGGGTCGTCCCCCCAGAATGAAAAGTAGTACCGGGAGAGCAGGTACGAGTAACCCGAGGGCTCCGGTGTGCACTGCGCGCCGGGGCCCTCGGCGTCCATGGGGAGAGCACGCCATGTACTTCACCGATCGGGGCATCGAGGAGCTGGCGGACCGGCGCGGCGCCGAGGAGGTCAGCCTGACCTGGCTGGCGGACCGGCTGCGCGAGTTCGTCGATCTGAACCCGGAGTTCGAGACCCCCGTCGAGCGCCTCGCCACCTGGCTCGCCCGCCTCGACGACGAGGAGGACGAGTGACCGGCCGGCCGGGCGCGGCACGTCCCGCCTTCCCAGTAACGCGACATATCGTGTTTACTGGATGAGGAGCCGGACGAAGGGCATGCCGCGATGTCGCGCTGGACGATCGACGAACCCACCACACTCGACTTCGACGGCGTGGTCGCGCTGCGGGTCACGCTGATCGCGGGCAGCGTGTCGGTGCTCGCCTCCGACGAGCGCCCGTCCATGATGGTCGGCGACGTCCAGGGGCCGCCGCTGACCATCACGCACGAGGCGGGCATGCTGACCGTCACCCACGAGAAGCTGTGGGAGGGCATGCTGAGCTGGCTGCGCACCCACAACGTCCGCGCGGCGATCACGGTGACCGTCCCGCACGACTGCCCGGTCACGCTGAACCTGGTGTCGGCGGACGCGGTCGTGACCGGCATGACGTCCCGCACGTCCATCAAGAGCGCCTCGGGCGCCGTGACGCTCGACGCGGTGGCGGGCGCGATCGACGCCAACACCGTGACCGGTGCCATCGAGGCGCAGGGCCTCGACGGGACGGTGTCGTTCACGTCCGTGTCCGGCGACCTGTCGCTGGCTGGCGCGTCCATCGACCGGCTCGCCGCCCGGGCGGTCAGCGGCCGCATCGCCGCCGACCTCGACCTGGCCGGCGAGGGCGGCGTCGACGTCAACACGGTCTCGGGCGAGGTGGCGCTGCGCGTCCCCGGGTCCACCGATGCGGAGGTCACGCTGAACTCTGCGGCCGGGCGGATCGAGACGTCGTTCCCCGAGCTCGGCCGGCAGGAGCGGGCCGTCTCGCGCAGCGTCACCGGCAAGATCGGGGACGGCTCGGGCCGGCTCACGGTCAACACGGTGTCCGGAACGATCACCCTCCTCGGCCGCGACGACGACGCACCGGAGATCACCACCAACCCCCGCATGGAGAAGTGAGGACTACGTGAGCCCCGTTTTCGGGCACGGTCGCCTGCGGCTGTACCTGCTGAAGCTGCTGGAGGAGAGCCCGCGGCACGGCTACGAGGTGATCCGGCTGCTGCAGGACCGGTTCCTCGGGGTCTACTCGCCCTCCCCCGGCACGATCTACCCGCGGCTGGCCCGGCTGGAGTCCGAGGGCCTGGTCACCCACGAGGTGGTCAAGGGCAAGAAGGTGTACTCGCTGACCGACAAGGGCCGCGAGGAGCTGGAGCGCCGGATGGACGAGCTGGCCGAGCTGGAGGAGGAGATCTCCGCCTCGGCACAGGAGTTCGCGCGCGGCGTGCAGGAGGACGTCCGGCAGACCGTCCGGTCGCTGCGCGAGGAGCTGACGCAGGCCGCCCGGACGATGCGCGACCAGGGCAAGACCACGTCGAAGGAGGCGTGGAAGGAGACCACCGAGCGCCAGAAGGACGAGTGGCGCCGGCAGAAGGAGTACTGGCGCGAGCAGAAGCAGGCGTGGAAGGAGGAGTGGCGGCAGAACTGGGACGACGCGTGGAAGACGGCGACCGGCACCCGCGAGGACATCGCCCGCCTCAAGCTGGAGCGCCTGCTCCGCGGGTTCGTCGAGGACGTCCGCAAGGGCGCGAAGAAGGCCCGGCTGGACGACGACGACCTCGCCGCCGCGGAGGCCCTTCTGGACGAGACCCGCGACCGGCTGAAGAACGAGATCTTCCGCGGGGACGAGCCGTGACCGGAGACCCGGCCACGGCTCCCGGCCTCACGGCGTAAAGACGATCTTGCCGAAGAGGTCGCCCTCGTCCATCGCGGCGAAGCCCTCGGGTGCCCGGCTCAGCGGCAGCGTGCGGTCGATCAGCGGCCGGGTGCCCGTCTTGACCAGGAACCGCGCGAGCCGCTCCAGCTGGTCCCGCGTCCCCATGGTGGAGCCGACGACCTGGAGCTGCAGGAAGAACACCCGGTTCAGCTCCGCCGGCGGCACCTGCCCGCTGGTCGCGCCCGACACCACGACGCGCCCGCCGGGCCGCAGCGACTTCAGCGAGTGCGACCATGTCGCCTCCCCGACGGTCTCGATGACGGCGTCCACCCGCTCCGGCAGCCGCGCGCCCGTCTCGAACGCGGCGTCCGCGCCCAGCTCCTCGGCCCGCTTGCGCTTGGCCTCGCTGCGGCTGGTCGCGTAGACGCGGTAGCCGGCCGCGGCCGCCAGCGCGATCGCGGCGCTCGCGACGCCGCCGCCCGCGCCCTGCACCAGCACGGACGCGCCGGGCTGCAGGCCGGCCTTGTCGAACAGCATCCGGTACGCGGTGAGCCATGCGGTCGGCAGGCAGGCCGCCTCGGCGAACGACAGCCCGGCGGGCTTCGGGACGAGGTTGCGGCGCGGCACCGCGACCTTCTCCGCGAGCGTCCCGGGGTGGATCTCCGACAGCAGCGACCGCCTCGGGTCGAGGGTCTCGTCGCCGCCGCCCCGCGCCGGGTCTCCGATGACCGAGTGGACGATGACCTCGTTGCCGTCCTCGTCCACCCCGGCCGCGTCGCAGCCGAGGATCATCGGGAGCCGCTCGGCGGGCAGGCCGACGCCCTTCAGCGACCACAGGTCGTGGTGGTTGAGCGCGGCGGCCTTCACCGTGACGGTCGTCCAGCCGTCCGGTACCTCGGGTTCGGGCCGCTCCCCCAGCGTCAGCCCGTTCAGCGGATTGTCTGCGTCGATCTGTGTGGCCGTGACAGCGAACATGAACGCACACTAACCGTCCCCCGGAACGGCGAGCGGCCCGCCCCCTGGTCCAGGGGGCGGGCCGCTCGCTCCGATGTCACAGGACCTTGGACAGGAAATCCTGCGTGCGGGGGTGCTGCGGGTTGGTCAGCACGTCCCGCGGTGTGCCCTCCTCGACGACGACGCCGCCGTCCATGAAGACCAGCGAGTCGCCGACCTCACGGGCGAAGCCCATCTCGTGGGTGACCACGACCATGGTCATGCCGTCGAGGGCGAGCTGCTTCATGACCTCCAGGACCTCGCCGACCAGCTCGGGGTCGAGCGCTGACGTCGGCTCGTCGAAGAGCATCAGCGCGGGCTCCATGGCCAGCGCCCGCGCGATCGCCACCCGCTGCTGCTGTCCGCCGGACAGCTGCGCCGGGTAGTTCTCCACCTTCTCGCCGAGCCCGACCCGCGTCAGCAGCGCGAGGGCCCGCTCCCTGACCTGCGCCTTGGGCTCCCTCTTCACCCGGCAGGGAGCCTCCATGACGTTCTCCAGCGCCGTCATGTGCGGGAACAGGTTGAACCGCTGGAACACCATGCCGATCTCGCGGCGCTGCGCGGCCACCTCCCGGTCGCGCAGCTCGTAGAGCTTGCCGCCCGACTCCCGGTAGCCGACCAGGTGGCCGTTCACCCAGAGCCGGCCACCGTTGATCTTCTCCAGGTGGTTGATGCAGCGCAGGAACGTCGACTTGCCGGACCCGGACGGCCCGACGACGCACATCACCTCGCCGGGCTTCACCTCCAGGTCGATGCCCTTCAGCACCTCGACGCGCCCGAACGACTTGTGCACCGCCTCGGCCTTGACCATCAGGCCGCCGCTCTCGGCCGCGGCCGCGGGCTCCTCGGGCTCCTTGGAGAGGGAGTCGCTCACGATGTCCTCGTCTCCGCTCACTGGCCACCTCCTCCGAAGCGGAAGCGGAGCCGCTGTCTGGCCTCGCCCCCCTTGGTGGTGCCCCTGCTGTAGTGCCGCTCCAGGTAGTACTGCCCGACCATCATGACCGAGGAGATGAGCAGGTACCACAGACAGGCCATCACCAGCATCGGGATGATCTTGTAAGTGCTGGCGTAGATGGTCTGCGCGGTGAAGGTGAGCTCGGAGTACGGTACGGCCGCGACCAGCGAGGTGTTCTTCAGCATCGAGATCGCCTCGTTGCCGGTCGGCGGGACGATGACGCGCATCGCCTGCGGCAGCACGATCCGCCGCATCGTCTGCATCCGGGACATGCCGAGCGCGCTCGCCGCCTCCTGCTGTCCCTCGTCCACGGACAGGATCCCGGCGCGGACGATCTCGGCCATGTAGGCGGCCTCGTTGAGGATCAGTCCGAGCGATGCCGCGATCGCGGCGTTCACGAGTTCCTGCGTCTTCCACGTCTCGAACTCGGGGCCGAAGGGGATGCCGATCCCGACCGTCGGGAAGAGCGTGCCGATCGCGCCCCAGATGAGCAGCTGCGTGTAGAGCGGGGTGCCGCGGAAGAACCAGAGGTACACCCACGCCGCGCCGCTCAGCAGCGGGTTCGCCGAGAGGCGCATCAGCGCGAGCACGATGCCGAGCACCACACCGCCGAGCATGGCGGCCAGGGTGAGCCACACCGTGTTGCGGACGCCCCTGAGCACCGCGTCGGAGAACAGGTACTTCCACTGCTCCGACCATTCGAGCGCCTTGCTGGTCAGCAAGAAGTGCACGAACATCGCGAGCAGCACGATGATCACGGCCGCGCCGAGCCACCGGCCCGGGTGCCGGACCGGGACGGCCTTGATCGTCTCAGGCCGTCCCTTCCCTACGCCGTTGTCGACCGCCATGCGATCAGCCCTGCGCGGCGTTGATCGCCGGCTGGGTGACGGCGCCGCTCTCCACGCCGTTCTCCTCCAAGATCTTCTTGTAGGTGCCGTCGGCGATCAGTGCCTGGAGCGCCCCGAGCACGGCGTCCTTGAACTGGCCGGAGTTCTTGCCGATCGCGTAGCCGTACGGGGCCGTGTCGTAGACCTGCCCGAGGATCTGCAGCTTGCCGGTCTTCTTGACCGCGCCGCCGACGATCGGCGAGTCGGCCGCCATCGCGTCCACCTTGCCGGCGACCAGGTCGTTGTTGACCTCGGTCTGCTGCTTGCGGACGACCGGCTTGATGGCCGGCTTGCCCGCGTCGGTGCACTTCTTGCTGCGCGCCTGGAGGTCTTCGACCTGAACGGTGCCCTGCTGGACGCCGATGCTCTTGCCGCAGGCGTCGTCGGGGTTGACGCCCTTCGGGTTGCCCTTGAGGGCCGCCCACGCCGTCCCCGCCGAGTAGTAGGTGATGAAGTCGACGGCCTTCTCGCGCTCCTTGTTGTCGGTGAAGGAGGAGACGCCGGCCTCGTACTTGCCGGACTGGACACCGGGGATGATCGTGTCGAAGCCGGCGTTGTGGAACTCGGTCTTCAGGCCGAGCTTGGCCGCGACGGCGGTGAAGAGGTCGACGTCCCACCCGACGATCTTCTGCGAGGCCGGGTCGACGGACTCGTTGGGCGGGTACGAGGCGTCCGTCCCGATGGAGAGCTTGCCATCGCTCTTGATCGCGGCCGGGACCATGGCCGCGAGCTTGCTGTCCACACTGGTCTTCGCCGCAGCGGAGCTGCCCGAGTCGCCAGAGTCGTTGCTGTCGCCGCATGCCGACAGCGCGAGCGCGCCCGTCAGCACGAGCGCGCTCGCCGCGATGACGCGGCGGCGCAGAGAAACGCGGGTCACTGGTCCCCCTCTAGATGGTTTCGCCGGATCCGCGTAGATCCGAAGGTCAGGTGCATATTTTGGCGTACAACGTCCCGAATCCGCATAAAGGATGCGAAACAATTACGCAACGAGGGGGCTCCGGCCCGGCTGGCCTGACCTGGGTGTTTCCCACACATTTCACACGAAACACATTCGACCCGCAACGCCTGGGCAGGGTCAAGTGACGGTCACCACCACCCCGTCCGCCGGGCACGCGGCACCCCGTGTGGCACAATCGGACAACGGGTGACCCCCGTACGTCGCGAGATGACCACCAGGTGACGGGCCACCACACCACCACCACCGCGGCGGCATCGCAAGAAAGCCAACTTTCACTGACAGGGGTCGCTGTGGCTGCTGAGCCCATTCATACCGAACCGCCCTCACTGGAGGACGATCCGGCCTTCCCGCTGCACCGCGGCGGCAAGCTGGAGATGCGGTCGACCATCCCGGTCCGCAACAAGGACGATCTTTCGCTGGCCTACACGCCGGGCGTCGCCCGGGTGTGCACCGCGATCGCCGACAACCCCGAACTGGCCTACGACTACACCTGGACGTCCAAGGTCGTCGCCGTCGTCACCGACGGCACCGCCGTGCTCGGGCTCGGCGACATCGGCCCCGCCGCCTCCATGCCGGTCATGGAGGGCAAGTCCCTGCTGTTCAAGGAGTTCGCGGACGTCGACTCCGTGCCGATCGCGCTGAGCTGCACGGATGTCGACGAGATCGTCGACACGGTGATCCGGATGGCGCCGAGCTTCGGCGGCATCAACCTGGAGGACATCAGCGCGCCCCGCTGCTTCGAGATCGAGGACCGGCTGCGCGCCGCGCTCGACATCCCCGTCTTCCATGACGACCAGCACGGCACCGCGATCGTGGCGCTCGCCGCCCTCACCAACGCCGCCCGCTTCATCGGCAAGCCGCTGTCGGAGCTGCGCGCGGTCGTGGCCGGGGCGGGCGCGTCCGGCATCGCGGTCTCGCAGATCCTGATCGAGGCCGGCATCGGCGACATCGCGCTGTCCGACAGCAAGGGCCTCATCCACGAGGGGCGGGACGGCCTGAACCCGGTCAAGGAGCGCATCGCCGCGATCACCAACCGGTCGCATCTGAAGGGCTCCACGGAGGAGGCGCTGCGCGGCGCCGACGTGTTCATCGGCCTGTCCGGCAGCACCGTCCACGAGTCGTGCGTCGCGACGATGTCGGAGAACGCGATCGTCTTCGCGCTCTCCAACCCCACCCCGGAGGTCCACCCGGAGATCGCCCGGCGGCATGCCACGGTGGTCGCGACCGGCCGCAGCGACTTCCCGAACCAGATCAACAACGTGCTGGCGTTCCCCGGCATCTTCCGCGGCGCGCTGGACGTCCGCGCCCACTCGATCACCGAGGGCATGAAGCTGGCGGCGGCGAACGCCCTCGCCGGCATCGTCGGCGACGACCTGACCGCCGACTACGTCGTCCCCGGCCCGTTCGACGATCGCGTCGCCCCGGCGGTCAGCGCCGCCGTCGCCGCCCAGGCCCGCAAGGAAGGCGTCGCCCGCATCTGATCATCGGCGGCCCGTGTTCCACACCCCGGAACACGGGCCGCGGCGGCTCGTCAGACGCCGCGTTTGAAGAGTGCCGGCGGAAGGGGCCAGTAGCGGGCCACGACGCGGCCCACCACGAGGGCGTCGGGAACGGGCCCGAAGTCCCAGCTGTCACGGTTGCCGGGGGCACGCTGGTTGTCGCTCTCCAACCACCAGCCGCCCTCGGCGCGATAGGCCGCACGCTTGACGATCAGGAGTTCGGCACGCTCCGGATGCCGCGCGACGAGGAGGTCGCCGGGCGCGGGGCGGACCCCGGTGCGGACGATGAGCCAGTCCCCCGGCCGCAGACCCGGCAGCATCGAGTCCCCCGTGACCTCCACGGTCCGCGGCTTCGGCACTGCGGACAGCGCGAAAACGGCCACGCCGGCAAGGGCCCACGGCACCGGGTGGCGCGGCCTCCGGATCCGCATGATCCTCCTCGTTCGCCCGCATACTTCGACGGGCGGCGGTCACAAACACTGCTGGAAGGGTTCCGGGCCGGGTGCGGTCCGGGTCTTAGGCCGAAATACCGAGCGCCCTGCCCGGACGGGCCCAGGGCTACAACGGTAATGTCGGTGACCTGAGCATGATCCGCAACGAGGGAAGGGATTCGCAGGTGTTGCTCAAGCTTCTGCGCCCGAAGACCATGGTGTCTGCGCACTGCGACCTGCCGTGCGGCGTCTACGACCCGGCGCAGGCCCGGATCGAGGCCGAGTCGGTCAAGGCGATCTGTGAGAAGTACGCGGCGAACGAGGACCCGGAGTTCCGCTCCCGGGCGATCTTGATCAAGGAACAGCGCTCCCAGCTGGTCAAGGAGCACCTGTGGGTGCTGTGGACCGACTACTTCAAGCCGCCGCACTTCGAGAAGTACCCCCAGCTCCACCAGCTGTTCAACGAGGCGACCAAGCTCGCCGGCGCCACCGGCACCAAGGGCAGCATGGACCCCAAGGTCGCCGACGACCTGCTGGGCAAAATCGCGGAGATCGACAAGATCTTCTGGGAGACCAAGCAGGCCTGACCGGCCCGAACGCCGAGGCCCAGCCCGAACGGGCTGGGCCTCTGCTCTGTCAAGATCAACCCCGCGTGCGCGGGGAGCACGATTCGTAAAAGCCCATGGCAGGGTCTTCCAAGGACCATCCCCGCATCAGCGGGGAGCACACACCGTCCTCAGCGTCAGGAGCGGGCGGCTTTGGTGAGGGCGTCGCCGGTGAGGCGGTAGACCATCCACTCGTCCTGGGGGCGGGCGCCCATCGACTTGTAGAAGCCGATGGCCGGTTCGTTCCACGTCAGCACCGACCATTCGACGCGTTCGTAGCCTCGGTCGTCGGCGATGCGGGTGAGCTCGGTGAGGAGGAGCTTGCCGTAGCCGTGGCCGCGGACGTCCGGCTCGACGAACAGGTCCTCCAGGTAGATGCCGTGTGTACCATTCCACGTCGAGAACGTGAGGAACCACACGGCGAAGCCCACGACGCGGCCTTCGTGCTCGGCGACGAGCGCGAAGACCTTGGGGTCGTCGCCGAAGAGACGGTCGAGCAGCTGGTCCTCGGTGGCCTTCACCTCGTGCAGGGCACGCTCGTAGTCGGCGAGCTCGCGGATCAGCCGCAGTACGGCCGGGACATCGTCGGGGGTCGCGTAACGAATCACAGGGGGCAGGTTATTCGAGCGATGCAAGTGGGACGTCCGGGTCGGCCCACCGGTCGTTGGGGACGATCGGGTACCAGCCGGGGCGCCCCGGGTCGCGGTCGTAGGGGTAGCCGCCGAGTTCCTTGTACAGCTCGGCGTACTCGGCGAGCTTGTCACGATCCAACCGGACACCGAGGCCGGGACCGGTGGGAACGGGAATCCGGCCGCCGGTGTACCGCATCAGCCCGCCCTCGATCACGTCGTCGGCGAGGTGGTGGTAGTGCGCGTCGGCGGCGTAGGTGAGGTTGGGCAGGACGGCGCCGAGGTGCAGCATCGTGGCGAGCTGGATGCCGAGTTCGCCGGAGGAGTGCACGGCCACGCCGATCTGGAAGGTCTCGCACACGCCGGCCGCCTTCACGCAGGGCCGGATCCCTCCCCAGAAAGTGGTGTCGAGCAGGACGACGTCGGCGCTGCGGCGCAGCACGTTGGCGGCGAGCTGCTCGAAGTTGACGACGACGGTGTTCGTGGCGAGCGGGATGTTCACGCGTTCGCGGACGAGCCGGAGCCCCTCCAGGCCGAGGACGGGGTCTTCGAGGTAGTCGTTGGGCAGGTCCTCGATCGCCTTCCCGAACCGCAGGCCCTCCTCCAGGCTGAGGACGGAGTTCGGGTCGTAGCGGAACCGGTCGCCGGGGAACGCCTCCGCGAGCGCCTTGTAGCACTCCAGCTCGTGGCCTGGCGGGAACACGCCGCCCTTGAGCTTGTGGACGCCGAAGCCGTGCTGCGCCTTGAGGGCGCGGGCGTGCTCCACGAGCTGCTCGGGCGTGCGGACCTCCGTCGATCCGCCGGCGCCCGGGTAGCGGTAGAAGAGGTAGGACGCGAACGGGACCGAGTCGCGGATGCGGCCGCCGAGCAGGTCGTACACCGGGACGCCGAGATGCTGCCCGACGAGGTCCAGGCAGGCGAACTCGATGGCGGCGAGCATCTGGGTGCGGTTGTTGTAGAGGCTCGCGGTCGGATTGGCGATCTTGAAACGGAGGGTCTCCAGCTCGAACGGGTCGTGCCCCTCCAGATGCGGGGCGAGCGCCTGGAACGCGGCCTCCGCACTCTGCCCGCCGCCGCCCATCTCGCCGAGCCCGACCAGGCCGTTGTCGGCCTCGACCTCCACGATCGTCCGCACGAAACGGCCCCAGTGCGCGCCGTTGCTGTGCAGCAGCGGCGCCTCCAGCGGCACCGTGACCGTGGTGGCGCGGATATCTGTGATCTTCATGTGTCCCCGATTCGTCCTCATCGCCGAACGGTGACGGTGACGACGCCGCACGCGGGCACCCGTACCGTCATCGTGCCGTCCCGGACGGGCAGCTCCGCCGGGTCACGCTCCGATCCGCCGCTCAGCAGGGCGCCGGTGGCGCCCGGCACGTGCAGGCTCGTCTCCACCGCGGCGGCGGCGAGCGACTGGAGCCGGACGGCCAGCCCGTCGCCGTCGCGGGCGCGGCCCACCGAGGTCACGAGGACGTCCGGGTCGTCCACGCGCAGGAACGTCCCGGACTCCGTCGCGGGCGCGTCGCCGGTGGCGAGGGTGGCGACGAACTGGTCGGTGATCCCGGATGCCGTGCGGGCGCCGAGCCTGCGTCCCGACCCGGCGGGGCCGGACGCGAACGCGTACCGGAAGGTGGTCTCGCCCTGCTGCTGGGACGGGAAGTTGGTGTCCCAGATGTTGTTGAGCGCCCACGAGTAGACGGTGCCGTCCTCGTTGTCGAGCGTCGGCGGGAACGGCGCGTACGGCATGTGGATGGAGCCGAACTGGACGAGCGGCGCCTCCAGCGTCGCCCACGCGACGGTCAGCTCGGGGTCCTCGAACGCGACCCAGTGCCGGATCGGGCGCATGTGCTCCGCCGACCCCGGGACGCTCGGGACGGCGGTTCCGCCGACGCCGCCGGTCAGCTCCCAGGCGGCGGGCGGACCGTCCACGGCGAACGGGAACGCGAAGAACACCGCCTCCTTGGCCGCGGTCGGCTGCTTGCCGAGCTGGTACCGGACGTCCACGCGCGGCACGCCCGCGTACAGGTCGATCGTCGTGCGCAGCCAGTCGACGCCCTTGCCGTGGAGTTCGACGACGAGCCGCTCACCGGCAGGGGTGCGCTCGCAGGTGGTGACGGTCGCGTGCGTGGCGACGGCCCTGTCTCCGAGCATCGTCTTGTCATGGACGAGCATGTGCCCGGACATGTGGTTGAAGTGCGGCGCGGTCGCGTACCGGTCGTAGACGTACTGCCCGAACCCGGCGACGGCGTCGGCGTTCACCAGTTCGCGGCCGGTGACCTTGTCGAAGACCGAGCCGATGTGGCCTTCCTTGAGGTCGTAGGTGACGCGGTAGAACTCGTTCTCGATCGTGCCTTCGGTGCCGAGGTCGACGGGCTCCGGGGTCTCCGTCCCGGCCCGGACGACGTCGACGCGCACGTGCCCGTGGCCGGGGACGTCGGGCAGGACGGCCTCAAGGTGGCGGCCGATGGGACGGGTGGGCCACTCGTCCGGGTCGACCTCCTCCTCGCGGTGCGGGACGGGCTCGCCGGTGCGGGCGTCCACGAGCGTGATCGGGACGTCCACGGAGACGATGTCGCGGGGCAGGAACGCGCGGGCGACGTCGGTGCGGGCGGCGGTGCCCGGGTTGACCACGAGGAACGAGGCGAGCGCGTCCGGCGCCGCCCCGAAGGTCGCGCCGAGGCGCCGCGCGCCGGCCTGCAGCAGGTCGAGGGCGTCGTCGTGGGCCTGGTAGCCGACCTGCGACTTGCGGGTCCACTGCAGGCCGCCGGAGTCGCCGCCCTCCTCGGCGTCCTCCCACGGGTTCGCGGCGCCCCAGGTGTGCTCGTCGAACAGCGCGGCCCGGTCGTAGGCCTCGTCGATGGCTGTTGAGGCGCCCGTCCGGTCGCCGCTGCGGTCGTCGGCGAGGGCGTGCAGCGTCTCGGCGGACCGCAGGACGTTCTGGGCCCGCCGGACGTACCCGAGCGGGCGGGCGCCCGAGCCGAGGCCGTCGGCCCACCAGTCGGTCCAGTCGCCCTCGTGGGTCTGGAGCCTGTCGCCGTGGTGCTCCTCGACGTACTCGAAGAAGTCGGCGTTGGTCGCCATCCGCAGCCGCGGGTAGTCCCAGGTCTCGTTCCAGCGGTGCGCGATGTCGGCGGGGACGATCGACGGCCCTGCGTTGTCGGCGTGCGCGCCCTGGACGCGCAGGTGGACGGCGTCCAGGAAGTCGGGGTCCTTGGCCGCGCCGACCTGGCCCGGCGCGGCGTACCAGCCGAACGTGCCGGGCCCGTACGGGTAGGGCCGGTCGGCGAGGGAGCCGAGGTAGCGGGGCAGCAGGTCCTCGGCGAGGTCGTAGCCGTCGACGAGCCCGACCGTGTTGCCCTCCATGTAGGCCATGCCGTGCGGGGTGTCGGTGAACCAGACGATCAGCTCCCCGCCGCCCGGCGACCGCCACCGGAACGGCCGGGCGAGCCGGTCGCCGCCCGTGATGTACGGGACGGACCGTCCGGCCCAGTTGTGCGCGGCGGCGAGGTACCGGACGCCGGCCGAGTTCAGGGCGTCCACCGTCCCGGCGACCGCGCCCGGGATGTCGGTGTGCATGGCGGAGCGGACCTCGATGCCGTACTTGCGCCGCAGGTCCTCGACGAAGCGGAGCTGCCGGTACAGCTCTTCCGTCGAGCACGCCTCCGTGTGCAACTGCATCGGGAACGCGGTCACCTCGATGTTGCCCGCGCGGACCCGCTCGGTGAACTCGGCGACCTGGTCGTCGGGGCGGGTCGCGAGCCAGCGCAGCGCAGGCATCGACGACTCGACCGACCAGCGGAACCGCGCGTCGTCCGGCCGCCCGTCGGTCTCCCGCGACAGCCGGAGCGCCGCGTCGAGGTAGTCGAGGTGGTGCCGCAGGACGGTGCCCTGTGTGTCGGTGTAGCCGATGTCGAGATGCGAGTGGTGGACGACGAAGACGTTCCACTTGCGCTGAGGGGTGATGTCGAGCGGGGCGGCGCCGACCAGCCCGTCCGGGTCCCGGACCTCCAAGGTGACGCGGCGCGGGCCGTCCACCTCGGGGACCAGCAGGGTCAGCGTCTCGCCCTCCCCGGTCGCGGAGGCCGCTTCGGCGTCCCCGTCCTTGAGGACGACCTCGACCCGGCCGCCGCCGGAGAGCGTCACCCGGACGGCCTGCCGGAGCGCGCCGTCCTCACCTCGCTTGAACAGCGGCAGCACGGCGGCGCGGACGGACAGCCCCCGCACCGCGAGGACCTCGGTGGACGTGTCCTCCCGCAGCGCGGCGCGGATCCCGTCATAGTCAGGCGAGCCGAGGCTCGCCTGAAGCAGACGACTGGTCATTGTTATGCGTCAATCTTTCTCTGGGCGAGCACTAGAACTGGGCGAGGGTCAGGCCGCGGGTGAACAGCCGTTGTGTCGCGAGGAACAGCACGACGGTCGGCAGCGAGACCACCAGGCCGGCGGCCAGCGCGATCGGCACGGGCGTTCCGGCGTACACGTCGGTGGTCAGCGCGGACAGCTCGGCCCACACCGGCCGGACGGTCTGCGACTGCGAGAGCGTCAGGCCGAACAGCAGGTCGTTCCAGACGAAGGTGAACTCCAGGATGAACACGGCGGCGAGGGCCGCCGCCGACAGCGGCAGGTAGATCCGCCAGAAGATGCGGAACGTGGACGCGCCGTCCAGCCGCGCCGCCTCGAAGATCGAGACGGCGACGTTGCCGAAGAAGTTGCGCATCACCAGTGCGGCCAGCGGCACGTTGATCGCCGAGTAGATGACGATCAGCCCGAGCTGGTTGTCGTAGAGCGACACCTTGCTGTAGCCGACGAACAGCGGGACGAGCAGCATCTGGAACGGCACCACGGTCCCGGCGAAGATCACCACGAACCAGGCGAAGCCGTGCCTGAGCCGCAGCACCACGATCGCGTACCCGGCGAGCGCGCCCATGAGCACGGCCAGCGCCGGGGAGACGATGCTGTACAGCAGCGTGCTGAGCAGCGTGTCGCCCACGGCGGTGCGGTCCCACGCCTCCGCGATGTTGCCGAACAGGCCGATCGACGACGGCGGCTTCACCGCGTCCGACGGGTCGTAGTCGCCCGCCGGCCGGATCGCGTTCGCGATGATCAGATACGTGGGGAACAGCCACGCCACCCCCAGCACGGCCAGCACCCCGCGCCGCACGTTCAAGCTCACACGACGCGGTGCTCTCCGTGGGGGGGCGACCCCCCACACCCCCCGGTTCGCTCCGCTCATCATGAGAGTTCCTCCCTCCCGACCTGGCGGCGCAGGTAGACGTACGAGGCCAGGCCGGTGATGGTGGTGAGCAGCACCGCGACCGCCGACCCGTAGCCGTACTCGTTGGCGACGAACACGTCCCGGTACATGGTCACGGCCAGCGTCTCGGACGAGCGGCCGGGCCCGCCCTGCGTCATCACCCACACGATGTCGAAGTTCTTCAGCCCGGCGACGAGCGCGAGGCCGAGGACGACGGTGGTGATCGGCCGCATCAGCGGCCAGGTGACGTGCCGGAACATTGACCAGCCGGACGCGCCGTCGATGCGCGCGGCCTCGATCGGGGCCCGCGGGATCGACTGCAGGCCGACGACGAACAGCAGCATGTTGACGCCGAGCTGCTGCCACGTCCACACGACGATCATCGCGATGGTGTTGCCGGGGCCGTCCTGCAGGAAGGCGGTGTCACCGCCCGGCATGCCGAGCAGCGTGAGGATCTGGTTCGCCATCCCGTCGGGCTGCAGGATGAAGCCCCAGATCACGCCGAGACCGGCGCCCGACATCGCGTACGGCAGCAGGAACGGCAGCCGGAACCACGCGCCGCGCTTGAGGTCGTAGGACAGGACGGCGACGAGCAGCCCCAGCCCCACCGGCAGGACGATGGTCCCGACGACCCACAGCAGCGTGTTCCGGATCGAGGTGAGGAGCGCGTCGTCCTCGAAGAGCCGCCGGTAGTTGTCCAGGCCGCTGAACTCGGGTGACGCGAGCCCGTCGTAGCTGGTGAGGCTCAGGTACGCCGTCCACAGGAAGGGCAGGTACAGCAGGACGGCGACGAACAGCAGGGCCGGCGAGATGTAGAGGTGCCGGAACGTGCCGTGCAGCGCGAACCCCTTGCGGCGCCGGCCGCGCGCCTTGTGGCGGCCGGCACCCGGGGGCGGCACCACCGTCAGCTGCGGACGGTCGGTGGCGGCCTTGTGCATGCTCATTTCGGAGGATCAGCTTCCGGCCTTGTGCGACTTCCAGTAGTCCTCGTTCACCTTCTGGATGCTCTTGAGGACGTCCATGTAGGTCTCCGGCTTGTTGAGGAACTTGTCGAACCCGCTGAGCGCCTCGGTGAGCACGGGCGCGGGCGCGGCCTCGAAGTAGCGCAGGACGAGCCGGTTCCCGTTCGACGCGGCCTCCTTGGTGACCGCGGTCAGCTCGGGGTCGGCGACCTTCACCTTCGGGTTGCCGGACACGTCGCCGCGCGCGTTCGCCCACTTCTCCTGCGCGGCGGGCGTGATCCACCACTTGAGGTACTTGCTGCTGGCGGCCGGGTCGGGGGCCTTGCGCAGCGAGCACAGCGGGCCGCTCTCGAATATCAGCGACCGCTTCGGCAGCGCCGGGTTCGTGTTCGGGACGAAGAAGAACCCGTACTCCTTCCCCTGCTTGAGGCCGCGCTGGGTCATGCTCGTGTTGAACCACGTCCCGCTGATGACCATGGCGGCGTCGCCCGACTTGAAGTGGTCGGCGGGGTCGGCCTTGTCGCCCGGCTTGGAGAACCAGCCCTTGTCGATCATCGACTTCCAGCGCTCCATCACCTGCACGACGCCGGGGTCGGTGTAGGACGCCTGGCCCTTCGACAGCCGCTCGTACAGGTCGGGGTCGGTGCCGGCGAGGAGCTGCTCGAACCAGGCGAACGAGAACAGCGAGGTCGGGGTGGTGTGGTTGAAGGGCACCTGGCCCTTCGACTTGAGGGTCTGCGCGACCTTCTCCAGCTCCGCCCACGTCTTCGGCGGCTGCAGGCCGTACTTGGCGAAGATCTTCTTGTTGTAGAACATGCCCCAGTAGGCGGTGTTCAGCGGGACGCAGTACTGCTTGCCGCCGACCGTGTAGTACGTCTTCAGGTCCTCGGTCAGGTCGCCGCTCTTGATGGCGTCCTGCCAGATCTTCGTGGTCTCGGCGACCTGGTTCTGCTTGACGATCTCCTCCAGGCGCCCGCCGGTCGACCAGGTGAACAGGTCGGGCTTGACGTTCGTGCGGAAGGAGGTCTTGATGAACGCGGTGTAGGTCGGCTCGTCGGTGTAGCCGACCGGCGTCATGTCGAGCCCGGTCTCCTGCTTGCCGAGGGCTCCCATCTGCTCGAAGAAGGGCTTCCAGGCACCCTTGTCGTTGTAGAGCTTGAGCTCGGACTTGCTCCCGCCCGAGTCGCCGGATCCGCAGCCGGCGGCGAGCAGGACCGCGCTCGCGGTGAGCGCGGTCACCCGGAGTCGCGTGGACGGCACCATGGTGAGCCTCCTTCATCGGGCGCCGATGCCCGATCGGGGTGGTCGAAGGACTGAATCAGGGAATGGTGAACCGGCCGCACGGCGCGCGCCGGGCGGCGGGGGGTGCGGCCGCTCAGGCCAGCCGCTGCTCTATCACTTGCTTGATGTCGGCGAGGTGCGACCGCATGAGGGACTCGGCGTCCCGCTCCGCGCCCGACTCGATGGCGGCGAGGATCGCCGTGTGCTCCTCGAAGTCGCGGACGCGGTCGTCGAAGATGCGCTGTATCTCCCGCTGCTCGGACGCGTGCACCGACAGCAGCGAGTCGATGACCTCGCAGAGCACGGAGTTGCCGGCGACGCCGGCGACCTCCCGGTGGAAGGTCATGTTGGCCCGGTGCAGGCGCACTTCCGCGTCCTGCGCGTCGCCGCCGAGGTCCGCGCTCGCCTGGTCGAGGATCGCGTGGAGGAGTTCGACGTCGGCCGGCCCCGACAGCCGCGCCGCCCGGCCGGCCAGCGGCGGTTCGATCAGCAGCCGGGCGTCCAGCAGCTGGAGCAGCCGGTCGGCCTCCAGCTCCCGGACGTTGGGGTTGGGGATGACCACGCGTTCGAGGTCGGCGCCCACATAGATCCCGGAGCCGTGCCGGAGCTGGATGGCCCCGGTCGCCTCCAGCCGGCGCAGCGCCTCCCGCAGCGTCGGCGTGGTCACCGCGAAGCGCTGCGACAGCTCGCGCGCCGACGGCAGCCGGTCGCCGGCGCGCAGGCCGTCCGACCTGATCAGCTCCAGCATCCGCTCCGTGAGCGCGTCCGCCAGGCTCGGCCGGGCCACATCCTGTGACATCGCCACCTCGTTCCGCCAAAGAAGTAAAGTCATCTAATCACTTAGCGACTGTGCTGTCCAGCCTCCCGGTGAGACATCGCCGCAGGACGGCACGCTGTTCCGCGAACGCGAGCCGTCCCAGCCGCGCCGACAGGATGCCGTCGAAACCGTGGCAGGCGCCGGGCACATGGTGAAGCTCGGTGGGGACGCCCGACACGATCAGCCGGTGCGCGTAGCCGAGCCCCTCGTCCCGCAGCGGGTCGTACTCGGCGACCAGCACGTAGGCGCGCGGCAGCCCGGACAGGTCACCGGCCCGCGCGGGGGCCGCATAGGCGGGGACGTCGGCCCGTCCGCCCAGATAGTGCCGCCACATGTGCTCGACGTCGGTGCGGTTGAACAGCGGCGGCTCGGTGAACGCCCGCATCGAGGGGGTCTCCATCCGGTCGTCCAGGACGGGATAGAGCAGCATCTGGAACACCAGCGGCGGGCCGCCCTCGTCCCGCGCGCGCAGCGCCACGGCCGCCGCCAGCGCGCCGCCCGCGCTCCCCCCGCCGACCGCCACCCGCTCCGGATCGCCGCCGAACCCGCTCGCGTGCTCGTGCGCCCACACCGTCGCGGCGTAGCAGTCCTCGAACCCCGCCGGGTACGGATGCTCCGGCGCGAGCCGGTAGCCGACCGACACGACCGCGATCCCGTCCTCGGCGAACTCCAGGCATCGCCCGTGCTCGTTCTCCAGCTCTCCGGTCACGAAGCCGCCGCCGTGGAAGTACACGAGCACCGGCGCCGGACGCGCCGCCTCACGCGGCCGGTAGATCCGCACCCGGACGGGCGGCGCACCCGGCGAGCCCGGGATCGTCCGCTCCTCGACGCCGGAGCCGGCCGCGGCGGGGGGTTCGGCCAGCGCGGCGGCGAGGTCGCGCATGGACGCGCGGGCCTTGATCGGGTCGGCCAGGCCGACGTACGGCAGGCCGTCGAGGGCGGCGGCCAGTTCGGGGTCCAGCGTCATGGTCCGGCCTCCTGGGGTCGTGGACGGGACGCGCCCCCGGGCGGGAGGTCACCCGGGGGCGCGTGGGAGCGGTACCGCCGTGGACGGAACGGCGATGCCGCGGCTCGGGGGGGACGGGCTCAGCCGGAGACCGGGAGGCTGATGTACCGCGCCCGGTAGATGCTCACGTCCCGGTAGTTGTCGTTGGTCGGGCCCTTGGTGGCGTCCAGGCTGTTCACGTTGTAGGAGATGACCAGGCTGCCGTTGGACGACAGCGACGCGTGCTGGTGGGCGTTGTAGGTGAAGATGTCCGGGTCGCCGTACGAGCCGAACTGGCCGGTCTCGGGCGTCTGGTAGACGGTCTGCTCACCGGTGAAGGGGCCGTCCGCCGCGCACGACAGCAGGACGTCGATCTCGGAGCCGAACGCGATGTTCGCGTCCTGGTTGACCATGATGAAGTGCGAGCCGCGCTTGGCCACACTGAACTCGTTGGACACGCCGCTCATCAGCCGCGCCGAGTCCGTCTCCGCGTCCGACCAGCCGGAGGCCGTCCGGTACTCCCACGTTCCGCGCAGGTCCGTGCCGCTGACGCGCGCGATGTGCAGGTACTTCGTGTTCACCTGCGTCTCGGGATCGATGTAGTCCTCGGTGCCGTAGATGTAGGTGAAGCCGCCGTCCCTCAGGAGCGCCGACCCCCACTGGGTACCGGACGCCGACGGCATCGCCTTGACCTGCGTGGGCGTGGCCAGGTTGCCCGTGGAGAAGCGGGCCAGGACGTTGTCCTTGAACTTCATGTCCCACCCGGTGCCGTTGTCCGGGTCGGGGTCGTAGTACTCGCGGTAGAGCTGCTGGACCTCCGAGCCGCTCTGGGTGAGGTCGCCGGCCCAGTACCAGTGGGCGGCCTGCGCGGGCGGCATGACGGCCTTCGGCGCGGCGGCCGACCCGCCGTGCACGGTGGTGAGCGCACCTCCCGTCGCCTGGACGACGAACGAGTTGTTGATGAACGGCGTCGTCCCGCCCTCCTCGATGACGACCGGGCGTGAGCCGTTCGCGTTCACCTGGCCGAGGAAGGTGTCGGAGTAGGCGTAGACGATGCGTCCGTCCGAGAGCTTCAGGGAGTAGGTCGTGTCCGCGCCCGTCCAGTCGTCCAGGAGCGTGTTGCTGTTGCCGTACGAGGTGAACTTGCCGTTCAGCGAGGTGTTCTTTGTGGCCGTGCCGAACGTCGGCGGGGCGTGCCCGGAGCAGGTCGGCGCGGCGGCCTCGGCGGCATGACCCTGGCCGCGGGCCTTCTCGTGGCCCTTTCCGATGAACGGGCCGCGCCCGTTCGAAGGGCCGTGGCCGTGCGTGTCGGCGATCGCCGGCAGGGCGGGTGCGGCCGCGAGCCCGGCGCCGAGCAGCAGCGCGGAGGCGACGGCCGCGGCGCGCGTGCGGCGCCGCCCCGCGTGGACGGATGAGGGCCGATCGGGTGATGAAGGACGGGACTCCTGCATGGAAACCTCCGCGAGGTCGCTGTCACACGCCGCTCGTGCGCCCCACATCATGAGTCATCAAATGACTTGGTGTCTAGATCTTCAAGAAATCAGGTCCGGGTTTCCGGCAGCGCGGCGGGGTTGCGGGCCAGCAGGCCCCCGTCGACGCGATGCTCGGCCCCGGTCACGAAGGACGAGCGCGGCCCGGCGAGGAACGCCACCACCTCGGCGACCTCCGCCGCGGTCGCCACCCGGCCGAGCGGATGCGCCCGCCCCCACTCGGCCACCTGCGCGTCCTGGCCCGTCTCCCCGCGGAACAGGTCGGCGGCCCAGCGCAGCATCGGGGTGTCCACCGAGCCCGGGCAGACCACGTTCGCGCGGATCCCGTCGGCCGCGTGGTCCAGCGCCATCGCCCGGGTCAGCGCGTTGATCGCGGCCTTGCTCGCGCTGTAGGCGGCGACCCGGTCCTGGGACACGAACGCCTGCACCGAGGACATCGTGACGATCGTCCCGCCGCCCCGGCGGCGCAGCTCGGGCACGGCGGCGCGGCAGGCGAGGAAGACGCCCTTGACGTTCACGCCGAGCACCTCGTCCCACAACGCCTCGGACGTCTCCTCGACCGTCCCGTACCGCTGGACGCCCGCGCAGGTCACGACAACGTCAAGGCCCCCGTGCCGGGACACCGCCGTCCCGACGAGACCGTCCATCTGCGCGGCGTCGGTCACATCGGCCTCGACGCCGGTGACCTCCAGGCCGTCCGCGCGCAGCTCGTCCTCAGCCCGCCGGACCTCGTCCTCGCCGAGGCCGCAGAAGACCACGGCGGCGCCGTCCCGCGCGAGCCGTTCCACCACGGCCCGGCCGATGCCCAGCGACCCTCCGGTCACCACGGCGACCCTGCCCTCGAACTCCGTCATAGATCTCCTCCGATGACGCCCGCGCGCAGCCACAGGCTCCTCGTGGCGTGCGGGCCGAGCCTGAGCGCGGTGCCGTTGGCGACCGCCGCCGCCAGCCCGTCCGTCGGGTGTCCGGCGAACGGCTCCAGGCCCATCACGTACGCGCGCCCCCACCACGGATGGCCGGTGGTCGCTCCGGACTCCTGCCACAGCCACAGGTGCGGGAGGACCGCCGCGTCCCAGCGCACCCGCATCCCGAGCCCGCCGTCCGGGTCGACGACCTCGTAGCGGCCCTCGTCCAGGCCGGTGAGGTAGACGATCTCACTCGGCGCACCGTACTCGGGGACGACGCCGAGATCGACGACCCCGCCGCCGTCCGCCGGAACGCGCGGCCACGCGTGCGGCCCTCCCGCCCGGACACGCCTCCCGCCGGGGGCGATCGCGGTCTCGTGCGGGACGACCCGGACGCCGTCCGGGAGCCTGATCCGGTGCCCGGGACGCAGGAAGGGCGCGCCGAACACGATGTGGTGCCCCCACATCGCGCGCAGTTCCACCCCGGACTCGTTGGCCAGCTCCTCCTCGACGAGGAGCTCGGCCTCCCCCGACCGCAGCCGGAGCATCTTGGTCACCCGGAGCGGCATCCGGCGCGCCCGCACGGTCAGCCGGACGGCGACCTCCGCGGCGCCGTCGGCCACGATGTCGGCGTCCCAGGGCAGGCCCGCCACCTCGCCGTGCTGCGCGAACGCGGCTCCCTCGTAGGTGCTCGGCGCGCCGCCGTTCGGCAGGACCTCCTGCCACCCGCCCTCATAGCCGTCGAGGAACGCGGCGACGTCGTCGGCCGCACCGCCGGCGACGTCCCGCGGGTTGCGCAGGCCGTCCGGCGAAAGCCACACGAAGTCCATGTCGCGCGGCTTGTAGCAGAACTCGGCGATGTCGCCGCCCTTGCCCGCGAGGACGGTCACCCGCAGCAGCTCGTTCTCCAGCACCAGGGCGTCCAGGCCCGACCAGGTGATCTCGTGGACCCGGGCGCCCCAGTTGCGGGAGGGCCGGTGCCGGCGGTAGCCCATCAGCTCCAGTGCTCCGCGCCGTTGAAGGCGAAGTCCTGGCCGGGGACGTACATGGGGCGCGGCTGGTACTCGTTCACGCCCGGATCGCCGCGCAGCAGCAGCGCCGACGGGAACGGCAGCGGCTCCTCCGTGATCCTCGTCGACGTCGGGATGTACCGGATGGTCAGCCCGCAGCGCCGGTAGGGCGAGTCGTTGGCGTTGCTGCCGTGCATGATGTTCGGGTGGTGCACCTCGACGTCGCCGGGTTCGAGGACGAGGTCCACGGCGTCCGACTCGTCCACGCCGACCGCGCTCTCCACACCGAAGACGGCCTCGGCGTCGTCACGTTCGCGGACCTCGTGCAGCTCCTCCTTGTGACTGCCCGGAATGACGCGCAGGCAGCCGTTCTCCGGAGTCGAGCGGTCGATGGCGAGCCAGAGCGTCACGACGCGCATCGGGTCGAGCGGCCAGAACGCGCCGTCCTGATGCCAGAGGACGGCCTTGCCCGTGAAGGGCGGCTTCGAGATGTAGGCGGAGGCGAACAGGGCGATGTCGGGTCCGACGAACCGCTCCGCGACGTCCAGGAGGCGGTCGTCGGAGACCAGCCGCACCCAGAACGGGTCCCGCGCGACCAGTTCGGTGGACAGGTCCTCGCCGGTCCGCTCCGGGTGGCGCCGCTGCAGCCAGCGGACATGCTGGTCCGCCTCCGCGATCAGCGCCGGGTCCAGCACGTTTCTGAAGATCGCGTACCCGTCGTCGGCGTAGCCTCGCATCGGATCGTCCATGGGCGTCCCTTCTCCGTGCAGCTCTCCGTCAGCGCGACACCCGAAGTCTTAGTCATCAGATCACTTGCTGTCTAGATGTATCGTCTCCTCTGCCCGACCGAGGAGAGGAGCCGCCGTGCGCACACCGGACGACCGTCCCGCCCGGATCGCCCTGATCGGCGAGTGCATGATCGAACTGAGCCATGTCGCCCCGGACCGGCTCGCGGTCGGCTACGCCGGGGACGCCTTCAACGTCGCCGCCTACCTCGCGCGCAGCGCGGCCCCCGGCACGGCCGACGTCCAGTTCGTCACCCTCGTCGGCGACGACCCGTACAGCACGGAGATGCGGGAGTCCTGGGCCGCCCGCGGCGTCGGCTCGGAGCACACCCGCGCCGTCCCCGGCGGCCAGGCCGGCCTCTACCTGATCCGCACCGACGCGCACGGCGAGCGGACGTTCCACTACTACCGCTCCCGGTCGGCCGCCCGCGGCCTGTTCGGCCCCGCCCAGCCGGCCGAGATCGACGCGGCCGTCGCGGCGCACGACGTCGTCTACCTGTCCGGGATCACCCTGTCGATCATGACGCCCGGCGCCCGCGCCCGCCTCCTCGCGGTCCTGGACGAGACCCGCCGCCGCGGCGGGCTGGTCGCGTTCGACGGCAACTACCGTCCCGCCGGCTGGCCCTCCCCCGAGGCCGCCGCCTCCGCCATGTCCGCCGTCCTGGCCCGGACCGACATCGCCCTGCCCACCCTCACCGACGACCGGGCCGTCTTCGGAGACCGGACCGCCGCCGACGCCGTCGGGCGGCTGCGCTCCGCCGGAGTCGGCGAGATCGCCGTCAAGATCGGTGCCGAGGGCTGCGTGATCGCCGACCGCACGACCGCGGAGGCCGTCCCGGCCCTCCCGGACGTGACCGTGATCGACACCACGGCGGCGGGCGACGCGTTCAACGGCGGCTACCTCGCGGCCCGCCTGGCCGGCGCCGGCCGCCGCCGGGCGGCCGAGGCCGCGAGCGCCCTGGCCGCCGAGGTGATCACCCACCGCGGTGCCCTCCTCCCGGCCGATACGGAACACCTCCTTCCCCCCGCCGCGGACATTGGTGAGAAAGCCACGCGCGGCGGAGTCTCGTTGCACGGCTCGCAGGCGGTAGTTTCGAATGCAGCGGGACCATCCTGCGAGGGAGTGACGTGACAGAGGAAACCGCTGCAATACCGGCCAGTACGAAGTTGTCCGTCCGCGACGTGGTGACGGTGAAGCTGCCCGCCGCGAGCGCCTACCTGTCCGTTCTGCGGACCGCCACCGCGGGGCTCGCGGCCAGGCTGGACTTCACGCTGGACGAGATAGAAGACCTGCGCATCGCCGTCGACGAGGCGTGCGCGATGCTGCTCGCCCAGGCCCTGCCGGGAACCGATCTGACGTGCGAGTTCGAGCTGACCGGGGACGCCATGCGCATCTCCGTGTCGGTCCTCACGGTGGACGGCGAGGAGCCCAGCCGCGACACGTTCGCCTGGACCGTCCTGTCGTCCCTGGCGGGCGAGGTGGACGCCCGGGTGGGCTCCGACGACCGGGTCACCGTGACGCTGCAGAAGCGGCGCGGTGCGGCGGGGGCCCCGTGACGGAGAAGACGACGACGGAGCAGACGACGGTCGCCGGGGCGAGTACCGAGCGGTCGGAGAGCGCCGTGCCCGACCGCGCGCGGGCGCGCGCCCTGTTCGAGCGGCTCGCCGTGCTGCCGGAGGGCGACCCGGAGCGCCAGCGCATCCGCGACCAGCTCGTGGAGCTGCACCTGCCGCTGGTGGAGTACCTCGCCCGCCGGTTCCGCAACCGCGGCGAATGGCTGGACGACCTGATCCAGGTCGCCACCATCGGCCTGATCAAGTCCATCGACCGGTTCGACCTGGAGCGCGGCGTGGAGTTCTCCACCTACGCCACGCCCACGATCGTCGGCGAGATCAAGCGGCACTTCCGCGACAAGGGCTGGGCCGTGCGCGTCCCGCGCCGGCTGCAGGAGCTGAAGCTGTCGCTGACGAAGGCGATCAGCGACCTCGCCCAGCGCGAGGGCCGGGCGCCGACCGTCAGCGAGCTGGCCGCGCACCTGCAGATGAGCGAGGAGGAGGTGCTGGAGGGCCTGGAGTCGGCGAACGCCTACTCCACCGTGTCCCTCGACGCCCCCGACTCCGGCGACGAGGACGCCCCCGCGGTCGCCGACTCGCTCGGCATGGTGGACGAGTCGCTGGAGGGCGTGGAGTACCGCGAGTCGCTCAAGCCGCTGCTGGAGAAGCTCCCCGCGCGCGAGAAGAAGATCCTTCTGCTGCGGTTCTTCGGCAACATGACGCAGTCGCAGATCGCCGCCGAACTCGGCATCTCCCAGATGCACGTGTCCCGGCTGCTCGCCCGCACCCTCGCACAGCTCCGCGAGGGCCTGACCGCCGACGAGTGAGAACGTCAGGGCCCCGGGTCCGTTCCGGGGCCTCGGCCTGCCCGGTCAGTCCTTGGTGGGCTGTTCGTTCAGGCGGTCCCTGAGCCGGCGCCCGAGGGAGCGCGGCTCCTCGGCGGCCGGTGCACCGGCCGCGGCGGTCTTCGCGGGAACGGCTTCCTCCCGCACGTCGCCGTCACCGTCGTCCTCGTCATCGTGGTCCTCGACGAGCCAGGCGGTGCTCGGCGGGCTGAGCACGGCGATCAGCGCGAGGATCGCGACCACGCCCATCGGGATCGCGATGCCGGGACGCTCGCTCTGCCACAGCGACCAGGCGACCGGCAGCGCGAACAGCTGGGTCAGCACCGCGGGGGCGCGGCTCCACTGGCCGGCGCGCAGCAGCCCGCGGGCGCAGGCCAGCATGCCGAGGCCGCCGGCGAGGGCGAGCACGGTGACCCCGATGGCGCTCGCCGGGTCGACGGCCGCGCCGGTGGCCGTCTCGACGCCGGTGTAGGCGCCGAATCCGACGGCGGCGAGGCCCTCCGCGGCTTCGAGGGCGGCGGCGGCCTGCACGGTGATGGGACGCTTGGTCACACCCCGAAACCCTACTCGCACGGTGCCGCGGCCCGTCCCCCGGGCGAACCGCCGGAGAACGCATCCGGAACGATCGATACCCTGACGCCGTGCGCGCCATGCTCATCGCCAACCCCAAGGCGACCTCCACCTCCCGGCGGGCCCGCGACATCCTCATGCGGGCGTTCACCGGCGACCTCGACCTCGTCCTCGCCGAGACCGGCCACCGCGGCCACGCGACCGAACTGGCCCGGCAGGCGGCCGTGGACGGCTACGACGTCGTGATCGCGCTCGGCGGGGACGGGACGGTCAACGAGGCCGTCAACGGCCTCCTCGCCGACGGCCCCTCCCCCGACCTGCCGGCACTGGCGGTGCTGCCGTCCGGGAGCGCGAACGTGTTCGCCCGCGCGCTCGGCCTGCCCGACGACCCGATCGGCGCGACGAAGGCGGTGCTGGAGGCCCTGCGGGCCGGACGGCACCGCACGGTCGGGCTCGGCACGGCCTGCCACCCGGGCGGCACCGAGCGGTACTTCACGTTCTGCGCGGGCGTCGGGCTGGACGCGGAGGTCGTCCGGGAGGTCGAACGGCGGCGCGACGCCGGGTTCCGGGCCGACCCGTCGCTGTATGTGCGGACGGCGGTCCGGCATTTCTTCTCCGGAACGGACCGGCGGCGTCCCGCACTCACTTTGGAACAGCCAGGCCGCCCGCCGAAATCGGGCTTGTTCCTGGCGTTCATCTCCAATACGTCGCCGTGGACTTTCATGGGCCGGCTTCCCGTGAATCCGAGTCCGAAGGCGACCTTCGGGCGCGGCCTCGACGTGTTCGGAATGCGTTCCCTGGAGGTCGGCCCGACGCTCGGCGCGCTGGCCCAGATGCTGACGGCGCGCACCCGCCCCCTGCAGGGCAGGCACGTGGTGAACGTGCACGACGCGGCGGAGGTCACGCTGCGGGCCGAGCGTCCGGTGGCCTTCCAACTGGACGGCGACTACCTGGGCGAGCAGCACAGCGTGACGTTCCGCTCGGTGCCGAAGGCGATCCGCATCGTCATTTGAGGACGCTCGGGCCGCCAGGTGAGAGCCAAGCAACACGTTCGTCTCGCGGGTGTGACACATGCGACACCCATACTTTGAGAATCCTTTCTCAAAGGTCTTGCGTCGACCCTGCCCTCCTGAAACGCTCAAAGTGCGCCAGCCGACAGAGGCCCCAACGCCGCCGGTCGTCTGCTCGCGGCGCCGCCGAACAACCACCCCTGGACCTGGCCACAGCCACCCCGGGCGTTCGCGACATGTGAAACCGTTCACAAAAGTGGAGTGTCTCCACCACCTGACGAAGGAGTGGACCGCATGGACTGGCGCCACCGCGCAGCCTGCCGTGACGTGGACCCCGAGCTGTTCTTCCCGATCGGCAACACCGGGCCCGCGATCCTGCAGATCGAAGAGGCCAAGCAGGTATGCCGGCGCTGCGACGTCAGCGACGCCTGCCTCCGCTGGGCGCTGGAGTCCGGCCAGGAATCCGGCGTCTGGGGCGGCATGGGCGAAGACGAGCGCCGCGCCCTGAAGCGCCGCGCCTCCCGAGCCCGCGCACGAGCACGTATCTGATTGCGTTTCTCTCCTCCTTCGGGCCTGGCGGCCCTCCATCGTCGAGAAAAGCGGGCGATCGCCAGCATCGCTCCGACTCGCCTTGCGGCTCGCTGCGCGATCAGTTTCTCGCAAGCTCGAAACTGGCTTCGCACGCGATCGCAAACCCTAAGGTCGTCGACGGCTGAGGCGCCGGTCGCTCAATGTGCAGCAACGGGTTGCACCGTGCTGACACGGTGATCGGTGTGCGGTCAGGTGCGTGCTGGGCGGTGGTTGTGGTCCAGGGGGATGTCGACGACGACCTCGGTGCCGCCGCCGTCGCGGGGGCTGAAGTCCAGGCGGCCGCCCAGTTCCCCGACGATCAGCGTCCGGACGATCTGGAGCCCGAGGCTGTTGGTGCTCTCCACGTCGAAGTCCTCGGGGAGCCCCACGCCGTCGTCGGCGACGACGGCCACGAGCCGCCGGCCGGACGGCGGCTCCCCGCCGGTCTCGTCCGCGGGCGTCCGGGGCTCGTCGGCGCCGGGCGCGGACCACTCGCCCCAGAGCGGCACGCCGCCCGGCTTACGGGGCGGCTCGCCCTCGCCGTAGCGGTGCGCGACGACCTCCAGCGTTCCGAAACGGTGCGCGAGACCGTGCTCCAGGGCGTTCTGCAGCAGCTCGGTCAGGGCCATCGCCAGCGGTGTGGCGATCTCGGCGGGCAGGACGCCGAAGCTGCCGGTCCGCTTGGGCGCGACCTTCGTCTCCGGTGTGGACACCTCGCCCGCCATCGTGATCACCCGGTCCGCGATGTCGTCGAAGTCGATCAGCTCGTCCGGGGTGTGCGACAGCGTCTCGTGCACGATCGCGATGGATCCCACGCGCCGGACGGCCTCGTCCAGCGCGGCCCGGCCCTCCGGGATGCGCAGCCGCCGGGCCTGCAGCCGCAGCAGCGCCGCGACCGTCTGCAGGTTGTTCTTCACCCGGTGGTGGATCTCCCGGATGGTGGCGTCCTTGGTCATCAGCTCCCGGTCCCGCCAGCGCAGCTCCGTCACGTCCCGGCACAGGACGATCGCGCCGATCCGCGTCCCGCCGACGACCAGCGGGATCGTGCGCAGCTGCATGATCGAGCCGCGCGACTCGACCTCCACCTCGCGCGGGGCGCGGCCGGACAGCACGACGCTGAGCGCCTCCTCCCGCGGCTCGCCGGTGTCGCACAGATCCGCGGTGACCTGGCCGAGCGCCTCGCCGACCAGGTCGGCCGGGAAGCCGAGCCGCCGGTACGCCGACTGCGCGTTCGGGCTGGCGTAGGTGACCTTGCCGGAGCGGTCCAGCCGCATCAGCCCGTCCCCGACCCGCGGCGAGCGGACCATGTTCGGCTCCTCGCCCGGCACCGGGAACCGTCCCTCGGAGATCATCGTGGCGAGGTCGCTGGCGCTCTGCAGGTAGGTCAGCTCCAGCCGGGACGGGGTGCGCGCCGAGCTGAGGTTCGTGCTGCGCTGGATCACCCCGAGGACCTTGGCGCCGCGCCGCACCGGGATCGACTCCTCCCGGACGGGGATGCCGCTGCCCCACTCGGGGTCGCCCTCCCGGACGATCCGGCGCTCCCGCCACGCCACGTCGATCAGCCCGCGCCGGCCCGTCCGGACGACCTTGCCGACGAGGTCCTGCGGGTAGGCGGTGGGCCCGGTCGTCGGCCGCATCTGCGCGATCGCGACCCAGCCGGGCACGGTCGCGCCCGTGTCCAGCGCGCCCCGCTTGCCGCGGTCCGCGCGGGACGTCCCGCCGGCGGGCAGCGTGTCCGCGGACCGCAACGGCACCCACAGCAGCAGGTCCGCGAACGACAGGTCGGCCAGCAGCTGCCAGTCGGACACCAGCGCGTGCAGCCACTCCAGATCCGTCTCGGTGAGGTCGGTGTGGTCGCGGACCAAATCGGTCAATGTAGGCACGCGACCATCATCGCCCATCGGGTTTGGAGCGGGGGCCGCTGCCCCGCACCCTGCGCGACCTGGCAGGATTCCCGCATGACCGGTGAAGCAGACCCCCTGGCCCGGCTCCGGCACGCGGCCGCCCTGCGCGCCGAGGCCGGGCTGCGCAGGACGCTGCGCCCCCGTCCCGACGGGCTCACCGACCTGGCGTCCAACGACTATCTCGGACTCGCCGGCGATCCGCGGCTGGTCGAGGGCGCGGTCGCCGCCGCCCGCGCATGGGGCACCGGCTCCACCGGCTCGCGCCTGGTCACCGGGACGACCGGGCTGCACGCCGAGCTGGACCGGCGGCTCGCCGCGTTCACCGGCAGCGCCGCCGGCCTGGTGTTCTCCTCCGGCTTCCTCGCCAACCTCGGCGCCGTCACCGCCCTCGCCGGACCCGGCACGCTCGTGCTGTCCGACCAGGTCAACCACGCCTCGATCGTGGACGCGTGCCGGCTCTCGCGCGCCCGCGTGGTGATCGTCCCGCACCGGGACACCGCCGCCGTCGAGCAGGCCCTCGCCGACCGCGAGGAGGACCACGCCCTCATCGTCACCGACGCCGTGTTCTCCGTGGACGGCGATCTCGCGCCGCTGCGCGCCCTGCACGCTGCCGCCCGGGCGCACGGCGCGCTGCTGGTGATCGACGAGGCGCACGCGCTCGGCGTCGTCGGCGACCACGGAAGGGGCGCCGCGCACGCCGCGGGCCTCGCGGGCGAACCGGACGTCGTCCTCACCCTCACATTGTCGAAGTCGCTGGCCTCCCAGGGCGGCGCGGTGCTCGGCGCGCCCGAAGTGATCGAAACGCTGGTCGACACCGGGCGATCCTTCATCTTCGACACCGGGCTGAACCCGCCCGCCGCCGGCGCCGCCCTCGCCGCCCTGGAGATCCTGGAATCCGACCCGGAACTCCCCGGCCGGGCCCGCGAGCGGGCGCTCCGGCTGGCAAACCTCGCGGCCGGTTCCGGCCTGGAGACCACCGACCCCGCGGCGGCCGTCGTCCCCGTCTTCCTCGGCGAGCCGCACGCCGCCGTCCGGGCCGCCGAGATCTGCGCTGAGCACGGCCTCCGCGTCGGCTGCTTCCGTCCGCCGTCCGTCCCGAAGGGCCGCGCCTGCCTGCGCCTCACCGCCCGCGCGACGCTGGACGAGTCGGACCTCACACGGCTCCGGGCGGCCCTGGCGGAGGTGGCGTCTTCTACCGGCCGTAGTCTTCACACATAACATCGGGGAGAACCCGTGATGAACGTGAGGAGATGCCGTGACGGAGGTCAGGGGCGGGCCCCGGCACGGGGGCGGACTCGAGCACGGATTCGACCGGGCCTCGCTCGGCGACATCGGCAGGCGCCACCCTAACCAGGCGCCCCGGATCCCCAAGTACTACAAGCTCAAAGAGCTGCTCGTCGAGCTGATCCTCTCCCTGCCGGCCGGCAGCCCGCTCCCGCCCGAGCGCACGCTCGCCGAGAAGTACGAGACCTCCCGCACGACCGTCCGCCAAGCGCTCGCCGAACTCGTCGTCGAGGGACGCCTCCAGCGCATCCAGGGCAAGGGCACCTTCGTCGCCAAGCCGAAGGTCGCGCAGGAGCTCCAGCTCGTCAGCTACACCGAGGACATGCGGCACCACGGGCTGCGCCCCGAGACCCGCATCCTGGAGGCCGGCTACGTCAGCGCAGACGAGCGCCTCGCCGCCCTCCTCGGCATCCGCCCGGGCGGACGGGTCCTGCGCGTCCACCGGCTCCGCCTCGCCGACGGCGAGCCCATGTCGATCGACACCTCCCACCTCCCGGCCCGCCGCTTCCCCGGCCTGCGCCGCGAACTCCCCCGCCACCACTCCCTGTACGAGACGCTCGCCACCGCCTACGAGGTCCACCTGACCGAGGCCGAAGAGACCATCGAGACCGTCCTCGCCACCCCCCACGACGCGCAGCTCCTGGGCGTGGACGTCGGCCTCCCGATGCTCCTCCTCTCCCGCCACGCCTTCGACGCGACGGGCCAGCCCGTCGAATGGGCCCAGTCCCTCTACCGAGGCGACCGCTACAAATTCACCACCCGCCTCAGCCGCTGACCCCCGCCCGGCCCTCAAGATTTTCGACCACAGGTTCGAAGGATCCGACTACGCTGGGTACATCCCTTCTCTACGATGACCGGGAGCAGATCGTGAGGGAGGAGTCACACGGCGTGAAAATTCTTTCAGACGAAGAAGTGTCGCTGTTGCCCGATACGCCCTACAACCTGTGGGTGCGCGGGGACCTTGATGACTACGTCGACACCTCCGAAGGATCCCGGATCGAGATCATCGGAGGACAGGTCGTCGTGTCGCCGCCCCCCGAGTTCCCGCACAACGCAATCAGTGGGGACATCAACTACGCGTTCGTGCGCGCTCATGTGCTTCAGCCCGACTACGCCTGGAGGACCGACCAGGGGACTGGATTGTCTCTTATCGGAGTGGGAGACGGTTTCATCCCAGATCTGATGATCCTGGATCAGGAGGTCTTCCTGGCCGCGCGGCGCTCCGATGTGCGGACGCTGGTTCCGGACCAGGTCGAACTGGTCGTGGAGGTCACCTCCTACAGCAACGCGAAGTACGACCGGCAGCCCACCGGAAAAGGACGCGGCAACAACAAGTGGAACGGCTACGCCAGTGCCGAGATCCCTTACTACCTGCTGGTCGACCGCGATCCAAAGGTCGCGCAGTCCATCCTGTACACCATCCCGGACCAGACCCTGGGCGCGTATCTGCACCAGGAGGCTTGGGAGTTCGGCGAGACGATCCGCCTTCCAGACCCGTTCGACATCGAGATCGACACCGCCGAGTGGAAGCCCTGGAGCGAATAGGAATGGGCTACTACGTAGTACATCAGTTCTACTACATCGAACTCCCGGACAGGCCGTACAACCTCTCCAAGTCCCAAAATGGAGGCCTTGAAAGAGGAGTACCGCCGGGCATGGGAGGAGAAGGACAGCGACCCTGATGCTGGATTCTCCGAGCTGTGACGCCCCTACAAGGTCTGGCTCAGGGCCTTGACGGGCATTTGGAGGTCGGTGAGGAGGTCCAGGTCCTTCTGGGCGGGGCGGCCGAGGGTGGTCAGGTAGTTGCCGACGATGATGGCGTTGATGCCGCCGAGCATGCCGTCCCGGGTGCCGAGGTCGCCGAGGGTGAGTTCGCGGCCGCCCGCGTAGCGCAGGATGGTGCGGGGCAGGGCCAGGCGGAACGCGGCGATCGTCTTGAGGGCCTCCGTGCCCTCGACGAGCGGGTAGCCGGCGAACGGGGTGCCGGGACGGGGCGCGAGGAAGTTCAGCGGCACCTCGTCGGGCTCCAGCTCGGCGAGCTGCGCGGCGAACTCGGCGCGCTGCTCGATGGTCTCGCCCATGCCGACGATCCCGCCGCAGCACACCTCCATGCCGGCGTCCTTGACCATGCGGAGGGTGTCCCAGCGCTCCTCCCACGAGTGGGTGGTGACCACGTTCGGGAAGTGGGAGCGGGCCGTCTCCAGGTTGTGGTTGTAGCGGTGGACGCCCATCGCGGCCAGCTCGTCCACCTGCTCCTGGGTGAGCATGCCGAGCGAGCAGGCGATGTTGATCTCGACGGCGTCGTTGATGGCCTTGACGCCCTCGCGGACCTGCGACATCAGCCGCTCGTCCGGGCCACGGACGGCGGCGACGATGCAGAACTCGGTCGCGCCGGTCTTCGCGGTCTCCTTCGCGGCCTCGACCAGCTCGGGGATGTTCAGCCACACCGACCGGACGGGCGACTCGAACTTGCCTGACTGCGAGCAGAAGTGGCAGTCCTCCGGGCAGCCGCCGGTCTTCAGCGACACGATGCCCTCGACCTCGACCTCCGGCCCGCACCAGCGCATCCGGACGTCGTGGGCGACCGCGAGCAGGTCCTCCAGCCGGTCGTCCGGCAGGGTCAGCACCTCCAGGACCTGGTCTCGCGACAGGCCCTGGCCCTCGTCCAGTACCTGGCGGCGGGCGATGTCGAGGATGTCCGTCACGTGTTCTCCTTGTCGGGGCCGAAGCTGTCGCGGAAGGCGGCGGCGTCGAAACCGCCGCCGAACGAGGGGGCCAGGCCGCAGTGCGCGGCCAGCAGGAACTCCGCAGGGTCCAGGGCGCCCGCGCCGGCGGGCAGCGCGCCCGACAGCGGCCGGGCCGCGATGGTCTCCAGGTCACGGATGTTGCTGCGCATGGCGAGGTCCGGGTCGTCCGGCCAGGCGCCGATCACCACGCCGGCGAGCTGCACCCCGCGGTGCGCCATCGCCTCCAGGGTGAGCGCGGTGTGGTTGAGGGTGCCGAGGTCGGGGCGGGCCACGACGACGACGGCGGCGCCGAGCCAGCGCGCCAGGTCCGCGATCGTGGTGCCCTCCTCGTCGTAGCGGACGAGCAGCCCGCCCGCACCTTCGACCAGCACCAGGCGCCGGCTGCTCGCCAGTTCCTGGACGCGTTCGGCCACGTCCGGCAGCCGGACGGGCGGGACCCCGGCGCGGCGCGCGGCGGCGGCCGGGGACAGCGGGTCCGGGAACCGCGCGAACTCGTGCACGTCATCAAGCCCGGCGAGCCGGCGCACCTCCGCGAGATCACCGGGCTCACCGGCGCGGGCGCCCGTCTGGCCGGGCTTGACGACGGCGACCGGCGCGCCGCGCACGGCGGCGACCGCGGCCAGTGCCGCGGTGACGACGGTCTTCCCGACACCCGTGCAGGTCCCGGTGACGATGAGCACGCTCACAAGGCGGCACACTAGCGCGGGCCCTCGACCCGGTCCGCCGCCGGACCCCACAGTCTTCGACCGGGAGATTTTGTAACCGGCGGAACCCGGGCAGGCGCCGTGGCGTCCAAGCGTCATGGCCGGTCCGCACACACGCTCCCGCCGGGTGCCGGCACTCGCCTGCGCCGCCATGGCCGCCTGCGCCGCACTGACCGCGTGCGGCGACGACTCCGGCACGGCGGCGCCCGCGTCCCCCGCACCCGCCACGTCCGCGACGTCGTCGCCCGCCAAGGACTCCCCCACGGGCGAGAAGCTCGTCCTGCGCTGGCGCAAGACCGGCGGCATCGCCGGTCTCGGCCGCCCGGGAAGCCTCCCCGAGTTCTCCCTCTACTCCACGGGACGCGCGGTGGCCGCGTCCCAGAACCCCCAGGGCAAGCCGACCGAGTACCGCCTGAAGCCGGACGCGGTGCGGCGCCTCCTGGACGAGGCCCGCGCCGCCGGCCTCGACCGCTCCCACACGGTGGGCTCCGGCGAGATCGCCGACGCGATCACCACGGTCGTCACCATGGGAGACGCGACGACCCGGGTCGTCCAGCCCGAGTCGCAGGCAGGCCCGGAGGCGCGGTTCCTCAAGCGGCTCGACCCGGCCGGATGGTCCGCATCCGACCAGGCCGCCGAGCCGAGGCCGTACACGCCGGCGAAGACGGCCGTGCTGGCGGGCCCGGCCACAGGGGGCACCGTCAAGAACTGGCCGCTGGAGCCGCTCGGCAAGGGCGCCCAGGTGGGCGCCGCCGTATGCACTCTCGCCCATCCCAAGAAGGTCCCCGCGACCGGCGGCGAGGTCGCCTGGCGCAGCGAGGGCAAGACCTACTCCGTCCGCCTCCGCCCCCTGCTCCCCGGCGAGTCGTCCTGCCAGGACCTCGGCTGAGCCCGCCGGCCGTCCAGGTTGCCGCCACGGCCATCCTGGACGTATGAATTCCAAGGGAGAACGCCCTCCGCATGAGGGCGTCCCTTGATCGTCCGGAACAGGGTGGCGGAGAGTGAGACTGTGATCGTTCGGGTGGCTCGGACGGACGAGTACGAGCTGGTCGGCGAGCTGACCGTCGAGGTCTACGTACACGGCGGGCTGGTGAATCCCGCGTCGCCGTACGTGAGCACGTTGCGGAACGCCGCCGACCGGGCCGCCAACGCCGAGTTGCTCGTCGCCGAGGTCGAGGGCGAGGTGGTCGGCGCGGTCGCGTACTGCCCGCCCGGGAGCCCCTACGCGGAGCTGGCCGGGCCGGACGAGGCGGAGTTCCGGATGCTCGCCGTCCGGAAGACGGCGCGCGCCAACGGCGTCGGACGTGCCATGGTCCGTGCCTGCGCCGAGCGGGCCCGGACGGCGGGGCTCGCCGGGCTGCGGCTGTCGACGCAGCGGAACATGGACTCCGCCCAGCGTCTCTATGAGCGCATGGGGTTCGTACGCACCCCCGACCGGGACTGGGCGCCCGCCCCCGGCGTGGACCTGCTGACCTACGCGCTGTCCTTCTAGGACGCGTTCGCCATCGCGCCGTGGGCGGAGCAGCGGGCCGTCCAGCCCAGCGGCGTGACCTGGACGATCATGCGGCGGCGGCAGTGCGCGCAGTAGCGGGGCGGTTCCATCTCGCGGGCGGCGCGGCAGGACGCGTGGTCGCCCTCGGCGGCCGGGTCGCCGCAGCGGTCGCAGTAGATCGGGTCGTTCGGAGGCACGGCGTCACCCTACGCGGGCGCGCATGCGCCCGACGATCCCGGTGTCGTAGCCGCCGTCCGCGAACTCGGGACGGCCGAGGAGTTCGCGCAGGAAGCGCAGGTTCGTGGGCGGCCCCTCGATGCGGAACGCGTCGAGGGCGGCGCGGGCGCGTGCCAGCGCGTGGGCGCGGTCGTCGCCGTGGACGCACAGCTGGGCGAGCAGCGGGTCGTAGGAGGAGGTGACGGTGTTGCCCTCGGCGTATCCGGCGTCGATGCGGATGCCGTCGCCGACGGGCTCCTCCCACACCGTGATCTCGCCGGTGCCGGGCAGGAACCGCCGCGGGTCCTCCGCGTGGATGCGGAACGCGATCGCGTGGCCGCGCGGCGCCGCCTCGGTGAAGGAGACGGGCTCGCCGGCGGCGACGCGGAACTGCTGCTCCACGAGGTCGATGCCGGTGACCGTTTCGGTGAGGGGGTGCCCGGCGTCCAGGCGGGTGTTCATCTCCAGGAAGAAGAAGTTCTGCGTAGCCGGGTCGACGAGGCATTCGACGGTTCCGGCGCCGCGGTAGCCGACCGCCTCGCCCGCGCGGACGGCGGCGGCGAGCATCCGTTCGCGCAGTTCCGGGGTGATGCCCGGTGACGGTGTCTCCTCGACGACCTTCTGGTGGCGGCGCTGGACGGAGCAGTCGCGCTCGCCCAGCGCGAGGACGGTGCCGTCGGCGAGGCCGAGGATCTGCACCTCCACGTGCCGGGCGCCCTCCACGAACCGCTCCAGCAGGATGTCCCCCTGCCCGAAGAGCCGCTCGGCGCGGGTGCGGGCGGTCTCGAACGCCTCGCGCAGCGACTCCGCTTCGTACGCGGCGGCCAGGCCGATGCCGCCGCCTCCCAGGGCGGGCTTCACCATGACGGGGTAGCCGATGCGCTCGGCCTCCTCGACGGCAGTCGCGGCGTCCGGGACGGGCTCCCAGACGCCGGGCGCGACGGGGACGCCCGCCTCCTTCATCAGGTTCCGGGCGTTGATCTTGTCGCTCATCCGCGCGATGGCGAGCGGCGGCGGGCCGACCCAGACGAGGCCGTTCCCGGCCGCCTGCCGCGCGAACGCGGCGCTCTCGGCGAGGAACCCGTAGCCGGGGTGGACGGCCTGCGCGTTCGTCCGGCGCGCTGCCTCCAGCATCGCGGCGGTATTCAGGTAGCCGCGGGACGGGTCGGCGGGTCCGATCAGGACGGCCTCGTCCGCCTCCGCCACGAAGGGCAGGCCTTCGTCGGCCTCCGAGTACACCGCGATGGCCTTGAGCCCCATCGCGCGGGCGGTGTGCACGATCCGTCCGGCGATCTCCCCGCGGTTCGCCACGAGCACGGACTCGAACACCTGCGGACCCCCCTCGCGAATCGGGCGGGACGGGCGTCCCGACCCGGCCGAGACTAGTGGGGGCGGCCCCGTCGCGTCCGGCCGTGGGGCCCGCAATTGCCGGTCCGTTGATTTGCGCCGGCGGGTGGCCGCGCTACGCGGGGGTGAGGAGGCCGGCGTCCACGACGGCCCTGCCGAAGGGCCGGGCCAGTTCGGCGAGGCGCCCGCAGCCGTCCTCGCCGAGGGCCGAGTAGGCGGGGAGTGCCAGCGCGTCGGTGCGGTCCTCGATGTGCCGGCGGAAGTCCTCGCCCTCGGTGGTGAGGGATTCGCCGTCCAGCAGGCCCCGGCCCCGAAGACCCTCGACGGTCGCGTCCCATTCGGCGGCGGGCCACGCCCGGGTGGCCTTCAGGAAAGGCGTGGGGATGGTGCCGGTGGCGGCGTGCAGGACGAGGGCCTCCAGCGGGGTGACGCCCTCGGCGGTCAGGACGGCGACGTGCCCGTCGCCTCGGAACTCACGCAGCAGGGTCTGGGCCCACCAGAGCTGGAGGATCGGCTCGTCCGGCCAGGGCAGGGCCGCGTGCGCCGCGTAGAGGGGCCGGCCCTGCGCGTGGTCGCGAGCGCCCTCGGCGGCGCGGCGGGCCAGGGCGAGCGTCTCCTCCAGGCCGGAGAGCCGGTCGACGCCGGCACGGCGGAGGGCGGCGCCCGCCGCGTCCGCCCGCGCGGCGAGCAGTTGCTCCGGGGTCGCCTTCTCCCAGGCCGCCGGGAGCGCGCGGCGGACGACGGCGGGGTTGAAGTTGTAGAACGTCGCGATGACGACCTCGGCCGAGGCGCGTCCGAAGGCCGCCGCGCGGGAGGCGAAGTAGCCGGCCCGTGCGTCCAGGCCGAGTGCGGCGTACCGCTCGGGCGCCTCCGGCACGAAATAGATCATGCCGTGCACCGGTTCCAGCCGCCGCCATGCCTGCCGTGCCGCTCGCATCCGCCGCCTCCGTGTCGCCCTGTCGCGGTGTCGCGGTGTCGCCGCGCGCCGTGGTCGTCCGGACGGCGTGTGAGCATACCGACCGGTCGGGATGCGAATCTAATTCTAGTCGCGACCGCCGTCAACACTCAGTGGCAGCGCCCCGCCTCCGCCCCGGTGGAAGGCGCGGGCCCGGCCCCGTGAGCGGGGCGCGGACGCAGCGAGAGGATCTCCGCCAGCACCGACAGCGCGATCTCCGGGGCAGTGCGGGCCCCGATGTCCAGGCCAGCCGGGGTGTGGACGCGCTCACCGCCCTCCAGCGCCGAGGTCACCGCGGCGCCCCGCTTCCGGCTGGCGATCAGCCCGACGTAGCCGACGCCGGCGTCCAGCGCGGCCCGCAGGACGGTCTCCTCGTCCCGTCCGTGGGTGGCGACCACGACCGCCGCCGCGTCCGGCGACGGCGGGGCATCGGTGTCCGCCGGCCGCATGGCGAATCCCGCCGCCCGCCCCACCTCGGTGATCGCACGCGCGACCGGGCCGTCGCCGTACACGTCGACGAGCGCGGGCGGGATCACGGCTTCGAGGAACACGTCGAGCGTCCCGCCGGACAGGCACGGATTGCTGACCGTGACCAGCCCTTCGAGCGGGGCGGAGTCCTCGGCGGGGGTGATGCGCAGCAGGGTCGACTCGCCCGACCGCAGCAGCGTCAGCGCCTGGTCGCGCACCGCCGACTCGGCGCAGTGGCCGCCGACGAACCCCTCCATCGTCCCGTCGGGCAGGACGAGCGCGCGGTCGCCGGTCTTCGCGCTCGTCGGACGTTCCGCCCGCACGACGGTGGCCAGGACGTACGGCGTCCGTTCGCTGCGCAGCCGCTCGGCCCGGTCCGTGTCCGTCATGGGATCGCCAGGTCCGTGCGGAACGGCCGCCCCTGGACGACGCGCCAGACGTTCGCCGGGGTGAGCGGCATGTCGGCGTGCCGGACGCCGTAGGGCGAGAGGGCGTCCACCACCGCGTTGACGATCGCGGCGGGCGAGCCGACCGTCGCCGACTCGCCGACGCCCTTCGCGCCGAGCGGATGGTGCGGCGACGGCGTGACGGTCTCGCCCAGCTCCCACGACGGGCATTCCATGGACGTCGGCAGCAGGTAGTCCATGAACGAGGCGCCGAGGTGGTTGCCGTCCTCGTCGAACGCCATGACCTGCATGAGCGCCATCCCGACGCCGTCGGCGAGCCCGCCGTGCACCTGCCCCTCGACGATCATCGGGTTGATCCGGACGCCGCAGTCGTCGACCGCCACGAACCGCCGGACGGCGACCTTGCCCGTCCCCGGGTCGACGTCCACGACCGCGATGTAGGCGCCGAACGGGTAGGTGAGGTTGGGCGGGTTGTAGACGGTCGTCGCGTCGAGGTGGCCCTCCACGCCGTCCGGGAGTTCGAGGCTGCCGTGCGCGGCCATCGCGATCTCCTGCATGGTCGCGCCGGCCGACGGGTCGCCGCGGACGGCCCAGCGCCCCGGCGTCCATTCGAGGTCCTCCGGCGCGGCCTCCAGCATCGCCCCGGCGACGATCCGGGCCCGCTCGCGCACCTTCCGCGCGACGACGGCCGTCGCGGCGCCCGACACCGGCGTCGACCGCGACCCGTAGGTGCCGAGCCCGAACGGCGTCTGGTCGGTGTCGCCGTGGACGACCTCCACGTCGTCGACCGGGAGGCCGAGTTCGTGCGCGACGATCTGCGCGAACGTCGTCTCGTGTCCCTGCCCCTGCGTCTGGACGGAGATGCGCAGCACCGCCTTCCCGGTCGGGTGGACGCGCAGTTCGGCGCCGTCCGCCATGCCGAGCCCGAGGATGTCCATGTGCTTGCGCGGCCCGGCGCCGACCGCCTCGGTGAAGAAGCTGAGGCCTATGCCCATGAGCGGCTCGTCACCTGCCTGGCGCCGGTCGGCCTGCTCGGTGCGCAGCTTGTCGTAGCCGGCGATGTCCAGGGCCTTGCGCAGGGTGCGGGGGTAGTCGCCGGAGTCGTACTCCCAGCCGGTCGCGGTCGAGTACGGGAACTGGTCGGGGCGCAGCAGGTTGCGCAGCCGCAGCTCGGCCGGGTCGGCGCCCAGCTCCGCCGCCAGCACGTCGATCATGCGCTCGACCAGGTAGGCGGCCTCGGTGATGCGGAACGAGCAGGCGTAGGCGACGCCGCCCGGCGCCTTGTTGGTGTAGACGCCGGTGACGGCGCAGTGCGCGGCCTCGATGTCGTACGAGCCGGTGAACACGTGGAAGAACCCGGCCGGGAACTTAGTCGGCTGCGCGGTGCCGTTGAACGCGCCGTGGTCGGCGAGCACCTTCACCCGCAGTCCCCGGACGCGGCCGTCGCGGGTCGCGGCGATCTCCCCGCGCATGTGGTAGTCGCGGGCGAACGAGGTCGTCATGAGGTTCTCCGACCGGTCCTCCGTCCACTTGACCGGGCGCCCCGTCACGATCGACCCGACGATCGCGCAGACGTAGCCGGGGTAGATGCCGACCTTGTTGCCGAAGCCGCCGCCGATGTCGGGCGACACGACCCGGATCTTGTGCTCGGGCAGCCCGGCGACGAGCGCGTAGACGGTGCGGTGCGCGTGCGGGGCCTGGGTGGTGGTGTGGACGGTGAGCTTGCCGGTCACCTTGTCCATGTCCGCGACGATCCCGCACGTCTCCAGCGGCGCCGGATGCACACGCGGGTAGAGGACGTCCTGGGCCACGACCACCTCGGCCTCTTCGAAGACGCGGTCGGTGTGTTCTGCGTCCCCGGCCTCCCAGTCGAAGATGTGGTTGTCGGTGCGTCCCTCCAGGTCGTCGCGGATCAGCGGGGCGTCGTCGTCCAGCGCGCGGCGGGCGTCGATCACCGGGGTCAGCGCCTCGTAGTCGACGTCGATGAGCTCCAGCGCGTCCCGCGCGGCGTAGTGCGACTCCGCGACGACGAACGCGACCTCCTGCCCCTGGAAGCGCACCTTGTCGGTCGCGAGGACAGCCTGCACGTCACCGGAGAGCGTCGGCATCCACGCGAGGTTCAGGCCCGCCAGCGTCTCGCCGGTGATGACGGCCTTGACCTGCGGGTGCGCCTCGGCGGCCGCGGTGTCGACCGAGACGAGCCGGGCGTGCGCGTGCGGGCTGCGCAGCACCGCGCCGTACAGCATGCCCGGAAGCTTGATGTCATCGACGTAGGTGCCCTTGCCTCGGATGAACCGGGCGTCCTCCTTGCGCGGCACCCTGCCGAATCCGTGCTGCCCGTTCTCGCTCATGAGGTGGCCTCCCGCACGGAGTGCTCGGCCGCCCACCGCACGGAGCGGACGATGTTCTCGTAGCCGGTGCACCGGCAGATCTGGCCGGACACGGCCTCGCGGATCTCCGCCTCGGACGGGTCGGGATGATGGTCGAGCAGCCACCGCGCCGTCATCAGCATCCCCGGCGTGCAGAAGCCGCACTGCAGGCCGTGGCACTCGGTGAAGCCCTTCTGGACGGGGTCGAGCTCCCCGTCCCGCTCCAGGCCCTCCACGGTGCGGACCTCCTTGCCGGACGCCATCACCGCCAGCGCCGTGCACGACTTCACCGGCACCCCGTCGAGCCACACGACGCAGGCGCCGCAGTTGGACGTGTCGCAGCCCCAGTGCGTCCCGGTGAGGTCCAGTTCGTCCCGGAGGAAGTGGACGAGCAGCAGCCGCGGCTCCACATCGCGGGTGTACGGCCGCCCGTTGACGGTCACGGTGATGTTCATCCCAGGCACCTCTCGTAGGCGCGGCGCAGTGCGCGCGTGGTCAGCTCCCCGGCCAGGTGGCGCTTGTAGTCGGCCGGTCCGCGCTGGTCGGACCCGGGGTCGCAGTGCTCGGCGGCGATCCGCCCGGCCTCGGCGAACGCCTCCTCGGACGGGGCGGCGCCGCGCAGCGCGTCCTCCGCCTCGGCCGCGACGAAATGCTCGGCCCGCACCGCCGTCAGGCCGATCCCGGCCTCGGCGATGCGCCCGTCCGCCAGCCAGAGCGCGGCCCCGGCGGCGGCGAGCGGCCAGTCCCCGACCCGCCGCTCGACCTTCACGTACGCGCTCGAACCACCGGGCCTGATCGGCACCCGCAGCTCGGTCAGCAGCTCACCCGGCTCCACGACCGTCTCGTACGGGCCCGTGTGGAACCCGCGGACCGGCATCGTGCGCTCCCCGCCCGGCCCCCTGATCACGGTGGACGCCCGCAGCGCCGCGAACGCGGCCGACAGGTCCTCCGACGGGTCGGCCTGGCAGAGCGAGCCCCCGACCGTCCCCCGGTTGCGCACCACCGGATCGGCGATCACCCGCTCCGCGTCGTGCAGTATCGGGAAATGCACCCCGGCGACGGCCGAGTCCAGCAGCTCGGCGTGCCGGACGAGCGCGCCGACGCACAGCTCGTCGCCGTCGATCCGGATGCGGGCCAGCTCCGCGACGTCGTTGATGTCGATGAGGGCCTCGGGCTGCGCCAGCCGCAGCTTCATCATCGGGATCAGGCTGTGGCCGCCGGCCACCACCCGGGCCTCGTCGCCGTGCCGCGCCAGCAGCGCCAGCGTCTCCTCGACGGTCGTCGCCTTCGCGTACTCGAAATTCGCGGGTACCTGCACGGTGCCCCCTCAAGTCGGGTTTGGCGAGATTCTCACGCCGCCCGCCCGCGGGCACAACAGCCGGATAAGCGAAGGCTTAACGACGCTCGTCCGAGCGCTCACACTGGAGTCATGACGCTCACGCAGCTCGGCGCGTTCGTCCTCATCGCCCGGCTCGGGTCGGTGAAGGAGGCGGCGCGCGCCCTGAACGTGAGCGAGCCCGCCGTGTCGCAGGCGCTCACCGCGCTGCGGCGGCATCTGGGCGACCCGCTGCTCGTCCGGGGGCCGGACGGGATGACGCTGACCGAGGGCGGCGCCCGCCTCCTCCCGATCGCGTCGCAGATGGTGGTGCTCGGCGCGGAGGCCGAGAGCGCCGTCCGCGCGGCGCGGGGCGCGCCCGAGGCGCTGCGCGTCGTGGCCGTCCCCGCCATCGCCGAGTTCGTCGCGACCCCCCTGCTGGACGCGTTCGCGGCCCGTTCGGCGCGCAAGGTCGACGGCAGCGCGGGCGTGGTGTCCGGACGGGAGATGCCCGTCCTGCTGCACAACCGCCTCGCCGACGTCGCGCTCGGCCCCCGGATCTCCGGCGACCAGGGTCTCGTCAGCGAGCCGGTCTTCCGCGCCGGGCTCGTCGCCGTGGGCACCGCTCCCGCGCCGCACCCGTTGTGGCTGGTCGACCCGTCCGGCACCGACCCGTCCAGCGAGACCGCGGCGCTGCTGCGCCGCCTGAAGGTCCCGGAGGACCGGATCCGCGTCTACCCCAACCAGACCGCGGCGTGGGCGGCCGCCGCCGACGGCGACGGGCTGGCGATCGCGCTCGCCCACCTGGTGGCGCCCCGCGTCCAGCGCGGCGAGCTGCGCGTCATCTCCACCCCGGTGACCCCGGTGGAGATCGGCTGGCACGCCACGACGCTCGCCCCCGACCGGCGCCCGCCGCTGGCGGGCGCGTTCCGCCGGTTCCTGGCGACCGCCGAGGCGCTGCACATCATGCGCTCCCCCGGCTCGGGTGTTCCCCCGTCCCGCTTCCGGCCGCCGGTCTACGTGACCATCTGGAGCTGACCGGGGCCGCACGGTGTCATGCGGCCCCGGTACCCCCGATCAGCCCGCGGCGATGATCTTCTCGGCGACCTGCGCCGGGACCTCCGCGTAGGCGGCGAACTGCATGGTGAAGACGCCGCGGCCGGACGTCATGCCGCGGAGGTGCCCGACATAGCCGAACATCTCCGACAGCGGGACGAGGGCCTGGACGATCCACGCGCCCGCGCGTTCGCCCGTCCCCTCGATCCGGCCCCGGCGGGCGTTCAGATCGCCGATCACCGAGCCGAGGTACTCCTCGGGGGTGGTGACCTCGACGGTCATCACCGGTTCGAGCAGCACCGGGGACGCGCGGCGGACCGCCTCCCGGAACGCCAGCGAGCCGGCGATCTTGAAGGCGAGCTCGGACGAGTCGATGGGGTGGAAGTCACCGTCCAGCAGGGTGACCCGTACGCCCGTCATCTCGTGCCCGGCGAGGACGCCGGTCTGCATCGCCTCCTGGCAGCCCGCGTCCACGGACGGGATGAACTCCTTCGGGATCCGCCCGCCGGTGACCCGGTTGACGAACTCGTACCCGTCCTCGATGGGTTCGAGGGAGATCTGAACCTTCGCGAACTGGCCCTTGCCTCCGGTCTGCTTGCGGTGCGTGACGTCGACCCGCTCCACCGCCGACCGGACCGTCTCCCGGTAGGCGACGCGCGGCCGGCCGACGTTCGCCTCGACGCGGAACTCCTCCTTCATCCGGTCGATGAGGATCTCCAGGTGGAGTTCGCCCATGCCGCCGATGACGGTCTGCCCGTTCTCGTCGTGGACCTGGAACGACGGGTCCTCCTCCGAGAGCCGCTGGATGGCGACGCTCAGCTTCTCCATGTCGCCCTTGGACCTCGGCTCGATCGCGACCTCGATGACCGGGGCCGGGAAGTCCATGGACTCCAGGATCACGGGATGGGCGTCGTCGCACAGCGTCTCGCCGGTGGTGGTCTGCTTCAGGCCCATGACGGCGACGATGTCGCCCGCGCCCGCCGACTCGATCTCCTCCCGCGTGTCCGCGTGGATGCGATAGATCTTGCCGATCCGCTCCTTCCTCGACTTGACGCTGTTCAGCACCGGCGCGCCCGACTCCAGCCGCCCGGAGTAGATCCGGACGAAGGTGAGCCGGCCCAGATGCCGTTCGCTCATGATCTTGAACGCGAGCGCGGCCAGCGGCGCGTCGTCCCGCACGTCGGCGACGTCCAGCGGCGACGGCAGGTACCGCACGACCGCGTCCAGCAAGGGCTGGACGCCCTTGTTCTTGAACGCGCTGCCGCAGAGCACCGGGGTGACGGCGGACGCGACCGTGAGCCGCCGGATCGCCGCGTGCAGCTGCTCCTGCGACGGCTCCGCACCGCCCAGGTACAGCTCCATGACCTCCTCGTCGTGCTCGGCGACCGTCTCGACGAGCGCGGCCCGCCATCGGCGGACGTCCTCGGCCATGCCGGACGGGACGTCCGTGACCGCGTAGCGGTCGTCCGACCAGACGTGCGCGCGCCCGGACACGAGGTCGACGACGCCCGCGAACCCGGCCTCGGCCCCGATCGGCAGCTGCGTCACCAGCGGAACGGCCCCGAGCCGTTCCCGGATCATGTCCACGCACCGCAGGAAGTCGGCGCCGGCCCGGTCGAGCTTGTTCACGAAGCAGATCCGCGGCACGCCGTAACGGTCGGCCTGCCGCCACACCGTCTCCGACTGCGGCTCGACGCCCGCGACACCGTCGAACACGGCCACGGCCCCGTCGAGCACCCGCAGGCACCGCTCGACCTCGATGGTGAAGTCGACGTGCCCCGGCGTATCGATCAGATTGATCGTGTGCTCGGCGCCGTTGACGGCCCAATGGCATGTCGTGGCGGCCGACGTGATGGTGATGCCCCGGTCGCGTTCCTGCTTGGTGTAGTCGAGCGCGGTGTTCCCGTCGTGCACCTCGCCGATCCGGTGCGACACACCGGTGAAGAAGAGGATCCGCTCGGCGGTCGTCGTCTTACCGGCGTCGATGTGCGCCATGATCCCGATGTTGCGGACCTTGGTCAGTGCAAGGGTCGAGGTTGTCATCGGGGATCCTCCTCATCTCTCTGATGACGACCGCCGCCGGACAAGATCGTCCCTTAACGGCAAGGTGACGGTAACGGGGGGAAGGGGAGGACCGCGACGGGTTTTCCGGCTACGTGGCGATCTCGCGGAGGGTCCGGATGACGCTCTGGAGGTGGGCCCGGGCGGCCCGTTCGGCGGCGGGCGGGTCGTGCGCCGCTATGGCGTCGATGATCTCCAGGTGCTGCGGGAGGGAGACCTGGGGGCGGCCCGGGTGCATGGCCAGCCGGAACTGGTGGCGGACGTTCTGGGCGCGCAGGCGTTCGAGGACGCCGGAGGCGGTCCCCTGACCGCTGATCTCGCGGACGCGGCCGTGGAGGCGCTCGTTCAGCCGGGAGTACCCCATGACGTCGCCGGAGGAGACGGCGGCGCGCATCTCCTCGCCGATCGCCTGGAGGCCGGCGATGTCGGACGGGGTGGCGCGCTCGGCGGCCTTGGCGGCGCACAGGCCCTCGATCACCATCCGGACCTCGGAGATCTCGACGGCCTCCGTGAGCGAGACGGCGCGGACGCGCGCGCCGCGGTTCTGGACGCGCTCGATGAGGCCCTCGTTGGCCAGTTCGACGATGGCCGCGCGGACCCCGGCGCGGCTCGCGCCGAACCGCTCGGACAGGTCGGCCTCGATCAGCCGCTGGTTCGGGACGAACTCGCCGGTCAGGATCGCCTCCCGGATCCCGGCCACCACGTCGCTCACAGACTCCCCCAGATTGTCGCCAATTTTGTCGCTGATCTAGGGTAGCCCGTGGCAGGGGCATCCCGGTCGCGGAGGAGGGACGATATGGCGGTTGTCGCCGTACTGGGGCTCGGTGAGGCGGGCGGCGCGATCGCGCGCGACCTCGTCGCGGCGGGAGCGGTGGTGCGCGGATACGATCCGGCCGTCGCGGCGTCCGGCGGGATGGTCCAGGCCGGGAGCGAGGCGGAGGCCGCGGACGGCGCCGGTCTCGTGCTCAGCGTCAACAGCGCGCACGACGCGGTTGCGGCGCTGAAGGCCGGGATCGGCGGGGTCGGGGACGGCGTCGTGTGGGCCGATCTGAACACCGGGTCGCCGGGGTTGAAACGGGAGCTGGACGCGATCGCGGGGCAGGGCGGCGTCCGGTTCGCGGACGTGGCGATCATGGCGCCGGTGCCGGGCCGCGGGCTGCGCACGCCGATGCTCGCCTGCGGGGAGGGCGCCCGCGACGTCGCCGCGATCCTCACCCCGTCCGGTGCGGAGATCGACGTGCTGGACGCGGAGGCCGGCGTGGCCGCCGGACGCAAACTGCTCCGCAGCGTGTTCTTCAAAGGGCTGGCCGGCTCGGTGGTAGAGGCGCTGGAGGCCGCGCGGGCGGCGGGCTGCGAGGACTGGCTGCGCGAGAACATCGTCGCCGAGCTGGCTGCGGCCGGTGAGCACACCGTGGACCGGCTCGTCGGCGGGACGTACAAGCACGCCGTCCGCCGCGCCGCCGAGATGGAGGCGGCGGCGACCATGCTGGACGAGCTGGACGTCCCGCCGGCGATGGCCGCCGCCAGCCGCGACCTGCTGAGGCGCCTCTCCGGCTGACCTGTCAGCCGACCGGCGGGGTTCCGTGGGTGTGGAACGACTCGATGGTCCTCAGCCCCCATGCCTGCCCCTTGGCGCGTTCCGCCTCCGTCCAGGTGATCGTCTTCCAGTCGGGCGCGAGGACCAGCCGGGCGCACGGGTTGCACAGCTCGACGCGGTTGCCGCCCGGCTCGTAGACGTAGAGGAAGAACGTCTGCTGGATGGCGTGCTTGTGCGGTCCCGTCTCGATGAAGACGCCGTTGTCGAGGAAGATGTCGGCGGCGCGGAGGATGTCCTCACGGGTGTCGGTGGCGAACGCGATGTGGTGCAGGCGGCCGTTGCTGCGCGTCCGGTCGCGGGTGTAGACGAGGTCGTAGGACTTGTTGGTGAAGGTGACCCAGCGCCCGGCGATGATGCCGTCGTCCAGCCGGATCTGCTCGGTGGGGTGCCCGCCCAGGACGTCCCGCAGGAGATCGGTGCTGGGCTCGACCTCGGCGGCCAGGAAGTTGACGTGGTCGAGGCGGCGGACGCAGACGCCGAGCGCCGGGTAAGCCTGTGCCTGGTTCTTCAGGGCCGGCGCCAGCTCGGGCGGCGCCTGGTACCACTCCGACTCCCAGTAGATCTCCAGCTCGTGTCCGTCGGGGTCGCGGAAGACGTAGGTCGGGCCGATGCCGGGGTCGCCGTCCCGCCAGCCGATGCCGAGCCCGGCCGCCTCGATCGCCGCGACGCGCCGGTCCAGCGCCTCCTGCGAGGACGCGCGCAGGCCGGTCCGGCGGATTCCGGACGTGCTGTGCGCGGTGAGCTTGAGGGTGTGGTGCTCGTAGTCGTCCCACGTCCGCAGGTACACCGAGTCGCCCTCGGCGCCGACCTCGGTGAGGCCCATGACGCGGGTGAAGAACCACAGGCTCCGGTCCGGTTCGGGTGTCAGCAGCTCGACGTGCCCGACGTGCGCGATCTCGTGCTTGATGGTCACAGGGAACTCCGGGGGAAGACGGTGCCGTCGAAGAGTTTGCGGGCCGTCCGGACGACTCCGGCGCGCCGGACGGTCGTGCCGTCGAGCTCGACCGCCACGTCGAGTCGTCCGGTGGGGTGCTCGATGCTCATCGGCGCGCCGGGCGGCGGAAGCTCGGCGAGGTCGTGGCCGACGGCGCCGCCGATCAGCGCGGCGGTAGCGACGGTGACGGCGCCGAGCACGCCGATCGAGGTGTGCATGCGCAGCGGGATGAAGGTGCGGGTGCAGAGCGTCCCGCCGCCGCGGGGCGGCGCGACCAGCGTCGTCTTGGGCACCGAGGACGCCGAGACGTCGCCGAGGCCCATCAGCTCACCGGCCTGGAGCCGCAGCGACCGGATCCTGTCCCGCAGATGGGACAGGTCGGTCTCGTACCCGGTGACGCCGAACGAGGACGCGGCGGCGACCACGACCGGCATCCCGTTGTCGACGCACGTGACCTCGACGCCGTCGATCACATCGCGGAGACGCCCGGTGGGCAGCAGCGCCCCGCAGGACGCCCCTTCCGTCCCCGCCAAGTCGAGGTCGATCCGTGCGGCCGTGCCGGGCACCCCGGAGATCTCGGTGGCGCCCTCGTAGCCGACGGCTCCCCCGGGCGTCGGGAACGTCGCGGTCGCGACGCCTCCGGAGTTGAGCATCCTGATCCGGACGCTCGTCTCGTCCGGCTTCGCCGCGACCAGGCCGCGCTCGACCGCGAACGGGCCGACGCCCGCGAGCAGGTTCCCGCAGTTCTGCCGGTCGGAGACCGTCGCCTCCTCCACGCCGAGCTGCAGGAACAGGTAGTCGATGTCGGAGGCGCCGTCGGCGCTCGCCGACACGACCGCGACCTTGCTCGTCAGCGGGTGCGCCCCGCCGATCCCGTCGATCTGCCGGGGGTCCGGGCTGCCCATTATCCGCAGCAGCAGGCCGTCGCGCTCGGTGGCGGCGGACGGCAGGTCCCCGGCCAGGAAGTAGGCCCCCTTGGACGTCCCGCCGCGCATCAGCATGCAGCGCACGCCGTTCACGCGTCGTACTCGCCGTACTCGACGTACTCGATGCCCATCCCGGGCAGCCGGTCCCGCAGCCCGTACCGGTCGAGGCCGAGTTCGCCCTTCCGGAACGCCGCCCGGGTGGCGGCCTCCTTCTCCTCGCGGGCGCGGGCGGCGCCGGCGGCCTCCCGGACCGACGCGCGCGGGACGCACATCACCCCGTCCTCGTCGGCGAGGATCGCGTCGCCCGGCCGGATCAGCTGCCCGCCGATCGTCACCGGGACGTTCACCGCGCCCGGTGTCGCCTTCACCGTCCCCTGCGCGCTGACGGCCGCCGACCACACGGGGAAGCCCATCGCGCGCAGGTCGGCGACGTCCCGCACCCCGGCGTCGATGACGAGCCCGCGCACTCCCCGGTACTGCAGCGCGGTCGCGAACAGCTCGCCGAACATCCCGTCGGTGGACGGCGACGTGGTCGTCACCACCAGCACGTCGCCCGGACGGCACTGCTCGACCGCGACGTGGATCATCAGGTTGTCGCCCGGCCAGGACAGCACCGTCACGGCGGAGCCGGCGATCCGCGTCCCCGTCTGCACCGGGCGCAGGGACGGGCCGAGATACCCCGTGCGTCCGGTCGCCTCGTGGACGGTCGCGACCCCGTACGCGCCCAGCTCGTCCAGCGCGGCGGCCTCGGCCCGCGGAGGGTTCGTGACGACGACCGTCCTCACGCCAGCACCCCCGTCGTCTGCGGGTACAGCCGGACGTACGCCTCGGCCATCGTGTCGTGCGGCAGGCCCAGGTTCGGGCCCGCGTTCCGCTTCAGCTGGACGCCCCGCCGCTTCGCCAGATCGGTGTAGTAGTCCCACATGTGCACCTGCGCCGGAAGGCGCTCCATCGCCTTGCGCTTGCGCTCGAACACCGGCGTGATGTCCAGCAGGACGTCCGGTTTGAAGTCGCACTGCTCCGGCTGGTGCGGCTCGAAGAAGAACACCGGCGGGGCGCCCAGCGGCTCGCCCGGCGCCTCGTACCCGATGGCCTGTGCGAGCACCCTCGCCTGCAACGCCATCCGCGCGGCGGCCGGATGGTCGCCGTTGTACGGGTCGGCGAGCGTGTGCGTCAGGACGACGGCCGGCTCGAACTCCCGGTACACCCGGACGAGACGGTCGACCAGCTCGGGCGTCTCGCGCAGGGGGTAGTCACCGGCGTCCAGGAACTCGATCTCGGCGCCCAGTTCCGCCGCCGCGGCCTCCGCCTCGCCCCGCCGCAGCTCCTTGATCTCCTCCAGGCCCCTGCCCTCCCGCCAGGCGCGGGCCGACTCGCCGCGCTCGCCGTAGCTCAGGCACACGACCTTCGCCCGGTCACCGCGCGAGGCTGCCAGGGCGATCGCGCCGGCGGCGCGCCACACGAAGTCGCCCGCATGGGCGCTCACGACGAGCAGGGGGCTGGGCGGGGCAGAAGTACTCATGGCCCCACCCTCCAGCCTTGTAACCCAAATTGTCAACAATTCTGCAAACATTAGGGCGGCGGGTGCGGGCGTCGAACACGGAAGCCACCGCGCGGCTCGGCGGGGGATGTGACGAGCCGCGCGGTGGCCGGTCCGGGGGGTTACTCCTTGGCGGGGTGGTTACCCCTTGGCGGGGTCTAGCGAAGCCACGGCCGTGGGGGTGAGCTTGGCGGCGCGTTCCCGTTGCGGGAAGCGGCCGACGTCGATGCGGGCGACCTCCTTGGCCGTCCGGTAGTCGATCACGGAGATCTGGTCGTCCTCGGCCAGCGAGACGAAGCAGTCGTGGCCGTTCGGGCTCGTCTGCGTCCAGTACGGCAGGGCGTCGGTGGCGTAGTGGACGGTGCCGTCCGTGGTCAGGCCGGGACGGGACACGATGGAGACGTAGTCGTCGATCGTCCCCGCCATGCACAGCTTGGTCTCGTCGGCGTTCATGGCCATGCCGTGGTGCGCGGAGTTCTGCGGGTAGTCGTCCGGCTTCATCTTGGCGGCCTTGTCGCTGAACGGCATCTGCACCGTCCGTGTGGTCTTCCCCGCGGTCAGGTCGTACTCGATGAATCCGTTGAGGTAGGACAGCTGCGCGTACATCGTCTTGTTGTCGCGCGTGAACACCGCCGGGCGGATCCCGTAGTCGAAGGTGTAGGTGCGCAGCGGCTTGAAGGTCGCCGCGTCCACCGCCGTCACGGCCTTCGACCCTTTCAGCGCGTTGAGGAGTTTCGGTAGAGAGGTGATGCCGATGCTGGAGTTGTAGAGGATCCGGCCGTCCGGCGAGTAGTCGTTGGCGTGCGGGTACGTGCCGGTGGCGAAACTCGCTTCCAGCGACCCGGTGGCGGTGTCGATGACCTCGGCCTTGCTCGCGGTGGTGGCGCTGACGACGAACCGTTTCCCGTCCGGGGAGAGGGCGGCGTGGTCGGCCTTGAACCCCTCGGTCTTGTGCCGCCACAGCATCCGCTTCGTGGCGATGTCGAACGCGACGGCGTCCGACAGCGCGCCCCTGGACACGTAGATGGTGGCGCCGTCCGGTGACACGGCCATGTCGTCGACGAGCTTGCGGTAGCCCTGCGCGGCGTTGACGGCCTCGTAGCCGATGCGCTCGGCGGGCGTCATCGCGTCCAGGCGTTCCTGCAGGTCGGGGACGACGTTGATGGAGCCGAGGTTCGCGTAGGTGCCGGTGTCGATGAAGCTGACGGTGCCGCCCTGGCCGTTGCCGACGGCCATGACGTCCCGGAGCGCGGCGGCCTTGGCGGGCACGGCACCGGTCATCGCGGTCATCGCGGTCGCCGCCAGGACGGCGCAGCCGAGCAGCGCGGTACGCCTCCGGAGACTTCTGGAAGGCATGTCGTCCTCCTGGGGGTGGGGTCTCCAGTTTGAAAACGGCCGTGTTCAACCTTGTGGTTACTGGACAGTAAGCCAGGGTGGTGTGCGGCACAAGGCCCAGTTGCGGGAAAATGCCGTCCGGGCGAGCGGAGGGAACGACGTGGCGGGCAGGCGCGCGACACCGACCGGCAGGTACGGCGGCCGGTCCGCGGCCGAGCGGCGCGCCGAGCGCCGCCGCCGGTTCCTGGACGCCGGGCTGGAGATGTTCGGCCGCGGACCCGGCTACCGGGGCACCACCGTGGCCGCGCTGAGCGAGGCGGCGGGGCTGTCCACCCGCCAGTTCTACGAGGAGTTCAGCACCCTGGAGGACCTGCTCGCCGAGCTGCACCTGGAGGTCAACGACGCGGCCGAACGCGACGTCGTCGCCGCGCTCCCGTCCGTCGAGGGCCTCGGCCTGGCCGAGCGCACGGCCCGCCTCTTCCGCGCCTACGCCGCCAGCATCACCGGCGACCGGGCCCGGATCCGGATCGCGTTCGTCGAGATCGTCGGCGTCAGCCCGCGGATGGACCGGCAGCGGCTCACCCGCCGCGCCCGGTGGGTCGAGTTCATCTGCGCCGAGGCGGCCGCCGCCGCCGGGCGCGGCGAGATCGCCGACCGCGACTACCGGATCGCCGCCACCGCGTTCATCGGCAGCATCAACGGACTACTGCACGACTGGAGCGCCGGCTGGGTCGACGCGACCCTCGACGAGGTCATCGACGAGCTCGTCCTGATGCTCCTCGGCCGGCTTCACGCACCGGGGTGACGATGCCGAGGCGTGCTCCGGCGGGGTCGGTCATGACGGCGAACCGGCCGGGTTTGATGTCGGTCGGCGGAAAATGGATGCGCGCTCCCAGGTCCGCGGCCCGCGCCGCGGTGGCATCGCAGTCGGACACCCAGAAGAACGGCACCCAGTGGGCCTCGAAGTCGGCCGACCCCAACTCCTCCAGGGGGACCATGCCCGCCACGGTCCAGTCACCGATCTTCCAGTTGGTGTACGTGGGCGTGTAGTAGGAGCGGTCCACGGCCTTCCAGCCGAAGACGGCGCCGTAGAAGCGGCGGGCGCCCTCGATGTCGTGGGCTGCGAGTTCGACCCAGCACATGGCGGACGGTTCGTCGACGACATCGGCGCCCTGGAAGTCGTACGGCAGCCAGAGCGCGAAGTCGGCGCCCTCCGGGTCGCAGCAGTGGGCCATCCGCCCGAGGTTGGCGGCGTCGGTGGGTTCGCTCAGCTCCTGGCCCCCCATCGCGCGCACGGTCTCCAGCGTGGCCTCCATGTCGTCGGTCCGGAAGTAGCAGGTCCAGGTCGGCTGCATGGAGTCGTCCGCGAGCGGCTGCATGCCGGCGACCGCCGGGCCCCCGACGTCCCGCAGGGTGAAGACGTAGTACTCGCCGAGCGAACCGGTCAGCGTGTAGGCGTACCAGCCGAACACTTCGCAGTAGAAGCGCTTGGACGCGCGCACGTCAGGGCTGGCCAGTTCGGCCCATGTCGGGTAGCCGGGGGCGTGTGCGGTCACCTCGGGCATCGCCGGATCCTCGAAGCTCGCATACCACCACGCTAAGGACGCGGACGCAATCTACGGCCACGCAAATCACCAAGATCACCCAAACGTTCGACCTGCGCGGACGCTCACCACGGTCTGCAGGAGACCCCAGACGAAATGGGCGGTGCAGGCGGCCCCGTCCGGCCCGGTGAGAGTCGCGTGCCAGCGGCTCGGCACCTCGCCGTCGTCCTGGTGCGCGACGGCGCCGAACCGCTCGTCGACGTCCCCGACGACGCAGGACCAGGGGACGAGGTCGTGGACGCTCTCCAACCGCGGCACGGGGACGCCGTCGTCCCGGACGAGCCACTCGTGCAGGACCGCGCCGTCCGGCCCCATCATGATCTCGAAGCGCAGGCCGGGCCAGAGCGGCAGCGGCGGCCACCACGCCACCTCGCAGGCGACGTCACCGATCGGCCGCTCCTCGACGGCGGCGGGCGGGCCGAGGACGGTCTCGTAACGGCGCCGTCCCCGCGGGAACGTCCGGGACCGCACGATGCGCTGCCAGCGCGCGTTGACGCTCCGCATCTCCGTGCGGGACGCACCGAGCGACCGCATCGCGTCCTCGACGAGACCCGGCTGGTAGTCGGCCATCCGGCGGAGCAGCACGAGCTGGAACTCCCGCCGCGCGAATCCCTTCATCCCCGGTCACGCTACCGGGCGCCCGCGACGGCGCCGGGTCAGGACTTGCGGGCGCCGATGGCCTTGGCGATGGCGGGCCAGCTGCGGGACAGCTCGACGCGCCAGTACTTCCAGTTGTGCATGCCGGGCCCGTACAGGTGGGACGTGACCGGGACGCCCGCCCTCTTCGCGGCCGCGACGAAGTTGTCGTTCATCGTCCCGGCCAGCATCTCGCCGATGCGTCCCGCGTCCTGCGGCGGGGTGTTCGGGTTGTCGTAGGGGCCGGGCTGACCGTTGCCGGACGAGACGTAGACGCCGATGCCCTTCAGCTTGGACACCATGACGGTCGCGTCGTGCGCCCGCCAGTTCCCGCGCGCGGTGATCGGGTCGCCCCAGATGGCGGTGCCCGCCTGCCGGTTCACCGAGGTCAGGATGAGCGGCATGCCGGGGGCGGTGATGTTGAGGGCGCCGCTGTAGGACGCGGCGTACTTGAACAGGCGGTGCCGTTCGGCGTAGGTGATGGCGCCCTGCCCGCCGGACGACAGGCCGATCGCGGCGCGCACCGATCCCGCGTGGAAGTTGCGCTCCATCAGCGGGATGACCTCGCGGATGTGGAAGGTCTCCCACTCGGGGATGCCGCCCTTCCCGCCGTTGTACCAGTCGGTGTACGACCCGTTGGAGCCGCCCTCGGGCATCACGACCATCGCGTTGTACGGGCCGGCGACCTGCTCGATGTTCGAGTCCTTCGTCCAGGACGTGTAGTTGTTGTTGCCGCCGTGGTAGGCGTACACGGTCGGCCACGTCTTGCTGGTGTTGGACTTCCAGCTCTTCGGCACCATCACCCGGGTCTTCACCGCCGCGCCCAGCGCCGGCGAGGCGATCGTCACGTCGAAGATCCGCGAGCCGACCTTCTTGACGCCGGTGATGGCGGCGCCGTCCGGCGCCTTGGCGTACTTGCCGGACACGCCACCGCCGGGCATGTGCGGCTTCTTGCCGTGGCTGCCGGTGTCGGTGTCGGGGTCGGTGGAGCTCGGCGACCCGCCCGTGCCGAACGGGTTGCTGTTCAGCGGGACGTTCGGGAGCTTCGCCGCGCTCGGCGACTTCGTCGGCGACGCGGACGTCGCGCCGGGCGCCGACGGCTGCGTCGCGGGGCCGAACGAGGGGATCGGCTTGGAGTTGCCGGAAGCCTCCGACCTGCCCTTCGGCACGCCCACGCCCGCCTGCGCGAGCCCGACCATGACGGCGGGCAGGAGCACGGCCGCCGCCGCGGATCCGAAGATGGCGATCTTCCGGTCGGTACGCTTTTTCATGGACTCCCCAGCCGCCCGGGCCGCCCCGGCCCGACGCTCCGTTCGCCCGACGAAACTACTGTCCCGGACGTCACACCCGCAAGTATTGGCATCGAATGCAATAAAGGCGAGATGATCCGTGACTCTGCGCTACCGGACCCGTACTACTTTTTCGCCTTCCCGGAACGGATCGACTGGGCGTGCCGGAACACATCGCGCGGGTCCCAGTGCCGTTTGACCTCCTGGAGTTTCGCGTAGGCGTCCTTGTAATAGAGGGTCTCCCACGACTGGCCGGACCCGTTCCAGCGTCCGTCGTTCAGATCGGCGTCGGGATAGCCGATGTAGCAGCCGTCCGTGGTGTCGCCGTCCGCGACGGGCACTCCGCCGGTCGCGGCGAACGTCGCCTTGTAGATGTCGCGGATCCAGGCGATGTGCGTGTCCTCGTGGGCGTCATTCCGCGTCCAGTACACCTGGTACTGCAGTTTCAGAATGGAATCGCGCTGCCGCGACGCCGTCTGACGCAGCGGCTTGTTGACGGCGCCGCCGTACGAGTCGACCTGGATGAGCGCCTGTTTGTTCACGTAGTCGGTGTACTTCTCTTTGCCGAGATACGCCCACATCGCATTGATCTGCTGATCGGTGAACGGTTTCCGCAGGTAGGCGGACTTGTACTTTCCGCAGCGGATCTCGCCGCCGGAGTTCAGCGCCTGGGTCGCGGTCAGCCACGGCATCGCGCGCGGAATGTCCATGTGCACGAAGTGCTCGCCCATCGCCGACCGCATCCTCGTCGCCGCCGGGCCGATCCGCCCGTCGAGCGCGGCGACGAAGTCGGTCATCGCCTGCGGCCCGTCCGGGTCGTCGGCGTCCACCTGCGCGAGGAGCCCGATCTGCTCGTTGCTGACGTGGTTGAGATTCAGCATCGCGAACAGTTTCCCGGCCGCGGTGGACGGATTCTGGTGGTCGCGGAAGTACTCCCCGTAGGACCTCACGAGCGTGGCGAACTCGTCCTTGGTGAAGTCCTTCCAGTCCCACGCCAGCCCGGACAGCAGGACGTGTTCCGGCGGCTGCGGCAGCCCCCGGAACCAGAACCGGGTGACGAGCCCGAAGTTCCCGCCACCGCCTCCGGTGTGCGCCCACCACAGGTCGCGGAGCACCTGGTCCCTGGAGTCGCGTTTCGCCACCACGAGCTTGACGTTCCCGTGCTTGTCGACGACCGCGACCTCGACCGCATAGAGGTAGTCGACGGTGAGCCCGTGCTGCCGCGACAGCAGCCCGAACCCGCCCGCCGGAACGTGGCCGCCGAGCCCCACCGAGTAGCACGAACCACCCGGCAGCGCCTTGCCGCTGACCGGATACAGATGGTTGTAGACGTGCCGGTTCGTCGCCCCGGCCTCCATGCAGTACGCCCGCATCGCGCTGTCATAGAACACGCCGCACATCGGGCTGACGTCCAGGATCACCCGCACGTCGTCGCCGCAGACGAAGTCCTCGTAGCAGTGCCCGCCGGACTTCACGGTGATCCGCGTCCGGGCCGGGTCCGCCGGCTTCTCGCGCACCGCCTCGGCGAGCGCGGCCCGCGCCTCCTCGGGCGTCCGCACCAGCCGCACGTACTCCGGCTCGGCGATCCACCGCTGGTTGAACCCGCGGCTCAGCGCCGGATACCGCTTGTCACCACACCGGACGACCGTGCTGGGCAGCGCCGAGATCTCACTCATACGGCCAACGCCTCCGCGCCTCAGAAAGATACGCGCAGAACCCTTCCCACCCCACCCCGTGTGTAGTCGGCCAGTGACACTGCGATGACGCCGGCGGTGTCAGCCGAAGCGTTCGCGGAGGGCGGGGAGCAGATCCGCCTCGGCCCACGTCCGGAAGTCCTTCTGGTGGTCCGGCCCGGACTGGCAGAACGAGATGTGGGTGAAGCCCGCGTCCGCCCACTGCTGGACGGCCCGGAGGTAGTCCTCCACGTTGTTCCCGCACGGGACGGACTCGGCGACGTCGTCGGGGCGGACGGTCTTCGTCGCGGCCTCGAAGTTCACCGGCCCGGGAAGCTCCGCCATCACCTTCCACGCCGACGCGGAGAACTTCCAGACCCGGTGCGCGCGTTCCTTGCACTCGTCGTGGTCGTCGCCGTACGAGACGGAGATCTGCCCGTAGACGGGCTTCCCGGCTCCGCCGCCGTCCCGGAAGACGCCGACGGTGTCCGCGACGGGCTGGTCGGAGATGAGCAGGTCGGCGTGCTCGGCGGCGAGCCGCCCGGCGCGCGTGCCGTAGGCGGCCATGCCGATCCGGACGGGCTCGGACGGCAGGTCGTACAGCTTCGCGGAGTCGACGCCGAAGTGCCGGCCCCGGTAGTTGACGTAGTCGCCGGAGAACAGCGCGCGGATGATCTCGACGGCCTCGGTGAACATCTCGTGCCGGACGTCCACCGACGGCCAGCCGCGCCCGACGACGTGCTCGTTGAGGTTCTCCCCCGAGCCGAGGCCGAGCGTGAACCGGCCGTCCGACAGCACGCCCATCGTGGCCGCCTTCTGCGCCACCACGGCCGGGTGGTACCGCATGATCGGGCAGGTCACGAACGTCATCAGCGGGATGCGGTGGGTGGCCTGCGCGAGCGCGCCGAGCACCGACCAGGCGTAGGCGGAGTGGCCCTGGCTCTCCAGCCACGGGAAGTAGTGGTCGGAGATGACCGAGTAGCCGAACCCGGCCTCCTCCGCCTCGACGAGGTCGGTGACGAGCTGTTTGGGCGGTGTCTGCTCGCAGAGCAGCGTGTATCCGAACTCCATGTCAGTTCCCCAGCAGGTCCATGAGGTCGTCGGCGTGCTCTTCCTCCTCGGCGAGGATCTGCTCCATCAGCCGGCGCGTGGTGACGTCGCCGTCGCCGAGCCACCGGATGATCTCCTGGTAGGACTCGATGACGATCCGTTCGGCGACGAGGTTCTCCCGGAGCATGCCCTTCAGGTCGTTGTCGTCGAAGGTCTCGTAGGTGGTGTGGGCGCGTTCGGCGATCGTCTTCGGGTCGAAGTCGGGGTCGCCGCCGAGCTGGCTGATGCGCTCCGCGGCGCGCATCGCGTGGTCGCGCTCCTCGTCCGCGTGCTCGCCGAACTCCGCCGCGACCTGCGCGCGGTCGATCCCAGTCGCGCTGATCGCGTGCCGCGAGTACCGCATCCAGCAGACGATCTCGGTTGCGAGGACGTCGTTGAGGACGCCGATGACCTCCTCGGCGCTCCTGCGGTAGCCCTCGGTCACCGGGCCGTCGGTCATCTTCTGGCGGGCCCGGTCCCGGATCGCCGCGACGTCGATGCTGAAGCTGTTGCCGGCCATGCTCTCCTCCTGATCAGCGCGGACGTAGCCCTCCTACCCAGCAGGGGCCGCTCATGCGTCCGGGCCCCGGCGGAGGCCCCCGGTGGAGGGCCCGGCGGATGCGGCGCGAAGGAACCGCTGATCAACCCACACTTGGCCACGGTCCGTCACATCTGCTATACGTAGAGCTACCTCGCTTCGACCTGGAGCGGGGGAAGGGACATCCGGTATCCACCTTGAGATCCGGGCGTGACAAGGAAGAAAAGGAACCACATGAAGTCCTTCAGCTACACCGAACTGGACAAGCTGGCCGGCGAGGTTCTGCCGGAGCGCGCCGTGCTGTCCACCCTGCTCGTGGCCAACGGCGGCAACGACAACGACAACCTCAACCTGAACCACGGCGGCGGCCACGGCGACGGCACCACCGCGGTCGTGAGCACCTGCCAGAGCCAGCAGACCCGCGCCGACAGCGGCCTGCTGCAGCTCATCGGTCTGCACGCGCAGAACGACGCCAGCTCGCTCACCTGCACGCCGAGCACCGCGATCTCCGGCCACTGAGCCGAGCGCATGTAACCGCGGGCTTCGGCCCGTGATCGGAAGGGCTGGCGGTCTCTCGCCAGCCCTTCCCCCTTCCACCAAACGTGAAAGCGAACAAATGAGCGCTTCCAACCCACGACACCTCACCTACGCGGAGCTCGACCGGCTGACCGCGGAGGTCCTGCCGCGGCGGCTCCTGCTGTCCGCCGTCATGGGCGGCGGACACCGCGGCCACGACGGCCAGTCCGAGGTGTACTACGCCTGCCAGGCGACGCAGTCCGCCGGCACCACCGGGCTGCTCGGTACCGGCCTGCTCGCCGAGGCGCCGCACTCCACGATGACGTGCGTGCCCGCCGTGGTGATCACCCACGACTCATGACCGCGCCCGCCGCCCTCACCCTGCCCTCCCTCGTCGAGGGCGCCGAGCTCGTCGGCGAGTTCAAGAACTCCGGCTACCGCGAACCGCCGCAGCTCGTCTGCCTGCCCAACCGGCAGCTCGTCCGGCTGCCGCCGCTGCTGTTCCTGGTCGTCAGGACGCTGCACGAGCACCGGGACCTGACCGCAACGCAGGACACCGTCACAGCGCTCGACACCGTCGCCGACGCCGTCAGCCAGGAGGCCGGCGCGAGGCTGTCCGCCGAGCAGATCGTCTATCTGGTGGACCGCAAGCTCGCCCCGCTCGGCGTCACCACCTACAGCGACGGCTCCGCGCCGCCCGTCGTCAGGGCCGACCCGTTCCTGGGGCTGAAGTTCAAACTCGCCGTGTTCCCCGAGTCGGTGACGTGGGTGCTCGGCGGCCTGTTCTCCTGGCTGTTCCGCCCCCCGGTGATGGTCCTCATGATCGCCGCGTTCGTGGTCAGCGAGGGGTGGATCCTCACCTCCCGGTCGATCGCGGACGCGCTGTCGTTCGCGATCCTCACCCCGGTCAGCATCCTGCTGGTCATGGCCCTCGGAATCGCGTCGTGCGCGTTCCACGAGATCGGGCACGCCACGGCCTGCCGGTACGGCGGCGTCCGTCCGGGCGTCATGGGCTGCGGCATCTATCTCGTGTGGCCCGCCTTCTACACCGACATCACCGAGTCGTACCGGCTCGGGCGGGCGGGGCGGCTCCGCACCGACCTCGCGGGCGTCTACTTCAACGCCATCTTCGTCGTCGCGTTGACCCTGCTGTACCTGCAGACGGGATTCGAGCCGCTGCTCGCCGCCGTCCTTTACGTCAATCTTGAGATGATGCAGCAGTTGCTGCCGACGCTGCGGTTCGACGGGTACTACATCATGTCGGACCTGATCGGCATCCCGGATCTGTTCAAGTACATCGGGCCGATCCTGCGCCGCACCCTGCTGCGGCGCCCCGCCGACGTCCGGCTGGACGACCTGAAGCGCTGGCCGCAGATCTTCGTCACGTTCTGGGTGCTGACGGTGATCCCGCTGCTGGTGTTCCAGCTCGGGCTCATCATCACGCAGGTCCCCGCCCTGGTGGCCAAGGACTGGGGGATGATGCGCAGGCTCGCGTCCGCCGCCGCGGACGGGGCGGGCCCGCTCACGCTGGTCACCTCCGGGCTGCAGATCGTCCTGCTCGTGCTCCCGCTGATCGGCGTGGCGTTCATCCTGTACAGCGTGGGCCGTCAGCTGGTGCGGCGGGCCGTGCGCTACGTGAACGCGCCCGTCCAGGAGGCCGCGCCCGGGGCCTGACCCTCACGCTCGGACGCGCCGGGTGCCGCACAACGGCACCCGGCGCGTTCTCATACTCCCGGAAATGCATTTTATAAACTTTTACGGTAACGCTTCGAAGGGTCCGCGAACGGGGATCCACGCGGTGTAGGGAGAGAATGGCCGTATTACGGCGCTCCCCCTTTTCGAGGGCCGGCCCGCCCATGGCCGGTGTTCCCGGAAGGCCCCGCGTTGCTCCGTCGCATCACCCCCGCCGCATGGCTGGGGGCCTTCGTGCTGCTCCTCCCCCTCGTGTTCGCGGATCGCTCCACGGCGTCCGCCGAGGCCCGCGCCGAGGTCGTCGCCGAGACGGCCGTCGCGTCCCGGACCGTGGATCTCACCATCGCCTCACCGGCCATGGAAGGCCGCGAGAAGGTGCGCCTGCTGCTCCCGTCCGGCTGGTCGCGGCACGCCGTCCGCACCTGGCCCACGCTGTGGCTGCTGCACGGCGGCGTCGACGACTACACCGCCTGGACGCGCGACACCGACGTCGCCGAGCTCACCGCCCGCAGCGGCGTCATCGTCGTGATGCCGGACGGCGGCCGCTGCGGCAACTACTCCGACTGGTGGAACTACGGGCACGGCGGATCGCCGCGCTGGGAGACGTTCCACATGACCGAACTCCTGCGCATTCTCGAACGGGACTACCGCGCCGGGAGCGAACGCGTGATCGCCGGAAATTCCATGGGCGGGCTCGGCGCCATGCTCTACGCGGCCCGTTTCCCCGGGATGTTCGAGGCCGCGGCGGCCTTCAGCGGATACGTGGACACCCTGCACGACCACCGGCCGGGCGACAGCTCGACCGGCTGGGGGCCGTCCTTCGCCTGCCCCGGCACCGACTGGCGGCGGGTGTGGGGCGACCCCGACGAGCAGGCCGCGATCTGGCACGCGCACAACCCGACCGATCTCGCCGGGCGGCTGCGCGGCGTCCGGCTGTGGGTGGCGAGCGGCAACGGCAGGCCCGGGTCCCTCGGCGGGCTGCCGATCACCGACCCGGTGGAGGCCGCGGCGAACGACCACGCGCACGCGTTCGTGGACCGGCTGCACGCCCTCGGCATCCCGGTGACCGCCCGGTTCTTCGACGGGCAGCACGACTGGCCGTACTGGCAGCGCGACCTGCACGAGGCGTACCCGATGCTCATGGACGCCCTCGGCGTGCGGGGCTGATCAGGTCTGCCGCACCGCCTGCTCCGCGTCCGTGCGCGCGGACGTCCCGTGCCATTCGAGGACGAGAACGGTCGCGTCGTCGTCCAGGCGTCCCGCGTGGTGCCCCAGGATGCTGTGGATGAGACGCCGCAGCGTCTCGGGGACGGGCAGCCCGGCGGCGTTGTGGCGGATGATGAAGTCGACGAACCGGTCGAGGCCGAACTCCGCCTTCTCCGGGTCCCGGGCCTCCACGATGCCGTCGGTGTAGAGCAGGACGCGATCGCCCGGTTCGAGCTGCTCCGCGCAGACCCTGGCCGGGACTCCGAGATCGGTGCCGAGCGGGTGGCCCGGCTCGCATTGGAACGTGGTCACCCACCGCCCTCCGCGGATGACCACCGGCGCGGGATGTCCGTGCAGGACCCAGGAGAACATGCCGGTCCGCAGGTTCAGGTCCGCCAGCACGGCGGTGACGAACCGGCCGGACGTGTCGCGCTCCAGCAGCACCTCCTCGATCCGCCGCCCCACGTCCCTGAGGACCGTTCCCTGCAACCGGCTGTTGCGCCCCGTGGCGACGGCCAGGTTGGACGTCAGGCCGGCCGCGGTGTCGTGGCCCATCGCGTCGAACACGCTGAGATGGACGATGTCGCCGGCCAGGGCGTAGTCGAAGGCGTCGCCGCCGAGCCGGTACGCCGGCTCCAGGGCCGCGCCGATCGCCACCTGGTCGTTGGCGAAGGTCAGCGGCGGCATCATCCGCCACTGCATCTCGGCCGACACGCTCATCTCGCGGGTCCGCACCAGCCGCGCGTAGCCGTCGCTGTACGGCCTCTTGCTGACGATCATCAGTGCCACCAGGCTCGCGAGACACCCGGTCTCCCGCCGGGCGTTCTCGTCCTCCCGGCGGATGGTGACCCGGAGCACGCCGATCCGCTCGGTGCCGTCGAGGATCGGCGCCCAGTACTGGCAGGTCCCGTCGTCGAACACCTGGCCGAGCACCGGCCGCACGGTCTGGAACGCGCGGCCCGCCACGGTCCTGTCGATCTTGAGCTCCGCCTCGGTCCCGGCGTCCGGCCCCCTGCCCGGCAGCAGCCGGAGCACCGTCTGCTGCAGGTCCACGACGTAGATCACCACGTCCTGGAGGCCCGCCTTCGCGGCGGGACCGGCCACCGCGTCCGGCAGTTGCTCCATCGACATCAGATGGCTGGCCGCCAGCAACTCTCTCAGCATCGGCTCGCCGCCCCACGGTCTCGGCGCTTTCTCGGGCCCCGTCGCGGTATCTCCAGGTCACGGGCCTACCCGGTACGTCCCCCGATATGTCGGACGGCCGCCGATGCTAGGAGCGGGCCGGGGACGGCGTCTTGGGCAGCATCGCGGCGATCTCGGGCTTCAGCAGGGCCCGGACGCTCGCATAGGAGGCGCCGAAGTCCAGGTCGCCGCAGCCGTCACTGCCGGCGGCCAGGTAGGAGAGCTGGAACTCCCCAGGTGTGAAGAACGCGCTCAGGCGGGGCGGATCGTACTCGGCTCCACCGATGCCGCCCTTGCGGGGGGAGAAGTCGGCCGGTTCGAACCGCCCGTCGGGTGAGCAGTCGGTCCACTGCCGCTGGCCTTGCTGGAACGGGTGCTGCTTCATGAGCGTCTGCAGCCGGGCCAGGCCGCCGGCCGTGAGCGTCCCGGGCAGGAAGACGTCGCCGGCGGTGAGCCTGCGGCCGGTGCGCAGGTCCACGGTGATGACCTCGCCTCCGGGCGACCCGTCCGCCTGCTGGCACCAGTCGGAGAGCATGAAGTAGCGGACGGACACCAGCCGCGGGCCGCGCAGTCCGAGCCTTGTCTCCGTGCCCACCTTGATGGGTTTGCCCTGGCAGTTGGCCTTGCTCCCCTTCGCCATCGCGATGAGGCGGTCCAGGGGCCCGCGCAGTTCGGCGTTGATCCGGCGTTCCAGCGCCGGGTTCTTCAGCCCGCTGACCGTCGGGTACTGCGCGTTCTGGATCTGGATCGCCGGGTTGGTGAGCGTCCGGTTGTCGGAGACGAGCTTCACGACGGCGACCGGGGCGGGCGGCGGCGACTTGTGGTCCTGGACGGCGTAGACGGCCCCGCCCGCCGTCGCGGCGACCACGGCGGTGCCGGCGACGGCCATCGTCCCCTTGCCGGCCGCCGTGGCGAGGAAGCCCTTGCCGACGGCCGTTCCGGCCGTCCCGGCGCCCGACCCGGCGCCCCCGGCGCCGGCTCCGGAGGCGCCCACGGCGCCCGCGCCGCCCGCACCCGCCGCCGCGGACGCGCCCGGGGTGACGGCGAGCGCCCCCAGCGGGAACAGCGCGGCCAGGGCGACCGCGGCGGCGGCAAGCGCGCGGACGCCGCGCTGCTCCCAGTCGCTCCCGTAGGCGGCGACGGCGGTCGATTCGAGCCACGTCACGAACGCCGCCGCGCCGGGCGGCCGCTCCCCCGGGTCCTTGGCCATCCCCTGCAGGACGAGCGTGCGCAGCGGCTCGGGCACGTCCTGGACCTCGACCGGGGCGCTGAGGTGCTGGTTCATCAGGACCGCGCGCTCGGACGTCGTGAACGGCCGCCGCCCGGTGACGCATTCCATGAACACGCAGGTCGCGGCGTACACGTCGGTGGCGGGGGTCGCGGGCTCGCCGCGCCACTGCTCCGGCGCCATGTACACGGGGGTGCCCGCGAACGACCCCTCTCCGGCGAGAACGGCGACGCCGAAGTCGACCAGCTTGCTGAGCCCGTCGGAGCGCACCACGACGTTCGCGGGCTTGTAGTCGCGGTGGACGACCCCGACGGCGTGCGCCGCCGCGAGCCCGAGCAGCGACCCCTTCAGGACGAGCAGCGCCGCCTCCGGCGTCAGCGCGCCGTGCTCGAGCAGCACCTCCTTGAGGGACACGCCGTTGACCGCCTCCATCACGATCGCGGCGCCCTGCTCGCTCTCCACGAACTGGAAGAGGCGCGCCACGTACGGGCTGGTCAGCCGGCCGAGCATCTGCGCCTCGGCCCGCAGCCCCGCGACCGCCGCGGTGTCCCCGCCGGCGAGGTACTTGATCGCGACCGGTGTCCCGGACTCGTCGTGGTGGGCCAGGACCACCCGTCCCTGCGCCCCGCGCCCGAGCTCACGGTCCTCGGTGAACCCCGTCAGCCGCCATTCCATCCCGTGCTCCCGCCGCTCCTCGATCACGCTTCACAGGACGGTGACGCCGCTGCGTACCGAAAGGTTCGCGCAAGGTGCGGACCAGCGCCAGCCCCGGCGTGGCCGGGGCCCGGGAGGGCCGCGCGGTGAGATGGGACACATCGCCGTCGGCGCGGGCTCCGGCCCGGGACCGTTCGAAGGCACAGGTCACGGGCCGGGCTTATCGTTTTCTGACAAACCGCGACGGAAAAGCACGGTCATGAATTCGCCGGAGGAATGTGCTAAAACCCGTTTGGGGTTCGCCGACGCGAAAGGATCTTCATGGGCGCAGCGGAGGCTCTCGTCCAGGTCGTCGACACGGAGCGCTATCCGCTGGCCGCGCCGGACGGCGCCGGATGGGAGTCCGTCGTTTCCCGCACCCGGGCCGAGCTGGCGAAAACCGGATGCTGCGTGCTGCCCGACTTCATTCGCCCCGCATTGCTCGACGCGTTGCGCACCGAATGCGGGGCGATCGCGCCGCATGCTCATTACGACGTCGAAACGGTGAACGCCTACAACATCGATGTCCGCACTCCATTGCCCGAGGGACATCCGGGGCGCATCACCGTCGAGCGGGGCAACGCGTTCGTCGCCCGCGACCGCATCCCCGCGGACTTCATCGTCCACCGGCTTTATGCGAGCGGGCTCTTCCAGTGCTTCGTGGCGAGCTGCTTCGGGCTGCCGCGGGTGCACGAGCTGGCCGACCCGCTGTCGGGGCTGTGCCTCAACGTGGTCAACCCGGGGCTGGGGCATCCCTGGCATTTCGACACCAACGAGTTCACGGTCAGCCTGCTGACGCAGGAGCCGGAGGACGGGGGCGTCTTCGAGTACTGCCCGAACATCCGGTCGGCGGAGGCGGAGAACTTCGGCGACGTGCGGCGGGTGCTGGCCGGCGGCGGCGGGGATCTCGTCCGCCGGCTGACCCTCCGGCCGGGTGACCTGCAGCTTTTCAAGGGACGGTACTCGCTGCACCGGGTCGGCACGGTCCGGGGGGACACGGCGCGGCACACGGCGATCTTCGCCTACAGCGAGCGCCCGGGGGTCATCGGCAGCGTCGCGCGCACGAGGCAGCTCTTCGGCCGCGTCCTGCCCGAACACCGGGCGGCGGAGGGCCGCGCCGTCCGGGTCGACCGGCTGCTCGACTAGGAGGCCGCTGTTGCGCGTCGACGCGACTGGGAAGATCTCACTCGACCACATCTACACCCGCCCCGATCCGCGCGACTACTTCGGCACGCTGCGGGAACTCGACTACAACATCCCGGACCTGGCCAGACCGCACTTCCAGCGGCTCATCGCCGAATACCGGGAGGTCCAGGGGGTTCCGGCCCCGACCGTTCTGGATATCGGCTGCTCCTATGGCATCAATGCGGCCCTGGTGAAATACGGCCTCACCATGGGCGATCTGTACGACCGCTACGGTGGTCCCGACGCCGTCCGGCACACGCGCGCCACGCTGCTGGCCCGAGACCGGGAGTTGGTCCGTTCCCGTGCACGTACGAACCAGGTGCGTTTCCTGGGCCTGGACGCCTCGGAGAACGCCCTTTCCTACGGACTCGAAGCGGGCTTCCTCGACGGCGCCGTCCACGCCGATCTGGAGAACGTCGAGCCGACCGAGGAGCAGCGCGCGCAGCTCGCCGGAACGGACCTGGTCATATCGACGGGCTGTCTCGGATACGTCACCGAGCGCACCATTTCCCGCGTCGCCGGGGCGCACCCGGAGCGCAGGCCGTGGATGGCGCACTTCGTCCTGCGCATGTTCCCGTTCGACCCCGTCGCCGAGGCCCTCGACGCCGCCGGGTACGAGTCCGTCCAGCGCGGCGGCCTGTTCAGGCAGCGCCGGTTCGCGACCAGGGAGGAGCAGGCCCTCGTCCTCGACCGGCTCTCCGACGCCGGCGTCGACCCGAGCGGTCTGGAGACCGGCGGCTGGTTCTACGCGCAGCTCTACATCTCCCGCCCACGTGGCTGACCATCGAACGCGAGGAACGACTTGAACGCCGGTGAAGAACTCTCGTCCCGCACCTTCGGCAACGAGGAGCGCCTGCCGCGGGTGCCGCTGCCCACGCTCGACGCGACCTGCGAGCGGTTCATGGAGTGGTGCGGGCCGCTGCTGACCGAGGACGAGCGGGAGCGGACGGAGTCCGCGCTGGCCGCCTTCGTCCGTCCGGACGGGCCGGGCCGCACGTTGCAGGCGGCGCTCGAACGCTACGACGCGAGCGAGGGCGTGCACAGCTGGCTGGACACGTTCTGGCCGTACCGTTACCTGGGCCGCCGCGACCGGATCGCGCTGAACGCGAACTTCTTCTTCCTGTTCAAGGACTCCCCCGAGGGGCAGGTCGAGCGCGCGGCGGGGCTGATCGCCGGAGCGCTCGACTACAAGCTGCGGCTGGACCGGGAGGAGGTCCCACCGGTCGTCCAGCGCGGCCGGCCGCTGTCGATGGTGCAGAACAAGTTCCTGTTCTCGGCGACGCGGATCCCCGGCACCGGGCAGGACACCGTCCGCGTGCCCTACACGGACGAGTGGCCCGGCCCGTCGGACGCCCGCCACATCGTGGTGTTCTTCCGCGGCAACATGATCCGGATGGACGTGCTGGGCCCGGGCGGGCGCCCGCACACGCTGGACGAGCTGCGCACGGGTCTCGGCACGATCATGAAGGCGGAGGCCGCGCCGGAGCCGTCCGCCGGACATCTCACCACCAGGGCCCGCGCCGAGTGGGCGGCGAGCCGCGCGGCGCTCCTCGCCCTCGGCAACGAGAAGGCGCTCGACGACGTGGAGACCGCGCTGTTCTGCGTCTGCCTGGAGGACTTCGTCCCCGAGAACACCCTCGACGCCTGCGACCACCTGCTCCACGGCGACAGCGGGAACCGCTGGTTCGACAAGGCCGTGTCGTTCGTCGTGTTCGGCGACGGCACCGCCGGCATCAACGTGGAGCACTGCGGCCTGGACGGCACCACGATCCTCAGCTTCGTGGACGCGCTGCTGAGCGCGCCCCCCGAGAAGGCGTCGCAGCGGTCGGGCGCCAGGTCACAGGGCCTCCCGGCCATCGAGCCGATCGAGTTCGTCCTGGACGACGCCGTGCGGGGCGACATCCAGGACGCCGCGTCGTCCTTCGCCGCCTACGGCGCCGCGACGGCCACGACGACGGTGTCGTTCGACGGCTTCGGCACGGATGAGATCAAGCGGCTGAAGATGTCGCCGGACGCGTTCGTCCAGATGGCCTACCAGCTCGCCCACAAGCGCGCGAAGGGCCACGCCGGCGCCACCTACGAGTCGATCGCCACCCGCCAGTACCAGCACGGACGCACCGAGGCCATGCGCGTCGTCACCCCCGAGGTGCTCCGCTTCGTCGAGATCATGGACGATCCGGCGGCCGGTCCCGCGCCTCGCCGGGACGCGTTCCGCGCCGCCGCCGACGCCCACGTCCGCCGAGCGAAGGAGTGCCAGGCCGGGCAGGCGCCGGAGCAGCACCTGTGGGAGCTGCAGCTGATCCAGAAGCGGCGCGGCGCCGAACTCGGCGTGACCGAGCAGCCGTCACTGTTCGAGACGCCGGGCTGGACGGTCATGCGGGACGACTACCTGAGCACCAGCTCGGCGCCGTCGGTCAACATCCAGTACTTCGGCTTCGGTTCGACCAGCGAGCAGTGCATCGGCGTCGCCTACGTCCTCCTGCCCGACCGCTTCAACGTCTACCTCAGCACCCCGCGGGCGGTCGCGGACGCGATGCGGGTGTTCGCCGGCGGCCTCCGCGAGGCCGTCCGCGAGCTGCGCGAGCTGCTGCGGTGATCAGCGGCCGGGCCGCGCCGGCCGCTGCGCCCGCCCGATCGGGTACAGCCAGCGCCGGAAGGCCCGGCTCAGCGCCGGCATGACGAAGAAGGTGATCAGCGGGATCACGACGACCGGGAACACCAGCGCCTTCAGCCGAGAAGTGCGCCGAGAACCCCGAGGATGCCCGGTCTTCACACTGGAAAGAAATCGGACCATTGCGGAGCAAAAGCGGGAAACGGGGTTTCGCCTCCAAGGTTAAGACCGCCGATGCGACCCTTGGTAAGGTGTCTGACGTGCTTAGCGAGAACCAAGCTGGCACCGCAACAACAAGCTTGCAGTACCAAACCGGGCTGGTTCCAACCCGGCTGGTGTTGATCGTGGAAGACCCGATCGTTCGCTGAGCAACCGGGCAGCGTGAGCCAGGAATCCCTGCAGTACTCGTGAACGGGCGGAATCCCTCCGTTCAGGGAGGGGAGGGTTCAAGACGGTGTAGTACCGGTGACCCGCGCCCCCTCGGGCGCGCAGCCACGTCGTGTCCGGAGTACCGGGTCGCGACCTCGTGGAGTCGCTCCACTCACTCCTCGAAGCCGCGTTCCCGGCCGGGCCTGACGTCCCAGGTGAACACGATGGCGACGGGCTCGGTCGCCATTTTTCCCATACGTGCCTTTTCGCCGGCTCAGCCCGTTCCATGCGGAACCGCCGATCGCGTGCGGCCGCCGAACGCGGGACCCGGCCGCCGCGGGAGCCGCCGGGTCCGCGTCAGGTGGTCGCCAGGGCCTCGGTGGGGCTGAGGCGGGACGCCCTGATCGCCGGGTACAGTCCGGCGACCGCGCCGATGAGCAGGGTCGCGGCGACGCCCCCGAGGACCGCCCAGGCCGGGATGACGACGGGCCACCCCTGGTAGAGGGCGTAGATCGAGGTCACGATCATGCCGATCACCGCGCCGCCGACCCCGCCGAGCGCCGAGAGCAGCAGCGACTCGGAGAGGAACTGGGTGCGGATCTGGCCGCGGGTCGCGCCGAGGGAACGGCGCAGCCCGATCTCCGACCGGCGCTCCAGCACCGAGATGACCATCGTGTTGGCGACCCCCACGCCGCCGACCAGCAGCGCGACCGCGCCGAGGCCGAGCAGCAGCCCGGTGAACGCCTCGCCCGCGGCCTTCTTCGCCGCCAGCGCGTCCGACGGGCGGGACACCTGCACCTCGTTCGGCGCCTCCGGGTTCACGGTCGCGCCCAGCACGTCCCGGACGTCCTCGACGCTCGCGTCCTGCGACCGGGTGTAGATGGTGGTCGGATGCCCGTCGAAGCCCAGCCGGGCCTGCGCGGCGGGCCAGCCGACCAGCGCGGCGGTGTCCAGCTCGGGGGCCAGCGCCGCCGGTTTCAGGATGCCGATCACGGTGAACCAGCGTCCGCCGATGAGCACCTGGACGTCCGGCGCCGCGTGCCCGATCCCGAGGCGCTGCGCGGCGGTCGAGCCGAGGACGGTCGCGGGGAAGCTGCCGGTCGCGGCGTTCAGCCAGACGCCGTTGCCGAGCTCGGCGCCCGTCGCGGACCGCAGGTCGGTGCGGGCGGCGTACGTCGCGATCCCGTTGGTCTCGGTCTCGGGGATCTTGCCCGTCCGGTAGACCTTCGCTTCGTTCAGCAGGCCGATCGACGACACCTGCCGGACCGGGGCGATCCGCGACACCATGGCCTCGGATTCGTACGGCAGCTGCGCCGCCTCGCCCGTCAGGGTGCTGCCGGGCGAGACGGTCAGCAGGTTGGTGCCGAGCGAGGCCAGGGCGCGGTCGAGGTCGGCGCGGGACGAGGAGGAGACCCCGACGACCGCGACCATCGCGGCGATCCCGATCGCGATGCCGAGCGCGGACAGGAACGCCCGCATCGGCCGGGTCCGCAGGCCGACGGCGCCGACCTTGACCACGTCGCCCGGCCACAGCCGGGCCGGCTGCAGCGTGCCGGCCGTCATCGCGCCGCCCCGGTGAGGCGTGAGTCGTCCACCACGAGGCCGTCGCGCATCCGGACCCGGCGGGGCAGGCCCGCCGCGATCTCCCGGTCGTGCGTGATGATCACGACGGTGGTGCCGGCCGTGTTCAGCTCGCGGAGCAGCGCCATCACCCCGTCCCCGGACGCCGAGTCGAGGGCGCCGGTCGGCTCGTCCGCGAGGAGCAGGGCGGGCTCCCCGGCGACCGCCCGCGCGATCGCGACCCGCTGCCGCTCCCCGCCGGACAGCTCGTGCGGCTCGTGGTCCAGCCGGTGGCCGAGCCCGACCCGCTCCAGCGCCACCGCGGCCAGCCGCCGCCGCGCCGCCGGGCGCAGCCCGGAGTACAGCAGGCCGTCCGCGACGTTGTCGATCGCCCGGGTCCCGGCGGCCAGGTGGAAGTGCTGGAAGACGAACCCGATGCGGCTCGCGCGGAGCGCCGACAGCTTCGCGTCCGGCAGCCGTCCCACGTCGTGGCCGTCGATGCTGATGTCGCCCGAGGTCGGACGGTCCAGGGTGCCCAGCATGTTCAGCATGGTCGTCTTCCCCGAGCCGGACGGGCCGACGATCGCGACCAGCTCGCCCGCGTCGACGTGCAGCGACACCCCGGCGAGCGCGTGCACGCCGCCGGGATACGACTTCGTCACGTCCCGCAGTGTGATCATTTCGGCACCCCCACGAGCGTGCCCTCGGCGATCCCCGCGCCGGTGATCTCGACCTTGCCGTCCGCGAACATTCCCGTCTCCACCGGGACGTAGGACGATGTGGCGCCCTTGACGACCTCCACGCCGAAGCCGCCCTCGCGCAGCGCGACCAGCGCGGAGACCGGCACCGTCAGGACGTCCTTCCGCTCGCCCGCGGTGAACTCGACGTCCACCGAGGCGAGGGCGTAGGCGGCGGCCGCCTTCTTCGCCTTGGCGGAGTCGAGCCAGATGGTGACCTCCACCTTCGTCGTCGGATCCGCGCCCTGCTCGGCGGGCTCGATCACGGTCGTGACCTCGTCGATCTCGGCCGTGATCGTCTTGTTCTGGGGCAGCGTCACCTCGACGCGGGCGCCCTTCTTCGCCAGCCGCTGGTCGGCGGTGTCCAGCTCGACGGTGACGGCCTGCGTCGTCCCCGTGTATTCGAGCATCTTCTTGCCGGGTGCGGCCGGCTCCCCCGGATTCGCCGCGACCGACTCGATCCGGACGGGGCCGTTCGCGTAGGCGACCCGTCCGACGTCCACGATGCCGGTCTCGGCCACGCCGATGTCGTCCTGCCATTCCCGGACGGCCTCGGCGGTGTCGGACGTGTACTCGTCGTCCACGGTGAAGCCGTCGTAGCCGAGCGCGCCGAGGTTCTTCTCGAACCGCTCCACGTCGGACCCCTCGGTCCCGACCTGCAGCGGCCGGTAGGACGGCTTGGACCCGTACATCAGCACGACCGGGTCGCCGTCCACCTCGTACAGCGCGTGACCCCGGGTGATCACGTCCCCGCTCTCGGGAAGCTTGGTGATCGTGCCCTTCGTCTGGTTGGTCGCGGTCAGCGTCGGGCCGTAGCCGAGCTGCCCGTCCTCGGTCTGGGCGTCGCTGAGCGTCTGCTTCGCCACCTTCGTCGTGCTCGGCGGCAGGCCCGTCGCCCGGCCGCCGCCGTCGCCGCCGCCGCGGCCGAGCGCCGCCACGGCCGCGACGCCGCCGACCGCGACGATCGCGGCGACGGCCAGGGCGATCTTGAAGCGCGGCCGGCGGCGGCGCGCCCGGCGTCCCTCCTCCTTCGCCGGCGCACGTTCCGTGGTGGTCTCCCCCATCACTTCCCGCCGCCCTGAAGGACCTTCTGGCACGCCTCCTGCGCCTTCTCCAGGTCGGGGTCGTTGCCGACGGTGTTCCTGTCGATCCGGATGCCCGGCTGGTTCGGGTCCGGGTCCGGGAACTTCTCCACGCCGTTCTGGCGCATGCACTTGGCGAACTCGCGGGACCGCTCCTGCTGCTTCGGGTCGGGCGCGCCGGTGCGGTTGGCCATGGGGTTGTACTGCCGGCACGCCTCCATGGCCTTGTCGATGTCCTCCTTCTTGCCCTTGGTCCTGATCTGGATGCCCCCGCCCGGCTTCGGGTCCTCCATGTCGACGCCGTGCTCGCGCATGCACTGGGCGAACTTGACGCCCATCTCGTCCTGGCTCAGCTTCGGGCCGCCGCTCGCGCCGCCGTTCTTCGCGCCGCCCACCGAGGCCACCCCGCCGTCGCCCTTGTCGTCCGACCCGCAGCCGGTCAGCGCCAGTGTCAGCGCGAGCGGCAGCGCCGCCAGAATCTGCAGTCGCATGTCTTCCTCCTCGTCGCCGGCCGGAGCCGTTCCGGCCGTACGAGGAGCGATGCAACCGGGCGAAGCGTTTCCCCTGTGTTTCCCTTCCGGGCGGGCTGCCCCTTACGGAAACGAAACACCGAGCCCGGCACCATCGGCAATCGGAGGAGGCTTCATGAGAGTGCTGGTGGTGGAGGACGAACGGCTGCTCGCCGACGCGATCGCCGAGTGGCTGCGGGACGAGGCGCACGCGGTCGACCTCGCCTACGACGGGGCCGCGGCCCTGGAGCGCGTCTGCGTTAACGACTACGACGTGGTCGTCTTGGACCGCGACCTGCCGCTCGTCCACGGCGACGAGGTGTGCCGGGAGATCGTGCAGGACGGGACGACGGCGCGGATCCTGATGCTCACCGCCGCGGCGGAGGTCACCGACCGCGTCGACGGTCTCGGCCTCGGCGCCGACGACTACCTCACCAAGCCGTTCGCGTTCCCCGAGCTGGCCGCCCGCGTCCTCGCGCTCGGCCGCCGGTCCCGTCCCGCCGCGCCGCCCACCCTGCACCGCGCGGGCATCACGCTCGACCCGGCGCGCCGCGAGGTCTTCCGGGACGGGCGGTACGTGCCCCTGGCGAAGAAGGAGTTCGCCGTCCTCACCGAACTGCTTCGCGCCGACGGCGCCGTCGTGTCCGCCGAGCAGCTTCTGGAGAAGGCGTGGGACGAGCACGCCGACCCGTTCACCGGGGCCGTCCGCCTCACCGTCCTCAAGCTGCGCCGCAAGCTCGCCGACCCGCCCGTCGTCGAGACCGTCAAGGGAGCGGGGTACCGGATCCCATGAGGCTGTCGCTCCGCGCCAGGCTGACCTTCACCTACGCCGGCGTGTTCCTCGTCGCCGGCCTGGTCCTCCTCGGCGTCACCTACGCCCTGTTCAACCAGCAGCTCTCCCGGACGGGCACCACCAAGGTCCTTGCGACCCGGCTGAACCCCGGGCCGGGGTCCACCGGTGCCCCGCAGAACGTCCAGGCCGCCCCGAAGGACGCCCAGTCCGCCGCGGAGGCCAGGCTGCTGGCGGACTCCGAGCACTGGATGAAGAAGCAGCGCGAGGAGCTGCACGACGCCGCCGTCACGTCCCTCGTCACCCAGGGCTCCATCGCACTGCTGGTCGTCGGCGGCGCAGCCGCGGGCTTCGGCTGGCTCATCGCCGGCCGGGTCCTGACCCCGCTGCACCGCGTCACCGAGACGGCCCGCCGCATCGCCGGCTCCCCCGCCGCGGACCGCGGCCTGCACGAGCGCATCGCCCTGCGCGGGCCCCGCGACGAGGTCAAGGAGCTCGCCGACACCTTCGACTCGATGGTCGAGCGCCTCGACCGCTCCTTCGACGGGCAGCGCCGCTTCGTCGCCAACGCCTCCCACGAGCTCCGCACCCCGCTCACCCTGGGCCGTGCCCTGGTCGAGGTCGCGATGCACCGCGAGTCGGCGTCCCCGGACGTCCGGCAGCTCGGCGAGACCCTCCTGCAGATCAACTCGCGCCACGAGCGCCTCATCACCGGCCTGTTGCTGCTGGCCCGCTCGGAGAACGAGATCACCGCGCGGGCCCCCGTCGATCTCGCGGACGTCGTCGGGCACGTCGCGTCCCAGACCGCCGTCGAGGCCAAGGACGCCGGCGTCACCGTCGAGACGGCCACCGCCGAGGCCATGACGATGGGCGACGCCCTCCTTCTCGAACGCGTGGTGCAGAACCTCCTGGAGAACGGCGTGCGACACAACACCGAATCCGGCTGGGTCAGCCTGTCCTGCCGCACGGAGGACGACCACGCCGTCCTGGAGGTGGCCAACTCGGGCCCGGCCGTCCCGCCCTACGAGATCCCGGCCCTGTTCGAACCGTTCCGGCGGCTGGACAACGACCGCATCGTCACCGCCAAGGGCGCGGGCCTGGGCCTCTCGATCGTCCAGTCCATCGTCCGCGCCCACGAAGGCACCGTGACCGCCGAACCCCGCAAGACCGGCGGCCTCCACATCACCGTCACCCTCCCCGCGGCCCAGGCGGGGAGGGCGGACGCCGGGGAGCTCAGCAGGTCCCGAGCATCGTGGTGAGGGCGCTCTTCTCGGCGCTGTCGACGGTGAGCCCGTAGTACCACTTCACCTGGATCCAGGCGCGGGCGTAGGTGCAGCGGAAGGAGCTCACGGACGGCTGCCACTCGGCGGGGTCCTTGTCGCTCTTCGCCTGGTTGACGTTGTCGGTGACGGCCCACAGCTCGGGCCCGCCGAGGTCGTTGGCGTAGGTGCGGCGGCGGTCCGTGGTCCAGGCCCAGGCGCCGGACGCCCACGCCTCGGCGAGCGGCACCATGTGGTCGATGTCCAGATCGGACGCGGCCGTCCAGGTGGCGCCGTCGTAGGGCGAGTACCAGGACCCGGACGTCGCGGCGCAGGACGAGTCGGTGACGACGTTGGTCCCGTCCCGCTTCAGGACGGTCTCGCGCGTGTTGCACGACCCGGAGATCGTGATCCAGTGCGGGAACAGGTCGCGGTCGTAGGTGCTCTGGTGCGATTCGGCGGCGACCGTGAGGGTGGAGAGCCGGGACGTGGCCGTGGCGGCGGACGGGATGTTGGGCGGGGTGGCGGACGCCGGCGTCTCCAGGACGCCGATCAGTGCCGCGCCGAGGAGGGCCGGAAGCGAGAACAGGAGCAGACGTCGCATCGGGGGGAGCCCTTCTGCGGCCGTTCCCGGCCAGGGCCGGGGGCGCCCTGAGGGGGCGGGAACGGCGGCACTGCGACAGTGTCATTTACGGCAAATGCCAATAAATGTCACAATTCCCCAGCCGTGGCCCGGGCATTGGTCGGAAGCTGCCGTACGCCCCCACGGCCCTTTTCCTGACCTGCGGCGACCCTCACTCGAGCGGGAACAGCGCGGCCAGGAACGCGTTCCGGAACTTCCCCGCCGGATCGATTTTGCTCGCCAGTCGAGCAAAATCGCCGGCCCGCTCGTAGCGGGCGATGATCTCCGCGGCGGGCATGGTGGCGATCTTGCCCCAGTGCGGCCGGGCACCCAGCGGCACGAGCCTCTTCTCCAGCTCCGCGACCACGGGCAGCACCCCGCCGGGGTCGTTGCGCCACGTGAAATGGAGGGTCACCGTGTCCCGGCCGTACGCCGGGCTCAGCCAGAGATCGTCGCCGCGGACGGTGCGGATCTCGGAGATGTGCAGAACCGGCGCGACCCGCCCGGCGATCGCGCGGACCGCGGCGAGGGCCGCCGGCGCCGCGTCCCGGGGCAGGAACCACTCGGACTGGAGCTCGTCGCCCGCACTCGGGGTCATCTGCGGGCGGAAATGCGGAAGGCGCTCGTGCCACGGGCCGGGAATCCCCAGCTGGACGGTGCAGGACGCCGGCGCCATGCCGGGCACCGGATGCTCCGGCCCGGGGGCCTCGCGCCCGCCGGCCCAGGCCGGCTCGGGACGGCCGGTGCGGCGCTTGAGCCACACCCTGGCCTCGCCGCTGCGCCAGTCGGTGAACGCGCTGACGCTGTAGGCGGCGCCGAAGACCTCGTCGAACCGCGCCGCCAGGTCGTCGAGCGGCACCTCCAGCCGGACCCTCTGCTCCATTTCGAACGCGGGCTCGACGTCGAGCGTCAGCCGGGTGACGACCCCCAGCGCGCCGAGCGAGACGACCGCGCCCGGAAAGGCGTCGTCGGTGTCGCGGCGGAGCTCGAAGAGGTCGCCCTCAGGGCCGGCGAGTTCCAGCGCGGTCACGGACGCGGCCAGGCAGCGGAGGCCGTCGCCGGACCCGTGCGTGCCGGTGGCGCACGACCCGGCGACCGAGATGTGCGGCAGCGACGCCATGTTCGCCAGCGCGAACCCGTTCCGGTGCAGCTCGGCGGCGACGTCCGCGTACCGCATCCCGGCCCCGACGGTCACGCTCGACCGCGCCGTGTCGATCTCGACCATGGGCGGCAGCCCGTCGAGCAGGACGAGATCCCCGGTGGTGTCGGCGACGCGGCTGAACGAGTGCCCGCTCCCCAGCGCCCGCACCTGCTTGCTCCGCGCGACGACACGGCGCAGTTCGTCCACGGACTCCGGCCGATACGTCCGCGCGGCCCCGTACACGACGTTCCCGGCCCAGTTGCCGAGGCGCTCACGTGTCATCGGCTCCGCCTCCCGGCCGGCCCGGCCGGGCGACACGCCACGGCCTCACGGTGATCCACACCGGCACCGTACTTCCCCGCTCGGCCCGTGTGTGCATTTGTCCGCAGTGCTAGCAGATCGTCCCAGGTTACGGTGAGCTCAGGTCGATCTAACCGCGGAGGGCCCGGCATGACGACCTATCTCGGCGGGGCGAGAGCCGGAGGCGACCTGGTCTCGGGCGACAAGCACGTCCACATGGCCGCGGCGCCCGACGTGGAGGAACCCCCTCGGCAGCTTCCCCTCGACGTTCCCGGATTCGCCGGGCGGCAGGCGGTCCTCGCCCAGCTCAACGCGCTCGTGCACACGGCCGGCCCGGCCCCGGTGATCATCGCGCTCACCGGCATGCCCGGCATCGGCAAGACGGCGCTGGCGGTGCACTGGGCGCACCTGGTCTCCGACCACTTCCCCGACGGGCAGCTCTTCATCGATCTGCGCGGCCACTCCAGACGGGGCGCGCTCCCACCGCGCGAGGCGCTCGGCCAGGCGCTGCGGACGCTGCGGGTGCCGTCCAGCCGGCTGCCGGTCGACGAGGACGAACTCGCCGCGCTCTACCGTTCGCGGCTGGCCGACAAGCGCGTGCTGATCGTCTTGGACGACGCCGCGAACGCGCAGCAGGTCCACCCGCTGCTGCCCGGCACGTCGTCATGCGTCGTCGTGGTGACCGCCCGGCGGAAACTCACCGCCCTCGTGGCGAGAAGCGGTGCCCGGGCGACGGCACTGGACCTTCTGTCGGAAGAGGAGGCGTTCGAACTGGTCGGCGAGGTCGCCGGGCACGAGCGGACCCTGGAGGAGCCGGACGCCACCGCGGAACTCGTCCAGATGTGCGCACGGCTTCCGCTGGCGCTCCGCGTGGCCGCCGCGAACCTCGCCACCCGCCCCCAGCAGTCGGTGGCCGACACCGTGCACGCCCTGGCCGAAGGCGACCGGCTGTCGAAGCTGGCCCTGGGCGAGGACCCCGGCGAGGCCGTCGGCGCCGCCTTCGACCTGTCCTACCGGAGCCTTGCCCGGGAGTTGCAGCGCGCCTTCCGGCTCCTCGGGCTGGTGGAGGGGCCGAACGTCGCACCCCAGGCGGTGGGGGCGCTGCTGGGCACCACACCGGAGGCCGCCCAGCGGCTGCTCGACCGGCTGGAGACCGCCGGGCTCGTCCAGGAGATCGAGCGCGGCCGCTACCACCTTCACGACCTCCTTCGCGAGTACGCGCACAGCAGGGCGTTCAAGGAGGACTCCTCCCTCGTCCGGACGGCGGCGATACAGCGGCTCGCGATGTGCTACCTCACCACCGCCCAGCAGGCCGGGCGGTTCCTCGACAGGTACCGCCGGACGATCCGCCAGGAGCTGACCGCGCCGCCGGTGGACCCCGACCCTGCCGAACGGGCCCGCCACCTCGAATGGTTCGCCGCCGAACAGCAGAACCTGACCGAGCTCATCCGGCAGGTCGCCCGCCTCGAATGGAACCAGCTGACCTGGGAACTGGCCGACGCCGTCTACGACTTCTTCGAGCTGCGCCGGTACTGCCACGAGAACCTGGAGGTCCACCGTCTCGGCCTGGAGGCCGCCCAACGGGGAGCCAACCCGCTCGCCCGCTTCTTCATGCACCACCACATCGCGGTCATCTATCGAGAGCTCGGCCAGACTCGGGAGGCGCTCCTGGAGGCCGCGTCATCGCTGCGGCTCACCATCGAGACCGAGGACCGCTACGGCGAGTCGGCCGTTCTGGACAACATGGCGCGGACGCACCTCCAGCTCAGCGACTACAGGATGGCCTTGGAACTCGGCAGGCAGGCACTGGACATCCGCCGGGAGATCAGCGACCGGCATGCCGAGGCGACCACGCTCGACACCCTGGCCCGGGGCTACCAGGGGCTCAGCGAGTACGACGAGGCCTACGGGTGCGCCACGGAGGCCCTGGAGATCCGCAAGGAGATCGGGGACCTGCGGGGCGAGGCCGAGACGCTCGACAACCTGGCCAGGATCTACTACGGACCGGGACGGATCAGCGAGTCGCTCGCGTCCGCCGAACGCGCCCTCAAGATCCGCAGAGAGATCGGGGACCGGCACGGCGAAGGCGAGACCCTCGCGTTCCTCGGCTACCTCAACATGCGGATCGGCCGCCACCTCCAGGCCCGCGCGCACGCGGAGGAGGCGCTCAGCATCCGCCGCAAGATCACCGACCGCCAGGGCGAGGGCCAGGCCCTCGTGTACCTCTCCACGATCAGGCGCCGGCTCGGCTGGCACGAGGAGGCCGTGGAGGCCGGGCTGGAGGCGCTCGACATCCTCCAGGAGCTCCGGGACCGGCACGGCGAGGCGGAGGCGCTCGACAGCCTGAGCCGCTGCTTCCGCCGCATGGGCATGTACGAACGCGCACGCGAGGACGCGGATCGCTCGCTCACCATCCGCCACTCGATCGGGGACCGGCACGGCGAGGCCAACGTCCTGAACGCCCTCGGGCTCATCGAACTCAACACCGGCCGGCTCGACGGGGCGCGTCGCGCGGCGAAGCGTTCGCTCCGGCTCTGCTACATGATCGGTGACAAGCGCGGCAGCGCCGGGTCCCTCGACCTGCTCAGCAAGGTGTACCTCCAGATGGGCCTGGCCGAGAAGGCGCTGCGGACGGCCGATCGCGGCCTGAGCCTGGAGGACGATGTAGGTCACCGCTTCGGGAAGGTCGTCACGCTGCGCAATCTGGGCGAGATCCTCCTGCGCCTGGACCGGCCGGCCGAGGCGATGGTCCAGGCCCGGCGCGCGAGGGACCTCGCCGCGCAGATCGGCGTGCGGCACGAGGAGATCAAAGCGCTCACGCTGCTGGCCCGGATCTGCGACGCGGTCGACGCGCCGGACGAGGCCGCGGCCGCCCGCACCGAGGCCAAGACGATCACCCACGAGGTTGAGAAGCTTCTTGGGAACTCTTAGCCGTGGGGATATTTGGGTTCTGCACAATCAATGGTGCCGGTGTGGTGAAATTGCCGTCCGGGCCTAAGCGAGGCACGGACGCGATCACCTGGGACGTGCCTTGCTCGATCCGAATGACCGTTTTCTCACTTGTCGTGGGATTCTCAGATGGCATTACGGCCACCGGAGCCCTGAGTTCGACGGTCCTCCACGCCGGCACTACAGCCTGCACTATACGTATCGGAATGGCGACCAGATGTATGTGGCGTCAAAGGTGCGCAAGGAACGTGGGCGCGTTCCATTCCACCGCCAGTTCGCCATCCTGCGCGCCCTGGGAGACGGCGACCCGCAATCGGTGGTGCGGCCGCCGGTCCGCCCTCGCCGGGGTGGCCGTGACTGGGTGACGGGGCTGGGCAATCGCTGGTTCGTCCGCTCCTATACCGAACACGATCAGAGCCCCGACTGGCTCTCTTTATCACTGGTCAGGGACGCCGCCCGGAAGCTGGCGACCGTCCATCGGACATCGAGCACCATGGATGCCGACGTTCTGCGCACTCCCGCGCACAACCTGCGGGTTTACGACTGGCCGCTCCTGGACGTCCTCGGGCAGAGCGACGCCGTGGTCACCGATATGCGGACACGAGACCGCATTCCCAGACACATCGACATGGTCAGTGCCGGGCTCGGCCGGCTGCGGGCCGAGCGGCGGAGCCTGGATCTCGGACCCGAGGGGCTCACGCACCACGATCTGCGGACCGAGAACATCCTGGTGCGGGACGGCGAGGTCGTGGAGATCGTCGATTGGGACCGGGCGCACTGGGACGTCCAGTGGTACGACGTGACCTTGGCGGGCCTTCATCTGGCCAACCAGCGGCCGGGCGCTCCGCGCTGGGATCTGACGGACGTTTTCCTTGACGCCTATCGGGCCGAGTCCGGAACCGGGCTCTCGGCGGACGCACTGGCATGGCTGTTCCGCTTCACGGCCATCCGGAATCTCGCCGTTTCGCGTTCGCCGGACAAGTGGGCCCGGCTTTTGCCCAGAGTCGAGGAACGGTGGGGGGACGGCGGCCTAGCGTTCGTGAATGATTTTGTCGCCGAGGACCAGGTCGCCCCGGACTTGAACGTCACCGCTGAAGATGGTGGCACCGTTGGGGCCGTCACCGTCGGGTGAGCGTGGCGCGGGGGCGGCGGGACGGTCGCCTGCGCCGGCCAGGTACATCCAGGCGTCGGTGGTGGTCTCCTTGACCGTTACCGAGACGCGTTCGAAGGCTCGCGGGTCGATCGGGCCGTGCAGGTGCGCGACGAAGGCGTCGTAGACGAACGTTGAGACGATGAAGCCCAGGTCGGCGCCCGAGGCGGCGAGCGCCGCCTTCAGGACGGGGGCCTCCAGCAGGCGGGCGGTCTGGATGATGACCTGGCCGCCCAGGCCCTCGGCGTCCGGGATGACCGGGCCGACGTGCAGGGCGACGCGGAGCTGGACGCGGACGGAGTGGCTCGCGCGGTGGTTGTGCCCGCGGAGCGCCGCGGCCAGGTGGCCGGCGAGCGGGTCCACGAGGGACGCGGTGGGGACGGCGGGCGAGACGACGACCAGGGCTCCGTCGCCGCGGTCCTCGCGGTAGAAGTCCGCGGACGCGACGCCCGAGGCGTCCAGCGCGGACAGCAGGACACCATAGGTGACGTCGCGGACGACCCTGCGGTCGTCGTCATCGCGGGAGGGGTCGCCGAACCCGGCGACGTCGCAGAAGAGGACGGAGCAGTTCAGCCCCGACCAGGTCGCGAGGGCGCCCGCGGGGGCGCGGTCGAGCGGCGCGTCCACGGTACGAGTGAACGCCCCGGCGGGCCCGCCGTCCATGTCATGGGACACACATGGGATACAGAACGCCCGGCTTCGCCGCCGAGGCCGCTGGTGGGACACGTCGCCGGGGACGCTAGTGGGACACTCCGCGGGCGCCGTGGCGGCGGAGTTCGCGCGGGCTGACGCCGAAGCGCTGCCGGAACGCGTGGCTCAGCGCGCTGGCGGAGGAGAACCCGGTGGCGTGCGCGAGGTCGGTGATGGTGACGTGCCGGTCGAGCGGGTTGCGCAGCCGGTCCCGGACGAGCCGCAGCCGCTCCTCGCGGATCAGCTCGCGCGGCGTGGTCCCGGCCCGTTGCAGCGCGAGCTGCACCTGGCGCAGCGACCAGCCGAGGTCCTGCGCCATCGCGGCGCCGGTCAGGCCGGGGTCGGTGGCGTGCTCGCGGACGTAGCGGCGCACGACCGCCTCCACCTCGGCGAGATGGCCGGGCGCGGGCGGATGCTCGCCGCCGCCGAGGAGCAGGCACAGCAGCTCGGTGATCCGGTCGCAGGCGGCGTCGAACTGCGGCCCGGTGAGCGCACCGCGTTCCTCGCCGACGGCCCGCACCATGTCGGCGACGACGCGGCCGAGGCCGGTGGACAGGTCGAGCCCGGTCACCGGGAGGGACGGGGCGCTCAGCCGGCCGTCCATCTCGTGCGCGGGGATCGTCATGACGAGCGCGCGGGCGGGCCGCGGCTGGACGACCCGGAACGGGGCCGCCGGTGCGATGAGGCCGCCCGTCCCCGGCCGGAGCCGGGCCTCCCGGCCGTCCTGGAGCATCAGCATCTCGCCGTGCAGCGGCAGCAGGAACCGGTAGCCGCGGTCGCGGCGCGCCTGGCCCGCGGTGCGGACGTACTCGGCCTTGTCCGCCAGGTAGAGGACGAGCCGGTAGGCCGCGCCGCCCTGCCGGGCCGGCCCGCCGAGCACGTCGTCCACCGCAGGCCCTTCCGTCCGCGGCCGGGCAGGCCCGGCGTGAAGATCGCTCTCGCGTGAGAGTAGTACGATCGCCGTCGCCGAATCAGCCGAATACCCCGGAAAGTAGTGCGATTCAGACGGTGGGTGATCTTCCAATGCGCTCGGCGGCAAGTTCTCTGCGCGCGGGCACAAGCACCGCACCGGACACCCGTCCTACGGTGCCGAAACTGCGGCGTATCCGCGCCGTCCGAAACCCCCCACCAGCCACGAGACGGGCCGCCGGGTGTCGTGGAATCCGGCCGGTCCACCTCACCCGAATCCCTGCAGGGAGGATCTGATGGAGCTATTCCTCCTGGCGGCGGCGTTCGTCGTCGTGGCGGCCGCCGGCATCGCCGCCGCCGTCCAGCTGGTACGGCAGCGGCAGGAGACGGCCGGGCTCCGCGCGCAGAACGCCGTCCTGGCCCGCGGTCTCGACCTGCGCGAGAGGGAGCTGCGGCACCTGGCGGACGTCCGGCTGCCCGAGCTCATGGAGTCGCTGCACAACCCCGGCGTGCGCGTCGCCGGCCCGCTGCACGACCTGGACCGCGAGGCGCCCGCCTACGGTCAGGCGCTGCGGACCGTGATGGAGCTGTTCGCCGGCTCGGCCGCGCGCGTCCGGGAGCGGGCCGACCTGTCCGCCAAGTCGACGCTCCGGGCGATGATGCGCGCCGTGCAGAGCCTCGCCAACGAGCAGCAGCTCGCCATCTCGCACATGCAGGAGCGCCACGACGACCCGGACGTCCTGGAGGGCCTGCTCCGCATCGACCACATGAACGCCCAGCTCGGGCGGCGCGCCCAGGCCACCGCGGTGCTGTGCGGGTCGTGGCCGGGCCAGCAGCGCTCGGCGTCCTCGATGAGCGACGTGGTGCGCGGCGCGACCGGCCGCATCCGCGACTACCTGCGCGTCAACCTGCAGGGACCGCTGAACACCGCGGTGACCAGCCGGGCCGTGGAGCCGATCGTGCTGACCCTCGCCGAGCTGCTGGACAACGCGGCCCGGCACTCGCGTCCCGACACCACCGTCGAGGTCAACTTCCAGGCCACGCACAACGGCGTCGCCATCATGATCGACGACGCGGGCGTCGCGATGGACGTCGAGGAGATGCAGCGCGCGTCCGAGCTGCTGTCCGGCGACGCCTCGGTCGACATCCACCGGCTCGGCGACCCGCCCCGCGTCGGGTTCGCGGTCGCGGGCGTCCTCGCCGCCCGGTACGGGTTCCGGGTGTCGGTCGACACCCGCTCCCCCTACGGCGGCGTCCGCGCCGTCGTGTTCGTGCCGACCGCGCTGCTCGCCGCCGTCCCGGACGAGCGCAGAGCCGAACCGTCCGCCGCGCCCCGCCCGGCGGAGGAGCAGTCCGCGTCCACCGGGGCCGAGGCCCCCTCCACCTCGGGCGGCCTGCCCAAGCGAAGTCGCGTCGCGGTCGCCGAACGTCCCGCCGGGACGGCCGGCGAGGAAGCCGGCCCCGGCACGCGGGACACCGGGGAGCATCCGTCGGCCAGGCCGGCCCGGGACACCGCCGCCGGCCTCGGCGCCTGGCAGCGCGGAACCCGGTCCGGCCGCGCAGCCGCATCGCCCGACGACGACGGCCCGGGCATCGAGAGCAAGGATCTGCGGCCATGAACGAGGGATGGAACGGCGCGATGGACCACGGTACGAACCGGCTCGGCTGGATGCTGGACGACGCGCTGCGGATGCCGGAGACCCGCTACGCGATCCTGCTGTCGGCCGACGGCCTGCTCATGGCGCACTCCGAACGGATCAGCCGGGACGAGGCGGAGCGGCAGGCCGCGGGCATGGCGGGCCTGCAGTCGCTCGCCCGCAGCACCGCCGAGTTCTGCGGGAACGCCGACACGACCTGGCGGCAGACGGTGAACGAGTTCGACGACGGGTACGTGTTCCTCGTCGCCGCCGGGCCCGGCGCGTACCTGGCGGTGTCGGCGACACAGCACGTGGACATGGAGACCGTGTCGTTCCGGCTCCAGGAACTCGTGCAACGGCTGGGCAAGGAGATGACCAGCCCGCCGCGTCCCGGGGCGGGCCGTCCCGCATGACTCCGCGCCGGAATGAGCGGTCCCTCGTCCGCCCGCACGTCGTCACCGGCGGGCGCGCGCACCCGACCCGCAACGTGTTCGACCTCGTCACCCTCGTGATCGCCACCGGCGACCTGCCGCGCACCGGGCTGTCCCCGGAGAAGCTCCGCATCGTCGAGCTGTGCCGCGGCGGCGCGCTGTCGGTCGTCGAGATCTCCGGGCATCTGAGCCTGCCCGTCGGGGTCACCAAGGTGCTGCTCTCCGACCTCGTCGACAGCGGGCACCTCACCACCCGGGCCGCCGCGCCCGCCGCCCAGCAGTCGAAGGTCCGGCTCCTTCAGGAGGTGCTCGATGGACTCCGCGCTCGCCTCTGACTCGCGCTATCTGCGGGAGAGCGTCCGGACGGCCGTCAAGATCCTCATCGTGGGGCACTTCGCCGTCGGCAAGACCACCTACGTCGGGACGCTGTCGGAGATCCGGCCGCTGCGCACCGAGGAGCGGATGACGCAGGCCGGCGCGTCCGTGGACGACCTCGCCGGCATCAGGGACAAGACGACCACCACCGTCGCGATGGACTTCGGCCGCCTCACCCTCAGCGACGACCTCGTCCTGTACCTGTTCGGCGCGCCTGGGCAGCAGCGCTTCACCCGGCTGTGGGACGACCTGGCGCGCGGCGCCCTCGGCGCGCTGATCCTGGTGGACACCACCCGGCTCAAGGAGTCGTTCGCCGTCATGGACATCGTGGAGAAGCAGGGCCTCCCGTACGCGGTGGCCGTCAACCACTTCGACGGCTCGCCGGTGTTCCCGGACGCCGAGATCCGCGAGGCCCTCGACCTCGCCCCGGCGACGCCGCTCGTCACCTGCGACGCCCGCGACCGCAGATCGTCCACCAAGGCGCTGATCTCGCTCGTCGACCACCTGCTCACCCTGGACGAGGGGGAGACGCCATGACCACCGGCCACGTGCGCACCGAACCCGAGCGGATCGCGCTGTACGGCCCGGAGTTCGCCAGGGACCCGCAGCGCGCCTACGCCCGGATGCGCGCCTGCGGCGACCTCGCGCCCGTCGAACTGTCGCCGGGCGTCCCGGCCACGCTCGTCCTCGGCTACGACGCCGCGCTGGAGATCCTGCGCGACCCCGGCACGTTCCCGCGCACCAGCGAGGTGTGGGAGGCGGCGGTCGGCCCCGAGTGCCCGGTGCTGCCGATGATGATGGCGCGGCCCAACGCCCTGTTCACCAACGGCGCCGTCCACGCCCGGCTGCGGTCGGTGATCGTCGACAGCCTGGACCGGGTCGACCCGGTGTCGCTGCGCGAGTACGTCCAGCGCCACGCCGACACCCTCATCGACCGGTTCGCCGGCGACGGCAAGGCCGACCTCATCGGCCAGTACTCGCGGACGCTGCCGCTGCTGGTCTTCAACGAGATGTTCGGCTGCCCGCACGACATCGGCGACAAGCTCGTCCGGGGCATGAGCGCCATCTTCGACACCGTCTCCGCCGAGGAGGGCAACGCGCTGCTCGGGGAGGCCACCGGCGAACTGGTGGCGTACAAGCGCCGGAAGCCGGGCGCGGACGTGACGTCCTGGATGATGAGCCACCCCGCCGGGCTCGACGACCTGGAGATGGTCCACCAGCTCATCCTGCTGGTCGGCGCCGGCACGGAGCCGGAGCAGAACCTCATCGCCAACGGCATCCGGCTGCTGCTGTCGGACGAGCGGTTCGGCGGCGACCTGTCCAGCGGCAGCCTGCCCGTCGACGACGCCCTCGACGAGATCCTGTGGACCGACCCGCCGATGGCGAACTACGGGACGACCTTCCCCCGGCAGGACGTCGACTTCCACGGGTACCACCTGCCCGCCCACCAGCCCGTGCTGGTCAGCTACGCGGCGGCGAACACCGACCCGTCCCGGGCGACGGCCGACCGCAAGGGCAACCGGGCCCACCTGTCCTATGCGGGCGGGCCGCACACCTGCCCGGCCAAGGGCCACTCCCGGCTCATCGCGTCCGTGGCGATCGAGCAGCTCCTCGACCGGCTGCCCGACGTGGAACTGGCCGTCCCCGCGGACCGGCTGGAATGGCGGCCCGGCCCGTTCCACCGCGCGCTGACCGCGCTTCCGGTCACGTTCCCGCCCGTGTGGGACCGTCCGTAGCCGCACCCTCCGACGCGGCGCGGAGCGCTCCGACGACGGCGGTGAGCTGGGTGATCAGGCCGGCCACGCTGGTCTGGTCGACGCCGTTGACGGTGACGGTGCGCAGCTCGTCCGGCTTCGGCAGGGCCGCCATGATCTGCGGCAGCGCGGAGATGAGCCGCGTCTGGACGGCCGCCGGCGTCCGCTCGTTCTCCAGCGCGGCGCGGGCGCCGTCCCGCTCCAGGTCGAGGAGCGCCTGCTCGTGCCGGGACCGGGCGCGCAGGTCGGCGACGGCCAGCTCGCCCTCCGCCCGGAGCCGCGCCAGCTCGTGGTCGCGCTCGATCCGCAGCCGTCCCGTCTCGGCCTCCTCCTCGTGCCGCTCCCGCTCCATCCGCAGCGCGTGCCGCGTCGTCTCCGTCTGCAGCTCGGCGACCTCGCGGGCGTCGTCGTGCTCGCGCCGCGTACGGCGCGCCTTCTCCGTCGCCTCGGTGTCGAACAGCTGCGACTCGTTGCGGGCGCGCAGCTCGGCCAGCTCCCGCTCGTGCTCCAGCCGCTGCGTCTCCTTGATCCGGGCGGCGGCCATCTCGCGCTGCGCGACCGCCTCCTCGGCCTGCAGCTCGGCCAGCCGCGCGATCTGCCCCTGCTCGGCCCGGTACGGCTTCTGCAGGTTCTCCCAGAGCCGGGACGAGCTGACCACCGCCTCCTTGATCTGCACGGTGACGATGCGCAGGCCGAGGCCCTGGTCGCCGTTGTCCTCTCCCTCGGCCACCGCGCGCAGCCGGGCGGTCAGCTCCTCGATGATCGGCTGCTTGTCGCTGAGGACGTCCCGGACCCCCATCGTGGAGACCTTGTCCTTGATCGCCGCCTCCGCCTGCTCGCGGAGCTGCAGGTTGACCAGCCGCATCGGGTCGTCGGAGTCACCGAAGTCGAGCTTGCGGTAGGCGATGCCGAAGTCCTGGATGATCCACTGCACGTAGCCCTGGACGAGCACGCCCTGCAGCTCGCGGCAGATGCAGTACGCGTTGATCAGGATCGTCTGCGTCGCACCCGGCACCACGAGGAACGAGTCGGTGGACGGGTTGAACCGGAACGACACCCCGAGCCCGACGTGCAGCGGCTCGGGCCGCCCGCGCCGGGTGTGCACGACGAACGCGTTCGGCGGGACGAGCACGTTCTTCCACCGCCAGAACCCGCTGATCCGCACGTCCACCGGGCCGGGCGCCGGGCGGTCGCCCGCCCCGCCGCCGAGCGCACGGTCGCGTTTGGCCAGCGGGCCCGGCGGCGGCGGAACCGCGCCGGGCGCGGCGGGCGGCGCCGGCTGGGAGCGCCGGGCCCTCAGGTCGTCCTCCAGAACCGCCTGCTGCGCGACGACCTTCTCCAGATACGTGTTTCCCTGGTCGGGGGCGCTCATCTCGCTCCTCGGGATCGGCTTGGCCGATACATTAATGAACCCCCGGGGCCGGTGTGCGCGTATTTCCGGCCGTGACGACACATGAGGCGACACGGGCCTACGAGGCGGCACCGGAACCCCGGACCGACAAGCCGATGCTCGTCATCGGCGCCGCGGCGATCGCGCTGGTCGTCCTCGCGCTCGTGGTGCGGCTGGGCGGCGCGTTCAGCGACACCGCGACGCCGGGGCTGTCCCAGTCGGGGGCGCTGGCCAAGGTCGGCCTCTCGGTCGCGAAGCTCGGTGGCGACGTCGCCGCCGTCCTCACCGCGGGGTGGCTGCTGGTCGCCGCCGTGTTCGTCCCCGGGTCCTCCGAGGCCGGCCGGCGCTGCCTGAGCGCCGCGTCCCTGACCGCGATGGCCTGGGCCGTGTGCACCCTCGCGCTGATCGTTTTCAGCGTCCTGGACCTGTTCGGGACCGGCCTCACGAGCGTCACCGGCGACATGATGCGGACGTTCCTGATCGAGCTGCCGCAGGGCCGGGCGCTGTTCATCGTCCTCGCGGTCGCGGTCGTCCTGTCGGTCGCGGCGAGCACGCCCCGCGCCGGCGGCGGGGCCGGCTACCTGCTCGCCGGGGCGCTCGCCGGGATGCTGCCGCCGCTGTTCACCGGGCACGCCGCGAGCGGCGCGAACCACGCGCTCGCCGTCTACAGCCTCGTCGCCCATGTCGCGGGCGTCGCGCTGTGGATCGGCGGGCTCGTCGCCCTGGTCACCGTCGCGCCGTACGTCCGCGACCGGCTCCCCGAGGTCGTCGGGCGCTACAGCGGGCTGGCGCTCGTGTCGTTCGCCGTCGTCGGTGTCAGCGGCGCCGTGAACGCCTGGGTGCGGCTCGGCGGCGTCCACCTCGGCTCCCGGTACGGGATGCTGGTCGTCGCGAAGGCCGTCGCGCTCGCCGTTCTCGGCGGGCTGGGGTGGTGGCACCGCCGCGCCACGATCCCCGCGCTGCGGGACGGCAGGGGCGCGCGGCCGTTCCTGCGCCTCGGGACCGTCGAGATCCTCGTCATGACGGCGACGATGGCGCTCGCCGCCGGGCTGTCCCGCACGCCCCCGCCGGAGAACGTCCCCGACACCCTCGACCCGGTCACGCTGCGCCTCGGGTTCCCGCTGCCCGGCCCCGCCGGGCTCGGCCCGTACCTGGCGGACTGGTGGATCGACCCGCTGTTCTTCGTGCTGATCCTGGCCGGCGCCGGCCTGTACGGGGCGGGCGTCGCGCGGGTGGGCGACTGGCCGTGGCGGCGGATCGCCTCCTGGGACGCCGGGCTCCTCGTCGTGCTGGTCGCCACGTGCGGCGGCCTCTCCCGGTACAGCATGGTGCTGTTCGGCGCCCATGCCCTGCAGCACGTTCTCGTCGGGCTGGTGGCGCCCGCGCTGCTGCTCTACGGGGCGCCGGTCCGGCTGGCGCTCAAGGCGACGCGGGGCGAGACCCGGCGGCTGGTCGCGGCCGCCGCCGGATGCCGGGGGGTGCGCGTGCTCGGCCACCCGGTCGTCTCGTCGCTGCTGCTCCTGCTCAGCCTCTACGCGTGGTACCCGTCGCCGCTGTTCGGGCCGTCCCTCGGCAACCACGCACTGCACTCGCTCGCGATGGTCGCCTTCCTGATCGTCGGCCTGGCGTACTTCCATGGGACGACGGGCACGCTGATGCCGTTCGCCATCCTGCCGCTCCACGTCATCGCCGGGACGGCGCTGATGCGGGACGACACCGTCTTCGACCACTGGTACGAGCACCTCGGCCGCCGCTGGGGCGCGTCACCGCTGGAGGACCAGCAGCACGGCGTCCTGCTTCTCTGGACGGCCACCGCCGCCGTCACGATCGCCGTCGCGGTGGCCTACGAGCTCTACTGGCGGGGACGCCGGTCCACCACGCGGCTGAGCGCCTCCACCACGGTCGGGTCGTACTCGGCGGCCGAGTCCAGCCGCAGCCTCTCCAGCACGGCGGCGCCCCGGTCCCGGTCGGCCGAGTCGCCGACCAGGTCGTCGTAGGCGTTGGCGACCTTGATGATGCGGCCGGCGAGCGGCGGCGGGATCGGGCGCTCCCCCGAGTCGCCGGACGGCTCGCGTCCCGCCCGGTAGGGGTGCGACGACAGCTGGACGATGTGCGCGACCCGGTCCAGCACCCCGGTCTGTTTGATCACCTCGGCGCCCAGCTCGGCGATGCGGCGCTGCTCGGCCGGGGACGCCAGCACGGTCGCGCCGCCCGGGATCGGGTCGCCGAGGGACAGCTGCCCGATGTCGTGCATGAGCGCCGCGTACTCCAGTTCGAGCAGCTCCTCCTCCGACATCCCGAGCTCGCGCCCCATCTGCACCGCGAACATCGACACCCGGCGCGAGTGGCCCGCCTCCACGTAGCCGCCGACCTCGGTGACCCGGGACAGCGCCCGGACGGTCTGCAGGTATGTCGCGCGGATCCCGGCGTACCGGCGGAACGCGAACTGCGTCACCAGGATCGGCACCGTGAAGATCAGCAGCGCGGCCTTGCCCATCGCCGTCGTGGCGACCGCGATCAGCATGGCGGTCGCGCTGGTCGCGGCGCACAGCGCGATCTTCGCGTCGATCTCGTCCCGCAGCGCGATGCCGAACCGCGCCCGCACGGCCTCCGCCCGGATCATCGCGGCGATCAGCACGTCGGTGAAGCAGGACGCGGCCACCACCAGGCCCATCAGCGCCAGCAGCAGCTGCCAGGCGAGGCCGAGGGACAGCAGGGGCCGGAAGCACAGCGCGACGACCGCGACGGTGAACAGCCGGCGCGCCATCGCGTCCGGCCGCGGTGACCGGCCGACCGCGATGTGCGGCAGCGAGCCGACCAGCATCCCGACCGCGGTGACCGCGACGACCTGCAGCGCCGAGTGCTCGGCGGCGACGACGCCGAGCGGCGCGTCCGGGGGCGCGCCCTCCGGGCCGACGCCGACCAGCAGCGCGTATCCCATCGCGCCGGCGCCGGCGATCGGCGCGACCTCCCGGTTGCCCGGCATCACCATGCGGAACAGCTCGCCCAGCGCGATCAGCACGCCGAAGATGATCGCGATGTCGGGCTGCGCCAGCCCGACCGCGGCGACCTCGGCGATCGCGACGATGACGAACAGCCCGGCGGTGGCGATCAGCAGCAGCTGGCCGGAGTCGATGGTCTGCCACGCCGCCCGCTCGCGGGCGCGGATCTGACTGCTCATGGACGTCCCGTCACTGGCGCACTTCGTCGCCGCCGGCGACCCGCAGGGGGGTGCTCGGGTCGTCGTGGTCCTGCTGGGTGGTCTCGACGACGTCGTCGTCCGGCAGGACGACCGGCCGCGGCGGCTCCCAGCCGTCCCGCTCCAGCGCCCGCAGGAACGCCTCCACCATCGCCGGGTCGAAGTGGTCGCCCATCCCGCGGCGCAGCTCCTCGACGGCCTCCTCCTTGGTGCGCGCGGCCCGGTAGGAGCGGTTGGAGGTCATCGAGTCGAACGCGTCGGCGACGGAGATGACCCGGGCGAACTCGGGGATCTCGTCCCCGGCGAGGCCCATCGGGTAGCCGCGGCCGTTCATCTTCTCGTGGTGGTGCATGATGCCGGCGAGCGCCTCGTCCAGGAACCCGATCTCCCGGACGATCTCCAGCCCGCGCATCGGGTGCAGCTGGATCGCGGCGAACTCCTCCTCGGTGAGCGAGCCCGACTTCTGCAGCACCTTGGTGGGGACGCCGAGCTTGCCGACGTCGTGCAGCATCCCCGCGTACCGGATCGCCTCGACCCGGTCCGCGCGCATCCCGATCTCCTGCGCGATCATCACCGAGCCGCGGGAGACGCGCTCGGAGTGGCCGCGGGTGTAGAAGTCCTTGGTCTCGACCGCCTGGCACAGCGCGGCGAGGGTGGCGGCGTGCGCCTGCTGCTGCGCGTACGCCTGGTCCATCGCCCAGCGGGCGATGAACAGCGGGAGCAGGACGAGGACGGCTGCGAACGGCCCGACCCGCGGCCACAGCCCGGCGATCAGCAGCCCGACCATGCCGTAGCCGAGGCAGCCGACGGCGAGCTGGCCGCTCTCGTGCAGCAGCTCGCGGGGCGCGGCCTGCCGGCTGAGCAGCAGGACCCCGGCCATCAGGGCCAGGTTGACCAGGACGAAGGTGACCAGGGCGCCGAGGAACGGCCCGATGACGTTCTCCACCCAGCGAGCCTGCTCGGGATGGAACCGGTCACCGCCGAGGAGGTCGAACACCGTCCCGGCGACGAAGCCGCTGAGCGCGAACTGCGCGCCGTTGAAGACCCGCTTGACCGGGGCGAAGAACCGCTGCCCGGTGACCAGGGCGCACAGGCCGAGCAGCGCGGCGCCGACCGGGCCGAGCAGCACCACCGAGGCCAGGCTCGCGGCGAAGCTCAGCGACACCCTGGCCCGGGTGATGTTCAGCCGTGCGGGCGCCGAGTCGCAGATCAGGAACAGCAGGGCCAGGACGGCCAGCTTCGTCCAGTCGAGATCCGCGAAGGACGACGTCGCGATGAGACCCGCCGCAAGGGCGACCACACCACAGACGTACGCCCAGGCAGCGAGAGGTAGTCCACGCATTTGCCGCCCCTCGGGGAGTGACGAATGGCGGGCCGCCGCCGGGCTCACACGTGCCTGCCGGCACCTAGACCCAGGACACGCCCTTGGTCATCATCAGCGACGACGCCGGGGCGCCCGGGCGTCCGCCGCGTTCCTCCGGCATCACGCGCTTGAGCATGGCTCCTTGCCTCCCCCCAGCCGAACCGGGCCGTCCGGCCTCGCGGCCGGCCACCGGGACCGGTGCGGTCCAGGTTTCCCGGGCGAGCACATACCCCGAATTCACCGGAGTGCACGCGCTCCCGTCGCTGATTTCGGCACAAGCCTAACGCGAACTGCCCAGGTCACACAGGCATGCGGGAAAACGTGAGCAAAGCGTGAGTCATTCGTCACCTTAAGTGATCAATTGTCGCGGCGGAATACTCGCGCCGCACCCGCACAATCTGTCTGCACAACCAGAATGCACGTGCATCCGCGAATGCACCCTCATAAACCCAGGAAGGAGCCCCAAAACGGCATCTTGCGGGATTAGGACAAGGGGGCCATTCAGTCGTGCGCGGCGTCCCGCTCCCGCGCCCAGGCGACCGTCTCGGCGAGCCCCTCGGGCAGGCCGACCTCCGGCTGCCAGCCGAGCGCCTCCTGCGTCTCCCGCGGGTCGACGGACATCGCGGGCAGGTCGCCGAGCCGGGGCGGCGCGAACTCCGGATCGTCCGGCGCGCCCGCCGCCTCGGCGACGAGCGAGTGCAGGTCACGGTCGTTCGTCTGCACGCCGGTGCCCACGTTGAAGCGCCGCCCGCCGCCCACGTCCCCCGCCGCGCGGGCGAACGCGTCCACGACGTCCAGGACGTAGACGTAGTCGCGGGTCTGGGTGCCGTCGCCGAACACCTTGGTCGGACGGCCGGACAGCAGCGCGTCCGTGAAGATCGAGATGACGCCCGCCTCGCCCTCGGGCGTCTGCCGCGGCCCGTAGACGTTCGCCAGCGTCAGCGTCGTGAAGTCGATGCCGTGCAGCTGCCGGTACATCCCGGCGTAGACCTCGCCGGACACCTTCGACGCCGCGTACGGGGAGGCGGGCCGCAGCTCGGCGTCCGGGGGGACGGGCAGCGCGTCCGGCACCCCGTACACCGCGCAGCTGGAGGTGAACACGACCTTGCGCCCGCCGGCCGCCCGCGCGGCCTCCAGGACGTTGGCCGTCCCGACCACGTTGGTGCGGGCGTCGCCCAGCGGATCGGCCACGCTGAGCCGGACGCTGACCTGGGCGGCGAGGTGGCAGATCACCTCGGGGCGCCGGACCGCCGCCTTCTCCACGAGGGCCGGGTCGGTGACGTCCATCTCCCACAGCTCGAGGCCGGGGCGGACGTTGGCGCCGGACGACATGTCGTCGACGCCGATGACCTCGTGGCCGTCCGAGAGGAGCCTGTCGACGAGATGGGAACCGATGAATCCGGCCGCGCCGGTGACGAGTGCGAGCACACCGGCAAGATACCGGCGGTCAGGCGTTCTCGGTCTTGCCGGCGCTTCCGGACGACTGGATCTCGCCGCAGATCTCCTCGATGCGGCCGAGCACCTTGGCGCGCAGGTCGGTCGGCGCCTGCTCGCAGCCGCAGGACTTGTTCACGAGCTTCTTGACGGCCTCTTCGAGCCCGTACTCGCGCAGGCAGGGGCCGCACTCGTCGAGGTGCTGGCGTACCTCGCCGCAGCCGCCCTGGTCGAGCTCACCGTCGAGATAGGTGTAGACCCGGGCGAGGACCTCGTCGCACGGCGTCTCGTGGTGGTTGCCGCAGCTCATGATGACCCCCTGCTCGCGCGGGTGAGCCCGCGCTCTTCAGCGTAGTCCTCCAGCATGCCGCGCAACTGGCGCCGGCCCCGGTGCAGACGGGACATCACCGTGCCGATGGGCGTGCCCATGATCTCGGCGATCTCCTTGTACGCGAAGCCCTCGACGTCGGCGAGGTAGACGGCGATGCGGAACTCCTCCGGCAGGTCCTGCAGCGCCCGCTTCACGTCGGAGTCGGGCAGGTGCTCCAGCGCCTCGGCCTCCGCGGACTTAAGCCCGCTGGAGGTGTGCGACTCGGCGCGCGCGATCTGCCAGTCCTCGATGTCCTCGGTGGCGGCCTGCTGCGGCTGGCGCTGCTTCTTGCGGTAGGAGTTGATGAACGTGTTGGTGAGGATGCGGTAGAGCCACGCCTTGAGGTTGGTGCCTTCCTTGAACTGGTGGAAGGACGCGAACGCCTTGGCGAAGGTCTCCTGAACGAGGTCCTCGGCATCCGCCGGGTTGCGCGTCATGCGCAGCGCGGCCGAATAAAGCTGGTCCAAGAACGGGAGCACGTCGCGCTGGAAGCGCTCCTGGCGCTGCTCCACGGTCTCCGTGGTGCCCGGTACCTGACCCACCCCCTCGGCTGTGATGGCGCCCTTGCCCATGACCGGGCTGCCCTTGACAGGGCCGGCGGCGCCGTTTCCCACAGACGATATCGGTCCGCGCGGCCTGCTCACGCGGGCGGGTGCCCGCGCGCCGCCGCGGGGCGCCGCCGTACCCGCCCTCGGCTGCTGATCGGCGACGGCTGTGGTCATCTGGTTCGCACCTCCGCTGTACTGGGCTGTGAGACGGTGCAACACCGGAACTCCCCCGCCGATTCCCCGGCGATTCCCCGGCGGGGGAGGCCTGCCGGACACCGGGTCGCAGCAGCCCGTCCCTCACTCAGGGTGATGACCGGCCCTGGACGGGGAAAGATGTGACATACACGGCTAGAACAGGAGCAATTGGTGCACTCGGTGCCTTCGGCGCAACCTTCCGAGCCCACCGTCGCCAGCCTGCGTGACACCTCCGGAGACGGGTCGGCGGACTCCCTGGCGCGTTACTGGACGTTCTACCGGGCGGTGGCGGACGCCCAGCTCGCCCGGTGGCTGCCGCGCAGGCCGTCCCGCGTGCTGGACGTCTCGGGCGGGCACGGACGCAGCGCGGCCCAGGCCGCCGCGGCCGGTCACGCGGTGCTGGAGGTGCGCGACCCCGAACGCCGCGCCCGGCCCGCGTCCGGGCGCCCGGCCGAGGGAACGATCCCGCTGATCGGCGACACCGGGACGCTCTCCTACCTCGCCGACGCCTCGGTGGACGCCGTCGTCGCCGAGAACCGCGTGCTCTCCCGCCACCTGGCCACCGAGACCACGATCGCCGAGATCGCCCGCGTGCTGCGGCCCGGCGGCCGCGTCCTGGTCTGCGTCGACTCGCTCACCCTCGGCATGGCGCTGCTGGCCGAGCGGAACTACTGGGCGCACCTGTCGGACGTCCCGAGCGCCGAGGTCGTCCTCGTGCCCTGGCCGGACGGGACGATCACCCGCTCCTTCTCGTCCCACCAGCTCCGCGAGCTGCTCGCCGACGCGGGCTTCGAATGCGAGTGGATCAGGCCCCGCACCGTGCTGTCCCCCTCGACGGTCGAGCACGTCCTGGGCGAATCCCCGCGCGCTCTGCCCCGCCTCGTCCGCACGGAGCTCAACGCCCAGCAGACCGACGAGTCCCTTGGCATCCACCTGCTGGCCAGCGCGCGCCGCTAGGAGTGATCACCGGCGGTCGTGCTTGGTCTGGCAGGGGATGCAGCGGGCCGCGTCGGGACGTACCTCCAGGCGGCCCTCGGGGACGGGCCGGCCGCAGCCGACGCAGCGGCCGTAGGTTCCGGCGCCGATCCGCTCCAGTGCCGCGAGCACCCCGCCGCGGTGCCGTTCGAGCGAGTCCAGCGCCGCCTCGACGCGCTCGTGGGCGGTGAGGCCCGCCCCGGCGTCCGCGGCGGACGCGTCCCGTTCCGGGCTCTCCCCGCGGAGAATGGCGATGGAGCGGTCGAGATCTTCCAGCATGCCTCGAAGGCGGGAACGGGCGGCGGCGGCGTCCACGGTGCGGCGAACTCCTCCCGGTAAAGCCCCCGTCAGAACAGGCTGTCGGAATGGTTGCCGAAACTATCCCCAGAAATCGCCGGTTCTATGAGTTCCGGGCCGTTGTTTCGCACGCTGTTGACGGCCTTTGACACCGGGTAGGCGTCCATTGTCCCGGCCATGGCCGGGACCAGCAGGCCGCGCACCTGCTCGGTGTCGGTGAGCGCCGGATCGAGCCAGGCGTCCCAGCGGTCCGGCTCGACGATCATCGGCATCCGGTCGTGGATCCGGCCGAGGTCGTCCGGCGCGTCGGTGGTGATGACGGTGCACGTCCACAACCACTCGTCCTCGGGGGATTTCCAGAGTTCGTAAAGCCCGGCCATCGCCATCACCGCGCCGTCGCCGGGGTGGATGAAGTACGGCTGCTTCTGCGGCTTCTTCTTGGCCTTCTTCTCGCCCTCGGCCGGGTCCGGCGCGTCGCCCTGCTCCTGGATCGTGTACCACTCGAAATAGCCGTCGGCGGGCAGCAGGCAGCGCCGCCTCGCGAACGCGCGGCGGAACGACGGCTTCTCGTGCACCGTCTCGAAACGCGCGTTGATCATGCGCGAGCCGATCGACAGGTCCTTGGCCCAGGACGGGACGAGCCCCCATCGGACCGTCCGCAGCTGCCGCACCGCGGCGGCCTCCTCCGGCTCGTCCCTGGGCCGCCGCGTGAGGACGGCCGGGACCTGCTTGGTGGGCGCGACGTTGTAGTCGGGCTGGATGTCCGCGTCGACCGCGTCGAGCTGCACCTGGAACTCGTCCAGCAGCTCCTGCCGCGCGCGGGTGGTCGCATAGCGTCCGCACATGGGTCCCATCCTGCCGCGCTTGAGGCGCGGCGCGCTGGGCATGTAGCGGGTCATGCGACCCATCACGACCATGGCCCGCTCGTTCGTGGCGGCGCCGTACATCATGACCGGCCTGGACGCCCTCCGAGACCCGCGGGAACGCGCCGAGCGGGTCGGCCCGGCCGTCAAGCCGGTGGCCGACCGGATCGACTGGCTGCCGAAGGACGCCGAGACGCTCGTCCGGATGGAGGGCGCGCTCAGCGTCGGCACCGGCGTGCTGCTGCTCACCGGGAGGTTCCGGCGGCTGACCACGCTGCTGCTCGCCGCGCAGCTGGTCCCGGCCCTGGCGACCGAGCATCGCTACTGGACCGAGGACGACCCAGACCGCCGCGCCGGCGAGCGCTCGCACCTGCTGAAGAACGCCGGCATGTTCGGCGCGCTGCTCATGGTGGCGACCGAGCCGCGCCGCCCGCCGCGGACCGCGGAACTGCGCCGCGCGGCCCGCGAGACGCAGATCAGGACCGGCGCCGAGGCCAAGGCGCTGCGCCGGGAGGCCGCCGCCACGCTGCGGGAGGCGCGCCGGGAGGCGGCCCGGCAGGTGCGCATCGCCCGCGCCGAGGGCGGGCGCAAGGCCGCCAAGCAGTCCGCGAAGGCGGCGAGGTCCGGCAAGACGGTCAAGGCCCGCACCGCGTTCAAGGCGGGCCGGCTCGCCCGGGGCGGCTCGGACGTCCGGGCCGTGGCGGCCGCCCGCGCCGGAAAGGCGGCGAAGGCGGGCAGGTCCGCGGGCAAGTCGATCAAGGCCGGTACGGCGACGCGGACCGCCCAGGCGGTGAAGGCCGGCAAGACGGTCGGAACGGGAACCGCCGCGCAGGCGGGCAAGGTTCTTCAGGCGGTCAAACGCTGACTTTCCGAAGAGAACCTTAAAAGAACCTCAAAGGCGTTGAACCGCGGCCCCGGGCGGTCCCGTACTGCCTGGTGACCGCCTTCCACCACGACGGAGACGCCCCGGCCATGGCAGTTCCCGGATCGACCGGTCGCCAGAGCGGCGGGTTGCGGAGCCTGCTCCGCCGCCCCGGCCCGGCGCGACCCGCCCAGCAGTACGACGCGGCCGTGCAGGACGAGGAGATGGTGGCCGCGCTGTACCGCGAGTACCATCGGCCACTCCTCGCGTTCGTCCTCCGGCTGACGGGCGGTGACCGCCCGTGGGCCGAGGACGTCGTGCAGGAGACCATGATCAGGGCATGGCGCAGCGCGGACCGGCTCGACGACCGGACGTCCTCGCTGATGCCGTGGCTGGCCACGGTCTCCCGGCGTATCGTGATCGACAACCGGCGGCAGCGCGAGGTCCGGCCGCCGGAGGTCGGCGACGGCCCTCTGGAGAACCTGCCGATGGCGGACGAGATGGACGCGCTGCTTCGCAAGGTCGTGGTGACCGAGGCCCTGGACTCGCTGTCGCCCGCGCACCGGCAGGCGCTGACCGAGACGGTGCTGCGCGACCGGACGGTGAACCAGGCCGCCGAGTACCTGGGCATCCCGGTGGGGACGGTCAAGTCCCGCGTGTACTACGCGCTGCGCGCATTGCGCGTCGCCTTGGAGGAGAGGGGGGTGACGTCTTGAGTTCCCAGGTCGAGCACACCGATGTCGGCGCCTACGCGCTGGGCCTTCTCGAAGACGGCGACCGGCGGGAGTTCGAGGCGCATCTGCGGGAGTGCGGATCGTGCCGCGCCGAGCTGGCGGCGCTGTCCGGGACGGCCGGCGCCCTCTCCGGGCTGGCACCCGCCGCCGAACCCGGCTGGGAGGCGGGCGCGGACCGGCCGTCCACGGCCCCGGCGCCGGTGATCGACATGGTGCGCCGCAGGCGGCGCGCCGACCGGCGGTTCCGGCGCGGCGCGTACGTCCTCGGCGCCGCCGCGGCCGGTGTGGCGCTGGCCGCGGGCGTCGGCATCGGGACCGCGCTGAACGACGAGGGCTACGACCAGAAGCCGCCGGCGACGCAGGCCATCGCGGGCGACAGGTTCCACGCGACGAACGCGAGCACGGGCGCGTCCGGCACCGTCGGGCTCGTCGACAAGGGGTGGGGCACGCAGGTCGGGCTGGAGCTGCGCGGCGTCAAGGGGCCGCTGAAGTGCCACCTGGAGGCCGTGGGCAAGAACGGTGACCGCAGCGTCGTCGCCGGCTGGAGCGTCCCCGACAAGGGGTACGGCGTGCCGGGCTCGCCGAAGCCGCTGATCATGCAGGGCGGGACGGGGCTCGGCCGCGACCAGATCGACCATTTCGAAGTACGGCTCGACAGCGGCGGGACGCTGCTGACGATCCCGCTCTGACGCCGATCCCGCTCTGATGCCGATCCCGCTCTGATCGCCGTCGGGCCGGTGGCGGCCGGCCGGATAACCTTGGGGCATGTCCTCTCCGCACTGGTCCGCCCCGGTCGCCCATGCCCCGGTGGACGCCGTCGTGCCGCTGCCCGGCTCGAAGTCGATGACCAACCGGGCGCTGATCCTGGCCGCGCTGGCAGAGGCGCCGGTCTGCCTCACCCGGCCCCTGCACAGCCGCGACACCGAGCTGATGGCGGACGCCCTGCGCGCGCTGGGCGTGGGCATCGGGGAGGACGCCGCGGACTGGCAGGTGACGCCGGAGCGGCTGGCCGGCCCGGCCCGCGTCGACGTCGGGCTCGCCGGGACGGTGATGAGGTTCCTGCCGCCGGTCGCGGCGCTGGCGTCCGGTGAGGTGTCCGTCGACGGCGACCCGCGCGCCCGCGAGCGGCCGATGGGCCCGATCATCTCGGCGCTGCGGGCCCTCGGCGCCGAGATCGACGACGGCGGGCGGCGGGCGCTGCCGTTCACCGTCCGCGGCTCGGGCTCGGTGGGCGGCGGCCGTGTGACCATCGACGCGTCGGCGTCGTCCCAGCTGGTGTCGGGGCTGCTGCTGGCCGCGCCGCGGTTCGAGAAGGGCGTGGAGGTCAGGCACGAGGGACCGCCGGTGCCGTCCGCGCCGCATCTGGCGATGACCGTCCGGATGCTGCGCCAGGCGGGCGCGGAGGTCGAGACGGAGCACAACGTCTGGCGGGTGGCGCCCGGTCCGCTGCGCGGCGGCGAACGGGTGATCGAGCCGGACCTGTCGAACGCGGCGCAGTTCCTCGGCGCGGCGCTGGTCACCGGGGGGCGCGTCACCGTCCCGGACTGGCCGTCCGACACGACGCAGCCGGGCGACGCGCTGCGCGGGCTGCTCGCGGCGATGGGCGCCGAGGTGTCGCACGGGCCGGACGGCCTGACGGTGCGCGGCGCCGGCGGGTTCTCCGGGCTGGACGCCGACCTGCACGAGGTCGGCGAGCTGACGCCGGTGCTCGCGGCCCTCGCCGCCCTGGCGGACTCGCCGTCCCGGCTGACGGGCATCGCGCACCTGCGCGGCCACGAGACCGACCGGCTCGCCGCGCTGGCCGCCGAGATCAACGCGCTCGGCGGCGACGCCGCCGAGCTGCCGGACGGCCTGGAGATCCGGCCGAGGCCGCTGCGCGGCGGAGTGTTCCACACCTACGACGACCACCGCATGGTGATGGCCGCGGCCGTGCTCGGACTGGCCGTTCCCGGCATCGAAGTGGAGAATCCGGGCACCGTGGGCAAGACTCTTCCGAACTTCACCCGGCAGTGGGCGTCGATGCTGGCGCCCGCCTGACAGCAGGGACCGGACCACTGGCACGACGAGTGCACGACTATGACGAGGACGACGTCCGGGTGCGGCCCGGGCGCCGCGGGTCGCGGCCGCGCACCCGCCGCCGTCCCGCGCACGAGGACGCCTCGCCCGGGTTCGTGATCGCGGTCGACCGGGGCCGGTACCGCTGCCTGGCCGATCCCGGCACCGGCGACGAGCGCGCCGTGACCGCGATGCGGGCCCGCGAGCTCGGCCGCAAGGGCGTCGTCGTGGGCGACCGCGTGGCGCTGGTCGGGGACGTCTCCGGCGAGCAGGACACCCTCGCCCGGATCGTGCGGGTCGAGCCGCGCACGTCGTCGCTGCGCCGAACCGCCGACGACACCGACCCGTTCGAGCGGATCATCGTCGCGAACGCCGACCGGCTCGTCATCGTGACGGCGCTGGCCGATCCCGAGCCGCGCCCGCGGATGATCGACCGGCAGCTCGTCGCCGCCTACGACGCCGGGATGGACCCGCTGCTCTGCCTGACCAAGGCCGATCTCGCCGACGCGGACGACCTGGTCGCCGAGTACGCGCCGCTCGGCGTCCCGTACGTGGTGACGCGGCGCGGCGGCGACCTGGACGGGTTGCGCGGCCACCTGACCGGCCGGACGAGCGTCCTCGTCGGCCACTCGGGGGTCGGCAAGTCGACCCTGGTGAACGCCCTCGTGCCGGACGCGGAGCGGGCGGTCAGCCACGTCAACGCGGTGACCGGCCGCGGCCGGCACACGTCCTCGTCGGCGATCGCGCTGGAGCTGCCCGGCGGGGACGGCTGGATCATCGACACCCCGGGCGTGCGCAGCTTCGGTCTCGCGCACGTCGACCCGGAGAACGTGATCAACGCGTTCGAGGACCTCGCCGAGGGCGCGGCCGAGCGCTGCCCGCCCCATTGCGACCATCTTCAGGAGAGCTGCGGGCTGGACGGCTGGGTCGAGGAGGGCCGCGCCAGCCGCGCCCGCCTGGACTCCCTCCGCCGCCTCCTCGCCAGCCGCGAGGGAGAGGCCGAATAGCCCGCGACGGCAGGCCGTCCCGTCGGTATGGTCGCCTCTATGTCCCGGTTGATCGCAACGCGTTACGAGCTGGTGGAGGTGCTCGGCCGCGGCGGAATGGGCGCCGTCTGGCGGGCCCGCGACCGCACGCTCGGCCGCGAGGTGGCGATCAAGGAGGTGTCGCTGCCGCAGGGGCTGGACGACGCGCAGGTCGAGCGGATCTACGCGCGGACCTTCCGGGAGGCGCGGTCGGCGGCGCGGCTCGACCATCCCGGCATCGTGACCGTGTACGACGTCGTGGAGGAGGACGGCCGCCCCTGGATCGTGATGCAGCTCGTCCGGGCGGAGGGCCTGGACGCGGTCATCGCGCGGGAGGGGCCGCTGCCGCCGGGCCGGGTCGCGGCGATCGGCCTGGACCTGCTGGACGCGCTGGGCGCCGCGCACGCCGCCGGAGTGGTGCACCGGGACGTCAAACCGGGGAACGTGCTGATGCCGCGCGGCCGGGCCGTCCTGACCGACTTCGGGATCGCGACGATGGCGGGCGACGAGACCCTCACGCAGGCGGGGGCCATCGTCGGGTCGCCCGCGTACCTGGCGCCCGAGCAGGCCCGGCACCAGAAGGCCACCCCGGCGTCCGACCTGTGGTCGCTGGGCGGGACGCTGTACGCGGCGGTGGAGGGCCGGCCGCCGTACCGGCGCCCGGACGTGTGGGGCGTGATGGCGGCCCTCCTGTCGGACGACCCGGACCCCCTCCGGCTCGCCGGGCCCTTGGCACCCGTCCTCCACGGGCTGCTGCGCAAGGACCCCGAGCAGAGGATGCGCCCCGACGAGGCCGAGGGGATGCTCCGGCAGATCGCGCACGGTGCGCCGCTCCACACGCCGTCCGCGGCGCCGCCGCACAACGTGACGCTGCAGCCGCCGGCCGTCCCGCCGACGGTCGAGTCGCCCGCGTCCCCGCCGGCGGTGCCGCCGCGCGGGCGGCGGCGGATGCCCTGGCCGCTGCTGGTCCCGGCGGGGATCTTCACTGCCGCGCTGGTCGCCGCCGTGGTCGCGGTCGTGGTGTTCGCCAACGGCGGCGACAACGACGGCGGCAAGACGGGCGAGACCGGCAAGACCGGGGTGCCCGCCGGGTACGAGCTGTACCGGGGCTCGGCCTTCGAGGCGGCCGTTCCCAAAGGATGGAAGCAGGAGCCCTCGGGTGACGACGTCACCTTCCGCGACCCTGCCCCGGGCGTGACGCTCGGGTTCGCGATCCAGCGCATCGACTCCTCCGAAGCCGACCCCGGGGACGCTCTCGCCTCCGCGGTCAACGGCATGAAGAGCGACACCTCTCAATATCCCGACTTCAAGCAGGAGAAATTCACCCGGAACATCTCTTACCTGGGTGGGCAGGCGGCCGAGGCACAGTTCACCTTCACCAAGGACGGAAAGCCGGGCCGGGCGCGGGTGCGGGTGTTCAAGTTCGACAACGCGATGTACCAGGCGATCCTGGCCGGCGCGCAGAAGGACTGGGACCAGCGCGTACCGTACTTCGAGACGTTCCTCGACACGTTCCGGGCGCCGTCCTGAAAAGGAGAAGTTGCAGAAACTCGTGAGCGATCGCCGGGACAATGACGGCATGGAGCGGCGAGCGGTGCTCAAGGCGACGATCCTCGGCACGCTGGCCGTCGCGGGGTGTTCTGAGGAGAAGCCGAACCCGGGCGCTCACCGCCCCTCGCCGTCCCGGCCCGCCCCGACGGGTCCGGCCGACTGGAACGCCCTGGAACGCGGCCTGGACGGCAGGCTGATCCGGCCGTCCGACGCTTCCTACGCCGCGGCCAGGCGCCTCTACATCCCGCGCTACGACCGCGTCCGCCCGGCGGGCATCGCCTACTGCGAGACGCCACAGGACGTCTCCGAATGCCTTGCGTTCGCGACGTTGAAACGGATGCCGGTCGCGGTGCGTTGCGGCGGCCACAGCTACGCGGGCTGGTCGACGGGCACGGGCCTCGTCATCGACGTCTCCCCCAAGGACACGGTGAAGCGTGACGGCGACCATGCCGTCGTCGGCGCCGGGACCCGCCTGATCGACGTGTACGACAAGCTCGCCGACGACGGTGTGAGCGTCCCTGCCGGAAGCTGCCCCACGGTAGGCGTGGCGGGCCTGACGCTGGGCGGCGGCCTGGGTGTCACATCGCGCGCGTACGGGCTGTCGTGTGACGTCCTGGAGGCGGTCCAGGTCGTCACGGCGGACGGGCGTGTCGTCACCTGCGACGCACAGCGGAACGCGGACCTGTTCTGGGCGTGCCGCGGCGGAGGCGGCGGCAACTTCGGCGTCGCGGCCTCGTTCACGTTCCGGACGCACGAGGTCGGCGACGTCACGCCGTTCAGCCTGCGCTGGCCATGGTCGAAGGCCGCCGACGTGATCCGCGGCTGGCAGCGCTGGGCCCCGGCCGCGCCCGGCGAGGTCTGGACGAGCCTCCACCTCGACACCGAACCCGACCAGGGCACCCCGAGCATCGAGGTCACCGGGGTGGCGCTCGCCGACGCGGACGGGCACATGAACCGGCTGGCGGCCGCCGCGAACGCCGACCCCGCCTCATCCAGCGCGCAGAGCCGCTCCTACATGGACGCGATGAAGTTCATGGGCGGCTGTGCGGGCCAGACCGTCGGCCAGTGCCACGAGCAGGGCTCGCTGCCCGGCCAGAACCCCGCCGGCGCCTTTCCCCGGACCGACTACTCCGGAAAGTCGCACGTCGCCTACAAGCCCCTCCCCGACGACGCGATCAGCGCCCTCCTGGGCCGCTTCGGCAAGGGCAACGATGTCCGGAACCGGTCGGTGCTCATGGACGCGATGGGCGCCGCCATAGCGCGCGTAGGGCCGGGCGACACCGCCTTCCCGCATCGCAAGGGCCTGTTCTGCGTCCAGTACCTCTCGCCCGACGACGCCTGGCTGTCCGCCACCCACGACGCGATGGAGCCCTACATCGGTGGCGCGGCCTACGTGAACTACATCGACGCCGGCCTCAAGAACTGGGCGCACGCCTACTACGGCCCGAACGTGGACCGGCTCAGGAAGGTGAAGGCGGCTTACGACCCCGGACGGCTGTTCCGCTTCCCGCAGGCCGTCTAGCCCCTCGACTCCTCGAAGAGGCTCCGCGCCTTCGCCTCGGCCTCGTTCAGCGCCTGGACGTGCCGGGGCGCGAGTTCCTCCACGCACCGGGTCATCTCCTCGGTGACCTGGCTGAACGCGCTCTCCTCCGCGCCGCGCAGCGCGGCCCGGACGGTCGCCGACCGGGCGCCGAGCGCGGCCCACTCCAGCTCCAGCCGCGCGACGGCCTCGTCGAACGCACGGGACGTCTCGGCCCCGGCGGTCTTCAGCTCGTCCGGGACCGGGCCCCGCCCGGCCTTCCGCGCGTGGCTCGACAGGGTCGAGATCCGGCTGGCGAGGGTCAGGCCCTCGCGGGCCAGCGGGAGCACGTCGTGGATCAGGTCGGTGACCGCCTTGGCCAGTTCCTCGACCCGGGTCAGCAGGATCTGCGTCGCGCCCTCCAGCGCCCCGGAGGTGCGCTCGGCGACGCGCTCGGCGACGTCCTGCTGCTGCCTGGACAGCACCGGGACGACGTCGCGGTCGAGGAGCCGCCGCAGCTCCCGTTCCCGCGCGCCGCGGCCGCCGGGGCCCGCCCGGTCGGCCCAGTCCGCCCAGACCCGCTCGATGCGCTCCTCCCCGGACGCGGCGATCTCGCCGGTGATCTCGTCCAGGGCCTCGCCCACCCGGGCCTTCAGCCGTTCCACGCGCCCGTACAGCGCCTCGCGCTTGAACGGGTCGTTGAGCTCGTTGAGCTGCGCCTGCAATCGACGGGACACGTCGATGGCGTGCTCTGCCAGGGGGACGAGGCGGTCGGCGAGCTCGTCGAGCGTTTCCGCCCGGCGTGGGTCGGTCAGCTCGGCCACCCACTCGGGAAGGTCGTGCGCCATGGCCCCCATGCTGCCACCCCCCGTCCCGCGAAACCGCTCATCGCGCCCGGCGCGCCACGTCCGGCCGACCGAAAAGCCGGATCGAGCCGGGTAAGTGTGTCTGGACAGGCGGTGATCAGGGTAGCGTTGCACGCCGTGGCGGGCTATTCCGATGACCTGCGTCTCGCGCATGTGCTGGCGGACGGGGCCGACGACATCACGACCAGGCGTTTCCGCGCTCTCGATCTCAACATCGAGACGAAGCCGGACCTGACGCCGGTCAGCGACGCCGACCGCAGCGTCGAGGAGCAGATCCGCGGCACGCTGAAGCGGGCCCGCCCGCGGGACGCGGTGATCGGCGAGGAGTACGGCAAGACCGGCTACGGCAACCGCTGCTGGATCATCGACCCGATCGACGCGACGAAGAACTTCGTCCGCGGCGTCCCGGTGTGGGCGACACTGATCGCGCTGATGGAGAACGACGAGATCGTCGTCGGGGTCGTGTCGGCGCCCGCACTCAACCGCCGCTGGTGGGCGGCCCGCGGCGGCGGCGCTTGGACGGGCCGCAGCCTCACCCGCGCCACCCGCATGAACGTGTCGTCCGTGGGCGATCTCTCCGACGCGTCGCTGTCCTTCTCCAGCCTCAGCGGATGGGAGGAGCAGGGCCGCCTCACCCATTTCCTGGAGCTGACCCGGTCGGTGTGGCGGACGCGGGCGTTCGGCGACTTCTGGTCGCACATGATGGTCGCCGAGGGCGCGATCGACGTCTCGGCCGAGCCCGAGGTGTCCCTGTGGGACCTCGCCGCGCTCCAGGTGATCGTGGAGGAGGCCGGCGGCATGTTCACCGACCTGACCGGCGTCCCCGGCCCGGACGGCGGCAGCGTGGTCTGCACCAACGGCAGGCTGCACGCCGAGGTCCTCCGCACCCTGGGCGGCGGGCAGCTGTCGCTGCGGATCTGACCGGCCCGGATCTGAGGGCGGGATCTTACGGGGCGCGGCCTGGCCTTCGGCGAGACTCGCGACATATCGTGGAACAGCGGTCGCGGGACGGCCGTTGACATGATGGGCGGCCCGTAAACGGAGGTACCAGATGTCGACCCAGACAAAGCTCGTGATCGGCGGCGTCGTCGTCGGCTTCCTGACGCTGTTCGTGTTCCCGTGGTGGCTCAGCGCGCTGATCATTCTCGGGGTCCTCGGCGCACCGCTCGTCGGGTACATGATGCTCGACCCGTCCCAGCGCAAGCGGGTCCGCGCGCAGGGACGCAAGCGGCTCGGGAGCTGACGCGCCACACCGTCGGCGGGGGCAGGAGGGGGCGGCCCCCGGAGTGAGCAGGGCCCGCGCCGTTAGGGTGCGGGTGTGGCGGAGACACGGGCCGGCGTCGTCGGCGCGGGCATTCTCGGGCTGGCGATCGCGCGCCGGCTGGCGGAGACGCGTCCGGACGTGAAGGTGACGGTCCTGGACAAGGAGGACCGTGTCGCGGCCCATCAGACGGGCCACAACAGCGGCGTCGCCCACGCGGGCCTCTACTACGCGCCCGGCTCCCTGAAGGCGACGCTGTGCAGGCGCGGAATCGGCCTGCTCAAGGAATACTGCGCCGACCGGAACCTGCCGTACGAGGAGTGCGGCAAGGTGGTCGTGGCGCGCGACGCCGCCGAACTGGCCGCCCTGGACGAGATCGAGCGGCGCGCGACGGCCAACGGGGTTCCGGGGCTGCGGCGCCTGACGGGCGGGGAACTGCGCGAGATCGAACCCCACGCGGCCGGGGTCGCCGCCCTGCACTCCCCCACCACGGCCATCGCCGACTTTCCGGCGGTGGCCCGTTCACTCGCGGAGGACGTGACCAAGGGGGGCGGCGAGGTCCGGCTCGGCTTCGAGGTCGTCCGCATCGGCCGGGCGGGCGACCGCGTCACGGTCGCCTCCCCGCACGAGGAGCTGACGTTCGACCGGCTGGTGGTCTGCGCGGGCCTCCAGTCCGACCGGGTGGCGCGGCTGGCGGGCGACTCCCCGGCCCCGGCGATCATCCCGTTCCGGGGCGAGTACTACCGGCTCGTCCCGTCCAGGACGGACCTCGTCCGCGGCCTCATCTATCCCGTCCCCGACCCCCGCTACCCGTTCCTCGGCGTGCACTTCACGCGCCGCGTGGACGGCGGCGTGGACGTCGGCCCCAACGCCGTCCTGGCCCTGGCCAGGGAGGGCTACCGGCGGCGCGACGTCCGCCCCGCGGACCTGTGGGAGACCCTCCGCTGGCCGGGCTTCCGTCACCTCGCCCGGCAACACTGGCGGACGGGCGCGAGGGAGCTCTACGGCTCGGCGGTCAAGCGGGCGTTCGTCGCCGAAGCGCGCGGCTTCGTCCCGGAACTGACCGCCGCCGACGTCGTCCCGGCGCCCGCCGGAGTCCGCGCCCAGGCGGTGGACCCCGACGGCTCCCTCGTCGACGACTTCCGCATCGGACGTCTCGGCCCCGTCACCACCGTCCGCAATGCCCCGTCCCCGGCCGCGACGTCCTCTCTGGCCATCGCGGAGCACGTCACCGAGGGGTTCTAGTCCCAGAGCTTGCGGTCGTCGCCGTGCGGGTCGTTGACGACCTCGTCGGCCGGGTCGTCGAAGACGTTCACCAGGCGCGTGGACGGGTCGAACCGCGCCCAGCCGGGGTCTCCGGCGACGGCGAAGTCCACCCAGGCGCGGTGCATCCGGTCGGCGAGCGCCTGCGGCGGGTTCGGCCCGGTCAGGCCCTCGCGCTCTCCGGTCAGGTTGTCGAACACGAACCCCAGCTCCAGCGCGTGGCAGGCGCCGAGGTCGTGGTTGGGCGACCGCCAGGCGAACTCGTACATCCAGGTCCGCCCGCCCGATGCGGCGTGCCCGGCGGCGGCGCGGTCGGCGGGGATGCGGAACAGGCTGTCGGTGATGATCGTCGCCATCAGCTCGCCGGCCGTCATGTCCGGGTGGTGGTCGCGGTAGGCGGCGGGCAGCCCGGACGGGACGCCCATGCCCGCGGTGACGAAGCCCAGCACGTCGTCGGTGAGCTGGGCGGCGAGGCCGGTCGGCATCAGGAAGAACCGGAACTCCTCGGACGTGTAGCCGATGAGCAGGTCCACGCCGCTTCCGGCGCCGTCCGCGATGGCGTCCTCGGGGCGGCGGGTGAGCAGCTCGCCGTCCAGCACCGGGGTCAGCGACATCCCTCCCGCCGCGGTGGTGGCGCCCCAGCGGCCGGGGTCGGGCACCATCGAGACCTCGGCGGCGACGGCGTTCTGCACGGGGATGATCGCGGCCGGGTCGAGCGCGGCGAACGCCTTCGCGGTCGGCTCCACGCCGAGCCGCGCGGCCATCTCCGCGGTGACGAGCATCGCGTCGGCCGGGTCCTGGGCGATGGCGCCGGCGCCGCTCTGCGCGATGGCGCGGTGGAAGAGCCCGAGGTCGAGGGAGAGCAGGGTGGTGACGCTCATCCCGCCGGCCGACTCGCCGAACACCGTGACCCGGGAGGGGTCGCCGCCGAAGCCCGCGATGTTGTCGCGGACCCACTCCAGCGCGAAGATCTGGTCGCGCAGCCCCCGGTTGAGCGGCGCGCCGGGCAGATTCGCGAAGCCCTCGACGCCGAGCCGGTAGTTGATCGTCACGCAGACGACGCCGTCGCGCGCGAAGTTGTGGCCGTCGTACACGGGCACGGCGCCGGACCCGTTCCGGAACGCGCCGCCGTGGATCCACACCATGACGGGCAACCCCGGGCCGCCGGGCTCCGGCGACGCGTCGTCCAGGGGCCCTGAGAAACAGGGCGTCCAGACGTTCAGGTTCAGGCAGTCCTCGCCCGGGATGTCGGGGTCGGGAACGAGCTTGTCGAACGGCCGTGGGTAGCCCGGCTTGGGGGCGGTCGGCCCGTATTCGACGGTGTCGCGGACGCCGTCCCACGGCTCCGGCGGGCGCGGCGGCCGGAAGCGGTTCGGCCCGAACGGCGGCGCGGCGTAGGGGATGCCGAGGAAGGCGGTGACGCCGTCCCGTGCGGTGCCGCGAACCCTCCCATAGGACGTCTGAACGACCGCCGCCATGCCGCCGCCTCCGGCTCTAGAACGAAATTCGATAACCAGGAGCGTACGGGACGGGCGCGGGCGGCGGAACGTCCGGCGTCAGCCGTTTCCGGGGCGCAGCATCCGGGTGAGGTAGTCGCGGGCGAACGCGCGGATGGCGTCCTCGTCGTCCAGGGCGAGCCCGCCGCCCGGCAGGAGCAGCAGCGACACCGCGAGGCGCAGCAGCACCTCGGCGACGGTGTCGTGGTCCTCGGCGTCGCCGGGGCGGGCGCGGCGCAGCCGGTCGGCGAGGATGTCGCGGGCGGCGAGCATCACCGCGCCGCCGTTCATGCCGAGCTGCGGCAGGAACGCCTCCGGCTCGCTCGTCAGGACCCGCGTCATGAGCGGGTGGGTGCGGGCGCTCTGCAGCCCGACGACGAACCCCTCGACCACGGCGTCCTCGGGGGACGCCAGATCCTCGGTGGCCTCGGCGATCGCGGTGAGGAACCGGCGGCACTCGCGCAGGATCACGGCCTGGAGCAGCTGCTCCTTGTTGGTGAACCGCCGGTAGATCGTGGTGCGCGCGACCCCGGCCCGCTTCGCGACGTCCTCGACGCTGACCCTGCGCAGCCCGTAGGTCTCGAACTCCGCGAGCGCGGCGTCGAGGATGCGGGTGTCGAGATCGTCGGCGTCGGCCTCCGGGGTCGCGAGCCGGTCCCGCAGTGTCGCGTCCGTGGTCATAGCCGCACCCTAGCCGTCCGGGGCGCCCGGTTCGCGGCCGCCGAGCGCAACACAGTTACAATAATCGTCGTTCTGTAGTTCTGTCTCGGATCCCGGCGGTGCACATGACGGACCAGGCCGACGCGCGACCCCCGGCTCCCCTCGGGCTCGGCTCGCTGACCTGGCGGTACTTCGGCGACACCCGGATGGTCCTCGTCGGGCCGCGGGCGGCCGTCCTGCAGAACATGCTCCCCGCGCTCGGCCAGGGCGTCCTCGACCATTCGGTGTTCTTCTCCGACACGTTCGCGAGGGTGAAGCGGTCGGCCGGGCCGATCCTGGACACGGTCTACGGCGCTGAGCGGTCCGCCGAGACGGGCCGGAAGGTCCGCGACTACCACCGCGACATCAAGGGGACGATGCCGGACGGCTCCCGCTACCACGCGCTCGATCCCGAGACCTACTACTGGGCGCACGCGACCTTCCTCGACAACATGCTGTACGGCGTCGAGACGTTCATCAGGCCCCTGGACGAGGCGGAGAGGCGCCAAATCTACGAGGAGTCCAAGACCTGGTTCCGGATGTACGGGGTCAGCGACCGGGCCATGCCGGACGACTGGGAGGCGTTCCAGGCGTACTGGAAGCGGATGCTGGACGAGGGGATCGTCCCGCACAAGACCGCCAGGTACGGCGTCGGCTACGTCACGAAGGGCCTGCCCGCCCCCGCGAAGGTCCCGGCACCGGTGTGGCGGACGGTGTCGCCGCCGCTGAACGCGGTCGCCCGGTTCATCACGGTCGGCGGCCTGCACCCGCGGATGCGCGAACTGCTGGATCTCCCGTGGACCGCCGCCGACGAGCGCCGCTACCGGCGCTTCGCGGCGGCCGTCCGTGCGGCGAACCGCGTGTGGCCGCTGCTCCCCGAGGCCGTCCGCTACCTCCCCCAGGCCCGCCGCGCCTTCCGCAGGGCCCGGCGGGCGGCCGGGGCCGCCTAGGACCCGGTGCGGATCCTGGCGTCGTACGCCTTGCGGACCTCCGGGTCGTACTCCAGGAAGATCTTGTCGAGCCCGTAGCGGCGGGCGACGGCCCGCCTGACCCGGTCGGGCAGCAGCGCCCCGAGCCGCGCCTGCCTGCCGAGCTTCTTCGGGACGACGACCTGCGGGCGCGGGCGTCCGATCAGCTCGACGACGGCGGCGGCGATGTCCTCGGGCTCGCAGTTGCGCTGGCCCTTCGGGCTGCTCGTCCCGGCGACCAGGTCGGTGTTGGTGAACGTCGGCAGGACCGCGCTGACATGCACGCCCCGGTCCCGCACCTCCAGCCGGGTCGCCTCGGTGAACGCGATGACGGCGGCCTTGCTGGCGTTGTAGAGCGCGAGGCCCGGGGTGAACATCACGCCGGCCAGGGAGGCGACGTTGATGATGTGGCCCGAACCGCGCGGCAGCATCCGGCCGAGCGCGAGCTTGGTGCCGAGCATGACGCCGTGCAGGTTGATGTCGACGCAGCGGTGGGCGTCGGCATCGCTCTCGTCCGTGACCGGCCCGATCGGCATGATCCCCGCATTGTTGATCACGACGTCGGGCGGCCCGGCGGCCTCCTCGGCCCGGTCGAGGAACGCGGTGAACGACTCGCGGGAGGTGACGTCCACGGCCAGGCCCGTGACGCCGAGCGACTCGGCGGCCTCCTTGACGGCGGCCTCGTCGATGTCGCCGATGACGATCGTGGCGCCCTTCGCCTTCAGCGCGCGGGCGGTGGCGAGGCCGATCCCCCGCGCGGCCCCGGTGATGACGACGACCTTGCTCATGAGTTGTGCTCCAGACGGTCGAGACGAACGGGCAGGCCGTCCTTCGGCGACGGAAGGGACGTGGTGTCCAGCGGCCATTCGTACCGCGCGGGCACGCTCCACCGATACCGCTGCAGCACCTGGTGCAGGATCGTCTTCACCTGCATCCCTGCGAAGTGCAACCCGATGCACTTGTGCGCGCCGCCGCCGAACGGCGACCACGCGTACTTGTGGGCCTTGTCCTCGCGGCGCTCCGGGGAGAACCGCCCGGGGTCGAACTCGTCCGGGTCGGTCCACCAGTCGGCCATGTGGTGGTTGCCGAGCATCGGCACCACGACGGTCGTGCCCACCGGGATGTGGAACCCGAGGATGGAGGTGTCCTTGACGACCTTGCGCGGCAGCGCCGGGACGGGCGTGACCAAGCGCATCGACTCCTTCATCACCATGTCGATGCCGGTGAAGGCGTCCAGGTCGTCGAAGCCGGGCTGCGCCGTGCCGAGGTCCAGCGACTCCTCGCGCAGCCGTTCCTGCCATTCGGGATGCTTGGCCAGGTAGTACGCCATGGTCGTCAGCGTGATGGTGGTCGTGTCGTGCGCCGCCATCAGCGCGAAGATCATGTGGTTGACGACGTCCTCGTCGGTGAACCGCTCGCCGTCGTCGGTCTCGGCCTGGCACAGCGCCGCGAACAGGTCGTCTCCACCGTCACGGCGCTTGGCGGGCAGGTGCCGATGGAAGAACTCCTCCAGGACCTTGCGGGCCCGCAGGCCGCGGTGCCAGCGCAGGCCGGGGACGGGATACCGGACGTAGGCCGTCCCCGCGCGGACGGCGTCGATGAAGGCGCCGTTGATCCGCGCGCGTTCGGCGTCGTCCAGTTCGACGCCCATGAAGACGTCCGCCGCGAGGTCGAGCGTGAGCTTCTTGACGTGGTCGTAGACCTTGAATCCCTGGCCCGGCTCCCACGACTCGACGCCCTTGACGATGCCGGGCGCCATCGCGTCCATGTAGGCGCGCAGCCGGGGGCGGGTGAACGCCTGCTGCATGATGCGGCGGTGGTGCAGGTGCTCCTCGAAGTCGAGGAGCATGATGCCGCGGTTGAAGAACGGGCCGATGAAGTAGCTCCACGCGGGCCCGTTCGCGAAGGCCTTGTCCCGGTTGACCAGGACGATCTCGGCCGCCTCGGGGCCGTGGACGGTGACCGTCCGCTGGCCGAGCAGCCATCCCCAGGAGACCGCGCCGTACTCGGCGTACCGTTTGCGGGCCATCCCGATCGGGTCGCGCATCACGGCGAGCGTGCTGCCGATGTACGGGACGCCGGGCACCCCGGGGACCGGTTTCAGGCCGCTGCCCTGCGGCGGCGGCGCGAGGACGCTCGTCATGAACCCTCCGGAGGCGTGCAACAAAGAATCGAATTCTGTTGCTTTGTTCTTAACGTAGCGGGCGCCGGTAAGTCCAGGCTTATGGCCCGTGACTTGGCCGTCAGCGGGCCTCCCGGGCGGCGGGCGCCCTGAGCAGCCGCCGCCGCGCCGCCTCCGTCAGCGGCCGGTAGGCGCCCGCCTTGTCCCGGTAGTACGCGCGTCCGTCGCCGGCCGGCGGGACGCCCTCGTCCCGCAGCGGCGCGGTCCGCAGCCGCCGTCCCGCCGTGACGGGCACCTCGTCCACGACCCGGACGATCGAAGGCCGCAGCCCCGGCTCCACCCGCAGCAGCGCCTCCGACAGATCGACGGGCTTGAGCGCATCCCCTGTGGGGGGACGACCCCCCACACCCCCCGCCCGGCTCCGCCGGGAATCATCGACGCCGCGCAGGCTCACGGCCGCCGCCGCCAGCTCCGCGTCCCCCACCGGGATCCCGTAGACCGCCACGCTGTCGACATAGGGCAGGTGGCCGAGGGCGTCCCGGATCGGCTCGGGCGGGACGATCCCGTCGGCCGTGCGGATCAGCTCGGTCTCCCGCCCGACGAGCCAGTAGTCGCCGCCGGTGTCGCGCCGGAACAGGTCCCCGGTGATCGTCCAGGCGTCCTCGGGCCGGAAGACGCCCCGCACGGGACGGGCGGCCGTGCCGAGGGCCGACAGCCGCACCCGGGCGAGCAGCATGCCGATCTCGCCGGGCTCGCACTCGACGGCGAACCCGTCCGGCCCCTCGTCGAGCCGCCCGCGCTCCAGGTCGTACCGGGCGAGCCGCACCTCGGCGCTGCCCGGCAGCGGCCGGCCGAGCGACCCGGGCTTCTTGCCGCTCAGGTTGACCAGCACCGACTCGCCCTCGGTCGAGGCGTAGAACTCCAGCACCCGGGCGGGGGCGAACCGTTCCTCGACCCGCCGCCACAGGTTGCGCGGCATGCCGGAGCCGATGAACAGCCGGACGGCGTGGTGCCGCTCGGCCGGGTCCGGCGGCGCGTTCACGAGGTCGCGCAGCAGCGTCCAGGTGTAGGAGGCGACGGTCACGCCGTAGCGGCGGGCCTCGTCCCAGAACGTCTCCGGGTCGTAGGCGCTGGCGAGCGCGAGCCGCGCACCGCCCGCGACGGCGCCGCCGAGGCTCATCAGCAGCGCGGACGGATGCTGGAGCGGCGTGATGCTGTAGACGGTGTCGGACGAGGACAGGGCTGCCGAGGACGCGGTCCCGAACGCCGACAGGGCCCACCGCCGGTTGGTGATCCGGCTCGCCCGCAGCTGCTCCCCGTCACCGCGGAACACCACGAAGGCGAGATCGCCGGCACGTCCCGGATTCGGCCGGTACCACCCCGGCACCTCGACCCGCTCCGGGTCGATGGTCTCCATGTCCGTCAGCGACCCGCGCTCACCGCGCCCGGCCGCCCCCAGCAGATAGGTCCGGACGCCGTCCAGGTCAGCGGCCCGCGCGGCGTGCTCGGGGTCGGCGATCACCCGGGTGACCTGCCCGAGCCGCGCCTCCGCGGCGGGGTCGCCGTCGGGCCGCAGCAGCACCGCGACGGCGCCGAGCCGGTTGAGCGCGGCGACCAGCGCGAGCGCCGTCGGCCGGGTGCCCATGAGCACGCCGACGGCGTCGCCGCGCCGCACCCCGATGTGGATCAGCCCGCGCACGACGGCGTCGATGCGGCGCTTGGACGCCTCGTACGTGTAGGGCCGCCCCCGGTACAGGAAGAACACCTCGCCGGGCCTGCGGCCGGCCTGCTCGTCCAGGAGCAGCCCCATGGACATGCGGGTGTCGGACTGGATGCGTTCCAGCCGCGCGAGCCTCGGCAGGTTCTGCGCGGCCTCGCCGGACAGCTGCCGGGTGCCGTGCACGGCCCGCGACGCGGTCCGGTAGGCCGACCGGACGGCGCTCGTCCCGACGCCCATCGCGAGCTGCAGCCCGTATCCGGCGGGACCGCCGGGCAGTCCCGCCGGTTCGGCCTCCTCGTCCCCGGTGACGGGCGCGACGATCTCGGGAAGGCCGCCTTCGCCCGCCCGCCATCGCGCCCACGCCGCCACCGCGGGCCAGGTCCGCGCGATCGCGAGGCTGCCGACGACGAGGCCGAAGTGCCCGGCGCGCAGGGACGCCTCGTAAACCTGGGCGCGCGGCGCGGCCCGCCTGATCCCGCGCACCATCGGCGGCGGCGCGATCTCGTCCACCTCGCCGACGAAGGTCAGGACCGGGCAGGTGATGTCGGCGAGCGTGACGAGCCGGTCCCCGATGACGAACCCGCCGGTCAGCATCCTGTTGTGCTGGATGAACTGCCGGATGAACTCGGCCAGCGCCGGGCCGGGCCACGACACCCAGCCCTCCCGTTCCAGGAACCGCCGCTGCCGCTCCCGCGGAGCGAGCCGTTCCCGGTCGTGCAGCTGCAGGATGAAGTCGATCCGCGACCGCACCGACTTGACCGGGCTGAGCGCCTGGAACCCGAGCCGCGTCACCCACCCGGGCACCGCGAAGCCGCCCAGCAGCCAGTCGGGGACCCGCTCCACGCCCTCGGACGCGAGCCAGCCGGGCAGCCCGAACGGCAGCCCGACGCTCGTGTCGGCCGGGCTCCCGAAGGTCACGACGGACTCGATGCCCTCGCTGCGACGGTATGCGGCTGCCTGGTAGACGAACATGCCGCCCTGCGAGTACCCGGCGAGGTGCACGTCGCGCCCGGTCAGGGTGCGGATCCGGTCCACGGCGTCGCTGACGGCCAGCACATGGTCGGTGATCGTCCGCTCAAGGCCGCCCGGTTCCCGCTCGGGCGCCCCGAAGTCCACCACCCAGGGATCGACGCCGCTTTCACTCAGCACCCGCACCGCGCTGACCCGCGAGGAGATGTCGTACACCTCCGCGGTGATCATCAGCGGCGGGACGAGCAGCATCACCGGCCCGCCCGCCGACTCGGGGAAGTAGTGCCGCAGCCGGTACACCCGCTGCTCGGTCACCACCTCGCACGGGGAGGCGTCCTCGTCGGTGTCGAAGCCCCCGAACCGGGCGACCTCCAGGGCGTTCTGGGCGGTGGAGCCCAGGCGTGTGCCCAGGCGGAACAGCGTTTTGGCAACCGGCATCGTCGACCTCTCGCAGCGTCAACGCCATGTTGTCCTGTTATCACTGGCTTTAGCAATCAGGGCACGATGCGCGCGCCCTCCAGGTGCCCGCCCTGCAGCCGCTCCCACATGTAGCGGCGGCGCGGCTTGCCGCTGGACGTGCGCTGGATCAGCCCGGTCCCCACGACGACCGTCAGCTCCACGTCGTCCCCGACCCGCCTGCGCAGCATCTCCCGCACACCGCCGACCCAGGACTCGTCCTGGGTCTCGGCGAACAGGGCGAGCCCCTTCTGCCCGGCGCCCGGGACGCCGACCACGACGATCCGCCCCTTCCCGAGCCGGCTCACCTCGGCGATCTTCGATTCGAGGTCCTCGACGTAGACGGACCGTCCCCGCACCTTGATGCTGTCGCCCATCCGCCCGAGCACGAACAGCTGGCCCTCGTGGAAGAACCCGGCGTCCCCGGTGTAGACCTTCCCGTCCGCGAACCGGGTCGACTTGGCCTCGGCCCCCGCGAAGTACCCCGGGCAGGCCGACGGCCCCCCGACCACGATCTCCCCGAGGAGCCCGTCGGCCAGGGCGTCGCCCTCGTCGTCCACGATGGTGACGGGCACGTCGTCCTCGGGCTTCCCGCACCCGACGACCCAGCCCGCCTTCGCGCCGAGCGACTCGGGCCCGAGCAGGTGCTGCTCCAGGATCCGGACGGGTTCCCCGAACGTCAGCGCCTCCGGATCGGGCCGGACCGCGAGCGGGTTGCGCAGCGCGTTGTCCATGGTGACCAGCAGGGTGGTCTCGGCCATCCCGTAGGCAGGCTTGAACGTCGTCCGCGCGAACCCGAACGGCTCGACGAGCTGCGCGAACACCTCCAGCGCATGCGGGTCGATGGGTTCGGCGCCGATCAGCGCCATCTTCCAGCCCGACAGGTCGAGCCCTTCCAGCTGCTCCGGCTTGACCCGCCGCGCGCAGTACGCGTAGGCGAACGGCGGCGCCGCCGTGTGAGCCGCCTCCGCGAAGCAGCGGATCCACCGTGCCGGATCCCGGATGAAATGATCCGGCCGCATCAGCTTCAGCGACCCCTGCCGCACGATGGGCGTCAGGAAGCAGCCGATCAGCCCCATGTCGTGGTACAGCGGCAGCCAGGACGCCACCACGTCGTCATCGGCGAACCCGGCCGTCCGCGAGATCAGCTCGATGTTGGCCGCCAGGTTCTCCCAGGTGACCATGACGCCGCGCGGCGCGCCACTGGACCCGGACGTGAACTGCAGCAGCGCCAGTTCCCCGGCGGGCCGGACCTCGGCCTCCGCCGCGGCCTGCCGGGGCCGCCAGGGCCGCCCGCTCATCCCGGCCTCGCCCATGGCCCGTCCCGCGTACTCCGCGAGCCCCTCCGACGCGACGACCAGCGAAGGGGACGCCTGCCGCAGGATCGCGGCGACGTGCGAAACGTAGTCGTCCCCGTCCTGGAACAGCGGCGGCGTGATCAGGCAGACGGTCGCCCCCGCCGCCCAAACGGCGAAGTACGTCTCGATGCAGGTGAAGTCCGTGGGCAGGATGAGGCAGACGACATCGCCCGGCCGGACGCCCTCCTCGATCAGCGCCCCGGCGGTGCGCCGCGCGGCGGAGGCCAGCTCACCGTAGTCGCGGAACTCCCAGCCACCGTCGTCGGCCGCCAGGTGAACGCCGCGTCCGGTGTTCGGCTTGTCCAGCCAGTCGCGCAGCGCAGACTGCATCGTGTCCCCTCCGAGGAATGACAGACGTGACTCGCCGGTAACTTCACCAGGACGGCGCGTTCCCCGTCAAATGACGTCTTCCCACAACAAGATGGTCACCGCTCAGCGCCCGACGACACCGCCCGAACCCCCACAAATCGGGCCACGAGCCGCCATCCGAGCAACACCAGCCCCAGGAACACCGAAGCCACGATCACGAACGCGCCGGCGGTCCCCTGCCCGGAGACGGCCCGCAGCACCATCCCCAAGGCCACGGTCGTCACCCACACCCCGACCCCGGCGGGCACCACCTTTTCCGGCCGCCGCCAAACCCGCCAGGAAGCCCACCCGACAGCAAGCCCGCTCAGAAACGGCCAAGCGGTAGTGGCGAACCCACCCAGACTGGCGGCCTCCTCATGCGAGGCCCGCCCAATGGCAACAAAGACGAGCACACAAAGAACATCGAGCACCGCAGCCAAGGACCAACGCATCCCCCCAGGCTAAGCGCCACCCAAACCACAGGACCCCAACACGCAACCGCCAGCAGCACCCCGCAGCAACGAGGGAGGTCTGGGGCGGACCCGGCCCGCGGCCGGAGCGGAACCCGCGGCGCCCAACCCCCACCCGAACGCCACCGCACGTGAACGCCACCGCACGTGAACGCCAACAGCACCCCGCGACGACCCGGGGGATAGGGGCGGAACCCCAGGGGCGGGCGGGTGGGGGATGGCGGAGGCACGGGGGGCTCCGGGGGGTCGTCCCCCCGGGCGAAATGCGAAGAGTCCCCCTGGGGAGCAGGCAAAGCCTGCGACCAGGAGGACCCTAGGACTAGTAGCGGGGGCAGGATTTGAACCTGCGACCTCTGGGTTATGAGCCCAGCGAGCTACCGAACTGCTCCACCCCGCGGTGATGGGTCAACTGTATGGGGCTGGGGTGGGTTAGGCAAACCGGTTGGGGGTGGGGCTTGGAGGGCGGCGGTGAGCATGGCGGTGAGGTCGGCGGTGAAGGTGTCGTGGTCGAGGAGGGTGTGGTCGTTGGTGGCGGGGTCGATTCGTTGGGTGCGGTCGGCGAGGGCGGCGGTGAGGAAGGCGATGAGGAGGGAGATGCGTTCGAGGGCGATGGGTTCGGGGAGGGTGGCGCGGCAGGCGGTTTGGAGGTGGCGGAGTTGTTCGGCGAGTGCGGTGTCGTGGAGGAGGGCGGGGAGGCGGTGGTCGCGGATGCGGGCGTGTCCGGCGAGTTGGGCGGTGATGCGGAGGAAGTCGCGGCCGTGTTCGGTGCGGAGTTCGTCGGCGGTGGGCTGGACGATGGCGGCGGTGATGGTGTGGAGGTCGCCGTTGTGGAGGGTGGGGAGGGTGGCGGCGCGGGCGGGTTCCATGCGGGTGATGCCGGCGCGGAGGATGGCTTCGAGGAGGCCGGCGCGGGAGCCGAAGTGGTAGGTGATGGCGGAGTCGTTGGCCTGTCCGGCGAGGGCGACGATGTCGCGGGTGCGGGCGGCGTCGATGCCGTGGGCGGCGAAGAGGCGGGCGCCGGCGCGGATGAGGGCGTCGCGGGTGGCTCTTGCGTCTTTCGGCACCCGGTGATAATAACAGGGGGCGTTAATAACGGCGCCTGTTACAACCGGAGGCCGCGCCATGACGGATGTCTACGACCCGTTCGATCCCGCGTTCCAGGCCGACCCCTATCCGGCGTACAGGCGGCTTCGCGATGACGACCCGGTCCATCGTCATGACGATCCGCCGTTCTGGGCGCTGTCCCGGTTCGACGACATCTGGGCGGCGACGCGTGACGCGGAGGCGTTCTCGTCCGCGCAGGGCCTGACCTTCCATCCGGACGAGATCGGCATGCTGGGCCTGGCCCCGACGATCGTGATGCTGGATCCGCCCAGGCACACCGTCCTGCGGCGGCTGATCAGCCACGGTTTCACTCCACGCCGTATCGGCGCCCTGGAGGAGCTTCTCCGCGAGTTCGTCCGCTCCCGGATCGCCCTCATGGAACGCAAGGCGGCCGACGGCGTGGCACCGGACCTGCACCGGGACTTCTCCTCGCCCCTGCCGACGTTCGCGCTCGCGCATCTGCTCGGCGTCCCGGAGGCGGACCGGGCACGGTTCGACCCGTGGGTGAGCGCGCTGACGACCTTGCAGGACGACGGCTTCGAGCTGAAGGCGCTGAAGGACGACGCGGCCGCCGCCGTCGCGGAGATGTTCGCCTACTTCACCGACGTGATCGCCGCACGCCGCGCCGATCCGTCCGACGACCTGATCAGCGCTCTGACGGCGGCCGAGGTGGGCGGGGAACGCCTCTCCGACTGGGACGTCCTCGGGTTCTGCTTCGTCATGGTCGCGGGCGGCAACGACACGACCGGCAACCTGATCTCGCACGGCGTGGCCCTCCTGGACGGGGACCACGCCCAGCGCGAACGGCTGGCGGCCGACCCGTCTCTCGTCCCGAACGCGCTGCTGGAGTTCCTGCGCATGGAGAGCTCGGTGCAGGCACTGGCCCGGACGACGACACGTCCCGTGACCGTCCGCGGGACGGAGATCCCGGAGGGCGAGAAGGTGATGATGCTGTTCGGTTCGGCGAACCGGGACGAGCGCGAGTTCGGCCGGTCCGCCGGGGAACTGGACGTCACCCGGGAGATCCCGCGGCATCTGGGCTTCTCCAGCGGCGTCCACTTCTGCATCGGCTCGCACCTGGCGAAGCTCCAGGCCCGCGTCGCGTTCGAAGAGCTGCTGGGCGCGCATCCGGGCATCGGCGTGGACCTGCCGAACGCGCGGCGGATCTCGTCCCCCTTCACCCGTGGCTGGGTCTCGCTCCCAGCCACGGGCATCGGGGGGTGACCGACCGGCCGGCTATCCCATGTGCGGGTACCGGTAGTCGGTCGGCGGCACGAACGTCTCCTTGATGGAGCGCGGCGACGTCCAGCGCAGCAGGTTGAACACGGACCCGGCCTTGTCGTTGGTGCCGGACGCCCGCGCGCCGCCGAACGGCTGCTGCCCGACGACGGCGCCGGTGGGCTTGTCGTTGATGTAGAAGTTGCCGGCGGCGTACCGGAGCACCTCGGCGGTGCGGGCGGCGGCCGCCCGGTCGGTCGCGATGACGGCGCCGGTCAGCGCGTAGTCCGCGATCGACTCCATCTGGGCGAGCATCTCGTCGTACCGGTCGTCCTCGTAGACGTGGACGCCCAGGATCGGCCCGAAGTACTCGGTCCGGAAGATCTCGTTCTCGGGGTCACCGGACACGAGCACGGTCGGCCGGACGAAGTACCCGGCCGAGTCGTCGTACGTCCCGCCGGCCACGACCTCGACGTCCGGGTCGGCCTGGGCGCGGTCGATCGCCGCCTTGCTCTTGGCGAAGGCCCGCTCGTCGATGACGGCGCCGATGAAGTCGGACAGGTCGGCGACGTCCCCCATGGTCAGCCCGTCGACCTCGGCGGCCAGCTCCTCCTTGAACCCGTCGTCCCAGATGGAGCGCGGGACGTAGGCGCGCGATGCGGCGGAGCACTTCTGCCCCTGGTACTCGAAGGCGCCCCGCACGAGCGCGGTCCTGAGCACGGCCCGGTCGGCGGAGGGGTGCGCGACGACGAAGTCCTTGCCGCCCGTCTCCCCCACGATCCGCGGGTAGCCGCGGAACTTCTCGATGTTGTTCCCGACCGTCTTCCACAGGTGCCGGAACGTCGCGGTCGAGCCGGTGAAATGGATCCCGGCCAGATCGGGATGCTGGAGGAGCACGTCCGACACGGCGAGCCCGTCGCCCGTCACCAGGTTGATGACGCCGGGGGGCAGCCCGGCCTCCTCCAGCAGCCGCATGAGGAGCACGGCCGAGTACGTCTGCGTGGGCGACGGCTTCCAGACCACCACGTTGCCCATCAGCGCGGGCGCGGTCGGCAGGTTCCCGGCGATCGCGGTGAAGTTGAACGGCGTGATCGCGTAGACGAACCCCTCCAGCGGCCGGTGGTCGGACCGGTTCCACACGCCCGGGTCGCTGATCGGCTGCTCGGCGAGGATCCGCCGGGCGAAGTGCACGTTGAACCGCCAGAAGTCGACGAGCTCGCACGGGCTGTCGATCTCCGCCTGCTGGACGGTCTTGGACTGCCCGAGCATCGTCGCGGCCAGCAGCGTCTCGCGCCACGGCCCGGCCAGCAGGTCGGCGGCCCGCAGGAAGATCGCGGCCCGGTCGTCGAAGGACAGCGCCCGCCACGCCGGTGCGGCCTCCAGCGCGGCCGCGACGGCGTCCCGCGCGTCGTCCCGCGTGGCGGTGCCGAACGTCCCGAGGACGGACGCGTGCCGGTGCGGCTGCACGACGGCGACCTTGGCGCCGCCGCCGAGCCGCCGCTCTCCGCCGATGGTCATGGGCAGGTCGATCGGGGCCGCGGCGGTGAGTTCGGCGAGCTTCGCCTCCAGCCGGGCACGCTCGGCGCTGCCCGGCGCATATCCGCGCACCGGCTCGTTCACCGGCGCCGGCACGTTGGTCACTGCGTCCATGGAAAGGGGACCCTTCTTAGCGGGAGATGAACGAACGGAGAAAGAAGACGAGGTTGGCGGGCCGCTCGGCCAGGCGCCGCATGAAGTAGCCGTACCAGTCGGCCCCGTACGGGACGTAGACGCGCATCCGGTGCCCCTCGGCGAGCCGCCTCTGTTCGGCGGCCCGGATCCCGTAGAGCATCTGGAACTCGTGCGACGAGGGTGGCCTGTCCGCGGCCAGGGTCAGCGCGATCTCGATGATCCGCGGATCGTGGCTCCCGACCATCGGGTACCCGTCCCCCCGCATGAGGAGACGCAGCCCCCGCACATAGGCCCGGTCGATCTCGCCCCGGCCCTGGAAGGCCACCGAAGCGGGCTCCGCATAGGCGCCCTTGACGAGACGCACCCGCGAGCCCTCACCGACCAGCTCCCGCAGATCGCCCTCACTGCGCCGCAGCATCGCCTGCACGGCGACCCCGACCCAGGGGAAGTCGCTCCGGAGCTTGCCGAGGGTCTCCAGCGTCGCGTCGACCGTCGTGTGGTCCTCCATGTCGAGCGTGACCGTCATCCCGGCACGTCCGGCGGCGGCGCAGATCTCCCGCGCGTGATCGAGGGCGAGCTCACCGGGCAACGCCTGCCCCAGGGCGGACAGCTTCACGGAGGCATCGGCGCCCTGCGCGAGCCCCTGCTCGTCAAGGGCCGCGAACAACCGCAGATAGGCGTCCCGGGTGGCGACCGCCTGGGCGGGCTCCCGGGTGTGCTCGCCAAGGTGGTCGAGAGTGACGTCGAGCCCTGCCGCCGCCAGCTCCCGCACCACGCCGAGGGCGGCGTCCAGATCGTCACCGGCGACGAACCGGTCGACGACTCCCCTGGTCAGGGGCATGGAAGTGACCAGATCGCGCATCCGCCCGCTCCGCGCGGCGGCGAGCAGAAGAGGGCTGGGCATGAGCGCCTCCAGCGTCGGGGAACACCTCGCACGTTAGGAGCAGAAACCCTCGCCCCATATAGTCAGATGCCACTTTGAAGACCCACCATCTTCATACAAACGTACGAAGGATTCCCATGGCACCCGACCTCCAGGAGATCGTGGAACAGGCGGCCGACCTCCTCCGCGCGCCGGCGACCCTGGAGGACCGCGACTTCCACCTCGTCGCCTACGCCGCCCACGGCGACACGATCGATCCCGTCCGCACGGCCTCGATCCTGCACCGCCGCGCCACCGAGGCCGTCCGCGCCCGCTTCGAACGGCACGGCATCGCCCGCGCGACGGGCCCCGTCCGCATCCCCGCCGACACGTCACTCGGCCAGCTCGGCCGGCTGTGTCTCCCCGTCCGCTGGAACAACGTCACCTACGGCTACCTGTGGCTCCTGGACGACCAGGAACGCATAACGGACACCCAGGCGACAGAGGCCATCCCCCTCTGCGAACGCGCCGGTCTCCTCATGGCCCGCCAGGCCCGCGAACGCGACGACCTGGGCTACAAGGTGGCCGACCTGCTCTCCACCCACCCGGACGTCAGAACCCAGGCCGCCGACGACCTCACGGACGCCGGAGCGGCCGACCCGCCGCTGACCGTGGCCGTCCTGCGGACCCCGAGCCACGAACCGCTCAACCCGTGGCTGCTCCCCCACTCGGTCCTCACCACCGTCTGGCAGCGGGACCACGTCCTGCTCATCCCCGCCAACGCGCCGGCCACCATCGCCCGCGCCCGGCGCCTCCTGGAGGAACGCAACGCCCCCGTCCAAGCGGGCGTCTACACACCCTGCCCAACGCTGGACGACGTCCACGAAGGCTGGCTCCGAGCCCGAGTGGCGGCCCGAACCGCAGCCCCCGGCGAAACCCGCGATTGGACGTCCCTGGGCGTCCTGCGCCTCCTCCGCACGGCAGGCGACGAAGCCCTGGCCCAGACAACACAAACCAGGGGCACCGACCGCCTCCTAAAGCACAAGGACCTGGCCGAAACAGCCCGCACATACCTGGACCTGGCAGGCAACGTCCAGCAAACGGCCAAGACCCTGAACATCCACCGCCAAACCCTCTACCACCGCCTGCGCCGCATAGAAGACCTGACGTCCCTGACCCTCACCAACGGCCAAGACCGCCTGACCCTCCACCTGGCCCTGACCCTCACCCCGCACCTGAAGCAGGAAGGAACCTAGGCGTCGGCCAGGCCGGCGTGCCGGGCGCGGAGGTCGCGCTTGAGGATCTTGCCGCTGGGGTTCTTCGGCAGCGAATCCGCCAGCACCACGTACTTGGGCCGCTTGTACCCCGCGAGCCGCTCTCGCGCATGCGCGAGGACGTCGTCCACACTCAACGCGGCCCCCGCCTTGGGCACGACGACCGCGGTCACGGCCTCGATCCAGTGCGGGTGGCTGATCCCGAAGACGGCGACCTCGGCCACGCCGTCCAGCTCGTAGACGGCCTCTTCGACCTCGCGGCTGGCGACGTTCTCGCCACCCGTCTTGATCATGTCCTTCTTCCGGTCGACGACCGAAAGATGACCGTCCTCGGTCATGACCCCGAGGTCGCCGGAGTGGAACCACCCGCCCCGGAACGCCTCGGCGGTCTTCTCCTCGTCGCGGTAGTACCCGAGAGCCGCGTGCGGGCTCCGATGGACGATCTCACCCACTTCACCGGGAGGGACGGGCTCGTCGTCATCGTTCACCAGCATGGTCTCGACGTTGATGGCCGCACGCCCGGCGCTTCCGGCCCGTTCGAGCTGCTCGTGGGGGCGCAGGATGGTCGCGAGCGGCGCCATCTCCGTCTGCCCGTAGAAGTTCCACAGCCGCACGTCCGGCAGCCGCCGCATCAGTTCCCGCAGGACCTCCACAGGCATGGCCGAGGCCCCGTAGTACCCCTTCTTCAAGGAGGACAGATCCCGCTTGTCGAAGTCGGGATGCCGCAGCAGCGAGATCCAGACGGTCGGCGGGCAGAACAGCTTGGTGACCTTCTCCCGCTCGATCGTCTCCAGCAGCACCGCGGGATCGGGCCCGGGCAGGATGATGCTGGTGGACCCGAGATAGACGTCGACGGAGAAGAAGCAGTCGAGTTGGGCGCAGTGGTACATCGGCAGCGTGTGCACTTCCACGTCGTCGGCGCTCATCTCGCCGTCGATCACGCAGCTCACGTACTGGCTGACCAGCGAGCGGCTGGACAGCATCACGCCCTTGGGCCGGGATTCGGTCCCCGACGTGTACATGAGCCGCAGCGGATCATCGTCCCCGACGGGCACCTCGGGAGCCGCAGCGGGCCCTTCACGCCACCAGGCGCCGACGTCCTCCCACCCCTCCCCAGGGGAGGTTCCGGACAGCGGGATCCACCCGCGCACGCCCCCGGCGACACCCGCCGTGGCCAGCGCCTTCTCGGCGGTCGAAGCGAGCCCGTCCTCCGCGACGATCCCGGAAGCCCCGGAATGCCGGAGGATGTAGGCGATCTCCTCCGCGTTGAGCATGAAGTTGACGGGCACGAGCACCACACCGAGCTTCGCCGTGGCGAAGGCCAGCAAGGCGAACTCCCAGCAGTTGTGGCTGAGCAGCGCCAGCCGGTCCCCCTTACGCAGCCCCCGCGCCGAAAGCGCATGCGCAGCCCGGTTCACAGCGACGTCGAACTCCGAGAACGTGACCCGCAACTCCCCGCTGACCACGGCCACTTTCAACGGATACCGCCGCGCCGTCCGATGCAGCAGATCCCCAACAGAATGCTGACGAGCACGAACAACAGACGAGGACATAACCCCACACCCCCACAAAACCCCAGGCAGGACGCGTAAGCCGCGATAGTAACCACCTCGCACACCCCCCACACCACCCCCGAACGGGGGCAAGGGGATCGAGGAACGAAGCCCCAGAGGCGGCCAACGCCAACCGAAACCCCGCAACAACCCGGGGGATAGGGGCGGAGCCCCAGGGGCGGGCGGGTGGGGGATGGCGGAGGTACGGGGGGCTCCGGGGGGTCGTCCCCCCGGGCGAAATGCGAAGAGTCCCCCTGGGGAGCAGGCAAAGCCTGCGACCAGGGGGACCCGAGGACTAGTAGCGGGGGCAGGATTTGAACCTGCGACCTCTGGGTTATGAGCCCAGCGAGCTACCGAACTGCTCCACCCCGCGGTGATGTCTTAAGTCTATGGCATGGGGCGGAGTGGTCTGTACGGGCGGCGTCATTTGGTGCAGGCGGGGATGGTGCCTTTGCCGCTTGTGAGGGCGTTGAGGGACTGGACGGCGTCGTGGAGGGTGTCGGCGCGGATGAGGCGGAGGCCGTCGGGGCGGGCGCCGGCGGCGTCGGCGCAGTTGTCCTTGGGCGTGAGGAAGACGGTGGCGCCGGCGTTGCGGGCGGCGATCATCTTCTGCTGGATGCCGCCGATGGGGCCGACCTTGCCGTCGGGGGTGATGGTTCCGGTGCCGGCGATGAATTTGCCCTGGGTGATGGGGCCGGGGGTGAGTTTGTCGACGATGGCGAGGGAGAACATGAGGCCGGCGGAGGGGCCGCCGATGTCGCCGATGCTGATGTCGATCTTGAAGGGGAACTTGTACTGGTCGGCGAGGACGACGCCGACGACGGGGCGTTTGCCGGTGGGGTCGGCGACGGTCTTGAGGGTGGCCTTCTGCTCTTTGCCGTCGCGCGTGTAGGTGAGGGTGACCGAGTCGCCGATCTTGTGTTCGGCCATGGAGCCGGTGACCTGGGAGACGCTGGTGACCTTGGCGCCGTCGAGTGCGGTGACCTCGTCGCCCGGTTTGAGGGCGCCGTCGGCGGGGCGTCCTTTCTGGACGCCGTCGATGACGACGCGGGTGGTGACGGGGATGCCGAGTTCGTGGAGGGCGGCGGCTTCGGCGTTCTGCTGGGAGTCCTGCATCGCCCGGGTGTTCTCCTGGTCGACCTGCTTGGGCGACTCGTCCTTGGGGAAGATCGTGTCTTCGGGGACGACGGCGGTGTCGCCGGCGAGCCAGCCGCGCAGGGCGGTGAACAGGTCGATGCGGCCGCCGGGTCCGCCGCGGTAGGTGACGGTGGTGAAGTTGAGGTGGCCCTCGTCGGGGTAGGTCTTGCGGCCGTCGATCCTGATGAGGGGCTGTCCCTTGTCGTTCGTGCCGAGGGTGTTGCTCGTGGGTCCGGGCATGAGCGCCACGTAGGGCACCTGCATGACGGAGCCGATGAGGGCGAGCACGAGGACGAGCACGCTCGCGAGGCTGAGCGTGGCGGCACGACGAGACATGCCGGAAACTCTATGCGGTTCGGGCGGTCAGCAGGCTCCTACCCACTCGTCGCCGCCGTCGGCGAACGTCTGGTGCTTCCAGATGGGCACGGTCGCCTTGAGGTCGTCGATGAGCCGCCGGCAGGCGTCGAACGCTTCGCCGCGGTGGGGGCAGGACGCGGCGACGACGACGGCGATGTCGCCGATCCGCAGGTCGCCGACGCGGTGCAGCGCGGCGAGGCCCAGCACGGGGAAGTCGGCGGCGACCTTCTCCATCACGGCGCGGAGTTCGCGCTCGACGGTGGGGTGGATGCTGTAGGAGAGGGCGGTGACGGCGCGGGCGTGGTCGTTGTCGCGGACGGTGCCGACGAAGACGGCGGTGCCGCCGGCGCCGGGGGCGCCGACGGCGGCGTACACCTCGTCCACGGACAGGGGCGTGTCGCGTACGCCGATCAGCCTGATGACGTCTCCGCCGCTTTCCGGAACGCTTTCGCTCACGTCCCGCAGGCTACCCGGCGGGGCGGCTATCCCCGCGGTCCGGGTTCGTCTGGTTCGAAGGTGGCGGCGAGGGCTTCGGCGAGGGCGGGGACGAGGTCGGGCCCGGTGAGGACCTCGTCGTCGGCGTCGTGGCGGCGCAGCCGCAGGGCGGAGTGCCGGGCGCCGTCGCGCAGCACGCCGACGATCATGCGCACGTCTTCCCGCTTGGGGTGGGACGCGGCGTATTCGGCGGCCTCGGCCTCGTCTTCGGGGATGTCGTCCTCGGCGTCGGGCGGCAGGACGATCCGTTCCATGACGAGGGCGCAGCCTTCGACGGCGTCGGGCCAGGCGATGGTGGCGAGGGCGTCCTCGACGCTGGCCTTGTCGGGGAGGGACGGCTGTTCGAGTGCGGCGAGGGTGTCCGCGTCGGGGGGCAGGCCGAGCTGGTCGGCGAGGTCGGGTTCGGCGCGGCGCAGTTCGGTGCTGCGGACGAGGGCGTAGATGCGCGGCGCGCTGTCCCAGCCCTCCTGAGCCGAATGACGTTCAAGGTCCAGCACGACTTCTTCCAGAAGACTCACGCGCCCATCTTTCCCCCATTCAGCACGGGGAAATGCGGGAACCCGCGTCCCAGTCGGTAAGTTGCATCTACAGCACCGGCGGGCGGCCGGTGGGCGAGCTCTCGATCGGAGGGGCCACTTGACCTTCCGGACTCCCGGTTTCGGGCGCCGGCTCGGTACCGGACGGACACGGCTGCTGCTACCGGCGCTGGTGGCGCTGGCCGTGCTGCTGGTCGCGTTCATGGTCTTCACGTCGACGTACACGGACCTGCTCTGGTACCGCTCCATCGGATTCTCGTCGGTCTACACGACGCAGCTGCAGGCGAAGCTGATCCTGTTCTTCGGGGCGGGGCTGCTGATGGTGCTGGTGGTGGGCGCGAACGTGGTGGTCGCGTACCGGCTGCGCCCCGCGTACCGGCCGCTGTCGGTGGAGCAGCAGGGGCTGGAGCGGTACCGGGCGGTGATCGATCCGCGGCGGCGGCTGATCGCGGGTGCGCTGCTCGGGGTGCTTGGGGTGCTGACGGGGTCGTCGGTGGCGGGCCAGTGGCCGGTGTGGCTGGCGTTCCTGAACCGGACGCCGTTCGGGGTGAAGGATCCGCAGTTCCACAAGGACGTGTCGTTCTACGTCTTCACGTATCCGTTCCTCCGCCTCGTCCTCGGTGTGATCTTCGCGACGGTGATCCTGTCGATCCTGGCCGCGGTGATGGTGCACTACCTGTACGGGGGGCTGCGGCTGCAGGGGCCGGGCGACAAGGCGAGCCCGCCCGCGCGGGCCCACCTGTCGGTGCTGTTCGGATTGTTCATCCTGCTGAAGGCGGTCGCGTACTGGTTCGACCGGTACGGGCTGGTCCATTCGGAGCGTGGGGTGGCGACCGGCGCTTCCTACACGGACGTCAACGCGCTGCTGCCGGCCAAGACGATCCTGGCCGTCATCGCGTTGCTGTGCGCCGCGATGTTCTTCAGCAACCTGCTCCGGCGAGGGATGATGCTGCCGGGCGTGGGGTTCACGCTGCTGGTGCTGTCGGCGATCCTGCTGGGCGGTGTGTACCCGCTGCTGATCCAGCAGTTCCAGGTGAAGCCGGACGAGCTGGCGAAGGAGCGCCAGTACATCCAGCGCAACATTCAGTTCACGCGGCAGGCGTACGGGGTGGACGGGGCGAATGTCGTCCCGTACGGGTCGCAGCCGGTGACCGACAAGAAGAAGCTGCAGGAGGAGGCCGACAGCCTGGGCGGCGTGCGCGTCCTCGACCCGAACGTGGTGGGCGAGACGTTCCAGCAGCTGCAGCGCCGCCGCCCGTTCTACAGGTTCCCCGACACCCTGGACATAGACCGGTACCCGGTCGACGGCAGGACGGTGGACGCGATCGTAGCGCTCCGCGAGTTGTCCGGGGCTCCGGCGGGACAGCGCAGCTGGGTGAAGGACCACATGGTCTACACCCACGGATACGGATTCGTGTCCGCGTTCGGCGACCGGTTCGCCTCCGGCGGGGAACCCCAGTTCGTCACCAACAGCATGCCGGTGTCCCAGACACAGCAGATCAAGGTGGCGCAGCCGGAGATCTACTTCGGGGAGCGGTCGCCGCGGTACTCGGTGGTCGGCGGGCGCGGCCAGCAAGAGCTGAACTACCCCGACAACAGCCCGTCCGGGCAGCAGAGCAGCACCTATGACGGTCAGGGCGGCGTATCCATCGACTCGTTCCTGCACAAGCTGCTGTACTCGGCGAAGTTCCAGGACAAGAATCTGCTGCTGTCCGGCGCGATCAACAAGAACGCCCGGATCCTGTACGACCGGTCACCCCGGGAGATGGTGCACAAGGCCGCACCGTGGCTGACGCTGGACGGCGACCCGTACCCGGCGGTGGTGAACGGCCGCATCCTGTGGATCGTGGACGGCTACACGACGTCCAACAGCTACCCGTACTCGGAGGAGATGAGCCTCGGGGAGGCCACCCACGACACGATCACCGACACGAGGTCGGCGGTGGCGCGGCAGGCCAACGACCACATCAACTATCTGCGCAACTCGGTGAAGGCCACGGTGGACGCCTACGACGGCACCGTGCACCTGTACCAGTGGGACGAGAACGACCCGATCACCAAGACGTGGATGAAGGTGTTCGACGGCACCGTGCAGCCGCGGACGTCGATACCGCCGGAGCTGGAGTCCCATTTCCGGTATCCGCAGGACCAGTTCAAGGTGCAGCGGAAGATCCTCACGAAGTACCACGTGACGGACCCGTCGGCGTTCTACAACGGTGAGGGCTTCTGGGAGGTCCCGCAGGACCCGACGGTCAAGGGCAAGCGGCAGCCTCCCTACTACCAGAGCCTCCGCATGCCGGGCCAAGACGCCGCGTCGTTCTCGCTCACGACGGTGTTCAACCCGGTCAACAACCCGCAGCTCGCGGCGTTCATGGCGGTCGGGTCGACGCCTGGACGCGACTACGGGCAGATCCAGATCCTGCAGATGCCGCGGAACGCGCAGCCGACCGGGCCCGGGCAGGTGCAGAACTCGTTCGAGACGGACACACAGGTGAAGGGCGACCTGTTCGCGCTGAGACAGGGTGGCACGAAGACCGTGCCCGGCAACCTGCTGACGATCCCCTTCGGCGGGGACCTGCTGTACGTGGAGCCGATGTACACGAAGGCGGCGGGCGGTAAGGAGCAGGAGCCGTACCCGATCCTCGGCAAGATCCTCGTCCGGTACCGCGAGAAGATCGTCGCCGCCGACACGTTCAGCGAGGCGCTGGAGCAGGTCCTCGGCGGGACGAGCACGCCGGCGTCGCCGTCCGGGACGCCGGGCGGCCAGCTGAGCGCGGCGGCGCAGAAGGCGATCAGCGACCTCAACAAGGCCGTGACGGACTACGAGAACGCCCAGAAGAAGGGCGACTACCCGGGCATGGGCGACGCCTGGAAGCGGATCAAGGACGCGCAGGCGGCGCTGACGGCGGCGGGCCAGGCGGCCCCGAAGACCACGCCGAGCCCGGCGCCGTCGGGGTCGCCGTCACCCTCGGGATCGCCGTCCCCGTCCGGCTCGCCGAGCGCGACACCACCCTCCGGCTGAGGCCGCCCCTCAACCGGGGGGCGGGCCCGCCGGCCGAGGGCTCACCTGCGGCGCTTGCGGGCGCGGCGGATGGCGGCGGCCGCGCCGATCGCGGCGACGGTGGCGCCGGCGGCGGTCGCCATGGTGGCCTCCTTGCCGCCGACGCGGCGGCCGACGACGGCGTGCCGACCCGCGGTCTCGTCCATCACGGCGCGGAGGGCGGAGGCGTTGTCGTAGAGCGGCTTCCAGCCGGCGGCCCGCAGCCGCGCGCAGTCGACGACCCACGGGTAGGCGACGTAGTGCAGGTCGGTGGCGGGCGCCGGGGTCATGCCGAGCCGGTGCAGGCGCTGCGCCATCCCGAAGGTGAGCGCGGCGGGCAGCTCGAAGGTGCGCTTGCCGGTGATCTCGGTGACCTCCTCGGGGCCGAGCCAGCCCTCGCAGCCGACCGCGACGGGCCCGGTCACGTCCTCGATGACGACGACCTCCAGGGCGGACGCGAGGTCCTCGATGTGGCAGAACTGCCAGCCGGGGGTGCTGCCCTTGACCGACAGCAGCCGGGGCGCCTCGAAGTGCCGGGTGACGACGGTGTCGACGCCGGGCCCGACGAGCGCGGCGGGACGGACGACGGTGACGTCCAGCCCCGGGTGGGTGAGATGCGCGGTCGCCGCCAGCTCCTCGATCTCCAGGTAGTCGCCGGCGATGGAGGTGCTGGCCTCGGCGAGCAGCGGCGCGTCCTCGCCGAGCGGCACCTCGTTGCCGGGTCCGGCCCCGTACACCATCGCCGAGGTGATCAGGACCACGCGGCGGACGCGGGCGGCAGCGGCGGCGGTGACGACGGTCTGGGCGCCGCGGACGTTGTGGGTGCGCCGCTCGCGGGGGTCCGCGTCGGGGGACCGCTCGATGTCCAGATTGACGATCACGTCGACGTCGGAGAGCCGGTTGGACAGCAGCGGATCCCGGATGTCGACGACACGCCAGGTGACCGCGGGCACGTCCCCCCGGTGCCCGTCGATCGCGACGACCTTGCGGATCTCTTCCCGTTCGGCGAGCCGGGCGGCCAGCAGCCGCCCCGCCCCGGTGGCCGCGCCGGTGACGGCGACGACCGGGCCCTTGCTACGCCGAGGGCGAACCTTGCCCGTTGCCACGGAGGTGCCCCCTTCCTTGTGTACGCGACCTTGCCGGGACCGGCTAACGTTGCGGATATGAGCCCATCATGCATCCCAGGGGCAAACCGATGAGTGACACTCCCTTCGGCTTCAACCGTCCCGGCAACGGCGACGACGACGACAAGCCCCAGGATCCGTTCAAGGGCATGGGCGGCGACATGGCGCAGTTCGCCGACATGCTGCACCGGTTCGCGGACATGATCGGTGCGCAGGGTGCGGGCGGCGAGGGCGGCGGCCCCCTGAACTGGGATCTGGCCAAGAACATAGCGCGGCACACGGTGGTGGAGCAGGGCGACCCGTCGGTGGTCGACACCGAGCGGCGCCAGGTCGTGGAGGCGCTCCGGCTGGCAGAGCTGTGGCTGGACGAGCGGACGACGCTGCCCGCCGGCATCCGGACGCCGCAGGCGTGGAGCCGGTCGGAGTGGATCGAGCAGACGCTGCCGGTGTGGGCGAAGGTGTGCGACCCGATCGCGGCCCGCATGGTCGAGTCGATGGGCGGCGCGCTCGGCGGCGGCGAGATCCCCGCCGACATGCAGGCGATGGCGGGCCCGCTAATCGGGATGGTCAAGCAGATGGCCGGGGCGATGGTCGGCGGCCAGGCCGGGCAGGCGCTCGGCGCGCTGGCCCGCGAGGTGACCGGCTCCGCCGACGTGGGACTGCCGCTGGCGCCGGACGGCGTAGGCGCGCTGCTGCCCGCCGGCGTGGACGCCTTTGGCGAGGGCCTGGAGGTCTCCGGCGACGAGGTCCGGCTCTACCTGGCGCTGCGGGAGGCCGCGCACCAGCGGCTGTTCGCGCACGTCCCGTGGCTGCGGTCGCACCTGCTGGGCGCGGTCGAGGAGTACGCGCGCGGCATCACGGTCGACCTGTCCGGCATCGAGCAGGCGGTGCAGGGGCTCGACCTGAGCAACCCGGAGGCGCTGCAGGAGGCGCTCGGCGGCGAGATCCAGCTGCAGCCGGAGGAGACGCCGCGGCAGAAGGCGGCGCTGGCCCGGCTGGAGACGACGCTGGCGCTGGTCGAGGGCTGGGTCGACACGGTCGTGAACGAGGCCGCGGAGGGGCGGCTGCCCGGTTCGGTGAAGCTGGCCGAGGCGGTGCGGCGCCGCCGCGCGACCGGCGGCCCGGCGGAGCGGACGTTCGCCACGCTCGTCGGCCTGGAGCTGCGGCCGCGCCGGCTGCGGGAGGCCGCGGCGCTGTGGCGGTCGCTGACCGAGGTGCGCGGCACCCAGGGCCGGGACGCGGTCTGGGACCACCCCGACCTGCTCCCGACGGCGAGCGATCTCGACGACCCGGAGGGCTTCGTCCACGGCCGCGACGAGATCGAGGGCCTGTCCGACCTTGACCTGTCCAACCTCACCAAGGCGCCGGACGAGGACGGCAAGCCCGACGAGCCCGACGGCAAGCCCGGCGACGAGGGGCCCGGCGAGGGGCCCGGCCCGGACGACGGCGGGCGCGCATGAGCCGGTCACGCCGGTCGCGGGTGAGAGGCTGCCGCTACGAGCCGGGTTCGTCCACGAACGCGGTCAGGCGGCGGATCGAGCGCGCGGGCCTGTGCTGGCAGCGGCCGATCGACCAGGAACGCCGGCGCGGCCGGCCCGACAACTCCCACTACCCGCGCGTCGGCCGCGCATGACGCACCCCGAAGGCGTGTGCGGGCGGCGGGCTTCCGGCACGCGGGTCCGCCCGTGAGCGTCCGGCCGGCCGCATCGGAGTCGTTGTACGACGACGCGGTGCAGGTGCTGTCGTCCTGGCAGGCGCCCGACGAGGAGCAGGACAGGCTGCGGGTGGAGTTCCTGCGGCATCTCACGGAGCATCCGGCGGACGGGATGTGGCGGGAGTGCGCGGACGGGCACATCACCGCGAGCACCGCGGTGCTCGACGCGTCCCGGACCCGGGTGCTGCTGACCCTGCACGCGAAGGTCAAGGCGTGGCTTCAGCTGGGCGGGCACTGCGAGCCCGGCGATCTCACGCTCGCGGGCGCGGCGCTGCGGGAGGCGACGGAGGAGTCGGGCATCGCGGGCCTGCGGCTGCTGCCCGGGCCCGCCAAGCTGGACCGGCACGCGGTCCGCTGCCATCCGCAGGGGACCTGGCATCTCGACGTCCAGTACGTGGCGATCGCGCCGGACGGGGCCCGGCACGCCGTGTCGGACGAATCGGACGACCTCGGCTGGTTCCCGGTGGACGATCTCCCCGAACCGACCGACGACGCCGTCCGGGACCTGGTGGCGCGGGCGGTCTCGATCAGTGGCTGACACCCGCAGGGCGCGGTGCTCTCTCAGTGGGTGAGAGGGTGGCCCTCCAGGAGGGCCCTGGTGTTCTCCCAGCCTTCCAGCCCCGGGTCGAGGAAGCGCAGGTCGTCGACGGTGCGGAGGCGGTGCCAGCCGGGGCCTTGCGGTATGAGTCCGGGCCGGGGCGCGGCGGCGCGCAGCCTGGCCAGCGCGTCCGGGGTGTCGAGATCGACGTCGTGCAGGGCGGCGCTGAGCCAGTCCGGCAGTGGGAGGCGCGCGGCGAATGCGACGAGGCCGCGTCCGGTGTTCTCGGCCTGGCAGGCGGCGGAGGGGGCGGAGCCGAGGGCGCGGAAGAGCTTGCCGACCAGCAGCGGCGGCAGGTCGGGGGCGTCCGGCGCGATGATCGCGGCGGCCTCGGCGCCGAGCGCGTGCAGCGCCGCGAACGCGCCGGCGAGGGACGGCTCCCGGACGATCGGCGTGCCCGGCCAGGTGACGGCCTCGGCGTCCGGCTGGTCCGGCGGGTCCAGGACGAGCGCGGACGTCACGAGTTCGAGCCCGGCCACGACCTCGTAGGTGTCCTCCAGCAGCGCGAGGCGGAACTCGCCGGGATCGATCCCGGGCGGGGCGTCCGGGGTTCGGGACGGGCGCGACAGCACCGCGGCGAAGCGCGCCGAGGCGGCGGGCGTCCGGCCGGGGGCGTCGGTCACCCGGCGGCCTCGTGCGGGAACTCCTCGCCGGGGTGCAGGCCGTCGCCGTGGTGGATGCCCGTGACGTCGTCCCCGATGGTGTCCGCTTCGAGCGGCAGGTGGGCGGCGGCGGCGACGCCCTCCAGGTAGCCGCGGGCCCGGTCGGCCTTCGGGTAGTTGCCGACCAGCTCCCAGAAGTCGGCGCCGTGCCCCGGGATGAGCAGGTGCGCCAGCTCGTGGACGAGCACGTAGTCGACGACCCAGCCGGGCATGCCGCGCAGCCGGGTGGACAGCCGGATGGTGCCGTCGTCGGGGGTGCAGGATCCCCAGCGGGTGCGCTGGTTGGCGACCCAGCGGACGCTGACCGGGTCGGCTCGGCCGTCCAGGTAGCGGCGGGACAGCTCGCGGGCGCGGGACTGGAGGTGGGCGTCGGTGGGGCGCCGGCGGCGCTCCCTCTCCTCGAGCCGTTCCAGGATGGTCGCGATCCACTGTTCCTCTTCGGCCTTGCTCAGCCTGGACGGAACCATCACCACCACCTTGTCGCCATCGCGGTAGGCGGACACGGTTCGCCGCCGTCGGGCGCTGCGGCGGACCTCAACATTAGGGGGCACGCCAGAACCGTACTCGAAATTTTGCGTCCTCCACAGGGGGTGTTTGACGTTATCGCAGGTCAACCCCTATGTTTTTCACAGTTCTCCAACGGTTTCCACAAACCCGGTGGAGCGTTGCGCGGTGCGCTCCGGCTTTACTCGCCGGTGAATTGCGGGCTGCGCTTCTCGCGTTGCGCGGCGAGCCCTTCGAGCATGTCCTCGGACGACATCGTGACCGGCTGGGCGAGGGACTCCCACCGCAGCGCCGACTCCATGTCGGGGTGGCCCCCGTTCGACAGCGCGACCTTGGTGAGCCGGGTCGCGATCGGCGCCTGCGCGGCGATCTTCTCCGCGACGGCGACGGCCTCGTCCAGCACGGCCTCGCGCGGGACGGCCCGGTTGACCAGCCCGTGCGCCGCGGCCTCGGTGCCGGTGAGGACGCGTCCGGCCAGCAGCATCTCGCGGGCCAGCGGCAGCCCGGCCACCTCGGGGAACAGCCAGGTCGCGGCCATGCCGGGGTGCAGGCCCAGCGCGGTGAACGGGGCGAGCAGCTTGGCGTCCTCGGCCGCGTAGCGCAGGTCGCAGGCCAGCGCGAGGCACAGCCCGGCGCCGACGGCGTGGCCGTTGACTGCGGCGATCGTCGGCACCTCCAGGGCGCGGATCGTCAGCCACGTCCGGTAGAACTCCAGCATCCGGTCGCGCAGCGGCGGGACGGCGACGGAACCGGTGTCGGCGAGCCAGGACAGGTTGCCGCCGGAGCTGAACGCGCTGCCCGCGCCGGTCACCACGACGCAGCGCAGGCCGGCGTCGGCGCGGAGTTCCCCGATCGTCTTCTTCCACGCGGCGGTGAGCTCGTCCGACATGGCGTTGCGGCGGCCGGGGTCGTTCAGCGTGAGGACGGCGACCCCGTCGGGGCGGCGTTCCACCGGCAGTACATCGGCAGGCTCTGCGGGCATGGCTGGCACCGTATCGCGCCCGCCGCAGCGCCCGCCGCCCGCCCCCGAATGCGTGAGAAAGCGCACACTTACAGCATTCGCCCTGGTCATGTGGGCCGGTTTGCGCGCGGGAAGGGCGTGACTTCCGGTTGGTTGTGGCGTGAACGACAGTCGATCACCGACAATGGTCCGCGTGAGCGATCTTCCCCGCCGCGCGGTGACGCGGTCAGCAAAGCTGGCGTCCCTCCCCATCGGCTTCGCGGGACGCACCGCCCTCGGCATGGGGAAGCGGACCTTCGGCAAGCCGGCCGAGGCCGTCGCGATGGAGATCCAGACCCGCACCGCCGAGCAGCTGTTCAAGGTGCTGGGCGAGCTCAAGGGCGGGGCGATGAAGCTCGGCCAGATGCTGTCGATCTTCGAGGCGGCGCTGCCGCCGGAGATCGCCGGCCCGTACCGCGCGACGCTCACCAGGCTGCAGGAGGCCGCTCCCCCGCTGCCGGCGTCGACCGTCCACACGGTGCTGGAGGAGTTCCTCGGCGAGGAGTGGCGCGACTACTTCGAGTCGTTCGACGACCAGCCGGCCGCCGCCGCGTCCATCGGGCAGGTGCACCGGGCCGTCTGGCACGACGGCCGGGCCGTCGCGGTGAAGGTGCAGTACCCGGGGGCGGGCAAGGCGCTGATCAGCGACTTCAACCAGCTGGCCCGGCTCGGCCGGCTGTTCGGCGTGCTCATGCCCGGCCTGGACGTCAAGGCGATGCTGGCCGAGCTGAAGGAGCGGGTGGCCGAGGAACTCGACTACACGATCGAGGCCGAGTCGCAGACCCTCTTCCGGGACGCCTATCTGGACGACCCCGACTTCCACATCCCCGAGGTCATCGCCCAGTCCGGCAACATCCTGATCAGCGAGTGGATGGACGGCACCGCCCTCTCGAAGATCATCAGCGACGGGGACCAGGAGACCCGCGACCACGCGGCCCTGCTGTACTGCCGTTTCCTGCTGTCCGGGCCGAAGCGTTCGGGGATGCTGCACGGCGACCCGCATCCCGGCAATTTCCGCTTGTTGGCCGACGGCCGGCTCGGCGTCCTGGACTTCGGCGCCGTCGACCGCATCCCCGGCGGGTTCCAGCGGCGGCTCGGGCTGCTGCTGCGGATCGGCACGATGGCCGACATCGACGAGATCGAGGAGGCGCTGCGCCGGGAGGACTTCATCCGGGAGGGCGTCGAGGTCGACGCCGAGTCGCTCCGCGCGTTCCTCGCCCCGATCACCGAGCCGTTCGTCACCGAGACGTTCAAGTTCAACCGGGAGTGGCTGCGGGACATGGCCGCCCGGGTCACCGACCTGCGGCCGTCCAATGTCGTCCGGCAGCTGAACCTGCCGCCCGAGTACGTGATCATCCACCGGGTACTGTCGGCGGGCACCGGTGTGCTGTGCCAGCTGGAGTGCGAGATCCCGGCCCGCGCCGAGTCGCTGAAGTGGGTGCCGGGCTTTGCCGACGACGAGGACGGGGAGCTCGTCACCGGCTGAGCCCCCCGGGAAAAGCTCAGCGGGGCCCGCGCACTGATGAGGTGCGCGGGCCCCGCTCTTCGCGCGTCCGGTGAAGTGGGCCACCGGTCGCGCTCCACATGCCCGCCGGGAGGCGTACCGTCCGCCAAACCATCCAAGAAAGGACGGACGGCGGCCTGCGACCAAGCGGACCGGAGGTTCTGGTTCAGTGCCGCTGCGGCTGCGTGTACGTCTCGCCGCCGGTGGTGGGCGCGAGCAGGACGCGGCGGACGCGCGACGCCCTGGTCCGGGCGTCCCGGCGGGCGCGCCGCAGCGCGCGCACCCGTGCGGCCAGCTCGCCCGGCACGGTCTCGGGTATTCGTTCTCTGGACAGGTCCTGGCTGAGCAACGTCATCTCGTTCTCCCCGGCCGCCCGGAGGCGCGGTCCCCGCGCGGGGGCCGCGCCTCCGGGGTCGATTCGGCTGAGCGTGGTGGTCGGCATCGGTTCCTCACACCGCCACTTCGTCGGGGCGCGGGTGCTTCCGCGGGCGGCCGCGGGGCCGCTTGCGCGGGACGATCACACCGCGGACGAAGAGTTCGCCGCCCCAGACGCCCCAGGGCTCGCGGCGCTCGAGCGCCCCGGCGAGGCACTCCTTGCGGAGCGGGCACTCCAGGCACAGCGCCTTGGCGAGCTCGACGTCGGCGGGAGCCTCTGCGAAGAACAGCTCCGGGTCGGTCCGGCACGGAAGCGTGAGGTCCTCCTCGCTCACTGCGAGAGCCCCCTGCATCACAGTCACCCTTGTTCCTCTCGTTGGATCTCAACGGGCGTATCGGTGGGTTGTCCGGGCAAAGAAGAAGGCCGCGGATCCGGTCTGGATCCGCGGCCTGGGGGCTTGCCGGTCGTGTTGCTAAACCGGTCGCCTCCAGGGGTACGGACCCGACACGCCACCCGTGACGGTGACGCCCACGTGGGCCGTGGCCGGAGCCGGGACGCTCATGTCCTCGAGAAGGTGTTCGAAGACACTCCGCCCCCGGTCGTCCTGGATTCGCTGCTCGAAGCGCTGATCGCACGGATTCGTGCCATACCAGTCGCGCTGTCGCAGCAGGGACGCCGCGCCTTGGGCGAAGGATTCGCCGGGCATCAGGACGCGGGTCGCCGATGCGCTGGGGATCGAGGCGCCAGGGCACGCGGCGGTCCAGGACGACGCGGATTTGATCAACGTGTTACTCACCGGACTGCACACCACCTTCCTGGCTCCTCGGGCCGGGGCCGGCGGATCCAAGATCCACACCGGTCGGCCGGTTGATTGCTCGCGACGAGCGTACGGGGATTCCGCCGAATCAAGCAAGATATTTTTGACCTGCGGTTTTGTGGGTGAGTTCACCCTCGTCCCGGAGAACCCGCGACGCCTGGCGAGCGTCGAAGCTCCCGGGAGCCCCTGCGGAAACGATCATCTCACAGGCGACGGCTCAGCGCCCGCGTCCGTTGTCGGACACCCGGATCAGGCCCTCCTGCATGACGGAGACGACCAGCTCCCCCCCGTGGGTGAACACCTGGCCGCGAGCGAGGCCGCGGGCGCCTCCGGCGAACGGCGTGTCCTGGTAGTACAGCAGCCAGTCGTCGGCGCGGAACGGCCGGTGGAACCACATCGCGTGGTCGAGGCTGGCGCCCATCGTCCGCTTGTCGCCCCAGGCCAGGCCGTGGTTGAGCAGGACGGTGTCGAGCAGCGTCATGTCCGAGGCGTAGGTCATGAGGCAGACGTGCAGCAGCGGGTCGTCCGGCAGCTCGCCGTCCACTTTCAGCCACACCTTCGACTCGGGGGTGGCGAGGGAGGGGTCCTTGGCCGCCTCCCACGTCAGCGGCGTCGCGTGCCGGATGTCGAACGGGCGGCGGCCGACGAACTCGCGCGCGCCGACCTCCCCGAACAGCGGGGCGAGGCGGGTCTCGCCGTCCGGCAGCGTCTCGGGGCCGGGTGCGTCCGGCATCGGGGCCTGGTGGAACGGGCCGTCCTCGGCGATCTGGAACGACGCCGACAGCGTGAAGATCGCCTTGCCGTGCTGGACGGCGGTGACGCGGCGGGTGGTGAAGGACCGCCCGTCGCGGACCCGGTCGACGGTGTAGACGAGCGGGACGAGGGGGTCGCCGGGCCGGATGAAGTAGGCGTGCAGGGAGTGCACCGGCCGGTTCGCGGGGACGGTGCGCCCGGCGGCGACGAGCGCCTGCCCGGCCACCTGCCCCCCGAAGACGCGCTGCCGCCGCTCCTCGGGGCTGCGGCCGCGGAAGATGTCGTTCTCGATCTGTTCCAGGTCGAGCAGGTCCAGCAGTTCCTTCAGCGATTCCTTCACGGCCGCCAGTCTTCCCTATCGTGCGCAGTGAGCCAGGTCTCACCCCGGCATGCGTCAGTGGCCACAGAGGGTCAGGACGGCGTCGCCGTAGCGGTCGAGCTTGACCTTTCCGACGCCCGGGATGCGGGCCAGCTCCTCCAGCGACTCGGGACCGTGCTCGGCGATCGCCTGGAGGGTCGCGTCGGTGAACACCACGTACGCGGGGACCTTCTGCTCGGCGGACACCTGGGCCCGCCAGTCCTTGAGCGCGAGCAGGAGTTCCTCGTTCAGCTCGGAGGGGCAGTCCTCGCAGCGGCCGAGCTTGCGTTCGACGGCGGCGGTCAGCGGGCGTCCGCACACGCGGCACGGCTGCGGGCCCTTGGCGGGACGGCGTTTCGACCGGTCGACGGGGGCCGGCGTGTGCGTGGTGGTCTTGCCTGTCAGGCCGTCCAGGAAGCGGGACGGGCGGCGCATCTGGGCGCCGCCGGGTGAGCGGGACAGCGCCCACGACAGATTGAGGTGCACGCGGGCCCGCGTCACCCCCACATAGAGCAGGCGGCGTTCCTCCTCGATCTGTTCGGGTGTCTTGGCATAGACGATGGGCAGCGTGCCTTCGGCGAGCCCGACGAGGAACACCGCGTCCCATTCCAGGCCCTTGGCGGCGTGCAGCGACGCCAGCGTGACGCCCTCCAGCGGCGGCGCGTGCTGCGCGGCGGCGCGTTCCTCCAGTTCGGCGACGAAGTCGGGGAGGCCGGCCTTCGGGTTGTCGGCGGCCATGTCCTCGGCGAGCTGGGCAAGGGCCGCCAGGGACTCCCAGCGCGCGCGGGCCGCGCCCGCGCCCTCCGGCGGCTGGTCGGCGAACCCGGCCCCGGAGAGCACGTGCCGGACGGTCTGTATCAAGCCCATGCCGTCCGTCTCGGCGTCGCCGCCCGCCCGCGCGGCGCCGCGCAGCCGGACCACGGCCTCGCGCACTTCGGGCCGCTCGAAGAACCGCTCCGCGCCGCGCAGCACGTAGGGGACGCCCGCCGCCGCCAGCGCCGACTCGTACGTCTCGGACTGCGCGTTGATCCGGTACAGGATCGCGATCTCCCGCGCGGGGACGCCCTCCTCGATCAGTTTGCGGGCCCGCCGCGCCGCGTCGTCGGCCTCGGCGACCTCGTCGTCGTACTCGTTGAACAGGGGCTCGGGCCCCTGGTCGCGCTGGGCCACCAGCTCCAGCCGGTGCCGGACGCCCCTGGCCTGCCCGATCACCCCGTTCGCCAGCCGGACGACCTGCGGCGTCGACCGGTAGTCGCGGACGAGCTTGACGACCTTCGCGCCCGGATGCTCGCGGGTGAAGTCGAGCAGGTGGGACGGGGACGCGCCGGTGAACGAGTAGATCGTCTGGTTGGGGTCGCCGACGACGCACAGGTCGTCGCGGTCGCCGAGCCAGGTGTCGAGCAGCATCTTCTGCAGCGGGTTGACGTCCTGGAACTCGTCCACGACGAAGTACCGGTACTGCTCGCGGACCTGGCCCGCGACCTCGCGGTGCTCGGTGAGGACGGCCGCGGTCAGCTCCAGCATCCCCTCGAAGTCGAGCAGGTTGCGTTCCCGCCTGAGCTGCTCGTACATCGCGTAGACGCGGGCCACGTCCACGACCTCGGCGGGCGGTCTCCGGCCCGCCTTGACGACCGCGGCCGGGTAGTCCTCGGGGCGGTTCTGGGTGACCTTCGCCCACTCGATCTCGCCCGCGACGTCGCGCAGCTCCGTCCGGCCGAGCGACAGCCGGCACGCCCGTGCCGCGTCCGCCACCAGGCCGATCTTCGAATCGACGATCTTGGGCGGTTCGCCGCCGACGACCCGCGGCCAGAAGTAGGTCAGCTGCCGCAGCGCCGCCGCGTGGAACGTGCGGGCCTGCACTCCGGGCGCGCCGAGCTGCCGGAGCCGGCTGCGCAGCTCCCCCGCCGCCCGTGTGGTGAACGTCACGGCGAGCACCCGCTGCGGCGTCACGACGCCGGTCAGCGTGGCGTAGGCGATCCGGTGCGTGATGGCCCTGGTCTTGCCCGTCCCGGCGCCCGCCAGCACGCACACCGGCCCCTTCACCGCCTCGGCGACCGCCCGCTGCTCGGGGTCGAGTCCCTCCAGCACCGACTCTGCTGACATCCCCCCATACTCGCAGTCCGTCCCACCCGTCTCAGCCATCCCGCCACCTGTGGACAACTCCGGCCGGGAACCCGGCCCCCCGATCGCACGGCGGGCGACGCGGAATGAGAAGCCGGTGTCTACTGTTCTCGGGAAGGCACGGATCGTCCGAACGAACGAGGGAGACGCGGAAGCGATGGCGACGCCGACGACCGACCGGGCCAAGGGCACGGCCGGCCAGCTCACCATGTACACGACGTCCTGGTGCGGGTTCTGCCGCCGGCTGAAGAGCCAGCTGGCCCGCGACGGCATCGAGATGGTCGAGGTCGACATCGAGCGCGACCCCGAGGCCGCCGAGTTCGTCATGAGCGTCAACGGCGGCAACCAGACGGTCCCGACACTCGTCTTCCCCGACGGCACCGCCGCGACCAACCCCAGCGCCAAGGCGGTCAAGGCGAAGCTCGCCTCACTCGCCTGATCATGCGCCGAGCCCGGCGTCCCCGAGGGGGGCGCCGGGCTCGCGCGTGTCAGAACGGGGGCATGCTGGGCAGGTCGCCGCCGTACCAGCGCATGATGAGCTGGGCCGCGATGGACAGCGGGCCGGGGGAGACGATCTCCTCCGCCTCGATCGCCGTGCGCAGCTCGTCGCGGGTGTACCAGGCGGCGTCCAGGATCTCTTCGGGGTCTGGGCGCAGCGGGACGCCGCCGTCCGTCTTCGCGGTGAAGCCCAGCATGAGGCTCTGCGGCAGCGGCCACGGCTGGCTGCCGAGGTAGCGGACGTCCCGGACGGGCAGCCCGACCTCCTCGTTCACCTCCCGCGCCACGGCCTGTTCCAGGGACTCGCCCGGTTCGACGAACCCGGCGAGGATCGAACGGCGGTCGGCGGGCCACTGTGGGCCGCGGGCCAGCAGGATCCGGTCGGCCTCGTCGGTCACCAGCATGATCACGGCCGGGTCGACGCGCGGGAAGTGCTGCGATCCGTCCTCGGGGCAGACGCGCACGTGCCCGCCGGACGTCACGCGCGTCTCGGTGCCGCAGCGCGGGCAGTACCGGTTGGTCGCGTGCCAGTGCTCCAGCGCCACGATGTGGGTGAGCAGGCCGGAGTCCCGGTCGCCGAGGAGGGCGCCGACGCGGCGGAGCCCGGCCGGCCGGGTCCCCTCGATGGCGGGCAGCGGGCCGGGCGCGCCGAAGTAGGCGGTGCCGTCGTCGTCCACGCCGAGGAGCCAGCGGTCACCGTCCGGCGCCTGTTCCGGCGGGACGAAGACCAGCGCGGGGCTGGGCTCGTAGGTGACGAGCGACCGGCCGTCCTGGACGACCAGTACGCGCGTCCCAGGGGCGGCCCAGGCCTCGTCCAGCCAGGCGTCGTCGCGGCGGTTCAGCGCGACGCGGTCGAGCGTTCCACGCGCGAGCGCCAGCCATTCAAGGGGGCCGTCGTTCACTTTCATCCTCTCGTTCAGCGCAGCGCGGTGGCGAGTTCTTCCCACAGGTACGCGGCGGCCTCGGCGCCCTTGAGGAGCAGCGGGATCTCGACCTTCTCGTTGGGGGCGTGGATCCGGTCGCCGTCGAGCCCGACCGCCACGAAGATCAGCGGCGCCTCCAGGATGTCGGCGATGTCGGCCTCGGGGCCGCTGCCGCCTTCGCGGGTGAACAGCACCTCGGTGCCGAACGCCCGCTCCATGGCGCGCCGCGCGGCCTTGACGCCGGGCGAGTCGATCGGGGAGAAACAGGGCCGGACGCCGCCGCCCGGGACGCGGACCTCGGCCTCGACGCCGGCCGGGACGCGCTCGGCGACCCATGCTTTGAACTGCTCCTGGACCTTGCCGGGATCCTGGCCGGCGACGAGCCGGAACGAGATCTTGGCGTGCGCCTCGCGGGGGACGATCGTCTTGCCGCCCGGGCCGGTGTGCCCGCCCCACAAGCCGTTGATCTCGGCGGTCGGCCGGGCCCAGACGCGTTCGAGGGTCGTGTAGCCCTTCTCTCCGTGCGGGGCGCGGCTGTTCCCGGCGGTGCGCAGCCACTCGTCCTCGTCGAACGGGAGGCGCGCGAACAGGTCCCGCTCCTCGTCCGTCAGCGGGACGACGTCGTCGTAGAAGCCGGGGAGGGTGACGCGCCCGTCGGCGTCGTGCAGGGAGGCGAGCAGGGCGGCCATCGCCTGCAACGGGTTCGCGACGGCGCCGCCGAACGAGCCGGAATGCAGGTCGCCGTCCGGGCCGCGGAGGGTGACCTCGGCCTCGGCGAGCCCGCGCATGCCGGTGCACATGGACGGGACGTCGGCCGCCCACATGGTGGTGTCGCTGATGACGACGGCGTCGCAGCCGAGCCGGTCGCGGCGGCCGCGGAGCAGGTCGGCGAAGTGCACCGACCCCGACTCCTCCTCGCCCTCGACGAGCAGCTTGACGGTGACGGGCGGGGCCTGCCGCCCGGACGCGGCGAGCAGCGCGCGGATCCCGAGGGTGTGGAAGAAGATCTGGCCCTTGTCGTCGGACGTGCCGCGCCCGATGAGCCGGTCGCCCTTCTCGACGGGCTTGAACGGCTCGGTCTCCCACTCGTCCAGCGGCTCCACCGGCTGGACGTCGTGGTGGCCGTAGACGAGGACCGTGGGGGCGTCCGGGTCCTCGGAGGGCCATTCGGCGAAGACGGCCGGCAGTCCCGGCGTCTCCCAGACCTCGACGGTGGGGAAGCCCTGTCCGCGCAGGTACTCGGCGAGCCACCCGGCCGACCTGTGCACGTCGGCGGTGTGCGCCGGGTCCCCGGAGATGGACGGGATCGCCAGCCACTCCTTGAGGTCGGCGACGAACCGGTCGCGGTCCGCCTGGATGTAGGCGACTACGTCGTTCACCTGCATGCCCCTTCGCATGTCGTACTGTCGGGCTGAGTCTCTTCCATCCGGGTTCTCCGGACGCCCCCCGCAACGCCGGGTTTCGCGAGACGAGAAACTCACAGTAAGGGATCCCGTTGCCTGGTTCCTGGGAGTGGCCTTGATCCTCATCGATCCGCCGCTGTGGCCCGCGCGGGGACGCGTGTGGTCGCACATGGTCAGCGACGTGTCATACGAGGAGCTGCACGCGTTCGCGGCGTCGCTGGGAATGCCCGCGCGGGCGTTCGAGCGCGACCACTACGACGTCCCGTCCGAGTTGTACGAGGCGGCGTTGCTGCAGGGGGCCGAGGCGGTGGGCTGCCAGGAATTGCTTCTGCGGCTGACCAAGGCGGGGCTGCGCCGCCGCAAGGTCTACCGGCCTCGCAGCTAGGGCGGCCCTCCCTCATTCCAAGATCATCGACTGCAGTCGCCACGTCCACAACCTCTGTGGTCAGTACGGCTACGCGTTGAGGAGCAGCAGTTCTGTCCGGATGTTGTTGCGTGCACGTTCCTCGAAGCGGTCGTGCGCAATGGACGTGTGGAAGAGCTTGGGCAGCGCCAGCAGGCCGTTGAGCACTTCGGCCCGTCCCGCTTGGAAGAACTCGTCCGGGACGAACGCGTACTCCTCGCGGACGGCGGCCGCGTAGGCGGCGTACTGGTCGGGTTCCGCGCCGAGGATCGCGAGGTCGGCGTCGCAGAGGACCTGACCGTTCCGGTCGTCCTCGTCCGGCGCGTGCGTCGTGGTCAGTTCGACGAGCCGGACGACCTGCTCGACGTCCGCCTCCGGGAGGTCGGTGTCGGCGAGCATGCGTGCGGCCAGGCGAGCGCTGCGTTCCTCGTTGTCGGCGCGTTCCGGGTCGTAGACGGCGTCGTGGAACCAGGCGGCCAGCCGGACGACATCCGGGTCGTCGGCGTGCCCTGCCAGTTCGTCCACGAGGTCGAGGACGGCGGTGAGGTGCTCGCGCGTGTGGTAGCGGCGGTGCGTCTCCCCGTAGCGCTCGTTGAGTTCCGTCCCGATGTGCCGGGTGTGCCTTCCCGCGAGCGCCGTCCACCGGTCGACGAGATCCATGGGCTCATTCTCTCGGATCGGGGCGTCGGTGACGAAGCCGTCGGGGAGGCGGCCCGGGACACGCGATGGCATCGTTCTTGCATGGGGCCCGTGCCCCCGCCACTATGCTGATCATTGCGAATTAGGCAAGGCTTACCTCACTTGCCGCCTGTTCGCCTTCTCGCATTGCCCGCTCACTCGTTGGCCGACTGGAAGGGCCGCTCGTGGCCGCCTCTCTGTACCTGGTCGCCGGGAAGGCCACCGACTCGGTGACCCACGGGTTCCTGCCCGCCGCGGCGCGCCTGGGTCTCGACGTGACGCTCCTGACGGACCGTCCGGAGGCGCATGAGTTCGACGGGCCGGTCGTCGAATGCGACGTCTCCGACTACCGGGAGATCGTCGCGCGCATCGACGGGGAGCCCGCGGCGGTCTTCTCCAACAGCGACTTCCTGCAGGCGCCCGCCGCGCTCGCGGCCGCCTACTTCGGGCTGCCGGCCAAGGACTGGCGGGCGGCGACCCGCGCGAAGAACAAGGCGCTCATGCGGCGGCACCTCGCGCCCATGGACCCGGTCTTCTCGGCGGACGCCGACCGGGTGCCGCCCGACGCGCCGTATCCGCTCGTCGTGAAGCCGCGCGAGGGTGTCGCAAGCGAGGACGTGTTCCTTGTCCGGGACGCTCTGGAACTCGCCACGCGCGTCAAGGAGATCGCAGCGCGCCGCAAAGATCCCCTTGTGGCCGAGGAGTATCTGCCGGGCCACCTCCACACGCTGGAAACGCTGGGCAATGGACGAGAGCTACGGGTGCTGGGCTCGTTCAGGACGACGCTGTCCCCGCCGCCCTTCTTCGTCGAAGAGCGCCTTGAGTGGACGGCCCTTCCACCAGAGACGCCTCAGGTTCTGCGCCAACTGGAAGCGCTGGGCATCGGATTCGGGGCGTGTCACACGGAGTTCGTCGTCCACGAAGGCCGCGCCCGCATCATCGAGGTCAACTACCGGCTCATCGGCGATCACTGTGACTTCCTCCTGGCCGACCTGCTGGGCATACCGCTCTTCGAGCAGATTCTGCGGGTCCATCTTGGGGAGAGCCTCCCTGGTTGGACGATTCCTCATCCGCGTCATGCCGTCGCCGAGCCGGTCATAGCCGACCGCTCCGGCACGCTCACCGCCGCACCCGGGCCGCTGCAAATGGAGGACGGCCATGTCCGGCTCTCCTACCGACCTCAGCGCACAGTCGGCGACACCGTGGCCGTCACCCGCACCAACCGCGATTACCTGGGCACCGTTCGCGCCATAGGTCCCGGCCCAGAGGAGGTCAACGCCGCGCTTACCCGGTTCCGCGCTGCCCACGACTGGACGATCACGTGAGCGCTGACAACGCCGCGCTTACCCGGTACCGGGCGACCCACGACTGGACGATCACGTGACCGCAGCCGACGTCGAAGGCCCGCTCGCGGCCCGCGTCCTGGAGGCGCTCCTACGCGAGGACTACGCGGGCTTGAGGCGCTTCATCACGGACCGGACCCTGGAGATTCCCGGCCGTCGTGTGCGCCTCGCCGAGGCGCGCCCGGCCTTTCTCTCCGAACTCGTCGTGGCTCCCGAGGAGAGGTTATGGCTGAGCGACGTCTTCCACGCCGTCCGCATGGTGGCGGATCCTCGCGACGACACGGCCGCCTTCGAACGCGAATGCCTGGACGCGCTGGCGACGGCCAAGCTCCACAACGACGCGCGCCCAGCGGTGCACCGGCGGCTCGGACGGTTCCCGGACGAGCTGCGGACGGGCCCTGGCACGTTCTACGAGACGCTGGCGGCCTACCACGACCATCCGGTACACCCGACCGGCCGGAGCCGTGCCGGGCTGTCCATGGCCGATCTGAGCCGCTACGCGCCGGAGTTCGCCCCGTCGTTCCCGCTGCGCTGGGCTTCGGTACGCCACGCGACCCTCGCCGGGACGCTTCCCGGTTGCTGGCCGACCCCGGCCGACGTGGGCCTGGCCTCGGCCGACGCGCTCTTCCCCGTCCATCCGCTCGCGGTGCAGCAGGTTCGTGCCCGGCCTGGCGTGGCCGTCGCACCCGGCCCTTACCTCCAGGTCACGCCCACGCTGTCGATGCGGACCGTGGCCGCCGCGCCTCTCGGCCACCTGAAGATGCCGCTTCCGACCAGCACTCTCGGCCTCCGCAACAAGCGCACCATCATGCCGGGCACCCTTCCGGACGGCGCGCTCGTGGAACGCATCCTGCGCCAGGTCCTTCTGCAGGAACCAGCGCTTCCCGTACTTCTCGCCGACGAACAGACCTACGGCCACGCCGACGACCCGCTTCTCGGTTACATGGTGCGGCGTTTCCCAGCCGACACTGCCCGCGCGCACGTCGTCCCCGTCGCAGCGCTACTTGCCGAAGCTCCGGACAACGGTTGCGTGATCGAACGCTGGGACGTCGAAGCCCTCTTCGGCGTGTACCTGTCGGCGTTGTTCTCCTGGAACGTCATGCTGTTCCGCTACGGCATCGCGCTGGAGGCTCACCAGCAGAACGTGGCCCTCGTCCTGGACGACTCTCCGCTTCGCCTGCTCATCAAGGACAACGATGGCGCGATGATCGACCCGTCCCGGCTCCGTGAACGTCTCGCCCCGTCCCCCGGCACGGACCCGCGCGACCTCATCGACCGCCGGATGACGACCTCCGACCCGGAAACGCTCGCCCGCGTCTTCGTCACCATCACGCTGCACCTGTGCGCGGCCGCGCCCGCACTGGGCCTGGCCGAGCGTGGCCTGCTCCCGTGGCGCACCGGCCTGCGGATGATCCGGGAGCGGCTCGACGAGGCGCTCGGGCCGGAGGACGCGTTCCTGCGCAGCCGGACACTGGACGCCGCCACGCTGCCGGGCAAGGCCATGCTCACCGCCGGGACCCTCGTCGACAAGGCGAGGACCGGCGCGGCCGACATCAACAAGCACTACGGCCCACCAGGGCCCAACTACCTACGGGACGCGACGTGCTTCTGACCGAACCCGCCGTCGGCGCCGACGACGCCACCTCCACCGCGCTGCTCAACTGCCTGGTCCGGGAGGTGTGCGCACCCGAAGAGCAGACCTGGCCGGACAGCTCTCACCTTGTGGTCCGCCTCCCCCGGGCGGGTGTCGTGTTGCGTGCGGGCCTGGCTCGCCCCCCGTCGGGCCCTACCTACCGCCTGTCGCCGCCCTACGAGGAGCGTCGCGGGGACGAGTGGATTCCCGCTCCCTGGGACAGGCTGGCGAATCTGGTCGCAGGTGAACTGGAACTCGCGACCGGCCACCCGAACCCCGAATTCCTCACCCAGGTGGACGACAGCCACCGTGCGCTGACCTCCATCATCGCCGGCCGCGCCGAACCCTCGGGCGATCCCTATATCGACTCAGAGCAGTCACTTGTCGCGGGGCACCGTTTCCACCCGTCCCCGAAGGCCCGCCAAGGGTTGCCTGCCGAATGGCTCCGGTACGCACCAGAGACCCGGGCCCGTTTCCGTCCATTGTGGCTGGCCGTCCCGGAGCACCTCATCGCCGAAGAAGGGGACCCGGGCGCGTTCGCGGCTCTGGAGGCTTATGGGCCGGCCACGCCTCGGGGTCGCCGGCTGCTCCCCGTCCATCCTTGGCAGCTCTCCTTGCTGGCGGACAATCCCGTTCTGCGGAAGGCCATGGCAGACGGCTTGCTGCTCAACCTCGGCGCGTCCGAGACTGACGCGGTCCCCACGTCGTCCGTCCGCACCGTATATCTGCCGGACGCCGACGTGTTCTGCAAGTTCAGCCTGGACGTGCGCATCACCAACTGCGTCCGCAAGAACGCCTGGTACGAACTGACCGGCGCGATAGCCCTCAACGAACTACTGCGCCCAGTCTTCGAAAAGCTGAACGCCACTTTCCTCGCGGAACCCGCTTACCGCAGCCTCACCCTCCCCGACCGTCGCCTGTACGAGGGCCTTGGGGTGATTCTGCGGCAGGGCATCAAGTCTCTACCGGGAACTCCGCTTCTGGCGGGCGCCTTGGCCGATCCCTATAGCGCATTCCTCACAGACCTGCCCGCCTTGTCGGCCCTGGACGGCGCCCAAGCCTGGTGGGACGCCTACGTAGCCCAAGTTGCGCCGCCCGTACTGAGCGCCTACCTCGACCACGGCGTTGTCCTTGAGCCGCACCTTCAGAACGTACTCATCTGCGTGGACGCTGACGGAATGCCGATCCACGCCGCGTTCCGCGACCTGGAGGGCACCAAACTGACCGCAGGACGCTGGGACCTGACGCACCTCCCCGCCCGTGTGACCGATGCCCTCACCTATGGCCCCGAGCGAGGCTGGAACCGAGTCGTCTACTGCCTCCTCGTCAACCACCTCACCGAGATAGCAGCCGCAGTGGCCGACCTCCACCCGTCCTTGGAGGAAACGCTCTGGCGCAGAGCAAGAAAGCATTTCGCCGCCCACGACCACCACCCGCAGGTAAGGGCGTTGCTAGCCGGAGTCCCGCTGCCCGCCAAGGCGAACCTTCGCACCCGCTGGTCCCGGACGGCCGACCGAGGCGCGACCTACGTCCCCGTCCCGAACCCGCTGGCCGCGCCCCGACCGCTATGAACGAATACGCGCTGAACCTCGCCGGCTACCCGGCCTACCTCTACGACCTGCCAGAACTGGAAGCCCACATCCGCGCCGTTCGGGCCGCCCTCCCGGACACCGAACTCTTCTACGCCGCCAAGGCCAATCCCGACGCCGAAATCCTCCGGACCTTGGCCCCCCATGTGGACGGCATAGAGGTGTCATCCGGCGGCGAACTGGCTCACGTCAGGGAAACCCTGCCCGACATCCGCATCGCCTTCGGCGGCCCAGGCAAAACCCCCGATGAACTACACCTGGCCCAGACACTCAACGTCGACCGCATTCACATGGAAAGCCCGCGCGAGCTTTCTCACATAGCCGGACCGGCCAGCGTGCTCCTCCGCGCCAACCTCCCCCTGAACACCCCGAACGCCGCCCTGACCATGAGCGGCCCCTTCGGCATGGATGAGGACGCACTCAACGAATGCGCCCGCCGTATTGCAGAGACCACCCACATCGACCTACGAGGAGTTCACGCCCACCTGGCCTCCGGCCTGGACGCCCCCGCCATGCTGGACCTGGCCGGCCAGATCGCCGATTGGGCGCTCCCCTGGCTGGAGGCCCAAGGCGTTGACGATCCCGAACTGAACATCGGCGGCGGAATGGCCGTCGACTACGCCGACCCCGACGCCCTCTTCGACTGGGCTGATTACGGGCAGAAGCTCCCCGCAAGCCCCACCATCCGCATCGAACCGGGCCGGGCCATAACCGCCTACCACGGCTGGTACGTCACCGATGTCCTGGACGTGAAAACGACCCGAGGCGAGACCTACGTCATCCTCAGAGGCGGCACGCACCACCTGAGAACCCCCGTGACAAAAGGCCACAACCAGCCTTTCAAGGTCCTCACAACTACAGGGCCAGAAAGCCCGGCCACCCTGGTGGGGCAGCTATGCACTCCCAAGGACGTCTTCGCCCGCAACGTCCCCGTCCCGCCCCTGGCCCCCGGCGACATCATCGCCTTCACCATGGCGGGCGCCTACGCATGGAACATCTCCCACCACGACTTCCTCATGCACCCGAAGCCGGATTTCCACTACCTCACGGGCGAGGGCTGCCATACCAGCGCCAGGACGTAAGGCGCGGACGTCCGGGAAGCTCTCCGCGCCCGGTGGCCCACAGCAACGTCGGCCACGGCTCCGTGTCGTGCGGCGCGTCCGGAAACAGGCGTCCCAGCACACGCGCGCAAAGGTCGGCGGGCGGCTTCCAGGGCAGCCCCAGCCCCTCCGCCAGGTCATGTGTGTGGACGACCGTCTCCAGGATCCCCATGGCTGCGAACCCCTCGGCGTCTGCGGCGCCGAAGACGTGGTGGGCGCGGACGTCCGGGGGGACGGTGCGGACCATGGCGACCAGCAGCCCGCCGCACGCCTCAAGCACCTGCAGCAGGCCGGCGGGCCCGGCGTCACGGTTCGCATGGATCACGTTCGCGGGACCGCCGGGGCGCCGGCTCTCCCAGACGAACGGCACCTCACCGTCCATGGGCGGCGTCCCCGGCCCCAGCTGCGCGGCGTAGGCGAAGAGGTCGTCGCCGAGGTGCTCGACGGTCTCCCAGCACGTCCATTCGAGTGTCCCGGCCTTGGCGTCCCAGGCGTCGGCGGGGGCCTCGCGCAACGTGGCGACGGCAAGCCGAACGGCCAGGTCGAGATCGTCGGCGGTCACGGCGGCGGTCGGATGCGGCATGACACGACGCTACGCGACACGTGATCGCCGGCGGTCCGTCAGCCGCCGATCGGCGCGGCCGTTCCGCTCACCTCGATCCCGCCGTCTCCGGGCGGCACGTCCACGAGCAGCCGGCTGGGCCTCCCCATGTCCTCTCCCTGGTGGATGGTGATCCGCGCCGGAGGCCGGACGAGGCCGAGCGATCGCAGGTATCCGCCGAAGGCCGCAGCGGCGGCACCCGTGGCGGGGTCCTCGACGACTCCGCCGGGTGGGAACGGGTCGCGCGCGTGGAAGACCGTGTCGCTTTCCCGCCAGACGAGGTGGACGGTCGTCCAGCCGAGGCGTGCCATGAGGTCGCCGAGAGCCTCCTGGTCGTAGTCGAGGTCGGCGAGCCGCGCACGGGAGGACGCGGCGAGGATCAGGTGGTCGTTGCCCGCGTGGGCGATGCGCGGCGGAAGCGCGGCGTCGAGTTGTGAGGCGTCCCAGCGCAGGGCCGCCAGCGCCGAGGCGAGATCGGCTTCGCCGATGTCACGAACGCCGGGGGTGACGCTGGTGAGGGTGGCGAGGATCCGGCCGTCCGCCTGCCGCGTCTCGACCCCGACCTCTCCGGCCGAGGTGACGAGCCGGAGCCGTCCGGTTCCCTGCCGCTCGGCCAGCGCGACGGCGGTGGCGATCGTCGCGTGCCCGCAGAAGGCGACCTCCGCCAGTGGACTGAAGTATCGGATTCTGTAGCGGCGCTCACCCGCCTCCCCCACGTCCAGCAGGAAGGCCGTCTCGGAGTATCCGATCTCGGCGGCGATCTTCTGCATCCGCGCGGCGTCCATCTCCCGTGCGTCCAGGACGACGCCGGCCGGGTTGCCGCCCTCTCCGTCCACGTCGAAGGCGGTGTAGCGCAAAGCCGGGTTGTTCATGACGGCAGTCTGCCGCCGCGGCTACCATCGCGTCCAACGATGAATTTTGATGAATCACATCGGGATGATCGATGGAAACGCGTCTTCTGAACAGCTTCCTCACCGTCCTGCGGGCCGGGGGGATCACCGCCGCGGCCGCGGAACTGGGGTTCGTGCAGTCCACGGTCACGACGCACATCCAGACGCTGGAGCGCCTGGTCGGGACGCCGCTGCTCGACCGGCATCCCGCCGGGGTCTCCCCGACCCGCGCCGGTTCGCTGCTCGCCGAGCACGCCCGCCAGATCCTCGATCTCGAAGAGCGGATGCTCGCCGAACTCACCGCCGCCGAGCCGTCCGGTCCGATCCGGCTCTGGGCGCCGGAGTCGGTGTGCGCCTATTGGCTGGCACCTGCCCTGCCCGAGCTGCGCGCGAAGCTCCCGGACGTGAGCCTGTCGCTGTTCCCCGCCGCCACGCGGAGGGCGTTGGCCGCTCTCGCCGACCGCCGCGCCGATCTGGCGCTCGTCCTCGAACCTTCGCTGAACCCGCCCGGCGTCGACCTGGTGGATCTGGGCGTCCAGCAACTGTCTCTGGTCGCCGCGAGCACCAGCGACCTTCCACGGAACCGTCCCGTGACGCCGGCGGAGCTGGCCGCGACCGGCGTGCTGCTGCTGGAGGAGGGCTGTTCCTACAGCGACGAACTCGCCGGGTTGGTCGCCTCGTCCGATCCCACGATGTCCCCGCCCCGCTTCGGCGGCATCGAGGTCGCGAAACGATGCGTCGCCGCAGGCCTCGGTGTGTCGCTGCTCCCGACGGTGACGGTCGCGGACGAGCTCGCCGACAGCCGCCTGGTCGAACTGCGGCCACCGGCGGGGCTGGCCGAGCAGCACCTGTGGCTCGCGGAACCTTCGTCCAGATGGCGTTCCCCCGCAGTCCAGGCCGTCCACGCGACCCTCACCGCATCGATCCCCCGCATCTAGCCGAGCAGGATCGGGCTCTTGCAGCTGCCCCGCTTGTGAATGGACACCACGACGCAGACCCGGAAGCCCTCCGGCAGATCCCGGTCCTTCTTCGCGATCGAGGCGCCGCCATTCGACGGCTTCGGGAGCTTGAGTTCCCAGTTCAGCTCGAAGACGTTCGGCTGGTGCTCGACATATAGCTTGGCCGAGACCGAGGTGGACGTCGCGTTGAGAAGGCCGAAATGCTCTCCCTTGGCGTTGAAGGCCGCGTTCGCGGCAGCGTCGGTCTTCTTCCATTGGCGGGCCACCCCACCTGAGATGCCGCCCGGGTCGCCGTCGTACTGCGACGCCCAGCAGCGTGATCGCCCCTCGATCTCGCGACGCAGAGTTGGGCCATAGGCCACGGCCTGGTGTCACTTGTGGCCACCGGCCCACTCCCACACGAGGCACTCGCGCACGGGGTCCCTTTGCTGACCGCCTTGTTCGTCAGCGCAGGCGATGACCCAGGCTCATGCCGCCGGTCAGTGGAACAGGGCTGGGCACGGCCAAAGCACGATCTACAGGACAGGCCCTAGCACTCCAGCGGTAAGTCGCGATCTTCAGCGTCTTCGGGTTGCCGCGATCGAGCCACCGGACACGAGCAGCACCAGTCGCCACGGCGACACCGAGGCCGTTCCCTTTCTGCTCGGCCAAGAGTTCGGCGGCGCGGGAGACCCCGCGCCGCCGACCGTTCGTGCCCGTCTCGGGGACACATGATTGGTGCCCCCGGGCTACTCCTGGAGGGCGGTCCAGATGACGTTGCAGATGATCTTGCCGCCTTGCCGGATCTGCAGCGAGCTGCCGACCATCAGGCCACGCTCGACCTCCCGCCACTCGTTCTCGATGAGGGCCTTGATCTCGTAGGGAACTCCGTCCCCCTCGATGATCGTGCACGGCCTGCCATCGCCTGCAGCGCCCGGCGGCGGAGGCGACAGTTCGTATTCGCACTCGGTCACCTTCAGGCGGAACCTGGGCGCCCACCGGGCCAGGTCGGACGACGCCGGCCCGATCGCGGTGAGACGGATGTCCACAGGCAGGTGTTCGGGGTCTTTGCGTTGTGTATTCATGCGGTCTACCGTCGGCGCTCTCCCATGATCGGCAAGCGTCAATACGGCGTCGCGGCCAGCAGCAGCACCTCGGCCACCTGTCGCACGCGCTCGGGATCGTCGCGCATCCCCATCTGCACCATCGCAGCTCCCTCGCCAGGCGGCCCTTCAGTGCTCCAGCGGTGAGTCGTGATGACGGCCACCGCGTGATCAGCGCTCCCGCCACTGGTCACGCTGGCGCCGATGCCATCAAGCCAACGCCCTCACATGCCACCACCAGCGACAACAGACCCGAAGACGCTGAAGATCGCGACTTACCACTGGAGTACGAGCCGCCCCATCTCGGAGGCGCGCGGAGAAGCGTTCTTTGAGCGGCTCGTAGTCGTGCTCGGGGAAAAACTGCTAGTTGAAGGCACCCTTGGTCGGCGGCGGGCGCCTTGATCTCCTGCTCGCCCACGAGGCGGCGGCGGATGATCATCCCAGCCGCCCGAAACGGTACAAGGCGGCGAACAGGATGAACGCCGCAGGCGATCAGCGCCGGTCGGGGCGGGCGATGTACCAGGCGCCGGATGGTGTGATCCAGAGAAGGATTCCGGGCCAGACCTGATGGAGTTTCCAGCCCGGTGTCTGCTTCAACCTGTGATGCCGTCTGCAGAGTGGAGCGAGATTGCATCGGCAGGTAGTGCCGGGCCGCCAGGGAATGGTGTGGTCGATGTCACATCGATGGACCGGCTGGTTGCAGGTGGGAAACACACAGGTGGCGTGCCGAGCTTCTATTTCCAGGCGCAGTGCGGCGGTCGGTCGGTAACCGGGCCGCCCGTGCCGTTCATCGCGCCCTCGGCAGGCGGCGTCACGAGCTTCGGTGAGCTCGTGGTGGATACGCTGCGCGGCCCGTCGAACGGCGATGGGCAGTCGCCCAGGCTGAACACGGTCACGCACATGCGCAAGCCGCCGCTCGATCCCGTCGACCAACTCCGACACGAACACACCATCGCCCGCCACGGGACGCCCACCCTGTTCGGCGGCGTCAACGATGTTCAAAGAGCTGGAAGAGCTCAATGAGCTAGAAGCCGACTCGACCGCGTCAAGGCGTCCTTCAATGTCAGGCCCGAGGGCGCGTAGGGCGGCGGGGAGTTCGGTGCCGTGCAGGAGTTGGGTGGCCAGGTCGGCGCGGATGAGGTTCAGGGGCCGGGGATCGCCGTCATGCTTGAGGCCCTGCGCGGCAGCAGTGATCTTGTTGAAGATCGCGTGGGCGTCCTCGGCGGCCAGGTCGCACAGGGCCAGATCGGTGGTGCCGGACGGGGTGTCCCATATCTCCAGCCGCCGCTGCCGCACCGCTTCACGCTTGCGTTCCTCGACCGCCTCGGGCGCGAGCCGCTCCGCCAGCCGTTTGATCCGGCGGCGGAGTTGCCCGGTGGTCTGGGTGGACGCCTTCTCCAGGGCGGCGGCTTCGACCTTCTCGGTGGCCTCGTCGGGGAGGGTCTCGGTGGCGTCGCTGATAGCGCGGGCCTTGGACAGGTCGATTCGTCCGGCTTCAAGTGCGGCGCCGGTGGCGGCCAGTGGACCGACGAGGCGCTCGGCAAGGTGAACGAGGGTGGCGGCAGTGTTGCCGGTGACGCTCAGGGCCGCGCTGACCTCTTCGGTGACCGCCTCCTGCGCGGACAGCATGCGGTAGTCGGGGTCGCCGTCGGCTTCGGCTTCGGCGCGGGTGCGACGCTGGTGAAGCTCGGCGATTGCGGCCAGTTCGCGGGCCTGGGCCCAGGACGTCTGGCGGCGCGCAGCGGCAGCCACCTGAAGAAGTTCGTCGTCCGTGAGGTCGGTGAGGCGTTCCTTACCACCGGAAAGACAGATCGCCAATTGAGGACCAGGCGGGAACCACGCCCGGTCCTCCCATTCACGCTGACGATCAACGTTTTCGGCCGACACCGACACGCAGGTTCACCCCAACTTCAACCTTCCATAATTATAAGGCAATGCATAGACAATGACGACACAGCAATCCGGACAAGCCACATTATCGTCACATCTTTTTTCCTGCAATTCCAAAAACTGTAACCGGTTGCGGTTCCTGATCGTCCACCGGTCGGCGCATGGCTGGGGACGGCTTTATCGGAGTAGGTGTGGTTGCTGCAGGTGGACGGCTGAGGTGACCACTGCAGCCCACCGCGCATGTATCGCCGTCCAGCCGGTTGCCGTCACGTTGGTTGCGGTCGTAGGCAGGGGTTTTGTGTCTGGGGTGAAGGGCGGCACGGGGCACGGCGGCCAGCGCGCGCTTCGCGCGCGCCATCACCAACAACCCGTGCCCTCACCCTCCTTGCCGCCGCCTTTTTGCCGCGCACAGCGCGGCACCTGCAGCAACCACGCACCAAACCGAAACAAAATCACCCATCACTAACCGACCACCGCAACCAACGTGCCAGCAACCGACAACAACGCAAATGAGCGCAGCCGCCTTCGGAAGGCCACCTCAGCCGTCCATCTACAGCAACCACACTAAAACCAATAGAAAAAGAGGCCCCAGCCACGCACGCACCGGAAAGGAGCGCGCCAGTCCCAAGCCGACGGCGGCCCTGAGCACAAACGACGCCCTGAGCGCAAACGACACCGCACACCGGCAAATATCTCGCACGAAGCCGGGTATGCCAGACTCGTCCACGCGAAGCCCAATACCCCGAACAGGAGACGCGTGCAGTTGCTTGACCGGGTGCGTTCCGTCGCGAGTCTTGGAATCAGGGCGACCCGTGCCGTGCGGGACGCCGGGGTCATGCGCCCCGTCCGCCCCGATCGAGCGGCGCGGCTTGCGCTCCCCTATGCGCGGTTCGGCCCGGTCCCAGCAACGATAAGCGCGATGTCCGCGCTGCGATTCCCCGACCGGACGGCGCTGATCGACGAACGCGGCGCGCTGTCCTACGCGGAGCTCGAACAACGAGCAGCGGCGCTGGCCACGGCCCTGAGAACCCGCCTCGCCGACACGCGAGGCAACAGCAGAGTCGGAGTTCTGTGCCGGAACCACCGGGGCTTTGTTGAGACACTTCTGGCCGCGTCCCGCCTGGGCAATGACGTCGTGTTGCTGAACACCGACTTCTCCGCAACCCAACTGGGACAGGTCGTCCAGCGTGAAGGCATCGAACTACTCGTCCACGACGAGGAATTCGACCAAACAGTCGACGCTTCGAAATTCACCGGAACCCGCCTGATCGCCTGGGCAGAAAGCACGGACAACCGCAAGAACACAGACAACCGCGAGAACACCGAGAACACCGGCCCCGAGACGATCGACATCCTGATCGCCCAGACCGACCCCGAACCGGCAAAGCCCGACCGCACGAGCAACGTCATCGTGATGACGTCGGGAACGACCGGCACCCCGAAGGGCGCTCGCCACGACCTGTCGGTCTCGTCGCTCCTCCCAGCGGCGCTCAGTCATCTGATGCGCGTCCCGGTCCGTTCCGGGGCACCGATCGTCATCGCGCCGCCGCTTTTCCACATGCTCGGGTTCGCCTACACGACGGTCGGGCTCGGAATGGGCATGCCACTCGTCCTGTCCCGCCGTTTCGACGCCCGGCGGACATTGGAGACGATCGCGGACTGCAAGGCGGAGACGCTGGTCGCGGTGCCCGTCATGTTGCAGCGCATCCTGGACGTGGAGGACGCGCCGCGAACACCGTCCCTCCGCGTCGTCGTGTGCGGCGGCTCGGCGCTGCATCCGCACCTCTCCGATGCATTCATGGACGCGTTCGGCGACGTGCTCATCAACGTGTACGGCGCGACCGAGACCGGGTGGGCGACGATAGCGACGCCGCAGGATCTGCGGGACGCGCCCGGCACGGTCGGGAAGCCGTCCTTCCGGCTCACGATCAAGATCCTCGGCGAGGACGGGCGGGAACTGCCGCCGGGCGAGACCGGTGAGATCTACACCGGCGGCGGACTGCGGTTCGCCGGCTACACCGGTGGCGGCGGCAAGCGGGTGCGGGACGGCCTCACGGGCACCGGCGACCTCGGCCATTTCGACGAGGCGGGACGGCTGTTCATCGACGGCCGCGCCGACGACATGATCGTCTCGGGCGGGGAGAACGTGTTCCCCGGCGAGGTCGAGAACCTGCTCGGCGGCCACCCGGACGTGGCCGAGGTGTCGGTGACCGGGGTGGACGACGAGCGGTTCGGCCAGCGGCTCGCCGCCCACGTGGTCAGGAACGAGGGCGCGACGGTCACCGAAGACGATCTCAAGGCGTACGTGAAGGAGCGCCTGGCCCGGTACAAGGTCCCGCGGGACATCCGGTTCGTCCGGGAGCTCCCCCGCACCAGCACCGGCAAGATCAAGACGCGCGCCCTCGGCCGCTGACGAAGGGAACGCCCGGGCCCAAGGCCGCGAGGTCCCGGGCGTGCCCGGTCACGGGGTCAGGCCGCGCCGGCCCTGTTCTTGGCGGCCATGCAGATGCGGGCGAGGTCGTTGAGCGCGTCGGCCCGGCGCTCGTCCAGCGTCCGCCGGTCGCCCGGCCCGGCCTCGGCGAGGGTGTCGATCACCAGGGAGAACACCGGCCATTCGGCGGGGCCGATGGCGCCCTGGAAGTCGACGCCGTCCGCGAGGTCGTCCAGGTCGAGGTTGCGGGCGAAGGTGGCGAGGGCGGCCTCGGCCGCGACGACGCCGATGCGCATCGCCAGCGCGGCAGGCTCGCGATCGAGGGAGCGCACGTTGCTAGAACCCATGTTCGACAACCTAGAACATGCGAGCGACCCACGTCGAACGTTTGCTCGAAACGCAACCAGAATCTGGAACCTAGCCGGCGATCGCCTGTTGGAAAAGGTACGAATGCGTGAAGTGAAGCACGCCGTCGCGCATGCTCGGACGCATGCCGGTGACCGGCCCGCCCGCCAGCTCGTCCTCCAGCTCCCGCCTGACCTGGGCGGCGACGTCCGCCGGGGTGTGCGAGAAGTCCAGCCACGGGTCCAGCGGGCGGCTGTAGTCGAAACGCTCGGCGCGCTTGACCTCCGCCCCCGCCGAGGTGACGAGTTCCGCGATCCGCGACTCGGTGAGCGCGGTCCCGTGCGAGGGGTCGCGGAGCCGCTCGATGCGGTCGAGGTCTCCGTCCAGGCCCGCCGGACGGACGAGATCGGCGATGATCAGGGCGGCGCCGGGCCGGCTGACCCGGACCATCTCCTTCACGACGGCCTCCGGGTCGGCGACCTGGTGCAGCGAGAAGCGCGTGACGACCAGCGTGAACGACCGGTCGAGGTAGGGCATGGCGGTGGCGTCCCCATGCGCGAAGGTGACGTTCGTGAGGCCGGCGTGGTCGGCGCTCCGCTTGCCTTCGGCGAGCATCGCGGGCGTGAGGTCGAGTGCCGTGACGTGCCGGACGCGGCGGGCGATCGCGCGGGACACGATGCCGGTGCCGGCGGCGACCTCCAGCACGACGTCCTCCAGGTCGAGTTCCGGGTCCATGAACCGGACGAGCCGGTCCACGTGGCGGGTGAACGGGGCGTTCAGCCTTGGGTCGGCGAACCCGGCCGCCTGCTTGGAGAACTCCCGTACGACCTTCTCGTCATGGGTCACCGTCACGTCGCCTCCTCGGATGGTTGCCCGGATCATCCCCGAAACCACGCACGGTGAACAGAGGCAGTGACTAGGCGGCCGGGACGTTCTCCAGGAGGGCGGCGAGGCCGGTCGCGTCCAGGAGATCAGCGGGCCGGACGGTGATATTGGCGCTGACATAGTGGAATGCGGCGCTGACCTGTGAGACGTCCACTCCGGTCAGTTCGGCCCATGCGAGCCGATATGCGGCGAGTTGCACCGATACGAAGCGCGCCTCTTCCCCGGACGGCGGGGAGCCGGTCTTCCAGTCGACGACCTCGTATCCGCCGCCCGGCGACCGGAACACGGCGTCCATCCGGCCCCTGATCAGCCGGTCGCCGATGATGGTCTCGAACGGAACCTCGATGTCGAGCGGTTCCCGCGCCGCCCATTCCGACTCCTCGAAGCGGTCGCGCAGCCGCGCGAGGTAGGAGTCATCGGCGGCGCCCTCGTCGGCGGCGCCGGGCAGTTCGTCCGGGTCGAGGAGGCGCTGCTGCCCCCAGCGGCTCTCCAGCCAGGCGTGAAAGGCCGTGCCGCGCCGCGCGTACGGGGCGGGCGGACGCGGCATGGGCCGGCGGATCTGCCGGGCCAGCGCGGCCGGGTCGCGCGCGAGCGACACCAGCGACGACACCGACAGGTGGGCGGGCAGTTCGACGAGCAGCCCGTCGCCGCCGCGTCCCCGGTCGCGTTCGGCGAGCAGCAGTTCGACGTCGCGCGCCCACGCGGTCATGCGGCCCCGGTCGGCGTCGGACAGCCCGGCGTCCCCCGCCCAGTGCCGTGTCCGCCCGGCCATCTCGTCCTCGACCATGCGGGCGGCGTCGACGACCGCCTCGTACCGTTCTCGGGCCGAGATGTCCGAATGGCCGCGTTCTCCGGGCGTGGCGGGCCAGTGCGCCTCGTCGGGGTCGGCGAGCAGCGGGTTCTCGGCGCCCTCCTCCGGAGGGGCGGCCCACATCGCGACGGACCCTGCCCCGGCGACGCAGACCGCCCGTACCTCTTCCAGGAACGGGGACGGCCCGAGCGGGCGTCCCGACGCACCCCACCAGTAGCCGGTCGTGATGAGCAGGCTGGACGCCCGCGTGACCGCCACGTAAGCGAGCCGCCGCTCCTCCCGGAGGTCGCGCTCGGAGCACGCCTGGTCGAACGCTGCGAGGTCGTCCTTCTCCAGCCCGTTCAGCGCGGGCAGGTCGGCGCGGTCGCCGCGCAGCATGAACGGCAGGACGCGCGGGTTCGCCGTCCAGCGGGTCGCGTTCTGCGGCGGCGACGGGAAGATCGACCCTTTGGCGGGGGCGCCGTTCTTCTGCGGGACGTACGACAGGCCTGGGACGACGACGACCGGCCATTCCAGCCCCTTGGACGCGTGGACGGTCAGGAGCTTGACGCTGTCGGTCTCCCCGACCCGCCCCGCCTCCAGCCCGAACTCCTCGGTCTCGGCCGCCTTGAGGTAGGCGAGGAACGCGCCGAGCGTCGGGTCTTCGGCGTCGCCGGCGAACGTCGCGGCGGCGTCGATGAAGGCGTCGAGGTCGGCGCGGGCGGTGACCGGGTCGAGACCGGACCGCGCGGCGACCTCGATGTCGAGGCCGAGCGCGCGTTCCGCCTCGTTGACGAGGTCGGGCAGCGGCAGGCCGACCTGGCTCCGCAGCATGCGCAGCTCGTCGCGCAGACGCCGCAGCCGTCCGTATCCCTCGGGCGAGTACGCCTCGGACGCGCCGAGGTCGTCGAGCGCGTCGACGAGGCTGCCGGTCTCCTGGTTCAGCTCACTGACGAGCGCCCGAAGCGGATCGACAGCAGCCCCCGAGCCCTCCCCGGGAGGCTCCGCGCCGGACACGGCCTCCCTTGAGGCGACACTCCCCACGGCCCCCGCCGAGGCGACCCCCCGCACGGCCTCCGCCGAGGCGACATCCCGTGCCGCCTCCGGCGAAGCCGCACCGTGCGCCACCTCCGGAGAGGCGATACCTCGTGCTGGCTCTGGGGGGGTGACGTCGCGGGTTGTCTCGTGGGCCAGGGTGCGGGCTCGGCGGCCGAGGGCTACGAGGTCGCGGGGGCCGAGGCGCCAGCGGGGGCCGGTGAGCAGCCGGGCTAGGGACGCCCCGGCGGTCGGGTCGTGCATGACGCGCAGTGTGGCGACCACGTCCTGGACCTCGGGGACGGTGAGGAGCCCGCCGAGCCCGACCACCTCGACCGGGATGCCGCGGGCCTCCAGGGCCCGCCGGATCAGCGGGAACTGCGACCGTTTCCGTGCGAGGACGGCGACGTCGGAGTACTGGAGCGGCTCGGCCTGTGGCGCGCCGTCCGGGGAGGTCTCGGGGTCGGCGGACATGAGCGACGCGATGCGGGCGGCGATGCGGTCGGCCTCGTCCTCGACGGTGGGGAGGAGCGCGCATTCGACGCGTCCGCGGCCCTCCCGTCCGGTGCCCGGAATGAGGCGGGGCACGGCTTTGGTCTCGGCCCGCAACTCCTCCTGGATCCTGGCCGCCGCCTCCAGGATCTGCTCGCCGTTCCGGAACGACCGGCTCAGCTGGACGACCGGCGCGGGCACCGGGCGCCCGCCGGCGACCCCCGGCTGCGTGGGGAAGTCGTAGGCGAACCGCAGCAGGTTCCCGGCGCTCGCGCCACGCCACCCGTAGATCGACTGGCACGGGTCGCCGACCGCCGTGACGGGGTGCCCGTCCGCGAACAGGGAGCGCAGCAGGACGAGCTGCGCCTGGCTGGTGTCCTGGTACTCGTCCAGGAGGACGACGGAGAACCGCGACCGCTCGATCATCCCGACCTCGGGATGCTTGTAGGCGATGCGTGCGGCCAGGGCCATCTGGTCACCGTGGTCGATGACCTCACGGTCGGCCTTGGCGCGCCCGTACGCGTCGATGAGCGGCATGAGCTGTTCGCGGACGGCGTGCTTGGCGAGGATGTCGCGCTGCGCCTTGAGCGGCTTCTTCACCGCGGCGAGCCGCTCGTCCAGCCATGTCCCGACCTTGCGGACGTCCTCGGCGGTCCGCAGGTGCTCCGCCAGGTCTCCGGCCAATTCCATGACGGCCTTGGTGACGGTGTCGGGCTGCCAGTCGATGCGGTCCATGGGGCCGTTGTAGGTGTCGACCACCCGCGAGCAGATCTGCCAGGCGACGGCCGGTGAGACCAGCCGCATCGTGGGTTCGAGGGCCTCGCGCAAGGCGTGGTCACCGAAAAGCCGTGCCGCGTACGAATGGTAGGTGGACACCATCGGCTCGCCGTCGAACAGCGCTTCGCCGCCGAGCCGCTCCAGCTCGTCCCCGGGCAGGACCTCGCGGAGCTTGTCGAGCCGTTTCCGCACGCGCACGCCGAGTTCGGCCGCGGCCTTGCGGGTGAACGTCAGCCCGAGGACGCGCTCCGGCCGGACGAAGCCGTTCGCGACCAGCCACACGACCCGTGCGGCCATCGTCTCGCTCTTCCCTGACCCGGCACCGGCGATCACCGCCATGGGCGCCATCGGCGCCTCGATCACCCGGGCCTGTTCGTCCGTCGGCTCCGGGATCTCCAGCAGCCGGGCCAGCTCTCCCGGCGTGATCACCCCACTCCCCCCGAGCTAGCCGGTCACCAACCTGCCCGCGCCGTCATGGACGGGGCAGCAAGAGCGTACGGCAGCACCGCCCTGGTCCCTACCTCGCCGTACCGGTCCCCTACCGCGCCGCTCTAGTCCCCCACCTGTCCGCCCTCGTCGTGCACAGGGCAGCAGGAGCGTACGGGACAGGTGCGACACTTGTCGTTCGCCCGCGCCTGGAACACATCACCGGCCATGCCCGTCGCGACGATCTCGACGAGTTTCTTGGGCCAGTCGGGGTCCTCGTCGTCGGCGGGCGGCGGCTGCTCCTGTTCGCGCGCCTTCGCAGTGAACGCGGCCTTGCCGACCTGGACGAGCTTGGCCCCGCCCGGCTCGATCAGCCCGTGCCGCTCGAACGCGCCGAGCATCACCGCGTACTGGTAGACGCCGAGCTGCGGGTGGCGGGCCAGGTCGTCCTTCGGGACGGCGGTGGACGACGTCTTGATGTCGATGATGACCGCGCGGCCCTGCTCGTCGCGTTCGGCGCGGTCGATGCGGCCCTTGATGACGACGCGGCCGAGGTCGACCTTGAACGACTCTTCCAGCGCGACGACCTCGTTGGGGTTGTCGCGGTGCCACGCGAGGAACTTGTCGACCATCGTCGTGGCCTGCTCGCGCTGCTTCTCCGAGTACCAGGAGCTGCGGAACTCCAGGTCGTTCCAGATCTCGTCCAGCCGTTCGGCGACGTGGACCTCGTCGATGCCGTCGTCGGCGCCGGCCATCTCGGCGACCGCGTGGACGACCTTGCCCATGGTGCTGTACTCGTTGGGCCCGCCCTCCTGCGCGCCGACCGCCGACGCGAGCAGCCAGCGCAGCCCGCAGGTGGTGAACGCCTCGACCTGGGACGGAGAGATCGTGATGGGCTCGTCGTCGGCGAAGGCCGGTCCGGTGTCGGACAGCGCGGTGATGGCGTACCAGTTCTCCGGCTTCGCCCCGCGTACGCCCGCGCGCGCCAGGCGCGCCAGGTGCCCGGCGGCCGCGCGCCGCAGCGGTTCCGGACGGGACGGGTCCGCGACCGCGGAGCGCAGGTCGGCGACGAGCGCGGAGAGCGAGAGCCACCGGGTCTTCTCGTCCAGCTGCGACTGTTCGATCGCACCGGGGAGCAGCTCGTTCAGGAACCGGGACGGCCGTTCCTCCGTGTCGTCGCCGCCGACGGCCGTCACGATGAGGCGCTTGCGGGCGCGCGTGACCGCGACGTAGAAGAGGCGCCGTTCCTCGTCGAGCATCTTGGCGGCCATCGAGGCGCCGGCCGCGGCGTCCCCTTCCGGCTCGGCGCCGGCCGCGTGCTCGATCATCTCCTCGACGCCGAGCAGGGACCCGCGCAGCCGCACATCGGGCCAGACGCCCTCCTGGACGCCGGCGACCACGACGACGTCCCACTCCAGGCCCTTGGAGCGGTGCGCGGTGAGGATCCTGACCGCCTCGCCTTCCGGCGCCTGCTCGGCGAGCGTGTCGCCGGCGATCTCCTGGGACGCGATGTTGTCGACGAACAGTTCGGGCCCCGCCTGGGGGAGCCGGTCGACGAACCGCGCGGCATGGTCGAACAGCGCCACGACGGCGTCGAGGTCGCGGTCGGCCGCCGCGCCGCGCGTCCCGCCCTTGACGCTCTGCTCAAGCAGGACGTCGGCCTGGCCGCTCTCCTGCCAGACGGCCCACAGCACGTCCTCGGCGGTGCCGCCGTCGTGGACACTGCGGCGCGCCACTTCGAGCAGGTGCGCGATCCGTTCGGCGGGTGCGCGGACCTTCTCGTGGACGAGGACAAGCTCGCGAGCGTCGTCCACGGCCGCGACCAGAAGCTCCCCCAGCGGACGCTGCCCACCCGACAGCTCCTCCAGGTCACGCAAGGCGCGCTTGAGCCGGCGCATGGCCAACGCATCGGCACCGCCCAGCGGCCCTGTCAGCAGGTCTTCCGCCACGACCTCGTCCAGGAAGCCCTTCTTCAGTGCCGCCCGCAGCAGAACAAGGAAAGGACGGACGGCCGGCTCCGCAACCAACGGAACCTCGTCGCCGGCGACGACGACCGGCACACCGGCCTGCGCGAGAGCTCGACGCAGCACCGGGACTTGGCGCACGGCACTTCGCACCAGAACCGCCATACGCGACCAGGGGACGCCGTCGAGCAGATGGGCGCGACGCAGTTCGTCGGCGACCAGTGCCGACTCCTGGCTTTCGGAGTCGGCGATCACCGCACGCACTTCATCGGGGGGTCCAGGGGGGGCGCCCCCCCTGGAAGACGCAGCGCGCACTTCGCCGTCCTCCGGCTCCTCCACCGGGTTCAGCGCGCGGTGCTCGGCGGCACCGGCCGACCCGGCGGGCAGCCGCCGGGCGATCCGCCGCGACGCCGTGAGGATCTCCGGCCCCATCCGCCGGCACGTCCGCAGCGCCACCACGGGCGCCGGATCGCCGTCCAGAGTCAGGAAGCGGCCGGGGAACTCCTGGATGCCGCGCACGTCGGCGCCCCGGAACCCGTAGATGGACTGGTCAGGGTCGCCGACCACGACCAGGTCGCGTCCCTCCCCGGCCAGGTGGTGCAGGAGGGCCTCCTGCGCGGGGTCGGTGTCCTGGTACTCGTCCACGAAGACGATGTCGTAGGCGTCCCGTTCCCGGATCCGCACCTCCTCGTCCGCGAGCATCCCCGCGGCCATGTGAATCAGCTCGCCGTAGTCGTACGTGGGCACGGGGTCGAGGAGGAACCGGTCCACGTAGCGGTCCATGAACGCGCCGATGGCGGGCCAGTCGTCGCGTCCGCGCATGCGTCCCAGGGCGACGAGATCTTCCGCGACGTACTGCCGCTCGATCGCGCGCAAGGTGAAGTCACGCAGCTCTTCGGCGAAGCCACGCGTCGCCAGAGCGGCCCGGAGCCGCTCCGGCCAGTCACGCGCACCGTCCGCAAGCTCGCCCTCAAGCAGCCGCCGGACCTCCAGCAGCTGCTCCGGCCCGGACAACAGCCGCGGAGCCGGCTCTTCGTTCAGCACGGCATCGCGCCGGATCAGCGCGTACGCGTAGCTGTGGAAGGTGAGGGCGAGCGGTGTCCGCGTCGTCCGGTGCAGGCGGCCGGTGATGCGCTCCCGCAGTTCCCCCGCGGCCTTGCGGCTGAACGTCAGGACGAGCACGCGCTCGGGGTCGACGCCCCGGTTCTCGATGCGGTCGACGACCGCCTCCACGATCGTGGTCGTCTTCCCGGTGCCCGGCCCGGCCAGGACCAGCAGCGGCCCGCCGGCATGCTCGACGACCCGGCGCTGCCGCTCGTCGAGCACAGGCGGGACGGCCCGCGCGGGACCCGCGCGGCGCACGAGACGGTAGGAAGCAGACGGCACAACAGTTCATTGGAACAGATCACCGGGGCTGTTCTGACCACAACGCACGCATGTCGCGGAAGGGAAAAACCACCGCCGGCCCGTCTCCGCAGGGGGACGATCGCCCACACCCCGCGCGGGCCCGGGCCGTCCGGCGCGGCGACAGCCTGCACAAACCGCGGCCCCCGCCGTGTGCGGTTTCGTCATTGCTCCTGGCAGGAGTGATCGTGCACATTACGACGACCCTCGTGGACGGACGCGGACGCGCCGCGTCCCAGAGGTGGGAGGTAACCCGTTGTCCCCTGCCCACTGGATCTATCTCCTCGGCCTCGCCGCCCTCATCGCGACCGTGGTCGCGCGGAAGAACGTCGTCGGACTCGCCATCGCCGGGACGTTCGTCACCGCGCTCGTCTACAGCGGCAGCGTCACGACCGGTCTCGGCGCCGTGTTCAACGCCGGCATCACCGCGGCGAAGGAGCTGCTGCCCATCTTCGTCATCATCGCGATCGTGACGGCGATGCTCGGCGCGATGCGCACGCTCGGCTCCGACCTGATGATGGTGCGGCCCCTGCAGCGGTTCGTCCGCAACGGGCACGTCGCCTACCTGGTGCTCGCCGTCGTCACCTACCTGCTGTCGATGTCGTTCTGGCCGACGCCGGTGCTGCCGCTGATCGCGGCGATCCTGCTGCCCGCCGCCGTCCGGGTGGGGCTGCCGCCGCTGGCCGCCGCCATCGCGATCGCCATCACCGGGCAGGGCATGGCGCTCAGCTCGGACTACGTCATGGGCGTGGCGTCCGGCCTGTCCGCGCAGGGCGCGAAGGCGCCCGCCGGAGCGATCGCCGACCGCGCGCTCGTCATCTCGCTGATCGCCGGCGTGGTCGCGCTGGCCTTCTGCTACCTGCGCGACGTCCGCGGCAAGATCCTCGACCCCGCGGCGGCGGAGGCCGCCACCCTCGATCTGGCGGCGATCGGCGAGGGCGCGGCGCACGCGGCGACCGGGGACGGCGGCACCCGGGCGGTGGGCGGCGAGGGAACGGGCGGCGGCACCGCGACCCTGACGGCGACCGGCCAGGGCGGGGACGGCGAGGAGGCCCCCTCGGGGCGGGCCCGGTTCGTCGCCTTCGCGGTCCCGCTGGCGTTCGTCGCGCTGCTCGCGGTGATGCTGCTCGGGCGGTTCACCTCCCTCGTCCCCGGCATCGACGACGGCGCGGGCGCGCCCCTGGTCGGCGGGACTGCGGCGCTGGCGCTCGTCCTCATCAGCGTCGTCGCGAACCGGCGGACCTGGCTGCAGGACTGCGCCGACCACTTCACCGAGGGCATCGCGTTCGCGTTCCGGACGATGGGGGTCGTCATCCCGATCGCCGGGTTCGTCTACGTCGGGCTGTCCGACTACTCGGGGGAGATCCTCGGGCTGCCGGACGGCGCTCAAGGCCCGGCGTTCCTGCTGGACGCGATCGCGCACATCCAGCCGCACATCCCGCACGTCCCGGTGTTCGCCGCCTTCGCGATGCTGCTGGTCGGGATGGTGATCGGGCTGGACGGCAACGGCTGGCCGGGGCTGCCGTTCACCGGCTCGCTCGCCGGGGAGCTCGGCCACTCGGCGGGCGCGGACCCGGCGACGCTCGCCGCCATCGCGCAGAACGGCGCGAGCTGGACCGGCGGCGGAACGCTCGTCATCTGGTCCTCGCTGATCGTGGTGGCTGGACTCACCGGTGTCTCCGTCATCGACCTGGCCAGGCGGCTGTTCCTGCCGGTCGTGACGGGTCTGGTGGTGGCGACGGCGGTCGCGGCGGTGGCGCTGTGACCGCGGTCCGGCTGGCGGAGCAGGTCAGGGCCGGGCGGTGCTCCGCCCGCGAGGCGGTGACGGAGGCCCTGGAACGGATCGCGCGGCTGGACGGCGAGCTGGGCGCGTTCGTCCACGTCGACGCCGAGGGCGCGCTGGCCCGCGCCCGCGTGATCGACGCGATGGTGGTGCGGGGCGAGGATCCGGGGCCGCTGGCGGGGGTGCCGCTCGCGGTGAAGGAGCTGCACGCGGTGACCGGGTGGCCGCATGCGATGGGCAGCGTCGTCCACGCCGGACGGGTCGCGGACCACACGTCCACGATGGTGGCGCGGGCGATGGAGGCCGGTGCGATCCCGGTCGGGCTCACCGCGTCGCCGGAGTTCGGGCGGGCGTCGTTCACCGCGTCCGTCCTGCACGGCGTGACCCGCAACCCGCACGCGCCGGAGCTGACGCCCGGCGGGTCGAGCGGCGGGTCGGCGGCGGCGGTCGCGGCCGGGATGGTCCCGCTCGGCACGGGCACGGACGGCGCCGGGTCGCTGCGCATCCCCGCGTCCTACTGCGGGCTGGTCGGGTTCAAGGGCACGTACGGGCGGGTGCCGCGCGGGCCCCGGCACCGTGGCACGGCCGAGAACGACCACTACGGCGTCCTCACCCGCACGGTCCGGGACACGGCGCGCTTCCTGGACTGCGTCTGCGGGACGGACGAGTACGACCGCGCGTCCCTGCCCGCCCCCGCCGAGCCCTTCGAGAGGTCCTTGACCACGATCGACCTGCGCGGCCTGCGGGTCGCCTGGTCGCCCGACCTCGGTTACGCGCCCTGCGATCCGGAGGTCGCCGCCGTCGTGGAGGACGCGGCGAAGGCGTTCATCGCCGGAACCGGGGCGCGCCAGGTGCCCGCCGATCTCAGCCTGGAATCGTGCGGGGCCGCGTTCCGGACGCTCTCGGTCCCGGACGTCCACGCCGAGCTCCGGAACGCTCCAGAGGACCGCCTGGACTCCGTCCACCCCACGGTCCGCCGCTACGGCGACGCGGCGCGGGCCCTGGACGCCGACGCGCTGGTCGACGCGCACGAGGCCCGCGCCCGCCTGGTGGCCGCGCTGGCCGAGGGCTTCGGGCGCTTCGATCTGCTGCTGACCCCGGCGACGCAGGCGCCGGCCTTCCCGGCGGAGGGCCCGATGCCGGCCGAGATCGCGGGCCGCCCCGTCGACCACTGGGGCGCCCTGGCGGTCACGTTCCCGTTCAACCTGTCGGGCCACCCGGCGGTCTCCGTCCCGGCGGGCCACGCGGGCGGCGCCCCCACCGGCCTCCAGATCGTCGCCCGCCGCCACGAGGACGCCCGCGTCCTCGCCGCCGCAGCAGCCTACGAACACCTCCACCCCTGGCCCACCTGACCAGGGCGTTCCGGGCGGGCCCGAACCTCAGCCGGGCTCGTGACGGGGGTTCCAGGGGGTCGCCCCCTGGGCTACACAGCCACCTTTTCCTTGAAGGCGCGGAGGGCGGCGGCGCCCACGGCCTTGTCCTGGTCGCCGTTGCCGCCGCTGACGCCGACGGCGCCGACGACCTCGCCCTCGTGGACGATCGGGAAGCCGCCGACGAAGATCGCGAACTTGCCGGGATGCATCTGGTCGATGCCGAACGCCTCGTTGCCGGGCAGCGCCGGCCCGTTCGGCGGCTCGTTGAACTTGTGGGTGTCGCGCTGGTGGCCGGCCGCCGTGAAGGCCTTGGCGATGGCGATCTCGACGCCGGTGAGGCGGGCGCCCGTCATCCGGTGCACCGCGATCGGGTGGGCACCGTCGTCGGCGATGCAGATCGTCTGCTTGACGCCGATCCGGCGCGCCTCCTCCTCGGCCGCGGTGAGCATGATCAGGGCGTCTTCCAGGGTGAGCCGGTGAACGGTGTGCACGGAGGGCCTCCAGTCGGGCACCACCCCTCCAACCGAAAAGGGGTATTGCCGGATTTCGAACGGTAAAGCAGGATGTGGGGGACGGTCTTCCTCTCGCGCCGTCCGCCACGTACTCCTTCCACTCCCGTCAGTCTCGAAGGCCCGCGCGCATCGAGGCTATGTACACTCTGCCGAACGAACCGGACGGGATGTGGGCACATGGCACATCACCCTGCGACCGCGACGACCGCCGACGGGCATCTGCCGGTCGGCACACTGCTGGCCGAGCCGCTGCTGCGCGGCACCCTCCGCGCGGGCCGCGCCGGGCTCGAACGCGGCGTCGGCTGGTGCCTCCCGCTGTCGGAGACCCGCCGCTACACCGACGAGGCCACCCGCGAACCCGACCTGACCGGGGTCGCCGTCCACCTGCCCGTGACCGCGCTGGCCGCGCCGGACGAGGCGGCCGCCGTGGTCGCCGACCTCGCCCGCCGGGACGCCGCCGCGCTGCTGGCCTGGACCCCGCCGGGAGCCGACTCCGACCTCGACGCGGCGGCCCGCGCCGCGGACTCCGCCGGGATCCCGCTGCTCGCCCTGCCCGGGGAGGCCGACTACCGGACCGTGAGCCGGCTCATCGGGCAGAAGGCGCTGGCCCAGTCCGCGCACATCCTGGAGTACGGGTCGCGGGTGCACCGGACGCTCGCGGAGGTCCTCGCGCGCGGCCCGGGCGTGCCCGCCATGGCCCGCGCGGTCGTCGGGCTGTCCCGGTGCGGCGTCCTCATCTGCGACGCGGACGGCGAGCGCCTCGCCTGGGAGGAGGCGCCGGGCGCCGAGCCCGCCGACCCCGACGCGATCCTCGCGGCCCTCCCCGAGGACGCCCCCGACGACCATCCCGAGTTCACGGACGCGAACGCGCACGCGGCGGAGGTGCGGCTGCGCCTCGCCCCGGACGACCGGCCCGTGCACGCGCTCGTCACGCCCGTCCTGGTGGGCGGCCAGGTGTTCGGGCGGATGGTGATGGTCGAGCCGGTCTGCCCGCCGGACCCGCACGACCTGGCGCAGCACCGCGTGGTCGCCGAGCACGGCGCGACGCTGATCGGGTCGGAGATGCTGCGGCAGCGGTCGGTGCGGGCGGCGGAGGAACGCGCCCGCGGCGACTTCGTGGAGGCGCTCGTCCACGGGAGGTTCGCCGACTCGCACGAGCTGGGCGCGCGGGCCCGCCACCACGGGTTCGAGGTGGACGGGCACTTCGCCGTGCACGTGGTGGCGGCGGCGTCGCTGCTGCCCGTCGGCCGCGACTACCTGCGCCGGACGGTGTCGGCGACCCGCACCGCGCAGAACCTCGAACCCGGCGGCTGCGCGCTGACCGCCGCGATCAGCTCGACGATCGTGGTGATCCAGCGGGTCGGCGCGGAGCAGGACCCGATCCGGCAGCGGGCGGACGCCGCCCGGTTCGCCGAGCGGCTGCACCGCGCGCTGCGCCCGCAGCTGGGCGACGACCTGCGCGTCACGCACGGCCGTCCGGGGCAGGGCGCCGCCGGGGTCGCGGCCGGCTACCACGAGGCGCGGCTGACGATGGGCCTCGCCTGGCACACCGCCGCCGACCCGGTCTGCGGCTATGACGACCTGAGGGTCTTCGCCGCGCTGAAGGACGTGGCGCGCAACGCCGAGGCCAAGTCGTTCGCCCGCGAGACCCTCGGCCCGCTGCGCCGCGCCAACGGCGGCGACCTGGAGCGGATCGTGCTCGCCTACATCAGGACGTCCGGGAACCTGAACGCGGCGGCCCGCGAACTCGGCATGCACCGCAACACGATGCTCTACAAGCTCGACCGGGCGTCCCGCGCCCTGCGCATGGACATCCGCTCGGCCGACGCCCAGTTCACGTTCTGGCTCGCGCACCACATCGACACCCTGACGACCGTCACCGGCACCCTCGACGAGGAGGTGGCCCCGCCCGCCGCCGCCCCGCGCTGAGGCGGAGCTACACGGGATCGGGGCCCGCGAAGGACGCCAGGAGCCCCAGCGCGGCGGTCGCGGCGCAGACGGCGAACATCAGCCCGAAGGCGGGCGCCTGGTCGAGGACGGCGCCGACCCAGGCGGCACCGAGGGCGGACCCGCCGAAGCGCAGCAGGTTGAACAGGCCGAGGCCGGCGCCGCGGCGTCCCGCGTCCGAGCGGGTGGCGCCGGTCGCGGCGGGCGTCTGGACGAACGCGACCCCCGCGCCGGTCAGGGCGAGGGCGGCGAGCAGCCACGGGACGGTCCCGGACACGGCGAGGACGGCGGCGACCAGCACCTGCCCGGCGATGAGGACGACGAGCCCGCCGCGCAGCACGGCACGCGGCGACAGGCGCTCCATCAGGACGCCCGTGACCGGCCCCAGCAGCGACATGGCGACGGGCAGGCTCAGCAGGACCGCCCCCGCGTACAGGGTGCCGGTGTGCCGCTGCGTGGTCAGATAGACCGGGACCGCCAGGAGCGTCGCGCCCAGGCAGAACATCTGCGCCAGGACGCTCAGGCATGAGCGCAGGTAGCGGGCCTCAAGCAGCAGGCGCGGCGGGAGGAACGCGTCCGGGCGTCCGCGCGAGGACGCGACGTAGGCCGCGGCGGCGAGCACACCGGCGAGTGCGCCGCTCCAGACGAACGGCGAGGCGGCGCCCAGGGTCGCGGCGGAGGAGGTCGCGCCGAGACCGAGCCCGGCGGCGAGCGTCAGCAGGGCCGCGCCGCGCCAGTCCAGCGGCACGCGCCGCGGTCGCCCGGCCGGGACGAGCCGGACGGCCAGCGCGGCGGCGGCGAGGCACAGCGGCACGACCGGCCAGAACACCGCGTGCCAGCCGAACCAGGTGGCGAGGCCGCCGCCGAGCGCCGGCCCGGCGGCCTGCCCGACGCCGTTCGCCGCCGCCCACAGCCCGAGCGCCCGGCCGCGCCGCGCGCCGCCGAACCGCGAGGCGATCAGCGCCATGACGGCGGGCAGCATCGCCGCCGTCGCGACGCCCTGCACCGCGCGCATGCCGACGAGCACGGCGAGGTCGCCGGCGAGCCCGGCGCCCGCCGAGGCGAGTCCCAGCACCAGCATCGCGGCGACGAACACCCGCCGCGCGCCGCACCGGTCGCCGAGCCACCCCGACACCGGCAGCAGCACCGCGAAGGGCAGGGTGAACCCGATGACGACCAGGGTTCCGGACGAGATCGACGCGCCGAGGTCGCGCAGGATCAGGGTCAGCGGGACGTTGACGATCGTGTTGGCGACGGTCCCGGTGAACGTGCCGAGCAGCAGCGGCACGAGCGCCGCCCACGATCCGCGCCCCGGGTCAGGCTCGGCCAACGGGCCGCCGCCGTCGGGGACCGCCGTTCGCGGCGTCCTCCGGGGGGACGTGCACGAGGATCCGCCCGTCCTCCTCCTTCACCGGGTACACCTTGATCGGCTTGGTGGCCGGCGGCGTGATCGGCTCGCCGGACGCGAAGTCGAACACGCTGCCGTGGCAGGAGCACAGCAGCCCGTCCTCGGTCACCCGGCCGGACGACAGCAGGCAGTCCAGGTGGGTGCAGTAGTTCGACATGGCGTGCACCTCGCCGTCCCAGCGGGCGACGGCGACCTCCGCCTCGCCCACGAAGAAGCGGCGGACGACGCCCTCGGGCACCTGCCCGGAACGGGCCACGTGCTGGTATTCCATCGGTAGCTCCACGATGTCGGATGTCGGCTCCCTGCGCCGAACGGTCGGTCAGGGCGGCTGGATCGATCGGTCAGGGTCAGCCGAGCGTGTCGAACAGGTCGGTCAGGTCGGCGTCCTCGTCGCGCAGGACGTCGGGATCCAGGACGGCGTCGCAGGCGATCAGCTGCCGGGCGATCGCGAGGTCGCCGCCCCGGTCGACGGTGAACGCGGCCCGCAGCACGCCTCCGGCCAGGTAGAACGCGATGAAGTCGAAGTCCTCCACCCGGCCCCGGACGACGAGCCGGTCCGTGCCGTCGGCGTGGCCCGCGTGCTGGAGGCCGTGACCGAACTGGTCGGACCAGAACCACGGCGGCCCGTCGTGCGCCGCCTTCCCGCCGAGGATGTTCTTGGCCGCCGCCATGCCCTGCGAGTTGGCGTTGTCGAAATGCTCGGCGCGGACATGGCGGCCCAGGCTCGGCCGCCACTGGCAGGCGACGTCGCCGGCCGCGTAGACGCCGTCGACGCCCGTCCGGCAGTACGCGTCGACGGGGATGCCGCCCGCCGTCTCGATCCCGGCGCCGGTGACGGGCTCGACGTTCGGCACCATTCCGGCCCCGACCACCACCACGTCCGCCTCCAGGGACGTCCCGCCGCTGGTGGTGACGATCGCGCCGGACGCCGTCTCCTCGTACCGCTCGACCTTCTCCCCGGTGCGCAGGTCGACGCCGTTCGTGCGGAGCAGCGCCGCCATCACGTCGCCCATCAGGTCGCCGAGGACGTGCCCGAGCGGGCGCCCGGCCTGCTCCACGATCGTGACATGGGCGCCGCGGTCGAGGGCGGTGGAGGCGACCTCGCAGCCGATGAACCCGGCGCCGATCACCACGACGCGCGCACCCGGCCGCAGTTCGGCGCGGAGCCGGTCGGCGTCGGCGACGGTCCGCAGGTGGCGGACGCGGTCGCCCTCGACGCCGGGCAGCCGGCGGGGGCGTCCACCGGTCGCGATGAGGACGGCGTCGCCGCGCAGGCGCGTCCCGTCCGCCAGCTCCAGGGACCGCTCGGCGGGACGGATCGCGGCGGCCGCGACACCGAGCCGCAGCTCCACGTCGTTGGCCTCGCACCACTCCGGCGTGAGCAGGCACAGCTCGTCGCGGTCCTGCTCCCCCGCCAGGTACTCCTTCGACAGCGGCGGGCGCTGGTAGGGGGCGTCGTGCTCGGCGCCGACGAGCGTGACGCGGCCGTCGAAGCCGCGGCGGCGCAGCGTGCGGGCGGCGACGGCGGCGGTCTGCCCCGCCCCGGCCACCACAACAGACTCGATCATGGCTGCTCCTCCATCAGGACTCGGGGCTGCGGGTCCACGTAGACGACGTCGCCGTCCACGCGCACCGCGTGCGTCGGCTGGCATTCGTCCTGGTCCTCCGCCTCACCGGTGGCCGGGTCGAACACCCACTGGTGCCCGGGGCAGATCACCCGCCCGTTCAGGACGACGCCCCTGGACAGCGACCGCTGCTTGTGAACGCATACGTCGTCCAGCGCGTAGACGTCGTCGCCGACCAGGAAGAGCGCTATCCGCCGTCCCTCGACGGTGACGGCGAGGCGCCGGCGTCTGCGCAGCTCCGCGAGCGTGGCGGCCCGCACCCACTCGCCCGTCTGCTGGTCCACGGTCGTACTCCCTGCGTAGGGGGCCGGCGGCGGGACGGGGCCGCCCCGCCGCCGGGCCGGAATCGGATCAGGCGCCGACGAGGTCGGGCTTCACGTAGGTGTCGTAGAGGCCCTGCGTGTACGAGAACCGCATCTCCGCGCCCCACCGGCACAACCGCAGGCAGCGCTCCTGCAGCTCCGGCGTGTCGGCGTGGTCGAGGACGATCTGGTAGCCGCGCTCCCCGTGCACCACGTCCGAGGTGATGTGCAGGTCGAAGAACTCGATCTCGTCCTCGGTGAACCCGTACACCTCGCGCAGCGGCACGATCTGCTTCTTGTAGATGCTCGGGACCTGCGACTCCAGCCCGACCACGAGGGCTGCGGTGGCGACCACGAAGTGCTCGCGCATCGCGACCGCGTAGCACCACGCCTGGAGGCCGCGGGTGATGGCGTTCATGTTGGACGGGTCCTCGACGCGCTCCCGGGTGGTGCCGCACGCCTCGGCGAACCGGATGAGCAGGTCGGTGTGCCGGATGTCGGCCAGCTCCTCCTCGTACATGTTCTGGAGGGTGAAGTCCTTGGCGCCGGTGAACTCGTCGGGCGTGTTGGCGTAGACGTAGGCGAGGTAGTCGGCGAACGGCCCCACGTAGTGGTAGTGGTTCTCCGCCCAGCGGGCGAAATGCTCCCGCTTCAGCTCGCCGTCGGCCCACGCCTTGCTGAACGAGGCGTTCTTGGCCTCGCGGCCCTTGATCGCGTTCTGCAGCTCGGCGCGGAACGCGTCCTTGGACAGCAGCTCTGCCATTTCCTTGTTCCCTTCTGGGATCCTTACCGGGGTGAGATGTAAACGCTTTTCTCTTGCGTGTAAAAGAGCATCATCGAAGGTCCGGCCTGCTCCTTGAAGGTCTGTGTGCTGGACTCCTTGAGCCCGCCGAAGGGAACGGTCATCGCCATTCCGGAGGTCGGCTGGTTCACCTTCACGAGCCCGCTCTCGGACCGCCGCGCGAATTCCAGTGCCCGGTCGAGGTCCCGGGTGACGATCCCGGCGGACAGCCCGTAGCCGGTGCCGTTCGCCAGCTCGACGGCCTCGTCCGGGCCGGACGCCCGCAGGAACGCGAGCACGGGCCCGAAGATCTCCTCCCGCGCGATCCGCATGTCCGGCGTCACCCCGCCGAAGACCGCCGGCCGGACGAAGTACCCGTCGCCGGGCGCCCGCCGCCCGCCGGTGACCAGCTTGGCGCCCTCCTCCTCGCCGATCCGCACGTAGTCGAGGACCTTCTCCAGCTGGAAGTCCGCGGCGAGCGGCCCCATGTCGACGCCGTCGCGCAGACCGTCCCCGACGACCCGCGCCTCGGCGGCGCGTGCCACCCGTTCGAGGAGCTCGTCGTGGACGGCGTCGTGCGCGATCACCCGGCTCGTCCCCGTGCACGCCTGGCCGGACAGCCCGAACGCACCCTTGACGATGATCTGCGCGGCGCGGTCCAGATCGGCGTCGTCCAGGACCACGACGGGGTTCTTGCCGCCCATCTCCAGCTGGGCGCGCCGCGACGGGCCGACCGCCGCGTGGACGGCCCGTCCCGCCCGGGTGGACCCGGTGAACGTCACCGCGCCGACCCGCTCGTCCGCCGCCACCGCGGCCCCGGCCTCGGCGCCACCGTGCACGAGCGCGACGACCCGTGGCGGCAGCCCGCCCGCCAGCAGCGCCTCCACGAGCCGCTGCGCGAGCAGCGGGGTCACCGGGCTCGGCTTGAACACCACCGCGTTCCCGGCCGCCAGCGCCGGCCCGATCTTCCGGGACGGGATGTTCAGCGGGAAGTTCCACGGCGTGACGGCCCCGACGACCCCGACGGGCTCCCGCCGCGTGTAGACGATCCCGCCGTCGTCCGCCGGATGGCTCTGCCCGGTGACGCGATGGGCCTCCCCCGCGTAGAACCGCAGGTTCCGCGGCGTGCGGGAGACCTCCATCGCCGCCTCGGCGCGGGTCTTCCCCTCTTCCCGCACCAGCTCGACGACGAGTTCGTCCGCGCGCTCCTCCAGCCACCGGGCCGCCGCCTCAAGGACGTCGGCGCGTTTCTCGGCTGACGTGGCCGCCCATTCCGCGGCCCCTTCGACGGCCCCCGCGACGGCCGCGTCCACATCGGCGGCCGACGACTCGGGGAACTCCCCCACGATGTCGTCCGGCCGGGCCGGGTTGTGCCGCCGGAACGTCACGCCGTCCGCCGCCGGGCGCCATTCGCCGCCGACGAAGTTCAGTCCCTCATGCATGCTCACTCGTCCTCCACGCTCGGATGGGCCGCCGGTGATCCGCGTCCCGCGGCCGTCGCGGGCGCGGGGACCGCTCGTGCGACCGCGGTCAGTTCGACCTCGACCGGGGCGCCGCCGGGCAGGGCGCGGACGCCGATGGCGCCGCGTGCCGGGCGGGCGAGTCCCGGCGCCAGCTCGTCCAGGGCGGCCGACGCGCCGTCCGCCACGGCGGAGAGGTCGGTAAACCCGTCCGCGCAGGCGATGTAGACGGTCATCCGCATCCAGCGCCGGACCCGGCCGAGGTCTCCGTCCGCGACGGCGGCCGCGGCGTTGCGGGCCGCCAGGGCGGCGGCCTGGCGGGCACCGGCCAGGGTCAGGTCGCGTCCGACGAGGCCCGTGACGGTCAGGCGGCCGTCCTGGCGCGGGGTCATGCCCGCGCTCGTGACGAACACGTCGCCGGCGCGGAGGGGCTCAGCCACGGCGGGGACGTAGGCGCCCTGGGGGCGGGGCGTGGCGGGGAGCTCAGACACCGAGGGCCACCCCGTCCTGGCGCGGGTCGGAGGCGCCCAGGAGGGCGTCGTCCGCGACGGAGATGATCTGCGCGCTGCCGCCGGCGTCCCACGCGTCCTGCACGGTGACGTCGTGGCCGGACGAGCGGAGCGCGTCGATGCGGTCGGCGCCGAGACGCGACTCGACGCGGAGTTCGGGCGGCCGGCCGATCACGTCGGCGTCGCTGCCCGGGTGAACGGTGAAGCGCGGCGCGGCGACGGCCGTCGCCGGGTCGTGGCCGTGGTCGAGGAGGTGCGAGATGAGCTGGGTGTTCCACTGGACCTGGCCGTCCCCGCCCGGGGTGTTGCCGACGTGCAGGAGGCGGCCGGCGGTGCCGGTGACGAGCCAGGCGTTCAGGGTGTGCAGCGGGCGGCGGCGCGGCCGGACCTCGTTGGGGTGCCCGTCGATCAGGTAGGCGCCGCGGCCGAGCCGGTTGTTGAGGACGATGCCCGTGCCGGGGACGGTCATCCGGGCGCCGAAGGTGAAGGCCAGCGAGTGGATGAGGCTGACCGCGCGTCCCTCCGCGTCCACGGCCACCATGGAGGTGGTGTCGCCGCCGGAGGGGACGGGCGGCGGGGCGGGGACGGGGAGGTCGCCGGCGTCGAGGCGGGCGCGGGCGGCCGCCAGCGCGGACGGCACGAGCAGCGAACGCCAGTGGCCGCTGTCGGCTCCGCATCCGGCGAACCGGTCGGCGAAGGCCGTCCGGGCGGCGGACGCCATCCGGTGGACGGCCTCAGCCGACAGCCACGGAAGGCCGTCGAGGACGCCGTCGCAGAGGCCGGCCTGCTGTGCGACCATCCAGCCGGGTGTGGGGGGCGGGGTCAGGTGGACGGTCATCCCCTGGTAGGCGCAGGTCAGCGCCGGCCCGGCGGAGGAGTCGCCGCTCGCGATCCACTCGTAGCCGGAGAACGGCGCCCCGGCGTCCACGAGGGCGTCGACGGAACGTTCCCCGAGGTCACCCGAGTAAAGGTCGGCCGGGTCGGCGGCAAGGCGGCGGAGTGCGGCGCCCAGGGCGCGCTGGAAGATCGGTTCGCCCACGCGGGGGACGCGGCCACCGGGCAGGAACACCTCGGCCGTGCCCGGGTCGCGGGCGAGCGCGTCGCGGCGCTCGACGATGTCCGCGCGGGTCTTGACGCTGCAGGGCAGGCCGTCCTCGGCGGCGGCGATCGCGGGCGCCCACAGTTCGGGCAGGCTCCGGGACGCGGAGTCGGCGTGCAGCGCGGCCAGGGCGGCCACCGCGCCCGGGGCGGCGACGGCGAGGGCGCCCTCCAGCGGGACGGCGGCCAGCCCGCGGTCGCGGTAGAAGGCGGGCTCGCCGCCGTCCGGGCCGAAGCCGCTGCCGCCGAACGCGGCGACGGAGCCGTCCGGGCGGCGCAGCAGCACGAAGGCGTCTCCGCCCACGCCGCACTGGCCGGGCAGCGCCGGCCACGACAGGGCGGCCATGGCCAGGGCGGCGTCCACGGCGTTCCCGCCGCCGGCGAGGACCCGGGCGCCGAGCAGGCTCACCGCCGGATGGCTCGCGGCCACCATGCCGCCCGACGCGACCGTGGGCCCGCGGCCGGGGCGGCCGAATGCGTTCTCCGCTGACATGCCGCCAGTCTCGGCGGCCCCCGATCAGCGCCGATACGGACCGATCGCCGAAGATCCGGCACATTCCTTGGGCAGCGTGCACAGGGACGCGGTGCCCCGCCGCTTCGCTCGCGGGACGCCCGACATGGTGCACAAAATGACCAGGCGCGTAGTGTGCACGTTCCTCATTGTTCACCTCGGACCGATCGAGCAGATTCTCTGCAACCGTTGCGCCCGACGACCTCGCTGAAGGCGCGTACAGGGAGGGAGCGTCCCTTGGGAGCCGCTCACTGGATCTATCTGTCCGGAATCATCGTCATCATCGCCGTCATGATCGCCCGCAAGAACGTCGTCATCCCCGCGATCGCGGCGACGTTCCTCACCGCGTGGGTGTTCACCGGCAGCTTCGTCACGGGACTGGAGTCGATCTTCAACGCCGGGCTCACCGCGGCGTCCGAGCTGTTCAGCATCTTCCTGATCATCGCGCTGGTCACCGCGCTGCTCGGGGCGCTGCGCGCGCTCGGCGCCGACCGCCGGATGGTGGAGCCGTTCCGCGTCGTCATGCGGTCCGGCCACTCGGCCTTCTGGGTGCTCGCCGCCGTCACCTACGTGATCAGCCTGTTCTTCTGGCCGACGCCGGCGGTGCCGCTGATGGGCGCCATCCTGCTGCCCGCCGCGATCGCCGCGGGACTGCCGCCGATCAGCTCGGGGGTCGCGATCGCGATCGCCGGGCAGGGCATGGCGCTGTCCAGCGACTACGTCATCCAGGTCGCGCCCGGCCTGTCCGCCAAGGCGGCCGGGGTGCAGACCGGCGCGGTCGCCGACCGCGCCATGGTGCTGTCCCTGATCACGGGCCTGGTCGCCCTCGGCCTCGGCTACCTGATGACCCGCGGCGAGTTCCGCAAGCCGGACCCGGCGCTCCTCGAACGCTGGGAGGCCGGCGAGTCGGAGGCCGCGGCGCCGCGCCGCTCGCTCATCCGCGTCCTGCCGCGGCGCGTCCTGCGGGCGGAGACCATCGCGACCGGTGGCGGGGACGGCGGAGTGGCCGTCCTCGACCACGGTTCCGGAGGCAACGGCGGGGACGGCGGCTCGTCCGACGCGATGGCGCAGCGGGCCCTGTCGTCGCTGAACGAGGACGACCGGCCGGGCGCGGACTGCCCGAAGCGCTCGAAGGCGTTCGCCGCCATCGTCCCGCTGACCCTCATCGGGCTCGTCGGCTACATGCTGGTCGGCAAGTTCACCGGCCTCGTCCCCGAGGTCGTGGGCGGGGACGCGGCCGCGCTCGTCGGCGGCGTCGCCACGGTGCTGCTGCTGTGCGCCGCGATCGCGCGGAACGGCCGCCACAGCCTGGAGCGGTGCGCCGACCACATCGTGGACGGCCTGGTCTTCGCCATGAAGGCGATGGGCGTCGTGATCCCCATCGCCGGGTTCTTCTTCATCGGCAACGCCGACTTCGCCGGAAAGATCATGGGCATGGAGGAGGGGGCGAAGGCGCCGGGCTTCCTGTTCGACGCCGTCGTCCGGATGCAGGACGCCATTCCCGACAGCCAGTACGTGGTGGGCTTCGGCGTGCTGATCATCGGGATGATCACCGGGCTGGACGGCTCCGGGTTCGCCGGCCTGCCGCTCACCGGGTCGCTGGCCGGCACGCTCGGGCCGGCGTCCGGGGTGGACCCGGCGCTGCTCGCCGCGATCGGGCAGATGGGCTGCGTCTGGTCGGGCGGCGGCGTGCTGGTCGCCTGGTCCTCGCTGATCGCCGTGGCGGGGTTCGCCCGCGTGCCGGTGCTCGAACTCGTCCGCCGCTCGTTCCTGCCCGTGCTCGCCGGCCTGGTGGTCGCCACGGTCGCCGGGCTGATCATCTACTAGGGAGCACGGTGACCGCCTCGTCCGACCTCTCCGATCCGTCCCCCGCCGCCGCGCCCGCGGCGGCGGGGGACCCCTCCCGCTCCCCGCTCCGGCTCCGCGCCGTCCTGCTGGTGCTGCTCACGTTCGGCGCCGGGACGACCGACGTCGTCGGGTTCCTCGGCATGGAGAAGGTGTTCACGGCCAACATGACCGGCAACATCGTGCTGTTCGGGCTCGCCGCCGGCGAGGGGAACGGCGCCGACCTGGCCCGCTGCGGCGTCGCGACGCTCGCGTTCGCGCTCGGCCTGCTCGCCGGTTTCGGCATCGCCGGACGCTCCGGCCACGGCCGCGTCTGGCCGCCCCGCGTCACCGCCGTGCTCGGGTTCGTCCTGGCGCTGCAGACCGTCTTCCTCGCGGGCTGGGCCATGGCGGACGCCGAGCCGCGCGGCGGCGGGCTGCTCGCCCTCATCGCCCTGTCGTCCGTCGCGATGGGCGCGCAGACGGCGGCCGCCCGCAGCATGGCCGCCGACGGGATCACCACCACGTTCGTCACCGGGACGCTGACGTCGATGATGGGCGGGTTCGCGGCCGGGCAGGGCACGGCGGCCGGGCTCCGCACCGCCGTGATCCTCGCCCTCGGGGCCGGCGCGGCGGTGGCGGGCGCGCTGATGACGCACGCGCCCATCCTGGCCGCGGCCCTCAGCCCGCTCGTGCTGGCCGCCGTCATCGCCGGGGCGTTCCGCCTTCACCCGGGCTGATCCGGGCCCGTCCAGCGGGCTCGTGCCATATCCACTCGCCGCCCGTCCGTGCTGAGCGGAGTGCCCTCGGCGCGGTAGTTCTCGTGGGCCTCGACCTCCAGGCCGCTCGGCGGATGGCCGTTCGCGCGGATCACCCGCCACCACGGGACGGCGCCGCCGTACAGCGACATCACGCGTCCGACCTGCCGGGGCCCGCCCGCTCCGATCAGCTCGGCGATGTCGCCATACGACAGGACGCGGCCCGGCGGGATCCGCTCCACCGCGTCCAGCACCGCCTCGGCGTACTCGTCAGGTTCGGACCACATCCGCTCATTGTCCCGGACGCCGTGGGCCCATCAGGGGCGGGACGGGGCGCTCGGGGCCGTTCAAGGGCGGGCCACCCGCCGCGCTCGGATGGCGCCGGCGGAAGGCGACGGCGATCGCGACCGCCCCGGCCGTCCCGCCGAGGCCGAGCAGCAGGACCACGATGATCAGCGGGCGGACCCAGGCGGGATGCTCGATGACCTCCACCGGCCCGGGGTCCTCCTCGCCGAACCGCTGCCCGGCGGGCTTGGCCTTGGCCGGGCCCGGCTGCGCCGAGGCCAGCGAGTCCGCCGCCGACAGGGCGCGGGCGGCGTGCACCTCGCCGAACCCGACCTCCGGGTCGTAGCCGCCCGAGGGGCCGTGCCGGGTGCTCTGGATCAGCGCCTGCGCGACCAGCGCGGGCGCCATCTTCGGGTGCTTGGCCCGGACCAGCGCGGCGATCCCGGAGACGACCGCGCTGGAGTCGCTGGTGCCGTCGCTGACGAAGTACTGCCCGCCGGGCCCGGCCACGGGAAGGCCCGCGCCCGGCGCGGACAGCAGCACCGAGTAATTGCGGTTGGAGAACGGCGCGCGGGCGTGCCCCGGCTCCGTCGCCGCGACCGCGATGACGCCCGGGTAGGAGGCCGGGTAGGAGTAGGGCGCGAACCCGTCCCCGTCCAGGGCGCCCGGGTCCTCGCCGTCGTTGCCGACCGCCGACACCACCACGACGCCCTTGCCGATGGCGTAGCCGATGGCCTCGCGCTCCTCCGGCACCTCCTCGTTCTTGCCCAGGGAGAGGTTGATGACGTCCGCGCCGTGGTCGGCGGCGTAGCGGATGCCGCGCGCCACCGCCGTGTCCGCCTTCTCTGACGTGCGGTAGCGGACGAAGCTCGCGTCCTCCTTCTCGCCGATCGACCGGATCGCGAGGATGCCCGCCTCCGGGGCCATCCCGATGACCCCGGATCCGCCGCCCGTGCCGTGGCCGCGCCCGGCGATCAGCGACGCCATACCGGTGCCGTGCAGCCGCTTGGGCTGCGTCCCGGCGTCGATCTCGGCGAGCATGTTGGGGCCGGTGGTGACCTTGCCGCGCAGGTCCGGCTGCTGCGGGTCGACGCCCGAGTCGACGACCGCGACGGTCACGCCCGCACCCTTGGTGATCTTCCAGGCGGCGTCCATGCCGAGGAGGTTCAGGATCGGCTGCTGCCGGTCCCGGACCTCGTCCGCGTGCGCCTGGACGGGCATCAGCCAGGTGCCGGCCAGCGCCGCCGCGCCCGCGGCCGCCGCCACGCCACGCCGTCTCATCCGCGCTCCCTCAGCATCGCCACTCGGGTCAACACCGCCACTCGGGTCAATACCGCCACTCCGGTCAACACCGCCACTCCGGTCAGCACCGCCACTCGGGCCGGTCGCAGTCCGGCAGCGCCTTGGCCGACAGCGTCCGCGCGATCGCGTGGCCGACCTGCGGGGCCACCGCGAACGGCTCGCCCGGCCGCGCCTTCTTGATCGCGGACGCGGGACGGCCGTCCGCCTGGCCCGATGTCGTCAGCACCACGTACGGGCCGCCGCGGTCGATCGTCCGGTCCTGCCTGGCCGTGTCGGTGAAGCGGGCGGAGGCCGTCCCCGGGAACGCGGCGGCGTGCAGCGCGGGACGCACCGAACCCGTCCCGTCCGGGCCCTGCGCGCCGGGCAGCTCCTTGAACGCCCGGTCCGCCTTCCAGGCGTCGGGGAACGCCACCACGCCGACGGTGACGACGACGCCCTGCAGCTGGTCGACGTAGGTGGCGCGCAGGACGGCGCGGCAGCCGTGCTTGCCGATCGTCGTCCCGATCTCGTCGTCGACGCCCTGGGCGCAGCTCGTGTCCGGGACGATTCCCGTCCTGGACGCGTACTCGGTGTGGTCGCCCGTGGGCCGGTAGCTGATCTTCTCGGGGAAGATGCGCCGCGCGGGCCACGCCTGCCAGCGGCGGGCGACCTCCTTGTCGGCGGCGATCTGCAGCTCCGCGTTCGTGGGCTGGCGCCTGAGGGTGGTCCAGGCACCGGCGACGGACACTCCGGTGGAGATCAGGTAGCAGCACCCGACGACCAGCGCCACGATCATCCACTGGCGGCCGGTCAGCCCGAGCACCCTCGGCGGCCCGTACGGGCCCGCCGGCCCCGCGCCCATCGGACGCGGCGGCGGCGCGCCCATCGGACGGGGAGGCCCCCCGTGCGGGCCGCCGGGCATGCCGGGCGGACGGGCGGCACCGGGCATACCGGGAGGACCGGGCATGCCGGGGTGGCGCGGGGGCCGCGGCGGGGGCGGCTGCTGAGAGGGGGGCAGGAATGCCACAACAGTCAAGATTAACGGCGCTTCCCGAAATTCCGCCTGTCGTCCGGGTAAGGACCCCTCCCCGGGCGGCTCGCGGGCGGGTGGCCGCCGGGAATGCCGCAGCCCATGGCAAGGTTGTGCCGTGAGGACGATGAAGTCCCGCCCTCCATAACGCCGAGCGTCAGCACAGGAGCATCCACCGTGTCGTTGCCACCTCTGGTCGAGCCCGCCCCGGAGCTCACCCGCGACGAGGTCAACCGCTACTCGCGGCACCTGATCATCCCCGACGTGGGCATGGCCGGGCAGAAGCGCCTCAAGAACGCCAAGGTCCTGGTCGTGGGCGCGGGCGGCCTCGGCTCCCCCGCCCTGCTCTACCTGGCCGCCGCCGGGGTGGGCACGCTCGGCGTCATCGACTTCGACGTCGTGGACGAGTCCAATCTGCAGCGCCAGATCATCCACCGGCAGTCGTCCCTCGGAAAGCCGAAGGTCGAGTCGGCGGCCGAGACCGTCCGCGAGATCAACCCGCTGATCGACGTGGTCGTGCACGACACCGCGCTCGACCGCGACAACATCATGGACATCTTCGGCGGCTACGACCTGATCGTGGACGGCACCGACAACTTCGCCACCCGCTACATGGTGAACGACGCGGCCGTCCTGCTCGGCAAGCCGTACGTGTGGGGCTCGATCTACCGGTTCGACGGCCAGGCGTCCGTCTTCTGGGCCGAGCACGGCCCCTGCTACCGCTGCCTCTACCCCGAGCCGCCGCCGCCCGGCATGGTGCCGTCCTGCGCGGAGGGCGGGGTGCTCGGCGTCCTGTGCGCGTCGATCGGCTCCATCCAGGTGAACGAGGCCATCAAGCTGCTGACCGGCATCGGCGAGCCGCTAGTCGGCCGCCTGATGATCTACGACGCCCTGGAGATGACCTACCGCTCGGTCAAGGTCCGCAAGGACCCCGAGTGCCCGCTGTGCGGCAAGAACCCGACGCAGACCGAGCTGCTGGAGGACTACGAGGCGTTCTGCGGCGCGGTGTCGGACGAGGCCGCCGAGGCCGTCAAGGACTCCACGATCTCGGTGCGCGACCTCAAGGCCATGCAGGACCGGGACGAGGACATCTTCCTCGTGGACGTCCGCGAGCCCAACGAGTACGAGATCGTCTCGATCCCGGGCGCCACGCTCATCCCGAAGGGCGAGTTCCTGAACGGCTCCGCGCTGGAGCGCCTCCCGCAGGACAAGAAGATCGTCCTGCACTGCAAGTCGGGCGTCCGCTCCGCCGAGGCCCTCGCCGTCGTGAAGAGCGCCGGCTTCGGCGACGCCGTCCACGTCGGCGGCGGCATCCTGGCCTGGGTCAACCAGATCGACCCCAGCCAGCCCAGCTACTGATCCGCTCCGCACCCGAAGGGCCCCGCGTTCGCGGGGCCCTTCGGCGTTCCCGCCGGGCGGCGCCGCCGGCTCACTCCGCAGGCGGCGGGGTGTAGGTCAGGCCGAGCTCGGGGCCGACCTCGGAGAGCATCAGCTCGAACATGGGGGCGGCGTCGCCGAGCGCGAACTCCAGGTGGCCGAAGACCTCCAGGCTGACGCCGCCCTGGAGCCTGATCCAGCACTTGAGGAACTGGCGGATCACGCCGAGCGGCAACTCGACGCCGAGGACGTCGTCGCGGTAGCGGCGGAGCTGCTCGCGCAGCGCGGGCTCGATCTCGTCGTCGGCCGGCACCGGGAACGGGGCCTTGTTCCACAGTTCGAGGAAGAGGGTCATGAACGTCCAGCCGAACTGGCGGGCGCACTCCTCGGCGAAGTCGACCTCCTCCAGGTGCCCGGCGCCGCGGACCGGCGAGCCGAAGAGCAGCGCGTACTCGCGGGGATGCGCCAGGGCCCAGCTGCGGAACTGGCGCGACACCGTCAGGAACTTGCCGCTCATGTCGCCGTCCGGCACCTCCTTCATGGCCGCGTGCAGCTGGCCGGTCAGCTCGGTGAAGATGTCGCCGACCAGGTGCCTGAGCAGTTCGCCGTGGCTGCCGAAGTAGCGGTAGAGCGCCGGGGCGGTCATCCCCATGTCGCGGGCGATGGCCCGCAGGGTCACCGCCTCGGGGCCCTCGTCGACGAGGATCCGCCGGGCGGTCTCGGAGATCTCCTTGACCGTCGCCGCGCGCAGCCGATCACGTCGCGATTCCACTAGGCCGCCCTCTTTCCCTGGTCTCCGGCCGCACCCGGCCGCCTTCGCATGATTCCCCAGAAACACCCTTGACGGAAGCTAACGCTGTATGCGAAGTTAACGGCGTTCGCAGTTTACGGTGTTCACGAAGCTTACTCCATGTAACGGGACGGGGGAACGCGCGATGTTCGATCGATGGGGAAGGTGGGTCCACCGGCGCAGACGGTGGGTTCTGGCGGTCGCGGGCGCGGCGCTCGCCTTCGCCGCGGTGTGGGGGACGGGCGTGTTCGGCGCGCTGTCCTCGTCCGGCGGCTTCGACACGCCGGGCAGCGAGAGCGCGAAGGCGGTGCAGATCGCCGAGCGGGATCTCGGCCGGGACCAGGCCGACGTCGTGATCCTCTACCAGGGCAAGACGACGGTGGACGACCCCGCCTACCGGGCGTCGGTCGAGCGGGCCTTGGCCGCGTTGCCACATGACAAGGTCGCCAAGGCGAGCACGTACTGGACGACCAAGGCGCCGCAGTTCGTGAGCAACGACCGCACGGCGACCTACGCCGTCCTGCAGCTCGCCGGTTCCGACCAGGCCGCCAGGCACGACAGCTACGACGCGGTCAAGGACGACCTGGGCAAGGTCGGCGGCGGCCTCACCGCCAAGGTCGGCGGGGCGGTCGGCACCGAGGTGGCGATCAACGAGCGCGTCTCGTCCGACATCGGCAGGGCCGAGAGCATGGCGATGCCGATCCTCCTCGTCCTGCTGGTGGTGATCTTCGGCGGCCTGGTGTCGGCGAGCCTGCCGCTGCTGGTCGGCGGCCTGGCGATCCTCGGCTCGTTCACCGCCCTGCACGCGCTGACGTACCTGACCGACGTGTCGATCTTCGCGGTGAACATCACGACGTTCCTCGGGCTCGGGCTCGCGATCGACTACGGGCTGTTCGTGGTGAGCCGGTACCGGGAGGAGATCGGCCGGGACGGCGCCACCGGCGAGAACGCGCTGGCCGCGACGATGGCCACGGCAGGCCGCACCGTCGCCGTCTCCGGCGTCACGGTCGCCGTCTCCCTGTCGGGCCTGCTGCTGTTCGACCAGAACTTCCTCGTCTCCATGGGTTACGGCGGCATCGCGACCGTCTTCGTCTGCATGGTCGGCGCGCTGACCGTGCTGCCCGCGCTGCTGGCCGTCCTCGGCCCGAAGGTGAACGCGCTGTCCGTCCGGCGGCGTAAGACGTCCGGGAGCCGGTTCGACGGCTGGTGGGGACGCGTCGCGCGCAGCGTGATGCGCCGGCCCGTCATCTACGCGGTCGCGACCGTGGCGCTGCTCCTCGCGCTCGGCGGGCCGTTCCTGCGCATCAACTGGGGCGGCGTGGACGCCAAGGTGCTGCCGGACGGCAGCGAGGCGCGGGTCGTGTCCGAGACGCTGGAGACCCGGTTCGCGCGCAACGCCACCAGCCCGATCGAGGCCGTGGTCACCGGAACGTCCGACCAGGCCGCCGTTCAGGCGTACGGGGCCCGCCTGGACGCCGTGCCGGGCATCACGGGCGCGACGGTGACCGGCTCCGAGGGGACCACGACGCGGATCGCGCTGCGCTACGACGCCGACCCCAACTCGGGCGCCGCGCGCGACCTCGTCCAGCAGGTGCGGGACGTCCCGCCGCCGCCCGGCGCGCACGCATACGTGGGCGGCGTCACCGCCGACGTCGTCGACCAGCTCGACAGCCTCGGCGCGACCCTGCCGTGGCTGGCGGTGCTCGTCGGCGGTGCGACGTTCGTCCTGCTGTTCCTGGCGTTCGGGTCGGTACTGCTGCCGCTCAAGGCGATCGTGATGAACATGCTGTCGCTGTCGGCCACCTTCGGCGCGGTCGTGCTGATCTTCCAGGACGGCCACCTGTCCGGGCCGCTGGGGTTCACCGCGACCGGCTCGATCTCCCCCGCGATGCCGATCCTGATGCTGGCCATGCTGTTCGGGATCTCGATGGACTACGAGGTGTTCCTGCTGTCGCGCGTCCGGGAGCAGTACGACCTGACCGGCTCCAACACGACGGCCGTCGCGTCCGGCGTGCAGCGCACCGGCGCCATCATCACCAGCGCCGCACTGCTGTTCATCATCGTGATCGGCGCGTTCGCCACCTCCGGCATCACCTTCATCAAGATGACCGGCGTCGGGATGGCCATCGCGATCCTGGTGGACGCGACGATCGTCCGGGCGCTGCTCGTGCCGGCGACGATGCGGCTGCTCGGCCGGGCGAACTGGTGGGCCCCCGGCCCGCTCGCCCGCCTCTACGGCCGGTTCGGGATCCGGGAGAGCGACTCCGCGGCCGAGCCGCCGTCGCGGCTGGAACCCGTGGGCTGACCGGGCATCCGGTGGCCGGCACGCCGAAGTGCCGGCCACCAATGCATCCAAACCGCTTGTGATCTCCCCCACCCGGCGGAAGACTGAACGTCGTTCCACCGGCCGCACCTCGCGTGACGCTCACCGCGACGGAGCCTCGCCCGGCGGACCCACCATCACGGGATGTTCCTTGGGAGGCACCATGTCCGCGCAGGTGATCACCGAAGCCGAGACGGCGCTCGGGCACCTGGAACGCCTGACCGACGCGCTGCGCTCCGACGGCTGGACGGTCGAGGTCGCGGCGCCCGACGACCGCCGGCCCTCCGCGCTCGTCGCCGACCCGCTGATGCGGGCGCTGAGCGAGAACGTCATCGCCGTCCGGGAAGGGTCCGGCGACGACTGGGCCTACTTCTACGGCTGGGGCGAGCGGATCGCGCCGTGCACCGACCCGTCCGGCGCCGCCTCCGCCCTCGGCCGCGTGCTCACCGCCCGCCGCGACAACTGACCCTGCCCTGGGGCGGGCCGGCACAGATCACGCGGACTTGCGGCTCCGGGACTTCGCGGGTTCCTTCTTCGCGCCGGACCTCGACGACGTCTTGCGGGCCGCGGGCTTCTTCGCAGACGTCCCCTTGCCGGACGACGACGCGGCCTTGCCGTCCTTCTCGCCGCGGCTCTTCTTGGCAGCCTCGACGCTGGCGCGCAGCGCGCTGAGCAGATCGGCGGCGGGCTCCTCCTCGGCCTCCTCGGCGGGCCGCGCGACCTCCTTGCCCTCGATCTTCGCGTCGATCACCGCCTGGAGCGCCTCCCGGTAGGCGTCCGTGTACTCCGAAGGGTCGAACTCCCCCTCCATCGACTCGATCAGCGACGTCGCCATCGACAGTTCCTGCTTGCGGACCTCGATGTCCTCGTCCAGGAACGGGAAGTCGGGGGCGCGGACCTCGTCCGGCCACAGCATCGTCTCCAGGACGAAGACGCCCTCGCGGACCCGCAGCGTCGCCAGCGACTCGCGCTGCCGCAGCGCGACCTTGACGATCGCGACCTGGCCGGAACTCTCCAGCGCGTCCCGCAGCAGCACGTACGGCTTGGCGCCCTGCTGGTCCGGCTCCAGGTAGTACGACTTCGCGAAGTAGATCGGGTCGACCTCCTCCCGCTCCACGAACTGCAGGACGTCGATCCGGCGGCTGGACGACAGCGGCAGGTCGGTGAAGTCCTCGTCGGTGAGCACGACCATCTCGCCGCTCGGCAGCTCGTAGCCCTTGGCGATGTCGGAGTACGGCACCTCCTCGCCGTCGACCGTGCACACCCGCTTGTACTTGATGCGCCCCCCGTCCTCCCGGTGCACCTGGTGGAACGCGACGTCCCGCTGCTCGGTCGCCGAGTAGAGCTTCACCGGAATGGTCACCAGACCGAAGGAGATCGCGCCCTTCCAGATACTGCGCATGATCCGTCCTTACCCAGCACGTTCCCGCCCCTAGCGTCGCAACCGCGTTCGATTTGCGCCAGAACGGCCCCTTGATCCTTTTCTGTGGGCCGGGACCGGGTAAGACGCCCGTATGACCATGCCGTGGCCCGTTGAGCCGATGATGGCCTCCACCGGGAACCTCCCCTCCGACGGCGGGAAATGGGGTCTGGAGCTGAAGTGGGACGGCGTCCGCGTCTTGTCGCACGTCTCCGCCGACGGCGTCCGGGCCGTCGGGCGGCGCGGAAGCGAGGTGGCGAGCCGCTACCCGGAACTGTCCGCCCTCGCCGACCTGCTGCCCGACCACGACGTCGTCATGGACGGCGAGGTCGTCGCCTTCGAGGAGGGCCGGCCCAGCTTCGAGCGCCTCCAGCGCCGGATGCACGTGAGCCGTCCCGACCCCCGGCTGATCCGCGAGGTGCCCGTCCGGTACGTGGTCTTCGACGTCCTCTTCCTGGACGGCCGCCTCCTGTACGACCTCCCGTACGCCGACCGCCGCTCGGTGCTGGCCGAGCTGGACCTGGCCGGCACCGGACCGGTGGAGGTGCCCCCCTACCTCCACGCCGGCGACCAGTCGCAGGTGGACGAACTGCTCGCCTTCACCCGCGAACAGCAACTGGAAGGGCTGCTCGCCAAGCGTCTCGACTCCCCGTACCGTCCCGGCCGCCGCGTCGACTTCTGGCGCAAGGTGAAGAACTTCATGACGCGCGAGGTCATCGTCTGCGGATGGAAGCCCGGCAAAGGGCGACGCGAAGGCGGAGTTGGATCGCTCTTACTAGGCGAATACGACGTGAAGGGCCTGCTGGGTTTCGTCGGCCACGTCGGCACGGGCTTCACAGACCGCGCACTGGACGAGCTGTACGGGATCCTGTGGCCGCTGCGCCGTCCGACCAGCCCCTACGACGAGGTCGTACCGCGCGAGTTCTCCAGGGACGCGCAATGGGTTGAGCCGCAACTCGTCGGGGAGGTCGCCTACAGCGCCCGCACCAGGGACGGCCGCCTGCGTTTCCCTTCCTGGCGGGGCCTCCGTGATGACAAGGACCCCCTGGAGGTCACGAGTGAGCAGTGACACCTCCGCCGGAGGTGGCGGCGCGTGAGCGGCAAGCGGACCACCGTCGAGGTCGACGGGCAGCAGCTCTCCCTGTCCAACCTCGACAAGAACCTCTACCCGGAGTTCACCAAGGGCGAGGTCATCGACTACTACGCCCGCATAGCCCCGGTGATGCTGCCGCACCTGAAGGACCGCGCCGCGACCCGGATCCGCTGGCCGGACGGCGTCGACGGCGGCAAGTTCTTCGAGAAGAACGCGCCGTCCCACACCCCGGCCTGGGTAAGGACGGCGACGATCCCCACGCCCGGCAGCTCGACGGGCCGCGACACGCTCGACTTCGTCGTCGTCGACGACCTGCCCACGCTCGTGTGGTGCGCGAACCTCGCCGCGCTGGAGCTGCACGTCCCGCAGTGGAAGGTCGGGCCGCGAGGCAAGGTGCACGGCCCCGATCTCGTCGTCTTCGACCTGGACCCCGGCCCGCCCGCCACGATCGTGGAGGCCTGCGAGGTCGCCGGCCTGCTCCGCGACCTGCTCGCCGAGGACGGCCTGGAGTCCTACCCGAAGACGAGCGGCAAGAAGGGCCTGCACCTGTACGTGCCGGTCAAGGAGCCCACGGAACCCGAGCGGACGTCCGAGTACGCCAAGTCCGCCGCGCAACGCCTCGCCGAGGAGCATCCGAAGCTCGTCGTCGCGAAGATGGAGAAGCGGTTGCGCAAGGGCAAGGTCTTCGTCGACTGGAGCCAGAACAACCCCGCGAAGACGACCGTCGCCCCGTACTCGCTGCGCGCCGCGAGCCGCCCGTCCGTCTCGACGCCCATCACCTGGGAGGAGCTGGAGGCGTGCCGGGACGCCGCCGACCTCGTGTTCGGCCCCGGCGACGTCCTCGCCCGCGTGGACGAGGACGGCGACCTTCTCAAGCCGCTGCTGAAGGAGCATCAGCCGCTTCCCTGACAATTCGCGTGCCCTATGTGTTCGAACCTGCACGCTCCGGCACCGGATTCCGTCACCATGGTCAGGGGACACCACGCGTGGCGGAAGGAAGAGCAGTTGGCGCAGAACCACCACTACGACGCCGTGGTCCTCGGCGGGGGAACGGCGGGAGAGCTGGTCGCGACCGGTCTCGCCCGAGCCGGCCGGGACGTCGCCCTCGTCGAGAACCGCCTGGTCGGCGGCGAGTCGCCGTACTTCGCGTGCGTCCCGTCCAAGTCGCTGCTGCTGTCGGCGCGTCGCGGCGAGACCTGGGAGATGGCCGTCGCCCGCCGCGACGAGCTGGCCGGAGGGCGCAGCGACGCCCCGGCCGTCGCGCGGATGGCCGAGGCCGGCGTGACCGTGCTGCGCGGCCGCGGCCAGATCCTCGAACCCGGCCGGATCGAGGTGGACGGCACCGTGCACGGCTTCGGCGACCTCGTCGTCTGCACCGGCGGCGAGCCCGTGATCCCGGCCGTCGAGGGGCTCGCCGACGTCCCGCTGTGGACGAGCGACGAGGCGCTGTCGGTCCCCGACCTGCCGCGCCGCCTGGTGATCCTCGGCGGCGGGCCGATCGGCTGCGAGCTGGCACAGGTGTACGCGGCGTTCGGGTCGCAGGTCGCGCTCGTCGAGGCGTCCGGGCGGCTGCTGACCGCGGAGGCGCCGTTCGCCGGGGAGGTGCTCGCCGACGCGCTGCGCCGGATGGGCGTCGATCTGCGGCTCGGCGTCGACGTCGGCAACGTGGAGCGCAAGGACGTCGGGCTGCGGCTCTGGCTGTCGGACGGCGGGACGCTCGACGCCGACCGCGTCCTCGCCGCCGCCGGGCGCCGTCCCCGCGTCGAGGGCCTCGGGCTGGAGAACCTCGGCGTCGAGATCACGCCCGGGCAAGGGCTTCCTGTGGACGAGACCTGCCAGGTGCAGGCCGCCACGGGGGGTGTGTGGGCGGCCGGTGACGTCACGGGTATCGCCCGTACCACGCACGCCGCCCGCTACCAGGCGCGAGTCGCGCTGTCGAACCTCCTCGGGCAGCGGCGCGAGGCCGACTACCGCGCGATCCCCCGCGTCGTCTACACGACCCCCACGGTCTACTCGGTCGGGATCTCCCCCAGGCAGGCGGGCGAACTCGGCATAGACCTCCTCACCGCCGGGTACGACCTCGCCGCGACGGCCCGGGCGGCGGTCGAGGCCGACGAGCGCGGCCGCGTGGAACTGTACGCCGACCGGTCCCGCGGACTGCTGGTCGGCGCCGCCGCGGCCGGACTCTACGCCGAGGAGTGGATGAGCGAGATCGCGCTGGCCATCCGCGCGGAGACGCCGCTGAGCCTGCTCGCCGACGTCGTCCACGCGTTCCCGACCTACGGCGAGTCCGTCGAGGCGCCGCTGCGGGACCTGGCCGGCCGGCTGGAACGCTGAGGAGGACGCCTGATGAGCGAGATCGACGACCTGGAGCAGCCGCCGCCCGACGACGCCGACGAGGCCGACGCCGCCGAGCAGCGGACCGTGCTGGACGAGGCCGACGACCGCGTCGACCGGACCCCGATGCCCGACGACGCCAACGAGGCCGATGCCGCCGAGCAGCGGCGCGAGATACGGCTGGACGAGGACGACTACCGGTGACCCGTGCCACCGGGACCATGGGCGCGGATACTGGAGGAAGAACCGGGGCCGGGTCGCTCCCGGTCCCGGCGGGAATACACTGACCTGCGCGAAGTAACGTCGGCGGGCGTCGCCCGTGACCAACGGAGTTACTCGCGCGTAGGATAATGAGACTGTTCGCCCGCGACGGACGATCCCCCATCCGCCGCAACGATTCGGTGATCGGAGAGTGTGGTGACCGCGACCCCGGACGCCCGCCCCCGTGGCACGAGACTGCCGCGACTGGCGCGCCGCAGGCAACTGCTCGGCGCGGCCCAGGAGGTGTTCGTCGCGCAGGGGTACCACGCCGCGGCGATGGATGAGATCGCCGAGCGCGCAGGCGTCAGCAAGCCCGTGCTCTACCAGCACTTCCCGGGCAAGCTGGAGCTGTACCTGGCGCTGCTGGACGAGCACGCCGAAGCCCTGGTGAAGACCGTCCGCGAGGCTCTGGAGTCCACCACGGACAACAAGCTCCGCGTACAGGCGAGCATGCAGGCCTTCTACGACTTCGTGGCCGGCGACGGCGAGGCGTACCGCCTCGTCTTCGAGTCCGACCTCCGCAACGTGGCGCCCGTCCGGGCCCGCGTCGACCGCGCCAACCAGCAGTGCGCCGAGATGATCGCCCAGGTCATCGCCGAGGACACCAACGCCCCCGCCGAGGAGGCGCACCTCCTCGGCATGGGACTGGTCGGCATGGCCGAGGTCAGCGCCCGCTTCTGGCTGTCCCAGCACCGCGCGATCCCGAAGGACACCGCCGAGAAGATCATCGCCCGCCTCGCCTGGCGCGGCATCTCCGGCTTCCCGCGCACCAACGACCAGGGCTGACCCGCCCGAGTCGACGGCCTTTGCCGGGGGCTCTGGGAGTCGCCCCCGGGCAATGAATTCGGCGCCCCGGCGTTCACCCTCGGCACAACCGTGTGACGGCGCCCGCGGCGATCTGCGTGCGAACATCGGAGACGGGCCCGCCGGCGGTCGGCGGGACGCCCGGACGACGGGAGCATCGCGTGCAGGTTCGCATCGGGGTCCAGAACGTGGCCAAGGAACTCGTGGTCGACACCGACCAGTCGGCCGACGAGGTGCAGGACGCGCTCGCCGCGGCGCTCGCCGACCCGCAGGGCGTGCTGGCGCTCAAGGACCGCCGCGCCGGGCGGGTCGTCATCCCGGCCGGCCGGGTCGGCTACCTGGAGATCTCCGAGGACGAGCAGCGCAGCGTGGGCTTCGGCACCCAGTACACCTGAGCGGACCGGACTTTACGCCGTTTCCACCCGCCTTGACCTGGGCTTTGTTTCAATCCGGCAGGACGGGCATATCGGTCTCCGACCACGGGCCACCCGGCCCACGGATATGGAATGGATGATCGACATGCTCACGACGATCCTCTGGTTCATCGTCGTCGGGGCCGTCATCGGAGCCCTCGCGCGGCTGCTCGTACCCGGCCGCAACCCGATCGGCGTACTGCTGACGATCCTCATCGGGATCGCCGGCTCCATCGTCGGCGGCGTCATCGCCGACGCCCTCGGCGCGGGCGCGCTGATCGCGTTCGTGTTCGCGGTGGTGGTCGCCGCGCTCGGCGTGGCCGCCCTCACCTCACTGAACACCGGCGGCCACGGCGGCCGGCGGAGCGGCTGGCGACCGCGCCGCCGCACCTTCTGACCCCGGGACGCCCCGATGGAAGCCCCCGCCACCCCGTGCGGCGGGGGCTTCCCTCTTCGCGGATTGTCCGGATGTGGCCGTCCGCGCGCCGCCTTCCGTCCGCCCCGCGGACCCTTGTTCCCGGGCCGCGTAACGCCTGGCGAACCTGGGACGGAATAGATGAAACCGTGGAAACGTTGCATACGGAGATCGGCTATTGGTGTATGCAATCAACGGTCGGTACACTGCGTCGCGGAGTGTGACCGCACGCAGCCACAGCGAGTGACTGCTTTCAACCCCTGACTGCGGTCGCCGAGAGATTTGAGCAACGGCTGGTCCCTCCCGTGCGAGCGCGCGGTCAAGGAACGGCGGACACGCCCGCCACGGCGGAGCCCCGCCGGCGAGCCGCGCCGCACCCGGGAGCGGAGACCCCGCATATTGGAGGCTGAAAGCCCTGACTACCTTTCGTGAACTCGGGGTCGTCCCCGAGATAGCAGACGCCCTCGAAGCCGAAGGCATCGTGGAGGCGTTCCCCATCCAAGAGCTCGCCCTGCCGATCGCGCTGGGCGGGCACGACATCATCGGCCAGGCCCGCACGGGCACCGGCAAGACGCTCGCGTTCGGCGTGTCGCTGCTGCAGCGCATCGAGCACGGCGGCCGCGAGCCGCGCGCCCTCGTGGTCGCGCCGACCCGCGAACTGGCCCTCCAGGTCACCGACGACCTGCTCGTCGCCGGCGGCAAGCTCGGCACCCGCGTCCTGTCGGTCTACGGCGGGCGCGCGTACGAGCCGCAGATCGAGGCTCTCCGGGACGGGGTCGACGTCGTCGTCGGCACCCCGGGCCGGCTCCTCGACCTGGTCAAGCAGAAGCACCTCGACCTGTCCAAGATCGGCATCCTGGTGCTGGACGAGGCGGACCGCATGCTCGACCTCGGGTTCCTGCCCGACATCGAGCGGATCATCGAGCGGATCCCGGCGCAGCGCCAGACGATGATGTTCTCGGCGACGATGCCGGGCGAGATCGTCGCCCTGTCGCGCCGGTACCTGACCCGTCCGACCAACGTCCGCGCCGAGTCGCACACCGAGTCGGACGCGACGCCGCAGGTCGTCCAGCACGTGTTCCAGGCCCACCAGATGGACAAGCCGGAGATGCTCGCGCGCCTCCTGCAGGCCGAGGGCCGCGGGCTGACGATGATCTTCTGCCAGACGAAGCGGGCCTGCGACCGGGTGGCCGCCGACCTCGCGCAGCGCGGCTTCGACGCCGCCGCCGTGCACGGCGACCTCGGGCAGAGCCAGCGGGAGCGGGCGCTGCGCGCGTTCCGCAACGGCAAGATCGGTGTGCTGGTGGCCACCGACGTGGCGGCCCGCGGCCTCGACGTCGACGACGTCACGCACGTCGTCAACTACGAGTGCCCCGACAGCGCCGACACCTACGTGCACCGCATCGGCCGGACCGGCCGCGCGGGCAAGGAGGGCGTCGCCGTCACGCTGGTCGACTGGTCCGACCTCACCCGGTGGAAGCTGATCAACGGCACGCTGGACCTGCCGTTCGCCAACCCGGAGGAGACCTACTCGACGTCCCCGCACTTCTTCGCGGCGCTCGGCATCCCCGAGGGCACGAAGGGGACGCTGCCCAAGGAGCAGCGGCACGGGCGCGCCGGGCTGGACGCCGAGGAGCTGGAGGACATCGGCGAGACCGGCAAGGTCCGCAGCCATGTCCGCGACCGCGACCGGGACCGGGAACGTCCCCGGCCGCGCAGCCGCAAGCGCAGCCGGACCCGCACCCGCGCCGGCAAGCCGGTCGAGGCGGCCGCGGCGGAGGCCGAGACCGCCGCGGACGGCAACGTCGTCGACGCGGTCGCCACCGAGCGCAAGCGCAGCCGCACCCGCCGCCGCACCCGCGCCGGCAAGCCCGCCGCGGCAGGCACCGAGCCCGCCGCCGAGCAGACGGCCTAGCGGGTTTCAAAGGCAGTAGGTCCGTCCCGCCGAACCAGCCGCGAGACTCCCGTTCAGTCTCGCGGTTGCGTTCCGGGCCGGTCCTCTTCGCGCCCCGGCGGAACCGGCCGGTCGCCCCGCAGCCGCAGGGCGGTCTCCGGGTAGTCGGTGATGAGGACGGCGACGCGGGGGTCGCTGAGGAAGCGCCGCATCACCGGTTCGGCGTTGACCGTCCAGATCATCGCCGGGATCCCGGCGCGGCCGCACTGGCGCAGCACGCCGACGCGGGCGAGCCGGTGGTTGAGGGCGACCATGTCGGCGCCCGCCCGGCGGACCAGCCGGAGCGGGGCGAAGTCGTGCGCGGCGCCGCGCTGCAACAGGCTGCGTCCCACCGACAGGGCCGTCCGCACCCCCGGGAAGCTCTTCTTGATCTCCATGAGGGACGTCACCTCGCCGGTGGTCACCACGAAGTTCGCCGGCCCGAACGCCTCCATCGCGAGGGCCACGGTCTCGTGCTCGCAGCCGCGCTCCTTGAGGTCGAGATGCCCCTGCGCGCGGCCCGCGATGATCTTCATGGCGTCGCCGACGAGCGGGACGGGCCGGGTCGCGAGCTCCTGGATCCGATCGTAGGTGAGCCGGTTCAGCCGCAGCCCGCCGATCTCGGGGTCGTGGTGGACGACCAGCCGGCCGTCCCCCGTCCGCCTGATGTCGATCTCGACGTATTCGGCGCCGGACGCGACGGCCTCGCCGAGACCCGACAGGCCCGCTTCGTCACGGCGGTGCGCGGAGATGGCAGGCATCGGAAGCACGCTGGTGACGCTACCACCGAAACTTTTTCACCGAAGTCCGTTGCCGACCTTTGACTATGGTGGTCCCCCGTGAGTACGCCCCGGTTCGTGAGTCTGCCCCCCGGCGTCCGCCGGACGACCGTCGAGACCTCCCGCGGCCCGTTCGCCGCGCTGGAGGCCCTGCCGGGATCGGGCGTGCCCGAACGCTGCCCCGCGCTCCTCGTGCCCGGTCTCACCGGCAGCAAGGAGGACTTCCTCGCCGTCCTGCAGACCCTCGCCGCGTCCGGCCGCCGCGTCGTGGCGATCGACATGCGCGGACAGTACGAGTCCCTCGGGCCGGACGACGAGTCCGTCTACACCCGCGCGTCCCTGGGCGCCGACATCGCCGCCCTCCTGACGGCGCTCGGCCCGGAGCCCGTCCACCTGGTCGGCCACTCGTTCGGCGGGCTGGTGTGCCGCGAGGCCGTCCTCGCCGGGGCCCGGCCCGCATCGCTCACGCTGATGAGCTCGGGCCCGTCCGCCGTCACGGGCCAGGCCGCCGCCAAGGCCCGCGCCCTCCGCGACGCGATCCCCGAACTCGGCATGGCGCAGATCTGGGAGATCAGCCTCGAACCCGACTATGTGGGACGAGGCGTCCAGCGTGAGATCGTCGCCTTCCTCAGGGCCCGCACGCTCGGCAACTCCGAGAAGGGCCTCGCCCGCATGTCGGACGAGATCCTCACCGCCCCCGACCGCGTCGGCGAACTCGCCAAGCACTGCGCCGACACGGGCCTGCGCACCCTCGTGCTCTACGGCGAGGACGACGACGTGTGGGACCCTCGCGTCCAGGCGGCCATGGCGGAACACCTCAACGCCCCCAAGGTCGTCATCCCCAGCGCCGCGCACTCCCCCGCTTGGGACGCCCCCGAGACGACAGCCGCCGCCCTCCGCGACCTCTGGTACGACACCGAACGCACCCTTCGCTCGTCCGCTTGACCTCCAGCGCGGTTGAGGTTCTACGTTCGCTCCGTGAGCGAATTTCTGGTGACCGGGGCAACGGGCCGGGTGGGTCGGCATGTCGTGAACGCGCTGGCCGAGGCAGGGCACGACGTCCGCGCACTGGTCCGCGAGCCGGGCAACGCCGCGCTACCGGACCGGGTGGAGATCTTTCAGGGTGACCTGGCGTCCCCCCATGCGGTGGAGCGTGCGGCGCGGGACGTGGAGGGCGTCTACCTGATGTGGCCCGGACTGCCGGTCGAACCCCGCGTGGTGGACGCGATCGCGCGGGACGCCCGGCACGTCGTCTACCTGTCCACCGACGTGGCCGACCTCGCGGACGACGAGCCCGCCACGTCCTTCCACCAGGAGATCGAGCGGCAGATCAGGAGGTCAGGGGCCGGCTGGACGTTCGTCCGGGCGATCGACTTCGCCGCGAACACGCTCGCGTGGGCGGGCCAGATCAGGCAGGGCGTCGTCCGCTGGCCGTACGGGGACGCCGCACGGTCGCTGATCCACGAACGCGACATCGCCGACGTCGCCGTGCACGCGCTCACCACCCCCGGCCACGACGGGAACGCCTACGTGATCACCGGACCGGAGTCGATCACCCACCGGGAGCAGGTCCGCGTCATCGGCGAGGTGATCGGGCGCGAGGTGCGCTGGGAGGACCTCCCGGCGGAGATCGCCCGCGAGGAGCTGACGGCGGCCTGGGGCGACGCCGGCTTCGTCCAGGCCAGGCTGGACGCGTGGAAGCGGTTTGCGGACGAGCCGGAGCGCGTCACCGGCACCGTGGAACGCCTGCTCGGCCGTCCCGCTCGCACGTTCCGCCAGTGGGCCGAGGACCACGCCGCCGACTTCCGCTGACCGCACCGCCCGCAGGCTGCGGACGGTGCGGGCGACCGGTCACGCGGTCTGGAAGTAGTGGCCCTTGTCGAGGTCGTCGACGAGCCCGGGCTGCGTCGGCCGCCATCCCAGCAGCTCGCGGGTCATCGTGCTCGACGCCGGGGCGTCGGAGCCGATGAAGCCGCTCATCCAGCCGAAGTGCCCGGCGGCGTCCCCGGGGGCGACGGAGGCCACCGGGACGTCGAGATGACGGCCGATCACCTCGGCGACGGTGCGGATCGGCACCCCCTCGTCGGCGGTCGCGTGCAGCGCCGATCCCGCCGGAGCCTTCTCCAGCGCGAGTCGGAACAGGTGCGCGGCGTCGAGCACATGACCGGCGGGCCAGCGGTTGGCCCCGTCCCCGATGTGGCCGGAGACACCCTTGTCGCGGGCGATGCCGACCAGGAACGCCATGAAGCCCTTGTCGCCTTGGCCGTGCACCGTCGGAGGCAGCCGGACGACGGACGAGCGGACACCGCGGGAGGCGAGCGAGAGCGTCAGCCGCGCGGTGGCCAGCCGGGTCTGCGGCCCCCGCCCGAGTTCTTCGGCCGGTTCGCGGTCGAGCCCGTCCCGTTCGGTCGCCACGCGTCCCGGGGCGAGGCCGAGCAGCCCTGAGGCGAGGACGAACGGCCGGCCGGAGCCGGCGAGCGCGTCGCCGAACGTCTCGACGGCGCGGCGGTCCGCGTCGGCGGCGTCCTGGAAGCCGCCCGAGAACGCGATGTCGTGCTTGAACGCGAGGTGGACGACACCGTCCGAGGCGGCGGCGGTACTGCCCAGAAGGTCGAGGTCGTCAAGGGTGCCGCGGCACACCTCGGCACCGGCCGCGGTGAGGGCGGCGGCCGAGGCGTCCGAGCGTGCGAGCCCGGTGACCTGGTGGCCCGCCTGGACGAGTTCGGGGACGAGGGCCGAACCGATCCAGCCGGACGCCCCGGTGACGAAAACGCGCATGAGAAACCTCCGGTGAAGCCGGCCGGGCATGGCGATGCCCGGGAGACGCAACCGATGTCAGTTGCTGTCATCAGCATACAGCGGTCATGTCAGTCACTGTCATCGACTAGGATTCCGGGCATGGGGCGATGGGAGCCGAACGCGCGCGGCCGGCTCGAACGGGCGGCGCTGGACCTCTACGGCGAGCGAGGGTTCGAGAAGACCACGGTCGCGGAGATCGCCGGCCGGGCCGGGCTCACCGAGCGCACGTTCTTCCGGCACTTCGCCGACAAGCGCGAGGTCCTGTTCGGCGGCTCGGCCATGCTCCAGGACATGCTCACGGGCGCCGTGGCCGACGCCCCCGCCGCCGCGACGCCGCTCGACGCGACGGCCCACGCTCTGGCGACCATCGGCGCCGTGTTCGAGGGACGCCGCGAACACTCCCGCCAACGCCAGGCCGTCATAGACGCGAACGCGGAACTGCGCGAACGCGAGCTGATCAAACTCGCCGCCCTGGCCTCGGCCCTGGCCTCGGCCCTACGCCTTCGCGGCGTCCCGGACACGGCCGCGGCCCTGACCGCCGAGGCGGGAATCGCGGTCTTCAAAGTCGCCTTCGAACACTGGATCAACGAAACCGACGAGCGAGACCTGCCCCAGCACATCCGGGAGTCGCTGGACGAACTCAAGGCCGTGACCGCAAGCACCTGACCGCCCGCCGGATTGCAAGTCGCAGGTTCGGTCGTGGGGGCCGGTCAGTCGCCGAGCGGGTAGTCGTAGCGGATGAACCCGTGGAAGCGCCCCACCTTGTCGTACAGAGCGCGCGCGGGGACATTGTCCTGCTTGGTCGTCCAGTACAGGCGGGCGGCGCCCCGCTCCCGCGCCTCCTCGGCCACCTGCTCGATCAGCGCGTGCGCGGCACCCTGACCGCGCGCCGCCTCGTCAACGAACAGGTCTTGGAGATAGCAGGAATCGGCGGACCAGAAGGTGACGTGGAACAGATAGTGGGCGATGCCGACCAGCCGCCCGCTCGACCACGCACCGATGCCGTGCAACTCCGCGCCGCCCAGCAGCCGCTGCCAGGTCTCCTCATACCCCTCATCGGGCACGACGGTGCGGTAGAACGCCTTGTAACCGCGCGCCAGCACTTCCCAAGCAGCACGGTCCTCTGGACGCAACGGCCCGATATCGATCACGGCCACTCATCCTCGCACACGCCCCTCCAGCCGGAGGAAAGTCCGGGACCGGCTCCTTGCGGCCGACACCTTGACGGAGGTTGCCACCGGGTGACAGGTGAGGACGGTCCTTCCTTGTGTCCGGCGCACGGTGTGCCGGACGCATCACATCACCACAACCAAGAGCCCTGGAGGGCAGAAGTATGTCGACCCCCATGAACACTGGCGGCAGCACCGAGAGCGGCACGTCCGAGTCGCAGTCCGCGATCGGTCGGCCCGCCGGTGGTCTCCCGGTGGACAAGAACGGAAACCGCGTCTACCCCAACGACGCGAAGACCAGCCCCGCCGGCGGCCAGACGAGTGGCCTGCGCACCTACACGAGCGGCGGCGGCCACTACTACGGCGGCTGAGCGGTTGATATTCGCGGCGTAGCAGGCACCCTGCCGCCGCATGTACGTGAGTGGGCGGGAGGGGTTTCCCTCCCGCCTCACCTTTGGGATTCAGGGGCGCCCCGGCCTGATTCTCCCTAGTTCTTGTGGGTCAACGCCCTGGTGCCGTAGAAGACGTCGTCGTACAGATCGTTGACGCACACCATGGGTTGCTCTCCGGGCGACGACATGATGGTCACCGCCTCGCGGCTTGTCAGGGCCAGGTAGGGCTCGAGCACGGGCTGAGGATCGATGGAGCGGTAATTGATCTTGCCCCATCCCGTGTCGACAAGATGGTGCCAGGGGCCGTCGTCTTGTGCGATCGCCACGATCACACGGCCGAAATGCGCGTAGGTCCGGCAGCCGAGTTTCCAAGGGGCCTGTGCGAGGTCGAACTGACCGGTGACCGCAGGTTCAACGACACCATCCCGCCAACTGTGGAGGTTCCACCGGCCCGTCCGGTTGGAAATGAAATGCAGCACCCCTGCCGGACTCCAGGAGGGCTGACAGACCGACTCCTCATCACTTCCCACGACCAAGGTCACGTTCTCGATCGTTTGATCTGACCTCAGGTCGGCCACCCAGAGTCGGGAACCATCCCAGGGCATGTGCGGTGCGTCCCACGAAACCCAGGCCAAGCGACGTCCGTCGGCACTGGGCACCGGGGATGTGTAGAAGTCCTGGCCCGAGACGATCACCTTCGGCCGAGCCGAACCATCCGCAGGCAGTGCCACCAATTCATTGATGACTTCGCCTCGTTCGTGACGTTCCCGCACACAGATCAGGACGTTCGTCGCTCGGATGAGCTGTAGATCCGCATAGCGCAGCGACTGCGGGGACGGTGGTTCCGGCGTGATTGGTCGCGGTTTCAGTCCGGAATCGCCAAGGCGGGCCCGATAGATGCGCTGGTCGTCTGAGCGACAGAACCAGATATCGTCCTCAGTGGCGAGATAGGCACCCGCGTCATAATCATGCACGTTCGACGCGACACGGAATCCCGCCGGCAACACCTTTTCGGCGTCCGTTGAATCTGGCCATCGGGACTGCGGATCCTCATCTGGAACCGCACTTCGCCGCACCAGCACATCGCCGTCAGGACCGCCCTCGATCCAGTAGACCGTGTCCCCGACGGCCTGGAGTGCCTTATAGGACACCGAAGCTCCTGCGACTGGTTCCACTGAGGCCGACTCCACGCCTGCCACCCAACCACCGGAGATCACGAACCGCAACCGTCCGGTCCCGGAGATCGCCAGAGCCCATTCCTCTGGCCTGGTTCCGAGGGGTGGTGATTCTTGAGGGAATCTTTGGTTACCGCGTCGGTACGTGTTCTTGAACAAATCGGCTCGGCGGCTCGTTTCGATTGGTCGGGGCGGCCGAGGGGTGGACGGTTCCTGGCGTAAGACGTCCGGCAATGCCGTGAGCCGGACGTGACCAAACAAGGGAAATCGGAGTCGACCATGAATTCGATCACGCGGTCACCGCTGGTCAGGACCATCAGGGCGTGCGTCGCCCAGGTCCTGTACACGTTCGCTCAATTGGTGCTGCTGCTCGGGGCCCTGGAGGCCTGGAAGGAGCAGAGCACTCGGGAGACCCTCGTGCTCCTGGTCCTGTGGGTGTTCATGTGCGGCATGAACATTCTCCGCTGGGGCGACCGGTCGGACCGCCTCTACAACCTCTGGGACCAGCGCGCCCAGAACCGGAGCGGCGTCTGGAAGAAACTCGGTGCGGGTATCGCCACCGCCATGGCGATCTCGCTGGCGATCTACGTCCTCGGGTTCTTCGCGATCATCGCCACTCTCTCGCAGCACTCGGCGGCCTGACGCCGCCGGGTTCCCGACACCGCGGCCGCGGTCGGCTGGGTTGGTCCTACGCGACCACACCCCGCCGGCCGCGGCCGTTCCTGTAGTCGTCGCGATCACCACCGTCGTCCTGACCAGGTGATCGTTCCCGGGCGGGCGAGTGGACCGGGTTCTTCGTGGTCTTCGGGGGTGTGCGGCCTGACGGGGGGCTGACTGCGGCGGGCCCGCGATGTTGAGCGCAGATGGACTCTGGACAGGAAATCGAACGATCGATATGTTCACCTCTCAATTGGAGGTGATGACGTGGGTCACATGGTACGTGCGCTCTGTGCCGCCGCCGTCGTCCTGGCCGCTTCGGCGTGCGCGGACGGGGCGGCCTCGGGGGCGGGCGACTCGAAGCAGGTCGTGATCGCTAATTTCGGTGGGGCGGTGAAGAATGCCACCGAGACGTCGTTCTGGAAGCCGTTCACGGCCGGCGGCGGCCTCGCCGTGCGGTCCGATCCGGCGGGCGGCGGGTTCGCCGCCAAGCTGCAGGCCCAGGCGCAGAGCGGCCGGGTGAGCTGGGACGTCATCGAGGCGCTCGAAGGCTCCAGCGCGGTGCTGCTGTCCCGCAAGGGCCTGCTGGAGAAGCTTCCCGCGGACCTCACCGCGCAGCTGACGAAGGTCTCCGCGCCGGGCGCGGTGCAGCCCTACGGGGTGTCGATGGGCGACACCGGCGTCGTCATCACCTGCAATATGAAGGTCGTTCAGAAATGCCCGGCCAATCCGGCTGAATTCTGGGACGTCAAGAATTTCCCGGGACGCCGCGCGATGATCGACAATCCGTACGAGTCCATGGCGTCCGCCCTTATCGCGGACGGTGTTCCGGTCGGCGAGGTGTTCCCCGTCGACGTCGACCGGGCGCTCCGCAAGCTCGGTCAGATCAAGTCCGCGGTCAACGTGTGGACCACGAGCGGCGACCAGCAGATGCAGCTGATGCGCAGCGGCGAGGTCGGCATCGCGTTCATGTGGAGCGGGCGGGCCAAGTCGCTGGCCGACGAGGGCGTCAAGCTCAGGACCAGCTGGGACGGTTCACTCGTGAACCCGTCCTACACGGTCGTGGTCAAGAACGGGCCCAACACCGACGGCGGGCTGAAGTACCTGAAGTGGTACGCGACCCACCCGGACGCGCAGGCGAACCTCGTCAACGCGCTCGGCTACGGCACCTCCAGCCCCGGTGTAGGCGGCCTGGTGAAGCCGGGGGTGCGCGCGTGGATGCCGTCCGACCCGGCCAACGCCAAGAACCAGGTGCGCATCGACCCCGCTTGGTGGGCCGACAACCAGCGCAAGGTCGAGCCCCGCTGGCGCGACTTCATCGCGGGCTGACGCGGCCCGCACAAGGAGGTGACCATGACGGCCTCGATCTCGCTGCCGCGCCCGTTCCGGCAGGCCCGCTCTTCCGTATGGGGCGCCGGACTGCTCCTCGGGCTGCCGGCCTACCTGACCGTGCTCGCGGTCGTCGCCTACCCGATCGGCCGGCTCACCTGGGACGTCGTGAACGCCGCCGGGCCGGGCGGGATGCTCGATCCGCTGCGCAGCGCGGCCGAGCGGGCGGCGCTGCTGCGGACATTGCGCGTCAGCGCGCTGGTCGCGGTGGCGAGCGTCGCGCTCGGGTTGTTCGTCGCCTACGCGCTCGCCTGGTCGCGCAGCCGTGTGGTGCGGGCCTCGCTGTGGGCGTCGGTGCTCGCGCCGTTCTGGATGAGCGTCGTGGTCAAGAACTACGCGTTCGTCCTGCTGCTGCAGCAGCGGGGACCGGTCACCAAGGCGCTGCGGTCGGCGGGACTGCTGAGCGCTCACGGCGATCTCCTCTACACCGAGGGCGCGGTGCTGGTCGGGATGCTGTACGCGATGCTTCCGTACGCCGTGCTGGTGCTCTATCCGAGCGTCCGCGACGTGCGGGCCGAGCAGTTGCAGGCGGCGGAGACGCTCGGGGCGGGCCGGCTGCGCGCCCTGCGCGACGTCATGCTGCCGGCGACGGCGCCCTCCCTGCTGTCGGCGGGCACGCTCGTGTTCGTCATCTCGATCGGGTTCTACGTGACGCCCATCGTGCTCGGCGGGGTGGGGGCGCCGTTCGTCGCGGCACGGGTCCACGAGCAGATCTTCGAGTACTTCGACCTCGTCGGCGCCAAGTCGTACGCGCTGCTGCTGATGCTGACGGCGCTGGCGGTGTTCGGGCTCAGCCGGTTCGCGACCCGGTTCCTGCCGCAGAGCCGGGTGCGCGGGGAGGCCCGCCGATGAGCGCGACGGCGGGCCGCCGCGCCGCGGCCTGGACGGGACGCGTGCTGTACGGGGCGGTGGTGCTCGGCATCGTGGCGTTCATGCTGCTGCCCACCCTGGTCGTGGTCGGCACGTCGTTCTCCGCGTCCTCGTACATCGAGTGGCCGCCGTCGTCGTTCGGGCTGCGGCAGTACGACACGCTGCTGCACTCCGCCGACCTGGCCGCTGCGACCTGGCGCTCGCTGCTCGTCGCCGCGGGGACGGCGGCCGTCACGCTGCTGGTGGCGGCCCCGCTGGTCCTCGGCCTGAGCCGGGCGCGGGTGCCGGGCGGGAAAGGGCTCCGCGTCGCCGTCGTCCTGCCGATGGTGACGCCCGGCGTCGCCTACGCCGTGGCGCTGTACGGGATGTTCGCCGGCTTCGCCCTGGTCGACACCCTCCCGGCGGTGCTGCTGGCCCATGTCGCGGTCGGCCTGCCGGTGGTGCTGCTCGCGCTCGAACCCGCGATGGACGCGGTGCCGCGCGAGTACGAGCTGGCCGCGATGTCGCTGGGCGCGTCCCGGGCCCGCGCCTGGGCCGGGGTGACGCTGCGGCTGATCGCGCCGGGGCTGGTGGCCGCCGGGGTGCTGGCCTTCGTCACCAGCTTCGACGAGGCGACCCTGGCCAGCTTCTTGACCGGGCCGCGGACCGCGACGCTGCCCAAGGTCATCCTCGACTCGGTCAGCACCGGCGTCGATCCGGCGATCACCGCGGTGTCGGCGCTGCTCATCGTCGCGACCGGGCTGCTGATGTCGTTCGCGGGCACGGCCGGCCGGCTCCGGCAGGCGCTGCGGAACCGGAACGAGAGAAGGACGAAGACCCATGACGAGTCCTGACACCATCACCGGCGGGCGGCCCGGGACGGCGGCCGGGGAGCCGCCGCGGCTGCGGCTCGCCGGCGTCACCAAACGGTACGGGGACGTCGTCGCCGCCGACGGCCTGAACCTGGAGCTGGCGCCCGGCGAGTTCGTCTCCCTGCTCGGGGAGAGCGGCTCCGGCAAGAGCACCGCCCTCAAGCTGGTCGCCGGGTTCGAGACGCCGGACGAGGGCGCCGTCCACATCGGCGGCCGCGACGTCACCGGGCTGCCGCCGGCCCGCCGCGACCTCGGCATGGTGTTCCAGCAGTACGCGCTGTTCCCGTACCAGACCGTCGCCCGCAACATCGAGTACGGCCTGCGGCGCCGCAAGTGGGGCCGGGACGCCCGGCGGCGGCGGGTCGCCGAGCTGCTCGACCTGGTCCGGATGGCCCCGTACGCGCGGCGCTACCCGGCCCAGCTGTCCGGCGGGCAGCAGCAGCGCGTCGCGCTGGCCCGCGCGCTCGCCGCCGAACCGGGACTGCTGCTGATGGACGAGCCGCTGTCCGCGCTCGACCGGGCGCTGCGTCTCGACCTCCAGGACGAGATCCGTGCCGTGCACCGCGCGACGGGCGCAGGCATGGTGTACGTGACCCACGACCGTGACGAGGCGCTGTCGCTGTCCGACCGCATCGTCGTGCTGCGGCACGGCCGGATCGACGCGGCGGGCACCCCGGCCTCCCTCTTCCGGCGGCCCCGGACCGCGTACGTCGCCAGGCTGATCTCCGACGCCAACATCCTGCCGTGCGAGCGGGAGCCCGGCGCGGCGTCCGCGGGCGGGCGGATCCGGGTCCGGCTGCGGGACCGGGTCGCCGAGATCCCCGCCGAGGGCGAGCCGCCCGGGGACGCGGATCTCGCCGTGGCCGTGCCCCGCACCGCGATCAGCCTGACACCGCCCCCCGACGGCGGCTCTGCCGAGCTGCCCGCGCGGATCGAGGACAGGGTGTACCTCGGCGACACCGTCCGGCTCCTCCTGCGCCTGGACGACACGACGACGATCACCGCGCATATGCCGGAGGCGGCCGGATCAGGGTCGCCGGCGGGTGAGCGGGTCACCGCGCACATCGCGCTCGGCGTGTGCTCGGCGGTGACGCGTTGACCGAGGAGCTGGATCCCGTGTACTTCACCACCGGCGAGCGGGACTTCCTGATCCCCGCGGTGTGGGAGGGCACCGGCGACGAGCTGCACACGAACCGCCTCGTCGCGGCGGCCTCCGACTTCGGCGGCCGCATCATGTCCGGGATCGCGACGATGACCCTCGCCGTCGCCCGGCTGGACGGAGCCGACCTCGGCGCGCCTCCGGCCTGCCTCGAATGGGATTTCGCGGGGCCGGTCCGGGAGGGCGAGAAGGTCCGGGTGGACGGGTCCCGCGCGGGTGGCGACCTGACCGTCGCGACGTCCGTCGGCGGTGCGACCACCGGCACCGGTGTGCTGCGCGCCGCGCCCGCGGATCCCGCGGCGGCCGCGGATCCCCCGGCGCCCGGAGATCCTCCGGCGCCCGCCGGCGGGCCGGACGGCACCCGGAGCCGCGGCTGGACGATCACGGCGGCCGACCTCGAACTCTTCGCCGACTGGATCGGCGACGGGAGAGAGGACGGGAGGGACGGCGGAAGCGGTCCGGTGCCGTGGCCGCTGCTGATCCTCGTGACCTCGGGACTGATGGGCCGCGACCGGCTGTTCGGCGACGCCCCCTCCGGCCAGGTGCTCAACCGGTGGATGCGCTGGCGGTTCGCGAGCATGCCGGTGACCGGCGAGACCGTCCACTGCGTGCTGCGCTCGCACACGTCCCGCCGGAGCCGGACGAGGCCGGGCGACCAGGTCTCCCGCATCGTCCTGGACACCCGCTCGGCCGACGACGGCCGGGCCCTCACCGAGATCGAATGGGTGGTGCTGTCCCGATGACCGAACAGGAGACCCTCCCCGGCCGGGTCCCGGCCGCGCCGGAGCTGCCGCCGGCCGCCGAGTCCGGGTTCGCCGGCCTGCTCGCCTGGGCCGCGCGGACCCGCCCCGACGCCCCCGCACTGGAGGTCGAGGACGACGAGACCCTCACCCGTGCCGAGCTCGCGGCCCGCGTCGGCGCGCTGACGGGCGCGCTCGCGGACGCCGGCGTCACGGAGGGGACGGTCGTCGGCATGGCGCTGGACAACCGCGCCCGGTCCTACGTCCTCGTCCTCGCGGCGGCGGCGCTGGGAGCCGTCATCCTGCCGCTGAACCCCGGCTTCAAGCCCGCCGAGCTGGAGGCGCTCGCGGAGCTGGCCCGCCCGAGCCACCTCGTCGCGCTCCCCCGTTTCGCCGCCGACCATGCGGCGCTGCTGGCCGAACGCGGCGTCCGGATCGTCGACATCGAAGGCGCCGCACCGGCCGGCACGGCGCCGGCCACCGAGCGCGCACCGATGCGCGACCGCCCCGTCTGGTACGGGCTGACGTCGGGGTCCACAGGCCTGCCGAAGATCATCAGCAAGACGCAGGGCAAGTGGCTGGACGCCGCGTCGGTGCTGCGCTCGGTCCTGGCGCTCGCCCCCCGCGACCGCCTGCTCAGCGCGCAGCCCTGCTACTACGGCGATCCCCTGATGCTGTTCCTTGCCTGCCTGCAGAGCGGCGCCTGCTTCGTCCTGCTGTCCAGGTTCCGGTCGCAGACGTTCATGCGCAACGTCGCGGACCGCGCGGTCACCAAGTTCTGGACGATCGGCTCCATGCCGGCGATGCTCCTCAACGCCCCGCCCGGGCCGTCCGACCGCGATCACCGCGCGGTCGCCGCGTGGAGCATCGGCATACCGCGCGCCCTGCACCGCCCGCTGGAGGAGCGCTTCGGGCTGCGCTGGCTGGAGGTGTACGGGTCGGCGGAGGCGAACGCGGTCCTCGCGCAGACGCTGGATTCCCCGTCCACCCAAGGCGAGGGGTGGCTCGGCGGTATCGTTCCCGGCCAGGAGATCCGGATGGTGGACGAGCAAGGCGCGGAGCTTCACGGCAACGGCACCGGCCAGCTCCTCGTCCGCGGTCGCCTGGTCGTCGACGGATACCTGCGCAACCCCGAGGCCACCGGCGCCGCTTTCACGGACGACGGCTGGTACCGGTCGGGCGACATCATGGAACGGCGCGGCGGACGGTTCCGCTTCGTCCGCCGCGAGAAGGAGATCGTCCGGCGGGCGGGCGAGAACATCTCGACCGAGGAGGTGGAGCGGGTGCTGCGCACGCATCCGCTCGTCCGGGACGCGGCGGTCCTTCCGTACGCCGATCCGATCCGGGGCGAGGAGGTCTGGGCCGTGGTCGAACCCGTCCCCGGTGCGCGCCCGGAGGCCGGCGCACTCGCCGAACACGCGGGCCGCCATCTCGCCCGGCACAAGGTGCCGCGTTTCGTCAGCCTCGTCGACGCGCTCCCCCGCACACCGTCGGAGCGCGTCGCCAAGCGTCTCCTCCGCGACCGCGACGACATCGAGACCGTCGATCTCCGTCCCGGCGACGCACGCATCAGGAAGGACACCCCGTAGTGCCGCGAAACCAGCGCACGGACTCCGAGCCCGGCACCCGAGAGCGCATCCTGCGGTCGGCGGGCGCGCTGTTCACCGAGAAGGGCTACGCCGCGGTCGGCATCCGCGAGATCGCGACCCGGGCCGACATGACGATCGGCGCGCTGTACCACTACTACTCCAACAAGGAGGCGCTGCTCATCGCGGTGACCGAGGACGCGCTCCAGCGCGCGGTGGCGGTCGCCAAGGAGGCCGCGGACCTCGATCCCGACCCGACCGCCAGGCTGGCCAACCTCGTCCGGGCGCACGTCCGCGAGCAGGGGACGGGCGCCGAACTGTGGAACACCAGCGCCCGCGAGATGCCGAGGACGGACGCCGACGGAAGCTGGACGCCCGTCCGCGACCTGCGCGCCGCGTTCGAGCGCATCTGGAACGAGGTGCTGCGGGCCGGCGTGGAGGCAGGCCAGTTCGAGCTGCGCGACCTGTCGGTCACCCGCCTCTCGCTCCTCGCGATGTGCAACAGCGTCAGCACCTGGTACCACCCCGGCGGCCGGTTGTCCCTGGACGAGCTGGCCGACCTGATGGCCGAGATGGCCCTGGACCTCGTCCAGGGCGGCGCGGCTAGGGCACGGGAGTGAGCTGGACGAGGATCATCCAGTTGCGGTCGTCCTGCCTGTAGGCGGCGCTGACGCGGTAACGGGCGGCGGCCAGGTCGATGGTCAGGTGGTTGCCGGGCTCCGGGGTCGCGCCGGGCCAGGCCGAGTCGAAGAGGACGATCGCGCCGTCGACGTCCCAGGTGATCTCCTCGTCCCACGTGATGTCGTGGAGGGCCTGCCTGGCCGCGGACACGAGTCCGGCCTCCGAGTCCGCGGCGGCCCAGCGGAGGAAGAGTCGCTCGTCGGGCAGGTAGGTCGTCGTGGCGGGCTCGTCGCCGAGGACTAGGGCCTGCCCGGCGCCGATGTCGACCAGGCCGATGTAGCCTTCGACCGCGCACGCGCGCCCGTAGTCGCCCCACGTCTCGACAGGGCCCTCGTCGTCCGTGGCGCCCTCCCAGCGCGCAAGTTGGGACGCGGGCGCGGCCAGCAGCGGGCCCCCAGCGGACTCGACCCAGTCCATCGGCTCAGCCTCTCTTCGGCGGAGGCGTCACCGTACACCGCGCCTCCGACAGCTTCCCTCTGACATGGGCATATGTCACGATTGATAGGGAGTTGCCATGTGGTGGTGGTGTGGCGGGAACGGGCCTGGACGCCCGGCGCCGCGGAGCACGATCCCGCCTCGCGCCTGCCGGGACGCCGGGCCGGCGAGGGGGAATCATGCGCAAGGTGGCCGACTGCAGGGAGATGCCGAGCGAGTCCGGCTGCACGCTCACCATCAGCGGCGAAGAGGACGAGGTCGTCCGCGCCGCCACCGAGCACGCGGTATCGGTGCACGGGCACGAGGACACTCCGGAGTTGCGTGAGGAGATCCGCACCCACCTCAAGGACGAGCGAGCGATGGCAGGAGGTTGAGACAGATGAGCTTCGTACAGATCATCGAATACGAGACCGACCGCCAGGCAGAGCTGGACGGGCTGTTCGACGAGTGGGCGTCCGCGACCGAGGGCAAGCGCACGGCGACCCACGAGTTCCACACCCGTGACCGCGAGAACCCGGCCCACTTCGTGGACATCGTCGAGTTCCCCTCCTACGAGGAGGCCATGCGGAACAGCGACCTGCCCGAGACCAGGCAGATCGCCGAGCAGATGCAGGCGCTGTGCCGCTCCGGCCCGCGGTTCATGAACCTGGACGTCATGCGGGACGACACCCTTTGACATCCTCCCCCTCGTAAGCGTGGGGGATTCCAACAGCGACCGTCCGCCCTGTGAGGGGCAGGTCGTGTTGAGGTTCACGGTTCACAGGCCCGCCCAACGGCGGGCCTCCCCGTGCAGCAACCGCATGCCCTGCGGCCGTATCACGAATATTCAGTGCCGCGTTCACGTCGGCGTTGACCCGATGCCCGCAGGCCACGCACGAGAAGACCGCTTGGCTCTCACGGCTCTCCCCGGCGACATGCCCGCAGGCACTACAGGTCCGCGAGGTGTTACGCGGATCGATCTTCACCACGCGGCCGGGCGCCTTGTGCTCCAGCCGCCGCACCAGGCCGCCCCACCCGGCTGCGAGGATGCCGCGGTTCAGCCCAGCCTTCTGGGCCACGTTGCGGCCCGGTTCCTCCACCGTGCCGCGCGCCGAACGCGTCATCCCTGCGATGTTGAGGTCCTCGACGGCGATCAGGTCGAATCGGCGGGCCAGGCCGGTGGAGGTCTTCTCGATCCAGTCCTTGCGGCGGTCGGTCTCGCGAGCTTTCAGCCGGGCGATCGCGGCCTTGACCCGGGCCCGCCGCTTCGAGCCCGGCCGGGCGCGGGCGAGTCTGCGCAACAGCCGTGTCAGCCGGGCCCGCTCGGTCTCCCGCAGCCCGGGCGCAGCGAGCAGGTCACCGGTCGACAACGCCGCGGCCACGGCCACGCCACGGTCCACTCCCACGGCCTTGCCCGTGCCGGGTGCGGAGACGGGGTCGGGGACCGCGGCGAACGCCGCATGCCACCGGCCCGCCCGGTCCCGGGTGACACGGAACGATCTGGCCGCATGGGGGACGGGCCGGGACCAGCGGAACCGCACCCACCCCACCTTCGGCACCTTCACCTGGCCCGCCCGGCGGGACACCCGCCGCACGTCACCGGGTCTGACCGCCACGATCCGGAACCCCTCATGCCGTCCGGCCTTGCGCCAAGTCGGGCGGCGGTGGGTGCCTGCGAATAAGTTCGCCATGGCTTGGTGGAAGTCTTTGAGCGCCTGCTGCTGCACCGTCACCGACCCGCCCCGCAGCCACCCGTACTCCGCCCGCGCCTGGGTGAGCTGGCGGCACTGCTCGGCGAACCCCGGCGCCGGCCCGCGCCCCGGCCGCCAGCACGCATGCTGCTCCACCGCCAGATTCCACACGAAGCGGGCATGCCCACAATGCTCCAGGAGCGCCTGCTCCTGCGGGGGCGTCAGCTGCAGACGGTAGCGGGTCATGTCCGGAAAGCTACCGGCCGCCACCGACAGAACCTGCGGAACATCCTGCGGCACCGTGCCGCGTTTCCTCCCCGCCCTGAGGGACGGGGCCTCCACGCTGAAGACAACAGGTGAAGAGGTGGTTCATCGGGAAGCCGAGGGTGTCGCGGGGCAGCGGCGGCCACGGCCAGCGGCCGAAGGAGGCGCCGTCCTCGCCCGGCAGCCGCAGGTCGCCGGGCGTCCAGCCGCATGAGTTCAGGAACTCCGCGGGGCGGTCGGTGCCCCAGAGCCAGGGGCAGCCGTCCGCGCGCAGGCGCGCCAGCCCCTCCTGGGTGAACTCGCTGATCATCGACTGGTGCGCGATCAGGTCGCCGGCCAGGACGCTGCCGGGCGCCGAACAAGACGCGAGCCGCTCCAGCAGAGTCCGGGCGTCGGGTTCCGGCAGGTAGAACAGCAGCCCTTCGGCGATCCACAGGGTGGGGACGGACGGGTCCCAGCCGGCCGAACGGAGCGTCTCCTCCCACGGGCCGGTCAGGTCGGTGCCGATGCCGCGTCTGTCGCAGCGGTGGACGGCGTCCAGTTCGGCGAGCCGCTTCTCCTTCCACTCCATGAGGCCGGCCTGGTCGAGTTCGTACAGGACGGTCCCGGACGCCCAGTCCAGCCGCACCGACCGGGTGTCGAGGCCCGCCGCGACCAGGACGACCTGGGGCCGCGCGGAACGTCCGATGACCTCGTCGAGCCAGCGCGTCCGGATCGCGAGGAACTCGGTCGTGCCCGGATTGTCGTAGCGTTCGAAGCGGGCGAAACCCTCGGGACCGGCGAGCGCCTCGGCGAGGTCGTCGGTGAACAGGGCGTCGGGGCGGCGGGTCTCCACCGCGCGGGCGGCGGCCGTCCAGCGGGCCGTCGCGGATACGCCTTCCATGGTCGTCTCCTTCTTCAGCGGCCCGCCGACACGGCGTCCATCAGGCGGCGCATCGACTCGGGGATCCGGGCGGGGGCCATGTTGCCGTCGGCGTCCGCGCGGACGCAGGCGACGCGCTGCTCCCCCGTGGCGACGAGCTCCTCACCAGACGACAACCGCCTCCAGTACTCGAACTTCATCGTCAGCTGCGTCTGGCCGACCTCGCCGAGCGTCATCCGGACCGAGACCTCGTCGAAGATGGTCAGCTCCCGCAGGTAGTCGCACTGGCAGCTCACGGTGAGCAGCCGGACGCCGTCCCCGAAGCCGGCGACCACGTCCGGGGTGAACTCGCGCAAGCACAGTTCGCGGGCGCGTCCCTGCCAGCTGATGTAGTTGACGTAGTTGACGTTGCCGAGCAGGTCGGTGTCCTCGATGGTGACGATGTGCCGGTACTCGTAGCCCTTCACGAGGCGTCCTCCGTGAGGACGGCCAGGACGACGGGGTCGGCGACGCCACGGAGGCCGGTGGCCATGGTGGCCACGCGATGGTCGCCGGCCGCCAGGACGGCCCATCCGTCCTCGTGAGTGGAGTGGAGCGTGAACGGGGTGCCGGCGGGCAGGCCGGCCTTGACCGCCGATTCGCCCGCCGCCCAGACGCGGGTCGCGGCCGTGTCGAAGTCCTCGTCCAGCGTCTCCGCCAGGGCGAGGCCGTCGGGACCGAGCAGGCCCGCCCACGTCTCGCGGTCGCGGGCGGTGACCAGCTCCAGGTCGCAGCCGGGTGTGCTGGTCGCGAGGGTGACTCCCGCGCAGTGCGAGATCGACACGGCCCGTCCGCCGCCCGCCTCCGGCTTGCCGTCCGGGCGGTGCCGCAGCCGGACGTCGCCGCCGAGCAGCCGCCGGACGGCGAGCTCCGCGGCCTCGCGCCGGGACGCGCCCTCCGGGTCGGTGTCCACGATCGCCCTTCCCGCGAGGCCGAACTCCACGAGGGCGTGCTCCACGTAGGGGCCGAGCAGCGCGGGCACCCAGCCCGCGGGCAGCGGGAACTTCTCGACCATCCGGGTCGTGAAGCCCTCCCAGGTCTCGATCAGCTCACCGTCCTCGTCGGTGACGTCCATGTCCCAGCAGCCGTCCTCCACCCGGTAGCGGGCGTGGACGAAGGCGGCCGTCGCGCCGGCCGCCGGCCCGGGAACGAGCCGCCGCACCCCCGCCGGGATCGCCAGGACGGTCGGGGCGCACAGCGCGAGCGGCTGCATGTAGGCGTCGCGGGCGGCCGGATCGCCGAGCAGCAGTCGGCCGGGCAGGTACCGGCCGAACCAGTCGACGCGCGTGTCGGGCAGCAGCCGGGCGGTAACGTGCTTGGCGTCCGCCCGCCGGATGTCGCCCATCAGCCGGAACCGGGGCCCGTGGAACAGCATCGGCCCGTACAGCTCGGTCTGCGGATCGATCGCCATCGGCGGCAGCGCCGCGCTCTCCGGCCGGACGAGCCCGCTGCCCTTCGGCTTCCCGCCGGGCGCCTCGCAGACCGCGCGGAAGTGGTCCATCTGGAAGTTCGTGGTGCTGCACCGGACGACGGCGCTGACGCTGCCGGGCGAGGTGCGCAGCACGGCGACCCGGACGGTGACCGTCGCGTCCGCCGGGACGGCGATCGCCCGCAGGAACTCCACGTCGGTGAGGACCGGCACCGCCTCGGACCCGAGCAGAGCCGCCGCGCCCTGCGCCATGATCTCCATCCCGACGGTCCCGGGCAGGACGGCCTCGGTGCCGCCCCCGAAGACGTGCTCGGCGAGATAGGGGTCGCTGCCCCAGCCGACGTCCGCGTCGGCGACCAGCTCGATGCCCGGGTAGTTCACCCGGGGCCGTTCGAGGAAGCGCAGCAGCGGCAGCCGGCCCGCGCCGAACGACACCGTCGGCATCTCGCCGAACCGCCCGGTGACGACGGCGACGACGGGTGCGGCCGGGTCGGCGACGAGGTCGCGCAGCATCGCCACGCCCTGGTCGGGGGTGATCGTGGTGACGCCGGCGCGGGACAGGTTCTCCACCGAGCCGAGCCGCTCCCCCATGCCGACGCCCGACCACAGCGACCATTCGACGGCGCGGAACCGGCAGTGCGGATGCTCGGCGGCGAGCCGTTCGACCAGGTCGCTCTGCCATTCGTTGGCGACGGCGTAGTGGGCCTCGCCGCGCAGCCCGGCGCGTCCGGTCATGCTGCCGAAGGTGACGACGAGCCGCAGCCGGGCGGTGTCGACGGCGCCGAGGACGGCCTCCAGACCGGCGACCTTGGGGTCGATGGTGCGGGCGTAGTCGTCGTCGGTCAGCTCGTCCAGCAGCTTCGGGACGTTCCCGCCCGCGCCGTGCAGAACGGCGGTGACCGGGCCGAGGTCCGCCTCCGCCGCGGCGACGGCCGCGGCGACCCGGGCGGCGTCGGTGACGTCGGCGCGCAGGTAGCGGGCGGTGACGCCGGCGGCCTCCATCCGGTCGAGGTTGGCGGTCAGTTCCTCGTCGCCCGCCGGGTCGGAGCGTCCGACCAGGGCGAGCCTCGCGCCGCTCTCCCGCGCCAGCGCCAGGGCGCATTCGGCGGAGATGCCCTTGCCGCCGCCGGTGACGAGCAGCACGTCGTCCGGGCCGAGCGGCAGGTCGGTGCCGCGCGGCTCGACCGGCGCCAGCACGGGCTCGCGGCGGACGCCGTCGTGGATCACCTCGCGGAACCGGGTCGTGGCGGCGGCCTCGGCGGCGACCCGGTCCGGGGTGGCGGGGTCGTCCAGCGGGGCGGTCACGACGGTGGTCGCCGCCCAGGGCGCCTCCAGGTGCAGCGTCTTGGCGAACCCGGCCGCGCCGGGACCGTCCTGGACGAAGACGCAGCGCGTCACGTCCTTGCCGGCGAGGACGGCGGCGGCGCCGTTCCGCAGCGTGGCCAGCCGGTCCCCGCCGGACGGGACGATCACCAGCACGCCGTCGCCCAGCCGCGCGGACTCCAGCGCCGCGCGCAGCGGATCCGCCGCGGGATGGTCGCCGACGACCTGCCAGGCTCCGTCCGCCCGCGGGGCGGAGCGGCCGGGCACCGGGACCTCGCGGCGCTCCACCGCGAAGGCCCGCACCCACGGCCCCACGCCCGGCGGGACGATCTTCGCGGCGGCGGCCTCGGCGTCCTCCGCCCCGGCCGCCCCGCCCGCGACCAGCTCCCGCAGGGTCTCGGCGACCTGCCCGAGGGTCGCGGTCGCATAGCCGGTGGGAGCGGCAGGCTCGGCCAGCTCCAGCGTGCGCATCGCCTCGCCGACGAGCTCCGACACCACGATGGAGCTGAGGTGCAGGTCGTCCAGGAACTTGCTGTCCGCCTGGACGGCCTCCAGCGGGAACTCGGCGCGGCGCGCGACCAGCGTGCGCAGAAGCAGAAGAGGATCGTCGGTGTCCACGTCCCCCGGGACTCCCCCGTCGGACGCGGCGCCGGGCATGGCGGCACGCGCCGAGACGCCGGCGAGCAGCGCGGCGTCCACCTCGGGGACGATCTCGCAGAAGTTGCCGATGAACGCCGGCTCGCGGTCGGGGTCGAACGGCCGGATCAGCCGGTCGGCGAACAGTTCCGGGACGCGGACGCCCGCGCCGACGGCGAACGCGGCGCCGAGCGCGGCGAGCAGCCCGGTCAGGGAGTCCTCGTCGGTGCGGGTCGCCACGGCCGGGACGCCGGTGATCTCGCCGGCCAGCTGGGTGAGCACCTGCCCGGGCCCGACCTCGATGAGCAGGTCGGCGCCCGAGGTGCCTTCGCCGTTGACGGCGGCGGTGAGGGCCTCGGCGAACAGGACGGGCGCGGTGATCTGCTCGCGCAGCAGGTCACGCAGCTCGTCCGGCGTCAGCTCCGGGGACAGCGGCGCGCCGGTCACCGTGGAGAACACCCGGCGGCGCACGGGCGCGAGCGGCTCGCCGCGCAGCCGGCCCTCGAACGCCTCGGCGGCGGGCGCGACCAGCGGCGAGTGGAACGCGTGCGACACCGGCAGCCGGACCGCCCGCAGCCCGGCCCGGGTGGCGCGGCCGATGACCCGCAGCAGCCCGTCCGCCGGCCCGGACACCACGGTCTGCCGGGGACCGTTGTGGCCCGCGATGACGACCCCGTCGTCCTCCCCGGCGAGCAGCGCGGCGACGGTTTCGGCATCCGCGGTGATGCCGGCCATGGCGCCGTCGCTCTCGGCCAGCTCGCTCATCGTCGCGCCGCGCGCCGCCGCGATCCGCAGCAGCGCGTCCTCGTCGAGGGCGTCGGCCCAGTGCAGCGCGGTGATCTCGCCGAGGCTGTGCCCGACGGCGGCGCGGCCCTCCACGCCCAGCGCGGTGAGCACCCGCAGCCCCGCGGCGGACGCGGTCGCGATGCGCGGCTGGGCGACCGCGGTCTCCACCTGGTCGGCGCCGGCGGGCAGCGCCGCCGTCTCGTACAGCTCGTCGACCGACTCGAAGCGGCGGCGCAGCGCCCCGCCGTCCGAGCGGGTCCCCGAGCCCTGGCCGGGGAACAGGAACACGATGCCGGCCGGATCGGCCGGGCCGCCGACGAACACCCCGGACGCCGGGTCGATGTGGCGGGGCGTCTCCGCGGCGGCCAGCTCGGCGACGCGGCGGAGGGCGTCCGCCAGCTTCGCCGGGGTGCTCGCGACGACGGCGGCGCGCCACGGCCGCCGGTCCAGCCGTCCGGCCAGGTGGGCGGCGAGGTCGGGCAGCTCCGACCGGGCCGCCGCCTCCGCCGCGGCGGCCAGCGCGGTCGCGCGTTCGGCGAGCTCCGCGGGAGTACCGGCGTCCAGGGTGAACAGCTCCGCGTCCTGCGGCGAGTTGATCAGGGTTCGGGCGCGGGTGCCGACCCGGACGCGCCGGGACGGCCGCGGCGCCTCGACCACCAGGTGGGTGTTGATGCCGCCGAAGCCCATGGCGCTGACGCCCGCGCGGAGCGGCGCGCCGTCCGGCCACGCCTCGCCCTTGCGCAGGACGCGCAGCGCGTCGCGGCCCTCGTCCAGCAGCGGGTGCGGACGCTCGCAGCCGGTGGTCGGCGGCAGCACGCCCGCGCCCACCGACAGGACGCTCTTGATCAGCCCGGCGACGCCCGCGGCGGCCTTGGTGTGCCCGATGTTGGCCTTGATCGAGCCGACCGCGGCGGGCGGCGCGGACCCGCCGGCCGCGCGGCGCGCCTCGATCAGCGTCTCCAGCTCGGCCGCGTCGCCGACGGCCGTGCCGGTGCCGTGCCCCTCGAAGTAGGCGACCTCGTCCGGGCCGAACCCGGCGCGCCGGTAGGCGCGGTCCAGCGCCAGCCGCTGGCCGTCGGTCTCCGGGCGGGTGATGCCGCCCGCCCCGTCGGACGACACGCCCCACCCGTCGATGAACCCGTGCACGCGGTGGCCCTTCGCGACCGCGTCCTCCTCGCGCATCAGCACGACCATGCCGCAGCCCTCGCCGGGCCAGAACCCGGCGGACCGCTGGTCGTAGACGCGCATCTCCTCGACGGCCAGCGCGCCGGCCCGGGAGAAGCCGATCAGCTCGGTGGCGTCGACGCTGATGTCCACGCCGCCCGCGACGGCGAGGTCCATGTCGCCGGCCAGCAGCGAGTTGCAGGCGGTGATGACCGACAGCAGCGACGACGCGCACGCGCCGTCCACCACGTAGCCGCCGCCGTTGAAGTCGAAGTGGTTGCAGATGCGGCCGGCGATCGTGTTGGACAGGCCGCCCGCCAGCGAGTCGCCGTCCGGGACGGGGAAGGGCGCCTTGTAGGAGTGCTCCAGGTCGGCGAGCAGCGCCGCGAGCCGGTCGGTCTCGACGTCGCCCTTCAGCGCGTCCGCCACCACGCGGCGGACGTAGGGCCAGCGCAGCCGCATCTGCGCGGCGCGGATGCCCTCGCCGGTGAGGGAGTTGCCGACGAGCACGCCGGTGGTCTCGCCGGGCGCGCCGCGGCCCTCGGGGAATCCGGCGTCGGCCAGCGCGTCGGCCGCCGTCTCCAGCGCGAGCCAGTGGGTCAGGTCGGCGTTCCGGTAGGTGGAACCGGCGACCTTGAAGCGGACCCGGTCGAACTCCCAGTCGCGCAGCAGCGCCGCCTCGGTGATGTAGATGTGGTCGGCGGAACTCCGGTCGGCGTTGTAGTAGTCCTCCAGCCTGACCCGCTGGGACGGGATGCGGCGGAACGACCGCCGCCCGGCCAGGACGTTGTCCCACAGCTCTTCGGGAGACGAGGCGTCCGGGAACCGGCACGCCATGCCGACGATCGCTATTCGAGAACTCACATGCACCCCAATGCGCCTGCGCATTCCCGCGGACCCCGTTTCGGGCATGCCGGAACAAACGTCGGTGCCCGAGGGTGAGGAAATGCGGCAAAGCCGTGACCGACCATTCTCGGAGCGCGCGGAACCCATGCCGGAGACCGCGCCCGCTCCAAGATCAATCGCTAAGTTACTCGACTGTAGGAAGTCGGCTCAGCCTCCGTCAAGGGCCCAGGAGCAGCATTTAGAACGGACTTCTAGACCATGGACGGCCGCCGTCTGCCGCACTGTCCTCGGTCTTGCTCACTTACGCCCTGCCGTCCTGCGGCGTGCCCCGTTGACCGTTTCGCAGGCCATTCTCCATACACGCCGCGACCACAAGAAAGCCGAGTGTAATAACATGGCCATTAATGTCGACCATGCCGTCCAGATTCGGCGGCACGTCCGGAGAAATCCGATTGCAGAATGGGTGATCCGGCCGGCCGGGGAGTCGGCGGCACCGGCCCGAGCCCACCGCTGACACGAGAGATCATCGGGTCGGAGGTGCGGCCGTGTTGCCGGGTTGACCCCGTGCGACACGGGGGTCATCGTGGGTTGTATGACGAGTGCCGACTTCACGGCGATCGTCGATGCGCGGGGGATCGTGACCGGATGGAGCGATGCGGCCCAGCGGTTGACGGGGTACTCGGCTGAGGAAGTCGTGGGCCGCTCCGCGACCGGGCTGTTCGCCGGAGACCCCCTCGGAGAGTGGACGGCAGGCGCGCTCCCCCGGGTGGCCGTCCTGCGCCACCGGGACGGGCATCCCGTCGAACTGGCCCTGCGGGCCTGTCCCGTCCTGGGCGGGGACGGCGAACCGCAGGGATTCGTGGTCACCGCCACCGCCCCCGGCGGGCCGGAACCGACGGTGGCCGAGCGGGTGTTCCAGCAGGCGTCCGTCTCGATGTCCGCCTTCGACACCGGCCAGCGCTATCTGCGGCTCAACGACGTGGCCTGCCAGGTCATGGGGGCCGGCGAGGATTCGCTGACGGGCCGGTTCTACGGGCACACCGTGCCGGAGGACCAGACCAGCCTGGGCTTCCTCCGGCATCTGCGCGAGGTGGCCGAATCCGGAACCCCCTCCCACTACGAGAGCTACACGCACGCGCCCTCGGGGATCCGGGAGCACGCCTGGAACATCGAGATGTGGCCGGTCCGCGACGGCTCGGGCGAGGTGGCCGCGGTCGGCCTGGCCGCGTTCGACAGCAGCGAGCAGCACTGGGCCCGGCAGCGGCTGGCCCTGCTGAACGAGGCCTCGGCGACCATCGGCACCACCCTGGACGTGGTCCGGACCACTGAGGAACTGGTGGGGCTGGCCGTTCCGCGCTTCGCCGACTTCGCCAGCGTCGATCTGCTCGACTGGGTGCTGACGCCGGACGTACCGGACCCTCCCGAGGCGGCGGCGGCACGTCCCGGCCTCGCGCTGCGCCGGGTCGCGCACCTGTCCGGAACCGCGGGCACGCCGGAGGCCGTCATCGGGCTGGGCGAGATGGACTCCTACCCGCCGTTCTCACCGCCCGCCCGGTCGCTGGCGGACGGGCGCCCGGTGCTCAGCGGGGCGGGGGAACCGGACTTCGACCGGTGGATGTCGGAGCACGCGGCACGGGCGGCCAAGATCCATGAGCTCGACGTTCCCGTCCACTCGCTGCTGGCGGTGCCGCTGCGGGCCCGCGGGACCACGCTCGGAGTCGCGGTCTTGGTCCGCGCCCTGCGCCCGGAGTCCTTCGCCCGCGACGATGTCGCGCTCGCGGAGGAACTGGCGAGCCGGGCCGCCGTATGCGTGGACAACGCCCGGCGATTCACCCGCGAGCGGTCGACCGCGCTGACTCTCCAGCACAGCCTGCTGCCCCAGCAGCTGCCCGGGCAGGCCGCGGTGGAGGTGGCCCACCGGTATCTCCCGGCCGGTTCCCTGGCGGGCATCGGCGGCGACTGGTTCGACGTCATACCGCTGTCGGGATGCCGGGTCGCCCTGGTCGTCGGTGACGTGGTGGGGCACGGCATCCACTCCTCGGCGACCATGGGGCGCCTGCGCACGGCGGTGCGGACCCTCGCCGACGTCGACCTGCCGCCGGACGAACTCCTCACCTACGTCGACGACCTGGTGGTCCACCTGGCGACGGACGAGAACCGCGACGAGGACGTCGCGGAAATGGGCGCGACCTGCCTGTACGCGATCTACGACCCCATCTCGCGCGGCCTCGCCCTGGCGAGCGCCGGGCACCCCCCGCCCGCCCTGCTGCTGCCCGACGGCACCGTGCGGCTCGTCGAGATGTCCCCCGGACCCCCGCTCGGCATCGGTGGCCTGCCCTTCGAGTCGACGCGGCTCGAACTGCCCGAGGGCTCCCTGCTCGCCCTCTACACCGACGGGCTCGTCGAGGGCCGTGACCAGGACATCGACCGTGGCATCGAAGACCTGTGCGGGGCACTGGCCGCTTCCGGCGGCTCGCTGGACGACGTGTGCGACACCGTGCTGGGCGCGCTGCTGCCGGGACGGTCCGGCGACGACGTGGCGCTGCTGCTCGCCCGGACCCGCGCCCTGGGCGCCGATCAGGTCGCCACCTGGGACGTTCCGCCCGATCCCGCGGAGGTCGGCGCCGTCCGCAAGAACGTCCTCGCGCAGCTGGAGGACTGGGGGCTGATCGAGACCGGGTTCGTCACCGAGCTGATCGTCAGCGAGCTGGTCACGAACGCGATCCGGTACGGCGATCCGCCCATCCGGCTGCGGCTGATCCGCGACCGCACGCTGATATGCGAGGTGTCGGACGCCAACACCACCTCGCCGCACCTGCGCCGTGCGCACGTCTACGACGAGGGCGGCCGCGGCCTGCTGCTCGTCGCCCAGCTCACCCAGCGGTGGGGGACGCGGCAGACCACCACGGGCAAGACGATCTGGGCCGAGCAGTCGTTGCCGGAACCGGGGGCCGATCTGGCGGCCGCCTTCATGTAATGAGACACTTACTCCAGTTTGTTGCACAACGACTGGTGAGGTGTGAGATTTTGCCCGCGACCGTCCAGCCCCCCGAAAGCGTCACGTGGCGCGTGCACATCGACCGGTCCATGTGGGTCGGCGGGGTGCGCAGCCTCATGCTTCAGGCGCTGCACCCCATGGCCATGTGGGGTGTCTGGCAGAACTCCAACTTCCGCGAGGACCCGTTCGGCCGGCTCCAGCGCACCTCCGACTTCGTCGGCCTGGGGACGTTCGGCAGCCCCGAAGAGGTCGAGGAGGCCGCCTACCGGGTGCGGGAGATCCACCGGAGCCTGCGCATCCTGAACCACGACACCGGCAGGAAGGAACGGCTCGACCAGCCCGAACTGCTGCTCTGGGTGCACTGCGCCGAGGTCTACTCCTACCTGGAGGTGGCGCGCCGGGCAGGACTCCCGCTGACCGGCGCCATGGCCGACCGGTACCTGGACGAGCAGCGCTGGTCGGCGACGCTCGTCGGCCTCCACGCCGAGGACGTCCCGGGCAGCGTCGCGGACATGGAGGCGTTCTTCGCCGACATGCGTCCCCGGCTGCGGGTCACCGAGGAGGCGGCGGAGACCGTCCGGTTCCTGATGTGGCCCACCATGCCGGAGAACCTGCGGTTCCTCGCGCCGGGAAAGCCGGGCTACTTCCCGTTCGGGGCGCTCTGCTACTACACGCTGCCGGACTGGGCCCGCCGCATGTACGGGGTGCTGCCCGAGGTGCCGCGGCCCGCGGTGACGGCGGCGCTGAGGTCGTTCCGGCTCGCGCTGAACTCCGTGCCGGAGCGGCTGCACGACTACGCGTTCGCCAAGAACACCCGCGACATGCTCGAACGGTCGAGGCAGCGGCTCGCGGCGGAGGGATACGACCTCGGCAAGGGGCTCTACGGCCTGCGCGACCCGCGCCGCTGGCCCGGTCAGCGGGCCCTCGCCCCGGCCTAGCCGACGTCGACGGGAAGGGCCGCCCAGGGCTCCTTGCGCGGGGCGGCCTCCCGGCCCTCCGGGCAGTGGCGGGCGAAGTCGCACCACGAGCACAGGTTGCCCGGACGCGGCGGGAACAGCTCGTCGAACCGGGCGTGGTCGACACCGCCGTCCTGGAGTTCCGCCGCGCGAGGCTTCGGAACACCGCCCCCCGGAAGGGCCGGATTCCCTGTGGGGGGACGACCCCCCACACCCCCCGGAAGGGCCGGATTCCCTGTGGGGGGACGACCCCCCACACCCCCCGGAAGGGCTTTGTAAGCCTCGTCGGCGGCGGACGCCTCGGCGGCGATCTGTTCGGCGCGGCGCATGTGCCGGGCGAGCGACTCCTCGGTGTGCTCCCACACCGCGACCTCGCCCGACGGCAGGTGGTGCAGCTCGACGCGGCGGCACGGGCGGCGCAGGACGCGGGACGCCGCCACCGCGTAGATCGCCATGGCGAGCGAGCCGCGCGCGTCGTCGGCGGTCAGGACGTGCCGTCCCGTCTTGTAGTCGACGACGACGAGCTCGGGGCCGCGCGCGTCCAGCCGGTCGATGCGCCCGGACACGGCGATCCGGTCGGTGCGGGTCGCCACCGTGCGTTCGACGCCGAGCGGCTCGTCGTGGGGATCGAGACCGGCGGCGTACCGTTCGGTCATCTCGCGGGCGCGCTCCCGCCACTCGGCGGACTGGGCCTCGTCCCGGAACCCGTCCGTCAGCCAGCCGCGGGCCAGCAGGGTCCCGGCGGCCTCGGGCGTGCGCTCGCGGACGGGCAGCCGCCACCAGCCGGCGAGCGCGTTGTGCACGCTCACGCCGACGCTGTTGTGCGCCCACCGCGGCCCCTTCGGCGGCATCGGACGATCGAGGTACGTCATCCGGTAGCGGCGCGGGCAGTCCAGCCAGGTGTTCAGCCTCGACGGCGTGCACGCGTACAGCCGCTGGGGCATCCCGTCGAAGCCCAGCTGCTCAGCACCCACGCTCGGCGTCCCCGGTCAGTCTTCCTGCGCCAGGGAGCCCCAGCTCTCCCAGCGGGAGTCCTCGTCGCCGACCGTGGTCTCGTCGCCCTGGGCGGGGAGGATCCGCAGGTCCTTCGGCAGCGGGGTCAGCAGCGCGCCGATCGAGTTGAGCTGCTTGCGCAGGTCCTCGTAGACGCCGCCGATGGAGCCGGGACGGCCGCGGTGCAGGGTGTCGCCGGAGAACAGCAGGCCGAGCTGCTCGCTGATCACGCAGACGCTGCCGGGCGTGTTGCCCGGGGTGTGCAGGATCTCCAGCTGCGCCTCGCCGATCTCGAAGACGCCGCCGTCCTCCAGCCAGATGTCGGGTTCGAGGGACCGCAGCGCCTTGGCATCGTCCTCGTCCTCCTCCTCCTTGGCGAGGCGGCCGAAGTAGTCGCGCCACAGCAGCCGGTCGGCGCGGTGCAGCGCGATCGGCGCCCAGTTCTCCTCTTCCTCCTCGCCGGCGGCGGCGACCTCCAAGACCACGTTGAGGTGGTGCTCGTTGCCGTCGGTCAGCAGGACGGCCATGACCTCGCGGTCACCGACCTCCTTGAGGATGGCCTCGGCGTCGTACGCCGGGTCGATCACGATGACCTCGTCGTCGTCGCCGACGATGTAGGTGTTGCTCTCGACGTCGTACTCGGTGTCGTCGAGGGTCAGCGTCCCCGACGTCACCACCTGTTCGATGCGCGCGTCCACACTTCGCACCCTACCGTGATTCTCGGCGCCCATCGGGCAGACGGAGATCACCGCCGGTCGCGGCCGCGAGCAGCGTCTCGAAGGCGTCCGGCGCGGTCGTCTCGGCACCGATCCGGTCGCCGGTCAGCGCCCCGTGGTCGTCGCTGGACCCGGTCCCGACCAGGCCGAGCCCGGCGGCGAGGTCGCGCAGCCGGGCGCGGTCCTCGGGGGCGTGGTCGGGGTGGTCGATCTCGACCCCGGCGAGCCCGGCGGCGGCGAGGCCCTCGATCACCTCGTCCCCGAAGACGTATCCGCGGCGGCGCGCCCGCGGGTGCGCCAGCACGCACACTCCCCCGGCCGCGCGGACCAGCCCGACCGCCCGTGCCGGGTCGAGCGCGTACCGCTCGACGTGGGCGCGGCCGCCCTGCGCGATCCACTGCGGCGTGAACGCCTCCTCCGGCGCCTCGATCGCACCGGCCTCGACCATGGCCCGCGCGATGTGCGGGCGCCCGACCGCCTCGCCCCTGGCCAGCGCGCGGACCATGCCCCACGTGACGTCCACGCCCAGTTCACGGAGCCGGTCCACCATGCCCCGCGCCCTGATCACCCGGTCGTCGCGGACCCGGGCCAGCTCGGCGGCCAGCGCGGGCTCGGCGGGGTCGAACAGGTAGCCGAGGAGGTGGAGGCTCCGGCCGTCCTGCTTGCATGACAGCTCGATGCCGGGGACGAGCGTCAGGCCGTCCGGCAGCGCGCCGGCGGCCTCGTCCCATCCGGTGACGGTGTCGTGGTCGGTGAGGGCGAGGACGTCCACCCCGTTCCGCCGCGCCCGCCGGACGACCTCCGCGGGCGGACGGGTGCCGTCGGACGCGTGGCTGTGGCAGTGCAGATCGATCCGCATGGCCCCTTCATATCAAGCGGCCCAGCCGTCAAGGGGCACAGCATCAAGGGGCCACGGAGTCAAGGGACGGTCACGCGTCGAGGCGCGGGCTGTGGGCGCCGTAGGGGAGATCGAGTTCCATTCCCGGCTCGCGGAGGTCGAGGAGGGTCAGCCGTTCCAGCATGAGCACCCCGGCGTCGGCCGGCCACAGGACCGTCCACAGCCAGTTGCCCATCGCCTCCCCCGCGTAGACGGCCCGGTCGGGGCGCGCGCCGACCGCCCACATCGGCACGGACTGGCCGCACGTCGCGGCCGGGCCGCTCACGTCGAGCTTCACGTGCGGCGGGCTCCCGTTGAACGCCTCGCCGGGGTCGGCGCCCTCCAGCCCGGCGAAGTGGGCGCCGAGCCCGATCCCGGGCTCCTCGGCGATCAGCACCATGTCGGCGGGGCCGTGCAGAAGCCCCGGCCCGGACACGGCGACGGCCGTCGCCCGCGCGCCGGAACGATCGTCCCCGACCGTGGTGAACCCCGTGACGAGCCAGGCCGGCGGAAGAGGCCAGGGCGTCCAGACGGGGACTCTCGCGTCGCGCAGCACGGCGGCCAGCCCGTCCGGGCCGGGACGCTTGGACGGCTGCCTCGGCAGTACGGCGCCGTGCACGCCGCAGCTCCAGTCGCTGGACCAGAGGCTCGGCGCGCTGAGAGGGCCCGCGCATCGCGGGCATGTGGGCTCCGCCCTCATGAGTACCCACCCTGCGCGGCGACATCACGGCTCGTCAAGCGCGGGCCGGTAGCCGCCTGGAAAACAGGCGGAAAAATGGGGTCATGCGAGTGCGTTGCGTGGGCGGGATCGTGCGGGACGGCGACGGGCGGCTGCTCCTGGTGCGGCGCGGGCGCCCGCCCGGCGAAGGCCTGTGGTCCATTCCGGGCGGACGCGTCGAACCCGGCGAGGACGATCCGGCGGCGGTCGCCCGCGAACTGAGGGAGGAGACCGGCCTGGACGTCCTCGTCGGCCCGCCGGCCGGGACCGTGGAGCGTCCCGGGCCCGGCGGCGTCACCTACGAAATCCACGACTACACGGCGACCGTGGCCGGCGGGACGCTCCGGGCGGGGGACGACGCGTCCGACGTGCGCTGGGCCTCCCCGGACGACCTGCGCGAACTCCCGGTCACTCCCGGACTGCTCGACGCCCTCGCGCTGTGGGGCGTCCTATGAGACGGGTTCCGGCTCGGAGGCGGCCGCCACCGGCACCTCGTCCTCGGCCGTGACCCTCTGGATCCGCATCTTGCGCGCCACCAGCACGACGGCCCCCGCGTACAGCGCCATCGGGATGATGTCCGCCACGACGACCTGCCACGGGACACTGCCCTGCTCGATGTCGAGTTGGCCGACCGCCGCCGGGCCGAGGAACGCCATCAGGTTGTTGAACACGTGCATGGCGATGCCCGACTCCAGGCCCCCCGTGCGCACCGCGAGCCACGCCGCGATCGCGCCGAAGGCGAAGATGTCGAGGATCCCCCAGCCCGTGTAGCCGTGCCCGGCCGTGAACAGCGCCGAACCGACGACGATCCCCGGCCACGGCGTGCGGAAGACGACGCTGAACGCGCGGCCGGCGCGTCCCCTGGCGTTCTCCAGCGTGCAGGCGCCCATGGCCTGGAGCATCCAGCCGCGGAACGCGTACTCCTCCGCCGCCGACTGGAACGGCACCAGCAGGATGATGACGATGGCCGGGGCCAGGAACCGTCCCCACCCCACCCAGTGGTCGTCGCCGCCGGACTGGTCGTCCAGCGTGGCGGCCGCGATGAGCGACGCCCCGTAGGACACGGCGCAGTACAGGATCGCGAGGCCGGAGCAGACCAGCATCCAGCGCCGGCGCAGCCGCCCGGCGACCGACGACAGCGTCCCCGGACGCCGCCGCTGGACGCCCCACGCCGCGAGCAGCACCACCGGCAGGAACAGCGCCAGCGACCCGAGGTTGAACGCCAGGTCGGCGGTCTCGTCACCGAAGATCGAGTCGACGTCGGTGCCGGACGTGTCCGGGACGTCGCCGGTGACCACCAGCCGGACGACGGTCCCGATGACCATCACGCCGATCGCCAGGACCATCCCCACGACGACGATCCCGAGGCTCCCCACCAGCGGCCGCCACCACCGGTGCACCTCGTTGCGCGCCAGCCGGTGGAACGGGACCCCCTTCGGCGACTCCACCGTCCACGGCCGCTTGACGGGCGGCGCCCCGTACCCGCCGCCATAAGGCCCCGGCCCGTACGGCCCCGGAGGGTGCCCATAACCTTGCGCCGGGTCGTACGGCCGCTGCCCCCCGTAAGGCTGCTGGCCGTAGGGCGGCTGGCCATAGGGCTGCGGCTGGTTGTAAGGCTGCGGCCGGCCGTAGGGCTGGGCATATCCCTGCGGAGTACCGACGGGCTCCTGCTCGCCATAAGGCGGCTGACCATGGGCCTGCGGCTGACCGTAGGGCTGGGCATATCCCTGCGGACTGCTGGCGGACTCCTGCTCGCCAGGCGGCTGCTCGCCATAAGGCGGCTGGCCGTGGGCCTGCGGCTGACCGTAAGGCTGGGCGTATCCCTGCGGACTGCCGTAAGGCTGCGCCTGGCCGTAAGGCTGCGGCTCGCCATAGGGCTGCGGCCGGCCGTGGGGGTGTCCGGGGGCGCCGGGGTGTGCTGGGGCGGGCGGGGGCGGATCCGCCGGCGGCTCGCGGTCGAGATCAGGGTCCAGCGGAGCCCAGCCGTTGGTTTCCCCTGGCTCTGACACGTGTGACCCCTCCCGGAAACGTTCGCGTAGGTGGTACGAATCGTACGGGGCGTTCAGTTCCCGGGCGCGTCGAAGCGCTTCCTGCGCGTCAACCCCGCGGCGCGGCCCTTGGCGGCGATGACGAGCGCCATCTTGCGGGACGCCTCGTCGATCATCTCGTCGCCGAGGCGGGCGGCGCCGCGGCCCTCGCCCAGGGAGTGCTCGTAGGCGTCCAGGATCAGCTCGGCGTGGTCGTAGTCGTCCTGGGACGGGGAGAACACCGCGTTCCCCGCGTCGATCTGGGACGGGTGCAGCACCCACTTGCCGTCGAAGCCGAGCGCGGCGGAGCGCCGCGCGACGCGGGTGAAGGCGTCCACGTCGCGGACGTTGAAGTAGGGGCCGTCGATCGCCTGCAGATCGTTGGCGCGGGCGGCCATCAGGATCCGCATCAGGATGTAGTGGTAGGCGTCTCCCTCGGTGTAGCCGGGCGGCTGCTCACCGACCACCAGGGTCTTCATGTTGAGCGAGGCCATGAGGTCGCCGGGGCCGAGGACGAGGGACTCCAGCCGGGGCGAGGACGCGGCGATCGCGTCGATGTTCACCATGCCGCGGGCGTCCTCGATCTGCGCCTCGATGCCGATCCGGCCGGCGGGGAGGCCCGTCGCCCGCTCGATCTGGGTGAGGAGCCGGTCGAGCCACTGGACGTGGGTCGCGTCCGGCACCTTGGGCAGCATGATCGCGTCGAGCCGGGCGCCGGCGCCCTCGACGACCTCGATCACGTCCCGGTAGGCCCAGGGGGTCTCCAGGTCGTTGACGCGCACCACCCGGGTCTTGCCCGTCCAGTCGCCGTCGTTGAGCGCGGCGACGACGGTCCCGCGCGCGTCCTCCTTGGCGGACGGCGCGACGGCGTCCTCCAGGTCGAGGAAGATCTCGTCGGCGGGAAGCTCCTGCGCCTTCTCGATGAAGCGGGGATTGCTGCCGGGGACGGCGAGGGTGGTACGTCGAGAGCGCATGGCCCGGATGCTATCCAGCGGGTGTGAGACCCTCGGGGCATGGGTCTGAACAGGGCGCTGGTGGAGGAGGCGGCCAAGAAGTCGGGGCTGCTGTGGCTGGACCTGCCCGGCCTGCCGCAGCCGCGCGCCGCCTGGCACGTGTGGCACGACGGTTCCGCCTATGTGCTGACCGGCGGGGAGGGCGAGCAGCCGCTTCCCGGCCTGCCGGAGTCGGCGCACGTGACGGTGATCCTGCGCAGCAAGGACAAGGGCGGCCGGCTCGTCTCGTTCGTCGCCGAGGCCGAGCAGGTCGAGCCCGGCACCGAGCTGTGGGACGAGGTCACGCCGATCCTCGCCAAGGAGCGCCTCAACGCGGCCACCCACGAGGGCCAGGTGGAGGCGTGGGCCACCGAGTCGTGGATCATCCGGCTCACCCCCACCGACGAGGTGGTCGAGGCGTCGGAGGGGTATGCGACCGTCCGGCCCGTGCCGACCCCCGCGACGACGGCGGGCCCGCCCCCGCGCCTGTTCGGCGGCAAGCGCCGCGCCGTCGACCGGTAGATAGCCGTCACATCGGGAGTTCGCGCCCCTCGGCGATGGAGCGGAGCTTGTCGGGGTTGGCGACGAGGTGGATCGCCTGGACGCGGCCCGTGTCGTCGAGATCCACGGTGACCGTGCTGATCGGGCCGTTCGGGCCGTCCACGACGAGGGCCGGTTCGCCGTTGATGTCGACCCGCCGGATCAGCATGTCGGCCGGTTCGACGCCCGCGTAGGGCTGGCGGGAGATGCCGGTGAGCCAGCGGCCGACCTTGTCGGAGCCGTGGATGATCCGCCGCGCCGCCCTGACCTTGCCGCCGCCGTCCGTCCAGAGCGCGACGTCGGGGGCGAGGACCTCCATGAGCCGGTTGATGTCGCCGCCGAGGACCGCGTCCAGGAAGCGGTCGGTGACCTCGCGCCGCTCGGCGCCGCCCGCCTCGAAGCGGGGCCGCCGCGCCTCCACGTGCTTGCGGGCGCGGGTGCCGAGCTGCCGCACCGACACCTCGGAGCGGTCCAGCGCCTTCGCGATCTCGGCGTAGGGGTAGCCGAAGACCTCCTTGAGGACGAACACGGCGCGTTCGAGGGGGCTCAGCGTCTCCAGGACGACCAGCATCGCCATCGACACCGACTCCGACAGCTCGGCGTCCTCGGCGACGTCCGGGGAGGTCAGCATCGGCTCGGGCAGCCACGGTCCCACGTACGTCTCGCGCCGGACCTGCGCCGAGCGCAGCCGGTCGAGCGCGACGTTGGTGGTGATCCGGACGAGGTACGCCTTGGGGTCGGCCACGCCGGACCGGTCGGCCGCCGACCAGCGCAGCCAGGCGTCCTGCACGGCGTCCTCGGCGTCCGCCGCGGTGCCCAGCATCCGGTAGGCCACCGCGAAGAGCAGGTTCCGGTGCTCCTCGAAAGGTTCCTCGAACGCTTCGCTCACGGTCATCAACCCTTTCATGTCCCTCTCGCCACCAGGACGGGAGGGGCGGGCGCGATGTGACATACCGGTCCGGATCAGGCGGGAGATCATGGGTAGTGTCCTGGCCATGAGCGGAGCTCCGACACGGGTGTTCATCGCCCGGCTCGCGGGCATCGCGGTCTTCGACCCGGCGGGCGACCAGGTCGGCCGGGTGCGCGATGTCGTGGTCGCGCTGCGCCTGGCGCCGCGGCCGCCGCGGGTGCTCGGGCTGGTGGTGGAGGTCGCGTCCCGCCGCGCGGTGTTCCTGCCGATCACCCGCGTGACGGTGATCGAGGCGGACGCGGTCATCTTCGACGGGCGGCTGAACGTGCGCCGGTTCCAGAAACGCGAGTCGGAGACCCTGGTCATCGCCGAGATGCTGGACCGGACGGTCCGGTTCCGCGACGACGGCGAGCAGGTCTCCGTCCTGGACGTGGCGATGGAGCCGACCCGGACCCGCGACTGGCATGTCACCAAGGTCGCCGTCCGCCGCCGCACCGGCCGGGGCCTGCGCAAACGCGGGGAGAGCCTGGTCGTGGACTGGGACGCCGTGGAGGGGTTCTCCGCCGTCGAGCACGGGCAGGGCGCCGCCGGGCTGATCGCCGCGTTCGAGCGGATGAAGCCCGCCGACCTCGCCAACATCGTGCACGAGCTGCCCGAGAAGCGCCGCACCGAGGTCGCGGTCGCGCTGGACGACGAGCGGCTCGCGGACGTCCTGGAGGAGCTGCCCGAGGACGACCAGGTCGAGATCCTCGGCAAGCTCGGCGTGGACCGGGCCGCCGACGTCCTGGAGGCCATGGGCCCGGACGACGCCGCCGACCTGCTCGGGGAGCTGCCGACCGAGCAGCGGGAGCGGCTGCTGACGCTGATGGAGCCGCAGGACGCGGCGCCGGTGCGGCGGCTGCTCACCTACGCCGACCAGTCGGCGGGCGGGCTGATGACGACCGATCCGGTGATCGTCGCGCCGGACGCGACGGTCGCCGAGGCGCTCGCGCTGATCCGCAACCCCGACCTGAACCCGGCGCTGGCCGCGCAGGTGTACGTGTGCCGGCCGCCGACCGCGACGCCGACCGGCCGGTACCTCGGCACCGTGCACTTCCAGCGGCTGCTGCGGGAGCCGCCGCCGACGCTGGTCAGCGGGATCGTGGACGCCGAGCTGGACCCGCTGCGGCCCACCATGTCGCTGGAGGCCGTCGCGATGTTCCTGGCCACCTACAACCTGGTCGCGGGCGCCGTCGTGGACGAGACCGGACATCTGCTCGGCTCGGTGACGATCGACGACGTCCTCGACCACCTGCTGCCCGAGGACTGGCGGGAGACCGCGATGGAAGCGAGCACCGAGGGGTCCGCCGATCCCGAGGAAGAGGCTCTCCGGGGGACGACATGATGACGACACGCCAGCTGACCTCGCGCCTCGACCAGCCGCGGGAGCTCCGCCGGACGCTCCTGCCGCGCCCGCACTACGATCCCGAGTCGTTCGGGCGGCTGTCGGAACAGATCGCGCGGTTCCTCGGGACGGCCAGGTTCATCGTCTACATGACCGTGTTCGTCGCCGTGTGGATCGTGTGGAACCTGTTCGCGCCGCCGGCGTTGAAATTCGACCCGTACCCGTTCATCTTCCTGACGCTGATGCTGTCGCTGCAGGCGTCCTACGCGGCGCCGCTGATCCTGCTGGCCCAGAACCGGCAGGACGACCGGGACCGCGTCCAGTACGAGCAGGACCGGGCCCGCAACGACCGGAGCATCGCCGACACCGAGTACCTCACGCGGGAGATCGCCGGGCTGCGGGTCGGGCTGAGCGAGGTCGTGACCCGCGATTTCCTGCGCTCGGAGCTCCAGCAGATCCTCAGGGAGCTGGACGCCAAGGAGCCGATCCCCTAGAGGGGAGCCCGCTCGTCGGCGAGCTTGTCCAGGATGTGCCGGAGGGTGCGGATGTCGGGCTCGTCCAGCCTGCTCAGCACGTAGTCGCGGACGCCCTGCCGGTACGTGGGGGTGGCCTCGGCGAGCCGGTCCCGGCCCGGGCCCGTCAGGACGGCGAACAGCCCGCGGGCGTCGCTCGGGCAGGACTGCCTGATCACCAGCCCGTCCCGCTGCAGCCGGTCGACGAGCCTGGTCAGCCCGCTGCGGGACAGCAGCACGCGGTCGGCCAGGTCGTTCATCCGCAGCCGCCCGTCCGGTGCCTCGCCGAGGTGCATGAGCACGTCGTAGGAGCCGAGCGCGAGGTCGTGGCGGGCCAGCAGGTCGGCCTGCAGCCGGCGGGAGATCTGCGCCTCGGCGCGCAGCATCGTCCGCCATGCGATCAGCTCGGCGGCGGCCGAGAGGGTACCGCTTGTCACGGACCGATGGTACGGCCGGGCGGCCGCCCGGCGCGATGGGGACGCACACGGCGTGTGAGGACGGACACCCTGATTGGCGAGCATCGCCTCGGGGTTCGTACCATGGACGCATGGCCTCCCAGTTGACGACCGAGCGGGTGAACGCCGCGCTTGCCACGGTGCTCGATCCTGAGATCCGCAAGCCCATCACCGAGCTCGACATGGTCAAGAGCGTCGACATCGACGCGGACGGCACCGTCCGCGTCGGCGTCTACCTGACCGTGGCCGGATGTCCGATGAAGGACACCATCACCAAGAACGTCACGGAGGCCGTCGCCAAGCTCGACGGGGTGTCCTCGGTGCGCGTCGACCTCGACGTGATGAGCGAGGAGCAGCGCAAGGAGCTGCAGACAAAGCTCCGCGGCGGGCAGCCCGCCAAGGAGATCCCGTTCGCCCGGCCGAACTCGCTGACCAAGGTGTACGCGGTGGCGAGCGGCAAGGGCGGCGTCGGCAAGTCGTCGGTGACGGTGAACCTGGCCGCCGCGCTGGCCGCGCAGGGCCGCAAGGTCGGGGTCGTGGACGCCGACATCTACGGCCACTCGGTGCCGCGGATGCTGGGCGTGGACAGCCCGCCCACCAAGGTCGAAGACATGATCATGCCGCCGTCCGCGCACGACGTGAAGGTGATCTCGGTCGGCATGTTCACCGCCGGGAACCAGCCGGTCGTGTGGCGCGGGCCGATGCTGCACCGGGCGCTCCAGCAGTTCCTCGCGGACGTCTACTGGGGCGACCTCGACATCCTGCTGATGGACCTGCCGCCCGGCACCGGCGACATCGCGATCTCCGTCGCGCAGCTGCTGCCGTCCGCGGAGATCCTCGTCGTCACCACGCCGCAGCAGGCCGCCGCCGAGGTGGCCGAGCGGGCCGGCGCGATCGCCGCGCAGACCCACCAGCAGGTCGTCGGTGTGATCGAGAACATGTCCTACCTGACCTGCCCGCACTGCGGTGAGCAGCAGCACATCTTCGGCGAGGGCGGCGGCCGGACGGTCGCGGACGCGCTGACGAAGACGCTCGGGACCCGCGTCCCGATGCTCGGCCAGGTGCAGATCGATCCGCGCCTGCGCGAGGGCGGCGACAACGGCGTCCCCCTGGTGCTCTCCGACCCGGACGCCGGCGCCGCCAAGGAACTCCGCACCATCGCCGACAAACTCGGCGGCCGCTCCCGAGGCCTGGCCGGCATGTCCCTGGGCATCAGCCCCAAGGGCCGGTAACACACGACGGACAAGGCCCCGCCGGACGCGTCCGGCGGGGCCTTCTCACATCTCGATCAGGTCGCCTCGTTGTCGTACGGGGGCTTTTCGCCGTGGTCCAGGTCGGCGGCCGTGGTGGCGTATGAGGGCTCGTCGTCGAAGAGACCGGAGTCGTTCTTCAGGAAGGTGTCGTCGTCCTCAAGCAGGTGCTTGCGGACGAACGTCTTCGGGTTCAGGTCGTTGAGGTCGAAGTCCTTGAACTCGGGCCCGAGCCCTTCCTGCAGGTCGGCCTTGGCGGTGTTGGCCATCTCGCGGAACTGCCGCAGCATGCGGCCGGCCTGCCCGGCGACCTGCGGCAGTTTGTCCCCGAAGATGACCAGGGCGAGGACGACGAGCACCGCCATCTCACCGAGTCCGACGTCGAACAACCCGTCCTCCACACAGCCAAGGGGACCGGCCCTGCGGCGGGCCGGTCCCTTTAGCGTATCCCCAGCCCGGATGAACCAGGACTGAACATTCGTGCCCTTCGTACGGGGACGCCCCCCGCGCCTCGGGCCGGTCTAGTCGGCGCCGAGCGTGACCTCGGCCGTGCTCTCCTTGCCGCCCCGCTGGTAGGTGATCTTGACGCGGTCGCCGGGGGCGCGGCTGCGGATCTGCGCGATCAGGTCGGTGGCGTCCTCGATCGGCTTGTCGTCGACCTTGGTGATCACGTCGCCGGGCTTCAGGCCGGCCTTGTCGGCCGGGCCGCCCTTGGTCACCGGGTCCTGCCCGTTGACCGGCTGCGGCATGATCCGGGCGCCGCCCTCCTGGTAGCGCGGGTCGGGCAGCACGCCGAGCTTGGCCTGCTTCACGGTCCCGCTCCGGATGATCTCCTCGGCGACCCGCTTGCCCTGGTTGATCGGGATCGCGAAGCCGAGGCCGATGCTGCCGCTCTGCTGCTCGCCGCCGAGCGACTGGCCGCCGAGCGTGGCGATCGCGGTGTTGATGCCGATCACGCGGCCCTTGGCGTCCACCAGCGGGCCGCCCGAGTTGCCGGGGTTGATCGCGGCGTCGGTCTGGATGGCGTTGAGGTAGGACGCGTCGGCGCCGCCCTCGCCCTGCGTCGGCACGGCCCGGTTCAGCGAGCTGACGATGCCGGTCGTGACCGAGCCCTGCAGGCCGAGCGGCGAGCCGATCGCGATCACCGGGTCGCCGACGGCGATGGCGCTGGAGTCGCCGACGGCCAGCGGGGGCAGCGAGTGCTGGCCCTCGGGCTTCAGCACGGCCACGTCCGAGCTCGGGTCGGCGCCCTTGACTGTGGCGGGCAGCGTCTTCTTGTCGTTGAAGACGATCTGGATCTGCCCGGAACCGCCGGTGCCCGCGACGACGTGGTTGTTGGTGATGACGTAGCCGCCGTTGACGATGAAGCCGGTGCCGCCCACCTCGCCCTGCGAGGACTGGACGCGGATCATCACGACGCTCGGCAGCACCCGCTGCGCGACGCCCGCGACCGAGTCGGGCGGGCGGTTCTGCACCTTGGTGTCGTTGCTGTCGCTGCCGCCGAGGCTGACCGAGCCGCCATTGTCGTCGCCGGTCGCGATGACGCCGATCCCGGCGCCGACGGCGCCGGCGACGAGCGCGACGATCAGCGCGACGACGGCGAGGAGCCCGAGGCCCGGGCCGCCGCGCGACGACGGCGGGAGCGCCGGGACGGGCGCCCAGTTGGGCCCGGCGCCGCCGGGCGGCATCCCGAAACCGGCCATGGGCCGGGGACCGCCCGGCGGCGGCGGGCCCGGCGGCGCGGGCGGCGGGCCCATCGGCGGGCGGCCGGGCGCGGGCGGCGGCGGGCCCTGGTGGGAGTGCTGCGGCCAGCCCCCGTACGGGGCCCCCTGCGCGGCCCGCGGGTCCTGGTTGTGCGGGACGAACCCGGGGCGGTGACGGTCGTCGGGGGTGTCCACCGGCGGCTTGTCGAGCTGGACGGGCGGCGGGGGCTGCGGCATGTCGTGCGACGCGACCTCCTGCAGCGGCAGCTCCTGCGGCCCCATGTCGGTGCCGGACAGTACGTCCTCGCTGGTGTCGGGCGGGCCGCCGAGCGAGTCCGGCGGCGCGAATCCCCCGGCCACCAGGCGGTCCCCGTCCTCGCCCGGGTCGCGGGCGGGCTCCGGCTCGGCCTCGTCGGCGGCATCCGGCTCGGGGTCGTCGACCGCGTCGGCCGGGGAGCCCTGCCCGGGCTCGGGGTCGTCCGCCGGCTGCTCCAGGGGGATCTCCCGATCGGTCACCGTCTCGGGAGGAGCCGCCGCCTCCTGCCGCTCAGGCTCCTGGCCGGAGGCGACCTCGTCGTCCTCCGACGGCGCCCCGCTCGGGCCGCGGTTGTCTTCCGTCATCCCCATCTCTCCTACCGAGCATGGTCCTCGTTATCCGTGCTCATGCTGCCCCGTAAGGCATGTGGCGAGCATAAGACCAAATGCCAATTACTCTCATCTCGCCTTAATCGAAAGGATTCGCCTTCGATGCGAGGCGGCGGGCACCCCGGGACAGCCTGGTCCAGAACGGGGCGGAGTCGCGCGGCATGCTCACCGCCACCGCCACGGCCGTGCTCTGCGGCGCGTCCGTCACGACGGTGTAGACGTAGCCGTTCCCGGCGGACACCGCCCAGTGCCGCAGGGACTCGCGGCGGAACACCGTCCGGCCCCTGCGGACGGTCTTCTGCCAGCCCGTCAGACCGCGTTCGTCCAGGCTGCCGCGCTGCACGAACACCGAGACGGCGGCGAGGCCGTCGGAGTAGCTGAGGTGAAGGGCGCCGCCGCCGCTCTCCCGACGGGCGTCGTAGAGGGCGAGCCGGCCCGGCAGGCCCTCGGGAACGGGCCAGCCCCGGTGGCGGAGACCGGCGAGGACGGTCCGGTCGAGCGCCTCTCCCCACGGGCTCACGGTGTCCTGGACGCCGGCGTTCTCGACGGGCCCGTCCGCACTGGACCCGGGGAAGCGGGACGGCCCCCCGCGCGGCCGGGCCAGCGTGACCGGCTCCGCCGCCGGTGTGAAGCTGATCTCGGTGAAGCCGGTGGCGATCACCGGGCGGCCGGTGGCGTCGATCAGCTCGCGGTGCAGCATCAGCCCGGTCTCGCGGTCGATCCAGAAACGCCCGGCGGGGCTTCCGTCCGCCCGGCGCGCCTCCACGACGCGGGCGGACCGGCCGCAGACCGACGCGTCCGCGGCGCGGACCACCGAGTAGTTGCGGGTCAGCAGCGTCAGCGTCGCGGGGGTGAAGCCGGTCGTGTCGCCGGCGGCGGAGTCGGCGCGGTACGCCTCCCCGGTCGTCCCGGACCGGTACCGGACGCCCCCGCCGGGCGTGTGCGAGACGGCGACGCGCGACGTGACGGCCCGGCCGCGGTTCCGGGTGGTGAGGAACCGCCGGCCCTCGTAGGGGACGCGGCGGGCCGCGTCGGCGGCGGCGCGCAGCAGGCCGACGGCGCCCGGATCGCTGCGGGCGCCGCGCGCGGCGGCGGGGTCGCCGGGAAGCGCGCCCGCCAGCGCGAGAGCGCCCGCGAGCCCGCCGGCCAGCACCGCGCTGCGCCGGGCGCGCCGATCGGCGGGGCCGTCCCCGGAGGGCCTCCGGGGGCGGCCCGGCGCGGTCGGCGCGGTCACGGCCCCGGGGAGACCTGGACCTGGTTGACCGGGTCGGTGAGCGGGTCCGTCATCGGCGCGTCACCGGACGTGAGCGCGTGCTCGACGGCGAACCGGTCGAACGCGGGGGTGACGGCCGGGGCGTCCTGCCGCCCGCCCGCGACGTAGGAGGCGGTGCCGAGGCCTAGGAACAGGGTGGCGGCGCCCACGACCAGGTAGCGGCGCCGGGGCTGCGCGCCGATGGCGGCGGCGTGCCCGGCCGGGCGGGTGTCGCGCGGGCGCCCGGCGGAAGCGGGCCGGACGGGGCGCGTCGATGATCGAAGGGGCCGGGACGGGCGCCGCGCCGGGGTTCCGGTGGGCGCGGCGGACTCCGGCGGTGCGCCGCCGGACGCGGACGAGGAGGCGGACTCGGCGGGAAGGCCCGTGGACGCGGGCAGGGAACGCAGCCGGCTCAGGAAGTCGCCGGACGGGAGGTCGTCGGTGCCGTCCGAGGCGGGCATCCCGGACAGCCCCCGCAGCCGTCCCTTGAGCCGGCGCATCTGGTCCGCCTCGTCCCGGCAGCGGGCGCATCCCGCGAGATGGGCGAGGGCGCGTTCGCGCTCCTCATGCCCCAGCTCACCGTCGACCAGAGCGGTCAGACGCTCCCCCAGACAACTCACGCCGCCTCCGTCGGTTCCGTTCGGTCAGGCGCGCGGTCCCGCCCGCGCGCGGCAAGTACGGCTTTACACGCCCTCCGGCAGCGGCCTGACGCCGCCCGCCGCGTGCCGCTCCCGAGGCGCCCCGTCCAGGACCTCCGCATCGCGTGCGGCCCCCTCGTCCTCGGCGAGCGCGGTCTGGTAGTCGTTCCGGGTCCCCGGCCGGCGCCGGGTGGGCGCCCGGTGCTCCAGCGCGGCCCGCAGCTGCGCCCGCCCCCGGTGGATGCGGCTGCGCACGGTGCCGAGCTTGACCCCGAGGGTCGCGGAGATCTCCTCGTAGGACAGGCCCTCGATGTCGCACAGCACGACGGCCGCGCGGTACTCGGGGGCCAGCGCGTCGAGCGCGGCCTGGACGTCGGCGTCGAAGTTGCTGTCGTCGAACGCCTGCGCCGGGGTCGGCTCGCGGCCCTGGAGGCGCTCGGCGGCGTCGTCGGCGAGCCCCTCGAAGCGGATGCGCTGGCGGCGCCGCGCCATGTCGAGGAAGAGGTTCGTGGTGATGCGGTGCAACCAGCCCTCGAACGTCCCCGGCGTGTAGTTCGAAAGCGAACGGAACACGCGGACGAAGACCTCCTGCGTGAGGTCCTCGGCGTCGTGCTGGTTACCGGTGAGGCGGTAGGCGAGCCGGTAGACGCGGGCCGAATGCTCGCGGACGACCTCGTCCCAGGACGGCGGTGCCCACTCGGCCTCGGGGGCGTTCTCGCGGGTGCGAGCGGCGTTCCCGAGCCCCTGCCTGGGGCCGACCCCCACAGCGCTTCTGAAACTGAGTGCTGCGACTCCCATGGTGCCGGGCTGTTCCTCTCTCGTGAGCCAAGGCTCTCGCCTTGGAACGGCACGGTCTCGCCTGGGCTGGGGCGGTTCTGGACCGACTCGGTGCTTGCGCTTGCGCTGGTTACAACGCGCTGAAACTCCAGTTGGTTCCCTGTCAACGATATGGTCTTTCCAGCATGAGCCATGCGGGGGTCCCGCGAGGAGGCAGCCATCGACGCCATTGAGGCCACCCGGGCCTATGTGGAGGATTTCCTCCCCGAAGACGAGCCGCTCCTGGACGCCAGGCGCCGCGGCACGGAGGTCGGCGCGATGCCGATCGGCCCGGCCGGCGGCGCGGCGCTGCGGTTCCTCGCGACGCTGATCGGTGCCCGGACGGTCGTGGAGGTCGGCTCCGGGTGCGGCGTGTCCGGAGTCTGGCTGATGCGCGGCATGCCGAGGGACGGGGTGCTGACGAGCGTCGACATCGAGCCGGAGAACCAGCGGCTGGCGAAGCAGGCGTACCGGGAGGCGGGCCTGTCCGGCTTCCGCACCCGGATGATCATCGGGCCGGCGCTGGAGGTGCTGCCGCGGCTCACCGACGGCGCCTACGACATGGTGTTCTGCGACGCGGCGAAGCGGGAGTACCCCGAGTACCTGACGGACGCGCTGCGGCTGCTGCGGCCGGGCGGCGTCGTCGCGTTCGACAACGCGCTGTGGCACGACCGGGTCGCCGACCCCGCCCGGCGCGACCCCGAGACCGAGGCGATCCGCGAGGTGCACCGGATGATCCGCGAGGACGACCGGCTCGTCCCCCTGCTGATCCCGGTCGGCGACGGCCTGATCTGCGCCGTGAAACGCGGCTGACCCCTCCCCATGGACGTGACCGGGACGCGCGAGGTCTTCGCGGTGCGGAACCGGGTCACGTGGCGCGGGATCTGGCAGCTGGCGGCGTTCGTGATCCTTTTCCTGGCGTCGGTGGCGTTCATCGCGGGCGGGGTGCTGCGCGGCGCCGGCGTGGGCAGCGTCGCGATCATGATTCTCGGGGTGGCCGGGCTCGTGCTGTTCGGCGCGGGCCTGCTCGTGTCGGCCGGCGGGATGCTGGCGCGCCGTCCCGTCCTGGAGTTGGACGGCGACGGGGTGCGGCGCCCGGCGCGGTGGCCGCTGCCCCGGCGGGCAGGCCGGACGCTGGCCTGGGACGACGTGGCGGCGATCACGGCGCTGCGGCGCGGCGTCGGCGGTACCCGCAGGGGCGAGCAGGACTATGTCGTGTTCCTGCCGACGCCGGAGCTGGCGGAGCTGGCCCGCACGTCGGAGCGGCCGCCGCTGGTGGCGCTGACGATGCGGGACGTGCCGTCCACGGCCGCGGCGGTGCCGTGGTGCTTCGCGGTCGAGGCGGGCTGGGACGCGACGCTCCCGGAGATCGTCAAGCAGGCCAGGCGGCGCCGCCGCGTCCCGGTGATCGACCGCCGGACGAAGTGATCAGGGGGTCAGCCAGTCCAGCAGCAGGCGCGCGCCGAAGCCGGTGGCGCCGCGGGTGATCTCGGCGTCCTCGGCGGTGGAGCGGCCCGGACCGGCGATGTCGAGGTGCGCCCAGGTCCGGTCGCCGGCGAACTCGCGCAGGAACAGCGCCGCGGTGATGGATCCGCCGCCGTAGCCGCCGCGGCCGATGTTGTTGATGTCGGCGAGGTCGGAGTCGATCGCGGCGCGGTAGTCCTCCACGAGCGGGAGCCGCCACACGGGCTCGCCCGCCGCCGTCCCGGACCGGGTGAGCGCGGCGGCGAGGGCGTCGTCGTTGGAGAACAGCGCTGCGTGCCGCAGGCCGAGGGCGACCTTCGCGGCGCCGGTCAGGGTGGCGACGTCCACGACCACGTCCGGGTCGAGTTCGGCGTCGGCGTACGCGAGGGCGTCGGCGAGCACGAGACGCCCCTCGGCGTCGGTGTTCAGCACCTCCGAGGTCGTCCCGCCGAAGTGGGTGATCACGTCGCCGGGCCGCATCGCCGACCCGGACGGCATGTTCTCCGCCGCGGCGACAAGGCCGGTGACGCGGGCTCGGACGCCGAGACCGCGCAGCGCGCTCATGACGGCGATGACCGCGCCGCCGCCCGCCATGTCGGTCTTCATCGTCTTCATGTTGTCGTTCGGCTTCAGCGACAGGCCGCCGCTGTCGAACGTGATGCCCTTGCCGACGAGCACCACGTGCCGCCCGTCCGGCTCCTCGGGGTCGTAGGAGAGCTCGATCAGCCTGGGCGGCCGAGACGACCCGCCGCCGACGGCCAGCAGCCCACCGAAACCCTCGTCCACCAGCTCCTTCTCGCCGCGCACGCGGACGGTGAGGCCGGCCTCGGCGGCGACCCGTTCGGCCTGTGCGGCGAGCCACGACGGGTCCTTCTCCCGGGCCGGGGTGTTGGCGAGGTCACGGGCGAGCGCGGTGGCCGTGGCCCGCGCGGTGCCGAGCTCGATCGCCGGGGCGTCGGACTCGGGCCCGGCCTCGGTCAGCACGGCGAAGGTGCCGAGCGCCTTCCGGGCGGGCGCGGCGCCGATCTTGAACTCGTAGCAGGCGAGCAGCGCGCCCTCGACGAAGGCGGCGAGGTCGCCGTCCGGCACGCCCGCGACCAGCGCCGTCCGCCCCCTGCCGCGGCGGGCCAACGCGGCGCCGGCCCTGCGCAGGTCGGCCGGGGCCGCATCGCCCACCCCGTAGAGCAGCAGTTCGCGGACCCGGTCACCGACGCGCACCTGGGCGGCCGTGATCTCCCCGGGCTCGCCCTTCGCCTTGTGCAGCTCCAGCAGTTCGTCCAGCGTGAACGGCAGCGATGCCGCCACCTCGGCCGCCGGGGCGACCGGCCCCGAGCGGACCGGAACCGCCACCACCTCGGCCCCGAGGTCGACCGCGGTCTGCGACACGGTGCCGCCGGCGCCGTGCACGCGGGTCTCGATGGGCATGGCGGTAGGTCCCCCCTGATCGGTGACGCTGTCTTCTACGGGAAATGGCAAGGGCCCCGGCGGCATCGCCGGGACCGTCACCAACAGGCCGGAAGCGGCCGGGGCGTCAGCCCACGACGTCCTTGAGGGCCTCGCCGAGCTCCTTGGCCTCGTCCGCGGAGAGTTCGACCACGAGGCGGCCGCCGCCTTCCAGAGGGACCCGCATGACGATCCCGCGTCCCTCCTTGGTCACTTCGAGCGGACCGTCTCCCGTCCGCGGCTTCATCGCCGCCATGCGTGCATCCCCTTCCTGCGTAGGGCCGCGGCCTCGCGCACCTCTGGCCGCGTGGCCGCGTGTCGCATCCGCGTCATCAGTAGTGGTCCATTATCTCGTCTTCCGGGCGCGAAGTGGTAACGATCAGCCTCCAGATCAGCAGACCGTGCGCAGGAAGACCCGCCCGGCGGGGGCGGCGCGGGCGGGCCGGGGCTTGCCCGCCGCGTCCGGGTTCGTCGATGGTTGCCGGGGAAGATCTGTCCAGGACCGGGAGGACGACGATGTCTGAGACCGTGCTTTACGACGTGAGCGACGGTGTGGGAACGATCACACTGAACCGTCCCGACGGGATGAACTCGCTGACCGCCGAGATGAAGGAGGCGCTGCGCGCGGCGGTCGTGCGCGCCGCCGCCGACCCGGCCGTCCGCGCGGTCGTCCTGACCGGTGCCGGACGCGCCTTCTGCGCGGGTCAGGACCTCCGGGAGCACGGCGACAACCTCGCCGCGGGCAAGGGCCTGGACGACACCGTCCGCAGGCACTACAACCCGATCGTGCTGGCGATCGCGGGGATGCGGAAGCCGGTGGTGGCGGCGGTGAACGGCGTGGCGGCGGGCGCGGGCGCGTCGCTGGCGTTCGCGTGCGACCTGGTCGTCGCGTCCGACAGGGCCCGCTTCGCGACCGCGTTCACCGGCATCGGCCTCGCCCCCGACAGCGGCATGTCGTGGACGCTGCAGCGCCTCGTCGGCCGCGCCAAGGCCGCCGAACTGCTGCTCCTCGGCGAACCGGTCAAGGCGCCGGAGGCCCTGGAGATGGGCCTGGTGACGCGGGTCGTCCCGGCGGACGAGCTGGCTCCGGCGTCGGTGGAGCTGGCGCGGCGCCTCGCGTCCGGCCCGACGGTCTCTTACGGCGCGGTCAAGGCGGCGCTCGACTTCGCGGCGACGCACGACCTGGCGTCCGCCCTCGAACGGGAGGCCGAACTCCAGGACGAGTGCGAGAAGACCAGCGACCACCACAACGCCACCGAGGCGTTCCTGAAGAAGCAGCAGCCGACGTTCGAGGGTCGTTAGCAGGTCTACCTCGGGCCTTCCGTCGGGTGGAGGTAGGGCCTTCCCCCGCATGGGGTGGGGAGTCCGCGCCAATGTGGGCGAGGGGTCCGCGGCGGTTTGCTGGACGGCATGACGCAGACGACCGCCGCACCCCCTGCCGGGCAGGTTCACGACCATGTCGCCGTGGCGCGCGACGTGGTGAAGTCGTACGGGACGGGCACGGCGCGGTGACCGCGCTGCGCGGTGTGTCCGCGGCCTTCCCGCGGGGCCGGTTCACCGCGATCATGGGCCCGTCCGGTTCCGGGAAGTCGACGTTCCTGCACTGCCTGGCCGGGCTGGACACCGTCTCGTCCGGCTCGGTGCTGATCGGGGACGTCGACATCACCAAGCTGTCCCGGACGCGGCTGACGAAGCTGCGCCGCGACCGGCTCGGGTTCGTGTTCCAGTCGTTCAACCTGCTGCCGATGCTGACGGCGGAGGAGAACATCCGGCTGACCGGGCGGCTCGGGAACCGGCGGGCCGACCGCGAGTGGTTCGCCACGATCGTGGACGCGCTCGGGCTGCGGGAGCGGCTGGCGCACCGTCCGGCCGAGCTGTCGGGCGGGCAGCAGCAGCGGGTCGCGGTGGCGCGGGCGCTGCTGACCCGGCCGGAGGTCCTGTTCGCGGACGAGCCGACCGGCAACCTCGACTCCCGGTCGGGCGCCGAGGTGCTCGGGTTCCTGCGCACCGCCGTGGACGCCTACCGGCAGACGGTGATCATGGTGACGCACGATCCGGGGGCCGCCGCGCACGCCGACCGGGTGCTGTTCCTGGCCGACGGGGCGATCGTGCATGAACTGCTCCAGCCCACGATCGACCGGGTGCACGCCGTGATGCGCCGGATGGAGGGCTGACCGGCATGTGGCTGATCGCGCGCCGCTCCTTCGCCGAGGGCTGGATGCGGCTGGCCGCCACCCTGCTGGCCGCCGTCTTCTCGATCGGGCTGATCGCGGGCTCCCTGCAGTTCACGCTGCGGGCGCAGGAGGCGGTGTCGGGCAGCGACGCCAGCGAGTACTCCCGCGCGGACGTGCTCGTCCAGGGCGGGTCGGCCGACCCCGACGACCCGTACTCGCCGCCGGACGGCCGGGTCGCGCTCGCCGAGGTGGCGGGACGTCCCGGTGTCGCCGGGGTGGCGGGGGACGCGATGGTCCCGGTGACCGCGACCGGTTCCGCCGGCAGGACGATCCTGCCGCCGGCCGGGGCCCGGACGACGCTGCGGCCATGGACGTCCGACGACCGCCTCAACCCATACCACCTGGAGTCGGGCAGCGCGCCCGCCGCCGACGGCGAGGTCGCGGTCACCCGGCACGTCGCCCGCGCGGGGAAGCTGGACGTCGGCGACCCGCTGCAGGTGATGCTCCCGAAGCAGAGCCGGAAGATGCGGATCGTCGGGATCGTCACCGTGCAGGGGCACAGCGCCGTGGCGAGCGGGGACCTGCTGCTGGCACCGCCGGAGACCGTCCGGCGGGCGGCCGGGCTCCCGGCGGGGACGTGGCAGGGCGTCTGGGTGAGATCGGCGGGCGTCCCGCCTGCGGAGCTGCGCGGCGACCTGGCCCGCGACCTCGGCAAGGACGTGACCGTCCGGACGGCGGCGGGCGTCCGGGTGGTCTGGACAGGTCCGGTTACTTGACATCCTCCCCCTCGTGGATGTGAGTGCGGGGATACCAACAGCGACCAACTACCCAGTGAGGGGCAGGTCGTGTTGGGGTTCACGGTTCGTCGGCCCGCCCAGCGGCGGACCTCCCCGTGCAGCGACCGCATGCCCTGCGGCCGTATCGCGTATGTTCATTGCCGCGTTCACGTCGGCGTTGACCCGGAACCCGCAGGCCACGCACGAGAAGACCGCTTGGCTCTTGCGGCTCTCCCCGGCGACATGCTTGCAGGTGCTACAGGTCCGCGAGGTGTTACGCGGATCGATCTTCACCACGCGGCCGGGCGCCTTGTGCTCCAGCCGCCGCACCAGGCCGCCCCACCCGGCTGCGAGGATGCCCCGGTTCAGCCCGGCCTTCTGCCCAACGTTGCGGCCCGGCGCCTCCACTGTCCCGCGCGCCGAGCGGGTCATGCCTCTGATGTTGAGGTCTTCGACGGCGATCACGTCGAACCGGCGGGCCAGATCGGTGGAGGTCTTCTCGATCCAGTCGTTGCGGCGGTCGGTCTCACGGGCTTTCAGCCGGGCGATCGCGGCCTTGATTCTGGCCCGCCGCTTCGACCCGGGCCGGGCGCGGGCGAGTTTGCGCAGCAGCCGTCCCAGCCGGGCCCGCTCGGTCTCCCGCAGCCCGGGTACCTGCAGCAGGTCACCAGTCGACAACGCCGCACTGACCGCCACGCCCCGGTCCACCCCCACCGCCTCGCCCGTGCCGGGTGCGGGGATGGGGTCGGGGAGGGCGGCGAACGCCACATGCCAGCGTCCTGCCCGGTCCCGGGTGACGCGGTAGGACTTGGCGGCATCGGGGACGGGCCGGGACCAGCGGAACCGCACCCACCCCACCTTGGGGATCTTCACCTGACCCACCCGCCGCGATACCCGCCGTACGTCGCCGGGTTTGACCGCCACGATCCGGAACCCCTCATGGCGTCCGGCCTTGCGCCAGGTGGGGCGGCGGTGGGTACCGGCGAAGAAGTTGCTCATGGCCTGGTGGAAGTCCTTGAGCGCCTGCTGCTGCACCGTCACCGACCCGCCGCGCAGCCACCCGTACTCCGCCCGCGCCCGGGTGAGCTGGCGGCACTGCTCGGCGAACCCCGGCGCCGACCCGCGCCCCGGCCGCCACCACGCATGCTGCTCCACGGCCAGGTTCCACACGAACCGGGCATACCCGCAATGCTCCAGCAACGCCCGTTCCTGCGCGGGCGTCGGCTGCAGACGGTAGCGGGACATGCCCGGAAAGCTACCGGCCGCCACCGACAAAACCCGCAGAACATTGTGCAGCACCGTGCCGCGCCTCCTCCCGCCCTGAAGGACAGGACTCCACGCTGAAGGCAACAGGTGAAGACGGCGTCCAGCGCGATGACGAAGGGCATGCGGGTCATCTACGGCTTCATCGGGATGGCGCTCGTCCTCGCCCTCTTCGGCATGGCGACCACCGTCTCGATGAGCGTCGGCGAGCGGACCCGCGAGTTCGGGCTGCTCGGCGCGGTCGGCGCGACGGTGGCGCAGATCCGCTCGATCGTCCGCTGGGAGGCCGCGACGGTCGTGCTGCTGGGCAGCCTGCTCGGCATCGGCACGGCCCTCGGCACCGTCTTCCTGATGCACATGGCCACGGGCAGCTCGTTCCTGGCGCCGAACCCGCCGTGGTGGCTGTTCGCGGCGGTCGTCGCCGGCGCCGCCGCCGTCACCCTCGCGACGTCCGCCCTCCCGGCCCGCAGGGCCGCCGCGGTCCCCGTCCTCGAAGCCGCCAAAGCCGAGTAATCACCTGTACGCGTGGTGGCGGTGGCATCCGGTGAGGTGGTCGTCGACCAGGCCGCAGGCTTGCATGAGGGCGTAGGCGGTGGTGGGGCCCACGAAGCGGAAGCCCTGCTTCTTGAGGTGCTTGGCGAGGGCCTTGGAGGCGTCGGTGGAAGCGGGGACGTCGGCCATGTCGGTGTAGGCCGGGGAGTCGGGGTCGGCGTAGCGCCAGACGGTCTCGGCGAGGCCGCCGGAGAGGTCGAGGGACGCGCGGGCGTTGGCGATGGCGGCGTCGATCTTGGCGCGGTTGCGGACGATCGCGGCGTCGCCCATCAGGCGGCCGACGTCGTCCGGGCCGAACGCGGCGACCTTCTCGGGGTCGAAGCCGCAGAACGCGGCCCGGAAGCCCTCGCGTTTGCGCAGGATCGTCAGCCACGACAGCCCCGACTGGAACGCCTCCAGGCACAGCCGCTCGTAAAGGCCCTGGTCGTCGCGGACCGGCCGGCCCCACTCCTCGTCGTGGTAGGCGACGTAGTCGGGCGCCGACAGGCCCCACGGGCAGCGGGCCAGCCCGTCCTCGCCCAGAATCGCGGTGCTCACCCGGCCGTTCTACCTCACGCCTGCGACAGAACGGCCAGCCGGCGGAGCCCGACGGTCATGAACGCCTTCACTACCGGTCCCGCGACCAGCCATCCGGCGCGCCCGAGCGGGCCGAGCGGCAGGTCGACGCGCTCCGCCCAGACGACGCGGCTGCCCGTCCCCGCGGGGACGATCTTGAAGAACGCCTCGCCGCGCACCACCCGGCCGGTGTGCCGGACGGCGACGCGGCGCCCCTCCCGCCAGTCGGTGATCACCATGGTGTCGAGGAGGCCGACCGGGCCGATCCCCGTCCACGCCTTCAGCTCGTCGCCGGTCTTGTCGCCGCCTTCGGCGTGGGTGAACGGCATCCACTCGGCGTGTCGCGGCCAGTCGGTCAGGACCTCGAAGACACGCTCGGGCGGGGCCTGCGAGAGCGCCTCGGCGTGCACGGCGACCTGGCTCACTGCTGCTGTTCCTCCGTCGCGGTCTCCGGCTCCGCGGTGTCCTTGCCGAGCAGTACCCCGTTCGCCGAGGGCTCCTCGATGCCGTGCAGCGCGCCGACCGGGCGGGCCGACTCCCCCTCGCCGATGCGGCGGCGCAGGTCGCGCAGCTGCCGTTCCAGCTCGGCCACGCGGTCGTCACGCTCGTGCAGGGCTTCGGTGAGGCGGTCGACGGCCTCGTCCGTCACCTGCATCTGGTAGCCCCAGATGGTCGCGGGGAACCGGAACCGGGAGCCCACCCGGCCGAGGATCGGCCGTCCCCGGGCGTCCTCCCGGAGCGGCGCGTAGTCGGGATGGGTCCCGGCCAGCTCGCCGCCCCTGCCCATGGCGAGGACGACGACGGCGCCCAGCACGGCCACGCCGGCCAGGACGAGAACCACGACCACGATCACGCTCCGATCTCACGGCACCCCATAGGGGAGACGAATCCCAGTCCCCGATCGTGCCACGCCTGGCGGCATGGGTCGCAAGAGCGGGCGGTCCTTTCGCGGGACGCGCCGTCGGGCACGGGCACCATGGGCGCGAACATGGACGCGGGCGCGGCGCCCCCGGCGGGCCGTGCGGAACGGCCCGCCGGGGTTCCGCCTAGCCGCGGAGCTGGTGCCAGGGACCGGTGATGGCGAACGTCGCGCCCGGGTCGGACTGGCGGTTCGCGAACAGGATGCGCCCGTCCGGGGAGAACGTGACGCCGGTGAACTCGCTTTCGTTGAGGGCGTTGCGCGCCATCGCGAACGGCTTGTTCTTACGGGTGGTGCCGATGAGGTACTGCTCGCCGTCGCCGTCCTCGGCCAGGATCACGCCGCCGCCGTACGGGGAGACGGTGATGTTGTCGGGGCCGTCGAAACGCCCGCCCGGCTTGAAGATGAGCTGGAGCTCGATCTCGTTCTTGTGCGGGTCGTACGTCCAGACCTGCCCGGCGTGGTCGGCCGCGCCGCCGTCGGCCTTCTTGGAGTAGCTGCAGACGAAGTACGCCTTGCCGTGGCCCCACCAGGCGCCTTCGAGCTTCTGGCTCCGGGTGATCGTGTCGAACTGCTTGCGGACGGACGTCGACTTCGCCGACGGGTCCGGGACCTCCACCCACTGGGCGCGCAGCCGCGTCCCGGGCTCCTGCACGGCCGACAGGTCGGGGACGCCGGAGACGTTGAGGGCCTCCAGCTTCCCGCCCGCCATGTAGGCGTGGTAGCCGCCGCGGTGGGCGCGGGGACGGAACCGGTAGAACAGCCCGAACGGCTTGGCGGCGTCCTCGGTCAGGTACGCGGTGAGGGTGTGCGGGTCGACGGCGACGGCCTCGTGCGCGAACCGGCCGAGCCCCGTCAGCGGAACCGGCTCGGTGCGCCGGCCCTCCGGGTCGACCTCGAACACCCAGCCGTGGCTCTTGGTCTCGCCGGTGAACCCCTCGGTCTCCTCGCAGGTCAGCCAGGTCCCCCAGGGGGTGCGGCCGCCCGCGCAGTTCGTGGACGTCCCGGCGAGGCTGACGTACTGCGACAGCAGGTTGCCGCGGCTGTCGACCTCCAGCGTGGTGGTGCCGCCGTTGGCCGCCGGGTCGTAGGTCAGCTTGGCTGGCGCCACGGCGCGGGTGCCGTTGTTGCTCTGCTCGTGGTTGCGGACCAGCCGGGTGCGGCCGTGCCTGCTGCCGGGGAACGTGGCCGTCCCGTCGTGGTGCCCCGGGACGACGACGCCGTCGGAGATGGGATCGCCCTCGACCGACAGCGTCTTGTAAGAGAAACCCTTGGGCAGGTCCAGGACGCCCTTGGGGTCGGGAATGAGCGGGCCGTAGCCGTACGCCTCCCCTGTTTCGGCGCCCGCGGAGGTCTGGAAGATTCCGTCCAGGCTTCCGGCGAGTGCGATGGACAGCGCGCCGGCCGCGCCGCCCTTGACGACTCCGCGACGGGTCACGGACATGGGCACTCCTTCACGTGAGGGGATCACGCGGGAGCCTGGTCGCCGCCCCTGAACCGGCGGTGAACGACCATCGGCCGGACGGCAAACCCCCAGGACAATCTTGCTGTGGGCGCCGCCCGGCCGTGCGTCCTACAGGGCGTCCACCGCGGCGTCCACGGCCGCCGCGACGTCGCCGTCCGGCGGGTAGAGGAGCGAGCGGCCGACGACGAGGCCGCGGACGGTGGGCAGGCGCAGCGCGCGGCGCCACCCTTCGAGGGCGGCGCGCGGGTCGGCGGAGACCTCGCCGCCGAGGAGCAGGGCGGGCAGGGTGGAGGCGGCCATGACGCGTTCCATGTCCGGGACGACGGGGACCTTCAGCCAGGTGCGCGCCGAGGTGGCGCCGAGGCCGGAGGCGATGGCGATCGCGCGCATCATCGCCTCGGGAGACAGGTCGTTGCGGACGCGGCCGTCGACGCGGCGGGAGACGAACGGCTCGACCATCGCCATGAGCCCGTGCCCGGCGAGGTCCGTCACCGCGCGGGCGCAGCCCTCCAGGGTGTCCGCGGTGGCCGGGTCGTCGGCGTCCACGCGCAGCAGCATCTTGCCGCCGTCGAAGCGGGACGCGGCGATGGCGCCGGCGCTGTAGGCGGTGAAGCGGTCGTCGATCTCGAAGGACGCCCCGGCGAGTCCGCCGCGGTTCATCGAGCCGATCACGATCTTGTGCTCCAGGACGCCGAGGAGCAGCAGGTCTTCGAGCACGTCGGGGGTGGCCATCACGCCGTCCACGCCCGGCCGTTCCAGCGCGGTGCAGATCCGGTCGAGCAGCTCGCCGCGGTCGGCCATGGCGACCGGGTCGCCGCCGGCGGCGATGGCGCCGCGCGCGGGATGGTCGGCGGCGATGATCATCAGTCGTCCGGTCTCACCGAGCAGTGCCGGGCGCCGGGCGCGGCGCGCGGCCGCCTCGGCGATGGACTCCGGCCGCACGGCCCGGGTCTCGGTCAGCCCCCCGATCCGCCGGGCGCGCGTCCCGGCCGCGGACTCCGTGTCGAGCGTCATACCGCCACCTGCCTCACTGAAACTTTGTCATGACATTAGGAGGTAATAAGTTAAGCACACGACGGAGGGTACGATCGTCCCGGGACGAGAGGGGGCGATGGGTGTACCGACCGCGCGTGACCGTGGACCGCGGCAGCCCGGTGCCGCTGTACTACCAGCTCGCGCAGCAGCTTGAGGCGGCGATCCGGGCCGGCGAGCTGACCCCGGGCACCCGGCTGGAGAACGAGGTCGAGCTCGCCGGCCGCTGCGGGCTGTCGCGCCCGACCGTCCGGCAGGCGATCCAGCACCTGGTCGACCGGGGGCTGCTCGTGCGCAAGCGGGGCGTCGGGACGCAGGTCGTGCAGTCGGAGATCCGCCGCCCGATCGAGCTGACCAGCCTGCACGACGACCTCGCGGCGGCCGGCCGGGAACCGCGCACCGAGGTGCTCGAACTCGGCCCGGTCCCCGCCGCGGACGGGGTGGCCAAGGAGCTGGGCGTGCCGCCCGGCGCCGAGGTCACCCGGATGCGCCGGATCCGTTTCACCCGCGACGAGCCGCTCGCCCTGCTCACCAACTACCTGCCGAGCGGCGTGCTCGCGGTGACCGAGGACGACCTCGCCGGGCACGGCCTGTACGAGCTGCTCCGCTCGACCGGCGTCAACCTGCGCATCGCGAACCAGACCATCGGCGCACGCGGCGCGACGGCGGCCGAGGCCCGGCTGCTGGACGGGCGGCGCGGCGTCCCGCTGCTGACCATGACCCGCACCGCCTACGACGACAAGGGCGCCGCGATCGAGTACGGCAGCCACGTCTACCGCGCCGACCGCTACTCCTTCGCGCTCACCCTCGTCGAGCGCTGACCGTCGGCGGTGCTCACACGCCCTTGAGGTCGGTGACGCCGGCCATGACGGAGCCCTCCAGGTCGAAGCCGCCGACGCACGCCAGGTAGCCGGGGGCGTCCCAGTCGTCGCCGCCCGGCTCGCCGCGGAGCGGGACGTACGTGCCGCCCGCCTGCCTGACCAGCAGCATGCCCGCCGCGATGTCCCACGCGTTGATGGACGAGTCGTAGGCGACGTCGGTCCAGCCGGCGGCGACGTGCGCGAGGGTGAGCGCGGCGCTGCCGGGGCGGCGCACGGTGGCGAACGCGTCCACCATCAGGCCGAAGCGCCGCAGCGCCTCCTCCCGGTCACCGCGCAGGTCGTGCGCGCTCGGGAAGGACGTGGCGGCGACGGCGGTCTCGTCGCGGGCCGCCCCGCGGCTCCGTATCGGCTCGCCGTTGCAGGTGGCGCCGCCGAGGGACGCGGTGAACATGTCGTCCCGCACCGGGTCGTACACCGCGCCGGCGACCAGTTCACCGTCCGCGACGGCGCCGATGGAGACGCAGAAGAACGGCAGGCCGACGGCGAAGTTGGCGGTGCCGTCGATCGGGTCCACGTACCAGCGGACGTCGTCGGACTCGCCGCGCGCGCCGCCCTCCTCGCCCACGACGACGCTGCCCGGCGTGTGCTTGCCGAGGACCTCCCGGATGGTCTCCTCCGCCGCGCGGTCATGCTCGGTCACCGGGTCGTGCATGTCGCGCTTGGTGTCGACCTGGGGCCGCGAGCGGAACGCCGTCCGCAGCCGGTCGCCGGTGGCGCGGGCGGCGATCTCGGCGATTCCGGCGAGCTCCCGCGAGGCGGGGACATCGACGCTCATTCGTCTCCTTCGATGGCGTGGGTGATGGCGTGGGTGAACGGCCGGTCAGGCATCGCCGGCGGCCGGGAGCAGGCGGTCCAGCAGGTGGGCGGCGGTGACGACGCCGATCACCTCGCCCTTCTCGGGGTGCCGTTCGTCGTCGGAGACGGCGACCACGGGGCTGCGGGCGCCGGCCATCACGCTGGCGATCTCCATCACGGTCGCGTCCGCGTCGACGACCGGGAGCGGTGTCCGCTCGTCTTCCAGCAGGTCGGCGACGGTGCGGTCGGCGAGCTTGGCGCAGAGCCGGTCGGCGTGCCGCTCGTCGTAGACGCGGGCGAGGGCCGGATCGTCCCGGACGTGCGGCGGGACGATCTGGCGCACCAGCCGCGAGCCCGGGACCACCGCGACCGCGCGGCGCCGACCGTCCACGACGACCAGGCCGGGCAGACCCCGGCCCGCCAGGAGCCGGGCCGCGTCCATCGCGGTGTCGTCCGGTGTCACGGTGGGGTACTCGATGGCGAGGTCGCGGGCGCGCACACCACGACGGTATCCGAGCCGCCCCCGGCGCCATGGCCGGGTGCGCGGCTAGAGTTCGGCCTCCGCGTAGTCCTCGGGGGAGAACTCGATGCGGGGCTGCGACCGCTCCAGGAGGTCGAACGCCTCGGGGACGGAGTTCGTCCAGCCGATGGCGTCCCAGATCTTGGGGCGGGCGAAGCCCTGCTCGGTCAGGCCGGTCATGAGCTCGCGGAGCGGCTCGTAGACGCCGGTCGGGTCGAGGATGACGACCGGCTTGTCGTGCATGGCGAGGGCGCGGGCCGTCCAGACCTCGAACAGCTCCTCCAGCGTGCCGATGCCGCCGGGCAGGATGAGGAACGCGTCGCTGCGCCGGTCCATCTCGCCCTTGCGGGCCCGCATGTCCGGGGTGACGATCAGCTCGTCGTTGTCCTCGTCGGAGATCTCGGCGCTGACGAGGCCCTCGGGGATCACGCCGACGGTACGGGCGCCGCCCTCCCGCGCGGCGCGGGCGACGGCGCCCATGCACGACACCCGGCCGCCGCCGCTGACAAGGCTGTGCCCGCGCCGGGCGAGCTCGGCGCCGGCCTCCGCGGCGAGATCGACGTAGCGGCGGTCGATCTTGCCGCTGGAGGAGCAGAACACACAGATGGCGAGGGGCTTCGGGGCTGTCACCCCGTCAATCTAACCCGTGGCAGACCGTTAGCTCGACGCAATATCTCTGCGGCGGAACCCCGCCATGCCCAGTACGGTCAGGGCGGCCGTGAGCGCCACGAGCCAGATCATGGGCGTGGCCGTGAACGACTGTCCCGGCAGCTTCGGGATGTGGGTGAACGGCGAGACGTCCAGGGCCCACTGGTCCAGGTTCAGCCCGGCGCCGAAGAGCGTGATGACCGCGAACACGCCGACCGCGGCCCAGGCCGCGCCGGTGAACCGGGGCGCCAGCCCGAACACGGCGAGCGCGATCGCCGCGACCAGCCAGACGGCGGGCAGCTGCGCGAGCGCGGCGCCGAGGACGCGCGGCACCTCGCGGCCGGGGTCGCCGGTGTCCAGGCCGTGCGCCACCCCCGCGGCCAGCCCCGCGACGCCGAGCGCCGCGACCGGCCCGAGCAGCGCGAACACCAGATGGCTCGCCGCCCACCGGAGCCGTCCCGCCGGGGTGGCGAGCAGCGGCTCGGCGCGCTCCCCGGACTCCTCGGTGCGCAGCCGCAGCGTCGCCGACACCGCGTAGGCGGCGGCGATCAGGCCGAGGGTGCTCATGATCGAGGCGAAGTAGGCATCGGTGATCCCGGTCTGCCCGCCGATCCGGGTGAAGATCTTCTCCAGGTCGGGGTTGTCCTTCACCATGTCCCCCACGCCGCCCGCGACCGCGCCGTACACGACGCCGAGCGCGGTGAACCCGGCGAGCCATCCGTAGAGGGGACGGCTCTGCAGCCGCCAGCCGAGACCGAACGGCCCCGACAGCCTGCGTGGCGCGTCGGCCGGGCCGAGGCTCGGCGGCAGCACCCCCGCGCCCACGTCGCGGCGGGCCGACAGCACGCCGGCGGCGGCCACCAGGACGGCCACGAGCGCGACGATCAGCAGGAACGTCCACCAGCGCTCCCCGCCGTAGGCGCGCACCCGGTTGCCCCAGCCGAGCGGCGACAGCCAGCCGAGCCACGACAGCCCGTTGCCGTCGCCGCCGACGTCGGCGGCCATCCGGACCACGAACGCGGTGCCGAGCACGGCGATGGCGGTCCCCCGCGCGGCGCCGGCGCTCTCGCTGAGCTGGGCGGTGACGCCCGCGACGGCGGCGAAGACGCATCCGGCGGCGGCGAACTGCAGTCCGACGGCCAGCGAGCCCGCGACGGGCAGGTCCTGCCCGGCCATGCCCGCGGTGAGCAGGACGGCGAGCACGAGGTTCGCCGCCATGGTCACGATGAGCGCGGCGGCCAGGCCCGCGCCGCGCCCGGTGACCGTGGCGCCGAGCAGCTCGCGGCGCCCCGCCTCCTCCTCGGTCCGGGTGTGCCGGACGACGGTGAGAGCGCTGATCAGCCCGATGACGACGGGGATGAAGCCGACCCGCTGCGCGACGATGCCGCCGAGGTCGGAGTTGTACATCGGCCCGTACAGCGCGAGGAACGTGGGGTTCGTCCCGGTGGTGTGCGCGTACTCCAGACGGTCCGCGGCCGCCGGGTAGAGGCTGTCGGTGGCCTTCACGAAGTTGACCGGGATCAGCGTCAGCAGAAGGACCCACGCCGGGAGGACGAACCGGTCGCGCCGCAGGATCAGCCTGATCAGGGCGCCGGTCCCGACCAGTGCGCCCAGCCGTGTCCGCCGCGGGGCGAGGACCTCCGCCCTCGCCTTCGCCACCGTGCTCATCGGACCGCCTTCCGGTCGTCCGCGGCGAGCTCGTCCTTGTAGTGGCGCAGGAACAGCTCCTCCAGCGTCGGCGGGCGGCTGGTCAGGCTCCGCACGCCCGCCTCGGTGAGCTGCCGCAGCGCGGCGTCCAGCGCGGAGGTGTCGACCTCGAACCGGATCTTGTTGCCGTCGATGCGGACGTCGTGGGCACCGGGCAGCGGGAGCCCGTCGGGCGGCGACGCCAGCTCCGCGTCGATGGAGGTGCGGGTCAGGTGCCGCAGCTCGGCGAGCGTCCCGGACTCGGCGGCGGCGCCCTTCCGGATGATCGTCACGCGGTCGCAGAGCGCCTCGACCTCGGACAGGATGTGGCTGGACAGCAGGATGGTCCGCCCTTCGCTCCGCTCCTCCCGGATGCACTCCTGGAACACCTCCTCCATGAGGGGATCCAGGCCGGAGGTGGGCTCGTCCAGGAGCAGCAGTTCGGCGTCGGACGCCAGCGCGGCGATCAGCCCGACCTTCTGCCGGTTGCCCTTGGAGTAGGCGCGGCCCTTCTTGCGCGGGTCGAGCTCGAACCGGTCGAGCAGCTCGGCCCTGCGGCGCGCGTTCGTCCCGCCGCGCATCCGGCCGAGCAGGTCGATCACCTCGCCGCCGGACAGGTTCGGCCAGAGCGTCACGTCGCCGGGGACGTAGGCGAGGCGGCGGTGCAGCTCCGTCGCGTCCCGCCACGGGTCGCCGCCGAGCAGCCGGACCGCGCCCCCGTCGGCGCGCAGCAGGCCGAGCAGGATCCGGATGGTGGTCGACTTCCCGGCGCCGTTCGGGCCGAGGAATCCGTGCACCTCGCCGGGCCGGACGGTCAGGTCCAGCCCGTCCAGCGCGCGGGTCCGGCCGAAGTTCTTGACCAGGCCGGACACGGATACGGGGGGCTCGTTCGTTGTCACCGTTTCTCCTCGTGGGGCGGCTGCCCGCCGGCGGCGGGCAGGGATTTCAGCGCGGCGCGCACCTGCGCGGTCAGCTCGGGCGACATGATGTTGTCCTCAAGGACGTCCAGCATCGCGAGGGCCATCCGGGGGTAGCCCTCGCCCATCAGCACGTTGCCGCCCAGGCCGCGCGACAGGTGTTCGTGGAGGACGATGAGGCCGAAGCTCATGGCGGTCATGACGGTCGCGTAGCCGTGCAGGTCGTCGGTGTTCGGCGTGGAGATCCCGGGTCCTCCGCGTTCCAGGAAGTCCTCGCTGAACGCCACGGCGTCGTCGAACAGGGTGCGCGAGGCCGCCGAGTCTTCGGCCAGCACACGGGCGATGTAGCGCTGGACGGGCAGCGCCGTCCGCATGGCGACCGACAGGAAGCCGGGGCTGGAGATCCCCCCGTCGAGCGCCTCCCGCTTGGTCTCGCTGATGGTCTCGATCACGTACGCGTCGCACGCCTCGCGCAGCGCGTCCTTGGTCCCGAAGTGGTGCTGGACGAGGGCGGGCGACACCCCGGCGGCCTTCGCGATGCCCCGGATCGTCGCGCCCTTCACCCCGTGCTCGGCGAACTCCAGCAGTGCCGCGTCCCTGATGCGGGCGCGTCCGGTCAGATCCTCGGCCCGCTCGCTCGGCGTCATCCCCACCCCTGTACCAATGTTCAGCAACCTGTACGCTTGTACACTGTACCCGCGTACAGGCCCCTGTCAACGGGCCCTGTCCACCCGCCGGGGTGAGGGCGCCGGGGTCAGGCGCCGCCGGGGAGTTCGCCGAGCTTCACGTCCACCTGCTTCTTGGAGCCGTCCTGCTTCTGGATCTCGACCTTCACGGCCTGGCCCGGCTGGAGGTTCGCCAGGGTGGACGACAGCGCCGTCTGGTCGGGCGTCGCGGTGCCGTTCACCGAAAGGATCAGGTCTCCGGCCTGGATCCCCGCCGCGGCGGCGCCGCCGCCCTTCTCGACCTCGACCACGGCGACCGACGACCGCTGCCCGCTCTGCGGGTCGACGATCGTGCGCACCACCACGCCGAGCGCCGCCCGGCCCGAGTTCGACACCTTCCCCGTCCGGATGAGCTGCGGGACGATCCGCTTCACGGTGTCGCTCGGCGTCGCGAAGCCGATGCCGGCCGCCGCACCGCCGATCTGCGGGTCGGACGCGGCCGCGGTGGGGACGCCGATCACCTGCCCGTCCAGGGTGACGAGGGCGCCGCCGCTGTTCCCCGGGTTGATCGCCGCGCTCGTCTGGATGGCGTCGGCGATCGTCGAGCCCTGGAAGGAGCCCTCCCCCTTGGTCGTGACCGTCCGGTGCAGCGCGGAGACGATGCCGTTGGTGACGCTCCCGGCCAGCCCCAGCGGGTTGCCCATCGCGAGGACGATCTGGCCCACCTCGGTCTTGCCGGAGTCACCCCACGACGCCGGTTTCAGCGACCCGCCGTGCACCTTGACGACGGCCAGATCGTCGGCGGCGAACGCGCCGACAGGGGACGCGTCCAGCGGGGACCCGCCGCTGGAGGACGTGACCTGGATCTTCTTCGCGCCGGCGACCACGTGCGCGTTGGTCACGATGTCCCCTTGGCCGTCGAACACGACACCCGACCCTTCCCCCTGGTCGGTCTGGATCTTCACGACCGACGGCAGAACGGCGTCCACGACCTTCTCGTACTGCTGCTGCAGGTCCGACGCCCCGCCCGAGACCGGTGCCGACGTCCGCACCGCGGCCGGCTCGGCGTTCTCACCGTCCCCGCCGCTGCACCCGGCGAGCACCAGCACCCCCGCCACCGCCGCCGCGCCCGCCTTAACCTTCGCATTGCTGTCCACGCTCCACCTCCAGAGGGAACACTTCCCTCCCTCCGCGGAAACGCCCTGGTCAGGCCGCGATTTTGCGACGTCGTGCCACGGCCCGGAGCCGCAGCTGAGCTTGGGAGTAAGGGAAGGGGGCACCGGACGGCCGGCATTCGGTGGTGGCGACCGTGATCTGATCGCTGCAAGCTGTCCAGACCGGCTGTTCGTCGACCGCCATAGGAGTTCACCCATGCATCGCATCGGAATCGCCGTCGGCATCCTGGCCGCGGTGGCCCTGCCGGCCGGGCTCGCCGGCTGCGGCGACGACGCCTCGGGGGTGGCGTCGCCCAGCTCGTCCGCCCCGCCCAGCTCGTCCGCCTCGTCCGACACCGGCGACGGCCCGGGCCTGCCGTTCGGCCCGGGGTGCGCGGGCATCTCGACGACCGGCCCGGACGGCTCCAGCGGCATGTCCACCGAACCGTTCGCGACGGCGGCGTCCACCAACCCCATGCTGTCCAAGTTGGCCGACGCGATCGAGAAGGCGGGCCTCACCGGCACGCTCGACTCCGCCAAGGACATCACCGTGTTCGCGCCCGCCAACAAGGCCTTCGAGAAGATTCCGAAGAACAGGCTGGACAAGCTGCTGGCCGACAAGAAGACGCTCGCGAGCATCCTCAACTACCACGTCATCGGCAAGAGGATCTCGCCGAGCGGCCTGGGGGCCGGCAGGTTCAAGACCCTGCAGGGCGCCACGCTCACCGCCAGCGGCTCGGGCGACTCCTACATGGTCGGCGCCGCGAACGTGCTCTGCGGCAACGTCCAGACCGCCAACGCGACCGTGTACATCATCGACTCGGTCCTGATTCCGCCGACGTGAGCCGTGGACGGCCGACGGACGGCCAGAGCATGGCGAGCGCCACCGCCTGGACGGCGATCACCACCGGCGCCAGCGCGGCCGGCGCGTGCCCGTAGAGGGCTCCGAGCGCCGCCCCGCCGGCCAGCCACGCGACGCCGTAGACCGCCGCGAAGGCGCCGTAGGCCGTCGGTCTCCGCGCGGCCGGGACGAGGTCGGCGACGGCGGCGCGCATCGTGGACTCCTGGACGCCCATCGCCGCTCCCCACAGCCCCGCCCCGGCGAGCGCGAGGACGACCGAACCGGTGAGTGCGAGGACCGTCCCGCCACCGGCCAGCACCGGTAGCACCACCAGGACGCGCAGCCCCCACCGGTCGAACAGGCGGCCCGTGGCGAGCGCCGCGACCGCGTCCACCGCCATGGCCACCGCGTACACCACGGGGACCAGCTCCGGCCGGAGCAGCCCGGCGTCCACGAGATGGAACCCGATCAGGCCGAACGTGGCGAACCCCGCCATGGTCGCGGCCGAGAAGGCCGCGTAACGCCAGAAGACGCCGCCCAGTCCGGCGAGCGGCGCGCCCCGACGCCCGCCCGTTGCCCGCGGGTCCTCGGCCCCGGTCTCGTAGACGGAGGGGTCGGGGACGCGGCGGGCGAGCCACACCAGCACGGCGAGAACCGCCACGCCGGGGAGCACGAGCACGCCGAACCCCGCGCCGTACCCGTGCCAGGCGATGGCTCCCGCCACGATCAGCGGGCCCGCGAAGGCGCCCGTCTGGTCCAGCGCCTCGTGCACGGCGAATGCGGTCCCGCGTCCCATGGGGGTGCCGGCGTGCGAGAGCAGGGTGTCCTTGGCGGGGCTGCGCGTCGCCTTCCCGACCCGCTCGGCGATCACGAGCACGCAGGCGCCGGCCAGCCCGACCGGGAGCGCCAGCGCGGGCACCGCCACGACCGTCAGGCCGTAGCCGGCGATCGTCCAGGCCCAGTACCGGCCGGTCCGTTCCGCCGCTGGGCCGCTGACCAGCCGGAGCACCAGGCCCGCGGCCTCGCCCGCCCCGGTCACCACCCCGACCAGGGTGGCGCCGGCGCCGAGCGACCCGAGGAACGGTCCGGTGATCGACCGCGCGCCCTCGTACACGACGTCGGCCAGCATGCTGACCACGCCGAACACCACGACGAACCGCCACGGCGACATGCCTCCATGCTCGCTGAGGAAACCGGTGATCGCCTCCGCGACGGCCGGCGAAGGCGGGACCGGTCCCGCGGCGGATACCTAAGATCGGCGGCTACGCACCTCACGCGTCGATAGGAGCGATGGACCTCCCATGACGACACACTCATCGCCCGGTCTCACCGTCCGCGCAGCGTGCAGTCTGCTGGCCGGTGTCGCGGTTCTGGCACTGCCGGGCTGCGGATCGGGCGAGGACGGCAAGGCGTCGACGCCCACTCCACGCGCGGCCGCGGACGGAACCGATCTGAACGCCTGCAAGGACGGCACCTGTGAGGTGAAGGTGACCGGCCCGGTGACGCTCCCGGTGGACCGGAAGAAGTTCAAGATCGGCAAACTGGAGACCAAGCCGGAGAAGGACGACACGGTGTCGTTCACCATTACCGATTCCGGGAACTCCTTCACCTCCGTCCAGGTCTGCGGCACCGACGGCCAGTGCTTCGACCTCGGTGGGGGCGGCTACTCGTCCGGAGGCGACGGCCAGTCGGGGCGGTCGAGTACGTCGTGGACGGCGGGAGCGGGTACGCGCACCACGGCCAACGGGATCGTCATCACCGTGCTGTCGGCCGCCGACGGGTCGGCGATCCTCCGCGTGACGCCGGCGTAGCGCCCCACCCGGGCTCGTTTCGGCGGGACGGGGCCGGGTAGCCGATCCGGCGTGGAGGCAGGGCAAGCGCCCGCCCGAGGGCATCGCGGCGTTCCGCACACCGCGGATCTGCGGATCGAGGCGTGGGCGCCTACGCGGGAGGACTGCGTCGGCGAGGCGGTCGCCGGGCTCGTGGAGTCCTTCGCCGACGTCTCCGGTGTCCCGCCGTCGCGCGAGATCCGGGTGGACGTTCCGCCGGCGCCGGACGCCGACCTGCTCGTGGCCGTGCTGGACGAGGTGATCTACCGGCTGGACGCCGACGGGTCCCTCGTCCTCGGCACCGAGATCACCGCGGCGCCGGGCGGCGGGCTGAGCACCCGGCTGGCGGCCGGAGACGCCGGGGCGGCCACCGGGGTGGGCGCGGTGCCCAAGGCGGTGTCGCTGCACGACCTGCGTTTCGGCCGGGACGCCCGCGGCTGGTCCTGCGCGGTGACGATCGACGTGTGACGCCGTCAGCCCTTGACGACCCCGAGGGGCACGAGACGGGCGACCTTCCGGCAGAGCCCCGCACCCTCACCGGCCTCCACCACGGCGGACACGTCCTTGTAGGCGTCCGGCCCTTCCTCGGCCAGGCCGCGCCAGGACGACGGCCGCACTGCGATGCCCTGCCCCTCCAGCGTCGACCGCAGCCGCTCGCCGCTGACGCCGCGGGCGGCCTGGTGACGGCTCAGCACGCGTCCGGCGCCGTGGCAGGCGGACGCGAAGGCGGGCCCTCCCGGTACCCCGGTGAGCACATAGGACGAGGTGCCCATCGTCCCGGGGACCAGCACCGGCTGGCCCGCCTCGCGCAGGTCGGGCGGCAGGTCGGGATGGCCGGGCGGGAGCGCCCGGGTGGCGCCCTTGCGGTGCACGCACAGCCGCCGCCGTTCCCCGTCCACGACGTGCTCTTCGAGCTTGGCCAGGTTGTGCGAGACGTCGTAGACCAGGTCGAGCCGGACCCCGGCGGCCCGCTGGAAGACCCTCCGCGCCGCCTGGGCGAGCAGCTGCCGGTTGGCGCGGCCGTAGTTGGCCGCCGCCGCCATCGCGCCGAGGTAGGCGCGGCCCTCGCCGGAGCCGACCGGGACGCAGGCGAGCTGCCGGTCCGGCACCTCGATGCCGTACCGCGGCATCCGCCGCTCCATCGCCCGGACGTGGTCGGTGCAGATCTGGTGTCCCAGCCCGCGCGACCCGCAGTGGATCATCACGCAGACCTGCTCCGGCCGCAGCCCGAACGCCTCGGCCGCGTCCGGGTCGTACACCTCGGCGACCCGCTGCACCTCAAGGAAGTGGTTGCCCGACCCGAGGCTGCCGACCTGCCGGGCGCCCCGCTCCACCGCCCGCTCGCTCACCTGCCCCGGGTCGGCGCCGGCGACCGACCCGGCGTCCTCGCAGCGCAGCAGGTCGCGCTCGGCCCCGTGGCCCTGCTCCACCGCGTACCGCGATCCGCCGGTGAGGATGCCGGTCAGCTCCCGCCGTCCGGGGAGATGCCAGACGGCGCCCTTGCCCATGCCACGCGGAATGACGGGGTCGAGCCCGTCCATCACGGTCTCCAGGACGGGCTTGAGCCCGGACGCGTCGATGTCCGCCGCCATCAGCCGGACGCCGCACGAGATGTCGAAGCCGACGCCCCCGGGCGAGATCACACCGCCGTCGTCCGGGTCCGTGGCCGCCACACCGCCGATCGCGAAGCCGTACCCGAGATGGATGTCGGGCATGGCGTACGAGGCGTTCACCACGCCGGGGAGTGTGGCGACGTTGGCGACCTGCTGGATCGCGTTGGCGGCGGGCTCCAGCAGTTCCCGTGACGCGAACACGACCCCGGGTACGCGCATGGCTCCGGCCGGCTCGATCCGGAACCGGTACGGCCCGTCCTCCACGACGTCCATGCCCACAGGCCGGGAGTACCCGCCGGCCGGTCTCCCATGCGGTTGACCTGGAGTGTGCTCCAGCTCGTACGTTCGGTTCCATGACGACTCGGCAGCACAAGATCGGTTCGGGTTTCGGCGCGCAGAGCACCGCCGCGGAAGTCCTCGCGGGCATCGACCTGTCGGGGCGGCTCGCGATCGTCACCGGCGGCTACTCCGGTCTGGGCCTGGAGACCACCCGGGCGCTCGCCGCGGCCGGAGCGCGGGTGGTGGTGCCCGCGCGGCGGCGCGAGGTCGCCGAGGAGGCCGCCGGCGGGATCGACGGCGTCGAGGTGGACGAGCTCGATCTCGCGGACCAGCGAAGCGTGACCGCCTTCGCCGATCGCTTCCTCGGGACCGGGCGTGCCGTCCACCTGATGATCGGCAACGCCGGGATCATGGCCGCCCCGGAGACGCGTGTCGGCCCGGGCTGGGAGAGCCAGTTCGCCGTCAACCACCTCGGCCACTTCGCACTGGTGAACCGGCTCTGGCCGGCGATCCGGGAAGGGCGAGGACGGGTCGTGTCGGTGTCTTCCAGAGGCCATCAGCTGTCCGGCATCCGCTGGGACGACGTCCACTTCGAGCGCGGCTACGACAAATGGGAGGCCTACGGTCAGGCGAAGACGGCCAACGTCCTGTTCGCCCTGCACCTGGACTCCCTCACCCGGGATGCGGGAGTGCGGGCGTTCTCGCTCCACCCGGGCACCATCAGGACCGCCCTCGGCCGCCACATGTCGGAGGACGAGATCGCCGGGCTGAGCACGAGGATCGACGAGGGCGCGTCCGGCAGCGTGTGGAAGACACCCGAGCAGGGCGCGGCGACGCAGGTGTGGGCGGCGACGTCCCCGCAGCTGGACGGCATGGGCGGCCTGTACTGCGAGGACTGCGACATCGCCGAGCCCGCCGAGCCCGGCACCGTCCTCGGCCACGGGGTCAACGCATGGGCCACCGACCCGGACCAGGCCGCACGGCTGTGGCGGCTCTCGGCCGACCTCACGGGAGTGGACGCCTTCGCAACGGCCGGTTGATCAGCGAGGCGCTGCGGTGGAGGCCCGGACGACCAGTTCCGGCGCGATCGTGATGACGTCGGGGGCAGGTGCGCCGAGCAGTTCCCAGGCCCGCCGGCCGAGGTCCTGCTTGCCGACCCGGACGGTGGTCAGCCGCGGGCTGACCAGCCGGCTGAGCGAGGTGTCGTCGAAGCCGGTGAGGGAGACCTCGCCGGGGACGCCGACCCCCAGTTCGTCGAGCCGGGCCAGCACGCCCAGCGCCACGTGGTCGCTGAACGCGACGACGGCGGTCGCACCGGTGGCGAGGGCGGCGTCGGCGGCGCGGTATCCGTCCAGGTCGCCCGACCCGCACGGAACCTGGGCGACCTCGAAACCGGGACCGGCCGCCGCGCGCAGCGCCCGCTGACGCGCCCGCTCCGACCAGGCCCTGGACGGTCCGCGCAGGTAGACGACGCGGCGGTGGCCCAGTCCGCGCAGGTGCTTGCACACGGCGGCGACTCCGGCCTCGAAGTCGACGACGACGGCCGGAACCGTCCGTCCCCGGCCGAGCCGGTTCACGCACACCAGGCGGGGCACCCGGTCCGCGAGTGCGGCCAGGTCGGCGTCGGGCATGCGGGGGGAGCACAGCACCACGCCGTCCGTCCAGCGCGCCAGCTCCAGGGCGGCCGCGCACTCGGCGTCCGGGTTCTCGCCCGTGTCGGAGACGAGCGTGCGGAAGTCCGCCGCCTCCGCCGCGGTCGTGACCCCCTTGAGGACCTCCGCGAAGTACGGGTTGCCGAGGTCGGGTACGACCATTCCGATCGTGTGCGTGGCGCCCCGGAGCAGGCCCTGCGCCGCCGGGTTGGGCCGGTACCCCAGCCGCTCGACGGCCGCGCGGACCCGCCGCTCCAGATCGGCTGAGACCGCCTTGGTGCCCGTCAGCACCCGGGAGACGGTCGCCGGCGAGACGGCGGCCTCCCGCGCCACGTCGTTGATCGTCGCCCGGAACGGCCGCTCCCCGGCGCGCTCACTCCCCATGACCGAATTGAACCGCATGCCCTGCCGCGCCACTCCTGGCGCGACGGGCGCGGGTCACTCGCCGGCCGTCTCCGCGGCCTCGGCCTGGGCGCGGGCCTCGATGATCTCCTGCTCGGCCCGGGTGTGGCCCTCGTGGATGATCTTGACGACCTCCTCGGGGTCGTCGGTCAGGTGGATCAGGTCGATGTCCTGCGGCGAGATCTTGGCGCTGGTCAGCATGGACTTCTTGATCCACTCGATCAGCCCGCCCCAGAACTCCGTGCCGACCAGGACGATCGGGAACCGGGTGATCTTCCCGGTCTGGACGAGGGTGATCGCCTCGAACAGCTCGTCCAGCGTCCCGAAGCCGCCGGGGAGGACGACGAACGCCTGCGAGTACTTCACGAACATCGTCTTGCGGACGAAGAAGTAGCGGAACTCCAGGCCGATGTCGAGGTGGTCGTTGAGCCGCTGCTCGAACGGCAGCTCGATGCCGAGCCCGACCGACAGGCCGCCGTTCTCGTCGCAGCCCTTGTTGGCCGCCTCCATGATCCCCGGCCCGCCCCCGGTGATGACGGCGTAGCCGGCGTCGTGCAGCCGGGCGCCGATGTCGACGGCGAGCTCGTACTCCGGGGAGTCCGGCTTCGTGCGGGCGCTGCCGAAGACGCTGACGGCCTTCGGCAGCTCGGCGAGGAGGCCGAAGCCCTCGACGAACTCCGCCTGGATCCGCAGCACCCGCCACGGGTCGGCGTGCACCCAGTCGGCCGGGCCGCGGCTGTCGAGGAGGCGCTGGTCGGTCGTCGTCGGCGGGACGGCCCGCCCCCGCAGCATGGCCGGGCCCTGCCGGCGCGATCGGGGATTCACTTCCATGGTCATGGAGCCACGGTAGTCGGAGCCTCCAGCCAGGTGCGCATACGTTGCTCACACTCGGCGATCAGCGGGATCTCGACGTACTCGTCCTTCGTGTGGGCGAGGGTGGGCTCGCCGGGACCGAAGTTGACGGCCGGGACGCCGAGCTCGGCGAAGCGGGCGACGTCCGTCCAGCCGAGTTTGGCGCGGACCTCGGCTCCGCTGGACGCGGTGAACGCGGCGGCGGCCGGGTGCGTCAGCCCAGGCCGGGCGGCGGAGGCGGAGTCGGTGATGGTCACCTGGAAGCCGGCGAAGATTTCCCGAAGGTACGCCTCGGCGTCGGCCGGCGACTTGTCGGGCGCGAACCGGTAGTTCACGGTGACGACGCATTCGTCGGGGATGACGTTTCCGGCGACGCCGCCGGAGATGAACACGGCGTTCAGGCCCTCGTGGTATTCGAGTCCGTCCACAACCGGACGTGCCGGCTCGTAGGCGCGCAGCACGTCGAGGATCTGCCCGGCGGTGTGGATCGCGTTGGATCCCATCCAGGCGCGGGCGCTGTGCGCCCGCTCCCCCGTCGCGGTGACCTCGGCCCGCATCGTGCCCTGGCAGCCGCCCTCGATCAGCGCGCCCGTCGGCTCCATCAGCACGGCGAAGTCGCCCGCGAGCAGCTCGGGCCGCGCCGCCGCGAGCTTCCGCAGCCCGTTGCGCTCGGCCTCGATCTCCTCGCACTCGTAGAAGACGTAGGTGACGTCGCGGGTCGGCTCGGTGACGGTGGCGGCGAGCCGCAGCGCGACCGCGACGCCGCTCTTCATGTCCGTGGTGCCGCAGCCGTAGAGCCGGTCGCCCTCCACCCGGGACGGAAGGTTGCCGTTCAGCGGGACGGTGTCGAGGTGCCCCGCCAGCACCACCCGCTCGTCCCGGCCGAGATCGGTGCGGGCGACCACGTTGTGGCCCTCGCGCTCCACCGCCAGGTGCGGGAGCGCCCGCAGCGCCTCCTCGACGGCGTCGGCGAGAGGTTCCTCCGCGCCGCTCACCGACTCGATGTCGACGATCGCCGCCGTCAGGTCCGCCACATCCGAGAAGAGATCCAGGCCCATGCTCAAGTCCTATCATCGCGTTCGTGGAGATGCCTGTGCTGGAGTGCGCCGTCCACTGGGCGCGTCCCGCGGACGAGCCCGAGATGCGCGCGCTTCTGGACGACCGGGAACGCGAGCGCTACGACCGCTTCATGCGGCCCGAGGACAAGGCCCGCTTCGTCACCGGCCGCCACCTGGCCCGCACCGTCCTGGCCGACGCCACCGGCCTGCCCCCGCGGGGAATCCGGTTCACCACCGACTGCCCGCACTGCGGCGGCACGCACGGCAAGCCCCGCCTTCCGGGCAGCGACCTGGACTTCTCGCTCTCCCACTCGGGTGACCGCGTCGTTCTCGTCCTCGTCGAGGGCGCCGAGGCGGGAGTCGACGTGGAACGCCACAGCGACCGCGAGATCGACCGCCTCGCCGAGATGGTGCTGACCGCCCCCGAGCGCGAGGCCCTCGCCGCCATGGCCGACCGCAAACGCGGCTTCCACATCTACTGGAGCCGCAAGGAGGCCCTCCTGAAGGCGACGGGCCACGGCCTGGCCGCCCCCATGACGTCCATCCACGTCTCCGCCCCCGACGACCCGCCGGAGGTGGTCGCCTGGGAGGGCGAGGCGGCCGTCGCCCCCGTCCGCCTCGCCGACCTGGACCCGGGCCCCGGCTACGCCGCCGCGGTCGCCGTCCTCACCGCCCGCCCCCTGAAGATCACCGAGCTCAGGTGTTGATGCCGTGGTCGCGGAGGATGTCGTTCAGCGACGCCTTGTCGTGCCGCTGGCCCTCCTCCAGCCGCTTGAGGATCAGCACCGCCGGCAGGCCGAACGTGCCGCCCTTGAACTCCTTGTAGCGGGTGCCGCCGACGGCGACGCACCAGTCGGGGATGCGGCCGCGGCTGATCTCCTCGCCGGTCTCGACGTCGATGACGGGCATGGACGCGGACAGGTTCGTCCCGGACCCGACCACGGCGCCGCGGCCGACCCGGGCACCCTCGACGATCATCGAGCGACTGCCGATCATCGCCTCGTCCTCGACGATCACGGGCTTGGCGTTCGGCGGCTCCAGCACGCCGCCGATGCCGACGCCGCCGGACAGGTGGACGTTCTTGCCGATCTGCGCGCACGACCCCACGGTGGCCCACGTGTCGACCATGGTGCCGGAGTCGACATAGGCGCCGATGTTGGTGAAGGACGGCATCAGGACCACGCCGGGCGCGAGGTAGGCGCCCCAGCGGGCGATGGCGCCCGGGACGACGCGGACACCGTCCAGGCGGCTCTTCAGCGGGATGCGGTCGTGGTAGCGGAAGTCGCCCACCTGCGAGCGCGCCATGCCGAGGACCTTGAAGCTCAGCAGGATCGCCCGCTTGGCCCGCTCGTCGACGAGCACCTCGTCCGAGTCGGGGTCGATGCGGGCGACGCGGGCCTCGCCGGCGTCGATCTGGTCGACGGCGGCCACGATGGCGGCGCGCGCGTCGGCGTCGTCCGGTGTCAGGTCGGCGCGCCGCTCCCACAGCTCGTCGATGCCGCCGGAGATCGGGCTGGTGAACGTGTCGGTCATGGCTCCTGAGCTTAGTAGGGCCGATCTCCCGGTACCTTCTTCGCGTGGCTGTTTGGTCGAGGTTGAAGCCCCGTCCCGAGGAGGGGACGAACGGCGGCGGGCGCCGCCGCGGCCGCCGCTGGGCGGTGGGCGTGCTCGTCGTGGCCCTGCTGGCGGGCGCCGGCGCCTACGTGGCCTTCGACAGGGCACGGCCGTACCTGCACGGATCCGGCTGCGAGGTGCGGACGAGCCTCGGCACGATGCCGCTCGACCTGGAGCAGGGCGCGAACGCCGCGACGATCGCCGCGGTCGCGTTCCGCAAGCAGCTGCCCGAGCGGGCCTCGGTGATCGCCTACGCGACCGCGATCCAGGAGTCGCACATCCACAACCTGCCGGGCGGCGACCGCGACTCGGTCGGCATGTTCCAGCAGCGCCCGTCGCAGGGCTGGGGCACTCCGGACAAGCTCCGCGACCCCGTCCAGGCCACCAGCAAGTTCTTCGACGCCCTGGTCAGGATCAAGGACTACCTCGACCGCGACCTGCACGACTCGGCGCAGCTGGTGCAGCGCAGCGCGGACGGCGATGCCTACGCCCAGCACGAGCCGGACGGCAAGCTCCTCGCGACGGCGTTCACCGGCCGCGAGCCCGCCACCGCCCGCTGCTGGTACCCGCCCGACGACAAGACGAAGTCCCGCCGCCCGGAGGCGCTCCGCGAGATGCGCCGCGCCTTCGGCAGCCGCCTGAAGGTCGGCGGCCCGGGCCCCCTCAAGGCGGGCGCCCCGTCCCGCCCGGACTCCTGGAACGCGATCAAGGCGACGAACCCGCGGGCGGGCTGGGCGGTCGCGACCTGGGCCGTAACGCACGCCCAGGCCTACGGCCTCACCGAGGTCCGCTACGCGGGCAAACGCTGGCAAGCCGAAGCCGGCCACGACGGCTGGACCCCCGACAAGGACGCCACAGCGACCGCCATCATCGTCCGCTGACCCACCCGAAGAAGACCGACGCCCCCGGCGGTGAGCCGTGCCGCCCTGCCCTGCCGTTGCGACGCGCCGTTACGCCGAAACAGTCTTCTTAATCCGGCCCATCACGGGATCGGGTTGTCCCCGCTTTCGTGGCAGGGATTCGACGATCAAGAGAACCGAAAGAGAGGCTCACCATGGCCGATACACCAGGCCCGGCCGGCTCCGACGGCGGGCAGGGCAGCACTGAAGACGAGGTCAAGGCGGCTATCGACACGCAGGGGCGTGTCGGCGTCGACCTCGGAAACGGCATCGTTGTCACCTCCAGCGGACCCGGCGTAAAGGCCGCGTCCCTCGGGGACGACGACAGCTGATCCAGAGGCCCGCCCCCTGCACGCGCCACGCGCGTGCAGGGGGCCGGCAATTCCCCCATGGGGGCCACCGGCTCGGACAGGCCGGGCGCGCGGGACCATGCGACTCCCGGGAGGGATTGGTCCACGACTGTGCGGGAATTCCGTACGACCAACCCGGATCACGATCACTATGCGCGACCGTGATCTACCTCAATGCTACCAATTGTGGGTCAGGTGAACTCAGGGAGAACGCCAATCAAAGTAGCTAAGCACCGGCCGACGGGCCGTTAAGCGCAATCACTTTCGTTGCCAACTCGTGATGTTGGTTTCTTGATCATACTCGCTACAGTTTCCCCAGATGGCGGAAGCCAGCGCGCGGACGAATCTCCTGTCCGCGCGTGGAGAAAAGCCCTGGGGGGCACGCATGAACACGGCTCTGCGCCGAACCGTGCTGTCATTTACAGCACTCACCGTCACCACCGTCGGAACCCTGTCCCTCATGAGTCCAGCCAACGCCGCCGCGGCCTACTCCGTGCCGGGCGTCTGCGGAAGCAGCTACAGGGAAGTGCGAAGCATCGCACTTTCCGGCTATGACAAGAGCGCGGACGGCTGGGGAACCGTCGCATACGTGAAGATCGGCTACAACCCCAGCAACGGCAAGAACTGCGCCTTCACGCAAAAGTCCACGACGAACAACAGCTACGGAAAACTGTCCGACGTCAGCGTCAAACTGCGGGAGCTGCGCTACGGGGACACCTCTTACGACGTCGGCGGGCCTTACAGGTACTACGCGGGACCGGTCTACGTGTCCGCCCGCGACACCTGCATCGATGTCTGGGGCTGGGAAGACTGGGCCGGCTCGTATGACTTCGGTCCGATAGCCTGCGGCTGATCGCACACGGCTCATTCGCCCGTGGTCGCACTGTCGTCGACAGTGCGGCCACGGGCGTCCGCGTTCCCGCACCACGGCATCGAGACTCTTGGACCGCACCGCGAGGGCGTCGGCGCCGAGAAGGGTTGGTCCACGGCTGTGCGGGAAGTCGTGACGCATGGAGATCCCGCGGACCCTGGTGCTGACCGGGCACTTTCCACCCGAGCCCGGCGGTGTGCAGACCTTCACGTGGGAGCTCGTGCGGCGGCTGCCCGCCGACCGGCTGCTGGTCGTGGCGCCCGCGCGGGCCGGGGGTGCGGAGTACGACGCGGGGCTGGGGTTCCCCGTCGTGCGGCGGCACGGTTACCTGCTGTTCCGCGGGCTGCGGCGGCTCATCGTCCGGCACCGTGTCGAGGCGGGTTGGATCACCGCGGCCGCGCCGTTCGGGATGTACGCGCCGCTGGTGCGCGCCGCCGGGGTGCGGTGGCTGGTCGGGTCGGCGCACGGGCAGGAGCTCGGCTGGTTCCGGGCGCCGCCGACCCGGGCGGCGCTGCGGGTGGCGGCACGGTCGTTCGACGTCCTCACCCATCTCAGCGCGACGACGCTGCCGGAGCTGGCGAACGCCGTCGGGGACCGGACGCGGCTGGTCCGGCTCGCCGGCGCCGTGGACACCGTGCGGTTCCGCCCCGGCCTTGACGGTTCGGCGGTCCGCCGCCGGCACGGGCTCGGCGGCGGGCCGGTCGTGCTCAGCGTCGCCCGGCTCGTCCGCCGCAAGGGCCACGACATGCTGATCCGGGCGTGGGCCGACGTGGTGCGGCGCCGCCCGGACGCGCGGCTGGTCATCGTCGGGGACGGCCCGATGCGGCGCCGGCTCACCGAGCTGGCGGACCGGGACACCCCCGGGACGGTCACGCTGACCGGCCACGTCTCCGCCGCCGACCTGCCGCGCTACTACGCCGCCGCCGACGTGTTCGCGCTGCCGTGCCGCGACGACCGGCGCGGGCTGCAGACCGAGGGGCTCGGCCTGTCGGTGCTGGAGGCGTCCGCGGCCGGGCTGCCGGTCGTGGTCGGCCGGTCCGGCGGCAGCCCCGAGTCCCTGATCGACGGGCGGACGGGCGTCCTCGTCGACGCCGCCCGCCCGGACGAGCTGTCCCTGACCCTGCACCGGCTGCTCGCCTCCCCCGGCCGGCGCGCCGCGATGGGCGCCGCCGGACGGCGGTGGACGTGCGCGCACTGGAGCTGGGACGCCGCCGCGGCCCGGCTCGCCGCCCTGCTGAACGACTCCGCCCTCGCCGCGCCGCTGCAAGACACCCCGGGGATGGAGCCCGCATGGGACTCCGGGAGCAGCTGAACCGGCCCGACTTCCGGCGGCTCATCGTCGGCCAGACGGTGTCCTCGTTCGGCGACTGGATGGGCACCCTCGCACTGATGTACTTCGTGCTGGAGCTGAGCGGCTCCACGACGGCGGTCGGCGGCGTGCTGGTGCTGCGGCTGCTCCCGTCCGCGCTGGGGGCGCCGATCGCGGCGCGGGTGGTGACCCGGTGGCGGCGCCGCAGCGTGATGCTCTGGTCGGACCTGATCCGGGCCGGCATGGCCGTGGCGCTGCCGGTCGTGCCGTGGCTGTGGTGGGTGTACTTCTGGGCGTTCCTGATCGAGGTGGTGGGGCTGATGTTCCTGCCGGCCAGGGACGCCTCCATCCCGTTCCTCATCGAGGACGAGGAGAACCGGCACGACACCCGCACGCTGGAGCTCGCCAACGGCATCACGATGGCCACCTCGTACGGGATGATCCCCATCGGCGCGGGGGCGTTCGGGCTGATCGAGTGGGTGTCGGGGCAGGCGGGGTGGGAGGGGCACTGGCGGTACTTCGTCGTCTTCTGGCTGGACGCCCTGACGTACCTGGTCTCCTACCTCGCCGTGAAGGGGATCCCCGATCTCGGGCCGGGGCCCGCGGAGAAGCGGGAGATGGAGCGAACCCAGCGGGACCCGCTGCACGGCGGCTTCCTCGCGGCGCTGCGGCTCCCGGTGGTGCGCGGCGTCCTGCCGGGCATCGCGGTCGTCGCCCTCGGGCTGGGCGCGCTGTTCTCGCTGGGCGTGGTGTTCGTGAAGAACGTCCTGGACGCGGGCGCCGTCGGGTTCGGGGTGCTGGTGGTGCTGTTCGGGGTGGGCGCGCTCGCGGGCCTGCTGCTCCTGCACCGCAAGGCCGGGAACCTGATGACGCAGGTCCGGCTCGGGACGGCCGTGCAGGGCACGGTGATCGCCCTGATGGCCGGGCTGGGCTCCACGACCTGGTCGTTCGTCGGGGCCGTGGTGTTCGGCGCGTCCGCGACCAGCGCCCTGGTGGGCGGGATCACCTATCTCCAGGAGGCGCTCGGCGGTGTACAGAGGAACCTGGCCCTCACCGCGTTCCACGCCGTCCTGCGGTTCGGGCTGGCGCTGGCCGCCCTGCTGTCGGGGGCCGCGGCCGACCTCCTGAGGGAGGCCGGCGCGTCCCCGCTCGGCATGGCCCCGGGCCAGTTCGTGCTCGCGGCGTCCGGACTGGTCGTCCTCCTCGGGACGTTCCTCATCCGCACGCCGGGCGCCGCGAGCATGTCCCCTACTTGACCGGGACGGGTTCGGCGTCCGCCGGCACTCCCTCCGCCGAGGACGCCTCGCCGTGGCTGTTGGCGGCGCGGAGCGCGACGACCGCGGCGCCGGCCAGGAAGATGCTGCACGCGAGCAGGGCCCTGGAGAACCCGGAGGTGAGCGCCTCCGGGACCGGCGTCCGGTCCGCGAGCAGGTCGTCGGTGCGGGACGTTGCGACCGCGGAGAAGATCGCGAGCCCGAGCGCGCCGCCGAGCTGCTGCGAGGCGTTGAGCAGCGCCGCGGCGAGCCCCGCCTTGTCCGGCGGGACGTTGGCGTTGGCGGCGGTGGTGACGGACACGAACGCGGCGCCGAGCCCCAGCGACGCGATCATCAGGCCGGGCAGCAGGTCGGTCAGGTACGCGCCGTCCACCGGGATGCGCGAAAGCCAGTAGACCCCCCCGGCCGACATGAGCAGCCCCACGACCATGACCGGGCGCGTCCCGACCCGGGTGAGCAGCTGGGACGAGACGCCGGCGGCGATCCCGACGCCGAAGCACAGCGGCAGATAGGCCGACCCGGTCTTCATCGGCGAGTAGTGGAGGACGTTCTCCATGTAGAGGCTGAGGAAGAAGAACATCGAGCCGATGCCCGCGACGGCGACGAGCTGGGTGACGTCCGCCGCGGCCAGCCCCCGGATCCGGAAGATCGACAGCGGCAGCAGCGGGTTGCGGCCGCGCTGCTCGTTGACCAGGAACGCCAGGAGCAGGACCAGGGCGCCGGCGAGGCCGCCGATCGTCCGTCCCGCGTCCCAGCCGACCTCCGGCGCCTTGACCAGGGTGAAGACGAGCAGCAGCATCCCGCCGGTGACGAGGACCGTGCCGAGCACGTCGAAGTTCGCGAGCCGGGCGCTGCGCCGGTCGCCCTCGACGAGCAGGAACAGCCCGGCGATCACGAGGACGCAGACCGGGACGTTCACGAGCATCACCCAGCGCCAGCCGGGCCCGTCGGTGAGCAGCCCGCCGAGCAGCACCCCGGCGGCGGAGGCGCCGCCCGCGACGCCGCCCCAGACGCCGAGCGCCTTGTTGCGGTCGCCGCCCTCCTTGAACATGGTGGTGAGGATCGACAGCGTGCCCGGCAGCATCAGCGCGGCCCCGGCGCCCTGGACGAGCCGCGCGCCGATCAGCATCCCGGACGTGGTGGCGAGGCCGCCGACGACCGAGGACAGCGAGAAGACCACCGTCCCCGCGACCACGACGCGGCGGCGCCCGAGCAGGTCGGCGAGCCGGCCGCCGAGCAGCATGAACCCGCCGTAGGTGAGCAGGTAGCCGGACGGCACCCACTGCAGGTCCTGGACGGTGAAGTCCAGGTCCGAGCGGATCGCGGGCAGCGCCACGTTGACGATCGAGGCGTCGATGAAGTCCAGGAACGCGATGGCGCACAGCAGCGTCAAGGTGATCTTGCCGCGCCCGGTCGATAGGAACGATCTTTGAGGGTTCGTCATGGGAGGACCTCCGGTCAGTGGGCGCTCGCGGGCGCCTGCCAGCGGGGAGCGCGCAGGTAGCGGGGCCGCCACACCGCGCGGTAGAGGAGCCGGACGGGCGGCGGGACGACACCGAGCACCTTGCGCCGGGTAGCCTCCTCAGCGCCGTCCAGCAGCCAGGGGAAGAACGCGGCGGCGCCGCTGACGCCGAGCCTGCGGCGCTGCTCGTTGCCGAACGCGTCCCATTCGGCCTTGGTGAGCAGGTCCTGGACGAGCGGCAGCGCCAGTTCCTCCTCGTGCTCGCAGTGCGCGCCGAGCTCCTCGGCGAGCCGTGCCGCGCCGTCCGCCAGCCGGGCGGCGGAGCCGGCGGAGACGGCCGCGCCGACGATGTCCAGCAGTTCGTCCAGCCGGTCGTGCTCGGTCTGCATCCGGTCCAGGACGGCCGGATCCGCCGCCTTGGCCCGCAGGACGGGCCACAGGTGCGTGTCCTCGGCGGTGTGGTGGATGTGCAGGAACCGCTTGAACCGGTCCCATCCGGCCTCGACCGCCGGGCCGGAGGCGTCTCCGGCCTCCGCCATCGCCGTGAGGCGGTCGAGGTCGCGCTGGAACGCGTCGTGGACGGCGTACATGAACGTCACGTCGACGCGGTCGCGCCCTTGGTCGCTCATTTCAGTCCCCCTGTCGGAGCTGTTTCGCGACCAATGAGCGAATCGGAACCCGCGAGTGTGACGCCGTTGCGTGCGGATGAGGCCCACATCACATTTCCGTCGCCGATGTCACACTCGGGGTGTCGGCGGCCCTCTGAGGGGGTGAGCGCACAGGAGGTCGAGCCATGCCCGAAGGCACCACCGACGACACGGCGACCAGGGTGTTCGCCGGCCACCGGGAGCTGCTGTTCTCGGTCGTCTACAACATGCTGGGAAGCGTCGCCGACACCGAGGACGTCCTGCAGGACACATGGCTGGCGTGGGCGTCCCGCAGCGGCGGCGGCGGAATCGAGAACCCGCGCGCCTACCTGGTGCGGATCGCCGTCAACACCGCGCTCTCACGGCAGGCCGCGATCAGCCGCCGCCGCGAGACCTATGTGGGGCCGTGGCTGCCCGAGCCGCTGGTGTCGGACGGCGAAGAGGGCGACACCGCCGAACGCACGGAGGCGGTGTCGATGGCGCTCCTCGTCGTCATGGAGACCCTGACACCGCTGGAGCGGGCCGTGTTCGTGCTGCACGAGGTGTTCGGCTACGCGCACACCGAGATCGCGCCGATCCTGGACCGCAGCCCGTCCGCGGTCAGGCAGCTCGCGCACCGCGCCCGGGAGCACGTGCACGCCCGCCGCCCCCGCTACCAGGCCGACCCCAAGGTGCAGCGGGAGGCGACGGAGCGCTTCCTCAAGGCCGCCCTGGGAGGCGACATGGAGTCGCTGCTGGACATCCTCGCCCCGGAGGTGACGCTGTGGACGGACGGCGGCGGAAAGGGCCGCGGCAAGGCGGCCCTGCGTCCCATCGAAGGCCGGGACAAGGTCGCCCGCGTCATCGTGGCCACGACCGCCCGCCACAGCCCCAAGGCGCTCGACATCCGCTACCGGACCGTCAACGGCGATCCGTCCGCGGTGCTGTTCGACGAGGACGCGCCGTTCGCCGTCATGGTCCTCGACCTCGCCCCGGACGGCGACCGCGTCAGGGGCGTCTACGCCGTCACCAACCCGGACAAGCTCGCCCACATCGACGAGGAGGGGTGAGCCGTCCGGGCCAGCCGTCCGTCAGCGGTCTGGGGCCGCCCGCCACCGGGTGAAGCGGCGCTCCAGCAGGACGAGCGCGGAGTTGAACACGAGCCCGAGAGCGGAGATCGCCACGATCCCGGCGTACATGCCGGCGATCGCGAAGTTCTGCTGGGACGAGTTGATCAGGAACCCGAGCCCCTCCTTCGCTCCGACCATCTCCGCGACGAGCATCACCAGCACCGCGGTCGCGCCGACCGGCCGGATGCCGGTGAAGATGGACGGCACTGCGGCGGGCAGGATCACCTTCTGGAAGATGCGCGGGGCGGGCAGCCCGAGCGACCGCGCGGACTGACCAGCGTCGGGTCCACGGTGCGGACGGCGGTGATCGTGTTGTATTTCCTACTAAGTCAATCGGAATAGTTGACTTAAGAGGCGATGTCGTGATTCGCTACGGCTCGGTGGAGCTCCACAGTGTCCGTCGCCCTGAGAAGAGGTAGCCAATGTCCGAGTTCGACATCCGCAAGGTCGGGGGTCGCATCGGCGCCGAGGTCGTCGGCGTCGACGTGCGCGACCTGTCCGACGAGATCTTCGGTGAGATCCATTCCGCGTTGCTGGAGCACAAGGTCCTGGGCTTCCGCGGCCAGGAGCTGTCCGACGACGACCAGCTCGCGTTCGCCGCCCGGTTCGGGCCGCTCACCGGCGCGCATCCCACCGTGCCGGCCGTCGAGGGACGGCCCGAGATCCTGCCGGTGGACAGCGAGTCGGGGCGGGCCAACCAGTGGCACACCGACGTCACGTTCGTCCAGTCCCCGCCGAAGATCAGCACGCTGCGCGGCCTCGTCATCCCGCCCTACGGCGGCAACACCCTGATCGCCAACACGGCCGCCGCCTACAAGGACCTGCCGGAGGAGCTGCGTGCGCTCGCCGACCGCCTGTGGGCCGTCCACACCAACGACTACGACTACGTCCGGCCCGCCGACAGCGGCGGCGATCCCGACAAGGTGGCCGAGCACCGCAAGGCGTTCGTGTCCCGGACGTGGAAGACCGCGCATCCGGTCGTCCGGGTCCACCCGGAGTCGAGCGAGCGGAACCTCTACATCGGAGGATTCGCGCAGAAGATCGTCGGGCTCTCGTCACGCGAGGGACGGGCGATCCTGGACATCCTGCAGTCGTACGTCACCCGTCCGGAGAACGTCCTGCGCTGGGTGTGGCAGCCGGGCGACCTCGTCGTGTTCGACAACCGGATCACCCAGCACTACGCGCCGGACGACTACGGCGACCTGCCGCGGCTGCTGCACCGGGTCACCGTCGCCGGCGACATCCCGGTGGGCGTGGACGGCAAGGAGAGCTATCGGCTGGAGGGCGACGACGCGTCCCACTACACCCCTGCGGAGAAGGCCGCCTGACCTACCGGAGACTCGGGCCCGGCGCGGGGTGGCGCCGGGCCCGATCCATGTCAGGGCTTGGGCAGGACGCACATGGCGTCCAGGCCGAGGATGCGGTTGAGGCGGCCGAACGCCAGCCAGGAGCCGATGCACATGCTCAGCTCCACGATCTCGGTCTGGGTGTAGTGCGCGGTCATCCGGGTCCAGAACTCCTCGTCCAGGCCGTGGTGGTCGAGGGCGTAGCGTTCGGCGTACTCGGCGGCGAGACGGGTGCGGTCGTCGAAGGCGGCGGCGGTGCGCCATTCGGTCACCGCGTCGGCGAACTCCTCCTCGACCTTCTCGCCGTCGCGTTCCGTCCGCCAGTCGAGGCAGAACATGCAGCCGTTGATCTGGGCGATGCGCAGCCGGGCGGCCTCGAACTCGCGGAGGCCGAGGGTGGTGTGCGCGTAGACGGCGAGGGAGAGCTTCGAGGCGGCGGGGCCGATGCCGGGCACCATTTCGCCCCACACGTACTGGATCGGGTCCTTGCCCTCGGGGACGTCGATGTTCACGGGCGGGTCCTTCCGAGCTTGCCGACGGCGGGACGTACCGGGACGTCGAGCGCGTCGTAGAGTCCGGGTTCGGCGTCCACGAGCCAGTCGACGGCGTTCACCAGGCGTCCGACGGCGGTCGCGTTGCCGCCCGCGGCTCGGTTCCCGTACTCGTCGGTGGCCTCGACCGTGACCTCGATGCGCGGAACGCCCTCGATGATGACGCGGTGCGCGCCGTCGCCGTCCGGTGGCCTGGGCCAGTCGGGCGCACAGGACGGGTGGATGCGGGTGACATGCTCGACGACGATGCGGGGTTCACCGTCGACGATGCCCTGCACCTCGAACCGCACCGCGCCCTGCGTGCCCTTCTCGAAGTCGCCCATGGACGCGGTGGTCACGGTGTCGTCGAGCGGGCGCCGGTCGAGGGTCTCGCGGATCTCGTCCAGTTCGACGCCCAGCGCGCGGGCCATCAGCCGGACCTGCCCGCCCCACACCATGGTCGGGACGGTCGCCGCGAGCATCGGCGGCTCGTAGTCCATCGGCTGCCCCATGCCGACCAGGTAGCGGACGGAGTCGGGCTGGTCATAGGTGGAGTAGTCGAAGATCTCCTGGCAGCGGACGACGTCGATGGTGCCGCCGAGTCCGCTGATCAGCAGCGGCAGGACGTCGTTGCCCCAGCCGGGGTCGACCCCCGAGACGAACAGGGAGCCGCCGCCCTCGGCGACGGCGTCCAGCACCTCGCCCCGCATCCCGGGCGGCGCGTTGCGCTGGTCGTAGAGCGCGTACAGCGCCGGGGTGACGACCACGGCGCCGGCGCGGACCGCCTTGAGGATGTCGGCGAGAGCGTCGTCCGGGCGGATGTCGCCTGAGGCCGCGTACACCACGGCCTGCGGGCCGGTCGCGAGGACTGCGTCGACATCGGCGGTCGCGACGACGCCCAGGGTGTGACCGAGGCCGGCGAGGTCGCCCGCGTCCCGGCCGACCTTGCCGGGATCGTGCACGATCACGCCGGCGAGCTTCAGCTTCGGGTGGGCCTCGACGGCCCGGATGGCCAGGCGTCCCACGTTGCCCGTGCCCCAGACGATCGCGGAGATCATGCGCGGAATGTAGCACATTCCCAAGCAAGCACTTGGTAGCCACTTGTGGACACGAATCTACCTTTCGGTAGCCGGTGACGTACCTCACATTTCCAGGTAGAACACGTTTCAATCTCATCCAGAGTGAGGGAGGTCACATGCGTGACTCCACCGCGCCTCCCGGCGTATCCCGTCGCGGCTTCATCGTTGGAACCGGTTCTATCCTCGGGCTGGGGATGATGAATCGGACCGGCGCCGCGGCGGCCCCGGCACCGGCGCCCATCGGCAACGGCGCCCACGTCCCGGTCCTGGTCATCGGAACGGGCTACGGCGGCTCGGTCGCCGCGCTGCGCCTCGCGCAGGCGGGCGTCGACGTCCACATGGTCGAGATGGGCATGGCCTGGGACACCCCCGGCTCGGACGGCAAGATCTTCGCCAACACCCGTTCGCCCGACTACCGGTCCTTCTGGCTGCGGACGCGGACCAAGCAGCCCATCAGCAACTTCCTCGGCTTCCCCATCGACAAGGACGTCCCCCGCTACACCGGGATCCTCGACGCCGAGGACTTCGGCGGCATCCTCGTCTACCAGGGGCGCGGCGTCGGCGGCGGCTCGCTCGTCAACGGCGGGATGGCCGTCACGCCCAAGCGCTCGCGGTTCAGCGCGGTGCTCCCCTCGGTCAACGCCGACGAGATGTACAACGTCTACTACCCGCGCGCCAACTCCGGGCTCGGCGTCAACGAGATCGACCGGGCCTGGTTCGACACCACAGACTGCTACCAGTTCGCGCGGGTCGGACGGAAGCACGCCCAGCGGTCCGGGTTCGAGTTCGTCTACGTGCCGAACGTCTACGACTTCAACTACATGAAGCAGGAGGCCGCGGGCGCGGTACCGAAATCCGCGCTGGACGCGGAGATCCTCTACGGCAACAACTACGGCAAGAAGTCACTCCAGAAGACCTACCTGGCGCAGGCCAAGGCGACGGGCCGGGTCGCCATCTCGCCGCAGCACAGGGTGACGTCGGTGTCCCCCGCGTCCGGCGGCGGGTACACGGTCGTCATCGAGCAGATCGACACGACCGGGACCGTCGTGGCCACCAAGACGGTGACCGCCGACCGGGTGTTCTTCGCGGCCGGCAGCGTCGGCACCAGCAAGCTGCTGGTCAAGCTGAAGGCGACCGGCGCGCTGCCGGCCCTGAACGCCGAGATCGGCAAGGGCTGGGGCGACAACGGCAACGTCATGTGCGGCCGCGCCAACCACCTGTGGGACCCGACCGGCAGCCTGCAGTCGGCCATGCCCACCGGCGGCATCGACAACTGGGACGCCGGCGGGGCGTTCGCCGAGGTCGCGCCGCTGCCCACCGGGATCGAGACGTACGCCTCGTTCTACCTGTCGATCACCAACACCCCGCGCCGCGCCGAGTTCTCCTGGAACGCGGCGACCGGGCAGGTCGGGCTGAACTGGCAGACCGCCTGGAAGCAGACCAGCATCGACATGGCCAAGTCGATCTTCGACAAGATCAACAGCAAGGAGGGGACGATCTACCGCACCGACCTCTTCGGCGCGTACAAGATCTGGGGCGACCACCTCACCTACCATCCGCTCGGCGGCGCCGTCCTGAACAAGGCGACCGACAACTACGGCCGGCTGCGCGGCTACTCCGGCCTCTACGCCATCGACGGCTCGCTCATCCCGGGCAACACCAGCGTCAACCCGTTCGTCACGATCACCGCCCTCGCCGAACGCAACATCGAGAAGATCATCGCCACCGACCTGTGATCCGGCGGATCCGGCCACGGGCGCGTGTGGCCGGACCCTCCTCGGGGCAGGCGGTGGACCCTAGGGGCAGGCGGGGAACAGCCGCCGCGTCCCCGACCCGGCCGCGTAGGCGGCGGGATCGCTGAACCGGCAGCCGTAGTCCGGACGCGCCACCACCGACGGCTTCGTGGTCACGTCACCGGCGGGGCGCCTCCCCCGGTCGATCCAGCGGACGAGATCGTCCCAGGCCGTCCCCGCTTCCACGTTCGAGAACTCGCAGTGCTGGGTCGTGCGGATGGCGCGCTGGACGAGCAGGCCCGACCGGCGGTTCCGCGCGACCTCCTTCGCGTAGATCTGCTCCATGGAGAACGGGACGAACATGTCCCCCAGCCCATGCAGGCTCAGCACGGGCACGGTCGGACGCCCGTTGATGCGCGGCACCTGCGACAGCCGGTTCGACAGCCGCGCCGGAAGATTCGCGGCCCGCACCCGCTGCACCGTCGCGTTGACGTTCACCGGCTCGTTCGGCTCATACCGGGTGAACAGGTTGGTCGACAGCTGCGCCGGATACTCGGCCAGGGTGGCGTCCGGTGGCTCGGGCGTAGCGAGCGTGAACGGGAAATCCTTCCAAACCGCGAACGACTGGACGTCGCCGGGGCGCTTGCCACCCGTCCGGTCGATGACGATCGAGCGGAACTGCTTGCCGCGCTCGTTCGTGGTGTCCGGCCCGCCCGGCCGCAGACCGGTCAGCCCGAGCGCCGCCTCGATCTTCGGTACGGTCACCGTCGCGTACTGGTCCGTGACCGGGTACTCGCGGATGCCGGACAGATCCTGGGCGACCACGTTGTAGTCGAGGAAGAAGTCGAACAGTTCGTTGTCGCCGAGCACCCCGCACATGGGCAGCGCGCCGTCGTAGTAGCCCGGGAACTGTTCGAGCGAGCGTCCGATGATGTGCCCGCCCATCGAGACGCCGGCGATGATGCGCTGCTTGGGCCGTCCCACCTTGTCGGCGAACAACTCGGCCACGTCGCGGGTGCTCAGCACGCCCGCCCGGACGTCGTAACCGTTGTCGTAGTAGGACGACGCCGCCCACGCGTACCCCTGGTCGAGCAGCCGCTGCCGCAGCCCGAACGGCGGAGGCCCGACCGTCAGCACGAACCCCTGCCCGGCATAACCGTGCGCGTAGAGCGCCAGCTTGCCATTCCAGTGCGGCGGCACCTCGATGTCGTAGGCGGCATGGCGATGGACGCCCTGCAGCACCCGTGACGGCTTCCCGTGCACCAGGACGGGCGCGAGCGGCGGATTGTCGATCGTGTACCCGGGAAGCGGCTGGTCGTCGGGAACCCGGTCGGCATGCGCCGCGCTCGTCGGAACGACCGAGGCGAGAACGAGAGCGGCAAGGGCGGCAAGGGAACGGACGCGCATGATCCTCCTCTGGCAGACCCCCGCATTACATACCGTCCAGTCGGTCTGCAGAACGCCCAAGACCGCATCCGGCCTCAGTCGAACTGGCTGACCACGGCGGCGAGCCCGCACGGCGCGTGCACGAACAGGTGCCCGCCAGGCCGTTCCTCCCCGAGCACAAGGCGTACGGCGGGCGGATCCTCGGGTAGCAGCCTCCGCTCTTTCAGGTAGGCGGGGCTGGGTGGTGTGCGCGGACCAGGTCGCGCCGCCATCCGGGGTCACCTGCGCAAGGACGGTCGGGCCCTGGCTCGGGCACCAGGCGGTAGGCGAGTGCGGGTCAACGACTCAGCAGGTAGCGCCGGGGTGTGGTGCCGACCGTGCGGCGGAATGCCGCCAGGAACGCGCTCGCCGTGGCATACCCCACGTTGTGCGCCACCCGCGATACCGGCTGCCCCTCGGCCAGCAGCGGCAGGGCGGCGCGCAGCCGCACCCGCGTGCGCCACTGGTCGAAGCTCATGCCCGTGTCGCGCACGAACAGCCGCGTCATCGTTCGCCTGCTCACCCCCGCCGCGAAGGCGTGGGCCTCCAGGCTGCGCGGGTCCGCCGGGTCTGCCAGCAAAGCGGCCGCCACCACCTGGACGCGCTCGTCGGTGGGGTGCGGCACATCGATGGGGCGTGCGGGCAGCGGGAGCAGCAGATCGGGCAGGAGAGCCTCGGCGCGCAGCCGCGCGTCGTCGGCGAGGTCGGTGCGGGCCAGGTACTCGATCAGCTCGGCCAGCAGGCCGTCGATACCGACCACCGTCGGCTCGGGCCAGTCCAGCGGGCAGCGTTCCGGCGCGAGATAGAGGCTGCACAGCACCGCTTCGCGGGTCGCGCCGGTCGTATGGGTGATCCCCGCGGGCAGCCACAGCGCCCGGGTGGGCGGCAGGACCCAGTACACCTCGCCCACACCGACGCCGAGGACGCCGCGCCGGGTCCAGGCGAGCTGGTGATGGGTGTGGCTGTGCGGAGGGATCCACTCCCCCGAGGCCAGCGGGAAGCTGCCGACGATGATCGCGCCGATGTCCTCCATGCGACATAGCCTGGCCTCACCGCGGATTGTGGCCAAATTGAGCGCGCCATAGCGTCGTCGGGTGCCGATGATCGTGTTGTGCCTTGTCCAGTTCATGCTCGTGCTCGATGACACCGTCGTGAGCGTCGCCCTGCCCAGCATCCGCGATGAGCTGGGCTTCAGCGCCTCCGATCTGCCCTGGGTCGTCAACGCCTACTTCCTGGCCTTCGGCGGGCTGCTGCTGTTGTGCGGCCGGATGGCGGATCTGCTGGGCCGCCGCCGCGTCTTTCTCATCGGCGTGGCGTTGTTCGGGGTGGCCAGCCTGGCCTGCGGGCTCGCGCAAGAGCCGTGGCAACTGGTGATCGGGCGGTTCGTGCAGGGCACGGGTTCGGCGATGGCCGGTCCGGCGGCGATGTCGATGGTCACCTTGCTGTATCCGGGGCGGGAGGAGCGGGCCAGGGCACTGGGCATCTGGGGCGGCCTCGCGGCCCTGGGCGGAACTTCGGGTCTGGTGCTGTCGGGAGCGCTGACCGACCTGGTGTCCTGGCGGGGGATCTTCCTCATCAACCTTCCCGTCGTGGTCGTGGCTCTGGTGCTGCTTCCCCGCCTGATCCCCGAGTCGCTCGCCCCCGGCCGGGGCGGGCTCGATGTTCCCGGCGCGCTCCTGGCCACCGCTGCCGCGGTGTCGCTGGTGTACGGGCTGCTGCGGGTCGCAGAGACCGGCTGGGGCGATCCGGTCGTCATCGGTGCCGTCGCGCTGTCCACCGCCTTGGCGGTGGCGTTCCTGGCAGCGGAGTCGCGTGCGGCGGCGCCACTGGTGCCCGGAGCGTTCCTGGCCTCGCGGACGCGGACGGTCGCCAACGGCGCGACGCTGCTTTTCTCGATGGCGATGTACGCGATGTCGTTCCTGCTGATGATCCAGATCCAGACCGCTCTGGGGTACCGCCCGTTCCTGGCCGGCGTCACCTACCTGCCCTATGGCGCCGGCATCCTGGCGGGCATGTGGCTGTCCTCCCGCATCTCGCTCAGGATCGGGACACGGTGGGCGCTCATGCTGGCCTTCCTGGTCAACATCGCCGGCCTCCTGCTGTTGTCCGCCGTATCGGCCGGCGATTCCTATGCCGCCCACGTCCTGCCCGGCATGCTCATCCTGAGCGTGGGCAACGGGCTGAGCCTGCCCGTCATGGCCGCAGCCGCGGTCGACGGCACCACCGTGGAGAACGCCGGTCTCGGCTCGGCCCTGTTCACCTCCGTCCAACAGATCGGCGGCGCCGTCGGGGTGGCCACGCTGGCCGTAATGGGATACTCGGGCGGGCTCACCGCAGGCGCGATCTGCGTAGCGCTCGGCGCCGCTCTCGTCGCCGCGCTGCTGCCGTCCCGGACCCGCGGCCCACGACGACCCGCCGACCACACGGCCAAAGATCGTCCTCGCGGGCGACCGTCGGAACAGCGCGTGGATCACCGACCTTGAAGCGGCCCGTTGCCGAACCGTCCGTTGAGGTCAGTCCGGGACGATGGTGATGACGACATTGCCTATCTTCCGTCCGGTCTCGACGTACCGGTAGGCGTCGACGATCTGTTCCAGCGGGTAACGGCGGTCGATGACGGGTCTGAACTCTCCTGTTTCGATCAGGCCCCGGAAGATCTGCACCATGTCTTGCCCCTGCTTCGGCAGGGGGAACTTCACCTTCCTGCCCCGGAACAGGGGTGTGACCAACGGCAAGAGTATGTTCTGCCACCAGGGCCCCAGATCCGAGGACAGATATGCCCCACGTGGCTTTAACAGCCGCCTGCAACGTCCGAACGTGCTCTTGCCGACCGCGTCGAACACCGCGTCGTAGCTCTGTTCGTCCCTCGTGAAGTCCTGCGTCGTGTAGTCGACGACCCGGTCCGCGCCCAGGCCTTTCACCAGCTCCAAGTGCGCCGTGTCACACACCGCTGTCACGGTGGCCCCGCGTTGCTTCAGGAGCTGCACCGCCGCCGAGCCTATGGCTCCGGTCGCGCCATAGACGAGCACGTCGTGCCCCGCCCGGACGGCCGCCGTTTCGATGAATGACAGCGCGTAATGTGCGCCCTCGGTACCAGGAGCGACCTCCTCGAAGGTCACACCTGTCGGCATGGTCGCAACGGCCCCGCCCTGCGGAACGGACAGATACTCGGCGTGGGTTCCAAAGGCGCCTTCGTTGTACCCGAACACACGGTCACCGATGGCGAAGGCCGTGACGCCCGGTCCGGCTGCTTCCACCACTCCCGCGTACTCGGTCCCGAGGACGCGACGCCGCGGCCTGGCAAGTCCGGTGAGCAAGCGGATGAAGAAGGGCTTGGCCGCCCGGTAGCCGCAATCCGTCCGGTTGACGGTCGTCGCGTGAACCCGCACGAGAACGTCTTGATCTCCGATCGAGGGTTTGTCCACCTCGACGATCCGAACGACTTCCGGAGGCCCGTACCGGTAGTGCACCGCTGCCCTCATACGGGCGAATTCTAGCTTCGATGAACCAAAAAGTGGCCGGGTCCGTTCGGGCCTGCTCAGGCGGGGACTGTCGGCTGCTGGATGTTCCAGCCGTTGCCGTCCAGGTCCTTGAAGAAGACGAAGCGGCCCCAGGGGAAGTCCTGCACCTCGCTGACCTCGACGCCTCGGGCGGCCAGTTCCGCGCGGGCGGCGTCGGCGTCCTCGACGACCATCTGCAGTCCCTGGACGGAGCCCGGCGTCATCTCCACACCCAGCCCGGTGCCGATGGAGATCGAGCAGGCCGACCCGGGCGGTGTCAGCTGGACGAAGCGGATCTCCTCGTTCACCTGGTGGTCATGGTCGGCGTTGAACCCGACCTTGTCGGTGTAGAAGGCCTTCGCACGGTCGACGTCCGAGACCGGGACCTGAACCAGTTCCAGCTTGAAGTCCATGGCTGTCCTTTCCAGTGAGTGTGCCGGCACCAATGGTCGTACCCCGGTCGAGGCGCCGGTTCGGTGAAGGGGCGTCCGTGCAAAGGAAAACGGCAAGGAGATTCACTCCCTGCCGCCGTAGTTGGGAAGCGCTGAGGAGGTGTGCTCCTCGACGCCGGGTCGAATGGCGAAGGAGAGTGACATCTCCCCTTCGCAGGAAGGTCAGCGGCCAGGCCGCCGACCTCATCGGGGGGGTTCCAAACCCACCGTTGTGCATGAAGCCTCAGGTCAGACGGACCTTCGACCTCACGTTCGGTGTCTCCGTCTGAGACACCGATTACAGATGCGAGGCGAGGGTTTTGCCCTACCCTCATCGCACCCACCACACCCGTGTCTTGACCGGACACGGACGTTTCCCCGAATGGAGGCAAGGGTTGTCAACCCAAGCTCACACCCGAGCACCATGCCTTGACCGGACATGGGCGGTTCTCCGGGTGGGAGAGGAGGATCATCGACCCTCATCCACACTCGAAATACACCCATGTCTTGACCGGACACGGATGCTTCCCCGGACGCGAGAGAGGTTGTCAGGCCTCACTCACACCCGAGCACCATGCCTGAACCGGGCACGGACGGTTTTTCGGGTGCAAGGGCTGCCCAACCCTTGTTCGCACCCGAACACGCACATGCTTTACCGCGCACGTGCAGAGTGCGTACAAGAGTTGACCCGACCCTTGCGGCCCGCACTATACAGCGATCACGGAAGGCAGGCCACCTCTACCGTGTGGCCGGGTGACGGCGCCGGCGCGCCGCTCTTTCGCGGCGCCCGCAGGCTCAGGCGATGAACTGGTCCACCTTGCGGCGTTCCTCCGAGGAGAGGAGGTCCCAGGGGAGGAAGGGGATCGTCTCGCGGTTCGCCGGGAGGTAGGTCAGGGTGACGGCCCGGTTGCCCTGCTCGTCCTTGAGGAGCATCCAGTGGCCCAGGTCGACCTCGCCGGCGGAGAAGCCCGACGAGTGCAGGATCGGGTCCAGCAGGGCGAGGTAGCCGGACGGCAGCAGCTCTTTGCGGATCTTCCGGTACTTGACGGTCGGGAAGTGGCTGACCACGAGGAAGAGGCGGCCGAACGCGCGGTTCCGGTGGGCGATCAGACGGCCGGGCGGCGGGGTGAGGTCGGCGTTCACGACGTAGTCGAGGACGTCCGGGTGCCCGAGCCGCTGCCATGTCTCACGCGTGGTGATCGCGGAGGTGAGCTCGGCCCCATGGCGTTCGAGGTGCTTGATCATCAGTTCGCGGGCCCACTCGTTCCGGGCGGCCGTCCCCTCCATGCCCGTGATCTTAGCGGAGCGTTAACCGTCGGCTTATCCGTGTTCTGCGGGAATGGGACGATGCGGATACTCGTGGCCGAGGACGAGCGTTTTCTGGCCGATCTGGTGGCCGAAGGGCTGCGCAAGCGGGCGATGGCGGTCGACGTCGCCTACGACGGGGCCGGGGCCATGGAGCGGCTCACGGTCAACGACTACGACGTTCTCGTGCTGGACCGGGATCTGCCCGAGATGCACGGCGACGACATCTGCCGCGAGCTGGCGCGGCGCGGGGAGCCGGTGCGCATCCTGATGCTGACCGCGTCGGGGGCGGTGCACGAGCGGGTCGACGGGCTGAATCTGGGCGCGGACGACTATCTGGCCAAGCCCTTCGCGTTCGACGAGCTGGTGGCACGGGTCAACGCGCTGGGCCGGCGGAGCGTCCCGCCGCTGCCGCCGGTGCTGGAGCACGGCGGCATCACGCTGGACACGGCGCGGCAGCAGGTGCACCGCGACGGACGCCATGTGCCCCTGTCCCGTAAGGAGTACGCGGTGCTGGAGGTGCTGATGCAGGCGCGGGGCACGGTCGTCAGCACCGAGACCCTGCTGGAACGGGCCTGGGACGAGAACACCGACCCGTTCACCACCGTCGTCAAGGTGACCATGAGCAAGCTGCGGGCCAAGCTCGGCCGGCCGCCCGTCATCGTCACCGTGCCGGGAAGCGGGTACCGGATGTGAGGCCGATGACCGTGCGGGCCAGGATGACGCTGCTCTACGGCGGGCTCTTCGCCGTGATCACCCTGGGGGTGCTCAGCGCCGTGCTGTGGTACCAGAGGAGGATCGTCAACGACCGGGTGCGGGACGTCCCCTTCGTGAGGCCGAGCGACGGGGTCCCGTGCGTTCGGCGTGCCCCCGGCCCCTGCAGCGTCATCGTGCCGTCGCCGCCGGCCGCCCCGCGGCCGGGAGCGAAGGAGCCCGTCGGGCCGGAGGAGTTCCAGGAAAGCCTGGTGGTGTCGCAGCGGCTCGTCATCCTGGTCGCCATCGTGGTCATCGTCGTGCTGGCGTTCGCGGTGTCGTGGTGGCTCACCGGGCGCCTGCTGCGGCCGCTGCACCGCGTCACCGCCACGGCCCGCCGGCTGTCGCTGTCCACCCTGCACGAACGCATCGCGCTGGGCGGGCCCCAGAACGAGCTGAAGGAGCTCGCCGACACCTTCGACGCCATGCTCGACCGGCTGGAGAAGGCGATCGAGAGCCAGCGCCGCTTCGTCGCCAACGCGTCCCACGAGCTGCGCACGCCCCTCTCCATCCAGCGGACCGCCATCGAGGTCGGGCTGGCCGATCCCTCGCCCGGAAGGCTCGCCACGGTCCGGGCCGAGATGCTGCGCAACACCCTGCGGTCCGAGCGGCTGATCGAGGGGCTGCTCGTCCTGGCGCAGGGCGAGCGCGGGCTGGACGCGCGAAGCCCGGTGGATCTCGACGTGGTGGCCGGGCAGGTCACCGAGGACAACCTGACGCTCGCCGAGCAGGACGGTGTCACCGTCACCGCCGTCCTGGAGCCGGTCACGATTCCCGGGGACGAGGTCCTGCTCACCCGGATGGTCGCCAACCTGGTGCAGAACGCGATCCGGTACAACCATCCCGGCGGGAGCGTCTCCGTCGAACTGTCGCGGGATGCCGGGCTGGTCGTCCGCAACACCGGTCCGGACGTTCCGCCCGGCAAGGTGGACGAGCTCTTCGAGCCGTTCCGGAGGCTGCACGCGGACCGGACGGGGCCCGCCGACGGGGCGGGGCTCGGCCTGTCGATCGTCGCCGCCATCGCCGGCGCCCACGACTGCACCGTGGAGGCCACGGCGAACCCCGGCGGCGGGCTCTCGGTGACCGTGGCCTCCACGATGCCGCCTCATTCGCTGCGGAGCACCGAGGCGGTGCGGGTGGCGGCGGCCCAGCCGGCGGGCAGCCAGGCCCCGAGGACGGCGACGAGCAGTCCGGCGCAGGCGAGCGGCGTGAGGAGGGGCCAGGAGTAGACGTGGATCCACGACGCGGCCATCCCGCTGGCGAGCAGGTCACCGGTGAGCGCCACGACACCGTGGTGGGCGAGCACCCCGAGCGGGACCCCGATCGCGCCGCCGATGATCCCCAGGGCGGCCATCGACGTCACCATCATGAGGACGACCTGCCGCGGCGACATCCCGATGGCCTTGAGCACGCCGAGGTCCCGGCTGCGCTCCCGGGCGCTCAGCACGACGCTGTTCAGCACCCCGAGTCCAGCCGCCGTGCAGATGATCAGCGAGAACAGCAGGAACAGGCCGCTGAAGATCACCCTGCCGCCGAGATCGGGCGAGCTGACCTCGGCGAACAGCCCGCTGGACGGCGTCGTCGCGTTGATCCGGCCGGCGTAGCCGGTCGGGTCGGTCCCCGGCTTCACGATCACCGAGACCGGCCGCGGCTCGGACTCGTTCCCGGCGGGAACGCTCGCCGCGTCGAGCATCAGCCGGTCGGTGTCCGGGTGGGCGAACGAGCCCACGATCCGGGCCGTGACCTGCTTCTTGTTCACCTGCATGGTCAGGGTGTCGCCCACGTCCAGGTGCTGGAGCCGCAGGAACGCCTCGCTGGGCACGACCTCGCCGGCGCGGGTGAACCAGCGTCCGCGGACGAGGTTGTCGCCGAGGAACGGGCGGTAATCCCCGCTGTAGGTCTCGGCCTCCATCTTTGAAGGGAACCCCGCGATCGTCACGGCCGCGACGCCGGACGACATCACATGGGCGGTCCCCGGCTGGGAGCGCACCACGGCGAACATCTGCTGCTCGGACGGCCCCGACGTCCCGTCGGGGCGAGGGACGGCCCCCACCCGGACGGACGTGTGCCCTTCGGTGTCCGCCGTCATGATGCCCGTGGCCGTCTGCTGCAGCCCCGCCCCCATGGTCACCGCGGTCACGCCCAGGCAGAGCCCCGCGAGCGTGAGCGCCGACCGTGCGGGACGCGCCACGGGCAGGCTCAGCCCCAGCCCGAGCGGAGCGGGCAGCCGGGTCCGGGCCAGCCACCGCTGCGCCCGCCGTCCGCTCCCCCGCCGCGACACGGTTCCCGCGCTGATCGCCTGGACCGCCGGAAGCCGTCCGGCCCGCAGCGCCGGGAGGAGGCAGGCCAGCACCACCACCGCGAGGACGCCTACACCCGCCGCCCCGTCCAGCACGGGGGCGGCGCCGCCCGTGGACGGCAGGTCGAAGCCGGACGCCAGGTCTGCCGCCATCCGCGCGGCGAGCAGGTGGCCGGCCACCAGACCCGTCGCGCAGCCGAGCACCGCCGGGATCATGACCATCGAGACGTAGGCGGCGGTCACCTGGGCCGGGGTGAAGCCGATCGCCTTCATGACGCCGATGCGCCGGTACCCGGAGATGACCGCGCCGCTCACCACGTTGGCGATGAGGAACACCGACACGGCCATGGCGAGGGCGCCGAAGACGGTGACGAACGGGATCAGCTGGTCGAACCTCGTCTCGAACGCCCGCTTGACGATCACGTAGGACTCGTGGCCCCGCGTCGGCAGCCCGGCGGTCGCCGTGGCCAGGCTCTGCCGGACCTGGGCCGCGTCGGCGGCGCGGGCGAACCGGTACTCCATCAGCAGCCCGTCCGGCCGGAGCGCGCCGATCTGGCTCGGCGTCACCCAGCCGCCCGGCCCGGAGTCGCCGGGCCGGGCGTTCGTCACCGACGTGGCGAAACCGACGACGGTGAGCTCCGGCAGCCCCGGGGACGTCACCTTGCTTCCCAGCCGCAGCGGACCCATGGGCTTGCCCCGGAGCACGATCTCGCCGGGCGCCCTGGCCCACCGTCCGGACGTGACCGTCAGCCTGTCCACCGGTCCGCCGGGGTCGGCCCGCCCGGCGACGAGGAGACCGTCGCCTCCCGCCTCCATGGGGCCCGCACCTCGCGACTGCCGCAGCGTGGCCGTCCGGAAGGGGCCCGCGGCGGCGGTGACGCCGGACGCGTCCGCGGTCGCCGCGGCCCGCTCGGACGTCACCTTGGCGGCGTCGAAGGTGACGGTCGCGTGCGCTCCGCGGGCCTCGCCGAAGGCGTCGTCGAACAGCGAGTTCGAGGCGGCCAGCAGGCCGAGCCCGAACACGAGGGTCGCAGTGGACAGTGCCACGACGACGCCGATGCTGACCGTCTGCAGTCGCCGGCGCCGCACCCCGGCCCGCGAGGCCGCCCAGACGGCACTCATCGGAGGCTTCCCCGCTCGGGGACGGTCTCTCGGACGATCCGGCCGTCCATGAAGTCGACCAGCCGGGTCGCGCACCGCCTGGCGAGCGCCTGGTCATGGGTGACCAGCAGCACCGTCTGCCCCTTCCGGTTGAGGTCGAGCAGCAGGTCGACGACCTGCTCGCCGGTGGCGCTGTCGAGCGCCCCGGTCGGCTCGTCCGCCAGCAGCAGCGCCGGCCGGTTCACCAGCGCCCGCGCCACCCCGACGCGCTGCCGTTCGCCACCGCTCAGCACCGCCGGGTAGGCGTCGCGCCGGTCGGCGATGCCGAGCTCGTCCAGCAGCTCCAGCGCCCGGGCCCGCGCCTTGCGCGCCGGGACGCCGACCAGCCGTGCGGCCAGCGCGACGTTCTCCAGCGCCGGCAGGTCGTCGAGCAGGTTGAAGAACTGGAAGACCATGCCGACCCGGCGGCGCCGGAAGCGGGCCAGCGCCGCCTCGCCCATCCGGGTGATGTCCTCGCCGTCCACCGTCACCGTGCCGGACGTGGGCCTGTCCAGTCCCGCGACCATGTTGAGCAGCGTCGACTTGCCGCTGCCGGACGGCCCCATCACGGCGACGGCGTCACCGCGCCGGATCTCCAGGTTCACCCCGTCCAGCGCGGCGACGTCGCCGTATGCCTTGAGTACGGAACCGAGCCGTACGACCACATCCTCATGTGCGTTCACGCGCCCCAACGTGACACCCGAGGGGTTTCACCACGGTGAGCGCTCGACCATTCAGGCAGGGCTGAAAGGGGGGCTGTGGACTTGTGGTCCCTCCCGGAGGATGGCCATCGCCAGGACCTGGCAAGGGGAAAATCGCGAACCACTCTCACGGGGAGAAAGCTCATGCGCATTCGCACCACCGCGATCGCCGCCACCGCGGCTCTCGCCTTCGCCGCGCCCTCCATCGGCGCCGCATCGACGGCGAACGCGGCCACCACCCAGGCCGCGGCGTCGGCGCCGGTGGCCGGAGGCCTGCACGTGTCGACGAAGCTGATCGAAGGCCGCTACCTCACCGTCTACACCAACGACGACGATGGAACCATCTACGGCAAGGCCGTCCTCGACCAGAAGAAGCGCGACTTCACAGTGTGCGACAAGCGCAAGGACGGCCACGGGGTCTACGTCTCGTTCCAGAACCAGTCGCACATGGAGCACCCCAAGCCCTACTACTGGGACAAGAAGTCGGGCAGCAAGTGCAGCCACTACAAGAAGGCGCCCAAGAAGAAGCAGATCGCGGTCTGCCGGTCCGACGCCTGGTGGGACACCTGCGTCGAGCACGGCATCACCTGGCAGTGAGACCGGCACCGGGCCGCGCGGGGGCGGCCCGGTGCTTCATTCCGGCCGGTCCCGTTTCGTGGGGGCGTTGATCAGTGAGGTGCCGGCGGGTTGCAGGGTGTGGACGACGTGGGCTCCGCGGCGGACGGTGGTGATGAGGCCGGCGTCGCGGAGTACGCCGGTGTGCTGACTGGCCGAGGCCAGGGAGATCCCGGTGCGGTGGGCCAGTTCGGTGGTGGTGCAGCCGCCGTGGGCGGCCAGTGCGGTCAGCACTGTGGTGCGGGTGCGGCCGAGCAGCGCGGCAAGGGGGCGGCGGGGGTCGCGTCGGGCGGGTGGGGTGAGCCAGTCCAGGTCGTGTTCGACGGGGAAGGCGATGACCGGGGGCAGTCCGGGGTCGTGGAAGGTGAAGGGCCGTCCCCAGCAGAAGAAGGATGGGAGCAGGCGTACCCCGCGGCCGTCCAGGTGGATGTCGTGGTCTCTGCTGTAGGGCAGTTTCAGCACCGGCGGTTCCCACCGCGCGGCGGGGTGCAGGTCGGTGAGGACCGCTTCGATCCCCGCGTGCAGGAAGGTTTTGCCGCGGACGGTGAGGTCGGCCTGCACGCAGGTGCGGATGCGGTTCCAGAACGGGGCCAGGGCGTGGGTGTGGTAGTCGCGCAGCGCTTGCCCGAGCCGGTGCAGCGCTCTGCGGGATCCGTCCGCCAGGTCGGCGACCGGGCCGCGCAAGGGTTGCTGCGCCGCCAGCGTGGTCAGGTCGTGGCGGATGCGCCGTCGCGGCGTGGCCAGCACCAGGTCCAGGCCGGTGCCCAGGTCGCCGGCCTGCCTGGCGGGGGTCAGGAAGTCCGGGGAGTAGCCGACCGGTGGTGCCAGGTGCGCAAGCCATCGCGTCGAGGCGGGCAGCCCCGCCCCGCCCACCGGCCGGACGCGCCGCCGCCAGCAGTCGAAGACCATCCGCCCCTCGGCATCGGTCAGTTTGTGCAGGCTGAGCAACAGCTCCCACATCGGTTCCGGGCCCGTGGCCAGCCGCGTCCGGCCCAGATCCTCACCCGTGAAGTGGATACGCAGCATGGAGCAGACCCTTCCCCCGTCGGGTGCGCTGCCGTCAAAGACGAGAACGAACGTTCTTCCGGAGAAATGTATGATCGAGAACGATCGTTTTCAAGAAGATGTGGAAGATGGCCGGATATGGACAGCAGCTCCGTTGATAAGGACCGTGTCCGGGTGCTAGACGCCGCTGACGCCCTGTTTTATGCCCACGGCGTCCAGGCGGTGGGAATGGACCGCATCCGCGACACCGCCCAGGTCCCCCTCAAGCGTCTGTACCGGGCCTTTCCTTCGAAGGCCGCCTTGGTGGAGGCGTACCTGCGAAGGCGCGACGAGCGGGCGCGCGCCGCGCTGCGCGCCTACACCGCCGACCGTCCCACCCCGGAGGAGCGCGTCCTCGCGGTCTTCGACTGGCTGTACGAGTGGTACCAGCAGCCCGAATTCCGTGGGTGCGCGTTCAACAACGCCTTCGGCGAACTGGGCGAGGACTCCGAATCGGTCGCCCAGGCGGTCGCCGGCCACATGACCGCCATCCACGACTATCTGCGCGTACTGACCGCCGAGATCACCGCCTCCGAGACCCTGGCCGGCCAGCTGCACATCCTGATCAGTGGCGCGACCGTCCTGGCCGCCGTCCACCGCACCCCCGAACCGGCCCGCCAGGCCCGCACCGCCGCCCAAGCCCTCCTGACCGCCACGACCCCCGCCGGCGCTGGATCTGACCGCTGAGGTCGCGACGGTCCCACGCTCTCCATGCACCTGCGCGGCGCCCACCTGACACCGATTGATCGTTGGCCTGATCAGGCAAGAAGTCCCTCAACAGCAGGGGTAAATGCTTACTGTTGGCGATGTAGGGACATCGCAGGGTCGTCATCGATGGGTGAGGTGAATGGCGAGGCGTCAGGGATTCATGGCGACGGTCGCACGGATGCAGCGCGAAGCCGAGAGCGCGGCGGCGGCGCGGCGCAGGGCGGAGGCGGCCGCGCAGCGGGAGGCGGCGCGGGCCCAAGCCGCCTACAAGCGTGCGCGTGCAGCCGATGAGAAGGAGCGCAAACGCCTCTACGCCGAATCCCGGGTGGCCGAAGTCGCGGCCATGAACGAGAGCCTTGCCCAGCGACTGGAGGAATTGGATTCCGTCCTGGTGTCGGGCCTGCGCACCGACACCCGCTTCCACCTCGAACGGCTCAAGGAAAAGCCGAGGGTGACGCCTTTCGAGCCCGGTCCGGTAGGCCACCCGGAACCTCCGCCGCGGCAGGAGACGTTTCTACCGCCCCCGCAAACGGGGCTGTCCAAACTACTCGGCGGGGCGCGGCACGAGGAACAGGTCCGGCAGGGTCAGCTGAACTACCAGCGGGCCTGCGAAGAGCACGCTCAGCGGGAACAGGCCCGGCAAGCCGCGCTGGGCCGCCTCCAGCAAGAGCACGCACGGCGGACGAGCGAGGCGGAGGAACGGACGCGGCGGCAACACGCCGAGGTCGAAGCGTTCAAGCGCGAACTCGCAGAAGGCCGACCCGATGCCGTTGTCGCCTACTTCGACCTGGTCCTCAACACCGTCGCCTACCCCGACGATTTCCCATCGAAGTGGCGGATGGCGTACGTCCCCGACTCCGCTCAGCTCGTGGTCGAGTACGAACTACCGACCATCAACGTCGTCCCGACGGTCAAGACCTACCGATACGTCAAGACCTCCGACTCCATCACCGAGACGAAACGTCCGGCCACACAGGTCAAACCCCAATACACCTCCGTCATCAGCCAGATCGCGTTGCGGGTGGTCCGGGACCTGTTCAAGGCCGACGCCGCCGGTCACGTGACGACCATCGTCTTCAACGGCATGGTCGACACCGTCGACGCCGCGACGGGCCGTCCCGTCCGCCCCTGCCTGTTGACACTGCGAACGACCAAGGAGGCGTTCTCCGAACTCGATCTCGCGCGGGTCGAACCGGCCGCCTGCCTGAAGCACCTGGGCGCGGGGGTGTCCCGGAACACCGCCGAACTCTCGCCCGTTCGTCCAGTGCTGGAGTTCAACATGGTCGATCCGCGGTTCGTCGAGGAGACCGACGTCCTCGGGGAACTCGACGAGCGGCCGAACCTTCTGGAGATGAGCCCGACGGACTTCGAAGGGCTGATCCAGAACCTGTTCGGCCGGATGGGCTTGGAGACCCGGCAGACCAGACCGTCACGGGACGGCGGTGTCGACTGCGTCGCCTACGACCCGCGGCCGATCATGGGCGGCAAGGTCGTGATCCAGGCGAAGCGCTACCGGAACACCGTCGGGGTCTCGGCCGTCCGCGACCTCTACGGGACGCTGCAGAACGAAGGCGCGTCCAAGGGCATCCTCGTCACGACCAGCGGTTACGGTCAGGCCTCTTTCGACTTCGCGAAGAACAAGCCCATCGAGTTGCTCGACGGCGCGAACCTGCTGTATCTGCTCCAGGAACACGCGGGGGTGGACGCCCGGATCGAGGCGCCGGAGGGCTGGCGCGACCCCGACCTCGACAGGGCCGACTCCGCCGCTCCCCCGAGCCCGCTCCGGGCGGGCGGGAACGTCAAGATCGCCTCGGCGGCGCTCCGGTGCGTCTTCGCGCTCCCATCCGCCGACCACGACCCCTGCGCCCTGCTTCTGAACCACGATCGCAAGGTCCGTTCCGATGCCGACTTCATCTTCTACAACCAGCCGGTCTCCGCGGACGGCGCGGTCGAACTGGACACCGCGGCCAAGCAGGTCCGGGTGGATCTGGCCCGGCTGGCCACGGATGTGTCGACCGTCCTGCTGGTCACGAGCGGCCCGCCCGGCGCCGTCCGGCTCACGGTGACCGAGCAGAACGGCACCGCCCATGCCCTCTCGACAGACTCCACGACCGAGACCGTCCTTGTCTGCGCGGAGATCTACCGCCGCCAGGGCGGCTGGCGGCTGCGCGCCGTGGGCCAGGGATACGCGGACGGCTTGGCCGGCCTGGCCAGAGACCACGGCGTCGTCATCGAGTAGCCTGCGGCGCTCGGTTCGGTGGGTGTCAGACGCCGAGGTTGCGGCCGATGATCTCTTTCATGATCTCGGTGGTGCCGCCGAAAATGGTCTGGATGCGGACGTCCTGGTAGGCCTTGGCGATCGGGTACTCGGTCATGTAGCCGTAGCCGCCGTGCAGCTGGACGCAGCGGTCCACGACCCGCTTGAGCAGCTCGGTGTTCCACCACTTGAGCATCGCGGCCTCGTCGGCGGTCAGCTCGCCCTCGCTCTCCTTGGCGATGCACTCGTCGGTGAAGGCGCGGGAGACCGTCAGCTCGGTCTTCATCTCCGCGAGCGTGAAGCGGTTGTGCTGGAACTTGCCTATGGGACGCCCGAACGCCTCGCGGGTCTTGCAGTATTCGAGGGTCTGCTCGAACGCGGTCTCGGCGGCGGCCTGCGCGGTGGCGCCGATGGACAGGCGCTCGCGGGCGAGGTTCTGCATCAGGTAGACGAACCCCATGCCCTCCTCGCCGAGGAGGTTCGACGAGGGGACGCGGACGTTGTCGAAGAACAGCTCCGCGGTGTCCTGGGCGTGCATGCCGACCTTGTCGAGGTTGCGGCCGCGCTCGAAACCGTCCATGCCGCGCTCGACGGCGAGGAGGCTGACCCCCTTCGCGCCGGCGGACGGGTCCGTCTTCGCGACGACGATGACCAGGTCGGCCAGGATGCCGTTGGAGATGAACGTCTTCGAGCCGTTCACCACGTAGTGGTCGCCGTCCCGTACCGCGGTGGTCTTGATGCCCTGCAGGTCGGAACCGGCGGCGGGCTCGGTCATCGCGATCGCGGTGATGATCTCGCCGGTGCAGTAGCCCGGGAACCAGCGCTTCTTCTGCTCGGGAGTGCAGAGCTGGCGCAGGTAGCCGCCGTTGATGTCGTTGTGGACGGCGAAGCCGGGACCGTGGACGCCGGCCTTCGCCAGCTCCTCGTTCATGATCACGTAGTAGCGGTAGTCGGGATTGCCGCCGCCCCCGAACTCCTCCGGCATGTCGATGCCGAGCAGACCCGCGCGTCCCGCCGCCAGCCACACCTCGCGCGAGACGATCCCGTCCTTCTCCCACTGCTCGTGGTAGGGCGCGGCCTCCTTGGCGATGAAGGAGCGCACCATGTCGCGGAAGGCCTCGTGCTCCTCGGTGTAGATGTCCCGTCCCATCCGGCGGTCTCCCTCGGTAAGTGATTACTGATACAGGAATAATGTAACCACGTGGTTCACCGGCAGTCGGTTCCCGACTAGGAGTTCTTCCACTCCTGGCCCTCGTATTCCACCAGGCGAGGGTGGACGAGAGTGTTGACCTCGACGTCGCGGCTGCGGCGGTCCTTGGGGAAGACCGTCGACGCCTGGAGGACCGGCGCGTCGAGGAAGCGGAGCGAAGGGGCGTCCGGGGAGAGGCTGAGCACGGGCGCCTTCTTCGTGGGGGACGCCAGGACGTATCCCCAGTCGCCGAAGCTCGGCACGTCCACGTGGTACGGGGTGGTCGCAAGACCGGCCGCCGCTATCGACTTCTGGATGCTCCAGAAGGACTTGGGCGCGAAGTACGGCGAACCCGACTGGACGACCATCCGCCCGCCCGGCGCCAGCGTCCGCTTCACCATGCCGTAGAACTCGACCGAGTACAGCTTGGCCGTGGACACGTCGTCGGGGTCGGGCATGTCCACGATGACCGCGTCGTACTGCTCTTTCAGGCCGCGCAGCCAGGAGAACGCGTCGGCGTTGACGACCTTGGCCCGCGGGTCCTCGAACGAGCGCCGGTTGAGGGACACCAGGGGCTTGTACGTCCGGGCCAGGTGGATCATCTCCGGATCCAGCTCGACCAGCGTCGCGCTCCGGACGTCCTTGTACCGCAGCACCTCGCGCAGCGCCAGACCGTCCCCGCCGCCGAGGATCAGCACCCGGCCGTGCGGCCCCGACATCAGCGGGTGGACGAGCGACTCGTGGTACCGGTACTCGTCCACCGACGAGAACTGCAGGTCGCCGTTCAGGAACAGGCGCAGATCCGACGCCCCGAGCCCGGCCTGCCGGGTGATCACGATCTCCTGGTACTTCGTGCGCTTCGACACCGCGATGGGGTCGGCGTACAGCGCCTGCCGCGCCGTGACCTCGAACCGGTCCGCGAGCGCGTACGTCCCGCCGAGGACGGTGAGGACCGCGACCATGCCGAGGGCGAGGGCGATCCGGGCGACGCGCCCGACCTGGCGGCGGAACAGCCACAGAACGACCGCCATCCCGGCGACCGCGTTCACGACGCCGACGAGCAGCGCCCCCTTGATGTGCCCGAACGTCGGCAGCAGCAGGAACGGGAACGCCAGCCCGCCGATCAGCGCTCCCACGTAGTCGGCCGCGAACAGGTCGGCGACCGCGGACCCCGCGTCCTGCTTGCGGATCCGCTGCAGCAGCGTCATCAGCAGCGGGATCTCGGCGCCGATCAGCGCGCCGACCGCGAACGACACCACCACCAGCGCCGGAACGTACAGGTCGAGCCACGCGAACGCCGCGTACAGCGCCAGGACGGACACGCCGCCGACCAGCGCCAGCGCGCCCTCGACGACCGCGAAGGCCACCACCGCGCGGCCCTGCAGCGGCTTGGCCAGCAGCGACCCGACGCCCATGGCGAAGACCATGACCGACAGCACGATCGACGCCTGGGTGACGGAGTTGCCGACCAGATAGCTGCCCAGCGCGACCAGGGCCAGCTCGTACACCAGCCCGCACGCCGCGCAGGTGAACACGGCGGCGAGGACCAGCGCCCGCGCCGCCCGCGGCAGGACGCGCGGACGCCCCGGACCGCCGGTCTCGGGCGCGGACGTGTCCGGGGCGACCGGCTGGACGGCCTGGTCCAGGTCGCGGGGCGTCAGGAGACCGCCCCGGCCACGATCGCGGCGACGCCGAGGTCGGCGGCGGCGACCACCCAGCCGGCCGGGTGGATCGCGGTGCCCGCGCCGCCCGTCCCGACGAGCGTCGCGCCGAGCTTGCCCGGCGTCAGCACGTCCAGCAGCAGGAACGCGACGACCATCAGCACGATGCCGATGCCGCCGAACACCGCGGTGTCGACGAGGCCGTCGCTCAGGTCGTTGTCACTGGTGACGATCGCGGTGGTGACGATGATGCCGACGCTGAACAGCTTGACCGCCAGCAGGAGCGCGGCGCCGCGGTTGGCCTCGGTCCAGATCTGCTTGCCGAGCCTGCCGGGCGTCGTCACCTCCACCACCAGGTAGCCGAGCGCCATCAGCGCGATGCCGACCGCGCCGTAGGCGAAGGTGGCGCCGATCTCGTGCAGGATGTCGTTCATCTGTCGCTCCTCATTTACCCGACCCTGGCCCGCCGCCGCGGAAGGATGCGGCGCCGCTGCTCGTCCATCCGTTGCTGCCGGGGCTGGCCCAGCGCCCGCTCACGTGGTTGTAGTGGCGGTTGTAGCCGCTGCGGGCGTTGTCGACAGTGATCCGGCTGCCCGTCCCGTTCGGCAGGACGCCGACGACCAGCTTCGGGTAGCGCATGAAGATGCCGCCGTTCGCGCCCATGGTGGCCATGTCGTCCACCCGGTCGATCGGCTTGAACTTGCGGCCGATCTCCGAGGCGACCGTCTGCGGGGGTTTCCCGGACCGGTACGTGCCCGACCCGATCTTGGTGTACTTGTCGGCGATCCACGACGACTGCGAGGTTCCGCAGCCCCCGAGCGCCGCGACGGTCACGGTGGCGGCCGCAACGGCCCCGGCCACCCGGTATCTGCTGTTCACGATGGTCTCACCAGCCGGCTCCGCGTCATGACGATCTCCCGGGTCTGCGGGTAGGCGTGCCAGGTCCGCCATCCGAGCCCGGCTTCTTCCTGCGCTGTGTCTTCCAAGGCCAGTGCGGTGACGGCGTGCGGCGATCCGGGGAACGCCCCGGTCAGCGCGTCACCGCGGTCCGCGAGCCGCGCGCACACGGCCTCGACGGCGCGGGCGAACGCGGTCGCGTCGCTGTGCGCGGCGGTCGTCGCGGCGAAGTCGTACGTCCAGCCGGGCACGGAGGTCGTCGCGCGCCCGGGCAGCGGCTCGGTGACGTCCGGCAGGCACGCCACCGTCTCGCTCAGCGGCCCGGCGATGACCTGGTGGGACGCGCCGAGCAGGCGCAGTTCCACGGTCAGGCCGGCGCGCTCCACCGGAAGGACGGCGAGGGCGTCCAGCGGCGGCAGTCCGAGCGCGAACGAGAGTCCGTCGGCGCGCGCGTCCGCGTAGGGGGTTTCGAGGGTGGCGCGCAAGGTCAGCTACCGCCGCCGGGGTAGATCGTCATCGAGCCGGTCGGGACGCGTTCGCCGAGGCCCGCCTCCCACTGCCCGCCGCCGTACTGCTCGAACGACAGGTACTTCCCGCGCGGGCCCTCGTAGTCGACGTACTCGACCCGGCCCTGGACGCCGACGCCGGTCGTGCCCTCGCTGGTGTAGTCGGCGGTGCCGTGCTCGTCGCGGCGGTACTCGACGCCGTCCACGACGACGGTCTTCTCGCCGGGCCTGAGGTCGCCCGCGTCGTGCTCGGTCCACCAGACGACTTCGAGATCGGGGTCCTCCTCGACGGAGATCCACACCTTGGTGCCCTCGATGGTGTCGGCGTCGAGGAGGTGCTCGCTCCAGGTGAAGCCGCCCTCCTTCAGCCGCAGCGAGCCGCGGACGAAGTAGCGGGTGCCGAGGTACTCGACCATGTCGCCGGCCTTGAGGGTCCGCGGGTCGCCGGCCACCTGGTCCTCGGGGGCGAACGGGTCGTGCGGGACGGCCCGCGCGGGGGCGGGGGCCGGCGTGCCCGAACGGCGCCGCAGCAGGACGACGATCAGCACGATCAAGGCGGCCAGGATCAGCGCCAGCAGGATCACTATCGCCGCTTTGTCCACGGACACCTCCATCGTTTCGTCCGCATCTGACGTCACAGACCAGCGGATCCTACCGACTGTGGCGCCTCATGCCCATATCGCGATCAGACGTATCAAATGAACAGCCGGTTTCATGCGGAAACCCCGGAATCCGTCAGACAACGGTCAGGTTCCGCGGAGGGAAGGGCGTCAGAGGCGGGCGGCGGCGGCGTCGACGCGCTCGTCGGTCGCGGTGAAGGCGATCCGGACGTGCCTGGCGCCGGCCGGGCCGTAGAACTCGCCGGGGCCGACGAGGACGCCGAGGGACGCCAGGTGGGCGACGGTCTCCCAGCACGGCTCGTCCCGCGTGGCCCACAGGTAGAGGGACGCCTCGGAGTGCTCGATGCGGAACCCGTGCCGCTCGAACGCGGCGCGCAGCGTGGCGCGCCGCCGCGCGTACCGGGCGCGCTGCTCGTCCACGTGCGCGTCGTCGCCGAACGCGACGGTCATCGCGGCCTGCACCGGCGCCGGGACGATCATGCCCGCGTGCTTGCGGACCTCCAGCAGCCGCTTGACGAGCGCGAGGTCGCCGGTGACGATCCCGGCGCGGTAGCCCGCCATGTTGGAGCGCTTGGACAGGGAGTTGACCGCGAGCAGCCCCTCGTGGGAGCCCTCGCACACGTCCGGGTGCAGGATCGAGATCGGCGGCCTGTCCTCGTCCCAGCCGAACTCCAGGTAGCACTCGTCGCTGACGACGATCGCGCCCCGCCCGCGCGCCCAGGCGACGACCTTGCGCAGGTGCTCGGCGGGCAGCACCTTGCCGGTCGGGTTGGACGGCGAGTTCACCCACACGATCTTCGGGTTGACCGGGCCGAGGGACAGCAGCCCGTCCGTCGCGACGGGCACGGCACCGGCCAGCCGGGCGCCCACGTCGTAGGTCGGGTAGGCCAGCTCGGGGAAGACGACCTTGTCGCCGGGGCCGGCGCCGAGCAAGGTCGGCAGCCAGGCGACCAGCTCCTTGGTGCCGATGACGGGGAGCACCGCGTCGGGGTCGGCGCCGGACACGCCCACGCGGCGGCGCAGCCATCCCGCGACCGACTCGCGGAGCCGCGGCGTCCCGTAGGTCTGCGGGTAGCCGGGCGCGTCGGCGGCGCCTGCCAGGGCTTCCCGGACGGGCTCGGGCGTGGGGTCCACTGGCGTGCCGACGGACAGGTCGACGATGCCGTCCGCGTGCGCCAGGGCCCGCTCCTTGTACGGCGCGAGCCGATCCCACGGAAAGTCCGGCAACGTGAACAAGACCCCATCCCTCCTCAGAAAACCCGCCGGGCCGTGGTCGTTCCCCCGACCACGGCCCGTTTCGACACAAGCGGCCCTACGAGACGCGCCCTCGCGGGCGCCCCCGCCGACCGACCCGGCTCAGTCCTCCTGGCTCTGCGGAGGCAGCGCGGCGACGAGCGGGTGGTCCTTGTCGATCTTCCCGACCTTGGACGCGCCGCCGGGCGAGCCCAGGTCGTCGAAGAACTCCACGTTCGCCTTGTAGAAGTCCTTCCACTGGTCAGGCGTGTCGTCCTCGTAGTAGATCGCCTCAACCGGGCAGACCGGCTCGCACGCACCGCAGTCGACGCACTCGTCCGGGTGGATGTACAGCATGCGCTTGCCCTCGTAGATGCAGTCGACCGGGCACTCCTCGATGCATGCCTTGTCGAGCAGGTCCACGCAGGGCTGCGCAATGACGTAGGTCACGTCAGTGACTCCTCTCGGATATCCGGCCCCGCCGCACGTCACGGGTCACCGCAAGCTCGCTGTGAATAGTATGGCCACCCGGGCGCCGTCGATTCGACATGGGGGTCCTCACATGTCAGGCCGCTTCGCCGCACGCCTGGTGGTGGCCGTTACTAGCGCGGACGTGGGTCAGCGGATCTCGCTGCGCCGTCGTCTGCCAACGGGAGAGTACAGCGACGTCGTGGGCATGCTCGAATCGTGGTCCGGCGGGACGCTGGCGGTGCGCCGCCGCACTGGCGAACTGGTCGAGGTGCCCGAGGACGCCATGGTCGCGGCGAAGGTCGTCCCGCCGCAGCCGCCGCCCCGGCGCCGCCCCCGCCGGGAGGACGACTAGCGGGGATTCCCCGGGGCCGGACTGGCCGGCGCGGGGCTGGCGGGTGCCACGCTCGCGGGCGGCGGGCCGGTGGGTGAGCCGGACGGCGTCGGGCTCGCCGTGACCTGCTTGGGCTTCGGGATGCGCTCAAGGTAGGACCCACCCGGCTTGAGCCGCACCCCCTCGAACAGCTCCGACACGGTGACGAACGTGAACCCGCGCTTCTTCAGCCCGTCCACCACCTTCGGGATGGACTCGACGCTCGGCTTGTGGATGTCGTGGAAGAGGACGATCCCGCCGCTCTTCGGCTCCTTGATCCCCACCCGCGTGTCGCGGGCGGCGTCGCGGTAGCGCCAGTCGAGCGTGTCCACGCTCCACATGATCAGCGGCATGCCGACGGCGTGGCCGACGTGCTTGTTCGTCGCCCCGTACGGCGGCCGCACCAGCGTCGGCCGGATCCCGCCGGACGCCTCCCCGATGACCTTCTGCGTCCGCTGGATCTGCGACCGCACCTCGGCGGACGACAGCCCGGTCAACTGCGGGTGGGACCAGGTGTGGTTGCCGAGTTCGTGGCCCTCCAGCGCCATCCTGCGGACGAGATCACGATGGGCCCCGACGTTCTCCCCGAGCATGAAGAACGTGGCCCGGACGCCGTCCTTCTTGAGGGTGTCGAGCAGCCGCGCCGTGTACGGGCCGGGTCCGTCGTCGAACGTCAGCGCGACGCATTTCACCCGGTCGCAGTCGATCTTCCTGGGCGGGGGCGGTGTCGGGCTCGGCGCCCGGGTGGCGGGTGGCCTGCGTCCGAGTGTGGCGTGCTCGCCGGCGGTCCGCGCCTGTCGTTCCGCGTGGCTGCATCCCCCCGCGAGCAGCAGTCCGGCACCGACGATGGCGATATTCCTGATCCGCACCACGCACCCCCGAACGTGTTGCCTAGGGGCGCTTGATACCCTCCGTCACACTGGCAACACATATCCCCATGGTCCGGAAAATCAAGATCGTCCTTTGACTTCGCCGGGCCTACCGGACGGGCCAGTCGGGTACTTCGGGCGGAAGATCCTTGCCGACGCGCAGGGGAAAGTCGGCGTCGCGCTTCTCCAGGAAGGACGAGACGCCCTCGATCGCGTCGGCGCCGCCGCCAAGGGTGGCCATCAGGCGGGAGTCGGCGATGTGCGCGTCCCACGGGGACGGCGCGGACAGGCCCGACCACATGAGGCGGCGGATCGCGGCGACGGAGATCGCGGAGGTGCTGCCCGCGATCTCGCGGGCGAGCCCGTAGGCGGCGGGCAGGAGCTCGTCCGGAGCGTAGAGGCGGGAGACGAGACGTCCGGCGAGGGCCTCCCGGGCGTCGAAGACGCGGCCGGTCGCGGCCCATTCCATGGCCTGCGAGATGCCGACGATACGCGGCAGGAACCAGCTGGACGCGGCCTCGGTGACGATGCCGCGGCGCGCGAAGACGAAGCCGAACCTGGCCTTCTCGCTGGCGAGCCGGACGTCCATCGGGAGGGTCATGGTCACGCCGACGCCGACCGCGGCGCCATTGAACGCGCCGATGACGGGCTTGAGGCAGCGCGCGATCCGGAGCGCGACCGTGCCGCCGCCGTCGCGCAGGGTGCCGTCCTCCAGAACATCGTCCTCGCCTGCGAACATGTCCTTCGACTTCTCCTTGTCGAAGGTACCGCCGCCACCGCTCAGGTCGGCGCCCGCGCAGAAGGCGCGCCCGGCGCCGGTCACCACGACCGCGCGCACGTCATCGTCGGCGTCGATCCTGTCGAAGACGTCGAGCAGTTCCTTGCGCATGACGAACGTGAAGGCGTTCAGCTTCTCCGGCCGGTTCAGCGTGACCGTGGCGATCCCGTCCCGAACCTCGTACTCGATCTCTGCGTACGGCACCCTGTGCACCCTTCTCCCGGCCCGGCAGCTGGCCAGAATCCGATTCTAGAACGACTTTCAGATACTGGCCTCGGGAAACAGCCGGAGCAGAACGTCCCGGCGCCACTCGGCGAGGTCGCGGCCCGGCGGCGGTACGGGCTCCAGCGTGCCGTCGTCCGCGGGTGTGAGACGGATCTCAACGCCGGGCGCGATCTCTCCCCCCGGAATCTCGCCGGTGGCCGCGAGGCGCCGCGCGAGTTCGGCGAGGACGCGCGCCCACCCCTGCCCCAAATAGGGCGGGAGCCCCGAAGCGCGCAGTTCCGGCAGACCCCGCGCGGACAGGCCGGAGGTGCGGAGGGTCAGGCCGTCCGGCCCCTCGGCCCCCACGATGCGGACCTCCGACGTGACGTCCGCCACTGCAACGCCACCTCCCGAGCAGGCATTGTCCGATAAATTATGACAGTGAATTGGGCCGTGACGACGTACGACTCCGCCTTCGGGTATGTGTCCGCGCACGGTGCGCCCCTGGTCGATCTGCTCGATCCGCAGCCCGGCGAACGAGTCATCGACCTCGGCTGCGGCACCGGCTCGTTCAGCGCCGAGATCGCGGAGCGGGGCGCCGAGGTGCTGGGCATCGACGGCAGCCCGGAGATGGTCGCGCAGGCGACCTCGACGCACCCCGGGCTGTCGTTCATCGTCGGCGACGCCCACGACTTCGCCGTCGGCGAGTCGTTCGACGCGGTCGCCTCGAACGCGGCCCTGCACTGGATGACCCGCGACCCCGACGCCGTGATCGGCCGCGTGCACGCGGCGCTGCGTCCCGGCGGCCGGTTCGTCGGCGAGCTGGGCGGCGCCGGGAACTGTGCCGAGCTGATCGTCGCGATGCAGACGGCCTGGCGGGTGTTCGGCCTCGGCGAGCCCGAGCTGCCCTGGTACTTCCCGTCGCCGGCCGAGTACGCGACCAAGCTGGAGGAGACCGGGTTCACGCTGCGGCTGCTGGAGCACGCCGAACGTCCGACCCGGATGACCGAGGGGCCGAACGGCGCCGCCGACTGGGTCCGCGCCTACGCCGCGCGCGCTCTGGCCGAAGTCCCGGCGGAGATGGTCGACCCGCTGCTCGACCGGGTGAACGACCTGGCCGCGCCCGCGCTGCGCCGGGAGTCCGGCTGGGTGGCCGACTACGTGCGGCTCCGGTTCGCGGCCGTCCGCCGATCGGACGGCGCCGCGCCCGCGACCTTCGGCCCCCTGGCCTCCGACCGCCCGCTGTAGCCCCGCCCTAGGGTGGAGGCATGCTGCGGCTTCACGACCATCGGACGGGACGTGCGGAGGCGCTGCCGGCCGGGCGCGGGCTGCGCATCCAGGTCACGGGCGGCCCCGCGGGCGCGGGGTATCGCCGGGCGGTCGTCGCCGACCTGCTGCGGCGGGTCGCGGAACGGGCCGGGCGCCACGTCCAGGTGATGAGCACGGGCATCTCCGCGGAGGGTCTGGACGACTACAACATCCAGCCGTTCCAGGACGCTTCGGCCCCGGACGCCGACGTCTACGTGTCCGGTGCGGCCGACACGGACGCGCTGTGCCTGGTCGTGCCTCAGGAGACCGGGGAGTGGGCGTCGTCGGACGCGCTCACCGCGCGTTTGGCGATGCTGGAGGTCCCCTACCGGGAGCCGCTGGAGCTGTCGCCCGCCCGGTTGTCGTCCGCCGATGAGCGGCTGGACGTGTGGCGCGGCAAGGTCGCCGAATGGGCGACGTCGCCGGGGCGTCCCATGAACCGCGCGTACGCGGCCGAGGCCGAGGCCGCGCTGGCGGACGACCTGGACTCCCCCGCCGCGCTCGCCGTCCTCGACCGGCTCGCAGCCGACCCGGACGTCCCGCCCGGCGCGAAGCTGGAGACGTTCATCCACCTCGACCTGGTGCTGGCGCTGGGGCTGGTCTCGGCGATCGGCGGCGCGTGATCAGCCGGTCGGGACCTCGATGAGGCTGCCGTCGGCGAGCAGGTCGGCGAGGGACCGGCGGAACACGTGCGCCGTCCCGCCGCCCGGCTGCCCGAACCACGGGACGGCCGTGCCGGTCAGGGTCTCCGTCGCCCGCTGCAACCGGTAGACGTGGTACGGGCGGTCCTGCCATTCGGGTGGAAGCGACCTCTGCGGATACGGGGTGCGGGCCGTGTACGTGACGTTGCCGCTCGGGCCGCCGTAGCGGTCCACTTCCGTGCCTGGGGTCAGCTCCGTCACGTGGCGGTCGCGCAGAAGGGAGAGCGGAGGCTCTCCCGGGAGCGGCTCGAAGGGCCCGTCCTGGACGGTGTGGCGCGGGTCCATGAGAAGCCGTCCGAGCAGGTGCGCGGACGCCTGCTCGGTGTCGTCGAAGACGACCTCCTTGCGACGCTCACCGTCCCGCATCTGGAAGACCGACCAGCGGTCTGCCTGCGCTAGAAGGCACCAGACCCCTTCGGCCGTGTCGTTGACGCGGTATGCGGCGCGGTCCACACGCAGCTGGTCCAAGCGGTGCTGGAGCTTGCTCACCCAATCGGGCTCTGCCTCCGTACGGACGCGTTCGGGGACGGCCCGGCCCGTCACGTCGGCGTTCGCGGCGTCCAGGGTGTCGTCGTCCACCACCGGTACACGGAACTCGTTGGCCCTTATGTGCGCGACCAGGTCGGGCTCTGGCGGGATGCCGTGCTCGCTCAGGTAATAGGCCACCGCGCCCGACCACACCCACGTCCCGTCGGTGTGGAACGTCAGCGGCACCGACACACCGCGCGACGGGTCGAGCCTGTCGGGGGCCTTCGAGCGGGCGGCCATGACGGTCGGGGCCTCCCGCAGGTACTCGGCGACGCGGTCGGTCTCGTCCGGCGGGACGGGCGGGCGCGACACGGCCGGACGTCCCCCCTCCGGGGCGGCGTGGTCGAAGATCCGGGCCCGCCGGAGCCCGGTCCGCGGCATGGGAGGCGGTGTGTCGGCGAGCGTGACCGGTTGCGGACGCGTGCGGAGCCGCCGCGTCATCCACTCGGGAACGTCGTCGCGCGGGAAGCGTTCGAGCTCGCGACGGACGTCGTCGGCGGACGGCTCCCGGTCCCAGCGCGGCTCGTCGTCGTTGGTGAAACTCGCCCGGCAGCGGACCGCGCCGTCCTCGCACACGACCTCGAAGTCGATACGGAACCAGGTCGAGCCCTGGAACGCGTGCGTCCCGGCGCGGAGCCGGTCGAGGAGCCCGGTGATCGCCACGGGGGCCGTCCAGGGCGCCTGGGAGCCGTCGGCGCGCCGGCATGTCGTCGCGGGGAGTTCCACGTGCCCGCCGACCGCCTGGTAGTGCCCGGAGATCTTCTCCCACAGCGGCGGGGCGTGATCGGCGACCAGGACGGCGACCTGGTCGGACAGCAGCTCCATCTGCTCGACCGGGTCCATCGGCCCGGGGTCCGGGGCGGGACGGTCGACGGGCTCACGGCCGTCCAGACGGTCGCTCAGCCAGCCGGGCACGTTGGCGCCCTCCCGCGGCATGACGATCTGGTCGCGCCGCCAGGCGTCCACCGGTATCGGCGGGTTCCACAGCGGATCGAAGTCGAGGTTGTAGAGCGGACGCGCGGAATCGGGCTCGATGATCGCGATCATCGAGAACCAGGTGCCCCGCTCCGGCACGTAGTGGGCGCGGCGCAGCCCCATCAGCATGCCGGTCAGCTCCGGCGGGACGGTCTCGGCCGTCACGGTCTTGCCGTCCCCGGTCAGCACGGTCACCGCGACGTCGTTCACGGCGACGGTCGCGACGCAGCGCAGATCGATCCGCCGCCAGCCCGGCGGGGCCATCTGCCGGGCGAACCCGACGATCCGGCTCTCGAGTTCCGCGATGCGGTCCTGCTGCCCCGTCACCGGCTCCGTCCCTCCGTCCCGATGGCTTCCCCGATGGCACCTGCCCGGCAGGTTAACCGCACGGATCAATCTATTGCGGAGTGCCCCGGGCGTTCGCGACGCTCGCGGGAGGCTAACTTCGATGTTGTGTCGACCGCAGCGCCAGAGTCATCCGCCTCGGCGGCCCCCCGGCCGCCGGACCGCCCACGCCGCCGCCGTGCCCGCCGGCTGATGGCCGCGGCCGTCGCGATCATCGTGCTTCTTGGCGCGGTCGTCGGCGGTGTCGGCTGGTATTTCGCCGGCGTCGCCATTGAGGTCGATCATTCGGCCGAGTACCCGTTCACGATCGAGGACACGGGGAACGGCACGGTCACGCTGCCCCGCGATCCGGCGACGGAGCGTTCCGGAACCTGGGCGCTCGTCTGGAAGGGCGGACGCGCCATGCTCGGGCCCGTCGTCGGCGGTGACGATTCGCACGTGGTGCGGAAGGTGACGTCCGTCAAGGAAGGCGCCTTGGAGAAGGGCGCGCCGGTCGATATCGACCACTGGCTGTACGACGGCGATCCCAAGACGGCGCTCGGGCTGCCTTTCCAGGACGTCCTGTATCCGTCGGAGGTCGGGCCCATGCCCGCCTGGCTGATACCCGGAACGTCCTACAAGGGGACATGGGTCATCGGCGTCCATGGACGGAACGCCGACAAGGCCGAGACGTTCCGCGTCATGCGGGCCGTTCACGCGCAGGGCCTGCCGATGATGTCCATCGCCTACCGGAACGACGTGGGTGCGCCGCCGTCCCGCGACCGGAAGAACCATCTCGGCGCCACCGAATGGCATGACGTCGTCTCCGCCATGGGCTACGCGCGTGCGCACGGCGCGACGGACGTCGTCCTGTACGGGTGGTCCATGGGCGGCGCCATGGTGATGACGACGCTGCGGAAGGACCCGTCGTTCGTCCGAGGGGTCGTGCTCGATTCCCCCGTGATGGACTGGAGCGACACTTTTGACAAGCAGGGCGACGCCCGTCACCTGCCCGGCTTCATCACGGACTTGGCCAAGCGCATCGTGGAGTGGCGCATCGGCATCGACCTGTCCGACTTCGACCAGCGCCGGTACGCGCCCGATCTCCGCACACCGGTGCTCATGTTCACCACGAAGGACGACGAGATGGTCGCCAACAGGCCGGCCTTCGCGTTCGCCCGGACGGCGCCGCCCGGCATGGTCACGCACATCGCCACGCCGGGCGACCACACCCAGTCCTGGAACGTCGACCCGGCCGCCTACGAACGTTCGCTGGACGCATTTCTCAAGAAGGTCGGCTGACCTCAAGGAGGGTCTTGCCGACGGTTCGGCGCGACTGGATCGCGGCATGCGCGCCGGCGGCGTCGTCGAGCGGGAACCGCTGGCCGATCAGCGGCTTGAGCCTCTTCCGGGCCGCTTCTTCCAGCGCGCTCATCGTGAACTCGCGAAGTTCCTCGGGGGTGGCCGACGGGCGGACGATCGTCACACCGCGCTCCTGCGCGTCCTCCTCGGGGATGCTCGCCCATTCGCCGCTGGCGAGTCCGAAGCTGACCATGCGCCCGCCTTGCCGGAGCAGCGTGAACGCCTCACGGGCCACGTCGCCGCCGACGCCGTCGAAGACGACGTCCACCTTCCCGACCTTCTGCGCCCAGCCGGGCTCGCTGTAGTCGACCGCCTCGTCCGCGCCGAGCCGCATGGCCGTCTCGGTCTTGCGCGCGCCCCCGGCCGCCGCGACCACCCGCGCGCCATTCGCCTTCGCCAGCTGGACGAGGAGCGTGCCGACGCCACCGGCCGCCGCTTCTACCAGCACACGCTCACCGGGACGGGGGCGCGCGGCTCGCAGCATCATCGTCGCCGTCCGTCCATCGGCCAGGAGGGCCACCGCGTCGTCGAGCGCCAGGCCGCCCGGCACCTCGAACAGGCCGTCCGCGGCCACGACGGCCTTCTCCGCGTAGGCGCCGGTGCCGCCGGTGCTGCTGACGACCCTGCGCCCGACGAGCGTCCCGTCGACACCGTCCCCGACCGCGGTGACCACGCCGCCGACCCCGTTGCCCGGGATGACCGGCGGCTCCAGCCGCACCGGCGCCGGACCGGTGCCCGACCGCAGCTGCGTCTCCACGAACGTGATGTTGACGAACTCGACCCCGATGAGCGCCTGCCCCTCCCCCGGCACCGGATCAGGCGCGTCCCCGGGCACCAGCACTTCCGGCCCGCCGAACTTCGTCAGCCACACCGCACGCATCAAAACCCCTCTCATCTGCGGTAGTAGTCTCAGCGTGGTACCTCAAGCATGGTCGAGGTCAAGTCAGTCGCAACGAATGGCTTTTCTCGCCCCACGCGGCTCTGTAAGCTTTCGCGCGTATTCCGCCCCGTTGTCTGCTGCCGCTCAGGGATGGCGATGCGCACCCGGTTGGTCCGTTCCTCCCCGCTGAGATCTCGCCGCGCCGCCTTTCTGCCCGTCCTCCTGGCCCTGGGCGCGGCCGCGGGATGTGGTTCGTCCGGCTCGTCCTCCAGCGGCGAACTCGCCCCCAACGGCCAGTTCGACACCGGCGGCACCGCCCCGGCATCGGCCGCCGTCGCCCCGTCCGCCATCCCCACGGCGCAGCTTTACAAGACGGTGCTCGACCGCTACCGCGCCTACCAGGACGCCTACAAGCAGGCGTACGACACCAACGATCCGGCGAACCTCACCGACGTCGCCATGGACCCGCTCTTGACCAGGATCACGAACGAGGTGGACGCCGTCCGGGCAAAGGGCGAGATCTGGCGCTTCACCAGCACCTTCAACCCTCGTGTCTACGCCCGGTCCACTGACTACACGAAGGTGTACGTCATCGACTGCATCCGGACACTCGCCAGTTACCGCTACTCCGCCAAGACCGGAAAGCGCATCGACGGCGGGCCCGGCGAAGCCTACGTCTTCCGGACGACTCTCCAGTACGAATCCGGCACCTGGAAAGCCGTCGCCTTCGTCCGGGACAAGAAATGCTGACGGTCGGCAGGGAAGGACACGCGATGCCTCCCAAACACCCCACTCACCGCCGCGCCGCGTCCGCCGCTATCTTCGCGGCAGCCCTCGTGATACCCGGTCTCGGCGCCACCGCCGCACATGCGGACAACTGCAAGGACGGGAACCCTTTCAGCTGTACAGGGACCATCCACGGGGGCCGGCCGGGCGGATCCGGCGGGCAGGGCGGATCACCCGGCGGCGGAGCCTCCGGCCCGGTGGAACCTCCCCCGCCGGTAGGCCTGACGGAAAACGAGGCCCCGGGCTTCGTCCCGCTCGACGGCGGCGCCCCACCGCAGGCGGCAGCACCCACCACGCTGGACTGGGTGGCGGTGGCCAAGAGCTCCGCAGCGCTGCCGACCCCGGTGGTGCACACCGCGCCGGACGGCAAGACCTTCGTCCAGGTGCGGACGTCCCTCTGGGTGGACGGCTACAACGTGGTGAAGACCAAGCCGGTCGGTGGGAACGGGCAGTCGGTCCAGGCCACGGCGACTCCCGTCTCCGTCACCTGGAACCTGGGCGAGTCTCAGAAGACCTGCAATGATCCGGGCAGCAAGGACGGCAAGACCTGCAACTACACCTACCGGCGGGCCTCGGCCGGCCAGCCCGGCGGCGCCTACCAGGTCACCGCGACCATCAACTGGGCTCTCACCTGGGCGTGCGACGGGCCCGCCTGCGACCCCCAAGGCGGTGAGCTGGGCACCGAGCCCATGACGTCCGCACCGACGCCGCTGGTCGTCAGCGAGATCCAGACGAACACTGGGCAATGACTTCGGCCGGTCACCGGCTACCGGGCTTCGTCGAGCTGGCCGAGCTGGGGTCCGGAGCCCAGGGCGAGGTCGTCCTCGCACGGCATGCGTCCGGCGGCGGACCGGTGGCGATCAAGTACCTGGCCGCCGGCCTGCTCGGAGACACGAACGCCCGGAACACCTTCCGGGACGAGGCGCAGATGCTCAAGCGGGTGAACGACCCGCACGTCGCGCGGCTGCTGGATTACCTGGAATCCCCATGGGGCGCGGCGATCATCCTGGAGGCGGTGCCTGGACGTCCGCTCCGCAAGATGCTGGACGAGCATGACGGGCCGCTCGCACCCGAGGCCGCCCTGGCGACGCTGAAGGGATCGCTTCTCGGCCTGGCCGCGGCACATGCGGTCGGCGTCGTCCATCGGGACTACAAGCCCGCGAACGTGCTCGTCCAGGACGACGGGCAGAGCAGGCTGATCGACTTCGGCATCGCCGTCCTCACCGGTCAGGGCGGTCAAGCCGGGACGCCGGCGTACATGGCACCGGAACAATGGGCCGGCGAACCCGCCACTCCCGCGACCGACCTCTACGCGGCCACCGGTGTATTCGTCGAATGCGTCACCGGTAGGAAGCCGTTTCGCGGGACGACGCTCGCCGAATTGAAAACGGCGCACACCCAGGGCTTCGCATCGTTCGAACAGGTGCCTGAGCCCCTGCGTCCACTCGTCCGGCGGGGCCTGGCCCAGACGCCGTCCGAACGGGTTTGGAACGCCTATGAGTTCGTGAGCGAGCTGGAGGACATCGCGGTCCGGACATACGGCACGGACTGGGAGCGGCAAGGGATCCTCGCGCTGGGCGCGGTCGCCGCGACCGTGGCCACCACGGTTCCGTTGGCGATGCTCGGAGGCGCGCTGCTGGCTCCCGGGGCATCGACCACGGCAGTGGGCACCGCCGCCTCCGGCGTGGCTGGTCACGCCTCCTTGGGCTCCGCCCAGAGCGCCGTGACATCGGACGTGCTGGCGAAGACCGGAACGTCGGCGTCCAAGGGTGTCCTGGGCAAGGTCGGCGGAGCGAAGGGCGCGGCGGCCATCGGAACGGCCGGTGTCGGCGCAGTGATCGCCGCCTGGGTGTTCTGGCCTGCGGGGCCGGGCGTCGGTGGAGAGAGTCACGGCGGCATCCATGCGTATTGGACCCGGCCGGGCATCCTGACCGGGCAGATCGACATGCCCGCCTCCGACACGCCTTACATGGACGTGACCATGACGGTGACCCCGGCCAGGGTCAAACGCGGAACGAGCCTGCGGTTCGTTCAGCGGTTCAAAGCCCGGACCCCGGAAGGCGCGAAGTACTTCCCGGGCGGGCGGCGCCAATGCTTCGGCAAGAACCCGAAGCGTACGGACACTGTCGGCGGCTTCCAGTTCGGCTGGAATGGGGACGATGCGCCTTTCAAAGGCGACCATCTCGCCTTCTACCGCGTCCCGCCCGCAAAACCGAAGGAACTCCCCACGGGTACGGGCGCCATCTTCGTGCGGGCGAAGTTCACACGGCCGGGAATGGCGCAACCCTATGTGGCGGCGGAATGCGCCTATCTGAGCACTCAGACGGCCACCGCAACACTCCGGATTCCGGGGCCGAAGGTCCTGGAACCCGGGACCTATCTCGTGACGTCGATCTCCCCAATGCGCATCACGGGCACCAGGGCCGGCGTCTCCCAGGAGGCCATGGGAACGGTCAACGAGGGCGCCGCACCGCTGATCGAGGTCCTGGACGACTGACGTGGCCCGCTGGGGTCAGACCATGTACTGGTCGTGGCGGTGGTAGAGGTCGGCCCACTCCTCCTCGCTGAGTTGCCGGCCGCTCTCCACGATCTCGGCGAGCTCTTCGAAGTAGGCCTCGCGCGGAGCGCCGGGGGCGAACAGCACCAGCATCGTGGCCGGTCCGTCCGTGTTGCGGAACGCGTGAATCCCGCCTGGGGGGACGTAGAGGAAGTCGCCGGGGGAGCCGCTGCGCCAGTCTTCGCCGTTGTACAGGCTGACCGTCCCGCTCAGGACGAAGAACGATTCGGAAAAGGTCCGGTGGAAGTGCGCCCCGGAGCCTGACGGCTCGGTGCCCATCTCCCACCGGTAGAGCCCGTAATGGCCGCCGGTACTGGCGCCGGTGGCCAGGTAGTGGACGTTCGTGCGTCCGCCGATGGACAGTTCCGGCGCGGTGTCCACGGTCCGGAGCGCGCCGCTGATCTCGCCCTTGTCTCCCAGGTAGAAGGCGTCTGGATAGGACATGCGTTCCTCCTCGTCGAGCCCGCGCCGTCGCCGCGTGATCTCCTGCTTCGTTTGTGACAGCTTCCCAGGGTCGCGAGCGACGTGGATCCCCGTCCGTGCACGTCCAGGGGCGTGTGCCGAAGTGTGTTCGGGTCGCCTCTGGTGAAGAAACAGGCAGGCCAGAGTGCGTGTGAGGGGATGGATCATGTGGAGACCTGACGGCTGGGATGTGACCGGCCGGATCGGTGTGCTGACGCCCCATGCGGACGTCGGTCCGGAGTCCGAACTGCGGGCCATGGCGCCGAACGGTGTCGGCGTGCACGCCTCCCGGGTGGAGTTCGGCGCCACGAGGGCCGGCGGCGGGATGGATCCGACGATTCCGCCTGAGCCGGTCCGGGCGTTCGCCCGGCTCGAAGGGCGCACCGGCGGGATTCCCGTGGTCGCCACCTGCACCGCCGCGCTTCGCGCCCTCCGCATGCTGGAGGCGCGGAGCATCGCCCTGCTCGACCCGTCACCCCGGCCGGGCTGTACGAATGGATTCGGGGGAACGTGCCCGCGGGAGTCGACGCGCTGTTCATCGGCGGGAACGGATTCCGGGCCGTGGGAGTGATCGAGGCGCTCGAAGAAGCCCTCGGCTGTGCCGTCAACCAGGTGCTCTTCTGGCACGCCCTGCGCAGGGGCCGGATCTCCCTGCCGGTCACCGGCTACGGACGCCTGTTCGGCCTCGACGGCCCCACCGCCTGACGACAAGGAGCCCCTGACCCTGCCACTCCGGGACGCGAATGCCCTTGCAGTACTGCGGATCGCTCACCGACTCGGACGGTCTAGAGCGAGCCCCATGTCCAGCTAGCCAAAAACAAGGCAACCATGCCCTCCAAGATTTCCCTCGGAATCATCACGCCCTTCGCACTCGCCGTGGCGGCCGTGATCTCGGCCGTGGCAGGATCGTGGCTGCTGTTCACCTGCCTCTCCACCGCGACGGCGATCACGGTATCCATTGCCGTCAAGGAGTGGCCCTGGCTCCGCTTCCCACTGAAGGGCGCGCTGGCCATCGCGCTGGGCATCGCCGTTGTGCTGATGCTCGTGTACATGGGCATCGAATGGCCGTGGCTGCTGGGCATCCTCGTGGTCCTCTTCGGAATCGGCTTCATCTGGGCCAACCACAAGCGACCTGGCATCGAGTCGCTCCGCAACAACAGGCGATGACGTCGACGAAGGCCTCGGCCTCCGCGGACGGCAATCCCTGGCCGGGGTCCGGGCGCCCGGTGCCGTCTTCCGGCAGACGATCATGCAACCCCCTTGGGCCCTGCGGTCGGCCGGCGATGCCCCGCTGACGCCGGCCGCGTTGCAACACGAAGGCGGGCACCTGAAAGGGCAGCGCAATCCACACGTGATGCTCTGGACCGGGCTCGCCATTGTCGGAAGACCTCAGATACTGGACTGCTCCCTGGCACCGAACGCTCTCGGGTTCCTTGTTGCGCATCGCGCACCGGCCCGGACGGTCTAGAGCGAGGCCCGTATCCAACCAGGCAAACAAATAATCCAACCAACAAACCAGAAATACAAACAAGAAAGAGGCAGTCATGTTCTCCAAGAAGTCTTTCTACGCCGGAATCCTCACGCCCTTCGTGCTCGTCATGGCGGCCGTGATCTCGGCTGCGAATGGAGAGTGGCTGCTGTTCACCTGCTTCTCCACCGCGACGGCGGTCACGGTATCGATCGTCGTCAAGCAGTGGCCCCACCTCCGCTACGTGATGTGGGGTGCAGTGGCCATCGTCTGCGTGATGGTGATCGTGTGCATGGCTTCCGAAGCGCCGTGGCTGCTGGGCACCCTCGTGGTGATCTGCGGCATCGGCTTCATCAGCGCCAACAACAAGCGACCCGGCAAAGAGTCGCTTCGCATCCCCCGGCGATGACGGCAACGTCGTCGCTCCCCAGTCACGGCCCCCGAGTTTCACAAAGGGGGCCGTCTTATTTTGGAGCCCTCAGCCTTAACGATGGCCTCGCCTCCTCCACGCGCCGCACTACCGAGGCGGTAGTTGGCCACCGGTGGCGGCTGGCTTGACCTCAAGGGCGGTTGAGTTTCTAGCGTCGTCGGCGACGAAAGGACTCAACTGTGACGACACTGGTTACGGGTGCCACCGGGAACACCGGCCGACATGTGGTGGCGGAGCTGGTCCGCCGAGGAGAGCGGGTCCGGGCGCTGACGCGGAATCCCGCCGCGGCCGCGGGAAGGTTTCCGGCCGAGGTGGAACTGGTGGACGGGACGCACACCGCACCAGCGAAGCTGGGCACCGCTCTTGATGGTGTCAGCCGGTTGCACATCACTGTGACGGCAGGGCTCGCCGAGGTAGGGCCCGAGCTCGTGCGGCGGGCGGTCGATGCGGGGGTGCGGCGCATCACCGTGGTCTGGGGTGGTGGTGTGGGGCCGGTCGAGCAGGCCGTGGCCGACTCGGGTGTGGAGTGGACGCGCCTGGAACCCCAGGAGTTCATGTCCAACACCCTGACCTGGATCGAGCCGATCCAGGCGGAGGGGATCGTCCGCGAGCCGTACGACTTTCCCAGCGCTCTCGTCCACGAGGCCGATATCGGGGCGGTGGCGGCGATCGCGCTGCTCGACGACGGCCACGCGGGGCGTGCCTATAACCTCACCGGGCCTGAGACGCTGACCCCGCGCGAACGGATCGCCGTCCTGTCGCAGGCGACCGGCCGCGATATGGCCTTCGCCACGATCACCCACGAACAGGCCGTCGAGAGGCTGATGGCCACCGGTGTCTCTCGGGCGGACGCCGAATTCGTCATCGGCTGGTACGCCGCTTCCGACGACGCCTCCAGGACCGTCGACGACACCGTCGAGCGGGTGACCGGCCGTCCGGCGCGCACGTTCGCCCAGTGGGCGGCCGAGCACGCGGAACGCTTCAGAACGCCCCGCGTCACGGCCGGCTGAGGCGCTGACGACCTGGCCGCGCCCCCGCGCGTCCTGGTTGGCTTGGATCATGGATTGGGTACGCGAGTTCTACTCCAAGACCGGTCAGTGGTGGGGACGGGGCGACGCCCGGATCACCGAACGCGACCACCGCCGGGTGCGGCTCCTGCGTGACCATGGCGCCGAGGCAGGACGGGTTCTGGAGTTGGGGATCGGGTTACGGGGCAACGGCGGCGGCCGCCGCGAAGGCGGGCTTCGCGGTGACGGCGGTCGAAGTCAGCGATCGCGCGGATCTGTCCGGTGAACTGGTCCGGAACGTGGCTCCGGGCTCGCTGACCGTCCACAAGGCCGACTTCTACGAGGTGGACCTGCCGGACCGGTATGACGTGGTCTGCTACTGGAACGGCTTTGGCGTAGGGACCGACGACGACCAGCGTCGGCTCCTGGTACGGATCGCTTCCGAGTGGCTCCGGCCGGGCGGGGTCGCTCTGATCGATGTCTTCAACCCTTTCGTCTGGGCTCGCTGGGACGGAGACCAGGAGCATCGGACGCCCGACGCCGCCGCCGGGTATGACCGCGAACTCGATGAGCGGACGCTTTTCGACCCCGTCACGTGCACGGCGATCGACACCTGGTGGGAGACGTCGAGCCCCGATCAGCGGATCAGCCAGGTCCTGCGGTGCTACACGCCCGCCGACCTCGGGCTCCTGCTCGCCGGGACCGGTCTGGCGTTGAAGAGGATCGTGGTGGGGGACCGGGCGCTGCCACTGTCACCGCATCCCGGCCTGGGCGAACTCCTGCGGGAGCAGCATGAGTACCTTGCGGTACTCGCCCATGAGCCTGGGCGGTGAGACCTCCCACCTGGCCCCTATGATCGGCGGCATGGCGCTACGGCTTGTTCAGGTGAACTTCAAGGCTCAGGACGACTCGGCGCTCGGCCGGTTCTGGGCGGAGGTGCTCGGCTGGGGTGTTGACAGCGAGGGACCCGGCGTGACCAACATCGCACCCGTGGGCTTCGACTGGCCGGACCCCGCCGCCTTCTACATCGATTTCGTCGCCGTTCCGGACCCCGAGACGGTGAAGTACCGCGTGCACCTCGATCTCGCCACGACCTCTGCGGCCCATCAGGCGGAGCTGGTCGCGCGCCTCCAGGATCTCGGTGCGACGCCTGCGGATGTGGGCCAGGGCGACGTCCCGTGGACGGTTCTGGCCGACCCCGAGGGCAACGTGTTCTGCGTGCTGGAGCCTCGGGAGGTCTACCGGGATACCGGGCCGATCGCCGCGGTCGTGGTCGACTGTGAGGATCCGCGTGCCATGGCCCGGTTCTGGGACGAGGCGATCGAGTGGACCCTGCACGAGGTGACCGATGATCATGCGGTGCTGCGTTCGCCCGAGGGCGTCGGGCCGTATCTGGAGCTCCTTCGCACATCCGGCGCGAGGACATGGTGGAACCGCGCGCATGTCGACCTGATTCCGGACCCCATTGACGACAAGGAGCCGGAGGTGGCCCGGCTGCGGGCTCTCGGCGCGACCGACGTCGACCTCGGCCAGGGCGACGTCCCGTGGACGGTTCTGGCCGACACGGAAGGCAACGAGTTCTGCGTCCTCGGCCGCGGCTGACGCAGGGCGCTCACTCCGGGTTCAAACCGCTGAGACGTTCGCATAGTGACCACACCGCTTCTTGCCCTCGCTCGTCCAACGCACCGGAAGGCCAGACCGCGCGGCGCGTCCTGGCGTCGAAGTATGCGCCCGTAACTCCCTCCACCTCGGGGCTGGAGGCCAAGTAGACGCTGGAACGTGAGGCCTTGGTCAGATCCGACAGCAGCAGGGGGCCGAACAGTTTGATCAGGGGCGCGACGGGCCGGTAGAGGTAGGGGAACGCACGCATCGGGGTGGCCTGGTTGCCGGGCGTGTAGGCGTGCCCGGGGTAGGCCACGTTGACGGTCACCCCTTGGTCCTTCAGCCGGGACGCGAACCGGTGACTCATCGCCATGAGCGCTGTCTTGGCGTGGTTGTACTGCGTGAACGTCCACCCCAGAAACCTCTTTTCGCCCTGCAGGTTGTCCGGGTCGATCGTCCCGTCGGGCATGCCACCGGTCAGGTTGACCACGCGCGCCGTGCCCGCTGCACCCAGCAGCGGCAGCAGCAGGCAGGTGAGGGCGTACGGGGCGAGCACGTTGACGGCGAAGGTGGTCTCGACGCCGTCGGGAGTGAGCCGTCGCCCGGGGTTCATGCCTCCGGCGTTGTTGACCAGGACATCGAGCCGGTCGTACTGCTCGGCCACCTGTTCGGCAAGGCGACGCAGTGCGGCCAGGTCTGACATTTCTGCGGTGAGCCACGTGACCTGACCTGTGGCTTCTTGGGAGAGTTCGCCGGCGGCATCGCGCGCACGGTCGGCGTTCCGCCCCACGAGGATCACGTGCGCGCCGAGCCGGGCCAGCCTTCGCCCGGTCTCCCGGCCGATACCCGCCGTGCCGCCGGTCACCAGGACGGTCTTGCCATGCATGTGTCGTCTCCTAACGAAGGCGCCATCATGCTGACTAAGTACAACATATGGCATCCAATCTAGCTTATGCGACTCAGTCTCATAAGCTATCCTCAGTCCATGACAAAGGCGGAGGCGACGGGGCTGCGGGCACGCACACGGCGAGCGGTGCGAGCCGAACTCGCCGAACTGGCGCTGGGGATGTTCATCGAACGCGGCTATGAGCGGACGACGGTGGAAGGTATCGCCACCGCCGCGGGTTTGTCCCGGAGCAGCTTCTTCCGTTACTTCCCGACCAAGGAGGACGTGCTGTTCGGCGACGTCGACGACCTCGCCGAACAGATCGCCGACGACATCCGCGCACGGCCGGGCGACGAGGACGCATGGTCCTGCCTGCATGTCGTACTGCGCGACTGGGAGGGGCGCATCCACGCCGCCCAGCGGGATCTGACCGGCCTGCGCCTGATCGAGACGACCCCGTCTCTGCGCGCTCGCCTGCACACCAAGCGCGACGAGCTTCGCGCCCGTGTCGCCGCCGCACTGCTGGAACGCCGCGGCGCGTCCCTCGACGCCTTCACCGCCGATCTGCTCACCGCCGCCGCCGGCGCCGCCTTGGACGCGGTCGCCCGCGAATGGCTGCACTCAGAGGGCACCATCGACCGTGCCGCCCTCATCGACCAGGCTTTCACCCAGTTGTCGCCACGTTCCTGAGGTGGCCCGGCTGCGGGCTCTCGGCGCGACCGACGTCGACCTCGGCCAGGGCGACGTCCCGTGGACGGTTCTGGCCGACACGGAAGGCAACGAGTTCTGCGTCCTCGGCCGCGGCTGACGCAGGAGGTGGAGTGATCGGGCGGTGAGGTCGTCCACGATCACCCCCGCACGATCACCCGCAGATGCAGGTCCGTGCCGTTCCGCCCCTGCCCGGGTGCCCGCACCAAGGCCCCCGATCTGACCTTGGCGGGCACTTCGAACGTGACCGCACGGCCGTCGACCATCGCCTTCATCCGGCCGCCGGCCAGCGCCGCCTCTCCCGACAGGTGAAGGGGGTGCACCCGGCCGCGCCGGATCTTGACGACCACCCACACCGCCAATCCCGTCCCTACCGCGAGGTAGAAGAACAGGTGTCCGGCCGCCTCACCGGCCATTCCGGCCACGACGGCCCCCGCCGCCAGGAAGAACAGCCCGCCGACGAACCAGGTGGTGTTCTGCATCGGCGCGCCCATGAACTCGTGCCGATTGTGGAACACCCGGCCCCGCGGCGTGACCGTTGAATTCAGCCGGACGCCCACCAGGTGGTTGACGGCCGCGCCCGCCAGGAAACAGGGCACCGCCGCGACGACGGCGGGCAGGCCGGTCAGCGACAGCACTCCGACCAGCGGCAGCGGCGCGCCGAACAAGATCAGCGGGCTCAGCCAGCCGTGTCCTCGGTAGGAGATCACCGTCGCCATCGCGTGGCCCCTCTCCGGCCCCGACGGCGGCCCCGGTGCACCGTCGGAACGTCCATTGGTCAAATAAACAATACCGTCTACCAGAGAGACGGTCCGGTGGGCCTGGCCCCAGGGACGGAGCGGTGCCGCGCCGGCGGTCAGCCGTCCGCGTCCGGTGCGCCGCCCCCGCACAGAAGCTTGATCATGAGCCGAAGCTGCTCGCCGTACCGCTGCTCGAACTCGGGTGAGCCGGGATCGAGGCCGAACGCCACGCGGACCACGTGCGGCATGAGCATCGGCGCGGCCGTCATCGCGTTGACCGCCAGCCGCACCGAGGCGGGATCGAGTTCGGCGGGCAGTTCGCCGCGCTCCTGGCGCTTCCTGATCTGGTCGAGGTCGTCGCGGATCGACTGCGCGACCGGGGTGTCCTCCGGTTTGGGTCCGTCCTCAAGGCCGTTCCACAGCATCAGGCGGGTGGGGCGTGGATCTTCGACGCAGCGCCGCAGGTAGCGGACGGCCACCTCGTCAAGAGGCACGTCCTCGCCTGCGAAGTCCCTCTCATGCTCCACCCAGCGCCGCTGCAGCTCGCGGTAGAGCCCCTGCTTGCCGCCGAAGTAGTAGCTGATCAGATGCTTGTTGACGCCTGCCCGGTCGGCGATGTCCTGGACGCGGGCGCCCGCCTGGCCCTTGGCCGCGAACTCCTCCAGGGCGGCCTCCAGGAGCGCGGCGCGGGTCCGTTCGGCGTCGCGTTGCCGTTCCTCGGGTGCCGGGGCACGCCAGCGCTTCGCAGGCTTCTCCGCCATATGCCCAGTCTAGGTGACCGTTGCCCGGCCGGACAATCATGTTGATTGTCCAGCCGGTTGACAGAATTGTCCATCTGGATAAATGCTGTCGGCCATGACCGCAGAAATCCGCGAAGACCCCCCACCGGCCCCGGCCGCCGCGTCCTCCACCGGCTTTCCGCCCGAGCTGCGCCGCGTGATCATCGTCGCGATGCTCGGCGGGTTGGTGGTGATGCTCGACTCCACGATCGTCAACATCGCGCTGCAGACGCTGTCGGCCGATCTGCACGCTTCCCTCACCGTCGTCCAATGGGTGGTGACGGGCTACATGCTGGCCATGGGCATGGTGATCCCGGTGAGCGGCTGGCTGGCCCGGCGGCTCGGCGCGCGGCGGGTCCTGGCCGCGGCGACCGCCGCGTTCACCCTCGCCTCGCTCGCCTGCGGCCTCGCCCAGAACACCGAGCAGCTCGTCGCGTTCCGTGTCCTGCAAGGTCTGGCGGGCGGCCTGATGACGCCGGTCGGGCAGATCATCATCGTCCGCGCGGCGGGCCCACGGCGGCTCGCCCGCGTGATGGCGCTGATCGGGATCCCGACCATCATGGCGCCGGTCGCCGGCCCGACCTTGGGCGGACTGCTGCTGGAGCACGCCTCCTGGGAGTGGATCTTCCTGGTGAACGTGCCGATCGGGGCGGTGGCGGCCTGGCTGGCCTTGCGCATGCTGCCGCACGACGCACAGGAGGAAGCCGGGACGCTGGACGTACCGGGGCTGGTCCTGGTGGTGGCCGGGTCGGTCGGCGTCACCTACGGCCTGGCCAAGGTCGGCGAGCGGGGCGACGCCGCGCTCGGGGCGGCGTGGACGGCGGGCGGCGCCGTGCTGCTCGGCCTCTTCGTGCTGCGTTCCCTGCGGGTGGAGCGCCCGCTGCTGGACGTGCGCCTGTTCCGCAACCCCGCCTTCAGCGCGGCCTCACTCGTCACCTTCGGCTTCGGTGCATCGATCTTCGGCGGGATGATCCTGCTGCCGATCTACTTCCAGGTCGTACGGCACGAGAGCACGGTCGCGACCGGACTGCTGCTCGTGCCGCAGGGGCTGGGGGCGCTGGCCTCGATCTGGGCGTCCGGCCGGATCACCGAGCGGTTCGGCCCCGGGCGGACGTCGCTGGCCGGCGGGGTGATCGCCGTCGTGACCACCGTGCCGTTCCTCTTCATAAGCGCGGACGTCCCGTACCCGCTGCTGGACACGGGCCTGGTCGCGCGCGGCCTGGGCATCGGCCTCTCGGGCATGCCCGCCATGACCGCCGCCTTCAACGCCCTCGGCCGCGCCGAGATCGCCGACGCGACCCCGCAGCTCAACGTCGTCCAGCGGTTCGGGGCGTCGGTCGGCACGGCGATCTTCGCCGTCGTCCTCCAGCACGGCCTGGACGGTGCCGGTGGAATGGCTTCACGCCAGGCGGACGCATTCGGGACCGCCTTCGCCTGGGTTCTCGGCGCCACGGTCGTCGCCGCAGTGCCGACCGTCCTGCTGATCGCCACCGAGCGCCGCCGGTCGGCCCGCGGCAGCGATCAGTAGCAACGCCTTCCCTGCGCGGAGCCGGACGGCCGCCGCCCATCCATCCCGTTCACTGCGCGGCTTCGGGCAGTAAGGCCCACACGGCCTTTCCGCCGCCGCCGAGCGGCTGGGCGCCCCACTCCTTGACCAGGGCACCGAGCATCGCCAGCCCTCGCCCGCCCTCGGACATCAGGTCCGCCGGAGCGGTGACCGGGAGGACGTCGCAGGAGTCGAAGACCTCCACGACCGTCCCCTTGTCCACCTGGACGACCCGCACGGTCGCCGTCGCGCTTCCGGTGTGGCGGAGGACGTTCGTCACCAACTCCGACACCACGACCTTTGCGACGTACGCGTCCTGGCCCAGCCGTGCCAGGACGTCCTCCACCCAGTCCCGAGCCACCTTGATCGACTCAGCCCGAACCGGCACAACGATCTCCGCGGGGCCCTCCATGAACGATCACCTCCGTTTTCCGTAACTCCCCGCACAGAATCCACTCCAAGGCGTAATGTGACCATGCAAGCTCCGAGACGCACACCGAGCACTCAAAACCGCTTAAGAAGCAGTTCGGATCCGCTGGAGGCCCCCCATGGCCAAGCGCAAGCCCTCCCCCGCACTTAAGGCGTTCGGCGCGGAAGTCAGACGCCTGCGGGAAGATGCCGGCATCACCCGAACCGAACTCGCCAACCGGGTAGCGGTGACGCCCTCGTACACATCGCAGGTCGAAAGCGGCAACACCCGCTGCCGCAAGGACTTCGCTCAGCGCCTGGACCAGATGCTGGGCACGGGTGACCAACTCACGGCGGCCTGGACCAAACACCTCCGCTCCGCGAGTTACCCGAAGTTCTTCGCCGACTACCCGGAGGCCGAAGCGACCGCCGACCTCCTCCGCGCCTACGAAGCAACGTTCGTGGTTGGGCTTCTACAGACGAAGGAGTACGCCGGCGTCCTCCTTCCCTCCGAGGCCGCCCTCGACGGACGTCTCAGGCGGCAGGAGATCCTGGCCCGCGAGTCTCCGCCAAAGCTCATAGCCGTCATGGAAGAGAGCGTGCTCATGCGCAAGGTGGGCAGCCGGGAAGTGATGCGGGACCAGTGCGAATACCTTCTGACGATGTCAGAGCGAGAGAACATCATCGTTCAGATAGCCCCGATCGCCTACTATCGTGGCATCTCGGGTTCGTTCAACATCGCCACTCAGCCGACACGCGAGGAACTGGTCTACCTGGAAACCTCACCCGGAGGGATCACATCGGACGATTCGCGAGATATCTTGCACGTCGTCAGCGCCTTCGCGGAGTTGCAGGCACGTGCGCTGAGCGTTGACGACTCTCGCGACTTCATACGAAAGGCGATGGACCGGTGGAAGATGTGACCTGGCGTAAGTCGCAGCGAAGCAACGACCAGGGTGGGGCTTGCGTCGAATTGGCGGCCTTCGTGAAGGGGGTGGGCGTGCGGGACTCCAAGGATCCGGATGGGCCCAGGCTTCTCCTCGAACCGACCGCGTTCCGCGCTCTCCTGACCGACCTCAAGCAGCAGTAACTCCCCGACCAGCCCTGAGCCCCGGCCGCCCCCGGCCGGGGCTCAGGCATGTCCGGATACCTCACCACTACTTGACACCTGAGAGCAAGTACTTGCTATCTTTCGTCAAGTGACGACCACGGAAGATCATGTCGAGCTGGTGGCCGAGCTGGTCCGGGTGCTGGAGACGCGGATCCTCGATCCTCTGGAGATCCTGCTGGCCTCCGACGAGCCGCTCGGACCGATCAGGGCACAGCTGCGCGTGGAGGCCGAGGTCTGGGCCGCCCAACTGCTCGGCGCCGACCGGGAGCGGGCCACCCTCACCGCCGCCCGGCTCATCGGGGTGCTGTTCCCCAGCGACGCACCCTTCGACCCGCCCGCCTCGTGGTGGCGTACGGCGCTGGGGCGGGCCGTGGCCCGCTCGACCGGTCACCCCGCGGCGGCGGCCGTGCCGTACTCCACGGCCGGGGCGATGCTCGGCATCACCCGGCAAGGCGTCCACGACCTGGTCAAACGCGGCAAGCTCGACAAGGGTCCCGACGGCGGCGTCACCACCTCATCCATCCGCGACCGGCTCAACCGCCCCCAGGAGAGCATCCCGTGCCACCCCGAGAAGTGATCATCGATGATCGTCCGGTGCATCTGGCCGTCCGCGACCACGGCGGCGGTGGATCTCCCGTGCTGCTGCTCCACGGCCTGGGCGGCACCCTCCTGCACTGGGACGCGGTCGCACCGCTGCTGACCGGTGCACACCGGGTCGTCGCAATGGACCTGCGCGGCCACGGGCTGTCCGGCGACGGGCCTTGGGAGTGGGAGGAGGTTCTGGACGATGTGCAGGCGGTCATCGACCATTTCGGCCTGGGCGCTCCCGTGGTGGTCGGCCACTCCCTCGGCGGCATGGTCGCGGTGCGATGGGCGCTCCGCCACCCGGACGGCCCCGGAATCGTCAACCTCGACGGCCTGCGCTCGGCCGAGACCGCGCCCCGGCACTACGCAGGCATCGGACAAGAGGAACTGACCGCGCTCCTGGCGGAACTGAAGGCCGTCTTCGACGCCCAGGCCGAGGCGATGGCCCTGCCGCTGCCCGAGACCCACGCCGCGATGCTCCCCCAGCGGGCGCTGCGCACCACTGACGAGGGTGTCTACGTGCGGCCTGACGCCGCGCTGGCCAGGCAGATCAGGTACGACCCGTACTTCCAGGACAGCGTCGCGGCGGTGGCCGAGATCCGCTGCCCCGCCCTGTTCGTCCTGGCCACTGAGAACCTGCCCGGCTTGCCGGGCCGCGTCGGCGATCTCATGCCGGCGCTGCGCGCGGGAATCCGCCGCGACCTGCTGCCCCTCACCGCCGATCGGCCGCACCTGCAGGTGCTCGAACTCGCGGGCAGTCACAACATGGTCGCCGAACTACCCGAGCAGGTCGCCCAAGCCGTGCTGGGACTCCGGGCACAGACCGGGGTTGAGTAATCCGGCGCGGAGGAAGGGCCCCGGCGGCGATCGCCGAGACCCCTGCCGGTGATCGCTCAGCAGCCGGTGTTGAAGATGCCGTAGCTCTCCGCCTCGTTGTCGTAGCCGTTCAGTTGAAGGTTCGACCTCAGCCTCTGGGTGCCGGACTTCTGGATGGAGTGCGTTCGGCCCGTCCATCCGTCGTTGGCGTAGAGGACGATGCACTTGCCCGTGTTGTTGACCACGGATGAGATCTCGTTGTCGCCGTTCCACCCGTCGATCTCATAGCGGCCGTTCTGGCCCGGCTGTTCGACGTACTTGCTTCCGGAATAGCCGGGGTCCTCCCACATGCAGACGTAGCCGTTCAGGCAGTCGCCGGCGGCCTGCGCGGGAGGCGCGGTCAGGCCGAACCCGAGCACGGTCAGCCCACCGGTGACGGCGAGAGCCTTGTGGAGTCGTCGCATACTTCCTCCTGAACCGGACGAGCCCTGCGATGAGGGGCTGGCACGGCGCAGTCAAACAGCGGCCGGCTTCAGATCAGCCTCAGATCGGCTTCACCGCTGGTCATGCCGGTCGGCTTCAACTTGGTCCGTGCCGGTCAGGGAATCCGGGGGCCGTGGCCGCGGAGGTAGGTGAGGACGGCCAGGACTCTTCGGTGGGTGTCCTCGGTCTGGGGGAGGTCGAGCTTGGTGAGGATGCTGCGGACGTGCTTGCCCACCGTCGCCTCCGTGATGACCAACTGCCTGGCGATGGAGGCGTTGGAATGGCCTTCGGCGATCAGGGCGAGCACTTCGTGTTCGCGAGGCGAGAGTCCCGCCAGGGGGTTGCGTCGGCGGCGCAGCAGCTGGCGGATGACCTGCGGGTCCACCACGGTTCCGCCGTTCACCACCTGGCGCAGCGCCGCGACGAACTCCGTCACGTCCACCACCCGGTCCTTGAGGAGGTAGCCGACTCGGCGGCCGTCCGCGGAGTCGAGCAGGTCCGAGGCGTAGCTGAGCTCGACATACTGGCTGAGCGCCACCACCGCCAGCCCCGGATCGGCGCGGCGCAGTTCCACGGCGGCGCGCAGGCCCTCGTCGGAGAAGTCCGGCGGCATGCGGATGTCGGTCACCACGAGGTCCGGGTCGTGCTCGGCAACGGCGGCGTACAGGGCGGCCGCGTCCTCCACGGCGGCGACGACCTCGAACCCGAACCGGGCGAGCAGGCCCGAGAGGCCCTCCCGGAGCAGGACGCCGTCCTCGGCGAGGACTACCCGGGTGAGTGATCGTTCAAGCTGCACGGAAGCTCCACGCGGACGACGGTCGGGCCCCCGGCCGGGCTCGACACCAGTAGTCTGCCGTCGATCACGGCCACCCGGTCGGCCATGCCGGTGAGGCCGGTGCCACGGCCGGGGTCGGCCCCGCCGACACCGTCGTCGGCGACCTCGACGGTGAGGACGTCTCCGTCCCACCGTGCGGCCACCCGCGCCCGGCCCGCCTCGCTGTGCTTCGCGGCGTTGGTGAGCGCCTCGGTGGCGGCGAAGTAGGCCGTGCTCTCCACGTGGACGGGCGGCCGCGCGGGCAGTTCGGCCTCGACGGTGACGTCCAGGGGTGAACGGTCGGCCAGTTCGCGCAGTGCGGCGGCGAGTCCCCGGTCGGTGAGCACCCGGGGATGGATGCCGCGGATCAGCTCGCGCAGCTCCTCCATGAGCCGCTTGGCCTGCTGGTGCGCGTCGGCGACGCCGTCGGCCGCCGGGGACCCGGGCGGCAGGTCCAGGTGGACGAGGCCGAGCCGCATGGTCAGATCGAGCAGGCGTTGCTGGGCGCCGTCGTGGAGGTCGCGTTCGATCCGGCGCCGTTCGGCCTCGAAGGCGTCCACAAGCCGGGCCCGCGACCGTGCGACCTCGACGAGTTCGGCCTGGAGCCGCTCGCCGGAGCCGCGTTGCAGCAGCGCCCTGGCCAGCGCCCCATGCGCCCCGGCGGACACCGCCAGCAGGTACGGGACGGCGGGCAGCAGCACCAAGGCGCTGATCGCGAACGGCAACGCGTCCGCGGTGGTGCCGACCTTCGCCGGGCCCAGCGCCATCGGACCGTCGCCGCCGAGAAGTATCAGCGGGCTCGCCAGGCAGGCCGCGAGGAACGCCAGCATGGACAGCAGCGCCGCGTACGCGAGGGGCACCACGCTGATCATCAGCAGGAAGTAGCCGAGTTCCCGCCAGGTGACCGGCTCGCGGTAGCGGGTGCGCAGCCAGGTCCGGACGCCGGGGCCTGACAGCGGGCGGTGCCCCGCGCGGACGGGACGGTCGTCCACCAGACGCAGGCGGTGGCTCTCCAGCCGGGCGAGCGGCATGGTCAGCAAGGGCCCCAGCCCGGCGATCAGCAGCGCGCCGAGCGCGGCGAGGAACGCCCGCTCGCCGAAGTCCGCGTCCGGGGAGAGCGCGAGGAGCCACGGCAGGCCCAGCATCGCCAGTGGCAGTCCAGCCGTGAACGCCACCGGCACGCTCGACACCAGGTAGCCGGCCGACCGCCACGGCCATGCGGTCAGCAGGAACCGGCGCCGGCCGATCGCCGCGAGCGGCGTGGGCGGGGGGACGGCTGGCACACGGCGTACGTTAACCGACACCCGCCGTGCTCCTCGTCCCTTCGCGGCAGAGGTAGTGCTAGGTATACCTCGAAGTTGGGGGACTGGCGTGATGTAGGTGACGGCGCCTCAACGGTGGGATTCACACTATGAAATGGAAGCTCTCCCCCAGCAAAGCCGTTCCCCTGGCCACCGTCACCGGTTTGGTGCTGATCGGCGGATTTCTGCACCCGACCTCCTCTGCTCCGCCGTCGGCCCGCTTGGCGTCCAATCCGTCTTCGCGCTGGTTCCAGAGCTGGGGCGCCGCGATGCAGCGGCCCCAGGCGGGCAATGAGGACAACGGGCCGAACTGGTCGACAGAGGGGTTCCGGAACCACTCGCTGCGTCAGGTGATCCGGATGAGCGCGGGCGGCACGCGGGTCCGGATCCGGCTCTCCAACCTTTACGGGACCAAGCCGCTGAAGGTCGCCGGAGCCACGATCGGCCGATCCGCCGGCGGGGCCAAGGCGTGGCCGGGCACCGTGGTGCCCCTGACGTTCGGCGGCGGCCGTTCCGCCGTCGTGCGCCCCGGCGGCGAGCTGGCCGGCGATCCCGTGCCGCTCGCCACGTCTCCGCTGGAGAAGCTGGTGGTCACCCTGCGTTTCACCGAGGCGACCGGGCCGACCGCCTTCCATCGCTTCACCCCGCAGCCCGCCTACCGGGCACCGGGCGACCACCTGTCCGATGTCGGTTCCGATGCCTACGGCGAGTCCACCGACGCGCTGTACTACCTGTCGGGCGTGGACGTACCGGACGAGGGTGCCGCAGGCCAGGGCACCGTGGTGGCCTTCGGGGACTCGCTCGTCGACGGCGTCGGTTCCGCGCACGGCGCCGACGGCCGGCTGCCCGACGTGCTGGCCGAACGGCTGGCCGCGGCGCGCCGCCCGCTCGGCGTGGTCAACGCCGGGATCGGCGGGAACCGGCTGCGTCACGACTCCTCGTGCGGCGGCGACCGGGCCATCGCCCGTTTCGGCCGTGACGTCCTGGACCGTCCGGGCGTCCGGGCCGTGCTCGTTCACCTGGGCGCCAACGACATCCGGGACACTCCCGGCGACCCCTGCCTGCGCCCGGGCGGCCCGGCGACGGCACGGCAGGTCATCGACGCCCAGCGGCGGCTGATCCGGGCCGCCCGCGCCCGCGGCGTCAAGGTCGTCGGCGCCACGATCCTGCCGATGAAGGGGGCCCTGTTCCCCGTGTGGACGCCGCAGGTCGAGAAGGTCCGCGACGCCGTCAACCACTGGATCCGGACCGGCGGCGAGTACGACGCCGTCGTGGACGTGGACCGGATCCTGGCCGACTCCGCCGACCGGGACCGGCCCCGGCTCGCCTACGTGTACGAGGACGGGCTGCACCCCAACGACGCCGGCTACCAGGCCATCGCCCGAGCGATCGACCTGAAGGCCCTCTGATGGGCGGCCGCAGACTCCTAGCGCGTGGCCTGGGCCGGGGGGATCCACTGGAGTTTGCGGCGTATGTGCGAGGCCATCTTCGAGTCCAACTGCATATGCAACTGGGTATTCCCGCAGGCCGCGCAGATGAAGGCGTCGAAGATGGGCTGCTTTGCCCCGAACCCACTCCCGCCCGTCTGGCGGAGCGCGCTCTGTGCCCTGTACTCGCCTCGGAACACCTCGCCGGCGCCGCACGCGCCGCACTGTCCGTAGCGCATATCCCCATTCGTCATGGCGATCAGCCTAGGGTTCGCGCCCCGCGAGTGAGCCGCGCCGCGGCGGCCGCGGAGCGGGTGCGGGGTTCAGTCGCGGCGGAGGATCATGTAGAGCATCAAGTCCCGGTAGCGTTCCTGCTCTTCGACGCTCGCCGGCAGGGCGCTCGGGACGGCGTGGATCATCTGCACCTTCCCGAGGTGGGCGGTGTAGGCCAGCAGACCGCGGAGGCGAGCCTCGTCCGGCGGGAAGCCGAGATCGGTGAAGATCTGTGCGACGTAGTCGATCCGCCGCTCGGTGACCCGTCGCAGCACCTCCGCGACCTGCGGGTTCTTCGCGGCGGCCATCAGGGAGATCTCCACCGGGTCGCCGCCGGTCGCCGACGGCACCGCGGAGAAGAGTTTGCGCAGCCGCAGCGCCGGGTCGGGTTCGGCGTCGACGGTGGCGATGACTCCCTCGGTGTTCTCTTTCTCCCAGTGGGCGAGTGCCGAATCGACAAGTGCGGTCTTGTTGGGGAAATGCCAGTAGAAACTGCCCTTGGTGGCGCCGAGGCGAACGGCGATCGGCTCCACCGCCACCGCCGGCAGCCCGCCCTCGCCGATGAAATCAAGGGCCGCTCTCACCCAGTCCTGCGCGGTCGGCATCGTTTCCCGTATTCGTCGGTGCGGTCATGTCCGGTCGCCCCATCATGCCGGAGGATCCGACAAGGCGGTGCCCGCCTCGCGCTCGCGCATCCACAGGGCGGTGACCGCGCCCGCGAGCAGGAATCCGGCGACCAGGAGCCACACGTTCATGAAGGCGCGGTGTGTCGCCGCGTATCCGATCGGCGTCCCGAGGACGGCGACCAGGAGGCTCACGCCGAGCACGCTCCCGATCTGCCGGCTCATGTTCACCACGGCGCTGCCCGTGGCGAACCGGTGCGGGGGCAGGCCCTCGGACGCGGCGGAAAGGATCGTCGGGAGCGCGAGGCCCGTCCCGGCGCCCCCGATCAGCCAGGCGGGCAGGATCTCCGTGGCATAACCGGGCGACTCCCCCACGCGCAGAACCGTGACCAGGGCACCCAGTGCGCACAGCGCGCAGCCCGCCGCCGTGATCACACCGGCGGCGACACGGCCTTGCAGACGACCGGCCACCACGGCGGTGACCGGGACCATCAACGCTCCCGGGGCGATGGCGAAGCCGGTGCGGACCGCCGAGTAACGCCAGGTGCCCTGCAGCCACATGATGGTGAGGAGCAGGTTCGCCGCGAACGCGATCGAGAACAGCAGCATGGTCACGTTCGACCAGGCGAACACCCGGACGCCGAGCAGGCGGGGCTCGATCACCGGTGACGGATGGCGCCGCGACCGGAACCAGAACCAGGCGAGCAGCAGCACAGCCGCGAGCACCAGTGCCGCGGTGCGCGGGACCGGCCAGTCGTTGAGCTTCACCAGCCCGAGCGACAGCAGCCCGATCGCGGTCCCCAGCAGGCCGGCGCCGAACAGGTCGGGAATCCTCGTGCCGGCGCCGTCCCGGGGGTCGGGCACCAGCCGGACGGCCGCCACGGCCGCGGCGATCCCCACCGGAATGTTGATCTCGAACACCCAGCGCCACGAGGCGTTGACGAGGAAACCGCCCAGCACCGGACCGGCCGCCGCGGCCAGCGCGGAGCTGGCCGACCAGATCCGCACGGCGGCGGTCCGGCGCTCCGGCGGGAACACCATCAGCAGCAGGCCCAGGCTTGTCGGGATCAGCGCCGCCGCGCCCACCGCCTGGAAGGCCCTGGCCACCACGAGCATCCAGAGGGACGTCGACGCCGCGCACGCCTGCGATGCGGCGGTGAACAGCAGGATGCCCGCGACGAACCCCGTTCTGCGGCCGTAGCGGTCGGCGAGGCGGCCCAGCGGTACGAGCAGGGCGGCGAACACGATGGCGTACCCGTTGAGGACCCACGACACGTCGGACGCCTGCGCCCCGAAGTCACGGCCGATGTCGCTGAAGGCCACGTTCACGATGAACAGGTCCAGGGCGGCCATGAACGAGGCCGTGGACAGAATCGCGAGCACCCACCGCAGGCGCACCGGGCTCAGGCTCGCCCGTGAATGGTCGACCACTGTCACTTCAGGCTTCCCCCATTCGGTCTGATTATGACCATACTGTTGCGTATGGAATGACCATACGCTAGCGTATTGTCAAAGACAAGGGAGCATCTGGCGACGTCGGACCATTCGCTTCTTTCTCGTCCTGCCGAAATTGGGGGATTCGTGCGAGACTTTGTGACGGCGACCGCGGTCGAGCCGTTGAAGACGACCGGAGGGCTCGAACGGTTCACGGCGGAACTGCACGCTCAATGGGGTGTGGACACCAAGCTCCACGGCGGCTACCTGCTGGCGATCCTGGGGCGGGCCGTGGGACGGGTCGCCGGGGACGCGCATCCGCATCTGTCCGCGTCCAGCGCGGCCTTCCTCCGGGCCCCCGTGCCCGGGCCGGCCGAGGTGCGCGTGGAGACCCTGCGCGTCGGCCGCACAACGGCCCAGTACCGGGCCCGGCTCATCCAGGACGACCAGCCGATGGTCGAGGCGCTGATCACCCAGGAGCGCCTGGAGGACGCCGATCCCTGGTGGACGTCCATGAGCCCGGTCGAACTACCCGAACCTCAGGACTGCTTCCTCGCCCCGACCAATCCGCCCGGCGCCGGCTTCCCGGTGCCGCTGATGGACGTCGTCGAGGAGCACGTCGACCCGGGCGTCCTCGGGTTCGCGTTCGGCCGGCCCTCCCGCCGGGGGCTGGTCGCGGGCTGGCAGCGGCTGGCCGACGGCAGCGACTGGGACCCGCTCAGCCTGCTGGTGGCCCTGGACATGCTCCCCGCCGCCACCTTCGACCTGGAACTCCCCGGCTGGGCGCCGACGATCCAGTTCACCGCCTACATCCGGTGCCTCCCGGCCCCCGGCCCGGTCCGTGTCCGCATGCAGGCGACCCAGGTCACCACCGACCGCGTCGACGAGCTCGTCCACATCTGGGACGGCAAGGACCGCCTGGTCGCTCACGCCACCCAGCTCGCCGCCATCCCCAGGACAGAGCCCAGGAAGACCACCGCCTGAGCGCCGGGACGCCGCCGGAAGATCAACCCACTCGGGTCGATGGGGGTGTGGATTCCGGGATCTCCACCGGTTCCAGATCACCGGCGTCACCCACGGCGGCACCCCGGCGCGGGTGGAAGACCCAGCCGCCCAGCAGCACGAAGCGAACCAGGGTGGCCAGGGCGTAGGAGCCCAGCATCGCCGTGATCTCGACGGCCCGCGGGGCGGTCGGCGCGAGCCAGTGCACGAGGCCGAGCCCGCCGCTGCTGAGGGCCAGGCCGATCAGGAAGACCACGCCGCCCTCCAGCTGATGCCGCAGCGCGCCCTCCGACCCGGTCACCCCGAACGTGAAGCGGCGGTTCGCCGCCGTGTTCGCGACCGTCGTGATCACCAGCGAGAGCGCGTTGGCGGCCAGCGACGGCATCACCATCCGGAACACGAGATAGAGCACGAGCCAAGCAAGGGTGCACAGCGCCCCGATCACGGCGAAGGCGGACAGGTGACGTGCCAATCCCTTGAACAAGGTCTGCTCTCCAACTCATGACCGCAGCAGGCCGCTGCCGGGAGACTGATGTGGCGGGGGGGTACGGCAGTAATGACCGTCCGGGCTCCGCGACCCAAGTCAAGAACCTTTACGAACCGCCCCGGCCATGTGCGGGACGGCCTCGGGAGGGTGACGGGGGGCGCTGGTAGGATCTCGCCGATACGTGGGCGGTAGTGGTGACGTCCCCCGCCCAGGCGTGACGCCGCCGGTCCTGGATCGGCGCAGGATCCTGTCCGCCCGCACGTCCACAGTTAGGTTCCCGGTGCCGTTCTCCCCCCTGGCCGTCCGCCGCAACTGGCTGTTCTGCGCGGTGCTGCTCGCCGGCGTCGTGCTGCGGGTGGTCACCATGCTGGGGTTCCGGGGCGTGCTGTGGTTCAACGACAGCTACGACTTCGTCAGGATCGCGGACGACCCGTTCCCGCATCCGCTGAGGCCGTCCGGGTACGGGCTCTTCCTCTGGGCGTTGAAGCCGTTCCACAGCCTGATGCTGATCACGGCGTTGCAGCATGCGGCGATCGTCGGGGTGGCGGGGCTCGGCTACCGGATGCTCGTGCGGAACTTCGAGGTGCGGCGGACGTGGGCCGCGCTGGCCGTCACACCCGTTCTGCTGGACTCCTACCAGATCGAGCTCGAACATCTGCTGTTGTCGGACACCGTCTTCACCGTTCTGGTGTTCGGGGCGATGCTGCTGCTCGCGAAGCCGGGGGCGACCGGGTGGCGGCGGGCCGCGCTCGTGGGGACGCTGCTGGGGCTGGCGTCCGTCACGCGCACGATCGGCCTGCCGCTGTTCCTGATCGCCCTGCTGTATCTGCTCGTGAGGCGGACGCGATGGCCCGTTCACGTGGCCCTCGCGGTGACGTTCGTCCTGCCGGTCGGGGCGTACGCGACGTGGTTCCAGCAGGAGCACGGCCGGTTCCAGATGACCGGGGTCGACGGCATCTTCCTGTGGGGACGCGCGGCCGCCTTCGCCGACTGCGACCGGTTCACGCCCCCGCCCGACATCGCGAAGCTCTGCCCGTACGGCGCGAAGGACGACCGGCCCGCCTCGTCCCATCAGATCTGGGAGGACAACTCGCCGACCGGCTGGTCCAACGGCGAGGCGTTCGACGAGGAGACCAACGCACGGGCTCAGCGTTTCGCGTTCTGGGCCATCAAGAACCAGCCGCTCGACTATCTGCGCGTCGTTTCGTACGACTTCTTCGTCCGGACGTTCTCATGGCACCGCTCCCGCTATCCGACGGTCGGCACCGAAGCGCGGTACCACTTCCCGACGAAGCCCGCCGCGCGGAAGCCGGATCTCCCCGTGCTCGGCGGCGGTGACCGCCGGGAGGTGGTGGACGAGTACTCGCACGGGACGGGCCGCACGCACATCGTCGACCCCTACGCCGGTGTGATGCGCGACTACCAGAAGCACGTGAGCGTGCCCGGCACCGTCCTCGGCGGGGTTCTGCTCGCCGGCGCGGCCGGGATCGTGTGGAGGCGGGCGCGCGCGCGGACCGCGCTCTTCTGGACGTCCGCCGTCACCCTCCTGGCCGTCCCTCCGGTCACGGTGGACTTCGACTACCGCTATGTACTGCCCGCGCTCCCGTTCGCGTGCTTCGCCGCCGCGATGGCGTGGGGCCGCCGCGTCCCGGCCGTCCTGCCGGAGCCGGAGCCGGCCGAGGACGCGGCGCCCGAGGTCGAGCCCGCCGACGCCTGAGCGGACGGCCACCGCGTCACGGCCGCCAAGGCGGCGGTGGAGGCGGCGGGCCGGGACGGTCGACCTCCACCTCGCCCTGCATCAGCGCCTGCTCTTTCGCCATCCGCAGACCGGGCAGGGCGAGCAGCAGGCCGGGAACGGCCACCACCGCGCAGACGATCAGTCCCCGGAAGAGGATCTTCTCCCCTTCGCCCGGGTCGCCGGTGTCCAGCGCGGAGATGATGAAACGCGTCATGATCACCATGGCCGCGCAGATGACGATGTACCCGAGAATGATCAGCAGCCGGCCGAGCCGGTCGCGGGCGCCGCGGCGGCGCGCGCCGCGCCACAGGTAGCGGCCGATCGTCATCACCGTGCAGCCGACGATGACGGCGGTGAAGTCGTTGACCAGCGGCTCCAGGTCGTCTCCGGCATCGCTGAGATCGCCGGGACGCAGGTCGGCGCCCAGGATCCCCTTGGCCCCGTAGAGCAGCCCGGCCAGCATCGCCGCCAGGCCGGCGAGGATCAGGATCAGGCCGGCGAGTAAGAACAGGACGTTGGGCCGGACCCGCTCGGGCCGGGCCGCCGGACGGTAGGGCTGGTTCATGGCGTGGATCCCCCGGTAGACGGTGCCGCCTCCGCCACGGTCGCCGAAACCGGCCACGGAACGCCAGAGGAGCGTGTCACTGAGTGACCCGGTCCGGTGGCTTTCCGTCCGCGCAGGCCCGACCATGGGTGGTATGGACGACCGCACCGTGACCGGACGTGTCGTCGCCGTCCTCGACGCGGTCGCGGCCCACGGCCGGCCGGTGACGCTGGCCGAGCTCACGCGGGAGGTCGGCATCCCCAAGCCCACGGTCCGCCGCATCGCCGCGGACCTGGTCGCCCGGCGGATGCTGCAGCGGCGCGCCGACGGGCGCTACCTGCTGGGCCCGCATCTGCTGGAGCTCGGGACGCGTGCCGCGGTGCAGCACGGCCTGCTCCAGGCCGCCACCCCGCACGTGCAGGACCTGTTCGCCCGCACCGGAGAGATCGTCTGGGTGTGCCAGGTCGGCGATTCCGGGGTCAGCCTCATGACCACCGCCTTCGGCGTCAACCGGGCCTCCGACATGCGGCACGCGAGCTGGCCGGACGACCTCCGCAGCGCCGCGTTCCAGGCGTCCGCGCTGGGGCACGTGCTGCTGGCCGACCGGCCAGGCCTGCTGGACGGGCTGCGCGGCCGGCCGCCGGCGCCGCGGACTCCGCACACCACCACCTCGTGGCCGCGTTTCCTGGCCGAAATCCAGGCCGTCCGCGACACCGCCATCGCGGTCGAACACCAGCAGTCCCTGCTCGGCTTCAGCTGCGTCGCCACCGGGCTGCGCCGCCCGGACGGCTCGCTGATCGGCTGTATCGGCGTCACCGGACGCACCGGCAACCTGCCCACCCGCCGGCTGACCCGCCCGCTGCTGGCCGCGGCGGACGACATCAGCCGGTACGCCGCGCTCTCCCCCGAGTGGAACGAGCCGCCCGCCGACGGGCGTCAGCCGTCCTGAGGGCCGAGGCGGGCGGCGGCGACCTTCTTCGGGACGACCATCCGCCACGCCTCGATGACCAGTTCGCGCATCTCGGGTTCGTCGAGCGCCGCCGTCCAGGCGTGCACCCAGTTGAAGCGCATGTCGGATTCGCCCGGCAGGTGGAATTTCGCCGGTTCCGACTCGACCAGCGCGGCCCTCTCCTCCTTGGGGAAGGCGAAGCCCATCACGGTCTCGTCCTGCGAGAACGCGACGTAGACGATGGCGCCGACGCGGAACTTCACCCGGTCCCTGATCAGGTGCTCGGACGTGCGCGGCAGCGTCATCGCGAGGGCCCGCACCTGCTCGACCGTGATCACCATGTCCTCCTGTGGCCGTGGTCCTTCCAGCAAAGCACCCCGGATCGCATGATCTTGTTAGGTTTGCCGGGTGAACGAACTGGTGCGCTGGCAGACCGAGAACGGCACGATCGTCGTGGAGAGCGACGACCGGGAACCGGGGTTCCAGTCGGTGTCCCGTGCCGGTGACCTGATCCACGACGCGGCGGGCAGGTTCGAGGACGCGTTCCAGAACGTCCGGGACGCGGCGGAGGCGGCCCTCGCGTCGCTGCGCGGCGGCGCCCTCGACCCCGACACCGTCGAGCTGGAGTTCGGCGTCAAGCTCAACGCGGCGGCCGGCGCCGTCATCGCGAAGACGTCCGTCGAGGGACATCTGAAGGTCAAGATGACCTGGGGGCAGCCGGCGAGGGCTGCGGAGGAGGCGTAGCCGCATCGTGGACGACTGGCAGTGGCGCGCCTGGGTCGGGACTCCGTCCGGCGGCAAGCTCGGCGCGGCGTTCCTCGTCACCGGCACGCGGCTGCTGACCTGCGCCCACACCGTCCAGGGACTGGACGAGGCGAGGGTCGGGTTCCCCGGGCTGCGCGAGGATCTGCCCGTCAGGGTCGTGCGGTTCGGGGACTGGCGGCGGGAGGGGAACCCCGGCGACGTCGCCGTCCTCGAACTGCGTGAGCCCGTCCCCTATGCGGCCGCCCGGCTGGCCGATCCGAACGGGCTGCACGAACGCACCTCCGGCGGCCGGACGTTCGGCGTCTGCGGGTTCCCGCGGCGTCGCGACCAGAACGAACGGCACGCCTCCGTGACGACGTTCCCGCATCGCGGCATGCGGCGCGAATGGTGGGAGCTGAAGACGGGGCCGGGCGACTGGCTGGAGGAGGGCTACAGCGGCTCGGCCGTGTACGACACGGAGACGGGCGAGGTCATCGGCATGGTGACGAACGCCGAGCTGCGGCACGACGGCCGGGCCGACCTCGGCTGGATGCTCCCGATCACGCACATCCGGGCGTACTGGGAAGAGCTGGACGATCTGCTGCCGCTGCGGTGGCTCACCCCGGACGCGCGGCGTGAGCTGCGGGAACTCCTGGCCGGCGTGCGCTTCACCGATCCGCTCGCCGCCGACGTCGAACGGATCACCGGCCGGCCCGCGCTCGGCGGGTTCCGGTCCGCGTGGGGCTCCGTGCGGTATGTCGCGGAGGGCTGGGAGGAAGAGCGGCTCGTCCGGTACGTCGCGACGCTCGGCCCGCATCTGACCGAGGCCGGACGGCGGCGGCTCACCGCGTGGTCCGCGCGGCATCTGCCCGGTGCCGGGCCGGCGGCCCCGCGGTCCGGGCCCGCGTCGGTGATCGTCCGGCTGGAGCGGGTCACGTTCGACAACGCCTTCGACGTGACCGTCCACACCTGGATCGACGGCGCGGAGGGACCGGGACGGCCGACCGAGCGCGTCCCGGAGAAGCGGGTCCGGCCGGTCGTCGAGGCGGGCGTCGCCGCGCTCGCGCCCGCGCTGTTCGGCCGCGACTGGATGATCGAGTTCGCGGTGCCGGAGGGCTGGCTCGGCAAGCCGTTCGAGCAGTGGTACGTCGACCCGCGCAACCGGATCTCGATGCGCAAGTACCCCGTGGTGGTGCGGGACGTGGAGCGGCTGCGCCCCGACTCGATCCGCCGCGACCAGGCCCACCACCGCTGGCGGCTGCTGAACGAGCGCGGCCGCAGCGAGCCGCGCCCGATCGCGTGCGACGCGCCGCGCAAGGGCAGCGACTTCCAGGACTGGCTTGAGGCCAACATCGACTTCTGCGTCCTCGTGTACGGGTCGCGCCCGGTGAAGACCTGGCTGACCGCCGCGCTCAACAACGGCATCCCCGTCATGCTGTGGACGCGCACCCCCTGCGACGCGTCGTCCCATGACGACTGCCGCGGGCACCATGTGCTGGACGAGCTGACCGCCGCCGTGGGCGACAAGCATCCCGTAGACCTGCCGCACGTCGCGCTCGCCCTGCGCAAGGCCGCCCTCATCGCCCCCAAGGGCACGCCGCACTGCGGGCGTGACCTGACGCTGCTGTGGGACGATCCGTCCCGGCTTCCCGACCCCCCGCTCGCCATGGAGGTATAGGTGCCCGACTGGCTGCTCTACAACGGGAGCCGTCGCACGCACGACGGCATCGACCGGCTGCCTCCACCGCCGCCTTGGCGCGCGTTCGACGGCGGACCCGTCCTGCCGATCCCGTCCGGTGGTTCGGGGAACGAGCATCAGGCGACCACGTACCGTCCGTCGGACGATGCCGTGCAGCAGGTCAACGCCGCCTTGTATCTGCGTCGTCCGCTGCTGGTGACGGGGGTCCCCGGAACGGGGAAGTCGACGCTCGCCTATGCGGTGGCGCACGAACTCGGTCTCGGGCCCGTCCTGCACTGGCCCATCACCAGCCGAACCACCCTGCGCGACGGCCTCTACCAGTACGACCCGCTGACCCGCCTCTACGCGGCGGGACGCGACGACGCGCCGCGCGAAGAGGACATCGGCCGCTACATCCGGCTCGGGCCGCTCGGCACCGCGCTGCTCCCCTACGAGCGTCCCCGGGTGCTGCTCGTGGACGAGATCGACAAGAGCGACATCGACCTGCCCAACGACTTGCTCACCATCTTCGAGAAGGGCGAGTACGAGCTGCCCGAACTCAGCAGGCGGGCCGACCCGTCCGCCGAGGTCATGACCGCCGACGGGCCGGGCTCGCGGGTCACCGTCACCGCCGGGACCGTCCGCTGCCGCGCGTTCCCGCTGGTCGTGATGACCAGCAACGGCGAACGCGAGTTCCCGCCCGCCTTCCTGCGGCGCTGCGTCACCGTCGAGCTGCGGCAGCCTTCGGGCGAGGCCGAGCTGTCCGCGATCGTCCGGGAGCATCTGGGCGCGCTCGCCGACCAGAGCGACGACCTCGTCCGCCGCTTCTTCGAGCGCTCCACGTCCGGCACGCTGGCGACGGACCAGCTCCTCAACGCCGTCTACCTGTGCCGCCACGCCGACACCGACGACCGCCGCGCCCTGGCCGACCGCATCATGCCCTACCTGACCGGGCCCATCGATGACGACTGACCGGCGCCTGGATCGGGGGGTCGCCCTCCTTGAGTGAGATCGAACGCTTGCGGGAGGCGTTGTCGGCCGTCGGGCCGCCGCCGGACGCCCGCGAGCTGAGCGAGATGCTGTGGCTCGCCTGCCACATCTCTCCCGCCCCGGAGCAAGCAATCCCCGCCCGTCCGGTATCGCCTCCGGTCCCCGACGAACCCGCGGACGCCCCCGGCCTGGTGCCGCCGCCGACCCCCGCGCCTCTACCTGCTTCCGAACCGCTGACGGGGCTTCATCCGCGTCCCGCCGCCGCGGCGGAACCGGCCGGGGAGGCGTCGGAGGTGCTCGTCCCGACCGCGCCGATGCTGGCCGATCCGCTCGGCGTGCAGAGGGCGCTGCGTCCGCTGAAGCGCCGCGTCCCGTCCAGGCACCGCCGTGAGCTGGACGAGGAGGCGACCGCCGCGCGCATCGCCGACACCCGCCTGTGGACGCCGGTCCTCGTCCCGTCGCCCGAGCGCTGGCTCGGCCTGAGCCTGGTCGTCGACACCGGGCCGACCATGCGGCTCTGGCGTCCCCTCGCGCGCGAGCTGGCCGATGCGCTCCTCCGCCAGGGCGCCTTCCAGGACGTCCACGTCTGCCATCTCGACGGCACGGGCCGCATCGCCTCGACACCCGAGGCGCCGCGACAAGATCCCGGCACCCTCCTGGACGCGTCCGGCCGCCAGGCTGTGCTCGTTCTCAGCGACTGCTCCGGGCCGCACTGGTGGAACGGGCGCGCCGTGCACGCCGTCCGCCGCTGGGCGCAGGCCGGGCCGGTCGCGATCCTCCAGCCCCTCGCCGAACGCCTCTGGCGGCGCACCGCCGCCCCCACCTCGCCCGGCCTCGCCGTCCTCCCCCGGCCGGGCGCACCGAACACGGACCTGCGTTTCACCCCGTACGACGGCACCTCCGGGCCCGGCGTGCCCGTACCCGTCCTGGAGATCACGCCGCGCTGGTTCGGCGCGTGGGCCCGGCTGGTCTCCGGCTCGGACCCGCAGCCGGCCGCCGTCGCGGTGCTGCCGCCCCGCCCGTCCGGGCCGGCCCCGGTGCGGCGCGAGCACGAACTGCCGATCGCCGAGCGCGTCCGCCGCTTCCTGGCCACGGCCTCCCCGGACGCCGCCGAGCTCGCCGCGCACGTGGCGGTCTCCGTCCCGTCCCTGCCGGTGATGCGCCTCATCCAGCACCGCGTCCTCGGCGGCTCAGGGCCCGGGCAGCTCGCGGAGGTCCTGCTCAGCGGCCTGCTGCGCCCGATCGGCGGCGTCCGGTACGAGTTCGTCCCAGGCGCCCGCGAGGCCCTCCTCGACACCCTGCCGCGCCCCGAGGCCCTGCACACCCGCCACGTCCTCGAAGCCGTCTCCGCCGAGATCGAACGCCGCGCCGGAACGTCCGCCGAGACCTTCCGCGCCCTCCTCCCCACCGACGGCGGCCCGGTCACCCTCGCGGCCGACACCGACCACTTCGCCCTCCTCACCCCGCGGACCCGCTCCCACCTCGCCCCGTCCTCGGTCCCCGCCGCGGCCCCGGACCTGCTGGAGCTCCTCGACACCCCCGTCGACGAACTCATCGGGGACGACTGGGACCGGCGTCCGCGGCCCACGGTGATCGGCGCGGACGGCGACGATCTGGTGTCGGTGGACGTCCTGCACAGCAACCCCGATCTCCCGCACGGACTGATCAACGGTCCCCGCCCCGCCCGTGACGCGCTGCTCCGGACCCTGGTATTCAGCCTCGCGCTCAGCCACTCGCCGAATATCGTCAACTTTGCCTTCATTTCCTCCTCCAAAATGGGACGGCCTTACAACGACCTGTGGAATCTTCCTCATGTCGCCGTCGGCATCCCCGGCGGGCCCGCAAGCTCGCCGCAGATAGGCGACTTGCCGTGGGTCCTCGAATCCGAGCGGATCCGCCGCGAGGCCATCCTGCGATCCGCCGGAGTGAGCACGTGGGACGAGTATCAGGCCGCCATCGCTGGCGGCCGGCCGCTCGATCCGCTGCCCGCCCTCGTCGTGATCATCGACAACGCGGGCCCCCTGCTGGAGGAGCGCCCGGACTTGCTCGCGCCCCTCGTCGCACTCTGCGACGCGGGTCCGGCCCAGGGAATCAAATTCCTCTTCTGCTCGCCGAACGATTCGCTCCCGCCTTCCCCCATCACCGGTTTCGCCGGTTGGAACATCGGGTTCCCGAGCCAACGGGGAGATCACCTGGCGTTCCTCCACATTTTCGCGCAGGAAGCCCGTCCTGCCTTTGAGCCCGCACACATATCCCCCGACGTCAGCGCCCCGATCATGGAGCTGATGCGCCAACGCGGGCCTGAGGCGGAAAAGCTTCCCTCGCCCAGAGAACCGACGGCGTCAGCGCCCCCGGACTCACCCCCACCCCAGCTCGACGTTCTCGCTTTGAACGGGGGCGGGCCCGGGCAGAGGTTCCATGAGGTGTGGGCTCGCCCGGCGTCCACGCCACGGAACCCTGCGATCGGCTACGACACCGACGGAAACGTCGTCAGCCTCTATCCACTCGACGCCTCCGCTGGGATTCCGCACGGCCTGATCGTGGGCACCCCCGAAGCCCGCCAGAGAATCGTGCGCGCCATCACCCTCGCGCTCGCCGCCGTGCATTCCCCGGCAGACCTCACGTTCGTGTTCGCCGGCCTGGGCGAGCATCCACTCGGCGAACCGATCGACCTCCCGCACATCCGTTCCTCCGAGGAGGAGCTGCTGGGATGGCCGGAGAAGCTCCAGCGGCTCTTCGATTTCCTGTCGAGCGAGCTGGTTGCCCGTGCCTCCATACCATCAGGGGGGTTGCCAGGGGCTTCGGATTTCGGCACCAACGAGTGGCTCGTCGAGGAACTGTACGAGCAGTACCGCCAGGACCCGAACTCGGTCGACCAGGCCTGGTGGGACTTCTTCGCGGACTACCAGCCCGGCGACCAGCCCGCCGTCATGCCCGCTACGGCCTCCCCCGAGAAGCCGCGCCTGCTGGTGGTGGCGGACGTGTCGCTGACGTTCCCGCCGAGCAGGCGCGAAGTCGGCGAAACGCTCCTGTCGCTGGCGCAGCGGGGCAGAGCCCTCGGCGTGCAACTGCTGCTCACCTCCTCCACCGTCGACAACGCCACGATCTGGGACCGCTTCCTCCCCCTGCTCGGCTGGCGGATCGCGGCAAGTGCGCTGCGACCCGCTGAACTCCAGCGCGTCCTCGGGCAGGCGAGCGTTCCGTTTCCCGACGACGGGCGGACGGCCTACCTCCTCGCCGGCGGCGGCTCCCCGCACAGATTCACCGTCGCGGAAGATCCACCCAAGGCCGCCATTGACGACTTCGTCCGGCGAGCGCGCGACCGCTGGCAGAGTTCCGCACTTTCCGAGGGGGCGGAAAGCCTGGCCCACCTCGACGGCATGATCTCCGAGATCGATGCGAGGACTGGGAACGAGAGGGTGCGCGCGGCCCTGCGAGAAATTCTCGGGGCCGATGCCGAAACCGTGCGCTCAGGCGGTCCGCTCGCGCCCCGCCACCTGATCTTCCCGGCCCCGTTCAGCCCGGAGATGTCCACGACGGCGGAGCTCTACGGGGAAATGCTCAAGGAGCTCGGCGTACTCCCGAACGGCGACCGCCAATTCTTCAGGTTGGCGTACGGCGAGCGCGGTTTCGGCGCCGATCCCGCTTCCATTGTCGCGGACCTCTTTAGGACGAACCGGGGCAGCGTCGCCCTCGTCCATGACAGACGGGGGCAGGACGCGGAGACCGGTTACCTCCGCCGGGAGACGATCGAAAGCCTGCTCTTGGTGATGCAGTACGAGCACGACGAAACCCTGATGGTCCTCTGCGGCGACCCGGATCGGTTCCGCGAGCTGCGCCGCGCCATCCCCGAGTTCGCCGAACGGTTCAGGTGGATCAGCGCCTTCGAGGCGGGGCCTCCGCCGCACTCCGCCGGGATCGTCCCTGGACGGCGGGTGCGGCTCGGGACCGACCCCGGCACGGGCGAGCCCGTGTTCATCGACTTCGAGACCGATCGCCATCTGCTGATCAGCGGCCCGTACGGCTCCTGGAAGACGAGACTGGTGCGCCGGATCGTCGACGAGCTCGCGCTGAGCGGCACCGAGAAGGATCGGCTCGTCTACGTCCTGGACACGCGCACGAGCCCGCGGACTCTGGCGCGCGCGGAAGCGTGGGTACGGTCCGGCGTGCGGTTCACGACATCGGCGGAGGAGTTCGGCACACTGCTCTCCGAGGCGATATGGTCCGCCCGGGCCCGTCTGCTCAGCGGCAAGGGTCCCGAGGTCTACGTCGCCGTGGCGGGTCGTGATCATCTGCTCAGGGACGACCCTCTCGCCCCCGTCCTACCCCAGCTGAGAACGATGCGCGAGCACGGCCTCCACCTCATCCTGGCGCGGAATCAGATCACGCTCGGCGAGCCGCTCGACCCGGTGGTCCCCGTGGTGCGGGAACTCGGCGGACCCGTGCTGCTGACCAGTCACGTCGGCGGCCACGAGGCGAGGCTCTGGCACGTGCCCGACGCGCTGCACGGCTCCCTGCCGCAAGGCCATGGCCTCCTCGCGCATCCCGACCGGCAGCGGCTCGTCCAGCTGGACGATCTCGGCTAGCCGTATTGGATCGAGCTGTCCATAACGTGTTACGGTGACGGCATGGCGCGGCCGAGGAAGTTCGATGAGGGGCGGGCCGTCGAGGCGGCCATGCGGGCCTTCTGGACGGCCGGGTACGAGGCGACGTCCACGCAGGAGTTGTGCACGGCGACCGGGCTCGGGCGCAGCAGCATCTACAACACGTTCGCGAGCAAGCGCGAGCTGTTCGTCAAAGCGCTGTCGCACTACATGGACGTGCGCACCGCCCGGCTCATCGAGCTGCTCCAGGACGGCGACGGGCCGGTGCGCGAGCGGCTCCGGACCGTCCTGGAATGGGCCGTCGCCCCGGACGAGGACGATCCGTCCGGGTGCCTGGTGGTGAACGCGACGGTGGAGCTGGGCCCGCACGACCCCGGCGTCGCGGAGCGGCTCGAACGGGACCGGCGGCGGCGGTTCGCCACCCTGAAGGCGGCGATCGAGGACGGGATGCGGGCCGGCGAGATCGACCCCGGCAAGGACGCGGACGCGCTGGCGCACTACATGATCTCGACGATCAGCGGCATCCAGGTGGCCGCGCGCGGCGGCGCCGGCCGGGACACGCTGCGGACGATCGCCGACACGGCGATGGCCGGTATCTGAGACGGGGCGGTCGCGGGCCGCCCTTTTTTCACATCCCAATTTTGTACTGATCAATCCAATACAGGAGGCGACACCGATGCCACTGGCCGTCTACGTGCTGGGGCTGGCGATCTTCGCGCAGGGGACGTCGGAGCTCATGCTGGCGGGCCTGCTGCCCGGCATGGCGCACGACCTCGGGGTGTCCGTGCCGGACGCCGGGCTGCTCATCTCGGCGTTCGCGATCGGGATGCTCGTGGGTGCGCCCGTGCTGGCCGTCCTGACGCTGCGCTGGCCGCACCGGCGGGCGCTGCTGGCGTTCCTCGCCGTGTTCGCGCTGACCCACGTGATCAGCGCGCTGACGCCCGGGTACTGGACGCTGTTCGCGATGCGGGTCGTGGGCGCGTTCGTCTACGCGGGGTTCTGGGCAGTGGCGGCCGCGACGGCCGTCGACCTCGTCCCGGCGAACGCCCGCGGCAAGGCGATGGGCATCGTCGCGGGCGGACTCACCGTCGCGGCGATCGTGGGACTGCCCGCCGGGACGGTGGTCGGCCAGCATCTCGGCTGGCGGGCGGCGTTCTGGGCGGTGGCGGCGATGTCGGCGGCCACGATGGCGGGGGTGGCCGCGACGATCCCCGCCCGGCGCTCGGAAGGCCGGCCGCCCCGGGTGCGGGACGAGCTGCGCGCGCTGGCCGTCACCCGGCTGTGGCTTCTGTACGGGACGACGGCGCTGGCCACGAGCGGGCTCCTCGTCACCTTCGGCTACCTGGGCGCGTTCCTGACGGAGGCGACCGGGATCGCGGAAGCGTGGGTGCCCGGGGTGCTCGCGCTCTACGGAGTGGGCGCGCTCATCGGCATCACGACCGGAGGACGGACGGCCGACGCGTGGGGCGTCCCGACCCTGTACGCGGGGTTCACCGGGCTCACGGTCGTGTCCGTGCTGCTCGCCCTGGCGGCGCAGTCGCCCGTACCGGTCATGGTCCTGGTGTTCCTGCTGGGCTTCGTCGGTTTCGGGACGAACCCGACCCTGAACTCGCGGGCGTTCGGGCTGGTGGACGGTGCACCGACGCTGGTCGCCGCCGGGAACGTGGTCGCGTTCAACATCGGCATCACCGTCGGGCCGTGGCTCGGCGGGCTCGCGCTCGACGCGGGGCTCGGCTACCCCTCGATCGGCTGGATCGGGGCCGCGCTCGGCGTCGCCGCCCTCGGCACCGTCGCGCTCGCCCAGGTCCGGCGCCGTCCCACGAAGGAGACCGAACAGACCAAGACCCCCGTCAACGTGTGACGCCGAAGTCAGGAGCAGGATGCTGCGTGGAACGCCCAGAGGGCGCGTTTGCCCGGCCATTCCGCGAGCGTGAAAACGCGGTGGCGGCCGCGGTAGCAGGACAGGTCCTCCGGGCCGTGGGAGATCGTCCGGTGCTTCACGCGGGACCAGCCCCGGTGGGTGTAGCGGGTCGCCAGCAGGTGGCCGCGCCGGCCGCCGCGGCCCTGGGTGAACCACCAGCGGTCGTGCGTCCTGACCCCGCCCTGGATCCTGTCGGCCGGAAGCCAGGCGCCCCCGTTCGGGTGGGCGGTGCCGCCCCCGGACAGCGCGGCCAGCGGCCAGGTGATGACCCGTCCCCGCGGCCAGTTCGGCCGGCAGTACTCGCCCGCGATGAGCACGTGCGGCCTCGTCGTGCGGTCGACCGCGACCCACGACATGCGCAGCGGGCCCGACCCGCGGCAGGTGCCGCCGACCCTGCCGTGGGCGAACTCCCAGCTGCTCGTCTGCGCCATCACGTACCGGTGGCCGTGGCCGTAGTACTTGCCGCCGTGCAGCCCGACCCGGTCCGCGTGATGCGTCGAGCCCGCCCCGCTCCTCGCCAGGTCGTAGATCTGCCTCATGTCGAACTCGCGGACCCCGTGGCGGGTGTCGGCCACGTACAGCTTGTCGCCGTACCAGGCGATGCCGCCCGCGTGGATGCCGATGTCGGTGTAGTCGGCATGCCCGTTCCTCATCACCGGCGCGACGAGCAGGACGTGCGCGTACGTGCGCCGGCCCGGGTTGACGAACGTGAGCCTGACCTTGCCACCGTTGTGCCAGGACACGATGATCGGCCGGCCGCCGCCCGCCCACCGTTCGCCCGCCACCGCGTCCGAGACGGTCGTGACTCCCTGCGGGACCCAGCTGTGGGTGGCGGTGTCCTTCTTGTTGAAGCAGTACACGAGCGAGTGCGCGGGCACCGCGGCCGCCTTGCCGCAGCCGCGGCCCATCCTGTTCTGGCCGGACGAGCTCAGCAGCCCGTTCACGCTGCTTCTGCCGAGCCTGCTCGCGAGCGCCCTGAGCGGCCCGCTCCGGTCGGCGCCCCGGCGCAGATCGAAGTCGCGGGCGTTCAGGGGCGCGGCGGCCGTCTTCGCCTGCGCCGCGGGCGCCGCGCCGGGGACGGCGGCCACCAGCGCGGCCAGCGAGGCGCCGGCGGCGAGGACCGCGATGCCCGGCCGCCGGATTCCGGTCACTGTACGCTGCAAAATCATCACAGTCCGCAACATAACCCGGGCCGGACACAACGGACGACCCCGAAATGACCTTGGGAGATCCAACTTGTGATGGGAACGGGACGGCCCCCGATGGAGACCGTCCCGTTCGAGAAGGAGTCAGCGCAGGCGGCACGTCCCGGAGTCGGTCTTCGACGGGTCGCTCTCCGAGGTCCCCGTCAGCCGCAGCGTCGCGTTCCGGTGCGCGCCCGGCTTGGGCTTCGCCCAGACCTCGACCGCCGTGCGGCCCTTGAACGGCGCGGTGGCCAGCTCGTTCGGGAGCCACGTCGTCCAGCCGTCACCGGACACGCCGGCCTTGAGCCGGAACACGTCGGAGCCGTTGCGGCCGCTCCCGCCCTGGCCGGTGTTGCGGAGCGTCATCGTGCACTTCGTCCAGCCGGCCCCGGTCGGCCGGGCGCGGCCCGGGTCGACCTTCACGCCGCGCCGCTGCGGCCCGGCGCCGTCCAGTGAACTCACCGCGACCGTGTACGACAGGACGCCCTTCTTGTCCCGCTTGAGGTTCAGGACGTAGAAGTGCAGCCGGTTCGCCTGGTCGACGTACTCGTACTCGCTGCCGGAGTTCGTCCCCGCGTGGTACAGGGCGTCAGACAGCTGGCGGTAGTCGCCGATCGTCATCTTCTGCGGCGTCCCGTCCGGCAGGACGAAGTCGACCTTGCCGATGTCCTGCGGGTTGGCGTCCTGGACCCAGATGAACGGGGCACGGTCCTCGTCCTTGGTCTTCGCCAGCAGGACGCCCGAGTCGGGGGTGAAGGAGTCGGTGCCCATCCGGTCGACGACCTCAAGTGTGTAGTTGTTGTAACCGCCGCCGTCGCACAGCGGGTCGGTGTCGGTGTCGCACGCCGGGCTCTTGTCGCCGCCCTCGCCGAGCTTCACATTGATGCCGGCGAGACCGTTCTTGCCCGGATCGACGGAACGGGCCGTCACCCTGGCGACGACCATGCCTGAGGAGGCGAGCGCGTCCCGGCTCAACTGGAGGACGTTGTCCGGGTTCACCATGCCCAGCTTCATCTTGTTACGGAGCATGTGCTGCGCGCCCATGGAGCCGCCGCCCGTCGCCGGGATCGTCCACCGGCTGTGCGGGCCGCCCGGCCCGTTGAACGTGCCCCGGCTGAGCATGTCCCAGGGCCCGCTGTAAGCGCGGCGCGGCGGGTCGCTGTACGGGTTGTTGTAGTTGTCGCCGACGCCGATGATGTGGCTGAACTCGTGCGCGAACACCGACATGCCGGAGCTCTCCGCCTGCGTGGAGGAGACGCCCGCGATCGCGTTCGGCCAGATCGTCGAGCCCGACTGCCAGGACGTCCAGGGGACGTACCGGGTCTTCACCCAGTTCGGCAGGTTCGGGTCGCCCGGCCCCCACTCGTTCGGCACCTGCTCCTTCGTGCCGAACTTCATCTCGCCGAACTCCTGCCAGGTGGACGACTCGTCCTGCCCGGCGCTGAGGAAGAACACGAAGTCGAACTTCCCGGCCGCCTCCTCGCCGACATCGGCGACCCACGCGGCCCGCGCGTCCTTGCGCAGGTCACGGTTGCAGGTGTCGCCCGCCGGGCAGCCGGTCCCGCCCTGCATGCCGTCGACGCCGTACTCGTGGTCCTTGGCGGGCATCCGGTAGGCGCCGAACCCGGTGAGGTTCACCCCGTACCGGCCGCCGGAGTCCTCCATCCAGTACTCGTGGAGGGTGTGGCCGTGGTTCAGTTCCTGCGGCTTGTTGAGGAAGTCCTGGTAGAACTTGGCGACCTGGTCGCGCGGGACGTCGCCGACCTTGGTCGGGTTTCCGAAGATGGACGAGTTCTTCGGCTGCGTCACCTCGAAGGGCTGGTTCGGGTAGTCGACCAGCACGACCGCGCCGTTGAAGTTCTTCACCGACCCCTTGCGGGCCGGGTCCGACCAGGACGTCCCCGGGATGGACCTGTAGTCGTCCCAGGTCATCGTGTCGGGAAGCTCGTAGTTCTGCGGGTCGGCCGGACGCGGGGTGCCCGCCGCGAAGGTGCGGGCGGACGGCTGGGCCCGCTGCCAGGGCTGCGTCTGCGGCCAGTGCCGCATCTGCCAGGGATTCGCGGTCGGTTTCGGGATCGGGGGCCTCGGCTGCGCGGCGGCCGGCACGGCCGCGAGTCCCACGACCAGCCCCATCGCCGCCGCGGGCACCAGCAGCATCTTCTTGACGCGCATGTCTCCCCTGCCTCAGGTGGGTTGCTGAGTGAAGGTAGGACAGGCGATTCCGCCCGGCTACGGCCGACTTAGACGATCTTGCGTCGAATGCCCTGGCATGTCGCACGATGCGCCCAGGTCACAGGGGCAGCTCCCGCTCGGCGACGACGATGCCGTCCTCGTCGCTGTACAGCCAGTCGCCCGGACGGAACTCCACGCCGCCGAACGTCACCGGGACGTCCGCCTCGCCCGCGCCGTCCTTGGCGCTCTTGCGCGGGTTCGAGCCGAGGGCCTTCGCGCCGAGGTCGAGCCCGCGCAGCGCCGCCACGTCACGGACCGCGCCGTTGATCACGACCCCGGCCCAGCCGTTCGAAACCGCCGCCGCGGCGATCATGTCGCCCATCAGCGCGGACGCCAGCGAGCCGGCCCCGTCCACGACCAGCACGCGGCCCTCGCCGGGCGTGTTGAGCAGCCTCTTCACCAGGCCGTTGTCGCGGTGGCAGCGCACGGTCGCCACCGGCCCGGCGAACGCGGTCCGCGCCCCGTACTGCCGGAACTGCGTCTCGCAGCTGCGGAGCTCGTCCCCGAAGTCGTCGATGAGGTCAGCGGTCGCGAAGTCCATGCCCGGCAGCCTACTGGCCGGTAATGGCGTCGATCCCTTCAGCCGTGCGAGGGCGCGTCGGTGGGGCGGCCGATCAGCCGCGACAGCACGATCGCCGTCTTGGTCGCGGTGATGTTGTTCTCCCGGCGCAGCCGTTCGAGGGCCTGTTCGAGGTGCTGGATGTCGCGGGCCCGGACGTGCACGAGGGCGCTGGCGTCACCGCTGATCGTGTACGCCGCGACGACCTCGGGGTGGCCGCGGACGCTGGAGTAGATCTCGTCGGGGGACGTGGCCCCGGTGCAGAAGATCTCGATGAACGCCTCGGTCGTCCAGCCGAGGGCGGCCGGGTCGACGACGGCCGCGAAGCCGTTGATCACGCCGTCCGCGCGGAGCCGGTCGACGCGCCGCTTCACCGCCGGAGCCGACAGCCCGATCTTGTCGCCGATCTGCGCGTACGAGGCGCGGCCGTCTTCCAGAAGCCGCGCAACGATTCGACGGTCAAGCTCGTCAAGACGCAACAAATAACACCCCCCAAGTAGGTTTTCGTCATTGGTCGTCAGTCATTTCCGAACATACGCTGGGAAGTGGACCGGCGGCCACCTGACCCGCCCGGCCTCCTCCCCCAGACACCGGGCCCCGCCCGGTGTCCCAGCCATGCCCGGCCGACCGGCCGGACCGAGCCGCGAAGGAGCGTCGTGACGCCGACCGATCAGCTGCGAGCGATGTCCGAGGACCACAGCGCGCACAATTACCACCCCCTGCCCATCGTGGTCTCCGAGGCGGACGGCGTGTGGCTGACCGATGCCGAGGGCCGCCGCTACCTCGACATGCTGGCCGCCTACTCGGCCGTCAACTTCGGGCACCGCAACCCCCGGCTGACCGAGGCCGCCCGCCGCCAGCTCGACCGCGTCACGCTGGTGAGCCGCGCGTTCGACCACGACCAGTTCGGCCCGTTCGTGTCCGAGCTCGCCGAGCTGTGCGGCAAGGACATGGTGCTGCCGATGAACAGCGGCGCCGAGGCCGTCGAGACCGCGCTGAAGACCGCCCGCAAGTGGGGCTACGAGGTCAAGGGCGTCCCGGCGGACCAGGCGAACATCATCACGTTCGAAGGCAACTTCCACGGCCGCACCACCACGATCATCAGCTTCTCGACCGACCCCGACGCCCGCGACTCCTACGGCCCCTACACGCCGGGCTTCCGGACCGTCCCGTACGGCGACGTCGGCGCGCTGAAGGCGGCGATGGACGACGCCACGGTCGGCGTGCTGATCGAGCCGATCCAGGGCGAGGCCGGCGTCAACGTCCCGCCGAGCGGGTTCCTGCGCGCCGTGCGGGAGCTGTGCACCGCCAACGGGTCGCTGATGATCGCGGACGAGATCCAGTCCGGGCTCGGCCGCACCGGCACCACGTTCGCCGTCGAGCACGAGGACGTCGTGCCCGACGTCTACATCCTGGGCAAGGCCCTCGGCGGCGGCATCATGCCGGTCTCCGCGGTCGTCGCCGACCGCGACGTCCTCGGGGTCTTCAAGCCCGGCCAGCACGGCTCGACGTTCGGCGGCAACCCGCTCGCCTGCGCGATCGCACGCGAGGTCATCGCGATCCTGAAGACCGGCGAGTACCAGGAGCGGTCCCGGACGCTCGGCGCGCACATGCACGACCGGCTCGGCCGGCTGCCCGGCGACCTCGTCCGCGAGGTCCGCGGCCGCGGCCTGTGGGCCGGGGTCGAGCTGCACGGGAGGGCGCGCCCGGTCAGCGAGCGGCTCATGGACCTCGGCGTCCTCGCCAAGGAGACCCACGAGACCACGCTCCGCCTCGCCCCGCCGCTGGTCATCACGCGCGACGACCTCGACTGGGCGCTCGACCAGCTGGAGATCGCCCTCAAGGGCTGATGAGCCGGGGAGCCGCCGGTCAACGGCGCCCGGCGGCAACCCCTCTGCAAACCCCTCATTCGTCAAAGAGTCGGCCCCCCGCCCGCCCGGCGCGCCCACCCGGTCCCCCGCCCCGGACAGGGTGGGCGCATGCTGCGGATCAGGGGTGGGCGCCGGGTGGTCATCGGCTGCGGCGGGCTGGCGGTGGGCGTCCTGCTGCTGCTCGCGGGCGGTCTCTACCTGCTGCAACACGCGTACGACGGAGGGGTCAGGCGGGTCGCCGGCGCGCTGCCCACCGGGGCCGGGCGTCCCTCCTCCACCGGGCGCGGCGAGAACTGGCTGCTGATCGGGTCCGACCGGCGGGCGGACATCCCCTCGATGGGTGCCCGGGCCGACACGATCATGCTGGTGCACCTGTCCGGCGGCGGCGACCGGGTGTCGCTGATCTCGATCCCGCGGGACGGCTGGGTGCCCGTCCCGGGGCACGGCACGTCGAAGATCAACGCGGCGTTCGCGTTCGGCGGGCCGTCGCTGCTGATCAGGACGGTCGAGCAGCTCACCCATGTGCGCGTCGACCACTACGCCGCCCTCGACTTCAACGGGTTCGTGAAGATGACCGACGCCCTCGGCGGCGTGGACGTCACCATCACCAAGGACACCTACGACCCTAAGCACGACCGCAGGTGGACGGCGGGCCACCGGCATCTGAACGGTCTTGAGGCGCTGGACTTCGTCCGGCAGCGCTGGAACCTGCCGGGCGGCGACCTCGACCGGATCAAGCGGCAGCAGGCGTTCCTGCACGCGCTCGCAGGCAAGGCGCTGGACACCCGCAACCCGATCAAGATCGACCGGTTCATCCGGGCCGCGACCCGCTCGGTGACCGTGGACGACTCCGTCTCCTCCGGCACGCTGCGCGGACTGGCGCACCGGCTGCTCCAGACGTCGCTGATGGAGTACCTGACCGCGCCGGTCGCGGGGACGGCCGAGCGGGACGGGCAGAGTGTCGTACTCCTGGACGACGATGGCGTCGGCGAGCTCTTCACCGCCGTCCGGGAGGACCGGGTCGGCGAGTACGTGTCCCGCAACGGCGCGGCCAACTCGGTGAACGCGGTGCGGTGACCTGCACGGATATGTCCGATCTCTAACTTAGGTGACACGAGCGGTCTATTTGGATTAGTCTACGTGGACTAATCGAGTTCGACCAAAGGCCGCCGGCATGTCCCGACCCATCACACCGCTCGCGCTGACCGTGCTGCGCATGCTGTGCGACGGGCCCATGCATCCGTACGAGATGCAGCAGCGCATCCGCGACCACGCCTACGACCACGCCGTCAAGATCACGCACGGGTCGCTGTACCACTCGGTGGAACGGCTCGCCTCGTGCGGGCTGATCGAGCCGCTGGAGACGAGCCGGGAGGGCCGCCGGCCCGAGCGGACCGTCTACGCGGTGACCACCGCGGGGCGCGACGCCGCGCAGTTCCGGCTCGCCGAGCTGCTCTCCCGTCCCACCGAGGAGTTCCCGCTCTTCGGCACCGGGCTGGCGTTCATCAACCTGCTGCCGGAAAGCGAGGTCGCGCGGCACCTGCGCAGCCGCGCCGTCGCCCTGGAGGCGGCGCTCGCGGGGCACCAGACGGCCCACGACTCCCTCCTCAAGCAGGGCATCGAGCGGTACAAGCTGATCGACCAGGAGTGGCTGATCGCGCGGTTGCGCTGCGAACTGGACTTCGTCCGGGGCCTGGGCGACGACCTGGAGTCCGGCCGGCTCACCTGGAAGGACAACGAGACGAGGGCGATCTGCCACCCCCGTCCCCGGCCACGACCACAACTCAATGACGACAAGGGGGCCTCATGAGCAGATGGCGCGGCAATCCCTGGGCGATCCTGTTGACGCTCTCCCTCGGATTCTTCATGACGCTGCTCGACCTGACGATCGTGAACATCGCGATCCCGAGCATGATCGACAAGCTGGACGCCTCGCTGGACGAGGTGCTGTGGGTGGTCAACGCCTACATCCTGGTGCTGGCCGTCCTGCTCATCACCGCCGGCCGGCTCGGCGACCTGTGGGGCAAGAAGAACCTGTTCATCGCCGGCGTCGCGCTGTTCACGCTGTCCAGCCTGGCGTGCGGCCTGTCGCAGGACCCGGCGCAGCTGATCGCCGCCCGCGCCGTACAGGGCCTCGGCGCGGCGCTGCTGATGCCGCAGACCATGTCGATCATCATCAGCGTGTTCCCGCCCGAGCGGCGCGGCGCCGCCCTCGGCGTCTGGGGCGCGGTGGCCGGGGTGTCCACCATCGCCGGCCCGACGATCGGCGGCCTGCTCGTCACCAGCCTCGACTGGCGGTGGATCTTCTTCGTGAACCTGCCGATCGGCGTCCTGGTGCTGGCCATGGCCGTGCCGATCCTGCCCGGCCACACCCGTACCGTCCGGCACCGGTTCGACGTCCCCGGCGTCCTGCTGGCGTCCGCCGCCCTCTTCTGCATCACGTTCGCGCTGACCGAGGGCCAGAAGTACGAGTGGAACGAGGGCATCTGGGGGCTGATCGCCGCCGGGCTCGGGCTGTTCGTGATCTTCGTGGTCTACCAGCGCGGCAAGCAGGACGGCGAGCCGCTCGTCCCGTTCTCGCTGTTCAAGGACCGCAACTTCACCATCCTGAACCTCGTCGGCGCGGCCGTGTCGATCGGCATGATCGGCATGTTCCTGCCGATGACGATCTACCTGCAGTCGGTGCTCGGGTTCAGCGCCCTCAAGGCGGGGCTCGTGATGGCGCCGTCCTCGGTGGTGTCGATGTTCCTCGCGCCCGTCGCGGGCCGGATGTCGGACCGCATCGGCGGCAAGTTCATCCTGATGACCGGCCTCACCCTCTACGCGGCCGGCATGGCGTGGATCGTCGTCATCGCGGGGGCGGGCTCGGACTGGACCGCGTTCATCGCGCCGCTCGTCGTGTCCGGGTTCGGCATCGGCGGCGTGTTCGCGCCGATGGCCACCGAGGCGACCCGGAACGTCCCGCCCCGGCTCGCGGGCGCGGCGTCCGGCGTCAACAACACGATCCGGCAGGTCGGGTCGGTGCTCGGCAGCGCGGCGGTCGGCGCCGTCCTGCAGAACCGGCTCGCGTCCTCGCTCCAGGACGAGGCGACCGCCCGCTCCACGGCGCTTCCGGCCGACATGCGCGGCGGCTTCGTCAAGGGCTTCGCGGGCGCCGCGAAGGGCGGCCTGGAGGTCGGCGCCGGGCAGAGCGGCGCGAAGCAGCAGCTTCCGCCCGGGGTCCCGCCGAGCGTCGCGCACCGCGTCCAGGAAGTGGCCGGCCAGGTGTTCTCACATGGCTTCGTCCACGCGATGAAGCCGACGATGTGGCTGCCGATCGGCGTCATCCTCCTCAGCGCCGCGGCCTGCCTCACCCTCAAGGGGCACCGGACCGACGTCTCCGCCAAGGTGGACCCGGAACCGGCCTCGATGGCTACGTGACGTGAGGGTCCGCCCGGGGCGACCCTGGGCGGGCCCTACTCGCGGGCGCGTCCGGCCCTTGCCGTCAGCCACGCCCCCGGCGGGCCCGCCGGGGGCACCATCATGACCCCGATCACGGCGGCGAACAGGCCGCCGACGAAGAACACGTATCCGGACAGGCTCCCGGGGACGATCAGATCGCCTTCCGGCCGGCGCATCGTCATGACGAACACCACGATTCCCCACACCAGCGCGGGGACCGTCGCGCCGAGCCGTCCGCCCATCCCCATGCCGGACAGCCGTGCCATCACGAAGACCAGCCCGGCCAGGACGATCGCCGGGATCGGCACGGGGCCGGTGTACCAGTCCTGCGCGAACGAACCGACCAGGCCGAACAACCCGCCGAGCAGCCCGAGGACCGCGTAGGCGGCGCCGGACACGAACGCGTCCAGCGGAGCCTCGCCGCCGGCCTCCTTCAGGGCGGACGCACCGGCGTCGCCGTCCGCCGGGAGACCCTCCTTGGCGAGGCTCACCCGCGCCTCGTCGTCGTCCTTTTCCACGGGCTTCAGGGTACCGGGGGCGTGGGGTCCCCCCGTCGGGGAGCGGCGCTCCGGTCAGGGCCGGGCTTCGGTGAGGCCGGCGAAGAGGTCGCGTTCGCGGCGGCCGGGGCCGACCGGGCCGAGGTCGCCGGCCTGGAGGATGAAGTACTCGGTGCCGAACGCCTGCTGGCCCAGGTTGTTCGACAGCGCGAAGAACGGGCCGACCTGCTCGGGCGCGACGACGATCTGGGTGCGGTGGGCGCGCAGGGCCGCGAGCTTGGCGGGCAGGTGCGCACGGGCGTCGACGACCGTCGTGACCTGGCCGTCCGGGACGCCCGAGCCCAGCTCGTCCAGCCCGGCGACGCGGGCGAACGGCAGCCTGGCCTCGCGCATCACCGCGATCGCGCGCGCGAGGACGGTCCGCGGGGTGGCGTAGGCGTAGAACTTGGCGGCCCGCCACGGTTCGGCGCCGTCCACGTGGGACGGGTCCGCGGCCAGCTCGTACGCCCGCCACGCGACACGGTGCGCCTGGATGTGGTCGGGGTGCCCATAGTTGCCGCGCTCGTCATAGGTGACGATGACCTGCGGGCGGAGCTCCCGGATCACCGGGACGAGGTCCAGCGCCGCGGTCGTGACGTCGGCCTGCCAGAAGCAGCGCGGGTCGTCGTTGGTGGGCCCGCCCATCATGCCGGAGTCGCGCCAGCGGCCCGGCCCGCCGAGGAACCGGTGGTCGCGGACGCCGAGCGCCGCGCAGGCCGCCTCCAGCTCCCCGATCCGGTACTCGCCGAGGCTGTCCTCCTTGTCGGACGCCAGGTGGCGCAGCTCCTCCGGGATGACCTCGCCCTCCTCGCCCAGCGTGCAGGTGACGAGACAGACGTGGGCGCCCTCGGCGGCGTACTTGGCCATGGTCGCCCCGGTCCCGATGGACTCGTCGTCCGGATGGGCGTGGACGAACAGGATCCGCGGCTCCTTCATAGTCAACGAGCCTACTCAGGGCCCGGCATCGCGGCGATGACCGCCCTGCCCCGCGCTTCCCGGCGGCGCCGCCGCGGCCCCGGCTCAGCCGCCTCCGGTGCCGGTGCCAGGGCCGCCTCCGGTGCCGCCGTCGCCGCCCGCTCCGGTGCCCCCGTCCCCGGTGCCGCCGTCGCCTCCGCCGCCGGGGGTGGTCGGCGTCTCGGTCGGCGTCTCGGTGGTCGGCGTCTCCGTCGGCGTCTCGGTCGTCGGCTGCTCGGTGGGGGCGGACGTCTGAGGCGGCGGCGTGTTCTGGCGTGTCCGGGTGCGGGTCGGCGCGGGCTCCTCCGTCGGCGTCTCGGACGTGGGCGTCTCCGAAGGCCCGGAGTCGGTGACCGTCGGCGTGCTGGGCGTGTTCGGGGAGTTGCCGCCCCTGGTCGCCATGAACACGCCGACGACCAGCGCGAGCACGGCGATCGCCGCGACGGCCGCGAAGATCGGCCACTTGGACTTACGCTCGGGCTCCCAGTCGTCGTAGCGGCCGCGGCCGGCTCCGCCCACGGGCCGCGCGGGCGGCAGGTCCCCGGTGTAGTCGCGGGGCGCCACGCGGCGCGTCCCGCCGCCCGGGTGCGTCGAGCCCGCCAGCCCGGCGGCGCCGAGCCCGCCCGCGGCGAGCGTCGAGCCCTCCGCCAGCATCGTGGTGGCCTGCGCCGGATCGTCCATCCGGGTCCGCCCGCCGCCCGGGCCGCTGCCGATCAGCGCCATCATGATCTGCTGCGCGGTCGGCCGCCGCTCCGGCTCCTTCACCAGGCACGCCCCGATCAGCCGGTGCAGGTCGGCGGGGACGCCGTCCAGCGACGGCGGCTCGTGCATCACCCGGTTGATCACCGCGACGACGGTGTCGTCGCCGAACGGCGGGCGCCCGGTCGCGGCGAACACCATCGTGGTGGCCCACGCCCAGACGTCCACGGCCTCGGTGAGCGTCGCGCCCGCCACCTGCTCGGGCGCCATGTAGGACGGCGTGCCGATCGCCTTGGTCGCGTTGGTCTGCCCGGTGTCCAGGGCGCGCGCGATGCCGAAGTCGATCACCCGGGGGCCGTCCGGCGCCATGATGACGTTGTGCGGTTTGAAGTCGCGGTGCACGATCCCGGCCTGGTGGATCGCCACCAGCGCGGTCGCGGTGCCGATCGCCAGCCGGTCCAGCGGCGCGCCGCCGATCGGGCCGGTCTCGGTGACCTGCTTGTACAGCGACGGGCCCGGGACGTACTCGCTGGCGATGTAGGGCTGGTCGCCCGCGACATCGGCCTCCAGGACCTGCGCGGTGCAGAACCGCGCCACCTGCTTGGCGGCCTGCGCCTCGCGGACGAACCGGTTGCGCGCCATCGTGTCCCCGGCCAGATCGGCGCGGAGAAGCTTGATCGCGGCCTTGTTCCCGGAGGGGTCGACGCCGCCGTAGACGACGCCTTGGCCGCCCTCGCCGAGCCGTTCGACGATCTCGTACGAGCCAAGCCGCCGGGGATCTCCCGACTGCAGCTCCGGCATTGACCACTCCTCAGCCCGCGACGACAAAAGTGCTTGGGGAAGCTTTGAGCTTACGCGAGCGCGGACCCGGGCACGGGTCTTTACCCCGTCCACCACGCGACGACCCGTGATCATAGGGGCAGGAGGCCGCCGTGCGCCGTACTTCCACTCCGTTGCCGTACTGGCAGACTCGGATGCCATGAGCATCAGCTATCCGCGGCAGAGCGCCCGCACCCGACGGTTCAGCCTCGGCGTCCCGCGCGCCTTCCAGATCGCGCCGGACGAGTCGCGCGTCGCCTTCCTGCGCACCAGGGCGGGCGACGACCCGGTGACCTGCCTGTGGACGCTGGACACCGGCACCGGTGAGGAGCGGTGCGTCGCCGACCCCGCCGCGCTGGACGTCCCCGGCGAGGAGAACCTGCCCGCCGAGGAGCGCGCCCGGCGCGAGCGCGCCCGCGAGCAGGCGGGCGGCATCGTCGGGTACGCGACCGACCGGGGCATGCGGCAGGCGGTCTTCACGCTGGGCGGGCGCCTCTACGTCGCCGACCTCGACACGGCGCTCGTCCGCGAGCTGCCCGCGCAGCCGCCCGTCTTCGATCCCCGTCCCGACCCGGCAGGCCGGCGCGTCGCCTACGTGTCGGGCCGGACGCTGCGGCTCATCGAGATGGACGGCACCGACGACCGGGCACTCGTCCAGCCCGAGTCCGACCAGGTCTCCTACGGCCTCGCCGAGTTCGTGGCGGCCGAGGAGATGGACCGCATGCGCGGCCACTGGTGGTCGCCCGACGGCGGGACGCTGCTGGTCGCGCGCGTGGACGAGACGCCCGTGCAGCGCTGGCACATCGCCGACCCCGCGAACCCCGACCGGTCCCCTTCCGAGATCGCCTACCCGGCGGCGGGCACGCCGAACGCGCTGGTGTCGCTGGTGCTGCTCAAGGTCGACGGCGGGCGCCTCGCCGTGGCCTGGGACCGCGGCATGTTCCCCTACTTCGTGGCCGCGTCCTGGGACCGGCACGGCCTGATGATCATCGTCCAGCCCCGCGACCAGCGCACCCAGCGGGTGCTCAAGGTGGACCCGACCAACGGCGAGACGTCCCTCCTGCACAGCGAGCACGACCCGCTGTGGACCGACGTCGTCCCCGGCCTGCCCGTCCGGACGAACGGCGGAGAGCTCGTCTGGGTCACCGGGGACCCCGAGACCGACACGCGCCGCATCACCGTCGCCGGCAAGCCCGTCACGCCCGGCGGCATGCAGGTCCGCGCCGTGCTCGGGGTGGACGCCGGGTCGATCCTGTTCAGCGCGTCGGAGGAGCCCACCGAGGTCCACCTGTACTCCTACGAGGCAGGCGAGGTGACCCGGCTCACCGAGGGGCAGGGCGTCTTCGGCGGCACCCGCTCCGGCGGCGTCACCGTGGTGACGGGCGCGCGGCTCGACCGTCCCGGCACGGAGGTCGAGGTCCGCACGCCGTCCGGGACGCATCCGGTCGTCTCGTTCGCCGAGACGCCGGTGATCACCCCGCGGGTGGAGCTGCTGCGCGCGGGCGACCGCGAGATCCGCACCGCGGTGCTGCTGCCCACCGGGTGGGAGCCCGGCCACGGCCGCCTGCCCGTCCTCATGGACCCCTACGGCGGGCCGCACGCGCAGCGCGTCCTCGCCGTCCAGCGCATGTACTGCGAGCCGCAGTGGCTCGCCGACCAGGGCTTCGCGGTCGTGATCGCGGACGGCCGCGGCACGCCCGCGCGCGGCCCCGCCTTCGAGCGCGCCGTCCGCGGCGACTTCGTCGAGCCCGTCCTGGAGGACCAGATCACCGCGCTGATCGAGGCCGCGCGCCGGCATCCCGCCGCATTCGACCTCGACCGCGTCGCGATCCGCGGCTGGTCGTTCGGCGGCTGGCTCGCCGGTCTCGCCGTCCTGGAACGCCCGGACGTGTTCCACGCCGGCGTCGCGGGCGCCCCGGTCACCGACTGGCGCCTGTACGACACCCACTACACCGAGCGCTACCTGGGTCATCCCGACGAGGAGCCGGAGAACTACGCCGCCAACTCCCTCATCGAGAAGGCCGCCGGCCTGAAGCGGCCGCTCATGATCATCCACGGCCTGGCGGACGACAACGTGGTGGCCGCCCACACCCTGCGCCTGTCCTCGGCCCTCCTGGCCGCCGGACGCACGCACACCGTCCTCCCCCTGTCGGGCGTCACGCACATGACCCCGCAGGAGGTCGTGGCGGAGAACCTCCTGCACGTCCAGGTCGACTTCCTCAAGTCCGCCCTATCCCGGTGAACCTCCGTGCCAGGACGTCCACAGGGCGGCGTAGGAGCCGTCGGCGGCGATGAGCTCGTCGTGCGTGCCGAGTTCGGTGATGCGGCCGTCCTCCACCACCGCCACGCGGTCGGCGTCGTGGGCGGTGTGCAGGCGGTGCGCGATCGCGACGACGGTCCGGCCGTCCAGGACGGCGGCGAGCGAGCGTTCCACGTGCCGGGCGGCGCGCGGGTCGAGCAGCGAGGTCGCCTCGTCCAGGACGAGCGTGTGCGGGTCGGCGAGGACGAGCCGGGCCAGCGCGAGCTGCTGCGCCTGGGCGGGCGACAGGGTCTCGCCGCCCGAGCCGACGACCGTGTCGAGGCCGGGGCCGTCCCAGTCGACCGCGGTCAGGACCTGGCCGATCTCGTCGTCGGACGCGCCCGCGCGGGCCATCACCAGGTTCTCGCGGAGCGTGCCGCGGAACACGTGATGCTCCTGGGTGACCAGGGATACGTGGCCGCGCAGGTCGTCCAGCGGCAGCTCGACCAGCGGGACGCCGCCGTCGGCGCCGACGGTGACCTTGCCTGAGCGCGGTCCGTCCACCCCTGCGAGCAGGCGGCCGAGCGTCGACTTGCCCGCGCCGCTCGGCCCGACCATCGCGAGCCGTTCACCGGGTCTCAGGTCGAGGTCGACGCCGTGCAGGACGTCATGCCCGGGCCGGTAGGAGTAGCGGACGGCGCGCGCCGTCAGCCGTTCCCCGGCGGGCGTGCGGCCGTTCGGTGTGCGGTCCGGCGGGACGTTGCCCACGCCGAGGAGACGGGCCAGCGACGCGCCGCCGAGCTGCAACTCGTCCAGCCATGACAGGACCGTGTCCACCGGCTCGATGAGCTGCTGCGCGTAGAGGGTCGCGGCGGTCACCTGCGCGAGCGACGCCATGCCGTTGATGTAGAGGAGGCCGCCGACCAGCAGCGTCGACACGACGGGCAGGACGAACCCCAGCTCGGCCACCGGGAACAGAACCATGCGCAGCCGCAGCGTGTACCGCTCCGCCCTGTAGGACCTCGCGAGGTCGGCGTCGCCGCGCTCGTGCCGCCGGCCGGCGAGGCCGAGCGCCTCCACCGTCCGGGCGCCCTGGACGGTCTCCGTCAGCCCGTCCGCGATCTGCGACCACGCCGCGTTCTCCCGCAGGTAGCCGCCGTGGGCGCGGGGCAGGTACCAGCGCATCACGAGCACCAGCATCGGGGCGGCGACCAGCGCGGGCAGCGCGACGAGCGGGCCGTTCAGCAGCAGCGCGGCGACGGTGAAGGCGCCCACGACGACGGCGACGATCGTCTCCGGCATCGCATACCGGACGGACGTGCTCAGCGTGTCCACGTCACGGGACGCGCGGGTGACGAGGTCGCCGGTCCCCGCGCGCTCGACCGTGGAGAGCGGCAGTTCCAGCACCCGGTCGACGAACTCCTCGCGCAGCTCCGCCAGCACCCGCTCGCCCATCCGCGCGGACGCGAGGTAGGCGTACCGGATCAGCACGCCCTGGGCGATCACGAACGCGGCGATGGCCAGGCCGGTCGTGTCGATGCCGGCATGGCCGTCGCGGACGTCCTCCACCAGGGCGCCGAGGAGCCGGGGCGTCACCAGCCCGGTCACGGCGGCCAGCGCGTGCAGAGCCAGGACCTTGGCGAGGTCGCGGGGGTGCCGCAGGACGAGCCGCCGCGCGTACGCCCGTACCTGCGCGGGCGTCGCGATCGGCAGTGCCCCGGCGCTCATGTCCCTGCCCTTTCTGCGCTTTCTCCTCGGGTGACCGCCGCCGCGTAGCGCGGGTCGGTGTCCAGGAGGTCTCGGTGGGTTCCTTCTGCGACGACCAGGCCGTCTTGGACGAAGGCCACGTGGTCGGCGCGGTCCAGCATCAGCGGGCTCGTCGTACACACCACGGTGGTGCGGCCCGCGCGCGCTTGGCCGAGCCTGTCGGCGATGCGTGCTTCGGTGTGCGCGTCCACCGCGCTGGTCGGCTCCACAAGGACGAGGACGTCCGGGTCGGCGGCGAACGCCCGCGCAAGGCGAAGGCGTTGCTGCTGGCCGCCGGAGAACTCCCGTCCTGCCTCGGCCACGTGCGCGTCCAGCCCGACCGAGGCGACCACGTCCTCGGCGCAGGCCGCATGGACCGCCGCCCGCAGCGCGGCCTCGTCGCCGTCCGGCGCCAGCGATCCGGCCAGGGGCCCGGAGAACAGACGGTCCTCGTTGACCGCGACCAGGATCCGCTTCCGGACGTCGGCGACCGCGCGCAGCGGGACGCCGCCGAAGTCCACATCGCCGTCGGTGTACCGGCCGAGCCGGTCGGCGATCGCCTGCGCGTCGCGCGGCTCGGCCGCCGCGATCGCGGTGACCCGGCCCGGCCGCACGACCAGCCCGGACGCGATGTCGACCAGCTCCGCGTCCGCCGCCGGGCGGGCCGTCCCGGCGTCCGGCAGCTCGGGGTCGAGCCGCAGCAGCGCGGTGACCCGGCCCGCCGCCACCAGCCCTTTCGTGATCTTGCTCGCGGCCTCGCCGAGGGTCTTCAGCGGGACGATCAGGAACACCGCGTACCCGTAGAACGCGACGAGCTCGCCGACACCGATCGTCCCGTGCACGGCGAACCGGGCGCCGGCCCAGGTGACCAGCGCGATCAGCAGCCCGGGCAGCAGCACCTCGGCGCCGTTCATCCGCGTCTCGGCCCGCGCCACCGCCACCCCGGCCGCGCGCACCCGCTGCGACTCGGCCCGGTAGCGGCCCGAGAACAGCGACTCGCCGCCGATGCCGCGCAGCACCCGCAGGCCGGCGACCAGGTCGGTGGCGTGCGTGGTCAGCTCGCCGACCAGCTCCCGGTGCGCCAGCTCGCGGTCCCGGTAGGGGCGCAGCAGCGGCGCCGCGACCAGCAGGATCAACGGGACGCCGACCAGCACGATCAGGCCGAGCGGCGGCGACGTCGCCAGCAGGATGCCGGCCACGACGACGATCGCGACGACGGCGCCCGACCCGCGGGCGACGATGTCCAGGACGTCGCCGATGTGCGACACGTCGGACAGCCCGATGCTGACCACCTCGCCGGCGCTCAGCCGCTTCGGCAGCGTCCCGCCGAGCCGGGTGGCCTGCCGGGTGACGAGCTGGACCGTCCGGTACGCCGCCGCCAGCCAGTTGTAGACCGCGAACCGGTGCCGGACGGCGCCCGACGCGGCCTGCACGACGCCGAGGCCGAGCAGGACGGCCGCCCACGTCACGAGGGCGCGCTCGTCCCGCGCCGCGACGCCGTCGCCGATGGCGCGGCCGATCGCGGCGGGCATCAGGGCCTGGCTGAGCATCCAGACCACCCCGAGGAGCGCGCCGGCGGCGATGCTGCGCCACTGGGCGCGCATCATCCAGAGCAGGAATCGCGCAGGGGATCCACGATCGGCGCCGGGGGCGCTTCGGGTGGTGCGGGGGGTCGTCCCCCCTCGAACGGAGTGGTCGGGGCCGCCAGGATCTTTCTCCGGCAACGGCTTCACACGTCGAAGGTTATGCAGCGGAACCCTCGATGCACGACTGGTTTTCCAGCCGGCCCGATCGCTTTTCGGTCAGTCCGGAAACAACGTCCGGAACGCGCTCGGGGGATGCGCCCCGGCGGCGGGACACGCTATGGTCGGGTCCGTACGGAGCGACGCTTCCTCCGCTCCTTGAGCCGGGACCCTGGCGGCTAGGCCAACGCCGCTCCCCCGGCGCGGCCCGTACCGCTCCCCTGCCGCCCGCAGGAATAGAGCGAGACGTCCCGGTCGTTGCCAGTGCCGTCGCCAGCCCGACTTTCCGGAAGCCTTGTGAGCACTATCAGCCGCCAGACGCACCCCTTCACGCCGGGGACCGAGGACAGGGTCGACCTGCTCCTCATCGACGACGACCCGTCGGACGTCCTCATGGTCGAGAAGATGCTCGCCGAGAGCGGCATGGACGCCGGCATCACGGTCGCGAGCGACCTCGCCGCCGCCGGGCGGACGCTGACCCGGCGCACCCAGTGCATCATCGTCGACCTGTCCGCCCCCGGCATCGACCGGCTGGAGGCGCTCCGGAAGGTGCTGGCGCTGTCGGGCCCGGCCGCCGTCGTCGTCCTGACCGGCCTGGAGGACGCCCACCTCGGCGTCCAGGCGGTCGCCGCGGGCGCCGAGGACTACCTGGTCAAACAGGAGGTGGACGCGCCGCTGCTGGCCCGCGCCATCCGCTACGCCATCGAGCGCAAGCGCTCGGAGGAGACCGAGCGCCGGCTGGTCGAGGCGCGCATCCTCGGCCGGGAGAACGCGCGGCTGGAGCGCGGGCTGCTGCCCGTCCCGCTGATCGACGACCCGTCGCTGCGGCACCACACCCGCTACCGGCCCGGCCGGCGGCGCGCGCTGCTCGGCGGCGACTTCTACGACACCGTGCAGACCGAGGGCGGCGCCGTCCACCTGATGATCGGGGACGTGTGCGGGCACGGCCCGGACGAGGCGGCCCTCGGCGTCCAGCTCCGGATGGCTTGGCGGACGCTCGTCCTCGCCGGGCACACCGGCGAGCAGCTCCTCGGCACCCTGGACACCGTCCTCGGCCACGAGCGGCGCAGCGAGGAGATCTTCACCACGCTCTGCATGATCACGATCGCGCCGTCCGGGCGGACCGCCCGGATGCACCTCGCCGGGCACCCCGCGCCGCTGCTGTTCCGGGGCGCCCCCGGGCGGGACGGCGAGGTCACGGCGCTGCCCGACTACGCGCACGGCCCGGCGCTCGGCCTGGTGCCCGGCGCCGAGTGGCCGACCACCGAGATCGACCTCGGCGATTCCTGGGGCCTGATGCTGTACACCGACGGCCTGATCGAGGGCAGGATCGGCGAGGGCTCGACCCGGCTCGGCACCGACGGCCTGCTCGGCCTGGCCCGCACCGCGCGCGGCCGGGGCGCGGCGGGCCGGCATCTGATCGACGAACTGGTGACCGAGGTCGAGCGCCTCAACGGGGACGCCCTCACCGACGACCTCGCCGTCCTGCTGCTGACCCGCTGGGCGGACCGGACAGGGCACTGACCACAAGGCCCTGACCTGAGTCAATGTCGTCTGGATCACCGACCGGCGTAGTTCCCTGACCCACTGTGAAGTCGCTCACCCACGCGGGCGTCACGGAACGGACACAAGTCCTGCGCTGCTTGTGTTCATAGCCTGCGGCTATCGCAACGAGTGCGCCGATGACTTGGAAGTAATCGCCGAACCGGACATAGCGTGCAGGTCGTGGCTATAGCGATACCTGCGATCTACCGATCGACCATCGGTAAGAAGGCCGTCATGGCGGTCACCGGCGGCATCCTCGTGCTGTACCTGGTCGCGCACATGATCGGGAACCTCAAGATCTTCCTCGGCGCGGAGGAGTTCAACCACTACGCGCACTGGCTGCGCACGATGGGCGAGCCCGCGGTGCCGCACCGGACGGTGCTGACGCTCATCGAGGTCGTGCTCGGCGCCTCGGTCGTGCTGCACATGTGGTCGGCGGTATCGCTCGCGCGCCGCGCCTCCGCCGCCCGTCCCGTGAAGTACCGGTCGAAGAAGAAGTCGCACGCGCAGGGCTATGCCACCCAGACGATGCGGTACGGCGGCGTCATCATCGCCGTCTACGTCATCTGGCATCTGCTTGACCTGACGTTCTTCGTCGTGAACCCCAAGGGCGCCGACGCCACCCCGTACGAGCGGATGGTCGCCGACTTCGACCCGTCCCGCTGGTACATCACCGTCTGGTACGTCGTCGCCATCCTGCTCGTCGGGCTGCACCTCAACCACGGCATCTGGAGCGCGTTCCAGACGCTCGGGCTGCGCAGCCCGCGCAGCCACAACGCCCTGCGGAGCCTCGCCGGGACCGTCGCCGCGCTCGTGACGCTCGGTTTCGTCGCCGTCCCCGTCTCCATCACGTTCGGATGGGTGAGCTGACCATGACCGACAGCTTCTACAAGTCCGGCGAGCCGATCGCCGACGGCAAGGCGCCGGGCGGGCCCATCGAGGATCGCTGGACGACCCGCAAGTTCGAGGCCAAGCAGGTCAACCCGGCCAACAAGCGCAAGAAGAAGATCATCATCATCGGCACCGGCCTCGCGGGCGGCTCGGCCGGCGCCACCCTCGGCGAGGCCGGCTACCACGTCCAGCAGTTCTGCTTCCAGGACTCCCCGCGCCGCGCCCACTCGATCGCCGCGCAGGGCGGCATCAACGCCGCCAAGAACTACCGCAACGACGGCGACAGCGTGTACCGGCTGTTCTACGAGACGGTCAAGGGCGGCGACTTCCGCTCCCGCGAGTCGAACGTGTACCGGCTCGCCGACATCTCCCGGCAGATCATCGACCAGTGCGTCGCGCAGGGCGTCCCGTTCGCCCGCGAGTACGGCGGCCTGCTCGACAACCGCTCGTTCGGCGGCACGCAGGTGTCCCGCACCTTCTACGCCCGCGGGCAGACGGGCCAGCAGCTGCTGCTCGGCGCCTACCAGGCGCTGATGCGGCAGGTGGACGCCGGCAACGTCGAGCTCTACCCGCGGCACGAGATGCTCGACCTGATCATGGAGGACGGGCGGGCCCGCGGCGTCGTCGTCCGGAACCTGATCAACGGCGAGGTCAAGCACTACACGGCGGACGCGGTGGTGCTGGCGTCCGGCGGCTACGGCAACGTGTACTTCCTGTCCACGAACGCGATGGGCTCGAACGTCACCGCGTCCTGGCGCGCCCACCGGCACGGCGCCCTGTTCGCCAACCCCTGCTACACGCAGATCCACCCGACGTGCATCCCGGTCAGCGGCGACCACCAGTCGAAGCTGACGCTGATGTCGGAGTCGCTGCGCAACGACGGCCGCGTGTGGGTTCCGAAGAAGGGCGGCGACACGCGCAGGCCCGCCGACATTCCCGAGGACGAGCGCGACTACTACCTGGAGCGCATCTACCCGTCCTTCGGCAACCTGGTGCCGCGCGACATCGCGTCCCGGGCGGCGAAGAACGTCTGCGACGAGGGACGCGGCGTCGGCCCCGGCGGGCTCGGCGTCTACCTCGACTTCTCCGACGCGATCGAGCGGCTCGGCCGCGACAAGGTCGAGGCCAAGTACGGCAACCTCTTCGAGATGTACGAGCGCATCACCGGCGAGAACCCGTACGACACGCCGATGCGCATCTACCCGGCCGTCCACTACACGATGGGCGGGCTGTGGGTCGACTACGACCTGGAGTCCTCGATTCCCGGCCTGTTCGTGATCGGCGAGGCGAACTTCTCCGACCACGGCGCGAACCGGCTCGGCGCGTCCGCGCTGATGCAGGGCCTCGCGGACGGCTACTTCGTCCTGCCGAACACCATCGGCGACTACATCGCCCGCAACGCCCTCGCCCCGGTCGCCGAGACCGCGATCAGCGAGGCCGAGGAACGGGTCACGTCACGGATCGACAAGCTGCTGTCGGTCGACGGGGACCGGTCCGTCGACTCCTTCCACCGCGAGCTCGGCCACATCATGTGGGAGTACTGCGGCATGGAGCGCACCGACGAGGGGCTGCGCAAGGCGCTGGAGCTCATCCCGGCTCTGCGCGAGGAGTTCTGGACCCGCGTCAAGGTCACCGGCAAGGGCGAGGAGCTGAACCAGCAGCTGGAGAAGGCCGGCCGCGTCGCCGACTTCTTCGAGCTGGCCGAGCTGATGGTCATCGACGCGCTGCACCGCACCGAGTCCTGCGGCGGCCACTTCCGGGCCGAGAGCCAGGACGAGGACGGCGAGGCCAAGCGCGACGACGACAACTTCAGCCACGTCGCCGCCTGGGAATGGGCCGGGGAGGGCGAGCAGCCCGTCCTCCACAAGGAGGCCCTCAACTTCGAGTACGTCAAGCCCACGCAGAGGTCATACAAGTAATCATGAAGCTCACACTGCGCGTCTGGCGCCAGAGCGGCCCCCAGGACAAGGGGAAGATGATCGAGTACAAGCTCGACGACATCTCCCCCGACGCCTCGTTCCTGGAGATGCTGGACGTCCTCAACGAGAAGCTCATCGCGGCGGGCGAGGAGCCGGTGGCGTTCGACCACGACTGCCGCGAGGGCATCTGCGGCATGTGCTCGCTGGTCATCAACGGCACCCCGCACGGCCCGGAGCGCGCCACCACCACGTGCCAGCTCCACATGCGCAAGTTCAGGGACGGCGAGGTCATCGACGTCGAGCCGTGGCGGGCCAAGGCGTTCCCGGTCGTGAAGGACCTGGTCGTCGACCGGTCGGCGTTCGACCGGATGATCCAGGCGGGCGGCTACATCACCGCCCCGACCGGCACCGCCCCCGAGGCGCACTCGACGCCCGTCCCGAAGCCGGACGCCGACCAGGCGTTCGAGGCCGCCGAGTGCATCGGCTGCGGCGCCTGCGTCGCCGCCTGCCCGAACGGCTCCGCCGCGCTGTTCCTCGGCGCCAAGGTCACCCACCTCGGCCTGATGCCGCAGGGCCAGCCGGAACGCTGGGACCGTGTCGTGTCCATGCTGGACACCCACGACGAGGAGGGGTTCGGCGGCTGCACCAACACCGGCGAGTGCACCGTCGCCTGCCCTAAGGGCATCCCGCTGGACGTCATCGGCCGCCTCAACCACGACTACCTGAAGGCGACCGCGGGCGGCAAGAAGCGCTGACCGCTCCCAGTCCCCGACCCCGCCCGGAGCACTTGGGCGGGGTCTTCTACTGTGAGCGCATGACGGTCACATTGGTGCCTTACCACCAGGACGAACGACTTCCCGACTCCTCCTTTCCGCTACCCGGTCCCGACATCATCCCGGTGACGCGGGACCTGCCCGAGGGCGACGTGTGGCGGCGCGTCGCCGCGCTGTTCGAGCTGGTGTCGGCCGAGGTCGCCGACCAGGTCGCCGGCGGGTCCCGCCCGCGCGTGGTGTCGGGCGACTGCCTGACGTCGGAGGCCGTCCTCGCAGGTGTGCAGAGGGCCGGGGTTGACGCGTCCATCGTCTGGTTCGACGCCCACGGGGACGTCCACACGGTGCGGAGCTCGACGTCCGGCTACATCGGCGGGATGCCGTTGCGGCAGATCCTCGGGGCCGACTCCGGACTGCTCGCGGACCCGCTGGGCCTGCGTCCGCTGCCGGAGGACCGCGCCGTGCTGGTGGACGCCCGCGACCTCGACCCGGCCGAGGCGGAGTTCCTGGCGTCGTCGAAGGTGCGGCGCTGCGGCGTGGACGACGTCGCCCTGCCGGACGGGCCCCTCGTCCTGCACATCGACGTGGACGTGATCGATGCCGGTGACCTGCCGGGGCTGAAGTTCCCGGTCGGCGGCGGGCCCTCGCGGGACGCGGTCGTCGAGTCCGTCCGCCGGATCATGGCCACCGGCCGCGTGGCCGCCCTGGACATCGCGTGCCCCTGGAAACTTCCGGAAGGCGACGACAACACCGTCCGCGCGCGTCTGCTGGAGGACCTGCTCACCGCCTGATCGGGCCGCTCGCACATGTCAGTTGGCGGGGGCGGGCCTGGTGGCGGGCTGGAACTTGAAGGAGACGGCCTCCATCAGGGACTTGTGGAGGGTGTTCTGGAAGGCGGCCAGGCGCCACTGGCCGTCGGCGCCCCGGACGACCGTGTTCGTCTGGAGCTTCTTGAGCTTGCCGGGGGCCTTCTTGTAGGTGTCGCCCCGGGTGATGACCACCGCGGTGTCCGGGGTCGTGAGGCGGATGTCGACGATCTCGCAGGCCAGTTTCGTGCCCTTGAGGAAGCTGTCGAAGAGGGCCTGGTGCGCGTCGCCGATCTCCTCGGCACCGCGGTAGAGGGTGCCGACGTAGGTGATGTAGGTGGCGCCGGCGGTGAAGCAGGCGCCGTAGGCGGCGCCGTCGCCTGCATCCCAGGCCGCGGTGAGGCGGGCGAACAGGTCCTGGATCGCGGTGGTGTCGTTCATGGCCGGCTCCTTCTGGTAGCTTCGGCAGAGAAGTTTCTGCCTTGAAGATTTCTCTTCGTTGAGGAAGAGATTAGGGAACGGGGTGCGACGTGTCAACACCCGAAGAGGCGTCGGCGGCCTACCGGCGGTACCTCAGCGCCGTCATGCTGCACGGCCACGCCAGCGCGCGGGCCTGTGACCTGGGCGGGACGGACCTCTACGCGCTGAACATCCTCGACCTGGCGGGCGCCATGACCCCCGGCGAGCTGTCCGCCCGGACGGGCCTGACCACCGGGCCGACCACGCGGCTCATCGACCGGCTGGAACAGGCGGGCTACGTGCGGCGCGTCCCGTCCCCCGACGACCGCCGCAAGGTCATCGTCGAGCCGGTGGCGGCGCCCGCCGAACTCGACCGCGTCATGGCGCCCGCCCGGAAGCGGATCGGCGAGATCGTCGGCGGCTACACCGACGAGCAGCGCGCGGTGCTGTTCGACTACTTCGAACGGGCCGCGACGGCGTTCCGCGAGGCGGCCGACGACCTGCGCGGCTAGCCGTCGACCAGTGTCTCGACGCCTGCGGGGAGGCTTCCGGCGAGTGCGGCCTCGACGAGGAACGTCTGCAGGGTGTCCTGGAACGCGCGGGCGGCGTGCGTGAGTTCGACGTCCTTGCGGTGGGCGAGCGCGATCGTCCGGAGCAGGCCGGGGCCATGGCGGCCGCGCCGCGTCTCCTCGTCGGCCAGGACGAGCGGCGTTCCGCGCAGGCCGGGGCGCCCCGAGAGGACCATGCTGGGGACGACCGCGATGCCGAGGCCTACCTCGACGAAGCGCAGAACGGCGTCCATCTCGCCGCCCTCGACGGCGAACCTGGGCTCGAACCCGGCCGCCCTGCATGCGCTGATGGTCGCCTCACGCAGGTCGTACCCGGGACGGAACATCACCAAGGGACGGTTCTGCAAATCCTCAATCCGCAGGTAGGAACGACGCGGTAGCTGTGCGGCTTTAAGAGAGGACGCCACCACCAGGTATTCGCGCAGTATCGGGGTCGTGTCCAGGGGCGGGTCACCGTGGAGCGGAAGGATGACCAGGGCCATGTCCAGTGAGCCACGCGTCAGCTCCTTGACGAGGTCCCGCGAGCCTCCCTCTTCGACGATGAGCTGGATCCCCGGGTACGTGTCGTGGAAGCGGCGCAGGACGTCCGCCAGCAGGCCCGCGCACAGGGACGGTGTAGCGCCGAGCCGTACCCGCCCACGCTTGAGGCCGACGAGCTCCTGCACTTCCAAGCGCGCCGTGTCGACATCGGCCAGGATGCGCTTCGCCAGCGGCAGCAGCGCCTCACCGGCGGGGGTCAGCGTGATGTTCCCCCTGGCGCGGCTGAACAGCGACACGTTCAGCTCGTTCTCCAGCGCCCGGATCTGCTTCGACAGCGAAGGCTGCGCGACCCGCAGCAGCTCGGCGGCCTGCGTGAAGTGGCGAACCTCCGCGACCGCGACGAAGTAGGCGAGCTGCTGGAACTGCATCCAGCACAGAGTACGGGTCGCCGTACGTCCCGGCGTCCACCGGGTCAGCGCGCGTGACGGCGAAGAGCCTGGAGGTCGTGGACGATCAGGCGCCGCCGGCCCGTCTCGATCCAGCCGTGCCGGCGCAGCGTGCGCAGCGCCTTGCTGACCGCCTCGCGGGACGCACCGACCCAGCCCGCCAGCTCCTCCTGCGACAGGTTCAGCGTGATCCGCACGCTCTCCCCTCCGGCGTTCGCGCCCGTCCGGTGGTCGTACGGCACCCCGAAGCGCTCCGCCAGTTCGACGAGGCGCTGCGCGACCCGTCCGGTGGCGTCGAACATGCCGAACTCGACGCGCTTGCGGTCCGCGTCGCGCCAGCGTTGGCAGAGCATCCGCATGATGATGATGGAGACACGGCCGTGGGCCTGAAGGAACGCCATGAACTCGTCCGCCGTGACCGCGATCGCCCGCACCGGTTCGAGCGCGGTGACCGTCGCCGACCGCGGCAGCCCGTCGATCGCGGCGACCTCGCCGAGCAGCGCCCCGGGGCCGCGCACGGCCAGGATGGCCTCCCCGCCCTGCTCACGGTAGGAGAACGCCTTGACCCGGCCACTCAGCAGGACGGCCACCCAGCCGGGGTCCTCGCCCTCGACGAAGAGCGTGTCTCCCCGGTCGAAGTCGCGGACGCGGCCACGTGACTCCAGGTCCTCGCGTTCCGCCGGGGTGAGGTCGGCGAGGAAGGAGCCCGGTTCGAGGGCGCTCATGCCCACCACGCTAAAGCGATCCGCCCCTCCAGGCGTCGTGGGAAAGAATCACGGTTCAATCACGCGTTGTGTGCACTTATGCCTGTTCCAACGGCGGGACGTGCGTCATGGTTGGTCCCGGCGTGTGCGGCCGGAGGCCGTCCAGCGTCACGGCGTCCACGGGGAACGGCGGGCGGCGGGCGGCGGTCCGGGGGCACGCCGCCCGTCGCGCCCTCGGGGCGGCGCATGCCAGCGCGCCGGCCCGCGGGCGAACAGCGGCGGAGAACGCGACCGGCCCCCACCGTTGCGGGGCGGCGGGGGCCGGTCGCGAGAAACGTCAGGCGGACGGGGTGTCCTGGCCCTTCTTCACGATGCCGAGCTTGCTGCCGAGCCACACCACCGGGTCGTACTTGCGGCCCACGACCCGTTCCTTCATCGGGATCAGGGCGTTGTCGGTGATCTTGATGTGCTCGGGGCAGACCTCGGTGCAGCACTTGGTGATGTTGCAGAAGCCGAGGCCATGGTCGTCCTGCGCGATGTTGCGGCGGTCGGCCTCGTCCGCCGGGTGCATCTCCAGCTCACCGATCCGCATGAGGAAGCGCGGTCCGGCGAAGCTCTCCTTGTTCTCCTCGTGGTCGCGGATGACGTGGCAGACGTTCTGGCACAGGAAGCACTCGATGCACTTGCGGAACTCCTGCGACCGCTCCACGTCCACCTGCTGCATGCGCAGCTCGCCCGGCTTGGCGTCGCCGGGGTCGAACGAGGGGATCTCCCGCGCCTTCTGGTAGTTGAACGACACGTCCGTGACCAGGTCGCGGATGACCGGGAACGTGCGGACCGGCGTGACCGTGATCGTCTCGTCCGGCTCGAAGGTCGACATCCGGGTCATGCACAGCAGCTTCGGCATGCCGTTGATCTCGGCCGAGCACGAGCCGCACTTGCCCGCCTTGCAGTTCCACCGGACGGCGAGGTCGGGCGCCTGCGTGGCCTGCAGCCGGTGGATGATGTCGAGGACGACCTCGCCCTCGTTCACCTCGACCGTGTAGTCGGTGAGCTCGCCGTCGCCGTCGTCGCCGCGCCAGACCCTGAACTTGGCCTCGTAGCTCATCGGCCGCCCTCCTCGTTCTCCTCGCCGGAGCCCGCGGCGGTCGCGCCCGACCCGGCCGCGGCCTCCGCCTCCTCGTCCTCGGCCTCCTCGGCGAGGCCGGCCGGCAGTTCCTCGGCGGTCAGGTACTTCTTCAGCTCGTCGTTGTCGAACAGTTCGAGCAGGTCGTTCCGCATCGGCGTCAGCGGCTGGCGCTTCAGCTCGACGTGCGGGGACGCCGGGTCGCCGGCCAGCGAGCAGACCAGGTTGATCTTCCGCCATTCCGCCGACATCTGCGGGTGGTCGTCGCGGGTATGGCCGCCGCGGCTCTCCTGCCGCTCCAGCGCCGCCTTCGCGACCGCCTCCGACACGAGCAGCATGTTGCGCAGGTCCAGCGCGAGGTGCCAGCCGGGGTGGTAGCCGCGCCCGTCGCCGACCGCGACGGGATCGACGCTGACGTTCGCGACCCGCTCGCGGAGCTTGCCGAGCGCCTCCAGCGCCTGCTGCAGCTCCTCCTCCTTGCGGATGATGCCGACCAGCTCGTTCATCGTCTGCTGCAGCTCGGCGTGGACGGCGTACGGGTTCTCGCCGCCTTCCCGCTCGAATGGGGCGAGCGCCTCGGCCGTCGCCGCCTCGACCACGTCCTCGGGGACGGCGGGACGCGCGTCCAGCCCGTCCACGTACTCGCACGCCCCGAGCCCGGCGCGCCGGCCGAACACCAGCAGGTCGGACAGCGAGTTGCCGCCGAGCCGGTTCGAGCCGTGCATGCCGCCGGAGACCTCGCCCGCCGCGAACAGCCCGGGCACGAGCGCGGCCGCGGTGTCGGGGTCAACCTCGACCCCGCCCATCACGTAGTGGCAGGTCGGCCCGACCTCCATCGGCTCCTTGGTGATGTCGACGTCCGCCAGCTCCTTGAACTGGTGGTACATCGACGGCAGCCGCTTGACGATCTCGGCGGCGCCGCCCGGCATCCGGTCGACGACGGTGAGGAAGACCCCGCCGTGCGGCGATCCCCGTCCCGCCTTGACCTCGGAGTTGATCGCGCGCGCGACCTCGTCGCGCGGCAGCAGCTCGGGCGGGCGCTTGTTGTTGTCGGGGTCGTCGTACCAGCGGTCGCCCTCCGCCTCGGAGGTGGCGTACTTGTCCTTGAACACCTCGGGGATGTAGTCGAACATGAACCGCTTGCCCTCGGAGTTCCGCAGGACGCCGCGGTCACCGCGCACCGACTCGGTCACGAGGATGCCCTTGACGGACGGCGGCCAGACCATCCCCGTCGGGTGGAACTGCACGAACTCCATGTTCAGCAGCGTCCCGCCGGCGAGCAGCGCCAGCGCGTGCCCGTCCCCGGTGTACTCCCAGGAGTTGGACGTGACCTTGAACGCCTTGCCGATGCCGCCGGTCGCCAGCACCACCGCGGGCGCCTCGAACACGACGAACTTCCCGCTCTCCCGGACGTAGCCGAACGCGCCGCAGATCTTGCCGTCGGCGTCCTTCAGCAGCCGGGTGACCGTCGTCTCGGCCCACACCTTGAGGTTGGCCTCGTAGTCGCCGTGCTCGGCGTGGTCCTCCTGCTGGAGCGCGACGATCTTCTGCTGGGCGGTGCGGATCAGCTCAAGGCCCGTCCGGTCGCCGACGTGCGCCAGCCGCGGGTACTCGTGCCCGCCGAAGTTGCGCTGGCTGATCTTGCCGTCCTTGGTGCGGTCGAACAGCGCGCCCCACAGCTCCAGCTCCCAGATCCGCTCCGGGGCCTCCTTGGCGTGCAGCTCCGCCATCCGCCAGCTGTTCATGAACTTGCCGCCGCGCATGGTGTCGCGGAAGTGGACCATCCAGTTGTCGTTGGCGTTGACGTTGCCCATCGCGGCGGCGGCGCCGCCCTCGGCCATCACCGTGTGGGCCTTGCCGAACAGCGACTTGGAGATGATCGCGGTCTTCTTGCCCTGGAGGCGCGCCTCGATCGCCGCGCGCAGCCCGGCGCCGCCGGCACCGATCACCACGACGTCGTACGAGTGCCTCTCGATCTCAGTCATGATTCCTTGGCCTCAGTTGAAGATACGCAGGTCGGAGATGGTGTTGCTGGCCACCAGCGCCACGTACAGGTCGGCCGCCACCAGCGAGCCCAGGGTGATCAGGGCGTACATGCCGTGCCGCTGGTTGATCGCCGACACCCAGCCCCACATCCGGTACCGGAAGGGGTGCTTGGAGAAGTTCTTCAGCCGGCCGCCGACGATGTGCCGGCACGAGTGGCACGACAGGGTGTACAGCCACAGCAGGACCACGTTCGCGACCAGGATCAGCGTGCCGAGCCCGATGCCGAAACCGCCGTCCTTGCCGTGGAAGGCGCGGATGGCGTCGTAGGTGTTGATGACGGAGATGAGGAAGGCGGCCAGCCAGAAGTAGCGGTGCAGGTTCTGGCCGATCAGGGGGAAGCGCCGCTCCCCGGTGTACTTGCCGTGCGGCTCGCGCACGGCGCACGCGGACGGCGACGCCCAGAACGACCGGTAGTACGCCTTGCGGTAGTAGTAGCAGGTGAGCCGGAACAGCAGCAGGAACGGCAGCGAGATGGCCGCGAACGGGATCCAGCCCCGGGTGCCCTCCGGCAGGAACGTCCCGAACTCCGCCGCGTCGCCGGTGTGGCCGTCCACCGTCACGTTGTTGCAGATCTCGTTCAGGCACGGCGAGTAGAACGGCGTCAGGTAGTGGTACTCCGGCACGTAGAAGGCGGAGCCCCAGAAGGCCCTGACCGTCGCGTACACCACCCACGCCGTGAAGATCACGAAGGTCGTGAGCGGATACAGCCGCCAGTTGTCCTTGCGTAGCGTGCGGGCCTTGATCTGGGCGCGCGACCTGGCCGGCGCCTCCACAGTGCTCATCGATCGCTCTCCTGAGCTCGGGTCGTCGTGTCCCCGTACCACGGTGTGCGCGCACCCATGCGGCCGAAGGCCGTGCCGCGTGCGGGCGGTGACGCCTCGTGTGCGCTTCCAGCGAAGCGACCCTACGCCACCCGCCAGGACCTGTGACATACATAACAGCCGGACCCGTATGTGACCCTGACCACAGACTTTAGCCGCCTCGCGAGCCCGTGGCACCGGCCCTCACCCATAACCAGTCGTTATGGTCCAGGAGAATCGAGACGAGTGCCCTAAGGCATGACCGTCCGGTCGCGCAGCGTCTCCTTCAGGACCGTCCGGACGAAGTGGGCCTCGGCCTCGCTGGTGCGGCCGGTGCCGTACACGCGGAGCACCTCCGCGAGGTCGGGGAAGCGGTCGGCGATGAGGCCCGCGGCGGCCTCGATCTCGGCGGCGGACGCCACTTCGCGCAGCAGCGCCTGGACGAGGCGGGCCGACTCCGCCGGGCCGCGCCCCTCCCCCGGTTCGCCGGACTGCCCGGCGGCGACGCGTCCGGTGTGCCCGCCGGCAGGGACACGCTCGGACGTCGCCATCCGCATGCCGGACGTGGTGGCGGCCGACTCCGCCTTGATCTCTTCGAGGCGCGCCTTGATCCCGGCGGCGGTCAGGGCGTCGAACCCGGGATCGGCGACCAGTTCCTCGACCGCCATCAGCCGGTGCAGGACGGCCGGATTGCTGATCTTGGCCCGCTGCCCGGACATGAGCTGGGAGAGCATCGGCGCGGACAGGCCGAGCACGCCGGCCAGGCCGGACTGCGACATGCCGAGCCGGCCGAGCAGCGGCCGGACGCGGTCGCCGAGCGGCTCGCCGTACCACTCCGCCTGAAGTGCGCGGTTCCGGGCGACCGTGTCCTCGGCGACGCTCACCTCATCGACCCCCTTGACGATTCGCAAGTGCAAACGCTATGTTTACAGCCGCACATGGCAGCCCGGCTCACAGGCCATGCTCCCATGGAACATGAGATTTGCATATGCGACAAATTGGAAAGGATCGATCATGCGCCTGGCATATCGCCTGGTGACCGCCACCGCGGCGGCCCTGCTCCTGGCCGGCTGCTCCCCGCTCGGGCAGGGCACCGGCTCGTCCTCGGGCGACGGCGACCGGGGGTCCGGCACCGAAGGCTCGGTGGGCAAGGCGAGCTTCGACAACAACACGAAGCCGATCGTGAAGGGCACCTTCGACAGCCCGGAGGCGCAGGGCGCCAAGGTCGACATCGCCATCATGGGCCTCAAGGTGAAGGGGAAGCTGGCCACGCTCACCGTCCAGTTCGTCCCGCATGTGCCGGGCGCCCAGCCGAACCAGATCAACGCCTACGGCCTCAACGGCGAGCGCGGCCTGGACACCTCGCTGATCGATCCGGTGAACCTCAAGCGGTACGTGGTGGTGAAGGACTCCAGCGGCAGGGAGCTGCAGACGGACGACATCTTCACGCACATGACCAACGACCAGCCCACGTCGTCCTTCTACACCTTCGCCGCCCCTCCGGACAGCGTGAAGTCGATCGACGTGCAGCTCGGGAACTGGCCGACGTTCCGCGACGTCCCGGTGGAGCGGTGAACCACATGCGCAGGTCCATCGCCGTCGCCGGTGTCCTGGCACTGGTGCTCGCCGTCCCCTCAGTGGCCGGGGCGGACCCCGGCGTCCCGGACGGCGACCTCACCAAGAGCGTCCTTTCCTTGGACCCGAACTCCGCCGTGCGCGGCATCGACCTGTCCCAGGCGATCATCCCCCTGGAGGAGGAAGAGACCAACGGCAGCCAGGTCACCGTCCGCATCTCGGCGGACGTCCTGTTCGACTTCGGCAAGGCGACGCTCACCGACGCCGCCCGGCGGCGCATCGCCGGCCTCGCTCCCCGGCTGCGCGACGCCAAGGGCACCGTCCAGGTGTCCGGGCACTCCGACTCCGTCGGCGACCCCGGCTACAACCTGACCCTGTCCGAGCAGCGCGCCGAGGCGGTCAAGACCGAGCTGCAGCGGGCTCTGCAGGGGGCGAACCTGCAGATCGAGGCCAAGGGCTACGGCGAGACGAAACCCGTCGCCCCCAACGAGCAGGGCGGCAAGGACAACCCCGAAGGACGCGCCAAGAACCGCCGCGTCGAAATCACCTACGAGAAGAGCTGATCGGTAATGCAGCGAGAATCGCGAATACTCGCCGTCTTCCTCGCCGCCGGGCTGTGCCTGGCCGCGTGCGGCGGCGACGGACGGCCGAAGGGAGCCGAAGGCGGCCACGACCGGCCGGGCGGCGGACCCGCGCCGCCCACCTCGCCACCGGCCGCGACTCCCACCGGGCCGGAACCGACCAGCTGCCCGGGCGGCGGGCAGCTGATCAAGGCGGTCGACATCCCCGCCGTGCACGCCGACCCGGTGCGAGTCCCGGAGGCGACGATCAGCGGTCAGAAGGTCCCGGCCGTGACGATTCCGGGCGTCGACATCCCGGCCCAGCACGTCCCGGCGCAGTGCGTCGAGCACAAGCCCGCCCCGGGCGGCTGCCTCGGCGCCATCACCATCCCGGGCGTCACGATCCCCGCCGTGAAGATCCCCGCCGTGACCATCCCCGGGGTCAAGGCCCCGGGCATCGACGCCCCGCCGGTGACGCGCTCGGAGATCTCGCGCCTGGCCGTGACGCGCCTCGGCGTCACCCGCGAGGAGGTGTGCCAGAGCAAGCCGTCCAAGGAAGGCGAGTACGTCAGCTCCGTGTACCGGGCCTCGCTCTACCGCAGCTCCCTCTACCGCAGTTCGCTTTACCGGAGCTCGCTCTACCGCGCGAGCGTCTGCAACGACAAGCAGGAATGCATCCCGGCGGTGAGCGTCCCAGGCGTGTCGGTGCCCGGGGTCAGCGTTGACGGGGTCAGCGTTCCCGGAGCGTCCCTCAAGGCGTACGTGGCCGGTCCCGGGGAGGTCATCAAGGGCGACGACAGCATCGCCTACAACATCAAGGCGGACGTCCTCTTCGACTTCGGCAAGGCCGACATCAAGCCCGCCGCAGAAGCCGAACTGACCAAGATCGCCGAATCGATCGGCAAGGAGGTCCCGGCGGGCGCCGCCATCCAGGTCGACGGCCACACCGACGCCAAGGGCGACCCGGCGTCCAACCAGACCCTCTCCGAGCGCCGCGCCCAGGCCATCGTCGGCTGGCTGGCCGCCAAGGGCGGCATCGACCGCTCCCGCCTCAAGGCCACCGGCTACGGCGAGACCAAACCGGCCGCCCCCAACACCCGCCCGGACGGCTCCGACAGCCCCGACGGCCGCGCCAAGAACCGCCGCGTAGTCATCTCCGCCACCCGCTGACCCGCCGCGTCGGTGACCCGATCGGCCTCGCCCCTCACCGGCCCGCCGGTGGGAGCGCAAAGCGGAACAGGCGGCCGGGATCTGCGACCCCGACCGCCTGCCACTGGTGTCAGTTCTCCGGCCTCACTGCTTCTGTGAGGAGTCGCCGGAGGACTGCGGCTTCTGGACCTTCGCGGTCACCGCGGCGCTGACGTCGACGTCGGCGCGGCGGGCGATGAAGTCAGCGAGAACACCCGCGAGGACGCTCAAGCCAATGATGGCGACAGCGGCCCCGTGGTAGTGGCCGAGGGCGCCCATCCAGCAGCCCACGCAGAGGAACATGAAGCCGAGGATGAGGCTGACGGCCCGGGCGACCTTGCCGAAGATGACAACGGACGAGCTGGCGATGATGGCGATGGCGGCGCCACGGGCGCCACCGTCCACAGCGAACCCCACGGCCTCGGTGGTGCCGACGACGCCGGGCTCGGCTTTGATGGTGATGAGACTGCCGCTGACACCACCGATGAGTGTTGCGGCGACGACGGTGAGAAGGTTCAGGATGCCCTTCACGGTCTTCTCCTGTTCTGGGTTTTTCCCGTCCACTCGAACGGGCACAGGAGGGACCGTGCAGAACCCGGCCGCGTCGGCCAGAGGCAGGGCTGGGTGCCGGCGGCTGCGGCACGTGTCGCGGTCGAGGACCCGCAGGGGTGTCACGAGCCCGGTGCTGCCTGCTGCCCGTGTGGCGGTGAGGAGTTCGAGGCGGCTGTCGCGTTCTCCGTGCGCAACGACGGTTCGGTCCGCTGGGTCACAGTGGGTTTGCGGTGCCGGCAGGACGGATTCAGCGGGGTGTATGCCGACTGGAAGATCGACTACAGCCCTACGGATCACCTCCTGAGCATGGTTTAAGTCCTGGACCAGCGCCCGGACGGGGTGCCTACGACACGGGGCGCCCGCTCAGCGGCAGGTCGACGATCATCACGTCGAAGTGCGGCGAGTCGGGGAACGGCTGCGCCTTCCCGGCCTTGCGCCAGCCCCACCGCGCATAGGCGCGCTGCGCGGGTTCGTTGTCATCGCGAACCAGCAGCGTCGCCCGCTCCTCGCCCCGGTCCCCCAGCAGGGCGTCGTGCAGAGCGTGCGCCACCCCCTTGCCCTGCCACTCCGGGACGACCATCAGCTCGTTGAAAGCGAACGTTCGCGACCCGGTCTCGGTGGTGAACCCGTCCGGGACCGGCGTGGTCAGCCCGTCCCACCAGCGGGCGTTCACCGGCAGCGCGTACCCGAACGACTGGCCGACCGGCTCCCCGGCGATGTGGGCGATGACGATCTCGAAGCCGGGTGACCGGGCGTAGCGCGGGAATCGCTCAGCGAACCGCTCCGCCGAAAAGAATGGCTGGTCGATCACGTCCTGATGTGACGCGACGTAGACAGGCACGATCACGCTGTCGAGGATCTTCTCCGCGTCGCCGGGCTCATGGCGGGTGAAGGCGAGGTCCGAGGTCATCGGTCTCCTGTGGATGTGAGTAGTTCACGTGCCTGCCGCATCGAGGGCCGTTCGGACTGGGCGGGTGCCGCAAGCCGCAGCGACGTCATCGCGCTGCCCTCCAGGAACCGGTCGCCGCGCTGTTCGGGCGGTAGGCCCTCCAAGACCCGCGTCATATGACGAGCGCCCTCGTCGACGTCTCCAGCACAGATCATCACCCCGGCCCGGTGCATTCCGATCTGCCCGCGGAATCCCCAGTTCTGGGCTGGACAGGCCGCCAAGGCGGCGTCCTGAGCGGCCATCGCAGGTCCGACGTTTCCGGCACAGGTGTGGACGAGGCTGGTGACGAAGTGGAGACGACGGTCCGACCAGCTCCACTGCCCGTCCTGTTCCGCCCGCACGGCGTCGGGGAGTTGTTCGAACATGTCGCGCAGGTCATCGAGGGCGTGCTCGGCCTCGTCGCGCCGACCGAGTTCGGCAAGCGCCTGGGCCTTGGCGGCGTGCCCCGAGATGACGCCGAAGGGAGCACCCCGGCCTACCGCGATCGCCTCTTCGGCCGCCTCGATGACCGACAGGCGGGGCGACCGGACGTAGAGCAGGGAGAGGGCGGCGTGGCTGCGGACGAGGGCGGCGGCGGTGTGGTCGCCGGTCTGATCGGCGGCGCGGGCGGCGGTGCGCCACCAGCGGCGCGCGGCCCGTCCTTCGCCCAGGCTGGTCAGGTTGATCGCCATGAGCGCGGCTAACTGCGCGGCGACATGGACCAGTCGGTTCCGGGCGCTCCCCCGGGCAACCGGGATCAAGCGCGTGAGTTCGGCGAAGTCGGTCGCCAGCTCCGGCTGGACGACCGCGGCGGGAGACGAGCCGACCTCCCGGGCGTAGTCGTAGGCGACGCGTTCCCACATGTCGGCGTCACGGCCAGACGCGTCCGCGGCGACCGCGGCCTCGAATGCGTCCCGCAGCGGCTCGGCGTCACGGGCCAGGGAGCTGACCGTGGTGGCGGTGGCCACGAGGCCAAGGAGTGTGCGGCGGTCCACGTCTTCATTGTCATCGCTGCCGCCGGATCGCCCAAACAGTTCTTCCTCGGTTGTTTCGAACACGGCGGCGTAATGGGTGGCCCACTCACGCGGGTAGTGCTCGCCGCGCTCGTACTTGCGGATCTGCCGCGCCAGCGAGGTGACCTGCTGCTTGCTGGGTTCCAGGCCGGCGGCGCGGAACAGGGCTCGCGCGGTGGCCGGCTTGGACCATCTGCGGGCCTCGCGGGCGGCCGCCAGGCGCGGCGCCCACGGAGGGATCGGGTCGTCTGTCATGCGTGCACCATTCGCCAGGACCGGACAGGCGGACTACCGAACAGTCAGCGTTCTGACCGCCAGTATCCGCCTATCGCACTCCCCGCATACGGAGTTTCACTGACCGTGACCTATTCGCCACGAGTGCAGGGAGCGCACGGTGCACGCGACCCCCGAGCCGATCGGCTTGGACGCCGATGCCGAATCCATCAAGGCGCGGCTGTGTGAGGAATTTCCAGGCTGGGACATCAAGGTGAGGCGGGGCAGCCCCTCGTTTCAGGCGTCCCGCGACGGCGGGCACGCCGGACCCATAACGGTCGGCGCCGACTCCTACGGCGGGCTTCGCACGGCACTGGACGAGGTGGACAGGCTCGACTGCCGTCACGCCATCTTCGCGTTGCGCGACGCCCTTCGGGCCCGCGGCCTGACGGCCGAGATCTTCGGCCTGACCGTCTCCACCGAGACGCGCACCGGGATCCTGCGCGTCGTGGCCGCCCGGCATGGCGTGTACTCGTGGACGACGGGCGTCGAGCTGGCGCCGATCGACGATCCGGAGCTCGCCGCCGAGCGGATGCTTCCCGGGCTGGGGCTGGCGTGAACGCCGAGACCAGGGTGGACATGTCGCCGATCACCGATCCGCCGCCGATCCCGGACGGCATCACGCACTGGCACGGCCACGCGACCGGCAGCTGGTGGGCGATCGTCCCCACGCAGCATGGCCCCCGCCTGGTCGAGGCGCCCAGTCATGACGCGCTCGCCGTCACGGTCCACGGGTACCTGCGGACGTGGACGCGATGACGCTGGGATCGCGGCTGGAGTCCTTCGGGCCCGCAGAGCGGCTGTACGCGGCCGTCCGGCGCCGATCCTGAGGAGGTCGCAGACCGCATCGCCGAGATGCTCGGCGCGCAGGTGGCCCCGGCGGGCGAACACACCTGAACCCCGCGGCACCGGTCGCAGGCGCGTGCCCGGGGCCGCGGCGCCACACCATGAGGCGTGCCGCGGGAGGTAACCATGATCATCACCCCTGGAGTCCGAGCACCCCCGGGCGGGCGGTGCCTGACATGCTCTGGCTCGACCTCAGCCGCGAGCGCCAGCTCCCCTGCGTCCGCTGCTTCAACGGCTCCGGCCCGACGGGCGGCCACGGCACTACGACCCGCGACGACTGGGTCCGCGTCCTCGACCAGGCCGCCGCCTGGGGAGTCCGCCGCGTCCAATGCATCGGCGGCGAGCCGACGATGCACCCGGATGCCGCCGACCTGGTCGAGCACGCCCCCAAGATCGGCCTGTCCGTCGAGGTGTACACCGACCTCGTCCACGTCTCTGTCCGCTGGGGGACGCTGTTCCGGCGGCCCGGCGGCCCGGCGTCTCGGTGGCGACGTCCTACTACTCCGACGCCCCGGCCGAGCACAACACCGTCACCGGACGGCTCCGACGGCCGCGCCAAGACCGCTGCGTGGTCATCTCCGCCGCCCGCTTAAAGGCGGGTGGCCGTCTGGATCAGCCCGGCGAGGGCCAGGGACCGGCTGTGCGGCGGCCAGGCGATCACGGTGGTGACGGTCGGCGCGTCCAGGATCGGTACGAAGGCCAGGTCGCGGCGGAGATGGGCCCGGGCGGTTTCCGGCAGCAGGGCCACCGCCCTGCCCAGCGCGATCAGCTGCAGGAGCTGGGCGTGGTCGTGCACCTCGGGTCCCGGGCCGTCGGGGTAGCCGCCGTCGCAGTGCGGCCAGCGTGGCAGCGGAAGGCCGGCGATGTCGGCCATGCGCAGGTCCGTACGGCCTTCGAGGGGATGGTCTTTCGGCAGGACCAGAATCTGGCCCTCGGCGCTCAGCTCCTCGATGTCCAGGCCGGTCGTCGAGTCGAACGGCCTGTGCAGCAGGCCCACGTCGGCCCGGCCGTCGCGGAGCAGCCGCTCCTGCTCCCCGATCCCGCACAGCAGGACCTCGACGGCGACCGCGCCGGGCTCGGCGGCGTAGGCGTCCAGGAGTTTCGGCAGCAGTTCACTCGACGCCCCGGCCTTGGTGACCAGCACCAGTCTCGGCTCCCCGGCGGCGGCGCGGCGGGTGCGGCGGGCGGCGGCGCCGACCGCGTCGAGGGCGGCCCGGCCCTCTCTGAGCAGGACCTTTCCGGCCTCGGTGAGTTCGACCGTACGGCTGGTACGTTCGAGAAGCTGAACGCCCAGGCGGCGTTCCAGCTGCTTGATCGCCCGCGAGAGGGGCGGCTGGGCGATCCCGAGGCGCTCGGCGGCGCGGCCGAAATGGAGTTCCTCGGCGACGGCGACGAAGTACCGCAACTCTCGCGTCTCCATGCTCTCACCGTACCCGGGATCAATACCCGCGAGGTATCGAACGCTACCCAGGCGGTGTTGGAGTGCTCTCGGCCGTACGGCCAGGATCTCAGGTATGAGCGAACAGACGATCACGCTGATCACCGGCGCCAACAAGGGAATCGGATACGAGATCGCCGTCGGGCTCGGCGCCCTCGGCCACACCGTCGGCGTGGGGGCCAGATCCCCGGAGCGGCTCTCGACGGCCGTCGAGAAACTCCGCGCCGAGGGGGTCGACGCGTTCGCGGTACCCCTCGACGTGACCTCCGACGAGAGCGTCACTGCCGCGGCCTCCCTGCTCTCCGAGCGTTTCGGACGGCTCGACGTGCTGGTCAACAACGCCGGGGTGACCGGTGGGATGCCACAGACGCCCACGACCGTCGACCCCGCGACCATGCGAACGGTCGTGGAGACCAACGTGATCGGCGTCATCCGCGTCACCAACGCCATGCTGCCGCTGCTCAGGCGGTCCGCCGCACCGAGAATCGTGAACATGTCCAGCAGCGTCGGGTCTCTCACCCGCCAGAGTTCTCAGTCCGGCGTGGAGGCCGTAGGCCCGATCTCCGCCGCCTACTCGCCCTCCAAGACCTTCCTCAACGCCGTGACCCTCCAGTACGCCAAGGAACTGCACGACACCAACATCCTGATCAACGCCGCCTGCCCCGGCTACTGCGCAACCGACCTCAACGGCTTCCGCGGCATCCGCACGGCCCGACAAGGCGCCGCCATAGCCATCCACCTGGCCACCCTGCCCGACAACGGCCCAACCGGCTCCTTCTTCGAAGACGACGGCGTGGTGCCCTGGTAACTCGTCAACCAGACCGCACGAAACCCGCGTCCCCGATCGGTGCGGCCGGTTCACGGGGCCTTTCAGGCGCCGTCGTTGCCACCGGTCGCGGCGTTTCGGGGGCGGGCGGCGTCGGCGAAGATGTCGCGGGCCTGGCCGGACCAGGTCTGGGCCGGGGTGGTGGTGTCGTCCCACCCGTCGATCTCCTCCAGCGCCCAGTCGGACCAGGCGGTGAGCTGGTCGAAGTAGGCGGCCATGAATCGCATGCCGAGGGCGTTGACGTGGGCGCGGTGCGGGTATTCGCCGCCGGTGGCGAGGATGCCGGCGGCCATCTCGGCGAAGTGGGCCCGGCGTGCGGCCGCCTGGGCGGCGACGGCCTGGATGGACTGGCGGAGCTGGCCGATGCTCCCCTGATCGGCGAACAGGACCCGGAGCATGCCCTCGAACTCCAGAGCGGGCGGCGCCGGCTCGGTGCCGAGCCAGCGGGCGAGGGCGTCCCGCCCGGCGGGGGTGATGGAGTAGGTGGTGCGCCGGCGCCGTCCGACCAGGTCCCTGACCGCTTCGGCGTATCCGGCGACGACCAGGCGTTTGGGCTCGTCGTAGAGCTTGCGTTCGGCCCTGGGCCAGATATAGCCGACGGTGCGCTGCATCTGCTTGGTCAGCTCGTAGGTGGTGTGGTCGCGCAGCGCGAGCAGCCCGAGGATCGCATACGAGGTCGTCGTCAGCTCCGCCACATCGACTCCCTTGACATACTGCCTTTGGCAGTATCACGCTGGAAAGCACTTACTGCAAAGGGCAGTATATGGAGGAGTGGGGTCGGACCGCCGTGACTCACGAGGCCACCGCCCGCGCGGGCGAGATGATCTGGATGCTCAACACCTGGATGCGGCATGTCACGACCGCCGCGGACACCGGGGGCAGGCTCGCGGTGCTCGAACAGCGCTTCACCCCGGCCGGTGACCCGCCCCGGCACGTGCACGCCAACGAGGACGAGGCGTTCTACGTCCTCGACGGGCGGCTGGGGGCCACCATCGGCGATGACGCCATGGTCAGCGCCGGTCCTGGCGAGCTGGTGTTCCTGCCTCGGGGGGTTCCGCACGGCCTGCACGCACAGACCGATGAGGTCCACGGACTGCTACTGCTCACCCCCGCCGGATTCGAGCGGTTCTTCGCCGCCATGGGCCGGCCCGCCCCCGGCAGCGAACTGCCCGAGCCCACCACCCCCGACGTGGACGTGGTCGCAGCCGCAGCCGCCCGCTACGGCTGCACCGTCCTCCCTCCCAGCTGACCGTCGACCGGCACCGCAACGGCACCGGCGCCCGCCGAGGTGGTGCAGGCTTCCGCGGCGTGCGGTCAGCGGGGTGGGGGGCCCAGGTGGTCGAAGATCTGCAGAGGCTCCCCGTCCAGCGTCCGGACGGGGAAGCGGAGTTCGAGATGGCACGCGGCCAGCGCGCGGCGGGCGGCGTCGGCGCCGTCGGGACGTTGCGCCGGGTCCGTCGCGCACAGGTGGGCGACCACGGCCCACAGCCTCGGCGGCACGCCGGGGGGCGGCGCCCCCACCCGCTGACGCGGCTCAGGGTCGCCCGCGCCGGTCAGCATCCGCCAGGCGACCATGCCGGCGGCGTACAGGTCCTGGCGCGGCCCCGGCCGGTTCCAGTCGAGCACTTCGGGCGCCAGGTATCCGGGCGTGCCCACGACGAACCCGGTCGTGGTGAACCGCATCCCGTCTTCCCCGAGCGCGATTCCGAAGTCGGCCAGCCGGACGTGCGGCGCCCCGACCGGGCTCGGCTCCAGCAGCAGGTTGGCGGGCTTCACGTCCCGGTGGACCACCCCAGTGCCGTGGATGTGGCTCAACGCCGCCAGCAGCTGATCCAGCACCTCGGCCGCGTACGCAGGAGGCAGCCTGCCGTAGTCCCCCAGGAGCGTCTCCAGGGAACCGCCGCTCACAAGGTCCATGGCCAGGAGGACGTCGTCGTACGCCATGCACGACGCATAGGGCGTCAGCACATGCGGGTGCGCGAGCCGCAGCGCCCGTTCCCGGACGACCCGCAGCATCGACGTGGGACCCGGCTGCCGCACGAGCTTGGCCGCGCAGTACCGGCCCTCCTCATGGTCATAGGCCCGCCAGACACGGCTCGTTCCCCCCGTTCCGATCCGGTCGAGCATCGTGAACCGGCCGCCGATCACCCACCCCTCGTTCACGGCACGATCGTACGGAAACCGGCGGGCCCGGGACGCCAAGATTTCCGCACCCTTGTCAACAAAACGGGCATCTCGCGCATCCAATAAAGGGAGGCGCATGCTCCAAGGGATCAGCCACCTCCCACGACTGACCGACCATGCAGACCACGCGCCCTCGACAAGGGCCCGCCTGAGACGGGACCGATGAGCGACGAAGACCCTCGCCGCGACGACCTCGCGGGGGACAAGGCCGCCCAGAGCACTCCTGGCACCGCCGGGGACCCAGGTCCCGAACGTCCGAGCGCCCCTCCGCCCGCAGATGAAGGCGACCAGCCGGCGGCCAAGGCCTCGCATGGCAGCCGCGCCTCGGCCGGCGGCGAACACGCGGACCGGACCGACGACGAACCGTCAGCCGATGATGGCGACGAGGCGGCAACGGCCATGAGTCCGGATGGCGGCCGCACTGTCGATGGGGACGCGGATACCGGTGAAGCCGGGCCGGGCGGCGTGCCTCCGGGGGCTGGAGGCGGGAAGCGGCGGCGAGTTCTGCGGTGGGTTGCGGTCAGTGTGGTCGCCTTGCTGCTGGTCGGGGGCGGCGGGGCGGCGTGGCTGTATCACGATCTGGTCGGCGGGATCGAGCAGGAACACGTCACCGACAAGCTCGGCACGGATCGGCCGAAGAAGCTGAACAGGTCACTCAACATCCTGCTCGTCGGCTCTGACACTCGGGAGGGCGACAACGCGCGGTACGGGGTGGGGATGACCGGGGCCCGCTCGGACACGACGATCCTCCTGCATCTGTCGCCGAACCGGGATCAGGCGGTCGGCATCAGCTTCCCGCGGGATTCGATGGTGAAGATTCCGGCGTGCAAGAAGGAGAAGGGCGGCACCGTCCCGGAGCAGTTCGGGATGCTGAACGCGGCGTTCGCGTATGCGGGGCCGACGTGCACATGGAAGACGCTGGAGTCGCTCACCGGCATCCACATCGACCATTTCGTGCAGGTGGACTTCGCGGGATTCAAGCGGATGGTGGACGCCCTCGGCGGAGTCGAGATCTGCGTCGACAAGCCCGTGAACGATCCCAGGGCCGAGCTTCATCTGAAGGCCGGGAAGCAGACCGTGAAAGGCGAGGAGGCGCTCGGTTACGTGCGCGCGCGTTACTCGCTCGGTGACGGCTCCGATCTGGAGCGGATCGAACGGCAGCAGAAGTTCATGGCGGCGGTCGTCGACAAGGCGACCAGCGGGTCCGTCCTCACGGATCCGGCGAAGACGTACAAGTTCCTCAAGGCCGCGACCAAGTCGATGACGACCGATGACGACCTCGACCTGGCGGCGATGCGGAAGCTGGCGGACGGGCTCAAGGGGATGAGCGCCGGGCAGGTGCGGTTCGTGACCGTCCCGGTGGAGCGGTACGCGCCTGACCCGAACCGCGTCCAGTGGAACGAGGAGCTCGCGAAGCCGCTGTTCGAGGCGATCCGGCACGACGACGAGCTTCCCGCGCAGACGACCAACCCCGCCCAGGGGCAGCCGGCGCCGCTCGCGCCCGGCAAGGTGCACGTCACGATCGTGGACGCGGGGGGACGGGACGCGCTGGTGAACCGGGTCGCGAACCAGCTCCGGCAGCGTGGGTTCAAGGTGGCGGAGAAGGTGGAGAAGGCCGACGCGACGCCGGCGAGCCGCCTCGTCTACGCGCCGTCCGCGGAGGCGCAGGCGACGGCGCTCGCCCGGGACGTCCCGGACGCGCTGCTCACCGCGGACACCGCCGCTCCCCAGGACGGTGTCCGACTCGTCATCGGGAAGAACGGCGTGCGTCTCGCGGCGCCCGCCATCAACAAGATCGGTGGAGGCGTCAAGGCCGGCCGCAAGCTCTGCGACTGACGTCTCAGCCGGTGGCGGCGAGGACCGCGACGAGCGCCCCGGCGAGCATGTACGGGCCGAACGGGAACTCACCCTTGCGCGTCCGGCGGACGATCAAGATGCCGACGGCGACGAGGCCGCCGAAGAGGTAGGTCGCCAGCACGCCGGTGATCCAGGCGTCCCGGCCGAACCATCCGAGGTAGAGGCCGAGCACGCCGGACAGCTTGACGTCCCCCATCCCGATCCCGGACGGCGCGGCGAACGCCTGCGCGAAATACAGCACGAACAGCGCCGCCATGCCGATGAGCGCGTGCTCGAACCGCTCCAGGCCGTCGCCGGTGAACGGCGCGGCGGCGGCGAGGAGCGCGGCCGCGATGCCGTACGAGGGCAGGGTGAACCGGTCGGGCAGCCGCTTGACCTCGACGTCGATGAAGCCGAGCAACGCGCCGACCGCGGCGAGGTAGAGAAGCGCCGGCAGGACGGGCTCAGGTCCGACCCGCCATCCGAGCACGCCGTAGAGCACCGCCGTGACCAGCGCCACCAGGACGCGGCCGCGGCGGGAGATCGCGCCGACGAACGGCGCCGCCATCGGCGCCGCGAGCAGGCCGACGACGAGCCCGGCGGGCACCAACACGAACGCGACCATCGCCCCTCGCCCCGATCCGGCATCTGCGCACCCTCCGGCACCCTAACCGGACGGACGCACCGCCGCGGCCGCCCCTACGGGTTCCGGAACCGTCAGGTCGCGGTCGCGATCAGCATGACGATTCCGATCAGCGCGAAGACGCAGCCGGCGGCCACCATGCCGACCGAACCGGCGAGGGCCCGGCCGGACGAGGTGTCCATCCGGGCCTTGCGCGGATCCTGAGGGTCGTAGAGCACGGGGACGGGACGCCCTTTGAGCCGGGTCAACTCGAACGACCCGCCTCTCGTTTCGCCGACCGTCTCGATGTCCGTGCCGTCCAGCGTCCGGAATCGCAGCACCGGGAAGAACTCATAGGAATCGGTCGTCGAAACCCGGTGGATTCCGGCGACGATTCCCGGCACCCGGTGCGCGGTGGCCATGAACGCGCGGCTCGTCCGGTAGCGATGAATTCCGCCGATGACGAAGGCCGCACCGAATGCGATCGCAAGAAGCGCGAGAAGCCAGGACGACATCACCGGCGCCCGTCATGATCGACGCCGATGACCGCTGCCGCGGCTCCGGCGGCGTACCGCGCCTCGACGCGTCCAGGACTGCGTTCAGCGGCGGTCGTAACGGCGGTCATACCGGCGATCATAACGACGGTAATCGTCATAGTCGTCGTCGTCGAAGAGCACTATCCAGATGATGTAGCACAGCAGCAGCCCGGCGAGGATCCCGCCGATGTCGATGGCGCCGGCGCCGGTGAACTCCTGGTGGGTCGCGGCCGCGGTGCAGACGTCACGCTTGCATTTGGCGTCCTTGTGTTTCTTGTGCCACCTGTCGGTCGGTGACGTCACGCGGACGTGCGGCTTCTTGTCGATCATCACAGCCGTCTGCCGTACGCCGTCCTCCACCGCGGACGCGCCCGGCTTGAAGTACTTGCCCGCGTGGATCTGGGGCCGACCCTCGTAGATCGCGTTGACGGCCTTCTCCTGCAGCCAGGAGCGGTTGGCCACACAGATGAGCACCACGATGCCCAGGAACACCATGAGCACGATGCGGGAGATCAGGCCGAAGCAGCCCATCCGGCGGTAGGACATACTGAGGATCCGTCCGGAGTCCGGCGGCAGGTGCAACCCGGCTCCGATCGGCGCGAAGGAACACGCCGGACGAAGACGAGACGGCCCCTGTCAGGGAGCGTCCCGGTTAGGACCTCACAGGGAGGTCATTTCGACAAGCCGTCCCCCGAGGTCCGGGGGGTGGCGACTCCGCCGGTGGTCTGGCCGCTGATCGCACGCCAGGCGATCTCGGCGGCGTTCTTCTCGGCCTCCTTGAAGCTACGGCCCTTGCCTGAGCCGTACTTGACCTCGCCGCCCCAGACCCAGGCAGTGAACTCCGCGTCATGGTCCCTACCGCCGCTCTGCTCGGCTTCGTAGACAGGCTCCTCCAGGCCCTCGTCCTTGGCGAGGTCCTTCAGGGCGTCCTTCCAGTCCAGCCCCGGGCCCAGCAGCAACAGCCGTTCGATGGGTTCATCGAACAGCCGGTACACCAGCGCGAGGGTCTGGTCCATCCCGAATCGCAGGCGGACCGCTCCGATCAGGGCCGTCAGCGTGTCGGCCAGGATGGAGTCCTTGTTCGCCCCACCGCCGGCCTTCTCACCCCGGCCCAGCCGGATGTTTCGGCCGACCCGGAGCGAACGGGCGACCTCGGCCAGCTCCGGCGCGGAGACAGCAGCACTGCGCAGCTTGTTCAGCGCACGGTCCGTGACCTCGGGACTGCGGTCGTACACCAGGTCGGTGACGCCCGTCAGCACGGCCGGCTGGCCCACGAAGGTCAAAGGCTTCTCGGTGGGCAGGCCGTTCTCGTCGCGTAGGAACGGTGTGTGAGAGCCCGCACGAAGAACTCGTCATCGTGCGCGAGGCCCAACTTGCGGGCCAGTACCTCTCGATCCGATGCGGACTGACCTCGCCGCTCCGGTTCTTTGACCGTCATCCTCGTCTCCTGTCTTGTTTGGGGAAATCGGTCGCGGGCGCCCCTGGGGCCACCCACGACGTACCGTGCGGTCCGCGGAAGAGGCCGCAACATGCCACCAACGTGGCGGCAGGCACATCGGAGTCGTCGTCTTGCTGAGAGCCGTCGCGGGCGGACGGTCCTCACTGCGAGGTGCTCGGAACCTCGCAGTCGTACAAACCACTCTTTAGGAAAGGGGCATCTCGTGAGAGAGATCCTCGATGAGGAGCGCTTCCCGCCCTTCAGGAAGCTCTTCTTCGCGCTGGAGCAGGCACGACCCGAGTTCGCGGGCACCGTGACGCGTCTCAAGCTGGCGGAGCTGAACCACCCGGAGGCGGATGTCGCGGGGGTGCTGGCGCGCGAGCTCATGCGCAACGCCTACCAGCACACCACGGGGGCGAACCTCGCGGAGCTGGACGGTGAGCTGCCGCGCACCGTCCGCCTGGAGGTCGGCATGGTCGACGTGCCGGGCTGCGCCGAGGCCCGGGTCCGCGTCGCCGTCTTCGACCAGGGGGACCTGTTCGGGTTCTCCCCGGCGAACGTCCGTCGCGGCCTGATGCTCGCCCAGGCCTTGGGCGACCGGTACGGCTACGGCTGCGACCGCGTCCGACGGCCGGACGGAAAGGTCGTGTGGGTCCAGTTCTGATCTCGGGCCGCGCCTGAGATCCGCTCCAACGGCCGCAGCGGCTCGTGTCAACGGGCCTCGGCGGTGACACGGACCGGCCTCCATCCCCGACGGGATGGAGGCCGGCTCTTTTCGTTGGGGCACGCCAAGCCGGCATGCATGTCCGACCTCACGCCGAAGGGCAAGTTGCCAGGCGGGCCGGTTCTGTGTGCAATGGAACACACACCCGATCCGGAAATAGGTACTTGCGGATCCGGCCGGGCTCCGTACAGTCCACTATGCGGGTCTTCGGGCTCGTAATTGTTGATTACAGTTGATTGCAAATGAAACGGGGTTATTGATATGTCCAAGGAAATCGGAAAGAACGACGAAGGCACCATCGTCATCACCGACGAGGGTGTGATCGACGTCGAATCCAACAAGTGATCGACGTGGCCGCTGAGGCCACGATGATTTGATTACCGGCCGCTCTCGTTCCAGGATTCCTGGGACGAGGGCGGTTCTTTCGTTCCCGGCCGGGGCGCGGGCGGGTCAGTCGCGGAGGCGGACGCGGCAGGCGAGGTGCAGGGCGAATGCGGTGTCCGGGTCGGCCAGGTCGGCGCCCAGCCGTTCGACGATCTTCCTGATCCGGTAGTTGACCGCGTTCGGGTGCAGTGCCAGCCGGGACGCGGCGGCCTTCAGCGAGCCGCGCGCGTCGAGGTAGGCGCACAGGGTCGCGATGGCCTCGGCCGACCGTTCCGCGCCGAGCGCGTCGAGCGGGCCGAGCAGGTCGTCGACCACCCGGCGGCTGAGCGGCGAACCGGCGATCTGGGCGAGCACCCGGTTGATCCCCGCGGCGTCGAAGGTGTGGACGAGCTCGCGGGAGCGGGCGGCGATCGCCGCCGCCGCGCGGGCCTCCGTGGCCGACTGGCGCAGCCCGTCGATCCCCCGCTGCGGCGTGCCGATCCCGAAGCGCAGCACCATGCCGGGGTGTTCGTCGGCCACGGCCGCCCGCATGGCCTCGATCATCTGCCTGGCGCGCGCCTCGCGTATCTCGACCCGGGCGGTGCCGACCAGCACGATGTCGGCGGCGAGCCGGGCCACGTTCCACGACTCGCCGGGCGGCAGCGGAGCCTGGTGCGTGCGCAGAGTGAGAGTGTCGAACAGCCGCCGCCGTTCCGCCAGCTCGGCCGGGTCCGGGCCGGGCGGCCGGTCCGGAGTCGTCCAGATCGCGGTGTGCAGGTCGTCGACGGCCAGGCCGAGCAGCCGGGCCCGGTCGGCCAGCGCGCCCGCCTGGGCGCGCTCGGTGACGATCAGCTCGGTGAGGATGTCGGACCGGGTCTGGCCGGGTGCGGTCGCCCGCTCCAGGGCGAGCTGCCGCAGCCGCCCGATCGCGGCGGCCACGGCGGGCAGCACCAGCCGTACCGCGTCGTCGGGCGGGCCGGTCACGCCGCCGTGCCGCCGCCCCGCCACCCAGATGGGCTCGGCGTCGCCCGGCCGGGTGGTGTCGGTCGTCGTCAGGGTGCGGCCGAGCACGGCGCCGACCTTTTCCAGCAACGCGGCGACACGGTCTCCGGCGTCGGCGGGGTCAGGAGATTCGGTGATCTGGCGGACGATCCGGAGCGCGGCCTGCGCTCGGGCGAGCGAGTCGGCGGCGTCGCCCCGGATGACCTGGCCGAGGTAGAGCACGACCTCGGCGACGTCACAGTCCTCCTCGGCGGCGAGCACCGCCAGGCCGGCCCGTTCGGCCAGCCGGGCGGCGGTGACGGGAAGCGGCCCGCCGCCGATGAGGACGAGCGCCGGCACGCCGCGTTCGGCGGCGGTCCGGATCGCGATGTCCAGCTGGTATCCGGCGGCCTTCGCGGCCGAGCGTCCGGTCACGACGACGAGCGCGCCGGCCGGGGCACGCTGCAGCCGGGCCAGTTCCTCGACCGCGGTGACGGAGGTGAGCGGCACGGCGTCCGGCGGCCCGGCGAGCAGGGTGAGGGGGATCCGGGGGGAACCGGATCTGAGCAGATCCGCGACATGGGACACGAACGGCATTGTGCCAGTGGCACAAACTCAGCCGAAACCTTGTGCCGCCCGCCCTTCCCCCAGGTCAGACGACCAGGGGATTCTTCCTGCATGCAGATGACACCTTCGAGGACCGGTCGCGTGACGCTCGACGACGTTCCGGCGCTCGCCCGCGGCTGCGCGATCCTGGGCACCGGAGGCGGCGGGGAAGTCGAAACGGGCGCGCTGACCACGGTCCGGGCCATCGACCAGTTCGGTGAGGTGCCGCTCATTCCACTGTCGGGAGTGCCCGACGACAGCCTGATCCTGCCGCTGGGGGCGATCGGGGCGCCCACCGTCTCCCACGAGATGCTGATGAGCGGGGAGGAGCCCCTGCTCATCCGGGACGAGGTCGAGCGGATCCTCGGCCGTCCCGTGGCCGCGGTGATGGCGTGCGAGATCGGTGGCGCGAACGGCGTCGAGCCGGTCGCCTGGGCGGCACGGCTGGGGCTTCCGCTGGTCGACGCCGACGGGATGGGACGGGCGTTCCCCGAGGTCCAGATGGTCGCGATGCACGTGGCGGGACGGCCGGTGACCCTCGCCGTCCTGGCCGACGTGCAGGGCAATGTCACCACGGTCCGCCCGGTCGACGGGCTGTGGTCGGAGCGCATCTCCCGCGCGGTCGCGGTCGCGTGCGGAGCCTCGGCGCTGATGGCCGACTACGTGATGACCGCCGCGCAGGCGCGCGGCGCCGTCATCGAGGGAACGGTGAGCAGGGCCCTCGCGATCGGCCGCGCCGTGCAGGACGGCTCCGACCCGCTCGGCTCGCTGCGCGCGACGCTGGACGCCACCCTGCTGATCACCGGGAAGGTGATCGACGTGGAGCGGCGGACCGGCGGCGGGTTCGTCCGCGGCAGCCTGGTCGTCGACGGCACCGGCGACGACCGCGGACGGCTGCTCCGGGTGGAGATCCAGAACGAGAACCTGATCGCGCTCGAGGACGGCCGGCCGCGCGCCTGCGTCCCCGACCTGATCACCGTGGTGGACGCGCAGACCGCCGGCGCCATCTCCACCGAGTCGCTGCGGTACGGCCAGCGGGTGGCGGTGCTGTCCTGGCCGTGCGACCCGATCTGGCGGACCGAGCGCGGTCTGGCCACGGCCGGCCCGCGGGCATTCGGCTACGACATCGACTACACGCCCGTGGAGGAGCTCACTCATGGCTGACCGTAAGTCCGGCGGCACCGCCCAGGACCTGCGCATCGGCGTCGACGTCGGCGGCACGAACACCGACGCGGTCGTCCTGACCGCGAAGGGCGAGGTACTGGCGAGGACGAAGCAGCCGACGAGCGCGGACGTCACCTCGGGTCTCCACGCCGCGCTGACGACGGTGCTGGACCGGCTCGGCGACGACGCCCACCGGGTGGGCCGGGTCATGCTCGGCACCACGCACGCCACCAACGCGATCCTGGAACGCCGCGGCCTCGGCCGGGTGGCCGCGATCCGGCTCGGCGGCCCGGCCACCACCTCGGTCCCCCCGGCGCAGTCCTGGCCGGCGGACCTGTCGGCGGCCATCACCGCGCGCACCGCCGTGCTGCCCGGCGGCTACTACGTCGACGGCCGGCCGATCTCGCCGCTGGACACCGACGCGCTGCGGGCGGTGCTGGCCGACTCCGCCGACGCGGACGCGATCGCGCTGACCGGGGTGTTCAGCCCCGCGTCCGCCGACCAGGAGCTGGAGGCGGCGGAGATCGTCCGGGCCGAGCTCGGCGACGGGGTGCCCATCTCGATGAGCCACGAGATCGGCACGCTCGGGCTGCTGGAGCGCGAGAACGCGACGATCCTCAACGCCGGCCTCTACCGGGTGATCAGCGCGGTGTGGGAGGGGCTGCAGAACACGCTCACCGAGCGCGGACTGGACGTCACGACCTACTTCGCGCAGAACGACGGCACCCTGATGGCGATCGACTACGCCGTCCGGTACCCGGTGCTGACGATCGGCTCGGGCCCGGCCAACTCCATCCGGGGCGCGGCGTTCCTCTCCGGTCTCGCCGACGCGATCATCGCGGACGTCGGCGGGACCTCGACCGACTTCGGTGTGCTGTCCTCCGGCTTTCCCCGGGAGTCGTCCGCGGGCGTCGAGATCGGCGGGGTGCGGACCAACTTCCGGATGCCCGACATCCTCGCGCTCGCGCTCGGCGGCGGCACCGTCATCGGGCCGGACGGGACGGTCGGGCCGCAGTCGGTCGGCTACCGGATCACCGAGAAGGCGCTGACCTTCGGCGGCGACACCCCCACGATGACCGACGCGGGCGCGCTGGCGGGCCGCGGCGCGCCGGCCGGGGCACCGATCCCGGCCGGCCTGCACGGCGCGCTGGCCTCGGCGGTGGAGACGGCCGACCGGATGCTCGCCGACGCGGTGGACCGGATGACCCTCGGCAAGACCGACCAGCCGCTGATCGCGGTGGGCGGCGGGTCGTTCCTGATCGGCGACGCCCTGGCCGGCGTCGCCGAGGTGATCCGCCCCGGCCACGGGGACGTGGCGAACGCCGTCGGCGCGGCGATCGCCATGGTCAGCGGCACGATCGAGACCATCATCCCGGCCGGCGAGGGCCGCCGGGACGCCATCGCCGAGGCCTCCGGCGACGCCGCCCGCCGGGCCGTGCAGGCCGGCGCCGACCCGGCCGGCGTGGAGGTCGTGGAGATCACCGAAGTTCCGATGAGCTACCTGCCCGAACCCGCGCTGCGGCTCCGGGTCAAGGCCGCCGGCCCGCTCGGCAGCCTCTGAGCCCGGCCCTACTCCCCTGTCCGGTCCCCTGCAAGGAGATCCCCGTCATGTCCTGGCGCATGAGATCACTGGCGCTCACGGCGGCAATCGCCGTCGCCGCCACCGGCTGCTCGGGCGGAACCGTCCGCAAGTCGGCCTCGTCGAACAGCTCGTTCATCTACTCCTTCAACCTCAACGTCGTCACCGACTGGGACCCCGCGACCTCGTACTCCAACGAGATCATCGCGATGCAGAACGTCTACGAGTCGCTGACCCGGTACGACACCAAGGCCAAGAAGGTCGAACCGCGGCTCGCGACGAAGTGGGCCTCGTCCGACGGCGGCAAGAAGTGGACCTTCACCCTGCGGGACGGGGTGAAGTTCCACACCGGCACCGCGCTGACCTCCAGCGTCGCCAAGGCCGCGATCGAGCGGACGATGAAGATGAAGGGCGGGGCCGCCTACATCTGGGACGCGGTGAAGACCATCGAGACCCCGGACCCGCACACCATCGTGTTCAACCTGAAGTACGCGGCACCGCTCGACCTGGTCTCCTCCTCCGGCTACGCCTCGTACATCTACGACACCAAGGCGCCCGGCGGCGGGGACCTGAAGGACTACGTCGCCAAGGGCCACGACACGGGCACCGGACCGTACACCGTCGCCTCCTGGAACAAGGGACAGGAAGCCGAGGTGCGGCTGGGCCAGTTCAAGGACTACTGGGGCGGGTGGAACGGCGCGCACTACACCAGCGTCGAGTTCCGCAACACCCCGCAGGTCACCACCGCCTGGCAGCAGTTGCAGGCCGGTGACGTCACCTACGTGCACAGGCTCAACCCGCAGCTGTTCGCCCAGGCGAAGGGGATGAAGAGCCTCAAGACGGAGTCGGTGCCGTCGTTCCAGAACCTCATCGCGTTCTTCAACACGAAGTCCGGCCCGATGAAGGACGTCAACGTCCGCAAGGCCGTCCAGGCCGCGATCGACTACAACGGCCTGGTGTCGACGCTGAAGGGTTCGGGGACCGCCGCCAGCGGCGTCGTCCCGACCGGGCTGACCGGGGCGACCCCCGGTCTGGCCGGGAACCGGAACACCGCCGAGGCGACGCGGCTGCTGAACCAGGCCGGATACGGGCCCGGGAAGAAGGCGCTGACGCTCGACCTCACCTACGCGCAGGGTGACGACGACCAGCAGAAGTTCGTGACGCTGCTCAGCTCGGCGCTCAAGAGCCTGAACGTGAAGCTCCAGGCCAAGCCGATGCAGTGGGACGCGCAGTGGGACCGGGCCAAGAGCAAGGACCCGTCCAAGCGCCAGGACATCTTCGTCATGTACTGGTACCCGGACTACCCGGACGCCTACAGCTGGTTCCTGAACCTGTTCCGCTCGGCCGACCCGGTCAACTTCAACCTCACCTACCTCGACGACTCCGGCGTCGACGGCGAGATCGACAAGCTGCCCGAGCTGACCGCCACGAACCGGTCCGCGGCGGAGGCGGCGTACGCGTCGCTCCAGCGCAAGCTGCTGGTCGACCAGGCCGTCGCGGCGCCGCTGTTCGTCCAGCAGTACCAGCGGGCATACTCCGCGGACGTCGACGGCTACACCGACGACCCGGCGTACCCCAACGTCGTGTTCGCGCACGAACTCCGTCCGGCCGCGTGACATGACCCGTTACCTGCTCCGGCGCCTGGCACAGGCCGCGTTCGTCGTGGCCGGTGTCGTGGTGCTCACCTTCGTGGTGATGCGGCTCGTTCCCGGGGACCCGGCGGTCACCTACGCCGGGCCCCGGGCCTCCGCCGCCGAGCTCGCCCGCACCCGCGCGGAGCTCGGCCTGGACGACCCCCTGCCCCTCCAGCTGTGGGACTACCTCACCTCGCTGGTCCAGGGCGACTGGGGGATCAGCCTGCACACCCGCCAGGACGTGCTCGGTGACATCTCCACCGCCTTCCCCGCCTCACTGGAACTGGTCGGCACCGGGGTGATCATCGCGGTGCTGGCCGGCATCCCGCTCGGCGTGCTCGCCGCCCGGTACCGGGGCCGGCCGGCCGACGGCTCCATCCGGATCTCGTCGATGGCGGGCGTGTCGGTGCCGGTCTTCCTGCTGGCGCTCTTCGCGCAGAACATGTTCGCGACGAAGCTCGGCTGGCTGCCCGTCGCCGGCGAGTACGACCCCGAGCTCGACGGCACCAGCCCGCTGCACCTGTTCACCAACATCACGGCGGTCGACGCGCTCATCACCGGGAACTGGCCGATCCTCGGCAGCACCCTGGCCCACCTGGTGCTGCCCGCGGCCGCGATCGCCGCGTACCCGACCGGCGTGGTCGCCCAGATGACCCGGGCCGCGCTCATCGAGGAGTCGGCGCAGAACCACGCGCGGCTGGAACGGGCCCTCGGTTTCACCCGGTGGCAGGTGCTGACCCGGTTCTCGCTGCGCCCGGCGCTCAGCCCGGTGCTGGCGCTGCTGGCGCTCGTCTTCGCCTTCTCCCTGGTGAACGCCTTCCTGGTCGAGGCGATCTTCAACTGGCCGGGCCTCGGCCGGTACGCCGCCGACTCGATCCGCTCGTCCGACGCCCCCGCCATCGCGGGCGTCACCATCGCGATCGCGTTCACCTACGTCATCGTCAACCTGCTGGTGGACCTCGCGCAGGCCGCCATCGACCCGCGGGTGAGGATCAGATGACCGCTGTCGACACCACCAAGGCGCCGCCCATCCGAGAACGGCCCGTGCACCGGCTGATGCGGGCCGCCGGCACCGACCGGCTCGCCACCGTCGGCGCCGTGATCCTCGTCCTCATCGTGATCGCGGCCATCGCGGCCCCGCTGCTGTCGCCCTATCCGGCCGACGGGACCGACGCGACCCACCCGGCGGAGGCGCTGCGATCGCCGAGCGCCGAGCACTGGTTCGGGACCGACGCTGTCGGACGCGACATGCTCACCCGGGTGCTCTATGGAGCGCGCACCTCCCTGACGATCGCCGTCGCGGTGCTCGCCCTCTCCGCCGTCATCGGCGTGCTGCTGGGCGTCTTCGCCGGCTACGCGGGCGGGATCGTCCGGGACGTGATCATGCGGATCACCGACGTGTTCCTGGCCTTCCCCGCGCTGCTGCTGTCGGTGGCGCTGGCGCTGGTGCTGCATCCCGGGGTGCAGGAAGCGATCATCGCCATCACCGCCTCCTGGTGGCCCTGGTACGCCCGGATGGCCGCGGTCGCCGCGACGTCCATCAGATCGCGCGGCTTCATCGACGCGGCCCGCTGCCTCGGCGGATCCCGGACGCGGATCGTGCTGCGGCACGTCCTGCCCAACTCGCTGACCCCGGTGCTGGTCCAGCTCTCCCTGGACGCGGGCGGGGTCATCCTCACCGCCGCGGCGCTGTCCTTCCTCGGCCTCGGGCCGCAAGAGCCCACCGCGGAATGGGGACTCATGGTCCAGCAGGGGCAGAGCCTGTTCACCACGAACTGGTGGGTGGTCGCCTTCCCGGGCCTCGGCATCGTCATCACCGCGTTCTGCTTCAACGTGCTCGGCGAAGGTCTGCGGTCCGTCCTCGATCCCCGGCGGGAGGTCACCCGATGAAAGCGGTGCTCACTGCGGAGAACCTGCGGGTACGGGCCGGTGACCTGCTGCTGGCCTCGCTCGACGAGCTGAGCGTCGGCCCCGGCGAGTGCGCGGCGATCGTCGGCGAGAGCGGCTCGGGCAAGACCACGGCCCTGAACGCGATGCTCGGGCTGACCGACGGGCTGGAGGTCAGCGGGAAGATCGTCGTCAACGGCACGGACGTCGTGACGGCGGACGACCGGACGCTGTCCCGGATGCGCGGCTCGGTGCTCGCTCTGGTCAGCCAGAGCCCGCAGTCGTCCCTCAACCCGACGATGCGGCTCGGGACACTGCTCAAGCGGGTGCTGGCCCGGCACGGGCTGCGCGGCGCCGAGGCCCGGAAACGCACCGAGGAGGCGCTGCGGAGCGTCCTGCTCGACCCCGGGCTGCTGCGCCGCTACCCGCACCAGGTCTCCGGCGGCCAGGCGCAGCGCTTCGCCATCGCCATGGCCGTCGCCCTGCGCGCCGACGTCATCCTCGCCGACGAGCCGACCAGCGCGCTGGACGTCACCGTGCAGGCCGCGGTGCTGGACCTGCTGGCCCGGTTGCGCGACGAGCACGGCATCGCCCTGGTCTTCGTCTCGCACGACCTGGCCGTCGTGTCCGGGATCGCCGACCACGTCGTCGTCATGCGGCAGGGCCAGGTGGTCGAGGCCGGGCCGGCCGCCGACGTCCTGCGACGTCCCTCCGCCGCCTACACCCGGGAACTGCTCGACGCGGTCCCCGCGATCGGGGAGTGAACATGCTCAGCGCGGACGATCTCACGATCAGCTACGAGCGGACCCGGGTGGTCCACGACGTCTCCCTCACGGTGCCGGAGACCTCCGGCGGGGTCGCCGTCATCGGGGAGAGCGGCTCGGGCAAGACCACCATCGCGCGGGCGCTGCTCGGCCTGGTCAAGCCCGAGCGCGGCAGCGTGCTGTTCCGCGACCGGAACATCGCCGAGCTCGACCGGGCGGGCCGGGCGCTCTACCGGTCGCAGGTGCAGCCGGTGTTCCAGGACGGCAGCGAGGCCCTCGACCCCCGGATGCGCGTCGGCGCCTCGATCTCCGAAGCGTTGCGGCTCCGGCGCCGCCGCGCCCTTGCCGGGCGCGCGGCGCCATCGGTTTCGGATCTGCTCACCGACGTCGGTCTCGACCCGGCCCTGGCCGACCGGCGTCCGCACCAGCTGTCCGGCGGGCAGCGGCAGCGCGTGGTCATCGCGCGGGCGCTGGCGGTCGGCCCGCGGCTTCTCATCCTGGACGAGCCGACCAGCGCCCTGGACGTCACCGTCCAGGCCCACGTGCTGGACCTCCTTGCCGGGCTGCGGGACGAGCACGGGCTGAGCTACCTGCTGATCACCCACAATCTGGCCATCGTCGACCGGCTCTGCGACACCGTGCACGTCCTGTTCGCCGGACGGATCGTAGAGTCCGGCCCGATCGGCGACGTGCTCGGCGCCCCGGCCCATCCGTACACGGCCGCGCTGCGCGACGCCGTCCCCCGGCTGGGCGCCGCGCACCGCGCCGCCGGCGCCTCGGACGCGCTGCCGGCGACCACCGGCTGCCCTTTCCGGCACCGCTGCCCGATCGCGGTCGACCGGTGCGCCACCGAGGAGCCGAAGCGCCTGCCCATCAGCGACGGCCACAGCGTCGCCTGCCACGAGGCCGCCCCGGCCAAGGACGACTCCAGGTCCGGCGTCAGGCAGTGAAAAAGAAGGGACGGCGGGAGGACGAATCCTCCCGCCGTCATATGTGGACGTGACGCTGGCCAAGGCGTCACGCTGCTGTGGAATTCCCACGGTTCCGGTGCTGGATGGCCGATCCAGCCCGAATCCGTGTTCATGGTCTGCGGAGACCGTGGTCTCCGCACCCTGCTCCGCCTCTAAGGCGGTTTCTCCCCCCTCTAGGGCGGTGTACGTCCTGCTGCGGGCGATGTGGCTGCCACCGCGACCGTGGCTAGGACGTCGTGGTGGTTGGTGCCGTCTCCCGAGCGAGACGGATCGCTTCCTCGGCCTCCTTGACGGCGGCCTGAGCGGCCTTGTCCCGGGCCGCAGCGGTGTCCGTCTCGTCCGTGGGCTTCTTGGCCGCTTCCCGTGTCTTCCTCGGGTGTCGGTCCTTCTCCGCGTCGGCGTTGGCCTTCACGCGCTCGGCCTCGGCGACCTCCCGTTCGGCCTGGGCAACGGCCTCCTCGCAATCCGCATACTCCTGGGCCTTCCGCTCAAGCTCGTCCAGGAGCTTGCGACGCTGCTTCCGAGCGTGCTCCAGAACGACCTCGAGCGATGCCGGCGACAGCTCGACGAGCGGAGTGTGGCTCAGCTCCTTCAGGCTAAGGCTCATGTTGGCGACCGCCGTGGCGGACACCGTCATGACGACGAGCCCCGCCCACTGGACCACGTCCAGGCGGTCGCCCAGGAAGGTCACCCCGACAAGGGTGGCGATCACCGGGCTGGCGGCGAGGAACACCGCGTACACGGCGTCCCCGGCGAGCTCGCGCGCCGGCATCTGGATGATGCGCGGCAGGGTGTTGTTCAGCAGCCCCACCACGACGGCCCAGATGATGACGGACCAGTTCATGAGCGGAGCGAAGCCACCGGTGACCCAGGCGACGCCGCCGGCGAGAACGCCGACGAACACCAGCGACCACGCGATGGCCTTTTCGGTGTAGACCCGTCCCGCCCCTTGGATGAGGCGGTCCGTGACCGGCAGGAAGAGCGTCTTGGCCGCCCCGGCCCCCACGGCGCAGATCACGCCGAAGAGAAAATGGTCTCCCTGTACCGTCCCGTTTTGCTGAACGAGAAGGACCACGCCGACCGCGAGAGCCGCCGCGAACAGGGTGAGGACGGCGGCACGCCCCCTGTGCCCGCTCCTGATGCCCCAGATGACCGGGACGAGGAGCGGGATCGCGTAGTAGATCCCTCCGGCGATGCCGAAGGGGATCATGGTGAGCGCGAGGACGAACAGCGCTTTGTCCCCCGCGATGGTCGCGAAGGTCAGCAGGGCCAGCCTGCGCGACCCCTCCGGCCTTTCGGCGGCGCCCTCCGGCGCACCGGTACCCTGCCCCCTCCGCCACCGCGCCGGAATCGGCAGGTAGATGCGAAGGAGCAGGAGCAGTCCACCGATGGTGGACTCCAGGAACGTGGCGTGCTGGACCTGCAGCGGCCCGTTGGGCTGGATGAGCCGCTCGTCCAGAATCGCTTTGCCCCCGGCCGAGCTGAGCCTGTCGAGGCCGCCCAGCAACACCCCGAAGCCTGGGTGTCGCTTACGTGTAACAGCATTCTTGTTTGTCATTGTCGGAACTCCTCGTACGAGGCGCGCACAAAGAGAACCGGTCGTGACCCCGGCTCCCCATGTGTCACGCCCGTTGGATGGGCACGACTCCGTGGAGCCAGGGTCGTTCGCCTCCGATGGTCGAGCATGGCCGCTCAGCTGCGGAGACCTGCAGGTTGCCGCCCGGTGAACAGGCCCTTACGAACTGTTGATCACGCTCAGCCGCCCCCTGGGCCGCGGGCGTGCACGCCCTCCCTTGGAACCGGCGTCGCCGCGCACCACCGGCGAGACACACGGAAACGGCGGGACGGCCCTCCGGCAGAACTTTCCGGAAACCGACCCGCCGTTTTCGTTGACATTTTTACGACCAGGGGCGGACATACCTCCGCCGCGCACGGCGCGCGAGAACACTGCCAAGGCGGGTGGCCTCCTCCGGCAAACCATTCAGCGGCCAATGTGAGAACCATTCAGGATCGGGCGCCACTGCCAGGTGACATTTCTGTATCGCTTCTGGTTCTTTTGCCGCTCACCGGTCATCCGTTCACTTCGCCTGGTCAGGTCACGCGGTCGGCAAAGGAGCCCAGAGTGATCAACACTGGCGCATCCAAGTCCTGCCGCCCGCCGGCGCCGACGCACCGCAGTCGTTCACGCCGGCCCCTACGAGCCGCTCAGGGCGTCCGGATGAAACGTGTACGCATCCACGCTGTGGTCTCGGGCGGCCCGTACCGACGGCATCGTCCCACTGCAAGCCCTGCCCGACCTCGGCCGCCTTTTGGGTCGCCCTCAACCGCGGCTTCCGCCGGGACCCGGACTCCCCGCCCCGCGGCAAGCGCCGGAAGGCACAGGACCCTCGGCCCCTGGCCTGGGTCCCCCGGCCCGCCCTCGCCGGACTGGCCGGATGCTGCCAACCGCCACCGCACCCGGGAAACGGGCCGGCACTATCCCCCCTGGGACCCGGTATCCGGACACCGGGGTCACCCGTCCCCGGTGTCCGCGCGCCCAGCGTTGCGAACCAGGCCCTCGCAGCTCCGGCGCCTCCCCCGCCCGACGCAGACGGCCCCTCCGGCCTCGCGGAACGCGGCCCTCGGCTCAACGTTTTCGCCGAAAGGGCCATAAATCCAACACTGTCCAGAGCCGCTACGGCAATAGCCCCGTCGGCTTGAGAGGTGAGGCGGCGACCCTTTTGAGTCCTGCATGTGTCGGCCGTGTTGCCGACACGTGAACTCCCCGTACGGTCATACCTGCGCGCAGTTCAACTATGTGCGCAGTCAGGAGCGCCGGCTCAGCCGGGTCGCTCACGAACAAGAGACAAGGAGAACGACTCATGATGAGTCCGTTCAAACCGGCGGACCCGGGGAATTCGCCCTGGCCCGCCCGACCGAGTGAGGTCCCCATCAAGGACCTCGCTTTCCTGTACAACTGCCGGACGGCGGCCGCGGTGTCGTCGGACGGCGTGGTCCGGCTGCTGTCGATCCCGTACATCGACGACCCCAGCGTCTTCACGAAGCTCCTCGAAGGCCCGGGCTACTTCCGGGTGGCCCCGGTGGGGTGCCGAGTGCCGGACGCGTTCGACTACGTCACCGGGACGAACGTCCTGGAGACGGAGTGGCTCACGAACACCGGTGACGCCAAGGTCGTCGACGGGCTGATCTGGACCCCCGACGAGGGGTCCGGCGAGATGCTGGTGCGCACGATCGAGTGCACCAGGGGAACCATCGAGATGGAGGTCGACTGCGACATCCACTTCGACTACGGTGCCAAGCCCGGGCGGTGGCAGCGGCGAGACCGCGGCGACCACATTGAGGCCCGTGCCAGTCACGACGGAGTCGAACTCAGGCTCCGGAGCGACCTGGACCTCAAGTTCGACGGCCCCCGGACGGCGGCCCGCTTCACCCTCCGAGAGGGCGAGCGCGGCTTCATCGTCCTGGGCTGGGGTGACCGCCACATGCCGCGGACCTTCAAGCAGGCGAAGCGGCAACTGGCGAACACCATCCGAGGGTGGCGTTCGTGGCTCGCCACGGGCAACATCCCCCGCCACGCCCTCCGGCCGGAGATCGTGCGGGACCTGCTCACCATGAAGGGCGCCTGCCTCGACACGGGCGCGGTCATCGCCGCACCCACGTTCTCGCTGCCGGAAGAACCCGGTGGAGTCCGCAACTGGGACTACCGGAAGTGCTGGCCGCGGGACGCGAAGGAGGTCCTGGAGGCGCTGCGACTCGCCGGCTTCACGCAGGAGGGTCACGCGTACATCGAGTTCCTCCTGGAGCTCTCGGACTACCAGGTCAGGCCCCAGATCATGTACGGGCCGCGTGGCGGGTCCCTGATGCGCGAGGAGGCGCTGGAGCACCTTCCCGGGTTCGGCGGAGCCAGGCCCGTGAACATCGGCAACGATGCCGCGGACCAGCCCCAGCACGACCTTCCCGGGCAGGTCAACCGGGCGATCTGGCTCTTCAAGCGAGACCAGCTCACCTCCGAGTTGTACCGACTGGTGAAGTTCAACGTCCGGTTCTCCCAAAGCACGTGGAACGTTCCCGACGCGGGGCCGTGGGAGCAGCGGGGGGAACCCCGGCGCTTCAACGGCTCGCGGCTCATGCAGTGGGCCGCCGTCGCCTACGGAGCGGACCTCGCCCGTGCCTTCGGCGAGCTGGAGGACGCCATCGAGTGGGAGGCCGCCGAAAAGGAGATGCGAAAGCAGATCCTGGACGACGCCGCCCGCTACGGCAAGTTCACCGCCGCCCCGGGCATGGAGGCGATGGACGTGTTCTGTGTCCGATTCGCCCTTGAGGGCTTCGTGTCGGCAAAGGACCCGTTTTTCGTCGCCACCGTACGGGGCATCGAGGCGGAGCTGACCCACAAGGGTCTGCACCGCCGCTACGACAACCAGAAGTACGGCGACGGGCTGCCGGGTGAGGAGATGATGTTCCTCATCGGCTCCTACTGGCTCGTCGAGGCGTACGTCGAGATGGGCGAGCTGGGCCAGGCGCGCAAGCTGTTCCGGTACCTGCGGACCTTCGACACGCGTCTCCTCCTCCTCCCGGAGGAGGTCGACCCGGAGACGTGGGAGTTCTGGGGGAACCACCCCCAGTCCTTCGTCCACGCCGCCCGTACCAAGGCGGCCCTGGCGCTGGCCCGCGCCGAGGCTGTTGGGGTCGTCCTGTAAGGGACGCTCTCAGTCGTCGTAAACCGGTCCGCTCGTTAGCGGGCCGGTCCAACTGAATAGGTCGGACCGGGTCGCTATGGCTCAGATCGCGGGCCGGTTCCGACCGCAACACAACAGCACTGCACCGGCTCGCGCCCCTCGGGGCGCGACCAGTGGCACGACCGCAACAAGACCGGCTCGTTCCTCCCCAGGAGCGAGCCGGTTTCTTTTGTGCCGCGAAGGCCCGGTCGAGGCCGGGTCCGGTTACACAAAGAAGTACGGCCGGTCCTGGGCAGGACCGGCCGTAACGACTTGCGGGTCGGCGGGGGCGTCCCCCCGCCGACTACTGGGAGCGGAAGGGGGGCCACCCCTCCGCCGGGGTACTGCTAGCGGAGGGGAGGGCCGCTCCCCCCCGCTGACACGGAGACCGAGGGCGGTGTTGCTGCCCTCGTCCCCCATGTGAAGTTCCGGACCTCGCTCGGCTCGGACACGTTCGGTTCGTCAGACTGCGAATCGGGTGGCCAAACCCTCCTCGCAAACCCGACTCCCCTGCAGTGTCCGCCAAGGCGGAGCACGGTGTCGCCGAGATACGAAGTGGGTGGCCAAACCCTCCTCGCACTCTGCTACACCGCGACATCCGCCGAGGCCGACGCCATGGTGTCGCCGAGATACGAAGTGGGTGGCCAAACCCTCCTCGCACCCGACTACACCTGGCATCTGCCGAGGCCGACGCTACGTTCGTCGAACACGAGGGAAGGGGGCCAAGCCTTCACCTCGCACGCGACTAAACGCAGTGCCGGAAAAGGCCGGTTCCTTGAGCGTTCGCCCCTACTCGACGCTGGAAGCGCCGAGAGAGCTCTCGCTCTGGGTCTTGTTCTTGATCGTGAAGTGTCCGCCGGGGCGAGCCGTCAGCTCGCCCTCTCGGACCTCGGTCTCGCAGGCACCGTTGCTGACGGTGCCGCGGGTCACCAGGCCCGTGAAGCGCCCCTCCTTGAGGAACGCCCCGTGCTGGACCTCACCCACGATCGTGTAGTTGTCACCCTGGATGGTCACCCGGGTGGTGTCGCCGTTGAAGATGGCCACACCGTCCGGACGGACGTCGACGTCATTCGACGCCATGTAGACCGACACGCCACCGATCTTCACGAGAGGCTGCGCCTCCGCGTTCGGGATGGCGAGTTCGGCCTGCAACCGCTCGAACCTGGCGTTCGCCTCGTCGAGCTGCCCGGCCAACCGGTTGCGGTCGGCGACCGCCGCCTCGCAGCCGGCGTTCGCCTGGTCGATCTTGGCGACCGCGTCGTTGCGCTCGGTGGTCACCGTACGCAGCGAACCGGTCACCTCGCGGACCTTCTCGGTCAGCTCACCCACCATGGCGTTCGCCTCGCGGGTCTCGGCGCGCGACCGCTCCAGTTCGGCGTCCTTCTCCTCGGACGCCTTGTCGCGGGCGACGTCGTTCCCCAGTGCGATGGCAACGAGGACGACCATCCCGATGGCCACCCACTGTCCGAAGTCGATCTCCGGGGTGTTGGCCCAGCCGATGTAGGACAGCGAGAGGGCCGCGATGGCACCCGCGATGGGAGCCAGCGACGTCCACATCGCCTGCTCCGTCTCCTCCAGGTGTCCCCGCGCCCAGTTCATCAGCAGGACGGGGGCGACCATGACGCAGACCGGGACCAGCACGTAGAGCGCCTGCCACGGCAGCAGAGCACCCTGGAACTTGTCCGGGGTGGGGAAGCTGTCGTTCAGCAGGGCCCAGCCCACGATGAGGACGAACGTGATGCCGTTGCCGAGGGTCATACCGATGTCTCGGTACCGCCGGCTCAGCGCCTCGTTCTCCTCAGGGTCGGCGGACTTCGTGGTGCCGAATGCCGTCAGGGCCTTCTGCACCATGAACATGTGGAACCCGACGACGCCGGCCCACATCAGCCCACTGGCCTGGATGTTCCCATTGCTGCTGAACAGCGCGATCGCGTAGGCGATCGAACCGAACAGCACGACCCGCAGGATGATCTGGTTCCACCGACGGGGCTTCCAGATCACGAAGATCAGGACTCCCGCCAGCAGCGTGCCGAGCGTCTGGACGGCGGTCCGGGGTCCGGTGCCGATCGTGCTGTCGGCCTCGGCGATCCCGATGTTGATGCCCAGGCTGGTCAGCCCGATCACCACGACGAAGAACCACCGGAGCCTGCACGCGTCGACCTCGAAGCCTCCGCGCACGGTCTTGAAGATCCTCGTCTTCTCTTCCCCGACGGTGCCCATGCTGAACATCGAGCGACCGTACTCGCGGTACACGATGGCCGTGATGAGCTGGAGCGCGGGCCATCCGATCAGGACGATGAGGGTGGCGGCCGACAACCGGGGGAAGATACCCGTCGTCAGCGCGCCTCCCACGCCCTGGGCGAACACGGCGACGATCAGCGCGATCGTCGCCAGCCCCGCCTTCTGGGGAGTGGAACTGCGGTCGAGTCCGACCACAGCGGTTTTTGTGGACACGAGAGCATCCCTCTTTCTTTTTCGTTGGGTCCCACCAGCTCTGCAGCGCCGGCGGTTTTGTTGCTCGCAGGCCCTCCGAGGGGCCGATGCGAACCGACTATGGAGTCGGCACAGTTGACCGTCCCGAAGCGTGCGAGAACGGCAACAGAGTCCGTGGAACCAGGAGGGGTCCTGCAGTGATGACGGTGAAAACCGAACACCCCATGCCGGACACACCGCCGCCCACCCGCCCGACCCTGCTTCGCTGGACCTGATGCCGCGCTGGTCAGCCCGCGCGAGCCTGCCCTGCGGGTGCGGTCGGCGCCGACAGACACGTGGTGTGTACGGGAGGCTGCTGCGTCCGGCGGCATGGTCGTACTGGCCACAAGAGGCCGGGAATGCTTCAAATGGTGGCAACCAAGCGAAGAAGACCCCCGCCTGCGTCGGGCGGGGGCCTTTCTGGTGCACCTAGCGGAGCGCGTCGCGCTCGCGGCGCGCCTCGTCGCGCTCGACGGTCAGCACGGCGATCTCTTCGGCGACCCCGTCGAGGAACTGGTCGACCTGCTCGATCGAGTGGCCGGTCGCCAGGCGCGTCGTCGCGAAGCTCGCCTTCATGACCTCGGCGACGGTGAGCCGGTCGACGCCGGGCACGGACCCATGGCGTGCCTTGATCGAATCGCCGCTCACACCGAGCGCCCCGGGCGAGCGCGGACACCGAGTCGCGGACAGCGTCGAGCTTCCTGTGGAGTTCAGGGTCGGTCATGGCCATGTCCAAGCAGGTCCTCGGGGCCGATGCAGGGCGTTCGGGCCTCGGTGTGGGTCAGGTCGGCCACCAGTTCGTCCGGGCTTAGCATCCGCACATGACCGGGCAAACGGCCCCGCTCACGGTTGCGCTCGTAGTAAGACGCCATCTCATTTGGGTTGGGGCCGGTAGTCTGCGGCCGTGGAGATGGTGGAACGGTTGGTGCCTGAGGAGTTGTGGGAGCTGTTCCAGCGAGTGGTGCCGCCCGCTCCGACGCGGCCGCAGGGCGGTGGCCGGCGTCGGCACGGGGATCGCGAGGTGCTGGCGGCGATCATCTTCGTGGCGACCACCGGCTGTACGTGGCAGCAGTTGCCGCCGGTGTTCGGGCCGTCGGGCCCTACCGCACACCGGCGTTTCGCCGAGTGGACGGCTGCGCGGGTGTGGGCCAAGCTGCACCGCCTGGTGCTGGACGAGCTGGGCGGGCGCGGTGAGCTGGACTGGTCGCAGTGCGCGATCGACTCGGTCAGCGTCCGCGCGAGCAAAGGGGGGAACTGACAGGCCCGAATCCTGTCGACCGCGGCAAACGTGGGTCGAAGATCCATCTGCTGGTCGATCGTGCCGGACTGCCGCTGTCTGTCGGTATCTCTGCGGCCAACACCCACGACAAGCTCGCGCTGGAGCCGCTGGTGCGGGGCATCGCGCCGATCCGTTCCCGGCGCGGGCCGCGCCGACGCCGCCCGGCAAAGCTGCACGGCGACAAGGGCTACGACTACACCGACCTGCGGCGCTGGCTACGCGAGCGCGGCATCATCCCGCGCATCGCCCGACGCGGCATCGAGTCCTCCGACCGGCTCGGCCGGCACCGCTGGGTGGTGGAACGAACAGTGTCCTGGCTGAGCGGCTGCCGTCGACTGCACCGCCGCTACGAACGCAAACCCGAACACTTCCTGGCCTTCGTCGGCATCGCCGCCACACTCATCTGCCACCGCCGACTCACCAAATGAGATGACGTCTAAGCGCGATGCTCCGGTCCGGCCGGCAGGTGGGCCACCTGAGGCTGCCCAGTAACCCCCGGTTGCCTCCGAGCAGCATCAGCGTGTCGAAGGTCGTCGGCGGCGTGGCGATGAGCTGCCCGCGATGTAGGTGGGCCCGAGTTCACGTCCACTCCAGGCTCTGATCCACCGCTGGGCCGCTTGACCAGGCTCGCCGTGGGGGCCTGAGCGGTCCGTGAGGCTTCGCTCCACGGTGCGCGACACCAGTGCGGCCCGCGCCGGCCCGTACATGATCGCCGTCGAGGCTTCGACACCACGCGCGCACGCCCCTCGGTGCCCCCAGGGTTGCGTCCGGCGCCTGGTCAGGGACGGTCTCACTTAGTGGCGGCACGCGGCCGTCACGAAAAAAACCAGCTGTGTGGCGTGCAAGGCAAGACGTCACGCACAAACGAAAGGGGCATAAGCCCATGACCAAGGAATCCGGAGCATCCGGAGACCAGCTGTTCTCCTTCCAGACGAAGGAGGGCGAGAAGGCGATGGAAGCCTTCGAGCAGGACCCCCAGCACGCCGTGGTCGTCGAGGACTGGGACGGGAACAAAGCGCCCACCGTCAAGTTCCCGGACATGCCGTTCGTCGACCCGCGGTACCGCGGGCTGTACGAGCAGCTCGTCGAGCAGATCGGCGCCGCCGGCCTCCTGACCGGCCGATCGGTCGGCCAGATCCGGCAGTTCGGCCAGGAGTACGGCTGGGAGAACGGCCTGCTCGTGCCGGGTACTCACATGATCGGACAGTTCGGCTGCGAGTACTGGCACCACGGTCGGCTCACCGTGCCGGTCGCGCGCCCGAGCAAGTTCGACATGGTCGTCGAGGAACTGCCCGGGGTCCTGGCGGACGCCGGCGTGACCAGCCCGTCCATCGAGAAGGTGAAGTCTCACTTCGTCGCCGGGCACTACGACGCCGGTACGGACGAGGAGACGGTCGCCCGAGTGGTCTCCGGGTGCACGGCGCTGGCCAAGAGGGCCTCGACGCCGGAGTCCCGCCTGGTGTGCCACGCGGGTAACTCGGTGGTCGAGATCGGCCCGGCGGGGGTCAACAAGGAGAACTCCCTCGCCTGGTTCGTGTGCTCACTCCCGTTCCTTCCCTCGGTGGTCTACTTCTCGGGGGACGGCGAGCAGGACGAGCGGGCCTTCAGGGCCCTCAACTGGCTCCGCAAGCAGGGTGTGCCCGTCATCAAGGGGGGCACGTCCGGCAGCAACGGGGTCTTCGCCAACAAGAACGTGGAACGGCAGGCCGATCTGCACCTGCGGGGGCCCCAGGGGAACCTCGCGTTCATGCAGTGGGTGTGCCAGCTCACGGCGTAACAACGGCGCCGTAGTCGGCTGACTGCGGCACCGTCGCACCACCCGTGGCCCCCGGAGAGATCCGGGGGTCACACTTGTTGCGCCTCCAGCGTGCCGCTCGGGACCTGGGCGCAGGTATTCGATCGGCGGATCTCTTGCCTGTTCGGTGCGCCCTCGTACGGTCCTTGAGGAGGCCTTGTGTTCGCTTGGCGTGGTCGTCCGGACGCCCGTCCTTCGTGGGGACGACCTCTTCAGACGGGGGATGGCGATGCGCGAACTGGTTTCCGGCGGGAACCTTCCGCTGCCCGACGGCGCGATCTCGATCGAGGTGCCGGGGCCCTTCGATCTGTCCGCGCTGATCACGGGCGATGACCGGAAGGTCGGAGGCGACGAGGACTTCGTGTTCTTCAACCAGCCGTCGGCCCCGGGGGCCCGCCTGCGGCCCGGAGCGGTCGTGGTTGATCCGCCGCGGTTGCGGGCCGGGGCCAGCCGAGTCACGGTGGTCATCAGCGCCGCCGACCCTGGGACCCCGCTGAGCGGCCTGCCCGCCCCCGCGCTGCAGGCCGTCGGCGGCAACGGTGCGGTGGTGGCCCGGTTCACCCCGCCACGTCCGGGGACCGAGACCGTTCTTCTGCTTGTGGAGATCTACCGGCGCGGCGCCACGTGGAAGCTGCGCGCCCTCGGCCAGGGGTACGCCGACGGCCTGGCGGGGCTGGCCCGCGACTTCGGTGTCGACGTCTCCGACGACGGCACCCAGGCGCCGCCCCCGGCCGCGCCTCCTCCGCCGCCCCGGGCCGCGGCGCCACCGCCCCCGCCCGCCGTCAGCCGTCCCGTCCGGCCGCCGGTCGCCGTCGCCCATCTGAACGGCTTCGGGCACCACGCCAGCGCCTTGCGGGCCAGGAGCGGGCTGCCGCCCATCACGCTCGACGGCCGGCTCACCGCGGCCGCCCAGGCGCACGCCGCGGCCATGGCCGCGCAACGCCGGCTCGACGCCGACGGGCCGGACGGGATGTCGGTCTTCGACCAGGTCACAATGCACGGTTACATCTACCTGACCATCGACGAGCAGCTCGTGTCCGGTCCGCGCACGCTGGAAGAGTTCATCCAGTACTACCTGAACGGCGGGCAACCGGTGGAGGCCCTGCGCAACGGGGAGCTCTGTGACGTCGGTATCGGCCACGCGTCCGGGAGGGGCCGCGACCGCGACCTCTACTGGACGGTGCTGTGGGCGACACCGTTCTCCCCGGCCGGCCGGACGCGGTTCGCCGCCGAGGTCGTCTCGCTCACCAACGCCCAGCGGGCCGCCCATGGGCTCCGGCCGCTAGCCGACGACCGGTGCCTGGCCGCGGCGGCCCAGGCGTACAGCGAGGACATGGCCGCCCGCCGCTTCTACTCTCATACGTCGCCCGAGGGAACCCAGCCCTGGGACCGCGCCGCCGCGGCAGGCTCCACGCACCTCGGCATCGGCGAGAACATCGCCTGCGGCCAGCGCTCCCCCGCCGAGGTCGTGCAGGGCTGGATGGACAGCCCGGGGCACCGCGCCAACATCCTCAAGCCCGACTTCACCCACATCGGGATCGGCTTCCAGGGTGGGGGCAAGGCGGGCACCTACTGGACGCAGCTCTTCGGGTCCGTCTGAGCAAGTCGCGCATCCGCCTCACGCGGGTGACGGCCTGAAACGGACGTTACTACGCGGAGCAGGTCGCTCACCCTTTCCGAAACGGCGATTCGCCGGAAACGGCCATGGCTCTTCGGCGGCATTGCCAGCCGCGAGGAGACCGGCACGGTCATCTCTGCCTGGTCCTCGGACCGGGCCGTCCGCACGTCGCGTGCGGGCGAACGACAACGCAAAGGAGAGATGACACGTGTCACCCGCCTACAGGGGATACATCGCCGAACCGTGGGGCCAGCCGGCACCCAGGGTTCTGCAGAGGCTCACACCGTTCACGCTGGCGGCAGGCGAGTCCCTCGTCGGCCGGCATCGCGAGGTCGGCGAACCGGGCCGGGCGCTGAGCGTCACCTCGCAGGAGGCCTGCCGCCGTTTCGGCACGATGGTGGACGCGCTTCGTCTGCGCGGCATCACCGGTAAAGACGAGACCCTCGTCGACACCACCGCGGGTGGTCCGGACGGGCTCGCCTCCGCCGGGTTCGCCGACGGCGGCGACGTGGACCACTGGTGGATCGGAGGCGACTTGGACCACGCGTTCGAAACCGCCCCCGACGTCATCACGCTCCTCGTGGGCGCCGGCGGCCTGCGCAGCAGGCGCCGTGCGGTCGCGAGGACGCCGGAGTCCGCCGTCCCGCTGGAGTGGCCGGCTTCGGAGAGCGACCTGAGCGAGTTGGACGGGGATATCACGTCCATCGGCTTCGGACCTCGGGGCCACATCCTGGGGGTCGAGGATCTGCTCTGGTGCCTCAAGAGTGCCGTCACCCGGTTGGTTCGGGCCCTGCCCGCCGACGGGCCGACGGTACGACTGCGGTTCCGCGTTCCCGTCGAGGAGCGCTGGCTCCCGCTGCTCACCGCACTGCGGCTGGGCCGCGTCCAGCCGGAGGTGTGCACCACCTGGTTCGAGAGGACGAGGCGAGACCGCCGACTCCTTACGAGCTGGTTCACCGGGCAGCTGGCCGGGATGCTGGGCGAGCACCGGCACCGCGTGCAGGTGGTCTTCCACGACGCTCTTCGTGAGGTCGGCGAGGAGCTCGAAGCGGCCGTCATCCGGGGTGAGAAACCGGGGCCGGCCGACCTCATCGTCAAGATGCGCGCGAAGGACGACGAGGTCTGGAAGTTGGCCTTGCATCCGCGCGTCCAGGCGGCGGTCTCGGACGAACTCCACACCGAGGGACTGTTCGCACCCGGGCAGCCTCCCGAGCTGGGCGGCCTCAAGGGCCTCGTCGACGCGGCCGACGTCGTCGACATGATGAGATTCGGCCTTGACGGCCTGGCCATCGTGATCGACGAGCCGAGCGCCGCCTGGCGAATGGTCACCATGACCGAGCGCTTCGCCCGGCACTACGTGGGCGAAGCGACGCGGTCGATGGCGATCGGCGCGCCGACAAGGGTCTGGGGCAGGATCCCGGACCCGTCCGGTCCCTTCGCCCGATTCCGGGGAGACCCCGGGCACATGGTCGTTCTCAACCCCGACGACCCCTCCGTGGGGAAGCGGGTGCGGAGCAACGTCCTGTTCAACGAGCTCTACTCCGTGCGGTGACCGCATAGGGGTGAGCCCGACTCGGTGTCCCGGTGGGGCGGCTTCGAGCCGCCCCACCGGGACGCTTTTCGTGTGCCCCCGGGTCGATTCCCCTTCGCCACCGGCGGCACCCCGGTTGCCATTCGGCGTCCGCTTCGCACGGTCGTCACTACCTGCCGATTCCTCGGGACCGGCAGAACAACGACGCAACCGAAAGGGGAAACGAACATGTCCAAACCCGCATTCAGCAGGACTCTCGTACTCCGAGTCCTGTACACGAGCCTCGCCTGGCTCGGCGTCATCCTGTCGCTGTTCGCCGTCTCGACGACGCTCGGCGACGCAGCCCCGAACAACGTCCTGTGGATGATCACGGCGGCGACGGGCCTCACCGCCGTTCTCTTCCGGATGGCTCTGCAAGTCCCGCGAATTCGCAAGATCGCGGGAATCCGGAACGTCGAGCGAGGCGAGATCCGCGCGAGCTGGTCGATGTACCCGATGGAGATCCGCCAACTCGCGATCTTCCCCACGATCGCCAACCTGTTCATGCTGTGGGCGTTCGAACTGATCAAGCACATGGACGCGGCGAAGCCGGTGGAGGACTGGTCTGCCGGAGAGCTGATGGTCCCGCCGCTCATGGGCGCGGCCCTCGGCCTCTACATCCTGGCCGTGAACGCGATCCTTTCCATGCGGCGCAAGGCGTGGCCCGGCAGCCGGCACCGCCCCGTGCTGGGTGTGGTGCTCGCGAGCTGGCTCACCGCCACCGTCTGCCTGCTGCCATCGGCCTTCATGGGCGCGGCTTCGGCCATGACCCTGCAGGTCCTCGTCACCTCCGCCATCACGGGGGCGATGACAGTCATCGCAGCGCTGATCACCCTGAAGGCGGTCTCCGCGGCGAAGTGACCGGCGCTGGAAGGCGCACCAATGACGGGTGGGGAGGAGCACTTCTCCCCACCTTGTTGTTTTTCGCGCCGGCGGATTCGAGAGAAAGCACCCCACGTCGTCAACGTGAGGTGCCTTCTGGTGCGGGCGTCCGGACCTGGCCGGTCTACGACAGGGTCGTCCAGACGCATTTCGGGTGGCGCCTCCTCGGGATGTCCAGATTCGGCTGGAGCTCTTTGAGCGCCTCGTCGAAGCCGTCGTCGCCGGGGAACCTCCCGTCGGCGTCGGCCCAGATGAGCTGGCGGTACTCGGGCAGCCGGCCCTCGTAGAAGGCACAGGCAGTGCTCAGCAGCTCCGTGCCATGCCAGCTGGCGTGGACCCTGACGACCTTCAGCTTCAAAGACGTCAGCTCATGATCGACGGTGCCCACCCCGAGCAGATCGTGGTCCAACGGTGGGACGGCCTGCTTGAGGATGTAGCGACGTTCACCGCGGGGCAGACCGCAGATGAGCAGTTCCGGAAAGCCGAAGTTGTGCCCCAGACCCACGGTGCAGGACCAGGCCGGACCTTCGTAACACCAGTCCAGAAGGTCATGGTCGCCGTGGTCGACGAACGTCCAACGGAGGCTGCGAATTCGATCGGCGACGCGACCGACGTCCTCGTCCGTCCGCTTCCCCTGGTGGATCAGGCAGCGGCATGATGTCCGATCAAACTCGGTCATCGGTATTCCTCCCTTCTTTGATTTGTGGGGCCCCACTTGTCTTGCCGGGACCCACTGAGAACCGTCCGGGCGCGGCAGCCCACGACCACGTACGCGCGTGACCGGTGGCCGAAGTCGGCAGCCACAGGCCACGAACCACGGACTGTCGAGATGGAGACCGGCCGACGAGTGGGATGCCATGGGAAACGACCAACCGGACTACTACGAGCTCCTCGGCGTGGAGCGGACCGCGCCCGCGGAGGAGATCACCCGGGCATACCGCCGCGCGATGCGAGCGGTGCATCCCGACGCCAGCGGCACCTCCGGGCTGTTCCGGCTGGTCAAGACGGCGTACGACACGTTGAAGGACCCGGCGTCCCGCGCCGCGTACGACGCCCGTTCCCGCACGGTTCCGCCCGAGCCGCCGCCCCGGCCCCGGCCCGAACCGGAGCCCGAACCGGAGCCGAAGCCGCGGCCGGGCCCGGAGAGCGGGAACCAGCAGGACAGGAAACAGCAGCGGACGAAACAGCCGGGCGCGGAGCAACAGAGCAGGGAGCAGGAGTACAGGGAGCACCAGCAGGCGGGGCAGCAGAACACGAAGGCCGGTCCGCGGCGCCCTTATGGCACTGGCTCATCCCAGCCCCGCGTCTCCTTCACGAAACCCCGGGCGCCCGAACCCGAACCCGAATCTGCCCCACGCGTCCGTCCCCGGTTCGGTGCTCACTGGTTCCGGGTGGTGGCCATCGTCGTCTGGACGGTGGCCGCCCTGGCCGCGGTGTACGCGCTGTGGCCCGCCGGCTTCCCGGTCGAGTTCATGCTGCTCCTGCTCCTGCCGCTGATCGCGCTGCCGGTCGTCGCACTGGAGCCCACGCTGCGGTCCCAATCCTGGCTCTGGGCCGTGTGCGTGCTGCCGTTCGCGGCCGCCACCGCGCTCGCCGCGGCCGACGCCGACGGCGGCGCCTTCTGGACGCTCTGCGCCGCGCTGGCGGCACTCGCCGCGGGGGGCGCTGGGCTGGCGGCGGCGCCGCACATCGTCCGGCAGGGCCGGGAACTGGACCGGCTGATCGCCCCCGACTCACTCGGCTACCAGATCTTCAACGTGGCCGGAGCGGGACTCGACGGCGACCCCCTGCGCCAGCGGCTGGCGCAGGAAAGCGCCACCGGGCTGGAGACGCTCGCGCAGCTCAACGGCGTTCGGATCGTGCATGCGATCACCGCTCCGCAGCCGTCGGGGCAGCCCCTCCCCTATGTCGACCACGTCGTGATGCGCGGCAACCGGCTCGCCCTCGTCATGGCCCGCCGCTGGCCCGCCGGGACCTACGCCTGGACGGGCAAGGGGGTGATCACGACCGTCGGACGCCCGTTCTCCGACGGCGACACCGGCATCGCCGCCGCCGTGAAGGAGATCCGCAAGGTGGTACCGCGCGGAGTGCGGGTCCGGGGGTTCGTCGCCGTGCTTCCAGACGACCCCGTGCGGTCGTCTTCGGTGAAGTTCCCGGTGCCCGAGAACGGCGACCTGCTCGTCGGTGACCTGGCACAGGTCCGCGAGGCGATCGAGGCGTGGCTCGGGGAGGGCGACCCGGTCGTGCAACGGCGCGTGCTCGCCGCGCTGCTGCCCCATCTCCGCCACCCCTGAGCGGATCGGGTGTCAGCAGAGCGGAGCGCGACCGCCGGCGGCGCAGAGCCAGCCGACGGCCTCCGACACCGTGCGGACCGGCACGACCCGTACGCCGGTGCCCTTGGCCGCCGCGGCCGCGACGGACCGCTGCCAGATCGGCACGAAGAACACGTCCATGCGCGCCTTCGCCGCCGCGTGCACCTTCTCGGGTATGTCGCCGACCGCGGTCACGTCCCCGTCGAGGCTGATCCCGCCGGTGCCGGCGACGCGGCGCCCGCCGGTCAGGTCGCCCGGGGTGAGCGCGTCGACCCGGGCCAGCGCCAGGATGAGCCCCGCCGAGGGGCCCTCCACCGAGCCGAGCGGGTAGGCGGTGGCCGAGACGGCAGGGCCGGCCTGCACCCCGGCGAGCCGGCCCGCGGGCATCCGCCGGATCTCGGCGGTCCCCCACGTACCGCCGGACGTGTACGGGACGACGAGCACACGCACGGCCGTCCCCCGTACGGTCACGGCCTCCAGGTCGGACGGCGCACGCAGCGGGGTCAGGTCGTCTGATTCGCCCGCCGCCAGCAGAACGTCGCCGGGGTGAAGGCCGGAGGCGGCCGCCGGCCCGGTGACCGCGGTCACCTGCAGACCGGCGGCGGCCACGGGTGCCCGCCCGGCGGCGAGCTGGGCGGCGACCAGCACGGCGTGGGTCTGCGAGGTGCTCATCGCGTCATCGGACCGGGGCGGGCCCTTGTCGCCGCCGGACCCGCCTCCGTCGGCCCGGATCGTGCGTTCTCCGGTGAGCTCCGCCTTCGCGTACTGGAACCAGTTGCTGCGCTGCACGCGGGCCGTCAGGACCGACCAGGACCCGCCCTCGGGCCGGCCGACCTCGATCGCCGGCCCCGGACCGACTCGGTTGTACGGCGAGCCGCTCATCCCGAAAACGGCCAGGACGACGAAAGACGCGATCACGCCGTACAACACGCTGCGCCTCAACGACATCCCAGCCCGTTCACTGCCGCTCCGGACGGCCGGCTTCACCTGGCGCCCACAGCGTGGAGGCGCCATCCTTCAGGACGAGAAGGATACGCGGCACGATGCCGGACGGTGCTCTTCGAGTTTTGTCGGTGGTGGTCGGTAGCTTGTTGGGCATGTCCCGTTACCGTCTGCAGCCGACACCTGCTCAGGAGCAGGCGTTGCTGGAGCATTGCGGGCACGCCCGGTTCGTCTGGAATCTCGCCGTCGAGCAGCACGGTTGCTGGCGGCCGGGCCGCCGCTCGGCACCGCGGTTCGCCGAGCAGTGCCGCCAGTTGACGCGGGCGCGGGCGGAGTTCGCTTGGTTGCGGGCGGGGTCGGTGACGGTGCAGCAGCAGGCGCTCAAGGACTTCGCCCAGGCCATGGGCAACTTTTTCGCAGGCACTCACCGGCGCCCGACCTGGCGCAAGGCCGGACGCCACGAAGGGTTCCGGATCGTGGCCGTCAAGCCCGGCGACGTGCGGCGGGTGTCGCGGCGGGTCGGTCAGGTGAAGGTGCCCAAGGTGGGGTGGGTGCGGTTCCGCTGGTCCCGGCCCGTCCCCGGGGACGCTAAATCGTTCCGGGTCACCCGGGATCGGGCGGGGCGCTGGCATGTCGCGTTCGCCGCGATCCCCGACCCCATCCCCGCGCCCGGCACGGGTGAGGTAGTGGGGGTAGACCGAGGTGTGGCCGTCAGTGCCGCCTTGTCGACCGGCGACCTGCTCACTGCACCCGGCTTGCGAGAGACGGAGCGGGCTCGGCTGGCGCGGCTGCTGCGCAGACTCGCCCGCGCCCAGGGCGGCTCGAAGCGGCGCGCCAGGGTCAAGGCCGCGATCACGCGATTGCGGGCCCGCGAGACCGACCGGCGCAAAGACTGGATCGAGAAGACCTCCACCAGCCTGGCCCGCCGGTTCGACCTGATCGCCGTCGAGGATCTCAACATCCGGGACATGACCCGGTCGGCGCGCGGCACGGTGGAGGCACCAGGCCGCAACGTTCGGCAGAAGGCCGGGCTGAACCGGGGCATCCTCGCCGCCGGCTGGGGTGTGCTGGTGACCCGGTTGGAGCACAAGGCACCCGGACGCGTCATCAAGATCGACCCGCATAACACGTCGCAGACCTGTAACACCTGCAAGCATGTCGCCGGGGAGAGCCGCAAGAGCCAAGCGGTCTTCGTCTGCGTCGCCTGCGGGTTCCGGGTCCACGCCGACGTGAACGCGGCAATGAACATACGCGATACGGCCGCAGGGCATGCGGTCGCTGCACGGGAAGGCCCGCCGTTGGGCGAGCCGGTGAACCGTGAACCTCAACACGACCTACCTTTACGGGGTAGTGGTTGCTGTTGGGATCCCCTTGGCTCAGATGGGGAGGATGTCAACTCCGTTATCATTGCGCCATGGCGCGGATCCTGCTGGTAGACGATGATGCGCGTCTCGTCAAGCTGGTCTCGGGTCTGCTGCGCAAGCGGCATTACCAGGTGGAGTCGGTCGCCAACGGAGAGTTGGCCCGGGTGGCGTTGCGCCGCGGCGACATCGACCTCGCGCTGCTGGACATCAACCTCCCCGACATCGACGGGCTGTCCCTCATCGACCAGTTGCGCGACGAGGGGAACACCACGCCGCTGATCCTGCTGACCGTCCGCTCCGAGCCGCACGAGCAGGCGCTCGGGCTGCGGCTGGGCGCGGACGACTACGTCGTCAAGCCCTTCCATCCGGAGGTGCTGGTCGCGCGGATCCAGGCGCTGCTGCGGCGCAGCGCGGGAAGCATCGCCCGGCACTCCGGCGAGACCCGCGGTGACATGCTCGACATCCCTCCGGTGCGGGTCGACTTCACCGCCCGGCAGGTGTTCCGGGACGGATCCGAGGTGCGGCTGGCCCCCATGGAGTACTCCGTCCTGGAGTTCCTGGCGGTGAACCGCGGCCGGGCGGTCTCCAAGGAGGAGATCATGCTGCACGTGTGGGGCACCGACCGGGGGGTCTCCCGGACGCTGGCCGAGCACGTGTCCCGGCTGCGCCGCAAGCTCGGCGACGGCGTGATCATGACGAGGACTGGGTTCGGGTACCTCATTCCGGCGGCTCCGGAGGATTCCGCAGCCACAGCTCAGTGACCAGGACGTTCTGCGCTTCGAGCCGGCACCACATCTGGTCGCCGTTGGACTGCATGGTGATGCGCCACCGGGCCAGCCCCAGGTGATCGCCGACCCCGTTGGTCACGCGCGCCGGCCAGGGCAGCCCGATCCGGGCCCGCATCGGCTCCAGATCGGACCGGGTCAGGTGCCGGGAGACCGAACGCACCGTGTGGACGGTGAAGTCGCCCTGCTCCCGTGCGGAGACCTGCGGGCGCATGAGCCCGCCGAGCAGCGCGTTGTGGGTCCGGACGGTGTCGGCCACGATCTGCTCGGCCCGCACGCCGGGCGAGCGCACCTCCTCCAGGTCGGTGAGCAGCCGGGCGAGCCCGTCGATCGCCGAGCCGAGCAGTTTCACGTCCTCGGAGGCCGCCTCGCCGAGCAGCCCCGCGGTGACCGACGCGATGGTGAGCTCGCCCGCCATCCGGTAGGCGAACCCCCGGGTGAACCGGTCGTGCCACAGTTCCGCCGGCGTTCCCGCGTCGCGATCGACGAGCACCGCGGAGGCCGCGGTCAGCGGGATCGCGGTGAGCGAGCCGCTGGTGAAGACCGACCGCCAGGTCAGCGCCTGGCCGGCCGCGACGAGCGAGTCCCGGTCGAGGCTTCCCCCGCCCGGAACGCTCAGATCGTCGACGCCGGAGGGTTGGACCCCCGCCCGTGCGTGCACCACCACGGGAAGCACGGGGGTCCCCTCAGTCCTTCTCCGCGGCGGCCTTGTCGGCCACGAGCTGGTCGAGCGCCTCGCGGAGATCGGTACCGGTCTTGACGACCCGGACGTAGTGTCCGGTCAGCCGGCCGGCGAGCTGGGCGTTCAGGCCGCCCTCGCCGATACCGCCGGAGAGCTGGTGCTCCTCGACGGCCACGATCGCGTTCCCGCGCTCGGCGAGGGCGTCGGTGACCTGCACCGGGTTCATGGCGTTGACCAGAAAGGTCGCCGGGTCGTTGGAGAACTCGATGATCTCCAGCCGCTCCCGTCCGTAGCCGTGGTTCAGCAGGCTCTCGGCGCCCTTGAGCCGGCTCGCGCCGCGGCCGATGCACGCTCCGCGCGCGTCGACGCCGGGGACGGTCGGCGCCACCGCGATCTTCGTCTTGGTCCCGGCGACCCGGGCGATGGCCTTGATGACGACCTTGCCGGAGAGCAGTTCGTCGACGAACCCCGCCAGCAGGCGTTCGACCAGCTCGGGCGCCGTCGCCGAGAGCATGAGGCGCTCCGAGCCGTCCGGCCCCGGGGACACGCCGACGACGAGCGCGACGACCTTGCTGCCCGACGCCAGCTGGGGCTGTGGAGCCCCCTCCGGGAGGTCGAAGGCGTCGGCGCGCGGCAGGAGGGCGTCGCGCGCCTCTCCGGTCGCGACGTCATAGACGGCGCAGCGGAACCCGTCCGGCCCGCTCGACTTGATGTGTGCGGTCACGGTCGTCCCGACGAGCGGGGATTCGAGACCGAGATCGCTGAGGATCGTTCGCACCGATCAACTTCCTTTCCGTTGGCAGACGGAGCCCGTGGCCTCCGCCTGGTCCACGCAGCCTAAGCGCGCACCCCCTGACCTCTAGAGTCCGGGCATTCCCGGATCCGCAACCCGACGCGGCGAACCGGCTGTGCGTTCCCTCGATCAACACACCGCGTGTACACCGAACGGACATCAACAGGTCAACACTGTGTCTACGTGATCTCAATTCTTTGTCAACGAACTTGTCGCGGAGTCCCCTCCCCGGACAGTCGCGCCACCCCCCGGCGAAGCGCTCAACTGCGATCTTCCGTCGGCGTTCGCGTGAGCGGCCGCCACAACCGTTCAACACAGGTTCCCGCAGCCGTCCGAACGGCCTGCGAACGTATCAACGATCTGTTTCCGTTCCGACCGTTCCCGGGCCATCCGGCATCGAACGTGCATAGCTACAAAACTCCAGCCTCTGCATTCCTGACTAGCCGAGGGAGACGGATGGACATCGAGCAGCCAGCGCGTGGCGAACGCCCCACCGCCGACGAGTTCCGTACCCGCAATGACGAGCTCTTCGCCCGGCGCCACGAACTCCAGGAGCGGCTCACCGCGCTGCGCGCGAGGGCCGGCTCCGACGAGCTCGACATACTCTCGGAGCTGGTGTTGCGACGGGCCGAGCGGGAGTTCGAGGACCTCACGCTTGAGATCATGATTGCGAACTTCGGCCTCGTCCGCAGGTACGTCACCATGTTCACCTCGAAGTCCAGCGAGCACATCGAGGACTTCGAGAGCGCCGGCAAGGTCGGGTTGCTGTGGGCGATCGCCTCCTACGACCCGAACCGCGGGCCTTTCGCCAGCTGGGCCTTCAAGCCCATCCAGCGGGAGGTGCTGCGCGCGGTGCGGGACGCCGATCATCCCAACCTCAATCCCGGGGACTTTGAGAAGCGCCCGGCCATCCTTGCGGCCGAGCGGGCGTTCCTTGAGCAGGCCGGACCGGACGCCCCCGTCGACCACGCCGACATCGCGCGGCGCGCCGGGGTGACCGAGGCCCAGGTGCGCCGCGTGCTCGACGCGCCCCGGTTGGACAGCCTCCACACGGTGGCCGGCGCCCCCGGGGAGGACGAGGTCGCGTGGGAGGACCGGCTCCCCGACTCCGCCCCGAGCATCGAGGAGGAGGTGCTGCTCCGCTTCGACCTGCGCGCCCTCAGCAGCCGCGGCTTGCCGTTGCTCGACCCCCGCGAACGGTACGTACTGACGCGCCGTTTCGGGCTGGACGGCGAGCCGGAGCAGGCGCTGCGCGTCATCGGTGAACGGCTCGGGCTGTCCCGCGAAGGTGTGCGGCAGATCCAGCAGAAGGCCCTCGCCAAGCTGCTCCAGCCCATCGTCGACGCGTCGGACGGCCCTGGGCGACTCGAAGGAAGGGCAGGATGAACGACGGACGGGAGCACGCGGGCCGGCCCGGCGGGGGGCCGGCCGGCGGTGTCGGGGAGACGACCCCGTGGGTCATCATCGATGACACCGACGCCTCCGCCGAGGAGCCCGCCGCGCCGCCCGCGGCGGGGCCCGGGCAGACGCCCGCCGCCCCCGCGCCCGAACAGCCGCAGGAGGCGGCGAAGCCCGCGCAGAGCGACCCCTGGGGTTCGCTCGGAACCTGGGACTCCATGGCGGGCGCCGCGCCCGCGGCGCCTTCCGACCCCTGGGGCGCTTCCGCCGCGCCGCCCGGCTCCGGCGCCGAGGGCACGCCCGGCAACGGCTCCACCGCCGCCGCCGGGCCTCAGGGCGCCCCCAGCGCCCCCCACAGCGCCCCCTCGGGCACGCAGAGCGCCCCGGCGAGGCCGCCGCACAACATCCCACCCAACGCCCCGCACAGCCCGCCTGGCGCCCCTCACGGCGCTTCCCCGGCCCCTGCGCCCAGCGCCCCGCACACTCCGCCAGGCGCCCCGCACAGCGCTCCCCCGAGCCCCGCGCCCAGCGCCCCGCCGAACACCCCGTTCAACGCCGCGCCGGGAACCGCGCCGGGCAACCCGTTCAACACCCCGCCGAACGCCCCGCCGGGAACCGCGCCGGGCAACCCGTTCAGCGCGCCGCCGAACGCCCCGCAGGGCACTCCGCCGGGCAACCCGTTCAGCGCGCCGCCGAACGCCCCGCAGGGCACTCCGCCGGCCAACCCGTTCAGCGCGCAGCAGAGCGCCGCCTACAGCGCCCCGCCGAACGTCGCGCACAGCGCGGCGCCCGGCGCCGGCTACGGGCAGGCGCCCGAGACGGCGCCCGGAGCGGCGCCGCACGGCTGGCCTGGGCCCAGCGGGGTCTCCCAGCCGGAGCCGGCCGCCGCCTGGGGGGAGACCGCGGATCAAAGCGGCACCGCCGACGCCGCGCAGAACGCCTGGTTCTTCGACGGGGACGCCGACGGAGACGGCGGCGGTGCGGACCAGAAGGGCGGCCCCGTGGGGGCGATCCGCCGGGGCCTGTCCGGCCGGGTACCGCGGCCCAGCGCCCTCGACCTCGGCCCCTTCATCCTCACCTTCTTCATCACCTGCATGGGCGTCCTGCTGGTCGTCGCGTCGCTCGTCTGGCGTCCAGACCTTCCGTGACCCCCCAGGGCGCCGGCGGCCGAAGCCCGCATCGACGCCCCGGACCGGCCGCTCAGGCCGGGCTCGCCTCCCAGAGATTCCGCATGGTCTCCTGGGCCTCCTCGGCCGCTCCGAAGACACGCGGGGCACGGTCCAGAACCCCTTTCAGGTCTTGGGCCGAGCACACCCACACTCCGTTGGCGGCGGTGAAGGGCCGGTTCCGCATCCCGGGCACGCAGACGACGGCGAGCACCCTCTTGCCGCCCATCTTCCGGGACAGCCGCCGGGCCTGGTTCGCCGCCTGACGGACGGGGTCGCCGTGCAGCACGCGCGCCCCCACCCGCATGGTCCCGTTGTCGGCGGACACCTGACCGTGCCCGGTCTTCACCTCGATGGCCGCGGCCCCGCCGCCGCGGGTGAAGACCACCGTGTCGCAGTCGCCGCCGCGGTTGCCCAGCACGAGCCCGTACGCCGCCGCGATCGATCCCGTGCGCCGGACGGCCGCTCGCACCTCCCGCTCGGACCGCGCGCCGACGGCGGACCGGCGGGCCTGCCGCAGCACCCGCGTGGCGCGGATCCACGCGTACCCGCAGCCCGCCAGCGCGGCCACTCCCGCGACCGCCGCCAGCACCCGCGGCACACTGGCGTCGAAGACCAGCAGCCCCAGGAAGCATCCGGCCGCCGCGACGGCCAGCGCCGCGGCCGCGGCCGCGTAGAGCGAGCCGACGGTCCGGTGGCGCCACATCTGCCGGGAGACGAAGGCTCCGGCCCGCCCGACCTCGTACATTGTCTCTCTCCTGGGACGCTCGTATCCGGAACCCGGATCAGGCGCGGGCGCGCAGCCGCTTGCGCCGTGCCTTCTCGGCGTCCGCGCGGCGCGGCGTCGGCCGGCCCTTCGGGTCCTGGGGGCCGCGGGCCGTCTCGTCCGCCTTCTCCGCGCCCGCCCGGCGCCGCCGGATGTTCCGCAGCGCCTTGAACCAGATGACGCCCTGCTCCGACCCGTCGCGGATCACCAGTCGGATCTCCCGCGCCAGTTTCCGGACGAGCCGCCAGAACCCCAGCGCGAAGCCGGCGACCATGAAGTTCAGCACCGCCCCGAGCCCGGCCACCTGTCCCCAGGCGGCCGCCTCGCGCACCCCGCACCGTCCCGTGCTGAACAGCCCGCCGGGGCACTCGCTCGGGATCATCACCACGAGGGCACCGGCGGCGGCGGCGAGGGCGCACAGCGCGGCGGCGGCGGTGTACCTGCCGATCGTCTTCTTCCATCGACGGTGGAGCCGCACGGTCAGCCGGACCACCGCGCCGGCCGCGACACCGGCCGCGCCGGCGGTGATGAGGTCTCCGGCGTCGAACGTGACCACATCTCCGTACTGGAAGATGAGGAGCTCGATCGAAAGGCCGGCCAGGACGAATCCGAGCAGCACGATGATCGAGGCTTCGAGCGCGATCGCCAGGGGATCGAACCGGCGCGTCCGCGCCTCGTCGGGCGGCGGCGCCTCGTCCTTCGGCCGCCGCCGCGGCATTCTCACGGCCTTCACATCGGCCCCGTCGTCTGCTGGGGCTGGAGACCGGGCGCGGTCGGCGCCGGCACCGCGAACGGGTCCGGCGGCTGGTAGCGGTCCAGCTCCTGCTTCCGCATCGGAATGATCACGTACTCGACCCGGCTGGCGGGCTTGTTGACCCGCAGATAACCCTCACCGGTGCCGAGGGCGCGCAGTTCCTTGGGGGCGACGATGTACTGCTCCTCCCCCATGGCCTGCAGGTTCTGGGTGTGCCCGTCCTGGCCGACGCGCTCGCTGAACTTGTTGTTGTCCCGCATGCCGAGGAAGTCGGCGCATTTCTCCGCGGCCTCGGGGGACGACTGGGCCATCGCGACCAGCCAGTTGATGTTCTGGGTCAGCCGGGACCAGTCGTCGCCGTCCTTGTCGATCCAGTCCGTCGGGCCCTGGGTGCAGAGGATCATGTTGAACAGCGCGGACCGGACTCGCGACAGCATGTTCATCGCGATCTCCCGGTCGATGAAGTTCGCCTCGTCCACCACGATCAGCCGTGGCCGGTCCTTCGGGGCACGGCCCTGGATCCGCTGCGCGGCGTAGACCGACAGGCGCTGCAGCGCCGAGGACGAAAGGATCTTGGCCATGTCGGGCTGACCGAGGGAGTTGAGCCCGATATAGGTCAGCCCCTCCCTCCGGACGTCGATCATCTGCCGGTCTCCGGCCGGGACGAGGATGCGCCGGCCGGCGCCGGAGTCGTACAGCCCGGTCAGCTTGGTGCCGAAGCTGGCCGCGGAGACGCCCTCGTCGCGGGACGGCCGGAGCACGTTGGTGTAGCGCTCCGTGCAGTAGCCGATACCGCGCGCCCGGTCGATCGTGAGGACGTGCTCCTTGACGGCGCCCTTCATGGTCTCGCCGTGCTCCATGATCTTGCCGATGCCGAGCATGGTGGGATGGCCGAACGTGTCCGGCGCGATCTCGTTGGCCTCGTAGCACATCTGGACGACCTGCTGCAGGACCTTGCGGTTCAGGGCCTGCCAGTACGCGTCGTCGAACTCGACCATCGTCATGATGGTGTCGAACGCCTCGTCGGCGGACATGCCGGCGAGCGCGTTGAACCAGTAGGACGGGCGGTCGTCGCCGAGGGCGATCTCCTGCATCGGCACCCGGTGCGCCTGCCCGTAGGCGCGCAGGAAGTCGCGCAGGCCGCCCGGCTCGGTGTCCTCCTTCATGTCGATGACGGTGACGTCGAAGCCCATGTCGAGCGCCGCCCCGATGATCCACATCAGCGTGACGGTCTTCCCGCTGCCGGTGGAGCCGACGACGGCGCCGTGCATGCCCATCTCCTGGGTGCTCAGCCACACCGGCCGGTCCCTGGCGCCCAGGCCGAGCGGGACGGCCTTGGCCTTGTACGGCGTCCTCCGGGCCTTCTCCGTCGCGTGCGGGCCGTGCACCGCGGAGATGTCGGCCACGGTCACCCGTGTGGACACCCGCTTCTTCAGCATCTCGCGCCGGCCGTCCCGCGGAGTGATCGGGTCGTCGACCAGCTCCTTGTGCCGGAACCAGGTGCCGTCGAAAATGTCGACGAACTTCTTCTTCTTGCGCAGGAAGGACGCGAGCCCCGCGATCGCCGAGCCCCTGGCCTTGCCGACGATCAGTCCGAAGCAGCCCGCGAGGACCGCTGTCAGGGACAGCAGCACGGTGACGGGCACTTTCCCGGGCTGACCCGGGCCGAAGTCGGCGAAGCTGGCCAGCCAGTAGCCGTACGCGTACGCGTTCTCCTTGGCCCGCAGGGCGAACCCCACCACTCCCGACAGCGTCACGATGGCCCAGTCCCGGCGGGCCAGGAATCGGCGCAACGCGATCAGGAGCATCCAGGCGCAGAGGGCCGGAACGAGCACGGCCAGGATGACCGCGAACACCAGCAGGACCACGGTGGGGAAGACATAGCCGCCGCCGGCATAGTCCGTGGGCCTGCTGTCCGGCCCCCTCGGGTCCGCCATGTTCACTCCCTACACTGAGATGCCTGTCTCAGTTGTTGCTGTTGCTGACGGTGTTGACGCTGGAGAAGACCTTGCCGACGAGGTCGCCCATCATGTTGACCCCGGTGAGCGTGAGATTGAGGTTGAACAGAAGCCCGCCGATGAGCAGGGCGAAGATGAGCGACTTGAACGCCTCACCCGGCCTGCCCCGGCCGATGCCGTTGATCATCCGGAAGACTCCGAACACCACGATGACGACGGCGATGGCGCCGCAGATCGCGACCAGTGCCTTGCCCGCGGGCGAGTCGTCCAGGAAACTGTTGGCGCCTTTGTCTCCGACAGGCGCCGCGAGCAGGTAAAAACCAGGAGCTGACATCCTCATTACCTCCATGTTGTGAGGTCCCGGTCAGTTTTTCTGTGCGTTGTAGTAGGGCTCCAGATCCGCCGCGGAACCGGCCGGTCCCCAGGCGAGCACCGGTGGCTGAGCCCCACTGGCTCCGACCAGCAGGTCGAAGTCGGCGAAGTTAGTGAACGGCTGTACGTTGTTCTTCTTTCCAGGAACCGTCCCGATTTGATCCGTTCTGGCAAGCATGAGACGTACCCGAACGATGATTTGTTCGTCGGTGGATTTGATCGCCGAGAGAACCTGTACGGCCTGAGCGGAGTTCGCCAGGCCGAAGCCGGATAGGCCCTGGTAGCTATGTGAGTTGTCCTGGTCGCCGGTGACGGCGAGCAGGCCCGCCGAATCACCTGTGGCGTAGGCCGTCGCCCACCGCAGGATCTGGTTTTTCGCCTCCTCGCTGACCTGGACGGTCAGTCCGGAGTAATTGGTGTAGTCGCCGGTTCCCTCCGGCTTGCCGGCCCCGTTCTTCCAGACCGAGAAGGCGGGTGACGCGGCCAGCCGCGGCCCCGAGGTGTCGAGCAGCACCGGCACGTCCAGCTGGAGCACGTCCGAGACCGGTGCGGGCGTCTCGGTGCCCCCGGTCGGCGGAGTGGGCCCAGAGCTGATCGACGGAGTGATCTGTGGGGTGGGCGTCGTGCCCGGGGACGGCGCGCCCGCCGCTCCCGTCTGGGACGCCCCACCGCTCGGCGTCGAGGACGGTGTGCCGCTCGGCGTCGAGGACGCCGCGCCACCAGGCGTCGAGGACGGGGTCTGCGAGGCCCCCTGTCCCGGATCGCTCATGACGACCAGGAAGTGATGGACCTCGAAATCGGTGAAGCCGAGCTTCTCCGAACCGAAATGCTGAGGGGTGAACCCCACCCAGTTCAGAGACCGGTAGTCGAGGGCGGCGGCGCGCCTGCCAGGGGTCTGCGCGGACGCCTTCTGCGGGTCGAAGGTATCGGCGTGGGGCACGTCCTGCTGCTTGCCGGCCAGGAAGTTCACCGCCGCGGTGTAGGCCAGGTCGCGGCCCTGCGGGTCGACCGCCGACAGATCGGGCTCAGTGCTTCCCTTGGAGAAGGCGACGACCAGGGCGACGACGCTCAGGCCTGCCGCGAGGAAGAGCGCACCCAGGATTCTCCTGGCCCGCCTGCGAGCGGTCGGCTCGCTTGAACGCCGGGCGGGCACCATGGTGAAACGAGTGGGTGACTGTTCCGGCATTGTGTCTCTCCTCGATTTGTTCACGCTGCAGCCAGGACCGTGCGGCGCTCACGCGGATGCGCAAGTGCCGGTCGGCTCAGCGCCTGCGCTTCGGGCGACGGCGGCCGCTGGACAACTGGGTGGACGCCTTCAGCCCGCGGCCGCCGCGACCGCGGGGACGCAGCCGGTCCGCACCGGGCATCTTCTGCTGCGGGTAACCGCGCGAGTCCCAGCTGACGGCGTCCACCGGAACACCGCCGGGCAGCATCCGGACGGTGCCCGCGGCGGTGCGGCGAAGCGGCGCGATGCCGACGTACAGCCGGACCTGCCGGCCGTCGACGACGAGCTTCCGGTTGCGGGTCCCGTTCACCTGCAGCCCCAGCCACTTGGCCAGCGACTCCCCGCGCAGCGGGGAGAAGTTGACGGCCGACCAGCCGGCCGCTCCGCCGAGCACCGGTCCGTACATCAGCGCGTTCAGGCCCGGGCCGAGGACCATGAAGGCGATCAGGAAGCCGAGCGACGATCCGATGACCACCGCGATGAGTGTGGTCAGCCGGACGGTACGGGGCAGCGTGACGCTCTTGTTCAGGCTGCCGATCACCGCGGGCGGCGGCTTCAGCATGTTGGTCGCGGCCAGCATCGCCGGCCCCCTGACACGGTCGTCCTCCTCGCTCATGCCTGGGACCGTGCGCGGTTGCGCTCCGGGCGCCATAACAATTCGCTACATGTCGCCGTCCGCGGGTTGCCCGGACGCCCTGGTCGGCGACGGTCAGAGGCATGCCGAAGTTGACCGACTACGCTCGCCAGGGCTTCCGGCGGCGTCGCCTCCTGCGCGAGAGCGAGCTGCCCGAGTGGTGGAACATCGCCGTGTGGGCCGGTGTCGGAGGCATCGTGCTGATGCTGGTGGCCGGTGCGGTGTTCAGCGGTGACGATTCCGCCGGTACCACCACCGCTCAGAGCCAGGCGCCGCGCTACCAGGTCCAGACGCTGGATCCCCGCGGCCTCAGCGCCTCGCCCAGCCCGGGAAGCACGACGCCCGGCGCCACGCCCACACAGGTGCTCCCGACGGGGCCCTCCGCGAAGAACTTCACCGCGACCGCCGCGACCAAGATCCCGATGACCGGCGGCGGCACGACGGTCGTCCCCGCCGGCGCGCTGAACGCGGCAATGGCCGCCGCCCAGGCCGCGGTGACCGGGAACTGGAAGGACGTCCCCCTCGTCGGCGCGACCCGGCCTCCGGCCAAAAAGGCCATGCCGCAGGGGTCGGTGGTGAAAGGGATCAGCGTCACGGATCCCTCGATGACCGGAAACAGCCAGTACCGGTTCAGTGCGACGATCACGCATGCCGGAGGGGCCCGGCCCGACGTCGTGGAGCTTCTGGTGGAGCCGGACGGGAGCGGATACGCCGTCCGGGCGAAGTAGCGCTTCCCTGCCCCGCGCACGACCTTCCCTTGCCGTCGCCACGAACCGACGGACGGTCATGATCGATCGGCTCCCACGTCGGGGGCGACCGCAGAGCTGAGCAAGGTACCGGAACAGAGGTAGCGGCCGATGCCCTGGATGGACGATCGCAGCAACCTTGGGGGCCAGTCCGACCCGCCGGTCGAACTGCAGCCTCTGAACGGCGATGAACTGCTCGACGAGTCGTCGGAAGAGCCACCCGCCCCGACGGCCGCCGGGGCCGAACTGCGGCCGGTGGCCGAGGGTGAGCAGCTGGACGACCTGGCCGAGCTCTCGCCCGAGGAAGCCGCCACGTTGGGGTCGGACCCTCGCATCGGCGCGTCGTTCCAGCGACCGGAGAACGTCTCCGACATCCTCGCCGCGCATGCGCGCGACGACCGGGGGACGGACGGGCAGGGCAAGAACCCGTACGGCGACGCGGCGGTTCTGGGCGGGCAGGTCAAGAACGATCCCTCGAACCCGCTCGGACTGCAGCGGATGCTGGACGCCGCCGCGCAGGCGGCACAGCTGGCCAAGGACCTCAAGAACCCGCCCACCGGCTCGCCGTCGGAGCCGCCGGCCGCCGGCAACGGCAACGGACCGACCACCGGCAAGGACGCGCTCAAGAAGGCGGCCGGCGACTTCGCCGAGGACAAGCTGCGCCAGGCCGCTGAGAAAAAGGGTCTTCCGACAAAGTACGTTCCGTCGATGCCAGAAGGCGACAATCTGGCGGAAAAGGGCCTCAACCTCTTGGGGCAGGCCGCCGACATCGGCGCCCGAGCCGTTTCCGACCGGTACGCGCCCCAGGCGTACGACACGGTCAAGGACTCCAGCGCCGGCGGTGGCGCGCTGGACAAGCTGGAAGCGTCCAAGATCGGGCAGAAGATACCGAAATCGTTCTGGGACGGGTTCCGGCGCCGCAAGGGCGGCCAGAACGCGGCCGGAGCCGGCCAGGGCGGTCAGAGCAGGGCCGACGGTTCTGAGAAGAGCAAAGAGAAGAACCACGGGAAGCTCAAGATCCTCCTCGCGGTCACTCTGCCGGTCGTCGCCGTCCTGGTCTCCATTCTCCTGATCGCCGCGCTGATCCTGGGCGTCAACGTCGACGACGACGTCGCGGAGTCGCAGCCGGAGCAGGCCTCGGACAACAAGGTCTCCGAGTACTTCCCGGGGAATTGGCAGCGGATCCTGAAGCAGGCGTCGGAGCAGACGTCGGGCAATGCGCAGGACTACTCCGAGGTGCCCTGGACGATCCTGGCGGGTCTGGTCAAGACGCAGACCGACTTCGCCCGGTACAGCCCCTACGACAACGTCGACCGTGACCCCGGGCGCAAGTCCAAGGAGGTTCCCAGCGGGAACGGCTCCGGCAATGGCGGCGGGGTGAACACCGATGTCAGCAACACCGTCGGCGCCGGGCCGGGGCCGGTCCAGGGGGTCGACGGTGAGGGCTCGGCGGCCACCGTGCCCGGCACCGGCAGTAACCATGTCGCGCCGCCGGACGGAGACCTGAGCCACCAGTTGGGCTGGTTCCTGTGGGCGCTGCGGATGCAGGAGTCCAACGGCAACTACACCATCGGCGCCGGCACGAGCCAGAGCACCGCGTGTGGCGCCTACCAGTACATCACCAGCACCTGGAACAACTACGGGGGTTACACCAGGGCGTGTGACGCTCCGCCGAGTGTGCAGGACCGGCGGGCCAAAGAGGACGTGCTGCGCAAGTGGAACCAGTACCACAAGTGGCAGCCGATCGCGGTCGACCACTTCACCGGGAGCTGGGGACCCAACCCGGAGAAATGGGGCCAGTGCCCGGGGGCGTGTGACTTCAACCCGACGGCGTGGGAGTACGTCGACGGCGTGATGACCAAGATGCGGGCCGCGGCGCGGGACCACCCGGCCGGCGGCGTACAGCCCGCATCCTTCCGCATCGCGCCCGGGTCCGACACGCCCGGCGGGTCCGGGACGCCGTCGGCCGCCCCCCGCGCGGATGCCAGGCCGGCACAGGGCAGGCCCGCACAGGGCGCGCCGTCACAAGGCGGGTCGGCAGAAGGCCGCCGCCCCGGCGTGTACGCCTGGGGTTGCGATGTGGAGAACCCCGACCCCGATATCGGCGGCAAGGACAACCAGGGCACCGGGCCGTATCTGTTGACACCGGCGGCGGCGGGTCAGATGCGGTCGCACTTCCTCGATCCACAGAATCCCTGCCAAGCTTCCTACTTCGTCGCGTACTCCCTGGTCAAGACGGCCGAGCAGGTGCACCGCGACCCGAAGAGCCCCAAGTGGAAGGCGGACGGGAACGCCAAGGACCAGGAGAACGCGCGCAAGTACTGGAGCAAGGTGATCGCGTCCTCGGGGATCTTCATGGACCGCTCGGCCAACCCCGACGGGCCGTGCGCGGTGCCCCCGCCCGACGACCCGGAGAAGCCGTGGTCGATCAGCTTCAAGATCATCACGATCTGGCGGTGCGAGGCCAACCGCATCCAGGACCTGTACCTGGTCACCAGCGGCAAGTACGACAGCGGCGGGTTCAAGTACGCCGTCCAGGACAACCGGGCCGCCGCGGTGGAGACCCTGGTCAACGAGGCGATGTCGGTCAGCTACGGGGCCGGCAAATGGAAGACCGACAAGTGCGACAACGGCAAGGACTCGCGCCAGGGCGTCTTCCCGATGACCAAGAAGGAGGCCGAAGAGGCCGACCTGGAGGACCGCTGCGATGTCGACAAGAACATCGCCGCCGCCGCCAAACTGGTGCTCTCGGTGGAGAAGACCAAACCCGAAGACCGCCCGCACGACCTGGGCGTCTTCCAGCCGATGATCGGCGGCTGGCAGAAGATCAGCATCGCCATGGGCACCGACCTGGAACTGTTCTCCCTGATCGGGCCGGGGCAGAACGGCTTCCACGGGACCGAGAAGTGCACTGCGGTGATGCGCAAGTTCCTCACCGACATCGCCCCGCACGCCACCGAGTTCGGCAAGATGGAAAAGGCCCCCACCGCCGACGAGGTCTACAGCAAATGGCAGCCGAAACTCGAGGCGCTGGAACAGGCGCACAACATCAAGGACCCGAGCAGCGATCCCGCCTGCCAGATCGGGTCCTGGGCCCCCGGATTCAACAGCTCGCTGGCCCAGATCGCCACCGACCTGGTCGGCAACGGGACCGACAGCGCCAACCTCAGCGGCCTGGGCAACTACTACCAGGCTCGGGAGGAGGCCAACCAGGAGACCCCACCGGTCGTCGGCGAGGACACCCTGGTCATCCCCCGGCTGGCGCTGCGCCCGCTGAAGCCGATCGGCGCGCCGGTGGCCGCCGACGCCACCCAGGCATGGTCGCGGCTCGGCAACACCGAGGGAGTGCTGCTTCCCCTGGAGCAGGTCGCCGTCGAGTACGCCTGGTTCTTCGGCGGCGTCATTCCTCCGTTCAACAGCGCGGGCAAGTTGATCGGCTCCCTCGCCACCGGCGAGGGCACGACGGGAGACCCGGGCACCGTCCAGACGACGGTCGGACCCGACGGATGCCCCGAGGACGTCCCTTCGAACGCTCTGCACGACGGGGTGGTGAACAAGGGGAAGGGGAAGGGGAAGGACTCTGGCGAGCTCACCATCCACCAACTATGCGTGGACTCCGTGAAGGAGGCCCGCACCCCCCAAGCCGCAATGGCCATCAAATGGGCGCTGACCCACCTCGGCTGGCCCTATGCCTCGCTCACCCCCGGCAAACCCGGCTACGGGAAGCGGAACGACCCCGGCTGGGCCGACTGCTCCAGCTTTGTTTCCCGGGCCTACCGCGACAGCGGCGCCATCCCGAACCTGTACCCGAAGGGCAGCAACGCCCCCACCACCAATACGTTCTTGGGCGTCCGCTGGACGCACAAGATTTCACTGAGTCAGGCGAAGCCCGGCGATCTGGTCGAGCCGCATGACGGCCACGTGGCCATGCAACTCGCCGACGGATACAAAGTGCACACCAACCAGACCGGAGACGTCTCCAAGGTGGAACGCGCCTACACCGGTGACGTTTTCTGGGTCGGCTGGATCGACCCCAGCAAGGTGTAATTCCCGAACCGCGACCACTGTCTCCATATGATAGAAATCTCTCCTTTACCAGAGGGGTCTTATCTACCAAACAGCCTCTCCCTGCACCAGGCAGGGAGAGGCTGTTTGTTTTTGGCGCGAAATCCGTTCACAAAGCCCATCGATATGAATCCATCGAGCAGTCGACTTGCGATCACGGTGCGCTATGAGCGATAATTGATGGGTACCATAGCAAACGGAGCCCGTCCTGGCCTCGTTTGCGCACGTCACCTAAGACGCGCGCAGAGGCCGGGATGTCATCCGGCCTCGCGCGCCTTTCATCCGAAAGGATTAACCATGAGCGCGAAGCCGAACAACAACCTGCGACTCATCGCCATCGTCGGCGCCGTGGTCGCCGCAGTCGGACTGCTCGCCGGCCTGGCGTTCGCCACGCTGACGACGAACTCGGACAGCGACAGCGAGGTGCACCGTCCCGAGGCCTCGGCCACCGCTCCGGCGGCCCAGCCCATCAAGATCATCGCCACGGTGGACAACGGCATGCCGGGCAACGACCGACAGTTCGCCATGCTGGAGTTCGAGGTCAACCCGGAGGGCGGTCAGATCACTGGGACGTACACGAAGGTGACCATCAACGGCTCCGGCAAGGCGGTCGGGATGGAAAATCCGACCCAGATCGGCGGCACCGGCGGGGCCACCACGTTCAAGCTCCAGGTGCCCGACGGGACCGTCAAGGGCAACCTCCTCGGCGCCAACTCGCCGGGGACGATCCTGAAGTTCGACCGGACCTTCGGCGTGGAGAAGTACGACTGGACGATCATCTCCTCCGCGCAGGAGTTCAAGAACACGGTCACGACGTACCTTCAGCGGTTCGCCGATTGCTCCAAGAAGCACGCGGTCGACCCCTGCGAGGGCGTCGTTTGAGCCGCGCGCAGCAGCGCGCAACAGCGCGCAGCGCCAACATCGACCGGCCTCCACCCCCGTGACGGGAGTGGAGGCCGGTACTGTTTTCGGGTCAGCGGCTTCCGGCTACGTCCTGGACATCTCGTCCTGGTACATGTCCCGCAGCACCCTCCGGATGTCGACCGGGGTGTTGGCGTTCGCCGCCAGCCGGGGGTCGACCTGGGTCATCCGCCTGCTGGCCTGCAGGGACTGCTGGAGGTCTTCCAGCCGGTTGAGCACGACGTCATTATCGGCCCGCTCCATACGCGCATGGCCTTCGAGTGACTGCCGGAGGCGATCCAGGTCCTCGATGATGGCGCCGGCGCCATTGGCGTTCTGTGGTGTCTGGGAGATGGCGCCGATCAGCCTGTCGAGCTCCTCATGCCATTCCTGCTGTGCCTGTTGGTTCTGCCTGCCGATCTGGTCGGCGAGCCGCGCCAGCTCGTCGGTGTCGATCATGGTGCTCGGATCGGCCATCTGGACCCGCAGATCGCAGACTCCGCGCGCCGTCCGGGACGCGTCGACGGCATCACGGAACATCGCGCTCAGCCTGTCGACCCGCTGGGCGGAGTCCTGGTACTCCGCGGTGAGACGGATCTCTTCCGCATTGAAGAATTCTGGGGCGAGCACAACGCGCGCGTCGTGCAGATTCTTCGTCTCCGTGGCGTTCATCAGCATGGACTGGACTTCCCGTTCGATCTGACGCTGGATATTTCCGGCCGACGTGGCGGTGCCGTCCGGCAGATCGATACGAATATTGTTGAAGTCCAGCTCGCTTTGCGCGGCTTGCATCACGCCGCTCACCGCCCCCAGATCGCGCAGGTTGCGGACGTCGGGGGTCGGCATATCGACGTCAGCGGCCCAGTTCCGAGCCATCTCCACGGCGGCGGTCTCCCCCCGCCGGGGGGCGACGACGATGCGTGAGATCTCCTCGTCCTTGCCCCCATCGAGCCAGCGCTCCACCCGCACCCTCACCTCGGGAATGCGCGTGTCGAGTCCGTTGGCTTCGAGGATGTTGACGATCTCGCCGTCATCGGTCATGTAGCCGCGTTCCCTGACCTGCGCCGTCATCCGGGCGATCTGCTGGTCCTTGGTCTCCAGGACCCCGTCGGCGGTCATCTGGGGCCGCCGGTCGCGCGGGGGGAGCATCAAGAACGCCCCGAGTTGGCCGAACTGCTCGGCGGTGAGGCCCTGCGGCCGCCCGCCCACGAACTCCACATCGGGGGCGATCAGCCCCTGGTTGCTGACCTGGAGCTGACTGGGGTTCAGTCCCATCGCGTTCGCCGCGTCGGCGAGCGCCCGCATCTTCTCCTCGTCGTTGACGAACCCGGTGAACTCCGGGTTGAGCCCTCCGTGCATCCCGGCTCCCCACAGCCGGGCCCGATGCATGTTCAGGCCGTCCTCGGTGTGTTCTCTTTCCAGCCGCCGCTGCTCCTCGGGGTCGCTGACCCGGATGATGTTGCGATGCCAGTCGTCGGCCTGCCGCAGGCCCGTCCGGGCGCTCGCCGCCGTGGGCATGCCGGCGGCCGAGATCGGCGTGCCCGACCCGTCGCCGTTCGGGCCGCCGTTGCGCGCGCCGGCGATCAGGCCACCGGCGGCCTGACCTCCGCGCAGGGCCGCGGCGCTGCCGGTGAAGGCCATCAGCGGCAGCGTCGCCAGCACCGCCGGCGGCGCCACCATCGTCAGGCCGGCCAGGCCCGCGGTCAGGCCGGCGTACGCCGCCGCACGCTGCGCGGGCGAACCCGACGCGGCCTTCCGCTGCAGGTTGTTGACGCCCCGCTGCAGCCGCGCACGGGTGCCGTCGTACCGGTCCCGCGCCCAGTCGGTGATCGGACGGGTGGCACGCTGCGCACCCCGCTTGGCGACGCCTGCCACCGCCCGCGTCGCACGGTTGTTGACCAGGCGCCGCTGCAGCGACTTCTCGTCCAGCGCGGCCAGCCGCGCCCGGCCTACGCCGAGCCGGCCGAGCCGTTGGCCCACCTGCTGGCCGGGGTTGCGCGCCATCCTCCGGTCGCCGCTGCTCTTCAGGATGATGGCCGAGGCGAATCCCGTTGCCCCGGTGGTGGACGAGATGTCCCCGAGGCTCAGGATCCTGCTGATCTTCCTGAACAGGAACAGCGCCACCAGCGGAGCCGCGCCCTGCGCGACCTGCTGGAAGAAGTTCGGAGTGCCGTCGTTGGTGGTCGCCTCGACGGCCTGATACGTGGTGTCGGTGAGCATCACCATGAACGTCAGGCCCAAGGTGAACAGGAAGTCACCCGCCGCCGCCGCGCCGGTGAGCTTGAGCAATCGCATGCCTTGTGGCAGGCCCGCGCCTATCAGCAGTAATGTGATCGGCAAAATCATTACCAGGCCTGCCAAGCCCACACTGGAAACTGTCATACCGATCGCCATGGGTCCCATGACGAACAGGAAGACGAAGGCGACGATCATCGCCATCAGGCCCTGGGTGAGCCGCTGAGCCTGGTTCTTGCCCAGCCACGCGGAGGCGAAGTTCCAGTCGGCACGGCATTCCGGCTTGGTCGAGTAGCAATCTCCCAGCTTGTCCTTGAGCTCATCATCGCCGTTGAAGTAGAACGGGCCCATCGTGCCGTTGTCACACATGAAACAGAGCACGTCGATGCCGGCGACACTGAACTGGGTCCCGCTTTTGTCGTCTTCGTAGGAGATGTCACTGAAGAGCTTCTTGCAGGCCTTCGACTTATCCGCGATCTTGGTGGCCGCGTCCCATTGCAGGATCGTGTGCCCACCGTCGTCGTCGCCGTCGTCGCCGTACCTTCCGCCGTCAGGGCCCTTGCAGGCGCCCCAGGCGATGAAGATCATCTGCTCGTCCGCGCCGGGGTCGATGTAGTACCCGCGGGCCATGCTCGGCTGGGTGGTACCCGGCTCGTTACCGGTCGACAGGTCGTAGGCGATCAGCTTCTTGTCGTTGCCGACGTCGGATTTGGCTTCGAGAAAACGGCATGACGCATGGGCCGGAGAGGGGAACTTCTTCGTTCCCTCGCCGAACTGCGCGGCCTGCCAGGAGCGGACGAGCGAGATCTCCCACATCTTGCTCACCTGGGCCATGGCCGTTTTGCCGTCGTCACCGATAGTGGTGCCGGCATTCTCGTTCGAGTACTGCTCGTAGAGCGTCTTGTCGAGTTTCGCGCAGGTGACCGGGCCGGCCCCGGCTTCAGAGTGGTTGTCGTAGAACACGGGGTTGGTATCCGTGCCGTCGTTGAATCTCCCGAGCTGCTGCAGGCTGTTCAGCGAGTCCGCCGCGGTGCCGAACCAGCCCTGTACAGTCGTGGCCGCCCACGGCGCGGTGTACGGCGCCGTCGGGTTGTCCTGATGCTGGTCGGCCTGGTCGCCCATGAAGAAGATCACACCGTTCGCGGCGAGGAAGACCGCGATCAGGCGCATCCCGGACGCGGGCCCCTTGCGGGCCCCGCTGGTCCAGCGTTTGACCACCGCCGCCAGGACGAACAACCACGAGGGGATCAAGAACCAGGCCGCGTACAGGGAGAAGGTCCGGAAGACCGAGTTGATCGCCTTCGCCGCGTCCGGCTGGCAGATCATGTCGAACGTGTAGCCGAACCCCATGAGCGAGCCGATGATCCGCCAGCAGAGGCCCCCCGCCATGAACATCAGGCTGGCGATCATCGAGACGAACCGCTGGGTCTTGAAGATCCGGGCGTTGTCCACCACGAAGAGCTCGAAGGACGTCCACCGGTGCAACGGCAGGTAGTCCCTTTGCTCGTTGTAGACGGAACAGGCGTCGCCGCCCCCGTTGCCGTCGTCCTCTATGGGCCTCTGGGCCGCCGCGAGCAGGCGCCCGCCGGCGCCGGTCCCGGTCTGCGCCGCCGGCGCGGGCGCCGGTGCAGGTGCGGACGCCGGCGCGGGCACAGATGACAGGGCGGGCGCGGACGCCGGTGCGGACGCGGACGCCTGCGGCTTCTGATTGCCGGGCGTGTTGCCAGGTGTGAGACCACTCCCCTGACCGGACAGCATGGCCAGGCCGCCGAAAACGGTCGCGGCCAGCAGCCACACCAGTAGCTGCCGTCCGCGGCGCGGACGTTCACGAGCCGCCTTCGCGCCCCCCCGCGCCGCACCAGCGGAGCGGGCCTCCCCCCGCGGGTCGCCGCCGCGGGGCGGGCCTGGCCTCAGCCGACGAGCCATTGATTCTGCTCCTCCCCCGCCTGCGGCGCGGTGGTGATGTCGTGCCCCGTGTGCGCCGCCGCTGTGACGTCCTGTCCGTTCGGAGCGGGTGCCGGAGAACCGCCCTGCTCCATCCGCGTCGCGGCCTCGACGGCCGCCTCGTACTCGGCCCGCTCGGCTTCCTCCCGCTCCTGGCGCTGTTCCTCGCGTCTGCGGCGGTCCTCCGGGTTGGTGCTGTACGCCTCGGCCGCCTCGGGCGGCGTGGGGCCGAGCACGACCTGGGCGTGCCGCTGCCACAGATCACGGAAGATGCCACGGGCCCAGCGCGCCGGCTTGCCGTTCTCCGCCGGCAGCGGGCCGAACTCGCGGATCTGCGCGAGCCGTTCGGGGGTCGGCTGCAGACCGCACAGGCTCAGCGCCGTCTCCGCCTCCCGCTTCTCGTTCAGCTTCAGGACCAGCACCCGGCTGAGGTAGGACTCCAGGTCCTTGGTCACCACGTCCGCGATCCGCTGGGTGAGGAACACCGGCATGATGTTCAGCGACCGGCCTTCACGGGAGATGCGCTGCAGGGACGCCAGCCCCTCGGCCTGCGAGAGGAAGGTCCACGCCTCGTCCACGATCAGCACACCGGAGCGGTTGGCGATGAGGATCTCCAGCGAGGCCCGGATGACCAGGCGCACCGCCGCGAGCGCGATGCGCTCCGACACCGAGTACTCGCTCGGCGTCTTTCCCTCGGGCAGGCCGAGCTCGCGGTCGAAGTCGACCAGCGTGAGCCGCTGCGACATGTCCAGGCGGGGCAGCGGCTGGAGCGCGATGCCGAGGGAGAACATGGAGGACGCCTCCATCTGCTGCTCCACCAGGCTGCGCACCCGCTCGGCGTCGTCGCCGGGGACGAACTTCAGGGCGTCCCACACGCAGCGTGCGCCGTTGAGCGCGCCCCGCTTCAGTCCGGAACCGAGCGCGAGCCGTTCCGACAGCGAGAGCCCGTCACGGGAGTCGTCCAGCGCGGACAGGATGTGCACGTTCGCGATCTCGGCCGCGATCGTCGGCGGCGCGTACCGGAACGGGTCGAAGGCCCCGGGGGACTCCTCCAGCGCCGACATCGACACCCGCCCCGCGGGAATGCCCAGCCGCTGGACGTAGTCCACCATCCCGTAGAGCGAGTCGCCGCCCTTGGGGTTCACGAAGATCACCGGCAGGCCGTTCAGTGCGGACTGGGTGGCGACCGACTGCGCGAAGAAGGTCTTGCCGCTGCCCGGGTCCCCGAAGATGCCGAAGACCGGGGGCAGGTTCTTGCGGGGCGCGCCGAGCGGATCGACGAAGAACGGCGTGCCGTCCGGGTCGATGAGCCCGCCGAAGACCCCGGCGTCGTCACCGAGGTCGGAGAACGCCTGGAGCCCCGCGTGCGAGACCATCGGCACGTTGACGTCCTGCAGGAACGGGTTCACCCGGACCGAGGAGCAGGGCAGGGTCTCCTCCAGCGCCTGGATCTGCCGGTGCTCCAGGGCCTTCATCTGGATCCCGTAGTACTGGTTGAGGAACTCCAGGTACGTCTCGGTGGCCTCGGTCATCTCCCGGGCCATGATGAAGCTGCACCTGGCCAGCATCGGCTGGTTGGAGTTCGCGAGGTAGTCCTCGACCTCCTTGGCCTGCTGGAAGGTCTGGGACAGCTCCACCTTCTCCAGGTCCTGGGTCTTGCGCTCCTCTTCCATGTTGGACATGATCCGGCGCTGCGCCCGGCGGGCCCGCGCCCGCGTCAGGTTCGCCGGTTCGAGCTCGGCCCGGATCGAGATCACGTGCGGCGCGTCGCCGGGATGGCTGATCACGTCCAGCGCCCACTGGGCCTCCGGGGACGGCATGACCGGCTGGTCGAACCGCATGACGGCGGCCATCTCCAGTTCCCCGATGCCGGCGACGCCGAGCCGCGTCGGCATCTCCTCGATCACCGCGTCCGGGCCGCGCCCGAGGTTGTACCAGGACTCCAGCTGGTCCATCTCCTGCCGGGTCGGCAGCTGCGCGTCCGCCCGCTTGAAGATCGACTCGATGTGCTCCTGATCCTTGACATAGTCGGACAAATCGGGGGTGTCGTCGGCCATGGAGTCCTTGACCAGGTCCGTCAGCGCCTGGACGGTCGACATGGCCCCCTGTGAGCCCGAGCCCTTGCCGGCGCGGGACGCCTTGTCCATGATCGACGACCGCAGTTCCACGCCGATGAAAAGGACGCGTTTGGGCGCCAGGAAGCCGAAGGCGCCGGCCTGGTAGGCGCGCAGCTCCTCGGTGTTCTCCTTCGGCGGCGTCACGAGGTCGTCCCAGGTGATCGAGACGAGGTGGACGTTCCGGTTGTTGGACAGCGTCGCCAGCCCGCCCACCGGCTGTCGGGAGGTCCGGCCCAGGTCACCGAGGAGCCTGGCCAGCGGCGCGGCCATCGACAGCTGTTCCGCAGGGTCTTCCCACTTCATCGGCGACAGCCGCACGGTGCGGTACATCCACACCTCGCCGTTGTAGCCGACGTAGATGCCGTCGGCGGTCCGCCATGCGTACGGAGTGGTCCACATGGTGGCCGTGTCAGCCTCGGAACGACCCGCGCGGCTGGTCCCGGTGAGTCGCCCGAGCGCCGCCCTCAGGTTGGCCATGCGTGTCATCTCCCAGGTTGTGATTGCTCTCAGGGAGACAGTCCGGCATCCGAGGCTGGCGGCAGCCGACATTGTCCGCACAGTCGCTTATAGAGAAACTCCGGCCGGTCCGCCGGCCGGGTGACAACCAGAGCACCTGAGGACACTGAGTGATGGCAACTGCGCCGAACCTCGTCGTGGCGGGGGATCCTGGCGTCGCCCGCAGCCTGCGGGCGACCGGCCGGTTCTCTTCGGTCTTCGAGGCCGCCTCCGCGGCGGAACTTCGCGACCTGTCCAGGAGTGGGCGGGTCGGCTCGCCGGCCGCGTTCATGTTCGCCCCAGGCTTCGTCGAGGACCTCCCGGGGGCAGGGGTGGCCGTCCTTGCGAACGGGCTCGCCGGCAACGGGTTCACCGTGCTGGTGCACGGATACTTCGCCGAACGCGGCGACGTCTTCGACCCGGGAGTGAAGGTCACCGGAAGACAGCTCAAGATGTCGGACCTGCTGGCGACCTTCGGCATCGCCGATCCGCCGCCGGCACAGCCCGCCGATCCGCCGCAGGCACAGCCCGATCCGCCGCCGGCTCCCGCACAACCGCCGGCGCCGCCCCGAACGACCCCTCCTGCCCAGACGCCGGCCGCCGACCAACCTCCGGCCGCCGCCCAGTCTTCCGCGGCAGGCCAGCCCTTCGGGGCGGCCCAGCCGCCGGCCACCGGCCAACCTCCTGCCACCGGCCGGCCTCCCGCGGCCGGTCAGCCCGCGGCCGGCGGTTGGCCATCGGCTCCCGCGCAACCGCAGGGCTTCGGCCAGGCGCCGGGTGCCGTGCCGCCGTCGGCCGGACAACCCGCGCCTCCGGCCCCGGCTCCGAACCAGCAGTGGCCGGCGCCGGCGCCGGGACAACAGCCCCTCCAGGGGCAGCAACCCGTCGCGGGAGCGCCGCCGCAGCAGACGCCCGAGTCAGGGGCCGCGACGAGGCACGACCAGAACGCGCTTCCGGCCCAGCCGCCCTCGAACGCCCAGCCGTCCTCGAACGCCTGGCCGGGCCCGCAGCAGACGCCCCCGCCCGCACCGGCCGCGGCCCCGGCGCCCGCCCCCAGGCTGGGACGGGTCATCGCCGTCGCCTCGGCCAAGGGCGGCGTGGGCAAGACCAGCACGGCCGTGAACCTGTCGGTCTACGCGGCCAGGCATCTGCAGGCGGCCGGCCGGCCGGGGTCGGTGGCGCTGGTGGACACCAACTTCCAGCAGGCCGACGTCGCGCGCTACCTGAACCTGGAGTCGCCGACGATCCTCGACCTGCTCCGGGTCAACGGGGCGTTCACGGCGATGAGCGTGCGCGAGCATCTCGCGCGGCTCCCGGACATCGAGCTGTACACGCTGCTCGGGCCGATCGACGTCACCATGGCCGACCCGGCGCTGATCAACGCGATGCTGTACAAGCGGATCCTCGGGGTGCTGCGCCAGGCGTTCGACTACGTGTTCGTCGACACGCCGGTCGCCGAGCTCTACCACATGACGTTCACCGACCTGATCCTGCCCGAGGCCGACGCGATCCTGATCCCGGTCGAGCCCAACCGGGTGACGCTGGAGGCCGCCCGTGCCTGGCTCGGGGCGATCACCATGCCCCGGCACTCCCGGAGCGGCGGCGTCGACCCCGAGAAGCTGTCGCTCATCCTCAACCGGGCCCGCACCGACGTGGACTGCAGCCCGGAGGACGTCATGGACCTGTTGCCGGGCTGGCGGTTCGTCGGGATGATCCCGGAGGACCCGGAGTGGACGCAGGCGGCCAACAACCGCCGGCTGAACGCCCTGCAGATCGGCCCGGACCTGGACGCGACCTTCCGCGAGATCCTGCAGTTCGTCACCGGGGATCCGGTGTTCGGCCAGCCCATGGCGACGCAGTCGAGCGGCCGGGGCGGCATCTGGAGGAAGCTCCTCGGCATGGATCCCAAGTGACCATCCTCCCGCCGGCCAGATACGAAGAAAGGAAACGGCCATATGCCAGCGCAAAATGAGCCCGCCACCGGGATGGACTTCTGGGCGGCCATCGGCGTCGGCCAGGAGCCGGAGGACGAGCCGGAAGAGAGCCCCGCGCAGGACCAGCTCCTGGTGAACGGCGCCGCAGCCCCGGCGGCACCGGCGGACACGGCCGCCCCGGAGTCCCCGGCGGGAGCCGAGGAGCAGAAGCCGCAGGACGACTGGGCTTCGCTGTTCTCCGCCTGGGACGACTCCGCCGGCGGCGCCCCGCCCGCGTCGGGGCAGCCCGCCGCCGCGCCGGCCGCCCCGAAGGCCCAGGGGCGGAAGCCGAAGAAGCCCGAGGACGCGCCGGCGAAGCAGCCCCCCACGGACGTCAAGGTCGCGCAGGCACCGGAAACGCCGGCCCCGGAGGCGGGACAGGCGGCACAGTCTCCGCCCCCCGCAGGGGCGTCGTCGGCTCCGCCGAGCACGCCTTTCGCGGCGGCCGGGCAGGCCGCCCAGCCCGCGGCGGCCGCGCAGGCTCCGAAGACCGCGCAGACCTCACGTGAGGTGGACGGCGCCACGGCGCAGGCCGCGCCCGTGGCGGATCCGGCGTGGACGACCGCGGAGCGCATCGCCACCTCGCTCCGCCCGCGGGTGGCCGAACTCTGGCTGGAGGTGCTCACCCAGCACACCGACGGGGATCCGGCCATGGCCAGCAGGGTCTACCACGTCCTGAACGGCACCCACCTGCTCGGTGAGCTGATGCGCGACGAGACAATCGACGAGGTGCACGTCCACGGCACCCAGGTCACCGTCTGCGGAGCGAACGGCATACGCCAGATCCCCGGGTTCCCCAACCTCACCGCGTCCCGCCGGGCCGTCAAGACGATCGCGGCCTCGCGGGAGAAGAGGGGGCTCGTCGTCTCGAAGGTCGGAGACTCGGTCGTGATCAGCCGGCGGAACGGCACGGTTCCGGACACGGACGTCCTGCTGGCCGGCGGAGTCGTCACCGAGGACCAGATCGCCCGGATCCGCGGGGCGCTCGGGCAGATGCAGGCGGTGACCGTCACCGGCCCCGCCGCGCGGATCGTCATCCGCGCGCTCGCCTCGCTGATCCCGGACGGCAGCCGCGTCTTCCTCGGGGCCTACGCGGCGCTGCCCGCCGGGTGCGTCACCGCGGTGAGCCCGATGGAGGCCGACTACGTGCTCGGGGTGCGCCCGGGAGCGGTGGCCGAGGAGATGGCGGCCGCGGGGCAGGTCGGCGCCCTCATCGCCAACCCGGAGACGCAGTTCCAGCCGGCGCTGCGGTTCGCCGTCACCGGCCCGTCCGCGGCTCCGGAGAAGCTCGTCGACCGCTGAGATCCCAAGGCCGCCCAGACCACCGGCCGGCCCGCCTCCGCGGCGGTGACGCCCACCGCGGAGGTGGCGGCCGGATCCCTGCGGAAACGCCATGGGGCGCCGCCCGCCACGTCTGCGGCGGGCGGCGCCCCATGGCGCGTCAGCCCAGGTGTACCGCGCCCTTGTGCTCCCAGTCCCCCACTTCGAGCACCCGGGCACGGGCCGCGGCCTCGGCCAGCGGCGCGATGAGGCGGCCCAGGGACGTGCGCCGCGGGGTCCCGGGCACGTCGGCGAGTTCGGTGACCCGCCGGACGCCGGTCTCCCCGTGCAGTTCGAAGCCGCGGACCGGATGCACCCAGAGCCTGCCCTGCTCGGTGTCCATCACCGGCATCGCCCGGTCGCCGGGGGCGACGGCGATCTCCCCGAGCACCCAGCCGGTGCGCCGGGCCGCGTCCGCGAAGGCGATGATCTGCTCCAGGTCGCGCCGCAGCCGCGGCATGCAGGCACCGGCGAACGAGACCGGCGGGCTGCCCAGCGCCACGGCGCTGCGGCAGCCCAGCCGGCCGGCGATCTCGCCGACCCGATCGAGGACACTGCGGTGAACGAGGCCCACGTCCGCTCCATCCACGGTCAGCAGCACCACGTTCACGCGGCCCTGCGAATCGGCCATCGGATTCCCCCTGCCCGGACGGCCCCCGGCCGTCCGGGACCGTTCAGGCGGTGCGCATGTCCACAACGCGGTCGGAGTCCAGGATGAAGCTCGCGGCCTCGTCCGGCGTGACGCCCAGCACGTCGACGACCAGCCGGATCGGGCCCACCTTCTCGGCGTCGCAGCGGTGGCATCTGGTGCGGTTGTCCCCGTACACCTTCATCGAGGGGTTCTCGTCGCCGTTGCTGTGCCGTCGCGGGCGGGGGCAGTGCCACAGGTTCTCGTCGTCGGACGAGGACCCGAGCCGCGTCAGCACCTTCCGGACGTCCACGGCCTTGGCCTCGGCGATCCGCTGGTTGTGCGGCGACACGGGCAGGGGCGCGACGATGTCGGCGGCGCGGCGTCCGGCCCGCAGCTCCTGGCGGTACTTGCCCGCCTCCCGCCGCAGCTTCTCCAGGTCGACGCCCTGGGCCGGATCGTCCTTGACGATGGGGACGGGCTCGGTTCCGGTGGACAGGTAGGGGAAGCGGTCGTCGGACCGCCGCCGCAGCGCGGCGACGAGCACGAAGGTGGCCAGCGCGTCCCTCGCCGACTCCGGCGGGACCATGCGCAGCCGTGCCGCGTACCGGATCACCGTGGCGGCCTCCGGCGCGACCAGCCGCTGCGAGCCGGAGCCGACCTGCACGGTCGGGACGCCTTCGGCGTCCGGACCGCCGACCTGGCCCCACATCATGTGCCCGGGCGGCCGGCCCGCGTCGGGGAACGCCTCGCCCTTCGGGTCCAGCCGGGAGAACTCCAGGACCGTCCCGCCGGCGTAGGCGTCGACGCGGCGGCCGGCGAAACCGCACAGCGCCGCGTACGGAATGAGGCAGTCGGGGCTCTCGGGCGCGAGGAAGATCACCCGGGATCGGAAGTCCGCCGCGGTCAGGCCGCTCGCCCGCAGCCCGGCCATGGTCGCCGCGATCACGTCATCGTCCTCGCCCGGAACCAGGTCGACCGACTTGATCCCTTCGATCGCCGGGGGTGAACCGGTCGTCCGAACGGCCAGTACGTAGTCGCTCAACTGGTGCATCAGGTCTCCTTTGTAGTGTGCCGCCCCCGTGTGTCACGCATGACCGTCCCGGCTGTGGGGCGACTCGCACGTATTTCTTTGCGTTTCGTTGGCCTGGACGCTCTCGTCTGATTCTCTGGTACTTGCCGATCCGACCTGGCCCGAAACGGTTAAGGGGTGAGGAGTGGACACCGGACCAGTGCCACCGGTGCCGCACCTGGCCGGAAGCGGCCGGGTGCCGACGTTACCGCCGGCCGTTCGCGGCCGGCGGCAGGACACGGAGAAGGGTGCAGCAGTGCCAGCACAAACCAAGGAAGAATTCTACGTCCGGCGCCTCTTCGACGACGACGTCCCTGTGTTCGTGGACGCGACCAAGAACGTCCGGCAGGATCTTCCGTACCCGCTCAGCGCCAAGAAGGCGCTGAAGGCGACGTGCGGGGTGCGGACGGACAACGAGGTCGTCGCGTTCAGCCTGCGCAACTACACCGGCAAGCAGGCCGAGCGGGAGGTCGAGCACGTCGAGAGCACCGTCGACGGGAGGGTGACGGCGCAGAACCAGCTGCGGCTGCGAATGCCCCGCAGGACCCTGCACGGCCTGAACGAGACGGCGCGCGCCCTGTCGGTCGTCCTCGGCGACGAGGTGATCACCGAGCTGGACGGCGACCTCTACGTCCTCACCCTCGCCCGCAACGGCAACGAGGGCGAGCTGACCCTGGCCGGCAAGCTGACCAGGTCCGAGGGCGGCTACGTCCGGTCCGAGCTGTCCGACGCCGACACCGAGTTCGAGCTCCCGGTCGCGGGGGTGCGGCTGCGCATCTTCCTGCGCTCCCCGGTCCGCGAGCGCATCATCGCCTACGGTTTCAGCGGCTACCTCACCCGCAAGCCCGGTGAGATGGAGACGGTGACCCGGGCGACCGCGCTGGCCCTCAACAGCATCCTCGGCCTGGCGACGTTCCGGATGCTGTCCCAGCTGGAGCGCATCGACGTCCCGCCCGTCCCGCGCGGCAACGCGGCACGCCCGCGCAAGGCGGCCGACCGGGTGACCTTCACGGTCCCGGCGCTGCTGTTCACCGAGGACGGGACCCCGGCGGCCCGCGGCCACGTCGCCGCCGAGATCGATCTGGACCAGGTGGACCCGGTGACCGGGGGCCTGCAACTCCACGTCACCGCGGGCGACCAGCTGGAGTGGAACCCGGCGGTGGCCGAGACGGTGCAGTTCGACGCCTACGAGAGGGTGCTCACCGAGACCATCGGCGCCATGCTCCACTCGGTGCTCGGCGCCGACACGGTCCGCGACCTCGCCTACGACATCATGCTGGGCGACCTCGGGCCGGACTCCATCACCCGCCTGCGGGCGGCGACCACGGGCCTTCCGGGGCTGGCGGCCAAGCCCAGCCAGGCCGAGGTGCGGTCCGCGCAGCCGACCGGCGCGCCGGCCGCCTGACCCCGGAACGGTCCTCACCGTTCGCTCAGCCCGGTGGTGCCGGGGCCGCACGGCCCCGGCACTCCGGCGTAGGGACCCGGCCGCACGAACGGTCCTCGCGCGATGCGGGACCGCCGTGCGGCGGGTTCCGGCGGGGGCGCGGGCCAGGCTCTAAAGTCTCCTGTAGCGGCCCCTTCGGGCCATCGAGGACAAGGGCTGGACGGGACGGCTGTGGGCGAGTTCGATGGCACTCCGCCGCGGGACACCCGGCGGGATGCCGGGACGACGCGGCGGGACGCGCGGGTGCCCGGGCAGCGCCCGGCCGCGGAGACCCGGCGGGAGGGGCACGCTCCCGGGGGTCCGCTCATGCGGCTGCCGGCCGTGCTCGGCGAGCGGTACACGGTCGTCGCCGAGCTGCCCGTGACGGGTGCCGAGTCCGACCTGCTGCTGGTCCGGGACGACCACGGCGCCGAGTACGTGGCGAAGATCTTCCGTCGCGGATACCGCGCCGACCGGGAGGTGTGGGCGAAGCTGCCCACGCTGGACTCGCCGAACGTGCTGCGCGTCCTGGAGACGGGCCACGCGGACGGGCGCGACTACGAGGTCGCCGCCTACGTGCCGGACGGCAACCTGCGGACGCTGATGGAGGAGGGACCGCTTCCCGGAGAGACGGCCGGCGAGGTCGCCGCGCAGCTCGCCGCCGGCCTCACGGCGCTGCACCGGGCGGGCATCGTCCACCGGGATCTCAAGCCCGAGAACGTCCTGGTGCTGGGAAGGGAGCCGCTGCGGCTCGCGATCGCCGACTTCGGGCTGAGCAAGGTCCTCGACCAGAGCGTGGTGTTCGCCTCGTCGTCGCGGACGCTGGCCTACGCGGCGCCGGAGTCGCTGTCCGGCCAGGTGTCGCCCGCGCGCGACTGGTGGTCGCTCGGCATGATCGTCCGGGAGCTGGCGACGGGCCGGGCGCCGTTCCAGGGGCTGAGCGAGACGGTCGTGGTCGACCATCTCGCGACGCGGCCGGTCAGGGCGGACGACGTTCCCGACCCGAGGCTGCGGCTGCTCTGCCAGGGGCTGCTGACCCGGGACCCGCGCAGAAGGTGGACGGGCGAGCAGGTCCAGGCATGGCTGGACGGGGGCTCACCGCAGGTCGCCGAAGAGACCGTCCCCGCGGGTGGCGGGCTGCCGTTCAGGGGGCGGCGCTACACCGACAGGGGCGAGCTGGCGCGCGCCCTCGTCGAGAACTGGGACCACGCCGCTCAGTACTTCTTCGGGCGTGGCGAGACGGGCGAAGCGTGGCGGAGCCTGCGGGAGTGGCTCGCGGACGTCCCGGACGACGGCCGCATCGCGCTCGTAGACGACCACCTCATGACCGCCCTGCCGCCCGATGTGAAGCTCGTCCACCTGGTGCGGTGGCTGGACCCGGCGATGCCCCCGCATTTCCTCGGCCGGCGGGTCACCGCCGCCGACCTGCCCGGCCTCGCGGCCCTGGCCGATGACCGGCGCCATCCCGACCACCGCACCGCCTGCCTCATCGGGCGGGGGCTGTGGGAGCACGGCCTGCTGCGGGTGTTCGCGGGGTTCGAGGGCGGCGAGGACCTCGGCCGGGTCGACGACCAGTGGCGCGCCCACGCGTCGGCGTGGAACGACCTGGCGCGCTGGCTGCGCGGGCAGGGCGCCACGCCGCCGGGTCTCGCCCGGCGCCTGCCCGACGCCGGGGCGGAGGACCCGCCCGTCGTTCTTCTCACGCTGCTCGCCCTGGCGGCGCGTCCGGCGGAGAGCCACCGCCTGATCGCCGAGGGCGCGGCGCGGGCGCGCGCGTCGGCCCCCGAGCCCGTCCCTTGGTTCGCGTGGATGGCGGACGGGGCCGGAGACGACCCGCTGCGGCTGCTCGCCGTGACGCGCGCCGCTCCCGAGGCCGTCGCGGCGAGCGAGTCGCGAGCGCGTGAACGGCACGCCGCCGAGCAGCGGGACGAGGCGCTCCGCACGCACCGGGCCGACCGCGAACGGCAGCGGCTCGCCGGGCGCAACGCGGCCACGGGGAAGGCCGTCGCGCTGACGTTGCCGTTCCTGCTCTTCTGGCTGCTGGGCAGCTGGGTGATCGGCTCCCTGTTCGGCGGCGGCGAGGACGACGGGACGGCGTCGGTCGGCCTGCACAGTTCCTCCTCGGGCATCTCCTTCGGCGTCCTGGCGGCCCTCTCTGTCTTCGCCTGGGCGGTTCAGTGCGGCGGCGAGGTGCTCCTGGCGCGCGCACAGGGCAAGGACTACCTCCCCCACGGGCCGTGGGGGATCCTTTCGGAGATCCTCGGCGCGGGCGGCCGCGGGCTGTCCTCGGCGTCCCAGACGATGTCGGGCGCCGCGCAGCGGACCGGGCGGCGCGGCTGCGGGTGCGTGCTCATCGCCGCGACGGTGCCGCTGCTCCTCTTCCTTCTGCTGCTCGCGGCGGTCACCTCCATCGCGAGCCTGCTGTGGGCTCTCGTCCTCGTCGCCGCCCCCGCCGCGCACGCCCTCGCGGCGGGTGTGCGGCTGCACCGCTGGCGGCAGGAACGGACGAACGGAGGACCCCTTTGAGCAGCGGGATCGACGCGGACATCGCGCTGGACGCCGCGGTGGTGCTCAGCCTCGGCATGACCCGCCTCCTCGGCGGCGGCGCGGGCCTCGCCGGGCGGGGCGCGGAGGCGCTGGCCGCGCTCGCCGCCGGACGCGCCGAGGCGCGGGCCGCGGCGCTCGCCGAGGCCGAGACGCACGAGCGGGCGCTGCGCGAGGTCGTGGAGCGCAACGCGCGCATCGCCGCGCTCACCGAGACCCGCGCGAAGATCGGCGCGGACGTGCCGCTGCCGGGCCGGCTCGACCCGGGCGAACGGTCCCCCGAGGAGCTGACCGCCTGGTGCGCCGCCACCGACCCCGTCCTGGACGAGGCCGAGCGGCACCTGTCCGAGCATCTCGCCGCCCAGGTCGGCACGCAGATCTTCGAGGTCCCGGCCGAGGGGCTGACGGCGGACGTACAAACCGGTTCCCGGAGCGGAGCGCCGCCGCCACCGCGGACCGGCGACGTCCGGGACCATCTCGAACGGATCATGACGCGGCTGCTGCCCGATGCGGAGGACGCCGAGCGCCGGGCGGTCGTGGAGGCGGCGGGGCTGCTGGCCGGGGTGGCGACGCCGGAAGAGGCGGAGGGCGTCCTGCAGGAGGTGCGGCTGCGGATCCAGGACGCCAACCGCCGCACCCGGGAGCGGCGGGACGAGCAGCGTCGGCGGGCGGCCGAGCGGGACGCCGCCGAGCAGGCCGAGGCCGAGCGCCGCTACGTCCTCGACTCGATCACGGCCGCGTTCGAGGACATGGGGTACGAGGTCCAGGCCGGGTTCGAGACGCTGACCGCCGGCGACGGCACCGTGACGCTGACCAAGGGCGCCTGGCCCGACCACAGCGTGCGCATGCGCGTGGACGGCGCCGCCCACGTGCGGGCTTCGATGGTGCGCGGGCGCCCCGCCGAAAGCGAGGACGACCGGCGGGTGGACGTCGAGCGGGAGCGCGAGTGGTGCACCGCGTTCGAGGCCGCCCGGGAGCGGCTGGCGGAGGCCGGGATCCGCTCCGACGTGGCCTGGCGGCTGGAGCCCGGGGTGCGTGAGCTGCCCGTTCCGGCGGAGTCACGGCAGACTGGGAGCCGTGCGGGGCAACGCGAACGCTCCCGCGAGCGTCACAAGTGAGGTGCGGGGGCGCACCGGCGAAGCGGAGTGGAGTTGACGGGATGAGCGGAGCGGACCGGGGGCCACGGGGGCGCCGCCTCCCACGGAGGAGCACGGATGAGCATTGAATCGCCGACCCTCGGGGGGCGGTTGCAGGGCTGGCCGCCGTTCATCCGGGAGCTGGACGCGACACTGTCGGTGCACTCCCAGTACGTGCTGTCCGGGAACCTCCACGACAGCTTCCTCGCGCCGCCGCAGGAGGGCGGGGGCCCGGCGCGGCTGCTGCCGCTGCGCGGGCTGCTGTGGGAGACGCTGCGGTCCAGCGGCGCCTCCTTCATGATCGTTTATGACCCGGTGGACGGTCTGGAGGTGTACCCGGAGGGAGCCGGGGACGCGGCGCAGGCGGCCGAGACGCTGCTCGGCAAGATCAAGCCGGACGAGAAGCCGTCGCTGGAGGCGCTGACCCGGCAGCTGGCCGCGATCGCCCGGCCGAAGGAGAACGTCCGCGCCGCGTTCGTGATCGACTCGGCGTCCCGCATCGCCCGGACCCCGACGGACCTGGAGCCGGCCGAGCGCGACTTCTTCCGCTTCTGCACGAAGCTGTCACGCAGCGCCCGGCCTGTGCGGGTGACGGGGGCGCGGCCGAAGCCGCTCTACAACCCGATCATCTGGCTGGTGGAGCGGCCCGGCGATCTGCCGCCGTGGCTGACGGCCGACAACGAGAACATCCGCGAGATCACCATCCCGCGCCCGCACCTCGGCGACCGGCAGGAGACCGCGCGGCTGCTGGCCCGCGCCTTCGGCGTCAGCGACGTCGGATCGGACGAGGTGGCGGCCGCCGCCTGCGACGCGTTCGCCGAGCAGGCCGACGGGCTCACCCTGCAGTCGATGATCGAGGTGACCCGGCTGGCGAAGGAGCGCAACGTCGACCTCGCCGACCTGCCGGACGCCGTCCGCACCTACAAGCTCGGCGTGCTCGACAACCCGTGGAGCCGCGGCCATCTGCGGCGCCGGGTGCTGGACGGGGAGAAACGCGTCCCGGAGCGGGTGATCGGCCAGCCGCAGGCCGTCACCAAGACCCTCGACATCCTCAAGCGGGCGGTGCTCGGGCTGTCGGGCGCGCAGGCGACCAGGTCCGGGAGCCGGCCGCGCGGGGTGCTGTTCTTCGCCGGCCCGACCGGCACCGGCAAGACGGAGCTGGCCAAGGCGATCACCGAGCTGGTCTTCGGGGACGAGTCGGCCTACCTGCGCTTCGACATGAGCGAGTTCTCCGGTGAGGGCTCCGGCGACCGGCTGATCGGGTCGCCGCCCGGCTACGTGGGGCACGAGGCCGGCGGCGAGCTGACCAACGCCGTCCGCGAGGACCCGTTCCGGGTGATGCTCTTCGACGAGATCGAGAAGGCGCACCCGCGGATCCTGGACAAGTTCCTGCAGATCCTGGAGGACGGCCGGCTCACCGACGGGCGCGGCAACACCGTGCACTTCTCCGAGTCGATCCTGATCTTCACCTCGAACCTCGGCCTGTTCGTGCCGGGACGGGACCTCACGACCCGGGACGCCGCCCACGGCGCCCCGGACCGTGTGCAGAACATCACACCGGGGATGTCCTACGACGAGGTCGAGCAGCGGATCAAGGGCGCCGTCGCCGATCACTTCACCGAGGTCCTGAACCGGCCGGAGCTGCTCAACCGGTTCGGCGACAACATCGTGGTGTTCGACTTCATCTCCGGCGAGGCGGCGCACAAGATCTTCGACCTGCAGTTCGCGAACATCTGCCGGCGGGTCACCGAGGAGCACCGGCTCGTCCTCGTCGTGAAGGGGGACGCGCTCGAGACGCTCCGCGGATGGTGCACGGAGGAGCTCGACAAGGGCGGGCGCGGCATCGGGATGGCACTGGAGTCGCACTTCGTCAACCCGCTGGCGCGCGCGCTGTTCGACCGGGAACTCGTCCCGGACGAGAAGATCACTGTGACCGGGATACGGCGCGAGGGCAGCATCGTCCATCTGGACCTCCAGTGAGCCCGGGACGTACGGCGGACGAGGGCCCCGGCGAGACGCTGCTGCTCGCCAAGGCGCACTATCCGGTGACCACCCTCGGCCCGGGCACCCGGGCGGGCATCTGGACGCAGGGCTGCACCCTGCACTGCCGCGGCTGCCTGTCCCGTGACACCTGGGAGGCCGACCCGGGGAAGGCGGTCCCCGTCGGGGCGGTCCTAGGATGGCTCGCGTCACTGCCGGAACCGGTCGACGGGGTGACCATCTCGGGCGGGGAGCCGTTCCAGCAGCCCGCGGCGCTGGCTACCCTGCTACGTGGGATCCGCGCGTGGCGGGACGCCCTCGGCCGTGAGACGATTAAGTTGGACATATTGATTTACAGCGGATATGTCTACTCTCGGCTCTCGCGCACCGGTGAGACGCGCGAGATCCTGGACATGTGTGACGCCGTGATCACGGGGCCGTACGTCGACCGGCTCAACCCTGGGGGGCGACACCCCGGGGACGGCTCTCTACTCTGGAGAGGGTCGGCCAACCAGCGCGTCGTGCCGCTGTCCCCGCTGGGACGCGAACGGTACGAAGCGGTGGCCGGCGTCGGGAAGACTGGAGAAGGAACAGGGCCCCGAGTACAGGTGTCCGTGGACGAAGGGCCGGAGGGAAGGCGGGTGTACTACATCGGGATCCCGCGAAGAGGTGACATGGAGCACCTCACGTCGAGGCTCGACCGCGCCGGGGTGCGCTCGGGGGATGTGTCATGGCGACCTTGAAATGCCCTGTCTGTGACGAACCGTTCCAGCCGGGCGACCTGCTCTGCATGAGCTGCGGGGCCAACCTCGCGCGCGCCGGTGGCGGCGCGCCGCAGCAGGGCCAGGGCGGATACGACCCGCAGCGGGTACCTCCGCCGCCGGGGCCGCAGCAGGGGGGCCAGCAGTACGGCGCGCCTCCCCAGCACGGCCAGCCCCAGCATGGGCAACCGCAACACGGGCAGCAGCAGTACGGGCAGCAGCAGCAACAGCCGCCCGCGGACCCGTGGGGGGCACCGCAGCAGCAGCAGCAGCCCCAGGACCAGTGGGGGCCGCCGCAGCCACAGCAGCAGCCCCAGGACCAGTGGGGCGCGCCGCAACAGCAGCAGCCGGCTCCCGATCCGTACCAGCAGCAGCCCCAGGACCAGTACGGGCAGGGGCAGCACGGGCAGCAGCAGTACGGGCAGCAGCCCCAGCAGGGCCAGCAGGGCCAGCAGGGCCAGCAGCAGTACGGGCAGCCGCAGCAGCAACCGCCCCAGGACCAGTGGGGGGCGCCGCAGCCGCAGCAGCCCCAGGACCAGTGGGGCGCGCCGCAACAGCAGCAGCCGGCTCCCGATCCGTACCAGCAGCAGCCCCAGGACCAGTACGGCCAGCCGCAGCAGCAGTACCAGCCCCCGGACCAGTACGGCGCCCCGCAGCCCGGCGGGGGCGACCACCAGTTCGGCCAGCCGCAGCAGCAGCAGCCCCAGTACGGCCAGCCCCCGCAGCCGCAGCACGGGGGCCAGCCTCCGCTGCCGCCGCACGGGCGTGAGGCGACGCTGCTGCCGCACGAGCAGAACCAGCCGCGCCCGGCCGCGCCCGACAGCACGGCGTTCATGTGCCCGTACTGCGAGGCGGTGCTGGCCAACCCGGGCGCCGCGCAGTGCGACTCGTGCCTGCGCCCGCTGCCGCAGAAGGGCACGCCCGTCCTGCGCGTGCAGTTCCCGACGGGTGAGCTCAAGGTCTCCGTCGGGCAGCACCTGGTGCTCGGCCGCGACGCGGGCCAGTCGCCGGTGGCTGCCACGTTCACGCAGTACGACAACGTGTCGCGGCGTCACTCGACGGTGTGGCTCGACCCGTCCGGGACGGCGTGGGTGCGCGACGAGGGTTCGACCAACGGGACGTTCGTCAACGGCGAGCGGCTCCCCCGCGGTGTGGAGGCCCCGCTCCGCGACGGCGACCAGCTCCGCCTGGCCGCCGACGTGACCGGGACCATCCAGCTGGCCTGACGGCAGGCCACGGCGAACGGCGGCCCCGGGGATCCGATCCCCGGGGCCGCCGTCTTTTCATGGTCCGGACATGCGAACGGGGGCCGCCCGGTACCGGACGGCCCCCGTCCCCTTCGGCGCTCGGTCGGCCGGAAAGCTCGGTCCGCCGCGGTCAGCCGTAACGTCGGTCCGCCGTAACGCCTGGTCTTCTCCGGGTCAGCCGGCCCGCTTGGTGCGGGCGCGCGTGCGCTCGCGCTCCTTGGCGTCCAGGACGACCTTGCGGATGCGGACGGCGGTCGGGGTGACCTCGACGCACTCGTCCTCGCGGCAGAACTCCAGCGCCTCCTCAAGCGACAGGTTCCGGGGCGGGGTGAGCCGCTCCAGCTCGTCACCGGTGGAGGAGCGCATGTTCGTGAGCTTCTTCTCCTTGGTGATGTTGACGTCCATGTCGTCGGAACGGGAGTTCTCCCCGACGATCATGCCCTCGTACACCTCGGTGGTCGGGCCGACGAAGAACGTCCCGCGCTCCTGCAGGTTCGTGATCGCGTACGCGGTGGCGGCGCCGGAGCGGTCGGCGACCAGCGACCCGGACGGGCGGGTGCGCAGCTCGCCGAACCAGGGCTCGTAGTCCTCGAAGACGTGGTGCGCCATGCCGGTGCCGCGCGTCTCGGTCATGAACTCGGTGCGGAACCCGATCAGGCCGCGGGCCGGGACGAGGAACTCCATCCGGATCCAGCCGGTGCCGTGGTTCGTCATGTGCTCCATGCGGCCCTTGCGGACCGCCATCAGCTGCGTGACGGCGCCGAGGTGCTCCTCGGGGATGTCGACGGTGAGCCGCTCGACCGGCTCGTGCCGCTTGCCGTCGATGTCCTTGGCGACGACCTGCGGCTTGCCGACGGTCAGCTCGTAGCCCTCGCGGCGCATGTTCTCGACCAGGATCGCCAGGGCCAGCTCGCCGCGGCCCTGCACCTCCCAGGCGTCGGGACGCTCGGTCGGGAGCACCCGGATCGACACGTTGCCGACCAGCTCGCGGTCGAGCCGGTCCTTGACCATGCGGGCGGTGACCTTGGTGCCCTTCTCGCGGCCGGCCATCGGCCCGGTGTTGGTGCCGATCGTCATCGAGATCGCCGGCTCGTCCACCGTGATCAGCGGCAGCGGGCGCGGGTCCTCGGCGTCGGCGATGGTGTCACCGATCATGATGTCGGGGATGCCGGCGATCGCGATGATGTCGCCCGGCCCGGCCTCGTCGGCCGGCTTGCGGGCGAGCGCCTCGGTCATCAGCAGCTCGGTGATCCTCACCCGCTCGACGCTGCCGTCGTGCCGGCACCAGGCGACCTGCTGGCCCTTCTTGATCGTGCCGGCGTGCACCCGGCACAGCGCGATGCGGCCGAGGTAGCTGGAGGCGTCGAGGTTCGTCACGTGCGCCTGGAGGGGCGCGTCCGGGTCGTAGGACGGCGCCGGGATCGTCTCGGTGATGACCTTGAACAGCGGCTCCAGGTCATCACTGTCCGGCATGGCCCCGTCGGCGGGCTTGCCGAGCGAGGCCCGCCCGGCACGGCCGGACGCGTACACGATCGGGAAGTCGATCTGGTCCTCGTCGGCGTCGAGGTCCATGAACAGCTCGTACGTCTCGTCCACGACCTCGTCGATGCGGGCGTCGGGACGGTCGGTCTTGTTCACGACCAGGATCACCGGCAGCCGCGCGCCGAGCGCCTTGCGGAGCACGAACCGGGTCTGCGGGAGCGGGCCCTCGCTCGCGTCCACCAGCAGGACGACGCCGTCCACCATGGACAGCCCGCGCTCGACCTCGCCGCCGAAGTCGGCGTGGCCGGGGGTGTCGATGATGTTGATCGTCAGCCCGTTGTGCTTGACGGCGGTGTTCTTCGCGAGAATGGTGATCCCCTTCTCGCGTTCAAGATCGTTGGAGTCGAGCACCCGGTCGTCGACGTCCTGGTTCTCGCGGAAGGCCCCGGACTGCCAGAGCATGGCGTCGACCAGCGTCGTCTTGCCGTGGTCGACGTGGGCGACGATCGCGACGTTCCGGAGGTCGTCGCGCGTGGAGATGGGCATGCGGGTTCGCCTTGCGTGAGAGTTCGGGAGTCGCCGCAGACGCGCGGCACCGATCCATTCTACTCGGCGGTGCGTACCACCCTTTACGCGTCGTTCGCACCAGCTCTCACAGGAGCCCCGATTGGCCAACTTTGCTCATCCTTTGTAATCTGCCCGTGATCCGGTCGTCCGGAGCCCCTCCCCCCGGGGCTGCGGCCGGAACGCCGAATCTCCCGATCGCGGGAGAACCGGGGACCCAAACCCCTGGGGTGAATCGACGCACGTCGTAGGGCGACTCCTGGCCCGAACCCGTCAGCTAACCCGGTAGGCGTACGAGGAGAGGAGAACACCGGCTTGGCTCCGGATCTTCGCCGGCGGCGCCGCCTTGCGCCCGCCGCCATCGTCACCATGCTCCTGGCCGGCCTCGGCGCCGCCCCGCCCGTCACCGCACACGCCGCGCAGCCGTTCCGGCTCGCCGCCGCGTCGTCGCCCAGCCCGACCCCGACGACGGAGAAGGGCCTGCGCAAGACCCTGGACGCGCTGAACGAGGAAGCCGAGATCCTCACCGAGAAGTTCAACAAGGCGCGCGTCGACTTCGGCAAGGCCAAGAAGGCGCAGCAGGCCGCCACCGCGGAGGCGCAGCGCCTGCGCACCCTGGCCGAGCCGGCCCGCGAGCAGCTCGGCCGGATGGCCGCGGCGAACTACATGGCCGGCGGTCCGGACGTGCTCTTCGGTTCCGGCGGATCGGCGGACGGGCTGTCCGACCGCGCCTACCTCGCGCAGAACCAGGCGGCCGCCGTCCTCGCGCTGAAGAAGCAGATCGCGCAGGCCGACGCCGCGCAGCGCACCGCGGAGGCCAAGACCGCCCAGCTCAAGAAGGCGTGGGACGACGCCAAGCAGGCCCGCGGGGCCGCCAAGGCCAAGGTCGCCGAGGTGATGAAGCGGCTCGACAAGCTGACCACCACCCACGTCAGCGACCCGCGCACCGGCCTCACCGCGACCGTGAAGGGCTCCGGGCTGCCCGCGAAGATGGCCCGCAAGGCGCTCACCAAGCTCGGCAGCCCGTACGTGTGGGCCGCCGCCGGGCCGAGCAGCTTCGACTGCTCCGGTCTCGTCGTCTGGGCCTACGCGCAGGTCGGCAAGTCCGGCCTGCCGCACTACACCGGCGACCTCTTCGCGCTGGGCACGAAGGTCTCGCGCGGCGAGCTGCGCTCCGGCGACCTGGTGTACTTCGGCAGCAACCTGCACCACATGGGCATCTACCTCGGTGACGGCAAGTTCCTGCACGCCCCGCAGACCGGCGATGTGGTGAAGATCTCCAATCTTTCCGACCGCTCCGACTTCGCCGGCGCCAACCGCATCACCTGACGCCACCGCCCCGAGACGTACAGGGGCCTCCCGCGGCGCGGCGGGAGGCCCTTGTATTCATCCTCCTAAGAGGCCCTCGCGGACGAGGGCGCCGATGACGGGACGGTCGCCCGGAAGCCAGTCGACGTCGTAGGCCTCGTGCGGGGCCAGCCAGCGCAGGGCCAGGTGTTCCAGGGCCTGCGGCTCGCCTTCGACGATCTCGGCGGTCCAGACGCGCAGGAGGGCGCGGTCGCTCAGCCGCCAGTCGCCGCCGACGCGGCGGCCCAGGCGCACCTTGACGGCGAGTTCCTCGTGGCACTCGCGGACCAGGGCGTCCTCGTCCGACTCGCCCGGATCGACCTTTCCACCGGGCAGCTCCCAGCCGCCCGCCATGTGCGGCGGCTCGGCCCGCTGCGCGCCCAGCAGCCGCCCGGCCGAGATGATCGCCGCGCCCACGACCACGAGATCGATCGCGATCAGCTCCCCTCCGTCACGGCGGCCCTTGTCCGATCGTTACCCCGAATGGCGTCGACCAGCCGCGTCGACTCCCGGACGATCTCCTCCAGGTGGTCGCCGTGCGCGCCGCGCCAGTACACCTGCCCGCAGTCGGCGCAGCGGCCGTAGACGTCGTAGCTGCGGCGGGTGCCCGCTTCGAGGTGCCGTTCGATCTCCTCTTTGTCGACCGGCACCAGTTCGCCGTTGCAGGCGGTGCAGCGCGTCCACGGGCTCAGGACGGGGGCGAAACGGTCGAGCAGGTCGCGGAGCTGGTCGTCCGGCCGGGAGCCGCGGACGTACGCGCCGAACCACAGCGCGCGGCGGCGGAGCAGCCCGCGGTCCTGAGTGAGCAGGACGCGGCGTTCCTCGTTGGCCTGGACGACCAGCGCCGGGTCGTCCATGTCGTTGTGGTAGGCGGTGTCCAGGCCGAGCAGGCGCATCCGCCGGGCGAGCGTGCCCAGGTGAACGTCCAGGAGGAAGCGGGGCGCGACCTGCCCCGGCTCCAGCGGCACGGGCTGCGGGCGCGGGACGGCCGCCACGTCCGCCTCCGCGCCGGCGTCCGGCCGGGTGGCGGGCCCGGCCGGCTCACCGTCGACGGTCATCGGCCCCGCCTCGGGCAGCGGCACGCCGAGCGACTCCACGAGGTGCCCCAGCGTCGAGGTCCCGTCGTGGGGCATCCGGGTCACGGCCTCCCGCCGCGCGGCGGGCAGGAACATCAGCAGCTCGTCGGCGACACGGATCGTAATCTCGGGCTCCACGACGCTCAGCATGCCACGCGCCGCCCACGAATCCCGCCGCATTATCCGCCTCAGGCGGCGGCGAGGCGCGCGGCGGAGTCCGCCAGGGAGGTCAGCAGGGACGGGACGTCCTGGTCCTGCAGCACTCCCCCGCGCTTGACCACCCGGCCGCCGACGAGGACGGTGTCGACGTTGCGCGTGTCCGCCGACAGGACCACGGCCGCGATCGGGTCGTGGGCCGCCGCCACGCCGAACGTGTCGGTGCGCAGGACGAGGAGGTCGGCCTGCTTGCCCGGCGCCAGCGACCCGGTGACGTCCGCGAGCCCCGCGACCTCGGCGCCCTCGATCGTGGCCGTCCTCAGCGCGTCGGCCACGGTGAACCCGACGCCGGCGGCATCGGGGCGCCCGCGCTCAAGGAAGTAGGCGGCCCGCATCATGCTGAACATGTCGCCGGGGCAGCTGGCGACCGTGTCGGCGCCGAGGCCGGTCGGGGCGCCCGCGGCACGGGCCCGTCCGGTGGGCGGCGCACCGATGTTCAGGGCGGCCTCGACGCCGGGCGCGACGGACACCGTGCCACCGGCGCCGGCGATCCGCTTGAGCGCCTCGTCGGTGTAGAAGTTGGCGTGCACGTACGTCGTCGGGTGGTCCATCAGCCCGTTGCCGCCGAGGAACGCCAGCCCGCGCGCGGCGCTCTCGGCGCCGTGGCCGCCCATGTGCGCGGTGACCGGGAGCCCGAGGTCGCGGGCCAGCCGCCATTCGGCCAGCGCGCGCTCCTCGCCCGCGATCTCGGGGCCGAGCGCGGCCAGCGCCATGGTGATCGTCCCGTCGGCGTACTCGCGGTGGACGCGGGACGTCTCGGCGGCGAGCGCGTCGAGGTCGCCGTCGCCGCCGTAGCAGTAGCCGAACACGGCCCTGATGCCGGAGGCGCGCAGCGCGGCGACGTTCGCCTCGGTGTGGCCGGGGCTGAGCTGGATGTGCGACCAGTCGACCAGGGTCGTGATGCCCGAGTCGAGGCACTCCAGCGCGCCGGCGAGCGTCCCGGCGTACACGTCCTCGGGACGGTACCGGGGCGCCAGTTCGCCGAGTACGCGCTGCAGGTAGGCGGGGAGGTCGGTGTCGGGGAGGATCGCGCGGATCCCCGCCTGCCAGGTGTGCCGGTGGGTGTCGACGAACCCGGGCATGACGATGCGCCCGGTCACGTCGATGACCTCGGCGCCCGCCGGAGCGGCCAGATCGGGGCCAACTGCGGAGATGCGTCCGTCCTCGACGAGCACGTCGGCGTTTCCCAAGACTTTCGGCTCGGGTGCGGTGTCGATGACGAGCCCGTTCGTGAGCAGTAGAGTCGTTGCCATGCCAAAAAGCTTAAGAGTTAGCTTTTTGAAAAGCAACTGAGCGAGCGAGTATTCTCGATGCGTGCAGGTCGACGAGGGTGCAGGCAGGGACGACATCGACGTCGTGGCCGAGGCGTGGCGACGCGACGGCTTGTCCGAGCCGCTCATCGCGATGCTGGAGGTCGGCAAGCGCGCGGGGCGCATCGCCATGCTGGTGCAGCAGGCCCTCCGCGGCCCGCTCGCCGAACTCGGCCTCACCTACGCCGAGTTCGAGGTGCTGACCGTCCTGCGCCGGGAGGGCGAGCCGTACCGGCTGCGCCCCAGCGAGCTCACCCGGTCGGCGTTCCTCACCTCGGGCGGCACGAGCAACGTCCTGCAGCGGCTGCAAAAGGCCGGCCACGTCGAACGCGAGGCCAACACCGGCGACGCACGCAGCCGCTTCGTGCAACTGACCGAAGACGGACTGCGCGTCACCGAACAGGCCCTCGCCGCGTCCGCCGCGGCCCACGAAGAGGTCATGGCCCGGGTGCCGCCCGAGGAGATCCGCGATGCCGCCGACGCCCTCCGCCAGATCCTCCTCGTCATCGGCAAGCGCCGCTTCCGCTGAGCACCCCGCTTCGCAGCCCTACTGCCGCGCGGCCAGGGCGTCGACCTTCTTCTTGAAGTCCGGGCGCGCGAGCGGACGCGTCACGCCCACCCAGTCGGACCGCTTGTAGGACTTCACACCGATCGCGGGAACGCAGGTCGAGCAGCTCGCCACGATCATCTTGCCCTTCCCGATGACCATGCCGACATGGCCGGGATTGTTCGACGACGTCCCTGGGCCCGAGTTGAAGAACACCAGGTCGCCGGGCAGTTCCTTGCCTTTGCTGATCTTCACGCCGAACGGCCACTGCTCGAACGTCGTACGGGGGATGTTCAGGCCGACCTGCCGGTAGGCCGCCTGGATGATGCTGGAGCAGTCCCACGCGTCCGGCCCGGTCGCGCCGAACACGTACGGCTTGCCGCGCTGCGCCAGCGCGAAGGCGATGATCTGCTTGACGAGGGCGCTCATGTTGGCGGGGAGTTCGTTGTCCTCGCAGTTGACGCCGTTCGCCTGAACGACCTTGAAGTCACCGCCGACATAGCGTTTCGCCCAGCTCAGGACGAGGTCGACGTAGTCCCACGAGTGGTTGTACTGGAAGATCGCGGTCTTCATCCGCTGCGGGGCGCCGTTGTGCTTGAGGTAGGCGGCGGCCGAGGGGATCGCGTCCGCCGGGTCGTAGCGGTCCTTCTTGCCGTCCTTGTTCCCGTCGACCGCGAACTCCTTGAACGTCCCGGCCAGGAACTGCATCGGCCCGCCCGCGCCCGCGTAGTTCTCCCCGCTGCTGACACCCGGCATGGTCGACCTGCCGTGGTCGGTCTCCACCTTGCCGACGCCTGCCAGCACGTTCCACGGGATGCCGTACTGCTTGCCGGCAGCCTGGTACAGCGAGAGATAGTTCGATGGGACGGCCTTCGCGTCGTTCGCCGCGGCGGGCTGCGCGCCCGCACCGGCCACGTTCACGCAGTTGCCGCCTCCGCCGATCCCGCCGCCGAAGATGAACTGGCTCACGCCGAACAGGATCGGGACGAAGACCAGCGCGGCGAACATCACCGCGGCGACGCCGAGGGCGGCCGCGATCAGCAGCCTCTTGGGGGTCATCCCGTGTCACCGGCCTGGCCGGCGTCCGCGGGCTGGAAGGAGTACACCTTCAGCGCACCGCCGTCCCGCGCCACCGTCACGGCGTACTGCTTGCTGTCGTCGCTCGTCTTGCCGCTCCTGGTGACCTGCTGGTGCCCGGTCACCAGGAAGATGATCGAGTTGTCCTCGATGTCGCGGACCCGGTCGAGCGACGCCGACCCCTGCGCGACGAGCTGCACCCGCTGCCGCTCCTCCGTCATCGCGGGGGTCGCCGCGTCCTGCCCGAGCCGCTGCTTCAGGTCGTCGGTGGTCAGTCCGGTGAACCGCCCCATGTAGGTCTCGGGGGTCTCGTCGTAGCGGTACGTGCCGTAGGCGGCGACGAACCGCTGCGCCAGGTCCGCCGCCGTGGCGAACTCCTGCCGGGAGAACGTCAGCAGCCGGTAGATGTCGAAGTCGCCCGGGTTCACCGCCTTCTGGATCCCGGACGGCGTGGACGACGGGCCCGGCGCGCCCGTGGCCGTGGCGGTCGGGCGGGCCTCCGGCTCGCCGGACGAGCCGCCGGGCGACGCGACCGTCAGGTAGACGCCGACGGCGGCGAGCACGACGACCAGCCCCGCGAAGAGAAGCTTGCGCCGGCGGTCGGTCAGGTTCATCAATCGTCCCGCCGGTCGACCGGGCGCAGCCAGAACGGGATCGGCGGGCCGTCGCCCGAGCCGCGCTTGCCCCACAGCGGCGGGGGCTGGCGCCGTCCGCCCGGCTCAGGACGCGACGGGCTCCCGCCCGAGCCACCGCCCGAGTTGCCGCCCGAACCACCGCCGGAGTTGCCTCGCTGCCGGGGAACGTTCGACCCTCCGCCGCCGGAGCCACCGGAACCGCCCGAACCACCGGAGCCACCGGAACCACCGCGCCCACCGGCCCCGCCGGGGCCACCGCGACTACCGGGCTCGCCCCGCCTACCGGGCTCACCTCGCCTGCCGGGCTCGCCCCGCCTGCCCGGCGCGCCCTGCACACCGGGCGCGCCCCGGACGCCGCTCTTACCGGAGCCGCCGTTTCCGCCCGAGTCACCGCCATCGGTTACGCCGCGTCCCGTCCAGGAGGTCGGCCGGGCACTGCTCCTACCGGAGCCGCCGGAGGGCTCCTCCTCGCCCTTCGCCATGATGATGCGGCCCAGCCGGGGCTCCGCCGCCTTGGCACCGTCCTTGCGGCGGTCGCCGAGCGCGCCCGCCCTGGTCGGCAGGTTGAGCGGAGGAGCGCCACGCCGGGATCGTCCCTGCGCCGCCGCGGCACCCGCACCGCGCGGCTTGGCCGCGAGCACCGGCGCGTCCCCGGGCGACTGCTCCTCGCCCGCCCCGGCCGCCGACCGGTCGGACGCGGTCACCGCACCGGCCATGGCGCCGCCCGCCCCACCGCCGGCTGCGGCGGCCACCACCGGTGTCGGGTCGTCCTTGAGCTTGCGGAACATCTGGTAGGCGGCCACCGGCGGAATCGCCTCGGTGCGCTTGCGGGCCGCCGCGACCGACTTGCCGAACTCCGCCTCGCCCTTGCCCCGTGCCCCGACCGCCGAGTAGCCGACGGCGGAGAACAGGTGCTGGAACGGCTTGCGGTAGATGAACGCCGCGAACGTCACCAGCGCGATCAGCAGCACCTGCAGTCCCCAGGGCAGCGTCTCGCCGAGGATCAGGCTGTACGCCCACAGCAGCAGTGAGAGCACGCCGATGAGCGCTGCCTGTTTCAGCAGCATGGACAGCAGCAGTTCGAGCCAGCGGATGGCGATGACCCGCCCGACGCCCGGATGTATCCCGATCCCGAGGAAGATCGGACCCGCGACGAGGAGCAGCAGGAACGCGATCTTCACCACGATCAGCGCGAGCGCGATGACCATGATGAGCAGCCCCGCGACCAGCGCCGCGAACAGCGCGATGATCGACACTCCCAGCCGGTTCTGCCAGTCCTTGCCCTGGAACAGCGCGTAGTTTGCGGAATGGTTGTCGTCGATGTCCTTCGTGACGTCCTTGTAGGCGTCGGACTTCTTCCCCAGATCGACCTTGTTGGTGCCGTACGTCTCCGGCAGGTCGACCGCCTGCGACCAGAGCAGCTTGTCGGCGTTCTGCTTGATGATCTCCGCGTTGGGGTCGTTGGTGCCGAACTCGCCCTGCAGCCACGGCTTGCAGACCAGCGCCACCCACAGCGCGTTCGCGTTGCGGGCCACCGGGTCCAGGTTCTCCGACGTCGCCGGGTCGGGCTTGCCGTTGGGGACGGGAATGCACGTCCCGCCCTTGGTATCGCTCGGCGGCAGCGCGGCCTGGAACGCGGCGTCGGTCGCCTTCGACACCGTCGTCCCGAGCGTGGTGAAGTCCGAGGGGCGCGCGATCAGCCAGGTCAGCGCCACCATCGCGGCGACCATCCAGATCACGCCCTCGGCGACCTTGCTCGCCCGCTTGCGGACGAGGCCCCACCAGGCCAGCCACATCGCGCCGAGGATGATCACCCAGGACCAGTAGCGCGCGTTGAACGTATTGCCGATGTTGGTGATGACCCCGTCGACGGTGTCCTTCAGCCAGCTCAGCAGCGAGTCCGACGCGGCAGCCTGGTAGACGCTGATCGTCGTGCGGTCGATCGTCCGGACGAAGGTGAACACGGTGTTCGCGACCGCGTTCCCCATCATGGCCATCGCGTCCGCGCACCCCATGTCGACCGCGTACCAGGTCTGGCCGGCGGTGCCGTACCGGTCGTAGTACGTCAGCCCCTCGACATGGGTCTTCTGCAGCTTCTCGCTCGGATAGTCGGGCGGCTTGATCATGCCGTCCGTCCCGGACCCGTACCGCTCGGGCGGGGGATGGTCGGCCGGTTTGCACGCGTCGTTCAGCGGATTCGGCGGCAGCGGACCGTCCGCGGACGCCGGGAACAGCGGCCCCGCCATGAGCAGCGCCATGATGGTCAGCAGCAGGATCGAGCGGCGGGTGCGCGGCCGTCGGCGGCGGGCCGAGCGGCCGGACCGGCCCAGGTCCTTGCGGTCGAGTCCTTCGCCCGGTGAGCGCTGCAGGCGCGCCAACGGGTCGCCGGAACCCCTCATCGGGCGGCCTCCTCGGCCTCGGCCCCCGCGGCGGTGAGTTCGGACGTGCCCGGATGGGACCGGGTCGGGTTGGTGTCCAGCCAACGCTGCAGTTCCTCGGAGATCAGGTCGACGCCGATGCGCCCCGCACGGCCGTCGAGGTCACGGAAGATGCATTCGCCGTTGCCGAGGTTGCGCAGCACGGCCTTGTGCTCGTCGGACGCCTCCACCCCGAGGAGCGACATGACGTTGCCGACCTCGACCCGCTCGGTGGAACGGAACGAGAACACCGACGACAGGCAGTTCGTCACCTGCTCGTTCAGCAGGTCCCCCGCGTTCTGGGAGACCAGGATCAGCGCGGTGTTCCGGGAGCGGCCCATGCGGGACACCTCCGGCACCAGCTTGGCGCCCTCGGGCGTCGCGGTGATCGCCCACGCCTCGTCCAGGAAGATGGCCTTCGGGAGCCGCCGGTCGAGGCCGTGCATGAGCCGCCGCGCGAACTGCGACACCAGGTACATCAGCGCCACCGACAGCCGCTGCTCGTAGGAGTAGTCCTCCCGCGCGATGGCGACGTCCGGCAGGGTGAGCCCGCCGAGGGTGAAGACGGTCGTCCACCCGGCGGTGTCGATGCGCTCGCCGCCGGACGGGTCGAAGCACAGCCGTGCGAGCCGCATCTCCGACATGGACCGCAGCACCGCGCCGAGGTTCTTGGACGCGGGGTCCTCCGCGGCCTCCAGATGGTCGACGACGCGTCCGAGGGACGGCCGCTCGGCGTTGGCGACCGCGCCGACCGCCTGGATCATCGCGGACTCGCGCTCCTCCGACATCCGCGGCAGCAGCAGCCGCAGCGTCTCGGTCGCCATCGTCTTCATCGTGGCGAGGTCGTCGCCGAACGAGAACGGGTCGAGCAGGCCGGGCGCCGCCGAGCCGAGCGGCAGGATCCGCGCCTTGCGGCCCCGCGCCTTGAGCAGCTGCACCAGCGACTCGGCGTCGCCCTTCGGGTCGATCGCCGCGATGGTGACGCCGCGCAGCGCCATCTGGTAGATGAGCAGCAGCGCGAGCGTGGTCTTGCCGCCGCCGGGCTCGCCGGTGATCGCGACGGCGGTCGGGCGGTTCCGGGCCGCGGCGACGAGCGGGTCGAAGTGCACGATGGACCGGGCCCGGCCGAGCGTCTCGCCGACGTACGGGCCGATCCAGCCCTCGGCCTCGTCGTCGGGACGGTCCCCGAGGTCGACGGTCGCGACCGGCATGCCGCCCGCGATCGTCCGCAGCGGCTGGCGCTGCGCGTAGGCGTTCAGCCGGATCTGGTCGCCGGGCAGCGACTCCAGGAACAGCGAGAACTGGTCGCCGGTCGAGTTGACGACGTCGATGCCGATGTCGCGGTAGTGCTCGACGACGGCGTCCACCCGCTGTGCGAGCAGTTCCTCGGTCGGCGCGGACACGATCAGCCGGTGCCACCCGTACACGAACGGCAGCCGCTCCTTGGTGATGCCGTGCTCCAGCATCCGGGCCGCGTCGATCTGCTCGGCGAGCGCTATCGGCGCCTCCGCGCCCGCCTCCCGGATGTGCTGGTCCATGTCGCGGGCGTGCGCCAGCTTCCGGGAGACGTCCTTGGACGCCTTCGCCGGCGGGATGAGCTTCATCCGCGCGCTGATCTCCACCGGGAACGGGAGGGCGTCGGCGTAGTGGAACCAGGGCTCGCCGTCCGGGAACGGCATCATGTCCGGGAACCGGGCGAACGACAGGTAGGCGACGTACGACGCGGCCGTGGCGCTCACGCCCGCACCCGTGAAGTTGGGCTGCTCGATCCGCAGGTACGAGCGCCCGTTGTGGATGGCGCCCTCCACCAGCGACTCGATCTCGCCCTTGCCCCACGTCCGGCGCGGGACGGCGGACGGCGGCGGATCGGCCAGCGCCCCGGTCACCGCGTGCTGGAACAGCCACGCCACCTCGGTCGAGGTGGCGTGCCGGGCGTACAGCGCCGACCCGCCGAGCGCGCGCCCGACCCGCTCGGCCTGCTCCGTCCAGCGGGTGATCTCCTTGTTGTCGATCGCGTCGTCGTGCACGCCGAGGACGCCCTCGCTCCGCTTGTACAGGACCCTGAGCTGCGACAGGACACCGCCGGACAGGTGCATCCCGCGCTGGCCGAGCCGGACCCCGAGGTAGACCTCCTTGGTCCAGAAGTCCTTGGCCCACACGTGCGCGTAGGTCTCCTCCAGGTACTCCCGCCACCCCGCGCCGCCGTCGGACGTCTGGTCCAGCGCCAGCGCCCACTCCGCCGCCGGGTAGGTCCGGTGCGCGATCCGCAGATGCACCTCGGCGTCCTGCATCCGGATGCCCGCGAGCGCGATGGTGATGTTGGTGGCGAGCGCCTCGCGCTCCTCGCCGGTGGTGAACTCGTAGGACACCGTGGGCAGCCGGAAGTACGCCCACGCGGCGTTGTCGGTGAACAGCACACGGTCGTCGAAGTACCGCACGGCGAGCCGGCTGGACTTGCTCATGCCGACCTCCCGTCCCGTGTCCCGGCCCCCGATTCTCCCGCCGCGCGGGCGGCCGCGCAGGGCTGGCCGAGAGAGTCTTCGCCGTCCGGACGGTCATGAAGGTCGAACGCGTCCGCCAGGAATGCCCGGCTCGCTTCGGTCTCCGCTCGGTGCCCGCGGGGGGCGCTCATCGGGTGGCCTCCTGCTCCTGCTGAAGCTCCTGGTAACGCTCGGGCATGACGGTGAAGCCGCCGGCGACCACGCCGGCGAGGGCAAGATAGGCACGCCGCGTCGGCGTCCGCAACGACTTCAGCTCGTTGCGCGGCGCGCGGTCCATGCTCAGGTGATCATCCCATGGGATGCGCACCAGCGCCCGGCACCGCCCCCGCGCCACGGCCTCGGCCTGCTCGACGTCGTCCATGCTGCGGCGGCTCACGCCGTTGATGACCGTGACGGCGCGGGACCTCAGCTCCTCATAGCCGTGGCCGTCCAGCCACTCGAACGTCATCGCGACCGCGCGCGGGGCGTCCGCGCTGGCCGGCGCGACGAGGACGATCTGGTCGGCGTACGGCAGGACGCGCGCGACCACGGCGGCCGCCGCGTCCAGCAGCGTCACCGAGTAGAACTTGTCGATCGTGCGGATCGCCAGCGCGTAGTCGCGGTCGTCCAGCGCCTGCAGCGGGTTCTTGCCCGCCGCGATGACGTCGAGCCCGGACTTGGCCTGCGAGGTGTACCGGCGCATCGCGGTCAGGCTGCCGACCTGGTCGGCGCGCGTGATGAGCCCGGTCAGCGTCTCGTTGGTGTCGCTGCGCGTCCGCCTGGCGAGCGCGCCCGGGCCGGGGTTCACGTCGATCGCGACGACCGGTTCCCCGTTGTACTGCGCGAACGTGTGCCCCAGCATCAGCGACGTGACGGTCTGCCCGGCGCCGCCGGTGCAGCCGAGCACGACGACGTGCCGCGTCCCGTGGAACGGCTGCTGGATCCGCTGCTGGTAGTCGGCGTCGACCTCGCCGTGCCCGCCGCCGACCGCGTGGATGAGCCGGCGCAGCCCGCCGCCGCTGACCTCGTGCTCGGGACCCGGCGGGGTGATCGCGGGACCGGAGGGCGGCGGCGCCGGTGGCGGCGGCAGCGGCCGCGGCCGGACGGGCGACGCGGGCTGCGACCGGACCTCGCGCGGCGGGGCCGCCTCCTCCGCGGGAGGCGGCGGCTCGGCCGGCGCCTCCGGCGCGGGCGGGGGCCCCGGCTCGGGGACGGGCGGCCACGTGAGGTTGTCCGAGGCCGCCGGACGCGGCGGGTTGGACAGCCCCTTCGTCCAGGGCCTCGGCGGCTCCAGCCGGGGCGCCTGCTGCTCGGAGGGCTCCGCGGGCGGCTCGCCCTGCGTTCCGAACGCGCCGGGCACCATCGGGATGTCGGGCCGCGTCGCCGGGGGCCGCGGCGCGGGCGTCCACGACCGTGGCAGATCCCGCCGCGGCTCGCCGGCCCGCGGGCCCTCGGCCCCCTGGCCGGCCGGACGCTCCGCGGGCGGAACATCCCGCTCCGCCTCCTGGCTCCCGGAGTGCCGGGCGGCCGCGGGCCGCTCGGCAGGCGGCGCATCCTGCCCTTCCCGCTGCCCCGGCTCCTGACCGGCCGGGATGCCCCCGGGCGTGTCCGAAATCTCTGCGTCTCCAGGCTTCTGTCCGGCCGGACGCACCACGGAGGGGACGTCCACCGGCGTCCCCGCGTCCCCAGGCTTCTGCGCGCCCGGATGCTTCGCGGCCGGGATGTCCTCGGCCGTGTCCGGAGTCCCCGCCTCTCCGGGCTTCTGCCCAGCCTGCCGCACCACGGACGTGTCCCCGGGCGTGCCCGGAGTCCCCGCGTTCCCAAGCTGCGCGGGCGGACGCACCGCGGAGGGGATGTCCCCGGCCGTGTCCGGGGGCCCCGCGTCTCCGGGCTTCTGGGCGGGCGGCACGTCCTGCTGCGGCTCCCGGTCCCCCGGTTCCTGACCCCCAGGCGCCATCGCGGGCCGGACGTCTTGCGGGGGTTCCTGGGATCCTTGATCGCCGAGGGGGGCGGGGGCTCGCTGCCCGGCGACCTTCCGGTCGCCGGGCTCTCCGTTGAACGCCTGCACGGCACGTACGCGCTCGCCGTCGGCGGCGTGCGCCTGCTCCGGCTCGGCCGGCGGCTCCCGGGTCACGCCCTCGCCCGGCTCGGCGGGGCGTACCCAGCGGACGTTCGCCGCGGGCGGCCGGACGTCCTCGCGGGTGTCCGCGGACGGCGGCGCGGGCGCCGGCCGCTCGCCGGGGCGCGGGTCGTGGTCGGGGGCGTTGGCGATCTCCTCGGCGGCCCTGCGGACGCCGGCGCCGGGGGGTTCGGCGGCCTGCCAGAACTCGGCCGGGGCGCCCGGGCGGCGGACGCCGGAGGCCAGCGCCCGCTTGCCGGAGCCGGGAGGCGGCGGGGGCGCCTCCAGCAGCGGGGTCGCCGGGGGGCGGTCGAGTTCGGCGGAGGCGGGCAGGACGTCGTCCTCGTGGGAGATGTCGCGGGTACCGCGGCGCCACGGTCTCGGTGGGGCGGGCTCGGCGGGTGCGCCGGGCAGGGGGGCGAGGGCCGGCTCGCGCTGGGCGGCGTACTCGCCCAGCGACGGCGGCGCCGCGGCGGCCGAGGGCCGCGGGACGAGGGCCGGGGTCGCGACGGGAACCGGCTCGGCCTCGGGCCGGCGGACGCGGCGGCGCGACTTGATCGCGGCGCGTTCCATCGCGGCGGCCGGGGCGGGGGCCCCGGTCCGGCGCCAGACGCGGGCGACGATGACGACCTCGCGGGGCTCCCGGATCGGGGTGAGGCGGCACCAGGTGCGGGGCTCGGCCAGGTAGCGGCTCTGGGAGAGCAGCAGCTCGGTGAGCCGCTTGCCCTCGATGACGGGGCGGGTCGCCAGCCAGGTGAGGACGCCCGGCGGGACGATATAGAGGACGTGCCAGGGCGACTCGAAGGGGATCCCGACCACCCTGAGCAGCAGGATCCACGGCACGAACACGCCGAGGAACACGCCGATCTGGACGAGCGGCAGCGGCATGGGCAGCCGCAGGTCGTACAGCTTGTAGAGCCGCTTCTCGATGCGCCAGATGTTCGTGTACGTGGGTAGATCCACGCCCCTACTCCCCTAACTGAGCGAGCACCGTGCCGCCTGCCGACCTCCTCCGGTGGTCAGGTGACGTCCACGCCGAGGGCCTCGGCGATCGCCTCGGCCGCGGTCTCGATGATGTTCGGCACGTAGAAGACCACTGCCTTTCCCGGGTCGGCGGATTCGCCGGGGGTCGTCGTGTTCACGTCGCGGCCTCTCATGATGCTTTCGGTTCCGTGGTGCCGCGAATGTCCTGGACGAGCCAGGTCGAATTCTTCTTGACCATGGCGAGCTGGTAGGTCTGCTCCAGCTCGCCCCCGCCGCCTCCGGCGGGCTGCCAGACCACGGTCGCGGTGACGGTGCGCTCGCCCGCCGGCCCTCTCGGCGCGACGATCTCCTTGACCTGCACGAAGTTCACGGAGCTGGCGAGGCCCGCGATGGTCGTCCCGTTGGAGAAGCGGGACAGGGCCGCCTGGTTGCCGGTCGCGTACTCCTGGAAGAAGGTGCCGAGGAACGGCTGGAGCTCGGTCTCCAAGGACGTGTCGCGGTCGTCGACTCCGCCCTGGGGAAGCTGCGCCTTGGTCGGCGGGGGAAGCAGGGCGGGACGGGCCGAGACGACCAGTGAGCCGCTCTTGTCCGCGTAGACGGGGACGGCGAGGCGGAGCCATCTGTCGGCCGTCCGGGCGAGCAGCGTGACGGTCGCGTTGTTGGCGTCGCGGGCGTCCACCCCGGCGACCTGGACGGACTGCACCTGCATCTTCCCGACGCCGTTCCAGCCGAATTGGGCGTCGGCGCCGTCGGGCAGGAAGGTGCGCAATTGCGCCTCGCGGACGGGCGCGGTCTTCTGGTCGAAGTTGAGATAGACGTTGGCGAACTGGATGGCGAACGCGCCCGCGGCGCTGCTGGGGAAGCCCGCGCTCTTCGGCGGCTTGGACGGGGTGTCCGACCCGCCGGCGGTGTCGTCCGCGGTGAACCGCTCGAACGGGGCGCGGACGCCGTTGACGAGGATGACGACGATGAGGGCCCAGAGCACGGCGCGCCCGACCCACACCCACCAGCGGCCGCCGGAACCGCCCCAGCGGCCGCCGCCGCGCGCGCCGCCGTCGCCGGACCCTCCGCGGCCCCGGCCCGTCTCCGGCAGGTCCCACGGGTCGGCGGACGACGCGAGCGCCCGGCCGGGCGCCGCCGTCTCGTCGACTACGGCGGTGTCACGGCCGCGTCCCACGGCCGACCTGCGAGCCATCCTGCCTCCGCTCGCGCCTCGCCCCCGGTCGGCGCGGTCCTCTGTGCCTGGTCATGTTCCGGTGGTCCTTTCTGAACCCACCTCGGGCCCAGGGTAACCACGGGCGTCAATTGTTCCAGCGCATCGCAGCGAAGCACACCCCCGGCACGCGGTTGTGGATAATGCAATCCACCTCAGCAGGAACGGGGAAGATTGCCAAACGGTGACGATCCCCTATCCAAGGCTCCGAACAGGGCGCAGGTCGACGTTCCGGACAAGCACGGCGACTCGGAAGTTGATTGGTTACCGGGTGACGACGGCGACCGCAATCTGTTCCCAAAAATATCCGGCAGACTGTCGGATTCGCGACATTTCACGACAAAACACCCAGCTCAGTGGCCACAACAGCCCCGGCCGCATCCACTGTTGCCGAAATCACACGGGCCACACCCGCGCCCGCGGCGCGGCGGCCCTGCCTCAAGGCGCCGTCAGACGTTGAAGCGGAACTCCACGACGTCGCCGTCCTGCATGACGTAGTCCTTGCCCTCCATGCGGACCTTGCCGACGGTGCGGGCCGCCGCCATCGAGCCGGCCTCGGTCAGGTCGCCGAAGGAGACGATCTCGGCCTTGATGAAGCCGCGCTGGAAGTCGGTGTGGATGACGCCGGCCGCCTCCGGCGCGGTGGCGCCCTTGCGGATCGTCCACGCCCGCGACTCCTTGGGCCCCGCGGTCAGGTAGGTCTGCAGGCCGAGGGTGCCGAAGCCGATCCGGACGAGCTGCGACAGGCCCGACTCCTCCTGCCCCATGCCCTGCAGCAGTTCGAGCGCCTCGTCGTCCGGCAGCTCGATCAGCTCCGCCTCGATCTTGGCGTCCAGGAAGATCGCCTCGGCCGGTGCGACCAGCTCGCGCAGGCGCGCGCGCAGCGCCTCGTCGGTCAGCTCGCTCTCGTCCAGGTTGAAGACGTAGAGGAACGGCTTCGCGGTGAGCAGGTGCAGCTCGCGCAGGAGCGTCAGGTCGATCCCGGCCTTCTCCGCGCCCGCGAAGAGCGTGATGCCGTCGTCCAGGAGCTTCTGCGCGGCGTTGACGGCGTCGACGACGGCGAGCTTCTCCTTGTCCTTCTTGGTCCGGGCCTCCTTGTCGAGGCGCGGCAGCGCCTTCTCGATCGTCTGGAGGTCGGCCAGGATCAGCTCGGTGTTGATCGTCTCGATGTCGCGGGACGGGGCCACGTCGCCGTCCACGTGCGTGACGTCCGGGTCCTCGAACGCGCGGATGACCTGGCAGATCGCGTTGGTCTCCCGGATGTTGGCGAGGAACTTGTTGCCGAGGCCCTGCCCCTCGGACGCCCCCTTGACGATGCCCGCGATGTCGACGAACTCCATCGTGGCGGGGATGATCTTCTGCGAGCCGAAGATCTCCGCCAGCGCGGTCAGCCGCGGGTCGGGCACGCCGACCACGCCGACGTTGGGCTCGATGGTCGCGAACGGATAGTTGGCGGCCAGGGCGTCGTTCTTGGTCAGCGCGTTGAACAGCGTGGACTTGCCGACGTTCGGCAACCCGACGATTCCGATGGAGAGGCTCACGGCCGTCAAGTTTATGGGCGTCCGCGCACCCCTCGGGCTGCCCGGAACCTCCGGCAGGCCGCCCCCGGGTGGACTCTGGGCCAAATGTCCGGGGACGCGGGGCGTCACGGCGCGTCGCGGTCGCCGATCGGGGCCGCGCTGTCACGATGAACGGATGGATCTCGCGCTGTTCGCCGGACTCCTCGTCGGCGCCGTCTTCGGCGTCGTCGCCGGGTACGCGCTCGCGACGGGCCGGCAGGGCGCGCTGATCGCCCGGGCGCGGGCGGCCGAGGAGAAGCTCGCCTACGCCGAGGAGCGGATGGCGGAGCATTTCGAGAGCCTGTCCGCCAAGGCGCTGGACGCCAGCAACCAGCGGTTCCTGGAGCTGGCGGACGCCCGGCTGAAGGCGGCGGGGGCCGAGGCGGCCGGTGAGCTGCAACGCAGGCAGCAGGCCGTCGAGCATCTGGTCGCACCGCTCAAGGAGACGCTCGCCAAGGTCGAGGAGCAGCTCCGCGAGGTGGAGACCGGCCGGCGCGAGTCGCACGCGATGCTGGCCAAGCAGGTCGACTTCGTCCGGCAGAGTTCCGATCAGCTGCGCCGCGAGACGCAGTCGCTCGTCCGGGCGCTGCAACGGCCCGAGGCCAGGGGACGCTGGGGCGAGCTCCAGCTCCGCCGCGTCGTGGAGCTGGCCGGGATGGCGCACCACTGCGATTTCGACGAGCAGGCCAGTGCCGCCACGGTGGACGGAATGGTCCGTCCCGACATGGTCGTGCGGCTGGTCGGCGGCAAGAGCATCGTGGTCGACTCCAAGGTCTCGCTGGCCGCGTACCTCCAGGCCGCGGAGAGCGGAGACCCGGTGCGGCTGGACGCGCACGCCCGGCATCTGCGCGATCACGTCGACCGCCTGGCGGCCAAGTCGTACTGGCAGGCGTTCAGCCCGTCGCCGGAGTTCGTCGTCCTGTTCATCCCGGGCGAGGCGTTCCTGGCACCGGCGCTCGACCGCGACCCGGGGCTGCTGGAGTACGCGATGAGGCGGCGCGTGCACATCGCCACTCCGACGACCCTCATCACGATGCTGCGGACGGCGTCCTACGCGTGGCAGCAGGCCGCCCTCTCACGCAACGCACGCGCGGTCTTCGAGCTGGGAAAGGAACTGTACGAGCGCCTAGGCACGATGGGGCAGCACGTCGACGAACTCGGTCGCGCGCTGACCGGAGCCATCAAGTCCTACAACCGGACGGTCGGTTCGCTCGAAACCCGCGTGCTGGTGAGTGCGCGCAAGCTGAACGAACTGGGCGTGGTCGACGGTGGGCTGGACGGCCCGAGTCCCGTCGAAGAAGGCCCCCGCGCGCTCTCCGCGGCCGAACTGACCGGCTATGGCGAACCATTCGGCGACGATGACCGTCTCCCCGATGAGAAGCGGTCTCAGTCCGGCCCGGCCACGGAACCGGTAGGTTTCGGCGGGCGGGCCATCCCCGAGCAGAGCGATCGGCTGAACACCCATGAGCGGGGCGAGCCGGGCGGTCGTCCTGCCGGCGGGAAGAGGTGGCCATGAGTTCATCGACGGTACGCGACGCGCCGGGCGGCGCCTCGCCGGGCCCGGGGGATCCAGTGACTCGTCAGCGCGGTTCTTCCTCCCGGGCGAGATCGGCCGGCCCGATCACGCTCACCGGGCGCGGCGGGATCGTGGTCATGTTCGCAGCCGGGGTGGTGTGCGGGCTGTTCTCGCGGTGGTTCGGCGTGCCGCTTCTCGCCGGCGCCGGGTTCGCGATCGGCTGCGCGCTGGCCGCGTTCGCCACCCGTCCCGCCGACCTGCTGACGCTCGTCGTCAGCCCGCCGCTGGTGTTCTTCGCCGCCACGCTCACGGTCGTGTTCGTCACCACGCTCGGCGACGGCTCGCTCCTGCGCGGCATGTCGGTCGGCGTCCTCACCGCGCTGGCGGCCACCGCGCCGTGGCTGTTCTTCGGGACGCTGCTCGTCCTCGTGGTCTGCCTGGCCCGCGGTCTCCGGACGAACGTCAGGGAGCTGCGGGACAAGCTCGTCGGGGTCCGCCTCTTCGAGAAGGAGGAGAACGAGAACCCCGTCCGCTGGGACGAGTCCCCCACGACGACGCAGGAGCGCCGCCGTGCCCATCACGGGGACGACTGAGCGGCGTCTGGAGTGGAGCGCCAGCGGAGCGAAGGACGACGCTCAGTCGCCTTGACGGGGGGTGTGGGGGGTCGCCCCCCCACAATGAAACTGAGCGGCGTCTGGAGTGGAGCGCCAGCGGAGCGGAGGACGACGCTCAGTCGCCTTGACGGGGAGTGTGGGGGGTCGCCCCCCACAATGAATCAGACGGGCGTGATGCGGAGGTCTTTACGGAGTTCCTTGGGCAGCGAGAAGCGCATGCTCTCCTGGACGGACTCGATCTCCTCCGCCTCACCGAAGCCGCGTTCGGCCAGCCACGCCAGGACCTCCTGGACCAGTTCGTCCGGGACGGACGCGCCGCTCGTGACGCCGACGGTGGTGACGCCGTCAAGCCAGGCCGGGTCGATGTGCTCGGCGTAGTCGACGAGGTGGGCGTCGTCGGCGCCGTGCTCCTTGGCGACCTCGACCAGCCGCACGGAGTTGGAGGAGTTCGTCGACCCGACCACGATGACGAGGTCGGACCGCGCCGCCATCTCCTTCACCGCGACCTGCCGGTTCTGCGTGGCGTAGCAGATGTCGTCGGACGGCGGGTCCGTCAGCTTGGGGAACCGCTCGCGGAGCTTCTCGACGGTGGCGATCGTCTCGTCCACCGACAGCGTGGTCTGCGACAGCCACGCCACGCGCTCGGGGTCGCGGACGATCACGTTGGCGACGTCGTCCGGGCCGTCCACGAGGTGGATGTGGTCGGGGGCCTCGCCGGTGGTGCCGATGACCTCCTCGTGGCCCTCGTGCCCGATCAGCAGGATGTCGTAGTCCTGGGCGGCGAACCGGACGGCCTCCTTGTGGACCTTGGTCACCAGCGGGCAGGTCGCGTCGATGGTGCGCAGGTCCAGGCCCTTGGCCTCCTCGTGCACGACGGGTGCGACGCCGTGCGCGGAGAACACGACGATGGAGCCCTCGGGGACCTCCTCGGTCTCGTCGACGAAGATCGCGCCCCGTTCCTCCAGCGTCTTGACGACGTGGACGTTGTGGACGATCTGCTTGCGGACGTAGATCGGGGCCCCGTACTTCTCCAGGGCGATCTCGACCGTCTGCACGGCCCGGTCGACGCCCGCGCAGTAACCACGCGGCTTGGCGAGCAGGACACGGCGCTGGCTGTTGGCGGTCATGGCTCTATCGTACGAGTGACGGGCTGTGACCCACCCGGGGGTGACCACGATCGCACCCATGGGGCAGAGTGAGTTTCGACGAGCCGACGCAGGAAGAGGAAAAGTCCGATGACGAAATCGCCGCGCCGCCTCAGGGAGCAGGTCCGCGACACGGTGGGCGAGCAGGTCCGGGACCTCCCGCTGCACGCCGTCCGGCTGGCCATGTTCGGCGTCGGCCGGGCGCTGCTGCTCAGCGACCGGGTGACCAGGGACTACAAGGAGATCACCGAGGGCGCCGGTGTGAAGCCGGTGATCGGGCGGCTGCGCGACGACGTCCAGAGCACGGCCGAGAAGGTGGTCGGGAAGGTCGTCGAGCGCGTCCGCGGTGAGGAGCCCGAGCCGGAACCCGTGCGCCGCACGCGGACGGCCGCCGCGCGCACCGACACCGCGCCGACGGAGACCGCGGAGATCTCGATCGGCAAGCCCGGCGCCGAGACGGGGCACACGCCCAAGCACGCCCGCCCCGGCGCGCCGTCGAAGCCCCCCAAGCCGACCAAGCCCGGCGCACTGGGGAGGCACCACGCCAAGCCGGGGGACGAGGCCGGTCCCGTCGCCGAGCCCGCGCCGAAGCCGGTGCCGTCCGAGCCGAAGCCGGAGCCCGCGCCGCAGGCCGAGCCGGCACCGAGCCCGAAGGCCGCCGAGCCCGCGAAGCCGGAGCCCGAGGCCAAGCCCGCGGAGCCGAAGGCCGAGTCGGAGCCGAAGGCCGAGCAGGACGAGGCGGCGTTCGAGCCGAAGCCGGAGTCCAAGCCCGCCGCGCCGGCGGAGGCCGAGCACATCGCCGCGGACCTGCCGGTGCCCGACTACGACAGCGCCACGCTGCCGCAGCTGCGCGCGCGCCTGCGGGGCCTGTCCGTCGACCAGGTGAAGCTCCTGCGCGAGTACGAGACCAAGCACGCGGGGCGTGAGGACGTCATCCGCATGTACGAGCGCCGCATCGCCAAGCTCAACGGAGCCGGCTGAGCGACATCGGAAAAGCCCCCGGCCGGGGGCTTTTCCATGCCGGGTCAGGCCGCGGCGGGGGCGTCCTGGAAGGCGTGGTCGATGTCGACCCGCTCCAGCGGCGCCAGGTGCCGGCGGCGTACCGCGAGGATCCCGATCGCGACGGCGCAGCAGGCGGCCCCGACGACGTACGGAAGGTTCGCGTCGACCTCCTCGGCCAGCTTCGTCGCGATGTACGGGGCGAGCGCGCCGCCCATCCAGCGGACGAAGTTGTACCCGGCGGACGCGACGGGCCGCGGGCTGTCGGACACCTCCATGGCCGCCTCGGTGAACGCGGTGTTGTTCAACCCGATCGGGATGCCGGAAAGGACCGTGCACACGATGATCCCGCCGTGGCCGAGGAAGGCGAGGCCGAGCTGGAACACGATCAGCAGAGCCAGCGCCAGGAACATGACCCGGACGGTCCCGATCCGCCGCTGCAGCGCGGGGGCGCCGAACACCGAGGCCAGCGCCACCATCACGCCCCAGCCGAAGAACACCAGGCCGATGCCGTGCGCGCTCATCCCGAGGACGAACGGGGTGAAGGCCAGGACGGTGAAAAAGGCGTAGTTGTAGAACAGCGCGGTGAACGCGGTCGTGGACAGGCCGCCGTGTGAGAGAGCCCGGATGGGCGCGCTGAGCCGGGTCTTCTGGGGCGGCTTGGGCGGCGCCTTGAGCAGCACGCTGATCAGCAGGAAGCCGATCGCCATGAGCGCGGCGGTGCCGAAGAACGGGAACCGCCAGTTCATGTCGCCGAGCAGGGCGCCGGCGAGCGGGCCGAGCGAGATGCCGAGGCCGAGCGCTGCCTCGTACAGGATGATCGCCGACTCGGCGCCGCCGGAGGCCGCGCCCACGATGACCGCGAGGGCCGTGGCGACGAACAGGGCGTTACCGAGCCCCCAGCCGGCCCGGAAGCCGACGAGCTGCCCGACGGTGCCGGACGTCCCGGCGAGCGCGGCGAAGACCACGACCAGCGTGAGCCCGATGAGCAGGGTCTTCTTGCCGCCGATCCGGCTGGACACCCAGCCGGTGATCAGCATCGCCACCGCGGTGATCAGGAAGTAGCTGGTGAACAGCAGGGACACCTGGCTGGGCGAGGCGTCCAGGTTCGCCGCGATCGCGGGCAGGATGGGGTCGACGAGGCCGATGCCCATGAAGGCGACGACGGCGGCGAAGGCGGTCGCCCAGACCGACATCGGCTGCCTGAGGATGCCGCCGCCCTTCGGGGCCGCCGGGGGCTTCACGTCCATGGATACCTCCGTTCAGGGGGTCAGGGGGCACCGAGGAGCTTGTCGAGGGCGGGCAGCGCCGCGGCGACCGCCGCGCGCTCCTCGTCCGTCAGGTCCGCGAACCGCTCCGTGAGGAAGCCGATCCGGCGCTCGCGCCCGGCGGCGAGCCGGTCGCGGCCCGCGTCGGTGAGCCCGGCGGTGACGACCCGGGCGTCGGCGCCGTCCCGGCGGCGCGCGACGAGCCCGTCGCGTTCGAGCCGGTTGATCTGCGCCGTCATGGTCGGCAACCGGACGCCGTGCTCGGCGGCCAGCTCGGTCATCCGCCGCGGGCCGTGCTCCAGGGAGCCGAGCACGGACAGCTGCTGGCTGGTGATCGGCTGGTCGGCGCTGACCCGCCGGAGCATCAGCACGACATGGCGCAGGCGCCGGTTGAGCTGTTCGGCGAGCTCGCGTTCGGATGCGGTCACGGTCTCTCCTCGGAATTACTTAGTCAGTCTAAGTTAGCTGGGCTAATTAGTGAAGCCCGGACACATGTCTCGTCGGTCACACAACGTGCGGCCGGGCGGCATGGTGCGCACCGTAGGCTGCCTGCATGGCGATGGAGACCACGGCCGAGGCCCCGGTTCCGGTGCGGACCGTGCTGCAAGCGGTGAGCGGCTGGATCGGCAAGCTCGGCCGCATCTGGGTGGAGGGCCAGATCACCGACCTCAACGCCCGCGGCGGGACGGTCTACATGACGCTCCGTGACCCCGTGGCGAACATGTCTGTGCGGGTGGTCGGCCCGCGCGCGGTGTTCGAGGCCGCCGGGCCGGCGGTCACCGACGGGGCCCGCGTCGTCGTCCATGCCAAGCCCGACTTCTGGATCAACCGCGGGACGTTCTCGCTCAGCGTCCTGGAGATCCGGCCGGTCGGGGTCGGCGAACTGCTGGCCCGGCTGGAGCGGCTGAAGCAGGTCCTCGCCGCGGAGGGGCTTTTCCGGCCCGAGCGCAAGCGCCCGCTGCCGTTCCTGCCGGGGAAGATCGGGCTGATCTGCGGGCGCGACTCCGACGCCGAGCACGACGTCCTGCAGAACGCGCGGCGCCGGTGGCCGGCGGTGGCGTTCCGGGTGGAGAACACCGCGGTGCAGGGCTCGTACGCGGTCGGCGAGGTCATGGAGGCGCTGCGCACGCTGGACGCCGATCCCGGGATCGATGTGATCATCATCGCGCGGGGCGGGGGCGCGATGGAAGACCTGCTGCCGTTCTCCGACGAGGCGCTCGTCCGCGCGGTGTCGGCGGCCCGGACGCCGGTGGTCAGCGCGATCGGGCATGAGCAGGACAGCCCGATCCTGGACCTGGTCGCGGACGTCCGGGCGTCGACCCCGACCGACGCGGCGAAGAAGGCCGTCCCGGACGTGCGGGAGCAGCTCCAGCTCGTCCGGCAGCTGCGCGACCGGGGGCGGCGGTGCCTCGGCGGCGCGGTGGAGCGGGAGGTGGCGTGGCTGCGCGCGGTGCGGTCGCGGCCCGCGCTGGCCGATCCGGTGCGGGAGATCGAGCGGCAGTCCGAGCAGGTCACGGCGTTGCGCGACCGGGCGCGGCGGTGCCTGTCCGGCGCGCTGGACCGGGCCGGGGACGAGCTGTCGCACACCCGCGCCCGGCTGCTCGCCCTCTCCCCCGCCGCGACGCTGGAGCGCGGATACGCGATCGTCCAGCGGGAGGACGAGACGGTGGTGCGGGAGTCGGCGGTGGTCAAGGACGGGGAGCGGCTCCATGTCCGGCTGGCGGACGGGCGGCTCGGCGTGACCGTCACTGACAGGGAGTGAGAGAGTGGAACCTGTGGCGGACGAGAAGGGGACGGCGGACAAGCCGTCGTACGAGCAGGCGCGCGACGAGCTGGCCGAGGTCGTCAAGCGGCTGGAGGCCGGCGGCCTGACGCTTGAGGAGTCCCTGAACCTGTGGGAACGGGGCGAGAAGCTCGCCGCGATCTGCGAGGAGTGGCTGGAGGGCGCCCGCGCGCGGCTGGCCGCGGCTCTCGACCGGCCGGAGAACGGCGATGCCGCCGCACCGTTCTGAGCGTCAGGAGCCGGGCGTGGCCGTCGCCGAAGGGGCGACGCTCGCGTTCTTCTTCTGCGGCTGCAGCGACCCGGCCAGCACCGCCAGCTCCTGGTAGGAGGCCGTACCGGTCACCACCAGGCTCAGCCCGTCCGGGAGGGTCCGGGCGAGGGAGTTCGCCTTCTTGTCCTTGCGGTAGTACTTGGTCCAGGTGACGCCGTTCACCTGCTGGGTCCCGACCGGCTTGCTGCTGTTGGTCATGCGCGGGACGTACTCGGGCGCCTTCTCGTTGCTCTGCTCCAGCGCCGCGTACTCGTCGCTGGGCGTCACGAACCCGAGGTGCCATGACACGGGCTCGTCGCCACCGGAGTCGAGCCCGTTAACCCGTGAGCTGGTGGGACGCCACCGGGCGGGAAGCCCCTCCGGGGCGTACACGGTGAAGGGCGCGTCGTTGCGCATGGCCCACAGCTGCGAGCCGTAGTCGACGGTCGGCAGGACCTCCTTGTTGCTGCGCGGCGTGATGACGTAGATCGCCAGCACCAGCAGCAGGCAGGCGCCCATCGCCATGGCGAAACCGCCGAGCCCCGTGGTCAGCCGCTTGTGCACGCCGGGGCTGACCTCGATCACGGGCCGTGCGGCCGCGGTGTCCGGGGCGGAGGGCGGGGTCTTGTCGGTCACCCCTCCAGGATCCCGCACGGTCAGCGCTGCTCCGTACCGGGGTTCCTTATCGTGCCGACGATGGCCATGACCTCGTCGGCGAGGCGGCGGGCGGCGTCCTCGTCGTCCATCAGCGAGATCTCCGACACCGCGCCCGCCATCGCGCCGGTCAGCACCGTGACCAGGGCGTCGTCCACCCCGCCGTCGGCGGTGTGGAACAGCGCTGCGTTGCGGCGCGCCCACTTGTTGAGCCGCTGCCGCATGACGCGGTCGAACCCGGGCGGGCCGTCGCCGGAGATGAACAGCCGGGCGACGTCGCGCTCGTCCAGGCAGCCGTTGAGGTAGGCGCCCGCGCCCGCGATGAACTGCCGCATGGGGTCGGCCTCGCCCGCCTCCCGGACGGCGTTGATCGCCTCGCGGGTGCGCTCCTGCTGGCGGCCCTGGAAGTCCTCGAACAGCGTCAGGTACAGGTCGGCCTTCCCGTTGAAGTGGTGGTACAGGCTGCCAACGCTGGCGCCCGCCCTGGCGACGATGTCGGTCACCGCGGCCTGGGCGAAGCCGGAGTCACAGAAGACGTCCCTGGCCGCGGCCAGCAGGGCGCCGCGCGTGGCCGCCCCGCGGTCGGAGGTCCGCGCGGGGACCTCCGCGGGCCGCGCGCCCCCGTCCTGTGTCACCCCGCCGGACGAGACGTCGATGTCGCTGCTCATGACGCCTGAGATTACGCCCTCTCCCATGGGGAAACGATCCCTTGCCCGCGCGACCGTCAAATCCCGTCCGCACGCGGTGCCGGTGAAACCCGTGCCCCGGCTGGTCTGGTCCAATTTGTGGCCCGCCATCCGGTCCACGGAGAATTCGAGGCACCACCGACCGAAGGGGCCGCCCCGTCATGTCCGATGAGACCACCGTTTCCTCTCCGCTCACCACCGAGCCGGCGGCGCCGGACCGCAACCTGGCGATGGAGCTGGTCCGGGTGACCGAGGCCGCCGCCATGGCCGCGGCCCGCTGGGTCGGCCGGGGGGACAAGAACGGCGCCGACGGGGCCGCCGTGAACGCCATGCGCCAGCTGATCAACACGGTGTCCATGCGGGGCGTCGTGGTGATCGGCGAGGGCGAGAAGGACAACGCGCCGATGCTGTTCAACGGCGAGGAGGTCGGGGACGGCTCCGGCGCCGAGTGCGACGTGGCCGTCGACCCGGTGGACGGGACCCGGCTGACCGCGCTCGGCATGAACAACGCGATCGCGGTGCTGTCGGTGGCGCCGCGCGGGTCGATGTTCGACCCGTCCGCGGTGTTCTACATGGAGAAGCTGGTGACCGGCCCGGAGGCGGCGGACGTCGTCGACATGGAGCGTCCGATCGCCGACAACATCCGCGCGATCGCCCGGGCCAAGGGCTCCTCGCCGCACGACGTGACGGTGTGCATCCTGGACCGCCCGCGGCACGAGGGCATCGTCAAGGAGGTCCGGGAGGCCGGGGCGCGGATCAAGTTCATCATGGACGGCGACGTGGCCGGCGCGATCATGGCGTGCCGTCCCGGTACGGGCGTCGACCTGCTGCTCGGCATCGGCGGCACCCCGGAGGGCATCATCGCGGCGTGCGCGATCAAGGCGCTGGGCGGGGTGATCCAGGGCCGGCTGTGGCCGCAGGACGAGGAGGAGAAGCGGAAGGCGGCCGACGCCGGCCACGAGCTCGGCCGGGTGCTGACCACCGACGACCTGGTGACCTCCGACGACGTGTTCTTCGCCGCGACCGGCATCACCGACGGCGAGCTGGTCGACGGCGTCCGCTACAGCAAGGGCACGGCGGTCACGCACTCGCTGGTCATGCGGTCCCGCAGCGGCACGATCCGGACGATCTCCAGCGAGCACCAGCTCGGCAAGCTGCGCGCCTACAGCGCCATCAACTTCGACACCGCGGTCTAGGGCCGGCGGCGCCGGGCTATCCGCCGCGGGTGAGGCGGTTGCGGACGCGGGTGCGCAGCGGGAGTCTCGGCGCGCGCGCCCGCACCGAGCCGAAGATCATGGTGCCGGCCACCTCGACCGTGGGGCCTTCGGAGGCGGGCCGGTCCCGCAGGTCGCGGGTGCTGAGGATGGTGCGGCCGGTGACGTCCACCCGGACGCCGTCGGGGACCAGGAGCCGGATCCGGCCACCGAGCACCATCGAGTCGACCACGATGTGCCGGCGCTGCAGGACGGCCTCGCGCAGGTCGAGCTCGACCGTCCCGAACAGGGCGACGAGCGGGAGCTTGACCGGGACGACCCACCGCCCGTCCCTGCGGGTGCGGCCGAAGAAGACCGAGACCGGCCGGTCGTCCACGAGGATGGGCTGCGCCTCCTCGGGGATGAGGTCGCCGGTGAGACCGGTCAGCTCGCCCAGCGTGCGGGCGGCGTAGGCGCGGGCGGTGCGCTCGGAGTGCTCCTCCATGGTGAGCCGTCCGTCCGCGAGCGCCTCGCCCAGGACGGCCGCGACGCGATCCCGGTCGGCGTCGGACGCACGCAGATCGCGCACACGGGTGACCTTTTCGCCGGCCGGTCGATGGGGGACGTCCACAGGTAGAGATTAGCCTCCGGCCGGGACGGGCCCGCGAGAAAACGTGTGGGGTTTCGTCGGCTGAATTTCCTAGTGTGAAGGTATGACCTCGCAACGTCCCCAGATCGCGGCTGCCCGGGACGGCACCGAAGCGGCGGCGATCAGGCTCCGCGGCGTCGTGAAGCGGTTCGGCGACTTCACCGCGGTGGACGGGCTCGACCTCGATGTCCCGAACGGGGTCTGCCTGGGACTGCTGGGCCCGAACGGCGCCGGGAAGTCGACGACGATGAAGATGCTGACAGCCCAGGCGATCGCCGACGAGGGCGGCATCCACGTTCTCGGCTTCGAGGTTCCGCGGGAGTCCAAGCGCGCGCGGGCCGTGATGGGCGTCGTCCCGCAGCAGGACAACCTCGACGAGGAGCTGACCGCCCGCGAGAACCTGGAGGTGTTCGCGCACCTTTACCGGGTACCGCGGAAGGCGCGGCGCAAGGCGGTGGACGACGCGCTGGCGATCGCGCGCCTGACCGAGCGGGCGCTGACCAGGGTGGACGACCTGTCCGGCGGCATGCGGAGGCGGCTGCTGATCGCGCGCGGGCTGGTGCACCGGCCCGCCCTGGTCCTGCTGGACGAGCCGACCGTCGGCCTCGACCCGCAGGTGCGTGCGGAGCTGTGGGGGCTGATCGACGGGCTGCGGGCCGGCGGCACGACCGTGCTGATGTCGACGCACTACATCGAGGAGGCCGAGCGCCTCGCCGACGAGTGCGCCCTGATGTCGCACGGCAGGGTCATCGCCCGGGGGTCGCCGGCGGAGCTGGTCGCCGAGCACGCGGGCGAGCGGGTCGTCGAGCACTACGGGCCGCCCGGCCGGCTGAGCGAGGTCGAGCGGCTGGCCAGGGCCGCCGGGCTCCCGACGCGCCGCACCGGCCCGTCGGTGTCGGTGCTGAAGGCCGAGACGATGCCGTCTTCGCTGGAGGACGAGCTGGGCCCCGACGGCGTCCGCCGCGCCTCCAACCTCGAAGACGTGTTCGTCGTGCTGACCGGGGAGCGTGTCGAATGAGCGGAGCGAACCGGGGGGTGCGGGGGTCGTCCCCCCGCGAGGAGCAGGAATGAGCGAGGAGCAGGCATGAGCGTGGAGGCGGAGCGGGCGCCGCGGCTCCGCAGGTTCGAGATGGCGCCGGTGCGGGGCATCTGGCGGCACGAGCTGGCGCTCTACAAGCGGTACTGGAAGTCGCAGTCGTTCGCCTCGATGGTGGAGCCGACGTTCTTCCTGCTGGCGTTCGGCTACGGGTTCGGCTCGATGGTCGCGATGATCGGCGACTACCGGTACCTGGACTTCGTCGCGACCGGCGTCGTCGGGACGGCCGCGCTGTTCACCTCGGTCTTCCCGGGCATGTTCAACGGCTACATCAGGCGCGTGTTCCAGCACACCTATGACGGGATGCTCGCCGCGCCCGTGGACGTCCACGAGCTGGTGACGGCCGAAGCGCTGTGGATCGCGGCCAAGTCGGCGGTCTACTCGTGCACCCCCATCGTGGTGGCGCTGTTCTTCGGCCTCGACCCCTCGCCGGGGATGCTGCTGGTCCCGTTCGTGACGTTCTTCACGGCGCTCGGCTTCGGCCTGTTCGGCATGTGGACGTCCTCGGTGGTGCCGTCGATCAACTCGTTCGACTACGTGATCACCGGTGTGGTGACGCCGCTGTTCCTGATCGCCGGGACGTTCTTCCCCATCGGGTCACTGCCCGGCTGGGCGCAGAAGGTCTCCTACTTCAACCCGCTCTACCATTGCGTGGAGCTGGTCCGGGACGCCGTCTTCGGCCTGCGCCCGCTCGCCGATCTCGGGCATCTCGGCGCGCTCGTGGCGTTCGCCGCGCTGATGTGGCTCATCGCCGTCCGCGGCATGCGCAACCGCCTCATCGACTGAGCGCCTCCCCCGCGATTGACCTGGGGCGTACCCTGTCCCTACGCTGACGCGAATCTTCTTCACATTGCGCAGCTCAGAGAGGTCGGGCCGCATGAGCCAGGGCATCACCGCGATGGACCGCCGGGCGCGGCTCGCCGCGTACACGGCGTTCGCCGTCCAGGGGCTCTGCTTCGCGTCGCTGGTGACGCAGGTCCCGCAGATGCAGAAGGCGCACCACCTGAGCGACGCGACGCTCTCGCTGGTGCTGCTCATGGTGCCGCTGGTCGCCGGGGTGGGCAGCGTGGCGTCCGGCGCCCTGTTCCAGCGGCTCGGCAGCGGCCCGGTGCTGCGCGTCTCCCAGCCCGCCGTCGCCGTCACGATCGCGCTGATCGGCCTGACCGGCGACAACGACGTCGCGCTCTACGCCGCGGTGGCGCTGTTCGGCCTGTTCGTCGGCGCGGTGGACGCGTCGATGAACGCGCAGGCGATCGCCGTCGAGCGCCGCTACGGGGTCAGCCTGATCACCGGCTTCTACGCGGTGTGGAGCGTCGCGGGGATCCTCGGCGGGCTCTGGGCGTCCCTCACCAACAAGCTCGACCTGTCGCTGTTCACCGGCTTCGCGATCGCCGCCGCCATCGGCGTCGCGGCCTCGCTCGCCACCGGCCCGCGCCTCTACCGCCGCGCCGAGGAGGGGGACGGCCCGACCGCCGAGGAGCTGAAGGCCGCCGGACGCAGCGTGCCGTGGCGTCCGATCCTCGTCGTCGGGGCCGCGATGGCCGTCGCCTACCTCGCCGACTCGGCGATCTCCAGTTACGGCGCCAAGTACCTGGACGACGAGCTGTCCGCGAGCGACTGGGTCGCGCCGCTCGGCTACGTCGCCTACCAGATCACCATGGTGATCAGCCGGGCGGTCGCCGACCTCGCCGTCCGCCGCTCGGGCGCCGTCCTCGTCGTGCGGATGGGCGGGCTCGTCGGCATCATCGGCATGTTCGGCGTGGTCGCCGCGCCCAACGCGGCCTTCGCGATCGCCGCGTTCGCGCTCGCCGGCCTCGGCCTCAGCGTGATCGCCCCGGTCTCGTTCTCCGCCGCCGGACGGGTCGACCCGACCGGCCTCGGCGTCGCCGTCTCGCGCGTGAACATCTTCAACTACGTCGGATTCGTCCTCGGCGCCGCCGTGGTGGGCGCCATCGCCCCCCTCAGCGCCGACCACGGACTCCGCCTGGCGTTCATCGTCCCGAGCGCCCTGATCCTGGTCGTCTTCATAACGGCCAAGGGCTTCAACCCGCCCCCGGTCAAGGACGCCCGCCCCGACAGCCCGGCCATGGAACGCCCAATGGCCTGATCGAAGCGAACGCCCGTGACGGGGGTTCCAGGGGGTCGCCCCCTGGGCTGACTCAGACTTCCTCTAGGGAACGGATGGCCTTCTCCCCTTCGGCCTGGGCTTGTTCCGGCGTCAGGTCCTGCAGGGCACGGCTGAGCGCCACTTCGGCGGCGTCGGCGGCGGCCCGGAGGGTCACGGCGTGTTCCTGTGCCCTTTCGAGGTCGCCCAGGCCCACACAGTCGAAGGCCACCTGCGCGTCGTGCCCGGCCATCTTCAACTGCCGTGCGGCCTCATCCAGACTCATGCATACCTCCTACACCGGGGATGCTGGTCCTACCCTTCAACACCGTCTGTAACCGCTTGGCCCAGCAGTTGCGCCGCCTTGACCAGGCGCGGCTCGGAAAGCGTGGCGTAGCCGAGGACGAGCGCGGGCGGTGCGTCGTCCGCGCGTCCGCGCGACCACATCTGCCGGGCGCCCGCGACCGACACCCCGGCTCGCGCGGCCCTGGCGACCACGGCGTCCTCGTCGCATCCGTCCGGCAGTTCCACATAGAGGTGGATGCCCGCTGAGACGCCGCGAACCACGGCGCCGGGCAGATTCTCGCCGAGGGCGCCGACGAGGGCGTCGCGGCGGGTTCGGTACCGCCGCCGCATGGTGCGCAGGTGCCGGTCGTAGCCGCCGCCACTGAGGAACTCCGTCAGCGCGAACTGCTCCAGGACGGGTGCGCCCAGGTCGGTGTTGACGCGGTGCTCACGCAGCCGTCCGGCGATGGACGGCGGCGCGACGACCCAGCCGAGGCGGAGCGCGGGGGCCAGGGACTTGCTGACCGAGCCGAGCAGGACGACCCGGTCGGGGTCGACGCCCTGGAGGCAGCCGACGGGGTCGCGGTCGTAGCGGAACTCGGCGTCGTAGTCGTCCTCCAGGATCAGGCCGTCCACCTCGCGCACCCAGGCGATCAGCTCGGCGCGGCGGGCCGGGGACAGCACAACGCCGGTCGGGTACTGGTGCGCGGGCGTGACGAGGACGGCCCGCGCACCGGTGCGGCCGAGCGCCTCGACGTCCAGGCCCTCACCGTCCACGGGGACGCGCGCGACCCGGATCCCCGCGGCCTCCAGCATCGGCAGCTGCCGGTCGCTGGTGGGGTCCTCGACCGCGAGCGCCGTGTGACCGCCGGCGCGCAGCATCGCGAGCAGCGCCGACAGGCCGTGCGCCACCCCGTTCATGATCACGACCCGGCCGGCGTCGGCGTGCGCGGCGCGGACCCGGCCGAGGTAGGAGGCGAGCTCGGCGCGCAGGGCCGGGACACCGGCGGGGTCGGGGTAGGTGAGCGCGTCGTGCGGCAGGGTGCGCAGCGCGGCGCGCGCGGCCGCGATCCACCGCTCCCGGGGGAAGGCCGACAGGTCGGGCCGGCCGGGCCACAGGTCGTACCGGACCGCCGGCTCCGGCGCGGGTTCGACCGGCCGGGCGGCGGCGGGCGGCCGGGCCGGGGGCGCGGCGTCCTCGTCGGGACGGGCGAGCGGCGCGATCCGGGTGCCGTCGCCGCGCCGGGCGATCAGGAACCCCTCGGCGGTGAGCTGCTCGTAGGCGGTGACGACGACGCCGCGCGAGACGTCCAGGTCGCGCGCGAGGTCGCGGCTCGAGGGCAACCGGGTCCCGGCGGTCAGCCGGCCGGACCGCACCGCGGCGCGGAAGCCGGCCGCGATCTGCGCCGCCAGCCGGCCCGCGGACCGGTCGAGTGAGAGATGAAGGTCGGTCACATGACACTCAGCGTCAATAGGGAGCGCGGACGTCACGGGGTCCCCTATTGGTCCACGATGGAGCATTTCGATTGGCTCTGTCGAGTGGACCAAGCGGCTTCTAGCTTTGCGTTCATGAACACGTCCCACAAGCGCGGCATGGCCGGGGCCGGATCCGCGATGTTCCTCGTCGGCACGCTGACCGCCGTCTCGGCGACCATCTCCGGCTACCCCGTCTTCGGCGGTCAGGCGGTCCGGTACGCCGTGGCCGCGCTCGTCCTGCTCGCCGTGGCCCGCCTCGCCGGCGGGGCCGCGCCGCGGCCGTCGGTGGGGCCGTCGGCGCGGGACTGGCTGCTGCTGGCGGCGCTGGCGGCGACCGGGCTGGTCGCGTTCAACGTCTGCATCGTGGCGGCCACCCGGGACACGAGCCCGGCCACGATCGGCACGGTGATCGCGACCGTCCCGGTCGTGCTGGCGCTGATCGGGCCGCTGCTGGAGGGGCGCCGCCCGGCCCCCGCGCTCCTCCTGTCGGCGTGCGTGGTGGCGGCCGGCGCCGCCCTGGCCAGCGGCTTCGGCGGCGGCAGCGCGCGCGGCCTGCTGCTGTCGCTCGGCGCGCTCGCCGGGGAGGTGTGCTTCTCGCTGCTGGCCGTCCCGCTGCTGCCGCGCCTCGGGCCGCTGCGGGTCTCCGCCTACTCCGCCGCGCTGGCCGCCCCGATGCTCGTCGCGGTCGGCCTGGTCGCGGACGGGACGGCGCTGCTCCGCGTCCCGACCGCCGCCGAGCTCGCGGGCTTCGCCTACCTGTCGGTCGTCGTCACGACGATCGCGTTCCTGCTCTGGTACGACGCGATCGGACGGCTCGGGGCCGACCGCGCGGGGCTGTTCGCGGGACTGATCCCGGTCAGCGCGGTGATCACGACCGTGGCGCTCGGCCTCGGCCGGCCCGGAGCGGCCGACCTGGCGGGGGCCGCGCTGGTCGCGGCCGGGGTCGTGCTCGGCCTGCGGACCAGGGTCGCCCCCCGTGAGCCCGCGCCTTCCGAGCCCGTAACCTGTGAGACGGCCCCCATCGGAATCGCGCGAGGATCTGCCTGAGATGCCTGAGTTCTCCTACACCGACCTGCTGCCGCTCGGCCCGGACGAGACCGACTACCGGCTCCTGACGTCCGACGGGGTCTCCACGTTCGAAGCGAACGGCCGGACGTTCTTGCAGGTCGAGCCGGAGGCTCTGCGGCTGCTCACCGAGACGGCGATGCGCGACATCTCGCACCTGCTGCGTCCCGCGCACCTGGCGCAGCTCCGCCGCATCCTGGACGACCCCGAGGCGTCCCCGAACGACCGGTTCGTCGCGCTGGACCTGCTGAAGAACGCGGGCATCTCGTCCGGGGGCGTCCTGCCGATGTGCCAGGACACCGGCACCGCGATCGTGATGGGCAAGCGCGGCCAGCACGTCCTGACGGACGGCAAGGACGAGGAGCACATCTCGCGCGGCGTGTACGACGCGTACACGAAACTGAATCTGCGCTACTCGCAGATGGCGCCGGTGTCGATGTGGGACGAGAAGAACACCGGCTCCAACCTGCCCGCACAGGTCGAGCTGTACGCGACACCTGGCGACGCCTACAAGTTCCTGTTCATGGCCAAGGGTGGCGGCAGCGCGAACAAGTCGTTCCTCTACCAGGAGACCAAGGCCGTCCTGAACCCGAAGCGGATGATGTCCTTCCTGGAGGAGAAGATCCGCTCGCTCGGCACCGCCGCGTGCCCGCCGTACCACCTGGCGATCGTCGTCGGCGGGACGTCCGCCGAGTACGCGCTGAAGACCGCCAAGTACGCGTCCGCCCACTACCTGGACACGATGCCCACCGAGGGCTCGCCGCTCGGGCACGGGTTCCGCGACCTGGAGCTGGAGCTGCAGGTGTTCGAGCTGACGCAGAAGCTCGGCATCGGCGCGCAGTTCGGCGGCAAGTACTTCTGCCACGACGTGCGGGTGGTCCGGCTGCCGCGGCACGGCGCGTCCTGCCCGGTCGCGATCGCGGTGTCGTGCAGCGCCGACCGGCAGGCCCTCGCCAAGATCACCGCGGAGGGCGTGTTCCTGGAGCGGCTGGAGACCGATCCCGCGCAGTACCTCCCGGAGACCACCGACGACCACTTGGACGACGGCGTCGTCCAGGTCGGGGCGGGCGGGGGGAATGCGATCAGCATCGATCTGAACCGTCCGATGGCGGAGATCCGGGCGGAGCTGACCAAGTACCCGGTGAAGACGCGGCTGTCGCTGACCGGCCCGCTCGTCGTGGCCCGCGACATCGCCCACGCCAAGATCAAGGAGCGGCTGGACGCGGGCGAGCCGATGCCGCAGTACCTGCGCGACCACGCCGTCTACTACGCGGGCCCGGCCAAGACGCCGGAGGGCTACGCGTCCGGGTCGTTCGGCCCGACCACGGCCGGGCGGATGGACTCCTACGTCGAGCAGTTCCAGGCCGCGGGCGGCTCGCTGGTCATGCTCGCCAAGGGCAACCGGTCCAAGCAGGTCACCGACGCCTGCAAGGAGCACGGCGGGTTCTACCTCGGCTCGATCGGCGGCCCCGCCGCCCGGCTCGCCCAGGACTGCATCAAGAAGGTCGAGGTCCTGGAGTACCAGGAGCTCGGCATGGAGGCGGTCTGGAAGATCGAGGTGGAGGACTTCCCCGCGTTCATCGTGGTCGACGACAAGGGCGAGGACTTCTTCGCCGACACCACCGGCCCCGTCCTCACCATCGGCAGGCGGTGACGCTCGGCAGCGGCCGACGACGCCCCGGTGACGGCCGGCCCACCGGTCATGAAGGTTTCTTGCCGGTAGGTCACAGTATTGGGCCAAAATCCGAGTTGGTGATGAGGTCTCCCGGATGACCAGCGGGCCACTCCGGTATCTTTTCCGCCATGTCTCAGTCAGAGCGCCTCGTTCTCGCGACGCGCTACCGGCTGGTCTCGGAAATAGGTCAGGGTGCCAACGGCACCGTGTGGAGAGGGCATGACGAGCTCCTCGATCGCGCCGTCGCGATCAAGGAGCTACGGCTCCCCGAGGACCTCTCCGAGGACGACCGGGTGGTCTTCTACCGCCGTACCCTCCGGGAGGCGCGCGCGCCCGCGCAGCTGCGCACGCACTCCATCGTCGAGGTGTACGACGTGGTCATCGAGCAGGGCCGTCCCTGGATCGTGATGGAGATGATCGAGGCGCCCAGCCTCGAACAGCTCATCGAACGCTCGGGCCCGCTCCCGGCCGACCGCGTCGCGCACATCGGCCGGGCGCTGCTGGACGCCCTCAACACGGCGCACAAGGCCGGCATCGTGCACCGCGACCTCAAGCCGAGCAACGTGCTGCTCGACGGCGACCGCGTCGTGCTCACCGACTTCGGGCTCGCGTTCTCGTCCGGTTCGGTGAGCCTCACCAAGACGGGCCACTTCATGGGCTCGCCCGCCTACGTGGCGCCCGAGGTCGCCGCCGGCGACAAGGCGACCCCCCGGTCCGACCTGTGGTCCCTCGGCGCGACGCTGTACGCCGCGCTGGAGGGCCGTCCGCCGTTCGAGCGCGAGAACGTGATGGCGACGCTGTCCGCGCTGGCGAACGAGTCGACCCCCGCCCCGCAGAACGCCGGCGCCCTCGCGCCGGTGATCACTGGGCTGCTGGAGAAGAACCCGACCCGCCGGCTCAGCCACGCCCGCGCGGTCGACCGCCTCGAACGGGCCATGGCGGGCCCGCGCTCGGGGCGCCGCCCGCCGACGCCCCGCTACCGGCTGATGGTGGTGATCGGGCTCATCGGCGCGACCGTCGCGTCCTGCGGGATCGGCGCGACCGCCCTCATCGTCGGGATGATGCGGGAGAGCCCCGGACCGTCCCCCACCGCGACGTCGTCCAGCCCGGCGGGCACCGCCACCCAGGCCGCCGCACCGCCCGGCGTGGCGACGAGCACGCTCGTCGTCCGGGCGCGCACCGACGCCTGCAAGATCTTCGTGTCGGTGCCGGGCGACGCGATCACCGTGCTCAGCGACGAGACGCTCCACCAGGGCGACGCGCGGCAGTACGGCCAGCCCCGCCTGAACGCGGTGATCTACGACGCGTCGGCCTGCGACGTCTGGGTGAACGGCCAGGAGAAACCGCCCGGCAAACCCGGCGAACGCCAGAACTACACCCTGAACAAGGAGTGACGAGCCCCGCCGCGGGGAATGCGGGGGCCACCGGATGGGCTGGCCTGTAGGACGGCCGAAGATCCGAACGGGAGGCTTCCATGTCCGAGCAGGGGTTCCGGATCGAGCACGACTCGATGGGCGAGGTCCGGGTGCCGGCGGCGGCAAGGTGGCGGGCGCAGACGCAGCGGGCGGTGGAGAACTTCCCGATCTCCGGGCGGGGGCTGGAGGCCGCGCACATCGCCGCGCTCGGCCGGATCAAGGCCGCGGCGGCGGTCGTCAACGCCGAGCTCGGGGTGCTCGACGAGGACCTGGCCGGCGCGATCGCCGAGGCCGCCCGGGAGGTCGCCGACGGACGCTGGAACGACCAGTTCCCCATCGACGTGTTCCAGACCGGGTCGGGGACGTCGTCCAACATGAACGCCAACGAGGTCGTGGCGACGCTGGCGCAGGAGCGGCTCGGCCGTCCGGTGCATCCCAACGACCACGTGAACGCCTCCCAGTCGTCCAACGACGTGTTCCCCTCGTCCATCCACGTCGCGGCGACCGGGGCCGTCCTGAACGATCTGATCCCCGCGCTGCGGCATCTGGAGGCCGCGCTGCGGCGCAAGGCGGACGAGTTCCGGGACGTGGTGAAATCGGGCCGCACCCACCTGATGGACGCGACGCCGGTGACGCTCGGCCAGGAGTTCGGCGGGTACGCCGCTCAGGTCGGGCACGGCGTGGAACGGCTGGAGGCCGTCGTGCCGCGCCTCGCGGAACTGCCGCTCGGCGGGACCGCGGTCGGCACCGGCATCAATACCCCGGACGGCTTCGCCGCCCGCGTCATCGCGGAGATCGCCCGGGCCACCGGGCTGCCGCTTACCGAGGCCCGCGACCACTTCGAGGCGCAGGGCGCGCGGGACGGCCTGGTCGAGGCCAGCGGCGCGCTCCGCACGATCGCGGTGAGCCTCAACAAGATCGCCAACGACCTGCGCTGGATGGGCTCCGGTCCGCGCGCCGGGCTGGCCGAGATCCGGCTGCCCGACCTGCAGCCCGGGTCGTCCATCATGCCGGGGAAGGTGAACCCGGTGATTCCGGAGGCGGTCACGCAGGTCGCCGCCCAGGTCATCGGGAACGACGCGGCGGTCGCGTTCGGCGGCGCGTCCGGCAGCTTCGAGCTGAACGTGATGCTGCCGATGCTGGCCCGCAACGTGCTGGAGTCGATCACCCTGCTGGCGAACGTGTCGCGCCTGCTGGCGGACCGCTGCGTGGACGGCATCGAGGCCGACGAGGACAGGCTGCGCGAGTACGCCGAGTCCTCACCGTCGATCGTGACGCCGCTGAACCGCTACATCGGGTACGAGGAGGCGGCGAAGGTCGCCAAGCAGGCCCTCAAGGAGCGCAGGACGATCCGTGAGGTCGTCCTGGAGCGCGGTTACGTGGACGACGGGAAGCTGACCGTCGAGCAGCTGGACGACGCCCTCGACGTGCTGGGGATGACCGGCCCGTCCGGCCGCTGACCGCGTCGGCCGCGGGAGCCCCCAGGAGCCTCTCCGGCGCCTGGGACCCGCCCGCCCGAGGGTCAGTACCAGCCGACGGACTCCGAGTGCGACCAGGCCTTACAGGGGGTCCCGTAGCGGTTGTCGATGTAGCCGAGACCCCACTTGATCTGGGTGGTGGCGTTGTTCTGCCAGTCGGGGCCGGCGCTGGCCATCTTGGAACCGGGCAGCGCCTGCGGGATCCCGTACGCGCCCGAGGGGTTCGCCGCGTGGGTGTTCCAGTGGCTTTCCTTGTTCCACAGGTTGACCAGGCAGCCGAACTCGCCGCTGCCGGTGAAGCCGTAGCTCGGCATCAGCTTCTTGGCGATCGTCTGCGCCTCGCCGGCCGGGACCGGGTCGCCGACCGGTCCGCTGCCGCCGTTGCCGCCCTTGTCGTCCTCGGGCTTCTTGGTGGGGATCGGCTTGCCCTTGGGGCGCAGGGACGGGGCCTTGCCCTCGTCCGCGCGCGTCGCCCGGGTGGCGCGTTCGAGCGCCAGCTTCTTGCGCTGCTGCTCCAGCACCTTCGGGTCGACCTTCGGAGCGGCCTCCGCCAGCTGCTTGGTCGGCGTGACGGTCTTGGTGCCTTCGTCGCCGGAACCGCCGGTCAGCGCGAACGCGGCGACCGCGCCACCGCCGAGCACCACGGCGGCGCCGGCCGCGATCGCGGCGATCCGCAGGCCGTTGCGCTTGCCGGAGCGGGAGCGCCGGCCGGCCGCGCGCGGCGTGTTCGACGCGATCTCGTCATGGGGGGCGTCCGTGGACACTCCGGTGCGGAGCGGCTCCTGGACGGCCTGGATCCCGAGCGTGTCACCGGCGGGCGCGCCGACCTGGGTGCGGTCGGTGCCGGCGACCCGCACGTCGTCCTCGTGCGGCGCCGGGGCCGCTTCCGGGGCAGCGGCGTAGGCCGGGGCGGGGGCCGATGCCGCCACCGGGATCCGGGGGTCGAAGCTCTGTCGATCGTCTCGCCTAGGGGACCCGGGACGGTCTCCGTACAAGGCGGTCCTTCCGACGGTCGCACGCGCATGGGCACGCGCACGAACTGTTTTCCACCCCGGCCCGGCCGGCCGTCAGGAGATCGGGCGGCCCCGGACCCGGGGCGGCGCCGTGCCCGTCGCGCGTGTTCTGGGGGGCCGCGCGCCGACCTGGCACCGCTCGGGGGGTGCTTACGGGGAGACACAATGCCCGAGGTGACGGGCTGCTTCGCAACCGAAACGAGACGAATGCGGCGCGTGGGACGGTTGTCAACCCACCCGGAGCAGCCCCGAAACCGCCACCAGACCTGCACATCTCCGCCGCTCGGGCAGTAATTGTGACCTTCATCACAACTCTACGGTACGGGGTTTAACGATCACCCTCCGTAGGAAGTCCAGGGACGTTCTCGGACGCGAAGACCCCGGCGGCCCTTCCCGGGCCCCGGGGTCGTCGCCTGCCGAAGATCACACGCCGACGTCGCCGAGCATGTCCGTCACCAGGGCGGCGATCGGGGACCGCTCCGACCTGGTGAGCGTCACGTGCGCGAAGAGCGGATGGCCCTTCAGCCGCTCCACCACCGCGGCGACGCCGTCGTGGCGGCCGACCCGGAGGTTGTCGCGCTGCGCCACGTCATGGGTCAGCACGACCCGCGACCCCGCGCCGATCCGCGACAGGACCGTCAGCAGCACGCCGCGCTCCAGCGACTGCGCCTCGTCCACGATCACGAAGGCGTCGTGCAGCGACCGCCCGCGGATGTGCGTCAGCGGCAGGACCTCCAACATGTCACGGTCCATGACCTCGTCGATGACCTCCGGTGTGGTCACCGCCGACAGGGTGTCGTAGACCGCCTGGGCCCACGGCGACATCTTCTCGTTCTCCGACCCGGGCAGGTAGCCGAGCTCCTGGCCGCCGACCGCGTACAGGGGACGGAACACCAGGACCTTGCGGTGCTGGCGCCGCTCCAGCGCGGCCTCCAGGCCCGCGCACAGGGCGAGCGCGGACTTGCCGGTGCCGGCCCGCCCGCCGAGCGAGACGATGCCGACGTCCTCGTCCATCAGCAGGTCGATCGCGATCCGCTGCTCCGCGGACCGGCCGCGCAGCCCGAACAGCTCGCGGTCGCCCCGCACGAGCTTGACCGACTTGTCCGGCTGGACGCGGCCGAGGGCCGAACCGCGCTCCGACAGCAGCCGCAGGCCCGTGTGGCACGGCAGCTCCCGCGCCTCCTCCAGGTCCGCGGTCCCCTCGTCGTACAGCTCCTCCAGGACCCCGCCGGGCACCTCCAGCTCCCGCATGCCGGTCCAGCCGGACTCCACGACGGCCAGCTCCGCGCGGTACTCCTCGGCGGCGAGGCCGACCGCGGACGCCTTCACCCGCATCGGCAGGTCCTTGGAGACCAGGACCACGTCGCGTCCCTCGTCCGCGAGCCACGCGGCCACCGAGAGGATCCGGGTGTCGTTGTCGCCGAGCCGGAACCCGTCCGGCAGGACGCTCGGATCGGAGTGGTTGAGCTCGACGCGCAGCGTGCCGCCCTGGTCGCCGAGCGGCCCCTCGACCGCCACGGGCTCGTCCAGCCGGCCGTGCCGCACGCGCAGGTCGTCCAGGGTGCGCAGGGCCTGCCGGGCGAAGTAGCCGAGCTCGGGGTGGTGGCGCTTGGCCTCCAGTTCGGAGATGACGACGACGGGGAGTACGACCTCGTGCTCGGCGAACCGGGTCATCGCCCCCGGGTCGGCGAGCAGGACGCTGGTGTCGAGGACGTACGTGCGCCGATCCGGTGTGGCCACTCGATCTCCCTGAGAATGGGGGAACTGCCGGTGGCGCGCCGGTCCGCCGCGATGGCGGTGGTCAGCAGAGGACGGTCAGGTACCGTAGCGCCGATGCCGCGCGGCGTAGGAGCGCATGGCCCGGAGGAAGTCCACCTTGCGGAAGTCCGGCCAGTGGACCTCGCAGAAGTAGAACTCCGAGTGCGCGCTCTGCCAGAGCATGAAGCCGGAGAGACGCTGCTCCCCCGAGGTGCGGATGACCAGGTCCGGGTCCGGCTGGCCGCGCGTGTAGAGATGCTCCGCGATGTGCTCCACGTCGAGGATCTCGGCGAGTTCCTCGATGCTGGTGCCCCGGCTCGCCTGCTCGATGAGCAGTGAGCGCACCGCATCAGCGATCTCACGCCTACCTCCATACCCAACCGCGACGTTCACAATCAGGCCGGGTGCGGCGGATGTGGCCTCACCCGCATCTTTAAGGACGCGAGCGGTCTTATCGGGCAGCAGGTCGAGGGCGCCGACGGGCTTCACGTGCCAGCCGTCGGCGGCGAGCTTGCGGACCGTGTTCTCGATGATCTCCAGCAGCGGTGCCAGCTCGGCGGCCGGCCGGTTCAGGTTGTCGGTGGACAGGAGCCAGAGCGTGACGTGCTCGACGCCGGCCTCCGCGCTCCACTGCAGCAGCTCGGAGATCTTCTGGGCGCCGCGCTGGTGCCCGGTGTTGACGTCGGCCAGCCCCATCGACCTGGCCCAACGCCGGTTCCCGTCCAGGATGACGCCGACGTGCCGGGGGGTGATGTCGGTCGGGAGGTCCGCCTCGACCCGGCGCTCGTACATCCGGTAGACGACGTCGCGGACGGCCGCGTACGGGCCGCTGCGGCGGAGGGCGGAGATCAGCCGCCCGCCCTCGTCGGGGCGGCGGCGCACACCGTCACGCCGTGCGCCGCGCGACCACCTGGTGCGCGGCTCTCCCGTACGCCGAACCCCCATGTGGGCTTCCCTTCGAGCGACCGACCCTGGCGGGAAAGACGCTCAATTATGGCCCGACGGCGACACTTCTCCCACCGCCCCCGTGATGCCAGGCTAACGCGCGGCGCGGCCCGTGCGGGGCGAATGGCCTGCTCTGGCCCGTCAGGCCCGGGGCCCGGCGGCGCGGGCACGTTCCACGTGCTCCAGGGCGGTGCGCAGCTCGGCCAGCCACTCGTCGGTGTTCTTGCCGACGAGCCGGACGCACCAGGCGAGCGCGTCGCTGCGGCTGCGGGCGACCCCGGCCTCCACGAGCGTGTCCAGGACGCGGCGCTCCGGCTGCCGCAGCCGCGTCATGACCGGCACGGACAGGGTGGTGAACATCTCCCGTTCGCCGCCGCATTCGACGCCCCACGAGACCTTGTGGCCGAAGCGCTGCTCGGCCTCGCGGGCGATGCCGATGCGCCGGTCGCGGGTCTCGTCGCGGAAGCGCTGGACGTGCCCGGCGATCACGCCGGCGCGCTCGGCGTCCGACACCTGCTCGGCGGCCGCCGGGACGGGCAGCCGGCCGACGACGCTGACCTCCTCGCGGTCGAGGACGACCTCGGGCGCGCCCTCGAACCAGTCCTCCGGCAACCGCCCCGAGAACCAGCCGCGCAGTTGCTCCGCCGCTTCGCTCGTATTCATGTAATCAAAATTACAACGCATCCCGCCCCAACGCCACCCTCTCTCTCGATTGACAATCACCTTCTTTTGAGCGTTACTCTCATTTCGCAGAGAGACTCATTTGGAGGTTCATGTCATGAGTGTGGGATACACACGGCGCTGGTTCGGGCTGGGCGCGCTGGCGCTGAGCATGCTGGCGCTCGGGTTCGACATGACGATCCTCAACGTGGCGCTGACCACGCTTTCGGAGGAGCTGCACGCGAGCACCAGCGCACTGCAGTGGATCGTGGACTCCTACCTGCTCGTCTTCGGCGCGCTGCTGCTGCCCGCCGGGCTGCTCGGCGACCGGTTCGGGCGCAAGTGGCTGCTGCTGGCCGGCCTCGCGGTGTTCGGGATCGCCTCCCTCGCCGGCGCGTTCGCGGACGGCTCCGGCGGCGTCATCGCGGCCCGCATGTTCATGGGGCTCGGCGCGGCGATCGTGACCCCGCTGTCGATGTCGATGCTCCCCGCGATCTTCCCGCCGGAGGAGCGCACCCGCGCCGTCGCGGTCTGGTCGTCCTCGATGGCGCTCGGCCTGCCGCTCGGCCCGCTGCTCGGCGGCTGGCTGCTGGAGAACTTCCGGTGGGGCTCGATCTTCCTGGTCAACGTGCCGGTCGTGCTCGTCGGCGGCGTCGCGGTCGCCCTGCTGCTGCCGGAGACGAAGGACCCGTCCGCGCCCCGGGTCGACGGGTTCGGCGCGCTGCTGTCGATGGCCGGCATCGTCGCGCTCGTTTACGGGGTCATCGAGGCTCCGGTGCGGGGCTGGGGCGACGCCGTCGTACTGGTGGCCTTCGCGCTCGCGGCCGTCCTGCTGGCCGGATTCGTCCTCTGGGAGCGGCGCGCCGCCGAACCGATGATGGACATGGGACTGTTCCGCGACCCCGGATTCGTGTGGGCGATGGTCGCCGCCATCACCGCGAACCTGATGATGGCCGGGGTCCTGTTCGTCCTGCCCCAGTACCTGGAGGCGGTCCAGGGCAACGACGTCTTCGGCACCGGGCTGCGGCTGATCCCGATGCTCCTCGGCCTGCTCGCCGGCGGCATCGTCACCGACCGGATCGCACCCCGCTCCGGCCACAAGCCCATCCTCGTCACGGGCCTGCTCGTGCTCGCGGCGGGCTTCGGATGGGGCGCGTCCACCGAGGTGGGCGACGGCTACTCCACGACCGTCCTGTGGCTGCTCGTCCTCGGCCTCGGCTGCGGCCTGACCATGGTCCCGGCGATGGACGCGGTGCTCGCCGCCCTCCCGCCCGCGCAGGCGGGACGCGGCTCGGGCCTCGTCCAGACGCTCCGCCAGACGGGCGGGACGCTGGGCGTCGCGGGCCTCGGCAGCCTGCTGTCCGCGCTCTACCGGGACCGCGTGTCCACCGGCGGGCTGCCCCACGAGGCGGCCGGCGCGGCGCGCGACTCCATCGGCGGCGCCGTCGCCGTCGCCGGCCGGCTGGGCGACGGCGGGCTGCTCGCCTCGGCCCGCGACGCCTACGTCCACGGCATGGACGCCGTCTTCGCCGCGTGCGCGGCCGCCGCCTTCGCGGTGGCCCTCCTCCTGTGGCTCTTCCAGCCCGGACGGGCCCGGGAGGATGCGCTCACCGCCGCCGATGCCCGAGAATCGGACCATGAGCACGTCGTCCCCTGAGCACGCCATCGACCGGCTGGAGGACCGGCTCTCCCGGCTGCCGCTGCGGGAGCGCAAGAAGCTGCGGACCCGGAGGGCGATCCAGGACCACGCCCTCCGGCTCTTCACCGAGCAGGGCTACGACGAGACGACGGTGGAGCAGATCGCGGCGGCGGCGGAGATCTCGCCGAGCACGTTCTTCCGCTACTTCCCCACCAAGGAGGACGTGGTCGTCACCGACGAGTACGACCCGATCATGGCGGAGATCTTCCGCGACCAGCCGCCGGAGCTGACCCCGATCGAGGCGCTCCGCAAGACGCTCCGCGAGATGCTCCCGCTGATGTACGAGACCGACCTGGACGTCGTCAACATCCGGCTGCGGCTCACCGCGCAGGTGCCCGCCCTGCGCGCCCGCACGTTCGAGTCACTGCGCGAAGGCACGCACGCGATGCTGAGCGACGTCATCGGCGCCCGGACGGGCCGGCCGGCCGGCGACCCGGACGTGGAGGCGTTCACGTGGGCGGTCCTGGGCGTCATGCAGGCGGCGATGTACCAGTGGATCGACGGTCGCGCCACCACGGAGGACATCCCGGCCCTCGTCGACCACAACCTGGAGTTCCTCGGCCGCGGCTGCCCGCTCTGACTCAGCGGCCGATGGCGCCGGCGGCCTTGGCCGCCATCTTCGGGCTGACCCGGACCGCGCCGCGCATGTTGCGCGTGTAGACGTTCTGGACCTGCACCACGGTGCCCGTCCGCGGGGCCGCCAGCATCTTGCCCTTGCCCAGGTAGAGGGCGATGTGCGAGATGTAGCCGGGGGCGGTCGGGTCGTTGGCCCAGATGAGCATGTCGCCCGGCTGGGCCTGGCCGTAGGGCACGACCCAGCCGGCGCGGGCCTGGTCGGCGGCGACGCGCGGCAGCCGGATGCCCGCCTTCGCGAACGCGTACTGCATCAGGCCGGAGCAGTCGTAGCCGCCCTCCGCCTCGGACTCGCCGCCCCACACGTACGGCCAGCCGAGCCGCGTGTAGGCCGCCTGGATGACCGTCCGGACCTGCCTGGCCGTCATGACCTGGCCGTTGGACGCCGGCACGTCCCCGCCCGCCGGGAAGTCGATCTCCGGGTTCACCGCGACCGCCTTGGCGTGCTTCGGCAGCACCTTGCGGAGCTTCTTGATGAACGCCTTCGGCTCGGTCTTCGGGACGCTGATCAGCATCGCGTTGCCGGTCGGCATCCCCAGTGCCTGCGCGGTGGTGTGCGATACGACGGCGTCGACGTCGCTGATGCCCATCGTCGCGTACGCGCCGACGCGCAGCTGCGACTGGTGCTGCCTGCCGCCGACGGGCACCTGGCTGCCGAGCTTCACGCCGCCGTCGCTGCCCATCGTGAACGAGATCGCGACATCGCCCGAGGCCACATTGCGCCAGAGCGCGTCCGACTTGGCGGTCGGCTTCGGCGTGTAGTTGCGGAACGTGGACGGGTCGACGCCCATCAGCCCGACCCGCTTGCCGGCGACCATGCCCTGGACGGCGTCCACGACCTCGACGCCCTTCACGCCCTTGGCACCGCGGACTCTCTGGACGACGTCCGCCGGAAGCGTGGACGGCGCGGCGACGAGGACATGGGGGGTGAGCCGCTTGCCGAGGGGCGCGACCGCCGTGGGCGACAGGCTGGTGCTGCCGGACGCGGCCACGTACCGGGCCCGCTGCTCACCGGGACGCGTGGCCACGGCCGGATCGTCGTCGTGCGCGACGAGGACGGCGACGTTGGCGGCGAGCGTGGTCAGCACCGAAACGCCGATGATCGTCGGCAGGGCCCGGCGGTTCGGCTTTCCCACTGCCACACTCCCTCGAAGGTCGCCCCTGCACCGGCTCTTGACCGTGCCCGGACACGACTATGACTCAGATGTCCGGCCACCGTCCAGATACCCGGTGCGCCATCGGGCACGCTCGTCCGCCTTGCCCCATCAGGTCACGCCCGTCCCAGCTACTCAGTAGTAACAGCAAGCATGCATGAGATCAAGGTCACGTTGCCACAAAGTGGACCTTCAATCCAATTGCCCACGTAGTTCGCGTGCCAGGTCGGCCTGGGTCGTGACCGGCAGCCGGCAGACGAACCCGCGGCACACGTACGCGGCCGGCGCCTCGTCCACCAGACCGCGTCCCTCCAGCAGCGGGACGCCCGCCGCGTCCGGCGGGCCGGTGCTCACCACCGCGCCCGGCGCGACCGTCATGAGGGCCGTCCGGTGCAGCGCCCGGGTGCGCTCGTCGTCCGGATCGCCGATCACCGCGATCTCCACCGGCCCCGTCGCGGCCGCCTCCGCCACCGCGAGGCCCCAGCCCGCGAACCGGGCGTGCTTGCCCGCGAGCGCCCCGGCCGGGGCCAGCGCCTCCGCCGCGGCCTGCCGGTGCCGGTCCGAGCCGGTCAGCGCGGCGAAGGACAGCAGCGCGCCCGCCGCCGCGAACTGGCCCGACGGCGTCGCGTTGTCGGTCGGGTCCTGCGGCCGCCGGAACAGCCGCTCCGCGTCGTCGGCCGTGTCGAAGAAGCCGCCCTGGCCGTCCCCGAACCGTTCCAGGACGGTGTTGAGCAGCTCTCCGGCCAGCCGCACGTGCCGGGGGTCGCCGGTCACCGCGTGCAGGGCGATCAGCCCGTCGGCCACGTCGGCGTAGTCCTCCAGGACACCTGCGTTCGCGCCCGCCGTCCCGTCCTTGGACGTCCGCACCAGCCGCCCGTCGTGCAGATGGACGTCCACCAGCAGCCGCGCGACCTCCTCGGCGGCCCGGACGAGATCCGGCCGGTCGAACAGGGCGCCGCACTCGGCCAGTGCCGCGATGGCGAGCCCGTTCCACGCCGCCACCACCTTGTCGTCCCGTGCCGGAGGAATCCTGTGCGCACGCGCCGACAGCAACACCGTCCGCACCCGCTCGTACCGCTCGACATCGTCGGGGTCGCTCAGAAGCTGCAGCACGGACGCCCCACGCTCGAACGTCCCCGTCACTTCGAACAGGCTCTCGGCGAACGCGGCGTCGTCTCCGAGAACCTCACGCAGCTGCTCGGGGGTCCACACGTAGTACTTGCCCTCGACACCCTCGCTGTCGGCGTCCAAGGCCGACGCGAGCCCGCCCTCATCGGTCCGCAGGTCGCGCAGCATCCAGTCGCACGTCTCCAACGCCACCCGCCGCGCGAGCGGCGTCCCCGTCAGCCGCCACAAGTGCGCGTAGACCCGCGCCAGCAGTGCGTTGTCGTAGAGCATCTTCTCGAAATGCGGGACGACCCACTGCGCGTCCACCGAGTACCGCGCGAACCCGCCGCCGATCTGGTCGTACATGCCGCCCCGGGCCATCGCCTCCAGGGTGTGCGACGCCATCGCGAGCGACTCTTCGTCCCTCGTCCGGGCGTGATGCCGCAGCAGGAACTCCAGCGCCATGGACGGCGGAAACTTGGGCGCCGTCCCGAACCCACCGCGCACCGGGTCGTACGAACCGGCCAGCACCTTCACGGCATGCGCGAGCACGCCCTCACCGGGCACCTCGCTACCGGCCAAACCGGACCCACGAGAACTCAGCGCCGCGACAACCTGCTGCCCTTGCCCGACGACATCGTCCCTTTGCTCCGTCCACGCCTTGTGGACGGCCTGCAACAGCGCCCTGAACTGTGCCCGCGGAAAATACGTCCCGCAGTAGAACGGATGCCCCTCCGGCGTCATGAACACCGTCATCGGCCACCCGCCCTGGCCCGTCATGGCCTGGGTCGCCTCCATGTAGACGGCATCGATGTCCGGCCGCTCTTCCCGATCCACCTTGATGTTCACGAACAACTCGTTCATGACCCGCGCCGTCTCGCCGTCCTCAAACGACTCGTGCGCCATGACATGACACCAGTGACAGGCGGCATATCCGACGGAAAGGAGGACCGGGACATCCCGCCGCCGCGCCTCGGCGAACGCCCCGTCGCTCCACTCCCACCAGTCCACCGGATTGCCGGCGTGCTGCAGCAGGTACGGGCTTGTCGCGTCCTTGAGCCGGTTCATGCCCCCGATCCTGCCCGATCCGGCCGCCGCCTCACTCCCCCCGGCGCCTATCCGGCGAGGGCGGTGAGGGCGGTTTCTATGGCGCGGTGGAAGGTGGGGTAGGCGTAGATCATTTCGCGGAGGGCGGCGGTCGGGGCCTCGGTGTGGACGGCGACGGCGAGGAAGCCGAGGATCTCGCCGCCGGAAGGGCCGACGACGGTGGCTCCGGCCAGGGTGCCCCATTCGGTGTTCTCGACGAGCTTGACGAAGCCGTCGTTGCCCGCCTTGTGGATCCAGCCGCGGGTCGACTCGGGGATCTGCGCGACGGCGGTCCGGACGGGAAGGTTCTGGTCGCGGGCCTGCGCTTCGGTGAGGCCGACGGAGGCGACCTCCGGGTCGGTGAAGGTGACGCGGGGGACGGCGCGGTAGACGGCCGGTGAGCCCTCCTCGCCGAGGATGTCGCGGACGGCGATGGCCGCCTGGTACATCGAGACGTGTGTGAACGCGCCCATGCCGGTGATGTCGCCGATCGCCCACACGCCGTCGGCCGCCCGCATGTGGCCGTCCACGGGGATCTGGCGGGCGGTCTCGTCCAGGCCGACCTTTCCCAGGCCGAGACCCTTCAGGTTGGGGCGGCGGCCGGTCGCGACAAGGAGACGTTCGGCGGTGAGCGTTTCGTCGCCGAGGTGCATCGTGAACTCGTCGCCGTCGTGGGTGACGCGGGTGACGTTCACGCCGGTGCGGACGCCGATGCCCTCGCGTTCGAAGACGGCGCGCAGCAGGTCGCTGGACTCGGGTTCCTCGTTGAGGAGGAGGCGGTCGGCGGCCTCCACGACGGTGACGCGGCCGTCGAAGCGGGAGAAGACCTGCGCCATCTCCACCCCGACGACGCCTCCGCCGAGGACGACGAGCGATTCGGGCGCCCTGGTCGCCATGACGGCGTCGCGGTTCGTCCAGAACGGGGTGTCGGCGAGGCCGTCGATGGGCGGGGCCATGGGCGAGGTGCCGGTGTTGAGCAGGATGCCCCGGCGGGCGCGGAAGACCTGGCCGTCCACCGTGACCTCGTCCGGCGCGGTGATGCGGCCCCGGCCGCGCACGAGCCTCGCGCCCTTGCCGGTGAGGCGGTCGGCGGCGACCTTGTCGTCCCACGAGTCGGTCGCCTCGTCGCGGATCCGGGCGGCGACCGGCGTCCAGTCGGGGCGGGCGGACGCCTCCCCCGCCATCCCGGGGACGCGGGCGGCCTCGGCGAGCAGCCCCGCGGCGCGGACCATCATCTTGGTGGGGACGCACGCATAGTACGGGCATTCCCCGCCGACCAGCCGGGACTCCACGGCGACGACCGAGACGCCGGCCTCGGCGAGCCTTCCCGCGGCGTCCTCTCCCCCGGGCCCGAGACCGATCACCACGACATCGACTTCGTCAGCCATGCAAGGAGTCCTGCCCGCGTTCTCGTCCGGTCAGACGGCGGGGCGGCATCAAGATCCGGTCGAGGTCGTGGACCAGGGTCACGTCCCCGCCGAAGGCGGCGCAGGCCTCGTCCACGAAGCGGTGCTCGTCCTCGATCCGGTACCGCTCGGAGAAGTGCGTCAGGACGAGGTGCCGGACACCCGCCTCCGCGGCCACCGTCCCGGCCTGGGCGGCGGTGAGGTGGCCGTACTCGGTGGCCAGGGCGACGTCTTCGTGCAGGAACGTCGACTCGATGACGAGCATGTCCACGCCGTCCGCGAGTTCCCGGACTCCGTCGCAGAGCCGGGTGTCCATGACGAACGCGACCTTCTGCCCCGGACGCGCCACGCTGCACTCGTCCAGCGTGACCACGCGCCCCTCGGACGTGGTGACCTGTCCTTCTTCCTGGAGGCGGCGGATCAGCGGCCCCCTGACGCCCCTCGCCGCGAGCTCCGCGGGCAGCATCGTGACGCCGTCCGGTTCCGCGAGCCGGTACCCGTACGCCTCGACCGGATGGGAGAGCCGCCGCGCGACCAGGGTGAACGGGGCGTCGCCGGTGTCCAGCGGCATCCGCTCGCCGGACACGGGACGCTCGCGGATCACGTCGGTGTCCCGGAAGGCGGCCGCGTGCCGCAGCCGCTCCCAGTACGGCCTGCCGCTCGCCGGGAACGCCGCGTCGACCGGGTGCTCGACGCCGTCGCGGGCGATGCGCTGGACGATGCCCGGCACGCCGAGGCAGTGGTCGCCGTGGAAGTGCGTCACACAGATCCAGGTCACGTCGTTCGCCGAGACGCCCGCGTGCGCCATCTGCCGCTGCGTCCCCTCGCCCGGGTCGAACAGGACGCCGTGGCCGTCCCAGCGCAGCAGGTAGCCGTTGTGGTTGCGGGACTTGGTGGGCACCGCACTGGCGGAGCCGAGGACGATCAGATCGCGGACGGACATCCCCCCATGGTGCCGGGCGAGAGGGCATGCAAGCGCTTGGTTATCGTGTGCATGGTACAGGCGAGCAGAGGGAGGGCCCGTTGGCCGGGAACAAGCGCGAGAAGATCAAGATGACGCCCGAGGAGGTCGCGGCCTACCTCGCGGAGAACTTCAAGGTGCAGGTCGCCACCGTCGGCAAGGACGGCGAGCCGCACCTGGTGACGATGTTCTACACGCTGTACGAGGGCAAGATCGCCTTCACCACGTACAAGGCGTCGCAGAAGGTGCTGAACCTGCGCCGGAACCCGACCATGACCTGCCTCGTCGAGGACGGCGTCGAGAACAGCGAGCTGCGCGGCGTCGCCCTGTACGGGCGGGGCCTCGTCATCGAGGACCCGGAGCCGCGCAGCAAGGTCGGCATGGTCGTCGGCTCCCGCATGGCGGGCCTGCCCGTCCCGAAGCTGGGCGAGCCGATCGACCCGGTCATCGCCGAGGGCATCGAGCAGGCCATCGCCAAACGCGTCCTGGTCGTCATGGAACCCGACCGAATCGTCAGCTGGGACCACGGAAAAGCATGACCACGCCCGTTACGGGGGTTCCAGGGGGTCGCCCCCCTGGATAGATGCAGCACGGTCCAGGGCGGCTTGTTCGGCGGCGTGGTCACCGCGCTGGCGGGCGGCGTCGGCGATGTGGACGAACATGGCGGCCTGCTCGTCGACGGCGTCCTGCCTGCGGAGGATCTCCAGCGCCTGGCCGAAGAAGTTGATGGCCGCGACGGGGCGGTGCGCGCGCAGGTACGCCTCGCCGAGGCTCGCCAGCGCACGCGCGCGGTTGCCGTCGTCGGGCTCGGGCAGGGCGGCGAACTCCTCCGGCAGCGGGCCGAGCAGTTCGATCGCCCGGTCGAGGGCGCCCGCCTTGGTCAGGGCGCGGGCGAGGTTGTGGCGCGCCAGCAGGACGGTGCGGAGGTCGCCGTCGCGTTCGGCCTGGCGCAGGCCCTCCTCCAGCGTTTCGGCGGCCTCCGACCAGCGTTCCCGTTCAAGCAGGGCCAGGCCCTCGGCCTCCAGGTCCCCCTCCCCAGTGGCCGTGGCGGCGAGGTAGTGGTCGAGAACGCGGCGCATGGCGGCGTCACGGTCCTCCTGGGAGTCCTCACGTTCGGCCCGTTCCCGCGCATAGGCGCGGACGAGCCCCGGGAGGCCGAAGCGGCCGTCGGCGGTGAGCAGTTCCCGTTCGGCGAGCGTCTCCAGCAGTCCGCGGGCCTCGGACTCCGGCACGTCCGCGAGTGCGGCGGCGGCCGAGGGGTCGATGTCGTCGCCCGGCTGCAGGGACAGCAGCCTGAGGAGCCTGGCCGCCGGCTGCGGGAGGTCCCGGTAGGCGTCCTCGAAGTTCGCGCGCACGTCGAGGGTCCTCCCCGGACCCGGCCGCCTCCAACCGGCCCGGACGGCCCGGCGCGGTCAGAGTCTCTCTGTGGGGGGCGCCCCCCCACGCCCCCCGGCAAGTGCCGACTGACCGTCGCCTTCCGCTCCGCTGGAGCTCCGCTCCAGGCGCCGGTCAGTCGTCGTCGGACGGGGTCTTCGCCGCGGTGCCGGCCCGCGCCGCCTTCTCCGCCTCCGCGCGCTCCCACTCCTGCTGCCTCAGGTCCTCCTCGCGGGGGGCCTCGATCTTCTTCATCTGCTTGCCCATCGAGCGGATCAGGAAGAACGTGGCGGTCGCCAGGAGGAGGAAGACCACGAAGCCGAGGACGCCGGGGCTGACCGTGTCGTTGTTCAGCGGCATGGCGTAGACGGAAGCCATCACAGACACACCTTCTCCCGGATGCCGGCGAACAGGTCGTCCTCCGGCAGCTCCGTGTCGACCAGGGACCTGGCCAAATGGTAGTCCTCGGTCGGCCATGCCTCACGCTGGAGGTCCAGCGGGACGACGAACCAGAACCCGTTGGGGTCGATCTGGGTGGCGTGGGCGAGGAGGGCGCGGTCCCTGGTCTCGAAGTGGTCGGCGCAGGGGACGCGGGTGGTCACGTCCCACTTCGCGGCCTTGTCGGTCTCGTCCTCGAAGCGCTTCATCCAATCGCCGTAGGGCGACTCCAGGCCGGCCTCCTCCATGGCGTTGTGCAGGGCGAGGATGCGGTCCTTGCTGAAGGTCATGTGGTAGTAGAGCTTGAGCGGCTGCCAGGGCTCGCCCGCTCCCGGGTAGCGCTCGGGGTCGCCGGCGGCCTCGAAAGCCTCCACCGACACCTCGTGGCACTTCACGTGGTCGGGGTGGGGGTAGCCGCCCTTCTCGTCGTAGGTGAGCATCACGTGCGGGCGGAAGTCGCGGACGGCGCGGACCAGCGGCTCCGCGGCGCTCTCCAGTGGCTCAAGCGCGAAGCAGCCCTCGGGCAGCGGCGGCAGTGGGTCGCCCTCCGGGAAGCCGGAGTCGACGAAGCCGAGCCAGCGCTGGGAGACGCCGAGGATCTCGCGGGCCCGCGCCATCTCGGCCTCGCGGACCTTGCCGATGTCGGCCTTGACCTCAGGGCGGTCCATCGCGGGGTTCAGGATGTCGCCGCGTTCGCCGCCGGTGCAGGTGACGACGAGGACCTCGACGCCGTCGGCGACGTAGCGCGCCATCGTGGCCGCACCCTTGCTGGACTCGTCGTCGGGGTGCGCGTGCACCGCCATGAGGCGGAGCGGCTCGTCACCGCCGCACGGCCGGTCGAGCGTCGTACCGTCGATGACCTCGGACACTGGGGGTTCTCCCTCTCCGGACTCTTGAGCGGCCCCCGGTTCGAGGCACGCGTCATCACAGACGAGAATGAATTGTCCCTGACAACGTCCGCACCCCGCACGGAGATTCCCCGCCATGACGACGAGCGTGTCGAAAGCAGCGGCGCCCGCCGAGCCCCGGCGGGGCCGGCTCGGGCTGGTGGTCATCGGCGCCCTCACCGCGGTGGCGGCGGGCGGCTTCGGCGTCCTCGCCGCCCACACGGGTCAGACTCCGGGCATCGTCCCGCAGACGGTGACCTACCAGATCACCGACACCTCGGTGGAGATCAACTATTCGGTGGCCAAGGGGAAGGACGACGAGGTGCGCTGCACGGTCGACGCCTATGACACCGACTTCGCCGTGCTCGCGCAGAAGGAGGTCTCCGTGCCGGCCGGGACGTCCAGCGTGAAGGGCACCGAGACCCTGCAGACGCCCCGGCGTGCCACCGGCGCGAGGATCCGCGACTGCCGGAAGGTCTGACCCGGAGATCTGACAAGAAGGCCCGCCGGGAGCCCGATACGCCGGGTGAGTGCCGAGACACGATTGGCGGATTGCGGACGCCGAGTTCAGGGAACCTTTACCCGCACACACCGGATAGGCTAGAGGTTTCACCCGGCCGCACTTCATGTCGATGTGACGCCCGCCCGCGGAGGCGGGCGAGGATCGCAACATGTGGATGAGGAGTACCCGTGACCGAGACCCGCGCTGACAACGTCACCTGGCTGACCCAGGAGGCGTACGACCGGCTCAAGTCTGAGCTGGACCACCTGTCGGGCCCGGGCCGCATCGAGATCGCTCAGAAGATCGAGGCGGCGCGGGAGGAGGGCGACCTGCGCGAGAACGGCGGCTACCACGCGGCCAAGGAGGAGCAGGGCAAGATCGAGGGCCGCATCCTCCAGCTCCAGGGCATCCTGGAGAACGCGCGCGTCGGCGAGGCGCCGCGCACCGAGGGCGTCGTCGGCCCCGGCATGACCGTCACGGTCTCGTTCGAGGGCGACGACGAGGAGGTCACCTTCCTGCTCGCGTCCCGCGAGGAGGTCGGCGCCCCCATAGACGTCTACTCGCCGAAGTCGCCGCTCGGCGCCGCCATCGACGGCAAGAAGGTCGGCGACAAGGCCACCTACACCCTCCCCAACGGCCGCTCCATGACCGTGGAGATCATCGACGCCACCCCCTACGGCGCCGCGTAGCGACGACGCCGCGATCGACCGCCGTCCCGGGACGGCGATCACCTCCGGCCGGGAGAACGTCCGGTCCGCCGCCCCTCACCGGGACGGCGGACCGCTCGTTTTCCCGGCCGTTCCCTTTCCGCCGCCCGTTCCCTCGCGGGACGCGCTCGCGACGGCCCTGAGCAGCGGGAGGGTGCGGTACGGGATCTGGGTGGCGAGGGAGATCACCGACGAGGCGCGCTCGACGCCCGCGACGTCCACGATCACGTCGATGACGCGCTGGAGGTCGGTGTTGCTGCGGGCGACGATGCGGCACAGCATGTCGCCGGGGCCGGTGATGGTGTGGGCCTCGATCACCTCGGGCACCTGGGCGAGCCGCGCCGCGACGGGGTCGTGCCCGCCCGCCTGCCGCAGCTGGAGGGTGACGAACGCGGTCACCCCGTAGCCGAGCGCCGCCGGGTCGATCTCCGGGCCGTGGCCCGCGATGACGCCGTCGCGGGCCATCCGGTCGAGCCGCGCCTGGACGGTGCCGCGCGCGACCCCGAGCCGCCGGGACGCCTCCAGGACGCCGACGCGGGGCTCGGTGGTGAACAGCTCGATCAGCCGGCCGTCCAGCTCGTCGATCGGCATGCCGCCCTCCCGTGTTCGTGGTCACCATGTACAGAGCGACCGGTCCGGACCGTGCTTTGCTGGACATATTGTCCAGCATTTCAAGCCACTCTTGCGCACCTTGTAGGCGCATGTCGAGATTAGGTGGCATGGATGAGTTTCCGGTCAAGGGTATGGACGCCGTCGTCTTCGCCGTCGGCAACGCCAAGCAGGCCGCCCACTACTACTCGACCGCGTTCGGGATGCGCAGGGTCGCCTACCGGGGCCCGGAGAACGGCAGCCCCGACGAGGCGGTGCACGTGCTGGAGTCGGGCGGCGCCCGGTTCGTGTTCCGCGGCCCGGTGAAGGCGGGCACCGGGATCGGCCGGCACATCGCCGAGCACGGCGACGGCGTCGTCGACCTCGCGATCGAGGTCCCCGATGTCGAGCACGCCTACCGGCACGCGGTCGCGAAGGGCGCCACGGGCCTGGAGGAGCCGCGCGTCCTGGAGGACGACTTCGGCAAGGTGACCGTCGCCGCGATCGCCACCTACGGCGAGACCCGGCACTCGCTGGTCGACCGCTCCAACTACACGGGCCCCTACCTGCCGGGGTTCGCGCCCGCCGGCCCGATCGCGGAGCCGCCGGAGAAGCGGTTCTTCCAGGCGATCGACCACTGTGTGGGCAACGTCGAGCGCATGGACGAGTGGGCCGGCTTCTACCACCGGGTGATGGGCTTCACCGACATGGCGGAGTTCGTCGGCGACGACATCGCGACCGAGTACTCGGCGCTGATGTCGAAGGTCGTGGCGGACGGCACCCGGAAGGTGAAGTTCCCGCTGAACGAGCCGGCGGAGAGCAGGCGCAAGTCGCAGATCGACGAGTACCTGGAGTTCTACGGCGGCCCGGGCGTGCAGCACATCGCTCTGGCCACGAACGACATCCTGGCGACGGTCGACAGGATGCGGGCCGCCGGCGTGGAGTTCCTGGAGAGCCCCGACTCCTATTACGAGGACCCGGAGCTGCGAGAGCGCATCGGCCAGGTGCGGGTGCCGATCGAGGACCTGCAGAAGCGCCGGATCCTGGTCGACCGGGACGAGGACGGCTACCTGCTGCAGATCTTCACCAAGCCCGTCCAGGACCGTCCGACGGTGTTCTTCGAGCTGATCGAGCGGCACGGCTCGCTCGGCTTCGGCAAGGGCAACTTCAAGGCGCTGTTCGAGGCGATCGAGCGGGAGCAGGAGCGGCGCGGCAACCTGTGACGCCGTCCGGGACTCGGGGACACGGCCCCGGACGCGGCCGCGTCCGGGGCCGGACATTCACCGGGTGACCGTGCGCGCCCGTTACGCGGCACACTGTGGGGGCATGAGCGAACCGCCGCAGAACCCCCCGCCTCCGGACGACGACGCCTGGAAGGCCCCTGACGCCCCGCTCCCCGGCCCTCCCGCCGCCGAGGCGCCCGCGTCACCCGAGCGTCCGCCGCCGTACCAGGGCACGTACGGCGGCCCGTCCGGCCAGGCGCCGCCCGTGGCCGGGCACGGCGGGCCGGGGATGCCGCTGCCCCAGGCGCCGCCGATCTCCGGCTACGGCCCTCCGGGTGTCCCGTATCCCGGTGCCGGCGGCGGCCCGCAGGACATGCTGGCCGGACGGCTCGCGCGCCTCGGTGCGGGCATTCTGGACAGCTTCGTGCTCAGCATCGCGGCCACTCCGGCCGTGCTGTTCTCGATCCGCTGGGACAAGATGCAGGACTCCGTCGAGTCCGGCGAGCCGATCACGAACCCGCTGGACCTCTACAACATCCCGCGGCTGCTCGCCGGGTACGCGATCGTGTTCCTGCTGGGCTTCGTGTACTTCACCGTCCTGCACGCCAGATGGGGCCAGACGCTCGGCAAGAAGGCGTGCGGAATCCGGCTGGTGAAGGCCGCGGACCTCTCGGCGGTGAGCTGGCGGCAGGCCCTCGGCCGGCAGGCGTTCGTCTACGCCATCGGCATCGCGACGGGCGCGCTGAACCTCCTCTCCCCCCTCGCGGGGATCCTCGGGCTCGTCGGCCTGCTCGACAACGCCTGGATCCTGTGGGACGAGCGGCGCCAGGCCCTGCACGACAAGGTCGCCGGGACGGTCGTGGTGAAGGCGACGCCGTGGACGCCGAACCCGTACGCCCGGCCCTGACCGCGCGGCCCGGCAACCGCTGATCATCCACGGGTAAACATTCCGGCTGCTCCCGGACGCGGCGATGTTTGGGCGGCGGTGACGCGGCGACGCTGACGGCATGACGCAACCGCCGAACGACCCCGCATCCGGGGGAGAGCCGGATGAGAACCGGCCCTATGGGCGGCAGCAGCCGCCGTACGGGCAGGAGCAGCCCGATCGGCCGGGCCCCTACGGCGGCCCCCCGTACGGCGGCGGACAGCCGCCGCAAGGTGAACGGCCCTATGGGCAACAGCAGCCGTACGGCGAGCAGCAGCAGCCGTACGGTGGCCGGCCCCCGTACGGTGAGCAGCCGCCGTATGGAGGTCAGCAAGGGTACGGAGGCCAGCAGGGGTACGGGGGGCAGCAGGGATACGGCGCTCAGCAGCCTTATGGGCAGCAGCCGTACGGGCAGCAGTACCCCGGATACGAGGCCCAGCAGCAGTACGGCAACGTCCCCGGCTACGGGATGGGCGGCCAGGCCCACCCCTCGGGCGAACTCGCGAGCCGCTGGGCGCGGCTGGGCGCGGGCATCATCGACATCATCCTCGTCGCCGTGGTGACCGGCCTCATCTCGATCCCGTTCGTCGACTGGGACCGCGTGTTCAACCCGGAGCCCGGCGAGTCGATGTACAACGGCGCGCAGGTCGGGACGAATGCGATCAGCGTCGTGCTCGCGTTCTTCTACTACTGGCTGATGCACGCCCGACGGGGGCAGACGCTCGGCAAGATGCTGCTGAAGATCCGCGTCGTCCGGGCGGAGGACGGGCAGGCCATCACCACAGGCCAGGCGGCGGGACGCTCCGCGTTCTACAGCGTGCTCGGCGGTATCTGCGGCTGCATCGGTCTGATCGACATCCTGTGGATCCTCTGGGACCCGCGCAAGCAGGCGCTGCACTGCAAGGTGGCGCGCACCGTCGTCGTCAGGGCCGACCCCTACCAGTCCAACCCCTACGCCCGCCGCTGAGCGCCGCCCGTATGACTCCGTCCCTTCGGCCATCCGAGTTGCCGGGCGGGGCTCCGCCCGGGCAGGCTGGACGACGTGCATATGGCCGGAAACTCCCCCAGCCCCCGCCGTAGCGGCTCGCGGTCCCTTCGCGGAGCCGCGTTCCGCGGTGTCCCGGGGCTGGCCGCCCTCGCCGTCGCGGGGTCGCTGACCGCCTCATGTCAGACCCCGTTCGACGACGATCCGGGCGCGTCCGGCTCTCCGAAGGGCCCGGCGGTCAACGGGCCCGCGGGGCCGACGACCGCGGGCGACGGCTACGTCCCCGGTGACGGCAACGGCGGCTACGACGTCCAGAACTACGGGCTGAAGCTCACCATCACCCCGGACGGCGCGAAGCAGCTGGACGGCACCGCGACGATCACGGCGAGGGCGACCGAGCGGCTCGCCCGCTTCAACCTCGACCTGACCGGGCTGGACGTGTCGTCCATCAAGGTCGACGGCGCGCCCGCGCGGCAGCAGCGCGGCGGAAGCGAGCTGGAGGTGACGCCGGCCAAGCCCCTGGAGAAGGGCCGGACGTTCACCACGGTGATCGCCTACTCGGGGACGCCGCAGCCGGTGTCGGATCCGGTGCTCGGCAAGTACGGCTGGATCCGCACGTCCGACGGCGTGTTCGTGGCGTGCCAGCCGAGCGGCGCGCACACCTGGTTCCCGAGCAACGACCACCCGAGCGACAAGGCCACCTTCGACTTCGAGATCACGGTGCCGCAGGGGCTGACGGCGATCGCCAACGGCGAGCCGGACACGCCCCCGGCGAGCTCGGGCGGCGGTGTGCCCACCCTGCCGGGCGGGCCGCCCACCGATCTCCCAAGCCCGGGCGGGCCGCCGAGCGGCGCCCCGAGCACCGGCCCGACGGGCGGTCCCGGGGTCGTGCCGGTCGCGCAGAAGCGCGCCGTGACGACCTCGAAGTGGCACGTCAAGGACCCGATGGCCACCTACCTCGCGACGGTCGACGTCGGCCGGTTCGAGGTGCGGACGGGCAAGACGCCGAGCGGCATCCCGAACATCACCGCGGTGGACTCCTCCACCCAGGGCGTGCCCGTCGACCGGTTCCACCAGCTGAACGGGCAGATCATCGAGGAGTGGTCGAAGCTGTTCGGCCCGTACCCGTTCTCCTCCACCGGCGGGCTGATCGACGACGCCGACGTCGGCTTCGCGCTGGAGACGCAGACGCGGCCGGTGTACGGGGCGTTCGGGCTGCAGCCGACCATCGTCGCGCACGAGCTGGCGCACCAGTGGTTCGGCGACAGCGTGAGCCTGACGCGCTGGCAGGACATCTGGCTGAACGAGGGCTTCGCGACCTACGCCGAGTGGCTGTGGGACGAGAAGACCGGCGGCCAGTCGGTGCAGGAGCACTTCGACGAGGCGTACAACGGCCTCGGCGGTCGGGAGCTGTGGGACGTCCCGCCCGGCAACCCGGGCCGCAAGCAGATGTTCGGCCGTTCGGTCTACGACCGGGGCGGGATGACGCTCGTCGCGCTCCGCGGCCGGGTCGGCGAGGACACCTTCTACAAGATCCTGCAGACCTGGACGAAGGAGCACCGGCACTCCAGCGGGACGACGAAGCAGTTCATCGAGACGGCGAACCGGGTGTCGGGGAAGAAACTCGACGCGTTCTTCGACGACTGGCTGTACCAGACGGGCCGTCCGGCCAAGTGACGGGGTGACCCGGTCGGCCGCGGGTGAAGGTCCGGCAAGGGCTGGGGAAAATCCGGCCCGCCGGTGCGCCGCCGGGCCGTCCGCGGCGCCACCATCGGGCTGGTGAACGGGCCATCTCGGGGAACGACCGCGGCCATGACCGTCGCGATCCTCCTCGGGTCGGCCGGCACGGCGTCCGCGACCACGGTCCCGGGCACCACGGCGGAGCGGCGGGCGGCCGCACCTTGTCCACAGCCCTTGCCGCCCGCCGCACACCAGGCGCCGCCGACGGGCGCCTGCGGCGCCCCCTCCCCGGGCGCGGCGGGCCTGGGCGACTCCTACTTCCGCGATGCGGGGAACGGCGGCTACGACGTCGCCCACTACGACGTCACGATGGCCTATGCCGGCGCCAGGACGGGCACGGTCGACGCGACGGTGACGGTCACCGCGACCGCGACGCAGGATCTGTCCGCGTTCGACCTCGACTTCCGCGGTCCCGAGGTCGGCGGGGTCTCGGTCGACGGGCGGTCGGCGCGGCATCGCCGCGACGGCCGGGAACTCGTCGTCACGCCGGCGGAGCCGATCCCCGCCGGCCGCGTGTTCGCCGTCGCCGTCCGGTACGCGGGCAGGCCGAAGCCGCTCCGGAGCAAGGCGTTCGGCACCTACGGGTGGATTCCGAGCAAGGACGGCGCGGTCGTCGCCGCCGAGCCGGACGGGGCGTCCACCTGGCTGCCGGTGAACGACCATCCGCGCGACAAGGCCACGTACGCGTTCCACGTCACCGTCCCGAAGGGCCTGCAAGCCGTGGCGAACGGAACGCCGGGGCCCGTCCGGCACGGCGGGACGACGGCCACCTTCGAGTGGTCCGAGGGCGCGCCGATGGCGAGCTACCTGGCCACGGTCGCCATCGGGAAGTTCCATATGCGGCGGACGCAGGCGGGCGGAACCCGCGTCATCACGGCCGTCGACCCCGCGTTCGGATCGTCGGCGAAGGAACTGGAGAGCACCACGGTCAAGGTGCTGAAGTGGGCCGCGCCGCTGTTCGGCCCGTATCCGTTCGCGACGGCCGGCGGGATCGTGGACGATCCGAAGCTCAACTACGCCCTGGAGACGCAGGAACGTCCCCTCTACGGCGGGTTCGCGCCGGACGACGACTTCGTCGTCCACGAGCTGGCGCACCAGTGGTTCGGGGACAGCGTCGGCCTGACGCGCTGGCAGGACATCTGGCTGAACGAGGGCTTCGCGACCTACGCCGAGTGGCTCTGGCGGGAACGCACCGGCCGGGACTCCGCCGGAAAGATCTTCAAGCGCTACCGCGCGCAGCCCGCGAGTTCACCGATCTTCAGCCCCCCGCCGGGCGCGCCGGGCGCCGGGAAGCTGTTCGGCTACTCCGTGTACGTGCGGGGCGCGATGTGCCTGCAGGCGCTCCGTGACCGGGTGGGCGACAGGGCGTTCTTCACGATCCTCCGGACCTGGGCGGCCGAGCATCGCCACGCCACCGCCACGACGCCGCAGTTCATCGCGCTCGCCGAGCGGGTGTCCGGAAAGAGGCTCACGGAGCTGTTCCAGACGTGGCTCTATTCGAAGACCAAACCGCGGAGATGGTGACCGGATGCCGGATCCGGCCACGAAAACCACCCCCTGCCAGCGAATTCGAGACCAAAACGCGCTTGTGCGGGACCCGGATCACAAGAAAGTCTTGATCACGCTTGTGACGGCTTACCAAGGTTCCGAGGACGAGGTCGATGAGCAGAACCCCCAGAGCGCTGGCCGCCGTGACGCTCGGCATCGCGGCGAGCCTCGCCGTGACCGCGGCGCCCGCCGGCGCCGCCGCGCGATTCACGCCCGGCGCGCCCAGCGCGGGCGATCCCTACTTTCCGGACATGGGCAACGGCGGGTACGACGTCGCCCACTACGACATCGGCCTGAAGTACGACCCGGGGACGAAGTCGATCCAGGCCGTCACCAAGGTCGAGGCGCGGGCCACGCAGAACCTGTCCCGGTTCGACCTGGACTTCCTCGGCCCGCTGAAGATCTCGTCGCTGACGGTGGACGGGCGCAAGGCGTCCTTCACGCGGACCGGCGCCCAGGAACTCGTCATCACTCCGCGCGAGGGGCTGCGGAAGAACCGGCGCTTCACGGTGACCGTGGCGTACTCCGGCGTCCCGCAGACGATCAACGACGACGCGCTGGGCACGTCCGGCTGGGTGCCGACGCCCGACGGCGCGGTGATGCTCAACCAGCCGTTCGGCGCCGCGACCGTCTACCCGGTCAACGACCATCCGACCGACAAGGCGACGTACACCTACACGCTGTCCGCGCCCAAGGACCTCACCACGCTCGCCAACGGCGACCTGCGCGGCAGGTGGACCAAGGGCGCCTGGACGACCACCCGCTGGGACGTCCGCAACCCGATGGCCAGCGAGCTCGCGATGATCGCGATCGGCAGGTACGACGTGCTCGCCGGGCGGACGAAGGCGGGCGTGCCGAACCTGACCGCCACCGACCGGGCCATGGCGATCAAGCCGGAGGACGCGAAGAAGTTCCTCGACCAGACCGCCGAGGTGACCGACTTCGAGGCGGGCCTGTACGGGCGCTACCCGTTCACGTCCACGGGCGGCATCGTGGTCAAGGCCGGTGTCGGCTACGCGCTGGAGACACAGGGCCGTCCCGTGTACGACCTCGGCCGCCGGCCGGGCGGCATCCCGAGCGCCGGCCTGCTCGCGCACGAGCTGGGCCACCAGTGGTTCGGGGACGCGGTGTCCCCGGCGAAGTGGGCGGACATCTGGCTGAACGAGGGCTTCGCGACGTACTCCGAGTGGCTGTACGGCGCGGCGCACGGCGGCGACACCGTCCAGAAGGTCTTCGACGAGACCTACGCGACCCCGGCGAGCGACGGCCTGTGGAAGGGCAAGGTCGCCGACCCGGGCCGCGACCACATCTTCGACGGGCTCGTCTACGACCGCGGCGCGATGGCCGTCCACGTCCTCCGCACGAAGATCGGCGACGGGGCGTTCTACCGGCTGCTGAAGGCGTGGCCGTCCGCGTACCGCTACGGCAACGCCTCGACGAAGGACTTCGTCCGCTTCGCCGAGCGCGTCTCGCACAAGAACCTGGACGCCTGGGCCGACGCCTGGCTCTACTCCGAGGGCAAACCGTCCCTCTAGGCCGGTCAGCTCAGGGTGAGGGTGTAACCCTTTTCGCGTAGGCGGCCGATCACGTCTTCGGAGTGGTCGGCCCCTCGCGTCTCCAGGTGCATGAGCACTTCGGCCTCCTCGACGTGCAGGCGGGCGGCGACGCGTTCGTGCATCACGTCCAGGACGTTGACGCCCAGTTCCGCCAGCTCGCCGAGCAGGGTCACGAGGGCGCCCGGACGGTCCTTCAACCGGCAGCGGACGACGAGGTACCGCCCGGCGCCCGCGAGCCCGTGCCGCAGCACCTTGGACAGCAGCAGCGGGTCGACGTTTCCGCCGGACAGCAGCACGACCACCGGCGGCTCGACTGCGTACGAGTGCTCCAGCAGCGCCGCCACCCCGGCCGCCCCGGCGGGCTCGACGACCTGCTTGGCGCGTTCGAGGCAGAGCAGCAGCGCCTGGGAGATCGACTCCTCGGTCACGGTGACGACCGCGTCGACCAGGTCCGTGAACATGTCGAAGGTCAGGTCGCCGGGACGGCCGACCGCGATCCCGTCCGCCATCGTCGGCTCGATCTCGATCTGCGTGGGCTTCCCGGCCGCGAGCGAGGGCGGGAACGCCGCGGCGCGCCTGGCCTGCGCGCCGAGCAGCTTGATCGACGGGCCGCCGGTCTCCGCGGCGAGGCCCCTGACCGCCGCCGCGATGCCGGCCATCAACCCGCCGCCGCCCACCGGCGCGACGATCGTGCGGGCCTCCGGGCACTGCTCCATGATCTCCAGCCCGATGGTCGCCTGCCCGGCGACCACGTCGGGGTGGTCGAACGGGTGGATGAACACCGCGCCGCACTCGTCCGCGTACTCCTGCGCGGCGACGAGGCAGTCGTCCACGGTCGGCCCCGGGAAGACGACCTCGGCGCCGTAGCCGCGGGTCGCGGCGATCTTGGGGAGCGGCGCGCCGGCCGGCATGAACACCGTGGCCCTGCAGCCGAGCATCGACGCCGCGAGCGCGACCCCCTGGGCGTGGTTGCCGGCGCTGGCCGCGACCACCCCGCCGGACCGCTCCTCCTCGGTCAGCCGGGCGATCCGCACGTACGCGCCGCGGATCTTGAAGGAGCCGGTGCGCTGCAGGTTCTCGCACTTCAGCAGGACCGGCCCGCCGAGCTGCTCCGACAGCACCCGGGAGGGGATCATCGGGGTCGGCACCGCCACCCCGCGGAGCAGCTCACGGGCACCCCGGACATCGTCGACACTGACGGAGGTCATGGCGTACTCCTGTGGGAGGCGACCCCCCACACCCCCCGGTTCGCTTCGCTCATTGTGTGATACTCGCACCCGCCGCGCTCAGCCCGCACTCCAATAGCGATCTTGAGCGAAGACCAGGGCGGCCGCGCCGACGAGCCCGGCGGTCTGCCCGAGCTCCGCCGGGACGATCCGGACACGGCGCGCGAACTCCATCCGGGCGTGCGCCCGGAACGCGTCCTCCATCGGGTCGAAGAGCAGCCCGCCCGCCTGCGACAGTCCGCCGCCGATCGCCGCGACCTCCAGGTCGCACAGGTGCGTCGCGGACGCGAGCGCGATGCCGATGGCGCGGCCCGCCCGGCGCATCGCCGCGCCCGCGACGGGATCGCCACGGCGGGCGTCGGCGGCCAGCTCGACACCGGTGCCGTCCCGGCTCCCGGGCCGCCAGCCCTGCTCCCGCGCCCACGCGACCAGCCCCGGACCGCGCGCGACCGCCTCCAGGCAGCCGCGGCCCCCGCACCCGCACGGCGGCCCGCCCGGGTCGACGATCACGTGCCCGATGTGCCCGGCGTTTCCGCTGAACCCGTTCACCAGACGCCCGCCGAGGATGAGGCCGCCGCCGACGCCCGTGGACACGACCATGCCGAGGACGTTGCCGTGCCCGCGTCCCGCGCCGAGCCAGTGCTCGCCGACCGCGACGCAGACCGCGTCGTTGTGGATGCGGACGGGCAGCCCGGGATACCGGGCGCGGAGCCGCTCCCGCAGCGGGAAACCCCGCCATGCCGGGATGTTCAGCGGGGACACCTCGGCGGCCGGCCACGTCATCGGCCCTCCGCAGCCCACCCCGACGCCGGCGAGCCGCGGATCCCCGGCGTCGGCGAGTAGCTTGCCGAGGAGCGCCTCCAGCGCCCGCCACAGCTCCTCGCCGTCCACTCCGGGCACGTTCGGGGTGGGGGTCCGCGTCCGGGCGGAGATGCCGCCGTCGGGCTCGACCAGTGCGGCGGCCAGCTTCGTCCCGCCGATGTCCACCGCGAGGACGGGCGGCCCGCTCAAGTGGTCTCCTCCGCCCGGCCGAACGCCAGGATGGACGCGGTGAAACCGTGCACATGGTTGCGGCCGGCGACGGGCCCGATCTCGCCGGCGGCGAAGAACCCGCCGACCCCGGCAGGGCCGAACGCGCGGTCGAGCACCTTCGCGTCATGGTCGGAGTCGGGGAACATCGCCTGGCCGCGCCCGTTGCAGGAGAACAGCAGCGCGCCCTCGACCGGCGCCAGGTCGAACCGTTCGAGCAGCGCGGAGAGGTCCTCCTCGGCGGCGCCCGCGTCCCGGACCTGGAACCGGACGGTGCGCCCCACGTCCACCACGTCGCCGATCGCGATGGCGCCGCTGTCGGTGTCGGCGCCGACCACCCCGCGCACGAGGAAGTCGCCGTGCTCGTGCTCGTCGGCGTACTCGTCCATCGCGACGCCGATCAGCAACCCGCGGCCGGCGAGCTCCTGCTCCTCCTCCGGCAGCCCGATCACGATCTGCTCCAGCTTCTCCAGCGCGGGGACACCGGCCAGCTCGTACAGGACGTTCTCCTCGGCCTTGGTCACCACCATGTCCGGCCCGATCGGGCGGGCGCCCTGGCTGACCACGGTGGCGGCGGCGACGGACCCGCCGATCACCACGCCGACCGCGCCGTCCCGGTACACCTCGCCGCCGACGAACAGCCGCACCTCGCCCTGCCCGGTCTCGCCGAGCCCGCTGCCCTCGGCGAGACCGCCGACCAGCGGCAGCCCGGGCAGCGCCTCGTCGGAACGCTCCACGAACGCGTCCACCGGGAAGCTGTAGGGGTCGGCCAGCAGCACGCCGACCACGTCGTCGTCCTGCCCCTCCGGCATCCCGACGACGATGAGCCGGTCGTCGCCCTTGAGCGTCTCCAGCCGGAACGCGTCGAGCCGCGCACCGGGCAGCACCGCCGCCCACGCGCTGACCGCGCCCCGCTCCTCCACGCCGCGCCCGGCGCCGATCACCCCCGACGCGCTGCAGCCGAGCACCAGCGCGGGGCCCGCCGCCAGCTCCGCGGCCACCGCGGCCGCCTCGACCTCGTCCGGATCGTCCCCCGTCACGAACACGCACACCAGGTCGGGCGCCGCGCTGAGCGGCGCGAGCGCCTGCTCGACCGCCGCCGCGGCGGCACTGGACAGGTCGGGTCCGAGGGCCAGGCCATCACCGAATCGCGCCATCGGCGCCGCCTCCCTCACTCCGTTCGCCGGCTCGGTTCACACCTTCAGTTTCCCCCTCCGGGGGCTCTCCACGCGAACATCAGCGAGTCGGGGCAGGCCGGGCGAATCGTCGGCGGGGGTGCGATTCCGCGTACCGGCGACGTAGTGTCGGTCGCGTGCGTTCATCCACACCACGTGAATCCACACCCCGTGAATCAACTCTGGGCGCGTTGCGCACCAGCGGCCACGTCCGGCTTTCCGTGAAGGCCGAGATACGGCGCAACCTGCTCGACCGGCTGAGATCCGGCGAGCCGCGCTTCCCCGGCATCCTCGGGTTCGACGACACCGTGCTGCCCCACCTGGAACGCGCCCTGCTCGCCGGGCACGACCTGGTGCTGCTCGGCGAGCGCGGGCAGGGCAAGACGCGGCTGATCCGCACCCTGGCCGGGCTGCTGGACGAGTGGACCCCGGTGGTCGCGGGCTGCGAGATCAACGACCACCCGTACGCGCCGGTCTGCGTCCGGTGCCGCCGGCTCGCCGCCGAGCTGGGCGACGAGCTGCCCGTCGAATGGAAGCACCGCGACGACCGGTACGGGGAGAAGCTCGCCACGCCGGACACCAGCGTCGGCGACCTCATCGGCGACGTCGACCCGATCAAGGTGGCGGAGGGCCGCACCCTCGGCGACCCGGAGACCGTGCACTTCGGGCTCGTGCCGCGCACCAACCGCGGCGTCTTCTCCATCAACGAGCTGCCCGACCTGGCCGAGCGGATCCAGGTGGCGCTGCTGAACGTGCTGGAGGAGCGCGACGTGCAGGTCCGCGGCTACGCGCTCCGGCTGCCGCTGGACGTGCTGCTCGTCGCGTCCGCCAACCCCGAGGACTACACCAACCGCGGTCGCATCATCACCCCGCTGAAGGACCGCTTCGGCGCCGAGATCCGCACCCACTACCCCCTCGAACTGGACGCCGAGCTGGCGCTGATCCGGCAGGAGTCCGACTTCGCCGACCTGGCCGGGCTGCCCGCCGAGGTGCCCGACCACCTGGTCGAGATCATCGGGCGGTTCACCCGGCTCGTCCGGGACTCGACGGCGGTGGACGCGCGGTCCGGCGTGTCGGCGCGGTTCGCGCTGGCGGGCGCCGAGACCGTCGCGGCGGGCGCGGTGCGGCGGGCGGCGCTCGCCGGGGAGGAACGCGCGGTCGCGCGCGTCTGCGACCTGCCGTCGGTCGTGCCGTCGCTGATGGGCAAGGTGGAGTTCGAGGTCAGCGAGGAGGGCCGCGAGCAGGAGGTCCTGGAGCACCTGCTGCGCCGCGCCGTCGCCGAGACCTACCGCCGGACGCTCGGCGCCACCGACCTGAACGGGCTGCTCGACAAGTTCGACTCCGGCGAGCGGGTCGAGTCGGGCGAACTGGTGGCCGCGACGGAGCTGCTGCGCCGGATCGGGCACGTGCCCGGCCTCGCCAAGATCATGGAACGGCTCGGCATGAGCGGGGAGTCCCCCGGGCAGGCCGCGGCCGCGCTGGAGTTCGCCCTGGAGGGACTGTTCCTCACCCGGCGGCTCTCCAAGGACGTCGCCGAGGGACGGTCCGACGGGACGGCCACGTACCGGACCTGACCGTCCGGACCTGAGGTCTCCACGCGTAAGGAGCTTCGATGAGCCGATATCGCTACGGGGCCTACGAGGACGGGCCCGACCCGCTCGCCCCGCCCTACGACGTCCGCGACGCCCTGGACGCGATGGGCGACTCGGTGCTGGACGGCACCCGCCCGGACGACGCGCTCCGGGAACTGCTGCGCCGCGGTCTGCCGGGCGCGCAGAACCGGCGCGGGCTCGACGACATGCTCCGCCAGGTGCGCGAGCGGCGCCGCGCGCTGCGCGACCGGGGCCGGCTGGACGGCACGCTGGAGCAGGCCCGCGCGCTGCTGGACACCGCGATCGGGCAGGAGCGGGCCGAGCTGTTCCCCGACCCGGGCGACGACGCACGGCTGCGCGAGGCGGAGCTGGACACGCTGCCGTCCGACACCTCCCAGGCGATCCGGCGGCTGTCGGACTACGACTGGCGTTCGGACGCGGCCCGCCGCACCTTCGAGCAGCTGAAGGACCTGCTGCGCCGCGAGGTGCTGGACGCGCAGTTCCAGGGCATGAAGCAGGCCCTGGAGAACCAGGACCCGGCCGCCATGCAGCGGGTCAAGGACATGATGGCCTCGCTCAACGAGATGCTGGACCGGGACGCGCGCGGCGAGCACACCCAGGAGGACTTCGACCGGTTCATGGGCGAGTACGGGGACATGTTCCCCGACAACCCGCAGAACCTGGAGGAACTGGTCGACTCCCTCGCCCGCCGCGCCGCCGCCATGGACCGGCTCCTCGCCTCGCTCAGCCCCGAGCAGCGCGCCGAGCTGGCCGGGCTGATGGAGCAGGCCATGCAGGACGCGGGCCTCGCCATGGAGATGACCCGGCTCGGCGACGCGCTGCGGGCCCGCCGTCCCGACCTCGGCTGGGGCCGGTCCGAGCAGATGACCGGGGACGACCCGCTCGGCATGGGCGACGCCACGACCGCGCTCGCGGAGCTGGCCGACCTGAGCGAGCTGGAGGCGGCGCTCGGGCAGGACTACCCGGGCGCGCGGCTCGACGACATCGACGAGGAGGCCGTCCGGCGTGCGCTCGGCCGGCAGGCCGTCGACGACCTGAACGCGCTCCGCCGCATCGAGGCGGAGCTGGAACGGCAGGGCTACCTGCGGCGCAACCGCGGCAAGCTGGAGCTGACCCCGAAGGCGGTGCGGCGGCTCGGTGAGACGGCGCTGCGCCGGGTGTTCTCCCAGCTGACGTCCGGCCGGCAGGGCGACCACGACCAGCGCGACGCGGGCCAGGCCGGGGAGCTGACCGGGGCGAGCCGCGAGTGGCGGTTCGGCGACGAGCAGCCCCTCGACGTCGTCCGGACGGTGAGCAACGCGATCCGCCGCAGCGCGATGGAGGGCGGCCCGGCGCTCGTCCCCGGCCCCGCGACCGCGAAGGTGGTGGAGCCGCCGCCGGGCAGGGCCGAGGTCGCGGAGCTCGGCGACGGCTCGCGTCCCGGCGGCGTGAAGCTCGGCGTGGACGACTTCGAGGTGCACGAGACCGAACGCCGCACCGGCGCGGCCGTCTGCCTCCTGGTCGACCTGTCCTACTCGATGGTCCTGCGCGGGACGTGGGCGGTCGCGAAACAGACCACCCTCGCCCTGCACACGCTCGTGACCAGCAAGTTCCCGCAGGACGCGATCCAGATCATCGGGTTCTCCAACTACGCGCGGGTGCTGCACCCGACGGAGATGGCGGGCCTCGACTGGGACATGGTGCAGGGCACCAACCTGCACCACGCCCTGATGATCGCCGGACGGCACCTGGACCGGCATCCCGACTTCGAGCCGATCGTCCTCGTCGTCACCGACGGCGAGCCGACCGCGCACCTGCGTGCCGACGGCCGCTCCCTGTTCGACTACCCGCCGTCCACCGACACGCTCGTCCTCACCCTCGCCGAGGTGGACAAGATGACGCGGCGCGGCGCCTGCATGAACTTCTTCATGCTCGCCGAGGACCGGCGGCTCGTGTCGTTCGTGGAGGAGGTCGCGCGGCGCAACGGCGGCCGGGTCTTCGCACCCGACGCCGAGCGGCTCGGGGAGTACGTCGTCAGCGACTACCTGAGAGTGCGCCGCGGCCGCCGCTGACGCGCGCGTCAGCGGGCCCTGGCCGGCCAACGGCGACTTCGCCCAGGCGTGGCCGGCCGATGGTCTGGAACGGCCAGGCCGACCTGGACGACCGGGAGGTCACTGGCCGGGGTTCAGGAGCTTCTTGAGCCAGGCCAGGATCGTCGGGTAGGTGTGCTCGTCCTCCAGCATCTCGGAGGCGTGCATGTCGCCGTCGATGGTCTTGACGGTCGCCTGGACGCCCGCGGCGCGCAGCGCGCTCGCCAGCCCGGTGCTCTGGGTGACCGGGACGAAGTCGCCGGTGGCGTGCATCAGCAGCATCGGCGCGTCGCCGGCGGAGACGTGGGTGAGGGTGCTCGCGTCGTCCAGCCGCGTCCAGCAGTCCGGGTCGGCGGTCAGGCCGGGCACGCAGCGGACGAGGTCGGCCACGGCCCGCCGCAGCTTGCGCTCGGTGAACGTGGCGCCCGGCTTCGCGCCGTCCTGGAAGGCCAGGAACGGGTTGTTCGGCGGGGACAGCCCGATCACGCCGCGGACCTGCCGGGTGCCCGTCCCGAACGTGCCGAGCTGGGTCGCGAGCTGCCCGCCGGCCGACGAGCCCATCACCGCGACACGGTTCGGGTCGATGTCCCACACCCGGGCGTGCTTCTTGATGAAGGCGAGCGCGGACATCGCGTCGTTGCGCTGGGCCGGCCACTGCGCCTTGGGCGCCAGCCGGTAGTTCGCCGACAGGACGACGAAGCCCTCCTCTGTCAGCCGGCGCGCGAAGTACCTCCAGCTGCCGGCCTTGTCGCCCTCCATCCAGTAGCCGCCGTGCAGGAGCAGCAGGGCCGGGCGCGGCGTCGCCCGGGGCCCCGGCTCGCGCCAGTAGGCGTCGATCCGCTGGGCCGCGTCCTTGCCGTAGGCGTAGGTGCGGACCTTCGGCAGCTGCGGGGTGACCATCACCGCCTGCGCGGTGACGGTCCCGTCGGGCTCGCCGTCCGTGGCGCCCTGGCCGTTCTCCGGCTGCGCCGGGGACGACGCCGACGGTGAGCCGGATCCCGGCGCTCCGGTTCCCGGCACTCCGGTCTCCGGCCCGCCGGACGGCCCGGACCCGTCGGCCGGCGGCACGGACGGAACCGAAGCGCTCGGCGTCGGCACCGGCGCGTTCGCGTGGGCTCCCACGGGAACGGCCACGGCCGACACACACGTCGCGGCGAACGCCGCCCCACAGACCAGTACTTTGCGCACCCCGGGCCCTTTCTTGACGAACCTGGCGCGCCGAGTATAGATGTTTTGATCAAGCCCGGTGGGGAATGGTCAGCTGATTCTCAGGAAAGTGCCTGGTCGAGGTCACGAAGAAGATCGTCGGCGTCCTCGATGCCGACCGACAGCCGCACCAGGTCGGCGGGCACCTCCAGCGGCGAGCCGGCCGCCGAGGCGTGCGTCATCCGGCCCGGGTGCTCGATCAGCGACTCGACTCCGCCGAGCGACTCGCCGAGCGTGAACAGCTTCGTCCGCTCGCACACCCGCACGGCGGCCTCCTCCGACTCCATCCGGAACGACACCATGCCGCCGAACGCCTTCATCTGCTTGGCGGCGACGTCGTGGCCGGGATGATCGGGCAGCCCCGGGTAGAGGACCTGCCGGACGGCCGGGTGCCGGGTCAGCATGTCCACGACCTTCTCGGCGTTCGCGCAGTGCCGGTCCATCCGCACGCCCAGCGTCTTGATCCCGCGGAGGGTGAGCCAGGCGTCGAACGGGCCCGCGACGGCGCCCATCGAGTTCTGGTTGAACGCCAGCCGCTCCCCCAGCCCCGCGTCCGCCGCGATCAGCGCGCCGCCGACCACGTCGGAGTGCCCGCCGATGTACTTGGTGGTCGAGTGGACGACGACGTCGGCGCCGAGCTCCAGCGGGCGCTGCAGGTAGGGCGAGGCGAAGGTGTTGTCGACGACCAGCAGCGCGCCCGCGTCCCGGGCGACCCCGCCGAGCGCCGCGATGTCGGCGATGCCGAGCAGCGGGTTCGTCGGCGTCTCCACCCAGATGATCTTCGTCTCGGGCCGGACCGCGGCGCGCACCGCCGCGATGTCCCCGAGCGGTACGGGGTCGAACGCGACGCCCCACGGTTCGGCCACCTTCGCGAACAGCCGGTAGGTGCCCCCGTAGGCGTCGTTCGGGATGATGACGTGGTCACCGGGCCGGCAGACCGTGCGCAACAGCGCGTCCTCGGCGGCTAGGCCGGACGCGAACGCCAGCCCGCGCGCCCCGCCCTCGGTTTCGGCCAGGCATACTTCCAGCGCAGTACGGGTCGGGTTGGCCGACCGGGAGTACTCGTAGCCGCCGCGCAGCCCGCCGATGCCGTCCTGCTTGTAGGTGGAGACCTGGTAGATCGGCGGGACGACCGCACCGGTGGTGGGGTCGGGCTCCTGCCCGGCGTGGATGGCCAGGGTCTCGAAGCCCTGCGGAACCTCGTTGTCCATGGGTACGAGGCTATCCACTCCCCGACCCTCCTAGAGGAGGAGGGGATCCCCCGCAGGTATCAGCCGCCATTTCGGCGCTGGGGGTGACCTCAACGACCCGTCCGTTCTCTACCGTTTTACAGGTATCCCTACGACAGTGACTTAAGGAATCCCCCATGTTCGCTCGGCTCGCGCGCTTCGTCGTGAGACACCCGTGGTGGACGATCGTGGCCTGGCTCGTGGCCGCGGTTCTCATCATCGCCTTCTCCCCCAAGCTCACCACCGAGTCCGACCAGGGCGACTTCCTGCCCTCGAAGTACGAGTCGGTCCAGGCCATGAAGGTGGCCGAACAGGCGTTCCCGCAGCAGGAGGACACCTCCTCGCTGATCGTCGTGAAGCGGTCCGACGGGCAGCCGCTGACGGCCCAGGACACCGCGAAGGTGAACGCGGCCGCCAAGTCCCTGAACGCCCACAAGCCGCCGACGGTGCTGAACTTCGCCACCGGCGCGCAGGCCGTGGCACCCAACAAGGCCGTCCAGGTGATCATGGTGCCGATGAAGGGCACCTCCCAGTCCGACAGCGAGAAACAGGGCGACGCGGTCAAGCAGATCCGCAAGGACCTGCCCCCGTTGCTGAAGGACGCCGGGCTGGAGGCCAAGGTCGGCGGTGACGTCGCCGGCTTCGTCGACAACGAGGACTCCTTCAACAAGTCCTTCGAGATCGTCGGCATCGCCACCTTCGTGCTGATCATCGGCCTGATCCTGCTGATCTTCCGGGCGCCGCTGGCGGCGGTGCTGCCGATCATCGTGATCATGGTGACCATGCAGGTCGCGATGGGCCTGATCGGCGCCGCCTCGAAGGTCTTCGGCTTCTCCGGCGACGACAGTCTCAGCACCATCATCCTGATCGTGCTCTTCGGCATCGGCGCCGACTACTACCTGTTCCTGATGTTCCGGTTCCGGGAGCGGTTGCGGGCCGGCGACGACAAGAAGACCGCGATGATCACCGCGGTGGAGCGGGTCGGCGAGGTCATCTCCTCGGCCGCCGCCGCCATCGCCGTCACGTTCCTGGTGCTGCTGCTCGCCACGTTCGGGGTGTTCAGCGCCTGGGGCCCGGCTCTCGCGATCTCCGTCGTGACCATGGGCATCACCTCGCTGACCCTGTTCCCGGCGCTCGTGTCGCTGCTCGGCACCGCGGTGTTCTGGCCGTCCAAGGCGTGGAAGAAGCAGCCCAAGGAGCGCATCTCCGGCGCCATCGGCCGCGGCGTCGGCCGCCGCCCGGTGGTCGCCGCGCTCGCCTCCGGCCTCGTCATGATCGTGCTGGCGCTCGGCGCCCTCGGGTTCAAGGCGGACTACGACTTCGCCGCCGGCTTCCCGCAGGACACCGAGTCCGCGCAGGCCACCAAGGACATGGAGAAGGGGTTCCCGCCCGGTCTGACCACGCCCGTCCAGGTGTTCCTCAAGAGCGAGAACGGCCAGCCGATCGGCAAGGCGCAGATCGCCGAGTTCAGCCGGAAGGCCAAGGACGCCCCCGGCGTCGGCCGCGTCCAGCCGGCGGTCCCCGGCAAGGACGGCACCGTCGTCCGCGTCGACCTGGTGCTGAAGACCAACCCGGTGTCCAACGAGTCGATCAGCCTGGTCAAGGACAAGCTCTCGCCGGCCGTCCACCAGATCGAGCCGTCCGGGACCCGCGCCTACGTCGGCGGCCAGACCGCGGTCTTCGCCGACATCAACGCCGTCAACAACCGCGACCTGTCGGTGATCCTGCCGGTGGCGGCGGTGCTGATCGCGGTGATCCTGGCGCTGCTGCTGCGGTCGCTGATCGCGCCTCTGTACCTGGTCGTGGCGGTGCTGCTCGGCTTCGCCTCGACGCTCGGCTCCGCGGTGTACGTCTTCCAGTACGGCCAGGGCGAGGCCGGAGTGATCTTCCAGTTGCCGATCATCCTCTACCTGTTCGTGCTGGCCATCGGGACCGACTACAACATCCTGATGACGGCGCGGCTGCGTGAGGAGGCCAAGGAGGGCCACGACCCGAAGAAGGCGGCGGCCCTGGCCGTCCAGCACGGCGGCCCGACGGTCGCCGCGGCGGGCCTCATCCTGGCCGGCACCTTCTCGGTGATGATGCTCGCGCCGGTCTCCATGCTCAAGCAGATGGGCTTCTCGGTCGCGATCGGCATCGCGCTGTCGGCCTTCGTGATGTCGACGTTCCTGGTGCCGGGCCTGACCGCGATGCTGGGCCACCGGGCCTGGTGGCCGGGGCACGGCGACGAGCCGAAGAAGAAGCCGGTGCCCCCCGCCGACACGCGGGAGGACTTCATCCCGTCCGGGTACCGCGGCTAGGCCGCGGCACCCCCGAGGACGTCGGGTCGCGGAGCCCGGCCCATAACGCCGCCCACCGGCCGGGCACCGCGACCCGACAAAGGAAGAGCGCCTGGAGATCGTCACGGTCTCCAGGCGCTCTGCCGTCTCCGGGGTCAGGCGGTGGCGTCGGACAGGAAGGCGAGCAGGTCCTGGCGGGTGATGAGGCCCTTGGGCTTGCCGTCCACGAGGACGACGGCGGCGCCGGACTTCTCCAGGACGCCGACGGCCTTGCTGACCGGCTCGCCGGAGCCGAGCGTCGGCAGCGGCGCCGCCATGTGCGCCTCCACGGGCTCGGTCATCTTGGCCTGGCCCTTCACCATGATGTCGAGCAGGTCGGTCTCCCCGACCGAGCCCACCACCTCGGCCGCCATGACGGGCGGCTCCTCCTTCATCACCGGAAGCTGCGACACCTCGTACTCGCGCATGATGGCGATCGCGGTCTGCACGGTCTCGTGCGGGTGGACGTGCACGAACTCCGGCAGCGTGCCTCCCTTCCTGGTGAGCACCTCGCCGACCCGGGCCTCCTCGGTGGACGGGGTGAGGAAGCCGTAGTCCGCCATCCAGCTGTCGTTGAAGATCTTGCCGAGGTAGCCGCGGCCGCCGTCCGGCAGCAGTACCACGATCACCGCGTCGGGGCCGGCGCGCTCCGCGACGCGCAGCGCGGCGACGACGGCCATCCCGCAGGAACCGCCGACCAGCAGCGCCTCCTCGCGGGCGAGCCGCCGGGTCATAGTGAAGGAGTCCTTGTCGGAGACCGCGATGACGTCGTCGCAGATGCCGCGGTCGTAGGTCTCCGGCCAGATGTCCTCGCCGACGCCCTCGGTGAGGTAGGGACGGCCGCTGCCGCCGGAGTAGACCGAGCCCTCCGGGTCGGCGCCGATGATCTGCACCTTGCCGCCGGAGACCTCCTTGAGGTACCTGCCCGTGCCGCTGATGGTGCCGCCGGTGCCGATGCCCGCGACGAAGTGCGTGATGCGGCCCTCGGTCTGCTCCCACAGCTCCGGGCCCGTCGTCTCGTAGTGGGACTGCGGGTTCTGCGGGTTGGTGTACTGGTTCGGCTTCCACGCATCGGGGATCTCGGCCGCGAGCCGGTCGGACACCGAGTAGTAGGAGTCGGGGTGCTCGGGGTTCACCGCCGTCGGGCACACGACGACCTCGGCGCCGTACGCGCGCAGCACGTCGATCTTGTCCTTGCCGACCTTGTCGGGGCAGACGAAGACGCAGCGGTAGCCGCGCTCCTGCGCGACCATGGCGAGCCCGACCCCGGTGTTGCCGGACGTCGGCTCGACGATCGTCCCGCCCGGCCGGAGCGCCCCGGACCGCTCGGCGGCGTCGATCATCCGGACCGCGATGCGGTCCTTCACCGACCCGCCGGGGTTGAAGTACTCCACCTTGGCGAACACCTGCGGCCGCAGGCCGTCCCCCACGCCGGCGGTTACCTTGCGCAGTCGAACGAGCGGGGTGTTGCCCATCAGTTCGACGAGCGAATCGTGTACGTGCACCGCGGCATCCTTGTCGTTCAGTCTGGTGATCTGAGCGTTGCTTCGCTGTTCCGCCGCCGGTCACGGCGCGGGTACGAGCCCGGCTCCGGCAGGTTTCCCGGTTCCGACGTTAGCCGAGATCGATGCCGGCAGGTATCGGGACCCCTCCGTGCGGGTAGGAACTAAATCACGGAGGGTCAGCGCAGCATGTTGAGAGCATTCACCGCGCGCCGGATCGCGGCGGCCGCGGCCTATGGCGGCGGGGGCATCACGGCCTTGGGCGGCATCACGTTCGGCCTGCTCGTGATGGAGGCCAAACTCGCCCGGAAGATCATCTCAGCCACGCCGAACGGCGACCCGCCGGTGGCGGACGGGCTGTACGGCGAGGCAGGCGGCGGGGTCCCGCTGTCGCTCGTCATGCTCGGTGACTCCACGGCGGCGGGGCTCGGCGTCCACACCCCGGCCGAGACGCCGGCCGCGGTCCTCGCCACCGGGCTGTCCGCGATCGCCGGGCGTCCCGTCCGGCTGACGAACGTCGCCCGCTCCGGTTCCCGCTCGCAGGCTCTCAGCGGCCAGGTCGACCGCGCCCTTGAGACGTGCCCCGACATCGCCGTCATCATGATCGGCGCGAACGACGTGACCGGGCGGGTGCCGGCCGGCGAGTCCGTCCGGCACCTGGCGGACGCCGTGGAGCGGCTCCGCGCCGCGGGCGGCGAGGTCGTCGTCGGCACCTGTCCCGACCTCGGCTCGATCAAGCCCCTGATGCCTCCGCTCAGATGGTTCGCGCGGCGCGCCAGCCGCCAGCTCGCCGCCGCGCAGACGATCGCCGCCGTCGAGCGCGGCGCCCGCTCGGTGTCGCTCGGCGGACTGCTCGGCCGCGAGTTCGCCGCCGACCCGCGCACGATGTTCAGCGAGGACCGCTACCACCCGTCCGCCCGGGGGTATGCCGCCGCGAGCGCGGCCGTCCTGCCGTCGGTGGCGTCCGCGCTCGGGCTGCGGCACGACCTGGCCGGCCACCTGGGCGAGGACGTCCTGCCCGTCTACCGCGCCGCGGCCGAGGCGGCCGAGCGGGCCGGCACCGAGGTCACGGGCGCCTCCGTTCGCGGCCGCGAGCGCGGCCCCCGCGGCCGCTGGGCCACCCTGCGCCCGCGTCGCGTCGCCATCGGCGCCGGGCCCTGGCGGCCCTCCCGCGCCTGGCGGCAGGGGGATCTCCGCGTCGCCCCGGTGCGGCTGGCGACCCGCTGCGCGGCCGGTTTCTCGCGGGTGCGCACCCGGATCCGCACGCCCCGGTGGCCGCGCCCCGCGCGTGGCCGGAGCCTGCCGGCGGCCGAGGCCGACGGCTGAGGCGGACGGCTGAGATAGGGGGGCCGGGACCCGTCCGGTCACCTTCGACGAGCCCCGGCCGTCCGGTGCACCGGCCAGACCGCACCCGCGCTTTGGGCGACCCGGCAGGTGGCGCCGGTCTCAGGGTCCGGCCTCCGGCGTCCCGGACACATGGGGCGGCGGTCACCGCGCCGCCGGGACTTCGCCCGGGGGGCGGCGTGTACGGGGCTGGGGACCAGCGGTTAGATTGCTGGTGACCGGCGGGTAAGTTAACGCCGTCCCGGCCGCTGAGACAGGAGACCGCACATGCCCGAGGCAGTCATCGTCGCAACCGCGCGCTCGCCGATCGGCCGCGCCTTCAAGGGGTCGCTCAAGGACATCCGGCCCGACGACCTCACCGCCCAGATGGTCACCGCCGCGATGGCGAAGGTCCCGGAGCTGGACCCGAGCCGGATCGACGACCTCCTGCTCGGCTGCGGGCTGCCCGGCGGCGAGCAGGGCTACAACATGGCGCGCGTCGTGTCCGTCCTGCTGGGCTGGGACAACGTGCCCGGCGCCACCATCACCCGGTACTGCTCGTCCTCGCTCCAGACGACCCGGATGGCGCTGCACGCGATCCGGGCGGGCGAGGCCGACGTCATCGTCTCGGCGGGCGTCGAGACCGTCAGCCGGTTCGCCAAGGGCAGCAGCGACGGCCTGCCCGACACGCAGAACCCGCTGTTCGCCGACGCGCAGGCCCGCACCGTCACGACCGGCGAAGGCGGCGCGCCGGTGTGGCACGACCCGCGCGAGGACGGCGCCCTGCCCGACATCTACATCGCGATGGGCCAGACGGCCGAGAACGTGGCCGGGATGCGCGGCGTGTCCCGGCAGGCGCAGGACGAGTTCGGCGTCCGCTCGCAGAACCTCGCCGAGAAGGCCCTCGCCAACGGGTTCTGGGAGAAGGACATCACTCCGGTGACGCTGCCGGACGGCACCGTCGTGTCCAAGGACGACGGCCCCCGGCCCGGCACCACCTACGAGAAGGTCTCCCAGCTCCAGCCGGTGTTCCGGCCGGACGGGACGGTCACCGCGGGCAACTGCTGCCCGCTGAACGACGGCGCCGCCGCGGTCGTCGTGATGAGCGACACCAAGGCCGCCGAGCTCGGCATCACCCCGCTGGCCCGGATCGTGTCGACCGGCGTCACCGGGCTCTCCCCCGAGATCATGGGCCTCGGCCCGGTGGAGGCGTCCCGCAGGGCGCTCGCCAAGGCCGGCATGACCATCGACGACATCGACCTCGTCGAGATCAACGAGGCGTTCGCGGCGCAGGTGCTGCCGTCCGCCGAGGAGCTCGGCATCGACCACGACAAGCTGAACGTGAACGGCGGCGCGATCGCCGTCGGCCACCCGTTCGGCATGACCGGCGCCCGCATCACCTCCACGCTTCTCAACGGACTCAGGTTCCACGACAAGCAGTTCGGGCTGGAGACCATGTGCGTGGGCGGCGGCCAGGGCATGGCGATGGTCCTGGAACGCCTGTCCTGAAGGCGATTGCGACCGCGCCCCGGGAGCGCGCGGGCCACCCGCGCGCTTCCGGGGAACTTCTCCGTTACAGATGATCTACGTAACGCAATAGATAGGTCCCCGTTAGGGGGTTGTCACATGCGGAGAGGTGTTGCAGAGTCGGCAGGAAGAGCCCCGCGACCTGGAGGTGCCAATTGTCACTGAACCACTCGCCGGAGACGCACAGCAAGTTGATCGCCCGCATTCCGCAAGTCACAGGACGTGACATCCCCGAGTGGTTCACCACCATCGAGAACGGACCCTCGTTCACCCGCTGCGAGGAACGCAGCACCTGGCTGGCCGAGGAGCACAACCTCTCCCACGGCTACGCGGCCGCCCTGGTCCGCGAGCACGAGCGCACACGGCGCGCGCGCCACTACTGACGGCGCCGGACGCGCCGCGCGAACTTCATACGGACGTGGTGGGATCCCGCCAACGGATGCCCCCGCCGTCGTGCCGCTGTGCCGTCACGACCCTGGCGTTGAGATCCCACACAGATCAGCCCCACGCCGTCGCGGCGCGGGGCTGATCATTGCGGGGGACGCTAGTCGCGTCCGCTGAAGTAGCTGAGCAGCCGCAGGACCTCCAGGTAGATCCACACCAGGCTCAGCACCAGCCCGAACGCGCAGTACCAGGCGAACTTCGCCGGCGCCCCGGAGCGGACGCCCTGCTCGACCGAGTCGAAGTCGAGCAGCAGGAAGAAGCAGCCGACGAGGATCGCGACGACGCTGAACACGTAGGCGAGCGGGTTGCCGGGGTCGCGGATGCCGATGCCGTGGTCACCGCCGAAGGCGCTCACCAGCAGATTGACGATCATCAGCCCGATGAGCGCGAGGCCGGCTGCCATCACGAACTTGGCGAATTTGGGCGTGACCCGGACGATGCGCAGCGCGTAGACGGCGAGCGTCGCGCCGAACGCCAGCGCCGTCCCGATCACGGCCTGGAAGACGATCCCGTTGTAGACGTCGTTGTAGGTGTGGCTGATGATGCCGACCACGACCCCGTAGACCGCGGCGAACGCCAGCACCATCGGCGCGTTGGCCTTGCGGCCGAACGAGATGAACGCCCAGATGCCGATCTCGGCGATGAGCGCCACGACCAGCACGGGGACGGCCATCTCGGTGGGCACCAGCGCCCACGCCAGCGCCGCCGTGACCACCAGCGTGGCGAGCGTCAGGAATCCGCGGACGACGACATCGTCCATGGTCATCGGCCGGACACCCGGCGGCGCGTAGGGGGCTCCGTACCCGGCGGGCGCACCGTACTGCTGCGCCCCGTACCCGGCGGGCGCCCCGTAGCCCTGCCCTCCGGTCCGCTGGTAGAAGGCGTTCCCCCGGAACGCGGGGTTTCTGCTCTCCATCAGGTCTCCACTTCGGCCGCAGTGGCCCCCAGTCTAAGCGCGAAACCCCCACATGATCAGCCGACACGTTCCACCTCATCACCCTCGGTCAACCACGGCGAAAGGTGGACCGAAAACAGCGGACCCCGGCGAAGTTGACCGCAGGTCAACGAGCAGCACCCGCCGCCTCGTGCCCCTGGTCGGACTCGAACCGACACATTGGCTCTTTTAGGGAGCCTGCCTCTGCCATTGGGCTACAGGGGCGGCGTCATCATATCGAGTCAGTGGCTGACAGTGCCGCGTCCGAGGGCCGTCTGGGGAGTCGTCGCGCGGCCGGGTCCGGCCAGTGGGATGTTTCGCGTGGTCAAGGGGGGCGGTCAGGTGTCGTGGCTGCGGCCGGCGGCGAGTTCGAACTCCTGGCGGGGCCATTCGAGTTCGCCCAGCGAGACGATCTCCCGCCGGAAGAACAGCGCGAGCGTCCAGTCCATGGTGATCCGGAACTTGCGGTTGGCGGTCGGCATGCGGGACAGGTGGTAGGTGCGGTGCATGACCCAGGCGGGCAGTCCGCGCAGTTTCAGCCCGTAGACGTTCGCGACGCCCTTGTGCAGGCCGAGGCTCGCGACGGAGCCGACATAGGCGTGCTTGTACGGCTTCCTGGGCTTGCCGCGGAGGTCCGCCACGATGTTGTCGCCGAGGCGTTTGGCCTGTCTGACCGCGTGCTGGGCGTTTGGCGCGGTGAAGTCGCCGGTGGCGGTGAGGTCGGGGACGGCCGCGTTGTCGCCCGCGGCGTAGACGTGGTCGAGCCCGTCCACGGTCAGTTCCGCGGTGGCTTTGAGGCGGCTCTTGTCGTCGAGCGGCAGGTCGCTGTCCTTGAGGACGGGGTGCGGTTTCACGCCGGCGGTCCAGACGAGGGTGCCGGCCTCGAACTCTTCGCCGTCGCTCAGCACGATGCGCCGTTTCTCCGCGGACTTCAGCAGCGTGTTGAGTTTGACCTCGATGCCGCGGCGGCGGAGGGCCTCGGTGGTCCAGCGGCCCATCTCGGGGCCGACCTCGGGCAGGATCCGGTCGGTGGCCTCCACCATCAGCCAGCGCATCTCGCGCGGGTCGATGTCGGGGTACCACTTGCAGGCGTCCCGGGCCATGTCCTCCAGTTCGGCCATGGCCTCGACGCCCGCGAATCCGGCGCCGACGAACACGAAGGTCAGCGCCCGCCTGCGGACCGCCTCGTCGCCCGCGTTGGACGCGGCGATGTCGAGCTGGTGCAGGACGTGGTTGCGCAGGAAGATCGCCTCTTCGACGGTCTTGAAGCCGATCCCGCAGTCGGCGAGGCCGGGGATGGGCAGCGTCCGCGAGATGGAGCCGAGGGCGACGACGAGCAGGTCGTAGCCGATGTCGCGGTCGGGCACGCCGGCGGTCTCCGAACCGGCGGGCCGGACGGTGACCCGCCTGGAGGCGTGGTCGATCCGGGTCACGAACCCGTTCACGATCTGGCAGCGGTTCAGGACCTTCCGCAGCGGCGCCACGACGTGGCGCGGCTCCAGGTTCCCCGCGGCCGCCTCGGGCAGGAACGGCTGGTAGGTCATGTAGGACTGGGGGTCGATGACTGTGACGGCGACCTCGCCACGGCGCAGCTCGCCGCGCAGCTTCTTCTGAAGCCGCAGGGCCGTGTACATGCCGACGTACCCGCCGCCGACGATGACGATCTGTTTCGTGCGCTCGGATGGCATGTCGGGAGCGGTACCCGCATATGAGGCGGGCTCACGTATTTGCCCGACTTGCGAACTTCATGACCACATCCGGCATCTCACCGGATGCACCACCAGAAGAGAGACGGCGAGGCCGTGGCCGGACGGGGGCGCCAAGCGGCCGCGGGCGGCGGACCGGTGCAGGGGCCGGTCCGCCGCGCCACGGCCGCTTGGCCAAGGCCCGGCCTCGCCGTCGGCTCGTCAGCGGTGATCGCGGGCGCGGACGAACACCGCGTCCAGCATGTCCTCGGTGACGCGGCCGGTGAAGGTGTTCTGCTGGCTCGGGTGGTAGCAGCCGAGCAGCAGGACGGGATCGCGCCGGGCCACCGAGGACGGCGGCGTCAGCTCGACCTCCGCGCCGTGGCCGAACCTGGGCCGGGGCCGCGGCACGCCGTACCCGGCCTGCTTGAGCGCCGGCCACACGCCCTGCCAGGCGAACCCGCCAAGGCACACGACGCAGCGGACGCTCGGCGCGACCATCTCGACCTCCCGGGCCAGCCACGGCAGGCAGGTCGTCCGCTCCAGCGGGGTCGGCTTGTTGTCGGGCGGCGCACAGCGGACGGCCGCCGCCATCCGCGCCCCGATCAGCCGCTGCCCGTCACCGGCGTGGACGCTTGCCGGCTGCGCGGCGAGCCCCACCCGGTGCAGGGACGCGAACAGCCAGTCGCCGGAGCGGTCACCGGTGAAGATCCGCCCGGTGCGGTTGCCGCCGTGCGCGGCCGGGGCCAGCCCGACGATGAGGATCCGCGGCTCCGCCGCGCCCCAGCCGGCGACGGGGCGCCCCCAGTACTCCTCGTCCGCGAACGCCCGGCGCCGCTGGACGGCGACCTTCTCCCGCCACTCCACGAGCCGGTCGCACGCGCGGCACACCGACTGGCGGGCGCACAGCTCGTCCAGATCCGGCGCCTTGGCGGCCAGTTCGACGACCTCGCCGGTGCCGTGCGCGACCGGGGTGCCGGGGGCGGCGGGGTCTTCCGGCCAGCCCGATCCGGGCGGGACGAACCGGGCGTTGGCGGGCGGCATACCACCGATCGTCCCACGCCACACGCGGTGGCCGGGTTCCGCCCATGACCCGTGCGACGCGGGTCCGGTCGGTACGATGCGTTCGCCGGTCGGGGAGGCGGGTGTCCGGCACGCCATTGCGCGAAGCGGGAGGCAGGCAGTGTCGCAACCGGGCTGGTACCCAGACCCCTACGGCACGGGAAGCCTGCGCTGGTGGGACGGGGAGAACTGGACCGAGCGGCTGAACCCCGAGCCGGACCGGCCGCCGCGGATCCCCCGGCGGGAGCGGCGGTCCCGCGAGGAGCCCGCCGGCGGGACGCCGCACGCCGCCCCGCGGGCGCCGACCTGGGACCGCGCGCCGTCCGTCCAGCCCCTGGACGTGAACGTGCGCGGCTTACGCCTGCTCGCCGACGACGTGCTCGTCGCCTACGGGAGCACGTCGATCACCTGGGCGCGGGTCGAATGGGTGGCGTACTGGGCGGCGGAACGCCCGGCCGGATCCGGCCACGTCCCCGGCACCCAGTGGATCTTCCAGGCGGGCCGGCACCCGTTCCACGGCGGCCCCCGCGTGGAGGTGGTGATCGAGCCCGGCACCCTGCCGGGCCCGGACGACGAGCCCGAGCACGTCTGGGGGCGGCTGATCCAGCTGTGCCAGGACTACGCCGAGCAGCGTCTCGTCGCGGAGCTGGCGTCCCGGGTCCGGGCGGGCGAGTCGGTCGACGTGGCGCAGGGCCTCACCGTCCACCCGGGCGGCGTGAGCGGCAACCGGGTGTCGCTGAGCTGGTCGTCGATCTCCGGCGCGACGGTCGACCGGGGCCGGGTCTGGATCCAGCAGGCGGGCAGCGCCTCGCCGATCCTCTACGTCCCGCAGCAGAACCCGAACGCCGTGCTGATCCCCGCGCTGCTCGCGCGGCTCAAGTACTGACCGGTCAGACCAGCGACCAGGCGATGCCGTCCAGGATGTCGTGCTCGCTGACCACGACGGCGCCGAACCCGTACTCGCGCATGATCCGGTCGAGGATCAGCGCGCCGGCGCCGATCACGTCGACCCGGCCGGGATGCATGACGCCGAACTCGGCCCGCTCCGCGCGGGTGGCGTGCAGCAGCCGCCGGGTCACCTCGTGGACCTGGCCGGCGGTGATGCGCGACAGGTGGATCCGGGACGGGTCGTACGCCGGCAGGTCGAGCGCGATGCCGGCGACCGTGGTGACGGACCCGGCGAGCCCGACGAGCGTGCGCGCCTCGTTCACCGGCACGGTCTCCCGGACGGCGGCGAGGGCCGCGTCGATGTCGGCGGCGGCGTTCGAGATCTGCTGGGGCGAGGGCGGGTCGTCCTTCAGGTGCCGCTCGGTCATCCGCACGCAGCCGATGTCGATCGAGCGGGCCGCGTCGGCGGACGAGCTGCCGACCACGAACTCGGTGGACCCGCCGCCGATGTCGACCACGAGGTAGGGGCGGGCCGGGCGCAGCGCGGCCAGCTCCCGGGTGGCACCGGTGAACGACAGCCCGGCCTCCTCGTCCCCGCTGATCACCTCGGGGACGACGCCGAAGATCTCGACGACGCCGCTGACGAAGTCGGCCCGGTTCGCGGCGTCGCGGGTCGCGCTGGTCGCCACCACCCGGGTCTTGATCGGCCCGTGCCCGGCGCCGGCGCCGTGCCGCTCGATCAGCCCGGCGTACCCGCGCATCGCGGTGAAGGTGCGCTCCAGCGCCGCGGGCGACAGCCGCCCGGTCTCGTCGACGCCCTCCCCCAGCCGGACGATCTCCATCCGGCGCTCGACGTCGGTGAGGGTCCCGCCGCTCTCGCCGTCGCCGCCGGGCGCGATGTCGGCGATCAGCAGGCGGACCGAGTTCGTCCCGCAGTCGATGGCCGCGACGCGCGTCACGGCGCCTCCCCCGGTTCCGGTTCCACCTGGACGCAGGGCCCCGAGCGCCACCATTCGGGGAGCGCGTCCAAGGCCTCGCGGCCGAACGGGCTGACGCCCGGCACGGCCAGCTCGTGGGCGATGAGGGCGTGCAGGCATTTGACGCGTTCCGGCATGCCGCCGGCGCTCTGCATGCCCTCCGGAAGCGGTTCGACGCCCTCGCCGCGGGCGGCCTCGTCGCGGCGGCGCAGGTAGTCCTCGTGGGCGGCGGCGTACTCGGCCCGCAGGGACGGGTCATCGGCGAGCCTGGCCTGCATGTCCCGCATGATGCCGCTGCCCTCCAGCGTCCCGATGGCCGATGCGGCCTTCGGGCACGTCAGGTAGAACAGCGTGGGGAAAGGGGTCCCGTCGGGCAGCCGCGGCGCCGTCTCGATGACGGCGGGCAGCCCGCACGGGCAGCGGCTCGCGACCGCGCGGACGCCGCGCGGCTCCCGACCGAGCTGGGCCGCGACGGCGGCCGTGTCACCTGCTTCGATCATCCGTCCCCACCCGTGGATCCCGCGATCCCGTTCTTCCACCGGCCCCGTTCTCCCGTACCGTCGCGCCGGCTCCTCGTACGGGCCCGGCCCCACCCGCCGGACGCGTCCGCGGCCGCCCGCGGCGCGGACTGCTCAGCGCGGCCGGTCGGCGGCCTCCACCGACCGCCACAGCGTCTCGTACCAGGGCGGCCTGGTCGCCGGTCCGCCCTTGCGGGACTGCTGCCCGTCGCCCCCGCTGCCGTCCAGCACGATGTAGCACTTTACGTCAGGACGGCAGTAATGGAGTCTTCGCGTCGCCTCACGCTCAATGTACGACTTATCGCCCAATTGTTGCTTGCGTTGGGCGAGTTCCTCCACCTGCCGGCGGGACATGGCCTCCTGGCGGCGGAGATCGGAGATCTCCTTGCGCTGGGCGATGTACTCCCGGACAGGGTAGGCGAGGCTGAGCGCGATCGCGCACACGACGACCGCGAGGATGGCGGCGCGGCTGGTCAGCGCCGGGTTCGTGCGGCGCGGCGCGGCGCCGTCGCCGTCGCGATCGGTCTCGCCGGCGTCACGCCCGCCTCGGGGGCCCGCTCGGTCGTCGCCTTGCGCCATCGTGTCCCCTGCCTGTGGCTCGGCTGCCCGGAACCCGGTGCCCGGCGGGCGGGACGGCGTCCCACCCGCCGGATCACGCGATCTCAGCCCTGCGCGTCGAAGCGCGGGAACGCGGCGGCGCCGGCGTAGCGGGCGGCGTCGTCCAGCAGTTCCTCGATGCGCAGCAGCTGGTTGTACTTGGCGACGCGGTCGCTGCGGGCCGGGGCGCCGGTCTTGATCTGGCCACAGTTGGTCGCGACGGCGAGGTCGGCGATCGTGGTGTCCTCGGTCTCGCCGGACCGGTGGCTCATCATGCAGCGGTAACCGCTCGTCTGCGCGAGCGAGACGGCGTCGAGGGTCTCGCTGAGCGTGCCGATCTGGTTGACCTTGACCAGCAGCGCGTTCGCGGCGCCGGACTTGATGCCGCGGCCGAGCCGCTCGGGGTTGGTGACGAACAGGTCGTCGCCGACGAGCTGGACCCGGTCGCCGACGGCGGCGGTGAGGCCCTCCCAGCCGGCCCAGTCCTCCTCGTCGAGCGGGTCCTCGATGGAGACGAGCGGGTAGCCGCCGAGCAGCTCGGCGTAGTAGGCGGCCATGTCGTCGGCGGACCGCTTGGTGCCCTCGAACGCGTACTGGCCGTCGGCGTGGAACTCGCTGGCGGCGACGTCCATCGCGAGCGCGATGTCGCGGCCGGGGGTGAAGCCGGCCTTGCGGATCGCCTCCATGATCAGGTCGAGCGCGTCCCGGTTGCTCGGCAGGTCGGGCGCGAAGCCGCCCTCATCGCCGAGACCCGTGTTCAGGCCCCGCGACTTCAGCACCGACTTCAGCGCGTGGTAGGTCTCGGCTCCCCAGCGCAGCGCCTCGGCGAAGGTGGTCGCGCCGATCGGCGCGATCATGAACTCCTGGACGTCGACGTTGGTGTCGGCGTGCGCGCCGCCGTTCAGGATGTTCATCATCGGGACGGGCAGCAGGTGCGCGTTCGGGCCGCCCACGTAGCGGAACAGCGGGAGGCCGGCCGAGTCGGCGGCGGCCTTGGCGACGGCCAGGCTGACGCCGAGGATCGCGTTGGCGCCGAGCGCGGACTTGGCGGGGGTCCCGTCCAGGTCGACCAGGAGCTGGTCGATCAGCCGCTGGTCGGACGCGGGGTAGCCGACGAGCTTCTCGTCGATGGTCTCGTTGACGGCCTTGACGGCGTTGCGGACGCCCTTGCCGCCGTAGCGCTCACCGCCGTCCCGCAGCTCGACCGCCTCGAACCGGCCCGTGGAGGCACCGCTCGGGACCGCCGCGTGCGCCTCGGTCCCATCGGCGAGCAGGACCTCGACCTCGACGGTCGGATTCCCGCGGGAGTCCAGGATCTCCCGGGCGAGTACGGCCTCGATCGACGACACGGGGAACCCCCTGATGGTGCGGATGGTCTGGTGCGGTCACCGAGCCTATCCGCGCGGCCCCCGCGCCGCCCAACCGCCTCGCCGTTCCCGGGGCGGACGGCTCACATAAGGGACGGGGTGGACGAAACCCTGCCGAGGCGGCGACTTGACGCAAGTATTGCCCACCTTATCTACTGTCCAGGTCAAACAGACTTGCTTAGTAGGGAAAGATGACAATGCATCGTGGACTTCGCGGGCGCTTCGCCGCCGTGGCACTGACCGTTCTGGTCGCAGCGGGCACGCTCGGCGCCTGCGGCGGCGACGATGACGGGTCCGGCGCGGACGCGCCCCTCAGACTGGGCTACTTCCCGAACGTCACGCACGCGACCGCCCTCGTGGGCGTCGAGAAGGGCATCTTCGCCAAGCACCTCGGGACCGCGCCGAAGACCGCGACGTTCAACGCCGGCCCCGCCGCCGTCGAGGCGCTGTTCTCCGGCGCGATCGACGCGACGTTCGTCGGGCCCAACCCGTCCATCAACGCCTGGTCCAAGTCGCACGGCAAGGCCGTCCACATCATCTCCGGAGCCGCCTCGGGCGGCGTGTCGCTGGTGGTGAAGCCCGGGATCAAGGGCGTCCAGGACCTGCGCGGCAAGAAGATCGCGACGCCCCAGCTCGGCAACACGCAGGACGTGGCGCTGCGCTACTGGCTGAAGAAGAACGGCCTCACCGCGAACAAGGACGGCAGCGGCGACGTCAAGGTCGTCCCGCAGGAGAACGCGCAGACGCTGCAGACGTTCGCGCAGGGCGAGATCGACGGCGCCTGGGTCCCCGAGCCGTACGCGTCCCGGCTGATCCTGGAGAACAAGGGCAAGAAGCTGCTGGACGAGAAGTCGCTCTGGCCCGGCGGCAAGTTCGTGATCACCAACCTGCTCGTCAGCCAGGAGTACGAGAAGAAGCACCCCGACCAGGTCAAGAAGCTGCTCCAGGGCGTCGTCGAGGCGACCGACTACATCAACCAGAACAAGGCCGATGCCGAGAAGGTCACCAACGACGCGCTCGCCAAGCTGAGCGGGAAGCCGCTGAAGCAGGACGTCCTCGAATCGGCGTTCAAGGAGATCGACTTCACCACGGACCCGGTCGCGTCCTCGCTGACCGCCGGGGCGCAGCACGCCGAGGAGATCGGGCTGCTGGAGAAGACCGACCTGGACGGCATCTACAACCTCGGCCCGCTCAACGAGGTGCTCAAGTCGAGCGGGAAGGCGGAGGTCAGCGACCGATGACCGGGACGACGGCGGTCCGCCTCAGCGACGTCTCGAAGGCGTTCGGGACCGGCGGATCCGCGCTCCTCGCGCTCGACAGGGTCTCCCTGGACGTGGCGCCGGGCGAGTTCGTGTGCCTGCTCGGCGCGTCCGGCTGCGGAAAGAGCACGCTGCTCAACCTGGTCGCCGACCTCGACCGGCCGAGCGCCGGGACGATCGACAAGGACGGCGCCCGGGTCGCGCTGATGTTCCAGGAGCCCGCCCTGTTCCCCTGGCTCACCGTGACGGCGAACCTCGAACTCGCCCTGAAGATGCGCGGCGTCCCCCGCGCGGACCGCCGGGGGCGCGCCGGGGCGCTGCTCGACTCGGTGCATCTCGGCGGGTTCGCGCGCAGGCGCCCGCACGAACTGTCCGGGGGCATGCGGCAGCGGGTCGCGCTCGCCCGCGCCCTGGCGCTGACCGAGGACGAGGCGGACGGCGGGCAGGGCACCGTCCTGCTGATGGACGAGCCGTTCGGCGCGCTCGACGCGATGACCCGCGACCTCCTGCACGACGAGATCGAGCGGATCTGGCGGGACCGGGGGCTGACCGTGATGTTCGTCACGCACAACGTCCGGGAGGCGGTGCGGCTCGGCGACCGGGTCGTGCTGCTCAGCAGCCGCCCGGGCCGGGTCGTGGAGGAGTTCCCCGTCCCGATGCCGCGGCCGCGGCGGATCGACTCGCCCGAGGTCGCCTCGCTGGCGGCGTCCATCACCGACCGGCTGCGCGAGGAGGTCGTCCGGCATGGCGCATGAGGTGCTGAAGGACGAGGGGCGGCTCGACCGGGAACTGGCCGGCCTGGACGCCCTGGAACTCGGCGGCAGGACGCGGGCGCGGCTCGTCCAGCGGACGTGGTCGGCGGTGTGGCCGATGTTCACGGCCGTGCTCATCGCGCTCGCGGCCTGGCAGCTGGTGGTGTGGAGCGGCTGGAAGGAGCCGTGGGTCCTGCCCGGCCCCCGCGACACCCTGCCGGTGTTCTGGGACCAGATCACCTCGTCCCGGTTCTGGGACGCGGTCGCGCTGACGATGCGCCGCGCCGTCGTCGGGTTCGCCCTCGCGGTCGCCGCCGGCGTGGTCGTAGGCGCGCTGGTGTCGCAGTTCCGGGTGCTGCGCCGCGCGTTCGGGTCGCTGATCACCGGCCTGCAGACGATGCCGTCGATCGCCTGGTTCCCGCTCGCCATCCTGCTGTTCCGGCTCAGCGAGAGCGCGATCCTGTTCGTGGTGATCCTCGGCGCGGCCCCGTCGATCGCCAACGGGCTGATCGCGGGCGTCGACTACACGCCGCCGATCCTGCTGCGCGCCGGGAAGGTGATGGGGCTGCGCGGCCTCACGCTCTACCGGCACCTGATCATGCCGGCCTCGCTGCCGTCGTTCGTGGCGGGGCTGAAGCAGGGCTGGGCGTTCGCGTGGCGCAGCCTGATGGCCGGCGAGCTGCTCGTCATCATCGGCGACACGACGTCGCTCGGCGTGCTGCTCTCGCAGGCCAGGGAGCTGAACAACACCGCCGACATGATCTCCTACATGCTGGTGATCCTGATCATCGGGATCGTGATCGACCAGCTGTTCGGGCTCGTGGACCGGTCGATCCGGCGCCGCTGGGGCGTTGACGAGGGGTCCTGAGAATCCTTTTACCTGCCCGTGAGGGTGCTGTTTGCCCTGTTCCGGCAAGAATTCCCGGGTACTGGCAGAACCGTACCCGGGAGGTCGTCATACGCGTCCGGCTCCGCCGGCCGTCCGCCGGCCCGAGCCGCTGGATCTGGCGGGCCGTGCTACGGCACCCGGAGATACGGGTCCGGGTGACGGTCACGGCCGTGCTGATCGCCCTGGTGCTGTCTTCGGCGCTGTGCGCGGTGCTGCTGGCCCTGATCCAGCGGGACGCGGCCAACCAGACCGTCAAGGAGCTGGCCCGCGAAGGGCGGGTGGTGGCCGCGTCGGTGAACACCGGGAGGCTCACCGACCCGATCCCTGCGCCCGATGGCGAACTCCTGCAGGTGGCGGACCGGCGCGGCCGGGTACTCGCGGCCTCGCCGCTGATGCAGGACCGTGCCCGGGTGCCCATCCGCCCGCCCCCGCGCGACGAGGACCGCCGCGACGGCCGCCTCTGCGGCATCGACGCGCCGGGCGGCCGCTGCTTCCTGGTCGTGGAGTACCAGGTGGGCCTGGGGGCGCCCGCGAAGTTCGTCTACTCCCTCTCCCCCGCGCCGGGACCGCTGCCGCGCCCGCTGGCGGCGAGCCTGGTGCTGATCAGCATCCCCTTCATCACCGGCCTCGCCGGCTACGGGACGTGGCTGGCGGCGAGCCGGACGCTGCGTCCGGTCGACGGGATCCGCCGGGAGCTGGACGAGATCACCGCCACCGACCTGGAGCGGCGTGTGCCCGTGCCGCCACGCCGCGACGAGGTGGGGCTGCTCGCCGAGAGCGTGAACGCGACGCTGGACCGGCTGGAGCAGGCGGTCGCGCGGCAGCGAGGGTTCGTCTCCGACGTGTCGCACGAGCTGCGCAGCCCGCTCACCGCGCTGCGGATGGAGCTGGAGCTGGCGCTGTCGGCGCCGGACGACGCCGATCTGCCCGAAACGCTGCAGGCCGTCCTGATCAATGCCGAGCGGCTGTCGGCGGTGGTGGACGACCTGCTGGCGCTGACCCGGCTCGAAGCCGACCGGAACTTCACCCGGGAGCCGGTGGACCTCACCGAGATCACCGACGAGGAGGTGCTGCGGCGGCCCCGCCGCAGCCAGGTGACGGTGCTGTCGGAGGGGCCGGTGACGGTGCACGGCGGGCGGAGCGAGCTGGCCCGGCTCGTGACCAACCTGCTGGACAACGCCGACCGGCACGCGGCGTCGGAGGTGACGGTGATCCTGCGCGCGGAACCGCCCGACACCGCGGTGGTCGAGGTGATCGACGACGGCACCGGCATCCCGCCGGAGGACCGCGAGCGGGTCTTCGAGCGGTTCGCGCGGCTGGCCGAGGGGCGGCACCGGGACGCCGGCGGCACCGGCCTCGGCCTCGCCATCGCCCGCGACATCGCCGAGGCGCACCGCGGGTCGCTGATCCTCACCGACCGGATCGACGGCGTGCCCGGCGCCCGGTTCGTCCTCCGGCTGCCGGGCGACTAGCGGGCTCAGGCCAGGTCGGCGGCCGTCACCGAGACGCCGGCCCGCTCGGCCGGGCCGACGCCCATGGCGCCCGCCAGCCTGCGGAAGGCGCGGGCCTCGTCCGGGCGGCTCTGCCGCTCCAGGGTGCGGGCGAGGGCCTCGTGCGCCCAGCCGTTGCAGGGGTCCAGTTCGACGAGCCGGCGGAACGTCTCCTCCGCCCGGCGCAGCTGCGCGCTGTGGAAGTACGCGCGGCCGAGCAGCTCGACCGCCGAGCGGTTGCCCGGGTCGGCGGCGACGATCGGCGCCAGCATCCCCGCGGCGGCCGCGTAGTCACCGGCGTCGAAGAAGAGCGTCGCGCGCTCGAACTCCTCGTAGGTCGTCATCCCGGCCCCCTTCTCGGTTGCTTGACACAACTCGGTGAACCGGGGCCGGCCGGGCTTTGTTCCCGGCCCTCGTCCGGGCCTCAGGAGAGGCCGAGATCGGCGCGGAGCCGTTCGCGTTCGGCCTCCAGCAGCTCGATCTGGCCCTGCAGTTCCTCGCGGGCGGCCAGATACTGCCCGGAGTCCACGAAGTCCGTGGCGTCGGCGGGGGGCGGGGGAAGGTCGGCGCGCAGCCGCTCCAGCGACGCCTCGATGTCGCTCAGACGGGTGCGGCGGTCGTCCTCGGGCTGGCTCTGGTTCATGTGCTCCTCCTGTGGCTCTGCATGCCCGCCCCGCCGCCGTCCTCACCTGTGCGGCCCGGCGGGGTCAGATGCGCAGCACGGTCTTGCCGCGCGCGCCGCCGATCCGGTTGCCGGCCAGGGCGTCGGCCGCGTCCGCCAGCGGTACCTCCCGCTCGACCCGGACGCGCAGCGCGCCCGCGTCGATGAGGTCGGAGAGGCCGTCCAGCGCCTCCGCCGAGGGCTCGTTCTCGAAGTTGACGCCGCGCAGCCCCTTGGCCTCCATCGAGTCGGGGTTCACCGACCAGGTGGTGGTGACGTAGGTCCCGCCGGGCCGGAGCAGCTGCGCGATGTGCTCGGTCGCCCGCGTGTCGCTGACCATGTCGAGGACGGCGTCGATCCCGTCCGAGTGGACGGCGAGCACCTGCCGGTTGAGGTCGCCCGCGGAGTGGTCGACGGTCTCGTCCGCGCCGAGGCGCCGCATGGTGCCCGCCATGTCGTCGCGGGCCGTCGCGATGACCTTGGCACCCGTGCGGGACGCGAGCTGCACCACGCCCTGCCCGACGCCGCCGGTCGCGCCCACGACGAGGACGGTCTGGCCGGTGTCGATCTCCGCCGCCTCGACCATGCCGAGCGCGGTCATGCTCGCGGTCGGCACCGCCGCGGCCTGCGTGTAGATCATCCCCTGCGGCATCCGCGCGACCGGGCCGTCGTCGCGGACGACGGCGTACTCGGCGAAGCTGCCGATCCCGCGCGCGACGTCGCGGAACGACCCGTAGACCTGCTCGCCCTGCCCCAGCCGGGTCACGCCCTCGCCGACCTCGTCCACGACGCCCGCGCCGTCCCCGCCGAGGATCAGCGGGAACGGCGCGTCGACGGAGTCCTTGAGCATGCCGTCGGCGATCTTCCAGTCGATCGGGTTCAGCCCGGCGGCGATCAGCTTCACCAGGATCTCGCCGGGCCCGGGTTCCGGGCGCGGCAGGTTCATCAGCGCCGGTGTGGCGCCGTACTCGGACACGGCGATGGCTCGCATGACGATCGTCCCCCCGAACGGATCGGTGCGGTGTGCGCACCCGATGACGATCTACCCGGCGACCGGACGATCACACGGACGCGCAGGTCACGCGGGTGCCTGCTGGGCCGGGTCACCGGCCCGCGGCGTGCCGGTGGCGCGCGGGACGGGCGGTGCCGGGGGCCGCTGCCCGCCGCCGCGTCCGGGCCGTCCGCCCGCCTCGCCGCGCTTGGAGCCCTTGCTGACGTACAGGGTGACGGTGTTGCCCGGCTCGGCCGAGCCCGGCCCCGGCGACATGCCGGCGACGGTGCCCTTCGGATAGCGGCGGGACGGGACCGCCGCGCCGATCCTGGCCCTGAAGCCGGCGGCGCGGAGCCTGGCGACGGCCTCGGCCGGCCGCATGCCCCGCACGTCCGGCACCTTGGCCCGGTCCTCGCCGGAGCCCTTGCTGAAGTAGCGCGACGGCGGCCGGTGGAACGAGCCCGGGTCCGTGTGCGACAGCGCCCCCAGCATGCTCTGCCGCCAGATCGGCGCCGGGATCGTCGCCCCGAACACGGCGCCGTAGCACTGGCCGTCCATGCAGAGGCTCTCCATCGGGTGCTTGTAACCGCCGCGCGGGTCGCCGACCCAGACGGCCGCGGCGAGGTCCGGGGTGTATCCGGCGAACCAGGCCGCGGAGAAGTTGTCGACGGTGCCGGTCTTGCCGGCCGCGTCGCGGCCGAGACCCATGCCGCGCGCGGTGCCCTTGGTGAGGACGCCGCGCAGCACGTAGTTGACGGCGTCGGCGACGCCCTCGTCCATCGCCTGCTTGCAGTCGCGCCCGGGGACCTTCAGCTTCTTCCCCGCCGGGTCCCGGATCTCCCGGATGGCGATCGGCCTGCAGTACTTCCCGCGGGCGCCGAACGCGGCGTAGGCGGCCGCCATCCGCAGCGGGGAGACGGGGTTGAAGCCGAGCGTGAACGACGGGTACTCCTCCAGCGGCTTGCCGTTCGCCTGCTTCATCCCGAGGCGTTCGGCCATCTTGACGGTGTCGCAGAGGCCGACCTTCTTCTCCAGCGCGAGGAAGAACGTGTTGACCGAGTGGTGCGTCCCGGTGACGATGCTGAACTCCCTGCCGCCCTCACCGTCGGCGGAGTTGCGCAGCGAGGCGGTCGGATCGCCGACGCGGTCGCCGTCGCAGTTGCGGTAGCCGACCGGCGTGTACGCGCGCGGCGCCATCAGCCGGGTACCGAACGGCAGCCCCTCGTCCAGCGCGGCGGCCAGCGTGAACGCCTTGAACGTGGATCCGGCCTGCATGCCGATGCTGGAGCCGTGGCTGGCGTCGGCGGCGAAGTTGATCCACGTCTTGCCGCGCTCATTGTCGGGGCCGAGCTTGCGGTCGACGACCATCGCCTTGATTTCACCGGTTCCCGGCTCCACCATCGCCTCGGCGGCGGCCTTGTGCGCGGAGTTCTTCTGCGGGACATGCCCGTCCACGGCGCGCTGCGCGGCCTTCTGCGCCCGCCTGTCCAGCGTGGTGCGGATCGTGAGCCCGCCGCGTTTGAGCAGCTTCTCCCTGTCGACGGCCGTCTTGCCGAACACCGGGTTGGTGAGGATCTCGCGCTGGACGTAGTCGCAGAAGAACGGCGCCTTGCTGGAGACGCAGCCGCTCCGCACGTTGTCGACGTCCAGCTTGATGGGCTGTCTCTTGGCCGCCTCCGCCTTGCCGCGGTCGAGCCGGCCGAGGTCGGCCATCCGGTCCAGGACGGTGTCGCGGCGCTGCCGGGCCGCGCCGGGATGGCGGATCGGGTCGTAGGCGTAGGGGTAGCGGATGACGCCGGCGAGCAGCGCCGCCTCGGCCAGGTTCAGCTCGGAGGCGTGCTTGGAGAAGTAGTGCCGGGCCGCGGCCTCGATGCCGTAGGCGCCGTCGCCGTAGTAGGCGATGTTGAGGTAGCGGCGGAGGATCTCGTCCTTGCTGTACCTCTTCTCCAGCGCCACCGCGTACCGCAGCTCGCGGATCTTGCGGGCCGCGGAGATCTCCCTGGCCGCCTGCCGTTCGGCGTCCGAGTCGGCCTGGGTGAGCAGCAGGTTCTTCACGTACTGCTGGGTGATGCCGGACCCGCCCTGGTCCACCTGTCCGCTGCTGAGGTTGGTGGCGAGCGCCCGCAGCGTACCCTGCGTGTCGATGGCGCCGTGCTCGTAGAACCGGCTGTCCTCGATCGCCAGCACCGCCTCCCGGACGACCGGGGCGATCTTGTTCATCGGGACGTCCACGCGGTTCTGGTAGAAGAACGTGGCGATGGTGGAGCCGTCCGCGGCAAGGATCTTCGACCGCTGCGGGACACCGGAGGTCGTCAGCCCGTCCGGCTCGGACTCGAACCAGCCGGCCGCGTCGCGGGCCCCGACGCCCGCCGTGCACGCGGTCGGCAGCAGCATGAGCGCGACGAGCACGCCGGCGAGCCCGCCGAGGGCGCCCAGCCCGCGCAGCGCACGGGCCTTCTCGGCGCGGGTCGTCGACCGGGTGAGCAGCCGGCGCGGCCGGCGGCGGCGCGGGCCGGGGGCTCCGCTCTCGGGGTCCCCTGTGTCACCTTCGCCCTCGGTCGGCACGCGCTTAGCGTAAACGCGCCTTCTCCGCCCGACCACCCCATCGGCGATGTTCCGGTCGATATCCCCCGAATCAGCCGGACTGCTCTCGCCGTTCCCACGCGCGGACACGATCGCGGAATACCCGGGATACGGCGCGCAACTCCGCCTCCGGGTCCACTGCGCCTTCGACCGCCTCCCGGACCAGCGCGAAAAGCCGGGCCCCGAGCTCGTTCTCACCGCCGGCCAGGTCGTCGGCGAGACCCGCCGGGGCGTCCATCCGGGCGGCGCGGCGCTGGAGCTGCGCGGCCAGCGACAGCGCGGACTGGCCCATCGGCACGCCGTCGAGCGCCGACGCCTCGGCGCCGCTCTTCTCCGCCCGCTCGGCCGCCTTGATCTGCTCCCAGTTGGCGTTGACCTCGTCGGCGCCGGAGACCGTCACGTCCCCGAACACGTGCGGGTGGCGCCGGACGAGCTTGTCGACGATCGCGCCCGCCACGTCGTCGATCGTGAACGCGGTCTCGTCGTCGCGCTCCGCGGCCACCACCGAGTGGAACGCCACCTGCATCAGCACGTCGCCCAGCTCCTCGCGGAGCGCGCCGTAGTCTCCGGACTCGATGGTGTCGAGGACCTCGTACGCCTCCTCCAGCAGGTACGGGACGAGGGTGACGTGCGTCTGCTTGCGGTCCCACGGGCATTCGCGGCGCAGCGTGTCCATCACCGACACGAGGTCGAGGAGGCGCGCTCCCGGAAGGTCGTAGGAGCCGTGCAGCACCTCGACGTCCAAGGGGTCGTTCACGACCAGGTTCCCGATCCCGCGCATCAGCTCCTCGTCGCCCTCGGGCGCGGCCACCCACAGGACGTCCGCCCGGCGGGCGTCCGCGACCAGCGCGGACGGGTCGGGCGCGTCCACCAGGTCCGGGACGATCCCGGCGTCGAGGAGTGCGGGCAGCAGCGGATGCCCGTCCCGGAGCCGGACGGCGTCCGCCGACCGGAGCGCGTCCCAGGCCCGCCAGGTCAGCAGGCCCGGCGCGACCCGGTGCGTGGTCGCGAGCAGGGTCAGGCCCATGGGTCTCAGATACCCGACTCGGGGCTGGACAGCCGGTACACGATCGGGCCGATCTCGAACTTGGACGCGTCGTAGTGCCCGTAGCGCGGGTTGACCTTGATGTGCATGTCGCCGGCGGTCCGCTGGAACAGCTCGTTCCACTGCTGCCCGGCCTGCTGCGTCGCCGGGTTCATCGGGTTCTTCAGATCCGCGCCGAACCGCTGCATGACGGCCCGCTGCGTCGCGACGAGCCGCGCGAGGTCGCGGGTGTGCGCGCGGGGCAGCCCGCTCGCCAGGGTGATCGACGCGGCGCCGCCCTCGTCGTTCAGGTCGTGGACGGCGCCGTCGACCTGCCCGCCGGTGACCTCGACGCCGGCCTGGTCCGCGACCTTGGCGGCGACCCTGAAGTTGATCAGCAGGGTCAGCGCGCCCTGCAGGTCCGACTCGGAGTCGCCGGCGAGCTGCGGCGTCAGGCCGGTCGCGTTCGCGCGCAGCTCGTTGGCCGCCGGGTCCGCCCGGAACTGCGTCCGCCAGTCGCGGACGTTCTGGCTGAGCGTGGTGACGGTGATGCGGTCGTCGCCGACGAGGGCGGCGGTGCCGACCTTCGGGGAGCCGCCGCAGCCGGCCAGCGCGACGGCCGCCACCACGGCCGCCACCGCTGCCTTCACGGACTTACCAGGCACGGATTCCTCGTCTCGTCGCTTGAGCTGTCTCGGGGAGCTGGGATCGCCCTCAGAGAGGTTAGCGCTGCGTGGCGGGTTGCAGGAAAAGGGCGTCGACCAGCCCGGTCGCCCACGTCAGCAGTTCCTGGTCGCGCAGCGGCCGGCCGCCGAACTGCGCGGTCTTCGGCGCCGGGACGAGCAGGGTGTCGGTCGCCGGCTTCAGGATGCTCTTCGGGTAGAGCCGCTGCAGCCTGACCTGCTTGGAGTCGGGCAGATGCACGGGCGTGAACTTGATGAAGTTGCCCTGGAGGGTGACGTCGGTGAGTCCCGCCTTGCGGGCCTTGGCGCGGAACCGCGCGACTTCGAGAAGGTTCAGCACCGGGACGGGCAGCGGCCCGAACCGGTCCTTCAGCTCGTCGTGCACGGCGCCGATCTCGTCGTCGGACGTGATGGCGGCGATGCGGCGGTAGGCGTCCAGCCGGAGCCGCTCCCCCGGCACGTACTCGTGCGGCAGGTGCGCGTCGACGGGCAGCTCGACCTTCGTCTCGACGGCCTCGGGCTCGCCGCCGCCGTCCTTCAGCTCCCGCACGGCCTCCCCGACCATCCGGACGTACAGGTCGAAGCCGACGCCCGCGACGTGCCCGGACTGCTCGGCGCCGAGGATGTTGCCGGCGCCGCGGATCTCCAGGTCCTTCATCGCGACGTACATGCCGGCGCCGACCTCGGTGTGCTGCGCCAGCGTCGCGAGCCGCTCGTGCGCGGTCTCGGTCAGCGGCTGCTCCGGCTGGTAGAGGAAGTAGGCGTACGCCCGCTCCCGGCCGCGCCCGACGCGTCCGCGCAGCTGGTGGAGCTGCGACAGGCCGTACATGTCGGCGCGGTCGACGATGAGGGTGTTGGCGTTCGGCACGTCCAGGCCGGACTCGACGATCGTGGTCGCGACGAGGACGTCGTAGTTCTTCTCCCAGAAGTCGACCATGACCTTCTCGAGCTCGTGCTCGTTCATCTGGCCGTGCGCGATGCCGATCCGCGCCTCCGGGACGAGCCGCGCCAGGTTCGCCGCGACCTTGTTGATCGACCGGACCCGGTTGTGCACGAAGAACACCTGGCCCTCGCGCAGCAACTCGCGGCGGATCGCGGCGGCGATCTGCTTCTCCTCGTACGGGCCGACGAACGTCAGGACGGGGTGCCGCTCCTCCGGCGGGGTGAGGATCGTCGACATCTCCCGGATGCCGGTCAGGCCCATCTCCAGCGTGCGCGGGATCGGCGTCGCGGACATGGCGAGCACGTCCACCTGCGTCCGGAGCCGCTTCAGCTCCTCCTTGTGCTCGACGCCGAACCGCTGCTCCTCGTCGATGACGACCAGGCCGAGGTTCTTGAACCGGGTCTGCGACGACAGGATCCGGTGGGTGCCGACGACGACGTCCACGGTGCCCTCGGACAGGCCGCGGAGCGTCTCCTCGATCTCCTTGTCGGACTGGAACCGGCTGATCGGCTTCACCACGACCGGGAACGCCGCGAACCGCTCGGAGAACGTCGACATGTGCTGCTGGACGAGCAGCGTCGTCGGGACGAGCAGGGCGACCTGCCGCCCGTCCTGGACGGCCTTGAACGCCGCCCGCACCGCGATCTCGGTCTTGCCGTAGCCGACGTCGCCGCAGATCAGCCGGTCCATGGGGACGGCCTTCTCCATGTCGCCCTTCACCTCGTCGATGGCGGCGAGCTGGTCGGGCGTCTCCACGTACGGGAACGCGTCCTCCAGCTCCCGCTGCCACGGGGTGTCGGTCGCGAACGGGTGGCCGGGGCTCGCCATCCGCGCCGAGTAGAGCCGGATCAGCTCCCCGGCGATCTGCTTGACGGCCTTGCGGGCGCGGGACTTGGCCTTCTGCCAGTCGGCGCCGCCGAGCCGGTGCAGGCTCGGCGCCTCGCCGCCGACATAGCGGGTGAGCTCTTCGAGCTGGTCGGTCGGGACGAACAGCCGGTCGCTCTTCGCGTACTCCAGGATCAGGTACTCGCGGGTGGCGCCCTGCACCGTCCGGCTGACCATCTCCACGTACCGGCCGACGCCGTGCTGCTCGTGCACGACGTAGTCGCCGGGCTTGAGCCGCAGCGGGTCGATGCCGCCGCGGCGCCGGGACGGCATGCGCCGCGCGTCCTTCGTGGACGACTTCTGCCCGGACAGGTCCGTCTCGGTCAGGACCGCGAGCTTGACCGCGCCCCAGGTGAAACCGTTCTCCAGCAGCCCGGTCGTGACCGTGACCAGGGACGGCTCGGGCGGCCCGCCGAGGTCGGCGAGCCGCGCGCCGATCCCCTCCTCGCCGACCAGCTGGACGAGCCGCTCCGCGGGCCCGTGCCCGGCGGTCACCATCACGACCCGCCAGCCGCCGTCGATCCAGCCCTTGAGGTCGCCGACGACCCGGGACGTGTCGCCCCGATAGGCCTCCGCCGGCTGCACCCCCAGGTTCAGCGCATCGCCCTCGGGATTGAGCGCTGTCACGCTCCACCGGGGCAGCCCCAGCTCGGTGCTGTGCGCGCGGACCTCCTCCAGCGAGCGGAACGCGGCGGCGCCGAGATCGATCGGCGCCTCGCCCCCGGCGGCCGCGTTGACCCAGCTCGCCTCCAGGAACTCCTGGCTCGTCCGGACCAGCTCGACCGACCGGGTGCGGATCCGCTCCGGCTCGCACACCAGCAGCGCCGACCCCTCCGGCAGCAGATCGGTGAGCAGCTCCATGCTCTCGGCGAGGACGGGCGAGAAGGCCTCCATGCCCTCGACGGTGTCGCCGTCGGCGATCCGGCCGAGGATCTCCTCCAGCGCCGGATGCTCCTCGGCGAGCAGCTTGGCGCGCTCGCGCACCTGCTGCGTGAGCGGCAGCTCCCGGCACGGCGGCGCCCAGAGGCGCGCTTGCCCCGACCAACCGACCCCGCCGACCGCCTCGGCCTGCGCGACCTCCAGGGAGCGCTGGTCGGCCGCCTTGAAGTAGCGGATCTCCTCGACCGTGTCGCCCCAGAACTCCACCCGGAGCGGGTGCTCCTCGGTCGGCGGGAACACATCGAGGATCCCGCCGCGCACCGCGATCTCGCCGCGCTTCTCCACCAGGTCGACGCGGTGGTAGCCGGCGTCCACGAGGCTCCGGACGGTGTCGTCCATGTCGGCGTCCTCGCCGGAGACGAGCCGCACCGGCTCCAGGTCGGCGAGCCCGGACACGATCGGCTGCAGAACGGCGCGGATCGGCGTGACGACCACGTCCAGCGCGCCGCCCTTGCCGTCCTCGTCCGGCTGGGCCGCGTCCGGGTGGACGAGCCGCCGCAGCACCGCGAGGCGCTGCCCGACCGTGTCGGAGCGCGGCGACAGCTTCTCGTGCGGCAGCGTCTCCCACGCCGGGAAGTGCGCGATGCGGCCCGGGTCGAGCAGGCTCGCCAGCGCGGCGGCCAGGTCCTCGGCCTCCCGGCCGGTCGCGGTCACCGCGAGCACCACGCCCCCCGCGCCGGCCGAGCCGCCGGCGCGCAGGCTGCGGCTCAGCGCCGCGGCCAGGATCGGCCACAGCGCGGCGGGCGCGACGACCTCCTGGTCCGCGCGCGCCCGCTTGAGAGCGCGCTCCAGACCGGGGTCGGTGCACGCAAGGTCAACAAGTCCGGAAAGCGTCATCTTCGCCCGCAAAAAATCGCCGATCACCCCGAGGGAGGGCAGCCCGAAAACCGGGAATCCGCGCGGACCCCGGTACCGCGTACCAGGGTACGCGCCCGCGCGGGCTCCCGTTCAGGCGACGCCGCAGCTCGCGGACGGCCCCCCGGCGGGTACGCAGGGCGACACGACGGTCACCAAGAAAGGGCAAATAGCGGACGGAGCGGAGTCAGGCGATTACGCTGCGAGATTGTGACCGATCTGCGTACGCCGCCGGTCAACGACGGCGATCTCTTCTCAGAACGCGCCCGTCAGTACGCCCACGAGAAGCCCCTGCAGCGGATCCACATCCTCGAAGCGGGCTGCGGCTGGGGCACGGGGCTGGACCTCGGCGACCGCGAGCACCACGTCACGGGGGTCGATCTGGAGTCCCCCGAGCTGCGCGCGTACACCTGCGAGCGGCCCGACCTCGACACCTGGCATCTCGGCGACCTGCGCACCGTCCCGCTGCCGCCGCGCGCCTACGACGTCGTCCACGCCTCGTACCTGATCGAGCGGGTCCCGCACGCCGAGCTGGTGCTCGACCGGTTCGTCGCCGCGCTCAAGCCCGGCGGGCTGCTGCTGATCCACCTGCGCGACCGCAACACCGCGTTCGGGTTCCTGGACCGCACGCTGCCCAGGTGGCTGCATCTGTCCGGCCGCAGGCGCCGTCCCGGTCCGGGACGGGGCCAGGGGCGCGGCGCCCATGCCCGCGTCCCGCAACCGGCGGACGGCACGAAGGCAGAGCCCGCCGTGCCCGGCGCGCGGCCCGGCGGCGCGCCCGCCGCGGCACCGGCCGCGGAGCCGCCCGCCCGCCCGGTGCCGGTCGTGCGGACGAGCCCGCCGGCCGCCATCTACGACCGGGTCGCGTCCCAGGCCGGCATGCGCTGGTACTGCGTCATGCGCGGGCTCGTGATCGCCGAGGAGTACACCTCCCGGCAGGCCATCGACGCGCTCGGGGCCGGAACCGGCCTCGCCGAGCTGCTCTGCCGGCTGGTGTCGGCGGTCAGCCGGGGCCGCCTCACCGCCGACCACAGCGAGGTCACGCTCGTCATCCGCAAACCCGAGAACCGCTTCGCGCGGGTCATCTGATCCGGGGGCGCACGTGCGCGGGTCCGGGCCGGGGCAGTATTTTTCCTGCGGAAACCCCTAATCGCCACGGATGAGCCCGGACGCTCCGCCGGGCGGGATCGGAGATCGCGGTGACCGCCGACGCCGGCCTTCCCGACACGCTGCGCGACCTGCCCGCCTGGACTCCGGACGCGGTGGAGCTCGCCGACCTGGACCTGATCCTGGCCGGGGTGTACCGCCCGCTGACCGGGTTCCTCGGCTCGTTCGACACCGCCATGGTGATCGCCGGGGGCCGGCTCGCCGACGGCACCCCGTGGCCGGTCCCGGTCACGCTGACCGTTCCGAAGAAGCTGACCGGCCACGAGCGGGTCGTCCTCCAGGACCCCGAGGGCGTGCCGCTCGCGGTGATGCGGGTCGCCGAGACCTGGCAGGACCCGACGAGCCAGGCATGGCGGCTCGCCGGTCCGCTGGAGGCCCTCCGCGCCCCGGCGCACGGCCCCTTCCACGGCCTGCGCCGCCGCCCCGACGAGCTCGACGCCTTCGAGGGCAACGTGCTGGTGGCGGCCACTCGCGAGCCTCTCCACCGCAAGCAGCTGGGCCAGCTGCGGCAGGTCGCCGAGCAGCTCGGCGCGAAGGTCCTCGTCCTGCCGATGCTGAGCGGGCAGCACGACGAGTCCCTCGTCCGGGCGCTGCTGGGCGTCCGCAAGGAGCTGCCGGACGGCGCGCAGATCATCCCCGTGCCGCTGCCGGCGCGCGGCGACCGCGAACGCGACGTCCTCCTCCACGCGCACGTCGCCGCCGCGTACGGCGCCACCCACCTGCTCGCCGAGGAGGAGATGGACGGCACCGCGATCCCGCTCGTCGTCCCCGAACCCTGGGCGTACGACGCCGACGTGGAGGTCTGGCGGCCCGTCGCGCGCATCGAGCCCGACCACGTCCAGGCGGAGCTGACGCCCGAGCGGCTCAACGAGCTGCTGGACGCCGGGGAGCCCGTGCCCGACTGGTTCACCCCGCCCGCCGTAGCCGCCGAGCTGGCGCTGGCGCGCCCCCCGAAGCGCTCGCGCGGCATCACGGTGTTCTTCACCGGCCTGTCGGGCTCCGGGAAGTCCACAGTCGCGCGCGGCCTGGCCGACGCGCTGGTCGAGCGCGGCGGCCGGACGGTCACGCTGCTGGACGGCGACGTCGTCCGGCGAATGCTGTCGGCCGGCCTGACGTTCTCCCGCGCCGACCGCGACCTCAACATCCGGCGCATCGGGTTCGTCGCCGCCGAGATCACCCGGCACGGCGGCACCGCAATCTGCGCACCCATCGCCCCGTACGCGGCGACCCGCGCGGAGGTGCGGCGGATGGTGTCCGCCGTGGGCGACTTCATCCTGGTGCATGTGGCGACGCCGCTGGAGGAGTGCGAGCGCCGCGACCGCAAGGGCCTGTACGCCAAGGCCCGGGCCGGGCAGATCCCCGAGTTCACCGGCATCTCCGACCCCTACGAGGCGCCGGACGACGCCGATCTGACGCTCGACACGTCGCACATGACGCCCGACGAGGCGGTCGGCGAGGTCCTCGGCCTGCTGGTGGATGGCGGCTGGGTGCGGCCCGAGTAATCCCTTCCGTCCCGTTTGTCCCACACCACCCGGGTTACCACTCCGGAGACACGTCGCTTAGTCTGTTAAGCGAGTTTTCCTATATGCCAGGTAGGTCATGCCGATGGACTTCGATTGGACGATGGCGCTGGGCTCGTTCCTCGTCGCCATCATCGTCGGGCTGACCGGCATGGGCGGCGGCGCCCTGATGACGCCGATGCTCGTGACGTTCTTCGGGGTCAGCCCGCTCGCCGCCGTCTCGAGCGACCTGGTCGCCGCCGCCGTGATGAAGCCCGTCGGCAGCGCCGTCCACTACCGGCAGGGCACGATCAACATGCGGCTGGTCGGCTGGCTGTGCGCGGGCTCGGTGCCCGCCGCGTTCTCCGGCGTCCTGGTCGCGAAGGCCCTCGGCCACGGCGGCTCGATCGAAGACCTGATCAGCAAGGCGATGGGCGTCGCACTGATGATCGCCGCCGCAGGCCTCGTCCTGCGCGGCTACCTGGCGTATCGCGGTCGCAACGGATCCACCGGCGACCGGGAGAAGGCCCCCGAGATCAAGGTCCGGCCCGTTCCGACCGTGCTGATCGGGATCGTCGGCGGGCTCGTCGTCGGCATCACCTCGGTCGGCTCCGGCTCCCTCATCATCGTCGCGCTGCTCGCCCTCTACCCGACGCTCAAGGCGAACCAGCTCGTCGGCACCGACCTGCTCCAGGCCGTCCCGCTGGTGTTCGCGGCCGCCATCGGCCACCTGCTGTTCGGCGACTTCCGAATGGAGGTCACCACCGCGCTTCTCGCCGGCTCCATCCCCGGCGTCTACCTGGGCTCCAAGATCTCGTCCCGGGCCCCGAGCGGGCTCATCCGGCGGGTCCTCGCCCTGGTCCTGGTCGCGTCCTCGCTCAAGATGTTCGGCGTGGCCGCCGTCCCCCTCGCCTGGACGATGGTCGCCCTCACCGCCGCCACGATCGCCGTCTCCCTCTACCTCCGGCGCACCTCGCGGAACCGGGATACGCTGCCCTCTCCGGTCGTATCCCCCGGCGTCGCCGGTGCCTCTGGGAGGGCAGAGCGAACGTGGACCAACGATGGCCGCATGACACCGTCGACGTCCTCGGCGTACGGGTCAGCCGCTCCGACGTCGCCCGGTTCCGGTCCTTCGTCGAGACGGCCGTCAAGGAGCGGACGAAGCTGACCGTCACCTTCGCCAACCCGGACTACGTGCTCAAGGCGCAGAAGGACGCCGGGCTGCGCGATCTGATGAACGGCTTCGACCTCAACCTGCCGGACGGCTGGGGCGTGGTGCTGGCCGCGAAGATCTTCGGACGCCCGGTGCCCGGCCGGATGGCCAACGACGACCTCACCGACCATCTCTTCGGCCAGCCCGCCGAGCAGGGCTGGCGCGTCTTCCTGTTCGGCAACGCCCCGGGCGTCGCCGAAGCCGCCGCGGGGAACGTCCGCGCGTGGTACCCGGGCCTGAGCATCGCGGGCACCCTGCACGGCCACTGGGCGGACGACCAGGGCCGCATCCCCGCCGAGACCGCCGGGCGCCTCGTCGCCGAGATCAACGACGCCGCCCCGGACATCCTCCACGTCGGCCTCGGCACCCCGCTGCAGCAGCGCTTCGTCACCGAGTACCGCGACCGCCTCACCGCGCCCGTCATCATCACGTGCGGCGCCTACTTCGAGCACCTCGCCGAACGCCGCGACTACTACCCGGCCTGGGTCCTCAAGCTCCGCGTCGGCTTCCTCTACCGCCTGGCCCGCGAACCCCGCCGTCTCTGGCGCCGCTACACCATCGAACTGGGCGCCTACCTGGCCCGGGTCCTCCTGCACCGCCTCCGCCACGGCAAGGCCGGAAAGCCCTCCTAGGCCGCCGGCCCGCAGTGCCGTCAGCTGGGCAGGAGTGAGGCGTTCGCGAGTGCGCCGCCCTTCGCGCAGTCGATCGAACGCAGGGTCACGTCGCCCTTGGCGTGCGGGCGGCAGGTCCAGCCGGCCGACTTGATCGGGTGACCGTCGTAGCCGTAGCCGCGGGTCTCGACCTCGGCGATGTAGCCGAAGTAGGTCGTGAAGACGGTGCGCACCTCCGAGCACTTCGCCTGCCCGCGGGCCATCTTCAGGCCGTACTGCGCGGCCTGGTTGTTCTGCGCGGTGCCGCACACGACGCCCGCCTTGCCCACCTTGGGCGGGTAGAGGTAGGGCCGCGTCTGCGAGACCGGGGTCGGCTGCGTCGTCGGCTTGCTGCCGTTCTTCGACTTGTCGTTGTCGCCCGTGTCCGGCACTCCCGGCGCGCCGCTCGCCCCGGCGGAGGCGCTCGGCCCGCGGGGATCGGGTTCGGCGGACCTGCCGTCGCCGCCGCCGCACGCGGACACCGCGGCCAGCAGTGCGGCCGTCACAACGCAGAACGCCATGATGCGCCGTCGGAACAGCATCGGGGGTCCCCCACTTCTCACGATCAGCCGACCCGTGAAGCGATACCAGAGGTCATGGAACCCTATGGCATCCGGCGCCGGCGCCAGGCCACTTCCACCCATCCCGGCGGCCCCGAACACACGGTGCGAGGGCCGCTAGACTCACGCGCATCCCCCGCCCGGATCGCGACAGGAGGCGTCGTGCCCACGTCCGTGCCACTGCGCGAGCTCATCGTCCGGCTGTGGGGCGAACCCGGCCCCGGCGCGCCGGTTCTGGCCACTCTCGACGGCCTGCCGAGCGGTTACCGTCCCGTGGAGAGCTACGCCGTCGTCCCCAGTCCCGCGAACGCGAAGTTCCTCGTGCCAATCGCCGGGAACGCCGCCGCGGCGGCCACCTTGACCTGCTACAACAGGCTGCGGTCGGGGCAGGTGCGGGCCACCCGGCGCGTCCTCGGCGCCGGGTTCCGGACGGGGCTCGCGCAGCGCCTGCTGAGGCACCGGCTCACCGTCGGCATCCGCTCCGACATCCCCGCCGAGCAGGCCGCGGACCATCTGCTCGGCGAGCACCTGCGCCGGGTGCTGGACGCCCCGGAGCTCGTCTTCGGGCTGGGGGTGCGGCCGATCGACCCGAACAGCAAACCGACCCTGCAGGTCTTCTCCGGCGACGGCGCTCCGCTGGGCTACGCGAAGATCGGCTGGAGCCCGGCCACGAGGGAGCTGGCCACCACCGAGGCGGAGGCGGTGCACGCGGTCGCGACGGGCCTGGCGGCGCGCGCCGGCGAGGCGAGCGGGCCCCACCCGCACGTCCCCGCGCTGCTGCACCACGGACCGTGGCGGGACCTCGTCATCACGGTGACCGCGCCGCTGCCTGCCCGCGTGACCGGCCACGGGGATCCCGGCAGCCCGCCCGAACCGGCCTTCACGCTCGCGATCGCGGAGAGTTCGGACTCCGGATGGGAAAGGCTCACCGGCACGGCGTTCTGGCGGCGCCTGCGGGACGACGCCGCCGCGATGGACGACGAGCCCGACCTCGCCGAGGCCCTGAACGCCGTCATGGACGGGCTCGCGGACCGGTTCGCGGAGCTGAAACTGCGGATCGGCCGCTGGCACGGCGACTGGGTTCCGTGGAACATCGGCCACCACGGCGGCGACCTGCACGTGTGGGACTGGGAGCACAGCGCCCTGGGCGCGCCGGTCGGGCTGGACCTTCTGCACTGGCGCTTCCAGGTCGAGCTCGTGCTGCGCGGGGCCCCTCTGGACACGGCGGTGGCCGCCGTCGAACGCGCGGCCCGGGACGAGCTCGCCTCGTACGGTGTCGCCGCGGAGGCCCGCGACCTGATGGCGCGTCTCTACCTGCTGGAGATGTTCGCGCGCACGTACAGGCTCAAGCGCGGCGGCGGGGGCTGGAACCCCGCGCTGTTCCCCGCGATGCTCGACGTCCTCGCGCGCTGGCGGTCCTGAGAGCCGTTCCCCGTCATCAGGGGACATGCGCGGGCACGTCCATCTCCGAACATGGGTCAGGCCCGGGCTCGGCTCCCGCCGAACCCGGGCCTGACTCCCGTCGTCACCCGGTTACGGGGTCACGACCTCCGTCGAGGCGGAGCGGTTGCCCGCCGTGTCGACGGCGCGCACCCAGTAGCGGCCGCCGGTCCCCGAGTCGTCCGTGAGGTGCCAGCCCCACGTGACGCCGATGACCCGGTCGTCCTTGATGACCTCGTACTTGGCGGTGTTGGCGTTCGCCGAGGGCCCCTGCCAGGTCAGCTTGACCCCGCCGCCCTCGGAGGTCGCCTTGAGGTCGGTGGGTTTCCCCGGTGGCGAGGTGTCCCGCTGACACACCCGGGTGAACCCGCCGGCCCATTGATAGCCGGAATTCAGCCACGACCCGCGGTTGATGTCGCCGCCGATCCACATGCAGCCCTGCTTGTCCTCGGTGAGCTCCCACGGCCCGTTGCCGGCGCGGGTGCCGAGGCTCGGCCAGAAGTCCGACATCGGCTCGGCTGTCTTGCCGTCGAAGGCCATCACCGCGTTGGCCGTCTGGATCTGCGACCACGTGGTCGGCGTCGGCCACGCGTCGCCGTCGTGGTAGACGAACTTGTAGCAGTGGCAGCTGCCGTACACGATGCCGTTGATCTCCACGGCGGCCTGCATGTCGCCGCCCGGCTTGGTGATGACGCTCTTGATCCGGTCGAACTTGCTCTTGGTGTAGGCGCTGAAGATGTGCTCGGAGCCGCCCACCCAGACCTTGTCGCCGTACTCCCGGATGATCTGCTGGTACTGCTTGTCGATGTTCGGCGTGCTCGGGTGCCAGCTCTGGTCGTTCAGCCCGGCCACCTGGGCCGCCGGTGCCGCCGTGCCGAGCACGGCGATCTTCCGCGCGGGCTGACCGTTCACCTGGGTGAAGTAGCCGGCGTAGTAGACCCGGTCGCCGCCCGGGTTGGCGTCCAGCTCGATCACCGAGCCGTTGAAGTTCGGCTTCCACGTCCCGTCGGGCTTGCCGTCGGAGAGGCGGAGGCGCGCGGTGCGTCCCACGGACACCTTGGTGCTGAGGGGGTTGCCGCCCCAGATGCGGGTGAAGCTGCCGCCGACATACAGCCAGTTGCCCTGCACGTCCAGGGCGCGGGCCATGGCGGGGCTACCGTCGGAGGCGGAGACGCTCGCCGCCCATCCGGTCGCGTTCTTCCCGGTCGCCAGGTCGAGCGCGGCCAGCCCGGCGGTGTTGCCGGCATCGTTGGCCTTGGTGAACTCGCCCGCCACGATGAGCTTGTTCCCGGCGACCTCCAGGTCCCAGACGCCGCCGTTCAGCTTGGGCCGGAACGAGGACTTCCACTCGCCGGTCGTGGTGTCGAAGGCGGCCAGGTACGACTGCTCGACCTTCTCGTCGGCGGCAGGGGTCGCGCCCTTCTGCACGTACTTGAACTCGCCGCCGACGTACATGGTGTTGCCCGACACGGCCATGGCCTGCACCTCAAGGTGCTTCTCGCCGGTACCGCCGCTGACCACACCGGTGACGCCCCACGCCCCGCCGGAGGTCTGGTTCTTCATCAGCGGCTTCTCGGTCGTGGCCGGGGTGCCCGAGTCGGGGACGGACGGGTACTCCAGGTCGGTCAGCTTCGGCCGGATCCACACCTGGGTGAACGGGATGGTGTTGCCGCCCGCGACGCCGGAACGCCAGAGGTAGCTGGTCGGGCTGTTGTCTCCGGCCGTGACGTACGACCGGTAGGCGAAGCCCCGCTGCCAGCTGTTCTCCTTGGTCTCGTAGGTGTAGAACCCGTTGGTCGGCTTGAGGACGCTGTCCTTGGCGACGAGCCGCGTGTTACCGCCGCTGGAGGTGGCGCCGTCGAAGCTGACGGAGGTCAGCGGGTTCGCCGGATCGGCGTCGAACGTCCAGGACCACGGAGCGGCCTTCTGGAACTTCCACCGCATCTCCTGCCACTTGCTGCCGTCGACGTTGGTCGCGCGGCGGACCCGGACGCCGTCGGGGAGGTCGTCGACCGTGTGGCCGCCCAGCAGGCCGTCGATCGTCTCCGCGGGCAGCGTGGCGGGGGTGAACGCGCCGGTGCCCGTCGGGTTGCTGCGCACCTCCGCGACGCCGTTCTGGCCGGGGTAGGCGAAGTTCCAGCCCTGCCGGCCGCGGCCGGCGAGGACCCAGCCGCCGCCGTCCGTCGTCATGTCGCAGTAGAACTGGTCGGGCGCGACGAGCTTCGGCGTCTGCAGCCAGTAGACCCCGTCCGCGCTGGAGGGGAACTGCTGCTTGATGGCCCAGCAGGAGGCCGCGGCGCGGGCGGAGCTCTTCCCGTCCCGCTGCACGCTGGCCGCGCTGAGCGCCGCCGTCCGGCCGCCGCCCTGCGCGGAGACGGTGGCGACGACCGTGCCGGTCAGCACGGCCGCCGTGGCGACTATGGTCACGGCGCTTCTGCGATACCGGACACCACGCAGGAAACGCAATCGATCTGGCATGAACTCCCCCGGGGGGATTCGACGGAGGGGATGGCGCTGAGCAGGCGATTCGTCCGCCGCTCCAGGCGCCACGCATGAGAATGAATTTACGTTAGTGCAGGTGGAGACCGTTGGTCAACGAATTCCACAATGCTGGAATGGCAATGTGAACAAACTCCCAGTTCGTCCGGCGGCAAACGAAAAAATCAGTGATACGGCGGTAAACCGGCCCGCTTGTTCACGCGTCCGGGACCCGCTCAGCTCGGCCAGCCGAAATCGACGCCCAGCCACTGGAAGAGCTCCCGGTTATGCGGCCGGTAGAACTCGGTGAGCTCGGCCTTCGTCCCCTCGTCCATCGGCGGGGCCGGCAGGTAGTTGTGCCGCTCGGCGCTCTCCATGCGGTGCGGCGGCAGCCCGAGGAAGCCGCAGACGCGGTCGAGCGCGGCCTGCTCGTCCGCGTAGAGCTCCTCCGCGGACATGACCAGGAGGTTCTCCCGCGGGTAGTGCTCGCACCACCGCTCCAGCTGGGGCCGGTAGACGCCGCGGTCCCGGTAGCTGTTGAAGTCGTGCGGCTCGCTGTAGTACAGCGGCTCGGCGAGCATGCGCTCGACCTCCCCGCGGAGCCGTTCCGGCTCCGCGGCGAGCGCCTCCTCGAACCCGAGGTCCTCCGCGCCCTTGCCGACGGCCTCCCAGTAGTGGGAGTAGGCGCGCTTGACCGGGTCGCGCAGCACGACGACCGCTTTGAGGCCGGGCATCCGCGCGTGGATCCGCTCCACCGCGCGCGGGTCGTAAAGGTAGTACGGGCACGCCTCACCGGTCAGCGGACGCGTTCCCGACTTCTGCTCGATCCGGTCGAGTTCACTCTCGGTGGCGAAATGAGAGCGATACCAAGCGTCGCCCTTCGCATAGTTGACGTAGAAGTACCAGGGGCTTTTCAGTCCGCGTGACGCCGGAAACATCGGCATGACCAGCGGATGCTGGATCAGGTAGTTCCACAGCGATGTCGTCCCGCCCCGTTTGGTGCCGATGACCATGAAGTCGGGCAGGTGCCGTTGTTCCGCCGTGCGCATCCCGTAGGCCCGGGTGACCGAATTGGCCACGTCCTTGACGGCCCGCGGCGAGCGGTCCTTGAGACCGGCGACAAGACCCATGGTCAGGCACTCTCCCCTTGTCGGGCGCTCTTTTCCCCGGCGCCCCTGTTGCGGACCGCGCCGAGGAACTCGGCGCCCCCGAGCGAGTGGCGCAGACGCCACAGCGTAGCGGCGTACCCGGCGCAGGCGACGACGGTGTAGACGGCGAAGACCAGGGCCGAAGTCCCGAAAAGGGCCCGCAGCACCACCCCGGTCAGCCCGAACCACACCAGCGCCCACAGCCCGGTCACGGCGACACGCCGCACGTCCAGCCGCAGCCCGAGCAGGTAGCGGACCTGCAGCGCCGCCGCGACCGTGTCGATCAGCATCGCCACCGCCCAGGCGGCCGCGGCGCCCGCGATGCCGAACGGCGGCACGAGCACGAAGGTCAGCACGATGTTCACCGTCAGCGCGACGGACTTGTTGGCCAGGCTCCAGGAGCTCTTGCCGCCCATGAGCAGCACCGTCTGGACGTTGCCGGCGCTGAGCGCGAGCAGCATCGACCCGGACAGCACCGCCAGGGCGACCGCGCCGCCGGTGAACTCCTCGCCGAACAGCGCCAGCAGGAACGGGCCGAAACAGGCCAGCACCAGGTAGATGGGCCAGGACGCGAGCACGACCCACCGGGTCGCCAGCGAGTTCAGGTGCCCGGCCCGGCCCCGTTCGTCCCGCGCGAGCATCGCGGCGACCTGCGGCGCGATCGCGATCCGGGCGGCCTGCAGCACCAGCGTCCCGGTGCTGACGAACCGGTTGGCGGTCGCGTAGACGCCCGCCTCCTCGCTGGACACGAGCATCGCGACGAGCGGGACGTTGGCCCACACCAGCGCGATCTCGACCGCGGCGGCCACTCCCCGAGGTCCGGAGAACGCCCAGAACTCCCGTCCCGCCGATTTCTGCGGCGCGGGGTCCGCGACCGTTTCGTCTTCCTGCCCGCGCTCGCGTTCGGCTCGCGGCACCATCCGCCACAGCACCAGGACGGCCGCGACGAACGACGCCGCGACCGGAGCCGTCCAGGCGACCATGACGCCGGCGGCCCCCATGCCGAACACGAACACCAGGCCGACCAAGAGCGGGCGCGCACCGGGCAGCAGCACGTTGTTGATCAGCGAGTAGGCGGTGACGCTGCCCAGGCCGCGGGTGCCGCCGAGCGCCACCCGCGTCAGGGCCATGAGGCCGAGGAAGGGCGCGGCGATCCGCAGCAGCGTGACGGCCGTGCCGGCATGCGCGGGGTCGATGAAACGGTCGGCGATCCAGGGGGCCGCCAGATACGCGCCGACCGAGCAGAGGACGCCGACGACCACCACCGGCAGGTGCGCCACGGCCATCAGCCGGCGCAGCTCGTCCCCCCGGCCGAGGGCGCGCAGCCGCGCCGTCGTGCGCACCAGTCCGGTGTCGGCGCCCAGCTCGGCGATCTCGGCGACGATGGTGAACAGCGCCACCACGACGAAGAACACGCCCGCCTCGGCGGCGCCCAGCGTCCGGGCGACCACCACGGTCAGCAGGAACCCCGAGGCCGCCGCGACGATGGAGCTGATCAGCCCGATCGCCCCGCCGCGCGCGAACTCCCGCAGGTCGCGGCCGTGTCGCCGGCCGTCTCCGGACTTCTGCTCAGCCTGCGGCAACGCCGCGGTCATCCACGCCTCCCGCCTTCCCGCCGGCGGATCCACGCAGGATCAGTGCGGCCGCCACGAACACCAGGACGAGCTCGGTCTGGTCGAGCCCGTAGTAGAAGAGCATCAGCGATGCCATCACCTGCACCGCGTGCAGCCAGAGCAGCGAATCCGGTCTGACGCCCCGGGTCCGCAGCGCCAGCCACCATATCCACGCGCAGAAGAACACGAGCCCGGGAAAGCCGTAAGAGAACATCAGGTGCCAGAACTCCCCCTGGGTGCCGACGGACACCACGAAGTTCTCGGACGGCCGCGGCGCCCCGTACCCCAGCACCGGGGAGTCGAGGGTCCGCACGAAGGTCTCGGTGTACAGCCCGAGACGGTCGTTGTTGGTCGAGCTGTACTCCGTCCGGCTGTTGATCCCCGCACCGACGCCCGACAGGAGCGCCGCGATGCCGCCGATCACCACGAGGGCGATGACCATGGCCGGCCAGCGGACATGCCCGCGGCGCAGGAAGCGGATCGCCGTGTACAGGACGCCGGCCAGGATCGCCAGGAACATCCCGCGGTTCAGCGTCGCGAACGCCGGGATGAGCGACGCCGCCATCAGGCCGACGAGCACCAGCCGCGTGAACATCCGCGCCTGCGTGATGTACAGGACGACGAAGGGGAACAGGAGCGCGAAGTGGCCTCCCCAGGAGTTGGTGTAGGGGAAGGGCGCGCGGGGCCGGTTGTAGGGCTTGGGCGCACCCCACGGCTGCTGGATCTCCGCGAACTGCGGATGCACGAGGGCCTGCACGTAGTCGTTGCTCTTGATCGCGTCGGGCAGGATGCGCTCGAACGGCGTCGTCAGCCCCACCTTGGGCAGCAGCACGCCGAGGAAACCGCCGATCACCACCCACACCCAGAAGACGACCACCATGCCGAGCGCGCGGCGGATCGGAAGCCGTTTCAGGCTGCAGTTGTAGGCGTAGACGAACACGACGGTGGCGGAGCCGTAGTTCATGAACTGGAACAGGAAGCCGACGCCGCGGCCGAACGTGTCGATCTGCGTCCCGGCGGCGATCATCCACACCAGGAACATCACCCAGAGCCCGAACCGCGGCGGGACCCGGGTCCCGCCGCGCAGCATCAGGTGCAGCGCCATCACGGACGCGGCGATGGGCGCCGCGAACGCGCCGAGGCCGAGCAGCCACCAGACGGGGAAGGCGATGAACAGCAGGCCCAGCGGCCAGGCGGGCAGGTCCTTGCGGGCCGGCGTGGCCGGAGGCGCCTCGCGCTCGCCGGGATCGGAGAGCCCCCGGTGCCGCAGACCCGGCATGGGCGCGGCGGAGCGCCGCGGCGCGGTCGTGACCACCCTCGTCGCCTCCCCTGGGAACCGGGCCGTTTCCGTGTTGGGGGAACGACCCCCCGCGCCCCCCGGCAACCGCACCGGACTCCACCCGTTCCCGACCGGCAGGCGGATACGAACCATACACTCGGAGGCCGAGCCTACGCCCCTGCGCCCGGGGAATCGCGCGGCTCGGGGCCGTCGCGATCGGGGAGAGTGGAGCAGTGGACGAACGCTGGTACCAGAGGCGGTCGGTGCTGGGGGGCACCGCCTTCGCCGCCGCCGGCATCACCGCGGGCGTCGCGGCGGAGACGCTGCTGTCGCCCGGTCCGTCCCCGGCCGAGGCGGAGCAGAAGGGCCCCTGGACGTACGTCCCGCCGAACGGCTCCATCCAGAAGGCCATCGAGGACGGCGCCACCGCCATCCTGCTGGGGAACGGCGACTACCGCATCACCGAGCCCGTCGTCCCGGTGCGCGGCTGCACCATCCGCGGCGCCGGGCAGCGGACCAGGCTGCGCGCGACGCGCTCCATGGACGCGATGATCGCGATCGGCGAGGGCCGGTCGGTGGACGGGGTGTCCGTCTCAGACCTGGTCCTCGACTGCGCCGGCCAGGCCGGGATCGGGATCGACCTCGACATCACCGGCACCGGCAGGTTCTACAAGGGGGAACCGGACGCGGTCTGCCGGATCGACAACCTCGCCGTCTACACGCCGGAGCTGGACGGCATCGCCTACCGCGGCAGCGACACCCAGGCGTGCGTGACCAGCCGGGTCCGGGTCCGCCAGGCGGGCCGGTACGGCTTCCGGGTGGAGGCGCCCGACAGCTGGTGGATCGCCTGCGAGGCCACGACGCGGCGGCAGACCGGCGCGAGCGCCGGCTTCTACGTCGGCCCCGCCATCGCCGGTTCCGACGGCATAGGCGGGGCCAACAACTTCTTCCAGGCGTGCAAGGCGTGGTACTGCCGCGACTACGGCTGGCACGTCAAGGGGACGCGCAACAAGTTCGTCGGCTGCGAGGCGCAGGACACCCGGAGCCACGGCTGGTTCATCGAGTACGACCAGAACGTGTTCACCGGATGCGTGGCCGACACCGCGAGTTCCCGCGACCTCGGCGCGAACGCGAACGAGGCCGACGGGTTCTTCGTCGGCCAGGGCGACCAGACGTCCCTGGTGGGCTGCCAGTCGTTCGACCGCAGGCCCGGCGGGCGGGGTCCGCAGCAGCGCTTCGGGTTCAACGTGCCGGCCACGATGGCGGATCAGGGCCGGCTGGTGGGCCAGACCGGCTGGGACAACGCGACGGGGCTCGTCAACCGGCGGTGACCGCACCCGGCCAGTCCCGGCGCGGGCGACCCGGTGATCGGCGGGGCGTTCTCGCCCGTCTCCGTTAAGCGGTTCGCCACGAATGGGTCAAGGTATCTTGGATCGAACTCCGACGGGGAGTGGACCGCACGGCGCGCACGGCGCGCACGGCGAATCGACGGCGGCGAGAGGAACACCCGGCTGATGGACTCCACTTCGAGAGCCGACTCCACGGAGCTGGCGGAGTACGCGGCCATGCTCCGGCGGCGCTGGTGGGTGGTCGTCGCCGGTGCGCTGCTGGGCCTCGCGATCGCCGTCGCGGGCCTGTTCCTGCTGCCGAAGTCGTACGTGTCCACGGCCGTCGTGCAGGTGTCGTCCACCGACCCGGAGCAGCGCCAGAACAACAACAACAAGAACGACATCAGCCTGGAGACCGAGGCGCAGCGGCTGCGCTCGACCGAGGTGACGTCCCTCGTCCAGAAGCGGATCGGGTCCGGGGAGTCACCGCTGGACCTCGGGCGCCGGGTCCAGGTCAACGTGCCGCCGAACTCGTCGGTCCTCGTCATCGACTGGGCGGCGCCGAGCGCGGCGAAGGCCCGCGCCGGCGCGCAGGCGTTCGCCGAGGCGTACCTGCAGAACCGCAACGAGAATGCCGTCCAGCGGCTGCAGACCCAGGCGTCCGCGCTGGAGAAGCAGATCAACGACGTCCGCACGAAGCTCGCGACCGCCGGCGCCACGCAGCGCCGCGTGCTGACCGGGCAGATGACCGCCTTCACCAACAAGCTCACGGACCTGCAGGTGGAGATGGCGAACGTGGACGGCGGTGAGATCATCACCAGCGCGTCGCCGCCGCCCGGGCCGGCCAGCCCCGACCCGGTGAAGTTCCTGCCGAGCGGCCTCGCCGGAGGCCTGCTGCTCGGCATCGTCCTGGCGATCATGTACGACCGGGTCGACCGGCGGGTGCGGGTCGCCGGGGACGTCGAGCGCGTCCTCGACCTGCCCGTCCTGCTGTCCATCCCGCAGCGGCGCGGCAAGGAGGGGCTCGGGCTGCTGCCCGCGCGGAGCCGCAGCGGGCAGAACTTCCACGAGCTCGCGCACGAGATGACCGCGACGCTCGGCCACGGCAACCACGTCATCCTGGTCACCGGCGCCGCGCCCGGCCCCGGCTCCAGCATCGTGTCGGTCAACCTCGCCGCCGCGCTCGCCCGCACCGGCTCGAACGTGCTGCTCGTGTGCGCGAACCTCCAGTCGCCGCTGGCGTCCGACCTCCTCGGCCTGCATCGCGGCGCGGGGCTGTCGGAGCTGCTGCTCGGCCGGGTGGAGCTGCGGGACGTGGTGCGCCGCAACCACGCGCTGCCGTCCCTCGCCACCATCACTCCAGGCGCCGACGCCGACCTCGCCGCCGAGATGCTGCAGCGCGAGCAGATGGCGCGGCTGATCGGCTCGCTGCGGGAGAAGGCCCGGTTCACCGTCATCGAGGCCCCCTCCACCGAACTCGGCGCCGACGCGCAGGCCCTCGCCGACCTGTCCGACGCAGCCCTCATCGTCGTGGAGACGCCGCGCACCAAGTACGCGCAGATCCGCGACGGCGTCCGCCGCATCCACCGGATGGGCGCGGCCGTGCTCGGCGCGGTCGTCCTGCCGAGGCAGGACGAGACGGCCGTGGCGGCGCCCCCGCCCACGCTGCCCCGCGAACCCCGCGACATGCCGCCCCGGCGGCGGGACGGCTCGGCCGGCCCCGCGGCGCACCCGCTGTCGCCGCCCGCGTCGTCACCCACGTCGCCGCCCGGGTCCAAGGAGCCGCGCCGCGCCGCGGCGCCCGCCGCACGCGAACCCGGGGCCCGCCGAGACCCGCTCGGCGAGCCGGAGTCTCCGCGCGGGCGCAGGCACGCGCGGCCGCCCGCCCCGGACGCGTCCGAAGGCGGGGGCCAGGACAAGCCGAACGACAAGACCATCACGCTGGGCGCGATCAACCTGGACGCGTTCCCGCCGTCCCCCGATGAGGACGCCGTTTCACCCGCCGCGGACACCCTGACCGACAAGACGGCGAAGAAGCTCAACCGCCCCTGATTCCGGCGAAGGCGGTAGGGGCGGATCAGATGCCGCGGCCCCGGGTGTGGAGGGCCAGGAGGACGCGTTTGCCGGAGACGACGCCGGAGGCGACCGCCAGGGCGAACGGGACGCGGCGTTCGGCCGGGTTCGCTTTGAGTGCGCGGGCCGACCAGCGGAGGGCGTCCTTGCGGCGGCCGACGGTCGCGCAGCCGAAGGCGAGCTGGCCGTATACGCGTCCGGCCGCGCCGGACTCCTCGCCGATCTCCGGGTAGTGCTCCAAGAACCACTCCAGCGCGGCCACCTTCGTCTCCCACGCCTGCGCGTAGTACGACGTCAGCCCCCACAGGACGCGGACGTACGGCTCGTCGACGTTCAGGACCGGGTGGCGGCGGGCGGCGCGCAGCGCGAGGTCCCAGTCCTCGCCCTGGCTGCCGGGGATCGTCTCGTCCACCATGCCGATGTCGATGAGCGGCTCGCGCCGCGCCACATAGGTGGACGAGTGGACGCTCATCATCCGGTCGCGGATCAGCTCGTCGTAGGTGACGCGGCCGGTCCCGGCCAGCCGGGGCAGCTCCCGGCCGTCGAAGTCGATCAGGATCCCCGAGCTGCACAGCACCGCGTCCGGCTCGCCCTCAAGGGCCTTCACCTGGGCGGCGAGCTTGCCGGGCAGCCACTGGTCGTCGTCGTCGCAGAACGCCACCAGATCGGTGTCCAGGGCGAGGATGCCGGAGTTGCGGGCACCCGCGAGGCCCGGCTCCCGGGTGTTGGCGATGACCTCGACGCGGTCGCCGGCGAGCGACACGTCCGGCTCGGCCCGGTCGAAGACGACGACGGCGCGCAGCTCGCCCTCGTAGTCCTGCACCAGCACCGACTCCAGGGCGCGGCGCAGCAGCTCCGGCCGGTTGTGCGTGGGAAGCACGACTCCGACGGATGGGGGCATCGAGGGCCTGCCTTGCGGTCGAGGGGGGAGGGCCCGCGGGGCCCGGCGGGCCCCGCGGCGCGCGGTCAGCGCGCGCCGGTGATCATGCCGGCGGCGACGGTGTTGTTGGTGGCCTCGTCGATGAGAATGAAGCCGCCGGTGAGGCGGTTGCGGCCGTAGTCGTCCACGAACAGCGGCTGCGTCACGCGCAGGGAGACACGGCCGATCTCGTTCAGGCCCAGGCCGGCCGCCTGCTCGTCGCGGTGCAACGTGTTGACGTCCAGCCGGTAGTGCAGGTTCTTCACCAGCGCCTTCGCGGTGCGGGTGGTGTGCTTGATGACCAGCTTCGACCGCGGCGCGAGGGTGCTGTCCGGGGTCATCCAGCAGACCATCGCGTCGATGTCCTGCGCGACCTCGGGACGGTTGTGCGGACGGGCGATCATGTCGCCGCGGGAGATGTCGATGTCGTCGGCGAGGCGGAGCGTGACCGACATCGGCGCGAACGCCTCGTCGACCGGGCCGCCCGGCCCGTCGATGTGGGTGATCCTCGTGGTCAGCCCGGACGGCAGGTGCACCACCTCGTCGCCCGGCTTCAGCACGCCGCCCGCGACCTGGCCCGCGTAGCCGCGGTAGTCGTGCAGGTCGGGGTCGGTCGAGGCGTGCGGGCGGATCACGTACTGCACCGGGAACCGCACGTCGATCAGGTTGCGGTCGGACGCGATGTGCACGTGCTCCAGGTGGTGCAGCAGCGAGGAGCCCTCGTACCACGGCATGTTCACGCTGCGCTCGACGACGTTGTCGCCGTGCAGCGCCGAGATCGGGATGAACGTCAGGTCCGTCACCTCCAGCTTGGAGGCGAACGCCGTGAACTCGTCCACGATCTGCTCGTACACGGCCCGGTCGTAGCCGACCAGGTCCATCTTGTTGACCGCCACGACCAGGTGCGGGACCTGGAGGAGCGTGGTGAGGAACGCGTGCCGGCGCGACTGCTCCAGGATGCCCTTCCGCGCGTCCACCAGGATGATCGCCAGGTCGGCGGTGGAGGCGCCCGTCACCATGTTCCGGGTGTACTGGATGTGCCCCGGCGTGTCCGCGATGATGAACTTGCGGCGCGGCGTCGCGAAATACCGGTACGCCACGTCGATGGTGATGCCCTGCTCCCGCTCGGCGCGCAGGCCGTCGGTCAGCAGCGCCAGGTTCGTGTACTCCTCGCCCCGGTCGACGCTGGTCTTCTCGACCGACTCCAGCTGGTCCTCGAAGATCGACTTGGAGTCGAACAGCAGCCGGCCGATCAGCGTCGACTTGCCGTCGTCGACGCTGCCGGCGGTCGCGAACCGCAGGAGGTCCATGGTCTTCGCGGCGCCGGTCTTGGCGGTCTGGTCCGTGCCGGCCATCAGAAGTAGCCCTCCTTCTTGCGGTCCTCCATCGCGGCCTCGCTGGTGCGGTCGTCGGCGCGGGTCTGGCCGCGCTCGGTGATCCGCGTCGCAGCGATCTCCTCGATCACCTCGTCGAGCGTCGCCGCGTTCGACTTCACCGCGCCCGTGCAGGACGCGTCGCCGACGGTGCGGTACCGGACCGTCGCGTCGAACTCCGGCTCGTCGTCGCCGCGGTTCGCGTAACCCGTCTCGGCGTCCAGGAGCAGGCCGTCCCGCTCGAACACGCGCCGGGTGTGCGCGAAGTAGATCGGCGGAAGGTCGAGCTCCTCACGCCGGACGTAGTCCCAGATGTCGAGCTCGGTCCAGTTCGACAGCGGGAACACCCGGACGTGCTCGCCCTGGACGATCTTCGTGTTGAACAGGTTCCACAGCTCCGGACGCTGGTTCTTCGGATCCCACTGCCCGAACTCGTCCCGGAACGACACCACCCGCTCCTTGGCGCGGGCCTTCTCCTCGTCCCGCCGCGCCCCGCCGAACGCCGCGTCGAACTGGTTCTCCTCGATCGCGTCCAGCAGCGGCGTGATCTGCAGCCGGTTCCGGGACGCGCGGCGCCCCTTCTGCTCGGTCACCCGGCCGCTGTCGATCGCGTCCTGCACCGACGCCACGATCAGCCGGACGCCGAGCTCGGCGACCCGCCGGTCCCGGAACTCGATCACCTCCGGGAAGTTGTGCCCGGTGTCGACGTGCATCACCGGGAACGGGATCGGCGCCGGCCAGAAGGCCTTCTCGGCCAGGCGCAGCATGACGATGCTGTCCTTGCCGCCCGAGAACAGCAGCACCGGCCGCTCGAACTCGGCCGCCACCTCCCGGAAGATATGGATCGACTCGGCTTCGAGCACGTCTAGCTGGGACAGCAGGTAATCGCAACGCTGCATGGTCTGGGGCTCTCTCCACGCTGTTCTGGCAGATGCAACCGGTGGCACGGGACGGGCGCTCGCCTTCCCACCGGGTCGAACGCCGGCCCGCCGTGTTTCAGTCCCGTCCGTGGGGCGGACGGTCAGGGCAGGGCGCCGCCTGTTTCCCGTATGCCGGTCAGCAGCGTCGACGCCGACATGGGATGGCACACCAGGATATCCGGGAGCAGGGGGTCCTTCCGGTTGTACGCGAGCGCCGACCCGTCGATCCGGGACGCGTGCGCCCCCGCACCGAGCGCGACCGCCGCCGGCGCCGCCGAATCCCACTCGTACTGGCCGCCCGCGTGCACGTAGGCGTCCACCTCGCCGAGCAGCACCGCGGAGATCTTCGCCCCCGCCGACCCGATCGGCACCAGCTCCACGTCGATGCCGTCCGAGGGGGGACGACCCCCCACACCCCCCGGAACCGCCTTGGCCAGCCTTTGAGCAAGCTGCCGGACGAACTCGGGCGGGCGCGTCCGGCTGACGGCGATGCGGAGCTTGCCCGCGTCCGGCGCCGGAATGTGCAGCGGCACCTCACGCGGAAGCGTCTTGCGCCCGGCCTCGGGCCCGGCGGTGACAGGGTCGGGGTCGCCCATGTCCGTGCGGACGAGAGACGCACCACCCGTCGCGTCGGTGCGGAGCGTCAGGCCCTGCGCCGGCAGCGCCACCGCCCCGGCGACCAGCCTGCCGCCGTTCTCGTCGCGCTCCCAGAGCGCCACGTGGACGGCCCAGTCGCGGCGGCCCTCCTCGGAGAACTCCCGGGTGCCGTCCAGCGGGTCCACGATCCACACCCGGCGGGCGGTGAGCCGCTCGGCGTCCGCGGTGTTGCGGGTCGGGGCGCGGTCGTCGCCCTTCGACCGCTTCCCCGCGACCGACGAGCGCCCCTCCTCCGACAGGACGGCGTCACCGGGACAGCGCTCGGCGAGCGCCGCCATGAGGTACTCGTGCGCCCGCAGGTCGCCCGTGTCCTTCAGGGCCCGCGCGTCCGCGAAGCCCATCTCGTCCCGCACGCCCAGCAGCAGCCGCCCCGCCGTGCCGGCGAGCTCCGCCGCCAGCGCGTGGTCGTCCGCCGCCCCTGCCCAGGTCATTCGTCCATCACATTCCCGACTCGACTGGTCTGCACGGTCAACTTTCTCATGCATACCCGATGACACCGCGTGCCAGGGTCACCGTCCCACCCAGCGGACGGACCGGCGCGGGCCGGTGCGGGCTAGTACGCGCCCGAGCCGCGGAACACCGCCGACCAGGTCTTCCACATGATCTGGAGGTCCAGCGCAAGGGTCCAGTTGTCGACGTACCGCAGGTCGAGCCGGACCGACTCCTCCCACGACAGGTCCGAGCGGCCGCTGACCTGCCACAGCCCGGTCAGGCCGGGCTTGACCACCAGCCGCCGGTACACGTCGCCGCCGTACTGGGCCACCTCTTCGGGCAGCGGCGGGCGCGGACCCACCAGCGACATCTCGCCCCGCAGCACGTTGAACAACTGCGGCAGCTCGTCCAGCGAGTACCGGCGCAGCCGGCGCCCCACCCGCGTCACCCGCGGGTCCTGCCGGATCTTGAACAGCACCCCGTCGTTGTCGTTGGCGGCGAGCAGGTCCAGCCGCCGCGCCTCCGCGTCGGCCACCATGGTGCGGAACTTCAGGACCGTGAACTCGCGGCCGCCGCGCCCGACCCGGGTCTGCCGGAACAGCACCGGCCCCCCGGACATCTTGATCAGCACCGCGATCAGGGCGAGCAGCGGGCTCAGCGCCACGATCCCGGCCAGCGCCGCCACCCGGTCCACCAGGCCCTTGAGCACCTTGCGGCCGCCGTCCAGCTCCGGGTGCTCCACGTGCAGCAGCGGCAGCCCCGACACCGGCCGGATCGAGATCCGCGGTCCGGTCACGTCCATCAGCGCCGGCGCGACCACCAGCTCCACGTCGTTGCGCTCGATCTGCCACGCCAGCCGCCGCAGCGCCACCCCGTCCATCTCCGGGCACGCCAGCACCGCCACCGAGTCGGCGCCGATCCGGTCGGCAACCGCCGCCGCCTGCGCGAAGTCGCCCAGCACCGGGACGTCCTCGACCTCGGCGACCGCGTCGTCGCCCGAGGCCAGCGCCGGCGGCAGGCACACGGCCACGATGTCCATCCCGTGGTACCGCTTCTTCCGCAGCACCCGGATCAGGTCGGCCACGGACGTGCGGTGCCCCACCGCCACCACGCGCCGCATGCACTCGCCGTGCCAGCGCTTCCGGTGCAGCCACTTGCGCAGCCGGTACCGCGCCACGAACGCCAGGAACGTCCCCAGCGGCAACGCCATCACCACATAGCCGCGCGCCACATCGGTCTTGGTCGCGTACGCCACGATCGCGACGACCGCGGTGAGGATGAATCCGGCGCGCAGCACCCGGTGGAACTCCTCATAGCCGACGCCCACGTACCGGGGCTGGTACGCCCGGCACAGCACCAGCGTCGGGACCCACGCCAGCGGAAGCACCACGGTGAGTGCCACGTACGGCGCGTCCAGTTCCGTCGGCACACCGGGGAACCGGAGCACGAACGCGATCACACCGGCCATCAGCATGCTGGCGAAATCGAGGAACACCGCGAACCGGCGGTAGGATCCGCTCCAGTTCGGCGACGAGGTGCGCTTCTGGTCATGGCGGATCGATGACTCGGCCTGGACCTTGTCAACGACGGCCATAAACCACTCACCAATCCTCTGTAACACGCGCCCCGTCAGCGCGATTCACACCGAAGACGGTTGAACGCAGCCTGAGGTTCACATGCATCCTGAACCTCATTCGACCTGCATCTTACGGCCGCTTTGCCATGGTCACGGGTGGAACGCGGGCATCCGCCCGGCAATGCATGCGAACAAGGGTGGACGCGCACAAAACGGCGCCGTGGGCGGCCGATCACCGCCGGACCGGCGCGTCCGGCGGCCGGATCCGGTCACCCGGCGTGGAAGGCGTTCTGCGCTGCGGCCAGCCCGCCGGACAGCAGCGCCTCCACGGCGTCCGCCGCGCGGTCCACCTCCAGATCGAGGTCCTTGCGCTCCGCCGCGGAGAAGTCCTTCAGCACGAACGCCGCCGGATCCATTCGTCCCGGCGGCCGGCCCACCCCGAACCTCACCCGCAGATAGTCCTTCGTGCCCAGCGACTTCGTCACCGAACGCAGGCCGTTGTGCCCGTTGTCGCCGCCGCCCTGCTTCAACCGCACCGCGCCGAAGGGAATGTCCAGTTCGTCATGGACGACGATCAGCCGCTCCACCGGCACCTTGTAGAAATCGCGCAGCCCCTTCACCGGGCCGCCCGACTCGTTCATGAACGACCTGGGCTTCGCCAGCACCACCCGCGCGCCGGCGAGACGTCCCTCCAGCACGTCGGCCCGGGCCCGGTGCGACCTGAACTTCCCGCCGGCCCGTGCGGCGAGGACGTCCAGCACCATGAACCCCGCGTTGTGCCGGTTCTTCGCATACGAGGGCCCCGGATTGCCCAGCCCCACCACCAGCCAGAGATCCGTGCTCACCCGCACTCCTCACGCAGCAGAAAACCGGCACCGACAGAACACGGTCCCCGCCGGTGCGAACACCGGCGGGGACCGTGAGAAGACCAAGCGGCCCGCGTCCCGCGCGGCCGCGCCCGCGTCACTCGGCGGCGGACTCGCCCTCGCCCTCGGCGGCCGCACCCTCGGCCGGCGCCTCGGGCGCCTCGGCCGCCGCCTCGGCCGACACGGTCGCGTCGGTGATCTGCACGATCAGGATCTCCTCGTCGGCCACCAGCGTGGTGCCGGACGGCAGCTTGAGGTCCTTCGCCAGCACCTGCGAGTCGATCTCCAGCCCGGTGATGTCCAGGTCGACGGACTCGGGGATGTGCGTCGCCTCCGCCTCCACGGAGATCTCCACAACCGCCTGCGCGAGCCGGCCGCCCGGGATCACGTCGCCCACCACGTTGACCGGCAGGTCCACGACGACCTTCTCGCCGCGCTTCACCAGCAGCAGGTCGACATGCTCCAGGAACCCCTTGACCGGGTCGCGCTGGACGTCCTTCGGCAGCGCCAGCTCCGCGCCACCGGCGAGCCCCTCGATGGTCAGCAGCACGTTCGGCGTCTTGAGCGCCAGCATCAGGTCGTGCCCCGGCAGCGAGATGTGCTGCGGGTCGGTGCCGTGACCGTAGAGGACGGCGGGCACCTTGCCGGCCCGGCGGGTGCGCCGCGCGGCACCCTTACCGAACTCGGTGCGCGGCTCGGCGGCGATGCGTACCTCGGACACGACGAAAACTCCTCAGTTGTTGCGATCCACGGCCGTCCGGCACTGGACGTCCGCTACGGACAGAGCGAATCAGGCGTTGCTCGATGCGTCAGGCGCCTCGAAGATTCTTTTGCGTATCCCGGGGAGTGCGGCCCCTGTCCCGACACCGCACTGAACGACCCGGGGCATACGCGGTTGCACAAGTCTAGCCCAACACCGCGACGCCCAATGCCAAGGCCCTAGCTGTGGCCGCCGAAGAGACTCGTCACCGAACCGTCGGAGAACACCTCGTTGATGGCACGGGCGATCAGCGGCGCGATCGACAGCACGGTCAGCTTGTCGAACTGCTTCTCCTCGGAGATGGGCAGCGTGTTCGTCAGCACCACCTCGGAGATCCGCGAGTTCTTCAGCCGGTCCACCGCCGGGCCCGACAGCACGCCGTGCGTCGCCGCGACGACGACCTTCGTGGCGCCCTGGTCGAACAGCGCGTCCGCCGCCTTCACGATCGTCCCGCCGGTGTCGATCATGTCGTCCACCACGACGCACGTCCGGCCCTTGACCTCGCCCACGACGTCGAACACCTTGACCTCGTTCGCCACGTCCGGGTCGCGCTTCTTGTGGATGATCGCCATCGGAACGCCGCCGAGCCGGTCGCTCCACCGCTCGGTGACCCGCACCCGGCCCGCGTCCGGCGCGACGACCGTGACCTGGGAGGTGTCCAGCCGGCTCTCGAAGTGCTGCGCCAGCAGGTCCAGCGCGAACAGATGATCCACCGGGCCGTCGAAGAAGCCCTGGATCTGGGCGGTGTGCAGGTCGACGGCGATCAGCCGGTCCGTGCCCGCCGTCTTGAACAGGTCCGCCATCAGCCGGGCCGAGATCGGCTCCCGGCCGCGGTGCTTCTTGTCCTGCCGGGCGTAGCCGAAGAAGGGCGCCACCACGGTGATCCGCTTGGCGGACGCGCGCTTCAGCGCGTCCACCATGATCAGCTGCTCCATGATCCACTGATTGATGGGAGCCGTGTGGCTCTGGATCACGAACGCGTCGGAGCCGCGGACCGACTCCAGGAACCGCACGAACGTCTCACCGTTGGCGAAGTCGTAGGCGGACGTCGGCGTCAGGTCGACGTGGAGGTTGTCGGATACTTCCTTGGCCAGGTCCGGGTGGGCTCGGCCGGTGAAGAGCATCATCTTCTTCTGGCCGCTCGCTTTGATCCCACTCACCTCTGACAACTCCCCCTCAATGGAACTCTGCCTTATATGTGGGGTGTTGTCCCCACTCCCCGCGCACCACAACAAGACTCCGGTGCACGGTTCGCTCTGTTGTTCCGGAGGACGCCGCTGTCCCCCGCGTTCCCGCCGACGGCGGGGCGGTCCTCATCGGGCGCGCGCTACGGCGTGCCGTCCTCGTCCTTGGCCCGGCGGGCCGCCTCGGCCGCCGGCGTCCCCGGCCGCTTCCGCTCGACCCAGCCCTCGACGTTGCGCTGCCGCGCCCGCGCGACCGCCATCGCCCCCGGCGGGACGTCCTGGATGATCACCGAGCCCGCCGCCGTGTAGGCGCCGTCGCCCACCGTCACGGGCGCGACGATCATGTTGTCGCTGCCGACCTTCACATGCGACCCGATGACGCTGCGGTGCTTCTGCACCCCGTCATAGTTCACGAACACCGAGCTCGCGCCGATGTTGGAGTACTCGCCGATCTCGGCGTCCCCCACATAGGTCAGGTGCGGCACCTTCGTGCCCTCGCCGATGTCGGCGTTCTTCGTCTCGACGTACGTCCCGACCTTGGCCCCGCTCGCCAGCCTGGTGCCCGGCCGCAGGTACGCGTACGGCCCGACCGACGCCTCCGGGCCGACCTCCGCCCCCGCGCACACCGCGTTGATCACCGACGCGCCCGGGCCGACCGTCGTGTCGGTCAGCGTGCAGCCCGGGCCGACCCGCGCGCCCTCGCCGAGATGCGTGCGGCCGTGCAGCTGCGTTCCCGGGTGGATCTCCGCGTCCTGATCCGCGGTCACGCCCACGTCGATCCAGGTGGAGGCCGGGTCGATGATCGTGACACCGGCCCGCATGTGCGCTTCGAGGATCCGGTCGTTCAGCTGCCTGCGCGCCTGCGCCAGCTGGACCTTGTCGTTCACGCCCTGGGTCTCCACCCAGTCGGCGGCAAGGTGCGCGCCGGCCCGGTGCCCGTCCCCGCGCATGATCGCGACGACGTCGGTGAGGTACTCCTCGCCCTTGGCGTTGTCGGTGGTCACCCGCTTCAGCGCGTCCGCCAGCAGCGCCCCGTCGAACGCGTACATGCCGACGTTGATCTCGTTGATGGCGCGCTGTTCGGCGGTCGCGTCCTTGTGCTCGACGATCGCCTCGACGCTGCCGTCCGCGGCACGGATCATCCGCCCATACCCGGTCGCGTCGGGCATCTCGGTCGTCAGGACGGTGGCGGCGTTCCCCTCGTCCTCGTGCGCCTCGACGAGCGCCCGCAGCGTCTCGCCCCGCAGCAGCGGGTGGTCGCCGTTCGTGACCACCACGGTCCCGTTCAGCGCGCCGGTCTGCTCCAGCGCCATCCTCACGGCGTGCCCCGTCCCGCCCTGCCGGTCCTGGACGGCGGCCTCGGCGTCCGGCGCATGCTCGGCGAGATGCGCGACGACCTGCTCGCGCCGGTGCCCGACGACCACGACGAGCCGCTCGGGCTCCAGTTCGCGGGCGGCGGCCAGCACATGGCCGAGCATGGTGCGCCCGCACAGCTCGTGCAGCACCTTCGAGGTGCGGGACTTCATCCGGGTGCCCTCGCCCGCGGCGAGAACGATGACGGCGGCCGGGCGGCTCGCAGCGCTCACAAGGAGGCTCCTCGGCATCGCGGACGGGATCGGTTCACGGGCCCGCCACCTGCGACATCACGCCACGGCGAACCCGACACGGGCAGGATACCGCCCGCTCCCCACCTGTCACCCCGCCGCCCACCCCAAGGCGACCCTCTGGACATTTCAGGCAGTTCCGCCGCCAGGAGTCGAACCTGGAGTCTTTGGGACCAAAACCCACTGCGTTGCCAATTACGCCACGGCGGATCGGCAGGACCTCATCCCCGCCCGGGGCGCCTGCGAGGCCCACGATACCGGCCGTGGGCACACGACCCCACACCTATTACCTCGGCCTGCGCAGGGCGATGCCCGGAGTCTGCCTGTTTGTCGGGATCGGTTTAGAGCGTCCTGTGCGGGCAACCCATCTCGGTGTCGTCCGGCCCGAGCCAGGGCGCGGACGGCGCGGCGGTCTCCGCGGGGGCGGGCACGCCGCGGCACATGGGTCGAGCGCGCCGCAGGGTCGGCGGCACATCCAGGGATCCTTTGCCGCCGGTCGAGCGTTCGTCCTGGTGAGGGCCTTCCATGCGCCCTTCCGCGGCGGGCCGGTCGTTGTCTGTTTCGCAGGAGAGTTTTGTGGCGTATGAGGCAGTTTCTCGCTGATTTTACCGTTCGCCACTGGGCAACTTACGGATGCGTAGGTTACGTTGGCGTAGGTAAGGCTGCCCCGAGTCGCAGGAAGTGGTGACGCATGACAACAGCCCCGACCATGGATCCTCCCCGCCCGCAGGGGCGTCCCGAACTCGCGCCTGACACGCAGGGCAACGCCGAACGGGCGCTCGTCGCCGCGTTCACCGGTCTGCCGTTCCTGGCTCTGTTCGCGGCCGTGCCGCTCGTCTGGGGCCGGTTCCTCGGCTGGACGGACGTCGTGCTCACGATGGTCTTCTACGTGCTGTCCGCGGCGGGCATCACGGTCGGATACCACCGGTACTTCACGCACGGGTCGTTCAAGGCCAGGCGCGGGCTGAAGATCTTCATGGCGCTGGCCGGGAGCATGGCCATCGAGGGACCGGTCATCACGTGGGTCGCCGACCACCGGCGGCATCACAAGCACTCGGACAAGGAGTTCGACCCGCACTCGCCGTGGCGGTTCGGCAACGACTGGAAGGCGCTGACGAAGGGGCTGGCCTGGGCGCACTACGGCTGGCTGTTCGACGCCAACAGGACGTCCAAGCAGCGGTTCGCCAAGGACCTGCTGAACGACCGCGACATCCGGCGCATCCACCTGGCCTTCCCCGGGCTGGTCGCGGTGTCGTTCCTGCTGCCGGCGGTGATCGGCGGGCTGGTCTCGATGTCGTGGACGGGGTTCCTGACGGCGCTGTTCTGGGCGGGGTTCGTCCGGATCACGCTGGTTCACCATGTGACGTGGTCCATCAACTCGATCTGCCACACCTTCGGCAAGGAGGAGTTCGAGGTCCGCGACAAGTCCCGCAACGTGTGGTGGCTGGCGATCCCGTCGCTGGGCGAGTCGTGGCACAACCTGCACCACTCGGACCCGACCTGTGCACGTCACGGCGTCCTGAAGGGGCAGGTCGACATCAGCGCGCGCATCATCTGGGCGTTCGAGAAGATGCGCCTGGCCCATGACGTCCGGTGGCCGAACCGCGACAGGCTGGCGGCGAAGCGCACGAAGCAGGCGGTTTGACCGTCACAATTGATCCCGTGACAGAACCCGCTCCCAGGCCCCGCAGAAAGCGGATGACCGGTAAGGAACGACGCGAACAGCTTGTCGACATCGGCCGGACGCTGTTCGCCGAGCGCGGCCTGGACGGCACGTCGGTGGAGGAGATCGCGTCGGCGGCCGGTGTCTCGAAGCCCGTGGTGTACGAGCACTTCGGCGGCAAGGAAGGGCTGTACGCGGTCGTCGTCGACCGGGAGTTCGAGCGGCTGCTGAAACTCGTCACGGACGCGCTGGACTCGGCGATCCACTACCGCAGCAAGCTGGAGAAGGCCGCGCTGGCACTGCTGGAGTACATCGAGGAGCACCCGGACGGGTTCCGGATCATCGTGCGCGACTCGCACGGCGGCACGGGCACCGGCAGTTACGCGAGCCTGCTGAGCGAGATCGCCGGCGAGGTGGAGTACATACTGGCCCAGGAGTTCGACCGGCACGGGTACGACGACAAGTTCGCGCCGCTGTACGCGCAGAGCCTGGTCGGCATGGTCGCGTTGACGGGCCAGTGGTGGCTGGACGTGCGCAAGCCTCGCCGGGAGGATGTCGCCGCGCACATAGTGAACCTGGCGTGGAACGGGCTGGCGGGGCTGGAGCCGAAGCCGTCGCTCGACCCGCGCCAGCGCCGCAAGGAGCTGGAGCGCATGGAGAAGCGTGCGGAGAAGGCCGCGGCGAAGGCGGAGAAGGCCGAGGAGCGGGCGGCGGCGAAGGCCGAGAAGGCACAGCGCAGGGCACAGCGTGATTTCGAGGAGATCCCCGACCCGTCAGCGTGACGGCTGCAGGAATTCGAGCCGGTTGCCGACCGGGTCGTCGGCGTAGAGCCGGCGGTGCCCGGGAAAGAGATCGTCCGGCCTGGTCTCGTGGCCGGCGGCCTGCAGGCGCGCGGCGAGGGCGTCCAGGTCGTCGGCGAGCAGCCCCGGATGGGCCTTGCGGGCGGGCCGGAAGTCATGCTCGATGCCGAGGTGGAGTTCGACGCCGGGGCCGCGGAACCAGGCTCCGCCGCGCTTGGCGAGTTCCGGCGGCTTGGGGATCTCGTCGAGTCCGAGGACGCCGGAGTAGAAGGCGCGGAGCCGGTCCTCGCTGCCGGGCGGGGCGGCGAGCTGGACGTGGTGGACACCGGTGATCATGGTCGCCTCCGGAGGGTGCGACCGGCGGCCGCCCGGAGTTCGTCCGGGTGGCCGCCGGCCAGGGGTCGCCGGTCTCGGGTCGCGAGTCCGGGTTCTGCGGACGCCGCCCGTCCGTCCGGGTTGGCACCGCAGGGGAACGAGTCGCTTCCCCCGGCGGGCCGGGCGGCATCGCGTCTAGGGCCTCCGGGTGGCGATCACGAAGATCCTCCGGAAGGGGAACACGGTGCCGTAGGGGGCGGCGGGGTAGGCGCGCCGGAGCCTTTCCCGGTAGTCGGCGAGGAACTCCTCGGTCTCCTCGGGGTCGAGTGCCGTCAGGACGGGTCGCAGCGCGGTCCCCTTGACCCATTCGAGGACGGGGTCGTCGCCGTGGAGGACTTGGGCGTACGTGGTCTCCCAGGCGTCGACGGCGCATCCGTGGCGGGTGAGGAGGTCGAGGTAGCCGGCGGGGTCGAGGACGGGCGCGTCCCGCTGGAAGGACCCGAGCTTGCCGCGCCACCTCTCGGAGCGGCCGAGCTCGCGCAGCAGGACGTGGCTGGGCGCATCGAAGTTGCCGGGGACCTGGAAGGCGATTCGTCCGCCGGGCGTGAGGGCGTGGGCCCATCGGGGCAGCAGGTCGAGGTGTTCGGGGACCCACTGGAAGACGGCGTTGGAGAAGACGAGGTCGACGGGTTCCTCGGGCTTCCAGGTGGCGACGTCGGCGACGCGGAAGGCGAGCCGTCCCGGGATCTCGTGCTCGCGGGCCTTGGCGATCATCTCGGGTGAGCCGTCGAACGCGTCGATGACGGCGTCCGGCCAGCGGGCGGCGAGGGTGGCGGTGAGTTCGCCGGAGCCGCAGCCGAGGTCGGCGACGCGGGCCGGCGGGGTGCCGCCGAGGCGCCCGGCGAGTTCGGCGAAGGGCCTGGCGCGCTGATCGCTGAAGATCCCGTACTGCGCGGGATCCCACACGGCTTCGCTTTCTCTTGACATCAAGAGACATCTTGCCCGACCCGTATCTTGATGTCAAGAGTCTTGGCGCGGCCCAGTCGGTCGACGGATGCGACCGCGCCTGCGCTGTTCCTAGGCTCCTCGGCATGACGAACAACAGCGGATGGGCCCTGGCGCTCGGCCCCGGCGGACCGGTGGGAACGGCATGGCTGCTCGGCCTCGCGGCCGGACTGCGCGAGGCGGGCGTGGAACCGGCGGACGCGGGGCTGGTCGTCGGCACCTCGGCGGGCGCGATCGCCGGCGCCGCGATCACCACGGGACGGGATCTGGCGGCGCTGGCCGAACTGCCGCCGGCCGGTGGTCCGCCTCCGGCGGTGGACGGCTCGGTCATGGCGCGGGTGTTCGAGCTGGGCCGCGACCCGGCGCTGGATCCCGGCGAGGTCAGGCGGCGGATCGGCCGGCTGGCACTGGACAATGGGGCACTGCCCGCGCAACGGCACCACGCGAGCATGAGCTACCTGGTGGGGACGGACAGGTGGCCCGAGACCCGGCTGCTGATCACCGGGGTCGAGGTGGAGTCGGGCGAACCGGTCGTGTGGGACGCGTCGAGCGGCGTCCCGCTCTCGCTCGCGGTCGCCGCGAGCAGCGCCGCGCCGGGTTTCGCCGAGCCGGTCGCGATCGGCGGGCGGCGCTACCTGGACGGCGCGTTCGCGGGCTGGTCCAACGAGGAACTGGCGAAGGGGGCCGGGCCGCTGATCGTCATCGAGCCGCTCCCCCACATGTCGCACGGCGGCGGGGACGTCCGGATCGTCCCGGACGAGCGGGCGCTGGAGGTGTTCGGGCCGAACGTCGGCGACCGGTCCCGGTGGGCCCCGGTCTACCGGGAGGGGGTCCGGCAGGCGCCGGAGGCGGCGGAGCGGATCGCCGGAGCGCTCGCCCTGCGTCGCTGATCGGCACCGGCTTTCTCGATATCAAGACAGGTAGGGTGTCGGCATGCGCGATGAGGTCGACAGGCTGGTCGAGGCGTGGAACACCGAGCGTCCGGACCTGGACGTCCGGCCGCTTCAGGTCCTCAGCCGCGTGTCCCGGCTGGCCCGGCACCTCGACCGCGCGCGCCGCGCGGTGTTCGCGGACCACGGCCTGGAGTCGTGGGAGTTCGACGTCCTCACGGCGCTGCGCCGGGCGGGCGCCCCGTACCAGCTGAGCCCCGGACTGCTGCTGCGCGCGACGCTGGTGACGTCCGGCACCATGACCAACCGCATCGACCGGCTGGCCGCGGCCGGGCTGGTCGAGCGACACCCCGATCCGCAGGACAAGCGCGGCGTCCAGGTCCGCCTCACCGACGCGGGCCTGACCCGCGTGGACGCGGCCTTCGCCGACCTGCTGGCCCGCGAGCAGGAGATCCTGGAGACCCTCTCCCCCGACCAGCACGACGCCCTCGCCGCCCTCCTCCGCACCCTCCTCATCCCGTTCGACGCTTGATCTCCCAGGGGGGCGACCCCCTGGAACCCCCGTCACGAGCTGGGGGTTCTTGGTCAAGGGGTCAGGGTGGTCTCCAGGGCGGCGGCCAGGCCGCAGAGGTGTTCTTCGGCGCCGGCGGGGCCTATCAGCTGGACGGACGCCGGGAGGTGTGAGCCCGGCAGGGGGACGGGCAGGGCGAACGCGGGGAGGCCGGCGACGTTGATCTGGCCCACCAGCGAGGTGAGGACGAGATCGGATTCGTCCGCCTCGCCGGGTTCGGGGGCGACGCAGGGCAGCACGGGCAGGGCGATCGCCGCGTGCCGGGTGAGGATCGCGTCCAGTTCGGCCCTGAGCGCCTTCTTCACGCCGAGGGCCCAGTCGAGCTTCCCGGCGCCGGACACCTCGTGCATGGTCTGGAGGCGCCTCGCGATTCGTCCGCTCAGCTTGGCGGGTTCGGCGAGCAGGTGCCCGTCCAGCCTCCACGCCTCGTCGCTGATGATCATGCCGTTGGCCGTGGCCGCGTCGGTGTAGTGCTCGGACGTCACGTCGGTGACGGGGCCGAGGCGGCGCAGCGCGTCGTCGACGGCGGCGTCGATCGCGGGGTCGACGCCGTCCACACGGAGGCGCGCGATCGTCCCGGACGGGTCGTACGGGACGGGGGCGAAGCCGGGTTCGAGCAGCGTCATGCCGAGGACGACGGCGGCGACGTCGCGGCCCATCGGCCCGACGATGTCCAGGGTCGGCGAGAGCGGGTACACGCCGTCCAGGGGGATGCGGCCGTTGGTGGTCTTCAGCCCGGCGATGCCGCAGCAGGCGGCGGGGATGCGGACCGACCCGGCCGTGTCGGTGCCGAACGCGACGTCGGCCTCGCCGGTGGCGACGGCGACCGCGGAGCCGCTGGAGGAGCCGCCCGGCACGCGGGACGGGTCGAGCGGGTTCACCGGCGTGCCCGTCCACGGGTTGACGCCGTCGGCCACCATGCACAGCTCGGTGAGGTTGACCTTGCCGGCGATGCGGGCGCCCTGCGCGCGGGCGGACGCGACGACGGGCGCGTCGGCGGCGGCCGGTCCGGCGCGCTCGGCGACGGCCCGGCAGCCCGCGGTGGTGGGCAGGCCGGCGACGTCGATCGCGTCCTTGACTGCGAGGCGCGGGCCGTCGCCCGGCTCGTCCGTCCTGATGATCCAGGTCGTCATCCAGGGATGATCCCCGCTCCGACCCAGATTTTCCAGCCGTGCCGGTCAGGTGCCGGTCAGCCGAGATCCTCGGCGAGCATCAGCCACTCCTCCTCGACCGTGGCGGCCTCGGACTGGATCTCCTTGAGCCGGGCGTCGAGCTCCTGGAGCTTGGCGTAGTCGGTGGCGTGCGCGGCGAGCTGCTCGTGGAGGTCGGCCTCCTGCCCGGCGAGCTTCTCCAGGCGGCGTTCCAGCCGGTCGAGCTCCTTGCGGGCCTTCCAGTCCTGTCCGCCGGCCTTTGGTTTCGGGGGCGCCGGCTCGTCCCGGGCGGCGCCGGGTTTGGGCGCGGTCCCGGCCGCGCGGCGTTCGAGGTACTCGTCGACGCCGCCGGGCAGCATCGACACCCGGCCGTCGCCGAGCAGCGCCACGACGTGGTCGGTGATGCGTTCCAGGAAGTACCGGTCGTGGCTGACGACGACGAGCGTCCCGGGCCAGCCGTCCAGGAGGTCTTCGACCTCGGTGAGCGTCTCGATGTCGAGGTCGTTGGTGGGCTCGTCCAGGAGGAGGACGTTGGGTTCGCCCATGAGAAGGCGGAGAATCTGCAGACGGCGGCGCTCGCCTCCGGACAGGTCGCCGACGGGCGTCCACTGCCGGTCGCCGGGGAAGCCGAGCCGTTCCAGGAGCTGGCTCGCCGTCCATTCGCGCTTGCCGACCGTGATGCGGCGGCGGATCTCCTCGACCGACTCCAGGACGCGCCGCGAAGGGTCGAGTTCCTCCAGGTTCTGCGACAGATGCGCGAGCTGGACGGTCTTGCCCTGGACGACCGTGCCGGAGGCGGGCCGCACCGAGCCGTCGAGCAGGCGCAGCAGGGTGCTCTTGCCGCTGCCGTTGACGCCGACGAGTCCGACGCGTTCGCCGGGGCCGAGCCGCCACGTCATGCGCTTGAAGAGGTCACGGCCGCCGAGTTCGACGGTCGCGTCCTCAACCTCGTAGACGGTCTTGCCGAGCCGCGCGGTCGCGAACCGGGTCAGCTCCACCGAGTCGCGCAGCGGCGGCTCGTCGGCGATGAGCGCCTGCGCGGCGTCCACCCGGAACTTGGGCTTGGACGTGCGGGCCTGCGGGCCGCGGCGCAGCCACGCCAGCTCCTTGCGGAGCAGGTTCTGCCGCTTGGCCTCGGTGGCGGCGGCGATCCGGGAGCGCTCGGCCTTGGCGAGGACGTAGGCGGAGTAGCCGCCCTCGTAGCGTTCGACGCGGCCGTCGACGACCTCCCACGTCCGGTCGGTGACCTCGTCGAGGAACCAGCGGTCGTGGGTGACGACGAGCACCGCGACCTTGCGGTCCTTCAGGTGCCGCGCCAGCCAGTCGATCGCCTCGATGTCGAGGTGGTTGGTGGGCTCGTCCAGCATCAGCAGGTCGGACTCGGGGACGAGGAGCCGGGCCAGCGCGACCCGGCGGCGCTCCCCGCCGGACATCCCGGCGAGCGGAGCGTCCAGGTCGAGGTCGGCGAGCAGCCCGCCGAGGATGTCGCGGACGCGGACGTCGCCCGCCCACTCGTGCTCCGCGCGGTCGCCCAGCACCACGGACCGGACCGTGGCGCCGTCCGGGAACGCATCCCGCTGGGTCAGGTAGCCGAGGCGGACCCCGCGCGCGTGGGTGACGCGGCCGTCGTCGGGTTCGGTCTCCCGCGCGAGGACGGACACGAGGGTGCTCTTCCCACCGCCGTTGCGGCCGACGACGCCGACGCGGTCGCCCTCGTCCAGGCCGAGGGACACGGCGTCGAGCAGCGGCTGGGGCCCGTAGGCCTTGGCGACGTTCTCAAGGTTGATCAGATTCACGACGCCTGCAGTTTATTAGCCCGCGGAGGCCCCCCGGAGCGGCCGGGCCTTCAGACACCCGGCGGCGGCCCGCCCGGCGCCCCCGGCGGACGGTAGGCGGTCCCGCTCTCCCGCCGCTTCCGCGCGGTCACGGCCACGATCACCACGATCACCGGAACGGCGACGACCGCGGCGAGGACGATCAGGATGAGAAGGATCTCGACCACGCCGGGGCCCGCCATGCTCACGATACTCACGCTCCAGGTGGCGGGCCCGCCGGCCCGCCCGGCTGACCAGGCTGATCAGCCTGACCCGGCTGATACGGCTGGCCCGGCTGATACGGCTGGCCTGGCTGATCGGGCTGTCCCTGCTGACCCGGCTGACCGAACTGACCTGGCTGATACGGCTGGCCCGGCTGGTCGGGCTGACCCGGTTGATACGGCTGGCCGGACTGGCCTGGCTGATACGGCTGGCCGGGTTGACCCGGCTGACCGAACTGACCTGCCTGATCGGGCTGTCCCGGCTGGCCCGCCTGATACGGCTGGCCCGGTTGGTAGGGCTGGCCGGGTGGGAGGGGCTGGCCGGGTGCGCCGGGTGGGCGGTAGGCCGTGTCCGTGCGCTTCCGGGAGCTCGTGACGAGGACCACGACGAGGACCCCGGCGCCGATGAGGACGACGAGGAAGATGATCGCGAGGAGAAGCGCGGCCGTCATGCTTTGTCCGCCAAATCGTGGTTGAAGCCGGGACACCCCGAGCCTACTGGCCGCCCGCCTCCCCCTGCACGACCTTGCGGGACACGACCGTCCCGGAGCCGGCCGTCCCTGGTCCGGCCGTGCCCGGCCCGCCTGTGCCGCCCACGACCTTGTCGGGCGCGTTGCGGCTGAGGGCCCGGTCGCGGCGCACGGCCAGCAGGACCAGCGTCGCCATCATGGCGAGCGCCACGAAGCCCAGCAACCCGGACAGATACGTCATCGCTCCACCTCGCCGGATGAATCGGTGCCGGAGGGAATCGGTGTCACGGGTAGATGACGCGCAGTGTGGGGGTGAAGTTCGCTTGTGTGACGAGCGCAGCTACCGCCGCGCGGTCATACCAGTGTGGCGCCGGGGACAGGGCCGTGCGCCCGGACGATCTGCTCCGCGACGCCGGCGCCGTGCAGCGCCTCCGCGAGGCCCACGGCGTCGTCGTCCGTCTCGGCGAGGAACGCGCAGGTGGGGCCGGAGCCGGAGACGAGCGCACCGATCGCGCCGAGATCGCGTCCGGCGTCGATCGTGCGGCGCAGCGACGGGCGCAGCGACAGCGCCGCGGGCTGCAGGTCGTTCGACAGGGTCGCGCCGAGCCCCTTGGGGTCGCCGGTGGCGAGCGCGGTCATCAGCCCCTCGGACACGGTCGGCCACTGCGCCGCCTCGTCCGCCTCCAGCCGGAGCCGGTCGCACTCGGCGTAGACGGCGGGGGTGGACAGGCCGCCGTCCGCGGTGGCGAACACCCAGTGGAAGGTTCCGCGGGTGAGGGCGGGGGTGAGCCGCTCGCCGCGCCCGACGCCGACGGCGGTCCCGCCGAGGACGGCGAACGGGACGTCGCTGCCGAGGTCCGCGCCGATCTCCATCAGGTCGTCGCGGGTGAGCTGATCCCGGTCGTCCCAGAGCCGGGCGCAGGCGACGAGCGCGGCGGCGGCGTCGGCGCTGCCCCCCGCCATGCCGCCGGCGACCGGGATCGCCTTGCGGATCCGCAGCCGGACGTCCGGCCGGACGCCGAGGCGCTCCGCGACGAGCCTCGCGGCCCGGGCCGCGAGGTTGTCCTCGTCGGTCGGGACGCCGCCGATCGCGACGCGCGAGTGCGGGGCCGCCTGGACGCTCACCTCCAGCCGCCCCGACGGCTCGGCCGTCACCTCGTCGAACAGGGACACGGCGTGGAACACGTTGACGAGGTCGTGGTAGCCGTCATCGCGGAGCGGTCCCACGCCGAGCTGCAGGTTGACCTTGGCGGGGACGCGTACCGTCACTGCGTTCACGACGGAAACCCTAGAGGACGCCTACCCGCCACTGGTGACGGGTAGGTTGCGGGGGTTGAAGTAGGGCGTGGTGGCTAGCTCGCGCAGGGCGGACGTCGCGTGCTTGTCACCGGTCACCGAGTACGCGCGGCGCTTGTCGCGGGCGTCCTCGGCCTGCTCGTCGGAGTTGAAGTACACGACCGCCTTGACCTGCGGGTCCTGCAGGGTCTTGGCGGCCGCGCGGAGCCAGTCGGCGCGGCGCGGGCCGTAGGACTTCGGCACCCCGAACTCGGCGATCATGATGGGCTTGTGCCGCTTGCGCGCCCACTCCATGAACAGCTTCACGGCCTCCGACAGGTCGCGGTAGTCGTAGTCGCCGCCGGGTGCGGCGTCGGCGCAGATCCAGTCGACCTGGTCGTCGCCGGGGTAGTAGGAGCCGGCGTCCGCGCCGCTGAAGCCGCGGGCAGTGGGGCACCACACCCACGCGACGTTGTCGACGTTCTCCCGCTTGAAGATCTCTCGCAGGTGCTTCCAGGCGGCGATGTAGTCGGCCGCCGAGTGGACGCGTTTCCGGCCGGACGACTTGTCCATGTCCCGCGACCAGCGCAGGAAGACCGGTTTGCCGAGGGCCTTGATGGCGCGGGCGCGCTGTTCGATGAGGTCGTCGTACTCGCCCTGGGCGATCTCCCGGGTGTCCGCGCCCGCCCAGGTCAGCAGCAGGTAGCGGTTGCCGTCGGCGACGGACTTCTCCAGCCCGCCGGGGAAGTCGCTCTTCCAGCCCCGGTAGCTCTGCACGATGTCCAACTGCCGGCCGAGCTGGTGCTCGAAACCGGCGACGGGCGCCATGCCGGGCTTGCCGGCGTCCTTCCCGGACGGCGACGCCGAGGGAGAGCCGGACGGGGAGTCCGACGGAGACGCCGAAGCGGAGGCGGACGGCCTGCCGGTGCCCTCCGGCGGCACCCAGGCCCCGAAGTAGGCCCCCTTCGCCGGCGGGACGGGGGCGACGCCCGCCCGCGCCGTCGTCGTGATCTTGGGTGCCGCGCCCGCGCCGTCACCGCAGCCCGCGGCCATCGTCGCGACCATGCCGACGGCCGCGAGCAGCGCCGTCCCCACGATCGGCAACCTGGCCCGCGACGTCCGCGAACGCGCCTTCACATCGACCTCCGGCTCGTGCTGATCCGCTGAGTTCCCCCGAGGGAGCCTTCGCCTAGGGTGTCTGAGGGTGATCTTCCCGGCGTGAAGGACCATACTCGGCAATCCGGGCGAAGGCGGCCACGTCCAGCGCTTCGCCCCGGATCCGCGGGTCGACGCCGGCGGCGCGCAGCGCGTCCTCGGCGGCGGACGGGGACCCGGCCCACGCTGCCAGAGCCGCCCGCAGCGTCTTGCGGCGCTGCGCGAACGCGGCGTCGACCACGGCGAACACCTCCTCCCGGGACACCGCGCCCGGCGGCCGGTCACGGCGGGTGAACGCGACGAGGCCGGAGTCCACGTTCGGCGCGGGCCAGAACACGGCGCGGCCGACGGCCCCGGCACGGCGGGCGTCGCCGTACCAGGCGAGCTTCACCGACGGCACCCCGTAGATCTTGCCCCCGGGCGCGGCGGTCATCCGGTCGGCGACCTCGGCCTGCACCATGACGAGCGCGGTCCGCAGCGACGGCAGCACGGCCAGCAGGTGCAGGACGACGGGCACGGCGACGTTGTAGGGCAGGTTCGCGACGAGCGCCGTGGGCGCCGGCCCCGGCACGTGTGTGATCTTCATCGCGTCGGCCCGCACGACCTCCAGGCGTCCCGCGAGATCGGGCTCGCGCGCGGCGGCCGTGGCGGGCAGCTCGGCGGCGAGCGCCGGGTCGATCTCCACGGCGACGACGCGACGCACCTCCGGCAGCAGCGCCAGCGTGAGCGACCCCAGCCCGGGCCCCACCTCAAGGACGACGTCCTCGGGAGACAGCTCGGCGACCCGGACGATCCGCCGGACGGTGTTCGCGTCGATGACGAAGTTCTGCCCGAGCGTCTTCGTCGGCCTGATGCCGAGCCGCCCGGCCAGCTCCCGCACGTCGGCCGGCCCGAGCAGCCCTCTGGTCTCCCCCACGCCCCGATTCTCCCCTGTCATTCCCGGGGGACGTCCCCCAGGACCTCCGCCCGCCCGGTCAGGAGAACAGGAACCTCCCGCAGTTGGGCCACTGACCCTGCCACCGCCCGTTCACCTTGTTGTAGAGGAGCTGCGCCCGGTAGGTCTGCTCGCCCGCGCTGGCGTCGGAGGGCTTGCCCGTCCCGCCCACCGACGCCCAGGACGCCAAGGAGAACTGGTAGAGGCCGTAGTAGCCGGCCGGGTTCACGGCCTTCGGGTTGTTGTGGGACTCGCAGTTGGCGAGCCCGTGCCAGTTCAGCCGCGCGGCCGAGCCGCCGCCCCCCGACTTCGGGCCCACCGCGAGGATCCGCGCGACCGGCTTGCGCGTCACCTTCTGCGCGATGACCTTCCTCACCTTCTTGCCCTTGCGCCGGACGTACGCCATCTTCACGATCTTGAGGCCGGGGCGCCCCTTGCGCAGCTCCTTCTCGCTCCACGGCGGGACGGACGAGCTCTTCTTGCGGACCGTCGGCGCGGGCGTCTTCACGATCTTGGTCACCGGGTCCGACAGCAGCCGCATGATCTTGATCACGTCCCCGGCGGGCTGGTTGGCGGCCGGCTTGACCAGGTCGTGCGGCCCGAGCGCGACCTTCGCCTGCTCCAGGACCTGCTGGACGGTCGTGCCGGTCGTCATCGTCTCGGTCTTCTTCGCGTCGACCACGATGACGACCTTGCGCGGCGCGGGGGCGCTGGTGCGCGGCGCGTCCGCGACGGCGCCAGTGTTCTTCCGGCCCGCCCCGTCTCCGCCGCACGCCGCGGCCAGCAGCACGGTCGCCAGCAGCGCGGCGGTGGGCATGAGCGTGCGACGCACGGGTTTCCAAGGCACGGGGGGTTCCTCCAGGGGGCCGGGCTCGGGGGCGCCCGTTCAACGGGCCAGAGATTAGAGCCCCCCGCCCGTCTCCGCCACCTCAACGCCCCCACAGGCCCCTTATGGGCAGTATGTCCCCGTCTGTCCGCTGGTCACCAGGAACCGAAGGCGCGCTCCCCGTTCGCGGCGATCGCGGCGCACAGCTCCGCCAGGTCCACGTCCTTGATCTCGGCCATCGCGCGCACGGTGTGCGGGATCAGGTACGAGGCGTTCGGCTTGCCGCGGTGCGGGATCGGCGTGAGGAACGGCGCGTCGGTCTCCACGAGCAGGAGGTCGAGCGGCGCCGCCTTCAGCGCCTCCCGCAGCGGCTCGGCATTCTTGAACGTGACGTTCCCGGCGAAGCTCATCAGATAGCCGCGCTCCGCACAGATCCCGGCCATCCGGGCGTCGCCCGAATAGCAATGGAAGACGACCGTGTCCGGCGGGCCCACCTCGTCCAGGATCGCGAGCACGTCGTCGTGCGCCTCCCGGTCGTGGACGACCAGGGCCTTGCCGGTGCGCTTGGCGATCGATATGTGCTCACGGAAGGCCCGGTGCTGGTCGTCCTTCGGCGCCCAGTCCCGGTAGTAGTCCAGGCCGGTCTCGCCGATCGCGCGCACCTTCGGGTGCGCGGCCAGCAGCTCGATGTCCGCCAGGACCGCGTCGGAGATCCCCGTCGTCTCGTTCGGGTGGATCGCGACCGCCGCGTACACGTCGTCGAACTCGTCGGCGGCGTCCACGGCGAACCGGGAGGACGGCAGGTCGCAGCCGATCGTGACGATCCGCGTGATGCCCGCCGCCTTAGCCGACTTCAGCTGCTCGTCGACGGGCGTCTCGACGATGTCGAGATGGCAGTGGCTGTCGAAGACGTCGACAGGCAGGCGCTCGGGAAGCGGCGGGTACGACCGTGAGGCCTGCCCGTCCCCGTCTCGGCTCACGTGTTCTCCAGCCTCGCGAGTTCCTCGTCCACCACGGAGGCGTCGAGCTTCTTGAACAGCGGTGTCGGCTTGGCCAGCGGCACGCCCGGCTTGATCGGCGTGGACTCCCAGCGCGCCTCGGTCGCGTAGTCGCCGGTCAGGACGCGGTAGTCGGGGCCGCCCTCCTCCGACACCGTCGTCAGCTCCGGCATCCCGCTCCACACGCCCTGCCCGCCCAGCATCTCGTAAACCTTCTGGGACGAGTTCGGCAGGAACGGCGTCAGCAGCGTCTTGGCGTCGTCCACCACCTGGAGGGCGGTGTGCAGGATCGACTTGACGCGCTCGGGGTCGTCCTTCAGCTTCCACGGCGCCTGGTCGGACAGGTACTTGTTGGCGTCGCGGACGACGTCCAGCGCCTCGGTGATCGAGTTCTTGAAGCGGGACCGTCCGAGCTCGGCGCCCACGGCCGCGAACGCGGTGCGGCTGCGCTCCATCAGCGCCCGGTCGGCGTCGGTGAGGTCGCCCGCCTCCGGGATCGCGCCGAAGTTCTTCGCCGCCATGTTCACGGACCGGTTCACGAGGTTGCCCCACGCGGCGACCAGCTCGTCGTTGTTGCGGCGGACGAACTCGGACCACGTGAAGTCGGTGTCCTGGTTCTCCGGCCCGGCGACCGCGACGTAGTAGCGCAGCGCGTCCACGTCGTAGCGCTCCAGGAAGTCCTTCACGTAGATGACGACCTGCCGGGACGAGGAGAACTTGCGGCCCTCCATCGTCAGGAACTCCGACGACACGACCTCCGTCGGGACGTTCAGCGCGCCCAGCGAACCCGGCGTGCCGCCCTTGTCGCCCTGGCCGCCGTAGCCGAGCAGCATCGCCGGCCAGATCTCGGCGTGGAAGACGATGTTGTCCTTGCCCATGAAGTAGTAGGACAGGGCCTCCGGGTCCTGCCACCAGGCGCGCCACGCCTCCGGGTCGCCGGACCGCCGCGCCCACTCCACCGACGCGGAGAAGTAGCCGACGACCGCGTCGAACCACACGTACAGCTTCTTCGCCGGGTTGTCGCGCCAGCCGTCCAGCGGGATCGGCACGCCCCAGTCGAGGTCGCGGCTGATCGCGCGGGGCTGCATGTCGTCGAGCAGGTTCAGCGCGAACTTCAGCACGTTCGGCCGCCACGGTGTTTCACCCCCATGGCTACGCCCCGCCGCCCCCCCGCCCTGCTTGCCGCGGAGGTACCGGCCGAGGACCTCGGTGAACGCCGGCAGGTCGAGCATGAAGTGCTCGGTCTCCACGAACTTCGGCTTCTCGCCGTTGATCCGGGACACCGGGTTGATCAGGTCGATGGGGTCGAGCTGGTTGCCGCAGTTGTCGCACTGGTCGCCGCGCGCCCCGTCGTACCCGCAGATGGGGCAGGTGCCCTCGATGTAGCGGTCCGGGAGCGTCCGGCCGGTGGACGGCGAGATCGCGCCCATCGTCTTGGTCGGGAAGATGTAGCCGTTGTCGTACAGGCCCTTGAAGATCTCCTGGACGATCGCGTAGTGGTTCAGCGTCGTCGTCCGGGTGAACAGGTCGTAGGTCATGCCGAGGCCGTGCAGGTCCTCGGCGATCACGCCGCTGTACCGGTCGGCCAGCTCGCGGGCGGTCACGCCCTCCTTGTCGGCCTGCACCTGGATCGGCGTGCCGTGCTCGTCGGTGCCGCTGACCATCAGGACCTTGTTGCCCGCCATCCGCTGGTAGCGGCTGAACATGTCGGCGGGCAGCGCGAAACCGGAGACGTGCCCGATGTGACGGGGCCCGTTGGCGTACGGCCAAGCGGGCGCGGTCAAGATATGACGGCTTGACGAGGACATGGAATCAAGGGTAGTCGCGTCACGGACGCCCCGGCACGCGAGTAATCTTGCCAGGCATGCCCCAGACCACGTCCGACGAGGCCGTCGAGCGTACGGTGACCGGCGGCGCGCCGGACGACGGGCCGCCCCGGAGCCTCCCCGCCCGGCTCGCGCGCCGGGTGCGGCGGACCCGCCGGGTCGTGTGGCTGTCGCTGCTGGTGGCGGCGTCCGCGGTGGCCGCCCAGTGGGCGGTCATGACGCCGCCGCTGTACTTCGACCCGTACTACGTGTGGCTCGCGGCCCGCGACTGGCCCGACATCCCGCTCGCCCAGTGGCCGTTCGACGAGGTCCCGCACCAGGTCACCCGGATCGGGCTGGTGCTTCCGGCGCGGCTCGTCCAGGAGGTCCTCGGCGACGGGCAGGCCGCGTACTTCGTCGTCGCCGGGGCAGGCGGCGTCGCCTTCTTCGTCGGCACGTACCTGGTCGTCCGCTCCCTGTTCGGGGACGTGGCGGGCGTCGCGTCCGCGGCGATCCTGCTGATCCACCCGTTCTTCACGATGACCAACCCGTACGGCCACGAGATCACCTGGTCGACCGGGGTGATGCTGCCGGACATGCCGGGCGCCGGGCTGTTCACGATCGGGATGGCGGGCCTCGTCGTCGCGAGCCGCAGAACCGGGCGGGCGCAGACGCGCATGCTGCTGGCCGCCGGGGTGTGCCTCGGCGCGTCGTTCCTCGTCCGCGAGTTCCTGGCGTTCCTGTTCCTCGCCATCCCCGCCTATCTGGCACTTCTGCGGATCCCGTGGCGCCGCAACGTCACGGTCGGCGCGCCGATGCTCGCGATCCTCGTCCTGAACTTCGTCCACAACCAGATCGTGTGGGGCAACCCGCTCGCCGGGCTCCTGTCGGCGGCCGAGCACGGCGGCCAGTCCCGCGACTACGTCACCCGGGAGCTCGCCGCCCGCTCGTTCCTGCGCGCGATGCACGACTGGAACCCGCTCGGCCTCGTCTTCACCGCCGCGCTGGCCCTCACCATCATCGGCTGGGCCGTCACCCGCGACCGGCGGCTCGCGCTGGTCCTGGTGTGGTTCTTCACCCTCGCCGTCCCGCTGACGCTGTTCTCCGGCGTCCTCGACCCGGACAGCATCTCGCTGCGCGCCTGGCTGCAGCGGTACTGGTTCGCGGTGCTGCCGGCGCTGCTCGCCGGCGGGTTCGGGTCGCTGATCCTGATGTTCCGGATGGTGCCGTCCGGCCTGGCGTCCCGGCTGCGGCTGCGGACCGTCGTGGTGCCCGTCCTCGCGGTCGCGCTCGGCGGGACGTACGCGGTCGCCGCCGTCCGCGCCGTCCCGGAACTGCCGCGCGACAAGGCGTGGAACGAGCTGCGCGGCTACCTCGGCGACCACCGCGGCATCACGCTGATCTGCGCCGACCGGCGGCTCGCGCAGACCCTCACCTTCTACACCCGCGACATGTGGGGCCGGCCGATCTGGCGCGGCGAGATCCGCGACTTCCCGCACTACCTGGGGCAGGTCCCGCGCAACGCGACGGAGGGGCCGATGCTCTACACGCGCTGGCGCGGCATGGAGTCGCAGATCGGCGGCGGCTGGCGCCCGTCACCCGCCGAGGGATGGACGCTGATGTGGCGGTCGTCCGACGGGGTTCTGCAGCTCTGGAACCCGCCGCCCGCGCCCGGGGACTAACGGGACCAGGCGACCCAGTCGCCCTCGACCGTGCGGCGGCTGTCGACGACGTGCCAGCCGGGCGGGGCGCCCTTCGGCCAGGACGCGGCGGCTGACTTGTCCTTCGGCCATGCCAGCACGACCAGGTCGACGTTCTGCGGCGGAGCGGTCCAGCGAGCGTCGAAGACGCTGCCGTCGCTCCACCAGGCCCAGTAGTACTGGGAGAGCCGGATCGTCCACCAGACGTTCCAGTCGACGGCGATGGACCGCTGCCTCGCCAGGTCGACGTCGCGCCGCAGGTCGGTGTGCGCGGTCTCGGCGCGCACGAGGGGCCGCGCGATCCGGTCGGTCGCGGTGACGCACATGCCGACCGCGACGAGGGCGAGCAGGCCCGCCAGCAGCAGCGGGCCGTGGCGGCGCAGCCCGGCGGCCGCGACCGCCAGGGCGAGCAGCACCAGTCCGGTGAGCGTGGCGTGCCAGAGCCGGAACGCCGTCCAGTCCCAGGTCAGGAACGACGTCTCCGGGAAGTCGTAGGCCGTGTAGGTGTACTGGGTGAGCAGGTCACCCGCGTACCACTGGACGACGCACGCGGCGATGACCGCCATCCCGGCCGCCGCGCCCGCCGCGGACAGCAGCGTCCGCCGTGATGCGCGCGCGAGGACCGCGACGCCCACCATGAACAGCACCGGCATGACGCAGGCGAGGTAGCGGCCGTACACGTAGTTGCCGATCCGGTACTCCACCGGCAGCGCCGCCGAGGTCGCGAACGCGATGCCCGCGACGATCGCGAGGAGACCGAGCGCCAGCGCCCGCACCTGCCCGGGCGTGCCCGGCGCCGTACGCGGGCGGATGGCGAGGAACGCCACGGTGACGAGGCCGATCGCCGCCACTCCTCCGGTCGCGACGGCCTGGTACCAGACCTGGCCCGTGCCGAGCGACAGCATCCAGCCCCACCCGTCCAGCGTGGTGAGGCGCCGGACGACGTTTCCGCCGAGGTCGTTGTCGCCAGACGGGTACATGTGCGGCAGCAGCGACCGGTTCAGCAGCATCCCCGCACCGGTCCCGGCGGCGAGGACGAGCGCGGCGGCGGACGCGTCGCGCCAGGACCGCCACCGCCGCACCATCGCGATGCCGAGCAGCGCCGCGTGCACGACCAGCAGGATCGCTCCGCGCGTGTGGCATGCGTAGGCGTACGCGACCAGCAGCGAAGCGCCCGTCCCGGACAGCGTCAGCCGGACGGACGCGCGGCGCCCGGCAGGCGGCGGAGCAGTCAGCCAGGCGTGCACGAGCAGCAGCCAGCCGACCAGGATCACCGGCAGGATCGCGTCCGTCAGCACGAACTCGGAGTAGAACAGCACGCACGGCAGCAGCGCCGTCACGTGCGCGAAGACGTACGACCAGCGCCGCCGCAGCCGCAGCCGGCGCAGCAGCAGGTAGGCCAGCGGCAGCATCGCCGCGCTGACCAGCGCGTTGATCACCAGGGCGGCCCGGTACACGCCGACCGGGCCGGCGCCGATCCAGAACGCGGGCGTCAGCAGCAGCGGGTAGCCGCCGCGGTAGACCGTCCCGAACGACATGTCGGCGTCCGGGCCGCCGGTCAGGACGCGGGCGGCGAACAGGTAGCCGGACTCGTCCGGCGTCGCCACCGGCACCGTCTGCCCCGATCCGAGCCACAGCCGGACCGCGACCTGCGCGACCCAGCCGAGCACGAACAGCCAGGCCCAGCGGCGCCGGTCGAGCCGGGGCGGGGCGGCGACCGGATCCGGCGGCGCGACCGGTGGCCGGGCGACCGCCGCGGCGGTCGGCGGCGCGGCGTCCGGCGGCGTACGTGTGCTCATGGGCGTACGGCGCGCCGGGCGCGGGCTGCCGGGGAACGAAGATCCATCGACGGTCAAGCCTGTCACAGTGCTGGCGGTGCGCCGGTCCCCGCTCGGGAACACTCAGCAACTTCTCACGATTCGGCACGGTCCGTCCCGTCATGTTCTCAGATGGTGACGAACATCGGACGGTCCGGAGCACGCGCCGCGCCGGGGATGCCCGCGGCCGGTCAGCCCTCGGGCATGCCGTCCTCGTCGCCGTCGTCGGCCGCCGGCAGGTCCGCCCTGCTGGCGCCCGCCTTCGCCGGCTCCTGCTCGGGCCGCTCCGCATCCGTCTTCCCGGCCTTGTCCGCCTTCGCGGCCTCACTCCTGGCGACCTCGTGCGCGGCGGCGTCCACGACGCCCGCGGCCTCCTCCGCCACGTCGACGATCGGCGGGTGCTGGCGGCGGCGGATGCCGAGGATGCTGACGAACAGGGACGCGAAGATGGCCTGGAAGCTCATCACGAGCGCGGTCGCGGCGGGCACGACGATGCGCAGCGAGTGCCGCGGGTCAAGCTCGCCGAAGCTGTTCACCCGCCAGTGCAGCAGGGACGCGACGAGACCGCCGAGACCGGCGACCGCGAGCAGCCCGCCGATCAGCAGGCCGCGCTCCAGACTCCACCAGTCGATGAGCTTCTGCACCCGGCGGTCGTGCGGCAGGAATCCCTCCTGCATCGCGTAGACCTTCGTGAGCAGCGCGAACAGCACCGCCTGGAAGCCGATGATCAGCGCGGCGGACGCGCCGACCAGCGTGTCGACGTCGAACGCGATCTCCCCGACGGTGACCGGGCCGGTCGACAGCGCGATCCCGGCGACAAGGCCGAGCGTCATGAAGACGAGACCGGGGATGAGGAACAGCCAGCGGGGGCTGTAGAGCATGAGGAAGCGGAGATGACGCCAGCCGTCACGCCAGGTGTTCAGGTGCGGGGCGCGGGTCCGGCCGTCGGGCGACAGGGTGGTCGGCACCTCGCGGATGTCGTAGCCCTGCAGGGTCGCCTTGACGACCATCTCGCTGGCGAACTCCATGCCGCCGGTCTGCAGGCCGAGCCGCAGGATGGCGTCCTTGTCGAAGGCGCGCAGCCCGCAGTGGAAGTCGCCGATCTTGCTGCCGAAGAACAGCCGGCCGACGAAGCTGAGCACCGGGTTGCCGAGGTAGCGGTGCAGCGGCGGCATGGCGCCGTCGGCGATGCCGCCCTTGAACCGGTTGCCCATCACGAGGTCGGCGCCGTCGCGCAGCTCGTCCAGGAACGGGCCGAGGGTCGTGAAGTCGTAGGAGTCGTCGGCATCGCCCATCGCGACGTACCTGCCGCGCGCGGCCCGGATGCCGCCCATCAGGGCGTTGCCGTAACCCTTGTCGATCACGGGCACGACCCGGGCGCCCGCGTCGCGGGCGAGCTGCTGGCTGCCGTCGGTGCTGCCGTTGTCGGCGATGACGACCTCGCCGTCGATGCCCTTGTCCTCGAAGAAGCCGATCGTCTTGCGGACGCAGGTCTCGACCGTCTCCGCCTCGTTCAGACATGGCATCACTACGGAGAGTTCCACGCGTTCTCCTTCGTTACCCCTGGTGACCGTCTGCGGTGTTTTCCGATAATCTCTGTTGTTCCGCGGAGGCGGCCCGTCGTCGTTCATGATGCCTGCCGAGGACGGGTAATGATGGCCGCTCTCGTCAAGAGCACCCGTATCGTGTTGCCCACTTGCAACCGAAAATCCCACTCTGGATCGGTCGCGGGCGGCAGGCTAGGACGTCAAGCATACGGGCACGGCGGCCCGGAAAGGGTGGGACGGCTGTGACGCGTGCGGGAGAACGCAGTGCCACCGGACCGGGGGCCGGACATCGAAGGGGAGGTGCGGCAGTGGCGGGGGAATCGCCGCGGGGCACCGCGCTCGACGAGACGGCACAGGGCGGCACGGCCCTGGCCACGGCCGATGAGGCCGCCACGGCGGACGGCACGGCGGGCGATGCGGCCCCCGATCCGGACGCCTCCTCGGACGCCGCCGCGGACACGGCGCCGAACGACACGCCCGATGGCACGGCGACGGTCACCGACACGGAAAAGTCCGTTAAGGACCGTCCGGAATCCGATGCGAAGGCCGGACCGGAAACGGCTGCCCCGGCGGACGAGACCGCCGAGCCGGACGTCCGGCGGCGGGCCCGCGGCCTCTGGACGCTCGCGCGCCGCCACCCCACGTTCAGTGTGATCATTGCCACAGCGGCCCTGCTCCGGCTCGTCGCGATGCTCGGCTACCAGCCGGTGATGTTCTTCAACGACAGCTTCGACTACCTGAACGTCGCGATGGACCCGTACCCGCATCCGCTGCGGCCCGACGGGTACTCGTTCCTGCTGGTCGCCCTCAAGCCGTTCCACAGCTTCGCGCTCGTCGCCGCGATCCAGCACCTCATGGGCCTCGCCATGGGCGTGATGATCTACGCGCTGCTGCGGCGCAAGTTCCGGCTGCCCGGCTGGGGCGCGGCCCTGGCGTCCGCGCCGGTCCTGCTGGACGCCTACCAGCTGCAGCTGGAGCACCTCGTCCTGTCCGACACCATGTTCACCTTCCTGGTGATGTGCGCGGTCACCCTGCTGCTGTGGCACGACCGCCCGACCTGGAAGATCGCCGCGGCGGTCGGGCTCATCGTCGGGATGGCGTGGCTGACCCGCTCGGTCGGGATGCCGGTGCTGCTCGGCGTGCTGGTGTACATGCTGGTCCGGCGCAGCGGCTGGCGGCTGATGGCGGTCACGCTGGCGGCCTGCATGCTGCCCGTCCTGGCCTACATGGGCTGGTACAAGGCCGACAGCGACAAGTTCGCGATCACCGAGAGCAACGGGATCTTCCTGTACGCGCGGGTCTACAAGTTCGCCGACTGCCACGAGATGAAGGACCTGCCGGTCAGCGAGTACCCGCTGTGCACCGAGCCCGCGAACCGGCTGCCCAACTCCCAGGACGGGATCTGGAACGCCCGCTCCCCGTTCAACCGCTATACCGGCACGCGGTTCAGCCCCGAGAACAACAAGCTCGGCAACGACTTCGCCAAGCGGGCGATCGTCGCGCAGCCGGACGACTACCTGCGGGTCGTCGCGCACGACTTCTTCCGGGTCTTCCGGTGGAAGCGGACCGTGTTCCCCGACCCGGCGACGTACTCGCAGTACGAGTTCGGCAAGACCGGCCGCCCGCTGCCCGACTGGCACATGCCGCACGGCGGGACCGCGTCCCAGGACGCGCGGGGCTACGAGCAGGGCGACGCCCGCACGCAGGTCGTGGAGCCGTTCGCCGGGGTCGCCCGCGGCTACCAGGACGTCTTCTACCTGCGCGGCACGATGGTCGGCGGCATCCTGCTCATCGGCCTGGCCGGGCTGATCCCGCTGTGGCGCCGGTTCGGCGGCGAGGCGCTGCTGCCGTGGACGCTCGCGACCGGGCTGCTGCTGGCGCCGGCGGCCACCGCCGAGTTCGACTACCGGTACGTGCTGCCCGCCGTCCCGCTGGCGGCGCTCGCCGCCGGGATGGCGTTCACCCCGGAGGCCCGCCGCACGGTCACCGGCTGGACCCGCACCCTCGTCGCCCGCGCCAGGACGCGGAAGACCGCCGAAGACGCACCGCAGGAGAGCCGGGAGACCACCGGCGTCCCCGCCTGACCGGCGCCTGGAGCGGAGCTCCAGGCGCCGCGCCGGGGCCGGACCCGCGGGTCCGGGCTACCAGGCGTGCATCCGGCGGAGATGGAAGACCATCGCCACGTCGCTGCCACCGCGGGCCTTCGGGATCTCGGCCTGCTTGCCGCGCACCGCGGACAGCGCCTTGACGTTCTGGCTGCCGCAGGTCGGGCAGGACCGGTCCATCCAGGGCGTCGTGCAGGGCTGGCCCTTCCGCTCGTAGATGACGGCCTCGTTGCCGTGACCATCCCCGGAGTGCCGGACCTCGAAGTCCTCGTCCCAGGTCGTCGCACAGCTCAGGCACTCGAAGACCCATACCTCATGGCTCGACCACACATCCTGCACGGCACTCACCCCCTCGCTGACCATCTCGCCCGCGTTCCGATTCCATGGTGACTCGGCCGAGCCCATAGTGCCCCCGGTCGCACGCCACCGAGTTGCGTTATTCCCAGAAAGAACCGTTTGGACCGTTCCGATGCCGTGACTATTTCCTGGCTTTCACGACTGCGTCGTAAACGACTCTCTTGGGGGCGCCGTTCTCCCGGGCGATCTCCGCGATGGCCTGCTTGCGGGGCGTCCCGGCCTCCTCCCGGGCGGCGACCGCCGCGGCCAGGTCTGCCGGGTCGGACAGCCCGCGCGGCTCGGGCGCGCCGCCGACGACCAGCGTGATCTCACCGAGCACGCCGTCCGCCGCCCACGCGGCGAGGTCGGCGAGCGGCCCTCGCCGGACCTCCTCGTAGGTCTTGGTCAGCTCGCGGCAGACCGCGGCGGGACGGTCCGCGCCGAACGCCTCCGCCATGGCCGCGAGGGTGGCGGGCAGCCGGCGCGGCGACTCGAAGAACACCATCGTGCGGGGCTCGCCCGCCAGCGCGCCCAGCCGCCGGGCGCGCTCGCCCGGCTTGCGGGGCGGGAACCCCTCGAAGCAGAACCGGTCGGTCGGCAGCCCCGACACCGCCAGCGCGGTCGTCACGGCGGACGGCCCGGGCAGCACCGTCACCGGGACGCCCGCGGTGACGGCCGCGACGACGAGCCGGTATCCGGGGTCGGACACACCGGGCATGCCCGCGTCGGTGATGACCAGCACGTCGCGTCCGGCCAGCAGCTCCTCCACCAGCCCCGCCGCCCGCGCCCGCTCGTTCAGGTCGTTGTACGACACGACGCGCGCGGCGAGCCCGACGCCGAGATCGCCCGCGAGCCGGCGCAGCCGGCGGGTGTCCTCGGCCGCGATCACCGGCGCCTCCGCCAGCGCCGCCCGCAGCCTTGCCGACGCGTCCTCGGCCCGTCCGATCGGCGCCGCGGCGAGCAGCAGGGTCCCAGTCACGCGCTCATTCTCCCAGGGGCGCGACCCCCTGGAACCCCCGTCACGGGCGGAAGCCCAGGAGGCGACCCCCTGGAACCGCCCCTACGATGACAGGATGGCGACGACGGATCTGGCTTCCGCCCCGGCCATCGCGTCCCGGCGCAGGCCGCCACCGCTGCGCGAGTGGCTCGCCCCCGCGATCCCGGGGAGCCCATGGCTGTCCTGGCTGGGCCCGCTGCTGGTCACGGCACTCGCCGGGTACCTGCGGTTCGCCGGGCTGGGGTCGCCGAAGGCGGTCGTGTTCGACGAGACCTACTACGCCAAGGACGCGCTCGCCCTGCTGAAGTTCGGCTGGGAGCACAACACCGTCGAGAACGCCGACAAGATGCTCATCGCCGACCCGCACGCGAACATCTGGGGCAGCGGGCCCGCGTTCGTCGCGCATCCGCCGTTCGGCAAGTGGATGATCGCGATGGGCGAGTGGATGTTCGGCGCGACGCCGTTCGGGTGGCGGTTCATGCCCGCGCTGGTCGGGACGCTGTCGGTGCTGATCCTTTGTCGGGTCGCACGCCGGATGACCGGCTCGACGCTGCTCGGCTGCGCCGCCGGGCTGCTGCTGGCGCTGGACGGCCTGGAGTTCGTGACCAGCCGGGCCGCGCTGCTGGACATCTTCGTGATGTTCTGGGTCCTCGCCGGGTTCGCCTGCCTGGTGAACGACCGGGACCGCTCCCGCCGCGACCTCGTCGACAGGATCGAGCGCGGCGAGACCTCGGTGTACGGCCCGTTCCTCGCGCACGGCTGGCGATGGGGCGCGGGGATCTGCCTCGGCCTCGCCTGCGCCACCAAGTGGACGGGGATCTTCTACGTCGCCGCGTTCGGGGTGATGACCGTCCTGTGGGACTACGGCGCGCGCCGCGCCGCCGGAGTGCGGTCCCCGTTCGCCGGGATGATGCTGCTGGAGGCCGTCCCGGCGTTCGTGCAGATCGTCGTGGTGGGGCTGGTGACGTACCTGGCGACCTGGTGGGGGTGGATCTTCAAGCCGGGCGGCTGGGGGCGCGGCGAGGTGTCCAGCAGTGTGCTGCTGCGGCCGTTCGAGGCGATGCCCGACCTGTGGAACTACCACGCGCAGATGCTCCACTTCCATACCGGGCTGGACGCGAAACACCCGTACCAGTCGTGGCCGTGGGGATGGCCGATCCTGCGGCGTCCGGTCGCGTTCTTCTATACCGAGCCGAAGTCGTGCGGCGCGGACCGCTGCTCCCGCGAGATCCTCGGGATCGGCACCCCCGCGCTGTGGTGGGGCGCGCTCGCCGCACTGATCGTCGTCGTGTTCATCTGGTTCTTCCTGCGCGACTGGCGGGCCGGGGCGATCCTGCTCGGCTTCCTCGCGGGCTGGCTGTCCTGGTTCCCGTCGGCGTTCGCCGACCGGACGATGTTCCTGTTCTACGCGACGCCGCTGATCCCGTTCATGGTGCTGGCGGTGGTCCTGGTGTTGGGATACCTGATAGGACCCGCGCCCGCCTGGACGGCGGGCGCGCACGCGGCGAGACCCGGGGCGGGCCCGCACGGCGAGGCCTTCGCCACCGCGCACGACCTGCCCGCCGATGCGCACGAGGAGGGCGGGGCGTACGCACCGGTCCCACTCGCCCAGGGGGCGGGGATCAGGCGGCTGGTCGGCGCGGCCGCCGCGGGGGCGTTCCTGCTGGTGGTGCTGGCGAACTTCGCCTACTTCCATCCGATTCTGTCGGCGCAGACGATCCCGTACGACGACTGGCACAACCGGATCTGGTTCAAGAAGTGGGTGTGACGCGCGGCTAGGCGACGGCCTCCGCGGGGACGGCGGCGGGACGCAGCGTCCGGGCACCCAGCAGGCACAGGACCAGGGCGAGGGCACCGCCCGACCCGGCTCCCGCGAACGCGCCGGGGACACCCGCCACGTCCTGCCCGACGCCGGAGACGAACGAGCCGAGCGAACCACCGGCTCCGACCGCCGCGACGACCCACGCGAACGCCTCGGTGACGGTCCCGCTGGGCGCGAGCCGGTCGACGAGCGTGAAACTGCACGCCAGCACGGGCGCGAGGAAGACGCCGGAGACGAACGCCAGCGCCGACATGACGGCGAGGCCGGGCGCCATGACGAGCGGGACGTATCCGGCGGCGAGCGCGGCCAGCAGCCAGGGCAGCCGGTGGTGCGGCTCGCCCGCCCAGGACCGGGCGCCGTAGACGATCCCGCCGGTGAGGGCGCCGCCCGCCATGCACGCCAGGAGCAGCCCGGAGGCGAGACCGCGGCCCTGCTCCTCGGCGTAGGCGACGACCGCGACGGCGTAGACGCCGAGCGCGATCCCGGCGCAGGCGAGCGACAGCAGCAGGACGCGCAGGCCCGGGGAGCGCAGCGGCCCGGCCCAGTCGGAGGCGCGCGGCGCGCCCCGCCATCTGCGGGACGGCCCGGACATTGCGACGACGAGCGTCCCGGCGATGCCGAGGGCTCCGGTGATCAGCAGCGCCGTCTCGGTGTTCACGACGGCCGCGGCGACGACGAGCAGCGGCCCGACGGTGAAGATGATCTCCTGGGCGGCGGCGTCCAGCGCGTAGGCGGCGTCGACCTGCTCCGGGCCGTCCAGGACGTCCGGCCACAGTGCGCGCAGCCCGGCCTCCAGCGGCGGGGTGGCGAATCCGGCGACGAACACGGCGGCGACCGAAACCGGCAGCGGGTGCGCGCCCACGGCGGCGAGCAGGACGAAGCCGGCGGCGGCGGCGCAGGCGGCCGGCAGCAGGACGCGCGGCTGGCCGAACCGGTCCATGGCGCGGCCGAGGACGGGCTGCCCGGCGGCCGTCGCCAGCCCGAGGATCGCGGCGAGGGTGCCGGCCAGGGTGTAGCCGCCGCCGTCCGCGCGGACGTGCAGGACGACGGCCAGCATGCCCATCCCGTTGGGCAGCCGGCCGAGCAGGGTGCCGCCGAGCAGCCGTCCCGCGTACGGCCTCCGCAGGAAGACGACATAGCCGCGCATCGATTCGGCCCCCGGGTTCCCGTCATACGTAGTACTTACCGCGTCATACGTACCACTTCCGGGCGGGTCCGCTCTAGTCTGAATTCGTCACATTCATCCTCCGGGAGGCGCAGGTGCCGGCAATCAGCCGTCCCACCAGCAAGGACGTGGCTCAGGAGGCCGGGGTCTCGCAGTCCACGGTCTCGCTCGTGCTGGGCGGCAAGTGGAGCGGGCGCGTCTCCCCCGCCACCGCGCGCAGCGTGCGGAGCGCGGCCGAGCGGCTCGGCTACCGGCCCAACCAGGCGGCCCGGAACCTGCGTCTCGGCACGACCCGGACCGTCCTGCTGATGGTCCCGACTCTGACCGCACCGTTCTTCGGTCCCGTCTACACGGGCGCGGCGAGGGTCGCGGCCCGGCACGGCTTCGGGGTGGTGGTCTCGACCTGGCCGGACGACGCGGTGGGTCCCGCCGACAGCCCGTTCGGGTCGGACGAGGCGATCGACGGCGTCCTCGCGTCCTCGATGGCCGTGGAGGCGCTCGCCGAGTTCCGGGGCACGCCGGTCGTGATGCTCGACAGCGGCCCGGACGCCGCAGTCCCCACCGTCGGCTTCGGCGTCGCCGACGGGATGCGCGCGATCGCCGGGCACCTCGCCGGGCTCGGCCACCGCCGGATCGGGCACGTCGCCGCCGCCGTGGACCAGTGGACGTTCCGCGCCCGCGGCGACGCCCTCGCCGCCGCCGTCGCGGCCCTGCCCGGCGGCGTCCTGACCCGGTACACGTGCGCGATCGACGTCACGGCGGCGAAGGACGCCGCGACCCGGCTGCTGGCCGGCGACGATCCGCCGACCGCGCTGGTCTGCGACGACGACCTGATCGCGGCGGGCGCGTACAAGGCGGCGCGCGCGCTCGGCCTGGACGTCCCGTCCGATCTGTCGGTCACGGGGTTCGACGACGTCCTGCTGGCGACGGCGCTGGAACCCGAGCTCACGACGGTCCGGCTGCCCGCCGGGGAACTGGGCGCGCAGGGCATGACGGCCCTGCTCGACCTTCTCGCCGGCCGCCGCCCCGCCTCGCGCGTCCTGCCCGGCGAGCTCGTCGTCCGCGCCTCGACGGCCATCCCCGCGGACCGGGTGCGGCAAAGCCGGGTATAAGGGGGCACATGGGATCCCATCCGTCCGAGACCGATATCGAGCGGCATCCGGAGAACCGGATCGGCAGCGCACCGCCGCGGACGCGGGCATGGCGAGACGGCAAGGTCGAGGCGGAGGGCTTTCCCGTCGCGGAGGTGAGCGACTACCTGGAGCGCCCGGACGTCGTCGTGTGGCTCGACTTGTGCGGACCGCGGCACGAGGACCTGCACGTCGTCAGCGACGAGCTGGGGCTCGACCCGGTCGCCGTCGAGGACGCCGTGTCCCGGCACGAGCGGGCGAAGCTCGACCGCTACGACGGCTACGTGTTCCTCAACGTCTACGTCCCGCGGGTGTACGAGGGCGATCTCGCGATGAGCGAGCTGTCGGCGTTCATCAGCGGACGTGCGCTGGTCACGGTCCGGCAGGACCGCCGGTTCGACGTGGACGAGCTGATCAGGCGCTGGGACGAGAGCCCGGACACCGGGCCCGGCGAACCGACCGCCGCGTTCCTGCTCTACGGCCTGCTCGACCTGGTCGTCGACCTGCAACTGGAGGCCGTGCAGGCGCTCGACGACGAGACCGACTCGGTCGAGGACCTGGTCTTCGACGACAAGTTCCCGGTCAAGGAGATCCAACGGCGCAGCTACCGGCTGCGCAAGAACCTGACCGCGCTGCGGCGGGTGGCGCTGCCGATGCGGGAGGTGCTCAACACGATGCTCCGCCGCGACCTGCGGATCGTCCCGCCGCCGCTCGTCCCCTACTTCCAGGACGTCTACGACCACACACTGCGCGTCGCGGAGTGGACGGACGGCCTGCGCGACCTCGTCGCCGACCTGCTCGACACGCGGCTGGCGCTGCAGGGCAACCGGATGAACGAGGTGATGAAGAAGGTGACCAGCTGGGCGGCGATCATCGCGGTGCCGACCGCCGTCACCGGGTTCTACGGGCAGAACGTCCCGTATCCGGGGTTCTCACAGCACTCCGGGTTCATCGCCAGCACGATCATCATCGTGGTCTTCAGCGTCGTGCTCTACGTCATCTTCAAGCTCCGCGACTGGCTCTGACCGGTTCGCATCGGCAGGTCACGGCACACGAATATCAATTTCCATATCGAATTCCGCGCTATATCAATATTGGACATGGCCTTCGCCGTTCTGGTCTGCTCTCCGGCATGACGAAGAACACCACCCGAGCCAGGCGGCTCAGCGCCGCCGCCCTGGCCCTGACGGCCTTCGCCGGGGTCACCGGCTGCGGTTCCGGGGGAACCGCCGTGAAGAGCGCGGCGCCGCGGAGCAACACCTCCCACGCGCCTTCTCCCGACCGCGCCCAGGCCGAGGTCACGCGGCAGATCGGCCACATCGAGGCGACGCACCGCACGCGCATCGGCGCGTACGCGATCGACACCGGCACCGGGCGCGTCGTGTCCCACCGGCCGGACGAGAGCTTCGCGTTCGCCTCCACGTTCAAGGCGATGGCCTGCGGCGCGGTCCTGCGGAAGGCGCGGCGGACCGATCCGGGCCTGCTCGACAAGGTGATCCACTACACGAAGGACGATCTCGTCGAGTACTCCCCCGTCACCGAGAAGCATGTGGACACGGGCATGACCGTCGCCGCCCTGTGCCATGCCGCGATCACCGAGAGCGACAACACCGCCGGGAACCTGGTGCTGAGGCAGATCGGCGGACCTGCCGGCCTGACCGCCTTCCTCCGCTCCCTCGGCGACCGCGTCAGCCGCAGCGACCGCTGGGAGACCGCGCTCAACGACTGGAGGCCGGGTGAGAAGCGCGACACGACCGCGCCTCGCCCATGGGCGACGGACCTGCGGGCGCTCACCGTCGGCGACGCGCTCGCGCCCGCCGACCGCAGGCGGCTCATCGGCTGGATGAAGGCCACGGTGACCGGGGACAAGCGCATCCGCGCCGGGCTCCCCAAGAGCTGGACGGTCGGTGACAAGACCGGCACCGGCGGCACCTACGGCACCGCGAACGACATCGCGATCGCCTGGCCGCCGTCCGGCCCCCCGCTGATCATCGTGATCACCACGAATCGCCCCGGCGCCGACGACGAGGCCGACGACAAGGCCGTCGCCCAAACCGCCCGCATCCTCGCCCACGCTCTCCGCTGACCACGTCGGCCCCCGGCGCCGGAGCGCGCCGGGGGCCGCACGGTCGGTCAGACCTTTTTGAGGAAGGTGGCGGCGATGGGGGCGGCGGCTTCGGCGCCGGTGCCGCCGCCCTCGACGATGACGGCGAAGGCGACGTCCTTGCGGTAGCCGATGAACCAGGCGTGGGTCGGCGGGTTGTCGCCCTGGCCGAACTCGGCGGTGCCGGTCTTGCCGGCCGTGCCGGACGGGAAGGCGACGCCGGACGCGGTGCCCTCGCTGACGACGGCCGGCATGAGGGAGTGCAGCGCGTTCCTGACGGCCGGTTCCAGCTTCTTCGGCGCCTCCGGCTTGCGGCCTCCGGCGTCGGCGGCCTGCGCGGCGAGGGCGGCGTCCACGAGGCGGGGCGAACGCCAGGTGCCGTCCGCCGCCGCGGCGGCGACGCCCGCCATGTTGAGCGGGCTGGTCAGCACCTCGCCCTGGCCGAAGGACGCGGAGGCGAACGCGGTGTCGTCCTTGTTGTCCGGGAACGCCGCCCGGACGGCCGGGAGCCCGGCGATCACCGGGGCGTTGAACCCGAACTGGGCCGCGACCTGGGCGAGCCGCTTCTCGCCGAGCTTGTCCACGGCGAGGCGCGCGAAGGTGGTGTTGCAGGAGTGCGCGAAGGCCTCACGGAGCGGGATCGTCCCGAAGTCCTCGTGCTTGTAGTTGTGGAACGAGCGGCCGCCGACGTCGGTGGTCGCCGGGCATCCGACCTTCGTGGACGGGGACATGCCGCCCGCGACCAGCGCGGCGGCGGTGACGACCTTGAACGTGGACCCCGGCGGGTACCGGCCCATGAGGGCGCGGTTGTAGCCGCCGGGCTTGTTCGCCACGGCGAGGATCTCCCCGGTGGACGGGCGCAGCGCCACCATGGACGCCGGCTCCTCCGCGGCCGCGAGCGCGTTGCCCGCGGCGGCCTGCACCTTCGGGTCGATGGTCGTCTTCAGCGGCTTGCCCTCGGTGCCGCCGAACCGCTGCAGCGTCTTCACCGCGGTGCCGTCCGCGTCCACGATCTGGACGGCGAGCGCAGGCGTTCCGGCGAGCCGCCGCTCGTACTGCTTCTGCAGGCCGTCCGCGCCGGCCGGGTCGCCCTTCTGGTAGGGGGCGCCGAGCTTCTTCGCCGCCTCGGCGGACGCGGGCCCGACCGGCCCGGCGAGCTGCTGCGCGGACCCGGACGGCGAGGTGCTCAGGTCGCTGCCGTCCGCCGCGAGGACGGCGGCGCGGTCCGGCCAGGTGCGGCCCGCGCGAAGCCGCTGCCCCTCCTTGAGCTCCGGGTACACGACCTGCGGCGACCACCGGACGAGCCACTTCCCGTCCTTCTCGGCCAGCGGCAGGGACCCGGTGTACTTCCACGTCCGGTCACCGGCCAGCGTCAGCTCGGCGCTGTAGGAGCCGCCCGCCCGGTCGTCCTTGGGACGTCCCACGGAGGCGACCGTGTAGCGCTGCTTGGTGACGCCCAGTTCGTCCCGCATACGGGTGAACCGGGTCTCGAAATCCGCGGGCGGACGGTCGGTCAGCGTCTTCATCGTGGCGACGTCGCCACTGCTCCAGGCCGCGAGATAGCGCTCCGCGGTGTCCCTGGGATCGGCTCCGTCGCGCAGGAACCACACCGCCCCCGCCCCCACGATCACGACCGCCGCCACGATCGCGGCGGCGGCGAGCACACGGGATCGGCTCATCGCCAGAACTCCTTCCCCCTCGATGAAGGCACAAGGACACCAGCCGTTGCCCGAAAAGTCCAAGATTGATATCGATGTCGGGAAGATATGGGGATTGGTATCATCGCTGGTCGTGAACCTGGTGGGGCATCTGCGATGCTTCGTCGTGGTCGCCGAGGAACTGCACTTCGGCCGCGCGGCGGAGCGGCTCGGCATGGCCCAGCCGCCGCTGAGCCAGCGTATCCAGCGGCTGGAGAAGGAGCTCGGCGTGCGGTTGTTCGACCGGTCCAGCCGGCGGGTCCGGCTCACCGCCCCGGGCGGCCTGCTGCTGGACGAGGCCCGTGACATCCTCACCCGCGTGGACCGCATCTACTCCGTCGCCGAGCGGGCCCGGCTGGGCGAGGTCGGCACGGTGCGCGCCGGGCTGCCGAGCGACCTCGGCGGGCCGATCGTCGCCGCGCTGATCGCCGCGTTCCGGGAGCGCCGCCCGGACCTGCGGCTCGACCTGCGCGAGACGGGGACGGACGAGCAGGTCCGCGCGCTCGCCGAGGGCGCGCTGGACGCCGGGGTGGTCCGGCATCCGTGCGACTCCCGCGACCTGGAGCTCGGCCCGATGCTGGGGCAGCCGCTCGGGGTGCTGCTGCCCGCGGGCGGGGAGCTCGCCGCGTCGCCCGAAGTGCATCTCGCCGACCTCGGCGCCCGCGACCTCGTCGTCCCGCCGCGCGGTGAGGCGCCCGGCGCGCACGACGATCTGCTCGCGGGCTGCCGGCGGCACGGGTACGCGCCCGCGGCCGTGCACGAGGCGCGGCATCCGGGGTTCGCGCACGGGTTCGTCCTCGCGGGGACGGCCGTGGCGATCGCCCCGCGCACCGACGACACCGCCGGGGTGACGTGGCGCCCGCTGGTGGGCGAGCCTCTCGCATGGCGGACGTCCTGCGCGTGGCGGCGGGCGGGCGACCCCGACCACGCTCGCGCGATCGCCGACTTCACCGCCGTCGCGACCGCCGTGCTGCGCGACGAGGCGGACATGACGCCACTGGACGGCGCGCCCACCCGCCGGGTGGTTCCTCGCCCGTCTTCGGGGTTCCTGGCATGAGCGAGACGAATCAGGTCGTGGACGTCAGGGCGCGCATCGAGGCGGAGTTCCAGTCCGCCGGAGTGACCGGGTTCCTGCACGTCGTGGACATGGACACCGGGCGGGAGGTCGCGGTCGGCGCGGACGATCCGGTGGTGCTCGCGTCGGTGTTCAAGGTGCCGCTGCTCGTCGCGTTCCACCGGCAGGCCGCGGACGGCCTGCTCGACCCGGCCGAGCAGGTCACGCTGCGCCCGGACGACCGCACCGCCGGCCCGACCGGGGTGTCGGCGCTGCTGGACGAGGTGCGCATGTCACTGCGCGACCTCACCTGCCTGATGATCACCGTCAGCGACAACGCCGCCGCCGACCTCGTGCTGGACCGGGTCGGCCTGGACGCGGTCAACGCGACGGCCGCCGCGCTCGGGCTCCGCGACACCGTCATCGAGGTCGACGGCCGCGGACTGCACGAGTCCCTGCTGACCGACGCCGGGGTGAGCGACTTCGCCGAGGTCTGGGCCAGGCTGGACGACCCGGCCGTCCGGGCCCGGCTGCGCGCCCTCGATCCGCTCCGCACGAGCCGCAGCACGCCCCGCGACATGACGCGGCTGCTGTCGATGATCTGGCGGGACGAGGCGGCCCCGCCGGACGGCTGCGCGGCGATGCGGCGCCTGTTCGGCCTCCAGGTGTGGCCGCACCGCCTCTCGTCCGGATTCCCCTACGACGACGTGGTCGTCAGCGGCAAGACCGGCACCCTGCCGACCGTCCGCAACGAGGTCGGCGCCGTCGAGTACCCGGACGGCGGCCGCTACGCGGTGGCGGTGTTCACGAGGTCGCTGCTGCCCATCGCCGTCCTGCCACAGGCCGACGCCGTCATCGGCACCGCCGCGCGCCTGGCCGTGGAATCGCTCCGCCGCCCCTGACCGCGCGGCAAGGGTGACGCAATGAGCACACCACGTCCCCGGGAAACGTAGGCTGTACCCCGGTTTTAAGCCTTCTTGGGGAGAGTTTCGTTGCGGCTGCCGGATCATCTGGAGCTACTGCTCACCGACGAGCCGGTGCTCGACGTCTACTCGCATGGTCCGTGGCGCGTCCCGGACGGGCTGTTCGAGGAGATCTCGGCGCGGATCGACGGGCTGGCGGCCGACCCGCGGGCCGTGGAGCTGACCACCGACGAGCACAAGCTGCTGACGCTGCCGGCGTCGCTGGTCACCGCGGAGATCTTCGGCATGCTGGCGTTCCTGCCGGGCGGCGGGGCGATCAAGGCGGGGTCGTGGTCGCAGCTGCCGGAGCGGCTGCTGCACCGGCACCTGGTGAACCCGGGCCCGCTCAGCACCCGGATGACCCGCTGGGACGCGCCGGGCGGCCGATGGCGGCCACCGGTGGACTGGCTGATCGAGGCGCCCGACCGGGAGCTGGCGATCGAGCTGGCCCGCGACTGCCTGTCCGTGCTGGAGGGCATCGAGCCGCTGGAGGAGCGGCGCAAGGCACTGCTTCGGCTGTACGACGACGCGCCGGTCTGCGACGTGAACCTGCCCAAGATGGAGCTGCGGGAGCACTGGCACGCGCACGCGGGCGACGACATCGTCGCGGCCGTGCCCGAGCTGCTCGGCCCGGTCGGCTACCTGGAGTGGGTGTGCACCGGGCTGCTCGCGTCCTACGAGCATCTGACGGACGCGGCGCCGCGCGAGGAGAGCGTCGAGGTCCACCTGATCCAGCTGCTGCTGCAGGGCAGCATGGAGCACGTCCCGGCCGAGTTGGCGGTCGCGCTGGGCGAGGACCGCTACGACGAGCTCCAGCGGCGGTTCGCCGCGGAACGCCGCGGGTTCAAGGCGGGCGCGTGGCAGGAGCGGACGCGGGCGTGGCTCGTCCGCGCGCTGGTCGCGGGCGCCGCCGACGCGTGCCGCGGCTGGCTCGACATGGCGATGCGGTTCATCGCGGTCGTCCAGGGCCTGCCGGGCGACCCGTGGTTCCCGAAGGCCGAGTGGATCCCGGTCGGCCAGTTCCAGACCGACCTGCGCCGCCTCTACGCGCCGCGCCGCCGCGTCGTCAACCCGCTCACCGAGACGCTGACGAGCGTGCCCGCTGCGGACGGGGCGGCCGGGCGGAAGGCGGCCGCGCGTCCGGAGATCGCCACGTCGCTGGTGGAGCAGCCGGAGGTCGTGGCGGCGCTGGACGAGCTGACCCGCGGCAGCGACCCCGTCCGGCTGCTGATCTGCGGCCCGGACGGCACCGGAAAACGGGACGCCGCGCAGGAACTCGGGAAGGCGCTCGCGCTCGGCCGCGACCCGCACTGGGTGACCGACAACCTGTTCACCGGGCAGCGCCTGTCGGACGCCGTCGCCAAGCTGCACGCCGACGCCCGCGACTGCGCCGGCGACCGGCTGCTGATCATCGAGGGCCTGGACGGCGTCGTCGCCGACCCCGGCAACGGCGAGGCGCTGGCCGCCGAGCTGCACCGGCTCCTCGCCGTCCACCCCGACCTGAACCTGGTCGCCCTGTGCGACGCGGGCGGCGAGGAGCGGATCCGCGAGGTCAACCCGGTCCTGCCGCAGCGGTTCCGGATCGCGCGGACCCGGCCGTTCACCGCGGCGGGGCACGCCGAGCTGTTCCGCCGCGCGCTGGACGCCCGCGGCGTCCGCGGCACCCGGCCGGCCGTCGAGGCGGCGGGCGCGCTGCTGGCCGCGACCCCGCCCATGCAGACGCTCCGCAACGCCCGCCTGGCCCCGCACCTCGCGGACCAGGTGGTCGCCGCGGTCCGGGCCAGGACCGCTGCGGACGCCGAGCCGGTCGTCCGCAAGCCCGACATCCCGCTCACGCTGGACACCGCGCAGGCCGCCGGCGACCCGCTGGCGGAGCTCGGCGACCTCACCGGTCTCGACACCGTCAAGCACGAGATCGCGCTGCTCGTCGCCGGGACGCACGCCGCGCGGCTGCGCAGCGAGTCCGGTCTGAGGATCACCCCGCCGACCCGGCACATGGTGTTCACCGGCAACCCGGGCACCGGCAAGACGATGGTGGCCCGGCTGCTCGGCCGCATCTACAAGCGGCTCGGCGTCCTGTCGTCCGGGCACCTGGTGGAGGCGTCCCGCGCCCACCTCGTCGGCGAGTACATCGGGCAGACCGCGCCCCGGACGCGCCGCCTGGTGGAACGCGCGATCGGCGGCGTCCTGTTCATCGACGAGGCGTACACGCTGACGCAGTCGCCGCTGAAGGGCGACTACGGGCACGAGGCGATCGCCGAGCTGGTCAAGCTGATGGAGGACCACCGCGACGACCTCGTCGTGGTCGTCGCCGGCTACCAGCAGGAGATGGCCGAGTTCCTCGCCGCCAACCCCGGCCTGGACTCCCGGTTCCCCAAGCAGATCCACTTCCCCGACTACACCGACGACGAGCTGATCACCGTGTTCCGGCAGCTCGCCGCCACCGACGGGTTCGAGCTGGCGCCCGGCACCGACGACGTCCTGCGGACGATGCTGCGGGGGGCGCCGCGCGGTCCGTCCTTCGGCAACGGCCGTCTGATGCGCAACATGCTGGACGTCGCCGTCGCCAACCAGGCGGACCGCGTCGCCTCCGCCGCCGTGCCGGTCGTGAAGGACGCCCGGGCCGAGAAGGGGAGCGAGCCGATCCAGACGCCGTCCAGGGAAGAGCTCATCACGCTGACGGCCGAGGACCTGCCCCCGCTCCTGGATCACCCCGAGGAGTTCTTCGGCCTTTATCTCTGAGCGGCGCTGGCGAGCCGTTCGGCGGCGCGGAAGAGCAGGTCCTCCGCGCCGGGCCGGGTGATGAGCTGCGCGCCGACGGGCAGCCCGCCGGCGGTTCCGGCGGGGACGCTCAGCGCGGGCAGGCCGAGGACGTTCCACGGGAACGTGAGGCTGACCAGGAGCGCGGTGAGCGGGCCGAGCCCGACCTCGGTCGCGCCGATCCGCGGCGCGGTGATCGGCATGGTGGGCATGGCCAGCAGGTCGTAGCGGTCCAGCAGCCCGGCGACCTCGCGTGCGTACCGGTCCCGCTCGCGGAGCGCCCGGACGAGCCGCCAGCCGGGCATCTGGGCGGCCTTCTGAAGGCGTGCGAGCGTCACCTGCTGATACAGGCCGGGCGCCTCCGCGACCCGCTCGGCGTGCACGTCGTGCGCCTCGCTGAACTGGATGGCGAGGAACACCTGCCGGAGCCCGTCGAAGTCGATCCGTTCGGGCACCGCGTCCGGGAACAGCGCGCGGACGACCCGTTCCACCTCGGGGTCGGCGGCGGGCGGCTCGATCCAGGCGACGCGTCCGTCCGGCGCGCCACCGTCCTCGGGCGGGGGCTCCGCGGGTCCGGTCAGGGCGTGGTAGGCGATCCGGCAGTCGGCGGCGGTCGCGGCGAGGACGCCCACATGGTCGAGCGAGCGGGACAGCGGGAACACGCCGCCGGCCGGGATGGCACCGTGCGCGGGCTTGAACCCGGCGATCCCGCAGAACGAGGAGGGGATGCGCACCGATCCGCCCGTGTCCGTGCCGAGGGCGAGCGGGACCATGCCCGCGGCGACCGCGACCGCGCTGCCGCTGCTGGAGCCGCCGGACATCCGCTCCCGGTCGTGCGGGTTGCGGACCGGCCCGTTCACCGACACGTCGCCGGTGCCGCCGAACGCGAACTCCTGCGTGCCGGTCTTCCCGACGATCACGGCGCCGGCGTTCCGGAGCCTCGTCACGCATACCGCGTCGTCCTCGGCGAGGTGCCCGTCGAAATGCGCGGATCCCATTCCGGTGGGCAGCCCGGCGACGTCGATGATGTCCTTCACCGCGACGGGGACGCCGTGCAGCGGGCCCCGGTCGGCGCCGGAGGCCAGTTCCTCGTCGGCCGCCGCGGCGGCGGCCTCGGCGCCCTCCGGATCGAGGGTGACGAAGGCGTTGAGGTCCGGGTCGACCGACTCCAGGGCCCGCGCGACCAGGCTCCGTGCCGACTCCCGCCCGGTCCGCAGGTCGCGTCCGATGTCCGCCAGCGTCCGTCCGGTGAAGAACCCGCCCACTCCGCCTCCTTGCGGCTTGTCCGTACCGATCTGCGTAGCATCGCAGACCGCGGCCGCCACTACCGTCACCCCACCGGTCGCTCTGTGTCTCCCATCCGTCGCTCAGTGTCAGCCACTCGTCGCAGACCGTAGCCCGCTCATCGACCGCACGCCGGGATCAGTGAACCTACGCACGAGTACGAGGCAAGCTTCAACGCACCTAGTGGAGACGCTCCCGCCGGTTCGCTGGGGGGCGGGGCGGAGGCCGTCGCGTTTCTCGCGAGGCAACCGCCCCTGTAACCGGTGACGTCCACATCCGGGTGGGGGGACGAGGTCACGGCCGCGCGCCGTGGCCTCGTCATTTTTCACGCCAGGTCCATTCGGGAACGGGCCCGACAGCTCTTCCGGGGGGTGTGGGGGGCGGCCCCCCACAGGAAACAGGGACGTTCGGCCCTGGGCCGTGCGGCGGCACGGTGATGGGCTCATGGCGACGGTTGAGAACGCCGATCGCGGGGACGGGATGTCCCCAGGACGGTATGAGCACCGGAGGGACGCGCGCCATGACCGAGTCCGTCGCCATGACCGACGACGAAGTACGGGAGATCGACGCGTACTGGAGGGCCGCCAACTACCTGTCCGTGGGGCAGATCTATCTGCTGGACAACCCGCTGCTGCGCGAACCGCTCGAACGGCGGCACATCAAGCCGCGGCTGCTCGGGCACTGGGGCACCTCGCCCGGACTGAACTTCTGCTACGCCCACCTCAACCGGGTGATCAAGGCACGCGGCCTGGACATGATCTACATCATGGGGCCGGGGCACGGCGGGCCCGCGGCCGTCGCGAACGCCTGGCTCGAAGGCACCTACAGCGAGGTGTACCCGGACGTGTCGCCGGACGCCGCCGGGATGCGCAGGCTCTTCCGGCAGTTCTCCTTCCCCGGCGGCATCCCGAGTCACGTCGCGCCGGAGACGCCCGGCTCCATCCACGAGGGGGGCGAGCTCGGGTACTCGCTGGCCCACGCGTACGGGGCCGCACTCGACAATCCCGGCCTGGTCGTGACGTGCGTGGTCGGGGACGGCGAGGCCGAGACGGGCCCGCTGGCCGCGAGCTGGCATTCCAACAAGTTCCTGGACCCGGTGAAGGACGGGGCCGTCCTGCCGATCCTGCACCTCAACGGCTACAAGATCGCGAACCCGGCGGTGCTGGCGCGGATCCCCGAGGAGGAACTGGTGCAGCTGCTCGACGGGTACGGCTACCGGCCGTTCCTCGTCAGCGGGGACGAACCGGCCTCGATGCACCGGAAGATGGCCGCGGCGCTCGACCAGGCGCTCGACGAGATCGCCGGAATCCAGCGTGGCGCGCGTGAGGGGCGGATCTCCGAGCGGCGCCGCTGGCCGATGATCGTCCTGCGGTCCCCGAAGGGCTGGACGGGCCCGAAGGAGGTGGACGGGCTTCCGGTCGAGAACACGTGGCGGTCCCATCAGGTGCCGCTCGCCGGTGTCCGCGACGATCCCGGGCACCTTGCACAACTGGAGGAGTGGCTGCGCTCGTACCGTCCGGAGGAGCTGTTCGACGGCGAGGGACGTCCCGTGGCGGCGCTCCGGGCCCTCGCCCCCGCGGGCGAGCGGCGGATGAGCGCCAACCCGCACGCCAACGGCGGCCTGCTGCTGAAGCCGCTGACCCTGCCGGACTTCCGCGACTACGCCGTCCCGGCGGACAAGCCCGGCACCACGTCGTCCGAACCCACCCGGACGTTCGGGACGTTCCTGCGCGACGTCGTGAAGGCCAACCCGTCCAACTTCCGGATCATGGGCGCGGACGAGACCGCGTCCAACCGGCTCGGCGACGTGTTCGAGGCGACCGACCGCGTCTTCCAGGGCGAGCGGCTCCCGGCCGACGAGCACCAGGGGCCGTCCGGCCAGGTGATGGAGGTGCTGAGCGAGCATCTCTGCCAGGGCTGGCTGGAGGGCTACCTCCTCACCGGGCGGCACGGCCTGTTCAACAGCTACGAGGCGTTCGTGCACATCGTCGACGCCATGTTCAACCAGCACGCGAAATGGCTGAAGGTCACCCGCGGGCTGCCGTGGCGGCGGCCGATCGCCTCGCTGAACTACCTGCTGTCGTCGCACGTGTGGCGGCAGGACCACAACGGCTTCACCCATCAGGACCCGGGCTTCCTCGACGTCGTGATGAACAAGAAGCCGGAGATCGTCCGGGTGTACCTGCCGCCGGACGCCAACACGCTGCTGTCGGTCGGCGACCATTGCCTGCGGTCCCGCGACTACGTCAACGTGATCGTGGCCGGGAAGCAGCCGGCGCTGAACTGGCTGCCGATGGACGCCGCGATCGCCCACTGCACCCGCGGTATCGGCATCTGGGAATGGGCGTCCACTGAAGGCGGCTCCGACCCGGACGTGGTGATGGCGTGCGCGGGCGACATCCCGACCCTGGAGACGCTCGCCGCCGTGGACCTGCTCAGGCGGTTGTTCCCGGAACTGCGTGTCCGGGTCGTGAACGTCGTGGACCTCATGCGGCTGCAACCGCCCAGCGAGCACCCGCACGGGATGCCGGACCGCGACTACGACGCCCTGTTCACCACTGACAAGCCCGTCATCTTCGCGTTCCACGGCTACCCGTACCTCATCCACCGGCTCACGTACCGGCGCGCCGGACATCACCATCTCCACGTCCGCGGCTACAAGGAGGAGGGCACGACCACCACGCCGTTCGACATGGTCATGCTGAACGACCTGGACCGCTACCACCTGGTCATGGACGTCATCGACCGCGTCCCGTCCCTCGGCGGCCGGGTCGCGCACATCCGGCAGCGCATGGCCGACCAGCGCCTCTTCCTGCGCGGGTACACCCGCGAGCACGGCGAGGACGCACCGGAGGTCCGCGACTGGACGTGGCCGTACTGATGCGGGTCCTGACGGTCAACCCGGGGTCGAGCAGCCTGAAGGTGAGCCTGCTCGACGCCGACGACACGGTCCTGGCCGCGGACGCGGGCGCGGGCCACGAGATGGCCGGGCTGGTCGCCGGCATGCCGCGCCCGGACGCGATCGGCGTCCGGTTCGTACACGGCGGCACCGACTTCACCGAGCCGGTGCGCGTCGACGCCGAGGTCACCGAGCGTCTCCACAAGCTGGCCGACCTGGCGCCCCTGCATCAGCCGGCGTCGCTGCACGCGTTGTCGGAGATCACGGGTGAGCTGCCGGACGTCCCGGCCGTCGCCTGCTTCGACACCGCGTTCCACGCCACCCTGCCGGACGCCGCCGCGACCTACGCGCTCCCGCCGGAGTGGCGCGAGCGGTTCGGGCTGCGGCGCTACGGGTTCCACGGGCTCTCGTTCTCCTACGCCGTCCGCCGCACGGGCGAGCTGCTCGGCCGCGACCCGGCGGGGCTGCGGATGGTCGTCTGCCACCTGGGTTCCGGCGCGTCCCTGTGCGCCGTGGCCGAAGGCCGGTCGGTCGACACCACGATGGGGTTCACCCCGCTCGAAGGGCTGGTCATGGCGTCCCGGGCGGGCAGCATCGACCCGGGCATCCCGCTGTGGCTGATCAAGCACGGGCTCGACCCCGGCGACGTCGGCCGGGCACTCGAACGCGATTCCGGGCTGCGCGGCCTGACGGGGACGGGCGACATGCGCCGCGTCCGCGAGCTCGCGGGGGAACGCGACGTCATCGCCCTCGCCGCGCTGGACGTCTTCCACCACCGCCTCCGCGCCTGCGCCGCCGCGATGACGGCCTCCCTCGGCGGGCTCGACGTGCTCGTGTTCACCGGCGGCATCGGCGAGCACGACCCGTCCGTGCGCATGCGGCTGGCCGAGGACCTCGCCTATCTCGGCGTCTCCGTCGATCCCGGCCGCAACGCCGGAGCGGACGGCGACACCGACCTCACCGCGGCCGGCGCGCCCGTCCGCACGCTGGTCATCGCCGCCCGCGAGGATCTGGAGATCGCCGCGGACGTGCGGCGTTGCCTCCGGCCCCGGTGACGCCGTCACGGCGATCACACACTGACCACGCACTTCTGGTGAATCATCAGAAATCGCCCATAAAGTGGGAAGGTGGAGAACGCGTCAGGCGCTTTGGAGGGCGTCACCCGGAAACTGGAGAACATCCAGGCGATCACCGACGAGATGTTCGCCCATATGGATGTCGACGAGTTCCTGGACACCCTCCTCGAACGCGTCCGCGAGGTCCTGGACGTGGACACCGCGGCGGTCCTGCTTCTCGACAGGGCGGGGCGCGATCTCATGGCGACCGCCGCGAAGGGCATCGAGGAAGAGGTCAGCCAGGCGGCCCACGTCCCGGTGGGCCGGGGGTTCGCCGGACGCGTGGCCGCCGAGCGACGGCCGATCCACATCGCCGACGTGCCGAGCGCCGACATCTTCAACCCGCTCCTGGTCCAGAGGGGCCTCCGGTCCCTGCTCGGCGTACCGCTCGTCGGCGGCGGCAGGCTGGTGGGCGTCATGCACGTCGGGACGCTCACCCCGCGCCGCTTCACCGCGGAGGAAGAGGAGTTCCTGCAGCTCGCGGCCGCACAGGCCGCCATGGCGGTGCGGTCGCTGCTCAGCCGCGCCGAACGCGCCGGAGCGCTGGAGCTGCAGCGCAGCCTGATCCCGTCGGAACTGCCGGAGATCCCCGGCCTCGAGATGGCCGCCCGCTACCGTCCGGGCAAGGCGATCGTCGGCGGGGACTGGTACGACGTCTTCACGCTCCCGTCGGGCGAGACGGGCATCGTCATGGGGGACGTCGCCGGGCACGGGCTGCCGGCCGCCGTCGTCATGGGACGGCTGCGCAGCGCCCTTCGCGCCTACGCGTTGGAATCGGCGGGTCCGGCCGAGGCCCTGCACAGGCTCAACCGGAAGATGCTGCACTTCGAGCCCGATGTGACGGCCACCGTCCTGTACGCGGTGTGCGGTCCCGAGGGCCGGGTCCGGGTCTCCTCGGCCGGCCACCCTCCCCCGGTCTTCGCGGAGCCGGGCTACCCTGCACACGCGGTCGACGTGGACTTCGACGTCCTCATCGGCCTGGACGAAGCGATCCCCCGCCGGACCACGACCATCGAGCTTTCCCCCGGCGCCCTGCTCTGCTTCTACACCGACGGGCTGATCGAACGGCGGGACAACTCGATCCGCGCCGGCATCGCCAAGCTGTGCGAGGCGGCGTACGCCGGCCCGCCCGAGAACGTCGGCGCCGCGGTGATGTCCGCGCTCATCGGGCGCGAGCCGGCCAAGGACGACGTCGCCCTGCTGCTGATGCGGCGCCGTCTTTCCTGAAGCGCCGTCTTTCCTGAACCGGCCGTTCAGCGGGTACGGGCGCGTTTCTCCTCGTCCTCCAGAAGGGGACCGACGCGGAACGGGACCTGGTGCGTGAGAACGATCGAGGTGGTGCTCCGGCGGACGCCCGGGCACGCGAGGATCGAGTCGATCACCTCGTGGAGCTGCTTGCCGTTCGGCGCGACCGCCCGCACCAGGAGGTCGCCCTGACCGGTGATGCCGAGCACCTCCAGGACGCGCGGGATCGCGGACAGCGCGACGGCCGCCTCCCGGAGCCGCCCCTGCGCGACCTCCAGCGTGACGAACGCGGTGAGCTCGAACCCGATGGCGCCGAGGTCGACCTCCCGGCCGCGATGCCCGATCACGCCCTCGCGTTCGAGCCGCTCGACCCGGGCGTGCGCGGTGTTGCGGGCGATTCCGAGCTTGGCGGCCAGCTCCGTGACGCCGATGCGGGGCTGCTCGACGAGGCGGCGGAGGATCTGCAGGTCGAGGAGAGTGGTACGGGTCACAACGCTCAGCTCCGGCGGGTAACTCGGTTCTGACTTGAGCAATCTGCTCAATTATCGCCCAGCCATCTTGCACACCGCTCAGCGACATTGGCTCAATGCAAGCATGAGCACCAGCGTTTCCCCCTCTCCGCTCCGCGACCGCCTTGAGCTGGAGCGCGGCCGGATCGCGATCGGCGGCGTGCACGCGCTCGTCCGGCTGCTGCTCGACCAGCGGCGCGCGGACGCCCGCCGCGGCTGGACGACCGCCGGGTTCGTGTCCGGCTACCGGGGGTCGCCGCTCGGCGGCCTCGACCAGCTGCTGATGCGGGACGCCGAACTCCTGGAGGGCCACGACATCCGGTTCGTGCCCGGCGTGAACGAGGAGCTGGCGGCGACGGCGGTGTACGGGTCGCAGCTGGTGGACCACCTGCCCGGCCCTCGCTACCAGGGCGTCTTCGGCCTCTGGTACGGCAAGGCGCCCGGCGTGGACCGGTCGCTGGACGCGTTCAAGCACGCGAACTGGCTCGGCACGTCCGAACGCGGCGGGGTGCTCGCGGTGGTGGGCGACGACCCGTCCGCGAAGTCGTCCACGCTGCCGTCCGCGACGGAGGGCGCGCTCGCCGAGGCGTTCATGCCGGTGCTGGTCCCCGCGTCGGTGGGCGACGTGCTCAGGCTGGGACGGCACGGGTTCGAGATGTCCCGGTTCAGCGGCGCCTGGACGGGGTTCAAGGTCGTGACCGATGTCGCCGACTCGCACGAGACCGTGACCGCGGAGCCGGTGCCCGCCCCGCTGCTCCCCGAGTTCACCTGGCGGGGACGCCCGTGGAAGCCGACCCGCAGGCCCGGCGTCGACCTCAAGGACACGACGGCCCTGGAGACGGAGGTCCTGCAGGGCCGGCTGCAGGCGGCCACAGCCTACGCCGCCGCGAACGGCCTCGACCGGATCGAGGGCGCCGCCGGCGACGCGACCATCGGACTCGTCGCCGCCGGACGCACCTACCTGGAGCTGCGCGAGGCCCTCGACCGCCTCGGACTGGACGACACGGCACTGGCCCGGCGCGGCGTCCGGCTGCTGCGGCTCGCCATGATCTACCCGCTGGACGCGGGCCGGCTCAAGGAGTTCGCGACCGGGCTCCGCGAGATCGTCGTGGTGGAGGAGAAGCGCGCGTTCGTCGAGACGCAAATCCGCGACGTGCTGTACGACCTGGCAGAACGTCCCGCCGTGTACGGCAAGCGCGGAGTCGACGGCGCCGGTCTCGTCCCGCCCGACGGGGGCCTGGACGCAGACCGGATCGCCAGGGCCCTCGCCCGGTTCCTCGCCGACCGCGTCGGCGAGGAGCACGTCGACCTGCGCGACCCGGTGCTGAAGCCCCGCACGCCCAGGATCAACCTGCTCGGGGCCACCCGCACCCCGTACTTCTGCTCCGGCTGCCCGCACAACCGGTCGACCGTCGTCCCGGACGGGTCGGTCGCGGCGAGCGGCATCGGGTGCCACGTGATGACGGTCTTCCAGGACCGCGGCATCGGCACGACGCAGATGGGCGGCGAGGGCGCGATGTGGGTCGGCGCGGCCCCGTTCAGCGACACCGGGCACATGTTCCAGAACCTCGGGGACGGGACGTTCTTCCACTCGGGCAGCCTCGCCGTCCGGCAGGCGGTCGCGGCCGGCACGAACATCACCTTCAAGATCCTCTACAACGCGGCCGTCGCGATGACCGGCGGGCAGGACGCCGACGGCGGCTCCGACCCGGCCGCGATCACCCGGATGCTGCACGCCGAGGGCGTCACGAAGATCACGGTGGTGGCGGACGACCCGTCCCGCCACCCGCGCGGAACGGACTGGGCGCCCGGCGTGAAGGTCCGGCACCGCGACGACCTCGACGCCGTCCAGCGGGAGCTCCGCGAGATCCCCGGCGTGACCGTGCTGCTGTACGACCAGGCGTGCGCGGCGGAGACGCGGCGCAAGCGCAAGCGCGGCCTCCTGCCCGATCCGCAGACCCGGGTGCTGATCAACGAGGCGGTCTGCGAGGGCTGCGGCGACTGCGGCACCAAGTCGAACTGCCTGAGCGTCGAACCGGTCGAGACCGAGTTCGGGCGCAAGACGCAGATCAACCAGACGTCCTGCAACAAGGACTACTCCTGCGTGGACGGCGACTGCCCCTCGTTCGTCACCGTCATCCCCGGCAAGAGGAAGGCCGCCCGGCCGATGCCGGAGATCGCCGAGCCGGCCGAGCCCGCCTCGCGGCCGGAGTCGGCGGACGTCCTCCTCGTCGGCATCGGCGGCACCGGGGTCGTCACCGTCAACCAGGTCCTCGCCACCGCGGCCCTCATCGACGGGCGGCACGCCCGCTCGCTCGACCAGACCGGGCTCAGCCAGAAGGCCGGCGCTGTCGTCTCGCACCTGCGCATCGGGCCCGCCGACCGTGACCGGCCCGGGATGGTCGGCGCGGGCGGCGCCGACGCCTACCTGGTCTTCGACTCCCTGGCGGGGACGTCCGAGACGAACCTGCGCCGCTGCGCCCCGGACCGCACCACCGCGGTCGTGTCGACCAGCGAGGTCCCGACCGGGCGGATGATCGTCGACATCTCGGCGTCGCTGCCGCCGAGCGCGTCCCTCGTCAAGCGGATCGCGGACCACACCCGCGCGGACCGGCTGGTCGCGCTCGACGCCCTCGCGCTCGCCGAACGCTGGTTCGGCGCCACGACCACGGCCAACTTCGTCGTCGTCGGCGCCGCCTACCAGTCGGGGCTGCTGCCGCTGTCCGCGCGGGCCATCGAGGAGGCGCTCACGCTGAACGGCGTCCAGGCGGAGGCGAACATCCAGGCGTTCCGGGCGGGCCGCCGCCTCGTCCTCGAACCGGACCAGGCGGCCGAGCCGACCGCGGCGAAGGCGACCCCGCGACCGCTGGACAGCACCGCGCCGGCCGCGATGAACCTCGTCGACGCGGCCGACCCGGAGGGAGAACTGGCCCGCGTCCTGCGGATACGCGTCCCGGACCTCGCCGCGTACCAGAACCTGGCGCTCGCCAAGCGGTACCTGGACGCCGTCCTGCGCGTCGCCGAGGCGGAGGAACAGGCGGGTGCCGGCGGGCAGCGGCTCGCGGTCGCCGTGGCGCGCAACCTGCACAAGCTGATGGCCTACAAGGACGAGTACGAGGTCGCCCGCCTGCACCTCGACCCGGAGCTCACCCGGAACGTCGAGGAGCGGTTCGGCCCCGGCTCCACCGTCGCGTACATGCTGCACCCGCCGCTGCTGCGGGCGATCGGCCTGGACAAGAAGATCGCGCTCGGCCGCTCGGCGCGCCCGGCGTTCCACGCGCTGCGGGCCATGCGCCGACTCCGCGGCACCCCGTTCGACCCGTTCGGCGCCACCGCGCAGCGCCGCGCCGAGCGCCGCCTCGTCACCGGGTACGTGGCAGTGGTGAACGAGCTGGTCGCCGGGCTGGACGCCGGCCGCCACGACACGGCGGTGCGGATCGCCGAGCTGCCCGACATGATCCGCGGGTACGAGGACGTCAAGACCGCGAACATCGCCCGCTACGAGGAGACCCTCCGCGAGCTGCTCGCCGCGTGGCGCGCCGAACGGTCGCCGAGCCGGGTATGAGTCAGGTGATCGCGCTGGTCACCGCGCCGACCAGCGCGATCACCACCAGCTCCAGCGCGAGGAGCTTCGCCAGCGGGCCCGGCGTCAGCCGGTACTCGTAGCACTGCTCGACGAGGATCTTCAGCTGGTCGCCCAGGTGCATCCGCGGCGCGGAATGCCGCGACGGGACGCCCCGGAGCGTCGGCGGTGGCGGCGGCTGTTCCTCGACCGGGCGCACGAGCACGCTCGTGACCGCCCTGGTCGGGACCACCATCCGGTCCCAGTGCAGTGCGTCCAGCGGCAGCGGTTTCCCGTGCCCGTCCAGCTGGAAGATCGGGCCGCACAGGGTGATGAAACGCGGCTCGGTCCCGCGCGCCACCGACTCCTCCCCGAGCAGTCCCCGAAAGGTCTCTCCGCTGTTCAGCGTGATTTCGAGTTCGACTTCGCGATCCGTATAGTCGTCTCGCGAACCGGTCACCTGACGGGCCGCGGGAAATGGCCCGGGCCGATTCTCAAGTCGCACGAGAACCGCCGCGACCAGCGACGACAGGGTGAGCGAAAGCGTCAGGAAACAGCCCACCGACCAGGCCGCCAGAAGTGGCGTCATCGGCGGCGTGCCGCTCTCGTCCAGGATGTGCCGCAGGTTCGGCATGGAGCTCTGGCCCAGCGCACCGAGCAGGATCAGCGTGATGGTCGTGACGACCGTGCCCGCGATGACCACGCGGGAGAATCTCGGCGCGTTCTCCCGCCGGGACCGCTCCCGGCGGCCGCGCGTCATATCGAAATGCAGACCCGGGACCGCCGCCAGAGCCAGCAGCACAACAGGCACGACAATGGAATTTTCGGTCATGGTCACCCCAGCCCGCCATCAGGGGTCATCGGCGTTCAGATCCTGTCAGCTGGACCTTCAAATCTCAACATCAAGACAACTGACGAATGATCCAATTGATGTTCCGGTCCGCATTACCGCAGAAAGCGCTATCGGCCCGTCCCGCGGTCCGGTCGAACTTCCCGGGCGGGCGGCGCGTACCTCCTGACGCGCCGGGGACCACGCCCGGCACCGGAGTGCGACGAAGGTGACGTCGAGTGGAATCGGGCTTGCGGCTGACGGAGCGCTACCGCCTCGTGGAGCGCCTGGACGACGGCGGAACGATGGAGGTCTGGCGCGCCTGGGACGAACTGCTCGGCCGTCCCGTCGCGGTGAAGCTCCTGACGCCCGCGCGCGGAGACCTGCACCGCACCTTCCAGGAGGGCGTGAACCGCGCCGCCGGGCTGTCCCACGCGGTGCTGGAGACGGTCTACGACAGCGACCAGACCCGGGACGCGGCCGGGCGCCTCACGTCCTTCGTCGTGACCGAGTTCCTGGACGGCGAGACCCTCGCGGACCGGCTCCGGCGCGGCCCGCTCACCGCGTCCGAGGCGTCCGACGTCTGCGGCCAGATCGCCGGTGCGGTGGACGCCGCCCACACGGCCGACGTGGTGCACGGCGACCTGAAGCCGGGCAAGGTCATGCTCTGCTGCGGCGAGGTGAAGGTCGTCGACACCGGCATCGGCGGGATCGTCCGCAGCGCGCGCACGTCCGCGGGCCGCGACACGAGCCTCGTCCGGGCCGCCGAGGTCGAGACCGCCGACGTCCGCGCGCTCGGCACGATCCTCAGCGCCTGCCTCGCGCCCGGAACGTCCGAGGCGCTGTCCGCGCTCGCCGCCCGCTGCCTGAGCCCCGACCCTCCGTCCGCCACGGAGATCGCCGACCTCCTCGCCCGCGACGACGAACCGCCGAGCGCGGTCTTCGCGGCGCCGGGGAGCCCGGCGGGCACGGCCCCGCCGAACGACCACCGGACCAGGGCACTGCCCCCGCGGCCGCGCCCCCGGCACCGCCGCCGCGGCGTCCGGCTCGCCACGGTCGCCCTCGTGCTGACGATCCCGGGCACGGCCGCCGCCGCGATCCTGGCGTCGGCGCCGCGGTCCCCCGGCACCGTCCCGCCGTCCACGCCGGCCAACGCCGTCCCCGCGCCCCGCACGACGCCGCCGCGGACCGAGCCGGCCGTCCCGGACCCGGCCGTCCCGGACACCGGGGTGTCCGACGCGCTCGGACGGCTGCGCCCCATCGTGAGCCGCGGATACGCCTCCGGCGAGATCCGCTCCGACGTCGCCGTCGATCTCAACAACGTCATCACCAACCTGGAGAACGATCTCAACTCCGACCCGAACGTCGACGTCGGCGGCCGCGTCACCCAGCTGCACGACAAGATCGTCACCCGGCAGCGGGAACGGGGGCTGACCCCCGGCGTCGCGGACGACCTGAACCGCGTCCTCGCGACGATCCAGACATGACGGAGGACCGGCCCCCCACGCAATGGCGGCGCGAGGAGCTCGCCCGCCCGCCGCGCGCGTTCCGCCTCCCCTGGCTCGCGCTCGCCGGCGTCGTCGCCACGATCATCGCCGCGAGCACCCTGGTCGCCACCATCGGCGACACGCTCTCCAGCCGCGACCGTTCGGCCGGGAGCCTGCTCCCCCTCCAGGCGGCGTCTCCGTCCGCGACGGCCCCGCCGTCCACGCCCGAACCGCCCCCGCCGACACCCGAGCCGTCCCCGTCCGAGACACCGGACCCGCCCCGGTCGGAAACGCCGGACCCGCCCATGGGCGCTCCCATGGCGAACATCCACGACGCCCTCCTGAAGCTGCGCCGCTCCGTCGACCAGGGCGTCGCCGTCGGCGATGTCCGCGACGACGTCGGTCTCGACCTCACCAACGTGATCGAGGGCATGCTCGACGAGGGCCGGGGCCCCCGCCAGCGGGTCCGCGCGAACATCACCTACCTGCAGAACAAGATCGCCACCCGCACCCGCGAGGGCGGCATCACCGACGACCGCGCCGAAGAGCTCCACCTGATCCTCGACCGCGCGACCCCCTAGCGCCCCGTACCATCGAGGCACCGCAGGCCGGCACGGACGGGGGGCGCGTGCAGGAGCTCAGCCAGGAGGACTTCACCGCTCTGCTGGCCTTCCGCACCGGGCTGCGCCGCTTTCTGCGGTGGAGCGAGGAGGCGGCGCGCGCGGCGGGGCTGACCCCGGCGCAGCACCAGCTGCTGCTCGCCGTCAAGGGCCACGGCGCCGGACGTCCCCCCACCATCGGCGAGCTGGCCGACTACCTGCTCCTGCGGCACCACAGCACCGTCGAGCTGATCAACCGGGCCGAGAACGCGGGCCTCGTCGAACGCGAGCGCGACCCCGCGGACAACCGGGTGATGCGGGTACGGCTGACGACCACCGCCGACCGGGTGCTCGCCGAGCTGGCCCGGGTCCACCTCGCGGAACTGCGCAGCCTCGCGCCGGTCCTCGACCGCCTGAACACCGAACTGAGCGCGCTGGAGAGCCCACCGGACTCCTGTCAGCCGTCGCGCGGGCCGAACTCCACACAGCAGTAACCGGAGTGGGGGGCGAGCGCGGCCTCGACACTGGACGCGCCGAGACCGTCCACCATGCCCGACAGGAACGCGTGGTTCACACCGCACACCAGGTCGGGATCGTCCGCGGCCATCGGATGGAACGGGCAGTTGCGCAGCCGCAGCCGTGTCGGCCCCTCCCGGTCGGGTTCGAACCCGTGCCGTGCCAGGATCTCCGCCGCGCAGGTGAGGGCGCGTTCCGGGCCCAGCCGCCCGCCCCGGACGGGACGGCTCTCCGCCTCGCCGAGCGCACGCCCGCGCTCGCCGGCGGCCCGCAGCGCCGCGTCCTGCCCGCTCTCCCCCTCTGCCTGGCCACGGACCGCGTCCAGCAGGATGCTCGCCAGCAGACCGTGCTCGCGCTGCGGGATGCTGACCCGCACATCGAGACCGGACGGCTCGTACACCTTCGGCGCCCGGCCCACCCGCCGGACCCCGGCCGGGCTGCCGTAGCGGGCGCGCAGCAGCCCCGCGTCCACGAGCTTGTCGAGATGGAACGCGGCCAGCTTGCGGGAGATGCCGACGCTGGCCGCGGCCTCGTCCCGGGTCACCGGCGCCTTGGCCGAACGGATGAACGCGTACATCCCGCGCCGCAGGTCGTCGCTGAGGATGGCGGCGGCCTCCAGCCCGGCGGAGTCTGAGGTCACGCCACCACCCTAACGCGCGATCTCCATAACGCCCAGAAAGCTACCCGAAACAGGACAGCGCCCCAGCCAGCAGCACCCTGTTGACGTCCTCCTGCTATAACACCAATACTTGTTGGTGAAATAGGAGGCGCCATGGACGATCCACAGCACCGGGCGAAACAGCCGGTGAGTTCGCTCGCCGGGAGCTACGGCCATCCCCTGCACCCGATCCTCGTGACGGTGCCGATCGGGGCGTGGACGGGCAGCCTCGTGTTCGACATCGCCTCGCATCTGGCCGATGACCCGGACTTCCTGGCCAAGGGGTCGCTGTGGCTCATCGGCCTGGGCGTCATCGGCGCGTTCGCCGCCGCGGCGGCCGGCTTCCTGGATCTGCTCGCCATCGCGCCGGGGACGCTCGCGTTCCGCACAGCACTCGTCCACATGTCGCTGAACCTCGCCGTGACCCTCGCCTACGCGATCGGGTTCGGCTGGCGGATGGGGGACGTCACTGGAGCCGTCGGGCCAGGTCGAATCGCGCTTTCCGCCCTGTCGCTCGCGTGCCTCGCCGTGTCCGGGTTCCTCGGCGGGAAGCTCGCCTACCGCTACGGCGTGCGCGTCGCCGACGAGAGAACCCAGGCCGAGGGCTTCGCCCGCACGCCACGTCCCAACGCCGACCATGGAGGAACACCATGAACATCGCCGCACTCGTCACCTGGCTCGTCACCGCCCTGGGCGGCTTCTACATGCTCGGCACCTGGATCGCGCGCGGCGGGGTCCGGGGCGGGAACTCCCGGCTCCCCGTCCCGGTGATCTTCGGCCACTTCCTGCTCGCCGCCGCCGGCCTCGTCGTCTGGATCGTCTACCTGTTCACCGACACCGGCGCGCTGGCCTGGACGGCGTTCGGCATCCTGCTGCCGGTGGCGCTGCTCGGCTTCGTCATGTTCGCCCGCTGGCTGACCGTGGCCCGCACGCCGTCCGTCCGCGCCGCGGGCGCCCCGGGCTCCGCCCAGGCCGGCGCCGCCCCCGAGAGCTCCTTCCCCGTCCCGGTCGTCCTCGGCCACGGCCTCTTCGCGGTCGTCACCCTGGTCCTGGTCATCCTCACCGCACTCCAGGGCTGAGGGCTTGACAGCGGCATATCGTTTATCGTTACTATCGAAAAACGATATGCCGCTGCTCAAGGAGACACGTCATGACCACGGCCTTCCGCTGGACTCGGGTGGACAGCCATGTCCTGGAACTGGTCATCGGGCTCGGCCTCCTGCTGGTCGGCCTCTTCCAGGCCCTCTTCCCGCTCCTCGGGGTGACCGGGCCCCTGCCCCCCATCGACACGCGCGAGGTGCGTCTCGACACCGCCGCGCAGGTGCCGCACCTTCAGTCCGGCGGGGCGACCCTGCGCGGCACCCACCAGGCCGAACTGGCCTTCACCGACCCGGCCCTCTGGGACCGCGTCCTCTTCGCCGCCCCGCAGATCGTCCACGCCGGCCTGATCCTCGTGATCCTTTCCATTCTCATGCGGATGGCCACGACGTTCCGCACGGGCGACGTCTTCGTCCCGGCGAACGTGTACCGCCTCTACGGCATCGCCGTCGCCCTCATCCTGACCGGCACCGCCGTCCCCGCGCTCGACACGATCACCACGGAGGCCCTGATCAGCGGCACTCCCCTCACCAAGGAGGTCGTGTCCGGGTACACGCTGTCGGCGTCGACCGTCGTGCTGTCCATCCTCGTCGCCGCGCTGGCCGGCGCGTTCGGCCACGGCACCCGCCTGCGCGCCGACACCGAGGGCCTGGTCTGATGCCCCCCGAGGACCCCCACCAGATCACCGTCCACCTGGACGCCCTCCTCGCCGAACGCGGTCTCACCCTGACAGAACTGGCCGAACGCGTGGGCGTGACCCCCGTCAACCTCTCCATCCTGAAGAACGGCCGCGCCAAGGCGATCCGCTTCACCACCCTCAGCGCCCTCTGCCGGGAACTCGACTGCCAACCGGGCGACCTGCTGGCCTACGAGAAGGACTAGCCCAGCGGAAGGCTGCCGTGGCGTAGGCTCTACGTGGGAGAAGACTCACATTCGTGACCGGGCTTCCGTCGTCGACTGTTGCGCTCGGAAGCGCGCGACCTGAACCTCGGACATCATGACCGACCGGGCTCCGTCCACCGAACTCGCCAGCCTGCGCAACCGGGTGGCGGCTGTGCAGCGTCTCAGCAGCGCCGCCTCCGGCGGAATGGAGGGGCTGACCCGCCAGCTCGCCCACGAGCTCGGCCCCGGCGGGCGGGTCCTGCTCGTCGACCGGCTGAACGCCGTGGTGCGCGCACATCCGCGGGAGGCCGCCGCCCAGGTCACCGCCTTGACGGAGCCGCTGACCGAGCTGTGGCGGCGCGGCACGGCCGGGAGTCTGGTCAGCCGGATCGGCGACGACACGGTGCTCCTGCAGACGGTCGGCGAGAACGAGGCGGACGTGATCCTCGTCGCCGCCATGCCGGCGGACGCCGGTGCGGACGCGGTCGCGGTGACCAACGCCGCCGCCTCGCTGGCCGTGATCCACATCAACGCGGCGCGGCGGCTGCACGAGGCCGAGGAGCGGTTGCACAACGCCGTTCTCCAGCTGCTGCTCGACGAAGAGGTCGACAAGGCGTCCAGGACGATGCCGGGCGGGCTGCCCGCGGAGCCGGTCCGGGTCTACCGGGTGTCGGCACCGGGGCCGGTGCGCGGCGCGCTGCGCCATCACCTCTGGCGTCTCGCGTCCCGCTTCCACGAGCCCGCGATCGTCACCCGGGTCGACGACGAGATCGTCCTCTGCGTGCGGGACGACGCCGCCACCGGACGCCTTTTGCGGGACCGCATCTCGGAGATGCGGGACCAGAACGTCCGGGTCGGGAAGAGCGACCCCATGCCGCTGGAGGAGTTCCGGGCCGCGTACGAGGAGGCGGATCACGCGCTGCGTGCGGCCTGCGCCATCGGCACGACGCTGATGTCGTTCGGTGAACTGGCGGAGGAGCGGCTGCTGCGGCTGATCCCGCACGGGGAACTGCTGGTGTGGGCCGCGACACTGCTCCGGCCGGTGACGGACGCCGACGACGCCGAGCAGTCGCTGCTGCGCACCCTCCGGGCCTGGCTGGAATGCCACGGCCGCATCAGCCAGACGTCGGCCGCGCTGGGCATGGCGCCCCAGACGATCCGGCGCAGGATCGTCCGTGTCGCGGGACTGCTTCAGGGCGACCTCGACGACGAATGCGTGCGCGTGCGCCTCTATCTGGCGCTGCAGATCATCGACCGGGCCGGCCGGACCGACCATCCGTACGGGGACCCGCTCGACGTCGGCAAGGACTGCCTGGTCTGGTTGCTCGACATCCGGGAGAGCGTGTCCTGGGCGGCCAGCGTGATGAAACCGCTCCGGGACGCGGACCCGGACGGCAGGCTCCGGCAGACCGTTCGCACCTGGCTGGCGTTGCACGGGGAACTCTCCGAGACCGCCGCGCAGCTGGGCATCCACCGGAACACGCTGAGCAAACGGCTCGCCCGGGCGGAGGCCATCCTGGACTTTCCGCTGAGCTGGATCGGCAACCGCGCCCAGCTCTACCTGGCGCTGCTGACCGACGACCTGGCGGCCAAGGACTCGTTTCCGCCCGAGGCGTACGCCCACACGTTCTGAATCGCCCTCCGCCCCTCTCACCGGGACTTCCCACCTTGCACACCATCGGGCGACGACCGAGCGATTTGCACATGGGCGTCTCAGGCCGCCGCAAAGTTAGCGTCTGGAGAGTAATCGGCACGCCTTGTACTACGGCCCAGGTGGTGACATGAACACCGAAGAACCCTGCCTCACCCTTCCGGCCCGATCGTCCGACCGGCCCGGCTCGTTCGCGAAGATCACCTGGCCGGTCACCGAAACCCGTCTCGCCACCGTGACGGACACGCGGTCCTGGAGTGACGAGATCCTCGCCGGGTGGCGCAACCCGCTGCGAGAGGACACCGCCCTGATCGTGACCGAGCTGGTCACCAACGCCATCCTGCACGGCGGCGGGCTCCACTCGCTCCAGCTCACCCTCCTCCACGACGACGGTGTGCTGGTGGAAGTCGGCGACGGCTCGCAGGATCCCCCCGAGCCCAGGGAACCGGACCCGCAGCGTGCGAGCGGCTTCGGGCTGCGCCTAGTCGCCGCCCTCACCCAGGACATGGGGCAGTGGCGCCATGCGTCCGGGAAGACCGTCTGGGCGCGCCTCGGCCCGGAGCGCTGACCGCCCTCGGGCACCGCGACACCCGCCCAGGGCGACCATGACCACGATCAAATACAGCAGGCACCTCTCCGGATGAGGTGCCTGCTGTGCGGGGTTCGGACGAACCGGGCCTTGCGGTCCGGGTCAAGGCTTCGCCCGTCTCCCGAGTCTTCGAGGGGTTTCAAGAGGCGCCGGCGATCACTTCCGTTTCTGGCTCGGGGACGGGGCGGGTCGGCTGCGGGCGGCGCGGGGTCATGCCAAGGGCGGCGATCGCTGCGATCACCATGAACCCGCCGACCGTCAGCCAGGCGTGGACGTAGGCGGTGTGCGCGTCGGGGTAGCCGTGCGGGGTGCCGAGCACGGCGACGGCCAGGCTGACCCCGAGGACGGTGCCGATCTGCCGGCTCATGTTGACCACGGCGCTGCCGGTGGCGTAGCGGTGGGACGGCAGGTCGACGGCGGCCGCGGACAGGATGGTGGGGAGGGCGAGGCCGACGCCCGTCCCGCCGATGAGCCAGCCCGGCAGCATCTCGGACGCGTAGGCCGGTGCCGGGCCGAGGCTCATCGCGATCATGACGACGCCGAACGCGCACAGCATGCACCCGACGGCGGTGATCAGTCCGACGGGGACGCGTGCGGCGGCCATGCGCCCGGCGATGAGCGCCATGACGGGGACCATCAGGGGGCCGGGCGCGACGGCGAGCCCGGTCCTGATGGGCGAGTAGTGCCAGACCTGCTGCATCCACAGCACGCCGATCAGCAGGTTGGCGGCGAACGCGACGGTGAAGAGCAGGACCGCGGCATTCGACCAGAAGAAGGTGCGGACGGCGAGCAGCGCGGGTTCGATCACCGGCGCGGGGTGCCGCAGCGAGCGCAGCCAGAACCAGGCGAGGCCGAGCAGCGCGGCGCCGACGACGACGGTCGTCCGCTCGCCCGGCCAGTCGTTGATCCGCACGAGGCCGAGCGCCAGCAGCGCGACGGCGCCGGTCAGCACGGCGGTGCCGGGCAGGTCGGGGAAGCGGGCGGTGACGCCTTCGCGGGAGTCGGGGACGAGGCGGAGCGCGAGCAGCACCGCGATGATCCCGATGGGGACGTTGACCTCGAACACCCAGCGCCAGGAGACGTCGACGAGGACGCCGCCGACCGCCGGCCCCGCCGCGGCGGCGAGCGCGGAGGCGGCGGACCAGATCCGCACGGCGCCGCCGCGCCGTGCCGCCGGGAACGCCGACAGCAGGAGGCCGAGGCTGGTGGGGATGAGCGCCGCCGCTCCCGCGGCCTGCACGACGCGGAAGGCGACCAGCCACCACAGGGACGGGGCGGCGGCGCACGCCTGGGAGGCGAGGGTGAAGACGGTGAGGCCGAGGACGAGGCCCGTCTTGCGGCCGTAGCGGTCGGCGAGCCTGCCGAGCGGGACGAGGAGCGCGGCGAAGACGATCGCGTAACCGTTGAGCACCCACGACAGGTCGGCCATCGGTTCCCCGGCGAAGTCGCGGCCGATGTCGTTGAACGCCACGTTGACGATGAACAGGTCGAGGCCCGCCATGAAGGAGGCGACGGAGAGCACCGCGAGCACCGGCCCCGTGCGCACCTGACTTTGTTCCACCATAGTCAGGGAGGCTAGCGAGCCACCTGACTTTGGTCAAGCGAAGTCAGCAGGTTTATAGTGGACGGGTGACGATCGCACTTGAGGGGCACTTCGCCGACCGCGACGCCTGGTCGATGCAGAACTGCCCGGTCGCGAGAACACTGGCCGCACTGGGTCCGCCGTCGGCGGTCCTGGTGCTCAGCGAGGCGTTCTTCGGGACCAACCGTTTCGGCGACTTCGTGCGCAATCTCGGCATGACCGAATCGGCCGTCACCGCCCGGCTGCGCCATCTGGTCGACGCCGGCCTGCTGGTCCGGGAGCCCTACCAGGAACCCGGGCAGCGCACACGCTACGAGTACCACCTGACGAAGATGGGCCTGGACCTCGCGCCCACCCTGGTCAGCCTCATGGAATGGGGCGAGACCTACCTGCCCCACGAGGAGGGCCGCCAGGTCATGCTGACCCACGCCCGCTGCGGGGAGCGCGTGACGGCGCAGGTCAGATGCGCGGACGGCCACGACGTCGGCGTGGACGAGATCGTCATGGGCCCGCCGGAACCCGGCGAGCAGCACACCGGCGCCTGACGGCGCCCCCGCCCTCCCGGATGCCCGCGCCCTCGCGCCGGTCAGGGGCGCCGGGTGCCGCCGGCCAGGCGGAGGGCGTGTTCGACCAGGGAGACGAGGACCTGTTTCGCCGAGACCGTATGGCGGGCGTCGCACAGCAGGACGGGAATGTGCGGGTCGATGTCCAGGGCCGTCCGGATCTCCGGCGGGTCATAGCGGTCGGCGTCGTCGAAGCAGTTGACGGCGACGATGAACGGCGTGCCCTTGCGCTCGAAGTAGTCGATCGAGGCGAAACTCGCCATCAGCCGCCGCGTGTCGGCGAGCACGACCGCGCCGAGCGCGCCGCGCGACAGCTCGTTCCACATGAACCAGAACCGCTCCTGTCCCGGCGTCCCGAACAGGTAGATCGCGACGCCGTCGCGCAGGGTGATGCGGCCGAAGTCCATCGCCACCGTGGTGGTGGTCTTGGCGGCGACGCCGTCGAGGTCGTCGACGCCGACGCTCGCGTCGGTCAGCGCCTCCTCGGTGCGCAGCGGCCGGATCTCGCTGACCGCCCCGACCAGGGTCGTCTTCCCGACGCCGAACCCGCCGGCGACGAGTATCTTCAGCGCGACGCGCGGGCCGTCCGCCCGGTCGTCGGTCTCCTCGACTTCGTCGAGATCAGAGCGCGCGGAGCTCATCGAGCACCCTCCTGAGCAGGTTCGGATCGGTGTGCGGCTGGACGGCCGGCGCGGACGGCGAGGACGGCGTGGACCACCGCTGGACGTCCACGAGGCCCGAGTCGAGCAGGTCGCCGGCCAGCACGCGGATCACGCCGAGCGGCAGGTTCAGGTCCGAGGCGAGGTCGGCGAGGGCGTGCGGACGCCGGCACAGCGCCAGCAGCCGGCGCTGCTGGCGCGACAGCCGGCCGGGCTCGGGCGGCGGCCGGCCGGTCGCGACGAGGATCGCCACGATGTCGAGCGGCTCCCCGCTCGGCCGGGTGCGGCCGCGCGTCACCGCGTAGGGGCGGACGATCGGTCCGGCGGCGGCGTCCAGCCACCGCTCCCGGCCGGGACCCCGAGGAGCACCGGGCACGTCGCTGGGGTCCATTCCGGGTCACCTGTGTCCAGGTCCGGGCGCGCCCTGTCTCAGTCCGGTGGACAGCTGCCTGCCGACGCGCTTGACCAGCATCGTCATCTCGTAGGCGACCAGGCCCGCGTTGGCGCCGACCTCGCTGAGCAGGGCCAGGCAGCTGTTGGCCCCGGCGGGGACGACGAAGAACAGCCCCTTGTCCATCTCGACGAGGGTCTGCCGGATCTCGCCGGAGTCCAGCTGCGGCCGCGCCCCGACGGCGAGGCTGTGGAACCCGGCGGCGAGGGCCGCGAGGTACTCGGAGTCCTCCCGTCCGACGCCCCGCGACATGCCCATCACGAGCCCGTCCCGGGACAGCACGACGACCTTGCGGATCTGCGGGACCCGGTCGACCAGGTCGTCGAGGAGAAAGTTCAGCTCGGTGCCCGCTCCCTGCTGGGTCATGATCTTCCCTCCATGCCGTCCACGGGTCCGTCCGCGGGTGCTTCGTCCTCGTCCCGGCCGCGCAGCCAGCCCGCCTGCAGCGACGCGAACAGGTCGCGGGACGCCTCCGCCGACCGTTCCTCCCAGGCGGCGATGGCGTCGCCGGGGTCTAGTGTCGGGTCGCGCAGCTGGGGCGCCAGGTTGCCGCCCCGCACCCGGCGCGGCAGCGGGGCCCGCCCGCCCCCGGCCGCCTGGACCTGCGCCTCCCCGAACGACTGCTCTCCGAAGGACTGCTCCCCGAAGGACGAGGGGGCCTCGTACCGGCCCGGACCGGCGTAGGGGTCGTGGCCGTAGGCGGGGATGTGCGGCCCCGCGGCCTGGAACGGACGCGTCGCGTCGAACACCGGCGCCGGTCCGGGCAGCCGGGTCCCCGCCGGGGGTGTTTCATGCGGCGGTGGGGTTCCGTACGACGTCGGGGTCTGGTCGCCGCTGTCGAACCCCACCGCCGCGTTCTGTTCCGGCCGGTCCTCCATCCATTCGGGGTAGGACGCCGGTGCGTCGGGCGGCACCGCCGTGTCCTGAACGGGCGCGATGTCGTACACCGGGGCGTTGAGCATCGTCGTGGACGAGGGCCCCGGCGGCGTGGGCCACGGCTTCATCCCGTTCGCCGGGGCGGACCCGTTCTGCGGGGCGGCCCCGTTTCCGGCCACCGCCACATCGCCCCCCGGAACGCTTTCGGCTCCGACTTCGTCCTCAGGCTGGTCGACGTCCACGATCAGCCGGCGCGGGATCAGCACGACGGCGCTGACACCCCCGTACAGGGACGGCTGGAGCGCGACCCTGATGCCGTGCCGTCCGGCGAGCCGGGAGACGACGAACAGGCCGAGCCGGTCGGTGACCGCCAGATCGAACTCCGGGGGCCGCGACAGCCGCAGGTTCAGCGCGTCCAGCTCGGACTGGTCGAGCCCGATGCCGCGGTCGATGATGTCCACCGCGAACCCGTTCGCGCCCATCTCGCCGCGCACGAGGACCTCGGTCGGCGCCGGCGAGAACACCGTCGCGTTCTCGATCAGCTCGGCGAGCAGGTGGATGATGTCGGCGACGGCCTCGCCGATCACCGCGGCCTGCCCGGACACCACGACGACCTCGACCCGCGTGTAGTCCTCGACCTCGGCGACCGCGGCGCGCAGGACGTCCTCGACGTGCACGGGGCGGCTCCAGCCGCGGCCCGGGGACGTCCCGGACAGGATGACCAGGCCCTCGGCGTGCCGGCGCATGCGGGTGGTGAGGTGGTCGAGGCGGAACAGGTCTTCGAGCGCCTTCGGGTCGGACGCGCCGCGCTCCATCTCGTCCAGCATCCGGAGCTGGCGGTGCAGCAGCGACTGGCTGCGCCACGCGACGTTGAGGAAGACGCGGCTGATGCCCTGCCGCAGGTACGACTCGCGGACCGCGGTCTCGATCGCGGTGTGCTGCACCTTCGTGAAGGCGTCGCCGACCCGCGCCACCTCCCTGCTCTTGCCGATGACGAGCGGCGGGGCCTCGGCGTCCACGTCGACCTCCTCACCGCGCCGCAGCCGGGCGACGACGCCCGGCAATCGGTCCTCGGCGAGGTTCAGCGCGGCGCGCTGGAGCCCGCGCAGCTCGCGGGACAGGCTGCGCGCGGCCAGCAGCGACAGGATGATCGACGCGATCACGGCGAGCAGCCCGAACCCGCCGGCGAGGACGAGCCGCAGGACGATCCGCTCACCGATCGGCTTGGCCAGCTCGTTGAGCGCGAGGCTCGCCTCGGTGACCTTCTGCGCCCACGCCTGCGACAGCAGCTGCGTGGTGGCCTGCCAGTCCGCGGCCTCGGCCGGCAGCCGGTCGCCGCGCGCGTTCACGATCGCCGTCTCGGCCGCCCGGTACCGCCGGTAGCCCTCGGACGAGGCCAGCTTCTCCAGCGGCCCGCGGATCTGCCCGTTCAGGTCGGCGAGCCCGGCGTCGAACTCGCGCCGTCCCTCCGCCGCCCACTGGACGAACGCGGTGTGCTCGGCCTGGGTGAACCGCCCGTTGCGCGCCAGTGCCGCGGTGACGAGCGAGTCCTCCCGCAGCATGTAGGCGCGGGCGTTGCCGATGCCGATCAGCGCCCGGCCCTGGGTGAGGATGGCGACGTCGTTGACCGTCACCAGGCCGTCGAAGACCGTGATGACCTGGTCGAGGACGGTGCTGTAGGAGTTGATGACCTCCAGCGGCTGGGCCGTGCCCGCGTCGACCTGGGCGCGCAGCTGCGGCAGCCGGTCCAGCGCCTTGATCGCCTCGGCGAGCCGCTGCTTGGTCTCCGGCTGCGCGGCGTCCCTCGCCTCCGGCGACAGCGCGGTCGCGCGGAACGCCTTCTCGACCGCGCTCACCCGGGCGCGCTGCCCACCGAGCTTCTGCCTGTCGGCGGGGCTGCGCGTGCTCAGCGCGACGACACTGAGGGAGCGTTCCGCCTGGAGCTGGTTCACCAGGTAGATGCCGGGAAGCCCCATCTTCTCGTACGTCGTCGAGAAGTCGTACTTGTCGAAGGCGTCGCCGAGCGTGATGTTCGCGGCGAACGCCCACAGGGCGATGAGCGACACCAGCGGGACCAGCAGCAAAGCCGTGATCCGCAGCCGGATGGGGCGCCTCCGCCGGGTGCTGCCGCCGGACGCGCCGTCGCGGGGTGTCTTCGAGGTCATCAGATCACTACCTCAAGCCGGGGACGGGCCGGATGTCGCGGCCCGTGTGTCGGGGGTCAGGGGGGCGCGGGGGTCAGGGGCGCGCCTCGTCCAGCGCGGCGCGGGCGACCAGGCCGCGCAGCCGGCTGGTGATCATGGAGACGGCCTGCGCGTGCCCGCGCACGGCCTTCTCCCGCGTGGTGTACTGCCCGATGTCCGCGTGCATCGCGTGATCGGACACGATCGTCTGCCATAGCAGCGGCCTTCCGTTCGCCGCGAGCCCGAGATCGATCACGGTGAACCAGGTCGAGACGACCACGACGACGGCGCCGACGCGGATGACGTCCTGCGCGAGCAGGCGTCCCCGCACGTCGAGCAGCAGCCCTTGGGCCTCCTCGGCCGTGATGCGTCGGCCGTCCCACCGGTAGTAGTCCGGGGGGCGGTGGTACTCAGCAGGCATGGCACGTCCCATCGCCGGACCGGGGTGCGCGGGAGGTGCTCAGTGACCGGGGTGCTCGTCCCGCGGCCAGGCGCGCACTTCGCACCAGACCGACTTGCCGGACGCGGTGTGGTCGGTGCCGTGCCGGTCGGCCATGACCGCGACGAGGAACCAGCCCCGTCCCGTCTCCTCCATGAGGTCGACCGGCCGCTCCCTGGGGACGGCGGCGCTCTGGTCGTGCACCTCGATGCGGAGCCGGGTGCCGGCGCGCAGCAGCCGCAGGCACAGCGCGGAGCCGGGGATCGGCGCGTGCCGGACGGCGTTGGTGACCAGCTCGGACACCAGGACCTCGGCGTCGTCGGCGACGTGCCCGATGCCGGACGCGGTGGTGACGGACCGGCTGAAGCGCCGCGCGCGCGGGACGGACTCCCGCTCGGCGGGCAGCGTCAGCTCGCCCAGCAGAAGCGGGGCGGGCTCGTCCATGGTGGGCAGGCCGTGCGGTGGTGTGGTGGTGGCCAGGGTGCTAGGGAGTTCGATGGTGTGGTGTTCGCCCGACATGATGAACGCCTCCTTGACTAAGGCGTGTCGCCCGGATGCGGCCCGGCCGGGGTGCGAGGCCGCGGGCATGGGGGGATGGTGCCGGCGCCGCCGTTCGGGCGGACGGGGGCACGGTGCGCGAGGGACGCGGCGCGGTCATGACGCGTCGCCTCCCTCGGCCTGGGTGCCCGCCCGGGCGCGCAGCAGCCGGGCGGTGCTGGTGAACCACTCGTAGTTCTCCTGCTCGAAGCGGCGGCCTCGCAGGCAGGTGAGGTACGGGCCGAGTGGGGACCCGGTGCGAAGGAAGGTCTCCTCGTCCAGGTCGCCGCGCAGGTGCTTCAGGGTGCGTTCGAAGACCTCGACCTTGGCGGCGGAGGCCACCGCCCGGTCCTCGAGCTGCGCGATGACGGAGGCGGCGGAGATGTGGTCCACGGCCTGGACCATGACGAGCAGGTTCTCGCGGATGATCCCCGGCTTGGCGGGGACCGCGGCGAACCGTTCGAGCTCGTCGACCCCGGCCGGGGTGACGGTGTACACGCGTTTGTTGGGACGGTCGTGCTGGATGATCTGCCGTCCGCTGATCAGGCCTTCCGTCTCCAACCTCGACAGCTCCGAATAGAGCTGCTGCGGTACGGCATGCCAGAAGTTGGAGACCGACAAATCGAAGATCTTGGCCAGCTGGTAGCCGCTGTACTCGCCGTCGAGCAGCGCCGCCAGCACCGCGTGACGTAGCGCCATCGGCCTTCTCTCCCCGCCTTGACTCAGGGTGATGCCCGACGTTAGCAGACAACGACATGATTAGTCATCATTTTGACTAGGATTGGTCAGCCCGAATTTTCACGATCTTCGAAATCGCCCGGTCCGCGCTCATGCGCGCACCCGGCGAAGCTCCGCGACGCCCGGTTCCAGGTCGCCGGCGAGCCCGGTGATCTCCCCGTTCAGGAATGCCTCCCGGGTCAGCCGGCGCTGCATCTTGCCGCTGGTCGTCCGCCTGACGGTGCCGCGCGCGGCCAGCACGACGCTCACCGCGGGCAGCTCGAAGGCGCGGGCGACACGGGTCTTGATGAGGGACGCGAGCTCGTCCAGCGGCGTTCCGGCGGCGGCCCGCGTGCTTATCTCCTGGACGACGACGACCTGCTCCCGGCTCGCGTCGACCGGCCCACCGGCGCCCGCGTCGACGCCGGAGTCGATGTCCGGGTCGATGTCGGGGTCGATCGCGAAGGCGGCGCCGACCAGCGCGGCAGGATGGGCGGCCCGCGCCGCCTCCTCGATGTCGTGCGCGTGGATGTTGCGGCCGTTGACGATGATCAGATCCTTGATCCGGCCGGTGACATAGAGCTCGCCGTCGGCGATGAATCCCAGATCGCCCGTCCGTAAGAACGGGCCCTCGTCCGCGGACGTGCGCGCGCCGAACGTCGTCCGGCTCTCCTCGGGACTTCTCCAGTAGCCCTGGGCGACGCTGCCGCCGCGGACCCAGATCTCGCCGACGCGTCCCTCCGGCCGCTCGGCGCGCGTCTCCGGGGCGACGATCCGGACGTCCAGGGTGACGGGGCGCCCGCTGCTGACGAGCCGCCTGACCCCCTTCCCGGCACTGCCGTTCGGGGAGTCGCCGTTCGGGGAGTCGCCCTTCTGGGCGCCGCGGGCGACGGCCTCGTCGCGGGTGAGGGCCTCGGCGTCGAAGTCGCGGACCACGGGGCCGCCGCCCAGGGGCGCACCGGTGACGAGCAGCGTCGTCTCGGCCATCCCGTAGCAGGGCATCCACATGGCGGGCCGGAAGCCGACCGGCCCGAACCGCTCGGTCATCGCCTCCAGCGTCGCCGCCCGGACGGGCTCGGCGCCGTTCTTGACGACCCTCAGCGACGACAGGTCCAGCGCCTCCATCTGCCGGTCGGTGACACGGCGCAGGGCCAGCTCGTACCCGAAGTTCGGCGCGACCGTGATCGTCCCCCGGTACCGGGTGATCAGTTCCAGCCACAACGCGGGGCGTTTGATGAAGGTGATCGGCGAGGTGAACACGTACCGGCAGCCGAGGTAGAGCGGCTGGAGGAACTGACCGACGAGCCCCATGTCGTGGTAGTGGGGCACCCAGCCGACGCCGACCGTGTCGGCCGTCCCCTCAATGCGGCGCTTGATCTCCTCGCCGTTGCACAGCAGGTTGCCGTGCGTCACCATCACGCCCTTGGGCTCGCTTGTCGAACCCGACGTGTACTGGAGGAAGGCCAGCGTGCCGGGGCTGAAATCCGGGGGCTTCCAGCCGCCCGGATCGGACTCCTTGCCCGCCTGGGTGTCCAGGCAGTGGACGCGTCCCCTGAGCCCGGCGGCCGACAGCCACGCGTCGAGCGTGCCCCGGTGCGCGGTGTCGGTGAGGATCAGCGCGATGTCGGCGTCCTCGATGATCCGGCGGGTGCGTCCGAAACGGCCCGCGTCCAGGTCCGGGAGCGGGGCCGGTACGGCGACGACCCGCGCGTACAGGCAGCCGAGGAACGCCGTCAGGAACTCCAGCCCCTCCGGATACAGCAGCAGGACGGCCCGGTCGCGCAGCCCGCGCGCCTCCAGGCGGCAGCCCAGCACACGCGCCTTCCGGTCCAGCTCGGCGAAACCGACGACGTTCTCCTTGTACTTGCGGCCCGGTTCCTCGCTGATGAAGGTGAACGAGCGGTCGTCACCATGCGCCCGGATGTTCTCCCGGACCAGCGACACGAAATCCGTGTACACCGGGACTCACTCGTCCTCGGCCAGGGACAGCAGGGAGAACCACCGTCGTTCGGCGGCGCCGCGGAACATCACGTCCTCCAGTGGCGGGAGGAACTCCTCCGACAGGACGGTGTCGGGCTGCGCGCGCTGGAGCAGCCGCTGCAGGCACAGCACGAGCCACTGCCCGTCCGCGAACGGGCCGCCGAACGCGTGCCGGTTGTGCAGCCACGTGAGCATGCAGGAGGCCATCGCGTGCAGCTCGCAGTACCGTTTGGCGCGGGCGAGCGCCGCCACCGACGAGGTGTCGCCCTCGTTCGCGCGGATGCCCGCGTCCACCTTGGCGCGCAGGCCGCCGATGCCGGACAGCAGATCCTTCAGCTCCGCCGCGACGCCGGGCGCCGCGTGCGCGTTCGCCGCGGTCAGCAGCTCCTCGGCGATCTCCTCGAACCGCTGGCCGACCTCGTCGCGTCCCTCGTTGGTGAGCTGCAGCTGCCGGCCGTCCGGGTCCCAGGCGGGCGGCGTCCGCGTCCAGCAGAACAGGTCGGCGAGCAGTTCCTCCTCGCGCCCCGTCTCCGCCGGCGGCTCGACGAGGTACGGGAGCTGGCCGGCGACGTTGGCGAGGTTCACGTGCGTGGTGCCCTCGAAGATGCTCGCGATCGCGTGGTCGCGCTGAAGCTTCTGGAACACCCCGTGCGCCACTCCTTCGCGCAGGTAGCCGCGTGCGGCGAGGACGGTCCCGATGCTGGCCACGACCTCCTCCCCGAGGACGGGGACGAAGTACTTCACGATCGACGACCACAGGCTGAGCCGCCCGGGCGCGACGGTCAGGCAGCGCGCCACGGGGATCGCGACGCACTCGGCTATCAGCAGGTCCAGATGCGCCTTGACCAGATGGTCGCGGATCACGGGGATCTTGTAGATGTCCGATCCGTAGAGGGTGCGCTGCCTCGCGTACTCCATCCCGATGCGCACGACCGCGTCCATCGTCCCGACCGACAGCGCCGCGATCGCCGTCCGGGTGATCTGCAACGTCTTCAGCGTCTGGACGAGCCCGGAACCGCGCCGCCCGATCACCCGTTCCGCGGGCAGCCTCGCGCCGGAGAACGCGACTCCGCTGAGGTCGTGGCCGCGCAGCCCGACCGTCCGGACGGGCGGGAGCGTCGACCAGGCGGCGGGGTCGAGCTCCCGCTTGTCCACGAGGATCAGGGAGAAGTCCCGCGGGCCGGTCTTGGCATAGGTGGTCACGAACCGTCCGCGGGTGGCATTGCCGACCGGCCACTTCACGCCGGTCAGCACCAGCTCGTCCCCCTGGATGTCGGCCTCCGACTCCGACGCCATCACGTCGCTGCCATGGTCGGCCTCCGAAACGCCGAAACAGGCCAGGTCGCCGCGCAGCACCCCGTCAGCGACCGTCTTGCGCTGCCAAGGATCGCCCCACAGCCACACCGGGTTCACCGCCAGCAGCCCCGACCCGTACATCACCGCGACGGTGACGCTGCGGCGCGAGATGCCGCGGGTGACGAAGAAGAGCTCCTCCAGTGTCGTCAGGCGCCCGCCCAGCGTGCTCGGCACCAGGTACTTCGGGAAACCCCACGCCCGGACGGCGTCCACCGCGCCCGGCGGCAGTTCGTCGCGCTCCTCCGCCTCCACGATGGCCTTGTAGGAGAAGGGGCCGGCCTCGTCGTCCATCGGGTCGCCGAGATAGCGGTTCAGGTCGGCGGCTATCCCGTGCGCCGGGGACAGTCTCTCCGGAAAGGGCTTCCCCGGGGCCGGCGTCCTGGTGGACGACTCCGCCGGCGCGGGATGTACGGGGTATGCGGGGTGTACGGGGACCTTACTGTCCATCTTTCCTTCGACTCCCTATGTCTGGGTCGCTCCCTGTGGCTGCCCCTAGGCCTGCTGAGTACCGGACGGACCCCCCGCTTCCCCCGCGTCCTCCATCCGCCTGCCGACCACCCGGGCGAGCGTCATCGCCGCGGGCAGCGGGCGCACCATGACGGTCAGCCCGGTGACCAGCCCGGTCTCGCCGAACCTCAGCAGGTCGAGTCCCTGGACCGCCTTGCCCAGCACCCGGGCGTTGAAGATCAGCGCCTGCGCGGGCGGGGCGGCGCCGTTCGTCCCGCCCGGCGGGACGCCCGCGAGCTCGTCGGTGTAGCGGAAGTCCTCGAAGACCTCCAGCAGGACGCCGAGCAGCGCGGCGACGGCGTCACGGCCCAGATAGGGCTTCACCATCACCGGGCTGTGGAACTCGATGCCCGGGTCGAGCGCACCGGTGATGGCGGCGAGGTCCTTGGCCTCCACCGCCGAACGGAACGTTCCGGGAACCGTCATCTGAGCTGCTCCCTTTCGCTTGCCGTGAGCGCGGTCACTGCGCCGTCCGGGGTGGGACGGCGGCGGCGGGGGGCGCGTCCTGCGCGGGAAGGACGGGAGCGGGGGCGGGAACGGGAACGGCGACGCGGGCGAGGTCCTCCGCCCAGGCCCGGTAGCCGGCGGGCGAGGGGTGGAAGCCGTCGGTGGCGAAGAGCCCGCGGTCGCGCGCCATCGCCTCGTCCATGGGAGCGTGGACCGCGCCGCATGCCGCGGCGGTCTCCCGCATGATCCGGTCCATGGTGCGGGCCCGCTCACCGAGGACCGAGCGGAGCGGACGCGGGAGGGCGGGGAACAGGTGCACCGGCGGCATCCCGGCGACGAGCACCTTCGCGCCCGCGTACCGTTCGCGCAGGACGCCGACCAGCTCGGCCACGTCGGTCGTCCAGCGGTGCAGCGAACGCCGCCGGATCAGGTCGTTGATGCCCACGGTGACGACCACGAGGTCCGGGGCGGAACCGTTCGCCGGCGGGACGAGACCGGTCGTGATCCTGCGGGCCGTCGCCCCGTTCTCACCGGAGACCGACCATGCCACGCCGCGCCGCAGGCGTTCCCGCAGCGCCACCGCCAGGAACCCGGGCAGCGCCTCCGTGTGCCGGCGGGCGCCGACGCCCACCGCGGTCGACTCGCCGATCACGACGATCCGGAAGGCCGGGCCCTTCCCCGGGTCGGCGCCGGCGACGAAGCCCTGCTCGTCGCCGGCCGCCGGGTCGAGCCGCGGTGTGCGGCGCACCGTCCGCCACGCCTGCACGACCAGCACCGGAGCGAGCGGGATCAGCATCGTCGAACGGGGGACGCGGACGCTGGCGAATGGTCTCTTCATCTGTTTCCCAGACTGCTGGATCGGCCCCCCGAGGCTCAGATCACCCGCTCGCTGAGCAGGCTTTTCGCAAGGTCCGCGATCACCTCCGCGACATACCCGTGACCGCGCGAGTTGAGATGGATTCCGTCGGCACTCCACATCGCGGGGTCGGCGACTTTCGCCACCGTTTCCCGCGCCGGAAACGGGATTCCGAACTCGGCGGTCGCACTCGCCAGCTCCGCATTGAAGTCATGAATCCGCTGCACGGTCCGTTTCTTGCGGAACTGCGAGATCGGGGATATGTCGAGCAGCGGCGGGCGCGGCACCGGGATGGCGAGCGCGACCGCGCCCCGCTCGCCGGCCCAGCCGAACAGCTCGCGCAGCCGGCCCGCCGCGTCCGCCCGCTCGAAGCCGCGCAGCGCGTCGTTCATCCCGCAGCCGAGCACGACGAGCCGGGGCCGCAGGTCCCGGACGGCGGGCAGCTGGTCGCGCACGACGTCCTCGACCGTCGCGCCGGGGTCGGAGACGTTGAGCATCTCCTCCCGGCGAATCGCCAGGTGACGGGCCAGTCGTCCGGCCCAGCCGAGCCACCCGCCGGCCGGGTCCGGATCGTCCTGGCCCTCGGCCACGCTGTCGCCGAGCACCACCATGGCGGGCCCGGCGGCGCCGGCCTCGGGCCGGCCGGCCATCACGCGACGAGGTCGAGCAGGTAGTCGGTGAGGTCGGTCACCGTCTCCCGCCGCCGGGCCTCGGCCACGTCGACCTCGACCTGGAGGTGGTCCTCGATGTCGCTGATGATGCTGATGGCGTAGACCGAGTCGACCCCGTAGCGGGCGAGTTCGACCGCCGGATCGATGTTTTCGGCCGGCCTGTCGAGGTAGAAGGCGATCCTGTCAAGAAGCCACGATTGAAGCTCGTCGTGGGAAATTGTTTCCGATCGGGTCACCGCACTCCTCCTTATGGCAGAGGATCATCGAATCAATCGCGATAGCTATCGGAAGACGAGCAACACGCAAGATACAGCCAAATGCAGGGCGTGTCTCGACCCGGATGTGAACGATCGGACACGGGCATGTCTCCGTCCCGTAAACCCAGTCAGTGACCTGGTAAAAACGGCAACAAGTTACTCGGTGGTAGCCAGTTCCGATATGGGCCCACCCGAACGACGGCCGGCCACGCCGTCCCCCCGGGTCCCATCGATCCGTCTACTCCCGCACAGCGTCCGGCGGCACGCTACCTGCGTCGTTCCCCAGCAGGCGCCCGCCGGTCGGCCGGCCTCGGCTCCCACCCTCCGGGCACGTTCCATGAGAATTTCGGACAACCCCCCAGATCCGCCCATCCAAGTCGAGTCAGGGATGCCTTGCCCGAAGGGAAGGAACACCTGTCCTCGCGGTATCAGTGCGTGCAGACCGTCAGGCCACGGGCACGGGCCCGGCCAACCGCGAGGCCACGGGGTTGGGTTCGCGAGCCTCGGCGAGCCGGTCCCGGACGGCCTGCGTGTGCCGCGTCCGCCAGCGGTGCGCCGCGAGGCGGTGGAATCTGGCGAGATGCGCGGCGGCGGGACGTGATCCCTCGCTGAGCGAATAGCCGTGGTGGAGCAGGCGGGAGTTGAGGACGTGCCCGACCAGATCCGCCTCCCACCCCTCCAGGCGGTCCCGCCATGCTCCGACGCGCCGGGTGTTGACGGCCTCATGCGTGCGCAGGTGCCATTTCCGTGTGGACGGCACCGTCCGCCGGGCGTGCTCGTACGCCCGCGTCATCTCGGGGTCGTACTCCTCGCCGATGAACGCGCACAGCTTCATCAGCGTGTCCTCGGGTTCGGCCACGAGATCCTCGTAGCGGAGCTCGTGGAAGGTACGGGGGCCCAGACGGGCGGCGAGGTTCGTGCCGATGTCGACCGCCTCCCGCCAGGTCAGCGCGGCGGCGTAGATGTCGCCCTTGAACCAGGGCATGCCCATCAGGGAACTCACCGCGTCCCGGCCGTCCCGGACGAGGTGGACGAACTGCGCGTCCGGGAACATCCGCTGGAGCATCGGCACCCGGCGGAAGTAGCTGGGGCGTTTGTCCCCCCACCGCGGTTTGCCGTGCCGCCGCGCGTAGGCGCGGAAGACGGCCGCGAGCGCCGACCCGAGCGTCGGCGGCCCGTGCACGATCTCCTCGATGACGTCGGCGGCGTCCAGCTCCAGGACCTTGAACTTGGTGTCCCGGCCGCCGGTGATCCACTCGGCCAGCGCCCGCCGGTTCTCGGCCCGCTCCAGGTCGCCGAACCCATGCCGCGCCTCGTACGAGGTGTGCACGAACCGTGTCTCGGACGGGAAAGCGATGCGCCGGTGCGAGTGCAGCATCTGCTGTAGCAGCGTCGTCCCCGATCGCGGACACCCGAGAACGAAGATCGGCCGAAAGGACTCCGTTGTCATGGCCGGCGAACGTACCCGCGGCCCCTGCAACGAAGCTCAAGCGAACCTCAACACATCCTGAGAGCCCGTAAAGCCACTCACGGATTCACCGCAGGACGCTCCGAAAGTTTCGGAGTATTGAACAGATCTTGATCACGACATGAGGCCCCCCATCGACATCATGAAGATTTCACAACAACGAAGTGCGATCTGCCAGGGAAGATGCCTCATCAAGGGCGATCATCAATTACGAAACATTTCCGAAACTGTTGACATGGTGATGGCGCCGAACCAACACTGACGCCGAGTTCACCCAGGGCGCGCCCCCTGGAACCCCCGTGAGCGAGGAGGCTCCCATGAACGACACCCTCGTCCGCCGCAGACACGCCCTCACCAGGCTCGGTCTCCGCACCAGGCCGGTCGCCGCCGTCTGCGCCGTGGCGCTGGCCGCGGCCGCGGCGGTCCTGCCCGGCACCGCCAGGGCCGACACGACCATCACCACGAACCAGACCGGCACCAACAACGGCTACTACTACTCCTTCTGGACCGACGGCGGCGGATCGGTCTCGATGACGCTGAAGTCCGGAGGGAGCTACAGCACCCAATGGAGCAACGTCGGGAACTTCGTCGCCGGCAAAGGCTGGAGCAATGGCGGACGCAGAAGCGTGAACTACTCGGGCAGCTTCAACCCGTCAGGTAACGCGTATCTCGCCCTCTACGGGTGGACCTCCAACCCGCTCGTCGAGTACTACGTCGTCGACAATTGGGGCACCTACCGGCCCACGGGAACGTACAAGGGCACCGTCACCAGCGACGGCGGCACCTACGACATCTACCAGACGACGCGGTACAACGCCCCTTCAGTCGAAGGCACCAAGACCTTCAACCAGTACTGGAGCGTCCGGCAGTCCAAGCGAACGGGCGGAACCATCACCACCGGCAATCACTTCAACGCATGGGCCGCCCACGGCATGAACCTGGGCAGCTTCAGCTACTACATGATTCTCGCGACCGAGGGATATCAGAGCAGCGGAAGCTCCAACCTGACGGTGGGCTGAAGCAACGGCGACACATCTGTGGCGCGGCACGCCTACCGGCCGCGCCACTCCGCCGGGGCGTCCAGAGTTTCCAGGAAAGCCGCGGCGGCCGGGGACGGGCCCAGGCGGCTCCAGATCATGTGCTCCACCCGGGTGGGGGGATCGCGGAGCTCGACGACGCGCAGGTCGGGAAATTCGGTGACGAATGCGGCGGGCAGCATGCCGACGCCCAGGCCGAGCCGGACCAGCCGCGCCACGAGAGCCGGGGTCGTCACCTCGAAGGCGACCTCACGGCTCACTCCGGCGGCGGCGAACGCCTCGTCCGACTGGGCGCGCCCGGCCGTACCGGCGGAGAAGTCGACGAACACCTCGTCCGACAGCCGGCGCAGATCCACGTCCACGGCGTCGGCCAGCGGATGGCCGGGCGCGACCACCGCGACGAGCTCGCCCTGTGCCAGGACGCGGCCGTGGACGCCCTTCGGCCGGACGTCGCGCGGCAGCCCGAGGAGGGCGATGTCCATCGTGCCATGCCGCACGCGTTCGGCCAGGTCATCGCTCCCTCCCACGCGTAGCGTGATCCGCACCTGCGGATGGCGGACGTGGAAGCTCTTCAGCGCGCCCGGCAGGTCCACCGCCGTCACGGTGGGGATGGCGCCGATGGCGAGCCGGCCGCGGATCTCCCCGGACACCGCCGCGACCTCGGCGCGAGCCCGCTCCGCGGCGTAGAGGGCCTGCCGGGCGGCGGGCAGGAACGCCTCGCCGGCGGGCGTCAGCCGGACCCGGCGGCTGGTGCGGTCGAAGAGCCGGGCGCCCAGCTCCCGTTCCAGCCGGGCGATCTGGTGGCTCAGCGCGGACTGGACGACCCGGCAGCGCTCGGCCGCCCGGGTGAAGTTCGCCGTCTCGGCCACCGCGACCACGTAGCGCATCTGCTGGAGCTCCATCGATCCATCTTGTATCGAGATCGATGAGATGACAAACATGTGTTGGACTCATTGATCGCGCCAGGGCGAGACTTCCGGCATGACTTTGAGGACTGACATCCGCATCGAGCGACCTCATTCGACATTGCGATCATGGCTGGGGGTCTCCGCGATCACGGCCAGCCTGTTCGCCTTCCTCACCACCGAGCTGATGCCCGTCGGCATCCTCACTCCGGTGAGCACGAGCCTGGGCATATCGGTTGGAGTCGCCGGGCTGATGGTCACGGTGTACGGCGTCTCGGCCGGGCTGGGCGTGCCGTTCATCGTGGCGTGGAGCAGGCGTGTCAACCGGCGCGTCCTGCTGTCCGCGCTGCTGGCGGTACTGGCCCTGGGCAACCTGGTCACCGCCGTCTCGCCGAACTATCCGCTGGTTCTCACGACGCGGCTCATCATGGGATTCGCCAGCGGCGTGTTCTGGGCCATAGGTGTCAGCATGGCGATGCGTCTCGTTCCGGAACGCCATGCGAGCAGGGCGGCCGCGGTCGTGATGTCCGGCATCTCGATCGCCGCGGTGGTGGGCATGCCGCTGGGAACATTCCTGGAGGACCTCACCAGTTGGCGGGCCACGTTCCTCATCTGGAGCGGCCTCGGTGCGCTGGTGTTCGTCGCGGTCACCGTGATGATTCCTTCATTGCCGTCGGAGAACGCCGTTCCGGTGCGGGAGGTCTTCACGCTCCCGCTCAAGAACGTGCGGCTGCGTTCGGTGATGTTCACCATCGTGCTGTTCGTGCTCGGCCATTTCGGGGCGTACACATTCGTGCGGCCGTTCCTGGAGGACAATTCGTCCATCACGCCGGGCGCCATCACCGGGCTGCTGATGGTCTACGGCATCGGAGGCGCAGCAGGGAACTTCGTCGCCGGGCATACCGCGACCAGGAATCTGCGGGCCACCTTCATAACCGCCTGCTCGGGACTCGTGGCGTCCCTGCTTCTGCTGCTGGCGATCGGACACTGGCAGGCCGGTCCGTTCATCGTGCTCGTCCTATGGGGAGTCTCCTTCGGCGCCTGGCAACTGTGCCAGGTCAACATGACGCTCGCCGCCGCGCCCGACACCTTCGAGGCCGCGATGTCCCTCAACACAATGGCCTACAACACGTCCATCGCGCTCGGCGCGCTCTTCGGCGGACTGTTCGCCGACCATGTCGGCGTCAGGAGCGTCCTCTGGTTCGGTGTCGCGCTGACGGCGGCATCGCTGCTCGTCACACTCCTCACCCGCCGGGCCCCGGCAGGCACGGTCCCCGCCGACGCGGTGCCCGTCGGCAAGTAATCCGAATTGGCACGGATAAAGGCGCGCCCGACACCCGGGCGCGCCTTTCCCTAGAGGCGGGGGCGGGACTCGAACCCGCATCACCAGGCTTATGAGACCTGCATGCTCCCGTTGCACTACCCCGCAGCGATAAGACAATGCTAAGACGCCACCCGGCCCCACCGCCAATGGTTTTTCCGCACATTTCCGGTCTCAGCAGATGCGGGGTAGGGGGTCGCCGACCAGGAGGTCGACGATGCGGGTGCCGCCGAAGGCGGTCTTCAGCAGGACGAGGCCGGACGGGTCGTCCGTGACGCGGCCGATGACGGCGGCGTCCGCGCCCAGCGGGTGGCCGCGCAGGGCCGACAGGGCCGCGTCCGCCGCCTCGGGGGCGACCACGATCACGGCGCGGCCCTCGCACGCGACGTACATCGGGTCGATGCCCAGGAGTTCGCAGGCGCCGCGCACGGCGGGACGCACGGGGATCGCGTCCTCGTCCACCACCACGGTCGCGCCCGAATCGGACGCGAACTCGTTGAGGACGGTCGCCACACCGCCCCGGGTGGCGTCCCGCATCCGGCGGACGCCGCCGGGGCACGCGACGGCCACGTCGGCGAGCAGGCAGTTCAGCGGCGCGGTGTCGGACGACAGGTCGGCCTCGATGTCGAGCTCGCCGCGCGCCAGCATGACCGTGACACCGTGCTCGCCGATCGGCCCGGTCACGAGCACGGCGTCACCCGGGCGGATCTCGCCCCGCGGCGGGGAATGGGCGACCCCCACGCCGGCCGTGTTGATGTAGCAGCCGTCGGCCTTCCCGCGCTCGACGACCTTGGTGTCGCCCGTGACGATGTCCACGCCCGCGGCCTCCGCGGCGAGCCGCATCGACGCGGTGATGCGGCGCAGGTCCGCGACCGGGAAGCCCTCTTCGAGGATGAACCCGGCGGACAGGTGCAGCGGGGTCGCCCCGGAGACCGCGAGGTCGTTGACGGTTCCGTTGACGGCCAGGTCGCCGATGTCGCCACCGGGGAAGAACAGCGGCGACACCACGTACGAGTCGGTGGTGAAGGCCAGGTCGGCGCCGTTCACCGCGAAGCGCGCCGAGTCGTCGAGCCGGTCCAGCAGCGGGTTGCCGAACGCCTCCCGGAACACCGCCTCGATCAGCGTGTGGGTGGCCTTGCCGCCGGAGCCGTGCGCGAGCGTGATCGTGTCGTCGCGGAGCCGGGCCTTGCGGCTCCGGGCGCGCTCGATGCGTTCGAGGACCTGCTCCTCGCGGATGATCATCGGATGGCCTCTCTGACCCGCTCCCGGGTGAAGCGGCCGAAGTTGTAGTAGGCGGCGCAGGCGCCCTCGGACGAGACCATGCACGTCCCGATCGGCGTCTCCGGTGTGCAGGCCGTCCCGAACACCTTGCACTCCCACGGTTTCAGGACGCCCTTGAGCACCTCGCCGCACTGGCACGCCTTCGGGTCCGCGACCCGCCCGCCCGGGATGTCGAAGATGCGCTCGGCGTCGAAGGCCGCGTACTCGTCCCTCATCCGGAGCGCGGAGTGCGAGATGAAGCCGAGCCCGCGCCACTCGAAGTAGGGACGCGGCTCCATCGTCCGGCCGATGACGTCCAGCGCCTTGGCGTTGCCGTCCCACGGGACGACCCGGCCGTACTGGTTCTCGACCTCCGACCGCCCCGAAGCGAGCTGCAGGAGCAGCATGTGCACGGACTGCAGCAGGTCCAGCGGCTCGAACCCGGCGACCACCAGCGGCTTGCCGTAGTCGCCCGTGATGAACGAGTACGGCCGGCAGCCGATGACCGTCGAGACGTGCCCGGGGCCGAGGAAGCCGTCCAGCCGCAGGTCCGGCGAGTCGAGGATCGCCTTGATCGCCGGAAGGATCGTCACGTGGTTGCAGAACACCGAGAAGTTCGTCACCCCGGCCGCCGCCGCCCGCAGCACCGTCATCGCGGTGGACGGCGCGGTCGTCTCGAACCCGATCGCCATGAACACGACCCGCCGCGACGGGTTCCGTTCGGCGATCTTCAGCGCGTCCAGCGGCGAGTACACCATCCGGATGTCCGCGCCGGCGGCCTTGGCGTCGAAGAACGAGCCGCCGCCGCCCGGCACGCGCATCATGTCGCCGAACGACGTCATGATCACGTCCGGCTGGGACGCGATGTGGATCGCGTCGTCCACCCGCCCCATCGGGATCACGCACACCGGGCAGCCGGGCCCGTGCACCAGCGAGATGTTCTCCGGCAGGTAGTCCTCGATGCCGTGCTTGTAGATGGTGTGGGTGTGGCCGCCGCACACCTCCATGAACTTGTACTGCCGGCCGGGCTCGCACAGGGACGCGATCGAGGCCGCGAGCGCCCGCGCCTTCTCCGCGTCCCGGTACTCGTCGACGAAGCGCATCAGTCGATCCTCGATTCCCGCAGTGCGTCGATCTCGTCGTCGTAGGCCGCGCCGATGCCCTCCAGCATCGTCAGCGTCGCCCGCGCCTCGTCCTCGTCGATCTTGGACATGGCGAACCCGACATGGATGAGCACCCAGTCGCCCGGGGCGAGCCCCTCCCCGTCCAGCAGGCCGATGTTCACCGCCCGCCGGACGCCGGTCACGTCGACCTTCGCCAGCGGACGGTCCGGCATGATCTCCACGATCTCGCCCGGTATCGCCAGGCACATCAGCGGGCCTCCCGGGTCAGTTCCGCCTGTGTCAGCTCCCACAGGGCGTGGTAGACCGTCGTCTGCGCCTCCTGGATGCGGTGGACGGACGACGACGGCACCACGAACAGGTGGTTCAGGCCGGGCGTCTCCGCCATCTGCCCGCCGGTGTAGCCGGCGAGGCCGACCGTCACCATCCCGCGCCGGGTCGCCTCCCGCAGCGCGGCGATCAGGTTGTCGGAGTTCCCGCTGGTCGACAGCGCCAGCGCGATGTCGCCGGGCCGCCCGAACGCGGCGAGCTGGCGGGCGAACACCACCTCGAACCCGACGTCGTTGGACAGCGCGGTGACGACGGCGACATCGGTCGTGAGCGCCAGCGCGGGCAGCGGCCGCGCGGGCCCGCCCGGGTTGAGGAACAGCGCGGCGACGTCCTGCGCGTCGGTCGAACTGCCGCCGTTCCCGAACGTGAACAGCCGGCCGCCGGACCGGAAGGCGGCCGCCATCCGCGCGGCGCAGACCGAGAGTTCCCCGCCGTACTTCTGCAGGACGGTCTCGCGGAGCCGCACGATGTCATTGGCCTTCTCCAGCGTCGAGCGGCGGACGTCCTCCATGAGGGTGTCCAGCCCCGACCCGCCCGCGTAGAGGAACGGATAGAGCATCTCGGTCACGTCACGACCCCGATCGCCTCCTTGGCGTGGACGAGCACGGTGCCGCCCACGGCGGTGTCCACCAGTGCCACGCTGACCTGTTCGAGCCGCCCGCCCCCGACGTCGACGTCGGCGAGGCCGCCGTCGAGCAGCCGCACGACGACGGCCGGGACCGCCTCGTCCGCGCAGGTCACGCAGTGGTCGCCCGTGCAGTCCGTCACGCGCCCACCTCCTGGCCCAGCACGCCGGGCTGCTCAAGGAACACGTGCACCAGTTCCCAGAGCACGTGGTAGGCCGTGACGTGCACCTCCTTGACGACGCGCGGGTCGTCGGACCGGACGGTCACCAGATGGTCGGCCGCCCCGGTCAGCGCTCCCCCGTCCCCGCCCGTCAGCGCGACCGTCAGCATGCCGAGGTCCCGGGCGCTCTCCATGCCGCGCAGGACGTTGTCGCAGCGGCCGTCCGGCGAGATCCCGAACGCGATGTCGTCCGGCCCGCCGAAGCAGCGGACCTGGTGTGCGAAGACGTCGCCGAACCCGGCGCCGGCGCAGACCCCGGTGAGGGTCGCGACGTCGCCGGTGAGCGACAGCGCGGGCAGCGCCCGCTTCCCGACGATCACCGGGTGCACGAACTCGACCGCCACGTGCTGCGCGTCGGTCGCGGCGGCGCCGTTGCCGAAGGTGAACAGGCGCCCGCCGCGGTGGAAGCGGACCGCCATCGCGTGGCAGGCGGCGGCGAGGGCGTCCGCGTCCCTGGCGAGCGCGGCGCCCGGTTCCACGCGGCGCCGGAACACCTCCGCCACGGTCATCGGGTCGTCCGATCACATGTCAGCGGTTCCATCACATGGACTCGGCCTTCATGTACCGGCGCAGTGCGGGCATCTCCTTGACGAGGACGACCAGCACGGTGAGTACGAACAGTGCGACCATCAGCCGGATCATGCCCGGACCGATGCGGATTCCCTTCCTCATTTCTCCACTCCCCTCTCTGTGAGTTCCTTCGCGAGCAGCCGCTCGATAAGCAGGACCGCCTCGCCGACAGCCGCGCCGACCGGCGCGCTGAGCTTCATCTCCCACGTGGCGTCCGTGGTCCGCGCCGACGGTTCGCACGCGACGAGCAGGATCCGCGCCGGTACCGGGCCGTTGTCCCTGGCCAGCCGCAGCACCTGCGCGGGGTCGAGACCGTGCGCGTCGACGGCGACGCCGCCGAAGCTGTCCGGGTCTGGCTCGACGAGCGACACGGTGCCGGGCTCGTGCCCGCGCGCCGCCGCGTCGACCAGGACGACGGTCTCGTAGCCGTCCCCGAGCGCGTACATCAGGTCGATGCCGCGGATGCCGAAGTCGGTGACGTCCACGCCGGGGGGCAATGTCCGCTCCGCCAGCCTCCGGACGACCTCCACGCCGAACCCGTCGTCGCCGTGGAACACGTTCCCGATGCCCGCCACGAGCACCTTGCGGGACGGTGCGTCCCCGGCCAGCGGCTCCACCTCGTCCAGGCCGACGAAGAAGCGGTGCCCCAGCTGGTTGCGGGGGCCGAGGTCGCGGCCCGGGTCGTCGTCGAGCGCGACCACCAGGTGCAGCCTGCCCTCCATGTCCTCGTCGACCCGTTCGACGGTGGCGGTGCGCCCGACGAGGGCGAGGTCGAAGATGTCCGCGCCGCGACCGCGCGGGCACAGCCGGACCCGGCTCCCGGGCGCCATCTCCCGCCCGCCGGCGACCGTCCTTCCGCCGCTCACCAGACGTCCTTCCGCGGGTCGCGCAGGGTGCCGTGCAAGGCGAGCAGCTCGCCGGACGACAGGGCGCCGCACCGTTCCAGGATCTGCCGCGCCTTCGGGTCGGTCGCCGCCATCTCCCGCCGCTCCTCCTCGGTGAGGCTGAGCACGCTGAGGATCAGCAGCCGGTCGATCTCCGTCCCGTCGAACAGGTCGCCGGGACTCTCCGGCGCCACCTGCGGCCAGTCGTACAGGACGATCGGCGCCGCGAGGACGGTGTCGTGGCTGCCCGGCTCCCCCGCGAGCACCGGCCACAGCCCGTCCTTGCCGCACCCGGCAGCGGCCTCGGCCAGCTCGTCCGGCGGGTCGGTCAGCGAGACGAACGCCCCGTCCCGGGTGTTCGCCACCACGTGCGCGCACAGCATTCCGGCGTTGACGGCCTCTTCACGCCCCTCCGCGTCGCCGCTGTTGACGACGTCGATCCGCAGCCGCACGGCACCGTCCCCGGCGGGTTCGGCGGACACGCCGACCCATCCGTCCACCCGCCCCCAGTCCCGCACGAACCGCACACCCGCTCGGCCGCCGTTGATCGCACGCACGTTCGCGGCGGTGAGCTGTTCGGCCTCCTTGCCCGGCGCTATCGCGACCGGGATCCGGGCCGGGCTCTCCAGCAGGCGCTCGATCGCGATCCGGTCGGTGGTGATCTCGCGCTCACGGGCCTCCTGCCAGGTGGTGTACGTCTCGTCCCCTACCTGGAGCTCGTCCGTGGGGGTGTCGCCGTTCATCACCTGGCGGTGGACCGCGTGCAGGAAGCGCAGCGTCACCTCGACATCGGTGCCCGGTGTCGTCTCCAGCAGGAACTCCGCATGGACGTTCCAGTGGTCGTTGGCGTTGTCGGCGTACGGGCGCGGGTAGACCCCGCCGATCGTCCAGCGCTGCCGGTTCTTCAATGACGACCGGCGGTAGGGCCACAGCAGGTAGCCCTCGTACAGGACCGCATCCGCGATCGCCCTTATGTGGTCCACTCTTCCTCCTCCTCGCGGAGCGTCTCGGCGCGGCGAAGGAGTTCGTCGACCGTGTCGTCGAACGAGGAGTGCGCGCGCCGTGCCCGGTAGGCGGAGAGACGGGCGAAGCAGTCGTCGTCCAGGCGAAGCCAGCGGGCCGTGCCGTAGTAGCGGCCCATCAGGTCCCGCCACACCTGGACGGGCAGGACGCCGGTGGCCTCGTGGTGCCATGGGATCTGCCCGGTGCGCAGCCTGCCGTCCTCGCCCGGGTAGAAGACCGTGCCGTTGAAGGTGAGGTCGAGCGGGACGTCGCCGCCTCCGAGCGCGTGCAGGTAGCGGTCGGCCGCCACCTGCATGTCGTGCCCGCACGGCAGGGAGAGCGCCACCTCCGTTTCGCCGCGGAACGTCGGCACGGTGACGCCGACCCGCGCCCACGTCAGCCCCTGCAGCGACCTGTCCCACATGTCCGGCGTGCCGAACACGCCGGCGAGCCGGTCGCGTTCGGCGTCGTCGTAACCCCGGCGGGCCGCCGCGATCGTCACGGTCGTGGTGAGCAGGACGCACTGGACGGGCCCGCCGTCCATCCGCCGCAGCCCGATCCGCAGGTTCAGCGTCGGCGTCGCCGCGAACGTCTCCGCCTCGATGCCGAGCAGATCGAGCCCCAGCTCCGGCAGACCACTCCCCCCGCTCATGCCGTGCTCCTTCGAGGGGGGACGCCCCCCCACGGCCCCCCGGTTCACTTCGCTCATGCCGGTGACAAGTTCGGCATCGAGTCGAGAATCGGCCCATGGGACGACGGGTTGATCCCGGTGGAGCGGGCCGCCGTGGACGTCCCGTCGGGCAGGTGCCCCTCCTGCTTCTCGTAGTTGCCGCTGCTGTTGCCCTCGCGGACGCCCTTGGTGTGCGAAGGCCTGTCGGGTTTCACGTCGGGCCGGCCAACCTTGATCATTGCTCTCCCCTCATCTCCTCGAAGAAGGCGCCGATGCGGTCCCAGACCGCGTCGCCGCCGGCGAAGCCCGTCCAGTGCTCGCGCAGCAGGGCGGTGAGCCGGTAGCAGTCGTCGACCGGGAGGATCCAGTGCTCGGACGCGCCGCGCGCCCGGTGCACGACGAGGGCCTCCACGTCCGGGCGCAGCCCGGCAAGGACGGGGTTGGCCTCGGCCAGCCGCCGCCAGCTGTCGGCGTGGACGGCCGCGTGCAACGCCCCCGCCGGGCTCGGGTACCGGGCCGTGACCGCGCCCGTCTCCGCCACGGAGAAGAACGCCAGGTCGACGGGGACGCCGAGGCCCGCCCACAGGGGGCCGTCCAGATGGAAGCCGGTCAGCTCGCGGCGTCCGTCCGGAACGAGCCGGTAGTGCCGCCCGCCCGCCGCCTGATCGTCGAACAGGACGGTGCACGCACCGCACGCGCACAGCGGCTCGCCCTTCTCCATGTCGAGAAGATGCCGGTGCGCGTCGTGCAGCGGCTCGGCGCACAGCTCACATCGCCCGGGCGCCTCGGCCGGCGGCGGAGCCGGCGGGGCCGAGGCCAGCGCCGCCAGCCGCGGGGTGGACAGCTCGGGCGTCATACCCTGCTCCGCAGCTGGTCGAGCGGGATCAGCACCGGCTCCGGCGCGGGCGCCTCGATCTCGACCCGCGCCATCTCCGGCGCCGCGGCCAGCACCGCCTGCTCCACCGCCTCCCGCACCGGGCCGGGTGCGGCGGCGCGGCCCTTGGCGGCCACCTTCAACCGCACCGTCTCACCCTCGATCCCGGCGAACTCGGCGGACGTCCGGTGCTTGCCGAGAAAGCCGTCCAGCGTGCCGAGCGCCCGCCGCACCCGTGTTTCCGGTGTTTCCGGATGCAGGCCGTGCGTGAGCAGCAGGTGGCCGACCAGTTCGTCCCCGGTGAGCGCGGACGTGTCCGCCGAGAGCCGCATGATCCGGTCGAGCGCCTCCCCGTACAGCTCCACGAGCGCCTGGACGGCCGGCTCCGCCGCCGGATCCAGCGCGCCGAGCAGCCCCTCAAGGTGCCGGACGTGCTCGCGAACCCGCTCGTCGTCCCAGCTCATCAGTGTTTTCCAGGGTTTTCCTGCGCACCGAACATCGGCGAGTGCCTCTTCTCGATCGTCCGGCCGTTGCCGACGTACATGTGCACGCCGCACGGCAGGCACGGGTCGAAGCTGCGGACCGTCCGCATGATGTCGATGCCCTTGAAGTCGTCCGGCCCGTTCTCCTCGAAGATCGGCTGCTCCTGGACGGCGTCCTCGTACGGCCCGGGCGTCCCGTAGGAGTCGCGCGGGCTGGCGTTCCACGGCGTCGGCGGGTACGGATGGTAGTTCGCGATCTTGTGGTCGCGGATGACGAGGTGGTGCGACAGCACGCCCCGCACGGCCTCGTGGAACCCGCAGCCGATCGCCTCCTCCGGCACGTCGAAGTCGGTGAACACCTTCGTCCGTCCGGCCCGGACCTCGTCGAGGGCCTTCTCGGCGAAGTACAGCGCCATCCCGGCCGCGTAGGCGATGAAGTACGCGCGGGCGCGGTCGCGTTCGATCGTGTTGGCGTACTGCGGCGGCGTCCACTCCAGGTTGACCTCGGGCATGCCCGGCGTCTTCGGCAGGTCGATCTGAACGCTGTGCCCGGTGGACCGGACGTACGGCGTGTCCACCTCGCCGGCCAGCGCGGTCGCCCACAGCCGGGCGAGCGGCCCGCCGCCGGTGTCGAGCGCGAGATGGTCGCCGGTCTCGGGATGCTTCCAGCGCGGGCTCATCACCCAGCTGTACTTGCCGCCGTCGAGGTCGCGCCGCTGCGGGTTCGGCAGCGTCGTCTGGTTCCACGGGTGCCGCTGGTCGATGGGGTTGCCGAGCGGGTCCTCCTTGACGAACGTCTCCTCGCCGGCCCAGTCGTCGTAGTACGAGCTGCCGAGCAGGATCCGCATGCCGAGGTTGATGTCGACCAGGTCCGTCGTGACCAGCCGCCCGTCCACGACCACGCCGGGGGTGACGTAGGCGGCCCGTCCCCAGTCGGACATGTGCCGGTAGTCGTAGTCGCAGACGTCCGGATTCTGGAACGCGCCCCAGCAGCCGAGCAGTGTCCGCCGGCGGCCGACCTGGTCGTAACCGGGGAGCGCCTCCAGGAAGAAGTCGAAGATGTCGTCGTTCATCGCGACGGCGCGCTTGACGAAGTCGAGGCAGCGGGTGAGCCGGACGAGATAGTCGGTGAACACCTGCGGGGTCGCGACCGTCCCCACCCCGCCCGGATACAGCGTCGACGGGTGGACGTGCCGTCCCTCCATCAGGCAGATCATCTCGCGGGTGATGCGGCTCAGCTGCAGGGCCTCCTTGTAGACCGAGCCTTCGAACGGGTTGAACGCCGTCATGATGTCGGCGATCGTGCGGAACCCGTGGACGGAACCGCGCGGCGCGTCGGTGTTCTTGGCCGTCGTCAGCAGGCCCGGGTTCGTCTCGGCGACCATCCGCTCGCAGAAGTCGACGAACACCAGGTTGTCCTGGAAGAGGGTGTGGTCGAACATGTACTCGGCTGCCTCGCCGAGGTTGATGATCCAGTCGGCGAGCGGCGGCGGTTTGATCCCGTACGCCATGTTCTGCGCGTAGACCGAGCAGGTCGCGTGGTTGTCGCCGCAGATACCGCAGATGCGGCTGGTGATGAAGTGCGCGTCGCGCGGGTCCTTGCCCTTCATGAACACGCTGTAGCCGCGGAAGATGGACGAGGTGCTCCTGCACTCCGCCACCTGCATGTTCGCGAAGTCGATCTTCGTGTAGATGCCCAGGTTTCCGACGATCCGGGTGATCGGGTCGAACGCCACCTCGACGAGGCCCGCCTGCGTGGCCGCCCGGCCGCCACGCGTCTGGGTGCCCTGTTTCATGTACGGCCGCCTTTCAGTTGTGCGGCCAGCGGGGCTGGTAGCCGCTGGTCAGCCTGTCTCGGTTGTGGCGCCACTTCGGTTCCCTGTTGGCACTCCTGTTGGTGATCGACCGCATCGTCCGGATGAACGGCCCGTAGGTCTTCAGCAGTCTCGTCGAGAGGCCCGCACCGGGCGGCTCGTCCATGAACGGCATGAACTTGTCGGGGAAGCCGGGCATCGTGCAGCCGATGCAGATGCCGCCCACGTTGGGGCAGCCGCCGACGCCGTCCATCCAGCCGCGCTTGGTGACGTTGCAGTTCACCACCGGTCCCCAGCAGCCCACCTTCACCTGGCACTTCGGCGAGTTGTAGTCGCGCGCGAAGTCGGCCTGCTCGTAGTAGGCGGCGCGGTCACAGCCCTCGTGGACCGTCTTGCCGAACAGCCAGGTGGGACGGAGCTGCTCGTCCAGCGGGATGACCGGCGCCTGCCCGGCCGCCTGGTGCAGCACCCACAGCAGCGTCTCCATGAAGTTGTCCGGCTGGACGGGGCAGCCCGGCACGTTCACGATCGGCATCCCGCCGGCGGACCGGAAGTCCCAGCCGAGGTAGTCGGCGAGGCCCATGCACCCGGTCGGGTTGCCCGCCATCGCGTGGATGCCGCCGAAGGTCGCGCACGTGCCCGCCGCGACGACCGCCCACGCCTTCGGCGCGAGCCGGTCGATCCACTCGTTCAGCGTGATCGGCTCACCGGTCTCGGGGTCGTTGCCCATGGACGTCCAGTAGCCGTCCCCGTTGATGTTCTCGTTCGGTATCGACCCCTCGACGACGAGGACGAACGGGTCGAGTTCGCCGCGCGCCGCCTGCCGGAACGCCTCCATGAACTCGTCGCCGTTCTCGTACGCGAGCACCTTGTTGTGCAGGTGGACCTTCGGCAGGCCCGGTATCGCACCGAGGACGACGTCCTCGATGCTCGGCAGCGAAGCCGCGGTCACCGAGACCGTGTCCCCGTCGCAGCTCATTCCCTCGGACGTCCACAGAATGTGGATCTCGTCCGCCAGCGGTTCCGCCGGAGCGACGCTCACCATCCGCTTCCCTCCCCCGACCGGCTGAGATCATTTACCAATGCGGCCTGCCCTGCGGGAACCCCGCGAAACACCGCCCGAAAACCCCTTCAATTGATCGTCTCCGTTCGGTAAACACACCGTTTGAACAGGGAAGATCGGGGCAGCGGACCAGCGACGGGCGAGCGGAAACAGGCCGGGAGGACGTGTGCACGAATTGGCCGTCACGGAGAGCGTCATAGCTGCAATTTCCGCGCAATTGCCCGATTCGCGAGTGGTGGTGGTGCACCTCGAAATAGGGAGACTTTCCGGAGTCATGCCGGACGCGGTGCGATTCTGCTTCGAACTCGCCGGCGAGGGCACCTGTGTGGCGGGCGCCCGGCTCGACATCACCGAGCCCGAGGGCGAGGGCCACTGCGCGAGCTGCGGGACGTCCTTCCCCGCCCGCGAGCCGCTCGCGGTCTGCCCGTGCGGCAGCGCCGACGTGACGGTCAGCGGCGGCGCCGACCTGACGATCAAGGCGGTGGAGGTCGCCGACGATGTGTGAGACCTGCGGCTGCGACGCCGGGGACGGCGTGCGCCTGACCACCCTGGACCACGGTCACGGCCACGTCGTCACGCTGGACCAGAAGGTCCTGGCCCGCAACGACGACCTGGCCGGGCGGAACCGGGCCTGGCTGGCCGAGCGGGGCGTCACCGCGCTCAACGTGATGAGCTCCCCCGGCTCGGGGAAGACGACGCTGCTCGAACGCACCGTCGCCGACCTGAGCCCGGAACGTCCGATCTCGGTGATCGAGGGCGACCAGGAGACGCTGCTGGACGCGCGGCGCCTCACCGCCGCCGGGGCCCGGACCGTCCAGGTCAACACCGGCGCCGGCTGCCACCTCGACGCCGCGATGGTGGCGGACGCGCTTGCCGCGCTCTCACCGCCGGACGGCTCGACGGTCTTCGTCGAGAACGTCGGCAACCTCGTCTGCCCCGCCCTGTTCGACCTCGGCGAACGGGCCCGCGTCGTGCTCATGTCCGTCACCGAGGGCGCCGACAAACCGCTGAAGTACCCGCACATGTTCCGGGGCGCGGACGTCCTCCTGCTCAACAAGGTCGACCTGCTCCCGTACGTCGACTTCGACATGGACGCCTGCCGGAGCGCCGCCCACCGCCTCTGCCCCGGCCTCACCGTCCTCCCGGTCTCGGCGACCCGGGGCGACGGCCTCGGCGCCTGGTACGACTGGCTGGCCGAAGCCTGACGCGGTCGGCGCCCTTGACCTTGAGCGCACTCCAGCTCCTAGCGTTCTGGCCGTACGCCTGACGAGGGAGCACGCTCAGATGCAGTACCGCAAGCTCGGCCGCACCGGAGTCGAGGTCAGCACCCAGTGCCTCGGCGCGATGATGTTCGGCGCCGTCGGCAATCCCGACCACGACGAGTCCGAGCGCATCGTCCACAAGGCGCTGGACGCCGGGATCAACTTCATCGACACCGCCGACATGTACTCCGCCGGGGAGAGCGAGGAGATCGTCGGGAAGGCCCTCAAGGGCCGCCGGGACGACGTCGTTCTCGCGACCAAGTTCTTCTTCCCGCTCGGCGAGGAGCGCAACGGCCGCGGCGGGTCGCGGCGCTACATCGTCCGGGCCGTGGAGAACAGCCTCCGCCGGCTCGGCACCGACCACATCGACCTGTACCAGATGCACCGCCGCGACTGGGACGCCGACCTGGAGGAGACCCTCGACGCGCTGACCGACCTCGCCCGCCAGGGCAAGGTCCTCTACGTCGGGTCGTCGTCCTACCCGGCCGACTGGATCGTCGAGGCGCAGTGGGCGGCCGAGCGCCGGGGCGGCGTCCGGTTCGTCTGCGAGCAGCCGCAGTACTCGATCTTCGCCCGGTCGATCGAGGAGTCCATGCTGCCCGCCGCGCAGCGGCACGGCATGGGCGTCATCCCGTGGAGCCCGCTGGCCGGAGGCTGGCTGACCGGCAAGTACCGGCGCGGCGAGGACGCTCCGGCGGGCGCCCGGTTCGCCCCTTCGGACAACCCGGCGTGGCGGCGGCGCACCGTCGACGTGGACCCGAACGCGCCGGTCCGCTACGACGCCGTCGAGCGCCTCACCAAGATCGCCGAGAACGCCGGCCTGTCGCTCACCCACCTGGCCCTGGCCTTCGTCGGCGAGCACCCGGCGATCACGTCCACGATCATCGGCCCGAAGACCATGACCCAGCTGGACGACCTGCTCGCGGCCGCCGACGTACGCCTCGACGCCGCCACCCTCGACGCCATCGACGAGGTCGTCCCACCGGGCACCGACATCGGCGGCATCGACCACATGTCCGGCAACCCGTCCCTGACCCCCGAAAACCGCCGCCGCCCCTGAGAACACCGGCCGCCGCCGCGGTCGCGGCGGGGGGCCGGGCCTTCTCCTACTTGATCAGGGGGTCACGGGGGAGCTTCAGGATGCGTTCGGCTATCTGGTTGCGGGTGATCTCGGACGTGCCGCCGGCGATGGACAGGCCGCGGGAGCCGAGGCGGATCCAGCCCGCGGCCTGGCCGAGGCCGTCGGTGAAGGCGGTGCCGGGGCCGGCGAATTCGGCGAGCAGGCCGGCGGTGGCGTGGCCGTGCTCGGCGAGGACGAGCTTGGTGATGTTGCCTTCCGGGCCGGGTTCGCCGCCGGCGACGGCACGTTCGGCGGACCGCAGGTTGAGCAGGCGCAGGGCCTGCTCCTCGGCGGCGTACGCGCCGACGCGCTCGGCCGCGGCGGGGACGCGGTCGCCGCGCTCGGTGTAGAGCCGGATCACGTCCGGTCCGGGCGGGCCGCCGACGCCGCCGCCGATGCTGACGCGCTCGTTGCCGAGGGTGGCGCGGGCGACCGTCCAGCCCTGGTTCGGCGTGCCGACGACGTCGGCGTCCGGGACGAAGACGTCGGAGAAGAACACCTCGTTGAAGTCGGAGTCGCCGGTCGTCTGGCGCAGCGGCCGGACCTCGACACCGGGGTGCTCCATGTCGATGACGACCATGGTGACGCCGGAGTGCTTGGGGGCGTCCGGGTCGGTGCGGACGGTCGCGAAGCCCCAGCGGCAGTAGTGGGCGCCGCTCGTCCAGACCTTCTGGCCGTTGATCAGCCAGCCGCCGTCGGCCCTGACGGCGCGGGTCTTGACGGCGGCGGCGTCCGACCCGGCGTCCGGCTCGCTGAACAGCTGGCACCAGATCTCGTCGCCGGTCAGCGCCGGGCGGACCCAGCGGTCGATCTGGTCCTGCGTGCCGTGCTGGATCAGGGTGAGGATCACCCAGCCGGTGATGCCGAGCTGGGGACGCTTGACGCCGGCGGCCCGGAACTCGTCCTCGATGACGAGTTGCAGTCCGGCACTCGCCTCGACACCCCAGGGGCGCGGCCAGTGCGGCTGGGCGTAGCCGGTCTCGATGAGCCGCCGCCGCTGCTCGGCGGCCGGCAGCGCGGCGATCTCGCCGGCCAGCGCGCGGATCTCCGGGCGCCGCGCCTCGGCCTCGGGCGGCAGGTCCAGGTTCGCCTCCCGGACGACCCCGGCGGCCCGGAGCCGCGTCACGTCCCGCTCCGCCGCGTGCGGGTCGACGACGGCCTCCAGCGTCGCGGCCCGGCGCAGCAGCAGGTGGGCGTCGTGTTCCCAGGTGAAGCCGATGCCGCCGTGCACCTGGATGTTCAGGCCGGCGTTGGACGTGAACGCGGGGAGGGCGAGCGCCGCGGCGACGGCCGCCGCCAGCTCGAACTGGGCGGACGGGCCGGTCTCCGCCCGCGCCGCGTCCCACACGGCGGCCGTGCCCAGTTCGGCGGCGACGAGCATGTTCGCGCAGTGGTGCTTGACGGCCTGGAACATCCCGATCGGGCGGCCGAACTGGTGCCTCACCTTGGCGTACGCGGTGGCGGTCTCGACGCATTCGAGGGCGCCGCCGACCGCCTCGGCGGACAGCAGCGTCCGGGCGATGGCGGTGGCCCGCGCCGCTGCTCCGGCGAGGACGTCCACGGCGGCGCCGTCGAGCCGGACGCGCGCCGAACGCCGGGACGGGTCCAGGTTGCCGGGGACCTCGACGGTGACGCCCGGCGCGTCCGCCCGCACGACGACCATGTCGTCGCCCGCCGGCAGGACGAGCAGTTCGGCCAGGCCGCCGCCCAGCACGACGCCGGCGTCACCGGTGGCGACGCCGTCCCGCACGGTGAGCGAGCCGTCCAGGCCGAGCGCCGCCGGGGTCTCGCCGGAGGCGAGACCGGGAAGGAGCCGCGCCCGCTGCTCCCCGGTCCCGGACGCGGCGACCGCGGCGGACGCGATCATCGTGGGCAGCATCGGGCCGGGCGCGACCGCGCGGCCGAGCTCCTCGGCGACCACGACCAGCTCCGGCAGCCCGGCGCCCCCGCCGCCGTACTCCTCGGGAAGATGCAGGCCGAGCAGCCCGAGCGCGGCGAACTCCGTCCAGAACGCGGGCAGCGTCTCCTTGTCGGCCTCCAGCAGCGCGCGGTTCGCCGCACGCGCCTCCTGGTCGCGCAGGAACGAGCGTGCCGTCCGCGCCAGTTCGCGGTGCTCGTCGCTGATGGCGATCGCCATGGCCCCTCCAAGCGTCGTTCCGGCCAGGACACCAGAATGTCATTCGGTCGGGGTCCGGCGCGAGGGGGGCGCCGTGTCAGCCGGGCGGCGGCCGAGGTAGGCGACCAGGCGGTCGCCCGGTCCGGCGCGCGGTCCCGGCTCGACCGGCTCGGCGAACAGCGGGCTCCGCGTCTCGGGCACCACCAGCGGGCAGAACGCCATCAGCTCGTCCGCCAGGTCCGGCGGGATGGGACGTCCCTCCCCCGTGGCCTGGGAAAGGTCCCAGCCGTGCACGGCCACCTCGATCGCGCCGGCCGCGGCGACCAGCCCGCCGGCCAGCCGCCGGTCGCCGATCGTCACGGTGCGCCGGGCGGCGGACACCTTCAGCAGGCGGACGGCCCGCACACGCAGGGCCGACACGGGGTCGTCCACCGGTTCCGCCTGGGGCGGCACCGTCTCGACCTGACCGATGCTCATCCCCTCGTGCAGTGCGTCCAGCGAATCACCGAGGTGCAGCATGAGCATGTCGAGATCCCAGGACTCGCACGGCGTGGCGCGCGCGAGCATCTGCGGCGTGACCGCCTGCACGGCCGTCAGTGCGTAGCCGATCGCCCGCTCCAGCAGCCTGCCGCGCATCAACGCCTGCGGCACGCGCGTCCGCTCGCGCATCCGGCCTCCATTCGGGGTGACGGCCCACTGTTCTATGGACCGGACCCCGAGCAGAAAGTCATCGGCCGGGACTCGACGAGTGAAAACAACCTGCCGCGAGGTGACCGCCCGGCGCCGTTCTCGTCTGTGGCCCGTTCAGGCCAGGGCGTCGCCCAGGAGGCGCCAGTGCGGCATCGCGGACTCGCCCGGCCCGATTCCGATCACCTGGACGGCGACATGGTCGGCGCCGGCCTCGACGTGAGTGTGGAGCCGCTTGACGATCGTGTCGAGGTCGCCCCAGAAGACGAGGTCGTCGACGAGCCGGTCGGCCCCGGTGGCGATCTCGTCCTCCGAGTAGCCCAGCCTGCGGAACTTCGCGATGTTGTACGGGGTGTTCAGGTACGGGTCCAGGTGCTCCCGGGCGAGCGCGCGGGCCCTGCCGGGGTCCGGCTCGAACAGCACCGGGTGTTCAACGGCGAGGAACGCGTCCGGGCCGAGGATCTCCCGCGCCTGCGCGGTGTGCGCCACGTTGACGTGGTAGGTGTGCGCGCCGAGCGTGCGGTCGCGGGCCAGTTCGAGCATCTTGGGCCCGTACGCGGCGAGGACGCGGCGGATCGGGGCCTTCGCCATGGGGTCGGACGCTTCGAGCGCGTCCAGTTCGTCCAGGTACTCCCGCATCGCGGCCAGGGGCTTGATCCCCGGATGCGGCTCGCCGCCGAATCCCAGCCCGAGCACGTGCCGCCCGGGATAGGCGTCGGCCAGCAGGACGGCCGCGCCGTGCGTCCGGCGCGCCTCGCGCGACCAGATCTGCGCGATGCCGTTGACGACGTGCATCCGTCTGGCACTGGCGAGTAGAAAGCCGGCGTGGGTGAGCGCCTCGCGCCCGGCGACCTCCGGAATCCAGAGAGCCCGCCATCCCTGCCCCTCCAACTCCTGGACGGACTCGCGCATCCGCGCGGCCGGCAGGTTCTCGAAGTCGAAGGTGTAGATCCCGAACGTCCCGAGCTCCTCGCCGCTGATGGCGTTCATAGCAAACCCCCCGCAAGTAGCGTCTTCATGACATATCGTAGCATCGCAGAATCTCGATATGTTCGCAAACGCCAGGCGCTCCGCCCGCGATCCCAGGCCCTAGAGGGTCCGCCCGAGGGCGGCGACGAGCGCGGCGATGCGCTCCTCGTCGCGCTTGTAGTGGGTCCACTTGCCGACGCGCGTGGCCCGCACCAGACCCGCCCGCTGCAGTTCGGCCATGTACGCCGACACGGTCGACTGGGCGAGCCCGACCTTGGCCTGGATGTGGCTCACGCACACGCCCACCTCGGCCGGATCGGCGATCGCGCCGTCCAGCGCGAAGTGCCGCTCGGGCTCGCGCAGCCACGACAGCAGCTGCAACCGCATCGGGTTCGCCAAGGCGCGCAGTGCGCCGACCAGGTCCGGATCCGGTGAAAGCGCGGTCTCCCCCATGAGCTCATCATACCGATCATTACGACGTTTCGCGATATGTCGTCGCCGCAATGACTCCTCGGCGAACAGCCGGACCCAGTACAGCGCGTCCTTGCGCGCCGGCGGTCGCTACCGCCGCGTGTAGCCGGTCTGCTCGGCGGCGCGCCGCCCGTACACGCACAGCGCCCAGATCACGGCGACGTCGAGGGCGATCATGACCACCGACCACACCGGGTAGTACGGCAGGAAGAGGAACTGGGAGATCGCGTTCGCCGCGGCGAAGGCGATGCCGACGGCGCGGGCCCACACGTGCCCGGTGAAGATGAACAGTCCCGCGAGCGCGACGAGGATGCCGAGCACCAGGTGCGTCCACCCCCATGCCGTCACGTCGAAGTCGTACACGTAGCGCGGCGTGACCACGTAGAACTGGTCCTTCACGATCGCGGCCACCCCCTGCAGTGCCTGGAACGACCCGATCATCAGCATCAGCACGCCGGCGAAGACCGCCAGACCGGTGGCCCAGACACCGGCGTGCTGGGTCTGTACCTCCGAATGCCGCCGCGCCGAAGTCTGCTGTGACATGTGGCACCTCCGTCCGTGCCCGTCCATCGCCCACCAGCAGGATCGTCCAGCGGCGCCGCCGCGGACTCACCCGCTACGGATGAGTTCCGGCGCGTTTCCCCGGCCGCCGTCGGCTCACCCGCCGGGGAGGATGCGACGTCCTCCCGGACCGGACGATCGTGGCCGAAGAGTTGCCGGAGCGGCTCCCGCCCACGGCGGCGCCCGCGTCTTCGATGCCGTACCGGGCGGAAGGAGAGGAGGTGGCGTGCCGAAGCCGGATGACGCCACACGGCATGTGGCGTCCGACTACGAGATAAGGATCAGCGGCCGGGTCGGCGAGTCGTTCCGGCTCGCCTTCGAGGAGCTCAGCATCACGGTGAGACCCGCCGAGACGGTCATGCGCGGCCGCGACATGGACCAGGCGGCGCTCTACGGGATCCTGGACCGGATCCAGGCGCTGGGGTTCGAGCTGATCGAGGTTCGCCAGATCCCGCCGACCGCGTCCTGAGCGCGAGCACGCTCAAGGGTCACAGCAGCCGGTACCGGTGTGCACGGCGCACCGCCTCGCCCCGGCGCGTCACCGCGAGCTTGCGGTAGATGCTCTTCAGGTGCGTCTTCACGGTGTTGACCGAGATGTACATTTCGGCGGCGATCTCGTCCGTCGTGAGCATCCTGGAAAGCAGGCGCAGCACCTCCAGCTCCCGCGTGCTCAACTGGCCGACGACGGCGGCGGGTGCCCCGTCCGGGTCCGGTTCCGGCGGGTGGCGGGGCATGGGGCCGAGAGGGTCGATGAGCCGCCGGTGCGGCCGCAGCAGCTCCGGATCCTGGCGCAGCACGGGGAGCAGCCAGCTCCGGGCCATGGCGAACGGCAGCCTGATCTTCTCGCGCTCGCCCAGCCGCAGCGCACGCTCCAGCGAACGACGGCCCCGCGAGCGATCGTCCGCCCGGTAGGCCAGGTACGCGTCCAGCAGCCACGCCTCCACGCGGGCCGTGGCGGGCGCGGAGGACTCCGCCAGCACCGGACGGACCGCGCGCGACGCGGCCGCCGGTTGCCGTTCGTGCAGGTGAACGCGGGCGAGCGCGACGGCTCCCTCGGCACCGCCGGCGTCCCGGGCCGCCTTCATCGCGGCCTCCGGCGCACCGCCCGCGGTCCGCGCCTCGGCCTCGACGAGGCGCATCCGGCGATGCAGCCAGGGCAGGGCGGCGGCGTCCTCGCCGATGGCGTCCAGCGCGGTCAGCGCCCGGTCGGGCCGTCCGGCGGCCATGTCCAGGCGGGCCGCGAGCAGATCGTGCAGGGCGGCGAGGAGACCGTCCGGGGACTGGTCGTTGGCCACGCGGACCTTGTCCAGCTCGTCCCGGGCCTCGTCCAGGCTGACGTCTTCGAGCGCCACCCAGGCGCAGGCGAGGTGAACCGCCGTGACCCGCCGCCCCGCGGGACTGGTGGAGACCTCGGGCAGCTGTCCCGCCCGCGTCGTCAGGTGGGACGCCCAGCGGAAGCCGCCCTGGAGCGCCTCCGCCAGCGCCAGCGCGCCCAGGCATCGCCGCCGCTGAAGGTCGCCCCCGGCCTCGGCGGCGGGCAGGGCGCGCTTGAACTCCGCCCCGGCCCTGCCCGGCCGTCCGGCCCGCAGTTCCAGGAGCCCGTGCGCGTAGCGGACCAGTGCGTGCAGCTCCGGCAGCTCGCGCGACGGCGTGCACGGAATGTCGTCGAGCAGCCGGTCCAGGTCGTGGACGAGGTCCCGCAGGTCCTCGTACCGCGTGGGGCAGTCGGCGACGAGCCTGATCAGTCCCGCGGTGAGCCGCGCCGGGACGGCATGGCCGTCCGGCAGGCCCGCCAGGAGACGTTCCGCACGGGCCAGGTGCGCGGCGCAGGCCTCGTCGTCGCCTCCGTCCAGCGCCACCGCGGCGGCCACGAGCGGCGGCTCCGGCTCCTTCACCCCCGCGGCATGGTCGGGGATGCCGCGCAGTAGCCCGGCGAGCGGCCGTCCGTCCGACAGGCCGAGCAGCCGGCCGATCGCCAGCCCGTCGACCGTCAGCCGGGACGCATAGGGCCAGTCCCCCGCCAGCACCGCCTGCCGGACGGCCTCCTCCAGCGGCCCCGCGCGGCTGAACCACTCCGCCGCACGCCGGTGCAGAGGGGCCACGTCCGCCGGATGTTCGTGCCGCAGCGTCAGGTTCAGCGCCGCGCCGAGCACCGCGTGATAGCGGTACCAGCCGTGTTCCAGCGGGACGACGAAGGCGTTCTCGCGGACCAGGCCCGCGAAGAGCTCGCCCGCCTCCGGCCCCGCGAGTTCCGCCGCCAGTTCCGCGTCGAATCGCTCCGCGACGCTCAGCCTGAGCAGCAGCCGGCGGATCGCGGCGGGCTGGGCGTCCAGCACCTCCGCGACGAGGTAGTCGACGACGGCGTGGTCGTCCCCGGCGAACGCCGCGGCGAAGCCGTCCGGGTCGGGATGGCCCTCCATCGTCATGGCGGCCAGGCGCAGCCCCGCCGCCCAGCCCTCGGTCCGCTCGCGCAGTGCTCCGACCGAGGCGGGGCTCGCCGAGACCTTGTGGTGGGCGAGCAGCGTACGGATCTCCTCCTCGTCGAACGCCAGGTCCCCGCTCCTGATCTCGGCGACCTCACCGGTCAGCCGGTAGCGGTGCAGCGGCAGCGGCGGGTCACACCGGGAGGTCAGCACCAGCCGCAGGACCGGACCGGCCGCCTTGAGGACGCGGGCCACGTCGCGGGCCAGATCGGAGCCCGCCGGCGGGCGGAAGTCGTCCAGCACGAGGACGACCGGAGCGAGGCGGCCGGAAAGGGCGAATGCGAGTTGCGCGCAGAAGATGTCGTGTTCCCGTGCGGAGCGCCGCGGGACATTGGCCACTTCCGCGCGTTCCAGCGCCGCGGCCACGAGATCCCAGAACACGTCCGGGCGGTGGTCCTCCTCCTCCAGGGAGACCCAGGCGACCGGGCCGGGCGTCCTGCCCGTCGCCGCCCAGGAGGCCGCCATGACCGACTTGCCCGCTCCCGGAGGACCGGTCACGACCGTCAGCGGACCGCGGGTCCCCGTTTCGAGCCGCTCCATCAGGCGGTCCCGGGTGATGACCCAATTGTGCCGGGCGGGGACGCACACCTTCGCTGTCGAGATCGGCGCCCTGCCCGCATCAATTCCGGCCACGGAACTAGACACTTTAGTTACCTATCCTGCGCTATGCCGCGATAGGTCCACAAGAAACCCATAAATTGGGAAAGATAAGCACCGACTGACCCGACTCCCCTCTCGGTGCCGGGGATTGAGGTCGTCGATGTCGCGGTCCGGGGCCCTAGGGCCCTCCGGGCCGGGCGCCGCGCTCCGTAGCGTTCCTGCCGATCAGTCGGGGACCGATCTTCATCGAGGAGCGAGACATGCGCCAGACCGTGCTCTTGACCGGCCTCTCCGCCGCCGTTGTCGTGGCGGCGGGAGGGGTGATCGCGACGACCCTGCGCCCCGGGCCCCTGACGGCCACGTCGGCGGGCGCCCGGCAGGGCGACGAGGTCGTCGTTCACGTGAGCCCCGCAGGAGGGGCCGGGACGTCCGCCAAGCAGGGGAACACCGCCTCGTCCCTGGCGGAGGCGGAGAAGATCCTGGAGGACAAGAGGGCGTCCAAGGCCACGGTGCTCGTCAAGGGCGGAACCTACAAGGGCGAGTCGTTCGAGTGGCGCTACTCCCCGAAGGGCGGGGACATCACCGTCCGGCCCGAGTCGGGAACGGGCCGCGTGGTCTTCGACGGCGGCGGCCGCGACGGCTACTGGGCCACCGTGCGGCCCGGCGACGCGAAGATCCACTTCAGCGGGATGACCGTCCAGAACTACACCGCGGGCGGCATCCTGTTCAGGGGCGACAAGGAGAGCCGCAAGAAGATCACCGGCGGTTCCGTCCGGAACATGACCTTCCGCAAGCTGGGCACCAAGTACGGCTCCGGTGCGGAGGGGTACGGGGCCGTCCACATGTACTACTCCTGGAACATGAAGATCGAGAAAAACAACTTCTGGAACCTGGAGAACGACACGGTCCTCAGCCGGATCCATGGCGTCTACTTCTCCAACGGCTCCGGGGACAACTCCGTGTCCGGCAACGCCTTCTACAAGGTCAGCGGCGACCCGGTGCGGGCCAGCGACGGTGCGAGCGGCAACCGGGTGACCGGTAACAAGTTCCAGACCACCGGCTGGTACGGCCTGTTCTCGTACTTCAAGTTCGACCGCGACCCGGTGTGCGGGAAGAACAACTACTTCGCCGGCAACACCTACGGGAAGGTGTATCCGCGCCCCGGCCGCAAGAAGAGCTTCAAGAACCAGCCCGTCGACTGGGACAAGCGGGGAAAGCGCGGCGCCTGCAAGCCGGACCCGATCAAGGTCGGCCCGGGCAACCGGTACGCCCCGGGTCAGCGCATCAGCATGGTCGGTGGTGCGGGGTGACGGCCCCTTCGCCCAGGTCGTGATCCCGGCGACCTGGGCGGCCGCCGCACGGCGCGGCCCGGACCGCTCGAACGAGGCGGCCGACCTCCGGTCGGCCGCCTCGTCGCCGTCCGCTCAGTTTCCGGCGGGGCCCATTACCGGAACGAACGTGTAGCCCCAGATCGACGTCTTGGCGCAGGTGGTGTGGACGGCCTGGACGGTGCCCGGGTGCAGGGTGTCGATGCCCACGCACATTCCGCTCTGGCGGGTCTCGGCGGACAGCAGGTTGAAAAGAGGCGCCGGCCGGGACGTCCCATTGTTCGCCGAGGTCTGGCCCTCCGGTTTGGCGGTCTCCAGGTTGAAGCGCTGCAACTTGTTCTTGTTGTCGCAGGCACTCGGATGCAGGAGGGCACCGTCCTTGGGGGCGTCCAGCGTGAGGCACAAGATCTGGTCTTCGTTCGTGTTGGCCTGGACGACATACGTACCGTTCGGGCGGGCTTCAAGCCGGAAGCGCTGCAGGCGGTCCTCGTCGTCGCACTTGTCCTGGGAGAGCGTCGGATCCAACTCGTCGTCAGGAAGGATCGTCAGGCATTCCCCGACCGACACCGCGCTCTCGGGCTGGATGGAGTACCAGCCCGTGCTCGGCGGGGCGGAGGCGGACAACTCGCCCTTGTGATTGTTCTCCTTCTGGCCGGGGTCGTCGTCGGCGAACCCGTTCAGCATGGCCACCCCGATGACCGCGACGGTGATGAACGCCGGCGCGGCCACGAGCGGGGTGAGAGGACGGCGCTTGCGCGACTGATCGCGCCTGCCGGAGTGATCGTCCTGGTGGGAGTGATCGCGCCTCCGCGAGTGGCCCTTGCGAGAGTGGACGCGCCTCGGAGGGGACTTGCGATGCCGGGGGAGGTGCTGGTTCGGCTGCTCTTCGGGCTGCGCCTGCTCGGGCGAGGGGGGCACGGGCGGCTCCAAAACGGCGGCGGGCTTGTCCGGAATACCGGGATCGGCATTCGCCGACGCGACCCGCTCGTGCGCACGCATCCATTCGGCCTGAACCTCGGGCACGCATCCGCACGCGCTGATGAACGCCGACACCAGTTCCCGTCTTGGCAGACTACTGCCTCCGAGCAGGCTGACCAGTCCTCCCGGGAAGAGCACGGGGGCGGTCGCCGTCCGGGCCTCAAGCTCCTGGAGGGTCAGTCCCGACCAGCGTTGAAGGTCCCGCATCACCGCGACGAACTCGGCGGGCGTACGGACGCCGTCCGGCCGTGGGACGGTCCTCCGCACCGGCATTCTCGACCCTTCTTGAGTGGAAATGCCGTTGATCGTGGGCATAGTAGCGACCTCCACTAAAGATGTGGCTAATGTTCCTATGTAGATGCGTGCGGTGACCGGTGCCTGGCCGGCGGAGCGAACTCGCGGAGGGCAGTCCGATGTCCGACCTGACCGACCGCGCCTCCGGGTCTTTGCGCGGGTCCGTCGAATCCCGGATCGGCACGACGTTCGTGCTGCTCATCCAGGTGCGGGTGCTGGTCGTCGGGGTGACGGTGCTGATCGACCAGCAGGTGCGCGGCGACTTCTGGGCGATGACCGTGCTGGTCGTGGTGGCGCTGCTCTCCGGGCTGATGCTGCTCGGCTGGGAACGGCTCATCCCGCGGCTGTACGCGCAGCCCGCACTGCTGGCCTGGGACGTGCTCGTCGGCTACGCGGTGCTCGAAGCGGGCGGGATCATCGGCCCCTACTTTCTGGTCACCGTGATCGCCGCCGGTCTGGCGGGGCTGCTGTACCGCTGGCCGACGACGCTGGCGTTGTGCCTCCAGCAGGCCGTCCTGTACTACGTGGCGCTCTTCCGGGGCGACGGCGCGGACGACATCCGGCACAGCGCCGCGCTCCCGCTGCTCCTCGCGATGCCCGCGTTCTACGGGATCGGCGCCCTGGTCGGGACGGTGATCCGGCGGCTGTTCGACGAGCAGGCCGCGGCCGAGGAGGCGGTCTGGCGCTCGGAGGCGCTGGCCATGGCAGCCGAGGAGCGTTCCCGCCTGGCCCGGGAGATGCACGACTCGCTGACCGGCACTCTGTCCGGGATCGCGTTGACGGCGTCCAGCCTTCCCACGATCGTGCGCAGGTCGCCGGACCGCGCGGAGAAGGAGGCCCAGCGCATCTCGGCCGCCGCGCAGATCGCCACTCGGCAGGCGCGCTCGCTCATCGCCGAGCTGCGCGCCGACGCCGTGCAGCGCCCTCTGCACGTCGTGGTCCGCGAGCTGGTCGCGGAGTGGGGGCGGACGGCCGGCGTCCAGGTGCGCGATCGCGTGCAGGACGGCGCCGACCTTCCGCTGCGCGCCCGGCACGAGACCGTGGCGATCATCAAGGAGGCGCTGGAGAACGTCCGGCGGCACGCCGGGGCCTCGGCCGTGGAGGTCGCCGTGACCGGCGGCCCGGAGGACCTGCGGGTGGTCGTCCGCGACGACGGCCGCGGCCTCCCCGGCCGGCCCGGCCGGGACGGCTGGCTCGACGCGCTCGCCGACGACGGCCACTACGGCCTCCTCGGCATGCACGAACGCGCACAGCGGGTCGGAGGGGAGCTCACGGTGGACTCGATCCCCGGCGGCGGCACCGCCATCACCGTCCGATTCCCCCACACCGCCTCGACCGGGACCGCCCGCGCGTCGCAAAGCCTCGTGGCCGGCGACGGCCGGGCCGAGAACGGAGCGGACGGGCGGGAGTCCGCCGGGACGGCGGCGGTGCTCGAACCGGACTGGGAGAACGCCCAGCCCGTGGACCGGAGAGGCCAATGAACGTTGACGTGCTGTGCCGGGTGCTGGTGGTGGACGACAACCCGTTCATCCGCTCCGGGCTCGCGCTGGCGCTCGAAGCGAGCGGCGAGATCGAGGTCGTGGGCGAGGCGGGCGACGGCCGCCGGGCCGTCGAGCTGGCACGGGAGCTGGTTCCGGACGTGATCCTGCTGGACGTCCGCATGCCGCATGTCGACGGGGTCTCCGCCGCCGGCGTGCTGAGCGAGATCGGCCGGGTCATCATGCTCACCCAGGTCGAGGAGCCCGAGGTGGTGCTGGCGGCCGTCCGGAACGGGGCCGTGGGCTATCTGGTGCACAACACCTTCACTCCCGAGGAGCTGTGCGCGGCGGTTCTGGAGACGGTCCGGCAACGGGCTCACCCCCTTTCCCGGGTGGCGTCGGCTGCTCTGATCGACGCCGCCCGGACGGATCCGGCCACCGTGTCGGCGGCGGCCGACCCGGCCGAGCAGCGAAAGCGTTTCGGACTTTCGGAACGCGAAGCCGAGGTCATGCATCTCATTGCCCAAGGACATCCGAACTCGACGATCGCGGCCAAACTATTTCTCACCGAGAAGACAGTCAAGAATTACATCAACCGGATCTACGCCAAACTCGGCTCCCCCAACCGGTCCACAGCCATCGTGACCTGGCTCGGAATGCCTCCGCAGGGTTGAGCGGCCGCACTGGATTGGGGTCCCTCAGGCCCGATACAGGGCCCTAGGGCCCTAGGGCCCCGGGACGCGCGCACAGTAGATTTCCACCGAATTATTCGAGTGCCGAACGGCCAGAATCGGCGGCCGGCGCAATAGCTCGGTTCGGAGGTTTACTGTGCCTTTCTCTTTCCGAAGACGAACCGTCGTCGTGGCGCTCACCACGGTGACCATCACGGTCTCGGCGTTCGCCGCCCTGCGCGAGGGCCCGGCCGACTTCGACCCGGCGTCCGACACCCAGCGGATCCCTCCCGGTGAAACGACCGTCTGGGACGCCCCCGGCCGCTTCGAACCCCCCGACGGCGCCGGCCCCTCCGACGGCCCAGGAGGGCCTGAGAGCATCGCGCCCCCGACCCCCGAGGAGACCGGGAAGCCCCGGACGCCCTCCGGCGGGACGACTGCGGCACAGCGCTATGGGTGGGGGGCTCCGCGGGCGGCGGACGAGTTCAACACCACCCTCGACACGAAGGCGTGGGAGGTCTACGACGGCCCCGGACACGCCGGGAACGGAAAGCGCAGGCCGGAAGCCGTGACCGTGAAGAACGGGGCGCTGCGGATCACCGGCGGGCCCGACGGGACCACCGGCGGACTCGGCTGGCACAAGGGCAGCCAGAAGCTGGGCCGCTGGGAGGCGCGGTTGAAGCTCAACCGCTCCTGCGCCTGCTACAACGCGAACATGCTGCTGTGGCCCGTCGGCGGAGGCGGCGGCACCGCGCCCAAGGGCGGCGGCGGCGAGATCGACTACATGGAGACCTATGAGGACAACGGCCTCCGGACGGGCGCGAACTTCTTCCTCCACTACGACCAGAAGGAAGGGTCGGAGCAGAAGGGCCGGGAGGGTGACTCGGGCCGCCTCGACGCCCACGCGAAGGTCGACCTCACCACCTGGCACACGTTCGCGGTCGAGTGGACCGCGAAGGAGATCAACGGGTATCTCGACGGCCGGCGCTGGTTCCACACCACCAGGCGGGACGCGCAGCCGCCGGGCCCGATGGGCCAGGCGATCCAGCTCGACTGGATCCCCGGGCTGACGGACACGACCGCGCCCGGCATCGACAAGAAGGGCAAGGCGGTCCTTCAGGTCGACTGGATCCGCATGTACGGCCCCTGAACGAATTCGGGCGGCGCCCACGCGGCGCCGGGTCGGCGGGGGCCGGCCCGGCGCCGTAACGGGTGGCGTTCACCGGTGCGTCAACGGATGATCTGCCACATGCCCTCGGCGTTGCGGCGCAGCACGAACTCCGACTGGAGGGTTCGCTCCGTCAGATGCCCCTCGGTCCAGCTCAGTCCCGAGAACGGCAGGACGGCGTCGCCGGATTTGTTGATCTTCCCGCCGTTGACCAGGACCCGGCTGAGCGCCTGCCGCTCCCTCGGTCTGAGGAAATGCGGCGTGTTCTTCACGCCCTTGGTGCAGTTGCCCCGTAGAGCCGGGCCGTTCACGAATTCGCCGTCCTTCGCCACGTACCGGCATACCAGGCTCTCCCCCTTCGCCTGCCCCTGGAGGAACGCCTTCAACGCGGCGCGCGCCCCGGGAAGCCCAGGCGTGGAACCCGGATCCAGTTCAAGAGGGTCGTTCGTCTCCGGCGGCGGCGTGGTCTTCAGCGCGGACTGCTTGGAAGACGGCCCCTGGGCCCCCTTGTCGTCCGAGCCGCCGCCGCAGGCGGTGGCGGTCAGCATTCCGACGAGGAGAAGGACACAACCGGCCGATTTCCGGTAAGCCATCGAACGCCTCCCTGAGAGCCCTGAATCGACCGTTGATCATACTGTGCATTAACCAATTTCTGCAATGGCTCCAGAAGCTGCAATTCGGGCGGCGAACCGCACCTGGATAGCCATTTTCACGGGCCCGCCTCTTTCGCCGCCGCCGATCTCGTTCGGCGGCGGCCGCGGCACCGGCCGGAGCAGCGCCGCGAGGCCGCCGACCGCTCCGCCACCGGCGATGCACATCACATCCCGGCGGCCGTCACATCTCGTCCGGCCGCTCCGTCAGTGAGGTGTAACAGTCGACAACGGCAAGGGGATCATGATGGAAGCCCGCTTCAACTACTACGGCACCGCGGTCGCGACCAAGTACATGAAGTACCTCCAGTCGGCGGCCAAGGTCATCTCCGGCTCGGGGCTGCCGATCGCGACCCAGCACCTGGTGGAGATCCGGGCCAGCCAGATCAACGGCTGCGCCGTCTGCACCGACATGCACACCAAGGACGCCGCGCATGCCGGAGAGACCTCGGTGCGCCTCAACCTGGTCGCGACCTGGCGTGAGGCCACGGTCTTCACCGAGGCCGAGCGGGCCGCGCTGGAGCTGGCCGAAGAGGGCACCCGCATCGCCGACACCGCCGGAGGCGTGAGCGACGAGGTCTGGGCGAACGCCGCGAAGCACTACGACGACGAGCAGCTCGCCGGCCTGGTGTCCCTCATCGCCGGGATCAACAGCTGGAACCGCATGAACGTCATCACCCGGCAGCCCGCCGGCGACTACCGGCCCGGCCAGTGGGGGTGACCCGGCGCCCCTGACCGCCCGCGGCGCACCTGACGGGTGTCCAGTGGTCACCTCGGTGACCACTGGACCCCGGTCGGGATACGCTGGTATCCGGTTCGACTTTGGGTGGTCAATGTGTCCGAGCACAGCGCTGTCTACTATCCCGAGATTTCCAGCCCGCAACGGCTGATCGGGCGGCGCACGTTTGATTTCACCCGGCAAGTGGCCGTAATGGCGATAATCAATCGCACCCCCGACTCTTTTCACGATCGCGGACGCACTTTCGCCCTGGACAAGGCGTTGACCGCGGCCCAGGACGCGCTCGACGAGGGAGCCGACTGGCTCGATATCGGAGGTGTGCCGTTCGCCCCCGGACCCGCGGTGAGCATCGAAGAGGAGATGGACCGGGTGGTGCCGGTCATCGAGGGCGCCCGGTCCCGCACGGACGCGGTCATCTCGGTCGAGACGTACCGTCCCGAGGTCGCGCGTGCGGCCTTCGACGCGGGCGCCGACGTCCTCAACAACACGAGCGGGCTCCATGACCCCGCGCTCGCCGATGTGGTCGCGGAGGCCGGCGCGAGTCTCGTCATCACGCACAGCCTCGCCGATCCCCGGACGCCCTACCCCCGTCCGCGGTATGACGACGTGGTGTCGGAGGTCGCCGAGTTCCTTCGCGAGCGGGCCGCCCTGGCCGAGAAGCACGGCGTGCCGGCGGACCGGATCATCGTCGACCCCGGCCACGACCTGAACAAGAACACCTACCACTCACTCGAACTCACCCGCCGCCTCCCGGAGATCGCACGGGTCGGCTACCCGATGCTCGTGGCGGTGTCCAACAAGGACTTCATCGGCGAGACGCTGGAGCGAGCTCAGCAGGAAAGGGTCGAGGGCACGATCGCCACCCTCGTCGTCTCCATCCTGAGCGGCGCCCGCATCGTGCGCGTTCACGATGTGGCGGAGGCGAAGCAGGCGGTGAACATGGTCGAAGGCATTCTCGGCTGGCGCCCTCCCGCCTACGTCCGCCACAACGTCGACTAGCCCTGCGCGATGCGGTAACGCAGAAACAGATAGTTTCCGTCCTGGATCGCATGGCACAGTTCCATGCTCTGCATATCGATCACCGGGCCGTTCAGGATGCGTGCGGCGTCGCCGGCGGTGATGGACGGGCTCAACGTCAGGCACAGCTCATGCAGCCAGCCGGCGGCGGCGACCTCGGCCAGGACCACCGGGCCGCCCTCGCAGAGCTGACGCTTGTAGCCGCGTCCCGCCAACTCGGTCAGCGCCTTGCCGATGTCCGCCGATTCGGCACCGCAGACGATGACCTCGGCTCGCTGCTCGGCCATCCGCCGCCTTTCACGCGGGGCGCCCTCGCAGGTGATGACGATCGGCCGGTGCCGCGTCCTCGCGAAGATCGGGCCGTCGAAGTCGAGGTTCAGGCTTCGGGACACGATGGCCAGCGGCGGCGCCGACTCGGGGAAGTCGTCGTACTCCCGGACGGTCGCGGCCCCCATGATCACGACGTCGGCGAGGCTCCGGAGCCGCCGCATGAGCTCCCAGTCGCCCCGGTAGCCGATCGCACCGGTGTTCCCCTTGTACTGGATGGCTCCGTCGAGGGTCGCGATCATGTTCGCCCGCAGCCACGGCGTCGTCTCCGGGTAGGCGTAGTTCTCCAGCATCGCGTCCACGTCCATCTGACCACTGTAGACACGGCAGGCTTCCGTTCCCCGCCTCGGTCTGTGTGACGATCAAGGCCGGGCGCCCGGCCTCGGCGCCCGCGGAAAGGAGTGACATGCCGCTGATCTCGATCATCACCGCGGTGCGCGAGCCGATGGCCGGCCACCTGCGGCAGGCCGCCGACGGCGTGGCCGCCCAGCGCCTCCCGGCCGGCTGGGAACTCGAATGGCTCGTCCAGGAGGACGGGGAGACGCCGACGGCGCGCGACCTGTGCCCCGGCGCCCTCTACGAGGCGAACGGTGCCCAGCTCGGCACCGGGACGACCCGGAACTTCGCGCTGAGTCGCGCACGTGGCGAATTGGTGGCGGTGCTCGACCATGACGACGTCCTTCTTCCCGATGGCCTCGCGACGCTCATCCCCGCCTTCGCCGAGCATCCCGGGATCGGCTGGGCGATCGGCCAGGCGGACGACCTGATCGACGGCCACCGCGTGCCCTATCCCCTCGCCTATCCGTGCGGCAGGGTCCCCGCCGGGACGATCGGCCGGCTGTACGAAGAGACCGGCCTGTGCCAAGCCGCCTGCGCCGGCCTCGTCGCCCCGACCGAACTGATTCGCGCGTTCGGCGGCTGGGGAGCCCTTCCCCGGGCCCAGGACGTGGCCCTGTTCATCGCGCTCAGCGAACTGCTCGACGGCTATCAGGAACCGGCCGTCACCTGGCTCTACCGAAAGCACCCCGGGCAAAGCACCCATCCCACCAAGACCGACACGTGGGGCGGCTACCAGGACCGCTTCATCCGCCAGCGCCTGAACGCCGTCCGCAACGGCAATCTGCCGCCTCTCCCGACCCTGGATTCGCTGAGCCCTGCCGGGGTCAGCCCGCCTGGAGGCGGCGGATCACCACGCCGATGAACTGTTCGGCGTGGACGAACCCGTAGTCGCGGGAATCCCAGCTGGTGGGCGCGTTGTCGCCCAGCACGACGAGTGCGCCCGGAGGCACGGTCGTCTCCCTGGTCTCCCCCAGGCATGGCACCCGGTCCACCGGCACGGGATCACCGGCCACGGCGATCGCCCGCTTGATGAACAGCGGACCGTCCGGGTGCTCAGTCATCACCGGGACGGCCTCCGGGACGGGGACGTGATCCGGCGGTGGCTCGGCCAGCGTCGGCGGCCGGACCCTGACCACCACGATCTGGCCCGCGCGGACGCGGCGGGTCCGGCGGACGAGGAGCCGGTCACCGGAATGGAGCGCCGGCTCCATGCTGGGCCCGTCGACCGTGGTGACCAGGTATCGCCGGCGCACCCATACGGCGAGAACACCGGCCGCCGTCAGCACGCCTCCGACGACGACCGCGAGCGCCGTCATCCGAAGTCCTCGTGAGGCTGAGAGACCTCCTGGTACCCGGCCGCCTGGAGCCGGAACAACCGGGCGTAGTGGCCGCCCGCCGCCATCAGGGTCTCGTGCGCGCCGAGTTCGGCGACGCGCCCGCCGTCGAGGATCGCGATGAGATCGGCCTCCCGGACGGCGCTGAGCCGATGCGAGATCAGCAGGCTGGTCCGGCCGGCCCGGTAGCGGCGCATCTGGCCGTGGACCTCATGCTCGGCCTCCGGGTCGAGGCCGGAGCTCGGCTCGTCGAGGATCATCAGGTCCCGGCCGTCCCGGACGAAGGCCCGGGCCAGCGCGAGACGCTGCCACTGCCCGCCGGACAGCACGACTCCGGTGTCGGGGTCCTCTTTGTCGGCCTCTGAGAAGAACATCCGGGTCAGCAGGGTGTCATAGCCACTGGGCAGCCCGGCGAGCTTGTCGTGGACGCCGGCGCGGGCGGCCGCCTGCCGGATCGCGTCCGGCCGGTCGAGCGCCCGGAGGTCGCCGACCGCGATGTTCTCCTTCGCGGTCATGTCGTAGTTCATGTGGTCCTGGAACACCGCACTGATGCGGTCGCGCAGCGCGTGCGGCGGTATGTCCCGCAGGTCCACCCCGTCCCACAGGATGCGCCCGCACGTCGGGTCGTACATCCTGCAGAGCAGTTTGACCAACGTACTCTTGCCCGCGCCGTTCAGCCCGACCAGCGCGACGGCCCGGCCGTGCGGGATCGTCAGGTCGACGCCGCGCAACACCCACGGATGGTCGTCGCTGTAGCGGAACCACACGTCCCGGAACTCGATGCCCCGCCGCAACTCCGGAGCATCGCCCGTGGCGGCGCTCGGCAGGTCCGGTTCCGCCCGGGTCACCGCGACGTAGTGGGTGAACGTGAGCAGGCGGCCATGGGCGGTGGCGATGGAGGACGTCAGCAGGTCCATGGCGGTCTGCACGCCGGCGACCGCGGCGAGGAACATGGTGACGTCGCCGACTCCGAGCGTGCCGTGCCGCGCCGCCGTGATCGCCCACCACAGGCCACCGCCCGCCACCGCGGCGCTCAGCGTGGTGAGACCGCCCTGGGCCGCCAGCTCACGCCGGCTCATCCGCTGTTCGGCACGGTTGCCGCGTGCACGTTCGGACATCATCCGGGCGCGTAGGAAGGCGCCGATGCCGAACAGCCGGATCTCGGTGGCCGCCTCCACGTCGGTCAGCAGGCGGCCGTAGAAGAACTCGCGGCGATGAGTCTGCTCGATCGCCCACTGCATGGCCGCCCGGCTCCGCGACAGCAGCAGCTCGGCGACCAGCGCCGGTATCGCGGCCAGCAGCACCAGGATCGTCATCATCGGGCTGATGACCAGCAGCGATGTGAGGAAGCCGAGGAGGGACAGCATGCCGCGCGCGGTGCCGCAGACGGCGTCCACCAGGTACCCGGTGGTGGCGGTCGCCTCCTGCGCCAGGCGCAGCCGGTCCAGGAAGACCGGATCCTCGAACCGCCGCAGTCCGACCTGGCGTTCGGTCGCGGCGAACAGCCGGTCGGTCGCCCGGACCCCGGCGGCCCGGCCGGTCTGGTCGCGCAGGTACCGGCCGATCCCAGGGAGGGCCGCGGTCGCCAGTCCGGTCGCCACCAGCGCGGCGGCCGGGCCCGCGACCGGGCCCTGCGCCGTCGCCAGCCGGTCGACGACCGTCTTCATCAGCCAGGCGGTCGCGATCGGCGCGCCGGCCTCGGCCAGGGTGATCAGCACGTAACCGGACACGCCGCCGGGCGCCGACCGCCAGGTGAGCACGGTCGCCTCGGCCCCGGCGACGGCCAGTTCCCGTGCCTGGACGTGCCTTCTCAACTGCGTGGCCCGGCGTTCGACGTCCTCATGCCGGGGTTTCGATGGGCAGGTCTTCCAGGCGTCCGCCCGTGGCCGCCACCCGGCCCTCGCCGTCGACGATGTACAGCGCCGGCGTCCAGGTGTTCTGGAAGGCGCGGCTTACAGTGCCGCCGTCCTCCTCGGCGACCACGCGGGCCGCCGGCGAAAGGACCGCGACCAGGTCCGGGTCGTCACCGGTCACCACCGCGAGCCTGGGCAGCCCCGTCGTGAGCCGCGCGAACCGCGGAGCCAGGTCGTGGCACGGCTCGCAGCCCGCGGAGAAGAAGCCGACCAGCCCGATGAGGTTCTCGCGCGAGACCGGATCGCCTTCGGTGGTCGTCGTGGTGAACTCACCGACCTGCGAGCCGGGTCCGAGCGCCACCGGCGGCCCGGTGTCCCGCGGCTGCGTCGCGCCCTGCTCCCGCAGCCTGCGGACCAGCGCGAGCGTGAGGACGAGGTTCAGCACGGACAGCAGCCCGATGAGGACGACGGCGGCGGCAAGGTAGGGCATCAGGGGTTCCTTGCGAACAGGTCGACGATGTCGTCGAGGGAGACGATCAGCACCGCTCCGACCAGCCCGGCCGCGGCGGCCACCGCGATCCCGCCCGCCGGCGGCAGGCCGCCGGGGGAAAGGCCGCCGAGCACGGCGCAGGTGAGCAGCGCCCCGTTGCGGACGAGGTGGCGCGGACCGAGCGGAACGCTGGACGGGCCGAAGCAGCGGCAGGTGGCGCGGCGTCCACGCCGGATCGAGGCCGCGATGGCGGTGGCGAAGACGGCGAGCAGCGCCGCGGCAAGACCGAAGCCGTACGGCGCGGTGGCCTGCGCGATCAGCAGCGGCGGCACCAGTGCCTCAAGCACGGTCGTCATGATCGCCAGGAGCCGCGCGTGCCCGGCCCACGCCGGCGCCAGCGCGGGAACGGACCTGGTGAAGCCGTCGAAGTCGCGGAGCTTGGAAACGGCCGACACGGCGAAGACCAGCCCGATCAGGCAGGCGCTCCCGATCCGCACGAGTTCCATGCGCACTCCTCAGAGAACGCCCGTCGCGGGCGGCCGCATGACGCCACCGCCCGCGAGGGACCTCACGGTGATCCGCAGGCACCGACCACCCAGGTGTGGCACCCCTCGTTGAGGCAGCACTGACGCTGGTACCTCAAGCCTTTGGAGCAGTAGTAGTAGTTGCTGCAGCCGGCGGACGCGGTGGCCTTCGGAGCCATCCGCGCCAGCAGGCGATCGACGAGACGGGCCATACGTGTCTCCTTCTCCCGGCCGCTGACGGCCGTGGACACCGTGATCACGATCCGGACTACCGGATTACAGCACAACCGGGCCCACGAGTGGTGGTCAAAAATGATCATTTCTCCGGCGCACCCGCCTGGATGACCTCGTGCCCTGCCGCCTCCGCTCCCACCTTGCCGCCTGGACTTTGCCCAGGACGGTCATCCTCGACGGGCCCACCCCTGGGTCCGTCTGGCTAAGCCACCAGTTTCAATTCACAACGCAAAGGAAAACGATCATGCTCGAATCAACAGGGCAGAACACCCCCGGGGCCAAGCTCATCGAGGCGTTGAGCCTCGCCGACCGCGAGTGGAGTACCCACGCGCTCGCGGCCATGGAGGAGGCCGCTGGGGCGGACACCCATCTGTTCGTTCTCCTCAAGAAGAACGACACCAGACCCCAGCTGTACCTGAACACGCCGTATGGCGTGCTCCGCCTGGACGACCTCTACAAGGTGGACCGCGGTCTGGAGGCCATCGTCGAGCCCTACCGGGGACAGGCACGGCATCGGCGTTACCTGCGGCCGCTCTGCGAGCTTTCGTGGTGGAACCGGTTCATGCTGGTGCATTACTTCGCGGGGTACCCGATCCCCAGGAAGCTGCTCGACGAGCTTCGCACGAGCCCGTTGACGCGCACGCTGAGCTGGGGAGAGCTGAACGGTCTCAACCTGCTCAACGGACGCTTCCACCAGTTCGGCGAGGAGGACCTGCTGGCTGGTGAAGGGCGCCCCCGTGAGGGAAACGTATGCTTCGACCAGTTCGCTGTGAAGGACCTGCTGGGCCGTGAAGGGCGTCCTCGTGAAGGAACTGCCTGGGCCCTCTTTGGCCAGTTCGCCGAAGTGCGGAGCAAGCTTGGTCGGCCGGTCACCGCTGGCGAGAGGCTGAGCAAGGCGACCTGGGTGAAGCCGAGGGCGCTGCGGAGGCTGCTGCGGCTGGATTCCGGCTCGGCGATCCGGCAACCGGAGGACCAGCCGCGTGATCGGCGCGGCATCACGCTCGTGACGATCGAGGCCTCCGGTACCACGATCACCGGGGTGAGCCTGAAGCAGGCCTGATTCCGAGTAACCGTCGACCTCTCAACAGAGGCCGACCACGACCATCAACCTAATCCGACAGGGCCCGGCACCTCCGCCGGGCCCTGTCCTTCTTCGGGCAACAGCCCGGGTGACCTCGGGGCACTACCGCCCTGGCTCCCACCTTGCCGCCGGGGCCCGCTTCGGGACGGTCGTCTTCGACGGGTCCACCATTGGGTCCGTCTGGCAAAGCCGGTTTCATTTCACAACGCAAAGGAAAACGATCATGCTTTCAACAGGGCAGAACCGCTCCGGGGCCGAGCTCATCGAGGCTCTGGAACTCGTCGGCCGTAAGTGGAGTTTCGAAGCACTCACGGCCATGGAGGAGGCCGCTGGGAGGGATACGCATCTGTTCGTTCTCCTCAAGGAGGACGACAGCAGCCCCCGGCTGTGCCTGAGGACTCCAGGCGGTGTGCTCGACCTGGACCACCACGACCTGGCGCCCTCCGCGGAACAGGCACCTGGTCTGTGCTACCTGCGGCCGCTCTGCGAGCTTTCGCCGAGTGACCTTTCCAAGATGGTGGATCACGACGGGAACCCGATCCCTGCGGATGTGCTCGACGAGCTTCGCACGTGGCCGGAGACGCGCGCGCTGAGCTGGAGGGAGCTCAACGCTCTCGGCCAGATCGGCGAACGCTTCCGCGAGCGCGGCGAGGAGAACCTGATGGGCCCTGACGGGCGCCCTCGTGACGGATATCTCTGGTGCGTCTTCGGCAGGGCTGCTGGAGTACGGACCGAGCTTCGTCGGCCGGTCACCGCCGCCGAGCGGCTGACCAACGCGGCCTTGGTGACCCTGCGGGCCCCGCGGAGGCTGCTGGGGCAGCGTCTCGACTTGCTCTCCACGACGATCGGATACCTGGAGGAACGTCTGCGTGACCGGCGCGACATCACGCTCGTGACGATCAAGACGACAGGTAACACCGTCGACCGGGTGAGCCTGGAGCGGGTGTCCTGATCACCGCGGCACTCCGGTAGTTGACCTATCGGCCTCTCAACAGGGGCCGACCGCGACCATCAACCTAATCGACAGGGCCCGGCACCTCCGCCGGGCCCTGTCCTTCTTCGGGCGACGGCCGCGGCCCGTCAGCGCGGTCGCCAGGTGCCGGGGCGGGTGCGGAACAGGTCTTCTTGCCCGTCCTTGTCCAGGCTTCCCAGGTTGACGAGTGAGGGGGCCACCGCGAGGGCCTGCTGGCGGCTCATGTCCCTGGCGGCCCAGACGGCGCGGACGGTTCCCTGGACGGCGGCCGGCGGGTGGGAGGCGATGACCGTCGCCACGCGGTCCGCGGCGGCGTGCAGTTCGGCGCCCGGGACGACCTCGGACACCAGGCCGATCTCGTAGGCGCGCCGGGCGGTGATTCGCTCGGCGGTCCCGGTGAGGGACATGCGCATCAGCTCCCCGAACGGCAGGCGCCGGCTCAGCTGCGCGGGCTCGACCGCCGCGACCATGCCGTAAGAGACGTGCGGGTCGAAGAACGTCGCGTGCTCGGCGGCGATCACGAACTCGCTCTCGCCGAGCAGATGGAAGGCGCCGCCGCAGGCCATGCCGTTCACGGCGGCGATCACGGGCTTCCACAGGCCGGCGGACTTGGGGCCGAGCCGCTCGGACGGGTCGTCGGCCATGAAGGGCGAACTCGGCTGGGGAATCACCTCGGCCCGGTCGATGCCGGTGCAGAACGCCCGGTCCCCGGCGCCGGTCAGCACGATGACCCGGACCGCGTCGTCGAACCGCAGGCTCCGCCAGAGCCCGTGCAGTTCGTCGACCAGGGTGCGGTCGAACGCGTTGTGCCGGTCCGGCCGGTCGAGGGTGACCCATCCGACGCCGTCCGCGGCCCGGTAGCGCAGTGTCCGAAAGTCCGTCACCTGTCCTCCCACCGTGGTGTCGGTTCATCGTCGGTCATCTGACGACCTTTCAGCAAGGCGCCTCCAGCGTTAATCTGACGGGTAGTCAGAAAGGGCGGGTGGGTCGGAGGCGGTCGTGCGGGGCAACGCCATCCGCATGCTGCACCTCGGGTCGGGCGGCCGCTGGGCCGCGGCGGCCCGGTAGCGGGAGGTGGACACCCGAGTGGGACCCAGGCGAAAGGGACCGGGATGCTGGATTATCTGATCAAGGGCGGGACGATCGTCGACGGAACCGGGGCGCCCGGATTCACCGGCGACGTCGGGGTGCGGGACGGGCGCGTCACCGCGCTGGGGGCCCGCATCGGCGAGCCGGCCGCGGAGACGATCGACGCGGCCGGGCTGGTGGTGGCCCCCGGGTTTATCGATCCCCACACCCACTACGACGCGCAGCTGTGCTGGGATCCGTTCGCCACTCCGTCGAACGTGCACGGCGTGACGACCGTGATGAGCGGCAACTGCGGCTTCACCCTCGCCCCGTTGCGGGAGCGGGACGCCGACTACATCCGGCGGATGATGGCGAAGGTCGAGGGCATGTCCCTGGCCGCGCTCGAAACCGGTGCCGACTGGAACTGGGAGTCGTTCGGGGACTACCTGGACGTCCTGGAGGGCCGGATCGCGGTGAACGCGGGCTTCATGGTGGGGCACTGCGCGCTGCGCCGCTACGTCATGGGGCCGCGCGCGGTCGGCGGCGAGGCGGACGAGGCCGAGCTCGCGGAGATGGCGCGGCTGCTGCACGCGTCCATAGAGGCCGGCGGGATGGGGCTGTCGACCACCCTCTCGCACACCCATTCCGACGGGGACGGCGAGCCGGTCCCCTCCAGGTCCGCCACGCGCGAGGAGCTCATCGCGCTGTCCCGCGCGACCGGTGAGCACGAGGGGACCACGCTGGAGGGGGCGTTCGAGGGCTGTCTCGACACGTTCTCCGACGAGGAGATCGACCTCGTCACCGCGATGAGCGCCGCCGCCGGACGTCCGCTCAACTGGAACGTGCTGACCATCGACTCGCGCTCCCCCGACACGGTGCGGCGGCAGCTGGAGGCCTCGGCGGCGGCCGCGGCCGCCGGCGGCCGGGTCGTGGCGCTGACCATGCCGGTGCTGGTCCCGATGAACATGAGCCTGGGCACGTTCTGCGCGCTCAACCTCCTCCCGGGCTGGGGCAACATCCTCGGTCTGCCGATCGACCGGCGCATCACCGCGCTGCGCGACCCACTCGTGCAGGCCGGCCTGCTGGAGCGCGCCCGCAGCCCCGAGGCCGGCGTCTTCCGCCGGCTGGCCGACTTCGGCAGGTACGTCATCGGCGACACCTACTCGGCCGAGAACGAGGGGCTCACGGGCCGTGTGGTGGAGGAGGTGGCCGCCGAGCGGGGGCTCGACCCCTTCCAGGCGCTGGTCGATATCGCCGCCGCCGACGGGCTGCGCACCGTCCTGTGGCCGATGCCGCCGGACAACGACCCGGCGTCGTGGCGGCTGCGGCAGGTGATCTGGGAGAACGAGCACGTCATGCTGGGCGGTTCCGACGCCGGCGCGCACCTGGACCGCATGTGCGGCGCCCCGTACACCACCCGCTTCCTCGGCGACACGCTCCGGGGCCGCAGGCTGGTGTCGCTGGAGCGGGCGGTCCAGATGATCACCCGTGATCCGGCACGGCTGTTCGGCCTGCGAGGGCGCGGCACCCTCGCGGAGGGCGGGCACGCCGACATCGTGCTCTTCGACCCCGCGACGGTGGGCGCCGAGAACGCGCGGCTCGTGCACGACCTTCCGGGGGGCGGGCCCCGGCTGACGGCGGGCTCGACGGGCGTGGTCCGGGTCCTGGTCGGCGGGGTGGAGACCGTCCGGGACGGCGCCGCCACCGGTGCGACGCCGGGGACCGTGCTGCGGTCCGGCCGCGACACGGCCACGGTGACGACGTCCGGGAAGCTCTCGTGACGGGCGGGGACGGACACGGCGCCCCGCTCGCCGGGGTCCGGATCGTCGAGGCGTCCATGCTCGGGCCCGGTGCGGTCACCACGCACCTGGCCGACCTGGGCGCCGACGTGATCAAGGTCGAGCCGCCGCACGGCGACTACATCCGCGAGATGACCTGGCCCATGGTGGAGGGCGTGTCGCTGATGCACCTCCACATCAGCCGCGGCAAGCGCAGCGTGGTCCTCGACCTGCGCCTGCCGGAGGGCCGGGACGTGTTCCTCGACCTGGTCCGGGGCGCGGACGCCGTCGTCGAGGCGATGCGGCCCGGCGGGCTGGAACGGCGCGGGCTCGGTCCCCGGGTGCTGGCCGAGGTCAACCCGCGGCTCGTGTTCTGCGGGATCTCCGGATACGGGGCGACGGGCCCCTACCGGGATCTGCCCAGCCACGGGATCGCCTATGACACCTGGGCCGGTCTCGTCCAGCCGGAACCGGCCGGGGACGGTCACTGGGCGATCCCCGAACACCCTTCGATCGGCATCCACGCCGGTCCGCTGTACGCGGCGCTGGGCATCCTCGCGGGGATCCTCCGGGCCAGGGCGACGGGGACGGGCGGGGTGCTGGAGGTGGCGCAGTCGGACGCGGCCGCGTCGATGGACTGGCTGCGGAGCGAGACCTGGCGCGCCTACGAGCGGCCGGAGGACGAGGTCACCGGCAATCCGGCCGACGGGTACCGGCGGCGCGAGCCCGGGACGGCGGGAATGCGCCACGGCGTGCGCTACCAGTTCTACGCGACCACCGACGGCCACGTCCTCTTCATGGCGTCCGAGCGGGAACTGTGGCGCAACTTCTGTGCGGGCGTCGGGCGGCCCGACCTGTTCGAACGGCATCCCGGGTCGCGCTACGCCGATCACGCCGTCGGGGACACCCCGCTGCGGGACGCGCTGACGGAGATCTTCGCGGGCCGCAGCAGCGCGGAGTGGATCGCGTTCGGCGTCGAGCACAACGTGCCGATCGGCCCGGTGAACACGCCCCGCACGCTGGCCTGCGACCCGCAGTTCCAGCACCGCCTGCCGTGGATCCCGGCCGACCGCCTGGGCGCCGAGCAGCTGCCGAGCCCGATCCGGTTCCTCGACGAGGAGCCGCGGTCACCGCGGCACGCGCCCTCGCTGGGCGAGCACACCGAGGAGGTCCTGCGCGACGTGCTCGGCTACGACCCGCCGGACATCGCACGGCTGCGCGACACCGGGGCGCTGGGCGCCTGACCGGCGGGGCCGCGGTGAGATCGCCGGGTGGGTGCTATTGCGTAAATCTGACGACCCGTCATATTGTCGCTTCCACCGCGCCCTTGGAGGTGAGGCCATGGAACTCAGCCGAAATGACACGAGTTCTACGATCCCCCGCGACGATTCGGAGCCGACGCCAGGCCGGGACCCCGAGCCGTCCGTCAAGATCCGGGCCACCGGCGTCGAACGCCGGTTCCGCCGCGGCAGGGCCCGGCTGCCGCGGCCCGGACGCCGTCCTGCCGCCGCCGGCGAGGTGCACGCGCTCGGACCGCTCGACCTGGACGTCGCGACCGGCGAGTTCTGCTGCCTGGTGGGGCCGTCCGGCTGCGGCAAGTCCACGTTCCTGCGCCTGGTCGCGGGGCTGCTGCGGCCGAGCGCCGGACGCCTGGAGATCCGCGCCACCGCCCCGGACCCGGCGGCGATGATCTTCCAGGACTATGGCATCTATCCCTGGAAGACGGTCCTGGCCAACGTGCGCTTCGGCCTGGACGTCCAGGGCGTCCCGCGCAAGGAGGCGACGGCGCGGGCCCGGGACTGGCTCGGCCGCATGGGCCTGACCGACTTCGCCGACTCCTATCCCGCCGCACTGTCGGGCGGGATGCGGCAGCGGGTGTCGATCGCCCGCGCGCTCGCCGTGGAGCCGGAGATCCTGCTCATGGACGAGCCGTTCGCCGCGCTCGACGCCCAGCTGCGCACCATCCTCCAGGAGGAGCTGCTGGCGATCTGCAACGCCGACCGGCGCACCGTCCTGTTCGTCACCCACAGCCTGGAGGAGGCCATCGTCCTCGGCGACCGGGTCCTGGTGATGAGCGCGCGCCCCGGCCGGATCCTGGCCGAGCGCGTGCCCCCGTTCGGCCGCCCGCGCAGCGGGGACGTCCGCAACTCGCCGGAGTGCGCGGAGCTGAAGGCCGAGCTGTGGCACCTGCTGCGAGGAGAGGTCGAGCCCTCCGAGAGGACGAGCCGATGACCGCGCCGAGCAAGTCCCACGCCCCCGCGGAACGGTTGATCGTGCGCGAGCCGGGCGCCGCCGAACGGTCCCCGGCACGTGCCGCCGCGCGGCGGCGGGCCCTGGAGATCGGCCTGGCGATCGCCGTGCCCACCGTCCTGATCGCGCTGTGGCAGCTGGCCTCGGCACGCGGCTGGATCGACGCCAGGGTCTACCCGGCGCCGTCCACGATCGCCGCGAACGGATGGGAGCGCGCGGTCGACGGCGAGCTGTGGCCGGACGCGTGGGCCACGACCCGCCGGGTCGTCCTCGGCTTCCTGCTGGGCACGGCGGTCGGCATGCTGCTCGGCCTGCTCATGGGGACCTCGCGGACGGTGCGCGCCGCGCTGGAGCCGCTGCTCGACGCGCTGTACGTGGTCCCGAAGCTGGCCCTGCTGCCGATCTTCCTCAACATGTTCGGCCTCGGCGAGGGGCCGCAGCTGGCGCTGGTCGCCACCACCGTGTTCTTCTTCGTGTGGATCTCCACCATGACGGCGATCATGGCCGTGCCGGAGGGCTACCGGGAGGCGGGCGCGGTGTTCGGCGCGAGCCGCCGGCAGATGTTCCGGCACGTGCTGCTGCCCGCCGCGCTGCCGCAGATCCTGGTCGGCACGCGGATCGCGGCCGGCGTGTCCGTCCTGGTCATCGTGGCCGCCGAGTTCGTCGCCGCCACCGACGGCCTGGGCTACCTGATCTTCAACTCGCGTTCGCTGTTCCAGAACGACGTGATGTACGTCGGCATCGTCTGCGTCGCCGTCCTCGGCGTGGTCTTCTCGGAGATCATCCGGTTCGCCGGGCGGCGCCTCACCCCCTGGGCGCCCGATGACCGCGACCGCGTCCGCACCTGATCCCCGTTCCTGTTCCGGCCCCACCCCACCACCAGCCGCTTCGGCAGCGGAGGACACCCATGAGATTTCCCGCAACCGTCCCGGTCATCGCCGCCCTGGCGCTCACCGCCGCCGCGTGCACTTCGGGGGCGACGACCTCGGCCGAGCCGCGCAAGGCACGCCCCATCACCCCGGTCGCCGGGTGCGGCGCGGGCTCCTGGACCGATCCGGCCGACCTGGCGCAGGACCGCAAGCCGGCGCGCTGCGAGAAGGGCATGCCCGCGGCCAGGCCCCTGGCCCGCAAGACCAAGATCACGGTGGCGTCGAGCACCGGCTCGGCCGAGTTCGTGGCGCCCGTCAAGCTGGGCATCGCCAACGGCGAGTTCGGCAAGGAGAACCTGGAGGTGGAGTTCAAGCAGCTGGGCGTCGCCGACTCGATCCCGCTGCTGGCCAAGGGCGAGGTCGACGCGATCTGGTCGGCGCCCGAGGCGGCCTTCTTCAACGGCATCGACCAGGGGTTCGAGCTGCGCTGGGTGCTGGGCAACTTCGCCCCCGGCGCCGGGTCCAAGTCCGGCCTGTGGGCGCGCGTCCCGCAGGGCACCGCGCCGGACGCCCTCAAGTTCGGTGACGGGACCCCGGTGGGGACGCTCATCGGCAAGGGCAGCGTGATCATGTACCCGATGCGGGAGGTGCTGCGCAAGCACGGCACCGACCTCAAGAAGGTGCGCTTCACCGGCCTCGGCGGGCCCGCGGACGTCGTGACCGCGCTCGACAACGGCGGCGTGAAGGCGGCATGGGTGGTCGACCCGCTGTGGAAGCAGCTGGACGGCAAGCCCGGGATGGCCTTCCTCGGCGGGCAGCCGCACGGCGAGCCGCTGGGCGGCATGATCTACGGGCCCAGCATGCTGCGGGAGAACCCCGACGCGGGCGTCGCCTTCGTCCGCGCCCTCATCCGCATCTACAACACCTACTTCACCGGCGACTACAAGAAGGACCCGGCGTTCGTCAAGCAGCTGTCCTCGGTCCTGGGCCTCAAGTCCGAGATCCTCAACGCCGTGCCGTCCTCGCAGTGGGACTGGGAGATCCGCAAGGACACGGTGGAGCGGTTGCAGCAGGCGTTCATCGAGGGCGGGGCCCTCGGCAAGGCCGTGCCGGAGAGCGAGGCCGTCGACCGCACCCTGTACGCCGAGGCGGTCGGTCACAAACCCTGAGCATCGGCGTCGATCTCGCGGAGCGACAGGCGCGCGGCCCCGGAACCGGTATCGGTCCCGGGGCCGAGTCCGCTGTGGAGCGGGCGTCGCGGCCCGCCGCTAGCCGAAGCGGCTGCGCAGATCGTTCTTGAGGATCTTCCCGGCGGGGTTGCGCGGCAGAACCTCGACGAGTTCCAGCCGTTCCGGATGCTTCTGGATCATCAGGCCGCGTTCCCCGAGCCAGGCCGACAGCTCGCGCAGCGACGGCGGTTCGCGGCCGGCCTCGGGGACCAGCACCGCACAGCACACCTCGCCCAGCGCCGGATCGGGCAGGCCGACGACCGCCACGTCACGCACTCCAGGATGCTCGTACAGCAGCCCCTCGACCTCGGTGGCGCTGATGTTCTCGCCTTTGCGGACGATGACGTCCTTGAGCCGTCCCGTCACGGTCACGTAGCCGTGCTCGTCGATGGTGCCCAAGTCTCCGGTGCGGAAGTAGCCGTCCGCGTCGAAGGCCGCCGCGTCGAGCGAGGCGTCGGCGTAGCCGGCCATCATCTGCGGTGCCCTGGCGCGGAGTTCGCCCTCCTCACCGGGGCGGGCGACGCGGCCGTCCGGCGTCACCACGCGCAGGTCCACGCCGGGCATCGCGCGGCCCTCGGTGCCGGCGAGGGCCCGGTCCGGATCCCGCACACTCGCCATCGAGAGAATGGGGCATTCGGTCAGGCCCCAGCCCGACGCGACCCCCGCGCCGCCGAGCTCCCTCTTGACGTCGAGGTGCAGCCTGGGCGGCTTGGGGGCGCCGCCGCCCGGGCAGACCCGCAGGCTCGGGAACCGCCGGTCGTCCGGGTGCTCGCGCTGGGCGGCGAGGTAGGCCAGATGGAACGGGGTGCCCGCGCCGGCCGTCGTCACGCCCTCCCGCCGCAGCACCTCGGTCGTGGCCCTCGGGTCGAACGTCTCGGCGAGGATCTGCGCGAACCCGTGCAGCAGGCCGGCGAACAGCCACACGATCCCGCCGATGTGGGTGAAGGGGAAGACCAGGGCGTTGCGGTCTCCGGCCGTCATGTCCAGCCGCTCGGCCATGCCCGCCGCGGTCGCCATGAGAGCGGCGTCGGTGTGCAGCGCGCCCTTCGGGTCCGCGGTCGTTCCCGAGGTGTAGAAGAGCCATCGCACCGGTGGGGCGCCGCCGGGCCGTGCGGGCGGCGGCAGGGCGGCCGGATCTCCCTCGGGCAGCGCACCGTCCACGACCAGCACGCCCACGCCCGGTGTCGCGCCCGCGATCCGGTGGGCCATCGCCGCGTGGTCGTACCCCCGCCACACCGGCGGCACGACCAGCATCGCCGGCCGTGCCTGCCCGGCGATGAACCCGACCTCGCGATCCCGGTAGATCGGCAGGATCGGATTCTGCGCGACGTCGAGCCGGGCGAGCGCCGCCACCAGTACGAGCGACTCGATCCGGGTCGGCAGCTGCCAGGAGACCGCGGCGATCCGGCCAGGTCCTCCCCCGTCCGCAGCACCTGCGGCGAGCCCTGCCGCGGCCCTTTCGGCCGCCGCGCGGTACTCCCTGAACGTCAGGCGGCGGCCGTGCTCGTCGACGGCCATCTCGGCGTCCGGCGAGGCCGCCGCCCGCCACTCGACCAGCTCCCACAGGCTCGAGGGCCGCATCGTCGTCATCCGCGGGCCGCCGGCTCAGGCGTTCGGCCGGGCGCCGTCGGCGGCGGCGCGGGCCATCGCCTCGATCCGGTCCAGCATCGGCATCCGCTCCTGGCCGATGTCGCCGGGCAGCCGGTCGGCGATCTCCGCGGGAGTCCAGCGGCCGTCGGCGTACATGGCGCGCGTCTCGTGCGGCTGGTTCCACACGGCGATCTTGCCGCCCGCGGCGGTGTAGACCTGGCCGGTGACGTCGCGCGCCGCGTCCGACAGCAGGTACACCACCAGCGGGGCGACGTCCTCGGGCTCGCCCATCTCCCCCAGGGCGAACGGCACCCCCGCCGACATCCGGGTGCGGGCGACCGGCGCGACGGCGTTCGCGGTGACGCCGTACTTGTGCATGCCGAGCGCGGCGCTGCGCACCAGCGAGACCACCCCGCCCTTGGCGGCCGAGTAGTTGGCCTGCGACACGCTGCCGGCGTGGTTTCCGGAGGTGAAGCCGATGAGGCTGCCCGAGCGCTGCCGCCGCATCTGCTCGGCGGCGGCGCGGAACACGGTGAACGTGCCCTTGAGGTGGGTGGCGACCACCGGGTCCCACTCGTCCTCGGTCATGTTGAACAGCATCCGCTCGCGCAGGATCCCCGCCACGCACACGACGCCGTCGATCCGGCCGAACGTCTCGACGGCGGTTCCCACGATGCGGCTGCCGCCCGCCATGGTCGTCACGGTGTCGGAGACAGCGACGGCAGCGCCGCCCGCCCCCGTGATCTCCGCGGCGACGGCCGCGGCGACCTCGCTGGCCGGCTCCTCGCCGGAGACGCCCACGCCGTGGTCGTTGACGACGACGGCGGCGCCCTCGGCGGCGCAGGCCAGCGCCACCGCCCGGCCGATACCGCGCCCGGCGCCCGTCACCGCGACGACCTTGTCCTTCAGGAAACCCGTCAACTCTCGCTCCTCGTGTCCGGTGTGATCAGCTCAGTCGGGGGTCAGGGCCGCGGCGAGCGCCTCCTCGTGCACGGCCGCGGTCCCGAAGGAGGCCGCCAGCACCGACGCGCGCTTAAGGAAGAGGTGCACTCCGGCCTCCCAGGTGAAGCCCATGCCGCCGTGCACCTGAACGCAGCTCCGGGCGTTGTCCAGCGCCGCCCGGTCGGCCATGACCTTGGCCGTGGCGACGGGAGGTCCGCAGTCCCCCGGCGGGACGTCCGGGTCGTCCAGCGTCACGGCGGCGGCGTACACCGCGACGCGGGCCAGTTCCGCCCGGGCGAACATGTCGGCGCACAGATGCTTGACCGCCTGGAACGACCCGATGGGGCGCCCGAACTGCTCGCGCTCCTTGGCGTACGCCACGGCCAGCTCGGTGGTGCGCAGCGCGATGCCAGCCTGAAGGGCCGCGGTGAGCACCGCGCCCTCCCGCCGCCATCGCCGCGCGGTTTCCGGACCGCCGATGTCCTCACCGGCTGGGAGTCCGGTGGCGCGGTGCAAGGGGGTGAGCGGGTCCAACGGCTCGGCGACCAGCGCGAGGGCGCCCGGTTCGAGTGCCTTGACGTCCAGGCACCGCACGCCCGTGTCGTCCAGGACGAACAGAACATCGAGCACGTCGGCGTGCTGCACGAGCGTGTGCGCCGCGGGCAGTTCGACCACCCCTGCCACCAGGTCTCCGGTGCCCGCCCCGGGAACCACGCCGCTCGCCAGGAAAGTGGCGGCCAGCGGCCCCGGCATCAGCGACCGGCCGAGCTCCTCGAACACCAGCGCCGCCTCGGCCATGCCCAGGCCCGCGCCGCCGGCCTCGTCCGGCAGACGCAGGGAGAACACCCCGACGTCCGCCAGTTCCTGCCAGAGCTCCGGGGCGAAGGGCTTTCCGTCCGCGAGGGCCAGCAGCAGCCGCCGGTCGAGACGGCCGTCCAGCAGTTCCCGGATGCCCGTCCGCAGCGCCCGCTGATCCTCGGTGGGCTGGAAGTCCACTGCGGGCTCCTCCCGTCCTCGTACCGGATGGATGTCATCGCGGGGCGGCGGCCGGCTCCCTGGGCAGACCGAGGATCCGCTCGCCGATGATGTTGCGCTGGATCTGGGAGCTGCCCGCCGCGATCGTGTACGAGAGCGAGGACAGCCGTTCCCGCGCGTACCGGCCGCTCGGCAGCCCGTCGAGATCGGACCGGGCCAGCGCGGCCGGGCCGAGCACCGCGGCCGCCGCCTCGAACAACCGCTGCCGCAGTTCGGAGAAGCGCAGCTTGACGACGGAGCCGCCGATTCCGGGGACGCCCGACCGGTTCTGCGACACGTTCCACTTGGTCAGCGACCAGAGCGCGGCCAGCTCCGCGTGCAGCCGTCCCAGCTCGCGGCGGAGCGCGCCGTCGCCCCACACCGCCTCCGACGCCCGGGCCAGGACGGCGAGCTCGCGCAGCAGCCGCAGGCAGGAGACGAGGTCCCCGGCGAACGCCGCTCCGCGTTCGAACCGGAGCGTGACCATGGCCACCCGCCAGCCGTCGTTCTCCGCGCCGATCCGGTTGGCGACCGGCACGCGGACGTCGTCGAGGAACAGCTCGGCGAACTCCGCCGTCCCGGCCAGGGTCCGCATGGGGCGGATCTCGATGCCCGGCAGGTCCATCGGAAGGATCAGCCAGGTGATCCCCTTGTGCTCGGGGGCGTCCGGGTCGGTGCGGACGAGCAGCTCGCAGTAGTCCGCCACCTGGGCGAACGAGCTCCACGTCTTCTGACCGCGCACCACGTAGGTGTCATCGTCGCGCACCGCGGTCGTGCGCAGCGCGGCGAGGTCCGACCCGGCGGCGGGCTCGGAGAAGCCCTGGCACCACACCTCCTCGCCGGACAGGATCCGCGGCAGGTGGCGGCGCCGCTGCTCGGGCGTGCCCTCGGCGATGATCGTGGGACCGGCGTGGAGCAGGCCGACGAAGTTCACCCCCACATCCGGGACGCCGGGGCGCGCGGTCTCCTCCAGATAGATCAGCTGCTCGACCGGTGAGGCTCCGCGCCCGCCCGACTCCGCCGGCCAGTCGACGCCCGCGTACCCGGCCTGGTGGAGCCTGCGCTGCCAGCCGGTGTCGTACGCGCGCCGTCCCGTCCAGTCGTCGCGCCGCGGAGCGGGCGGGAGGACGGGCAGGGTCGCGTCCAGCCACGTCCGCAGGTCATGCCGGAACGCCGACTCGGCTTCGCTGAAGCGAAGGTCCATGCTTCACGCCAGGTCGAGCTTCAGCATGCGGATCGCGTTCCCTCTCACGATCTTGTGGACGGTGTCGGCGTCCAGCCCCTGGAACATCTCCTCGGCCACCTTCCTGGTCTGCGGCCAGGTGGAGTCGGTGTGCGGGTAGTCGGTCTCGAACGTCACCCGGTCCACGCCGATGCGGTGCAGGGACTCCAGCCCATGCCGGTCGCGGAAGAAGCAGCCGTACACCTGGCGGTGGAAGTAGGTGGACGGCGGCTCGGGAATCGTGTCGCGGACGCCGCCCCAGGCGCGGTGCTCGTCCCAGACGTCGTCGACCCGCTCCAGGACGTACGGCAGCCAGCCGATCTGGCCTTCGGAGTAGGCCACGTCCAGCCGCGGGAACCTGACCAGGACGCCGGAGAACAGGAAGTCGCACAACGAGGCCATGGCGTTGTTGAACGACAGGGAGGCGGCGACGGCGGGCGGCGCGTCGGCGGAGGTGGCCGGCATCTTGGACGACGACCCGATGTGCATGTTCACGACCGTGCCCGTGTCCTCGCAGGCGGCGAAGAAGGGGTCCCAGTCGCCGGAGTGGATGCTCGGCAGTCCGAGGTGGGGCGGGATCTCGCTGAAGCACACCGCGCGGACGCCCCGTTCGGCATTGCGGAGCACCTCCTGTGCGGCGAGTTCGGCGTCCCACAGGGGGATCAGGCAGAGCGGGATCAGCCTGCCGCCCGAGTCGCCGCACCACTCCTCGACCATCCAGTCGTTGTAGGCCTTCACGCAAGCCAGGCCGAGCTCGCGGTCACTGGCCTCGGTGAAGGTCTGCCCGCAGAAGCGGGGGAAGGTGGGGAAGCACAGCGAGGCCTCGACGTGGTTGAGCTCCATGTCCTCGACACGGGCCTTCGGGTCCCAGCACCCCTTGCGCATCTCGTCGTAGGTGATGGGCGACATCGTCATGTCGTCGCGGTCGAACCCCACGGCGGCGACATGACGCTTGTGGATGTAGACGAGGTCCTCGTAGATCCAGCAGTCCGCCTGGGGGCCGTCGTCGTCGAACGTCTGGCGGTAGGTGCCGCCGCCGAGATGTTCCATCGCACCGATGCCGCGGCGCTCGATCCGCGGGCCGCGGTCGCGGAGCCGGGCGGGCAGCCAGTCGCGCCAGACGTGCGGCGGTTCGACGACGTGATCGTCGACGCTGATGATCTTCGGCAGTTCCCCGAAGGACAGGGTCATTTCACACATCCTCAGCTATCTGATGGGTCGTCAGAAACAAGTTAATCGCTGTGCGGCCGGTAGGGAAGACGGCCGGCCGAACAATCTGATGGTGCGTCAGTTACCTGCCTTCGAAGGACGCGCGGCGTCCCTCGGCGAACGCCCGCAGCCCCTCCCGGGCGTCCCGGGCGGTCATGTTGATCTCCTGCGCCAGTGCCTCGGCCTCGAAGCAGGACGCCCGGTCGCCCTCCAGCGCCCGGTTCACCAGGCGCTTGGTGAGCGCATGGGCGAGGGTCGGGCCGGCCGCCAGCCGCCGCGCCCAGTGGTCCGCCGTCGACGCCAGCTCGCCGTCCGCGACGACGCGGTTGACCAGCCCGAGCCGGGCCGCCTCGTCGGCCGGCAGATCGTCGCCGAAGAACATCAGCTCCTTCGCCCGCTGCGGGCCGACCAGCCGTGTCAGCAGGTAGGCTCCGCCGCCGTCAGGCACCAGCCCGCGCCGGGCGAACACCTCGATGAACCGCGCGCCGTCCGCGGTCAGGACCAGGTCGCACGCCAGGGCCAGATGGCAGCCGATCCCGGCGGCGGTCCCGTTGACCGCCGCGATCACGGGACGCTCGCAGTCCAGCACGGCGGCGATGAGCCGCTGCGCCCCGTTGCGGAGGAGACGCGCGATGTCGCCCGCGCGCGGCGCGGCGCCGTCCTCCTGGGCGTCGGCCGCGGCGCGGAGGTCCGCCCCGGAGCAGAAGGCCCGGCCCGTCCCGGTGAGCAGCACCGCCCGCACGCCGGGATTCCCGCTTGCGTCGCCGAACGCCTTGATCAGCCGTTCCCGCATGTCAGGGGTGATGGCATTGAGGGCCTGTGGACGGTTGAGCGTCAGTCGGCAGACACCGTCCTCCACCTCGTAGAGCAGGTCGTCAGCGCTCATCGTCGCTCTCCTCACTGCGGGACTCACGCGTCCGCTCCGGGGTGGTGACGGCGAGCGCGTCGAGGGCGACCGCTCCGGCGGGCAGCACGGCCAGGGGGTTGATGTCCAGTTCGGTGAGGACGCCGTCCAGCTCCAGGCCCATCCGCTGCACCTTCATGATCACGTCGACGAGCGCATCGACGTCCGCGGCGGGCCGGCCGCGAGTCCCGGTGAGCAGCGGGAACCCGCGCAGCCCCGCCACCATCCGCCCGGCCTCCTCGGCGTCGAACGGCGGAACCCGGAAGGCCATGTCCCGGAACACCTCGACGAACACCCCGCCCAGGCCGACCATCACCGTGGGGCCGAACACCTCGTCGCGGGCCAGGCCGACGACCGTCTCGACGCCGCCCCGCACCTGCTCGCAGACGAGTGCGGCGTCGACTCCGTCATGCGCGGTGACGTGCCGGTACGCGTCCCGGACCTGCGCCTCACCGCGCAGGTCCAGATGGACGAGCCCGAGCTCGGACTTGTGCTCGACACCCGGCCCGCAGCCCTTGAGGACGACCGGGAAACCGATCTTCGCCGCGGCGCGTACGGCTGCTTCGGCGCCGTCCACCAGCTCCTCGCGCGGCGTCCGGATGCCGTACGCGCGCAGCAGCCGCTTGGCCGTGTGCTCCGACGCGGGGCCCGGCGCAAGCGACCGCCGGGCCTCGGCGGCGGCCGGAGACGGGTGCCGGGGCACGTCGCCGAAGGGAGACCGGTACCGGGCCCGGAACTCGTGGTGGTCGAAGTAGGCGCGGACCGCGCCGACGCAGTTGCCGAACGTGCGGAACACCGCCAGCCGCCGCGAGCCGAGCAGGATGTCGCGGTACGCCGCCTCGGTGCCGACCGGCGAGCCCCACACCACGCACACCGGCTTGTCGGTCCGTTCGGCGATGTCGGCCAGGTCCCGCGCCAGGGTGTCGCTCATGGGCGGGAACGCTCCGGTGATCGGGCAGATGAGCACGCCGACCGCCGGGTCGTCGACCAGGGCCTCCAGGATGCGGCGGCCACGCCAGTCGCCGACGGGGTGGCCGCCGTTGTCGACCGGGTTGGAGACCCGCAGGTAGCCGGGGATCCACTGGTGCAGCGCCTCCTGCGTCCGCTCCGACAGCGCGGGCAGCGGCAGGCCAGCGGCCGCGCACAGGTCGGCCATGTGCGCGCCCGTGCCGCCTGAGATGGCGTACACGCAGACACCGGTACTCACCGGCGGCTTGGCTCGGGCCAGCAGCTGCGCGGTGTCCAGGAGTTCGTCGAGCCCGTCGACCCGGGTGACGCCGTACTGGCGCAGGACCGCGGAGGTCACCGCGTCGGACCCGGTGAGCTTTCCGGTGTGGGACGCGGCCATCGACGCGCCGTCCCGGGTCCGCCCGACCTTCACCAGCACGACCGGGAGGCCGCGCCGGGCCGCGTGGTCGGCGGCGAGCATGAGGGTGCGGCCGTCCTTGAAGCCCTCGACGTAGCCGGCCACGGCACCGACCTCGGGAAGGTCGGCGAAGTACCGGAGGAAGTCGGCGAACTCCAGATCCGCCTCGTTGCCGGTGGGGGCCCAGTGCGACACCCGGATGCCGAGCTCTTGGGCCTGGAAGACGGGCCGTCCCTGGTGCCCGCTCTGCGAGATGAGCGCGATGGCGGGCCCGTCGAGGTCTTCGCGGAAGGTCTCGAACGCGTTGAGGTTGGTGTTGGGACCGAGGACGCGCGGACCGCCGGCCGCGACCGCGGCCATCCGCTCCTGCGCGTGCCTGCCGTCGCCGTCGAGCTCGGCGAATCCGGAGGCGAAGACCACGGCGAAGCGCGCCCCGACGGCCGCCAGTTCCTCGATCACCTTGACCGGATCGCCCACGAGGACCGCCGCGACGTCGATGGGCTCGGGCACGCCGGCCACCGACCGGTGGCACGGCTCGCCGTCCACCAGGTCACGTCCGGCGTTGACGGGATGGACGCGCGCGCCGACGCGCCCGGCCCAGGCGCGCAGCCTGCGGTAGACGGCGGCGTTCGGCCGGTCCGGCGCGTCCGAGGCCCCGATCACCGCGAGGGTGCGCGGCCGGAAGAAGGTGCCGAGATCCGCCGTGCCGAGCGCCAGGACCCGGCCGCTCACGTCCTGTTCCGCGTCCACCGCCTGCGGCGGGCTGTTATCTGACATGTCGTCAGTTTAAGCTCACGGAGGAGATCATCTGATAGACCGTCAGATTTCTTTCGGAGGAGGGGACGTTGCCGCACTCGCATCTGCCGCTGGTCGAGGAGGAGACACGGCCGTACTGGGACGCCGCCCGTGAGGGCAGGCTGCTGATCCGGCACTGCGAGCCCTGCGGGGAGCCGTTCTTCTACCCCCGGCCGTTCTGCCCGCGATGCTGGAGCGACCGGGTCCACTGGATCGAGGCGAGCGGACGGGCCCGCCTCTACACCTACTCGGTCGTGCGCTGGAACGACCTGCCGCCGTTCGGTGAACGGGTGCCCTACATCCCGGCCGTCGTCGACCTGGCGGAAGGGCCGCGCATGATGACCGAGCTCGTCGGCTGCGAACCCGGCGCGGCGGCCATCGGGATGCCGCTCAGGGTCGAGTTCCGCGACGAGGGTGAGGTGAGCGTCCCGGTGTTCCGGCCCGGGTGACCAGACCGGCCAGGGCACGCCGGTCGATCTTGTACATCGAGGTGAGCGGAAGTTCGGCCACGACCAGCAACTCCTCCGGGAGCTTGTGCCGGGCCAGCCGTCCCGCGGCGAACGCGCGCAGTTCGTCGAGTCCGGGCGGCGCGCCGGGATCCGCCGGCACGACGACCGCCACCCCGATCTCGCCCATCACCGCGTCCGGCGTGGGCGCCACCGCGACCGCCGCGACGCCGGGACACTCGGCGAGAACGGCCTCCACCTCCTGCGGATGGACGTTGTAGCCGCCGCGGATGTACATCTCCCCGTGCCGGCCGGCCAGCCGCAGGCATCCCCGGTCGTCGACGACGCCGAGGTCCCCGGTGCGCAGGAACCCGCCGGAGAGCGCGGCGCGGGTCGCCGCTTCGTCCCGCCAGTACCCGGTCATCGTCGCGGGCGACCGGAGGAAGATCTGCCCGACCTCGCCGGGCGGCAGCGCGCGTCCGCGATCGTCGCGGATCTCGATGTCGATGCCCGGCCGGGGGCGGCCCACGGTGTGCAGCGCCTCCTCGTCCGGTCCGTCGAAGGCGGTCATGGTCCCCACCCCGCCGGACTCGGTGCTCGAATAGCGGATCGAGTACGCCGCCCCGAACCGCGTGCGCGCCCGGCGCACCAGCTCGGGCGGCGAGGGACCGCCCCCCACGACCAGCGCCCGCACCGCCGACAGATCGTGGGAACCGAACTCCGGTACCCGCAGCAGCAGCGCCACCTGCGCGGACACCCCGCCGATCACCGGCATGCGCTGCTCGGCGACCAGCCGCAGCACGTCCGCCGCGCGCCAGCGGCGCAGCAACTGCACACGGGCACCCGCCAGCAGGTGGCCTGGCAGCTTGGTCATGAAACCCACATGCGGCAGCTCCGTCCCTGCCAGCACCGGCGGAGCGGGGCGCGGACCGCCCGCGTCGATCGACGCGATCGCCCGCAACTGGCGGCCCGCGAACACCGCCCCCTTGGGCGTCCCGGTGGAGCCCGAGGTGAACACGATCGCCACCGGCCGATCCGGATCGGTCCGCACGGCCGGCGGAGCCCGCCGGTCGTCGCGCAGGCCGGCGAGCACCGCCTCCGGCGTCCCGGCAAGCGGCACCTCGATCGTCTCTGCGGCGCCTCGCCGTTCCGCGACGAGCTCCGCGGTGCCGATGACCACGTCCGGCCGGGCCCTGTCCAGGACGGCCCGGCCCTCCGGCGCGGTGAGCCGCGGGTTCACGCCCGCGGTGATCGCGCCGAGCCGGGCGAGGGCCAGGTAGGCCACCACGTACTCCACCGAGGCCGGCAGCAGCAGCGCCGCCACCTGCCCTTCGCGGACCCCGCGACGGGCCAGGCCGGCGGCCGTCTCGTCGGTGAGCCGGCCGAGATCGGCGTACGACAGCTCCGCTCCTTCAGGCGTGCGGAGCGCCGGCCTGCGGCCGTACCGCCTCACCGCCTCGTCGAGCGCCTCGGTCAGCACGCCGGACCCCCGGTCACCGGTCGGCTCCCAGGATCATCGTGCCGTTGGAGCAGAACCAGCCGCCCGTCCCGCTCACGCAGGCAAGCCGAGCGCCGGGGGCCTGCCGCTCGCCGCCCTCGCCGCGGAGCTGGCGCACCGCCTCCACCAGCAGGAACAGGCCGCGCATTCCCGGATGGCAGGCCGACAGCCCGCCGCCGTCGGTGTTGGTGGGCAGCGCGCCGCCCGGCCCGATCCGCCCCTCCGCGACGAACGCGCCTCCCTCGCCCTTGGCGCAGAAGCCGAGGTCCTCCAGGGCGACCGGCACCATGTAGGTGAACGCGTCGTAGATCTCGCACACGTCGATCTCGTCCGGCCGTATCCCCGCCCTGCCGAAGGCCAGCGGCCCCGAGACCGCCGCGGGCGACACCGTGAAGTCCGGCCACTCGCTCATCGTGACGTGCGAGACGTGCTCGCCGGTCCCCAGCACCCACACCGGCGGCCGGGCGCAGTCGCGGACGAGATCCGCGGCCGCCAGGATGACCGCGGCGCCGCCGTCCGACCGGATGCAGCAGTGCAGCCTGGTGAACGGATCCGCGATCATCGGCTCGCCGAGCACGTCGTCCACCGTGATCGGATCGCGGTACTGGGCGCCGGGGTTGCGCGCGGCGTGCCGCCGGGCCGCGACGGCGACCTCCGCGAGCTGCTCGGGCGTCGTGCCGTACTCGTGCATGTGCCGCCGGGCCGCCATCGCGTACTTGGCGATGAGCGTATGGCCGTAGGGCGCCTCGAACTGGGCCGGGCCGCGGTTGCCGGACGACAGGTTCGCGGCGCGCAGCCCGCGCTTGAGGTCCGATCGGGCGGTGGACCCGTAGGCGAGCAGCACCGCGTCGGCGTGACCGGCCGCGATCGCGTCGGCCGCGTGCGCGGCCATCACCTCCCAGGTGCCGCCGCCCACCGAGGTGGAGTCGACCCAGCGCGGCCGGAGCCCCAGGTACTCGGCGACCTCGGCCGGGGCCAGCGTGCCGAGCCCGGCGGAGGCGAAGCCGTCGATCCGCGTCCGCGGCAGCCCGGCGTCATCGAGCGCGCGACGCGCGGCCTGGGCGTGCAGCGCGTAGGGAGTCGCGCCGTCGACCCGCCCGCAGTCGGACAGCGCGACGCCGACGATCGCCACCTGGCGGCTGGACACCGGTCCCTCCCCAAGCTCATCTGACGGGTCATCAGATTAACGCTCGGGCGAACCGGTGGGAATACCCCCGCCCGGGCTGCTACTTCGGCGGACGCCGGCCCGACACGGCCCAGCAGACCAGTTGGGCCATGCTGTCCCGCAGGTCGTCGACGGAGATGTCCCAGGCCTCGAAACCCCGCTGATGTGCGGCGTTGTGCGCGAGCATGCCGACGAGCGCGCCGGCCATGGCGACCGGCCGCACGTTCTCGGCCACCCGCCCGCGCCGCTGCAGTTCCGCGATCTCGTCGGCGAGGGCCGTCGTCACGTTGTTGAGCATGCGGACGCGCAGCTCGTGGAACCGTTCGTCGCCTTCGATCGTGGCCAGGTCCACCACGCGGAGGACGGACTCGTGGTGGCGCCAGAACTCCAGGAACCCGTCGACGAGCATCCGCGCCGTCTCGTACCCGGACTTGCCGGTCCAGGGCTGGTCCTCGACCAGCGGGCGCAGCTGCTTGCCCCCCTGCGCCATCTCGGCCGCGATCGTGAGGACGGCGGCCTCGATGTCGGGAAAGTACTGGTAGAACGTGGCAGGCGACGTTCCGGCGCGGCGCGCCATGTCGATCACCGTGATGTCGCGGTACGGCGATTCGCCGAGCATCTCCGTGAGCACCTCGAGCAGTCGCCGCCGGGTGGCTTTGGCGCGCCGCCCAGCGACCCTGCCGTCTGCGGTCAGCACCGTTTCTGGCATGCCGTCAGCTTAGAGCCTCCGCGTCTGACTCGGTGTCAGATCGGCACCTCCCTCCCACGCCCGTCTGAGGCGTTCCCACCGCGCCCGGCCGGTGAGGTCCCCGGCCAAGGATGCGGAGCGCGACCGCCACCACGCACAGTTACGTCCCTCGCTTGCCCTGCGGGTTCTTCTCCGGACGGTAAGCAATGTCCAGATCAAATCCGATCTCGGACCGTTCGCGACCAGGTCGCGGACGAAGGCAAACGGAGGCAAGATGAGCAATTATTACACTGGCCAGGCGTCCCATATAGGTTCGCATCGCAACCTGTTGGCCGACTTATCGAAGGTCGACATAGGGACTCCCGGAACGATAGACGCCATCGTGGTTCCCACGATCAACCCACAGCGAGTGGGGCCCGCGATCACTCTGGCGAGGGCACTGGGGTGCGTGATCGTCCTGCTCTGCAGCACATCTTCACAGGTGCAGGAGATCCGGACAGGGTGTTCGCTGCCCCCCAACGCACTTCTCCTCGAAGTTCCGCCGGGATACAACCACCCGCTGTTCGACTTCGAGTGGCGGATCCTGGAAAAGTATACGGATATCGCGTTGAAGAGGAACATCGGGCTGACGCTCGCCCGCCTGTGCGGCTGGCGGACGATCCTCTTCCTCGATGACGACATCCGGGGCATGACGGCTTCCATGATCAGGAAGGCCGCGGCCCTGACCGAGTGGTTCCCGGTGGTCGGGTTCCAGATTCCCTGGTTCCCGGATAACTCGGTCGTATGCCATGCCAACCGGGCTTCCGGAGGTGAGCAGTCGACCTTCATTGGCGTCAACGCCACCATCGTCGACACATTTCGTGAGGTTACATACTTCCCCGATATGTACAACGAGGACTGGATGTACTTGCGCGACGCGGTCGCAGCTGGTTTGGTAGCCGTCGCAGGCGAACTGCGGCAACTGCCGTACGATCCGTTCAGCCGGAACGCCGCTACGGAGGAGTTCGGCGACCTCATCGCCGAAGCACTGGTCCGGGCGCTCCATTCCGGATTGGACGTGACCTCGTTGCCCTTCTGGGTGGACGCGATCGAAAAGCGCTCGCGTTTCATTGACGAGGTGGCGGCCCGCATTCACGGTCGCGAAAAGGAAGAACCTGTTCCGGATCGCGACCGGATCCTCCTCCGCCTCGCAGAGGCGAAGGAGCGTCTCCAGGAGATCCGGCCGACGGACTGTCTATCCTTCTATCGCACCTGGCGTGAGAATGTGGACATCTGGCGGCGGCAGCTTGGGAGTCTTCCCACCTCCCTCACCGCTCAACAGGCGGCCGCTTACCTGCATCTGTCAGGCGCGTAACCGGGACTCGCCGGTGAAGGAAGGGACCCGGTCGGCAATGGCCGGGTCCCGCTGATCTCACCGGTCCCGGGGGTCGAGGCCCCCGGGACCGGCCGTCCTCGCCCCTTGCCCGGCCGGCAGGCGGTTCCCCCGCCCGATCGTCCGGCTCGATGTCGGCGGGAGGATCTACGCTTCCGAGACATGAGCTTCGACCTGGGTGTCTGGTGCGAGGAAGCCCCCATAACGGCGAGCGTGGCCGGTGAGAAGTACCGGCAGTTCTGCGAGGGAATCCTGGACGGCGAGACGGACCCGAGAGTCGCCGCCTTCCTCACGGGTCTGAGGTCTCGTTTCCCGGATTTGAAGGACGACCTGGAGTCATCGCCCTGGAACAGCGACCCCTGGGTCGGCGGCGATCACGTGATCCTGACCGCCGCCTGGTCGCGGGCCGGCGAGATCGAAGCCTTCGTCGAACGCCTGGCCGCAGAGCATGAACTGGTCCTCTACAACCCCCAGGACGAGATCGTCCGCAACCCGCCGGTCCTGCTGTCCCTGCCGGGCCGGACGTTGAGCATGTGCGACGGCTCCGCGCTCCACAAGCCCGCCGGCGCCGCTTTGAGAGAGGCGCTCCACACGCTTTCACCACGCAATTGGTTCGCCATCCTCGACGTCGCGGAACAGGTGTACGTCCAGGTCGGTCTCGGCCCGAACGCGGGCCTCGAAGAAGGCATGTACTCCCTGGAACACCGGGACGGCTCCCCGGAGCGGCACCGCCGCCACGTGACCACCGAACTGGAGGCCGTGATCGCGGCCTTTGAAGCCGTCGCCGCGAACGAGCCGGACTGGACCGAACGGCTGACCTGGGAGCCGCTCACCTTCTGATGTGAGGTGTGCGGCGAACTGGTGCACACCGTGGCCCGCGAGATTCTTGTGGTCGTCATGGGACTTGCGGGCGCCGGTGGCCCTGGCGGACGATCTGGTTCGACGGCGCGGCGCGACGGGGACGGGCGTGGGGCATGAGCGGTGCGGTGGGACGCGGGATCGTGGCGGCGGGATCGATCGTCCTCGGGGGCGTTACGGGGGCCGCCATCAACATCGCGACGAGCGAACCGGTGACGGCCGCCGTGGTCGGGGCCGTCGTCCTCGTGCTGGCCTGGGCGACGGTAGAAGGATGGCGCGCCTACCGCGAGCACGAGCCGCAGAGCCGGTCCGAGCCGTCCCGCGAACCCGAGTCGTCGGACGATTCCCGGCCGTCCGGCCGGTCGATCGACCTCCAGCAGGACGTCGAGACGCTCAGCGGCGCGAACCTGACGGGTGCCCGCGCCGTGTCACCGGACGCGTCGGTGAAGATCAGGCAGAAGGTGAAGAAGGCCGAGGGCCGAAGCGAGATCGTCGGTTACGACGGAAGGGCCGATGGATAACCGTTCAGGCCCCCCGTCCGTTCCCGACTCCTTCGTCGCGCGGCCGTGGGTGCTCCGCCGGGTCGGCGGGTGGCTGCGCGATCCGTCCGGCGGATCGCTGCTGATCACCGGGGACCCCGGCGCCGGCAAGACTGAGATCGCCGGACATCTGGTGCGCATCGCGCGCGGCGAGGCCCCCGCACCGGGCGAGCTGGACGGATTCCGGCTCAACGCCGCGCACTTCTGCCGCGTCCGGGTCTCCGACAGCATCAGCGGAGGCGGCGTCGTCAGCAACATCTCCGCGCAGCTCGCGGACTCCGTCCCCGGCTACCTTCGCGTCCTGGCGGATCAGGCGGGGGACGCGGCCCCGCGAGAGTTCACCCTGAGCCAGCACGTCGGCGAGGTCACCGGCGGCACGGTCGAGATGAGCCTGATCCGCGAGCTTCACCTCGCCGCGCACAACCACCGGGAGACCTACAACCTCCTGATCCGCAGGCCGCTGCGGGCGCTGAGCGAGTCGGGCGCCCTGACCGGCGCCGTGGTCGTGCTCGTCGACGGCGTCGACGAGGCGCGGTCCGGCGACCACGGCAGGCTTTTCCTCGACCTGCTGGAGGCCGAGCTGGCCGAGGCGGTCCCCGGTCTGCGGTGGCTGCTGCTCGGTCGTTCCAAGCCGGTCGCCGGACGGATCGCGCGCTACCTGGACGCCCGGATCGACCTGCACGCGGACCGCCTGGACGACGCCGACGACATCGGCTCCTACGTCGCGGTCCGGCTCGGCGACCGGCCGCGGCTGGCGGCGCGCATCGCCGGGCAGGCCCAGGGCAACTTCCTCTACGCCCACTTCGTGACCGAGGAGATCCTGGCCGGACGGCGCGACGCCGGCCCTTCCCTGCCCCACGGACTGACCCAGGTGTACGAAGACTTCCTCGACCGTGAGGTGCGCGCCGACCACGACCGGTGGGCGTCGGTCGTCCGTCCCGTCCTCTCGGCGCTCGCGGTCAGCTACGGCGAGGGCCTGACCAGGCGGCAGCTCCGCCTGGCGACCGGCCTGCCCCCGGCGCTGGTGGCGGACGCCGTCAGGCTGTGCGGTCCCTACCTGCGCGCGCAGTCGACGGACGGCCCCTTCCGCCTCTACCACGACTCCCTGCGCGCGCACCTGCTCTCCCCGCCCCAGGCGGCGCCGTCGGCGACGTCCCGCCCCGGGGACGACATCGCCGAGCCCGCCGAGCGCCACATCGACCCGGCGGGCGCGCGGACGGCGCTCATCGAGGGCCTGCGCGGCGCCCAGTCCGGCCGCTGGTCGGAGTGCGACGACCCCTACGTCCTGAAATACCTCCTGGAGCACATGGTCGACGCGCTCGACGACGGCTCCGGCGACCTCGCCGCCGCCTTCGCGGCCACCTGCACCGACCCCGGCTTCCTCTGCGCCGTGATGGCCTGCGACGACACGTCCGACGCCTTCGTGCTGACGCTGGCCCGGGCGCGCAGGAGCGGGGACACCCGGGTCCGCCGCGCCGCCGACGACGTCTACCTCATCATCTCCAGGCAGCGTGCCTCGATGCGGTTCAACGTCAAGGACTTCCCGTTCGACTTCCTGTGCCATCTCGCCCACCAGGCCCACCTGGTGGGCCTCCCGGGCTTCGCCGCCGCGGTCGACGACCATCTCGACCGGCACGGGGCCGCGGGCCTGCGCACCCGCTGGTCCACCGACCATCGGATGCCCGTCGTCGCGCACCTGACCGCGGGCACGCGCGACGAGTTCGCCTGCAACGTCCTGACGATCATCGACGACGGCCGCCGGGCCCTGGGCGGGTTCGCCGACGGGACGGTCTGCCTCTGGGACGTCGCGGTCGGCGCCCGGCGGTACTCGGCACGCGTCCACGAGGACGGGGTCAGCGCCCTCGCCGTGACCTCCGACGAGGCGACGGCCGTGAGCGGCGGGTACGACGGCTCGCTGTGCGTCTGGCAGGTGGAGACCGGGGAGATCGTCCATCGCCTGCGTCCGTCCGACCGGCGCCGCAAGGCCTGGCAGAACGGCGGCAACGGCTCCTACCAGCACATCTCCGGCGCCGCAAGTATGGTCGGGCGGATCCTCGTCGCCCCCGACGACCGGACCGTCATCGCGGGCGCGGGCACCGACGTCGAGGTCTGGGAGCTGGAGACCGGCGAACGCCTGACGACCCTCACCGGACACCGGAACCTCGTCGTCCACCCGATCATCACCGCGTCGGGCGACCTCGTCACCGCCGACGGGATGCGGGAGTGGGCCGTGTGGTCCGAAGCGTCCGACCTGCTCCGCGACCGCCTGCGCGACCGGCGCCCGCAGAGACGGGACCACCTGGTGTCCACCGACTTCACCGCCGTGCACCTCCACGACCCGGCGACGGGCGAGCTCGTCGCGTCCGTCCCCGCCGCGGACGACACGGCCGAGCGGCCCGCGGTCACCTCCGACGGCGGCTTCGTCGTCGTTCCCGCGGCGGGCGACTCCTACATCATCAGGGCGGTGACCGGCGGCGAGGTCGTGGGCGGGTTCAAGAGCGACCGCACGCTCAAGTGCCACATCGTCGACTGGCGCGCGGAGAACATCGCGGTGAGCGTCCCGGGCGGCTATGTCCTCGAAGGCCTGCTGAGCGGCGTGGTCCGCGTCCACCGCCTGGGCTCCGACCAGGACTCGCGCCGTGTCCCGCACGCCGGTGCCGTCGGCGCGGCGGCATTCGCCCCGGACGGCCGGACGGCGATCACTGCCTCGCGCGATGCCACGCTCGGGTATTGGGACGTCGACACCGGCGCCTGCACGCGGCACGGGTACACCACCGAGGAGGAGGACGACATCCAGCGGTTCGCCCAGGAGCGGGCCTGGTGGATGGGGATGAGGGCGCCCGACCTGGAGATCCTGGCGATGGCGGTGTCGCCCGACGGCCGCACCCTCGCCGGTGGCTGGAGCAGCGGGGCGGTGACGCTGTGGGACGCCCGCTCGGGCGAGCGCACCGGCGTCCTGCTCGAACACCAGTCCTTCGGGAGAGGCGACTACATCATGGCGATCGGGACGGGCGACGACCTGGTCACCGCCGCCTCCGGCAGGTCCGTCCGGGCCTGGCACCCGTCCGACGGCCGGGAGGTGTTCACCATCGAGCACGACGGAGACGCGGTCATCACCCCCACGGGGAGCCACGCGCTCGTCCCCCGCGGCGAGGACTTCCAGGCCTGGGAGATCGCGACCGGCACTCTGGTCGCCGAGCTGACGGGGGCCCGCAACCGCCTCCTCCGCGTGGGAGACAGCCACCACCTCTCATCCGACGGACGCACCGCCGTGCTGTGCGGAGACGAGATCGAGATCTGGGACCTCACCGAATCCCGCATGCTCCACCGCTTGTCCGGCCCGCGCCAATGGAACGGCCACAAGGAGGTCACCCCCGACGGCGGCCGCCTGATCGACATCGGCGAGCGCCGCTCGAACGCACGGTACGAGAGCACCGGCTCACGGTACAAGGGCACCACCGCGCACCGCCTCACCTGGGATTCGGAGCCCGTCCTCACCGTGTGGGACCTGCGCACCGGCACCCGGCTCCACGAAACAAGGATGTCGTTCCTTCCGGGGAGGACGGCGCTTTCCCGAAGCGGCCGGCTCCTCCTGGCCCACGACGGCCGCACCCTCGCCGTCTGGGACCTGGAGCACGCCGCCGAGCTCGGCGTCCTCACCTTCGGCAAAAGCGTGTCCCACTGCGTGATCAACCCGGCGCGCGAGACCGAATTCGTGGTCGTTCTGGAGAGCGGCGAGGTCGTCTGCATGCGTCAGGCGGGCGTGACCTCGTAGGGATCCTCGCCGCCGCGATTCCGGGTCACAGCCGGGTCACAGCTTTTGGCGCCGCGCTGTGACCGTTCGTTGGATAGGAAATTGCCGACGGCAAAGTGATCCCGAAAAGGAGAAGGCCGTGGCAAATGACGGAGAATGGGACCGGCGTTCACTGCTGCGAGGCGCCGCCGTGCTGGCCGGCGCCGCCGCGACCGCACCACTGCTGGGCAACGCCACGTCGCAAGCCGACACCGGTGACGCGGACGCGCTGTTCAAGGCCGGGAAGTTCGAGCAGGCCGGCCGCGCCTACGAGGAGATCCTGAAAAGGGACCCTGCGAACGTGCACGCGGCCCGCCAGCGCGGCCATGTGGCGCTACTGGTCAACCAGTTCCCCGATGCCGAGAAGTATCTGACGATGGCCCTCAAACTGGCGCCCAGCGACAAGGACACCAACCAGCTCCTGGGCGACTGCTACATCCGGCAAGACAAATTCTCCCTCTCCCTCCCATGCTGGGAAGCCGCCGGAGGGGACGTCCGCGCCAAATGGTTCGGAGCGATCCGCGGCCGGCCGTATCAGATCCACGGCGACATCGCGCGGCTGCCGTGGCAGCAGATGGACCCGACACCGCTGGTGGAGGCCTCGGTCAACGGCGGACCGCCGAAGCGCTTCATGTTCTACACCGGCGCCCCCTGGCTGGGCATGAACGCAGAAGTAGCCAGGGAAGCCGGGCTGAGCGCCGTGGCCAAGCAACAGATCGACTATCTGGACGGCACCGCATGGCAGTACTTCGGGGTCCTGGACTCCTTCAAGCTGGGCGGCATCGAACTGCGCAACATCCCCGTGGAATGGTCGGAGACGGACCAGGAGAACCCCGGGCGGCCCAACGACGGCATCATCGGCACGTGGATCTGGTACCACTTGCTGACCACCTTCGACTACGCGGGCCAGTCGCTGATCCTGCGGCGCAGAACCCCCGAAACGGCCAGGAAGGCACGCGCCGATGCCGCCCGGTCGGGCGCCAAGCCCCTCCCGCTGTGGCTGGGCCATGAGCACGAGGTGTACAGCAGGGGCAGCATCGCCGGCTCCGGCCCAGGAATGGTGGGCCTGTCCATCGGCGGAGTCGGCGAGATCGCCGCGGCCATGTCCGAGGAAACGGCCGAGCGGCTGCGGATCCGCATCGACCACGACCGCCCATTGGAGACTTTCGCCCACAGCCACCCGGTCGTCGTCTACCCCTGCTACCCGAAGGAGATCCGCCTGGGCGACGCCGTGGCCAAGGGTGTCTACTGCAACGCGAACCCGGACAGCAGACCCTCCCGCTCCGGCTTCGACACCCTGGGCGCCTTCTTCCACCCCTTCTACAAGCCCTACAACGTCACCCTCGACTTCACCGACATGAACCTCTACATCGCCCGCGGCACGGCCCCTTGATCATCGCGACTACGCGGGCGAGATGTCTCATTCAGAGCTTGGCGGCGGCCATCTTCGCCAGCGGTGCCGTCGAAACAGCCGCCACCTAGGTTGATCTGGGAACTGGTGGGGACCCGCATGCTCGTCGGCAGGCGGTCGACGGCTATCCCGGCGCTCTTCTCGGAGATCAAGACGTTGCCCCGCAGGCCCGGGAGGTCGAAGTGGATACCGCAACTCGCTCCTTCACTGTGACTCCCCGTCCGGAGAAGAGCAGCCTGACGTCCTTGTCCTGCGATTCGTACCGAACGTTCGCGGCCTGGGGGAAAACGGATTCGAGCTCCGCCTCGGTCAGCAGGGAGCAGGCCTGCCAAGCCCAGAAGTACTCCTTGCGGCCTATCAAAATGCTTTCTGCTTCCTGTCGCGCCTGGTCAACGCGTTCATCCACAGCTCGCGGCGGAGCAGGCCGCCTGATCAACAGCGACTACGTCATCGGCCACTGTCTGAAGCTCTCCTAGGGGGTTGACGCAGCGTGTCGAGTGCGCGGGCGAGTTCCTGGTCGTCTCGGCCGTGCCGGCTGGTCAACCAGCACGTCATCACGTCAGCGTCGGCGTCTTTCAATACACGGTCGCGTAGCCGTTCGTGCAGCCGCCGGCGCAGCGCCACGACTCGCGGAGCGCGGGAGGCGGGCAGTAGTGGGCCCCGATAGCGATCAAGCAGGCCGGCCACCCCGGCCGCGGCGAGGTCGCGGTCGAAGTCGATGAAGTCGGCCCGGACCGGGCCGGTCAGACGGTACGGTGCCGACGCGAGCCGGTATCCGACCAGGCGGCGTAACCGTGCCAGCTCGGCGCGGATGGTGACCGCCTTCCCTCCCGGGCCGTAGATCTCGTGGGCCAGTTGCTCGGCCGTCAGGCCGCCGGGGGCGGAGAGCAGGACGGCCATCAACTCACCATGACGGCCGCTGAGTTCGTGGCAGACGCCGTCGACCCTCAGCCATGCACGGGAGAGGCCCAGCCCACCGAAGATCAGGGGGCGCTCTTCTCCGCTGGTGGTGGACTGTGCGAGGACGAAGAACGGACCACCGGGCGCAAGCCGTTCGGCGATCATCGATCGCCCGTCGGGCAGCAGCGCAGGCCCTTCCGTCAGGGGGCCGGGCAGACGCCGCGGTAGCCAGCGGGGCGGGTCGGCCCGAATGACGTGGCCATCCGGGGTGACGATCGCGCTTTGCACGCCCAGACGCCGGGTCAGACGGTCGACGTAGAGATCATTCTGTCGTGCCAGCTCGCGGTCGGCCGCCTCGCGCAGGCACGACTCGGCCAGGCGGGCGGCGCCGGTCACCGCCGCGAGGCTCAGCCCGCGAGGGGCCTTCACACTGTTGGTGAGGTCGACGACCCCGAGGAGAGAGCCGGTCAGCGGATCCCGAATCGGCGCCCCGGAACACGTGAAGCGGGTCGCCACGGACATGAAGTGCTCGGCCCCGTATACCTGGAAGGGCCGCTGCGTCACCAGGGTGGTCCCGACTCCGTTGGTCCCGGCGGTCTTCTCGTTCCATAACGCCCCGAGGACGAGGTGCGCCCGCTCGGCCTGCCGCAGCGTGCTCGCCTCCCCCGCCGACCACATCAGGGTTCCCGAAACGTCGCTGACGAAGAGCATGTGACCAGGCTCGGAGACGGCCGTACCCAGGGTCCCCAGCAGCGTCGGCCAGACCTGGGCGAGAGCATGCTCGCGCCGTTGCGCCACCACCTCGTCCTCGGCCAGTGGCACGGGGGGCAACTGCCGGTCGGGGTCCACTCCGCTCCGCCGGGCGCGGTCCCAGGAATGGAGTATCGCCCGCCGCACGGCGGCCGTGTCCCCGCCGAGGGCCAGTTCACGCTGCCGCTCGAGCCGACGGATCTCAGCTTGCTCTTCCATAGGACAGCTTCCCAAATTAAGCTGCCGCACCCGACGGTGCAACCTTGTTGCAACCCCTGGTGGCCTTCTGTTCCTCCCTCCGGCACGCGACCCATAATTGCTTCATTCGATCGGAAGACCTGAAGTCCATACCAGCCCGCTGCCTCGACCTCGACCTCAATCCTGATAACCCGTAGATCCGCTCTTCGACGGCCAAAGGCATGCGACAAGCCGAACCGTCCGCGCTGGGCCGTACCACGAGAATCGTCTGGCTCCTGCGAACCAGTGGTGACGCCGTTCGGTGACTTCGGAGAAAGCGTCGACGGGCGGGAGAAAGGCGTCGCTGCCATGGGGACCTACGCACGGAATGTTCGGTCTTGACTGCGATGAACAGTACTTTCTCGGTGCTGGGCCCGGTCGAGGCCCGCGTCAACGGCCGGGAGGCGGCCCTCGGTGGTGGACGCCAGCGCGCACTCTTGGCGCTGCTGCTGCTCAGTGCCGACCGGGTCGTGTCGGTGGACCGGCTCGTGGACGAGTTGTGGGGCGAGGTTCCGCCGAAGTCGGCGCGTCCCCAGGTGCACACGCTCGTGCATCGGGTTCGCCGTGCGTTGGGGGACGCCTCCGGCCTGCTTGAGACGAGGCCGGCAGGGTACCTGCTCCGGACCGGCTCGGCGACCGTGGACCTCCCCGTGTTCACCGGGCTCGTGGAGCGTGCCCGGCGAGCCGCGGCCGCAGGCCAGGCCGACGACGCGGCGAGCACCTTCCGTGAGGCGCTCGCCCAATGGCGAGGCCCGGCACTGGTCGGGGCGGAGGCCGCGTTCGTTCCTCGTGAGGCGGCGCGGTTGGAGGAGTTGCGCCTTGTGGCACTGGAGGAGTGCCTCGACGTCGAGTTGGCGCTCGGCCGGCATGGTGCGGTGGTGGCCGAACTCGCGTCACTGGTCGATGAGCACCCGTTGCGTGAGAAGTTGCGGGCTGGGCTGATGCTCGCTCTGTACCGCTGCGGGCGGCGGCCGGAGGCACTGCAGGTCTATCGGGACGGTCGGGCGCTGCTGATCGAGGAGACCGGGCTGGAGCCGACGGAGAGGCTTCGCAGGCTGCATGAGGGCATCCTCAGGGGTGAGGTCGAGCCGCCGCCCCTGGAGCCGGAGCCGCCGGGCCCGCCGGTTCCCGCGAGAGAGCCGGCTCCGGTTCCGGATCATCCGCCGACGCCCGGGCCGGAGCCGGCACCCGTGCCCGAGCCGGGCCGGATCCGGGCGAGTGCGCCTGGCCGGCGGCGCGTCCGGGTCCGCGGCCTCGGGATCGCCGTCGCGCTTGTGGCGCTGAGCGGTCTCGGTGGCGCTTCGGCGGGTTGGTCCGGCCGGGAGGCCGGGGGGCCGTCGCCGAGTGATCGGCAGTGGGTGGCCGGGCCGGCCTGGGTGAACGTTCCGCCGCGGCCGGTGCGGCCGGTGTTCTTCGGCGCCACCATCGGGACCAACAGCGGTGCGATGCCGGGGTTCCGGGTCGGATCGGTCCGGGCCTGGGACAGCGAGACGCGCTGGTCGGACGTCCAGCCCGGCCGGGGCCGGTTCGACTGGGCACCGCTGGACCGAATGGTGGCGGGCGCCGCGGGGGCGGGGCTGCCGGTGGCCTACACGATGGGCATGACCCCGGCGTGGGCGGCCCCGAACGGCCCGCGCAGCCCCTACGTGGACGATTCCCGGACGGCGCCGCCGCGCGATCTGGCCGACTGGGACCGCTACGTCCGCGCGCTGGTCGCCAGGTACCGCGGCCGGATCGAGGCGTACGAGCTGTGGGACTACCCCAACACCCGTTTCCACTACAGCGGTGACGTGAGCACGATGGTCGAGATGACCCGCCGCGCGTCAGCGATCATCAGGGCGGCCGATCCGCGTGCCACGATCGTCTGCCCGTCGGTCGGGGATCTGTGGGAGTGGAAGGGGAGGCGGTGGCTCGCCCGGTTCGCCGCCCTCGGCGGTTTCCGGTCCTGCGACGTGGTCGCGGTCAAGCTCCATCCCCGCCAGGGTGACGGCCGACCCGAGGAGATGACGGAACTGGCCACCCTCATCTACAACACGCTGCACAACCAAGGTGTGCATCTGCCGATGTGGGCGACCGGCCCGGCCCATTCGATCCCGACCGTCCCGGCCCTGAAGGAGGCGGACGCCAACAACCGTGCCGTTCGGTACTACCTGGCGGGCCTCTATGCCCGTTTCGAGCGCATGTACTTCTACTCATGGGGCGTGCGGAACCTGCCGCTGGTACTGCAGGTGGAGGGCAGCCCACCGACGCGGGCGGCGCTGTTCATCCAGCGGCTCCAGCGGTGGCTGGACGGGGCGCGGATCCGGTCGTGCGGGCAGGGGCAGGCCGTCGGGCTCCCCCAGGGGGCCTGGCAATGCCGCTTCCAACTGGCAGGGGACGGCCAGGAGGGCGCCGTGCGGTGGATGGCGAAGGGCACGGCGGAGATGCCCGCCGAACCGGGCGCCTACCGGATCGACCACCTCGACGGCAGGACCGTCACCCTCACCGCAGGCGACACGGTGCGTCTTACCGAACGGCCCGTACTCGTCCGCTCCGCCCTGGGCTGACCCGCTGACCTGTGGCGACAGGATGCTGATAGCGGGCGGCAAGCCGCAGACGCTTTCCTGGTGCATGGAGCGACGGGGGCCTTCGCAGCCGCATTCACCTGTGCGATTCCGGCGACGCCGACCGGCGCGATGACGTCCGGTGCGGAAAGGCATGCAGGTCGCTTTCTGACGATGAGAGCACGGGCCGGTGTCGGGCCGGGAGGGGTGGAACAGGTGGCTGGAAAACTGCGCATCGCCGTTGCGGCGGCGGCCGTTTCGGTGAGCATCGTGGCCGCGACGGCGGCGATCACCCGGGCTGAGGAAGGCCCCAGCGCGGGCCTGGGCGGCGGAGGCGGGCAACTCGGCCCCCACGACCGGTACGTCATCGGCACGTTCAACATGGGGGGCTACAACCGTCAGCTGGGGCGTCGAGGAAACGAGGTGCCCGAGGCGCTGGTCAGAGAGGTCCTCATGCGCAGGCCCGCCGTCGTCGCCATCCAGGAGGCGTGCCGCGACTGGATGGACTACCTCGACCGGCGGCTCCCCGGATACACGGTCGTGTTCGATCCCGTACGGGCGAGCAGGCCGGGCACGCCGCCGGGCGACCCGATCCAGAGGCTGCACCAGGCGGCACGAGACGGGAAACCGGCTCAGTGGGAGGATCCCACCGGCCGGGAAGGTCAAATGCCCAAGCGGTGGATGCAATGCAAGGTCCCCTCATGGATTCCGATGAGCGTGGATAGTCCGGAGATGGTCAAGGCCGCACCGCCCCGGGCATTCGGCAACGCCGTCCTCTACCGCAACGACCTCGGCATCGAGGCCATCGGCGCCCCCTACGGCCGGAAGGGGCACGGCCTGGGCACCGACACGGTTCATGTCGCGGAACCAGGGGGAGATTGGCGGAATCTGGGCATCCAACGTGAGCAGCGTGAGATGTTGTGCGTGAAGTCCTCGGCGAGGAAGCTGGTCGCCTGTTCCTTGCACCTGTCCGCCGGGACCCAGCACCAGGACGCTCTCCTGCGTGCCCAGGAGGCGTCGCAAGCCAGGTGGATTCTGCGGAACAGATTCCCCGCCGACTACACGGTATTCGTCGGAGGCGACTTCAACGCATCACCGACCGAACGGCCGGCGGATTTCTTCTACCACACCGGCTACGGAAACGGAGCGGTGGGCGATCTCAAGGAAGCGACCAGTCCCTGCCAGAACAGAATCGAGCCGCGGTTCCACGCCCGCCTCGGGCTCTACCAGTGCCGCGGCGGCGTGCAAACCATCGCGGGCCGCAAGATCGACTACCTGTTCGTTTCGCCGCGGGTACGAGTGAATTCCTCGGAGGCGGGGCCGTTGACAGAGGACCACCGCACGTTGTGGGCCGAAGTGGTGGCCTGACGTCGCCGGCAACCTGCAAATCCGATTGCGCATGGACTCAGGGGCTGACCACCTCGAAACTTCGTGCGCCCGCATTGAGAGATTCAAGTACATGAAGCGCTCAAGCGAGAATCGTTGATCATGCAGACCAAGCGGCGTCCGCCAGGGGAGAAGACGACACTCCTCGTGTTCTTCCCCTCCGCCGCGCGTTGTCTGGGAGTCGGGCGGGGAGGCAACGGCTCGATCAGCGCCCACTCGGCCACGGAACCACGTCGTGACCAACATGTCGACGATCACGCGGCGCGCTGTGCGGTGCACTCGTCCACCGCCATCGCGGGGGGCGCGAGGTGCCCGCTTGTTTCGGCAGGGTCCGCGCAAGTGGGCCGCCGTCAGCCGGGAGGAGCCGTGATATTTTGCGGCTTTCCCAGGTCATGCAGGGTGAGCGTCGCCTTGAACTTCACCATTGGCGCCCCGTCCCCCCGACCTGCGTTGAACTCGCTCACCATCGTCAGCACCCGCGGCCGGGACCGCTCGTCCACCCAGAGTTTGGAATTGAAGAGCGCATCGCCGGGATACACGCTGAGTGCGGTCTCACGCATCTCGGGGACGTCATCCAGGCAGTCGGCGATGGTGCAGGAAAGGGAGTAAACGCTCATCTGCTCGCCGCCCGTGGCCGACGGAGACGGGCGTGAGAGGAGGGCCGCCTGGTCACGGTACATAGCGGCGATCATGGTGGAGTTCATCATGGCGTCGGTGCTCGCCGGGTCGTATCCGCGCTTTCCGAAGGCCCGGGGGCCCCGCGGGAGCGTCCGCCACCGGTCGGACTGGAGGGTGTTGCGCACGTGCACCTGGTCGCCGACCGTGATCACGCGCACCGCTCCCGTCCTGACCAGATCCTCGCTGTACTGGCGGTCGATCGTGGTCTTGACCGAGAACAGGTCCAGATCGGTGGCGGGGCGCCCCGGCATGGATCGATGCGTCCCCCGCATCTGTGCGGACATCCGGAACGACGGGATCGCGAGAGTGTGCGCATAGACGTCGACCTCGGTATCCGCCCGATGCGGCTCACCGGTCAACGCGGCGAGGGCTTTCTCCAACTTCCTTGTCGCCTTCTGCTCGGGAGTCTCTTCGGCCGCGCACCCCGCCGACGTCATCGCCAGCGCGCAGAGCCCAGCCGCCACCGCCCACCACTTCATGGAATCTTCCTTCCGGCACGCCACTGCACAGGCCGCGGAGAAGGCATGCCGCCCCCCGGCCCCAGCCGCACCCTGGATAGCCGATTCCCGCTGTCCGTCGGCTATCAGATGGCTGTCATACCTGGTCAGTGCAAGGTCACGCATGACCGAGATCTCTGAAGTGCCTCATCACCAGGCGGACCGGGGTTCCCGCTACGGGCTCTGGCACGAGCCGACGGAATCTGCCGTCCCCGCGGCCCAGGGGCCGGTCGGCCGCGCACTGCAGGCGTTCGGCGTCCACTAGGACCACGACGTCTACGACGTCGCTGATGGCGTCGTCTGCCCGGTCCAGTCCATGCGGAACCTGGGCCGGTCCGAGGACCCCGCCATCAGCACGCGGCAGTCCGACGACATCTTCCTGAAGGTCCGCTTGCGGTGACGGTCGAGGTCTTTCCACGACACGACCGTGCCGGAAACCACAGACCGGCTGACGAATCCGTCCCGGCAAGCCGCGTTGGCGCTGCCGGCCTGTCGCGGACGCCCGTGCCTAAAGGCATGTCGGAACAGCTCGATGCGGCAGCGTGCCGCACTGACCCCCCGCTCTGCTGCCGGACTGTTGGACGCGACCTGCTTCGGGAGCTCCCATCAACCTCTGGGGTGATCCGCTCCCAGGGTCGGACACAACACCAAAGGGCCGCATTCCATGTTAGGAATACGGCCCTGACGTGTGTCTTCGTGGTGGAGCTGAGGGGATTTGAACCCCTGACCCCCTCGATGCGAACGAGGTGCGCTACCGGACTGCGCTACAGCCCCGAGGACTCCGTAAGGTTAGCAAACATCGTGGGGTGTTCGCGCATCGGTTACTCGCCGACGGCGCGGCGGTCGTCGGCGTACTGGTCGAAGACCTCTTCGGGGGTGACCAGCTCGATGACCTCGGCGGGCTCGGCGGCTTCGGCGGCGCGGCGGGCCTCCAGGGCGCGGGCGCGGGCCGCCGCGCGGGCTTGGACGGCGGCGCGGCGGCGGGCGGCGTCCATGCCGACGGCGACGCGGAGCAGCGCCAGGTGGCCGGCCAGCAGCAGGACCGGGGGCGCGGTGATCCACCAGGGCGCGAGGCCGGACGCGGCGACGGCGACGGCGGTGAGGACCAGCGCGGTGAGGCCGGTCGTGCGGCGGCGGCGCCGGGCGATGACGGTGGCCCGGCCCACCGGGCGGCGGGGCTCGGGGATCTCCTCGGTGAGCGGCTCCTCCTCATCGTCCTCGGTCTCCTCGGGACGCTTGTGGAGGAGGCGGGAGATTCCGGTCGCCTCGGTGTCGCGGCGCAGCCACATGGGCACGAGGACGATGGCCCAGACGGCGACGATGGCGAAGTACAGGACGGCGCTGCTCATCGGCCCCACCGTTCCCGGGCACGCTCAAGTGGCGGGCCGACTTTCGGCGCGCGAACGTGCAATGGGAGCAGGGTCACGCCCCGCACGGTACGAGGGGGTGTCAGAGGTTGACGAGTATAAGGGGCGGTGTGTCGCGAGATCGTTCCCGCCGTTACTCTCCGTTTGCCGGGCCTTCTCGATCGCAGGATTCTTACGACGGGAAAGTCATGGCCGGCTCAGGTGTGCCGGGGAAATGCCTGTTTCCGGCCGGCCAGCCAGCGGGCGCGCAGGCCACCGGGCACGTCCTCGACGGTGAGGGCGTAACAGATGTGGTCGCGCCATGCGCCGTCGATGTGCAGATGGCGGCGCCGAATTCCCTCTTCGCGGAATCCGAGTTTTTCGACGACGCGGCGGCTCGCGGTGTTCTCCGGACGGATATTCGCTTCGAGGCGGTGCAGGCCGACGGTGAAGAAACAGTGGTCGACGGCCAGGGCCACGGCGGTGGGAATGACCCCGCGTCCGGCGACGCGCTTGTCGACCCAGTAGCCGATCTGGGCGGACCTGGCCGAACCCCAGACGATGGCGCCGATGGTGAGCTGACCGGCGAATTCGTCCTCGTGGGTGACGACCCAGGGCAGCGCGAGACCCTGGCGGGCCTCGCGGCGCATGGTGTGGACCATGCTGAGGTACGGTCCGAGCCCGCTGCGGAACAGCGGCGTCTCGGGGTTCGTGGGCTCCCAGGGGCGGAGCCAGTCGGCGTTGCGGACCCGCAGTTCACGCCAGACGGCGGCGTCGCGATGCCGCAGCGGGCGCAGCCCGACAGGGCCTTCGGTCAGGGTGACCGGCCATCCCCGCAAACGTTCCACGCTTCCATGATTCCCTGGCCGGACGTCAGGACGCCATCAATTGGCACCGAGAAATCGGGCACGCGGGATGTTCGGTCACGGGAGTCACACGCGGCGGCCCTGTTTCATCACCCAGGCGACGCGGAGATCGGCGTCCAGGACGACCAGGTCGGCGTCCTTGCCCGGCTCCAGTGAGCCGACGCGGGAATCGATGCCCAGCGCGCGTGCCGGTGTGAGGGACGCGGCCTCGGCGGCCCGCTCCACGGGCAGGCCGATGTCGGCCACGGCGCGGCGGAAGGCGTCCGCCATCGTGATCGTGCTGCCGGCGATGGACGTCCCTCCGGCGAGGGTGGCGCGGCCGTCGCGGACCTGGACGTCCATGACGCCGAGGCGGTAGTCGCCGTCGCCCATCCCGGCCGCGGCCATCGCGTCGGTGATCAGCGCGACCCGGGGCGAGGCCGCGAACGCCAGGCGGACCACGGCGGGCTCGACGTGGACGCCGTCGTTGATCAGCTCGACGGTGACCCGGGGGTCGTTCAGCGCGGCGGCGACCGGCCCGCCCTCGCGGTGGTGCAGCGGCCGCATCGCGTTGAACAGGTGCGTCGCCACCCGCGCGCCCGCGTCGAACGCCGCGCGCGCCGTCTCGCCGGTGCCGTCGGTGTGGCCGACGGCGGCGATAACGTCCGAGGCGACCGCCTCCTGGACGAGGTCGAGGGCGCCCGGCAGTTCGGGCGCGAGGGTGATCATGCGGACGTGCCCGCGCCCGAGCCGGACGAGCCGGCGGAACTCGCCGAGGTCGGGGGCCCGCAGCAGCGCCGGGTCGTGCGCGCCGCAGCGGTCGCGGGCCAGGTGGGGGCCTTCGAGGTGGATGCCCGCGATCACGCAGTCCGCGGCGAGGTCCGCCAGGCCCGCGACGGCGTCGGCCAGTTCGCCGGGGGCTCCGGTGACGAGGCTCGCCATCGTGGTCGTCGTCCCCTGCGCGAGGTGGAACGCCGCGGCCCGCCGCGTCTCGTCCGGGTGTCCGAGCTGGTAGGACGCGCCTGCTCCACCGTGAACGTGCATGTCCACGAAGCCGGGAACGACGTAAAGTCCGTCGAGATCGATCACGTCTGCGGAACCGGCCGCCGACGCCGTGATCACACCGCCGGCGATGTGGAGGGCGCCGTGCCGGACGCCGTCCGGCAGGACGATCCGCGCGTTGACCAGAGAGACGGCGTCGACCGGCTTTGGCATGGAATCCCCTCGATGCGCGCCTATGATCGATGCTGATTGTTCCACGGCGGGAACGCGCAGGTAAGTCCAGCGACCACCGCCCGGACGGACGTCCGAAAGGGGGCCGGTGTGATCCGGCACGAGCGCTGGAACGCGCTGCTCGAAATGCTCGCGGACGCCGGACGGCTGACCGTCGAGGAGGCGTCCCAGCGGATGGCGGTGTCGGCCGCGACGATCCGCCGCGACTTCGACCAGCTCGCGCAGCAGCAGATGCTGACCCGCACCCGCGGCGGCGCCGTCGCGCAGAGCGTCAGCTACGACCTGCCGCTGCGGTACAAGGCGGCCCGGCACGCGTCCGAGAAGCAGCGGATAGCGGCGGCGACCGCCGAGCTGGCCAGGCCGGGGTCGATCATCGGGCTGAACGGCGGGACGACGACGTCCGAGGTCGCCCGGGTGCTCGCCACCCGCGCCGACCTGCACGCCGAGGGGTCGGCTCCGGCGCTCACGATCGTGACGAACGCGCTGAACATCGGCAACGAGCTGGCCGTCCGGCCGCATGTGAAGATCGTCCTGACCGGCGGGGTGCCGCGGCCGCAGTCCTACGAGCTGACCGGGCCGCTCGCCACCGGCATCTTCGACCATGTCACGCTGGACGTCGCGATCATCGGGGTGAACGGGGTGGACGCCCGGCACGGCGCAACCTGCCACAACGAGGGCGAGGCGGACGTGAACCGGCTGATGTCCGAGCGCGCCGACCAGGTGGTCGTGGTGGCGGACGGTTCGAAGATCGGGCACCGCGCGTTCGCGCGGATCTGCGGCATCGATGAGATCGACGTCCTGGTGACGGACGGCACCGTGCCCGAGGACGAACTGACCGCTTTCACCGAGGCCGGCGTCCGCGTCATCCGGGCATGACCGGTTCCGCGAGGCCGCTCAGGAGGGCGGACGCGGGTGGTCGCCGCCCCTGATCTGGTCCACGGCGTGGGTCAGGACGCGGCCGAGGACGGTCATGCCGTCGCGGACGCCGCCGGTGGAGCCCGGCAGGTTGACGATGAGGGTGCGGTCCGCGACGCCGGCCAGGCCGCGCGACAGGATCGCGGCCGGGACCTTCTCGCGTCCTTCCAGCCGGATCGCCTCGGCGATGCCCGGTATCTCCCATTCGATGACCCGTCGGGTCATCTCCGGGGTCTCGTCGGTCGGGGTGAGGCCGGTTCCGCCGGACGTGACGACGACGTCGTAGCCCTCCGCGACCGCGTCCCGCAGGACCTCGGCGACCGGCTCGCCGTCGGGGACGACGACGGGGCCGTCGACCTGGCAGTCGAGGTCCTCCAGCATCTCGACGAGCACGGGCCCCGACCTGTCCTCGTAGACGCCGGCCGCGGCCCGGTTCGACACCGTGACCGCCATCGCCCTGATCACCGGCGCCACGCCCCGGTCTTGCCGCCGGTCTTCTCCTCGACCCGGACATCGGTGATCACGGCGGCGGGATCGATCGCCTTCACCATGTCGACCAGCGCGAGCGCGGCGACGCTGACGGAGGTGAGCGCCTCCATCTCCACGCCGGTCCGGTCGGCGGTGCGGGTCACGGCCGTGATCGCGACGCCCTCGTCCCGGATGTCGAGGTCGACGGTGACGCCGTGCAGCGCGATCGGGTGGCACAGCGGGACGAGGTCGGGGACGCGCTTGGCCCCCATGATCCCGGCGATGCGGGCGACGGACAGGGCGTCGCCCTTGGGGATGTCACCGGCGCGCAGCATTTCGACGCACGCGGCCGACAGGCGGACGAATCCCGTGGCCGTCGCCGTCCGGGACGAGACGTCCTTCGACGACACGTCGACCATGCGGGCCGATCCCTTGTCGTCCAGATGGGTGAACTCCGACCCCATGGCACTCATGACGGCAACCTCATGACCTCGACGCGGGAACCGGCCCGCATGGCTTCGACGTCCTCCGGAAGCTCGATCAGCGCGTTCGCCGAGGAGAGCGAGCCGAGCTGGTGCGAGCCCTGCACCTCGGCCGCCGTAACGCTGTAGGAGCCCCGGTCGGACGACAGCCTGCCGCGCAGGAAATGGCGGAGCCCAGCAGGCGACGTGAGGTCTTCGGCGAGTACGGCGCTCACGGTCGGGAGGGGTTCGGGAGCCAATCCCTGCATCGCCATGAGCGCGGGTCGGACGAACACCTGGAACGACACATACGCGCTCACCGGGTTCCCAGGGAGCGTGAAGATCGGCGTGCCTTCGAGGAGACCGAACCCTTGGGGCTTACCCGGACGCATGGCCACCTTGTGGAAGCCCACCGTCCCGGTGCCGGCGAGCACTTCCTTGACGACGTCCCTCATGCCCATGGAAACGCCGCCGGTTGTGACGATGGCGTCGGCCCGAACAAGCTGGTCATGAAGCATTTCCAAGATCTTGGCGGGCTCGTCCTCCACCGTGGCCTGCCGATATCCCACTCCGCCTGCCTCGACCACAGCGGCGGTGAGCATGAAGCTGTTCGACTCCCAGATCTGTCCGGGCGCCAGTGGCGTGCCGGGTTCGCGCAACTCGTCGCCTGTGGAAACGACGACGATGCGCGGCTTCGGACGCACCGTCACCCGGGATCGTCCCACCGCCGCGAGCATGCCGATCTGGGCGGCGCCGAGCCGCGTGCCGGCGTCGGCGACGACCTGCCCGGCGAGGACGTCCTCCCCCGCCCGGCGGATGTAGTTGCCGGGCGGGGCGGCGCGAGAGACCCGCACGGTGGCGTTGCCGCCGTCCGTCCACTCGACCGGGATGACCGCGTCGGCGCCGGCCGGCAGCGGCGCGCCGGTCATGATCCGGGCGGTCAGGCCCGGCCGGATCGCCGACACGCCGGGGTCGCCCGCGACGATGTCGCCGACGACCGGCAGCGTGACCGGCCCGGTCTCGGTGGCCGCCGCGATGTCGGCCGCGACGACGGCGTAGCCGTCCATCGCGGAGTTGTCGAACGGCGGCAGCGGCGCCGGCGCGGACACGGGCTCCGCGAGCACCGTGCCCTGCGCCTCCAGCAGCGCCAGTTCGAGCGGCGGCAGCACCGCGACGCTGCCGAGGATCTCCGTCAGATGCTCGTCGACCGTTCTCATGCCCACGGCCCCAGTCTGGCGCCCGTCACGAGCCGGCGGCGTCACCCACGCCGTCCTGCCTGCGGACGAACTCGCGCAGCCACGGGATGAACTCCGGCGCCAGATCAGGACGTTCCGCGGCGAACTGGACCACCGTCCGCAGGTACTCCAGCTTGTTGCCGGTGTCGTAGCGGCGGCCCCGGAACTTCACCCCGTAGACGCCCCCGCCCTGGTCGGCGGGCATGTCGGCGAGGGTGCGCAGCGCGTCGGTCAGCTGGATCTCGCCGCCCCGGCCCGGCGGGGTCTTCTCCAGGACGTCGAACACCGCGGGGTCGCAGACGTACCGGCCGATGATGATCCAGTTGCTCGGCGCCTCCTCGGCGGCGGGCTTCTCGACGAGGTCGGAGACGCGCACGACGTCGTCCTCGCCGGTCGCCTCGATCGCCGCGCAGCCGTACGCCGACACCTGGTCGGGCTCGACCTCCATCAGCGCGATGACGCTGCCGCCGTGCTGGTTCCGCACCTCGATCATGCGCCGCAGCAGCTTGTCGCGGTCGTCGATCATGTCGTCGCCGAGCAGCACCGCGAACGGCTCATGGCCGACGTGCTGGCGGGCGCAGTGCACCGCGTGCCCGAGCCCCTTCGGTTCGCCCTGCCGGACGTAATGCATGATCGCCAGGTCGCTGGACTCGTGCACGGCGTCGAGCCGCTCGTCGTCGCCCTTCGCGCGCAGCGCCTCCTCCAGCTCGTAGGCCCGGTCGAAGTGGTCCTCGATGGAACGTTTGCTGCGCCCGGTGACCATGAGCACGTCGGTGAGCCCGGCGTCGACCGCCTCCTCCACGACGTACTGGATCGCCGGTTTGTCGACGATGGGCAGCATTTCTTTTGGAGTCGCCTTGGTTGCGGGCAAGAATCGTGTACCGAGGCCGGCCGCCGGGACGACCGCCTTGAGCACAGGTGCAATGTCGGCCATGTACTGACCCTAGTCACCCGCGAGGACAACAGCGTGCAGGACATCGTTTCGAAGACCGATCTCCGGGCCGCGGTGCTCGGACGACGTGCGGCGATGCCGCCCGAGGCCCGTGCGGAGGCGGCGCGCCCGATCCGGGACGCGCTGCTGTCCGTCCCGGAGGTCGAGATGGCCGGGACCGTCGCGGCGTACGTCTCGATCGGCAACGAACCGGACACGCGCAGCCTGCTGTTCGCGCTGTGGAAGCGCGGGACGTACGTGCTGCTCCCCCGGCTGCTCCCGGACGGCGATCTCGACTGGGCGTCCTACGAGGGGCCGGACTCGCTCGTCCCGGGCGCCCGCGGGTGCCTGGAGCCGTCCGAGCCCCCGCGCGGCGTGAACGCCGTGGGCAGCGCGGACGTCGTCGTGGTGCCCGCCGTGGCGGTCGACCGGACGGGCATACGCCTCGGGCGCGGCGGCGGCTCCTACGACCGGGCGCTCGCGCGGGTCGGCCCGGCGATCCTGACCGTGGCGCCGCTGTACGACGCCGAGCTGGTGGCGAGCCTGCCCGCGGAGCCGCACGACCAGCGCGTCCGGGCCGTGGTGACGCCGTCGCAGGGGCTGGTCCGCCTCGGCTGACCCGGCCGCCGGGCTCGTAGAGTGAGAGGGCCAAGATCGCGGACGGGGGACGCGGTCGGAGACGGCCTGACAGGAGGTTCGAGATGACGGCGCCGTGGCGGATCCTTTCCCTGCCCCCGATCGGAGAAGAGATCGTCCGGGGGTTGTTCGCGCCGCTCGGCGACGCCGCGGAGGTCGCGTTCCCGCGGACCAGGGATCGGGCCGGCCTGCTCGCCGCGCTTCCCGGCGCCGACATCGTGATCGGCGACTTCACCGGACGGCTGGCGCTGGACGCCGAGGCCGTGGCCGCGGCGCCGCGCGTGTCGTTCGTGCAGATGCCCTCTGTCGGGACGGACAGCATCGACGTAGCCGCACTGACGGAGGCGAACGTGCCGGTGGCGAACGCGGCGGGCTTCAACGCGCGCGGGGTCGCCGAATGGGCGGTCGGCGCGGCGTTCGCGCTGTGCCGCAACCTCGTCTGGGGCGACCGTGCCGTCCGGGCGGGCGGGTGGCCGCAGATGGAGATGGCGGGACGGCATCCGCGCGAGATCCATTCCCAGCGCGTCGGCATCGTCGGGTTCGGCGCGATCGGTGCCGAGGCCGCGCGGCTGTTCGCGGCGCTGGGCTGCACGGTGTCGTACTGGTCAAGGCGGAAACGTCCGGACGCGACGGTCACGTATCGCGAACTGGACGACCTCGTCTCGACGTCGGACATCCTTGTCCTCGCCTTGCCGCTGACCGACGAGACCAGGGGGCTGATAGGGCCGGAACGTCTCGCCCTGCTGCCGGACAAGGCGCTGCTGGTGAACGTGGCGCGCGGGGGCATCGCGCCTGACGACGCGGTCATCGCCGCTCTGGATTCGGGTCGGCTGGCGGGTGCCGCCCTGGACGTGTTCGACAAGGAACCGCTTCCCGACGGGCATCCACTGCGTTCCCATGAGCACGTCCTGCTGTCGCCGCATGCGGCGGGGGCGTCCGTCCAGTCACAGTTCAACCTGGTCGCGATGGTGCAGGAGAACGTCATCGCGGCCGTCCAGGGACGTGACGTGCAGAACATCGTCAACGGGGTAAATCCGCAGGTCACACGGCGATAGCGGAGATCCCGGACACGCCATCCCTCAACCGTAAATATGCGATCGGCTCGTGAATCTGTAGGATTGCTAAACGATCAACTTTGACGACCTCGAAGGGTGGGATGTTGCACCTCGACATCTGGCTACTCCTCGGGGCCACGCTTGTACTCAGCGCTATCGTCGCCGTCAGGCTGTCGCACAAGGCGGGTCTCCCGACCCTGCTGGCCTACATGGGCCTCGGCCTCTTCATCGGCGAGTCCGGCCCCCTCCACATCTATTTCGACAACGCGGAACTCGCCGAGACGCTCGGCCTGGCCGCCCTCGTCCTGATCCTCGCCGAGGGCGGTGTCACCACCAGCTGGCGGCACGTGCGGCCCTCGGTGCCGGCCGCGCTCAGCGTGTCCACCGTCGGCACCCTGATCAGCATCCTCGTCGTCGCGTTCGCCGCCATGTGGCTCGTCGGCATGGACTGGCGGCCCGCCTTCCTGCTCGCCGCGGTGCTCGCCCCGACCGACGCCGCGGCCGTGTTCTCGGTGCTGCGCCGGCTGCCGCTGCCGTCCCGGCTGTCCGGCCTGCTGGAGGCCGAGTCCGGCTTCAACGACGCGCCCGTCGTGATCATCGTGGTCACGCTCAGCGCGCACAGCACCGCCCCCAACCTGGCCGAACTGCTCGGCGTGATGATCTACGAGCTGGTCGCCGGCGGGATCATCGGCTTCGCCATCGGCTGGGTGGGCGCCCAGGCGCTGCGCCGCATCGCGCTGCCCGCGTCCGGCCTCTACCCCATCGCCGTCCTGTCGCTGTCCATCGGCGCCTACGGGGCCGCGTCGCTGCTGCACTCCAGCGGGTTCCTCGCCGTCTACGTGAGCGCGCTCGTCCTCGGCAACTCGCGGCTCCCGCACCGCCCCGCCACCAGGGGGTTCGCCGAGGGCGTCGGATGGCTCGCGCAGATCGGGCTGTTCGTGATGCTGGGCCTGCTGGCCGATCCCGGAGACCTTCCCGGCCAGATCGTGCCCGCCCTCGTCATCGGATTCGTGCTGCTCCTCGTCGCCCGTCCCGTGTCGGTGGTGCTTTCCACGCTCGGGTTCGGGATGTCGTGGGGCGAGAAGATGTTCGCGTCCTGGGCCGGCCTGCGGGGCGCCGTCCCGATCGTCCTGGCCACCATCCCGATGGTGGCGGAGGTCCCGAGCGCCGACCGGATGTTCGCGATCGTCTTCAACATCGTCGTCGTGTTCACGCTGCTCCAGGGGCCGACGCTGCCGCTGGTCGCGCGCTGGTGCCGGCTGAAGAGCGACGAGCAGACCCGTGAGCTGGACGTCGAGGCGGCGCCGCTGGAGGAACTGCACGCCGACCTGCTGGAGGTGCGGATTCCCGCCGACTCCATGATGAGCGGCGTGGAGATCTTCGAGCTGCGGCTGCCGCCCGGCGCGTCGATCACCCTCGTCGTGCGGGAAGGGGCGAGCTTCGTGCCCGAACCCACCACGCCCCTGCAGGCGGGCGACACCCTCCTGGTGGTCACCACCGAGGCCGTGCGCGAGACCGCCGAACGCCGGCTGCGCGCGGTCAGCCGGAAGGGCAGGCTGGCAGGGTGGTTCGGCGAGACCGGCGGCTGACCTCCGGCCCGCCGGGGAACATCCCGGGGGCGAATCCTGTTCCACGCATGGGTACCATTAGCAGTCGTTCAGAGTGAGTGCCAGTCCGGGCTCCGCCGGACTGAGTCAGCGAGGAGGAACCGTGCCGACGTATCAGTACGTTTGCACCGAGTGCGGCGAGCCTCTGGAGGTCGTGCAGAAGTTCAGCGACGACGCGCTGACCGAGTGCCCGGCATGCAGCGGCAGGCTCCGCAAGGTCTTCTCGGCGGCGGGGATCATCTTCAAGGGGTCCGGCTTCTACCGCACCGACAGCCGCGGCTCGGGCAAGTCGTCCTCGACCGTGGGCGCCTCGTCCAACGGGTCGTCCAACGGCTCGGGTGAGTCCAGCGGCTCCTCAGGCGACTCCGCCAAGGCGTCCTCGTCCTCCTCTGACTCCTCGTCGTCTTCGTCTGGGGGCGACTCGTCGTCGTCCAGCAAGTCGTCCTCCTCGTCTGAGAAGGTCGCCTGACCTTCTAGGGTCTCGTACGCGCACCGGGGGATCCGCTGATGGATCCCCCGGCTTTTCCTGTGCCCTGACGCCGCCGGCTACATCTTCCGATGTAGCCGGCGGCTTTTCTGTGCCTCGAAGGAGGTAGCCGACTTCCCTCCTCATGCCGGACGCGCAGGCGGGCCGGCCTGGCGACCATTGAGGAGATGGGAGATACGGCCCGGGTCGTCCGGAACCGCCCCGGCTTGACATAGCTCTACTTTAGAGAGACTCTTAGTTCGAGAAGCTCGTCAGCACATCTTGCTGGACGTAATCGCGATAGTACTTGACATGTCTCGCGGGTCGAGAGATTCTAACGCGAACGCGACATATCTCGAATCGCCCGGTGCACACAGGAGAGGAACCATGAGCGCACCTAGCCCGGCTCCCCCCAGGGGACGGTCACACCGCCTGGCCGGACTGATCGCCGGACGGCGGACCAAGTGGGCCGTCCTGGCCCTGTGGGTCGTCCTGCTGCTGGCCCTCGGCCCGCTCGCCGGCAAGCTCGGCGACGTCGAGGAGAACGACGCGGCCGCCTGGCTGCCCGGCGGCGCGGAGTCCACCCAGGTGGTGAGCCTGGAGAAGCAGTTCCGCAAGGACGAGACGATGCTCGCCGTCGTCGTCTACGAGCGGTCCGGCGGCATCACCCCGGCGGACAAGGCCAAGGCCGCCTCGGACGTCGCCGGGTTGCAGAAGCTGCCCGGCGCCCAGAAGGCACAGGGGCCGTTCCCGTCCAAGGACGGCAAAGCCCTGCAAACCCTCGTGCCCCTGACGGACGTGGACCTCACCGGCGCCGTCGACCAGGCGCGCGACCTCGCCAAGCGCGGACCTCCCGGACTGACCGCGCACGTCACCGGCCCCGCCGGCGGTGGCGCCGACCAGTTCGAGGTCTTCCAGAGCCTCGACGGCTTCCTGCTCATGGCCGCAGGGCTCGTCGTCATCGTCCTGCTGCTCTTCATCTACCGCAGCCCGATCCTGTGGTTCGTCCCTGTGCTCGGCGCCGTCTTCGCCCTAGGGCTCGCCCAATCGACGGTGTATCTGCTCGCCAAGTACGCGGACCTCACCGTCAACGGCCAGAGCGCCGGAATCCTGACCGTCCTCGTCTTCGGCGTCGCCACCGACTACGCGCTGCTGCTCGTCGCGCGCTACCGGGAGGAACTGCACCGGCACGAGGACCGGCACGAGGCCATGGCGTACGCGCTGCACCGCGCGGGGCCCGCCATCATCGCGTCCGCCGCCACCGTCGCGATCGGTCTGCTGTGCCTGCTGCTCGCCGACATGAACTCCACCGCGGGCATGGGTCCCGTGGCCGCCGCCGGCGTCCTCACCGCGCTCGCCGCCATGACGACCCTCCTGCCGGCCCTTCTCGTCATCTTCGGCCGCTGGCTGTTCTGGCCGCTGATCCCCCGGTACGACGAGAAGTACCTGAAGCCGGAGGCTTACGAAGCCGAGCACGGCATGTGGAACCGCGTGGCCGGTCTGGTCGGCAGGCGCCCGCGCGCGCTCTGGGCCGTGACCATGCTCGGACTGATCGTCCTCACGCTCGGCCTGGGCTCGCTCAAGGCGGACGGCCTGTCGGACGCGGGACAGTTCACCGGAAAGCCCGACTCGGTGAAGGGTTCCGCGGTCGTCGCCCGGCACTACCCCGCCGGTTCGGGTTCGCCGGCCGTCGTCATCGGATCCGCACCGGCGTCCGGCCCGCTCGCGCAGACCCTCCGCGGGACGCCCGGCGTCGCCGAGGTCGGCCCGCCGGTCACGGCGAACGGACTGGTCAAGTACGAGGCGACCCTCAAGGACCCGGCCGACAGCGAGGCCGCACGCACGACCATCGACCGGCTGCGGACCGCGGCGCACTCGGTCCCGTCCGCGGACGCCAAGGTCGGCGGCATGACCGCGACGCAACTGGACATCAAGCGCGCCTCCGCCCGCGACAACAAGCTGATCATCCCGATCGTGCTGGGTGTGGTGTTCCTGATCCTCATCGCGCTGCTGCGCGCCGTCGTCGCGCCGCTGCTGATGATGGGCACCGTAGTGCTGTCGTTCCTCGCCTCGCTCGGCGCCTGCGCGCTGATCTTCGAGCACGGCTTCGGCTTCGAGGGCACCGACTCCGGCTTCCCGCTGCTGACGTTCATCTTCCTGGTCGCGCTGGGGGTCGACTACAACATCTTCCTGATGCACCGCGTCCGGGAGGAGTCGCAGGCGCTCGGCACCCGCCGCGGCATCCAGCGCGGCCTCACCGTCACCGGCGGCGTGATCACCTCGGCCGGCCTGGTGCTGGCGGCCACGTTCGCGTCCATGGTCACGCTGCCCCTGGTGGGCATGGTCGAGATGGGCTTCGCGGTCGCGTTCGGCGTGCTGCTCGACACCCTGATCGTCCGGTCGCTGCTGCTGCCCGCCCTGTCGTACGACATCGGCCGGCGGATCTGGTCCCCGGGCCGGCTCGCCAAGGAGCCGGCCTCCACTCCGCCCAAGGTCCTCGACCCCGTCGGCTGACGGTGTACCCGGCGATGTGAAGGCGCCCGGCTCAGGCCGGGACCGGGGAAGGAAGGGGTCCGGCTTCGGCCGGGCCCCTTCTTCGCGGAGTTATCCACAATCGGCGGACGGCCTGCCGGGGCGGCGGGCCGGGTGGCTAGTGTCGGCGCCATGTCCACTCAGCCTTCCGTCCCCCAGCCCGCCGCCGAGATCGGCGTCATCGGCGGCTCCGGGTTCTACTCGTTCCTCGACGACTTCGAGGAGGTGCGGGTCGACACCCCGTACGGCCCGCCGAGCGACCCCATCGCGATCGGCGAACTGGCGGGCCGCCGCGTCGCGTTCGTCCCCCGGCACGGCCGCGACCACCGGTTCCCGCCGCACCGGATCCCGTACCGGGCGAACATGTGGGCGCTGCGGTCCCTCGGCGTCCGGCAGGTGCTCGGCCCCTGCGCGGTCGGCTCCCTCACCCCCGACTACGGCCCCGGCACGCTGGCCGTGCCCGACCAGCTCGCCGACCGGACGTCCGGGCGCGAGCAGACCTTCTACGACGAGGGCGCGGCCGTCCACGTGTCGTTCTCCGACCCGTACTGCCCGGCGGGCCGCCGCGCCGCCGTGGAGTCCGCCCGGACGTCCGGATGGGACCCGGTCGACCGCGGCACCCTCGTCGTCATCGAGGGCCCCCGCTTCTCGACCCGGGCGGAGTCGCAGTGGTTCGCCTCCCAGGGCTGGACGCTGATCGGGATGACCGGCCATCCCGAGGCCGTCCTCGCCCGCGAACTGGCGCTCTGCTACACCTCCCTGTGCCTCGTCACCGACCTCGACGCCGGCATCGAGGAGGGCGAGGGCGTCACGATGGAGGAGGTCCTCCGCGTCTTCGGCCAGAACATCGGCCGGCTGCGCGATCTCGTCGCGGACGTCGTCAAGGCGCTGCCCGCCGAACGGTCCTGCCCCTGCCCGAACGCCCTGGACGGCATCAAGCTCCCCCTGGAACTGCCGTGAACGCCCGCTTAGCCCGCCTGCGGCGGCCGCTGGCGGCGCTGTTCGCCGCGGCCGCCGCGGGCCTCGCCCTCCTGGCGCTCCGCCCGGGGCCGCCACCGTCCGTCCGCGTCCTCGGCGCCGCCCGCGACCTTCCGGCGGGGACGGCCCTCGCACCGTCCGACCTGCGGTACCTGGAACTACCGGCGGCCGCCGTCCCGTCCGGCGCGCTCCGGTCGGGTGCCGCGGGCCGCGTCGTCGCCGGTCCCATGCGCCGCGGCGAACCCCTCACCGATGCCCGCGTCGTCGGCGACGGCCTGCTGCGCGGGTACGGGCCCGGGACGGTGGCCACACCCGTTCGCATCGCCGACGCGGACGCCGTCCGGCTCCTCCACCCCGGCGACCACATCGACGTGCTGACGGCCCCTCCCGACGGCGCCTCGCTCCGGCTCCCACCCGACGACGCCCCCGTGTCCGGCCCGCTCACGACGCACAGCGCCGACGTGCGTTCGTCCGGCCGTCCAGCGGGCTCCGGGCCGGGGTGGGGCGGGGCCCGGATGGTGGTGTCGGAGGTGCCGGTCCTCGCGGTTCCACCGCCGGACGAGGACGGCGGGCGCGAGGGGGCGCTGGTCATGCTCGCGACCGACCGGACCCAGGCGGTGGCGATCGCGGGGGCCGGCGCGCCGCTGACGCTGACGATCACCGGTCACTGAGGTCGCCCCGGCCCGCGCGAGAACGCACGTCAGAGATCGTTCATGCGCCGACTTGGCGAACCGAGAGGGTTTCATTACGATCCGTAGCCGTTCCGGTGCCTCTCAGCCAGGGGCGCACCCCCGACAATCCCTGGAGTCGGCAATGGGTGGATTCAAGAAGTTCCTCTTCCGCGGGAACCTGGTCGACCTCGCGGTGGCGTTCGTCGTCGGAGCCGCGTTCGCCAGCCTCGTGAAGGACTTCGCGACCTCCTTCATCACCCCGCTGATCGCGCTGATCGGCGGCAAGCCCGACTACACCGACCTGGCCGTCACGATCAACGGCACGAAGTTCCCGTACGGGGTCTTCGTGACGTCGGCGATCGCGTTCGTCATCACCGCCGTGATCGTCTACTTCCTGGTCGTGCTTCCGACGGCCAAACTGATCGAGCGGATGGACCGCGGCAAGGAGGCCACCGAGCGCGAATGCCCGCAGTGCCTCAGCGAGATCCCGGTGAAGGCGAGCCGCTGCCGCTACTGCACCGCGGACCTCGTCCCCGCCACCGAGATCCCCTCCTAGACCCCGCGGCGGACGGCCCTGCTCACTCGTTCTCCGTCCCGAACTCCCAGTGCCAGGGCTCGAACGGGTTGCTGTAGGCCCACGATGGGTGGATCCATCCGTACTTCCCGGCGTGGGCCTCCATCCAGTTGAACTGGACGGAACCCGAGCTCTGCACGCCGCCGCACAGGTCGAGGGCCTGCCCCTTGCCGTGGTTGCTCGTCCCCGGGACGGCCGCGAACCCGGGGCGCTGGGCATAGACCGCGTGCTGCTCGGACAGGCTCCGGTACGCGTCCGTCACGCACATGTCGCGGCCGAAGTTGCGCTTGTACGCGGCGTTCAGCTTGTAGAAGGCGAGCGCCGCGTCCGCGCGCAGCTTGTGCCCCCCCTTCTGCGGCAGGTCGCAGAGGTACTTCGACGGGATGAGCCCGTTGGGGAACTTCTTGGCGTCCGCCGCGAGGCTCTTGTCGCAGCCGAGTTCGAGCCGTTTCTGCCGGGTCACGGCGAGCTTGTCGAGCATCGCGTTGAGCTGCTTGGTCAGCTGCGCCGACCGGGTCTTCAACCCGTCCACCTCCTGCTGGAGGCGGGTCTGCTCGACCGCGTTCTTCGACTGCAGCTCCTGCACGGTGGACGCGAGCCGCTGCCGCCGGTCCTGCAGCTCGTCGGCACGGTCCACAAGAGCCTTCTGCGACCTGGCGATCAGCGTCACGTCCGCCGTCGACCGCAGCGCCTGGCTCGGGTCGCCGCCGCCGAAGATCGCCATGGACCCGGTCGCGCCACTCTGCTGGTAGGAGGTGTTCGCGAGCCTGGCCAGCGGCTGCCGGATACGGTTCAGCTCCGCCTCGGCTCCGGCGAGATCCTTCAGCGTGCCGCGCAGCTTGACCTGCGAGGCGGCGAGGTCCTTCTGCCGGCCCTCCATCTGCTTCGTGGCCTTCTCCAGCTCGGTGCGCGCCTTCGAGGCCTCGCGGCGCAGCGACTCGAGCGAGTCGGCCCCCGCCGCCGCGTTCGCGGCGCCGAGCGGTGAGAGCGTCGTCATCACCAGGAAGACCGCGGTCAGCGCCGCCGACCGGGGGTTCGGCACGGTGGTATTCCTCCTGATGCCCAAAAGCGGAACAGCGGCAGAACGCTACTACAGGTTCTACGATGACCTGTGCGTAACGGGTTCAGCGGCCACGGTGACGTTGCCCTTCACACCACTGCCGCATCCACCAGACGTCGTCCCACCCCGCCGGGCACGGCCGCCGCACCCGCGCCGACGGCGACGGCGACGGAGCGGGCGTCGTCCTCCGCGGCGTGACCACCGGCCGCGGGGGCCGGTCCGGCGCCTTGGTCGCGGCCTGCGGCTCCGTCTCGGGCGGCACGTATCTACCGAACGTCGGCTCCCCTTCCGGGGTCACGATCCGCTGCGGCGTTCCCGCCGTCTCCGGCCGCTCCTGGGCGGGCTCCTCCCGCAGCCCGACCGCGATCACCGACGCCAGCAGGACGGGCACCGTGAAAGCCACCGCCACGACCGCGATCCGCTTGCCGCGAGACGTGCCCTCGTCCAACTCGTCCTCGGCAACCCTGTCACTCGACTGCTCGCGATGCCGTCCGGTCACGCCACCGAAGCGTACCCACACCGGCCCCGCGGGGCCTAGGGCCCGAGCCCATAACAAGGAGCGCCCACCGCTCCCCTTCCCCTACTCTGTAGGAGCCGTCCGCTACGCTCTAGCCGCAAGCGAGACAAGCCTCCGTAGCTCAGGGGATAGAGCACCGCTCTCCTAAAGCGGGTGTCGCAGGTTCGAATCCTGCCGGGGGCGCCCCTACCACCAGTGCGAACAGGGCACTGGTCGGCACCAACACCGGGCAGCGCCTGGCGTAGGACGTCCAGATAAAAGTGGTCCTTCTCCGGAAGAGAAGGACCACTTCGTCAAAAAGCGCACCAAGACTGGACGGCACGCTCCAATTGGAAATCGGCCCAGCGCGACTGACGCGCCTGGCCGATGAGTCGTAGCGGTCGACCTCCGGCTTCATGCCGGGGCCGAAGAAGTCGGTCGCCCTCCGGGCGCCTTCTTCTTGATCATCTCAACAATGACAACGCGCAGGCCCGAGAGCCTAGGGCGTCGTCACAGTCGCCACTCCACCACGGAGACCAGCACGCTGCTCTCCACGCTGGTGCGCTCCATCACGGTGCGGCTCAGGCCGTGCATGGTGATCCGCATCGCGGCGAACTCCACCGTGGTGACGTGCACCGTGGTGAACTCCAGCACGCTGGACCGCATCGTGGCGGGGTCCAGCACGAGAATCTGCTCCACCGTGTACTCCACCAGGGTGGAGCGCACCAGGGTGAAGTCAACTCGGGCAGTGCCGAATCCGAGGATGTGGGCCTCGGGACGGAGGGTCGCGGGGTAGCGGCGGTCGGTCGAGATCATCATAGTGATCACACCTTTCGGGGCTTTTGTTCCGGACTGCATATGCAGAGGCCCCCCTTCGTGGTGGGGCCTGACCAAGACCGTACGGCGCCGGAGTCAACATGCAACATGGGTGGGCTCGCATTCAGAGGCGGCGATCAAGACCACCGCCGACCGGCCTCCCGCAGAATGGCGTGAGGCCGGATAAGCGCCCTCCGACGGACCGCCGGCGATCGGGCGGCGGTTCGACGGCGCGGTGGACCCGGGACCGGGAAAGGCTCAGGGCCGTCAGACTTGTTGGTCTGACGGCCCTGTTCGGCCGGCGCATGGTCAGGCCTTGTTGAAGGTGTTCTTGGCCCACAGGTAGGACACGATGGCGATGCCGGTGCACCAGGCGGTGGCGATTGCGGCGTTGTTGTCGATGGGGTTGCCGAGCAGGAGGCCGCGGATGGTCTGCATGATCGGGGTGAAGGGCTGGTATTCGGCGAACCAGCGCAGCACGGTGGGCATGGAGTCGGTGGGGACGAAGCCGCTGCCCAGGAAGGGCAGCAGGATCAGGGGCATGGGGGCGTTGCTGGCGGACTCGGGGGTCTGGGCCTTGAGGCCGAGGGCGACCGCGAGCCAGGTGATGGCCAGGGCGAACAGGGTGAGCAGGCCGGCGGCGGCGAGCCATTCGACGGCGGTGGCGTTGGGGCGGAACCCGATGGCCAGGGCGACACCGGTCAGGACGGCGATGCCGAGCAGTTGCTGGATCACGGCGCCGACGACGTGGCCGGTCAGGACCGAGGCGCGGGAGATCCGCATGGTGCGGAAGCGGGCGATGATGCCTTCGGTCATGTCGGTGGCGACCATGACGGCGGTTCCGGTGGCGGCTGTGGCCACGGCCATGAGCAGGATGCCGGGCAGGACGTAGTTGACGTAGGTGCCGCGGCCGCCGCCCAGGCCGGCGCCCAGGGTGCCGCCGAAGACGTAGACGAACAGCAGCAGCAGGATGACGGGTGTGATGACCAGCTGGATGGTCATGGAGGGGTAGCGGATCAGGCGTTTGAGCTGGCGCCGGACCATGGTGGAGGAGTCGCGTGCGGCGAGGGTGAGGGTGCTCATCAGAGGGCCTCGGCGTTCTGGTCGGTGTGCTGGCCGGTGTGCTGGTCGGTGTGCTGGTCGGTGTGCTGGTCGGTGTGCTGGCCGGTGTGCTGGCCGGTGAGGGTGAGGAAGACGTCGTCGAGGTCGGGGGTGTGGATGCTCAGGTCGGCCGGTTCGATGTCGGCGGTGTCCAGCCGGGCGAGGAGTTCGCGCAGTGAGGCGACGCCGCCGTCGGAGGGGATCTGCAGGGTGAGCCGGTCGTCGTCGGAGGGGTCCACGAAGCCCTGGCCGAGTGTGTCGAGGGCGGTCTTGAGCGAGTCGTCGTCGGTGAACCGCAGTGATATGTGGCCGCCGGGGATGAGGCGTTTGAGTTCTTCGGGGGTGCCTTGGGCGATCAGCGTGCCGTGGTCCAGCAGGGCGATGTGGTCGGCGAGTTCGTCGGCTTCTTCCAGGTATTGGGTGGTCAGGAAGATGGTGACGCCGTCGGCGACCAGGTCGCGGATGATCTGGTACATGGAGCGGCGGCTGCGCGGGTCCAGGCCGGTGGTGGGCTCGTCCAGGAAGATCAGGCGGGGGTCGCCGACCAGGGTCATCGCCAGGTCCAGGCGGCGCTGCATGCCGCCGGAGTAGGTGGAGGCGGTCTTGCCGGCCGCCTCCACCAGGTCGAACCGCTCCAGCAGTTCGGCCGCCCTGCGCTTACCGTCTCGGCGAGACAAGTGCCGAAGGTCGGCCATCAGCAGCAGGTTCTCCTCGCCGGTGAGCAGCTTGTCGACGGCCGAGTACTGCCCGGTGACACCGATCGCGCCGCGCACATCATCGGCCTGCCGGGCCAGATCGAACCCCGCGACCTGGACGGTGCCGCCGTCCGGGCGGATCAGCGTGGACAGGATCTGCACGGTGGTGGTCTTGCCGGCGCCGTTGGGGCCGAGCAGGGAGAAGACGGTGCCTTCGGGGACGGCCAGGTCGATGCCGTCGAGCACGACCTTTTCGCCGTTCTTGTCGCGGTAGGACTTGCGCAGTCCGTTCGCCGCGATGGCCAGGTTCGTCATGATGGATGCTCCTCGGGGGGCTGGGGGCAGGGCCTGCTGGTCAGAGGCTGCGGGCGGTGATGTCGCCCTGGGAGGTGGTGGCGCGGATGTCCAGCTGAGCGGCGCCGTCGTTCTTCAAGCTGTTGGTGATGCGGCCGTAGCTGGTGCCGGCGTCCAGGGAGGCGGAGACTCCGGTGGCGGCGGCGACCGAGATATCGCCGGACTGGGTGCGCAGCACCACCGTGCCGCCCATGGCCTCGGCGATGCGGATGTCGCCCCGTGCGGTGCTGATCTCCGCGGGGCCGCGCAGCCGGCCGACCTCGACGTCGCCGTCGGTCGCGGTGAGACGGACGCTCGCGGCCTCGTCGATCTTGATCTGGCGGTACGCGCCGTCGAAGGCGACCTCGCCGAGGCGGCCGACGGCCCGCAGTTCGGCGGCCCCCGTCTTGGCCTCGACCCGGGAACCGGCGGGCAGCTTGACCGTCACCTCGACGGACCCCGACGGGCCGAAGGCCTGGTTCTTCCCCACCGGGGCCGCGATCCGCAGGACGCCGTCGGCGTAGTCGACCGTGGTCTGCTCGGCCGCCTTCACATCGCGGCTCTTGGAGGCGTTGGCGGGCAGGACCTCGACCGCGGTGTCGGTCCGGTCGGCGGCGATGACCTGGACGCGCCCGGCGGGGATGTCCAGGACGGCGGAGATCGGGGCGGGGGTGGCGAAGGTGTTCATCGTGGTTCTCCTTGCACTTGCGGCTCGTTGTTTCTGACAACGTGAACGCTACGTTGCTTTCACGATTCCCACAACGAGATCTTTGCTCTAGAACTCTATCTATGCAGGTGAACGCATCAGAATCATTGCAACGGCCTGCCGTTTAACGCAACAACGAGACCATCTTCCGTTGCAATACATTGCAGGTGAACGCTATGGTTGAGGGCGTCAGGGGACACCGAGCAGCACCATGGGGCGCCCGTGGGCATGAGGAGGGGGTCGTGATGCCGGGAGGCAGGCTCACCCAGCAGGAGCGCCAGCAGATCGCGGCAGGGCTCGCCGACGGCCTGGCCTACGCCGAGATCGCCAGGCGCCTTGACCGCCCGACCTCGACGATCACGCGTGAGGTCATGCGCAACGGCGGCCCCACCGCCTACCGCGCCGACCTGGCCCACCGCGCCACCGAGCGCCGCACCCAACGGCGCAGGCAGGCCGCGCCCCGAGGGGCGGAACCGGTCTCCCTCCCATATGGACGCGACGCCAAGGCCGTGCAGGAATACGAAGAGACCCTCACCACCGTCCTCATGACCTCAGGCCTGCCCACGATGATGGCCCGGGTGATGGCCTGCCTCTACACCACCGACACCGGCAGCCTCACCGCATCCGAACTCGCCCAGCGCCTCCGGGTCAGCCCGGCGTCCGTCTCCAAGGCGATCGCGTTCCTGGAAGGGCTGGACCTCGTCCGCCGGGAGAGCGCCGAAGGCCGCCGCGAGCGTTACGTCGTCGACGACGACCTTTGGTACAAGTCGATGATCCGCAGCGCCCGCGACAACGACCAGTTCGTCCAGACCGCGCGCCAGGGCGTCGCCGTTCTGGGCGCCGGCACCCCGGCCGCCACCCGCCTCGAAAACGCCGCCCGCTTCCTCGACTTCGTCACCGAAGGGCTCCTCCGCGCCGCGGAGCAGGCCCGCGAGATCCTCAACACCGAAACGCCCCAGGCCGGCACCGCCGATCCGAGTTCAGATCGCGGATAGGAGCCATCCCGACGGCCAGACCATGCAAGCGAATCAGCCGAGGAGTCTGGCGATCAGCTCCTCTCGGGCGGACACACCGAGCTTGCGGTAGATCGATTTGAAGTGGTCGTTGACGGTGTGGGGCGACATTCCCAGACGCCGGGCGATCTGTTTGGTGGCCTGCCCCTCAAGGACGTGGTCGATGACCGCGCGTTCCCTGAGGGTCAGGCCGTGCCAGAGCGCCATCGCGGGCAGCAGTTCGGTGCCGGTGGCCGCCTGGATCGTCACGGCCACCGCGCCCTCTTTCTCGCCGGTCATCGGCTGGGCGCGCAAGACGATCCATCCGCGCCGGGTGGGGACGCGGGTGAGCGCGGGCGTGTCCGAGCGGCGCGCGGCCTGGGTCAGGTTCCAGATGGTGCTTTCCATCGGCATGTGCGGCGCGGCGAGTGCGTGGGCGGGCAAGGTCTCCAACTCGCCGATCCACTCGCGCGCCGATGGTGTGGCCGCCACGACCACCTCATCGGCTCCGACGACGAGCACGCCCGGTGGTCGGCCGAGCCGGCTGGGCTCTGGCGGTGCTCCCGTCGCATGGCGTCTCATCGCGGCGACGACGTCCCGGCCGAGCCGCTGAGCGCGGGCCGCCTCGGCCACCGAGAACGGCCGGGCTCCCCGAGGGCGGAGCAGGACCAGTCCGCCCCATGCGGTTCCCGCCTCGACCAGCGCGACGCGCAACTCGCTGCCGACGCCCTGGTCGGCCATCACGGAGCGCATCGCGGCGTTGCGGCGCAGACCCGGAGCGTCGGTGTTGAGGACGCCCACCCGGCACGAACCCTCCACCAACCGCTCGAAGGGAAAGGGGTGATCGCCGTCCAGCCGGTCGCCCAGGGTCAGCCGGCGGGCCGCCGCCGGGCTGTAGCCGTGCTCTCTTGCCAGGAAGGACCCGACGCCGGTGACCGGGTCCACCGCGGCGAGCATGTACCCCTCGTGCGGTATCAGAGTCCTGATCCAGCGTGAGATCACCGTGCCCAGCTCCGCGGTGGAGCCGACCTCCGCCGCGGCCCCGACCACCGCGACGCCGGATGCGCTCTCTCCAGTGCCCACCCGGCCAGTATCGGCGACGCAACGCAGCCCAGCGGGCACATAGTGCCATCACTCACCGCCGTGCCACGGCTTCGTGGCCACGACAACCCCCAAGAGCTGGGGATACCTTCGCGCCCACCGCCCGGGCGACCGTTGAGGCTGACAGCGCGGATCACCGCCGGTTCGGCGGATGACCCAGGACTGGATTGGAGAGCAAGATGCGCAGATCCTCGATGCTGGTGCTGCTGCCGGCCATCGCCATGCTCGGCGGGCTGTGGGCCTTCCCCTCGGCTTCGGCGGCGCCCGCGCCGCGTCCGGAATCCCAGCGGCTCGCCGGCGTGCTGATCAAGCCCCGGACGGCCGGCGACCTGTGCCTCGAAGTCGCCGACGGCAACTCCGGCAACGGCGCCCTGGTCACGGTGTGGAACTGCCACGGCGGCAGCAACCAGCGGTGGACCTTCGACGACAAGGGAAGGATCAAGAGCGATCTCCCCGGCGACAAGTGCCTGGACGTCCGGGGCGGGAACGGGGGCAACGGCGCCGCCATCAACCTCTACGAGTGCAACGCCTCAAGTGCGCAGCAGTGGCACTTCGAGGGAGACAGGCTGGTCAGCGGGGTCAACGGCCACTGCCTCACCATCGTCGCCGCCAACTTCGCCGGCGGGGGCGCCGTAGTGAACTGGGAGTGCGTCGGCCACGTCGAGCAGACGTGGGAACTGTCCTGACCGACGACCTCACGCCGAACGGTTCGCCTCGAAGGCGAGGCGAACCGCTCGGCGGCAGCGTTGGCGGTCTCTCCCCCTGCTAGGCGCCGGCGGCGGCGGTCATCGCCTTGACCGCCTCTTCGGCCTCGTCGGCGGTGTGCCGTCCGAGGCCGCAGGCCGTGGCCACCGCGTATGCCTCGCGGCCCGCGGCGGCCTCGAACAGCCGCAGGCTCTCGACGCCGCCCGCCGGGTCGGCCGCCGCCGCGATCCCCGCGATGACCTGCCACTCCGGGGCGAGCCGGCTCAGCGGCCGGTAGAACGCCTCGGTACGCGGCGCGGGGTGCGCGCCGTAGGCCGCAGGGAGGTGCACCGGCGGCAGGCGCCTGCCGCGGCGCCGCAGCGCGTCCGCGAGGAGGTTGAGGTGTCGGACGGCCGCGCCGAGGTCGCGGGGCGCGAACATCTCCGTGTTGCGGTAGTTGCCGTAGCACAGATGCAAGATCACTTGAGCGTCGTCGGGGAAGCGCGCGATCAGGCCCGCGACCTGGGCGGCCATGAGCCGCGCGGCCACGGCCGGGCCTCCGGGCACCCGCCCGGCCATGTCCATGCCGATCAGCACGGACGGTGTCTCAAGCTGCCAGACGACGTCCGGTCCGGCGAAGGCCGCCAGGTCCGCCACCTCGTCCACGACGGCCTGAGCGAACACCGGCAGGTACCGCAGGGACGACCACGGCCGGCCGGCGAACACGAAGATCGCCAGGTCGAGCGGGCTGGGGAGGCTGATCTGCAGACGGACGTCGGCGAGTTCTGGACGCTCGGCGCGCAGCGCACGGAACTCGTCCACGATCTCGCGCAACCGCTCGGTTCGGCGCATCGACACGTCATCGGGCCGCAACCGCCGGCCGCGCCGAACGCCGTGGGTGCGCATGTCGTCGTAGTCGGCGTACTCGCCGGGCCGCTTGATCTCGAACGCCTCCCGCTCGCCGAGGTCCCGCAGGTAGGCGATGACCCAGTTCGGGTCGAGATCGCAGGGCAGGGAGATCAGCCGGTGGCCGCGGGCATGATCGAGGACCCACTCCATGGCCTGACGGGGGCCGGTGGACAGATCCGGCGGCAGACTACCGACAAAGTGAACGGAACGTTCCATACCCTCCATTCCACACAAGGCGTCATATCCAGGGTGCCGAATACACATAACCGTGATTCAGGATCGCGGGGTTGAGGCACCGGTGCCGGTCACGCCGCCCGCCGGGTACCTGGTCGACGCCCCGTCCGACGTGCCGGAGGCGGCCACACGGCGAGCCGGTGTAGCCGCGGGGCGATGGCCTGTCCGGCACGGAGGATGCCGAGTTGCTGATGATCTTGGTCGGTCGGCTCGGGGGGGTGGAGGAGGGCACCTGGCGGGCGAGACGTGGAGCGTCGGCGACGGTGACCGCGTCCCGTCACACAACAGGCCGCTCGCGGTGGTTATTTGGAAGTGGTCGATGCGGCTTGCGAGTCGTGGACTTTCAGGGCGAACCATAGGTCGTAGCGGGCTGAGGGGCCGTTCAGGAGCGAGCGGCCGAGCATCGTTTCGACACGGGTCAGCCGCTTTCGCGCACCGGGTATCGAGATGTCGAGCATCGATGCGGTCGGTTCGATGCGGGCGTTGTTGGCCAGCCATACGCGGAGTGTTCTCAGGTATGGCTTGGGGTCTCGCTCCAGGAGTGGGGAAAGTTGCAAGTGGGCCCAGCGCCCGACCTCGGGATCGTCCAGCAGCGCGTCAAGGGGCACCTGGTCGCCGTCTCCTTCCGGGCCGTCCAGGATGCGGAGTGCCAGGTGAAGGCTTGATTGCGTTCCCATGTCGTGGAGTGATCGTCCGAGGAGCCCTTCGATGTGCCGCAGCCGAGCGACCAGGGTGTTGCGGTGGATCTTCAACTGGCGCGCGGCGCCACCGCTGAAGTCCAGCCATGCTCGGAGTGTCGCGGTCAGTTCGGGTGCATCGGGATCCTGCTTGCGCTTGGGGCGGTAGGCGGACAGCGGTTCGAGCGTCGCTTCCGCCCATTCGCGGGCGCGTGGGCGCAGCAGTGCGGCGAGGTCTCCGCTCGGGCTGAAACGCGCGTAGCCCGTGCCTTCCCCGCGCGCCAACGCGAGCGCGTGAAACGCCTGCCCGTACGCCGATTCCACGTCGCGGAGCGCGACGACCTCGCTGCCGCCGATACTGATGCCGTTCGATGGGCGGGCCCAGCCCTGGAGGGCCTTTTCCATCGCGTCAGTATCATCTGTGGCCGGTGCGAGAACGATGATGTGTCGCCTGTAGACGGGGCATTTGACGATCCATGCCCGGCCCTCCGACGCCTCCTCGCAGTGGGTGACCAATTCGCCGCGCGCTTTCGCGGGGCTCTCCATGACGTAGACACGGACCTGGTCCGCCAGGCTCGGTCCGATCGCGCCGGCCACGCGACGGGCGCCCTGGACATTGCCTGTCATGAGCAGGTGGAGGACGGCTTCCCTGGTGTGTCCGTCCGCCTGGTCCGCCCGTTGCCCGCGGCGTGCGTCCTCCTCCGCGCGCCAGCACAACCCGGCCAGCCGGGAGGCGTCCGCTATCAAATGGCGCGTAGGTGGGGAGAACGGTTTCTCGCGCGTCACCACCAGCACACCGACGTTGTCCGGCGTGCCGACCGACTGGACGTTCACGACGCCTGAGCCGAGATTCACCGCGGCCGCCCCGGCCAATCCGCTCAGTACGCGTTGGATCTCACCCTGCGCCTGGTCCAGGACGTCCTGGGGAGGTTCGGGAAAGGCGTACTGTGCCCTGCCCGTGCGGTCGAGGAGCGCGACGTTTCCGGTCACGCGTCGTGCCAGCCAGCCCAGAAGGCACTCAAGACCGTTCGGGCGCATCGCCTCCCGATGCATCTCCCGATAGTCGTCGATGGCGCGCGCCCGATCCTCTCTGATGACCGTCATGATCCGCGCCCACGCCTGGGACGAGGGGAGGTGCGTCATCAGGAGCGGTATGCCGGCACGTTCGGCCGACGTGGTCAGTGCCGGGAGATCGGGTTCCCGGCCGTCAGGGAGAGCGGGGGCCAGCACGACGCCCGCGGACCCCATGCCGCCAAGTCTTCGCACGGCGGTGTCGAGCACCTCGTGCGGCGACTCGGCGGACAGCGACAGGATGGGGAGTACCCGCCGGAGAATGCCGGGAGCCGAGTCGGACCGGACGGCCAGATCCGCGCCGTCGACGAGAAGCGCCGACTCGACCTCCGACATACCCGCGGCCTCCCCGGTGAGGAGACGCAACCCCAGCTCAGGGTGTTCCAGAAGTGCGCTGAGCGTGGGCACCATGAAACCTCTTCTGCCTCGCGTTTTGATCCGCGCAGGACACTGTCCCGCGTGGACCGGTCTTACACCGGAGGAGCGAGGTAAGGGAAGTCAGGGCGGGGGACGCCCGCGGCGGAGCCGGCGTCGATCCCCAGTGGTACGGCCTTGTTGAGCACCAGCGCGAACATCACCTCCGGTGTGGGCTCGGTGAGCCCGCGCCCGTTGCGAGCGGCGAAGCCGAAGTTCGCCGGCGTTCCGATCCGGTAGCGGAGGATGTCGGGGAAGATCGTGTCGACCACCTGCTGCGCGTGCGCTCGCGGATCGTCGTTCGTGCGCATCGCCGCGACGACCTTGGTGACCACGTCGCTCACGAGCGGGCCGTAAAGCAGCCTGTCCTCAGTCGGGTGCGTCGTGTTGTAATCGCTGGCCCGTTGCGAGTCGTCCGGGTGGAAGATCGTGTTCACGAGCGGAGTCGCGCACCGGTTGATCTGGCGCCAGCCACCGGCATCGGTCGCAAGCGCCGTCGTCCCCCAGAAACCGATCTCGGCGACGTCGAAGGCGCTGTCGGGAATCTCCAGGACCATGGCGCCGACGTTCGTGCCGGCGAACAGGTTCGTCGCATGACCGTGGTCCACGGCGGCGAAATCGACTGGTGTGCCGTTCGCGACCGCCTCCTTGACGGCTCCGACGGCGGCGCCATTGATGTAGAACGGATCCGCGGCCGGGCCGGCCCAGACCCGCGCACCGCCCGTGCCGATGAGCGCCTGCCGGGTCCTGCCCTGTGCGATGACCGTTCCGGCACTGTCGCGAAAGCGCGCCGCGGCCCCGTCGATTCGGTGGACTTCGAAGGCCTGGTCGCCATCAGGGTCGCGGTCCGCGAAGGTGAAGACATAGGTGCGGTCCTCGACCGCGTCGCCATCGGTGTCGATTCGGAACTCGTATCGCGCCTCCGGATGAAAACCTCCACCGCCGGACAGCGGATTCACGTTCATCACGAAGACAGTGCCCGTGCCGCCTCGGAAGACGTACACGTCGGAGATGTCCAGACGTGGATCCTGCCGGGCGAGTGGCGAATCGAGATGGTGGGACACTAATGCTCCATCGCGGGTGTCGGGGAAGTCGCTCCTCCAGGAAGCAATGGATGATGGTAAGACCGTCGCCGGGGATGCACTAGAAACACTTTGCACAGCGAGGCGAGTATCCGGTTTCGAAATGCTGAATCACCCCTCTCATTCCATCTTGGAACGATCCAGAGCGTCTTTTGGCGTTATGCTCCGGGCGCATTCATGCACGCCACACGACCTCGGGCAGGAGCCTGTGATGACCCTTCCCCACGCCTTCCGCCTGGTGACCCCCATCGACGAGGACGCGCCGCGCCGCGCGGCACGGCTGCGGGAGTTGGACCTCCGCGAGGAGCCCGATCCCGAGTTCGACGAGTTCGCCCGCGAGCTGGCGCAATCGCTGGACGCCCCGTTCGCCATGGTCAACCTCATCGGTCCCGAGCGACAGTACTTCGCCGGGCTGTACCCGTCCTCCCTCGACCGTGGCGTCGACCCGGCGGCGGACCCGTTCCGGACCATGGCGTGCGATCACGGGTACTGCATGTACGTGGTGACGCGGGGGCATGCGATGGCTTTGAACGAGGTAATGGACTATCACCTCTTCGCCGGCAACCCGGTGGTGGACGAAATCGGGATTCGCGCCTACCTTGGTGCCCCGCTGATCGACCAGGCCGGGACGCTGGGCACGATCTGTGTCGTGGACACGGAACCCCATGATTGGGGTGCACAGGGAGTCGCCTTCATCAAGGCCCGAGCCGCCGAACTCGTGGAGCGGATCCACCAGCGGGCGAATCTGCGGAACGGGCACGGATATCCGCCCGGCGCCGCTTCCTAGAAGCGGTGCACGTTCGTTTCACAGGCTTTTCTGCGACGACCGGGACATGCGCCTTCCGGCCGTGAGTCGATGGTCACGCATAAGTGGGGACCTTCCGCACGGGTCCCATCGTCACCAAGGACATCGATGCCCGAAATTCCCAGGTACCCCGCACATCCCGCCGGAACCGGAGACGGTCGTCACCGTCGACATTCCGAGAACGGCGAGCGCCCCGCGATCGGTTTCCATTCTTCCCACCTGTACCTTTCCGTTGTCCCGGCGGTTCTCATCGCCTGCCTGGGAGGGGCCGCGGTGGCGGTCCTGGTCGTCGCCGGGACCTTCTCCCGGGCGGCCGCGGCGACAGTGGTCCTCGCCGCCGCCGGCGCGGTGGCCGTCGTGTGCGGCGCCATCGTCGCGGCGGAGAGGGCGACACGGCGGGAGCACGAGCTCTTCGGCCGTTCGGCTACCGACAACGAGAATCTGCGGCGGCGGCTGAGCGAACTCGAATCGGTGATCGCTCAGGGCCCGAGGGAGGTGCGGGTCGCGGCGGCCCCCTCGCAGCGGGTCGAGGTCTTCGTCAACCTCGCCCGGCGCATGCAGACGCTGTCCCATCGCGCGCTTCAGAAACTCGACGAACTGGAGAACCGGGTCGAGGACCCGGACCTCCTCAAGGGCCTCTTCAGGGTCGACCACCTCAGCACGCGCCTGCGCCGCCAGGCCGAAAGCCTCGCCGTGATCGGCGGTACCGCGTCCAGACGCCAGTGGAGCAGGCCGGTGGCGGTCTACGAGGTACTGCGCTCGGCCGTCGCCGAGGTCGAGGACTTCAACCGGGTCAAGATCATGCCGCCCGTCGAGGGGACGGTGGACGGCGGCGCGGTGGCGAACCTCATCCATCTGTTCGCCGAGCTCGTGGAGAACGCCACCAAGTACTCGCCACCGCACACCAAGGTCGTGCTCCGGGTGGAGGCCGTGACGGCCGGCCTGGCGGTCGAGATCGAGGACCGCGGCCTCGGCATCCCGCGGGAGACCCAGCGCCGGCTGAACGACCTGCTCGCCGACCCGGAGCGATTCGACGCCGACGAACTGGTGCGTGACGGTCGTATCGGGCTGCTGGTGGTGTCGGCCCTCGCGCGCCGGCACAAGATCACCGTCAGGCTGCAGACCAACATGTTCGCCGGCACCCAGGCCGTGATCGTGATCCCGAAGGAGCTGGTCGATCCGGTCGGCACCGCGGGCGGTGCACGACCTGCGGCGCCGCCCGAACCCGCCCGGCCGACGTCTCAACCGTCAGGCGGGACAAGGGAACCAATGCCCTTCCCCACTTCCGATCAGGACCGCATGCGCGGCCCGGTGCGTCCCGAGCATGAGGGGGTCGGCGCCCGCCAGGCCCCGCCGCCCCAAGGGATCGCGACGTCCGCCATGCAGACGAGTGGATGGAACGACCCTGCCCCTCCGGCAAATGGTGGCCGGCGTCCGGATCTGCCAAGACGCCGCCCACAGACGAATCTGTCGCCCGAACTCGTCGATGCCCCGACGCCACGGGACGACGAAGCGGACATCGGCCACAACCACCGGCTCATGGCCGCGTTCAAGCGGGGCATGGCCAGCGGTCGGGAAGCGGACCCGGTGGACAGGACCGACGAGGCCGGTTCATAGAGCACGAAACTCGGTTAGGAGCATCCTTTGAACGCCGTTTCTCCCAACCAGGCCTCAGATCTCGCCTGGCTGCTGCAAGGTCTGTCCCAGGAGGTCCCCCTCATCAGGGGAAGCGTGCTGTTGTCCTCCGACGGGATCACGAAGGCCGCCTACGGCCTTGACCGCGCCAACTCGGAATATCTCGCCGCACTCGCCTCCGGGCTCTTCTCCATGGCGCGGTCCGCCGGCACGAAACTCGACGGGGGCAACAAGGTCCGCCAGGTCGTGGCCGAACTGGAGTCCAGTCAGCTGTTCATCTCCTGGGCCGGCTTCAACTCGGTTCTCGCCGTCCTGGCCAGGGCCGAGGCCGACCCGGCCATCGTCGGAATGGAGATGGCCCGGTTGATCAAGGCGGTCCAGCCCTTCCTGGAAACGGCGGTGCGCCCGTCGTTCTCCGCCCCAGGCAACGAAAGCCGTCGAAATGGCAGCCGGTGACGAGGAAATCTGGCTCGACGACGACGCCGGCCCGCTGATCCGTCCGTACACGGTCAACGAGGGCCGCACTCATGCAACCGTGCGCCTGGACATGCTCTCCCTGGTGGTCGCCACCGGCGACCCCACCCCGGAGATGGACCCGGAGCACGTCAGGGTGCTGGAACTCTGCCATACCCCGATATCCGTCACCGAAGTGGCCGCGCACATACGCCTCCCCCTGGCCGTCACCAAGGTTCTCATCGCGGATCTCCTTGACCGCGGGGCCATGGCGACCCGGGTCTCGTCCCCACTGTCCGGCGCCGAAGACCGTGCCCTACTGGAGGCATTGCTCGATGGTCTACAACGACTCTGAGATATCTTCCACCCCGGTCAAGATTCTGATCGCGGGCGGTTTCGGTGCCGGAAAGACCACCTTCGTCGGTGCGGCGAGCGAGATCGACCCGCTTGACACGGAAGAGGTCATCACCACGGCCAGTGTGGGGATCGACGATCTCGGCGGGACGGCGGACAAGTCCACGACCACCGTGGCCTTCGACTTCGGCCGGATAACCCTTCCCCAGCAGAACATCGTGCTCTACCTGTTCGGCACACCCGGACAGGAACGCTTCTGGTTCATGTGGGACGAACTGTCCGCCGGAGCACTGGGCGCCATCGTCGTGGCCGACGCGGGACGCCTGGCCGACAGTTTCTCGGTCCTCGACTTCTTCGAGAGCCGGGGTATTTACTTTCTGGTCGCAGTGAACGAGTTCGACGGCGGGTTTCGCTATGCGCCAGAGGAGGTGCGTGTCGCTCTAGGGCTCGACCAGCGTGTACCGATCGTGTCGTGCGACGCACGAGACACTCATTCCGCAAGAGGGGTGCTTCGGTCTCTGGTCCAGTACCTTCTCCTCTCCGCTCGATCATCTTCCGCCGTCCCGTAGGACGAGGCGGCCGTTGTCGTGCCGTTCTGCTCGGCCACCCATGCCGCGATCTCGGCCCGGCTGGTGAACCCCAGTTTGCGGAGGGCCGCGCTCACGTGCGACTGGACGGTACGGGGACTGAGGAACAACACCGAGGCGATCTGCTTGTCCGTCTTCCCTTGGGCGATCAGCTCGGCCACGGCGTGCTGCTTGTCGGTGAGCAGCCGGTTCACCGGCCGTGGCCGGGCGGGAACGTCGGCCCGCGGACTGGACGACTGGCTCAGCGCCAGGTCGATCGCGGCGTCGAGTTCCATCTCCGCGCCGTAGCTCTCGGTCACGTCGTACGCGTCACCGAGGGCCGACCGCGCCTGTTCGGCGCAGGCCGCATGGGCCTCCGCCCAGGGACGCAGCCGGTGGATGGCCACGCCGAGGGCCCGCTGCATGTTCCGCGCGGCGCCGAGGAGCAGGGCGGCCTCCTCGTGATGACCGCGGGCCACCGCGCACCACGCGAGCGACTCCACGCACCAGACCGACCCCCACCGTTCGCCGATGTCCCACTGGGCGCGCAGCGCGGACCGGAACATCGTGACGGCGTACGCGGGGTCGCCGTGCCGGAGCTCGGCCACGGCACGGGCCCATTGGGCCCAAGCGGCGGCCCAGCCCGCGCCGTGGGAGCCGGCGTCGGCGAGGTGCCGGTCGGTGATGGCGAGGGCGTCCCGCGCGGGCGCGGTGAACGCGGCGGCGATGGCGTGGAGCATCTCGGCCATCGGCAGCACACGTGTGTCGTTCATCGCGGCCAGCTCGTCGCGTACGGCGGCCCACAGCGCGAGCGCATCGGGGTCGCCGTGGACGAACAGGGCCGTCGTGGCGGTGAAGAAGCGGTGAACGGCCAGCGCGAACGCCGCCTCGCCGTCTCCGGACACCGCCGGCGCCAGGTCGCGACAGCGGCGCGCCAAGATCTCGGCGTTGACCTCGTCGCCCAGGCACAGCGCGATCCAGCCCGCCTGCGCGAGCACCGTCAGCCGGAGCGGTGCGGCCGCCGGGTCGCCGGCCAGGGCCTCCTCGGCCCGCAGCAGGGTCCGCATGCCCTCGCCCAGCGTCCCGCCGAAGAACCACAGCCGCATGGCGGTCAGCGCGGAGGCGAGCCGGGCGCCGTCCTCCGCGTCCTCCGGCGTCGACGCGGTGGCGCACCGGTCCAGGACGGCCCGGTGATTCGGCAGGTCCTGGCATGCCTCCCACAGGTACCGGGTCTCGTCCGGCCCGTACCAGTGCCGGCTGCACCATTCGGCGCGGTCGAGAAGGTACGCGCTGAGCCGGCGGTGCGCGGCCGTCTCGTCGCCCGACGGCGGCGTGCGCCCGTGCCCCTCCGGTGCCGGCCGGTCTCCGGCGCGCGAGCCGAGGCGGGCCAGCCCGTACTCCCGCACGGTCGCGAGCATGGTGTACCGCGTCGGAATGGAATCGGTGTCGGGGACGACGATGCTCTTGGCGGCCAGCTCGCCGAGGAGCATCGGCACCTGGCCGGCGTCGAGCTCGCCGTCCGCGGCGACGGCCGCGGCCGCGTCCATCGTGAAGCCGCCCGCGAACACCGCCAGCCGGGCCCACAGCAGCCGCTCGGCCGGCGAGCACAGCCGGTGGCTCCACTCGAAGCTGTCCCAGAGGGTCCGGTGACGGGCCGGGGCGTGCACGTCCTCCGTGAGCGTCCGCAGCCGGAAGTCCGACAGCATCGACACGATCTCCGCGACCGACATCACGCGTACGAGCGGCGCCGCGAGTTCGATGGCGAGCGGGATGCCGTCCAGCATCCCGACCAGGCGCGCGGCGTCGGCCGCGTTCTGCGGCGTGATCGCGAAGTCCGCGCGCGCGGCGGAGGCGCGCGCCGCGAACAGCCGTACGGCCTCGTACTCGGTCACGACGGCGCGTTCGGGCGCGGCCGGGACGCTCAGCGGCGGAACGTCGATCAGATGTTCACCCGCACAGCGCAACGGCACCCTGCTGGTCGCGATGATCCGCAGTTCGGGGCAGCCGCGCAGGAGACGGACCACCAGGGGAGCCAGCGTCCGGACGAGGTGCTCGCAGTTGTCGAGCACGAGCAGGGCCGCCCGGCCGCTCAGCGCCGCGACCAGGACGTCGCCGGACTCCCGCGCCGACAGGTCGTCGATGGGCAGCGCGTCCAGGATGACCCGCCCGGCCGAGGCCGGGTCGGTGTGGGAGGCGAGGTCGACCCACCACACTCCGTCGGGATGGGCGCGGCGTGCCTCGCTCGCCAGCCGCATCGCGAGCCGGGTCTTGCCCGTTCCGCCGGCGCCGGTCAGTGACAGCAGCCGTACACCCGGGTCGGCCAGCCGCGCTTTCGCCGAGGTGAGCAGCTCCCGGCGGCCGATGAAACCGTTGAGCTCGGCCGGAACGTAGCCGCCGCGCCAGCCGTCCGCCATGCGTTCCGTCACCCGCTCCGCCTGTCCTCGCCCCCCGCCGCGGAAGCGGGGATGCCGAACGATCCGAGATCGTAGTGAATCCGGTGCCGTCCGGTGGCGGAGTCGGCCCCGTAGGGGTGATTCCGTACCGGGCTCCGTAAGTCTACGGATGAGCCGGGGAACCCTGCGGCCCCACCATTTCCGTATGCATGAGGCACCGGCGGGGCCCCGAGAATCCGCCGCCCGCGGAGCCGAGCCGGATCACGGTGGCGGTCGATGAGCGAGGCACCGCTGCGGCGCGACGGCGAGCCGATCCGCGATCCCGGGCCCACGATGACGTTGGCGGCCCCGTCCATCGCCCGCGTCGTCGACTGCCTGCTGGGCGGCAAGGACAACTTCCGGGCGGACCGCGAACGGGCGAGAGAGGCGGTCGCCGCCGATCCCCTGATCCAGCAGGTCGTCGTCGAGAACCGCCGGTTCTCCCGCAGAGCCGTCCGGTACCTGGTCCGTGAGTGCGGCGTCACGCAGTTCGTCGACATCGGGACCGGCCTGCCGGCCGCCGAGAACGCCCATGACATCGCCCAGGGCCACGACGCGAGCGCCCGGGTGCTCTATGTGGACAACGATCCGATCGTCGTGGCCCACGGTCAGGCGCTGCTCGCCGAGAACGACCGCATCGGGGTCGTCCACGCCGACCTGCGCGACCCCGGCGCGATCCTGGGCCACCCGGAGTTCACCCGGCTCATCGACCTGGACGAACCGGTCGCGGTACTGCTCACCCCGGTCCTGCAGTTCCTGTCCGACGCCGACCGCCCGGAGGAGGTCATGCGGAGGATCCGCGACGCGCTCCCTCCGGGCGGTCACCTCGTGCTCTCCCACGCATGCCCGGAGGCGCGCCCCCGGCAGGTCGAGGGCGTCATGGACGTCTACCGGTCCGTCGTGCCCTCGGCCACGGCGCGCGAACGCGAGCGCATCGCGGGCTTCTTCGGCGACTTCACCTTCGCCGAGCCGGGTCTGACCTGGGTGTCGTCCTGGCGGCCGGACGTCGCGGTGCCGCCCCGGGTGGCCGAACGCGTCTGGCAACTCGGCGGCGTCGCCCGAAAGCCGGACCCGGCCGCCGTCCCAGCCTGACATCCACCACGACGAGCCGAAGCATTGGAGAACGAACGCACATGAGCAGGAGACCGGTCCGCCGTTTCCGTGAACTCGGAGTCGCGTGGCCGCCGGTCGGCACGAGGATCGTGATGCGGCGTGCCGTCGTGCTGGGCGGCAGCATCGCCGGCCTGCTCGCGGCCCGGGTCCTCAGTGACCACGCCGACGAGGTGATCGTCCTGGAACGCGATGACCCGGACGCGCATGGGGCCAGGCCGGGAGTGCCGCAGGGCGCGCAGGTGCACGTCCTGCTGCACGGCGGGAGGGTCCAGCTCGACCGCTGGTTCCCCGGGTTCTCCGAAGGCCTGCTCGCCGACGGTGCGGTGCTGTCGAAGGACGACGCCATCCACATGTACGTCGACGGCACCCTCAAGGTGCCGGTCGCCGACGAGATCGTCAGCGCCAGCCGGCCGTTCCTGGAGAGCAGGGTACGGGCCAGGACGCTCGCCCTCCGCAACGTCCGGCTGATCCGGGCCCGGGCCCGCGGCCTGACGTTCGCGACGGACCGGGTCACCGGCGTGCGGTACACCGCCGAGGGCGATCCGGCCGACGCGATCGCCGAGTTGCCCGCCGAACTCGTCGTCGACGCGATGGGCCGGTCGAGCCGGCTCGGCGACTGGCTCGAAGAGGCCGGCCGGCCCCGGCCGCCGATGCGGCGGGTCGGCATCGACCTCGGCTACGCCACCGCGAGCTTCCGGCGCGACGGCGCCCCGCTCGGCGTCTCCACCGTCCAGTCGGTCGTCCAGCCGGGCGCGGGACGCCGCCCGGGGGTCTGCGTGCTGACCGCGGTCGAGGACGGCCGCTGGTCCATCCTGCTGTCCGGATTCGCCGACGACCGGCCGACGCGGGACCCGGAGGAGTTCCGCGCGCGCTGCCGGCGGCTCCCGCCCTTCTTCGGGTGGGTCGCCGAGGGGTCCCCGATGATCGGACCGGTCGTGACCTACCGGCAGGCCGACTCCCGGCGGCGTGACTTCCACGCGGTGCGGCGGCTGCCGGCCGGTCTCGTCGCGGTGGGCGACGCGGTCGCCTCGTTCAATCCCGTGTACGGCCAGGGCATGTCGTCGGCCGCGCTCCACGCCTCCTGCCTGTCGGCCTACCTGCGGTCGGCGCCGTCGCTCGCCGAGCCGGCGCGCGACTACTTCGCCCGCGTGCGGCTGGTCGTCGACGCCGCCTGGCAGACGTCGACGACCAACGACCTCGCGCTGCCGCACGTCACCGGCCCCTATCCGCGCGGCTTCCGGGTCGCGCACCGCATCAGCGACCTGATCCTGCGGGCCTCGGTGACCGACGCGGAGATCAACCACCGCTTCCTCCAGGTCACGCACATGCGCGCCCACCCGAACACCCTGATCCGGCCCGGTCTCCTGCTTCGCGCCATGCGCGCCGACCGGGGGCGCACGGCCGAGCATCCCTGAGCACGCCGATCCGACCACCCGAAGGAACCACCATGGACACCGTCCCAGGCGGAGCCGGACACCTTCCGCCGTACCCCGAGCGTGTGCGTCTGTACGACCAGGCGTTCGCCGCGGACCCCGCGCGGACGTACGCGCGGCTGCGGGAGTACGGCGAGGCCGTGCCGGTCGAGCTGGCCCCCGGCGTTCCGGCGACCCTCATCGTCGGTTACGAGGCCGCGCTCCAGGTGCTGCGCGATCCGATGACCTTCCCCAAGGACCCGCGGGAGTGGCAGCAGGACGTCCCGCATGACTGCCCGGTGCTGCCGCTGATGATGTACCGGCCGAACTGCATGTACACCGACGATCCGCTGCACACGCGGCTGCGGCGGGCGGTCACGCACGCGCTGGACCACATCGACTCGTCCTCGCTGCGCGAGCAGGTGGGCGACATCGCCGAGGAGCTCATCGCCGGATTCAGCGCCGCGGGCGAGGCCGACCTGCTCGCCGACTTCGCGCGGCCGCTGCCGCTGCTGCTGTTCACCCGGCTCCTCGGCTGCCCGCCCGCCCTCAGCGAGCGGCTGGCCCGCGGGTTCAAGGGCATCTTCGACGGTGTCGACGCCGAGAAGGCGAACGCCGAGCTCACCCAGGGCGTCGCCGAGCTGATCGCGTTGAAACGACGCCTGCCGGGGCAGGACCTGACCTCCCGGATGCTGGCCGATCCGGTCGGGCTGTCGGACGAGGAGGCGCTGCACCAGGTGCTCCTCCTCATGGGCGCCGGGGCCGAACCGGAGCAGAACCTCATCGCCAACGGAGTCCACCTGCTGCTGACCAGCGAGAAGATGGCCGACGACGTCTGGGGCGGCAACCTGCTCATCGAGGACGCGCTGGACGAACTGCTGTGGACCGACCCGCCCATCGCGAACTTCGGCTTCACCTATCCCCGACGGGATGTGGAGTTCCGCGGGACGGTCCTGCCGGCGCACCAGCCGGTGGTGATCGGCTTCTCCGCCGCCAACACCGACCCGCACTCCATGGCGGACGCGCGGGTGGGCAACCGGGCCCACCTCGCCTGGGGCGCCGGCTCGCACCTGTGCCCCGCGAAGCGGCCCGCGCTCCTCATCGCGACGGCCGCCATCGAAAAGCTCCTCGACGGACTGCCCGGCCTGACGCCGGCGTTCCCGGGCGGCGAGGCGACCTGGCGGCCCGGCCCGTTCCACCGCGCCCTGACGGCGCTGCCCGTCCGCTTCACCCCGACCGCGGCCGGTCCTCGCCGCCATCGTTGACGCGATCGGCCTTTGTCCCAGGGTCGGGCGTGCGGTGCCGGGCTAGGCGACGACCGCGAGCAGGGCCGTGATGGCGCCGGTGAGCTCCGGGTCACCGGCGGCCGTCGAGCGCTTGCGGGCCTGCTCCACGGTGATCCCTCTGGTCGCGAGCCGCCAGAAGGTGTCCTGGTCCATCGAGACGCGGGCGGTCGGCTCCCCTTGGGGCTCGGCCATCCGCCATCGTCCGTCCTGCCGGATCGCGGCCCATCGTCCGCCCGCCGGGCCCAGCACCTCCAGGTGAGCCGTGCTCCCCTCCGGCCGGTCGTGGGTCCGCAAGGCGTGCGGCAGGGCGCGTGCGAAGAGGTCCAGCACCGGAGCCATGAGATCGGGCTCGGTGGCGCCTGAGACGGCGACGGCGTCGCGCACCTGCTGCTGGTGGACCCAGAACTCGGTGTAGTCGCGGCCGATGTCGGGCCAGGCGGGGCTGTCGAGGTCGGTCGCGGCCCAGGAGACGTTCAGGTCGGCGGGGGCCTGGAGGTCTCGTCCCGCCCACACGGCGTCCAGCCGCGGTCCCAGGTGATCCAGCAGTTCGATCATCAGTTGCGGGCTGAGCTGCCGGGACGCCCGCACGAACTCCTCGTTGGTGCGGGCCAGGTATGCGGGAAGCGTCTCATCGTCGGCGAACACCGCGCCGCCGTGCCCGTCGCGGCTGCCCGACAGGCGCCGCATGTAGTCGTTGAGGACGTGGCCGACGACATCGTGCACGTCCCATCCGGGGCACACCGTCGGCGCGGCCCAGTCTGCGGGATCCAGGGCTCCGAGCAGTTCGAGCATCGCGCGCCGTTCACGCGGGAACAGCGGACGAACGTCGAGCGCCGGGCCGAAGATCATCATGGCGCGACCCTACCGACGCGCCTTTCCATGTGGCGAACGGGTTCGGGCATGGCGGCCGACGTGCCGGGTAGGGGACGGCCGACACCATGGAGGGGAGGCGAAACACGTGAGCGCAACGCAGGAGACCGGCGGCATCACCGGCACGATGGACAAGGACTACAACCTCGTCTGGTTCGTCGAGCAGTGCCTGAGCAACGCGCTGCGGATGGAGACCTTCATCGCCGACGCCGAGCGCGCCGGTGACACCGAACTGGCCGATCTGTTCCGCCGTGCCCAGGCCGAGAGCCGCAAGGGCGCCGAGCAGGGCAAGGACTACCTGCGGCGGCGGATGGCCGGCTGAGCGACCACCGGAGCCGCGCCCACTGATCGGCGGGAGACGACCGGCGCACGGGCGCGGTCTCCGGCATCGGGGCCGTGATCGCCGTGGCGACCGCGGCCCCGCGCAACGGTGAAGATCGATCATGCGTCCGCGTTGTGACGGTGCCTGCCACTAGGTTGCCGATCATGATGGACGACAACGACGCCGTTTCCGTCGACGCCATGATCAACGGGGACCGCCCGAAGGTTCTCGAGGCGCTGGACCGAGCACCGGGCACGATGGCGGCGATCCACCGGATATCGCATCACGTGCACCGCGACATGGGCCCGTGGGAGCGGCGGCAGATCCTCGCGCTGGACGCGGCGCGGTTCGGAGACCGGGCGTTGTCCGCCCAGATCATCGCGACGCCCGTACCGGACGAGCCGGACGCCGAGTGGACGGTGGACTGGGCGACGGGAGCCCTCGTCGAGCCCCGCTTGCGCGTGACGATCGATACCGGTCCGAATTCGGTCGGGGCGGTCGCTCCGGTCGTGATCGGCGGACGGCCGCACGTCGTCAGCGGTGGCGACTGCGAGGACGGCGGCCGCGGAACGGCCCGGCTGTGGGACGCGGTCAGCGGGGAGCCGGTCGGCGAGCCGATGGAATGCGGCGACGAAACATGGGTGCGCGCCGTGACGACCCTGGAGATCGACGGCCGCCCGCACGCGATCACCGCCGGCACCGACGAGAACCTGCGGGTGTGGGACCTGACCACCTGCCGACAGGTGCGGACGTACACGGCGAGATTCAACTGGAACACCTCTCTGGCCGCCGTGGCGGCCGGTGGGCACGTGTACGCCGTCGCCAGCTACAGCGACGACGGCTCCACCGACGGAATGGTCGAGGGCTGGGATCTCACCACCGGCTCGGCGCTGTACTGCCCCGATGACGAAGGGCTCGCCGCGCTGGCCGCCGTGGTCATCGACGGCCGGGCGCGCGCGGTCGCCGGCTTCCGGGACGGGAGCGTGTGGGTGTGGGACATGGCCACCGGCGATCTGGCCCGTCCGAGCCCGCGCGGGCATGACGCGGCGGTGAACACGGTGACCACCGTCGTCCTCGGCGAGCGTCCCCACGCCGTCACCACCGCCACCGACGGAACGGTGTTCCTGTGGGATCTGACCACCGGCGAACGGGTCGGCGCACCGCTGGTCAGCCGGCCCGAACCGGTGCTGGACGTGTCCGTCGTCGAGATCGACGGGCGGGACCACGCCGTCGTCCTGGACCGCGACGGGATGCTCGCCGTCCTGGACTTCGACACCCGTGACGAGGTGATCGAGAAGCTGTCGGTCGGCAATGCCGGCTGCGTGAGCGGCACCGTCGTCGATGGCCGTCCGCACGCGATCACCGGGCATCCGGACGGGACCGTCCGCGTGTGGGAGCTGAGGCCGCTCCCGCCGGAGAGCCGCCCGGTGCCCGGCCACCGGAAGATGGTCGACGCGGTGCTGACGGCCGAGCTCGACGGGCGCCCGCACGCCGTCTCCGGTGACTCCGGCGGAGTCGTGCGGACCTGGGACCTGGCCACGGGCGCCCCGGGCATCGTCCTGGAGACCGGTGGGCTCGGTGCCGAGATCGCACATTCCACGATCGGCTTCGGCGGCCGGGAGCACCTCGTCACAGGCAGGGGCCGCGGCGCCGAGGCCGGGATGTGGGACCTGACCACCGGCAGGCCCGCCGGCGAGCCGTTCACCGTCGGCAACGGGTTGGGCCCGGCCGCCACGATGATGATCGACGGCCGGCCGCACGCCGTCTTCTGCACCGACGACGGCCTGCCCGTCTGGGACCTCACCACCCGCGAGCGGGTCGGCACGCCGATGGACGGCGACGAGTACTGGGACATCGCCGCACCGGTGGAGATCAACGGGCGGCCGCACCTGGTCGTCGCCGCGCTGGGCGGCACGCTGTACCTGTGGGACCTCACCACCGGCCGGCCGGTGGGCGGGCCTCTGACCGGCCACGACCAGTCCGTCTACGCCATCGCCACGACGACGGTGGACGGGCGGCCGCACGCCGTCACCGCCGGCCCGGACCGGACCGTCCGGGTGTGGGACCTGACCGCGGGCGCCCAGGCCGGCTCGCCCATCACCGCCCACGAGTGGGGCGTGAACGCCGTGGCCGTCGGCGACATCGGCGGCCGCCGGCTCATCGTCACCGGCGGCGACGACCACACGGTCAGATTCTGGGATCTCGCCACCAGGGAGCAGGTCGGCCGAGACCTGCACTTCACGTGGAAGGTCTTCGGCGTCGCCGTCTCCTCGGACGAGCAGATCGTCGTCGGCTTCGGCCACGAGGTCGTCGCCCTGAGCACGACGGCGGCGTTCGCTCCAGATCGCTTCACCCGGCCTTGATGCCGGACGCCGCGAGGTCCGCGTCGATCATCTCGGTGAACAGCGACCCGGTAGCGGCCGCCAGCTCCCGCATCACCGAATCGGGCAGGACCGCGCCGCTATCGAAGGCCCGCCGCACGGTCCGTGCGAGCAGGTCGGCCCGCTGCTCCCAGCCGTCGGCCGTTGCGCCGTCCTCCTGGGCGCGCAGGAACCCCTCGAACGTCGCCTGGTAGGCGTAGCCGACTCGGCGACGTCCATATCGGCGCAGAGCAGGCCGTGCCCGGCCTGCAGCTCGAAGTAGCCCTGGGCCATCGTGGCGTGGCGGTCGTCCAGGTCGACGGTCAGCCTGCCGATCACCTCGGCGTCGGCGAGCAGGAAGCCGCGCAGCGCGGCCGCGCCGTGGCCGCATTCATCTTCCGCAGCCCGGAGGTGGACGGCTTCGACCACCGCGACACCGTCCAGCACAAGCGCATCCTGACCCAGGCCTATGCCGACGCCGACCCTCCCGCCTGTGGCCGGCCGCCGCGGCCGGCGGCTGGGTTCGCACCAGGCTGACCACGTCCGCAGCCTGACGTTCGGGCATCCGAGTCGGTGATATGCGTTAAGAGGTCCCTACCCATCGGCCATCGCCAGGAGGCGCTTCCATGAGCATTGGCCCGACCGCCACCGTGTCCATGGCGTTGCTGGTCCTCTACACCGATCACTTGGAGGAGTCCCGCCGGTTCTACTCCCGCCTGGGTCTGACGTTCCACAAGGAACAACACGGCAATGGGCCGGAGCACTACGCCGCCGTGCTGCCCGACGGGGTGGTGATAGAGCTCTACCCCGCCACCGAGCGACGCCCCGCCACAAGCGCCCGGCTCGGCTTCAACGTTACCGGCCACACCATGACGCCCCCCATGAAAGCCGGTCGGCACCTGCTCGACGACCCCGACGGGCGAACCGTCGAAGTTCACGCCGGGCCGGCCGGGCCGCCGGAATCCGAAGAGTGACGAAACCGCTCGGATTCGCTCTCCCGTCGTTCGTCGCCGTCTCCCTCCAGTTCGTTCCATGTGCGGTGCCGCGACTCCGCTTGCCCGGGCCCGCAGCGGTCGGACGCTTCCAGCGCCCCAGGACCTGGACGACTTCCTCGCCCACCGGGTCGAGCCCCTTTTGCTCTACGACTATGTCCTGGCCCGCGAGAGCGCACCCCACTAAGAGGTGCACGAGGTCCTCAGGATCGTCGCCGGCTTCCGCTTCCAGGCCCGCCGCGGCGTGTGGAACCGCTACTGCAACGCGCGCATGTTCGACGGCGTGACGCGGCAGGAGGCGATCGAGCTCGCCCATCGTAGCGATCTCTACGACTGGGACTACCTCAAGGTACGAGCACTCGGCGAGTCCCCCGAGGGCGCGAAGGAGCTGTTCGTGCACTTGTTCGACTCAGGCGAGTATCAGCAGGTCGAGTTCTGGGTGAGGGCCTTCACCGGAGCCTCTCCCAGCCGTCAGGTGATCATCGAGGTTCTGGGAGCCGCGGGCGACCACACCAAGGTCGAGGAGGGCGCGACGGAGATCAGCAAGCCCGGCCTGCGCTACGGCCGGCTGCTGGGGGACCGGCGCCTCCCATGTGCAACTGCGGGGAGCGGTGACCTACCTGCCCTCACCTCCGTCAACCGGAGGCGAGGGTCGGCACGTTCGCGTCAGGCCGGAGGGCGCGGGATAGGGTGCTCGCGCACGTCCACGTGAGGGGGAAAATGGCCGCCAGCTACGAGGAGACCCGGGCCCGTCTCCTGCACGCCGCGGTGGATCATGTGGCCGTCAACGGGGTCAGTGCCCTCAGCCTGCGCCGCCTCGCGACCGCCCTCGGCACCAGCCACCGCATGCTGGTGTACTACTTCGGGTCCAAAGAAGGGCTCCAGGCCGAGATCGTGCGGGAGGTCGAGGAGCGCCAGCGCGCGGTCCTCCACGAAATCGCCCTGAGCCAGGACCTTCCGGCCACTGCGCGAGAGCTGTGGAGCCGGCTCACCGATCCGGCGATGTTCCCGCACGAGCGGCTGTTCTTCGAGGTGTACGCGCAGGCGCTCCAAGGGCGCTCCTACTCCCCCGACGTCGCGGACAAGTTCGTACAGTCCTGGCTCTCCCAGCTGACCGAACTCAACATCCGGGCCGGCATGCCGCCCGAGACCGCGCGACCGACCGCCCGGCTCGGACTGGCGGTCATCCGCGGACTTCTGCTCGACCTCCTTGCGACCGGCGACTCCGAGGGCGTGACCGAGGCATTGGAAACCTTCATCGACCTCGCGGCCGGACCGGTAAGGCCGGCACGCGGGTGAGTTGGGCGGGGCGCGGTCACGGCGAAGCGGAGGCCTCCGGAAGACCCAGAAGCGGCAGGCGGCGGCGCTCGGCCTCTTCCAGTTCGGCGATCTGCTTGGCGCGCTGCGGTCCGAGCCTGGTGTTGTTGATCTTGTCGTGCAGCTTCAGGATCGCGTCCAGCAGCATCTCCGGGCGCGGCGGGCAGCCGGGCAGGTAGATGTCCACCGGGACGATGTGGTCCACGCCCTGCACGATCGCGTAGTTGTTGAACATGCCGCCGGACGAGGCGCACACGCCCATCGCGATGACCCACTTCGGCTCGGTCATCTGGTCGTAGATCTGCCGCAGCACCGGCGCCATCTTCTGGCTCACCCGGCCCGCCACGATCATCAGGTCGGCCTGCCGGGGGGTGCTGGAGGCGCGCTCCATCCCCCATCTCGACATGTCATGGCGGGGATCGCCGGTGGCCATGAGTTCCATCGCGCAGCACGCCAGGCCGAACGTCGCCGGCCACACCGAACTGCTGCGCGCCCACCCCGCGACCTGCTCGACCGTGGTCAGCAGGTAGCCGCTGGGCAGGCTCTCCTCCAAGCCCATGCATCACTCCAAGCCGCAATCGCCCGGGCACGCGGGGCACCCGGAACGAACACCATGAACCGATCTTGTACCACATGGTACAAGGCGGGCAAGTCCGGCGCGGCCCGGCCGGATCAGCTGAAACGCTGGGTGGGGCAGGAGCCGTCGGGGTCGATGGCATGGCTGATGCGCCGGCCGATCTCGGTCAGCTGCCGGATCTGGGCCCTGGTGAGGGGGTCCATGACGAGGCCGCGGACGGTCTCGACGTGGCCGGGAGCGGTGGCCGCGACCTTGTCCCAGCCGTCGTCGGTGAGGACGGCCAGGGTGTAGCGGCCGTCGGCCGGATCGGGAGTACGGCGCACCCAGCCGCGTTTCTCCAGCCGCGAGACCACGTGGGACAGCCGGGACAGCGACCCGTCGGCGAGGTCGGCGAGGTCGCCCATCCGGATCGTGCGCTCCCGGCTCATCGACAGGGCGGACAGCACCTGGTACTCGAAGTGGCTGATGCCGGCGTCTCGCTGCAACTGCCGGTCGAGGGCGGCCGGCAGCCTGATCACCACGCTGACCAGTCCCAGCCAGGCCTGCATCTCCTCGTCGGTCAGCCAGCGGGGCTCCTGGGACGCGTCCATGCCCCGACTCTAAGCCGGGTCACCCCGGCGTTCACCAGGCGGTGGGTTTGTCCGGTGTGTGGAGCCAGACCCTGAAGAACGCGCCGAGGTCCTGCCCGGAGACCTGCTCGGCCAGTGCCTCGAAGTCCTCGGTGGAGGCGTTGCCGTACTTCTTGGTCGCCACCCAGGTGCGGACCAGCCGCAGGAACCGCTCGTCACCGATCTTGTGGCGGAGCGCCTGGAGCGTCATCGCGCCGCGGAAGTACATCGCGCGGTGGAACATCTGGTCGCGGGTGGGGTCGGCGATCACGACGTCCCAGAACGGGGGCCGGTCCGGCTGGATGGGCGGCGGGTCGTCGTAGGACTGCTGGAAGGCGAGCTGCGCGGACTGGCCGCCGTGCCGCTCGGCCCAGTACCACTCGACCCACTTCGCGAAGCCCTCGTTCAGCCAGACGTCCTTCCAGCGGCGCACGGAGACGCTGTCGCCGAACCACTGGTGGCTGATCTCGTGGGCCACGCCCTTCTCGACAGGCGGGCTCTGGTAGGTCGGCCGTGTCTGGGTCTCCAGCGCGTTCTCGAGGTTCAGCGGCGGGCCGGAGTCGTTCTCGACGATGGACCCGGTGCTCGTGAACGGGTAGGCGCCGAAGTAGCCGGGCAGTTCGTCGGTCACCCGCGTGGTGTGGCGCGGAGTGTCGAGCGAGTTGGGGTCCGACGCCACCTCCGGGTCGACCGCGTCGAGCTGCGGGACGCCCGTGCCTGTCGTGGTCGTGGAGACGTTGAACCGCCCGATCGAGTTGGTCACCAGGTACGTCGCCATCGGGCGGTCCTCTCGCCACAGGAAGGTGTCCTTGCCGCCGGCGGTCCGCTGCCGGAGGAGGCGGCCGTTGGAGATCGCCTTGAGGCCGTGCGGCACGGTCGTCTCGACCGTGAACAGCGCCTTGTCGGTCGGATGGTCGTTGGCCGGGAACCAGGTGGACGCCCCGTCGGGTTCGCCCATGACCGTGGCGCCGTCCTTGGTGGCCAGGAACCCGTACGGCAGGTCGAAGACGACCGGGCCGCTCAGCGGCCGGGGCACACCGTCGTACCGGACGGTCACGCTGAACGACCTCAGCTTCCGCAGCCCTCTCCGCGGCGTGATCTCCAGTTCACGCTCGCCCGTGCGCTCGAACGAAGCCTTGTGGCCGTTCACGCGCACCGACCGGACGATCATCTTGTAGAAGTCGAGGTTGAACCGGGACAGGTTCTGGGTGGCGGTGGCCGTGATCGTCGTCGTGCCGGTGAGCCGGTCGGTGCCGGGGTCGTACGCGGTCTTCAGGTGGTACCGCTCGACGTCGTACCCGCCGTTGCCGAGGTCGGGGAAGTAGGAGTCGCCGAGGCCGGGTGAACCGGGCTCGTACCGGACGTCGGCCGCCGCCGCGGGCGCGAACAGCCCGAGCGTCGTCGCGCCTGCCGCGGCCACCGCCAGCGGAAGCCGGTGCGCGGACCTGGGAATCGCCATCGGATGCCCTCTCCGTCGATGTCGGACGATCACCTTGGGGCGATCTATACAAGATCATTACCGCGCCGGGCGGGAAATGTCGATCATGCTTCGGTCGGCGCCCGGCCGGACACCAACGCGCTGAGCTGGGCGGTTCGTGATTTTGGGGGAGTTTGCCTTCCTTTGGTGGTCCATGTAGCTTGTCGTCCCATCAAGGTGCTCGCCAGGCACTTCCGTGTTATGTGTCCCACGGGGCACGAACGCCTCATCCGGCACCGCCGGCCGTCCATGCGCACGCCACGCGTGCAGGTCTGAGCGCACGCCCGCAGGTGTTCCCATAACGCGGCCCCGACGCGGCCGCGCACCCATACCCATCAGCGCCGCTCTTTCGCGCACGGGACACCGGTCCCGTGGACGGGCCCAGCGCCCACGGATCGCAGCGGCGAACGCCGAGTCCGCCATCGCGCGGAGCCGGGGACCCAGCGTGCCGGACTCCAGGCAGTCCCGCACCGGGGTGAATCGGCCTGCTCCCAGGCCGTAGGGCGACTTCCACGTCCGAACCCGTCAGCTAACCCGGTAGGCGGCTTGGAAGAAGGAGTCCCCCTTGAAAGGCAAGCACAGCAAGAGCCGCAGACCTCTGCGTCTGAACCCCGGCGCCACCGGCGCCCTCGTGGGCCTCGCCTTCGTGGGCGTGGCGGCGACGACGGCGGCGCACGCGTCGATCCTGTCGTCCGGTTCGGACGGCGGCGACAAGGTGACCGCCGCCGTGGCGACGCTTCCCGTGAAGCGGACGCACTCCAAGAAGGCGGCGCACGCATCGAGCGACAGCCGCGCCGACGCGAAGGCCTCGGATGATTCGGGGAGCAGCCGCTCCAAAGTGATAGCCCGGGCCAAGACCTGGCACCCGCACACCGACCAGAGGGTCCCTTACAGCCAGACGAGCACTCACAACGGATACCGCACCGACTGCTCGGGCTTCGTGTCAATGGCGCTGGGCCTTTCCAAGCCCGGCCTCAACACCGTCGGGCTGGCGGCATCGAGGTACACCGAGCGCATCAAGATGTCCGAGCTCAAGAAGGGCGACCTCGTGATGGACGCGCTCGGGACCAACACCACCCGGCACGTGGTCATCTTCGAGAAGTGGACCGACAGCAAGCACACGTCCTACTGGGCGTACGAGCAGCGTGGCCACTACGGCACCGACCACCGCACGCGCGACTACGGCCTGTCCGACAGCGAGTACAAGGCGTACCGGCCGACGAACCTCTGAGGAGACGGTGAGACACGCCCGGCCGAGACCTCCCGGCCGGGCGTTCTCCCATGCCGTCCTCGCCGCGCACATGAAAGGCGTGAAAGGTGAGGGCGCGGGCGTATGGAGTCCGTCAAGACGGGATCGGCGGCCGCCGGGCCGGGGTTGTCTCGATGAGCCGTCGCCGAATGGGCGAGGCTCGGGCTGGAAGGATGGGGAGCATGGCCAGGGGGCAGCTCCGCGTCTACCTGGGGGCCGCCCCCGGTGTCGGGAAGACGTACGCGATGCTCTCGGAGGCGCGGCGGCGGTGCGAGCGGGGCACCGACGTGGTCGTGGGATATGTCGAGACGCATGACCGGCCGCGTACCGAGGCGCTGCTGGACGGGCTGGAGGTCGTCCCGCGCCGGAGGCTGACCTACCGGGAGACGGAGTTCACCGAGCTGGACACGGCCGCGGTGATCGCCCGCGCCCCGGCGGTCGTCCTCGTGGACGAGCTGGCGCACACGAACGTCCCCGGCGGCGGGCATGCCAAGCGGTGGCAGGACGTCGACGACATCCTGGACGCCGGCATCGACGTCATCTCGACCCTGAACATCCAGCATCTGGAGTCGGTCAACGACGTCGTGGAGCAGATCACCGGGGTCGCGCAGCGGGAGACGGTGCCCGACGAGGTGGTCCGCCGCGCCGGCCAGGTGGAGCTCGTCGACATGGCGCCGGAGGCGCTGCGCCGGCGGATGGCGCACGGCAACGTCTACCGGCCGGAGAAGGTCGACGCGGCGCTGTCCAACTACTTCCGGGTCGGCAACCTGACGGCGCTGCGGGAGCTGGCGCTGCTGTGGCTGGCCGGCAAGGTGGACGAACAGCTCGACCGGTACCGCGCCGACCACGGCATCGCCGGGACGTGGGAGGCGCGCGAGCGGATCGTCGTCGCGCTGACCGGCGGCCCCGAGGGCGCCACGCTGCTGCGCCGGGCCACCCGCATCGCCGCCCGGTCGAAGGGCTCGGACCTGCTCGCCGTCCACGTGGCGCACGGGGACGGCCTGACCGGGGCGCGGCCGAAGGACCTGGCCCGGCAGCGGCAGATCGTGGAGGGCCTCGGCGGCACCTACCACCAGGTCGTCGGCGACGACGTGCCGCGGGCGCTGCTGGACTTCGCGCGCGGCGTGAACGCGACCCAGCTCGTCCTCGGGGTGTCGCGGCGCGGCCGGTTCGCGCAGCTGCTGCGCCCGGGCATCGGGGTGACGACGACGGCGCGGTCCGGCTCGATCGACGTGCACATGGTCACGCACGACCAGGCGCGGCGGGGGGTGCCGCGGCCCGGGCGGGAGCAGGGGGTGTCGGTGAGCCGCCGGCTCAGCGGATTCCTGCTCGCCCTGTTCGGGCTGCCGCTGCTGACGTACGGGCTGCTGGCGGCGCGCCCGGCGATCACGCTGCCGTCCGACATCCTGTTCTTCCTGGCAGCGGTCGTCGCGATCGCGCTGGTGGGCGGCATGTGGCCCGCGCTTTTCACGGCGGTCGCCGGGTTCCTGCTTCTCAACTGGTTCTTCACGCCGCCGGTGCACGAGCTGACCATCGCCGAGCAGGACAACCTGATCGCGCTGGCGGTGTTCGTCCTGGTCGGGGTCGGGGTCAGCATCGTGGTGGACCGTGCCGCGCGAAGGTCGCGGGAGGCGGCGAGGCTCGGCGCGGAGGCGGAGGTGCTTTCCACGCTGGCCGGCGACGTCATGCGCGGTGAGCACGCGCTGGACGCGGTGCTGCGCCGGCTCCGCGAGACGTTCGGGCTCACCTCGGTCACATTGCTGGAACGTCCCGCGGCGGACGAGGGCTGGCGGATCGTCGCGACCGTCGGCGGCCGCCCCTGCGCCACGCCCGGCGAGGGCGACGCCGAGATCCCGGTCGGGGACGACCTGACGCTGGCGATCCGGGGCCGTCCGATGCCCGCCGGGGACCGGCGCGTCCTGGAGGCGTTCGCGGTGCAGGCGGCGGGAGCGCTGCGGCAGCAGCGGCTGCGGGCGGAGGCGGAGAAGGCGCGCCCGCTGGAGGCGGCCGACCGGATGCGCACCGCCCTTCTCAACGCGGTCAGCCACGACCTGCGCACCCCGCTGGCGTCGGCGAAGGCCGCGACCGACAGCCTGAGCAGCACCTCGATCGCCTGGACGGACGAGGAGCGCGCCGAGCTGCTCGACACCGCCCGGCAGTCCCTCGACCGGCTCGACCGGCTGGTCGCGAACCTGCTCGACATGAGCCGGCTGCAGGCGGGCGTCCTCGGTATCGCCGCCCGCCCGCTGGCGCTGGACGAGGTGGTGCCCCGCGCACTGGACGACCTGGGCGCCGGCGACGTCTCGGTGCTGCTGGACACCGACCTGCCCGAGGTCGAAGCGGACAGCGGATCGCCGACCGCGGCCCGGGCATCCCGCCCCGCGAGCGGGAGCGGGCGTTCCTGCCGTTCCAGCGGCTCGGCGACCGCGACAACCACACGGGCGTCGGGCTCGGGCTGGCGCTGACCCGCGGGCTGACCGGGGCGATGGGCGGCGAGCTGATCCCCGAGGACACCCCGGGCGGCGGACTCACGATGATCGTTTCCCTGCCCCTCCACCAGCGGAAGGAAGCCCGATGACGCGGGTGCTCGTGGTCGATGACGAACCCCAGCTGCTCCGGGCGCTGCGGATCAACCTGCGTGCCCGCGGCTACGAGGTGGACGTCGCCGCCGACGGCACGGGCGCGCTTCGCCGGGCCGGCTCGTGGCGTCCCGACCTCGTCGTCCTGGACCTCGGCCTGCCCGATCTGGAGGGCATCGAGGTCATCTACGGGCTGCGCGGCTGGACGGAGGTCCCGATCATCGTGCTGTCGGGGCGGGCGGGCACACGGTCGACCTGGCCGCGAAGACGGTGACGGGCGGCGTGCATCTGACGCCCACCGAATGGCGGCTGCTGGACGTCCTGCTCCGCAACCCCGGCAAGCTCGTCGCGCAGCAGCAGCTCCTCACCACGGTGTGGGGCCCGGCCTACAAGAGCGAGACGCATTACCTGCGCCAGTACATGGCGCAGCTGCGGCGGAAGCTCGAAAGCGACCCGCCCCATCCCCGGCACCTGCTGACGGAGCCGGGGATGGGGTACCGGTATCAGCCCTGACGCGGCGGCCCCGCGCGGCACAATTGCCGTGTGGCCAAGACTTGTCCTTGTGGTGTCGGCTCTCGGTACCGCGATTGCTGCGGACGGTTGCACCGGGGTGCTGCGGCGGCCGAGACGGCCGGGGAGCTGATGCGGTCGCGGTTCAGCGCGTTCGCCGTCGGGGACGAGCCGTATCTGCTGAGGACGTGGCATCCGGCGACGCGCCCGGAGCGGATCGGCTTCGAGGACGGCACGCGGTGGACGCGGCTGGAGATCGTCCGTGAGGAGGGCGGCGGCCCCGGCGACGACAAGGGCGTCGTCGAATTCCGCGCCCATTATCTGGCGGGCTCGGAACCCGGAGAACTGCACGAGGTGAGCCGGTTCGTCCGGCATGACGGCGCGTGGGTCTACGTCCGGGGGAAAGTGACCTGACATTCCGCCTTGCGGGCTAGGCGGTTCGGTCGCGTGGGGGAAGGCCGCCCCCGGTGGGCGCTGCGAACGTGTGGGAGGCGGGCGAAGGGCGTCCGCGGAAAAGGGGATCCACATGTCGCGGAAAAGGCGTGTTCTGGTCGCCGGCCTCGCCGTGCTGGGGATGGCCGGGGCGGTCGGCACCGGCAGCGCGATGGCCCAGGACAAGGCCGCGAATCCGAAGGAGGCCCACGTCACCGGGGACGCGTGGCTGAAGTACCCCGGCGACTCGGAGTACCCGTACCGGCGGTTCGTCGTGGACGCGCACGGCGGGCCGTGGAAGTTCGTCAACGGCAAGATGGTCATGGGAGCCGCACGCGGAACGGTGCGGTTCGACCATTACTCCCCGGACGAGCCCGGCGGGCCGTCGAAGCACCACTGGGGCTGGATCAAGGTCGACTACGTGATGGCGTCCGGCCCGATCGCGGTCGTGTCCGGAATCCGGCAGGACGACGAGCACGGCATCCCGCCGAACCAGAAACGCGCGAACCTGACCTTCTACCAGTCGCCGCGCGGCCACAAGTACGACCGGATGGGCTTCTCGTGGGGCGTCGTGTTCCCGCAGTGCCAGCAGATGGGGAGCGGCCCGGCGCCGTTCAGCACAGCCAGCTCCGGTCCTTTCGGGAAATGGCTGAAGGGATACACGGTGAAGGACGCGCCGCTGACGCTTCCGTCCGGTGAATTCCAGCCGCCGGACAACCCCGCCGACTGCTCGTTCGCCGACGAGTAGGCTCCCCGTACGTGGACGACCTGGACTGGGAGGCGCACCGCCCGGCGGTGTTCGGCGCCGCGTACCGGCTGCTCGGCAGCGTGGCCGAGGCGGAGGACGTCGTCCAGGACGTCTGGCTGCGCGCTTCGGCGGCCGACCGGTCCGGCGTCGCCGACCCCCGCGCGTGGCTGGTCACGATCGCCGCCCGGCTCGCCTACAACGTCCTGAAGTCGGCGCGGGTGCGCCGCGAGGAGTACGCCGGGCCGTGGCTGCCGGAGCCGCTGCCGACCGGCCCGGACGCGGCCGAGCGGGTGATCGTGGACGACTCGGTCGGCACCGCGATGCTGCTCGTGATGGAGGAGCTGACCCCGCCGGAACGGGTGGCGTTCGTCCTGCACGACGTGTTCGAGATCCCGTTCGACCAGGTCGCGGGGGTGCTCGGGAACTCGTCGGCGGCCTCCCGCAAGCTCGCGTCCCGCGCCCGCAGGCGGGTGGCGGACGCCCGCGACGACCGGCCGAGGGCGAGCCGCGCGGAACGGGAGCAGGTGCTCACCGCGTTCCGCGCGGCCGCCGAGGGCGGCGACTTCGAACGCCTCCTGAAACTGCTGCACCCCGAGGCCGTGTACGTGGCCGACGGTGGCGGCAAGGTCGTCGCGTCCCGCCGCCCGGTCGTCGGCGCGGAGCGGGTCGCACGCCTGCTGGCCCGGATCATGTCGCACTACCGCGTCGACCGGATCGGCTTCGTCGAGATCGGCGGCGAACTCGCCCTGGCCGCCCACCGAGACGGCCGCGTCATCTGGGTCGACACACTCGAAATCACCAACGGCCAGGTCACCACCTTCCGCCGAGTAGCCAACCCGGAAAAACTAGGCCACATGTAACCCGCTCTGGTCACATGTGGGGGTGGTGTCTTGTCTCCCTGGCGGTAGTCGAGATGAGGGAGACGGATATGTCGCATGTCGTGGTCGTGGGGGGCGGGTTCGCCGGGGTGTGGGCGGCGGCGGCCGCCGCGCGGGTGCGTGGAGAGAGCGACCTGCGCATCACGCTGATCGCGCCTGGCAAGGATCTCGTCCTGCGGCCCCGCCTTTACGAGCCGGAGCCCGAGCGGGCGACGGTCGCGCTGAAGCGGATCCTGGAGCCGGTCGGCGTGGAGCACGTCCGCGCGGCGGTGCAGGACATCGACGTGGACGGCCGCGTGGTGATCGCGGACGGGCGGCCGGTCGAGTACGACCGGCTCGTCCTCGCCGCGGGCAGCCGCCTCGTCCGGCCGGACATCCCGGGCGCCGAGCGGCTGTTCGACGTGGACACCCTGGAGGGCGCGCAGCGGCTCCGCGGCCACCTGCGCGGCCGCGACGGCTACACGGCGGTCGTGGTCGGCGCCGGATTCGCCGGCCTTGAGATCGCCACCGAGCTCGCCGGGCGCGGGCGCGTCGTCCTGGTCGAGAAGGCCGACGAGATAGCCCCGGACCTGGGTCTCGGGCCGCGCCCGGTGATCGAGGTGGCCCTCGACAGGCTCGGGATCGAACGGCGCCTCGGCACGAGCGTGGCCGAGGTGACCGAGGGCGGGGCGCTGCTGGCCGGCGGCTCGCCGATCCCCGCCGACGCGGTCGTGTGGACGGCGGGCCTGGAGGCGAGCCCGCTCACGTCCCGGATTCCCGGTGACCGTGACCGCCTGGGCCGCCTGAAGGTCGACACGCGCCTGCGGGCCCACCCGCACGTCTTCGCCGCCGGGGACGTCGCCGCCGCCCGCGCCGACGACGGTCACTGGACGGTGCAGAGCTGCCAGCACGCGGTGCCGATGGGCAAGACGGCCGGGCACAACGCGGCGGCGGACCTCCTCGGCGTCCAGCTGATCGACTTCGCCCCGGCCCCGTACGTCACGGACGTCGACCTCGGCGCCGCCGGCGGCGTCTACACCCGCGGCTGGGACCGGCTCGTCGCGCTGTCCGGCGCCGAGGGCAAGTGGGTGAAGCGCTGGCTCATGGACAAGATCCACCCGCCCGTGGACGACGCCGCGACGATCCTCGCCCACGCGGGCGTGGTCACCACGCCCATCCCGTTCTGAGCGGCGCGGTCACGGGGCGGTGAGGACGTCGAGCATTCCGGCGGCGGTGGTCGTCCAGGGGTAGCGCTCGGCGCGTGCGCGGGCGGCGGCGCGGCGTCGGGCGGACGGCAGGCGCAGGACCTCCTGGACGCCGTCGGCGAACGCCGTCGCGCGCGGCGCCACCCGGGCTCCGGCGCCCGGGACGACGAGTTCGTGTGCGGCGCCCCGGTCGGCCGCCACGACGGGCGTCCCGCAGGCCAGCGCTTCGAGGACGGCCAGGCCGAACGACTCGATGGGGCAGGTGGCGAGCGCGACGTCGGCGTCCGCCAGCAGCCGGGCCACGGCGGCGCGCTCACCGACGTGGCCGTGGAACCGGACGGGAAGCCGCTCACGCCGGGCCCACTCCCGCAGCCTGGGCCCGCACGGCCCGTCACCGACGACGTCCAGCCGGACCGGCACGCCACGGCGCGCGAGTTCCACCGCCGCGCCGATCGCCAGGTCGGGCCGCTTCTCCTTGGACAGGCGGCCGAGATGCACCAGCCGGACGCCGTCGTGCCCGGACGGCGGGCGGGGGCGGAAGGTCGTGAGGTCCACGCCCAGCGGGACGCGGTGCAGGGACGGCGCGCCGACCCGGGCGAACTCGGCGGCGGCGAACGCCGAGGTGACCACGATGGCGTCGAACTCCGCCGCGAGCCGCCGGTTCCAGCGGTCCGCGAGGGTCTCCAGCGGCATCCAGGACGGCACGCGCGGTGCGAGGATCGCGTCCAGCCGCTCATGGGAGAACAGCACCGCGCGGACGCCGCGACGCCTTGCCCAGCGGGCCGCCACGGTGAGCGTCGCCTTGTCGGAGACCTCGACGACGTCCGGGCGGAGCCGGCCGAGGACCCGCAGCACCGGACGCGGATCGAGAACGAGCCGGTATCCGGGCGCCACCGACGGCCCGGGGACGGTGATGACCGGCCCGCTCTCCGTGTCGCGGCGCGTGTAGGCGGGCCCGGGGACGACGAGGGCCCGCCGGTGCCCCGCCGCGTGATAACCGGCGCCCAGCATGTCGACGGCCGTGCGGAGCCCGCCCGAGACCGGGCTGTACAGGTTGGCGAGCTGGACGATCCTCACCCGGACACCAGCGACTCGTAGGTCACCGGGCGGCCGCCCGAGGCGACGGCGGCGTCGATGGCGGCGAGCGCGGCCCGGCGCAGACCGGGCCTGGTCAGGTCGGCCGGGTGCAGGGCGATGCGGAACGGCGTCCGCGTCCTCGCGAACGCGCGGGCCGCGCCGGTCATGAGGCGGGCGCCCGCGCGTTCGCCCGTCCCGCCGGGCCGATGCGACAGCGCGGGCATCCGGTGTACCGGGCCGCCGGGCAGGCCGTGCACGCCCAGGTGGCTCGTCCAGTAGGCGAAGCCGAGGGCCGCGAGGGCCCGTCGCGTGCCCGGGGAGGCGAGCCAGCCGGGCGGGGTGAAGCCGGTCACGCGGATGCCCGCGTCGGCGAGCAGGCCGAGACCGGCCTCCAGCCGCCGGACGGCCTCGCCTTCGGTCAGCGACCAGAACTCGCCGGCGCCCCTGGCCAGCATCCGGTTCACGCCGCCGCGCCACCGGGGGCCGCCGGGCACGCCCGCGTGCAGGTAGCCGTGGAGGGCGAGTTCGTGTCCGCGCCCGGCGGCGGCGTGCAGGAAGGAGACGAGGGCGTCGTCCTCGGGCAGGGCGGCGCCGCCCCCGAACGGGCCCGGGATCGCGAGCAGCGTGCAGGGCGCGCCGCGCTCGTCCAGGTCGGTGAGCCAGCGCGCGGTGGGTTCCGCCGTGGACGGGGCGACATCGTGGATGGACACGACGAACGGGAAGGTTCTCACGCGGCCTGCTCCGTGCGTCGTCGTTCCCCTGTGCCCTGCACGATCTCTCTGTAGTGGCCCATCAGCTGCTCGCAGACCCCGTCCCAGCCGCGTCCCCTGACCGACTCCCTTGCCTGGGCGGCCATCCGCCGGCGCATCTTGACGTCGTCCACGAGCGTCGACACCGCCGCGCGCAGTTCGGAGCCGTCGTCCGGCGCGTACAGCAGCCCGTTCACACCGGGACGGACGAGGTCGAGCGGCCCTCCCGCCGCGGCGGCGACCACGGGCACCCCTGAGGCGAGCCCTTCCTGCACCGCTTGGCAGAACGTGTCGTCCGCGCCCGTGTGGACGAACACGTCGAACGACGCGACCAGCTCCGACAGCTCCGTCCCGGTGCGGAACCCCGTGAAGACGGCGTCGGGCATCCGGCGCCGCAGCTTCTCCTCCTCCGGCCCGGCCCCGACGATCACGACCTTCGCACCGGGCACGCCCACGAGCCTGGTGAGCATCTCCGGCCGTTTCTCGGCGGCGAGCCGTCCCACGAACCCGACGATGGCCCGGCCGTTTGGTGCGAGCCGCGCCCGGAGCTCCGGCGACCGGTGGACGGGGTTGAACCGCTCCTGGTCGACGCCCCTCCCCCAGCGGGCGAGCCGCGGCACGCCGCGCCGCTGGAGTTCCGCGAGCACGGGCGAGGACGGCGCGAGCGTGCGTTCCGCGCGTGAGTGCAGGCGGCGGAGCCACCACCAGATCAGCGGGTCGGTGCCGCGCAGCCCGTAGCGCCGGGCGAACCCGGCGATGTCGGTCTGGAACACGGCGAGCGCCGGGACGTCCAGCCTCCGCGCGGCGGCGAGCCCGGACGAGCCGAGCACGAACGGCGAGGCGATGTGTGCGATGTCGGGCCCGAAGTCGCGCAGGATCGCGGTGACGCGCCGCGTGGGAACCCCCACGGCGAACGACGGGTAGAACGGCGGGAAGAAGCCCCGGACTCTTTCGACCGGGGCTCCGGCGTAGTCGGCGGGCCCGGGACCAGGCGCGACGACGACGGCCTCATGGCCATGAGCGGCTAGATGTTCGAGAACGCGGCACACCGAGTTCGTGACCCCGTTGACCTGGGGCAGGAACGACTCGGTCACGATGGCGACCTTCACGGCCGAGAGGCTCTCCGGCGCGCTCGACGTCCGGACCGCCTCCCGACGCCGTCGAGGAGAACTTCACGCGAACGGCGGACTCGCCTCGGTGATCACGCGGTCGCTCTGAGCCGCCATCCACAACGCACCAGCAGGACCGTGAGCAGGGCGGGCGCGACGAGAACGGCCGCGCGCAACGTGGTGAGGTCGGCGAGCGTCCCGAGGAGGGGCGGCGCGACGCCGATCGCAACCCCCGACGCGAGCGCACATCGCGCGGCGGCCCGGACCGGCTGCGACGCCCACGCTGCCAGCGCCTGCCCCAGGATGACCGGGTAGAGCAGCGCCACACCGAGCCCGGCCAGCAGCAACCCGCCGACCGCGACCGGCGCGGGCGACGTCCACAGCACCGCGAACCCGGCGATGCCGACGAAGGCGGCGACGACGAGCAGCCGCTCGGGCCGCCCCGCGACCCTCACCACCGGCCCGGCGGCCGCCCGCCCGACGGCCATCCCGAGCACGAACGCGGCCGACAACGTCGCCGCGCTCCCCGCTCCGAACCCCTTCACACTCCCCAGGAAGTCCGCCGCCCAGAACACCATGCAGAACTCCACCCCCACCGCCAACACAAGATCACCCCACCACCCCCAGAACACCCACCCACCCCCACCCCCGACCGCCGCACCAGCGGGCGGATCGGCGGGGGTGGTTTTGGAGGGGGTGAGGGTGTGGATGGAGGTGCGGGCCAGTAGGAGCAGAAGGGCGGCTGCGGTGAGGGGTGGGAGGACGAAGGCCGTGTGCCAGCCGAGGTCGTGGGCCAGGGCTGCGCCGATGAGGATCGGGGACAGGACGGACGCGGCGCTGGCGACCGCGTTCGCCTCGCCGATCTGGACCGTTCCATCACCGTGGTGCGCGGCCCGCAGCGCCGCCGGGACGAGCTGGACGAGTCCCGCCCCGCCGAGACCGAAGATCAGCGCGCCGGCGGCCGTGCCGAGGCGTCCGCCGGCGGCGGCGAGGAGCGCGGCGCCGCCGACGAGCGCGGTCAGGGCCGTGGGCAGCGCGTATCGTCCGAGCCGTTCCGCCAGGCGGGGCCCGATCAGGCCGATCACGACCAGTCCGAGCGCGAAGGCGGACGGATAGAGGGCGGCCTCCGCGCGCGGCAGGCCCCGTTCCTCACGCAGCTCCGGCAGGATCGAGCCGAACGAGGCGAGCAGGTAGCCGAGGCACCCGAACATGGCGTACAGGGCGAGCGTGCCCGCAGTCCGTCTGGAGGTCGTGTCGGAGGCGCGTGCTCGTTGCGTGCCCTCGTCGGGCGCCCGGTCCGTGTCCATGTCACGACCTCCCGGATTATGCTCGTGCGGCGAGGATAACCCGCGGAGCGAAGCTCGTCACCACGGCGGGCGAGGATGTCACCATGCAGCCGAAGACCGCGCACTCGGCGCGCGCCCTGCGCAGCCAGGGGGCGCTCGCCGTGCTCCGGTACGTCCATGCGCACCCGTCCGCGACACGCGCGGATGCGACACGCGCCCTGGGCCTGAGCAGCGGCAACGCGGCCGAGATCACGACCCGCCTCAAGGCGTCGCGGCTGGTCGAGGAGGACGCGCCACCCCGTACCGGTGGACGCGGCCGTCCGTCCCCCACTCTCACCGCGCATCCGGACGGCCCGGTCGTCTGCGTCGTCGACATCAGCCACGAGCGGTGGCGCGTGGCCGCCGTCCAGCTCGGCGGCGGCCTCCTGACCGAGGAGGCTGGGCACCACTCCGGCTCGCCGACGATCCTCGGAACGCTCGCCGAGCATGTCTCGGCCCTGCACACCCGCTACGGCCGCCGGCTCCGCGCGGTGTCCGCCTGCGTCGCGGGAGCCGTCAGCGGAACGGCGATCGTCCAGGCGTCCGGCATGGGCTGGCGCAACGTCGGCCTCGACCCGCTCAAGCCGCCCGGCGTCCCGCTGCTCGTCGGCAACGACGCCTCCCTCGCCGGGCTGGCGGAGGCCAGGCGCGGGGCGGGCGCGGGGGCGCGCGTCGTCCTGCACCTGACCGTGGAGGTCGGCGTCGGCGGCATCCTCGTCGTGGACGGACGCCCGGTGGACGGCGCGACCGGCGCGGGCGGCGAGTTCGGCCACATGCCGTTCGGCGATCCCGACCTGGAATGCCCGTGCGGTGCGCGGGGCTGCTGGGACCTGGAGGTCGACGGCCGCGCCATGGCCCGCGCACTCGGCCGTCCCGCCCCCCGCGATCCGCGGACGGCGGCCGAGCAGATCATCGCCGCGGCCGCATCCGCTCCGGCCTCGCGCACCGCCGTCGCGGCCGCCGCGCACGCGCTGGGACGAGGCATGGGCGCCCTGGTCAACGCCCTCGATCCCGACGTCGTCACGCTCTCCGGCCTCGCGCCCGCCCTCGCCGAGAGGGCACCGGTCGCCCTCGAAAGCGGCTACACCGCCGCCCTGATGCGTTATCGCCGATCGGCCCCGCCACCCGTCCGCCCATCGACCTTGGGCGCGCAAGGCCCCCTGACGGGCGCCGCCGACGCCGCCTTCGACGTCCTCCTGACAGAAGACGGCCTGGACGCCTGGACGAGTGGCTAGGCCTGGCTCCATTCGGGGACTGCGCCGGGTTGGTGCAGGCAGTAGTCCGGGGCGGCCTCCAGGGCCTTCTCTTCGCCGCCCGGCGTGTAGGTGACGATGAGGCGGAGCGGGCGCCATGTCGTGTTGTACGTGGAGTGCCAGACGCCCTTCGGAATGTGGACCGTGTCGCCCTCACGGAACGGGAACGGCTGCCCGTCGTCCACCATCTGCGCCGCCTCGCCGGAGATCACGTAGATGACCTCCTCGGCGTTCGGATGGTTGTGCCGTGCGTGTCCCTTGCCCGGGTTGACGATCACCTCGCCCAGCGTGCTTCCCGCGCCGGGCACGGTGGACGGCGTGACGAACCATTTGATCGACCCCCAGTCGAAGGTCATCGTCGTCACGTCGCCGGGATTCACCAGCATTCAGAGCTCCAGATTCTTGAAGGCGGCCACCTGCCGCGTGATGGCCCGCTCGGTCGGCAGCCGCTCGACGGAGGACGCGCCGAAGAAGCCGACGACACCCTGCGTCCGCGACAGGACGTAGGCGGCGTCGTCCGGCTCGGCGATCGGCCCGCCGTGGCAGAGGACGAGGACGTCGGGACGGGCGGCGAACGCGGCGTCGCGCATGGCCTGCACGCGCTCGACCGCCTCGTCCAGCGTCAGGGCCGTCCCGGCGCCGATGCTGCCCTTGGTGGTGAGACCGACATGCGGGACGAGCACATCGGCGCCGGCCTCGGCCATCGCCCGCGCCTGGTCCTCGTCGAAGACGTACGGGGCGGTGACCAGGCCGCGCTCATGGGCGAGCCGCACCATCTCGATCTCCAGGTCGTACCCCATGCCGGTCTCTTCGAGGTTCTGCCGGAACACCCCGTCGTAGAGCCCGACGGTCGGGAAGTTCTGGACGCCCGCGAAACCCATCGCCTTGAGCTGGTCGAGGAACACGGGCATCACCCGGAACGGGTCGGTGCCGCACACCCCGGCCAGGACGGGCGCGTCCTTCACGACCGGCAGCACCTCGGACGCCATCTCCACCACGATCTGGTTGGCGTCCCCGTAGGGCAGCAGGCCGGCCAGCGATCCGCGTCCCGCCATCCGATACCGGCCGGAGTTGTAGATGATGACGAGGTCGACGCCGCCCGCCTCCGCGCATTTGGCGGACAGCCCGGTGCCCGCACCCGCGCCGATGACGGGCTTGCCCTCCGCGACGGCGTTCCGCAGCCGGTACAGGACGGTCTCGCGGTTCACCAGGAGCCTCCCGAGATCATCTGGTGCAGCCGGTCGGCCATCGCGCGGCCGAACGCCGGATCGTTGATGTTCATGTCGAGCGTCTCCGTCTCCGCCGCTCCCTCCAGCGCCGCGAAGCACGCCTCGTCCGCGACGGGATCGTGGAACGGCATGCCGGGCGCGTCCAGCGCCGACACACCGCCGAGCGGGACGAACAGCACGGTGGGCCCGGTGGCGGCGGCCAGCTTGGACGCGATCCGCCGTCCCAGCTCGCCCATCTCCTCCAGCGTCGTCCGCATCAGCGTCACGGTCGGGTTGTGGACGTACAGCTCGCGCCCTTCGAACCGTTCGGGAACCGTCTCGCGCGGGCCGAAGTTGACCATGTCCAGCGCCCCCGGCGCCACGACCTGCGGGAGGCCGTGCCGCCCGGCCGCCGTGAGCCGGTCGGGCCCGGCCGAAAGCACCCCGCCGACGAGATCGTCCGCCAGCTCCGTCGTGGTCAGGTCGAGGACCCCGGCCAGCAACCCGCTCTCCACGAGCCCCTCAAGCGCCCGCCCGCCGGCCCCGGTCGCATGGAAGACGAGCACTTCGTAGCCCAGTTCGTCCAGCCGCTCGCGCGCCGCGTCGACCGCCGGCGTCGTGACCCCGAACATGGACGCCCCGATCAGGGGCCGTTCGTCCACCGCGCGCGCCGACCGCGCGTCGGCGTACGCCTTCGCCATCCCGGCGGCGGCCGCCGCCGCGTTCCCGAGGATCAGCCGCGACACCCGGTTGATCCCGGCGATGTCGACGACGCTGTAGGTCATCGTGACGTCCTTGGCGCCCACGTACGGCGCGACGTCCCCCGATGCCATCGTGGAGACGATCAGCTTGGGCAGGCCGATGGGCAGATCCCGGACGGCCCGCGCCGCGATCGACGATCCTCCGCTTCCACCGACCGCGAGGACGGCGTCCATCTCCGGCAGCCCCGCGAGGACGGCCGCGGCCCCCTCGCCCATCGCCGTGACCGCCGCGCCTCGATCTCCCGCGTCCCGCAGGGACTGAAGCGACGTGCCCCCAGCGCGGGCGACGTCCTCCGCGGAGACATCCGCGTCCACGTCGGACGGCCCGGTGCCCCCGTCGACGAGCACGGTGTCGCACCCCAGCTCCCGCACCCGCTCACGAAGCCACGTGTACTCCGCGCCCTTGGTGTCGAGCGTCCCTAACAGCACAACGGTCGCCATCGAGCCCTCCCATCCCGATACCGATTCCCCGGCTGATCACCCGGCAACCGGCATGGCGACGGCCCACCGGCACGGCGAACGTCACCGCAGGTAAGACGACCGGCCGGTGCGCCACCAAGATCCTCAAATGGGACAATGGGGACATGGCCCAGCCCTCCCTCGCCGGGATCCTGCGCAGCACCGTCGCGACCGTGCTCACCCTGCTCGCCGGCATGGCCCTCGTGGCGCTCGCCGTCTTCTTCGTCGCAGCGGAAGCCCCCGGCGGCACCCGGGACCTGGACGCCTACAACGCCGCGCCGCGCTGCCCGGCCGCGCCGTCCCAGCCCGCCGAATGCCGCTGGACGGAGCAGTTCACCGTGTCCGGCATCCACCGGACGTCCAAGAGGGGCCAACTGGATCGCGCCACGCTGACGGACGCGGACGGCACCAGGTGGGAAACGGCCTACACCAACAGACGCCCCGTCTTCAGTGACCTCAACGAGGGCGACCGGATCACCGGCACCATCTGGCGCGGCCAGGTGACCGAGATAGCGGCGAACGGCGACACCCAGACCACGGACGCCGCCCCGGCCGACTTGCGCACACGGCTCCTCATCGGCGCGCTGATCGTGATCCCTCCCGGCCTCCTCGTCACGGCCGCCTGCGCCTGGCGCCTGACCCGCCGCACCCTCCCGGACCCGACCCCAGGCATGATCGCCACCCTCGGCCTGGCCATAGGCGTCTTCTTCATCGGCCTCCTCACCCCGCTCCTGACCAGCGCAGCCGACGAGAACCTCTGGCTCACAGCAGCCGTCTGGCTCCCCTTGACCGCCATATCAATCGCCGTAGCCCGCATCTACACAACCCAAAAACAAACCGCCCAACGGGTGGCTGGCGGATCAAGGCTGGTGTGACGGGCGGGGTGCGAAGTACGTGCGGCTGGGGGACTGGTGCGCGTGGACGGGGGCGGAGCGTTGAAAACGCATGCTTTCCTCCTGCTGTGGCTCATTCGGCCTTGGCGGCTTCCAGGACGGGGATGGCGGCGGCCCGGCGCGCGGGCAGTGCCGAGGTCGCCAGCGTCGCCGCCGCCGCTCCTGCCGTCAGCAGCGGGAACAGCCACCACGGCGGGTCCGGGCGCAGGAACGAGCTGCCGGTGGTCACGTGCAGCAGGGTCAGCGTCCCCAGTGCGGTCACGGTGCCGAGGATCGTGCCGAGGGCGACCACGGTGGCCGCCTCCCAGCGGACGATCGAGCGGATCTGCCTCATGGTGGCGCCGACGGCGCCCAGCAGCCCGAACTCCCGGGTGCGTTCGGCGACGCCCATCGACACCGTGGTCGCCATGCCGAACAGCGCCAGCAGCAGTGCCATGCCAACAAAGCCGTACGTCGCTCGCAGTGCCCGGGTGAGCGAGCCCGAAGCCGCGTCCACGTACGCGTCCCGGTCGCGGACCTGCACGCCGGGCACTCCGGCCACGGCGTGGGTCAGGGCCTCGGGAGAGCCGCCCCGCACGAGGATCGCCTGGGTCGCGGCGTTGGCGTCGAGCCGGTCCATCGTCGCGGGTGCCACGAGGGCCTGTTCGGCGAAGAGGTGGGAGGGGTCGTGGTAGACGCTTGCCACGGTGAGCGCGACCCGGCCCTGAGCGGCCCGGACGACGATCTCCTGGCCGCGCCGCAGTCCCCGCTCCCGCATGACGGTCGACGACAGCGCGATCTCCCCGGGACGCAGCGCAGGCGGCCTTCCTCCCAGCCGCAGTACGTCGCGCAGCCCGCTCTGCTCGGCGCCGCTGACAAGGAAGCGGAACGAGTCGGGCTCCTCGCCCGGTTCGAGAGTGTCCGGCGGGGGCGACACGAGCTTGACCTCGGTCTGCGTGAGGGGGATCGCCCGCGAGACCCCCGGAGTGCCCGTCACCAGGGCCGCTACGTCCCGGGCCAGTGGGGCGGGCGCGCCCTCGGCGGTCCTGGCGGTCGCGGTGATCGCGTGCTCGGCCGCCATCACCTCCCGTCCCGCCTCCCGGAAGCGGTCGTGCACCGATTGCGTGACCAGCGTCGCGGAGGCGACCAGCGCGACGCCCAGCATCAGTGACGAGGCGGCCGAGGAGACCCGGCGCGGGCTGCGGGTGATGGTGGCGTGCGCCAACCGTCCGGTCTCCCCGCTGACGAGCGTCCCGAGGCGGCCCACCAGCCCGCCCAGCGGCCCGACGAACAACGGGGTGAGGACGGCCAGGGCGGTCACGGCCGGCATCGAACCGAAAAGGATCATCAGTGAGACCCCGAACGTCCGGTCCAGGCCAGGGGGATCGCTGAGGCGGACCGCGACGGCCACGGCGTACCAGAAGCCCGCACCGGCCAAGAGCGCGAACGCGGTCATCAGCCGTGGCCAGCGACGCTCCCGGGGCTCGGCGACGGTGCTGCGCAACGCCTGTACGGGTGAGACGCCCGCGGCGCGGCGCGCCGCGCGCCAGGCGGCCAGCTGGGTGACCACGATCCCGGCCGCGGCCGGGACGGCCAGCGCGACCCAGCCGAACTGGGGATCGGCGGCCGAGACGTCGAAACCGTCCCGCGCGAACAACCAGGTGATCAGCGCCGACACCGGGTAGCCGGCGGCCACGCCGGCCACCGAAGCGATGCCGCCCATCACCAGCGCTTCCAGCCGGATCAGCCGTCTGATCTGCCGCGGCGTGGCGCCGACCGCGCCCAGCAGCGCCAGCGGCCGGGTCCGCTGCCGGGCCAGCGTGCCGAACGTGTCGGCCACCACGAACAGGCCCACGAAGATCGCCACGGAGGCGAGCATGCCGATGACGCCGGCGACCGACGCGCCCTCGCTCTGCGCGGCGTCGGCCTGCGCGTGCCGCACGGTGTCCGCGGTGCGCACCGTGGCCTGCCCGCCCAGTTCCCGTTCCAGCTCGCTGCGCAGCCGATCGGCGGGCACGCCGGGGGTGGCCTTCACCCAGACGCTCTGCCAGGTGCCTGCGGGCAGCACGGCCGCACGCCGTACGGTCTCGGACGAGGCCAGCACCAGGTCGCCGGCGGCCACCGCGTCGCGGCCCTGGACACTGACGATCCCGGTGATCTCCACCCGGCGGGTCTGGCGGGGCAGCGTCAGCGCGTCGCCGACGCGGACCCTCCCGACGCGCGACATGTGGCGGACGATCGCCACCTCGGCGTCGGCGGCGGGGGCGCGCCCCGCCTCCAGCCGGTAGGGGGTCAGCCACGGGTCCGGCACCCAAGGCCGCAGCACCGTGCGGCCCTCGGCCGACGCCATGATCGCCTGTCCGCCGGGACGGGCGGCCGTCACCGCCACCGCGGCGTCCCCGGCGGCGGCCGCCACCCCGGCCCGGGACGCGATCCGGTCCAGGCGGATCCGGCCGCCGGGGGGCGCGTACGGGTCGTCCGGATCCGCCGTCCCGCCCTGCACGAGCACGTCGGTGCGGAAGTACTCGCTCGCGTCGCTCCCCGACACCGCCTCCTGCGCGCGGAGCGCGAACTGCAGCGAGCCCGCGATGAGCGCGATCGAACCCACCGCCGCCAGCAGCGTGGCGGTCAGCCGCGGCCAGCCCTGGATGAAGGAACGGCGCGCGATGAGCCACATGGCGTTTCCCATGATCATTCCGCGCAGTGGGTCGGCTCGGGCATGAACGTCTCCCATTCGATCGCCGAAGTCGCATGCAGTCGAGATAGTCTCAAATGAGACTGTATCATTCGATCCTAAAATTGAGACATGTTGGACGACCGCTAGAAGGTCCGGCCGCGACGGCCTGGCCACTGATCACGTGCAGCCCGGAATGGCGGCGCCGCCGTCGCAGCAGTGAGAGACAGGTGCATCCCGAGCCGGTCTACACAAACCCCCGTCGAGTGACGGTCAGGCGGGGACGGGCGCCTCGGTTATCACGCCGTCTTCCAGGTTCAGGACTCGGTCGGCCTCCGCCAGGAGGGTTTGGTCGTGGGTGGCCACCAGGACCGTGACGCCTTCGCTGGAGACGACCGCGCGGAGCAGCGGCATGATGGCTGCGGCGGTTTCGGAGTCGAGCTGGCCTGTGGGTTCGTCCGCGAGGAGAAGGCGGGGACGGTTGGCCAGGGCTCGGGCTATGGCCACGCGCTGGCGTTGGCCGCCGGAGAGTTCGTAGGGGCGTTGGGCCGCGTGGTCGGCCAGGCCGACGAGGCCCAGGAGGACGCGGACGCGTTCGTCGCGCTTCGCCGGAGGCGTGCGGACGAGGCGGAGCGGAACCTCGACGTTCTCGGCGGCCGACAGGACGGGGATGAGGCCGTGCGACTGGAAGATGTAGCCGATGTCGTCGCGGCGCAGGGCGAGGAGGTCGTCCTCGGAGAGGGCGCCGACGTCGCGGCCGTCGACGCGGACCGAGCCGCCGTCGGGGGTGTCCAGGCCGCCGATCAGGTTGAGCAGCGTCGTCTTGCCGGAGCCCGAACGTCCCTTGATGGCGACGAGTTCGCCGGGCTCGACGGTGAAGGACGCACCGCGCAGCGCCGGCACCTCGATCTTGCCCGTCCGATAGGTCCGGACGAGCTCTTCGACGGCCACCATCGGGTCGGTCATTCCGTTTCCTCCCGGTCGGGCCAGACGCCGACGTGGTCGCTTTCCAGGGCGAGGCGGACGCGGTCGCGCATGTCCAGGGCCTCGGTGAACCCCTTGGGGAGCTGGACGCGGCCGACGCGGTCGAGGAGGGCGTACTCCTCGACGGTGCGCGTTCCGTCGTCCTCGGAGCGGCGGCGGACCTCGACGCTGGTGCGGCCGTCGCGGATGCCGACGGTCCGGTCGACGCGCTCGGACACCTGCGCGTCGTGGGTGACGACGACGGTGGTGGTGCCGAGCTCCTCGTTGACGCGGCGCAGCGCGGCGAACACCCCGGCGGCGGTGGCCGTGTCGAGTTCGCCGGTGGGCTCGTCGGCCAGGACGACGTGCGGCTCGTTCGCGACGGCGACGGCGATCGCGATGCGCTGCTGCTGTCCGCCGGACAGCTCGGCGGGGCGGCGGCCCGCGCAGTCGCCGACGTCCAGCATGCCGAGCAGTTCGGCCGCGCGGGTGGCGCGGGCCCGGCGGGAGCGGCCGGCGAACTTCATGGGCAGCTCGACGTTCTGCGCGGCGGTCAGGTACGGCAGCAGGTTCCGGGACGTCTGCTGCCAGATGAACCCGACCTGCTCCCGCCGGAACTTCAGCCGTTCCTTGGACGCCATGGTGAGCAGGTCGGAGCCGGCGACGCGGGCGACGCCGGCGGTCGGCACGTCGAGGCCCGACAGGATGTTCAGCAGCGTCGACTTCCCCGAGCCGGAGGCGCCCACGATGGCGACAAGCTCGCCGGGGTCGACGAGCAGGTCGAGGCCCTGCAGCGCGACGACCTCGACGCCGTCGGTCTTGTAGATGCGGACGAGGTTGTCGCAGACGATGTGCGCGCCCTCGCCGTAGACGGGGCCGCGTTCGGCGGCGCGGCGTTCCAGTTCCGCGAGGTCCGGCGTGTTGGTCATCAGTCCCCCGTTCTCAGGACGTTTCCGGGGTCGGTGTCGAAGGCGCGGTCGACGGCGACGGCCGCGGCGGCGGCGAGGAGCAGCGCGCCGAGCAGCCCGAGCAGCGCCGAGACCCCCGGGACGTGTGCGGTGACGGCGAAGCCGCCCGTGTAGGGGCGCAGGTCCACGACCGGCCCGGTGATCTCGGGGAGCAGCAGGCCGAGCACCCATCCGGCGCCGACCGCGCACAGCAGGACGGGCGCGATCTCGACGAGCGCGAGGCCCCGGCTCTGCCGCCGGCTCAGCCCGAGGGCGCGCAGGTGGGCGATGGTGCAGCCGCGGGCGCGGGCGCCGACGACGAGGACGAGCAGGACGGCGAGCAGCCCGAACGCCCCGCCTGCCAGAGCACCGTCCCGGAACGTGTCGTGGACGACCGACACCAGCGGCAGCCGCGCCATGTCGCGGAGCACGTCCCGCCGCATCACGACGTCGTTCCCGGAGGCGGCGCGCAGCGCCTTGGCGTCGATGTCGTGCCCGGCGACGAAGACCTGGGACGGGAAGCCGGTCGCCCCGGCGACCATCCGGTAGGGGACGATGACGAACGCGCTGCCGGTCTCCTGCCCGGGGAAGCTGTCGATCTGGGCGGACGGCTTCACGCGGATCGGGTCCATGCCCGCACGGCTGAGGGTGGCGTCACCGGACCCCAGGGTGCGGGCGGCGAGCGGCGACGCCAGGACGCCGGAATCCGGGATGCCGGGCACCTCGGGAGCGAGCTTCCGGTAGGCGTCGACGTCCACGCCGACCACCGTCACCGGCGCCGGGTCCGTGGCGGTCGAGGCCAGGTCGATGACCCGGGCCCGGACGGCGCCGGTCACCCCGGGCACGGCGCGGATGCGGCGCAGCGCGGCGTCGTCCAGCGGCCCTGCCTCGATGCGCGCCTCGCCACCGGTCTCGGCCCAGGATGCGCGTTCCTGCCCGGTCCGCAGCGCGGTGTCCACGGTGGCGGTGAAGCCGGCGACGACCGCGGCCAGCAGCAGGACGACCAGCGGCAGCGCCCCGACGAGGTTCTGCCGGGAGGCGCGGGCGACGCCGATGAACGCGACGGCCCCGCTGCGCCGCCGCAGCAACGGCCCGGCCGCCCGCAGCAGAACCGGGTAGACGCGCAGGACGAGCACGCCGAGGGCCGCGCCGAGCAGCACGGGGACGGCGGCGATCAGCGGGTCCGTGCCGGAGGACGCGCCGCGCTCCCGCAGCAGCACGACGCCGATCACGGCGAGCGTCACCAGCAGGACGTCCAGGACGAGCCGCCGCCGGGACGGGCGCGCCGCGACGAGATCGTCCCGCCGGTCGGTCACCGAGCCGAGGCCGCCGCTGCGCTCCCGCAGGACCGTGACCGCCGAAACGCCCAGCACCACCACGACGAGCACGGCGATCGCGTAGATCGAAACGGTCTGCGGCGGGCCGGCGTCCAGCAGCCGTCCCGCCGCGTATCCGAGCGCGGCGGACGGGACGGCGGCGAGGGCCGTCAGCCCGCAGGCGGGCCCGGCGAGCTGGCGCAGCGACGCGCCGCGCGCCCGCATGACGCCGAGGACGGGCCGGAGCCGCTCGCCGAGGAGCCCGGCGGCGAGCAGCAGCACCCCGGCGGCGACCGCGACGAGCCCGCCGGAGGCGAGGCCGATGACGGACTGGGCGGTGCGCAGCCGTCCGGCGAACTCCTTCAGCCGGTTGTCGAGCGCGGTGGAGACCTCGCAGGGGAACAGGTCGGCGCGTCCCTCGACCGCCGAGCGGAAGGCGTCGAGGTCGCGGCCCATGGCCCTGGCCTGTCCCGCGCTGACCGCGCCGGTGCGGACCGGGAACCGCCACTCGTACGTCAGCTTGGTGCGCGGGTCGCGGGTGAGGCGCGTGTACCCGGCACCGTCGATCAAGGCGGTCCCCGCGTCGGCCTCGATGGTCGTCTTGGGAAGGAACTCGACGGTCGGATGCAGGATCCGGGCGCGGGGCGCCCAGAACGGGTCGGCGGGGTTCAGCGGTTCGTACAGGCCGGTGATGCGGACGCTCATGCCGCTGATCGTGATCAGGTCGCCGGTCTTGTAGCCGAGCCGGTCCGCGTACGCCTTGGCGACCATGGCCTGCATGTCGCCGCTCGTCTGTCCCGGCTTGTTGTAGGGCGGCTGCCCGGTCACGACGCGGATGCGCCGCCACGTGCCGGGCTCCCAGCCCAGGTAGAGGAGCCTGGGCCGGCTGAACCGTCCCTCGACCGCGTTCCCAGGCGAGGTGACGGACGACTCGGGCTCGCCGACGACATCGCTCAGAGAGCGAGGCAGCCGCTGCTGCCAGGCGATGGCGTTGGCGCCCAGGGCCGCCTCGCTGGGGACGCCGGAGAAGGCGGTGCTGCCCGCCGCCTCGCCGCGCACCCGGATGTCGGCGTCCGCGCCGACCGCGGCGGCCACGGCGCGGTCGTAGCCGGCGGTCGTCCGGGACGGGACGGCGACGGCGAGCAGCGCGGACACCAGCGTCAGCACGGCCAGCGCGGTGAGCGGCGCCCACTGCGCGCGGGCGAGCCGGATCGCGGCACCTCTCATCGGTCCTCCCCCACGCGCAGGCCCGCGCCGAGGTTCCGGCGCCGCAGCGTCCGGATCACCGGTGCCAGCACGAGCCCGAGCACCGCCGCCACCGCGCCGAGCACGGCCAGCACCACGGGCCATTGGACGACCAGCTCGGCGGGCGGATACGGCTGCGCGGCCTGCACGCTGAGCACGATGTGCGGGACGACGAGCCGGGCCACGACGAGGCCGAGGACCGTCCCGCCCAGCAGTCCCAGCGCGACCAGGTACGCCTGCTCGATCGCGAGCATCCCGGCGACCTGCCGGGGATGCACCCCGAGGGCCCGCAGCACCGCGAACTCGCGGTACCGCTCGCCGGCGGTCACCGCCGCGTTCACCACGAAGGCGATGACGGCGAACGCCAGCGCCGCGCCGAACCCGAGCACGAGCGCGCCCTGGAGCGCCGCTCCGAGCGGCGCGTCGCGGAGCCGGGAGCGGGTCTCGACGCGGTCGGCGGCGACCTCGCCCCAGCCGGGATGCCGGGCGAGCTCCCGGACGGCCGGGGCCGTGCGCCCGCCGCGCGCGGACACCCACCATTCGCGGGGGGTGATGCTCTCGACGCCGGCTCCGTCCACGGCGAGCCGGTCCTGGGTGAGGGTGGGCAGGTCGACCAGGACGCCCGGCCGGCCTGGCGGCACGCTCGGCAGCGCGGGCGTGATCCCCGTGACCTTGACCGGCTGGTCGCCGTCGAGGGTGTTCACGGTGACGGTGCCGCCGACGCCGACCTTGGCGCGTTTCGCCATCTCCGCGGTGATGACGCCGGGCACGACCGGCAGGAGGTCGGTGTTCTTGATGTCGTGGGACGGCGGCGTGGACGTGCCGAGCATCGCGTGGACGGCCGTGCCGGTCGCGTAGCCGTAGAAGCCCTCGCGGTCGAGGGCCGGGGACGAGGGGACCGTGAGCTTCGCCAGCGCGTCCTTCGTGCTCTCGGCGCGCGCCTTGAGCGGGTGCTCCGGGTCCTGCGGGGCGGCGAAGGCGTCCCAGCGGGCTCCGGCGGGCAGCGCGGCCTCGCCCGTGCCGTCGCCGCGGATGCCCAGCACGTCGAGGTCGAGCCTGCCCGAGAGCCTGTTGTCGTCGTAGTCGAAGTGGATGCCGCGGACCGACAGCGGGTAGGACGGCACGCCGTCCGGCCCGGCCAGGTCGGCGGCGTCCACCGCGAGGGTGTGCTCGTCGCCGTCCGCGTCGAAGCCGGGCAGGGGCACCTGGCGGGCCAGCCCGTTCGCGTCCACGACGGTCACTTCGAACCGGTAGCCCTTGCCGAGCGGCGGGACGTAGTCCGGGGGCACTTCGGGGTCCGGGCCGGAGCGGCTGAGCTTCAGGTCGAACAGCAGCCGCTTCGGCTTCCCCGGGACCGTCAGCGCCGGGACGGCGGGACGCGCCTTCGCCAGTTCGTCCAGCCGCAGGTCGTCCCGCAGCGCGTGCTCGACGCGCAGGAGCGGGCCGAGCGTCTTCGCGTCGACGCCGAGCATCGTCGCGGGCTCGGTGCCGAGGTCGGCGTCCATGCGCAGCACCGCCGTCGCGGCCGAGACGCCGGGCAGCGCCGCGAACCTCCCGCGCTGCCCGAGCGGGGCCGGGCTACCCGCTGCGGAGGAGGCGGAGAGCCGCAGGTCGGCGCCGCTCTGGAAGTCGGCCTGGTCGGTCTGCGACCGCCGCCAGGTCGCCATCGTCGTCACCGACAGCACCCCGACGGCCATCGCCATGACCAGCAGCAGCACCGGCCCTGTGTATCTGAGCTGGCGGCGCCCGACCTGCCGGGTGCCGAGGACGGGCACGAGCCCGCGGCCCCGGGTGGCGGCCCGTTCGGCGACCCGGGAGACGAACGGGACCAGACGGAGCAGCAGCACCCCGCCGGCGAGCAGGGCCAGGGCCGGGCCGGACACGATGAACGGGTCGATGCCGGACGTGCCGTCCCCGCCGCCGCCCGCGCCGTCCGCCCCGTACCGGGTGAGCTGCCAGATCGCGAGCCCGGCAACGAGCAGCAGCGCGAGGTCGGTGCCCGAGCCGCGCAGGCCGCCGCGCCCCTGCCGCCCGATGCCGGCCTGCGCCTCCACGAACGTCCGGTTCGCGCCGCGCAGCGTCGGGACGGTCAGGACGACCGCGCAGGCGAGCGCTGTCAGCACGGAGACGATCCATAGCGGCGGGAGGGGCCCGGCGTCGAGCCGCAGTCCCGAGTCCCGTACCGCGGGCGCGTGCCCGGCCAGCCGCAGCAGGGGCCCGGCCAGCAGCGGGCCGAACGCCGCCGCGGGCAGGACGATCAGCAGCCCCTCGGCGAGGCCGAGCCGGGCGAGCTGGCGCATCCCCATGCCGCGGGTCCGCAGCAGGGCGGTCTCGCCGCGCCGGTGGTCGGCGAGAAGCCGGGCGACGAGCAGCCATGCGCAGCCGGCCAGCAGGACGAGCTGGATCACTGGAATGAGCATTGTGGACCGTGCCACCTGAAGGGCGGTGCGCAGCTGCCCGGTCAGCTCGGGCAGATCGGTCGCGACGCTGAACTGCGCCCCGTCACCCGCCTTCTTGAAGGTGTCGCCCCCGGCGGTGACCCGGTCGCCGAGCGGGCCGAGGTCGCCGGGGGCGACACCGCGCAGGTCGGGCATGACGGTGAAGCGGGCCTCGGAGCCGGTGCCGGTGAACCGGGCGGCGAACACCTCGGGCGGCACGACGAACGGCCCGTACGTCGTGTAGTCGAGCCGTTCGACGCCGGTGGTGATGAGCTTGTCGTCCTGCCAGAAGTAGTCCTGCGGGTCGGGGACGTCGAACAGCCCGACGACGCGCACCTTCACGACCGACTTCTCGTCCACGCGTCCGTGCAGCGTGAGGACGTCGCCGACGTCGGCGTGCATGGCGCGGGCGGCGGCGCCGGGCAGGGCCGCCTCGACCTCCTCGGCGGTCCCCGGCCCGGGCCAGCGCCCCTTGGCGAGCCGGGCCTGCTTCTCGATCCCGGTGTAGGTCTCGAACGCCGTCAGGTCGGGATGGTCGCTCTTCTCCTGCCCCGGCAGCGTGTAGGAGTCGCTGCGCACGCTCATCGAGATCGACAGCGGGACGTCCCGGTAGATCTGCTTGAGCGCCTGGTCGACCTGCCCCTGCACTTTGGTCAGGCCGTTCGCCGGGACGTGCGTGCCGAGCGTGGTCCCCACGGACTCGAAGGTCGCGTCCGCCAGCGTGCGGCGCAGACCCTCGCGGGTGACCGATCCGGTGTAGCCGACCAGGGCGGCGAGGACGGTCGTGGCGAACAGCGCGGTCGCGCACGCGGCGAGCACCAGCGTCCGATCGCCGGTCATGCGTCTGAGAACTATCCCCCGCGGCCCCACGGCCGATGATCATCTTTCATGCGCGGGGCCCCCACAAGGGCCTGTGACGCTATTTTGACATTTCGCAACGTTCTTGCAATATGGGGCAAATTGCTCACCGTGGCGCCCAGACGGAGGGGCCCTCCGGCGAGACCGACTCCGCTCGCCGCAGGGTCTCCGCCGGTTCGAGAAGGGCGCCGGCGGCGAACGCCTCCGCGAACCCGTCCGCGCCGAGCGCGTCGCGTGCGCGACCGGTGGCCCGTTCGATGTCGTCCTGCTCGGCCGGGCCGGGAGGCACACCGGCCGCTTCCCGGACGTCCGCCGCCTCACCCAGCGCCTCCGCCGCGTCCCGGTGCCGCCTGGACAGCGTCAGCGCGGCGGCCAGGCCCTCCAGGGAGCCCGCCAGATCGCGCGGCGCCTCCAGCCTGATCGCGACGGCCAGCGCGTCCCGCTGGTACCGCACGGCGGACGCCGCGTCGCCGCGCGCCTCGGCCACGTACCCGAGACCCGTCTGGACCAGCGTCAGATACAGCGGCGGGGTCTCCTCGGGCGACGCCGCCGCGAGCATCGGCCGCAGCCGGTCCTCCGCGTCGTCGAGGCGCCCTTCACGGCACGCCACCAGACCGAGCCCGAGCTCGGCGAACGTCACGGCCTGCGCGAACCCCTGCTCCACGGCGATCCGGTGCGCCCGCCCGAACAGCCTGCGGGCGGTCGCGTGGTCACGGCGCAGGTGGGCGATCCAGCCGCGCCACGCCATCCGGACGGCGACGTCCGGCCACATCCGCAGCTCCTCCGCCATCCGCTGCCCGTCGTGCTGGAGCCGCTCGGCCCGTTCGTAGTCGCCGGTCAGCTCCGCCAGCGCGCCCAGCCACTCCACCGCCTGGAGCCGGCCCCAGCGGTCACCGACCTCGCCGAACAGCGCGGCGGCCCGCCCGGCGTCGTGTTCCAGCGCGGCCGGGTCGCCGCGGGCGTGGGCGTACATGGCCCGCATCACCAGCGCCGCCGCCTCGCCCCATCGGTCGCCGGACGCGCGGAACGCCGCCAGCGCCTCGTCCAGCAGCGCGGCGCCCGCCGCGATGTCGTCCAGGTCGGACCGGGCGAACGTCAGGAACCAGCGCGCCCACGCCTTGAGGTGGGCGTCGCCGGTCGCGTCCACGAGCCGGAGGGCCTCCTCGCGCCGGGCCGCCCAGTCGCCGGGGACGCCCTTGAGGACGGCCAGCCCCGCCCGCCAGGTCAGGGCCCTGGCCCGGACCGCCGGTGGACCGCCGCCCCGGGCGAGCGCGGACTCCAGCGAGCGCAGCGCCTCGGTCAGCCTGCCGCGCAGGAACCAGTACCAGGCGAGCGCGTTGACCAGCCGCAGGGCCTCGTCCCCGGCGGCGGCGTCGAGGGCCGCGCGCATGTTCGGGGACTCGGCGTCCAGCCTCAGCAGCAAGCGCGCCTGCTCCGGTCCGGTCAGCCGATGCTCCGCACGCTCGGCGAGATCGAGGTAGTGGCGGCAGTGCGCGGCCCGCGTCCGCTCAGTCTCGCCCGCTTCGGCCAGCCGGTCGGCCGCGTACGCGGCGACGGACTCCAGCAGCCGGTACCGGGGGCCCTCGCCCGGCCGCTCCGTCATGACGACGAGCGAGCGGTCGACCAGCCGGACGAGCACGTCCAGGACCTCGTGCGCGGGAACGTCCTCCCCCGCGCACACCGCCTCCGCCGACTCGGCCGCGCAGCCGTCGGCGTGCACGGACAGCCGGCGCAGCACGGCCCGCTCCGGCTCGGTGAGCAGGTCCCAGCTCCAGTCGATCACCGCGGTGAGCGTCCGCTGCCGGGCCGGGGCGCCGCGGTGCCCGGACGACAGCAGCCGGAACCGGTCGTCGAGCCGCTCGACCAGCCCCTCCACGCCGAGCGTCCGCACCCTGGTCGCCGCCAGTTCGAGCGCGAGCGGGAGGCCGTCCAGCCGGCGGCACAGCTCCCCGACCGGCCCGGCCGTCGCCTCGTCCAGCCGGAAGGTCCGCGACGCCGCCTCCGCCCGCGCCGCGAACAGCCGCACCGCGCCCGCCGCCGCCGGATCGTCGCCGTCGCCGGGCACGTCCAGCGGCGGGACGGCCCACACGACCTCGCCGGGCAGCCCGAGCGGCTCGCGGCTCGTCGCGAGGATCCGCACTCCTGGGACCGTGCCCAGCAGCCGTTCCGCCAGCCCGGCGGCCTGGTCGATCACGTGCTCGCAGTTGTCCAGGACGAGCAGCAGCCTGCGGGCGCCGAGCGCCGCCGCCAGCCGGTCGAGGGCCGCCTCCGGCGCGCCCGGCGCGTCCCGGATGTCGAGGATCGCCGTCAGGACCTCCGCCAGGTCGGGGACGGTCGAGCGCTCGACCCCGGCCAGCTCCGCCATCCACACGCCGTCGCCGAACGCGTCCGCGAGCCCGGCCGCCGTCTCGATCGCGAGCCGCGTCTTGCCGACCCCGCCGGGGCCGGTCAGCGTGACCAGCCGGTCGGTGCCGATCCGCGCCCGGATCTCGCGGACGGCGCCGTCCCGCCCGATCAGCTCGGTCGGCGGGACGGGCAGGTTCGACCGGCCGCGCACCCGCGGCGCGGCGGGCGCGTCCAGGCCGGGGTCCTGCCGCAGGATCGCCCGCTGCAGATCGGCCAGCTCCGACCCGGGGTCAAGCCCCAGCTCGGCGGCGAGCATCGCCCGGTAGGCCTCGTACGTCTCCAGCGCCTCGTTCTGCCGTCCGGCCCGGTAGAGCGCCCGCATGTGCGCGGCCCTCAGCCGCTCGCGCAGGGGGTGCTCCCCGACCAGGTCGCCGAGCTCTCCTGCCAGCACCCCGTGCTCACCCAGATCGAGCCGCACCTCGGCGTGCTCCTCGCACGCGGTCAGCCGCAGCTCCTCCAGCCTGGCGACCGCCGCCCGGGTGAACGGATCGTCCCGGAAGTCGGCGAACGCGGGCCCGCGCCACAGCCCCAGCGCCTCCGCCAGGAGCGCCGCCCTCTCCTTCGGCTCCTCCGCCCGGCGCGCCCGCTCCACCAGCCCCTGGAACCGCCGCGCGTCGACGCGTTCGCCGTCCGCCGTGAGCAGGTAGCCGGCCGGACGCGACTCGACCAGCGCCCGCGCGCCCGGCTCCGCGTCCTCCAGCACCCGGCGCAGCTGCGACACCTTCGCCGACAGCGCTCCGGGCGGGTTGCCCGGCAGTTCCTCGCCCCACAGGTCGTCGATCAGCCGGTCGGCGGGCACCGGACGGCCCTCGTGCACCAGCAGGTCCGCCAGCAGCGCACGCACCTTCAGGCCGGGCACCGGAACGAGCCCGCCGTCGTCGGTCCAGAGGGCGAGCGGCCCCAGCACTCCGAAGCGCACCCCCCGACCCTAACGGGGCGTCCGGTCCCGGCCGCGCGGCGCCGATCCGCTCCCGCCGCGGAAAAGAGGCCGTAAGGATGTCGTAAACGGTCGGGCGCATCGTGGTTCAGGCAAGCGAGAAGGCGAACGATCACAGGCGACGGAGGACAACATGCGCAAGATCATCAACTCGACGTACGTGTCGCTGGACGGCGTCATCGACAACCCGCAGAACTGGACGTCGGCCTACTTCCAGGACGAGGCCGCCGCCTACGCCAACGAGCTGCTGTTCTCCTGCGGCGCCCTGCTCATGGGCCGCAGGACGTTCGACGGCTTCTCGCAGGCGTGGCCGGCGATGGAGGAGGCGACCGGCGACTTCGGCGTCCGGATGAACAACCTGCCCCACTACGTCGTGTCCGACTCCCTGAAGAAGCCCGGCTGGGGGAACACGACGGCGATCCCGCGGGCCGAGGCCGTCGCCGAGATCACCAAGCTGAAGGAGGAGGACGGCCAGGACATCCTGCAGTACGGCTTCGGGCCGGTGTCGCGGACGCTCGTCTCCAACGGCCTGCTGGACGAGCTGCGGCTGTGGATCCACCCGGTGCTCGTCGGACCCGGCGACCCCGTGGGCATGCTCAACGTCAAGGACTTCTCCGCGTCGTTCGAGCTGGCCGACACCAAGATCTTCAAGACCGGCGTCATCATCGCCACCTACGTCCCGGCCGGGACGTAGGGCGCTCAGACCAGCCGGGAGAGGGCCGTCCGGAGGAGCTCCTGGGTGCGGTCCGGCGGCTCGGCCTGGACGCCGAGGCGGTTCAGGACGTCCCGGTAGCGGGCGATGTCGGAGGTCCTGTCCGGGTAGAGGGCGCCCGTGAGCTGCTCCAGGTAGACGACGTCGGGCAGTTCCGGCTCGGCGAAGCGCAGCAGCGTCACCCGGCCGCCCTCCGCCGCGTGTCCGCCCGAGGTGAACGGGAGGATCTGCACGGTGATGTTCGGCCGCGCCGCCATCTCGGCCAGATGCTCGATCTGGCCGAGCATGGTCGCGGCGCCGCCGACCGTCCGGCACAGCGCCGCCTCGTCCAGGACCGCCCACAGCCGCAGCGGCCGGGAGCGGTCGAACACGCGGCGGCGGCGCATTCGCAGCTCCACCCGGCGTTCGATCTCCTCCGGCCGTGCCTCGGGGTGGCGGGCGGTAAGGAGGGCGCGGGCGTAGTCGGGGGTCTGCAGCAGCTCCGGGACGTCCTGGACCTCGTACACGCGGACGACCACGGCGCCCTGTTCCAGGCCGAGGTACGGCTCGAACCAGGCGGGCACGACGTCGCCGAACCGCTGCCACCAGCCGGGCGTGTTGGCGTGCTCGGCCAGCTCCAGGAGCGGCTCGCGCAGGTCCGGGTCGGTCACGCCGTAGAGGGTCAGGAGGTCGGCGACGTCGCGCTCCTTGAAGCCGACGCGGCCGAGCTCCATCCGGCTGATCTTCGAGTGGGAGCCGCGGATCTCGTACCCGGCGTCCTCGGTGGAGAATCCCGCGTCCTCCCGGAACCGGCGCAGCTGCGCGCCGACCAGCATCCGGAGCACCGTCGGACCGGCCGTCAGGTGGTGGTCCTGGGCGACGCGGGCCCGGTCGCCGGGGAGTTCGCCGCTCATGGCGCCTTGCACCCCACGGCGCAGAACTCGTCGACCTCGACCGGCTCCCCGGACGGGCCCGGCTCGGCGCGCCACCGCGACACCGGCACGACGCCCGGCTCCAGCAGGTCCAGGCCCTTGAGGTACCCGGCGATCTGCTCGGGCGTCCGCAGGTGGTACGGGGTGTCGCTCGCCTGGTTCCACATGTGGATCGCGGAGCGGAAGCGCTCACCGGTGAAGACGTCGGTGCCGTCGGCGACCACGAGGTGGCTGCCCCCGGGGAGCGCGTCGAGAAGGTGCGTCACGACGGATCGCGCCTCGTCATAGCCGGGGACGTGCCCGAGGATGTTCAGCAGCATCAGCCCGACGGGCCGGCTGAGGTCGAGCGTCCGCGCGGCCTCGGCGAGGATGCGGCCCGGATCGCGTACGTCGGCGTCGACGCACTCGGTGGCGCCCTCCCGGGTGCCGGTCAGCAGCGCGCGGGCATGCGCGAGGACGAGCGGATCATTGTCGACGTAGACGATGCGGGCGTCCGGCGCGACGCGCTGCGCCACCTCATGGGTGTTGTCGGCGGTCGGCAGGCCGGTGCCGACGTCGAGGAACTGCCTGATGCCCGCCTCCCCGGCCAGGTACCGGACGGCGCGGCCGAGAAAGGCCCGCGACTGCTTGGCGATGTCCACGATCTGCGGGTAGGCGCCGATGAACCGGTCGCCGGCCGCCCGGTCTGCGGGGTAGTGGTCCCTGCCGCCCAGCCAGTAGTTCCAGACGCGCGCCGACTGCGGTCGCGTGCCACCGGTCCGGGGCCTGGGCTGCACACCGGTATCCGGTGCGGGGTCTCCCAAGGGACGCCTCCTCGACGCGTAAGAACCTTTCCACCGAAAGAAGTTACTCGTTGGAGACTCACTTGCCCACCGGACCGGGCCGACGGGACGAGTGGGAGAAGGCGGGCAAAAAGGATTACGGCCTGGCACGATACGGCCCCGGGAGAAAATCCGAAAGATTCCGGGCCGCCGTGTCGATCCGGTCCCCCCTTCTTCGACGCGTCAGTGACGGGCCGGGAGGACCGGCCGGAGACAGAGGAGACAGAGATGCGCTTCCTGATGATGACGACGGACGACGGCGCCGCGCAGGCCGGGCCGCCGGACGAGAAGACGCAGGTGGAGATGGGCAAGTTCATCGAGGAGATGTCCAAGAGCGGGGTGCTGCTGGCGACCGGCGGGCTGGAGCCCGGCGGCACCCGCATCACCTCCTCCGGCGGCAAGATCACGGTCACCGACGGGCCGTTCACCGAGGCGAAGGAGGCGGTCGTCGGCTTCGCGCTGATCGAGGTCCGCTCCCGCGAGGAGGCGATCGAGCTGTCCAGGCGGTTCTGGTCGATCGTCGGGGACGGCCAGGGCGTCATCCAGCAGGTGTTCGGCCCGGGCGACCCGTTCCCCGGGGAGTGAGCCTCCGCTGAGCTTGCGCGGCGGCCGGTGCGGGTGCTCTCATCGGCAGCGTGACGACTTCGGACGTGTCCGGTGTCCACGCGAGCGTCGACGCGGTGTGGCGGCTGGAGGCCGCGCGCATCATCGCCGGGCTCGCCCGGATGGTGCACGACATCGGGCTCGCCGAGGAACTCGCGCAGGACGCTCTGGTCGCCGCGCTCGAACAGTGGCCCGAGTCGGGCGTCCCGGACAACCCGGGCGCCTGGCTCATGGCCGTCGGCAAGCGCCGCGCCATCGACCGGATCCGCCGCCGGCAGCGCCTGGAGAACAAGATCGAGGAGCTCGGGCGCGATCTGGAGACCCTGGAGCCGGCCGAATTCGACGTTCCGGACGACGACCGGATCGAGGACGACGTCCTGCGGCTCGTCTTCACCGCCTGCCACCCCGTCCTGTCCACTCAGGCGCGGGTCGCGCTGACGCTCCGGATGCTCGGCGGCCTCACCACCGAGGAGATCGCGCACGCGTTCCTCGTGTCCGAGCCGACCGTGGCGCAGCGGATCGTCCGGGCGAAGCGGACGCTGTCGGAGGCGGGCGTGCCGTTCGAGGTCCCCGAGGGGCCGGACCGCGCCGCCCGGCTGTCGTCCGTCCTGGAGGTCATCTACCTGATCTTCAACGAGGGGTACGCGGCCACCTCGGGCGACGCCTGGGTGCGCACGGACCTCTGCCAGGAGGCGCTCCGGCTCGGCCGCGTCCTCGCCGAGCTGGCGCCCGGCGAACCCGAGGTGCACGGGCTCGTCGCGCTGATGGAGATCCAGGCGTCCCGCACCCGGGCGCGCACCGGGGCGTCCGGCGAGCCCGTCCCGCTGCTGGAGCAGGACCGGGGCCGCTGGGACCGGCTCCTCATCCACCGCGGCTTCGCCGCCCTCCTCCGCGCGAAGGCGATCGGCGAGCCGCCCGGGCCCTACGTCCTGCAGGCCGCGATCGCCGCCTCGCACGCGCAGGCCGCCACCGCGGACGACACCGACTGGACGCAGATCGCCTCGCTCTACGAGATCCTCGCGAGCGTCGCGCCGTCCCCCATCGTGGAGCTGAACCGCGCGGTGGCCGTCGGCATGGCGCACGGTCCCGGCAAGGGTCTCGCAATCGCCGACGCGCTGCTGGACGAGCCGGTCCTGCGCGACCACCACCTGCTGGCCAGTGTCCGCGGCGATCTGCTCGCCCGCCTCGGCCGGCTGGACGAGGCCCGCGCACAGTTCGAGCGCGCCGCGGAGCTCACCCGCAACGCGCCCGAACGCAGGGTCCTGCTGGAGCGGGCCGCCTCGCTCAGTAGTCCCGCACGGTGAACGAGCCCACGATCTCACCGAAGTCCTGAAAGTCGATCATCTCGGTCTCGGCGCCCGTCTCGGCGTTGCGCTGCGCGTCCACCCGCGCCTTGTTGGTCAGCGCGAGCTCCTGGTTCGCGGCGACGTACCCGCGCAGTTCCCGCTCGTAGTTCGCGAACGCGGCGCGGTGGTCGCCGCCCGCCGCCTTCAGCTCCCCGGCCAGGACGTACGCGCCGACGATGGCCATGCTCGTCCCCTGCCCGGACAGCGGCGAGCCGCAGTAGCCGGCGTCCCCGAGCAGGACGACGCGCCCCTTCGACCAGGAGTCCATGCGGATCTGCGCCATCGAGTCGAAGTGGAAGTCCTTCGCGTCCCACATCGTCTCCAGCAGTTCGGGCAGGACCCAGCCGCCGCCGGCGAGCGCGTCCTCCATGATCTTCTTCTGCGCGGCGGTGTCCCGGAAGTCGTACTCGATGGGCTCCTCGGACTCGAAGCCCAGGTAGACGCGGACCTCCTCGTTGTCCCGGACGCTCATCACGCCGCCGCCCCAGCTGCTGCCCGGCATCTGGTGGAAGACCTGCCAGCGGTCCAGGCCGAGGAAGTTCGGGGCCGTCCACACCGCCAGGTACGTGCCGAGGTGGGCGATGAAGTCCTTCTCCGGCCCGAAGACGAGGCGGCGCGTGTTGGAGTGGGCGCCGTCGGCGCCGACGACCAGGTCGAACGTCCGGATCAGCCCGCTCTGGAAGATCACCCGGACGCCGTCGTCGTCCTGCTCCAGCCCGGCGATCGAGTCGCCGAACAGGTACTCGACGCCGTCCCCGGCCGCGTCCACGAGGATGCGGGACAGGTCGTCGCGGAGGATCTCGACATCGGGGCTGCCCAGCTCACCGCCGGTGATCGTGTACTCCTCGCTCCGGTAGAGCTCGCCGCCGTCCGCGTCCACCATGGACATTCCGCGCATCTCGACGCGCTCCGCGCGGATCCGGTCGAGGACGCCCATCCGCTCGGCGACCTCCAGCGCCGGCCCGCGCACGTCGATCGCCTGCCCGCCGGCCCGCAGCCCCTCGGACAACTCGACGACCGTCACGCCGAACCCGTGCCGCTTCAGCCAGTACGCCAGCGCGGGACCGCCGACACTCGCGCCCGAGATGAGGATGTTTTTCATGAGGGACTCCCTGCTTCATCCGGCGGGACGTGTTTCCCGCACCGATGAAGAGACTCGCCGCCCCCGCTGACCGGCCGCGCACCGTTCGCTGACCGGCGTCCGGAACGGAGCGCCAGCGGAGTGGAGGACGAAGGTCAGCCGCCCTTGCCAGGGGGCCTGGGGGGTCCGCCCCCCAGACCAGCACTGACGGCGGGCTGGCCCGGGCGGTGGTCATGCGCCAAACTAGGGTTGGCTGCTTATGGCTCGGAGAGGGAGACCCGGTGATCGAACCTTCGGACGTCCAGGCCGCGGCGCGTCGCGTGGCGGGGCGCATCCGCCGCACACCGCTGATCGAGGTCGACCCGGGCCCGCTCGCGGCCGCCGGGCGGATGTGGCTGAAGCTCGAACTGACGCAGCACAGCGGGTCGTTCAAGGCGCGCGGCGCGTTCAACCACATCCTGGCCGCGCAGGAGGAGGGGCGGCTGCCGGACGCCGGCGTCGTCGCGGCGTCGGGCGGCAACGCGGGTCTCGCCTTCGCGTACGCGGCCTCGCAGGTGGGCGTCTCCGCCGAGGTGTTCGTCCCGGAGACGGCGCCGGCGGTGAAGGTCGCGCGGCTGCGCGCCCTCGGCGCGACGGTCGTCCAGGTCGGCACCCGGTACGCCGAGGCCCAGGACGCCGCCACCAAGCGGGCGGCCGACACCGGCGCGCTGTTCTGCCACGCCTACGATCAGCCCGAGGTGTGCGCCGGCCAGGGCACTCTCGGCCTGGAGATCCTGGAGCAGACCGGCGGCGAGGCGGACACCGTCCTGCTGGCGGTCGGTGGCGGCGGGCTGATCGCGGGCGTCGCCACGGCCCTCGACGGGCACGCCCGCGCCGTCGGCGTCGAGCCGGAGACGATCCCGACCCTCGAGCGCGCCCTGCACGCGGGACGCCCGGTCGACGTCGACGTCTCCGGGATCGCCGCGGACTCGCTCGGCGCCACGCGGCTCGGCGACATCGCGTTCGCGGTCGCGTCCCGTACCGGTGTGCTCCCCGTCCTGGTCACCGACGAGGCGATCATCGAGGCGCGCCGGTTCGTCTGGGACGAGTACCGGCTGGTCGTCGAGCACGGCACGGCGGCCGCGGTCGCCGCCCTGCGCACCGGCGCCTACCGGCCGTCCGCCGGGGAACGCGTCGTGGTGGTGCTGTGCGGCGCCAACACCGACCCGTCCGACCTCGTCTGAGCGGAAGCCCGGCGGCTCACCGGACGACGTGCAGGGACTGGAGCGGCTGCAACCGGACGGGCGGGGTGGGACCGGCCGTCCTCGTGGCGGGCTGGGTACCGCAGAGGGCCTCCACCACGTGCGCGGCCAGCGCGTTGTCGATCGGGTGCGGGACGGGCGAGCCGTTGGCATTGAGCTGCTGGTACTTCATCAGGTTGAGTGCGACCGAGATCTGCCGGGCACCGCCGGCGGACGACAGCGACTGGGTTCCGGCCCCGAAGACCGCGCCGTCGTGGCCCCAGAACGTCCCGCACGGCAGGTCGAGGGAGTAGAGCCCGAGGCCGTAGTTCATGAGGACGTTCCCGTCGGCGTCCTTCACGGGGATGGTCCGCTGCATCTGCGCCAGGGCGTCCTTACCGATGAGACCGCCGGTGAGGAGCTTGCGGTAGAAGCGGTTGAGGTCGTTCATGGTGGAGACCAGCGCGCCCGCCGTCCCGGCCCAGCTCATGTCGTAGGTGCTGTAGTCACGCGGGGGCTTGATGTGCTGGTACAGCGATTCGTACATCCGCGAGTGCGGGCCGGCCATCCATGCTGTGGACGGGAAGTAGGTGTGCTTCAACCCGGCCTTGCCGATGACGTTCCGGGTGATGTACTTCTCCGCCTTGCTTCTGGTCACCTTCTCCAGGAGAAGCCCGGCGATGACGTAGTTGGTGTTGGAGTAGGACCACCGCTCGCCTGGCTCTCCTGTACGCGGCGCCCGCAACCCCCACTTGATGAGCTGTTCTGGCCGGACGTTGCGGAACCGGGACTCGTCCAGGCTCTCCGGTGAGAGTTCCTGCAACGACGGGAATGCTCCGGCGATGTAGTCGCCGATCCCGCTGGTGTGGTCGAGCAGCATCCGGACGGTGGTCTGGTCGCCGTAGGAGCCCGGAAGGAGACCGGGCAGATAGCGGCCGACCGGGGTGTCGAGGCCGATGTACCCCTTCTCGACCTGCTGAAGGATCGCGGTGGCGACGAACGACTTGGTGATGCTGCCCACCCGCTGCTGCATGTTCGCCGTGACCGGGCGCCTGGTGCGCAGGTCCGCGACACCGGACGCGCCCGCCCAGGTGGTGGCGCCGTCCTTGGCCTCGGAGAAGATCCCGTACATCCCCGCGTCATGGGTGGCGTCCAGCGTGGCCCGCAGCTTGGCGGGGTCGAACGGCATGGTCGACGGGCCGGGCATCGGCAGGGCGGCGGGCGGAGCGGCGGCGGGACCGTCCTGCGCCGCCGTGGCGGGCGCCTGCGCCAGGGTCACGGTGAGCGCCAGCGCGGCGCCGGCCGCGCCTCCGCGCAACGCACCGGTGCCCGCGAGCCGCGCCGGCCGTCCGAACCGCCTCGCCATCGTCCCTGTCTTTCCGCCGCGCCGGGATGTCCCGAGAAGTCGCCTCTCTGATCAACTACTTTCTCATTCCCGCGCGCGGGGAGTGCACCGTTTCGGCGACGTTCTCCGGTCATCGACCGATGTACGCGCCGCCGTTGGGACGCAGGGCCTGGCCGGCGAGCGGTGACCCCGTCTCAGCCGAGAAGGTCGGCGAGGGTTTCGCGGCGGGACGGGTGGCGCAGCTTGTGCATGCCCTTGGACTCGATCTGCCGGATGCGCTCGCGCGTCACCCCGTAGACCTTGCCGACCTCTTCGAGCGTCTTGGGCTCGCCGCCGGACAGCCCGAACCGCAGCGAGATCACGCCGGCCTCGCGTTCGGTGAGCGTCTCCAGGACGGCGTCGAGGCGCCCGCGCAGCATCGAGGACGCGACGACGTCGGCGGGGTCGCCGCCGTCCGGGTCCTCGATGACGTCGCCGAGCTCGCCGTCGCCGTCCTCGCCGAGCGGGGTGTGCAGGGACAGCGGCTCGCGGGCCTGCCGCCGCAGCCACTCGACCTTCTCCGGCGTGACGTCGAGCTCGACGGCCAGCTCCTGCGAGGTCGGCTCGCGGCCGAGGTCCTGCATCATCCGCCGGCGGACCCGCGTCATCCGGTTGAGCACCTCGACGACGTGCACCGGGATGCGGATCGTGCGGCTCTGGTCGGCCAGCGCGCGGCTGATCGCCTGCTTGATCCACCAGACGGCGTAGGTGGAGAACTTCAGGCCGCGGCGGTACTCGAACTTCTCCACGGCGCGGATCAGGCCGAGGTTGCCCTCCTGGACGAGGTCGTTCAGCGGCAGGCCGTGGCCCATGTAGCGCTTGGCGAGCGACACGACGAGGCGCAGGTTCGCCTCGACCATGTGCTCCTTGGCGCGGCGGCCGTCGGCGGCGATCCACTCCAGGTCCTGCTTGTCCTGGAGGCTCAGCTCGTCGCCGAGGGTTTCGAGGCGCTCACGGGCGAACAGGCCGGCCTCGATGCGCTTGGCCAGGTCGACCTCCTGCTCGGCGGTGAGCAGCGCGGTGCGCCCGATGCGGGAGAGGTAGTCCTTCATCGGGTCGACGAGGTTCACGGTGGCGCGGAAGGACGCGCTCGGCGCGTGGCTGGCGTTCAGGGCGGTGTCCTTTGCTCGTCCGGCCGGGAGGGAACGGGTCACCCGATCTCGGTACCCATCAGGCTTGCGGCATAAACTTAGAATCGACATAAGTATATGTCAAGAAGAAATTTAGGTCGGGGTATGAGATGATGGCCGCATGGGACTCCGTGAGCTGAAGAAGCAGCAGACGAGGCAGAACATCTCGCACCAGGCGACGCGCCTGTTCATGCGGCACGGCTTCGACCGGGTGACGATCGCCGACGTCGCGGCGGCGGCGCAGGTCGCGAAGATGACGGTCACCAACTACTTCCCGCGCAAGGAGGACCTGGCGCTCGACCTGCACGAGGTGTTCGTCGCCCTGCTCGCCCGGACGGTCGCCGAGCGGGAGCCGGGCGAGTCGGCGCTGGCCGCACTCCGCCGCGGGTTCCTGCAGGCGGTCGCCAAGCACGACGCCGTGATCGGCTTCTCGGGCCCCGGCTTCGCGCGCATGATCGTCGAGAGCCCGGCGCTGGTCGCGCGGCTCCGCGAGTTCCATGAGGAGCGGGAGGACGCCCTCGCCGCGGTCCTGGCCGCGGAGACCGGCAAAGGACCGGACGACGTCCTCCCCCGCATCGTCGCCGCGCAACTGGGCGGAGTCCACCGCGTCCTGTTCCAGGAGACCCTCCGCCGGACCCTGAACGGCGAGACCCACGACGAGATCGCGACGGCCCTCACCGAGTCCGCGAGGACCGCCTTCGACCTCCTGGAACCGTCCCTCTCCGGCTACGCGGTACGCCCTCCGACTAGTCCTGGATGACGAGGAGGAGGTCGCCGGCCTGGACCGGGGTCGCCGCGGGGACGGCCAGGCGGGCGACGGTGCCGGCCACCGGGGCGGTGATGGCGGCCTCCATCTTCATCGCCTCGATGGTGGCGACCACGTCACCGGCGGCGACCTCGTCGCCCTTGGCCACGCGCAACGTCACCGAGCCGTCGAACGGGGCGGCGACGTGGCCGGGTTCGGCCGGGTCGGCGCGTTCGACGGGCGGCGCGTCCGAGGCGACGGACTTGTCGCGAACGGACAGCGTGCGGAGTTGGCCGTTCACCGAGCAGATGACCTGACGGACGCCCGCCTCGTCGATGTCGCCGACGGCCTCCAGCCCGGCCAGGACGCGCACACCGGGTTCGAGGTCGAACGCGACCTCGTGTCCCGTGTGGAGCCCGTAGAGGAACGGGCCTGTGGGCAGGACGGACAGGTCGCCGTAGGCCGCGCGGGCTTCGCGGTAGTCCTTCGCCGGGCCGGGGAAGAGCAGACGGTCGAGCGTGTCACGCACGTCTGGGCCGTCCAATGCCTTCTCCTCGGCGCCGTTGAGTTCAGCCCGGGCGGGCGTGTACTGGCGTCCTGCGAGGGCCTTGGTGCGGAACGGTTCGGGCCATCCGCCGGGCGGGTCGCCCAGTTCACCGTTGAGGAACCCGATGACGCTGTCGGGGATGTCGTAGCGGTCCGGGTTCTCGGCGAAGTCGTCCGGGTCGGCGCCCGCCGCGACGAGGTGCAGGGCCAGGTCGCCGACGACCTTGCTGGACGGGGTGACCTTCACGAGCCGCCCGAGGATCGCGTCCGCGGCCGCGTAGCAGCGCTCGATCTCCTCGAACCGGTCGCCGAGGCCGAGCGCGACGGCCTGCTGCCGCAGGTTGGACAGCTGCCCGCCCGGGATCTCGTGCTGGTAGACCCGTCCGGTCGGCGACGGGAGCCCCATCTCGAAGGGTGCGTAGAGCTTCCGGACGGCCTCCCAGTACGGCTCCATCACGGTGAGCGCGTCCAGGTCGATCCCGGTGGCGGCGTCGGTGAAGTCGGTCGCGGCCACGATGGCCTGGAGGGGCGGCTGGCTCGTGGTGCCCGAGAGTGGTGCGGCGGCTCCGTCGACGGCGTCGACACCCGCCTCGATGGCGGCGATGTAAGTGCCGATCTGACCGCCGGCCGTGTCGTGGGTGTGCAGGTGGACGGGCAGGTCGAACCGCTCGCGGAGAGCCCGGACCAGTGTGCGCGCGGCCGGGGCTCGGAGCAGACCGGCCATGTCCTTGATGCAAAGGATGTGGACGCCCGCCTCGACCAGTTCCTCTGCGAGCCGCAGGTAGTAGTCGAGGGTGTAAAGACGTTCGTCCGGGGACGACAAGTCACCGGTGTAGCAGAGGGTGCCTTCGACCAGGGCGTGGGTCTGCAGAACGGCGTCGATGGCCGGACGCATGCGCTCCACGTCGTTCAGGGCGTCGAACACGCGGAAGATGTCGACTCCCGTACTGGCCGCCTCCTTCACGAAGGCGCGCGCCACGGAGTCGGGGTACGGCGTGTATCCGACGGTGTTGCGGCCACGCAGAAGCATCTGGATGCACAGGTTCGGCGCGGCCTCCCGGATCGCGGCCAGCCTGTCCCAGGGAGACTCGCCCAGGAACCGGAGCGCGACGTCGTACGTTGCGCCGCCCCATGCCTCGACGGAGAGAAGCTGCGGGGTCATACGGGCGAGATAGGGCGCGGCGGCGAGCAGGTCGTAGGTGCGTACTCGCGTGGCGAGTAGCGACTGGTGCGCGTCGCGGAACGTCGTGTCGGTGACCGCCAAGGCGTTCTGGTTCCGGAGTTGCTCGGCGAACGCGCGCGCGCCGAGAGCCAGTAGCCGGTCACGCGAGCCTTCAGGGAGCGGTCCGTCCTGGTTCAGCGGAGGCAGCTTGGTCGCCGGGTCGAGGTCGGTGGGAGCGTCGCCGTGCGGCTTGTTGACGGTGACGTCCGCCAGGTACCGGACGAGCCGCGTCGCGCGGTCACCGCTCGAACGGGCCGTGAGCAGGTCGGGATGGTCGGCGATGTAGGACGTCGTGACGCCGCCCGCGCGGAAGTCCGGCTCCTCCAGAAGTGCCCGGAGGAAGGGGATGTTGGACGCGACACCGCGGATGCGGAACTCGGCGACGGCCCGGCGCGCCCGCCGCACGGCCTCCTCGAACGTCCGGCCGCGGCACGTCAGCTTCACCAGCAGCGAGTCGAAGTGCGGCGAGACGATCGCGCCGCCGTAGGCGGTACCGGTGTCGAGCCGCACCCCGGCGCCGCCCGGCGACCGGTACGCCGAGATCTTCCCGGTGTCGGGACGGAAGCCGTTAGCGGGGTCCTCGGTGGTGATGCGGCACTGCACGGCGAAGCCGCTCACGGTCACCTCGTCCTGCGCGATGCCGAGGTCGGCGAGCGTCTCGCCGCCCGCGATGCGCAGCTGGCTCTGCACCAGGTCGATGCCCGTGACCTCCTCGGTGACGGTGTGCTCGACCTGGATGCGCGGGTTCATCTCGATGAACACGTGCTCGCCGCGGTCGTCCACGAGGAACTCGACCGTGCCCGCGTTCTCGTAGCCGATCTCCTGGGCGAACCGCACGGCGTCCTCGCACAGCCGCCGCGCCGCATCCGCGTCCAGCCGGGGCGCGGGCGCGATCTCGACGACCTTCTGGTGGCGGCGCTGCACCGAGCAGTCACGTTCGCGCAGATGGACGACGTGCCCGGCGCCGTCGGCGAGGATCTGCACCTCGATGTGCCGGGGGCGGTCCACGGCCTGCTCAAGGAAGACGGTGGGGTCGCCGAACGCGCTCTCCGCCTCGCGGCGCGCCGTGTCCACGGCGGCCTCCAGGTCCTCACGGTGGTCGACGCGGCGCAGGCCGCGCCCGCCGCCGCCCGCAGCGGCCTTCACGAACAGGGGGAAACCGACCTCGTCGGCCGCCGCGAGTTCCCGTCCCGGCTCGGGCGTCGCCGAGCGCAGCACCGGCAGGCCCGCGCGCCGCGCCGCCGCGACCGCCTCGATCTTGTTGCCCGCCAGGTTCAGCACGCGCGACGGCGGCCCGACGAACGTGATCCCGTTGCGCTCGCACGCCGCCGCCAGCTCCGGGCTCTCCGACAGGAACCCGTAGCCGGGGTAGACGGCGTCAGCCCCCACCCGCAGCGCCGTCTCGACGATCCCGTCCACGTCCAGGTAGGCGCGGACGGGATGGCCGTGCTCGCCGATCTCGTACGCCTCGTCCGCCTTCTGCCGGTGCAGGGACAGCCGGTCCTCGTGAGCGTAGACGGCGACGCTGGCGATGCCGAGTTCGTAGGCCGCGCGGAAGGCGCGCACGGCGATCTCGCCCCGGTTGGCGACGAGCAGCTTTGTGATCACGTGTGTCTCCCACGGCGGGCGCGAACCGAATCTTCAGATACCTACCCAGTTGAACGGTTCGGCCGCCGCAGCGGACCGGTCGTGCGCGGTGAACAACGTGATAGATCGCGGCTGGAGCGAAAAATGCGCGATTGTTCTGCGCACCGCCCCTGGTCGAGTCCCCGTTCGTCCGGTCCCGGGGGAGCTTCCAGCTCGTTACGCTGTTCGGCCGGGGATGTGTGCTTTGAGAGGGAACGCGGTGCGGCTGCCGGAACACCTGGAACTGCTCGTCTCGGACGAGCCCGTGCTCGACTTCTACGCGGCGGGGCCGTGGCGGGTCCCGGACGGGCTGTTCGACGAGATCCGCGACCGGATCGACGCGCTCGCCGGCGACGAGCGCTGCATCAAGCTGACCACTGCCCAGCACGGCCTGATGACCACCCCTGCCCCGCTGGTCGTCGCCGAGATGATGACGCTGCTCGGCTTCCTGCCGGGCTCCGCCACCGTCCAGTCGGGGTCCAGCTCGAAGCTGTTCCACGAGTTCTTCGGGCGGTACCTGGCCGAGCCGCTCGACCCGGCGCAGGCGCGCGCCGAATGGAGCGCCGGGTCGGGCACCTTCCGGCCGTTCGACTGGCTCGAGGACGCCGGCGACCAGGACCTCGCCCTCACCCTGGCCCGCGAGTCGCTCGCCGTCTTCGCGGGCGTCGAGCCGTTCGAGCGGCGGCGGCAGGCGCTGCTCAGGCTGTACGAGACCCCTCCGCCCGGCAAGTGGATCGAACATCCGCTGGAGCGGCGGCGCGACCTCTGGGAGGCCCAGGCCGACGACGAGATCGTGGCGGTCCTGCCGGAACTGGCCGGGCCCATCGGCTACCTGGAATGGGTGTGCTCTGGGCTGCTGCCCGTGCACGAGCACCTGCGCGAGGTCGCCCCGCACGACGAGAGCACTGACGAGCTGCTCTACCGGCTGCTGCTCCAGGCCGGGCTCAAGCAGGTGCCCGCCGAGCTGTCGGTCGTCCTCACCGAGGACCAGTACGGCGAGCTGCTCAGGCGGTTCGAGGACGCGCGCGGCTCGTTCGACCCCGAAACATGGTCGATCGACGAGTGGGCGTGGCTGGCGCGGGCCCTGGGCGCAGGCGCCATCGACGCCTGCCGCGGCTGGCTCGACATGGCGACCCGCTTCACCGGCGTCGTCCAGGGGCTGCCCGGTCCCGCGAACTCCCCCGAACCCGTATGGATCCCGGTCGCGGGCTTCCAGCAGGACGTCCGGCGCCTGTTCACGCCGCGCCGCAAGATGGTGAACCCGCTGGCCGCGAGCCTCTCCAAGGCCCCGTCCCGCCCGCGCGGCGCCCGCCGGGTCGAGGTCGAGACCGGCCTCGTCGGCCAGCCCGCCGTCGTCGCGGCGCTGGAGGAGATCGCGGCGGGCGACGGGCCGGTCCGGCTGATGATCGTCGGTCCGGACGGCACCGGCAAGCGGGACGCGGCCCAGGAGATCGCCCGGCTCGTCCAGCGGCTCGGCATCACCGAACCGCCGCTGTGGCTGGCCGACGACTTCTTCGCCGCCAAAGAGGTCGCCGCCGCGACGATGCACCTCTACAACGACGCGCGCGACTGCGCCGGGACGCGCCTGATGGTCATCGACGGCCTGGACGACATGTCCCACGACGCGCAGAGCGGCGAGGCCATCGTCGAGCAGTTGCACCGTGCCCTCGACGTCCACGACGACCTCCACGTCGTCGCTCTGTGCGAGCCCGGCGGGGACGAACGGATCCGTGAGGTCAACCCTGGGCTCGCGTTGCGGTTCCAGGTCGTCCGAACGCATCCGTTCACCGCGGAGGGATACGCCGAGCTGTTCAACCGCGCCGTCCAGAACCGCGGGGCGCGCGCACACAAGCGTGCCCTGACCGCCGCCGGTCAGCTGCTCGTCCGGACGCCGCCCGTGCGGAACCTGCGCAACGCCCGCCTCGCCCAGCGCCTCGCCGACATCGTCGTGGAATCGGTCCGCGGACGCACGGAGCCCGGGGAAGAGCTCGTCGTCAAGCGTCCGGACATCCCCGCCTCGTTCGACTCACCCGCCGACGACCCGATGACCGAACTCGCCGCGCTCACCGGTCTCGGGACCGTCAAGCAGGAGATCGAGCTCATCGTCGCCGGCGCGAAGGCCACGAAGATGCGCCGCGACGCCGGGCTGCCCGTCCCGGCGGGGCCCGCCAGGCACATGGTGTTCACCGGCAATCCCGGCACCGGCAAGACCGTGGTCGCGCGGCTGCTCGCCCGCGTCCTCAAGGACCTCGGGGTACTGACCTCCGGGCACATGATCGAGACGTCCCGTGCCGGGCTCGTGGGCCGCTACGTGGGCGAGACGGCCGTGAAGACCCGGCAGGTCGCCCAGCGCGCCATCGGCGGCGTCCTGTTCATCGACGAGGCCTACGCGCTGACCCAGACGGGGTCGGACGACGACTACGGCCCCGAGGCCATCGCCGAGCTGCTGAAGGTCATGGAGGACAACCGCGACGACCTCGTCGTCATCGTCGCCGGATACCAACGCGAGATGCAGCGGTTCATCACGTCCGACCCCGGCCTCGCGTCCCGCTTCCCGCTGACCGTCCGGTTCCCCGACTTCACCGACGCCGAGCTCGTCGAGATCTTCGCCGGGCAGGCCGCGGCCGCCGGGCTGTCGCCCTCCCCCGCCGCCCACGACAAGATCGTCGAGCTGCTCCGCCGGGTCCCGCGCGGCCGCTCGTTCGGGAACGCCCGCGTCATGCGCAACCTCTCCGAACGCGCCACCGCCCTCCAGGCGCGCCGCGTCACCGCCCTGCGCAAACCCGCCCCCGAGGACCTCGCGGCCCTCCTCCCGTCCGACATCCCGGACACCCTCACCGGGTCCACCCGCGTGCGGCCGGTCACCGACCCGCTCGCCGAGCTCGACGCGCTCGTCGGCCTCACCGCCGTCAAACAGGAGGTGCACCGGCTCGCCGCCGAGGCCCGCGCCGCCGAGCTCCGCCGCGCCGCCGGTCAGCCGGTCGGCGTACCGGCCCGCCACATGATCTTCACCGGCAATCCGGGCACCGCGAAGACGACCGTCGCCCGCCTCGTCGCCGCCGTGTACGCGCAGCTCGGGCTCCTGTCGTCCGGACATCTCGTCGAGGTCTCCCGGGCCGACCTCGTCGGGCCCTACATGGGGCAGACGGCGCCGCGGGTGCGGGCCGCAGTGGAGCAGGCCCTCGGCGGCGTCCTGTTCATCGACGAGGCCTACGCGCTGGCCGGCGACATCTACAGCCAGGAGGCCGTGTCCACGCTCGTCCAGCTCATGGAGGAGTACCGCGGCGACCTGGTGGTCATCGTGGCCGGATACGAACGCGAGATGAAGGGCTTCCTGGCCGCGAACTCCGGTCTCGAATCCCGGCTGCCCAAGCGCCTGTCCTTCCCCGACTACTCCGAGGGCGAACTGGTCGCGATCTTCACGCGGCTCGCCGAGCGCGAGGGCCTCACCCTGGCCGCGGACGTCCCCGCCCGCCTCCGGCTGCTGCTCCGGGACGTGCCGCGGGGCCCGTCCTTCGGCAACGGCCGCCTGATGCGCAACCTCCTGGACGGCGCCATAGGCGCCCAGTCCGAACGCCTCACGGCCTCGTCGGACGCCGCCGAGCTCGCCACCCTGCGGGCCGCCGACCTGCGGCCCGGCAAGCACGGGACGCCCGACGGCGTCGGCCTCTACCTCTGACGGCCGCCTCTGACGGCCCGTTGCTCGCGGCGGCCGGATCCGGACGGGCGCTAAACGGAACGATCACTCGGAATAGCCGGAAGGATCTTGCGGTTGCAACTACCGTGCAAAGCCCGGCCCGCCGGGTAGCACGCACGTCCACGACCCACGGAGGTGAACCGTGCCGAGCAGCATTCCCCGCACCCGTTCCACCGCCGAACGGAAACATGTGAAGACCACGTCGTTGCGCGCCCTCGCGGTCGCCGCGCAGCTGGAACGCAATCACGCCCAGGAGGGTCCACCGGGCAAGGCGGACGGCCGGGCGGAGGTCCGCTCAAAGCGGCGGACGCCCGACCCGGCCTGACATCCCACCGCCTTGGCCCCGGCAGGCCCAGGCGCACGAAAGCCCCCGCATGCGGGGGCTTTCGTCGTTTCCGGGTCTTTCTAGCTACGCGCCATGTCGAAGAACGCGTGGACGGTGGCGCGCGCGCGTTCCGTCCCCACGCCCTCGACCATGGCGGCCAGGTGTTCCGCGCCGAGGACGGCGAGCAGTGCGTGCGCCACGGCCTCGCCGTCGGGAACCGCGTCGCCGCACTGATCGAGCAGGATCGTGAGGTGCCGGTGCCAGAAGCCGTAGGCGCCGATGCGGTATCGCGCCCCAGGCGAGGCCGTCTCCGACATGCGCACCAGCGAGAGGTGGTCGAGGACGTAGTCCAGGTAGGCATCGGCGAAGGCGTGCAGACGCTCCGGCGCCGGGACGGCCGCGGCACCGTCCCCAGGGCCGAGCGGAGCCGGACCCGACAGGATCGCGTCCTGCAACTCGCGTTCGCGTTCGTTCAGGAGGGCCACGGCCAGGCCGGCCTTGTCCCCGAACCGGCGGAAGAGTGTGCCCTTGCCCACACCCGCCTCGGTGGCGACGGCGTCCATCGTGACCGTCTCGACCCCGTGCCGCGCGAAGAGCGCGGCGGCGGCGTCCAGCACCTTCGCGCGGTTGCGCGCGGCGTCGGCGCGCTCCTTGGGCGGCGGCGTCCGCATCAGTTCCAGGTCGACGCGCCTGCCACCGGCCGGCCGACGATCCATCGACATCTCCCTTCAGCCAGAACCGGACTATAGTCCAATTAAGTCTTCGCAGCCAAGGCCCGTGATCAGCGGCTTTGCGCAGCGCATACGATCGTCTGGCCATAGTCTTGCCGGACGGTCCTGCGAGGCGGAAGCGACAGGGAGCGAGTGGTGTGACGGACAGGACGATGCCGGACGCCCAGCCACTGCGGTCGGGAGACCCGGTGGAGCTGGGCGGTTACAGGATCCTGGGCCGCCTCGGTGAGGGCGGACAGGGCGCGGTCTTCCTGGGCCGTCCGGCGGTCGAGGCCGCGGGCGCCCGTCCCAAGGAGTTCGTCGCGATCAAGCTGCTGCACGGCGGGCTCGCCGGGAACGAGTCGGCCCGCGCGCGCTTCGTCCGCGAGCTGGAGGTCGCCAAGCGCGTCGCGCGCTTCTGCACCGCGCAGGTCCTCGACGCCGACGTGGCGGGCGATCAGCCGTACATCGTCAGCGAGTACGTGCCCGGACTGTCCCTGCACAACATCGTGAAGGCCGAGGGCCCCCGCACGGGCGGCGCCCTGGAACGGCTCGCCGTCAGCACCCTCACCGCTCTCACCGCGATCCACCAGGCCGGGATCGTCCACCGCGACTTCAAGCCCCACAACGTGATGATGGGGCCGGACGGCCCGCGCGTCATCGACTTCGGCGTGGCACGCGCGCTCGGCCGGGCGAACGAGACGCACAACGTCGGCACGCCCGCCTACATGGCCCCCGAGCACTTCACCGACGACGAGATCGGCCCGGCCGCCGACATGTTCGCCTGGGGCACGACGATGACGTTCGCCGCCACCGGACGTCCCGCCTTCGGCAACGACAAGATGGCCAAGATCATGCACCGGATCCTGACGGAGGAGCCGGATCTGGGCGAGCTGCCGAGCCCGATGCGCGAGCTCGTCCTGGCGTGCCTGGCGAAGGACCCCGCGCAGCGTCCGACCGCCCGCGAGGCCCAGGAACGCCTGGTCGGCGCGGCCAGCGGCACGTCCTCGCCGGCGCCCTCCGTCCCGCCGCCGGCCGCCTTCCCCGGGCTTCCGCCGGAGATGCCGGCGCCCCGGCAGGCGTTCATGCCGCCGGGGCCGGCCGATCCGCAGGCCTCCCCGTCCGGCGTGCCCGGAGCGGCCCCGCCGCCCGAGCACGCCACCGACCCGTCGGGCGCCGGCCACCACACGGCGCCGCAGCCCGCCCCCTTCGGCGACGAGCCGTCCTTCGACGGGCCGCCGCCCGGTGGGCACGGCCAGTTCCACGCCGCGCCCGGGATGCCGCCGGTCCCGTCCGGCGGGCACGGATCGGACGGCAGGAAGCGCGGGCGTCTCGCCGTGCCCATCGCGGCCGCGGTGGCGGTCGCCGTGGTCATCGCGGGTGGTGCCGCCTGGGCCGCGACGAGGTCGGGGGACGGCAAGCGCAACGACGAGGCCGCCGCGGCGTCCGGTCAGAACCAGGGCGCGCAGGGCGGCTCCGGATCCGCGAACGGCGCCGGCGCCGGCGGCCAGAACCCGACGAAGACGCAGCCGGGGCAGCCGAAGGGCGGCAAGAGCAGGAACCCCTCGAACCCCAACGGAAGCAAGAAGCCGGGTTCGCCGCAGCAACCGGGCGGCTCGACGCCCACGAGAAGCCCCGGCGGGGGCGGCACCCCTCCCAAGGAGCCGCCCAACAAGTACACCCCGCAGCAGGTGTGCAACAGCGGCGGTCACGGAAGCGGGTACTACGTGCAACGTTCCATGAACGTGTCCGGGGGCGTCGCCTACCTGCTCTACAACAGCTCCACCTACAACTGCGCCGTCACCATGAAGACGAAGTACGTCGGTAAGGCGTCGTCCGTGTCGGTGTCGATCCAGAAGCAGGGGGGCAACCCCATCCCTGAGAGCGGATCGTTCGCGTGGTACGCGGGTCCGGTGTACGTGAAGGCGCCCGGCGCGTGCGTACGGTTCGGCGGAAACGGCAGCATGTCCGCCTACGGCAACTGCGGCTGAGCCGGCGGCAAGGGCCGGCCGGAGGCATAAAAAGAGGCCACCCTCGCGCCTGGGTGGCCCATGTCGCGTTGGGGCGACCTGGTCGACGTCGGTGCACCGGTGCCGACCGGCCGCTCGCGGTTCAGTTACTCGAAGCGATCAGATGGTCGAAGTCGCCGTCCTTGGCTCCAAGGATGAGCGCTTCTATCTCGGGGCGGGTGTAGATGAGGGCGGGACCCTCGGGATGGCGGGAGTTGCGCATCGCCACCTGCCCGTCGGGCAGCTCGGCGATTTCCACACAGTTCCCCTGGGAGTTGCTTCGCCGGGACTTCAGCCATCGCGCCCCGAGGAGCTCGGTGGCCGGCATCCCGTTGTCGTAATCGGTCTGGAGCATCATGTCTCTCTGAGAAGATCACCAAGAAGCTCGACGGTGCGCTCCGGGGTCGCGCTGTCGACGCACAGGCGTTCCATGGCCTGCAGATAGGTGTCGACGTCGTCGCGCTTGTCCAGGTACATCGCGCCGGTGAGGTTCTCGACGTAAACCACGTCCGGCAGGTCCTGCTCGGGAAAACGCAGGATCGTGAAGGCGCCCCCCTCGGCGGCGTGTCCTCCGAACCTGAACGGCATGATCTGGATGGTGACGTTGGGCAGCTTGGACATCTCGATGAGGTGCTCGAACTGGCCCCGCATCACCTCCGGACCACCGATGGGACGCCGCAGCGCCCCCTCGTCCACCACGGCCCAAAGGCGCGGTGCGTCCGGGCCCGTGAGGCGCTCCTGACGTTGCAGGCGCAGTTCCACGCGCTGGTCGATCTCTTGCTCGGCGGCTCCGGCGTTGCCCAGGCGGATCACCGCTCGCGCATACCCCTCCGACTGCAGCAGCCCCGGGACGAACTGCAGTTCATATGTGCGGATCAACGCCGCCGACTCCTCCAGGCCGACATAGGTCTGGAACCAGCCGGGCAGCACGTCGTTGTACCGGTGCCACCAACCGGGGGTGTTGGCCTCCCGCGCAAGCTGTAGCAGCGCCTCGCGTTCCGTCTTGTCGCCGACGCCGTACAACGTGAGCAGGTCGTCCACGTCGCGTTCTTTGAAGCTGACCCGGCCGAGCTCGAGGCGGCTGATCTTCGACTCCGACGCACGGATGACGTAGCCGGCGTCCTGACGGGTCACGCCCTTCTGCTCGCGCAGACGGCGAAGCTGTGACCCGAGCAGGATCCGACGGACCGTCGACCCGCTTCCCGGCGTCTCTGGAGTCACGCCCAACCTCCCGGCTATTGCGGCGGACAGCGAACCTAGTGTGCCACTGGCCTCAGTGTCCTGCGGTTACCTCCGATCACCCGCGCACGACCCGCGTCGCCCCCACCCTCACGACGCGGATGCACGTGCATTGGGCCTTGCATTCGCACGCTACGATGCGCAGGATAACGCACGAGACTTCCGAGCCACGGCTGCACAACGAGATCACTCTGCGGGGTCCGGTGGAATGACGTCACGCCATGCGCACGACGACACGCGGTGGGAGCTCGGCCCTGTGGCGGGGCCGGCCGACCCACGGGGCCACGATGGGCGCTCGACGCCCGTCCCGGAGTCCTGTGACCTGCCTCCACTGCTCGACACGGCCGTCACGGCGCTGACGGAGCTCAGCGGCCCGACGGTCTCGTTCACCGTCGAACCCGACCCCGAGTCGGTCACCGCCGCCCGGCACTTCGCCGTCTCCTGGCTCGCCGAATGGAACCTGTCCGAGCTCGCCGACGACGTCGGCCTCGTCGTCTCCGAACTCGTCACGAACGCTCTGCGGCACAGCGGAAGGGTGGCCGGCGGGCGGCCGGGCGACGACGCGCACCGTGAGGGCATGTACGGCGAGGGCATGTACGGCGACCCGGCCGACCCGCTGGGCTCCGCGCCGTCCGCGATCCGGCTGCGGCTGGGACACGAGGCGCCCTGGCTGCTCTGCGGGATCATGGACGCGAGCCAGACGGCGCCGCGCCGCAAGGAGCCCGACTACATCGCCGAGACCGGGCGCGGCCTGCACCTGGTCGAGTCGTTCAGCGTCCGGTGGGGCTGGCGGGCCCTGTCGCGCGGCAAGGTGGTGTGGGCGCTGTTCAGGTCCCCATGACGTGTGTCACCGGCCGGACGGGCGTAACGGCGCGCGACGAGGGTAGCTAATGAGTTCCCCTTCGGGAGCCCTGGAAGTTCCCTAGGGCTCTTGACGAGACGAGCGGCAGAGAGGAGCACCGGTGGACTTCGCCGTCGAGCATCGCGTCGAAAAGGGCCTCACGGTCGTGAAGATCAGCGGTGAGATCGACGTCTTCACCAGCCCCCGCCTGCGGGAGGCCCTGCTCGAGATCATCGACAACGGCGGCTCGCATCTGGTCATCGACCTCGGCGAGGTGACCTTCCTGGACTCCACGGGTCTCGGCGTGCTGGTCGGGATCTACCACCGGCTGCGCGCGCGGGACGGCTCGATGTCGTTCATGGGCGTCAACGACCGGGTGCGGCGCGTCTTCCACGTCACCCAGCTCACCAAGATCTTCGTCCTGCACCGGTCGCTCGAAGACGCCATCGCGGCGCACGAGTCGGCCGCGTCCTGATTCCGACGAAGTCGGCCGGAGCGCTCCCGTCCGGCTTTCTCCGTGCTTGTGCCGTTTCGCCGGCACGAGTTATCCACAGTTCGCACGGGCGCGCCTCCCTTGCGGCACACCCGGTACGGTGAGACCGAGATCAAGCCCGCCGCCTGGGCACGTCCCGCTGACGGGCGCGGTGCTGTCCACCAGCCGACCCATCGAACGGACGGGAGCGCTCCGTGGCAGAACAGCCGCTGCATGAGCACACGCTCGGCAATGGCCTTCGCGTGGTGGTCTGCGAGGACCACGTCGTACCACTGGCCGCCGTGAACATCTGGTACGGGGTGGGCTCGCGGCACGAGCGCGCCGGCCGCACCGGGCTCGCCCACCTCTTCGAGCACCTGATGTTCCAGGGGTCCGCGAACGTCGCCGAGGGCGAGCACGCGGCGCTGATGGAGAGCGCGGGCGCCGCGTTCAACGCCAGCACGGCGTTCGAGCGCACGAACTACTACGAGACGGTGCCGGTCAGCCATCTGGAGCTCGCGCTCTGGCTGGAGGCCGACCGGATGGGCACGCTCCCCGCCGCGCTCACCCAGGCCAACCTCGACAACCAGCGCGACGTCGTGAAGAACGAGCGCCGCCAGCGCTACGACAACCAGCCCTATGGGACGGCCTTCGAGCGGCTGTGCGCGCTGACGTTCCCGGAAGGGCACCCCTACGCGCACACCCCCATCGGCTCCATGGACGACCTGGACGCCACCACCCTCGACGACTGCACGGACTTCTTCGCCACCTGGTACGCGCCGGGTAACGCCGTCCTGTCCGTCGTCGGCGACGTCGACGCCGAGAAGACGCTGGAGGCGGTGGAGCGTTACTTCGGCGGCCTTCCGGTGGGCCCGCAGCAGCCCGCCGCGCGTCCCGGTGAGCTCGGGCCGCTGACCGGCGTCCGAGGCGAGTCGGTCGACGAGGAGGTCCCGTCGCCCGCGTACTTCGCGATGTTCACCCTGCCCACCGACGGCGGCGACGACGTCGAGGCCGCCGAGCTCGCCGTCGAGATCCTCGGCGGCGGCTCCGGCTCCCGCCTCTACGACCGGATGGTGCGCCGCGACCAGATCGCGACCGAGGTCTGGGCCGGGGTGACCCGGCTGGCGTCCGGCCCCTCCCTGGCGATCGTGGACGCCATCGGCCCCGAACCGGACAAGATCGCCGCCGTGCTGGACGAGGAACTCCAGCGGTTCGCCGCGCAGGGCCCGGACGCCGACGAGACCGCCCGCGCCACCGCCCAGGCCGAACGCGGCTTCCTGGAGCAGACCGAGACGGTGACCGGCCTCGCCAACGCGCTGTCGCAGAACGCGACGCAGTTCGGCGACCCGGCCCGGGTCTTCACCGCCCCCGGCCGCGCCGCCGCGGTCACCGGAGACGCGATCAAGGAGATGGCGGGCCGCTGGCTGGCCCCCGGCGCCCGCACCGCCCTGACCTACGGAGGCACCTCGTGAGCAGCGGCCTTGCACTGCAGCCCCGTCCCGTCCCGGGGCCCGTCCCGGTCTGGGAGTTCCCGGCCGGCGCCGCGGGCCGCGTCCCGGCCGGCCCGGCGACGCTCCGCTGCGACCTGCCCGGGCGGCGCCTCGCCGCGGTCCGGCTCGTCCTGCACGCGGGCGCGGGCCGCGAGCCGTCCGGCCTGGACGGCGTCGCGACGCTGGCCGCCCGCGCCCTGCTGGAGGGCACCGAGCCAGGCGGCGGCACCGCGCTCACCGCCGCGTTCGAGCGGCTCGGCGCCAGCCTCTACGCGCACGCCGACCTGACCGCGCTGCGGATCGCGCTGGACGTCCCGACGACCCGGCTCGGCGCGGCACTGGACCTGTTCTCCTCGGTGGTACGCCGCCCCGCGCTCGACGACGCCGACGTGCGCCGCCTCGTCCGCGAGCGGCTGGAGGAGATCGCCCAGGAGGACGCCGACCCGGGCTCGCGCGCCATGCGCGAACTGCGCGCGGTGATGTTCCCGGCCGAGGCCCGGGCGTCCAGGCCGACAGGCGGCACCCGCACCTCGATCGGGGCGCTCCAGGGCTCGGACGTCCGCTCCTTCTACGGCTCCGCGGTCCCCGCAGAGGCGACCGCGGTCGTCGCCGGCGACCTTGCCGGGACGGACGCCGACGCGGCCCTCGCCGCCGCCCTGCGGGAATGGGCGGGCACCGGCGGGCCGCTCCCCACCGCCGACCGGATCATGCCCGAGTCCGCCGCCCGCATCGTCGTCGTGGACCGTCCCGGGTCGGTCCAGACGTACCTCAACTTCGGCCACGGGATCCCGGACCGGTCGCACCACGACTGGCCGTCCCTGATGGTCGCCTCGCACGTCCTCGGCGGCGGCCTCACATCGCGTCTGAACGCGGTGCTGCGAGAGGAGAAGGGCTACACCTACGGCATGCGCGCCGGCCTCCTGCGGATGCGGCACTGCGGCCTGTTCATCGCCCAGGGCGCCGTCCACACCGAGGTCACCGCCGACGCCGTCGCCGACGCGCTGACCGAGCTGCGCGGCATCGTCTCCCGGGGCATCGACGCCGACGAGCACGGCTCGTCCGTCCGCGCGCTGGCGGACCGGGCGCCCGCCGAGTACGAGACGGCCCGCTCCGTGGCCGCCGAGCTGGCCGACGTGTCCGCCAACGGCCTGGGCGCCGACTACCCGAGCGCCTACCTGGCCGCCGTGCGCACCTCCACTCCCGACGGCGTGGCCCACGCCTACCGCAAGCACGTCGACCCGGAGGCCCTGACCGTCATCGCCGTCGGGGACGCCGCCCAGATCCGCGAGCCACTGGAGAAACTCGGCTACGCCACCGTCACCGTCACCTCAAAGGAGGAGTAGCCGCCCACCCGGGCAGACGTCGCCCCACGCCCCACGGCCCCGACAACGCCAGCAACCACAACGCCACACACCGGCGCCCGGCGAGGTGCGGCTGAAACCCACAAAGGAGAAGTAGCCGCGCCCCCATCCGGGCAGGTGCCACCACACGCCCCACACGACCAGTGGCCCCAACGACGCCAAGCAACCACAACGCCACACCCCTGCGCCCCCACGGCTTGCGGCTTTGAGGCGTGCGGCGTGCGGCGTGCGGCTTGGGGCTTGGGGCTTGGGGCTTGCGGCAAATCGTGTACCAGGCAGGCCCAACCTGGGGCCGCGGGGCGCTCGGCGGGGCGGAGGCGGCGCGGAAAATGGGCTTGTTTCCGCTTCGCGGCGTGAACCGATGGCATGGTGGACTAGGTCTAACTTGAGCGGGCCGATGTGCGCGGCCCGCGTCGCGCGGGCGGAGATGCGCGGGGAGTGCCCCGCGTCGGGAGAGGGGAACGGCCTGTGTCCTACGGGCAGATGGCAGGCGGCGGGCCGTCCGTCGACACGATCCTGGCCGAGCCGAACTGCAAGCCCGGCGGGGTCGTGGCGGGCAAGGTGCATCTGCGCGGCGGTTCCGGGCCCGCGGAGGTCCGGCATGTGACGCTGGCGCTGATGCCGCGCATGCGGGACGGGTACGGGGGCGAGACCGCCGGGCCCGAGGTGTACCGCGGCGCCCTGACCCGCGGTTTCCGGCTGGACCCCGGCGGGCAGCGCGACCTGTCGTTCTCGATCCCGCTGCCGTACGAGCTGCCGTTCACCACCGTCCTCGGCCACGAGCTCCCGGGCTTCACCATCGGGATGTGCACCGAGGTCGACCTGGCGGGCCAGCCCGATCCCGGCGACGTCGACCCGATCTCGGTGGAGCCGCTGGAATCGCAGCAGTGGGTGCTCGCCGCGATCGCGCAGCTCGGCTTCCAGATCACCAACGTGACGTTCGAGTCGTCCAAACTGCGGGGCGTCTCCCAGCAGCTGCCGTTCCACCAGGAGATCCACCTCAACCCGCCGACGGCGTTCGAGGGCCGCATCGAGAAGGTCGGGCTGAGCTTCGTCGCCAGCCCGAGCGCCATGGCGTTCGTCCTGCGCGCCGAAGACCGCGACACTCCGCAGGACGAGTCGTTCGGCGTCTTCCGGGTGCCGCACGCCGAGGCCGCCGAGACGGACTGGAACGCCAAGATCGGCCAGTGGCTGGACGCCGCCGTCGCGCTGCCGCGGTCGTCCCGCCCGGGCCCCTCCGCCCATGGCGCGCCCCCGCCGCCACCTCCGGGTCAGGCGCCGCTGCCACCGCCCGGCGGGCCCGCGGGCTTCCCGCCTCCGCCCCCCGGGCAGCCCGCCGCGGCGGCTTATGGCGGGCCGGGCGAGTACGGGCAGCACGGCAACGCGCAGTTCCCGCCGCCCGCACCCGACCCCGGCCGGCAGCCGGCTCCCATGGCGAGCCCCGGCCCCGGGTACCCGCCGGGCCCGTCCAACGCGCCCGCTCCCGGCGCCGCACCGGGCCAGGGTGGCGCGCCGGGCCATGCCTTCCCGCCGCCCCCTCCGAGCGCACCACCCGCACACTCCCCCATGCCCGGTCATGGAGGCCCGCCCGGCCCGCCTCCCGCGCCCGGCCACGCGGGCCCGCCCGGCCTGCCTCCCGCGCCCGGCCACGCGGGCCCGCCCGGCCCGCCTCCGGCGCCCGGCCACGTGGGCCCGCCCGGTCCGCCTCCCGCGCCTGGCCATGGCGTCCCGCCTGCGCACTCTCCTATGCCCGGCCACGGAGGTCCGCCTCCCGCGCCCGGGCACGTCACCCCACCGGGCGCCATGCCGCCTGGGCCCATGCCGCCCGGCGCGACGCCGCCTCCCGCGCCCGCAGGTCCGGCGCCGTACGCGCCGCCCGCCCACACCGGGCCGCCTCCGCCCGCTCCGCCGGGCCCGGCCCCCTATCCGCCCGCCGCGCCCGGGCACCCGGGCCCGCCGCCGGTGCACGTCCATCACGGTCCGCCCGGCTATCACGGGCATCGCGGCCACCACGGGCACGGCGTCGCCGCGGCCGGACTGGTCGGCGGCGCGGCCGCGGCCGGAATCGCCGGCGGTGTGGCCATCGGCGCGGTGGGCGACGTCGCGGGATATGTCGCCGGCGCCCCCGTGGACGCGTTCGGCAACGCCGTCGCCGGGTACGCGGGCGACGTCGCCGGCCACATGATCGCGGACGCGGCCGGCGGCATCGCCGGGGACATCGCGGGCGACGTGGCCGGCGAACTCGCGGGCGGTGCCGCGGAAGTCCTCGGCGGTCTGCTGGGCGGCCTCTTCGGCTGACGCCGGCGGGGCGCGCCGCCCAGGAAATGAGGGCGTTTCGGACGAGATCCGTCGCGCACTCGGCCAATGCGGCCACGGGTGGTTATCGTCGAGAGCGCAGCCCGCTTCCCGAGGAGTCACATGACCACCGTGATCCTGGTCCTGCTCTGCCTTGCGATCGCCGGACGCGAGCTCTACCTGGCCTCCGACAAACGGCTCCCCCAGGCCCAGGCGGAACTGCGCAACCTGCGGAAGCAACTGAACGAGCTCGCCAGGGAGCATGACGCCCTCAAGCAGGTCGTCGACGAGGCGACGGAGCCGGTCGGCATCCCGATCCCGCCGCCGCAGCCGGAGGGCCCGCCCACCGACCTCGTCGAAAGGCTGGACTCCGTCACCGGCCGGGTGGACCGGCTGGAGAAGCAGTTCGGCGACCTCTCCGAGGAGATGGCGGGCGTCGACCTCGACCGGGACGCACAGCACGCGCTGGCACGCTCCCTCGACGCGGTGGAGCAGGACGTCGCGGAACTGAACCGCGAGATGCTCGACCGCCTCGACCGGGAGGAGGGCGTCGTCACCGGCGTCCTGCTCAGCGAGGAGGGTGAGGGCGAGGCGCTGCTCGCCGAGGCGTACGAGCAGTGCGCCGCCGAGTGCGGGCTGCGGGTCCGCGTTCGCGACCAGCGGTCGGCGCAGGCCACGGGCACCTACTGGGGCACCGTCTACCAGATGTCCGGACGCCGCCCGGACGTCCTCGCCGAGGACCTGTTCTCCTACGTCCGCGGCCTGTACGACCCGCAGGACGCGTCCGCCGTGAACGCGCTGCTCGCCGAGCTGGCGTCATTGCGCGGCGGCGGGGTCGCGCAGTTCGGCCCGTTCGTCGCGGTCGGCACGCAGAGCGCGCTGCTGTGCGGCGTGCTGCCGGACGAGGGCACGCCGCCGACCGAGCCGTGGCAGCTCGTGGACCACATCCGCGAGCTTCCGGCCGACCGGCAGCGCGACCTGTCCTGGCTGCGCTCGGACGACTGATCAGGACCTGACGAACCGCGGCGCGCCGTCCGCCCGGTCCACGCTGAACGCCAGCAGGCATCGCGGGACACGCGCCGCGTCGATCTGCAGGCACAGCCCGAGCCCGAGCTCCGGATCGACGAACACGACGCGCCGCAGGGCCCGCAGCGCGCTGCGCGCCCTGGCCCGCGACCCCGGGCGGCCCGGTTCCAGCAGCGTCCCGGTGACGACCCGGCCCGCGTACCTCCAGAGCACCGCCGAGTCCAGCACCCGGACGCCCGCGGACGTCAGGTTCGCGACGATCACGACGCCGCTGTCGTCGTCCTCCGCCGCGGACGGGACCGGCAGCGTCCCCTCCCCCGGCAGGTCGCGCGGCGCCCGCGGCCCGCCCACGGCCCGGTGGTAGCGCAGCGGATCCAGCGTGTCGACGACGAAGGCGCCCGCGTACGGCCTGGACGCGCGCGCCGGACGCGACCGTTCCGGCGTCGCTGCCCGCACCGGCCGCACGCCCAGCCGGGCGCTGAGGTCGAACACCATCCCGGCGTCGTCCAGCCACGCCGGCACCCCGAGCTTGGCCGCCGCCGTCCGGTCGAGCGGGTCCATCGTCCGCCACAGCTCATCGGGGCGCCGCGAGAGCGTCGCCGCCAACCCGAGCCCGGGGAACGCGCTCTCCAGCACCGCGAGCGTCGCCCGCCACGTGGTGCTGCCGACGAACTCCGCCACGAACGCGTCCGCCATCGCGCGGCGCCGCTCGGGATCCGCCATCGGCCCGGGCCGCACCACCGGCGCCCACCGCGGCCGCGGCACGGTCACCGGCGGCGGCTCGGCCGACAGCCCCTTCCCCGGCAGGAACGGCTCATCGTCCCCCCGCACATGCCGCCCCGCCCGCCGCCCCGAAGCCGACTGGTCGCCCGCCCACGACGGCGACTCCAAGCGCGGCCCGGGCAGCGGCTCGTCCGAGGCGAACTCTGGCGACGTTGAGCCGGACGCAAGGGCATCGCCGGGTCTGCCCGAACCGCCCGACTCATAAGGCGCCCAGGACGGCGATCCTGACGACGCCGAGCCCCGCTCCGGGCGCGGCCCAGGCGACGGCTCGTCAAAGGCGGACTCCGGCGACGCTGAGCCAGGCCCCGATGCAGTACCAGACCCTGCCGAGCCACCCGAGCCATAAGACGCCCACGACGGCGGCTCCGACGGGGGCGAGCCCGGCTGCGGGCGCGGTTCGTCCGGGGCGGGCTCTGGTGGCGTTGAGCCGGACGCAGGGGCATCGCCGGGTCCGCGCGAACCGCCCGACTCATAAGGCGCCCAGGACGGCGATCCTGACGACGCCGAGCCCGGCTGCAGGCGCGGCCCAGGCAACGGCTCGTCGAAGGCGGGCTCCGGCGACACTGAGCCAGGCTCCGATGCGGCGCCCGACTCATGAGGCGTCCACGACGGCGGCTGGGCTGGTTGCGGGTTTGGTCCTGGCAGCGGTTCGTCCGGGGCGGGCTCTGGTGGCGTTGGGCCGGGCGTGGGGGCAGCGCCGGGTCTGGCCGAGTCGTAGGGCGTCCAGGATGAGGTCGGTTCGCCTGGCTGAGCGCCCGGCCATGGGGCCTCCGAGGGGCCGGGGCTGGGGGCCGGGGGCGTCCACGAGTCTGGTGGGGGCGGGTCGCCGGGTGTCGGGGAGACACCTGGTTCGTAGGGGGTCCACGAGGGTGAGGTCGGTTGGGTGGCGCCGGGGTCCCGTGGCGTTTGCGGCTCGCCCTCGGTGTCCGGTGGGGGCTGGACGGGGACCCAGTCGGCCGGGGGGTCGTTCGAGGCGGGGGTGGTGCTCCTGCCCGCCACGTGGACGTCCCCGGGATAGGGGCCCTGGCGGGGGCCGGCGTCCTCGGGGTCGGAGGACTCCGGGGGGCCGGGGTCCTCGGGTTCGGGGCTGCGACGGTCACGCGGGCCGAATCTCACGGTGTCGATCCTGCGCCGACTTCAAGATCATCGGCAAGTTCAGCGGTGGCTTTGGGGGGCGCCGAAGAGGGCGGCGCACAAGGCGTCGAGGCGGTCCGGGCCGTCCTCGGCGGGCAGCACGGTGAGGACGGGACGCGGTTCCCGGTCGAGCCGCAGCCGGACGGACACCTCGCGCCGCATCGGCTCGTCGATGCCCTGAGCGGCGGCGATGTCCTGGAGACCGACGGAGACGATCTCGGGGATCTCGACCACGAGGGGCTGTTCACCGGCGGGCAGTTCGTCCAGCCAGAGGTCGAGGACGCGGCGGGCGAGGCCGTTCAGGAGCCGCCCCCACGGCTCGACGAGGCCGGGTGGGACGTTCTCCGTCTGCAGTTCCGGGAGACCGAATCTGGCGAGCCCCTTGGTGGTGAAATAGAAACCGCTCCGGCCGGAGGTGTGCGGAAGGAGCATCCAGTCGGTGAGCCTGATCGTGCCGCCGGGCCCCGGCAGGGAGCGGAAGAGGCGGTCCCGCGGCAGGACCTGCGGGGTGAAGACGTCGATCACCGGGGAGTCCGTGGCGGCGCCGAGCGCGCCGGCGACGGCGCGGGCGGCCCATTCGTGCGCGGGCGGACGGCCCGGCCGGTACGCGGCGCGGACGGCGAGGACGTGCGCGGCGGCGTCGACGGCCTCCAGGGTGGACGGGGATCCGCCGTACGCGGCGAGCAGCTCGCCCGGCAGCGGCGGGAAGCCCTCCGCCGGCCGCTGGTCGAGGGTGAGCATGGGGCTGTCGAGCATTCCGAGGACGAGGTCTCGAAGCGGCGGCGAGGTGCGCCGCGTCACCTCGCCGTGCGCGAGGGCGGCGGGGTCGGGGATCGGTTCGGCGAGCGCCACGGCGTACGTGCCGTAAAGCGTCTCCGGAACCGGCAGCGTCAGATCCTCACCCAACTCGTCCCCCGGTGGGCCTCGATGAACGGCGACACCTTCGATCAGAACGAAGGGGAGGTTGGAAAGTATCTGGCGCGAACGGGACATTTACCTCTCAGAATCGCGAGGCGGGCCCACGACCACGGTGATCAGCACGGCCGGATGCGCTGCTCGAACCACACGATCTTGCCTTCCTCGGTGCGGTGCGTGCCCCAGCGGGTGGACAGGTGGCTGACGAGCTGGAGCCCGCGGCCGGACTCGTCGGTGGCGTCGGCGTGCCGGAGATGCGGCATGTCGGCGCCGTCGTCGTGCACCTCGCAGAGCAGCGTCCGGCCCTTGATCAGGCGGACGCCGAGGGATCCGGCGCCGTGCACGAGGGCGTTGGTGACGAGCTCGCTGACGAGGAGCTGCGCGGTGTCGGTGAGGGCCCCGAGGCCCCAGCCGGCGAGCCGGGAGGCGACCTGGCCGCGGATCCACGGGACCGAGCCCGGCTCGGGTTCGAGCTCCCAGCTGACGACGTCGTCGGCCGGGATGCCGTCGAAGCCGACCGCGACGATGGCGATGTCGTCGGCGGGCGTGGGCGCCGGGAGCGTGTCGAGCAGGTCGTCGCAGGTGCCGTCGAGGTCGGCGGACGCCCCGGCGAGCCGGTCGCGCAGCTCCTCCAGCCCGGTGTCGATGTCGCGGTCGCGGCGTTCGAGGAGCCCGTCGGTGCACAGCACGAGCTGGGACCCGTCCTCGACCTTGACCTCCATCGTCTCGAACGGTTCTCCGCCGACCCCGACGGGCACGCCGGACGGGACGGGCAGGACGCGGCTCTCACCGTCCGCCGAGACCAGCACGGGCGGGACGTGCCCGGCGTTGGCGAGCGTGCACAGCCGCTCGACCGGGTCGTACACCGCGAACAGGCAGGTGGCGAGGTAGTCCTCGCCGAGCCGGCGGGCGAGCCCGTCGAGCTGGCGCAGCAGCCGGGCGGGCCGCATGTCCTCGGCGGCGAGGGTGCGGACGGCGGTGCGCAGCTGCCCCATGATCGCGGCTGAGGTGAGGCCGTGCCCCATCACGTCGCCGACGACGATGCCGAGCCGGCAGCCGGGCAGCGGGATGGCGTCGAACCAGTCGCCGCCGACCTGGGCGGCCTGCCCGGCGGGCCGGTAGCGGTAGCGGACCCGGGCCCCGGCGACGTCCGGCGGGTCGTCCGGGAGCATGCTGCGCTGCAGCTCCTCGGCGACCTTCACCTCGCGCCGGTACAGCCGCCCGTTGTCGACGCAGAGCGCGGCGCGGCGGGCCAGCTCGTCGACCATGGCGAGGTCGAGCTCGTCGAACCCGGGCCGGTCGGGCTTGCGGAGCAGCTTGAACGTGCCGAGCACCCGGCCCCGCGCGATCAGCGGGACGACCAGCAGCGCGCGGCCGGTGAACAGCGGCCGCAGGTCGCGGTCGCCGAACACGGCGGCGATCCGCGCGGCCCGCTCGGGGTCGACGCACGGGATGTGGACGGGCCGCCCCGTCCGCATCGCCTGGACGAACGGCGTGCCGGACGGCAGGAACAGCGCCTCGCCTTCGGGGACGGCCTCCTCCCAGCGTCCGGGCTCGTCGTTGTGGGCGACGGCGACGCGGCGCATCGGCGTGGTCTCGTCGACCTCGTCGGCGGGCGGCGCCGAGTCGGCGACGACGCGTTCGAGCAGCTCGACGGCGGCGAAGTCGGCGAGCCGCGGCACGACCACCTCGGCGAGCGTCCGCGCTGCGTGCAGGTGGTCCAGCGAGCTGCCGATCTGCTCGCCGGCCGCGCCGAGGTAGGCGAGCGGCTCCAGCGAGCGCGACACGTCCCGGCGGGTGGGCGGCGGCCGGTCCGCGGTCCCGGACGTCCCCGGCCCCCTCCTCGGCTGCGCGCCGCCGCCGGCGCGGGGCGCGGCGCCTCCCCGGGGTGTGAGACCCGCGTGCGGGGCGGACGGCGTGTGCGGGACGAGGGGCAGCCGGATGGTCAGCCCGAGCGAGACCGCCGGGCAGCCGAAGCCGAGCACCTGCGAGGTGATCTTCTCGGACGCGGCCCGGTCCAGTGCGGTCAGCAGCTCGGCGAGGCGGCCGGCGAACGGGCCCGCGCACCGGTCGGGCTCGTCCCCGGACGGCGCCGCGAGGGTCGGCTCGACCCGCAGCAGCCGGGCGGCGGCCGGGCGGCGGGCGGCGCCGTCGGACGGCCCGGCCGAGTCGGGCGGGGCGAGCAGGAGGTCGCCGATGGTGATGCCGATCCCGTCGCGGCGGAGCCGGCGCAGGTCGGCGGCCAGCGCCAGGACCCGGACGCCGTGGTCGCCCGGGTCCCCGTCGATCGGGTAGACCCACCAGCCGACCTCGGCCGGTTCGCCGTCGTCGACGCGCCGTAGGGTGCAGGTCCCGCACCAGACGTGCCCGAAGACCTCCGGCTCGAAGGCGCCGCGATGCTCCCTCGGAAGCCCGAGCAGGGCGGCGGGCGGGCGCCCCACCGCCTGCGGCCGGGCGGCGCCGAACAGGTCGGCGGCGGTGTCGTCCCAGTGGCTGATGCGCCCACGCCCGTCCAGCGTGATGGCGGTCATCCTCGCCACTCCCAGCAGGTCCGCGATCACCATGCGGTCCCCCTCACCCGAGCGGAAACGACGCTCGAAGCTTCCCGGCAACGCGCGGTGAAGGGGAAGTTACCTGCTGTGAGACAAGATCGCCGGAAGTCCGCGAAAATGGACCGGGTGAGCGCTCACTCATTGCTCCTGGGCGTGCTAACGTCCACGGTGGAAGGTGAGGTGACACGGGGTTTGGCAGCACGGGCGGAACCGATGCGGGAGCGGATCCTGGCCGCGGCGGTCACGGTGATCCAGGCACGCGGGATCGTCGCCGCGACGACCAAGGAGATCGCGCGCACCGCGGGCGTCTCCGAGGGCAGCCTCTACAACCACTTCGCCAACAAGACCGCGTTGTTCGCGGCGGCCCTGGCCGAGGTGACCGGGACGGCGCGCACCGCGATGATGACCCTCCTCGGGTCCGCCGGGCAGAACACGGTGGAGGAGAACCTCATCCGCCTTGCCGCGCAGATGGTCGCCTTCTACGGCGAACTGCTGCCGATGACCGGCCCCGTCCTGGCCGACCCGGAACTGATCGCATGGCTGAGGGACAACGGCCCGGTGAAGGCACAGGACGAGGCCGCCGCCAAGGCACGCGCGCGGAACGGCGGTGGCCACAGAGCCGGGCCGCTGCCCCCTGGGGCGCCGGGCGGTCCCCCGGCGGGGCCGCCCGGCGGCCCCATGGCAGGTCCGGTGATGGGCCACTCCGCCCTGATCGGCTATCTGGAGGCCGAGCAGAAGGCCGGACGGCTCGCGGACGGCGCGCCGCTCCCCTTCATCGCGGCGGCCCTGCTCGGGGGGTGTCAGCAGCACGCGTTCCTGACCCGGCTCGCCGGCCCGGAGACGGTGGCGGCGGGCGCCGGGCTGCCCGCCGCGCCGGAGGAGTTCGCGGCACGGCTCGTCCCGGCCGTCCTGGCGGGTCATCTCGCCACCCCGTGACCGAACGCGGAACGCCCCCGGAATCCGCGCCTTATACCTTCTGATCAGTACCGGTTCGTCCGTCTCGCCACCCGGTGTGATGGACGACACGAAAACTCATGGCAACCTTTTGGCCCGTTCCAGGCGTCTTACATACCAGGAAGACCCACCGGCGGGTGGGAGGCGCCAGATCGGGCACAGCCCGCGACGTCCCGAAGATGCGGGGTCGCTCTGGCAATAGCCGAAGCGCGCAGCACCCTCGGCCGACCCTCCATGCGAGGCCGAGGCTCTACCGAACCCGCCGGGAACGGTGGCACGTACCAGTTGACGGGGGGCGGTTTTCCGCCCGGTCCGCGCGTGCCCCCGAACACGCGCCATGCAACCGGCCTCTCACGAGGCATTACCACGGGGAGCGACGATGACCGCTGTCACCACACCTGTCCGCCGCAACACCAAGGTCGACAACGGCCGCGACGCCAAGGGCACCGCGACGATCGAGAACACGCGGCGCTACGAGCGCGACGTCCTGCCGCTCGCCGACCCGCTGTACGCCAGCGCCGTCCGCATGACCCGCAACACCGCCGACGCCGAGGACCTCGTCCAGGAGACCCTGGCCAAGGCCTACGTGAACTTCCACCAGTTCCAGGAAGGCACGAACCTCAAGGCGTGGCTGCACCGCATCCTCACCAACAACTTCATCAACACCTACCGCAAGAAGCAGCGCGAGCCCCAGCGCGCCGGCTCCGAGGAGCTGGAGGAGTGGCAGATCGCGCAGGGCGAGTCGCTCACGTCCGGTTTCCGGTCCGCCGAGTCCGAGGCCCTGGACCGCATCCCCGACTCCCAGGTCGTCGACGCCCTTCGCGCCCTCCCCAAGGACTTCCGCGACGCCGTCTACCTCGCGGACGTCGAGGGCTACGCCTACAAGGAGATCGCGGAGATGATGGGCACCCCCATCGGAACCGTCATGTCCCGCCTGCACCGCGGCCGCAAGCAGCTCCGCGAGTCCCTCAGCACCCACAACCGCGCCGCGCACACTCTGGCCGCCTGAACGTTCTGAGAACCGCAGCAAGCACGTGATCCCGCAGCTGCCCCGTGGCTGCGGGATCGTTCGATTTCGCGCACGTTCTGTCATCGCATCGATACAATAAGCGACAACCCCTCATTGTCGGGAGTGTCGATGCCGAATCTTGCGACCGGTGTGATCGTGGGTGCGTTGGTTGCTCTCGTGGCGGCCACGCCTTCCGATTCGGGGACGTCCTTGCGGCTCTCGGTCACGCATCCCGGCGAGAACACGTCCGGGACCAGGGCGGTCACGTTGCGTTGCGATCCGCCCGGCGGCGAGCACCCCGAGCCGGCGCGGGCGTGCCTGGAGCTGAGCGGGTCGGGCGGGAGGTTCGCGCACGCGCCGGACGGCCGGATGTGCACGGACGTCTACGCTCCCGTCGTCGCCCGCGCGGAGGGACGGTGGCGTGGAAGACCCGCCCGCTTCCGGGCCGAGTACGGCAACGACTGCGTCATGCGGTCACGGACCGGAACCGTCTTCGCGTTCTGAGCCGTGCGGCCCGGCGACCGATCGGGAAACCGTCCGAATAGGCGCGCCGACCGTGGGTAGGGCGCGCACACAGGCCACGCGAGCCGCCGGCGAGTCGGGAGGATGTGCGCGCGATGCCACCCAGGGTCAGCGACGTGATGACGGCGGCACCCCTCTCCCTGCCGCTGGACGCGACGCTGTACGAGGCCGCCCGCGTCATGCGGGACGAAGGAATCGGCGATGTGCTGGTCACGTACGCCGGACAGCTCTGCGGGCTGGTCACCGACCGGGACATCGTGGTGCGCGCGGTGGCGGAGAGCCGCGACACCGCGCTGACGCACCTCGGTGACGTGTGCACGGCCGAGCTGACCACCGTCCGCCCCGAGGACGACACCGACACCGCGGCGCGACTCATGTGCGAACAGGCCGTCCGGCGGCTGCCGGTCGTGGACGCCGACCACCGCCCCGTCGGCATCGTGTCCATCGGCGACCTGTCGGTGGCGAACGGGGAGGTCGGCCCCCTCCCCGAGATCAGCAAGGCCCCGCCCAACAATTAGGACCCCCCATGAAGCATCAGGTCCGTGTGCCGGGACAGGCATCGCCGCAGTCCACAGGCCAGGATAATCTCGGAGGGGTGACGCCCACCGAAACGGTCCTGACGGACCAGCTCGCCCTGGAGATCGCCCGGCTGGGCGTGGTCGGGGAGTCCTCGGACGTGGGCACCCTGCACCGGGTGACCGAGCTCGCCGCGCGTGCCGTGGCCGGCTGCGCGGGCGCGGCGAGCGTGCGCTGGGCGCTTCCCGAGGCGGCCGGGAGCGATCCGGGTCCGGGGTTCGGCCTGCCGCCGGACACGGTGACCGACGTCCCGCACATCCCCGCGCCGGGTTCCGGGCCGGAGGCCGCTCCGGCGCCGGGCAAGCCCCGTCCGGAGCCGCTGGCCGCCGCGGCCAGCCATCCCGACCTCGCCGAGGTCACCGACCGGCAGCTGTCCCGCGGGCACGGGCCGATCTTCGACGTGGTCCGGGACCGGCGGGCGCTGACCTCCGACGACATCCTCGCCGAGACCCGCTGGCCCGAGGCGATGTCGGACATGCTCCGCCGCGGGGTGCGATGCTTCACCACGACCCCGCACGTGAATCCGCCCGTCCTCGTCACGCTCACGTTGTACGGGGTGACCCCGAAGTCGCTCGGGCACGGCCGGCACGCGCTCGCGTCCCTGCTGGTCGCGCAGGGCACCGCCGCGGTCTCCAACACCCGGCAGTACGACGACGTGCACCGCACCGCCGTCCAGCTGCAGGCCGCGGTCGAGGCGCGCGCCGTCGTCGATCAGGCCAAGGGCATTCTGATGCACGCGCTCGGCTGCGACGCCGACGAGGCGTTCGCCGAGATGCGCCGAATCTCGCAGACGCGTCACGTGAAGCTGACCGCGCTCGCCCAGCGTATCGTCGGTCAGCAGGGGCTGCCCTAGTGGTGGGCGAGGCGCATAGGCTGCCAATGGCGGCCCCGTAGATCGTGGTCCGGCCCGGTACGGGCGGAAGCCGTCCTGGTTCCACCGTGTGACGCGGACGAGAGGGAGACCAGATGCACGATCAGCCTGACCAGCTCGAACCCGAGTCCCTGCTGCGGGAGATCTCGGATCTCGAAGGACGCATCGGCGAGCTGCGCCAGGCCGCCGGCGTGCCCGAACCCGACCTGCGCGCCACGCTGGACGCGGCCCTGGTCGAGCTCGAGCTGGCGCTGACCGTGCTGCGGACGATGGGCGGCGAGCACACCGGCGAACCGGGCGGGTCGGCCGCCGCCGAGAGCGAGCGGCGGGTGCTGCGGACCGTCTTCCAGGACGCCCCCGTGCCGCTCTTCCTGCTGGACCGGACGACCAGCGTCCGCCGCGTCAACCGGCAGGCGGCGCAGCTGCTCGGCACGTCGTCCGGATACGTGTCCGGCAAGCAGTTCACGGCGTTCTGCGACATGGCGACCCGGGCCGCGGTGCGGTCGCAGCTGGCGGCGGTGGTCCGGACCGGGCAGCGCCGCCGCGTCAACGTCCGCTTTCTCGGCCGGGACCACCCGATCGACGCCGTGGTGACGCTGGCCCGGGTGTGGATCCGCGGCGAACCCGACCCGATGGTCGTGGTGGCCGCGGGTCCGACGACCACCCCGGCCGACGACCCGGCGGCCAGGTCCAAGGGCGCGGGGGCCACCCGGGTGCGGACCGCGGAGGGCGGCGGGCCGGGCGACGACGAGGCCGTGGCGACGATCGTCCACCGGATGGACGTCCTCGCCACCGCGAGCGAACTGCTGCTGGACGAGCCGGTCTTCAACGAGACCGTCGCCGTCCGGCGGTGCGCCCGGCTGCTGGCCGCCGAGCTCGCCGACTGGGCGTTCATCGATCTGACGGGTCCGAACGGCGGCCCGGGCGCGCCCCCGCAGGGCGGCATCCACGCGGCGGGCACCGCGCCGGACCTGCGCCGCCAGGTCGTGATGGGCCCGGAGGACGAGCGGTCCGTCGAGGCCGCGCGGATGCTGGAGGAGGTCGACCCCGCGGAGGACACCCTCCCCTACAGCGTGTTCGTCACCCGGCAGAGCGCGCTCCGGCCGCACGTGGAGAACCTCGACGTGCTCGGCGTGTGCCCGGACGGGCAGCCCGTGTGCGGCAAGATCGGCGCGACGTCGGTGCTGAGCGTCCCGATCGAGGACGGCGACCGAGCCATCGGCACGATCACGCTGGCGGCGAGCGGCGAGTACGGCCCGTTCGACCTGATGGACCTCGGGGTCGTCCAGCGGCTCGGCCGCTACCTGGCCCTGGTGATCCGGGCGGCCCGGCTGTACCGGCGCCGCGCCGAGGTCGCGGACACGCTGCAGGCCGGGCTGCTGCCGCGCAAGCTCCCGGCCATTCCGGGGGTGAGCGTCGCCGCGCGGTACCTGACGGCCACGCACGGCTCGGACGTGGGCGGCGACTTCTACGACGTGTTCCGCACCGAGAGCGGCTGGGGGCTTGTCCTCGGCGACGTGTGCGGCAAGGGAGAGGACGCGGCGGCCGTGACCGCGACGGCCCGGCACTGCGTCCGGCTCGCGTCCCGGTGGAAGGCCCGTCCGGGGGACGTCCTCGGCATCGTGAACGAGGCCCTGCTGGACGAGGACCGGTTCGTCACCGCGGTGATGGCGGGCCTGACGCTGGAGACCGAGCGGATCATCGTGTCGCTCGGCACTGCGGGTCACCCGCCGGCGATCGTCGTGCGCGCGAACGGCGTGATCAGGTCGGCGTCCCGCGGCGGCGTCCCGCTCGGCCTGTTCGAGGACTTCGAGGCCGGGCTCGACACGATCGACCTCAGCGTCGGCGACACGCTGATCCTGCATTCGGACGGGGTGCTGGAGGCGTGCGACATGGTGCGGCAGGAGTTCGGCCAGGAGCGCCTGCTGGAGGCGCTCGCCGGGCAGGCCGGCGCCCCGCCGGACAAGATGCTCGCCGCCGTGGAGCGGGCGCTGCTGGAGTTCTGCGACAGCGACCTGCGCGACGACGTGTCGATGCTCGCGCTGCGCGTGGAGCCGCCCACCCTCGGTTAGACGTGCGGAGCCGCCCCGCAAGTGACCTGCCCGGACTGATGGTCGATTTGTCGGGTAAAGGGCCAACCATGACCGTCAATCCCGCGGACAAGCCCCGCAACGAGACCGAGCACGAACGTCTCGACCGGCAGTTGATGGAACTTCTCCAGGGCTTCCGCGTGGCGACGACCGGCGTGCAGGTGCTGTTCGCGTTCCTGCTCACCGTCCCGTTCTCCGCCAATTTCGACGCGAAGGTGGACGGCACCGGCAAGGCGCTGTTCTACGTCGCGCTGTTCGGGGCGGCGCTCGCGTCGATCTGCTTCATCGCCCCGGTGTTCCAGCACCGGATCCTGTTCCAGCTCGACCAGAAGGCGCTGCTGATCCGGCGCGCCAACCGGTTCGGGATCGCCGGCGCCTTCGCGCTCGCGGTCTCGATCACCGCGTCCACGACGCTGATCGTCCACGCGCTGTCCGACGGGGCGGCGGCGGTCGTCACGACGGTCGTGGTCGTCCTGCTGCTGTGCGGCTGGGCGTGGTTCGTCCAGCCGTACCTCACCAGGGTGCACGCGAGCGGCCGGGCGTCGGGGGACATCTGACGCCCGGCCGTCCCGGTCTCAGTACGCCCGGCCGAAGATGACGCGCTTGCCGTACGCGGACGGCCGGCCGCACTTCACGCAGACGCCGGTCTCCTCGGGCGCGTCGGCCGCTATGACGCGGGGGGTCGCGGCGGTCTCGGCCTTGATGTCGTCCTCGCACGCGGTCTCGCCGCAGTGGAACGCCCGCGCCCAGCCGGTCGCGACCTGCGCGGCGAACGCGTCCCAGCCGTCCACCACGGCGGTGTTGTCCTCGCGGAACTTCTCGGCCCTGGCCAGCAGGAACGACTGGAAGTCGGCGAGCATCCCGGGCAGCAGCTCGGGCAGCTTGTCGAGCGGGATCTGCTCCTTGCCCTGCCCCTCCACGGTCGGGAGCCGCCGCGCGACGGTCGCGACGCCGCCCTCGATGTCGCGTTTGCCGAGCTCGACGCGGATCGGGACGCCGCGCATCTCCCACTCGTTGAACTTGAACCCGGGCGACAGCTGCGGCCGGTTGTCGTCGACGTGCACCCGGATGCCCATCGCCTTGATCGCCGCACCGAGCCGGCGGGCCTCGGCGGCGGCCTGCTCGCCCTGCTCCTTGCGCCCGATCGGGACGATCACCACCTGGTAGGGCGCGAGCCGCGGCGGCAGGACGAGCCCCTTGTCGTCCCCGTGCGTCATGATCACGCCGCCGATCATGCGGGTGCTCATGCCCCAGGACGTCGTGTGGGCGTGGGTCAGCTTCCCCGCCTCGTCCTGGTACTGGATCTCGAACGCCTTGGCGAAGTTGGTGCCGAGGTAGTGGGACGTGCCGGCCTGGAGCGCCCGGCCGTCCCGCATCATGCCCTCGATCGTGTACGTGCGGACGGCGCCGGCGAACCGCTCGCCGGGCGTCTTCTCTCCCGCCACCACGGGGATCGCCGCCAGCTCCCGCGCCACGGCCGCGTAGGCGTCCAGCGCCCACATCGTCTCGCGCATCGCGTCGGGCTCGTCGATGTGCGCGGTGTGGCCCTCCTGCCAGAGGAACTCGGTGGTGCGCAGGAACAGCCGGGGCCGCATCTCCCACCGGACGACGTTCGCCCACTGGTTCAGCAGCAGCGGCAGGTCGCGGTGCGAGTCGATCCACTTGGCCATGTACTCGCCGATGACGGTCTCGGACGTCGGCCGCATGACCAGCGGCTCTTCGAGGTCCTTGCCGCCCGCGTGCGTCACGACCGCCAGCTCCGGGGAGAAGCCCTCGACGTGCTCGGCCTCGCGTTTGAGATAGGACTCCGGGATGAGCATCGGGAAGCAGGCGTTGTCGTGCCCCGCGTCCTTGATCCGCCGGTCCAGGTCGGCCTGGAGCAGCTCCCACACCCGGTAACCGTACGGGCGGATGACCATCGTGCCGCGCACCGGTCCGCGGTCGACGAGCTGCGCCTGCACGACCAGCTCGTTGTACCAGGCGGAGAAATCCTCGCTCTGCGGCGTCACACCTTCTCGACTCACGGCACACAAGGGTACTGACCATCGGCGTTGGTCAGGGCACCTTCGCTACCCTCGCGAGATGCGCTGGTCCCAGATGTTCGTGCCCACGCTCCGCGACGACCCCGCCGAGGCGGAGGCGCCGAGCCACCGGCTGCTGCTCCGGGCGGGCTACATCCGGCAGCTCACCGCCGGCCACTACTCGCTGCTGCCGCTGGCCGTCCGCGTCCGGGCGAGGATCATCCAGATCATCCGCGAGGAGATGAACCGGATCGGCGCGCAGGAGATGCTGCTGCCGGCGCTGCACCCGGCCGAGCCGTGGCAGCGGTCCGGCCGCTGGGAGCTGATGGGCCAGGAGATGTTCCGGCTCCGCGACCGGCGCGGCACCGACCACGCCCTCGGCATGACGCACGAGGAGATCTTCGCGACCGTCGCCCGGGAGCTCAACTCCTACCGGCAGCTCCCGCAGCAGTGGTACCAGTTCCAGACGAAGTTCCGGGACGAGCCGCGCCCCAAGGGCGGCCTCATGCGGACCCGCGAGTTCACGATGAAGGACGCCTACAGTTTCGACGTCGACCGTCCCGGCCTGGACGCCTCGTTCGACGCCTACCACGGCGCCTACACGCGGATCTTCGAGCGGCTGGACATCCCGGCGCTGCCGTGCGAGGCGTCCAGCGGCACGATGGGCGGCTCCGGCTCGACCGAGTTCATGTGCCCTTCCGACATCGGTGAGGATCTCGTCGTCCACTCCCCGGCGTGCGGTTACGCGGCGAACATCGAGCGGGCGACGTCGGCGCTGCCGCCCGCGTCGGACGGCCCCGGCCCGGACGCTCCCGAACGCTTCGACACGCCCGGCGTCCGCACCATCGAAGACCTGCTGGCGTACGACGCGCCGGGCGACCGCCAGATCAAGACGCTCGTCTACGTCCTGGACGGGACGCTCACCCTCGTCCTGCTGCGCGGCGACCACCCGCTCAACGAGCAGAAGCTCGTGGACGCGACCGGCGCCGCCCGGATCCGCGCCGCCGATCCCGCCGAGATCCAGGACGCCCTCGGCGCGCTGCCCGGCAGCCTCGGCGCGGTCGGCGTGGCCCTCCCCGTGATCGCGGACGAGGCGCTGCGGGGCCGCCGCGACATGTTCACCGGCGCCAACACCGACGACGTCCACCTCCGCGGCGTCGACGTCGGCCGCGACATCGACGTCGGCACGTGGGCGGACCTGCGCGAGGTCTCGAAAGGTGAGCCTTGCGTCCGCTGCGGGGAGCCTTTGCGGATCCAGCGCGCGATCGAGATCGGGCACATCTTCAAGCTCGGCGACCGCTACGCCCGCGCCCTCGGCGTCGAGGTGCTCGACCCGGACGGCCGCCGCGTCCCGGTGATCATGGGCAGCTACGGGATCGGCGTGGAGCGCGCGATGGCCGCGATCGTCGAGACCCACAACGACGAGCGCGGCGTCGTCTGGCCGGTGGCGGTGGCCCCGTTCCAGGTCGTCGTCGTGATCGCCCAGTCCGACGACGCCGAGGTGGCCAAGGCCGCCGAGGACGTCTACGCCGGGCTGGCCGGCGCCGGCGTCGAGGTGGTGATCGACGACCGTCCCGAGCGCGCGGGCGTGAAGTTCCGCGACGCCGAGCTGACGGGCATCCCGTTCCGGGTGACCGTGGGCCGCCGGGGTCTGGCCGAGGGCGTGGCCGAGGTGACCGCGCGCGCCACCGGCGACACGTCCAAGATCGCCCTGGGCTCCGTCGTCGACCACGTCCGGACGCTTCTGGACGCGTAATTCGTTTGACGCTCTCCGTGCGCCTTCCCGAGACTCGGACACCATGGGACACGTCGAGGTCGGGCACATCGGCCATGTGCTGCCGGACGGCCGGGTACTGCTGGACGACGCCTCGTTCCGGGTCGGCGACGGCGTCACGGCCGCCCTGGTCGGCCCGAACGGCGCGGGCAAGACGACGCTCCTCAGGCTGATCGCCGGGGACCTGGCGCCCCAGTCCGGAACCGTCGCGCACAGCGGCGGCATCGGCGTGATGCGCCAGTTCATCGGCAGCATGCGGGACGGGTCGTCCGTCCACGACCTGCTGCTGTCGCTGGCCCCGCCCCGGGTACGGGAGGCGGCCGAGGCCGTGGAGGCGGCCGAGCTGGCGATGATGGAGCGCGACGACGAACCCACCCAGCTCCGCTACGCCACGGCCCTCGCGGGCTGGGGCGACGCGGGCGGCTACGAGATCGAGGTGCTGTGGGACGCGTGCTGCGTCGCGGCCCTCGGCGTCCCGTACGACTCGTGCCGCTGGCGAGAGGTCCGCACGCTTTCGGGCGGCGAGCAGAAACGCCTCGCGCTCGAAGCCCTGCTCCGCGGCCCCGACGAGGTCCTCCTGCTGGACGAGCCCGACAACTATCTGGACGTCCCGGGAAAACGATGGCTTGAGGAAAGGCTGCGGGAGACCTCCAAGACGGTCCTCCTGGTGTCCCACGATCGTGAGCTCCTCGACCGCTCCGCCGACCGGATCGTCACCGTCGAGGCGGCCCGTGTCTGGATCCACGGCGGACGTTTCTCGACCTACGCCGCCGCCCGCCGCGACCGCAACGAACGCCTGGAAGAGCTGCGCCGGCGCTGGGACGAGGAGCACGCGAAGCTCAAGGAACTCGTCAACACGCTCAGGACCAAGGCCACGGTCAACGACGGTTTCGCGTCCCGCTACCGCGCCGCGCAGACGCGGCTCCGCAAGTTCGAGGAGGCGGGCCCGCCCGAGGTCCCGCCCCGCGACCAGAGCCTGAAGATGCGGCTCCGCGGCGGCCGCACCGGGAAACGCTCGGTGATCTGCGAGGGGCTCGAACTGACGGGCCTCATGAAGCCCTTCAGCACAGAGGTCTGGTACGGCGAGCGCGTGGCCGTCCTCGGCTCGAACGGCTCGGGCAAATCCCACTTCCTGCGCCTTCTCACCGCGATCGCCGAAGCGCTCCCCCGCGGCGCGACGCCGGTGGAGCCCGTCGCCCACACCGGCGTCGCCCGCCTCGGCGCCCGCGTCGTCCCGGGCCTGTTCGCGCAGACCCACGCCCGCCCCGACCTGGCCGGACGCACCCCGTGCGAGATCGTCATGACCGAGCACGCCCGCCTCCGCAACGACGCGATGAACGCCCTGGCCCGCTACGAGCTGAACGTCTGCGCCGAGCAGCCCTTCGAAACCCTCTCCGGAGGCCAGCAGGCGCGCCTGCAGATCCTCCTCCTGGAGCTGGGCGGCGCCACGCTCCTCCTCCTGGACGAGCCCACCGACAACCTGGACCTGGCCAGCGCCGAAGCCCTCCAGGAGGGCCTGGAATCCTTCGAGGGAACCGTCCTCTCGGTGACGCACGACCGCTGGTTCGCCCGCGCCTTCGACCGCCACCTGATCTTCGGCGCCGACGGCTCCGTCTACGAATCCGCGGAACCCGTCTGGGACGAGGCCCGCGTGGCCCGCCCCCGCTGAGCACCGAGATACAGCCGAGAAGGCGGACCATGGCTCTGTCCCGGCTTGGGCTGCGGCGGATAAAGTGCCCGCGTGCGGGTGGTCGTTACTGGTGCGGCGGGGTTCATCGGAAGTCATGTGGTCGACGCGCTTTCGGGAGCGGGCCATGAGGTGCTCGCCGTGGACGCGCCCGCCCGGTCGCTCGCCCCGGATGTCGCGCGGCGCACGTGGGCGGAGGTCGCGGCGCGGCCGGGGGTCGTCGCCGCGGAGGCCGATCTGGCGGTGGACGAGTTGGACGCCGTCGTCGCGGCGGACGTCGTCGTGCATCTGGCCGGACGTCCCGGCGTACGCGACTCGTGGGGTGCGGGCGAGGCCATCGCGGAGCGGGACAACGTCCGGGCGACCCGGCGGCTGCTCGCGGCCTGCCTGGACCGACCTGCCGGGCAGAGGCCGAAGGTGGTCGTGGCGTCCAGTTCGTCGGTGTACGGGTCGGCGGGGCGGCGGCCGAACCGGGAGGACGATCGGCTGAACCCGGCCAGCCCCTACGCGGCCAGCAAGGTCGAGGTGGAGCGGCTCACCGGCCTGGCCGCGGGCGCCGGCCTGCGGACCGTCCTGCTCCGGTACTTCTCCGTCTACGGGCCCCGGCAGCGGCCCGACATGGCGTTCCACCGGTTCGTGGAGGCCGCGCTGCACGGACGTCCGCTGCCCGTGTTCGGGGACGGGCGCAACTCCCGGAGCTTCACCCACGTCCGGGACGTGGTCGCGGCGACGCTCGCGGCGGCGGCCGAGGACCTGGAGCCCGGCATCGCCGTCAACGTGGGGCACCGCGAACATGTGACGGTGCGTGACGCGATCGCGCTGCTCACGCGGGCCCTGGGCGTCCGAACGGAGATCCGCTGGGAGACACCGGTGGCCGGGGATGCCACACGGACCTGGGCCGACACGACCCGCGCCGAGGAGCTGCTGGGCTGGACGGCCACGACCGGCCTGGCCGGGGGTCTCGCGGAGCAGATCGCCTGGCAGCGCGGCTCCCGGACCGGAGACCGGGCCATGGCGGAGGGAGCCGGGGTCGGATGACGCACAGGGCGGCGTATGTCGCGTTCGACCGGTTCCCGTCGAGCAAGGGCTCGGCGGTGCACATCGCGCAGATGGCCGACGAGCTGTTCACGCACCACGGCGGCGGGCTGCTCGCCACGATCGGCGGCGGCGACCTGCCTCGCTACCAGCGGGAGGGGTCGCGGGAGATCGCCCGGTTCGACGAGCAGATCCCGAACCTGATCGACCGGGCCGAGGCGTTCTCCGGCTGGGTGGCCGCGCACCTCGAACCGCACTGGGAGAGCCTTGAGGTCTGCCACGTCCGGGACCCGTGGAGCGCGCTGCCTGCCGTAGCGGACGGGCGCCGCCACAGGGTGGTGTACGAGGTCAACGGGCTGCCGTCCATCGAGATGAGCCACACATGGCCGTGGGCGGCGCCGAAGACGCTCGGCAAGATCCGTGAGCTGGAGCGGCACTGCCTGGAGCGCAGCGACGCCGTCGTGGTGCCGTCGCAGGTGATCGGCAGGGCCGTCCGGGATCGGGGCGTCCCTCAGGGCAAGATCCATCTCGTGCCCAACGGGGCCGACATCTCTGACACTCCGGAACGGCCCACCGACGCGCCAGCCCGTTACGTCGTCTATGTCGGCGCGTTGCAGCCGTGGCAGGGCCTGGACGTACTGATGCGCGCGTTCGCGCGGCTCGCCGACCTGGCGGATCTGCGGCTGGTGATCTGCGCGTCCGTGCCGGAGCGACGGGCCAAGCCGGTGCGGCGGCTGGCCGAGCGGCTCGGGGTCGCCGAGCGGATCGACTGGAGGTTCACGCTGCCGCACCACGAGGTGGCCGCGTGGCTGGCGCACGCCGAGGTGTCGCTGGCGCCGCTGACCGGATGCACCCGCAACCTCGACCAGGGCTGCGCGCCGCTGAAGGTGATCGAGTCCATGGCGGCGGGCGTGCCGGTCGTCGCCTCGGACCTGCCGGCGGTCCGCGAACTGATGGCGGACGGGGAGCACGGGCGGCTCGTCCCGGCCGACCGTCCCGCCGAGCTGGCGCGGGCCGTCCGGATCCTGCTGGAGTACCCGGAGGAGGCAGCCGCGATGGGGCGCAGGGGCCGCGAGCACATCGAGGACAGCCTGACCTGGGCGCGGTCGCGCGCCCGGCTGGCCGAGGTCTACCGCTCGATCGCACGGGTCCGGTCGGACTTCCGGGGCACAGACACCGGCCTCAGCCGTGGCATATAAGGCATTTCGTCGAACGCCTGTGCGATAGATAAAACCCTGCTGTATATTGTCGGCCATGGCCGTGACGTTGCGAACGAACAGCAACATCGCGTTCCAGTGCGCTTTTCACGTGGTGTGGTGCCCGAAGTACCGGCGCCGTGTCCTCGGTGGGGGGATCGAGGAGCGGTTGAAACAGATCATCGGCGAGGTAATCGAGGAGAAGGGGGCCTGGCTGGTGGAGATGGAGGTGCTGCCCGACCATGTGCATCTGCTGGTGGAGGTGGACCCGCAGTACGGCATTCACCGGCTGGTGAAGGCCATCAAGGGCCGCTCATCTCGGCTGCTCCGCCAGGAGTACCCGGCGCTGAAGTCCCGGCTGCCCACGCTGTGGACAAATTCCTACTTCGTCGCCACGCTGGGCAGCGCCCCGCTGGATGCGATGCGGCGGTATGTGGAGGAGCAAAAGAACCGCTGAGAGGGGGAACCATGCTGGCTGGCCGCAAGTACCGCGCCTACATGGAGGACGGGCAGAAGGAATACGCAGACACAATCGGGAGCGTGTGCCGGTCGGTGTGGAACACCGCCTTGGAGCAGCGCCGCGCCTACCGGCGGCGCGGTGCGTACATCAACTACCGCGAGCAGGCGCACGAGCTGGCTGAGGCAAAGCAAGAGTTTCCCTGGCTCAGGGACGTGCCAGGGCACTGCCTGCAACAAGCCTTGATGGATCTGGACAAGGCGTGCCGCACCCATGGCACGTGGAAGGTCAGATGGCGCGGCAAGGGCGGGAGGCATTCCTGGGCACCCGCCTTCCGGTTCCCCGAGGGTAAGACGATCCGCGTGGAGCGGATCGGGCGTAAGTGGGGCCGGGCCCGACTTCCGAAGATCGGCTGGGTGAAGTTTCGTTGGTCCCGCTCCCTGGGTGGCGCGGTCCGCTCCGCGACGCTCAAGCGCGACGGTCGCCACTGGTGGATCAGTTTTCTGGTGGAGACCGGTGAGCCGGAGAAGACCGTGAGCCTCGAGCGGGGCCGGGTCGGTATCGACCGCGGTGTCGTGCAGGCCGTGGCCACTAGTGAAGGCCGGTTCTTCGACCGTGCGTTCCTCACTGAGGGGGAGCGGCGGCGCCTACTGCGCTTGGAACGGCAAAGAGCCCGCCGCATGCTGGGGTCCAAGCGCCGCGAGGCGTGCAAGGCCCAGATCGCGGCCATCCGGCGCCGTGAACGGGACCGACGCAGGGACTTTTGCGCGCAGACCGCCGCCGCAGTGGTGTCCGGCAACGCCCTGGTCGTGCTCGAGGCGCTCAATACCCGGAACATGACCTCCTCCGCCAAGGGCACCACGAAAGAACCGCGCCGCAATGTTGCGCAGAAACGCGGTCTGAACCGCGCCATCTTGGCAAAGGGATGGCACGCGCTGGAGTTGGCCGTCCGCAATAAGGCCCGCAGCACCGGCACGGCCGTCATCACCGTCAACCCCGCTTACACGTCGCTGACGTGCCCGAAACCGGGCTGCGGGCACGTGCACACCGACAACCGCGAGAGCCAAGCGAAATTCCTGTGCACAACCTGCGGACACCGCGAGCACGCCGACATCGTGGGGGCAAAGAACACACTGGCCCGGGGACATTCGGGTCACAGGGCGTGGAGACCTCGGGGCTGCCCGGTCGACGAAGCGCCAACCAGCGGGAACCCGTGAGGCATTACCGCTCCAACCACACCGGGTTGGGATCCCCCGGCTTCAAGCCGCGGGGAGGATCGTCAAAGGTGGTTCGTCATGTTCTGGCGTAAGCAGAAGGCCGCCATCGAGCGGTTCCATCCGCTGCACAAGGCGCTGACGCTGGAGAAGGGCTTCACCGTCTCGCTGCGGCGGGACGACTGGGAGCCGGTGGTCCAGAGCCTCGCGCGGCACCACGTCGAGATCCGGCGGCGCAGGTGGCGGCTGTCCGAGCGGGTGCCGGAGGTGGTCGTGCCGATGCTGCGGGTGCTGGCGTCCGACATGCCGCCGGACGGCGTGCTGTCGGTGGCCGTCGACATGCGCGGGCCCAACGTTCCCGGGAAGCTGGGGCCGAGGTTCGACCTGCCCGTCCACCGGCCGGTCCTGGCGATGCAGCAGTGGTTCGCGATGGACCCCTGGCTGCGGATGCGCGCCGAACTGCGGGACGGCAGCGTCCTGGAACTGATGGTCACCGACCGGGTCCGGTACCGCTGGCGCAAGAAGCGCAACCCGCGCGGCAAGGTCAAGGTGAAGACCAAGACGAAGACCGTGCATCTGGTCCGGGCCACGCGGCAGCTGGCGAAGAACGCCGCCGTCCAGCGGCCGGGGACGCCTCCGCCGAACTGGGTGAAGGTCCAGGTGAAGCAGGGGAAGCGGCTCGTGATCCGGTCGACCTGCAAGCTTCCCGGCCAGTCCGTCATGGGGGAACTGACCGGCCAGATCCTGCTGGTGGCGACGGAACCGTTCCGATGGACGCCGCCGGGCTCGTCCGCGAGGAGGACCACGTGACCCGCTGCACCGTGACCACCGGGTTCTTCGTGCTCGGACGCTGCGGGCAGACCGCGGTGGCGGCGTGCCCGCAGTGCGCCCGGCCGGTCTGCGCCGTCCATGCCGGGCCCGGCGGCCTGTGCCCCGAATGCGCCATGGCCCAGGGGTATCGCCCGCACGACCCGCACGATCCGTCATGGACGGGCTGGTACCGGCGCCACTACTACCAGACCAGCTCGCGCACCTACAGCGACACCTACTGGTACTCCTCGTTCGACCAGTACGACCGCGGGGCGTTCAACCCGGGCGACGACTACTCCTCCGGGGGCGACTGGGGGCCGGACGACGACACCGGCTTCGTGGACAGCTGATGCCCCGCGTCCTGTGGATCACCGAGCACTATCCGCCGAGCCAGGGCGGCATGGCGCAGTCGTGCGACCGGATCGTCCGGGGCCTGCGCGACGCCGGCGCCGAGGTGGACGTCGCGCACCTGACCCGCCGGGCACGCCCGTGGGGCGTCCGGCGGGAGCACGGCGGGCGGCTGCTGACCGCCCCGCTCGGCGACGACCCCGAGCACGCGCTGCGCCGCCTGTGGACGACCATCACGGCCGAGAACCTCACCGGCTACACCCATCTCGTCGCGTTCGGCGGCGTGTACGCGATGCTCGCCGCGCCCGTCCTGGCAGCGCTGCTGGACGCGCCGCTGGTCACGCTGCTGCGCGGCAACGACATCGACGTCGGCGTCTTCTCCATGCGGCGGCGCGGCGTGCTGTCGGACGCGCTGCGCGCCTCGTCGCGCGTCTGCGTCGTCGCCCGCTCGCACGCGCCGCTGGTGTCGGCGCTGGCCCCGGACGCGGCGGTCACGTTCGTCGCGAACAGCGTCGACACCGCGCAGTGGCGCATCCTGCCGTCCGAGCGGGAGCGCGGCCGGATGTGGCGGGACGAGAACGTCGAGCCAGGGCGCCGCACCATCGGGCTCATCGGCCAGCTCAAGGTGAAGAAGGGCGTGGGCTTCTTTCTGGACGCCCTGGCGGCGTCAGGCCACTCCGAGTCGTTCCACCTGCTGCTCGTGGGCGAGGTCGAGGAGTCCGTGCAGGAGTGGCTGGCCGAGCACGACGTCCCGCATTCGGTCCTCCCGTTCATGGAGCGCTACGACCTCCCGGCCGTCTACGCGAGCTGTGACCTGGTCGCGCTGCCGTCGTTCTACGACGGGATGCCGAATGTGGCGCTGGAGGCGGCGGCGCTCGGCGTGCCGCTGATCGCCTCGGACGGCGGCGGGCTCGCGGACGTGGCCGACGACGAGATCGGGTTCACGTTCACCGCGGGCGACGCGCACGCCTGCCGCGCGGCGATCGACCGGGCCGCGCGGGCGGGCGGCGAAGAACTGGCGAAGCTCGGCGCGGCGGGCGCGGAACGGATCCGGCGGGACTTCGCACCGGCTGCCGAAACGGCCGGCTACCTCGCCGTTCTCGACTCGGTCCAGTGATCGTCTGTTACGCGGCCGGCGACGGGCTGGGGCATCTGACCCGGCTCCGGTCCGCCCTGCACACGCTCCGTCTGGACGGCCCGGTCACCGTTGTCACCGGCTCGCCGTTCGCCGGCGATCCGCGCGTCACGGGCGGCTGGCAGGTCGTGGAGACCGCCGACCTCGCGGCCCTGCGGCCGGACGAAGTGATCGTGGACGCCTTCCCGGCCGGGTTGAAGGGCGAACTGACGCGTCTCCCCCGCGGCAAAAGGACGACGCATCTGGCGCGGCTGCTGCGCTGGGACGCCTACCGGCCGCTGCTTCCCGCAGAACCGCCCCGTTTCGACCGCACGTTCGTCCTAGAGGAACTCGACCCCGTGCACCACGCCTACTTACGCGCGGTCTCGGACAAGGTCCTGCCGCTGACGCTCACCGATCCCCCATCGGAACCCGTCGACGTGGACGGTTGGCTCATCGTTCACAGTGGGCCCAACGCAGAGATCCTCGAACTCGTCGCCTACGCACAGGACATGGCGTCCGCCGAAAGGGTCCGCCCGCCGATGACCCTGGTGTCGCCCCACAGGCCGGCTGATCTGCCCCAAGGCATCGCGCACGTGGACGTCTATCCCGCCACTACGCCAGGCCCGAACGTCGAACGGATCGTCACCGCGGCCGGTTTCAACGCCGTCCGCCAATACGCGCCCTGGCGGGAACGGCACCGCATGATGCCGTTCCCACGAAGCCTCGACAATCAGTACGAACGCGCAGCCCGCGCTAGAAGTACGTAGAGGTCAGGTCACCGGTCGGCCAGGTCTTCACCGCGTTGGCGGCCTTGTGAAGCAGCAGGTCGATGCCGTCGTAACTGGGTGCGTCGCCCTCCTGGCGCTGGTCGAACAGCACCGCCCACGACAGGCCGTCGTACCGGCGGACCATCAGCGTGCACGTCCCGGGCAGGCTCCCGCTGTGCCAGGTGTTGACGCCGCCGGTGACGGGGCGCACGTCCCACCCGCAGCCGTAGTAATAGCCGTTGCCGTTGATGCCGGTCTCCGGCTTGGCGAACGCCCGCTTGATGGACGTCGAGGTCAGGACCGACGTCCCGCCGTCGTAGACGCCCGCGAAACGGGTCAGGTCCATGGCGGTGGCCAGCCAGCCACCGTGCGCGTCCATGTTCTCCAGCTTGAAGGCACCGTAGGGGTAGGCGACCTTCTTGCCGCTGTTGTCGAACACGGTCGTCCCGGTGTACGCCGAGTAGTACGGCACTTCACCGGTCGCCTTCGTGAGCGTCCTGCCCTGCCGCATCCGGGTGATCTTGCGCGGCCCCAGCACGGCCTGCTGGACGTAGTCCTCGTACTTCTTCCCGGTGACCTTCTCGATGATCCGGCCGAGCAGGAGGTACCCGTAGTTGGAGTACGCGTACTGCGTCCCGGGCGCGTGGTCGAGCTTGTGGCCCGACGCGTACCTCATGATGTCGGCCCGCGTGACGGGCAGCGAGACGCCGAGCGCCGCCGCGATCTTCGCGTCCTGGAACATCGGGTCGGGCGTGATGTCGCGGTCCCAGCCGCCGAGGTGCTGGAGGAGCCGCAGCACGGTGACGTCCTTCAGCCGCGGGTCGGCCGCGGTGGAGAGCCCCAGCAGCGTCGCGGCCCGGTCGGTGAGCTTGAGCTTCCCGTCCTGGACGAGCCGGAGCACGGCCGTCGCCGTCACCGGCTTGGAGATGCTGGCGATGCGGAACAGCGAGGTCGGCTGCGTCTTGAGGCCGCTTTCGCTCGTGTAGGTGTAGCCGCGCGAAAGGACCAGCTTGCCCTTGCGGACGACGGCGAGCTGCCCGCACGAGATGTTCCGCTGCTGCATGAACGTCTTGAGGGTCGAGTCGAAGCCGCCGAGTCCCGCGAGCGCCCTGCCGCTCACCTGCCACGAGCGGGCCGCCGCGACCGCCTGCGCGGTCTTGGACGAGCCGGAGGAACATCCGGCGAGCAGCGCCGGCGCGGCCGCCAGCCCCGCCGCCTTGCCGAAGTCCCGCCTGCTGAGAGCGACCATCCCCGTCCCCCCTGAAGATCGAATGCCGGAAATGCGACGATCCCGCACCCTAGTGCATGGTGATCTTCCGGGGAGACCGGAATCTTCCAGGAGGTGAACCGAAGGTCAGCCGGGCAGCCGGAGGTCGAACTCGATCTCGACCTCGTCGGCGAGGCGCAGCGCGCCGAAGAAGGCCGAGTACGGCTTGATGCCCCAGCGGCTCTGCTCGACGGTGAAGCCGCCGCGCAGCCGGCCGGCGTCCAGGACGGCCCCGATCCGCACCGGTTTCACCCGGCCCATGATCGTCAGATCGCCCTCGACGGCGTCCTCGCCGACCGCGGTCGAGACGAAGGTGATCCGCGGATAGCGCTGCGCGTCCAGCACCTTGCGCAGGTTCTTCTTGATCTCCGCGCGGTCCTGGTCGGTCAGCGGCTTCACGCCGCCGGCGCCCTCGCGCACCTCCAGCGCGTCCACGTCGACGGTCACCTCGACGGACGACGCGTCCCGCGGCTCACGGGCCTCGACCGCCGCCGTCCAGCGGGTGGCCTCGATGGTCAGGTCGTGCCCGGCGCGCCGGCCGAGCCCGCTGCGGCCCGTGCGGACGAGCAGCCGCCCGTCGTCCGGTCCCAGCTCGAACGTTCCCTCCATGCATCCCACCCTGCCACGCGGGGTCAGAGGCACTTCACCCTGGGCTGGGCGCGGTACTCGGTGTGGAACTTCTCGCGGCGCACCTCGCGCCCGCCGGTGAGCAGCGTCCGCCACACGTCGATCTTGAAGCCCTTCCGTCCCGTCGTGGGGACGCACTTGCGGCCTCGCCCCTCGCCCGTCCCGTACGGCTTGAAGCCGTACCGCTCGGACGTCCGCGACCGAACCTCGTACTTGCGCTCGCCCCAGAGACTCACCGTCAGCGACGACGCGGTGTAGGCGGCCTGGATGCGCACAGGGGCGTCGGTGTCGTTCTTCCAGGTGAAGTCGAGCCCCGGATAGAACACGGCGGCTTCCCGCCCTTCCGGATACTCCGGCATCCACATTGTGTGTGCGCGCGCCTTCCGGATGTCCAGGCCGGCTCTGAACACCGCGTTGTACAGCGTCGTGGACACCTGGCAGATGCCGCCGCCCACGTCCTTCACCAGACGCGATCCCATGATGGCGGGCGCGGGCACGTACCCGCGGCTCCTGGTGCGCGGCCCGACGACGTCGTTGAACGAGAACGTCGTCCCCGGCTCGACGATGTGCCCGTCCAGGATCTGGGCGGCGAGCTCGATGTTGCGGACGCGCGGCTCGCCCGGCGTGAACCCCGTGGTGAACGCGCTCATCGGCCGCTCCGGCGGCGCCGCGTCCGGCGCGGCCGGGCGGGGGGCGGCGTGCTCGGGGACGGCCAGCGCCGCCGACGCCCCCGGCTGCCGCGGAAAATCCAGGTAGGCGCCTAAAAGAAGCCCCGTCGTGGCGAGCGCGCCCGCGACGATAGGCCACCACCGCCGGGCGCACTCCCGCAACAGCGGCTGACGCCCGCGGTTCAGCGGCCCGCGACGCCGCCGTTTCCGGCCAGGCCGGGTCCCCCCCACCTCAACACCCCCCGAAGATCCCCCACCGGGATCCTCCACGGACCCTGCCGGTCCCCCGTGACCAACGCCCGCCCCTTTACCCGAACAAGACGCCCCCCCGAACAACCCCAGCCCCGGCGCACGGCGCCGACCGCCCGGCCGGGCTCATGTGGGGTGACGACCCCCTATACCCCCCGAAAAGGCCGCCCGGCCGGACTCCCGTGGGGGGACGCCCCCCGGAAGATCCGACCGGACCGGCTCCCTCCGCTCCGCTGGCGCTCCGCTCCGGTGGCGCGGGACCGGCCGGGCGGCCGTGTCGGCGGCTCTGCCCTCAGCGGCTCGCGCTCAGCGGGCGCGGGCTCCCTCGCGAAGCCGTTCGGGATCGATCTCGCGGCCGGGCCGCCGCCGGAGGTACTCGGCCTCCAGCTCGTTCATCCGGCGCGTGTGCTCGCCGTACGCCTGGTCGGCGGCGTGCCGGAGCGCGTCCAGCCTCGTCTCGTACAGGTGGCCGAGCTCACGGAACAGGTCGTCGTCGGTGAGGTCGCCGGGCGCGATCCCCAGGTCACGGCTCGTCATCGTGCGGTTCCCCTCCTTCGCGGGCGTCCCGTCCCTTACCCGGTCGCCGCCGGCCGAATCGCCGTCCACCCGCCCCGCGGACGGCGGGACGGAACACCGTGAGCGCGCCGGCGTGCTTGCCGAACCGCACCGCCGGCGGGAGCGACGCCACCTCGCCGTCCCGCGCCAGCCGCAGCTCGCCGCCCGGCGACACGACCTCCAGGCCGCTCGTCCGCCAGGCGTGGTAGCCGGGCGTGACGTGCAGGTGCCCGACGAGGACCGCGGCGACCGCGCGGACACGGGGCACCCGCCGCCCGGCGGTGATCATCCGGACGTCCAGCCGCCCGTCGTCGAGGCGTTCGCGCCAGGTGGGGGCGGGGCCCCGCGACCCGAAGCCGCAGTTGCCGACGAACGCGAGCCAGACCCGGCGGCGCCTGCCGTCCACCATCAGCTCGCCCGGTTCGGAGCGGCGCAGCGTCCGGACGGCGGCGACCGCGAGCGCCGGCCACTTCCCGATCCGCTTCTGCAGCCGCTCGCGCCGGTCGACCAGCTCGGTGTAGGCGCCGAAGCTCGCCGTGTTGAGGAACAGGTGCTCCTCGCCGCGGTCCGGCCCGGCCGCGAGGGGTGCGGTGTAGGAGACGTCGACCCGGCCGACCTGGCCGCTCCGGTAGGCGTCCACGGCCTGGGCCGCGGACTCCACCCCGAGCGTGCGGGCGAAGTGGTCGAAGGTTCCGCCCGGGATGACGAGCAGCGGGACGTCGTGCCTCAGCGCGGCCCGGGCGGCCGCGTTCACCGTGCCGTCCCCGCCGATCACGCCCAGGACCGCGGCCCGCTCGGCGGCCGCTGCCAACACCTTGTCGACGTCCCCGTCCGGGTCCAGCCGGACGATCTCCGCCGCGGGCAGTTCGGCCTCCACCAGCGCGAGCGCGAGCTCGGCGCGTCCCGGCAGGATCCTGCTGTCGGGCTCGCCGGAGGCGCCCGAACCGAGGTTGACGACCGCGACGAGGCCGCGTCCGTCGGCGCTGACCCGGACATCGGCGCCCTCGGCCCGGGGCACGCGGGCCGCCGGAGGATGGGACGGCCAGACCGTGCGCGTCCCGAGCCCGGCGAGCGCGCCGATCCCGAGCCCGGCCAGGACGTCGCCCGGGTAGTGCGCGCCGGTGTACACCCGGGAGAAGGCCACCGCCGCGGCCGTCGCCGCGACCGGGACGGCCACCGCGCGCGGCGCCTCCAGCGCGACGCCGGTCGCGAACGCGGCGGCGGACGCCGAGTGACCGGACGGGAAGGCGTGCGAGGTCGGCAGCTTCCAGCGGATCCGGATCGGCGGCACGAGGTCCACGACAGGACGCTTCCGGCGGAACGCCTGCTTGCCGATGATGTTCACGGCGGGGCTGGCCACCGCGATCGCGACGGACCCGCGCAGCGCGGCCCGCCGCAGCCGGGGCCGTCCCGCGACCCCCATCGCACCGGCGGCCGTGAACCACAGGACACCGTGGTCGGCGATCCGCGACAGCCGCGGCAGGACGTACTCCAGCCCGGGCAGCCGGGCCGCCGCCACCCGGTCGAACGCCCACCGGTCGGCCCGCCCGAGCCTGCGCAGCAGTCCTATGCGCGCCAGGCCGGACCGGGCCTCGGGCCGGGCCTCGGCCCACCGGGTTCGCGGGCGGTGCGAGATGACCCTCCATGACGGCACGGCGACGCGCCGTGAGTGCTTAAGGCGCATGATCGGGGTATCCCCAGGGACGCCGACATGATTCCGTAAGATCTCAAATCGGGGGTCACATGCGGGCGAACGTCACTCTCGACGCACCGACTGCAATAGGCTTCGCGGCATGAGTCACCCGGAAAGGCTCGCTTCCCCGGGTGGCGAGTCGGTCGGAACGATCGCGGAGTCTCCTCACGTGAACGAGACGCTGGCCGACTACGCCGCACGGTATGGCCTTAGGCAGAGCGCTGCACGCCCCCCGCTGCGCAAGTACATCCAGGATGTTTGGGCTCGCCGGAACTTCATCTGGGCGTTCGCATCCGCCAAGAACATCTCGATGTACACGGACTCGCGCCTGGGTCAGGTATGGCAGTTGCTGACGCCGCTGCTGAACGCGGGCGTCTACTATCTGATCTTCGGCCTGCTGCTGAACACCAGTCGGGGCGTGCCCGACTTCATCCCGTTCCTGGTGACGGGTGTCTTCCTGTTCGGGTTCACCCAGCGTTCCGTCACGTCGGGGTCCAAGTCCGTCGGAGACAACCTCTCGCTGATCAGAGCGCTGCACTTCCCCCGCGCGACGCTGCCCCTGGCCATCGCGGTCGTCGAGTTCCAGCAGCTGCTGCTGGCCCTGGTCGTGCTGTTCGCGATCATCTTCGGGTTCGGGGAGCCGATCGGCTTCAACATGATGCTGTTCGTCCCCGTCGTGGCGCTCCAGCTCATGTTCAACGTGGGCATCAGCATGGTGATGGCGCGGCTGGGCGCGTTCAACCGGGACATCACGCAGCTGCTGCCGTTCGTCATGCGGACCTGGCTGTACGTGTCCGGCGTGATCTTCAGCCTGCCGGGACTGACCAAGCCGGGCTCCCGACTGGCCGAGTACCCCTGGCTGGGCGAGCTGCTGAAGGCCAACCCGGCGTACGTGTACGTCGAGCTGAGCCGGCACGTGCTGCTCGGCGAATATCGCGAGCACATCCAGTCCGAGCCCGGGATGCACTCGACGGCGCAGCTGTGGCTGTACGCCGTCCTGTGGGCCGCCGGGATGCTGACCGGCGGATTCCTGTTCTTCTACCGTGCCGAGGAGCGATACGGCCGTGGCTGACACAATGGTCCGCGGGGCTCTCGACATCGACCCCACCCGGGAGCCGATCGTCGTCGTGGACGACCTGCACATCGTCTACCGGGTGTACGGCGCGGGCGGCAAGGGCAACGCCGCGTCGGCGTTCTCCCGCGTCTTGCGCCGCAAGAGCCGTCCCTCGATGACCGAGGTGCACGCGATCAAGGGCCTGTCGTTCGTGGCCTACCGGGGCGAGGCCGTCGGGATCATCGGCACCAACGGCTCCGGCAAGTCGACGCTGCTCAAGGCCATCGCGGGGCTGCTGCCCCCGCACAGCGGCGGCGTCTACACCGACGGGCAGCCGTCCCTGCTCGGCGTGAACGCGGCCCTGATGAAGGACCTCACCGGCGAGCGCAACATCGTCCTCGGCTGCCTGGCCATGGGCATGTCCCCCACCGAGACGAAGGGGAAGTACAAGGAGATCGTCGACTTCGCCGGGCTCAAGGAGGGCTTCATCCAGTACCCCATGCGGACGTACTCGTCCGGCATGGGGGCCCGGCTCCGGTTCGCGATCGCCGCGGCCAAGACCCACGACGTGCTGCTGATCGACGAGGCCCTCGCCACCGGCGACGCCAAGTTCAGGAAAAAGAGCAAGCGCCGGGTCGACGAGCTGCGCAAGGAGGCCGGCGCGGTGTTCCTCGTCGCGCACCAGCTGGACACGGTCAAGGAGATATGCGACCGCGTCATCTGGATCGACGAGGGCCGCATGCACATGGACGGCGACCCTGAAGAGGTCGTCGCCGCGTACATCGAGGCGACCGGCAAGTAAGCGGTGCCGATCGCGTTCCTGTTCACGATGTAGGAGGTCGCCATGGCCGGCAAGCCACCGCTTCCGCACGAGCACCTGCCCGAGGTCCCGTCGTTCACCGTCACCAGTGACGACGTCACCGACGGCGAGCGGCTCGCGGACAGGCACGTGTTCGACGACTGGGGGTTCAGCGGCGGCAACGAGTCCCCGCACCTGCGGTGGTCCGGTTTCCCGGCGGAGACGAAGAGCTTCGCGGTGACCTGCTACGACCCGGACGCGCCGACGGGCAGCGGCTTCTGGCACTGGTCGCTGTTCGACATCCCCGCGTCCGTGACCGAACTGCCCGCGGGAGCCGGAGCCGAGGACTCGAAGGTCGGCGTGCACGCCCGCAACGACTACGGGACCAAGGCGTTCGGCGGCGCCGCCCCGCCGCCCGGCGACCCGCACCGCTACGTCTTCACCGTCCATGCGCTGGACGTGGAGTCGCTCGGCCTGGGCTCGGACACCTCGCCGGCCGTCGTGGGCTTCAACATCACCGCCCACACCCTGGCCCGCGCCACGATCGTCCCCGTCTACGGCACCTGACGGCGTCCGCCGCGCCGAACGTTCTCCGAGGCCGTCCCGCATTCCGGGACGGCCTCACCCGTCTCGACCCCGCCCTGCTCACCCCGCCCGGCCCGGCTTGAGGCGCCGGAAGCCGGGGTGGACGCCCATGCCGAGCCCCTGCTGCTCGGCCACGCGCTCCAGCAGCGTCTTCAACCGCCGGTGTTCGTCTTCTGAGAGCGCCTCGGTCATCTCCTTCTCGTGCGCCGCGCCCGCCTCCGCGAGCCCGCCCAGCACGGTGAACCCCTTCTCGGTCAGGTACAGCGCGTAGAGGCGCCGGTCGCCGGGATTCCTGCGGCGTTCGATCAGCCCCCGCTCCTCCAGCTCGTCCGCGAACGGGACGAACCGGCTCGGCGGCATGCCGAGCGAGTCGGCGAGCTCCCGCTGGCTGCGTCCGGGCGCACCGGCCAGCATGCGCAGCAGCCCGGCCTGCGGCGGCGTCAGGTCCAGTTCGGCGATCCGCTCGGCGAACCGGCCGGCCGCGTGCGCGCCCAGCTGGGCCAGCAGGAACGCCACTCCGACCGGGATCGCGGGACCGTCACCCTCACGATTCATGCTCATGTGTACATGATAGCGCCTTGACAATCGTTCTGATTTGTAATCATTATCGTTCGTATAGCACCTCGCTGAACGCGACCGAAGGAGATGTCATGACCACCGCTTCCGTCCCGGACCGTCCCGCGACCGCGGGCCGCCGGCCGCAGTCCGGACCGCCGCTGCTCGCCCCGGTCCTGTCCTTCACCGCTCTGACCATCGGTTACGTGATCGCCAACCGGTCCACCCCGCATCCGGACGCCACGGGCGCCGAGGTGCTGCGGTACGCGCAGGAGCACGGCACCGCGATCAAGGCGGGCTCCTGGCTGCTGCTGGCCTCGGCGATCCCGCTGGCGCTGCTGGCGGCCGTCCTCTACCGGCGGCTGCGCGCCCTCGGCGTCACGGCGCCGGGCTCGGCGATCACCCTGGCCGGCGGGCTGCTGGCCTCAAGCGCGCTGACGCTGAGCGCGATGCTCGCCTGGACGGGCGGCCGGCTGCCGGACGACGCGAGCCCGGCGCTCGCCCGCGCGCTCGCCGACCTGTCGTTCCTGGCCGGCGGCCCCGCCTACGGCGCGGGCTTCGCGATGCTCGTCGCCGGCATCTCCGTGACCGGCCTGCTCGCCCGGCTGCTGCCGCGCCCGCTCGCCTGGATCGGGCTGGGCCTGGCCGTCGCCGGGATGCTGTCCACGCTGACCCTGCTCGCCGACGGGTTCGCGCCGCTGATCCCGGTCATCCGGTTCGGCGGCCTCCTGTGGCTGGTGGCCGCGGCGGCGCTGCTGCCGCGCACCCGCCACAAGCGCTCCTGAGCCCCCGCACCGAGGCCGTCCCGGAACCCCCGGGGCGGCCTCAGTCGTCCCCCACGAGGACGTCGCCGACGGCCGTCCGCCGGTAGAGGACGGACCGGCCGCTGCGCTCCCTCATCACGAGCCCGGACGCGCGCAGCACGGCGAGGTGGTCACCGATCCCGCCGACGCTCATCCGCAGCCGCGCGCTCAGCCAGGTGGTCGTGGCGGGATCGGCGAGCAGGCGCAGCAGGTCGGCGCGGGTGCGTCCCACCAGCTTCGCGAGCGCGTCGGAGCCGCGGGGAGGGCGGCTCTCCCAGAGCGCGGCCACTCCCCTGGCCCGGTACATGAGCGTGTACGGCCAGTCCTGGTCGAGCGCGGCGCCGAGCTCGGAGAAGACGACCGGCACGAACGTCAGCCCGGCCCCGCCGAGCCGGAAGGTGGCATCGGCACGGATGTCCGCCTCGATCACGCCGTCCCGCCAGCGCACCTGGCGGGACAGGCCGTCCAGTGCCTCCGCCCAGCCGTAGGCGGCCAGCCGTCCGGCGCGATGGACGATGTCGCGTTCCAGGATCGACCGCAGCACCGCCCAGTCGGGTTCCAGCAGGGCGCGCCAGGCGGTCTCCAGTCCGGTGGCGAGCCGTTCGACCATGTCGGGGGCGTCCAGCACGTCCCGGACGACGGCGTCCGGCTCCGGCAGCCCCTCCAGGTTCCGGGCGATCTCCCGGCGTGCCTGGTCGAGCGGTGTCGCGCGCACCGTCGCCAGCTGCTCGGCGACCGTGAGGTTCGGCCGGGCGGGCGGCGGGACGACGAAGTCGGCCATGTACCCGTGCGGGCGGCGCAGGAAGGCCAGCGCCCGGACGGCCGGTTCCCCGGCGACCCGCCGGTACGCCGGGCGGGCCCGCTCCACCCACGGCCCCAGCGGACCGATCGGCATCCGGCCGGCGAGCAGGCCGAGCGCGCTGTGCACCTCGATCAGGGGCGCGATCCCGAACCGGCTGGCCGCGAGGTCGCCCGGGCCCACCTCGATGCGGTACATGTTTCGCTCCTCCCCGAAACATTGTCCCGGACGGGGGCCGCGATCGCAGAGTCACCGTCATGACCGCTCCCCCGACGGCGACCGCCCGGTACCGCGACGTGTTCGGCGTCCCCGAGTTCCGGACGCTGTTCTCCCTCCAGACGCTGCAAGTGGCCGCCGACTCGATCCGCACGATCGCGCTGTCGGTCCAGACGTTCGAGCGGACGGGCTCGCCCGTCGCCGCGGCGCTCGTCTTCGCCGCCGGGATGCTCCCGTACGTGATCGGCGGCGCCCTGCTGCTCTCGCTCGCCGACCGCGTCCCGGCGCGGCGGCTGCTCACCGGCTACCACCTGCTGCGCCTGGCGGTCACGGCCGTCCTCGCCCTGGGCGGCCTGCCGCTGCCGCTGGTCATGGCGCTGCTCGTCGTCGTGGGGCTGTTCGCGCCGGTCGGCGGGGCGACCATCCAGGCCCGCCTGCCCGCCCTGCTGCCGGGGGACGGCTACGTGCTCGGCCGGTCGCTGTTCACGATGACCAGCGCGGGCGCCCAGATCGCCGGCCAGGCGGCGGGCTGCTGCTGTCGGTGCTCACCCCGGCCGGGACGCTCTGGCTCGCGGCGGCCGGCGCGGCGCTGGCCACGGTCCTGGCACGGTTCCGGCTCCCGGACGCCCCCGCGCCGTCCCGGCCGACGTCCGCGGGGATGGCGGCCGAGACGTGGCGGACCAACCGCCGCCTGCTGGGCGGCCGCGGCACGCGCGGGGCGCTCCTGGCGGGCTGGCTGCCGATCTCCCTGTCGGTTGGGGCGGAGGGGATCGCCGTCCCGTACGCGGGGCACCTGGGCGATCCGGACGCGGCCGGGCTGCTGCTGTCCGCCGCCGCGGCGGGGATGTTCGGGGGGAATCTCGTGGTAGGCCGCTGGGTCCGCCCGGACCTGCGGGAACGTCTCACGCTGCCGCTGGCCGCACTGACCGGCGCCCCGCTCCTGCTGTTCGTGTTCGGGCCGGGCCTGCTCCCGGCGTGCGCGCTGATGGCGGCCGGGACGTTCGGGCTGGGCTACGAACTGGCCGTTCAGCGCCGCCTCGTGGACGCGGTGCCCGAGGAGATCCGCGGGCAGGCGATCGGTCTGTACGGCAGCGGCCTGATGACCGGCCAGGCGGCCGGCATCGGCGCGGCGGGCGCCCTGGGCGAGATCATGGCGCCCGGCCACGTCATGGCCCTGTGCGGCGCCGCCGCCCTGGTCGCGTGCCTGTTCCTCACCCGCCACCTCCGCTGACCTTCAGGCGCGGGGGCCACAGCAGCCAGGCCTGCAGCAGCCCGGCCCCGATCGTCGCGGCGAAGAACAGGATGCCGTCGAAGGGCTCCGGAGGGTGTCCGAGTAAGTCGATGAGGTACAGGGCCACCATCGAGAGCGGCGACGTGACCAGGATGAGCCAGATGCCGATGAAGCCGGGGTCGTCCGCGAACAGCACGACGGCGAGGACCATCAGGCTCGTCGCGATGACGGTGGCGGTGTACAGGGCGGCCACGACGAGTCGCACCCGGCCTGCCGGTCCGCGCGCGGCGAAGGAGAAGTAGCGAGAGGGCATGCGCTCATCGTCGCCGCGCGACGGTGAGCGCCGCCTGAGCGCTCCTACTCACTTGGGTCCGGGTACGTACCCAGATGGCGTGTTCGCCCTGGGCCGGGCGAACACGCCATCACGGCGGTTACTTCTGCCAGGGGAAGCGGTCGGCGAAGGCGGGCTTCAGGTCGTCCAGCCAGACCGCGTCGGGGTCGTACTGGGCGAAGAAGGGCTTGCCTACCAGGTCGGCGTCACGGCACTGGATGAAGTGCAGCGCGAACACCTTCTGGCCCATCAGGTCGAGGACGCCGTCCACGCAGACCTTGCCCGGGGTCGCCGACATGGACGGTCCCCGGACGGTGCGGGAGAGCCCGGAGACGTTCTTGTAGGCGTCCCGGAAGATCTCGTACGCACGGGCGAGCGGGACGGCGAAGTAATCCTGCGGTCCCGTGTCGCGCTCGATGAACATGTAGTACGGGACGAGTCCCATCCGCGTCTGGGTGCGCCACATGCTCTCCCACGTGGCGGCGTCGTCGTTGATCATCCGGATGAGCGGGGCCTGGGTGCGGATGATCGCCCCGGTGTCGCGGATGCGGCGGCAGGCCTCGGTGACCATGAGGGGCTCCAGCTCGCGCGGGTGCGTGAAGTGCGCCATGAACGCGAGGTTCTTGCCCGACTCCACGACCTGCTCGAACAGCCGGAGCATGTCGTCGGCGTCGGGATCGGTGACGAACTTCTGCGGCCAGTAGGCGAGCGACTTGGTCCCGATCCGGATGGATTCGAGCTGCTCCAGGTCGAGCAGCGGCTCGATGTAGCGGCGCAGCACCGGCTCGCCCATGATCATGGCGTCGCCGCCGGTGAACAGGACGCTGGTCACCTCGGGATGGGAGACGAGGTAGTCGCGCAGCGCGGTGGGCTCGTCGCCGGCCATCTTCAGGTCCGCCTCGCCGACGAACTGGGCCCAGCGGAAGCAGTACGTGCAGTACGCGTGGCAGGTCTGTCCCTGCTTGGGGAAGTACAGGACGGTCTCGTCGTACTTGTGCTGCATCCCCGGGATCTTGCCGTCCCCGAAGCTCGGGATGTTCAGCTCCATCTGGCCGGCGGGGTGCGGGTTCAGCCGCATCCGGACCACCCGGGCGGCGGCCTCGATCTCGGCCTTCGGGGCCTCGCGGCGCAGCAGGTCCGACAGGTGCGCGACGTCCTCGGCCGGGAGCATGTCCTCCTGCGGGAAGACCAGCCGGTAGATCGGATCGTCGGGCGCGGCCGACCAGTCGATCAGTTCGTCGATCACGTAGGCGTTCGTCCGGAACGGAAGGACCGTCGCCACGGCCCGGGTCGCGAGGCGCTGGGCGGGCGACAGCCCCGCACGAGCTGTGAGCTCGTCAAGGTGCTTCGCCGTGAAGGCGCGGAACTTGCGACCTGTGGATCGCACTGCGGGAGCCGCGTCGTTCACCAGTGTCACGTGTTGGTACTCCTTGCTGTCAGCGGGGAAACGCACAGCCGGCGGGATCGCACCCCCGGTGCGTCGTCACGGACCGTGATCAGTTCTGCTTGAGACACCCCCATTCAACCGTTTGGGACGGGTTAATGCCGAATTAATACCCCATACCGGTCAAGGGCAACGGCAGGTCACGGCGGACTATCCCGACATATCGCCTCGTCATCATGCTGGACGTCCCGCCGCTTGTACAACGACTACGACACGTCAACTTCTCCATCACCCTGCGGCAAGGCCTCGGCCAGCGGATACTCGTCAAACGCCGCCCCAGGTCACCGACCGGCGGGATCTTCGGAAATACTGGGCTGGGCGGGCAGGACCGATCGGCGCACGATCGTGCGGGCGGGAGGGGGGCCGGGTGGACTCTGACGTGCGGGAAGGGCCGGGCGTCGTACCCATGCGCGTGATCGTCCTCGCGCTGGTGGCGGCGATCAGCTACAGCACGTTCTTCCTGGAGAACGTGCTCAGCCCGAAGCTGGACTTCCTCAACGGCTATGTGAGCGAACTCTCGGCCGTCGACCAGCCGTTCCACCTCGTCTACAGCGGCGGCGACTTCATCACCGGCGTGCTGTCGATCCTGGTGTCGGTCGCGACGCTCCGCAGGCTCACGCGCAAGCCTCTGGCCACGGCCGGGTGGGCGTTCCTCGGGCTCTTCGGCGTGTGCGCCATCGGCGACGCGTCCTTCCCGCTGGACTGCGCGCCGAGCCTGGAGACCTGGTGCGCGCTGCGGGAGCGATCCGAGAACGTGTCGTTCTCGCACGAGTTCCACTCGGTGACCAGCAGCGCCGTGATCGTCTGCGGGGTGGCCGCGCTGCTCTTGCTGTCCCTCGCCGCCCGCCGGTACGGCTGGTGGCCGGCGCTCGCCCGCTGGGGCTGGCTGCTCGCGCTCGCCGAGACCGTGTTCGCACTGAGCACCCTGGGGGCGATGTACCTGGGACAGTGGCTCGGGATCGTGCAGCGCGTGCAGATCACCGTCCTGTGCCTGGGGCTGCTGACGATCGCGTGGGCGCTGTACTCCGACCGGCGGGACGCGACACGGGACGCACGGGAAACGTCGGCGGCGCGGGAGGGGGCATGTCTGTGAACGGTGCGGGCGAGATCGTGAACGTGGGCCGCGAGCAGGTGCACGTGGTCGATTCGGGGCCGCTGGACGCACCACCGCTGCTGCTGAGCTCCGGGCTGGGCGGCGCCTGGTTCGACTGGACCCCGGCGGTGGCACTGCTGCGCGACGAGTACCGGGTCACCGTGTTCGACCGCCCCGGCCTCGGCCTCAGCCCGGCGGCGGTCGCACCGCCGTCGCTGCGCCGCGACACCGCGATCATGGAGGCGCTGGCGGAGCGCGCCGGCCGGCCGGTGATCGTCCTCGCCCACTCGATGGCGGCGTTCCACGCCGAGGCGCTGGCCAGGCTGCGGCCGGAACTCGTCCGGGGCATGGTGCTGGTCGATCCGAGCTACGAGCGCGACCCGCAGGTGAGGGTGCGGCTCGCCGCCGCACTGACCCCGCTCGCCACGGCGACGGGCGCGTTCCTCGGCGCGACGCGGCTGTCGAAGGCCGCCGGGCCGCTCGGGCGGCGGCTGGTCCTCAAGCACACCAGCCGGCGCGACGAGGCCGTCCCGGAGGACGTCGTGCGGTCGGTGTACGGGCGCGGCACGGTGATCGGCGCGGTCATCGCGGAGGAGCTGGCCTACCGGGAGGAGGCCGCCGACCTGGCGCGGCTGCGCGAGCGGCGCCCGTTCCCGCCCGTCCCGCTGACCGTGGTCACCGCACTGGGGGACGTGGAGAAACCGGACAAGAAGCGCGAATGGTCCGAGGACCACGAGCACCTCGCGCGGATGAGCCCGCGGGGAAGCCGGATCGAGCTGCCGGACGCCCTGCACATGGTGCCGCTCGACCGTCCCGACGTGGTGGCCGACGCGGTCGCCGGCCTGCGCCGGGCGGAGATCGCCTCATGAGACGCGTTCCGGCCGTGCTGCTGGCCGTCCTGCTCGCGGTGACCATGTCCGGCTGCAAGGTCATGCAGAGGATCTCGGACGGGGCGTACCGCAACGCCGTCGCCGACGGCGTCGTGGACGAGCTGAAGGCGCGGGGGATCGAGCTGGAGGCCCGTCCCACGTGCGAGTCGCCGGGACGTGAGAGCGACTCCGTGGTGCGCGTCGGCTGCACGGCCCGCACCATGACCGGCGAACCGGTCAAAGTGGAGGGCGTCGCGCTCAACGCCGACACGGCCGATCCACGGGAGTCCTACGTCGTCACCGTGGGCGGGCGCGAGGTGCTGCGCAAGGACTGCCTCGGCCTCGGCTGCGACCAGCAGAACCGCTGAGCCGGCAGGACCGGCCCGGGCGCGGGGCAGGGAAGCCGGGCAAGAATCCGCATACGGAACGGAAAAACCCACCACCCGGTGCATACGCCCGCGTACCGTCGGTGACGTAGCCATTGTGAAGATACCTCGCGTGAACATGGCCCGCGTGAAGACGGCCCGCGTGAACCTCGCCCGTGTGAAGGTGCCGCGCCTCAAGATGAGCCGCACCATGGCTCTGATCCTGGGTTCCGCCGCGCTCCTCGTGGTCGCCGCGGTGGCCGGCGGCGCGTACCTGCTGCTGTCGGGCCACGAGGAGTTGACCTACAAGACACAGGCCGCGCTGCGCAAGGCGCTGCCCGTGACCGCCACCGCCGAGCTGCACAAGCGCGGCGTGACGCTGACGTCGGCGCTGAAGTGCGAGGACCTGCCCGGCTGGACACCGAGGAAGATGCGCGTGTCCTGCACCGGCACGACCTCGGACAAGAAGCCGGTCGAGGTCATCGGCAGCGGTGAGCAGGCGACTCGCAAGAACAACTACACGATCCTCGTGGACGGCCGGCCGGTCGTGGAGAACGCGCCGTGCCTGGGAGCCGACTGCGTGAAGAAGGAGGGCTGACCGGGACGGCGTGACGATCGCCACTCCGGCCGGGCACCGTCAAGACGGGTGGAAGAACGCCATACGATGCGATGAGCTGCGTTCTTGCGGCGCACCGCGTTTCCGTCCACCCTCCTGGAGCGGCCATGACCGGCACCGGCGAGCCGTCGCGCGCCGCGACGCCTCGCCCCGCGGTGCCTCGCCCTGCGATGCCGCGCCGGCCGGCGCCGGTGCGCCCGCTGCCGATCGCCGTCGACACGATGGGCGGCGACCACGCCCCTGCGGAGATCATCGAGGGCGCGGTCGACGCGGTCCGCGAGCACGGGGTCCGGGTGGTGCTGGTCGGGCAGGCGCCTCGGATCCGGCGGGAGCTGGACCGGCACGGCGCCGTCGGCAAGATCCCGATCGTGCACGCCGAGGAGGCCCTCGACATGGGCGAGGGCGCGCTCGCCAGCTGGCGCAAGCCCCGCTCGTCCATCGCGATCGCCTGCCACCTGATCAAGCAGGGCCGGGCGTCGGCGCTGGTGTCGGCGGGCAGCACCGCCGGGGTGGTGGCGACGTCGCGGCTGCGGCTGAAGGGCCAGCAGGGCGTGATGCGGCCGGCGATCGCGGTGACGCTGCCGACGCGTCCGCGGCCGACGATCCTGCTGGACTCGGGCGCCACCTCGGACGTCAAGCCGGAGACGCTCGTCCAGTTCGCCGCGCTCGGCACCGCGTACGCGCAGATCCTGCTGGGGCTGGACCGCCCGTCCGTGGGGCTGCTCAACATCGGCGCCGAGCCGGGCAAGGGGAACAAGCTCACCAAGCGGGCCCACGAGCTGCTCGCGGGCGGCAGCCACGGCATCGAGTTCGCCGGGAACGTGGAGGGCCACGACCTGCTCGGCGGCCGTGTGGACGTCATCGTCGCGGACGGGTTCACCGGCAACGTCGCGCTCAAGACCATGGAAGGGACGATCGGCACCGCCTTCGCCGAGATCCGCGACGCGATGACGTCCAGCCCGGCCGCCCGGATGGGCGCGCTGCTCCAGCGCCGCCGCCTCCAGGACCTGCGCGACCGCCTCGACCCCGACACCTATGGCGGCGGCGTGCTGCTCGGCCTGAACGGGACGGTCGTCATCGCGCACGGCGCCTCCCACGCCCGCGCCATCACCTCGGCGTGCGACCTGGCGCACCGGCTGGCCGCCGGGCGGATCGTCGAGCGGATCCGCGAGCAGGTCGCCGCGACCCGCACGTCCCGCTTCGGCCGCTGGACGCACGGCGAACGCGACTCGGAGCGGCCGGACCGGGCCGACCGGCCGGACCGGCCCGCCGAGGAGGTCCCGGAGCTCCCCTCCCCCGCCGCGAACACCGTCCCCGATCCCCAAGAGCCGCCCGCCGCGCCGTGACCGTCCGGAAAACCGGGTCAGGGCGCGGGCGCGTCGCCGATAACCTTGGAACATGCCCGATCCGCAACTCGTACTCGCCGCCCGGGTCCAGGCCGCGCTCAGCGCCGCCTTCGGACCGTCGTACGCGGACGCCGACCCGGTCATCCGGCCGTCGCAGTTCGCCGACCTTCAGGCCAACGTGGCGCTGCCGCTGGCCAAGAAGCTGGGCCGCAAGCCGCGAGAGGTGGCCGACGAGATCGTGCGCAACCTCGACACCGCCGGCGTGGTGTCGGACGTCGAGGTCAGCGGGCCGGGCTTCATCAACCTGACGCTCAGCGACGCGTGGATCGCCGGCGAGGCGCAGCGGGCCCTGGAGGACGAGCGGCTCGCCGTCCCCACGGCCGGCGAGCCGCAGAAGATCGTCGTCGAGTACTCCTCGCCGAACGTGGCGAAGGAGATGCACGTCGGTCACCTGCGGACCACGATCGTCGGGGACGCGATCGCGCGGATCCTGGCGTTCCTCGGCCACGACGTCGTCCGGGACAACCATGTCGGCGACTGGGGCACCCCGTTCGGCATGCTGATCGAGCACCTGCTCGACCTCGGTGAGGACGCCGCCGCGCGGGGCGACTCGTCCGTCAGCGACCTGACCGCGTTCTACCAGGCGGCACGGGAGAAGTTCGAAGGCGACGGGGAGTTCGCCGACCGGTCCCGCAGCCGGGTCGTCGCCCTCCAGGCGGGCGAGCCTGAGACGCTGCGGCTCTGGAACGTCCTCGTGGACGTGTCCAAGCAGTACTTCAACACCGCCTACGGGCAGCTCGGCGTCACCCTCACCGACGACGACATCAGGGGCGAGAGCTTCTACAACGACCTGCTCGCCCCGACCGTCCAGGAGCTTGAGGACAAGGGCATCGCGGTGATCAGCGACGGGGCGCTGTGCGCGTTCCCGCCCGGGTTCACCGGCCGCGAGGGCGAGCCCCTCCCGGTGATCATCCGGAAGAGCGACGGCGGTTACAACTACTCCACCACCGACCTCGCGACGATCCGGTACCGGGTCGACACCGAGCACGTCGACCGGATGATCTACGTGGTGGGCGCGCCGCAGTCGTTGCACTTCCAGATGGTGTTCGCCGTCGCGCGGATGGCGGGCTGGCTCAGCGACGAGGTACGGGCCGAGCACGCCCAGATCGGCAACGTCCTCGGCACCGACGGCAAGATCCTGCGGACCCGGGCCGGCGGCACCGTCAAGCTCTCCGAACTGCTGGACGAGGCCGTCGAGCGGGCCGGCGCGGTGTTCGACGAGATCCAGCACGACGAGCCGTTCGACGACGCGACCCGGGCGGAGATCGTCCAGGCGGTCGGCATCGGCGCGGTGAAGTACGCCGACCTGTCGGTGGCGCGCGACAGCGAGTACGTCTTCGACTTCGACCGGATGATCTCGTTCAACGGCAAGACCGGCCCGTACCTGCAGTACGCGACGGCGCGGATCCGGTCGATCTTCCGGAAGGGCAGCCTGGCGCCGGAGGACGCGACCGGCCCGATAGTCCTCGGCCACCCGGCCGAACGCACGCTGGCGCTGGAACTGCTCGGGTTCGGCGCCGTCCTGAAGCAGGCCGGCGACACCGCCGAACCGCACCGGCTGGCGAGCTACATCTACTCGGTCGCGGACGCGTACACGACGTTCTACGAGAACTGCCCGGTGCTCAAGGCCCCGGACGAGGCGACGAAGGCGTCCCGCCTGGCCCTGTGCGCGGCCACGCTGCACACCCTGGTCACCGGCCTCGGCCTCCTCGGCGTCCCGACCCCGGAACGCATGTAAGACCCAGACCTACGGGCAGGCGCGTGGAGCGAGCACAGCGAGCGGAACGCGCCTGCCCGCCGAGCCGGTCGACCGCAGCGACACGCCACAGCCCGCACGGTCGCAACACACCGGAACCGTGGCGTGAGGATCGACCGGCTCATCACGGGGGGTCCCAGGGGGATCGCTACCCCTGGGGAACACTGCGCGAGGACCGGCCGGTTTGCAACGAGGGTTCCAGGGGGTCGCTCCTCTGGGGAGACGCAGCCCGTTCGCGGGCGACCTGTTCGCGGACGGCGGGGACGACCTCCAGGGCGAACACCGGCAGCTGTTCGAGACCGCCGGCGAACAGGAACGAGTCGACGCCGTGGCCGACGGCCAGCTCGGTCAGCTCGTAGACCCACTGGCGCGGCGGGCCGTGCAGGAAACCCCGCGAGTCGCCCTCGTCGACCGCCCCTTCGAGGACGTAGACGCGGCGGATCTCGGCCGGTTCCCGGCCCGCCCGCAGTGCCGCCTCGTCGAGGCGGCGCTGACCGTCCACGAGCCGCTTCGGCGGGACGAGGGACGACGGCGCGATCCAGCCGTCGGCGACCCGCCCGGCCAGGTCGAGCCCGCGCGGCCCGGTGACGCCGAGCCAGATGCCGATCTGGTGCACCGGCGCCGGACCGGCCTGCGACGCCGCGAACCGGTAGTGCTCGCCCTTGAACCGCAGCCCGTTCTGGTCGCTCCAGTGCAGCCGGATGATCTGCACCGCCTCCTCCAGGGCGCGGCGGGCCGCCGCACCCCCGTGCCGCGGGCCGCCGTAGATCTCGATACCGTCCGGCGACATTCCCGAGCCGAGGCCGAGCTCGACGCGGCCGCCGCTGAGCCGGTCCATCGTCGCGATCGCCTTCGCGAGCGCGGCGGGCGGGCGCAGCGGCAGGCACGCCACCGCCGGCAGCACTCGGATCCGGGACGTGCCGGCCAGCACGGACGCCATCAGCGTGAGCGCGTCGACCGTGTCGCGCCGGTACGGCTGGTCGCGGACGCCGAGGAGATCGAGCCCGAACCGGTCCGCGTCCTGTGCGGCGCGGATCAGCGGTGCGGACGAGTCCGCGGCCAGCGACACACCGAACCGCAGGGGCGCACGCGTCATTGCAGGTAGCCTTCGACCTCGTCGGGCGGACGGACGCCGGTGCCGTCGTCCGGGTCCTCACCGGCCTCCAGCCGGGCCCTGCGCCGGCGCAGCAGGTCCCAGCACTGGTCCAGCGCGACCTCCAGCCGCTCCAGCCGCTGGTGCTCCTCCTCGCGACCGAGCTCGTCCCGCTGGTACCGCTCGCGGAGCCGCTGCTCCTCGCCCACGTACTCGCTGATGCGGGCCAGGATGTCCTTCTCGTCCATCGGCTTTCAGCGCTCGCGGCCGGCGTTCGTGAGCCCGCTGAGGAACCCGCCGTCCGTCCGCGTCGAATGCTGGAGCGAGTTCGTCTTCGGCTCGACGACGGGCGGCGTGGGCGCGGCCGCTGTCTTCGTGCCCTGCCGGGCGGGCGTCTTGCGGGTCGCGTTCCCGGACTTGGCGGCGGTCTTCGTTCTGGCCGCCCCCTTCGCCGCGCCGGACCGGGTGCTCGCCGTCGTCCGCGACGACGTCGACTTGCGGGCCGCGGTCGTCTTCGACTTGGGCGTGCTCGCCTTCTTCGCCGTGCTCCCCGTCTTGGTCTTGCGCGTCGTGGACGCCTTGGCCGCGGTCGTCCGGGCCGACGTCGTCGACCGCGAACGGCTCGACGCGGCCGACGGCTTGCGCGCCGTGCTCTTGGCCGACGACGGGCTCTTCCTCGCCGTCGTGCTCTTGGCCGACGTGGACTTGGCCGTCGTGGTGATGACCTTCGCCGCCGCGTCCATCGCCTTCGCGGCGTCGGACATCGCCTTGGTCGCGCTGGTCATCGCCTTGGTCATCGCCGTCATGGCCTTGGCCGACGTGGACGCCTTGGTCGCCACCGACTTCATCTGCGTCGCGGCGGTCTTGGCCTGGCTCGCGGCCTTCGTGACGCGGGTCGCCGCGGCCGCCGACGAGGTGGTCCGGGCGGCCGACGTCGACCGCTTCGCCGTGCTGCTCTTCGTCACGGTCGAGCGGGACGTCGTGGACCGCGTCGACGACTTCGCCGCCGAGGTCCGCTTCGCCGCCGGCTTCTTCGCGGTACCGGACTTGGTCGCTGATGTGCTCTTCGCACGACCGGCCGTCCCTCGGCTCGACGTCGTACGCGATGTGGTCTTGGTAGGCACTGATCTCCCCCCAGTGATGATCAGTTACGGGGAGATCTATTCCACACTTCGTGACCCTCTACACACGCAGCGTCAGCCCAGATCAGACGCCCACCGGGTGCCAGACGGTCTTGGTTTCCAGGAAGGCGGTCATGCGGGTGGTTGTGGGTTGGGTGGTCCAGTCGGTTTCGGTGGGGTGGTGGAGGCGTTTGAGGTTGTCGGCGGCTTGGTCTTGCAGGTCGTGGGTCTGGTCGTGGGGGATGCCGGTGAGGTCGAGGGCGTTGATGTCCATGTGGGAGGCCAGTGGGGGGGCGAGTTCGGTGCGGTGGCCGGTGAGGATGTTGACCACGCCGGCTGGGAGGTCGGAGGTGGCCAGGACTTCGGCGAGGGTGATGGCGGGGAGGGGGTTGGGTTGGGAGGCGATGAGGATGGTGGTGTTGCCGGTGACGATGACGGGGGCCAGGACCGAGACCAGGCCGAGGAGGGGTGAGTCGGGGGCGATGACGGCGACGACGCCGGTGGGTTCGGGGGTGGAGAAGTTGAAGTAGGGTCCGGCGACGGGGTTGGCGGCGCCGGTGACGGCGGTGAGTTTGTCGGCCCATCCGGCGTACCAGACCCACCGGTCGATGGCGGCGTCCACCTCGGCGGCGGCCTGGGGTTTGGTGGCGCCGGTGTGGCGGAGTTCGCCGGTGAACTGGTCGCGGCGGCCCTCGAGCATTTCGGCGATGCGGTAGAGGATTTGGGCGCGGTTGTAGGGGGTGCGGGCCGACCAGCCGGGGAAGGCTTTGCGGGCGGCGACCGCGGCGTCGCGGGCGTCTTTGCGGGAGGCTTGGGCGGCGTTGGCCAGGAACCGGCCTTTGGTGTCGGTCACGGGGTAGGACCTGCCTGACTCCGAACGCGGGAACGCGCCGCCGATGTACAGCTTGTAGGTTTTGCGGACGGCCAGCCGCTCAGAGAGTCGGTCAGTTCGTTCAGGCATTGAGGTATGCCTCCAGTCCGTGGCGTCCGCCCTCGCGGCCGAACCCCGATTCCTTGTAGCCGCCGAACGGGGAGGCCGGGTCGAACTTGTTGAAGGTGTTGGCCCACACCACCCCGGCCCGCAGCCGTTGCGCGGTCCACAGGATCTGCGAGCCCTTCTCGGTCCAGATCCCCGCCGACAACCCGTACGGGGTGTTGTTGGCCTTGGTGACGGCCTCCTCGGGGGTGCGGAACGTCAACACCGACAACACCGGCCCGAAGATCTCCTCGCCCGCGATCCGATGCGACTGCGCCACCCCGGTGAAGATCGTGGGCGCGAACCAGAACCCCTGCGCCGGCAGTTCGCACGGCGGCGACCACCGGTCCGCGCCCTCGTGTTCACCGGCGGCCGTCAACTCTTTGATCTTGGTGAGTTGTTCGGCGGAGTTGATCGCGCCGATGTCGGTGTTCTTGTCCAGGGGGTCACCGACCCGCAACGTCGCCATCCGGGCTTTGAGCCGGTCCAGGACCTGGCCTGCGACCGATTCCTGGACCAGCAGCCGCGACCCGGCGCAGCACACGTGCCCCTGGTTGAAGAAGATCCCGTTGACGATCCCCTCGACCGCCTGATCCAGGGCCGCGTCTTCGTAGACGATGTTGGCGGCCTTGCCGCCGAGTTCGAGGGTGAGGCGTTTGTTGGTGCCGGCGAGGGTGCGGGCGATCTGGCGGCCGACGTCGGTGGAGCCGGTGAAGGCGACCTTGTCGATCCCGTCATGGGCGACCAGCGCGGCGCCGGTGTCACCGGCGCCGGTGATGATGTTGACCACCCCGGGCGGCAACTCCGCCTGGCGGCAGATATCGGCGAACAGCAACGCCGAAAGCGGGGTGGTCTCGGCCGGTTTGAGCACCACGGTGTTGCCGCAGGCCAGGGCGGGGGCGATCTTCCAGGCCAGCATCAGCAGCGGGAAGTTCCACGGGATCACCTGCCCCGCCACCCCCACCGGCGCCGGATTCGCCCCGAACCCGGCGTGGGAGAGTTTGTCGGCCCACCCGGCGTAGTAGAAGAACCACGCCGCCACCAACGGCACGTCCACATCCCGCGACTCGCGGATCGGTTTGCCGTTGTCGATCGACTCCAACACGGCCAACTCCCGCGACCGCTCCTGGATGATCCGCGCGATCCGGTACAGATACTTGGCGCGCTCGGCGCCGGGCATCGGCCCCCACACCGACTCAAACGCAGCCCGCGCCGCTTGCACGGCACGATCGACATCCGAGGCGTCGGCACACGCGATGTCGGCCAGCACGCTCTCATCGGCCGGGTTGATCGACTTGAACGGCTCACCGTGCCCATCGACGAAATCACCGTTGATGAACAGCCCGTAGGAGGGCCGGATGTCGACGACCGACCGGGATTCGGGGGCCGGCGCATACTCGAACACTGCCATGATCCCTCAGTCCAGGGTGAAGTAGTCGGGACCGGAATACACACCGGTGGCCAGCTTGCGGCGCTGCATCAGCAGATCGTTCAACACACTGGACGCCCCCAGACGGAACCAGGCGGGCGACAGCCAGTCCGGCCCGGCCGTCTCGTTCACCAAAACCAGATACTTGATCGCGTCCTTGGTGGTGCGGATCCCCCCCGCCGGCTTCACCCCCACCTGCCGTCCCGTCGCCGCCCGGAAATCACGCACCGCCTCCAGCATCACCAACGTCACCGGAAGCGTCGCCGCCGGCGACACCTTCCCGGTCGAGGTCTTGATGAAATCCGCGCCCGCCCGCATCGCCAACCACGACGCACGCCGCACATGGTCCAGCGTGGCCAGCTCACCCGTCTCCAAAATCACCTTCAGATGCGCGGAACCACACGCCTCCTTCACCGCCACGATCTGCTCGAACACCGTCCCGTAGTCACCGGCCAGGAACGCGCCCCGATCGATCACCATGTCGATCTCCGACGCCCCCGCCGCCACCGCAGCCTTGGTGTCGGCCAGCTTGGCCTCCAACGGCGCCCGCCCCGACGGAAACGCCGTCGCCACACTGGCGACCCCGACCCCCGACCCGGCAAGCGCCCCGACGGCCGTCTCCACCATGTCGGGATACACACACACCGCCGCCACCTTCGGCACCGAGGCATCGGAGGGGTCGGGGTGGGCGGCCTTGGCGCACAACGCCCGCACCTTCCCCGCCGTGTCCGCACCCTCCAACGTGGTCAGATCCACCATCGAAATCGCCAGATCGATCGCCGCCGCCTTCGCCGACGTCTTGATCGACCGCGACGCCAACCGCACCGCCCGCTCCTCGGCCCCCACCTGATCCACACCCGGCAGACCACGCAGGAACGCACGCAGTTCGGCAGCGCTGTTCAGAGTCTCCATTGACACTCCCCCAGCATCGCCGAATCACGCTCCCGGCACAAAACGGACGACTTGATCGACCAGTGACCGCCTTCAGCCGCTCGTGGGCGGAGGACACGCCGTCGGACGACCTGGAGAGGGCCCACACCACTTCGTCACGGGTTCGGGTCTCGTGTGGCGTGCCGGGGATGAGCGGGCGGGTGTCACCCCGCGGAACCTGGTGCCTCACGGCGCGCGCAAATCCGACACATTAGAAATTTGCAAACAAAGGGGAAATTCTTCCGTACGACTCGGGGTCCCGACTCGAATTTTCCACCACTCCACTCTCGGGGGTTGCCGAAGATCATCCGTTCCGGACGGTCATCACTGCGGCCCAAGGCCGTACAGGCATCGAAAACAAAACCACGACAGGAGTTGGTCGGGGATGAATAAACCCACCATCCGCGAATGGCAGAAGTGCGACGGGTTGTGCGTCACAATTCTGCCGTTCGACGACGAAGGCAATCTCTGGGCCGGCGTCAGCCAGCAGACCGGCGGGATCTACTGGCCCGCCGGTCACATCGACGAGTTCCGAGGGTCCGCCCCTGCGGCCAAGGGTGAGCTCTCGGAGGAGATGGGCTTCAGCGCCCGTCACCTGAAGAAGCTGAACTCGGAGATGATCTGGACGCCGAACAACTGCCAGCGCGAGTACAGCTTCAAGAAACGTGGACACTGGTGGGACCTCTACCAGGCCCTGGTCGACGGGACGCCTCGTCTCGAGTCCAGGGCCTTCAAGAGCGCCCGCCTGTTCACTCCCGCGGAGCTGCGGTCTCTCGGGGATCGGACGCTGTGTTCCCTTCACGGGCAGACCTCGGGATACACGCGCCGGCTGGGCCAGGACGGCGAGTTCATCGATCCGCTGTGGCTGCTCTTCCTCTCGGAGGCCGGCCTCATCGACCTGAACGAGGAAGACCTCGAACTGGTCATGCTGGTCGTCGCGAACTCGGAGAGGCTGCCGGCAGGGTCTCCCGGGGCACCAGACCCGGGTCGGCCGGACGCACGGGCCGGCGGGCCTCGGTAGAACAGGCGCACGACCTCGCGGGCGACGTGGAATGAATTCACGTCGTGACCGCATGGAGTGCGCGGGCACACGGTTTTCCGCGCCACCGTCGCGGAGACCTCTACACGGGCCGGAATACCCCTGACGGGCGAATTCCGGGCCAATCGATTCCGGGTGGGCAAGGCTCAGTTGCCCACCCGGAATTCTTGTCTCGCCAGCCACTTCAGCGGAATGGGCTTTGACCCCGCGCGGCTCTTCGTCGCCGAACTGGACGAGTGGATCAGGTCTGGTTCAGGTAGGTGAGGACGGCGAGGACGCGGCGGTTGCCGTCGTCGTCATCGGTTATGCCGAGTTTGCCGAACATGGACGTCGTGTATTTGCTGATGGCACTCTCGCTGAGGTAGAGCCGCCGGCCGATGGCCTGGTTGGACAGTCCTTCGGCCATGAGGCCGAGCACGGAGTGCTCGCGTTCGGTGAGCCCTTCGAGCCGCCGGTTGGAGGACCCGCTGGACAGCAGTTTGCCGATGACGGCGGGGTCCATGGCGGTGCCGCCGGCGGCGACGCGCTCCAGGGCGTCGATGAACTGGTCGGCCTCGAAGACGCTCTCCTTGAGGAAATAGCCGATGCCGCCGCTGCCGTCGGCCAGGAGCTCACGGGCGTACAGCTGCTCGACATGCTGGGAGAGGATCAGGATCGGGAGTCCAGGCACTTCGCGGCGGGCGGCGAGAGCCGCCCGCAGGCCCTCGTCCGACTGGGTCGGCGGCATCCGGACGTCGACGACGGAGACGTCCGGCCGCCATTTCAGCAGCGCGTCGACCGTCTCGGGGCCGGTGGTCGCCGTCGCGACCACCTGGTGCCCGTACGCCTCGATGAGGCGGACCATTCCGTCGCGCAGGAGGTAGAGGTCTTCGGCTACAACGATTCGCATGGCACCGCCATTGTCGCGCGGGTCGGGCCGCCCGGCGGGCTGGTGATCTCCAGCGTGCCGTCGAAGACGGCGAGGCGGCGGCGCAGTCCCTCCAGTCCGCCGCCGGGGCGCGCGCCGGCCCCGCCCCGGCCGTCGTCCTCGACGTGGACGACGATGGCGGTGCCGTCCTCGGCGATGGAGATCCGCGCGCGGGTCGCCCGGGCGTGCTTGATCGCGTTGGTCAGCAGCTCGGCGATGCCGAAGTACATGGCGGACTCGATCGGCGGGTCCAGGCGCGGCCGGAGGTCCGCGGCGACGGTGGTTTCGAGAGGGCTGTCCAGAGCGAGGGTCCGGACGGCGTCGACGAGTCCTCGCTCGTTCAGGACCGGCGGGTTGATGCCCTTGACCAGTTCGCGGAGTTCGGTCACCGATGTGGCGGCGCCGGCCCGCGCCTCCCGGAGCAGCGCCTTGGCCTGGTCGGGGTCGGTCTCCATCAGCTTCTCCGCGGTCGCCAGGGAGAGCCCGAGTGCGACGAGGCGTGCCTGCGCCCCGTCGTGCAGGTCCCGTTCGATCCGGCGGATCTCGGCGGCCTGCGCGACCGTCGTGTCCGCGCGCTGGGCCGTCAGCTCGTCCACCCGGTCCGCAAGTTCCATCGCCGGCGTCGCGCGCAGGAAGCGGACGGCCACCGGCTCGACGGGCCGCCAGGCGTAGGGGGCAGTGGCGATGGCCACGACCAGTCCGAGCGCCCCGGCGGCGCGCGCGGCCGGATCCGGGTGGCCGAGCCCGAGGACCGCCGCGGCCACCCCGGCGGGCGGAAGGCACGCGACCACACCGGCGGTGAACGGCACGAGCGCCGTGAACCGGAGGTCGCGCCAGTTGGCGGGGTCGCGCCACCGGACCCGCCATTTCTGGTCCAGCAGGGCATCGTGCTTTGTGCGCTCGTAGCTGTAGCCGTTCCACCAGTACCCGGTGGACATCCGCGTCACCGGCCCCGCCTCCTGATAGCCGGCGGGGATGACGGTGCCGGTCCACCTCGCGACGAGGTGGCGCACGATGCGGCAGACCGGGCGGGACAGTGCGAGCGTGCCCACGAACACCAGCACGAGCGGCGCCACCCATGACCACGGGTTCGTCGCGCCCCACCAGATCCCCAGCGCCACCGCGGCGGCCCACACGGCCGGTACCAGCATGCTGACACCGGCCACGACGCACGCCCGCACGAACCCGACGCCTGCGTGCCCCAGCCACGAACCCAGCTGCCTCATGTCTCTTCCCTCGCGTTCCGTTCGGTGCCCCTACTCTGCACCGCGCGAAGCCCGCTGCCGCCCTGGTCAGCCGAGGAGTGGGTCTAGCCCCACCCACCCGTGCGTCCAGGCCGATACCGGATCGGCCACGCGCTTCCTAGCGTCGATGACCATGGAAACCGACACGCGCACCACGACCCTCGACATCGACCAGCCGTACGTCCGGCGAGCCTTCGCCAAGGTGAAGAGGTTCGTCGCCGCCTACGGGGCACTCGCCGTCGCCGTCCTCATCGTGGACGTCATCCTCTCGATCGCCGGTAACGAGCTGACCTCCTTCATGTGGGGCCGGACGGGCGGCGTGCTCGCGAGCGCCGCCGTGACCTACTGGCTGACCGGCCTCGCGGCACGGGGATCGCGGCCGGCCTTTGTCCGCGTCCGCATCATCTCGGTCGTCGTGCCGATCGCGATCGTCGCCGTCGACCTGATCCCCGGCGCCCTCCCGCCGTGGTTCGTCGCGATGCAGATCGCGGCCGCCCTCGTCCTCGCTCCGACCGCGTTCATCGTCAACGGACCCCGGCTGCGGGACGCCTTCCGCAAGGCGCGCTGAGCCTCGCCGCGTTGACAGGCACTAGACCTACACGGCAGGTGCGGCATGCGCTGCGGCTGGATCTGCTGCGGGTCGGCGATCAGCTGCCCACCGTCAAGGACGTGGGTGGCGCAGCTCGCCATCAACCCGAACACCGTCCTCAAGGCGTACCGGGAGCTGGAGCACGAGGGGCTCGTCGCGCCGCGGCCCGGCGTCGGGACGTTCGTGACGCGGACCCTGGCGGGCGGGTCGCTCGCCGCGCACGGGCCGCTGCGCAAGGACCTGGAGCGCCGGCTGGCCAAGGCGCGGCTTGCCGGGCTGGACGACGAGAGCATCGAGGCGCTGTTCATGACCACACCGCCCCCACATCATCCCGGCCGAGACCGCGACCGTGACGATCACGTCCAGGAACAACGACCGGATGACCATGGACCGCGACTCCCTGGAGATGCGGGTGGAGGTGAACCGACGCGTCCGGCCAGGAGGCCAGGCTGCCCGGCTCCCTGGTCGAGGGGCCATGCCCCCCCGCGCCACCGCAGGCGGGTCGTAAGGCTTCTGGCGGACCGCCCGAGAAGTGCTTCGCCGAGATCGCCCGGCTCGGCTACAAGCAGAAGGTGGTCTACCGGCCCGCCGATCGCTTCTGGCCGCTCCAGTGGGCCGAGACCGGGCTGTTCGCCGTCGTCGCGCCGGCACTGTCCGGTCTCTGCTTCTACTGGACGCGCCGCCGCCTCTCCTAGAAGTCGCTCAGCGCGCGAGGGTCAGGGTGCGCTGGATGCGGTCGGCGGTCTCACGCATCCGGTGCGCCGACCGTTCGATCTTGGGGAGCTTCCCGGGACGGCACGAGATGGCGAGCGCACCGCGGACTTTCCCGGCCGCGTCCGTCACCGGGACCGCGGCGCAGCCCGTGCCGAGCGCGTACTCCTCCCGGTCGAGCAGCAGCCCGCCGGCCGACCGCAGCGTGCGCATCAGCCGTTCGGGCTCGGTGATCGTGTGCGGGGTCAGGTCGTGGAGCGGATGCCGGGACAGGTAGTCGCGGCGCCGGTCGTCGTCGAGCTGGCTCAGCACGCACTTGCCCATCGCGGTGGCGTGCGCGGCGTCCTCGAAACCGACCCACAGGTCGACGCGCGGGGTGCGCGGGCCGTCGGCGATGTCGATGAGGCGGATCTCGTCGTCCACCTGCATGCCGAAGTAGGCGGCGACGCCAAGCTCGTCACGCAGCGCGACCAGCGTGGGACGGATGCGGGCGAGGAGCTGCTGGGTCCTGCTCTGCCCGTGCAGGGCCTCGACCCGCTCGCCGAGCACCCAGACCCCGTCCTGCAGCCGGGTCGCATAGCCCTCGTGGGCGAGGGTGCGCAGCAGGTGGTACGTCGTGGCGAGCGGCAGCTTCGCCTCCCGGGCGAGCTGCTTGGCGGGCGCGCCGTTCGGATGCGACGCCACCGCCTCCATCAGATGCAGGGCGCGTTGCACCGAGGCGATGAGAGTCGGTTTGCGTGTCTCATCCATTACGCACAGCGAACCCCTCTGGCCTGGTCCGGTCAAGGCCGTCGGCGACGGTCCGGACTCATTGGAGCATTTCTGCTCTCCGGCCGGGCAGGGTTTCCCCAACCGGCCACGGGAAGGTTCGATCACATGAGCCAGCGAACCCATGCGCACGTCGACGAGCGGACGGCCCGGAAGGTCGCCGAGGAGGCCCGGGAGACCGAATGGCGGCTGCCGAGCTTCGGCAAGCAGCTGTTCCTCGGCGACTTCCGCCTCGACCTGATCCATCCGCATCCGCGCCCGGCCGAGGAGCCGCGGCGCCGCGGCGAGGAGTTCCTCGCCAAGCTCACCGAGTTCTGCACCGCCGAGATCGACCCCGCGGTGATCGAGCGGGAGTCGCGCATCCCGGACGACGTCGTCAAGGGCCTGCGGGACCTCGGCGCGCTCGGCATGAAGATCCCGGAGAAGTACGGCGGGCTCGGGCTCGGCCAGGTCTACTACGGCCGCGCGCTGATGGTCGCGGGGTCGGTCAGCCCCGCGATCGGCGCGCTGCTGTCGGCGCACCAGTCCATCGGCGTCCCGCAGCCGGTCAAGCTGTTCGGCACCAGGGAGCAGCAGGACGCCTGGCTGCCCCGCTGCACGCGGGAGGTCAGCGCGTTCCTGCTCACCGAGCCCGACGTCGGCTCGGACCCGGCCCGGCTGCGCGCCACCGCCGTCCCGGACGGCGACGACTACGTCCTCAACGGCGTCAAGCTCTGGACGACCAACGGCGTCATCGCCGATCTCGTCGTCGTGATGGCGCGCGTCCCGAAGTCGGACGGGCACCGCGGCGGCATCTCAGCGTTCATCGTGGACATGGACACGCCCGGCATCACCGTCGAGAACCGCAACGCCTTCATGGGGCTGCGCGGCATCGAGAACGGCGTCACCCGGTTCCACGACGTCCGCGTCCCGAAGGCGAACCTGATCGGCGCGGAGGGCGCCGGCCTGAAGATCGCGCTCACCACGCTGAACACCGGCCGGCTGTCGCTGCCCGCGATGTGCGCGGCGAGCGGCAAGTGGGCCACAAAGATCGCGCGGGAGTGGTCGAAGGAGCGGGTGCAGTGGGGCCGGCCGGTCGGCGAGCACGAGGCCGTGTCCCGCAAGATCGCGTTCATCACGGCGACCGCGTACGCGATGGAGGCGATGCTCGACCTGTCCGGGCAGCTCGCGGACGACGAGCGGGGCGACATCCGGATCGAGGCGGCGCTCGCCAAGCTGTGGTCGTCGGAGATGGCGTGCCGGGCCGCGGACGAGCTGGTCCAGCTGCGCGGCGGCCGCGGCTACGAGACCGCCGAGTCCCTCGCGGCCCGCGGCGAGCGCGGCGTCCCGGCCGAGCAGGTGCTCCGCGACCTCCGCATCAACCGGATCTTCGAGGGTTCCACCGAGATCATGCACCTGCTGATCGCCCGCGAGGCGGTGGACGCGCATCTGTCGGTGGCCGGCGACATCATCGACCCGGACGCGTCCACCGGGGAGAAGGCGCGGGCGGCGGCGAAGGCGGGCGGGTTCTACGCGCGCTGGCTGCCGACGCTCGTCACCGGCGCCGGGCACCGCCCGAACGCCTACGCCGAGTTCGGGCCGCTGGCGCGGCATCTGCGGTACGTCGAGCGGGCGTCCCGCAAGCTGGCCCGGTCGATCTTCTACGCGGCGGGGCGCTGGCAGGGCGGCCTGGAGTACCGGCAGGGGTTCCTGGGCCGGATGGTCGACATCGGCGCCGAGCTGTTCGCGATGAGCGCGGTGTGCGTCCGCGCCCACGCCGACGCGTCGGCGGAGGGTCCGCCGGTGGGCCCGGGCCCGGACGGCGCCGCCGCGCCGGGCAGGTCCGCCCTGCTGCTCGCCGACGCGTTCTGCCGGCAGGCGCACGTCCGCGTCGAGGAGCTCTTCGACGGGCTGTGGCGCAACACCGACGCGATGGATGTGAAGCTGGCGCGGGCCGTCCTCGCCGGAGACTTCGCCTGGGTGGAGGAGGGCGTGCTGGACCCGTCCATCCCGGGGCCGTGGATCGCGTCGTCCGAGCCGGGGCCGAGCAGCAGGGAGGACGTCCACCGCACCGTCCGCTGACACCGCACCATCCTCTGACCTGGCGACACGCCCGGCGGGCGCCCGCGATCGATCACCGCGGGACGTCCGGCGCGTACGCATGGATAGACTGACCCGACCTTCGCGCCAGAGATCGAACCGTCCCACGGGGATCTGGTCGCGGCTCCGGAGCGGAGCGCCGGCGGAGCGGGGGTGTGGGGGTCGCCCCCACAGGAGAACGGTCCGGCGAACGAGAAGCCGAACGCCAACGCACCCAGCGAGCGGGAAGTAATGCAGTCACCTGGTCAGAAGAAGTCCATCGCAGGCACCCTCCTCAACCTCATCGGCAGCGGCCCGAAGAAGTCCGGCCCCGCCACCGCCGGGCCCGCGCCCGACGGGGACGTCGTCCAGCCCGCCGCCGGTGAGGGCGCGCTGGAGAACCATCTGGGCGGGGACGAGGCCCGCAACTACCGCAAGTACGAGTACGACACCATCGCGCCGCACGTCGGCCGGTCCATGCTGGAGGTCGGCTCGGGTCTCGGGCACTTCTCCGAGCAGTTCGCCGGACGCCTGGACTACCTCGTCGTCAGCGACAACGACCCGTACTGCGTCGGCGAGCTGCGCAACCGCTACGAGGACAACGACGACGTCGAGGTCATCGACCTGGCCCTGCCGGCCGACATCAAGATCCGGCAGAAGGTCGACACCGTCGTGATGATGAACGTCCTGGAGCACATCAAGGACGACGTCCAGGCGCTGCGCGACCTCGCCGCCGTCACCGAGCCCGGCGGCCGCATCGTCATCTGGGTGCCCGGCTACATGCAGCTGTACGGCGACTTCGACCGCAAGGTCGGGCACGTCACCCGGTACACGCCGGCCACGCTGGAGAAGTCCGTCCGCGAGGCCGGGCTGGTCCCCGAGGTCCTCAAGCCGATCAACTTCCTGGGCGGCATCGCCTGGTGGTTCGCGGTCCGCCGCGGGGGCGCCGGCTACCCCGACCCGAAGCTCGTCAAGATCTACGACCGGACGGTGGTGCCGCTCACCCGCACCATCGAGCGCTTCGTGAAGCCGCCGTTCGGGCAGACGGTCATCTGCGTCGCGCGCGTCCCGCGCTGACCCGCGCCGCGCGGACGGGGACAGGTCACGGAAGCCGGCCTGTCCCCGTCGCTTTTTTCTGTCGCCCGCAACGGTATGTCTCGCGCCGCGTCCGGGCCCGCGGACCGCGACACTGGTCGTGGCCCGACGGTTCCGGGACGCCTCTCCGGGCGGCGAAGCACCGCCTGCTTCCGCGGGCCGTGACCGAGAAGGCCGGCCACCAAGTTCCCGTGTGGTCCGACGGTTCGTGTGGCGGGGGTCAGCGGAGGGGAGATCCCCGCCACCGAATCAGCTCCGGCGGGATCAGGCGCGGCAGGATCCGCAGGATCAGGCGTCGACCTTCGGTGCGGCGAACAGGGCCAGGCGGTGGGCGGTGGCGGCGGCCTCGCCGCGGCTCGTCACGTCCAGCTTGCCGAGGATGTTCGACACGTGGACGCTGGCCGTCTTCACCGAGATGAACAGCGCCTCGGCGATGTCGCGGTTGCTGCGGCCGTCGGCGACCAGGCGCAGCACCTCGTACTCGCGGGGCGTGAGCCCGAGCGGCGCGGACGCGTCGGTCCGGCGCGGCATCCGGGTGCGGCGCAGCAGGTCGGCGATCTGCCCGGCGAGCGGCGCGGCGCCCAGCCGGTCCGCGAGCTCGGCGGCGGTCTGCAGGGCGTCCGCCGCAGCGTCGTGGTCGCCCTCGGCGAGCGCGGCCTCCGCCGCGCGGGTCAGGGCACGCGCCCGGTAGTAGGGGTTGGCGAGCGCCTCCCACTCGGCCGCGGCCTCCTCCCAGGCGGCGCGGTCGAGAGTGCCGCGCGCCCGGGCCAGTTCGGCGGCGAACGTGAGGCAGTGCGCGTGCTGGAGCGGGCCGCTGGCTTCGAGGCCGGCGGCGCGCTCCTCGAACCGGCGCAACCGGTCCGCAGCGGCGTCGCCCAGTTCGGTGCAGGCCGCAGCGCCGACGATGAGCGCCGGCCATGCGTAGCGGGCGTCGTCCGGCATGCCCCCCTTGTCGAGGACGAGGCGCAGGGCGTCCAGCGCCGTCTCGGGGCGTCCCTCGGCGGAGGCGATGCTCGCCTCAAGCCAGAGGGTGCTGAAGTAGTCCTGCGTCTTCAGCCAGTTCAACTTGAGCCGCAGGATCTCGCGGGACCTGGCCAACTGCGCCCGGGCGGTCGCGAGGTCGCCGCGCACCAGCGCCACCCAGCCCGACAGGACGAGCAGCGACGTGCGGGTGGTGATGGCCGGGTCCTGCTCCAGCGCGTGGTTCATCACGGCCATGGCCTCGTCCCACCGGCCGAGCGAGACCAGTGGTTCGGCCTGGTTGATCGACAGGAACGTGCCCTGGGTGCGGGCCACGCCGTACTCGCGGGCGAGCTTCGTGCCGCGTTCGGCGACGGCGGCGGCCTCCTCGTGCCGTCCGGCGCCCTCCAGGAAGTGCGACTTGATCACGTAGTAGCGGAGCAGCACCCGATGGTTGCGGCTGCGCTCGGCGGTCTCCCCGACCTCGGTCAGGCGCCCCTCGTCCTCGTAGTCGATGTGGGCGCAGAACAGCGTGATCAGCGCTTCGGCCTCCGCGATGGGGTCGCCGAGGGCGCGCGCGATGGCGAGCGACTCCAGCGCCGCCTCGCGGGCCTCCTCCATGGAGATGGTGATGCGCACGTAGTTGCCCAGCGTGGACAGCGCCCGGGCGCGCAGGATGGTCGGCGGGTCGGCCGGCAGCGCCTCCACGGCGGCGCGCAGGTCCTCGACGAAACCCGGGCGCGCCAGGTGGTAGAGCATGCGGCCGCGCAGCTCCAGCAGCATCGCCCAGCGGGCGGTGTCGCGCTCGCCGTCCGCGGCCTCGACCTCCTTGAGCGCGGCGGTGACGAGCTTGACGCCGCGGTCGTACTCGCCGGCCGCGTCGGCGGCGGCCGCGGCCTCCTCCATCACGGTGACGTGGTCGACGCCGATGTGCTCCGCGGCGTCCGGCACCTTGTCCCAAAGCTGGAGGACGCGTTCGAGCATCGCGAGACGTTCGGCGTAGGCGACCGCCTTGCGGGCCTCTCCCGCAGCGCGCCAGGACGCGACCAGCGCCCACGTGCTGTCGTGGGCCTGCATCCAGTGGTAGCTCAGCTCCACCCAGAGCCGCCCTGCCGAAACGAGCCCCGGATCCTTTTCGAGGGCCTCGGCATAGCGGGTGTGGAGACGCGTGTACTCGCCGGGCAGCAGATCGTCGTGGACGGCCTCGCGGATCAGGGCGTGCCGGAACGCGTAGCCGTCGCCGTCGACGACGAGGACGTTGGCGGCCACGGCGGGCCGCAGGACGCGGGTCAGCGCGGCGTCGTCGAGCCCGGACACGGCCGCCAGCAGCGCGTGCTCGATCCGGGTGCTGCCGCCGCTGGCGTCCCGCAGGACGTCCTGCGTCTCCTCGGGAAGCCGCTGGACGCCCGCCAGCAGCAGGTCGCGCAGCGACTCGGGCAGCTCGCACGCCAGCGTGCCGTCGTCGTCGAGCAGCGTCTCGATGAACAGCGGGTTGCCCTCGCTGCGGGCCTCGATCCGCTCCACCAGGCCGGGCGGCGGGGTCTGCCCGAGCAGCTGGGTGACGAGGGCCTCAACGTCGGCGCGGGGCAGCCGGCCGATCTCCACCCGGCGGACGCGTTCGAGCCGTTCGAGCCCGGCGAGCAGCGGACGCAGCGGATGGGTGCGGTGCAGCTCGTCCGACCGGTACGTCATGACGATCAGCAGCGGCGCGGTGCCGAGATTGCGGATCAGGAAGGCCAGCAGGTCGCGAGTGGAACGGTCCGCCCAGTGGGCGTCCTCGATGACCAGCACGAACGGGCCCCGCTCGGCCAGCCGCTCCAGCAGCGTCAGCACGACCTCGAACAGCCGTGCGCGCTCCTCGCCGGACGCGGTGTCCGACTCCGGCTCGCCGAACTCGGGCAGCAGCCGGGCCAGGGCGCCGGTGTCGCCGCGCGGGACGAGCCCGGCGACGCCGTCGATGCCGATGTCGCGGACGAGCCCGCGCAGGACGGTGGTGAAAGGCGCGAACGGCAGGCCGTCGGAGCCGAGCTCCAGGCAGCCGCCGACCAGCACCCGCGCCTCGGCGTCCTTGGCGAACTCCCGGATCAGGCGGGTCTTGCCGAGCCCGGCGTCGCCGCCGACGAGCACGGCCCCGGGCGCGGCGGCGAGAGCGCCCCTGAGCCGCCCGAGTTCGGCGGACCTGCCGACCAGGACGGGACTCATCGCGCGTGCGTTCACGTCACAAGCATGCCAAACGTATCGGACAATCCGCCCGGAATTTCAGTCCGTGAGACGCCGCCAGGTCTGGCCTCGGTGCTCGTCCAGCCCGGGGACCGCGCCCTGCGGCAGCGGCGGGTGGACGGTGGTCCGCACGGGGCCTTCCTCCTGAATTCTCCGCTCCCGGAAATGGTCGAGGTCGAGCATCTCGGCATGCGAGACGAGTGGCGCCACCGGTGCCCCCGCCTCGCCGAGCCTCTCGATGGCCTCGGCCTGCGTCAGCCCGGCCACCGCCGCGGTCACGGCCGCGTCCAGCTCGCCTATCCGCCCGAGCCGTTCGACGAAGGGAACATCGGCGTGCTCGTCGATCCCGAGGGCGCGGCAGGTGGCGGACCAGAGCCTCTCCTCGGACACGACACCGAGGGTGATCTTCCGGCCGTCCTTCGTCGGGTAGACGCCGTAGCCGGGGACGGGCCCCGCGCCCGAACGCCGCGTCGCCGCCGGTACGGTGCCGACCCAGTGCGCCAGGACGTCCGCCATGCCGAGGTCGATGCGGTCACCGACGCCCGTTCCGCGCGCCTTGAGGCACGCGGCGGTGATCGCGAACGCGGCCATCGTGGCGGCCGCCATGTCCGCGAGGGGAAGCTCGTCGGCCTCCGGGGAGACGGCGTCGGGCGGCAGCGCGGCGGCGTAGGCGCGGTAGTTGATGTCGTGCCCGGGGACGTCCTTGAGCGGCCCTTCCGCCCCGTATCCGGAAATGGAGCAGTAGACCAGGCGCGGGTTGAGCTCTCTCAGGGATTCGTGCCCCACCCCCAGCCGCTCGGCGACACCCGGCCTGAACCCTTCGACGAAGACCTCGGCGTCCTTGGCGAGCTCCCTGAGGGCCTTGAGCCCGTCCTCGGACTTCAGATCGAGCGCGATGCCGCGCTTGTGCCGGTTGAGGACGTCGAAGTGGTCGCCGAACATCCGCATCGGCTCCCCGCCGGGCGGCTCCACCTTGATCACGTCGGCGCCGAGCTGTGCGAGCAGCTGCGTCGCGTACGGCCCGGGCCGCCACATCGTCAGGTCGAGAACCCGAAGTCCGTCCAACGGCGCCATGGCGCTCCTCTCACATGCCGTCCGGTTCACCGTGCCGTTCGGACGCGGCGATCGTCAAGCGAGCGCTTGGTTGAGGATCCGATCCTCAAGGCCCTTCCCCCTGGAAGAGGAATGGCCCGACCTGCGAGAGCAGGTCGGGCGCTTGTCCTGTGCGGCTCGTCCGGTATCACCGGCCCTTCTGGGCCGGCTTGCCGGGCGTGGTGCCGACGGCGAAACCTGCGGCGAAACCGCAGACGCCGTTGATGAGGTAGGCCCAACCATCGGTGATGTCGACGACCGGGGCGGCCAAGGCGACGCAGCCGATGACGGCGAGCGCGGTGCCACGGGCGATGCGCCGCGCGAGCTTCCTGCCGCCGGTGGTGTCGGGGCCGTCGGAGGCGCAGGCGACCCCGCCGATACCACCGATGCCACCGATGATGGCGGGGAGGGAGAGATCAGCGAGGACGACGTCCGAGCCCTCGATGAGGGCGCCGGTGAGAGCGCCGGTGAGAGCGCCGGTGAAGACGCCGACAGCGATCGCGGTCAGGCGACGAGTCTTCATAGTGAATCCCTGGTTGTGTCGGGGTGCTCGTGTGGCACGGGCACCGGGTTGTTTGTGTGGACGCTTGTGGCTTCACCACGGTTTCGGGATCTACCGTGCCAGGCGCGGCCCTCCCGGCAAGGGAGCCGGGATGTGATCCCTTCCGGGCATGCGTGTTGACGCGGTGTCCAATTCGAGTGAGGCTGGCCGGGAGGTGGTTCGCCATGCGGTTCTCGCTGTTCTACGAGCACCAGTTGCCGCGGCCGTGGAGCGACGGGCAGGAGTTGAAGCTCTACCAGGACGCGCTGGACCAGGTGGAGATCGCCGACCGGGTCGGGTTCGACTACCTGTGGGAGGTGGAGCACCACTTCCTGGAGGAGTACTCGCACTCGTCCGCGCCCGAGGTGTTCCTCGCCGCCGCGTCGCAGCGGACCAAGCGGATACGGCTCGGGCACGGCATCGTCCAATTGCCTCCGGCCGTGAACCATCCGGCGCGGATCGCGGAACGGATCGCGACGCTCGATCTCGTCTCGAACGGGCGAGTCGACTTCGGGACGGGCGAATCCAGCTCAAGCGCCGAGCTGGGCGGGTTCGGAGTGCGTCGCACCGAGAAGCGGGCCCAATGGCAGGACGCCATCGACGCCATCACACGGATGTTCGTCGAGGAGCCGTTCGCCGGGTGGTCGTCGCGGGACATAAAGATGCCGCCGCGGAACGTGCTGCCGAAGCCCGTGCAGAAGCCGCATCCGCCGCTGTGGGTGGCGTGCTCGCGCCGGGAGACCATCCAGTTCGCGGCCCTTAACGGCATCGGCGCCCTGTCGTTCTCCTTCGTCGAGCCCGAGGACGCGGGCAAATGGGTGGACGAGTACTACCGCATCCTGGCGTCCGAGGAATGCGTCCCGGCGGGGTTCGCGGTGAACCCGAACGTGTCGGTCGTCCTGCCGATGATGCTGCACGAGGACGAGGCCACCGCCATCGAGCGGGGCATCGACGGAGCGCATTTCTTCGCGTTCGCACTGGCGCACTACTACGGGCCCACGCCGCACGATCCCGGACGCACCGACGTCTGGGAGGAGTTCCTTTCGCGGCGCGACGCCCGCGGCTTCTCCCGCGAGCAGATCATCGCCAACGCCGAGACGCTCAACGTCAACGTCGGGTCCCTTCGTGGCGCCGTCGGCACGCCGGAGCAGGTCATCGACCTGATCCGGCGCTACGAGTCGGTCGGCGTCGACCAGATCGCGTTCGTCCTCCAGGCGGGGCCGAACAAGCACGAGCACATCTGCGAGTCGCTCGAACTGTTCGGGAAGGCGGTCCTGCCGCACTTCACCGAGGGGCGCGAGGAACGGGAGGCCGCCAAGGCCGAACGGCTGGCCCCCGCCGTCGAGGCCGCGCTCGCCCGCCGGAAACCCGCCCGGACCCTGCCGCCGGGCTACCGCATCGACGAAGACGCCGAAGTGGCCCGCGCGCACCGTTCGCGGGACATCCGCTCGGCGAGCCGCAGACGGTTCAGGCAAGGTTTCTACAAACTCGTCCACGGCCGGTCGGACGAGCAGATCGAACGCCACTTCGGCCCCGCCGCCCAGCGCCTCTTCTTCGCCGGAATGGCCCGCGCGTTCGACCCGTCCGCCGCGGCCGGCTTCACCGGGGAACTGGAGTTCCGGCTGACCAACTCGGTGTGGACGCTCGAACTCGGAAAGACGCGCGCCCGCGCTCACCCGGGCCCGGCGAAGGACGCGTCCCTTGTCCTGACTCTGACGACGGCCGATTTCCTGCGGGTACTCGCCGGCGACGCCAATCCGGCGTCCCTCCTCATGGACGGCCGCCTGCGACTGCGCGGCGATCCCGAACTGGCCCCGCGCCTCAGCGAGATGTTCGGCGGCCCGTCCCCGTACTGACTCGGGGTGGCCGTGGTCCCCCGACGTCCACGGCCACCGCATAGTCAGACGTGCACTCCTCTGCCAAAGTTCGCGGTCCCCGAAAATGGATCGATCAGCCTCGCCCGATCCCTTACGGTCACGTGGTGTTCTCCCTCCAGGAACCCCCGCTGTTCACGCGCCTGAAGAAGGACGGTCGCATCCTCATCGCCGGCGCGGGCGGCGGGACGACTAATTTCCCGAAGGCACGTTAGCGCGCTGGCTGTCCCTCCACAGCCGCCGGGACACCGTCTACGCGTTCTCGAAACTCGGCGTCCAGCCTCTTCGTAAGGCGTACCACCACTTGGCCGAGCGTCTCAGCCTGGACGCCGTCGTCCTGGTGGACGGCGGCCCGGACATCCTCATGCGCGGTGGACGCCTACCACGGCTTGACATCCTCCCCCTCGGTGAACGAGGGGGATTCCAACAGCGACCGCTATCCCGTGAGGGGGAGGTCGTGTTGAGGTTCACGGTTCGCGGGCCCGCCCAGTGGCGGGCCTCCCCGTGCAGCGACCGCATGCCCTGCGGCCGTATCACGAATATTGCAGGCCGCGTTCACATCAGCGTTGACCCGGAACCCGCAGGCCACACACAAGAAGACCGCTTGGCTCTCACGGCTCTCCCCAGCGACATGCCTGCAGGCGTTACAGGTCCGCGAGGTGTTACGCGGATCGATCTTGATGACGCGTCCGGGCGCCTTGTCCTCCAGCCGGGCGACCAGAGCGCCCCAGCCGGCGGCGAGGATGCCCCGGTTGAGGCCGGCCTTCTGAGCCATTTTGCGGCCCGGCGCCTCCACCGTGCCGCGCGCCGAACGGGTCATCCCCGCGATGTTGAGGTCCTCGACGGCGATTACGTCGAATCGGCGGGCCAGGTTGGTGGAGGTCTTCTCGATCCAGTCCTTGCGGCGGTCGGTCTCGCGGGCTTTCAGCCGGGCGATCGCGGCCTTGATCTGGGCGCGGCGTCTGGAACCTGGCCGGGTGCGGGCGAGTCTGCGCAGCAGCCGCCCCAGCCGGGCCCGCTCGGCCTCCCGCAGTCCAGGAACAGTCAGCAGGTCACCGGTCGACAACGCCGCGGCCACGGCCACGCCGCGGTCCACCCCGACCGCCTCGCCGCTGCCGGGTTTGGGGATGGGGGCGGGGATGGCGGCGAACGCGACATGCCAGCGCCCGGCCCGGTCCCGGGTGACACGGTAGGACTTGGCCGCGTGAGGGATGGGCCGGGACCAGCGGAACCGCACCCACCCCCACCTTGGGGATCTTGACCTGGCCGACCCGGCGGGAGACGCGGCGCACGTCGCCGGGTTTGACCGCCACGATCCGGAATCCTTCGTGCCGTCCGGCCTTGCGCCAGGTGGGGCGGCGGTGGGTACCGGCGAAGAAGTTGCTCATGGCCTGGTGGAAGTCCTTGAGCGCCTGCTGCTGCACCGTCACCGACCCGCTGCGCAACCAGGCGAACTCCGCCCGCGCCCGGGTGAGCTGGCGGCACTGCTCGGCGAACCCCGGCGCCGACCCGCGCCCCGGCCGCCACCAGGATTGCTGTTCAACGGCCAGGTTCCAGACGAACCGGGCGTGCCCGCAATGCTCCAGCAACGCCTGCTGCTGCACGGGCGTCAGCTGCAGACGGTAGCGGGTCATGCTCGGAAAGCTACCGGCCACCGCCGACAAAACCCGGACCGACGAACCCCACAGAACTATCGTGCGGCACTGTGCCGCGTTTCCTCCCGCCTTTAAGGGCGGGGCCTCCACGCTGAAGGCAACAGGTGAACCATTCGCACGTCCTGGAGAACCTGGCCGCTCTCACCGCAGACGGTTCCTACGCGGGCGGTTCGGCGATGTCCGGTTCACACCCGGACCCGCGGCAGCGAACTGTTCATCAATCCGCTCATGGCGATGTACTTCGCCGTCGACCTGGACGGCCTCGCCCGCCGTTGCCTTTACCTGGACCGGCTGACTGAACTGAGCTAGGACCTGATGGACGGCCGGCCGGCGACGAGGTCGCTCAGCCGGTCTCCCAGGCGCTGGATGGGGAGGCGGTACCGGCGCTCCCGGATCCGCGCCCGCCGTTCCTTCCGGGAACCCTCCGCGTACCGGCGCCGCGCCCACAGCGAGTCGGGACGGGCCAGCCGGACCGCTCCGACGATCGCGAACACACTGATGAACAAGCCGAGGACGCCGGTCCAGACCTTGCCTTTGAGGAGCGCGATCACAGCCACGCACAGATTGAACAAGATGACGCTCACGAAGCTCCAGAGGCCGTCTCCGGCGTCGTTCACACCCACGGGGCTGAGCCCGAGCAGCAGCAGCCCGCACAGCGCGATCGTGATGAACACCACCTCGACCGACAGCCGGCCCTGCTCGGTCCAGTAGACGTCCTGCAGATGCAGGACCAGCGCGAACTCGTCCAGTACAAGGGCCGTCCCGACACCGAACACGGCAGCGGCGGCCGCCGCCCATCCGGCGGCGTCTTCCGGGACGGCCAGGCCGCCCACACCGCCCACGCACATGAACACCAGCCCGAACACCACGTGATGGACGTGGTGCCCGCCGGGCGTGACGTTTCCCGGCCACCACCGCACCTGCGCCCGGATCATCCGCACGCTGAACCGGATGAACAGGAACCCGGCGATGAACGCGACGAAGAAGCAGAACAACCGGAGCCGCCCGGCGTCCGTGATCTCCCGCGTGAACCAATCCCCCACATCGCCCCCCATTCCCGCGAAGCGGTAAAGCCCACCTCCTCGTTGACGGACCTGCTGGAGGCGGACGATCTACCCTTCCGGGTAGAAGAGGAACAGCGTGCAGCCCGTCGTCGTCTGCGGGACGTGCGAGGAACCCGCGGGGGCGTGGATGAACGAGCCCGCCGGGTAGTCCCGGTCACCGTCGTTGAAGACACCGGAGACCACATAGACCTCCTCGGGACCCGGTTCGTGGACGTCGACCCCCTGCCAGCCTGTGTTCGCGTCCATCTCCAGCACATAGGCCTTCGCGCCGTTGTCCCCGCTCCACAGCGGACGTAGGCGGATGCCTGGGAAGAGTTCGCGGACCGGCGCGTCCTGGACGGAGGCCCACACATAGCCAGGCGTGTTCTGTTCTGTCGTCATGGGGCCCAGCCTGGCGGCCGGCCGCAGCCCTCGCCGAGTGTCAGGAAAGACATCATGCGGTACTTTTCAGCCATGCACCGAGTAGCGGCGCTCGTCCGGCCGCCGCAGTCGACCTTCGAAGTCGCCTGCGCGGCCCAGGTGTTCGGGATCGAGCGGCCGGGCCTTCCGACGCGGTACGCCTTCGGCGTGTGCACGGAGCACCCTGGCCCGATCACGACGCGAGCCGGGTACGACATGCTCGTGACCGACGGCTTGGACGCACTCGACCGGGCGGACACCGTGGTCGTCCCAGGCTGGGTGCCCACCGACGAGCCCTCACCCGCGGTCGTCCAGGCATTGCGCCGCGCACACTCCCGGGGAGCGCGAGTGGTCAGCATCTGCTCCGGCGCCTTCGCGCTGGCGCACGCCGGCCTGCTGGACGGACGCACGGCGACCACCCACTGGGCGCTCGCGGACGAACTCGCCGCACGCTTCCCGCGCGTCCAGGTCGACCCGGACGTGCTCTACGTGGACCACGGTGACGTGGCCACCAGCGCCGGCGCAGGCGCCGGCATCGACCTGTGCATGCACCTGGTCCGCGGCGACCAGGGCGCCCAGTACGCCGCACACATCGCACGGACCATGGTCATGCCGCCCCACCGTGAGGGCGGGCAGTTGCAGTACTCGGCGCCACCGCACCCGGCACAGATCGACGGCACGCTCGCGCCGTTGCTGGAGTGGGTCACCGAGAGGCTCAGCGAGCCGGTGACCATCGAGAGCATCGCCGCGCACGCGGGCGTGTCAGCGCGCACCCTCACCCGGCGGTTCATCGACCAACTCGGCACGAGCCCGGGTCAGTGGCTGCTCTCCCAGCGGATCGCCACGGCCCAGGACCTGCTGGAGTCCTCCGACCTTCCACTAGACGCCGTAGCCCGCCGCGTCGGCCTCTCCTCGGCCACCAACCTCCGCCGACGCTTCCTGAACACCCTCGGCACAACCCCGGGCGCCTACCGCCGCGCCTTCCGCGCCAAGCCTGCTAGTAGCAGTCGGCCGCCAGCCAAGTCCGGCTGAAGTCGCCCTTCGCTAGATCGCCCACTCTGATGGCGAAATAGAGGCGGCCGCCGTCTCCCCAGAGCCAGCCGAGTTCGTCGTCGGTATCGAGTTGCAGGAGAAGACGCCATTCGGGCGTGGACGGGAGTAGCGCGGCCTCCCGGGGATCCGGCTCGTCGCCGTCCAGCGGGATGCCGTTGGAGGACATCTGGATGTGGTGCCACATAGGGCCCTGGATCCAGTCGGGGAAGCCGCCGATCTTGTGGCGGGGTTCGCCGTCGGGGCGGTCACCGACGGGAGGGAGGGCCTCCCAGGCGTCGCCAAGGGCGTAGAGGCGGCTGCTCGTTCTGGCGGGAAGTTCGAGGACGGGCCCCTCGGGTTCCTCGTCCGGGTAGTCGGCAGAAAAGTAGCCCGCATCCGCCGCGTAACCGATTGTGAACGCGGTGTGCGAGCAGGTCATGGTGCGTTCGAGAAAGAGCAGGGCCTCGTCAGGGGTTTCGGTCTCCGTGGCAGCGGAGCCGGAGTGAATGACGCGCCAGCCGTCGGTTCGGGTTGGCGCCAGCCCGTCGAAGCCGTCGAAGCCCGGTTCCGCGTTCACGACCTCATCGCGGAAGTTCAGGAAGTCGTAGAAGAAGTTCAGGTAGCCGGTGCGGGGCAGGTCCACCGCGCCCAGGGCCGTCACCTCGGCGCAGTCGATCAGGGCGAGCAGGCTCAGCGGGCGGCCATCGCGGGTCGGCCACTGGGCGCCTTGATCAAGCAGAGGGGCTCCGCCCATGCGCGTGCGTCCGCCGGTGCCGGGACCGTGTGACAGCCTCACCTCGGAGCGGACCAGTCGGCCGGCGTACTCGGGGCCGAGGTACCTCAAGCTCTGCTCCTCTTGACCGCGGCGCAACTCCGTCCACTCGCGGGAGTCGATCGGGGGGACGAGGAGCGGTCGGGTGACCGGCCGCTCCTCGCGGCGGATCCTCGGCTCGATCGAGCGGGCGGGCAGGGACGCTTCGGCCAGGTCAAGGTCGTCCAGGGGAAGCTCGAAGTTCTGTTGACCGGAGGTCACGGTGACCAGGCGATCCGCGGACGGGTCGAGCGCCGCCACGCTGCCGGCGGGGAGATCTGCCACGTGGACGATCCGGTCCCCCACCACCGTCCAGACGGCGTCTTCAGCCGCGGCCAGCAACACCCCGCGGTGCGGTTCGTACCAGAGGGCGCGGTCACCGGACAGCCGCTCCGGCCCCCGGGCCACACAGGTCCACCGGGAGCCCTCCAGGCGCCAGAGCTCGTCGTTGACGAAGAGGTAGACGCCGGCAGGCGTTCCGGCAGCCGCTCCAGGACCCTCCGGCGGGGTGCCTCGGGTCTCCAGCCGTCGCCAGGCTCCGTCCGTGAACGCCCAGGTGTCGTTCCGGCGGGACGCCGCTCGGACACCCTCGATCCGCCGGTCCCCGCCCACGAGAACGAGACGATCGTGGACCTGGTCATAGGTCATGGCGGCCTGATCCGAGGGCCGGGGGCCCGGACCGCCCTCCGCCAGGCGGCGGAAGCCCTCGTCGCCGCTGCTGCACCACAGGACGCCCATCCCGTCCAGGAGCCACAGGTCGGAGCCGTCAGTGGCGAAGTTCGTGTCGAGACCGAGCATCGTCGAAACATCGGGGCTCGCCGGGCGCGCCCACCCGCCCCAGCGTCCCGCTTCGAGGAAGCGCACCGACAGGTCACGCCTGTGGACGACGGCAAGGCGGCCGTCCAGCACCACCGGCGACACCATGCCTGCGGACGGGAGTTCGAGCGGAGCCGCGACGCGCCGGAACTCTCCGCCGTCGGAGTACCAGGTCTCCGCCACCATGAGCCCGCTGGAGTCGCTCCCGCCGAACATCACGAGCGCCCGGTCGCCGGGACCGGCGGCCAGCAGTGCACCCGCGCGGACGGCGGAGACACGAAGCCCGCCGACCCAGCGGTCTCCCTCCAGGACCTTGAGGTCCATCGTCCCGGTCTCGTCGTCGGCGACCGCGCAGACGACTCGTCGCCGGAACGGGCAGTAGGCCAGCGTGGAGATGCCGGTGTAGCTCTCGGCCAGTGGGGACGGCAGTTCGCGCCAGGCGTCGCCCGTCCATTCGTGTGTGGTCCGGTCGAAGTCGACGGCGATCACCCTGGAACCGGCCGGATCCGCGGCGAGCGTTCCCAGGCTGGAAAAGGTCGGACCGCCGACGGCGGACGCGATCTTTCCGCCGTCCAGCAGAACGGTTCTGTGCGAGCCGTGGAGCATCGGCCTGCGGGTCGAAGGGTCGAACACCGCGGTGAGCTCGCCGAAGATCCCGGTGCCCGGAATGACGACGGGGTCGGAGCCGTCCAGCGGCTGCGAACTGGCCGTTCCCGAACGGTCGAGATATCCGGCCACGGGAACGCGGGCCTCTTCGTCGAAGTAGGCGAACGCATGCCCGCTCGGGTACCCGTTCCCCTGGACGTAGCCGTCCTCACGCGGAAGGACCGGCTCCTCGGGTCTCCAGGCCGATCCGTCCCACCGCCAGACCAGCAGCTCGTGACCGCCGACCTGGACCATCACGGGCCCGTCCGGCGTGGCCGTCATCGCCGACGTGTGGCTCGCCGACGGCAGGGGGTGAGGCGATCCCAGCGGAATCCACGGCAACATCAAGATCCGTCCCTTCCGTGTACGTCCGCCATCACATCAGGGATCTTGATCTTGTGCGCCGGTTTCCGAGACCACTGATCAGCGGTACTCGGCGGCCAGGAGGGCCCACACGGTCTTTCCGTCGAACTCCGCGCGAACCCCGTGCTCCTTGCACAGGAAGTCGACAATGCCCAGGCCCCATCCACCGGGGTCGGGAGCGTCATCGGGGACGGGCCTTTCCGGCATTGAGAGATCGGGCGTGGACGCCTTGGGCCGGACCGGTGACGAATCCCAGACCTCCACCCGCAGCCCGGCCTCCGACAGAGCCATCCGCAGCGACACCGGGCGGCCGCGCGTGGCCCGGACCGCGTTCGTGAGCAGTTCCGACGTCACCAGCACGGCGTTCTCCACCGTCTCCTCGGCCAGGCCCCACTGCAACGCCTGCGACTCGACGATCAGACGCCCCTGCTGGACGGCCTCCGGCAGAGCCGGAAATCGCCGCCGCAAGGCCCGCGGCCCGGCCACCGTCCTTTCCATTCGAACCAACGCGTCCGTTTTGTCGAACCCATCGCTCGACCGCGCCCGCCTGACGATCATTTATCCCACCGCTTCCGCCGCTCGAATCACATGATTCCGCACACATTCTGTGAGACGGCGACTACGGTCGGAAGTGGGATCGACTTTGTCCAACTCGATACTTCAGGAGGGCGTCTCGTGGTGAATCGGAAGCGTCTCGATCCGACCGAGTCGGCAGCGGCACTTTTCGGGGCAAAGCTCCGGAAGCTTCGGGACAAAGCCGGACTTTCGCAGGCTCAGCTGGCCGGCGAGGTCGGCTACTCCAACGACACGATCTCCAAGGTCGAGACCGCCGCCCAGGCCCCGTCCCCCGAACTCGCCGAACGCCTGGACGCCCACTTCGGCACCGAGGACACCTTTCAGGAGCTCCAGCCCCTCGCCGCCAAGGAGGGCATCCCGATCTTCTTTCGCCCGTACGCCGAGCTGGAAAGCACAGCAGATGCGATCCGGGTCTACGACCACGTCGTCATTTCTGGTCTGCTCCAGACCGAGGACTACGCGCGTGCCGTCCTACGCCCTGGGCAACGGCCTGGCGTCCTTGAGCAGGCGATTGCCACTCGGATGGGACGCCAAGAAATACTTCGTAGAGACGAACCACCGTGGGTGGTCATTCTCCTGCAGGAGAGCGTCATCCGGAAGGTGGTCGGCTCCAAGGAGATCACTAAGGCACAGCTCGGACGGCTACTGGAGCTTCTCAAGGAGCCTCATATCAACATCTCCATCGTGCCAGATGAGGCTGCCGTTTACCCCGGTGGGGGCTTTGCTCTCTTCAGCCGTGAAGACGAACCCGACGTCGGCTATTCCGAAGGCGCGGGCAGCAGTGGCCACGTGATCACACTAAGCTCTAAAGTGAAGGAGTTTCGGCGGCTGTGGGACATGCTTACCCACGCGGCACTGAGCAGCACGGCCTCTGAGGCTCTGATCCTGGAGGTGATGGAGAGCCTGTGAAGTACTCAACGCACGGCAAGTGGCGCAAGAGCAGTTACAGCACCCAGGAAGGCGGAGCCTGCGTCGAACTGGCCGACCTTGGCGAAGCCCTGGGCGTCCGCGACAGCACCGACCCCCACGGCCCCATCCTTCGGTTCGGACGAGACGCCATGGCCGGACTCCTGACCCACATCAAGAGCGGCAAACTCGCATGGCGCAAGAGCAGCTACACAAGCCAGGAGGGCGGCACCTGCGTCGAACTCGCCGACCTCGACGCGGCCGTGGGCGTCCGCGACAGCACCGACCCCCACGGCCCCGTCCTTCGGTTCGGGCGGGAGGCCGTGGCCGGGCTCCTTGGCCGGATCAAGAGCGGCGAACTCGACCGGTAGCCGTTCCTCCGGTGGGGCTCTCTTCGGAGGGCGCGTTCTTCTGGCGGGTGTTGCGACGGTGGCGGCCAGGGGCGATGCCGAATTCACGCTTGAAGGCGTTGGCGAAAGCGTATTCCGAGGTGTAGCCGATCTGGCCGGCCACCGCGCTTAGCGGTGCGTCGGAGTCGCGCAGCAGGCGCATCGCGGTCGCCAACCGCCACCAGGTCAGGTATGCCAGTGGTGGTCGTCCGACCAGGGTCGTGAATCGACGGGAGAAGGCCGCTCGTGACAGGCCCGCCTGTCTTCCCAGTGCGGCGACGGTCCAGGGGTGAGCCGGGTCGCCGTGAATGGCGGCCAGGGCCGCGCTGATCGCCGGGTCGGTGAGCGCGGCCGCCCAGCCGGTTGCCTCGCCGTGCGCGGGCCGTTCGGCGAGCCACGCCCGGAGTATGTAGAGCAGGAGGGTGTCCAGCAGGGCGGGCACGATGGCGTCCGTCCCCGGCTGCGGCCGTTCCAGTTCCGCGCCGAGCAGGTCGACCGCGGCGCGCAGGTGGGGGTGATGCCCGACCCGGGCGGGCAGGTGCAAGAGCGGAGGCAGGTCGTCCAGCAGCGGATGGCCGCGTCCCACACCGAGCTGGTAGGCCCCGCACAGCGTCACCGTCGCCGGGTCGGCGGCGTGCACCCGGCCGACCGGCGCCGCAGCGTATCTGCGTTCGAACCTCACGTCATCCTGCGGGTCGCAGACATGCTCGGCCAGCGGCGTCGACGGGGCGTCGGCCAAACCGTGCTCACCGCCATGCGGAAGGAACACCACATCCCCTGCGGCCAGCGGAAACGGGTCACCTTCCGCGGGAATCACCCAGCACGGGCCGCGCAGGACTATCTGAAAGCCCGCCGCTCCCGGGACCGTCCGGAACCGCTGACCCCACGGCGCCTGCCATTCCACGAGGGCCGACCGCGGCTCACCGGTGCGCATCACCGCGATCACATCGCTCAGCACATCCACCCGGGCAGGGTAGCCACATCTTGCCGTGGGAGACGAACGCGTATGAATTCGAGATGGATGCGCATTGGTCGTCTGGTGGTCGGACCCTACGGTCGAGGTGACCGAAGATCACCGAACATCGGGGGCGGCTTATGACGACAGAACAGACGGCGGCTCGACGGGGCCCGACGATGATGGCCGCCCGCGTGCACGCGTTCGGTGGCCCCGGCGTGATCCGTTATGAGCGGGTCCCTCGTCCTGCTCCCGGGCCGGGCGAGGTGCTGGTGCAGGTCGCCGCCGCCGCGTTCAACCCCTCGGACGTCGGGTTCCGGGCGGGCCTGATGCGGGACGTCGTGCCGCTGGACCTGCCGTTCACCCTCGGCGCCGAGGCCGCCGGGACGATCGTCGAGACCGGAGAGGGCGTCGAACACCTGCACGTCGGCGACGATGTCGTGGGACGGCTCGACGAGGGCGGCGCGGCGGCCGAGTACATGACCGCCCCCGCCGCCCGGATGGTCCGCGCTCCGCGCCGCATCCCGCTCGCCCATGCCGCAGCGATCCCCGTCGCCGGCCTGACCGCCTGGCAGGGTCTGTTCGAGCACGCGCGCCTCGGGACGGGCACACGAATTCTCATCAACGGAGCGGGCGGTGGCGTGGGCATGTTCGCCATCCAGCTCGCTTGGCACGCCGGCGCGCACGTGATCGCCACCGCCGGCCGGCGGAGCACGGAGCGAGTCCGTGAGTACGGCGCCGAGCAGATCATCGACTACACCCTCCACAGGCCGCATGAGGTCCTGGACCGTCCGGTGGATCTGGTGTTCAACCTCGCCGCGATATCGCCCGAGGACGCGACCGGGCTCTGCCGGGCGGTCCGGCCGGGTGGCGCGCTCGTCTCGATCACCGTCCCGGTGGAGCCTCCGGCCGGAGCCCGGGTGACGGCCGGGCACTTCGTCGCCCGCAACGACCCCGAGCAGTTGGCCGAACTCGTCGCCCTCGTCGATAAGGGCGTGCTCCGCGTGGACATCGGCGCCGCCCGTCCACTCGCCGAGCTCGCGGCCGTCCACGCCGACGCCGAGGCCGGCCGCACCAGCGGCAAGACCATCCTCATCCCGTGAGGAAGAACCACCCCGGTCGGTGACTGGGGCGCCGGACGGCCATCGACCGCGGCGCCTACGTGAGCGTCCAGGTGGTGAGGCTGGTGCCGGCGGCGGCGATGGTTCTGCCGTCCGGGCTGACGGCAACGCAGGTGACCTGGGCGCCGTTGCCGGATTCGAGGACGGTGATCTTCCTGCGGCGGGCGATGTCCCACAGCGTGACGGTGCCGTTCTTGGAGCCGCCCGCCAGGAGGCCCTTCCCGCCGGATCCGATGCAGGTCACGCGGGATCCCGGCCCGGTGAGGGTGGCGGTCGGAGTGCGGGCCGCGACGTCCCAGAGCGTGATCGTTCCGTCGTTGCAGAGGTTCGCCAGCGTCGCGCCGCCGGGGCCGAACGCGAGCGAGTGAACATCGGAGTTCGTATGCGCCAGGGTGGCGATCTGCGACCGCGAGGAGATGTCCCACAGTTGCAGCAGCCCGTCGGTGCTGGTGTTGCCCGGAAGGCGGTTGCCGCTGGCGGTGGCCAGGACGTCACCGGAGGGGCTGAACGCCAGCGCCGCGACCCAGTAGCCCACGCTGCCGGTGGTCAGGGTCGCACCGCTTTTGCGGCTCGCCGGATCCCACAGCCTGACGAGCGGGGAGTCGTAGGTGGTCGCGAGCGTCCGGCCCGCCGGGTCGATCGCCACGTCGCTGAGGGAGACGTTCCACAGGACGGGGTCGGTGTAGGGCAGTTCGGCGAGGGTTCCGTTCCTGATGTTCCGGAGACTGATCGTCCCGTCGCCGTTGCCGATCACCAAGGTGTCCCCGTCCGGGGTGAAGACCGTGGACAGGGTTGCCTGGAAGCTCGGCATGAGGGCGATGACCTCCGGCAGCGGCTTGCCGAACGGGTTGACGGTTCGATGAGCGAACGACCTGGTCGGTGCCCTGGAGGACACGTCCCACAGGTCGGCCGTGCCGCCGTCCCCGACACCGGCCAGGAGAGCGCCGTCGGGGCTGAACGCGACGGATCGCACCACCCCGTGATTTCCGGGAACTGTCACCGGCGGGCCGAAGCGGGACGGCGCCGGGTCCGGTTTCCCGGCATCCGCCGGGGGCGAGCGCAGGAGCCAGGCCGCCGGGACGGCCGCGCCGACGGAGGCGACGCCCAGCCCTGCCATCATGAACCCGCGGCGGGTCGGACGCCATGCACGGGCGGGCGGGGAGATGTCCGGCACCGGCTGCGAGAACTCGCGGTCGTAAGCGCCGATCATCGCCGTGACGATGGGTGGGAGCCAGCCTCCGGCCGGCTCGGCCGGAACGGCCAGGCGGTCGAGGATCTCGGCGAGGCCCGGCCGCCGCTCCGGGTCCTTGGCCAGGCAGGCGCCGACCAGATCGGCGAGGTGGGAGGGCAGGGCGCTGAGGTCCGGGGCGTCATGGACGATCCGGTAGACGATCGCGCTCACCGGGCCCGTGCCGAAAGGGCCGTTCCCGGTCGCGGCGTAGGTGAGCACCGACCCCAGCGCGAACACGTCGCTGGGTGGCCCCACCTGGAGACCGCGCGCCTGCTCGGGTGACATGAACCCGGGCGTCCCGAGCACGGTGGTGGAGTTGTGAGCGTCGTCCAGGGCCCGGACGATGCCGAAGTCGATGACGCGGGGGCCGTCGGCGGCGAGGATGATGTTGCCCGGCTTGAGGTCGCGGTGCACGAGGTCGGCGGCATGGATCGCGGCCAGCCCCTCCGCCAGCCCCGCTCCGAGGACGCCGAGCGCCTCCGCGGGCAGCGGCCCGTGCTCGGAGACGGCCTGGTGCAACGACGGGCCGGAGACGAAGGCCGTCACCAGCCACGGCGGGTCGGCCTCCGGATCGGCGTCGACCACCTGGGCCGTGTAGAAGCCGCCGACCTTCCGGGCCGCGGCGACCTCCTGGGCGAAGCGGCGGCGGAACCTCGCGTCGTCCGCGAGTTCGGGACGGACGAGCTTGACCGCGACCAGCCGGCCGCCCGGCGACCGGCCCGCGAACACGTGGCCCATCCCGCCGCTGCCCAGCCGTCCCAGCAGGCGATACGTCCCTACCCGTTGCGGATCGCCGGGCCGTAGAGGGTCCATGTGGAGAGAGCCCCCCGTCTAACGAACACCGGTGTACACCTGACAGATTCTTCCAAGAACCACCGGCCCGGGCAACGCACGCCGGGGTTCAGGGGACCTGCGTTATGCCTCCGTCCACGCGGAGGTCTATTCCGTTGACGTAACCGGCCAATGGGCTGGCCAGGAAGGCCACCGCGGCGGCGATGTCGTCTTCGGTGCCCAGGCGGCCGCTGGGGTTCGGGGCGTACTCGGCCAGCACCTGGGGCTCCAGCTCGGACCATGGGGCGGGACGGCCCTGGGCGGCGGCACGGTCTTCGAACATGCGCCGCATGCCTACGGTGACGATCACGCCGGGACTCACGGTGTTGGCGGTGATGCCCGATCCGGCGAGGTGCCGGGCGAGGCCGGTGGTCATGTTGACCACGGCGGCCTTCGCGGCGGAGTAGTCGACCATGTTCGGAAGCGGTGTGGTCGCCCCGCGGCTTCCCACGTTGATGATCCGGCCCCAGCCGCGCTCGCGCATCGGGGGGACGAGCACGCGGATCAGCCGCACGGCGGACACGACGTTGCCGTTCACCGCGTCGAGCCAGTCCGAGGGCTCGGCGGTCTCCCAGTCGTGCTCCACGAACGGCCCTGCGTTGTTCACCAGGACGTCCACGCCCCAGCGACGGGCTCGGGCGGCCACGTCCGCGGCGGCCTCGTCGTTGGTGAGGTCGCCCAGCACGACCTCGGATTCCCCGCCTGCGGCGCGCACACTCTCCGCGACCTCCAGGGCCCGCCCCTCATCGCGGCCGTGCACCAGCACCGCACAACCCTCGCCGGCCAGCCGGTGAGCGACCGCCGCGCCGATTCCGCCGCTGCTCGCCGTCACCAGCGCCCGCCGTCCAGAAAGCCCAAGGTCCATGGCGGGCACCCTAGGCGGGCACTCTGACACTCAGCGACGGCGCGGGACGACGACGGTCGCGGCCAGAGCGGCGACGGCCAGGACGGCGAAGACCGTGAAGCCCTGCGTGTAACCGGATTCGGAGGGCAAAGACGCCCGAACCGCCAGGACGGCCGCGGCGGTCTGGGCGCCCACGGCCCCGCCGACCGTGCGCACGATGGTGTTGACGCCGGTGGCGATGCCGGTCTGGTGGGCCTCGGCGTTCTGCACGATCAGGAGTCCGATGGCGGCGAAGGCCAGGCCGTATCCGGCGCCGAGCAGCAGACCGGCGAGGTAGAAGTACGCGATGTGCCCGTGCGCGGCCGCGAGGACGGCGAGCGATGCGGCGGCGCAGACCGTCCCGGCCTGGAGAGGGAGCCTGGCCCCGTGGCGGTGGCCGAGCCGCGCGGCGACGGGTCCGGCGATCAGCATGACGAGTGCTACGGGCAGCATGATGAGCCCGGCCTCCGACGGCGTGGACGCGAAGCCGTACCCGGCGCCGACAGGCGTCTGGACGAACTGCGGGACCAGCGTGATCGCCCCGAACATCGCCACGGCCACGACGAACGTGACCAGGTTGGTCGTCGCCTGCCCCCGGACGCCCATCAGCCGGAGATCCACCAGCGGGTCGCCGATCCGTGCCTCCAGGACGGCGAACCCGGCCGACAGCAGCAGAGTCGCGCCGAACAGCGCGAGAACCGCGGGCGACGTCCAGCCCCAGGTCCCGCCCTGGCTGATGCCGAGCAGCAGGCACACCAGCGCGCCGGACAGCAGCGCCGCGCCACCGAAGTCGATCCTGCCGGTACGGGCCGGACGTACGGCGGGCAGGGCGGGGGCGGCGGCGAGGGCGGCTCCGGCGAGCGGGAGCGTCCCCCAGAACAGCGACGGTGTGCCGAACGCGTCCACGAGGGGCCCGGCGACCACCATCCCCGCCGAGCCGCCGATGCCGAACATGGCGCTGAGGAGGGCGACGGTGCCGGGGAGCCGAGCCGGCGGCAGGGCGGTGCGCGCGATGCCGAAGGCCAGCGGGAACACGCCGCCGGCGACGCCCTGGAGCGCGCGCCCCGCGACCAGCGCGCCGAGGGAGCGGGACTCGGCGGCCAGCGCGCACACCAGGCTGCCGGCCGTGAAGAGGCACAGGCAGGCGAGCAGGATCCGGCGGTGGCCGAACAGGTCGCCCAGCCGTCCGGCGATCGGCGTCGCGACCGCGCTGGCGAGCATGAAGGCCGTCAGCACCCAGGTCACCTCGGCGGTGGGCGCGGACAGTTCGCGGGCGAACGCGGGAAGCACCACGATCACGATCGTCTGGGCGAGGCTGGCCGCCAGCGCGGCCAGCAGCAACGCCGCCGCCACGATGCCGGGCGCGCCGCCCGCCGACGTCCCGTGCCGTACCGGCACGGACTGTTCCTGAGGAGCCACGAGACACGCCCTTTCCGGGGCCGAGCAGATTTAGGTTAGGCAAACCTAAATCTTGTGGACGCCCGTCCGCAAGATACGGTTCCGACTGTGAGCCCGTCCTCCACCCCGCGCCCGGCCGGGGAGCGCCGCGCCTGGGGCACGCTCGACCGCGCGCAGATCGTCGACGCCGCGCTGCGCATCGCCCGCAGCGAAGGCATGCAGGCGCTCACGATCCGCCGGCTCGCGTCCGATCTCGGTGCCTCGCGGATGGCGCTGTACCGGCACGTGTCCGACAAGGAGGAACTGGTCGATCTCGTCACCGACGCCATCGCCGAGCAGGAGGTCGTCCCGCCCGGCATCGACGACGGGCCCTGGGACCGGCGGCTGCGGCTCCTGGCCGCGGGCATCCGCCGCGAGATGGCCGCCTATCCCGGCCTGGCGGAGATCGCGACGACCCGCGCCCACCACGGCCCCGGCGCACTGCGCACCGTGGAGCTCACTTTGGAGATCCTCGCGGAGGCGGGACTCGACGAACGACAGGCCGCCCGGTACTACATGGTCTTCCTGGACATCGTGCTGGGACGGGTCCAGCGCGAACTGCACGGCGACCCCGCCGCCCTACACCGCCGCGCCAGCCTGGACGCCTCGGAAGGCCGGACGGCCGACCACCCCCGGCTGCACGCCGCCGAGCCCCACCTGACAGCCGTCACCGCCGACGAGATCTTCGAAACCGAACTCGACATGCTCGTCCACGCGATCGAAGCCGCCGCACAGCCCCAATGAAAAGGCCCGAGCGAATCGGCGAGGCAGAACATCCCAGGGGAGACAGGCCGGAGCGAAAAGGGTTCACTCGCAGAGACGTGACCGCGAGGAGCCGTGCATGCCGGAGAACCCAGGGTCGGAGTTCTGGAAGGACCTCAAGCCGATCGAGAACTCGCAGAAGCCGGACGCGCTGCCGGAGGTCTACCTGCCGAAGGTCGCCACCGACGACGACCGCTTCTACGTGCCGTTCACGGAGACGGTCGGCTCGCGGCCACTGTGGATCAATGTGAAGGACAACACCTGGTCCGACATCCTGCGGGCCAAGGAGACCGGGCTCGTCAACCGGCACTACCACCCGCACGAGGTGTTCGCCTACACCATCTCCGGCAAGTGGGGTTATCTGGAGCGTCCCTGGACGGCCACGGCGGGCGACTTCATCTACGAGGCGCCCGGTGAGGGCCACACCCTCGTCGCCTACGAGCACGAGGAGCCGATGAAGACGCTGTTCATCGTCAAGGGGCCGCTCATCTGGCTGGACGAGAAAGGCGAACCCGAGGGCTACTTCGACGTCCACGACTACATAGACATGTGCCGCAAGCACTACGACCAGGTCGGCCTGGGCGCGGACTACATCGATTCCCTATTCCGCTGACGGCGACCGGGTTCTGGCTTCTGTTCTTGACTGCTCCCCTCCCTGGGGGAGGGGGGTTCCTCCCGCCGCGAGATGTTGTGGGGATTCCTGGCTCACGCCGCCTCTGGGGACGGCGTCCCCGGAGGTCTTCTGCGATCAGCACCAGCCGGGGCCAGACCAGCCCGGACCAGCATCACGTGCGCGGAGTTCTTGTCGCGGGGCGCGACATGCCCGCACACGGTGCAGGTGTAGGTACGTTCCGACAACGGCAGTGCGTGCTTGGCTCTCGCTCCGCACTGTCCGCAGTCCATGGTGGTGTGCGCGGGGTGCACCAGCCGCAGGTCGCGGCCGTGCTTGCCCGCCATGTTGATCAGTTCGCGCTTGGCCGCGCCGATCGCGGCGTCGGCGGCCTTGCGCGCCATCGTCGATTTGGCCAGAGACCTGGGCTTGAAGTCCTCCACCGCGACGGCGTCATGGTCGCGCACCACGTTCTTGGCCCATTTGCGGGCGTCCTCCTGCCTTTGCCGCGCGACCTTCTTGTGCGCTCTGGCGGCCTGCCGCTGGGCTTTGCGGTACCCCTTGGACTGCGCCTTGCCCTTCGGGGCCCGGCGCCGCGCCATCATCCGCTGGCAGTACGCCAGCCGCCCGGCGGCCTTCTTGCCATGTTCGGCGTGCGGAAGGTCGTGGGCATCGCTGGTGGTGGCGGCGATCTCGGTCACGCCCCAGTCGATCCCGATCACCCGCCCGGTCGTGGGGAGCGGCGCGACCTGGGTGGGCACCACGAAACTGGCGTACCAGTGCCCGAGGATGTCGCGGTGCACCCGCACCGAGGACGGCTCGGCGGGCAGGTCCCGCGACCAGACCACCCGCGCCGCGATACCGCCCGCCAAGTGCAGGCGGCCGCCCCTGAGGCCGAACCCGCGACGGGTGTAGTTCAGCGTGGGGGCGGCCAGGTCTCTCTTCTTGAACCTGGGCATCCCCGCCCGCTGCCACACCGGCACACGGTTCTGAATGTCCTTGATCGCCTTCGCCCTGGACCTGCCGAAGTCACGGATGATCTGCTGCTGTGGCACCGACGCGCCCCGGCGCAGCCAGGCCATGTCCGCGCGCCAGCCGGTCAGCATCTTGTCCAGCTTGGCGGGGCCGATCTTCTCCCGGGCCCTGGCGGCGGCGCGGGCTTCGGCGACGCACTGGTTCCACACCCACCGGCACCGATCCCACTCGGCCAGCAGTGCCCGCTCGGCGGTCGACGACAGCCGCAGCCGGTAGGTGTACCGGGCGTTCCCGGAGTCACCTCTCGTCACTGTCATCAGTGTCACCACGAGGCGATGGTAGCTCACACGTTCGAACGAAGGACGACATCTCCACCAGCCGAGATCGACGGCTTCCTGACCGCCCGCAAGTCAGTCGCAGTCGGTGACGGCTAGGACGGCCACCGTCCGGTGGTCGGGACGGAGCGCGGCCATGCCCACGTCCAGCGGCGGGATGACCTGGAGATGCCACTCCGAGGTATAGAAGAGCCAGGTGCACCGGCCGGCGGCCTGCTCGATGGCCGCGGCGTCGGTCTCCCGCACGCCCGCCAGGGCCGCCAGCGACTCCCACGACGCCTTGCGCGCATAGCCGCCGTGCATGCCGGGGCCGTACACGCCGCCGGACGCGGCTCCGGCGTAGAGCTTCCGCAGGACATGTCCGGCGGTCACCCGCCGTACTCCGGTCACGCCGGCGCCGGTACTGTCCGCTGGAAGGACGCGGAGCAGCGAGGCACCGAAATCGGCGGCGGCAAGGGGACGGTCCAGCCGGAGCAGCCGGGCCTCCTCGACGTCCGCGCCCGACGGCCAGTTGCGGTAGGCGCTCAACGCCTGCCGCGCATCGGGCCAGTCGAGCGCCGCCGCCGTGATGTCGATGCCGGCCGGCCCCGGCGCGTCCGGCGCCCCCTCGTCGGGGTGACGCCGGCGGGGCTTCGGCAGCCCGGGATACCAGGGCAGGCCGTGGTCGCGCTCGGCCGGGGACGGGCGCAGCGGCAGGTCCGCGAGGGGATGCCCGGCGGCACGCAGCCTCCTGGCGAATCCCGCGGCGGACGGCACGTCATGCCGCAACGCCGCCTCCTGGAGCAGGCAGGCCGCGAGTTCGTCCGAAGGATCGGCATCCTCGAAGACCGTGAGGAGATGTTCCAAGGGCTGCCCGCAGGCCAGCCATTCCGCGGCCTCAGGCGGGCTGTAGCCGACATCGCCCCACGTCCGTCCCTTGGCGGCGATCGCGCGGACGCTCGCGACCCGGCCCGCGTCACCGGGGGCGGTGGCCAGCCGCCGCAGCGCCACATTGAAGCCGTACCGCATCGGATAGGTCGGCTCCTCGACCTCCAGCAACGCCAGGAGCAGCATGCAGCGAAGTCTCACACGCGGCACCGCGGGGAAGGGCGGCATCTAGAGTGAGCCGGTGATTCACGTTCCGCGGCATGCCACCACCTTCAGCCTTTTCGTCAGCGACGAGGAGACGGCCCGCGAGGGCGCCCAGGAGCTGGCCGCGCGTGGTCACACACTGGTCCGCGTCGCTCCGGCGTCCGGTTCCGGCTGGCGGATCGCCAGCCTCGACGAGGGTCCCTACCCGGACGAGGACGAGACCTGGTGGACGGCCGCCGAGGACCGCGTCGTCACCGAACTCGCCGTGGACCTCGGTGCCGACCTCGGGCGCTCCGTGGCTCATCCGGAGACGGCCCGCCGGTTCTTCCCCGAGGGAGAGGCCGTCTGCGACCGGACCGTGGAGCAGGTACGGGACACGCGGATCTCGGCGTTCTCCCGGATACCCGCCCGTGCCTCCCGCCCGGCCGTCGTCCACGACCTCGGGAATCCGGAGCCGCCGGAGGGGCCGACGGGCGAACCCGTCGTCCTGCGGGGGCTCGACGACGTCGACTGGGCCGCGCTCACCGGCGCCTACGGGCCGGCGGACGAAGTCCCGGACATCCTGCGGGGGCTCGCCGCCAACGACGAGGAGTGGGACGAGGCCATCGACGAGTACTTCAGTACCGTCGTCCATCAGGACACCTGCTACGACTGCACGCCGGAGACCGTCAGGTTCCTCGTCCAGCTCGCCCGCGCACCGCAGCTGTCCCCCGTGTACCGGCTGGACCTGCTGATCCACCTGACCTACATCGCCACGATCGACCCGGTGCCGCCCACCGGCGAGGCCGGCTCGGACGAGGCGGCCACCTGCCAGGCGATCACCGACCACCTGCCCGAACTGCTGGCCCTGTGGCCGGACGCCTCGGCGGCGGCGCGGGCATGGCTGATCGTCCTGGCGGCCCTGCGCCCCGCGGCGGATCGGCTCCCCGATTTCCAGGAGTTCCGGCGGCAGGTGGACGGCCCGAGCCCCGCGCTCGACCTCGCGCTCGCCCTGGTCTCCGGCGACGACGACGCGGTCCTCGACCTGACGCTCGCCGCCGCCTCATGGGACGAACAGGTCTCGGCCATGCTGGAGACCCCGATCCCCCTGCGCGTCCGCCACCTGAAGATCCTCTCCCACCTCGCCCTGACCGAGCTCACGCCCGCGAACTAGCCCGTCTCAGTGGCCCTGGAAGTCGGGGGGGCGGTTCTCCAGGAAGGCCGTGATGCCTTCTTTGGCGTCTTCGGTGGCGGTCAGCTCGACCAGTTCGCCGAGCAGGTGGGCGACCTGGTCTTCCAGGGGGCGGCCCTCGACCGCGAAGAAGGCGTCGCGGCCGCGGCGCAGGCCCACGGGGCTCTTGGACGCGATGACCCGGGCGAGGTCGTCGACGCGGGCGTCCAGGTCGGCGCGCGGGACGGCCTCGGTGACCAGGCCGATGTCGCGGGCCTCGGCGGCGGTGATGCGGGAGCCGGTGTAGTAGAGCTTGAAGGCGTGCTTCGGGGCGACGTTCCGGTTGATGATCGCCATGATCATCATGGGCCAGAGGCCGACGTTGACCTCGGGGGTGGCGAGCTTGACGTCGTCCGCGGCGATGACCAGGTCGCAGGCGGCGGCGAGGCCGAGGCCGCCGGCCACGGCGTGTCCGGCGAGGCGCGCGATGATGGGTTTGCCGAGCTTGGGGAAGGCCGTGAAGAGGCGGAACGGGGCGCTGTCGCGGATGGCGGCGGCGTCGGCGACCGGCCGTCCGTCGGCCTGGGCCCGGCCGAGGCCGCCCAGGTCGGCGCCTGCGCAGAAGGCGCGGTCACCGGCCCCGGTGAGGACGATCACCCGGACGTCGGCGTCGGTCTTGGCGCGGTCGAACGCGTCCAGGAGCTCCTCGATCATCTGGTCGCTCAGCGCGTTCCGCGCCTCCGGCCGGTTGAGCGTGATCGTGGCGACCCGCTCCGCCACCTCATAGATGATCGCCTCGTACACGCACCCTCCTGGATGGGGAACGGGCGGGACGTAAAGTCCCGCCCGCGACAACCTCAGCCTTCACGCGAACGCGCTACCTGAGCCTGGGAGCGACGCCGAAGGCGAGCTCCCAGGCTCAGGTCGCGAAGCGATGTCGCGATCGCCGCTTTGGCGATTCGGTCCCGAGCCGCCAGGCGAGGGACCGAGGTCGCTAAAGCCTTTCAATGATCGTGGCGTTGGCCTGGCCGCCGCCCTCGCACATCGTCTGCAGGCCGTAGCGGCCGCCGGTGCGCTCCAGCTCGTGCAGCAGCTTGGTCATCAGCACGCCGCCGGTGGCGCCGAGCGGGTGGCCGAGGGCGATCGCGCCGCCGTTGGGGTTGGTCTTCTCCAGCGAGGCGCCGGTGTCGGCCGCCCACGCCATCGGGACCGGGGCGAACGCCTCGTTGACCTCGAAGACGTCGATGTCGTCGATCTTCAGCCCGGCGCGGTCCAGGGCCTTCTCGGTGGCGGGGATCGGGCCGGTCAGCATGTAGACCGGGTCGGAGCCGCACACGGCGAGGGTGTGGATGCGGGCGCGCGGGGTGAGGTTGTGCCGCTTGACGGCCTCCTCGGAGGCGATCAGCACCGCGGACGAGCCGACGGAGATCTGCGAGGCGACCGCGGCGGTGATCCGGCCGCCGTCCCGCAGCGTCTTCAGGCCCGCCATCTTCTCCATCGTGGTGTCAGGGCGGGCGCCCTCGTCCTTGGCGAGCCCGGCGATGGGGGCGATCTCCCGGTCGAAGTAGCCGGCCTCGATCGCCTTGGCGGCGCGCCGGTGGCTCTCCAGCGCGAACCTCTCCAGGTCCTCGCGGCTGAAGCCCCACTTCTCGGCCATCAGCTCGGCGCCGCGGAACTGGGAGATCTCCTGCATGCCGTAGCGCTCGGCCCAGCCCTCGCCGTACGGGAAGGGCATCCCCTTCTCCAGGGCCATGGCGACGGACGACCCCATCGGGACGACGGCCATCTGCTCGACGCCGGACGCGACGACGAGGTCCTGGGTGCCGGACAGGACGCCCTGGGCGGCGAAGTGGATCGCCTGCTGGGACGACCCGCACTGCCGGTCGATCGTCACGCCGGGCACGGACTCCGGCAGCCCGGCCGACAGCCACGCGGTGCGGGCGATGTCGAGGGACTGCGGGCCGACCTGCATGACACAGCCCATGATCACGTCTTCGACCGCGGAGGGGTCGACGCCGGTGCGGTTGACGAGCTCCTTGAGCACGTGGGCCCCGAGGTCGGCGGGGTGGACGTCCTTCAGGGCGCCCTTCTTGGTACCGACGGGGGTACGGACCGCGCCGACGATGTACGCCTCGGCCACTACGCCTCCAAAATCTGGGGTTCCGTCCCTAAACCGAGTGGGATTCGGTCTGTCAGTATGAGATTACATCGCTCACGGCGCAACGCCATGTGAGCTGGGTCTCGGGAGCCCTACGCCCCGCGCTCGGCGGGCCCGGGCCCGGGGCTCAGGACCTTGCCGTCCGTCTCGTCGCCGAGGGACGCCTCGGCCAGCCTCGTCAGGACGTCCGCCAGCTCGGGATGCTCCTCGGGCGCCCAGCCGTCCAGGTGCCGGGCGAGTCCGGCGCGGCGGGCGGCGAACAGGCGTTCGGCCGCGGTCCGCCCCGACGCCGTGATGGCGAGGATCCCGTCCTGCCGCTGGACGTATCCGGCATCGACGAGCAGATCGACGTACGGGCGCCCGTGTTCGACGGGGACACCGGCGCGGTCGGCGAGTTCCTGGCCGCTGACCCTCTCGTCCTTGGCGATCCGGCACAGCGCCCAGACGCTACCCGCGGGCAGCGAGACGCCTGAGAGCGCGGCCAGCCGGTCGTACAGTTCGAACGCCTTCGCGTCCTTGCGCATGAGTTCGCTCAGCGCGCGCTCTATCTCGTGCCTGGACGACCGGACCGTCGGCGCCGCGCCGAATCCCTCCCCGTAGTCGCGCGTCTGCGCGGTCGCCCTCAGCGGGACCTCGCGCAAGAACCAGGTCAACACGAACGCGACCGCCGCTACTGGGACGGCCCAGAAGAACACCGAGTCGATCGACTGCGCATAGGCGTGCAGGACGTCCTGCTTCACCGCGGCCGGGTACTTGTCGAGCAGTTGGGGGTTCCCCTGGACGGCCGCCGGGTCGAAACCAGGCGGCAGGACCCGCGCCAGATCCTCGACATGCCCGGCGAGCTGGTTACTGAATACCGACCCGAACACCGCGACGCCGAACGAGCCGCCGATCTGCCGGAAGAACGTGACACCGGACGTGGCCGAACCGAGGTCCTCGTACGACACCGCGTTCTGGACGGCGATGACGAGCACCTGCATGACGAGCCCCAGCCCGAAGCCCAGCAGCGCGAACCGCAGGCTCATCGTGAGGGTGGACGACCCCTCGTCCAGCCCCGAGAGGAGGAACATCGCCAGCGCGATGATCGGGGTGCCGACGACCGGGAAGACCTTGTAGCGGCCGAACCGGGTGATCAGCTGCCCGGACCCGATCGAGCTGACCAGCATGCCGAGCATCATCGGCAGCAGGTAGACGCCGGACAGCGTCGGCGAGACGCCGTGCACCACCTGCAGGAAGATCGGCAGGAACGTCAGCGCGCCGAACATCGCGAAGCCGACCGCGAAGCTGATCGCGGCGCCGAGCGAGAACACCGAGTTCGCCAGCAGCGCCGGCGGCATGACCGGCTCGGCGGCGCGGCGCTCGACGAGCAGCCACACCACGATCAGGACCACCGAGCCGGCGGCGAGCGCGACGATCGGCGCGGACAGCCAGTCGTAGCGCGTCCCGCCCCAGGTCGTCATCAGCACGAGCCCGACCGCCCAGCCGACGATCAGCAGCGTCCCGAGGTAGTCGATGCGGTGCCGTTCCCGCTCGCCCGTCGCGGGCAGCACGGCGGCGATCACGGCGAGCGCCACGACCCCGATGGGCAGGTTGATGTAGAACACCCAGCGCCACGACAGGTTGTCGACGAACCAGCCGCCGAGCAGCGGCCCGCACACGCTGGCCACGCCGAAGACGGCACCGAACAACCCCTGGTAGCGGCCGCGCTCGCGCGGCGGCACCACGTCCCCGACGATCGCGACGACGAGCACCATCAGCCCGCCGCCGCCGAGGCCCTGCAGGGCGCGGAACCCGATCAGCTCGGTCATGTCCTGCGCGAGACCGCACAGCGCCGACCCGATCAGGAAGAGGACGATGGACGCCTGGAACAGCCGCTTGCGCCCGTACTGGTCGCCGAGCTTGCCCCACAGCGGCGTCGACGCCGTGGACGCCAGCAGGTACGCCGTCACGACCCACGACAGGTGGTTGAGCCCGCCGAGGTCGCTCACGATCGTCGGCAGCGCCGTGGACACGATCGTCTGGTCCAGCGCCGCCAGCAGCATGGCGAGCATGAGGGCGCCGAGGATGACGTACAGGTCCCTGCCCTTCGGCATGGCCCGCTCGTCCCTCGCCGTCGTCGCCGCCGTCATGCCGCCGTCCCCCTGCCGCCCAGATGACGGGTGTGTGCCGGGGGAGATCTACCCATGACCCGGGCGAGATCACCCAGCTCGGGCGGCAAGGTCGGAAAAGGTCAGCGCAGCAGGTCGCGGGCGACCTTCGCGGCGCCGATCGAGGCGGCGGCGCCGGCGATCCCCACCGCTCCGGCGGTGACCCACAGCGGCAGCCCCCGGCGGGTCTTCAGCCCGCTGGCGAGGTCCATCGAGTCGACCGCGAGGCCGAGCCGGGCCCACAGCCGGCGCCCGGACTCCTCGCCGCTGAGCAGGTAGCCGGCGCCGAGGGCGATCTCCCGGGCGGCGAACATCCGGACGACGTAGTCGCGGCCCGGGTGCGCGTCCCCGCCCAGCCCCGTCAGCTTCACCGTCAGCTTCGGCGCGGCGAACGCGGCGAGCCCGAGGGCGACCCGTCCGCGCGCCAGGTTGGTCATCATGTCGTCGACCTTGTCCCGGTCGTCCACTTCCTTCGCATCTGCCACAAGAGTGAGATTATCCGCCCCGACGCCGCGCGCGCCGACCCGTCTATCGTTCAAGGAGGCGGCACTCCCCCCGGAATGAAGGTGACCATGGAAGGCATCCTCACCCTCGTCGTCGTGTCACTGCTGGCCGCGTTCTGCGTGCGCTGGGCGGCGGTGCGGCTCCGGCTGCCGATGCCCACCCGGCTAGCGGTGATCACGGTGTTCGTGCTCGTCGTCCTCGCGCTGTACGGCAACCATATGCGGGGCTGAAACGCGCGGTGGGACAGGACCGCGCGACCGGACGCCGCATCTGAACGGCCGGAGAATTTCCGCGGCCGATTTCCGAACCTCCCGGCCCGGTGGCGAGTCATAACAGGCGAAACCGGCTTCACGCCCGTTCGACGTCCCGCCGAGGACGATGCGCCTCACCCCCCGGGTGGGATCCCCCGGCGCGCACCCCGTGGCGGACGCGAGCGGTACCCCGTCCGGCGAAGCCGGCCCGAGCGAGGGAGAGCACCCGTGCCGCATCCGGCGATCGCCGTCCAGGAGACCGGGGGCACGATCGCCCCGCATCTGAGGCGCCTGCTGGAGTTCGTCGAACCCGACCGGGACGACGTGTGCCTGGACGTCGCGCGCGGACGCGGGCCCATGCCCGCCGCGCTCGGGCCGCAGGTCCGCCACATGACGGCGGTGGACGCCATGCCCGTGCCGGCGGCGTCCGCGACCGGCCGGTCCGGGGGGCGGGACGGCGGCCGCATGGAGACGGTCGAGTTCGGGACGGGCCCCGTCCGGATCACCGGCGGCGCCCGCGCCCGCGACGGCGACCACGTGCCGTCGTCGGTGACGCGCGAGGACCGCAGACCGTGGGCGGGCGGCCCGGACCGGCGCACGACGGTCAAGGCGGACGCCACCGCGCTGCCGTACCGGGACAACGCGTTCTCCCTGGTGACGGCCCGGTTCTCGCTCTACAACCTGGGCGATCCCGATCATGTGCTGCGGGAGCTGCTGCGGGTGTGCCGGCCGGGCGGGCGGGTGGTCATCGCCGACCTCGTCCGCGGCAACCTCGCCGGCCCCGAACGCGACCGGATCGAGCGGCTCCGCGACCCCGACCATCCCGGCACCCCGTCCATCGCCCGGCTCACCGAGATGATCACCTCGGCGGGTGGCAGCATCCGGCGGCTGGACGTGTTCACCGTGGAACGTCCCGCGGAGCCGTGGCTCGCCGGGGCCCGCGACGACGCCGCGGCCGACCGCATCCGCATGGCGCTGCTCAACGAGGTGGACGGCGGCCCGAAGACCGGTTCGAAGCCCCGCATCATCGGCGGCGAGCTCTGGTTCACCCAGTCCTGGGCGCACGTCGCCGCGGAGCCGATCCCCTAGGGCACGAGAACGGCCGCGCCGGTGAAGCAGTCCGCGGCCAGGTCGCCCAGGGCGCGGTCCGCGTCGTCCAGCGCGTAGGTGTGCGTCGTGACGGCGACGTCGAGGCGCGCGGCGAGCGTCAGGAACTCCTCGCCGTCCGCGCGGGTGTTCGCCGTCACCGAGCGGACCTGCCGCTCCTGGAACAGGTACCGCTCGTAGTCCAGGGACGGCACGTCGCTCAAGTGGATCCCTGCGATCGCGCACGTCCCGCCACGGTCGAGGCGTTCCAGCGCGGCCGCCACCAGCTCCCCCGCCGGAGCGAAGACGATCGCCGAGTCCAGCGGGGCCGGGGCCGCGTCGAACGAGTCGCCCGCCCAGGACGCGCCGAGGTCGCGGGCCAGTTCGCGGGCGGCCGGGCTCCGGGTGAAGACGTGCACGTCGGCGCCCTCGGCGACGGCGATCTGCGCGGCCAGATGCGCGGAGCCGCCGAACCCCCAGATGCCGAGCCGCCCGCCCGGCGGCAGGGCGGAACGGCGCAGCGCCCGGTACCCGATGATCCCCGCGCACAGCAGCGGGGCGGCGCGCACATCGTCCAGCTCGGAGGGCAGGCCGTAGGTGTAGGCGTCGACGGCGAGCGCGTACTCGGCATAGCCGCCGTGGGCGTCCCAGCCGGTGTAGACCGAGGCCGGGCACAGGTTCTCGGCGCCCCGGCGGCAGAAGCGGCAGGCGCCGCACGTCCCGCGCAGCCACGCCACGCCGACACGGTCACCGAGACGGTGCAGGGCGCCGGGGCCCGCGCCGGCGACCTCCCCGACGATCTCGTGGCCGGGCGTCACGCCCGGCAGGTGGACGGGCAGGTCGCCCTCGGCGACGTGCAGATCCGTCCGGCAGACGCCGCAGGCGAGCACGCGGACCAGCAGCTCGCCCGGGCCGGGGGACAGCACGTCGCGGTCGGCGCGCCGCAAGGGCCCCGCCTCGATCGGGGACGGCTTCTCGACCACCCACGCGCGCATGGCGGTCAGGACGGCGTCAGCGGCAACTCGAACCAGACCGCTTTGCCGTCCGAGGTCGGCCGGGCACCCCACCGGGTGGCGAGCTGGTCGACCAGGTACAGGCCGCGCCCGCCCTCGTCGGTCTCGCCCGCGCTGCGGATGCGCGGCAGCCGCATGTCGGAGTCGAACACCTCGACCCAGATCGCGTCGGCGCCGCGCCGCAGCCGGAGCCGGAACTCCTTGGTCGGCGGCTCGCGGCGGCCGAGGTCGGCGCCGAGGTTCCAGTCGTCCTCGCCGAAGTCGGCGCCGAGGTCGCCGCCCTCGAACGCACCGGCCTCGAACGAGTCGGCGGACGTCCCGGTGCCGAACTCGGTGTTGAACTGTACGGGCGGCGGGGCGCTCAGCGGCTCACCGCCCCGTCCGGGCGGCCCGGCCGGGACCGGGACGACCATCTCGCGGCGCGGCGCCGGGGTGGCGGTGGCGTGCAGGACGACGTTCGTGACGACCTCGGAGACGAGCAGGCAGGCGAGTTCGGCCTGCTCGTCGAGCATCCCCCAGGTCGCGAACGCGTCGGCGGCCATCCGGCGGGCCTCCGACACCATGATCGGCTCGGCGGTGAAGGTTCGCTCCTCGACGGCCAGTTCCTCGCCGGCGGTGCGGATCACCACGATGGCGACGTCGTCGTCGATGTCGCCGGGCACCGCGTCGTAGGCGGCGTTGGCGATCGCCTCGACGCCGCCGCGCGCGACCTTGGCGACGGCGGTGCGGACCAGCTCCCGCGACTCCTCGCGGGTGTAGTAGTCGCCGTCGTCCTTGGGCCGCCGGTCGATGAGGCCGTCGGTGTAGAGGACGAGTGTCGAGCCCGGCTTCAGCTCGCTCGTCTCCTCGTTGAAGAGGATCTCCCCGCCCATGCCGGGGGCGCGCAGGCCGAGCATGCCGCCCTGGCTCTCGAACGCCAGCTCGCCGACCTCGCCGTCCACGATCAGCAGGGGCGGGTCGTGCCCGGCGTTGGCGAACTCCAGGACGCGCGACCACGCGTCGTACACGAAGTAGGTGCAGGACACGAGCGGCGGCCGGACGAGGTCGTCGCTGTTCCAGCCGGACCGCATCCGCTCGGGCCGCGTCATCGTCCGGACCCACTCGTCCAGCTTGCGCAGTATGTCGGCGGGCGGCTTGTCGTCCTGCGCGAAGGCGCGCAGCGCCGCCCGGAGCTGGCCCATGACGGCGGCGGCCCGGGCGCCGCGCCCCTCCACGTCGCCGATGACGAGGCCGACGCGTCCGGCCGACAGTGGGATCACGTCGTACCAGTCGCCGCCGACCTGCGTCTGGATGCCGTGCCCGTGCGACTCCAGCGGGCGGGCCGGCTCGTACCGCCAGGCGATCTGCAGGCCGTCCAGCGGCGGCGGCCGGTCGCCGGGCAGGAGGTGCTTCTGGAAGGCGAGCGCGGTGTCGCGCTCCTCCTCGAACAGCAGCGCGTTGTCGACGGCGAGCGCGACCCGGCTGGCGATGGCGCCGATCAGATCGCGGTCGAAGCCGTCGTAGTGCGGGTCGGGCCGCTTGGACAGGTTCGACAGCGCCAGGCTCATCACGCCGAGCAGCTCGCCGCGCACCAGCAGCGGCGCGGAGATCACCGAGGTGATGCCCATCTCGGTGCCGAGCCGCTGCGACGACTCGGTCGGCGCGGCGAACCGGTGCTGGATCATGTCCTCGACGAGGATGGCGTCGCGGCGGTCCATCGCCTTGGCGCTGAAGTGGCCCGGCGGGTAGGACACGGGCTCGCCGACCTCGGCCCAGGTGCCGGGCGGCGGCTCCCAGCCGCCGGCGTGCCGGGACACCCGCCGGTAGAGCCGGTCGCCGGTGTAGAGGTCGATGAAGCAGTGGTCGGCGAACTGCGGGACGAGGGTGTCGGCGACGCGGCGGAGGGTGCTCTCCAGCTCCAGCGACCCGGCGAGCCGCTCGCCGATCCGCTCCATCAGGCCGTAGCGGTCCTGCTCGCGCTGGTTGGAGCGGAGCGCCTCCCGCGCGAAGATCACGGTGCCGTCGACCGCACCGGACGGGTGCCGCAGCGGGACGGCGTGCGCGCGTGTGTAGACGGTGGTGCCGTCCGCGCGCAGGTTGCAGAACGTCCCCTCCCAGACACCGCCCTTGAGGACGTGCTTGGCCAGCTCGGTGGCCTGCTCGTGGTCCTCCTCGGCGATGCCCAGCGACAGGATGGAGTGGCCGATGATCTCGTCCCCGCCGAAGCCGAACAGCTGGCGGGCGAAGGCGTTGCCGTAGATGACGTTGCTGAAGCGGTCGCAGACGATGACCGCCATCTCCATCTGGTTGAGGACGGTCTCGGGCGGCAGATGCGCCTCGTCAGGCGCTTCCCCCCAGTGGTTCATCTCCCCATCCCGATAACAGTCGCGATCCTCGCCCCGATGATCACCGCGCGTCGCGGCACGGACGTCGTACGTGTTTGCCTCGTCGTATTGAACGACGAACCGGCCGCCTGGATACGCCCTGGAGACACGAAGCTGTGGAGATCTTCGGTATAGACCGTCGAGGCGGGTGCGCGCACGCCGTTCGTGTCAGCGCCGACTGACGAAGACGTGCTCGGCGATGTCGCGCCGCAGCTCGGTCGCGGGACTGTCGTCCTCGTCGTCACTGATCACCCGCACCCCGTCGTCGGTCGCCCGGAGAATCACCTCTCGTCCCGGTTGTATCCCTATCTGCTTGAGTCTAAGCATCAGGTCGCTGTCGCTCTGCACCTGCTCGCTGATCCGCCGGATCACCGCGGCCGCACCCGCCGGGCTCGCCACGGCGGTCATCACCGAGAGCGGGGCGGAGTCGGCGTCGTCGCCGTGTCCGCCCAGTTCGTCCAGGCCGGGAATGGGGTTGCCGTGCGGGCAGGCGGTCGGGTTGTCCAGCAGCGCGACGAGACGCCGCTCGACCTCCTCCGACATCACGTGCTCCCACCGGCACGCCTCGATGTGGACGTCCTCCCAGGGCAGCCCGATGACGTTGACCAGCAGACATTCGGCGAGGCGGTGCTTGCGCATGACGCGGGTCGCGAGACCGCGTCCGCTATCGGTCAGCTCGAGGTGCCGATCGCCTTCGACCCGCAGCAGCCCGTCGCGCTCCATCCGCGCGACCGTCTGGCTCACCGTCGGGCCGCTCTGGGAGAGCCGCTCGGCGATGCGCGCGCGAAGGGGAATGATCCCCTCCTCTTCCAGCTCGAAAACCGTCCGGAGGTACATCTCCGTGGTATCGATCAGGCCGTGTGAGGTCACAGCTCCCTCCAGTCTTATTTGCAGAAGTCTACTTGCATCGGCCCCGGGTCGCCGGGCCACTCGAATATCCCTGTGAAGCCGGGTACAGGGGAACGCAAGATGAACGCGAAACCTTCCCAGGACGCGGAACCGTTCCTGCCGGAGACGCCCGAGGAACGATCCGATCTCGACGCGCTGCGCCGGGCCGCCGCGGACTGCCGCGGCTGCGGCCTCTATGAGAACGCCACCCAGACGGTCTTCGGCGAGGGCTCGCCGGGCGGCCGGGTCGTCCTCGTCGGCGAGCAGCCCGGCGACCAGGAGGACCGCAAGGGCCACCCGTTCGTCGGCCCCGCCGGACGCGTCCTCGACCGGGCGCTGGAGGAGGCCGGGATCGAGCGCGGCGACGTCTACGTCACGAACGCCGTCAAGCACTTCAAGTTCAGGCGGCAGGAGGGCGGAAAGCGGCGCATCCACGAGGCGCCGAACGCCGGTGAGATGCGGGCATGCCGGCCCTGGCTGCTGGCCGAGCTGCGGCTTCTCGATCCGGACGTCGTGGTCGTGCTGGGCGCCACGGCGGGCAGGGCGCTGCTCGGCTCGTCGTTCCGGGTGACGAAACAGCGCGGGCGCCTGCTACCACTGCCGGATCTGGAGACGATCGGCACTCGGGCCGCCGCGCGCGAGATCGGCGACGAGCCGCCCGGTGATGCCGACACGCGACTGCTCGCGACCGTCCACCCGTCCGCCGTCCTGCGCGCGGAGGACCGCGACGCGATGTACGCCGGGCTGGTCGACGACCTGAAGGTCGCCGCCTCAGCCCTCCGCTAGGACGTGGGCTCGCCGCGGGAGGCGCGGGGCTCCGTGCTCGGCGATGACACCGACACGGTCTCGGCGGTGCGGGTGTCGTAGCGGAGCAGGGCGGGGACGGCGAATCCCGCCACGACGACCAGTGCCGCGCAGGCGAGGCCGCCGCCCACCCAGGACGCGGTGGCGCCTGCGACGCTCGCGGTCGCGCCCGCCCGGACGTCCCCGAGCCGGGGCCCGCCCGCGACGACGACGGTGAACACGCCCTGGAGACGCCCGCGCATCCGGTCGGGCGCGTAGGTCTGCAGCATCGACTGGCGGAAGACCGACGAGACGAGGTCGGCCGCGCCGCCGACGGCGAGCAGCACGACCGCGAGCCACAACCGGTGGGACAGCCCGGCGGCCGCCACCGCCAGCCCCCAGATCGCGATGGCCGTGACCAGGGCGATCCCCTGCTTGTGCACCCGCCCGATCCAGCCGGACGACAGCCCGCCGGCGAACGCCCCCACCGCGATCGCGGCGAACAGGTAGCCGACCGCGCCCTCCCCGCCGAACCGCGTCTCGGCCACCTCCGGGAACAGGGCGCGCGGCATCGCGATCGCCATCGCGATGATGTCCACGATGAAGGACATCAGCAGGACTGGCTGCGTGACCAGGTACCGGAGCCCGTCGAAGACCGACCGCAGCCCCGGCGAGCCGGTGACGTCGCCGAGCGGCGGGACCGGAGGCAGGCGCAGCGCCGCGTACAGCACGACCGTGAACAGCACGGCGTCGAGCGCGTACGCCGCCGCGTAGTGCCAGTGGGCCAGGAGCACGCCGGCGAACAGGGGCCCGGCCAGCATCCCGAACTGGCTCGCGGTGAAGTTGAGCGTGTTGGCCGCCGGGACGAGCGGCCGGTCGATCAGCCGGGGGATGATCGCGCTGCGGGTGGGCGAGGACACCGCGAAGCCGACCGCCTGGATCGCCACCACCCCCATGATCAGCGCGAGGCTGCCGACGTCCAGCAGCGCCTGGACGAGCAGCAGCAGCGTCGCCGCCCACATGACGCAGGAGGAGGCGAACAGCAGCCTCCGCCGGTCCACGTGGTCGGCCACCGCGCCGCCCCAGAGCCCGAACACGATCAGCGGGACGAGGTTGACGATGCCCAGCACGCCCACCCAGAAGGACGACCTCGTCATGTCGTACACCTGGACGGGCACGGCGACGGCGGTCACCTGGAACCCGACGAACGAGACGCCCTGCCCCAGCCACAGCCGCCGGTAGGCGGGGTGGCCCAGCGGCCGGGTGTCGATCGCGAGCCGCCGCAGGCGCCCGCGGCGGGCCCCGGCGCGGGGTCTGGCGGGTTCCTCCGGTTCGGAGTCGCCCTGCTCGGAGGATTCGGTGGTGTCAGGACCGTCGGCGGGGGTTCGGTGCTGTTCCGCTGTCACGGGGACAGTCTCTCCAGCACCCACCCCTCCCTGTCGTCCGGGGCCGTGCGCCGGTAGCGGATTCGATCATGGAGCCGGTCGGGGCGGCCCTGCCAGAACTCGATCGACTCGGGGGCCACACGGTAGCCGCCCCAGAAGTCCGGCAGCGGGACGGCGTCGGCGGCGTCCTCGTCCGGTGCCCCCGGCGGCCGGCCCGCCGCCGGGTCCGGCCAGCGCTCGGCCAGCTCGGCGTAGCGGCGCTCCAGCACGTCCCGCCCGGAGATGACGCCCGACTGCTCCTCGCTCGCCCAGGCGCCGAGCCGCGACCCGTACGGCCGGGTCCGGAAGTAGGCGGCCGAATCTTCCCGGGACAGCCGGAACACCGGCCCCGCCACGCGCACCTGCCGGTACATCGCGTGCCAGGGGAACACGAGCGCCGCGCGGGGGTTCTCCGCGAGGTCGCGGCCCTTGTGGGACGTGAAGTTGGTGAAGAACCGGAAGCCCTGCGGCCCGTACCCCTTCAGCAGGACCGTGCGGGCGCTCGGGACACCGTCGCCCGACGCGGTGGCGAGCACCATCGCGTTCGGCTCGATCAGCCCGGAGGCGTGCACGTCCGCGAACCACGCGGCGAAGAGGGCGAGCGGATCGGCGGGGAGCGCCGACTCCGACAATTCGCCCCCCTCGTAGGATCTGCGGAGCCGTGCGGGATCGGGCGTTGGGGAATCCACAGCGTCAGAGCCTCTCACCTGGGTCTTGTGCAACTCACATGACCCCTGGGTACTGGTCGGTAAGGCGGACAGGGTTCAATGGCACGGCACCGCCTTATCACTCTGGGAAAGGCAGGACGACATGTCCGACTTCAAACCCGGTCTCGAGGGGGTCGTCGCCTTCGAGACCGAGATCGCCGAACCGGACAAGGAGGGCGGCGCCCTCCGCTACCGGGGGGTCGACATCGAAGAGCTCGTCGGCCGCGTCTCCTTCGGCGACGCCTGGGGCCTCCTCGTGGACGACAGCTTCGACCCGGGACTGGCCCCCGCCGACCCGCACCTGCTCCCGGTCACCTCCGGTGATGTTCGGGTGGACGTGCAGAGCTCCCTCCCAACCCTCGCCACCGCGTACGGGATGAAGCCGCTGCTCGACATCTCCGACGAGGAGGCGCGCGCCGACCTCGCCCGAGTATCGGTCACGGCGCTGTCGTTCGTCGCGCAGTCGGCCCGCGGCGTCGGTGTTCCCATGGTGCCGCAGAGCCGGATCGACGAGGCGAAGACCATCACCGAGCGGTTCATGGTCCGCTGGCGCGGTGAGCCCGACCCGAAGCACGTCCGGGCCATCGACGCGTACTGGGTGTCCGCCGCCGAGCACGGCCTGAACGCCTCCACCTTCACCGCCCGCGTCATCGCCTCCACCGGCGCGGACGTGGCCGCCAGCATCTCCGGCGCGATCGGCGCCATGTCGGGCCCGCTGCACGGCGGCGCGCCCGCCCGCGTCCTGCCGATGATCGAGAAGGTCGAGCAGCTCGGCGACGCCCGCAAGGTGGTCACCGGCATCCTCGACTCCGGCGACCGGCTGATGGGCTTCGGCCACCGCGTCTACCGCGCCGAGGACCCGCGCGCCCGAGTGCTGCGCCGCACCGCCAGGGAGCTGGACGCGCCGCGCTTCGAGGCCGCGAAGGCCCTGGAGGACGCCGCGCTGGCCGAGCTGCGCGAGCGCCGCCCGGACCGTCCGATCGAGACGAACGTGGAGTTCTGGGCCGCGGTGATCCTGGACTTCGCCGAGGTCCCGACCGCGATGATGCCCGCGATGTTCACCTGCGGCCGCACCGCCGGCTGGGCGGCGCACATCCTGGAGCAGAAGCGCACCGGACGCCTGGTCCGGCCGAGCGCCCGGTACACCGGCCCCGGCAGCCGTTCCATCGGGGACGTGGCGGGCGGAGCGGAGATCCTCAAGCGCTGACCCGTCCCCCCGCACGACGCGCCTTGAGGCCCCCGGCCCGGACCGGGGGCCTTTGCCGTGTCGGGGGCCTACTCCGGCGCGTTCCCGCCCTTCTCGCCTCCGGGCGGGCAGTCGGCCTTGCCCTGCCGGCCCGCGATGAGGCGGCCGCAGACCTCCTTCACCTCGGTCGTGCCGTCCTGCTTGATCGTCGCGAGGATGACCGGCCGGTCGATCACCTGGTGGCCGGTGCTGCGGGAGCCGAACCGCAGCACGCCGCTGGCCCCGTTGCGCAGGACGTCGTGGTCCGGGTCGTTCAGCGCCGCGAACACCGACCCCGCCGACGGCAGCGCCTTCTCCTGCCAGTACACCTTGCTCGCCACGGTCGCGACGAGCGTGGTCGCGTCGTAGCCGACGGCGGCGCGGGTGATGGACGGCCGCTGCCCGGACCCCTTGTCCTCGTCGGTCATCTCCCGGACGGCCGGGTCGTAGTCGGAGTAGAAGGTCTGCGGCGACTGGTCGCCGATCCACCGCCACGTCCACGCCTCCCGCGCGGCCAGCGGCGTGAAGTACAGGTCGAAGGTGTTCTTGCGGCCGATGTCCTCGGCGTTGTCGCTGACGTACTTGGCGATCTCGTCGTCCGCCAGGACCAGCGGGCGCTTGGGGCAGGACAGTTCGAGGACGTTGATGAACGAGCGGAACTCGTCCGAACGTCCGGCGTAGTAGAACAGGTCGGGCTGGTCCTGGCACGCCTCCCGGACCGACCTGTTCAGTTCGCCCGGGTTCTTGTAGGGGCGCATCAGCGCCTTGCCGGGCCGGAACGCCTTCTGGAAGTCGGTGGCCAGGTTCCCGCTGTACAGGTCGTCGGGGTCGCCGTCGTAGATGACCACCGCGTCGTCCACCTTCTTGCCGCCGACGTCGCCGTGCCGCGCCCAGTACGCGGCGTGCGCCGCCGTCCGCGAGTTCGGGGACGCGAGCCGGAAGTAGTACGGCGAGTAGCCGGCGTCGCCGTCCAGCAGGGCCGTTCCGTCGTAGCTGTTGGCGGTGCCGACGAGGGGCAGCGCCGACTTGGCCAGCAGCTTGATCGCCTGCTGCGTCTGCCGCCGGCTCTGCTCGAAGCCGATCACCGCGACGATGGAGCGGTCCTTCAGCGCCCGCGTGCGGATCTGCTCGGCGACGTGCTCGGCATAGCGGAACCTGGCGCCCGCGTTGGCGATCAGCACCCGCAGCCGCAGGTCGTCGCCCTCGGCGGCGTCGTTGAACCGCTTCTGCGCGATCGCCAGCCCGATCAGCTCGCCCTGCACCCCGGCGAGCAGGTCGATCCGCTTGTTCTTGATGGACGGGTCGGCGGTCACCGGGCCCAGGTAGACGACCGTCGCGTACGGCTTGCCGGACTCCTTGACGTGGTCGTTCTGCGCCTCGATCGCGTCCAGGACCTTGTTCAGCCGGTTGTCGTTGTTCTTGCCGCCGGAGTCCTCGCCGAAGCGGTAGGACCCGTCGGTGACGCCGACGCATTCGCCGTTCGCCATCCGCCTGATGCCGAACGGCGAGCAGTACTTCACCACCTGGACCGAGATCACGCTGATGGAGGCGGCGGCCACCGCGACCATCGCGATCCACGGCAGCGCCGGATGGGTGAGCCGGGGGCGGCGCCGCACCGGCCGGATCGGCGGCAGGTCGCCGCCCGGGTCGCGGGTGATGTCGACGCGCAGTTCCCGGCGCGAGCCGAGGACGCCGACGCGGCGCTGCTCCCGGGTGTAGCGGTCCCACAGGCCGCGCGCGGCGATGACGCTCTGCGGCTCGCCGGACGACATGTCCACCCGGACGGCCTGCGCGAGCCGGTCGACCAGCCGCGGCCCGGACGGGGCGGACGGGTCGTCGTCGGCGGGCGCGGTCGGGTCGACGCCGGCCACGATGATGAGCGGGTCGAACCCGGGCAGCCGGCCGGTCATCTGGCTGTCGGCGCGGACCCGCTCGACCAGCTCCACGAACGTCACGCCGGGGTGCCCCGCGGACAGGTGCTCGAAGATCAGCACCGGGTAGCGGACCCGTGCCCACGCCGCCCGCCGGTAGTCGCGCCGGTAGTTGCGGCGCAGGTCCTCCAGGAACGCGGCGACGAGCAGCAGGTCGAGCTGCTCGCCGTGGTCCTCCGGCTCGACCGGGCGCGGGTCGAACACGCCGAGCGCGAAACCGAGGAAGCCGGTGGAGTCTCGGTCGACGTAGGGCTGGCGGAGGAACCAGCTGAACCTCCGCACGCCGTACCAGCCGCGCGTCCGGGCGACGATCTGCACGGTCACGAACGCGAGCCCGATCACGGCGGCGAGAACGGCGGACGCGAGGTCGAGCGCCGCCGCCGTCCCCGCGCTGATCAGCGCGACGACCGCGATCCCGATCGGGGCGATCTGCTCTAGGAAGGACAGGAACGTGGCGGGCCGGCCGCGCACCTCCTCCAGATCGCGCAGGACGTCCCGGCCGCGCCGCCGGATCACCCGGTTCAGCTCGCGGCGCCGCGCGTTCTCGTTGTCGCCGACCGGCGGATGCGTCAGCCGCCGCACGAGCTGGTGGTTCTCCCGCTCGGTGGACGACGCGCCGCGCGGCGCCGGACGGTCCCCGGCGAGCCGGATCTCGCGCAGGTCGCGCAGCCACAGCGCCATCTCCAGCAGCGGGAACCGCAGCCCCGGCTCGCCCCGGGCGCGGCTGCTCGGCTGCGACAGCTCGCGCTTGGCCTCCCGCAGCACGCCCGCGACGTCGGTGGCCGGGGTCTCGGCGGCGATGTGCGACACCGGGGCCCGCTCGTCCTCGCACCGGGACTTGAGCATCTCGGCCGCGTGGGACGCGGCCCGGCCCGGCCCGAGCAGGAGCAGCAGCGGCCGCAGCCGCTCCCGCCACCGCCAGGGCGGCCGCTCCCGCAGCCGTTCGAACAGGTCGAGCACGCCGCGGAGCCGATCCTCGCTCAGGATCCGGTCGCCGTCGCCCGCCATGCGCCACGCCTCGCTCTCTCGCTCGCCTCCGCCCGGCCGCTCCCCCACCGCCGCCCGCCGTCCTTTTGGACATTGGACGCGCCGGACGGCGAAAAGGATCGATTCCGTTGTTGGGCGGCTGGGTGGGGGCTGTGGGACGGCGAAACTCGGCCACTTTGTCATCATTGGCGCCATGAGTGAAGACCCCGCCGCCCACGACGCCCCCCTGGAAGGCGACATCGGCCCCGCGTCGTCTCCCGCGGCACCCGGCACGGCGACGCCGACGCGGGAATCGGCCGCCGAGGAACTGCGGCGGTACGAGGCGGAGCGCGAGGAACGCCGCCGCCGCACCAACGCCGTGTCCGGCCGGATCGCCCTGATCGCCGCCGCCCTGTTCCTGGCGTTCCTGACCTACGACTCCGTCAACACGGCCACAGACGCGCACTCAAAGGGCGACGACTGGCTCTACCCGCCCGCCACCATCGCCGGGGTCTGCACGGCAGCACTGGCAGCCCTCCTGACCTGGGCCTGGTACCGCCGCCGGCTCGGCGGGCGACCCGCGCCGCGATCTTCATCGCAGGTCAGATAACCTCGGGTGAGTGACCGAAAGCGCGAATCCAAGCATTGACATTCCCGCCAATCTCAAGCCCGCGGACGGCCGTTTCGGGTGCGGTCCGTCGAAGGTGCGGCCCGAGCAGCTCGCCGCCCTCGCCGAGTCCGGTTCGACCTACATGGGGACCTCGCACCGGCAGAAGCCGGTGAAGTCCCTCGTCGGCCGCGTCCGGGAGGGGCTGGCCCAGCTGTTCTCCCTGCCCGAGGGGTACGAGGTCCTGCTCAGCAACGGCGGCACCACGGCGTTCTGGGACGCGGCCGCGTTCGGCCTCGTCCGGCAGCGGTCGCAGCACCTGACGTTCGGCGAGTTCTCCAGCAAGTTCGCCAAGGTCACCACGGGGGCGCCCTGGCTGGGCGACCCGACCGTCATCAGCGGCCCGCCCGGGACGCACCCGGAGGCGTCCGCAGAAGAGGACGTGGACGTCTACGCGTTCACCCACAACGAGACCTCGACCGGCGTCGCGATGCCGATCAGGCGCCCGGCGGGCACGACGGCGCGGGAGGGCCTCGTCCTGGTGGACGCCACGTCCGGCGCGGGCGGCCTGCCGGTCGACGTTTCGGAGACCGACGTCTACTACTTCGCGCCGCAGAAGTGCTTCGCGGCCGACGGCGGCCTCTGGGTGGCGCTCGCGTCCCCGGCGGCGCTGGAGCGGATCGACGAGATCGCCATGTCCGACCGGTACGTCCCGGAGTTCTTCAACCTGAAGACGGTCGTGGACAACTCCGCCAAGGACCAGACGTACAACACCCCGGCCGTGGCCACGCTGCTGCTGCTCGCCGAGCAGATCGAGTGGATGAACGGCCAGGGCGGCCTGGAGTGGACGACGTCCCGCACGGCCGACTCGTCCCAGCGGCTCTACACGTGGGCCGAGAAGACGTCGTACACGACGCCGTTCGTGGTCGACCCCGCGCAGCGTTCGCAGGTCGTCGGCACGATCGACTTCAACGACGACGTGGACGCGGCCGCCGTCGCGAAGACGCTGCGCGCCAACGGGATCGTCGACACCGAGCCGTACCGGAAGCTGGGCCGCAACCAGCTGCGCATCGGCATGTTCCCGGCGATCGACCCGGACGACGTCGAGGCGCTCACCGCCTGCGTCGACCACGTCGTCGAGCGCCTCTAGGCGAACGCCGTAAAACCCTCGGGGGCACCGCGCCGGGCCCCCGAGGGCCGCTCCTCAGGCGACGGTCAGCAGGCCGCCGGTGCCGCCCTCGCGTTCCACGACCCGGTGAAGCAGGCCTGCGCGGTCGCTGTCGGCGTCGGAGCGCGTGAAGCCCGTCCACACGCGCGGGTCAATGTCGGTGTCCCGGGCGGTCGGCACGAAGGTGGCCGTCGCGAGCACCTCGGGCAGGTCACGGCGTCCGGGACGGCTTTCCATGCCGACCCTCAGGTAGGTGCCCTCGCGCAGCATGACGGCGGTGGCGAACCGCACCCGCGTGTGCCGCTCCGCCTCGCGGAACCACCGCGGGTTGGACGCCCAGTAGATGTTCTGGTCGGTGTCCACGGCCACGGTCAGCGGGCTGAGCGCGCCGCGGGCCAGGTGCACCTGGGTGGGACGGTCGCGGTCGACCCAGGCCAGCGCGACCCGTCCGACCAGGGCTTCGAGGACCCCGGTGACGTCGGACGGGGTCCGGCAGCCGGCCAGCAGCTGGAAGATCGGCTCGCTGTCGGTCGTACCGGACGCGGGCGGCGGCGCGAACCGGGCGCGCAGGCCGGCGGCGTCGACGTCGCCGTTGTGCGTGGCGACGACCCCGGCCGACGGGCCGGCCGTGCCGGAGAACGCGGCGGCCGTGCCGGGGACGACCATCGGGCTGGCGTTGTCCGCCTCCGCCGGGGAGCCCTGCGTCGCCCAGCGGGTGTGGCCGAGCGCGACGGGCGCGCGGTCCAGCTCGGGGAGGAACTCCGGCCGCCAGATCCCGGAGAAGCGCCCGCGGCCCTTCACCACCCGGCAGCTCGCGCCGCCCGCTCCCGGCCCGCCGAGGCCGGGCCAGTCGCCGAGCAGCGCCAGGCCGGCCGAGTCCGTGCCCCGCTCCTCCGCGAGGCTTCCCAGCGTGACGAAGACGTCCGAGGCGAGCCCCGGATCCTCGGCGAAGGGCGAACGCAGCACCCCGAACAATCCGCACATGCAGGATGAGATGCAGATCATGGGCGGGCGGTTCGAGCCGGGTGGCGGGCCGAATAAGCTCGGGGGCGTGAACCGCGCGCCCCAATGGCTGCTTCCCACCGTGCTGACCGCGCTCGTCCTGGCCGTGGTCGTCGGTGCGCTGCTGAGCTGACCGGCGCGAAATCACATGATCGTCGGGGCGCGGAACGGGGATGATCGGGCCATGACAGCACGCCGCGCCGCCGTCCGCGCCGGTGCCGCGACCGTTCTCGCCGGCACCGCCGTGTGCGCCTTCTCGCCGGCCGCCTCCGCGGGCCCGCCGGCCGCGCGCCGGGACGACCGGGTCGCGTTCACGATCAAGGATCCGCGGATCACCGAGTCCAGCGGGCTTGCCGCAAGCGCGCGGCATCCGGGCGTCGTCTACACCCACAACGACTCCGGCGGGGTCCCGAAGATCTACGCGCTCGGCCCGGACGGGCAGGTCAAGGCCGTCCTCACGGTCGGCGGCGCCGGGGCCCGCGACTGGGAGGCGATGGCGCTCGGCAAGGACGGCCGGGGCCGCCCGGCGATCTTCGTGGCGGACATCGGCGACAACCTCGGCGGCGCGTGGCCGTACGTGACCGTGTACCGGATTCCGGAGCCGTCCAGGCTGCAGAGCCGGACGCTGTCCGCGACCCGGTTCCGGATCAAGTACCCGGACGGGCCGCGCAACGCCGAGACCATGATGATCAACCCGCGCACCAACCGGCTCTTCATCGCCAGCAAGCTGTTCGGCGGCAAGATCTACGAGGCGCCGGCGCGGCTGCGGACCGGCGGGTTCAACGTGCTGCACAAGATCGGGGACGCCCCCGCCATCGCGACCGACGGCGCGTTCTCCCCCGACGGCCGCACGTGCGTCATCCGCACCTACTTCGGCGCCCGCCTGTACTCGGTGGACGCCGACGGCCGTCCGGGCGAGACGCTGAAGACGATCGACCTCCCGATGCAGTCGCAGGGCGAGTCGGTGACGTTCACGGCCGACGGCAGGTCCCTGCTGGTCGGGTCGGAGGGCAGGAACCAGCCGGTCTACCAGGTTCCGCTCCCGGAGGAGGCGCTGCCGTCGCCGTCCCCGTCCCCCAAGAACGCGGGGAACGGCGGGGACGGCCACCGGGACGCCTCCAACACGCGGATCGGGCTGTTCCTGGCGCTCGCCATCGCCGCGGCGGTCGGCTACGGGCTGATGCGGAAACGGCGGTGACGGCCGGGGCCGATGTGACGGGTGCGAATCGGCGGACCTGACCGGCACGATGGAAGTCGGTTTCGGAGGGCGATCGGATCGTGGAAGGGGGCGACGGTCCCGCGGGGACCCGTGTGAGGATGCGGACTGTGGAGCATGAGCTGGTGGGCCTCGCGGGTTCCGGCCGGCGGTGGCGTCCCGTCGCCGCCGGTCCGTTCACCGTCCTCGCGGTGGCGCTGGCGCTGCTGCCGATCCGGCCGGTGTGGCTGTGGGCCGCGCTGATCGGCGCCGTCGCGGCGATCCCGTGGCTGCTGGGGGCGGCCCCGGAGGCGCGCCGCCGCCGTCCCCGGCCGTACTGGCGGCTGTCGGCGGCCGGCCTGGAACGCCTCGGGCCCGGTGGGCTGATCATGGTCTCCTACGAGCGGTCCCGGATCGACGGCCTGGCGATCACCACCGGCGACGGCATGCTGACGGTGTTCCACAGGTTCGGGCGCACCGCGGTGGGCGGGATGACCGCGATGGGCCTGGAGCCGCTCGCGGTTTTCGTGACGGCCCGCCGGCTCGGCATCCCGATGCACGTCCTGGACGGCGAGGCGAACGACCTCCTCGATCCGGCGCTCGACGAGGCCCTGCGCGCGTCCGGGCTGGAGGACGACGTGCCCGGGGGCGGCCCGCTGCCGCGCGACCACGTGGCCGAGAAGCGGCTGCTCGACCAGGAGGCGGCCCTGCTGGCGGCGGCGCACGAGCCGCCCGCCGAGACGGCCGCCCAGGGCGGGCGGACGCGCGACGAGCAGCGGCTGGACACCCCGGAACCACTGCCCAGCCGCCGCCGGATCGTGCTCCTCGGCGCGCTCACCGCGCTGCTCGGCTCCGTCATGATCATCCGGATCGCGGTGGACGGGACGGGCGAGTTCGGCGCCCGGCTCGCCGCGGGCTGCTGGGCGCTCGCCGCGGCCGGCGGCGTCCTCGCGGCGCGCCGCCGGCTGCTGCGGGCCGCGCAGGTCCGCTGGACGATCACCGCGGAGCGGCTCCTGGTGCGGGCCCGTCCCGGCCGCCGCCGGGAGATCCAGAACCTTCCCGCGGGGGACGTCGCCGCGGTCGTCGTCGGGCCCGGCCTGCGCCTCGACCCGCTGAGCGGCGAGCCGCGCCGCGCCGACCTCGCCGCGCTGGCGTTCGGGCACCGGCTGGAGCTCGTCGCCCGGCTGCCCGCGCACGGCCTGGACGGCTTCCAGCTCGCGCACGCCCTCGACGACCACGGCTACCGGGTGATCACGCCGGGCGCGAAGGCGCCGCGCCGTCCCGACTACGGACTGGAGGGGCTGCCGGAGATCTTCGCGCAGGTGCCCGGCGGGCGGCTCGTCGTCGCCGACGACGGGCTCGGGTGGGCGGACGCCGCCGGCGACGTCGTGCTGAAGATGCCACAGGACCGCATCGGCGGCATCGAGCTGCTGACCATCGCCGGGCACGCCTGGGTCCGGCTGTACGACTCCGACGGCGACGAGTTCTTCGCCGCGCCCCTGTCGGCGCTGCGGATCTCCCGCACCGACCTGCGCGACTCCGCCCGCCGCGCCGGGCTGCCCGTCAACGACGCCGAATACGACGCCTACCTGAGCGCCGCGTTCCATTCGGCCGTGTCCACGCTCGCCGCCGATCCCGCACCCGCCGCGGCTCCGGTGCCCGCGCAGAGCGTGGGTTCTCCCTCCCAGCCCGATCTCGCGGAGGGGCACGACTTCACGTTCCCTGTCTCCGCGCCACCCAGCCCTGCCACGGCACCGGGCGCGCTCTTGGACGCGACCCGCCGCTCCCGCATCGGCACTTACGGGATGAGCGTCCTGCTATGCGAGGCGGTCGCGCTGCTGGGTGCGGTCTGGCTCGGCCCAGACCTGGGCGGGTTCAACACCACGGCGAGCTGGTCGGTGCCCCTCGGGTTCGCCATCGGGCTCTTCGGCTACTGGCTGTACGACCGCAACCGGTCGCAGCTGCGCGTGTCGTCCGCCGGTCTCGCCGTCGTCACCCGGCGCGGCAAGGTCGAGTGGGACCTGGTCCGCGACCGCATCGGCGGCGTCGGCATCGACGAGGCGGCCGAGCGGATGCCCCGGCTCGTGGTGTGGGGGCCGTCCGGGCGGGTGCTGCGGCAGATCACATTCCCGCCCGACCTGGACGAGTTGCGCCGCGCCTGCGAACGCTACGGCGTGCCCTGGGGGCCGCCGGACGCCGACCTTCCCGCCCCTCCGCCGCCGGAGCTCTGACGCAGCGACCACGTCTTCAGCGGCTCGTACGTCACCTGGCTGTAGTCCTTGCCGGGCAGGTGGCTGCGCATCAGGTGCACGGAGTCGGCCGTCCACGACACGCCCGCGAACGATGACAGCGCCTCGACGAGCCATCGCACGTCCACCGGGCGCCGGGTCCGCGCCAGCGTCATGTGCGGGCGGAACCCCTTGTGCTTGTCCGGCAGCGTCCCGACGCGGCGGCCGGCGGCCGTGGTGGACGCGGCCAGCCGCGCCAGGCTGCGCCGGTCGCCGTACAGGCCCGTCCACAGGACGCGGGCGTGGGCGCCATTGGCCGGGAACGCGCCCGCACCGGCCAGCGACAGCGTCATCCGCTCGTGCCTGCGGGCGGCGCGTTCCAGCCTGGGGAGCAGCTTGTCCAGGGTGCGGTCGTCGACCTCGCCGAGGAACGTCAGCGTGACGTGCAGCAGGTCGCGCCGGATCCAGCGCAGGTCGGGGAGCGCGTCGAGGTGCGGCCTGACGGCCTCCTCAAGCTCGTCCAGCACGTCCGGCGGCGGGACGAGCGCCACGAAAAGCCTCATGAGAGCGTCCGGAGGGCCACCCCGCCAGCTTTTCAGCAGGTGGCGCCCGTTGTCACGCGGATGGGCGGGACGGCCTTCATCCTTCGGCGGCCCGGGCGCGGCGGAACCGGGCCAGCGCGGGACGCACCCGCCCCCGCTCGTCCGGCGCCCACCGCAGCGCCAGCACGCCCACCGCGGCGGCGGCGACGGCGGAGATCAGCCCGCCGAGGATCAGGCTCATCCGCGCGCCGAAGTGCTCGGCCAGCCAGCCGATCGTGGGCGCGCCCACCGGGTTCGTCCCGAGGAAGACGAGCATGTAGAGGGCCATCACCCGGCCGCGCATCTCCGGCGCGACGCCGAGCTGGATGGTCGCGTTCGCCGCCGTGGTGATCGTCATCATCGCGATGCCGGTCGGGACGAGCAGCACCAGGAACGACCAGTACGTCGGCATTAGGCCGGTGAGGACCTCCAGCGTCCCGAACGCCAGGCCCATCGCCACCAGCAGCCGCAGCCGGGGCCGCGCGACCCGGCGGGCGGCCAGCAGGGCGCCGCTCAGCGCGCCGAGCGCCAGCATGCTGGACGCGAGGCCGAACGCGGACGCGTCGGTGTGGAAGACCTCCTTGGCGACCAGCGCGACCGTGGTGTTGAAGTTCATGCCGAACATGGCGAGGAACCCGACGAGGATCAGGACGAGCATCAGGTCCCGGCGTCCGCGTACGTAGCGGAGCCCTTCGCGGAGCTGCCCCTTGGCGCGCTTGACGGGGACGGCGTGACGCAGCTCGTCGGTCCGCATCGCGTACAGGCTGAAGAGGACGGCGCCGAACGACGCCGCGTTCACCAGGAAGACCGGGCCGGTGCCGATCAGGGCGATCAACACGCCCGCGACGGCCGGGCCGAGCAGCCGGGCGCCGTTGAAGGTGGCGCTGTTCAGCGCGATCGCGTTCGGCAGGTCGCGCTTGCCGACCATCTCGACCACGAACGACTGGCGGGTCGGGTTGTCGACGACGGTCGCGACGCCGAGCCCGAACGCCAGCAGGTACACGTGCCACACCTGCGCCGAACCGGAAACCGCCAGCAGGCCGAGGATCAGCGCGAGCACGCCCATCGAGACCTGCGTGAGCATCAGGACCCGGCGCTTGGGGTAGCGGTCGGCGATGACGCCGCCCCACAGGCCGAACAGCAGCATCGGCAGGAACTGCAGGCCGGTCGTGATGCCGAGCGCGGTGCCGCTGCCGTGGGCGAGGCCGAGGACCAGCCAGTCCTGCGCGACCCGCTGCATCCACGTCCCGGTGTTGGAGACGACCTGGCCTGCGGCGTACACCCGGAAGTTGCGGTTGCGAAGCGACCGGAACATGCCCCCGCTGCGCTCGGCCTCATCCCCAGAATGCTCCACCGGCCCGCGGCCGCCCTCTTGGAACGTTCCGCCCACCTCAGACTCGACACCCACTCCCTCCCGCCCGAGAGCGACCTCAGCGGGCGGCGCGACCTCACCGGTCGCCGCAGAATCAGTGAGCGACGCGGCCTCACCACGCGACGCGGAATCAGCACGCGACGTGGAATCAGCACGCGGGGCACCCTCGCCAGGCGGCGCGACCTCGCCAGGCGGCGCGGAATCGGCGGGCGGCGCAACCTCGCCAAGCGGCGCGGAATCGGCGGGCGGGGTGGAATCGGCGGGCGGGGTGGAATCGGCGGGCGGGGTGGAATCGGCGGGCGGCGCGGAAGTGTCGGCGGGCGCGTAGGGGGTGGGGCGGGGTGGGGTGTGGGCGCTCGGGTGGGGGGCCGCGGGGCGACGGCGGCGGGGGCGGGCGGGAGGCGCGGTCACGGGGGACGGCTTGGCGGCGGCGGTCCGGGGCGGGTGTACGGGCCGCCGGCCGTGAGGGCCGCGCGTCGCGGTCCCCTCCGGTTCGTCGGGGCCTTCGTTAGCAGAAGTCATTACCAAGGCTAACGGTAATCGGAGCGGCCGCATTCCGGCAAGGGCATATCCGGACGATCACACCGGCGGGCCACCCGAATCCCGCCGCGAGGTCAGGAACGGCTGAGCTTGTCGATGACCGGAGCGGCCCGGCGGAGGATCTCCCGCTCGTCGTCGGTCAGCTCGCCGAGCCGCTGGGCGAGCCACGCCTCCTTGCGGCGCCGTTCGTCCGCGAGCAGGGCGGCGCCCTCCTCGGTCGCGTTCAGCACGACCTGGCGCCCGTCCGTCGGATGCGGGCTGCGCGCGACCAGGCCCCGTTCCTCCAGGTAGGCGATCACACGGGTCATCGACGGCGGCTGCACCTTCTCGTGGTCGGCCAGCTCGCGCGGTGTCATCGACCCGTGCCGCTCGATGGCGGCGAGCGCGGCGAACTGCGTGAGCGAGAGCGGGCTCGGGCCGCCGTCGCCCGCCGCGGACGGCCGCAGCGTACGCAGCCTGCGCGAGAGCCGCGCGATCGAGATGCGCAGCTCCTCGGCCAGGCCCGGCGCGGACGCCGTGCGGCCCCGGATCGGTGGGGTGGTCATCGTCATTGGTCTCCCGTGCTGCTGCCCATGCTGCCACGCCGCCGCTTGACACTCTCACTAAGGCCATTAGCCTCTAGGCTAGCGATATTAAAGGAGGATCGGAATGCCCCGTGCGGGACTGTCGCCGGACGCGGTCGTGGACGCCGCCGTCGCCGTCGTGGACGCCGGGGGTCCCGGTGCCCTCACGCTGGCGGCGGTGGCGGGAAGGGCAGGGGTCGCGACGCCCTCCCTCTACAAGCATGTCCGCAATCTCGCCGAGTTGCGACACCTGGTCACCGCGCGCGTGCTGGAAGAGCTGGCCGGACGGCTCGGGGAGGCGGCGCTGGGACGGTCCGGCGACGACGCCGTCCGGGCGCTCATGTACGCCTACCGGTCCTATGTGGTGGAGCATCCGGACCGCTACGGCGCGATGGAGCAGACGGCCGCCCAGGACGACTCCACCGCGTCCGACGCCGCGGCGGAACGCATCCTGAACATCCTGTACGGGGCTCTGCGCGGCTATGCGCTGGAGGGCCCGGAGCTCGTGCACGCCGCCCGCTGCCTGCGCTCGGCCGTGCACGGGTTCGCCGTCCTGGAGGCGGCGGGCGGCTTCGGGCTGCCCGCGGACCTGGAGGCCAGTTATGAGCTTCTCATCACCATGGTCATCGGAGGTCTGGCCCAAGGCCGCCACGTAGCCTGATCCCATGACCCCTCCGCGCCGCCCGGACCCCCCGCCGATGCAGACCAACGACGTCCGCATCGCGGCCGCGGGCACGGCCGCCTGGGCGGTGGCCCTCGTCGTGCTGCTCATCGTCGGGCTGCCGTCCGGCGACCGGTGGTGGCTGTGGGTGTGCGGTGCCGGCGTCGCGATCGGCCTGTTCGCCATGTGGTACACCCCCAGGCTCCAGGCCGGGCGGGCCCGGCAGGAGGCCGACCGCGCCGCCAAGCGCGGAACGGCCGGCTAGGGCTCCAGGTCGTCTTCGGCCAGCAGCATCGGCAGGGTTTCAGGGTCGCGTAGGACGGCCTCCAGCAGGAGCCGGTCGGTCCAGTGCCCCGTGGACCATGCGAGTGCTCGTGCCAGGCCACTGACGTTGCTCGCGTGGATCTGGCCGTCCCTCGTCCACCACGGGACGTTCTGGCCGTCGACGGTCAGGCGCTCATGCGCGAGGTAGCCGGCGGGGGCATCCGGCAGGACGGCCTTGACGAAACCTGGCACCGGACGCTTTTCGCCCTCCGACTCGACCACTCCCGGCACCTCGTCGCCCGCAAGGGGCAGGTCGAGCATTTCGGCCAGCCGCACCTCCCTGCCCTGCGCGGCGATGATGAGCGGTTGCCCTTGGAGGAGAGGCAGGACGTCGGGGCTGTCCAGGACGAGGGCGTCCGCAGCGTCGACGACCTCGACTTCGCCGTCCACGACCGCACGCACACGGTCGGGCGGCTCAACGACTGCCTCTGGGGCGTCCGCCAAGGCCGTCCACAGCACGCCCAACTGAGCGCGCCTCACGGATCGGTCAGGGTCACCGAGCCGGTCGATCAGCTCTTGGGCGCCCCTGGGCTCGTCGAGCAGGTCCGTGAGCGACGTGCGCACACCCAGAGCAAGCAGGAGCCGCTCGTCCAAGCCTTCTGGCGCGACGTCGTAGAGGCCTGTCAGGGACTCGTCGCCACCTAGCCGAAACTCACCGGGTCTACGGCCGTCCAGGACCGGGCGACGACTCAGCCACCACGCCGTGTACGACGGGACGGCGACGCGCATACCGTTGTGCAGCATGACGTGGGCGGGATCCACGATCGCGGCCCGCCATGGCGGTTCGGCGAGAACCTTGAGCGCGGCCGTCCAGTCGTCCACGAGTTCCAGATCGCGGACGGCCGCGAACTCGGGAACGAGCGGGGGAAGGTCCTGGGCGCCGATGCGCCGCAGCACGTCGTCCGCCCACAGATCCTCGTCGTCGAGTTCCAGGGTCTCGGCCTCGTCGGCTAGGCCCATGAGATTCACGTCCTCGGCCTTGGCGAGGGCGAACCCGTCCAAGACGCCGATAGCCGTGAGCGTCTCCGGACCCCACCGCTCCAGCGTCTCGCCGTCCACCACGCCGAACGGCGCGTCCTCGGCCATGAGGCCCCGCAGCGGGCTCTCCGGCAGGAGCAACTCACCCGCCGGGTAGAGCTCACCGTCGTCCCCCGGCAGAGCCAGTTCGGCCAGCCAGGGCTCGTCACCGGGATCGACGTGCGCGGCCGCGGCCAGCCCCAGGACGGCCTCGGCGACCGCGTCCGGATCCTCGGCCTCGAACGAATCCGCGACGGCCGCACGCACGGCCGCGTCCGCGAGCACGGCCCGCGGCCCCGCCTCGACCGCCCCGAGCCGGAGCAGCAGCGGATGCACGGCCTCCGGATGGACGAATCGCAGGCCCAGCGCGTCCGATCCCGCCGGATCGACGCCATCCGCGATCAACAACCCCCGCGGTCCTCGCACCAGACGACCCGCGTCGCCAGCCAACGGCACCGGCAAGGCCCCCAGAGCGTCCGTGGCGGCTCCCGCCAGCGCTTCGTACATCCGGTGCCACCACGCGGGTTCCCGGTCCACAGCGGCCAGCTCATCGACGACGTCTGCCAGTTCCACCCGCCGGACCCCGAGCGCGGCCAGCGCCGGGCTCCGAGCGGGCCACTCCGGCGGCAGCAGGCCGCCGACCACGGCGTCCTCGCCGCCGAGGGCGCCGACGAACGCGGCCGGCGCGTCCACGGCGATCGCGTCCCGCCCGCGCGTGCGGTGGGGCAGCAAGGGCGCCTCCGGAAGCCGCTCCCGGATCCCCCGCCGAATCCGCGCGTCGAGTTCCCCCGCACCGACCGGCCCTGGGACGAGCCCGAGCACCTTCGGCGAAACGGGCAGCTCGCTCAACAACCTCACGTAGGCGTCCGCAGCCCGGTCCACGAGGAACTCGGTCAGCGCCCCTGGCGCAACATGCCTCCGATCAGGCGCGAGTGGAAACGACCCAATGAGCAACGCGGGCAGATCAAGCCGTTCGTCGCTGGGCGTGGGCGCGTGCAGAACACTCGGCGTGCCCTCAGGAAGCCCGTCCTCTGGCAGGGCCCACCGCACCTGCCAGAAGGGCCGTCCCCGTTCCTCCACCGGACGGTCTTCCAGAAGCGCCGCGGGAATCTCCCCATGCGCCTCGACCGTCCGCCACACACCCCCGTCGATCGCCACCTCGCCCGGCTGGCGATGCTCGGCGGTCAGCGTCCGGACGTCCCCGTCGACATCGATCTCAACGCGCTCCAGGGCCGGCAAGGCCAGCATCAGCACAGCCCCGACCTGCCCCAGCTGCCGCCGGACTGACCCGACCGCGTCGTCCCTCAACGGCAACCGCACAACGGTGTCGAACCCGTCCGGAACCTCGGGCGGCTCATCCAAGGCGAACGGCAACCGCAGCAACGGAACATGTCCGCCCCGCCGCTGAAGTTCGTCACCAAGCCCCGGAATCGCCTCGGTCAGCCCCCGAGCCCGCTCCAGGGACCACCCGACCCCCGCCGCCCCGGACGCGATGGACGGTTCGTCGGTCACGGCGACGACGGCGGCGAAGCCCACGCCGAAGCGGCCGACCGCTTCGGTCTCGTCGCGTTTGGCGGAGGCGCGAAGCGTGGAGAGGGCCTCCACGCCGACGGCGTCCAGCGGCGCACCCGTGTTCGCCGCCATCAGCACCGGCCGGCCATCGGTGCGGAGGGTCAGGCGGAGGCGGCCGGGGGCAGCGGCACGGAGCGCGGCATCGGCGGCGTTCTGGGCAAGCTCGATGACGACGCGATCGCGGTAGCCGCCAAGGGCGTGGTCCTCTTCGGCGTTGGCGTCCTCGCGGAACCGCGCCGGCGACTCGGCCCAGGCGCGCAGCACGCGCTCACGCAGGTCCCCGGCGCCGAACACGTCCTCCATGGGATCAGCTGTGGCCGAGAGCCTCGTCGTCCAGTGACGCGGCGTCCTCGTCACCACTCGGCGGGACGATCTCGTAGCCCAGTTCGTCGATGACCGGCGGGTTGTGCTCGGACACGGCCGGAAGGGACACGGCCTCGGAGTGGGCGCCGCAGCCGTGGTCGGCGGAGACGACGCGGCCGTCGTCGGGGGCGTACTCGTTGGCGCAGACGCCGAAGACCTGCCGCAGCTCGCCCGCGAGGGCGACGAAGAAGCCGCAGGTGGAGCACTGGGCGGGCGCGGACGCGGCGATCGGGGCGCGCGGGCCGGCGACGCCGTCGTACCAGCGGGTGGCGGCCTCGTCCCGGCCCTCCCGGGACAGCACCCGGACCCGGCCGAGGCCGAGCTCCCACTGCGCCTCGCGGTCGGTGGTCTCGTCCACCTGCGTGAAGCCGGGGGCGAGCCGGACGTCGTCGGGCGCGGTCGGCAGCAGATCGCCGGGGCCGAGGTCGCCGGGGCGCAGCCGCTCCAGCCACGGCACCCACGGCGGCGCGAGGAGGGCGTCGTCGCCGGGCAGCAGGACGCATTCGCTGACCGTGACCGCCTTGGCGCGCGACGCACGGGTCACGGTGACGGCCCAGCGCCAGCCCGTGTACGCGGCGTCGAGGCACGTGAAGTAGTGCGTGACCACGCGGTCCCCGTCGGCGCGCACGCCGAGGTGCTCGCCGATCCGGCCGGGCCGGGCGGTGTCGGCGGCGGCCTCGCGGGCCAGGTCGACGGCCTCGGCGCAGGCGGTGTCGATGGCGGGCGTACGGGTCCGGCGGGCGGTCCCGGAGGCGGGGCGCGCGGCGGCCGGACGCGCGGGGCTGGACTGACGCTGTGGGCTCACACGTCAATTCTCGCCCATGCGAGCACGTGGCCGGGCACGAGCCCGGGGCGTCAGTGAGGTGAGCCCGCATCCCAGCGGGGAACGTACTCTCAATTGAGCCACTCCAAGGTCCATGCCTCGACGAAGAGCCGGGACGACCGCAGGGGAGAGATCAGCGCGCATGGGAGACCGCACACGGGCGGGTCGGTCCGTACGCGCCGTCGCCGGTGGTGCGGCGCGGGCGTGCCGCGGCGCCCGCTCGGCCGTGCTGGGGACGGGACGGCTCACCCGCCGCGTCACGCACGCGCAGGGCGCCGGGCGCAGCGGGCTCGGCAGCCTGATCGAGTCGTCGGCGTTCAACTCCGCCGGGGACGCGCTGGTCACGGTCGCCCTGGCGGGAACCCTGTTCTTCGGCCTGGACGTCAACCAGGCGCGCGGCCAGGTCGCCCTCTACCTCGTCGTCACGATGGCGCCGTTCGCGCTCGTGGCGCCGCTGATCGGCCCGGCCCTGGACCGCGCCCGGCACGTCCGCCGGTACGCGATCGCGAGCACGTTCGTGATGCGGGCGCTGCTGTGCTGGGCGATGGCGAGCGCGCTCCCGCACGGCGACCAGGTCACGTTCCTGCCGGCCGCGTTCGGGGTGCTCGTGCTGTCGAAGGCGTTCGGGGTGCTGCGGGCGGCGGTCACCCCGCGCGTCCTGCCGGACGAGATCACGCTGGTGACGGCGAACGCGCGCTCGTCGTTCGCCGGGCTGATCGCCGCGTCGATCACGGCGCCGATCGGGGCCGGTCTCGCCGTCCTGATCGGGGCCGGCTGGGTGCTGCGCATCGGCACGGTCGTGTTCCTGCTGGGCATCGTGTTCACCATGCGCCTCCCCCGGCACGTGGACGTCCCGGAAGCGGAACCGGCGCGGGACACCTCCGGGAAACCCCGCCGGCTGTGGCGGGCCCTGCCGCGCGTCGGCCCGGTCGTCGCGGAGGCGATGCAGGCGAACGCGGCGCTCCGCGCGTTCTCCGGCTTCCTGATCATCTACCTGGCGTTCCTGCTGCGGCAGGAACGGTTCGACCCGGTGTCGCACCACGTCGCGCTCGGCCTGCTGGCGGCGTGCGCGGGAGCGGGCGGGCTGATCGGCACCGCGCTGGGCGCCTGGATGAAGGCGCGCGCGCCCCGGTTCATCGTGTCGGCGACGCTGGCGTCCGTGACCGTCGTGACCGCCGCCGGCGCCGCGTTCTTCGGGCTCTGGGCGGCCCTCGCCGTGGCGACCGCGGCCGGTCTCGGCCAGGTGCTCGGCAAGCTGTCCATGGACGCGGTCGTGCAGCGCGAGATCGGCGAGGAGATGCGCTCGTCCACGTTCGCCGTGTCGGAGACGCTCCATCAGCTGAGCTGGGTGCTCGGCGGACTGCTCGGCCTGGGCATGTCGATCGTCGCGGACGGACGGGTCGCGCTGGCGGTCGTGGCGGCGGCGCTGGCCCTCGCCTTCGGCCTCCTGCTGTCCCGTCAGGCCGGCACGCACCACCGGGAGCACCATCCCGGCCGCCCCACCACGATCAAGGACCCCCGCCCCGAGATGCACACCTGAGGCGCGGCCCGGTGATCAGGGGGACAGGTCGTCGGCGACGGCGCGCAGGACGGTGGCGATCTTCTTGGCCTCCGCCGGGGCGGGGTGCTTGCCGCGCCGGTAGGTGTTGGAGATCCCGTCCAGCAGCTTGATCAGGTCCTCGGTGATGACGACCATCTCGTCCGGCTTCTTGCGCCGCTGCTTGGCGATGGTCTTCTCCACCGACGGCAGCGTCTCCAGCACCCGGACCTGGAGTGCCTGCTGGCCGCGGCGTCCCTCGACCACGCCGAACTCGATGCGCTGGCCCGGCCGCAGCGTCGTGACCCCGCCCGGGAGCGCCGACGAGTGCACGAAGACCTCACCGCCGTCGTCGCGGGTGAGGAAGCCGAACCCCTTGTCGGAGTCGTACCACTTGACCTTGCCAGTCGGCACCGGAGACCTCGTTCGGTAATCGTCCTGAAATCGACCCCAAGATTAGTGCCTCGCCGCGGGCCGGTGAACACGCCGGGTGCCCCCGCGACGCCTGCGGGGCAACGGGTTAGAAGCTATCCCGGACGTCCCGGCACGGCATCCGAATATCGGTCCGCAGCTCAGGCCGTCCGGAACCCGCCGAGCCATTCGGGGAAGGCCAGCAGGTCCGGCAGGACGACGTCGGCTCCGTAGGCCGCGAGGGCCGCCGAGTCGTACGAGCCGGTCGCCACGGCCACCGCGACCGCCGACGCGGCCCGGGCGGCGTCCACGTCGCCGGTGTGGTCGCCGATGTACGCGCAGGCGCCGTGCGCGCGCAGGGCGCCGCCCTTGTCCGCGCCGAACAGGCCGCCCACCACGGCGTCGGCCTCCAGCCCGAGGAACCGCACGGTGCGCTCGGTGTCGGCCTGGTTCTTGCCCGAGACCACCACCACGCGCCCGCCCCTGGCCCGTACTGCGTCGAGGGCTTCGACGGCACCCGGCATGGGGAGGGTCGCCGGGACCGCGACGTCGGCGTAGATCGCCCGGTAGCGCGCCGCCATCACGGGCACCTCGTCCGGCGGGAACCAGTACGCGAGCTCCTCCTCCAGCGGAGGGCCGATGCGCCGCACCACCAGGTCGGTGTCGATCGGGACGCCCGTCTCCGCGGCGAGGGACGCGTAGACGGCGCTGATGCCGGCCCGGGTGTCGGCGAGGGTCAGATCGAGGTCGAACCCGACAGCGAAGTCGATGTCAGGAGATTTCGGGAGATCAACGTCGAGCACCCCCCTAGGGTAAGGGGCTGGACACACGCGAGGACCCGCGCTCTCCTGGTAGTGGCGATGCGACGGGATCCGAGTAGGAGAGCGCGGGACCGTGCTGCGGATATACCCGGGCCCCCGGCCGTAAACCAGGTGACCAGGGAAAACACAGCACCCGAACAAACCACCCCCGCCCCAAGGACGATCACCGCCCGCGCCGCCGGAGTCCCCCGGTGAAGGAGGCCGCAGATGGCAGAGACCCAGACCGAGCCCGGCGGTGATCACCGCGCCCCGCGCACGCGGCGGCTCACGGCCGGCGCCGCCACGGCCCGCCGCCGAGCCGTCGGCCTGCTCGCCACGGTGATCTCCGTCGTGACCACGCTCGTCGTGCTGGTCCTGGCCGTGCACATCGTGTTCGTGGCGTTCGAGGCCAACACGGGCAACGACCTCGTCCGCTGGTTCGGCGAACGGGCCACCGACCTGTGCTGGCAGTTCAAGGACGTCTTCCAGCCCCAGGACCACAAGGTCGAGGTCGCCGTCAACTACGGCCTGGCCGCCCTCGTCTACCTGGTGTTCGGCCGCATCCTCGTCGGCCTGGTCCGCCGCCTGCGCTAGTCGCGGCCGGGGAAGCGGACCGTGTCGAAGGGCCACGCCGTGGTGACCCACGTGCGGACGAACTCCTCCAGTTCCTTGTCCAGGGCGGAGTTCTCCTCGTCCGCACGCACCCAGAAGACCACGACGGCGTCCGCCCCGGCCTCGTCGGACGGGGCGACGTGGATACGGCCGAGCTGCCGCTCCCCGTCCGGCGTGATCACGACGTAGCTGAACGAGCGGCGCAGCTGCCCCTGCTTCTGCAGCCACGCGACGTCGATCAGGGCCTGCTCGAACGTGAACTCACGGTCGGGCCAGCCCCACTCGGGCCCGAACCGGCCGGCCAGCCGGTCCAGGCTGCCCATCACGGCGCCGTAGTCCTTGACCACGTCGTGCACGGTGATCGGGCGGATCTGGAAGTCGGGCCCGGCCACCAGGGTGGGCACCACGAAGTCCTCGGGCAGGAAGGCCCCGTCGGCCGCCTTCCGCGGAGACTTGAACATCGCCGACCTTTCCGACAACGCCCCTCCCGGCGATAGGGCGCGGACGAAGGAACTCTAGTCGCCCCCGGCCCGGTAGGAGCCGCATCGGGGATTCGGGCGCGCCGCGACGTCAGGCGGCGCCCCGGCCGGTCGAAGATGCCTTAGTGTTCTTGCGGAGGATTTCATCACCATGACGACATCTACGCGCGAGCGCATCGTGGCCGAGTCGCTCCGGTTGTTCGCCGAGCGGGGCTACGCGGCGACGTCCGTCGCGGAGATCGAGGCGGCGGCCGGGCTGTCGCCGGGCGCGGGCGGTCTCTACCGGCACTTCCGGTCGAAGGAGGAGGTGCTCGCGTCCGCCATCCGCGAACACATCGAGCGGACCCGCCGGCAGATCAGCGACGTGCTCGTGCAGGCGACCGCGTTCGAGGGCCGTCCGCTGGAGATCCGGCTGCGGATGACGTGCCAGGCCGGGCTCGCGAAGATGCGCGAGGAACAGGACCTCATCCGGGTGCTGTTCCGCGACCTCGACCAGTTCCCGAACCTCGTCGCGGAGATGCGCGAGGGCATCGTCAACCCGCTCTACGACGGGATCGCGACCTGGCTGTCGGCCCAGCCGGAGTTCGAGGGCGTGGACGAGGACTGGCCGGCCGTCGCGGCGATCCTCGGCGGCGCGGTGGTGAACTACTGGCTGGCGAACGAGTCGATGTACGAGCCGCCGACCCGCATCGACGAGAAGCGGTTCGTGGAGAGCTGGGCGCGCCTGGGGCTCGGGCTGGTGCACCTGGAACGCACTCCCGCCACCTGACCTGCGCCATCCCTGTTCCCCGTCGCGCGCGGGCTTCTACTCTTGAGGGCCTGCGCACCGGCGGCGCGCACGCCACATAAAGTTGGGGAACGGATGGAAACGTATGCGGACTGGCTGCGCGCGCGAGGCGATGACGAGCTTCGCGCGCTGCTGTCCGCGCGTCCCGAGCTGCTCGCCCCCGTCCCCGCCGACCTGACCGCCCTCGCCGCCCGTGCCGCGACGCCCGCCGCGGTGTCCCGCGCGCTCGACCGGCTGGACCGTTTCACACTCGCCGTCCTGGAGGCGCTCCTCGTCCTGCCCGCACCGGCCGGGCCGGACGCGCTGGCCGCCACCCTCGACGCCGCACCCGGCCAGGCCGCCGACGCGCTCGGCACGCTCCGCCGGTACGGGCTGGCCTGGGGGGACGACACGCCGAACACGGCACCCGGCGTCCGGCAGGCCCTGCCGCATCCGGCCGGGCTCGGACCGCCCGTGCGGGAGGTCTTCGCGGGCTACTCAACCGAGCGGCTCACCGATCTGATCACCGACCTGGACGGCGAGGAGCCGCGCGGGTTCGCCGACGCCGCACGGCTCCTGCGCCGGCTCACCGAGCTGCTCGCCGACCCAGGCGCTCTGATCGACGACGCAGGGCCCGACGCCCGCGCCGCCCTCGACCAGCTCGCCTGGGGCCCGCCGGTCGGGCGGGTCGCCGACGCGCGCCGGCCCGTGCGGACCGACACCGCGACGACCCCGATCGAGCGGCTCCTCGCGCGCGGCCTGCTCGCCGCCGAGGACGACCGCACGGTCACGCTGCCCCGGGAGGTCGCGCTGCATCTGCGCGGCGGCCGGCTGTTCCGCGACGTCCCGGCGGAGCCGCCCCCGCTCACCTCGGCCACGGAGCCGCGCCGGGAGGACGTCCTGGTCCGCGCCGCCGCCGGCGAGGCGTTCAACGCCGTCCGGCTCACCGAGGAACTGCTGGAGCGCTGGGGCCTGGATCCGCCTCCCGTGCTGCGCAGCGGCGGCCTCGCCGTCCGCGACCTGCGCGCCGCCGCGATGCTCCTGGACGTCCCGGAATGGAAGGCGGCGCTCCTCGTCGAGGTCGCGTGCGCCGCGGGCCTGCTGACCCGCAGCGGCGACCTCGACGGCGAATGGCTGCCCACCCCCGCCTACGACCTGTGGCTGATGCGCGACACCGCCGGCCGCTGGACGGAACTGGCCCGCGGCTGGCTGAAGTCCGACCGCGCCGCCGGCCTCGCCGGGGAACGCGACGACCGCGACCGGCTCATCAACGCGCTCAGCGAGGCGATGGTGCGCAGCAGCGCGCCGGCCACCCGCCGGGCGATCCTGGACGTCCTCGCGGGCGCGGGCCGCGGCGTCGTCGTCGACGAGGACGCGCTCCGCACCCGGCTCGCGTGGCTGCGGCCCCGCCGCGGCGGCCCGACCCGCGACCGGCTCCTCGGCTGGACGCTCCGCGAGGCCGCCGCCCTCGGCCTCACCGGCTTTGGTGAGCTGGCCCCCTTCGCCCGCGAGCTGCTCGCCGGCGACGACCCCGAACCGGGGCTGGAGAAGTACCTTCCCGCGCCCGTCGACCAGATCGTCATCCAGGCCGACCTGACCGCGATCGCGCCCGGCCCGCTGGTCACCGACCTCGCCCGGGAGCTCGCGCTCGCCGCCGACGTCGAGTCCACCGGCGGCGCCACCGTGTACCGCTTCACCCCCGAGTCGATCCGCCGGGCCCTGGACGCCGGGCGGACCGCCGCCGACGTCACCGACCTCCTCACCCGGCATTCGGCGACCCCGCTCCCGCAGCCGCTCGGCTATCTGATCGACGACGTGGCCCGCCGGCACGGGCACCTGCGCGTCGGCGCGCTCTCGTCCTACGTGCGGACCGACTCGCCCGCCACCCTCGACGAGATCCTCGCCGACCGCCGCGCCGGCCCGCTGCGACTGCACCGCCTCGCCCCGACCGTCCTCGCGTCCGGGCTGCAGCGCGCCGACCTGCTCGACGGGCTGCGCGCCATGGGCCTCGCCCCGGTCGCCGAGGCCCCCGGCGGCGGCGTGATCGTGACCCGGCCGGACGCGCAGCGCGCCGAGCCGCCGCCGACCGCCGAGATCGTCCGGCTGCGCCCCGACTCCCGCACCGACGCCTCGATGATCATCGCCGCGGTGCGGGCGCTGCGCGCCGGGGACGAGGCCGCCCTGCACGGCGCCGAGCACGCCCGGCAGGCCCCGTCCGGCGAGCCGCCCCGCTCCCCCGCGATGGCCACCATCGAGCGGCTCCGCGCCGCCGTCGAGCGCGGCGGACGCGTCTGGATCGGCTACCTCGACCAGCAGGGCCAGGCGTCCAGCCGCATCGTCGAGCCGGTCCGCGTCGAGGGCGGCTTCCTCACCGGCTATGACGCCACCCGCGCCGCCGTGCACCGGTTCGCCCTGCACCGCATCACCGGCGTCTCCGAACTCGACGACGCCTCATAGCCGCTCCGGAGCGGGGCCTGTGTTCGGTGTCCGGAAACGGACGCGGGAAACGACGGGAACCGGCGAACGTCGCATACGGTCCAACCTGTGACCCATCGGACCGATAGCGTGTCCGGGCGAGTGGTGTGAGGAGGCTCCCGATGAGCGGGTACGGAGGGCGTCCGCCGTCGGGCTGGGACGACCCCTATGGCGGATCGCAGGGCTGGGACTCTGGCGGCACGTACGGGCAGGGGCAGGGGTACGGCTACAGCCAGCCCGGCTACGGCCAGCCCGGATACACCCAGCCGGGTTACGGCCAGCCGGGATACGGCTACGGGCCCCCGGGCGTCCCGTACGGGGCCCCGAGCAACGGCTCCACCATCGCCGCCCTCGTCTGCAACGCCGTCGCGATCCTGCTCTGCTGCAACATCGTCGCCATTCCCGGCGTCATCACCGCCGCGGTCGCCCTCGGCCGCACCCAGACCGACCCGCCGTCCGCCCGGAGGCTGACGATCTGGAGCTGGTCGCTCTTCGCCGCGTCCGTGTTCATCGCGATCATCGTCCTGATCATCTACATCATCATCGGCGTCACGGCGTCCGACCCGGACTACAGCTCGTCCGACGGAATCTGACCGGCGTGCGCCGGTGCCATGAAGACCGGCGCAATAAAGGCGGCGGACGGGGCGTTGAACCCTGCGGTCCGGCATGGAACGCGCGACGTGGCGTCGCGGCTCGGGTAGCGTGCGGCAGCGGTGCCCGGCGTCCGGACGAGGCATCGATCATCGAAATCCGACGGGGGCTCCTGCTTTGACCGACGGTCCGCTCATCGTCCAGTCCGACAAGACGCTGCTGCTGGAGGTCGACCACGAACTGGCCGACGCCTGCCGCAAGGACATCGCGCCGTTCGCCGAGCTCGAACGGGCCCCCGAGCACATGCACACCTACCGCGTGACGCCGCTCGCCCTGTGGAACGCGCGTGCCGCCGGGCACGACGCCGAGCAGGTCGTCGACACGCTGATCCGGTACTCGCGGTACCCCGTCCCGCACGCGCTGCTCGTGGACGTCGCCGACACGATGGCGCGGTACGGGCGGCTGCGGCTGGAGAAGGACCCCGCGCACGGGCTCCTCCTGTCGTCCTCCGACCGCTCGGTGCTGGAGGAGGTGCTGCGGGCCAAGAAGATCAAGGGCATGCTCGGGGACCGGGTCGGCGAGGACGCCGTCGCCGTCCACCCGAGCGAACGCGGCGCGCTCAAGCAGGCCCTGCTCAAGCTCGGCTGGCCCGCCGAGGACCTCGCCGGCTACGTGGACGGCGAGGCTCACGCCATCTCCCTCGTCGAGGACGGCTGGGAGCTCCGCTCCTACCAGCGGGACGCCACCACGGCGTTCTGGCACGGCGGATCGGGCGTCGTCGTCCTGCCCTGCGGCGCCGGCAAGACCATCGTGGGCGCCGCCGCCATGGCCCGCGCCCAGGCGACCACGCTGATCCTCGTCACCAACACCGTCTCGGCGCACCAGTGGAAGCAGGAGCTTCTGCGGCGCACGTCCCTCACCGAGGACGAGATCGGCGAGTACACCGGCACGAAGAAGGAGATCCGGCCGGTCACCATCGCCACTTACCAGATCATGACGACGCGCCGGAAGGGCGCCTACGCCCACCTGGAGCTCTTCGACGCCCGCGACTGGGGGCTCGTCGTCTACGACGAGGTCCACCTGCTGCCCGCGCCGATCTTCCGGATGACCGCCGACCTGCAGGCCCGCCGCCGTCTCGGCCTCACCGCCACCCTCGTCCGGGAGGACGGCCGCGAGGGCGACGTGTTCTCGCTGATCGGGCCGAAGCGCTACGACGCGCCCTGGAAGGACATGGAGGCGCAGGGCTGGATCGCACCCGCCGACTGCGTCGAGGTCCGCGTCACCCTCACCGACGCCGAACGTCTGGCCTACGCGACCGCCGAACCGGAAGAGCGCTACCGCTTCTGCGCCACGACGGACACCAAGACCAAGCTCATCCAGGCGCTGGTGGACCGGCACCGGGGAGAACAGACACTGGTCATCGGCCAGTACATCGACCAGTTGGACGAGCTCGGGTCGCTGTTGGACGCCCCCGTCATCAAGGGCGAGACGCGTGTGCGTGAACGGGAGCGCCTGTTCGACGCTTTCCGCGCACGTGAGATCGACGTCCTGGTCGTGTCCAAGGTGGCGAACTTCTCCATCGACCTGCCTGAGGCCTCTGTCGCCGTCCAGGTGTCGGGGGCCTTCGGGTCACGGCAGGAGGAGGCGCAACGGCTGGGACGTCTGCTGCGGCCCAAGGCGTCCGGCGCCGGGGCCCGGTTCTACGCCGTCGTCGCCCGCGACACCCTGGACCAGGACTATGCCGCCCACCGGCAGCGGTTCCTGGCCGAGCAGGGGTACGCCTACCGCATCGTCGACGCCGACACCGTCCTGGCCGGAGACGACTTCTGACGCGATGACCCGAGGGCGCTCCTGGGCCTACTGCGGCTTCGTGTACCGCCAGAGAATCGGCCGACCTTCGGGGGTCGAGGTCAGCCAGCTGCCGTCACCCAGCGGCTCGAAGTCGTAAGCGTTGCGGGAATGGGCATCGAGGCTGTCCTGAACACCACCTGTCCGCAGATCCACCAGGTAGTGCTGGTGCCAGTCCTCTTCGTCTTCCGTCTCGCCCCCGACCGTGACGATCGCCGTATCGGGGTCCAGGTAGCCGCCGCTCCATTCGACGTAGGCATCCTCAGGCCCGTGCCCGAAGACCTCGATGGGCAGGGTCAGCACGACCTCGCCGCCGGGGTATTCATGAAACTGGACGTCGGACTGGCCATGGTCGACGCTCATGAAGCGGCGACCGTCCGGCGAGATGTCGATCGGACAGCGGTCGGCCCATGGATACCGGTCGAGGAGGAGTGCGCCGTCTGAGAGGGCACCGCGGTAGACGACGCAGCCGTCCTGGCCTTCGCCGACCGAAAGCATGAAGTGGGACCTGCTCGGATGCCTGAGGCTGGTGGCGCCGTGTCCTGCCGTTTCCAGCTCGGCCTGGGCTACGACGCTCCCTGAGCCGGCGTCCAGGACGACCCACATGTCGGGGTTGCCACGGCCGGCCATGGCATCCGGGCGGTATACCCAGACGAGAGATTCATCGAGGGAGTAGTCACAACTCGGCCAGTGACCGTACTTCTCCTTCGATCTGGGGACGAATTCATAGCGCCATAGCTCGGTGCCGCCCCGGTCAATGCAGACGACTTCGTGTTTGGTGGCGTACAACGCTCTGTGGAGTTCAGCGGTGACCGCATGATCGTGGACTTCGTCATCGGAGGTGATCCGGAACTCCGCCACCGGATCAAGCTCTCCGGCCTGGGACGTGGTCGGCTCGTAGGCACACACACTGCCGTGCAGATGGCGAGTGATGATCCGCTCCATGGCGGAAAGAGTATCCAAAACGAGGAAGGGCCCCGCCTTGTCGGCGGGGCCCTATCCATAATATGAGTCCGGCGGTGTCCTACTCTCCCACACAGTCTCCCATGCAGTACCATCGGCGCTGAAGGGCTTAACTTCCGGGTTCGGGATGGGACCGGGTGTTTCCCCCTCGCCAAAACCACCGAACGACCAACCCCCGACACCCGTCACCGGGTGCGGGAAGAATCCGTCCGAGCAACCAAGGCTCGATCATTCTATTATACGCGGGCTCCCGGTTGTTTCCTGGGAACCACACAGGGACGCGAACACTTCTACGCAGCGAGATGCTTTGAACGTTCAGTGTGTTCAAGCCACTCGGCCTATTAGTACCGGTCGACTCCACACGTCACCGTGCTTCCATCTCCAGCCTATCAACCCGGTCGTCTACCGGGGGCCTTACACCCCTTTAACAGGGTGGGAGAACTCATCTCGAGGAAGGCTTCCCGCTTAGATGCTTTCAGCGGTTATCCCGACCGAACGTAGCCAACCAGCCGTGCCCCTGGCGGGACAACTGGCACACCAGAGGTTCGTCCGTCCCGGTCCTCTCGTACTAGGGACAGACCCTCTCAATTCTCCTACGCGCACAGCGGATAGGGACCGAACTGTCTCGCGACGTTCTAAACCCAGCTCGCGTGCCGCTTTAATGGGCGAACAGCCCAACCCTTGGGACCTACTCCAGCCCCAGGATGCGACGAGCCGACATCGAGGTGCCAAACCATCCCGTCGATATGGACTCTTGGGGAAGATCAGCCTGTTATCCCCGGGGTACCTTTTAGCCGTTGAGCGACACCACTTCCACACGTAGGTGCCGGATCACTAGGCCCTGCTTTCGCACCTGCTCGACACGTCCGTCTCACAGTCAAGCTCCCTTGTGCCCTTGCACTCGCCACCTGATTGCCAACCAGGCTGAGGGAACCTTTGGGCGCCTCCGTTACACTTTAGGAGGCAACCGCCCCAGTTAAACTACCCACCAGGCACTGTCCCCCACCCGGATACACGGGTGCGGGTTAGACGCTCAAAACGACCAGAGTGGTATTTCACCAACGACTCCACCCAAACTGGCGTCTGGGCTTCACAGTCTCCCACCTATCCTACACAAGACGCTTCAGGCGCCAATGCCAAGCTGTAGTGAAGGTCCCGGGGTCTTTCCGTCCTGCTGCGCGAAACGAGCATCTTTACTCGTACTGCAATTTCGCCGGGCCTGTGGTTGAGACAGCGGGGAAGTCGTTACGCCATTCGTGCAGGTCGGAACTTACCCGACAAGGAATTTCGCTACCTTAGGATGGTTATAGTTACCACCGCCGTTTACCGGCGCTTAGATTCTCAGCCTCGACCTCACGGTCTAACCGGTCCTCTTAACGTTCCGGCACCGGGCAGGCGTCAGTCCGTATACAGCGTCTTACGACTTCGCACGGACCTGTGTTTTTAGTAAACAGTCGCTTCCCCCTGGCCTCTGCGACCCCACCCAGCTCCCGCCGCAAGGACGTTCACCAGGCGTGGTCCCCCTTCTCCCAAAGTTACGGGGGCAATTTGCCGAGTTCCTTAACCACAGTTCACCCGATCGCCTTGGTATTCTCTACCTGACCACCTGAGTCGGTTTAGGGTACGGGCCGCCGATACACTCGCTAGAGGCTTTTCTCGACAGCATGGGATCACTCACTTCACCTAAAACGGCTCGGCATCACATCTCACCCTCATATGGTGCGCGGATTTACCTGCACACCGGGCTACATGCTTACCCCAGGACAACCATCGCCTGGGCTGAGCTACCCTCCTGCGTCACCCCATCACTCACCTACTACCCCCTCGGGTCCCACGCTCCCCGCAGAACAGGCCCGAAGGCCCACACCACAGTTCGGGTGGTTAGCATCAGAGGGTTCAGCGTTGGCGCATACCAGCGGGTACGGGAATATCAACCCGTTGTCCATCGACTACGCCTGTCGGCCTCGCCTTAGGTCCCGACTTACCCTGGGCGGATTAGCCTGCCCCAGGAACCCTTGGTCATCCGGCGCACACGTTTCTCACGTGTGATTCGCTACTCATGCCTGCATTCTCACTCCCGCAGCCTCCACCACTCGATCACTCGGCGGCTTCACCGGCTACAGGACGCTCCCCTACCCATCGGATCCAAAGATCCAATGCCACGGTTTCGGCGGTGTGCTTGAGCCCCGCTACATTGTCGGCGCGGAATCACTTGACCAGTGAGCTATTACGCACTCTTTCAAGGATGGCTGCTTCTAAGCCAACCTCCTGGTTGTCACGGCAACTCCACATCCTTTCCCACTTAGCACACGCTTAGGGGCCTTAACCGATGATCTGGGCTGTTTCCCTCTCGACTACGAAGCTTATCCCCCGCAGTCTCACTGCCACGCTCTCACTTACCGGCATTCGGAGTTTGGCTGACGTCAGTAACCTTGTAGGGCCCATCAGCCATCCAGTAGCTCTACCTCCGGCAAGAAACACGCAACGCTGCACCTAAATGCATTTCGGGGAGAACCAGCTATCACGGAGTTTGATTGGCCTTTCACCCCTAACCACAGGTCATCCCCCAGGTTTTCAACCCTGGTGGGTTCGGGCCTCCACACCGTCTTACCGGCGCTTCACCCTGCCCATGGCTAGATCACCCCGCTTCGGGTCTACAGCATGCGACTAAAAACGCCCTATTCAGACTCGCTTTCGCTACGGCTACCCGCCACCGGTTAACCTCGCCACACACCATAACTCGCAGGCTCATTCTTCAAAAGGCACGCCATCACGAACACCACCCGAAGGCAGTGAGGACGCTCTGACGGCTTGTAGGCACACGGTTTCAGGTACTATTTCACGACCCCTCACCGGGGCACTTTTCACCTTTCCCTCACGGTACTAGTCCGCTATCGGTCACCAGGAAGTATTCAGCCTTACCACGTGGTCGTGGCAGATTCACACGGGATTTCACGGGCCCCGTGCTACTCGGGAACACACCCAGAAGCCACCCAGATTTCGTCTACCGGACTCTCACCGTCTACGGTCGGCCATCCCAAGCCGTTCAACTATCCGAGCAGTTTATAACTCCTTGATCCAGCGGCAGCTGGACCCGGATGGTCCCACAACCCCGCACACGCAACGCCTGCCGGCTATCACACGCGCACGGTTTAGGCTCCTCCGCTTTCGCTCACCACTACTCACGGAATCACAATTGTTTTCTCTTCCTGCGGGTACTGAGATGTTTCACTTCCCCGCGTTCCCACCAACCTGCCTATACATTCAGCAGGCGGCGACACCCCATGACGAGTGCCAGGTTTCCCCATTCGGAAATCCCCGGATCAAAGTCTGGTTGCCGACTCCCCGAGGCATATCGCAGGCTCCCACGTCCTTCATCGGCTCCTGATGCCAAGGCATCCACCGTATGCCCTAAAAAACTTGAACACACAAAACGATCAAAACAAATCGCAGACAAACAACAAGAACCACCAAAAAAACCCGAAGGGGCTTCTCGGAACAGCTCTCATCATTCGCCAGAGATGCTCGCGTCCACTGTGCAGTTCTCAAAAAACAACCGGGCCCACCAAAACCACACCACCGGAACGGTGATGCGGTCTTGGTCCCGCGATCCAGAGGCACCCAGGCTCGCGCCCGTTCCCTCAGGACCCAACAGCGTGTCCAACCCACCAGCCGCCCGAGGCCGCCGTTCCCACTCCCCCGGACCAAAGATCCCGGGGCGGTACTTGCCGGCTCACACAGGCAGTGAGCTGAGTAGCCAGTGCTCCACATCTATGAGCAGCCACCTGACGAACATGCGCCGTCACCGGTGGCCACCGACCAGAGTCCCTCGCGTGGAGGCGTCCCTGGCCAGTTGTGTGCTCCTTAGAAAGGAGGTGATCCAGCCGCACCTTCCGGTACGGCTACCTTGTTACGACTTCGTCCCAATCGCCGGCCCCACCTTCGACCGCTCCCCCCACACAAGGTGGTTGGGCCACGGGCTTCGGGTGTTGCCGACTTTCGTGACGTGACGGGCGGTGTGTACAAGGCCCGGGAACGTATTCACCGCAGCGTTGCTGATCTGCGATTACTAGCGACTCCGACTTCACGAAGTCGAGTTGCAGACTTCGATCCGAACTGAGACCGGCTTTAAGGGATTCGCTCCACCTCACGGTATCGCAGCCCTCTGTACCGGCCATTGTAGCATGTTTGCAGCCCAAGACATAAGGGGCATGATGACTTGACGTCATCCCCACCTTCCTCCGAGTTGACCCCGGCGGTCTCCCATGAGTCCCCACCATAACGTGCTGGCAACATGGAACGAGGGTTGCGCTCGTTGCGGGACTTAACCCAACATCTCACGACACGAGCTGACGACAGCCATGCACCACCTGTCACCGGCCCAAAAAGGACCCACCATCTCTGATGGTTTTCCGGCGATGTCAAGCCTTGGTAAGGTTCTTCGCGTTGCGTCGAATTAAGCAACATGCTCCGCCGCTTGTGCGGGCCCCCGTCAATTCCTTTGAGTTTTAGCCTTGCGGCCGTACTCCCCAGGCGGGGCGCTTAATGCGTTAGCTACGGCGCGGAATCCGTGGAAGAACCCCACACCTAGCGCCCAACGTTTACGGCGTGGACTACCAGGGTATCTAATCCTGTTCGCTCCCCACGCTTTCGCTCCTCAGCGTCAGTACAGGCCCAGAGAACCGCCTTCGCCACCGGTGTTCCTCCCGATATCTGCGCATTTCACCGCTACACCGGGAATTCCATTCTCCCCTACCTGCCTCTAGTCTGCCCGTATCCACCGCAGACCCACGGTTAAGCCGTGGGCTTTCACGACAGACGCGACAAACCGCCTACGAGCTCTTTACGCCCAATAATTCCGGACAACGCTTGCGCCCTACGTATTACCGCGGCTGCTGGCACGTAGTTAGCCGGCGCTTCTTCTGCAGGTACCGTCACGTTAGCTTCGTCCCTGCTGAAAGAGGTTTACAACCCGAAGGCCGTCATCCCTCACGCGGCGTCGCTGCGTCAGGCTTCCGCCCATTGCGCAATATTCCCCACTGCTGCCTCCCGTAGGAGTCTGGGCCGTGTCTCAGTCCCAGTGTGACCGGTCGCCCTCTCAGGCCGGTTACCCGTCGTCGCCTTGGTAGGCCATCACCCCACCAACAAGCTGATAGGCCGCGAGCCCAACCCTGACCGAAAAACTTTCCACCACCGACCATGCGATCGGAGGTCATATCCGGTATTAGACCCGGTTTCCCAGGCTTATCCCAAAGTCAGGGGCAGGTTGCTCACGTGTTACTCACCCGTTCGCCGCTCGAGTACCCCCGAAGGGGCCTTTCCGCTCGACTTGCATGTGTTAAGCACGCCGCCAGCGTTCGTCCTGAGCCAGGATCAAACTCTCCATCAAGGTTCGAACGACCAACCAGGGGGCGAACCCCAGCCGGCCAAACCTCAGGAAACAATCCCAGCACCACACAGACCCCCACAGGGGCCGTGCATTGCCTCAAAGAAATCCCCGACCATCCCAAAAGAGACAGCCACGGGGCGACCCGGCCAACAAAAACAGACCGGGCCGATAAAGGCACTGGCTTTTAACACGCTGTTGAGTTCTCAAGATGGATCCGCTTTCGCGTTTCCCGCTCCGGGGCGACTCGTCTTACTTTATCGGATCCGTCCGGGCTGTCAATTTCCGGGCTTCTCCGATACGCCTTTCCAATGCCGTTTGAGCGGCACCTTCCGAGCGGTGGAGCTATTTCATCAGATCCGGCCCGATTGTCAAAATCGACCCTTTCCGACCCGCCACGGCACGGCAGACACGGCAGAGCCGCGTCAGCTGGCATAGGTGGTTCCCCTCGGATCGGCCGCCGTCAGGCGTCCCACACTCCCTTGGGGCGAAGTGAACAGTATGCCCAACACGGGGGAACGTCAAACCGGCTCGCACACATCAATGTCGTCGATCCGCCCGTCCAACCGCCACGGAGGCACTTCGACACCCGTCCGACCTCGGGTTTTGTCCTGGTTCACCCCGCCCGAACCAGTCCAACAACACATTCCAGCCCGCCAATGTTTCTTTTCGGCAACGTCAACCGCCGGCGGGGACTCATCACGGTTTGGCCAGGTACCCGCCCACGAAGAGAACTCCCTCGGCCAGGATCCAGACGAAGGCCGCGACGGTGAGGAGGGCGTCCAGCCGGTCGGGCCGGTGCCGGATGCCGGGCATCGCCCACGCGGTCACGGCGACGGCCGTGGCGATGACGGCCACCGGTGCCGAGAAGCGCACCGCGTCGTCGAATCCGGCGCCGCATCCCGGGTCGTGCCGCTCGTCCTCACCGCAGAAGGCGGCGTCGCCCCAGCCACCGAGGGCCGAGAAGGCCCAGAGAACGGCCAGCGCGCAATTGGCGATCGTCGGAATGGCCGGCGAGACGCGCCAGCCGTTCGAGCGCCCGGGCATGGCCTGCACGGACAGAACGTACCTCGCCTCGTGGGAGCCGTGAAGCCCTCGCGAAACGCGTGCCGGCTCAGGTGATCTCTTTTGCCTCGTGAAGGTTCATGTCCATGACGATCGCCGTCATCACCGCCATCGTCCGCAGCGGCTCCCCGACTGGGTCGGCGATCTCCACCGAGTACTTGTCGGCCGTCGTCAGCAGGTGTGTGGCGAGCCCGGCCCATTTCTTGCGCACGTGCGCCACCTTGGCGCCGTCGCCGTCCTTCACCTCGAAGTTGTTACGCGGCACGTCCACGTCGATCGCGCCGATCAGCGTGCCGTCGTCGTCATAGATGACATAGCGGCGGCCGACTCTCTCGGTGACGTAGGACCCGACCCGCTCTCCGTCCGGCCGCAGGACCTCCGTGTACTCCCGCCCGCTCAGCTTGTCGACGATGAGCAGCGGGTCGCCGTCGGGCGTCGTCAGCAGGACCGCCCGGGCGTCGAGATTCGACTTTCCGGGGAACACGCCCCGCATGACCGCGTTGCTTCCCTGGTCGTCCGTCGGCGCCGCGATGGCAAGGACGGCGCCGTCACCGTCCAGCACCTTGTACCGCGACTTGGCGAACGGTCCCCGTCGAGGCTGCTCGACCCTGAGCGTGGAGGAACTGAAAGGGTCGCCCATGCATACTCCTAGAGCCTCGTCGTCGGCGAGTCATGCCGGCCCTTACGGTACGCGAAAGTCCTTCGGCCGGCGGGCTATCCGATCGGCCAGTCCTTGCCTTCGTACAGCATGAGATCGATCGCCAGCGGCGCCGCGACCACCAGTACACGGAGCGGATCGGCGAGGGGCTGATAGATCTCCACCGAGTACCGGTCGGCGGTGGTCAGTATTTCGGTGGCCACGCCTTTCCATCTCTTGTCCACCTGCGCGACGTGGTTGCCGTAGGCGTCCAGTGCGGCGAACTTGCGGCCGAGCCGATTGCCGTCCAGCCTGCCGACGTGACCTCCTGACGCGTCCAGAAGCGTGTACTCGTACAGCTTGTGGTTCTGCAGTGCCCCGATCTGACCACCCTCGGGAGTGCACACCCGGGTGCTTCTCGCGTTCTGCTTCTCCACCACCAGGAGCGGCACGCCCTGCACGTTCTCGACGTGGACGGTGCGGCCGGCGTCACTACCACCGAATGCGGTCCTGACCGTCTGGCGGAGCACCGAGACGTCCCGCTCCTCCGCGGTCGCGAGCAGTGCGCCCTGACCGTCATACACCCGGTACCGAGAACGCGCTGCAGGAGCGCCGCGGGGCTGATCGACGCGCAGAACCGAGGAGTTGAAGAGGTCCATCATGGATCCGCATGATGGCAGGTCTCCCATGGCGCGGATCGGATGGCGGCCACCCGAGCATGCGAAAGGGGCGGTTCCGGTTGGAACCGCCCCTTCAGCCGCCCGTTGGAGCTGGGAACTCGCTTAGAAGTCCATGCCTCCCATGCCACCGGACGGGTCGCCCGCCGGGGCCGGGTTCTTCTCGGGCTTCTCGGCGATGACGGCCTCGGTGGTCAGGAACAGCGCGGCGATCGACGAGGCGTTCTGCAGCGCGGACCGGGTCACCTTGGCCGGGTCGAGGATGCCCGACTCGAACATGTTGACGTAGTCGCCGGTGGCGGCGTTCAGGCCCTCACCCGGGGTCAGGTTGCGGACCCGCTCCACCACGACGCCGCCCTCAAGGCCGGCGTTGACGGCGATCTGCTTCAGCGGCTCCTCCAGAGCGCGCTTGACGATGTTGGCACCGGTGGCCTCGTCGCCGGCGAGCTCCAGCTTGTCGAACGCCTTGGTGCCGGCCTGCAGCAGCGCGACGCCACCACCGGGGACGATGCCCTCCTCGACCGCGGCCTTGGCGTTGCGGACGGCGTCCTCGATGCGGTGCTTGCGCTCCTTGAGCTCGACCTCCGTCGCGGCACCGGCCTTGATGACCGCGACACCGCCCGCGAGCTTCGCCAGGCGCTCCTGAAGCTTCTCGCGGTCGTAGTCGGAGTCGGTGTTGTCGATCTCGGTGCGGATCTGGTTGACCCGGCCCGCGATCTCGTTGGCGTCACCGGCGCCGTCCACGATGGTGGTCTCGTCCTTGGTGATGACGACCTTGCGGGCGCGGCCCAGCATGTCGGTCGTGGTGTTCTCCAGCTTGAGACCCACGTCCTCGCTGATGACCTGGCCGCCGGTCAGCGTGGCGATGTCGCCCAGCATGGCCTTGCGGCGGTCGCCGAAGCCCGGCGCCTTGACGGCCACGGACTTGAAGATCCCGCGGATCTTGTTGACGACCAGGGTGGCCAGGGCCTCGCCCTCGACGTCCTCCGCGATGATCAGCAGCGGCTTGCCGGACTGCATGACGCCCTCGAGGACGGGCAGCAGGTCCTTGTTGGCCGAGGCCTTGCCCTGAACGATCAGGATGTACGGGTCCTCAAGGGTCGCCTCCATCCGCTCGGGGTCGGTCACGAAGTAGTGCGAGATGTAGCCCTTGTCGAAGCGCATCCCCTCGGTCAGTTCGAGCTCCAGACCGAAGGTCTGGCTCTCCTCGACCGTGATGACGCCTTCCTTGCCGACCTTGTCCATCGCCTCGGCGATCATCTCGCCGATCTGCGGGTCACCCGCGGAGATGGACGCCGTGGAGGCGATCTGCTCCTTGGTCTCCACGTCCTTGGCGAGCTTGGACAGCTCCTCGCTGACCCGCTCGACCGCGGCCTCGATGCCGCGCTTCAGCGACATCGGGTTCGCGCCGGCCGCCACGTTGCGCAGCCCCTCGCGCACCAGCGCCTGGGCCAGCACGGTCGCCGTCGTGGTGCCGTCACCCGCGACGTCGTCGGTCTTCTTCGCTACTTCCTTGACGAGCTCCGCGCCGATCTTCTCCCACGCGTCCTCGAGCTCGATCTCCTTGGCGATCGACACACCGTCGTTGGTGATCGTGGGGGCGCCCCACTTCTTCTCCAGCACGACGTTGCGGCCCTTGGGACCAAGGGTCACCTTCACGGCGTCGGCGAGCTGGTTCATGCCGCGCTCGAGACCGCGGCGGGCCTCTTCGTCGAACGCGATCATCTTTGCAGCCATAGGCTCCAGTCCTCCCGGAACAAGGTGGCTTAGACGGATCGAGCCGACGCCCGCGACGGACGGCCCCCGCCGACGACTGCCATTCCGCCGCCGGACTGAGACCTCATCGCCCCGACCCAGACTGTGTGAAGTTGTCACTCTCCACAGCAGAGTGCCAACCGTTTGTTTAGCACTCTACCCTGCCGAGTGCAAGCGCCACACATCCCCGCCCGGGGTGTCTCCCCACCTGCCCGGACCGGCTCTGACCAGGGTCCGCCACGGTGGACGCGATGGCTCGTACTGGACAGCCTCGCAGGGGCGGGTCACCGGTCTTGTTCAGAACCTGGGTCGTGCCAGATCAACGTTCGCGAATGCCAACCGACAAGCCGCCGGCGTAGGCCGGGGGGCGCCTTGACGGCACCGACTCGCCGTAGCCAGCTCAGATACCACGCACCGAAATCGGGGCCGGGGGTGAGAGCACCGCCGCCGAACCGCAACTCCTCCCGCCACACCTGCCCGGCGGCCGGCCCCGTCACGACCAGCCGCTCGAAGGCCCCGCAGCCGATGTCAGCGATGATCATCGATCCGGTCAGCAGATCGTCGTAGTCGATGTGACGGTCGCCGATCTCGTCGTCCAGGGCCTCCGCGGTGACGCGATCACCGACCTCCAGGACGAAGCTGCGATACGACTCGGGCAGGCGGACCTCATACCGCCCTTCGAGGTCGAGCACCTGCTCCAACCGCCACGGCGCTCCCAGCCCGCCGCGTTCCCCCAGGGAAGCGAGACCGGCAAGGATCTCATCGCGATTCCACAACTGCCCCATGCCGCATCCAACCATTCGTGCCGAGGCCCGAGCGACTCACTTTGAAGCTGTCTCAGCCGACTCCGCAGGGGGCGCTGTTGACCGTGGAGATGTCGCCGCCGGGGAAGGCGAAGTAGTCGTGGGTCGTCATGCCGGCCAGGACGAGGGCGAGGACGGCGAACAAGACCATCGGGAAGCAGACGAGCCGCGCCCAGAGAGGGGAACGGGCGCCGGCCACGAGGACCGCCACCGCGAGGACGAGAACCAGCGCCGAGGTCGCGAGGACGCCGATGGGGAGCCATGCGCCGTAGCCGTGGCTCCAGTGCGCGGCGGCGCGATCGTGCAGGCAGTCGAGTTCGCGGGCCCGGTCGGCGCGGCCCTGAAGAGCGGACATGCCCCAGAAGCCGAGAACGCACAAGCCGGCAAGGGCCGGAGCGAGTGCGCCCAGCCAACGCCACAGGGTCCCTTTCATCATTCGGGGGATCCTAGGGGGCCGCGCACCGTGGTGCCGTGGTGCCGTGGTCACAGAACGGCGGGCCCCGCGTTCCATGTACTTTGCGGGGCCCACCACCGCTGTCGAGGTGAGATGGGGAGGCCGCTCCGGATTCGATGCGCGAGTCCGGAGCGGCCGTCGTGCTTCTGTGCCCCCTAGGAGCGGCGGATTACCGCTTGTTCGACTCCTGCTCGGAGCCCGACACCGAGTTGACCACGGTGTTGCCCTTGCCGTCGTAGAGCTTGGTGGAGATGTCGCCGGTCTTCACCGACTTGTTCCCGACGATGGCGACCGCGCGCGGCGACGCGGTGAAGTTCGTGAAGATGGCGTCGCCAGGGCCTTTCTCGCTGACGCGCACCGGACCGTTCTGGCCGACGGCCGCCTTCTTCACCGCGTGGATGTTCACCTCCTTGGGGTCCGGGTTCGAGGCCCGCCGCTGCGCCGACTCCGGGGCGGCCTGCTCCGCACCCTGCTCCTGCGCGGCCTGCTGAGCGTCCTGCTGCGGCGCCGCCTGCTCCGCACCCTGCTGCTGCGCCGCCTGCTGAGCGTCCTGCTGCGGCGCCGCCTGCTCCGCGCCCTGCTGGGGCGCGTTCTGCTGAGCGTCCTGCTGCGGCGCGGCCTGCTGAGCGTCCTGCTGCGGGGCAGCCTGCTCCGCACCCTGCTGCTGCGCCGCCTGCTGAGCGTCCTGCTGCGGCGCCGCCTGCTCCGCGCCCTGCTGGGGCGCGTTCTGCTGAGCGTCCTGCTGCTGCGCGGCCTGCTGAGCGTCCTGCTGCGGGGCAGCCTGCTCCGCACCCTGCTGCTGCGCCGCCTGCTGAGCGTCCTGCTGCGGCGCGGCCTGCTCCGCACCCTGCTGCGGGGCCGCCTGCAGCGTGTCCTGCTGCGGCGCGGCCTGCTGCTCACCCTGGAGCGGCGCGGCCTGCTCGTGGGAGCCCTTGCCATGCCCCTTCTTGGTCGACTCCTGCTCGGAGCCCTCGATGGCGGTGACGGCCGTGTTGTGCTTCCCGCCGTGGAGGGTCGTGGTGATGTCGCCGGTCTTCACCGGCTTGTTGCCGATCACCGGCTTGGCGTGGGGCGACTTGACGATGTCCGTGAACATCAGGTCGCCCGGGCCCTTCTCGCTGACGTACGTGGGGCCGTTGTGCCCGACGTACGCCTTCTCCACCGCGTAGAAGTTGATGTCCGCCATGGCCGAGGGAGCCGCGAGGACTGCCGCCCCCATCGCTATTCCGGACACGGCCACCGTGCGCAAAATGCGCTTCATGCCTTTCCTCACTCTCGTAAGCCTGATCGACGCCCTGTGGAGCGCCACTCCGGCTTCAATCTTCCAGGGAGAAGCAATTGTGAAACACAAGTGCTGTAGAGGTCGTGACCAAGATCAAGTAGCGGCCTTCAGTTTAACTAAAGCTTTTACCATGTACGTTTCAGGGCGATCGGCGAAACAATCAGCCAGATCCAGCCGTCAACCGGGCATTTCTGTCGCAAGAAAGTCAGAGATTCGCCCGGTGTGCATGGAAAAGCCCCGGCACGATGGACGTGCCGGGGCTTGGGGGGAAACGTGTCAGCCGCCCGCTACGGCGGGGATGATGGAGATCTGGACGCCTTCGGGAGTCGGGGTGTCGAGGCCGTCGGCGAAGCGGACGTCCTCGTCGCCGACGTACACGTTCACGAAGCGGCGGATCTTGCCGGCGTCGTCCAGGATGCGCGCGGAGATGCCGGAGTAACCGGCCTCCAGATCGGCGACGACGGCGCGCAGGGTGGCGCCCTCGGCCTTCACCTCGGACTCGCCGCCGGTGTAGGTCCGCAGGATCGTCGGAATTCGCACGGAAACGCTCATGGTGCTCCTTTTCTCAGGCGAGGCCGGCGGCGCGGAACGCGTCCAGGGACGGGGCGATGTTCGCGCTCGGCGCGACGACCGGGGCGACGGCGTCCAGCGTCTTCAGTCCGTCCCCGGAGTTGATGATCACTGTTTCGGCGGACGGGTCGAGAGTGCCGTTCTCGATGAGCTTGCGGAGCGTCGCGACCGTGACGCCGCCCGCGGTCTCGCCGAAGATGCCCTCGGTGCGGGCGAGCAGCCGGATGCCCTCGACGACCTGCTCGTCGGTGACGTCCTCGACGGCGCCGCCGGTGCGGCGGGCGACGTCCAGGACGTAGGGGCCGTCGGCGGGGTTGCCGATGGCGAGGGACTTGGCGATCGTGTCCGGCTTCACCGGGCGGATGACGTCGTGCCCGGCCTTGAATGCGGCGGCGACGGGGTCGCAGCCGGCGGCCTGGGCGCCGAAGACGCGGTACGGCTTGTCCTCGACCAGGCCCAGCTTGATCAGCTCCTGGAAGGCCTTGTCGATCTTGGTGAGCTGGGAGCCGGACGCGACCGGGACGACGATCTGGTCCGGCAGTCGCCAGCCGAGCTGCTCCGCGATCTCGTAGCCGAGCGTCTTGGAGCCCTCGGCGTAGTACGGGCGGACGTTGACGTTCACGAACGCCCAGTCGTCCTGCTCTCCGGCGATCTCCGAGGCGAGGCGGTTCACGTCGTCGTAGTTGCCGTCCACCGTCACGAACGTCCCGCCGTACACGGCCGTCGTGATGATCTTCTGGGATTCGAGGTTGGACGGTACGAACACCGCGCTGCGGATGCCGGCGCGGGACGCCGCGGCGGCGACGGCGTTGGCCAGGTTCCCGGTGGACGGGCAGGCCAGCACCTTGAAGCCCAGCTCGCGGGCCGCGGCCAGAGCGACGGCGACGACGCGGTCCTTGAAGGAGTGGGTCGGGTTGCCGCTGTCGTCCTTCACCCACAGGCTCTGCAGGCCGAGGCTCTCCGCGAGGTTGTCCGCGCGGACGAGGCGGGTCAGGCCCGGCTCGGTGTTGGGCGTCTCCGCGACGTTGGACGGGACGGGCAGCAGCCCGCGGTACCGCCAGATGTTGCGGGGCCCGGACTCGATGCCGGCCCTGGTGACGCCCCCGAAGTCGTAGGCGATCTCCAGGGGGCCGAAACACTCCTCGCAGGCGTAGTAGGGCCCGAGGTCGCGGGTGGAGCCGCATTCGCGGCAGACGAGGGCGGTAGCCGGTCCGAGGTCTGTGGCAGGCGTGAGTGCCATGAAGCGAGGCCTTTCTCCCCATCTTCCCTGCGCCACCTTGGTCGCAGGCCGGAGTTGGCACCATCTCCCGGCCGGCCTCGCAGGATCGCGAGCGCGCGTCAGCCGGGTGGTTGCCGGGGCTTCACAGGGCCGGTCCCTCCACCCCTCTGGATGAGCGGTATTCAGTTGTGTAATCCACGAGCGGTTTGAGCTCGTATGCGTGACTTTACATGAACTGACCGGATGCCAGACAGGCGGGTCCACCGATTGAGACGTTACCCGGATGAGTTCTTGATCACGCGGTCGATGCCTTGCGGGACGGTGCGCTGGGTGGGGTCGAGGAACACGTGCCGGACGATCGGGAGCCGCTCCCGGAGCCGCCGGTCGATCTCTCCGGCTACGTCCTCGGCCTGGTCGGCGCTGATGTCGTCGGAGAAGTTGACCTTGGCGGCGACGAGGATCTGGTCGGGGCCGAAGTGCATGGTGAGCAGCTCGTCCACGCCGGTCACCCCGGGGGTGCGGAGGATCTCGGCGCGGATGTCGCGCTGCGCGGCCGGGTCGGCGGCCTGCCCGATGAGCAGGCCCATGCTCTCCCGTCCGATCCCGAAGGCGAGGACGACGAGGAGCAGCCCGATGAGGACGGACGCGAGCCCGTCCCAGAATTCGGACCCGGTGATCTGGCGCAGCGCCAGCCCGCCCGCGGCGAGCGCGAGGCCGATCATCGCGGCGGTGTCCTCGAACAGCGCGGTCTTGAACGTCACGTCAGGGGACCGCCGGACATGGTCGACGATGTCGCGGCCGTTGTCGCGGGTCTCCTTGTGCGCCTGGTAGAAGGCGCGGATCCAGGACGTCCCCTCCAGCAGCGCGCCGAGGGCGAGGACGGCGTAGGCGAGCCACACCGTCGTCCCGGTGCCGCCGTGACCGGTCATGGTCAGGATGCCCTCGAAGATCGAGAACCCGGCGCCGGCCACGAAGATACCGAACGCGGCGAGCAGCGACCAGAAGTACCGCTCGTTTCCGTAGCCGAAGGGGTGGCGCCGATCGGGGGGCCGTTCGCTGCGCTGCAGGGAGGTGAAGAGGAAGCCTTGGTTGAGGGTGTCCGCCACGGAGTGCGCGCTCTCCGCGAGCATTGCGCTGGACCCGGCCAGCAGGCCGGCGATCAGCTTGGTGATCGCGAGGATGAGGTTCGCAGCACCGGCGACGAGCACGGTCTTCGTCGTCTCGGACCTGCTCATTCCGGTCGGGTACCCGCCGCACTCCCGGCTAATCGGGACAATGCACGCAGTGACCCGCACCACGCGGGTCACTTTGAAGCGCCTCGGCCACAACTGAGACCCTGCCGGTATGAGCCAAGTGCTGGTGGCATCGAATCGGGGTCCGGTGTCGTTCTCGCTGTCGGACGACGGCGAGCTCACCATGCGGCGCGGGGGCGGCGGACTGGTGTCCGGCCTCGCCGCCGTCACGGGCGCCCCGCGCGACCCCGGCCCGTCGCGCCCGGCCGGGACGCGGTCCGAGCCGTCCGCCGAGACCCCGGACGTGCTGTGGGTGTGCGCGAGCCTGGGCGAGGCCGATCGGACGGCGGCCCGCCGTTCACCGGACGGCCGCCTGGATCTCGCGGGCTACGAGACCGGCGGCGCGGCGGTACGGATGCTCGACATTCCCGCGGCCACGTTCCACCGTGCGTACAACGCCGTTGCCAACTCGACGCTGTGGTTCGTCCATCACCTTCTGTACGACACCCCGCGCAACCCGCATTTCGATGCTCGTGCCCGCCGCGACTGGCAGTCCTATGAGGCGTACAACGCGGCCTTCGCGGACGCCCTGGCACGGGACGCCGCCCAGGGAGCGAAGGCGGCGATCCAGGACTATCACCTGTCGCTGGCACCGCGGATGCTGCGCGATCGTCGCCCGGACCTGAAAATCGCCCATTTCTCGCACACGCCTTGGGCGCCACCCGAGTACTACAGGCTGCTCCCAGACGACATCGGCAGGCAGATCCTTCTCGGCATCCTCGGCGCCGACCACGCGGGGTTCCTCACCGAGCGATGGGCTCTGGCGTTCCTCGACTGCTGCGAGCTGCTGCCCGGCGCACGCGTCGACCGCGTCTCCCGTACGGTCACGTGGTCGGGCCACACCACGCGCGTAGGCGTGCATGGGCTCGGCGTCGATGGAACGGCTCTGCGCCAACGCGCCGCCGAACAGGACGTCGCTGAGCGGGCGCGCGCGCTGCGTGAACAAGTGGGCGACCGTCAGCTCATCGTGCGCATCGACCGGACCGAACTGTCCAAGAACATCGTGCGTGGTCTCGCCGCTTACCGTGAACTGCTCGTCAACCATCCCGAGTGGCGTGGCCGCGTGGTGCACCTGGCGTTCGCCTACCCGTCCCGGTACGACCTGCCCGAGTACCGGGAGTACACGGCGGCCGTCCAGGAGATGGCCAAGCAGATCTCCGACGAGTTCGGCACGGCCGACTGGGAACCGCTGATCCTGCAGGTGAACGACGACTATCCGCGCTCCCTCGCCGCCTACGGCCTGGCGGACGTCCTGCTGGTGAACCCGATCCGTGACGGAATGAACCTCGTCGCGAAGGAGGGGCCCGTCCTGTCGGAACAGGGCTGCGCGCTGGTGCTGTCGCGAGAGGCGGGCGCGGCGGCGGAGCTGTCCGGGGACGCTCTGATGATCAACCCCTACGACGTGTCGCAGACGGCGGAGGCCCTGCACCAGGCCCTGCTCATGCCGCGCGCCCAGCGGGCCGATCGCTGCGCCCGCCTCGCCGCCGCCGCGACCGCACTCCCCCCGCAACGCTGGTTCGCCGACCAGCTCGCCGCCCTCGGCTGAGCACCGGCCGCCCCGAGAGGCGGGCGCGCGTGTTGGGTTGCGGCGTGCCGCCCTTCGGGCGTAAGGGCGGCACGCCGCGGGTCAGGTGGCGGGGCTCGGGTGCTCGGCGGCGAGGAGGGACTCGACGGGGTTCGGTTCGTGGTGCTGCTTCCAGCGTTCGCGCAGCGCGGCCTTGTGCTGGGCCATGCGGCGGTGGGCGGCGGTCCGGGTGAACCGGGCGAGCTGGGACGCGGGGGGCTTCGGCAGGCCGCTCGGCTCGTAGCCGTACTCGGCGAGCCGCTCGCCGAACGCGGCCTCGGCCAGGCTGATCTCCCACGGGTCGAGCCGTTCCGCCCACGATCCGACGCGGCTGGTCGTGACGGCGTCGTGCGTGCGTCCGTGCCACTTCTTCCGGGACGGGACGATCTGCTTCGCGAGGCCCTCGGGGCGCGTCATGGCCGGGTCGAAGTCCTCGCCGAGGAACCCGCAGAGCCGGGTCAGCTCGTCGGCGGGGTCGGCGACGAGACGTTCGTACTGCAGTTCGTAGTAGGTGTCGGGGCCGAGGCGCTCGGCGAGCCGGCGGCCGCGGTCGATCGTCTCCCGCCAGGCGGAGATGGCGTGGTGGACGTCCCCGTCGAACCAGGGCATCTCCATCAGCGACGCGACGCAGTCCCGGCCGTCCCGGACGAGGTGGACGAACTGGGCGTCGGGGAACATCCGCAGCAGCGCGCCGACGTGCTGGGAGTAGCTCGGGCGCTTGTCGCCCCAGCGCTGCTTGCCGTGCAGGCGGGCGTAGGCGCGGAACACGATGCCGACCGCCGAGCCGAGGCTCGGCGGCCCGGCGGCGATCTCGTCGACGAGGTCGGCGGCGTCCATGCCGAGCGCGTGGACCTTCGTGGACCGGTCGCTCGTGATCCACTCCGCGAGCGCCCGCCTGTTCTCCCTCACCCGGAGGTCACCGAACTCGCACCGTTCCGTATAGGCGGGCAGGACGAACTTCGTCTCCGCCGGGATCGCGATTCGGGCGTGCGAGTGCAGCATCAGCCGCAGCAGCGTCGTCCCCGAGCGCGGGCAGCCGAGGACGAAGATCGGGCGGTCGTGGCGGGAGGCCGGTCCTGGTGACATGCACCGCATGCTGGTGCAGACGCCCAGCTCACGGCACCGATTCTGGACGCACCGTTGCCGCCTGATTACCGACCCTTGACGGGCCCCGGATCAGGTGTAGGACTCGCCGAGCGTCTGCCTGACCTGCTTGCGGGCCTCGTGGATACGGGACTTGACCGTGCCGAGCGGAAGCTTGAGCTGCTCGGCGATCTCCGCGTACTCCAGTTGCGAGACGTCCCGCAGGACGAGCGCCTGGATGAGGTCGGGCTTGCGGGCCTCCAGGTCCTCCATGGCGTCCAGGATGTCGACCCGGGAACCGGCGATGACGCTCGTCCGGCGCGGGTCGGGACGCTGCTGCGGAAGCTCGCCCGCCTGCTCGACCGAACGCCGCTTCAGCGACCGGTAGGTGGAGCGGGCCGAGTTCGCGACGACGACGTGCAGCCAGGTGCTGAACCGCGACCGGCCCTCGAACCGGTGGATGTTCCTCGCGACCTGTAGCAACGCGTCCTGGCACGCCTCCTCGGCGTCCTGCCGGCAGGGCAGGAACCGGGAGCTGTGCCGCAGCACGTCCGGCTCGATCCTGCGGAGGAGCTCGTTGAGGGCGCCCTGGTCGCCCTGCGCGGCCTTCACCGCCAGCTCCTCGGTCCTCTCGTCGAATGCCATGCCGCCTCAATGCTCGTTCGCGCGCTCACCCCGTTTGCTGGGATGATACGGGAGTGTCGTTCCCACCTTCAGTAGGCCGTTACCGGATCGATCGCGTCCTGGGGGCCGGGGCGTTCGCCGCCGTGTGGCTGGGGCACGACGACGCCCTGGAGTCCAAGGTCGCGATTAAGGTCCTCAACGAGAGCCTGATCGACGATCTCGACGTGCGCAACCGTTTCCTGGAGGAGGCTCGGATCCTGCGCCGCGCCGACTCCGAGCGGCTGGTCCGTGTCCACGACATCGGGGAGCTCCCGGACGGACGGCCCTACTTCGTGATGTCGTACGCGGACCGCGGGACACTCGGCGACCGCATGCGGGAAAGACCGCTTCCGGTCAACGACGCGGTCGCGCTCGCCGAGCAGATCGCCTACGGCGTCGAGGTCATCAACACGCTGGGCGTGATCCACCGCGACCTCAAGCCGTCCAACGTGCTGTTCCAGTCGACGCCGGACGGCGGCGAGAAACTGCTCATCGCCGACCTCGGGCTCGCCAAGGCCCTCGCGCACGCCTCCGGGGCGTTCACGCTTCCGGTCGGCACGCCCGGATACATGTCGCCCGAGCAGGCGCGGTTCGGCGGCGGGCTGGACGTCCGCGCCGACGTGTACGGCCTCGGCGCGCTGACCTACCACATGGTCACCGGGCGCGCCCCCGGTCCCGCGCCGGTCAAGAAGGCTCCGAGCGAGATGCGGGAGGGGCTGCCCCCGGCGTTCGACCAGGTGATCCTGCGGGCGCTGGAGGTCGAGCGGGAGAAGCGGTGGCCGACCGCCGAGGCGTTCGCCGAGGCCCTGTCCACGTTGCGTCCGACACCCGCCCCGAGCGGCTCCGCGGCGCCCGGCCCCGGCCCCGGCCCCGGCCCCGCGCCTGCGTACGCGCCGCAAGCACCGCGGGTCGACGCGGACTCGACCGTCCAGGACTTCTACAGCGACGGCGTCCAGGCCCAGCAGCCCGGCCCCGCCCGGCAACCGGGACCCGCCCAGCAGCCCGGCCCAGGACAGCCCGGCCCAGGGCAGCCCGGCCCAGGGCAGCCCGGCCCAGGGCAGCCCAGCCCAGGGCAGCAGCCCGGCCCGGGACAGGCGGGCCCGGGACAGCCCGGCCCAGGACAGGCTGGTCCGGGGCCGCAGGGCGTTCCGCCGGGGATGCAGACGCGGTTCGAGCAGCCCGGCGAGGACGACGTCCACACGTCCGAGATGCAGGTCCCGCCGCGGATGCCGGAGGGCGGCGCGACGGTCGTGGACTCCCCGAGCGGTCGCGGCACGCCGTTCGGTCAGGTCGAGGGCCCCACCGCCCCGGACAACGACAATGACCGGACGATCGCGTACCGGCCGGAACAGCAGCAGCCCCCGCAGCAGGACAACGACAAGACGTCCGTGTTCGCGCCCCAGCCGGGCCCGCAGAACGCCGGACCGCAGGGCGCCCCCATGCAGCCGATGGGCCCCGGCGGCCAGCAGCCCTACGGAGCGCCGCCCACCGGATTCCAGCCTCCGCCCCAGGGGCCCGTCCAAGGCGGGGGGCAGGGCGGCAGGAAGGGCGGCGGCGCGCCCAAGAAGTTCGCCACGCCGCTGATCATCACGGCGGTCGTGCTGGTGGTCGCGGTGGTCGGCGGGCTGGCGCTCGGCCTGATGTTCTCCGGCGGCGGCAAGGACAAGAAGGACAAGAAGGCGCCGGCGATCCCGAAGGACTTCGTCGCGATCTCCGACAACGCCGGCAAGATCAAGGCCGCGGCGCCGAAGGCCTGGCCGAAGCAGCAGCAGGAGCAGACGTGGACGCCGTCCACCGTCAACCTGAACGACGGCCAGCCGCGGCCGGTGCTCCGCGCGACCCCGGACAAGGCCGCGTTCCTCGGCAACGGCAAGGGCCCCGGAGTCTTCATCGGCGTGACCACGGATCTGCGCCAGGGCCAGCTTCCGCCGCCGAGCGCGTCCGTCCACCCGCAGTGCACGAAGGCCGCGCCGGAGAACTACACCACCCCGGACGGCGCCCTCAGCGGGACGATCACCCGCTTCACCGCCTGCAAGACCGGCACCGCGTCGGTCACCGAGGTCGGCCTCAAGGACAAGTCCGGCAAGTTCGGTCTGTGGATCCGCGTCAAGGAGACCGACAACCGCAACGCCACCAAGGACATCCTCGACAACCTCAAGGTGACCGGCCCCTAACCCGCCGAATCGGCGAGCAACCCCTCACCCGACGTCCGGCAGCGGACGCCGGGACATCGGCATGCCCGGCCGAGGGGTTGCATCGCGACATGTTTTCGATATATCGTTAATGCATCGCAACCGATCACCAACGAAGGGGTACGCGATGCACGAGCACACGAAGAGAAGGCGCGGCGGCTTCCGCGGACCGCAGGAACGCGGCCGGCGCGGCGATCCGTTCGGCCCGTGGGGGCCCGGCGGTCCGGGGTTCGGCCCTGGTCCCGGCCATCGCGGCCGCGGTGGACGCGGACGGCGGACCCGGCGCGGCAACGTCCGGGCGGCCCTGCTCGCCCTGCTCGCCGAGCGGGCCATGCACGGCTACGAGATGATCCAGGAGCTGGACGGCCGCACCGGCGGCGTCTGGCGGCCGAGCCCCGGCTCGGTCTACCCGACCCTCCAGATGCTGGAGGACGAGGGTCTGGTCAGCAGCGAGGAGGACGGCGGCAAGCGGCTGTTCTCCCTTACCGACGCGGGCCGTGAGGAGGCGGCGGCGCAGACCACCGCCCCCTGGGACGAGGTCACCGAGGCCGCCGGCGAGAACGTCCTGCGCGGACGCGAGGCGATCGGCCAGCTGATGGTCGCCCTCCAGCAGGTGATGGCCGTCGGCAGCGAGGCGCAGAAGGCGCGCGCGCTGGACGTGGTCAACGACGCCCGCCGCCGCCTCTACGGAATCCTCGCCGATGATCCCGAAGCCGAGTGAGCCGGAACGACCGGAACCGCCGTGGCCGACCCGGCCACGGCGGTTTCACTTTCCGCTCGGGAAGGGCGCCTGCTTGGCGAGGCGGTCGGCCATGTAGAGCTGTTTCCACACGTACAGGCCCATGTCCGAGCGCCTGATCGTGCGGTTGACGGGGACGTCGACCGTGGCGCGCACCAGGTACGAGGCGCCCGGCGCGAGGTACTTGTCGCCGCCGTCCCCCGGAATCAGCGAACCGCCCGCGAGACGGCGCACGACCTGGCTCTTGGTCGGCGGCGTGCACATGACTTCGGGCACGCCGGCCTGCGGCATGCAGCGTCCCCGCGCCTCCGGCGTGACGAGGTCGCGCTTGACGAACACGTCGCCGGGGAAGTCGAGCAGGATCTTCTGGTCCGTCGGGTTGCCGAGGATGTACTCGATGTAAGGGAACGCCGTCCCCGACGGGGGCGAGGACTGGAACGTCGTCACCCCGTCGCTCACCCCGGCCTTCACCGCCGCGATCCGGTACTTGGAGCCATCGGCGGTGCCCACCGTGATGGGCGAGCCCGCCAGGGGCAGCCCGCCGCCGTTCGGTGCTTGGTCACTGGCGGCCGGGGGTGCGTCCGCCGCGTCCTCGTCGCCGGAGCCGGGCGTCAGGACGAGCCCGATCGCGACCAGCCCGGCCAGGACGAGCACGCCCGCAGCGACGAGACCGCCGCGGCGTCCCGCGCGCCGGCGCGCGGCCCGGCGTTCCCGCTCGCGATCCCGCGACCCGAGCCGCACCTGAACGCCGCTGGTCTCCCGGACACCCATCGGCTCCGGTGTGGACGGGCGCGCCTCCCGCCCCGAGTAGGCGTCCTGCGCCTCGGGGACGGCGGCCCACTCCGCGGCCCCGACCCGCGCCGCCCGCTCGGGAGCCGGCGACCGCGGAGGCGCCCCCCAGACCCGCGGCGGCCCCTGCTGGGACGGGTGGGCACCCGGCGCGGGACGGGGGGCGGGAGCCGCCTGGACGATGGGGCTGGTCGGGGCGCCCGGCGGGATCGGGGCGCCGGGCGGCTGGACGGGTGTTCCCTCTCTCGGGGTGACCTTCGGGACGCCCTGGGCGGGCGTGTGCCTGATCTCGCCCGGACGGCGCGGAAGTCCCCGTTCCGTGTCCACCGTCTAGCCTCCCGATGTCCATTGTGTGACTCCCCCGTGAAGCCACACTTGCCGCAATTCACCATATTTTGGCTCAATTGGACGTCGCGTCCATGCGGACCACCGGAGTCTCGCGAGATACGACAAGTCCGGCTGTGACTCTTGTCACTTGGGCGACAACACCGACGGCGCGGGCGGCGCGGTCAGGAAAGAGAGTCAGGAGAGGGAGCCGGCGAGGCCGTCGAGGAGGCCGACCACCCCGGCCGGGCCGTCGACAACCACGTCCGCTCGCTCGGCGAGCGCGGTGACCTCCGTGGACCCGCTGCACACCAGCACGCCGGGCACGCGCTGCGCGCGCAGCGACTCGACGGCGTCGAACGCGGCCAGGTCGCCGAGGTCGTCCCCCGCGAACAGCACGGCGGACGGGCGGGCCCCGCGGTCGTCGATGAACGAGCGCAGCGCCTTCCCCTTGTCCATGCCATGCGGGCGCAGTTCGAGGACGAGCCGGCCGGGCTCCACGGTCAGCCCGGTGCGTTCCGCGAGCGCGGCCATGATGCTGCGCAGCCGTTCGAGCGCGACCTCGGGTTCGGCGCACCGCCGGGTGTGCACGGCGAGCGCCTGCCCCTTGTCCTCGACGAAGGTCTCGGGCGGGGCCCCGGCCGCCGCGAGGACGCCCGGCAGCTTCGCGCGGGCCTCGGCCACGCCGGGCGGCGGCTCCGGCTCGGTCAGCACGCCGGACTCCCACCGTTCGAGCCCGTACTGGCCGAGGACGACGAGCCCGTCGATGCCCTCGAAGCCGCCGTACTCGACGGCCACGGCGGCGGGACGTCCGGTGATGACGACAAGGGCGCCGACCAGCGGGGCCAGCCGGGCGAGGGCCGGAGCCGCGCCCGGATGGGCCCGCGCCGAGGCCGGATCGTCCACGATCGGCGCCAGCGTGCCGTCGAAGTCGAAGCCGAGCACGGCCCCGGCGGGGTTCTTACGGATCGCGTCAAGGCCGTCGGCACCGGCGGCCGTCACAGGGCGGGGAGAGTTCACGTGACCAGTGTTGGTCAGATCAGGGCCGGATGCCGAGTCGGCGCGCGGCGCGGCTGCGTTGCCGCTGTGTCCGCATCCGGCGGAGGCGCTTGACGAGCATGGGGTCGCACTCGAGCGCCTCGGGCCGGTCGATCAGGATGTTGAGGAGCTGGTAGTACCGCGTCGCCGACATGTCGAACATCTCGCGGATGGCCTGCTCCTTGGCGCCGGCGTGCTTCCACCACTGCCGTTCGAAGGCGAGGATCCGGCGGTCGCGCTCGTCGAGCCCGCCGGCGCGGAAGGCGGCGCCGTCCGCCCCGCCCTCGTCGTCGGCGGCGGGCTCGGCCGGGGGGCTCGGGGGTGGTGCGTCGTCCGTGGTCGCGTCCTGCGGGGGGACGTCGCCGCGGGGGTCACCGGGGGCGTTCGCCGCTCGCATCAGGTCCCCTCTGTGGTTACTGATCCCGGGTCGTCCGGGTTCGGGCGGGTGCCATGCTACGCGTCCGGGACGACAAGTTCCGGTGGTTCGCGGGGAGGGAATGCCGGTGGTCCAGTGCATCACATCCCCGTTCACCTGGGACTCTTTCGCGCCGTGTGTCACATGGAGAACGCCGGTCCCGGTGGCGTGCAAACATATGCACACTACATGCGTTAGAGTGGGTGGTCCGCGGCGTCCGGAACGGCGAACACGGAACGGAGACCTTGCATGGCGACGGAGACCTCCGCCACGGGACCGCCCGCCGAGCCGGACGCGTCCCGGGACGGGAGCCGTTCCGACACCGCTCTCTCGGAGATCGCGATGGCGCTGTTCCATCTGCGCCGCGTCTGGGCCAAGCCGGAACTCGTGAAGCGGGTCCGCGCCCAGACCTCCGCCGGGACGGACGGACGCCCGCTGCAACTGTCGAACCTCATGGTCGTGAACGCGGTGGCCGCCCTCACCAAGGCGGAATGCGCGGACGACCCGTCCTGCGAGGTGACCGTCGGCGCCGTGGCGGAGCGGCTGGAGATCGACCCGTCCACCGCGAGCCGGCTCGTCGGGCACGCGCTCGACGCCGGGCTGGTGTCCCGGCGCCCGTCCCCGGTGGACGCGCGCCGCGCCAACCTCGGGCTGACCGACGCCGGACGGCGCGTCAAGCAGGTCTCCGACCGGTTCCGCCGCGCCTACCTCGACGAGCTGATGACCGGCTGGTCGGCGCGGGAGCGGGCCGAGTTCGCGCGGCTGCTCACCCGGTTCGCCGACGCGGCCGTCCAGGCACCGATGTACCCGGACGGCATCGGCCGGATCTTCGAAGAAGCCGCCGCCGACTGAGCCACGCCCGGCCCAGACCACCAGCCGAGCAAAAGGCGCCGGTCGGTCGGTGTTCGCCGGGCCGACCGGCGCCTTCGGGTGGTGGTCAGGCTCCGTTGCGGAGGGCTGACATGCGCATGAGGTACTCGTCCTCGTCGATCTCGCCGCGGGCGAACCGCTCGGCGAGCACCGACTGCGCCTTGGCCATCGGGTCGGCCGCCGAGGCGGCCGCCGCGGCGCTCGTGTTCATCCGGCGGCGGATGAAGTAGAAGGCGGTCCCCAGCACGGCCAGCCAGAACAGGCCGAACGTGATCGGGAACACCGGCCAGAACGCGGGCGCGTCCCCTCCGTCGTGCCAGCCCTCGTTCCAACCGCCCGGGTGCATCGCCATCGCCTGCGTCGCCAGCGTCGTCACCATGGTTCATCGACCCTTCCTGTGTTCGGATACGTCGATGCTCGGCGACGGGTGAGGGGGGCCGCATCGTCTGGCCGGAGGCACTCGCGCTACGCCCGCCGGAGTACCGCGATCACCACCAGGGCGGCCGGTAGTCCTCGTCGTCGGCGGGGCGCGAGTGCCGTCCGCGCGGCTCGTCGCCGGGCTGGTCCGGCGGCGGGACGGGCCACTCCGGCGGTTCGGGGTCGGCGGGACCGGCCGGCGGGACGATGGGGATCGCGCCGGTGGGCAACTCGTCCGCCGGAGGTATGGGCGGGCGCGGCGGCTCCACCGGCGGCTCCGGGAATACGGCGGCGGGCGGAGCGGCCGTCTCGCTCTCGGGGACGTCCGGCGTGTCGAGCACCCCGCGGCGGAACGCCTCCCAGGCGTCGTCATCCAGGGCGGGCGGCTCGTCCCGCGCCGAGCCGTTGAGCCCGGACGCACCGTCGCCGTTGAGGACGTCGTGCCCGTTCGTGCCGTGCCCGTTGACGGCGTTCCCGTTGGCGCCGCCGGCGGCGAACTCTTCGGGGACGAACGGACGCAGCTCGCTCGACATGACCGGAGGCTGCTTCGGCTCGACGGGGGCGGGCGGCGGCTCCCCGTCCCGTCCGGGACGGTCCGGTGCGGCGTCCCAGACCGGCGCGTCCAGCGGCGAGGGTTCCGGCTGCGGCGCGTCCCAGAGTGAGGCGGTGTCCTGCGGCGGGACGTCCTCCCCGAAGGCGGGCCCCTGGTACACCTCGGTGCTCTGGAAGAGCGGCGTGCTGACCGGCGCGACCGTGGGCGCCGCGTACACCGCGGACGGTGCGGGCGTCCCGGACGACACCGCGACGGCGGGTTCGCGCGGCGCGGACGGCGCGGACGGAAGCCCGTAGTCGGCGACGGCGTCGGTGTCCCCGGTCTCCTCCTCCGGGCGCCGCCGCTGCCGCCAGCCGAGGACGAGCCCGACGGCGACCAGCAGCCCGCCGCCGCCGAGGACGAGCGGGAGCAGGAAGCCGGAGTCGCGGGCGGACGACCGTGCCGCGGGCGCGGGCGCGGCGGACGAGGGCGGCGGCGTCTCCACCGGCCCGCTGGACGTCTTGTTGATCGTATTGGCGGCGACGAGCGTGCGCGCCGCGTCGACCGTCCCGCGGCACTCGGTCGAGCCGGTCGGGTGGCCGGGCCGGGCCGGCGATCCCTGCACGAGCGCCCGCCTGACCTCGTCCGGGCTCAGCCGCGGGTAGCGCGAGCGGACGAGCGCGGCGACCCCGGCGACCATCGCCGACGACGCGCTCGTGCCCGTGCCGACGACGTAGCCGTTGCTGGCGTCGGCGCTGACGATCTCGACGCCGGGCGCGCAGACGGCGGCGTTGGAGCGCCTGTTGCTGTCCTTCCAGAGGCGCAGCCTGCGGTCGAGCGCCCCGACGGCGATCACTCCCGGGTAGGCGGCGGGGAAGTTCTTGCGGTTCGCGCCGGAGCCGTCGTTGCCGGCCGAGGCGATCAGCACGACGCCCTTGCCGAGCGCGTACCTGATCGCCTTCTCCTGCGACGGGGTGCCGTTGTAGGACTGCCGCCCGCCGCCGAGGGACATGTTGATGATCTGGGCGCCGTGGTCGACGGCGTACCGGATGCCCTGCGCGACGGCGTCGCGGTCGCCGGTGCCGGCCTGCTGCCCGTTGTCGCGCCGCAGCGGGTCGTCGTTCTCCAGCGTGACGCGGATGGACAGGACGCGGCTCAGCGGCGCGACCCCCATCATCCCCTGCGACAGCCCCGGACCATGGCCGTGACCTGCGATGATGCTGGCCATCGAGGTCCCGTGCAGGCCCCAGTAGCGGCTGCCGGGGCGGCGCAGCCCGCCGGTGAGGTCCGGGCCGGTGACCACGCGCCCGGTGAGGTCGGGGTGGCGCTTGTCGACGCCGGTGTCCAGGACCGCGACGGTGACGCCGCGTCCCCTGGAGTACCGCCACGCCTTCTGGGCGCTCAGGACGTCCAGGTGCCACTCGCGGGAGCGGATCTGGTCGGTCGGCGCGCCCCGCAGCGGCGCGGCCACGGCCCCGGCAGCGGCTCCGCGCACGGTCCGCCGTTCCGCCGCGGCGCCGTCGATCATCGCCGCCGGCACGGCGACGGCCGCGCCGAGCGTCAGGACGGTGAGGGTCGCGGTCGTCCGGGCGCCGAGCCGGTGCGGCGGCAGGGCCGGACGGGCACGCGCCGGACGGCGTCGACCGGCTTCGGACACGCCGCCCCTCCCTCCGGCAGACCGCCGCGCTTCACGGCGGCTGACATTCTGCCACGCGAACCGGCCTTGGCCCGGGCACTCGGCACATTAGGGCACGTCCGGGACAGCGCGGATCTTCCTCTCTGCGCCCACCGGCGTACTCGTCGGTAACCCTAGGCGACACGGAATGGTAACCCGCCCACGGGGTCAGCGTGGAGAGCGGCGGCGTCTGCGCCGTGGGCGCATGCTCGCCACTATCGCGACGCCGATCACCGCCAGGCCGATCTGGAAGACCAGCTCGATCCAGTCGATCCCGTTGGTGGTGTCCACGCCGACCCGCTGCGCGATCGCCGTGCCGGCGATCGCCGCGACGATGCCGACGATCACCGTGAGGATGACTCCGATGGGCTGGCGACCGGGCAGCACCAGCCGGCCGAGCGCCCCGATGATCGCCCCGATGACGATCGCGGAGATGATGCCTGTGATGTTCATTCCCTGCCTGTGCCCACTCCCTGCGGCTCATCACGCGGCCGGGCACGTCATACGGGCAGCTCAGGTGGGCTGGTCGTCTCGCATGGAGCGCAGGTCGTCGAAGGTCAGCGCGGGGCCGCCGAGGTCTCCCGGCCGCCCGGCCCGCAACCCGTCGATGATCAGGTCGAGGTGCCGGTGCGCCAGTTCCTCGCCCAGCTCTCGGGGGATCGGGCCGGGCATCGGGCGGGACAGCCGGACGAGCAGCATCCCGACGTCGCCGTGGGTGACGTCCGGGCGCAGGTCGCCGTCCTCCTGGGCGGTGGCGACGAGTTCCTTCATGATGCCGACGCCCTCATCGCGGGCGGTGGAGATCTCCTCGTCGTCGAACGGGATCTCCTCCAGGAGGACGGGGAACACGGCGCCGATGCGGATGTCCAGGACGCGGTGCATGTAGCGGACGAGGGCCACGAAGGCGGTCGGCTCGTCGTCCCGCGCGCGCTTGACCTCGTCTCTGGTGCGCTGCAAGGCGTCCAAGGCGACGGCCCTGGTCAGCGCCTTCCGGTCGGGAAACCTCCGGTAAAGGGTGGCGATGCCGGTGCCCGCACGCCGTGAGATGTCCTCCAGCGGGGCACCCGGCCCCTGTTCGACGAACACCTCCCGGGCGGCGGCGAGGATCCGGTCGCGGTTGTCTCGCGCGTCGGCCCGCAGGGGACGCTCCTTCGTTGCCATGAGCCAAGCGTAGCAATCAAGTGGAGACAAATCCTCCGGTCGGTGTTACGGTGTGAGTAAGTGGAGAAAAAACCTCCGGAAGGATCGAGATCATGAGCACCGCGACCGCCACCCGCACCGCCGGTCCGCTGACCGTCGAGGCCACCGGGCCCGCGGACGTCCGCGCCGCGATCCTCGCGTCCCGCGAGCTCGGAGTGCCGCTGACCGTCCAGGCCACCGGGCACGGCACGGTCGTCCCGCCGGACGAGGGGATGCTGCTGAAGACGTCCCGCATGACCCGCGTGCTGGTCGACCCGTCCCGCCGCACCGCCCGCGCCGAGGCCGGCGCCCGCTGGAGCGACGTGATCGCCGCCGCCGCTCCCCTCGGGCTGGCGCCGCTGTCGGGTTCGCACGCCTCCGTCGGCGTCACCGGCTTCACCCTCGGCGGCGGCGTCGGCCCGCTGTCCCGCCGGTTCGGGTTCGCCGCCGACCACCTGCTCCGCGCCGAGATCGTCACCGCCGACGGCCGGCACCTCACCGCCGACGCCGGCCGCCACCCCGACCTGTTCTGGGCGCTGCGCGGCGGCAGCGGCAACTTCGGCGTCGTGACATCGCTGGAGTTCCGGCTCCACCCCGTCTCCACGGTCTACGCGGGCGTCGCGATGTTCCCGGTCGAGCGCGCCGCCGACGTGCTCACCCGTTTCCGGGACGAATCGGCCACGCGTCCGGACGCGCTGACGGTCTCGGTCGCACTGGCGAACCACGCTTCGCACGGCCGGGTCGTCATCGTCCGGGGCGTCCACGCGGGGCCCGCGGCGGACGGCGCGCGGGCGCTGCGGTCACTGTGGCAGGCCGCCGGCCCGCCGCTGCACGACGACTTCCGGACGATGCCGTACGCCGAGACCGAGTCGCTGGGCGGCACCGCGCCCCACCACTTCCACCTCCACGCCGATCTCCCCGACCCGCTGATCGCCGTGATCGCCGCCAGTGACGCGTCCGGGATCGAGGTCCGGCACTGGGGCGGCGCGATGGCCCGTCCCGGTGCGGACGCCGGCCCGGTGGGGCACCGCGGCGTCCCCTTCTCCCTCACCATCGACGGCTCCGACGCGGATCTCGCGCCGTACGCGACCGGCGGCTCGTTCCTGAACTTCCTGCACGACACGTCCAGGACGGCGAGCGCCTACACCCCGGAGAACTTCCGGCGGCTGCGCGAGGTCAAGCGCGCCTACGACCCGCAGAACGTGTTCCACCGCAACCACAACATCCAGCCCGCCTGAAATGCGAGGTAACCGCCATGGCAACGCTCACTTCCGCTCCGGCCCCGTCCCAGAAGCTCGACCGCAGGCTCGTCACGATCGGTGTCGTGGTGGTGCTCGGCGCGATCATGTCGATCATCGACGCGACCGCCGTCAACGTCGCCACCCGCACCCTCGCCGAGGACTTCGGCGCCTCGATCACGTCCGTCCAGTGGGTGCTGACCGGCTACATGCTGGGCCTCGCCGCCGTCATCCCGGTCACCGGCTGGGCCACCGAGCGGTTCGGGGCCCGCCGCGTCTGGATCAGCGCGCTGCTGCTGTTCCTGGCCGGCTCCGCGCTCGCCGGGCTCGCCTGGTCGATGCCCGCGCTGATCGCGTTCCGGGTCGTGCAGGGCATCGGCGGCGGCATGATCATCCCGGTGGCGCAGACGATCCTCGCGCAGGCCGCGGGCCCGGCCCGGATGGGACGCGTCATGGGCTTCATCGGGCTGCCCATGCTGCTCGGCTCCGTCGCCGGCCCGATCGCCGGCGGCCTGATCATCTCGACGGCCGGCTGGCGCTGGATCTTCCTCGCCAACCTCCCGCTGGGCGTTCTCGCCGTCGTGGCGGCGTTCCGCCTGCTGCCCTCCTCCCAGGGCCGCCGGACATCCCTGGACGTCCGGGGCCTGCTGCTCCTGTGCGGCGGCGTGACGGCGTTCGTCTACGGCACCACCGAGGCGGGACGTCCCGGCGCACTGGACGCGCCCCGCACCTGGGCGATCCTCGGCGCCGCCGCCGCGCTCATCGCGCTCTACGTGCTGCACGCCCGGCGGGGAGAGGCGCTGATCGACCTCGCGCTGTTCCGCGACCGGGGCTTCGCCGCCGCCGCGGTCACCAACGTCGTCGTCGCCGTCGCGCTGTTCGGCGTCCTCGTCCTGCTGCCGCTGTACTGGCAGGTCGTCCGCGGCCACGGCCCCCTCGCCACCGGCCTGCTCCTCGCACCCCAGGCGCTGGGCGCCGCGGTGGCGATGCCGCTGGCCGGACGGATCACCGACCGGGTCGGCGCCGGCGTCGTCGTGCCCACCGGAATCGTCCTCGGGCTGCTGGGCACGGCCGCCTACACCCAGATCCACGCGGACACGTCACCCCTGCTGCTGGCCACGGCGCTGTTCGTGATCGGCCTCGGCCTGGGCGCGACGATCATGCCGTCCATGGCGGCCGCCTACCAGGCCCTGCCGCCCGCACTGATCCCCCGGGCGACCAGCGCGATCAACACCCTCCAGCGGATGGGCGCGTCCGTCGGGACCACGGCCCTCGCGGTGATCCTGCAGCACGAGATCACCGCCCAGGCACCCGGGCTCGGCGGCGCCGCCCTGGCCCCGCTCCCGGACTCGTCGCGCATCGCCGTCGCCCCGCTCCTGGCGACCGCCTTCGGGCACGCCTTCTGGATAGCCCTGGCCATCGGCGCCCTGGCCGTCGTCCCGGCGCTCCTGCTGCCGCGGAACGCGCGGTCTACCTCCGGATGACCCTCATGGGCACGGGCCCGGCCGGGCGGTAGGTGATCTCCGCCCGGCCGGGCACCGTCACACCCGGCACCAGGTCGAGCCGGTGAGTGCGGCTGATGGTCGCGAGGACCAGGGTCGCCTCCAGCATCGCGAACCCGGCGCCCACACAGATCCGGCGCCCACCTCCGAACGGCAGGTACGCATACCGCGAACGGCGCTGCTCCCCCATGAACCGTTCCGGCTGGAAGCCCTCGGGATTGGGCCATATCTCGGCGTTCCGATGGATCAGGTAGGGCGGGATGGCCAAGGTGGACCCGGCCGGCACCTCCACCCCGGCGACATCGTCGTCGTCGAGGGCGTCGCGCTCGATCGTCCAGGCCGGCGGATACAGCCGCATGGCCTCCGAGAGAACGGCCTTCGTCCACGGCAGCTGATCGACGTCCTCGGCTTTGGGCTCCCTCCCGCCGAGGACCTCGTCCACCTCGTCCTCCAGCCGCTCTCTTGCCGCCGGGTACCGCGACAGGAGCACGAACGTCCAGGCCAGCGAGGCCGCGGTGGTCTCATGGCCGGCGAGCAGCAGAGTCAGAACCTCGTCCCGCAGCTCCGCCTCGCCGAACTCCCCGCTCTCCTTGAGGAGATTCAGCAGTTCCCCACCGGACGACCCCCGGACGACCCGCTGCACCATCCCGTCCAGATGATCCAGCGCCCCGGCGAGCCCCGGAACGCGCCGGTACACCCCTCGTTTCGCCGTGGCCGCGGGCAGGAACGTCCCGGCGACGGCGCCCCGCTGGAGCGCCTCAAGCGATCGCCCGGTCCGTTCCGACTCCGCGCCCAACTCACTTCCGAACAGCGCGCGCCCGACAATGCCCAGTGTCAGTTTCCGCAGTTCACCGGCAGCGTCGAGCGCCACTCCGTCCGGCCATCGCCGCACGACCTGCTCGGTCGTCTCCACCATTTGCGGCGCGAACCCGACGACGTGCCGCTGGGAGAAAACCGGCTGCACCACCCGGCGATGCCGCCGCCACGTCTCCCCTTCGCTGGTCAGGAGCCCGTCCCCGAGAACGGCGCGCAACGGCCGATACGTAAACGCCTTCACATAGTTGTCCTGCTTGGCCACCAGCACGCGCTCGGCATGCTCGGGCCGCGACAGCAGAAAGAAGGACCGGCCCACCCCGAACGGCACCCGGACGGCATCTCCATACCGCCGCGAGAGCCCTCCATAAGTCCGGAGCGGATCCCGAGCCATCCGCCCCCACCACCGAAGAGCCTCGACGCCCCACGGCCCCGCAACACCCGTCTGCCCCATTCCCCCACCGTAGGAAGCGCCCCGCCCCCCGACAACCCCACCGAGCCCTCGACTGGGAACGAACCGGACAATCTGGCACTCCCGGGATCGTCCCCGGCTGTTCGACGGGGCCCCCGCGTCATGGTGATGCGCTGGTGCGGGGCAAATCCCGTAAGTGCACCTAAAAGAGGATTGTTGCCCCTCGGCTTGAGTGGCATCGTCGACACAATTCCGTCCGTCCATGGCAACGCGGAAGCTTCGCAGCGCATGCACTCATTAAATCTTTCCTTGCCGGTCATGCATCTTTGCTATACCGATCGCCAGGTACCGTTGAAATATGGAGGACGCCGCGGAACCCGATCGGATCATCGGCATGGCCACCCGGCTGTTCGCGAACCTCGGCTATGACGGCATGTCCCTCGGAATGATCGCCGACGCATTCGGCATCCCCGTATCCACGGTGACCACGGCGGCCGGAGACAAGCGCCGGCTGTATCTGACGGTGATGCAGCGTGCCTTCGAGGCGGAACGGGAGGCGTTGCAGTCCGCGATGGACACCTGCCCGCCGGGCCGCGCGTGCGTGCACCACATCCTCGACGCCTACATCGACTTCCATGTCGGGCATCCATACGTCAGGGCGCTCTGGGCGCACCGCTGGGTGTCCGACGCCGCCGACATCCCCGACCTGGAGAACCACTACCCCCGCCTGCTGTTCCGGCTGGTGGGCAGCAGAATCAAGGACGAGGTCCCGCCGGGCGTCAACACCTATTACCTGCTGGGCATGATGGTCTGGTGCGTCCACGGCTTCCTGGGCTCCGGAGTACTCGCAGCCGATCAGGGAATGCTGCCCGCGGACGAACCGAAAGTATTGGCGGAGTTCAGATCCCAAATGCACCTGATGTTCGAAGGCATGCTGACCGCACGCCAATGACCACCCAAGGACCCGAGCACCATCGGGCCCTTCTTCCCACCGCCGCGAGCGAACGGTACTTTCGCGCTGTACTTCTTCCCGCGCCGAGCCCATCAAGACCGGCCCGGGCTCCGCTGTTCAGCGGGTTCGTGCCGGCGGCACGATCTCGCCGACGGCACCCGAGGTCTCCAGCCGGACGACGGTGGGGCCGCGCTCGCACTCCCACGTGGTGACGTTGGCGAAGGTCGTCTCCCCGTGGCGCCAGAGCCCCCCATCCTGATGGATGTGACCGAACATGTGCAGCTTGGGACGGACCTCCCGCACCCGGGCCAGCAGGTCTTCACAACCGTGGCGTCCGGGGTAGGCGTTGGCGTCACCGATTCCGAGCGGAGGCCCGTGCGTGACCAGGACGTCGACGCCGTCCGGAATCATGGCCCATTTCTCGGCGAGGGGACGGCCTCGGGGAAGGTTGAACGCCCACTCGTTGAACTCCGGCTGCCAGGGACTGCCCCAGAACGTGACACCGTCGATATCCGTCCCGCTGTCCTCCAGGTAGCGGATGCCCCGGTCGGCCAAGACGGCGCGGGAACGTTCGGGCTCGTCCAGGAACATCCAGTCGTGGTTGCCCGCGACGACCACCTTCGTCCGATGCGGAAGGTCGTGCATCCAATCCGCGGCGTCCTTGAGCTCTTTGAGGTCCTTGCCGTGCCGGCACAGGTCACCCGCGTGCACGAAGACATCCCCATCAGGGACAGCGAGCTCGCGATGATAGGTATGCGTATCGGCAACCGCAACAATTCGCATAACGCAAGCGTACTGAGCCTCTATAACACCATTAACCCGCCCGGAGTGTCCGGCCGTGGCCCGCTTAGAGCGTCGCGCGAGTCCGACGCCGGTAGTAGGCGAAGGTGACGGCCGCGAGGAGAGGGCCCCACGCGACCAGCGGCGCGTAGGCGACGATGGCCAGGGCGCCCTGCCAGGTGTCGGGGCTGAGAGGAGCGTCGGCGGCCAGTGGACGCCCCGCCAGGTTTCGTCCGATCACCAATGCCACCGCCGCCCACGTCCACAGGGCGGTCAGGACGATCGCGCCGAGAGCCCCCGGCACCACGGCCAGGAGCCTCGGCACCCGACGTCCACGCAGGAAGGGAACCCATCGGGGGAACACCTCGCCCCATGTCGAGACGAGCCCGACGGCGGTGAACGCCAGCAGCTCCGAAACCACCGAGAGCAGCACCACGTACAACTCCAGCGGCATCCAGGACGGCAGATCGCCACTGGCGTCGGGCCCTACGTCCCGCATGATCGGCAGATGGAGGGTGACGGCCGAGATCCGCCACAGGCTGGACGGCAGCACCGTGAACGGGACGATCAGCGCGGCCGTCCGCGCCCAGCGCGGTACCCCGGCGACGGGTGCGTGCGCACCGGCCCAGGCGGCCCGCAGGCGAGGCAACCGCGGTGCGCGGGAAGCGACGGCGAAATCGGTCATGGCTCGAAGATCGCGCGCAGGGTCACGACCTCACATCCCCCACCGGCACGACCGGCATCCCCCGCCAGGGGGAATCGCCGTCGAACGCCTCATGCGCCAGTAGGCACGGCGTGTGCACGGGCAGAGGCAACCAGGTCAGGCTTCGAGCCCCGTCAGCAACCGCGCTACATCGAGTCCAGTGTTCAGGTAGTCCACGAACAAGGAGTTGTTCAGCGCCCACTTCGATCGGCGGTAGCGGACCAGAAAGATCGCGTCATCGGTGCCGTAACCCAGGAGCGTGAGGGCATGGGCCATGACAAGACCGGACCGGTTGTAGCCGGAGTGGCAGCGGACCAGCACACGCCGGCGCTGCTCGATCGACTCCACAGCCAGTTCGGCTGCCCGAGCGACCGCCCCGATCTGCTCAGCGGTCAACGGCCCGTCGGGTACTTCCACACACCTGTGCTCGACGCCGCTGTCTGGACCGTGCCCCTCCCGAACGTACAAGCTGATCACTAGATCGAACTCACGACTCACGATGACCGGTGTCCGGGTTCCCGACGGATCCCGGTAGTAATGGCCGCCCATCCACAGCAACGGGACGATCTCATCCCAGGGTGTCCCGGCGTCAGGCGCTCCCCGGCCCTCGGTCCGCATGGCCTCGCTCCTTGCAGTGCAGCCCAACCACCGCAAGGCCGGGCAAGATCAACTGATCACGCCATCACCGTACAACGCGAACTGCCGATCGCGGCATGACATGAGCGGGCGGCCAGGAGTGGCCGGAAGGGCACCGAGCCGACCGGGGTCACGCCTCCTCGAGTTGCCGCAGGTACTCGGCAAGCTCCGGGGCCGTTGGCAGCACCTGCGGGTCGACGCTCTGCCGGATCAGGCCGGCCTCCTCGTCCCCACGTTGCCCTTCGAGGATGACGACGACGAACCCGGGGGAAAGCGAATCGTGGATGCCCCCCTGCCGCGCCGTCATGGTCATCGCTTTGCAGACACGGGCCATCGCGGCGTCGTGCGCCGCCTCAAGCGTGTCCATCGCCGCATCCGTTTCGGCCTCGGTGGCGGCGGGTGCGAAGTACTCCTCAGTGAGACGGTGATACCACGGCGACATCGCATCGCTCGCGGCGTCCAGGACGTCCCACCGCCACTCCGGCGGGATGAACCGTGTCGAGTCCCTATAGTCCTCCCCGCGCGGGCGAACCTCGTTCACCGCTGCCTCAGTGTTGGCGGCCAGGGCCGGCGAGAGGATCTCGGTACCGTCCATGTAGAAGAGATGGAAGGCCGCGGCGTACAGCCGCTCGCCCGGATGCGCTTCTGCGAGGGCGGTCAGGGTGCGGCATCCGCTGTCATGCCAAGCCTTCTCGAAGGCGCCCCAGTCCATCGCCGCATGCTATCCCAGCCCTTTCAGTCCCGAACTCTGAGGCGCGAGCCGGGGCTTTAGCCGACTTGTTCGCTGGTCTCGTAACGGCGGCGCCATGCTTCGCAGCGGACGACGAAGGCGGGGAGGTGGTGAGCCTCGAAGTCTTCGGCTGACCAGTCGTCGGGGCCGACTTCAACGCCTTGGTCGCATACGTAGGTCCAGCCGTGACGGCCGTCGGCCAGGTCGATGGGGAGGAGTTGGTATTCCGAGTCTTCGAAGGCGTCCAGGACGCGCCACTCTTGGAGGGTGAGGCCGGTCAGGAGAAAACCGCGTGCGGTGGTGCTGCCGGGGACGAGTCCGGGGTAGACGCGTTCAGGCAGGGTGGCGACGCGCCATCCCTCGGCGGCTGCGGGTTCGCGGTCGGGAACGCGGTCGATGAGGGCGAACAGGACCTCAGGAAACCGGAGGCTTCCATAGACGAACAGGGCCTCCGGGCCCGCCGACAGGCGTTCCCGCTCCCCAGAGGGCGACGAGGTCGGTTGGGGCGAGCGGGGCTCGATATGCGGCATGGAGCACCTCCCGGGACACCTTAACGTCGGCTTCGGAGAGGGCCGCGAACCAGTCGAACCCGACCGGACAGGCCCACATGTGAGTGCCGTGCAGGGGGTTGTGGCGCGATCGGCGAGGTAACCGGAGCTTGCCGGTCCACCAGGGGACGGCGGCCCTGAGGTAGTCGGCGCATTCCACAGCGGGCGTCCCGGTGCTACTCGAAGGTGTCTCACTGACGTACCTGGTCACGCCATAAAATCACCATGGCTTACTGTGCGGGCCGATCCCTGGCCTTCTTGGGTTGGCCGTGTCGAATAGGAGTGGGGATGGCCAGCTTCACGTGGAGGAGGGTACGCAGACGCCTGCGGTAATGAATCCGGAACTCGGCTGATCACCGTGGCGCGGCCCGCAGTGCCGGTTCAGTTAGCCTCGGTGCAGGTGCGGTTGCCCTGCACGGTCGGCGCGGGGCCTGTCTGGCGCTGTACCGAGCGAAAGAACGGTTGTCGATGCCTGGGCTGTTCCCGAATGCGGTGCGCGATGTGCACGTCAAGTACGCCAAGAACATCGGCGGCTGCGGACCGTACGCCGCCATCACCGTCGACTTCGAACCATTGCTGGACGGCATGACCGAGTTCGACTTCGTCAACTTCGTCGACGAGGCGGATCTTCCGTCCGAGTTCGCCGAGGCCGTCGCCGACGGCATCAGGCGTGAACTGCTGGGCGACGTCGAATATGAGTGGGAAAAGCCTTTGCCGCAGGCAGGCTCCGACGCTCTGGCTGTTCAAGTCGCGCTTACTGGCGCCCGTTGGCACGAACTCGATTCCAGCGAACGCGGCTTCCGGCAGGCTGGACGCCTGGCCGTCCGCGCGGCCCTCAACCAGGACCGAATACCCAAGCGCCCAAAAAGACGGCGATAAGAAGGTCGGGGTGACATTGCCGGCCGCGCTGTTGCGCGGAACACGTTGTGCGGGTCACGGGCCCGCTTGACCTCCCGCAGCCGCGCGGGTGCGCTGCCGGAGAAGGACTTCGCCGCCGTGTCACCGGGGGACAGCTCGGTGTACGGCTTGCGGCCGCTGATGTAGGCCTCCAGGTCGGCCACGACCTCGGCCTGCTTGGCGTGTGCCGCATCAGCCGCGTGCGGCAGGCCGAGACCCAGCAGGCCGAGCAGGTACGGCTCGGCCAACGCGCCGCTCGCACCGGCCCCGCCGCCCGGCTCGGGCGCGGGCGTGAAGTGACCGTGGGGCGCGTGCAGACGTCAGGCAGGCTGCGCGGCGGGCGCTGAGGCGGTGGCCTCCTGGGCCTCGCCGGCCTTGCCGGTCTCGCGGAGGATCAGCAGACCCGTGACCGCGATCAGCGCCGAGGTCAGGCCGTGGATGCCGAACGCGGCGGCCGTGGAGCCGTGGTGGGCCAGGACGGTGACCATGTCGCCGAACGGGGCGACGGCCACCATCAGCAGGACCCAGCCCAGGGCGCGGCGGTGGCCCGTCACCAGCAGGCTGCCCATGGCCAGGCCCATCGCGATTTCGCGGCTGCCCTTCACGATGAGGAAGCCGCCGCCGTCGCCGGAGGGCCAGTGCGGCAGACCGAAGCCCGACGCCTGCGCCCCCGGGATCAGGACGAAGGACACCCCGAGGTAGAGGGTGAACAGGACGACGGCGGCGGCCAGGACGGTGTTGACGTTCTTCAGCGACATGGTTCTTCTCCTTTGACGTTCAGACGGGTCGGGGCAGTGCTCAGCCGCGGACACGGCGGATGTGGCGGGCGTAGCGGGGGCGGCCGATGACATGCCAGATGACGCGGACCGGGGCGGGGATGCCGCGCAGGACGACGGCGCGCTCGGCAGGGTTCGCGTCTTCCAGGACGGCGCCGAAGAGCGTGAGCAGGGGGAGCTTGGGTGTGTTGTTCACCAGGTGGTCGCCCAGGGAGGCCCACTCCTGTTCGGTGACGTGCTCGGCCGCGAGAGGGAGGAGGGTGGCCTCCTCGTCGTCGAGGTGTTCCAGCAGGACCGCGCGGTGCTCGGTGAGGGCGGCCACGAGGGTGTCGCGTTCGTCGGCGCCCGCGGTGGCCTCCCAGGCGGGGACCGCGGCGTCCAGCCTGGTCAGGGTGGCCGCGATGCGTTCGTGCTGGGCCTGCATGCGCAGGACGATGTCGGCCTCCAAGTCCACCCGGGACAGCAGCGGCGGCCACAGCAGCTCGTCCTCGCCCTCGTGATGGTTGTGCAGGCCCAGCCGGTAGATGCGGAAGTGGTCGGCGATCACCTTGGCGCGAGCGGTGTCACCCGGGGCGACGGCCGTGACGAGCTCCACCAGCAGCCGTGACTCACGGCGGAGGACGCGGTGGACGATCTCCATGTCCTGGGTGTCGACGCTCATCTGTTCCTCGCCCTTCGTCGGTTGCGATGCGTTCAGGCTGCTCCCGGGCCTTTGGAGGGGACTTGGAGGCGACTTGGAGCAGTCCACGTACGATGTGCGGATCATGGTCTTCGTCCAGGTCCTGGGCTCGTTCGCGGCCGAGGTGAACGGTGCGGCCGTCCACCTCGGCGGGCCGCGGCAGCGGGGCGTGCTGGCGTTGCTGGTGGCGGCGCGCGGGCAGGTCGTGCCGGTCGACCGGATGATCGAGGATCTGTGGCGCGGGGAGCCGCCGGCGCGGGCGCTGATGTCCTTGCAGGCGTACGTGTCCAACCTGCGCCGGCTGCTGGAGCCCGGACGTCCGCCGCGCACGCCGGCCCGTCTGCTGGTGAGCGCGTCGCCCGGTTATGCGCTGCGGCTGCCGCCGGAGTCGGTGGACGCGTGGCGGTTCGAGGACCTGCTCGACCGGGCCCGTACGGTCACCGACCCGCGCGCCGCCCGGTCTCGGCTCGCCGAGGCGTTGGGGCTGTGGCAGGGACCGGCGTTCGCCGAGGTCGTCGACGAGCCGTGGGCCGCCGCCGAGACGGCCCGGCTGAACGAGCTGCGCCTGGTCGCCACCGAACTGCACGTCGCGGCGGGTCTGCGAATCGGCGACCCCGCCGCGGTGGTTCCCGGGGCCGAGCGGCTCACCCGCGACGAGCCCCTCCGCGAGGAAGGTTGGCGGCTGTACGCCCTCGCACTGTGGAGCAGCGGCCGCCAAGCCGACGCGCTGGCGGCGCTACGCCGCGCTCGCGGTATCTTCGCCGATGAGCTCGGGCTCGACCCCGGCCCGGACCTGACGGCGTTGGAGGAGGCGATCCTCACCCAGCGCACGGACGTCATGCGCGAGACCGTGCCCCCGCCACCGCCGACCGCACCGCTGCCACTGCCGGTTCCGATCATCGAGGCGCCGTTCGTCGGACGCGAGGCACAGCTGTCGGCACTGGTCACGGCCGCTGCCGAGACCGCCACCGACGGAGCCCGCATCGCCCTCGTCACCGGCGAGGCCGGGCTCGGCAAGTCGACACTCCTGGAACACCTCGGCAGGCGGCTCGAACGTGACGGATGGCTGGTCGCCGCCGGCCACTGCCCCGAGCTCGACAGTGCGCCGCCCGCCTGGGCCTGGACCGAGGCGCTGAGAGCCGTCGCCGCGACCACGTCCCCAGGCGAGTTCACCGACGACCTCGCGCCGCTGCTCACCGACAACGAACCGGTGAACGCCGACGCTACCGCGGGACGGTTCCGCCTGCGCCAGGCCGTGTGGAAATGGCTCGCGGCGATCGCCGCGCAACGCCCGGTCGCCGTCGTGCTGGACGACCTGCACTGGGCGGACGCCGCCACACTGGAGCTGCTCGGCGGCGGCCTCGGCATGCGGGCCCCGATCCTGGTCGTCGCCGCGTACCGCGCGGACGAGAGCGGGCACCTCACCGAAACGCTCGCCTCCCTCGCGCGCGCCACACCCCTCCGCCTGGCGCTGCCGGGGCTGAACGACGAGGCCGTCGCGCAGCTCGTACGGACCGAATGCGAGACCGACGACGAGACCATCGCCGGGATCGCCGAGCGCACCGGCGGCAACCCGTTCTACGTGCGCGAAAGCGCCCGGCTGCTGAACGGCGAAGGCGCGCTGGTCGCCCTCTCCGAGGTCCCCGAAGGCGTACGGGACGTCCTCCGCCGCCGGCTCGCGCGCCTGCCCGAGGGTGGCGTGTCGGTCCTCCGGCTGGCCGCGGTCGCGGGCCGGGAAAGCTCGGTGGACGTCCTCGTCAAGGCCGCCGACACCGACGAGGACGGCGTGATGGACGCGCTGGACGCGGGCGTCATCGCCGGGCTCCTCGACGAGCCCGGCCCTGGCCTCATCCGCTTCGTCCACGCCCTCGTCAGGGACACGCTCGTCGCCGACGTCAGCAGATTGCGTGCCACTCGGATGCACGCCCGGATCGCCGACGCCCTGGAAGGCACCGACGACACCGCGGCGCTGGCCCACCACTACGCGCGCGCCGGCTCACCGAAAGCCGTCGGCTACTGCGTCCAGGCCGCCGAGCTCGCCGAGGCCCGCTACGCCCACGACGTGGCCGCCGACCTCCTCACCGACGCCGTCACCAACTCGACCGGACCGGACGAACGCGTCGAACTGCTCGGCAGGCTGCTGCGCGCGCAGATCCGGGCGGGAGCCGTCGGAGCCGCCCGCGAGACACGCCGTGAAGCCGTGGAGTACGCAGAGTCCCTGGGCCGCGACGACCTGATGATCGCCGCATTCACCGCATGGACGGAGCCGACCCCGTGGCAGGCCCGTACGTACGGCACGGTCGACCGTCCCATCGTCGACCGCCTGAGCCGCCTGCTGAAGCGCGAACTGACCCCTTCGGTGCGGTCCCGGCTCCTGACGGCGTACGCGAACGAGCTGATCGGCGAGGACGACCCGACCGTTCTGGAGGCGGCGCAGGAGGCACTCGACCTCGCCACCGGACCCCGGCTGCGGGCCGCGGCGCTCGAGATCCTGGCCGAAGTCCACGGCGACGCCGAGCTCTGCCGCGAGCTCGTCGAGATCGGCACAGAGCACGACCTGCCGGTCTACCGCGTCACCGGGCTGCTCAACCACGCCACCGTCGCAGCCGCCGCCAACGACCCGGTGACCATGCACCAGGTGACCACCGAGGCCCTGGAACTCGCGCGCACCTACCGAATGCGCGAAGCGATCGCCGTCACCGAGATCACGCTGGCGGCCCTGGCACTCATCGAAGGCCGATTCGCCGACGCCGAAGTCCTCTACATCAAGGCCGACGAAGGCATGCGGCGCGCCGGATCGGTGCACGCCACGGGCTTTCTCCAACTCGCCCTGGCCACGATCTGGCTGAACGACGGCACGCTCGGTGCGCACCTGGACGACGTGCGCGCCCTCCATGCCGCGCTCGGCCCCATGACCTCCGACCTGCTCGCGCTCGCCCTCCACGCCAACGGCCTGGACGCCGAAGCCCGCGAGCTCCGCGCGTCACCCGGCCCGATCCGCCCCGACTTCTTCTTCACCTTCCTCACAACGTTGCGCGCGATGGCCATCGTCGCCCTGAACGACCGCGACGCCGCCGAGGAGATCTACGCGACGCTGCTTCCGCACCGCGACGGCCCCCCGGCGGGCGCCACGAGCCTGGCGGTGGCGCTGCGCCCGGTCGCCCACACCCTCGGCGAGCTGGCCGTCCTCCTCGGCCGCGACCACGAGGCCGCCGCCCACTTCACCCAGGCCGCAACCATCGCCGACCAGTGGAACGCAGCCCACTGGGCCGCCGAGGCCCGGTCGCGAACGACCACCTAGCCTCCGGCGGATCCGGGCGCCCTCGCGTCGGCTGATTGCCGATCTTGGGCTGCCCGGGACTGTCGGAGAGGTGGCCAGGCGGCCATGGACCAACCCAACCCGAAGGTCCATGGCGCCTTGATCGGCCATGGACTGTCCCGGCTAGGCCAGGATCAGGAGAAAAAATGAGAACGACGATTTTGCCCAAACTGAGAGCTCCCCAAATGGGGGCCGCCCTCATGCTGGGCTCGGTAGTGATTGTCGGCGTGGGCTTCGTGTTCACCCGGGTACTGTCGGCCCCTCTCCAGGGGACCCTGGGGATGACCGTCTTCGGTGGCGGCATCCTCGTCGCGATCGCGCTCGTGCGAGACGGCGTCCAGGGACTGAACCCGCGCAAGCTGACTCCGCGTCAGCGGAGGGGGATGCTGCAGCACGCGCTGACCAGCTCTCTGATGAAGATCGGCGGACCAATCGCGTTCGCTCACATCGGTGCGGGCCCCTACGCCAGCATCACCGCGTTGGGCAGCCTTCTCGCCGGGCTTCCCAAGACCACGGGAACAGGTCGAGCCCTTCGCGTTCCGATCTTCCTCGCCGTGCTGATCGCGACCGGCGCCCTCCTGGGCGACCAGCGCGTCAGCTTTCTGGGGATCGGCGCCGCACTCGCCGCGGCGACGCATCCTTTCAATCTGCCGAGCCAGGCCAAACTGCTCGGCGACAAGCGCGACCAGGGTGTCGCACAGGCCAACGTCATCTGCATGTTGGTCGTCATCCCGGTGTGCTTCCCATTGGCCGACTACCTCGGAACTCCGATCGGGGACTGGACGTGGGGCGCCACCGAACTGGTCGCGATGCTGGGGGCAGGGCTGTTCGCCACGGCTCTCGCCGCCGTCATGCAGACGCGCGCGGGCATCTACCTGACCAAGGGCGGCATGGGGGTCTGGGCGGCCACGGCCCCGGCTCTCCAGCCGATGGTGGCGGTGGCACTGGCTCCCGTCCTCCTCGCCCTGTTCGGCATCGCAACGATGAACCCGAGTTCCGTCCAGTGGGTGGCTTTCGGGATCGTCACCTCCACATCCGCCATCACTGCACGGCTGGATGCGGAGGCCGCCGAGGCAGCTGAGGCCGCCGAGGCAGCACAGGAGGTATCGACAAGACGGGACTGATCCCGTCCCACCTGTTCCGGTGGCGCTCCGACGGCTCTGTCCGTGCGCCACCCGAACAGCCGCAGTACGAGAGCCCGGTCTCCACCGGGCTCTCGCTCTTTCTGGACAAGGTCGTTGCCTGCACGAATCTGCCCTGGGCCTTCTGGCTGTGAGCTTCGGACCTTCAACTGTGCGGCCCTGGCGGGGGCGATCCGTCGCGACTTCGACCGGCCACGCCTTACTGGGGACGCATAGGGCCCTGCCTGATCCGCCATTGAGAATTTATGTACCCTTTTGATTCTCAAGGAAGACGGCGATCAATTCTAGGAACTTCCCCGCTTAGATCGACGCATGGATCTGCTCATTAGGCTTAATTCTGGCGGCTAAATATTCCTGCACAAAAGACGCCAAGAGTCGATCACCTGCCAGAAGTGCGGCATGTGCATCGATCGTCACAACTAAGACCACAATATCATTCAGAGCGTTACGGAAATTCTTCTTTAGTGCGAACTGTTCTCCAAAATCAGACAGTAGCGATTGAGCAACTCGCAGTGATCTGTCCACTAAGTTGGTGGCTTACATTGGAAGCCTTGGTCGATGTCCCAAACGAGGCTATCTGTGGCGGCGTTCTCCGAACCGTCTGGGTGCTCCTCTATGGCGTACAGCCTGCGATGTCGATGTTGCGTTGGCTGACGTTGATCTCGTAGCGGCGGCACTAGCGGGGCATCGATTCGCGCCAGTAGTGAGTTCAGGTCGAACTTCCCGGCCTCGCAGACATAGCCGACGCGCGCCCGCTCCCCCGGCCGCAGTGGGCCAAGCTCACGTGGCAGCGCCGCTGTCGGCGTGTGCATGGGCGGTCTTCGCGGTCACGCTGCTCTGCCGTCGCGTACTTGTACTTCAGAACATCCATGTCAAGTACCAGTTGCGGTCATACCTAGCGCGGCATGACCCGCTTGCTGGCCTGGGTATGCCCGACTCGCGCCCAAACCGAAAACCTCCCCACGGACCCCGAGACTGGCGGCCTCCAAACAAACGGAGCACCTGGAACTCTGTGTCGCAGCAGCGAGACTCGTACAAGTAGCGTCGCTTACCTCGAAAGGTGACCCCTATGGCTCAGCACCTGCTCCTGGCCTGGCGAGGCCGGGACTTCCCGGACAGACGCATCTTCTTCAGCCTCATGCAGGATGACGGGGTCTGGGGGGAGCAGGCGCAGCTTCCTGGAGCCTTGACCGGCGCGTACCCGCTCGTTTCGCGGATCTTCGACGGCTACAACGTCCTCACCTTCAAGGGCGAAGTCCCGTCAGAGAAAAGGGTGTTCCGCTCAAATGTCTACGGCTACAACAGCTTCGGTGCACCGTTCGAGGTAGCGAACATCCGGTCCCAGTGGGGTCTGTCGCTGGCCGCTCCACCCCGTCTTAGCTCGTCCACCACCTCCATGGGGGCGTGGGTGGGTGAGGGTGGCCAGATCTGGTATGCGACGGACTCGATGCATGCGAGACCTGAGGCGATCCCCGGAGCCACCTCCAATCACCCGCCCATGCTCTTGAACCACCGGGAAGTCATCTACCTGTTCTGGCGAGGTAGGGACAACCAGCACTTTTACTGGTCCTCGCTCGGGGCCAACGGCTGGGGATCGCCGATCGGGCTCACCGATCGGATCAGCAGCGACGTGCCCGCAGTGACGTCGTTCGGCAACTGGCTGGTCATGGCCTGGGTCGGCGGAGGAACCGACAGCACGTTGTACTACAGCGTCCAGAACGCCGCCGGTTGGTCGGCGCAGAGAGCGACGCCGTTCAAGAGTGCGTGGCGACCGACACTGGCAGAGTTCAACGGCAAGCTCTACATGGCGTGGAAAGGAGAGAACGATCCCGCCATTCACTGGAGCTTCACCACTGACGGAACCCGCTGGTCTCCTGAGCAAACCGTGCCTGGAGCCGGGACCTACTCCGCCCCGTCGATGGCAGCCTACCGTTGACGCTGGACGCCATCGGTGGCTGCGCCGTTACCTCGGCAACCACCAAGGCTTACAGCGAGACGCGGACAAGCCACCACTGCGGCCCGCGATCGCGGTCCGGTGGGACTGGCCGGAAGGCGCCTCCACCATCGAGTGACCCTTAACAGACCGTGACCACTTCTCTCGGAAGCTGAGCCAGATCCGATTCTCACGGTCGCAGCCAGATGTCCTTCGTTCGTTCGCCAAGGTCGTCGGGCCCGGCGCTCAAACGCCGGAGTTGGCCCCTGATGTCCTGAAGTTGAGTGATGAGCGCATCGGCTGGCAACTGCAGCGCGTTGACTCCCGGTTGATCCAGACCAAGACGGACGGCTCTACCGACGTCCTACCGCTCCCCTCCCTTTGCACCACCGCGGTGAGGCTGCGCCAGGAGCAGCAGACGGCCGAGCGTGAGGCGGCCGGCGACGACTGGCACAAGAGCGCTCTCGTCTTCACGACCAGGACGGGGGCGTGCGGTCGAGCCGCGCAACGTCAACCGGGCCTTCGAGTCGCGGCGTGCTGCTGCCGGGGTCGAGGTCATCCGAGTGCACGACACACGGCACACGTGCGGCAAGCTGCTGGCGGCGCTGGACGTCCATCCTCGGGTGGCGATGCAGATCCTCCGGCATAGCAAGATCAGCCTCACCATGGAGATCTACACCGAGGTTCCGACCGAGCAGACCAGAGCGGCGCTCAAGCTGCTCGGGGATCATCTGCGGCAGGTCGGCGACGACAGCGGCGAGGCGCCCGTATAGCTGTACTTCGCTGCTGTACTCGCAAGCAAAAAGGCCTCTTCCTTGATCGGAAGGGGCCTTTGACGTGGGAGCCGGCGAGGGGACTTGAACCCCTAACCTTCTGTTTACAAGCAAGATCAACACCGTCCAGAGGTGTCCCCACATGCCTCCTGACCAGCGCCGCAACCTCCCGCACGTCCCCACCCGTCCAACCCCATCCGACCCCGTTGTTAGCACCGCCGTTAGCACCCACACCCGTCCCGGAGGGTGCGCCCGCGCGAACGACGAGACGCTGTGACAGACAGCTTCGCGCGGGCGTGCCCTCCGGCCCGCGGGGGGCTGGGGGTCGCGAGACCCCCGCTTCGTGCTCGCTAAGCCGTCCCTTTGCTGATGTGTCCTGGCCGTATGCGGCGGTGTTGGGTTCGTTGTTTTGCATCGTGTGCGGGCGCTCCGCGGGAATGATGTCGACTATGAGCGGTGGGCGAGTGGCTTTGCTCGTGACGGGTGTCGTGGTGGCTGCCTTGGCGGTGTTGCTGCTGGTGTTGCGTTGGGATGAGGCAAGCCGGCTAGCGACGGCCGTTCAGGCGTTGACGGGGGTCGCCGCGGTGGGGGTGGCTGTGTGGGCTGCATGGCCGGTGGTTGCAGTGTCTGGGAGTGTGCGGGTGACCCGGACCGGAAAGGCCGCCGCGACGGGTCCTGCAGGTCGGGCGAACACGGGTTTCTCCGGAAGGGGTGGTTCGGTTCCGGAGAACCTGCGGGTGAAAAGGACGGGCGATGCGGAGGGCGGAGATGCCAACTCCGGGGTCGAGTCGGGCTGACCGGAGGCTTGGGGGCGTGCGGTGAGGGCCGGTGGTTTGTGGGAGGGGGATGTTCGCCGGTCGGGGAGCGCGTCTGGTGGTGATCATTCCAATGTCAACACCGGCATCCAGATCGTGACGAGTCCGGTTCGTGGCCCTGTGCGTTCGGCGTATCTGCGGCAGGTGGCGCAGATCTTTTCGGGCGAGTTGAAGGACCGCGAGCGGGAGCGGTCGGAGTTGGCGGAGTTTTGCACGCGCGCCGATGGTCCGGCGTATGTGTGGTGGCAGGCTCCGGCGTGGTCGGGGAAGTCGGCGTTGACGGCGTCGTTTGTGCAGGATCCGCCGCCTGGGGTGCGGGTGGTGTGCTTCTTCATCACTGCTCGGTGGGCGGGACAGAGTGATCGGGCGGCGTTCTTGGAAGCGGTGTTAGGGCAGTTGGCCGAGATGGTCGGGCAGTCGCTGCCCGATGTGCTGACCGAGTCCAACCGTCAGCAGTGGTTTTGGCAACTGCTGGAGGAGGCGGCCGAAGCCTGCGCGGCCGAGGGGCATCGTCTGGTCCTGGTGGTGGATGGATTGGACGAGGATCGCGGGGTGACACGGGGACCAGAGGCGCACAGCATCGCGGCGCTGCTTCCGGGTCGGCTGCCGCACGGGGCGCGGGTGGTGGTGGCAGGCCGCCCCAACCCTCCAGTGCCGACCGATGTTCCTGACTGGCACCCGCTGCGGGATGAGCGGATCGTTCGGCGACTGGAGCCCTCGCGGTGGGCCGTGGCGATGCGTGATGCCGCTGAACGTGAACTGGCCGGTCTGCTGGATGGTGGTGGGCTGGGCCGTGTACTGCTCGGACTGCTGGTGGTGGCCGGAGGTGGCCTGTCGAGCCGGGATCTGGCCGAGATGACAGGTGAGCCGGTGCGTGAGGTGGAGCGGGTTTTACATGCGGTGACCGGGCGTTCCTTCACCGGCCGGGCCCCGCAATGGGGCGCGCTGGAACAGCGGCTGTTCGTGCTGGCACACGAGGAACTGGTGCACTCGGTCAAAGACGCTTTACGGGATGCTGAGGTGGCCGAACACCGACAGATAATTCACGCCTGGGCGGACACCTACCGGGACCAGGGCTGGCCGGCCGAAACACCGGAGTATCTGCTGCGCGGCTATCTATCGATGTTGCATGCGGCCGGTGATCTGACACGGATGCGGGCGTTGACCACCGATCGGGCCCGGCTGGATCGGATGTTGGATGTCAGCGGCGGAGACTCCGCGGCCATGGCCGACATCACCACCGTCCAAGAGTGGATCCGCGACCAGCCACACCCGGACCTGACCGCCAGCCTCCACCTGGCTTTCACCCGCCAACACCTCATCCGCCGCAACAGCAACATTCCCACCAACCTGCCCGCCGCTTGGGCGATGCTGGGCAACCCTAACCGCGCCCAAGCCCTCGTTTTTTCCATCACCGACCCCGATCATCAGGCGCAGGCGTTGACCAGTCTGGTTGGGGCGCTCGTCCAGGCCGGGGAGCTGGAGCAAGCTCGCCAGATCGCCATCGACGCCGACCACACCGCCCGCTCCATCACCGACGCCCGCCATCAGGCGCAGGCGCTGACCAGTCTGGTTGGGCCGCTCGTCCAGGCCGGGGAGCTGGAGCAAGCTCGCCAGATCGCCATCGACGCCGACCACACCGCCCGCTCCATCACCGACGCCCGCCATCAGACGGAGGCGCTGACCAGTCTGGTTGGGCCGCTCGTCCAGGCCGGGGAGCTGGAGCAAGCTCGCCAGATCGCCATCGACGCCGACCACACCGCCCGCTCCATCACCGACGCCCGCCATCAGACGGAGGCGCTGACCAGTCTGGTTGGGCCGCTCGTCCAGGCCGGGGAGCTGGAGCAAGCTCGCCAGATCGCCATCGACGCCGACCACACCGCCCGCTCCATCACCGACGCCCGCCATCAGGCGCAGGCGCTGACCAGTCTGGTTGGGCCGCTCGTCCAGGCCGGGGAGCTGGAGCAAGCTCGCCAGATCGCCATCGACGCCGACCACACCGCCCGCTCCATCACCGACGCCCGCCATCAGACGGAGGCGCTGACCAGTCTGGTTGGGCCGCTCGTCCAGGCCGGGGAGCTGGAGCAAGCTCGCCAGATCGCCATCGACGCCGACCACACCGCCCGCTCCATCACCGACGCCCGCCATCAGGCGCAGGCGCTGACCAGTCTGGTTGGGCCGCTCGCCCAGGCCGGGGAGCTGGAGCAAGCCGACCACACCGCCCGCTCCATCACCAACCCCCGCCATCAGACGGAGGCGCTGACCAGTCTGGTTGGGGCGCTCGTCCAGGCTGGGGAGTTGGAGCAAGCTCGCCAGATCGCCATCGACGCCGACCACACCGCCCGCTCCATCACCGACGCCCGCCATCAGGCGCAGGCGCTGACCAGTCTGGTTGGGGCGTTCGCCCAGGCCGGGGAGTTGGAGCGAGCCGAATACACTGCCCGCTCCATCACCGACGCCCGCCATCAGGCGCAGGCGCTGACCAGTCTGGTTGGGGCGCTCGTCCAGGCTGGGGAGTTGGAGCAGGCTCGCCAGATCGCTACCGACGCCGACCACACTGCCCGCTCCATCACCAACCCCGATCTTCAGGCGCGGGCGTTGACCAGCCTGGTGGAGGCGCTCGTCCAGGCCGGGGAGCTGGAGCGAGCCGACCACACCGCCCGCTCCATCACCAACCCCGATCTTCAGGCGCGGATGCTGACCAGCCTGGTTGGGGCGCTCGTCCAGGCTGGGGAGTTGGAGCAGGCTCGCCAGATCGCCACCGACGCCGACCACACTGCCCGCTCCATCACCGACCCCCGCCATCAGGCGCAGGCGCTGACCAGTCTGGTTGGGGCGCTCGTACAGGCTGGGGAGTTGGAGCAGGCTCGCCAGATCGCCACCGACGCCGACCACACTGCCCGCTCCATCACCGACGCCCGCCATCAGGCGCAGGCGCTGACCAGTCTGGTTGGGGCGCTCGTACAGGCTGGGGAGTTGGAGCAGGCTCGCCAGATCGCCACCGACGCCGAATACACCGCCCGCTCCATCACCGACCCCCGCCAGCGGGTGTGGGCGTTGACCAGTTTGGTTGGGGCGCTCGTCCAGGCCGGGGAGCTGGAGCGAGCCGACCACACCGCCCGCTCCATCACCGACCCCGATCTTCAGGCGTGGGCGTTGACCGGTTTGGTTGGGGCGTTCGTCCAGGCTGGGGACTTGGAGCAGGCTCGCCAGATCACCCGCTCCATCACCGACCCCCATCGGCAGGCGGGGGCGTTGACCAGTTTGGTTGGGGCGCTCGTCCAGGCTGGGGAGTTGGAGCAAGCTCGCCAGATCGCCACCGACGCCGACCACACCGCCCGCTCCATCACCAACCCCCGCCATCAGGCGGAGGCGCTGACCAGTCTGGTGAGAGCGCTCGTCCAGGCCGGGGAGCTGGAGCGAGCCGACCACACCGCCCGCTCCATCACCGACCCCTATCAGCAGGCGCAGGCCCTAGAAGGTCTCTTTGCTCAATCCCCGGCGGATAGGTGTCAGCGAATCCTCGCGGCTGTGCTAATCACTACGGAGCCAATTGCGCTGCTAAGGGGCGCGGCCATGGTTGTTCCCCAGGCTGTGATCGGGAACATTCAGTACGTTCATGAGTGGTGATCCCTTCGAGCCGGGCGGCCGGGGCGGGTCGGCCCGGAGAGGCCGCATGCCCGGCCCGGACCGCCCGGCGGCGGCCGCGTAGCGGGCGCCCTTGAAGACGTAGAGAAAGTTCTCATCCGCCAGGAGGTTGCACACAGGAGGTTGCACAAGGAGGTTGCACACAGGCGGGTGCCCTGTGTGTGGGCGGGTGCCCTGTGTCCTGTCCCGGGACAGGACACTCCCGCGTGCGGCGCTGCCCGGCAACAGGCCTGTCCGGCAGGTCTTGTGGCCGCCCTGCCGGTCCTCTCGACAGCTGTGACTTGCGCCGCATCTTGTGACTTGGCTCGAAACTTCACTTGCCGATCGAGGTCTGAGCCAAACGATCTTAAGTGCACAGTCCCAAACGGGACCCGCTTCCTCCGCACTGCGGAGATGCGGACATACGAAAGAAGGATGAGAACATGGCAGCGACTGACGGACAGTCCACCGGCAGCGGCAGTGAGGGCGAGGCGTGCCCGCTCGACCTGCCGGAGAACGGCAGCGGTGAGGCCATCACGGTCGACACCAACCCCCGTGGGGGGACGTCGGGCCTGAGCGTGGGCGACATCAGCGCCATGACGGGAAACCGCGACAAGGAGTAACCAACTCCTGATACGGCAGCACAGGACTGGCTGAGCCATCCTGTAAAGCCTTGAACAGCTACATGGGCCCCTGGCGGTACGGCTTGATGCCGTCCCGCCAGGGGTTCTTCTTTTCGGTGCACGTCCTGGCCGATATCGATTGACAACCCCGCAATCCTGGCTCCCAGGAGAAGATCGTCCAGTAGTGCGGGTGTTGTGGTCGTGGCCGTGGGTGAGGGTCTGGGGTGGTAGAACGCTCGGTTATGGGTGAGGAGCGGCTGCGGGAGATCGGTCGGGAGCTTAGGCGGCTGCGTACTGCGGCGGGGTTGTCCGGTGTTGGCCTGGCTTCGCGGGCTGGAGTGCCTCAGCCGACGGTGTCTCGGGTGGAGACCGGGCGGCGGGTTTCTGATCCGGATGTGGTGGCGCGGTTGTTCCGGGCTCTGGAGTTGGGGCCTGATGAGGTCGAGCGGCTCGCCGGGCTCGTGCGTGAGGCGTACGCGGAGACGACTCCCCGTCGTAGTGATGCCGGGGTGTCGTTCCGGGCCGGGGCGGGTGTGGAGCTGGCGTGTGGGGCTCGGTCGGTGCGGGCCTTTGAGGCGATGCTCATCCCGCGGCTGTTGTGGACGGCGGAGTATGCGGCCGCTGCGGGGGCCGGCGCCTCGGCGGGGCCCTCGTTGGAGGGTGAGGAGCGGCGGTTCTCGTTCGTGGTGAGTGAGGCTGCGCTGCGGACGTGGCCGGGGTCGGGTGAGTGCATGGCGGGGCAGTTGGCGCATCTCTTGGCGGTGTCGGGGCTGGAGGGTGTTCGGCTGGGGGTTGTGCCTCAGGAGATCGCGCCTCGTGTGCCCTTGCACGGGTTCACGGTGTACGACGATGCGGCCGTGACCGTGGAGACCTTCACGCGTGAGATGACCTTGACCAACGCCGATGAGGTGCGGGCGTACGTGGAGATCTTCGAGGGGTTCGAGCGGGCGGCGGTGTTCGGGGATTCCGCGCGGGCGCTTGTGGAGGACGCTGCGCGTGATCTGCGGGAGACTCTAGGCTTTATTCACTGAGTGTATTGAATAGCCCCCTAGATCTGTCATACGCTGCGTCTCCCTTGGGGTGTGTAGCCCCCTAGACGCGCGGATGGTGATCGACGTGGAACGCTTGTCCCGTCTGTTCGCGGGCCGACGCGAATCGATCAGCGACGCTCGGGCCTTCACCCGGGCGTTCGTGGTCGACCGCAGCCCGGATGACCTGGTCGACACGGTGGAACTGGTCGTCAGCGAACTCTGCACGAACGCCGTTGAGCACACGGCGAGTGGCGAGGAGGGCGGCCAGTTCGTTCTTGAACTGGCAGTCCACAGCGAGCATGTTCGGGTGGGCGTCGTCGACTTCGGCGCGCACACTGAGCCGACCGTCAACGATGAACCGTTCGGCGTCGATGCCGTGTCGGGTCGTGGCCTGCTCATCGTGGAGACGGTGTCCAAGGCTTGGGGAAGCGAGCGGCTCCGGGTCGGGCGGCGAGTCTGGGCGGACATCGTCGGCGCGTCCATGTGAGCGGGCCTCCGATCCCCCGACGGCGGCGACGCCTGCGCGTTGTCAGCTCCTCAACCGGCCATGAGCTTCCCGGCGTAGTGTCTAGGGTCCTAGACTCCCTGGTGAAGGCTGGAGGAGGTGTCATGCCAGGCGAGTTGGAGCGCATCGCGCAGATCGACGACCCTTACGAGCTGCTGCGTGCTGCGACCGAACGCCTGGCGGAGGCACAGCAGGAGGTCACCGAACTGGCGCGGCTGCGGCGGCGGCTGATTCAGGATCTGCACGCGCAGGGGATGTCTTACGCGCAGATCGCGCAGGCTGCGGGCCTGAGCCGCGGGCGCATTCATCAGATCCGGCACACAGGGCCGGCACCTGAGGGCGCGTTCCTCGGCTCCGGTGAGGTGACCGTGGTGACTCCCCTGCGGCCCGACCCTGCCAGCGACCGGACGTACGTTGCGCTGGACGACCTTCGGACCGGGCAGCGGCTCGAAGATCTGGCCCGGACGTTTGACCTGTCGGTGGCCTCCGACCATGTGGCGCTTGATGGGGGGATCGATCTGAACCGGGCCGGGTTGCTGGTGATCTGCGGACCCCGGATGTCGCCGGCAATGCAGGAGGCGTACGACAAGGATCCCGTCATCGAGTGGGAGCGGGATGACGCCGGTTGGCTGCTGCGCGACAAACGGACCGGGGACGAGATCCGGTCCGGGCAGGAGGACGACCCGCCTCGTTCATATGACGTGGGGTACCTGGGGCGTCTGCCTCGGCCGGACGGCAACGGCAGCTTCATCGCCATCGCGGGTATCCACCCTGAGGGGTCGCTGGGTGTCGTGCATCTGCTGACGACCGACATCGGCAGCCTGTGGGGGCAGGTCGGCAACGGGCGGTTCTCGGTCGTGGTCGGTACTGAGTACGCCTCCGATACCCATGAGCCGGTCCGCACGGAGTTGCTCACGCCGATCTACCGGCATGACGAGGCGTCGGCCTGACGGAGGACGAATGCGGGTGCTGATCGCCAGCGAACCGGGACGTCCCGACCGGGACAACGAGGACTTCGCGGCGGCGGCACCGGGCCTGCTGCTGGTCGTCGACGGGGCGGGTAGCCCGGCGGGATTGGAGTCGGGGTGTGTGCACTCGGTCGCCTGGTACGCGCTCAACCTCGGCGGGCTGCTCCTGGCCGCTGCCACGGACAAGCGCCTCGGCCTGGGCGAGGCGCTCGCGGTGAGCATCGAGCGCGTCAACGCGATGCACGCGGCGACCTGCGACCTTCGGCATCCCGGATCACCTTCGGCGACTGTGGCTCTTGCGCGTGTGCATGACGAGCGGCTGGAACACCTGGTGCTCTCGGACTCTGTTCTCGTCCTCGACCGGCCGGACCAGGGGCCGGCGGTCATCACCGATGGCCGGCTGGCTGAGGTGGTCGCGCGGCTGGACGAGCCGGACCGCCCCTCCCCCGTCGACTCCGACGAGCACGCGCGATTCCTGCGGAGTCGAGTCGAGCAACTCGCCTCGTACCGCAATCGGCCTGGCGGCTTCTGGGTGGCGAGCACTAAACCGGAAGCGGCGAGTGAGGCACTGACCGGGTCGACACCGCTCGTGGACCTGGACGCGGTCGCGCTGCTGAGTGACGGTGCCAGTCGGCTGGCCGACCGCTTCGCCCTGATGACCTGGCCTGACCTGCTCGCGATCCTCCGCAAGGGCGGTCCGGATGAGCTGATCGCACGGACGCGTGAGGCCGAGTCGACCGACCCGGACGGAGCCCGCTGGCCGCGCGGCAAGGCTTCCGATGACGCCACCGCCGTCTACTGGGCCGTCCAGGATTAGATCTTTCGAGATCTGTGCACCCCCCTAGACAGTTGGCGCAACATCGCTTACCTTGATTGTGTACCCCCCTAGACAGTCTGCTCTCGGAATGGGCTGGACCGCAGTGTCTAGGGGGGTGGACGACAGGAAGGTTCTTCATGCGCAACATTCCAGTGGACGTGTCGGCCATGACGTTCGTGTGCGTCTCCCCGCCGCGTCCCAAGCTCGTCAACCAGGACACGGGCGAGGTCAAGACCGACCGCAACGGCCAGACCGTGTTCACCGTCGGCCTGTCGGCCGCCGACGCGATGGGGCGGGTTGACCTGCTCAACGTCGCGGTGACCGGCGACCAGACGGTGACGATCGGGGAGGTCGTCACGCCGGTAGGGCTGGTGGCGTTCCCGTGGGAGGCGGTTCTTGGCGGTGAGAAGCGGTGGGGTGTGGCGTTCCGTGCCGAACGCATCGCGCCCGTCTCGGTCGCTTCGGCGTCGGGGTCGTCGGACTCGTCCGCTGCGGCGGGCGTGGCCTGATCGGCGGCCCGGTCATGACTGACCTGCTGGTGGTGCTCGGGGTCCTGGCCGCTGCGGCGGCCGGGCTCTGGGCCTGGCGCCGGTACCACCCGGTGTCGTTCTGGTACGCCGTGGGGTTCCCGGCGCGGGCGGTGCTGGTGTATCTGAGCTGGCATCACGTCGCGGCGGGCTGCAAGCTGACCCGGCAGCGGCGGCGGTTCCGGCTCACCCTCGACGCCGTCCCGGTCCTGGGCCCGGCGTCTCGCTCGGCGGCCACGGTGGTGGAGCACAAGCGGCGGGTGCGGCGGGTCGACGTCGAACGCTCCCCCCGCCTCGGCCTGCTCCGTCCGACCCGGCTTGGGTGGCGGATGCGGCTGCGGCTGCACGACGGGCAAGTCCCGGCCGACTACGAGAAGGCGGCCGAGGGGATCGCGCACGCCTGGCGGGTGCACTCGGTGCGGGTGGTTGACGTCCGGCCCGGCTACGTGACTCTGTGGGCGACCATGCGTGACCCGCTGGTGGACGTGGTCACCGAACCCGAAACCGGCGAACTGCTCACAGTGCGGCCCGGGAAGCTGGAGAACGGGCACGACTGGTTGATCGACTTCCGCACGGTGCCGCACTGGCTCAACGCCGGGGCGACACAGTCCGGCAAGTCCAACCTCGCCAACGCCCTCATCAAGGGCCTGGCTCCGCAACCGGTCGCCCTGGTCGGCTTCGACCTCAAGGGCGGGGTGGAGTTCACCCCCTACGCCCCTCGGCTGTCGGCGCTGGCCACCACCCGCAAAGAGTCCGTCGACCTGTTGGCCGATCTGGTCGGCGAGGTCGAGAACCGCATGGCGACCTGCCGCGCGCACGGGGCCCGCAACGTCTGGACGCTCCCGGAGGACCTGCGACCGGTGCCGGTCGTCGTCCTGGTGGACGAGGTCGCCGAACTGTTCCTGATGGCGGACAAGTCCGAGAAGGAGGAGGTGTCCAAGACCGCTACCGCGCTGCTGCGGGTGGCACAGCTCGGCCGCGCGTTCGCCGTGTACCTGATCGTCTGCGGGCAACGGATCGGCTCCGACCTCGGCCCCGGTGTCACCGCCCTGCGCGCGCAACTGTCGGGGCGGGTGTGCCATCGGGTCAACGATCCGGAGACAGCGAACATGACCCTCGGCGACCTGGACCCGGCCGCCCTGGACGCAGCGCGCGCCATCCCCGCCGAGACTCCCGGCGTGTGCGTGGTCGCCGGGCAGGACGGAACGTGGCACCGCGCCCGGTCGGTGTTCGTCTCCGAGCACTCGGCCGAGCAGGCGGCCCGTGACTTCTCCTACCTGACCCCGGACTGGGATGCGCTGATCGGCTCCGTCCCGGCCGTCAACCCGGCCGCATAACCGGCCGCTCCCCTCCCCTCCTTCGTTCGCTTGCGGCTCGGCGTGAGCCCCGATCACGCCACGTCCCTACCCGACCCATGCCGAAAACGCCCCTGTGGAGGCTCCCCGATGATGATCGTCCTGCGTCACCGTCCCCGTCCTCTCCCCTTCCCGTCCTCGTCCTGGTCCTCGTCCTCGTCCTCGGTCGTCCTGCCGCAGGCGATCGGCTGGGGCGGGCTGCGGGAACTGCACGTGGCGATCTGCAAGGGATGCGTCCGCTCGTTCGCCTCATCGGATGCGGCCGAGGTTGACGGCTGGGCAGACGCGCACAACTGCGGCGAACATGGCGCGCGGCCGGACGAGATCCCTGGGCGGGCGGCGTGACAAGGCGCCTGGTCGGTGCGGTCGCCGACTCGGGGCCGGTCGTCGTCCTGGCCGGGATCGCGGCGGCGGGGTCGTTCACCCACATCCGCGACACCGCCACCGAACACGGCCAACGCGGGTGGATGGCCTGGGCCATCGCGGTGTGCATCGACCTGACCTGCGTGATGGCTGCTGGCGAGCGTCAGCGGGACAAGCGCACCGGCCGCCAGACCGGGCGGTTGTCGTGGCCGACCGTGGTCCTGGTCGGCGGCGTCCTGCTGTCGCTGGCCGCCAACCTCGCCCAGGCCGACCCCTCGGTCTGGGGCTGGATCACCGCCGGCACCCCCGCGGGCGCGTTCCTGGTCGCGGTCTCCATGCTGGAACGCCGCAAAGCCGGCACCCGCACGACGGCTCGTGCCTCGACCGTCCCGGCGTCCTTCGGCCGCCCGGACCCGTCCTCGTCCTCATCGCCGTGGGTGGCGTGGGAGGACGACCGTCCCACCGTCGCCGCCCCCGTCCCGGCCGTCCAGCCCGACCAGGACGACACCAGCCGGGGCGAGGACGAGCGGGACGGACAGACCACCATCCCCGTCCCGGCCGACCAGACCGCCGCGCCCTCCTCGTCCCCATCCCCGATTCCGGCGGCCGTGTCCTCGGAGGCTTCCCCTTCGGGGTCGGCGGGGCCGCTGGTCGACTTCGCGCGCCGCGTCGCCACCGAACACGAGACCAAGCACGGACAGCCGATCACCCGGGACGCACTACGCGCCCGGCTCGGCGTGTCCAACCAGCTCGCCTCTGACCTGCTCCGCCAGATCCGCACCGAAACCGCGCCCGTCTCCTAACCCGCCTGGAGGGAATCCGCCATGACCACCCACGCCAACCCCACCGACCTGACCGGCCCGGCCGCTGCGGCGCCGGTGGTGCCCGGTGACCTGTTCGCCCGGCACCAGACCATTGCGGGCCTGCGCCCTGGCCGATTTCCTGGAGGCCAACCCGGCCGTGCCGGTCAACGAGTACGGCGAGACCTTCCACATGTTCACCCGCACCGGGGACGACGCTTCAGCGGCGGCGCTGGTCGACCAGGTCGCCGACCTCCTGGGCGTCACGGTCATCGACGACCGTCCCGACGGCGGGCACTACATCGCCGAAAAGACCTTCGGCCGCGCCAGCTACCGGATCGTGCACATCCCCGAACGGCAGAAGCGCGACCACCAGGCCCGCGCCAGCTACCGGGACAACATCGTCCTCGGCAGCGACCAGGCCACCCGCGATGACCAGCACGGGCACCTGATCAACGGGCGGGTGGTCTCCTGATGCGCCTTGTCCCCCACGCGCGAACGCTGCCCGTCCGGCTCGTCCTGGGCTGGGTGTGCGGAACCTGCGGCGGGGGCGGCGTCGCCTCCGACGGGTCCACCTGCGCCGACTGCAACGGCCACGGCCACACCTGACAGGGAGGCACCGATGTTTCTGCGTCGCTGCGCCTTCGGCTGCTTCTGGCTCGTCCTGGGCCTGTTCGCCGTCCGCCATCCCGAACACGCCGCCGCTGCCGTCCGCGCCATCGCCCACGGCCTGGCCCTCGTCGCCGACGGGCTCGCCCGGTTCACCTCGGCGTTCTGAGTTCGCCCGGCGTGGCCGCCGTCGCCGGCAAGCAGTGCGGCCACACCGGGCCCATCCCCCCACCCATCCCTCAGACAGACAGGAGACCCGTACATCGTGCCCGATCCCGCCCCGGCCCCGCACATCACCGGTGTAGCCGCGCGTGACATGGCCGCCCGCTACAACCGGGCCGACTTCCGGGCCTGGGCGCGCCGCGCGCACTCCACCGGCGGCTGTGCCCAACCGGTCCACCTGCGCGGCCGCGTCACCCACCTCGACCCCCAGACCGGCGAAATCCTGCACCACTACTCCACCGCGCGTGAGCCAGGCGGGGTGCTGCGGGTGGCGTGCAAGACCCGCCGCGCCTCGCGGTGTCCAGCGTGTGCCGAGACCTACCGCGCCGACACCTACCAACTCGTCCGCGCCGGACTGGTCGGCGGCAAAGGCGTCCCTGCCTCTGTGACCTCGCACCCGGCCGCGTTCGTCACCCTCACCGCGCCCTCGTTTGGCCCGGTCCACACCCGTCGCACCGGCAAGACCGGCGCCGTGGTCGCCTGCCGCCCTCGACGGAACGGCGGGACGTGTCCGCACGGGCGGCCGGTGTCGTGCACCGTCCGGCACTCCGACGGGGACCCTCGGCTCGGGCAGCCGATCTGCGGCGACTGCTTCGACTACGCCGGGGCAGTGCTGTGGAACGCGCACGCACCTGAACTGTGGCGCCGATTCACCATGGCGTTCCGCCGCTACCTCGCACGCTCGGCGGGCCTGCGGGTGTCCGATCTCCGTGAGGTGCTCACGGTGTCGTTCGCCAAGGTCGCCGAATACCAGCGGCGCGGCCTGGTCCACTTCCACGCCGTCATCCGCCTCGACGGACCCAACGGCCCCAACGCCGAACCCCCTGCCTGGGCCACCCTCGACCTCCTCAAGGCCGCCGTCGACCACGCGGCCGGAGCCGTGACCGTGACGAGTCCGGCGGCGGGCGATGTCCCGGCCAAAGACCACGTGTGGGGCTCACAGATCGACGTCCGGCCCATCACCACCAGCGGGGAACTGACCGACAGCGCGGTGGCGGGCTACATCGCCAAATACGCCACCAAGGCCGCTGAGTGCGTCGGCACCCTCGACCGACGCATACGCCCCACCGATGACCTCGCCGACCTACCCATCAGCACCCATGCGCGGCGGCTCATCGCCGAATGCCTCCGCTTGGGTGCCGTGGACGAGTTCGCCGGGCTGCGGCTGGCCGAATGGGCGCACATGCTCGGCTTCCGCGGCCACTTCTCCACCAAATCCCGCCACTACTCGACCACCCTCGGCCGCCTGCGCGCCGACCGCATCGACCACAACCGCCGCCAAGACGACGACGTCACGACCGGTCGCCTGCCCTTCGACGACGACCAGGTCCTCGTCATCGCGCACTGGCGCTACCTCGGCCAAGGCATGACCCCTGGCGAAGCCCTCCTCACCGCCGCCCTTACCGGCAAACCGCTGCCTGCTCTCAGCACCTACGAACGGAGTTCCGCGTGACCAAGCTCCTGCTGACCGTCCCCGAGGCTGCCCAATCGCTGGCCATCTCCCGCAGCAAGCTCTACGAGTTGCTCGCCTCTGGCGCCGTCCGGTCGATCCGCATCGACGGCTCACGCCGCGTCCCGCTCAAGGCCCTGAACGACTACGTCAACGCCCTGATGGAAGAGGCTGCGTGATGACCGACTCCGCCAGCTCCGGCAAGGTGCGAAAGCCGTCCAAGAGCAAGCCCAGGCTCCGCGACGGGGTCATGAAGCGCGGCAAGACCTGGTACTACGTCATCCGCGTGACCGACCCCGAAACGGGCGTCTCCAAGCCGAAGTGGGTCGGCGGTTTCCTCGACGAGGATGCCGCGAAAGAGGCCCGGGACGAGGCACGCGTGAAGGCTCGGCGCGGCGAGTACATCGACCGCAACTCCATCACGGTCGCCGACTACCTAGACGAGTGGCTCGACGCTCACGCCGTCGAGATCAAGCCCAAGACTCTGGCCAACTACCGGTACCTCATCGACCGTCACGTCAAGCCCAACATCGGCGGCCTGCGGCTCCAGGCCGTCCGGCCGGGCCAGCTCACCAAGCTCTACCGCGACCTCGTCACCACCGGCGGGCGCAGCGGCAAGGGGGTGTCTCCCCGGACGGTCGCGCATGTGCACTCGGTGCTTCGGAAGGCGTTCGGCGACGCTGTCCGGGTAGACGAGCTGATCGCGTCCAATCCCACAGAGCGGGCAAAGCGGCCCCGGCTCCATCACGACGAGCCAGGGAAGGTCTGGACGCCCGAGCAGCTCCGGGCCTTCCTCATCTCGGCTGAAGGGCACCGGCTCTCGGCGTTCTTCCGCCTGGCCGCATACACCGGCGCCCGGCGCGGGGAACTGCTCAACCTGCGGTGGCCAGACGTCGACTTCGACGGCTCGACAATCCACATCAAGGGCTCCGTCGCGTTCGTCGCCGGCGAGCGCATCGAGGGGACGACCAAGAGCGGACGGTCCCGCGTCGTGAGCCTCGACCCCGGAACGGTCGACGTCCTCAAGGCACACCGCAAGCGCCAGCTCGCCGACAAGCTCAAAGCGGGCGAGTTCTGGAAGGGCGCGGAAGACGGCCACGTGTTCACCACGGGATGGGGCGGACCAATCCACCCGGACTCGGTCTCGTCCCTTATGGCAACGCTGATCAAGGCGCACAACGGGGCGGACAACGTCGAGCCTCTCCCCCACGCCCGGCTTCACGACCTCCGCCACGTCCACGCCACGACGCTGCTCCTGGCGGGCGTCCCCGTCCACGTGGTGGCCGCGCGGCTCGGCCACGCTGACCCGGCGATCACCCTCCGCGTCTACGCCCACGTGGTCAACGAGCAGCTCGCCGAGGCGGCGACCATCTTTGCCGGCAGGGTGGACGGGGTCGCGTAGACGCTGCTGTTAGCAAACCCGTTAGCAAAAAGGCCTCTTCCTTGATCGGAAGGGGCCTTTGACGTGGGAGCCGGCGAGGGGACTTGAACCCCTAACCTTCTGTTTACAAGACAGATGCTCTGCCAATTGAGCTACGCCGGCGGGCTCGTCCCGCATCGTAGTCGACTTGGGGTGGGGCTCGCTCGGGAGGGTCGGGGGAAGTTTTCCGGGTGGGGTGTCGATCCTCGGGGAGTGCGTTCGTGTAGGGGGTGAGAGGTCGGCGATGGGCCGGCCGGCAGTGGGAGGGATCGGCATGGGGAAGCTGGTTCTGGTCGAGCATCTGTCGCTTGACGGGGTCATGCAGGCTCCGGCGGCGGCGGACGAGGACACGCGGGGCGGGTTCTCGCGCGGTGGGTGGGCCGCCGCGGGGAATGACGAGGTCATGGGCTCCGTGATGGCGAAGGGCATGGCCAGGGACGGGGCGATGCTGTTCGGGCGGTGGACGTACGAGCAGTTCTACGGGTTCTGGCCCAAGCAGGCGGACGGGAACCCGTACACGGACGCGCTCAACCGGGTCACGAAGTATGTGGTGTCGAGGACGTTGCGGGAGCCGCTGCCCTGGGAGAACTCTGTGCTCGTCGGCGATGTGGGGGACGTCGCCGCGGTCAAGGAGCGTACGGGGCTGACGGTGCTCGGGAGTGGGGAGCTCGCGGGCGGGCTGATGCGGCGGGGGCTCGTGGACGAGTGGCTGCTGATGATTCATCCGGTGGTGCTCGGGACGGGACGCAGGCTGTTCGGCGAGGCGCGCGAGGACCTGCGGCTCGTGGACTCGGTGATCACGACGACCGGGGTCGTGATCGCGACGTACCGGAAGAGGGAGGACGCATGAAGCTGTACGCGCTCAACATGATCCAGCCTGTGGGCCACCCCCCGCCGCCGGAGGTGCTGGGGCCGGTGATGGCGGAGCTCGCGGAGATCCGGCGCGATCTGGAGCGGCAGGAGAGCTGGGTGTTCGGGAGGGGCCTGCACGGTCCGGAGGCGAGCACGATGGTGCGGCTGCGGGACGACGAGGTGATCGCGACGGACGGGCCCTGGACGGAGGGCAAGGAGCACATCGGCGGCGTCACGATCATCAAGGTGGAGGATCTGGACGCGGCGTTGAAGGTGGCGGCCAGGTTCGTCCGGGTGACGGGGCTGCCGATGGAGGTGCGGCCGTTCCAGGGCGAGGTGTGATCGAGGAGGTCTTCCGGGCCGAGCACGGGCGGGCCGTGGCCGTTCTGGTCCGCGTCTTCGGTGACGTCGACGTCGCCGAGGAGGCGGTCCAGGACGCGTTCACCGAGGCGGTGCGGCGGTGGCCGGCGGACGGGGCGCCGCCCAGTCCGGCCGGGTGGATCATCACGACGGCGCGGAACAAGGCGATCGACCGGCTGCGGCGGGACGCGGCGCGGCCGGGGAAGCACGCGCAGGCGGTGATGGTGAACGTGGTCGAGGCGGCCGAGGTCCACACCGTGGAGGACGAGCGGCTGCGGCTCGTCTTCACGTGCTGCCATCCGGCGCTGGGGATGCAGGCGCGGGTCGCGTTGACGTTGCGGCTGCTGGGCGGGTTGTCGACGGCGGAGATCGCGCGGGCGTTCCTGGTGCCGGAGGCGACGATGGCGCAGCGGCTGGTGAGGGCGAAGACGAAGATCCGGGACGCGCGGATTCCGTACCGGGTGCCGGAGGCCGCCGATCTGCCCGGGCGGCTTTCCGGCGTGCTTGCGGTCATCTATCTGGTGTTCAACCAGGGGTACGGCGGGCGTCCGGAATTGGGAGCCGAGGCGATCAGGCTGGGGCGGGTTCTCCGGGAGTTGATGCCGGACGAGCCCGAGGTGCTAGGGCTGCTGGCGCTGATGCTGCTCATCGAATCGCGCAGGGACGCCCGGCTTGTCCGAGGTGAGCTGGTTCTGCTCGATGAGCAGGATCGTGGGTTGTGGGATCGGGGGCTTGTCGAGGAGGGGCGGGCGCTCGTCCGGCGGTGTCTGGAGATCGATCGGCCCGGGCCCTATCAGATTCAGGCGGCCATCAACGCGGTGCACAGTGACGCGGGGGACACGCGGTGGGGGCAGATCCTTGAGCTGTACGACCAGTTGATGGTCGTGGCGCCGAGTCCTGTGGTCGCGCTCAACCGGGCGGTGGCGGTGGCCGAGGTCGAGGGGCCGGAGCCCGCGCTGGGCCTGGTGGATCGGCTCGACCTCGGCCGTTACTACCTGTTCCACGCGGTCCGTGCCGATCTGCTGAGGCGGCTGGGGCGGGACGCGAGGGCCGCCGTTGAGTATGAGGAAGCGGTCCGGCTCACCGAGAACGAGGCCGAGAAGGCGTTTCTCCGGCGACGGAGGAGCAGCCTGGACGGGTCACGGCCTCCTGCCAAGGGTTTGGCCGGCGACCAGTGCGCCGAGGGCGATCGTGAAGCCGACCACCTGCCATGAGGTGAGCGTCTGGCCGAGGATGAACAGGCCGGCCAGGGTGGCGACCATCGGGTTGGTGAGGCCGAGCAGGGACACCGACGTCGGGGGCAGCCGGTCGATGCCGCGGAACCACAGCGCGTACGCGATCGCGGTCCCGACGATGCCGAGGTAGCCGAAGCCGAGGACGTTCTCACCGGTCACGGAGGAGGGGACGCCCTCGGTCGCGAGGGTGAGCGGCAGGAGCAGCAGCCCGCCGACCGTGAGCTGCCAGCCCGTCATGACCAGCGGCGATTCGGGACGTCCCCACTTCTTCGCCAGGACGATCGCGGTCGCCATGAGCGAGGTTGCGGTGAGCATGGCGGCGATGCCGAGCGGGTCGAGCCGGGCGTCGGAGCTCAGGGTCAGCAGCGCGACGCCTCCGGTGCCGGCGAGCGCCGAGTACAGGACGGCGCGGGCGGGACGGATCCGCAGGACGCCGAGCGACAGCAGCGCCACGACCAGCGGCTGGACGGACCCGATCGTCGCGGCGACCCCGCCCGGCAGCCGGTAGGCGGCGAAGAAGATCAGCGGGAAGAAGGCACCGAAGTTCAGCAGGCCGAGGACGATCGACTTCCACCACCACTCGCCGCGCGGGAGGCGCCGGGTGACGGCGAGCAGGACGAGCCCGGCGGGCAGGGCGCGCATCGTGGCGGCGAGCAGCGGGCGGCCGTCGGGGAGCAGGGTGGTGGTGACGACGTAGGTGGTGCCCCAACTCGCGGGTGCGAAGGCGGCGAGGGCGAGGTCGGACGCGTGGCGGGTCCGCAGGGCCTGCGGTAGCGCGATGGCGGTCATCCGGGTCACCTCACATTAATAATCTCAACGTTGAGATAACAACATGGCAGATACGCCAACGTCAAGTCTCTGAACGTTGAGATTATTTCCGTTAAGGCAACCCGGCGGTGCCGGCCGGGGGATCAGGAGCGCAGGCGGCTGACCTCGTACAGGGCGATGCCCGCGGCGACCCCGGCGTTGAGCGACTCGGCCTTGCCGGGCATCGGGATCGTGACGAGCATGTCGCAGGTGTCGGCGACGAGCCGTCCGAGCCCCTTGCCCTCCGAGCCCACGACCAGCACGAACGGCCCGGACGCGACCTCCAGGTCGGCGACGGTCACGCCGCCGCGCGCGTCCAGCCCGGCGACGAAGCAGCCCGCCTTCTGGTACGCCTTCAGCTGCCGGGTGAGGTTCGTGGCCTGCGCGACCGGGACGTTCGCGAGCGTCCCGGCGGACGACTTCCAGGCCCCCGCCGTGATCCCCGCCGCGCGCCGCTCCGGGACGACGACGCCGGTCGCGCCGAACGCCGACGCGGACCGGACGATCGCGCCGAGATTGCGCGGGTCGGTGATCCCGTCCACCGCGACGATCAGCGGGGCGGTGCCCTTGAGCAGGTCGTCCGGGTGCGCGTACCGGTACGGCTTGACCTGGAGCGCGATGCCCTGGTGGACGGCGCCGTCGGTCAGCCGGTCGAGCTCGTTCTTGCCCGTCTCCAGCAGCGGGATGCGGCGGTCGGCGGCCAGCTGGATCGACTCGCGCACCCGCTCGTCCGTCCCGGACGTCACGTACAGCGCGGTGCCCGGAACCCCGGCGCGCAGCGCCTCGACGACCGGGTTCCGGCCGGTGACCAGCTCGGGGACCTCACCGGTCGCGCGCCGTGCCCCGGCGGGACGTCCGGGCGCGGGCCGGCCCTCCGACGCGGCCTTGGCGCGTGCGCCCGGCCCCACCGTCGGGGTGCCGGTGCGCTTGGAGTTCTTGACGGCGCGGGCCTTCTGGCGCTTGCCGTGCCAGTGCCGGTCCTCGGCCTTGGGGGTGGGCCCCTTGCCCTTGCGCTTGGCCATTGTCGATTACGCCCCTCGCGACGATTGCGTGCTCGCTCGCCCTCGCGGCTGCCGGGCGGCTCAAGATCTCAGCGGGACGGCGACGAACCCCCGCGAACGTCTGATTTTATCCGCAGCTAGCCGCGCTTCAGTTCCCAGCGCGGGCCCTGCGGGGTGTCCTCGACGACGACGCCGGCGTCCGACAGGGCGTCGCGGATGGCGTCGGCCGCCGCGTAGTCCTTTCGGGCGCGGGCCGCCTGCCGCTGCTCCAGGGCCACGGCCACCAGGGCGTCCAGGACGGGACGGAGATCGTTCTCGCCGGACGAACGCCACTGCGGCGACAGCGGATCGATGCCGAGGACCTCCGCCATCGCCCGGACGGCCGCCAGATGGCCCCGCACCGCGTCATGGTCGCCGGACGCGAGGGCGCTGTTCCCCTCCCGGACGGTCTCGTGCAGCACCGCCAGCGCCTGCGGAACGCCCAGGTCATCGTCCATCGCGGAGGCGAACGCGGCCGGCACAGAGGAAGGCGAACCCGCCCCCACGACCTCCGAGGCGCGCGTAACGAACCCCTCTATCCGCTGGTAGGCGGAGACGGCTTCGGCCAAAGCGGCATCGGTGTAGTCCATGAGCGAGCGGTAGTGCGCCGAGGCCAGGTAGTAGCGGACCTCCACCGGACGGGCCTTGCCCAGCAGATCGGGCAGGAGAACGACGTTCCCGACCGACTTGCTCATCTTCTCGCCGTCAACGGTGAGGAGCCCGTTGTGGAGCCAGTATCGCGCGAACCCGTCACCGGCGGCCCGGGACTGGGCGATCTCGTTCTCGTGGTGGGGGAAGATGAGGTCGACCCCACCGCCGTGGATGTCGAACGTCGATCCCAGGTACTTGGTCGCCATCGCCGAGCACTCCAGGTGCCAGCCCGGACGGCCGTCCCCCCAAGGCGTCTCCCAGGACGGCTCCCCCGGCTTGGCGCCCTTCCAGAGCGCGAAGTCGCGCGGGTCGCGCTTCAGGTTCTCGTTGGGGGTGTCGCCGGCCGACCGCATGTTCTCCAGCCGCTGGTTCGACAGCGCGCCGTACTCGTCCGCCCACGACTTGACGTCGAAGTACACGTCGCCGCCCGTCGCGTACGCGTGCCCCTTCTCGACCAGCCGCCGCATCAGCACGATCATCTCCGGGACGTGCCCGGTGGCGCGCGGCTCGATCGTCGGGGGCAGGCAGCCGAGCAGGTCGTAGCCCTGCGTGAACACGCGCTGGTTGCCCTCGGCGACCGCGAACCACGGCACGTTCTGCTCCGCCGCCACTGCGATGATCTTGTCGTCGATGTCGGTGACGTTGCGCGCGAACGTCACCTCGTAGCCGGACGCGCGCAGCCAGCGCAGCAGCACGTCGTAGATGACGCCCGAGCGGAGATGCCCGATGTGGGGTGATGCCTGCGGAGTCGCACCACACACGTACATCCCCACGCGGCCCTCTTCCAGGGGCTCGAACGCGCGGACGCTACGGGTACCGGTGTCGTAAAGGCGCAAGCTCACAGGCACAGGTTATTGGATCCTCGTCCACCCGCGCGGGCGCATCGCACAGCGCGGGTCATGCCGTCCGGTCATGCCGTCGAGAACGTCTCGTCCAGCCTGGCGGCGAACGCCGGGGCCTCCGTCCCGAAACCGCCGTGGTCGCCGGGGTAGATCTCGGCGCGCGTCCCGAGCCGCTCCGCGAGGGCGAGCGTCGCCCGGTGCGGCGGCTCGCCCGCGGACTTCTCCCCCGCCGCCAGGACGATCCGGACGGGCGACCCGCGCAGCGCCTCCACATCGGGCAACGAACGCCCGAATCCGGGCACCTCGTACCCGATGAAGAAGTCGGTGTTCTTCTCGAAGCGCGCGAACATCTCCATCATCTCCGCGGTCGGCGGCTCCGAGCCTTGGTCACCGTCGTCACCGCCCGCCATGCCCATCGCGGCGCCGAACGTCCCCATCGCGGGGCCGGCGCCGCCGTCCCGGTAGGCGCGCTCCACGTCCGCGATCACCTTCTCCCAGTGCGCCGCGTCCGGCAGCAGCCCGAGCAGCGGCGGTTCGTGGGCGACCAGCGCCCGCACCCGCTCGGGATGCCGTGCGGCCAGTTCCAGCCCGATCAGGGCGCCCGAGCTGTTGCCGAACACGAAGGCCGGCCCGTCCGCGACCTCGGCGAGGAGCCGGGACGCGTCGTCGGCGTGCACCTCGGCGCGCTGCGTCGAGGGCGGCCCGGACAGCGGGCTGCGCGAGTTGCCGCGCCGGTCGTACGTCACGACCGTGTACCGGTCGGCGAGCAGCCCGGCGAGGCCGGCATAGCCCGCGGCGTCGTAGATCCCGCCGCAGATCAGCAGCAGAACCGGACCCGAACCGCGCACCTCGTAGTGCAGGCTCGCACCGGGAACGTCAAGACTTCCCATCGTCATCTCCTCCGTTGAGCCGGGCGGCGCGGGACTCCAGGTAGCGCTGCTCGGGCAGGCTGGTCGTGGTGCGCGCCGCGGCCCGGTACGCGTCTCGTGCGGCCGGCAGGTCGCCGGCCATCTCCAGCAGATGGGCCCGGACGGCGGCGAGCCGGTGATGCCCGGACATCCGGGCGTCGCCGTCCAGCGGCCGCAGCAGGTCGAGCCCGGCGGCCGGACCGTCCACCATCGCCAGCGCCACCGCCTCGTTCAGCGTGACCATCGGGTTCGGGGACAGGTGCGCCAGCAGCCGGTACAGCGCGAGGATCTGCGGCCAGTCGGTGTCCTCCGGCCGCGCGGCCTCGGCGTGCACGGCGGCGATCGCGGCCTGGAGCTGGTACGGGCCGGGCGGCGACCAGGTGAGCGCGTCGGTGACCAGCGCGGTGCCCTCCTCGATCGCCGCGGCGTTCCAGAGCGTCCTGTCCTGTTCGGTGAGCGGGACCAGCAGCCCGCCGCCGCCCGTCCGGGCCGCGCGCCGGGCGTCGGTGAGCAGCATCAGCGCGAGCAGCCCCGCGACCTCGCCGTCGCCCGGCAGCAGGTCGTGCAGCGCCCGCGTGAGCCTGATCGCCTCGGCGGTGAGGTCGCCGCGCTGCAGGTCGGGCCCGCTGGACGCCGTGTAGCCCTCATTGAAGATCAGGTACAGGACGTGCAGGACGGCCCGCAGCCGTTCGTCCCGCTCGTCCGGGGGCGGCGGGACGAACCGGGCCCCGGCCGACTTGATCTTCTGCTTGGCGCGGCTGACCCGCTGCGCCATCGTCGCCTCCGGGACGAGGAACGCCCGGGCGATCTGCGCCGTGGTCAGCCCGCCGACCGCCCGCAGCGTCAACGCGACCTGCGACGACGGCGACAGCGCCGGATGGCAGCACAGGAACAGCAGGGTGAGGGTGTCGTCGCGTTCGCCGGGCCGGTCCTCGTCGGGGCCCGGCTCGGGCACCTCCTCCGCGAAGACGGCGGCCTCGCGGTCGCGGCGGGCCCGCTCGCCGCGCCACTGGTCGGTGAGCCGCCGTGACGCGACGGTCAGCAGCCAGCCGCGCGGGTTCTCCGGAACGCCGTCCCCCGGCCACTGGACGGCGGCGGCGAGCAGCGCCTCCTGCACGGCGTCCTCGCACGCGTCGAAGGCGCCGTGCCGCCGGACGAGCGTGCCGAGGACCTGCGGAGCGAGGGTGCGCAGCAGGTCCTCGGCGGCACCGCCGTCCGGGCCGGGGAACGTGCTCACATCTCCGTCCCGGCCTCGCTCATGATCGCCCGGACCTCCATGTGCCCGCCGTACCGGACGTCCGGCCAGCGCCTGGCGATCTCGACCGCCCGCTCCTCCGACTCGCAGTCGACGGTGAGGTAGCCGGCGAAGTGCTCCTTGGCCTCCAGGAACGGCCCGTCCGTCACCGCCGGCTGCCCGCCCCGCTCCCGCACGGTCTTGGTGGTGGACGGGTCCGCGAGCGCCTCCCCGCCGACCCACTCGCCGGACTCGGTCAGCTCCTTCATGATCGCGCCGACCTCGGCGAACAGCGCGTCGCGCTCAGCCTCGGCCAGTTCCTCGACGAAACCGGGGCGGTTGAAGATCAGCAGCATGTACTTCATGTGGTCTCTCCTCGTCGTCGGGCGGCCCCCGTTCGCGGGCCGTCACGGAAGGATCGGAGCGGCCCGCCGGTTCTCGACATACCCGGCGGAGAATTCTTCACGAAGATTCGGCCAGCTCTCTGACCTGGTGACACAGCACGGTGAACGCGAGCGCGTCCGGCATCTGGGAGGCGACCGTGATCAGGTCCATCCGGCCGGGACGCGCGTGCACGGTCACGAGGCCGTTCTCGATCGCCACATCGCGGACGGCGTTCCACGGCAGCCGCTCGCCGTCCTTCTCGACGCCGCCCAGACGCACGGTGAACGGGCCTAGCCGCACGGGCTCCCCCGCCCGCACCGCCGCCAGCCGCCGCGGGACGATCCGGGCCGTCACCTCCTCCGCGACCGTCACGCCGAGGATCCGGACGTCCGGGATGTCGTCGCCGAGGCGCAGCACGCTTCCGTCGTCCGCGACGATCGCGAAACGCCACCGGATGCGCCCGCCCGGGCCGCCCGGAACCCCGGCGACCGTCACGGAGACGAGCTCGTCCCAGGTGTAGCCGGCCTCACCGCCCGGCCCGCTGACCGCGAGGCCGCCGGTGTAGAGGCAGGCGACGCGGCCGCGGACGCGCGGGCGGTCCCGTCCGGCGATCCATCCGACGGCGCCCGCGTACCCCATCGAGAGGACGAGCGCCGGGACGCCCACCCACCACAAGCGGTCGTTCAGGTACGCGATGGCCGCGGGAATGAGCGCCAGCGCGGCCAGGCCGAGCAGCGCGAGCCACGCCCACGTGCGGCGGCTCGCGGCACGTCCGTCGAAGGTCCGGACCGGCTCGCCGAGCCGGTCCCGAGGCGGCGCCACCGCCGACTACCCGGCCGTGCGGGCCCGCGTCACACCCGCGAACCTGCCGTACGGCATCGCTGCCCTCCCTGCCCTGTGGTCACCAATACCGTACGTCTCCCCACTTATCGTGCGCAGCGACATGGTGATCACCAAGAAGTTGCGGTTCGGCGCGGCCCGGGCTGGTTAATCTCGGCGGAGGAACCCTCCCTTCCGGAACGAGAGCCATGCCATCTGATCCCACCCGGCCCGGCGGCCCCCGGTACACCCTCGCGCAGCGGCGGCTGCTCACGGCCGTCGCCGGCCTCGTCGTCGCCGCGCTGGCGGGCGCGGCGTTCGCGCTGACCTACGCCATGCTCCGCGAACTCGCCGTCGCCGGCCGGGTGAGCCGCCGCTGGGCGCCGCTGTACCCCGTCATGGCCGACACCCTCACCGCGTTGACGATCCTGTCGCTCGTCGTCACCAGGAACGCCCGCTGGTGGACGCGGCTGCTCCGCTGGACGCTGCTGCTGCTCCTCGTCGCCGGGGGCGCGGCGATCTCCGTCCAGCACTCGGTCCGGGGGTTCGGCTCGCTCCCGGACGACCCGCTGCGGGTGGGCGTGGCCGTGGCACCGCACGTCATGCTGGTGATCGCCGTCTGGCTGTGGCTGACGATGTTCAAGCAGATCCGCGTGGCGCGGCCCGCCGACGAGGAGGCCGCTCCCGTCGACACGCAGCGCGGCCACGTCAAGGTCCTGGAGCCCACGCCGCCCCCGCTGGCGCTGGAGGCGGCGGCCGAAGAGGCGGAACCGGAGTCGCCCCTGACCTTCCTGGACGAACACGAGCCCGAGCACGAGCCGGAGCCGGAGCACGAGCGCGAGCCGATCCTGCCGTTCCAGGCCGAGGAGCCCGAACCGGCCCCCGAGGAGACCGCGCCGCGGGAGTTCGAGCCCGCCGCGTACGGGGAGGGCCTGTCGTCCGAGCCCGCGCCGCCGCTGGACCCGCTGCCGGAGCCGCGCCCGCCGCTGGATTCGCCGCCCGCGTTCCTGCCGACGGACGTCGAGCTCGTCCGGGGCCGCGACCACGAGCCCGCGGAGGAGCGCCCGGTCGCGGCGACGACCCGTCCGGACATCGTGATGCCCGTGCCCCACGGCACGGACGAGGACGACCACGACGACCCGCCCGCCGACCGCGCCGAGGACCCCGACGCCGGCGACCGCCCGGACAAGGACTGGAACCCGCCGCCGTCCAGCAACTTCCGCAGCGGCCCCACCCCGCCCGCCGACTAGGGCGGGACGCTCGCGCGGGGATCCCATAAGAGGCGGGTCCACGGGTAGTGGACCGGCATGAGTGCCCTGTTAGCCCGGCTCGTCGACGACGCCGCGCTCCTCCCGCCAGGTCGTGCCCCCATGGACGAGGCGCTGGACGCCATGCGCGCGGAGCCCCGCGTCCGGCCCGCGTCAGTGCGGCTCGCCCTCCCCGAGGACGCGGACCAGGCGCGGGCCGCCGCCGTCACGCTCGCCCGGCTCCCGTCCGGCGTCCCCGCGCACATCGAGGTGCGCCGTTCGCCCGGCTGGCGGGACGCACTGGACCGCATCGCCGCCGCCCGGGCCCACGGCGCCCCGCTGGGCGCCGACTTCCGGCTGGACGGCCCGGCCTCCGCGACGGCGGCGTTCATCTCGGCCTGCGCCGAGCGTGACGTGCCGATCACCTGCTCCGGTCCCGTACGGAGCCTTCCGACGGTGCTGCTGGCCACGGCGCAGGCCGCGGCCGGTGACGGCGACGTCCAGCGGACGCTCGGACGCCGCGATGCCACCGGCGTGACCGCCGACCTCGGGTCGCTCACCGGGGACGAGGCACAAGCCGCCCGCGGCCTGCTTACCGCGTTCGCCGTCCCCGGCCTGGGCACCGCATTGAGCACCCTCGACCTGATCAGGAAAGCCCCCTTTTCCACCCGGGTGGGATGACCACCGCAGGTCCCGGCACGCACCGGATGAAAGGGAATCGCCGGGGAAGATAAGTCTCCATGACGACCGTTTCGTGGGTTGAAGGCAGTGCGGACGGCGGCTTCGGCGTCGAGAACCTGCCGTACGGGATCTTCTCCCGGCCCAGGGAGCTTCCGCGTGTCGGTGTCGCCATCGGCGACCGCGTCCTCGACCTCGCGGAGCTGTCCGCCGCGGGCCTGGTGGAGGACCGCCGGTACTTCGCGTCCGGGTCGCTCAACGCCTTCATGGTCGCGGGACGTCCGGCCTGGCGGGCGAACCGGGACCGGCTGACGGAACTGCTCACCGACGAGTCGTACCGCGACCGGGTCGAGCCGCACCTGATCCCCGTCGCGGACGTGGAACTGCTGCGGCCGTTCGAGGTCGCGGACTACGTCGACTTCTACTCGTCCGAGCACCACGCCACGAACACCGGCCGGATCTTCCGGCCGCACGACGAGCCGCTGAGGCCCAACTGGAAGCGGCTGCCGGTCGGCTACCACGGCCGCGCGGGCACCGTGTACCCGTCCGGGACGCCGATCATCCGCCCGTCGGGGCAGCGCCGGACGCCGGGCGATCCCGAGCCGTCCTACGGGCCGTCGCTGCGGCTGGACTTCGAGGCGGAGGTGGGATTCGTCGCGGGCGTCCCGTCCAGCGCGGGGCGCGGCGTCCCGGCGGGCGCGTTCCGCGATCACGTGTTCGGGTTCGTCCTGGTGAACGACTGGAGCGCCCGTGACCTGCAGGCGTGGGAGTCGCAGCCGCTCGGCCCGTTCCTCGGCAAGTCGTTCGCGACGTCGATCTCCTCGTGGGTGGTGCCGGTCGCGGCGCTGGAGCCGGCGCGCGTCTCCCCGCCCGTCCAGGATCCGGCTCCGCTCCCGTACCTGAAGTGCGACGAGCCGTGGGGCCTGGACCTCTACCTGGAGGTCCTGATCAACGGTCAGGTGGCGACGCGCCCGCGGTTCGCGTCCATGTACTGGACGCCGCCGCAGCAACTGGCCCACGCCACGGTCAACGGTGCCCCGCTGCGCACCGGCGACCTGTTCGCCTCCGGGACGGTCTCCGGCCCGGAACGCGATCAGCGCGGCTGCATGCTCGAACTCAGCTGGAACGGCCGCGAGCCCCTGGAACTGGCCGACGGGACGGAACGCACGTTCCTGGAGGACGGCGACACGGTCACGATCCGCGCCCAGGCTCCGGGAGCCTCCGGTTCCCGCATCACCCTCGGCGAGGTGACCGGCACGGTCCACCCCGCGCAGCAATAGCGATCGTGGGCAGAACCCGTCAGGCGGGTGGGAGGACCAGGGCGTTGGCGATGGCGGCGAGGCCCTCGCCGCGGCCGGTCAGTCCCAGGCCGTCGGTGGTGGTGGCGGAGACGGTGACCGGAGCGCCGCCCAAAGCCTCGGTGAGGGTCTTCTCCGCTTCGCCGCGGCGTTTGCCGATCTTCGGGCGGTTGCCGATGATCTGGACGGCGACATTGCCGATCGTAAAGCCGGCCTCGTCCACCCGCCGGGCCACCTCGCGCAGCAGGTCGACGCCGGACGCGCCGGACCAGCGCGGGTCGGCGGTGCCGAAGACCGCGCCGAGGTCGCCGAGCCCACAAGCCGACAGGAGCGCGTCACAGGCGGCGTGCGCGGCGACGTCGCCGTCGGAGTGCCCGGCGAGGCCGTGGCCTTCGCCCGGCCATTCGAGCCCCGCGACCCACAGCGGGCGCGGGGAAGACGAGAACGGGTGGACGTCGGTACCGACGCCCACCCGCGGAAGCCGTTCGTTCAACTCGGCCGGCCGCTCAGCTGGCCAGGACCTCGTCGAGCAGGGCCTCTGCCTTGTCCTCGTTGGTCTTCTCGGCGAGCGCGAGCTCGCTGACCAGGATCTGGCGCGCCTTGGCGAGCATCCGCTTCTCACCCGCGGACAGGCCGCGCTCCTTGTCGCGCCGCCAGAGGTCGCGGACGACCTCGGCGACCTTGTTGACATCACCGGACGCGAGCTTCTCAAGGTTCGCCTTGTACCGGCGCGACCAGTTGGTGGGCTCTTCGGTGTAGGGTGCGCGAAGAACCTCGAAAACCTTCTCCAGCCCATCCTGGCCGACGACGTCCCGGACGCCCACGTCCTCGACGTTCTCGACCGGGACCCGCACTGTCAGGTCACCCTTGTCAACCTTCAGAACCAGATAGGTCCTGTCCTCACCCTTGATGGTGCGAGTCTCGATGGCCTCGATCCGAGCAGCCCCATGGTGGGGGTAGACGACGGTGTCGCCGACCTGGAAAGTCATGTGACAAGTACCCCTTCCGCTAGAACCAGGGTAGCACGGAAACGAGCGTGTCCGAACCGGCCTTCCCGACAAATGCGCAGGTCAGCCCGCATATTGGGGTATTGACAAAGCCCTTTATTGGTGCATCGGCGTCCAGTTCCCCACACTCAGCGTAACCGACAGGGCACTGTGCTTCCGCCAGGACGCCATTACCGGTCATCCGTCCCCGGTTACAAGCATCCGCCTCCCGGAAGGCGCGGGCGGGTTCCATACTGGGATGTGAACATGCCAACCCGTGTGGGTACCAAAGCGGCTGAATAGGACGGCGTACCGAGGGAACCCGGATCCGCGAGGGAGGTGCGGCGTGAGGCCGGACGGCGGCGACCCGGAGCCCGACGACTACGGGCTTCCGCGCGTCGACGTCGTGGTGCCCGACGACGCCCGCGAGCTCGAGCGGGACGTGGTCGCCTACCGCCGCGAGGAGCGCCGGCGGCGGCGCAGGGCGCGGACCCGGCGGCTGGTCGGCCCGCTGACCCGGTTCGGCGTCGCCATCCCGATCATCGCGGGCGCGCTGCTCGTCGCGCTGCTCAGCGGCGTGCTGATGACCGCGTTCGGGCCCCGTCCCGCGCCCCGCCCCAGCGGCGCCCAGCTGGCGCCCCGCCCCTCCGCGAGCCCCGGCAGGGTCGGCGGGCTCCTGCCGGACGAGAAGGTCGACCTGGTGACGGGCGACCGCACGCCGGCGAGGCTGCGCGACCTGCGCCCGGGCGTGATCGGCATCGTCCCGCCCGCGTACCGGTGCGAGAACGTGGTGGCCGAGCTGGCCGGCAGGACGCAGCAGTACAAGCTGAACTTCTGGCTCGTCGCCGACCCGCGCCCAGCCGGCGGCAGGAAGCCGACCTCCCTGAAGGACCTGAAGGCGTGCGCGGGCACCGCCCACAACGGGGCGCCCCTGATACTTGAGGACCGCGGCGGCGTCCTCGCGGGCGCCTACGCCCCCGCCCCCGGAACGCCCGGCCCGACGGGAACCGGGCTCACCGCCGTGTTCGTGGAGCCCGACGGCGTCGTGACCGAGGTCGCCCGCGGCCCGCAGCCGGGCCCGGAACTCACGGGAAGGGTGGAGTCGCTCCGGTCCGGCTGAGCGACGGGCCGCCCCGGCGGGCGTGTCGGCGACCCCGAGGAGGGGTTGAGGGCAGGACCTCGCTACGCTTCCCCTGGCGTGTCTCACGCCGCTCCCACTTTCCGATGCCACGTCTGTTATGACATTTCGCGAGGAGACCGACGCCGTGATCCGAAACAGCCGTCGAGTGGTCGTGCTCGCCATGGCGGGTGCCGTCGCCATCGCGCCGGTGATCTCCGGCTGCGGCGCCGGCGAGCAGCCCCAGTCCGCCCGGCCGACGCAGCTCACCGAGGGCGTCAACGTGACGCTCCCGAAGAGCCCGCCCTCGGCGGCACAGATCGACCTGCGCCACATGTTCCTCCTGGGGCCGGAGCCGGGGCAGCCGATCCCGGCGGGCACGTCCATGGCCCTCTACGGCGTGGTCATCAACCAGGTCAAGGGCCGGCAGGACCGCCTGGTCTCCGTCACCTCCCCCGCGTTCGGCGACAAGGCGAAGCTCGACGGCGGCATCGTCCTCCCGCCCGCCGCGCCGGACGGGACGGGCAGCTTCACCAGGCTGCTCGGCACACCGTCGGCGACCCCCAGCCCGACGCCTCCGGCCAAGAAGACCCGGCAGCCGGCGACCCGCGCCACGCCGAAGCCGACCGGTGTGGGCGCGACGCCCAAACTTTCGGAGACCCCCACGTCCAGCAACACGGCCACGCCGCCGCAGAGCACGCCGCCGGCGACGCCGGCGACGCCGGGCGGCGAGCAGCCGCTCGTGGTGCTGCCGGGGCTCGCCGAGGAGCTGAACCCCGGGGCCGCGGTTCCGGTGACGATGCAGTTCGAGAAGGCCGGGTCCGTCGAGTTCCGGGTCCCCGTGGTGTCGCGGCAGGGCGAGTACGCGACCTACCCGCTGCCCAGCACCCCGACGCCGACGCCGCAGAGCCCCGGTGCCCAGACTCCGGGTGCCCAGACCCCGGGGAGCGAGACGCCCGGCGGGACCGCGACCTCCACGCCGACCCCCGGCGCCGAGCCGGGCGGGGCCGAGCCGTCCCCGACGACGACCGAGACCCCCACAGCCGGCCACTGAGCCACCGTCCTCCAGCCCCCACCCACCACCAATCAAACGACGAGCTCCGCTCGGCCTGAACGCAGAGAACGGCCCGTCCCACCCCCGGACGGGCCGTTCTCCGGTTCAGGCTCGCCTGCCGGGCCGCGGCGATCAGGGCTCGAATTTATAGCCCAGGCCGCGGACGGTGACGATGTAGCGCGGTGTGGAGGGGGCTTCCTCGATCTTGGCGCGGAGCCGCTTGATGTGGACGTCCAGCGTCTTGGTGTCGCCCACGTAGTCGGCGCCCCACACGCGGTCGATCAGCTGCATCCGGGTGAGGACGCGGCCCGCGTTGCGCAGCAGCACCTCCAGCAGCTCGAACTCCTTGAGCGGCAGCTGGACGGGCTCACCGCCGACGCTGACCACGTGCCGCTCCACGTCCATCCGGACGGGGCCGGCCTCCAGCGTCGCGGGCGCCAGCTCCTCCACCTCGCCCTGGCGGCGCAGCACGGCGCGCATCCGGGCGATCAGCTCCCGGGTGGAGAACGGCTTGGTGACGTAGTCGTCGGCGCCGAGTTCCAGCCCGACGACCTTGTCGACCTCGCTGTCCTTCGCGGTCAGCATGATCACCGGGACGCTGGACTTGGCGCGCAGTTCCCGGCACACCTCGGTGCCGGGCAGCCCGGGCAGCATCAGGTCGAGCAGTACGAGGTCGGCACCGTTGCGATCGAAGATGTCCAGCGCGTCGGGGCCGGTGGCGGCGACCGCCACCTCGAAGCCCTCCTTGCGCAGGTTGTACGACAGTGCGTCGCTGAACGACTCTTCGTCCTCAACGACGAGCACGCGGGTCACGGTGTTGCCTCCCGGGCGGTGTTCTCTTGGGCTTTCCCTACGGTCCGTGCGGCGGACGCACCGGGACGGCGCGGCGTGTCGAGCAGCGGGAGCCGGATCGTGAACGTCGACCCGTGCCCCTCCTTGCTCCACACGGTCACGTCGCCGCCGTGCTTGCTGGTGACGTGCTTGACGATGGCGAGGCCGAGCCCGGTGCCGCCCGTCTGGCGGGAGCGGGCGGGGTCGACCCGGTAGAACCGCTCGAAGATCCGCTCGATCTCGCCGTGCGGGATGCCGATGCCCTGGTCCGTCACGTTGATCTCGACGTGCCACTCGTCGGACTTGCGGGTCGAGACCACGACCCGGGTGTTCTCGGGGCTGTAGGCGACGGCGTTGTCGACGAGGTTGCGCAGCGCGGTGACCAGCAGCTCGTGGTCGGCGCGGACCTGCAGGCCGTCCTCGCCGCCGGACGCCAGGTCGATGTCCTTGGAGGACGCCTTGATCTGGCAGCGGTCGAGCGCCTCGGCCATCACCTCGTCCAGGTCGACGGGGTTCAGCGCGGGCAGCGGCTCGTCCCCCTGGACGCGCGACAGCGTCATCAGGTCCTGGACGAGGTTGGTCAGCCGCACCGACTCGTACTGCATCCGTCCCGCGAACCGGCGGACGGCGTCGGGGTCGTCGGCGGCGCCCTCGACGGTCTCGGCGAGCAGCGACAGGGCGCCCACGGGTGTCTTCAGCTCGTGGCTGACGTTCGCCACGAAGTCGCGGCGGATCGCCTCGGTGCGGTGCATCTCGGTGAGGTCCTCGGCGAGGACCAGGACGAGCCCGTGCGAGCCGAGCGGCGCGACCCGGACCGCGAACCAGCGGCCGTCCGCGCGGCTTCGCGCACCGGTCGGCCCGACCTGGATCTCGGTCTCCCGGATCTCCCCGTCCCGGCGGACCAGCCGGGCCATGGCGAGCACCTCGTCCACCACCAGCCGGTCACCGCTGACCAGGCCGAAGGCCCGCGCGGCGGAGCTGGCGCGCAGGACCCGGTCCTCGCTGTCCACCACGACGGCCGAGGACCTCAGGACGCTCAGCACCGAGGCGACGCCGGGCGGCAGGGTACCCACCGAAGCCGTCGTAACCGCCGTCCGCTGGGCTCGCTCGCTCACGCGCACCGCCAATCCAGTCGCGAGCCCGATCGCGAGCCCGGCGAGCCCGGTCAGGCTCGCTACTATCTCGACCTCCACACCTCGGATCGTAAGCGGCGTTCGGGGTAACGCTTCCCCTCGGCCCTGGTCAACACGGTCTCGTTCCCCGAAAGTTCACCTTGTTATCCGGACATGTTCATGGCAATGGGGCAGGCTGTTGCGTGGGCGAGTCCGCCCTGCCCCGCCCGCCCCGTTCACTTCGAAGGACTTGAATTGCGCGACGCCTACCACGAGGAACTCGACTCCCTCACCGACAGCCTGGTGGAGATGACCCGCCTCGTGCGGTCCGCGATGGCCCGTGCGGTGACCGCCCTCCTGGACGCCGACCTGCGGCTGTCGGAGGAGGTCATCAGCGGGGACGAGCACGTCAACAAGATCGACGCGGACATCGAGGCGACGGTGTTCGACCTGATGGCCCGCCAGCAGCCCGTCGCCGGCGACCTGCGCACGCTGATCACCGCGCTGCGGATGAGCGGCGACCTGGAGCGCATGGGCGACCTCGCCGTGCACATCGCCAAGACCGCCCGGCGCCGGCACCCCGAGTCGGCCGTCCCGCCCGAGCTGCAGGCGACGGTCCTGGAGATGGGGCAGATCGCCGAGCGGATGATCGCCAAGACGGGCAGCGTGATCGCGTCCCAGGACGTCGAGATGGGCCTCGAACTGGACGCCGACGACGACCAGATGGACCGCCTGCACCGGCGCCTGTTCGACATCCTGCTGTCCCCCAAGTGGAAGCACGGCGTCGAGCCGGCCGTCGACATCACGCTCGCCGGCCGCTACTTCGAGCGTTTCGCCGACCACGCCGTCCACGTGGCGGAGAACGTCGTCTACCTCGTGACCGGCCAGCGCCCCGAAGAGATCAACGACCCGTCCTGACCCGGTCCCGCCCGAAACGCCCCGACGCGGTCGCGCCCGGGCGTTCGCGGGTCTGGACGGCCTGATCATCGTTCGTTAGCTTGCGCCTCATGAGACCGATGCGGGCGCTGGTCCGGAAGATGTCGTTCGCCGGGATGTGCGGGGCGGTGGTCGCGGTGGCCCTCGCGGCGCCGGGCACCGCGCGGGCCACGGCAGGCGGGCCGGCGTGGCGGCTCACGCCGACCGGAAGCGAGGCGCGGTTCCGGGGGCTGGCGGCGGTCGACCGGAGCGTCGCCTGGCTCGCGGGCAGCGGCGGCGCGGTGCTGCGGACGACCGACGGCGGCGGTACGTGGCGGAACGTCGCCCCGGCCGGCGCGGCGGGCCTGGAGTTCCGCGACATCGAGGCGTTCGACGCGCGGCGGGCCGTCGTGCTGGCCATCGGCGAGGGCGACGCGTCCCGCGTCTACGCGACCTCGGACGGAGGCCGCACCTGGACCCTCGGCTTCAGGAACGACGAGCCCAAGGCGTTCTACGACTGCATGACGTTCTTCGACTCCCGGCATGGGCTGGCCATGAGCGACCCGGTGGACGGCCGGTTCCGCCTCATCGCCACCGGCGACGGGGGACGCAGCTGGCGCGTGCTGCCGTCCGCGGGGATGCCTCCCGCGCTGGAGGGCGAGGCCGGATTCGCCGCGAGCGGGCAATGCCTCGTGAGCCACGGCTCCCGGGACGTGTGGCTCGCCACCGGCGGCGGGTCCCGGTCGCGCGTCTTCCAGTCCCGGGACCGCGGCCTCACCTGGACCGTCGCCGACACGCCGCTGCCGAGCAGCCCGTCCCAGGGAGTGTTCGCGCTGGCCTTCCGCGACTCACGGCACGGCATCGCGGTCGGCGGCGACTACCGGCCCGGTGAACCGTCCCCGACGGCCGCGGCGACGACCGGTGACGGCGGCCGGACGTGGCAGGCGGCGCGCCGTCCCCCGGCCGAGTACCGGTCGGGAGTCGCGTATTCGGGCCCGGCCGCGCTGGCCGTGGGCCCGACCGGCAGCGACGGCACCCTCACCGGCGGCCGCACCTGGACCCGGTTCGACACCGGAGGCTTCGACACGGTCGACTGCGCCTCCGGCGGCGCGTGCTGGGCCGCCGGCGAGAAGGGCCGCGCCGCCCGTCTCGTCTTCACCCGCGCCGGCTAGCGGCATCAGAGCCATTCGGGGGCGGCGGCGAAGGCGACCAGGTCCGCCAGGACCGGGACCACGAGCGCCATCGCGATCAGCACGAAGCGGGCCCCGGCACGCGCCGGACGCAGGGTGAACGCGGTGGCCACCGCCGACCCGAAGGAGAACACCGCGATCCCGGTGAAGATCGCGGCGAACGAACCGCTGCCGGAGCAGGAGACCTCCCCGCAGGAGTCCGGCCCGGCGGAGGTCAGTGCGGCCACGGCCAGGTTGCCCAGCGCCAGCACCGCGCTCAGCAGGATCACCACGGGCAGGGCGAGCACGGCCCCCAGTGACACGTTTCCGGTGCGCTGCTGATTCATCCTCGGCCTCCCCGACACGCGTTTGCGATCAGGTTCATCGTCGCCTTGGCAGGGCCGGCGCGGCAGCGCGCATCTACTCGGTTCCGGCTGCCGCGACTACTCAGGTTTCCCGAGGAGGGCCTGGAGGAGGTCGCGCAGGGATTCCTGCTGGTCCGGCGTGAGCGGCGTCAGCGGCGAGTGGGTGTCCAGCCGTTCGAGAACGTCGGCGCGGGCCCGTACGCCCTCCGGGGTGAGGACGATCTGCTTGGCGCGCCGGTCGCTCGGATGCGGGCGGCGCTCGACGAGGCCCTGCCGTTCGAGGCGGTCGATGACGAAGGTCGCGTTCGACGCCTCGCAGACCATGCGGTTCGCCAGCTCGCGCGCGGTGATCGGCTCGGAGAGCTCCCGGAGCGCGACGACCTGGGTGGCGGTCATGCCGAGGTCGTCGGCGATGTGGCGGACGTTGACGTCGAGCCGCTGCGCGAACTTGTGGACGAGCTTGCACACGTCCCGCTCCATCCGCTCGTCCATGCCCCGAGTGTAGCCCATGTGCTTCGAACCATGATATTGCTAGTTCGAATCATCCGAGTTCGAAGTAAATGGAGCGCCTCGTGCCCCTTCCCGTCCTGTCCCTCATGCTGGTGGTGTTCAGCCTGACCACCGGCGAGTTCGTGATCGCGGGCATCCTGCCGGACGTGGCCGGCGACCTGTCGGTGTCGGTCCCCGCGGCCGGACGGCTGGTGACCGCCTACGCGCTCGGCATGATCGTCGGCGGGCCGGTCGTCACCGCGCTCACCGCGCGCCTGCCCCGCAGACCGCTGATCATCGGCCTCGTCGCCGTGTCGATCGTGGGAAACCTCGGCTCCGCGTTGGCGCCGAACTACCCCGTGCTGCTCGCGGCCCGCTTCCTCGCGGGGCTGATCGTGGCCACGTTCTTCGCCGTCGCCATCGCCACCGCCGTCTCGATGGCCGCCCCGGGCAGGGAGGCGTCCACCATCGCGAAGGTGGCGCTGGGGCTGAACCTCGGCATCGTCCTCGGCACCCCGATCGGCACATTGATCGGCCAGGACCACGGCTGGCGGGTCACCTTCGCGGCGGTCGCCGCCGTCAGCGCCGTGGCCCTGCTGATGGTGCTGCGCTTCGTCCCCGGCGCGGAGGCCGCGACCGGGTCGCTCCGCGGCGAACTGCGCGTGTTCGCCGGCCGGGACGTCCGCCTCGCGATCGTCCTCACCGCCCTCGGCAACGTGGGCGTCGTGACGGTCTTCACCTTCATCGCGCCGCTGCTCACCGAGATCGCCGGCTTCGGCGAGGGCGCCGTCCCGGTGCTGCTGCTCGTGTACGGCGCCGGCGCGGTGGCCGGGAACCTGCTCGGCGGCCGGCTGTCCGACCGTGCCCTGATGCCGTCCCTGATCTGGCTGCTCGCCGCGCTCGCCGCCACCCTGGCGATCTTCTGGGCGGCGGGCGGCAGCAAGCCGCTCGCCGTGGTGCTGACGTTCGCGCTGGGCCTGCTGGCCTTCGCGGTCATCCCGGGCATGCAGGCCCGCGTCCTGACCGCGGCGGGCGCGGCGCCGACCCTCGCCGTGGCCGTCAACGCGTCCGGCTACCAGGTCGCCGCCGCGTTCGCCGGCTGGCTGGGCGGGACGCTCATCGCCGGGCCCGGGCTCCGCTCCCTCTACCCGGCCGCCGCCCTCCTCACCGTGGCGGGCCTGGCCACGGCCGTCCACATCCACCGCCGGGACCGCCGCCCCGCCCCGGCGAAGGTCTGACCGCGATGTCAGCGGCGCAGGGCGGTCTCCCGCTCCATGTGCGACAGCTTCCGGGGATTGCGGACGGCGTAGAGGCCGGTGATGAGCCCGTCGTCGATGCGCACCGCCATGACGGTGTCGACCTCGCCGTCGACCCGGACGATCAGTGCCGGGCAGCCGTTGACCTGTGCGGGCTGCAGCGACGCCGCGGCGGAGATCCTGCCGAGCACGCGGGCAACGGTTCCGTCCCCCACGACGGGGGCCAGCGCCGCCTGCACGACTCCGCCACCGTCGGTCAGCAGGACGACGTCGGGCGCGAGGATGTCGAGCAGGCGTTGCAGATCGCCCGTTTCGACCGCCCGCTGGAACGCCTCGATGACGCCTCGGGTCTCGTCCGGGGAGACGACCGCGCGCGGCCGGCGCGCGGCGACGTGCGAGCGGGCCCGGTGCGCGATCTGGCGGACCGCGGCCGCGCTCTTGCCGACGGCCTCGGCGATCTCGTCGTAGGCCAGGTCGAACACCTCGCGCAGCACGAACACCGCCCGCTCGGTCGGCGTGAGCGTCTCCAGCACCAGCAGCATCGCCATCGAGACGCTGTCGGCCAGCTCCACGTCCTCGGCCACATCAGGCGAGGTCAGCAACGGTTCGGGCAGCCAGGGGCCGAGGTAGGACTCCTTGCGCCGGGCGAGCGTGCGCAGCCGGGTCAGCGCCTGCCGCGTGACGATCCGCACCAGGTAGGCGCGCTGATCCCGCACAATGCCGAGATCGACGCCCGCCCAACGCAGCCAGGTCTCCTGCAGGACGTCTTCGGCGTCCGCGGCCGAGCCGAGCATCTCGTAGGCGACGGTGAACAGCAGATTGCGGTGCGCGACGAACGCCTCCGTGGCGGAATCCATGAGCACAAGACGCCGGTGTCCGCCGCCCTGTGACAGCCGCATCCAGTGGCACACGTCACATGACGGCGCCGTCACAGGGATCGGGCCGCCGGCATCTCTTGTCGTCAGGACGCTGCGCGAACGATCCGCGCGGCACGCCACTCCACCAGCGAGGACGCAGTCATGGAACAACGTTTCGACATGCTCGGCAACGAGCTCGGCACCAGGTTCTCCAAGCGGTTCGCCGCCGCCAGCACGGTGATCGTGCAATCGACGCTGCCGAAGGCCACCCAGGAGCTGGTGCAGCTGCGCGCCAGCCAGATCAACGGCTGCGGATGGTGCGTCGACTTCCACACCAAGGACGCCGCGGCCGCCGGAGAGACCCCGGTCCGGCTCAACCTGGTCGCCGCCTGGCGTGAGTCGACCGTGTTCACCGAGGCGGAGCGGGCCGCACTGGCACTGGCCGAGGAGGGCACCCGGCTCGCCGACGCCGCCCAGGGCGTGTCCGACGAGACCTGGGCCCAGGTGTGCGAGCACTACGACGACGACCAGATCGCCGCGCTCGTCGCGCTGGTCGCCCAGATCAACGCGGCCAACCGGCTCGGCGTGATCGTCCGTCAGAAGGGGGGTTCGTACGACCCCGGCATGTTCGCCGGTATGTCGAGCTGATCGGCAGGCGACTCGGCGCCCAGGCCGGGATCCGATCCCGGCCCGGGCCGGGGACCGCCGCATGGCGGCGGTCCCTTCCGGTCACTTCTTGCGGCCGCGCTTGGCCTTCGGGTCGTCCTTCGGGGCGGCGGCGGGGGTCTTGCTCGCGCCCTGGTTCTTGACGGCCTCGATGGCGGCCTTAGCGGCGGCCGGGTCGAGGTACTCGCCGCCGCGCTTGAGCGGGGCGAAGTCGTCGTCGAGCTCGTAGACGAGGGGGATGCCGGTGGGGATGTTGAGGCCGACGATCTGCTCGTCGGAGACGTCGTCGAGGTGCTTGACCAGGGCGCGGAGGGAGTTGCCGTGCGCGGCGACCATGACGGTCTGGCCGGCGGCGAGGTCGGGGACGATCGCGTCGTACCAGTACGGCAGCAGGCGGTCGACGACGTCCGCGAGGCATTCCGTGCGCGGGATCAGTTCGGACGGCAGCTCGGCGTAGCGGAGGTCGTTGACCTGGGACAGGGGGTCGCCGTCCTTGATGGGCGGCGGCGGGGTGTCGTAGGAGCGGCGCCAGGTCATGAACTGCTGCTCGCCGAACTCCTCGCGGGTCTGGGCCTTGTTCTTGCCCTGGAGGGCGCCGTAATGGCGCTCGTTCAGCCGCCAGGAGCGCTTGACGGGGATCCAGAGCAGGTCGGCCACGTCCAGGGCGATGTTGGCCGTGCGGATGGCCCGCTTCAGCAGGGAGGTGTGCACCACGTCGGGGGTGATGTCGGCGTCGAGCAGCAGGTCGCCGCCCTTGGTCGCCTCACTCTCGCCCTTCGCGGACAGGTCGACGTCCACCCAGCCGGTGAACAGCCCTTCCGCGTTCCAGACGCTTTCGCCATGCCGGAGCAATACCAGGGTCGCCATGGCACCAGAGCCTATCGGCCCTCTGGAGGTCACTCGCGGTTGGCCGGGTCCGCGAAGGAGGCGAACGCGCGGAGGTTGGCGAGGCTCTCGCCGCGCTTGACGCGCCAGTCCCATTCGCGCTGGATGGACGACTTGAACCCGCGTTCCAGGGCCTTGTCGAAGTTCTCGTCGGAGTAGGTGAGGACGCAGCCGAGAAGGCGGTCGATCTCGTCCGGCGAGACGGAGTCGAGCGAGACCCTCCCCACGAGGTGGACGTCGCCGACGTCGTCCAGGGCGAAGGCGACCCCGTACATGCGGCCGTTCTTCTCCAGGAGGAAACGGTAGAAGTCCGCGTGGTTCTCGTCGGGGCGGCGGCAGAAGAACGCCTCGACGTGGAGGGAGTGGTCGCCGACGATCAGCCACGTCATCGTGGCGAGCTTGTGCTGCCCCGGGAGCTTGACGAAGAACGCGTTCTCACGCGGCTCGTCGAACTCCAGCTCGGCGGCCTTCAACGTCTCCCTGATCGTCTCGACAACGCTCATGCCGTGACATCCGCGGTCACATTGGGGGCGATCGGAAGGGCCGGGATGGTCATGGCACCGGTATACACGTCGAGGAGGCGGTCGACGGTGGCGTCCCAGCCGAAGCCGTTCGCGTGTCGGACGGCGCCGCGGGCGAGGCGGGCGTGCAGGCCGGGTTCGGCGTGCAGGCGGCGCAGGACGGCGGCGTAGCCGACGGGGTCGTGGCCGGAGATCAGCACACCGGACTCGCCGTCCGCGACGGCCGTGCACAGGCCGCCGACGCGGGACGCGACGACGGGGGTCCCGCACGCCTGCGACTCGACGGCGACGAGCCCGAACGACTCGCTGTGGGACGGCACAACGGTGACGTCCGCCGCCCGGTACCAGTCGGCCAGTTCGGCCTGCGGCGCGGGCGGCTCGAAGCGCATGACGTCCGAGATGCCCAGGTGCGCGGCCAGCAACTGCAGGCCCTCGGGGCGGCACAGCCCGGAGCCGCTGGGCCCGCCGACGACCGCGACGACGAGTCTCGACCGCAGGGACGGATCGTCCGCGAGCATGCGCGCGACGGCGCGGAGCAGGACGTCCGGCGCCTTGAGCGGCTGGATGCGGCCGACGAACAGCAGCACGTAGGCGTCGCGCGGCAGGCCGAGGCGGCGGCGGGCGGGACCGGTGCGGTGCGGGAGAAGGCCGGTGCCGCGGGCCAGCAGCGGCGACTCGGGGCGGAACAGCGACAGGTCGACGCCGGGGCTGACGGTCGCGACGCGCGAGGGGTCGGCGTCGTAGAGGCCGACGAGCTCGTGGGCCTCCTCGGCCGTGTTGGCGACGAGCTGGTCGGACGATGCCACGACCTGTTCCTCGCCGAGGACGCGTTCGGCGGGCTCCGGCTTGTCGTCGTCCGCGAGGGCCGCGTTCTTCACCTTCGCCATCGTGTGCATGGAGTGGACGAGCGGGACGCCCCACCGCTGCTTCACCGCCCAGCCGGCCTGACCGGACAGCCAGTAGTGCGTGTGCAGGAGGTCGTAGCGGCCGGGCTCGTGGGACGCCTCGACGCGCAGCACGCCGGACGTGAAGCCGCAGAGGTGCCGGGGCAACTCGGTCTTGTCGAGTTCCTCGAACGGCCCGGCGACGACGTTGCGGACGAGGACGCCGGGGGCGAGCTCCACGACCGGGGGCAGGGCCCGCGAGGTGGCGCGGGTGAAGATGTCCACCTCGACGCCCCTGGCGGCCAGCCGCTTGGCGACCTCGACGATGTAGACGTTCATGCCGCCCGCGTCGCCGGTACCCGGTTGATCAAGAGGGGAAGTATGAACACTGACCGTCGCAACTCGGTTGATACGACGCGACACCGGACACCACCTCCGGTAGTGCAACCTATCCACAGGGTCGCGTGTTCCCTCAGTAAGGGGGGCAACCGTGACCTCACGTCATGGTGACCGAGCTCACGGGCAAGCGCCCGCGCGGAAGCTGAGAGGCTGGGCGCATGCGTAAGACCGCGATAGTGACCGGAGCAAGCAGCGGGATCGGGGCGGCCACGGCGAAGCGCCTGGCGGCGGAGGGGTTCAACGTCGTGCTCGCCGCGCGGCGGCGCGACCGGCTCGACGCCCTCGCCAAGGAGATCACCGAGAGCGTGCCCGGCGCCGGCAAGATCGTGGCGATGACGCTGGACGTGACGTCGCAGGAGTCGGTGGACGAGCTCGCGGCGGCGGTCGGCGGCTGCCACGTCCTGGTCAACAACGCCGGCGGCGCGCTCGGTCTCGACAGCGTCGCGACCGCCGACCTCGCCGACTGGCAGGCGATGTACGACACGAACGTGCTGGGCCTCGTCCGCGTGACGAAGGCGCTCCTGCCGAAGCTGATCGAGAGCGGCGCCGGGCACGTGGTCAACATCACCTCGCTCGCCGCGCACGTCCCGTACGAGGGCGGTGGCGGGTACAACGCGGCCAAGCACGCCGCCTACGCGGTCAACGACGTGATGCGCCTCGAACTGGTCGCCGAGCCCGTCCGCATCACCGAGATCGCGCCGGGGCTGGTGAAGACGGAGGAGTTCTCGCTGGTCCGGTTCGGCGGGGACGAGGAGAAGGCCGCCAAGCCGTACGAGGGCGTCCCGGAGCCGCTGGTCGCCGAGGACATCGCGGACTGCGTCGCCTGGGCCGTCACCCGTCCGCCGCACGTCAACATCGACCGGATCGACGTCCAGCCGCGCGTCCAGGCGGCCCCGCACAAGCTTCACCGCGAGTAGGGCGCGACCGCACTCCAGGGAAGCGTCACCTCGCCGAGGCGCCAGCGGTTCCGACCGCCGTACGGAGGACGCGCCAGGACGGGATGAGTCTGCGCCAACATCGACACGGCCTCGACCCAGCGCGCGCGGGGACCGAATGCCGAATGGGGGGCGGCGGTAGCCCAGCACCGGTCGAACGCCGTCAGCAGTTCGTGGACGGGTTCGCCGGGCACGTTGCGATGGATCAGCGTCTTCGGCAGCCGTTCGGCCAGGGCCGACGGACGTTCGAGCGTGCGCAGATGGGCGGCGAACGTGATCGTCTGTGGCCCGTCCTTGGTCAGGGTCACCCAGACGGCACGCCGCCCGATCTCGTCACAGGTGCCCTCCACCAGGACACCGGACGGGGCCAGGCGCTCGCGCAGGTCGTCCCAGGCGCGCCAGGCGGCCGGCTCGTCGTACTGCCGCAGGACGTTGAGCGCCCTGACCAGCACCGGCGGGCGCGGCACCGGCAGCTCGAAGCCGCCCCGCCGGAACGACAGCCCGTCGAAACGCCTCCCCAGGGACGCCTCGTGGGACCCATCCTTCAGCGCCGCGAGAACGGCGAGCCCGGCGGCGACCCGCTCGGGCTCGATCTCGATCCCGACGACGTCGAGGCGCGGCGAGACGGCGCGGAGCCGGTCGTACAGCTCGACCGTGGTGACCGGGGACGCGCCGTAGCCGAGGTCGACCGCCAGCGGGCGGGCGCCCGAGCGCAGCGCGCGGGTCTGGGTGGCGGCGATCCAGCGGTCGATCCGGCGCAGCCGATTGGGGGCGGTGGTGCCGCGGGTCACCTCCCCCCGCGGCTTGGGGGCTGGGGGCACGGGGTAATTGTTCCTTGCCACCCCGTATGCCCCGTACGTCAAGGAGTCCTGCTGAACGAGATTCGGTAAGTCATCGGTTACGGTGCTGCCGACGCCGTCCCTGAGGAGTGCCGATGCTCGACCTGGCGACCCTGCACGAGGCCATCGCCGCCGCCGTCCCCGACCGCGAGTGCCTGGTGTGGCGCGACCGCCGGATGACCTGGCGCGAGGTCGCCGACCGGACGCGGCGGCTGGCGAACGTCCTGCACGCGCACGGGCTCGGCCTGCGGGGCACGGCGTCCGAGCCGTGGGAGTCGCCCCACGACCACCTCGCCCTCTATCTGCACAACGGGCCGGAGTACCTGGAGGGCCTGGTCGGCGCGCACAAGGCGCGGGTCGCGCCGTTCAACGTCAACTACCGGTACGTCGACGACGAGCTCGCCCACCTTTTCGGCGACGCCCGGCCCGCCGCCGTGATCTACCACGCGCGCCTGGCGGACGCCATCGCACGCGTGGTGGACCGGCTCGGCGACCGGCCACTGCTCCTCCAGGTGGCGGACGAGTCGGGCGCCGCCCTCCTGCCCGGCGCGCTCGACTACGAGGACGCCCTCGCCAAGGCGTCCGCCGACCCTCTCCCAGACCGTCCCGACGCCCATGACCTGCACATCCTCTACACCGGCGGGACGACCGGGATGCCGAAGGGCGTGCTGTGGCGGGTCGGCGACCTGATGCTCGGGCCGCTCGGGATGCGGCGCCGCGACGGCGGCCCGCTCACCGATCTCGGCGAGGCGGTCGAGCGGGCCGTCCGGAGCGACGTGCGGGTGCTCGTCGGCCCGCCGCTGATGCACGGCGGTGGCACCTGGTCGGCGCTCGGCGGCTGGTGCGGCGGCGGGTGCGTGGTGTTCCCCCACCGGGTGGACGGCCTGGACGCCGCCGACCTGATGGCCACGGCCGAGCGCGAGCGCGTCACCCGGATGCCGCTGGTCGGGGACGCGTTCGCCCGTCCGGTCGTCCAGGCCCTGGAGGCGCGGCCCCACGACCTGACCTCGCTGCGGACGATCATCAACTCCGCCGCCGGCATCGGCCCCGGCGTGAAGAGGCGGCTCACCGAACTGCTCCCGCACACCCGGATCGTGGACGTCCTGGGCTCGTCCGAGAGCGGGTTCCAGGTCACCCGGCAGGGCCCGGCCGCCCCGGTGTTCGCGATGGCGGCGGGCACGGCCGTGCTCAGCGCCGACCGGTCCCGGAGGCTCGCGCCCGGCGAGGACGAGCTGGGCTGGCTGGCCAAGGGCGGCTCAGCGATCCCGCTCGGCTACCTCGGCGACCCGGTGAAGACGGCCGCCACGTTCCTCACGGTGGACGGCGAGCGGCTGGTGGTGGCGGGCGACCGGGCGCGGCTCCTCGCGGACGGCACCGTCGAGGTGCACGGACGCGAGGCCACGACGATCAACACCGGCGGCGAGAAGGTGTTCGCGGAGGAGGTCGAGACCGTCCTGCGCGGGCTGCCGGGCGTCGCGGACGCGCTCGTCGTAGGCCGGCCGAGCGAACGCTGGGGCACCGAGGTCGTCGCGGTGATCGGCCCGGCCGGCGCCCCGCCCGACGACGAGCTCCGCGCGGGCTGCGCCGCCCACCTCGCCGGCTACAAGATCCCGAAGGCGTTCGTCCGGACCGACACCGGGCTGCGCCTGCCCAACGGCAAGGCCGACTACGCGGCCGCCCGCGCCCTCATCGACTGAACGAAATTCCGTTCTGGACGAACCCCGGATCACGGGCCATTCTTGCGAAATGCCGGATCTGCACCGTCTGCTCTCCGACCTCGCCGCCGAGGGCGACTCCGTCGACGCCCTGGTCGGGTCGCTGCCCGCCGCGCGCTGGGCGGACCCGACACCGGCCGAGGGCTGGACGATCGCGCACCAGATCGCCCACCTTGCCTGGACCGACGGGCAGGCGATCGTCGCGGCCACCGACGCCGACGCGTTCGCGAAGCTCGCCGCGGAGGCCCTGGCGAACCCCGCGGACCACGTCGAGGCCGGCGCCCGCGAAGGCGCGGCGGAGGACCCCGCCGCCCTGCTCGGCCGCTGGCGCGACGGGCGGCACCGCATGGTGGACGCCCTCGCCGCCGTCCCGCCGGGCACGCGCCTCCCCTGGTTCGGTCCGCCGATGGGCGCCGCGTCCATGGCGACCGCGCGGCTCATGGAGACGTGGGCGCACGGGGAGGACGTCGCCGACGCGCTCGGCGAGCGACGCGAGCCCACGCACCGGCTCCGGCATGTCGCGCACATCGGCGTCCGCACCCGCGATTTCGCGTTCCGCAACCGCGGCCTGGAACCGCCGGGCGAGGAGTTCCGCGTCGTTCTCCAAGGGCCCGGCGGCGAGGAGTGGACCTGGGGCCCGCCGGAGGCCCGCCAGTCCGTCACCGGCCCCGCGCTCGACTTCTGCCACGCCGTCACCCAGCGCCGCCACCGCGACGACCTCGCCCTCGTCGCGACCGGCCCGGACGCCGGACGCTGGCTGGACGTGGCGCAGGCGTTCGCCGGGCCGCCCGGCCCCGGCCGCACCCCGTCCGACGCCTGAGACGTTGGACACTTCGCCGGTCCCGGGCGTTCCGGTGGCCGCGGCGTGGACATGGTGTCCGTATGACAGTTCTCATCGCATTCGACGGTTCTGACGACGCGCGGGCGGCGGTCGAGTACGCCGCGCGGCATCTGCGGGCGGAGCCGACCGTGATCATGACGGTGTGGGAGCCGCTGCTGGCACAGCTCGGCTGGGCGCCGCTCGCCGCCGCCGCGCCGGTCGCGGAGCCCGGCGACAAGTACGAAGAGGAGAAGCAGGCCGAACGGCTCGCCGAGCAGGGGGCCGAGATCGCCGGCGCCGCCGGGCTCACCGAGGTGACGACGCGCGCCGAACGCGGTGGCGGACCCGTGTGGGCCGCGATCGTCGATGTCGCGGACGAGCTGAACGCGTCCGTGATCGTGACCGGCTCACGCGGTCTCGCGGGCGCGCGGTCGGTGATCCTGGGCAGCGTCTCGACCCGCGTCCTTCACCATGCCCACCGCCCGGTCCTGGTGGTCCCGCCGCCGAAGCAGGACTAGGGCATGCCCACGGCGCGTTCGAAGGCGTCGTAGGCGTCCGCGCTGAACAGGACGAAGCGGGCGTCGACGACCTTGGTCGGGGTGGAGCGGACGGTGCCGACGGCGATGCGGGCGGCGTCGTCCATGGGCCAGCCGTAGATGCCCGCCGACACGGCGGGGAAGGCGATCGATTCGACGCCCAGTTCGTCCGCGACGCGGAGGGACTCGCGGTAGCAGGAGGCGAGCTGGTCGGAGCGGTCCTCGGAGGAGGAGTAGACGGGGCCGACGGTGTGGATGACCCAGTCGGCGGGCAGGCGTCCGGCCGTCGTCGCGATCGCCTGGCCGGTCGGCAGGCCGCCGCCGTAGTGCGAAGCGCGGAGCTTGCGGCATTCGTCCAGGATCTCGGGGCCGCCCCTGCGGTGGATCGCCCCGTCCACCCCGCCACCGCCCAGCAACGACGAATTGGCCGCGTTCACGACCGCGCCGACCTCCTGCTCGGTGATGTCGCCCCGGACAAGAGTGATCTTCATCTGCGCCGTTCCTCCGCATCTGCCGAACCTCATCAGAAGAGAAGAATTCTCCCCCGGGGCGGACGCGAAACGCGTTCGGGCGCTTCCCGGCGGTACGCTCATGGCGGACGAGGCTACGGGGAGGTACGGCTCGTCCGCTTTCGTCCGGCCGGACGCAGGGGGGTTCCATGCCGAACGCCGGGCGTGACCAGTGCAGACAGACACCACAGCAGACGATTCACAATGGCGTGACAGTCGCGGAGGTACCCCCTTGAAGATTCTCCTCGCCGGAGCGACCGGAGTCGTCGGTCGCCGGCTGATCCCGCTGCTCGTCCAGGCGGGCCATGAGGTCGCAGGGACGACACGCCGACCGGAACGCGCCGGTATGCTGCGCGAGCTCGGCGCGGCGCCGGTCGTCACGGACGTGTTCGACGGCGCCGCGGTGCGCGACGCCGTGGCCGCCGAACGCCCCGACGCGGTGATCCACCAGCTCACGGATCTCAGCTCCGAAGACTTCGAGGCCAACTCGCATCTGCGGATCGAGGGCACCCGGAACCTCGTCGAGGCCGCGAAGGCGGCGGACGTCGAGATCATGATCGCGCAGAGCATCGCCTGGCTGTACGTCCCCGGCGACGCGCCGGCGGTCGAGGCCGATCCGCTCGACTCGCGGCTGCCGCCGTACTCGGGCATCGCGGCGCTGGAGGCCAAGGTCGGCGAGATGCCGCGCGGCGTCGTCCTGCGGTACGGGGCGCTGTACGGGCCCGGCACGTGGTACGCGCCCGACGGCGCGATCGCGCAGCGGGTGCGGGCGGGCAGCCTGCGCCAGGCGCCGTCCTGGACGTCGTTCGTGCACGCGGACGACGCGGCGGCCGCGGCCCTCGCGGCGCTCGACTGGCCCGCCGGGCCCGTCAACATCGTCGACGACGAGCCGGCGACCACGGCGGACTGGCTGCCCGTCTACAGCGCGGCGCTCGGCGCCCCCACGCCGGGCAGCGCGGGCAAGCACGCGGCCGCGACGGGCCGTCCGGTCTCCAACGCCAAGGCGCGGAGCCTCGGCTGGAAGCCGCAGGTCGCGTCCTGGCGCACCGGCTTCGCGGAGATGGACGCGTCCGGCGTCACCGACTGACCCCCAGACTGCGCGAATTCCGGACGGAACGTGACAATCAGCCGCGTTCCGGTCAGCCGAACTGGAACGAGCGCTTCGCCAGCCCGAGCCAGTACCCGTCGATGACCGAGCGCCGCTCGGACGGGTCGTCGGCGTCTGCGCCGAGCGCCATGAACAGGGGCGCGAAGTGCTCCGTGCGCGGGTGCGCGATGCGCGCCGCGGGGGCCTTGGCGCGGAAGTCGAGGAGGGCGTCGATGTCGCCGCCCGTCACGGCCCGGTCCGTCCACTCGTCGAACTCCGCCGACCACGCGGGCGGGGCGGCGTCCGGATCCGGCCGCATCTCGCGCAGGTTGTGCGTGGTGAAACCGCTCCCGACGATGAGGACGCCCTTGTCGCGCAGCGGCGCGAGGCTCCGCCCGATCTCGAAGAGCCGTCCCGGTTCCAGGGTGGGCATCGACATCTGCAGCACGGGGACGTCGGCGTCCGGATACATCTCCACGAGCGGGACATAGGCGCCGTGGTCCAGCCCCCGCTCCTCGTCCCGACGCACGCCCGGGATGAGTTTGCGCACGTCGTCAGCCAGGTCCGGGGCGCCGGGCGCGTCATACCGGACGGTGTAGTACCGCTCCGGGAATCCCCAGAAGTCGTACACGAGCGGCACCCGGCGGGTCGCGCCGACGCTGAGCGGCGCCTCCTCCCAGTGCGCCGACACCATGAGGATCGCCTCCGGCTTCGGCAGCTCGGCCGACCAGCGGGCCAGCTCTCGGGTCCACCGCGCGTCGTCGGCCAGCGGCGGGGCGCCGTGGCTGAGGTAGAGCACGGGCATCCGGGCCATGTCATCATCCCCTTTTACTTGAGGCTTCAACACTACCCCATATAGTTGAAGCTTCAAGTCTTGAGACTTCAAACGTTTGGGTAGACTGACGGCATGACGGAAACGACGGGGGCGGCGAGCCCGGGGACGCGCTGGCTCGACGACGACGAGCAGGAGACCTGGCGCGCCTTCCTGTGGACGTCCCGCCTGCTCGGCGAGGCCCTCGACCGCCAGCTCCAGCGCGACTCGGGCCTGCCGCACACCTACTACATGATCCTGGCGATGCTGTCGGAGTCGCCGGGCCGCGCGCTGACGATGACCGAGCTGGCCGAGATCGTCTACTCCTCCCCGAGCCGCCTGTCGCACGCCGTCAACCGGCTGGAGGAGGCAGGATGGGTGAGCCGGTGCAAGCACGACACCGACCGCCGCACCACGATCGCCCGGCTGACCGACGCGGGCTTCGCCGTCCTCGCCGACGCCGCCCCCGGCCATGTCGCCGAGGTCAGGCGGCACCTGTTCGACCCGCTGACCCGCGAGCAGATGCTGGAGTTCCGGGAGACGCTCCGCGCCCTCCTGGGCTCCCTGGACCCGAACCGGGAAGCCCCCTGCGCGCGCGGCGAGGGTTAGGGCGCGAACACCACCGCGTGTGACTTCGCCTCGGGGTGTGCGGCGGCCAGGAGACGCATGCCCTCTTCCTCCAGGGCGGTGCGATCCGGTTCGGGGACCGGGTCGAAGGGGTCGATGCGCAGTATCGCCTCCCCGCGCTTCTTCTCGATCTTCCACATGCCGTGGACGAAGCCGTCCACGAGGAACGTCGCCCGGATGATGCCGTTGACGGTGAAGACGCGTTTGCGGTGCTCCTCGGTGATGATCCGGGCCCGGTCGGCGTGGGACAGCAGCAGGTTGTCGAAGTCCGGGAGGAACCGGACCGGCGCCGGCGTATCGGGATCGGGACGCGGCGCCTCCGGAAGGTCGTACAGCGTCCGGCCCTTCTCGTCCTGGAACGTCACGAGCCCGGGCCGGAGCCGCTCGACGACCTCGCCGAGCCGCGTCAGGCCCGACCACTGCTGGACGTCCTGGACGCTCGCCGGCCCGAACGCGCCCAGATAGCGCCGCACCAGGTCGTCCACGGACGGGTCGGGCACCGCGGGCCCCAGCCACTTCTCCAGCGTCGTGTGCCGGGCGATCCCGGACGCGCCCCAGATGCCGCGCGGCGGGACCTGCACGAGCGGCAGGCTGCATCGGACGGCCCAGGCGAGCATGGCCGCGTCCTCGTCCGGCCACCGTTCGGCGAGCCGGGCCCGCAGCTCCTTGTCGGTGCGCGGCTCGTCCTCCAGCAGGGCACGGGCCCAGGAGGCGACCTCCGCGAGGTCGACGCCGTCGAGTTCGCCCATGCGCGTCTTCAGGTAGTTGTCGAGGATCACCTGGGTGAGCGGCCGAAGCGCAAGGGCGTCGCGGGCGCTGACGAGGTGCAGCGTGCCGCGCATCAGCACGATCCGCAGCACCCGGCGCTCGGTCATCAGCTCCCCGACCTCGTCGAACGCGTGGTCCGCGAGCCTGGTCCACAGCCCGATGTGCGGCGGGTTCGGGGCCTGCGCCTGCATGCCGACCAGATGCTCGATCGCCTCCAGTACGGACATGGAATGCCGTTTCAGGAGCATCTGCCGGGCCAGCAACGCCCGGTTCAACGTCCGCCGGTCAGTCTTCATAGCGCGTCACCAGTTCCTGCCAGGTGGGAGGAGGGCCGGGGAGCTCCTGCTCGCCCGTCAGGTGCAGGGCGTCCAGCATCAGGGCCAGGTAGCGGTGCTGCAGCCGGTTCATGCGCTCGTCGTCGCCGATCCGGATGCCGTGCAGGTACTCAAGGATCACCGAGATGTCGCCGACCTGGATCTCGGGTCGCAGCGCGCCCGCCTCCTGGGTGCGTTCCAGCAGCCGCGTCGTCGCGAGGTGGATCTCGCGGCCCTTGCGGCTCATGTCCTCGGTGACCTCGAACGTGCCCGCCAGGCGCATGGTGAGGGAGCCGGCGCCGATGTCCAGGCAGCGGCGCATGAACGCGGCGAACGCCTCCCAGGCGTCGCCGTCGTCGTCCAAGGCCCGCTCCACCTCGGCGAGATAGCGGTCCATCCCGTCGTCGGCGAGCTTCTGGAGCAGGTCCTCCTTGCTTTTGTAGCGGCGGTAGAGGGCACTGATCCCCACCCCGGCGTGCTCGGCCACCGCGGAGATCGGCGCGCCCGGATCGGCGGTGAACACCGCGCGCGCCGCCTCCCGGATGAGCTCGTCGTTGCGTGCCGCCTGCGCCTTGCGCCCGCTCATGGGCGCCCGTGCCGTCGTCTCCATGCGCCCATAGTAAGGGAACGAAGAATTCCGTTCTACGTTGTGGGCCGGATTTCGGCGGGTTCGAACAGGCGCAGGCGATGCGCGAGCGCCGCCGCCTCCGTCCGGGACGAGGCATGAAGCTTCGCCAGGATATTGGACACGTGGACGCCGGCCGTCCGGGTGGAGATGAACAGCGTCTCCCCGATCTGGCGGTTGCTGCGGCCTTCCGCCACCAGGCGCAGGACCTCGGTCTCGCGCGGCGTCAGCCCCAGCCGGTCGCCCGGCCGCGGGTCCCGCCGCTCCGTTTCCGGTTCGTCCAGGCTGACGCGGGCCCGGACGGCGAGCAACTCGACCTCCCTGAGCAGCGGCTTCGCACCCAGCCGGGACGCGATTCCGGCCGCCTCACGGCACAGCGCCGGATCGGCGGACGCCTCGGCCGCGTGCCGCAGTGCACGGGCCAGCGAGTGGGGGCGGTCCAGCACGCGCCAGGCCGTCACCGCGTCGTCCCATGGCGCGTCACCGGCCTCGGCGAGGAAGGTCCACCGCTGGGCGGCCTGGACGGGGCCGATCACCGGCAGGCGTCCGGCCAGATCGCGCAGGGCGGCCAGGCGAGCGGCGGCGGCCTTCACCTCGTCCGGATCGCCCAGTGCCCGCGCGGTTCGCTCCCGCGTCAGCCGGGCGCCCGTCACCAGCACGGGCCACCCGTGGCGCGGGAGGGCGGCGAGGCCCGGTCCGGCGAGGACGCTGCCGAGGATCTCGTCGGCGCGCGACAGGTCGTCCTGCGCGAGGGCCACCTGGCAGCGCAGGTCGTGGAGCGGCAGGCGGAACATGGGGCCCCAGCTCGACGGACTCATGATCGAGTCCGCCTCGTCCGCCGCCGCGGCCGCGCCCGCCGTGTCGCCCTCCGCGAGCGCGATCAGCCCCAGCCTGGTGTGGGCGAGCGCGCGGAAAAGCGGCGGCGGGTCGAGCGCGAGGGTGTCGCGCAGCAGGTCGGCGGCCTCCGTCCAGCGGCCGAGGGCGAACAGCGGTTCGGCCAGCTTCGTCGCGAGCCCGGAGCCCTGGTCACGGGCCAGCCCGGCACGGCGGGCGATCTCCAGGCCGCGGCGTCCGCGTCCGGCGGCCTCCTCGTCCAGGCCGAGGCCGTGCAGCGCCTCCGCCTCGGCCATCGCCGCGATGACCAGCGGGACGGCCGGTTCCCCGGCGGCCCGGGTGATCTCGCGCGCCGCCGCGAACGCCGCCCGTGCCGCGTCCAGATCCCCGCCGAGCCCGTGGACGGAGCCGAGCGTGAGCAGCGCCGATGCCTGGACGCGGGCATCGGACGCGGTCGCGCGCGCCTCGGCGGCCTTCTCGGCCGCCTCCGCCGTGTGCGACAGCAGAAGCAGCCGGTTGGCGAGCGTGGCCAGCAGCCGTCCGCGGCCGGGTGTCCCGTCCGGGAGCAGCTCGACGCCGGCCCGGAGGTCGGCGAGGCCGTCGTCGCCGAGGCGGTGGCGCAGCATGCCGCGCAGTTCGAGGAGGGCCGCGGCGCGTTCCGGCGCGGGGCCGAGGCCGAGCGCCTCGGTCGCCAGCTCGGCGCCGCGGGCGGCCTCGCCCGCCGACAGGCACGCTTCGGCGGCGTGGTGCAGGACGTCCGCGCGGTCGGTGCCGAGCAGGCGTTCGGGGTCCTCGACGCCGTCCCACTGGCGGAGGAGGCGGGTCAGGATCCGCAGCCGTTCCGGATGGGCGTGCACGGACCGGGCCGCCAGCGCGGCACGCCACAGCGCCTCGAACGCCCGCTCCCGCTCGCCCGCCCGGCACCAGTGCGCCGCCTCCTCGGCCGCGGCCCGCCCGTCCGGGACGAGCCCGGGATCGTCGCACAGCACGGCACCCGACCGCGCGTGCAGGCGGGCCCGCGCGCCCGGCAGCACGTCCTCGTAGATCGCCTGGCGGAGCAGCGCGTGCCGGAACGCGTAGCCTCGCTCGGCCGTCCGCAGCAGCCCGCGTTCCACGGCCGGACGCAGTGCCGCCTCCAGCGCCGGATCGTCCAGGCCGCTCACCGATGCCAGGAGCCCGTGCGCCGGCCCTCCGCCGCACGTGGCCACCACGGACGCCGCGCGCAGAACGTCGCGGGAGTCGTCCGGCAGTGCGCGGAAGCCGGCCAGGAGCAGGTCGCGCAGCCGGACGGGCGTGCCACCGCGCGTGCCCGCGTCCGCGAGGGCCTCCACGAACAGCGGGTTTCCCTCGCTGCGCCGGCGGATCTCCGCCGCCTCGCCCGGTTCCGGGACCCGGCCGAGCCGGTGCGCGATCAGGACGCCGACCTCCGCGCAGGTCAGCGGGGCGGGTTCGAGGCTCTCGACGCGCCGGGAGCGCACCAGTCCGGCGAGCACCGGACGCAGCGGATGCCGCTCGCCGAGATCGGTCGACCGGTAGGTGCCCAGCACCAGGACACCCGGTCTGGACAGGTTGTGGACGAGGAAGACCAGAAGCTCGCGGCTGGACGGGTCGGCCCATTGCAGGTCTTCGAGGACGAGCACCAACGGGTGCTCAGTGGTGGCCGCCTCCAGCAGCGTAAGGACGTCCTCGAACAACCGGGCCCGACCGTGCATCGGGTCTGGGACGCTGTCAGGGACACCTAGGACCGGCAACCACTGCGCCAGGCCATGCCGTCCCCGCCCGGGGAGAAGCCCAGCGGCGCGCTCAGCGCCCAGTTCGCGGACGAGGGCGCGCATGGCGGCCGTGAAAGGCGCATACGCGAGGCCACCGGCGCCCACCTCCAGGCAGTCGCCCTGGACCACACGCGTCCCGGACGGGAGCCGGGCCGCGAACTCCGCGACCAGCCGGCTCTTCCCGATCCCGGCCTCGCCGCCGATCAGGACCGTCACCGGCTCGGTACCGCACGCCCGCGCGTACGCCTCGGAGAGCCTGCCCAGTTCGGCCGTGCGCGCGACGAACACCGGACCTCCTGAACACCGACCGCCGGAATCTGAAGAACCCGCCCCGCCGATCTACGTATTCCTCTCCATGTGGGCGAGGGACGTGCGGGACGAGCGTGGACTCCATGATCTCCGAAACGCGGAGCCGGCTCGTCCTGCCCGTCATCCTCTGCGCCACGTTCATGGCCTCGTTCGACTACATGGTGGTCAACGTCGCGACCCCGTCCTTCGAGCGCGACCTCCACGCCGGGCCGGTCGCCCTGGAGCTGGTCATCGCCGGTTACGCCTTCACCTACGCGGGCGGAATGGTGACCGGCGGACGGCTCGGCGACCTGTTCGGCCACCGCCGCCTGTTCGTCCTCGGCATGGCCGCGTTCACCGCGGCGTCGCTGCTGTGCGGGCTGGCGCAGTCGCCTGCCCAGTTGGTCGCCGCGCGACTGCTCCAGGGGCTGACGGGCGCGGCGATGGTCCCGCAGGTGCTCGCGCTGATCACCGCGTCCCTGCCGGCGTCGGCGCGGACCCGCGCGATGGCCTGGTACGGGGTGGTGCTGGGCGGCGGCGGCATCGCCGGGCAGGTGCTCGGCGGGCTGCTGCTCCAGGCGGACGTCCTCGGCCTCGGCTGGCGAGCGATCTTCCTGGTCAACGTGCCGGTGGGCGCCGCCGCCATCGGCTGCGCGCTCCGCGTGCTCCCCGCCGCCCGGTCGGGCCGGCGTCCCCGCCTGGACCCCGTCGGCGCCGTGGGCGTCTCCGGCGGCCTCGCGCTCGTTCTCGTCCCGCTGGCCATGGGGCGCGAGCAGGGCTGGCCCGCGTGGACATGGGTCTCGCTCGCCGCGTCCGTCCCCGTCGTGGCCGGGACGCTCGGCTGGGAACGGCGCCTCACGCGGGCGGGCCGCGACCCGCTGCTGGACCTCGGCCTGTTCCGGGCCCGCTCGTTCACCCTCGGCCTCGCGATCAACGTCACGTTCCTGGCCTCGTTCGGCGGCGTCAACCTCGTCCTCACCCTGCTCCTGCAGGGCGGCCTCGGGCTGACGCCGTTCCAGGCGGGCCTGACGTTCGGGCCGATGGCGCTGCTGACGATGGTCTCCTCGCTCCTCGGGCGCCGCCTCGTCGAGCGGTTCGGGCCGAGGGTCCTCGTGTGCGGGGCCATCGTCAACGCGGTCGGCGTCCTGGCGTTCGCCATCGAGCTGGACGTTCTCGGCGGCGGCGTGACGGCGGCCTGGCTGCTCGTCCCGCTCGGCCTCCTCGGGCTGGGCGGCGGGCTGACGCTGCCGTCCGTGATCGGCGCCGTCCTGTCCGGGATCGAGCCGTCCCGGGCGGGCGCGGCGTCCGGCGTGCTGACGACCGCGCAGCAGTTCTCGGGCGCGGCCGGGGTGGCGGTCCTGGGCGCGGTGTTCTTCGCGTCGCTCGGCACGCACCCGGACCGGGCCGCCTTCGCCGCCGCGGCCGAGACCGCCGCCTGGGCCGGCGTCGCGCTGGTCATGGCGACCGTCCTGCTGACCCTGCTGTTCCCGCGTCCGGCGGCCCCGGCCCCTGGACCGGAGCCCGTCCGGCTGGAAGAGCGTGGCGAAGTAGCCCCTTCTTGACGCGCGGGCCCTTCCGCGTCCATCATGAACATGCGTTCATGAACGCTAGTTCATAATGAGGAGGGGCTCATGACGGAGATCGTCAACACGCATCAGGCGGAGGCGTGGAACGGGTACGAGGGCGAGCACTGGGCCGAGCGTTACGACCGGTACGACGCCATGAACGGCGGGTTCAACGAGTTCCTGCTGGACGGCGCGGCGATCGGCCCGCACGACCGCGTGCTCGACATCGGCTGCGGCAACGGGCAGGTCACCCGGCTCGCCGCCGGACGGGCGACGCTCGGCGGCGCGACGGGGGTGGACCTGTCCGGCCCGATGCTCGCCCGCGCCCGGTCCCTCGCGGAGAAGGAGGGCGTCGCGAACGTGACGTTCGAGCAGGGCGACGCGCAGGTGCACCCGTTCCCGGACGCGGCGTTCGACGTGGCGGTCAGCAGGTTCGGCGTGATGTTCTTCGCCGACCCGGTCGCCGCGTTCGGCAACGTCCGGCGGGCGCTGCGGGAAGGCGGGCGGCTGGCGTTCCTGTCGATGACGCCGCTCGGCGAGACCGACATGGCGACGATCTTCGCCGCGCTTCCCGCGCGCGCCGAACCCCCGGTCGGGCACGACGGGCCGCTGTCGCTGTCGGATCCCGAACGCGTCCACGAGGTCCTCGAAGGCGCCGGTTTCCACGGGGTGACCGGCCGGAAGGTGGAGGCCGAGCAGATCTGGGGCCGGGACGCAGGCGACGCGGCGGAGTTCTTCGCCGGCTGGGGTCCGGTCCGCTACAACTACGGCGCGGGCGACGAGGTGCGCGACACCATCGCGACGGCGATGCGCCCGTTCGAACGCGACGGCGCGGTCCGGCTGCGCAGCACAGCCTGGCTCGTGACGGCGCGGCGATGAGACGGGTCGTGGTGCTCGGCGGGTACGGGGCGGTCGGCCGCGAGGTCGTCGCGGGCCTCCGCGGGCACGTGCCGGAGGTGGTGGTCGCCGGACGCGATCTCGCCAAGGCCCGGGGCGTCCACTACGTCGACGTGTCCGCGTCCCGCGAGGTGCTCGCCGGGATCGCGAAGCTGGACCGGCTCGCCACCGAGCGGAGCGCCACGGCGGTGCTGAGCGTCGGCCTCGCGCCAGGCATCACGAATCTGCTGGCCCGCGAGTTCGGCGGCGCGGACCTGGACATCGGCGTGCTGCTCGGGTCCGGCGAGCGGCACGGCCCGTCCGCCGTGGAATGGACACTCGACTCGCTCGCCGGCCTGGGCGAGTCCTGGCGGATGCGGTTCCCGGCCGTCGCGGTCGCGGCCGGCGGGACGGTCCGGGCGTTCACGGGACGGCGGCAGAGCCGCGCGACGGGCCTGGTCGCCGCGACGGTCGTCCGGCGGCTGGCCGGGATGCCGCCCGGCGTCCGGCACATCGAGGACGCCGTCGGCCCCGGCTTCCTGCCGGACCTGGCCGGGCCCGGGTTCGCGCTGACTCAATACGATGCCGGGTGATGTCACCTAGAAGAGCCGTAGGGGCCGGGGACCGGAGCCTGCGCGAGCATCTGATCGCCACGGCGGAGCGGATGATCGCCGAGCGCGGGGCGGCGGGCCTGACCGTCCGCGCGATCGCGCGGGAGGCCGGCGTCGCCGACGGCGTCCTCTACAACCACTTCGCCGACAAGGAGGAGCTGCTCGCGCACGCGCTGCGGGCACGCGCCGACGCGATCGGGCGCACGCTGGACCCGCTGCCCGAGCCCGGCACCGGGACGGTCGAGGAGAACCTGCGCGCGTACGTCGCGCACGGGCTGGTCCTGCACAACGGGCTGCTCCCGGCGCTGACCGGGCTGGTCGCGCAGCCGGACGTCCTCGCCCGGTTCGCGGCGCTGAGCGGCGGGGGCGAGGACTGGAACCAGCGGCTGTCCCGATACCTGCGCGCCGAGCGCGACCTCGGCAGGCTCGCGCCGGACGCCCGGGTGGACGCGGCCACCTCCATGATCGTCGGCGCCTGCCACGAGCCGGTGCTGTCGGTGCTGTTCCAGGGCCAGGGCATCGCCCACGAGGTCTCTCTGGACGTCGCCGACGATCTCGTGGCCACCGTCCTCCTGGGCCTCGCCGCGCGCTGACGGCCGCCGTCGCGCGCCACGAGGCGATCCCGCTACGACGCTACGAGGCCATGGCCGCCCTGACCTCGTCCAGCGTGCGGTCCGCGACCGCGTTGGCGTGCTCGTCGCCCGCGGCGAGCACGCCGCGCAGGTACGTCCGGTCGGCCATCAGCTCGGCGCGGCGGGCGCGGATCGGGCGGAGGAACTCGTTCACCGAGTCGGCCACGACCTTCTTCAGTGCGGCCGCGCCGCCGTCGCCGATCTCCGCGGCAACGGCGTGCGGGTCCCGGCCCTGGCACAGCGCGGCGAGCTGCACCAGGTTGGAGACCTCGGGGCGCGTCTCGGGCTCGTAGGCGATGTGCCGGTCGGCGTCGGTCACCGCACGCCTGATCAGCCGGGCCGTCTCGTCCTCGGTCGCGGAGAGCGCGATCGCGTTGCCGCGGCTCTTGCTCATCTTCTGGCCGTCCGTGCCGAGCAGGGTCGGCACGGCCGACAGCAGCGCGTCCGGCACCGGGAAGACGGGCCCGTAGCGCTCGTTGAAGCGGCGCGCGATCGTCCGGGTGATCTCCTGGTGCGGGAGCTGGTCCTTGCCGACGGGCACGAGGTTCGCCTTGCAGAACAGGATGTCGGCGGCCTGGTGGACGGGATAGGTGAACATCAGCCCGCTGACGGACGTCTGCCGGGACGCCCCGATCTCGTCCTTCACCGTCGGGTTGCGGCTGAGCTCTGCGACCGAGATCAGCGACAGGAACGGGAGCATCAGCTGGTTCAGCGCGGGGACGGCGCTGTGCCGGAAGATCGTCGCCTTGGACGGGTCGATCCCGGCGGCGAGATAGTCGGCGATCAGGCCGTCCACGTGCTCGGACACGTTGTCGGCGACGTCCCGGTCGGTGAGCACCTGGTAGTCGGCGACGATGACGAACAGCTCGACGCCGGCCCGCTGGAGCCGGACCCGGTTCGCCAGGGTGCCGAAGTAGTGGCCGAGATGCAGCGGTCCGGTGGGCCTGTCCCCGGTCAGGATGCGGAAGGCTCCAGGTTCGCCCGCGATGCGTGCTTCGAGTTCGCGGCTGCGGTCTTCGAGCGTGGTCTCCATGGGTCTCTCCTCGTGAGGTCCGGCCGTCCCGCCGGACCCGGCCGCGTCATCGAGGGAAAGAGGAGGGCCGCCCAGCGGACGGCCCGATGCGTGCGTGGATGTCGGCCGTCCTAGGACGGCCACCAACCCAGACACACGGTGCGGTTCATGGGCCCAAGCATAGCCCACGGAATGTAGCTGCTCACAGATAATCTAGAACGAAACCATCTTGGGTAGGCTGGACGCATGACCTCGATGGCCCCCGCGCGCACGCAGACCGACCTGTCGTTCCTGCTCGACCACACCAGCCACGTCCTGCGCACCCGCATGACCGCGGCGCTCGCCGAGATCGGGCTCACGCCGCGCATGCACTGCGTCCTGGTGCACGCCCTGGAGGAGGAGCGCACCCAGATCCAGCTGGCCGAGATCGGCGACATGGACAAGACGACGATGGTCGTGACCGTGGACGCCCTGGAGAAGGCCGGCCTCGCCGAGCGCCGCCCGTCGTCCAGGGACCGGCGCGCCCGGATCATCGCCGTCACCGAGGAGGGTGCACGGGTCGCCGCCCGCAGCCAGGAGATCGTGGACGGCGTCCACGCGGCCGCACTCGGCGCTCTGCCCGAAGACGAGCGCGATGCTCTCGTCCTGGCCTTGAACAACCTGGTCAGCGGGCATCTGGCCGCACCAGTGGAGAGCGCCCAGCCGGCCCGCCGGGCTCGCGAGCGCAGCAAGTAAATCCGTCAGAGATAGTCTGCAACAAAACTATCTGCTACGGTTTCTCCTGTGCCCCTGAAACAGGAGATGACCATGTCCTTGCCGATCCGGTCCTTGCCGCTCCGGTCCCGCTGGGCGGCGCTCGGCGTGCTGTCCGCCACGATGCTGATGACGATCCTGGACGGCAGCATCGTCACCGTCGCGACCCCCGCCATCCAGCACGATCTCGGCTTCTCACCCGCCGGGCTCAGCTGGATCATGAACGCCTACCTGATCCCGCTCGGCGGCCTGCTGCTCCTCGCCGGACGGCTCGGCGACCTCGTCGGCCGCCGCACGCTGTTCCTCACCGGGAACGCGGTGTTCACGGCGGCATCTCTGCTCGCGGGCGCCGCCACGACGTCCGGCCTGCTCATCGCCGCCCGGTTCCTGCAGGGCGTCGGCAGCGCGCTCGCCTCGGCCGTCGTCCTCGGCATCCTCGTGACACTGTTCACCGACCCGCGCGAGCGGGCGAAGGCGATCGGGGTGTTCAGCTTCACCGGCGCGGCCGGCGCGTCCATCGGGCAGGTACTCGGCGGGGTGCTGACCGACGCGCTGAGCTGGCACTGGATCTTCCTGATCAACCTGCCGATCGGCCTCGCCACGATCCTGCTGGCACTCCCGGCGCTCCCCCGCGACCGCGGCATCGGACTGGCGGCCGGGGCCGACGTCCCGGGTGCACTGCTCGTCACGTCCGGGCTGATGCTCGGCATCTACACGATCGTCAAGGTGGAGCGCTACGACTGGATCTCCGCGCACACCCTCGGCCTCGGCGCCGTGTCGCTGCTGCTGCTCGCCGCGTTCACCGTACGGCAGGCCCGCGCGGCGACCCCGCTGATGCCGCTGCGGATCCTGCGCTCCCGCAACGTGTCCGGCGCCTACGTCGTCCAGTTGCTCACCCTGTCGGCCATGTTCTCGTTCCAGGTCATCGTCGCCCTCTACATGCAGCAGGTCCTCGGGTACGGCGCGCTCGAAACCGGCCTGGCGATGCTCCCGGCGGCCGTGGCGATCGGCGTGGTGTCGCTGTTCGTCTCCGCACGGCTGTCCAACCGGTTCGGGGAGCGGTTCGTGCTCATGGCCGGGCTGGTGCTGCTGATCGGCGCGATGGCCTGGCTCACCACCGTCCCGGTGGACGCCGCCTACGTCACCGACCTGCTGCCGGTGTTCGTCCTGGTCGCGGGTGCGGGGCTGGTCCTGCCGTCGCTGACGGGACTGGGCATGTCGAGCGCCCGGCCCGAGGACGCGGGCATCGCCTCCGGACTGTTCAACACCGTCCAGCAGGTGGGGATGGCGCTCGGCGTCGCGGTCCTGACCACGCTCGCCGCGTCCCGCACCGAGAACCTCCGGGCGGACGGACGGGACGGCGCCACCGCGCTGACCAGCGGCTACCACCTCGCCTTCGGTGTCTCCGCCGGCCTGCTGGTCGCCGCTCTCGCGGTGTCCCTGCTCGTCCTGCGCCGCCCGAAGCCCGTGACCGGCACCACCGCGCCGGTCGAATCCGTCCCCGCCAACGCCTGACCGCCCCGATCACCCGAGAGGACATCACGATGACCGAATACGGCCCCGGACAGGGACCCGGCCCCAAGCCCATCAGCGAGGACGACCTCTCCCGCCTCCTCGGCGAGCAGCAGTTCGCCGTCCTCGCCACCAACAAGAAGAACGGCCACCCGCACGTGTCGACCGTCGTCTACGCGTGGGACCCGGACGAACGCGTCGTGCGGATCTCCACGACCGACGGCCGCGCGAAGGTGAAGCAGCTCCAGCGCGACCCGCGGGCGGCGCTGCACGCGTCCAGCGCCGACCACATGTCCTTCGCCGTCGCCGAGGGCAGCGCGGAACTGTCGGACGCGACCGAGAAGCCCGGCGACGCGACCGGGCGGGAACTGCTCGCGATGACGCCGGGCTTCGACGACCCGGCGGACGAGCAGGCGTTCCTGGAGCAGATGGTGAAGGACCGGCGGCTGGTGATCCGCCTGCGCGTCACCCGCCTCTACGGGACCGTCCTGTCCGACTAGTGGGGCAGGACGAGGAGCAGCAGGGGGAGGCCGGCGATGACGGGCACGGCGACGGTGGCGGCGACGCGGGTCTTGCGGGGCAGCGGTTCCGGCTCCAGCAGCCGGTTCACCCGCGCCATCACCGGGATGTCGCTGTGCGAGGCGACGCCGAGCGTGCCGGACGGCGCGGCGGCCGGGCGGGCGGCCGCGAACCGCAGCAGCGCGGTCGCCAGCTCGCGCGCCGGACGGCCGTGCCTGGCCCGGTCGTCGGCGGCCATCTCGATCAGCAGCTCCACCGCGTCCAGGCACCGTCCGACCAGCCGGAACTGCGGGAACACCTGGCGCAGCGACGCGAACGGCAGCAGCACCAGGTCGTGCCGCTCGCGGGCGTGGGCGCGCTCGTGCGCGAGCACCGCGGCCAGCTCGCCGCGGTCGAGCAGCTCCATCGTCCCGGCGCTGACGACGACCTTGGACGAGCGGACGCCCGGCACGCAGTACGCGGCGGCGCCGGGGTGGTCGAGCACGAGGGTGCCGGGCACGGACGAGTCGCGGCGCGACACGAGCGCGAGCAGCGCCCGGTGCCGCCGCCGGGCACGCACGACCCGGACCACCGCGAACATCAGCATGACCAGCAGCACCCCGGCCAGGCTGATCGCAGCGAGCAGCGCCGCCACCTGGAGCGCGTTGAGCCGGGCCGCCTGGTCGTCGTACAGGCCGGGCAGCCCGCCGAGTACGCCCTTGCGGTACGGGAGCAGGGCGAGGCCGAGCAGCGCGCCGATCGTGGCGACGCCCCAGCACAGCCCGAGGGCCTGCCAGAGCGCGATCCCGATGCGCGGCGTCCGCCACGTCCACTGAGCGCGGGACAGCAGATGCGCCCCGCCGACGGTCCCCAGGGAGATCAATGCGAGCAGGGCGGTGCCGGTCATGCCGGTGGTTCCTTGCTGGTGAGGCCGGCGAGGGCCTGGCGGATGACGTCGATCTCGTCCCGCGACACGGACCGGACGAAGTGCGCGAGCGCCGCGTCACGGTCGCCGGTCTCGTTCAGGGCGCCCAGCATCAGCTCGGTGACGTACACCTCGCGGCTCGCCACCGGGTGGTAGCGCCAGGCGCGGCCGTCGCGCTCGCGCTCAAGGAAGCCCTTCTTGGCGAGCCTGTCGAGCACGGTCATGATCGTGGTGTGCGCGAGATCGCGGTCACCGGCGAGCGCGCGGCTCACGTCACGGGCGGTCGCCGCGTCGTGGCCGGCGTCCTCCCGCGCCCAGAGGATCTCCATGACCGTGCGTTCAAGCTCTCCCAGACCCTTCACGACAGCCAGGTTATCCGACGGTCCCGTAGGGGACCACGTCAGGTAGTACTACCGCCTGTAGGGGGCGTGACCAGGCCCAGCTCGTAGGCGATGATGACGAGCTGGACGCGGTCGCGGGCGTCCAGCTTGGTCAGCAGCCGCGCCACGTGCGCCTTCGCCGTGGCCACGCTGATGAACAGCTCCCCGGCGATCTCCTGGTTGGACAGGCCGCGTCCGACGAGGGTGAGGACCTCGCGCTCACGCTCGGTGATGCCTTCCACGGGCCGCGTTCGCTGGATGGCCGGATCCGGGCGCGCCGCGAACTCCTCGATCAGCTTCTTGGTGACGCTGGGCGCGATCAGGGCCTCCCCCTTCGCGACGACGCGGATCGCCGCGAGGATCTCCTCCAGCGCCATGTCCTTTACGAGGAAGCCGCTGGCGCCCGCCCTGAGGGAGCCGTAGACGTACTCGTCGTCGTCGAACGTGGTCAGCATCAGGACGTGCGCGGTCTCGATCCGGCGGGTGGCCTCGATGCCGTCCATGTCGGGCATGCGGATGTCCATCACGACCACGTCGGGTTCGACGTTCTCGACCAGGCCGACCGCTTCGGCGCCCGTCCCGGCCTCGCCGACGATCTCCATGTCCGGGGTGTCGGCGATGAGCACGCGCAGGCCGGCGCGGATCAGCGGCTGATCGTCGGCCAGCACGATGCGGATCGTCATGCCGCCGCCGGTGCGGGGATGCGCGCCGCCACCCGGAACCCGCCCTCCGGACGGGGCCCGGCGGTGAACTCGCCGCGCAGCAGGGTGACCCGCTCTCGCATCCCGACGATGCCGTACCCGGTGCCGACCACGCCGCCGGCCCCGTCGTCCTCGACCTCGATGGCCAGTTCCTCGTCGCCGTAGCCGACGGTGACCCGGCACTGGCCGGTGCCCGCGTGCCGGACGACGTTCGTGACCGCCTCCTGGACGATCCGGTAGGCGGAGAGATCGACGTCCGGCGGGAGCGGCCTGGGCTCGCCTTCCGTCCGGATGTCGACCTTGACGCCGGCGTCCAGCGTCGCCTCGGCGAGCCGGGCGAGGTCGTCCAGGCCGGGCACCGGGCCGAGCGGGGCCGTTCCCGGGTCGTCCTTGCGGAGCGCGGTGAGCATTCTCCGCAGACCGGACAGGGTGTCGCGGCTGGTGGCCTCGATCGCGTCGAGGGCGTTGCGGGCCTCCGCCGGCTGTGTGTCGATCACCCGTCCGCCCACGCCCGCCTGGATCGCGATGATGCCGATGCTGTGCGCGACCATGTCGTGCAGCTCCCGCGCGATCCGGAGCCGCTCCGCCGCGACCGCCTGCGCCGTGGCCTGCTCGCGCATCATGTCCGCATGCTCCCGGCGCACCCGGACCGAGTTGCCCACCATCCAGATGACGACCATCGCCAGCACGACGGTGGCCAGGAACGAGTCGTTCGCGGACAGGAACGCGGCGACGGACAGGGCCTGCACGACGCAGGTGACGACCGCGACGGGGACCGAGAACGCCCGCGGACGACTGGCCGCGATATAGCCGACCGACAGATCGGTGAGCAGGATCTGCAGCCCCGCGACCGACCCGTTCGGCATCTCCACGAGGGCGAGGACCCAGGCGAAGAGCAGGATGCCGTGGGCCGGCAGCGGACGGCGCCTCAACAGGGCCAGGACCCACACGGTGAGACCGGCAGAGAGCAGGACCTCCAGTTGGTCGCCGTAGTTCCCTCTTGAGACCGTGAGGAACAGGACGCCGGGATAGAGGAGGGCCCCGGACCAGGCCAGGACCGCCCCGGCGGTGAGAGGGGGCTTCCGGGTCCCCGGCAGGGCTGACATGCGCCGATCGTAACCGGCGCCGCCCCTCCCGCACATTGGCCCGGAGGCGTAATCCCACGGGCTACAAGCGCCTTTCCCGAATGTGTCCGGCGGCCCGATGTCCGCCGCCAGCGGCCACGACACCGTTGTCCGCATGAAGCGCTGGGTGTCATTGTTTCTGGCTCTCGAAATCCTGGCGATCGTGGTCTTCTCCGCCGCCTACGACTCGCTGGACTTCCATATCTACTGGCTGGGCGGAGACGCCGTAACGCACGGCGCGCGCCTCTACCAGGAGCAGCTCGCCGACCATTGGTACACCAATACGCCTTTCATGGCGGCGCTGTTCACTCCGCTTGCCGCCCTGCCACTCACTCTGGCCCGGATGCTGTGGCAGCTGGCATCACTCGCGGCCTTCATCTGGGCCTGCCGGGCGACATTGAAAATGACCGGCCGCCACGTTCCCCTGGTGGCCGTCGTAGCCGCGGGCCTCCTCCTGCAACCGGTCTGGCAGTCGTTCTTCCTGGGGCAGGTCAACCTTTTCCTGCTGGCCCTCGTCCTCGCGGACCTGCACCGCGTCGCACTCGGCCGCCCGGCCGGGATCGGCATCGGCATCGCGACCGCGATCAAACTGACCCCGGCCGTCTTCGTCGTCCTCCTCCTGCTGACACGGAGAACGAAGGACGCGGTCACCGCCACCGCCGCCTTCGCCGTCTGCACCTTGCTCGCCTACGCCATCGCCCCGGACGCGTCCCGCCTCTATTGGCTGCACACCTTCTACGACACCTCTCGCGTGGGCGTCCCGTACATCAGCAACCAATCCCCCTACGGCGCGCTGACCCGCATATTGCGGGGAACGGCCGAGGTCGGCGACTGGTACACCGCCATCCCGCTGACGATCGGTGTTCTCGGCCTCACGGTCGCCGCCATCTGGGCAAGGCGCGGCGACTGGCTGAGCGCCACAGCGGTCACCGGCGTGACCGGCCTGCTGGTCTCCCCCATTTCCTGGGCGCACCACTGGGTCTGGATCGTCCCGGCCCTGGCGGTGCTGCTCCGAAACGGCAACCGGAAGACCGCCGCCTGCACCTTCACCCTCTTCGCTCTGTCGCCCTTGTGGTGGACGCCCCACAACGGCGACCCGCGCGAGTACGGCGTCAACCTCCTGACCCCGGTCGCCAACTGCTACCTGATAGCCGGCCTGGTCTTCCTGACCTGCATGACGATCCGCCTTCGGATCACCACCGGTCGTGGTGGACGGCGGCCTCCAGAGCTCGTCGGTGCCGCCAGCCGTGCCGTTCCAGATCCGGCGTCCGTTCGAGGTGGGTGACCGGGCCTAGGCAGAGCCACGCGACCGGACGAATCCCCTCGGGAATGCCGAGCAGGTCACGAAGGTACGTCTCCCGATAGAACGACACCCAGCCGACCCCCAGGGCCTCGGCGGTGGCGGCGAGCCACAGATTCTGGATGGCCAGGCAGACCGAGTACAGTCCCGCGTCGGCGATCGCGTGCCTGCCGAGAACCGCCGGACCGCCGCGCTCCGGGTCATAGGTGACCACGACCGACAGGCTGGACTCCAGCACCCCGTCGATCTTTATCCGGGCGAAGACGTCGGCGGCGGCCCCGGTCAACGTGGCCGCGAAGGCGGCGCGTTCGGACTGGACGTGGCCATGAAAGGCGCGCCGGATGGCAGGGTCGCCGACGAGGATGAAATCCCAAGGCTGGGACAGCCCGACACTCGGCGCGGCGTGCGCGGCCGTCAGGACCCGGTCGAGGACGTCCCGCGGAATCGGTGCACCGGTGAATTCGGCGCGCACGTCACGGCGGCGGTGAATGGCGTCGTAGATGTTCATGGGCAGGCTCCCGCTGCGTCGGGCCGCCGCGAACGGCGGCCGCGTGGAGCGAGGCCGGTCTTCGGACTCCCGGATCGACGCTCGACCGCCCGCCTTCCCGGCCGTACGGCCAGTGGCTGCGCGAACGCGCCTGGGCGGCAGCTCCCCGGTCACCGCGGCGGGCCCGTGCCGGACTTCCACCGGCTTCCCGATTCTCCCCCGCATGGGGGCACCCCGCGTCAGTTCATGCCATCCGGAACCCTACCCGGGCAACCACTCCTCAGAAGGCGGCCACCTCGGGATAGTGCCGGATGAAGTCCGCCCGGGCGATGTCCGCCTCGGACGCGTCGATCGCGATGGCGATGTGTCCGCGGCTCGCATGGAGGGACCAGTCACCGCCCGCGTCGCGATAGGCGCTGAAGGCGGCGGCGAACTGCTCCGCCGTCCCGATGACGGCGTCTGACAGGTAGGCGGCCGAACCCTCGCCGGAAAGCGGGGAGGCGCCCAACCTGCCGACCGATTCGAGGACGCCCGTCTCCCCGGCGGCCGAGAAGAACTCCGTGAGTTCGTCGGCGCTCGCGGCGTCGGGGGCGATGGGGTGCACACCGCCCGCCCTTTCCGGCTCGCCGTCCGACAGGGCGAATCCGGCGGCGACCTGCCTGTCGTCGACCTCCAGACCGAAGACCCTCTGTATCGCCTCGGCGCCCAGGCTGAACGCCTTGACCTGATGGTCGGAGTGGTCGCGCGGCTTGAGCTCCTGCGTCTCCGGCGCGAACGCCACCCCGCCCGCCGCCATCAGATCCATCAGATGCCCGTGCTGCAACGATCACAGAACCAGCCGCCGATCACCACCCCTCCACGACCACGAGCGAGCCGAGCAGCCGCCGCAGCAGGCCACCGCGGGGCCGCCGCTCGATCCGCCTCGCCCGCACGGCCTGACGCCGGGTCGGGGGCCTGGAGTGCACGGCCGGACGGGACGCCCGGGAAGGTGGGGGCGCGCCCCGTCCGGCCGTGCGGTTCTGGAGGGACGCGTACCGGCCGGCGTGAGCGCGGCGGGTCAGCTCGTGCAGCAGGCGCCCGAGCGTGGCCGGGTCGGGGGCCTCGACCAAGCGGTCACCGGTCATCGCCCACCAGCTCCCCGTGTACTCGCCCAGCCAGACGCAGCAACCGGGGAAACGGCGCGCCAGCTCGGCCGCGACCCGCTCGGGGTCGAGTTCGGCCGCCGCCCACGGCGTCACCGCTCGTCCCCGGACAGGTAGCCCAGCACGAACACGGCCGCGTCCGTGACCCGGTCGGCGGGCGCGATCGGCTCGCCCCACGATGTGAAGTACCAGAGCCCCGCACCGTCCTCGTCCCGGGTACGGCAGGAGATCGTGTCGCCCGTGTGTTGTGTGCAGCAGCTCTTGACGTGCGGGTTCCTCACTCGGAGCCCGTCGGAGTCCAACTGGACGTCGAGCTTGCGCGCGGCCAGATGCGCGGCAAGCGCCGCCAGCCGGACCTCAGGGGTCATACCATCGTCCACAGCCAGGACCTCTTTTCCTGGTCAGGCCCCGACCCACATGGTGTGTCAGCACCGGGTCGGGGCCGCTTTCGTTTCCGGGGGACGGGACGCACCTCAACTCATCCCGCGACTCTCAGTAAATCGACGTCACAGGGCGCGAGAAAAGATGAGAATGCGGAGACAGACCCGGAGACACCCGGAGACTCGAAAGTCTCCGGGTCCACAAAGGGGGCACATGCCAATGACTGCCCAAAATCCCCCAATATGGGCAGCCCGCCTCCGCTTCGAGCGTGAAGCGCGAGGCTGGAGTAAACACGAGATGGCCAGGCAACTCCTGAGAACGGACGGCCTGAAGCAAGGAAACCCGGCCAACCTCGCACGTCAGATCTACGACTGGGAGAAGGGCCAGAATTTTCCTCGCGACTGGGCCAACGCCTACGCAAAAGCGTTCAAATTAGACCCTTCAGACCTCTTCTCAACCGGGGAGGCGCAAGGGGCATCCTCTACCTATGACCCCGACTGCGAGTTCGAGGACGACGACGTGAAGCGCCGTGCCCTGCTCGGCCTCCTCGCCACCACCGCCGCGGCGGCGCCCTTCGTCCGCGACGCCGAACACCTCCGGGCCGCTCTCACCGGAACCCTCACCACCCAGGCCACGACCCGCGACGCCGACGCCTGGGAACGGGTCGCCTTCGACTACGCCCACGAGGCCGGTTTCCTCCCGCCCGAGCAGGTACTCCCCGAGATGCTCGCCGACCTGTCCGAACTCGACCTGCTGATAGCTCGCGCGACAGGCAGCGTCCGGCCACGCCTCATCCGGACGGCGGCGCAGCTCTCCATGTTCACCGCCATCTCCCTGACCGGCCTCGGCGACGTGCGGGGCGCACGCCGATGGTGGCGAACAGCCGTCCGCGCCGCCGACGAGTCCGGCGACATGCTCATCGCCTCCCACGCCCGCGCGCGAGAGGCGGTGTACGCGCTCTTCGACAACCGCCCCGAGCAATCAGTCCTGGATCTCGCCGATGAGGCCATAGCGATCAGCCACAACACGCCCTGCCCGGGACTGGCCGGGGGGCACGCAGCCAGAGCACAGGCACTCGCCCAGACAGGTCGTCACACCGAAGCGCTGGAGGCTCTGGACGACCTCAAGCGCGTGTTCGACCGGCTACCCGACCGCATCCGGGATGATCAGGAGACCCAGTTCGGCTGGTCGATCAAGCGGATGCACCACACCGCCGGCTTCGTGCACACCCACATCGGCGATCACAAGCGGGCTCGCCAGGCCCAGGACGAGGCTTTGGCCGCCTACACGTCCAAGAGCGTGCTCGGGCCCGCGCAGGTCGAGATGTACCGCGCGACGACGCTCATCCAGGAAGGCGACGCCGACGCGGGGGCCCAGCATGTGATGAGCGTCCTGGACCGGCTACCCACCGCCCACCGCAGATCCCAAACCGTCCGCAAGAACGCCGTGACCGCACTCGCGATGGCATCGCCCAAGGACGCCCGGAGACCCGCCGTGCGGGACGCCTACGCGATGCTCGCCACCGCTGCGTCCTAGCGAACTGACACCCAGCCAACGATCGGTCAACGACAAGTGCGGGTGCTCCAGAGTGGGTTGATGCCGCCCGCGCGGTCGGTGCGGCCGGTCATGTCCGCATGCCTCTCCAGCGGACGACCGGGACCGTGGCAAGCGTGCGCTGCGGGCGATCGAGACGGGCTGCCGGCCGTCCTGCAGCCCGTGGCTCGCCGGGGGCGTCATCGTCCTCATGGCCGTGGTCGGGTCGGCCGAGCGCTGCCACTTACCGCCCCGAGGACCAGGGTCTATAGCTGATTGATAGCTGTCTGAAAGGGCGGTCCGTGTATCCAGATGGCAGCGATCCGCGCAGCGGCGGATCACTGGCACGGGGAGAGAATGTGACAACGAAGCGGGTCGGCAGAATCGGGGGCATGACGGCGGTGGCCGCCGTCATCGCGGGCCTCACACTCGCCGGAGCGGGCACGGCGCACGCCGACGGCGGGGCGATCTCCGGATACGGCTACGCCGGTGGCGGCTACTGGTGCGAGCCGGACTCGCGCATCAAGCAGATGCCCGGCAGACCGCTCCAGGCGGGTTGGGTCCGCATCTGGGTCACCGGATCGGACTTCAACGGGCAGGGGCAGACCATGCAGTTCAAGGTCATCGACCCCAGGACCAACAAAGCCGACGGATATTCGGGCTGGTTCGCCATCCCGAACAGTGGTTACCGAGACGTCGCGCTCCTGCACGGGACCTGGAAGTTCAAGATCTGCGCGACCTTCGGCGGCGGCACACCGAACAAGGCCTACCGCTGGTGGGGCAAGATCGATTACTTCACGTAGTCACGCGCCTGCACGGGCCTTCCAACAGCGGTGCGTCCACGGTTGAGCACAACGACGAGACGCCCCGCATCCGCCGACGCGGAGGCGGGGCGCTGCGTGCTGGACCGTCCGCAAGAGCGCCGTGTGCGCGCTCGCGATGGCATCACCAGAGACGGCTTGCTCTGGCTCTTCACCAGGCCGGATGCCGCCGGCGGGGACCTGCGTACCGGCCTCGGGCATGTCGACATGCTCGAAGATGAGCAGCTCGGGAACGGCGCGATACCTGATCACGTAGGCGGCGACACGAAGCCTCGGCGAGTTCACCCGGCCATTCTCAATCGCGCAGGTCCACGGAAATGTGCGGGGAGAGGGCGCGGAGGAAGTCGGGGGCGTCGAAGATCTCGCCGGCGGAGGCGACACCGGTCGTCCTGGTCCGGCCGGTGAGGATGCGGTCGACCGCTTCCACCGCGAGCGGTGCGGTGATCGCGTAGATGTCCTGGCCGCGCGCCACGGCGCGCCGTTCAGCGCCTCCGGAGCGCACGACGACGTCGACGACGAAGGTCTGCGCGGACCGCCCGTGCTCGTCGGCCGCGACCGGCGCCGGGGTGTCCGGGGACGATAGATCCCCGGCCGCCTCGACCGTCATGTAGTTGCGCACCTCGGGGATGGCCAGGTGACTGGGGACGGTGACGACGTCGGCCATCGTGAACTCCCCGATGACGGTCCGGGTGCCCATCGGGGCGGGGAAGGGCCACTCCAGGGTCGGCGGCTCGTCCTGGCGGTACTCCAGCCGTCCGTTCGCGTATCGGACGCGTCGGCCGTCCCGCCGGTGCCGGGAGACCGCGCCCGCGGCCCGCGTCCCCGCGGTGGGGTGCCAGCTGTTCAGTCCGTAGGCGATGTGCGCCTCCTCGGCCGCCGTCCAGTCGCCCATCGCGGCGGTCGTGAGCAGGTCACCGAGGCCGCCGAAGAAGGCCATGGCAGGGACGATCACCGCTCCGGCGGTGCGCGCACGGTCCCTGAAGTGCGTGAACGTCTCGGCGTTGGCCTCGATCTCGGCGGCCACGTCCACGTAGGGGATCCCGGCGCGCAGTGCCGCTTCGATCACCGGGGCGGCGGTCGTGGCGAAGGGCCCGGCGCAGTTGATCACGGCCGCGGCACCGGCCAGTGCGCGGTCGAGCGAGGCCGGGTCGTCGACGGACGCCGGGCGAACGTCCAGTCCGGGTCCGGACGCCGCCAGCGCCTTCAGCTTGACGGCGTCGCGGCCGGACAGGACGGAGACGAACCCGCGATTCAGCAGTTGCGCCACCACGAACCGCCCGGTGTGCCCGTATGCGCCGAACACCGCCACCGTGCGTCCCGATCCCATGGGTTCTCCTCGTGCTCAACAGGTGTGTCAACGGACATCCTGTCCAGGGCGGGTGAAGCGCGCGAGCGTCTGGAACGCCAATGCCCGTACAATTCCGGACATGCACACTGTCGCGCTGGCCGTCACCGACGGGATGCTGCACTTCGAGCTGTCCTTGGCGTCCGAGGTTTTCGGGGCGCCCCCAGCCGGTGTGGACGTCCCCTGGTACAGCGTCGCCGTCTGCGGGCCTCGCGCCGTGCGGGTCGGCCGGTTCCTGCTGGAGCCCGACCACGGCTTCGACGGGTTGACGCGCGCCCACACCGTGATCGTCCCGGGCTGGGCCGATGTCGACCAGGACCCACCCGCCGCGCTGGTCGACGCGGTACGCGCGGCCCACGAGGCGGGCGCACGCGTGGCCTCGCTCTGCACGGGCGCTTTCGTGCTGGCCGCCGCAGGCCTGCTGGACGGCCGCCGCGCGACCACGCACTGGGCGCACACCCGGGTCCTGGCCGCCCGCTACCCCCGGGTGAAGGTGGACCCGGACGTCCTCTATGTGGACAACGGCAGCGTCCTCACCTCCGCCGGCAAGGCCGCCGCCATGGACCTGTGCCTCCACCTCGTCCGCCTCGACCACGGCTCGTCGATCGCCAACGCGGCCGCCCGCCGCCTGGTCGTGCCGCCGCACCGGGACGGCGGCCAGGCGCAGTTCGTCACCACTCCGGTGCCCGCTCCTGGCAACCATCCGCTCGGCGAGCTGTTCCCCTGGGTGATCGAACGTCTGGACCGTCCGCTGACCGTGGAGGACCTGGCCCGGCAGGCGAACATGAGCTCGCGCAACCTTGGCCGCCACTTCAGGTCGGCGACCGGTACCACCCCACTGCAGTGGCTGCTGACCCAGCGGATCCGCCACGCCCAGGAGCTGCTGGAGACCACCGACGACGGCATCGACTCCATCGCGGCGGCCACCGGCATGGGCACCGCCACCACACTGCGGCGGCATTTCAACCGCACGGTCGGCGTGCCCCCGGACACCTACCGCCGCACCTTCCGCGCCCAACGGCCGACCCCCGCGGCTCCCGCAACGACCTGACGTCCGGTGGACGACGGCTGGTCAGCGAGGGCCGTCGGGCCGCCGACTTCGGCCACGATCACAGCGGTTTTCCGTTGACCTCCAGGGAGACGGTGATGTTGTCGCGGGTGGCGTTGGAGTAGGGGCAGACCTGGTGCGCTGCCCTGACCAGGTCTGCTGCCTGATCAGGGGTGAGTGAGGGCAGGGAGATCCGCAGTTCCGCGCCGAGTTTGAAGCGGCCGCCGTCGATCGGGATCAGGGAGACCGACGCGTCGATCTCCGCGTCATCGGCCTTGAGGTTCTCGCGGCCGCCGACCAGGGCGAGGGTCGTGCCGAAGCAGGCCGCGTAGCCGATCGCGAAGAGCTGCTCGGGGTTGGTCCCCTCGCCGTCTCCGCCCAGTTCCTTGGGCAGCCGCAGATCCAGGTCCAGCCGGCCGTCGGACGTGCGGCCGCGGCCGTCCCTGCCTCCGGCGACGTGGGCTTCCGCGGTGTAGAGCGCCTTGGACATGATGAGCTCCTTTCCTTATTTAGAACTTTGCACTTCAAAAACAGGAAGTCAATCGCTAGGGTCGGGGAACCACGACGAACCGGGGAGGCCGGATGGCGAGGGTGGAGGTCGGGTACCTGCTGCCGACCCGCGAACAGGACATCCTGGGCGATTACGACCTGGGACGGCTGGTCGCGCAGGCGCGGCGCGCCGAGGAGGCGGGGCTGGACTCGGTCTGGGCGGGCGACAGCCCCGTGACCAGGCCGCGCGCCGATCCGCTGCTGCTTCTGGCGGCGGTGGCCGAGGCCACCGAGCGGGTCGCGCTCGGCACGGCGGTGCTGCTGCCCGCGCTGCGCCATCCGATCCTGCTGGCCCATCAGCTCGCCACGCTCGACCGGCTGTCGGACGGACGGGTGATCGCGGGCATGGGCGGCGGGTTCCCGAACCCGGCCACCGAAGCCCAGTTCGCGGCGGTCGGCATCGGATTCGCCCGCCGGATCGGGCGCATGGAGGAGTCCATCGAGGCGATGCGGCGGCTCTGGTCGGGGGACGCGGTCTCCTTCGCGGGCGAGCACTTCGCGTTCGAGGACGTCCGGCTCGCGCCGCCGCCGTCCCGTCCCGGAGGTCCGCCGATCTGGCTCGCGGGCAGCGGCGAGGCCGCGTTGCGGCGGGTGGCCCGGATCGCCGACGGGTGGCTGCCCTACCCGCCCGAAGTGGCGACGTACGCGAAAGAACGCGAGGCCGTCGGGAAGGCGAACCCGGCCCTGTACGCGACCCTCTGCCTGGACGACGACCCGGAGAAGGCGCGCCGGCGGCTCCGGACGAGCATCGAGCGCTATTACAACGCGCCATTGGAGTTCATCGCGTCCATCCAGGCCTTGTTCGCCGGGACCGCCCAGGACGCCGCCGACTGGTTGAACGGCTACGTCGAGGCGGGCGCCCGCCATCTCGTCATCCGCCTGGCGACCGATGACCACGAGGCGGGCCTGGAGGAATTCGCCGACCGGGTGCTGCCCATGATGAAGGAGACGCGATGACCACGTTCGTTCTCGTCCACGGGGCCTGGCACGGTGCTTGGGCGTGGGACGAGGTCGTCCCGCTGCTGAACGCCGCCGGGGCGCGCACGCTCACCCCGGACCTCGGCGGAGACCAAGGCCTTCACGACCATGCCGAGGCGGTCGTCGCCGCCCTCGACGACGTCCAGGATGAGCTGGTGCTCGTCGGGCACAGTTACGCGGGCCTGGTCGTGCGGGAGGCCGCCGACGCGCGGCCCGGCACCGTCGGCCACATCGTTCTGATCGACGGATGGGCGGGGGCGGACGGCGCGAGCTTGTTCAGCCTGGCTCCCGACGGCTTCGCCGAGACGGTCGGCGCGGCGGCCGAGGCGCGCGGGGACGGCCGCATTCCGCCCCCGCCCCCGGCGATGTTCGGCATCACCGACCCCGGTGACGCGGAGCGGCTGGCGCCGCGCCTCGTCCCGCAGCCGCTGCGCACGTTCGCCGAGCCCACCCGCCTCACGGGGGCCGTCGACAAGATTCCCGGCACGGCGATCTGCTGCAGCGGGTCGCCCTACCCCTTCGACAGGTTCGCCGAATCCATCGGATACCGGACGCTCGCGCTGGACGGCCCGCACAACGTGATGATGACCGACCCCGAGCCGCTCGCCCGGATGCTCCTGGAGGTCGTTCAAGAACAGGAAGCGCGAAGTCTAGAGTGATGAAGTGGAACAGCGAACGTACAACCAGTACTGCGCGACCGCGCGCACCCTCGACCTCGTCGGCGAGCGCTGGACGCTGCTGCTGGTCCGCGAGCTTCTGACCGGCCCGAAACGGTTCGGCGACCTCCAGGCGAGCCTGCGCGGCCTCGGTACCGGTCTGCTCGCCGCCCGCCTGAAGCATCTGGAACGCGAGGGGCTGGCGCGCAAGATCATGCTTCCGCCGCCCGCCCGCACCCCCGCGTACGCGCTCACCGAGGCCGGCGAGGAACTCGGTCCGGCCGTCCTGGCGCTGGCACGGTGGGGGCTGAAGTGGGCGATGGGCGAACGGCGCGAGACCGAGACGTTCCACCCCGGCTGGACGGTCCTCGGCCTGCGCGCCTGCTTCCAGCCCGAGGCCGCCGCCGGGCTACGCGCCGTGTACGAGTTCCAGATCGGTGACGAGGTCTTCCACGCCCGGATCGACGACGGGACGATCGAGGCGCTGCACGGCCCCGCCCAGCACCCGGACGCGACCATCACCATCAGCGAGGACGCGTTCCTCGACCTCACCGGCCAGGGCAGCACGTTCGCCGACGCGATCGAGAGCGGAACGGCGACGGCGACCGGCGACCGGGAGGCCCTGCGCAGCCTGAAGGGCCTGTTCCGCCTCCCTCCCCCGCACTCCCGGCCGTCCACCGGAAACCCTTGAGTCAGGGCCGCCCGGCGCCCGGGACGCGGACCTCGACGGCGAGGAGCCGGCCGCTGCCGGGCGTCACCATCTCGGACTCGGTCATGCCGCGCCATTCGGCGGCCGTGACGAACAGCGTCGTCCCGCCGGGGCCGCCCAGCACGCAGGCGAAAGCGCCACGGTCGAGATCGACGGTCTCCAGCACCTCGCCGCCCTCGGCGACCCGCACGCACCGCCGATGGGGGACGTCGGCGTACCAGACGGCGTTCTCCGCGTCCACGCAGATGCCGTCAGGGACGCCGTCGCCCAGCTCCGCCCAGACCCGCCGCCCCGACAGCCCGCCGTCCGCGCCGATATCGAAGGCGACCAGCCGGCTGCGGTACGAGTCGGCGACGATCAGCGTCGAGTCGTCGGGCGTCACCGCCATCCCGTTGGGGAACGCGATCTCCTCGGCGACCTGCCGGGCCGGGCCGTCCGGCGGCACCAGGAGGACGTGCCCGGGCCTGAACTCCTCCCCGGCCATCGGGTCGAAGCCCGCACCGTTCACGTAGACGTTGCCGCGGCCGTCGGCGACGATGTCGTTCCACCCCGGACGGCCGAGATCCGCGTGGGTGACCAGCGTCCCGTCGGGTTCAAGGCGGAGCAGCCGCCCGTCCGCCGACGCGACGATGACCAGCCGGTCGTCCGGGAGCCATGCCGTGCAGAGCGGCAGCGACTTCACGCGAGCGACGACCTCGCTGGATCCGTCCAGGCCGGCCGCGACGACCTCGCCCGCGGACCAGTCCGAGAAGTACAGCCTGTCACCGTGCCAGCGCGGCGACTCGACCAGCCCGCGCCCGGTCACCAGGATCCGCACCTCGCCCATTGCCCTCACCGTCCCTCTCCGCCGCCGGCTCGCCGTCCGGCGCCCCGGCGTCCTGTCCTCCATACGAACGGCCCCCGCATGTATCGACACGCCGGGGTGGCGGAACTCGTCGGCCGGCCGGTTCCCTCGGCCATGCGAGTACACACTGGAGGGGGTGAAAGTGTGTATTGTGTGGCCCATGGCGAGACTCAACATCACGCTGCCCGACGAGCTTGCCGCCACGCTCCAGGGGCTCGCCGAGGACAAGAAGATCGCCTCGGTGTCAGGGTTCCTCGCGGACGGGGCGCGCCTCAAGCTCGCCTATCTGCGCGACGCGTCCACCATCGACGACCTGTTCGGGCCGCCGAGTCCCGACGAGCAGGCCATGGTGGACCGCCTCGTCGAGGGCGGCGCGGCCCGCCGGGACGTCGCGTGATCACCGGTCACGTCTTCGACGCGACCGCCCTTCTGGACCTCGCGACCGGCAAGACCATCTACGTCCGCGCCCGGCTTCGCGCATCCATCGCCCAGCACGCGACGATCGTCATCCCCGCCACGTCCCTCGCCCGGGCCTGGCAGCTCGTCCCCGACCACGGCCGCGCCGTGCTGGAGCGGCTCCCCGGCATGCAGGTCGTCCATGTCGACGACCTCGACGACGTGATCGCCCAGCAGACCGGGCTCCTCGTCACCACGATCCCGAACCTCGGCATGGACGCCGCGCAGGCCGCCTGGTCCGCGCGCTGGCGCCGGTGGCCGCTGATCACCGCCGACCCGGACGTCTACGAGTCCGTCCCCGGCGTGCGGGTGGAACAGATCCCCTGACTCAGCCCGTCAGTTCCAGTTCCAGCTGCTCCGCGATGGGTGCGGGGGGTGTGGGCGGGGGGACGGCCGGACGGCCGCGGCCCGGCCACCACCAGTTGGCGTGGCCCAGCAGGCTCATCAACGCCGGGACCAGGACGAGACGGACGATCGTGGCGTCCATCGCGACGGCGACGGCCAGCCCCAGGGCCATCATCTTGATCGTCGGGTCGGGCTGCGGGACGAAGCTGGCGAACACGAAGATCATGATGAGCGCGGCCGAGGTGATGAGGCGGGCGGTGGCGCCGATGCCGATCACGACGGACTCGTGCGGGTCGCCCGTCCGCTCGTACTCCTCCTTGATGCGCGACAGGAGGAAGACCTCGTAGTCCATGGACAGCCCGAATATCAGGGCGAACATAAACAGCGGGATGAACGACATGATGGGAATGGCCTGGTCGACGCCCAGCAGTTCGACGCCCCATCCCCATTGGAAGACGGCCGTCACGACGCCGAACGAGGCTCCGATCGACAGCAGGTTCATCAGGGCGGCCTTCAGCGGGACGATGACCGAGCGGAACGCGATGACGAGCAGCAGCAACGCGACGCCCACGACGGCGACGACGACGGCCTGCATCCGGTCGCCGACCGTTGTGGCGAGGTCGATGATCGCGGGGTTCTCGCCGCCGAGATAGATCCGCGAGCCCGGATGCGCGTCCCGTACGGCGCTGATTTCGACGTTCCGCAGCCGGTGCACGAGATCGGTGGTCGACTGGGCGTGCGGTGCGTCCCGGGGAATCACCTGGATTATCGCCGTCGTCCCGGTGACCACGGGCTCCCCCACGGACACGACGCCGGGGACCTCGGAGATCTTCAGTTGCAGTTCCTGGCCGATGAGGATCGCGCGCTTGTCGGGCTTCTTGCTCGTGTCCGGGGCTCCCTTGGGACGCTTGGGCCGCGCGGACGGGGATGGCTCCGCCCCCGCGGGCCCGGTGAGACCGGTCAGCCCCGCACGCCCGTCGACCGTGGGCACGACCCGCTTCGGTCTGACGCGCTTCTCCTCGCCCGGGACCTTCGCGACCACCACGAACGGGCTGTAATGCCCGGCCCCGAATTCCTGGGCGACGATGTCGTACGCCTGCCGCGCCTCCATTTTCGGGGACGACATGCTGTCCGCCATCACTCCGAACCGGAGGCTGAGCGTGGGAATGGAGAGCGCCAGCAGCACGAGTGTCGCGACGATCGCGTAAGGCCACGCGTGCCGGTCGACGTGCCGTCCCCAGGCCATCCACCGGCGGGAACTCCGATCGGGCCGGACGCGGGGCATCCGGTACCGGTCGATCCGGGGCCCGAGCGCTCCGAGAACGGCGGGCAGAAGGGTCAGCGCGGCGACGACCATGACGGCGACCGCGAGGGCGGCCGCCAGCCCGATCCGCCCGATGAAGGCGATCCCGGAAAGGAACAGGCCGCAGATCGCGAACACGACGGTGCCGCCGGCGAAGACGACCGCGTGGCCCGAATGCGCCATGGCGCGTCCGACCGCGGTCTCGACGTCGTCGCCGTCGGCGAGCTGCTGCCGGTAGCGGGTCACGATGAACAGGGCGTAGTCGATTCCGGCCCCGATTCCGAGCATCGCCGCGACCATCGGAGCGGTCGGCGCGAGCTGGAACAGCGACGCGGAGAAATGGATGAGCGAATAGGCGACGACCATTCCGCACAGCGACACCACGATAGGAATGCCCGCGGCGAGGAACGACCCGAACGCCAGCAGCAGGACGAGCAGCGCGAGCAGGATTCCGGCGCCCTCCTGCGGCCCGCCCTTCGGCTGGTTGAGGATCATCGCGACGATGCCGCCGAACCTCACCTCCAGCCCGGCCATCCGGGCGGGCTCGACGGCCCGGTTCAGCGCGTCGAGGTCGGCGTGGCCGACGTCGCTCATCGTCCCGGTGAAGTTGAGCCGGACGACGACGGCGTTGTCGTCCTTCAGCCCTCCCATCCCCTGGACGTAGGGGTTCTCGGCGAACGCGACCCGGTCGAGCTTCGTGATGTTCTCGATCGACCGGCCGATCGTGAGCGCGACCCGCCAGTCCGCGGGGCCGGCCTCGGGCGTCTCGTGGAACACGACGGTCGCGGTCGGCCCGGTCAGCGAGGGAAAGTCCTGGTGGAGGGTGTCGATGGCGCGCTGCGTCTCGGTGCCGGGCAGCGTGCTCTGCTGGACGAACATGCCCCCGTGCACGAGCCCGAGGACCCCGGCACCGAGCATCACCACGGCCCACAACTCGAAGACCGTGCGCCGCCGCCGCACGCAGAGCCGCCCTAGTGCGTCCAGGAATCGCGCCATCCTCGCAGAGAACACCCACTCCATGCAGTTTTGCAATAGATGCAACTTTGCAGTCATGGTAATGTCCGTCACATGGTGGACGACGCCGGCCGGCCGAGCCTGCGGGAGCGCAAGAAGCAGCGCACCCGGCAGGCCATCGCGACCGCCGCGCTGCGCCTGTTCGCCGAGCGCGGCTACGAGGAGACCACGATCGCCGACATCGCCGCCGCCGCCGACGTGTCGCCCCGCACGTACTTCAGCTACTTCCCGTCCAAAGAGGACGTGATCTTCGCGGAGATCGACGACCGTCTCGCCGAGGTCTCCGAACGGCTGCGCCGCACCCCGGGCGAATCGCCCATGGAGACGATCCGGCGCAGCATCGTCGACGTCCTGGAGGCGCTGGTCGCGGAGCACCGCGACTACGGGCCCGTCCAGGTCGCCCTCGTCCTGGAGCGCCCCGGGCTCCGCGCCCGCGCGCTCCAGCGCATGATGGACGCCCAGGAGGCGATCGAGGCGCTGCTCCGCGAACTGTGCCCCGGCATCTCGGAGATCGACGCGGTGGCCGCGTCCGGCATCGCGATCGGCGGCATGCAGGCGGTCGTCGCGCACTGCCGCCGCGAGGGCTACGACCCGGTGTCGATGCGCTCCGCCCTCGACCGCGCCGTCGACCTCGTCGAACACGGCCTCATCTCGGTGGACGCGCTCTCCCGCCCGTCCCCCTAGACCGTCGGGCACCGGGCCGGCGGAGGCGCCCGCCCCCCGGTGCCCGGCTCAGCCACCGGGCATGGTCAGTCGGTGATTTTGATGCGGAGGCGGCGGAAGCCGCGGCCCTTGTTCTCGACCTTGGCGACCGTGATGCGGCCGATCTGCTTCGTGGAGCCGACGTGGGTGCCGCCGTCGGCCTGCGTGTCGAGGCCGACGATGTCGACGATCCGGACGTCCTGCACTTCGGGCGGCACCAGGTTCGTCGCGGTCCGGATGATGTCGGGGATCTCGAACGCCTCGGCCCTCGGGAGGCTCCGGATGTCGATGCGCCGGTCGGCCTCGACCTCGGCGTTGCAGGCGTCCTCGACCGCCTGCTTGAACCCGGGCGGTACCTCGCGCAGGTCGAAGTCCATGCGGGCGGTCAGCGGCTCCATGTTCCCGCCGGTGACGAGGCAGCCGTAGTCGCGGAACACCACGCCGCACAGCAGGTGCAGGCCGGAGTGGGTGCGCATCAGCGCGGTGCGGCGCTCGTCCTCCACCGCGCCCTGCACGATGGTGCCGGCGGGCGGCAGCGGGTCGCCCTCCTCGGGGACGAGCACCAGGTCGTCGCCCTTGCGGACGCCCGCGATCCGCGTCTGGACGCCCTGCCAGAGCAGCACGCCGTGGTCCGGCGGCTGGCCGCCTCCGCCCGGGTAGAAGGCGGACCGGTCGAGGACGATCCCGTCCGGCGCCGCGTCGAGGACGACGGCCTCCCATTCCCGCAGTGCCTGGTCGTCCAGTTCCAGCCGTGTGGTGCGTCCGAGGGTCTCCGCGCTCATGACCTCACCGTAGGGGTCACCAGGGGCCGTAGGGGCCCGATCGGGAGCCGCCGCGGCCGCCCTTCTTCTTGTACGGGCCGACGGCCGGGCGGACGTCCGCCAGGTAGACGGCGGCGGCGATGAACGCGGCGACCGGGAGGATGCCGAGCAGGAGCGCGATGGGGCTGGCGCCGAGCGCCGCCGGCGCGACCGCGTACGCGGCGCCGACCACCGTCGCGACGATCAGGATGATCATCCAGAGCTTCTTGCTCTGCTTGCTCGCCGCGGAGAACGCGCCGACGGGCACGGTCAGCGAGTCGATCAGCGCCCACGCCTCCATCGCGAACGCGATGATCAGCAGCAGCCAGAAGAAGTAGTCCAGCACGTTGAAGCCCGACATCGGCGATCGCTCCTGCTCGTCTCGGACGGCGACTCCTCGTCGCGCACACGGGTCTCCTTACCCAACCCTATGCGCACCGTCTGGTAGGAATCCTTAACCCACCTGGAGGAAAAGACGAAGAGGCCCGGCCGGGTGTTCCCGGCCGAGCCCCGCCGTGAGACGCGCTCGGGCGCCGTTTACTTCTTCGTGGTGGACCGGGACTGCCCGGTGGCCTTGGCCTGCGTCGTCCTGCGCGGCTGCGCGGGACGGGTCTTCGGGGCCGGCCTGGCGTCGGCCTCGGTGATCTCGGCGACCTCGGCGGCCTCGCGGTGGACGACCTTCTTGCCGCGCTCGGCGAGCTCGTCGAGGAACTCGAACGCGCGGGTGCCGAAGTGCGTGGCGTACGCGACGGCCGCGCCCGGCAGGTCCTTGGCGTCGACGCGCTCCTGGTACCGGGAGACCTCGCCGCGGTAGCGGTCCACGGTCTCGCGGACCTGCTCGCGGTACTTGGCGGCGGTCTCGAGCACCTCGCCCTGGTACTTGGTCGCGGTCTCGCGGGCGCGGTACTGGTACTTGGTCACCTGCTCGGGGACCTCACGGATCTTCTCCACCGCAAAGTCGCCGGCGCCGGCCACGGCGTAGACGGCCTTGTTCTCTCGGAGGTTGCTGGCCAGCGTCATCCGACCTCTTCCCTTCCATTGCTCTCTGGTCCGGTCTGGTGCGATTCGGCGTGCACCGCGGCATCGGTGCCGAGGACGCCGGTGGCTTCGTTCTCCTTGAGGAACGACGTGTAGATGTCGAGCAGAACCTGCTTCTGCCGTTCCGTGAGGAGGAGGTCGGCCCGGACCGCGGCCTGGACGTCGGTGTCGGCCTCGCGGTCTTCGAGGAAGCCGGCCTGCACGTACAGCGCCTCGGCGGAGATCCGCAGACCCTTGGCGATCTGCTGCAGGATCTCGGCGCTCGGCTTGCGCAGGCCGCGTTCGATCTGGCTCAGGTACGGGTTGGATATCCCGGAGACGTCCGCGAGCTGCCGCAGCGAGATCTTCGCCCGCGTGCGCTGCTCCCGGATGTACTCCCCGATGGAGCCGACCTTCGAACTCGCCATGTCTCCACCCTGCGTCATCGTGCTTGCAATTGCAAGCAGTCTAGCTAGCACTTCGCGGTGAATCGCCTCACATGCCAGAAAGGCCGGCGCCGTCGGGGGACGACGGCGCCGGCGGCGGGCGGGTCACAGGTTCGGGGTGGCGTACGGGTCGTGCTCGGCGAGCAGCTTGTCGAGCCTGGCCTGGTCGACGCGGCTGCTGATGGCCTGGTTCTCCTGCCTGTCGCGGACGCACTTGGCCAGCGTGAACGTAGACGTGATCACGTACAGCAGGCCGAGCGCCAGGAAGGCCCTGACCCACGCGCTGACGGGCAGGTACACGACGCCGGCGGCGACGCCGACGCTGGACACGACGAACGAGATCGCGGCCTGGATGAAGAACGCGGTGGAGCCGGCAGGCGCCGGCGGAGGGGAGGTCGTCATGGCACGAGTCTGGGATCCCACGGCGTCGAGGTCATGAGTACCCGTGCTCAGACGCGCGTGGGTAAAAGACTCAACCCCAGACCGTCAGCTCACCTTGGCGGGCGAGACGATCCAGGTGTTGCAGACGGTGAGGTTCCTGCCGTTGAAGCCGGTGATCACCCAGCCCGCGTAGTGCCGGCCCGAGCCGTGGTCGCGCTTGTCCGGCGGCTGGTGCTCGTCGCCCCGCCCCCGCACGTCCGTGATCATGGCGACGTACTGCTCGCGCGTCATGGGGAGGGTGGTGCGTTCGGTGCCGAGGAACGCGCCGGCGAAGCACTGGGCCTGCAACTCGATGCGACGGCTCGCCTCGGTGCGGGTGGCGGTGTCGCCGGTCTCCATCTGGCGGTCCCCGTAGAGCAGGATCCCGGCCCGGTCCTGGACGTGGTGGCCGTACTCGTGCGCGATCACCCGGGCGTAGACGGCGTAGTGGGACAGCGGTTCCCCGCCGGACGTCTCCACGACGTTCTGGAGCCCCACATACATCGTGTTGTTCGCCGGGCAGTAGAACGCGGACGCGCCGGGAGCCGGATAGGTGCCGCAGGGGCTGTGCCCCGGTTCCAGCCAGAACACGCGGTTGGGCTTGTCGAACGGGATCCCGGCCTTGGCGAACTGCTTGGACCATGACGTGTCCAGGCAGTCGCTCAGCGTGTTCATGAAGGTGCGCATCGACTCGGCCGACGGCACGATGCGCGGCAGCCGGCAGCTCACCGGTGTCAGCGCGCCCGTCTTGTACAGCTTGCTGTTGGTCGCCTTCTCCCGCGGCGTCGTCGGACCACCGGACGAGATGGACGGCCCACCGCCGGTGGAGCCGCTCTGTCCCCCGCTGTACAGCGAGAGCCCGAGGATCGCCAGGACGACGACGGACGTGAGGCCGCCGAAGATGCCCGCGATCGTCCCGCCGGCGCTGCGGCGCGGCGGCGGGCGCATCGGGACGTACCGGTACTGCGGCTGCCCATAGGCAGGAGGCCCGTACCCCGGACGTCCGTACGGCGGCCCACCCTGGGGCGGTCCACCGTAGGGCGGCCGGCCGTACGGGGGTGCCGGAGGCCGCGGCGGAGGTGGCGGCGGGGGGTAATGACCTGCCATAGCGCAGAATCATCGCACGCGTTCCCGATACCATTTGCGGCCATGTCTGCTATTGCGGCGGTGCTGCGGTCGCGCCCGGTGGTCCTGATGCTCTCGGCGGCGCTGGCCATACCCGCGCTGACCTGCACTTCCGCGGCGGCGGACGAGCGGTTCGCCGCGGCGGAGCGGGTGCTGAAGGACGACGTCGTCCTCACCGCGGGCCAGGGCGGGACGATCAAGGTGAAGGAGACGATCGTCTACCGGTTCGCCGGGCACGACGGCTTCCAGCGGACGTTCCCGACCCGGACGCACGAGAGCCTCACCGAGGACCGCGTCTACCGGCTGGAGAACCTGCGCGCGAGCAGCCCGGACGGCGGGCCGGCGAAGGTCGCCTCCTCCAGCGCGGGCACGAACACGACGGTCAGGGTGTCGGGCGGCAAGAAGCTGACCGGCGACCACACCGTCGTGCTGGAGTACGACCTGCGCGGCGCGATCACGCGGATGGGCGCGGCGGAGGAACTGCGCTGGCCGGTGATCGGCGGCTGGAAGGTGCCGCTGGACGAGGCGAAGGCGACCGTCGACGCCGGCACGATGATCCGCAGCGTCAACTGCTTCACCGGGCCGATCGGCAGCACGATCGGCTGCACGCAGTACTACACGAACCACACGCACACGCAGGGCATATACGCGCAGCAGGGGATGCTGCCGGGCGAGTACCTGACCGTCGTCGCGGGGCTGCCCGCCGGCACGACGGGCGGCCGCGCCATCTACGAGCGCCGCCACACGCTCGCGACCGCGTTCTCCGTCAACGCCGTGACGGGCGGCGCGCTCGGCGGCCTGCTGGTTCTGCTGGTGGGCGGCGTCGTCGCCCTCTACCTGCTGCGCGGACGGGACGCCCGGGTCGTCGGCAGGAAGGCCGCCGAGGGCGACCAGCCGCCGGTCGCCGGGACGGAGTTCGAGCCGCCGAACGGGGTGCGTCCCGGCCAGATCGGCACGCTGATCGACGAGCAGGCCGACGTGATCGACGTGACCGCGACGATCGTCGATCTCGCCGTCCGCGGCTACCTGCTGATCGAGGAGGAGGACCGGGCCCGGACGGGCCGCCTCGACTGGACGCTGCGCCGGCTGAACCGGCCGCAGGCCGACCTGCTCCCCTACGAGCGGATCCTGCTGGACGCGCTGCTGACGGCGCCCGACGGGTCCGGTCGCGAGGCCGTCAAGCTGTCAGAGCTCGGCGGGACGTTCTCGACGAAGCTGGCGCAGGTCAGGTCGGCCATGTACGACGACGTGGTGAAGCAGGGCTGGTTCGCGCGGCGTCCCGACACCGTGCGGTCCCGCTGGACGATCGCGGGCATCCTCGTCACCCTGCTCGGCATCGCCGGGACGGTCGCGCTGGCGCTCACCACCGAGTGGGCGCTGGCCGGGCTCGCACTGATCATCGCGGGCGCGGCGCTGGCCTACGGCGGCCAGTACATGCCGGCGAAGACCGCGCGCGGCGCCACCGTGCTCGCGCACACGATCGGGTTCCGCGCGTTCCTGGAGCGCGGCGTCATCCCGGACGGCGACGAGACGGCCGCTCGCCAGCGGATCGCGCTGTTCTCGCGTTTCCTGCCGTACGCGGTCGTCTTCGACGCCGTCCCGAAGTGGGCGGAGACGGTGAAGGACGCGGGCGAGCGCGCCGAGGGCGCCGACAACCTCTACTGGTACGAGGGCCCGGCCGAGTGGGACCTGTCGAAGTTCGCCGAGTCGATGCGCACGTTCACGCTGGCCACCTCGGGTTCGATCTCCCAGTCGCGCGGTCTGTGAGCGCCGCGGGCGGTTAACCGCCTGACGCGGGGTAAAGGCAGGGGGCGAGGAGGTGTCGCCCCATGCTCGCCGACCTGGCGCTCGCCGGCTCCGTCCGGCTCGGGGACGCCTATTTCATGGCCATCGGCCCGGCCGTCATCTTCCTGGCGCTCATTGCCTGGATCGTCCTGACGCTCACGGCGTCGCGCAAGCAGCACCGCTACCACGGCGGTGACGACGGCCTGTCGCATCGCGGTCCCGTGATGGGCGGTGTCATCGAGGGCAGCCCCTCTCAGCGGACGCGCCGCGACCCGGCCCCCTCGGTGACGCACCGGGAGGCGACGGCCCACGTCGAGGCCGCGCGGGCCGCCGAGGAGGCCGCCCGCGAGAAGGAGCGTGAAGAGGCCGCAAGGAGCGAGGCCGGACGGCGGGCCAAGCCGCGCCGCCGGTTCGGCCTGCCCAGGATCCACTGACGCGACGCCCGCCGGATCTCTTCCCCACACCCTTGTCCGGCGGGCGTTGTAGAAGCCCGTGGTGATCGCCGAGCCCCTCCCGGTGGTCACCACAGGTCGGGCCCTTCGTAAGATGTCTGACATCTTACTTTGGGAGGATTTGTGGGCTTGAGTCCGGTACCGGGCCGATCGACGGTGGACGCCGTGCTCGACCAGCTCCAGGCGCAGGTCAGCGACGGTTCCTGGGCGGTCGGCGAGCGGATCCCGGCGGAGCTGGACCTGGCCTCGCAGCTGGGCGTGAGCCGCCCGGCGGTCCGGGAGGCGATCCGGGCGCTGTCGCACGTCGGGGTGCTGGAGGTGCGGCGCGGCGACGGGACGTACGTGCGCAGCAGCGCCGACCCGCGTCCGCTGCTGCGCCGGGTGTCCCGCGCGTCCGCCCGGGACGTCTTCGAGGTGCAGCTCGCCTACGACGTCCAGGCCGCCCGGCTCGCGGCGCGCCGCCGCACCGACGCCGACCTGGCGCGGCTGGAGGAGCTGCTCCGCGCCCGCGACGAGGCCACCGGGCCGGACGCGTTCGGCGCCGCCGACGCGCGGTTCCACCTGGGCGTCGCGGAGGCGTCCGGGAACCCGGTGCTGATCGAGGCGATGCGGTACTTCATCGACCGGGTGCACGAGTCGCTGCGCGCGATCAGGCTGGACCGCGAGGTTCCGGAGGCGGGCCCGGCCCGGCACCGCGCCGTGCTGGACGCGATCGCGGCGGGCGACCCGGAGGCCGCCGCGGCGGCCGCGGCCGCCGTCGTCGAGCCGATCCTCGCCGTCCTGGAGGGCCTGCTCGGCCGCGAGGAGACGCGGTGACGGGGCGGCGCGCCGGCCTCGCCGGCTCCCTGCTGATGATCGTCATCGTGGCGGTCAACCTGCGTCCGGCGCTCGCGGCGGTCGGACCGCTGCTGACCGAGATCAGTGACGCGTTCCACCTGTCCGGGACGGCGGCGGGCGCGCTGACCACTCTGCCGCTGGTGTTCTTCGGCTCCTACGGACTCGTCGCGCCGTTCCTGCGGCGCACCCCGAACGGCGAGACGCTGCTGGTCAGCGCCATGGCGCTGCTCGTGGCGGGATTGCTGCTGCGGCTGCTGGACGCCCCGTTCCCGCTGTTCGCCGGATCGCTGGTCGCCGGGATCGCGATCAGCATCGGCAACATCGCGATGCCCACGATCATCAAGCGGGACCACCCGTCCCGGATCACGACGGTGACGGCGATCTACACCGTCGCCGTGACGGTGGGCGCGTCCCTGTCGTCCGGGCTCGCCGTGCCCGTGGAGCACCTCTTCGACGCCACGTGGCGGCTGCCGGTCGGCCTGCTGGCCGTCCCGGCGGCGCTCGCCGGGCTGCTCTGGGTGCCGAGGGCGCGGCGGGCCGCGCACGCGGCACGGTCGGCGCCGGCTCCGACGGCCCCGCGCGGCGTCGCCGCGCTGGTGTGGCGGTCCGGTCTGGCCTGGCACGTCACCGTGTTCATGGGCCTGCAGTCATTGCTGGCGTACGTCTCGCTCGGCTGGCTGCCGACGATCTGCCAGAGCCGCGGGATGGACGCGGCGCCGGCCGGCTACGTCCTGGCCCTGTCGGCGGCGCTCCAGGCGGTCGGGGCGCTGGCCGTCCCGGTGCTCGCCCGGCGGACCCGCGACCAGCGCCCGCTGGTGGTCGCCACGGCGGCGCTGACCGCGATCGGGTTCGCCGGGGTGACCTGGGCGCCGATCGGCTCGGTCTGGGGCTGGACCGTGATCCTCGGTTTCGGCCAGGGCCTCGGGTTCGCGACCGCGCTGTCGTTCATCGGGCTGCGCGCCCATGACGCCGACGTCGCGGCGCAGCTGTCCGGGATGGCGCAGGGCATCGGGTACGTCATCGCGGCGCTCGGCCCGCTCGCCATCGGCGCGCTGCACGACGCCACCGGCGGATGGACCGTTCCGATGATCGGCGTCCTGGCCATCTGCGCCGCCCTGAACGTGCCCGGACTGTCGGCGGGACGGCTCCGCTTCGTCGGAGCGCCCGCCGAACCGGCCGCCCAGGGGGTTAATTCGGGAATTAGCGGACACATCCCTAACTGACCCCCACGCGGGGCCGATTACCGCCATCGGGAGGTGGTCCGTCATGCTCTCCACGATCGTCGCCGACCCGGCCCTGGCGAACACGGCTCCGACCGGCGCGCTGGCCTTCGCCTGGATCATCCCTGCCCTCGCCACCGTCGGGCTGCTCGCCTGGCTGTACCTGACCATCGCGGCCTCGTCCAGGAAGGTGCACCCGGAGCGCCGGAACGACCAGGACAACCACCGCGGCATGGAACAGGGCGGCCTGTACACCTACGCGCCCGGCATGTTCTCGCACAGCTACCCGCCCTCCCGGGACGGCCAGCCGGTGGAGTTCCGGCGCGACAATCCCCAACCGGGACGGGAGCCGAGGAAGGCCTGGCCCGACGGCATCATGTACGAGCAGACGGTCTTCAAGGAGGAGTTCGAAGAACTCAAGCGCTCCAAGGAGACCGAGACCCGGTAGCCCCCCATCCGGTCGGTCAGCGCTAGACCGCCTGGTCGAAAGCCTCCGGAGCCGGGCGGATCGCGCCGACAACACCGTTCCCACCGCGCACTTCGACGATCGACATCTCGTCCAGGACGGCCTCGTCGGCGCCGTCGTCCACGCCGAGGGTCCGCAGCATCGCGACGGTGACGGGCGTCCGGGCCCGCATCGCGCCGTCGTCGATCTTGACGGCGCCGGCGCGCCCGTCGGCGAACGCGAACGCGTCCACGCCCTCGGCACCGCACTTGACGACCAGGCCGGGGACGGCGTCCATCAGCTGCCGCTCCTCGCGCCGCGTCCCGGACGTCCACTGCGGGTGCGTCCGCATGGCCTCCGCGACGCGCCGCTCGGGCGTGCCCGGCCCGGCGAGGACGAGCGCCCGGAACGCCCGCGCGACCCCGGTGATCGACACGGCGAACAGCGGTGCCCCGCAGCCGTCGACGCCGGCCGCCGCGACCGGCTCGCCGGCCAGCTCCTCCACGGTCTCCCGGACGGCGAGCTGCAGCGGGTGATCGGCTTCCAGGTAGGACGCCGTGGGCCAGCCGGCCGTGACGCAGGTGGCCAGCATCGCGGCGTGCTTGCCGGAGCAGTTCATCCGCAGCCGGGACGGCCCGCCGCTCGTCCGCGCGACCTCCTGCTGGGTCTCGGGGTCGAGCGGCCAGGCCTCCGGGCAGCGCAGGTCGCCGGCGACCAGCCCGGCGGAGGCGAGGATCTTCTCCACCCCCTCGACGTGGAAGTCCTCGCCGGAGTGGCTGCCGGCGGCGAGCGCGAGCAGCTCACCGTCCAGGTCCAGGCCGCACCGCAGCATCGCGACCGCCTGCATCGGCTTGTTCGCCGACCGGGGGAAGATCGGCACCTCGGGATCCCCGGCCCGCACCGCGACCGCCCCGTCGGCGGCGAACCCGACCGCGGCCCCCCGATGCCGCGACTCCACGAACCCGGACCGCTCGACCTCGACCAGCACAGGATTGATCATGCGCGCATCCTGCCCGGTCAGCGGCGCTTGATGCCGAACAGCGCCCGGGCGTCCGCGGACGGCATGGGGGGACGCTGGGCCAGCTGGGCTGCCTGGGCGGCGCGCTCGACCAGCTGGACGTTCGCCGTCACCGGGCGTCCCTTGGCGAAGGTGACCGTGTCCTCCATGCCGACGCGCAGGTGCCCGCCCGCCGACAGGGCGGCGAACAGGACCGGGAGGGACGTCCGGCCGATGCCGGTGGCCGACCACGTGGCGCCGTCCGGCAGCGCCTCGACGGCGGCCACCAGGGTCCGCGCATCGCCCGGCATGCCGCCCGGAACGCCCATCACCAGGTCGCAGTGGACATGGCCGCCATACGGGAGCCCGTGCTTGTCCAGGAGCCGGTGCAGCGCCGCCACATGACCCAGGTCGAACAGCTCGAACTCGGGGACGACCTCAAGTTCCTGGGTGCGCTTGTAGAGCTCCACCATGAACGACCACGGGTTCATGAACACGTCGTCGCCGAAGTTGACCGTCCCGCAGGTGAGCGAGCACATGTCGGGCTCGGCGTCCAGGACGCGCAGCCGGTCCTCGTACGGGTCCGTGACCGCGCCGCCCGTGGACAACTGGACGATCAGCCCCGTGCTCTCCCGCAGCGCCGTCACCGTGTCCCGCAGCAGGAACGAGTCGAGCGTGGGCCGAGCGTCGTCGTCGCGGATGTGCACGTGGATCACGGCCGCGCCGGCCGCCTCGCACTCCTTGGCCGTCTGGACCAGTTCATCCAGGGTGACGGGAAGGGCCGGGACGTCCGACTTCGCGGACTCCGCGCCAGTGGGCGCCACAGTGATGAGCGTCGTTGCTGCCATAAGCGGCAGAATGCATGGTCATGCGTGCGGTAGTCCAGAGGGTGAGCCAGGCCAGCGTGTCCGTGGACGGGCGCGTCGTCGGCGCGATCGAGGGGCCGGGGCTGCTCGTCCTGGTCGGCGTGACGCACGACGACGACGCGGAGAAGGCCCGCAGGCTGGCCTCGAAGCTCTGGGGGCTCCGCATCCTGCAGGACGAGAGGTCGTGTTCGGACGTGAACGCGCCGCTGCTGGTAGTGAGCCAATTCACCCTCTACGGCGACGCGCGGAAGGGGCGCCGCCCCTCCTGGACGGCCGCCGCCCCGGGTCCGGCCGCCGAGCCCCTGGTGGACGCGGTCGTCCGCGAACTACGCGCGCTGGGCGCGAAGGTCGAGACAGGCGAGTTCGGCGCCGACATGAAGGTCGCCCTCACCAACGACGGTCCGATCACCCTGATCCTGGAGATCTGATCGCCCCTGATCATCACGGGCGGCAGGGTGCCGGGCGGTTCGGCGGCTAGCGGAAGCCGTAGATCATGCCCACCAGGGCGATGACGGTCCCGGCGGTGGCGAGGAGGATGAGGGCGCGGTCCTGCGGTGTGAGGCGTCCGCGGACGTCCGAGGAGACGACCACGACCTTCCTGTCGCTCTCCTCCCGCGGGACGTCCCGCTGGAACGGGTTGCGGAGGCCGGCGAGGCGCCACAGCGCGTCGGTCCTGAGCCGCTGGTGGTCGTGCCCGCAGGCGAAGAGGCGTCCCCTGGTGCGTTCCGTGCAGGCGGCGCCCTGCTGCGACAGCACCCGGCACATCGTCGGGACGAGCATGAACTGGTACAGGCACCACGCCAGCAGGCCGAGCAGCGCGACACGCCACGAATGCAGCCACCACGCCGCCCCCGCGACGGCCGCGAACAGGGCCCACCACACCAGCGCGGACTCCCGGGCGGGACGGCGCCGGGTCCCCCGCCTGGCCGCCGGCGGCCCCTCTTTCCCCAGGTTCGCGACCATCGGCAGGAATCCACCTTCCCCGGGCGGCGGCGGTCAGAAATCGTCTCAATCCGACGATATTCGCCCGAGGGGCGGGCTGCTACCCGTGTTTCGCCGCCCGGCGCCGCAGAGCGATCTGCGCGTTCGCGCCCGTCTCCGGCGAGACGACGACCTCCTGCGCCGCCGCGACGCCGCCCGCGAGCAGCTCCGCGTCCACCGGGACGTTCCGCTTGACCAGCGCGAGCGCGATCGGCCCCAGCTCGTGATGCCGGGCCGCCGACCCGACGAACCCGATCGTCCGTCCGCCCGGGATTTCGACCGGGTCGCCGTGCGCGGGCAGGCGGTCGACGCTGCCGTCCAGGTGCAGGAACACCAGGCGGCGCGGCGGCCGGCCCAGGTTGTGGACGCGCGCGACGGTCTCCTGGCCCCGGTAGCAGCCCTTGTTCAGGTGGACGGCCGTCTCGACGTAACCCGCCTCGTGCGGGATCGTCCGGTGATCGGTGTCGAGGCCGAACCGGGGGCGGTGCTCGGCGATGCGCAGCGCCTCGTAGGCCCAGATCCCGGCCGGCCGCAGATCCGCGGGGAACTCGCCGCGCGGGACGATCCGCGTCGTGGTCCCGGCGACGTCCGGCCAGGCGAGAGAGCCGTCACCCGCGCCGGGGCCGGTGATCACCATGTGCTCGTCCGACACGTCCGCGACCTCGACGCGCAGCATGAACCGCATCCGGTCGAGGAACTCCACCAGCGACTGCGCCGCGCCCGGCTCGACGTGAGCCCACACGGCCTCGCCGTCGTCGATGACGGAAAGATGATGTTCGATGTGCCCGTTGGGGCTGAGCAGCAGGGCCTCGGCCGGCTCGAACGGCTTCAGATCGTCCAGCCGCTGGCTCAGCAGGCTGTGCAGCCAGCTCAGCCGGTCCGGCCCGGAGACCCTGACGACGCCCCGGTTGCTCCGGTCGGTGAACGCCGCCCCCTCTTCCAGGGCGCGTTGCTCCCGCGCGGGGTCCCCGTAGTGCGCGGCGACCTCCTGGTCGGGCGCGTCGGCGGCGACGGCTCCGGGCGACTGCAGCAGAGGGCTCTCCATGCCGTCCAGACTATGTGGCGCGGCAGTCCTTGCATCGCCCGTAGACGGTGAGGTGGTGCACGTCGGTCTCGAAGCCGAAGTCGCGCTGCAGGACCTCCGCCAGACCGGACGCCGCGCGCGGATCGACGTCCTCCACGGTGTGGCAGCCCCGGCAGACCAGATGGATGTGCTCGGCCTCGGCGGCCAGGTGGTAGTTCGGCGGCCCGTGCCCGAGATGCGCGTGCTTGACGAGCCCGAGCTCCTCCAGGAGTTCGAGCGTCCGGTACACGGTGGAGATGTTGACGCCGCGGGCGGTGCGCTGCACCTCGGTGCAGATCTCCTCGGGGGTCCCGTGCTCCAGGTTGGTGACCGCCTCAAGGACCAGCTGGCGCTGGGGGGTCACCCGGTACCCCTTCGCCCGCAGCTCCTGCTGCCACGACTCGACCATGCACCGAGTCTAGGTCCGGGGGCCGGTGTTCAGCCCACGGAAAACTCGCTTGCCTCGCCGCGCGGGCCTCACATACGTTCGGGGTACGCGCGAAAGGAGGTGGTCCAAGAAATGGTTGATTCTAGGACTCGCGAGGTGGCTGTCCGCTAGTCGCCGTTCCGCCTCGGCGCCGCCGCCCATCGGGCGGTGGCAACCGGTCGCGACGGTGACCGGCGAAACCCAGGCAGTTACCCGGTCCCCGGACCGATGGGCCCGTCCTGTCCATCGCCCCGCCACCCGGCGGGAAGGTCCGGGGATCGTTCATTTCCCCGGACGTTCAGGACACCTTCTTGAGCTGCGCCGACAGGTGCGACTGGAGTTTCTCGCCCATGGCCGCCATGTCGTAGGCCCAGCCGAGGTCCTCGCCGATCAGCCCGTAGAGGCGGTGGCCGCCGGTGACCTCCTTGGCCGACTCCGTCCGGGCGACGACGTCCGTGTGCAGCTCCACCCGGTTGAACGCCACGTCCCCGACGTAGATCTCGACGATGCCGGTGGGGTGGGCCAGCGTCACCTCGACCTGGTGGTCGGGACGTGGCCGCCAGTATCCCGTCTCCATGCCCAGCGGCCGCCCCAGCGTGCCGTCCTCCTCGATCTTCCAGGTCCGGCTCGCGTAGATCAGGAAGGGCTTGCCGATGTGGGTGAAGGACAGTTCCTGGCCGAAGTTGAACGACTCGATGGTGGGGTAACCGCCCACGCCGGCGCCCTCCCAGGTGCCGAGCAGGAACTTCAGGGGCTCAAGGTCCGGGTGCAGCTCAGGATCCATGGACACCGAGCGTAGCGGCGTGCGCGGCGCTACGCGTCCCGCGGCCCGGACGCCCTACTTCAGGCGGCCGAGCCGGATGACGAGCAGCACGGCGGCGACCGCCATCAGCCCGAGGACGACGACGAGGATCCCCGCATTCACCAACCCGGCCACATCGCAGGATGCTACGCGGTACGCCCGGACTAGAGTGCGGTTATGGCCCGACCACTGGTGATCAAGGTGACGGCGGGGGCGGACGCCCCCGAACGCTGCAACCAGGCGTTCACCGTGGCGGCGGCCGCCGCGGCGAGCGGCGTCCCGGTCTCCCTCTGGCTGACCGGGGAGTCGGCCTGGTTCGCGCTGCCGGGACGCGCCGCCGGGTTCTCACTGCCGCACGCCACTCCCCTGGACGACCTTCTCGGCGTCGTCCTCAGCGCGGGCCGCGTCACCCTCTGCACCCAGTGCGCCGCCCGTCGCGACATCGGTCCGGACGACGTCCTCCCCGGCATCCGCATCGCCGGCGCCCCCACCTTCGTGGAAGAGATCACCCTGGACGACGTCCAGGCCCTGGTGTACTGACCCGTCCAGGCTGAGGTGGACGGTCGTGTCCAGGCTCAGCGACGGCCGCTGAACGGCGGGAAGGCTCTTCGGCAGCCGGCGACGCGCGGCCCAGGCGGCGGCGAGACCCGCGACGGTGGAACCGGCGAGGCCGAGCATGAGGTCGCCGATGGTGTCGCGGTAGATGCTGACGGTCTCAGGGGTGTCGAGGATGAAGAGGCGGTACTCCAGGTACTCCCACAGGATCGCGGCGATGGCGCCCATTCCGGCGCACGCCAGCGCCAGCGTCCACGACGTGAGCCCGCCCCAGCGGCGCAGCGCGAGACCGGCGGCGGCGCTGAGCAGTGCCCAGTTCCCGAAGTGGCAGGCGTCGTCGAACCAGCCGATCGTGTCGTAGAGGTCGGCGGCGTTTCCGGCGACGTCCACGACGAAGGGCAGCGTCACGAGGAGGTCGATGTCCCACGGGAACCGCCCGCCGCGCCCGCGCAGCGCCCAGATGAGCGTGACCAGCATGACGGCGGCCGGGTAGGCCGCCACGCGGGCCCCCATCGCCTTGTCCGCGAACCGGTCCCATTCCGGGAAGGCGACGACGAGCGACAGGAGCACGGCGAGGGCCGCCTTGGCGGCGAGGGCGAGCGGACGCCAGCGAGAAGTATCCATGCCCGGCAGCCTCGCCGTCCGCCCCGCCAGGCCGCATCGGCGCAACTACTCAACCCCGCCTGAGCACATCCCCTCCGATCCGGGCGGCGGTAGAAGGGGCGGAGAACGGTTATAGGTCAGCCGACGTCCCGACGAGAGTGGAGCGGCCGGATGTCCGACATGCCCGCCTGGGCCTGGGGCGCGACGATCGCGCTGATCATCGCGCTCTTCGTCTTCGACCTGCTGGTCGCCGTCCGGCGCCCGCACGCGGTCGGGATCCGGGAGGCGACCTTCTGGTCGGTGTTCTACATCGCCGCCGCGCTCCTGTTCGGCCTCGCCGTGTGGCTCCTCGGCGGGTCGACGGCGGGCGCCGAGTACTTCTCCGGCTGGATCGTCGAGAAGAGCCTGTCGGTCGACAACCTCTTCGTCTTCGTGATCATCATGGCCCGGTTCGCCGTCCCGGCCGAGTACCAGCAGAAGACGCTGCTGTTCGGCATCGCCGCCGCGCTCGCCCTGCGGACCGTCCTCATCGCGATCGGCGCCGCCGCGATCAGCCTGTTCTCCTTCACCTTCCTGATCTTCGGGCTGATCCTGATCTGGACGGCGGTGCAGCTCATCCGGCACCGCGACGAGGAGCCGGACGTCGAGGACACCTTCCTCGTCCGGCGGGCGCGCAGGATCCTCCCGGTGAGCCGGGACTTCCACGGCGGACGGATGCTCGCCCGCGAGGACGGCGACCGCGTCATGACACCGCTGCTCCTGGTCTTCGTCGCCATCGGCAGCACGGACGTCCTCTTCGCGCTGGACTCGATCCCCGCCGTGTTCGGCGTGACCGACGACCCGTTCATCGTCTTCACCGCCAACGCGTTCGCCCTGCTCGGCCTGCGCGCCCTCTACTTCCTCATCGAGGGCCTGCTCGAACGCCTCGTCTACCTGTCGATCGGCCTCTCGGTGATCCTCGCGTTCATCGGCGCCAAGCTGATCCTGGAGTTCCTGCACGAGGACGTCACCCATTCCGTCCCCGAGATCCCGACACCGGCCTCCCTCGGGGTCATCCTCCTGATCCTCGTCGCCACCACGGGGGCCAGCCTGGTTCGCGTCCGCCACCATCCCGAGGAGAAGGCCAAGCCCGGCTCGCTGCGCAGACGCCGTGAGAGGCCGCGGGAGGAGGAACCCGCCGCGAGGCCGCCGCGATAGCCGGCGGCCTCGAGCCGGTCGTCCCGCGCGGGGTCAGCCCATGCTCTTGGCGCCGTCCAGGGACTCGCGGATGATGTCGGCGTGGCCGGCGTGCTGGGCCGTCTCGGTGATGACGTGCAGGAGCACCCGGCGGTTCGACCAGTGCGTTTCGGTGTTCCAGGGGGCCTTCGGCAGCGGCCGGACGGCGTCCAGGTCGGGGAGGGCGGCGACCAGTTCGTCGGTCCGGCGGGCCACCTCGCTGTAGTCGTCGAGGACGCCGGCCAGCGTCTCGCCGGGCAGCATCCGGAACTCGTCGGCGCGCCGGGCCCAGTCCTCCTCGGTCATCTCGGTGAAGTCGCCCATCGTGGACGGATCCACGATGAAGTCGGCCCAGTTCCGCTCGACCGCGGTGACGTGCTTGATGAGGCCGCCCAGGCACAGCTCGCTGGCCGTGGTCCGCAGCCCGGCCTGCTCGTCGGTGAGGTCGCGGGTGGTGAACCGCAGGAAGTGCCGGTGCTTGGCCAGCATCGCCAGCAGGTCGGCCCGTTCCCCGGTGACGCCTTGCCCGTCCTTGATGTCCATGGTCCGCCTTCGATCGTGTCCGCTCCGGTCGACGACACGCTAGGAGCCTTTGCGGACAGCTCTTGGCCTAGATTCCCGCAGCTTTAGGTGTTGAGGAGGGTGGCGTGGGCTGCCTTGAGGCGTTCTGCGTGGGGGTGGGTCGGGTCTGTCGGCGGGATTTCCTCGGCCCATTCGAGCAGGCGGTGCAGGTGGGGGTCGGTTTGCCGGGGCGTGGTGACGTGGGGGGTGCCGATGACGACTTCTCCGCCGGTCCCGTCGATGGTGATGAGCGTGCCTTCTGGGAGCATGCGTCCGGCGGCTCGTACGGAGGCGGCGGCGGTGTCGACGGTGAGGTCCGCGGCTCCCACGACCGCGGGTTTGCCCATTGCCCGGGCGACGATGGCGGCGTGGCTGGTCGGCCCGCCGCGGGCGGTGACGACCCCCGCGGCGACGGCCAGGCCGTGCATGTCGAGTGGGGAGGTGTGCGGACGCACCAGGATGACCGGACCACTGGTCGCCATCCGGGCCGCCCTGTCGGCGCTGGTCGCCACTCTGCCGACCGCGACCCCTGGGCAGGCGCCCTGACCGCGGGTGAAGAGGTCGAGCGTGCCGGCGGTCGCTATTCGGGGCCTGTGAGCATGGCGCAGATCCTGAGGGCGGACGCGGAGAAGGGCCTCGCGGCGGCTGATGAGGCCCTCGTCGGCCAGGTCGACCGCCACGCGGACGGCGGCGCGTCCGACGAGGCCGCCGGCGCGCACTTGGAGGAGCCATAGCTTGCCTGCTTCGAAGGTGAACTCCACATAGCAGGCGTCTCGGTAGTGTTCCTCGATTCGAGACATGGCTTCCAGGAGGTCGGCCCACACGTCCGGTTCTCGTTCGGCCAGGTCGGGCAGTGGCCGGGTCGTCGACCTTCCGGACACGACGTCCTCGCCCTGGTGACCGAACAGGACTTCACCGAACGGCGCGCTGTCACCGGTGTCAGGGTCGCGGCTGAACGCGACTCCGGTGCCGCTGTCGTCGCCGCGATTGCCGAACACCATGGCCTGAACGGTGACGGCCGTGCCGGCGTCGTGCGGGATGTCGTGCAGTTCGCGGTAGGTCTTGGCGCGTGGCGTGCCCCATGAGGAGGCCACGGCCTTGACGGCCAGTTCCAGCTGCGGCATCGCCTCGTCCGGGACAGGTTCGCCGGCTCGTTCGCGGATGAGGGCCTCGACGCCTCGGATCGCCTCCGCGAGGCGTGCCGTCTCGGCGCCGGCCGCGGCGGTCTCCAGGCTTTCCGGGCTCAGGCCGTAGACCGCCGAGGCGATGCCGGACAGGAACCGCAGGCGCGAGTCGAGTGCGAACCGCAGGTCGCCGGTCTCGGCCGCCAACCCCGCCGCGGCCTCGGCGGTGAGCCCGAGGTTAAGGATCGTGTCCATCATGCCGGGCATCGACACGCTGCCGCCCGAACGCACCGACACCGTCAGGGGCCGCTCGGGGCCGCCGAGGCGTCGTCGCGTGGCGGCTTCGAGGTCGGCGACGGCGGTCGCCAGCTCGGCACCGAGGCCGTCGGGGAACCGCCCGTCGCGGAGAAATGCGCGGCATGCCGCGGTGCCTATGACGAAACCCGGGGGCACGGGCAGTCCGAGACGTCGCAGTACGACGAGGCCGTGCCCTTTGCCGCCGAGGACGTCCGCGCCTTCCTCGACGTCCGCCGAAATCGGATGGATCCAGGTCATCGGTATCGGGGTTCAGTGCCGTGGGATGCCCAGAGTGACCAGCAGGTCTTCGTGAAGTTGGAACCAGATGGCGTGGTAGGACCCGATGTCGTCCGCCAGGTACTCCACCGCACCGGATCTGGCTCGGGTGAGTGCGCCGGTGAGCCGCGGTCGGTAGCGGCCGAACCGGAGCAACTCCGCGGACAGGGCTGCGCAGACGGCATCGGCCCGCATGTCGAAGTCTGTGAACCGGTCCAGGACCCGGGAGTCATAGGCGGCGTCGGTGTGGTCGTTGACCGCCATGGCTCCGTCGACGGAGCGCATTTGCCATGCCGTGCACAGATCGAGCAGCTCCGGGTTGAGCACGAGAAAGTCCTCGTAGGCCTTGGCCACAGCAGATCGGGCGCCGGCGGCGTCCATCTCGGCGGAGATCCGCTGGACGTCCGCGGCCCGGCCGGCCTCGGTAAGGCCCCACCCGCCGAAGTCACCCCGGACATGCGTGACGAGTCCGGAAGCGGCGAGATCGAGCAGTTCGGACTCCACGTCGTGTGCGGGGAGCCCGGCCGCCTCGGACACGCGGGCCAAGCCGACGAAGCCGATGCAGCGAAGGGTGTGCAGGACGAGCAGGTCGGTGCTGGTCGAGTGGGGCGAGTTCGGCACCTCGACGGGGCTCACCGTCCGGCCTCGCCGGCCCGCGTGGCGGTCGACGTGGCGGCGTGGGCGGCGCCTCGTCCGTGGGCTCGGGCGGAGATCTCGCCTGCCTTGATGCGCACCGCGGCCTCGGTGGTGTCGTCCGGATCCGGGATTCCGATGGCCGAGGCGAGGGCGGCGCCGTCGTCGAGGACGAGTCGGAGGTCCGGCAAGGCGTCATGCGCGAAGACACGTCGCAGGCACCCGGTGAGGTCGCTGATCCTGAGCCGCACGAGACGCCCGATCTCGGCCGGATCGCTCGTCACGACGGCCACGGTGATCTGGTCTCCGGGACGGGCGGCGCGCACGGCTTCCTCGGCCGCCTCCAGCCGGCCGGCCCCGAGGACCACGATCACGCTGTCGGCGTCGAATCCGACTCGGCGACCGGTGACCTGGTCCTGCAACTCCGCAGGCGGCTCCCAGGCGTCCCGGACGGGTCGCGCGGGGGCGATGTGGGGCAGGTACGGCGGATCCCAGGTGTCGGCGAGGTCGAGTTCGGCCAGGTGCCCGCAGGCGCGTGCCACGTCGAAGGGGTCGCCGAATCCCGGCGCCGTCTCGGCCAGGTGGCCGGACCCGTTCAACACCGTCAGGACCAGTTCGGCCAACCGCACCCGCCGCACCCCCGCGTGGCGGGGTGCGCGTGTTTCCAGGGCGAGCGCGAGGAGCAGAGCCTCCATCCTGGTGATCTGCGCCAGTGCCGTGCGGCCCGGTTCGTCGTCGAACAGTCCGGTCAGCGAGCGCATTTGCAGCTTCCCGCCGGCGGGGGTGTCGCCTGTCAACGGCAGCCGTTCGAGCCAGACGCGGGCGAACGCGCTCACCGCCTCGGCCAGGCCGGGCGACGGCGGCGCCGGGGCCGCGCTCGCGTGCTCGATCGAGTCGCCGAGAACCGCCAGGTAGAGAGCGCGCTTGCCCGGGAAGTTCGAGTACACCGCGCCACGGGTCAGTTCGGCCCGCTCCGCGATCCGGTCGACCTTGGCGTCGGCGTATCCGCGCTCGGCGAACTCCTCCCTCGCCGCGGCCAGTACGGCCGCTCGGGTGCGTTCCTGCTGCTGCGCCCGGGTCAGCCTGACCATCGCCCCTCCTTCGTCCTGCGAATGGCTTTAAGATACCATCACCATCCAGATGTTCATGACATCTGAATTTCTCGAACATGGGAACCAGCGGAGGAGGGTGGTCGGTGAGCGAGCACGGGGTCGGGCCCTGCTCAACGGCACACCCGTCGATGGCACCGTCACCACCACTCTGGTCTGGTGCGTGGCCCTCTTCTTCGCCTTCTGCCCCCTGGCCGTCCGCGCCTACGGTCGCCAGCAGTGACGCGGGCCTGTTTCATCATCCGCTCGGCTGGTTCTCAGGAGCCAGCGAGTCCAGCCACGTCAGCACGGCGCGCAGCGCGGCGCCCAGGTTGCCGATCTGGCAGTGGTTGTGCGCCTGCTCGGCCGCGGTGAACGTCCGGGTGCTCACCGACCGCGCACGGGTGAGGGCGGCGGCTTGGCGATGGAGCTGGTGCGAGGGGACGTAGTGGTCGTCGGTGCCGGCGAGCAGGAGCACGTCCGCGGTGACCCGCGCGGACACCGATCGGGTGGTCAGGGCGCGGGCCGCCTGGAAGAAGCCGTAGGGGGTGGAGGTGGCGGTAACGTGCATGCCCTGCCGCAGGCCCCAGTCGGCCAGCGGCTTGCGGGCGGCGGCCAGGCGGGCGGCCAGGTTGACGAGAGGCCGGGCGCGGGCCGCGAGCAGAGCGCGCAGCGCCGGCGCGGCACCGGGGACGGCCTGCCGGGCCAGGCACTCAAGAAAGTCGTCGAGGACGTCCGCGGCCACCACCCGCCGCACCCGGTCGTCGAACGCGGCGGCGCGTATCGCCAGGCCACCGCCGAGGGAGATCCCGATCAGGGTCACGTCGGTCACCTCGAAGTGGTCGAGCAGCGCGCCGACCGGTTCCTCCCAGGCCGGGGTCAGGGGCAGCCGGGCGCCTTCGAGCGCGCCGCCCTGGCCGGGCCCGTCGAAGGCGATGACGCGGTATCCCGCCCGGCACGTGGCGGCCAGCAAGGGCAAGCCCTCTTCGACATACTCGTCGAAGCCGCCGGTCACGACGATCGTGCCGCGGGGCGGCCCATCGGGTGCCAGGTCGTAGGCGGGCAGCGCGGCACCGCCGTACGGGACGTTCACGGGGGTCACGCCGTACAGGGCACGGATGTCGCGCAGGAACCGGGCCCGCGCGGGAGCACGCCGCGCGTCGCCGGGCCTCATGAAGAACTCGGCCGCGCGGTCGTAGTAGGCGCCCGCCAGGATGCGCTGCTCTTCGCGTGCTCGCGTGGCCAAGGCCAGGAAGGTCTCGATCCACTCGGCGTAGGTTCCGATCGCCGACGCCGCCGCCCTGATCTCCTCCAGCGCGTCCGGGCCGATCAGCTGCAGGAACCGGTTGCACTGGAAGTTGATGCCGACGTCGGGGTGGAGCCGGTGGTAGCCGACCGGCGTCGACCCGGGCTCGTACTCGATCACCGGAGCCTGCGTCATCATCATGCCCACCTCCCTATCGCAAGAAAACTTGCGATATGACGGTACGACCGCGGATCCGGGCAACGCAAGTTTTCTTGCGATAGCGTGGAGCGGTGACCGAATCCCACCCACCCCGGTCTCCGCAGGAGCCGGCGCGTCAGCGGCGCGGCGAGCGGATGCGCCAAGCCGTCCTGGAGGCGACCGTCGAGGCGCTGCTCGAACACGGCCCCGATGAGGTGAGCATCGGCGACGTCGCCGAACGGGCCGGTGTGCACGAAACCTCGGTGTACCGCCGGTGGCGGACTCGCCAGAACCTGATCGTCGACGCCTTGCTGACCCACAGCCGCCAGGTGCTGCCGATCCCCGACACCGGGTCGGTGCGCGGCGACCTCGTCGGGCTCGCCCGGGCCTTGGCCGCGTTCCTGTCGACACCGATCGGCACGGCGTTCATCCGGACCGCCGCGCTGACCGTCGACGACCCCGAACTGGCCGCCGCCCGCGCCACCTACATCGCCTCGCGGCTCGACCACGCGCGCGTCATCATCGAACGCGGCATCGCCCGGGGCGAGATCCCCGCCGCCACCGACTCCCGTCTGGTCCTGGAGACCCTCGTGGCGCCGCTGCACCTTCAGGTTCTGCTCACCCGCGAACCCATCGCCGATGACCTGCCACAGCGACTGGCCGACCTCCTCATGGACGGCCTGACGCGCAACTGACTCACGCGCCAGAGCGATGGCCGCAACCGCAATTTAAGGTACGCAATCACCGACTGGGAAATCTGCGCCAAAGTTTACACAGGAGGTTCAACGATAAAGTTGAAGTGAATTCCCCCCCCGCATAAAAGGACTACGCCATGGCGGATGATTCCGCGACGATCGAACTCAGCCGGTCCGAACTCCGCGAGGTCACCGGCTACGCGGTGGCGTGCGCGCGGCCCGCCCTGGTGATCTTCGAACGCGAACGTCCTGACGATCATCGTCCGCGGGCGGCGATCGACGCCGCGCAGGCGTTCGTGGACGGAGCCGAGCGCACCAAGGCGCTGCGCGACAGCGCGTGGGCGGCGCACCGGGCGGCCCAGGAGACCCGCGATGCGGGACTGGCCGCGGCGAGCGACGCCGCCCGTGCGGCCTTGGCCGCGGCCAGTGCGGCGTTCCTCCATCCCCTGGCGAAGGCCACCCAGGTCAAGCACATCCTCGGATCGGCCGCGCATGCCGCACGAGCGTTCGAACTCTCCGTCGGAGACGACCCCACCGTCGGGGCCGACCACATCGCGCAGTCGCGGATCCTCGCGCGTCCCGCCGTGGTGGACGTCCTGAGGCGCTATCCGACCGCCCCACCCGGCGGCGGCCGAGTCGGAGAACTGATCCGACAACTCGACGCCTCCCTCCGCTGACCCGCGGGCTGCATCCCCCGCCGCGGAATACACGGGCCGGGTTGTGAGCAAACTCACTCGGCACGGTGAGTGTATAACCCATGAGCGGCGGACTATCACCCACTGGTGCTCGGGGGAACGAACACCTCTGGTGACAGGGAGCAAAACAAATGAAGAAGGACTGTGAGTGCGGAGCCGCCATGAGGCCCGTCGGCATCGGCGAAACCCCCATGGGGTGGGTCTGCACGGATCCGGACAGGCACCGCGCCTACCTCAACCGCAAGTGACCGACCACGTCACCTGAAAACCACTGGCCTCGATATCGCCGAGACGCGATGCCGAGGCCAGTTCCTTGCGCCCTGGCCGACGTCCGAAGTCGGCCCCGTGCCCCGGAGGCGAGCGCCGAGGTCACCAGCCTGCTCGCCCCGGTTACTCCAAGAGGCCGGCCAGGTGTGTGTGAAGGGCGTCGTGTGCCTCTTGCGGGGTGAGGTGGCCGATGAGGACGTGCGTGGTGAGGCCGTCCGCAAAGGCGAGGAGGGTGCGGGCCTCGTGTTGTGGATCGAGCGGGACGGCGCGGTCGGTGCTCTCGCCGACTTCCGAGATGAGGCGAGTGAACATCTCGTGCAGGGCTGCGTAGTTCGCCTTCAGCGTCCTGGCGAGCGTCTTGCTGACAGCCGCCTGCGCGACGAAGGCGAGCCAGACCCTGGCCTCGGCGCGGTGCTCTTCCTTGAGCAGTGAGATCTCGCTCGCCGCGTGGCCCAGGGCGGTGCCGGCCGACTGGGCCGGGCTTCTGACGAGGCGGGCCTGAACGCGATCGCTGATCCGCTCGCCGATGTGCCCGAGAGCGAATACGAGCATCTCTTCCTTGGTGCGGAAGCACCGCTGAACGGCGCCCATGGACACCTGCGCGCGGGCGGCGACGTCGCGAAGGGTCACGCCCTCAAGGCCGCGTTCGTCGGCGAGGTGGCAGACGGCCTCGGCGATGAGGCGGCGTCGGCCCACGTGATCCACCTGCCTGGGCATGCCCACTCGCCTCCCCACTCCACGGCGCTCCGCTTCGCAGTGCACCCTATGCGATGCGCTTGCATCGGTTCCAGGCTACGGTTGCCATTCCGATGCAGGCGCATCGGTACCTAGGGGAGGAAGGAAAGGCCATGCGGGACGCCCTGTGGAAGATGTCGGCCGCGGCCCAGGCGAAGGCCGTGCGCGACGCACACGTCTCGGCTGTCGAACTGGTCGACAGTCACCTCGACCGCATCGCCGAGGTCAACCCCCAGGTGAACGCGGTCACCCAACTCCTGGCGGAGCGCGCACGCGAGGCCGCGACACGAACAGACCGTCGGCGGGCCGCCGGTGAAGCGCTGGGGCCGCTCGCGGGCGTGCCGTTCACCGTGAAGGAGAGCACCGCGATCGAAGGCGTGCCGACCACGTTCGGCACGGAGCGCTTCCGCGATCTGGTGGCGTCGGCCGACGCGCCACCGGTGGCGCGGCTGCGCGCGGCCGGGGCCATCCCCATCGGGCACAGCAACATTCCCACCCTGATCCTGGCGGGAATGCACACGCGCAGCGAGCTGTTCGGCGACACGGTCAATCCGTGGGACGGCAGCCGGACCCCGGGCGGCTCCAGCGGGGGCGACGCGGTGGCCGTGGCCACGGGCATGGCGGCGCTCGGGCTCGGCAACGACTCCGGAGGATCGGTGCGCGTCCCGGCCCAGTTCTGCGGCGTAGCGGGACTGAAGCCGTCCACGGGCCGGTTTCCGGCGGACCACCGCATTCTCGGCCCGGACGACCCAGGCCCGGCATCCCAGATACTGGTCACCGACGGCCCGCTGGCGCGGAGCGTGGGCGACCTGCGGCTGGCTTACGAGGTGCTGGCCGGGACCGATCCGCGAGACCCACGGGCCGTACCGGTGCCCGCGTACGGAGAAGCGCTTCCCGGGCCGGTGAAGGTCGCGGTCGTGGCGGACCCCGGCGGGCACGGAGTCCACCCCGCGGTTCGCGGAGCCATCGAGACCGCGGCTGACGCACTCCGCGACGCCGGATACGACGTGCGCGAGGTACAGGACGTACCGCTCATGGACGAGGCTCTTGAGGCTTACGGCCGGATCACCGTGACCGAGTTCGCCCCGACCTGGCCGGTGGTACGCGAACTGCTCGGCAAAGGCGGGGACCGCTACATCCAGATGGCAATGGAGCAGACCCCGCCCGCGAGCGCGGACGAGTTCATGAAGCTGATGGGCACCTGGATGACCATTCGCCGCTCGTGGGCCGAATTCCTCGACGCATACCCGCTCTTGCTCGGCCCGTCGTTCACCGAGCCACCGGTCGAGCCGGGGCTGGAGTCGCGCGACAGGGCGGGCCGGGACCGGGTCGGGTCCGGAATGCGCCTGTGCAGCGTGACCAGCTTCGTCGGCGTGCCCGCTGTGGCCATACCGACCGGTGTGGTCGACGGGCTCCCCTCCGGAGTGCAGATCGTCGGGCGCACGTTCCGGGAGGACCTGTGCCTGGACGCGGCTCAGGCGATCGAGGACCGGCTCGGAGTCCTCACACCGATCGACCCGCGCGCCCCGGAACGACGACCAGAATGGACACCATGAACACGGCCCCCGCCGAGGACCGTCCACCCTCTTGCCGCGACTTGGTCGGTCTCCTCGCCCAGACCGACCGGCGTGCCGCATACGCGGCCCTCGCCCTCGGCGCGACCTCTGTGGCCGAGGTCGCCGGACTGGCCAAGCTTCGCCCACCGGCCGCCGCCGCGGCGCTGCAGAAGCTGACGGACGGCCGGATCGCGGCCTTCGACAGCGAAAAGCGCACGTACACGCTGCTCGACGACACGTTCCGGCTCGCGGTCCAGGCCGAGGTCAGGGTCTCCGGTCGGGGCAGCGGAGACGGGTCGGGCTCCTACTTCCGCCGTGGTCGGCTCACGTCCATTCCAGGTAGGGCGGAAGTACGCAGCCGTGTTCTGGGTGTCGTGAAGGACTCTTTCGAGCCTGGCGCGACGTATTCCGAGGCCAAGGTCAACGCGATCTGCGGCGAATGGTTCGACGACTGGGTGAGCCTGCGCCGTGCCCTCGTGGACGAGGGTCTGTTGCGCAGAAACGATTCCGGCACCACTTACAAGCGCGTCTGATAGACGTACGAGAAACGGAGGTGCGGACGGGTCGTCGACCCGCTCGCACCTCCGGTTCGGGTTGGCCCGCCTCGTCAGGCGAGGCGGACCGGATGGGCGGATGACCGGCCGTCAGGCCAGGTCATCGAAGATGATCGCGACGACCCGGCCGGCCTCCACATCGGGAGCCACGACCGGGTATCCGTCATCCGCCTCCCATGCGGACGTGAGCCTCCCGCCGAGGCCGTACTCGTGCCAGTTGACCATGTACTGGTCCGGCGACTCCACGGCCTCGTCGTAGAACCTGTCGAGCCGGGCCCGCTGGGCTTCGCTCAGTTCGCCGGCCCAGCCGAACTCGATCTGAGTGGCCCAGCAGCCGGCGCCTCGGTCGACCCGATAGACCCGCAGGTCGAAGATGCCCTGGTCAGCCCATGTCAGCAGGCACTTGACGACAGGTTTGATCTTGTCAGCCAGACGGGGGGCCTCGAAGTACGGCATCGCCTCGTCGAGGAGACCAGCGACGTGGTGGGCATTCCCGCCCAGCCGGAAATGCAGCTGTCGGCGGTCCGGAATTTCGGACATTGTTTTTCTCCCTTGGGGGATTTGGGTTGTTCGGTACATCACTGGACCGTCACCGACTGCCGCCCCCCGGCAACTCCATCACCGCAAGTCGAACTCACTCCCTGCCGGAGTGCTCCGCCGGCATGCGAGCCGATCGCCGGAGGCGGCCGAAATATCGCCCGCCTCGGCCACCCGCTCAGGCGGGGCGTCTGTTCTTCGAGCACTGGCTAGGCTGGGCCGATGCCGGATACCGTCGAGTCCCTCGTGCACGCCCTCGGGGACAGGGACCGCGGTCGCCGGGCCGCTGCAGAGGACGGTTTGGTGGCCCTCGGCGCCGAGGTCGTCGACCACCTGCTGCCCATCCTCAGCAGCGGCCGACCGAGGCGTCATGCACTCCGGGCCGAGTCCGTTTTCAGGCGCTTGGGCGAGGACGCGGTGCCGCGGCTGCGGGAGATCCGAAGCCACGGGCCCGGACATCTGCGGCGAGTGGCTCTGCGGCTCATCGCCGATTTGAGCGGCGAGCAAGGACTTGACCTCGCCGACCGTCGAGCGGTCGAACGGCTCATACGGGTGAAACTGCGGTCCGAACGCCCGGTGATGCTGCCGCCGGAAAGCCGGTGGCTGGCCACCCCGGCGGACCGGTTCGACGCGCTCGTAGCCGCACTCGGGCTGCATGATCTACGAGCTGCCACCACGGTCATGGGACTGGCCGCCACAGAGGCCGGCAGCGCCCACGACTCAATGCAGATCAAAACACCGAACGGCGACAAGGAGACGGTATATCGCGTCTTCATCACGCCTCAATTCGGTGCCTGGCGTCTCCTTTACGGCAACGCGTTCTTGGACGCGTTCGGTGGCGAGTACCTCACCGAGAAGGTCAGTGGGCAGTGCGGCGAGGCCCACTTCTACCGCATCGATACCTACCACGACGCCCACGTCTGGTGTGTCGCTCGGAATGGCCACATGGTGCGCCGCCACGCCTCTTGGGGAGATCCGGAGTGGGTGGGGGACCCGCTTCCCTTCGAAGTCGACTACCTCGAAGACAGAATGTGGATCGAACCCTCACTGATCAGCCCGCAAGGTGTGACCGACGCGAACGTCGCGGCCCGTTACCTGTCCGTCGATGTCGGCTACATGCCCGAGAGCGAGACACACGGGCACGGTTGGCTGGCCACGACGCACCCCGGATCACCCAACTCGCACTTCAGGGGCGCCTTGCCTATTTGATCCCGCCCTCCACGCTGCGGGACTCGCAGGAAGTACAGGGGGCCTCTGCTCAACGAGCGGCATCTGGCCGCTTCGAGTGGCACACCGGACGAGCGCCGCGCCTGAGCCGAAGAGAGCTTGTTCAAGGGCTGCCAGGTCTTGACTCTGGGTCCATTTCCAGGACTGTCCGCAGGTAGATGTAGCTCAGCTCTTTACCTACCCAATGGGATGGGAGACAAATCATGGCCAGCACCTTTACCCCTGGTGACATGAAGAATCTGCTCGCAGAGAAGCGTCACCGGGAGGACCAGGAGCGCCAGCAGGCGATGGCGGCAGCCGGCGTTGTCAAGCCGGCGGACGTCGCTCGTCTGCCGAAGCTCATCCGCCTCCTCCGGGAGGTCTCCCGTAACAGGTGGATGGGCTTTGAGGAGGAGAACCAGGTACAGCGCCTCATCGGGGCCACCCGACGGAGGCTGGACGACATCGCTTGCGTCTGCGACAGGGATGACCCGATCTGGGGAATCATGGATCAATGGCGCAGCCTCCTCCATCACGACAGGCCGCGTAAGGGGCGGCCCAGCTTCCAAAAGCTGATCGAGGGGAACATCAGCCTCGCCATCAGCCTCGCGGAGCAGACAAAGTCCCTGTTGGGAGCCAAGTGTCCCGACTGGGTGGAAGACTCCCCGCAGGACAAGGCGGCAGCTGCCGTGGTCCAGCCGGAGGACGTCAACTATCCGGCGGTGCTCGTCATGGCCCTCAACAAGGTCGCCGACTCGCAGGCCCTGAGCCCGGCCCGCGAGCAGGAAATTCAGGACCTCGTCTCCCTCATCTGGGGGAGGCTGCAAGCAATCGCCGCAGGTGAAGACGATGACGCCGTGTTCCAGGACGTCGTCGACCAGTGGCGGACGTTCTACCAGCTCGACCTGCCGCTCCACAGCCGGAAAGGCATTCGGCAGCTGGTGGAGGCGGACGTCGAGTTCGCCATCGGCCTCGCCCAGGCCACACAGATCATTCTGGGCTTCAAGTGCCCCACTGGGGCCACAGGCGCCCTCCTGCAGGATCTCCTCAGGTAGACGCCGCACACCTGGAGCGCGGCACGGGACCCCCCGTGCCGCGCTCCACCGTTTCGCGCGGCCACTGCTCCTCCGAGCGCAGAGCTGAGGCACGAGGCCGTTAGATGAGCAGCAGGGTCTTTCCGATGGCGGTGCGGTTCTCGATCGCGGCGTGCGCGTCGGCGGCACGCTCCAGTGGGAAGGTCTGCCCGATGACAGGCCGGACGAGTCCGGCGGCGGCCTGGGACATCATCCGCTCCGCCCACCGCACCACGTTCGGCCCGAAATCGAAGAGCTGCTCAATGCCGATCGCGTCCACGCCCTTGAGCCGAGCCTCCGCGGAGTCGATGAGCGTCGCCTCACCGCTGGAGGCACCGTGCACCGAGAAGCGGCCACCGCGGGCCGTCACCTCGAACGCGGCCCGTCCGATCTGTCCGCCGACACCGTCGAACACCACGTCCGGTCCCGCGCCGCCGGTCTGTTCGAGCACCCGTTTGGTCCAGGCCGGCTCGGAGTAGTCGACCGCGGCGTCGGCGCCCAGTTCCCGGATCAGGTCGAGCTTGCGCGCTCCGCGGGCAGCCCCGACGACCCGAGCACCCGCCGAACGGGCGAGTTGTACCAGCAGGCTGCCGACCCCACCGGCCGCCGCCTCGACCAGCACCCACTCACCGGGGCCGATGCCGGCCTTCTCGATCAGTCCCTGTGCGGTGCTGCCATCGCTGTGCAGGGCGATGGCCTCCGGCAGGCCCAGCCCGTCCGGCACCGGAAACAGTTCCTGGACCTCGGCTACGGCACGCTCGGCGAACCCGCCGGTCTCTCCGGTGCCGCCGATGACCCGGCGCCCAAGCCAGGCCGGATCGACCTGCGGCCCAACCGATCTCACACGACCGGCCACCAGACCGCCCGGCACGTAGGGCAATGACGGCCTGGCATGCCATTTGTCGACGCCACGCCGGATCTGCGTCTCGACGAACGTCACACCCGCGACTGCCACGTCCACCACGACCTGCCCCGCTCCGGCCACCGGATCCGGCGCCTCACCGGGCACCAGCACCTCCGGCCCCCCGAATCGCATTACCCGGACTACCCGCACGCCGCCCCCTACCCGTTCGCCGACACAGACCCCAAGCCTGCAACCTCAACCACGCTTGAGATCAAGACGCCCGTTCCCCAGGCGGCAGCCACACCTGGGCGATTGTCCGTATCGCGCCCTCCACCGAAACCTGTACGCCGTCACCCGGACGCCTGCGCCGATGCACTCCGCGGTGTCTTTCTGCTGTCTATCGGCCATCCCCCTTGAGGAGCCGCTCCTTCTCGCGTGGTCGAACGTCCGCGCGTCTCGGCGCTGACTTCATCAGGCTCTGGACGGTCTCGGCCGTCTCCAGTGTTGGCGACGGCGTCATTGGCCGGCTGTCGCGGCCAGTCCTCGGCGTCGCGGGTGCCCTGCCGACGACGCTCGGCAAGCCGCCCGGTCCTCTCCCCCGTCAGGTATCCGAGCGCGGCGGCACCGATGACGGTCACGGCGGCCCAGATGATCCAGAACCACATCTCGCCGGTGGTGAACACGAGGAAATGCATGCCGTCCACGGTCAGACCCACTTTCCAATGTCGATGCGGTTCAGTGCCGGTTCCCTTCGGGAGGATCAACGGCTGTTCCGGTCGATCGGAATGCACACGCTATGGAACCGTGGAATTGAGCGGTAGAGCCCTAGGGCCCCAGGCCGGGCGGCAGGGGGCCTCAATCGGCCCCGAATCGTGGCGATCACTGACGGAGGAAACGAGAAAGTTCCGAGAGAGCGGAGATGGTCCGACTTATTGGGTCTCCATTATTCCTTAGAACGCCGATTGCCGCAGTAACCTTGAATGTGCGCGATCAAGGGCTGTTTCCCATGCCGAGCTTGCAGAACGAGGAGAGTGTGACGTTGTACCGGTCCCGCCGACTGATCCTGAAGGAGTACGACTGCGCGGAGCGGTTCGCCGCGAAGGCGGCCGAGGCCGGCTGGCCGTCCGCTGGAGAACTGCCCGCCGAGCCCTCGACAGGCACGCCGCGGCGGTCGTCATGGGAGCTCGCCTCAGGGACGTTCGTCACCTTGTTCCAAGTTCCCGAGCGCCGGCTCGCATACGTGGCCGTGCTGAGCATGCTCGGCCGGGAGGCCGCCGCCCACCTGTTGAGTCTGCCGCTGGCGAGTCTGGAGCTGGCCGGGCTTGAGGTGTGGACCGACGAGGAACTGATCGGCGCGGTGTCCGCCGCGTCGGACCCGGATGAACACGCCGCCGCCCTGATCCGGGCCGGGCTCGGCGCTCCAGGGGAGATCGCCGAGCCATGGGTACGGGCCTTCTTCGCCGCCGTTCGGCATCCCTCAGAGGAGGTACGCACTGCCGGGATCGAGGCGATCATGTACGCAGGCTGGCCACGTTTCGCCGAGCTGCTCCGGGCCATGGCCAAGGAGGATCCCAGCAGAAGCATCAGGAAGCTCGCGAAGCGGAACGCTTCCGTCCTGGAGGCCCGGGCCGTCTGATCTTCAGCTCAAATATGAGCGCTAGAGGTTCCTAAGGAGCTTAGCGAAGTGCCGGAAATCACTGTGGCTGATGACAAGCTTTGGGCCGTCGCGGTCCTTGCTATCTCTCAGAGCCACTTCATCGAAGCTAGAAGCGATCTCAACACACTGGTCCCCATCTTCATGACTTTTGGACGCCTTGCGCCAGACCAGATTACTCAGCTCCATCGTTCCTCCACCACCTTCCTGATATAAGCCCGAGAATCTTCTGTGTTGAGCGCCTTGGTGTTCAAAAGATGCATCACCGCACTCATTCTCGTGAGTTCTGATGGGTCGCGGGTTACTTCACCTCCAGTCGCCTTGACCACGTAAGCGATTTCACTCCGGTCGGCTTGGGTGGCAATCGTGAACGATGCCCTTGCCCCTCGATAGTGAGCAGTCATGGCTACTTGCAGGAATATGCCTTCCCGCAGAGACAGTTCGACCAAGTACTCAAGCTGGTCACGCATGACCTCCTTCGAGCCGACCTGTCGATACAGAATGCTCTCTTCCAAGACCACGCTGATCAGTGGTCGCGGCTTCCTGGATAGAAGCCCTTGGCGCCTCATCCTGGTAGCTACCGCATCATCATCGACCAACAGGACACGAGCATACGCCTCCGTCTGAAACAGCCCATAGACGAGATGCGTCTCATACACGCGAAGCTGGTCAGCCGATCCCTCCGCCTTTGGGAAGGCCACGAAGTGGGTCGGGTACCTGACGTGCTTGATCTTCTCCAGGAGGTCGTCCCATGCCTCAACGATCTGGCCTTCGGCGTTGAGGGTGGCGTCGAGACGCTCGGCGAAGTCTCGGCGGCACTTCGTCCGGCCGCACTCGACGTGGCTGATGTAGGAGCGCGCGACGTTGGCCAACTCGGCCAGTTCGCCCTGTTTGATATCGGCCGCCTCACGGAACCGCTTGACCACGGTCCCGAAGCCCGCCAACTCAGGGTCTATCTTCGGCCGTCCGCTACCGATTGGAGACACCGTCATTCTCCCTTCGCCCATGTCAGCAGTACTGCTTGTGCCCGAGGCGCCGGCCTTGGTGCTGGAGCCGTCCGACCGAGCGCCCTCGCTGGCGCGTCGTTATCTGACCGAGCGGTTCCGGGATCTGGGGCACGACGACGACTTCGTCGGTCGGCTCGTGGTTACCGAACTGGTTACCAACGCCTACAAGCACGTCGGATCCGGGCACATCGTCGTCCGGATCTTCCCCGACGGTCGCGCCGACCTCACCGTCATCGAGGTCTGGGACGAGGGAGCGGCCATGCCCGTGGTCCGGGATGAGGACCACGACGCCTTGAACGGGCGCGGGCTCCTGCTGATGGCGGAGCTCGTCCACGACTGGGGCGTCCGGCCGCTCAACGAGGAAGGCAAGATCGTATGGGCCCGATGCGTCCGCTGATGACGGGGAGGTCCCCGCAACATGAAGGATGCCAGACAATAACGGCAAAATAGGGCTTTTGCCCGATAAATCCCGCCCTCGGATTAACAGATCCGAAACACCTTCACTTTGCCCTTCTCAAGTTCGCATCTGATGCGAAGAATTCTCGCGTCTGATGCTGACCTATGGCGACAGAAAAAACCTTCTGACCTGCATCGAGATGCGATCACCGCAGGTCAGAGCAACTCAGTTGATTTACCGCCGTTGCTACCGCGACCTGAACATCAGGTAAAGTCTCCTTCGCCAGCACGAGGCTGGTGAAGCTCGACTCGACGAAAACGAGGTGAATTGCTAATGACCACCCCGATTCCGATCCCGCCCCAGCGGCCCCCGTCGGAGCCGAAGTCGTGATGAACCAGTCGACCGCGATCTGATCGCGGTCTGACCGATACGCTGGCCCCTTGTACTCGCGTACGGGGGCCAGCTCTTTCTGCATTACCTGTGGACCGTCGACATAAAGGATCTAGGGCCGATTTATTGGATCGACTAATGGCGAGCACCCTGGAGCGATCAGCCGGCCCGGAGCAGTGGGCCCGCTCGCATCACCACGGACTCTCGCCCCCCTTACCGCCGACTCCGCGCTGCCCTTGGCCGCCCCAGACCGTCACGCGCCGTCCGGGCCCAGCCGCGCGTCGGACCTATGGGACCTGGCACGTGCCGACCCGACGCCCGGCCACATGTAGATCAGCCCGGCCTGTGCTCCGCCGGCTTCTGGCGAATGTCGAGCCGCATCCCTGAAGGACCCGGCGCCAGCCGGGTCCTTCGTCGTATCACTGGGGTTCCCCGGGGCGCGGGCGTGACCGGGCTGGCGCGGGCGTGTCGGGGGCGACGGCGCGGGAGACTTCTGAGTGTTGGTCGTCGGGAGCCTGAGGAGAGATATGTCCGCACCTGTGTATGTCGTTCTTGGGGCCGGGCCCGGTCTGGGGCTCGGGGTCGCTCGGCGGTTCGCTCGCGAGGGATATCTCGCGGTGCTCGCCGCGCGTCTGGCCGAGCCCGCCGAGGCCCTCGCGACGACCCTCCGGGACGAGGGCCACGAGGCGGACGGCGTTGGGGTGGACCTGACCGATCCCGACGACGTCACCGAGGTGGTTCGCGGGGGCGGTGAACGGCACGGCCGGATCGACGTCCTGCATTTCCACCCCAGCGCGTGGCGGGAGAGGGATCCGCTGCACCTGAGCGTCCCTGAACTCCTCGAAGACGTCGCGCTCGGCGCCGGTGCACTGCTTCCCGCCGTCCAGGCCGCGCGGCCGTTCATGCGGAAGGGGGCCCGTGTCCTCGTCACCGGGTCCGCGGCGGCGGACACGCCCTGGCATGGGGCCGCGTCGCTGGGCGTCCAGAAGGCCGCCGTGCGGAACCTCGTCACCAGCCTCGACGCCACCCTCGCCCCGGACGGGATCCGTGCGGTGGCGGTGCAGATCAACGGTGTGCTCGACAAGGAGGGGCCGTTCTCACCGCCCCCGATCGCCGACGCCATGTGGCAGGCCGTCAGCAGGGCCGACGAGGGCTGGACCCCGCACGTCCCCTACGACGGCTGAACGTCCCGGAGGGCCGCCGGCGCCGCGCGCCGGCGGCCCTCCGGGAGAGGCGTCAGCGGAGGTACGCGAGGCCGTCGATGCCGACGGTGGGACGGCCCGAGGTGCCCGCGACGACGATCTTGATGGTGTGCTTGCCGCTGGTGCTCCAGGTGCGCGTCCACAGCAGCTGGCGGTAGGCGGTGGTGGACGCCCGGGTGTCCAATGTGCCGATCTTGGCTCCGTCCACGTAGACGTACACCGCGCCGAGGTTGGAGGCGCGCTTGAAGATCAGCCCCGCGGTGCGGCCGGTGAACGTCCAGCTCGCGCTCGCGCCCCGGGAACCGCTGTAGAGGCCGCGTCCGCCCAGGTAGTACGGGGTGGTCGTGAGCTTCCACGTGCCGGTGCGGTACGCCGAGGCCTCACTCAGGCCGCCTGTGTAGCGGCTGATGGCGGCGGTGGTGGCGTTGCCCGCGGCGTCCGCGGCGCTCAGCGTCCACGACTGGGTCGTGGACGGCTTGGCGACCGCGGCCCACTGCGTGGTGGTCGTGGCGAACGTCTTGGCGGACGGCGTGGTGGCCTTCAGCGAGCTGAGAAGGGTGTTGTCGGTCGCTTTCCAGGTGAGCCAGACGGGCCACGCGCCGCTGTTCACGGTCGACCTGCGCAGGGAGAGCGCCTGGGAGGAGATGACCGGACGGGTCGTGTCCGCGATGACCGTGAAGACCGGGGACGCCGATGTGGTGCCGTCGGCGAAGGCGGCGTGCAACTGGACCGAGTGCGTGCCCGGAGTGAGGGTCACCGTGGCCGACCCCGTCCCCGTGGCGGCCGTCGCGCCGTCCACGCTGACGTGGTAGGTCGCTCCCTCCTCCGGCGTCCAGTTCACGGTCGCGGTGCTCTTGGTGTAGTAGCGGCCGCCCGCAGCCGTCGCGCCGGTCACGGTGGCGGTCAGAGCCGGGACGGTGATCTGCTTGGCGGCCGTCCGGATGGCAGGGAGCGCGCTGTAGAGCTGCTCGCCGGGGCACGCGGTCGCGAAACCGTCGCGGTGACCGGAGATCGTGTCGAACTCGACCTGCTGCCCGTAGGGGTACTTTCCGCCCGTCCCGTTCGGGGCGGCCGAGGTCAAGGTCGTCTTCGCCGTCGGGTCGACACCGGTGAGCCCCAGCTTCCACGCGGCGATCTTCGCGACGCCGTCGAGGGCCTCGCGGGTGGGCGCCACACCGGGGACGTCAGGGTCGTCCGCGGCGGTGTAGGTGCCGAGGACGGCGATCCCGGTGGTGTCGGTGTTGAACCCGTAGGTGTGGGCGCCGTGGACGGGACGGTCGACGCCCCCGGCCCGTCCCTCGAAGACGGTGCCGCACTTGTCGACCAGGAAGTTGTAGCCGATGTCGTCCCAGCCCTGGCTCTGCACGTGGTACAGGTACACCGACCGGATCACCGACGCGGACTCGGCACAGGTGTAGGCGTTGCCCGTGTCCGTGTGGTGGACGAACGCGGCCTTGACGGCGCTGTCGTAGGTCGGCGGGTTCCGGACGATGGACTCGTCCGCACCCCATCCGGCGCGCGACACGATGGCCGGCTTCGGCGCCGTGACGGGCTCGGCGAGGGGCGCGGCGAGCGGTGTGGTCGCCGCCATCAGCCGCATCTCCGGGCCCGTGGCGGGCCCGGCCGCCCGCGGCGTGGGCGTCACCGCGCCGTTGCCCGGGTCGACCAGGTCGACGCGCAGGCCCTCGGGGAGGGTGCGGCCCTGCCCGGTCACGCGCACGTCGATGCCGTTGGACGGCCCGACCCACAACCCGTTCGTGCCGCCGCGCCCGCCCCGGTCGGGGGCGTCGGCGAGTTCCGGCTCCAGGGCGCGCCACCCCGACCAGCGACCGGTCCGGGCGTCCCGCGTGCGGAGCCGGACCGTCCCGCGGAGGTCCTCGCGAGGCTTGTCCCAGGTGAGCCCGACGAGGCTGAACGGCTCGGTCGTCGCGGCGGGCAGCCCCTCGGCCTTCCGGCCGGCGGCGGCACCGGGAAGATCCCGGAGTTCGCGTGCGTGGACCCGGCCGGGGTCCGGCCGGTCCGCGGACGACATGGTCGCCGTCGACTTCGCGGAGACCGTCCAGGTCACCGCGCCGGCCACCACCACGGCGGCGACCGAGGCCCCGATCAATGTGCGCTTAGGCATCGTTCTCCCGTTCATGACCGAGCCCGGGGGAAAAGACCCGGGCTCGTGCATGTAGAAAGCGCTGCGGCCACCTGAAACGTCACACATTCGTTCGAGTGTGCGCGCCGCTACCGGCCATCACCCGCCGGACGCACGTCCCCGCTGGTCAGCCGAGGTTTGCCCCAGGGCAGACGGGAGATTGATCGAGACAGCGCCGGGTCGCAGGGAGCGCGGACGGGGATCGCGCCCGGCCCAGGGCACATGGGGGGAAGAGCGCGATGAGAGTCATGCTGAGAGCACAGATGGACACCCAGGTCTCGAACGAGTCGATCAGGAGCGGACGGCTCCCCGAGATCATGAAGTCGATGATGGAGCGGCTCAACCCCGAGGCGGCCTACTTCGGCCCCAGCGAGGGCGGGCGCGCCTGCACCATGGTCTTCGACATGCAGGACAGCTGGACGCTGCCGACCATCGCCGAGCCGCTCTTCCAGGAGCTGGGCGCGAAGATCGAGATCCAGCCGGTGATGACCCGCGATGACCTGGACAAGGGCCTCTCCGCCCTGCAGCAGGGCTGAACGTCCGGCGGCCGGCCGAAGCCACTCCCAGCCGACCTGGGAGTGGCCCGGCGCCCGCCCGTCAGGGCGTCATGATGCCGGGTAGGCGGGACTTGAAGTCCAACACGCCGACCCAGGTGGGACGCAGGGCTATGCGGGCCATCCGGGTTTCGGGGTGAGCCGCCCCGGCGACGTAACCCGCGCCTCCCTCCTCGCCCAGAAACCGGCGGGCCGACCGGGCCTGTTCGGGGACCATTCCGTCCACCTCCGTGATCGAGACCCGGCCGCGCAGCATCAGGACCTCCGGAGGCTGCGGCTCGGTGTCGATCGTGACGGCGACGTCCGGACGTTCGCGGAGCGCACGGAGGCGGCGCGCCGGACGCAGCATGCCCAGGGGCGGGCAGCGGACGAACGTCGCCATCACCAGTTCCTCGCCCGTCCACGTGAACCACGTCGCCATCACGCGCGGCGTACCGTCGGTCGCCGTGTAGGCGAGACGGGCCGGGATCGTCGAATGCAGCAGACGCTGGGCGATCTCGGTTTCGAGCAGGCGTACATCGCCCTGGGGATATTCCACGGTCATCTCCTTCAAAGGGTTCAGAGGAGATGACCGTGGGCGTCGGCCGGATTCATCGCCGCGAGGCGAATTCCAGCGTCGGGTAGTCGGTGTAGCCGGTCGCGGCGCCCGTGTACATCAGGTGCTGGTCCTTGACGGGGTTGAGCGGGGCGCCGGCGCGGAGGCGGTCGATGAGGTCGGGGTTCGCCAGGAAGGGACGGCCGAGGGCGACGAGGTCGGCGCCCGCCGCGACGAGGCGGCCGGCCTCGCGGGTGACGTCTCCGGTGGTGACGTCGGGCAGTTTCGGGTTGGCGATCAGGGTTCCGGGCCACGTCCGGCGGATGGTGTGGAAGAGGGCGCTGCCGGGATCGGCGTAGACGATGTGCAGGTAGGCCGGGGAGATCTCGGCCAGGGCCTGGACGAGGGCCGGGTAGAGGTCGTCGATGTCGTCCTCGTACATGCCGTTCGCGGTGACGCCGGGTGAGATCCGCACGCCGACGCGGCGAGGGCCGATGGCGGCGGCGACGGCACGGGTCACTTCGACCATGAAGCGGATGCGGGCCGCGATCGAGCCGCCGTACTCGTCGGTGCGCCGGTTGGTGTCGCGGGACAGGAACTGGTGCAGCAGGTAGCCGTTGGCCGAGTGCACCTCCACTCCTGCGAAGCCCGCGGCGACGGCGTTGCGGGCGGCGGTCACGAAGTCCGTGATGGTGGAGCGGATGACGGCGGCGGTCATCTGACGCGGGACGACGGCGGGCTGGGGCCCCAAGGGCGTGTGGATCGTGTCCGGAAGCGGGACGGGCGACGGCGCCACCGGGTGCAGGCCGCTGTTGTCGGGATGACCGACACGGCCGCCGTGCTGCAACTGCAGGAACATCCGGCCGCCCGCATCGTGCACGGCATCCGTGACGCGCCGCCATCCGGCCACATGCGCCGGGGCATGGATCGCCGGAATGTTCGGGTACGTCTGGCCGACGGCGTTCGGGGTGGCGGCCTCGGCGATGATCAGCCCGGCGGCGGCGCGTTGCGCGTAGTAGGTCGCCATCAGCTCGCCCGGGACGCCCTCGGCGTCCGCGCGGTTCCGCGTCATCGGTGCCATCACCAGGCGGTTCGGCAGGGCGAGTCCGCCGAGGCGGGCCGGTTCGAGAAGACCGTGAAGCTCCATGGTGGTGTCCTTTCAGCGGTGTGAGGGGAATCCGTGGGTCCGGGCGCCGAGGACGACCGCCAGGACCGGCGCGAGGAGCGCGAGGGTGCTCCACGCGAACGAGGCCGAGCCGAACAGGTGCAGGAGGGCGCCGCCGGCGATGCCGCCGCCGGCCATGGCCGCGTTCCAGAGGGTGACGAGCATGGCCTGCGCCGCGTCCGCCGCGTCGCCCCCCGCGTCACCGGCGGCGGTCTGCAGCAGGGTGGGCGCGCCGCCCCACCCGAGGCCCCACAGCGCGACGGCGGCATAGACGAGGGCGGGGCCATCGGCCCACAGCGCCAGGACGGCGGCGGCAGCGGCGACCAGCAGCGTCCCGGCGACGGTCAGCGCGCGCAGGCGGCGGTGGATGTGCGTGCCGACGATCCAGATCCCGGCCAGGGACGCCGCCCCGAAGACCAGCAGGACCAGGTCTGTGGACGAGCCCATGCCGAGCGTGTCGAGGAACGTCGCGATATAGGTGTAGAGGATCGTGTGGGCCAGGACGAAGACGAACGTCACGAACAGCACCGGCGCCACGCCGGGGACGCGGAGGACGTGCTGCCGGGCCGCCCGCTCGCCCGCGCGGCGTCCCGGGAAGTCCGGGACGGACGCGGTGATCCAGCCCAGCAGGACGAGGCTCAGCCCGGTCATGATCAGGAAGGCGGCCTGCCAGCCGAGCGCCGTCCCGAGGAACGTGCCCGCCGGGACGCCCAGGGACAGGGCGACGGGGATGCCGGCCATCGCGATGGCGATCGCCCGTCCCTCCAGGTGGGGCGGTGCGAGGCGGCGGGCGTAGCCGGCCAGCAGCGCCCAGGCGAGCCCGGCCGCGACCCCGGCCGCGAAGCGCGCCGTCATGGTCAGCAGGTAGTGCGTCGACAATGCCGTCACCGTGTTGGCGATGGCGAACCCGGCGACGGTCGCCAGCAGCAGGCGACGGCGACGCCAAGCCGCCGTCGCGGCCGTCAGCGGGACGGCCGTCAGCGCCGTCCCGAGCGCGTAGACCGTCACGGTCTGCCCGGTCGCGGACTCGCTGACGTGCAGGTCGCCGCTCATCGCGGGCAGCAGTCCGGCGGGCAGCGTCTCGGTCAGGCTCGTGATGAAGACCGCCGTGGCCAGCGTCAGCAGCGCGGGCATGGGCAGTCCACGGGCGGACGGCGTCTCTTCGCCGGTGGAGGTCAGTTCCGCGGTAGGCATGGAGCCGACTGTGCCGGGGGGCGCTTCGGAAACGCTGATGGTCCGCTGACGGCCGCCGAAGCACCGCCGGGTACGGTGCGGACATGCGGTTTGGCGTGCTCGGTCCGCTGATGGTGTGGGACGGCGCTTCCGGGGAGTCTTCCGGCAACGGGGAGCCCGTACGGATCCCGGAGGCGAAGGTCCGGGCACTGCTCGCTGATCTGCTGGTGCACGAGGGGCGGCCCGTCTCCGCCGACCGGCTCGTCCACGACCTGTGGGGCGACGACCTGCCCGGCAACCCCGCCAACGCCCTGCAGGCCAAGGTCTCCCAGCTGCGCCGCGTCCTCGGCCGGGACCGTGTGGTGCGGCAGGCGCCCGGGTACCGGCTCCGCCTCGACGGGCCCGGAGACGAGGTGGACGCCGACCGGTTCCGCGCACTGGCGGACCGAGCCCGCGCGGTGGACGAGCCGCGTGCGCGCGCCGGCCTGCTCACCGAGGCGCTGAGCCTGTGGCGGGGGGCGCCGTTCGCCGACTTCGCGGACGAGGAGTTCGCGCGGGCCGCGGCGGACCGCCTGGCCGACGAGCGGCTGGCCGTGCTGGAGGAGCAGGCCGAGGCGCGGCTCGAAGCCGGCGAGCACCTCCTGCTCGCCGGGGAGCTCGCCGGCCTCGTGGCGCACCACCCGTTCCGGGAACGGCTGCGCGCCGTCCAGATGCGGGCCCTGTACCGGGCGGGTCGCCAGAGCGAGGCCCTGGAGACCTACGCCGACCTGCGGAAACTGCTGGCGGACGAGCTGGGCCTCGATCCGGGCCCGGAGCTCGCCGTGCTGCACGAGGCGATCCTGCGGCAGGACGAGCCGCTCGCCCCCGAACCGGGCGCCGCGCCGCGATCGCACCTCCCGGTCCCGCTGACCGAGCTGATCGGCCGCGACCGGTGCCTGGACGACGTCGAGCGGCTCCTCGGCGCGGCGCGCCTGGTCACGCTGACCGGGCCGGGCGGCGTCGGCAAGACGCGGCTCGCCGTCGAGGCGGCCCGCCGGCTCGGCGGAACCGGCTTCCCTGACGGGGTGTGGCTCGTCGAGTTCGCCGGTCAGCGCGGCGGCGCGGCCGAGCTGGCGCAGGAGGTGTCGGCCGTGCTCGGGCTCCGCGACGACGTGCCGTCCGGAACGCCGGCCACCGCCGAAGGCCCCGCGGAGCGGCTCGCGGCGGCGCTGCGCGCCGCGGAGCGGCTCGCGGCGGCGCTGCGCGACCGGCGGCTCCTGCTCGTCCTCGACAACTGCGAGCAGGTCGCCGGCCCCGCCGCCGAACTCGCCGGCCTGCTGCTGCGCTCCGCCGCCGGACTCCGGATCCTGACGACCGGCCGCGAACCGCTCGGCCTGACGGGCGAGACCGTCTACCTGGTGGAGCCGCTCCAGGAGGCCGACGCGGTGCGGCTCTTCGCCGCCCGCGCCGCCGCGTCCGCCCCCGGGTTCTCGCTGGACGACGGCCGCGAGGCGGTCGCGGAGATCTGCCGCCGCCTCGACGGCATCCCGCTCGCGCTGGAGCTGGCGGCGACCCGGGTCCGGGCGCTCGGGGTGCGGGAACTGGCGGCGCGGCTCACCGACCGGTTCGGGGTCCTCACCACGGGACCGCGCGGCGCGCCCGCCCGCCAGCGCACCCTCCGGGCGGTGATCGACTGGAGCTGGGAGCTGCTCGCCCCGTCCGAACGCATCGTGCTGCGCAGGCTCGCCGTGCACGTGGACGGCTGCGGCCTGGACGCGGCCGAGGCCGTCTGCTCGGGCGACGGCGTGCGCCGCGACGACGTTGTCGACCTCCTCACACGGCTGGTCGACAGGTCCCTTGTCGTGATGGCGGACGGAACGTCAGGCCCGCGTTACCGCCTGCTGGACTCCGTGGCGGCGTACGCGATGGAGCGCCTGGAGGAGAAGGACGACCTGACCGGCACCCGCGACCGCCATCTGCGCCATTACCTCGACCTCGCCGAACGCGCCGAGCCGCAACTCCGCGGGGCGGACCAGCGGGCATGGCTGGATCGGCTCGACGCCGAGGCGGCGAACATGCGAGCGGCGCTGGACGAGGCGATGGGACGGCCCGATGCGGCGCGTCTCGCCACGGCCCTGTGCTGGTGGTGGCTGCTGCGCGGCCGCCTGCACGAAGCGCGCCGCACCCTGTCGGCGGTACTCGACGCGGCCCCGCGGCAGGACGCCGAACTCCGGCTGCTCCGCGACGCGTTCGCGCTACTGACAGGAGACCGGCCCGGGGCATCGACGGATCGGAAAATGCCGGGCCGGGCCCTCTGGCTTTACGCCTACGGTCTGTTCCACATCGGTGAGCCCGATGCGAGCGAGAAGACCAACGCCCGCGCGCTGGCCCTCTTCGACGAGGCCGGCGACCGCTGGGGCACCGCCGCCTCGCTCAGCCTGCGGGCGATGCTGGCGCTCGTCCGCGGCGACCTCCGGACCATCGGACGGGACGGCCCCGACGCCGCCCGCCTCTTCCGTGAACTCGGCGACCGCTGGGGCGAACTTCAGACCGTGTCGCCGCTGGCCGTCCTCGCCGAGATCAAAGGGGACTACGCGGAGGCCGAACGCCGCCAGAACGAGGGCCTGCGCATCGCCCGGGAGCTGGACCTCCGGACGGAGGTGGCCGCCCGGCTCTCCGGCCTCGGCAGGCTGGCGCTGCTCGCCCGCGACTGGGACCGGGCCCGCGACCTGCACGAGAGAGCTGGGCGGCTGGCCGTCGAGCAGGGCTACATGTACGGCGAGATGCACGCGCTGATGGGGCTCGCCCTCGGCGCCCGCCGTTCCGGCGACCTCGACGCGGCTGAGACCCTCCTGCACCGCATTCGCGACGAGTACGACTCGTCCGAGATAGGCGAACACCTACTGGAGGCGGAGCTCGGCTTCACCGCCGAACTGCGCGGAGACGCCTCGCGGGCTCTCGCGCATCACCGCCGCGGGCTGGAGATCGCCCGATCGATCGGGGAACCCCGGGCGGTGGCGCTGTCCCTGGAAGGGCTGGCGGGCGCGGCGGTCCTCGGCGGCGACGCGGAACGCGCCGCACGCCTCCTCGGCGCGGCGGACGCGTTCCGCCGCAGCGTGGACGCCCCGCTCCCGCCGGCCGAACGCGGCGACGTCGACCGGATCACGGCCGCCGTGGGCAGGGCCCGCCGTCAATCCTGATGACGGGACGCGTACATCTCGGTGTAGTCGATCATCTCCTGAACGTACTTGGCGACACGGCGCGGGCACCGGCCGTGCTCGTCGGCGTCCTCGGGCGGGGAGACCAGGCTGCGCGCATGGCGCGGGGTGTCCCGGATCTGGACGTCATGGCCATCGGGATGCGGGCAGGGCCGGTCGAGGGCGGAGAGGTCGAACGTCTTGAGGGCCTCGTTGTAGAGGGCGGCCACGGACGGAGCGGCCGAGCCCCAGTAGCAGTGCTGGGCCAGGTGCGCCACGGCCAGGGCGAGCGGCGCGCGCTCTTCGGGGAGCGCGTCCCCCAGCAACCTGCGGGCCGCCCAGACGGCGGCCTTCTCGGCGGTGGGATCGATGCTGCTGTACTTCTGCCGTTCGATGTCGGAGAGCACGGCGTCGAGGTTCGTCCGGCCGTCCCCGGTCAGGTAGCGCGCATCCAGCTCGGGATCGGCGGTCGGGGCCTCGAACCGCTCCTTCCGTGCCTCCGTGAGGTCCGCCACCGTCTGGGCGGCCAGGCCCGCCAGGAAGCCGGAGCAGTTCATGGCATCGAGGTCCACGCCCTCATCGGTGAGGAACCCGTCGTAGGCCTTCCACGCCTCGGGGTCGCCGATCAGAGCCATGACCTCGGCCGCCCCCTCGGGGTCCTCACCGCGGATCACGGGGTGCTTGTGCTCGCCGGGCGACGGGCAGACCGCCTCCCCGTAGACCTCCCCGGCCCGGGAGGCGGCGTCGATCAGGTCGTCAAAGAGAGAGACCTCGGTGATCTGCCACTTGACGTACCAGCGGCCGGCGTACGCGGCGACCATCATCGCGCGCCCCTGCCGGCTGCCGGGATCGGCCCCCAGCTCATTGGCGATCATGCCCAGCGTGTCCGGCGGCTCGCCGTACGGATAGCCGTGGAGCATGTTGGCGAGTTCGTTCGCCAGCTCCTTGAAGTCGATCGAACCGTCGTCCGTGTAGTACACCAAGGCTCCGAATCACGAGGAGATCAGGTGATCTTCAGACGACCCCGCCCGCACATCAGTTCCAACCGGGATGGTCAGCACGTCGAGTGGAACAGGCCGCCGACGGCAGTCGTCTCGGCAAGCCGGTTGTAGAGATCGACGGCCGCGACCGTCTCCTCCACGTGTGCCTCCACCCCTGCCTCCTCCAGCAGCTCCAGGGTCGCGGACATGGTCAGGAGCCGCAGTTCCATACCGCGGCTGAGCACGATGACCGCGCAGCCGTGGTCCAGGAGTTCGGCCGTTCCCTTCGAGAGCTGACCAAGCCCGCTCATAGTGCCGCACGGCAAGCGTTCGCGTCAGGTACGGCGTAGGCCGGAGAGGTCGCGGGTTGTGACCGTGTTGCGGTCGGTGGGGCGGTTTCCCAGAGACAGTTGAGGCCATTGGCCGGAGAGTTCCTGGCGGCTGCGTTCGCTCCAAGCGCGAGCCTCGTCACTGCGGGTCTTGTAGAAGTTGAGGGCGTAGCCACCGGTATGGACGCGGAGAAGCTTGACTGCCTCTCCCCCTGAAGGGAGGAGTTCCTACGGCTCGCGCCGTGGGTGTTTCTGCTTCGTAGCCGACTGCGGAAGGGAGGACCCTTGCCGTCTGACATCAGCTCCACAGACCTCGCCGGGGGTGCCCCCGGCTACGGCTCGACCAGCCGCAAGGATGTTCTTGGCCGCGTTGACGTCCCGGTCATGCCGGGTGCGGCAGCCCGGGCACGACCAGTGCCGGGTGGAAAGACTCAGCTCGGCCAGCAGGTGCCCGCAGTGCGAGCAGGTCTTGGACGAGGGGTACCAGCGGTCGATCACGATCAGGGTGCGTCCGGCGCGTTCGGCCTTGTACTCCAGCTGGCGGCGGAACTCGCCCCACCCGCAGTCGGAGATCGCCTTGGCCAGGCTGTGGTTGCGGACCATGTTGGCGACCGCGAGGTCTTCGATCACGATCACGTCTGCTTGGCGGACGAGGCCGGTGCTGGTGCGGTGCAGGAAGTCGGCGCGCGCGTTGCGGACCTTGCGGCAGGCGCGGGCGACCTTGGTCTTGGCCTTGCGGCGGTTGACCGAACCGGGCTGTTTGCGGGCCATGCGCCGCTGATAGCGGGCCAGGTTGCGCTGCTTCTTGTCCAGGTGGCGGGGGTTGGGAATGGACTCCCCGTCGGAGGTCACCGCGAAGTCCTTCACCCCCAGGTCGATGCCGATCTGGTGCCCGGCGGCCGGCAGGGGCTCGGGGGTGTCGGTGTCGACGGCGAAGGTCACATACCAGCGGCCGTCCGGCTCCCGCGAGACCACCACCATTGTCGGGTTCAGCCCGGCGAGGTCCACCTCATCGAAGGACCACACGAACGTTAACGGCGCGGTGGTCTTGGCCATCCACAGTTCGCCTTCGCGCATGCGGAACGCCGAGCGGGTGTAGTGCGCGCTCTGGCGGGAGGTGCGGGTCTTGAAGCGCGGGTAGTGGGCACGTCCGGCGAAGAAGTTGGCGAAGGCGGCGTGCTGGTGCCGCAGCGCCTGCTGCAGCGGAACGCTGGACACCTCGGACAAGAATGCCAGGTCCTGCGTCTTCTTCCAGGCCGTCAAGGCGGCGTCAGTCTGCTTGTAGGACGTGCGCTTGCCCTCGGCATGGTAGGCGCGGTGCCGTTCGGCAAGGGTCTTGTTCCACACCAGGCGCACGCAGCCGAACGTGCGGCCAAAGGTGGCCGCCTGTTCAGGGTCGGGGTAGGCCCGGCACTTGTACGCCGTCCGCATGACCAATCACCTTACACACCGGATCGGTGCGCGTAAGGTTTTCCGGATGCCAGCGGACCCGGTTCTTGGAACGTCCCGGCTGCGCCGGGCCGCTTCTGACCGAGTCCGAATTACTCCCCAGCCTGAAGTCCGGTCGCAGCGGCCGGACCCCCGCGCCAGGCCCAAACGCGGAAGGTCAGCCGGCGGCGACGGCCTGCAGGCGTTCCTCGCGGAGGCGGCCCGCCCAGGAGTCGTCCAGCGGCTGCAGCTCGGTGCCGACCGCCCAGCGGAGCAGGAGGTCGGCCAGGCCCGGGTTGCGGACCAGGGCCGGGCCGTGCATGTAGGTGCCGAGGACACGGCCGCTGTACGCACCCTCGAAGCCGTCGCCGCCGCCGTTGCCGACGCCGTGCACGACCTTCGCGAAGGGGCGCGCGTTCTGCCCGAGGTGGGTGACGCCCTGGTGGTTCTCGAAGCCGGTGATGCGCGGCACGTTCAGCTCGCCCGCGACGTCCCCGACGATCTCGCCGACCGCGCGCTGCTCGCCGCGTCCCGAACGGATGTCGAGCAGGCCGAGGCCGGGGACGGGCTGCCCCTCCTCGCCGCCGAACTCGTGGCCGAGCAGCTGGTAGCCGGCGCAGACGGCGAACACGACCGCCCCCGACTGGACGGCGCGGGCGAGCCCCCCGTCGCCCCGCAGGCGCTGCGCCGCGAGGATCTGCGGCCGGTCCTCACCGCCGCCGAGCAGGTAGATGTCGCCGTCGGCGGGGACGGGCTCGTCCGACCGGAGGCTGACGGTCTCGGTCGGGATGCCGCGCAGCGCGGCCCGCCGCTCCAGGACGATCGTGTTGCCCTGGTCGCCGTAGGTGCTGAGCAGGTCCGGGTAGATCCAGACGATCTTGATGCGGTCAGACGACACGGCCGTACCTCGTTCGGATGTTCTGGAAGGCGGTGTAGTTGGCGATCACGTCCAGGTGCCCGGGCGGGACGGCCATGACCGCCTGGTCGATGTCGTCCACCAGCGTGAAGGACACCTCCGCGGCCTCCAGCCGGGCGGCGAGGTCGATGCGGCGCTCGCCGGCGACCCACACGGGACGGCCCCTCAGGATGCGGTAGTCGACGTCCCACAGCCAGGAGGTGTCGCGGCCGTCCGGACCCTGCGCGTTGATCGACAGGGCGACCGGGCCGGGCGCGGGCTGCAGGACGTCGAACGCCTCCAGCCAGCCCGCCGGGTTCTTCGACAGCAGCAGCCGGATCGAGCGGCCCTCGTGCTCGACCGTCGTGTACCGGCCGGCGACCGACGTGACCTGCGACAGCAGCGGCAGCGCCTGCTCGGGCGCGACCCCGAACTGCGCGACGACCGCCAGCGCGATCAGGGCGTTCGAGCGGTTGGCCCGCCCGGGCAGGGAGAGCCCGGTCAGCGAGAACGTCCGGCCGTCCGGGCCGGTGATCAGGTCGCCCTTCAGCGCCCAGTCGGGACGGGGACGGGCGAAGTGGCACTGGCGGCAGCGCCAGTCGCTGTCCTCGTCGGTGTCCTGCCGGTCGAGGGGGCCGCCGCACTCGGGGCAGCACCAGGAGTCCTCGCGCCAGTGCTGGCCCGCGGCGACCCACGTCACGCTCTTGGCGGTGGACGCGCCCCAGGTGACCAGCGGGTCGTCGCAGTTGGCGATGACGTGGCTGGTCGGGGACGCCTCCAGCGCCTTGCGCCACTTGCCGGCCAGCAGCCAGATCTCGGCGGCGCGGTCCATCTGGTCGCGGCTGAGGTTCATCAGCGCGACGATGTTCGCCCCGGTCTCCTTCAGGACCATCGGGACGTACTTCTCGTCACACTCCAGCACGCCGTAGCGGGCGGACGGCGCGGACGCGAGCGCGGACACGTGCCCGGTCGGCATGTTCGCGCCGAACGCGTTGGTGGCGACCTCGCCCAGCGGCGTCATCGCCGAGGTGATCAGCCGGGTCGTCGTCGTCTTGCCGTTGGTGGCGCTGACGAGGACGAGCTTGCGGTCCTTGGCGAGCCTGGTCAGCAGCTCGGGGTCGAGGCGGAGGCCGACCCGCCCGCCGATCACCGAGCCGTCCCCGCGGCCCGCCATTCGGGACATCTTGGCGGCCGTACGACCGAGCGCGACGGCCAGCTGCGAACGCAGCGGAAGATCGCTCATGGACTCCGTCTTCTCTGGATGCGCCGGGAAACCGCTCCGAGCCTAGCCGGTGAGCGCGGCGCGCGCGGCGTGCCGGCGGGGTTGAGGGGCGTCCCCGGCGACCGGAACCTGAATTGTGAGCAGCATCACAGCATTTCAGGTAAACCACCTGCGGCAATCTTGACCATTGCCGACATGTCGTGATTCGGTGCCACCTCCGACTGCGGTGTGCCAGATTGACAACCACGCGTCCGAGAACGGCGTCACCCACTACTTTTGTCGGGAGCCCTGCTGGATCGCGGGGAGGCGGTGCCCGCCCCGGCCGGCGGGCCTGGATCGCAAGCGTGGGCAAGCGGCTATAAGGCGAGGTCAGAGCGATGCAGTGTCCGACGTGCGGTAATGACACGCCTGGGACGCTCGGCAAGTGTTCGCACTGCGAGGCGCCGATCGACGTGTACTCGGTCGGGCCCGCCGTTCCCATGGGGGCTCCCGTCGCGGACACCGCCCCGGCGGGCGTCGCCGCCGAGGTGCCCGGCGACCGGACGATGATGACGCCGCCGCCCACCCCGTCCTGGGGCACGGGCGCGCAGCCGGCCGTGAGCCCGGACCTGGCGATGCCGCCCCAGCCGTCGCCGCAGCAGACGGCCCCCGAGCCTCCGGCGCGGCCGCCGCTGCGGCTGTCCGTGGAACCGTCGGACCCGACGCCCGCGGCCGCGTCGCCGCTGCCGCCCGTCGACCCCGAGGACACCGCGGCCTGGACGTTCAACCCGGACGAGGACGACTCAGGCGGCTTCAGGCCCCCGCCCGCATGGGGGAACGAGCAGCCGGCGCCGCCTGCGGAGGAGAAGGCCGCCCCCGCGGCCGGCCCTCCGCCCTCGAACCCGTTCGGGCTGGGCGAGCAGGCCTCGCCCGGCGAGTCGATCGTCCCGGACTCGTGGTTCGCGCAGCCGCGCAGGCCCGAGGGGCCTGAGGCCGAGCCGACGCAGGTGTGGGGACAGCAGCCTCCCGCCGGGCAACCGGCCACCATGCTGGACGCCGACGTGACGCAGTTCGACCCCGGCCCGGGGTCGGCCCCCGGCGCCCAGGGGTTCGGCGAAGACCTCGACCGGACCCGGATGGACCCGGGCTCCCCAATGGGCGCCCCCATGGGCGCCGCTCCCCTCATGGGCCCGATGAACCAGCCGCCGATGGGGCCGGGTCCGATGGGGCCGGGCCAGATGGGCGCGCCCCCCATGGGCCCGGGGATGCAGCCCATGGGCCCGATGGGGCCGGGCGACCCCGCCTTCGGCTACCCGCCGGGCCAGGTGCCGCCGGGACCGAACAAGAACGGGACGAGCAAGCCGCTCATCGCGGCCGTCGCCGCGCTGGTCACGGTCGCGGCCGGCGCCGTCGCGGTCGTCGCGTGGCCGTCCGGCGGCTCGCCCGGGGACGCGAACCCGTCTCCGGCGGCGTCCCAGAAGCAGGTCGCGCAGAAGAACGCGATCCCGCCTGAGACCAAGCAGCAGGCCGCGACGGTGAACAAGCTCATCAACGACAGCGTCGCCACCCGCCGCGTCCTCGCCGGGGCGCTCGGCCGCGCCGGCAAGTGCAAGACGCTGCCGCAGGCGATCCAGGGGTTCCAGACGGTCGCGCAGCGGCGCACGAACCAGCTGAACCGCACGCGGGCCCTCAAGGTCGACAAGCTCGCCAACGGCGAGCGGCTGCGCGGCTCGCTGTCCCAGGCGCTGACGGCGTCGCTGCAGGTCGACCAGGTCCTGCTGCAGTGGGCGCAGGCGAACCAGCGCAAGTGCAAGGGCAAGCCGCGTCCCAGCGCGGCGCACGTTCCGGGGCGCGCCGCCGGTGAGCGGCGCGCGACGACGGCCAAGAAGCAGTTCGTCGTGCTGTGGAACCCGGTCGCGAAGCAGACGGGCCAGCCGCTGCGGAGCTGGAAGCGCGTATAACAGGCGGTAGCGCAGTATTCTCTGACCGTTCGTATTCACGGGGCCAGGGGGGCCGTCATGCGGTGTCCGAACTGCGGAACCGAGACCTCTTCGGCGTCGCCCAGATGCCTGCGCTGCAACGCGCCGCTGCCGCCGTCCCGCGCAGACGACTCGACGGTCCGCGACCCGGAGGACGGCATCCCCGTCCCCCGTGAGCCGGTGCCGCCGCCGTGGGCCGGGCAGGCCCCCGCCCATTGGGGGGCGCCCCCGGACCACACGACCCCCATCGCGCCCTCCGACGACCGGACGGCGGCCATGCCCTCGGAGGAGCGGACGGCGCAGATGCCGCCCTCGTCGGAGGGGACGGCTCACATGCCGCCGTCCGTGGAGCGGACCACGCAGCTCTCCCCCGAGCCGTGGTCCGAGCCCTGGTCCGAGCCCGCGATCTGGCAGCCGCCGGCCCCGCCCAAGCGCAGCAATCTCCCGTACTTCCTGGCCGCGGCGGGCGTCGTCCTTCTGATCGGGCTCGCGGCGGGCATCGTGCTCTGGCCGAGCGGCTCGGACACGCCGCCGGCCGCCACCTCGCCGTCCGCGGTCGAGAGCCAGGGCGCCTCACCAGCGACCGAGAACACCTCCACCGGCACGAACGGCGATCTCGAAGCGCAGGCCGGCGCGGTGGACAAGCTGCTGGCCGACATGGGCGCGACCCGCTCCGAACTCGGCACGGTCGTCACCAGCGGCTGCCCCGTGGACGGTCTGCAACGCATCCTCGACGCGCGCAAGAACCAGCTGGAGCAGGCCCGCGCCCTCGAAGTGAGCGCCCTCGACAACGGGACCCAGATGAAGGACGCCCTCGTCCGTGCCCTGGAGGCGTCGACCGAGTCGAACCAGCGCTACCTGGACGGCGCCCCCGGCTGCCCGTCCGAGGGCGAGGTCGCCGACGTCAACCAGCGAGCGAGCTCCGCCAAGAACGAGTTCATCGGCTATTGGACCCCCATCGCCGAAAAGGCCGGCCTCCCCACCCGCGGCGAAAGCGACATCTGAGTCACCCGGCGCCCGGGGGGTTGAGGAAGGGGAGGCCCTTGGACGGGTCTTCGAAGGGGGTTATGAAGCGGTCGAACCAGCTCAGGACGGGCTCCAGCCATTCGGTCACGCGCATCGTCTCGGCCACGTGGTCGATCTGCTCGTCCTCGTCGAAACCGATCGCGACGGTGGAGAGGTCCTGGAAGAAGCCGGACTGGTCGTCGTCGCCGTAGAGCGCGCTCACGGCGATGGGGCGGTTGCGCTCCAGTTCCATCGACAGCGGGTGGCGGCGCAGGGCGCGGAGGCGGTGGCCGAGTTTGGCGTCCGGCGGCTGCTTGAGGCCCGGGAGCTGGTAGTCCATTCGCGGCGCGAGGGCGTGCTTGTCGGGGGCGCCGCCGCCGTAGGGGAAGAGGCGGTCGAGCTCGTGCAGCCATTTGACCTGCGGGATCACCCACTGCGGGCCGGGGGCGGTGGCGGGGGCGCCGCCGCCCAGCAAGCGCTGGGCGACCTCGGCGACGGCGGCGGTGAGGTCGGCGGGAAGGTAGGCGTTGCGCAGCGACCGTGACCGCCGGGTCACGGCCCGTTCCAGGACGGTCGCCAGCGCGCATTCGCGGAGCCGGGGGGCGAGCCGCGACCAGGCGCGGCCGAGGTCGGGCGGGACGGCCGGCATCGGGCGGTTCACGACGTGCGCCAGCACGAGCGTGTCGGCCCACAGGCGGAGCCAGGCCCAGTCGGCGTGGCCCGCGATCAGGTCGGCCTCGCGGAGTTCCCACAGGGTGCAGGCCCGGCCCGAGCGGCATTCGCAGCCGCAGGCGGCCGAGCGGCGGCCGTCCACGGGCGGCGGCGGGCCCGCCAGCTCGGCTTCGCGGCCCTCCCCCAGCGGGACGCGGACGCGGAGCGGACGGTCCATGCCGTCGGCGAAGACGGCGGCGACGCCCGGGCGCAGCGACACCACCTCGCGGGACTGGTCGGCGTCCAGGTTCATGGCCGCGCCGACCTGGTGCCGGTCGTCGTACGCCGGCAGCCGGTGGACGACCTTCAGCGCGGTGTTCTTGATGACGTCCGGGACGAGCTTCGTCGGGATCTGCTCGGCGACGATGATGCCCTCGCCGTAGGCGCGGATCTCGGCGAGCATCCCGGCGAACAGCTCGACGGCGTGGGAGCTGCCGCGTTCCGGGCCGCGGTTGCGCAGCAGGCGGTGCGCCTCCTCGATGACGATGACGTGCCGGAGCGCGGAGCCGGCGGCGCGGTCGCGGTTCCGTTCCCGCATCCGCAGGTGCTCCACGATGCGGATGATCAGGGTGCCCATGAGGAACGCCTTGTCCTCGTCGTTCGCGACGTCCTCGATGGCGAGGACGATGTTGTCGCGGAGCATCCCGCCGATGTCGGCCGGGTGGCCGCCCTCGAAGAACCGTCCGGCGGAGCCGATGCGCAGGGAGCGGAGCCGGACGTCCACGAAGCCCTGCACGTCGGCCATCAGCTCGCGCCCGTACCCGACGTCCTGGATGACCTGGAGCGCCGCGTTCTGGAGCTGCTCCAGCGTCGGGACGGCGGGCTCGATCAGCGAGCCGGGCACGCCCGCGCCGGTCACGACGTCCCACCCGTTGTTCTCGTAGACGCGCTGGAGCGCCTGCGCCATGATCTGCGGGAACGGCTCCTCGGCGTCGAACGCGGCCTGGAACAGGGCGCGCACCATGTCGATGTGCGCCTGGACGGGGTAGCCGGGCTCGGGCGCGAGCGGGTTCACCGACAGCGGCACCGAGTCCGGGTCGGACGGGTTGACGACCGTGACGGGCCCGCCGAGGTCCTGGATGCGGCCCGCCATCGCCGCGTACTCCGACTTCGCCGGCTCGATCGCCAGCCACGGGACGCCGGCCCGGGTGAGCTGCTCCAGCAGGTGCCGGACGGTCTGCGACTTGCCCGCGCCGGTCGCGCCGGTGACGAACACGTGCCGGTTGATCGTGGAGCGCGGGACGGTGAACCGGCCGACCTCCCGGTCCTGGCCGTCCAGGATGGCGCCCAGCTCGATCTGCGCGTCCCCGGCGCCGGGCGCCGTCTCCGACGTGACGTCGAAGTACCCGGCGTCCAGCACCCGCAGGCCGGGGACCTCGCGGCGCGGCAGCCCGGCGAGCGCGGCCAGCGCCCCGGCCGTCGCGACGAACGGGAACCGCTGCTCGGACTCCGCCATCGGGCGGACCGGCGCGGGCGCCGTCCCCGGGCTCAGCATCTCGGCGAACGATCCGCTGCCCTGCCCCGACCGCAGCCGGTACGGGTGGTGGCCGAGTTCCATCGACCCGACCAGCACGGGCGCGATCTGCCCGAGCTCGTCCTGCGACGCGGCCCCGGCCACGACCCGGACCTGCCACAGCCCGGCCTCGCGGAACGCGTCCAGCTCGGCGAGCCGCCGGTCGGCGCGGGCGACGGCGAGCCGGGCGTTCTCGTCCTCGCCGCGCCGCAGCATCCGCAGCTCGTGGTGCAGCTCCCGCATCTCGGTGTCGATCAGCCGCTCGTCGCACGGCTCGGCGACCACGAACCAGCCGAACGGCCGCTCCATCAGCGTGACGAGCGTCGCCTCGAACAGCCCGGGGCCGCCGTCCGCCCCGGCCCCCTGCGGCGCGAGACGGCCGGGGCAGCGCGTCCACGCCATCCGCTCCGCCCGCCGCAGCCACCCGTCCCCGACCGGGACGCCGCGCGCGCCGCTCGGGAACAGCAGCCCGTGGGTCTCCGCGTCGGGCTCCGGCGTCCCGATCGGCCCGGCGTTGGTGATCAGCTCCAGCGGGGCGCCTCCTCCCGCCGACAACCAGCCGACGACGAACGGCCTGCCCAGCCGCGCGGCCGAGAGCGCGGCGGGCAGCACGCTGACGAAGTCCCACTCGGCCGACGCGTCCCGCTGCGGAGCCGGAATCGCCTGAATCCGGTACCAGGGCCCCGGCAGCACGAACGGCTCCGCGGCGCGCATGGCGGGCGGCGGCCCTCCCGGGGGTGGGCCCGGCGCCCTGCGGTAGGGCGGCATCCCGGGCGGCGGCGATCCAGGGGGCGGGGTCACGTCAGCATCCTTCCGCGCCCCCGGCCCGCACGCCAATGCCCCGTCAGGAAGCGGACGGGGGGTCGGCCTTGTGCCTGCCGTTGGGCTTCAGTGGCGGGACGATCCGGGCCGGGCGCGACCCGGCGCCGCGCGGCAGTGCGTGGCGGGCGCGCGGCACCCGGGGCGCGGGCACCTCCTGCGGCGCCTCGGGGGGCTCCGGTGTCTCGTCGTCCGCCTGTTCCGGGGCCCGCTGCTGTTCGCGGAGGTACTCCTCGTACTCCATCGAGTGCGCGGTCGGCAGCGTGATGATGCCGGGGTTGGCGTCCACGAGCAGGGTGCGGCGGCCCGTCGCGCCCGAATGGGTGAAGACCATCGCGGTCGGCGGCAGCTCCTGCAGTTGCGGCGGCTCGACGAGCAGTTCCCGGAACCGCTGCTTGTCGGGACGGCGGCGGTCGGCGACCGTCCGGCCCCACGCGGTCGCCGAGCTGATGCCCTCCACCAGGACGGAGTCGTCGGCGGCGGGCGCGGGCAGCGGCGACCAGACCGGGTCGGTGAGGCCGTCGCCGCGCGGCCGCGCGAACGCGACCGTGCTGGCGTAGCTCTCCCCCGCCACGTCGAACAGGGTCTCCCCGGCCGCGTCGGTGATCTCGGCGACGAGCAGCGGCTGCCCGGCGCCGATGTGCTCTGCGGCGACCCGCGCGTCCTCGGGGTTGCCGAGCCGCATGAACCCGACGGCGGCGTGCCCGCGCCGGCCGAGCCGCTCCCGCACGTGGCCGGGGATCGACCGGTACATCAGGACGAGCCCGGTCCCGGTGGCCTCGCAGGCGTCGATGAGCCGGTCCAGGACGTCGCCGCGCAGCTTCTCGGCGCCGCAGAGGAAGAGTGTGTGATCCCAGCGGCCGCCGGGCGGGGCCTCGCGGACGCGGTGCGTGAGCGCGGTCGTCACGTACGTGCCGAGGATGCGGTTGGTGAGGACGCCGGCACGCCGGTCCATCGACACGACGTGGAGCCGGGACGGCGGCAGCCGCACCGGCTCGGTGGCGAGCTTCTCCAGCTTGCGGAGCTGCGCCTCAAGCGCCCACGCGCGGCGGACGACGATCCGGTCGGTCGCGTCCCGCCCGAACAGCGTCGCGATGCGTTCGAGCTGCTCGTCGTCGAGGAGGCCCTTCCGCAGGTCGTCGCGCGGGTCGCCGACCTGGGCGAGGACGCGCAGCGCCGCCGTGATGCGCGGGATCGTCGTGTCCGGGCCGAGCACCTCGATGAGCCGTTCCAGGATCGAGTTGTCGAACGACAGGTCGCGGGTGCCGCCCTCCTCCTCGCCCGCGCTGACGACGAGCGACAGCACGTCGGCGAGCGCCTCGGGGTTCAGGCCGCGGGTGACGTCCAGGCGCGGGAGGTCGGCCGGCAGCACCCAGACGAGCGGGTCGTCGCCGCGGTCGGCCGCGAGCCGGAGCAGGTCGTGCGCGACCGCGCCCTCGGACAGGTCGATGACGGTCAGCCGGGCGCCGACGGCGAGCCGGGCGGCGCCCATGGTGGTCACCGCCGCGGACCATCCGGCGAGCGTCCCGCCGACGACGTCCACCCGGTCGACCCCGGGCGGGACGGCGACCGGGTACCACTCGCGCTGGCTCTCGTACGCCGAATGGCGGCGCTCCCACTCGGCCCGTTCCTTCGCGTACGCCTTCTCGGCCGCCTCGCGCCTGCGTTCACGGGCGGCCCGCTCGCGCTGCTCCGCGTCCCGCTCCTGCGCGAGCCTTTCCCGGACGCCCTTCTCGTCCCGCCACAGCCCGCCTCCGGTGATGGCGAGGACGACCGCGCACGCCAGCAGCGCCACCCCGGCGAACGCCCACGGGATGATGCCGGCGATGCCGCACAGCAGGAACAGGGCGACGAACACGAGCGTCCCGCCGAACGCGATCCGCAGCGGCCGGCCGGCCATGTCCTCGCCGGGGCGCCGCGCGGGCGGCGGCAGCGGGGCCCGTTCGGGCGCCTCAGGCCGGCTCGGGGGCGGCCCCGGATCGGGGTGCACCTGCGCGTAGCGCCAGCCCACATGGACGCGGTCGGCCTGTGTGAGCCGCGCCATCGCGGACCCGCTCGCCATGTCCGTCACGTCGAGAGACCCCTGGGAGTCGCGGGAATGTAGGGAACGCCTGGGGGTTGCCTGTTCGGTTGCTTATGGTCGGTTTGCTACAAGCACAGGGTAAAGAGCTTCCCGCGTTCCCGCGCCGCGTTCAATGGAACAGCACCCCGAACACCCGACTTCTCCCGTCAATTCGGTCACCAGGTCAGCCCGTGGGAAAGATCGGACACCCCGCTTCCGCGGGTTGTCCGCATCCGGCCACCCTCAGGCGCCGGGGGCCGCCTTCACCGGCATGAAGGTCTCCAGTTCCATCGTCGGGTGCGGGTACTTCCACTCGACCCCGTCGAACGGGACGTACATCCCCTCGGGCGTGTCGGCCAGGAAGTAGTTGCCGTTCCACTGGTTGGGGTTCGTCACCGGCGAGCCCTGGGGGTACCGCGAGCCGAGGGCCTCGTACTTCACGCCGACGCCGAACATGGCGTAGACGGCGGCGTCCACGAAGTTGAAGTACGAGATGTCGCCGCGCAGGTGGGTGTCCTGGAGCGCGACACCGTGAATCCGGTCGCGGGCGAAGTACAGCGAGCTCAGGTCCTTGACGACCTGGTTGAAGTCGTGCGCCCCGTCGTGGTGGATCAGCGCGCGCGTCGCCTGCTCGGCGCGCAGCACGTTCGCCACGTAGGTCGGCAGGTCCCCGTGGAACATGCGGACCCGCGTCATGGCGCCCGGGAAGATGCGGCGCACCCGTTCGCGGGCGAACCGGAGGAACACCGGGTTGACGTCGACGAGGTCGAGTTCGAGTCCCATCGGCTCGACGCAGCCGGCGAGCACCGCGGCGGAGCCGCCCATGAAGACGCCGACGTCGACGAGCCTGGTCAGCGCCCCCCGCTCGCGCTCGACGCAACCGAAGACGTCGTAGTAGTGCTGCGCGCTGCACTGGTCCTCGTAGGCGAGGTTCACGTCCTGGGACCGGGACGCGATCCGGTCGAAGACCGTGTTGCGTCCCTTGAAGACGGTGAGGTCGGCGTGGTGCCCGCTGAGGATGGGAATGCCGAGCCGCTCGTGCAGGTTCTCGGCGTCCTCCAGGGCCGGGTCAGGTTCGAGGAACGTCCCCCACGTGGCCTCGTGCATCGCCACGGTCGCGACGTAGTCCGTCATTGTCGGCTCCCTCTGCTGGAGATGTGGTCATCGCGGCCGGCCGGGCGTCCTGCGCAGCCGGGCGGAGAGCGCCCGCCCGAGATGCGACACCGCCTCGCCCAGTTCGGGCTCCCCGGCGGGAGGCGCGACGCTCTGACCCGGTTTCTCTGCCGGCTCCTGCGGTTCCCGGCGCCTGGCCGCGAGCTCGGTCCTGGACCGGTCGAGCTCGGACCGCAGGCGGGCGATCTCCCGCTGCTGGGCGGCGACGGTCTCGGTCAGGCGGTTCGTGTCGTCCGTGCGCGCCTCCGCCTCGTACTGCAACTGCAGGATGCGGGTGTAGGAGGCGATGCGGTTGTTCTCCATCGCCGCGAGCAGACGTGAGGACGTGTAGGGCCGCAGCGCCTCGAAGATCTCGTCCGCTCCGGGCGACCCCGCCCTGGCCAGCACGCCGAACCCGAACACGGCCGGGACGATCCGGAACCTCCAGTCACCGGCCTCGTCCAGCGCGTCCTCGACGGCCGTGAGCACGCCGTTGCGCGGGCCCCCCGCGTGCTCGGCCACCGTGAACGCGCCGCCGCCGACGAAGCCCGCGGGGGTGAGGTCGTCGTGCCACACCGTGGGGCCGTCCGCCGTGGCCGGGTGCAGGTCCTCCGGGTCCAAGGGCGACGGCTGGTAGTAGAAGTCGCGGCGCCCGCACGGCCACAGCACGTCGTGCAGGACGACCACCGCGTCCGGCGCGTTCGCCATGATCCAGGCGAGTTCGTCGCGGACCACCGCGTAGTTGTGGTCGCCGTCCAGGACGTAGAGGTCCGCCACCGGGAGTCCGGGGAGCACCGCCGGGGACAGGCCCTCCACGAGGTTCAGCCGCGGGTCCTCGGCGAGGACGGCGCGCAGGTCGTCGTCGGGCGCGGGCTCGACGCAGTGCACGGTCGCGCCCAGATCGGCGTACAGCGAGCTGACCTGCCCCGACTCCACGCCGACCTCGACCACCGTGGCGATCTCCCGGCAGCCGGAGATCGCCTCGTACAGTTCCCGGAACACCGACATCGAGTGCAGCAGCAGCGGCTGTTCGCGGGCGGCGCGGGCCTGCTCGTGCGGGTCGCCGGGAGACCCCGCGGCGGCCGCCCCGAAGTCACGTCGTGTCACCGAGCTTCCTCCTGGCCACTCGTCCCGCACCGGCGGCGACGCCCTTGACGCCGGCCGCCCGGTACTCCTCGCGGAGCCGGTCGGTGAGCCGCGCGGCCCGGGCGGACCGCTCCGCCTTCCGGTCGACCGGCATCCGCGGCGCCATGCCGGTCATCGACTGCGGCAGCATCGCGAACGCGATCGTGACCTGTCCCGACGACACCGCCGGCACCCCGGCGCGGCGGGCGAGCGGGAGCCACACCGCCGCGTAGAAGGTGTCGAACTCCATCAGGTTCCCGCCGAGGTAGCGGCAGTCGGCGTAGTGGAGGCCGACGAAGTCCTCGGGCTTGTCCCAGCGCAGCACCCGCTCGCGCTGCCGGCCGCCGGCGATGACCCTGGCCTCGATCCAGTCGACCCGCACGATCGCGGGACGGCCGGGGATGGCGAGCGAGATGTCGACCGTGTCGTGGTGCTCGAACGACAGCCGGGAGAACGACAGCCCGTTGTGGTTGATCCGGACGCGGCGGCGGATGGGCTCGTGCCACCGGTCGTCCGCCGTCCGGTACCGCAGCCGCGTCTCGTACCTCTCCCCGGACGGGTCGAACGCCGCCGCGTCGACGGCGCCGTCCGCGACGGCCCGTGCCATGGCGCCGAGCCCGGTGTCGGAGGCGGCGAGCAGCCCGGGCCAGAACGAGTCGCGCATGTTCAGGTCGTCGAGGTCGCCCGGCGACAGGTAGGGGACGGCGGGTTTGAGGTCGGCGGGCAGCAGCGTCGTGACCAGGGACGAACCGAAGTTGTCCTCGTGGGTCCAGTTGCCGAAGACGGCGGCCTCGTCGGCGGTGGGCGACTCCAGCGCGGCCACCAGGATCCGGGCCAGCCGGTCCCGCGCCGCGCGCGGGCGGGCGAGGTCCGGCCACGCCCCGCCGGAGGCGGCGACGTATCTGTTCCACATCCGCTGGAACGCCAGGACGCCGTCCTGCACGGTCCGGCGCTCGGCGTTCTGGGACGGCGAGTCGGCCGTCTGGCCGAGGACCGGCGCGCCCTCCTCGGTGTAGCCGATCAGCGATCCGCACAGCGCGTTGACGCACTGCTCCACGATCTCGGGGCTGCGCGTGACGGTCGCCGCGACGTGCGCCGGGTGCCCGGCCTGCGCCAGATAGCCCTCGGCGCGCAGCCCGGCCATGTAGACCCGCTCGGCCCGGTTGTCGGTGGCCAAGTACAGCCCGGCCGGCCGGACGTCGATGCGGGCGATCTCCAGGGCGCGCGCGAGCTGGCGCTGGATCGTCCCGCCCCAGCCGAGGTCGACGAGCGTCAGCTCGCCCGCGGCGAGCGCCTCGTCGTCGAGCGCGCCCGCGTCCCGCAGCGACTTGATCATGCGTTCGCGGGCGGCGGTCACGGTCACCGCGAGCCGGTTGCACAGGTGCGGCGTCTCGGTCAGCGCGCGGGCGACCCGGTCGGCGATGTCGCCGTTGTCGATGACGGTGTCCAGCTCCGTCGCGAGGCCCGGCACGTCGCCGGGCTGCAGTTCCAGGACGGACAGGGCCTGCCGGACGGTCAGCCGGTAACCCGTGCGGACGAAGGCGTGCACCGCGGCCGTGTCGTGCGGGTCGAGCCCGGCGAGCGAGGTCACGAAACGGGACAGCCACACGGGGGCGGCGCGGACGTCCCAGCCGCGCGCCGCGGCGGCCTCGTTGATCAGCCGGGAGAGTAGCTCGCCCTCGCGCATCGAGCACCAGAGCCGGCGCGTCCCGGCCTCGTGCGCCTTCCACGCCGCCCACTCCGCGAAGCCGGTCAGCACCGGGCCGAGGACGCCCGCCCCGTACCGCCACGCGACGTCGAGCGCGGAGGTGGTGAACGGGACGCCCGAGTGGACGGCCTTGGCGCGCAGGCTGGTGAGGCCGAAGTCGCCGTGCCGGTCGTCCAGGTCGGGCGCGTGGTCGCCGAACGGCTGGACGGGCTCCTTCTCCCGCTTCAGGACGTCCAGGTAGTCGTCGTCGAGCCTGCGGTAGTGCACCGTGCGGATGCCCAGCTCGCCGGGGACCTCGTGGTCGGCGACCTCGTGGTCGCCGATGTGCACGATCTGCTCCGGGCTGCGGCCGAGATCGCGCAGCACGATCTCCCAGAGCCCGGACGCCTTGGCGGTGCCGTGCTGGTTCGACCGGAAGATCCGGACGCCCTCCATCGGGCCCAGCTCCGGCCGGTCGAGGAGCCGGGCGAGCTGGTCGTCGGTGAAGTACGTGTCGGAGACCAGGACGACCTGGATGTCCTGCTTGCGCGCGGCCTTCACGATCTCGGCGACGTCCAGGTCCACGACGGTCAGCTCGCGCTCCAGCAGGAGCTCGGCCTCGACCAGCTGCTCCAGGGGCGCGGCGCCGAAGACGCCGTCCGGCATGGCGCGCCAGATGTCGAACAGCGAGACCTCGGTGCCGAGGGCGTCGCGGCCGCGGCGGGCGGTGTCCTCGGCGGCGATCCGCATCCGGCGGAGCGTCGCGTCGGTCACCCACCGCGGGCAGAGCCCCGCGTCCCGCATCCGGGACGCGAGCAGCGCGAACGCGTCGGCGGGCCGCGGTACCCGGCGCCAGAGCACGGTGTCGAAGATGTCCAGGGACAGGACGGTGCACGCCTTGTCGGCGATGATTCGGTGGACGTTGTCGAGCAACGGACCGCCGGATACCTGCTTGGTCAACGCCGCACCTCTCCCCTGGTCCTGCACGCGCTCCCGGCGGCCCCCGCCGCGGTCCGGGACACCTTATCCACCGAAAGCTCCCGATCCGCCGAGATCCCCCGGTGCGGCCCCCATGCGGACGCCGGCATCGCCCGCGGCGGCTTCGCGGGCGGCGGCGCGGCGGGCGGCGCGGTCCTCGCGCACCAGCCGGCCGGCCTCCTCGGTCGGCCCATCGAAGATCACCCGGCCCTGCCGCATGGTGACGCCGCGGTCGCAGAGCCCGACGAGCATCTTGATGTCGTGCGCGACGATGACCATGGTGCGGCCCTCGCCGCGCAGCTCGCGGATGCGCGCCAGGCACTTCTCCCGGAACGGCGGGTCGCCGACGGCCAGCACCTCGTCGATCAGGAACACGTCCGGCTCGGTGTGCGCGGCGATCGAGAAGGCCAGCCGCATGAACATACCGGACGAGTAGAACTTCACCTGGTCGTCCAGGAACCGCTCGACCCCGGAGAACTCGACGATCGCGTCGAACTTCCGGGTGATCTCGGCCTGCGACATGCCGAGGATCGCGCCGTTGAGGAAGACGTTCTCCCGGCCGGTCAGCTCGGGGTGCAGGCCGGCGCCGACGTCGATCAGCCCGGCGATCCGGCCGCGGACGAGGACCGACCCGGCGTCCGGGCGCATCACCCCGGAGATGAGCTTGAGCAGGGTGCTCTTGCCGGAGCCGTTGAGCCCCATCAGCCCCACGGTCTCGCCCTGGCTGATGGTGAGGCTCACCTCGTCCAGCGCCCGGAACCGGTCGGACAGGCTCTGCCCCCGGAACGCGCGGACGCTCATCTCCTTGATCGAGCGCGCGTGCCGCAGCGTGAAGTTCTTCGTGACGCGGTCGATCACGATCGAGGGGGCGGACGGTGCCAACGGTGGGGAGGTCAACGGTCACAGCTCCTGGGCGAAGCGCGTCTGCATGCGGGAGAACGCCGCGTGGCCGGCGGCGAACACGAGCACGCTCACCGCCAAGGAGACGGCGGCGTGGGCGTACAGGTGGGGCGGGAAGGCGAAGTCGCCGTGGGTGCCGGAGAACCAGAAGGCCCGCTGAAACAGCGAGACCGCGCTGACGAGCGGGTTGGCGAGGTAGACGTCCAGCACCCAGCCGGGCGCGTGCGTCTGGACGTGGGTCCACGGATAGATCATCGGCACCGACCAGGTGATGACGATCATCGAGATGTCCACGACCTGCTCCAGGTCGCGGAAGAAGACGTTCACGGCCGAGCACAGCAGCCCGAGACCGAACCCGAAGACGAGCACGATCGCGAAGCCGAAGGCGGCCGCGCCGAGTTCGGCCGGCGACGGGCGCCACCCGGCGGCGACGGCCCCGCCCAGCAGGATCATGAGCCCGGGCAGGAAGTGCACCAGCGAGACGAGCACCGAGGCCGCCGGGAACAGCTCGCGCGGCAGGAACACCTTCCGGACGAGCGGCGCGTTCCCCGTCACCGACCGGGTCGCCGAGTGCAGCGTCTCGGTGAACAGGTTGATCAGGACCATGCCCGAGAACAGGTAGACCGAGAAGTCCTCGACCCGGTCGTCCATGCCGAGGAAGATGCCGATGACGTAGAAGTAGACGGCGAAGTGCACCGCCGGCCGCACATAGGACCAGCCGAGACCCAGCAGCGAGCCCTTGTAGCGCGCCCTGAGCTCGCGGCGGACCAGCAGCCGCAGCAGGTACTTCTCCCGCAGCGTCTGGCGCAGGCCGCCGTCGCCTCCCGGCGCCCGCAGCCCCTCGTCCGCGCGGATCGGCGTGACGGTCACCGGGGCCCGCTCCCGTCCGCCGTGTTCCGTGCGGGGGGACGACCCCCCGCACCCCCCGGAACCGCATTATCGAAGGTCGCCCGCCACGCCTCGGGTGAGGAGATCTCGGCCATGGCGGCCCGGTACCGGCGGCTCAGCTCCGGCCATTCACGGCTGAGCCTCGCGTGCAGCAGCGACGTGCGTCTGAGCAGCGTCCGGAAACGCTCCGGGTCGCGCTGGTACCAGGCGACCTTGGTGCCGTCGGCCGAGGAGACAAGGGCGCTGTCGACCTGCGACAGCAGGCTCCAGTGCCGGTCGATGTGCGGGACGACCACCTGCGGGTTCCCCTCCGAGCCGGAGTCCACCGGCCGGAGCTGCCTGAGGGTGCCGAGCATCGCGCTCGTCAGCACGTTCACCTTGCCCTTCGGCGGCTTGAACCCGCGCCCGCGCTTGGGCGGCTTGTTCCTGCGGACCTGCGGGAACTCCTCGTGGCTGGTGCGGTTCTGCGCGTCCGGGAACGCGGCGCGGAACGCCAGGATGTCCGGGAGCTTGGTGGAGATCCCCGCGTGCATGTGCTCGGGGCCGCTCAGCACGTCCTCGATCGCCGACAGCATCAGCTCGGCGGTGGAGTACTGCATGGCGAGAGCGTGCTTCACCGAGATGATGTAGCTCTCCTTGACCAGGTTGCCGCCCCGCTCGTACGGCGAGTGCATCAGCGCGGTGACCAGGCGGTTGCGCTCGTGGAAGTACGCCTGCCAGTCGATGCCGTCGTCCTTGTCCTGCCAGGGGACGTGCCAGGCGGCCATGCCGGGCAGCGACACGGTCGGGAAGCCCGCCTCGCCTGCGCGGACGCAGTACTCGGCGTCGTCCCACTTGATGAACATCGGCATCGACAGCCCGACCTTGCGGACGACGTCGGTGGGGATGAGGCACATCCACCAGCCGTTGTAGTCGACGTCCACGCGCCGGTGCAGCCACTTCGTCTTGCGGAGGCTGCCCGAGCTCGTCTTCGCGCGGGGGTTCGGGTCGGGCGGCAGGGCGAAGTCGTGCTCGCGCTTGGTGTGCGCAGCCTCCTCCCACCACCAGCGGTACCGGCCGATGGTCTCGCCGTAGGCGTGCAGCTGCGAGCGGACGAACAGGTTGAACATGTGCCCGCCCACGATCGTCGGCGTGCGGGCGAAGTCCCCGAACGCGACGGCGCGCAGCACGCCCTCGGTCTCGGTGACCACGTCGTCGTCGAGAAGAAGGACGTAATCGCTCGTCCCGGCCTTGAGGGTCTCGTCCATGGCCCGGGAGAACCCGCCGGATCCGCCGAGGTTGCCCTGCTCGATGACGCGCAGCTTCGGGCCGAGCGCCGCCGCGGCGCGCTCGTAGTTCGCGTCGTCCCGGACGCGGTCGCTGCCCTGGTCGACCACGTAGACCGCGTCCACCACGTCCAGGACCTCCGGGGCGCCGCCGAGCGCGAGGAGCTGGTCGACGCAGAAGCCGGGACGGTCGAACGTGGTGATGCCGAGGCTGACCCGCCCCTGCCGGACGGGCCCGGACGCGCTCATGTCCGCGCACCAGTCGGCACGCTCCAACACAGCGTTGCCCTCCCCGGCGAGGATGTCCATCCAGTACCAGCCGCCGTCGATGAACGGGCGCAGCGGCAGCCGGAACGTCTCCTCGCGGGATGTCTCGGAGTCGACGCGGACGGAGTCGACGCGCTGGATGTGCCCCTTCGCGCTGGACCGGTAGACGATCACGGTGGCCTCGCCGCGCACGCGGACCCGGAGGACGACCTCCTCCACCGACGTCCAGCGCCGCCAGTAGCTGGCGGGGAAGGCGTTGAAGTAGGTGGCGAACGAGACCCGGCGCCCCACCGGCACGACCACGCTGCGGCGGCCCACGTCCTCGGCCAGGCCCGTGACGATGCCGTCCTCCGCGGCGGCCTCGGCGGCGACCGCCTCCGCACCCCGGGCGATCTCGCCCTCGACGTACAGCTTGAGGACGTCGAGGTCGCGGTCCACCGGCATCACGACGCGCTGCAGCACCCGCAGGCCCGCGGCGTCGCCGGACTCGCCGGACGTCTCGGCATGCTCGGTCACTCGTCCACACCTCCACGTAGCCCGGGCTGAGGGGACGGCCCCCGAGATCCCCCGGGTCTGTTATTAAGACGCGAGCCCTCGCCGAAATGGGGACGCAGCCTGTTGTCGACCATGCTGAGCGCGCTCGCGATGGCCATGTGCATGTCGAGGTACTTGTAGGTGCCGAGCCGCCCGCCGAACAGCACGCCTTCCTCGCGGCTCGCCAGCTCGCGGTAGGCGAGCAGGCGGGCCCGGTCGGCGGCGGTGTTGACCGGGTAGTACGGCTCGTCGCCGCGCGCCGCGGCACGGGAGTACTCCCGCATGATCACCGTCCGGTCGGCCGGGTACTCGGCACGCTCCGGGTGGAAGTGGCGGAACTCGTGGATCCGGGTGTACGGGACGTCCTCGTCGGCGTAGTTCATGACCGGTGTGCCCTGGAAGTCGCCCGTCGGCACGACCTCCGTCTCGAAGTCCAGCGTCCGCCAGCCCAGCTCGCCCTCGGCGTGGTCGAAGTAGCGGTCCAGGGGGCCGGTGTAGACGACGGGCACGTTGCCGACCACGTCGTCCCGCAGGTCGAAGAAGTCGGTGTTCAGCCGGACCTCGATGCCCGGATGGTCGGCCATCCGCTCCAGCCAGGCGGTGTAGCCGTCGACCGGGAGCCCCTCGTGAGTGTCGCTGAAGTACCGGTTGTCGAAGGTGTACCGCACCGGCAGCCGCGTGATGATCTCCGCGGGCAGGTCGCGCGGGTCGGTCTGCCACTGCTTGGCCGTGTACCCGCGGATGAACGCCTCGTACAGGGGGCGGCCGATCAGCGAGATCGCCTGCTCCTCCAGGTTGGCCGGGTCCGTCACCTCGGCGGCCTGCCCGGCGATCAGCGCCCGCGCCTCGTCCGGGGTGAAGGCCCGGCCGAAGTACTCGCAGATCGTGCCGAGGTTGATCGGCATCGAGTAGACCCGGCCCTTGTACGTGGAGTACACGCGGTGCCGGTAGCCGGTGAAGGCGGTGAACCGGTTCGCGTACTCCCACACCCTCTCGTTGGAGGTGTGGAAGAGGTGCGCGCCGTAGCGGTGCACCTCGATGCCCGTCTCCGGCTCCGGCTCGCTGTAGGCGTTCCCGCCGATGTGGTCGCGGCGGTCGAGCACGAGCACGCGCAGGCCGAGCGCGGCGGCGCATCGTTCGGCGACCGTGAGCCCGAAGAACCCCGAACCGGCCACCACGAGATCAACGTTCACTGAGCGGTGTCCATCCCGTCTCGTGCGGGGAGCGAAGGACCTGGCCGCGCCCGGGCACCGCCGATCCATATGTACGGAATGCGGCTAAGATACCCGGGGTTCGATCGGTACCGGCGCAGGAATCCCAAGGATCGCGGTGGCCCCACCCACTCCCGGCAGTGCGGCACAGAGTCCGCGCCCCGCGGTCTTCCTGCATGTCGGGGCGGCCAAGAGCGGCACGACGTTCCTCCAGCACGCGCTGTGGCACAACCGGCACCGGCTGCGCGAGCACGGCGTCCTCTACCCGGGCCGCGACCTCGCCGCCCACGTCCGCGCCGCCTTCGACCTGCGCCGGACGTTCTTCCGGGAGGCATCCGACCCGGCCACCCGGGGGGCGTGGCGGGAACTGGTCGCCGAGGCCCGCGACTGGCCCGGAACCGTCATCATCTCCCAGGAGCTGTTCGCGCCCGCCAGGCCCAAATGGATCCGCCAGGCCATGACCGACCTCGATTTCGCCGATGTTCACGTGATCTTCACCGTGCGCGACCTCGGCCGGCAGATCCCGGCGCACTGGCAGGAGGACGTCAAGAACCGGTTCACGACCCCCTTCGGCGAGTTCGTGACGGCCCTGCGGCGGCAGGACTGGCGCGCCTACGAGAGCGCGCGCCTGTTCTGGGGGCTGCAGGACCCCGTCGGGGTGCTCGGCCGCTGGGGCGCGCACCTGCCGCCGGAACGCGTCCACGTCGTCACACTGCCCCCGCCCGGGGCGCCCCGCGACCTGCTGTGGAGGCGGTTCTGCAGAGCCACCGGCCTCGTCCCGGACGCCTACGACCTGTCCCGGACGTTCGGCAACCCGTCGCTCGGCCTGTCCGAGACGCAGTTCCTGCTGCGCCTCAACGAGGAGCTCGGCGGCCGCCTCGGCTGGCACGTCTACAACGAGGACGTCAAACTCTTCCTCGCCCAGCACGTACTGGCCGGGCGTCCTCATCCGGTCAGGATCGAACTGCCCCGCGAGCACGTCCCGTGGGCGACCGGGCGGGCCATCGAGACGGCCGAGGCGCTGCGCGCCGCCGGATACGACGTGGTGGGCGACCTGTACGACCTGATGCCGCAGCCGGCCTCCGGCCCCGCCCTCGGACGCGCGGTCGCGCCGCCTCCCGACGAGCCGCGCTGGGCGGAGATGGCCGACGTCGGCGTCGATGCCATCGCGGCCCTGCTGCGGCGCGTCCAAGAGAGGCGGGAACGCGGCGACGCGGTGCCGGGCGCGGAGATCCCCGTCCGGGACCAGATCGACATGCTGCGGGCGGGCTCCGCCGATCTGCTGGACACGACCGGCCGGCTGGTCCAGGACGCCGCGCCGCTCGTGGAACGGGCCAAGCGCAACGCGAAGGAACGCTATCCGGCGGCCGGGCGCCTGCGCGGCGCCTACCGCAGGATCCAGGGCCGGCCGGGACGGCCCGACGCCGACACGAGAACGAGGTGAGCGCCCGCATGGGGGACCGCGGAAAGTCCGTCTACCTGCACGTGGGAGCGCCCGCCGCCGAGGCGGCCTTCCTGCACCGCGCGCTGTGGCTCAACCGGCGGCGCCTGGGCGACGCCGGGGTCTGCTACCCGATCGCCGGTCCGCAGGAGCACTTCGCGGCCGTGATGGACCTCCGGGAGATGAGCTGGGGCGGCCACCGGGACCCGAACTGGGACGGCGCCTGGGACCGGATGGCGCGCCGCGCCCGCGACTGGGACGGCCCCACCGTCGTCTTCTCCCAGGCCCTGCTCGGCGGCGCGACCGAGCAGCAGGTGCGGCGGGCGGTGGAGGCGCTGGAACCGGCCGACGTGCACGTGGTCTACGCCACGCGCGACCTGGGCTGGCAGCTGATCCTCGACTGGCAGGAGCAGATCCGGCACACGCACACCATCACCTTCGAGCGCTTCGTCGACGATCTCGTCGCGCGCGGCATCGACGCGCCCGAGCCGTACGGGGAGATGTTCTGGGGCCTGCACGATCCTGTCCGGGTGCTGGGGACGTGGGAGCGGGCGGTGCCGAAGGAGCGCGTCCACGTCCTCACTTTGCCGGCGCCCGGTGACCGTCCCGGCCTGCTGTGGGAGCGGTTCCGGACGCTGATCGGCGTCGACGACGGGGTCTGCGATCTCGGCGGCATCGCCGGGGACGAGCCCATGCCGGCGATCGAGGCGGAGCTGCTGCGCCGGCTGAACGAGCGGATCGGCCCGGCGCTCGGCGGCGACTACGAGCGCATGGTCCACGAGCACCTCGTGGGGCAGGGCCTCACCAGCGGGACCGCCGGCACGGGACGTACCCGTATGGGCCTGCCCGCGCGGCACGCCGACTGGGCCGCGGAGCGGACCCGCGAGCTCGCCGGCTCGCTGCGCGCCTCGGGCTACGACGTGGCCGGCGACCTGGACGAGCTGACAACCTCCCGGGCCCCGGAGGCCGCCATGCTGCCCGGCGACGTCCCCGAAGAGCTGGTCGCGACCGCGTCCGTCGGGGTGGTGGCGCACCTTCTGGAGGAGCTGGCGCTGGCCCACGAGCGCGTCGGCCTCGCCCACCTGAACAGCGAGATGGAGGGCGTGCGGGAGAACCTTGAGCGGCTCATGGACGCCGCCGCGTCTCCGTCGCCGGCGCTGCAACGCGCCGCCCGGCGCGCCACGGGCAGGCGGAACGCGTGAAGCGGGGCCCGAAGACCCGCGGCGGTCCGTCCGTCACCGCGGTCGTCGTCACCTACAACCGGCGGGACCTCCTGGACGAGTCGCTGACCGCGCTCGGCGCCCAGACCCGCGTCCCGGACCGGATCATCGTCGTGGACAACGCGTCCGGCGACGGGACCGCCGCGATGGTCGCCGACCGGTTCCCGGACGTGGACCTGCTCGTCCTGTCCCGCAACATCGGCGGGGCGGGCGGCTTCAGCGCCGGAATGGCCCGGGCGCTCGGCAGCGGCACCGCGCTGCTGTGGCTGCTGGACGACGACACGGTCCCCGAACCCGGGGCCCTGGAGGCGCTGCTGTCCGCCCGCGAGAAGGCCGCGACCGGGGAGGACGGGCCGCCCGCGCTCCTGGCCAGCCGGGTCGTGTGGACCGACGGCCGGGACCATCCGATGAACACGCCGCGCCCGAAGCCCCGGGCGACGGTCGCCGAGTCGCGGATCGCCCGCGCGGCGGGCTGCGTGCCGATCCGGTCCGCGTCCTTCGTGTCCGTGCTGGTGGACGCGGCGGCGGTACGGGAGCGCGGGCTGCCGGTCGCCGACTACTTCCTGTGGAACGACGACTTCGAGTTCACGACCCGGCTGCTGCGGGGCCGCCGCGGGCTGCTCTGCCCGGCGAGCATCGTGGTGCACAAGACCAAGGAGTTCGGCGGGGCGGACGCCGACCCGGGCGACCGGTTCTTCTACGAGGTGCGCAACAAGATCTGGCTGTTCACCGGCAGCCCCGGGCTCGCTCCGCCGGAGCGCGCCCTGTACGCCGGTTCCACGGTGCGCCGCTGGGCCCGCACCTTCGCGGGGTCCTCCGACCGGGCGGTGCTGCGCCGCGCCCTGGTCCGCGGAGTCAAGGACGGGCTGTTCACCCGGCCGAGACCGACCGCGGCGGTGCTGCGGGAGACCGGAGTCACCTCGCCCTCGGGCGGCGGCGCCGATGGTCGAGACGACTAGCCGCCCTCGGGACGACACGGCCCGCCCGGCTCGGTGGCTCGCCGGGCCGGCGCTGCCGCTCGTCCCGGCCGCGCTGACGCTCGCCGTCTCCCTCGTCGGCATCGGCACGCCGTCGCTGTGGCTGGACGAGGCCGCCACGATCAGCATGACCACGCGGTCGTACGGCGACATGCTGGCCGTGTTCCCGCATCTCGACCTCGTCCACGCCCTCTACTACATGATCATGAAGCCGTGGGTGGCGGCGTTCGGGACGAGCGAGCTCTCCTTACGGATGCCGAGTGCGCTCGCCATGGCGGCGGCGGGCGCGGGCGTCGCGGTCATCGGCCGGCGCTGCCTCGGGACGTCCGCCGGGCTCCTGGCCGGGCTGGCGTGGGCCGCGAACCCCCAGACGAGCCGGTGGGCGCAGGAGGCGCGCTCCTACGCCCTGACGGCCGCGGTCGCGGTCCTCGCGACGTACCTGCTCATCCGCGCCGTGGACCGTGCAGAGCGACACCCTTGGCGATGGTTCGCCGGCTACGTCCCGGCGGTCGCCGCGCTGGGGTTCCTGCATCTGGACGGGGCCCTGCTGGTGGCGGCGCACGCCGTCACCTTGCTGCTGACGCGCCCCAAGGCCGGGACGTGGGTGCGCTGGCTGGTCTCGACGGCGGCGGCGACGGCCCCGCTCGCCGTCCTGGCGCTCGCGGCGCAGGATCAGAAACGCCAGGTGAAATGGCTCCCCCGGCCGTCCTGGGACGTCGCCTGGACGCAGGTGCAGTTCCTCACCGGGACCACCGCGCTCGTCGCGCCCGTGGTGATACTCGCCCTGATCGGCATCGTCGCGGCCGTCATGAAACGCTCGCGTGAACCCGGTGAGGCCGCCTCCCGGGGAGCGCCCTCCCTGCCCGCCGTCGCGCTGCCGTGGGCCGTGCTGCCGACCGTGCTGCTCCTCGCCGCCAGCGTGCACGAACCGATCTTCTACTACCGGTACACGACCTTCTGCCTGCCCGCCGTGGCGCTGCTCGCCGGCGCGGGACTCGCCGGGATCTTCGATGCGACGCCCCGCCCGGCCGTGCGGACTGCGCTGACGGCGGTCGCGGTCGTGGCGCTCGTCGGCCCGTCCGTCCATGACCAGATGCACATCCGGCGGCAGGACAGCCGTCCGGAGAACATGCACAAGGCCGCGGACGTCATCCGCGCGCACGCCCGGCCGGGCGACGCCGTCGTCTACCTCGCGGGGGCCGTGCGGTGGAGTGCGGCCACCTACCCGGATGTCTTCGGGCGGCTCCGCGACGTCGGCATGGAGGTGGACCCGGTGACCGACGCCAACCTCAAGGGCCGCGACGTGCCCCCGCGCGACCTGCCGCCGAGGCTCGCCGGCGCGGACCGGGTATGGGTGATGAACCACCGGTCGCTCAACCCGCACGGCCCGGTCATCGAGCGGCGGGAACTGGCGGTGCAGGCCGCCGGGCCCTGGCGGCAGGCCGGGGTCTGGACGTACCGGGGCGGCTGGCTCGCCCTGTTCGAGCGGACCGGCCCCTACCGCAGTTCCAGGTAGTCGAGCTGCCCCTGCCCGTCCAGGCGGCGCAGGCCGACCGTGTTCCAGCCCGCGGCGAGGTCCACCGTCACCGTGGCGGACGCCCAGCCGGCGACCTCCGTGGCGTCCAGCCGCAGGGACGCCGCGGCATAGCCGTTCACCGACACCTCCAGGTCCAAGGCGCGCCCCGACCGGTTGGCGTACCGCGCCAGGACCGGGTAGCGCCCGGCGGAGGGCGCGAACACGGGCACGTCCACCCGGCAGCCGTCGCGGGCGAACGGGCCGATCGCCCTGCCGCCGGACGCGCCCCGCCGGCCGAACGCCGGGACGCAGCCGTTCAGCCGCGCCCGCTCCGCCTCGTAACGGACGGGGACGCCCCGGACGACCGGCCGCGCGCCGTCCCAGCCGAGGCGGGCGGCGTACATGCCGCGGGTCACCTTCGAGCCGCCGTGATGGCCGAGGATGCCGTGGAAGAACAGGTAGTCGCCGGTCTCGTCGGCGAACACGTCCGCGCTGCCCGGCCCCTCGATCCGCCTGCCGTACATGCCGGTCGACTGGACCGGGCCGCCCTTCCGGTACGGGCCCTCGATCGAGGACGCCACCGCGTAGCGGGTCTGGTAGTTCGACTGGAAGTACCAGCCCGCCGAGTACAGCAGGACGTACTTCCCGCCCCGCCGGACGAGGTCCGGCGCCTCGACGAGAACGGGTTCGCCGGCCGCGCGCGTCATGATCCGCTTCGCGGGCCCGGCCAGGCCGAGCCCGTCCGGGGTCAGCCTGACCAGGTAGATCGCCGCCGTCTTCCGGGCGTCGCTCTTGTAGAGCAGGTAGCGGGCGCCGTCCGGCTCGATGAAGGACGCCGGGTCGATCGCGCCGCCGAGGTTCAGCGGGCAGACCAGCGGCGCGCCCTCCCGCGGGACGAACGGTCCGGCGGGCGAGGACGCGGTCGCCACCCCGATGCACTGCTCGTCGCCGCCCTTCCGGCGAGCGGAGAAGTACAGCACGTACGGGCCGGTTCCGCGTGGCGGGACCACCTCGGGCGCCCACGTCCAGCCGCCGGACGCCCACGCGGGGAGCCGGGCCAGGCCGTCGCCGGGCGACACCGTCCACGGCCCGGTCGGCGACGGAGCCGTCGCGACCGGTAGCCTCGTGTCCGCGCTGTTGGTGCCGTACGCGAAGTACCTCCCGGCCACCTCGATCACGGCCGGGTCGGCGAAGGCCCCGTCGATCACCGGCTTGACGGGCGAGTACCCGGCCGGGTCGAGCGCCGCCGGCGCCCCCGCCGGGCTCGGCAGCGGCGCACCCGGCGCCCCGCCGGAGCCGGGCCGCGGCGCGGGCCGGCCGGAGACGGCGAGCCCGACGACCAACGCGACCAGAGCGCTGATCGCGACCCCCGCGACCAGCGGCATCAGCGTTGCGAGCGCCCGCAGGCCCCGGTTCGTGCTCCTCATGGCACCCGCATCATGCCAACAACCCAGGCAGAACGGCCAACCTGCCCGGCTACGCGGAGCGGCGGCCGGATCGTTACGCTTGCCCGGCGATCGCATCACGGAGGGGACACGGACGTTGATCCGACATCGGCGGCTGACGGCCGTGCTGTGCCTGGTCGCCGCCCTCGGACTGAGCGGTTGCCTCCTCCAGCCGGACGAGCCGTCCGGTCAGGGGGCGGGCAAGCCGCCGAAGAAGCCGAACATCGTCTTCGTCCTCACCGACGACCTCTCCTGGAACCTCGTCGCGCACATGCCGCAGGTGCAGCGGATGCAGAAGGACGGCCTCACCTTCAGCGACTTCATCATGGCGGACTCGCTCTGCTGCACCTCCCGGGCCACGATCTTCACGGGCCGGTACCCGCACAACACCGGGGTGCGCACGAACTTCCCGCCCGACGGCGGCTACGAGGTCTTCAAGGCCAAGGGCGGCGAGCAGGCGTCGTTCGCGCCGTCCCTCCAGAAGGCCGGCTACCGGACGGCGCTGCTCGGCAAGTACATGAACGGCTACCAGCCCAACGACACCCAGGGCTCGACGAAACCGTACGTGCCGCCGGGCTGGGACGAATGGCACGTCAGCGGCAACGGGTACCCCGAGTACGACTACAACCTGAACGAGAACGGCCGCCTCGTCCACTACGGTTCCGAGCCGCAGGACTACCTGACCGACGTGCTGGCGGACAAGGGCGTGGAGTTCCTCAAGCGCTCCAGCGGGTTCGGGCCGTTCTTCATGCAGATCGCGACCTTCGCGCCGCACGGCCCGTTCGTGCCCGCGCCGCGGCACGCCAAGCTGTTCGGCGACCTGAAGGCGCCCCGGCCGCCGTCGTTCAACGAGGCGGACCTCCGCGACAAGCCGTCCTGGCTGCGGTCGCATCCGAAGCTGCGCGGGCCGGGGATCGACCGCATCGACGCGGGCTTCCGCGACCGGGTCCGGATGGTCCAGTCCGTCGACGAGATGGTCGGCCGGATCCGGACGGCGCTGAAGGACCTCGGCCTCGACCGCGACACGTACCTGGTGTTCGGATCGGACAACGGCTTCCACATGGGCGAGCACCGGCTGGCCGGCGGGAAGATGACCGCGTTCGACACCGACATCCGGGTGCCGTACGTCGTCGTCGGCCCGGCCGTCCCCGCCGGGCGGGAGGTCGGCGAGATCGCGCAGAACACCGACCTGGCCCCCACGTTCCAGGAACTGGCGGGTGCGCGCCCGGCGGTGGCGGCCGACGGCCGGTCGCTCGTCCCGTTCCTGCGCGGCGCGAAACCCGCGGACTGGCGCGAGTCGGGGCTGGTGGAGCACGTCAAGCCGGCGCCGTCCCCGCTGGACCCCGACCGGCAGGACTCCGCGCCCGGCTCGCCGACGACCTACAACGCGCTCCGCACCGATGACATGCTCTACGTGGAGTACGCCGACGGGCAACGCGAGTACTACGACCGGGCCCGCGACCCGCACGAGCTGACCAACATCGCCGCCGGGCTCCCGGAGGAGCGCCGCCGGCATCTGTCGGCCCTGCTCTACGCGCTGACTCACTGCGCGGGCGCGGGCTGCACCTCCGCCGGACGGAGCCGCTGAGGGATTTCGTTCCGATATGCGCCGCTATCATCGCTGACGACTGCGGAGCACAGGGCCAGGTGCGGTGTGAGACGCGCAGTGAGAGATGTGCAGAGTGAACGGATGCTGGGAGAGCGGGTGTGACTGCAACCGGAAAGCCGGATGACGACCACGAGGGTGAGCGTCCCGAACCCGGGCAGACGGCCGAGAACCCGCCCCCCCAGCGCTGGCTGGAGGAGGACCAGGACTCCTGGTCCGGCGCGTTGCTTCCCGAGGACGACCCGGAGGACGACCCCGAGGAAGAGGACGTCTCCGCGGACGCGCCCGAGGACTACCCGGAGAGCGACGATCCGGAGAGCGACGACCTGGAGGCCGACGCTCCCGAGGACGATGTCCCCGTAGACGACGTCCCCGTGGACGATGCGGAAGGCGACCTCGCCGAACGCACCGTCATGGATCACGCCCTCGAAGAGACCTCGCACACGATGGTCCTGCCGAGGGCCCGCAAGCCGGCGACGGGCGGCCCGGCGGAGGACGCCGAGAAGACGATCATTGACGGGGAGGACGCGGCCCCGTCCGCCCTCCCGGCTCCCGTCGCCGACGCTCCGGCGACGTCCGCCGACATCCCGGTGCCGCCCGCCTTCTTCGGGCAGGACCCGGAGATGACACGGGTGGAGTTCCCCGTGCCGCCGCCGTCGTCCTACCGGCCGGACGACCCGGAGGTGACGCGGGCGGAGTTCGGCGCCCCGCCGCACTTCTCCAACCAGCAGGAGGACCCGGAGGCGACCTGGACGGAACCCCCGCCACCGTCGCCCTTCCCCCACCCGCAGGAAGAGCCGGACGTGACGAGGGCGGAGCCCTTCGCGCCGCAGCCCTTCGCGCCGCAGCCCTTCGCGGCGCAGCCCTTCGCGGCGCAGGCCCCCGCGCCGCCGCAGCCCCCGCCCGCGCAGAACCCTCCGGCCACCGAGCCGTTCCCCTACGCCCAGCAGGTGCCGGGCGCCCAGCAGCTCCCGGGCGCGCACCAGCTGCCGAGCGCGCCGAGCGCCCCTCCGCCGGCCGCGGAACCGTTCCCGTGGGCGCAGCAGATCCCGGGCGCACAGGCCCCGGGCCCGGAGGCCGCCCACCCGGCGCCGCCGCCGCCGGTGATCGAGGAGCCGTGGCGGACCGTTCCGCCCGGCGGCTCCGGCGGACGCCGGCGAAGCCTCAAGAAGCCGCTGCTCATCGGCGCCGCCGGGCTCGCCGCGGCGGCACTGGTCGCGGCGGCCGTGCTCGTGGTGCCGGGCCTGCTCGGCGACGACGACAAGGGCGGTGGCGGCGGCGGCGCCAAGCTGGCCGGTGCGCTTTTCCCCGTGGACGGCGCGGCCCGCACCGACGGCCGCGACCAGCAGATCACCGGCGTCGCGGCGCGCGGCTCGACGGTGGTCGCGGTCGGCGGCGAGAGCGACCCGCTCGACTCCCGCGGCATGTTCCTCGTCTCCTCCGACGGCGGCCGCACGTTCAGATCCGTGCCCCAGCAGGACACCGACGGCGGCGTGGCGCCGCCCGGCGGGGTGCCCGTGGCGGTCGGCGCGTCGCCCCGCGGCTGGGTCGCGGTCGGCAACCGGACCGGGGGCGCGGGCGCCGTGTGGACCAGCGAGGACGGCAAGGAGTGGCGCAGGCAGCCCGACGCCGTCGGCGACGTCTTCCACGCGAACGACCGCGTGAACCGGATCGTCGGCACCCGCGACGGGTTCCTGGCGATCGGCGAGAACTCCCCGAAGGGCGACTTCAGCGACTCGCGGCCGGCGGTGTGGCTGTCGGAGGACGGGCGCCGCTGGGAGGCCAGGACCGACGACCAGATCGGCCTGCAGGTCGAGAACGGCGGGTTCTCGCTGGTCGAGGCCGCCGCGAGCGGTGACGCGATCCTGCTGGAGGGGCTGATCACGCCCGACTCCAAGAAGCCGGGTCCCTACCGCAAGGTCTGGCGGTCCGACGACGGCGGCCGGTCGTGGTCGACGTCCGACGTGCCGGTGCCGGGCGGCAGCCGCGGCCTGATGATCGGCGGCGGCGGGTCCGGGTTCATGGCGATGCGCGAGATGAAGTCGTCCGGCAAGCTCTTCGGGCAGGCGTACACGTCCAAGGACGGCCGGTCGTGGAGCAAGGCCGGGAAGCTGACGTCGTCCGGCTACCAGCGGACCAGCGGGATCATCTCCGACGGCCGTGGCTTCACCGCCGTCGTCGTCAGGGGCGGGGACGTGCTGCTGGCCCGCAGCGCGGACGGCGCGACCTGGAAGGACGCCGGCACCGCCGAGGCGAAGACGGGCCGGGAGATGCTGGGCATGGCCGCGGCCGGCGGCCAGACGATCCTCGTCGGCCGCGAACCCGGCGGCGGCGACATGGACCCGATGCTCGGCGTCTGGGACGAGAACGGCGGCGCGGTCCCCGTCGACCTGTCGAAGGTGCCCGGCGCCATCCGTCCCGACCACGCGGTCAAGGCGGTCGGCGCCACGGGCGACCTCGCCGTCGCGGTGGGCAGCGCGAGCGGCGACGCCGCCGTCTGGTCCTCGCGGGACGGCGCCTCCTGGAAGCCCGCGCAGGGCCTCGGGGCCGCGTTCACCCGGCCGGGCCCGCAGCAGCTGAACGACGTGGCCGCGGGCGGCGCGGGCTGGCTGGCGGTCGGCTACGACCAGGCCACGCCGCGCCGGCCCCTCGTCGTCACCTCGAAGGACGGCGCGACGTGGCAGGCCGCCGACTCGGCGTCCGCCTTCGCGGCCGGCAGGGACGGCGTGCCGGTCACCTACGCCGCGGCGGCCGGCTCCGCCGGATACGTCGTCGTCGGCACGCAGGGCTACTCCGTGGCGACCTGGTACTCGCCCGACCTGAAGAACTGGACGCGCGGCGCCGGGACGGACCCGAAGATGATGGCGGGTACCAAGTCCGCCAGCCGCTGGATGCTGGACGTCGCGTCCGGCTCGTTCGGATACGCCGCGGTCGGAGGCAGCCGGGACGGCAAGGGCAACCACCCGTCCGTGTGGCTGTCGCCGGACGGCAAGCGGTGGACGCTGCAGGAGCTTCCCGTGCCCGGCGGCGTGACCGAGGGGCACCTCACCCACGTCGCCGTCAAGGGCAGCACTCTGGTGGCCGCGGGCATCGGGGCGACGTCGAAGGGTCTGGACTGGCTCGGCTACGTCTCCACGGACGCCGGCAAGACGTGGCGTCCGCTGGAGTCTCCGAGCGGCGGCTCGCCCGCCACCGTCACGGCGCTGACCGCGACCCCGAAGGGCTTCGCCGCGACCGGCACCACCGGGCGCGCCGGCTCGACCGACGTGGTGTCGTGGACATCCCGGGACGGCTCGTCCTGGCAGTCCTCGACGCCCGGCGGGACCGGGCTCGGCGGGGTGGGCGACCAGCAGATCACCGGGCTCACCGCGCTCGGGAGCACGCTGCTCGGGGTGGGCCGCAGCGCCGACTCGAACGGCGGGCAGCCCGTCCTGTGGAGCCGCCCCGTCCCGTGACGGCGGGTGCCGTCGCGGTCTACGCGTCGGGGTGCGGCGGGGTGGCGTCGAGGCCGGGGAGCCTCTCGTGCCCCTCCGCGGCCGGGCGGGCGTGGCGGGGCGTGTACGTGGCGGGCTGCGGCCGCACGCGGGCGTCGTCGCGGTCGCGGGAGCGGTTGCGCCGGGCGCCGTAGGGGGCGACGAGGGCCCGGTAGAAGGGCTTGCGGATCATGGTGGGGACGAGGCGGTAGCCGCCGCGGACCATGACGTTGCGCCAGTACTGCGGCTGGGAGATGAAGCCCTCGCGGCGCATCTCGCGCTGCAGCCGCAGTTCGGAGCGGAGCAGGTCGCGGCCGCCGCGGCGCTCGTAGGCGCCGTCCCCGACCCGGTAGTAGACGAGGGGTTCGGCGACGTTCACCATCCGGGCGCCGTTGGCGATCATCCGGACGAACAGCCAGTAGTCCTCCATGAGGGGGAGGTCTCCGTAGCCGCCGGCGGCGACGACGGCGCTGCGCCGGTAGACGACCGTGGGGTGGTTGAACGGGTCGTGGAGGCGGGAGTAGCGGGCGATGTCGGCGGGGTCGCTCGGCGGGGTGCGCCGGCCGACGACGTCGGTGATGTCGGCGCGGAACTCCAGCAGCCCGGCGCCGACGAGGTCGGCGCCGGAGCGGACCAGCGGCACCTGGGTCTGGAAACGGTGCGGCATGGCGACGTCGTCGGCGTCCATGCGGGCGACGATGTCGTGGCGGGCGGCGTGCAGGCCGGCGTCCAGGGCCGGGCCGAGGCCGCGGTTGTGCTCCAGGTGCACGAACGACACCTCGACCGGGCCGGCCGTGACCAGCTCGCTCAGACAGGCGGCCAGGTCCGGCGGGACCGGGCCGTCCTGGACGAGGACCACCTGGTCGGGCCGGAGCGTCTGGTCGTGCACCGCGCTGCGGAATGCGTCCCGGACGTGCTCCGCACGATCACCGCCGTAGACGGTCATCAACAGGGTGAAGGGTTCGGGCTGCATGCGTCCGTCCGGGGGGCGTGGCGGCGGCCGTGGAGCCTCGTGCGGGGTGGGCGGCTCCGGGCCAGGGTCGGGGGATAGAGGTGCGCCGTCCTACAAGGGACGCTTTAGTGGGGTTAGTGGTTTGCGCGGGCCAAGATACCGGTGCGATGTGACTACATCAGGTCTGGGCGCAAATATCGCGGTCAGCACGGATTTCTCCCGCAACTTTCGGTACCGCCGGGTTCAGCCCGCGCAGCGCGGCACCGTCCCGGCCGATGACCAGGTAGACATAGCCGGGCCGGGCGGACGCCCAGGGCCGCGGCTGGTGCCCGGGCACCGCGATCGCCATGCGCGCCGCCTGCCGTTCGGCGCCCGTCCCGTAGAGGATCTGGGTCTGGGCGTAGCGCTTCGTGCTGGTGCCGACCTTGACGACCTGGTAGCCGCGCTCGGTGAGCTGGTCGGCGGTCCGCTGCGCGAGGCCCTCGGTGCCGGACGCGTTGAAGACGCCGACCATGACCTGCGCGGGCGGGACGGGCTGGACCTGGTTCTGCGCGGGTACCGGCGCGGGCTCGGGCACCTTGTTGTCCTCGCGGATCGACTCGAACAGCGGCGCCGCGAGCGCCTGGTCGAACTGGACACGGTTCTTGTCCTGCGGGAACGCCTGCACGGGGACGGTGACGAACCGCACCTTCCCGGCGCTCATCCCGCGAAGCGACCCGGCGAGCTTCTGCATCACCGACAGTGTGAGCTTGTCGTCCGCCTTGATGGACTTCGTGGCGGCGGAGAGGAAGCCGTAGGTCCGGCCCGGGTCGGTGAGCATGCCCTTGTCGGTGGCCTTCTTGACGACCGACGCCATGAACGCCTGCTGCCGCTTGATCCGGTCGAGGTCGGAGCCGTCGCCGAGGACGTACCGGGTGCGGACGTAGCCCAGCGCCTGGTCGCCGCGGACGGTCTGCCTGCCCGCCTTGAGGTGCAGTTCGGCCTTGGGGTCGTCGATGCGCCTCGGCACGCAGATCTCCACGCCGCCGAGCGCGTCCACGACCCGTTTGAAGCCGGCGAAGTCGACCTCGACGTAGTGGTCGATGTGGATCCTGGTGAGCGACTCGATCGTCCGCCAGGTGCAGGCGGGGCCGCCGTTGGAGAACGCCGCGTTGATCATCCCGAACTGGGCCGGGACGGTACTGCCGTCCTTGCGCTCGCAGGCCGGCATCTGCACCATCGAGTCGCGCGGGAAGCTGATGCCGATGGCGCTCTCCCCGCCGGGCGAGATGTGCAGCAGGATCGTGGTGTCGGAGCGCTGCCCGGCCTCGGTGCCGTAGCGGGCGTTCTCCCCGGCGCGGCTGTCGGAGCCCATCAGCAGGATGTTCAGCGAGTTGTTGAGCTTGGCGGGCCGGTTCTCGCCGAGCCTGCCGTCGACGTTCTCGCGGTCGATCTGGCCGTCCAGCCGCCGCCAGAACCCGTAGAAGGTGAGGCTGCCGCCCACCAGGACGACCGAGAGCACGATCGACACCCAGCCGAGCACGCGCCAGAGACGCCCCCGCACCGGCGGTTCCGGTGGCGGCGGGGCGCTGACCGTGAAGTACACGGGTGAGGGCGCGGCGGCTGACTGCATCCGTAACATTTCAGCACAGATTGGACATGCGCCACCTGGGTCACGGGAAAAGACCCAGGCCATGACCGGCCCCCGGCGGTGACATTTGTCCTGCCGAGCCGTGGACGCATGAATCTGCCGCGCCGCCGCGGATCTCGCGACGCTGGAATCACAGCGAACGAGACCGAGGAGAGGTCGATGAACGAACTGGCAGAAGCGCGCATGAAGGCCCTGTCCCCGCTGGTGGTGGACGTCGCCGTCCCGCTGGGGATCTACTACGCGGCGCACAAGGGCCTCGGCATCGACCTGGTGACCTCCCTCGCGCTCAGCAGCGTGGTCCCCGCCGTCCGCACGGTCGCCGGCTTCGTCAGGGACCGGGCGTTCAACGCGCTGGCCGGCCTGATGCTCGCGGTGAACGCCGTCGGCATCACGCTCAGCTTCGTCACCGGCGACCCCCGCCTGATGATCGCCAAGGACTCGGGGATCAGCAGCGTGATCGGGCTCGTCATCCTCGGCTCGGCGCTGCGCGGCCGGCCGATGATGACGGCCGGGCTGAAGCCGTTCATCACCAGGGGCGACGCTGCCCGCGAGGCCGCCTGGAGCCGGCTGCTGGACGGGTCGCGGCGATTCCGCACGCTGGAGCGGCGGTTCAGCGCGATCTGGGGCGCCGCCCTGCTCGCCGAATGCGTCGCCCGGATCGTCGGGGCCTACACGATCCCCGTCGAGACGATGGCCTGGCTCGGCGCCGTGTTCCTCATCGCCGCCCTCGTCGTCGCGGCCGTCGTCAGCGGCGGCGCCGCGACCGAGGAGATCAAGGCGATGGTCGACGCCGAGACCGGGCGCGAGGCCGCCGCGGTGCCGGCCGTGGCCGCCTGAAGCCGCGTCCCGGGACGAGGAGAGAGAGCATGCGACGCCACGGGATCAACTACGACACCGGCTTCTTTCCGGGCCGCGTGAACACCCGCCCGCACTTCGACCGGGCCGACGTCCGCCGCGACATGCGGGCCATCGCCGAGGACCTGCACTGCGGCGCCGTCCGGATCAGCGGCGGCCGGCCGGACCGGCTGAGCGTCGCCGCCGAGGAGGCCGCCGCGGCGGGGCTGGAGATCTGGTTCGCGCCCTTCCCCTGCGAGCTGGTGCCGGCGGAGATGCTGGAGCTGTTCACCGAATGCGCCGAGCGGGCCGAGGACGTGCGGCGCGGCGGCGCGGAGGTCGTGCTCGTCACCGGCTGCGAGGTCAGCCTGTTCGCGGACGGGTTCATCCCCGGCGCGGACACCCACGCCCGCATCGCGGCGATCCTTTCCGGGGACCCGGCCGTCTACGCCTCGATGCGGGACGCGCCGAGCGGAGCTCGTCCTTTGATTGGTGGCGGGTGGGGGCTGGAGGACGGTGCGCCGCGCCAGGTCAACGCCTTCTTCGCCGAGACCGTGGCCGCCGCCCGCGCGCGCTTCGGCGGGAAGATCACCTACGCGGCCGGCCCGTGGGAGGACGTCGACTGGGGCCCTTTCGACATCGTCTCGGTCGACGCCTACCGTTCCGCCGAGAACGCCGACGCCTACCGGGAGGAGGTCCGGCGGCACTTCGCGCACGGCAAGCCCGTCGCCGTCACCGAGTTCGGCTGCTGCACCTATTCGGGCGCGGCCGATCGCGGCGGGACGGGCTGGATGATCGTTGACCGCGACGCCGAGCCGCCCCGCCTGGACGGGACGTACGAGCGCGACGAGCGGGAACAGGTCCGCTACTTCCGCGAGCTGCTGGACGTCTTCGAGTCGGAGGGCGTCGACAGCGCGTTCTGGTTCACCTTCGCGGGCTTCGGGCTGCCGCACGACCCGGACCCGGCGCACGACCTCGACCTGGCGTCGTACGGCGTCGTCACGATGCTCAAGGACGGAACGTGGCAGCCCAAAGAGGTTTTCCACGCCATAGCCGCCGCATACGGCGCACAGAGCCGATGATCTACCCGTAAGGGATGATGTACGGTCCTGCCCATGGGAGAGGCCGGTCAGCTCGACGCGCTTGAGCGGGCCGTCGAGGGGACACTCGCCGAAGGGTCGTTCGAGTTCGACGGCGACGAGGCGGTGCTCCGCATCGAAGGGTCTCTGGTCCTCACGACCGGCTGGTTCCTCGGGCTCGGCGCGGGCGGCGTGGGGCTGCTGCTCGCCGGGGCGGTGCTGTCCCTGACCGGGCTGCCGGACGAGGCGCGGTGGGCGCTCGCTCCCGGCGCCGTCCTGCTCGGCCTGGTGGGGGGATTCGTCCTCCTGCTGCGCTTCACCCCGCTGGCCCGGCTCTGGTCCGACCTGGAACTGCGGTTCGCAGAGCAGGCGATGGTCCACCGGCGGACACGGGTCCCGTTCGGCGAGCTGCGCCCCGAGCATCTCGTATGGAAGAACGGGCGGTTCTTCCGGCGCCTCTACGTCCGGCACCCGGCGCTCCGCAAGCAGCTCGCCGGGTTCTTCGGCAGCGAGGAACGGCAGGCCGCCGAGTTCCGGCAGCGGCTCTGGGAGCTGATCTCCGCGCCCGACCTGCCCGGCGTCCTCGCCCACGGCGGCGCCCTCACCCCGGTGCAGCGCTGGATCATCGCGGCCGGCGCCCCGTACGGCGCGATCAACGGGTTCCGGGTGGACCGGCTCGGCGCCGCCCCCGGCACGGCCGCGGCCGCCGACCGCCGCGCCGCGCACGACCTGCTCCAGGACCCGTGGGGCGCCTACGACCTGGAGCAGCTCCTCGGCGCCGTCAACTGGCTCGTCCAGGACGGGCACCGCGCCGACTTCACCCAGGACGCCCTGCTCGCCGCCCGGCCCGCCGCCGCGCAGGAGGAATACGGGTCGCTGCTCAGCGAGGTGGACGGCCTCATCGCACGCGACCAGCTCGAACCGCCGTTCGTGGAGCGGCTCATCGAACTGGTCCGGGTCCGCTACGGGGACGAGGGCGGCTCGTACGCGCGGCTCGTCCCGCCGCTGCTGCGGGACGAACCCGGCGCGGACGCCAGCGAGGAGGGCGCCGAACTGGCGCTGTTCCTCCACCAGCTCTTCAACGACCGCAACCACGCGGCCGAGGAACTGCACCGGCTGAAGGCCCTCGCCGACCCCGCGCTGCGCGCCAACGTGGGCCGGTTCCTCATCTGGGACTACGGGCGCGCGCTGATGCTCTACCGCTGGGGCCACATCGTGGGGTGGCTGGCCGAGGAGTACTGCTGGGACCGGATGCTGCCGCTGGCGCTCGACATCCAGCGGCGGTACACGTCCTGGCACGACATGGCCACCTGCTACCTCCAGGGACGGTTGCTCTGGTCGGGCGGCGGCGGGAAGACGCAGGCCGAGTACGAACGCCTCATCAAGGAGCTCGCCACCGAGCCGCGCAGCCCCTGGAACCTCGTCCCGTGGGACCTCGAACTCACCCGTGACTGGACCTGACACGCCACAAAACCCCCGAAACCACCGAGAGTGACGTATCTCTCACAGTCCAGGAACCTTGCGGCACAAGGGCTCACCGACACGGTCCCTTCTACAAGGGAAATCTCCCCTGAAATCACCGCGAGCCTGCCGCTAGTCTGGCCGCACCTCAATCGGCACCCCGCCTGTACACCCGCCCGGAGCGACCATGAACCCCCCACCTTGGCCCGGTCAGCAACCACCCGGCCAGCCGGGTTTCCCGCCGCCGGCGACGCCTGCCGTACCCCCGGCCGGACCGCCGCTGCCCGGCGGCCCCGGATTCCCACCTCCCCGGCGCAGCGGCGGAGGCGGCGCGCTCGTGTGGCTGCTCATCGTCGGCGCCGTCCTGGTGCTGGCCGTGGTCGGCACGGGCGCCGTCCTCGTCCTCGGCGGCGATGACGACCACTCGGACCGGACGTCGACGCTGCCGTCGGCCACCAGCGTCCCGACCTACCAGTCCACGACGGAGCCGAGCCCGACGTCCAGCGGCGGCGCCGTCGACCCGTCCGGCGTCCTCGGCAGGACGATCCGGACGGCGAAGGGCAACACGTTCACGCAGGCGGGCACGCGCACCGAGTCCTGCATCACCCGCGCGAACTCCGTGCTGCTGCCGGCGCTGCGCACCCATCCGTGCGTCGGCAGCATGTACTCGGCCGTGTACGCCAGCCCGTCCAGGCAGATCATCACGTCCGTCTCGATCCTGAAGTTCGCCACGTCGACGGACGCGTCCATCGTCAAGGGCTACACGAACCAGGAGGGCTGGCCGAAGCTGCTGACGCCGTCCGACGCCAGCGGCCTGCCGCAGCCCCAGGCCGACCCCGCGTACTGGACGCGGACCTGGACGCAGGGCGCGAACGTGATCTACGCCCAGTCCTACTGGTCCAGCGGCGGCCCGACCGGCGGCCGCGACGGAAGCGTCTTCGCCACCGCCGGCGAACTCGGCGTCGAGGTCACCAACACCCTCCTCTGGAGCAACTGACCAGTAACCAGCGAGCAAGAGCAAGGGCCCGGAATCCACCGGGCCCTTGCTCTGTCTGGTCACACAGGATGAAGGGCAAGGTGCGTTCACCCCTCCTTCTCGGACGGTCTTCACCGTGATGTCCCTCACGGGACCCAACGGAAATCGAAGGAGAAGAACGTTGCGTAATCTGGAACTGCAGAGCAACGAACCCGCCGCCGCCGCCGAGGAGGGCGCTCTGGCCCTCCGGGGAGAGGCGTGGGCGGCCGACAAGGATCGCCTCGACGCCGACGAGAAGGTGACGGTGGTGTTCAGGGGCGAGGTCAACGGCACCCACCACGCGGAGCTGACCTTCCAGGTCAGCCAGAGCAGCTCGGCGCCGGAGATCAAGGCCGCCATTCTGGCGGCCGCGGCCGAGCGCCAGGGCGCCACGGACGAGCACCCGGACGAGCAGCGGTAACACAAGCCGCAGCTCTGAAGGGACGGCCGCATCGGTGACGGTGCGGCCGTACAAGTGGAGCGGGCCCGGCATCACCGGGCCCGTTCTCATCTCGCCCGCTCGCGCACCGTGGCCGTCCTGGCTCCGGAACGGCGAACCCCGCCGTCCGCGGTGGGGCGGGACGGCGGGGTTCGGGGACGCGCGGTCTCAGGTCAGATCGCGACCTGGAGCCCGGCGACCTCGCCGGTCTTCGCGGTGACGGTGTTGTCGATGCTCACCCCGCCGGCCGCGAGGACGCGCACGGTCCAGTCGCCGTCGGCGGCGAAGAACCGGAACACGCCCTCGTCGCCCGTGACGACCTCGGCGGTGAACTCGCCGGTCGAGTCGAGCAGCCGGGCATAGGCGCTGGACACGGGGGTGCCGTCACGGGTGACGGTCCCCTGGATGACGGCCTCGTTGGTCAGGTCGACGGTCGCAGGCAGATGCGCCGTCTGCTCAGGCGCTGCGCAGCCCTGGGTCATTTCTCCTCCATCTCCGTGTGCACGGAATAACCGCGTGGACTTACTTGGCGGCGCCGAGCTCGATCGGCACGCCGACCAGCGAGCCGTACTCGGTCCACGAACCGTCGTAGTTCTTCACGTTCTCCAGGCCGAGCAGCTCGCGCAGCGCGAACCACGTGTGCGAGGAGCGCTCGCCGATGCGGCAGTAGGCGATGGTGTCCTTGTTCAGGTCGACGCCGGCCTCGGTGTAGAGCTCGCGGAGCTCCTCGTCGGACCGGAACGTGCCGTCGTCGTTGGCCGCCTTCGACCACGGGATGTTGGCCGCCGTCGGCACGTGGCCGGCCCGCTGCGACTGCTCCTGCGGCAGGTGCGCCGGGGCGAGCAGCTTGCCGCTGAACTCGTCCGGCGACCGGACGTCGATCAGGTTCTGCTTGCCGATCGCGTCCACGACCTCGTCGCGGAAGGCGCGGATCGTCAGGTCCTGCGCCTTGGCCTTGTACTCGGTCGCGGGACGGGACGGGACGTCGGTGACCAGCTCGCGGGAGTCCAGCTCCCACTTCTTGCGGCCGCCGTCCAGCAGCTTGACCTTGTCGTGGCCGTACAGCTTGAAGTACCAGTACGCGTAGGCGGCGAACCAGTTGTTGTTGCCGCCGTAGAGGATCACCAGGTCGTCGTTGGCGATGCCCTTGCCGGACAGCAGCTGCTCGAACCCGGTCTGGTCGACGAAGTCGCGGCGGACCGGATCCTGCAGCTCGGTCTTCCAGTCGATCTTCACGGCGCCACGGATGTGGCCCTTGTCGTAGGCGGACACGTCCTCGTCGACCTCGACGAGGACGAGACCGGGGTCGTCCAGGTGCGCATCGACCCAGTCGGTGTCCACCAGGACGTCTGAGCGGCTCATGTGAGAACCTCCCTCTCGGAGCGGAATTTCGCGGTCGTACGTCGGATGAGGAGATACATCTCGCAGCCGAGGCAGAACCCGAACACCGCGTTCAGGAACGCCGCCGCCAATGCGAGGGCGGTGGCACCGATTCCGAGCCAGGTGATCCCCGTCGCGTACCCGGCCGTTCCCACCAGGGCGAACGCGAGACCGACCCCCTGCGCGAAGCGGGGCGGTGCCGCGTCCTCCAGTTCCCTGGGCGGAGCGAGCCGGGGACGGATCAGCACTTTGAACACCAGTCCGTACGGGGCGTACCGGAGGCCGAGGAGGGTCGCGATGGCGAACACGACGGCCTGAGCGGCGAGCAGTGCCCAGCTTCCGGTCACCAGCACCGCGACGAGGACGACGGTCGTGACATATGCGCCGAAACGCGGCCCACGCGGATCAACCTGCATCGGGGTGCTCCTGGCGGAGTGGAAGCGTGCGTACGAGCTGGAAGGAAAGGTGCTCGGGGGCGGACGGGCTCGATGCCTCAGGCCATGCGACAGAGCGAGGCGGCCACGCGGCAGAAGTCCACCGCGCGGCGCTTCGTGAGCATCTGCTCTGTCCAGTAACGCACGGACACGATGTTAAGCCGACAATCCACGCGCTGTCACTTCCGTCTCGCCTTCCGAGACAGTGACATTCGTCTTAGCCCAGGTCATCCCGGTATGGCTCACGGAATGGCCTCGCCCAGAGCAGCGATGACGTCGGGTTTGCGGGGCGCCCCGGTGGCGCGGCGGACGACGCGGCCGGCCTCGTCCAGGACGAGGACGGTCGGGGTCCGGACGATTTTCAGCCGGCGGACGAGATCGAGATGCGCCTCGGCGTCGAGCTCGACGTGCGCGACGCCCTCGACCATGTCGCTCACCTCGCCCAGGATCCGGCGGGTGGCGCGGCACGGCGCGCAGAACGCGCTGGAGAACTGCAGCAGCGTGGCCTTCTCGCCCAGGTCGGCGCCCAGGTCGTCCGGCCGGACGGTCTCGCCCATCTCGCCGCCCTTCTCCCGGCGAGCGCGCAGCACGCCGTCACGGTGCCGCCTGAGAAGGCCGAACACCGTGGCCGCGATGAGGACCGCCGCCGCGATCAATGCTCCGGTCATCGCGCAGAACAACCCCGGAGGCCCGCGACTTCTTCCACAGCCGTCCCGTCAGGTGGGGATGGTGAGCAGCGGCCGTCCGTCCTCACTGACGATCTCGAACGAGAACAGCTGGCCGCGCGGGAACATCGTGGACCCGCGGTACTCACCGTAGCCCTCGTCGTACGGGACGTACCAGCTGCCGAGCGCGTCCCGGCGGCCGTCCCGCGCGATCACGAGCAGCTTGCAGTGCGACCCCTTCCTGACCCCGGCGAGGTGCAGTTCCACCTCCGTGCCCCACTGCTTCCGGTGAAGCACCACATAGCCCTTGATGTTGGACTTCGAGTTCTCGGCGGTGATCCGCTCGCCCGCCGTCGTCGGGGCCGGCGTCGACGTGGCGGAAGGCGGCGGTTTCGCGGCGGTGCCGTCACCCGTCCGGGACGGGAACAGCAGCCCGCCGAACAGGCCCCCGACGACCAGGAGCAGGCACGCGGCGGCGGCGAGCGGGGCCCACCCCCGGCCCCGCCCGCCGGCCGGCCGCCCCAGCGGTCCGAGCCATCCCCTCCGTCGTTCGGCCGCCTTCACCAGCAGCCCGTCCAGGAGCTCGGGCGGCGGCCCGGCGATCTTTTCGAGCTGCTCCTCGTCGACCCGCCCGAGCAGCGCGGGCAGCCCGGCCAGCCCGGCCAGCTCGTCCCGGCAGGCGGGGCAGCGCTCCAGGTGGGCCTCCACCTGGCTCCGCTCCCCGGGATCGAGCGCGCCGAGCACGTACACACCGAGCGCGGTGCGCACGTCCGTGCAGTCGTTCATGGCGCCAACCCCCGCTCCTCCAATGCGAGTTTGAGCGCCCGCAGTGCGTAATAGGTGCGGGACTTCACCGTGCCGGGCGGGATGCCCAGCGTCTTGGACGCCTCCGCCACGGACCGGCCCTTGTAGTACGTCTCGACCAGGACCGCCCGGTGCGGCGGGCTGAGTCCGGCCAGCGCCTCGGCGACCGTCCAGGACTCCAGCGCCCGGTCGATGTCGTCCGAGCCCGCGGCGGTCATCATGACGTGCTCGTCGATGCCCGTCTCCGGGGGACGCGCGCGTTTCGCGCGATGCGCGTCCACGACCAGGTTCCGCGCGACAGTGAACAGCCATGGCCGGACGGGACGTCCCGCCAGCGCCTCCGGGTGTTTCCAGGCGCGCAGCAGCGTCTCCTGCACGACGTCCTCTGCCTGGGTTCGGTCCCCGCCGGTCAGCCGCAGGACGTATCCGAGAAGAGGACCCGCGTGTTCGCTGTACAGGGCGCGAAGCAAACCCTCATCCGCGGTCGGACCCACACCACTGACACGTACGCCCCGCCGGACCGGTTCACGGGGCCCGCGGCTATTTCTGCTGAAGATCGTTCAGCCGCACGTTCTCGGCGGTCGCGCTGACCCGCAGGCCGTCCGGGGTCGGCTGGATCTCGCTGATCCGCGACCCGACGGGCAGATCGGCGACCGGGACGACCCAGGTCAGCTGCTGCTTCACCAGCGCCAGCGGGATCTGCTGGGCACCGTTCGACCCCACCGACACCGGCGTGACCGCGATTCCCTTCGAGGTCGGCTTGACCTGCACCACCGCGGTGCCGTTCACCGGGACGCCCAGGACGTTGCCGGTCATGTCCACGGAAAGGTCGTCGCCCTTCGGCCCGATCCGCTTGACCTCCTTCGGCGCCTCCTTCTTGATCACGTCGTAGGGGACGACGGCCGAGGCGGTCGCGGTGCGCGCGGTGACGTTCGCGGCGTTGCCCTTGGTGACCTCCGACAGCGGTGCGCTCACGCCCCGCATGTCGACCTTGACGCCGGTGACCGTGACGCCCTGCTCCGTCCAGTCGCCGATCGCCACCTCGATGTGCTTGTACTCGCCGCCGATCGCCTGCGTCAGGAAGGGGATGCCGTGAATGGTGACCTCGGGCCGCTCCTGCAGGTTGTACTGCGCGGCCACCTGCTCACCGATCTTGTTCTCCGCGGTCCGGACGCCGAACCGGTCCGCGAGGACCAGCACCACGGCCGCGAGCACCAGCAGCCCCAGCAGCACTTTCCGCATGTCTCTCCTTCGGACTCCGGCACGCGATCGCCACACCCTAATGCGCAAACGGGCAGCAAAGGGTCGCACTGGAGAATGACCTTGCGCGGCGGAGAATCACTCCCCTGTGAGATCAACCACCGGCGAACGGCGGCAGGACCTCCACCACGCCGCCCTCCGGCAGCGCCACGGAATCGTGCGGCCGGGTCCCCACCGGCTCCCCGTCGACCAGGAACGAACTCCGCCCGACGACCCGCGCGAACTCCCCGCCGCGCCCGTCCCGGGCCGCCGCGATCGCCTCCGCCAGCGTCCCGGCGTCGTACGGCTCCTCATGCGTCCCGGCGGCCGCCTTCGCCGCCGCCCAGTACCGCATCGTTCCCTTCGCCATGATTCAAGCGTCTCATCCGCCGCCGGCGGGGCTTGGCCAGGTCGCGCCATGGCCGCGCCGGGTGACTCGGTTATGCTCTTGGGTGAGGGATCCGGGCGACGAGGCCATGGAGTTCATCTGAAAGCCCCTTCATGGCCACCTCGTCTTCGAGCCGCTGGCCGTTCGCCGGGGCTGGAGGGTGAGCCGCCTGGGTCCTACGTCTTTGAGACGGGAGGCGGCACTTGAGCAGCTTGCTCTTGCTGACCAACGCGTTGGAGCCCTCCGACGAGGTCCTGCCCGCGCTGGGGCTTCTGCTGCACTCCGTGCGCGTGGCGCCCGCCGAGGCGTCCGCGCTCATCGACGCGCCACCGGCCGACATCGTGCTGGTCGACGCCCGCCGCGACCTGGTCCAGGCCAAGAGCCTGTGCCGGCTGCTGCGCACCACCGGACTCGACTGCCCGCTGCTCGCCATCGTGACCGAGGGCGGCCTCGCCGCGCTCAGCCCCGAATGGGGCCTGGACGACGTCCTGCTGCAGACTGCGGGCCCCGCCGAGGTCGAGGCCCGGCTCCGCCTGGCCGTCGGCCGCGCCGCCGCCGTCGCCGACGCCGACGAGGTGCCCGGCGAGATCCGCAGCGGCGACCTCACCATCGACGAGGCCACCTACACCGCCCGCCTCCGGGGCCGGGTCCTCGACCTGACCTTCAAGGAGTTCGAGCTGCTGAAGTATCTGGCCCAGCACCCGGGCCGGGTCTTCACCCGCGCCCAGCTCCTCCAGGAGGTGTGGGGCTACGACTACTTCGGCGGCACCCGGACCGTGGACGTCCACGTCCGGCGCCTCCGCGCCAAGCTCGGCGCCGAGTACGAGTCCCTGATCGGCACCGTCCGCAACGTCGGCTACCGCTTCGTCCCCGACCACCGCCCCGGCGAATCCGAAGAGAAGACCCCCGCTCGCGCCTAAGGCATTTTTCTCCTCCTTCGGGCGCGGCGGCCCTCCACAGTCGATAAATGCGGCGCGATCGCTGCCGGTGGCCTGACCTGCACTGGCGATCTTGTGTGACGCCGCCACGACCGTCGCGCCGACCGGCTCCGGCTCAAGGGCCAACTGAGCTCGACGGGCCCCGTCGACAGTGCGGCGACCACGCCGAGCACGTTGAGGACCGTGCCCGGCCGGTAGTGACATGCGAACTGGCCGTAGCCGGTCCCGCCGCACCCGTCTTGGGGGAGCACGACCCATGCGAAATCGACCAGGCCGCCGAGCACCCAACCACACACGCCTAGGGCGAAGCCGAGCCCTTGAAGCTGAATCGCCTCATGGTCACCACCACCCTGGTCACGAAAGCAACGGCCAGCATCCCCAAACCCCATCCAGCTTTCGACAAGGAGAAGGGCGTATGCTCAGGATCGGGCTGATGCGGCCAAGTCACAATGGCCAATACGAACAAGACCATGGCCGCTATCCAGGTCACACCAATAATCTCGTACTCAGCTAAGAACCGACGGCCTTCACTTCACCCGTGATCATTATCCGCACAAGACTAGAGGATCACCGAATCGCCATGGATCACCCTCACCCCTTCATAAGATGGGTCGATCAGTGCAGCAATGCGACGCGCCTAGTGTTTGTGCTGGCGACCAGGCCAGTTGCCCGGGTCGGTCACGCCGCTTGACGTACCCGTTCACGCATCCCCTCGAAGTGGCGGAGCGGCTGATCACCGTCATCAACGCGCCCCCACAGACCTTCGCGCCGGGGCGTCTCGCGCACTGGGCGGCGATCCAAGCTGATCGTGGGACACGACGAGCCTGCAACTCTGCGGCAATCCACAAACGATGTCTGGGGATCGCCATCGAGCAACCTGAACTGGCAACATGGTGGCGTCCACGGGACACCGGCGTGGAACCGGTGGGTAGCGTGAGTCCGTGCGAGCCAGGGAAGGTTTCTTAGTGCCGATGGCAGCAGAGGCAGCACCGCCTTGGTATACGAATATCTTCTTCGTCATCGGCGCGGTTCTGGTCGTCGCAATCGTCCTCATCGGGATCTCCCTGGCGATCCAACGTCGCCGACTACAACGTGCGTATGAAGCACAGCCTCGCGCCGCCTCAGTGCAGCGAACGACACAAGCGACCCTCTCGGAACCAACGCAGCCGTCATCGGACCGGTTCACACCGCTGGAAGAACTCGGCCGCGGCGGCATGGGGGTGGTCTGGCGCGCCAGGGACAGCGTTCTGGGCCGGCAGGTGGCGATCAAACAACTCCTTCCACCCTCCGGACTCTCTCCCGACGCAAGCAGGAACATGCGAGCACGCATGCTCCGCGAGGCCAGAGCCGCCGCACAGCTCAACCACAGCAACGCCGTGACCGTCCACGATGTTCTCCTGGATCAGGACTCCGTGCTCATCGTCATGGAACTGGTCAAAGCGCTGACGCTCACCAAAACGGTGGAGCGCGAGGGCCCGCTTCCTCCTGCACGGGTCGCCGCAATCGGTATCGACATCCTCGATGTGCTGGCGGAGGCGCATGAACTCGGAATCATTCATCGCGACCTCAAACCCGCGAACGTCCTCGTCCGCCAGAACGGCTCGATAAAGCTCGCCGACTTCGGCATCGCCCGGTTCGAAGGCGACCCGACGCTCACCGAGGCAGGTGCCATCATCGGCACCCCGGCCTACATGGCTCCAGAGCAGATCCGAGGGCTGGAGAGCACACCCGCCACCGACCTGTGGGGGCTTGGGGCAACGCTCTTCTACGCCGTTGAAGGGCAGTCCGCCTTCGGCGGGCCGAGTCCGACAGCGGCAATGGCCGCCGTCCTGACCGACCCACCGCTCACCCCACAGCGCGCAGGTACGTCTCTGGGTCCCCTGCTGACCAGCTTGCTCGCGAAAGATCCGGCCGACAGGCCATCGCCACCACAGATACGTTCCGAACTCTCACAGCTCACACAACACGTCTGAGCGTCACCGCCTCGGTCAAGGCCACCCGTCACCCCACCCCGCAAGCCAACCAAGGCCTGGCCGCCCACACCGCTGGCGCGACTCATCCGGCCACAGCAACAGAGCGCACCGGCACCACCGCCAACCTGCGAAGGCGTAAACACAACAGAGGTCCGCCTCCAGCGGTGCCCCGCCGGAAGTAGCAATGATGGAGGCTTCCGGGCATCGACTCTCCGGTACACCTCATCTGGAAAAACGCGGTGCGAATGCGCTGACGGGTGTCGGTCGCCCCGGTCACTGATAGTGGCCAGTTGCGATTCTCCACTGGCGCCCAGTCCGTGGGGAGGCAACTGGCCGCCAGCGGCTACGTAGCACTACCAGCAGGGCAGGTGTCGCCGCAGGGCTGTGCAGGCGGACCGACGTGTGCGGTCGCTCTGCTGGGTGTGGCGCCCGGTTCCACTGCTTGTGACCGTGAGCGGGACGCAGGCTCGGCGGTTCGGGGTGTCCCGGCTCAGGCGGCGCGGACGCACCGGCCTCCCTCGGTCTTGGGAACCATGAGACTCACGTTCGGTCCGATCTGCTGCTTGCGCTCCACCAGCGGCCGGTGGACGGTGTCGTAGCGGGCGAAGGCGACTCGGTGGTCACCGCCTGCGGCGGCGAGTTCCCCCCGCCAGCCGGTAGGCGCCGACCAGTGCCAGCTCGGCGCACGCGCCCGGGAGGCGCACCAGGCGGCGTCCCCGACCAGCGCGATGCGGCCGGTGGACCAGGAGTTCATTCGCACCTGCCCCAGGGCGTCGAAGTAGAAGTCGGGGTCGGCCAGCGCCGAGTCGAGCGGTTCCCGCGTACGCCAGGAGGTGTCGGCGGCGAAGGCCGCGCTGACCAGACGCCTGTGTTCGGCGATGTCGCGATGGTCGTGGTCCAGCGGCGTGGAGCGGAACATGAAGTACGCCTTGGCCGGGCGTGGTTGCACGACCGGTAGATCCCGGTCATCTTCCCCGGGGTGTTGAACATCGTCACCCAACGGTCCTCGCCCAGGGCGGAGGTGTTGGCGAACGCGAAGTAGTGATCCTGAACGCCACGAACCGCTCCTCGGGGCCGAACGCCGCCCGCCGCACGTTGGAGTGCATCCAGTCGGCCCCGATCACCAGCGCGAAGGCGGGCGGGCGCGTGTTCGAAGGTGACCGTGACGCCGTCCTGGTCCTGCTCCAGGGTGTGGACCGAGTCGCCGAACAGGATCTCCACGTCCCCGACGACCTCGTGCAGCAGCGCGACCAGGTCACCGCGCATGATCTCGACCGAACCGGGGTCGCGGGTGTCGATCCGGGCGACCACGCGGTCGGCGGCGTCCACGAACTTCATGCCGTGCACGTCGGTGGCCAGTTCCCGCACCTGGCTCGTCCAGCACGACTCGGCGCAGTTTGGCCCATACCGGGGCACCCGCTCCACTCGGCGAAGCGAGGGTAGATGATCTGCCAGGAGGCGGCGAACACCGGCGGGACCTGCCGCCAGGTGCAGTCGGCGGTGGCCACGAACTCGATCGCCGCCAACACCTCGCGGTCGCCGGCGCGGCGCCGCCCACCGCCCTGCGGGTACGTCGGTGCAGGCGGCACCACCCGCTGGAACGGCTTTCACGGCTCGCCTGGAACCAGACGCTCCACCATCGTCACCGCGAAACATCACCGATCAAACCAAACGAAAACGATGTCCTAGGCGGCCTGTTGGCATGGGGGTGGACGACTGGTCGGCGTGGGCCAGGCTGATGGGGTAGTGAGGGCGGGTTCGTCCCTGTCGGGCGGGCGGGTGCGGTAGGTGTAGCGGCCGTCTTCGTCCTTCGTGATGCGGAGCCGCTCTGGGTTGGTGTGTTTGTAGCGGTTGTGCCAGCCGCAGCAGAGGGCGAGTTGGTCGATGTCGGTGGGTGAGCCGAGGGCCCATCCGTTCACGTGGTCGATTTCGCACAGTGTTCCGGGGACTTCGCAGCCTTGGACGGCGCAGGTCGGGTAGAGGGTTTCCAGGACCTGGCGCTGGGGGGCGGTGGCGAATCGGACCTTGTGGCCGAGGTAGAGGGGGATGTTTCCCTTGCCGAGTAGGAGGGGTGAGACGCCTGCGTTGAGGGCGATGCGGCGGGCTTGGGCGGCGGGGATGGGGGTGCCGTCGGTGAGGCGGGCGGGGGCTTGGCCGCCGGTGAGGGTGTCCAGGTCGCAGATGAGGGTGACCTTGGTGGCCCGGTGCCCGCCCGACAGGACGCAGGTGAGGGCCGCTGCGGTGCGTTCGGACAGGTCGCGCTGGTCGTCGGTTCCGGCGGGCTTGGCCAGGGGGCCGAGTGTCCCGTCCCAGATCGCGGCGTCTTCGGCGTTCAGCCAGCCCTTGATGTAGCGGCCACCGTCCAGCGAACGGGTCGAGTCGACCCAGGACCGCTCGTACCCGCGCTTGGCATCCTCGGGGACCGCTTCGATGCCGTCGCGTTCGGCGATCACATCACGGATCCGTTTGCCGAAGGAGGCGACCTTCCCGGCCGAGAAATCCTGATCGACCATCCCCAGCAGGATCTCCTCGGCAGCGGCGCAGTCTTCATCGTCGAGGCGGGCGACCGCATCGGCGATGGTGGCGGCATAGCCGAGGGACAGGTTGCCGGTCGTCCAGCGGGCAGTGACCTGTGTGAGGCGGTGCCGCTGGCGCGCCAGGTTGAGGCGTTCCTTGGCGCGGGATTCGCGCATGCCCAGCCGTGACCGAAGCCAGGACCGCGTGGACGGGAATCCCCACCGCTGAACCTCGCGCCCGGTGTCGACGACGCCGATGAATCCGGCGAGTGCGGCTTCGTGCATGTCGGTGGCGGCGGCAAGGGTTTCAGTAAGTTCCATGCACGCGGGTGCGGATTCCGGCGCGGTGCGTCTTGCGAGTTCGGCAGCGATCGCAGACGCGGCGTTCACCAATTCCATGGTGGACGCCACGTCAAGATCGACCGCGATTGAACTCATGCTTACATGATACCTGCTTGACCTCCATTTTATGCTCCGGCGGCCAATATTCGGAGCTCTAATATCCGCACCTCAAAGAAAATAGACAAAGGCCAAACAATGCTCAGATCGGACATTTCCAGTTCCCGGTCCCGCTACTTGAAAGAGCTTCCTGGACGGACGCGCTTCTTGGACGGACGGGCTTCTTGGACGGGTGAATGTTCCCTCGTGGCTGGGGTGGGGGCGGCGCGTCGGGCAGAGGGCAGGCGGAGCCTGCCCGACGAAAGCTGCACTCAGGGGCCGCAGAGGCTCCGAAGTCAAGGGTGGGACGAAGTCCCATCGCGAAGCGACGCCGAAGGCGCCCTTGACTTTGGAGGGGCGGCCCCGTACGCAGCGCCGCCCCCACCACAATTAATCGCTAGGGGAACTGACCATGAACGGATAAGGCGACACAGCGTGGACGGGCTCGAAACAAGGACGACCTGGATGTGCTCGAAACAAAGAGAGACGCCGCCGTGATGTGGGGCCAAGCTGGCCCTGCCAGGACCAGCGGACGCATCCGACCCGCCAGACCTGCTGGAGCTACTGGAGCTACACCCAGACATCACCTGGCCGGTGCTCAGGAGTGGGAAACAACCGCCCCAGTGTTGGGGTCAAGGAGGACTCGGTGGGCCCGCGGGTGCTGGAAGGCGAACATGTGGGTCAGGGTGCCGGCGCGGGTGTCGAAGGAGGCGTCGCCAATCCGGGCGGTGGACCAGTTGTCCTCGACGAAGCGCAGGATCGACGCCTGCTCCAGCGGGTGATGATCCACGTGGTTCACCCTTGCGTAAGGAGAGATCACGAGCATGGGGAGACGCTGGCTGGGGCCGCAGCGATCCCGGTATCCCCCGGACGCCTTGACGCGGCGGCAGGCGGGCTCGTCCTGGTCGGGATCGTCGGAGCCGTTGGTGATGCGCGGGCGGGCGTGGTCGTACCAGCCGTCGGAGTCGTCGTAGGCGAGGATCACCGCGGTCGACGACCATTCTGGTGACTTCTGGATCTCGTTGACGGTGGAGGCGACGAACTTCTGCTCATCCAGCGGGTCGGAGTAGCCGGCGTGGCCATCCTGGTACGCGGGGGCTTTGAGAAAGGACACCGCGGGCAGGTTGTGCGCGCCCAGAGCGGCGTCGAAATCGGCCAGGTCGTACTGATGGTTGGCCTGGTCGGTATGGCCGATCGCCGCAACGGACGACGGTGGCAGGTGCTTCTCGTTGGCCGTCGACCTGTAGTACTGGAACGGCTCATGATGCGGGCTGTAGTCGATGACCTGGTTCTTGCCGATATTGGCGTGGACCGAGCCGCAGACCTTGTAGCCGTTCTCGGTACCGGTCGGCCGGAAACCGCCCTGGAACCAGCCCCACGTGACGTTCTTCTCGTTGAGGAGGTCGCCGATGTTCCGGCCGGTCATCACCGCGAGATTGTTCTCGGACGTGTGGTTGTCGCCGGAGCAGTCGTCGAACGCGGGATCCGGGTCGTTGATGACCGTTCCGATGCCCTCACCGTCCGGGGAGGCCACCACCGACGGATCCGAGACCTTCTTGTGCGTCTTCGGGTCGACCGCGTAACCGCCGTGAGTCTGCCCGGAGATGAGGTCGAGGGCACCGGGGGTGGACGGGCCGAACACCGAATCCCACGAGTTGTCGCTCATGGCGTAGTTCTGGGCGTAGTTCCACATGGCGGTGACGGTGTTGCCGTCGTAGTAGTCCATGACGAGGCCGGGTTCGCCGAACAGAATCGGCTGCCCGGTGCATTTGTCGTGCTCGGTGAACTCGACGAACTTGTCCATGCGACCGCCGTTGACGGCCTTCTGCTCGGCCGCGTAACCGTGGTTCTGGTCGCAGGTGAGGGCCTGGGACGGGCTCAGCCGCTTGGGGTTGTACCGGTTGGGGTTCTTCGTCAGCAGCCTCCTGGTGAGCCCGTCCACCCTCGGTGTGCGCTTCGCCGCGTGGAATGGCGTGCCGTCGGTGTTCGCGGCCTTCGGATACGTCCCGAAGTAGTGGTCGAACGAGATGTTCTCCCCGTAGATCACGACCACGTGCCTGATCGGGGTGCGACTCGAAGCGGGCTTTCCCACTGTGCGTTCGGGGGGCTTCCCATCGGCTCCCTTCCCGGAGGCGCAGCCGCCGCCCAGGGCCGCGAGCGCTCCGGCCATCACCACCGAACCGGCCATCACCGTGGCCTTGCGCATATCTCCTCCTTCGCCGCGCGGGTCCCGCCGCCTGTACGGGGCCCCGCCGCGTACACAGGTCCCCACCGCCGACACGAATCCCGCCGCCGACACGAGGCCCGCCGCCGATGCAGGTCCCAAGCCGCCTACACGAGCAATGCCCTGCCGAAGTGGTCCGAGCCGTCCACGACACCCGGAAGTGCGAAGAAATAGCCTCCACCGAACGGAGAAATGTAGTCGGTGAGCGGTTCGTCCTCCAGCCGTTCCTGGACGGCCTCGAACTGTCGCCGCGGATCCTGCTGGAAGCAGGTGAAGACCAAACCCATGTCGAGGTTCCCGGCCTCGTCCACACCCCGGTCGTAGTTCCACGCGCGGCGCAGGATGCGGCTGCCCTCCGTCTCGGGAACGCGCGGGTTCGCGCGCCGGATGTGGCTGGTGAGCGGGATGACGTTGCCGATCGGGTCCTCCGCGTAGCGCGGGACGTCCTTCTCGTGCGCACCGTCGAGGGGCGCACCGGTCTCGCGGACGCGGCCGAAGATGCGCTCCTGCTCGGCGAGACCGACCCGGTCCCAGAACTCGACGAGCATCCGGATCAGCCGGACGACCATGTAGGTGCCGCCCGCCGTCCACCCGGGTTCGGAGCCGTCCCGCGCGGCCCAGACGAGGCGGTCCATGTCGGCGGCGCGGGTCACGTCGGGGTTCGCGATGCCGTCCTTGAATCCCATGAGGTTGCGGGGCGCCCCGGACGGGCGCGGCCGGCTGCTGAAGCCGTTCGCCCGCCAGCGGATCTGCATCGCGCCGCGCGTGTGCCGGCAGACGTCCCGCAGCGCGTGCAGGACGGTGTCCTCGTCGGGCGCCCCGAACCGCAGCAGCAGATCGCCGTGGCACCAGGCGGAGTCGAGATCGTCGTTGGGGAACGTCCGCATCCTGGTCAGCCGGGCGGGACGACGCGAGCCCAGCCCGAAGCGGTCGTCGAACAGCGACGCCCCGACGGCCGCCGTCACCGTGAGACCGCCCGCCGGGACGTCAGGGCCGAGGATGCCAGAGTCGGGCGGTGGCCCTGCGACGCCGACCTCGGGCGGCGCGCCACCGCCGGTCAGCGCCCTGGCCCGGTCCGTCAGCGCACGGAACAGCTCCCCGAGCTCGTCCCGCTTCGCGGCGGTCACGTCGAACGCCACGACGATCGCGCGGGCCTGCGGCTCCTCCAGAATCCCGGCCTGACGGACACCGTGGAACGACCGGAACGAGCTGGACCGCTCCAGCGAACCGCCTCGAGCCACCCCGCCGGCGACCGGACCGCCTTGGGCCGCCCCGCCGGCGACCGGACCACCTCGGGCCACCGCACCCGCGACCCCGGCGGCCAGCGCGCCACGCAGAATCGACCGGCGCCCCGGCCCGCTCACTCCGGCACCCTCATCACGATCTCCGCACCGCCGCGACGGTCGCGACCGACGCCAGCCGCTCCACGAGTTCGCCGACGGCGCCGTCGACGCGTTCCCGCTCCATGGTGCTCAGCCGGTCGAGCGGCGTCCACTCCCCGTGCCGGTGCTGCGCCCGAAGCAGCCGGGACGTGCGGTCGAGCCAGGCGTCGATCCCGTCGAGGCCCGGCATCCGGTCCTTCAGCAGCGGACGCAGCGGGTCGAGCACCGCCCGGGTCCCGTCGAGGTTCGCGGCGGCCGTGGCGAGCGTCGTCCCGCTCCCCTGGTCGGCCTTCCCGGTCAGCTCGAACTGGAGTGTGTCCTCCAGAATCTCGTGGGCGCGGAGCCCGAGATCGCCGGGATCGATCTCCTGCCGCGGAAAGTCGTCCCGCAGCGCCCTCACATCACCGGCCAGCCGCTCGGACGGCCTCCGCAGCGAGGCCGCGGACTCCCCATGCCACAGCCCCCACTCCACCCGGTGGAACCCCGTGAACTTCGGGTCGCGCACGCCCTTCGGCAACCCGCCCGGACGCCCATCGATCTCGTCGGCGAAGTCGCCGAACGTCCCGTAGGCGGCGCCGAGCCGCTCATAGGCCAGGTGCGCGGGCAGCCAGGCCTCCCGGGCCGCGTCCAGGTCCCCCGCCCGGACCGCGTCCCGCAACGAGTCCGTGCGTTCCTCCGCCACGCCGAGCCCCTTGGCGACATATGCCCGATAGGCGAGCACCGCCGGATACAGATCGTTCCGCGTAAGCGGCCGGACCCCTCGCGCTCCCGAACCCGCCCCGGTCACCCGCAGACGCGGCCCGGTGACCGCGTTCCCATCCTCCGGACGGCACCTGACCGCGTACGTCCCGGCACCGAGGCTGACCCGCATCGGCCGGGTCGCCCCCGGCCCGACGTCCTCCAACTCGGCGAAGATCGCCCCGTCGGACGGGTCGACGATGGTGACGTCGACCGCCGAAGAGTCGCCGTTGTGCACCACCAGCGTCCGCGTCCCGGCATGCCCTCGTCCCCAGCCCTGCCCGCAGTGAACCCGTCCAGCCTGGACGGTGGCCGCCCCCTGACGGGAATCCCCCGCACACCCCGCCACCAGCACGAGGCCCGCGATGCCCGAAGCCACGAACACACGACGAACCCCGCCCATGGCATTCAGGCCGACACCCATACCGCCTCTCGCCACAGAACCCGGGACACCGACACGACTACATCAGCCATCATCCTCAGCCAAGCGCCACCCTCAAGTCCCCCACGACGCGCCGACCGGGCCACCGAGATCAAGAGATCACGGAGCAGCACCAACCACCGCAACCACCCAACCCACTGCATACCGCGCTGGCGCGAGCAAGGCCGCCGCCCTGACCACCCAAGCCATCACCGCAACCATGCGACAACCTCAATCGTCGCGATCGCGTCCGAAGGCAGTTTCGAGCGAAGCAAGAAACTGATCGCGCAGCGAGCCGCAAGGCGAGCCGGAGCGATGCCGGCGATCGCCCGCATTTCTCGACGATGGAGGGCCGCCAGGCCCGAAGGAGGAGAGGAATGCCAGCGAACTCAGCCGAAGCGGCCGGTGATGTAGTCCTCGGTGGCCTTCTGCTCGGGGTTGGCGAAGATCTTGCTGGTGTCGTCGATCTCGATGAGCTTGCCCGGCTTGCCCGTCCCGGCGATGTTGAAGAAGGCGGTGCGGTCGCTGACCCGGGCCGCCTGCTGCATGTTGTGGGTGACGATGACGATCGTGTACTGCGTCTTCAGCTTCTCGATCAGGTCCTCGATCGCGAGGGTGGAGATCGGGTCGAGCGCGGAGCACGGCTCGTCCATCAGCAGGACCTGCGGCTGGACGGCGATCGCGCGGGCGATGCAGAGCCGCTGCTGCTGGCCGCCGGACAGGCCGGCGCCGGGCTTGCCGAGCCGGTCCTGGACCTCGTTCCACAGGTTGGCGCCGCGCAGCGACTCCTCGACGATCTCGTCGAGCCGGGCCTTGCGGCGCACCCCGTTCAGCTTCAGGCCGGCCGCCACGTTGTCGTAGATCGACATGGTGGGGAACGGGTTGGGCCGCTGGAACACCATGCCGACGACGCGCCGCACCGCGACCGGGTCGACGGACGAGTCGTACAGGTCCTCGTCGTCCAGCATGACCTTGCCTTGGACGCGGGCACCCGGGATGACCTCGTGCATCCGGTTGAGGGTGCGCAGGAACGTGGACTTGCCGCAGCCCGACGGTCCGATGAACGCCGTCACCGAGCGCGGCTCGATCGACATCGAGATGTCCTCGATGGCGTGGACGCCGCCGTAGTAGGCGTGCAGCCCGGAGACCTCGATCCGCTTGGCCATTGGGTCAGGGTTCCTTTCTCTGTCAGCGGCCCGTGGGGGCCTTGCGCCGGGCGACGAACCGGGCGACGAGGTTGAGCAGCATGATGATCCCGATCAGCACGAGGGCGCCCGTCCAGGCCCGGTCGATCGAGTTCTGGTTGGGGTCGGCGGCCTGCTCCCAGATGAAGGTGGGCAGCGACGCCTGCGGGCCGTTGAGCGGGTCGCTGTTGATCGCCTTGGTGAAGAAGATCGTGAGCAGCAGCGGCGCGGTCTCGCCCATCACCCGGGCGACGGCCAGCATCACGCCGGTGATGATCCCGGTCATGGCGGTCGGCAGGATGACGAAGCAGATCGTCCGCCAGCGCGGCACGCCCAGCGCGTAGGACGCCTCGCGCAGGTCGTTGGGGACGAGCTTCAGCATCTCCTCCGTCGCCCGCACCACGGTCGGGATCATGAGGATCGTCAGGGCGAGCGACCCGGCGAGCCCGGAGAAGTCGAACCCGAACGTCAGCAGCCACAGCGCCAGGACGAACAGGCCCGCGACGATCGACGGGATGCCGGTCATGACGTCCACGGTGAAGCTGATGATCTTGCCGAGCCGCCCGTTTCCGGCGTACTCGACGAGGTAGATCGCGGTGAGCACGGCGATCGGAACGGCGATCACGCTGGTGATCGCGACCTGCTCCAGGGTGCCGATGATCGCGTGGTAGGCGCCGCCGCCCGGGTCGCTGCCGCTGACGGCGTTCATCGAGAACTGGAAGAACGTCGGGTCGAGCCGCTTGACGCCGTTCACGACGACCGTCCACAGCACCGACACCAGCGGAATGAGCGCCAGCGCGAACGCGAGGTAGACGAGCCCCTGGACGGCCCGGTCCTTGATCTTGCGGCCGGCCGACACCGAGGAGAGCCCCGCGCCGGGCGCGGGCTTGCGGGTGGAGACGGTGGTCACGCGAACTCCTTCCGGCGCGCGACGACCGCGCGGGCGGCCATGTTGACGAGCAGGGTGATCACGAACAGCACCAGACCGGAGGCGATCAGGGCGCCGCGTCCGGTGGTGGACGCCTCGGCGAAGCTGTTGGCGATGTTGGACGCGAACGTGGCGCCGCCGTTCTCCAGGATGTGGATGTTGATCCCGGGGACGAAGGTCAGCACCATCGCGACCGCGATCGTCTCGCCCATCGCGCGGCCGAGGCCGAGCATGGCGCCGCCGATCATGCCGGAGCGCCCGTACGGCAGCACCGCGAGCCGGATCATCTCCCAGCGGGTGGCGCCGATCGCGAGGGCGGCCTCCACGTTGGCGCGCGGCACCTGCAGGAACACCTCGCGGGAGATCGACGAGATGATCGGCAGGATCATGATCGCGAGCACCACCGAGGCGGTGAAGATCGAGTTCTTGCCCGGCGAGTCGCCGCCGAACAGCGGGATCCAGCCGAGCGCCCCGTTGAGGAAGGTGCTGATGCCCTCCATGTGCTTGGACAGGAAGGCCAGGCCCCACAGGCCGTAGACGATGCTCGGCACCGCGGCGAGCAGGTCGACGACGTAGCCGAGCCCCGACGCCAGCCGCCGCGGCGAGTAGAAGGAGATGAACAGCGCGATGCCGACCGCGACCGGCGTCGCGAAGAGCATCGCCAGCAGCGACGACACGACGGTGCCGAACGCGAGCTGCGCGATGCCGAACTTCGGCGGCGTCGCGTTCGGGTCCCACTCCTCGGCGGTGAGGAAGTTCGCCTTGTTGTCCTGGAGCGCCGGGATCGCCTTCCACACCAGGAAGGCCGCGATCGCGACCATGATCAGCAGCACCAGGATGCCGGAGCCGCGGGCCGCCGAGACGAAGATCTTGTCCCCGGCCCTGCCGGTGCTCATCCGCACCCCGCTCGCGCGCTGTTTGACGCCGGCGGCCGTCGCGGCGCCGGTCTCGCTCGTCACGGGACGTCCTCCTTTGATCATGTCGGCGGAACCCACGTCGGCCCCGCCGCCGAATTGCTCGGCGGCGGGGCTGTCGGGGGGCCCGTCGTCTGTTGTCAGGACAGGGCCTTCACGGACGTCTGGACCTTGGTCAGCACGCTCTGCGGGAGCGGCGCGTAACCCTGGTCGGTGAGGATCTTCTGACCGTCCGCGCTGGAGGTGTAGGTGAGGAAGGACTTGACGAACCCGGCCTGCTCGGACGGCAGCCCCTTCTCACACGCGATCTCGTAGGTGACCAGGACGATCGGGTACGCCCCCGCCTCCTTGGTCGAGTAGTCGATCTTCAGCGCGACGTCGTTGCCGGTACCGACGATCTTCGCCCCGGCGACGGCCTTGGACGCGCTGTCCGGCGACAGCTCCGCGAACTCGCCCGCGCCGTTCTTCACCTGTGCGGTCTGCAGCTTGTTGTTCGTCGCGTACGACATCTCCACGTAGGAGATCGCGCCCGCGGTGCTCTTCACCTGGCTGGTGACGCCGTCGGACTTGGGGGCGCCCTGGCCGGTGGAGTTCGGCCACTTCTTGGCCTTCTCCCACGTCCAGATCTTCGGCGAGGTGGTGTGCAGGTAGTTCGTGAAGTTGTCCGTGGTGCCGGACTCGTCCGAACGGTAGATCGGCTTGATCGGCTGGGCCGGCAGCTTGGCGCCCTCGTTCTCCTTGGCGATCGCCGGATCGTTCCAGGTCTTGATCTTGCCGGAGAAGATGCTCGCGAGGGTGTCGGCCGAGACCTTCAGCCCGTCCACGCCCTGGACGTTGTAGACCACCGCGATCGGGCCGACGACCATGGGCAGGTTCAGCGCGTTGCTCCCCTGGCAGCGCTTCTGCGCGGCGGCGGCCTCCTCGGGCTTCAGGGACGAGTCGGACCCGGCGAACGCCACCTGCCCGCTCGTGAACGCCTGGATGCCCGCACCCGAGCCGCTCGGGTTGTAGTTCAGGTTGGCGCCCGCGCACTTGGAGGAGTAGAGCTTCGTCCACTCCTCGATCGCGTTCTTCTGCGCGCTCGACCCCGCCGCGTTGACGCTGGCCTTGGCGCAGTCGATGTCGCCGGTCGGCGCGCTGCTCGAACCCGCCGTCGTATTGTTGTCGCTCCCGCAGGCGGAGAGGGCCAGCGCCCCCGCTACGACAACACCGCCCAGGGCGGCGAGTCGGGAACCGTTCTTCACCGGAGAGTCTCCTCGTCAGTTCGTCGGGCGGGTCCCCCTGCCCGCCCTGGCCCACGTCGGCCGGACGACGGGTTCGCCGTCGAAAACGACGCTAAGCAGGCGAGGTGACCAGCCGCCCCGATCCAGGTGAACGACAGATGAACGAGAACGAGCACCCTTGGGAAGAATGTCCCGATTTGACGTGGACGCCGGGTTAACAGCGCAGCTCAGGCGTACAAAGTCCCGGTCAGAACATGCCCACGCAGGTTTAGGCGGCCTGAATCGGATCAGGCGGGGCCGGTGCCGTACATGACGTCTACGGCGTACCGGGTGAAGCCTAGCGACTCGTAGAGGCGGACGGCGGCGGCGTTGGACTCGTCCACGTAGAGCATGATCTGGCCGACGCCGATGTCGCGCAGATGACGCAGGCCCTGGAGGGTGAGGGCGCGCCCGAGGCCGAGGCCCTGCGCGGCCGGGTCGACGCCCACGACGTAGACCTCGCCGAGCCCGCCCGGATGCACCTTCGTCCAGTGGAATCCGGCGAGCCGGCCCGCCCGCTCGGCGAGGAAGAAGCCGGCGGGGTCGAACCAGTCCTCGGCCTCGCGCTCGCGGACGTCGTCCATCGTCCAGGCGCCCTGCTCCGGGTGGTCGGCGAACGCGCGGGCGTTCACCTCCAGCCACGCGCCCTCGTCCCGGCCCGGCTCGAAGGCGCGGATCGACACACCCTCCGCGACGCGCGGCTCCGGCAGCGGACCGGACGCGGGACGCCGCATCTGGAACAGCGCGCGAGCCCGCGTCATCCCCTCGGCGGCCGCGAGCGCGGCGGCCGCCGGAAGATCACCATGCGCCCATACCCGCAGCGGCCCGCCGGCCTCGTCCCGCAGGGCGCGCAGCAGCGTCCGCCCGTGGCCCCGGCGCCGGTGCTCCGGATGGACGACCAGCTCCCCCGCCGCCGGCTCCTCCCCGGTCGCCGGGTCGAGGTGCGCGTACGCCACGATCACGCCGCCCTCGGAGATCGCGATCCCGGACCGGCCCGCCCGCAGCGCCAGCAGGGCGTGCTCCGACAGCGGTCCGACGCCGTCGGCCTCCGCCGCGGCCTCGGCCAGTGCCAGCGCCCCGGCGACCTCACCGTCCGCCAGGGTCCCCCGCGCCCGCAGTTCACTCACGGCCACACCCTATGGGGCCGGAGGAACTGCATGATCAGCGCATCCCCTGATCGATTTGTCACAAAAACGTCATCGCGCCGCCGGGAACCGTATGCCGGGCGAATCTACCGTCCACAGAATGACTCGACGACGCACCTTCCTGGCCTGCGCCGCGGCGGGGCTGACGGTCGTGGGCGTGGCCGCGCAACCCGCCGCGGCACGTCCCGTACCGACCGCGTCCGTACGGCTGCTGGCCCTCAACGACTTCCACGGCAACCTCGAACCGCCGTCCGGAAGCTCCGGGACGGCCATCGACGAGAACGGGAACCCCGTCCCCGCCGGTGGCGCCGCCTACATCGCGGCCCACCTCAAGCAACTGCGGAACCGCGACACGCTCACGGTCGCCCAGGGCGACCTGATCGGCGCCTCGCCGCTGATCTCCGCCGCCTACCACGACGAGCCGTCCGTGCAGTTCTTGGGCGACATGGGCGTCACGGCGTCGGCGGTCGGCAACCACGAGTTCGACGAGGGCTACCAGGAGCTGCTGCGCATCCAGAACGGCGGCTGCCACCCGGTGGACGGGTGCTCCCCGGCGGGCCGGTGGCGCGGCGCCGAGTTCGACTACCTCGGCGCGAACGTCCTGCTGAAGAAGAACGACCGGCCGGCGATCCGGCCCTGGACGATCCGCCGCATCAACGGCGTGCGCATCGGCTTCATCGGCGTCGTCACCAAGACCACCCCGAGCATCGTCACCGCCGAGGGCATCAAGGACCTGAAGTTCGACGACGAGGTCGCCGCCGCGAACCGGGCGGCCCGCGAGCTGAAGCGCCGGCACGTCCGCGCGATGGTCCTGCTCGTCCACGAGGGCGACCAGGTCAAGTCGGGCGAGCGGCCGGACGAGTGCGGCGTCGTCCCCGGCGCCGGTACCCGGATCGCCCAGGAGGCCGACCCCGAGATCGACATGGTCCTGTCCGGGCACACCCACCAGCAGTACCTCTGCTCGGTCAAGGACCCGAACGGGAACCCGCGGCTGTTCTCGTCCGGCTCCTCCTTCGGCCGCGTGATCACCGAGGTGAACCTCAAGGTGAACCGGCGGACCGGCGACATCGTCCGGTCCTCGGTGAAGGCCGACAACCACGTGGTAACGCGGGACGTCCCGCCGGACCCGGCGACGCAGGGGTTCGTCCAGACGTGGAAGGACCGGGTCTCCACGATCGCCGACAAGCCCATCGGCAAGATCACCGCGGACCTGACCCGCACCCCGTCCCCGGCCGGCGAGACCGCGCTCGGCGACGTCATCGCCGACGGCCAGCTCGCCGGGACGAAGGACCTCGGCTCCCAGGTCGCGCTGATGAACCCCGGCGGCGTCCGCACCGACCTCGTCTACAAGGCGAGCGGCTCCGAAGGCGACGGCGTCGTCACCTACGGCGAGGCGTTCGCGGTCCAGCCGTTCAGCAACGTGATGGGCGTGACGTCGCTGACCGGCGCGCAGCTCGACGCCCTCCTCGAACAGCAGTGGACGTCCGCGGGCGAGAAGATCCTCCAGCCGTCGGCGAACCTGCACTTCACCATCGACCGCTCGAAGCCCGTCGGCGACCGCGTCTCCGCGATCACCATCGGCGGCACCCCGGTCGACCCGGCCACCACCTACAAGGTCGCGGCGAACAACTTCCTCCTCGGCGGCGGTGACGGCTTCACCGTCTTCACCCAGGGCAAGGACCAGGTCCTGGGCGCCATCGACCTGGACACCTTCGTCGCCTACTTCGCCGCCCAGGGCACCATCCCCCCACCACCCCTCGACCGCATCTCCGGCCAGTAAGAACCACGACGGCCCGCCGCCCCCACAAGGGCGGCGGGCCGTCGCACGGTCACGCGCCGAAGAAGTGGACGATGTAGTAGACGACGGCGGCGACGGCCGCGGCGGCGGGCATGGTGAGGACCCAGGCGATGAGGATGTTGCCGGCGACGCCCCAGCGGACCGCGGAGATCCGCTTGGTGGCGCCGGAGCCCATGATCGCCGAGGTGATCGTGTGGGTGGTGGAGATTGGAGCGTGCCAGATGAAGGCGGTCGCGTAGAGGACGACGGAGGCGGTCGCTTCGGCGGCGAAGCCCTTCGGCGGGTCGACCTCGATCACCTTGCGGCCCAGCGTCCGCATGATGCGCCAGCCGCCCGCGTAGGTGCCGGCGGACAGCGCTCCCGCACACAGGATGATCACCCACCACGGGACCGTGCTGCCGTCCGAGTAGCCGGTCGTGACGAGCGCGAGGACGATGATGCCCATGGTCTTCTGGGCGTCCTGCAACCCGTGCCCGAGCGCGAGGGACGCGGCGGACAGGGTCTGCGCGATCCGGAAGCGCCGGCCGACCCGGCTCGGATTGGCGTGCCGGAAGATCCAAAGGATCGCCACCATCATCAGGTAGGCGAGGCAGAACCCGACCACCGGGGACACCACCATCGGGACCGCGACCTTGTCGACGACGCTGTGCCAGTTGACCGACGACAGCGAGGCCAGCCCGGCGCCGACGACGCCGCCGATCAGCGCGTGCGAGGACGACGACGGCAGCCCGAAGTACCAGGTGATGAGGTTCCAGGTGATCGCGCCCAGCACGCCGGCGGCGACGACCGTGAGACCGTGCAGGCCGGAGGGCGGGGTGATGACCTCGCTGACGGTCTTGGCGACGCCGACGCCGAGCAGGGCGCCGATCATGTTCATCGCGGCGGCCATGCCGAGGGCGACGCGCGGGGTCAGCGCCCGGGTGGAGACCGCGGTGGCGATCGCGTTGGCCGCGTCGTGGAACCCGTTGGTGTAGTCGAACACCAGCGACACGATGACGACCAGGACGAGGACGGCCATCTGCGCGTCGGACCGCAGCCCGAGCGCGCCCGCGATCATGACGACGAGCACGCCGGCCAGCAGGAGGAGCCAGGCACGGCCCGTCACCCGGCGGGTGGCCTGCTCGCTCAGTGTCTCCTCGGCGTCAGCCGTGGGCTCGCGGATGAGGGTGGCGCCGGAGTCCTCGGCCACGCTCATGATTCCTTGACCGCGATGGTCTCGACCGTGTTGGCCACGTGCTCGAACGCGTCCGCCGCGTCCTCCAGCCGGTCGATGACCTGCTTCAGCTTCAGCACGGTCAGCGTGTCGTACTCACCGCTGAACAGCTGTGCGAGCAGCTTGCGGTAGACCTGGTCTCCCTGGTTCTCCAGCCGGTTGATCTCGATCCAGTACTCGTTGAGCTCCTTCATCGAGCGGAGCCGCGGCATGGCCTCGGCCGTCAGCTCGGCGGCCCGCTCCAGGACCTCGACCATGTTGACGACACCCTTGGGGAACTCGTCGATCTTGTAGAGCACGACGAGATCCGCGGCCTCTTCCATCTCGTCCATCACGTCGTCGATCGTCGAGGCCAGCCGGTAGATGTCCTCGCGGTCGAAGGGGGTGATGAACGTTTCGTTCAGGCGGCGCATGATCGCATGGGTGCATTCGTCGCCCGCGTGTTCGCAGGCGCGCATCTTCTCCGCGATCGCCGCCCGGTCGGCGCCGTCGCTGATGAGTTCCACGAGCAGCCTGGCGCCGGTGACCAGGTTGTTCGCCGAGTCGGCGAACATGTCGTAGAAGCTGTCCTCACGCGGCGTGAGACGCAAGCGCACGTCGTTCTCCTGATGTGCCGGAACAGTCCGCAGAGGATCGTAGGCGCAACCAGCCGTAAAAAGAACCTTTGCCCCAGCTTCGGCTGGTGTCCGCCATCCTCTCATCTACAAGATTGCCCTAGATCAGGAGGTACATACCCTTCGCGACAGCCCCTATCTGGCGGAACATCCACCGGTTCGGGCCCCCACGGCGGCTGCCTGCGCGGGCGGCGCGGATCAGGAGTGAGATTCGTTACAGACTAGCGACCTGGACACCGGACTACGGCGCGGCTGAAAAGACGAACCGGGGACGCCCTGAATCGGCGTCCCCGGCAGCGGTGTTCAATCCCGTGGCGTCAGCTCACGACGACCGGCTTCGTCGGACCGCACTCCGAGCACCATGTCGATTTCCGCGATGGTCAGCGGCCGCTCCGCCGCCGCCACCGCACTGAGCATCTCGGCATAGAGTTCGATCTCGTCCAGCGCAACACGGTCGTGGACGCGCAGATCGAGGTTCTGGCGCACCGCGTCCACCTCCGTTCGTTCCCCACACCCAAGTCGAGGCTACGCGTCCCGCCCCGACGGGCACATGACCCATGAGGACCATTCGAGGGCCACTCCGACCCTGTCCATCCGGGGGGGGCGTCCCGGGCCTCCGACCACCGCACCGACCGGCTTCCAGGGGCCCGTTCCCCGGACTGTCTAGCCTTCCCCGGTAGTGCCCATCTGATACGTGTGTCCCGGTCGTCCCGGGACACACGGACAGCCGGCGAGCCGTGGAGCCTGGTCAGCGGCCCTGGTGGAAATCGCCGAGCATCTGTTCCAGCGGCGACTCGGGGAGGTCGCGGGCCGTCAACCGGGCCACGGTGGCGGCGTTGACGTCGGCGCCCGCGAGCCGGGCCGCCTGCCGCGCCACCGTCTGCTCGAACAGCGCCCGGACGGTCCGCGCGTAGGCGAACTGCGGGTCCTCACGCATCCGCGCGAACCGGTTCAGCAGCTCGACGCGCAACTCCTCGTCCAGCATGTAGAGGTCCCGCTCGGCGTAGCCCTGGAACAGCTGGACCATCTCGCGGTCGCCCATCCCGGTGAACTCCAGGATCCGGCCGAACTCGGCGCGGAACGCGGGGCTGCCGGCGAGGAAGCCCTCCATCTCCGCCGCCGGGCTGGAGCACACCACGACGAACCGGGCGCCGCCCTGGTTCATGCGGCGGAGCAGCTCGTCCACCACGGCGGGGCTGCGGTCGAGGCGGTGCGCCTCCTGGATGAGCAGGACGCCGCCGAGCGCCTGGTCGACCATGCCGGCGACGCGGTTCTCGGTGTCGACCCGGTCGCGTCCCGCCAGGTGGACGGGGCGGCACGCCACCACGTGCCCGGACTCCAGCAGCCCGAGCGCCGCGTAGATGCCGCCGACCAGCCCGGCCACGGTCGTCTTCCCGGTGCCGGGCGGCCCGACGAAGACCAGGTGCCGCGCGTCCTGCTGGGACACCCCGTACCGGGCCCGGTCGGCGGCGAGTCCCGCTTCGTCGGCCAGTTCCAGCACCGCCGCCTTGACGTCGTCCAGGCCGGTGAGCTGGTCGAGCTGCCGCATGTAGCCGTCGATGTCGCCGGGCGGGCGCAGCGCGGGCTCGATGCCCTCGGCGACGCCCGCGAGGTCGTCCGGGGTCAGCACCAGCCGGTCGTGGGACGCGCCGGCGCGCTCCATGTTCCGCTGGGCCGCCTGGTCCAGATACGCCTCGACCAGGCGCGCGTTGACCAGGTCGCCCGGGCCCCGCAGCCGCGCCAGGTCGGCCCGGACGACCTCCAGCGCCGACGCCCCGATCGTCACGCGCCGCTCGTCCGCCAGCAGGTGCAGCAGCGTCATCCGGTTGTCGAGGTCGCTGAAGTCGGGCAGCCGGTGGACGCGGAACGACTGCACGAGCTTCGGATGGTCCTGCAGGAGGCGCTTGTACGCGCGCGGCTCGCACGTCGCGATCACCGGGGTGGTGTTCACCGGGTCGCGGCGGGCGCGGCGCACCGCCCCGACGACCGCCACCGGGTCGGCCGCGCTGGTGACGGCCACGTCCAGCCGCTCGAAGAGGATCACCGGGCCCGGCTGCCCGAGGAGCTGCCCGACCCGCTCCGGCGGCGCGTTCCGGACGTCCTCGGCGTCGTGCGCGCGGATCGACCCGTCGCCGAGCCCCGCGTTCGCGAGCGTCAGCGCGATCATCCGGGACAGCCGGCGCTGCCCCGAGTGCGGGTTGCCGACCAGCAGCACGCCGGGAACACCGGACTTCATCGAGCTGGGCGCGCCGTCCACGCGGGTGCGCTCGGCCTCCTCGCCCGCCGGCGCGTTCCAGGCCTGGGCCTGCTTCTTCAGGTCGCCGAGGAAGGCCGCCGCGTCGTGCTCGCCGTACATGAAGCCGAACCCGAACCGCTCCAGGACGCGGCGGGTGCTGCGGTCGCTCGGCGGTGGGATCTCGTGGACGGGCTGTTCCGGGGACGGCGTGTCGTCCAGGAAGTCGAAGTCGCCGACCATCGTCTGGGACATGACGGCGGTGCCGGGGCCGGCTCCCGGGACGGGCGGCGGCGGGCCCGGCTCGTCCTCAAGGTCTCCCGGCCCGAGGACGCGCGTGCCGGGCGGCTGGTTCTGCTGGGGCGCGGGGGGCACCGGGGGCCCGGCCGGCTGCGGGGATCCCGCCTTGCCCTCCACGCGCGTCGCATACGGGTCGAACGCCTGGGGCTGGGGCTGGGGCAGCTGCGGCTCTGGAGGCGCGACGGGGTTCGGCGGCCCCGGCGGGACGTTCGGCTGGGGTGCGGGAGCGGCGCCGGCGGGCTGGTAGCCCAGCTGCGTGTACGGCGGGACGAAGTTCTCGTCCTGCTTCTCCTCCTCCGGCGGGGAGAAGCCGCCGAGCTCCGGCTGGGGAGCGGGCGCATGGCTCGCCTGAACCGGCGCAGGCTGAGGCGGCGCAGGCTGTGGCGCAGGCGGCGCGGGCTGGGGCGGCGCGGGCGGCGGGCTCTGCATCGGCGCCGGTGCGGGATTCTGCATGGGCGCGGGCGGTGCCGCTCCGGAACGCTGGAACCCGAGCTCGGTGTAAGGCGGCGCGGCGTTCCCCTCGTCCTTGTCCTCCTCGGCGGGCGAGTGACCGCCCATCCCCGGATCCGGGGCGGCGAACCCCGGGGAGTTGAACGCGGCCTGCTGCCCCTGGCCGACCGGCTGGTTCGGGCCCTGCGCGGCGGGACCGGGCGCGTTCTCCCAGCCGGGCTGGGCGGGCGGCTGGACGAACGGGCGGTCGGGCTCGGGCGGCGCCCCCTGCGGCGACGCGCCGGGCGCGATGCCGGGCTGGCTCTGCATGCCGAGCGGGTTCGGCTGCGACGGCGACGGGTCGGGCGACGGGGTCGACGTCGAGGTCGGGGCGGCGGCCGTGGCGCGGGCCCGGTTGCGTCCGATGATCCCGGCGATGACCGCGGTCGGGACGGGGAAGCCGCGGGGCCGGGCGGGCATGCCGCCGAGCCGGCACCACGCCAGGTCGACCTCGTACATCGCGGCGAGCAGCGACTCGGCGCCCGGGCCGGACCCGGCGGCGGACCGCAGCGGCTCGGGGAGTCGCATGTCCTGCGGCCAGAGGCGGCGAAGCGGATGGCCCTTCTGCCGTGACACCGCCTCCACCGTGTAGCGGATCTCCGGGTCGAGCCAGGGGACGATGGTGCCCACCATGTCCTTGCGGACGACGTCCAGGTCGGCGGCGAGCAACGCGGCGGCCACCAGCCGCGGCTCGATGTAGGCCGGTTCGGAGGGGTCGCCCGAGAGGTCGGCTATCAGCTCGCTGAGCGTGTAGAAGGCGTGCCTGAAGTTGTCGCCTGGCGAACTCTCGTTCCGCAGCGCCGGCACCAGGTTGGGCGGGCACCGGGTAAGCCACTGCTGGACGATCGCCTGGTCCCCGTACGGCAGTGCCCCGTAGTCGACCGTCGGGTTGGCGAGCGTGGTGCCGAGAATGGCGAGCAGCGCGTCCGCCCTGACCTGGTACCGGATGTCGTCACGGAGCGCGCTCGCGACGGCCCACATCGTCCGCAGCACGACGACCGCCGCGTCGACCCGGCTGGCCCGGAGCCGTTCGGAGTAGAGCGCGACGAGCGTCTCCAGGGCGGGCGGGGTGAGCCAGCGCGGGCCGTCCACGTCCGGGAGGGGCTTGGCGCGGTAGGGCTTCCAGAGGTCGAGCATCTGCTTGTCCAGCCGCGAGTCGAACGCGGGCGCGGCCGAGCACCACAGCATCACGCCCCACGCGACGGCGACCGTGGACGGCGTCTCGTTCGTGAACTCCCGCCACCAGTGCGGGTAGTCCGGCGCGGGCAGGGTCGCCGCGGACTCGACGGTCGACCGGACCCGCGAGGTCAGCTCGGTCGCGAACCCGTGCGCGACGAAGGGCAGCCCGGACGGCGGGTCATAGGAGAAGTCGGGCCCGGCCGGGATGACGTGCGGGGGCAGCGCCGGCACCTGCCCGGGCGCCTGCTGCGCGGGCCTCGCCGCCATCCGGACGGCGGGGACGCGGGGCGGCGGGCACAGGTACCACTGGCCGTCGGACGGGTGCAGCCGGTACCAGCGGGCCCACGCGCCGAACAGCCACCACGTCCCGTCCGGGAGGACGAGCATGCGGCCGCCGATGGCGTGATGGCGCTGCTGCGGAGGCGCCGACGGCCACCATGCGGCGGCCACCATCGCCCTCGTGTCGCGCTCTGCCTCCGTGAACGGATCCTGCCCCTGCTGGGGGCTGGGCGGCGGAGCACTGTCATAGCCCGGTCCCCACACCACGATGGTCATGGTAGTCAGCCGAAACCGGCCGAGGTGCCGCCCACCGGCCCATTCGCCGCGTCGTCGCAGGTCAGGGAATTATCAACAGGACCTTGACGTCAGTCCCACCGGGCGTCGCGGTGCCGTTCCGCCTTCTTCACGTACACCTCGGGCGTGTACTGGAGCACCAGCCGGTCGTCGTCGGTCAGCTCCCTGACGATCTTGCCCGGCGTGCCGGCGACGAGCACCCCGGACGGGATCTTCTTGCCGGGCGGGACGAGCGCGCCGGCGGCGATCAGCGTCCCGGAGCCGATGCGGGCGCCGTTCAGCACGATCGCGCCGATGCCGATGAGCGAACCGGTCTCGACGTGCGCGCCGTGCACCATCGCCTTGTGGCCGAGGCTGACCCTGTCCTCCAGGACCGCGGGCATACCGGGATCGGAGTGCATGCAGCTCAGGTCCTGGATGTTGCACTCGTCGCCGACGACGATCTCCTCGTCGTCGCCGCGCAGCACCGAGCCGTACCAGACGCTGGACGCGCGGCCCAGCGTCACCCGTCCGACGACGACCGCGCCGGGCGCGACCCACGCCGTGGGATCGATCGACGGACGGTCCGCACCCAACGCTCCCAGGTAGCTCATGGCGCCGATGGTAGCCGCCCCTCGGGGCGCGATTTTTCCGGAGATTGGATGGTTTGTCGCGCCCGCCCAGATGAAGAAACGGCAGCGAGAAGTGCGTTCCGGTTGCGCGAATGGGGTGGACCGGACAAGAGTCGTCCTGACGTCTCCCCACCGTGGGCCGCTCAGCGGCGGGCGAGGATCGCATCTCAACCGACCCTGACGGGGTGTTGATCCCCGCCAACGACCCCCAAGGCATCATGAGCAACGAAGCCGAAATCCTGCCGAACCTCCTCCAAGAAGAGTCCTTCGAGATCGTCATGCGCGGCTACAACCGCCGCCAGGTCGACGACTACATCGCCCGTGCCCAGCAGAAGCACCGTGAACTGGAGGCCCGGCTCGCCCGGGCACAGGACGAGGTCGAGCGGATCCGCCGCGAGATGGCCGAGGTCCGGGAGGCCCGCAAGCCCACCGGCGACGACCTGAGCGACCGGCTCCGGCAGATCATCAACCTCGCCGAGGACGAGGCCCAGGACAAGGTCGCCGAGGCCGAGGCCAAGGGCACCGAGATCCGCAAGGACGCCGAGCAGGAGTCCAAGCGGATCGTCGACGACGCCCGCGCGCACGCCGACAAGAACCTCGGCCAGGCGCAGGAGAAGGCCGACCACATGCTGGCGGCGGCCAAGAAGGAGTCGGACAGCGTGCTGTCGGCCGCCAAGCAGGAGGCCGAGCAGACGGTGACCAGCGCGCGACTGGAGGCCGAGCGCACCCTCACCGCGTCCGAGCGGCGGGCCAGCGTGATCAACGAGGGCGCGACCCAGCGGCTCACCTCGCTCACCAAGAACCACACCCAGGCCCTGCAGCGCCTCACCGAGATCAGCGACACCCTGCACCGGCTGCTGACCGCCGAGAACGAGGCGGGGCCGCTGGAGAAGATGGTCGAGGACGCCGTCCGGCAGAGCCCGCCGCCGCGCGCCCAGGCCAAGCAGGCCCCGCCGGCGAGCCCGGCCCCCGCGTCTTCGCCGTCTTCGTCGTCCTCGTCGACCTCGACGGGCCCGAAGCCGATGCCGGCCGCGTCCAAGCCCGCCGCCCCCAAGCCCGCGCCGGCGGCACCGGCCGCACCGCCGGCACCGGCGGCCGCCCCGGCGAACCCGCCGCAGACCGCGGCCCCGCTCAAGAAGCCGGAACCGGCCCCGCCCGCCGACACCCCGGCCCCGCCCGCCCCGCAGCAGGCCAAGCCCGCCCGTCCGGCCGAGGACTCCGGCGGCCCCGCGACCGCCCCCCTCCCGCCCCAGCAGCCCCGCGGCCCCATCGAGCTGTAGAACGGCCGCTCTTCCGTCAGGCGGTGCGCCCGGCGCCTCCAGCAGGCCCGGGGCACCGCCGCGCTCGTTCTATAGGATCCCGGGTGTGAGAAAACGGACCCACTCGCGCCGCGGAACCGCCCGCCCGGTCAGGCTTCTCGGGGACCCGGTCCTGCGCACGGAGTGCGACACGGTCCGGACGTTCGACGTGTCGCTGGAACGCCTCATCGACGACATGTTCGTCACCATGTACGAGGAGGACGGCGCCGGGCTCGCGGGCAACCAGATCGGCGTCGGCATGAGGCTGTTCGTGTACGACGTCGAGGACGACCAGGGGCGCCGCCACATCGGTCACGTCGTCAACCCGGAACTGGTCGCCGCCGACGGCGAGCTGCTGGTCGAGTCGGAGGGCTGCCTGTCCGTCCCCGGCCTGCGCTTCGACACCCCCCGGTACGAGCACGCCGTCGTCGAGGGCGTCGACATGAAGGGCAAGCCCGTCCGCGTCGAGGGCACCGGGTACTTCGCCCGCTGCCTGCAGCACGAATGCGGGCACCTGGACGGCAAGGTCTACATCGACGTCCTGTCGGGAGACGCCCGCCGCGAGGCGATGCGGGCGATCCGCACACTCCACGAGTAGAAACGGTGGAGACCGTCCTGTGCGGGCACTCAACCCATCCTCTGCGCGCATTCAGGGGACGTTCAGGTTGAGATGGCAACCTCTGCGAAGATGTGGAGGGGGACTGTTCAGTGGTTGAACGTACGGTGAACGGCGGCAGGGCGGCGGAGGCGACGCTGCTCGTCGTCGAGGACGAACCCAACATCCTGGAGCTCCTCGCCGGCAGTCTGCGCTTCACCGGGTTCGACGTGGTGACGGCCACCAACGGGGCGGACGCGGTGCAGTCGGCGCGGCGGCACCGCCCGGACCTGATCGTGCTGGACGTGATGCTGCCCGACATCGACGGGTTCGACGTCGCGCGGCGGCTGCGGTCCGGCGGCGACCACACCCCCGTGGTGTTCCTGACCGCGCGGGACGCCGTCCAGGACCGGATCAAGGGGCTGACGATCGGCGGCGACGACTATGTCACCAAGCCGTTCAGCCTGGAGGAGGTCATCGCCCGCATCCGGGCCGTCCTGCGGCGGTTCCGCGGCGGGGTCACGGAGCCGCCCCCGCGCATGGTCTTCGCGGACGTCGAACTGGACGAGGACAGCCACGAGGTATGGCGCGGCGGCAGGGCCGTCCAGCTGTCGCCGACCGAGTTCAAGCTGCTGCGCTACTTCATGGCCAACGCGGGACGGGTCGTGTCGAAGGCGCAGATCCTCGACCACGTGTGGAACTACGACTTCCGCGGCGACGCGGGGATCGTCGAGTCCTACGTGTCCGCGCTGCGCCGCAAGGTGGACAACACCGAACCGCGGCTCATCCACACCCTGCGCGGCGTCGGCTACGTTCTGCGCGAGCCGTCGAAGACGGGCTGATGGCCACGCGGGTCCCGGCGGTCGCCACGGTGGCGGGCGCCGGTGGAGGCACCCCGCCCCGGCGGCCGTTCCGGGGCATCGAGCACCTGTGGGGACGGACGTCGCTGCGGGTCAAGCTGCTCGCCGGCATGCTCGTCCTCGTCACCCTCGGGATGACGGTGATGAGCGCGGCTGGCGCGTCCGTCCTGCGGCAGTACCTGGTCGGCCGGACAGACGACCAGCTGCGCGCGTCGGTGGGGCGGGCGGTCGACCAGGTCGTCCCGCAGCTGCGCAGCGGTGCCGCGCAGATCACCGTGCGGATTCCGAGCGAGATGTACGGGCAGATCCGCACCAGTGACGGCCGTTCGCTCGGGCAGAATCCGGCGTGGAGCGAGACCGGCCATCCGCGGCTTCCGGCGGATCTGAGCGGGCGGATCGACCGTCCGTTCACCGTGTCCGGGACGGGCGGCTCGCAGTGGCGCATCCTGGCCGAGCCGCTCCCCGGCGACGCCGTGATCGTCCTGGCGTTCAGCCTGGACGAGATCGACCGCACCGTCCGTCGGCTGGTGGCCATCGACGCGATCGTGGGGCTGCTGGTGCTGGCCGTCCTGGTCGTCCTCGGGGTGTGGGTCGTCCGGGCCAGCCTGCGCCCGCTGTCCGCGGTGGAGGAGACCGCCGGCGCGATCGCGGCCGGCGACCTGTCCCGGCGCGTCCCGGAGGTGGATCCGCGCACGGAGATGGGCCGGCTCGGCCGGTCGCTGAACACCATGCTCGGGCAGATCGAGGCGGCGTTCGGGGCGCGCGCCGAGTCGGAGGCGGCGGCGCGCCGCTCGGAGGAGACGGCGGTGCGCTCCGAGGAGCGGATGCGGCGCTTCGTCGCCGACGCCAGCCACGAGCTGCGCACCCCCCTGACCGCGATCCGCGGTTTCGCCGAGTTCTACCGGCAGGGCGCGGCCCGCAGCCCCGCTGAGCTGGACCGGCTGATCGGCCGGATCGAGGAGACCGCGGCCCGGATGGGCCTGCTGGTGGAGGATCTCCTGCTGCTCGCCCGGCTGGACCGGCAGCGTCCGATCGAGCGGCGCCCGGTGGACCTGCTCGCCGTCGCCGCCGACTCTGTCCAGGAGGCCAGAGTTCTCGCGCCCGAACGCAGGATCGACCTATCGGTGGAGGGAGGTCTGGCGTACCAGGTGCGGGGGGACGAGCCGCGGCTGCGCCAGGTCCTCGGAAACCTGCTCGCCAACGCGATCGCGCACACCCCGGAGGGCACGCCGGTCGAGGTGCGGCTCTCGCCGGGGACGCTGCGCGGCGCGCCGGCCGCGGTCGTGTCGGTGTCGGACGAGGGCCCCGGCCTCTCCCCCGAGCAGGCCGACCGCGTCTTCGAGCGGTTCTACCGCGCCGACCAGGCCCGCTCCCGCGACGACGGCGGCGCCGGCCTCGGCCTGGCCATCGTCGCGGCCCTCGTGGCCGCCCACGAGGGCACCGTCGAAGCCGACTCCGCCCCAGGACAAGGCGCCACCTTCAGAGTCGTCCTCCGCCTGGACGACCTCTAAAGCGCAACCGCGTCGCTTCCTGGGAAGGGGCCGGGGACGTTCAGGGAACGTTCAGGTGCGTGCGTTTAGGTGGGTCGCACAGGGCGCGCCCCGGTCTCGACGGGGAGCGGGAGTCCGCGCCCTGGCCAGCCGTTCGGCGGGATCCGCCGGGACCGCGGCCGAGGGAGTGCCCCCTCGGCCGCGGTTTTTTATGACATTTCGGCGTTCAGCACACTTTCAGGTTGGCTCCAGGCGCCCTGCAGGCCCGGGACGCATGCTCAGTGGTGAGTGGACGACAGGGGGTCCAAATGAACGCCGACCGGCCGCAACAGCCGCAATGGGAGCCCGCACGACCGGACTTCGCCCCGCACGGGATGTGGACGGGGAACGTCCCGCCGCCGCCACCGGTTCAGCCGGTGACGCCGCGGCCCGGACCGTTCGGCACCGCCCGGCGCAGGCTCGCCGCCATGGGGGCCGCCGCCGCGCTGGCCATCGGCGCGGGCGGCGCGGGTGCGGCGATGACGCTGGCGCTGACGCACCAGAGCACCGTGTACGCGAGCCCCACGGCGGTGGCGGGCGTCACGTCCAAGAGCACGACCGCGCAGGTGGCCGCCGCCGTCCAGCCGAGCGTGGTGTCGATCCAGGCCCAGACGGCGTCCGGTGTGTCCGGAGGGTCCGGCGTGATCCTGCGCTCGGACGGCGTGATCATGACGAACGCGCACGTCGTGTCGGGTGCCCGGCAGGTCTCGGTGAAGTTCAGCAACGGCCGGACGGCCTCGGCGCGGGTCCTCGGCGCCAACACCGGCCAGGACATCGCGGTGATCAAGGCCGCGGGCGTGTCGGGTCTGAAGCCCGCGACGCTGGGCGACAGCGGCGCTCTCGCGGTCGGGGACCAGGTGCTGGCCGTGGGCAGCCCGCTCGGGCTGGACGGCTCGGTGACGTCCGGCATCGTCAGCGCGCTCGGCCGCCAGATCCAGGAGGGCGGCGACGACCAGCAGCAGCTGCCGCCGGGGCTGCGCGGGCAGCTGTCCCAGCAGCAGCAGACCGTGATCAAGAACGCGATCCAGACGGACGCCGCCATCAACCCGGGGAACTCCGGCGGCGCCCTGGTGAACGCGTCCGGCCAGGTGGTCGGCGTCAACACCGCCATCCTCACGGCCGGCAACAGCGAGGGGAACATCGGGGTGGGCTTCTCCATCCCGGTCGACTCCGCGAAGAAGGCCGCCGACGCGATCATCGCCGGCGCCTCGCTCTGACCGGGGCCGCCGTCCGTCCAGGGCTCTGGGGGGAGCGGGCGGGCGGGCGGCGGGCCCGGGCAGAAGGTCCTCCCGGCCGGGCCGGGTGCGGGAGGACCGCGTAAGGAGGAGCGGCCGCGTGACCTGCCTGTGGGTCACGCGGCCGCTCATCTTCGTGGCCCGCTCAGCTCTGCACCCTGATCGCAGGCCGCCGCTTCACCTTCGCCAGCATCCGCCGTGTGGTGAACAGGTAGTAGGCCCGGGGCAGCGTGCGGATCCTCAGCGGAAGCCGCGGATAGACGCGCGCGAGCGTCCCGACGAGCAGCCGGAACCGGCGCTCCCGCGCCGCGTCCCACTTCCAGCCGTACTGCTCGCGGATCGGGGCCGGCATGAGTCCCGCGGTGAGCAGCCGGATCGCCATCAGCCCGGGCGCGTTGAGCGGCCCGCCCGGCAGCCGCGGATGCAGCACCTGCTCCGCGATCGCCCGCGACGCCTCGGTGATCTCCAGGGTCCGCACCATGCCCGCGTAGTACTCGCGGAACTCCTCGTACGTCTCCGGCATCCGCTCCTCGGGGCATCCGAGGATCGTCGCGTAGACCTTGGTCTGCCGGTAGAACTCCTCAAGCTCGCCTTCGTCGAACTTCCGCCGGAAGACCAGTTCGTAGAACTGCACTGCCACCGCGAACAGGGTGGACGCGACCCAGACCTGCAACTCCGGGTCGTTCGCCTCGTAGTCGGGCCCGGTGACGCTCTCATGCCCCTTCGTGATGAGAGCGCTGAGGGTCTCGGCCTCCTCGCGCGTCCCGAACTGCACCGTGTAGAGCCACCCCATCGTGTTCCGCAGCCGGCGCAGCGGATCGTCCGCCGTGTAGCTGTGGTCGTACACGCCCTGCGCCACCTTGGGATGCGCCGTCTGCAGCAGGGACGCGGCCCCGCCCGCGGCGATCAGCGCGCCCTCCCGCGTGATGACGCGGATGAGGTCCTCGTCCTGGAACAGTCCTTCGGTCATGACGATCAGTGTAAGTAAGTACTTGCGATCTCCGCAGCCCGAGGGTTAATCAAGCGACAAGATCACTTCTACCCTGCGACAATGAGGACATGTCCGCCCCCATCCATGTCCGCGGCTCGGTCTCCGTTCCGGAGTCCGAGCTCAGCTGGCGCTTCTCCCGCTCCTCGGGCCCGGGCGGGCAGCACGTCAACACCAGCGCCACCGCCGCCGAGCTCTCCTTCGACGTGGCGAACTCCCCGTCCCTCCCCGGCCCGCTGAAGGCCCGCGCCCTCGAACGCCTGGCCGGACGCCTGGTCCGCGGCGTCCTCACCATCCGCGCCGAGGAGTACCGCTCCCAGCAGCGCAACCGGGACGCCGCCCGCACCCGCCTCGCGACCCTCCTGGCCGAAGCGACGGCTCCGCCGCCCAAGAAGCGCATCCCCAAGAAGATCCCGCGCGGCATCAACGAACGCCGCCTGGAGAACAAGAAGCGCCGCTCGGCCGTGAAACGGCAGCGCTCGTCCCGCTGGGACTGACCAAGCGGTCACGCAGCGCGGGTCAGGACCGGAACACGGCCTGGCTCGTCCCCATGATGATCCGGTCCCGCGGACGCAGCGTCCGCATGGCGGACTCCAGCTCGGCCCGGGCCATCGAGACGCAGCCCGCGGTCTGCCCCGCGCCGACGTGCATGAAGATCGCCGAACCGCTCCCCTGCACGACCGGCGAGTCCGGCGGCCGGTTGTAGTTGATCACCACGGCCTGCCGGTAGGGGCCGTCCTTCATGATCTGCGAGAGGTTCTCGTCGGCCGGCTGGCAGGCGCCCCGGTAGTAGCGGTTGTAGCGTCCGTCGCCGATCGTCGATCCCCAGCAGTCGCCGCTCTCCTGGAGCGTGCGGTAAGGAAGCCGGGTCCCGGGGTCACCTTCGCCGAACGCCTCGGTCAGGCTGAACGAGCCGGTCGGCGACTTGCCGTCGCCCTCCCGTTTGGCGCCCGGCTCGGCGTAGCCGTTCCGGCCCACATGCCCCGGGGTGGTCAGGACCGTCCTCCAGAAGCGGCCCTTCCTCGCGCACTCCGTGACGGTCACCTCGGTCGTCCCGTACTGGGCCGCGACGGCGAAGACCACATGCCGGGCCCCGCCGGGCCCGTAGCGCGACTGGCCCCGGTTCAGCGCCTGGCAGGGATCGATCGCGCGCTCCTCCCGGGCGTACGCCTGCGGAGTGTGGACGATCGCCGCGACCAGCATCACCACGGCGAACAGGACAGCGACCCGCGTGGCACCCGACTGCATTCGCACGCTCCTTCACTCGTGCGCCCGAGCCGAGCCGGCCCGTGACCGCACTCCGATTCGACCTCCGCCGGGTCATGATCATCTCACTCGGGCGCAGGCGCCGCCAGCGTCCCGGACGCGAAAAGCACCGCGCCCGTCCCGCCGGCCGGGCGGGACGGGCGCGGGCGGGGTGGGTCAGCCGAAGAGGCCGAGGGTGCCGCCGAGGTTGTAGCCGATGACCCAGGCCCTGCTCGCGCTCGCCACGGCTACGTCGGTGGGGTGAAGCCGACCGGGCTCTTGTCGGCGACCCAGGCGGAGCCGTTCCAGCGGGCGATCCTGGCTTCGGGACCGGGGAGGTCTCCGGCGGCGCCGACGGCCCAGCCGGCGTTCTTGGCGCCGAAGTCGACCCTGTCGAGGCTGCCGCTGTAGCTCAGCGCCGAGCCGCCGATGTTCTTCCAGCCGGCGGCATGCGCGGGCGCGGCGACCGCGATCGTCCCGGCGGCGCAGCCAAAACGCCCAGAACCGGGAGGTTCTGGGCGTCTTGCGTGCCGTCTCGGTGGCGGAGGGTTACTCGCCCTTCCAGTTCGGCTTGCGCTTCTCGGCGAAGGCGGCCGGGCCCTCCTGGGCGTCCTTGGACATGAAGACGGGCAGCGTGATGTCCTGCTGCTCCTTCCACGCCTCGGCGGACGTCCAGTCCGCGGACTCGACGATGATCTTCTTGGTCGCCGCGAGCGCCAGCGGCGCGTTCTCGGCGACCTTCAGGGCCAGTTCCTTGGCCGCGGCCAGCGCGCCGCCCGGCTCGGTGAGCCGGTTGACGAACCCGAGCTCGGCCATCCGCTCCGCCGGGTACTTGTCGCCGGTGAGGGCGATCTCCATGGCGATGTGGAACGGGATGCGCTGCGGCAGGCGGAGCAGGCCGCCGCCCGCGGCGACCAGGCCGCGCTTCGGCTCGGGCAGCCCGAACTGGGCCTCCCGGGACGCCACGATCATGTCGCAGGCCAGCGCCACCTCGCAGCCGCCCGCCAGCGCGTAGCCCTCGACGGCGGCGATCAGCGGCTTGGCCGCCGGACGCTCGGTGATGCCGGCGAACCCGCGCCCCTCGACGGTCGGGTTGTCGCCCGTCAGGAAGCCCTTGAGGTCCATGCCGGCGCAGAACGTCCCGCCCGCGCCGGTGAGGATGCCGATGGACAGGTCCTTGCGGGAGTCGAGCTCGTCGACGGCCGCCGCGATCCCCTTCGCCACCTCGCCGTTGACCGCGTTGCGGGCCTCCGGTCGGTTGATGGTGATGACGAGGACGGCGCCGTCTTCCTCGGTGAGCACAGCGTCGTTGCCAGAGGGCGTGGGAGGTCGTCCCCCCTCGGGCGATACAGCGTCGGTCATTCGGGCCTCACTTCGGCTGGAAGCGGATACCGCCGTCGAAGCGGATCGTCTCGCCGTTCATGTAGTCGTTCTCGATCAGGGACTTGACGAGGTGGGCGAACTCCGACGCCTTGCCCATCCGCTTCGGGAACGGGACGGGGGCGGCGAGCTTGGCCTTGAACGCGTCCGCGGCCTCGCCCTCGCCGTAGATCGGGGTGTCGATGATGCCGGGGCAGATAGTGTTGACCCGGACGCCGACCGCGGCGAGGTCGCGCGCGGCGGGCAGGGTCATGCCGATGATGCCGCCCTTGGAGGCGGAGTAGGCGATCTGCCCGGTCTGCCCCTCGATGCCGGCGATGGACGCGGTGTTGACGACCACGCCGCGCAGGCCGTCGGCGTCGGCGGGCTCGGTCTTGGCGATGGCCGCGGCGCCGATCCGCATCAGGTTGAAGGTGCCGATCAGGTTGATCCGGATGACGGTCTCGTAGGAGGCCAGGTCGTGCGGGCTGCCGTCGCGGTTCACCGTCCGCGAGGCCCAGCCGATGCCGGCGCTGTTGACGATGACGCGCAGCGGGGCGCCGGTGTCGACGGCGGCCTGGACGGCGGCCTGCACCTGCTCCTCGTTCGACACGTCCGTCTTGACGAAGACGCCGCCGACCTGGTCGGCGACGGCCTTGCCCTTGTCCTCGTTCAGGTCGGCGACGACCACCTTGGCGCCTTCGGCGGCCAGCGCGCGGACGGTGGCCTCACCGAGGCCGCTCGCGCCACCGGATACGACGGCGGAAACTCCGTTCAGGTCCATAAGCGACACCTTACGTGAGGGACCGAATGTGGTTCGGGGTGATGCTATCCAGACGCCGTCGCGCGCTCGGCTCACACCCCTGCGGATCGCCGGGCCGCGTGGTCGCCCGCCGGTCACAGCGGGGCGGGGTGTTTGCTCCGCGCGGCTCCGGGCACCCGCCTCCCCATGAGCGAGCGTCCCGCACAGAGCCAGTCCTACCCCGGGCGGACCGCGGACATGACACCCGAGCCGCGCGACGAGATGCGCGACTACACCGGCAGCGGCCTGCTGGACGGACGCCGGGCACTGATCACCGGCGGCGACTCCGGCATCGGGCGCGCCACCGCCGTCGCGTTCGCCAAGGAGGGCGCCGACGTCGCGATCACGTACCTGGAGGAGGACGACGACGCGCGGCACACGGCGAGCCTCGTCGAGGCGGCCGGACGGCGGTGCGTGACGTTCGGCGGTGACCTGGCCGAGGAACGGCACTGCCGCGAGGTCGTCGAGCACGCCGTCCGCGACCTCGGCGGGCTCGATCTGCTCGTGCTGCATCACGGCACGCAGACGCCGGTGAAGGACGTCCGGGAGATCGACGACGCGCAGCTGCGCCGGACGTTCGAGGTCAACGTGTTCGCGTTGTTCTGGACCGTCCAGGAGGCCCTCGACCACATGGGGCCCGGGTCGTCCGTCATCATCACGGGCTCCATCAACGGGCTGCGCGGCAACAAGACGCTCATCGACTACTCCGCGAGCAAGGCGGCCGCGATGGCGCTGACCACGTGCCTCGCCCAGAACCTCATGGACCGCGAGATCCGCGTCAACTGCGTCGCCCCGGGCCCGGTCTGGACACCGCTCATCCCGGCCACGTTCGAAGAGGAGCGAGTCGAGAGCTTCGGGCAGCAGGCGCCGATGGGACGCGCCGCCGATCCCGACGAGATCGCGCCGTCCTATGTGTTCTTCGCCTCGAACCGTCAGTCGTCCTACTACACCGGCCAGACGCTGGTGCCCGCCGGCGGCGAGATCCATCCGGGCTGATGGACCTGCAGCGGAGTGACCTGGGCGAGCCTGGCTTCGCACGGCGGAGGTGCGGCAAGGGCTGGGTGTATCTCGGCCTCGACGGGCTTCCGTTGGACGATCACGCCGAGAAGGAACGGATCAGGTGCCTGGTCATACCGCCCGCCTGGAAGGACGTGTGGATCTCCCCTGAGGCGGACGGCCACATCCAGGCGGTGGGGACGGATGCGGCGGGACGGCGTCAGTACCTCTATCACGACGCATGGCGTGAACAGCGCGACCGGGAGAAGCACGAGCACGTCCTGGAGCTCGCCGAACGGCTGCCCAAGGTCCGCGCCGCGCTCGACAATTACCTCGCCGGACGAGGATATTCCCGGGAGCGGGTGCTCGCCGCCGCCGTCCGCCTCATCGACCTGGGGTTCTTCCGGATCGGCGGGGAGGAGTACGCGGCGGAGAACGGCACGTTCGGGCTGGCGACCGTGCTGCGCGAGCACGTCACCTGCCGACGGGACGAGGTGTCGTTCGAGTACCCGGCCAAGGGATCGAAGGAGCGGTACCAGGCGGTCGCCGAGGAGAACGTGTGCAAGGTCGTGAGCGGGCTCAAGCGCCGCGGCGACGACTCCCCCGAACTGCTCGCCTACCGGACGCGGGGCGGCTGGCACGACGTCACCGCGTCCGACATCAACGACTTCGTCCGGGAGATCACGGGCGGCTACTTCACCGCCAAGGACTTCCGCACCTGGCACGCCACCGTTCTCGCCGCGGTCGGGCTCGCGGTGTCCGTGCGGGCCCCGGACAGCGATGCCGCCCGCAGGCGCGCCGTCGTCCGCGTGGTCAAGGAGGTCGCGTCCTACCTGGGCAACACCCCCGCCGTGGCGCGGGCGTCCTACATCGATCCCCGCATCATCGAGCTTTACGAGGAGGGCACGACGGTCGCGCCCGCACTCGGCCGCCTCGGCGGGGAGACCGAGGAGGGCGAGCTGGCGACGCAGGGCCCGGTAGAACAGGCCGTCCTGGACCTGCTCCGGGCCTGATCGTCACCAGGCGGAGACTCGTTCCCGGGCTTGCCGCTTGGGGGTGCTCTCTGGCGTGTCCAGGCGGTAGAGGGCGTAGACGTGCTGGATCACCGGGAGCGCCACGTTCCGCACCCGCACCCCGCCGGACGTCATGCCCCGCTCGGTTCCCTTGTGCGCGTGGCCGTGGACGGCGAGATCGGCGCCGGCCTCGTCGATCGCCTCGCCGAGCAGGTAGCTGCCGAGGAACGGGTAGATCTCCGGCGGCTCGCCTTCCAGGGTGTCCTCGGCGGGCGAGTAGTGCGTCAGGCTGATCGTCACGTCGGCGTCCAGCCCCAGGAGGGACGCGCCGAGGCGTCCGGCGAAGTCCTTCGTGTGGCGGATGAACGCCTTCATCTCGGGCTCGCCGAAGTCGCTGGCGCACCTGCCCTCGAATCCGCCGCCGAACCCCTTGCCTCCTGCGACGCCGAGACGTGTCCCGTCGACCTCCAGGACGGTCCGGTCGCCTTCGAGGACGGTGACGCCGGCGTCCCGCAGCAGGCCGGTGATCTCCTCCTCGGCGTCGGAATGGTGGTCGTGGTTGCCGAGGACGGCGATCACCGGGACGCCGAGATCGCGCAGTTCCGCCGCCGCGACCCGGCCCTCCTCGGCCGTCCCGTGCCTGGTCAGGTCGCCTGCGACCAGGAACACGTCCGCCTGGTCGGCGAGCGCGGACAGCCGGTCCCGGTACGACCCGGCCGCCTCCGCCCCGAGATGCAGGTCTCCCGCCGCGGCCACACGGATCATGAGAGCCTCTCCTCTCCCTCTGGCGCCGCGACCGCGACGACGTGCAGCTCGTTGCAGATCTCGTGTCCCTCGGCGGCGACGCGGGCGGCCTCCTCGACCTCCCGTCTGCGGTCCTCGCTCATCACCTCGCCGCGCAGATGCACCACGTCGCCGCGGACGTCCACGCGGATGCCGAGCTCGTACGCCTCCTCCGCGAGCCTCTCCTGGATGTGCGCGGACAGGTATCCCGGCAGATCGGTCATCGCCCGCCCCCTTTCGGTCGCGTCCGGTCTCGTGTGCGGGGACGCCCCCCGCAAGCGCGGTCCCCTCACGGCACGTCCCCCTCGATGACGTCCAGCCTGGCCAGCAGGGTCAGGAACGCATAGGCGTACGGGGAGCCGGCGGTCTCGGCGGCGACCCGCCGCCAGTCCACCTGCTCCCGCAGCGCCCGGCTCACGTGCAGGAACCCGCTGAAGTCGCAGGCCGTCGCGGCGAACGCCAGCAGCCGCATGATCATCAGGTCGGTGGCGGGCAGAACCGGCATGAACACGGCTCCGACCGTCAGCTCCCCCGACCGGCCGAGCAGTTCGTCGTCCACCGGGTGGCCTGACGGTGTGTGGATCAGGTCGATGAAGTGCTCCCCGTCGCTCGCCTTCTCCAGCCAGTTCTCCGGGCTCTCCACATGCGTCATGCCCGCGCCGGCGAGCGCCTCCAGAGCCGCCTGGACGTCCCGCGGCCGCACCACGAAGTCGACGTCGTGCGTCGACACGGCGGCGCCGCGCGCGTACGCGGCGAAGCCGCCCGCCAGCGCGTAGCCGATCCCGGCGTCGCGGAGCGCGGCGGCGGCGCGCTTCAGCGCGGTCAGCAGGCCCTCCGCCATGGCGCCGCCGCCGGGCCCGGGCACCACGGTGCCCGATCCACGCGGCGCGGTCGCCTGCGGCTGTGTCCGCACGTCCCCCACGAGTACCCCTGGTCGTTAGCGGTACCCGGGGACGGGCAGGTCATTCCCGATCGATCACCCCGCGCGCCGGTACGAGGCGGGCGGGGTCGGCGTCGTGCCGAGGCAGGTGGCGAGAGGGTCCTCGATGGAGCACCAGCCGGGCCTGCGCACCGGCACGTACCCGGACGGGACCCCGCGGTTGGCGATGATCGACCGATATGTGGGGACGGCGTCGGTCGGCCGGCGCGCCAGGGACGGGTCGGTCAGCGCGTCGACCGTGTACAGGCCGAACCGTGGCCGGTAACTGCCCCACTCGTAGTTGTCGGTGAGGCTCCAGTAGTTGTAGCCCATCATCTTCACGCCGTCGGCCATCGCCCGCTGGATCCAGTAGATGTGGTCGCGCAGGTGGTCGGAGCGCGTGTAGCCGTCCTGGCGCGGCTTGCCGTTGTCGGTGGACGTGCCGTTCTCGACGACGTAGACGGGGAGATTCGGCAGGCGGCGCTGGTAGTTCCTCAGGACGTAGTACAGGCCCTCGGGCTCCGGGTCGATCTTCCAGAACTCCCCGGTGAGTGCATACGCCGCGGTGAAGTTATTCAGGTTGGCGCCGTAGTAGTAGTCGATGCCGATGAAGTCGAGCTTGCCGGTGACGTCGTTGAAAAGGGCCGCGTCGAAGATGCCGTTGATGGGCGATCCATAGGCGACGTTGCTCGACACAGGGGCGCCTGGGTCGACCGCATGGATCATGTCGTAGGCGGCACGGTGCGTCCTTATCAGGGCGTCGCGCATCTTCATCATCTGCGCGAGGTCCATCGGACGGGTGGTCAGCTCCTTGTAGATGTAGGCGCTCGCCTCGTTGAACGTGATCCAGATGACGCCCTGGTTCTTGTAGCGGTTCACGACGAAGCGAGCGTTGCGCAGCCAGTCCTCCTGAGTCCGGGGGTCGTCCCAGGCGCCCTGGTCGGCCACCCATCCGGGGTACACCCAGTGGTCGAGGGTGATCATAGGGCGCATCCCGTCCGCCTTGATCCGGCGGATGAGGTCGTCGTAGTAGCCGATCGCCGCCGGGTCGCGGTGGCCCCGGCGCGGCTCGATGCGCGCCCACTCGACGGATGTCCGGAAGACGTTCACACCCAGGCCCCGCGCGAGCTTCAGATCGCTCGGGTAGCGGTGCCGGAAGTCGACGGAGTCGCCGTAGGGGTCGGTGACGCCGGTCGCCTTGCGGTCGGCGTACCTCGTCCAGTTGCTGTCGGGGAAAGAGCCTTCGCTCTGGAAACCGGACGTGGCGACGCCCCAGAGGAAGCCGTCCGGGAACTTGGCGGTGGCGGCCCCGGCCCGCACGGTCTCGGCGGCGGCGGGGGACATGGCGGTGGACGCGGCGGTCAGCGCGAGGGTGGCCGACAGCGTGAGGGCCGAGAGGACGTGGACGGAACGTGCTCTGCCGGATCTGCCGAACACGGCGCTCCCTCCGGACGCGGGACATGAATCTGCTTCGCACTACAGGCGGCGTCCCCGGCCCCGTCAATGGCCGGACGTGGCCGGATCCGGCGCCCCCGCCGCACCCCCGAGCTGTGCCACAGATCACAGATCAATAAATGAACCGCCGTCTTAACGGCGATCTGTGAGCCACTTCACAATTGGCGAATTGCGCTGCGGATCGATGCTGGCTGGGCGGTAGACCGCCGTCTCATCCGGGCCCGGCGGACGCGGAGAAATGGCTTTGTGATTTGCCATGAACGCCGCACCCTGGCTAGCTTCCTGCCCGGTTCATGCGGCACATCAGCCGCTCCGATAACAGAACACGCACCCCGACGCGCGGCGGCGACGCGCAGGGCCGGCTACGGACGGTCCGCGCGGCCCCCCAGGTCGTCCCGCCAGGGACCTCGCCAGGAAGCCGCCGTCGGACGCCGAATCCGTGCAGTCGAGAGGCACGGAACCGGAAGCGGCCGCCATTTCCCACGTCCCGGCAAAGACGCTGCGGAATCGGCCGCGGCATCTCGAACCCACGATCAGGACCGGTGGGTGACGGCTGCCCGGTAGGCATCGACCGCGAGATCTGGAGTCATTCTGCATACCCCCCGAAACCCCCTGAAGACCGGAATCACCATGGGTGGCCTCGTGCTCACCACGACCGCGGCGCTCGGCGTGTCCGTCCTCGCGGCCGGGTCCGCGCAGGCGGCCGTCCCGCGGCAGGCGACGCTCGTCGCCGCGCCGGTCGCGAAGGCCACCACCGCCAAGCAGGCCAGGATCGCGAAGCAGCGCAAGCGCGCGGCCTACGCCGTGAAGTACGCGGCGAAGCAGATCGGCGACCCGTACCGCTACGGCGGGACCGGCCCGGGCTCGTGGGACTGCTCCGGGCTGGCCGGCGGCTCCTGGCGCAAGGCCGGGGTGAAGCTGCCCCGGACCACGCAGCAGATCTACAAGGCGGTCAAGAAGAAGGTCTCCTGGAAGGGCGCCGTGAAGGGCGACCTGCTGTTCTTCTACGGCGGCAGGACCCACATGGGCATCTACGCCGGGCACGGCTACATGATCCACGCGCCGAGCTCCGGCCAGCGGGTCAAGAAGATCAAGCTGAACCGCTACTACAAGCGCAACTTCAGCGGCGGCGTCCGCCCGGGTCTCTGACTCCCGGCGCCCGCGGGCCCCGCACCGGACATCCGGCGCGGGGCCTCCGCTCGTTCAGGTGAGCACCGGGTAGTCGGTGTAGCCGCGGTGGTCGCCGCCGTAGAAGGTCGCCCGGTCGGCCTCGTTGTAGGGACCGCCGGCCCGGATGCGGGCGGGCAGGTCCGGGTTGGCGAGCCACAGCTGCGCGAACGCGACCGCGTCGGCCACCCCGTCCCGCAGCGCCTCGACGCCGTACTCCGGCTTCGACGGGAACGACTCCGGCGTCGGGTGCGGGTTCAGGATCAGCGTCCCCGGCCATCCGGCGCGGATCCGCCGCGTCGTCTCCCGGTTCCCGAGCTCCATGACGTGCAGGTACGCAAGGCCGAGCGGCGCGATGGCGCCGACCAGCGCCGAGTACAGCTCGGGGGTGTCGCTCTCGCTGACGCCGTTCGCGGTGCCGCCGGGCGACACGCGGAGTCCGACGCGCTCGGGGCCGATCGCGTCGGCCACCGCCCGCGCGGCCTCGACGGCGAACCTGATGCGGTTCTCGATCGTCCCGCCGTAGGCGTCGGTCCGCGTGTTGCTGCCGTCGGCGAGGAACTGCTGGATCAGGTAGCCGTTCGCGCCGTGCAGCTCCACCCCGTCGAACCCGGCGGCGACCGCGTTGCGCGCGGACGCGACGAACTCCTCCACGGCCTGTGCGATGTCGTCGAGGGTCATCTCGCGGGGGACGGGGTGGTCGAGCATCCCGTCCGGGGTGAACAGCCGCTCGCCGGACGCGATCGGCGACGGGCCGAGCGGCAGCCCGCCGTCCGGGTACAGCACCGGGTGGCCGACGCGCCCCGCGTGCATCAGCTGGGCGAAGATCCGTCCGCCCTCGGCGTGCACGGCGTCGGTCACCGCGCGCCACGCCGTCACCTGGTCGTCCGCGTGCAGGCCCGGCGTGGCGATGTAGCCCTGCCCCCGGACGCTCGGCTGCGTGCCCTCGGTGATGATCAGCCCGGCGGCGGCGCGTTGCCGGTAGTACTCGACGGTCAGCTCGGTCACGGCGCCGTCCGCGGTGGCCCGGCTGCGGGTCATCGGCGCCATCACGAGGCGGTTGGACAGCTCCAGCTTCCCGGCCGACAGCGGCTCGAACAGTTCCTGCATGACGTCCTCCAGTGGCGTTATCGCTGGTCATGAACCTAGGAGCCACCGGCTACGGGGCGAATCCGTAAGGTTTCGGTATTCGGCCCCGTAGTTTGGACGGGTGCTCTACGGGCGGAACGACGAACAGGCGCGGATCTCCTCGCTGCTCGACGCGGCGCGCGACCACCGGCGCAGCGGCGCCCTCGTGCTGCGCGGCGAGGCCGGCATCGGCAAGTCGGCACTGCTCGCCGAGGCCGCGGACCGCGTCCCCCGCGTCCTGCGGGTCACCGGGATCGAGGCGGAGTCCGGCATCGCGTTCGCCGGCCTCAACCAGCTGCTGTGGCCCGTCCGGGACCGGCTGGACGCCGTACCGCCGCCGCAGGCCGCCGCGCTCCGGTCGGCGCTCGGCGAAACGTCCCCCGGACACGACCGGTTCACCACCGGCCTGGCCGTGCTGACGCTGCTCGCCGAACTCGCCGAAGCCGAAGCCCCCGTCCTGTGCATGGTGGACGACGCGCAGTGGATCGACACCGCGACCACCGACGCCCTCCTGTTCGCGGCGCGGCGCCTGGCGGCCGAAGGGGTGGTGATGCTGTTCGCCGCGCGGGACGACGCGTTCACCGCCACGGGGCTGCCCGAACTGCGCCTCGGCAGGCTGCCCCGGGCGGACGCCGAACGGCTGCTGGCGGCGCGCGGCCTGGCGCCGACCGTCCGCACCCGGGTCATCATGGAGGCGTCCGGCAACCCCCTCGCCCTGCACGAGTTCGCCGCCGCCCGGGACCGTCCGCACGACGGCTCCAGGCCGCTGCCCGTCGCCGACCGCGTCCTCGGGGCGTTCCAGGCCCAGATCGCCCGGCTCCCCGAGAACACCCGGCTGATGCTGCTGATCGCGGCGGCCGAGGGACGCGGCTACATGCCGAGCCTGCTGGCCGCCGCGAGCACCTTCGGGGTCGGCCTCGCCGACCTGGAGGAGGCCGAACGCGCCCGGCTGGTCGAGGTCACCGGACGCAGCATCACCTTCCGGCACCCGCTGATCAGGAGCGCCGCGTACCAGGGAGCGGTCGCCGCCCGGCGCGTCGCCGTCCACGGGGCCCTCGCCGAGTCCGCCGACGACCTGGACTGCCGGGCGCGGCACCGCGCGTCCGCCGCCCTCGCACCGGACGAGGGCGTCGCCGCGGAACTGCGGGCCGCGGCCGACCGCGCCCGCGACCGCTCGGGCTACGGGACAGCGGCGGCGCTCTACCGGCAGGCGGCGGAGCTGACACCCGGTCCGGAGGCGCGGGCCGCCCGCCTCGGCGCCGCCGCCTCCGTCATCCTGCAGGCGGGGCGGCTGGACGAGGCGGAGGACCTCGCCGTCCAGGCGGAGAAGCTCGGCCCCGCTCCGCCGGACCTCGCCCGGCTCGGCCGCGTCCACGCCGTCATCGAGTATGAGCGAGGCGACCCGCGCGCCGCGTCCCGCATGATGGTCGACAACGCCGCCGGGGACGAGCGCGCCGCGATGCTGCGGACCGGCGCCATGTACGGGTGGACGTCCGGCGAGCTGCCCGCCGTGCTCCGGGCCGCCGAGCTCCTGCCGGACGACCCGGCCGTGCGGGGCCTGGCGCTGCTGGCCGGCGGCGGCCACGCGGACGGATCGCCGCTGCTCGCGGCCTTGGTCCGGGAGGCGCGAGACGGCGCCGGGGACCGCCTCCGTGCCGCGCAGCTCGCGCTGGTCGTCGGGGACGACGACGCCGCACTGGAGCTGGCCGCCGCCGAGGCCGCGCACTGCCGCCGGCACGGCCGGGTCGGCGAGCTGCCGAACGTCCTGCAGGTCCAGGCCCAGACGCAGATCGCGGCCGGGCGGCACGCGGACGCGGAGGCGACGGTCGCCGAGGCGATCGCCCTCGCCCGCGACACCGGCCGCCCGCACCGCGAGGGGCGCCTCGGCGCCGTCCTGGCCCGCATTCCGGCGATCGAGGGCGACGAGGCCCGGCTCCGCGAGCTGATCGTTCACGCGCCGCCGCCGCAGGGCGGCCTCGCCGACAGCGCCCTCGCCCTCCTCGACCTCGGCCTGGGCCGCAACGACGACGCGCTGCGCCGCCTCGAAGAGATCGCCCGAGGGCCGCGGCGGCACAGCACGGGCGCCATGGTGTCCGCCGCCGACCAGGTCGAAGCCGCCGTGCGCACAGGAGACGCGGACGCCGCCCGCGCCGCCTTCACCCGTTTCCGTGCTTGGGCCGACGCGGTGAAGCAGCCTTGGGCGCTCGCCGTGGCGCTGCACTGCGAAGCGCTGATGTCCGACGCGGAAGAGCCGTACGTGCAGGCCATCCGGCTGCATGAGCGGTCGTCACGGCCGTTCGAGAGGGCCCGCACGGAACTGCTCTACGGCGAGTTCCTGCGCCGGAACCGCCGGCGTGCCGACGCCCGTGTTCCTCTCCGCTCGGCGGCGTCCATCTTCGAACGCCTACGCGCGGCCCCCTGGCTGGACCGCGCGCGCGCCGAACTCCGCGCGACCGGCGAGTCAGGGACGTCCGTCCCGACGGCCCCGGACGTCGTCGACCGCCTCACCCCGCAGGAGCTCCAGGTCGTCCGGCTGGCGGCCTCGGGGACGAGCAGCCGGGAGATAGCCGCCCAGCTCTTCCTGAGCCCGCGGACGGTCGAGTACCACCTTTACAAGGCGTATCCCAAGCTCGGCATCTCGTCCCGCAAGGAACTGTCCCGCCTCACTTTGGAGCCCGTGTAAGGACCGTCTCTACGACAGGGTCCGCTGGAGGAACTCTTCGGCAAGGCTCCAAGCGCGCGCTGCGGGCTCCGGCTGGTAGAACATCGGCGCCTTCCGGTTGTGGAATGCGTGCCCGCCGTCCTCCTGGACGTGGATTTCCATCGTGTCCCGGCCTTCGACGGCCCGCTCGACCTTGGCGACGTCATCGCGCGAGATATACGGGTCGGAACCGCCGAAGTGGAACTGCGCCGGTGCCCCGATGGCGTCGAGATGCTCCAACGCGCCCGGCACACCGGACCCGTAGAACGACACCAGGGAATCGGCCTCCGCGTTGGCGGCCAGCAGGTACGCGAGCGTCCCGCCGAAGCAGAACCCTAGGACGCCTACCTTGCCCACCTCTGGAAGGCCCTTGAGGACGGACAGCGCCGCCACCGCGTCCCCGACGCCCTTCTCCCAGTCGAACTGGGAGACCATCGACATCCCTTTAGGGAGGGCCTCCTCGTTGTGCTGGGTCGTCCAGTTCGGCTCGATGCGCCAGAACATGTCGGGCGCCCCCACGACATACCCGAGCGCCACCAGATCCTTCGCCACCGCCTCCATGTAGTCGCCCACACCGAAGATCTCCTGGAGGAGCAGAACCCCCGGCCCGCCGCCTTCGGGCGACCACACGTGCAGGTCGAACTCACCGTCCGGAACGACGACCTTCTCAGTTCGCGTCATGTCACCCGATGATGGCGTAGACGGCGGTCGCATGCGCGACGATCTTGCCGTCCGACGTCATGTCGATCTCCGCGAAGGCCAGCGTCCGCCCGAGCTTGGTCAGCTCGACCTCGACGAGCACGTCCCGCCCGACCACGGGCCGCTGGAACGACGTGCTCAGCTGCACCGTGGTCATCGGCACGAACGAGCCCTTGGCCCCGGCGACCGCCAGCACGACCGCGGTGTCGGCCGCCGCCATCAGCGCCTGGCCGGACAGCGCGCCGCCCTCCCGCGCCAGCCGGTCGGACCAGGGCAGCCGCAGCACCGCCGTCCCGTCCCCCACGTCCTCGGGAACCAGCCCGAGGTCCAGCACCCAGGGGGCGAAGTTGTCACGCAGGATCTCTTCAGGCTTCAACGTCACCCCGACATGATGCACGCTGAGGGCATGCACGAGGAGATCTTCCTGCCCACCACCTACGCCGACGAGGTCCCCTACGCGGCCTTCGCGAGGCTCCGGGCCGAATCGCCGGTCACCTGGGTCCCCGAACCGGCCGTCGGCCCCTGGCCCGCCGGCCCCGGCTACTGGGCGGTCTTCCGGCACGCCGACGTGAAACACGTCCTGCGCTCCCCGGACCTCTTCTCCTCCAACCTCGGCGCCACCCAGATCCGCGACCCCGACACGCCCGAGGACCTGGCGTTCGTCCGCGCGATGATGCTCAACCAGGACCCGCCGGACCACTCCCGCCTCCGCCGCATCGTCGCCGCCGCGTTCACCCCCCGCGCCGTCCGCGCCCTGGAAGAGACCATCAACGACCGGGCGCGCACCCTCGTCGCCTCGGCCCTCGGGTCAGAGACCGACTTCGTGGAACTCGCCGCGGACCTCCCCGTCTGGACGCTGGCGCACATCATGGGCGTCCCCGACGCCGACCGCCGTCTCCTCTACGACTGGGCGTCCCGCGTCATCGGCTACCAGGACGACGAATACGCCGGCCTCTCCACCGCTGACGCCGCCTCGATGAGCCCCACGGCGCAGAAGGCGATGGACTACCGCCCCACGACGTCCACCCACCCGGACGGCCGCCCCATCAACCCGCGCTCCTATACGGCACTGGCCGACATGTTCGCCTACGCCCATGCCCTCGCCGCCGAGAAACAGCGGAACCCGTCCGGCGACATCATGTCCCGCATGCTCGAAGGCGGCCTCACCACCCACGAGTTCGAGAACATGTTCTTCCTCTTCGCCGTCGCCGGGAACGAGACCCTCCGCAACGGCATCCCGGGCGGCCTCCTCACACTCCTGCGACACCCCGCCGAACTGGCCCGCCTCCGCTCCGACCCGGCCTTCCTCCCGTCCGCCGTGGAGGAGATGCTCCGCTACTGGCCCCCGGTCATGGACTTCCGCCGCACCGCCACCACACCCCTCGAACTCGGCGGCCAGAAGATCAACACCGGCGACAAGGTCGTCGTCTACCACGCCTCGGCCAACCGCGACGAAACGGTCTTCCCGTCCCCCGACCACTTCGACGTCGCCCGCACCCCCAACGACCACGTGAGCTTCGGCTTCGGCCCCCACTTCTGCCTGGGCGCACACCTGGCCCGTACCCAGATGCGCGCCCTCTTCCGCGAACTCCTCCCCCACACCATCACCCTCACCGGCACCCCCGTCCGCCTGGCCTCCAACTTCCAGAACGGCCTGAAGCACCTCCCCGTCCACCTCGCCCCCGCCGACTAACCCCGTCGCGAACCCCCCGTCGATCTCGGTACCCTTGCGGGACGGGTCGCTAGCTCAATTGGCAGAGCTCCGGACTTTTAATCCGTAGGTTGTGGGTTCGAGTCCCACGCGACCCACCACCCCTGACCAGGGCAAACACGAGGATGCCCCGGTTTGCCCGCCGCCCGACATATCCCGGTTCGTCCCCGCGGCAGCTCGGTGGCGGCTCGGCGGCTCGATCCGGGCCCTGCATCCGCCCTGGTAGCGCCCCGAATCCGGGTACTCTTCGCCTATACCCAAGCCGGTCATGTCGCCCACAGAACCGGCGCCCAGGGCCACCAGAGCAGGCAGCAACGCACGTCAGCGGGCGTGAATCCGCAACCTCGCATCCCGGCACATCGCTGAACTCCGTGGCCAGCCAACGTGCGGCCCTCGCCAGCACGGATCGAAGACTGTTGGAGGCCCGCCCTCTTTTCCCGGTGCTGACCCGGATGCCCGGCGTCGGGCTCAGGACCGCCGCTCGCATCCTGCTCGACGTCGGAGACGGCAGCCGATTCCGCAGCGCCGGATACCTGGCCGCCTACGCAGGTATAGTCGCCGTGTAGCTTGCCGACACGGCAACGGCGCAGTCCTCAGCGTGAGCGGTTCGGCGCTATGCCACGCACCAGCGACTCAAGGCCCAGGCTGTCATGGGTGTTGGCGGCGGGGGTCCCGACAGATAGCGGCAGGCCGATCCGCTCGGTCAGCAAGTGGATCTTCGACCCACGCTTGCCGCGATCGACGGGATTCCGGCCTGTCAGCCCTTGGCGGCGCGGACGCTGACGAGTCGATCGCGCACCGCGAGCAGTCCAATTGCCCATCGGCCCCAAGCTCGTCCAGCACCACCCTGTGCAGCTTGGCCCATACCCACGCGGCGCTCCATTCGGCAAAGTGCCGGTAGGCGGTCTGCCAGGACGCGCCGAACACCGGCGGGAGCTGCCGCCACGTGCAGCCGACGATGGCCACGAACACGATCGCCGCCAGCACCTCCCGCTCGTCGGCTCACCGCCGTCCATCGCCCTGCGGGTGTGTTGGCACAGGTGGCACCACCCCCTGGACCAACTCCCGCAGCCTATCTGGAACCAGGCGCTTCACCATCGTCAAGGCGAAGCACTATCGATCACGCCAAGAGAATGCCTAAGGCTTGCAGGCGAGTGGGCAGACCCGGGTTCAGCGGCTGTCGTGGCTCTACTTAGCGCGCGACCCGCCGATATGCCGCCTGGTCATGCCAGCGACCAGCCGCAGCATGGCGTGCGGCGAGAGTTGAGTCATTCTGGACGACGTGTTCCCTGATTTGTGGTCGGCGACTCAGACGCTGGTAGGTTTGGTGCGGAACCGGCAGATGTTGCCGCCTTCAGAGAGAGATATACGCTCTCGCACGGTGTCGACGTCCAGCACCAACACGGTGACCGTTTCGCCGACGCTCACGACCTCGGACGGGTGTTGGACTCGGTGAGCGGCAAGTTCCGAGATGTGTATCAATCCGTCGACCTCCCCAAGGTCTACGAATGCACCGAAAGCCGTCAGCGTTTTCACGGGCCCTGAGACAGTCTGCCCTGCAGCGAGCTTGCCGAGCGCTGTTTTGCGTCGTTCCGCCCGTGACGGGGCCGCTGGTCGTCGGCTCTTCCGCGACACGACGGGGCCCGACGTAGTGGTTCCTTGATCCGTCCAGGTGGCACCAGTGTCGACCAGGTCACGGTATTTCGCGGGAAGGGTACCGACTACTTCGACCGCGAGCGCGCACGCTTCGGCTAGGTACTTGTCGTAGGCACGGTCAGCGAGTCCCTGGTCCCGGACGAGGTCGCCGTCATTTTGGCGGTACTTGCGTGACGGCTCCCCACGAAACGACAACCAGTTGAAGCTCGTCGCGATGTAGTAGGAGTCGCTGACGAGTACCTTCGTCCGGGTGTCGTCGACCCGTATGATGCCGAGGCGGTTGGCACGGCGGGCGGCCGCGTGCAGGGCGGCAAGGGCGTCTCGGTCGCTCCCATCGTTGTCGTCGACACCCCAAACGATCGTCACGTCCACCGTGCGGGACAGACTTTCGATTCTGCGGATCCACTCGACGTTCGCTACGGTTGTTCGGATCCGCGGACTACTGATGAGAAGACGGCGTCGCGAGTTCGCTACGGCGTCGGCGAGCCATTGAGGATGCTCGTAAACGCCCAGCCAACGAATCGCAGCCCGGTCGAGGGCCTCGTTCTCGTCCTCACCGGTCGCGTGCTCTCCAGAGATCTGGAGAGCAACGACGCTATCCTTGCCGAGACGAGCGCCAGGATCGGTGACGGGTTCGTACGGATGTTCCACCGGCGCCGCCGACAGGCGCAAACGCTCGACGGCGCCGATGGCCTCCAGCGCCGCCGCGTGCCGCTCGCTCCACCTGCCGTCTATTTCGACGCCTAGGCGCAGCGTGTTCGACTCGTCGTCTTTGAACACCAGAAGTATAGCGTCACGGTAGAAATTCCGATTCTCGGTTACTCCGCTAATACCGAGGATGCGCACCCCGTCGCGGGTGCGCGGGTCCAGGATTTCGGTGAGGGTGGAGATGGTGAGATCGATGGTCCGCACCGGCATGCTGCTCGCGGGCGGCATCAGGATACGCGCGGGATCAGATTTCGCCTGTTTGGAGCGGCGCAAAGAGTTGCGCCGCCAGTCCGTCACGGTTCCGATGAGGCGGTCATAAATTACCTGAATAGTCGTGGACATCGGGCGGCGCAATTGAGCGTCGCGAGCGGCCTCCAGCCCGGCGGGCAGAAGTTGCAGGCGCCGGACACCACCCTGGGCGGGCGGCTGGTAGGTAACGTATTCGGCGAGGAGTAGATTTGCGACGGCCCGGCCGGTGTCGCCTTCGCTCAGGCCGAGGAACAGTTGCAGGTCATCGACGGTATCGATGCCGTTGAGCATGGCCCGAAGTGTGTACTTCTGTGCGGCTTCGAGATCTTCGGACTGCTCCACAAGCACATCGACTGTCAGCGCGGAGGCAGGTAGCGCGCCCGGCTCTGCAGCCAGAAGGGTATGCCCGGGGAGCGCGTGAGCATGGCGGCGCGCGGCATCAGCGAAGATATCGCGACTCACAGGTACTGCACCCTTCCACCGGCGGTCGAGGTGATGTGGCTGAGCACCCTCTTGAGTGGCCCTTCCCGGCTGCTGCAGAATTCTGAATCGCCGACAATCCAGAGGAGTTCCCGCGCTCGGGACAAAGCGACGTTGACGCGTCCCTGGTATCGGTCGGCGAGGAAGCCCAGTTCACCCGTGAGGTTGCTGCGGGTGACTGAGAAGAGGACCACGTCAGCCTCGCGGCCCTGGACAGCGTCCACGGTCTTGACCTGGACAGCGACGTGTCCCAGTTGAAGGCGTCTGAGTGCACGTTCGATCTCGGTGCATTGGCGCCGATACCCGCTGAGAACCAGCACCTCCAGCTTTCCGCCGTCAACTCGGGCGTACTTGCCGGCCTTGGTGTCTGCGTCGAGGCGTTCGACGAGTTCGGCGACCTTCTGAGCCTCGATCTTGTTCGACTGGCTCGCGCTGCCCGTGTGCCGGGCGTCCTCCCGTCGATTGGTGCGGCGACTAGTGGAATACCACACCAGACGGTCGCCGTCGGCGACGGTGTCGGGGTCGAAAACGGGCACGGGGTCGTGAACGAGCATACCCTCGTAGAAAACGTTCGAAATCAACTCGCCGATCGGTTCGGCCATGCGGTGCTGAGTCACCAGGCTGGTCGTGCACGGCTCGGGCGCCTCCCCAAGCAGGATACCGAACAGCGACGAAGTCAGGAACATCTTGTCGAGATCGAAGCTGTCGACGAGGTCCCGGTGCTCGAAGACCTCCTCCACCATTGGCGGCAGTTGTTTAGTATCGCCCACCATAACCCACCGCTTGGCCCGGGTCATCGGCACCAACAACTCGGGGGCGGTCGCCCGGGACGCTTCATCGATGATGCAGAGATCGAACTGCATGTTTTGGATATGTGGATTGGCGAGGAACCCCATACAGGTGCCAGCGACCACGCTTTGTGTGGGCAAGAACATCGGCTCGGCGGCGTGGGGGTCGTTCAGGCTGGCCAGCCAGTCACCCTGGGTCCGGACCAATTCACGAAGCCGCCGGCCAGCACCGTGCCCATCCAGGAGGCTCGCCACGAGCTGCTCCAATTCGCCTTCGCCGAGATCGTCCGGCACGGTGACCTCAAGGTCTTCGGCTGCGGCACGCACCTCGTCCGCAACGGTGTCGGCCCGGTCGACCGCCCGCATATAGTCAGCCAGCAGCTCCGCGCGGTCCTCGGGTAGATCGTCGTTGTCGAGGCGGTCATCGTCATCGAGCGGGCCAAGGAGTTCGGCGATCTCGTTCAGCTGCCGTAGGCTTGCCACGGCTTCCTCAGCGCGAAGCGCCAAGGAAAGATGGTCGATACGTACGCCCTCACGTTCGGCCAAGCTGGCCAAGCCAGTGCGGGCACGGACTCTGATTTCGTCCCCCCACACTGCCAGTTTGTTGGACAACAACAGATGACTGGCATCCGGATCGACATTGTCGTCACGACTCGACAGACGCACCACCGACGTCACCCCGGAGCGGTACAAACGGGTGATGGCGTTGTCGATCGCGACGTGCATCTGGCTGACGAGTAGCACCTTGTCGCCGGGCCGCGCGGCGAGGTGTTGGTGGATGAGTTCGCAGATGAACGATGTCTTGCCCGTACCGGGCGGGCCTTCTACAAGGAAGAGGTCTTGCGACCCGAGCGCCTTCGACACGGCAACTTTCTTGTCATCGTCGAAATCCGGTCGCAGCGGCTCGAACGCCACGGGGTCCGGCGCGTGCGCCACTGACGGGTCCAACACCAGCTCACGGAGATGGGGTCGCGCCGCGCTGCCGTCTCGCAGGGCGGCGAGTGCACTCTTCTGGCGGCGGATCGCAGCCTGCGATGGGGTTCGGTCGCGGACCAGCACTCCACTCGCGGGCAGATCAGCCCCTCGCCCGGTTGCCTGGACTGTCACGTCCGTACCGTCGACATCGACGATCGTCACGGCGACGCCACGACTGGTGGGCTCGTCCACCGGCCGGGCTATGCGCTGTTGGTCTAGGAAGGCGCCGGTCAGCGGAACCGCCGTCTCCAGAATGACTTGAACACCGGAGCGGCTGATGCGCGTGTAGGTGACGGGTTCCTCCAGCCGTTTCTCCAACAGCTCCTTCGCCTCGATCAACCGTGACCAGTTCGTGAGTCGCGCCTGCTTGAAGCGATCGCTGAAGCGATCACTTGAGTCCTGAACCGCCTTCTGAAGCAGGAGATGAAGCTCCACGGCCGCCGCCGCGGATCTCTGCGGGTTACTCGGCCGCAGCGCCGACCAGGTGAAGTCCCGCCCGTCCAACGTCACCGCGTCCTCGTCCTGGCGCCACCGCTCCAGCTCATCGAAGTCCCTGAGCTCAGCCCGGATGCAGAGCAATTGATTGCCGTTCTTGAATACGAGGACGAGTTCAACCTGGTCACCGACGAGGCGGAACTCTTCGGCGGTTAGCGTCGCGCGCCCCCCGCCAGCGCTCTTCAAACGCGGCACCACATGCGTTGCCGAGCCCAGCCGCCCCGCGATAACCGCCTCGGCGGCCTGGCCATCACCAGCCTCCTCCAGCGATCGGCGTGCCGCACCAGAGAGTTCGAACGACAGAACCTTCTCGTCGTGCCAGTTGCTGCTGCGGGCCGCTTGAATAGCCTGCAACTCAAGATGGAACACCTGCCCGTCCGCAGACCGGTTTGCCGGGTCAGGATCGAGGCCGCGTCGCAGTAGCTCCAGGACAGCAGGCGGGAGGTCGGCCTCGTCGAGCGCCCGTGCGATGTCCGGATAGTCCCGCAGCTCCCAACCGGTGACGCATTGCAGCAGCGTCGCGGCCAGACTGTAAACGTCGAATCTGGTCGAGCCGCGCGACGCCAGATCCGGCGGCGCCCAGGGCGCGCTGGCCATCCCTGCCACCGTCGCGTCGGTCGCACCCGCCAACTGGTCCTTGATCTTGCTGAGTGCGAAGTCAGCAAGCAGGGGCTTCTCGCCGTCCCAGAGCACGTTGCCGGGCTTGATATCGCGGTGGAGAACCGCCATCGAGTGTGAGTGCGCCAAGGCTGACGCCAAGGGGAGGGCGATGATCTCGGCGACGTCATCCCAACCCGGAGGTTCGGTAACGGTCGCCAGCCAGTCTTTGACTGACACCGGGACCCAGCTGAGCACGACGTAGTACATGCCCGTGTCGTGGTCGGTCCCGCTGTCCAATAGCGACACGATGTTCGGGTGATCCAGCTTGTGGTGCGCCGCGGTCTCCCGCTCGAAGTAGATGCGATAGATCTCGTCGGACGTAGCCGACGCGACCTTGACAGCCACGAGTCGACCCCCCTGATGGAGATCGGCTGCCTGGAAGACCTCCGCTTGACCGCCAACGCGACGGGTATTCGCGACTTCGGCGTACCGGCCAGCGATCAGACGCGTCATCCACGTCCCCCCTAGGGCGCAACCTTTTGTGTGGAGCAGTCGAGAAGAATACCTGATAACGGCGCTGGCTCAGGGGACCGTCTACCACCAACATGTCCCATTGCCCTGCCCCTGGCGGTCGCGCCCACCGAGGTGGCGTAGGAGTTTCCACAGGTGAAGAGCGTGGCGTCGTGCCGCGAGACGGCCACCGCTTCGATCCTTCGAGATCGATGATCAAGAACGAGGGAAAGGAACACGATGGCCGTGGGCAACAATGTGGACTTTGGCGAGTGGATTGCCGAGCAGATCGGTGCGTGTGAGCCGGATCTGCTGCGGTCGATAGTCAAGACGATGGCCAGGAACTCACGTCGGCCAAGGCCGGCGTCGTCCGTGGTGCCGGTTACGGCTAACGCTGCGACGGCCGGGTCAACTGCGACAACGGCTACAGATCCCGCGGCTTCTCCCGGTCTCCGTCACCTCCATTTGGCGATAGCTGCCTCGTAGAACGCGTCGGCGAGCGCCACGATGACCCCGGGAATCGCAGGCCCGTCGGTGAAGAAGTAGTCGGCCATGGTGTTGTGCGCCTCCTGGTTGTCGGTGATGGCCTGTGTGACGGCGGACTGGAAGTCCTGCGACTCCATGAACTGCTTCTTCGAGTTCACCCGGGTCTGCTGGACCAGATTCGGGTCAGCGAGCAGTCGCAGTACAAGCCCCTGCACGAACTCCCGGATCTGGGACTCAGCGAACGACTCGGCGCCGAAAAGGTCGTTCATCTTGTCGATGACAACCTGGAGCGCGACGTACTTCGGCTCCTTCTTGGCGCCGGTGCCTGCTGCGCTGATCCCCTTCAGCTCGCCGTCTCCGGTCAGCGAGATGTCCACGGCGATCTTCTTGGTGTGCTTCACCCCGACCAGTACCACGTCGGAGAGGTCGACGTCGGCGGTCCAGGAGGACTCGGCGATGACCTTCTCCAGGAGCCGGAGGAAGATCGAGAGCATCTCCATGTACGGGTCGCCGTAGTCGACGATCTGGCTCATGAAGTCATACAGCCGGACGTAGGTGGAGACGTCCTTGCGGAAGAGGTCGAGGGTGTTGAGCGTGACCTTGTCCTCGGCCTCGATCGCTGCCGCGTAGCGGCGCCGGAAGTCGTGCTGGGCGGGGCTGATCGCCGCCGAGAGCGCGTTGTTGCCCTTGCGGGTGACCCACAGTTCGGCGACCTGGCGGACCTGCTCCTCGGTGTAGATCCCCGCCTGGGCGAGCTTGTTCGCCAGGTGGACGACGATGTACGGATCGGTCTCGGTCTCCAGGATGGCGTTGGTGAAGTACGGCTCGAAGGCGGCCCTGATGTCGTCGGGCTTGTTGGCGAAGTCGATGACGAACGTCTTGGCCTTCTGCTCCCCGCCGGCGGTGCGGTGGGTTCGGTTGAGCCGGGAGAGCGTCTGCACGGCGGTGACCCCGGAGAGCTTCTTGTCGACGTACATCGCCGAGAGCAGCGGCTGGTCGAAGCCGGTCTGGAACTTGTTGGCGACCAGCATGATCTTGTGCGTCTCGCCCTTGAACGCCGCGGCCAGGTCGGCGCCCGCTCCGGGGTTCATGGTGGCCTCGGTGAACTCGTCGCCCTCCGAGGGCGTTGGCCCCCAGTCCTTGCTCCACTTGTCGTTCTCGGTCATCGATACCGGCCCGGAGAACGCGACCAGGGTCTGGTAGTTGTACGACGCGTCCTTGGCGGCCCGCTTGGCGATGTAGGCGTCGATCGCCTTCTTGTACTTCACCGCGGCCTTGCGCGAGTCGGTGACGACCATCGCCTTCGCCTTGCCCTCCAGGAGGTGCGCGACGTTGGCGTGGAAGTGCTCGACGATGATCTGCACCTTCTGGCTGATGTTGGTCGGGTGCAGCTGCACCCACCGCATCAGCCCCTTGCGCGCGGCCGACTCCTCGACCTCGCCACCGTCGCCGCTCTCGGCCTTGCCGACGATCTTCAACGCGGTCTCGTAGGACTGGTAGCCCTTGAGCACGTCGAGGATGTAGCCCTCCTCGATCGCCTGCTTCATCGAGTACAGATGGAACTCGACCGGCTTGCCGTCTGGCCCCTTTCGGCCGAACAGCTCCAGGGTCTTGTTCTTCGGGGTCGCGGTGAAGGCGAAGTAGGAGATGTTCTCCGACTCGGCCCGCTCGGCCATCTCCGCGGCCAGGACCGCCTCGACGTCGACCGAGCCGCCGTCCTCGATCTCCTTGATCTCCTCGGCGGTCAGGACCTGCTTCAGCTTCGAGGAGATCTGCCCCGACTGCGAGGAGTGCGCCTCGTCGGCGATGACGGCGAACCGCTTGCCCTTCAGGCCGGCGTCGGCCCGGATCTCATTGAGTGCGTACGGGAAGGTCTGCACGGTCACCGCGATGATCAGCTCGCCGTTCTTCAGCGCCTGGGCCAGCAGGCCGGACTTCGACTTCGCACCGGCCTTTCGCACGTCCTCGGGGCTGATCGTCGCGACGATCTTCCCGCTGCCGTCGATCTGCCGGATCGCGTCCTGCAGTTGCCCGTCGAGCACCGTGCGGTCCACGACCACGATGACCGAGTCGAAGACCTTCTCGTCGTCGACGTGCAGCCGGGCGAGACGGTGCGTCGTCCAGGCGATCGTGTTCGTCTTCCCCGACCCGGCGGAGTGCTCGATCAGGTAGCGCTGGCCGACGCCCTCCTCGGCCACGGCGGCCACGATGTTCGTGACCGCCTCCCACTGGTGGAACCGGGGGAACAGCATGCTCGTATGACGCACCGACGTGCCGGTGGCGACATCCCACTCCTCTGTGGTTTCCACGATCATCAGCCGACCGATGATGTTGAGCCAGGCGTGCTTCTCCCAGACCCGTTCCCACAGGTACGCCGTCGCCGATCTTCCGTCCGCACCGGGCGGGTTCCCGGCGCCTTCGTCGAAGCCCGTGTTAAACGGCAGGAACTGCGTCTTCTCGCCCGCCAGCTGAGTGGTCATCGCGGCAAGATCATTGGAGACCGCGAAGTGGACCAGCGCCCGGTGCCCGAACGACAGCAGTAGCTCGCGTCGACCGTTGGTCAGCGGGTTGCGGTCTTTGCGGTACTGCTGGATCGCTTCGTTCAGCGACTGGGTGAAGTCGGTTTTTAGCTCGGCTGTCGCGACCGGGAGCCCGTTGACGAAGAACACCAGGTCGATGCTGCGCTGGTCGGCCGTCGAGAACCTCACCTGCCGCATCACCCGAACCCGCATTGCCGCATACTCGGCGTTCGTCGTCTCGTTCAGCGTCGTCTCGGGCCGGAACTGCGCCATCTTCAATCGGCCACCGCCGATGTATTGCACCCCGCTGCGCAGGATGTTCAGCATCCCGCCGCCGTGCTCCAGTGGCTTGTCGAGCGCCGCAGTCAGGACGTCGAGGAACTTCGCCTGCGACCCAGCCGCTTTCAAGGCCTTCCCGTACGCCGCCTTCTGCGTCGCCCCCAGCCACGCGAACACGTCATCAGGGAACAGCGCCCGCTCACGGTCATAGCCGGTGTCGTCCGCCGAGTACAGCCAGCCATGAGCCGCGAGGTATTCGCAGATCTCGGTCTCGAAGACGCCCTCGTAGTGGTCGGCCATCACGCCGTCTCGCGTATATCGATCTGGCCCGTCACAGCGGCCGTGATCAGCGCGGAGCGGCGCTCACGGGCGAGCTCGATGAGCCGTAGAGCCTCGACTTTCGTCTGGTCGATCATCTTGGTTTGATCGTCGAGGTACGCCGCGATGAGTCGTTGCTCTTCAATAGGCGGAACTGGCACTGGGATGGCTCCGAGCCGCTGATTGTTCAGGATCGGCACCCGATTCATTTGAGAGGAAGCCCAGAGTTCATCCTTCGCTGCACACATGACGTAGTAGAGATATTTCCCGCCATCGACAGGTATAATGCTAGTAATTTGCTGGTTAGTGGTCGCTGCGACGGGTAGGTAGCCGACAGATCCGAGCGAATACGCGATGCACCCAACGAGAACCGAACCAGCAGGCACCTCACGCAAGTGGCTCCAGCCTTCAGGTGTGAGCCATGCACTCGCGGTCGTCTCCGCGCTCAGGTCTTGGGGGCGTACCCAAGGACGATCGTTTGGCTCATCGGCGAAGTTGTTACGATCCTCGGTCGGCGGCGTTGAACCAGTCACGAGGGTCCCGCATCTGCGGAGCGCTAGGACTTTCCACCCTGCTGGGACGGTTCCGATCCACCCAACACCGGAGGGGACTCGGGGCACGCCTTCAATTAGTCCCTTAGTAGTTGCGTGCGCGATGACAGCGACTCGACGTTGGTCGAGCAATTCGATCAGGCGCTGCTGCTCTTCGATAAGCGTGTCGATGCGTGCGGTCTCGCGGTCGAGATAGTTGGCGATGGCGCGCTGCTGCTCCACGGGCGGCAGCGGGATCGGCACGCGTGCGAGCTTTTCGGCCGTAAGGTGCGGCATCGACACAACATTGCTGTAGGCGCGAATGTAGCCGCTTGCCCTCAATGCGATGAGGTAGAACGCGATGAAGCGCCCATCGAAGTCGCCGATGGGCCTGAGTCGGTTAATTGAATTCTGGAAGCCCCAGCCCGCAAGATTGTTTTCGACGTAGGCAGCACGGCCGAACCCGCCTTGCCCGCCTTCTACAACGACGACATCGCCCGCCCGAATACTCAACTGCTCCAGTTCGGCTTCGCTGAACCACATTTCGTTCACGTTATCGAGGGCCAGCACGCCATCAGGTTGCACGTTGGCTGCGCGCATGTATGGCGCGCGCACGTCCCTGCCGCTGCCCTTGTTCTGGAGCATCTTGCCGAGCGTGACCGTCGTGGCATGCTTGACCTGGCCCGCCAACCAGCCATCCGGCAAGCTCGTCCAGAGTGGCCCAGTCACAGCTCGCCCTCCCGCAGCAGGTCAAGGATCTTGGCGACCTGCTTCTCCAGGTCAGCATCGATCTCTGCGAGCGGGCGAGGTGGAACGTACTTGTAGAAGTGACGTGTGAGGGGGATCTCGTAGCCGACCTTGACCTTAGCCCAGTCAATCCAGGCGTCGGGTACGTGCGGCTTGACCTCGGTGTCGAAGTACGCCTGAATTACTTCGAGTTTGCCTGCAGGTCCGGCGGTCGAGCCGCCGTAGGTGAAGGGCACGTTCTCGGTGTCGCGCTTCTTGGAGTCGGGCTTCGGCTTCCCCTTGCGGTCGACTACAGGATTGCCGTCCTCGTCCAGCAGTGGTCGCTCAACGGTGATGGTCCAGTAGCCGAATTCGTCGTTGCGCAGCACCTTCGAGAGGTCGGAGTCGGCATCGGTGAAGTCGGCGTACAGGCGGAGCACCTCGGCGCGGTCGGTGTCGCTGAGCTCACGGTTCTTGTTGCCGAGGTTCTTGCGCATCTTCGTCCAGAACGACGTGCCGTCGATGAGCTGGACCAGGCCTTTGCGGTCGAGGTGCTTGGTGTTGTCGAGGATCCAGATATAGGTGGCGATGCCAGTGTTGAAGAACATGTTGATCGGCAGCGCGACGACCGCCTCGACCAGGTCGTTCTCCAGCAGCCACCTGCGGATGTTGGACGGGCCGGACTCCGCGGCGCCGCTAAAGAGCGGCGAGCCGTTCATGACGATCCCAGCCCGGCCACCGCCGTCTTCGGGGGCACGCATCTTGTGCACCAGGTGCAGCAGGAACAGCATCTGCCCATCCGAAGTGGCGGGCAGGCCCGGCGCGAACCGGCCGTACGGGCCAGCCTCGTCACGCTCCTTGTTGACGGCTTTGGCGTACTGCTTCCAGTCGACGCCGTACGGCGGGTTGGACATGCAGAAGTCGAACTGGCGGCCCTTAAAGGCATCGTCGGTGAGCGTGTTACCGAAGGCGATGTTGGACGCGTCGTGGCCCTTGGCGAGCAGGTCGGACTTGCAGATCGCGTACGACTGCGGGTTGTACTCCTGGCCGTACAGCCTCAGCCGGGCTTCCGGGTTCTGCGCGAGCAGGTACTCCTCGGCCAAGGCGAGCATGCCGCCGGTGCCGGCGGTGGGATCGCAGAGCGTGCGGACGATCCCGGTCTCGGTCAGGTCAACGTCCTTCACGGCGAACAGCAGGTCGACCAGCAGCCGGATCGCGTCGCGCGGCGTGTAGTGGTCACCGGAGGTCTCGTTCGCAGCCTCGTTGAACTTGCGGATGATGTACTCGAACGCGTCCCCCATGTCGGCGTTGGACACGACATCGGGGTGCAGGTCGACGGCGCCGAAAGACTTCACGATCTCGCGCAGGAGACCAGCCTTCTCCAGGGCGATGATCTCCTTCTTGAAGTCGAAGTACTCGAAGACATCGACGTCGGCGGAGAACCGGTCAACGTAGTCGACGAGGTTGTCCTCAAGCCCGTCCGCGTCCTGCAGCAGGTTGGCGAACCCGTACTTCGAGGTGTTGTAGAACGGCCGGCCGGTGGCCTTCTTGACCTCGATCCGGAGCCGGTTCGGGTTCTCGTATGCCGCAGTCAGGTTCCGGACGGTCTCGCGGTCCGGCTCCAGGATGCAGTCGAGGCGCCGAAGGATCGTGAACGGGAGGATCACGTTCCCGTACTGGTTGGGGCGGTAGGGACCCCGCAGCTGGTCGGCGATCGACCAGATGAAACTACCGAGCGTGCTCACAGAGCTCCTCACGAAATTCACTCAACGTGTATGGCTGCGCCGGCCCACTGGGTAGTCCCACTCCCACTAGGCAACGCGCGTCCGCTGACCGGGGCGTCATGAGGTCATCTTCGCGCACGTCGGCCTCGTGTATCCGGGGAGTCAGGCGAACTTTAGGCCCGCTCGCACCGTAGCGGAGGAGCCAACACAAAGCGCGAGCGACGAAAGGTCAGGCAGCCCGGTGAATCCGCCTCGGACAGGCCGCACCCGAATCCGGCCACTTTGGGCCACCGCGGCCAATGCCCAGATCCGGTGCGGGCGGAACAGCGGCCCCTTCGGCGTTGCAGGCGGTCGGCCACCCAAGCAGCGTGTCGATCACAGCGACGATCCGAGCCTCCGGCAGCGCTGCCGCCAATAGTCCGCGGAACCTGCATGAGCCGTTCATGACGGTTCGTTGGGCTGGAGGTCGGCGAGGAGTTGGTGGGTCTGCGGGGCGGGTTCGGTGCCGAGGTCGGCGAGACGGGTCGTCAGGAGTTCGAAGGTGCGTTGGACGGCATCGTGGTGGCCGAGGTGGGCTTCGAGGGCCATGAGTGAGCGGTAGGCCGGTTCTGCGTAGGGGTCGTGGCGGATGGCGTGTTCCAGGGCGGCGGTGGCTTCGTCGGGGTGCGGGTTTTGGAGGTCGTTGGCGAGTCGGATGATGGTGTTGATGACGGTGCGGTGTAGGTAGGCGCGGTGGTTGCTGGCCCATTCGTAGGTGAGACCGTCGGCGAAGTCGGCTGTGTAGAGGTCGGCGATGGAGTGGACGGCCTGGATGTGTTCGGTGCTGTTGCAGGCTTGCCGGGCTCGGGTGATGGTGGCGCTGAGGTCCCAGAGGTCAACGTCGAGGAGGTGGGGGTCGAGTCGGTAGCGGCCGCTGGCGCGGATGATGAACGCGGGCTGGGGCAGTCCGGTCGCTATGCGCAGGACACTTCTGGCGTTGCTGATCGCTGTTTTGAGCAGGTCGTTCGCTGAGCTCTGGTCGCGGTCGGGCCAGAGCGCGGCGGTGCCTTGCTCTCGGGTGATGCCGTGGGGGTTGAGGGCGAGGTAGGCCAGTAGATCGCGGGCGCTGGTCCGCAGGCCAGTGCTGATCGGGCCGTTGGCGGTAGTGAGTCGGATCGCTCCCAGCAGATGCAGCCGGGCGGGCCGGTCAGTGGCGTCGTCGGGTGTGGCGGGAGGTCCGACGAGCGCACCGTCGCCGTCACTTTCGGCATCGGTGTCGGTTTCAGCAGTGGCGGCGGCGGGGGTCGCGATGGTGCAGGGTGAGGCCCCTGTCGCAGGGTCGTCTGCGGCAGTGCGGATGGTGGTGAGCATGTCGGCGGCGTCGTTGGCGGTGAGGCGGAACAGACGCGCCTTGGCCAGGGTGTCGGCGTGGGGGCCGTCGACGCTGGTGACTGTGCCGTCGCCGGCGAGGTGAAGGTTGGTCGCGCGGGTTGGCCGGTGCCCCAGGACGAGGCTGCCGATGCCGTAGCGGTGTCCCCTGCCGATGAGGGCGTTCAGGGCGTGTTTGGTCTGCTCGGAGATGGAGGTGACCAGGAGCAGCGTGGGGAGGGGTTCGGCCGGTTCGTGGGTTCGTAGGGCGGTGATGTCGGGTTGGTCGGTGGTTTCCATGAGGCGGGCTCGGTTGACGAACTCGGCTTCGAGGCGGGCCACGGCGGCGTCGAGGGAGGGGGTGATGGTGAGCCCGGGCAGTTCGGTGGCATCGAGGTGCGGGTAGATGCGCTCGGCATCGGGTTGTGGCATGACGAGTTCGGCGCGGTCGTGGTGGGCTTTGGCGAGGAGCTCGGTGGCAAGGGCGCGGGCGAAGGGAACGGCCCCGTCCCCGGAGACGCTGAGGTTGAGGCCGTGGAGCGGTAGTGCGATCGGACGGTCGTCGCGGGTGCCGAGGGTCAGCGAGTCGGGTGGTGCGGCGTCGCGGGCGCCGATGAGGAGTTCAGCGTCGGTGGGGACGGGTTGATTGCGTTCGGCGTAGGTCTCCAGATGCGCTCTGTGAGCGTTGGCGACCGCGTTCGGCGGCGCGGGTTCGGTTGTGGTGGACGCGCTTTGATGGCCGGCGCCGGGGTGGCGGCGGCGCCGGTTGATGCGAGTGGCGGCCAGCGCGAGGCTGATCGCGGCTGCCAGCCCCAAACCGATCCGGGACCCTGTGGGCAGCGCGAACGCTGACGGAATGCCGTTGGGGGCGTTGTCTCCCCCGTTGTCCCCGCCGTTGTCCCCGTCGTGGACGGACGGGGATGGGGAGGTGGTGCCGCCGGGCTGAGGGGACATTGACGCAGCGGGAGCGGGCTGGGCTGTGGCCGGTGCCGGACCGGCGGCCTCGGGCGCGAAGTGATGATCTTCGGTATGCGGCGGGCGGTGGGTGGTGTGATCCGGAGCGGGTGCCCGGCGGTGGGGAGGTGGCGGAGTTCTCTCCGGTGTGACGGCTGGTGAGTGCTGGTGGTGGTCGCTGTGCCTGCGGATCTGAGGCAGGCGGATGTGTTGGCCGGGTCGAAGCTCGTTGGGGTCGGTGAGGGGCGGGAGGGGATCGGGCTGGTCGAGGGCGCGGCTGGCCTGGAAGATCTTGGGGTAGAGCGTGCCGGAGCCGTAGGTACGGCGGGCAATGCTCCACAGCGTGTCGCCTGGTTCGATGACGTCGATCTGCACGCTTTGTTCGTAGGATGCCGGGTCGGTTGAGTGCGGCGGGGTGGCGGAGATGCCGTTGGGAGTGTGTGGGGACGGCGTAGCGGCGGTTGTACCGGCCGTGGTGTGCGTGGTCGCGGAGGCAGGATTGGCGATGGCGGCGGCCGCGCCGACTGCGAGCGTGACCGCGGCGACCAGGTCGCGTACGAGCACTTGGATGGGTTGGACGGGACGCGGCAGGGATGCGGTACGTCCGGCGAGGTAGGCGAGACCCTCGATGATCATGGTTGCGGCGAACAGGCACCATGCCGCCCAGCCAAGGAACCGGATGGTCGTGAGGAAGAACCAGCCGTCGGTGTCGGGGCGCATCAAGACCGCCGACATTGTCGACCAGTCGGGAATCTGGCGAGGGATGGGCGAACCGCCGACCTTGTACATGGTGATGGGGATCGCGATGAGGAGCGCGGCGAGGGTGGCGAGTGCGGCGAGTCCCCGGCAGACCACGATGCCAGGGTTGTGCAGGGTGCGGGTCATGGGCGGCTGGGTCCTTCCACTCCGGTGGTGAGGTTCGCGACTGCACTAGCGTCGGCGTGCAGGGTGGCGATCCCGATGACGGGGAGGAACAGGGCCGGGCGGGTGATGGAGACGTGGACGCCGATGGCGTGCGCGCCGCTGGGGGTGACGGTGCCGTTGTAGCCACCGTTGCGCAGGTATTCCTGCGCGGCGCGCAGCGCGGTGGCCCGGTCGACGGTGAAGCGGCCGGCGGTGTATGCGCGGTTGAGGTCGATGTGTCCGGCGCCGGCGCGGGCGGCTTCCTGAGCGATGGTGTTGGCGTCCTGTCGGGCTTCGAGGGCCTGCTCGAAGTCGACGACCGCGCCGAAGAATACGACGACGACCAGGGTGATGATGACGGCGAAGACGCTGATGCTGCCCTCGTCGGGCGGGTGCTGCTGTGCGCGGGCCCGCGTTAGGAACCAACCGTTGGCCATCGGGACGGGCATCTAGTGCGTTCCTCGATACGGGTCGATGACTGAGCTATGGGTCTTGGTGACCGTTCGTGATCCCGGCATCCAAGTCGTCGTGAGATCGCTGAGCCTGATCACGCAGGTCACCCGCGCCGAGACCGTGGCTGCTCGCCCCACTGGACGGCTGAAGCCGGACAGGTCGAGCCGAATGGACGGTGTGCAGTGCAGGCCCCGGTCATGCAGGGTGCGCATCGCGCTGGTGGCCGCAGCTGCGCGGGCTTGGTCGGCGGTGCGAGCGATGGAGGCTTGGCGGGCTGCGTCGGCGGCGGCTTGCGCCACGACCGCGCTGCCGTGCACGACCCGCATGGCCGCGAGCAGGCCGGCGAGGAACACGATGAAGACCGGCGCCAGAATCGCTGTCTCCACCACCGCGTTCCCAAAGTCTCCGGGTCCCCGAAGGGGACGCTGCAGGAGATGGCGGCGGGCCGGCTCGGTCATGACGGTCCCGGGGTGGAGAAGTGCTCTCGTACGCCGCGTGCCGTCCGTCCGATGCCGATGTGGATGCCCGGCACGATGGACGGGGCGTCTCCGGTCACCCGCACAGCGATGTCGGTCGTGCCAGACACCGAGACGGTCGGCGCGTGCAGGACCGGCTCGTGACGGGCGAAGGAGACCGCGGCGGCGCGTCCCTGGGCGGGAGTGCTGTGCTGGGCTCGAGCGACCCGCAGCCCTTCTTCGGCGGCTGCCAGGGCGACATCGCGGGCGACCGACACCATCACTGCCTGCACGAGCGTCAGGAACAGCAAGCCCACGGCGGGGAAGGTGATGGCCATCGCGACGCTCGCGGACCCGCGGTCGGCCTCCAGCGGTTTAGTTGTGTTCATGGGCCGGTGGAGCCAGGGATCTTACTGATCCAGCCGTGAACCTTGCTGGACACGGCCATGTAGACCACGAACGCCAGGCCGGCGAAGCCCGCGACGATGATGATCGTCTCGACCACTCCAGAGCCCCGATCGCTGCGGTCGCGCATGTCGCCGGCAAGCCACCGGCCCCGGTCTTGGATAGCGAGTGCGGCGCGCACCATCGCAGCGTTGAGTGCGTTCATGGTCCTCCAATGCGTCGTAGGTGAAGGCGTTGGGAGACCAGCTGGTCAGCCCGAGGCCAGGAGTTTGGAGAAGAACGGAAAACCGACCAGGATCACGAAGCCGAGCATGAGCAGGCTGGTCGGCACCCACATGGTGGTGGTGCGGGAGTTGGCTTCGGCGCGGGCGGCGGCGGACGCCTCGTGCCGCATCGAGGTGATCTTTGCGACCAGGACGTCGTGCATCTTGGCGCCTTCGTTCCCGGCGATCTCGGCGGTGTGAGCCAGGTCGATCAGGTCCCGGACCTCGATCTCCTCGCCGAGCCGGGCCAGGGCGCTCCAGGGTTGCTGCTGGCCGTGCCGGGCTCGGGTGAGCGCTTGGTGCACGCGCTGGAACGGCCACCCATCGGTGATCTTCGCCGGGTCCTCCAACGCCGCGTTCAAGGCGGCGCCGGCTTGGCGTTCCAGGACGACGAGTTGAAGGTAGGAGGTGAAGGCGTAGCGGAAGTCGCGGCGGTGCTGGCGAGCCTGCAAGCGCACCCTCCAGTCCGGGACGAAGCACAGCAGCAGCGCCAAGCTCAGCCCGGCGGCCGCTGACAGCGGCCAAGACGGAGTTCCTGCCGTCAGCGAGACAATGCTGGCCAGCAGAACAGGCGCGGCCAGCCCGGTGGCGAACAGGGCGAGCTTGTTGAGCATGAACCGCTCGACCGGCCGTCCCAGCAACGCCAGATCGGCGCGTGGAACGGCGAGGACTCCGGCCGGCCGCGTGATCGTGTCAGCGAGCCATCGGCCCAGCCGGTCACGCCGGCCCATCACCTCGTTCGACACCGGTGGCAGAGCAGCGCTGTGCACGCGAGCGAGCGCGGCCTCCAGCTGTGGCGGCGAGGGCTTGAGCTCCCGCACCATCAGCACAAAGCCGAGCGTGGCGAGACAACCCGCGAAGGCGGCGAGGAGGGTCATTCACCCGCCCCTGTTGCTGCAGTGGCAGGCGCTCGCAAGAAGCGCGCGCCGGTCGACAGGACGGCCAGCCGCCGCATCCACCAGAGCCCGGCCCCATAGAGCGTCACAACCACGGCCAGGACCATCTGACCTGCCGGTGTGCCATAGGGGGCGGCCAGCGATTGGGATGCGGCGAACAACCCGCTCAGCGCGGTGACCGAGGCCACGATCACGATCAGGGTGGTGCGCAGTCCCGCGCGTTCGGCCTCGACATTTCTGCGTACGAGAACCTCTTGCTCAACGGCGCCGGCGAGCAGCCCCAGCGCCTCCCGGGTGCCTTGGCCCCTACGGCGGGCGGCCAGGATCAGCGCGCAGACGATCAGGTCACCGATCGGGTCGTCGAGCTCGTCGGCGAACGCCCGCAACGCCTGCTCAGTGTTGGCGTGGTTGTTCAGCCGTTCGGCCAGCACCGTGACCGGCTCGCGAATCGCCTCGGGCGCGACGCGGGCGCTGTCGGCCAGAGCCTGTTCCAGTCCGCGGCTGGCGCCCATCATCTCCGCCAGCCGCCGGGACCACTGGGCCAGCGCCTCCAGCCGCGTGATCCGGCGCTGGGGTGCACGTCCCGACAGCATCGGCGGCACCGCGTACACACCAGCCGCTACCGCCACCGTGGCGACCGGCCATCCGGTTGCCAGAAACACCACCAGCGCGGCCCCGAACCCTGCCAGCAGCCGGTTACGGCGCCCCGGCCATGCCGGTGAGGCGACGATCTGCCCGAGCCGAGACGGCGGCCGGGCAGGCCGCCTCTCCGGTACGGTCCCCCGCACCGCGACCACCACGGCCAGGGCGGCGGCGACGGACAAGGCGCCTGCGGACGCGGCCAGCCATGTCATCACGACCAGCCCCCGACCGCTGTGGCTTCGCACGGTCCCAGCAGGGCCGGATCCAAGCCGTACTCGCTCAGTTCATCCAGCAACTCCGCGCTGATGTGCCCACCTGACGGTGTGGCGGCGCCGTCGGGCCCCGGGCTGAAGATGAGGTTGCGGGTGGGTTCGGTCGAGTCCGCAGGCGGGCCGACCTCCATCACCTGCGACACGTACCGCTGGTTGCCGGCCCGGTCGCGTTCGAGGTGGACGACGAGGGGCTGGGCAAGTCCGAACATAAGGTGCAGGTCGTCGGCGGCCAAGCCCAGGCCGGCGCGGCGGCCGAGCTGGACGACGCGGCTGAACACGTGCTCTGGGCGGTGGACGTGAAGGGTACACATCGAGCCGCGCGCCCCGGAATACATCACCTCCAGCATCGGCGCCAGCTCCCCATGCCGAGCCTCCCCGACGATCACCCGGTCGGGATTGAGCCGCAGGCACGCCGGCACCAGGTCTTGAAGCCGCACTTGGCCTGCGCCCTCGGCGTTGGCTTGGCGCGCCTCCAGTGCGACCACGTCATGGTGCCGGTGCGCCAGCCGCGGATCGTCCAAGAACAACTCGAAGTCGCTCTCCAACGTGATGACCCGCTCGCCAGGCGGGATTTCGTTGGCCAAGGCGCGGACCAAGGTGGTCTTGCCGGTGTTGACCTGCCCGCACACGATGATGTTGCGTCGCGCGCGGATCGCCGCGCGCAGGAACTGCTCCAACGGCCCAGTCAGGGTCCCTAGGCGAGTGAGCTGCGGAAGAGTGATGTCCACAAGGCGGTGTACGCGGATGGCCAAGTGCGGGTGCCGCGACACCCAGCCCACCACCGCGAGCCGGACGCCGTCGGCGAGCGCGACGTCCAGCAGCGGCGAGGCATGGGAGAACTCCCGGCCGGTGTTGCCGCGGCGCGCCAGCAGCTGGACCCACTCGATGAGGTCGTCGTCGGTCTCGGCGACCGGCGGGCCGGGCTTCTTGGTCCCATCGGTGTAGGTGACCCAGGTTTGCCGGCAGCCGTTGACGACGATGTTCTCCACATCGGAGCGTTCCAGGTACGGCTGCAACGGGCCGAGACCGAAACGCCGGTCGAACACCAGCCGCGCCAGTTGCTGCGGTAGATCAGCGGAGACGGCCCGCCCGGACGCGAGTTGCTGGTGAGCCCACGTCTTTGCCCGGGCGCCGATAAGCTCTCGTGCTCGTGTCCGGTCGACGGTGTCGGCGAGTTCGTCCACGAGCTGTGCCGAGACCTCACGTGCCGCGGCCCACAGGTTCGCTTCGTCGGCCTGGACGATCGGAGCCGCCAAGCCGCCGCCGGGCGCTGCGGTTTCCTGGCCTGTGGCTGCCCGGTACGAAGAGTTCACGAGCGGCCACCCAATGCCGGCACAGCGGTCACCTCGGAAGCGGCGGCGGTGGCGGCGGTTTCAGTGGTGTCGGCTTCGAGGCCGCCTGCGGCGTCCCGGCCACCGGCTACCGCGCGCAGCCGACGACCGAACCGGTCCAGCGACCGCATCAGCAGGGATGCGTGGAAGGTTCTGCGCGGCGGAACCCCGTCCGACAGAACGCCCGCGTCGGTCGGCGAGCACGGAAGTTCCGCCAGCACCGGCGTCCCCAGCGCCCGCTCAACCTCGCTGGCGCTGTAGGGCCCGTCGGCGATCACGCACACCCCGACCCGCGACTGCTCACTCACGAGTCCTTCCAGAGCATCCAGCCGAGGCCCGGCGGCATCGACGTGCACCAACGTCGGCCGAAGCACCATGACCACGGCATCGGCATGCCGGAGCAACTCGGTCGGTGTCTGCGGGCCTCCGACGCGTCCCAGGTCGGCGAGCACGTCGCCGTCGCGGGCCGGCAGCATCTTCGCCAGCGGGGCCCACAGCGCGTCCAGTTGCGGTGAATGCCGGGGATCACGCAGGCCGTGCAGCAGCTCAACATGACCGTCGTCGACCATGGGGAGCGTGTACTCCTGCAGCGCAGCCAGCCCGTGCCCGCCCGTCTGGGCGGTCAACGCCAGCCCGAGGATCCCGGGCCCTGCAGGCTTGGCGAGCCGGTCGGCCATGTACCCCGGGAGCACGCGGCGCCCCATCGGGTCGCACTCGGCCATCAGGACGCGATTCGGCCACGTCAGCGCCATCCCGAGCACGGTCGTGGTCACCCCCGGGGACCCACCCGGAGACATCACGCAAAACAGCGCCACGATCAGCCCAGCCTTTCCGTCACGACCAGCGCCACCAGCCCAGCGGCAGCCTGCTGCGCCAGCGCGCTCGCGTCGGAGTCGGCGACCCGCAGCAGCACCGGTACCGCACCCTCGCTGTCGGGAGCGCTGACCTGATCGACCACTGCCTGGACACTCCCCTCCCCATCAGCCGATGCTGCAGGCCGCTGGTTGCCCCGCGGCGCGGCACCGGCTGCACCGCTCCCCTGCTTGTCGGCTGTGAAGACGGCCTGAACCCGCCAGCCCGGAGCCAGCCCGGGCGGCACCAGGCCGCTCTTCACCGGGACGGTCACCAGCGCCTGCCCTCGCCCAGGGCCGGGCTGCGCCGTCAGCTGCGACGCGGCCAGCAGCGTGCCCTTGCGCAGCGGCACTGCGGCCCGCTTGCCCACCACCTGCCGCAACTGCCGCTCCGGGACGGTCGCTACCGCCCCGTCCACCGCGACTCGCGTCACACCCAGATCAGCCGTCCCCAACTGCTGTCCCACCGCGACGTCACGCGCCAATTGGACGACTGCGGCCCGCTGATCGGCCGAGCGGTACAGATAGGCGTTCAGCATCGCCCCGCACAACATCAGCGACGCCGTCATCACGATCCAGGCCGGGCGCCGCTGCCGGGGAAGCGGCTTGAACGGCGCCGCGGACGCCGCATTCCGCTTCGCCGAGCCGGTGGTGCGGGGGGTCCTGTTCCCGAGCGTCGTCATGTTCTTCCCCGTCCGTAGAGCGCCTGTGCTTCGGCGATGCGCAGGCGGAGCGTCGTTGACCGGGTCGTCGGCGGCAGAACCCCACTGGATCCGTCGGACCCGATCCAGGTCCCGCCCCACACCACCTGCACCCGCACCCGGTAGGCGTGGCCCGGCTGATACAGCGAGGACCGGGTGAAGGTGTAGGAGCATCGGGTGTGCTGCGATGCCGCCGGCAGTGAATTGTCGTAGGCCGTTCCGGGACCGGGGCAGTGGACGGCCCGTTCGCCGTAACCGGGATCGATCGTCATGCCCTGCGGGCGGGCGGTCATCCTCGCCCAGACACCTCTGGCAGCGGCACGTGCGGTCAACGGACGCCAGTTGGTCACCCAGAACCATTCGGGAAGCCCGACCAGCCCGCCGGCCCGCCGCGGCGGCGCGGTCCGCACCACCGGCGCGGGGATCGGCAGCCGAGTCCACCTGGTCAGCGCCAGCTCGGCCGGTGAAGGCTTCGCCGCCCCACCGTGGGCGTGCGAAGGTATGCACACCTGAACGTTGTCGCTCAGCGTCCGGCAATCATGCGGCCCCATCTGCGATGAGTGGTCGGCCGTTCGGCTGGTGCCTTGCGGATCGCGAACCGCCTTGCCGCCGTCACTTCCCGGGGAGCCGCCGTCCTGGGCGCCGAGTGTATAACCCCAAGAGTTGCGTGCCGGCGGGATCGGGTCTTGCGGGGGCGGGACGCTTATCCCGGAGGTCGAGGCGAGGATGCCGCCCACCAGCGCTGGTCCCAGAGCGTCCACCTGTCAGCACCCTTTCGAGAGAGTGAAGGATTCACTCACCCGCCACCTCTGGTCGGGGCCCTTGGTCAACAGCACCTTGGTGTTGTCTTCCTTGATCCCGCGGTTGATCTTCTTGTGCGTGATGGAATCGACGAGTCCAGCACCCCTGGAATCCCGGCAGTCGTAGATAGTGGCGTCGTTCTCCTTGATTTGGATGCTCTTCACGTGGACGGTCACTGTGCCGTAGGTGGCGAGATGGCGCCGCTTTAGGTCGTCGATGTGTTTCACCACATGCGAAAGCTGAGGCTCTGCCATGACGGTTGAGAGTTCACTTCTGCGGGACTGCTCCGGAAGAGTGTCGGCACGGCTCAACATCATGACGAAGTTGGCATACGCATCCCGGACGGCTTGCTCAGCGTCCGCTGTCGACGGTGCCCCCACGGGCTTTCCGGAGTCGCTTGCCGTTGGCAGGGCCACGGCCTTGTCGTTGCTGCTGCATCCTGCCGCCCACAAACAAGCGCCGACGGCAACAAGGCAGTACAACCGCGTGGCTATGCCCCGACCGCTTCCAGACAAGTCCCTACCTCCGCGTTCTTGATCACGCACGGCCGTCTCGTGCGTCCGCTGCGCCTGCGTTGTGATTGCGACGTCGAGCGATCGTAGAGCCGCCCCGATTGGTTTGGCCTCAAGTCACACCGACCTGAGGGTAAAACCGGAGCCAGTTGGTGTCCGATGGCTTCGATGATGACGCCGAAGGACACAGATGTCCTCTATGCGAAATATGCCGTCCTGCAAATTCGTCAGCCCCCGTTACTTTCGCACTCGAAGGTGCACGAAAGTCGACCTTCGCGTATCGCTGCGACGATCTTGGCCTCGGCGACCCTGCGCTGCTTGTACAGCTGGTTCGCCGATACGCGGCGCCGCTGGGCGATCTCCGATACCTCCTCGCCGTCCAGTCGTGTGGCGGCGATCAACTCCGCGGCTGCAGATGTGATGATCTGCGATCGCGCGGCCTTCACGAGCAGGTCTGCCGGGTCAGTGCCGGAGGCTGCTGGGCGCAGGGGGAACTGCTTGGGGTCTCGGGGTTCCTGTCGGACCTGGTGCCCACGCGCGCGCAGGGCACCCTTTCGTGCCCATGCCATCAGGCGAGCGGCGATGCGCCGACGGTCGATGTCGATCCTGGTGAGCTGGGTGATGAACTCGGCGACCAGTTCTGACACGAGGTCGTCGGCGTGACAGCTGGGTGTGGAGCGGACGACCCGGGCCGCCGTGTTCCTCAGCCCCGGCATGGCCACGCCGACACAGCCCACCACCCAGACCGGATCGCCAGCACGCGCCCGCTGGACCAACTCCCGCCACACGGCGTCCTTGACGCCATCGCACCCGGACGGGTCCAGCAGCAGCGTGCGGAGTTCCCGCAGGCCGATCGGGCGCGCCGGAAGCCCATGCCCGATGGCTCCTCCATCGATCGTCAGCGGAGTCGGACCCGAGGTCAGCTGCTTGAAGGCGTGTTCGGCCACGTCCAGGGCGTTGGCCGCGCCGTGGTGGGTTGGTTCGGGCATGACGGTGTCGATGCCGGTGCTGTCGAGGTCGATGGGCGGCTGGCTGGTCATGACGGCCTCCTACAGGTCGCTGTGAACTGTTGCCAGCAGGTATCGACCACGACGGGAACACTTCAGGGACACTTTCGGGACAGCCAACATGTCCCCGCAGCGTCCCCAGATCTGTTCGCAAACGTGCTGACCTGCTACAACACGCCTCGAGTCGTAGCGGAGGCGCCGGAGGTAAAGCCGAGGCCGGTGCGCGAAATCCGGCTGACCTGCCTCTTCGCAAAACCCAAAGTCGTCAGGTATAGCTTTGATGGGCGGCCGTTATGTGGGCATTTTTGCCCCACCTCGAGTTCGCATCGACGGGCGTCGTTCCCGGCGCGATCAGTTGTCACCGCGAGGTGTCACCGTGTCCCCTGCTACCGGCTGCGCCTCCCCACCGATCAGACGCCGTCTGCGTGAACTGTCGGCTCCCGCCGGAACAGGGCGCGGACCGCCGGTTGCGAGAGCCACATACTGCACCCGTTCCTCCGTCCCGCTGAATACACAAACCGCCACAAAGTTAAATGCGACTGGGCGGCGGAAATCACACCCACTGATACCGGCACGAGATGGCGCAATATCCCCTTTTGCTTGACGGTGGGCGGCGAGTCGAGCGTTGATCCTGCTGCGCCGTCGATGTCGCATGCCGGCCCGGATGATACGTGCCGGGCCGGCATGGCAAACATCGAAACCGTCCAAGCAGAAGGGAAGTAGCAAGTGGGAGTGGGGACAAGAAACTGGGGCATGTGTTCGGCGGGTGAATGGCTGTGGGGACCGGATCCGATGCGGTGGCGTCGCGTCTTCTCCGGCCGGGCGGACCAGGTGAGAGCAGCAAGGCTGTTCGCCGCCACGCTGTTCGCCGGTACCGAACGCGAGGAGGACGTGGCGGTCGTGGTCGCCGAACTGGCCAGCAATGCGGTCCGCCACTCGCGGTCGGGGACCGAGGGGGGCTGGTTCGGACTGGAGGTCACGCTGCAGGACCTGTCCTGCATCGCGGTCACCGACCTGGGTGGCGGCTGCGTCCCGGCGATCCGTTCGGAGCAGCCGGGCTGCGAACCCCGAACGAACGGGCGCGGGCTGCTGGTGGTGTCCCGCCTTGCACTGTCGGTGGGGATCCACGGCAGCCCGCAGGCCGGACACACCGTCTGGGCCGACATGGCCGTGAGCGGTGATCCGCGAGCGTCCCAGGCGGTCCCGCTGGCGTCGTAGGAGGGCCCAGCCTGCCGTTACCAGGCTGGCCCCTCGAGGACAGGGTAGGCGAGTGCACCTGGCGCCGAGGCCCCGTCCGCGCATCCGGTTCGCCGGATCACGGACGGGGCCTGATCCATTATGTAGCGGTTTCACCCCGCATGTCCCAGTGCAGAGCGCCGGGCACGGACAGCGCGTTTCCGCCGTTCTTTTCGGGGTTCTTTTCGCAGTTCTTTTCGACAGCGGGTCTATGACCAGAACCCCCGCGCCGACATGTCACTGCACGTCGTCGGACTTTGGTGGCTTCTGTTCGCGCCCCCGACTCGTCACCAGGACGACTCCTGGTAATAGCCCGCGTGTCTGTGGATGTTGGAATCCTGCGTACTCCCTTCGCTCGTGTGGTGCAGGCGTCCCCTGCTGCCTCCGCCTCAAATCCATCTCACCCGCCGACGCTGCCGGCGGCGACCCAGCGCCATCGGCGGCGGGTCGCGCTCCAGGTCACCTCGGTGCGCGAGTCGTGAAAGGTGCAGTGTCCGCCGAGGCGTGGGGCACGAGTCGCCGCGCCCTCCGGGCGCCTTTGCTGAGGCGCATTCAACGAAAGGCGGCGATGTGATTGCACGGTCGGCGGCACGCACGGTTTCGGTGGACGAAATCAGCTTTTGCGGTTGCTTGGGTTTAGGTGCGTGCAGGGGTGAATGGTGACATCGTTCAGCCGTTGAGGTGATTAAAAATGTGGCCGCAGGTGCTTGCCTATCGTAGCGACATCGAGAAATGGTCGAGCTCCCAATGAACGGGAACGGCACCGAATCGCGGTTGCCGGAACGAATGGAATGGGAGTCGAAATGGCCACGGAGAACATCGCCGCCAACACCACCGCCACCGGCACGGACGGGGACGGCGCCATTGGTTCGGAGGGCGCCGTTGACGGTGCCGCCGGTGTGGCAAGCGGGGCGCGTCCGGCGGGGGCGGCTGGGGACGTGTGGGACGCGCTGACGGGCAACCCGGATGCGACGGTGGCCGCAATCGCGGCGGCAGCGGGTGTCAGCCGCGCCACCGTCACGCGGACGCTGACCGCTATGGAGCGCGGCGGGCGCGCCGCCCGGACGCGCGGAGGGCGTGACGGTGGGAAGCGTCAGCCAGACACCTGGCACCTGGTCACGGCCACCGCCGAGGACACCCCGGGCGCGTCCGCATCCCCGGACGCGCCGACCGGTGACGCGGACGCCACCGCCGACACTCCGGTTACGGCTGATGCTCCAACCGAGGCACCCGCCACCGGCGAGGACGCACCGACCGGCACGGACACCGCCACCACCGGTGACGCGGACGCTACCGAGACCACGGACGCTGGGGACGCCGGGGCGGGGATGGACGCGGGGGCGGTGGCCGAGGCGCGGGACGTGCTGACGGCGTTGCAGGGCGCCATCGGGGCGGCGCTGACCGCGCTGGATGCCGGGGACGGGGCGGCGGCGCTGGCGGCGGCTGAGGGCGCCTACAGCGGTTCTGGGTTGGTGCGGCGGCTGGTGCGCGCCGCCGCCAACGGGCGCCCGCGTACCGCGTCGGGGGCGCCGCGTTCGGCGCCGGGTGAGATGCGCGCGAAGGTCGCCGGTCACCTGACTGCCCACCCCGGTGCGGCGTTCACCCCGCACGAGATCGCGAAGGTGATCGGGCATTCGGCGGGGGCGGTGTCCAACGCCCTGGACCGCCTGACCGAGGCCGGTGACGCCGAGCTGGTGTGCGACCGTCCCCGCCGGTTCACCGCCACCGCCGCCCGCCCCGCCAAGCGCGCCGCGCGCTGACCGCCCCGCCCGGACCGCCACCCGGGGCGGGCCACCGCGCTACCCGCCCCCGGCGTCCCGACCACCGCACACGCCAAGGAGCCATGCCATGACTACCGATCCCACCACCCCGACCACCACCGCTCCGACCACCACCGCGCCGACCGGCAGGACCCCGGCCACGAGCCCGGCCGTCCCGTCGCCGGGCGGTACGGGTCGCCTGGGGTCGGGTGAGTTGCGCCGTAGGGTAGCCGGGATCCTGATTGACAGCCCGCGTGCGGCGTTCACGCCGGGTGAGATCGCCCGGGGCCTGGGCCGGTCGGGCGGTGCGGTCGGTAACGCGCTGACCGTGTTGGCCGACCGTGGGCAGGCCGAGCTGGTGGCGACCGGGCCGCGCCGCTACCGGGCCACCGCGACCACCGGCGACGCCCTCAACGGCGCACCCGCCGTCCGGACCGCCCGCCCTACCCCCGCGCCGAAGGCCGCCCCTGCACCGATACCGGGCGCGTCCGGCGCGTCGGGGACGTCCGGGAAGGCCACCGGGAAGGGCGGGAAGGCGCCGGTGGGGCCGGTGGTGCGGCCGAACGGCCAGACGTACCACCCGCGCCGGTTGGCGGACCTGCCGGACGTGGCGGCGCTGCAGCGGCTGCGTGAGGCGTCCATTCCCGCCTTGTTGTACGGGCCGCCCGGGACGGGGAAGACGTCGCTGGTCGAGGCGGCGTTCCCGGACCTGATCACGGTTGCCGGGGACGGTGACACCGCCGTCGCCGATTTCGTCGGTGAGTACACCCAGGCGCCCGGCGGCGGTTATGAGTTCGTGTACGGGCCGCTGGTCACGGCGATGACCGAGGGCCGCGCCCTTCTGATCGATGACGCCACGCTCATCTCGCCGAAGGTGCTGGCGGTGGTCTATCCGGCGATGGACGGGCGGCGGCAGATCACCGTCAAGGCGCACAAGGGCGAGACGATCAGCGCCAAAGATGGTTTCTACGTGGTTGCCGGGCACAACCCCGGCGTTCACGGCGCCGTGCTCACCGAGGCCTTGGCGTCACGGTTCGCCGCACAGATCCGGGTGTCGACCGACTACGACCTCGCCCGCACGCTCGACATCGAACCGCGCGCCGTGCGCGTCGCGCGCAACCTGGCCCGCCGTCAGGAATCCGGCGAGATCGGCTGGGCGCCGCAACTTCGCGAACTGATCGCCTTCCAAAAGGTGTCCGGGGTTCTCGGCCCCGAGGCGGCGGTGGCCAACCTACTCGGCATCGCACCCGAAGAGGACCGCGACGTGGTCGCCGAGGTCGTGTCCGCCGTCTACGGACGCGCCGTCACCCCGCTGGCCCTCGGCCAGCAGATCTAACCCACACCCGCCCGTCCCGGCGCATTCACCGCACCCGCGCCCGCACGCACCCGCACGGAGGAACCATGGCAACCCACGTCATCCCCACACCCGCCGCCCCGCCCGCCGCCGCGCCGTCCGGCACCGGAACGGGCGCAACCGCCCCCGCCGCCACGGTTGCGGCGCCCGCGCCGGTGACCGGGCTGGGCTGGGCGTGGCTGCGGCTGTCGGCGGCGTTCACCGACGCCGTCACCGACCTCACCGACCGCGAAGACCTCACCGTGCAGTGCGCGCCCGGCCTCGGACGAGGCGCCCCGGGTTGTTTCGTCCCGTCGCTGGCCGCCATCGAACTCGATGGCACCCACCTGCGGCAGGACCCGGCCACATGCGACCCGTCCTGGCCCGCCGACCGCGACCGCTACCCGGCCCTATGGGGCGTCCTCACGCACGAGGCGGCGCACGCCGCCCACACCCGCTGGTCCGTCCCGGACGGCGCGCCCGCCGCCGCAGCTGATGCCGCGATGGCGCTGGAAGAGTCGCGGATCGAGGCGGTCCAGGTGCGCCGCCGCCCCGCCGACCGCCGCTGGCTGCGCGCCTCGGCCACCAGCCTCATCCTGGCCGACTTCACCACCTCGCCCACCGCCGCACCCGCCACCCCACCCGCTACGGCGCCCGCGCCGTCCGGTGGCGCGCCGTCCGGTGGCGCCCCGTCCGGCGCCTCGGCAGGTGCACCGGCCACCGCACCGACCGCCCCGCCGCCTGCTCCGCCGGTCACGACACCGCACGCGGCGATGACGCCGTGGAACGCCGGACGCGCCGCCGCGCTGATCCTGGCCCGCACAGACACCGGAATTCTCGAACCAGGCGAAACCAAGCCTCTGGCCGAGGTGGTCCTCGACGTCCTTGGGCCGACCCGGTTGAGCGCGCTGGCCGCGCTGTGGCACCGTGCGCACGCCACCGGCGACGACGACGCCGAGGCGATGATGGACCTGGGGCGGCGCTGGTGCCGGATCCTGGACGTCAACCCCGACCGGCACGCCCCGCCCCCGCCGCCCGGAACGCCGGGTGCTTCGGGCGACCCGTCCGCGCTGGCCGACGCGCTCGGCGCGACCATGGTCGCCGTTCACGCGGCCGCCGCCGAACCCGCTGCCGGGCCGGGCCGCCCGGACCCGGGCGAGATGCGGCGGCAGGAGAAGGACGCCCGAGACACCGCCGACCGGGCCGCGCGCCGCGTGTTCGGTGCCAGCACCGCCTCGACCACGGCGCGCGGACGGACCGCGATCACCGGTACCCGTCCGCCCACCCCCGGTGAGCAGGCCGCCGCCCGTCGCCTGGCCCGCCGGTTGCGCGCCGCCGCGCACCGCGACCGCGTCACCACCACTCACACCTCACCCACCCCGCCCGGACGCCTGTCGATGCGGGGCGCGCTGGCCGCTGACGCCCAGCGTGCCGCCGGAACCGTCCCGACCGCCGAACCGTTCACCCGCACCACCCGCCGCCACGTGCCCGCGCCGCCGCTGCGGGTCGGCATCGCCTGCGACGTGTCCGGCTCCATGCTTCCCCTGGCTGCACCGGTGGCGTCAGCCGCGTGGATCCTGGCCCGCGCTGCCGGACACATCCCCGACGCGGTCTCGGCCACCGTCATCTTCGGTGCCCGCGTCCGCCCGATCGTCCACCCCGGGCACACCCCGAACGCCGTGACCGAGTTCGCCGCACGCGACCCGCGCGAGGACTTCGTCAAGGCCGTCGACGCCCTCGACTCCGCCCTCGACCTCACCCGCCCCGGCGCCGCCCGCCTGCTGGTCATCGTCTCCGACGGCATCTTCAAAGACGACCAGCCCACCGACGGGCAAAAGCGCATCGACCGGCTCACCGCCGCCGGGTGCGGCGTGCTGTGGCTGTCGATGACCACCAAAACCCGCGCCATGAACGGCGCCCACCTGGTCACCCTGACCGACCCCGCCGCAGCAGCCGACGCCATCGGCGCCGCCGCCGCACGCGCCCTGCGCACCGTCTGACCGATCCGGTGCGGCCCGCTGCGCCCCTGGCAGGGGGCGCCGGGCCCGCACCGCCCACCCGATCACCACCCGCCCACCCGGCCACGGGCCGGACAACCGGCCACCGACCTGGCCACCGCACCCGGCACCCTGGCCACCGCACTACCGGCAACAGCGGCATCGGGAGCCGAGACGACCGCGAAGAGGAGAAGCCCACGGTGAACCGCATGGAGACCTTCATCCTTGACCGCCACGACGACGCCCACCGGGCGCGTTGTGAGGAGAGGCGAAGATGCTCGCCGGCCTGGACGAAGGCGACGACATTGCTGCCGGGTCGCCGCTGTCCGCGCCTATGCGTTCTGGTGGGGCGAACCGGTCACCGGCATCGACCAGGAGGGCCTGGACCCCGTCGAGGCGCTATGGCGGGTCCGCGACACCCCCGCCGCAGGCTGACCGACCACACCCCCGCGCCATGCCGACCCGTTCGCCCAAGGCTTCACGCTGGCCTTCCTCGAGGCCGCCCGCACCTTCTACCGCGACACCGCCCACCTGGACGCCCTCACCGCCCCCGGCAGGATCGCGGCCCGCTGAAGCAACCTCCCGCTGGTATCCCCGCGCCCGGGGCCGGTAGCCGGACGCCCTGTCAACCACATCGGTCTGCTCGACCCCGGCGCCGCGCACGTGGACCACCCCGCCCCGGCCCGGCCCGGTGCGCAGCGGCCTTCGGCGCACCCGACCCCGCACCACCTGGCGCACGTAGCCGTTGCGGTGCCCGCCAGGTTCACGGCGCCCCGCCCGATCAACTGTCCAATCACATGGTGAAGGAGTTTCCGATGTCCCACACGATCAAAATCGACGATGAGGTCGCTGCCCTTCTGGAGACAAGCAGGAAGCGTCCAGGTGAATCCGCCGACGACGTGTTGCGTCGCTGGCTCGGCTTGCCCCCGGGCCACACCGGCCAGGGCGGTACCGGCTCGACACTGACGGCCCCCGAGCGCGCCGTCCTGGACGTGCTGACGACCACCGGCACCGCGATGACCGCCGCCCAGATCACGGCGGCGGCAGCCATCAGCCCCGCCGCCACCGGCAAGGCGCTGCGGTACCTGGAATGGGCGGGCAAGGTCTGCCGTCACCACGTGTCCGGCAACGCCACCCGCCGCTGGCGCTACGAATGGCGGATCACCGACAACCGTGCCCCGAGTGAGACCTGACCGGGGACCCGCCGAGGACGGCCTCCGCTGAAGGGGATCGTCACTGTTCCCCGCCCCCGTCCGAGCATCCGCTCAGGACGGGGCGGGGCTCTCGGCACCGGTGATGATCTGCTTGACCTTGCGGCGGCCGATGCCGTACTTCTCGGCTAGATACCGCTGAGATACCGGCCGACCCGGCCCGTGCAGGCTCGCACGATACTCGGCCAGGACGGCCTGCTCGACAGGCTGCTCCAGTCCGGTGCCGTCCGGGGAAGTCTGCTCCAGACTGGTGCGTGGGGGTTCCAGCGCAGTCGCCGGACGGGTGCCCCTGCGGCGGGTGAGGGTCATCAGCAGCTCGAACGAGCCGACCAGGGCCAAGGCGGGCCAAGCGCTGACCAGCGCGCCGATAGGGCCGTGTGCGGCGCCGTGTGCCACGTTGGCGCCCACGGTGGCGCAGATGCCCGCCGCCAGGCTCCACCCGGCCAGCGCCGGAACCGGCCGGTCACGGCGGCTGGTGTCCAGGATCACCATCGACGCAGCCCAGATGAGGCCGTCCACGGTGAAGGGGACCAGCCGCGCCGTCGCACCGGTTTCGCCGTGGGAGCGGACGAGGTCGAGCATGTGCGCGTAAGAGATGAGCGCGGCGACGGTAGCGACCGCCGCCACCGCCAGCGCCGTGGTCGCCCTGATGAGGCGATCGGTCACCGGCCGGCTCCTCTCACCGTCGTCTCTGCTCGCCGGTTTGCGGTGGGGCGGGTGAAGCCGAGCAGGGTGGAGCGGCGGTAGGGCTGAACCTGGACGACGGTGCCGGTATGCGGCGCGGCGATCATCCTCCCGCCGCCGACGACCAGGCCGACATGCCCAGGGTTATCGGCAGAGGTGCCGGGACCGGAGTTGAAGAACACCAGGTCACCCGGCTGCTCCCGTCCGGTCGGGATCCGCGGGCCGTGCCGCCATTGCGCTCCGGACACGCGCGGGATGCTGATTCCGGCGGCTCGGTAAGCGGCATAGGTCAGTCCCGAGCAGTCGAAGGCGCGTGGGCCGGTGGCGCCCCACACGTACGGTTTGCCGAGTTGCGCGCGGGCGAACGCGATCGCCTCGGCCGCCGCCTTCCCGGGTGGTAATGCCGTGAAGTTACCGGCGTCGGCGCAGCCGCCGCTATCCGCCGCATCTCGATGCGCCGCGTAGGTGCGGGCTTGGCGGAGAACGAGGTCGACGTACTGGTCGGAGTGGTTGTACTGAAAGAGGGCGGCGCGGATCCTGCCGGGCGCGCCGTTGTGCTTGAGGTAGCGGGCGGCGGCCGGGATCGCATCGGCAGGGTCGTAGATGTCCTTTCGCCCGTCCTTGTTGCCGTCCACACCGAACGCCTTCCAGGTACCCGAGAGGAACTGCATCGGGCCTGCGGCGCCGGCGAAGTTGGTGCCGGTGCGGACGCCTGAGCCGTGGCCACGTCCGTGGTCGGACTCGACCTTGCCGACCGCGGCCAACATGTTCCACCCGATCCCGTACGCGGCTCCTGCCTTGCGGTAGAGCGCCAGGTAGGCGGGCGGGATGTCGGTGGCGCCTCGCCCAAGGGCGGGCTGGCATGCGGCGCCTGAGGAGCCGGCGCCGGGAATGACCGCACCGATCACGGCCACGAGGACGGCGATCAGCACGAGCAGGGCGATGGCTGCGGCGATGACGGCGGGCATCACCAGACCCCGGAATCGTCGGTTGCCGGGTCGTGGGCTGCCAGGTCATGGGCTGCGGGAAGGCGAGTGGCGGGGTCGTGCCGTGGGACGGTGTCCCAAATGTCGGCGAGATCCCTGAGGCGGCGCCGAGGGCCGGTGGCGCCGGCGGGCTGCCAGACGGCCCCGGCGGGACCGTCTGGTGAGTTGATGGGGGTGTGGACGGCGGTGGCGACCGGAATCTCCGGGGTGCCGAGCAGGCGACGCAGGTTGGTTTCGCGTTTTGTGGAGGGGAGCCAGAACAGGACGGGTGTGGTCGTGCCGGTGGCTTCAGCGAGGTCGGCGTAGCCGCCGAGTTTGCCGGCCACACGGGACAGGGTCTCGGTGCCGGTGTCGTGTTCGAGGAAGAAGTCCAGCGTGGCCGCAGTGCCGTCGGTGCAGGGCTCCGTCCAGCGGCCGAAGGCGTCTGGCCGCGCGAGGTCGCCCCACAGGGCCGCGCAGCGATGTTCGGACCACCACTGCTCCAGGCTGGTGCCGTCGTCGTGGTTCTGGGCGTGGGCGTGCAGGTTCACGAAGAAGTCGTTGACGCCGATCTGGTGGCCGAGGCGGGGTGAGACCGCGATCGCGGTGGCGATGTCCTGCCGGTAGCCGAAGGCGCTGGGGGTCTGCCCGTGTTCGATGGCCAGGACATGGGCGCCGGTGGGTCCCAGGACCCAGTGCCAGGGCTTGGATCCGATGGGTGTCCAGGGACGGAAGCGGAGAAGGGCATGGAGTTGGCGCAGGCGGTTGAGACGCTGCCGGGCCCTCTCTGGGGTGGGAAAGAACAGGGCAGTGATCTGGGTGGTACTCAGGACGCGGTGTTCCCACACCAAGGTGAGCAGGTCCCGGTCCCGGGCGGTTAGCCGGTAGGCCAGGTCGGCGATCATTTCGGGTGTCATCCGGGGCGGCCGGAGCGGCGCGGAGCGGAGCCGGTTGACGATCTTGTTGGGCTTGGTCACGTCAGGTCCTTCTTCCTGGGCTGGGAGTGCTCATCGCATTCGAGATGGGCGAAGCTGGCGTTGGACGAGGCGTCGCTGCTGGCCTGCTCGACGGCATCCCCGGCATCTCCGGCATCGACGGGTTCGCCGAGCGCGGTGCTCTGGCCGTCGAGATCGCGCAGGCCGACCTCGGGGATCGACCGTTGGAGGCGCTGAGGAGCGAACTGCTCGCGGGATGCACGACGGACCGCAGCTGCTCGTCCGACGACCGGTTCGGGGAGCGGGCGGGTGCGGAAGGTGAACGGCGGTGTTGCGGTGTTGCCGTCCATGAGCCGCGCGGCGGCTTGGTAGGCCCCCAGGTGGGACAGATCGTGCGGGGCTAGGAGCGGTGAGGTGTGGCGGGACAGGTCGTTGGCGTCCTCGGGTGAGGCAGCGAAGTAGATCTTGTTGCGGGCGTCGGCGGAGACGGCTTCGCGAAGGTCTTTGGGAAGCTGGGACAGGTGCTGGTGGGCGAGGGTGAGGCTGAAGCGGTAAGCACGGGCTTCGGCGAGGATGTCGCTGATCGAGCCGGGCAGGTTCAGGAAATTGTGCGCCTCGTCGATGTAGGCGGCGGCATCCGGGCGGTCATGCTCGCCCTGGGTGGCGCGCGGGGTGATGGCCTGCCAGGTGTGCGCCAGCAGCAACGACCCGAACAACCGCACCGCATCCTCGCCGAGCACTCCCTTGGGCAGCCGGGCCAGAATGAGGCCGCCGGAGGCGAGGGTGTCGGCCAGATCGACGGTGGACGTCCCGCCCGACAGCGTGTCGCGGACGAAGGGGCGCAGCAGCACGGCGCGGAGCTTGTTCATGACGGGGCTGATCGTGGAGGCGCGTGCGGCGGGGGTGAGTTCGTCGTAGGAGTCCCAGAACCCGGATAGGAGTTCGTCGGTGAGACGGGCGGTGAGACGGGTGCGGTAGGCGGTGTCGATGAGGAGTTTGGGGATGTCGCCGAGGGTGGCTCGAGTGCCGTTGACCCGGGTCAGTGTGAGGCAGGCGGAGCGGAGCAGGTCGTCCAGGCGGGGTCCCCAGGCAGCGGTGAAGCAGCGGCGGAAGGTGGTGACGACCGACTCGGCCGCGAACGCCGGATCGTGTCCGGCGAGTACGTTCAACGACGGCGGTCGGCCTGGTGCGGCGGGGTCGAACACCACCGTCTTGTCGATGGCGCGTTCGGGAAGGCGCTGCATGATGTCGGCGACCAGGTCGCCTTTAGGGTCGATGACCAGGGCTCCGCGGCCTGCGGCGGCGTCGGAGAGGATGAGGTTGGCCAGGAAGGTGGATTTGCCGACGCCGGTCTGGCCGAGAACGTGCAGGTGCTGGCGGGCACCGGCGACGGTGACACCGACCGGGCGGGGTGCGCCGGCATCCGAGTCACCCAGGATCCGGATGCCGGGCCCGGAGACGGGGATGGCGGGTGAGGGCGCGACGGGGCGGGCGCCGGCGCGGGTGACGCCGGGTGCGGCCAGGTCGTAGGGCAGGTGTGCGATCGCGGCGAGTTCGGCGACCGATAGCAGGTAGCCGCGGTGCAGCCGTCGCTCGGCCAGCCTGACGGCCGGGGAGCGGAGTCGGCGGCGGCGCAGGTACTGGTGGCCAGAGGTGAACAGCGCGAACGTCGAGGCGGTTTCGTGCGCGTGCGCCCGTAGCCACCCGTTGGCGATTTGGTCGAGGTGGCGGCTGGCGACGCCGTAGCGGATCTGGACCTCGAAACGTGGTTGGGCGGCTTTGGCGAGGATGCCGCGGACCTGTTCGGCATGCTCGGGGTGCTGGCGGATGAGTTCGGTCGGGTTGTGGTGGCCGGACATGCCGGGGGTGAGCAGGTCGAACAGGTGGTGCTGGGGTGCGGTGGACCGGCCGCCACGGAGCGCGGACGCGGCCCGGTGGGCTTTGCCGAGGCGGTGGCCGGTGGCTGGGCGGGCCAGGATCTGCACGGCCAGGTGTTCGCCTTCGGCCAGGCCGGAGGCGGTTCCGAGCAGCCCGCGCAACGGGTCGGCGTCGTGGTCGCCAGCGAGTGGGTAGTACTCAGGCCGGGCCAGGACCAATCTCCCGCCCGCCGCCTTGTATCTCTCATCGAGCGGCAGCGGTGGTGCGGCGGGGTGGGTGGTGAGGGTGGCCCCGGGCCAGGACGCCCGGACAGTCTTCTCGACTATTCCAGGCGGGATGGTGCCAGGAACCCAGACATGGAAGCGGACGCCGTTGTGGTCCGCGCGGTATTCGAAGGCCAAGTGCGGCTGCCCGAAGACAAGGCGCTTCCAGCGCGGGGGCGTGAGACCGATGAGCCGAGCCCACCAGGCGGCGGCTGAGGGCGCCTCGACCTTCGGCGGAACCGCCACCTCGATCAGCCGGGCCCCGGGCTCGAGGCGGCTATCGCGCCAGTCCCACAACCCCCAGCGGAACGCCGTCCATGCAGCCGCACCGCCCAGGGCGCCGATCGCGGTGATGGGAGCGTAAGCGGTGCCGAGATCGACGAGCCGGTGCGGTACGTCGGCCAGTTGTGCGAAGAGGCTGTCCAGGCCCGTGGTGTCTGTGGTGTTCGGCAGGGGCAGGACGGTGTTCATCGCGTGCTCCTCTCCGCATCGAGGTCATGGGTCGTGCCGGTGGCCGTATAGCTGTGCGCGGCGAGTTCGGCTGGGTCGGTTGTGACGAGCTGGTGTTCGTGCGCGCTGGCGATGGCGCTGAATGCGGCGCGGTCTGATCCGGCGCCGGTTCCGCATAGCAGTCCTTGTCCGCGGTCTGCGGCGAGCAGGAAGGTCCTTTCGCCGTCGGTGAGGTCGAAGGCGTCGGCGATCTGGCCGATGGCTTGGGGTGCTTGGCGGAGCAGGATCTGGGTGGCGGAGTTGGCGATCACCGAACGCCCCAGATCTGAGGAGAGCAGGTCGCCGGCGTCCTGGGTGACGACGGCGAGCCCGGCCCAGTGTTTGCGGGCGGACTTGGCCAGCCGGTACAGGAACCGGGCGCCCTCGTTCTCGCGCATGAGCGTCCAGGCCTCGTCGACAACGACCAGACGGCGGCGCCGACCTTGCGGGTTGGCGACAGTGCGCCAGATCGCATCCAGCGCCAGCAGCATTCCGACGGCGCGGACCTCGTCGGGCAGGTCGCGTAGGGAGAAGACGACCAGGTGCCCGGTAGGGCGGGTGGTGGTCGGTCCGGCGAACAGGCTCCGGTGGGAACCGGTCACGTACGGCGCCAGCCGCGCTGACAGATCGGCTGCTGTGCCCGCCTCTGGCGCCTCCGATTCAGCCACCGCGTCAAGTTGGGTAGTGAGGTCGGCCAGGACGGGTGCGGGGCGTGCCCAGGTGCGAGGGTCGGAGCCGATGCCGCGAGACCGATAGGCGGCCAGTACCGCGCGGTCCAGTACCGCTCGCGCCGCTGGTGTGAGCGGCTCGGTGAGCATCGCGGCGATGAGGGTTTGCAGGAACAGTGCGCGGCGGATGAGGGTGTCTTCGCCTTGCCCTTGCGGGAGGTCGAAGGGGTTGAAGCAGACGCCGGGTGCGCCGAGCGGGATGTGGGTTCCGGCGACGTGGTCGCACAGCCGCTGGTATTCGTCTTCGGGGTCGATGACGGCGACGTGGACGTCCTGGTAGAGCAGGCGGAGGGTTTCGAGTTTGGTCAGGTAGGACTTGCCGGCCCCCGAACGGGCGAGGGTGACGGAGTTGTAGTTGTCCTGGGCGAACCGGTCCCACACCACCACGCCCGCCGAGTAGGCGTTCAGCCCGTACAGCACTGGTGTGTCGCCCAGGACCGGATGCAGGTCGGGTGAGGTGAACGGGAAGGCGGCGGCGAGCGCGGTGGTGTCGAACACCCGCCGCGCACCGATCGAGTCGGCGGCCAGGGGCAGGGTGGAGGTCCAGCCCTGCAGGGCGCGGAATGTGGTGGGCTGGGCGTCCAAGAGGAGGGAGGCTGCCAGCGCCCGCACCCGCTGCACCTCGCCTTCCAGCACACCCGCATCTGGGGCATGGACGGTGAGATACAAGCCGACGCGGAACAGGCGGCCGTGGCCGCGGGCGAGGGATGCGGCGAGTTCGGCGGCGTCGTCTGCGGCGGCCTCGGCGGCGAAGTCGGCCAGCCGTCCCCGCTGCGCATCGGCGCGCGATGCCGACTCCAGGCGGGCGAGCTGGCGGCGGAGCCGCTGCGCGGCGACCAGCGGCGGGATGGGGTCGATGTGCAGGGAGACGTCGAGGCGGCCGGGGTAGGTGAGCAGCGGCTCCAGCCAGCCCGCGCCGACCTCCCGCGGGTACCCGGTCACCGCGAACGATGCGCAGATCCCGCCGGGCAACTCCAGTGAGCGAGCGTTGACGCGCAGCGCCGACGGCCCCAGCCCCGGAAGGTCTAGGCCATCTCCGTGACCGTCCTCTACGAGGCGATCAGCGAGGACGCCGGTTTGGGCGGTGACGCCGAGCGTGCGCGCGAGCGCGCCAAGTGAATGGCGCATCAGGCCTCCTTCCGGTGACTGATCACGTCACCTGGAGCGGAGTTGTCCACAGGATGGGGATCGCCTGGGGATAGCGATCCGGCCAGAACGGCGATGGCACCGTCGGAGTCCAGGACCTCAGCCGGGACGGCGAGCGCGGCCAAGCTCTGCACGGTTTCAGTGGCGCGCCGCAGGGCGACCGCAGCGGCTGAGTCGCGTGCCACCCGGCGCCGTTCGTGCGGCCGCCACGGCAGGACAGAAGCGGGGGCCGAGGCTGGGACGTGGCCGGTGATGACGATGAGGACCTGCCGGATGAGCAGGTCGTGCGCGCTGCCGAGGTCGGTGAGGAACGCGGCGTGCGCATACGCCGCCTGCTCCAATGCCGGGTCGGGTAGGGCGGGTGCGTGCTGGGTGATGTGGTCGGCCAGGCCGGTCAGGTCGACCGGGCGGGCCTGGACGAGGATCTGGACGCGTGCGTCCAGGGAGTTGAGCCAGCGGCCGAACATCGTCACCAGCCCTGCCTGCTCACCCGGGGTTCGCAACCCGAAGGTGAGGGTGCCGGCGCGGACGATGACGCCGACACCGCCCTCAGCCAGCTCCAGCGCCCCGTCCTGGCGGACGGCACGGACCGGCAGACGCAAAGGCTCGGGCAGCCGTCCGCGCATCCGGCACCAGGCCGGCGGTGGCTGCACCGACTCTGGGGCGGTGACGCGCTCTCTGGATGCGCGCAAGTGGCGTAGGGCGGCGAGGGTGTAGCGGTCCAGGTTCATACCGTCGTGGCGGGCGACCGCCAGCACGACCCCTGTTGCCACGACCGGCACCAGAACGGCGACCAGCACCGGGAACGGCACTAGCGGCCCGAAGGTGAGGAAGGCCCACAGGCAGGCGGCGGCGGTACCGGCCAGGATCGCGAGTTGCCGGGCGGTGAGGCCGTGGAGGATCTTGTCGGGCTGGTCGATGTCGGCGGGAATGCGCGCCGAATACTGCTCAAACGAGCGGTCGTCGGCAGGGTTCACTGGCCTCTCCTGGTCTTGGGCGGGTCGATCCACAAGGTCAGCTGCCGTCGTGGGACGGGCCGCTTGGGCATGCCGGGCAGCATCAGCTGCCGCGACCGCACCCGTGGCCGCCCACCCGGCACCGCAGCGCTGCGAGGTGAGGGCGACCGGGGTGCGCGGGTCACCGGGATCGGCAACGCCAGCTGCGTCGGCCGACGCGCGGCGTTCTTGCCGGCGGGGCCGAGTGCGGTCGGGATCGGCAGCTTCAGCTGCATCGGGTGGCGGCCTGTCTGCCTGTCGCGGTCGGGTTCGGGTGGCTGGCCTGGTGGCATCGGAATCGCTCCAGAAGGCATCGGGATCGCTCCGGCGGGCAGCGCTGCCAGCGGATCGGACGGACCGGGCAGCCCCGGCGGCGCGTCAGGTGGCGCCAGGGCCAGGCGGGACTTCCCGGGCAACGCCGGAGGAGGAGGTGGCGGTGGTGGTGGTGGAGGAGGCGGCGGCGCTGGCGTTGGTGGTGGAGGTGGTGGCGGCGGGTTCCAGAGTTTGCGGGTGGGGACGCGGCGGCGCATCACGGCACCCAGGCCGCGGTAGAGGATGAGGCTCTTGACCAGCCCGGTCAGCGCGGTGGGTTGGGCGGCGCGCCAGATGGTGCGGGCGACCCAGGACGGGACGCGGACCATGATCCACAGCAGGCACAGCGCCAGCAGCAGATCGATCCCGGTCCCCGACGCGATCCCGGGAAAATGGGCGCCCGAGTCGCTGCCGGAGTGCTTGATGTCGGAGAACAGCAGCCGGAACGCGGTCGCCAGGACCAGGGCCTGGCAGACCCCGATGGCCAGCACGCCGGTGATGCTGCGCCACCACAACCGAGCCAGCCCGTCGGTGATGGGCAGGGCGTGGAACATCAACGCCACCGGCGCGGCGGCGATCAGCACCATGGTGAGAGCGACCCGGATGATGTAGATGAACGCCACGCACAACGCCAGCACCACCACGCCCAGCCCGATGAAGATCGTGAACGGCTGACTGGGGACCAGGCTCGCAACGAGGTATGCGGCGATCGCCTTGGCGACCCGGCTCGGGTCGACCGCCTCGGCCCCGGCGCTGAGGAACGCGTCGGACAGGCCGTTGGCGAAGGTGATCGCGTATCCGATCAGGATGAGGCTGAGGTTGGAGGCTGCAAACGCACCCACCAGGCGCGCCACCAGCTGCCCGGGCGTCAGTTCGCTTCCGGGCAGCGAGTGCCCGGCCATCAGCAGCACCCCGCCCGCGGTGATGATCAGCACGTAGCAGGTGTTGGCGATCGTCTGCGACACGCCCCACAGATCCCTGGCACGGGCCATGTCCGCCGACTCCACCGGCGGGGTGCCCAGCACGGTCTGCGACAGCAGGTCGCAGACCGGCTTGGCGGCTCCGGTCACCAGGTCGGCGAACCAGCCGTTCACCGCCTGCTTGGCCATGCACCCCACGTCCGCGAACCCGCACCCCGCCTCCTCCCCACTGCCATCGCTCTGGTTTTCCTCGCCTGGCGTTGCCGGGGCTGGTGAGGAGCCGGGGACCGGTGAAGGCGTCGGTCCCGCAGGTTGAGACGGGAGCGGAGACTCAGGCGGAGCGGATGGCCGGGGCAAGGGCAAGGGCGAGGGCGGCGTAATGGCGGGCGCGGGAGTTGTCGGTGTCTGGATGGGCGCCCCGGGTGACGGATTCGCCGTTGGCTGGGGCGCGGGGTCGGCCGCACCCCAGACCGGCCCGGCCGCTACACAAAGCACCACGCTCGCCGTCAGCACGACCAGCAGTGCTACTGCGATGGTGGAGGCCACAGATCTGTGCGGCCAAGTAGGCGGGTTCGTCGTGCTGGTCACGAGGGGGCGCCGACGATGCCCTGGAGGATCTTGACCAGCAGCGGCGCCAGCACCGCGACCGAGTACCCGATCGCGGCGTATCGCAGCGTCTTCTTGGCCGCCTCGACCTCACCGGGATCGCCGCCGGCCAGCATGTAGCGGACCCCGCCGATCGTGGCGAACAACGTCGCCAACCCCACCAGCAGACCCACGATCACATTCCGCAGGTTGTTGATCACATCCTTCAACGAAGCGGGCGCGGCGAGGTGGGTGCTGGCATCGGCTACGCCGGGCACCAGCAGCGCGGTCACCACACATCCGGCCGTCCACACAACCGAAGCGGCCACCAGCCGCCGCCGAGGCGGTCGAGGGCGAGGTGTCCAGCCCGCGAAGGACGGCGGAACCGATGAGGTTGTGGTGGAAAGGCTGGTTCGGTTGCGGCGTCGAGCGTTCTCGTCGACGGGCTGGTGCGCGGCGGAGCGGCGGATGGTTCGGGGCGGGTTGTTGTGGGTGCTCATGGCAGCGTCTCCGGACTGCTTGGGAACGGATGTCGGCTGCCAGCCGGCGGTCACCGGGAGCGATGTGGCCCCGGGGCTGCGGGTGTCCTCCTTCAGAACACGAGTGACGGCTTGGGCGCGGCGGGGACCGGGTCGGACGTCTCGCCCACGGGATCTCGCCGCTCGCCGGTGATCGCGGCTGGCCCCCTTTAAGCACCGCGATCGGGCCCGAAATTGGCCTCGCCGCCGGCAGATATTGCCGAGACTTGACGTCGATCAACGATCATTTCCGTGCCTGCGAACGCGGCTCCGCCCCGCCCCCGTCCGCGTGTGAGGACCTTTGCACCGCTGTCTGCCGAGGGGGCCGGGTCAAGAGCGCGGCCGGTGATCTTGACCGGATCATGGGAGAGATGGCAGGCCAAAATCGGGCCTGCCGGCGGTGTTTAAAGGGTGCACGGGGATCGGGTGGCCGTCTCGGGTCACCCAGCACATGAACCACACACCGTCCAACCCGAACCGCCCACCGACCACCAACACCGGGCCCGCCAGTCGGCGGCGCATGGTTCCGCTGACCGTCTGGCTTTGCTCAGACGCCCGCATCGAGGAACCGGCGGCTCGAATCGAGGCCCGCACCAACCGGTCGATGCCGGGCGACGGCATCTGCGTCCACCACCGCCAGGCCGTGGGCCGCCAGCTGGCGCGGCACCTGATCAGCAACTGCACCAGCGAAGGCGACCTGATCATCGAAGGCTTCACGACCAGCGAAGCCACTCTGGTCGCCGCCGCCGAACTCGACCGCCGCGCGATCGCGCTGGTCCCGCATTTCCCGCTCGCCCAGCACATTGGCACCCGGCTCCGCGCCGCCCTGGACCAGCGGCAGCTGGCGCATGTGCAGATGCGCCCGGTCCGGCCCGACCAGATGACCAGAGGACTGGCCGATCGCCTCGGTGAGGTCTCGCTGGTCATCGCCGCCCCGCCGCCGTACGAGACCGGCGGCCACACCCCCAGGCGAACCTCCGGTGCGGGCTGCCCTGCGTGCCGGGCGGACCTGTGGATGCTCTCCAGCGAGCAACTCGGCCTGTTCCTGGCCGCGGCGTGGCGGGTGCTGGCCCCCGGCGGAATCCTGGCGGTCATCACGACGGCGCGCCACCAGGCCGGGCGCCTCATCGATCCGGCACCGCGCATCATCCGCCACGCCCAAAGCCTCGGATTCCGCTACGCCCAGCACGTCATCGCGCTGCGCGTCCCGATCGAGGGCGACGCACTGGTCGTGCAGGCCGGCCCCACCGACCTCGCGCAACTCCGCGACACCCGCTCCACCGCCCTACCGCCCACCGTCGCCGTCCACGCCACGGTCTCCCTGTTCAGCAAGCACACGCCGGCGACCTCACCCGATTCCGAAGGCCCGCATGGAGAGGGAACGCGTTGATTCACCCTGAGCACTCCCGCAACCAGATGCTGGCGTCGGTGCTGGCGACCGGGCAGCGTCCATCGAGGCTGCAGCGCCGCGGCCGCTATACCCCCGAGTCGATGCGCCACCCCGGCAAGATGCTGCCCGCCATCGCCGCGACCGTCATCGAGGCATTCACCCGCCCCGGAGACCTGGTCATCGACCCCATGTGCGGGATCGGCACCACCCTGGTCGAGGCGATCCACCTCGGCCGGGACGCGGCCGGGGTGGAGTACGAGCCCGACTTCGTCCACCTCACCCTGAACAACCTGCGCCACGCCCAAGCCCAAGGCGCCACCGGCGCACCCCAACTCGTGTGCGGCGACGCCCGCAACATCGCCGCCATCTACTCGGGCTTGCATGGCAAGGCGGCACTGGTGCTCACCTCGCCGCCCTACGGCTCCCACACTCACGGGCACATCCACTCCGGACGCGACAACGGCGGCGCCAAGATCTTCAAGAGCAACCACCGCTACTCCACCGACCGCGGCAACCTTGCCCACCAGCCCCTGTCCGGCCTGCTGGAGGGGTTCGGACGCATCCTGGCCGGCAGCGCCACTCTGCTCTGCCCTGGCGGTGTCATCGCCGTCACCGTCCGCCCGATCCGCGTCAAAGGCGAGTTGCTCGACCTGCCGGGCCTGGTCATCGACACCGCCCAGAAACACGGCCTGGCCCTCGTCGGCCGGCACGTCGCGCTACTGGCCGGGCTACGCAACGGCGCCCTGGTCAACCGCGCCTCCTTCTTCCAGATGCTCGAGACCCGCCGCGCCCGCGACCGTGGTGTCCCGGCCTGTGCGTGCGCCCATGAAGATCTCGTCCTTCTCCAGCGCGACGCGTCACAGAACGACGCTCAGGGAGGCCACCGATGACGACCTGCTACCGCACTGGCGGTGACCGTGGCGGTGACCGTGTCGCCGAGATGCTGGCGGGGCTGCAGCTCGGGTTGTGCGGCGCGTGCGGCCGGGCCCGTTACGGCTCCCGCCGCCAGGCCCGCCATGCCGCTCGCGTCGCCGCGCCCGGGGTCCGGCTGCGCGCCTACCGGTGCGGCCGCGCCTGGCACCTCACCTCACCCGGCGCGCCACAGTTCATCGCCCCGCCCGTCACCGTCCTCCAGCCCCCCGGACCGCACTGGAGGCGGGGGCTTGACCGGCGGGGCGGAGACGAGCGTGCATACCGACGCTCCGGACTGCAAGGCCACGGGCGTCCGCAGGATGTCGCGTGCCGCCTCAGCCACCTGGACGACACCGATCCGCTGGAGGACGCCCATGCCACCCACACCACCATCCGCCGCCGGGCCGGCTCGGGTGCTGGTGGTGGTGGTGTGCGGTGAAGGACCTGACTGCGGCGGAGATCCGTTCGCTGCCCGCCACCATCGATCTGGTCACCGCGGGACGGGTGTTCGGGGTCGGACGCACCAAGGCCTACCAGCTCGCCCGCACCGGCCGCTTCCCCTGCCGGGTACTGCAGGTCGGGCGCAGCTACCGGGTGTGCACCGCCGACCTGCTCACCGTCCTCGGACTCGCTTGCGACCAGCCGACCCCCGGCGGGCAGCCTGCACACCATCAGAAAGAGAACTGAATGATCGCCAAAGGAAGCACGTTCAAGACCTGCGGATGCCGCAGCGACGAGGGCAAACGCCTCGGTAAGAACTGCCCGAAGCTGCGCCGCAGCAACGGCCGCTGGAACAGCGCCCACGGGACCTGGAAATACCAGCTGGAACTCCCACCGACCGCCGCAGGCGCCCGCCGCAGCCCGCTGCGCAAAGAAGGATTCACCCGCCAGGAGGACGCCGAGGCCGAAATGAACCGGGCCAAAGAACTCCTGGCCATAGCCGGTGACGACGAGACCGCGCGAGTGCAGATCGCCGACCTCATCGCCGCCACGGTCAAGGCCACCAAGCAGCTGCCCGAACCAGAGGAGGTCCGGCGCAAGGTCCGCACCGGGCAGGACCTGTCCCGGTCGGTGACGGTGGGGGAATACCTGGACCAGTGGCTGGTCGGGCGCCGCCACCTGCGCGAGGGCACCCGCCGCAGCTATGCCCAACACATCCGCCTCTACCTCAACCCCCACCTTGGGCACATCCCACTGAACCGGCTACGGGTCGGCGACGTCGACCGTGTCTTCGACGCCATCGACGAACGCAACCAGCAGGTCGCCCGCGCCCGCGAAACCCTCGACCTCAAACTGCGCGCCAAAGTCAAGGGGCAGCGGGTGGTCGGCGCGGCCACCAAGCACCGCATCCGCGCCACCCTGCGCTCAGCGTTGGCCAAGGCGGTCCGCGAGCGCCTTATCGACATCAACGTCGCCGCCCTGGTCGAACTCCCTTCGGGCAAGGCACCCAAGGCGCTGGTGTGGACCGAGGAACGCATCACCCAATGGCAGCACGACTTCGCCGCGCACATCGAAACGATGAACTCCCGCCGCCGACGTCTGTCCCGGCTCGAGCCGCACAAGCGGATCGGACAGCACATCAACCGGCTGGACGCCTACATCGGCGCCCCACGCCCGTCGCGGGTCATGGTCTGGACGCCCGCCCTGACCCGGACGTTCCTGGAACGCGCCCGCGGCCACCGGCTGTACGCGCAGTTCCACCTGATCGCCTTTCGCGGGCTGCGGCGCGGAGAGTCGTGCGGGCTGCGCTGGGCCGACCTCGACCTGACAAGCGGCACCGCGACGATCCGGTGGCAGATCACCCAGATCGGTCCTGACACCTTCGAAGGCAAACCCAAGACCGACGCCGGAGAGGCCACCATCAACCTCGACAAAACCACCATCAAGGAGCTCCACGCCCACAAGGCAAGGCAGAACACCGAGCGGCTCGCCGCCGGCGCCGCCTGGACCGAGACCGGGTTCGTGTTCACCACGCCCACCGGCGGCCCGGTCGACCCCAACGAAGTCACCGAGCAGTTCGAACAACTGTCCATGGAGGCCGGGCTGCCACCGGTCCGGCTGCACGACCTGCGGCACGGCGCCGCCACCTTCCTGCTCGCCGCCGGATACGACCTCAAAGTCGTCCAGGAAACCCTGCGCCTGTCGTCACTGGCCATCGCCGCCGACATCTACACCAGCGTCTTGCCACAACTCGCGCGGCAGTCGGCCGAAGACGCCGCCGCCGTCGTCCTAGGCGCCCACAGCCCGCGCCGCAGACCGCCCCGCGCCAAGGTCACCGAGATACCAGCACCACCAGCCCCAGAGCGCGGAACGGCCGAGGACGAGGGCGAAGCCACCGGACCGGCCGCCGCAGCCAACGCATCCTAACCAGGCACCAACCGGGCCCTAGCTGGGCGCTCGGTCGCGGCAGCGCGGGTATTTCGGGTGACGCCAATCAGCCGAAATACCCGCGCAGAGCCGATACGCAGGCGGCCTGACGGATGCGGTCGTTCGGGAACCGGCGACGGCACTCCCGACCCAGCCACGCCGGCGCCCGGCGTCCTCGACGCGGCTTATGGGCGTGCTGCCGGGAGCGGGGGCGGAAATGATCAGCGTGCTCACGAGGCTTCTCCTCTGGTGCGCGGAACCGGGGCTTCCGCGGCTCGCTGCGGGACAGAAAGTCCGGCGTCGGCGGGGCGGCGGCCGTCCGTCTCGGACGATGCTCACCCTCGTGCCGAGACGGATGCCGGGGTTGCGGGGACGAGGGCGCGGTCACAGGACGCCTTGCCCCGACGTCCGGCACCAGCGGAGCAGCCACCTGGGTCCTCGCGCTCACCGGATGGGCTGCACGCGACGATGCTCGAACATCCGACCAGTTCACGAACTGAGACATCGCCGTCAGCCCCGCAACCGCGACCACACCGAGGATCGCAGGAGCCGCCCGGCGGCGGTCGCGTTGCCGACGGTGACTGACACGCGGCTTGATGCGCCACGGCTCATCAGGCTCCAGCGGACCGCGCCGATACGGCGTGGAAGGTCGACCATTCGTCATCCCCCCTGGCTACCAACAGCGATCATCACATCACAATCAGGCACGCCGACTGTGGCGATGAATGCGCCACCTAAGGATCGACGCCAGCGGAGTCGTGATGGCACTCATCTCCTGACTCCAGCAGGACCAGCAACCTCTCCGTCCCGGCGGGCGCGAGGGCACGCAGATCTGGGCCTGCGCTCACCTTGGCCGAATTTGACTGCGACGAGCCGACGGCGGCTGCGACGCGAACGGGCGAGCCTATGGGCGGGTTGAGAACGCCGTCACGGTTCCAGCCTGGTGACCCGCCGGGCATGGCCGCGCTGCCGGCGACGATGCCGAGGCAGGAGACGGGCCGCTAGTCGGTGCGGACGTGGCCCAAGGACGCGGTCACGCGGCCAGAATTGTGCGTCACTGCTCGTTGTCATGCTTCCTGCGCCGGTAGGAGGGGCGCGGCTGGTAACCGGACTGGCCGGAGTTGCCCGCCTTCATGGCACTGTCCTGGGAGGAGTACTTCGCAGCCCGGCTGATCTCACCGCGCTCGATCTCCTGCTGGAGGTAGTCGAGCACTTGGGCCTCCTAGGCCAGATCGTCGGCGAGCTCGGCCGGGGCTTGGGCACGGGCGGCGGTGTTGAGCGCCTGCGCGTCGCCGATCTCGCGGAGCGCGGCCTGAGTGTCGCCCTGCGACAAGTGGGCCGATGCCCGCCGCTTGGCCTGCTGCGTCCGCAGGTAGGCGACCTCGGTGCGCACCACCGGATCGGGGATCCGCCCCGCCGCCTCGTCCCCCGGCACCACGTTCACGTGCACCGGAACGGTCACGGTGTGCTCGGTGACCGCAGGAAGTTCCACCCAGGTGAACTCCAGCCTCGCCACCTCGGCCAAGCCCAGCGCGCCGATCGCCGGTATCTCCAAGACCACCAGCAGCTTGCGCCGCCCGCCGGCGTAGAAGCCGCCGAGCTCGGCCCGCACGCCGTTCGGCCCGGCCGAGGACGGCAGATCGTTCAGCAGCCGAACCGCCCTGGCTCGCGGCCAAGCCGATGTAGTCCACGATCACACCGCTGGTCTTTACGAACCCACATTGGGACACCCATGTGCGATTTGGGCCTGACTCCGGAGTACTGACCTGTTATGCCCGGCCCGGTCGCGTGAAACTCAGCCGGATCGGCGGGTGTCAGCCCCACACCGGGCTCCAGGAGCGACTCACGAATCTGCCAAATCTCGAGCGAGAAATGCTCGCCAAGCGCAGGTCTACGTGCGGTCGTCATTGAGCACGGAAAGTACGTGCAGTGACTTATTGAGTTCACCTTGATAGACGGCGGGCCGGGTCTTCGCAAGTTGCTTTCGGATGATGACGGCTTTGTCGATCGAGTCCAGTGCCTCCTCACGTCGGCCCAAGATCGCCAGCCAGATAGCGCGGTCGTTCAGGCTCCTGGCGAGGTCGGGCCGGTGGGCATCCGGACGCTCCTCAGCGAGTTGTCGTCGGATGGTGACAGCGTCGGTGATCGCGTCCAGCCCGTTCCTGTCCCCCCACCGGTTCAACGTGGCCAAGGCCATAGCGAGGTTATGCAGGTACCCGGCCAAGCCGGGGAGGAAGGCGGCCGGATGCGCCTTAGCGAGTTGCCGGTAGATCTGGACGACTTCAGTGGTCGCCTCCAGGGCCCTTTCCGGTCGGCCCAAGGCTGCCAACTGATTGGAGAGGCAGTTCAGGCTCTTGGCGAAGTCGGGGAGGAGGGCGTCCGGACGGGCCTCAGCCTGTCGTCTCAAGTTCTGGACGGCCTCAGTGCTCTCGGCTAGCACCTCCTCGCGCCGACCCGAATCCGTCAACTGGTTAAAGTGGTTGCCCAGACTCATGATGAAGTTGTGTAGCAATGCGTCTTGGCCCGCTTTGATCAGTCCTCGGTAGATCTGGACGGCCACGACGCTTGGAGCGAGCGCTTCCCTCCGTCGGCCTACGTTTGCCAACTGCACAGAATAGTTGTTCAGGCTCCCGGCAAGGTCGGGGAGGAGGGCGTCCTGGCCCGCTGCGGCCAGTCGTTTCAAGATCTGGACGGCCTCAGCGATCGCGGCCAGTGCCTCCTCCGGCCGACCCGCTTCCGCCAACCTGTTGGAGTGGTTGCCCAGGGTCTTGGCGAGTCCAGCCAGCTGTCCTGGATCCTGCATCAGCATTCCTCGTCTGTGTCTTGGCTCCGGGGAAGTGACTCTTGATTTCCAGAACCCTCAGCCAATTGTCTAAACGTCTGGACGGCCTCAGCACTCGCAGCCAGTGCCTCCTCCGGCCGACCCGCTTCCGCCAACCGGGTAGAGAGGTTGAACAGGTGCCAGGCGCGGTCGGATCGAGACCACTCGATACGCAAGCCTTGCGACTCGGCGACCTCGTTCGCGATCCCGGTGAGCTCGTTTGCGAATTGGATGCGGTCGGCTCCGAGTGCGTCCAGCTGCCGCCTGCCTTGCATAACGGTCTCGTCGGGTGCCTCAGGCTGGCTACGGGCTACTAGCAGGCGAAGGAGTTCCCCTGCGGTGTCCGCCCACAGCAGACTGGACTTCGGCAGAGCATCGGCCACGCTCGTCAGACTGGCGGTCGGCGTGGCCGGATTGCGCACGAGGCGTTCCAGTGCATGCACCAGCGGCTCGGGTGTTTCCAATGCGGGTGCCACATTCAGCGCGGCCACCGCTACGGTCGCGGGATGCTTCCCCAGCATCCGCGTCAGTAGCTCGCCCACGCGGTCACCGAGACCGGGGTGTGCGGCGGCTCGGGTGCAGATGCTCACCCATCGGGTCGCGTCCTCGCCGTCGACGTGGGTGGCCAGGGTTTCGGCGATCGAGGTTCGGGTCTGGTCGGCAATCAGGGTGCCGATCAGGTGTTCCCCCAGCCGATCGGGTGCCAACTGGCCGAACGCATACGGGCCGGCGGCCGGGTACAGGCCAGCCAACCACGCGCAGACCCGACCGCGTCGATCCGGCGGCTGATCGGACAGCCCTGGGATCCGCGCGAGCCAGTCGTTGGCCTGGTCCGGCGTCGGGGGCAGCAGCAGGACAGTTGCGGCGACGGCATCGGTCAACGTGCGCATGTTCAGGTCGGGAAAGACCTCGGCGGCGGTGGCGGTGTTCCGCCAGTAGCGGCGTTCATGGCGCAACACCCGCTCCTCCGGGCTCTTACCACGCTCTGCGCCACGTCCGCTCACGGTCGCTTCCGGCCGATTACCTTCGGACCCGCCGGGCTCGGTAGTGGCGTCGAGCAGGTCGGCCAGGGCAGTCATCTGGATCGCCAATACTGTCCATGCCGCCGTCGTAGACGGCAGCGCTCGATCGACCAGCGCCGCGGCTCGTGCCAGCCAGTCGGTCTCGGCAGGTCCGGGTTGACGGGACAGTTCTTCGGCGAACGCGCCCACAGCTGCCCGGTAACCGTCCTGGCGGGCGGTGTCGGTGGCGTCCAGTGGCGGCAGCGCGATCATGATCGCAGCATCCAGCAGCGTGTCCACCGCCTCGCTGGCGTCGGCGAGCTGGCTCCACCAGTCCCCGGCGGTGCGGGCTAACGCCAGTACCTTCACCGCGGGCGACCGACGGCGGGTGGCCAGCGCCGTCAACAGCGCCGTCAACTGACTGGGTCGAGAGTCGGCGTAGTCCACCACGACCAGCACCGGCACGACGCTGTCCGCGATCACTGCCAGGTTCTCGGCTGGGGCGGCGGGGTCCAGCGATAGCACGATCCCACCTGCGGTGTCTTGGGTAAATTGCTCGCCGTATCGGCGGGCCAGACGGGTCTTGCCCTGACCGCCAGGGCCGTGCACCAAGCACACCCCGACACCTGGCTGGTGGGCCCACGTCTGCAACTGCTCGAGCAGCTCGGCTCGGCCGCGGAAGCCAACTACGGCTCGCCGAGCGGTCAGCATCTCCGCTGGTGAGACCACTGCACCCTGCGGGTGCGAGGTGGGTTCGAGGCTGGCCAGCTTGGTCAGCTCCGCGGCCTCGATCACGGTCGCGGGAGCGTGGGTCGCCAGGACCGACCGGAACTCCAGATCATGGTGCAGCACGTATGCGGGCACGGCCTCCAGCACGGAGTGCCCGAACGGAGCAGGGTCGGTCGCGATCACCCCGACCAGCAGGTCATTGCAGAACACCGCGGCTCCGGACAACCCACCCCACGGGGAACGCCCATCCTCGCCGGTAGCGGGCGGGTGGCCGTCCAAACGGACCAAGTATCGGTCGCTGGCCATCCCGTCACCGGGGTTGAGTGTGCCGGTCAGTTGCGCGGTATCCACTGGGCGACCGACGCGCTGCATCACCTCGGGCACACCCCAGCACTCACAGCGCAGCCCAGGTCGGTGCGTGACCGTTTTTCCCCAGCGCACCGCGCCGTCCACCGGCGCCCAGCCCGGGTCGTCGATCGCGACCAGGGCGGCATCGTCGCGGCCACCCGGGGCGCCGCACCACACCACGCGACCCGCGAACCGACCCAGGCGACCGGGCCGAAACACCATGGCCATCGCGCCCTGCTGGCCGACCACATGGGCCGAGGTCAGCACCAGCCGCGGTGCCACCAGATACCCAGAGCCCGGCCCGCCCACACCGGTAACCGCCGTCAGACGTTCCCACTCCACCCCGAGCCCCACTCACCACCTGTTTGCGACAGTGCCATCACCTCGGCCGTGCTCAGCGTCCGATCGTGTCTGAGACGTTGCCGGGACCGTCCGGTCGGTCCGGGGCACCGGCCACGAGCCAGTCACCGCCGCCTGGACGGATCGGTGTCAAGGTCATCGACACCCGATGTGTCCGGCCCCGTGAAAGACCACCTTCGGCGTCGCCGGAAACTACCCACGCCTTGAACCCCGCCTTGGCCTTGGCGTCCTGACGCAACTCCACGGTGAACTCCAGTTCGATCGGACCAACCAGAAACTCCACTGGCTGCCCGATCCCGCGCGCCGCCGCGTGCAGCAATTCCTCACGCACCGCAGCGACCGCATCCCCCAGCTCAATCTCCACGCTCGCCCCATCATTACGCCGAACAGAGCAGCTACACCGCGCATAAGGTACACCCGGTCTGTGCCCGCTGTATTGAGAAACAGCGACGGAGCATTGACGTGCACCGCGCCGACCACAGCCATATGCGCTTTGAGGTTCCCCCCGCAAACGCGCTGGTTAACTCAATGATCCGCGTCAGGCCAGATCACAAATACCGTATCCACTTGCTGATCGAGTCGAACCCGACGCGGTCGAACGCGACACACGTCGTCTCCCGCAGGTGGCTCATCAGCGACGACTCGGGCGGCATCGTCGTTCCCCGGTCGCTGGCCGAACGGACAAACCGTGACTGCCGTGCCGCGGCATTCCCAGCGGTTGGGTTGACCGGGGACGGCTGGCGGGTGAAGGTCGGGTTGCCCGATCGAAAGGTGGAATCCTGTGGAACACCCCAGCCATGACGACCCGATCATGTTGTCCTACTACTGCGGGCCGGAATCGGAGACCGCAGAGACCTGCCCAGCCGTCCACCAGATCACCAACAGGGGCACATGGTTGTGGCAGGGCGAGCTGCGCGACGACCCGCACGTCCGGTCCCAGCTCCGCAAGCCCTCACCGACCGAGGTGGGGGTGGAGGTAGGCGACGACCTCGTGGACATGTTCGTCCGCGCCTACGCGAAGGAGAAGTATGGAGTCGATCTCGGCTGACCGGCGTAACGAGCTTGTCGCGGGCGCGACCGCGAGCAGGTGGAAGCTGGAGCTGCGCGATCGCTACGGCATCGACATCAGCCGACGTGCCGCTGACCCCGAGGCGGCGAAGGCGGTGAGAGCGCAGGCTGTGGAAGCGACCGCAGCGCGGGCTGCGGCAGGGGTCGTGATGCGCCGGATCAAGACGATCTCCGAACCGGCTTCGGAGTACATGCGCGGGGCCTATGAGTTCTCCTCCCAGCTGGTCGAGGCCGGGGAAGACATCCGCTGGTTGCCCCGTCGGCTGGCGTCCAGTCTGTTCCTGCCGGGCAACGACATGTTCGTCATCGACGGCGCGTTCGTCATGTTCAACCTGCACGATGGCGAGGACGGTCCGGCCGGGCAGCAGTGGGACGACGACCCGGCGCTGGTAGCACGATGCCGGGACGCATTCGAAGCGGCGTGGGCGGTCGCTGTGCCGCACAGGGACTACACACCGCTGGCCTGAACCGTTGTCAGATGACCGACCCTAAGGCTGCCGCCCGTGAAGCGCTCGGTATCCGGCTCCGTGACCTGCGCCTGGACGCCAGACTGAACGGGCGGCAGCTCGCCGCCGCCACCGGCTTCAGCCCGCAGAAGATCTCCCGGATCGAGAACGGCCTCCAGAACATCAGGGAACCCGACATCTGGACGTGGGCGCAGGCGTGCGGTGCACCGGAGCAGATCCCTGAGCTGATCGCCGCCCGGCGGGAGGTCAGCCGGATGTTCCGCGAGCACAAGCGGGAGATGAAGGCCGGGTTGGTGCATATCCAGTCGCAGCGCACCGATGAGCACGCGGCGACGGCGCTGATGCGCGTCTACGAGTCCACGGCGATCCCCGGCATCCTCCAGACCGAGGATTTCGCGGCGGCGGCGATGGAGACGTCCGCGCGGATGCACGGCCGCCCAGTCGAGGAAGCCCGCTCGGCGGCGCGGGCAAAGATGGCCCGGCAAGCGCTCCTGACGGCACCTACGGGGCGCAACACCTTCCACTTCGTGATCGAGGCCGGCGTACTGGACGTCGGACATGGCGGTCCCGAAGTGATGGCTGCACAGTTCGATTTCCTCATCGAGGTCACGCGGATGCCGCATGTGGCTTTCGGGATCATCCCTCCTCGCACGGACCGGACAGTGCTGTCCAAGGAGGGCTTCTACATGTTCGATGAGAGCGTCGTCCGGTCGGACTGCTGGACAGTGGCGATGGAGACACGGCGCAAGGATCAAATCGCGTACTACCTGAAGGTGTTCGACGGCCTGCGGCGCATGGCTGTCTATGGGGCCCCCGCACGAGAGCTGATCGAGATGGCGCGCGGACGGCTCCCCTGAGTTCGTGGAATCTGGTGGAACATCCTCGACCTGCTGGCCACGGCGGGTGAATTCTCGTTGTCAGAACGGATCTGAACGTCTCTGAACACCACGAGGAAGGGGTCCCGTGGCCTTCGCCTCCCGCCGCCTGCTCGCTTGTATTGCTGCAGGCCTCGGCGTCGCCGGTCCTGCCGCCTCCGCCACCTATCAAGTGCTGAGCGAACGCGCTGACCGGCGCCGGTTTCCTCCACCGGGCCGGATCGTCGACGTTAATGGCCGCCGCGTGCACGTGTGGGCCGAGGGCGAGGGCTCACCCACGGTCGTGATCGTCCCCGGCATGAGCAGTCCAGGAATCCACTGGGCCCACATGCAGCGCGCCTTGGTCAACGACCATCGCGTGGTCCTGTACGACCGAGCCGGGGTCGGCTGGAGCCAAGCGGCGCCGTGGTGGGAGTGGCGATCCCCGTCGCGGATCGCCGACGAGCTGCACAACACTCTTGCCACCGCTGGTGAGTGCGGCCCGTTCTTGTTCGTCGGGCACTCGCTGGGCGGCCAGGTGGTCCGCCTTTACGCCAACCGGCATCCGGATCAGGTCGCCGGAATGGTGCTGGTGGACGCCCCGAGCGAGAACAACGACTGGCTGCACGAAGAGTTCGGCTGGTGGCGGTACGGACCGATGCGCTGGTGGAAGGACGCGGCCACGAAGCTGCTGACACCGCGCGGGCTGGTGCGGCTGCGGATCAGGGCCGGCCTGGACACCTCCTATCACGACAAGGCCCGGCGGAAGGTCCCACCAGACCTGGTGGAAACCGAGGTGTTCACCGCGCTGACAAGCGGCATGCGGCGCGCCGATGTCATGGAACGCCTCCCCCAAAGTACGGAGACCTTGCGGCGTGAACGGCGCCACTTCGGCGGCATGCCGCTGGTGGTGATCTCCGCGAGCGCGTCACCCGCCCCCGACAGCTACGCCGCCTACAGCCCCTCCTGGCATGCGAATGTCAGCGAATTCGCCCGTCGTCGAGCGCAGGTGTGGGCGCGGATTCAGGCTGACCTGGCGAGCCTGTCGTACAACTCCAAGCTCATCGTCGCCGAGCGCGCAGGACACAACGTGCAGTGGGACGAACCAGAACTGATCATCGACGCGGTCGCTGACATGTGCGCCGCACTGGCCGCTGACCAGGAGTGACCGATGGGCATTGACACCCCGCGCCGCACGGACCAGACCGAGACCGCCGGGCGCACCCGCCTGCACGCCATCCACAACGCGTTACGAGCGCACGGCATCGCCGCCGAGCTGGCAGGCGATGTGCTCACCATCGAAGGAGACCGGGCGGTGACGCTCCGCTGCGGTCCCCGCGCTGACGACGGTGACCGGCTGTGGGTGTACGAACCGGTCGCGCCGGCCGACGCTGAGCATCTGCACGAGGCGATCACGTGGGTGAAGGAACGCACGGCAGCCAGCGGCCGGGGAGTGCTGCTAGAGGTTCCCCCACGTCTTACCCGCCACTCTTGAGATGCCTGTAGACCAGTCTCCGAGTTGGAGCTTCGCCTCTCGGACAAGCCTTGGTGGACGGGTCGAGGTCCGGCAGTGCTCCGATGTGCAGCCGTCGGGCATCGGCCATGCGCAACGAGATCTACTCAAACCGCACCCGAGCAGCAGATAGGAAACGTTCGTGACCGAGCCCAGCAACAGCATCGGAACCGGCGAGGCCAGCGGCGACCAGATCGCCTCCTGGCGCGACCGGGCCGTGGAACAACTCATCGCTAACGGGACGATCATCTCAGACGTCGTCGCCAACGCGATGCGCACGGTGCCCCGTCAGCTGTTCATCCCTGAAGTGTCGCCGCAGGAGGCTTACGAGCCGTTCCGGGCGGTCGTCACCAAGAGGGATGAGGAAGGCAACGCGCTCAGCTCGGTCTCCGACATGCATGTCCAAGCGTTCATGCTGGAGCAGGCCGCGATCGTGCCGGGCATGAACGTTCTGGAGATCGGGAGTGGCGGTTACAACGCGGCGCTTCTCACGGAACTCGTCGGCCCGTCCGGCACGGTCACCACGGTCGACATCGACCCGTACGTGACCGATCGGGCCAGCCGGATGCTCAATGAAGCCGGGTATTCACGGGTGAACGTCGTTCTCGGTGACGCCGAGGCGGGCGTGCCCGCCTATGCGCCCTACGACCGGATCCTGGTCACGATGGGGGCGTGGGACATCCCGCCCGCCTGGTCGGCGCAGCTGGCCAAGGGGGGCCGCATCAGCGCCGCCCTGCGCATCCGCGGACTCCATCGGGTCATCACCTTCGAGCAGGCCGACGGGTACCTGGTCAGCACGGCCTCCAAGATGTTCGGGTTCGTGGCCGTGCAGGGTGCAGGCGCTCACCAGGCCAAGCTGCTGGTGATGCGCGACGGCGAGGTCACCCTTCGGTTCGACGACGGGACCGACCTTGACCCCAGCCTCTTCGAGGGTGTGTTCGAGACTCCCCGAGTTGAGGTCTGGAGCGGCGCTTTCATCGGTCTCGGTGAGTTCCTGGACACCTTGCAGATGTGGCTGGCCACCGCCTTCCCCGGTTTCTGCATGGTCTTGGTGGATCAGGACCGCGACACCGGCGTGGTCGCCCCGCGCAACGCCTCCTCGGCGATGGCCGTGGTCGACGCCGCCGGGAACCTCGCCTACTTGACCACCCGGCCGGCGACCGAGGATGGCCACAAGGCGCTGGAGTACGGCGTGCACGCCTACGGTCCCGACGCCGCCCGGCTCGCTGAGTCGGTCGCCGAGCAGTTGCGGGTCTGGAGCCGGGAGCATCGCCGGGCTCTCGGCCCGCAGTACCGGATCTACCCGGCTGGCACGCCCGATGACCTGCTGCCCCACGGGCGCGTCGTCGAGAAGGCGCATAGCCGGGTCTCGATCTCCTGGCCGCAGGCGGCGACCGCCGCGGCCGGCCAGGGGCTTTCTGCAACCCCCGTTAAGTGAGGAGAGTGGTCAGCATGCTCAACGGCCAGACTTCGGGTAGCGCCACGGCGCTGGCCGAGCGGCCTGTCGGGGAGGACGAGTTCGACCTCGACGTGCAAGTGCTCGTCGCCTACGCCCCGGCGGCCCGCGGGGACTGCCCGACCGACGATGGCTGCGGCAACACCTGCTCGGGCAACGACAGCACGTGCAACTCCACCTTCGACGACCCGTCCTGACCGAGAGCTGCCGGCACGCCGCGCGGCGTGCCGGCAGCCCTGTCGCCGGTCGAGCCCGGGAGGTGGGAAGGTGGCGGCAAGATCAGCGGACTACCGATGGACAGGCGGAGCTCTACTGCGCGCGAGCACCGCCCCTGGCAGGCTGGACCTGCCCGCCGATCTCGACCCCGACGATCCAGAGTTTGCTGCCCACGCGGTCGCCTGGCTGTCACAAGTCGCTCACCGGCCCGAGATCCACTCTGCAGTGGCCACCGCGAGCCCGGCGCTGATCGAGGCCATCAATGCCCTCACCTCCAGCGAGCACCCCGATCCGCGGCAGGCGCGCCGCGCGGTGATCGCTATGGCGTCGTACCTGCTGAGGTGGCACCGCCGCCCCACCCCGTTCGGCCTGTTCGCGGGCGTGGCCGTGGCGCGGTTCGGCCGCGCACCTGTCGTGGCCTGGGGGCAGGACCACCAGGCGATGATCCGCGCCGACGCGAGCTGGCTCGGCGACGTTCTCGCGGTCCTGCACAAGAACCCGGAACTGCTGGAACGGTTGCCGGTGATCGCCAACAACGCCGGGTACGTGCGTGGCGAGCGGTTCGTCGTCCCAGGGCCAGCACCCGACGGCGCGGCACAGGATCTGGCCCCCGTCGAGGTGTCGGTGCGCCACAGCCGGCCCGTGCGCGCCACTCTGGATGCAGCCCGCCAACCCGTCTCGTTCGGCGACCTCACAGCCCGGCTCGCCGAGGAATTTCGCGCCGCCAGCGGTGAACAGATCAAGGTCATGCTGATTGGCCTGCTGGAGCAGAACGTGTTGACCAGCGGCCTTCGAGCCCCCATGACCTGTGTAGACGCCCTTGGCCACGCCTGTAGCGAGCTCCGAGCCGCAGGGGCCCGCGACGTCCCTGCGATCAGCGGCCTCGTGGACACCTTGTCCAGGGTGCATCGGGCAATCTCCGTCAACAGCCCGGTGATCGAGCCTCCGTGGAGGAGCGTTACGGAGGAGATGAAAACTGTGAGCCAGGTTGCCTCCATGCCGCTGGCTATCGACACGGTCTTGGACTGCGAGGTGCAGCTTCCCGAACAGGTGGCCCGGGAAGCTCGTGACGCCGTCGAAGTCCTCTACCGGCTGTCGCCGTACCCGTTCGGCTATCCGGCCTGGCGCGACTACCACACCCGGTTCTTGGCCCGGTACGGAACAGGCGCTGCGGTGCCGGTCCTGGACCTGGTCGCCGACAGCGGGCTTGGGCTGCCGGCGGAGTATCTCGGGTCACCGTGGGGACGCGCCGTCCGGGCCGTGACCGAGCGCGAGGAGCAGATTCTGGCGATGATCCAGAACGCCACGATGGGCGGCGATAACGAGCTCGTCTTGACCGACCGGGTGATCGAGCGCCTCTCAGCCGGCCAAGCCACGGGGGTGAGCCTGCCGTCGCGGGTCGAGATCGCGGTGGAAATCGGCGCTGCGTCGCTGGAGGCGTTGAATTGTGGGCGGTTCGTGCTGAGGGTGACCGGCACGCCTCGGCCAGGCAGCAGCATGATCGGTCGGCATGCGCACCTGCTGCCTCGCGGCAGCAGAGACCTCCTTGCGCAGAGCTTCGCGGCATCCGGGCCGGGCACGGTCGCTGCGCAGTTGACCTTCCCGCCGCGAAAACGCCGCAACGAGAACATCACCCGTACCCAGCAGCTCCTCCCCACCGTGATCGCGCTCGGAGAGCACCGCCCCAGCGGGGAAGACCAGATTCCCTTGACCGATCTGGCCGTAACGGCGGACAAGGATCGGTTCCACCTCCTGCGGATATCCACCGGCCAGTTCGTCGAGCCGCGCGTCGCGCACGCGCTGGAAGCCGGGGTCCATACCCCTGCGCTCGCACGGTTCCTCGCCGAGATCTCCACCTCGCGGTGCGCGGTGTACAAGGCATTCCACTTCGGCGTCGCCGCCCAGATGCCCTTCCTGCCCCGCGTCCGGTACCGGCGGACCATCCTCACCCCCGCACGGTGGCTGCTTTCCGCCGATGATCTCCCCGGACACGATGCGCCGGCAGCAGAGTGGAACAAATGCCTCGACGCGTGGCGGGAACGGTGGCGGGTGCCCGAACACGTCGCGATGGTCGATCATGATCGGCGGCAACCCGTCGACCTGAGCCACCGGCTTCACCGGCTGCTCCTGCGCACCCGTCTGCGGGGCGCCGGCCGTCTCGAACTCCGCGAGACCTCCGCGCCCAACGAGCTGGCATGGATCGGCCGCGCTCACGAAGTCGTCATTCCCTTCACCAAGGCCACAGAGCCCGTACGACCACCCCGCAGCTGGCAGCACTTCCCGCCCGAGAACCAAGCCTTGCCCGGGCGATCGGACGTTTTGTACGTGCAGATTCACGGCCACCCAGCGCGCTTCGATGAACTGCTGACCGAACACACCGCCAAGCTCATCAGCGCCTTCGGCCAGGACCCACCGAACTGGTGGTTCCGGCGACACCGCGAGATCCGTCGCCCCGAGGTCGATCCGTACCTCGCCCTCTACCTTCCCCTCTCACCGTCCACCGCATATGGCACCGCCGCCGAGAAGGTCAGTGACTGGGCAGCCGACCTGCGCCGCGAACGCCTCGTCTCCCACATCACCCTCGCCACCTACCAACCCCAGACCGGCCGTTACGGCCACGGCGCGGCAATGGACGCCGCCCTCCAGGTTTTCGCCGCCGATTCCAGCGCGGCCACCACCCAAATCATCACCGCCGCCAAGGCGGGCCTGCGGCCACAGGCGCTCGCCGCGGCCAGCATGCTCGACCTGACGATCAGCTTCACCGGCGCCCCGAGCGAGGCCCTGCGGTGGCTGATCCAGGAGCTACCTCAACAGCACGGTCTCCTCAACCCCCAGCTCCGCGACCAGGCCCTCGCCATGGCCGACCCCGAGCGCCAATGGGCGAACCTGCAAGCCCTGCCCGGTGGCTGCGAGGTGACCGCGGCTTGGGGCCGCCGCGCCGCCGCTCTCGCCTCCTACCGCAAGCAGCTCGACGATCAACGTGACGCCCCCCGTGACGTCCTCGGTGTCCTGCACTCCATGCTGCACCTGCACCACAACCGCGCAGTTGGTGTCGACACCGACCAGGAGCGAGTCACCAACAGGCTCATACGGACATGCGCCCTCCGCCACACGGCCTCCTACAAGGAGCGATGAGGTGAGCGTCCGCACCATGACCCGCTCCGACCTGGCTGACGCCGCCGATCAGTACGCCGCGCTTCTCGCCTCGCCCGAACTTCCGCCAGCCGACCAGCCCTGGCTCGCCCAGGCCCTCAACAAGGGAGCCGCTGGAACCGCCCTGTTTCACATCGAACGCGCCCGGTGCGGGCGGGGAAGCTGGCGGCAGGCGCACACCTGGATCTCTCACGCCGTCAGCGGGGAGGTCATTGCAGCCAACACCGCGAGCCTCTACCTCGGCGCGCCGGCCATCGCCTTCATGCTCGACACCGCTGCCGGGCCACAAAGCCGCTACCAGAACGGCCTCGCTGAGGTCGACCGGCACGTGGCGGCCCTCGCCCATCATCGCGTCGACTCGGCCACAACCCGAGCCCAACGTGGAGAACTTCCCGGATTCCACGAGTACGACGTCTTCTTCGGCCTGACGGGCATCGGCGCGCTACTACTGTGGCGCGATCCCGCTGGCAGCGCCATGGAACGAGTGCTGACCTACCTCGTCGCCCTCACCCGCCCCGTTCCCGGACCGGACGGCCGCACCGTTCCTGGTTGGTGGGTCGGACACGATCCGCACCGCCGCGAGTCCCCGCAGTTCCGCGCCGGTCACGGCAACTTCGGATTCGCCCACGGGATCACCGGTCCATTGGCTCTACTCAGCCACGCCGCACGGCGAGGCGTGACGGTCGACGGCCACGCCGACGCCATCCAACGCATCACCGCTTGGCTGGACCAATGGCGGCAGGACTCCGACAAGGGCCCATGGTGGCCAGAGTGGATCACACTCGCGGAGCTGCGAGCCCACCGCCCCAACCAGCTCGGACCCAACCGGCCGAGCTGGTGCTACGGCACCCCGGGAATCGCCCGCGCCGGGCAACTCGCCGCCCTGGCAACCGCAAACCCCCATCTCCAACGCACCTACGAACAAGCGCTCCTACGCTGCCTCCAGGACCCGGCCCAGCAAGCCAAGACCACCGGCGCCGGCATCTGTCACGGCCTCGCCGGGCTCTACCAGACCACCTGGCGAGCCGCCCAGGACGCCGCACAACCCGCACTCGCCGCCTGCCTCCCCGCTCTGGCCGACCGCCTTGGCCAGCACGCGCATCCCGACGCGGCCCGGGGAAGCGGATTCCTCGACGGCAACGCCGGAACCGCCCTTGCACTTACCACCGCCAGCACCGCCGCACCGACCTCGGGATGGGACAGATGCCTGCTGATCAGCTAGTCGGGTCACCCACCGAACAAGCCGTGATCGCCGTACTGGCCGGCGCATCCCTCGCCGAGACGGCCACCGCGGCCGGACTGGAGCGCACCGACCTCACCGAAGCCGTTGAAACTTACCGCCTGGGCGGGCGAAAGGCCCTGACCGAGCAGGAGGCGGCCAGCTGGCGGCAGATCTATGTCCGCTTCCCCGACTGGGACGCCAGCGAACACAACGCCGTGACGCACCTGGCCCCGCTCCTGCACCAGGCCGAAGCCGAAGGAGTGATCAGCACCTGGTGGTTCATGCGCAAGCACCCCTGCTGGAGGCTGCGCCTCATCCCCGGTCCCGCAGCCGATCCCCGCCAGGACCCGATCGGGACCGCGCTGGACCACCTCGCTGAGGGCAAGGCGATCCAAGGCTGGTGGCCCGGCGTGTACGAGGCTGAGGCCGCCGCCTTCGGGGGCGAGGACGGCATGGCCGCCGCGCACCAACTCTTCCACGACGACAGCCGAGCCATCCTGCGGCTCCTCGCCGGAAACAACACCGGACTCGGACGCCGCGAACTGTCCCTCCTACTGTGCAGCACGCTGATGAACTCGGCAGGGCTGGAATGGTACGAACAAGGCGACGTCTGGCACCGCGTCGCCCACGAGCGCCCCCTTCCCCCCGACGTCCCCACCCGCAAACTCGACGCGATGGCCGACAGCCTCCCGACCCTGATGTTCGCCGACACCACGGTGGCCGGAGCGCTCTACAACACCAACGGACCTCTGGTCCATGCCGCGGACTGGGCAGGGGCCTTCCGCCGCGCCGGGCAGATCCTCGGCTCCTGCGCCCGATCCGGAAGACTCCAGCGGGGACTCCGGGACGTCCTGAGCTACCACGTCATCTTCCACTGGAACCGGCTCGGACTCCCCGCCCGCCAGCAGAGCATCCTGGCCTGGGCCGCCCGGGCTGCGATCCTTGGGCCACCATCCGAAACCACGTCCGGTGCAAGCCACCGCCGTCCCGAACCCGCAGCAAGCGCTCCTGGCGATCTCACCCACATCGCAGGCCGATTCCCGCTGATCATCCAGTCCAGGCCGCGCGGCACAAGCCTCCAAGACCGCGTACGCCAGGTAAGCGACTGCGCCTCCACCTGCCACGAACCAGCCGAGGCAGAAGAACGGATCGACCTCGCCTGCACAGCCTGGAACCTAGCCGCGCTCCTCGCCTCCGACTGCGCGCTCACCGACCTGGCGATCGAACTGTGCGAACGACAGTTCCAGATCTTCCAGTCGGCGTGGCCACTGTCCGGCCGTACGGCCATCGCCGCACTCCAGCCCATCGTGAACCTCGCCCGCCTCGACCTTCGTGCCCACAACCCGGAACGGGCCTACCAGACCCTCCTCCAACTCCATCGCGCGGTCCAGCACGGCGGTGACGTCCAGGTCCGCGCCACGCCAATCTGCTTCGACGGCTTCACCACTATCTCCGCCGCCCGCGCGAACGTGAGCCCATGGCTCAGGACCGTCCTCCGCGAGGACGGCACCCGGGCCTTAGTCGCTGCCCGGCAGTGGCAGCGAGCGGCCCGCAGCGCCGCCGAACACGCGGTGCCCGGAGAAGGAATCGATGAAGCCACCCAGATGGCGATCATCAGTCAGGCGATGAACGGTGACTTCGACGCCGCACACGCCACCATCCCAACGGCCAAGCTCAGCACCCCTTGGGATCACGCGACCGCGCACTGCCTTCGTGCCTTTGTCGACATCGCCTGCGGGCGGCCGGACCCCAGCATCCTTCCCTCGCTGCTGATCACCGCCCGCCACACCGTCCACCGGCCGGACCGAAAGAGAGTGACGACCCAGATCCGACTTGGCCTGGCCGCGGTCGACCTCGCCGCTGAGCTCGACCCCGCCCAGGCGAACCTCCTGTACGCCGAGGTCGCCGAAGCCGCTTCCAGATCCAGCGACGCCTTCGCCGCCCAGGCAGTACTAAAACACCCCCACAAAGAAAGTCTCAGCTCTGCTCAAGGCGCCACTCTCACGGCGCTCGTCGAACGAGCCGCCCTCGGGCGGGGAAGGATCGAGCCCGACCTTCTAGCAAATCTGACAGATTCACTCGAAACAGCCGGCCAGGTCCTCCAAGACGCCCTCGCCGGATGACGTCACAGTCCAGGCGAACGCATGCGCCGCAAGGAGCACCGCGGCGGCGTAATTGGCGGCCTCCGCACGTTCGCGCTGCGACCATAGCGGTGCGCTGCCCCCGCCTCACTCGCGGAGCGGCATTGAGACGCCGGCCCCTCCGGCCGTGGACGTGCAGGCAGACGTGTGGATCTGTTTCCCGGCGTATTCTCCCGCGTCCTTACTGGCCATCTCCACGAACGAGCTTTACCAGCAACTCGGTGTCACGCAGGTCTGACAGGACCACCTCCGCACCGGAGTCCCGCAGAGCGGCCTCGTTGCTGCGCCCTGACGCCACCGCGATCACCCGTACGTCGTTCGCGTGGGCGCCCTTGACGTCGGCTGGCGTGTCGCCGATCAGTACGGCCTCCGCGGGTCGTGCATCAGCGCGTTGGAGGGAGAGCCGGACGAGTTCGGCGCGCATGTCGTTGTCCTCGCCGTATGCGCCAAGGTCCCACAGGATGTGTCGGTCGAGCCCGAAGACCTGGAGCTTGATCTCGGCGACTGGGCGGACGTTGCCCGACACCACGGTCTGCTGGACGTCCCCTGCGTCGAGCGCGTCGAGGACAGCAACCGCACCGGGTAGCGCGTGTCCGCGTTCGCGCAGTTCGGCAGTCCGCTTCAGATGCTCCTCCGACAAGGCAGCAGCGAACCGCTCGAAGTCGGCGCGGTCCGTGGTCAGGCCGTGGAGCTTGGCGGTCTCCCGGAAGATGACAGGCTCCGTGATGCCGTCGATCTTGGCTTGCTCGCGCATGGCCAATCCCGTGGTCCGCTGGAACGCCGCGGCCGACAACTCGCGACCCACACCGCGTGTGTCGATCAAGGTGTGGTCGATGTCCCACAGGACCAGCCGCGCCATGGCGTCTCCTCAACTGCCCATCTGTCACTGGGCCTTAACGTGTCACGCGAGCGTGTGCGGACCGTGTACGCGGTGGCGCACTCCGTCCTACGCTGACGGTACGAGATGCGAGCCGGGAAGGGTGCGGAACGGTGATCTCACCGAGGCTGCCCGTGGGCCAGAAGGTCAAGTACTACCGGCGGAAGAACGGTAATCGGACACAGGCGGCCATTGCCGGTCTGTGCGGTATCACCGAACGCTACCTTCAGCAGATCGAAGCCGGACAGAAGGTACCGTCTGCCGACGTTCTCGCTCGCCTCGCTGCTGAGCTCGGAGTACCGATGGCCGCCCTACTCACCGAAGACCCTGTCGAGGAGCCGCCCGTCCCTGTCACTGCGGCACCAGCGATCGCCCGCGCGTTGATGGGCTACGGCCCTCCACGGAGCTCCGCCCCCATGAAGCCTGCGCAACTGCGGGAACAGGTGGAAAAGGCATGGAGGACGTGGCAGTCGTCGAAGGATCGCTTCACGGAAGCGGCCAGCGTCCTCCCCGGCCTGATCGGTGACGTGGAACATGCGGTACACGTGCACCGCGGGGGGAGTGACGCCGCGGCACGGCGCGAAGTCCTGCGAGTGGCGTCAGATCTGTACGGCCTGTTGCGGTCGTACTGCCGCCGCGCTGGGCGCCTCGACCTCTCGCTCATGGTCGCCGACCGGGCCATCCGCGCTGCTGAAGACGCCGATGACCCCGTCCGGATCGCGGCGGCCCAGTGGAACCTTGGCCACGTGTTGCTCTCCCACAGTGAGCCTGGGGCAGTCGAGGAAGCCAAGGATGTCGCCCTGTACGCCGTCGATGAGCTGCGCAAGACCCCTGCGACGGCCGAGGCCAAGGCTGTCGAGGGAGCCCTCGAACTGGTCGCCGTGGTCTCCGACGCCCGTCGTCGGCGCTGGTGGGATGCGCGTCAGCGGCTTGAACAGCGGGCGGCTCCACTCGCTGGCAGGGTCGGTGAGGGAGGCAACGTTCAGTGGACCGTCTTCGGGCCCACGAACGTTCACATGCACGCCATGAGCATCGAGATGCTGGCGGGTGAAGCATCCGAAGGCCTGCGCCTTGCCGACAAGATCGACACAAGCCGACTGCCCAGCCGCGAGCGGCAGTTCACCTTCGGCCTGGAACTGGCAAGGTGCCACGACCTGCGCAGGGAGGATGCCGCCGTCCTCGTGCATCTGTTCGACCTTGAGGAAATCGCTCCTGAGGATCTCGCGCGCAGCCCCCTTGCTCGCGACATGATCCTGGACCTCCAGAAACGAGTACGGCCGACCTTCCGCCGCCAAGTCAACGAGCTCGCCGAACGGCTTCAACTCGTCTGACCCCGGGCTCGTAGTTCACCCGAACTCTCAGTTCGGGTAGCACCGTCGGCCGAGCCCTACCTTCGCTGCACATCGCAACGAAGGACGGACGACAGATGATCAGCGATACGGCTGGGATGACGATCGCGCCGGGCATGCGGCTAGTCCCCGCCGGCGTCCGGTGGGACGCGGTGAAAGTCGATCGGCACCTGGCCGTGCGCGCGATCGAACTGATCGCGATGCCAGGCGCCGTGGCCGTTGACCCGGCTCCGTCCGAGCCGGCGCTGTACTTCTTCGTGCCGCCGGGCAGCGCCGCCGCCTGGGACGTCCCGGAGACCACCGCCTTGGGGCACAACGCTCACGTGGTGCTCCCGCCGGAGCACAAGGAGGCGCCCCCCGGCCCGTACTGGCTCATCGCTCAGCGGAACGGACTCACTCCAGCTGCTGTGCTCCGCGAGGCGCTGGTGGTGGTCCGATGAATGCCACGAGCTCGAAGACCGACGTGCCGCCCATGCCCGACGAGCTGGAGACGCTCACCCCCCAGATGCGCGGGCAAATCATGCTGGTCATCCCCGAGGTCGAGACCGCGGCCGGACAACTGCCCGAGGCCGTACAGCGCCTCTGCGACAGCGCCCCGCACCTCGCAACAGGCCCTTCGCAGCCATCCCGTGCCAACCGTCATCCTCTATGTAGGGACCTCGTCATGCCCGCATCCACTAGCCGTCCCGTGGACGCCGCCAAAGCCGAGCTGAAGCGGGACTTCCCGGACTGGAACATCGTTCGCTCCAGCGAGGGGCGCTGGTGGGCCTTCTTCGCCCCAGACCGGCGTAAGTCGCGGCCCGACGTCAAAGACGTCGACTTGGACGCCGACACGGCGGCCGAGCTGCACACCAAACTGACTGCGGCGGAGTCATGACCAGTCCCGGACTCGACTACGACAAGGCAAGCCTCGCCCGCGTCTACAACTTCTACCTGGGCGGTAAGGACTGGTCGGACGTCGACAAGGAGACCGCGCAGGCGGTCATCCGGTCGGCTCCCGACGTGCCGGAGGCGGCGCGGGAGAACTTTCGGTTCGCCGGCCGCGCGGCGGCGTGGGCGGTCGCCGAATACCGGGTCCGGCAGGTTCTGGACATCGGGGTCGGCATCGTCAGCGACGTCCCGCTCCCGTCAGTGGAGACCTGCGTCCTGGCTGCCGATCCGGGCGCGACGGTGCTGGCGTTCGACAACGACGAGGTCGTGCTGGCGCACGCACGGGCGCTGCGCCCCGGCTACGGCGGGGTGCTGCGCGGCGACGTCACCGACCTCGACGGCATCTTCAAGCACCCCGATGCGGTTGGCCTCATCGACATGGCCAAGCCGCTAGTCGTGATCTTGGCGGCGGTATTGCATTTCGTGCCCGATGCGGCAGCAGTGATGGCGGGCCTTCGGGAGCGTTTGGCTCCTGGCAGCGTCGTGGTGCTCTCGCATGTGACCTCGACGCAGACCAGCGAACGGCGCGTCGCGGGAATGACCAAGGCGTACGACGACAAGGCCATCAGCCCGATCTTCTTCCGGTCGCAGGAGGAGATCCGGGCGCTGGCCGACGGCTGGGACATCGTCACCCCATCCGACCTGGTCGATGTCCAGCGCTGGTCACCGGACGGCACGTACGCGGGGCCGCTGTACGACACGGTCCGCGTCCTGGGGATGGCCGCCGTGCTCCCCGGCCACCAGCAGGAACGGGCCCACACGCCGGGGGGTGCCCGGTGACCAGCGGCGATATGGCGTTCGTCTGGCGCGCCGCCGAGCGCGACTTGACCACCTACGACCTCGACCGCCCCGCGATGGCGCGTTTGTGGGCGTTCTGGGGCGAGGGGAAGGACTACAACCCGGCGGACCGTGCCCTCGGCGAAGAGGTGATGGCGCGTTTCCCGCAGATGCCGTCGCTGGCCCGGCACCGGCTGGCGTTCCGGGCGCGCGTGGTGCGGGCGCTGGTCGGGGAGTACGGCATCGACCAGGTGCTGGTCGCCGGTGTCGACATGCCGCTGGTCGACGAGGTCCACACCATCGCCCAGTCGATCAATCCGCATGCCCGTGTGGTGTACGCCGACGCCGACGAATTGGCGATGCTCTACGCGGAGGCGTTCTTCTCCAGCGGGCTCACCGGCGCTTGCGGATACGTCCAGGCGGGGCTGGACGATCCCCGCGCAGTGCTGGACGGTGCCGCCGAAACCCTGGACCTGGATCGGCCCGTCGCGGTGCTGCTGATCAACAGCCTGGAGGTACTCGGCGATCCCCAGGCCGCCGCGGCTGTCTCTGCCTTCCGGACAACGTTGGCGGCCGGTAGCCACATCGCGATCTGTCACCTGACCGCCGAGCACGACCGCGGTCTGGCCGTACTCGGCAGCATGTGCGCCGAGGCCAGCCCCGGTTCGCCGTGTGTCCGCGCCCCCGCCGGTCTGGGGGCGCTCTTCACCGGGATGGCGATGATTCCGCCAGGGCTGGTGTCCGCGCCGGATTGGCGCCCGGACCCCGGCCCGTGGCCGGTTCCCATCGGGGTGGACCTGTGGTGTGGGGTCGGCCGGATCTACGGCCCGCGACCGGAGCGGGGGCCGCGGTGGATGTGACGCCGTTCATCGACGTGGCTGAGCACGGCACGTACATCGCCCGGGCTCCCCATGCGCTGGGTCACATCGGGTTATGGCTGTGGGCCTGTGGGGCGGAACTTCCGGATGCCCGTCCTAGCGGTGCCGGTGTTGCTGATCGGGCCGGGGAGGCGAGCGTGGTGAGGCGGACAGCCCTCCCTGGCCCCTGGTCATGGGTGCGGCCCAGATCTGGCGCGCGTCGATGCCGGGCCGTCTTCTTCCCATCTTCCTCGTTGTGATGAAGGCCGAGATATGACCTCTTCGAACTCGACGCCGTCCGGGCCGGCGCACGCAGTACCCCCGGCCCCGAACACCCCGGGCGGGTGGCCGTGGCTGATCGGGCCGTTGCTGCTCGCCTGCATGGTCATCTACCCCGTCATCGTCTACGCCCTCAATGATCGCTCCGATGCGCGGGGCCTGGTACTGACCGTCGTGGCGGTGTTGCTGGCCGGGGCGGCGCTGCTGGTGACGCCGATTCTGGTGCGCCACCACGAGGCCGACCGGTACCACCGGCACCGCCGGGAGGTGCAGGACCAGTTGCTGCAGCGCCAAGTCGCCGAGCATGCGGCTGCGCTCCAGCAGATGTCCTCGTGGCGTCAGCACGTCGACAGCGGGTTCGCCCGGTTGAACGGCTACCTGGAGGGCTCAGCAGTCCTGCCGGGGACGGGTGAGCTGGCCCGGTACCTGGGCCGGGCCGATGAGCATCTGGCGGCCGTCACCGGGCACCTGGAGCGGCTGACGCACCTGCACCCGGCCCCGCCGCCCGGCGCGGACACCAGTGAGCGGGGGAACAGTGATGAGCCCGACCGGGAGGTGCTGGTCTACGTCGGGTATCGGGTGCATTCGCTGGTGAGCCGGCAGCTGGCGGGGTTCAAGGCCGCCGAGCGGGAGGAGGAGGACCCCGATCGCCTCGACGTCTTGTATGGGCTCGACCATCTGGCCGTTCAGTTGCGCCGCGCGGCCGGACGGCTGGCGGTGCTGGGCGGCCACACCGCCCGCCGGGCGTACTCACCGGTGCCGATGTCCACGGTGCTGCGCCAGGCGGTCACCGAGGTCGAGGACTACGGCCGGATCCGGTTGACGCTTCCCGATGAGGATCCGACGGTCGCGGGGTACGCGGGCCCGGACGTCATCCACGTGGTGGCCGAGCTGCTGGAGAACGCGACCAAGTTCTCCCGCAACGACACGACCGTGCTGATGTCCACCCGCTCGATGCCAGAAGGCCTGGTTGTGGAGATCTGCGACAAGGGCTTGGCGCCGACCGCGCAGAAGCTGGAGGAGTTGCGGCGGATCCTGGCCGCCCCGCATCTGATCAGTGCGCGCGAACAAGTCCGGCAGGGGCAGATCGGCATTCTGGTGGCCGCGCGGCTGGCCGCCCGGCACAACCTGCGGATCGAACTGCATCCAGGCCCCTCCGGGACACGAGCCATGGTCGTGGTGCCGCACACGCTGCTCACAGCCCCAACCCCACCCCCAGGCCCGGGCCCGGGCCCGGGCCCGGGCACGCCCGCAGCACCAGCCCCCGAACTGCCGCGCCGCCGCGCGACGACCCCAGCAACATCCCCCGCCAGTCTCCCGGCCGGCCCCTCGGCCGCCGCACCGGCCGGTGCCGTGCCGCACGGGACCGTCTTCGACACCTCCAGCCTCAACGGTGCGACACCCGACCCTCCCCCAGCCGCCCCTTCTTCAGCGGCGCCGCCCACCGCGTTGTCTGCGCCCTCGTCTGCCTCCCCCAAGCCGACGATGCCCCCGCCCGGAGGAAAGCCGCCGCTGCCCCACCGCAGCCAGGCCGCAGGCTCACAGCCCCCGGGTCCCCGGCCAGCGGGCCCGGCGCCGGAGCTGGGGCAGCCGCCGACACCGGGGCTGATGTCGGCGTTCACCTCCGGTCTGCGCAACGCGCAGGACGACCAACTGCCCGACCACACCGGTCCACAACCAGGCCCGGATCTCACCGGCCAGAACCGCCCTGACGACCCCGCCGCGGGCTGACCTCGGCCCGGCCCCGGGATGTTCCCGCACGCACGGAGAGAGACAGACATGACCAACCCCATGGCCCCGTTCCCGGCCACAGCTGTCCCGGCCGATGAGACGCTGAGCTGGCTGCTGGACAAGTTCGTGCAGAAGGTGACCGGTGTAACCGGTGCTCTGCTGGTGTCGCGAGACGGTCTGAAGATGGCGGTCTCGGGTCTGGGCACCGACCAGGCTGACAAGGCGGCGGCATGGGTGTCCAGCCTGCATTCCCTGGCCCGGTCCGCCGGTTCCATCAGCGGGTCGCCGTCAGGTGGGTTCCGGCAGGCCATCATCGAGGACGCCGGCGTCCTGGTGTTCGTGACGAGCGCCGACCACGCGGCCGCACGACAGACGGAAACGCGAGCCGAGTCCCGTCTGGTCGGCAGTGTGCTGGGCGTCCTGGCCCAGCCGGGCGCAGACCCCGACACCATCGGGTTCGAGATGGGCCTGCTGGTCAAGAGCGTCGCCGACCACCTGCTCACCTCGACGCGTGGCAGCCAGTGACATGGCGGGCACGCAAACCCGGGGCCCGCGTTGGCCGTCCGAGGGTCCCGCTGACATTCCGGCAGACGTCCCGGAAGATCGTTCGGGGCGGGACCGGGCATGGGCGACCTACAACGCTGAAGAGATCCGCCCCTACGCGATCACCGGCGGGCGGACCCGGCCACAGCATTCGATGCGGCTGGTCACCCTGCTAGAAGGCGCCGGCACCACCCATGCCCAGGGGATGGCGCCCGAAGCCGCCCGAGCCGTCGAGGCGTGCCGCCTCCAGCCGTGCTCGGTCGCCGAGATCGCCGCACTGATCGGCCACCCCGTCCAGGTCACCAAGATCATCCTCAGCGATCTGATCGACTGCGGCGCGCTGGTCATGGCGCTGCCCGGCCCCGCCAGGCCTGACCACCTGCAACTGCTGGAAGCGCTGCGGTCCGGGCTGGAAACGAGGCTGTCCGATGTCGCCTGACCTCCCCCACGCCCCCGCCACCTTCGAACACGACCGGCGCAGTTCCGCCCTGGCCGCGGTGAAGATCATGATCAGTGGCGGGTTCGGCGTCGGCAAGACGACGCTGATCGGCGCGGCCAGCGAGATCGAGCCGCTGACCACCGAGGAATACCTGACCGAAGTCAGCAACAGCGTCGACTCCCTGGCCGGAGTGGAGCACAAGACCACCACCACCGTCGCGCTGGACTTCGGCCGCCTGACCTTCCCCCGGCAGCAGATGATGCTGTACCTGTTCGGCACGCCCGGCCAGGACAGGTTCTGGTTCACCTGGGACGACCTGGTCCTCGGCGCGGTCGGCGCCGTAGTGCTCCTGGACACCCGCCGCCTGACCGACGCCTTCACCGCGGTCGGCTACTTCGAACAGGCACAGATGCCGTTCATCGTGGCGATCAACGAGTTCGACGACGCCCCCTACCGCTACACCACCGCCGAAGTCCGCGCCGCCCTCGAAGTCCCCGACCAGGTCCCGGTCGTGCGCTGCGACGCCCGCGACCGCCGCTCGGCCATCACCGTGCTGCTCACCCTGGTCGACCACGCGCTCACCCACCAACGCCGCCAGCCCCGCGCACCCATCCCCCCTGAAACACGCGTCCACGGAGCACCCGCATGAGGTATGACGCCGACTCCGGCCTGCACGTCGACAACTGGCACGACACCGCCGAACAGCGCCGCAAGCTGCTGGCCGAACACGGGCTCGACGGCTCCCCGGTCGCGAAACTCGACCAGTTCGCCACCGAGGTGTCCTTCGGCTTCGCCGCCGAGCTCGGCGACCCCGGCAAGAGGCTGTGGGCCATGGTGAACCTGTTCCTGCCCAAGGCGCAGACGTTCGCCGGCCTGCACAACCCACCCGGCGCCCGGCCAGTGGACCGGACCATGGCACCCGACCACGGCTTCTGCCCCGAGATGCTCGACCGCACCAAGGCACTCGTCCTGGCCGACGTATGGGACAAGCCCCAGTTCGCCTCCAACCCGGTCGTCGACCGGCTCGGAGTCCGCACCTACGCCGGCGCCCCGCTCATCCTCGGCGACACCGTGGTCGGCAGCGTGTGCGTGGTCGGCACCAGACCCATGCCCAAGGAAACCCGCCAGACCTCGCTCACGCTCATCAAACAGCGCCGCGACGCGCTGTTGAAACTACTCGACCAACACAACCCGGCCACCAGCTAGCGACCGCAATGGGGGTGACGACGTCTGCCGGACCGACCACCGGCAGCAGCGCCAAGCAGCACAGGAGGAAGAGGGGATGTCCGTGTTCGAGACCGACGACCACCGCAGCTTCCGCCAGGACGTCCGCGACTTCGCCGCCAGCGAGGTCGCCCCCCACGTGAGCCAGATGGAAACCTCCCGCAAAGTCGACTCCCAAGTATCCGGCTGGATCGTCGCCCAGGGATGGCTCGGCCTGACCATCCCCCGCAAATACGGCGGGATCGGCGCCGGTCACCTCGCCAAGACCATCGCGATCGAAGAAATCGCCCGCGTGAGCGCAGCAATGGGCGCCATGCTCCAAGCCTCCCAACTCGGCGCCGCAATGATCATCCACTACGGAACCGAAGAGCAGAAACAGACCTGGCTGCCGCAGATCGCCACCGGCGAATGCCTACCCACCATCGCGGTCACCGAGCACGAGTCGGGCGGTCACGTCCTCGGCATGCAGACCACCGCCCGCCGCGTAGGCGACCACTACGTCTTGGACGGCTCCAAGGTGTATGTCGGCAACTCCCACATCGGGCACGTGCACGGCGTCGTGGCCCGCACCTGCGACGCCGACACCCGGCCGTCCAAGAGCCTGTCGGCGTTCCTGGTCAGAGCGGACCTGCCCGGCGTCCGGCTCGTCCCCTACCAGCGTGCCTTGGGCCTGCATGGGTTCAGTTTCGGCGACATCGTCTTCGACAACGTCGCCGTCCCGGCAAGCGACCGGCTCGGCGACGAGGGTGACGGCCTGGACGTCGCCTACAGCTCATCGGTTCTGTACGGCCGCCCCAACCTCACCGCGGTCGCCCTCGGAATCCTCCAGGCCACCGCCGATGCGACCGTCTCCTTCACCAAGAAACGGCACCGCTACGGCGAGCCGCTAGCGCACCACCCGGTGATCGGCCAGCGGATCGGCCGCCTCGAACACCAGCTCAGAACCGCCCGCACGCTCGCCTACCAGGCCGCCCACATGCTCGACCACGGGCAGGCCTGCGACAACGAACTCATCAACGCCAAGTACTACACCGTCGAGACGGCCCTGGACGCCACCCGCGACGCGGTACGGATCCACGGCGGAGCCGGACTGCGCACCGACCGCCCACTCCAACGCTTCTACCGGGACGCCATCCACATCGACGCGCCCGCCGGCACCGCCGAAATCCAACTCCACCGCCTCGCCGAAACCGCCCTCGGCGTCGACCGCGGCCAATGGTCTGAACGTTTCGCGCACCTGACGGCCCTGCCCCCACCTGCAACCGCCAAGGAGAACGCCGCATAGCACCAGTCCCCCTCAGTGAGTTGCCGTGCGGCCGCGGTGACCGCCGCGGAACCTGGCCAATGACACTGACCAGATGCCGCCGCTCCACGTGGTCAGCGCGTTGCACGTGATCACGGAGCCCCGCCCCCAACTCCGGGACGCACCCACGCCCCGGCCGTTCCACCCGTCCTTCAACCGAGAATCCGACCGAGAAAGAGAAAAGTGTTCCCTCATTCGACTCCCCGTCGACTGGTGGCGGGTCTTGCCGCCGCCCTGCTGGCGGCCGGTGCCGCTGTGGCGATCGGCACGGCCGCTCCAACCAACGGCGCAGCGGCCCACGGCACCCTGGTCGACCAAACCCTGCCCGGCGGCGCCTCCCGGACCGTGCTGAGCCACGAGCTGGTGTCCACGCTGGACGTCGCCCCCGAACCAGTCTCACCGCGCAACGGTACCGGCGCCCGCACTACGGAGACGACCGCTCCGCCGGACGGCCCGGTGGTGCCGGTGCCGCCCTCGCAATGCCCACAGCTCTACGGCACGACCGGCTGCTACGCCCCGCCACAGATCAACCACGCATACAAGATCGACGCGCTCCACCGGCGGGGCCTGACCGGCGCGGGACGCACCGTCATCGTCCCGATCTGCTTCCACAACCCGAGCCTGGCCTCCGATCTGGCGATCTACTCCCGGCACTGGGGACTGCCCCCCGCCGACCTGGAGGTACTGCAGTACGGCAAAGTGCCGACCGCCGACCCCCAGGACCCGGGGCAGGCGGCCTGCGCCGCCGAGGCCAGCGTTGACGTGCAGTCCGTCCACGCCATCGCACCCGGCGCGAAGATCATCGTTGTCGAGACCGGAGTCGACCAGACCGGCGGAACCGTCGGGCTGGACGAGCTGATCAGCGCGATCGGCTGGGTCACCCGGCACCGCAAGGTTGACGTCGTCACCGCGAGCTGGGGCGCGTCGGAGGAGAACTTCCCCGAGCAGGCCCAGCGGCCCGGTGACTACCGGCTCCTCACCGGTCTGCGCGGCCCCCTCAAGGCCGCCCACCGGCGTGGGGTCACGCTGATCGCCTCGTCGGGTAACTGGGGCCCAGCCCAACCGACCCTGGCCGGGGACGCGTTCTACGACCACCCGACGGTGGCCTGGCCCGCCTCCGACCCGCTGGTCACCGCCGTGGGCGGCACCCGCATCCACCTCGACGACACCGGCCGCCGGACCGCACCCGACCAGGTGTGGGACGACGAGGGCGGGGTCGCCACCGGCGCCGGGCTGTCGGCCGCCTTCGCGCGCCCGGGCTACCAGGCGCGCGTCACCGGGGTCGTCGGTGACGCGCGGGGCAGCGTCGACATCGCGCTGAACGCCTCCGGCAAGGCCCGCGAATGGTTCTACAGCGGCACGTACAACCCCCTGGCCGGGCAGCGGCCAGGGTGGATCCGGGTGGCCGGGACCTCTATCGCCGCACCGAAGATGGCCGGGATCGTCGCGCTGGCCGCGCAGAAGGCCGGGCGGCCGGTCGGTGACATCCACCGTGTGCTGTACGCCGCGCCCGGCTCGGCCCGGCTCGGGCTGTACGACCTGACCACCGGCAGTAACACCGCCAACGGGGTCGAGGGGTTCACCGCCCGCCGCGGCTACGACCTGCCGTCCGGTGCCGGAACCGTCATCGACGCTGGACGCCTGGTCACCGCCCTCGCCCACGCTGCCTGATGACCTCGTGATCGCGCGCGGTCGGCCACGGTGTGGCCGGCCGCGCGACCCCCTGACCGGACTGGATACTTCCTGATGAATCGCATCAAACACACCGCGAACCCACTCACCGGGTCCGGGCACCCACCGGCAGCACGCTCCGTTGGGCTTGCGGCGCCGCCCCGGTCTGGTGCCGCATCTGGCCCGGCCACCGACCTGCGGTCGGCGGCCGGGGAAAGGCCGAGCCTGCGCGCAGACCTCGCCGCCCGCGCATGGGTCCCCATATGGGCCCGTGTCCGGGAACGCCTGTGGGCAGGAGTGCGGGGCGGGATCGGCGCGGTACGCAGGGTGCGGTGCCCGCTGAGCGCGTGGATGTCGCGTCAGCTGGGCGGGTGGGTGCGGCGGCGGGGGTGCGTGAGGTGAACGCCGTCCCGGGCCTGTCCGCCGCGTCGCTGGCCCGCGACTTTCCAACGCGGCACGGCGACGCCTTCACCGAATCAGAGGGACTCACGCCGGAGGGGGTCCGGCAGTTGCTGGCCGGGGCGATGGCCGACCCTTCCTTGGTGTTCGCCTACGCGTGCGCGGTAGGCGAACCCGGCGCGCCGCCGGTCGATGAGATCGTCTACGGCGAGACCGGCGGTGGCACCCTCGGCGTGGTGTGGGTTCGGCACCCGGGGTCGTTCACCGGCACCACCGGGCATCTGCTCGGCGGCACTGAGGACCACGGCCCGGACCTGCTGCTGCGCTGGGCGGGCATGGTGTTCGAGCTGGCCTACCAGGTCGAACACCGCGTGCCCTGCCCCTTCCGGGCCGCCCCCGCTCCTGCCCGTTCTGATCAGGCCTCGTCCGGCCGCGCGCAGGCGGCGGACTTGCGGTGGAGGGCCGCCTACGCCCTCAACCTGTATTTCCGGCGGGACGTCGGCGACGTCATCCGAGACGAGTACGGCGCCGTCGAACCCCAGCAGGATCTGGGTGAACTGACCGCGGACGAGATCGCCCGCATCGCCCGCCGCCACGGCGTCATCGGTCCCGCCGCACTCATCCCGCCCGGCTGGGACCTGATCGGCTGGGACTACGGACAAGAGCGTGCCCACCCCATCCTGGCCGGGCTGCAGCCCCGGGACGGCCGAGCCGACGAAACCGATTCCAGCAGATGATCCATGCAGCGGCGTACCGGAAGCATCGGGCGTCGATGGGAACCCGTGCCGCTTTTGGAAGGGTCATCGACCGCGCATGAGACCTCGCCCGGCGGGGCGCCGGTGTCGTGATCAGCGTGTTCACACGGCCCCACTGCACGGCCCCGATCCCCGTCCTGGCCGCCGGACATCCCACCCGCATCGGTGCGCCCCCGCCTGACCATGACCGAGCAATCCCGCCGACGCCGAAAACGGCTGCAACGCCCGTCTACTGTTCCCTCCGCCGCCACGACCGAGAGCGCACGCATGAGCCGAACCAATCTGGAAGCGATCCGACGTGCGGAATGAGTACTACACGCCGGCGCAAGTCGCCGCCCTGTTCCGGGTCGACCCCAAGACCGTCACACGATGGGCGCAAAGGGGGTGGCTGACCAGCATCCGCACCCTCGGCGGCCACCGGCGGTACTCCCGTGAAGAGGTGCACCAGCTCCTGCGCGACGGGCCGCCCGCTGAAGCGTTCGAAGACCAGGACGGGCAAGACGAGCACCCACCACCGCCGGCGGCCCCACCCGCCGAACCGGACGACGCGGCCCCCGGTCCAGTGCCGGGCCCGGTCTGCGGCACCGCTGGTGTCTCGGCCGCGGCCCGCCACCCGATCCACGCGCTGATCGAGGACCATTTTGGCGGTGATGCGGTGGTGGCGCTGCTTGAGCTCGCGGGCCGATATGACCTCGCCGTCGCCTACCTCGACCGCCCATGGTTCACCCGCTATCTGGGGCGCGCTCCAAGCGACGACGAGTGGACACGCATCGCTGCCGAACTCAACGACTTCTGCGCGGTGCTCGACGATGTGTGCGCCGAGGACCTGGCGGTCTACGCCGCGCTGGTAGTGCACGCCGCCCGCATTGATCAAATCGAACCGCCTGGAGACCTCATGGGCGATCAGGGGGACCCCACCGCCGCCGGATTCGTCTGGCCCGGCAACACCGCACCCGCCGCCCGCCCCGGCCAACGGGCCGACACCGCCACCAGCGCCCTCAACGCATCCGGCGTCGCCGCCGAGCCGGCGTCCGAATCTGAGTCGGCGTCCGGATCGGAGTCGGCGTCCGGATCGGAGTCGGCGACACCGGATGCGGGAAGCCCATCACCGATTCCGCCGCCCAGACCGGGCCAGGACGAACCGGTTGGGCCCCAGCACCCGGCCGCCGGTCGGGCCGACGTCACCACCGACCCGCCCCAGCTCGCCCTCCCACCACCGGCCAGCCGTGGGGCACAGGCTCCCAGCGCAGGTACGACGACCAAAGAATCGCAACCTGAGCCGCGACCCGAGTCGTATTTGCCGAAGTCGCGGCAGCGCCCGGCAGAGCTGGAACTGTCGGTCGAGGTGCTGCGCGAACGGTACGCGGCAGGTGAGTCGGTGCCCTCGATCGCGCAGCGGATGGGACTGACCACCAGTCAGGTCTACCGCTGGATGCGGCACGAAAGGATCAACCGGCGGCCGCCCGGCGGACCGGCCTGGGACACCTTCCCCATCGAGCTGCAGGAGCTGCGGGAATGGTATGAGGCGGGCGAGCCGATCGCCGGGCTGGCCAGAGCGCTGGAGGTCTCAACCAACGCGGTGAAGATGCGGCTCGCCCAGGCCGAGGTCACGCTGCGATCCCGCGAAAGCCCGAACAGCATGCGGCTGGAACTGCCGGTGCCGTCACCGGTGCTGCGCAAGCGCTATGAGGCAGGCGAGTCGCTCTACGACCTGGCCGAAGAACTGGAAGTGGCGACCGGGACAGTCAAGCTCCGGCTGCTGGAAGCGGGAACCAAGATGCGGCCGGTCGGTTCGCCGACCAGGTCGCATCCGGTGGAGTTGCCGGTCCCGGTGGAGCAGGTGCTGCAGCGTGTTGAGTCGGGTGAGTCGCTGCACGGCCTGGCCCGGGAACTGGGCGTGCCCCGCAACATCCTGCGCGGGCAACTGGAGGCGGCTGCCAAGTACGGCCCGCCCCCACAACCGAGCCAGCCGAACCAAACCGAGCAGCGGCTGGTCGAGCAGACCCCGGACACCACGCACGAGATTGAGCGCGGAGCCCGCCGGCTCGTCGAGGAGAGCGGATTTCCCCTCCACGAACTGGACCCGTCCCGCAAATGACCGGCAACCACAGCGGAACGCCGGCCATGAGCGGGCTGAGCCTGCGCGCGGATCCCGGCCGCCGCGTTCGGCGAGGAGATCGTGTTCGTCGCCGCGTCGCGGGGGTCCTGGATGCTCATCTTCGGGCATCCCATCGGGACGGTGTGGTGCGGCACTCCGATTTCGCTGCCCGATCCCTTGCGTGGGGCGAACCCGCGCCCAGGTCCGGCTTCTTGGTACCCCGCATGAGGAAGGCAGAGCGATTGTCTGGTCCCCCCGCTGGAGTTGGGAACGAGATCAGCGGCAACGACTTCACCACCGTGGTGCAGGCCGGAAGGGTTCAGGGCGGCCTGCACCTGCACCCCCCGCCGAACCAGCAGGACCTCGCCCAGGTCCGGCCGCCGATGATGCTGCCCGCGCCACCGGCACGACTGCACGACCGGCACACCGAACGTGCCCGGCTGTCCATCGCCGCCGGCCATCACCTCACCCCCCAGCCCAGCAACCCAGCCACTGCTGACCCGGGTGCTGCCGGTCCCGCCGGGCCGGGCCGCGGCGCCGGGCGGCCGGACCTGCTGGTGATTACCGGGCCGGCGGGGGCGGGCTCCACCGCGCTGGCCCTGGACCTGGCGCACCACGCACTGCACGCCGGTGCGGCCCCCGGCGGCGCGCTGTGGGCCGACCTCACGCTGTGGGCCAACCTCCGCGACCGCAGCAACTTCAGCGACCGCCACCGACCGGCACCAACCGGTGATCTCGTCGCGGACGTGGTGGCGGCATGGCTGCGGGCGCTGGGCGCCGACCGGATCCCCGAACACCCGGGCGAGGCCGCCGCGCTCCTGCGGTCGCTGACCACCGACCGCCCGGTCGTGGCCGTCATCGAGCAGGCCACCACCCCCGGGCAGGTCCGGGCACTGCTACCCGCCGCCGGGCTGGTCGTGGTCACCAGCCGCCACCAACTGCTGGACCTTGCCGCCGTCGACGGCGCGATCCGCATACCCGTAGGGCCGCTGCCCGCACCCGACGCCGCGGCGCTGGCCGCCGGCATCATCGGCGACCGCGCCACCGCCGACCCCGACGGCGTCCGCGCGCTGGTACACGCCTGCGGCGCCCTGCCCGCGGCCCTCGTGCACGCCGCGGCCTATGTCGCCGCCCGGCCGCACCGCCCCATCGGCGAGCTGGCCGCCCGGCTGACCCGCCCCACCGGCCCCACCACGCGACCGCCCCAGCCCACCCGCCAAACGGTCAGCACCCACCCTCACACCGGCACCGGCACCGGCACCGGCACCGGCACCGGCCCGACCGACGAGGAGATCATCATCGACAGCACGCTGGACGCCATCTACACCGGTCTGGACCCGGACCTGCAGACCGCCTACCGGTACCTGGCCATCCTGCCCGGCCCGGTGTTCTCGGCCGCCGCGGCCGCCACCACGCTCCGCGCCGGCGACCAGGACACCGACACCATCCTGGCCCGGCTACGCGACGCGCACCTGCTGGAGCACGGCCCGGCCCCCGACCACTGGCGGATGCCCGCCCCCGTCCGCGTCCACGCCGAGCATCAGGCCGCCGACCTGCCCGAGGACGACCGAACGGCCGCGCTGGCCCGCGCGGTCCGCCACTACCTGATGTGGAGCGCCTCGCTCGAACTCCTCATCGGGCACGGCCGCCGACGCGACGCCCCGGTGTTCGCATGGACACAGACACCAGAACGGGCCCCGGCCGTCGCCGACAAGAGCAACGCGATCGCCCTGATGCAGGAATGGCTGCCGACCCTGCTCGCCGCCCAGGCCGCGGCCGCAGAGCACGACCTGCACCACCTGGCCTGGCAATTCGTCGACACCCTCTGGGGCTATGTCAGCCAACGGCAGGACTACCCCGCCTGGCGGCAGATCTGCCAGATCGGCTTGGACTGCGCCCAGCCTGTGGACCCCGGCGCCCAAGCCCGCGCCCATATGCTGGCCGGCCTCCTGGACCGGCGGCTGGGCAGGCTCGCAGACGCAGTCGAGCACCACCGCGCCACCGCCCGGCTGGCCCGGCAGACCGGCGACCAGCTGGCCGAGGCGTCGGTGGCCGAGCACCACGGCGCCACCCTCCTCGCCCTCGACAAGCCCGAACAGGCGCTCACAGTTTTGGAAGAGGGCCTGGCCTTGTACCAGGCGATGCCGACGCACCCGCGCGGCCAGGCCCTGCTGCAGCGCCAGCTCGGCCTCGCCCACAGCAAGCTGGGACACCACGACGACGCCGAAGCCACCCTCGCCGACGCCGAAGCATTGTTCACCGAGCTGGGCGAGCCCTACCTGCGGTCACGGCTGGCCACCAACCGCGCCGAAACCGCCCTCGCCGCCGGGCGCTTCACCGACGCCCTCACCCACCTGGACCGCGCCGAAACCGCCCTACCCGACCCGGCGGTCCCCAACGACGCCTACCTGCGCTACCTGCGCGCCGCCGTCCACCACCGCGCCGGCGACCACCAGGCCGCGGACCAGGCCCTGATCACCGCCGTCCGCCTCAGCGACCAACTCCCTGACGGCCACCCCACCCGCCAGCTCATCCAGACACTCGCTAAACACCTAATGGGAGCTACCGGGTCGGCCGCCGCTGACAGACTCGGTGCCTCGTAGCCGCTGGTGAGTGAGCACTTCCAACACCTGGACCTGTGAGTCCTATGGGCAGATCGTGCCCTCACCGAGGGTCAGGGGTCTTGATCGCTGATGGGATGTCGTGCCCGCTCCGGTGGTGGCGTGAGCACTGGTCCATTGGCCGGCCACTGGTCACGCTGGCGACGCCGCCATCAAGCCCGCGCCAACGACAACGGCGCCTTCAACCTTCCGCGGTAGCGCTATCAGTAGGCGCAAGGAAGTTGTGCAGGAGTCTGAGTCGTTCAAGGGTTTCGTCATAGGTCACGATAGTGACACTGCGAGAATTGGCGCGGTATAGCTCGAATGACTTCTGCTTCGATGGCTCATCCGGAGGCGGGGTGCGTCCTGCCACAACAAAGCAGGAGACCGCATATGACTCCAAGTCCCATCGGCGCGAGTTGTGCTTCAGCGTGGCGAGGTTCGACGTCAGATGGTATGCCTGATCGAGAACCTGCGTGACCGCGCCGTTCAGCTCCTTTGAAGGGCCGTATACCCCCGTTCGGTACTCTCGCGTGTCGAGCAGTCGGGTTGTCGGCTTCTTGATCTCCACCAATGCGGCGTTGTTTGTAAGCGAGTTCTTGAACAGGTAGTCGGCAATCTTATCACCGCTTCCCGCGAGGCCGCCGCCGCCCACCGTTGCTTGCGACTGAACGCTGACCATTGGCGCGCCGAACACTTGCTGGAGAGCAAAGGCGTTGTCATCAAAGAACGTCTGCCAGTACTGCTCATTCTCACCCTTCTCCAATGATTTTTCGTAGGAGGTGATGAGGTGATCGAGACTCACCAACTCAATCTCGCGGTGCAACTTCTGGAACTTCTCGGGCCTAGCCTTGGCGAGCCCTGCTGACTCTGACGTGAGCGTTGCGATCAGCGCGTCCCGCTCTTGGTCGTTCAATTCTTCGACCCCATCCGCTGCCTTCGCGATCACCCGCGAGACTGGATGGCGCCCCAGACTGAAGTCCATAGACTCCAATCCGAGCACCGTGGCCAGATCATTGTGAACGAAGGCGTCCTTGACCCGACCCGCTGCGCGATTACCGCGATCGTTGATGCGCCTGATTTCTGACCACATTTCCGCAAAGCGGTGCATTCCGAGCCGGAAGACTCGGCCCTCTACGGTCAACTCATCTGCACTGGTGAACGCAATCTCGTCGCAGGCTGTGTGCTTCTCAATCAGCCGGATGATCCGGTTGCAGTCTTTCAAGAGGCCAAGTCCATAGGCATAGTCCTTGACGAAGCCAGCCGGGAGCACTTCAAGGACCGTTTCTAGTTCGGGCTCCTCGAAGTACGGGTCAATGGCCGAAATCTCCACAACTAGGGTGCGTATCTGATCGTACTTGGGGCCGAGATATCCACTCGTTCCGTACAGCGTGTTGATCGGATAAATACGAAGTTCTCCGGAACCTGGAACGAGGCCTAACAATTTCACACCCGCATCGGCGCGGGCTGCCGCCGGAGCACCCTCGGCAGGCGAGACGGAGGGGATGAAGTACGCCTCGATCTCCTGGCCTATGGAGGCCATACGAATGTCGAGGCGTCCGTTTTCCGATTGGTCAATTCTAAACCGTGCCACAGTAAGCCTCAACTCTTCTCAAATAGCTATTCGTCTTGTGGTCAGGCTCTCGTAGGTGTGCGGGCAAGCGGAGCCACAGCCCAGGGGGTGAAGAGCCTGTGCTCGGGTTCAAAGAGTCGTCGCCCACTGCCTATTGGAGAGCATAGATGCTTGCTGAGGGCTTCTGCGGGAGTTTTCCAGGCCAGAGTCTTCGGGCCGGCTGTTGAGTGCGGCTGCGACGGCGTCGTGACGGCGGCCATGAAAAAAGCCGTTCTGATCCACTTGTTGTGAGCGGGTCACGTGACGTAACGGCTCTCAGTCGGCGTGTAGGATCTGGAGCCTGACGCCGTTCCGCGGACAGTTTGCCATCTCGCGTTCGAAGGCAGTCACGGACCATCATGCCATGTGCGTTGCTGCTGCTGTCGAAATTTGAAGACTGGCCGAGGTGGGAAAGGTAACGGGAGGGCGCTTGGCACCGGAAGTGTGCACGAGGACCAGCGGCTTATGATACGAGCTCCGAACTCAGCTCGGAGAACCATTTTGGCTTCGCGCCCGCTGCAGTCATATATTGGCGAAGCGTGACATTGTTCGCCCTCAGGCACTGCCTAATCCCAGCACCGGCTTCGGGTCCACCACTTAGCCAATCATAGTAGTGAATCTCTGCGTTCTCCTTGGTCAAGAAGAACTGCTGTTCGTGTACAGTGATCGTGATTGGCAGCGCCACCACCGCATCGCCGAGATTTACGGCTTTGCTATTTGTGTCACGAATTAGAGTTACACCAACTTGGTAGACGAAGAGCTTTCCCTGATCGGGGTTTTCGATCCAGGCGGAGGATTGCGGCAGATTCAACTCTATCTTGAAACGATCAGCTTCATCGGGCCCTAGCTGCTGACTAAGCGGAACCTCGACCTTCTGTCCTGGCTTCGGGCGGACCGGCATATTGAGGCCGTATGTTGCCGACACGCCAAGACCGCCGCCTTGGCCAGCACATTCTTTGAACATGGTGAACTTGTGAATGCTTAGGACGGCTCGTTTTATAATGCTTCGCCGTGTGCCAGTATTGTGAAGCTTAATGTCAAGGGAAACTGGCCGGCTGTCGGCATCCTTCGGAGTATCGACGAGCATATCGATCACTTCGATCTTGGCTGCCTTGCTTGGGGTCGTTACTTTGTCTGTGCCTCTCTGTACGACACCGACAACCGCGGCTGTGGCTGCGGCGGTGGCGAGGACGCCGAACCATGTTAGCCAGCTCCCGAGAAGGCGCCGCCATGTCGGAACCTTGTTGAACTGATGCGTCCGCGAGACGCGTCCATAGTCGCTTCGCGAGGGGTGGCGGTTGACCATAGTTGATGTTTCCCGGAGCGAGTGCTTATCAAAAAAGATCAGCTAAACGTGACCTTTGGAAGATTACCGATGTTCTTATGATCTCCTGCGGAGATTGCCGAAATCGGTCATGCGTCGTTGCCTGGCCGGGCTGGAAGCTACACGCCATGATCCAGGCCGAAGAGATGCGGCCTCCAGACTGACCGCCAGGCGCGCCTGCTGCTCCGTGCGAGGAGGGAAGTAGAGCAGCGGCTTCCGCCCTTCCTTGCCTGAATCTCCACTCCGCGCTCCACAAGACGACTTCGCACCGTCCCATCGTTGAACCCAAAGCGCTCACCGACTCGATCGAGCGACCAGTCCTGTGACGGCGGCCACGAAAGGCGGTTCTGAACGTTGCAAAACGACCACACAGCGTCGCTTGATCGGGAAAGATCTTGGTTTGTGTGACTGTGATGCGCTATCTCCCCTCTCGGGCCACCTTGAGTGCGTGGCCGTCGAGCAGGTCGCGGCGGACGGGCCGACCGTGACGATGACGCGTAGCTTTTACACATAACCCCCAGAACGGGTCCACATGGTTGCGCCCGCCGGACACGAGGAGGCCTGCGGCCTACTCAAAACAGCGAGCCCTGATCTCCGGGGGGAGGTATATCTCGAGTTACAAGCTCGCAGAGCCCCGCAGTCACAAGCTTCTTGGATGAGCCGTTAAGTTGAAACACCCATACTGGTGATGACGTGAGCCTCAAGGCGCTCTAGGACGGTGTGGTGGGCTTCCCAACCGTCGGGGAATTTGACCGGGACATTGAGATGGACGGGGTCGGTGGTCGGGTGAGCGTCGAGGAGGTCAGTGATCCCGGCGCGGGTGACGATAATGCAGGCTTGCCGGTGGCGGGACATCAGGACGCAAAGTCGTCCGGCTTCCAGATGGAAGGCGGTAGCGTCACGGCGGCCCGACAGCGGGTGGGCCACGATAACGATCTCGAACTCGCGGCCTTGGAGCCGGTTGGCCGTGTCGACCGCGACGTCGCGGTATCCAGGCACGTTCGTGGCGGCGAGAGATCGTCGGATCTGGTCTGCTTGATCGCGGTGGACGACGCCGATGGCCAGGTCGGCGGGAGTGAGGATACGTCCACCTGGATGGTTTTCGCAGTAGCCGATCACGCCTCTAGTGAGCAGGCGTGCGGCGAGGGCCGCAGTTGCGTCAGCGGTTTCGGCGTCGGTGCGCTGGGTGTGGCGGGCAGGGAGTTGGTGGATGGCCCAGCCGGTGCGGCGTGCCATGTCGAGGGTCTCGTCGAGGGGAGATCGGAAACCGGTTGTCCTGAATTCCAGCGTCCGCATCTCTTGCGTGGTCCCCGCGACGAATCCGTTGTAGGGGTAGAACGCCGCTGACACCAGTGGGGCGGCCGTTGCGGGGAGCCGCCACGTTACCGGGAGGCGGCGTTCGATCACGGTTTTGCGGTTGTGGTTGAGCAGCACGTCGACGGCGTTCTGGCGGGGGTCGTAGGACAAGCCGGTCCACCGGTAGGTGTCGACGATCGTGAAGGGGTCGAGTTGCCCGGGGTCCCCGACGAAGAGCCCCTGGTCGAACTGCGAGGCGACTAGAAGGAGTGCGTCCGACCGCATCTGGTATGCCTCGTCGACGATCGCCCAGGGCCGGTGGTGACCGGTGACCCGCGCCCATTTTGCGGCGGTTCCAATCACGAGCGCGCAGTCTGCCAGCTCGCTGATGTCGTTGCTGAGCCGCACGTTCGCCAGCCCGCCGACCGGTGAGGTATTGGCGAGATAGTCGGTGCTGCTGATACGGCCGATGGTGAGCGAGGGCTGTGCGGCGGAGAGTCCGCGGATAAGGTCATCGATCTGGTTGTTGGTCTGCGCAATGATGCTCACCAGCTCCCCCGCCTGGGTGAGGGCGACGGCGGCACGCCGAACCAGGGTGGATTTGCCGGCGCCTGGAGGCGAGTCCACCACGACCCCCCTGCGCGTCCGGTCGCCGGTCAGGGCGTCCAGGTCGCGGAGAATGCCGTTGACGGCGGCGGCAGCAGCCGCTGATGGACCGTCGTCTCGTGGAGTGGCCGATGGGAGGAAGGAAGTCATGGATTTGCACCGTCGGTGAGATCGTCGGCCGGTGGGCCGGGCTGGTCCGGTTCCGGGGGCCCGCCGTGGGTCCACGGCGTCTGGTCACGGGAAGGAAAGTCGGGCGTCTTCCACTGCTCGGGGACGGCGGTGTAGGCCCGAACCTCGCCCAGTTCGGGGACAGCTCCCCGTTGGGGGTTGCCGACACGGCCCATGCCGACGACGAGTTCGAGTACGACCAGGTGCTGCTCGGGCCCGTCCGGGATGACCTCACGGATCTCGACAAGTCGTTTGGGATCGGAGGGGCAGGCCATCTTGCCTTGGGCGAGCGGCGGTGGGTCGGCGGTCTGGACGGTGAAGCGAGGCCTGAGCTGCGGCCGACCCTTGCTCGATAGCTGGGTCCGGTCGGGCTCGCGTTCGACGATGACGCCCGCGAATGCCGTACCGGAGGAGCGGCGCTCGGCCAGCACGAACGGATCATCGAGGGCCTGCTCGTCCTCGAACCTCAGCTGAGCACGTTCCATACGGGCGAGTCGGGCGGCCGCGTCGATGGGCTTGTCGAAGACCGGCTGAGGGAACCCGCCTGCGGCGATGTGCTGAACGTGACCGGTGAAGGCGTCGCGGTCAGCGTCCCAACGCCCGGGGCACCGGGCGGCTTCGGGGATACTGGTCAGCAGGGTCACGGCAGTACCCATCTGTTCCCAGGTCGGCTTCAGTTGCTCGGCGACGTCCCTCTCGAGTGCGGCGGTGACACGGGCCTCGGCTCTGACGTCGTTGCTGTTGACGGCGTCCAAGTATGCGCTGATCTTTGGGTCAAGCACGACGCGGTCGAATGTCGGGTCGGTCGCCGGACCGGCCGGCGGGTAGTCAATCGGGTGCGCTGCGGCCGCAGCGCCTTGTGCTCCGGTCATTCCGGCGGGCGGGTCGATCCAGCCGAGGAGGAGCGCCAGGCTCGCGTCCTCCAAGCTGCTCTGCCCAGTAGCCCAGTGCGCCGCCAGCAGATCGGTCATGGGCAGCAGCATTGACGACCCCGGGTAGCCGGCACGGTCAGTGAAGAAGGTCAGCCAGCGGCCGAGCAACCCGACCTGCGGGTCTCCGTGTGGGAACTCCGGTGTTGGTGCCTGCTGGAAGCGGATCGATCGTGCGACGCGCCGGAGGTAGTCGATAGTGGAGGTGTTCGGCACCAAGATCTGCGGAGCGCGCGCGCAGCGCTGCCGGTCGGGCTTGTCACCGCGGGTGGGCACGTTCTGCAGCGTGCGGGCGTGCTGGTCGATGAAGGGAAGGATCACGTCGGCGAGGCGAAGGTAGAACTCCTGGCGCAGGTCGCGGTTGCGTGGTGACGGCACGACCAGAGTCACCGGGTCGGCGTGCGGTGCGCCGATCATGCATCCAAGGGGTGCGGCCGCTTCACCGGACATGTTGTAGATCGCCAGGATCAGGGGTTCGGTGATCAGTGTGTGGTGGCGGACGCGCCGCAGCGGCTGGGCGAACCCCTCGGCGGCCGCATGCAGGCGGGCCAGCGCGGCCAGCGCGCTCACGCCACTCCGCCCAGTTCGTCCAGCAGCCGTTGGGCGCGCCGGAGGGTGCGGGCGACGTCCTGCTGGTCAGGTGAGGGCAACCTGGTGCCTGCGGCTAGAGCGCGCGCGGTGCTGGCCGAATCGACGCCGTTGAAGACGTCCGAGACTCCGGTTCCGTACAGGTCAAGGGAGTCGGCGCGGACGGCTTCGTCGCGGCACAGGGCGGCCATCTCGCAATGCTGGGTGCAGGCCGGCCGGTAGCGGGCCTCAATGCGAAGCAGGTGGTTGACCAGGTCGGTCGCGGCTCGGGTGGCGACGCCGAGGTCGTTGTGGCGGAGGTCGAACGTGGTGTCGTCGGGCACTTCGTTCAGGAGGTCGGAGACGTTGTCGGCGCGGCGCAACTGGCGGACGAGCATGGCGATCTGCTTGCGGGCATCGGTCAATGTGGCGACGGGGGTGTTGGAGAAGCCCTTCGGCGTCACCAAGATCACCGAGGAGGCGACCATGGCGGGGTCCAGGCCGTGGGCCGACAGCATCTCCCGCAGCGCAATCACGTAAACCGATGCCTGGCGGATCGCGGCGGCGACCTGGTCGGGGTCGGCCTGCCGGTCGATGACGGGGAACGACTTGATCTCGACAACGTAGAACAGGTCTTTGACCTTGAAGGCGATGACGTCAGGCTCCAAGTACACATGGACACCGCCGACCGTGAGCCGCAGCATCGGATGGTCGAACAAGGTGCCCGGCCAGTCACCGCCCCGTGCGGCTTCGAGCAGCAGTTTGCAGGTGTGCTGGTGGCGCAGTTCCCGCTGGGTGTTACCGCCGACTTCGTCCACGGGCTTGTAGGCGACTTCTGGGAGCGGGAGGTCGAGCAGATCACGGAGCAGGGTTAGCAGCTTCGCGCCACCGTGTTCGGTGATGCTGGCTTCGAAGCTCTTCCCGCGGCCGATCGCGAACGGAGACTGGCCGAATGGCCAGGCGAAACCGGCTTGGGTGGCGATCGCGTCCTTGTCGGCGCCGCAGGCGTCCAGGAGGGTCCGGCGGCCGCAGCCGGGGTTGGCGGTCATGCCCACGAGGGTGCGGGCGTTGTGGTTCACGGGCTTGTTGTGCCCACGAAGCGCGTTGAGACGAGCGGTTGTTGAGTCCACTGTGGTTGACCTTGATGGGGTGCGCAGGGGTTGGGGAAGTTGAAGCCGCGCGTGTGAGGTGGCTCAGCGTTCCATGGTCGCTGTTCGTCCCGCCATCGCGAGGCGAGTTCCGAAAAGGCGTTCTGCCTCGGGCAACCGGCGGGCACGTTCGACTGCCGCCGCCCGTTCCTGATCGTCGAGGTCAGCGTGTAGGGCGAGTTCGGCCGCGGCCGCGGCGGCGACCTGGTCCGGATCGATCTGGCCCGCATGGTGGCCCGGTGAGGGCGAGGGCAGCGCGCCGGGGATGTTTGCGGCGAAGTTGCGCAGCAGTTGCTCGGCTTGAACCATCGCCTCGGGACTCCAGGCTTGGCCGAGCTGACGGCGCGTGACGACGGCCTCGGCGATCTTGCGGGCTGCGGTGAGGAAATCGACGCGCGGGCTGTGGCCGCCGATGATCCGCTGCTCCATCGGCCAGGTACTGATCGTCAGCAGCGCGCGGACCGGAGCCAACCTGTCGGCGGTGAGCGCCGGACATAGGTAGTACGGGCGGGCGTTGGGAGCCGTCCGGTAGGACCGCTCCTCATCACGCCGCAGGCTCGCCAGCCGTGATGGCTGCAGTTCGTCGGCGAAGAACGCCCCCTGCACCGCGCTGATCAGTTTCGGAGCCGCAGCCACTCCGAGCAGCGTCAGCACCTGATGGGCCTGCTCGCGAACTGGCAACAACCCGGCCGGCGCTGGCTTGTCGACGCCCGACGGACGCGCGGCGGCCATCGGCGGGACGGCAGCGGCCTCACCTTCTTCCGCCGCTGCGGCTTCCTCCCAAACGGACTCGACGCGCTTCAGTTCCGCGCGGATCTCAGCGATTTTCGCGGTCTCGCGCTGAAGCATCGCCGAGCGCAGGGCTCGACGCAGTTGCGTGAGCCGGCGTTCGAGCTCGTCCAGGGTCTCCTCGCTACCGTCCATGGCCCCACGCTACCAGTCTTCCGAACTCTTCCAATGTTTCCCAAACTTTGGTGTAGCTTCGTTCTGGACAGCCCGCACACGGCCGACATCGGAGGGTGATCATGAAGTTGTTGCACATGTCCGACTCGCACATCGGTGGCACGGTAACCGCAGGCACAGGCCGGGGTCGCGGCCACAACCGGTACCAGGATTTCGCCGCAGTCCTCGCCGAGGTAGTCGGTATCGCCGAGGAGGCTCAGCCCGACCTGATCCTCCATACCGGCGATCTGTTCGACCGCCAGGTCCCCTCACCCGAAGACTTCGCACTCGGGATGAGCGCCATGGTCGAACTCTCCGCGATCGCCCCCACTGTAGTGATACGCGGCAACCACGACTCTCCCCTGCTGTTCCAGGCTCTCGACGGCATGGCGGCGTTCAACTCCAGGAATGGCGTCCCCGCTCTGCGGTTCGTCGCCCAAGCCCGACCTTCGGCCAACGGTGGCATCCTCGACTACCCGGCACGCGACGGTCAGCGGATCCGGCTGGCGGCTTTACCGTTCGTCCACCGCAACCGCGCGGTCGAAGGGTTTGACCGACCGGACTCGGCCACCCTCGCCTTCGCCGACTACCTACGAGGTATCCAGGCTGATCTGGCCGCAGGACTCCGCGACGGCTACGCCCCCACCAGGGACGTCTTGATCTTCGCCGCGCACATGTACGTCGAAAGCGCACTCCCCGATTACAGCGAACGCCGCCTGGACATCAGCTCCGACTACGCCAGCGCCACAACCGCGCTACCCGCTGTCTCCTACGCCGCTCTCGGCCACATCCACAAACCTCAGGCGATCAGCAGGCCCGGCCTGCCAGCCCGCTACGCCGGCAGCCTCCTGCAGATGGACTTCGGAGAGATCACCGATGGTCAACCCGAGCAGAAGAGCGTCGTCATCATCGACGCCAACCCCGGCCGCCCCCCAAAGATCGACATCCGGCTGCTCCGCAAGGGCCGGAAACTCATCACCTTCACCGGCGGCCTCGACGCCCTCGCCCGCCAAGCGCCCTTGATCGGTGACGCGTTCGTCAAGGCATACATTGACGTCCCCGAGTCCAGCCCGGGGCTGGCCGCGGCCGTCACCGAACTCCTCCCCGGCGCAACGCTCGTCGAGGTACAGCCCCGCCTTCCCGGCTGGGACGAGCAGCGCGAACTCCCCGAACTCGATCATGCGGCAGCACCGGAACCCGACCTCCCCGACCTGTTCGCCGAGTATCTGGTGACCACCGAGACCATCCCTGAGCACGCCGAACTACTCAGGGCAACCTTCACCGAGCTCCTTACTCAGAGCCGCCCCGACTTCAATCTCGTCACCGACCCAGTCGAGACGCTCCTGCGGACCGCTGTCGCCTCCTCCAAACCTTCGACCATCGCGCCGTAAGGGAACCTGCCATGCGCCCCATCTCACTCACCCTCTCCGGCCTGCGCAGTTACCCCGGCACGATGCCCACGCTCGACTTCACCGGGAAGTCTCGCGTCGGCATCGTCGGTGACACCGGCGCAGGCAAGAGCACCCTGCTCGAAGCGATCACGTTGGCCCTTTACGGGACGGCCACCTGGGACCAGAGCGAAATCAAAGGCCTCATCGCCGACGGCGTCGATGTTATGACCGTGGACCTGACGTTCCGCTGCCACGACCAGACATGGCGTGTTCGACGCCGGTACCACCGTGGCCGGACGGGAAGCACCCATCTGCTGGAGAACCTCGACACCGGTGAGAAGGTCGACGACCGCAGGCCCGTCGACAAGCGGATCGTGGACCTGCTCCGACTCACCTTCAAGGAGTTCCAGGCCACGGTCCTGCTTCCGCAGGGCAGGTTCGACCAGCTTCTACACGCAACCGGCACCCAACGCACCGAACTCCTCGAAGGCATCTTCGGCACCCGAGAACTCGACACCGTTCGTGCCCGCGCCGACCACCATCGCCAGACGATTACGGAACTTCTCACGCAGGCCGAGGTTCAGCGCGCTGGACTCCTGTCCGACCCCGCCGCAGCCAGTCGTGAACAATACGAGCTCGCGCAGGCAGCCACGTCCCGCGCCGCCCAGGTTCACGCCATCCACGAGCAGATGGCCGAGGTCCAGCGGCAGGCACAGATTCTCCATGCCGCAGACACCCGGTTGGGCGAAGCACTCGACTCTCTCGTCGCGGCTCAAGCGGATATCGACCTCAGCGGACTGCCGGCCATCACGCAAGCCGAGACGGAAGTGGCCGATGCCGAGGCCCAGTGCGGACGCGACGAAGCTGCCGCTCAGTCCAGCATCAGCGGCGCTGCGGAGCGCCTCGCCGCCGCAGCAGAGCGAGGCGTCACGACCGAGTCCCTTTCCGTAGCCGACACCTACCTCACCGATCTCTCCCAGCGCCTTCAGACGCTGAAAGACGACCAGGACCACATCGCCACCGAACGGGAGCGCCTCGACACCGAGGCTTCCGATCTCGAAGCCGCCATAATTCAGCATGGTGTGCAGACCGAACACATCGCGCGGCTAGCCGAGCATTCACTCTCGACCAAGGACCTCGCCGAAACGACGGCCACCGCCGCGGATGGGGTCAAAGGTGATGTCCGTGAAGCGATCTCCATGGCACGCCGAGTCTCCGTCGCCAACGCGGCCTGCATGAAGGCCAAAGAAAAAGCAGACCGGCTCCGCAGTAGCCTTCCCGACTTGAAGGACCAGACTGCTGATCTACAGCTGTCATCCAGACGAGCAGCCGAGACGCTCGGCGCACTTCAGCGAGCCGATGCTGCACATACCGCCGCTGACGGCCTGTCGGCGGGAGATCTCTGCACGGTCTGTGCCCAGACCCTCCCGAACGACTACAAGCGCCTTCGATCCACCGCACCCGAAGAAATCGCTTCTGCCCAGAACACCGCACGACGCACACTCGGGGAGTTCACCGCCGCCAACGCGGCCCTGGCCACCGCCCGGGCTAACCTCGCCAGCGCTGACCAGGAAGCCGCCACCACTCGACACGAAGCGGCTACCGAGAAGCAGTTGCTGGTCGACATGCTCGCCATGGTCCTGTCGAATCATCCCATCGCACTTGTATCCGCCGGCGAGCCCTCCCCGGTTGACCTTGATGCATTCCGCACAGCGCTGACCCAGGCGACCACTGAAATCTGCCTGCAGAAGCCGCCATCCCGCCGGTCCGCCACCGAACGCCGTCGCGATGCAGCGCTCACCGACGAACTTTGCCGCCCGTTCAGTGTGCTTGCCGAGCAGCGCGCCGCCCATGCCGACAGGGCTCGCGAGGAACAGCACCAGGCGGAAACCGACGCCAAGGCAACCGCCGCGCGCATCCAGGACCGTGCCGATTCCCTAGAACGCGACGAACGTGCCCTCGCGGGAAAGGTCCGCGCCTGCGACGCTACCGAAAGACTACTCACTCGGCTCCTAGCCGAACTTCCTCCCGACGTCCGCATCCAGATGCCCAGCAACGTTGATCAGATCACCGACGGTGACATCCGCGTGGCCGCTGAGGTCGTTAAGGAGCTGTCCAGCGAGCATCAGAAGGACACCGCCGCGTCCGCCGAGGCGACCGCTGCGCTCACGGCAGCGGTGGGGCGGCGGACCAGGCTCACGCAACGACGTGACACCGACGTCATCGGCCCCCTGCGGCGCATACTCGAAACGCTGGTCGGCTGCACCTCGACGCAACGAACGTGCCAGGCAATCCTCGGCGGTCCCGACCTACCAGAACCCGTCTCACCGGACCACCTGTCCAGTACCACGGTGTCGGCCTACGCCGAAGCCGTCACCACGTCCGGCCAGCGCATCGCCACTGCGCTTCGTCAGCGACGTGCTCTGGCCGAGGATGACCTCACCCGATACGGGACCACGCTCGACGGACTCCTTGTCCGGGCTCGCGACGCGCTCGGCGGCCACGAGCACGAGCTTCCGGAGACGCTCTCTCCTCTCAATCCTGCCGACCTCACCTCCGTCGCAGCCTGCACGGGGATGCTCCGCCAGCAGGCCCGCGACCACGAGCAGAGGGCGCAGGCCGCCGCAGTTCAGATCGACACCGCCCGGCAACTCGATGGCGCCATCACCGCCGGAACCCGACGGCAGGCCACCCTGAACGACGTGCACCGTCTGCTCAGCGACGGCAAGTTCGTCCGTTACCTCATCGATCGCCGAACCCACGCCCTCCTACGCGTCGGTAATCACCTGTTCCACCAGCTCACCCGCGGCGAGCTCGGGTTCACCGACGACTTCCGCATCATGAACCGCCTCACCGGCGCCACCCGGGCGACCAAGACCCTTTCCGGCGGGGAGAGCTTCCTGGCTTCCCTCGGACTCGCGCTGGCTCTGATCGAGCTCCACAGCCGCAATGGTGCCCGCCTCGACTCCCTCTTCCTCGACGAGGGTTTCGGTGCTCTGGACACCACCACCCTCGACGTCGCCCTCAACGTCCTGCGCGACCAGAGCGGCGGCGACAAACTCGTCACCGTCATCAGCCACCTCCACACCGTCGCCGAGGCCGTCGACGACGTCCTGCTTGTCGAACGCTCCCCCGCTGGCTCAAAAGCCACCTGGCTCACCGCGGAACAACGCGACGCCTTCATCTTCGGACAGGCCTCCTCAGGTCTGCTGGCAACCGCCGGGCACGGTCCCCATGAGGAGCCCCACTGATCATTTACTTAAGTCGCTGGGAGGGCATCAACAAGAACGTCGAGCACGAGGCAGTCATCTTCACTGCTATGGACTCAACCGGACAACCCTGGTCGTCCACGAGCCGCACGGCGCAGACCTGGCCGTCGAGGCATGTCGACTGCAACCTAAGGGACATAATGACCTAGATTCGAACAGATATGCGAAATAGGCCGATCGTCGAAATCCACAATTTTGGCCAACCAAATCAAATCACATCAGCAGTCCAATTCGAACTCGGGTTCGAGTATCTGGACTGTTGGGAAAATGTCGGATGCTCCGGATAGTTTCAACAGGTGACCGGCAAGTTAGGTTCGCGCTTCACACAGGAGCGTCCCAGAGGGGATCCGGTGGGGATGAAGGAGCGAGAGGAGCAGTGGTCTCAACACTTCAATGAACACTCGGCAGCATCGGCAGGAAGATCCGGATGGTGGTCATGGAGAACACAGGCGCCCTGATCCTGACGGCACTGGATTCGAATCCGACCTTGGCTCTCTTCAAGGCGTATTCGAGGGACTGGGTGCTGCCCTTGTTCGCCGAGCATCTGGAACAGGTCGAGGGATCGGTTTCTGCTGAGTGGTTCCACGAACGAGTTGCAGAGGCACGCGATCAGGTCCCGGACTGGCAGGGTAACGTGACGCCCGCAGAACATTGCCGCGAATGGGTCGCGAAGCGATGGCTGGAGACCGAGACGCTCAACGGCCGACTGAGGTATCGCCTCTCGCCGTACTCGCTTCGTGCACTTCGGTTCGTCCACGAGCTGGTCGAAGGCGAGACGACCGTCAGCAGCGCCCGGCTCGGCTCCATCTCGCACGCGGTGCGACTCCTCGCCGACATGACCGATCCGGATCGTGACGTCCAGGTGCGGCGCATCGACCAGCAGATCGCCGAGCTGCGCAAGAGACGCGAGGACATCTCCTCCGGGCGGGTTCGGCTAGCCACTCTGGAGGAGATGAAGCAGCAACTGCGCGAGATCCTCGGCATGACCCGGTCCATGCCTGCAGGCTTTCGGCAGCTGCGCTCCATGGTGGAGAGCCGCCACCAGGAAGTCGCGCGGCGAGCCATGATCTACGGACCGACCAAGGCGGACCTGGTCGAAGAGTACCTGCGCGAGAACGATCTGCTGTCGAAGACGAGCCAGGGCGCGGCCTATCTCGGGTTCTCGCAACTGCTGTCGTCCGCGCAGACTGAGCAGATCCGCGCCGACATCGATCAGATCCTGGGCCAAGAGTTCGCGCATGAGCATATGACTGCCGAGCAGAGACAGGAACTCGACAGCATGCTCTCGACTCTCCTGGCGGCAGAACTCGAGGTGCAGAACAGCTATCTGCGCTGGTCCGCGTCGCTGCGCCGCTTCTTGACGCGGGCCGCTCACGGCCGCCACCAACGACTGCTCAGCCTCGCTGACCGGGCCTTGTATGCCGGCGCTACATGGATGCAGGCCGAGCCTGGTCAGCGACGTGTTCCGCAGGACGTGCTCGGTGTTGGCCCCCTGGCCGTGATCGATATCTCCCAGACCCAGCTGTGGCGAGACCACGGTCCGCAGGAGGTCGTCGTCGAGGTCACCGAGCAGCGCAAGGCCCTTCCCGACGAGGACCGGGCCGCACTTCGCCTGGCCGCCGGTACCAGCCCGTTTGCCGTCGGACGAACCGTCAACAGGCTTCTCGAGGACCGTCCGATAGTGACCGGCGCAGAGGTGTTCGACGCCATCCCCGCCGAGTTCCGGCGCTTGGGCGCACTGGTGAGCCTGCTCGACCTGGCGGTCATGCATGGTCAGGTCGACGCCGACCACGAGGAGATCGTGCAGTGGTCCGGACAAGGGACCACCGTTCTCATGGCCAAGCTCCCCCATCTCCTCTTCCACGGCCCGGTGCCGACCAAGGAGGCGCCGTGAATCAGCGCATCGACGGCTACCGCGCGATCGACGATCCAGACGAGTCAATGACCGAGGGCCCCGAAGCCGACGAACCGGGCGGCTCTCGGTTGCCGATGGCCGCACGTCGGGCGTTGGCCACACTGCTGACTCATCGGTTCATCACGAAATCCAACAATCGACCCGTGTGGGAAGCTCTGCGTGCTTACCAGGCCGAGATCGAAGAACGCCTCGCGGATCTTTTCCAGGTCCTGGTCATCGACCTCGACTACGAGGTGGCATTCAAACGCCAAACCCCGGCCGAGGACGCGCCGCGCCTGCTGCGCCGCGACAAGCCTCTGTCCCGCGATGCCTCCTTGCTCCTGATACATCTGCGCAAGGAGCACACCTACACCGATGCGACCGACGACCCGGTCGTGATCACCCGGGCCCAGGTCGCCGAGTTCCTGCGGCCGTTCCGAGAGGACGGCGATGGCGACGAGGCCAAGTTCGACAGTCGAGTGAGCGCCGCCATCCGCGCGGTAGGCGAGTTGAAGTTGCTGACCCGGGACCCGGATGCCGACTACCTATTCACCGTTTCACCTGCCATCGTCCCCCTGCTCGGCGCCGACGAGATGATGCGTTTCGAGCGCTATTTCATCCAGGCCGCTGAAGCGGCAGGCGAGGTTGAGAGCCCCACCGGCTACGGCACATGGAAGGATCTCGAGTGAGCGTGACCCGGGCGACCGCAGAACCGGTCGAGCGAAACGTCCTGCCTCTCATAGTGGCCGACGGGCAAAGCCCGGCGCAGTTCCGCATCAGCCAGGTCCAGATCCTCAACTGGGGCCCCTACTCGGGACTGCAGACCATGAATGCGGCACGGTCAGGCGCCGCGATCCTCGGCCCTTCCGGGCGTGGCAAGTCCACCCTGCTGGACGCCATGGCCTCGGTGATCCTTCCCAACCCGCAAGAGTTCAACCAGGCCGCCCGCGACGACCGCGGCAAGAAGCGCGAGCGGACCGTCTATTCGTACGCGCGCGGTCACACGGACCAGCGGCAGGACAAAAACCGACGGTCAGCGACAACGAACTACCTACGTCCACCCGGCGGGCCTGGCTTCCCCAGCGGGGCGGCGATCACATGGGAGACCCGTGACGGACGCCGCGCCACCTCATTCCGCCTGGCATGGGTCGGTCCGGACGCCGATGGGCCTGAGGCCATCAGCAAGGCCACCGTGTACGGGTTCGTCAACGACCACTTCGACTTGGCGCAACTCAATGGGATCACAGCCATCCGCCAAGGCGCCTCGCCGCTGTCGACGACGTCCCTGGAACGTCTGGTCGATCTCGACCGGGGCGATGTGGTGGACGCCGCGCAGGCGAAAGTGCATGCGAAGATGCGCACCGTCATGGGCATGGGCTCCACCGACGAGTCACAGCGACTGGCTCTGCAATTGCTGCGGCGTGCCCAGGCATCCAAGGGCATCTACTCCATCAATGCGCTGTTCAAGGACTTCGTGCTTACCGAGCCGCTCGCGCTCACCCGATGGGACGTCGCCCTGGAGGCGTATCGGGAGGCCTCCCGCCTGTACGAGGAGTTCGAGACGGCACGCCGCCGGACGGCCGCTCTGGCGCCCCTGCCCGCAATCGCCGAGAGGTTCCGCGCGGCCGGCGCCGACTATGTTGCCAAGAACAGGCTGTTGATTGGCGATGGCCCGGCCCGGATCCGGCTCTGGCATGCCGAGAAGGTCGTAACTTGGGCCGAGACCGCCATCGACGACAACCGCCTGGTCAAAGCCGAGTTCGACGAGCAGCACGCGGCCGCAGTGAAAGCCGCCCAAGGCGCCGACCGGCGCGAGCAGGACACGATCGCACTGCTAACCGCTGCTGGCGGCGACAGATCCGAGGTCATCAAGGTCCGGCTCTCGCATGCGAAGGAAATGCTGGAGCGGGTCGAGGCGCAACAGCAGCGGTTTGTCGGCGGCCTGTCAGTTTTCGGGTTGCCCTTGCCCACCTCGCCAGGCGATGTCACGCTCACCCACGCCAGCCTTGATGAGCTCGTCCGCAAGGAAAACAAGGCGCTGGAGGAAGACACCGACGCAGCGCGCGCAGCCCACACCCGGCTCTTTGGGCTCCGCCGCGACGCTGCGGCGAAAGGAAAGGAGATTGAGGGGCTGCGCGCGCGGCGCAGCCTCATCCCTGAAGACGCCGATGAGCGCCGCAGCAGAATCGCGGCCGAGCTCGGTATCGGCATCGATCGACTCCGCTACGTCGGGGAGCTTCTCCAGGTCAAACCCGAACACCGGCGGTGGGAGAAGGCGGTCGTCGGTCTGTTACTGCCGTTGTCGAGCACCCTCGTCGCCGACAGAGGCGACTTTCCGCTGGTGCGCCGGTACGTACACGATCACGACATGCGGGGGTCGGTCACCATCGCCCCAGCCACCTCCAACGCACAGGCACCCGCCCAGATGAACGGCGCGATCGCAGCGCTGTTAGATATCGCCGATCACCCGTTTCGAGGGTGGATCGCCGGCGAGCTGAACGAGACGGCGAACTACTTCTGTGTGGAGACCGAGGCCGAGCTGGACAGGCCGCGTCCCGTGTGGGCGCGGGGCGCAATCACTCCGACCGGTATGCGCACCGGCGGTCGCGAACGGTTCATCAAAGACGACCGCCGCCTGCGCTATCCATGGATCGGATGGGACACGCGCCGACTGCTGCTTGAGCTGGAGGAAGAGCTCGAGTCGATCCACCGTGAGGAGCAGGTGGCGGTCGCATCAGCAGATGCGGCCGATCTGCGGCGCGAGTCAACAAACGCCCGTCTGAAGGAGCTGAGAGCGCTCCGCCACGACCTCACCTGGGACCAGATCGACGATTCGGCCGCGAAGGAACGGACGAGCGAGCTTGAGGCTCAGCTCGTACAGGCCAACTCGCCCCAGGCCGCTCACCTGACCGAGCTGCTTGGGAAGCAACGCCAGGAAGCCGTTGCCGCCAGCAGCCTGGTGAACCGGCTCCGCGAGAAGCAGGAAGCTCTCGATGCCGAATGGGGCGACCTCACCTCGGTCATCGACAATGCGAAGGACCGTCTGGAGGCGGACTCATCGCTCACCGCCGACGAGCGGGCAACGCTGGCCGCCACTCCGTTCACTGCGCCGGACGGGCCGGCCGGGGTAGCGGCGAGCCTGTCTGCTGCGATCTCCAACCTGCAACAGCGGGTCGACCGGCATCTGGAAGACCGGGAGAGATTCCAAACCGCAGTCGTGGCTCACATCGCCGCCTACCGAAACCTGGACGAGCGGACCGCCCGAGAGATCGACGGCACGATCGACTCCCTACCCGCGCTGGAGGCGATCCATCAGCAACTCATCACCGACGACCTGCCCCGAGCAAAGGGCGCGTGGCTGGCGAAGGTCGATGAGGACATGAACCGCCAACTGCGCAGTGTGCTCGTTCAGATCGACGACGACGCGCGCGGTATCAAGCGGGGCCTAGACCCGATTAACGACGTACTGCGGCATGTCCGGTTCCGCCAGGACGCCACGTTGAGCATCGAATCAGTCGGGCGACCAAGCAACGACCTAAAGGACTTCCGCCAGATCATCACCCGGTACACCAGCAACACCGTCGGTATGGACATCCGACGGGACGCCGACCAGGTGGAGAAGTCCTTTATCCGTCTACGCAAGCACCTGGCCAAACTCGATAACCAATCGCGCACCGGGGACGCATGGCGCAAGCGGGTGTTCGACGCCCGTGAGCACGTCGAGTTCCAAGCGATCGAGACCCGACCCGACGGCGTCAAAGTCGTCCATGACGGGGTATCCGGCATGAGCGGAGGCGAAGGCCAGGAACTGATCGCCTTCATCCTCGGCGCCGCTCTCAGGTTCCGCCTCGGAGACGGCCGCGAAGGACCACCCAGCTACTCCTCGATCATCCTCGACGAGGGATTCGTCAAGGCCGACAGCGACTACACGGGCCGCGCGCTGTCCGCCCTGCGGGCCCTCGGCTTCCAACTGATCGTGGGCGCTCCCCGCGAAAAGGCGACCGCATTCGAGGGTTATGTCGAGTCCGTCGCCTACATCAACATCGACGCCGACGACCCCGCTCGGGTGCGCATCTACCCGATGACGATTGCAGAGGCCCTGCACCTGGAAGACGGACAGATTTGATGCATGAACCCGACCAAGTCATGAACCAGATACGCGTGCGGTACCGCAAGAACTGGCGCGCCTGGCTGCTGGACGGAGCCGACACCCGGTTCTCGTTCCCGCTTGGCCCACCCTCGGCGCAGGACATCGCCCGCCAAGGCGACACCGTCGGCCAGTGGCTGCGGACTTGGCGAGACTGGGCACATCGGCACCCGACAGCCCGGCTGCGCAGCATCACACGCCGCACTGTTGCGGGCCCCCAGGATGTCTTCACCCACCTGGACCTCCCAACGATCGACGACCTCGTCCTTCTCGATCAAGGTCTCGCCCGCCATTGGCAGCAGGCAATCAACCGATGGAGACGCATCCGAGCCCTGCCCGGAGGCGTGGTCAAGGACCGGTTGCGGCCCTGGCTGCCACAAATCAGCGACATGGACGGACCCGACTTCGAGCTTCTACTCGAGGCGGCCAGATGGTTTACCGACAACCCGCACTCCGGACTGACGATCCGCCAGGTACCCATCCTGGGCATGCACACTAAGTGGCTCGCCCGCAACCGCCGCCTCGTCCTGGCCTGCCTCAATATCACCGAACAACTACGTTCCGACGAAACGGGCGAGAAACTGGAGCAAGACGATCTGGACCCGCTTGGACTGAAGGCCCTACCCGTACACATCGATGTGATCCTGACAGACCCCGCCGACCGCGCACGGGTGGGCGGCATCAGGCACCTGAACGCACCTTTGCCGGAAATCGACGCTCTGCCCATCCACCCAGACACGATCCTGATCATTGAGAACAAGGAATCCGCCTACCTGGTCCCCGATCGGCCTCGGACCGTGGTCGTCCACTCCCTCGGCAACCACCTCAACGTACTAGGCGGTATCAGCTGGCTGAACAGCGCACACTACGTGTACTGGGGAGACCTTGACCGCGCCGGTTTTACTCTGCTGTCCCGCGCACGAACGCACCTACCGAGTCTTATCTCCACACTCATGGACCCGGGCACACTCGACGCCCACCGAACTCTCGCCGTCCAAGACGAGACACGAGCCGACAAACCCGAACCAAATCTTTCCGACACCGAAGTCGACGCACTCAGCGCGCTCACCCCGACGCCTGGTACCTACCTGCGGCTGGAGCAGGAACGCTTGCCTGCACCATTCGTCTTGGAGCAGCTACAGCGCTCCATGAACGAAGCCACTCCTTGACTGAAGAGATAGCACGCAGAAGCAGGTAGCTGCCAGCGCGAGAACCGGACACCGCCCGGCCGCAGGAGCTCTCTCGGACCAGCTATCGCGACCATATGCGGGGCTGCTTCGGTGAGGGCGAGGACAGCATTCCACGGCTCCTTCGACCGATCCCGGCTTTGGCGGGCGCTCGACTTCTTCCCGGCAATGAAGGTCGTCTGGCGCGTCGCCGGGATACTGCGCTGACGCCTGCGCCGTCCCGCAGCATCAGGCTCCGGCGGGCGATCCACGGCTCGACGTCCTGCTTGTCCTGACATGGACAGCATCCCGTGCCGCACACTCCAAGCCCACGAAACACCTCTACTCTCCCACTATGAGCTGGGACCAGGTCCGCCCCATCGTTCTGGCGCTAGCCGGTTTTGCGGCTGTCGTCGTCATTGGCTACACCGTCAACACTCATCCCTCGGGCGAGTCCGGACGGAAGCCCTCCCCCACAGCGTCACAGGTCTGGACTTCTCCTTCGCCGGTTCCGGAGCAAGGACCGCCCATGGAGATCAACTGCGGGCCGGGCGACGACCCCGCAATCTTGATGATGCGCAACGAAGTCTGTATGTACCCCGACCCCGAGGACGAGGCCATCAATCGGCTGCTAGATCAACTCGGCAGGCAGATGCAGTCCAGCCCACCTGTCGTACCGGTCGTGCCGTCTATCAGCCCCATCGTTCCGCCTGGCGGAGGAACGATGTGCGCAGATGGCACGTGGTCGTCCTCAACAGGGCGCGGCACCTGCTCCTGGCACGGCGGCCAGGCCCACTGACCAGCGAAACGCAAGCAAGCTGTCCCGCCGCTACCAGCCCCCCCGTATGGGGCGCAGCACCGCGAACGCCGCCTCGTCCGGCGCCGGCCATGACCCGGACGCGGTGACCGCTACCGGGCCGCCGGTGCGCCCTCTCGGGCGCAGCACCTCGGCTCCGCCCTCGCGCCAGGTCCGCCGTCATTTCCCCACCTGTCGAAGCCCGACCCGCAACTCGGCGGCGATTAACGCGTTGGGCCGACCCTCGCCGAACCATTGTGCGGCCTGCACCCGGGCCCGTTCTCGTCGTTGTTGGACGACGGTGCTCATTCTCACGCCCTGGGGTACTGGCCATGCCACCGGATACGCCCACACCACCGGACCGTAGACTCACCCGACCACCGTCACTCATTAACCCTGGTTAGATGGTTAGCTCACTTTGGCTTCTTGGGCCTGTAGGGTTGTCCGTCCTTGCCCCTGCCGAAAACCTCGTCCGCGCAGGTCAAGCCGCATGTTCGTACTCGTTGAGGATCCCGCCCAGACGTTGGCGTCTTCGGACGTTCAGGTAGGCGATCTGGTCTGATTCGTTGATCGGCGGCGGCAGCGGCTTCAACGGGCGAGCATTGGCGATGCCCTGATGCGGGCGATGCTCGTTGTAGAAGGTCTCGAACTCGCCGAGTGCGTGGAGCAGGTGCCGCTGGTTCCAGATCAGAGTCCGGTCAAGGAGCTCACGGCGGCAGGTCTGCACCCACCGCTCCATCACCGCGTTCATCCTCAGCATCCGCACCCCGGTCAGCACCGCCTGGATACCGGCATCGGCCAGGACAGCGTCGAACAGCTCAGGGAACTTACCGTCCCGGTCGCGGATCAGGAACCGTGCCCGGCAACCCGCGTCCTCCAAGTCCATGACCAGGTTCCGGGCCGCCTGGGTCACCCACGCAGCGGTCGGGCGGGCGGTGGCGCCCAGAACCCGGACACGGCGGGTGTGATGTTCGATGACCGCCAGCACGTACATGCGGGTACCGGCGAGGGTCACGGTCTCCAGGAAGTCACACGCCAGCAGCGCCTCGGCCTGGGAGCGCAGGAAACCGGCCCAGGTCGTGGCGGAACGCTCAGGTGCCGGATCAACGCCGGCGTCCTTGAGGATCTCCCAGACGGTAGAGGCAGCCACCTTGACGCCGAGCACCAGCAACTCGCCGTGCACCCGCCGGTAGCCCCAGTTCGGGTTCTCCCGCACCAGGCGCAGTACCAGCAGCCGGATGGAGCGGACGGTCGGTGGCCGGCCTGGCCGCTTGGGTTTGGATCGAGCGGCGTGCCGACCGGCGATCAGGTCCCGGTGCCAGCGCAGCACCGTGTCCGGCCGGACCAGGAGCCGCGTCCGCCGCAACGCCTCGGGAGGCAGCCGGTGCAGCAGCGCCCCCAGCAGTGCCCGGTCCGGAGCGGTGAACCGCACCCGCGTCCCGTCCAGCTGGCGCTCCAGCACGGTGATCTGATGCCGCAGCACCAAAATTTCGGTGTCCTTCTCCCAATCGGTCATCGGGAGCAGGCGGAGGGCCGCGAAGGTGTTCGCCACGGTCAAGTAGGCAAGCCGCAACAGCACAGCCACCCATCATCCCGCGGCACAGCGGTGTCGTGGCCCGTCCCGGAGCTGTCCAAGCCCGGCGCCACTGCCTGCCAGGCACTACGTCTCTCACCTGCACGGACGTACTTTTCGGCAAGCACAGGGTCCCATCGAGTCGCCCGCAACCCCTGCCAGATCAGGTCGAAATCCTCAGCCACGCGCCGACCCAAGCCACCCAGACCTCACCCTGGGCGCCGCGACATCCCGCGTAGCGCCCCTGGCCGCGTCAGTGACTCCTGTTGTTCTCATGAACGCGCGGGGCCGGGATCGCCGGTCGTGACGATTGGGTGCTCTTGATCAGCCACCGGCCGGTGAATACGGCTGTGGCCAAGGTGACGACGCCCGCCCCGGCGAGCGCGGCTACGGCGAATTCACGGTCGGTGACGTCGCGGCCCACGCGGGCGTGGCCGATACCGGCGTCTACCGCCGATGGGGCCCTCTTCCCTGTCATCAAGGACCTGTTTTCGCATCTGGCGCAGCGGCGGGGGTTCCGGGAGTACCTGGCCGGTCTGCTGGCGCCGCGGGAGCGGAACAAGACGCTGACCTGCCTGGCCGGTGCTGAGCCGGTGGCAGGGGCGCAGCATCGGGCGGTGCAGCGGCTGCGGTTCTTCCGGACCGAGTCGTGCTGGGACGCCGACCGGGTCAATGACCGGCGGTTGGAGTTGCTGCTGGACACTCCGGCGACGGCCCGCACGCAGGCGGGGTGCTGGACATCGACGATTCCGGTGACCGCAAGGACGGTGCCGCCACCGCGCACGTCGGCCACCAAGGGCTGGGCCGCTACGGCAAGACCGACAACGGGATCGTCACCGTCACCGCGCTGTGGGCCGACGGAGACCGTGACACCGGCTGATCCGTTGTCGCGGTCTCGTCCCGACGTCGGCGCAGCCCCCGCCATCCCGCAGGGCGACCGCAAGGGCAGCGCCGGTCGTGGACGACACCGGGTTTGGGAATGGGCGGTGCTCAGCCGGGTACACCAGCACAACCCCCAGAAGTCACCGCCTTGAAGCGGCGTACCCGGCGACGGGCGAACAGGGGGCGGCCATGACCAGGGCAACCGAACGAGACGGACAGCCCGTTCACAGCCGGAGGGTCATGAGCTGGCTGTCGAAGATGTTCGAAATCAACCCCGCGGGCGTCAACTGGCCGCGAGCCGTGGTGTTCTTGGACGTCGCGCTCGTGCCGCTGTTCGTCATCTGGGCGATCGGGTATGAGCAGTATCTTCTCAGCGGGTTGTTCGGCCTGTTGTTCACGGCGCTGTGTGACCCGGGAGGCGGCTACGGGGATCGCGTGACGCGCATCTCCGGCTTTGCGCTGATCGGGGCAGGGGTGACCGCGCTGGGGTTTGGAATCGGGGCGGACGCCTGGGGCTGGCTGATGCTGGCGACCTTCGGGGTCACGCTGGCCGCCGGGCTGGCCCTCGCATTCGGGGTGCACAGATTCGTCAACGCCCTGCTTCTCAACATCTGGTTCATCGTCGCCATCGGACTCGAGTTCAGCCTCCATCAACAAGACCACATCACCAGCTACCTCTGGGCTCAGGTGCTCGCCTGGGCCGGCGGGGCGGCATTGTGGATCGCGGTGACGTTCGTTTGGTGGCTGATCAGCGGGCGCGCGGACTCGCCCCAGCCACTCGCGGAGATCCCGGGTGACACCTCGCGGAAGGAACTGACCCCACCACTGATCATGTTCGCGGTGATCCGCGCCCTGGTCATTGCCGGCACCATCGCGCTTGCGTTCGGACCGAACCTGTCACACGGCTACTGGATCCCGATCGCGGCCATGATCGCGATGAAGCCGAACCTGGAGCAGGCGACACTCGTATCCGCGCAGCGCCTCGCCGGCGCGTTGATCGGCGCCGTCGCGGCCGGGCTGCTGCTGCTGGTGCCCGCGAGCGAACACGGACTCAGGCTGTTCGCGGTGGATCGCGGACTCGAAGTGGTGGCGCTCGTCCTGTTCATGCACGGGGCGGGGATCCGCTTCTGGAACTACACGCTCTACAACGCGGCCATCGCCGCGGGAGTGCTCATCCTGGTGGACATTCCGCAGCCCTCTGACTATGCGGCCGAGGGCTACCGGGTGCTGTGGACGTTGTGCGGTGTAGGAATCGGTGTGCTCGTCATGTTGCTGGCGGGCCTGTTCACCGAACGGACCGCCAAAGCGCCCCCACAACCGACCTGACCATGTCCCGATCCGGCTCGGCCGCCACCGGCCCGCGGCATCTCATGACGAGATCGACGTGAGCCCCCGCCTCTGCGGTGTCTTTGGCAAGGAGGCGTGCGGGAGCCGGCCCGGCGCGGGCATGGACAGACTGTGGACACTCACTCGCGCCGAGCCCGCCGCAGGCTCATCCTCTGGACGGCCATTCGCTCGACCCTGACCACGGCGTGCCTGCTGTCCGCCTACTTCGCGGCCCCCCTGACCGAGCCCTTCACAGCGGCGACGGCGGTGGGGCTGGGCGTCGCGCTGGCGATTCTCGGAGTGCTCGTCGCCTGGCAGGCCCACGCGATCGTGTGCTCGCTCTCCCCGACGCTCCGGGCCATCGAGTCGCTCGCGACGTCCATCCCGCTCTTCCTGATCGTGTTCGCCGTGGGCTACTGCCTGATGGCCGACAACGGGCCGAACAGCTTCTCCGAGCCCATGACGCACCTCGACGCCCTGTACTTCACCGTGACGGTCTTCTCAACGGTCGGCTTCGGCGACATCGTGCCCCGCTCGCAGACCGCGCGAACACTGACCACGGTGCAGATGATCGCCGACCTCCTGGTCATCGGTGCCGTCGCGAAGGTGTTCCTGGAGGCCACACGGCGCGGCATCGAACGCCGGGACCAAGCCACCGACAAGGACTCATAGCGCCCGCGACCTGTCGTCCGGTTCCAGACCGCCCGCCCGGCGGGCGCCTGAAGACGATCCGGCTGCCGGCCGTACGGCGACGCGGGAGCGGACGACCTTCAACAAACGCCATGGAGGACGCCTGGGAGCGGTGCATCCTCCCCCCGTCAACCCGCTGACGCTGATCAAGTGGACCGGCCCCGGGCCTCGCAGACGCCTGACCTCCGGGTCGCCGCCGACTCGAATCAAGGAGCCTATTTCATCCTCGGGCGGAGCGGGCGACGCGGTGGTTTTGTAGGACGGCGATGGCTTTTGACGATGTGGCCGGCTTTGCCCGGGCTGCACCGCAGCTTGTGCAGGATCCGCCATGACTTGGGCCGGGCGTTCGCGCGTTCGCCCGGACCGTGGAGCTTGGCGTGCGACCGGTTCGCCTGCTTCTGCGACTCCGGCTTGTCCTTGCCCTTGTAGGGCGTGGTGACCACCGAGGCCTCGGCCCCCTGGTAAGCCTTGTCAGCCAAGGTGAGGATGCCCGCCTTCTCCAGTTCCCGCAGGATGCCCCACACGCGGGCGGCGGTCAGGTCGTGGACCTTGCCGGGCAGTGCCCCCGAGGTCCACAGGATCGTCCCGTCCGGACCGGCGATCACCTGCACGTATCCCGTGCACCCGGTGTTTGCCGGAGAAGTACTGGCGGTCGGCCCGGACCCGGTTGGTGTGGATGAGCGTCCCGTCCAGCACCAGATGGGTCAGCCCGTCCCTGGCGGCCTTCCGTAGCGCCTGCGTAAGTTTGGGTGAGCGCGCCGACCGCAGCATGACGGCCTCCTCCACATACCGCCATGCGGTGGTCGCAGAGACTCCGAACCCCGCACTGATCTCGGTCAACGTCTCGTCCTTGCGCAGGTAGGCCAGGACGAGCAGGGCCTGCTGCCCGGGGTTGAGCAGCCGCCATCTGGACCCGATCCCCTTGCGCCGGCGGCGGATCAGCCCGGCGACGTATTTCAGCGTTGGACGCGAAGAACAGGGCGGTGATCTGGGGGTACTCAGGACGCGGTGTTCCCACACCAAGGCGAGCAAGTCCCGGTCCCGGGCGGTTAGCCGGTAGGCCAGGTCGGCGATCATTTCGCCGCCGGAGTCGCCGGGGTGCATGATGTCGGAGAACAGCAGACGGAACGCGGTCGCCAACACCAGCGCCTGGCAGACGCCGATGGCCAGCACGCCGGTGATGCTGCGCCACCACAGCCGGGCCAACCCGTCGGTGGTCGGTCTGCCGGACACGCCGACCGCGCGGCTGGCTGAGCGGAGCGCCGCGGCATGGTATGGGCGTATCCCAGATTTCGTGCGGGCCACGTTCACCGTGCGCAAGCTGGACGAGTTCGCTGAGCAGCAGGTCAAGCTCGGCAGGTTCCCTCGCCCGTCCGGCGGGCTGTGCCCGCGTCGTGGATCGACACCGAGCTGTCCGTTCGGATCGCTGGACGGATCCGCCCCGCGATCGGCGACCGCGGCCAGGTGCACGTCCTGGGAGGGCCTCCGGAGGTCCCGGCCGAGTACTCGGTCTCCAGCACCAAGCTCATTGAATTGCGCAACCCCCGAGGGGCGCCGGCAGCGTCCGCCCCTGCTGGTCTTCGGCCCTCCGGGCACACGCGCCAGCGCTGAGGACTCCTTCGACGTGGCCACCTTCGAAGAGATCGATCTCGGCGACGTCTACGGGGACCTCACCCGACGGCTCCTCACCGAGTTGCCCGAGGGACTGCGCCAGCTGGTCTCCGAAGTGTTCGCCGTACTCGACGAGAAGAGATGGCCCTATGCCGACTTCCTTGCGCGTTCGCGATATCTCTTGACCATTCGGCACAACGAGTTCGATGCGGCCACCGCCGGGGCCGCCCTCTTCGGATTGGGCCTCGTGCCCGACTTCACGCTTTTCGACGATCGCACTCAGATCCGCCGTCGTGTCGAGCGCAATCTTAATGCGATGACGGTACTCAGCCGACGACCCGGCCAAGGCGAAGGAGCACCGGCAGCAACTGGAGCACGAGTTCGACGTCCTGCTCAAACGGGCACTACGACAGCACAACGCCGGATGTGGCGGTTGGATCAGCCGGGCCTCACCACCTGCCACGCCCTCTACGACAAGGTGCCCGAAGACCCCGCATCCGCCCCAGGCGGGCAGCAGGTGCGCAAATAGGTCTGCAGCTCGCCCAGCGACGCGTGGACCGCGGCCACGTTGACGCGGTAGCGGACGTGCTTGCCGTACCGGCGGGAGGTCAGCAGGCCACCGCGGCGCACCAGCGCCGGCTGCTGGGAGGCGTTGGGCTGCCCGATCTCGAGCTGCTCGGCGACGGCGCCGACGGCCAACTCGGCCCCGCTGGCGAACAGTTGCAGGTTCTGCTGGACCAAGTGCCGCAACGGTGGCACCGAGTGCTTCAGCACCAAGACCAAGCTGATCAAGAGGCAGATGTACGACCGGGCAGGCTCCCATCTCCTGCGCCACCGCATCCTCCTCGAATAGCTTCACCCTCTGTCACCACCGAAAGAGCGGCAGACTCCCTTTTTGCGGCCCGGTCCGGTCATCGCTGGGTCTGTCACTGAGGCTGCTGTGGTCGGCCTGTGGTGCGGACCCGTCGTGCGAGGATGGTGCCGATGCCGATCGCGGCGGCGACCGGCCAGTCGATGATCCCGAATATCGCCGTGGCTCCGAGCCCTCCGTAGAACGCCAGCCGTTCGGGTGGTGGCAGGTGCCCGCCCATCGTCGGCATGTGGAGTTTGTAGACCCTCAGCTGAGGCGTGACGACGGGAACCGGGACGTCGACCCCACCTCCTGGTTCTGTCTTGGTTGTGGTGGTCTGCTCGCCGCGCTGGCGCGTGGCCTTGTCCTTCCTGGGGCTCCCCCGGCGGGTCTTGCGCTCGGCTTGTGCGGTGGTCATCGTTGAACGTCCTGTCTTCCTTCGGCTGCGGGTGGCCTGTTTCACCGGCCCTATCCTTTGAGCCCTACCTCACCCGGCTCGTCTCAACCCTTGGGCGGGCAGATCCGTAGGGCCCCTTTGCCCAGTTCGGCGTGCTCGTCCTGGCGTGCGTGGCCACCGACAGCAGCGCTGAAGGGAGAACCTGTAACCGCCCTAAGTTCAGGCGACCGGGGAGTTGATCAGGTGCGTCGACAGCAGGCGGGGGGCGATGGCGGCGGCGGTTCCGGCGGCCGAGGATATGGCGACGGTTCCCCAGGCGATCGGGCCGAGGGGGGTGCATCCGAAGAAGTGGCTGATGCCGGGTGTCTCCACGATGCCGACCAGTACGGCGGCGGAGGCGGTGCAGGCGACCAGGACGAGGGGGTTGGTTCCTCCGATGAGGAGGGTCTGGCCGAGCTGGGTGGTCACCAGTGCCGCCAGGCCCATGGTGTCGGCTCTGCGGGCGCGGCCGGTGAGCCGGCCGGCGTACCAGGCCAGGCCCGCCCCCAGGGCGGTGGCGGCTCCGCGGGTGGCGAGGGTGCGGGCGAGGTCGGCTCCGGACAGGGTGACGGGGCCGTTGGTGAGGATGTCGTCGTGGCCGTTGCGATGTGGGTCGTTGTCGGATCGCAGTGCCACGGCCAGGGCCGGGACCATGTCGGTGAGCATGTTCACCAGGAGCAGTTGCCGGGTGTTGAGGGGGGCGCGGCCGCTGATCGCGGTGCCGAAGAGTGTGAAGGCGACTTCGCCGGCGTTACCGCCGACCAGGATCGATACCGCGTCACCGACTCTGTTCCACAGTGCGCGTCCCTCGGTGAGGGCGTCGATGAGGCGGAGCGGGTCAGGGGTGGTGAGCACCAGGTCGGCGGCGCCTCGCGCGGCCGTGGACGATTTGCTGGCCATGCCGATTCCGACGTCGGCGAGCCGGATCGCCGCCGCGTCGTTGGCGCCGTCACCGGTCATCGCCACGACGTGCCCGGCCTGCTGCAGTGCTTGGACGATGCGGACCTTGTGTTCTGGGGAGACCCGGGCGAACACCGTGGTGCGTGGCACCCGGTCGAGTCGCCGCTGCTCTGACAGCCGGTCGAACTCGGCCCCGGTGAGCACCGCATCGCTGCCGGGAATGCCCAGCTGGCGCGCGATGGCCATGGCGGTGGCCGGGTGATCGCCGGTGATCAATGTGATCCGGACACCGGCGGCGGTGAGCCGTTGGACTGTGGCGGGTGCGGTGGGTCTGGGCAGGTCGGCGATCGCGACGAACCCGAGCAGGTCCAGCTCCTGGGCGAGTGCGTCAAGGTCACACGGCAAGGGTTGGCCGTTTGAGTGGGTCTGGGCGACGGCGATGACCCGCAGCCCCTGGTGAGCGAGGCTTTCGATCCGGTCGGCGGCCGCTTGGCGCCGGTCGGGCGTCAGTGGCCGGCCGTGCTCGTCTCGGGTGCAGCGGCCCAGGATCAGCTCTGGTGCGCCCTTGACGGCCAGGACTGGGCCAGAGCCGGTGGTGCCGAACGATGCGGCGTATCCGCGGGTCGTCTCGAACGGGATCTCCCAGACCAGCTGCCAGTCCTGGTCCGGGCCGAGCCGGTCACCGGCCTGTTCCACGATGGCCCGGTCGGTGGCGTGGATGATCACGTCCTCGGCTTTGGGGCAGGCGCGGGCGGCGGTGCGCAGCAGACAACGCGCATGCGGGTCGTCGGCCGGCAGTTCTTGGTCGATGCCGGCGAGCCGGGCGAGGGTGAGTTTGCCTTCGGTGAGGGTGCCGGTCTTGTCGAAACAGAAGGTGTCGACGCGGCCGAGCGCCTCCAGCGTCCGTGGTGACCGCACCAGGATCCCGCCCTTGGACAGCCGCCGTGCCGCCGCCAGTTGGGACACGGTCGCCACCAGCGGGAGGCCTTCGGGAACGGCGGCGACCGCGACCGCGACACCGGAAGCGATCGCTTCCCGCAACGGCACGTGATGCGCCAGCGACAAACCGGTCACGGCGGCGCCGGCGATTCCGGCGGCGGGCACGGTGATGCGGGTCAGCTCTCCCAGCCGCGCCTGGATACCGGCCGGCTGGGTGCCATCGCCCGCAGCGGATGCGGCTCTGCCTGCCTCGGTGGCCGCGCCGACGGCGACGACCGCGCCGCGTGCCCTGCCGGTCAGGATCGTCGTGCCCTCGTACAGCATGCAGGACCGGTCGGCGAGGTCGGCGCCGGGAGTGGGGGCGGGGTCTTTGGGCACGGGAAGTGACTCACCGGTGAGGGTGGCCTCGTCGACCTCCAAGCATTCGCATTCCAGCAGGCGCACGTCCGCTGGGACGACATCGGATCCGTGGAGTTGGATGACGTCCCCGGGGCGGAGCCGATCGGCGGGCACGGACCGGACCGATCCGTCACCAGTGTCGAGCCGTGCCGACAGCTGTTCACCGAGCAGCAGGGAGGCCAGAGCGCGTTCGGCGCGGACCCGTTGCAGACCGCCGATCACCGCGTTTCCCGCCATCACCCCGCCGACCAGCGCGGCGTCCACGCCCGAGCCGACGATCGCCGAGGCCGCCGCCCCCAGCACCAGCACCGGCGTCAGCGGGTCCCGCAGCTCCCCACCCACCGCATGGGCGAACTGCGTCATCACCCCGCCAGGCTGAGCGTTCTTACGATCGGGTTCTCCATCTTCGACGACGGCGCCGGCGGTGTCACCGAGCCGGTGACGTACCTGCTCGGCGGTCATCTCGTGCCAGCGGCCGCGCGGTGCCGGTACAGGCAGAGGCGACCGGGCCAGCCGCCGCGCGCTGATCGCGCCGCTGACGACGGCGACACCCGCGGCGCTATAGGCGGGAGAGAGCCCGGCGTGGGTATGCCGCCGGCCCGATGCCGCAAGGAGCGCCCCCAACGCGCCTGCACCGATCGCCAGCCGGGCCGACCGTTCGCTGACCTGCCGCGCCACCGCCAGGGCCTGCAGAACCCGCCATGCCTCCCCCAAGCCCGGCCCGCAGATCAGATCGGCGGACCAGCACACCCACGGTCCGCGCAGAACGGCGACACCGACATCGGCGGCCGCCAGCGCGGCATCGTCGCGGCCGCTGATGACCAGCACGCAGTGGCCCTGAGCCTGCAGCTGGTTGACCTGGTCGGCGAGTTCCGCTCCGGCTGGCAGGATCTCATCAGCCGCTGACGCAAACTCCGTGGCGACCGGATGCTCGCTCAGCAGTACCCGGCGGCCGCCCGATCGCGCCGCCGCGATCACCGCGTCGGCCAGCGGATCCGGTTCACCCTCGCCTGCCAGCACCGCCGAGTCGATGACCACCATCGAGACACGGTCCAGGCGACGTAACGCAGAAGCATCCATCACCAAGATCCCGGCCCGGCCCAGTTCGCAGCCGAGCATCGCGGCGAACCCCTCACGACCCGACCGGGCCGCCTTCGGCGCCGTCGCCAGCAGCAGATCCACGGCCTTGCCGGCGTCCCGCATCCAGGCCAGCAACCCGCCCGCAACGGCCAGCGCCGCCAATGAGGACCGCTCGCCGGCCTTCTCGACCGGACCGGGCGGCAACGGCACCGGACGAGCCGGCCGTGCGGTAACGGGCGAGGGCTGATAGGCGCGCAGTTCCGGCGCCCGTCGCTCCCAAACCAGTCGCCGTGACCGTGCCTCCATCAGGCACAACCCACGCGCGGCCACCTCCACCGCCAGCGGGAGCGGATCGGCGGTGACCACGTAGACAGCGGAACCGGCCAGTTGAAACAGCAGGTCCGAGGACGACTTACCGAGCCGGTCCTCAACCGCTGCGCGCAACCGCGGCTGGGATTCGGCCAGCACGATCGGCAGCCGTATCGCCTGGGGCGCAAGCGGACGCAGGCTCAACCTGCCCGCGGCGGCCAGCACCACCCCGGCCAAACCGGAAGCAACCCCCGCGGCCGCCACATGCTCCACGGCCCGGTCGCCGGGAATCTCCGGTTTCTCGCGGGAAAACAGCTGCGTCTGCACGCCGTGTCCGGCTTCGACCTCCTCGATGGCGCCCAGCACCGCAGCAAGATCCACATGGTCCTCATCGAACGAGACCAGAACCTGCTGGGTGGCGGCGTTGATCTCGGCCCAATGCACGCCCTTCAGCCGGGACAGCGCCTCGGTGACTTCACCGCTCAGCACATCGCCATCAGCGCCCGCCAACCCCCGGACCTCCAGATGCGCCTCCCCGCCACGGCACCACACCCGCCGCCGGAACCGGTGCCGCCCCACATCGCACAGCTCCGCGGCCACCGCGACGAACACTTCCCCGACCCGCAGCCTCACCCCATGAGCCGCCGCGGGCACCTGCCACGCCCTGCCTTCACCCGGCAGCGCCTCCGACAATCCCGGACCACTCCACGCTGACACCGCACGGCACCCCGCCCCTGCCCGGCGGCCAGCCCAGCGGGCAGCACCACCAGCCGCAGACCCGGTGACTCCCACACCGCCGCCGGCGACGCTCAATGACCAGCCCGCAGCCGCCTTCGCCAAGCACCCAACAGAACCGATCACACCCACCCACCCGCATCGAATCGACCAGCCGATACTTCCCCAGGTCAAGCGGGATATCCCCATGCCGCATCCAAGATCATGAACGCAAACCTTCAGACGTTCAGCAGCGCAATCACGTTCCGATCGCCCGGGCCGCGGCCCCAACTCCGCACTGTCCGTTAGAGCGCCCCTCACCGAACACCGAACGGCCGGGACGAGCACCCGGGCCGGGGTGTTCCGTAACACTGTTCCGGTGCCGGGGTCCTATCCGGAACGCTGACGGCGTGAACGCCACCCGCATCGAGTAGCCGCCCCGGACCCGCGAGAATCCCGCCAACGGCGGTTTCTGTTCCAATCCGCTCCAAGGCCCCGCATCCTGGTGCGCACGCCGCCGACCAGACCATCCGGCCGCGCCGCCGTGCGCCGCGCCGGGGCGACCCCGCCGTGCGCGGACCGGAACCCGGCCGGTCGCCGGACACCACGCAAACTCCGTGACCTGCACGGACAGGACGGACCTACGGTCGACCTGGCCGCCTTGGCTCGCGAGGAGGTCACCAAGGGGACCGGCGAGCCGCCTGTGCAGATCCACGCCACCCGGGAGGTCAACGTCACCGGCAACCCCGTCCAGTTCGCCGGTGTGCTGGCGGGCCTCTTGACTTACGGCCAGCACCGCACCCGCACCAACGTGCAGGTCAGCGCGACGCGTGCCGATGATCAGGCGACCTTCTGCGTCACCGACGATGACGACGGGATCGCCGCCGACGACAAAGAACGCGTCTCCACCCCTTCGTCCGCCTGTGCGAGGACCGTCGCCACGATCCCCGGCGGCAGCGGGCTCGGCCCAGCGATCTCCCGAGCCCTCGCGAAAGGCCACAACGGCACCCTTCGCATCGAAGACCCCACACCGGGCGGCGTGCTCCGTGCTGCGGCTCCCCTCGCACAGCGCGCACCCGATTGATCAGCCGATCGGCCCGCCGTCCTCCGGTCGTCACCAGGAGGTCCAGCCACCGCTTGTGAACACGTTCCAGCGCGGCGGCGAGAACCGCCTGCCACCCGCACAGGTCCTGCGCTCGATAGTTTCGAGCGGCGCGAACAGCGGAGCCTTGTAAGGCCGGCGCTCCACGGCGTGGAGAGCCGGCCAGGACGTCCACACCGGAGGCGGGGTCGCACAGCGCGCTGAAGCGCCCCGGGACCCCAGAGCCCCTACAAACCCACGACGCCTCACCTGAGTGATGGTGATCTTTGGTGGAACCGTCGGTTGCCGCACCCTTACAGGCTCCTGAACAACTCGATTCGGCGGTGGACGCCGGTGGTCAGAGCGAGCGCGGCGTGGACGGTTCCTGGCGAACGACGTCCGGCCAGGTCACCAACCGGACGTGACCAATCGACAGAACTGGAGTCGACCATGAAACCGATCACACGGTCACCGCTCTTCAAGACCGTGAGGGCGTGCCTCGCCCAGGTCGCGTACGCGCTCGCACTGGCGGCGCTGCTGCTCTGGGATGTGCAGTCCTGGCAGTACAACAGCCGCATGGAGACCGGCCTGCACCTGTTCCTGTGGCTGTTCACGTGCGTCATGAACCTCGAACACTGGACTCACAGGTCAGACCGCCTCTACCACCTGTGGGACGAGCGCGCCAAGAACCGGAGCGACATCTGGGACAAGGTCAACAGGGGTATTTTCACCGCCACGCTCATCTCGGTGGTGATCTTCGCTCTCCTGCTCCTCCTGATCCTCGGCGTCCTCGTACAACACCCGGCGGCCTGACGCCGCCTGGTCCCGACACCGCGGCCGCGGCCACCGGGTTCGGTCCGCAGCGACCACACCCGGCGGCCACGGCCGTCCCTGACAGAGACGCAAGCCCACGTCCGTGCCCTCACGCCCGGGCCACGATCGGACCAAGATCGCCACCCGGGCGGTGTCGCTGTTCCCGCAGTGAACTTCGGCCGGCTGGCTGGACGTTTGCCGACCAACCTTGGAGGGCCAAGTCGCGGGGCCAGCAGGGCGGGTTGTAGAAGACCTGGACGATGCGGTGCTCGCTGCCGTCTTCTGCCCTTTACTCCCCGATCCGCCTGGCGTATCCGCGCTCCCCAGCGGTAGCTGCTGGTCGTCCCGGAAGACGCGCGGCGGCAGTGGCGTATCTGACCGCTTCAACAAGCGTCCACTTTGACCTCGAAGGACCGGACCTCCGTCGACGGGCATGCCCCTCCAGGTTTCACTTGGGCGTGTCGTCGGTCTGGCCTGTCCGCGCGTATGGGCGCCGCCTTCGTCACCCCCAGCGGGCCGAGCAGGTTCGTGTCGATCTGCTGCGCGCTTGCTCCTCGGTCACATCCCCGGCCATGTCGAAGAGTCCATGGTCGGTGTTGACGACCACGTCGTGCGAGCCGGACGGGCCGTGCGCCTCGACGGCCGTTCCATACCCTCTTCGCAAGCCGGTTGGGCTCATATACCAGCACTTCTGGGAGGCTCCCGCGGGCGGCGGCCCGGGGACTCGCCGCGGACGGGACCCTCGACAGACCCCTATCCTCCCAGCTCGGAGGCACTTCCCTCGCCCAAACAGTCACGCACGACTCATCGCCCGGTGAAGGCTCGAGGCCAGCCTTGAGACGATGGTGCGGCGCTGTCGTGGGGCTGGGCTGTCGGTCTGAGGGGCGCGTAGTTGTTCGCGGGCCATCCGTTCGACCAGGATGGGGACGAAGTCACGGATGGGTTTGCCGTCGAAGCGGTGATGGGCATCGCTCACCGCCCGGGTGACCTGCTCATCTGTGTGGGTGGCGGCGAACGACTTACGGAGGCGGGTGGTCACCTCCCGCAGCGCCTGGTGCTCACGCACGGCCGAGTCGTTCTTGGTGTCGTGTGCAGGTGGGTGCTGTGCGGTCACCGCTCTCCCCCTCCGCGGCAAGTCGTTGATTGCTCGCGCGCGGCCGTCTGAGCGTGCGGGCAGGGCGGGATCCTGCGATGCGGCACGACCGGGGTGCTGGTCTTGATCGCCACACTCACCAGCGAGCCCAGCAGCGTGAGATCACCAGGGTGGTCCAGGCGCACCCGCACCCAGTCCGCACCCGGCTCGATCGTCACGCCGCCGCTGTCGGTGAGCGCATCGGCCATGCGTTGCACCACCGGCCGAGTCAGGTAGACCTCGGCCTCGTCCGGGGCGTGCAGGTGCACGATCTGGCGGGTGCCCACCTTAAGGCCCCTGCCCGCGCCGTCGACCGCCCGGCACACCGTGAGCGCAGGCCACGCACCCAACTGCCGAAGCGCCTGGTCAGCGAACCCCTGATGAGGGTGGGACGCAGCACCCATGCCGCCATGCTGGAGCAGTCGGCAACCTCGGAGATACCCCCGAGAACTTAAATCGTCATCAAAGGGACTTTTCCCTCGCTAGTGGACACCTTGAGACTTGGATCATCCCTGGTTCAGGGAGAGGAGTTCGTACCGGCCGCACCGCCGACGCCCCGTGTCATGAACCGCAAGAGCCCGGAGCGCGACCGACCGCGACTGCGGCGCATAGCACGGCGGGCCATGGCTATTGGAAAGGCGCCGGGGCAAGCGCGGATGAAGTGTCCAGGAGCAGGGAACCTCGTCCAACCATCGTGTAAGAGCGATGCCCCGGGGCCGCCGTTCACGTTCACACAACACGCCGGACGTGATCACGATGATCCAGACGAGCTTCGGCGATCCGGGAACCTGGAGATGATCGCTCGTACGAGCGAGCAACTTCTTTCATTATTCCGCGCAGCTGGCCCCCGCATTCTGCTGGAACGGCCCTTCCCCATAGTCCTGGAAAGCATGTCGCTTCAAGCGATCCAGAGACCGGACAGAAGGTTCGTCCAGGTCGACGGCTTCTGCTCCTGGCGGAGCGCCACCGTCACGATCGCCTACGACTAATTAGAGGTTACGGGCAGCTCAAAACAACAAACAAAAGGACGGCCGGGGCCGCCGGGCGGTCTACTGGACCGACCCGGCGGCCGCGGCCGCGGAGGTGACGGTGGCCTGTGGGCCGCCGGTCAGTATTGCGGGAGGTAGCTCGTGAGGACCAGGAGCGCCCACGCGAGCCCGCCGAGGAGGGTGCCCAACCAGAGCAGGAGCCAGGCGTGGCCCCAGCGGTCGAGCAGCTTCTCGGTTAGTTCCTGATTCGCAGAGACGTTCGACCACCGCTCACGCAGGCGGTCGATCATCTTCTCCCAGTGGAGCATGGACATGACGCACGCGACCGTCCACCCCGGGGGAATCAGAAGCGACTGCCAGAGGGCGTTGTCGGGGGAGGCCGCCGTCAGGAGCAGCACCCCCAGCGCAAGCATGAGCATGATCTGGGCGAAGAACGCGCGAACCGTCCGCACATGCTCCGTCCTGGTCCGCCTCTTGCGCCGGATCCCAGATGTCATGATTGACACTCCGTTCTCGGTTGGCTGTGTCCGGCCGATGACCGGCAGGACTTTCTTGCACTCAGGACCGTCCAGACGGCGCTGGCACGTCACGGAAACATCACATGGCCCGGAGCCAAAGCACGCGTGAACTGATACCTCTCCAGTCGACAAGCTCCAGATCGGGTTCGGCGGCGTCGTGCTGTTGTGGTGCGTCCATCACCCCGCGGAACCAGGTGAGCAATTCGTTCTGCCAGGAGAACGCGGCGTCAGATCCGGGGCGGGGGGACACCCGCAGTTGCCCAGGCTTGTGGGGATCGGACGGTTCCAGAAAAGGATCACTACGAACAAGAGAACCGGAGGTTCACATGTTGGAGACCGAGCGGCGTCAGTCCGTCCTAAGCGAAGGCGAGCGCAGGGTCTACAACGACGCGGTGGCGAGCGGGATTTCTGCCCAGGAGCTGGACGACTTCCTCGCCAACCGTATCGAGCCCCTTATGCTCTACGACTACGTCGTGGCCCGCGAGAGCGCAACCCGCCAAGAGGTGCGCGAGATCCTCAGGATCGTCGCCGGCTTTCGTCACCGAGACCGAGTCGGTGTGTTGCATCGCTACTGCGGTGTGCGTGAACTCGAGGACGGGACGCGTCAGGAGGCGATCGAGATCGCCCACCGTCGCGATCTCTGCGACTGGGGCTACCTCACGGTACGAGCACACGGCGAGTCCCCCGAGGGCGCGAAGGAACTCTTCGTGCACTTGTTCGACGCCCGCGAGTACCAGCAGGTCCAGTTCTGGGCAGGAGCCTTCACCGGAACGGCTCCCAGCCGTCAGATGATCATCGAGGTTCTGGGAGCCGCGGGCGACTACACCAAGGTCGAGGGGAACACGACCAAGCACAGCCAGCCCGGCCTGCGCTACGGCCGGCTGCTGGGGACCGGCGCCTCCCATAGGCAGGCGCTGGAGATCCTCGGCGCCGCCCGTTTCGACGGCGTGGAGTTCGAGGACTACTACAAGTACCGCGGGTTTTCCGGCGATTCAGTCGCGGGAGACCCCTGGCGCATGCTGCCTGGGGGGCCTTACGAGCGGACGCCCCTCGGGCACGACGCCGCGCTCCGCAACTGCGGCAAGCGCTGACCCACCGGCCCCCACCTCCGACAACCCGGGGGTGAGGGCCGGCACCTTCACTGCCGGCCTGTCCGGTGTGCGCGAACCTGCGGGACGGCCGTAAGCCAGTGGCCCGGTAGGGACCGGTTCTGATCGACGCGGGCGCCGGAAGGGCTCCCGGGTAGGGGACTTCCCCCTTGATCGGCCAAGGCTGTCGAGCTGGCCCGCAGGGGCGGCTGCGGCCAGGGCCGCGCGCGGAGCGCCGGCGATACGCGTCTGGCCGAGCAGATCCGCATAGTGCACACCGCTTGAACCTTATGGGTCGCCGCGGGTGCATGCCGAGCTGCGCGAGGTCGGCATGGTGGTCCAGCCTGGCCGGCCGCGGCGGCGCCGAACCTGCCGCGTCGCGATCCGTTCGATAGGCATTCCGGCGGGTCATGGCGGCGTCCCAGGGGCGTGGCACCCCCCGTCGACCCGATACCAGCGGATACGCCTCAGGACTTCCAAGCCAATTTGCCAGTTTATCGCCCTTTCTAGACATGTATGGAACATGTCCGGGATCCGTCCACGGCGGGGCGGCAGAGGACCCAAGCAGCGGCTCTCCTGGGATTCCAGGAGAGCCGCCGGATCAAAATGTCGATGCCCCAGCATGGGGGCGTCGGCACTCAACTAGGAGACAGGATTACTCACCACCCCCGCTGTGGCAGCGCTTGCCGCGAGTTGGAGGCAACGCCCGTTTCCCGCCTCCGGGGCGGTGCTGCCCTCGGGCGGGAGACAACTTCCATCCCCGGGGTGCCCGTCACAGAGCGAGCAGTAGGACGTCTGGCAGAACATACACGTCTGCTGCGCGTGTCCTTCTACGGCACACATATGACTCTCCCTTCTTGATTGGGTCATGTCCGGGCCGATCCTCGGACACAGTTGTTCATCCTAGAGCGGCGTCAGCCTGTCCTCAGCAAGGGGGAGCGCAAGGGTGTCTACGACACGGTGACGGCCGGCCTGTCGTCCCCAAGACCTGAACACACTTCCCTTGCCAACCGCGTTGAACCGCTTTCGCTTTACGACTATGTCGTAAAGCGAAAGCACAGCTCACCGAGAGGTGCGCGAGATCCTCAGGATCGTTTCCGGCTTTCGCTTCCATGACCACCGCGGCGAAGGGAACCGCTACTGCCCTGCGCGCATGGTCGGCGATGTGACACACCAGGAGGCGATCGAGGTCGCCCACCGTTGAAATCTGGACGACTGGGCCTACCTCACGGTATGAGCACTCGGCGAGTCCTTCGACGGCGCGAAGGCGTTGTTCGTGCACTTGTTCGACGCCTGCGGACAACTCTTGGCAAGTGACCCGGCAGGGACCGGTTCTGATCGACGCGGGCATTGGGAGGTTCTGGCGCTGGGGGAACCACTGGGCGCCGTCAGGCATTTTCCTCGCTCGCTTGCGGCGACCGGGACCGGGATCGGCTGGGGCTTGGCCGGTCTGGGTGCGGTCCCGGCGGGTCAGGGGGCTGGTCGTTGAGGGTGTGGGCTGTGAGGTGCGGCAGTTGGGGGTGATGGGTGGGCTGCGTTTGATGATCAGGAGGGCGGTGTCGTCGGCGGGCTGGTCGCCGATGTGGGTGAGCAGGTCGCTGTGGATGTGGTGCAGCAGGGAGTCGGGGCTGGTCGCGGGGAAGGAGGCGACTCGTTCGGCGAGCGGGTAGAAGTGTCCGGCCGGTGAGCGGGCTTCGATGGCGCCGTCGGTGTAGAGCACGAGCATGTCACCGGTCTCGAAGGTGAACGGGTCGGTGCGGCGGGCCGGGACGGGAGTTCGCACATGCCGAGCGGGGGTGTGGGGCGGCGCGGGTGCAGGGTCGTGACCTGGTGATCGTGCACCAGCAGCGGCGGCGGGTGTCCGCAGTTGATCATGGCGGCGTGCGGGCCGGAGTCGGGGATGTCCAGGACGAGGGCGGTGATGAAGTGCTCGCCGAGGTCGTGCTCGGTGGCGAGCTCCTCCAGGTTCCGGCAGACGCTGTCTTCGAGGACGGCTGTGAGGTCGGGCAGGGTGGCGTACCGGTGAGCGCCCTCGCGGAAGGCTCCCAGCACCATTGAGGCCTCGCCGATGGAGGCCAGGCCCTTGCCGCGGACGTCGCCGATGACCACCCGGGTGGCGGGGCGGGCGGCGCGGGTGACCGCGAACAGGTCGCCCCCGATCTGGGTCTCGTCCTCGGCTGCCAGGTACAGCCAGGCCACGCGCAAGGGCCCGATCCGGCGGGGCGGCGGCCGTAGCAGAACCCGCTGTGCCGCCTCGGCCACCGACCGCACCCGGCTCAGCGCCCGGCTACGCCGTTCAAGCATGAACTGCAAGAAGACCACCAACGCGGAGAGCATGGTCAGCGCGATGATCTGTGCCACGTGGTTGGCTGTGGTCAGCCCGCCGTGGAACACGGCGATGAGCATCTGGGCCGCCACTGTCACGGCCGCTATTGCGGCGGTGGTCCGGGTCCCGGCGATGGAGGCGGTGAGGGCCGGCGCGATGACCAGGAACGGGCCCAGATGGACGGTCGTCGGGAGTTGCAGGTCCACGACGGTGATCACCACGATCAGTGCGAGCGGGATCGCCACCAGCCTGCGGCTCAGTGGCTGCTCAAGCAGGCGGTCCACCCACAAGCGCCGGGCGCCCATACATCCCTGCTGCCCCCCGCTTGGAGATGTATGTTCGCCTGGTCATCGCGCGGACCTGGGGCGCTCCACACCGGCGCAGCTCAGTGAGGGCCTCTCTGTGAGCTCGTTCTGCACGCTACCGAGGTTGAAAGGGCGTCTTTACGGCGGCTGGGCGAGTCAAGGCCGGTCTCGGCGAACTCGCCCTCCAACCGCCCCGGCCAGAGCACGGTGGCCAACTCGTCCGCAGGGGAGAAGCCTCCTTGGGACTCCCCAGCAAGACCGCGCGGCTTCCCGGGGTTTCGGTGGTGGTGGCTCTAGCGCGTTCGGCCAGGGCGCGCTGGGCGGACGGTGAGAGCACGCCGGTCGCCGGTGGAGATCAGGTACCAGGCAGGTTTGGCCCACCAGGCCGGTTCGAAGACCGTCCCGCCCTGGGACGCCGACGTCCCAGGGCACCTGGGAGTCGGCCGTCCCCGCGGACGCGACGACCGGTAGTCCTGTCCGCGGTGGCGATCTTTCATCATTTGTCCACGAATGGCCCCCGAGTGAACATCTCGCCGCTACCGGGCGAGGAAGGATGCCCATCATGCGCAGCCTTCAACTGTCCCACCGCCATCTGCCCGGCCAGGTCACAGTGATCGCTGTAGTGGGAGAGGTCGATCAGCGTAGCCACGCGCGTCTTCGGAGCTATCTCGACGACGCGCGGCGCTGCCCCGGTGAGCAACTGGTGTTCGATCTGACCGACATGTTGGGCATCGACAGCGGCGGCATCCACGTGCTGGGCGACGCTCATCGAAATGCCCTGGACCACGGGACCACTACCCGGATGGCCGGGCCGAGCCTCCAGGTGATCCAGGCGCTGAAGGTGAGTCGGCTGGCCGCCTGCATTCCCGTATACCTCACACTGGCGGAGGCTCTGCGCGCCGTCCTGGCCGACCGGCCGGTCACCTCGGGCTCTGCTCACCACTCCGCCAGGCGGTCCGGTCTGGACAGCCCGTCCTAATCGCCCGGACAGCCCGTCCTAATCGCCCCGCCAGACGATCCGATCAGCCCGCTGGCCGATGCCGCGGGGCCGGCAGCTGATCTGATACGCGCAGCCGTTCGCCGGCGATCCGGTCCGACGAGGATGGGGACGGAGTCGCGGATGGGCTTGCCATCGAACCGTTGACGGGCCGTGGTCACCGCCTCGATCACCTTGTCGTCGGAACGGGTGCCAGCGAACGCCCGCCGCAGACGATGGGTCACCTTTCGCAGAGCCTGCCTTCAGAGCGTCGAGACCGCCTGAACACCCTCCACGCCGACCTCCGTCAGCTTCAGGTCTGGCATGCGGGCGTGGCCGTCGGGCCGCTCGCCTTCCTGCACCAGTGCCAGCCAGACGCCGGTCCGTTGACCCGCGCTGGGCGCGCAGGTGAACTGTTGGTCCCCTCTGGATGGTGAGGTTGATAACGATTTAGGTCTCCGGGGTATCGGCACGATCGGCGGCTGTTCCAGCATGGGCGCTATGAGCGCTGTCCACCCACGTCAAGGCTTCGCTGACCTCGCGCTTGAGCAGTTGCGTGCCTGGCCTGCGCTCACGGTGTGCCGGGCCGGCGACGGCACCGGCAGGGGCCTGGCGTTCCAGACCCGTCAGATCGTGCACCTGCACACCCCGGACGCAGCCGAGGTCTACCTCACCTGGCCCGTGGTACGGCGCATGGGCAGCGCACTCACCGACAACAGCGGCGTGACGGTAGCGCCGGGCAGGGACTGGGTCGGGGTCCGACTGGACAGCCACGGTGACGTCACCCTCCTGATCTCCCTGGTCAGCGTGGCGATCACCGCCAACACCCCCGCTCCGGGCGTCCCCCATCGCAAGACCGCGCCTTGCCCCCACGCCGAAACGGTCGCACGCTAGGAGTCGACGCAAGAACGACTCCCGTCAGCAAGGGGACACAGCGGTGACCGCAGAGCATCCACCGGCACAACACCCCCAAGGGAACTCGGCGAAACGTGAACAGCAGGCGTTGCAAAAGGTGACCAGCCGCCTCCAAGAGTCGTTCGCCGACGCCTACACCCACGACCAGGTCACACAGACAGTGAGCGACGTCCACCACCGCTTCGACGGCAACCCCATCCGCGATTTCGTCCCCATCCTGGTCGAGCGGATGGTCCGCGAGCGACTGCGCATCTCAGACCAATAGGCCGGCCACCGAAGCGCAGCGCTATCGCATCGAAATGCCCTGCTGACCGCGCCGGTCAGTCTCCACCAGCCCCACCCGTAGCAGCGATCTGCCCAGGCCAGGTCCCGGATGAACTGCAGATAGTCCGTTTCGGAGTTGTCGTTCATGACGAGAGCGCCGAGGCAGGGTTGGGGCGCCACCGCTTCGATCACTTAGCGTGCGAGCGACGGGTACAGGCGATCAACGATCAGCTTCCTGGCGATGCTGCTGGCCGCCGTTCATCGCGCTCGGACCGTCGGGCAGATCGTCCTGCAGGAGACCTCATCGAGGTGTAACCGGGTGGTGGCGCCCGGCGTCCGGGCGCCACCACCCGGTAGAGAGGGTGAACGGTGCGCCTACAACCGCTTGACCAGCTTGCGGTCAGCCACCTTCCGCCAGGTCCGGGGCAGGTCGGTCAGCGGGTCGTCGTATCGCTGGAGCGTGGTCAGCGACCCCAGCGTGTAGGCGTCGGAGGTGCTGCCAGGCTCGGGGGTCATCTGTTCCAGATGCCTGGCGGCGACGATCCTGTCCTGGTTGTCACCGAGGACGTCCTGCAGTTTCTCGGCGCGCCGGGCGATCTTGGCGGCCTGCTTGCCGAGGACGGGCTCCGCCGCCTCGGCGGTGTGGCGAAGCCGTTTGGCCGCCTTGCGGGTCTTGTGCAGGGCGGCGTTCTGGTCACCGTCCTGCGGCGCCTTCTCCGCCTCCTGGTAGGCGTCGGTCATCTTGCGCCAAGTCCTGGCCACGATCTTCTGCTGCTGCTTGCGCGCCGCCTTGTGCGCCTTCCGGCGGACGGGCGGATCGGTGACCATCGCGTCGATGCGATCCAGCAGGGCCAGATAGCGCTGGCTGCGCAGGACGTCGCGCAGCCGCTCTCGGGTCTGGAGTTCCTGGTGCTCCATCTCCAGCAGCCAGCCCGGCTCGGAGAGACGTCCCGGCAGGTCGGCGAGCTGGGTGTGGAACCGCGCCCGGAGCACCTCCAGGTCGCGGACTTCGCCGAGCACGTCGGACAGCCACTTGAGTTCGGCATCCAGTGGATTGACGCGAGACCGGTCCAGGACTTTGCGGTGGGTGCGCAGGATGCTCCGGAACCGGCGGATCGAGGTGCGCATCTTGTGCACCGAGTCGTCGTCATGGTCGGCGAGGCGTACCCGGGGGTCATAGGCCAGCATGCGCGCGGCCTGTGCGCTCAGATAGGCGGACATCACCTGGGCGGTGCTGCGCATCTCGACGGAATGGCCGCCGGGTGCGGCGTCGGCGCCCAGCACGATCGACAACTTGTTCGGCGCCTCACTGGCGCGCGCGCCCGAGCCGGTCAGGTGTTCGCCGACGGCGTCGAGCACATCCTCTTCCCCGTCGACGAGCTCCACCTCCAGTTCGCGCCAGGCGGTCACGCCCTCGTCACGCGGCTCCAGCCGGATGCCGGTGACGTTGTCGTCGACCAGCTGGGCCAGCACGGTGCCGCTCCGGCCGAGCAGTGCGCGCTCGGTACGGTCGGTGCGGATCTCGGCCACCGCCACCAGCGGACGGCCGCGGGTGTGGGCGAGGAGCAGGTCGGCCAGTTCGGGGGGCGGCGGCATGCCAGCCGCTCCGGCCGGCCGCTGGATCTCGTCCCGCCCACCCTTGTTCCTGGGCAGCTTGAGGTGCCAGCCGTCATCGGTGCCGCCCGTACGGCGCCGCAGCGTGATGCCTCGGCGCGCCAAGCTCAGGTCGGCGGTGTCGTAGTAGTGGGCGATGAGAGTAAGTGTTCGGGGCTCGGCGGCGGCGCTCAGACCGGGTACCTCCCGCAGGTCCGGAAGGCTGTAGCCGCTACCGGCCTCGTACTTGCGTTCGACCTCCACATGGGCCGCCACTTCATCCTCCTTTACGAGAACTTGTCGTATTCACCTACCCGTCCTCTTCGTTCTACGCGTCCTCGCAGCGGACAGAGCCGACACCACGCAGGTCATCCACTGCGGACACCGAGGCGAGGCGCCGACCCGGGACAGCGCCGCTTCGTCCCGGCGGTGCCGCCGAAGGCGACCCGAGAACGAGCCACCGCCATTCACAGCCAGTTCACCTGTGCGGCCCACGGTCAGCGGCAACCGTCCGAAGGTACGGGCTCGTCGTGGTTTCGTCCGCGTCTAGCGGCAACATTTGTCGATGAGTTTGGGCAACAGCCCTGATCGTCGGGTTGCTGTGTTGATGCGTTTTCAGCAACGCCCTCAGGGCTTGCAGTGGAGGTATCCGCTGTGTCACCCACCGTGAGGGGGCCTGGATGGCGCGGCAGCCCTAGTACGCGGCCATCCGCCGTGATGTACGAGATGGGCTGTCTATCCGCGCAGTGATGCGCAAGCACGGAGTCTCGCACCCGACCGTGCGGCAGGCAATGGACTCGCGTGGCCGAAGCCGCGCAAGAAGATGACCCGCGGGACACGCGGCTTGATCCCTGCGAACCGGTGATCGATGCGATGCTGCGGGCCGATCTGAATGCGCCGCGCCGGCAGCGCCACACCTCCAAGCGGATCTTCGACCGGCTCGTCGACGAGCATGACGCGCAGTTGTCCGGCCGTGCGGCCTTTGTGCCGGTGGGCTCGGTGATGAGCGGGCTCGGTGTCGGTGTGGTCGGCATGGCAGCGGGGCTTCTACAGCGCGTAGGGGCCGAAGCGGCCCCAGGTGATGACCGCCGCTGCGATCAGCAATACCGTGTTGAGCGCGATCGCTGTGAGCTCTTTCCGTCGCAGGTGGGTAAGTGCGGCCAGCGCCATCAGCAGAGCCAGGCCGGTGGCCGCCAGTGGGGTGAGGATCGGGGTGAGGCCGGTGGCGGCGGGCAGGATGAGTCCGAGCGCGCCCGCCAGTTCGGCGAGGCCGATGAAGCGGATGGTGCCGGCGGCGAAGTCGGTCGTCCAGGGGAGTTTGGGTTCGAGCTTGTCCTTGGGCTGGGCGATTGTCATCGCCCCCGCCGCGGCGAACAGCGCCGCGAGCGCGGCCTGCAGGATCCACAACAACAAGTTCATGATCTGGGGTTCCTCATGATGGTAAGGGGCTCAGGGGTTGGCGCTGGTGCTAGATGTCGGCGGTCCGATGACGGAAATGTCGGCTCTGCCTGGGCGCGGCCTGACGATCGCAGGAGGGTGAAGCATCGAAGTCGTCCGCAGACGGCACGGCCTGGCATGGCGGCTCGTGGATCGGCGGCCCAGGGGTGATGTGGGCGCCTGTCGGACGCTCAGGGACGGATGGCGCTCACCAGCCATACGGAGCCGCGGATGCGGACTCCGCCCGGAGTTTCGTAGGCCGCGAGTCCGGCCCGGAGCTCCTCGCGGGCCTGAGCGGCGGTGGCCTGGTCCACGTCTTGGAGGTTGAAGCGGACCGGGGCCTGGCCGAGGATGAAGTCTGAGGCGTCCGCGGCGTCGCGGCCATGGTCCATCGGCGCCTCGACCGGCCGCAGGTTCACTTCCGCCAGACCGGCCTCGCCGAGTACGCGGTGGATGCGGTCGGGGTCGGACAGCGATCCCATGCCCTGGGCCGCGGGCGAGGGGCGGCGCATCAGTGGCGCGAGCGCGGCGGTGGCCCGGGCGTACTCGCTGTCGGGGCCGCCCGCCTGCGGGACGGTGAACGCCATCCGGCCGCCGGGACGCAGCGCGCGGGCGATGTTGGTGAACGCGGCCGCGGAATCGGAGAAGAACATGGCGCCGCCGCGGCTGATGACGACATCGAATCCACCCTCTTCGAAGGGGTGGACCTCGGCATCGGCCTGCTCGAACCGCACGTTGACGATACCCTGTTCGGACGCGTCGACGCGGGCGCGGGTCAGCATGGGTTCGGAGATGTCGACGCCGACCGCCCGCGCTCGCGTCGCCCGGCGTGCGGCCAGCAGGGTGATCTGCCCTGTGCCGCATCCGACGTCCAGGATGGTGTCGTTCTCGCCGATCGCGGCGACCTCCAGAAGCGGCTGGTTGAAGCCGCCCATCATCGCGTCGTAGCGGGAGGCGTTGTCGGCCCAGACCGCCCCCTCCCACCCGTTCCACGCTTCCGCCTGCTGGACGTTGACAACGGTGTGCATCAGATCTCCTTCGCTGGATGGTGTGGCTGAGTCACGATCGGGCGGGAACGAGCGCCGGGCGGGAGTCGCCGCGCCGGTCTGAGCCCAAGGTCGGCCGGCCCATGTCGGCCTCGTGGTGCCGTCGCGCGGCTCATGCTTGTCCGGCGATGCTGCGCAGCGTGAACCAGAAGGTGGGCACCGGGTTCGTGCCAGGTGTGGTGTCGACGAGCTCCCAGCCGGCGAACCTGGCGCGCAGCTCGTCGGCGGTGACGCCGGAGATCGGGTCGTCGAACGCCTCGGGCCCGTACCCGAACATCAGCAGCCGGGCGCCAGGAGCGGCGCGGCGGGTGAGTCCGGCGGCGTAGGCGTCGCGTCGGTGCGGCGGGATGCCGCAGTAGCAGCTCAGGTCGAAGAACACGTCGTAGGGGCCGGGCACATCCAGCTCATCGAGCCGGGTGGCATCCCCGCGCAGCAGCCGCACCGCCGTCCCCGCCGCGGCGGCCTTGGCCCGGGCCTGCTCGACCGCACGGTCGACCAGATCGACGGCCACGACGTCCCAGCCGTGCCGGGCCAGATATATGGCGTTGGTTCCGGTGCCGCAGCCGAGCTCCAGAGCGCGGCCGGGCGGCAGCCCACCGGCCCCCTCCACCAGGGCGACCAGCTCAGGCGGTGTCACGTCGGTGTCCCACGGCGGCTTGCCGGCGCGGTAGTACCCCTCCAGTTCGCCTCGGACGGCCTCCTCTTGGCCGCGTTCGGTATCGGCCCTGTCCGCGTCCACGCCCTGAGCGGCGTTCGGCTGATCCATGACTCTCCTCGATTCTTGGAGTTAAACTCTAGTGTTCGACTCTAGAGATATACTCGCAACCATGGACACCGTCAAGCGGCCGGACAAACGCGCCGAGCGCTCCCGCCGCACCCGCGAGAAGGTCATCCAGGCGGCGCGAGAGCTGTTCGTGGCGCAGGGCTATGGGGCGACGAGCCTGCAGGAGGTCGCCGACCGGGCGGGCGTGGCCGTTCAGACGGTCTATTTCGTCTTCGGCAACAAGCGCACGCTGTTCAAGGACGTCGTGGACACGTCCATCGCCGGCGATGTCGAGCCGGTGGCCACCATGGACCGTGAATGGTTCCGCGCCGCGTGCGCCGCGCCCACCGCGGCCGGCCACCTGCGCGCGCACGTGCGCGGCACCGGTGAGATCCTCGGCCGGGTCGCCCCGATCATGCCGCTGATCGCGGCCGCCGCGGCCACCGATCCGCAGATCGCCGCGCAATGGCCCGACGACGCCGATCCGCGCTTCACCGTGCAGCACGCCGCGGCCCGAGCCCTGGTCGACAAGCCCGGCGCCCGCCCCGGCGTCTCCGTCGCCATGGCCGCCGACCTGCTGTTCGGCCTGCTCAGCCCCCAGCTGTATCTGCTCTTCGTCCAAGACCGCGGCTGGTCACCGGACAGGTGGGAAGAATGGGCCTACGCCACTCTGACCACCCAACTCTGCACCGACGACCCTGCGGCGGGCTAGCTGCGGAGAAGCGTGGCCAGGGTGATCCTGCTCCAGGATCCCGTGATTCCTCGTCCGGCTCTACCGCCGCCAAGTCACCTGGCGCAGTGCCCCACATGCCGGACTGAGCCCCACCCGCTCGGCCCGGGTACCGGGCGCTGCATGACCCGGACGCTGATCGGCGCGTGCACGGCAGAACAACCTCGCCCGACCAGTCCACCTGCGCCAACGCCTGTCTTGGAACTGACCGGAGATCCATCCATGCCAGAGGATGCGGCGCAGGACGGCCCCTGGGATCGGCAGGCCCTCCCTTGCAGCCGGGATCACGTTCGGGAGAAGAGGCCCCTCACCGATCCATCGACACTTCACCGTCGCTGAATCTCATCAACACCGCCGCCCACGCGAACCCGCAACCGTCGCTCAAACCGACGCACAAACGTTGCTGCCTCCCACGGCCGCAACCACTCGTCGTCCGCTCAGGCCGCGATCGCGTGCGTCGGAAAGTTGGTTTGGGCGAGTCGTTGCCGGAGGTAAGTGAGAGTGAGGTCGATGCCCTCGACTTCACCCAGCCATACCTCGGCGCGTACGCGGCAGGCCAGCAGGTCTTCCTTGATTTCGTCCCAAACACTTACGGCGGCCGGTGAGGGAACGGGCGTGCCGTCAGCGGGGGTCGGTCACCGGGCGCGGACCTGTCCGGCGGTGGTCGTGAGATCCTGTCGGCGATGAGAGCCAGCTCGTCGAGTACCGCGTCGACCCGGTCGAGCGGGATGCCCGGCGGCCAGGCCCTGATCCACTCCCAGCACAGGATGGCGGTCCCGGAGATCCGCCACCCCCGGTCGGTGCCCTGGAGCAGAATCGGGGCCAGTCCGCTCACCGCCCCGAACCCCCACGCGGGATCGTCGGTGTGGGACTTCTGGCTGTACGACTACGCGCCGCTGGTCCTGGAGACCGAGGCCCGCCGTTACCCGCCCATGGCCGACATCACCGGCCTCCTCGACAGCACGACCGTGTCACACCGGTGCTGATTCCCGCCGACTGCACCGACGGGTTCAACGAGGCCTACTACGCCCGGCCGGAGATGCTCCTCGACCCCGGCGCCCGCATGGCCTGTTCGGCCTGGAGCTTCGACCCGGCCGAGACCGCCACCGCCTGCGCCGAACGGCTCGCCCGCGACCTGGCCGACGGCACCTGGGACGCCCGCCACGGGCCCTCCGCACGCGGCCGTCCTACCAGGGATCACTCGTCCTCATCCGCGCGACCCCGAGCCGCCCCTGACGACTCCCGCCACCCCGGGGGGTCCAGCGCGGCGCGAAACCTGAAGGCACGCCGGGGAACACGGTCACCAAGCCGAAACCGCTGATGATCCGCGGCCCGCAAACGCACCGACAGGCAGCACATGCGAGGGAAATCTTCCTTTCGATCTCGCATTTGCCCACTTACTGGTCGTCTTAGTGTTGCTTCTGCATGATGGGATGTATGACGAGCGATGCCGTGGCGGGGCCGGCGCGGGGGTCGATGAGCGAGGAGCAGATCGGCCGCTGGCGCGAAGTCATGGACGGGGTGGCCGGGATGTTGCCGGACGGCGCCGTGTGCGTGGTGGTCGATGGCGGTCGGTATGCGGGCGTGTTCGCCGAGCGGCTGGCCGACCGGCTGCGTGCTGACGGGCGCGGCTGCGCGTGGCCCCACACCGGCGGCGGCGCGGTGAGCGAACGGATCCCAGAGACAGTCATGCTCGCCGCCGGGAACGAGTGGCGTGCCCGTCCGCCGGCGGGTGGCTGGGACGTTGTCATCTGGCTGCGCACCCACCGTGGCGGCGGTGACGAGGAGAACAACGCCGACATCGTGATCGACCTATATGACCCTTCGTGGCCGGTGATCCGCCATGCCGCACTGCACCTGGCCGGGCGCGGGAACTGGTTCATCGCCGAGAGCCGGGCGTTCTTCGGACCCCGCGCGGCGACCTGGGACGCCAAGTTCGGCGATGACATGCCCGCCTACGCCGCCGCGGTCGAGGAGGCCGCCATCCCGGCCGTCGCGAACGTCGTGGACGTGGGCTGCGGCACCGGACGCGCGCTGCCCGCCCTGCGCGAGGCGGCCGGTCCCGCGGGGAGGGTGGTCGGCGTGGACATCACCCCGCAGATGCTGGACGTCGCCCGTAGCACCGGCCGTGCCCACGATGCCGTCCTGGTGCTGGCCGACGCCCGCAGGCTGCCCTTCTCAGACGCTCGATTCGACGCGGTCTTCGCGGCCGGACTGGTGCCGCACATGCCGGACCCCGCGGCCGGGCTGGCGGAACTGGCCCGCATCACCCGCCCCGGCGGCAGGCTGATCGTCTTCCATCCATCCGGACGGGCCGCACTGGCCGCGCGGCACGGCCGAACCCTGCAGCCGGACGAACCCCTGGCGCGCGGACCTCTCGGGCGGCTGACGGCCGCCGCAGGGTGGCGCCTTGACTCTTACGACGACCCGCCCCACCGGTTCCTCGCCCTGGCCACCCGGTGCTAGGCCGTCCCTCGACCACTTGCGGTGGAGTCCCACGCCGACCGGGTGTCGGCCGATCTGAGTCGTCTCCGTGGTACCAGGGGCTGGGGATGCGATGGGCGAGGTATGGCGGACCTGGCCCAGGGCACATCCAGCGGAGTCGCTCTTGTCCGGTGACCGGGGAGCAGGGGGTGTCTGATGCGGTTGAGCGCACGAAACCAGATCCAGGCCAGGATCACCAAGATCACCGTCGGTGAGGCCACCGCGAACGTCGAACTCGATGCCGGTGGAACGCGGTTGGTCGCCTCGATCACCGTGGAGGCCGTGCGTGACCTCGGGCTGGCCGAGGGCAGCGAGGTCACCGCGGTGATCAAGGCCTCCGATGTGATCGTGGCCGTCGACGGCACGTGAAGACCGCCGGCCGACCGTGCCGACCGGCGGCGCAAGCCACGCAGGGTGGGATCAGGGGGCTTCGAAGTCGGCTGCGGACAGGACTTGGTTGCCCTGCGGTGACAGCACGAGCTGGACGAACTCCTTGGCCAGGGCGGGCTGGGCCTTGTTCAGGGTGGCGATGGGGTAGTCGTTGATGGCTTTGGCGGACTCGGGGAAGTCGATGCCGTGGACCTTGGTGCCGGCGGCCTTGACGTCGGTGCGGTAGACCAGCGCGGCGTCGGCCTCGCCGAGGGTGACCTTGTTGAGGGCGCCCTTGACGTCCTGCTCCAGGGACACGGGCTTGACGGTCACGCCAGCGGCGGCGGACGGAGCCCCCGCCAGGGAAGTCAACGCCGTGCTGAACCCGCGCGGGAACTACAGCGGCCAGCAGTGGCGCTACAACCCCGGCATCGGCCAGATCACCAAACTCACCAGCGGCCTGTGCCCGGACACGGCCGGGGCTCCCGCCAACTACGTCGCCCTGATGGCCAACCCCTGCGGGAACTACACGGGCCAGGGCTGGCGCCGGTAAACGGGGGGACTCCACGTTGATCTGTGTCAGCGGGCCCGGCGGCCTGCGCATGCGCTGCGTGGCCGGAGGTGAGGTGCCGGCATTCTGCGCGGGGCCGCTGCGGCCCAGCGCCTCCACATCACCTCGGCGTCGGTGTGCCGGCGCCCTGGTCTGCCTGGTCGGCGTCGCGGTCATCATGTATGCGCCGCGCGCACCTGACCGCGCGGCACTCGAGCGTCGGGGTCCAAGGTGCGTCAGGGCTTGATGGCCGTGCCTTGGGCCGAGAGCAGGCGCCACCCGCCGGAAGCGTCGGCGGCGAAGACGTGGGTGTAGCGGCTGCCCGCGCTGAACGTCGTCCCATCCGGGTTCTGGAAGGTCATGCTCGTTCGGCCGACGACCACACCGACGTCACCGACCCGGCGGACGATGGCCTCCTGCGGAAAGGAGTCGATCGCGGGGAAGCGCAGGGCGCCGCGGATGATCAGGGCGAGCAGGGCGGCCTTGTCGGCGACCGCGCCGTCCTCGACGCCCACCAGGACGAAGTCCTCGGCAAGCAACTCCTCCAGCCGGGTGGTGTCGGCGTCCATCAGGGCTTGGAAGAAGGACTGGTCGTGTTGCAGCAAGGTGTCTTGGTTCATAGGCGGCACAGCGTAAGGGGTAACGCCGACGTCAAGGTCAAGCCCGGCAAAGGTGGCCAGGTCGGCCAGCGACACTTCGCTGGCGGCGTAGCGGCGGCGGATGGATGAACGCGGAAAATGAACCACTCGACCGGCGTCGTGGAAAGCGCCTCCAGATCGGATCCCCCGGGCGGGACCGGCTCGATGGCACTCCCCCACCGAGACCGGCCCACGACCCGAATCTGACCGCGTCCGGAGCTCGGCCAAAGCCTCCTCGGCTGCCATGCGCGTGGTGAAGCCGTCACGGTGGATCCGCGGCGACAGCCATCAGCGCCGGTTGGGCGCTTCTGCGTCACGCCCTCATCAAGACGGCCTTGCCAGGGAGCCATCAAGATGGTTCTCCTCCTTTAGAGGCCATAACCACCCTGGTTTGGTGGGCTCTCCTTCGAAAGATCGTCGAACCGTTTCTCTCTCAACACCCGCGCCGTCAAACGGGGGCAACATCATGGTGTCCGTGCTGCGGGGGAAACTCACCCTGACCAGCGCGCACCCCCAACTGGCGGGGTCTCAGGTGACGTCGCGTCGTGCGGACGTTGAGATGGCGACCACGGTGAATGCCGCCGTGTAGGCGCAGAGGATCAAGGCTGCTTCCCATTGCGGTAGGTCAGGTGCGGTGGGCAGGCCGCCGAGCGCCTGGCCGCTGGTGAACGGCAACCACTGGTCGAGGTCACCGATCAGCTGGCCGATGATCCCTTCGACAAGCGCTATCCAGGCCAGGGACGCGGCGAGCGCCGCGGACAGGTTGCGCAGCAGGGCACCGACGGCCACGCCGATGGCGGCGAAGGCGGCGTTCCAGGCGATGCCGCCGGCCAGGGTGCGCCACAGGCCGTCGTCCGACAGGTCCAGAGAGCCGCCGTCGACTGGGAACGCCAGGGCGATGGCGGCGACCGCCGTGACCGCCAGGAACACGCCGAAGACCGTGCCGATGGCCAGGCAGACGATCAGTTTCGCGGTGATGACCCGGCCGCGGCGCGGTGTGGCCAGGTAGGTGTCGGTGATGGTCTTGTGCCGGTACTCGCCGGCGATGGCGATGATGCCGAAGACCAGCGCGAGGACGGACATCAGGCCGACGTGCGAGGCCGCCTCCGTCACCGCCTCGGGCTTGGTCAGGTCGCGGTCGCCGGCGACGACCCCGGCGACGCCCATGACGGTCAGCAGCGGTCCGGAGGCGAGGAGCAGCCAGGGGCCGCGGATGGTGCGGAGCTTGCGCAGTTCGTTGCTGATCAGGGTTGGCATTCCGGTTCTCCTCAGTGGGCGTCCGCGGAGGCCGAGGCCTCGGTGGCGGTGAGGCGCAGGAAGGCCGTCTCCAGGTCGTCCAGTTCCGCCAGCGGGCCGGTGTGGCACAGCCGTCCCTCGTGGACGATGACCACGTGGTCGACGGTCTGGGCGACCTCGCTCAGCACGTGGCTGGAGATCAGAACGGTGCGGCCGTCGGCGGTCAGATCCCGCAGCAGTGTGCGCAGCCACACCGTTCCGGCGGGGTCCAGGCCGTTCGCCGGTTCGTCCAGCAGCAAGACCCGTGGATCGCCCAGCAGCGCGGCGGCCAGCCCGAGCCGCTGGCGCATGCCCAGCGAATAACCGCCCGCCCGCCGTCCCGCGGCCTCGGTGAGCCCGACCTGGTCGAGGACCTGGTCCACGCGCGTTTCCGGGACGCCGGTCACCTGGGCGAGGATGCGCAGGTGGTCTCGACCGCGACGGCCGGGATGAGCGGCGGTCGCCTCCAGCATCGCGCCGACGACGCGACGCGGGTGCGGCAGCGTCTCATAGCGCCGTCCGCCGATCAGTGCCGTGCCGGCGGTGGGACGGATGAGCCCGAGCACCATTCGCAGGGTGGTGGTCTTGCCGGCGCCGTTGGGTCCGAGGAATCCGGTGATCTGGCCGGGCGGCACCTCGAAGGTCATGTCCTGTACCGCCGTTGTCGGGCCGAACCGTTTGGTCAGACCCCTGACCGATATCTCCGTCATGGTGATCGCGTCCTTCGCGTCGGGTGAGTGCACGGCCGACTATCGCCCGGGGACCGCGTCTCGGTCGTCCGCCTCTCACCCGGTTTGTGTGGTCCACCTGGCGCAGTACGGGAGAGGCGGCGTACCGCATCCGGCGTACCGTGGCGAGGTGACGCCGACCGCATCACCGGTGCCTACCGTTGTGGGCATGAGCGCTTCCAACTGGACACAGCGCGCGCTACGACGCCATCCGCACATCTGCGACGCCGCCGTCGTGGCGGTCCTGTACGCGGTCATGCTGCTGACCACCGCGCAGGACCGGCGCAGCATCGGGGCCTGCCTGGCGGCGGGGGTGGCATGTGTCGCGCTCATGTGGCGGCGCCGCAGCCCGTTTCCGGTGCTCGCCGTCACCACTGCGGCGGTCGCCTTCTACGTGGCGTTGACCAGGGGACACGGGCTCGCGCTGGCCGCACCCATGATCGCGCTCTACAACGCCGCCGACACCGCGGGCACCACCGGCCGGCGCAGGGCCCTGACATTCGGCTGGCTGGCGGTGCTGGGGCTGGCCTTCACCCACGCGGGACTGCGGCCCAGCCTGTGGGCGGACGGCTGGCAGAACGTGGCCGTGATCGCGCTGGGCGGCCTGGCACTGGCGGCCGGCGACGCCGCCCGTAGCCGCCGCGACTACATCGCCGAGATCGAGGAACGCGCCCGGCACGCCGAACGCGACCGCGACCGGGAGGCCGCCCGCCGGGTGACCGAGGAACGGCTGCGGATCGCCCGCGACCTGCACGACGTCGTGGGCCACCACCTCGCCCTGATCAACCTGCAGGCGGGTGTCGCCGCTCACGTCCTCGACAAGCGACCGGACCAGACGCGCCAGTCGCTGGCCTACATCCGCCAGGCAAGCCGGACCGGACTAGACGAACTGCGCGACACCATCGGGCTGCTACGCGAACCGGGCGACCCGGCCGCCCCCACCGAGCCGACCGTCGGGCTCGCCGGATTCGACGAACTGGTCGATTCCTTCGCCCGCGCGGGTCTGCGGATCGAGCGCGGCATCGAGGGCACGGCCCGCCCCCTGCCGGCCGCCACCGACCTCACCGCCTACCGCGTGCTCCAGGAATCGCTCACCAACATCCGCAAGCACGCCCACGGAGCCGCGGCACACGTCCAACTCAGCTACTCACCCTCAGGACTACGCATCAGAGTTGAGGACGATGGCAACGGCCGCGTCGTGCTGGAGACCATCCCGGGCCGAGGGCACGGCATCGCCGGGATGCATGAACGGGTCACGGCCATCGGCGGCCATCTGCACACCGGTCCCCGCCCGGAAGGCGGCTTCAGCGTCGACGCCCTGCTGCCGCTGTCCCAGGGCGGACGGCCGTGAGCATCCGGGTACTGCTCGCCGACGACCAGGCGCTGATGCGCGTCGGGTTCCGCGTGCTCATCGACTCCGCTCCCGACCTGGAGGTGGCGGGCGAGGCACGCACCGGCCGCGAGGCCGTGGAGATGGCTCGGCAGACTCGCGCCGACGTCGTCCTCATGGACATCCGCATGCCCGACACCGACGGCCTGACCGCCACCCAGATGATCACCGAGGACGATGACCTGGCGGGCGTGCGGGTCCTGATCCTCACCACCTTCGAGATCGACGAGTACGTGTACCGGGCCCTGCGCGCCGGAGCCAGCGGCTTCCTCGGCAAGGGCGCCGAACCCGCCGAACTGATCGAGGCAATCCGCGTGGTCAGCCGGGGCGACGCGCTGCTGTCCCCCACCGCCACCAAGAGCCTGATCGCCCGCTTCCTGGCCCGGCCCGACGACGGCCCCCCGCCCGCTCCCCCGGCTCTCGACATGCTGACCAACCGGGAGCGGGAAGTCCTCAGCCTGGTCGCGGTCGGCATGTCCAACGACGACATCGCCGACCACCTCGTCGTCAGCCCCGCCACGATCAAAACCCACGTCAACCGCGCCATGGTCAAACTCGGCGCCCGCGACCGCGCGCAACTGGTCGTCATCGCCTACCAGACCGGCCTGGTCCGCCCTCCCGCCACCGGCTCCCACTCCGTGTAGACCGAACGCGGGAGGCCCAGCCTGCCGTCCGCTCAGAGTGCGACGAGGGTGAGGCCACGTTGCCTGAGGGCGGGAATCACGGTGCGCAATGCCTCGACGGTCTGGGAGCGATCACCGCTACCGTCTTGGCACAGCAGGATGTCGCCCGCCTTGGCCTTTCAAGGCTGGGCTGATGTGCGGGACACCCGGTGCCATGCACGCGTCGGCGCGTGCATCTGTGGAGCAGGCCCACGCAGCATGCTTTGTGACGGTGGGATCGACGGGCGGCCGTCTGCGTGGGCACGAGGGCGTGGACCGCGATGCAGAGCGCGTTCCGTTGTTCAGGCGGTGCTACTCGCCGATCTTCTTTGAGTACAGCGTGATGGTGGTGCCGGGCTTGACGCGGGTGCCGGCCGATGGGGCCTGACGGACGACGACCCAGTTCCGGTCCCACAGCAGCATCCGCCCCTGACCGGTCGCGTCCTTCTCCGCGAGCATGAACAGGCCATGTGCCTGCAGCTCGTCCTGGGCCTTCTGGTGATTGTGGCCGACGACGTCCGGGACACGGATCAGTGTCGGCTTGGCGGCTCTCGTCTTCGTCGGCGGGGCCGCGGCCTTCGGCGTCATCGTCACGGCCTTGCTTGGAGTGGGCGTGACGATGACGGTCTTTGCCGGCGCCGCAGTGGTGTCGGCGGGCTCGCAGGCGGCGAGCGTTCGCCGTCATTGAGATCTGAGTCCCAGCGGCCCTGCTAGCGGCTCGCGGGCTCGTGAGCGGCGTCCTGGCGTATGGCGGCGCTCGGACTGCCGGGCCGGGCGCGGCGGCCGCCGGTCCGCCGCGCTTGAAACGTAGAGAAAAGTCTCATCCGGGATGCTCGTTGACGCGCATCGGTGCCGCTGACCTGGGTGTTCGCGAACGCGCTCGTCCGCCTGGTGTGGGTGTGGTTCTAGGAACGAGTCGCGGCCCCATCTACCAGTGAGCTGCGGCCCCACTGCCTGAACGATCGATACCGTTCCAGCGAGTTTTGGCCCCACCTGAGGGTTGCGGTGGGAAGCTGAGCGCGCTCCGAGTGAAGGAGCGTCGATGGCTCGGATGACCAAGGTGGAGTTGTTCGCCGCGATCCGGCGGGACGCGCGGCTCGAAGGCTTGGGCGTGCGCGCCTTGGCACGTAAGTACGGGGTGCATCGGCGGATGGTGCGTGAGGCGCTGACCTCGGCCTGGCCCCAGGCGCGCAAGCGGATGCCGCCGCGGCGGTCCCGGCTCGATCCGTTCAAACCGGCGGTCGATCAGATGCTGCGGGCGGACCTGGACGCGCCGCGCAAGCAGCGCCACACGGTCAGAAGAATCGTCGACCGGCTGGTCGCCGAGCACGAGATGGAAGGCATCTCCTACTCCACCGTCTGCAACTACGTCGCGGCCCGCCGCCCAGGAATCCGCCAGGAGGCCGGACGCGGGCCGGCGGAAGTGCCGATCTCCCAGACGCACCGGCCGGGCGCCGAGGCCGAGGTGGACTTCGGTGATGTGTACGTGGAGCTGGCCGGGAAGGTGACCAAGTGCCACCTGTTTGTGTTCCGGATGTCGTACTCGGGCAAGGCCGTGCACCGCATCTTCCGCTCCTGCGGACAGGAGGCGTTCCTGGAAGGACACGAGCACGCTCTGAGCGTGCTGGGCGGAGTGCCGACCGGCAAGGTGCGTTACGACAACCTCAGCTCGGCGGTCGCCCAGGTGCTGGGGTTCACCCGGGCCCGGGTGGAGACCGAGCGGTGGACGGCGTTCCGTTCGCACTATGGCCTGGAAGCCTTCTACTGCCGGCCGGGGTTGGCCGGCGCCCATGAGAAGGGCGGGGTCGAGGGCGAGGTGGGCCGGTTCCGCCGCAATCACCTGGTCCCGGTCCCGAAAGTGTCGACGCTGGCCGAACTCAACACGCTGATCGATCAGTGGGACGCCGCTGATGACCAGCGGCGGATCGGGTCCCGGACGCACACCATCGCCGAGTACTTCGCGACCGAGCAGCCGCTGCTGGCGCCGCTGCCGGACGAGGCCTTCCAGACCGGGCGGGAGTTCCGGCCGCGGGTCGATCGCCGCGCGCAGATCTGCGTGCGCACCAACCGTTACTCGGTGCCGGTGCACCTGGTCGGCCGCCGGGTTCGGGTGCTGCTGCATTCGGATGAGCTGCTGGTCTTCGACGGCGCCACCCTGGTGGCCCGGCATGAACGGCTGATCGCCAAGAACGGCTGCCGGCTGGAGTTGGACCACTATCTGGAGGTCCTGCTACGCAAACCGGGGGCGTTGCCCGGAGCGACCGCGCTGGAGCAGGCGCAGGCGGCCGGGAAGTTCACCCCGGTCCATGACGCCTGGTGGGCCGCGGTCCGCAAGGCCCACGGCACTGACGCCGGCGCCCGCGCGCTGATCGAGGTGCTGATGATGCACCGCAGCATGGCCCACGAACACGTGGTGGCCGGGATCGCCGCGGCACTGCGCGTCGGGGCGCGGACCGCCGACGTCGTCGCGGTCGAGGCCCGCAAAGCCGCCCAGGCCGACCAGGCCGACACCCGTGCTGAGACCTCACCCGATCCGCGCACCGGCCCAGCATCGGCTGGCGCCTCCGGCGGGCGACCGGTCGGACGGCCTACCCAGATCCCTGAAGAGATCATCTCGCTCACCCAGCACCGGCTGGCCAGGCTGCCGGTCGACACCCGGCCGCCGCCCTGGGTGGCCGTCTATGACCAGCTGCTGCGCCACCGTCCCGCATCCCAGGGAGATGCCTCATGACCACCCACCAGCAGCTGACCCACCAGCGCGGACTGACCGAACCAGCCGCCGAGGCCGCCATCGACCAGGCCCGCCGGATGCTGCGGCTGCCGACCGTCCGCAACCAGTTCCTCGCCACCGCCGACGCCGCCGAACGCGAACAGCTCACCTACCGCGGGTTCCTGGCCGAGCTGCTGATGGCCGAGTGCGAGGACCGGCAACGCCGCCGCTCCGAACGCCGGATCAAGGCCGCCGGGTTCCCCCGCCAAAAGGCGCTGCGCGACTTCGACTTCGAGGCCAACCCCAACGTCCCGCCCGCCGTCGTCAACGCCCTGGCCACCTGCGAATGGGTGCGCAGGGGTGAGCCACTCTGCCTGATCGGCGACTCGGGGACCGGCAAGTCCCACCTGCTGATCTCGCTGGGCACCGAGGCAGCGATGGCCGGCTTCCGGGTCAAATACGTGCTGGCCGCCCGGCTGGTCAACGAGCTGGTCGAGGCCGCCGACGAACTCGTCCTCAACAAGACCATCGCCCGCTACGGCCGCGTCGACCTGCTCTGCATCGACGAGCTGGGCTATCTCGAACTCGACAAACGCGGCGCCGACCTGCTCTTCCAGGTGCTGACCGATCGGGAGGAGACCTCCAGCGTCGCCATCGCCTCCAACGAGTCGTTCGGCGGCTGGACCAGGACGTTCACCGACCCGCGCCTTTGCGCCGCCATCGTCGACCGGCTCACCTTCAACGCCACCATCATCGAGACCGGCACCCAGTCCTACCGGCTCAGCCGCACCCAGGCCCAACAGGCCGCAGCCACATCCTGACGACCAGAGCCTGCCTCTTCCTCCCCAGCCGCCGCCGCGCCGTCCCTGGCTGGAGTGGTCAATCTGAAGTGCCCGCAGACGAAGCCAAGCCGAGGGCGAACGAGATTGACCGGGCCGGCCATGAGGAGGATGGGAACGGCCAGTAGCGATTCGTCTTTGCGCGCTCGGGTCCTGGCCGCGAGCGGTGTTCTGTCGGTGAGTTCGGTTCGGCGCGAGCCGAACTCCACCGGCGGCGGGCTGGGGACCTTGTCCCGGTTGCTGTTGCGGGGCAGGGCGTGGTCTATACGGTCATCTTCGGTGCCTTCGCATCAGCAGGGCGCAACGCAAACCATGACGAGAAGGATCAGCCATGACGACCATGGAGCTCAGCGAGTTCGACATCGTTGTCCGTCCGGGACACACCGCGACCTACGAGGCCGTCACCGGTCGCGTCGCCGTCCTGAAGGGCGGCCAGGTCACCATCGGCCAGGTTCTCGACTCGGGCTCTGTCGCCGTGTTCAGCGGCGGCCGGGCGATCATCGACGAGGTCCGCAACCGGACTCACGTCGGCGTCCGCGGCGGCCAGGCCACCATCGGCAAGCTCTCCGAGCAGAGCCAGGCCGAGGTCGACGACGACGGCCGACTCACCATCGGCGAGGTCCGCGACTGCAGCGACGTCTATGTCGACAGCGGCCAGGCCACCATCGACCAGGCCGGCAGCCGCAGTTACGTCGCCATCTTCAGCGGCGGCCGGGCCACCATCGGCAAGGCCTCCGACCAGAGCGGCGTCCTCGCCAGTGGCGGCCAGGCCACCATCGGCGAGGTCTGCGGCGACATCACCGATCCCTCCGAGCGCTGGGGGGCACGGGTCCGCGTCGACAACAGCGGCCGGGCCACCATCGGCAAGATGTCCAAGCGGTCCCAGATCACCGTCGACAACACCCTGGCCGCCGTCGAAGGCAACGCCCGGGCCAGCATCGACGAGATCTGCGACGACGTCTGCGTCGATCTCATGGGCGGGGGTCAGGCCACCATCGGCACGGCCTCCGGCGACAGCAGCGTCTACGTCGGCGTGCTGGGCCAGATCTCCATCGCCGAGGTCTGCGGCAACAGCAACGTCAAGATCCACGACGAGGGCGAGGCCACCATCGGCAAGGCCTCCGACCCAAGCCGGATCGACCACGGAGGCCAAGTCATCTTCGGCAAGGCCTCCCGATAAGACCACAGCACCGCTCCCGGATCCCCCCGGGCGGCGGCCCAACACCGGCCCACCAACCGGCACCGAGCGCCACCACGGCGATCGCCCCACCCAGAGGGCCCGGCACCCGCCGGGCCCTCACCTCTTCTCGCCCTGGCACCTGAACGAGCCGAGCACCCATCCCCAGACGGGAACAAGAGGTTCTCATTTGAATACCAGGACTCCTTTCGTTTCGCCTGGTCGCGGCTCCGACGTCGCCGGCTGCCAGTGGATTTCTTATCCGATGAACAGGTGGCGAGGGACGGACCGTTCGGGGCGGAGCCGTCGCTGGGTGGCTCTGACAGCACCCACCAGTGACAATATTGTTGATCGTGCACGCCAGGCATTTGGACCTGTGTGTGCAGGCTCGAATCCGACGGTTGGACGCGGACTATGTGCCGACCAGAATGCGGTGCGGCGCGCCGAGCGTTGAATGGACGGGCCATGTGTCTTCAGGGCGTGTCGCCCTCGGACACGTGATCATGCATAACTCTGAAGATCTATGCATGACGAATGGGCGGCCCGGCTAATGCTTCGGCCGTGATGGTCGTAGGTCAGTTCGAGGCCGAGCCGTCGGCACAGCGCGGCCTGCTCAACTTCACCACGAGGGATTCTCTCCGCGCCGGTGTCGACAACGACGGTTCGCTGGCCGTTGTTCCAGGCACCCTGCATCCGCCGACCGCACAACCCGCACCACAGAAGGCCGCGCAGCAGGTAGCTCCGCCGGATGCAGGTACCTGCGGGCGCGGGTGTGCTGGGCCCGTTCGAAGTCCGCGACGCGGACGATGGCGGGGTGGGCGATCTGGCGAGAGGATTGGCCGCCCCATTAAATTACACTCGCAATACCATACGATGAGGAAGTCGGTGGAGGGCAAGCGGCCCTTCCGGCGGCGGAGGAGCGCACGATGCGGTACGGGAAAGAGCACAAGCAGGAGACGCGGCAGCGGATCATCGAAACGGCGGGCCGCCGGCTCAAGCGCGACGGCATCGACGGCTCTGGGGTCGCCACGCTCATGAAGGACGCGGGGCTGACCAACGGCGCCTTCTACGCCCACTTCACATCCAAGGACGACCTTGTCGCCACCGCAGTCGCCGACCAATTGCACGCGCTGAACGAGAACATCGTCGCGCAGGCGGAGCCCGGCCTGGCCGGACTCGAACAGATCGTGCGCTATTACCTGTCAGCCCAGCACCGCGACAATCCCGGCGACGGCTGCCCCAATGCCGCCCTGCTGGATGAGATCGGGCGCTGCGCGGACGCAACCAGGCAGGCGTACACCGACGGCGTGCTGGTCCTCATCGACGGCATCGCCACCCGCATGACACCCGACGATCCGCCCTCGGCCCGCGTGAAGGCGCTCAGCCTCCTCGGCATGCTGGCCGGGACGCTACAGCTCTCCCGCGCCCTGACCGACCGGCAACTCTCCGACGGCCTCCTCGAGCAGGGCATCCACAACGCCCTCGCCCTGCTCGGCGCCGAGCAGCACATCTGAGGCACCGCATCACCAGACGGTGACCCGCGCCGGGAAACCACTCCACTCCCACGAGCTCTCCCCCTGTCCTGCCCACCGACTGCCTGGGGCTGCGGCGCGAAGGGGCCATCGCGCCGATGTCAGCGCCGGGTGTCTCGCTGTCGGGCGGTCATCCCATGCGACCGGCCCGATGGGGCACGGTTGATCAGAGGAGGCGGCTCCCGATCTCCTCGCTGCACTTGGGCGCGGAGTTTGTGAGCGCGGAGTTTGACGGTGCGCCGGCCATGGGGTGTGCCGCTCACGGGTGGCGGCTGCCCTGCAGCGCACCCCCCGACGTCCAATCCCTCTGTAGATGCGGTCGGCCCTGGCGCTGAGCCGCCCCTTTCGTTGCCCGCTTGGGCGCTTGGCGGTACCGCACCCCACGCTTCCGCGATTGCCGGAGCGGACGCCTTGCCAGTCGCCAGTTCTCACTGTATGGTCTTACGAACGTAAGATAAACGATCGTAATTCAATGAAGTGAGGAGTCCACGATGACGACAACCCGGCCGGTGGCACTCGTGACGGGTGCGTCATCGGGTATCGGCAAGGCAACTGCAATCGCCCTGGTCGCAGCAGATTTCGTGGTGATCGGAACCGGCCGAAGCACCTCGGAGCTCACCCCGCCCGCCGGCGTGACGTTCCTCGACCTCGACGTGGCCGGTGACGAATCCGCCGACGCCGCGGTCCGGCAGGTGATCGAACGGTTCGGGCGAATCGACGTCCTGGTCAACAACGCGGGTATCGGATCGGCGGGTGCCGTCGAGGAGAACTCCATCGCCCAGGCCCGGAGCGTCTTCAACATCAACGTCTTCGGCGTCATGCGCATGACCAAGGCCGTCCTGCCGCACATGCGAGCTCAGGGGGGCGGGCGCGTCATCAACATCTCCTCCGTCCTCGGGATCGTCCCCCAGCCCTACATGGCCCTGTATGCAGCGGCGAAGCACGCGATCGAGGGCTACTCCGAGTCGGTGGACCACGAGGTTCGCGAGCACGGCGTCCGGGTGCTCCTCGTCCAGCCCGCGTACACCAAGACCAGCTTCGACGCCAATGCCGCGCAGCCCGACACCCCACTGCCGGTGTACGCGCAGCGACGGCGCGTCTTCGACGAGGTGATCGCAGCGGCGATGAAGGACGGCGACGACCCCGCCGTCGTCGCCAAGGTCATCGTCACCGCGGCCACCGCCCCGAAGCCGAAGCTGCGCTACACCGCCGGCCCGCTGGCCAGACGCATGAGCACGCTGCGCCGCCTCGCCCCCACCGGAACGTTCGACAAGGGGATCCGCAAATTCAACCGGATGCCCGTCTGACACCTCGATCTCAAGAGCGCCGAGGAGTGAAGCGTGTTACGAGCACGTCCGACGTCGGCAAGGCACAGCCGAGGACCCTCCTCCGACCTCGCCGGCAGACCGGTCGGCGGCGACGCCACCCGCCTGGTCTTCCTGACCGGCGACCGGAGCTGATGCGCCTCTCTGCGTCCGGGCAACGCACGGTGCTGGTCACCGGGCAGGTGGGCGAGGCGATCATCGGCAACACCCGCGGCAACGACGGCACCGTCTACTACAGCCTATGGTCCCCGCCGACGCGTCCAGGACCGGCGAGTGGAAGCTGCCCCCCCCGATTCGATCATCCGACCCTTCGTCATCGAACAGGAGCCTTCCATGGACCTCTCCACCAGCACCGTCCTTGTCACCGGCGCCAACCGGGGCTTCGGCCGAGCGCTCGCCTCCGAAGTGCTCGGCCGCGGCGCCACCGTCTACGCCGGAGCCCGCAACCCCGACCGGGTCGACCTGCCGGGCGTCAAACCGATCGCGCTCGACATCACCGACCCCGCCTCCGTCGCCGCAGCCGCCCAGGCCACCGGCGACGTGACCGTCCTGATCAACAACGCCGGCTCACCTCCCGGCGCCGACCTGCTCACCGGCGACCTGGACGACATCCGCCTGGAGATGGAGACCCACTACCTCGGCACCCTGTCAGTGATCCGGAGCTTCGCACCTCAGATCGCAGCCAACGGAGGCGGCGCGATCCTCAACGTCCTATCCGGCCTGTCCTGGGTCAGCTTCCCCGAGGCCGGTGCCTACTGCGCCGCCAAGTCCGCGGAGTGGTCGCTCACCAACGCCCTGCGCCTGCAGCTAGCCGACCAGGGCATCCGAGTGACCGGACTACACGTCGGCTACATGGACACCGACATGATCCGGACTGTCGACGCGGCCAAGTCCGACCCCGCCGACATCGCCCGGATCGCCGTCGACGGCATCACCGCCGGCGCCTACGAAATCCTCGCCGACAACGCCTCCCGCCAGGCGCAGGCTGCGCTGGCCGGAGGCGTTTCCGTGCTCTACCCGCAGCTTCCCTGAGGGCGGCCGGCCGGAATCCGGTCCAGGCCCGCGGATGCCGGTGTTCGACACCCTCCTGCGGGGAAGCCATGAGCGGAGCGGGCTGACATGCCCCGGATCGGCCGCCCTCGCGGTGAGACGGACCTTCCTCTCACCCCCAAGGGCTCAGCCCGGCCCGGAGGGAACGTCCATAAAGCTGGAAGGCCGTACATGACTGTGAACTCTCCTTCGAGCAGTGCGCCTGCCGCGGCGGCGGGCACCTTCCGGATCGGAGGTGACCTGGAGGTCAACCGGATCGGTTACGGCGCGATGCAGCTCGTCGGTCCGGGAAGGTGGGGGCCGCCGCGGGACGAGGCCGAGGCTGTACGGGTGCTGCGGCGCGCAGTCGAGCTGGGCGTCACACTGATCGACACCGCCGACGCGTACGGTCCTTTCGTCGCCGATCAGCTCATCGCAAAGGCCCTGCACCCGTACCGGGACGAACTGGTGATCGCGACCAAGGGTGGCTTCGTACGCCCGGGTCCCGGCATCTGGCGCGCGTCGACCCCCAGGTACCTCTGGAGGAGTCGCTGGGCGAACTGAAACTGCTCCAGGACGAAGGAAAGATCCGCCACATCGGCCTGTCCGAGCCCCCTGGAGGCGGCCGCCGAGGAGCACAACGCCAGCCCAGCCCAGCTCGCCCTGGCCTGGCTGCTGCGCAGCGCACCGAACATGCTGCCCATCCCCGGTACCTCACAGGCCGCCCACCTGGAGGAGAACGTCGCCGCGGCGTCGATCAGCCTCGGTGACAGCGCGTACGCGGCACTGTCCGAGGCAGTCTCCTGCCCCTCTTGGCCTTGCCTCCTCATGGTAGATGCGTGAACACCGGCCGGACGCTCGTGGACGCCGTCGGCTACCTCCGTACGGGGCCGCGGGAAGGGTCAGCCGGAAGCTCCGGAGGCGCGCCCGTTGTGGTCGGCCCGGGACCGGGCGGCCGCGCAGGTCCGCGCAGGTCCACGTCGTGCTGCCGGTGTACCGCGGGCGGAACCTCACGTGCCGGACTGAGCGGTCGCTGCCAGAGCGGTCCGTGTCGCGGTGAGGATCTCCTCTGACAGGGGGGAGTCCTTGGTGGCGCGGGCCAGCAGGAGTGCGCCGAGCATCGTGCACAGCCGGATGATGCCGTCCTGGTCCTCGGTGGCGAGCCAGTCGGCGAAGTGCCCGACGCCCTCGGTGTAGACCTGGCGGGCCTCCTGGCTGCCGGGTTCGCGTGCCATGTCGCCGGCAAGTGCGGCGAGGGGGCAGCCGTCGGCGGGGGCGTCGCGATGCTCGACCGACAGGTAGGCGTCGATGAACGCCTGCTGGGCGGCGTCGCGTCGCCCGCTGAACTGTTCGAGCGCGGTGGCGTAGCGCTGGGTGAACTCGGCGAAGGCGTGGGCGGTGGCTTCGTCGATGAGCGCCTCTTTGGAGGCGAACTGCTTGTAGAAGCCGCCGTGGGTCAGGCCGGCCGCCTTCATCAGGTCGGCGACGCTGACATGGGTCCCCAGCGCGCGGAACAACCGGGAGGCGGTCTCCACGACCCGCTCGCGGTTCTCCCGTGCCTGCGCCTGCGAAACGCGGCCCATCGGTCACCCCCTCCCTTGGATGTCGGTTGACTTCTATCCTACTCTCTGCTTTAGATTAGGAACATAATCTAAACAAGGGGCTCGGCCGTATGAGCCCCACGACCCGGGGAGCAGGCATGGAACTGAAGGACGCGGTCGCCGTGGTCACCGGCGCCAACCGAGGGCTGGGGCGCCATCTGGCCGCCCAGCTCGTCGAGCGCGGAGCGAAGGTGTACGCGGCGGCGCGCCGCCCGGAGAGCGTGGACGTGGCCGGCGTCATCCCGGTGCGCCTGGATGTGACCGACGCGGAGTCGATCCGGGCCGCGGCCGCCATCGCCTCGGACGCGACGCTGCTGGTGAACAACGCCGGGATCTCCACCGGCACCCCACTGATCGTCAGCGACCTGGCGGCGGTGCGGCTGGAGATGGAGACCAACTTCTTCGGCCCGCTCGCTGTGACGCGGGCCTTCGCCCCGATCATCGAGGGCAATGGCGGCGGCGCGGTGTTCAACGTCCTGTCTGTGCTGGCGTGGTGGCATCCTGCCGGTGTCGGGGCCTACGCGGCGGCCAAGGCCGCGGCCTGGGCGCAGACCAACGCGGTCCGCGAGGAACTGGCGCCCCGCGGTATCGCCGTCTCGGCGCTCCACGTCGGGCTCATGGACACCGACATGGCCGCCGGCATTCCCGCCGAGAAGGCCGACCCCGCCGACGTCGCCGCCCAGGTCCTGCACGGCATCGCCAGCGGCCTGCCCGAGATCCTCGCCGACGACACCACCCGCAACGTCAAGCAGAGCCTTGCGACCACGCCGACCCCGGCCTGAAGCGACCATCAACGAGAAGAGGACACGACGATGAGGGCCTTCATGGTCGAACGCTACGGAGACCAGGCCGGTGTGCAGGCCGGTGATGCGCCGGACCCGCAGGTCGGCGCGGACGACGTCCTGATCCGGATCCACGCGGCGAGCGTCAACCCGCTCGACGTCAAGATCCGGGACGGGGAGTTCAAGGCGATCCTGCCGTACCGCGTCCCGTTCATCCTTGGCAACGACCTGGCTGGGGTGGTGGTCGACGTGGGTGCGGCCGTCAGCCGGTTCGTGGTGGGCGAGGAGGTCTACGCGCGGCCCGGCAAGGACCGCATCGGCACGTTCGCCGAACTCATCGCCGTGCACCAGGACGACGTGGCGCTCAAACCGGCCGCACTGACCATGCAGGAGGCCGCCTCCCTTCCCCTGGTCGCCCTGACCGCCTGGCAGGCGCTGGTCGAGCGGGCGCACATCCGATCGGGCCAGAAGGTCCTCATTCACGCCGGCTCGGGGGGCGTGGGCTCCATCGCCATCCAGCTGGCCAAGCATCTGGGCGCGACCGTGGCCACGACCACGAGCACCGGCAACATCGACTTGGTGAAGAAGCTGGGCGCGGACGTCGTCGTCGACTACCGCAAGCAGGCATTCGAGACCGTCCTGCGCGACTACGACATGGTCCTGGACCCCCTCGGCGGCCAGAACCTCACCAGATCCCTACGGGTTCTCAAACCCGGCGGGAAGATCATCAGTATCGCGGGACCGCCCGACGCCGCCTTCGCCAGGGAACTCGGGGCCGATCCGATGATCCGGCTGGTGATGACCGCGCTGAGCTTCCGGACCCGCCGCCGCGCCCGCCGCCACCGCGTCACGTACTCGTTCCTGTTCATGAAGGCCAGCGGCGACCAACTCCGCGAACTCACCCGGCTTATCGACGCCGGCGAGATCAGGCCCGTCGTCGACCGCGTCCTCCCATTCGAGCAAACCCGAGAGGCACTGGCCTACGTCGAGGCAGGACACGCCAAGGCCGGCAAGGTCGTAGTCACGATGAAGTGAACGGCCACCACCTCCTGCAGGACTGCCGCCCGGCCATGGCCGCCACACCGCCGGCTCGAACCGATGCCAGCCGACGGTCCCGCGGCCGGGGGGGACCGTGCTCGACCGGACGTTGACCTCCCGCAGGCATCCGGCCGGATATGGACCGTACGGCCACCGGCTCTTTCCCGCTCCGCCGCCAGTTCCCGCTCATAGGCGGTCTGCCATGCGGTGACACGTTCTGTAGTCCACACCAGTGCTTTGGGGCGCTTGCCTGCTCAGCCGTACCGCGCCGGCCAGGCGGATGATGGCGGTGCGGTCGGGGAAGATGCCGACTACGTCGGTCCTTCTCCTGACCTCCTTGTTCAGTCGCTCCTGGACGCGCGAGCCCAGGTTGCGGTGGTAGTGGGTTCGGCATCGCTGCCACGACGCGCCGGGCAGCGTGGCGGCGATCGCGTCGCGCAGCCCGGCGTGGCGGTCGGAGGTGACCATCTTCACCCCGGACAGGCCGTGGGCGACCAGGCCGCGCAGGAACGCCAGCCACCCGGCGCCGTCCTCAGACGACACGACGTCGACACCGAGGATCTCGCGGTGCCCGTCGGCGACCATCTCGTCCAGCTCACGAGCCATGAGACTGACCTGCGACTTGGACAGCCAGGTGACGCCCAGTTGCTGCTCGGCGAGCTTCTCCACCCGCCGCGTCGACACGCCCAGCAGGTAGGACGTGGCGACCACGCCGGCCAGGGCCCTCTCGGCCCGCCGGCGCCGCTCCAGCAGCCACTCGGGGTAGTACGACCCCGACCGCAGCTTCGGCACCGCCAGCTCGATCGTCCCCGCACGGGTGTCCCACTCGCGCTGCCGGTACCCGTTGCGGGAGTTGACCCGGGCGTCGGACACCTCGCCGTACCCGGCGCCGCACAGGGTCTCGACTTCGGCGTCCATCATCCGCTGCGCCATCTCGCGGATCATCGTTCGCAGCAGGTCCGGCGACGCCTCCGCCAGGGTCCGGTCGAAGTCCTCGCCGACAACCGGCACAATTGCCGGGTGCGCAGCACGGTGTGGCCGGAGCGGGACGACAGGCGAACGCCCTCGGCGGTCGAGGAACAGGGCGCGGCCGGTGTCGGCTCCCTTCCAGCCGGCCCGTTCATCGAGCCATTCCTCTAGGACGGCGCGCAGTCTCGGGCTGCACGCTGACCAGCGCACCATGCGGTCAGCCTGGCCCTTGCAGACGCGTCCCGGCACGGCCAGGCACACCACCCGCGACAGGTGGTCACTCGCGTCGGACCGACGTGATGCCGAACGCTCTATGTTGAGTGGTGAGGGCCCTGCGGGCAGTCGGAGCCGAGGAGATGAGGCCCATGAGTGGGACTGTGGCCGAGGTCTGGGTCGAGGCCGGCGGGGGCCGTGACATGGTCCGCGCTGATGCGATCGTGATGCTGAGGCTGGATGAGACCGGACGGTTGACCGCACAGCTTCGCGACGACGCCAAGGTCAGTGTGACCCTCCTGAGAGGCTCGTCCGGCGCCCACCCGCCCGATGACTTCCATCGTCAGCTGATCCGCGCGGTCGCAGAGCTCGCCGACTCCAGCGGCGCGCAACTCGTCCGCGCACGGCACGAGGGGGGTGCCTGGCGCTGGATCAGTGAATCTCTCTAGAGGCACGCTGCGATGTTGCTACCGCGCGCAAGGTGGGAGATGTGGAACTGCGCCGGCTCCGCTACCTGGTCGATCCTGCGGCGTGCAGCAGACGACTCCGATCATGTGCGCGCTGTGGTCGCCTGAGCCCGGGGCGTGTCCGAACGGCTCGGTTGGCTCGTCGCTGCGGACCAGGCGACCGGCCGGCCACCAGAACCCCGATTGGGCCGCCCGCACTCGGTGATCGGTCGGGGATCGGTTCAGCGCGTATCGGGTCCCGCGCGGCCGCGCGGGGTAGGCGCGGCCATTGGGATCATGCGGCGATTTCAGCATGGACGTCCGCGGTCGGGTGGACGATGAGGGCGCGGTCCAGCCCGGTGACGCTGAGCAGCGCGGCAACCTGCGTGCATGGGGCGGCGACTCGGAGGATGATGCCGAGTCCGGCGGCGCGGCGTTGGATACCGATCAGCACGGCCAGCCCCGCCGCGTCGGCGGACGCCACCTCCCTCAGGTCGAAGATCAGCAAACGGCCGCTGTGCCGCAACACGGCGATCAGGTGCTCGCGCAGCGCCGGAGCGGCGGCGCCGTCCAAAATGCCCGTCAACGCGACGATGGTGTGGCCGGGACGCCGGTGAGCGGGCATTCTCACTTCGTCTGGAACTCGGACGAGTTCTGCGGCGGTGGACGCGGCGGCGGTGGACACGGTCACGGTGATCTCCGATCACAGGTAGGCGGAAGCGCTGTACCCGGACGGTCAGATGATGGGCCGACCGGCTGGTCGGCCGGGCTCGACGTCTCGCGAGGGCTCACCGTCCCGGTCTCCACGGGGACCGGGACGGTGAAGAGGCCGAGGCGCCGGCCGTCGGCGTGGATCGCCGTGAGCAGCCCGGATGGAAGGGAGTCGAACCAGCTCAGCCGCACCACCCGGGTGCCGGGCGGGGACGCGGGGCGCAGCAGCAGCCGCGGAGTGGAGGGTGATGGCAGGCTGATCGTCGTGCCTTGTTCGCCGGTGTTCCGCATGGCCGGCGCCTTCCTTGGAGTTTTGATCTGTGCGGCGAGTGCGTTTTCCTCGGGGATTCGCCGGATACTCTGATCCTACCCAAACAATTTTAAATATGAAAGAAAAGCGGGAAATATTTGCCAGGCGAGGCGCCGCGACGTCAGGCATATCGGCGCCGGAGCGTGAAGGAACCGTTCCGTCTCCGGCCGAGTTCCACCGAGCCGGGTGGCGTGCGGTTCAGCGGGCTGCCGGATGTTCGCACAGTCGTCCGCCTTCGGACTCCCAGGCGCTTTGGGCTGCCGATTCGGTCCAGGCCGGGTCGTGCGGGTCTGCAGGTACGGCTAGGCCGGCCAGCAGGTCGGGGGCGGACAGATGGTTGGCGGGGTGGGCCGCCAGTTCCAGGGCCGCCCGGGCCGCCGCGCGGCCGGTGGGGGCCGGGACGGTGAGCAGGTCGATGCGCCGGCCGTCGGCGTATATCGCGGTGAGCAGCCCGGCGGCGGGGTTGTGGAACCAGCTGAGCCGAACCTCCCTTGTGTCGTTCGGGCCCTCGACGCGGAGCCGGCGGGGGTGGGTGTCCCAGTCGGCCGCCCGCAGCATGATGTGGGCGATGGGCCGGTGCCCGTCTGGCGGGCCGTGGGCCTGCAAGGCCAGAACGAGCCCGGGCAGTTCGGCGACCGGATCGGCCGAACGGGGCCACCAGCCGCCGTCCAGCGGCGTGCGGCCCGGGCCGTCCGAATCTGGGCCGGTGCGGTCGGCAGGCGCGGACGGCCGCAGGGCCAGCCGGGGAGCCGCATACGGCGAGAGGCTCATGGTCGTTCTTCGTTCAGTGGCGATTAGCATGAATCTGTGCCCCTTTCCCCGTGAGCCGCGGATAGCGGCCCCTGGGTGGGTTTTAATGGACGGACAGACCCGATAGGTCAGTGAAATCCCCACAGATCCAGAGCGAGACGGCCCAGGCGGATCTCCCACCAGAAGGTGGGTGTCATTGTTTGCCGGATATCTTTGTCTTACCCTCGAACATCCGATATTACCGATATCTGAAGTAAACTTTGATTGCCTCCCCTGTACCTTTACTTCACTTCGGCCGGGGCCAGGCACCCACATTCCGCGTCCGGTGAGGGGGCGAGGTCTCCACGGCGCGCCGGCTGGTCAGCCGGGGGTGCGGAGGGCGAGAAGCGCCACGTCGTCCTCGCCGCCGGGCTCCACGCGCTCCAGGAGCTTGTCGCACAGGTCGGGCAGGGGGAGCTGGGCCAGGTGGGAGCCGTGGCGGCGCAGGCTGGTGAGACGGTCGGCGAGGTCGGTGCCACGGGTTTCGACGAGGCCGTCGGTGTAGAGCACGAGGGTGGACAGCGGCGGGAGGAGGCGGGTGCCGTCGGGGCGTGTCCCGGTGAGATCGGGCTCGCCGAGGAGCGGTCCGTGCTCGTCGAGGAAATGCGTGCCGCCGTCGCCGGTGATCAACAGGGGCGGGGGATGACCGGCGTTGCACCAGCGCAGGTGCCATGGCCCGGCCGGGCTTCCTTCGACGCGGCCGAACACGGCGGTGGCGAGTTCGGCGTCGCTGACGGCGGCCATGACGCGGTCGAGGCGTGCCAGCACGCCGCTTGGCGGTCCGGCCATGTCCCAGGCCAGGGCTCTCAGCATGTTGCGGACCTCGGCCATGCGGGCCGCCGCGTGCAGGTCGTGGCCCACGATGTCCCCGATGACCAGCCCCGTGGCGCCATCGGGCAACGCGAAGGCGTCGTACCAGTCGCCGCCGACCCAGCTGGCCTGGGTCGCGGGGACGTACCTGGCCTCCAGTCGCAGAGCACCGGGCTGCGGCAGAGGCGTGAGCAGGTTGCGTTGCATCGCCTCGGCCGTGTTGCGCTGCTCGGCGTAGAGGCGGGCGTTGGCCAGGACCAGGCCGGTGCGGCGCGCGACGTCCTCGACGACGAGCTTGTCGTCCGGCCCGTAGCCGTGTCCCGGACGGGAGTAGCCCAGCGTGAGCGCGCCGTAGGTCTCACCACGGGCGGCCAGCGGGGCGATGATCGCGCTCTGGGCGTCCATGACCTGGAACAACTCGTACTGGGCCGCCCCCAGCGGTTCGTCGGAGCGCACGTCGGCGCCGCCGCTGACGACGACCGTGGCACTGCCGCGGAGTACTCGGGCCAGCGGTCCGCGCGGTGTTCGCGGGACAGGCGGAAGCGGGCCCTCCAGCCCGGCGATGTCGGCGGCGGACATTTCACGGTGCGTCGCGGTGACCCGCTCGACGCGGCCGTCGGGGATCAGCAGGTCGACCTCGGCCCAGTCCCCGAGCGCGGGCACCACGAGCCGGACCAGCCGCCGCAGCAGGTCCTTTTCGTTCAACGTGGACGACAGCACCGTGGTGATCTCGGCCACCAGCGCCAGCCGGGAGTTGGCCCGCTGCACCTGGGCCAGCCGGTCGCGCCGCTCGCGCTCGACCGCGACCTGGTCGGCGGCGGCCTGGAAGACGACGACCAGCCCGGCCACCGCCCCCGTCGCGGATCCGGTCCCGGCCTGGTCGCCGGTGTAGATGGGCGCGGCCGACCAGGAGCACATCACCAGCCGCCCGTCGCGATGGGCGAATCTCTCGCCGTCCCCGTGGGCGGAGACTCCGGTGCGGAGCGCACGCAGGAGGCGGCAGTCCCGCTCCGGTGGGACATGCCCGGCGGCGTCCCGGCGCAGAAGCAGGTGCATCCGCTTTCCCAGCACCTCGTCGCGGGTGTAGCCGAGAAGCCGCTGCGCCCCGGGGTTCCACGCGGTGATCAGGCCGGACTCGTCCGTGGCGAGAACTCCGGAGTTCATCGCCTCCACCAAACGACCATGAGTGGCGCCCGGCCGATCGTCGACGTCCCCAGTCATGCTCATCCCCCTGGATCGGGCACCAGGCCCCGGATCACCGGTCGGCCGGGACCGAGTCCGGCCGCCACCAAGTGAAGGAGTGGATGTACCGGATGCCATTGCGGCTGCCGCGCCGTCCGTAGGTGAGGGCGACCACGCCGGAGCCGCCCATGTCCTCGCGCCCCTGGTGCCCGCGCTCGGCCGGGCCAGAGGACAGACTGTGGATCTCACTCAGCAGGAGGCGGGCGGACGCTCGGAGCTCCAGCCGCAGATCGATCGGACCGCGCGCACGGGTGGCGGTACGGGTGAGGAATTCGTGGACGAGTGCCGTCAGATGGTCGGTGAGATCACCGGCGGCCGGCCCCAGTCCCCACCGTCGCAAGGCGTCGTGGACCTTCCGGCGGGCCTGGCCGGTCGCGGCGCGCCCGCCCGGCAACTGCCATCGGGCGGTCCGCAGCACCGATCCCGCGTCGTTTTCGGCGTTGTGGTGTGTGGGCGCGGTCACTGGGCTCTCCGATCAAGAAGTGGCATGGCCTGGCACAGGCCACACGGCCGACCTCACGAGACCAGGTACGGTTTGCCGGTTTGTTCGCCATATGCCCGATTGCTCAATCGGGCATGCGGTGAGCAGGGCTTCGACGCGACTCACCTCCGGTCACCGGCGAGATCGTCGGCCTCGCGGGGGCTCAACCGCGGCGGGTGGAGATGTCGCAGGAGGCCAGGATCTCCTGCGGCATCGCGGCACCGGTCTCGACCGCGGACCTGGCCAGAGCGGCCTCCGCCGAAGGCGGCGTCGCTCCCGGTGGGATGACGAGCAGCAGGATCGGGGTCGCGCGGCCACTGGTGACCGCGACCATGTGTTCGCGGTGGGCCAGCCAGCCCACTCTGACCTCGCGTTCCCGGACGGTGATGCGGAGCGGGATGGCGTCCCAGTCGTCGAAGTCGATGTTCACGCGGGTGACCGTGTCTCCCGGCTCGGTCAGGGCGGTCACCAGTTCGGTGAGTTCGGCGGTGGTGTTCCGGGATCGGGGCCACCAGCCGCCGTCCATGACTCCGCGTCCTGCGCGGCCGGGGGCCAGCCGCAGGCGTGGCGCCGGCGGCATCGCGCTCTCGGCCGACGAGGGTGTGGCGGGCGCCAGGTCGAGCTGCGTGGTTTCGCGGGCCATGGAAGGGCCCCATTCTCGGTCAGAACGAGACCGGTTCGTATCCCGCCGGGGACGGCGCCGGCATGGCGGCCCGCGCACGAAATGCCCTCGACACCACGAGTGTACGTCACGGAATGTGCACATCCGGGTTCGCAGGCTTGCCGGTGACCGGCAAAACCCACCGGCGCCGCGACGGCTTGTGGATGGCACCGCGATGGCACGCCAAGGGCGTAAACTCACGGCGACGAGGGATTTCTCGATGCGGACGGCCAAGCCCGCGTCCCCTGGTTTCTCGAATCGCAGGCCTTTTCGGGCCAGACAGGTCCGGCGCTATGACGCCGCAATACCATCCCGTCCAGACGGTCGGCCGCCTTGCCGGGGCCGTCGGCCTGACCCTTGAACGGCTCGCCGACCACATCGTCAGCGGCGGACTCGGCGTCTCCTCCGCCCCTTCCTTGCGGGAGCACCCGCATGTCGCGCTGCAGGCCGTCGGCCGGGCGGCTGAGGAGAGCGGGATGACGACATGACAGGCGACGATCTGCCGGCGACCGTCTGGGGGCCACCGAACATGTCCCGAGGTGCGGCCGACGGACGGCGGCTGGCCGCGTCGTTCGGCCTGATGGCGGCAGTTCTGGACGGGGTCGCCCTGCCCAGGCTCCTGACGCTCGTGGCCGAGCGGGCCCGAGCCATGGCGGGCGTTCCGCTGGCGTTCATCGCCCTGCCCGCCGAAGAAGCCCACACCTTGCGGATCGATGTCGCCGTCGGTACCGGCAGCGACCGGATACGCGGGCTGACGGTGCGGCGCGGGCGGTCGATGCTCGGCCGGGCGTTCAGTTCCCGCCGGGCCCTGTCCGCGCGGATCGCCGCCGACCAGACGCTCAGCGGCCTGCCGGCCGGCCCGATCCTGATCCTGCCGCTGGACACCGGGGAGGCCGCGCGCGGTGTGCTCGCCGTCCTCGGACGGCCGGGCGCGGAGGCGTTCAGTTCGTCCACCGCCCGCCAGCTGCTGCTGTTCGCCGACACCTCCGCCCGCCTGGTCCAGCTCGCCGAGGACCGTCGTGCGACCGCCCCTCCGGACCCCGCGGCCGCACAGATCCTCGCACTGCCCCCGCCGCGGCCTACGCGAATGTGACATGCACGAGCGGGGATTCACCGGGTGCAAACCCGCCCAGGTCGTTCCGGAAGCACTCAGCTATTTCTCGGCGCGGGTTTCAAAGTTTGAAGAGCTGCACGTACGGGGCGAGAACCCTTACCTTCCCCGTCCCGAAATCGACCAGGACGGCAGTTCCAGGCTCGATCGCCACCACCCGTCCAAGCCCGTGCTTGTCGTGGGTGACCTGGTCGTGGAGCGCGAACTCCTGGAGGGGTGGAGCAGCAGACGGAGGCGGGAAAGGGCTGGTGGGCAGATGCCGCCGCCTGGCAGGTCCGGTGGATTTCATTACCGCAGTATGCGCCGAACCGGCCGTTGCAGAAAGCCTCACCGGCACCCGATACCAAAAATCACAGCTGCGCCGACCGGCCACCGCCCGAATCCGGTTCCGTGTGATATTCTTCAAAGAGTTGCGGTTCCCATAGACATGTGCGTGCGCCTGGTGGATCTGACCTCAGGCGCATTTTTGTTGTTCTGGATCTTCCGGATGGGCCATCGCGGCATCCCCGGGCGCACAGGGTGTGCGGCCGGGACCGATCCAGAAGGAGACGATCATGGCCACCGGCACCGTCAAGTGGTTCAACGCGGAAAAGGGCTTCGGCTTCATCGAGCAGGACGGCGGCGGCGCCGACGTCTTCGCCCACTACTCCAACATCGCGGCCCAGGGCTTCCGTGAGCTCCAGGAGGGCCAGAAGGTGTCGTTCGACATCACCCAGGGCCAGAAGGGCCCGCAGGCGGAGAACATCGTCCCCGCCTGACCGTTGCGTGACGCGGCGGGCGCCCCCGAGGCCGCCCGCCGCGTGTGCTGCCCGAGCCTCCACCGCTCCGTGCCCGCAGACCCCACGACCACCGATTCGTTTCCTACACGACCGGACCCGCCGGTCGTCACCGGTTCGTTCTTGAGAATCCTCCACGCCCCCGGTCAGCGACCCGGCGCGGCGGAGCACTTCCTCGACACGCGCCGTTTCGAGGAAGGCTTCACCATGCCCCGCGATCCCCACCAGACCGGCCGAAGGCGTCCCTCCAAGCCCCGTCCCGGGTCCGACCATCGTCGTCCCGCACAAGGCCGCCGACCCGCCGCGGAGTTCGCGCGGCCGGAGACGTCCGCCCCACCGCTTCCCGCCATCGACTCGTTCTCCGACCTGCGAATGCCGGCACCGCTGCTGACGGCACTGACCCGCCGCGGTATGACGACCCCGTTCCCCATCCAGGCCGCGGCCCTGCCGAACGCCCTCGCCGGACGTGACGTCCTCGGCCGCGGCCGCACCGGCTCGGGCAAGACCCTCGCCTTCGGCCTGGCACTGCTCGCACGCACGGCCGGCCGGCGCGCCGAGCCCCGCCGGCCCCTCGGCCTTGTCCTGGTCCCCACCCGGGAACTCGCCCAGCAGGTCACCGACGCGCTCGCACCGTACGCCGAGGCGGTCGGCCTCCGGCTGACCACCGTCGTCGGCGGCCTGCCGATCGCCCGCCAGGCGAACGCCCTCAAACGCGGCACGGACGTCCTGATCGCCACCCCCGGACGCCTCACCGACCTGATCGAACGCGACGAATGCCGGCTCACCGACGTGGGCGTCACGGTGCTGGACGAGGCCGACCAGATGACCGACATGGGATTCCTCCCCCAGGTCACCCGGCTCCTGGAACAGACCCCGCGCGACGGGCAGCGGATGCTGTTCTCCGCCACGCTCGACCGCAACATCGACCAGCTCGTCCGACGATTCCTCAACGCCCCCGTCACACATTCGGTCGACCCGCCGGCCGGATCGGTCACCGCCATGGAACACCATCTGCTGCACGTCACCGACACCGACAAGCACGAGACGACCGTGCACATCGCAGGCCGCGAAAGCCGCGTGATCATGTTCGTCGGAAAGAAGCACGCCGCGGACCGCCTCGTCCGCAAGTTGACCGCCCGCGGCATCCGCGCCGCCGCGCTGCACGGCGGCAAGACCCAGTCGCAACGCAACCGCGCACTGGACGGCTTCCACGGCAAAGACGTCACGGTGCTCGTCGCCACCAACATCGCCGCCCGCGGCATACACATCGACGACCTCGACCTCGTCGTCAACGTCGACCCGCCCGCCGACCACAAGGACTACCTCCACCGCGGCGGCCGCACCGCCCGCGCCGGACGTACGGGAACCGTCGTCACCCTCGTCCTCCCCGACCAACGCCGCGAGATGGACGACCTCATGGCCAAGGCCGGCATCACCCCAGGCACCACCCGTGTCCGCCCCGGCGACCCCGCCCTGGCCCGGATCACCGGCGCCCGCCCACCGGCCCACGCCGCCCTCCCGAACACCGCCCAGCCCCGCCGACGGCGACCCGCCACGCCCGGCTCTCAGCGCGGGCAGGCCCACGCCACCACCCCCGAACGCAGACCACGACGCCGGACGTCCCCCCTCAACACATGACCCAGGCCTAAATGCAGCTGAATCGTCGGCAAATTGCCGAAGCAGAACTTCCACCCGCACTACATCGACGCCGGCATCCGCTTCCGGGCCCTGCTCCGAAGGGCCCGCCTCCACCACTCGGTCCGGCGATGACCTCAACCAGACAGAACTGCGGGTCTATGACGCACTGGCCAGCGCACGTACCGTGGCGGATCTCCAGGGTCAACTGAGCTGACCTCTCCCAACATCCGCAAGGCTCTCCGCGAGCTACGCCACCGAGGACTCGCCGAACGACTACCTGCCGCCGGCCGGCCAGCGGACTAGCCACCCGCACCACCGGCCGTGATCAAGTAGGGATCGCCGATCGAGCACCAACGGGGCCATGTGCCGTCGGGGCGTGTCGCCACCGACACGAACCCCCAAGGCTGTCATCCGCGGTCGGTGCCCGCGGTGCGCTTCCCCTCGTAGCGTGGAGACCTGAACCAGAGAGATGGTTGGGTCGTGGGAGACAAGAAACGCCGGTTCGATCCGGAGTTCCGGGCGGGTGCCGTGCGGATCGTCAAGGAGACCGGGAAGCCTGTGGCGCAGGTCGCGCGGGATCTGGGGATCAGCCCGTACACGCTGCACAACTGGGTGAAGAACGACCGCCAGCAGGACCAGGCAGCTGGTGACCGGCTGGGCGAGTCCGAACGCGAGGAGCTGGCCCGGTTGCGGGCCGAGCGCGCGCAGTGGGAGAAGGACCGCGCCGAGCTTGAGATGGAGCGTGACCTGCTCAAGCGATCGGTGGTCCTGTGGGTGAAGGACTCGATGAACCGGTGATCGTGGCGGAGTTCATCGCGTCCTGCAGGACCACGTTCGGTATCCCGCATGCGATCACCTGCCGGGCCCTGGAGGTCTCGCAGTCCTGGTTCTACAAGTGGATCAACCGCAAGCCCACCGCACGCGAGCAGCGGCGCGCCCGGCTGGACGAGGGGATCAAACGGCTGTTCACCGCCTCGGGCGGCACCTACGGATCACCGCGGATCACCGATGGGCTGCGGGAGGCGGGCTGGAAGGTGTCGGTCAACACCGTCGCGGCGCGGATGGCTGAGCTGGGCCTGGCCGGGCGTGCGCCCAAGAAGAGACGGTCGCTGACCCGTCCGGGACGGCGGCCGGCCGCGCCTGATCTGGTGCGCCGGAAGTTCACCGCGGTGGCGCCGGACGTGCTGTGGTGCGGGGACGTCACCCAGATCGACACCGACCAGGGGCCGCTCTACCTGGCGACGGTGGAGGACCTGTTCTCCCGCCGGATGCTGGGACATGCGATGTCGGCCCATCATGACGCGGCGCTGGTGGTGGCCTCGTTGCAGATGGCGGCCGCCGCGCGCGGCGGGAACGTGGACGGGGTCATCTTTCACACCGATCGCGGGTCGGAGTACAACGCCGCCCGCACGGCGGCGGCCTGCCGGGCGCTGGGGGTGGTGCAGTCGATGGGACGGGTCGGGTGCGCCCTGGACAACGCCGCTGCCGAGGCGTTCAACTCCACGCTCAAGGTCGAGTTCGTCCACCGGCACCGCCTGGCCACCCGGGCCGAGGCACGCATCAAGGTCGCGACCTGGATCGCCGACTTCTACAACACCAGCAGGAGACACAGCGCCAACGACGGGCTCGCCCCGATCACCTACGAACAGCAGATGGCAGAACAGCGGAAGGCCTCAATGGCCCAGCTCAGGGCCGAAGTGGCATAACACCGTCTTCACGCTTTCAGGGGATTGACAGCGGATGTTTGCTCGCTGTCTGCTCGGCGGTTCCGAAACGGACTGGCACGGAGCGGGATGTGGCGGCACGGCGATGGCCCTGGATGCGGACAGAGTGGTACAGGCTGATTCTGAGAGCACTGCTCTGATACGAGAGACTCTGGACTTTTAATCCGTAGGTTGTGGGTTCGAGTCCCACGCGACCCACCACCCCTGACCAGGGCAAACGAAGAAAATGACCGGTTTGCCTGGCGCCGGTTCTGTCCCGGTTCGTTCCCATGTTTGCTCGATGTTTGCTCGCGGGCACGGATTGGGCCTGGCCACCCTCGTTTTCTCGCGATGGCGCCCGGCACACGCCCGCCATCGCGTAGGGGGTGACACCTCTTGTTCGAAGATCACCCCGCTTAGAGGTAGCGCTGGTCACACGTCGCACCGGTCTTGTTGCCGGGCCGAATCCTCTCCACGGCGATCCCCACCGCCCGACCGCCTCCGCGGCCCGCAGGACAGCAGCGCATGGGCATACGACATGAGGACCTGGGAGCCCCAACGGAAGACGTGCCGGCAATCCCACCGCGTCGGGGATTCCCGCCACTGGTGTAGTCCCTATCTGGCCATCGCTCTATCCGGCGGAGGATGCCGTGCCAGGATGTGACGCCGACGCGATACGGCCCGAGAGAGAACTGCTGATGAGCGGCTGGATGTGAGGGGATCGCCGCAATGCGAATCGTCACGATGGCTGTTGCGCTCAACACTGTCCTGTCCCTCACGGCATGCGGTGGCAGTGACGTCGACGAGGCGTTACGGCACGCACGCAAGGCATGTGAGTTCAAGCCCCGCCTCTACCAGGACCCGGCCACAGAGAACTCGCGTCCGGTCAATGTGGATAGGAACTTGCGCGGATACCAGCAGGCGGCGTCCTTGGCCGCCCAGGCGGCGCGCCTGGATCCGCGCTGGGATGAGCTCAACAGGGCATACTCCACGTTGGTGGACGCCTGGAGTTGGGCCAAGAGCCTTTCGGCTACTACAACGGGGTTCGCGGGGGTCGATCCGGAGCTGGCCAAGTCCTACTTGGAGCGCAGCACCCAGGCGGAAGCGACCATCCGAGCGGAGTGCCTCAAGGCTGAGGTGTGAAGGGTCGCCTGCCGCCTTCGCGGGGCGATCAGCTGCACAGAGGACGTCGGCGTCGTAGACATCGCCCAGCCCTCCGCGGCGTCCGGTGCGGCGCTAAACGACGGGCGCGATGCGGGCCGCGCGGAGAAGGCCCTTGTCAATCGAACATCCAGCTCTCGGGATCGCCGGGCTCGGCGCGGCGCTCCAGCTCCTGCTCGATCGCCAGAAGAAGCGCGTCATCGACGGCCGTGCGAGTGTGACGGCGTCATGCAGGCGCACCGGTTCGACGGTGCTCAGTTCCCGTGGGGGCAGTGGATCCATCGGTCGTCCGACCGTGCGCGTGCCGAAAATATCATCCACGCTTGCGTTGGCACCGTGACCTTGTCCGGCGCCGGCATGCTGGTCCGATCCAGGCCGAAACGGCCGGGCCGGCCGCCGACCGTCCGTTCCATCCGCAAGCTGGTGCTGCGCCTGGTCCACGAAAACCCAAGCGGGGGGTACAGGCGGGTGCACGGCGAACTGCTAGTCCTCGGGTGAAGGTCGACGCCTCCACAGTGTGGGAGATCCTCAAGGAGGCCGGGATCGACCCGGCACCCGAACGCGCATCCGGCACATGGGCATCGTTCTTGCGGTCCCAAGCCGACGCCCTGGTGGCTTGCGACTTCCTGGAGACCGTCACCCTGACTGGGGCGCGCCTGTACGTGCTGGCCGTGATCGAGCACCGCACCCGCCAGATCCGCGTCCTGGGCGCGACCGCCCATCCAACGGCCGCGTGGGTGACGCAGGCCGCAAGGAACCTGGTCATGGATCTGGAGGATGCCGGGTGCCGGGCGCGGTGGTTGATCCGGGACCGCGACGGCAGGTTCCCTGAACTGTTCGACGCGGTCCTAGCCGACGCGGGCATCAAGATCGTGCTCACCGGGGTGCGAATGCCACGGATGCCAAGCGTCCCCGACCGCGCAGACCCTCATCCCCAAGCGGCCGGACCATATCGGCCGTACTTTCCCTCAGCCTCGGCATGATGCCGAACCATCGGCATCGGCCCGAGAAACGCCCGGAGCCCGGGCGGCCACCGGCAAGCGGCGCTCCCTGGCGGCGCATCCACCGATGCATGAACAGACAGGAGCGCACTGCGCCGCGCCGTCCTCACCTACAAGCACAACCGCCGCAGCACCCACGTCGTGGACCAGCCTGGGTCCGCACCGAGTGCAGCCGACGCTTCCCTCGCGACGCCACCCGCCGCGCCGCGTGCATCGCCGCCGTGCGCAACTACCTCAGTCGATAACCGGCACGTGTCGCGTGACCGTTGCGGTGACGACCGTCTATATCGGCACCGATGCCGTCCGCGAGTATCGCCGAGGGTCCGATACAAGATTGCGCCGACCTCTTATGCCGAGGTCGAGATGCCGCGCAGCACCGTTCGACCGCGGTGTAACAGCAGCGAGGCAATCGCCGCGGCAGCGTTGCGATCTCGGGAAAGTAGTGATTCGTCGCGTGGTCGGGAACTCGGGAAGGACGAAGCGTCTGCGCAGCCGTCTTGCCGGGCAGATCCAAGCTGCTGTGGGGCCCCGATCGGTGGACCGGACCCTCACCCATACCTACTCGCGTTCTTCGGCGGACGAAGAGCCCCGGTCATTGCGCGCCGTCTTCGTGCCGTTCCAAGCGTTGTACAGGCCTCCCAGCGCGACGACCACAATGGCCAGCGCTTCGGGCTCCACGCCAACAGCCACCAGGATGATCCCCGTGGCCAGAACGGCGATGAAGGCCACCAGATCCATCAGGCGCCTGCCGGTGTTCATGATTCCTCCTGACATGGTCGGGTCATGCCGGGGAGTTTGAACATCTCGCCTTTTGTCCTCACCAACTGGTTTCATAGCTGCTGGACAGCCAGGTGACGTGCACGAACAATCGCGGTTGTCCATGGACAACCGCGAGGAGAGCATGAACGACGAGTCGCTGGAGCAGCAGGCACGGAAGCGCCGGGGAAGGAGGTACAGCGAAATCCGTGCCTCGACCGAGGAGTACGCCCGGCTCGTCGGCTTCCTACGTCGACAGTTGAACCGTGCAGGCCTGCGGCAAACCGACCTCGCCAAGGCGATCGGTGTGAGCGAGTCGGCGATCAGCGAGCGCCTGCAGGGGACGAAGCTGACGCTTGACTTCGTCGAGGCGGTCGTTGAAGCCTGTGCATCCACTCCGCACCTGGCACTGCGCCGCGACAAGGATCTCGCCGAAGCGCGGCGGCTGTGGGCTCTAACGCAGAGAACCCAGACGCCTGTGCTGAGGCTGGCAGATCAGCCGGCTCCCATCCGGAAGGTAGCCGTCGAGGCTCAGCGAAGAACCCTTGAGGCCCAAGACAAGATCATCGACTTGCAAGACGAGCTGATCCGGAAGCAAGAACAACTGTCTCTCACTGAGCGCGCGCGACGACGATCCGAGCAAGCGCTCTTCGCTGCGACCGCTCTGGCCGGGCTGCTGTCAGCTTGGGTGATCGTGCTAGCGGACGAGGTCGAACAGCTCACCCGCGAGCGAGACGAGTCGATGCAGGTTCAGCCGCCGGATCTGAGCAGACTCGCCGCACTCGACCCCGAACTCGCAATGAAGACCATGCAGGAGCAGCGCACATCGACGGAACTGCGGAAGGTAGAGCAGGAACGAGAAATCGCGCAGGCAGTCCTAATACTCCAGCCGCACTTGGAGATCTCGGTCTGATCGAGGGCGGGACGTAAGGCGGCCACCGCTGTGATCGTGTGGGTGTGTTGGAACCAGACGATCGGCGGTGGCCGTGCCGCCCACTGTAGAAGATGTTGACCCGGCAGGGTGGGCTGATGGGTTCGATGAGCTGTTCGGGCAGGTGGTAGCTCCCTTCTTCGGGCGCAGAGAGCCTCGGCTGCGGGCACGGTCGTACTCGCTGGGCCTGCTGAGCGGGCTGGAGCGAAAGAACGGCTGGTCACTGGCGGAGTTCGCCGGGGACACGCGGCCGGACGGGATGCAGCGGCTGCTCAACCATGCCAAGTGGGACGCCGATCAGGTGCGGGACGCGCTGCGGGCGCAGGTGGCCGAGCGGATCGGTGACACCGGCGGGGTGCTGGTGGTCGATGACACCGGGTTTGAGAAGAAGGGCCGCCGCTCGGCGGGGGTGCAGCGCCAGTACACCGGCACCGCAGGAAAGATCACCAACTGCCAGATCGGGGTGTTCTGCTCCTACGTCAACCCCGATAAGCAGCGGGTCCTCATCGACCGGGAGCTGTATCTGCCCGAGTCCTGGTTCGCCGAACCGGGTCGGCTCGCCGACGCGGGCGTCCCCGAGCGTGCGCTGTTCGCGACCAAGCCGGAGCTGGCCTGGCGGATGATCGAACGCGCCTGCGACGACCCGCTGCTGGTGTTCGGGTGGGTGACCGGAGACGAGGCCTTCGGCGACAACACGGCGCTGCGTCACCGCTGCGCCGGCCGCGGCGTGAACTACGTGTTCGCGGTCTCCTGCGACCACCCGCTCGTGCTCGGCGGCGTCCGCACCAGGACCGATGCCGCATTCGCCGCCGTTCCGCAGACGGCGTGGCAGCGGCGTTCATGCGGGGACGGGGCCAAGGGCCGCCGCTGGTACGACTGGGCGTGGATCCACCTGGCCGAACACCAGTGGGTGCTGGCCCGCCGGTCGATCAGCGACCCTACCGACCTGGCCTTCTACCGGTGCGCGGCGAACCGGCCGGTCGGCCTGCCCGAGCTGGTGCGGGTGGCCGGCTCCCGCTGGAGCGTCGAGGAATGCTTCCAGGCCACCAAGAATGAAGTCGGCCTCGATCACTACCAGGTCCGCAAGCACATCGCCTGGTACCGGCACGTCACCTTGGCCATGGTCGCCCACGCTCACCTGGCCTTCCTGGCTGCCGCCCCGCCTCCAGGCCCCGATAACGACACCGGCGGCGGCGAGGCCGACGACCTCGCCACACAGGGGGCCTAACCAGCAGGGACGATCACGCCTCGACAGCGCGGACCGGGACGAACCCGGCGATCTGGTCCCGCTCACCGTCAACGAGATCCGCCGCCTGCACGCCCATTTCCATCAGCCCCGACACCCGCCAGGGCACCGAATCCACTGGTCACGCTGGCGACGCCGCCACCAAGCCCGCGCCCGCCGCTGCCACTACCAACGACAACGACGCCTCATCGATCACTAAATGCGGCTGGAGTACTAACCGAGTCAATCAGTCGGGGACGGAGCCTTCACCGGGACATCATGCGGCTGCACCAAGCCATCGAGAGCGCCGCTGAAGCACCGGGCCCGGCCAAGCTGGCCACCGCACTCGACAACGTCGCCGTCCCCTCCACCCTCGGAGCGGACATAGAAGAGGCACTGGCCCGCGCCGAGGGCATCGGTGAGCTGATCTCGGAACAGCTACGCGTCGCACTAATCGATCTCGGCGAGGCTCCAGAATTGCGAATAGCGCATTCTCCCGCATCAGAAAATACTTTTGTCGGCCAGCACACTTGGGGCGACACCTGGTGGTGGGACGTAGTCGTAGACGTTCCCGGCGAAACTTTTGCTTGGGCCGAGCGAGCGGCCACCGAGTTGCTTCGGTCCCGCAACGCTGCTGATCCATTCATCACAGAGGTTGCTGCGACTCATCCGGTGCGCGAAATTCTCCTCCTCGCCGACACACTCGTCCGGTACCGCTGGCTCGAAGGAGCCGCCCGCATTCATGTCGCCCTCGCAATGACCCTCCAGGTAGAGACCCTCGCAGACCTTATACCGGCGCTCCTGAAGGGGCCTAAGTTCACGCGGCGTCCTGAGATCGGCAACCGGCTCCTACATTTGAGCCTGGTTGCGCCGGCTCGGAGGCGGGGCGGCGGTGGATGGGACACCGCGGCCGACGCGGCCGGGCGACTGCTCATCGACCCGGAGACCGACCTGCTCGGCCCCGCAGCAAAATTCCAGCTCGCAGCACCAACCGAATATCCGAGCGGTACAGGATCTGCAGGTTCGCAACGCAGATCGTCGTCGGCAACCGGGACGGTCAACCCTCGGTCTGGTGCTCGTAGACGATGGCAGCGAAGATCTCTCGCACGTGCCTCCACGTTGGTGAATTGGCCCGTCAGTTATCTGTTCATGGTGTCGTCGATGACCTTCACCAGAATCTCTCGATCGTCCCCGCTGAGCCAGCGCACGGTCTGAGCGAGTCGCTCGCGTCGGCCTTCATCCCCGGCGTTCGCTGCGGCCTTTTCGAGTTTGGCGATTATTTGCTCCGCCAGGGCGTCCGTTCCTGTCTCAGCTGCTTGTTGATCGTCTTCAGTGGGCGCGACCCGGTGCGGCCAGCGCTCGTGCCAGGCCCCGTATGCGGCCCCCGGGAAGACGTGCGGCAGTCCCACGCCCTGCAACTGGCCCAGTCGATCACCTGAGCTCGCCGCGCCGAACTGCAGACTCGTGGCGTACCTGGTGCGGCTCAGTTCCGCCGGTCCGGCGACGAGGCAGGTGTAGCGATTGCCTGGCAACTCCTCCTCCGGAATAGCCGCGCTCACAGCGAGGCTGTTCGATACCGTTACCCAAGTTCCGAGCGCGGCGACCTGCCGCTCGGCGCCCTGCTGCTCCCAGCGGTACGGGAGGATCGGCTTGGAGAAGCTCGGGACGAGTAAATGTGAGACGCCGCACGATTGCAGCTCGCGTTCCCACTCTGTTGAGCGGCTGAGATCCTCGGTGATCAGCACGGCCAGTCGGCCGAGCGAGGAGTCCAGCACGCTAATTCTCGACCCGGGGGCGGAGTACTCCTCGGCGGCTTTATCGGGCGGGGCTCCCGGCAGCCGCCACAACTGCATCTGCGCGGCATCCAGGGGGAATCCCGACAACTTGTCCTGGACGAGCAGTTCCTGGCCCGTCCAGCGGTCGATCAGGACGGCGCGGTTGGGCGGCGGATCTGACGGTCCCAGCGGTCCGCTGCCGACCAGCAGGAACCGCAGTGGGTGACGCTCGCGGTCGGAGCCTGCGGTATCGAATGCGACTTCCTTCCAATGCTCGAGCAGTGCGTCTGACAGCGATGACTGCGGCATCACGGCCAGTTGCGCACCGGACTCGTCCAGCCGCCGGATGATCACCTTGATCCGGCTGCGGATGCCAGCCGAGTTCATCGGGCGCATGCCGTAGACGGTGATCCCGTCGCGCTCGGCGAAGTCGATTTCGAGGTCGTCGTAGGTCTCCAGCACCGGCGCGCAGCCGACGGCGATCGGCTCGTCCCGGTTGAAGTGCGGATCATGCACGGCCGAAAGAATGGTGTGATCGATCCGTTCCCACTCGGCTTGCGGAATGCGGTGAACGCCGAAAAATTCCGCTTTGGAGCGACGGCCGTGCGGCCGTCCGGGAAAAGCGCAGCGGGGCAGCAGCGCGCCCGGCGTGGCGGGCCCGGTGAGTGTGCCGTCGGTCAGGTAGTTGACTAGGGGCTTCGCCAGGGCGCGGCTGTTGAAATAGGTGGAGTATGGGCTGGCATGGGCGAGCGCGTCGTCCAGGCCGAGCAGGATCGTGAAACGGCCGAGGTCACCGCGCTCGGTCAAGAATGCGTCAGTGACGTCCGGGTCTAGTACGCCCGATTCGAGAACAGTCTCCGCGATCTCATTCGCTTTTCGCCGAACCTCCTGATCGTCGTACCAGCTAGTTGCCGTCCAATCCCTGAAGATCGCATCCGGCAGGGAATCGTAGAGCATCGCGAATAGATCGGCAGGATCGGCGGGATAAGACTCCGGAGAGGTCGAGGTCGGGTCGTCGAGACCAACCGCAACCGGTGTCTGTTCTCCGACGGTGTCAGCACTTTTGTCACCGACCAGTGGCAGCAGGCTCGCTTGCCTTCTGGGCGAGAGAATCGTTTCCACTGAGCCATGCACTCGCCCGATCAGGCTGTCGTACCTGGAGATCGCCCAGTGCACCGGAACGGCCTCTTCCTGCGTCCTGAAGAGCGGAAGTAGGTCGCATAGTGTCAGATCATCTGGGAGATGCCGGGTTCCATCGATGTAAAAGCTCGTCAGCAGTCCTGGGCGAATTCCAGATTGGCACCGCCAGAGCTCGTCGAGCGCCTGGTCCCAGGCGACCATGGGCGGTCTCTCGGTGCCTTGCGCCGAGTATCGGCCTCGCTGCAACGAGGCCGCCAGCCACGGCAGCCCGGTCGCTAGCACCGGTAGCCCTAGTGCGATGACCTGCCTCAAAGACCGAAAGTAGGTGTCAGGGTCCGGGGCCGAACCGGCGAGGTTCAGGCGGAGCTTCAGCAGGGCGGCGTCAGGCGACTCCGGTTGCGCACGAGCGAGCTCCCGCACCCAGTCGGCCGCGCCCTTCTCCCGGCGATGTCTTACGAGAAAGTAGCCAACGGCGGTATCAACGAGCGGCATGTCGGACGCGCCGGGCCACGAATACCGATTCATATGGTCGTCCGCGATCGTTGCGGCACCCGCCACATTGCCATGGTGCATGTACGCCAGGAGTGTGCGGGCCGTTCCGGGAACGAGACGAACCACCCACTCTGGTCTATCCGTTCCCGTGTTCACCATGGCGATCTCGGCCTCGTTGCCCGGTGGCAGACGGGTGAGAGTGGCGACTTCGCTGTCCGGGGCTCTCATCTCCAGCCAGCGTGGAAGTTTCTCCGGGGTCTGGTTCGCGACTTCCCTCGAGATGCCGTCGAGGATGGGAGCCAGATGTACGTTCCGAGTCACCCAGCCCTGTTCCGGTGCGGGGCACCATTCGCGAACGCGCGGGCGCACCTCCGCCCGACGGCCTCCCCTGGGAGCCGGGCGGTCCGAACGAGGCGGGGCCATGCTGACGACAACGGGATCACCGTGGCCCGTCGTGTCCGTGGAGAAATGCTGTTGCAGCACATCGCCGGACGGTGTCCGTCCGGTCGCCACGAGATTCTTACCTATGGGCAGCTCGACTTCCGTCGTCTCGTGGGCTCGCAGGAGGATCCGTCCTGCGACGCTGAGGGCGTCGTCGATCACCTCCACCGCTGCACAGACCGTACCCGGGGGCGCATCCTCCCCGGTGTAGCGGAAACCCACTGTGGTGGTGCTCATCAGGGCCTGGCCTTCACATACAGACAGGTGTCTTGCACGGGCGTGTCGACGAGGATTTGGTCGCCGATGTCCCGCCAGGGCGCTCCGTTGAACGTGGCACGTACTTCATAGTGACCGACTTCGGCGTGGCCAGTCCAGGGGGTGGGTCGATGGTCCCAATGAATCATGAGCTGACGGTCCGTCGTTCGGAAGACCTCGAGGTTCGCCGAACCGATGGCGTGCCCCGGATCGAACCGGAGCCGCAGCGGTACCCGCGGCGGCCCGGAGAGTTCGCGAAGGACGTCGGCGCCCGAGGACTCACCCTCGTGATGGGATCGCTGCGGTGCATCGGGATAATGGAAACTCAGCACTCGGGCAACATCGCCGAGGGCGTCGGTGGTCACGTGCCAGGGGCCGTTCAGGGTGCCTTTGCACCGCGCTCCCAACCCGCCGAGCGTGTCCAATACGGCCTCGCTGAAGGGAGTGGGAGCGTCCGGCGGGGAGAACGCCTCATAGCCGTGGGCGGTCGCATAGACGGTCACGGCCGAGGTGCGTTCATACACCTTCCCGATCGGAGCTATGAGCGCTCGCCCGTACAACCGCGTCGGCTCCAGGACCTCTTCGGGGATCTCTCGGCAGGTGTCGAGGAAGAAGACCTGGGTGCGAGCGCGGCACCCGGCCATGCCCTCCCAGGTGGCGCCGTAGTCGACGGCATGGTCGAAAGGCCGGTTCTTGCTCGCGTGGAAGTCTTCGAGTAGCAAGAATTGCTGGCTCGGGTCGCGAGCCAGGCCGTGACCGCAGAAGTAGAACAGGGCGACGCTGTCCTCGTCCTGGTTGCAGCGTTCGAGCCAGCGATCGAAGGCCACGATGACATTGTCATAAGTCGCCGCCGCCGGGACGGTCCCTTCGATGGGAGCGGTGGATCGTCCCGGATAGGGCGAGATCAGCACTTCCATGCTGGCCAGCGGCGCGGCGGTGTCGGAACGCTGGTGTTCCAGCAACCAGCGGGCGACCTTGTGAGCAGTGACAGGAGCGCAACTCAGCGGCTCCACTCGCTGAGCGAGCGGCGTGACACCCTGTCCACCACAGTGTGGATACGCCCCCACCCCGATGACGAGGGCGTGGGTGCGGCGCCCGGGTAGAGCACGCTCGAAGATGGTCCGTACTGCTGCTTTCATGACGGAGGCACGAATCTTTCGCTCAGGCGGCGACTTAGGCGCACATGGAAGTTGGGTTGCCGTAGATAAGCCGTGTGGGCCCATGCGCTCCCCGTGGCATAGGCATAGTCGACGACCCCGTCGAAGATCGGCGCGGCGTAGAAGGCCAGTGGATCCGTGCGGTCAACGACGTTCAGCCAATGGTCCACGTTGGACAATGCAGGGGCCCGCTCCAAGTCGCCTGGGATGTCGGGTTTGCTCGAGGCCAGCAATTTCATCTCCTCGAACAGCCCCACCTGCGACCCCACGGTGACGAGCACGTCGATGTGCACGTTGGGCTGGAAGGTCGACAGCAGGTCGTGGGTGATGACTCCGCCCAGGCTGTGCGCGACAACGATCAGGGGAAGGTCGTCTCCTCGCTCTGTGGAGGCAAGTTCCAAGGACTTTCCCACGCGCTGGAGGATAGGGCCGGGTGCCCGTGGCGTGCCTCGGGCAGCAAGGTAGGCGGTGAGGTCGCCGAACACTGCGGAGACCTGGTGTCCGAAAATCCGTCGTGCACCACGAACGCCGGCGCCCGTCGTCACTCCGGTGGCGGTCCTGCGCAGGCGCCGTGCCCCCCGGCTCAACAAGGACCATGCGGCCGAACCTGGTCCCAATGATTCCTGCTCCCGGACACCGGTCCCCGGAGATCCGCTCTGCTGTTCAGCGGCCTGCAATTGCCGGCCGAGCAGCACAAGAAATTCCTCGTCATCGCGCGCCTCCGCCAGCCACGAGAAGATCCGGATGCCCCCGTCCTCGACGCCGGCGGCGGATGTCCACTGGTGGCAGTAGAACGCCAGCCGGCTGCCCAGGGCGGCCAGTTCCACGGCCTGATCCTCAGGAAGGCCGTCGTCCGTGATGACGGTGAACAGCAGATCGATGGCATCGGCAAGGGACGTGCGAGCGAGATGCACGAGAATGCGATCGGGGGCGAGATCGGTGGCCCCGCCCGCCTCCGCTGCAGCCATGGCCGCAGCCGTCGTCAGGGCGACAGGGTCGTCCTTCCGAGCACCGAGGGACTCCACTGCGCCGCGAGGCATGCTGGCGCCGTTCCAGGCGAGTATGCCGCCCAGGTCCCCCCAGTGAGGCGCGTAAACCTTGTGTTCGCCGCGGCAGCCCGTCACCGACGGCAATAAATGGCGCCGAAACAACTCTTCCCGATACTTGGACACCGCGAGATTCGCCGATCCGCGACGGTTGCCGACTCCGTGTACATAGACCAGTGGCACCGCGGCTCCTTCCAGTCCGGGCCTTCGGGAAGTGGGAGCCTTCGATCAGGAAGTACCAGCAGCATAATGCTGCCACGACCGAGACGTTCAAGAAAGGCGTCCTCAAGAATCGAACCTGCTTGCGATTCCTCAGCAGCAGACTGTGTTGCGATCATTCACTGTCATGCTGTACCCGTGCCGAGAAAGGTGCGAGCTGGCGGTAAACGAGTAGCGCCCGTGCCGGTCATGCGTGTCGGCGAGGCCCTGGCGCACTGATTGACAGGTGCGGATCACGCCACAACCGGCCAAAACCGGCCACGAGGCAGCTACAAAGCGGACAGACACTTCCTCGCCGAGGATTCCGTCCCAGCGGGGTCAGGGCACAGTTCCAGTAGCGCACTCGAACACCCCGGGTTCCCGGGCACCTCAACGTGTTAACGCTGCAATGCCAACACCTCGGGGTCATCCTCGGCCAAAACCTGGGCCCAGGGAGTCGGACCCGGGCCAGGTCACCAAGCGCGGCCGCCTGCCACAGCGTCGCGGTAGCGCCGCGTTCGACCAGGCGGCGGGCGGATGCCAGTTCCGGAACGCCACTGCATCGGCCAGCGGTGTCCCGCCCGCGATCAATCGGCCTACCCTTGCTGCTGTGGGCGGTGCGCTGCAACCAGATGTGTATGTCGACGCCCAGAACCCGCTGCGCCATGAAGCGCAGTGGATGCCGGGCGGCCAAGGTCACCCGGGCATGGTCAGCGAGTTTGATCGCAATCTGCACGGCGGAATTCCCCGCACCGACGACCACCACCCGCCTCCCTGCGAACGTCCTGGGCGCCGGTAGTCCGATGAATGCAGAACCGTGCTGGCGAACTCCCGCAGGCCAGCAGATCCGGGCGGTGGGGGCGGCCGAACCCGCCTGTCGCGGCGACCATCACTGGAGCGGTGAAGACCTCACCGTCGGCCGTGACCACCTCGAACCGGCGCTGACCGCCGTCGGTGAGGTTCATGACCTTCTCAACACGGTGACCAGGGCGGATGTCTGCGTCCAAGTGGCAGCGTTGGTGGGCGAGGTTGGCCGCGACCTCACCGAGTGAGATAGCTGTCCGGATCGCAGCGAAAGCTGAGCTCCCTGCCCACGCGGGTGAACACTCCATGAACCCCGCACCAGCCGGCCCACCCACGAGCCGACTGGAACTTCTGGTACATCACGCGTGATCCAGCGCGATCCTCGGCTGGGCAGTCGGCGCTGCCGGGCGAGCCTGATTGTTGCGCCGCTGTCACTCTTGGTAACAAGAAGGGATGGCGAACGATCTTCCATCGGCACCGCAGGCGCGTATCCCATCTGAGCCCTACGAGCCGTGGCGGGTCCGTCCTCGGCACCGCCACCGGCGCAGCAATCGTCGGTGGGTGTTCCCGGTGCTTACCGGCGCGGCGGCCATCCTGGGGACCGCCGTCGTCCTTCAGTTCGGAGGCTGGATCAGCACTTCGGCGCCATCAGGTCCTACCAGGGTGGTCAGTGTGGGGACGAACCAGCCCTACCGGCCGGATCCGTCGCCCCCTGCTGCCCGGCGCCCCCGACCCGGGCGACCTGCCGATCATGGACCCTCCAAGGCGCATCCTCAGCGTGATCGCGGTCAGGATGCCGGAGACAAGGACCGCCCGGATGTGGCCAGGCCCGCACCCGGCAAGCGCCAGATGCGAGCCCCGCGCCCACACCGGATGAGCCCGAAAGAGCGTGGCGGACCGCACCCCACCCGCGCGCAGCCGCGGAAACCGCGGCAGGTGCCGGGCTGGGTTCGCGCTGAATGCGGTCGCCGGTTCCCGCGCGATTCCCTTCGCCGGTCGGCATGCATCGCCGCATTGCGCGGATACTTCGGTCGGTGACCGGCCTGCGGCCGGGACCGCGCGGCCGTCAGGACGCCTCGACGGCGGTGTCGGATCCCGGAGGCTCGGCGCCGCGGTCGCCGGGTTGCCCGGTGTCGCCGCCGAGGTCGTGTGCACCGTGGGCCGTGGCGCTCCCTGGCAGTGGGGTAAGGGTTGCGTCGGGCTGCCGCGTTGGGTGTTTGTTGGCCTTGAGGACGAGGGCGGCGGCGTCTTCGGCGGACTGGCGCGACAGCTGCGGTAGGACGCTGGTGTAGATGTCGGAGGCGATGGCGATCGATGACAGCCGCAACGTCTCCTGGACGACCTTCATGTCGTATCCGGCGGCCAGGAGGAAGGTGGCGGCACCGTGCCGCAGGTCGTGCAGCCGGATCGGTGGCAGCCCGGCCTCCATGGACAACTGCTCGAACTGCTCGGTGACGTCGTTGGGGTCCACTGGTCGGCCGGTGGGTGTGGTGAAGACGAATCCGGTTTCGTTCCAGAGGTCACCGGCGGCGAGGCGTTCGGCGTTCTGCCGGGCCTTATGGGCGCGCAACTCCTTGATGGTGGTGGAGTCCAGGCTGATGGTGGCCTCTCCTGCCTCGGATTTGGGTTTGCCCTCGAAGGTGTCGACGCCGATCTGGGTGATCTGCCAGCGGATCGCCGCCGTCCCATTGGCCAGGTCGACGTCGGTCCAGCGCAGGCCGCAGGATTCACCGCGCCGCAGCCCACGGAAAGCGATCAGGTGGTACTGCGCGTAGAGGCGATGGCGTCGGGCCCGGTTCAGGAACTTGTTGGTCAGGGCCGGGGTCCACACCATCACCCGAGATGGGCGTGGGGCGCCTATGTAGGCGTCCAGCCGGTTGATGTTCCCCCCGATCCGCTTGTGCGGTTCGAGCTTGGCCTGCCGCCTGCGGCGGGCGTTCATCGTCTGGATGTGGGCGGCGAAGTCACGTTCCCATTGGGTGATGCGTTCGTCGGTCCACACCAGCGCCTTGGGCGCTTTCCCGGACGGTAGCTCGACCAGCGAGGCGACGTTGATCTCGATGAGGCGTTGCTTGATCGCCTTGTTCAGCGCGGACCGCAGGGTGGCGCGGATGCGTTGTTTGGTGGCCGGGCCGACCACCCGGCGGCCTTTGACCTTGGCGCGCAGTCTGATGTCGCCGGACTCGCGGGCGGCGGTGATGAGGTCGTTGAGTTCGTCGATGGCGTCGAAGACCCGGTCGACGTCGGTGACGCGGAGGCGTTCCAGCAGGATGTGACCCAGCTGCGGTTTGAAGTAGAGGTTGATGTGGTCGGCGTAGGAGCGGCGGGTGCCTTCGCGGAGGCTTTTGCGTCCGTTCAGCCACTCCTCCAGGTACTCGCCTACGGTGATGGAGCGCGACAGGTCGTGGCCGGTGCGGACTTTGCGGCGTACGTCCTCGGGGTTCGGCAGCGTCTTGGTCGCTCGGACGGTGGACACGATCAGATCGGCGATCTGCACCCGGGCGGTCTCGTCAGCGCCGATGGCCAGGAGTTCCTTGGCGGTGCCCATCTCCTCTCCGGCGGCGTCCTGGTTGACGAACCCGCTCCGGCGCAGCGGGCTGCGCCGGGTGCCCGCCGCGGTGGGCGGCAGTTCGAGCTGGTAGCTCCAACTGCCGTGGGTGCTGCTCCACCGGCCGTTGCCGCGCCACAGTTTCGGGCACTTCCTGCCCAGCAGCCGACCCTCCTGGTCGCGGCATCCGCACACCTTGAACGTGCTTCCCTGTGCAGCCATTCAGTCCTCTTCGGGGTCTTGTGGAGGCTGCCGGTTCACCCACGCGTGGTCGTCCTGTTCGGGAGCGGTGGGGCTGAGGCCGATGGCGGCCAGCAGGTCGGCGGTGGACACCCGGTAGTTGTGGCCGACCCGCAGCACCTTGCAGGGAAACTGCCCGGTGCGGGCGAGCTGGTAGGCCTTGGTGCGTCCAACACCGAACGCGCGTCCTGCTGTGACCAGGTCGATGGTGACCGGCAGCGAACGGATCTCCGCCGGAGTCAGCCCGGGCTTCACCGCCAGCCCCCGGCAACGCGCGTGGCCGGGTGGCGGCCGTCGAGCTGCCACAAGGTCGCGTCGTCGCAGGTTCGGGGATCACGGGCGTCCTCCAGCGGATCGGAACCGCTCCGGCCAGCGGGCGTCCACACGCCGCCTCGTGGGCGGGCGGGTGCGTTCGGGCCGGAGCGCCCGTATCGACGCTCGCCTGGCCGCCGATGGTCAAGGCTCCCCCGCGCCGCATTAGACCGTTGAGCGAGGGTGACCGGCGGGGCGATGTACTGCGGGCGTCCCGCCGGGTTGGTCAGGTGCCAGGCGTCGCCGCACCCGTAGGCGCGCAGCCGGACGCCAGGGGCGGCGATGCGGGCAGCGTGGCGGGCGGTGCGGCGGGTGGCGTAGCGGGCGCGGCCGCAGCGGCCGCACAGGCCCAACTGGAGGATGGCCAGCATGTCCAGGACCCGATCACCTGTCGGTCGGTTGCGGTGTAGGTGCTGGTTCATCGGCCCTCCTCCGGCAGGTCGGTGGCGCGTTGGAAGATCAGGAGGTCTTCGTGGGCGGTGGCGCAGGCGGGGATGCCTCGGTCGCGGGCACGGCGGGTTTCGAGCATCTGGAAGAAGGAGGCCCGATTGGCCAGGCCGCCGTTGCGAAGCCCGGCGAGCAGAGCGGCGTGCCGGCCTGTGAGGGCTAGGCCGTGCTGGTGGGCGGTGTCGACGACCTGGCCGGGCAGGTCGATGAGCTCTCCGTGGACACGGATCGGACGGATGGTCACGACGATGACACCGCCCGGACGCAGCAAGGCGGCGCTGCCTGCCAGGATCTGCCCGAACCCGGTCAGGAGGCCGGTCAGGGGCTGGTGGGCGAGGTTGCCGCGGTCGGTGGAGTAGCGGTGATGGCGTTTGGCGATCTTTCTGCCGCCGTTGTCGCGACTGGAGCGAATGTGCCCGTGGGTGCGGGACCCGTAGGGCGGTGAGGTGAGCACGAGGGCTGCTCGGCCGCGCAGGGCACGGTAGATGGTGGCGATGTTGTGGGCGTCGCCACACGCCACTTGCGGCCGACCGACCGCTCCCTGGGAGTGGGCGTACCGCAGGTTGCCCAGCGTGAGGTGGACGAAGTCAGGCTCGTACTCCATCCCGGCAGCGTTACGACCGCGGTGGATGGCCTCGACCAGGGTGGTGCCGATTCCGCACATCGGGTCGACGACCAGGTCACCGGGGCGGGTGAAGGCCTCGATGACGGTGGCGGCTATGGCGGGCAGCATCTTGCCGGGGTGGCGCATCGACTCGGGCGTGTAGCGGCCGTGGCGCTGCAGCCGGGACGGGCGCTGACCAGTCGCCAGCACCGACGGCAGCGCCAGGGTGTGGGAGAGGTCTTCGCGGCTCATCGGGCCCTCCCGGAGCCGTTGGGACCAGGCGAACTCGCGGGTTCTTGGGGTTTGCTGAACAGGGACACCGTGGCGTGGACGCCGACCGTGGGCGGAAGGGCGCTGGAGCGGGTGTCGCGGAGTTGCGCGAGGTCGGTGGGGCCGGCCTGCACGACCAGTGCGTCGCCCTCGATCGGGACGCGCAGCGCGATGACGTGCTGGGCGTAACGGAATCCCAGGCTCTGGGCGTGGCGGATGATGCGCGGTGCCGGGTCGATGAGGCGTCCGGCCTGGTGGCGGGCCGTCGTGATCATCGCCAGGACACCACCGGGAGCCAGCACTCGCCATGCCGATGCCATGAACAGCCCGAGTTGCTCGTTGGAGAGCATCCACAGGTCGGCCCGGCACGCCGGGCAGCCCGTTCCTGAAACTCGCCTCGGATTATGGCCGCCGGTCTCGTACGGCGGAGGGGCACCAATGACCAGGGAGACGTGGCCGAGGTGATCGGCCAAGCCCTTGGCCATCTGATCGGGCCGGACAGGGCGCATCTGCACCCGCGTCAGTTGCCGCTGGTCGAGGGTGGCGCGGAGCCGGTTGCCGATGTGCTGGGCGAGCGGGAAGTGCGGGACCAGCGCGATGGCACGGCGGTCGAGTTCGGCGGCCGCGATCAGGGTGGCTTCGCTGGTGGTGAAGCCTTCGGCGACCAGTGCACCTTCGCTGGTGCAGGTGCTGATCAGGTGCTGAGCCAGTTCGCGCCCGATGGTCTGGCGGTGCTGGAGGCAGATTGCGGTAGCGGACTTCTCTCGGTTCGAGCAGGCGTTCGACCGGGGCGGCAGTTCCTCGCTGCGAGGCTCCGAGCACAGCCAGACGGTCAGCGGGACCATACGCCGCTCGCCAGGAGGCCGGTTGTTGCTGGTGGGCGGGTGGTTCGGGTCGGACGGTGTGTGGTTCATGTGCTGGGTGACCCGAGACGGCCACCCGATCCCCGTGCACCGATAAAGCACCGCCGAGGGGCTCGGTTTTCATGATCGGCCGGGTCATGATCCGGCCAAGAACGGCAGACCGGATCATGACCCGGCACTCATATCCATGCCGACGCCGAGGAAGCCGGAAACACCTGCCAGCTCGGGGCTCGCTGAGGCTCTCAGGTGGGCGAATCGTCCCTCTGAGCGGCCCAAGTCTTGATCAAGGATGTCGGCTGACTGTGAATTCAGGCCTGTTCGGCGGTGCTTCATGGGTGCCAGTCGAGATCACCGGTGAACGGTGCGGCCCTCGGGCGGACGGCCAGAAACCCGGTCCCCGCCGCAAACATCCCGTCTCACGTGTCTCGTCAAGGAGGACACCCGCAGCCCGAGGCCGCGCCCTTCCCCGCTGATCGCCCCGGCTGGCAGCCGATTCCGTCAACCGACGTGCGCTTCCCCTCGTAGCGTGGAGACCTGAACCAGAGAGATGGTTGGGTCGTGGGAGACAAGAAACGCCGGTTCGATCCGGAGTTCCGGGCGGGTGCCGTGCGGATCGTCAAGGAGACCGGGAAGCCTGTGGCGCAGGTCGCGCGGGATCTGGGGATCAGCCCGTACACGCTGCACAACTGGGTGAAGAACGACCGCCAGCAGGACCAGGCAGCTGGTGACCGGCTGGGCGAGTCCGAACGCGAGGAGCTGGCCCGGTTGCGGGCCGAGCGCGCGCAGTGGGAGAAGGACCGCGCCGAGCTTGAGATGGAGCGTGACCTGCTCAAGCGATCGGTGGTCCTGTGGGTGAAGGACTCGATGAACCGGTGATCGTGGCGGAGTTCATCGCGTCCTGCAGGACCACGTTCGGTATCCCGCATGCGATCACCTGCCGGGCCCTGGAGGTCTCGCAGTCCTGGTTCTACAAGTGGATCAACCGCAAGCCCACCGCACGCGAGCAGCGGCGCGCCCGGCTGGACGAGGGGATCAAACGGCTGTTCACCGCCTCGGGCGGCACCTACGGATCACCGCGGATCACCGATGGGCTGCGGGAGGCGGGCTGGAAGGTGTCGGTCAACACCGTCGCGGCGCGGATGGCTGAGCTGGGCCTGGCCGGGCGTGCGCCCAAGAAGAGACGGTCGCTGACCCGTCCGGGACGGCGGCCGGCCGCGCCTGATCTGGTGCGCCGGAAGTTCACCGCGGTGGCGCCGGACGTGCTGTGGTGCGGGGACGTCACCCAGATCGACACCGACCAGGGGCCGCTCTACCTGGCGACGGTGGAGGACCTGTTCTCCCGCCGGATGCTGGGACATGCGATGTCGGCCCATCATGACGCGGCGCTGGTGGTGGCCTCGTTGCAGATGGCGGCCGCCGCGCGCGGCGGGAACGTGGACGGGGTCATCTTTCACACCGATCGCGGGTCGGAGTACAACGCCGCCCGCACGGCGGCGGCCTGCCGGGCGCTGGGGGTGGTGCAGTCGATGGGACGGGTCGGGTGCGCCCTGGACAACGCCGCTGCCGAGGCGTTCAACTCCACGCTCAAGGTCGAGTTCGTCCACCGGCACCGCCTGGCCACCCGGGCCGAGGCACGCATCAAGGTCGCGACCTGGATCGCCGACTTCTACAACACCAGCAGGAGACACAGCGCCAACGACGGGCTCGCCCCGATCACCTACGAACAGCAGATGGCAGAACAGCGGAAGGCCTCAATGGCCCAGCTCAGGGCCGAAGTGGCATAACACCGTCTTCACGCTTTCAGGGGATTGACACCGGGGCATGCGGGCGCTGATGGTGCTGGTCTACCTGTGAAAAGGGGAGACGTTCACCGAGCCCGGCGCAAGGCTCGGGGTGTCCCACCTCTACCGCATGGCGGTACATCAACGAGCCCTTGATGCTGCTGGCCGCCCGCTCACCCAAGCTCGTCCAGGCATTACGCAACGCCGCCGTCGCCGTTCCTGATGGGCCACAGTCCTCAGGCGGGGCGCAGCATGAAGGCTAGACGGTGACGCAGGGGGCGGGTTGGCCGCGATGGTTCGTCTACGACACGGTCACACGCCGTTGGCGCGGGCTACGCCCGTCTCATAGGCGAACACCACGGCCTGCACTCGATCTCGCAGCTCGAGTTTGACCAGGATGCGGGTCAGATGGGTCTTCACGGTCGCCTCCGCCAAGTGCAGGGAGGCGGCGATCTCTGTGTTGGACCGCCCCCGGGCGATCTCGGTGAGGACCTCTCGCTCGCGGATCGTCAGGCGCTCAAGGCGCGGGTCGGCCTTTTCCGTGCCGGGCAGCTGGTGGGCGAAGGTGTCCAGCAGCCTGCGGGTGATGCGGGGTGCCACCACCGCGTCGCCTGCCGCGACGCAGCGGATCGCGGCCAGCAGTTCCTCCGGCAGCGCGTTTTTCAGCAGGAAGCCCGACGCGCCTGCTTTGAGGCCGGCGAAGGCGTACTCGTCCAGGTCGAAGGTGGTCAGGATCAGCACCCGAGTCTTCGGGCAGTCCGCGACGATGGACGCAGTCGCCTCGATGCCGTCCATGCCCGGCATCCGCACGTCCATCAGGACCACGTCCGGCTGCAGCTCACGGGCCAGCCGGAGCGCCGTGGCGCCGTCGCCCGCCTCGCCGGCCACCGCCATGTCGGCCTGCGCGTCAAGGACGATGGTGAACGCCATCCGCAGGAGCGGCTCGTCATCCACCAGCAGCACACGGATCGTCTGGCTCGTCGTCACGCCCGTGCCTCCGCCAGGTCTAGGCGTGCCACCACACGCCAGCCGCCTTGGGCACTCACCGGACCGACCTCCAGTTCACCGCCGTACGCCGCCGCGCGTTCCCGCATGCCGTGGATGCCGTGTCCCGGCGCGGCGGCCGCCGGTTTAGGCGTGTACGGTCCGTTGTCGGTGATCGTCAGATCTATCGCATCGGACGAGCATCGCAGCCGGACCTGCGCCGAAGTGCCGGGCGGGGTGTGTTTGAGGGTGTTGGTGAGTGCTTCCTGGACGAGCCGGTAAACGGTGAGCTGGGCAGCGGCGGGCGGCGTCGCCACATCGCCCGTCATCTCCAGCCGGACCGGGAGGCCGGCCGCGCGCACATGCTCGGCCAGGGTGTCGAGCTGGGCGAGGCCCGGCATGGGGTGCCGCAGTGCGTCCGGCTCGTCGTCGCGGAGCAGGCCGAGGAAGCGGCGCATGTCGGTGAGGGCCTGACGCCCGCTGCCGGATATCTGGTGCATCGCAGCAGCGGCCTTGCCGGGGTCATGGTGCTGGGCGATGACGGCGGCGTCGGCCAGGGCGACCATGACGGAGAGGTTGTGGGTAACGATGTCGTGCATCTCGCGGGCGATCCTGGACCGTTCGCCAGCAGCCGCGAGCCGGGCCTGCTGGTCGCGCTCGTGCTCGAGGCGTATCGCTCGGTCCTCCAGGGAGGACAGGTAGGCGCGCCGGGTACGGATGTTGACGCCCGCGACGGCGGCGGCCAGTGCCATCGCGCTGAGCGAGACGAAAAAGTGCAGGAGCTTGTGCTGTGGCGCCCATCGCAGGGTGCCGAGCAGTATCCCCGACTCCAGCACAGCACCGGCCAGCAGGGTCTGCTGCCGGGGCCGCTGGGCGGCGACCGTGTAGAGGGCGATCAGCAACGCGACGTCTGCGACGATCGGGCGGACTCCCACGACCCACTGCGCGAACGCGGCGGCCGCGATCACACCGAACACCGTCAGCGGCGCCCGCCGGCGCCACACCAGGGGAATCACCAGGGTGAGCTTGAGCGGGAGCAGCACGGGATCCGAGGTGATCTGGTGCGGCAGCGCATCCGCGCCGGGCACCAGCAACAGGGCCGCGAGCGCCCCGTCTACCAGGAAGGGGTGCCGGGCTGCGGCCGTCCGCAGCCCCTGCCACCCGCGCCACCCCCGCGGAGGCATCACGCGTCCCGACGTTTGAGCACCAGTGCCGCCCCCACCAGCGCCAGGATCGCATACAGGCAGAAGACGGCGAATCCGGTCCACGGCGCCAGGGTATGCGCCTCCCGGTGCTGCTCCAGCAGCGCCATGGCCGCGTTGCTCGGCAGGTACTGGTTGATGTGATTGGCCAGGGACGCCGGCAGTAGGTCCGCCATCGCCGGCATCACCAGCAGCAGCCCGAAGACGGCCGCGATGCCGCCCGCCGTGCTCCGCACGAGCATGCCCAGGCCCACGCTCAGCAGCCCTGTCACCGTCAGGTTCAGGCCGACGCCGAGGACGATCCGCAGCACGCCCGGCTCGCCCAGCGTCGTACCGTGGTCGCCCAGCACCGCCTGCCCGGCCAGGAACGCCACCAGCGCGGCGGCCGTCATCAGCACCCATGTCACCGCGGCGAATACCGCGGCCTTGGCCCCCAGCACCGGCAGCCGCTTCGGCACCGCCGACAGCGTCGCCCGGATCGTCCCCGTTGAATACTCGCTGCTGGTCACCAGCACGCCCAGGACCCCGATGACGAACACCGCCAGGTAGTAGCCTCCGACGCTGAGCTGGGTCGGGTTGAGGCTCGCCCGATCGGCCGCCGACATGTTCGACCACCGGTTCGCCGTCACCCCTGTCAGGATCAGTCCCAAGCCGATGACCGAGGCGACGGCGGCGAGCAACGTCAAGCCGATCGAGCGCAGGGTCCGCAACTTGATCCACTCGCAGCGGACGACCCGGGCCAGCGTGACCTGTCCATGGCCGGCGACGCCGACCGTGCCGATCGTGTTCATGCCGCACTCCCCGCGGCCGCCTGCGGTGCCCCGTACTCCACCGCGTTCTTGGTCAGCTCCATGAACGCCTCCTCCAGCGACGTCTGCACCGGGGTCAGTTCGGCGAGCGCGATCGCGTGGTCGGCGGCGATCCGGCCGATCCGCTCGCTCGGCAGTCCCGTGACCTCCAGGGCCCCGCGCTCCTCCGACACCACCGAGACGCCAGGCCCGGCCAGCAGCGTGCGCAGGTGCGCGGCGTCCGCCCCGGCCCACGGCCGGACGACCACGGTGCCCGCGCCGGCCTGCCGGGTGAACTCCCCCACCGTCGTGTCCGCGATCAGCCGCCCCCGGCCGATCACGACCAGGTGCTCGGCCGTCATCGCCATTTCGGTCATCAGGTGCGAGGAGACCAGCACCGTACGGCCCTCGGCGGCAAGCGACCTCAGCAGCTTTCGCATCCAGCGGATGCCCTCGGGATCCAGGCCGTTGACCGGCTCGTCCAGGATCAGCGTCCCCGGATCACCCAACAGCGCGCCCGCGACGCCCAGCCGCTGCCCCATACCGAGTGAGAACGCGCCCGCTCGTTTACGTGCCACCGAACCCAGCCCGACGATGTCGATCACCTCCTCGACCCGGCGGCGCGGTATCCCCGTGGTGGCGGCCAGCGCGAGCAGATGGTGGAAGGCGGTGCGCCCTGGGTGGATCGCCCGGGCCTCCAGCATCGCGCCCACCTCGCGCAGAGGGGCCGGGTGATCGGCATAGCGCTTGCCGTTGACGCTCACCGAGCCCGATGTCGGCGCGTCAAGGCCCAGGATCAGGCGCATCGTGGTGGACTTTCCGGCCCCATTCGGGCCCAGAAATCCGGTCACGGCGCCGGGGCGGACGGTGAAAGTGAGATCTTGGACAGCGATCTTCTCGCCATATCGTTTGGTCAGGGCGTGTGCTTTGATCATGAGGTTTCCCGGAATGCTGGCTCGGTCCTGCTGGCTGCCCTCACGCTACGGAGCATGCACGCGCGGAACGACAGACGACGGTCCGAATCTGGCGCCGCCGATGCTACGACCGGGAGTTGACTCCCCTACGACCCGGGATGTACTCGATGCCCGTCCCCGGAGGGCTCAGGGCCGTCCTTTCGCCGCGTCGTACATCTCCCGCGACTTTTGCACCTGATGCATCCGGTCGTGGCTCCACAGCGCCAGCATGCGGATCTGCTCAGCGGCCTCGTGCCCCAGTTCCGTCAGGGAATAGTCGACGTGAGGCGGGACCACCGGCTTGGCGTCGCGGTGGACGAAGCCGTCTCGCTCCAGGGTCTGCAGGGTCCGGGCGAGCATTTTTTCGCTGATCTGGCCAATGGAGCGGATGGACCGGCGCAGCTCGCCGAATCGGTGGGGTCGCTCCAAGAGCCGGATCAGGATGAGGACGGCCCAGCGGCTGGTGACGTGCTCCATGACCAGGCGGGACGGGCACATGCCGCCGGTGTCGACATTCTCGTCGGCTGCCGTGCCGGCCCCTGCGGTACTAACGGCCATGTCAGTACCTTACTTCAATGTCCGTACTCACACAGAGTGACGAAAGCTTTTAGGGTCGGTGTCAAAACCACTCAAAGGAGTTGCCTGACCATGAGCTTCGTCGTTACCGGCGCCACCGGCCAACTCGGCGGTTTCGTCATCGAGGGTCTGCTGGGCAAGGCGCCGGCCGACCAGATCACCGCAGTCGTGCGCGACAAGGACAAGGCCGCCGACCTCGCCACCCGCGGCGTCAAGATCGCGATCGCCGACTACAACCTCCCCGAGACGTTCGATGGCCTCTTCTCCGCCGGCGACAGGGTGCTGCTCATCTCCAGCAGCGAGATAGGGCAGGACCGCGTCGCACAGCACAAGGTCGTCATCGATGCCGCAAAGGCCGCCGGGGTCGCGCTCCTGGCCTACACCAGCGCCACCGGCACCCTGAAGGCGCACCTCGCCGAGGCTCACCGCGGCACCGAGAAGGTGCTCCTGGAGTCCGGCGTGCCCTACGTTCTGCTGCGCAACAACTGGTACAGCGATCTGATCGCCGATCAGCTCCCTCAGGTCCTCGAGCACGGTGCCATCGTCCAAGCCGCCGGCGAGGGCCGCATCGCCTCCGCCACCCGCGCGGACTACGCGGCCGGAGCCGTCGCCGTGCTGACCGGCGAGGGTCACCAGAACAAGACGTATGAGCTGGGCGGCGACGCCGCGTGGAGCCACGCCGAGTACGCCGCGGAGGTGAGCGGGCAGACCGGCAAGGAGATCACCTACACTCCGGTCTCCCCGGAGGCGTACATCGACATCCTGGTCAGCGCGGGGGTGCCGAAGATGTACGCCGACATCATGGCGGACGCGGACGCGTGCATCGCAAAGGGTGAGCTGGCCGGTACCAGCGGCGACCTGTCCCGCCTGATCGGCCGCCCGACCACGCCGATCACCGACACCATTGCGACGGCGCTGCGGCGGTAAGACGGCTACCAGGCGCGAGTCTGCCGGAAGACAGTCCCGTTACCCTCGGTTGGGCCGTCCCGTATTGATGAGAAGCCAGGTGCCGCCGAAGGCTGCTTTCAGCCGCAGGCGAGGCTCCTCTAGGGATGGCGGTCAGACGCAACGTACGGCAAGGCCGGCGTCGGTGAGCTTCTTCAGGTCCTGCTCGTCGACTCCGTCGTCGGTGATGAGTAGATCGACGTCGGACAGGTCCGCGTACTTCAGGGTGCTGATGTGACCGATCTTGCTGTGGTCGGTGAGCAGGATCCGGCGGCGCGCGGCGCCGTACATCAAGCGCTTCACCGTCGCCTCCGACTCATCGGGGGTGGTGAGGCCGCGCTCCAGCGATAGGCCGTTGGTCCCGAGGAACGCGACGTCGACGCGGAGTTCGCTGAGGGCACGCACAGCCCAGTTGTCCACTTCCGCGAGCGTACGGCTGCGCACCCGCCCGCCCAAGGTGTGCACGGTGAGCCGCGGGCGGGCCACGAGGGTCACCGCGATCGGCAACTGGTTGGTGAACACGGTCAGGTCGCGATCGGTCGGGAAGAGCTCGGCCAGGCCGGCCGTCGTCGACCCGGCGTCGATGAAGACCGATCCTTCCCTGGGCAGTTCGTCGATCGCGGCGCGGGCGATTCGGCGCTTCTCGTCCATGAATTCGGTTCGGGCGCTGACCGCGGGCTCGAAGGACAGCTCGTCCACGGCGATGGCGCCCCCGTGGACCCGCCGCAGCAGTCCGAGGCGCTCGAGTTCGATGAGGTCCTTGCGGATGGCCTCCCGGGAGACCTTGAGTTCCTGGGCGGCCTCCGCGGCTTCGACGCGGCCGGTGGTGCGCACCGTCTGCAGCAGGGCTTGCTGGCGCTGGGAGGCGTAGAGCGCCCGTTCGGGACGGCCTCGCGACGACGTCCTGTCCTCCGCCGTGGTCATCTGCGCTCCGTCCCGTTCACGCCTCGTCTCCGAGGCCAGCCATCGCAAGCCCTACCTCGCCGGACATCCGGCGGGCGCCGTGTCCTGAGGGTACGGGATCACCTCGTTCCCGGCTTTCCGCCCCCGACCTGCACAGATGATCAAACCTCGACTCTTGACTCTCCATCAAAACGCAACTATAACCAACGATCAGCAAGCTACATCCCTTTGATCTCCAAGACATCGTGAGGGCAGATGATCGTTACCGTCACGCCGAACCCGAGCCTCGACCGGACGTACCGCGTCGACGGGTTCCGCCTGGGTGCCCTGCACCGCGCGGACCATGTCACCGTCGAGGCCAGCGGCAAGGGCGTCAACGTTTCGCGAGTGCTCGCAGTCCGAGGCGTTCCGACGATGGCGGTCCTCCCCCTTGGAGGAAGCGAGGGAGGCCATCTGGCGGGGCTCCTCGCCGAAGCCGGGCTGCCCCATGAGGGGGTCGGCGTTGCGGCGGCGGCGCGGGTGAACGTCACCGTGATCGAGCCGGGCGGCCGCACCACCAAGGTCAACGCCCCCGGTGAAGCATTGACCGCGGCAGAGCAGGAGGCCCTGGTCCGGCGCACCAGGGAGGCCGCCCTCACCGAGGCCGCCTCGTGGGTGGCGTGCTGCGGTTCACTGCCTCCCGGAACAGACCCGGAGCTGACCGTCCGGCTCATCCAGGCGGCCCACTCGGCCGGAGCGCGGGCCGCCGTCGACACCTCGGGCGCCGCGTTGCCCGCGGCGCTGTCGGCGGGCGCGGATCTGATCAAGCCGAACCGGGAGGAGCTCGCCGAGCTCACCGGCAGGGAGTTGCGGACCGTGGAGGCCGTCGTGGCCGCCGCACGCGAGGTGGCGGCCGGTGGTACTGCCGTGCTGGCGTCGATCGGCGTCGACGGCGCGGTCCTGGTCGATGGGCGGGTCTGCCTGTGGGCGAAGGCCCCGTCGATCGAACCCGTCAACACAACCGGCGCGGGAGACACCCTGCTCGCCGGTTACCTGGCCGCCGCGTCGGCCGAGTCGGGCTCTATGAGACCGGAAAGCCGGCTCGCCGAGGCGGTGGCGCTGGGAACCAGCGCATGCCTGGCGCCTGGCACCGCGGAACTGCCCGGGACGCTCCTTCGACCGGAGCACGTCGTCGTGCGCCGGTTGGACGGGGCCGGGCGGGCGGCAGGGGACTCGGGGGTTCCGATCAACCACGCGGCCGCCGAGAGGGCGGCCGGTGAACCTAGGAGGTCATCGTGAGGTCACAAGGTCGCCTTTGGCGGCGCAGCGCGCTCGTCGCGGGTGCGGTCGCCGTGGCGCTGACCGCGAGCGCGTGCGCCGGGGCCGGCGGTGGTGCGGGCTCCTCCGGCGGGAAATCCATCAACGTGCTGATGGTGGGCAATCCGCAGATGGAGGACATCCAGAAGCTGACGGCCGACAACTTCACCAAGCAGACCGGTATCAAGGTCAACTACACGATCCTTCCGGAGAACGAACTCCGCGACAAGGTGACCCAGGACGTGGCCACCGGCGCGGGCCGCTACGACGTGGTCACCGTCGGCGCCTACGAGGTGCCCATCTGGGCCAAGAACGGCTGGCTGCACGAGACCTCCTCCTACGCCGCCAAGGACACCGCCTTCGACCAGGCCGATCTGCTGAAGCCGATGGTCCAGTCGCTGACGGGCGCCGACGGCAAGCAGTACGCGGTCCCGTTCTACGGCGAGTCGTCGTTCCTGATGTATCGCAAGGACCTGTTCGCCAAGGCCGGCCTGACCATGCCGGAGCACCCCACGTGGCAGCAGGTCGCTGGCTACGCCGCCAAGCTGGACGACAAGTCCAAGGGCACCTCCGGGATCTGCCTGCGCGGGCTGCCCGGGTGGGGTGAGGTGTTCGCCCCGCTGACGACGGTCGTCAACACCTTCGGCGGCACCTGGTTCACCAAGGACTGGAAGGCGCAGGTCAACTCGCCGCAGTTCACCAAGGCGGTCGACTTCTACGTCAACCTGATCAAGTCCCACGGCGAGCCCGGGGCGGCGCAGTCCGGGTTCACCGAGTGCCTGAACTCCTTCGGCCAGGGCAAGTCGGCCATGTGGTACGACGCGACCTCCGCGGCGGCGTCGGTGGAGGATCCCAAGACCAGCAAGGTCGCCGGCAAGGTCGGCTACGTCTACGCCCCGGTCGACCAGACCAAGTACTCGGGCTGGCTGTGGACGTGGGCGTGGGCGATGCCCAAGACCACCAAGAAGGCCGACAACGCCTGGAAGTTCATCAGCTGGGCCTCCAGTAAGGACTACGAGAAGCTGGTGGGCTCCAAGCTCGGCTGGTCGCGGGTGCCCGACGGCAAGCGCACCTCCACCTACCAGATCCCCGAGTACCAGCAGGCCGCCAAGGCCTTCTACCAGGTCACGCTCGGTTCCATCGAACACGCCGACCCGGCGAACCCCGGGGTCCAGCCGCGCCCGACGGTCGGCGTCCAGTTCGTCGGCATCCCAGAGTTCGCCGACCTCGGGACGAAGGTGTCGCAGTCGGTGTCCGCGGCGATCGCCGGGAAGACCTCGGTGCAGCAGGCGCTGAACGATGGTCAGAAGCTCGCTGATCAGGTCGCCGGCAAGTACCGCTAGGAGCCGCCCGGAGTTTTGAACTCCGCCCGGGTGCCGGGACGCACCCCACGTGCGCCCCGGCACCCGGATCGACGGGAGACACACCGTATGACCCTCACAACACCATCACCCGTGAAGCGCGGAAGCGCTCATGCCCGGAGCGACGCGCCCACGCGGAACGAGCGGTGGTCGCGCCGGTTCCCGCTGCTGCCGGCGCTGCTGTTCACCGTCGTGGTGACCCAGCTGCCGTTCGTCGTGACGCTGGTGATCTCGACCTACAGCTGGAACATCCTGCACCCGGGCGACCGGCACTTCACCGGCCTGCACAACTACGCCACCGTGTTCACCGACGAGCGGCTGCGCGCCGCCGTGGTCAACACGGTCGTCCTCACCGCGAGCGTCGTCATCGTGTCGCTGCTGCTGGGCATGGGGCTGGCGCTCCTGCTGGACCGCAAGTTCCCCGGCCGCGGGGTCGTGCGGACGCTGCTGATCGCACCGTTCCTGGTGATGCCGATGGCGTCGGCGCTGCTATGGAAGCACGTGATCTACAACCCGACGTACGGCCTGCTCAACGGGAGCATCGACGCCGTCCAGAAGCTGTTCGGCGACGACACCCCCTCTCGGATCGACTGGGTCACCGACTATCCGATGACCTCGGTGGCGGCGTCGCTGATCTGGCAGTGGACGCCGTTCATGATGCTGATCATCCTTGCCGGGCTGCAGAGCCAGCCAGGCGACGTGATCGAGGCGGCGCGGGTCGACGGCGCCAGCACAACGCAGATCTTCCGCCTCATCACGCTCCCCCACCTGCGCCGCTACATCGAGCTGGGCGTACTACTGGGCTCGATCTATCTCGTGCAGACCTTCGACGCGGTGTTCACCATCACCCAAGGCGGCCCTGGGACGGCCACCACCAACCTGCCCTACGAGATCTACCTGACCATGTTCCGCAAGTACGAGTACGGCGAGGCCGCAGCCGCCGGAGTGGTCGTCGTGGTCGGCACGATCATCGTCGCCACGTTCGCGCTCCGCGCCGTCTCGTCCCTGTTCCGGGAGGAGGCGCGATGAGAATCAGGAAACGTCACGGCGCCGGGTGGACGCTGCTGGCGTGGGCGGCGGCGGTGTTCTTCTTCTTCCCCGTGCTCTGGATGGCGCTCACATCCCTGCGCACCGAGTCTGACGCCGCCACCAACCCACCAACGCTGCTGGCCGCGCCGACCCTCGACCAGTACCGCCTCGTGCTCGACCGGGACATCACCCCGTTCCTGATCAACTCCGCCACGGCGAGCATCCTGTCCACGGCGGCGGCGATCGCGCTGGCACTGCCGGCCGCATACGCGCTGGCGATCCGGCCGGTGCCCAAGTGGCGGGACGTGCTGTTCTTCTTCCTGTCGACCAAGATGCTGCCGGCGATCGCCGGGCTGCTGCCGGTCTACCTCGTCGTCAAGCACCTGGGCATGCTCGACAACGTGTTCACGCTCGTCATCCTGTACACCGCGATGAACCTGCCCCTCGCGGTGTGGATGCTGCGTTCCTTCCTGCAGGAGGTGCCGAAGGAGATCCTTGAGGCAGCGCAGGTGGACGGGGCCCGGCTGCCGACCGTGCTGACCCGGGTGATCGGCCCGGTGATCATGCCGGGCATCGCCGCCACCTCGCTCATCTGCTTCATCTTCGCCTGGAACGAGTTCCTGTTCGCCGTCAACCTGACCGCCACCCGCTCCGCGACCGCGCCGGTGTTCCTGGTCGGCTTCGTGACCAGCGAAGGCTTGTTCCTGGCCCGGCTGTGCGCGGCGGCGACCCTGGTGTCGCTTCCCGTGCTGATCGCGGGCTGGATGGCGCAGGACAAACTCGTCCGCGGCCTGACCCTTGGAGCCATTAAATGAAGGCCGCCGTGATCGTCGAACCGGGCGTCGTCTCCATCGAATCCGTCCCCGATCCGGCGCCGGGTCCTCGGGAGGTGGTCGTCCGGGTGGCCGGCTGCGGGATCTGCGGCACCGACCTGCACATTCTCGAGGGCCGGTTCGCGCCGCGGCTTCCGGTCGTGCCCGGTCACGAGTTCGCCGGCGAGGTCGTCGAGGTCGGCCGCGACGTCACCGAGGTGGCCGTCGGTGACCATGTCGCGGTGGACCCCTCGCTGCACTGCGGCGAATGCCACTACTGCCGCAGGGGACGCGGCAACCTGTGCGAACGCTGGAACGCGATCGGCGTCTCCATCGCGGGCGGGGCGGCGGAGTACGCGGTGGCACCGGCGAAGAACTGCTTCCGGCTCCCCGCGGGCCTCGCCCCCGCGGACGCCGCGCTCATCGAACCGCTGTCGTGCGCCGTCCGCGGATTCGACGTGCTCCCCCGCGACCTGGGCGACCACTACCTCATCTACGGCGCGGGGACGATGGGCCTGATGATGCTGGAGTTGGCCAAGCGCGCCGGAGCTGCCACGGTCAGCATGGTCGACCTCAACCCCGACCGGCTCGCCACAGCCGTCCGGCTGGGCTGCGACCAGGCCGTTAGGTCGGCGGAGGAACTCGACCGGCCCCGCGGCTGGGAGACCGTCATCGACTGCACCGGGGCGGTCGCGGCCATCCACGACGGGCTCGGCAGGGTGGCCCGCGGCGGCACGTTCCTACAGTTCGGCGTGGCAGACGAGCAGGCCACCGCGACGATCGAGCCCTTCCGCATCTACAACCGGGAGATCACCATCACCGGTTCCATGGCCGTGCTGCACAGCTTCGAGCGGGCCGGCGAACTGTTCTGCGGCGGCCTCCTCCCACCCGAAATCATGATCAGCCACCGTCATCCGCTCGATGCCTACGAGAACGCGATCACCCAGTTCAAGAACGGCGTCGGACGCAAGATCCAGATCCAGCCCAACGGAGGGCAAGCACAGTGACATCCGTTCTCGTCATCGGAGATCGCTTCATCCCGGCCTCCTCCTACGCCGACGCGCTCGCCGAGCGGCTCGGCGACATTCCCGGTGTCGAGGTGCGCACCGTCGTCTGGCGGGCGGACAAGGCCGAGCAGCATCGACTCCAGCAGGTCATGGAGGTCCAGGGCGCGGGCGCCGTGCCGCCGCCTCCCGAAGTGCTGGCCGCCGTCAGCGACGCCGAAATCGTCTGCCTGCACTTCGCCCCCATCGGGCGGGCGCTGCTGGAGGCGGCCCCGGCACTGCGCCTGGTCGCCGTCGCCCGCGCGGGACTGGAGAACGTCGACGTGCCGGCCGCCACCGACAGGGGCGTGGCGGTCGTGCCCGTCCAGGGCCGTAACGCCGGCGCAGTGGCGGAACTGGCGATCGGATTCATGCTCGCCGAGGCACGCAATATCGCCCGCGCCGACGCCAGCGTGAAATCTGGCGGGTGGCGCAAGGACTTCCCCGGCGCCCGGATCGAGATCGCCGGGCGCACCATCGGGATGGTCGGGTTCGGTCATGTCGGGCGCACCCTCGTCCGCCGACTGAGCGGCTTCGAATGCCACCCTGTCGTGTTCGACCCATACGCATCCGACGAAGACCTCTCCGAACACGGGGCACGGCGCGCCGACACCCTCGACGAGGTGTTCGCCGAAGGCGACTTCGTCGTGGTCCAAGCCCGGCACACCCCAGAGACCGACCGCTTCATCACCGCCAAGCACTTCGCGCTGATGAAGCCGTCCGCCTACTTCATCAACGTCGCGCGCAGCCGCCTTGTGGACAACGACGCCCTGTACGCCGCGCTGTCGGCCGGCCGGATCGCCGGCGCCGGCCTCGACGTCTTCGATGAGGAGCCGCTCACCGCTGACAGCCCCTGGCGAAATTTGGACAATGTCACCATCACCACCCACTTCGGTGGCGACACCGAGGACACCAACACCACATCGGCCAAGCTCGTCGCCGACGCCGTCACCGAGTTCCTCCGCACCGGCAAAGCGCCTGGCGGGGTGAATGCCGCGGAACTGGGCCTGACATGAACGAGCGTGCACTTGCCGACACTGGACCGGTCCTGCTCGGAATCGACGCCGGGCAGACCGTGACCAAGGCGGTCCTCTTCGATCCCGACGGGCATGCGCTCGCCGCGTCCTGCGTCCCGACCCGGGTCGACCTTCCCAAGCCGCGCTGGCAGGAGCGCGACATGGAGTCGCTGTGGCGCGAATGCGCCCAGGCCATCCGTTCCTGCCTCGTCCAGGGCGGGGTAGATCCGGCGCAGGTCGCCGCGGTGGGCGTCTGCGGCCACAACGACGGCGCCTACCTCGTCGACGAGCGACTGCGGCCGGTACGCCCGGCGATCCTGGCCACCGACTCGCGAGCGCACCGGTACGCCGACGCGGCCCGCAAGCCCGACCTGGCCGGGCAGGCCCTCGCGATCACCGGTCAGGTTCCGTTCGCGGCCTCTCCGGCCGCGCTGCTCGCATGGCTGCGCGACCACGAACCCGACGCCCTCGCCCACACGCGGTGGATCCTGTTCTGCAAGGACTGGCTGCGGTTGCGGCTGACCGGCGACCTCATGACCGATCCCAGCGAGGCGAGCGCGTCGTTCACCGACGTCCACACCCAGGACTGGAGCCATCAGGCCCTCAAGCTATACGGCCTTGAGGAACTGGCCGAACGGCTCCCGCCGATCCTGGGCAGCGCCGCGAGCACCGGCGTGGTGTCGGACGCGGCCGCCGAAGCCACCGGGCTCCTACCCGGAACCCCGGTCGTCACCGGCGCACACGACGTGGACGCGGCCGCCATCGGTGTGGGGGCCGCCGCACCCGGCTCGCTCAGCCTGGTGCTCGGCACCTTCAGCATCAACCAGGTCGTCGCGGACGAGCCGCGCATCGATTCCCGCTGGCAGGCCAGGTCGTTCGTCAGGCCGCAGCAATGGCTGCACATGTCGACCTCGCCGTCAGGCGCGACGAACCTGGACTGGGCGGTGCGCCAGTTCGGCCCCTGGCACCCCGACGGCTCCCCCGACTTCGCCGCCGCCCTCAAGGGCGCCGGCACCGCCCTCGCACGCCGGAACCCCGCCGACGCACCGATATATCTGCCGTTCCTCTACGGTTCCCCGCACGCGGACACGCTCGACGCGGCGCTGGTCGGCCTACGAGGATGGCACGACAGGGACGACGTGATGAGAGCCGTCATCCAGGGCGTGGCGTTCAACCACAGGTTCCACGTCGATGCGCTCCGGGAGCGCTTCGACATCCTGCGGCCCGCACGGCTGTGCGGCGGCGGCGCTCGCAGCGAGGTCTGGAGCCAGCTTCTGGCCGACACTCTGGGGCTTGCAGTGGAGGTCACCGACACCGAAGAGGCGGGAGCCCGGGGCGCCGCCATGCTGGCAGGGGTCGGCTGCGGACTGTACGCCGACATTTCGGAGGCGATCGAACGCACCGTACGGGTCGTACGTCGTCACGAGGCCGACGCCGCGGCCACCACTGCCCTCGACACCGCCTACGAGCGGTATCGCGCCGTCGTCCAGTCGCTGCTCACGATCCCAACACCCAAAGCCACGTCCCAGGAGGGCTTCAATGCCGCTGACCAACACCGGTGACATCGTCGCCCCAGCTTCCACGCACGGTAACGGCGTCGGCGCGTTCAACGTCATCCAGATCGAGCACGCAGAAGCGTTCGTCACCGGGGCCGAACAGGCGGCCATGCCGGTGATTTTGCAGATCAGCGAGAACACCGCCGCCTACCACGGCGCCATCCAGCCCATCCTGGCGGCGTGCCTGGCCATCGCAGGTACCGCCGCGGTGCCCGTGGCGGTCCACCTCGACCACGCCACCCAGCCCGACCTGGTGGTAGAAGCAGTTGAGCACGGTGTGGGCTCGGTGATGTACGACGCGTCCGTCCTGCCGTACGAGGAGAACGTCGCCGCCACCGCCAAGATCGCCTCCTACTGCCATGAACACGGCGTCTGGGTCGAGGCCGAACTCGGCGAGGTCGGAGGCAAGGACGGCGTCCATGCCCCCGGGGCACGCACTGATCCGGCGGAGGCACGCCGGTTCGTGGCCGCGACCGGAGTCGACGCCCTTGCCGTCGCCGTTGGAACATCACACGCCATGGTGACTCGCGACGCCGTCCTCGACTTCGAACTCATCGGCCGGCTCCACAGGGAAGTGCCGGTCCCGCTGGTGCTGCACGGGTCGAGCGGAGTCTCCGACGGCGACTTGGCCCGCGCCGTGAACGCCGGAATGACCAAGATCAATATTGCAACCCGGCTCAACGACGTCTTCACCAAGACCGCCCGCGCCCGCCTGACCGAGTTTCCGAGCACCGCGGACACGCGCAAATACCTCGGCCCAGCCCGCGAGGCCGTCTCCGCAGAGGTCGCTCACCTGCTCACCGTCCTTGGGAGCGCCGGCTGACAGCAACGATGTGCAAGAGCGCCCCATCGGGCGCGAACCGGTGGTTCGCGCCCGAACTCATGTAGTCCCTGGACCAGGGGAGGTCGGTTTCATGACGGCGAAGGGGGCGCCGGTCGGGTCGGTCATCATCGAGTACCTGCCGACCTGGATGTCTTCGGCTGGGAAGCGGACGCGCGCGCCCAGTTCGGCTGCCTCGGCAGTGGTCGCGTCGCAGTCTTCCGCCCAGAAATAAGGGATCCAGCGTGCCGGATGGTCCGCCGCCCACCGTCCGCCCATGCCCACCATCCCGCCGACCGGCCGGTCGCCGACCCTGAAAACGGTGTAGGGGTGGCCTTGGTACTCATGGTCCTCGGTGCGCCAGGCGAACACCTTGCCGTAAAAGCGTCTGGCCTGCTGGACGTCGTGGCATGCCAGTTCCACCCAGCACATCGCGGACGGCTCGTTCATGACGATGGGCCCTAGGACCTCCGAGCGCAGCCCGACTCCAAACTCGGCGCCCTGGGCGTCCATGCACATCGCCATCGCGCTGCCCCCGGTGTAGTGGGTCGGCGGGATGAGTTCCTGTCCGCCTCCGGCTTTGACGATCTCGACCGTGACCTGCAAGTCCTCCACGAAGAAAAAACAGGTCCAGGACGCGGGCTGTGTGCTGTCCGTAAGCGTCCGCAGCCCGATGACCGACGGCCCCTGAAGGTCACCGAGTGTGAAGACGTCGTAGTCGCCGTAGGAGGGGTGGGTGAGGGTGTAGACGTTCCAGCCGAACAGCTCACGGTAGAAGTTTCTGGCCGTGTCCGGTTGGGGGGTGGCCAGTTCGACCCATGCCGGCCATCCGACGTCGGGCTCGGAGGTGTCGTCCGCCATCACCGACGCCGTCCGATCCTCACGACTCGCATGCACACCACGCTATGGACGGACACGTAATTGCAGCGGACGTATCGGTGACAGATTCTCCCAAAAGCGCACGTCTCGGGCGGCCATAGGCCTCGGTCGCGGGTTCCACCAGCGCTCCTTCCGGCCCGCGTCCCTGCGCTGCGTTCAACACTGGTCAGCCGGATCGTTGCCCGCGTCGACGGCCCCCGAACCAACTTGATCACTTCAGCCTTGTAGTAGTCGCCTCTGGCGATGACTTCATGTTTAGAGTGATCCGGACACCATCATCACTACAAGCTTGTAGTAAGGTGGGGGCCATGGAGGACCGGACGAGGCGCTGGCCAGGCATCAACGAGCAGCAACGCCAACGAACTGTGCACGCCTCGCATTGAGGAGCGCTTCGCCGCTGCAACCCCGCTCAGCGGCGAGTGAACACCCACGTCACCCTCGCCCGGAATCGCCTGAGGACGCCGGTCACGGTCCCCCAGGCGCTGTTCCTGCACCCGAACTGGCTTCCCTACGCACGCCAGGAGTAGACGCATGCCCACCATCGCCATCGTCGGAGCCGGCCCGGGAATGGGCCTCTCGATCGCCAAGGCCTTCGGCGGCCACGGTTTCGAGGTCGCCCTGATCGCCCGCAGCAAGGACAAGCTCGACACCCTCGTGGCCCGGCTGGCCGAGTCCGGCATCACCGCCGAGGGCTTCCCTGCCGACGTCTCCGACCGCACCGAGCTGACCGCGGCGCTGTCCCAGGCCGCCGAGCGGTTCGGCGCGATCGACGTCCTGGAGTACTCCCCGCACAGCGGCCTGACCATGGTCGACCCGCCCGACGTGACCGTGGACAACCTCCAGCCCGCGATCGAGCAGCTTCTCTATGGCGCGGTCGCCGCCACCCAGGCGGTGCTGCCCGGCATGCTGGCGGCCGGCTCCGGGACATTGCTGTACACGACGGGTGGCGGCGCCATCAACCCCTATCCGATGCTCGCCACCCTGAACACGGCACAGGCCGCCCTGCGCAACTGGGTCATCAACCTCCACAACACGCTCGCCGAGCAGGGCGTTCACGCGGCGACAGTGGCCATCAACCTCCTCCCCAGCGCCACCGCCCCCGAAGGCGTCCCGCACGCGGACCCCGACGACATCGCCCAGCTCTACTGGGATCTCCACACCCGCCGCGACCGCCCCGAACAGCTCGTCTCCGCCTGACCACCTTCCAAAGGATCACGACCGTGAGCGCACGCATCACCACACCGTTCACCGCCGATTCCACCGCCGCCGAGGTCATGACCGGCATCGACCTGACCGGCCGCCGGGCCATCGTCACCGGCGGCGCGTCCGGCATCGGTGTCGAGACCGCCCGTGCGCTGGCCGGGGCGGGGGCCGAGGTGACACTGGCGGTCCGCAACCCCCTGGCGGCCCACGGCACGGTGCGGGACATCATCGCCGGCACCGGCAACAAGCAGGTCCTCACCGCACCGCTCGACCTGGCCGACCAGACGTCGGTCGCGGCGTTCGTCGCCGGCTGGCAAGGCCCCCTGCACATCCTGGTCGGCAACGCGGGGATCATGGGCCCGCCGCTGACCCGCACCCCGCAGGGCTGGGAACTGCACTTCGCGACCAATCACCTGGGCCACTTCGCGCTGGCCACCGGCCTTTACTCCGCGCTCACCACCGCCGGCGACGCGCGAATCGTCTCGGTCAGTTCCTCGCAACATCGGCTCTCACCCGTCGTCTTCGACGACATCCACTACGAGAAGCGCCCATACGAACCCAACGCCGCATACGGACAGTCGAAAACGGCCAACGCCTTGTTCGCCGTCGAGGCCGCCAAGCGGTGGACCGGCGTCAGCGTCAACGCCGTCATGCCCGGCGTGGTCCGCACCAACCTGATGCGCCATGTCGACCCCGAACTACTGGCGCGGTTCGAGGCGAGCGGGGCGCCGGCACTGCCCTGGAAGACAGTGGAACAAGGAGCGGCGACCTCCGTCCTCGTCGCCGCCTCCCCTCTCCTCACGGGAGTCAGCGGCCGCTACTTCGAGGACTGCAACGAGGCCCTGCCGCTCCACCCCGACAACCCACATGGGGGTGTCGCCGCCCACGCCTTGGACCCCGAGGCCGCCGCCCAGCTGTGGGAGTACTCCATCAAGGCTCTGACCAGGCAATAGCCGGACGCCGTCGGCACGCACCTCCTAGTCGGCACACACCCCGCTGCGGGATGGGGGGAAGCATCTGCCTACCCCTGCGACCCGGAGGTGGCCGAACTGCAGCGCAAGCTCGTCCGCGACCTGGCCGATGAGTGTGCCGGCCTCAGCCTCGCGCTGGTCATCGAACCCATCTGGTACCCGCTTCCAGGCGAAGACCCCGATACCGACCAGTGGCGCGCCCAGCGCGTCGAAGGCATCCTCGCCTCGGCGCGCGAGGCGAACGCACTCGGCGTGGACATGCTCAAGGTGGAGTTCCCCGGATACGTCGACACCCCGGAAGGACGCCAGGCGGCGGCCGCCGCCTGCGCCCGGCTGGACGCCTCGGTCGACGTGCCGTGGGTGATCCTTTCGGCCGGAGTGGGCTACGACGACTTCCGCGCCCAGGTCGAGATCGCCTGCCGCGCCGGCGCCTCCGGCCACCTCACGGGCCGCTCGATCTGGCGCGACGCCGTCTCCACGCACGACCCCGTGGAACGGGAGAAGGCGATCGAGCAGGCACGTGGGCGGCTTGACGAACTCAACACCGTCACCCGGGCCCACGGCCGCCCCTACACCCCGGCGCGGCCGATCGACGAGGTCCTGGCCGACCTGCCGCCCGAGTGGTACCGCACCTGGCACGCCTGACGTCCCCCCGGCGGCCGGTGCGGACAGGGGCACCGGCCGCCGCGGCAGGTCGGCACCGCACCCCGCGCAGGAGAAAGCATGCAACCCGTCCCGCTCTCGCCCAACATGCCGCGCTCGTTCCACCGCGGGACCGGGCGTATCGGCCGCTTCCGCGCCACGGCGGCTCCCGCCGATCCGTACTTCCCCGAGGACTGGGTCGGGTCGGTCACCGCACGCCACGCCGCCGCACCGGCCGGTTTGCCGACGCTTCCCGACGGCCGGCTGCTGTCCACGGCCATCGCCGACGCCCCGGAGCGCTGGCTCGGCCCAGAGCATGTCGCGCGGCATGGCCCGGACCCCGCGATCCTCGTCAAGCTGCTGGACGCCGGCGAGCGCCTGCCGCTCCACGTTCGTCCCGACCGGCGGTTCGCGGCGGCGCATCTGGCCTCGCCGTACGGCAAGACCGGGGCATGGGTGATCGTCGATGCCGCTCCGGGGGCCGTCGTTCACCTGGGGTTCTGCAGGGACGTCGGTGCGGCGGAACTGCGCCACTGGGTGAGCGGGCAGCGCGTCCCCGACATGCTGGCCGCCACCAACCAGGTGCCGGTGCACCCGGGCGACGCGATCGTCTGCCCCGCGGGCCTGCCCCACGCCATCGGCGAAGGCATCCTGCTCGTCGAGGTACAGGAGCCGACCGACTTCTCCGTCCTGCTCGAATGGGAGGGTTACGAGATCGACGCCGCGTCCGGCCACCTCGGGCTCGGCTACGACAAGGTTCTGCAATGCGTCGACCGCGCCTCCTGGGGCTCGGGCCGGATCGATGGCCTGCGCGCCGCACGCCGCGCGGGCCACCGGATCCGCCCCGGAGTCGACCGGCTCTTCCCCGAGTCCGCCGACCCCTTCTTCGCCGCCGAACGCATCCGGCCCGACCCGATCGGAGTCCTCGACCCGGCGTTCTCGATCCTCGTGGTCACATCAGGGACCGGAGTCCTCGACGCTGAGCACGGCGATCGATTCGAGCTTCACGCCGGCCTGACGCTCCTCGTTCCGCACGCGGCAGGCCATTGCATGCTCAACGGCGACCTGGAAGCAATCCGGTGCCGCCCCCAACACGACATCAGTCGGCGGTCAGAGGCATGACCTTGCGGTAGACCGTGACCGCGATCAACGCGACGAGTACATGCATGACGAGAAGGGCCGCGACACCGACCGGACCGCCATTGCCGAACAGGAAGAAATCCGGGACGAAAGACACCACGACCACGGTCGGAACGAGCCGGCGGAGCAGGGCCTGCGAGTCTTTCGACACCCTGCGGACCACAGCCCAGCCGACGGCGCCGGCCACGATGCCCACCGCGGTCAGGAAGATGTACGAGCCCGGATTCAACGGTCCGAAGTCGTCGGGTTTGTCAGCGAGGGCGCGGGCGAGAAGAGCCACGACGGCATTGACCGCGCTGGCGGTGACGATCGCGGCGAGCACGCCCGCCGGGATGATCAAGGGGCTTCGCCGGGCAAGGACGGGACCCGATGGAGTGGGCATCTGAACTCCTAAGTACCTGTTAGGACTTGGACGTCGGGCCCGCCACGCCGCCGGACGTGCGTGGACCCGGCCGGGTCAGGAGGTGAACGAGTAGGGGCCGAGCCGGCCCCAGACGATCACGGCCGCCAAGACCAGCAGGACCGCGTTGACCGCGATCGACGACGCCTCCCCGCGGCGGGCGTGCGTGATCCCGCCGCCGATCATCATCAGCACCAGGCCCAGTGCGGCCAGCGGTACCAGCACCTCCGCGATGCCGAACAGCGCCGGGAGGATCAGTCCGATCGCGGCCAGGACCTCCAGCGCGCCGATGGCCTTGACCATGCCGGCACTGAAATCCTCGGTCCACTCCAGACCGGACTCCGCCAGCTTCTCCTTCGGCCGGCCCAGCTTCATGCCGCCCGCGAGGAGGAAACCTGCGGCGAGCACGCTCGCGACGACCCACAGCACGACGTTCATCGCCTGTCCACGCTCCCTTGATAGCTTCACGATTGAAGCGAACATAGCACCTGGTCATTTTAAGCTTCAAGTGACGCGACTTCACGCGTGAAGCTGGAGAGTGGACCGCACATGACTTCACCGTTGAAGCTAAGGTGAGGGCATGGAAGATCCGCAGGACCGCCGGGAACCTCGCTGGCTCGACGTGGACGAGCAGCAGAACTGGTATGCCTTCGCCTACGTGCTCACCCAGTTGCCCGCCGCCCTGGAGACCCAGATGCAGCGGGACGCGGACATCAGCCACTTCGACTACCTCGTGCTGTCCTCACTGTCGATGGCGCCGGAGGGAACCTTGCGGATGAGCGAGGTGGCCCAGTACACCGGCAGCACGCTCTCCCGGCTGTCCAACGTCGTCGGCAGGCTGGAGAAGCGACGATGGGTGAGCCGCCGCCCGGATCCGTCCGACGGGCGCTACACCCTCGCCGTCCTCACCGACAGCGGCCGGGACAAGGTGACGGCCGCCGCGCCCGGCCATGTCGAAGAGGTCCGCCGCCTGTTCTTCGACCCGCTCACCAAGGCGCAGCAGCGCCAGATCGCCGCCGCCGCCCAACGCATCCTGCGGGCCATGGACGCCCCCTGCCCCACCGACTGGCCCGCCGAGGCCGCCCTTCCTCGCGACGAGTGATCACAGCGACGCCATCCGGTCGCCGCGGTTCTCCGGCAGCAGGCGCCAGGTGTGCAGCGCCATGAGGTAGTCCAAGGCGTGTGCGGGGTCGTGCAGGTCCGGCCCCAGCAGGTCACGCAGCCGGCGGATGCGGTTCCGGACGGTCTGCGGGTGAGTGCGCACTCGGGCGGCCGTGCTGCTGCCGTTGAACCCGCATTCGAAACAGGCCGGCAGGGTCTCGGCCATGCGGTGCCGTTGCGCAGGGCGGACGGCGGCAGTTCCAGGCCACGGCGGGCCAGCCGAAGCGACAGGACGGCGCGGGTGACCTCGACGGTGGACCCTTCGACGGACGGGTGGTCACCGAGCATCGCCTCCAGCACCGCCCGCCGACTCGGCCCGGCGCGGTGGTCGGCACCCGGTTGACGGTGGCCAGGAACGTCAGCGTGTGCGGGTGCCCGTCCAGCACCGTGACCAGCGGTGTGGCGCGATCGGCCGGGAAGACCTGGTCGAGGATCCACGACTCGGCGGCTTCATGGCCCTGCCGGGCCCGCACGGCCCGGTAGAGCAGGTCGGGGCTGGTCACGCAGATCACGTCCGCGGCGATGCCCTCTCCCTCCAGCCGTTCGGCGGCGGCGAGGGCCTCGGGGACGACGGCGCCCATGGCCGCGATGCCGACCGCCGGCGCCTCGGTGCGGCGGAGCGGGTAGGCCCCGGACACGACCTGCCGGCGGCGCCGCTCCCGGGCCGCGGGATCCGCGGGCACCGCGGCCAGCGACTGGTCGACCGGGCGGGTGGACAGCCGCAGATAGGCCGAGCACCCGTCGGGCTTGCCCAGCCGGGCCAGGCCGGCCAGCAGCGTCCACTCGGTGTCGACGACGAACGCGGGCTCGTAACTGACGCAGCCGGGTTGCTCCAGGCCGATGGACGGCGTCTTGATCGACTGGTGCGCTCCGCCCTCGGGCGCCAGCGAGACCCCGGACGGGGTGCCGATCAGGATCGACTGCCCGCCCGCGTAGATACCGTACGACCAGGGCTCGAGGGCGCGCTCGACGAACGGGTCGTAGAGCACCCCGATCGGCAGCAGCAGCCGGCCCCACCGGCTCCAGGTCATCGGGACTCTCGACGCCGACGGACAAACGCAGGACGTCGGGATCGTCCACCGAGTCCACCAGGCTGACGACGTCCCCCAGGCTGGTGGCCCTGACGAACTGGGTGAACGCGTCGTAGACGAGGGCCTGCGCTCCGGCCTGCGCAGCGCGAAGGAGAGCATCCCGCCGAAGCGGCGCCCGCCCGTCAGCCGGCATGCGAGTTCATGCGCCGGTGCGCCCGGCAGCCCCGGATAGTTGACCCTGCTCGTCGCTTCGTGGGCGTCGGCGAGTTCGGCGAGCCGCAGCGCCGTGGCGCCGGCCCGGTCGACCCGCAACTCCAGCGTGCTCATCCCCTCGATGACGGCGGCGGCGTTGTGCGGGGTGATGATCGTCCCAAGCCGGCGGCGCAGCACCGCCACCGCGTCCATGACGGGCCCGCTCCCGGCCAGCGCCCCGGCCAGCACCCTGCCAGATACTTCGTCGCGCTGTGGATCACCAGGTCGGCGCCGAACTCCAGCGGACGGAACAGCACGGGAGTGGCGAAGGTGTTGTCCACCACCGCCAGCGCGGAGTGATCGTGCGCGATCGCGAAACGCTGCGGCCGATGCGCGGGCACCTGCAGCGGTTCGAGGACCGGGTCCGCGCCAAGGACTGGCCGGCGGCTCACGAAGAGCACCTGCAGTTCCACCTGTCGATCATCAAGGCGCTGCGGCTGCCCGCACTGGAACTGCCGATCGAACCACTCCAGGAGCTGATCATCGTCAGCTCCATCCCCCCGGAACCGGAGAGCGGGGAGCAGTGGGGCATCGGGTCGCACGACCCGATCGTCGAGGCGCTGGAGTCCGGTGACCCCGAGGCCGCACGGGTCGCGGTACGCGACCACTTCCGGTACGCGGAGTCACCGCCCTACCGCGACTACGGCCAGACCTTGTTCCGTGATGCCAGGTCCGCGCTCGGCGACCACCTCGACGCCGGACCCGCCCTCCCGATCTGATGCCCAGGCCGGCGCTTCTCGGTCAGGATGGGCACCCGTCGAGCACGCGTGATGGGTCTGCGATTAGGCACCGACGAGAGTGCGGGAGGCGTCCATCAGGCGCTGTGTGGTCGCGTCGCCGAGAATGATCGGTGTCCGCCGCTCGAAGTCCCCGGGCTTTCCCCAGTAGGTCGGCGCGTTCCAGTCGTCTCGCAGGCAAGCTTCGACGACGTTGTGGGCGGCCTTCTCCGCGGAGTCGAAGAAGAGTGGTCCCGCGACCTTGGCACCCACCCGCATGTACCAGGGCGCGATGCGCAGGATGTCGGTCTTCACGGCACCCGCGTTCACCACTCCCGCCCGCAGGCCGGGTTCGGTTCGCCCGAGGTGGGCGGCGTAGTGATGATTGGCCAACTGGATCGGCTTGCGGTCCTTCCGCAGGCCGAATGGCGCAAAATCCGGGAACCTGTCGAAGTCGGAAGCATCGGTCGGCGGAACAGCCGCGGTCATCATCACCACGCACGGCCGTTCGCTTTCCCGCAGTGCGGGCAGCAGGAGCTGGGTCAGGTGGTAGCGGCTGAGGTAGTTGACGGCGAAGAAGGGGTGGAGCCCGTCCGCCGTGCGCATCTCCTTTGCGGTGAACACGCCGGTGGAGTGCAGCACGGCGTCGAGACGGTCGTAGTCCGCGAGGAGGCGGTCGGCAGCGTCGCGAACGCCGTCGTGTATGGCCAGGTCGACGGCAAGGAAGGACGCTCGGCCAGCGGCATCGCCGAACGAGGCGAGCGCTGCGTCACCCTTTCGCTGATCGCGGCCAAGCAGGACGACCTGATGCCCCTGTGCAAGGAATGCGCGAGCGGCCTGCAAGCCGATCCCGCTGTTGCCGCCGCTGATGAGAATGGTCTTCATGGTGCTCCGGAAGGTGTGGCATGGGGCAACCTGGCCGGGACGCCTGGGCATGTGATGCGCGCAGTGGCCCTGCCGCGGCCGCTGCAGGTGAGGGTGGGGCGAAGCGCAGCAGCCGTTCCGGCGAGTCCAGACGGCGCTGCATCAGTCCAACACCTCCACACTAACTTCAAGCATGAAGCAAGACAAGCGAGGGTCGCGGTAGGGTTGGTCGTCCACAGATCCTCTGCGTCCGAGCCGGCGTCCGGCCGCCAGTACACCGGTTGCGAGGCGTCAATCGGCGCCTGACCGGCCGGTCACCTCCACGCTCTCAGACGCTCTCCAGCGGAACAGGTCAAACCTGACCTGCCGGATTGACGCTGTGCGACATAGAAGTCATTGTGGGTGGCATGGGGGGGTGCCGATTTTACGGCCACCATCAACCCTCTGGGCATCGTGACGGCGTGGAGCGAGGGGGCTCGGCGGCTGACGGGCTATGCGGCCGAGGAGGTCGTGGGGCGGAATGCGGGCGAGTTGCTCGCCGAGGACCCAACGGCACGGCGGGTGGCCGCCGCGCTGTCCGGGGCGGTGGTGCTGCGGCACAGGGACGGGCATAGCGTCGAGTTGGCCCTGCAGGTGGTGCCCCTGGTGGACGGGGACGGCGGGGCGCAGGGGTTCGCGGTCACCGGCACGGCGCCCGGGGAGGCGGAGCCGACGGTGACCGATCGGCTGTTTCAGCAGGCGTCCATTGCGCTGGCCGCTTTCGACACCGACCAGCGCATTCTGCGCCTCAACGAGGTGGCCTGCGAGTCGGCGGGGACTCCTGAAGAGGCGCTGGTGGGGCGGTCTGTGACCGCTAGCCTGTTGGTGGGCCCGGACACTCCCGAGTTCCTGTCAAATCTGCGCCGGGTGGTCATGAGTGGGACCCCCGTGCACTACGAAAGTTACGGCCGCGCAAAGGGCGAGTCCCGGGACCATGCGTGGAGCACTGAGCTGTGGCCGCTTCGGGATGCCTCCAGGGAGGTGATCGGGGTCGGCTTGGCGGCGCTCGACAGCAGCGAGCAGCACTGGGCCCGGCAACGGCTTGCCCTGCTGAACGAGGCCGCCTCCTCCATCGGCACCGCCCTGGACGTGGCGCGGACCGCCGGCGAGCTGGTGGGGCTGGTCGTGCCGCGGTTCGCCGACTTTGCCAGCGTGGACCTGCTCGGCTGGGTACTGAGGGCGGAGGCGCCGGAAAGGGCGGCTGATCGCACTGACGTTATGCTGCGCCGGGTTGCGCACCTGTCGGGCAGTGCGGGGACGCCGGAAGCCGCCGTCGAGATGGGCGAGTTGGATACCTACCCGCCGTTCTCGCCGCCCGCGCGGGCTTTGGTGGAGGGGCGCCCAGTGCTCAGCGGGGTGGGGGATCCCGGCTTCGACCGGTGGATGGCCGAGCATCAGGCGCGGGGGTCCAAGCTGCGTGAATACCGTGATCGGGGGGCCGTCCACTCGCTGCTGGCGGTGCCGCTGCGGGCGCGGGGCACCACGCTGGGCGTGGCGGTGTTCATCCGCGCGATCACCCCCGACCGCTATGCCGACGACGATATGGCGCTGGCGGAGGAACTGGCCAGCCGGGCTGCAGTGTGCGTGGACAATGCCCGCCGTTACACCAGCGAACGGGCGACCGCGCTGACCCTTCAGCACAGCCTGCTGCCCCAGCTTCTTCCCGGCCAGGCCGCCCTCAAGGTGGCGCACCGCTACCTGTCAGCCAGTTCCCGTGCCGGGGTCGGCGGCGACTGGTTCGACGTGATCCCGCTGTCGGGCTGCCGGGTCGCCCTGGTCGTCGGCGACGTGGTCGGGCACGGCGTCCATTCCTCGGCCGCCATGGGCCGCCTGCGCACCGCCGTGCGGACCCTTGCCGACGTCGACCTGCCCCCGGACGAGTTGCTGACCCATGTCGATGACCTGGTGATCCACCTGGCCAGCGACGACAGGGCCGGCCAGGACATCGCCGAACTTTGCGCGACCTGCCTGTACGCCGTCTACGACCCCGTCTCCGGGCAGCTCACCGTGGCCGCCGCCGGGCATCCCCCGCCGGTCGTTCTGCTGCCCGATGGCACCACGCACCCGGTGGAAGTTTCCGCCGGTCCGCCGCTCGGCATCGGCGGCCTGCCCTTCGAGACCACCGAACTCCAACTGCCCGAGGGCTCGCTGATCGCCCTCTACACCGACGGCCTGATCGAGGACCGCGGCCGGGACGTGGACGAGGGCATCGCCGGGCTGTGCCACGCGCTGGACGCCCCCGCCGATTCGCTGGACACTGTGTGCGACACGGTCTTAAAGTCCCTGCTGCCGGAACAACCCGGCGACGACGTCGCCCTGCTACTAGCCCGCACCCGCACCCTGGGCTCCGACCAGGTAGCCGCCTGGGATGTGCCGCCGGATCCCAGCCAAGTGGCCACCGCCCGGCAGAACGCCACCGAACAGTTGGCCGAGTGGGGCCTGGACGAGGTCGCGTTCATCACCGAACTGGTGGTCAGCGAACTGGTCACCAACGCGATCCGGTATGGCGATCCGCCCATGCAACTGCGGCTGATTCGCGACCGCGCGCTGATCTGTGAAGTGTCCGACGCCAACTCCACCTCACCCCACATGCGCCGAGCCCATGTCTACGATGAAGGCGGCCGAGGCCTGCTACTGGTCGCCCAACTCACTCAACGCTGGGGCAGCCGGCAGACCACCACTGGAAAGACGATCTGGGCCGAACAACCACTACCAACAGGATGAACACGGCGAACATGGCATGGCAAACGGACCGCAGCTTCCCGCTCGGGCCGATGCCCCCATGACGCTGCTATGTCGCGTCAACCGGTTCAGACCCGGTTTCGGGAGTGCCCGCCCGTGACTGTGACCGCCTGGTGGACGTCCAGATGGCGCGCGTCAGCGTCGGTTATTTCCCGCACCACCGTGCCCAGCGGGCGCCCCGCCGCTCCCCGTACTTCTGGCAAGGCGGCTTCGGCGCGTGCCGCCCGCCCCCGCGAGGTCTCCAACTCGGCTTCCAGCTGAGCCCGAGAGGGCCGGCTGTGCCCGCTGACGCGCACGTCCCTCCCGCGTGCCTGCACCCACAACTGCGGGCTACCGACGAAACCCCTTCGACCTGCGGGATTCCATCAGTCCCCTACTCTGGATTCCACGCTAATCAAGATCATCTTCCATGGTGCCCCCAGCCACGCCGGACCTGGCCGGCCCGCTATCGGGGCCCCGGCTCACTCACCGATCAGCAGGACTGAGGGCCGCCTTCCCACGGTTTCTCCCGGTCTCCGACAACCCCGAGAGGTGATCCGATGCCCGGCGGCGAGGGGCATCAGAGGTCGCCGGAGAACGGCGTCCAGGAGGGGCGGAGCCGGTCGGCGGTGGAGCGCAGGATCGCTATCACGCGCCGGGTCGCCGTCTCGAAGGCCGCGGGAAAGCCCCCGGACGCCGTCCCGGTCGGCGCGAGCGAGTTCGCGAGGTCGTCCAGCTCCCGGACGATCTCCCGCCGCCGATGTGCCTCGTCCGGGGTGAGGCCGGTACGGGCACGCACGCGCTCCTCAAGGTCGGTGACCGCGCTCTCGTTCGCGGTCCAGTGCCGGTGGACCCGGGCGTAGACGTCCGGATCCGGTGCCTGGACCGATCGCAGGAGCCGCTCGGCCACCTCGGCGCGCTCACCGGCGGATATGCCGGCCAGCTTGCGGTCGAGCACGCGTGCGAACCGTTCGATCTGCTCGGCCCGGTCCGGAAGCACGACGGGCACCGCCTCGGGACGCGCGCGCTCAACGCTGAGACCGGGTGGCAGGACCGGCTCGGAAGACAGGTGTTCCTCACCTCCGGCCAGCTCCGCGCGTTGGAGCACACCGCGCCGCGCCGCCCGCAGACCCGCCTCATACCCGAGGCGCCTGTCACCGTCCCCCATCAGGGGCAGCTGATCGATCCTGTCCGCCACCTCCTGAAGGACCCCGCGCAGCGAGAGCCGCTCGGAGGGACGCGCCGGCTGTTCATCGGGCTCGGGGACGGTCTCCAGCCACGACCGCAGTCGTGCGGCCGCATCGGCGGCGTCGGCGCGGCCCGCGAAGGCGGCATCGACCTCCCGCCATTCCGGCACCGCCTTCAGGAGCGCCTCGGCCAGGTCGCGGCAGAACTGCCGCCTGCCCGCCGGGAGGCGGTCGCTGAAGACGTCCGGGTAGCGATGCACCACGGCGGACTCCACCGCGGACCGGAGCGCCGCGGCACGGTCCGCGTGAGCCGCCCCCGTAGGCTCGGGTTCCTGCGGGACCGGACGAGCCGGTTCGGCATCGGGGGCCAGACTCGTCGCGGACGGGGGAGCAGTGAGAATCCGGTCGACCAGCCCGCTCGCGAGCGCCTGCTGCGCGGTGAACCAGCGCCCCTGGCCGGCGTCGGCGAGAACCTGGTCGAACGGCAGGCCGGTGTCCTCCGCGATCAACCGCATGATCGGCCCCACGATGTCGCCGCCGGCCGCGGCCGGAGCAACGCCGGTGGGCGCTGTCAGCAGGATCCGGGCATCCGGCAGGGCATAGCGCTTTCCCGGCGTTCCGGCCGAAAGGATCATCTGCGCGATACCGGCGGCCATGCCCCACGCCACAGTGGCGACGTCCACCTCGACGAACTTGATCATGTCGTAGATCGCCAGCCCCGCGGACAGCAGGCCGCCCGGCGAGTCGAGATAGACGAAGACGTCCGCGGGATCGTCCGCGGCCAGCCGGAGGAGGCCCGCGCAGACCCGGTCGGCCACGGCGTCGTCGAGATCACCCTTGACCACGAGCACACGGGCCTCGAAAAGCTTCGCGTGGAGGTCCTCGCCCGAAGCGCCGCTCATGGCACCCTCCCGATTCCCGCGACACCTGGGTCACTGCCCCGACCGACCCTAACGATCAGCCATCCTCCGCACCCGGCGGATGTAACCGATGGACAGAGCCGGAACCACACGGTGCCGGTGGTGGCGATGCGGGGAGCGGTGGTGGGGCGAATAGAGGTGGAAAAAATGCGAGCAGGGTTCTGATGACTTCTCAGGGATCGGGCGCACGGCGGCGGTTCTCATTGTCGCTTCGCCTCTGAGGCATCCGCTGGAGTTACTCAAAGGCGTGTGACGGCGGCGGGGAACTCTTGCGAGGTCGAGGCAGCGGGCGGAGCCGACCTCGGCAATCGTGCAACTGCTCGACCAAGCGGGGAGAAGCTGGCCAAGCAGGAGAAGCAGGCGTGGACAAGCTGGAAGGAGGTGCTCGCCATCACCGCTGCCTGACCAGAGGGGCGAAACCGGTCTCGTAGAGCAGCTTCCGCCATCCCGCCAGGTCACCGCTGTATCGGATGGGCTGCCAGGATGGGGCGGGCGTGGGGAAGAGGGTGTCCTGGAGGGCTGCGGCGGGACTGGCGATGAAGGCCGGGCTGCCGTCCTCCCAGACCATGATCGTGACCCACGTTATGGCCAGGTCACCCTTGTTGTCTGGCTGGTAGACCGATCCTGATCCCCACCGGATTCCTCGACCGAACAACAGCCGCTTCGGGAACCAACGCTCGCCGGAGCAGTGACACACGCGCAAGCTGGTGCCGAGGGTGCAATCGGCCATGTTCGAAGGGGAAGCGGGCATGTCAGAGTCGTACGCCTGCCGGAACTGGACCAGAGGCTGCTCGATCGCTTTGTCGAAGGTCACCACTGGTATGGGGAATCTGGGGAACTCATGCAGGTGGTGGTCGACGAACACGAATGACGGAGCAAAGTGTGCCGCGCGTCGCTGCTGGTCGTTGAGCTCGTCGGCGGCGACGGCCAACTCACGACACACCGTGTCCAGGACCTCCCGTGTCCATGCCCGTGCTTCTTCCGGCGACAGGTTCCTCCGCGACATCTGCGTCATCTTCCTTCGGTTCGCGACCATCGTCCACCGTGCGCCGGTCCGCGGCCGTGCTGCACTGCGTCCTACAGTGGCCCCCGCACACGCCCGCTGCGCCGCCTGCTCGGGTCAGGCCCCGCTGGCGGCGGCGAGAAGCGCACCGGCTCGGGCGTCAAGGTCGGTGGCCTGACGCACTCCGCGGTCGCGGAAGACTGCCGGCTCCTGGCGCATCTCGGTCACCGCCTTGCGGGTACGAGCCGAGCGCACACCGGCCATGAGGTCCAAAGAGCGCCGCCACGCATCGCACGCTGCCTCGATGTGCCCCTGCTTCAGGTGCATTTGAGCTTCCCCCCGTAGCACGGACAGCTTGATATTGCCCCGGTTTCACGGACTTGCGGGTGAGGAGATCGGGCTCGACGGGTGGGTGGTTTCGAACTGTATCGGGCTCTGTAGTTCAGGGCGGAGTGGCGTCGGTGGCGGTTGTAGAACCCTTCGATGTACTCGAAGATCGCGTTGGCGAGTTCGACGCGGGTTCTCCAGCGTTGCCGGTCGAGTAGCTCGGTCTGCATGCGTGCCCAGAAGGACTCGGCCACGGCGTTGTCATACGGGTCGCCGACGGTTCCCAAGGAGGGCAGCAGCCCTGCCCGCCGGGCGCGTTCGGTGAAGGTCCATGAGGTGAAATTGGGTGCCGTGATCTGCGTGGATGATCCCATCAGGGATCTGTCCGGCGGCGCCGCGGGAATCGATCGCCATGCCCAGCGCCGAGGTGGCCAGATCGGCCCGTTGCCGCGAATCGATGGCCCAGCCGACCACCCTTCGGGAGAAGGCGTCCAGGACCACGCAGCAGTAGAGCTTGCCCTCCCGGGTGGGATGCTCGGTGATGTCGGTAACCCAGCTGGTTCGGCCGGTCACGGTGGAAGTTACGTTTCACCAGGTCGGTGACCGTCGCCGATGCGGGGACCTGCTTCGCCCGAGGACGCAGGGGCAGCCCGGTCAGGCCGGCTCGCTGCATCAGCACCGCCACCGTCTTGCGTGAGACGACCACGCCCTGGCCCTGGACGAGCTCGGCGCACTCGAGGCGATCCATAGGTCTGTCGTGATGCCTGATGGATGGCGGTGATCTGATCGGTCAGCCACGCCTGGCGGATCACACGCGCCGAGGGCGGGCGGGTACGGGCGTCGTAGAAGCCCGACCGGGACACTCCGAGCGCCAGACAGGCCTGCTTGACCGGGACGCCCTCAACGGCCAGCTCGGCCACCAGGGCGTAGCGGGCTTTTGGGGGCACCACCTGCTCGACCGCAGCAGCGGCCTTCCGCAGAATCTTGACCTCGTTCTCCAGCTCGGCGATCCGTGCACGGGCCTGGGCCAAGACAACGGACTCGGCCTCTGCGGGACTGGGCGACTTCAGGCCACGGTCGATCAGGTCCCGCCGTTTCCAGCGGTGCAGGCACGACTCCGCGATGCCCAGCGACGCGGCCACGTCCCGCACCGATCGTCCCGACTCCAACAGATCCAGGGCACGCCGACGAAACTCCGGCGGATAAGGCTTGGGCACCAGAACGATCTCCCTCACAAGATCGCCGAACCCTACCTCTCTCAACATCCATGCCCGCCAAACGGGGGCAACATCATTCTTCGGCGGCGTATGCCTGATCCAGGCCAAAAGATGGTCCGGTCTGGTCGGTCTAGAAGCCGTGCACGCACTCACCGGTGTCATGGCAGACCACAACGCGACCACCGGCGTCCTGGTGACGACATCATGGTTCGGCCGCGCCAGCGAACAGTTCGCACAGCGCAACCGCATCACCCTCATCAACGGCGCCGAACTCAAGCACCTGCTCAAGAAGCACCTGGGTGCTGATGTCATTCCGGGCGTCACCCCGCCCCGCCGGGTCCGCGCCTCCAACAACACTCAGACCGGCCGTCCCGGCCCCTGAACATGTGCGGACCATCCTCAGGTCACGGCCCGGACGCGGCCGGCGTGGAAGTCCCGTTCATGGTCGCGCAGTCGACACCAGGCGGGTGAGGAGGGGACGTCGAGCCGGATCTTCTCGATCACACGAGCCAAGCCTCCCCGCGTCGCGGCCCCCGGAAGCGGCCCCCGGAAGCGGCCCCGCATCGCGGGCCTCGGCGGCGATGCGCCGACGACCGGTCCTCAGGTCATGAGAACGGCCGGGTTCACGGCCTGGACGCGGCCGATGTGGAAGACCCTCTCGTCGTCACGCAGCCGGCACCAGGCGGTGAGGAAGGGGGCGTCGAGCCGGATCTTCTCGATCACACGGGTGGTGGGATTGCCCTCGGCGTTGACGTAATCGATGCCGATGGCAGTGCCCGTCCGCACTGCGTGGACCAGCATGCGCCGTTCGGAAACCGACAGGTGCGGAGCAAGGTCCGCCATGCCGGCCCCGACGCCGTCGGTTTCGGCGGGCAGGTCCGGTGACGTTCCGTGCAGCCGGTCGGCCAGGTCGATCGGCGTGCGCGGCCCAGAAGCCTCGTGCTTCCCGGCCGGACGCCTCCCGCGGCGTGAGGGGCGTGCCGGTCGGTGTGAGGGGCGTGCCGGTGCGCGTTCGATCAAGGGTGCGCCAGTGTCGCCCGCGCCGACCGGTACGTAACCGGCCGCCCGGAGAGCCATGAGGGTCTGGTCCACCGGCTCGGCGCTGGCGAGCACCGTGGGCGCCAGTTCCCGGAGCTTCAGCCGGCGCAGCCCTCGATGGGCCAGGATCTCGGCGAGCAGCGCGGGACGGGAGCAGCAGATCGCGCAGGCGAGCGCGGTGACGGTGACCTCGCCGTGCCTGCGGGCGACATCGTCGATCAGGTACGCCAGCGGCTGCGGCAGATCGGTGCCCGCCGCCGCCTCCAGGTCGGAGCGGATCCCTTCGGCGGAGCGGCCCGCGTCCAGGGCGCGCCGCACGCTGGCCAGGCCGAACCTCCAGACCGAGGCGGTGCCCCGGGACTCGCGGTCGGCGACCAGATCCAGGAGCCCGGCCAGCCACGGCGCGGGCGGCCCGGGGACCACGGCCGTGAGGTCGCCTTGCAGGAGTACCCGTCCGCACGCCGCTTCCAGCGCGTCCACGGCGGCCTTGTCCAGCGTTGTCTGAGCCTCGGCGCCCGCCAGTACGCGTCCGGTCGCAGTGAGCGCGCCATGGGCGAGCACACCGAGCAGTTCCGCCTCCTGCCAGACGGCCGCGATGTAAGGCGGTGCCAGCTCGGCGTCCTCGAACAGGAGCGGGGACCGCCATGTCACCGCCGCGACCAGTTGCTCGGGTCCGGTCGCGCCGCGTCCTCCGGGCAGGCCCGCGAGGCTTCCGAGCACCGCGGCGCGCAACCGGGGCGCCGCCGGATCGTACGCCCGAGTGTCCAGCGAAGCGCCACGACCCTCATCCGGGTCGTGCAGCAATGGGAGGCGCGGCATGTGCGCCCAGGTACGCACCATGGACGCCAAGCGCTCGGCCGGCAGCGGATCACCGCCTTCGGCCGTCGGAACGAGCGCGCCGTCGCGCCAGTCCAGCAGCGCCTCGGCCGCGGCCAGCTCCAGCCAGAGCCGGACGGCGTCCTCGGAACCTCCTGTCCGCTTGGCCGTCCGCCGCAGCTCCCGGACGCCGAGGCCACCGGACTTCAAGCGGGTCGGCGGCTCCGAGGCGCAGGACCGCAGAACCGCTTCCATCTGCTCCACGGCGCGGGCCGACGCCGCGGCGAACTCCGCCGTCACCGTAGCCTCCGGCGCCGCGGCCGTGCCGACGGACGGCGCGGCCGGTGTGAAAGGCACCTGATAGGACGGGCCGCGCAGCGCCAGCGCCACCTCCGCGGGCATGAGCGGCTCCAGCCAGTCGGGCTGGACGAGCAGTCCCCGCGCCAGCGCCCAGGCATACGGGCCTTTCTGGCCGAACAGGTAAATGCCCTGGTAGTCGTCCACGCGGCCGGCGCGCGCAGCCTGCTCGATCAGGCGCCGCTCCTGTTGCGGCGCGGCGGCCACGACCCGCCGCACCCGTTCCGCGTCACCCAGGCCCGCGAGAGCCGCCTCCAGCAGCTCGGCCTTGCGCTTGCCCGGTGGCTCGACTCCCAGGCCGCGGACGATCCGACGGAGATCCTCGGCTCTCAGGTGCGGCAGCAGAACGGCGGCCGAGGGCCCCAGACCGAGCGGTCCGTCCCCGATCGGCCATTCCCTCAACGGCTCCGCGAGATGCAGCAGACCATCCGCCGGCCATACGAGGCCGCGCCGGACGAGTGCGTCCAGCACCCTCGCGAAGTCGTCCGGCGCGGCGCCCAGCAACGCCTCGGCGTCCGACCTCGCCGCAGTGCCGCCGAGGGCCGCGAGCGCCTCCGCGAACTGCACCAACGGCAGATCGCAGGCGGCGAACGCCGCCATGACCCCGCGCGGGCCGGACAGCCGTTCCGCGAGCTCACCCAACGTCGACGGCTCCGGATCGGCCGTCGCCTCCGGCCGCTCGGTCAGCAGGCCGGCCAACTCTTCCCGGCTCAACCCCGCCAGCCACGTGCCGAACGAACCCGTCACACCTTGTTCTTTCTGCGCCACCCGCCCACGATGCCACCGCGCGCAGCCGTCGGCGAACCGAACAACAGGTCCACACGAAGCCGACCGGCAATCGTGTGCTGAGAGAGCAGGGCGTATGTGCGCATCATGATGCGCAGTTGCTCACTGCACTGTTCTTGGCTGAGACTTACGCCATGATCGTCGCCCCGAACGACGCAGCCGCCCTACGCGCCCAAGAGGTCCTGACCGAGCTCTTCGGCCCCCTTTCGGTGAGAGTCCGCGGACGCGAGCGCCCGACCGTCTACCTCCACCTCCTTTCCTCGCTCATTGTGTTGCGGCATCGGGACCGCCCGGCGTGGTCCCGGCTGCGCGATGATGTGCGCCGCGCCCTCGACGAACAATGGGCCCCGCAGAAGTTGCTGCGGACGATCGGCCACCGGGTCGCGCGCGCGCTGGAATCGGCAGGCCTGCCACCGGGTCCGGCGGTCCGGTTGGACGACCTCGACGCCGAGGCCGTCGACGACGTGGCGCACATCGTGCGGCTGTGCGAGGAACTCGGGGTGGACGCCTTCCATCAGCTGCTCGATCGCTTCCAATCCTGGGGCAAGCCGGCCGACGAGGCGTTCTTCGCCCCGCGCTCGGTCGTGGAGACTATGGTCGATCTGCTGCTCAAGGATGGCGATGCCACTGGGCGTTTCCATGACCCTTTCCTGGGCGGTGGGGAGTTCCTGGCAGGCGCGGTGGAAGTCTCCCCAAGCTTGCGGTTGTCGGGAACCAGCCCTTCGCGGGACCTGCTGGAGATCGCGGGGATGAGACTCCACGCGCTGGGCGTCCCGCAGGTGGACCTGAGTGTGGCTCCTCAGCCTCATCAGAGCGCCTCGCACACGTCGCAGGCCGACTTCGTCCTGTCCAACCCGCCGTTCAACAGCCGGCGGCACGGCCGCCACGAGGAGCCGGACAAGGACTGGGCCTATGGGCCTCCGCCAACGCACAACGACAACTACGCCTGGCTCCAGCACATCCTCGTGACACTCGCGCCGGGCGGCCGAGCCGGGGTGCTGATGCCCAATCGGGCGGCGGTGTCCACCGATGCCCGGGAACTGCACATCCGGAGGAAGATGATCGAGGACGGCGCGGTGGAGTGCGTCATCGCCCTGCCCCGTCAACTCTTCGCCGGAACCGCCGCTCCGGCGATGATCTGGTGCCTCAGGAGTCCCACGGGCCGGGGGGCGGCACCCACCGGGCGCATCCTGCTGATCGACGCCCGCCGGTTCGGTACCAAGGACGGCAAGCAACGCGTCCTCTCCCGGGACGAGATCAATGCCCTGGTCGAGTGCGTGCACCGGTGGCGTTCCGGGGACGGGAGTTTCCCCGACGCGATGGACGGTCGCGGCGTGGCCGCCGCCGTCTCGATCGCGGAGATCGCGGAGCACGGCTATTCACTCGCCCCTTCGGACCACGTCCCCGAGACGCCGCCCTCACCCGGCCGTGAGACCTGGATGGAGGTTCCGCGACCGGCGGCCGCACTGGAGTTCCTGGCGGAACAGGCCCGGGCAGCCGATGAGCGGGTCGCCGACATCAGCGTCGCGCACCGGACGCTGGACAAGCGCGACCGCGTCAGCGACCGGCGGGACGTGCGATTGGCAGATCTCTGCCGCATCCAGGCAGGTCCGTCCCACAGCCTCGTCAAAAAGGCCGAACGCGCGGTCAACGGTGTCCCTCTGGTGATGCCCGCACATCTGCAAGACCACCGCATATCGGCCGAAGATGCCGTCCTGCTCTCTGCCAGAAGCGCGCGCACATTGCAGAAGTACCAGATCCGGCAGGGTGACATTCTCATCGTTCGCACCGGCTCGGTCGGTCCCACAGCGCTTGTCACTGCGGCAGAGGAAGGTTGGCTGCCATCGACCAACCTGATGCGCGTGCGCCCTGACGACGGCGTGGACCCCGGCTACCTGCTGGCGCTTCTCTCATCCCCCACGGTCCAGAAGTGGATCGAGGCGCGCAGCGGGGCGGCCAGCGCCATCCCGTCCATCAGCGCCGCGAATCTCGGGATGCTGCCGGTGAAGCTGCCGCCACCCGATGAGCAGCGCCGCATCGGCCTAGCGGTCGACGCCCTCGACACGCAGATCACCGCTCACCACGCCTTGGCCAGGGCCGCCGAGACCGCACGGGCCGCTCTGGCCGACGGCCTCGTCATCGGCCTACTGGCGACCGTCCACCCCTTGAAGGGAGAATCATGACCGCGCCTCGGTCACAGGCATCACGTACCGTCCGTATCCTGCTCGCGACGATCGCCGTTCTTCTCGGTGTCATCGCCGCGCTTGTCGGCGGCATCCTGCAGCGCCTCGACGGCAACTCCCTTCCGCAGTCGTTCCAGTATGGATGCGGAGCGTTCGGAGCCACTGTGCTGCTCTTCTTCGCGCTGTTCTACTTCCTCAACGGCAACGGCAACGGCAACGGCAACGGGCCGGGCGACGGCGAGAGCTGAGTCACGGCTGCACGCGGATGCTGCTCGTCGCCTCCCGGCACTGGGCGGACCCCTACCCCGCTTCTGGATCCGGCGTGGAGTTGGAGAAGATGATCCTTGTACTTCGTTATCACGGCTAACGAACACCTCGTCACCTGCAAGCACCGTCCCAGCGGCGGCGCGAAGCTGCACATGGCGAAAAATTCCTCCGCCGGTCGGGCAAGGTCGCCGCAAGGAAGCCACAAGATTGCCAACGGCCATGTCGGCTCGTTGTCGGCTCGGCGGTTCCGAAAGGAATCGGCACGCGACGGCATCGGGCGGCATGAAAATGGGGCTCGATGCGGACAGGTCAGCATCGAATGGCACGGAGAATACCGCGCTGATACGGCAGTTTCGGACTTTTAATCCGTAGGTTGTGGGTTCGAGTCCCACGCGACCCACCACCCTTGACCAGGGCAAACGCGAGAATGCCCTGGTTTGCCTGCCGCCGGATTCGCCTCGTTGCGTCCCTCCGTCTGCTCGATGTTCGCTCGCAGGCACGGATCGGGCCTGGTCACCCCTCATTCAGGCCGATGTCAGGTCACCGGCTCGCCGAACCCGACCCTGACCGGCCCGAGGCCCAGACCGCACTGGTCGTCCACCGCCGCGCCGGCAATGCCCCTCTCACCGAAGCCGACCGCACGGCCCTCGCCGGTGACCAGCGTGCGGCCACCGCGATACCGGCGCCACGGCCCTCCGGCACGGTGCTGTTCTCCTGGCTGATCCCACTGCCGTCCGCGGGCATGGCGGTGATGACCGCACGCGAAGCATTCTTCGCATCTTTGAAACGCGAGATCCTGCCCGACGGTGGCCGGCCCACCATCGCCCAGGCCCGGCTGGCGGTGTTCGGCTGGCTGGCCTTCTACAACACCCACCGCCGCCATTCGGCTCTGGGCTATCTCAGCCCGACCGAGTAGAGAAGCGATCAACTACGCTGACCGCCGCCGCATAGCAACCGGTGTCCACGCGCAGGGTGGAAGGCCCTCCCGGATCTCCACCACCTCCGGGGCCACAGGCAGGCGGAGGCCCATGCATCTCGTAGGCGATATCACCTCCGCCGAGAACGCCTCCCGCATCCGCACTGGCGCCGCACCCTGAGAAACGGCTGCGGACCGCCTGGCCGGTCCCGGTCGATGCGGCCAGGACCGGCGGAGGCGGCGTCAGGATGCCGCGATCCCCTCCATTCCGATGCCGTTGGCGAATCGCGGCAGGCCAGTCACAGTGGTGACCAGCCTCAGGGATCCGTCGTCATTCACGGCGTAGCCCTGCACGTTGCCTGCGGTCGCGTTCTGTACGTAGAGGAAGCGACCACTCGCGGTCATGTCGATCGTTCCGCCGCCAGGGATGGCCGCGGCCCTCCCGTTGAGCAGGACGAGCCTTCCGTGCTCGACGCGGTAGGAGCTGACCGTGGAGCTGCCGGTGTTGGAGACGTAGTAGAAGTTCCCCACGCGCTGGATCCAGCACGAGGCCTGCTGCCCGTTCGGCACGGGTGCGCCGATCTGGCGGAGCGAGCCGCGCCGCTCCAGTCGATGGCGGGTCAGGGTGTTGGTGGTGACCCCGACGAGGAGCAGCGTGCGCCGTGTGTCGAAGGTGAACGCAAACGGCCCGTTGGAGTCCCTTGTGCTGACCGGTCTTTTCGCCAGTCGGCCGCCGTGGCCGACCCGGAAGGCCAGTACGGTGTTGTTGGTCTTGGTGGTGACCAGCACGAACCGGCCGAGCGGGTCGACTCCCACCTGGGCCGGGGACAGCACGAAGCTCGGCCGGGCGGGATTGCCGAGGTGCAGCGAGCGGTTGGCCCCTGCGATCCGGTGCAGCCGGTCGTGTTTGAGGCGGAACCCCTGTACGGCACCGTCGCCGCCGGCGTTGAGCACGTAGACCAGGCCGTGGTGCACCGCGACGCTGACCGGCAGCAGACCGCCCGACCGGGTCACCTGGAGCCGCCTGAGTTTGGTGCCGTGGACGCGGAACAGGGTGATGGTGTTGCTGCCGGCGTTCACGGCGAACAGCAGCCTGCCGTCATGGACGAGTGAGCCTTGGGACGCCAGCGCATCGGTCGGTGCACCGGCAACGGCACCGCCGTTCCCACCGGTTTTGAACTCCCCGGCCGCACTCAGCCTTCCGTTGCCGGCCCGCTTGAACACCCGGATCGTGTTGCCGCCGGCGGACCTGGGCTTGTTCGTCTGGACGAAGACCGCGTGCGTGCGGCCGGTGTCTCGGTGATGGCTTTTCCCGTCTGCGGTGGCCCGTCCAGCGCCGGCCAGCATCGTGGCGGCAGCCAGGACTAGTGCAATTATCCCTTTTCGTCGCATAACACTCCTTTGCTCCGCGAAATCTGGTGCGATCGAGATCGCGGTACCGCAGCAGCCTTGACCTAAACATCCCTCCGTCCGGCCAATGGAGACTCGACGGCCGAAATGTCATGGTACGAGTTAAAATGCAAATACATGAACCTTCAATGACCAAGGCCGCCGCCACCGCCGAGCGAGGGCACGGTTTCCGGACGGAATCACCAGCCCGCCAGAGACCTTTAAAATCTCAGCAACGGATCGGTATCGCCCACAGTTAACAGGTGGCGCGGCGGTTCCGGATGACACCGTCGTCGGCGAACGCCTGGCACAGGTCCTGGGTGCGAGGCGGCGGGAACGCGCTGGCGTCCAAAGGGCCCGGGCGGATCGCGGTGCCTGCTGACCGAAGCTGAACTGGAGGCGCTGCGAGCGGCGCCTGATGCGGGGCCGGCGGCGCATGGCTGGGGTGGCCCGGATCGCGATGGTGATCGGGGCGATGTTCGGCCCCGGCTGGTCGCCGCGGGTCCCGATCCAGTCCCAGATAGGCACGATGGGGGGCCGATTGCCCAACCTTCCCGTCTTGGGCTCGAGCCTGCACAAGAAGGACTGATAATGCAGGAGTGTTCGCACTCTGCAGGTCTTCAGTCCCCTCGAATTTCGATAACGTTCGGCCCGCGCACGTATGCCGAGTGCACGGGCTGGAACGCGATTGCGGTGGGGATGATCGGGTGGCTGATTCTCCAGTGTAACGCTGCAAACATCGCCGATCGGGTTGGGTGCCATATACAATTAGTTACGGACTCGGAAACAGAATTACCCCATAAGCTCATCCGACACCAGTTCCGTTTCGTCGCTGTTGACCCAAGCCTCGCGGCCACAAACAATCCTCAGATCGTTGGCTCGAAGGAAGAGCGCGAAGTCGGCCCACCCACCGCCCACACGACCCCACACTGCGCCCGGCGCCGGTCCACGCCGCGGTGAGGCCGGCTGGACGCGGGTAGTACCAGGCAGCGGTCCTGGTCGGCTTGACCCGTGACGGGGTAAGGAGATCGATGATGGACGCAGCGATCCGGCTGGTGCTCTTCGACGTCAACGAGACCCTGAGCGACATGTCGCCGCTCCGGGCGCGATTTGAGGACGTCCGCGCGCCGGGTGAGCTGGCCGCGACCTGGTTCGCCGGAGTCCTGCGCGACGGGTTCGCGCTCACCGCCGCCGGCGCCTACGCCGACTTCCGCGACGTGGCCGACGCCGGGCTGCGCGGTCTGCTGACCGGTCTGCCGGGCTGGGACGGGGATGCCGGCGGCGCCGCCGCGCACATCCTGGACGGCTTCGCCGACCTCGGCGTGCACCCCGACGTGCCCGACGGCGTCCGTGAGCTGCACGCGGCGGGACTTCGGCTGGCCACCCTGACCAACGGCTCCACCGCCACCACCGAACGACTGCTGTCCCGGGCCGGCTTGTCCGAGTACTTCACGGCACTGCTGGACGTCAGCGCTCCCCGGGCGTGGAAGCCCGCCCCGGCGGCTTACCGGTACGCCATCGGCACCCTGGACACCGATCCGGCTGAATCATTGCTGGTGGCCGTCCACCCCTGGGACATCGACGGTGCCCGCCGCGCCGGTCTTCAGGCCGCCTGGCTGCGGCGCGGCGCGACCGTCTACCCCGGCGTACTGACCGCCCCGACCCGGTCGGCGGCGGACCTGCGCGAACTGGCGCGCGAGCTCGTCGCGGCGGCCCGCTGAGGCCTGGTGCCGCCCGCGCCGATCAGCGAGTGCGGGAGCGTTCGGCATGGTCGATCGGGAACGGGATGACGCGGCCGATCTGGCCATCGCGGTGCAGTAGCCAGTTTGAGGTCGCGGTGACCTCGCAGTGGCGCAGCCGCGCCATGCCGCAGCGAGCATCGATGACGCGATGAACATACCGAAGGCCGGCCTGGTGGGCCCGTAGATCAGCAGCACACCGGCGACGAGGTTGAGAGCGTGACCGGCGGGTCCGGTGGCGTCCAGCCGGGTCCGCGACAGCCGGGCCCAGGCGGACTGGATGTGGTGGTTCAGTGGGGTTGCCGGGTCAGGAAGGCGGTGATGGTGGCGGCGATGTCGGGGTAGTCGTCGCCGAGCCAGATCATGTGGCTGGGGGCGGTGCTGGTGATCAGGCGGGCGTTGGGGATGGCGTTGGACAGGGACTGGGCGTGGGCGTAGGAGACCGAGCCGTCGTCGCGGGCGGCGATGACGAGGGTGGGCTGGCGCAGCCGGGCGGCTTGGGCGGTCAGCGCGTCGAGATGGTGCGGGGCGGTCATGGTGCGGACGTCGTTGGCGAATCCGGCGCCTGCGCGCATCTGGCCGAACAACTCCAGCAGCATGGCGCGCTGGGCGGTGGTGAGGGCGGACAGCAGTTCGGTGACCGAGCGGCGGGTGAGGTCGGGTAGCAGCAGCCGCAGGCCCAGGCCGGGGGCGCGGCGCATCAAGGTGTGGAGCAGCGCCCAGGTGACCGGTTCGACACGGGGACGGAACACGATGCCCGCGCCCACGCGCGTGCGGCGGTCGGGCCACGGCAGCAGCCCGACCGCGCTCTGCAGGATGAGGCGTTCGACCAGGTCGGGGTGGCGGGCCGCCAGCGTCAGCGCGGTGGGACCGCCGGCCGACTGGCCCACCACGGCGGTCAGGGATGTGATGCCGAGCCTGCCGCACAGGTCGCGGAGGGCGTCGGCGAACCGGTCGGGTGCGGCGCCGGTGGCCAGCGGAGTACGGCCGTAGCCCGGGCGGGAGACGGCCAGCACGGTGCAGCCGGCATCGGCGAACACCTCCTCGCCCAGGGGCAGTGCGGCGCGCATGTGCCCGCCGTGCAGCATCAGCGCGACGCGGGGTCCGCGTTCCTCCAGCCGGTACTCCACCGGCCCGGCTGGAAGATCGATCAGCGTCGTCGCCCGCTCCATGGTGCCCCTCCGGCTGTGCGGTCAGGTGCTGGGGCCATGATTCACGGCCGGGCAGGGCCGCACCAGGGACGCGAGCCGCTCTGCGGCGGTCCCGGCGGCATCCGGGAGCCTTCAGGTGCCGCGTCCGGTGCGGGGGCTCGTGCGATCAGTCCGACGGTGGACAGCATCTTGATCGCGCCGGACACGGCGCCGGAACTGATGCCCAGGCGTTCGGCGAGTTCGGGTGCGGTGATGCCGTCTTGGTCGGCGAACATGAACGCCGCCAGGACTCGCGCGATCGCCTTCTGCAGTCCTGCGCTTGCCGAAAACTACGTCTGGGTTCGGTGATCGGTGAAGGCAACGGCGCCAGCGGGCGTGCGGCGGGTCTGCACCCACCGCTCCATCTCCGCGGTCATCCTCGGCATCCGCACCCCGATCAGCACCGCTTGGATTCCGGCATCGGCCAGAGCGGCGTCGAACAAGTCGCGGAACTTGCCGTCGCGGTCGCGGATCAGGAACCGTTGCCCGGCAGCCGGCGTCCTCCAGGTCCTTGACCAGGTTCCGGGCCGCCTGGCCACCCGCGCTGCGGTCGGGTGAGCGGTGGCGCCCAGAACCCGAATGCGGCGGGTGTGGTGCAGCACTCCGGTGATGTCGGCGATCTCCTTTTGCGCGTCGACGATCTCGGCGCGCAGCCTCTTGGGCGACAGCGCGCCGAACGGCAGCGGATGGGTGCGGCTGTGGTTGCTCACCTGGTGACCGGCGTCAGCGACCCGGCGGGCCAGCCCGGGGTACTCGCGCGCCATCTCCGAGATCATAAAGAACGACGCCTTGACCTGCTGCTCGGCCAGCAGATCAAGGATCCGCGGGGTCCACTGCGGGTCCGGGCCGTCGTCGATGGTGAGCGCGAGCGCGGCAGGAGCCGGAGCGGGGACGATCTCCGGTAGGTGTCGCAGCGGGTGCACGGTCGCGGTCAACTTCTCGGCCGTCCACGACGCGGGCCGCACCACGGGGACCGGCTTTGGCGTCGGGGGCGAGCTGGGCTGCTTCACTACCGACAGCGGGGGCGTCGCCGGCCGCCGGGGCTGGGCGGCGGCGGCAGGTGAACGGGCCACATCGTCCGCGCCGAGCGCGACCAGCCCGACCACGCCCATGAGCCGCAGTGCCTTACGGCGGGTCGGCCCGCTCATCTTCACTTCCGCCACGGGGGTCACGTTAACGATCTTTCAGGTGATGTACGGCCTTTATGGAGATCACTTTCAGGCTGCCGCCGAACACACGTGTGCGAGACGAATGAACCCAACTCCTGTCGGCCATCACCTGCTCCGGAGCAGCGGCCGCCGACGACATCACGTTCGCCCGATGCGCCAACCGCGGCGGCGGTGAAACACCGGGTTTGGGCCGTGTGCAGATGTGGGCAGGACGACGGCGCACGGCCGGCTCCAGGCCGAGCCGTGCGCCGTCGATCGGATACGGCTCAGCCCGCGGCGCCCTGTCGGACTCGTTGCGCGGCGGTGACCAGGTTGCGCAGTGCCGCCTCGGTTTCGGGGTAGGCGCGGGTCTTCAGCCCGCAATCGGGATTGACCCAGAGCTTGGCGGGCTCGATGGCCTGCAGCGCGCGGCGCAGGTTGTCCTCGATCTCCTCGGCCGTGGGGACGCGGGGAGAGTGGATGTCGTAGACACCGGGGCCGATGCCGTTCTGGTATCCGGCGGCTCGCAGGTCGCTGACCAGTTCCGTGTGCGAGCGGGCTGTCTCGACGCTGGTGACGTCGGCGTCCAGTGCCCCGATCGCGTCGATGATCTCACCGAATTCGGAGTAGCACATGTGGGTGTGGATCTGCGTGGAGTCGGCCACTCCGGAGGTGACCAGGCGGAAGGCTGCGACGGCCCATTCCAGGTAGGCGGCGTGGTCGGCGGCGCGAAGGGGGAGCAGTTCGCGCAGAGCGGGCTCGTCGACCTGGATGATGCGGATGCCGGCCGATTCCAGGTCGCCGATCTCGTCGCGCAAGGCGAGGGCGACCTGGCGGGCAGTTTCGGCCAGGGGCTGGTCGTCGCGGACGAACGACCAGGCCAGCATGGTGACCGGGCCGGTGAGCATGCCCTTGACCGGCCTGCTCGTCAGCCCTTGGGCGTAGGTGGTCCATTCGACGGTCATCGGGCGGGGACGGGCGACGTCGCTGTGCAGGATCGGCGGCCGGACGTACCAGGACCCGTAGGACTGCACCCATCCGTGCTCGGTCGCGGCGTAACCGTCCAGTTGCTCGGCGAAGTACTGGACCATGTCGTTGCGCTCGGGTTCGCCGTGCACGAGCACGTCGAGCCCGAGTTCCTCCTGCAGCGCAATGACCCGGCGATCTCCTCCTGCATCGCCCGGGTGTAGGCGTCCTGGGAGATGCGCCCAGCCCGGTGGTCAGCGCGGGCCTTGCGCACCTGCCGGGTCTGGGGGGAAGGAGCCGATGGTGGTGGCCAGGTCGGGCAGTTTCAGTGCGGCGCGCTGCGCGGCGAACCGAGCCGCGCGGTCCCCGCGGGAGGAGTCGCCGAGGGTGTCCAGGAGAGCACGGACATCGTGGTCGATCCCGGCGGCCGGCACCGGGACCTGCGCGGCAGGGGCGGGCGCGTCCTCGCGCAGCGCCCGGCCGAGCGCGACGACCTCGCCGACCTTCTGCCGGGTGAAGGCCAGCCGCTCCCGCACCGCCGGTTCGAGCGCGGTCTCGGCGTCCAGGTCGATCGGGACGTGCAGCAGCGAGCAGGAGGTGCTCACGACGACCTGGTCTGCCAGGCCGAGCAGAGTCGCGCAGGTGGCCATGGCCTGCTTCTGGTCGGAGCGCCAGACGTTGCGTCCGTCGACCACGCCCGCCACGACGGTCTTGCGCAGCAGCCCGCCGACGGAGGCGAGCACGTCCAGGTTGCCGTGACCGGCGACCAGGTCCAGACCGACCGCCTCGACGCGGGACGAGGCAAGGGCGCGCAGCGCATCTGCGCCGATCGCGCCGAAGTAGGTCGCCACCAGCAGACGCGGCCTGCTGGACAGCTCACCAAACCGCGTGTACGCGCGGGCCAGTGCAGCGACCTCCTCCTCCGAACCGCGCCGGGTGGACTTCGGCGACGACGACGCGAACCGGACGATCGCGCGGTTACTGGTCGTGGAACTGGACGATGTCCAGGTGCTTCCCCACCGCAGGCAAAGTCCCTGGCGATGACCCCGCCGTCGCTCGCCCCGCGGGTTCGTCGTGATCATCGACGGCATCACCATGCAGTACCTGGCCGACCGCGGACACCGTCGCGCCCATCGCGAGGCCTTTGCACAGCTCATCGACGGGCTGCTGACCAGCGCGGGCGCCTGAACGCCATCGCCACATCCGCCGGCCGGCGTTCACATGGCGTGGCGGATGTGGCGACGTCGTCGTGAGCGGGCGAGTCCGTTCGCTCAGTGGTTACAGGACGGCGGCGAGCAGGCTTACGGCGGACTCCTGGCGGGCGATGTCGGCCTGGTCGAACGGGCCCGTCCAGCGCAGGCCGTACTGGTCGGCGTTGTTCCGGTCGTAGGTGAAGGCGGAGCGGGCCTGGGTCGTCAGGTAGTTCCGGTACGGGTGGCCGGGGAGCGCGCGGTCGAGTTCGGCGAGGTTCCGCGCGAAGATGCCCTTGAACGCCGCCTGGTCGGAGTTGCACGTGGCGGCGGCCTCGCAGGGTTCGGTGAGGATTCCGCGCGGTGACAGGCCCGGGTCGGTGGTCACGGCGTCGGCGATCCGCCGGGCGGTGGCGAGCAGGGACGGGTCGCCGGTGGCGCGGTGCAGCTCCGTCAGGCCGCCCAGGATCACGCCCTGGTTGTACGTCCAGGTGGTGCCGCCGTTGTTGCCGCAGCTTCCGCTCTGCGTCGCCAGGCCGTCGTTGACAAGGTGGGATCCGTTGATCATCCCGCTGCGGGCGAACCAGCGCCAGGCATGGCGCGCGTGGGCGAGGTACTCGGTGTCGCCCGGGATCCGGTTGTGCAGGGAGGCGGCCAGTTTGAGGTAGAGCTCGTTGCTGATGGCGTTCTTGTAGGTCTTCCCGGGCAGGTCCCACCAGATGCCGCCGCCGCAGGTGTCGTCCCAGTACTGGCGCATGTACGCCTCGTCGGTCTCGGCGATCTTCAGGTACCTGTTGTCGCGGGTGAGGTCGTACATGCGGACCATCGCCAGCGCCCACCAGCCGGTGTCGTCGGTGGAGTCCGCGCGGAACTCGCCGCCGCCCTGCGGCCACCAGGGCAGCGGCTTGCGCTGGAGCTCGATGGTGTTCTTCACCTGGGGCAGGTAGCGGGTCGAGCGGGTCCGCGCCATGTAGTCGAGGAGTGCCTGGAGCGCGTTGCCCGACTGCCACCAGGGGCTCTCGGGCTGCCAGCGTCCGCTCGCCTGGTCGTAGAACCCCATCATCGCGTCGACGGCCGATCTGGCACGGGCCCGCGCGGTCCTGTCCTCGCCCGCGTCCGCGCTTGCGGCGGACGTGCCCACGGCGAGCGCCAGCACGGCGCCAGTCACGAGGGAGACCAGACCCTTTCCCGTACGTCGCTTCAGTCCGGTCATCGCGCACCCTCCATGACAACGAGGCGTCCCAGCCCATGGCCTCCGCCCGGGCGGGTAGTGCGCTGAATTGTGTCCCGGGCGGGACGAGACGCGCAAGGGTCGGCAGGATCGTTCACATGTGTGAGTGCTCTTGCTTGAAATTGACGGAGGCGTCGGTTGGTTCGCCGCGACGGCGGGCAGGTGGGGAGCGCACGTCGGCTCGTGCGCCCACGAGAGCCGACGCGCAGGAGCGTGATGGAGAATGTCTGGTGGTGATCGGTCTTGCGCGAGTACGGTCGACGCATGCTCCGGGACCGACGCCATGAGCTGATCCTCCGCATCCTGCGCTCCGAAGGGCCGGTGACGGTGGAGACGCTGGCCGAGCGCTTGGCGGCGAGCCTCGCCACCATACGCCGCGATCTGCAAAAGCTCGACGAGGAGGGCCTGCTCAAACGGGTGCACGGTGGTGCGATGCCGGTCGAGGGCCATGACGACCCCTTCACGGACGTCGCCGAGGTCCGGCCCGCCGAGAAGGACGCCGTCGCGCTGCGCTGCGCCGAGCTGATCCAGGACGGCGAGACCGTGCTGCTCGACATCGGCACGACCGCGCACATGGTGGCGCGGCACCTACGGGGCCGGGCGCTGACGGTCGTCACCAGCAGCCTCCCGGTGGTCGAGACGCTGGCCGACGACCAGCACGTCCAACTCGTCGTTCTCGGCGGCATGCTGCGCCGTGACTACCGGTCGCTGGTCGGCTACCTGACGGAGGACAACCTGCGGCAGATCCACGCGGACCGGCTTGTCCTCGGCACCAGCGGGATACGGCCGACCGGAACCGTCATGGACACGACGGTGGTCGAGGTGCCGGTCAAACGAGCCATGATCGCGGCCAGCGGGCAGGTGGTCCTCGTCGCCGACGCCGGCAAGTTCCCGGGCACCGGTATGGCGAAGGTCTGCGATGCCACCGACCTGGACGTGGTCATCACGAACGCTCCGGTCGATCCGGACACGGGGGCAGCCCTCGCGGATGCCGGAGTGCAGGTGCTGGAGGTGTGAGGTGCTCGGCGTCCGCTGAACCGCTGCGGCTGTTCAGACGTCGCTTTCTGGGAGTGCGCTTGCCGAAGACTCCATCCATGCTGGTCAGGCAGGGTTGCCGGCGCCGGGTGCACCGGTGATCACGCTTGGGGCCCGCCTGGGGCCGACCTGAGGCCACAAACAGCAGGCTCCGGACACGCCTCGCCAGCTCCCACGGGCATCATCATCCGACCGACAGCCGGGCAACAGCGATCCGGCGTCCGGCCCCTCCTCGGCACCGGACACGGTCTGATTGTTCAGTTAGCCCTTCCGCGGTAGACGACACAGGACGCGGAGCGGACGCTCTCAATCACGCAGCCAGCGCCGCGGTGGACCGGCCACCAGCACGCGCGGTGGCAGATCGCCCTCTGGGGCTCGATGGTCGTCGCCGTCGTCGGGTGCCGGGCACCCGCCACCCGGCACGCAGTACGTGCGTGGCAGTCTTTTCAGCGGCGATGTGCGCGAGCTTGGGGAGGACGCTGGTGTAGGTGTCGGCGGTCAGCACGACGCTGGAATGCCCGAGCATCTCCTGCGCCACCTTCAACTCCACCCCGGCCGCCAGCGCCAGCGTGGCCGCGCCGTGCCGCAGGTCGTGCAGCCGGACCGGCGGTAGCCGGTACTCCGCCAGCAGGCCCTGGAACACGTGCGTAAGCCGCCCCGGACTTACCGGATCGCCGTTGAGGTTGGTGAACACATACCCGCCGTCGCGGTATCGGTCACCGTAGGCGGCGGCCTCCGCCTCCCGCCGGACGCGGTGGGCTCGCAGCGCGGCGATCGTGGTGCGATCCAACGCGATCACGCGGGCGCTGTGCGCGGTCTTGGGCGGGCAGGGCTCCAGCCGTCCATTCCGCCGCTGCAGTTGCTGAGAGATGGTCGCGGTGCCGTGTTCCAGGTCCACGTCCACCCAGCGCAGCCCGGGCGCCTCGCCACGGCGCAGCTCCCGCGGCGCGATCAGGTGGTAGGCGGCGTAGAGGCGGTGGCCGCGGATGGCATGCAGGAATGCGGCGGTCTGCTCGGCAGTCCACACCGCCACCGCCGGATGCTCCCCGGTCCGTCCCCAATGCTCGACCCGGGCGGCGGTCCACACCGCTGCTCGCGGCCGCCGCGCCGGGGGCATTGCCAGCAGCGCCGGGTTCTCGGCGATGAGCCCGTCCCGGAGCGCGGTGTTCAAAGCGCTGCGCAGTGTCGAGCCTTGAGATCCTGCACGGAACCCAGTGCGGCTCAGATGCGGCGGGTGTGGTGCTCGATGACCGCGAGCACGTACATGCGGGCGCCGGTGAGGGCCACGGTCTCCAGGAAGTCACACGCCAGCAGCGCCTCTGCCTGGGAACGCAGGAAGTCGGCCCAGGTGGTGGAGGCACGCTGGGGTGCCGGATCGATGCCGGCGTCGTTGAGGATCTCCCAGACCGTGGAAGGCGCCACCTTGACGCCGACCCGAGTGAAGGCGGGGGCGCCCGGCCTCTTCCCACTGCTTGAGCCATTCGCGCAGGATGGTCGGAGACGGTTGGCCAGAGGCGCCGGCGAGGACCCGTAGCCGGCGGAAAGGCCGGCAAGACCATGCGGGGCGTTGTCATCGAAGCAGAGTCGGTGGTCCTGTGCGGCCCCGGTGGCCGCGGCTGCGACCCGGGGAACAGGACGGTCTCGTACGCGGTGAACGCGGCCTCAGTGCCGGGCCGCGCGACGAGTATTGAAGCGGCACGGCCGGGAACGTCCGACCTCAACGCTATGGTGCGTCTTCATGAACACAGTCCACAGCAGCCTGGATGAGAAGATCCGGGCGTGAGCCGCTACCGGGGGCCCGCCACCCTGATCAGCAGCGGCGGATCCGAGGTCGAGGTCTACGTCGATCTGCGCGCGAAGCAGCGGGAGTGGTCCGGGACCGTGACCATCACCGACTTCGATGCCGACGACCCGCACGACCGGACGCTGAGACTTCCCGACGGCCGCGAGGCACAGGTCACGCTCGGCGGTTCCGAAGCCTGGTCTGACGTCATCACGCTGCTCGGAAGTGGTCCGCCGCCCTTCGCCTGAGCAGACCGTCCAACCGGCGAACTCAACGGCACGCCTGGGCGTACTCGGCCCACAGGGCAGCCTCGGCGAGGCGGAACTTTCGTTGCGGGCCGCCTGGTGCGGGGATGTCAGCCGCCCAGTTTCATGACCAGCGAGCGCAGGTGAGGTGTGGCGGCGTTCTCCTGGCCGCGCTTCACCCAGGCCGCGATGTGTTCGCTGACCAGCTCGGCGAAGCTCGCGCGCTCGTCGTTGCTGAGCTCGACCGTGGTCGTGGTGTCGGTCCGGCAGTCGTAGGCCCTGAAGAGGATGTCCCCGACCGCCTGTTCTGCCGCAGGAGGCTTGCGGTTGCGCTGAGCATGCCAAGCGGCACTGTTGTTGACGACGCCCCACCCGTGCAGGGCCTCGTGGTTGGTGAGTTCGAGCCTCATGGGGCCGGTACCTCTCGCTGCCAGGTGTCACCACACCTTATGCAGGCACCCTACGCAGCTTCGGCCACACCGACCGGCCGGATTGCACGCCCACCACCGGCCGAGCACGGTGACCGATCCAGGCTCTGCAGGACCGGACGGGAAGGCTCACTGACGTGATCGGCGCTTCGCATCGAGACCCGCCTTCCCCCAGCCAACGCCCGACGGTCCGCCGCAGCGGCGGCCGTGTACGCCACCGCAGCCGCCGCGCTCACCACGTCCATCACCGCCGCCCTCGCCAGCGCCGCCCCCAACGACACCGCTTCACACCACGGTCTCCGCACCGCGGCCGTGAGGCCTGTGAAGGCCTCCGCCACGGCCTGTTCGGCAAGCGCGGCGTCGAAGAGGAACACGCCCCTGCCCGCCTTTCTTCGCCGACCTTTTGACTCGTGCCACCGGCTTACCCCCGAGAGGGGACGTCTTGCCGAACGTGAACGGCTCGAACCACCCCGGCGCCATGACGGCACCGCTGCACCTTAAGACCGGACTGAGCCTCGGTGTCCTGGTTCGCACGGCCAAGGAGAACGAGCGGCGGCAGCCGATCCACCCGCTGCACCTTCAGCGGATCGACCCTGGCGTGGCGGGGCGTAGGAGCAGTGACCGGGCTGGACCGGGAAGTCCCAGTACAGGTGGCTGTAGTCCAGACGGGAGGCCTGCCGCGGCGGCTGCGCGCAGAATGCGGTGGAGCATGATGCCTCGCTCCTCAGTTCGTTCATCCATGAGAGTGCGGCGATCACGGGCGCAGGACCGTCTTTCCGGTGGTCGCGCGTGAATGCAGGGCGGTGTGGGCGGCTGGGGCGTCGGCCAGGGCGAACCGCTGGCCGATCACCGGGATGAGGCGTTCGTCGTAGAGCGCTTCCAGGGCGGCGCGTTCCAGCGGCGGGTGCCGCCCGGACGCTGCAGGATGCGTGCGCCGACGGCGCGGGTGTAGTCGATGGCGTGGTCGGCGCCGATCCGGCGGACGAGCGTCACCTTTCCGGGACCGCCCGCGACACCGACGACCGTTGCGCCGGCCGCACGGCACGCCTGCACCAGCAGAGTCCCGATCCCACCGGCGGCCGCGGTGACCACGACGACGTCGCCGGCGGCCGGCGCCGCGAGTTCGAGGATCGCCATGGCCGTCCGGCCGGTGCCGACCATCGCCACGGCGGAGTCGGCCTCGACACCGTCCGGCAGGATGTGGACGGCCGCGGTAGACGCCAGAGCCAGTTCGGCGTACCCGCCGCCCGCCAGACCGAGGTCGGCCACAACGCGTCGACCGAGAAGGCCGGTCTCGGCGTCCGCGCCGACCTCGTCGATCGTTCCGGCGACCTCCCGGCCCGGTGTCATGGGCAGGCGGGGCGCGACCCGCGGCCCGCCCGCCCCCTGGCGGATGATCGTGTCCAGCAGGTGGACACCCGCCGACTCGACCCGGATCCGCACCTGGTCAGTGGTCGGATGGGGGTCGGGCACCTCCTCCAGCCGGAGTTCCTCGGGGCCACCGAACGCATGCTGTCGGATCGCGCGCATCACGCTCGGCCCTCCTCGGCGGAGAGCAGGCCGTGCTCCTCCAGCCAGGCGACCAGCGAAACGGCGATGGCCTCGGGCTGGTCCTCGGGCGTGTGGTGGCCGGCCTTCCCGTGCGTCTGGATCTCCAGCGCGGACATGTGCGCGGCGCACCAGTCGATGATCTGCGTACTCATCATCGTGCTCTCGCCGGGTTCGAAGGCGAGCAGAAGCTTGGGCACGTCCGCGCTGTCGGTCAGCCATCGGTCATAGGCGTCGATCCTGGCGACGACGTCGGCCGGCTCGCCGTCCAGCGGCATCGACCGCGGCCACTGCAGCAACGGAACCCTGCTGCGCCGGGTGGGATAGGGCCGGCCGTAGACCGCGAGGTCCTCCTCGCTCAGCCCGGGGACGGTGCGCGGCAGAGCCTGCTCGATGAAGGCGTTGTCCTCCAGCACCATCGCCTCGCCGACCCCGGGCGTCCGCATCGATTCGAACAGCGGGCGGGCGCCGGCGGGGAACTCTGTCCAGGACATCGGTTTCACGATCGTCTCGGTGAAGGCGATGCCGCGCACCCGTCCGGGGTGGCGGGCAGCCCAGTCGAAGGCGAGCGCGCCGCCCCAGTCATGGCCGACCAGCACGACCCTGTCCAGTTCGAGAGCATCGAACCAGGCGTCGAGGTACCGCGCGTGGTCGTCGAAGCTGTAGGCGATGTCGGGCTTACCGGACTCGCCCATGCCGATCAGGTCTGGCGCCAGGCACCGGCCGGACGCACCAACCGCGGGCAGGATGTGCCGCCACAAATACGACGACGTTGGGTTGCCGTGCAGGAAGATCGTCGGGGTCGGCCCCGCCCCGAGCTCCCGGTAGAAGATCGTCGAGTCCAGGACATGTGCGGTGGGCATGGCAGGCTCCCCGAGGAAATGACATACTAGACAGGTACCTGACAAACTTAGAAAGTAGACAGGAGCCTGTCAATATGAAGGGAGACCTCTCTTCGAGGCGATCGCGGCTGTCGCTGCTCCTGCGCCTGCTCCACCGCGAGTACACCGTCGGCATCGAGGCGGCCCTTGCCGAGGCGGGCTTCGGCGACATCCGGTCCGGGGACGCGAAGGTGTTCCCGTTCGTCCCGCCGGAGGGAGTCACAGTCCGCGACCTGGCGGTGCGCGCCGGAGTCCGCAAACAGACCATGGCGCAGTCGGTCGACCAGCTCGAACGGGCCGGCTACCTGGGACGCCGCCCCAACCCCCGCGATGGCCGGTCCCGGCTGATCGTGCTCACCGAGCGGGGAAGAGCGGTCCAGCCGGTGGCGGCCGGCGCGGGAGACCGGATCGAGCAACGGTGGACCGAACTGACCAGTCCCGAGGACTTCGAGGCTCTCCATGCCCTGCTGCACCGCCTGCTGCACCGCATCGGCGAAGCGGACCCCGACGCCGCCGATCGCCTGACCTCGATCGACGAGAGCCGACTCGACTGACAGCGAGATGGCTGCGAGCCGCCGCGAGCGCAAAGGCGTTGTGGCGGGCTGTCCTTCCTGTAGGTCATCGGCTGGATACGGCCGGTACCGTCGGGTGGCGACCAGCCGGACCAGACGGAGCTTGCCCTCCTTGGCCGCCATCGCGGGCGCGGCCCGGAGCCGACAGGCCCGATCAGCCGATCGGTGGTGCGAGGTATTCCAGCGCATAACCGTCGCCGGACGGGGTTACGCGGGCGATGCCAGGTGAGTCGAGGTGGGCGCCGGCTACAAAGTGGTGTGGTCGGGTCAGTTGTTCGAGGAGGGCTGCTCGCGCGGCGCGGGCCTGGGACTGCTGTTCGAAGGTGATCGGGGCGAGCCCGCCGCCGGCGCTGTGCCTGCGTTGAGTGGTGTAGAAGTCGGCGATCCAGGTCGCAATCTTGATGCGCGCTTCGGCGCGGGAGGCCAGCGCCTTGTTCCTGCCGAGAACCACATCCGTGCAGGTCAAGCAGCCTTGTCGCGCCCATGCTCGTCACCTGCCATGGCCCTCACTCGACTGCACGACGGCAGCTCCGGTTGGCGGGCCCTCAGAGCCACGCACCACCCGGCAGCCGCCAACCACACCGCTGTATCCGGCATGATGCCGGCATGTCCGATCGTGACGCCCGCGAGCGCAGTCACCTCCTGCGGCTTTTGAGCGACCTCGAACCGTGGGACGGGCTGGAGGAGCGGCATCGTCAGCGGACAATCGAGTGGATCACTAGCGGGGCTCCGTTGTATCGGACGCGCAAACCTGACGTGCCGCCCATCCACCTGGTGAGCTACGCCATCCTGATCAGACACGGGCGCATTCTGATGGTCGATCACCGGCTCGCTGGGCTGCGCCTTCCGCCGGGCGGACATGTCGAGCCCGGGGAAGAGCCCTGGTGCACCGTCCGACGCGAAAGTCGTGAGGAACTCGGCGTGGAGGTCATGGCACCGGACTCAGCGTCCGCCGAGCGCCCCTTCTTCGCGACCTGGGCGCAGACCCGCGGAGCGGGTCAGCACACAGACGTCTCCTTCTGGTACCTCACGCGCTCCTTGGACGACGTCACCTCATTCGATCGCCGCGAGTTCGCAGGCATCGGTTGGATGAGTCCCTCGGAGATCCTCGCCGCTCCGATCGCCACTCTGGACCCCAACATGCACCGCTTCACGCACAAACTTCGGACCGTCCTCTGACCCCACGACGGTCGCACTGACTTGGTCTCCCTTTCGATCCGTAACTGCCGCTTGTGCCCGCAAGCGAAAACGGACTCAAGCTGTTCGCGCAGCGCGCACCTGCTGGCATCTGATCCATTCGCGGACGCCAGGACGCTTGCTCGTCGGCCTGCGCGGGCCGGAGACGAAGGCGACCACCGCACCGGTCCCGCCGGACGCCGAGTTCCTCGGTATCCGGTTCGCACTCGGCACGGTCCTTCGGCCGCATTCTGCAGCCTCGATCATCGACAGGTACGCGTCGTTCCCAGTGACGGACTCGGGCAGGATCGCCATCGGCGGCGAGGACTGGGAGGCGCCGACGTACGAGACCGTCGAGCACTTCGTCCGGCGACCGCAGGACGCGGGTCTGCTGGTGCGGTCACGCCTCGGGACGAGGAGCACAGCGCCGAGCATCCCGAGGCCGGCCCGACCGAGCGGGCCCTTCAGCGCCGCTACCGCGCGATCACCGGACTATCGCGAACCGCCGTGACGCAGATCGACAGCGCGAACGCCGGGCCACGATGCTGCGCGACGGCCACGACCGGCACACGGTCATCGAGACTCTCGGGTACTTCGACCAGGCCCGCCTGGCACATGCGCTACGCCGCTACGTCGGGCGCACCGCGCGCGAGCTGCAGGCGGGCGGCCATGCGGCGATGTCGTTCCTGTACAAGACCCGCTCTCGGCCCGGCAGCCGGCGTCCGCCTGTCGGCCGGCCCTGGCCGGCCGACAGCGATCCGAATTCCGGAGGAGAACCGTGCTGCTCAGCGTCAACACTTCGTCGGGCTCGACGGCGTCATGCAAGGACCCGGAGCCGCTGACGAGGACCGCTCCGACGGCTTCGACCGCGGCGGGTGGCTCGTCCCGCACGCCTCGGCGCACACCACCGAGGTCGTCGAGAGCTGGTTCCGCGAGGCCGACGCGTTCCTGTTCGGCCGCACGAGCTTCGGCCTGCTCGGCGGGTACTGGCCGAAGGTCACCGAACCCGACGACCTGATCGCTGCCAAGCTCAACACGCTGCCGAAGTATGTCGTCAGCTCGACGCTGACCGACGAGAGCCGACTGGAGCCCGACGATGGTCCTACGCGGCGACCTGGTCGACGAGATCCGCCGCCTCAAGGAGCTTCTCGGCAAGGAGCTCCAGTTCCCCGTCGTCGTCGGGACCGGGAAGCGCCTGTTCCCGGACGGATCGACGCCCGCGACGTTCGCAACCGTCGAGGAGCGCTCGCGCGTCCTGCCTGGCGGCGTCGTCTCGCTGACCCTCAATCCCGCGAACCTCGGCGCGATCTCCGCAGGCGCGTACATCGTGGACGAGGGGCGCTCGGCGACGGTCCTCGCCTGACGCCAGTGCCCGACCGTCTTCGAGCGCATCGCCGAGGACGGCGCGCGCTGACCCGCGCGCCGTCCCGCAGCGTCAGGCTCCTGCGGTCCGCTTGGGCAGCCTCCAGCCGGGGCGGGGGAAGTGGCATGTGTAGCCGTTCGGGTACTTCTGCAGGTAGTCCTGGTGCTCGGGCTCGGCTTCCCAGAAGTCGCCGGCGGCGGTCACCTCGGTAACGACCTTGCCCGGCCACAGGCCGGAGGCGTCGACGTCGGCGATAGTGTCCTCGGCGACCTTCCGCTGCTCGTCCGAGGTGTAGAAGATCGCGGAGCGGTAGCTGGTGCCGATGTCGTTGCCCTGCCGGTTCACGGTCGTGGGATCGTGGATCTGGAAGAAGAATTCCAGCAGCGCCCGGAAGTCGGTCTGGTCGGGGGTGTAGACGACCTCGATGGTCTCGGCGTGGGACCCGTGGTTGCGGTAGGTGGCGTTGGGCACATCGCCGCCGCTGTAGCCGACCCGCGTGGAGACCACTCCGGGCTGCCGCCGGAACAGCTCTTCCATACCCCAGAAACAGCCGCCCGCGAGCAACGCCCTCTCGGTTGCCATGTTCTTCGTCCCCCTCATCTCCTTCGTCGATGATGACAGCGGACGTCGCATCAGCGTTATTCCATGGGGCCGCCGACGGCCCCGCGGCGGCGTACAGGGCGCCGAGGACGTGGGCGCGGGCTGCGGTCAGGTGGTGGACCGAGCCGGATAACCTCGTGCGAAAATCACTGCGGGCGGTGCCTCCCGCCGGCGGCCGCGTTCCCGGCACCGGTCAGGAGGTGCGTCGCCGAGGAAAGGGGAGGAGCGGTATGCCGAAGGCCAGCGCGCCCTCGGCCGGACAACTGCTTCAGTTCGTCCGCGAAGGGCAGGCGCGGACGCGTCGCGATCTCATGGAGCTGACCGGACTGGCCAGGTCGACGGTCGCGCAGCGGGTGGACCAGCTGGTTCGCCACGGATACCTGCGCGAGGAGGGCGTCGACATCTCCACCGGCGGCCGCCGCCCGAGCGTACTGAAGATCGACGAAGGTTCCGCCGTGGTCCTCGCCGCCGATCTGGGAGCCACGCACGCCCGGGTGGCCGTGGTGAACCTGGTCGGCCGCACGCTCGCCGAGACGACCGGCCAGACGGTGATCACCGAGGGGCCGGAGAAGGTCCTGGGGTGGGTGACGACCCAGTTCCATGTGCTGCTGGAGGAGTGCGGCAGGTCGCTCGCCGAGGTCTGCGGCGTGGGGATCGGACTTCCGCTCCCCGTGGACGTGCGCACCGGGCGCAGCATCCAGACTCCGCTCGCCCCCGGGTGGGATGAGTACGACATCCCCGCCGACCTCGCGGGGCACTTCCCCGGGCCGATCCTGCTCGACAACGACGCCAATGTGATGGCCCTCGGCGAGTACACCGCCGCCGGGCCGGACTCTCCACCGTTGCTGCTGGTCAAGGTGGGTACCGGCATCGGAGCCGGGATCGTGGAGGGCGGCCGGGTGCTGCGCGGCGTCGGCGGCGCGGCCGGCGAGATCGGCCACGTGCGGCTGCGCGGCTACGACGATGTGCTCTGCGCCTGCGGGTCCCACGGCTGCCTGGCCGCAGTGGCCGGCGGCGCCGCGCTGGCGCGCCGGCTGTCCGCGCTCGAACCCTCGGTACACGACGTGTCCGATGTCGTGCGGCTCGCCATGGCCGGGCATCCCGACGCGGTGCGTCTCACCCGCGAGGCGGGCCGCGCTCTCGGAGAGGTCCTCGCCATGGTCGTGAGCGTGGTCAACCCGGGGGTCCTGATCATCTCCGGTGCACTGGCCAGGACCGGCGAGCACCTGGTCGGCGAGGTCCGGGAGGTCGCCTTTCAGGGCGTCCAATACCGTTCGACCCGCGGGCTTCGGATCGGCGAGGGCCGGCTGGGGCCGCGCGCCGGCGTTGTCGGCGCGGCTTCCATGGTGGTGGACCGGGTGTTCTCCACCGACGTCGTCGACGCGCGCATCGCGGCTGCCGAGCCGCTGCCCGGCACCGACTGACCGTCGTCGACCCGCCGCCCGAACCGGTCGCGGGCGGGACCGATCAGACGTCGCCCGCGTGCCGGGGGCCGGTGAACAATGCCGGATCGCCGGTGTTCATCCGAACCGCGTGGTCCGGTGGCTCAGCCAGGTCGGGGTCTGTCCGGATGGACGATCCGTCAGTGGAGACGAGCCGTAACCTTACCGCCGCGGCGATGAAACGTTACCTATGTGTTATGTCGACCTACTTGCCGCGCGCGACCTGCCCAGATCACCATCTTTCCGAAACTATGTCTATGTACGTGGACGAAGTTGTCGCTTGATGGACGAAGTTCGGCGGCGGTGTTCCCGTACGAGGCCGGCGGTTCACGCTCGATCGTCGGTAGAGAGGAGAACGGGCCGATGGTCATTCCCGAGGAGCGTACGTACACGATCTCCCGCCGATCCCTGCTGCGCGCGGGCCTCACCGCCGGCGTCGCGGCGCCCCTCCTGTCGGCCTGCGGCTTCGGCACCAGCGGGGGCGGCGACGGCAAACTCGTCTTCCTCTCCACGCAGTTCAAGCCCGTGGAGGAGGGCGAGCGTTTCCGCAAGATCCTCGGCGGGGCCAACGGCGGCGCCCAGTACGTGGCGGCCGACCCCGGGCAGTTCGCCGCGCGGCTGAACGCCGAGCTCCGGGCCAAGAAGCCTACGGTCAACCTGATCGGCGGCCTGTACGGCGAGCTCGCGCAGTTCGCCCCCGACAGGCTCGAGGACCTGTCCGACGTGGCAGCCGCCCTCCCTTCTGCCGGATTCTCCGAGGACGCCCTCGACCTGGCCAAGTTCGGGACCGGCAAGACGTACGTCATCCCGTGGATGCAGGCGACGTACGTCATCGCGGTCAACAAGAAGGCACTGGAGCACCTGCCCTCGGGCGCGGACGTCAACAAGCTCACCTACGACCAATTCCTCGCCTGGGCGAAAGCGGCGAAGGCCAAGGCGAAGAAGCCGGTCTTCGGCATCCCGGCGGGGCCCAACTCGCTGCTGCACCGGTGGTTCCAGGGATATCTGTACCCCTCGTTCACCGGCGGCCAGGTGACGACGTTCCGCAGCGACGCCGCGGTTCAGATGTGGGAGTACATGCGGGAGCTGTGGTCGTACATGGTGCCGGCGAGCACGAACTTCGAGTTCATGCAGGAGCCCCTTGCCTCCGGAGAGGTCCAGGTCGCCTGGGACCATGTCGCCCGCCTCGTGGACGCGCCGAAGAACGCTCCGAACGACTTCGTCATGGTCCCCGCACCGGCCGGGCCGAAGGGACGCGGCTACATGGCGGTGCTCGCCGCGTTCGCGATCCCGAAGGGCGCCAAGCGCCAGGACGAGGCCAAGAAGCTCATCCAGGCCATGGCCAAGCCGGACATCCAGGTCGACGTGCTCCGACAGAATGCGTTCTTTCCGACGGTCAAGGCCGACATTCCGTCCGACCTACCGGCCGGCATCCGCTTGGAGGCCAAGGCGGTCACCGCCCAGCAAGACGCCCCCGACGCGCTCCTCGCGCTGTCGCCGGTCGGCTTGGGTGCCAAGGAGGCGGAGGTGAGCGCGTTGTACAAGAACCTCTTCAAGAGCATCGTCCTGGACCGCAAGGACATCCGGAAAACGCTCGACGGTCAGGCCAAGCAGTTCCAGCAGATCCTGGACGACGCCAAGGCGACGTGCTGGCGACCGGACCCGGTGAGCGTCGACGCCCCCTGCAAGGTGGGCTGATGGCGGCGGCGAAGAAGCCCTCGCGGGGGATTCGACCTCCGACCCCCTACCTGCTGCTCATCCCCTCCACGATTTTCATCCTGGCCCTGTTCGCCTGGCCCGCGGTCCGCGGGATGCTGACCTCGGTCGAGAACCCCGGCGGCGGGTTCGGCTGGGAGAACGTGCGGCGGATGGCCGCCGACCCGTCGTTCTGGCCGGCCGTCCGCAACACGCTCCTGCTCATCGTCATCGTGATCCCGCTGCAGTTCGCGCTGGCGATCACGATGGCGCTGCTGCTCCGGGCCCGGCCCAGGCTGTCCGGCTTCTACTTCTACGCATGGGCGGTGCCGTTGGCGGTCTCCGACCTCGCCGCCGGGCTGGTGTGGCTGTCGATCTTCGCGGACCAGGGGTACCTGAACTCCCTGCTGCACGACCTCGGCATCAGCGACTCCGGGTACGAGTGGCTCTCCTACCAGCACCCGGCGACGATGCTGATGGCCGTCGTCATCGCCGAGCTGTGGCGGGCCACCTCGCTCGTGTTCATCATCCTCGTCGGCGGCCTCAGCGTGATCCCGAAGGAGTACGACGAGGCGGCCCAGGTCTTCGGCGCGACCCTGTGGCAGCGGCTGCGGCACGTGACGCTGCCGCTGCTGAGGCCGAGCATCCAGGTCGCGCTGATCCTCCGGACGATCCTGGCCTTCCAGGCGTTCGCCGTCGCGCAGGCCCTGACCGGCCGGAACTTCCCGCTGCTCATCGGCGAGACGTACCAGTGGTACTCGGTCCGGCAGAACCCCCAGGTCGCGTCCGCGGTCGCCATGGTGATCCTCGCCGTGTCGATGTTCACCGCGGCGGTCTACCTGCGGGCGTTGCGCCGTCCCGGCGTCACGGGGGAGGCGCGATGACCGCGCGTCTGAAGGGGAGTCCGAAGACGAGGGAGACCGCGCCCGATGCCGACCGGGCGCCGCTGGCCCGGCTGCGGCGCCGGCGGATCCTGCTGCAGCTCGCCTGCCTGGCCATCACCGGCTTCATGGCGCTGCCGATGTACCTCATCACGCTGGCCGCGTTCTCCTCGCGCGACGCACTCGAGAGGTTCCCCAAGAACTTCCTGCCGACCGACGTCTCCACCGAGACGCTGCACTCCTTCCTCGGCGCGACCGGCGTCGTGCCCAGCTTCCTGAACAGCGTCGTGGTCGGCCTGCTCACCCTGGTGCTGTCGCTCGCCATCGGAACCCCGGCCGGGTACGCCATCGCCCGGCACGTCTTCCGAGGCCGGGACGCCTACCAGTTGTTCCTGCTGTTCACGCGGGCGCTGCCCATCGTCGTGCTGTCGGTGCCGCTGACAGAGATGTTCATCACCGCGGGCATGTCGGACACGATCGCCGCGGTCGCCCTGCTGCACACGGCCTTCGCCGTGCCGACGACCGTGCTGATCACCGCGAGCATCTTCACGGCAGTCCCGCGCGACGTCGAGGAGGCCGCGCTCGTCTTCGGATGCACGCCGTTCATGGCGTTCCGGCGGGTGGTCGCGCCGCTGGCGCTGCCGGGCATCGCCGCCTCCTCGGTCTTCACCTTCATCCTGTCCTGGAACGAGGTGCTGGGGGCGGCCGTGCTCACGCTGACCAACCGTACGCTGCCCGCCCAAGTGCTCGCCTCCCTCCAGGACAGCCCGCTCGCCTACCGCTTCGTCGGCGGCTTCGCGCTCGTCCTGCCGGCCCTCGTATTCGTCTTCCTCATGCGCCGCTATCTGGTGAACATGTGGGGAACAACCCTCCGATAGGAACGCGCAGAAAATGGCTGAGGTTGAGATCTCACACCTTTTCAAGACCTATTCCGGCACCACGGCGCCGGCCACGCGGGACATCACACTCACGGTGGCCGACGGGGAGTTCCTCGTCCTGCTCGGGCCGTCCGGCTGCGGAAAGACCACGTTGCTGCGGATGATCGCTGGGCTGGAGTTGCCCGACTCCGGCACAGTTCGCATCGGCGGGGCGGACGTCACCTATCGGCCGCCGAGGGAACGCAATCTGTCCATGGTCTTTCAGAGCTACGCGGTGTTTCCGCACAAGAAGGTCGTCGACAACATCGGCTTCGGCCTGGCAATGCGAAAGACCGACAAGGCCGTCATCCGGGAGAAGGTGGAATGGGCGGCCGGACTGCTGCGGCTGGAGGACTATCTGGACCGCTACCCGGCGCAGTTGTCCGGCGGCCAGCGGCAGCGCGTCGCGGTCGCCCGGGCCATCGTGATGGAGCCGGACGTGCTGCTCATGGACGAGCCGCTGTCCAACCTCGACGCCCTCCTGCGTCTGGAGTTCCGCGCCGAACTCAAGAAGTTGCTCACCGAGCTGGGCACCACCTGCGTCTACGTCACCCACGACCAGGTCGAGGCGCTGTCCCTGGGCGAACGGGTGGCCGTGATGAAGGACGGGGAGATCGTGCAGTCCGGGCCGCCGCTCGACGTGTACGACTCGCCCGCCTCGGTTTTCGTCGGCGGCTTCATCGGCAGCCCGCCGATGAACTTCCTCGACGGAACCCTCCGACGGACCGGCGACCGGGCGTACGTGGAGGTCGGCGCGCAGCGGATGACCGCGCCCGCGGCCTGGTCCCGGCTGCCCGAGGGGCCGGTGCGGGTCGGCATCCGGGCGGAGACGATCACGGCGCACCGGGCCGAGCACGACGGCGGGCTGCGCGCGGTCGCCGAGGTGGCCGAGCCGCTCGGCAGCACGACGCTGGTCACCGCCCTGATCGGGGACCAGCGGCTCAAGGTCCAGGTACCGCCGGAGTTCCCGGTGGACCCAGGAGACGAGCTGTGGCTCAAGCCGCGCCCGGAGCGGACACGGTGCTACGACCCGGAGTCCGGCCGAGTGATGACTGATGCATGACGTGGGATCCGGCGATCGGGGAATGGAAGTGAACGGCAGCGAAGAGCGGCGGGTCGTCGACCGGCTGAGCCGGGCGGGGGTGGCCGCGCGGGCGGCGTACGTGCTGCGGAGCAACGACCGCGGCGCGCTGACGGTGGCGGCACCGCGGCTGTACCCGCACATGTGGAGTTGGGACGCGGCGTTCGTCGCGATCGGTCTGGCGCGACTGTCGGTCGGCCGCGCGCTCACCGAACTGGAGACGCTCTTCGCCGCGCAGTGGCGTACCGGCATGGTGCCGCACATCGTCTTCTCCGCCGGCGCTCCCCTGTACGAGCCCGGGCCGGAGCGGTGGGCAACCCAGGACACCTCCCCGGACGCGCCCGACGGCACGGCGACAAGCGGGCTGATCCAGCCTCCCGTGCACGCGCTCGCCGTGCGGCGGATCCTGGACGCCGCACGGACCGCCGATGCAGCCGAGCGGCACGACGCCGTCGAGCGGATCCGCGCGCTGTGGCCATCGCTGCTCGCCTGGCACCGGTACCTGGCCGAGCATCGGGACCCGGAGGGCCGGGGGCTGCTCACCATCTACCACGGCTGGGAGAGCGGCATGGACAACTCCCCCCGCTGGGACGCGCCGTACGCCGCGGTCGTCCCCGACCCGGCGTTCCACCCGTTCCACCGTTCCGACCTCGACGCGCTCGGCGCGCCGGCGCAGCGCCCGACCGAAGCTGAGTACGCCAAGTACCAGTGGCTGATCGAGGAGCTGCGGCGGGCCGACTACGACGACGCGAAGGCGCGCAGGTCGCTCAGCTTCCGGGTCGCGGACGCGTTCGCCAGCGCCATTTTCGCCGCCGCCAACGAGGAACTCGCCGCCGTTGGCGATGACCTCGGGCTCAGGGGCGGCGACGAGCTGCTCCGGTACGCCGAGCGGTTCCGCGCCGGCGTGCTCGGCACGACCGACGACCGCGGCTTCGCCGCCGACGTGGATCTGCGCACGGGAGTCATCATCCGGACGCAGACGATCGCGGGGTTCGCGCCGCTACTGTGCGGCGGGCTCGACGCCCGCCGCCGCAGCAGCCTGGTGGACCTGCTCGCATCCCCGGCCTGGTCCGGGCATCCGGAGTTCGCCTACGCGTTGCCTCCCAGCACGAGTCCGGAGTCCCCCGACTTCGACGCCGCCCGGTACTGGCGGGGGCCACAGTGGCCGCCGATGAACCTGCTGCTCGCCTGGGGCCTGGAGCGTTCGGGCGAGGGCGCCGCCGCCGAGCGGCTGCGCGAAACCGCCCTCGACCAGCTCACCGACGGCGTGTTCGCGGAGTACTACCAGCCGTTCACCGCCGAGCCGCTCGGCGGCCGTCCCCAGTCGTGGACCGCCGCAGTCGCGATCGACCTCGCGCTCCGCCGGCCTATGGGCATTGATCAAGGACATTGTTGACGTGTCTGGTGTGCGAATTCGTCAGACCTGACCTACTCGGGCACTTCTGACGCGATCCGGCGTCCGATCACTTCCTCGGCATCGGACGCGGTCGGATGTTCAGTTAATACCGCTGCGCGTACCAGGTCGGTTGCTCGCCGAACATGCCCTTGAAGTCGCGGATGAAGTGGCCCTGGTCGGCGTAGCCGAGGTCTGCCGCCAGCGCGGCCCAGTCGATCGTCCCGCCGGCGGCCATGCGTGCGGTCACCTCGTGCAGGCGGTAGCGGCGGATCACCCGCTTGGGCACGATGCCGACGTACTCCGCGAACAGCCGTTGCAGCCCCCGCACGCTCAGCCCCAGCTCGCCGGCGAGGCGCTCGACCCTGGTCACGGACTTGTCCTTGGCGATCAGCTCGACCGCGGCCACCGCCTGGCGCACCCTGGGGTCGTCGTCCGGCAGGTGTTTCAGCAGGAACGCGTCCACGGTCGACACGTCGAGCGTCGTGGGCAGGTCCGGGCCGAACACCTCGGTCGCCGGGACGACGCGGTCGGTGATCGTCGAGACGGAGGCACCGAGGAACGGGCGGAAGCAGCCCGGCCGGAACGCGACGCCGAAGACATGATCGCGGCCCTCGAGGACCTTGATCTGGTAGCCGCTGCACACGCCGTTGACGTCCGCGCGGCCGCCGCCGAACGACAGGTGCACGTTCGGGCACGGCACGATCTTCTGCCGGTAGGGCTCGGCGTAGTCCCAGCGAGCCTCCCAGTACCGCTCCACCCATGGCGCGAGCGCCGGCGACGGGCTGTGGAACGTGTGGCGCTGATACCTGGTCCACACACGACGTGCGGGCACTGGTCAACCACCTCCTGTTCTGGGGCCCGTCGCTCGCCGGCGGCGGCCGCAAGGAGTCCGTTCCGCAGCCGCCGGGCACCGAGTCCGAGGTGGACCTGGCGGTCGGCGACTGGCGCGGCCGCCTGCTCGCCCTGCTGGACGACATCACGTCGTCGTGGGCGCCGCCGAGCGCCTGGGAGGGCGAGACGAGCATGGGCACACCGCAGACGCTGCCCGCGCCCGTTTTGGGCGACATGATCGTCGGCGAGCTGGCCATGCACGGCTGGGACCTGGCGGTCGCGACCGGGCAGCGGCTGGAACTGCCCGCCGACCTGCTGACGCATCTGCACGACACGGTGTTCGCCAGCGTGGAGCAGGGGCGGGAGATGGGCATGTACGGACCGGAGGTCGCGGTGCCGGCCGACGCACCCACCTTGGACCGCATCCTCGGCCTGACCGGCCGTGATCCCGCCTGGGCGTAGTCACCGACCGATGATGTCGGCCACATCTGGCGCGAGCTGTTAGCACGGCGCCTCGGCCGCGGGACGGGCGCTGCTGAAAATCCGCGAGTACACATAGCGATTGATGGCCAGCGCAGCACTGCCCCCGGACGACCTGCCGCAGATGCAGCCGGTCGGCCTGGACGACCTGCCCGAGCGGCACCGGGAAGCGCTGCTGTGGCGCCACGCGCTGACCTTGGACTACTGAGCACGCGCCTGGGACCTGGTCACCGCCTTGATCGACGCGCTCGGCCCTGACTACGACGCCTGCTTCCACAACCTCGGCGACCGCATCGACCATGACCATTTCTCCGGACTGACGCGTGGTCTGCTTTGCAGCCATTGCAGCAGCAGATCACGCCCCACGTCTCACCTGCACGGACGTAGTTCTCGGCAGGCACAACCGTGTGGGTCAACTGCTTCTTCGTCCGCGACCTGCGCGCCCCGTTCGGCAACGTCGGCGGCTCCGGCGGCGGACGTGAAGGCGGCATGTACAGCCGCGAGTTCTTCACCGAACCCAAGGCCGTGGTCACGCCCCAAGTCCGGGACGGCTACCTGGCCGACGTGCCGAACGCCGAGCGGGAGGGACGCCTCGGGAATTTAGAACGCGTTCTTGTCAATGGCGGCGGTGTCGAGCAAGCTACGTCGCATGGATCTGAATGCCCTGGAAGAGATCCGTCAGGTGAAGTACCGCTACTTGCGCTGCCTGGACCTGAAGGACTGGGACGGGTTCGCCGGCACCCTCACCGAGGACGCCCTGGGCGCCTACGGAACCCGCGCGGTCGGCGAGCCGCTGCGCCTGGAAGGCCGCGATGCCATCGTCGACTACATGCGCGGCAATCTCGGTCCCGAGATCACCACGGTGCACTTCGCGGGCCAACCCGAGATCCGGGTCGACGGCGACAGGGCCGAGGGCACCTGGTGCCTGGAGGACACCGTCATCGCCAAGGCGTTCCGGGTGCTGATCCGCGGATCCGCCTTCTACGAGGAGACGTATCGGCGCTGCGCGGACGGCGGGTGGCGCATCAGTGGCATCGGCTATGAACGGACCTACGAATACTCGATATCGCTCGATGATGTGCCCAGCTTCAGGCTGCTGGCAGACCGCTGGGCGCCCTCACCCCCGCAGCCGGGAACCTGACCTGTATCAAGAGTCAGGCTCGATGCGTGCCGTCGCCCGTCGCCAGCGCGCCGTGGACGAGGTAGTGGCCGTCTGTAGGAGCCGTACGCGGCCTCGGGCGCTGCGCTTGCTGAGAATGCAGGGCGCCTTGACCCACGCGGCCTACATCGCGAGCAGCGGTGTGGCGGTGCGCGCGGCCGGGGGCACCACGTGAGTCAGGCCTTGGCGCGCTGCTGCTTGAGGCGGAGTTCCTCCTTGCGGACATCGGCTTGGACGGCTTGCTCGCGTTCCAGCCAGTCGGGCCTTTCCGCCTTCAGGTTCTCGATCTCGGCCGTGGTGAGGGGGCCCGTGATGCCGGCGCGGGCCAGACCTGAGACGGAGACGCGGAGCTTGGCGGCGACGACTTGGCGGGGGTGGGGGCCCTCACGGCGCAGGTCCGCCAGCCATGAGGGCGGGTCGGCTTGGAGCGCGTTCAATTCGTCCCGGGAGACAGGACCTTCCTGGAACTCGGCGGGTGCTGCCGACAGCAGGATCCCCAGCTTCTTGGCCGCGGTCGCGGACTTCATGGTCTGCGGGGTCTTCGCTTTGGACGTGCCCATGACCTCAAGGGTAGCCAGCGGGAGGGAACGGCCTGGACGTGACTAGGGTGGCGAAGTGACCGATGGTGAGTTCCGGCTGGCCTACGTGCCGGGGGTGACGCCCGGGAAGTGGGCCGAGGTGTGGGCCGAGCGGGTCCGGGAGGTGCCGCTTCGCCTGCTGCAGGTGCCGGCGACCGAGGTCGTCCCCCTGCTGCGGAACGGTGGCGTGGACGCGGCGTTCGTACGCCTGCCCGTCGACCGCGAGGCCCTCCATGTGATCCCGCTGTACCTGGAGACGACCGTGGTCGTGGTCCCAAAGGATCACGCGGTGGCCGCAGTGGAGGAGGTGGAGCTCGCCGATCTCGCCGACGAGGACGTGTTCGAGCCACTCGACGAGGTCTTGACCTGGGACGACCGCCCCGGGCAGCCTGCCTTCACCCGTCCTGAGAGCACCGCCGGCGCGATCGAGTTGGTGGCGTCGGGAGCCGGCGTCCTGCTGCTCCCGCAGTCTTTGGCCCGCCTCCACCACCGCAAAGACCTCACCTACCGAACCGTGACCGACGCTCCTCAGTCCCAGATCGGCCTGGCCTGGCTCGAGGCCGTGACGACCGACCTCATGGAGGAACTGATCGGCATCGTCCGCGGACGCACCCCCAATAGCTCCCGTGGCCGCAATCCCCGGCAACAGCCCACCCGTAAGAAGCCACCGCAACAGCGCTCCGCCTCCAAGCACCGCCGCCAGAAGCGCCGCCGGAGGTGACGAGAGCCGTGCTCACCGACAACACCCCGCCATACCCCAACATGATGATGGCCCTCCGCCAGTTGACGCTGCGGCAAGGGACGGTGCCATCGGCCTGAACGCCGTGAACGGCGGGTGCGGTGACCGCGTCCAAGCGTTATGGGCGAGAGAAGGCCTTACGATGACGCGGTCGTAGAGCCCGACAGGTCACTTGCTCGGCTGGGGAACCTTGCAGCTGGCGGTGGGGTTGAGACCGATGTAGTTGAGCGGACCGGAGACCAAGGTGATTCCGATCGTGGCGATTCCAGCGCAGCTGCCGTCAAATCGGGTGTAGTAGTGGCGCTGTCCCCCAGCGAGCGCTCCTATGATCAGCCAGGCGACGAGCATCCACCGTCCGGACCTCATCGCTACCTCCGGTGACCGCTTCGCCGACCCTGGGGTACGACAGTAACGACAAGATCGTCCATAGTTAAGCAAGTCGGGCCGGGTGTGTCATGTCGCCAACGTCTCGCGCGACCGCCGACGGGCTCGGAACCCGCGCGCCCGGCTACCCGGTTCTACCTGCACGACGGCACCGCCGACGAGATCAACTCCTACGACCTCGGCGAACCGTTGCGCCCAGGCCGGTGCTCCCGCAGCAACGTCCTCCAGCGCCCAGCCCATTCCGCTGGCCAACCACGCCGCCAGAGCGGTCATCGGCGCCATCCCGGCGATGAACCGGCTCGCCGCACGCCAATCCCCCAGGGCGACTACCGCTGCCCCCTCCTTCCACACCGACCGGCCTCTGGCGGCACGCCGAGCACCGCTGACCAGCCGAACACCGGTCAGCGGCGCTCACGGGCCCGGCCGATGCCCGCGCCGCCCACAGGACATCCACCATCGACGGTGAAGGCTCCGCTTGCGGAGGACTGCATCCACGAGGCGGCCACAAGATCGTCAACGATCCATGTCGGCTCGTTGTCGGCTCGGCGGTTCCGAAACGGATCGGCTTTTAATCCGTAGTTTGTGGGTTCGAGTCCCACGCGCCCCACCACCCCTAACCAGGGCAAACACGAGGATGTCCCGGTTTGCATGCCGGGCCCGCGTGAGATGGGCCAGGAGAGGGCGAATGATCTCGCCCTCGGGGTGCGGCGTCGTACGCTGCGCGCGTGACCCAACACGTATGGGCGGTGTCATCTGGAACGAGCCTGTTGCCGGTCAACGCCTTCCTGGCTGTGGCGATGGCGGTGCTTTTGGCGGCCGCGGTGGCCGTCTGCCACTTCGGCCGGCTCGGACACACCCGGGCGGTCCTGCGGGCCGGGCTCCGCGCCGCCGTGCAGTTGGCCGTCGTCTCCCTGATCATCGGCGTCGTCGTCACCTCCGTGCCGCTGGTGGCCGTGTTCGTCGTTGTGATGTATGCAGTCGCGGTGCGCACGAGTGGCCGTCGCCTCACCGAAGGCCGTTCCTGGTGGTGGACGGCCGCGCCCATCGCTGCCGGTGTCGCCCCTGTGCTGACCATGCTGCTGGTCACGGGACTGCTGCCGCCCAAGGGCGTCAGCGTGATCCCTGTCGCCGGCATCCTGATCGGGGGCGCGCTCACCGCCACCTATCTCTCTGGCCGCCGCGCCTTGGACGAGTTGGCCCAGCGGCACGGCGAAGTCGAGGCCGCCTTGTCCCTCGGCATGCTCGACCGCGACGCGCGCCTGCTCATCGCCCGTGACAAGGCCGCCACCGCCCTCGTCCCCGCCATCGACCAGACCCGCACCGTCGGCCTGGTCACGCTGCCGGGAGCGTTCGTCGGCATGATGCTCGGCGGTGCCTCCCCGTTCGCCGCCGGGGCGGTGCAGTTGTTCGTCCTGATCGCTCTGCTGGCCATCGAGGCGGTCGCCACGCTCCTCACCCTCGAACTGGTCGCTCGCGGCGCCATTACCGACCAAGAACCCGCTGCTTCCCGCACAATCCGGCTACGTGCGATGACCGCTCGCAGGAGCCGCGCGCCATGAGGCTTCCCGGCGACGACGTGCCGCTCCCGCAGCCCGCTGCCGCGATGGCCACCACGGCAGCGGCCGCCAGCATGCTCCTCACTCGCATCGCTTGCTCCTCACCTCAGCGCCGATCCTGCTGTGACCAGGAGGGGGCTATCCGTGGACGGCGACGAGTACGTTCTTTTCGTCGCCTCCCTTGACGGTGATCTCCTTCACCGTTCCCAGGCCCTTGACGTAGTACTTGGCGTCGATGACGCCGGGCTCGAGTGGCGTCCACTCGTTGGTCTCCAGGGCGTGGTCGAAGGACTTGTAGGGGACCTGGACCTTCGCATCGACGCCGATGACCTTGTAGTGGTCTTCTGCCTGGCCCTTGAAGTACTCCTGGCTGCCGCCGTCGCCGTTCTTCGGGTGTGCGGTCATGAAGATGCCGGGCTTGGCTCCGGATCGTCCGGCGTGCCAGGTGCCGTCGGTGGAGAGCATGTTGCCGTGCTGATCGAGTTCGGCGGTGTCCTCGCCGAAGTACCACACGTTTCCCTGCGAGTCCTGGGTGTAGTAGTCGCGCGTGGTCTCCACGAGGGCGCCGTGTGAAAAGAGCCGGTCCAGCACCACCCGGCACGGCGCACCGTCGATCTTCTGGGTCTCATCGGAGACGGTGAGGTACTCCTTGGTCTTCTCCCCGTCCTTGACTCCCTTGTACACCAGCGTCCGGCCGGGCGGCAGCGGGAACCACGGGTTGTTCACCTTGGCGCTGAAGTGTCGGGAGGGCACGTTGCTCGCGGCGGCCCTACGTTGGGCGCTGCCGGTGGGGTGGTCGGCGTCTCCGGACCCCCCGGAGGTGCACGCGGCCGCGGTGAAGGCGACGCCGATGAGCGCGAGCGCGGACTTCCTCATCGTTGGCATGCCACGTTCCTTCCGCTCCGGCCGGCCAACGGCCGGCTACTGCCCTCATGGTGCGGCCCGGCAGCTGAGAGGAGGCTTAACCACCCGCCTGGGTAACGACAGGCCGTCTCAGCCTGCGCTCATCTTCGGGTCGTTAGCCTGGCGTTACCGGTGAGGGGGCGCAATGCGGGTTCTCGTGGTCGAGGATGAGAGGCGGATGGCCGATCTCCTGCGCCGGTGTCTGGAGGAGCACGGGTTCGCCGTCGACGTGGCGGTCACCGGGGAGGACGGCGCCTGGTACGCGCAGGAGATCGACTACGACGTGATCGTTCTCGACGTGATGCTGCCGGGCATCGACGGGTTCGAGGTGCTGCGCGGAATCCGTGCCGCGGGCAGGTACGCCCCCGTGCTGCTGCTCACCGCGCGGGACGCGGTCGAGGACCGGGTGCGCGGCCTGGACACCGGCGCGGACGACTACCTGACCAAACCGTTCGCGCTGGCCGAGCTGCTGTCCAGGCTGCGCGCCCTGATGCGGCGAGGGTCGCGGGAACGACCGGCCCTGCTGTCCGTCGGTGATCTGACGCTCGATCCCGCCACCCGTTCGGTCGCCCGCGGGCAGACGCCCATCTCCTTGACCGCGAAGGAGTTCGCCCTGCTGGAGTACCTGATGCGGCACCCGGGGGAGGTGCTGTCGAAGACGCAACTGGTCGAGCACGTGTGGGACTTCACCTTCGAGTCGTCGTTCAATGTCGTCGAGGTGTACGTGGGGTACCTGCGCCAGAAGATCGACCGCCCCTTCGGCCGCCGGTCGCTGGAGACCCGGCGCGGGGCGGGCTACCGGCTGCGAGACGACCGTGCGGATTAGGCGGCGGCTCGCCCCGAGATTGCGCAGGCTGCCGGTGCGGTTGCGGCTGACCCTCGCCTTCTCGCTCGGGATGGCCGCCGTGCTCGCCGCGCTCGGCGCCTTCCTGTACACGCGGCTGGCCACGGATCTGCTGAAAGCGACCGATCTCGACCTGCGCGCGCGGGCCGGTGTGACCGTCACATCGCTGAACATGCGAGAGCACGCGCCCCTCGACGCGGGCCAACGGTTGATCGATCCGGACGAGTCGTTCGGACAGATCCTCACCCCCTCCGGCGCCGTCGTCGAGACCACGCCCGCCGTCTCCGGAGCGCCGATGCTGCCACCGCGCTCCGTCCGCTCGGTGGACGGCCCCACCTTCTCCACCCGCCGGGTGCGGGGCGTCGACGACCCCGCACGACTGCTCGCCGTCCCCGTGCAACTGCCCGGCCCGCACCACGACCGAGCGGTCCTCGTCGTCGGCGCACCGCTCGGCGACCGCCACGAGGCGCTCACCACCCTGACGCTCCTCCTGCTCACCGCCGGTCCGGTCGCCCTCGTCGTCACCTCGTGCGCCGGCTGGCTCCTGGCCGGGGCGGCGCTGCGGCCGGTCGAGCGGCTCCGCCGGGAGGCGGCCGCGATCACCGTGTCCGAGCCGGGCCGGCGGTTGACCGTGCCGGAGACCGGCGACGAGCTGACCCGGCTGGCCACCACCCTGAACGCGATGCTGGCCCGGCTGCAGGAGGCCCTGGACCGCGAGCACCGCTTCGTCGACGCGGCGAGCCACGAGCTGCGCACACCACTGGCGCTGCTGAAGGCGGAACTGGAGCTCGCGGGCTCCCGTCCGCGCGACCGGGATGAACTGGCGGCCGCGATCCAGGCGGCGGCCGCGGAGACCGACCGGCTCGTCGGTCTGGCCGAGGACATGCTGGTTCTGGCCCGCACACGACAGGGACGGCTGCCTCTGCGCCGCTCCCCCGTCTCACCGCGCCGGCTGCTGGAGGAGGCGGCCGAGGCGTTTCGGGTCCGGGCCGAGGGCGCCGGCACCGTCATCGAGGTGACGGCCGAGGAGACGGAGGTCCAGGCCGACCCGGTGCGGCTGCGTCAGGTCTTGCACAACCTGCTCGACAACGCGCTGCGGCACAGCGGCCCGGCGGGACCGGGCCGAATCACGCTGGCGGCGGCCAGAGCCGACGAGGGCCTGCGGGTGACCGTTCGGGACCACGGCCAAGGCTTCCCAGAGGCACAGCTCGCACAGCCACCGGAGCCGGGCCGCGTCGGCACCGGCCTGGGCCTGTCCATCGTCCGCACGATCATCGAGGGGCACGGCGGCACGCTGCGGCTGGAAAACGCCTCCACCGGAGGGGCGAGCGTCACCCTGACGATGCCGTGACCACGCCGCCCGCGCACGGGCGCGGGGCGGCGGATCACCATGTCAGTCGTCGAGCTGATCGCTGACGATCTCCCCCGTCTGTGCGTCGATCTGCACCTCGTGAACGTGCTTGCCGTCGTCGGGCTTGACCTCCCAGCGCAGGCCGTGGCCCTCGTCCTGCAGATGCACATCCACCACTCGACCGGAGTGCGCTTTCTGCGCGGTGCTGACCGCGTCGTCGCGGCTCACCTTGGCCTGACCGACATGCGCGGCCGTGAAGGCCGCCTCCTGCTTCCGCTCCTTGAGCGGGTCCGCCTGACCGGACCCCACAGCGAACGCGACACCGCCTCCGGCCGCCATCAGCGATACCACCGTGACGGCCGCGATAACCACATTCTTCACCGGACGTCTCCTTCCCTTTCCTCGGACGTGCCCTGTGACACAAGGCCAGCATCCGCGAGAGCGACTGAGAGGGCGCTGAGCGCGCCCCGGCCGGTATTTCCCCAGTCGCCTGCGCAGGTCGCCGACCGGTATCGACATCAAGCAGCGACCGATCGTCGGGGTCACGGCCCTGGCGATCGTGCTGTTCGCCCTGCCGCTGGCCGTCGCCGTCCAGCGGCTCTACCGGGACGAGACGGTCACCGGGCTCGAACGGGACGCCACGCGGACCGCCGCCGTGGTCCCCGACGATCTGGCTCAGCGCCCCCGGAACGGCAAGCGCCAGATGCGAGCCCCGCGCCCACACCGAAAGACCGAAGAGCGAGGCGGGCCGCGCCCCACCCGCGCGCAGCCTCGAAAACCGCGGCAGGTGCCGGGCTGGGTTCTCGCCGAATGCCGTCGCCGGTTTCCGCGCGAGTTCACTCGCCAGTCCGCACGCATCGCCGCCCTGCGCGGATACTTCGGCCGGTGACCGGCCCGCGGCCGGGGCCGGGCAGCCGTCAGGACGCCTCGACGGCGCTGTCGGATCCCGAAGGCTCGGCCCGCGGTCGTCGGGTTGCCTGGTGTCGCCGCCGAGGTCGTGTGCACCGTTGCCCTTGGCATTCCCTGGCAGTCGGGTGAGGATTGCGTCGAGCCGCCGCGTCCGGTGTTTTGTCAGCCTTGAGGACGAGGGCGGCGTCTTCGGCGGCCTGGCGCGACAGCTGCGGTAGCACGCCGGCATAGAGGTCGGATCCGGCGGCCAGGAGGAAGGTGGCGGCACCGTGCCGCAGGTCGTGCAGGCGAATCGGCGGCAGCCCGGCCTCTATGGACAACTGCTCGAACTGCTCGGTGACATCGTTGGGGTCCACTGGCCGGCCGGTGGGGCGGTGAAGACCGTGGCCCACTCTGCCCATCCGCTCCAGACACGGCCCGTCGGGACTCGTGTGATGATCCGGTGGGCGTTCGGTTATCGCAAGGGCTGAGTCTGTCAGACACGAGTGTTTATCTGTCATCCTTTTGGTGTGGTCGAGATGATCGGGCGGTATCGCGTTGTCCGCAAGCTGGGCCGCGGCGGGATGGGGACGGTGTGGCTCGCCGAAGACGGCGACGGACGGCGCGTCGCGTTGAAGGTCATCAACGCCGAACTGGCGCGCGAGCCCGAGTTCCGGGAGCGGTTCCGGCAGGAGGTGGAGGCGGCGCGGCGGGTGCGGCGGTTCTGCACGGCGCCGGTCCTGGACGCCGGTCTTGACCAGGACCCGCTGTGGGTGGCCACCGACTTCATCGACGGCCCGACCGTGCAGGAGGCGGTGTCGGCCCACGGTCCGCTGCCCGGAGCCGATCTCGACGCGCTCGCGGTCGGTATCGCGACGGCTCTGACTGCCATCCACCAGGCCAGGTTGATCCATAGGGACCTCAAACCCTCCAACGTGCTGCTGTCACCGGTCGGCCCACGGGTCATCGATTTCGGTATCGCCCGCGCTCTGGACGCCACCGGGCAGTTGACGCGTTCAGGGACGGTGATCGGCACTCCCGGCTACATCGCGCCCGAGCTGTTGGCCGGTGGCCGGCCGCTCCCGGCCGCCGACGTGTTCTGCTGGGGCGCTGTCGTCGCCTACGCGGGCACGGGCCGTCCTGCCTTCGCCGGGGCAGGCGGCGCCGAGATCAATGACCGGGTCCAGCGCGCCGAGCCTGATTTGGACGGCCTTGAGGCGCACCTTCGCCAACTCGTCGCCCGTGCCCTGGCCAAGGATCCCGCCGCCCGCCCGACCGTTCCCCAGCTGGTCTCCGAGTTGACCGGCTCGCCGTCCGCTCCACTCCAGGACGGGCACTTTCGCACCCGTCGGCTGACAACGCGGTTCGACTCTCACGTTGCCCGGCGACTCGTCCCGCTTGCGGGTTTGGGCGCGGTTGTCCTCGTCGCGGCCGGCGCTGTCGCGCTTGCCTTGGCGGCATCCAACGGACATGCCGGAGCGGGAGGCAGGGGTCCGGCCACGACGGCGACCTCGCCCGCCACCAGCGCCACACCCTCAGAATCAGCCACGAGCCCTCAGCCGGCCACCTCACCTGCACCCAACCCTCAACCCAGCACGCAATCGCCCCCTCTGGACCGGGGCCCGATCACCAACACCGCCAGCGGCCTGTGTATCGACACCGACGGCCCGCAGGGCCCGGGTGTCCACGTGCAAGTCCGTGACTGCGGGAACTACAGCGGCCAGCGCTGGAGCTACGACCAGGGCACCTATCAGCTCGTCAACCCGCCTAGCGGCCTGTGCCTGGACACGGACGGAGCCCCCGCCAAAGGAGTCAACGCCGTGCTGAACCCGTGCGGGAACTACAGCGGCCAGCAGTGGCGCTACGACCCCAGCACCGGCCAGATCACCAACCTCACCAGCGGCCTGTGCCTGGACACGGACGGGCCTCCCGCCAACTACGTCGCCCTGGTGGCCAACCCCTGCGGCAACTACACCGGCCAGGGCTGGCGCCGGTAGAGGGGGCGCTCCACGTTAAGTGCGGCCCCGGCGACGGCAGGTAGTGCGGCGGTGAAGAGAGGCCAGAACGCCCAGGACCTGATCGCGCGGCACCGAGTCTCATGCGAACACGAATACGCCTCTTACATCTGCGGCGAGTACAGCGCGATGCTCCGCGAGTGCCGCCGGTGCGGCGGGCCGTTCAGGAGTTCGGCGTCCAACCGTGGACGCCGAAAGGCTCCCCGCGGCCGATCGCCGCGAGGGCTTGCGCGCAGTGGGGGATCAGGTCGGCCGGTGGTGCGGTCGGGTCGATCCACAGCGCCTCCGAAGCCTTGTCGGGCTCGGCCGCGTGTGGTTCGCCCGTCCAGTGGTGGAAGGCGAACCAGTAGTCGCTGACCGCGTGGCAGGGGCCGGGCTCGATCCGTCCGGCGGGCGGGCAGAGCCAGCCGTCGCGGTAGCCGGTGTTGTGGCGCCGCAGCACCAGCACCTTGCCGTCGTCGCGTTGTAGTAGAAGGTGTGGTGCTATGAAGGATCCGTACCAGCCGTTGGTGTCGGTGTGTGCGGCGGCGGTGTCACGGGCGGAGACGATGCCGAGCCGTCGGGCCAGGTGCCGGTTGGCGTGGTCGGGGCCCCCGGCCAGGTCGAGCATGGGGACGGCGGCGGTCAGGATCACGTCGGCCAATTCGTCCAGCACGTCCGTCGTGGTCTTGTGGATGCCCTTGCGGGGATTACCGCCGCGGCGCCGGACCCGTGTTTCTCGAACATTTGGTCGAACCGCGTCCATGGCCGACCGCCTGGCTACGCGACGCCGCCATCCAGGGGGTAATGAGCGACCCCGCAACTTGATCGACAGTGCCTACGAGCGCACGATCTGGCTGCAAACCCTCCGGGGAGATGCACCGACCGCACATGCCAGGTGGACCTACTACGAGTCCCACAGGCTCGTCGCCGAAAGATCGGGCGCGTGCGCGGGTCGGGGTAGCGGCAGCGGGAGTCGCGAAGGCCTTGGGCACACCGGCAGTTGCTGACCGCCGCGCTGGCCAGCCCGCAAGCGCCGACCACCCTCGATCCGCGGGCCGCTCTAACTCGCGGGTCACCCGCGCCCACGCACGCATGAGGCCGTTCAGTGGGACGGCTTCAAAACAACAAGCTCAAGGACGGCCGGGGCCGCCGGGCGGTCCACTGGACCGACCCGGCGACCGCAGCCGCGAAGGTGACGGTGGCCCGGGGGCCGCCGGTCAGTACTGCGGGAGGTAGCTCGTGAGGACCAGGAGCGCCCACCCGAGCCCGCATAGGAGGGCGCCCAACCAGAGCAGGAGCCAGGCGTGGCCCCAGCGGTCGAGCAGCTTCTCGGCCTTCTCCTGATCCGCGGAGACGTTCCACCACCGCTCACGCAGGCGGTCGATCATCTTCTCCCAGTGGAGCATGGACATGATGCACGCGACCGTCCACCCCGGGGGAATCAGGAGCGACTGCCAGAGGGCGTTGTCGGGGGAGGCCGCCGTCAGGAGCAGCATCCCCAGCGCAAGCATGAGCATGATCTGGGCGGAGAACGCGCGAACCGTCCGCACATGCTTCGTTCTGGTCCGTCTCTTGCGCCGGATTTCAGGTGTCATGATCGACTCCGTTTCTCGGTTGGCTGCGTCCGGCCGATGACCGGCCGGACTTTCTTGCGCTAACGACCGTCCAGGGCGCTGGGACTGTCACCGGAAACATCACGTGGCACGGAGTCAAAGCACACGTGAACTGATTACCTCGACCTTCTCAAGCTTCTGGCGGCGAAGGGAGGGTGCCGCGAACCGGGCGGATCGACGGGATCCCGCGCGGGGACGGCCGTCAATGAAGGCGGACGGGATCGTCCGGTTGAGCGCCCTGGCCCGGCCACCGCGGCTGCCCCGAACTGCCGGCCGGGCGCCTGGTTCACAGTCCGTGCGGGAGACCACCCAGGTCCGCCATCAGGTCCATCTGGTGGTCGAATCAGTCCCGCCGGGACCGGCAACGCCGGCCATCTCCGCTACGACCACGTCCTGCACCAGAGGTGGCCCATCGCGACCGGCGTGATCGAAGGCGCCTAGCGTTACTTGATCGCCACTGGCCTACCACCTGCGCCGCCAACACGAACGCACTCACGGCCTGACCGACGGACTCACCCTGAACGACGCCGCACCCGGCGGGCTTGCAGCATCGGTTTCACGGCGGGCCATTCGGTGGCGACCACTGCGAACATGGCCGAGTCGCGGACCTTGCCTTCCTCGCCGCGGGCCCACGATATCGACCAAGCGCGCAGCACGCCCTCAAAGGGGATACCGAACTGCTCCAGAGCGCGGCGGCAGCGGTGGTTGCGGGCGTCGGTCTTCAGATCGACACGGGCGACGCCGAGCGTGTCGAACGCATACGACAGCAGCAGCAGTTTCGCCTCGGTGTTGATCCCGGTGCCCTGCGCCGAGGCGGCCAGCCAGGTGAAGCCGATCTCGATCGCCCGCAGGGCAGGCCGGTCCGGCCACGTGCGTGGATCCCACAGGCCGGTGCATCCCACCGCCTTACCGTCGGTGAGGCGGACCTGCGCGAACGGGGTCAGCCCGTCGCGTGCGAGTTGGGTCGCCACGTAGTCCGGTATCTCGTCAGCACGAGGAACCAGCGTGAAATCGTAGGAGGATCGATCTTCCTCGGCCGCCATCGCGAGATCCGACGCGTGTCGCATTGCCAGCGGCTCCAGCCGCACCAAATCACCGGCAAGGACAGGGACATCAAGCCGCACGCTCATCAGCTCTCTCTCATCGTTCCTGGCATTGGCACCTTTCCCGCGGTTCCCCGCCGGGGAGGTTGCCGGACCGTCACAGGGCCAGGTCCCTCAGATCCTCTGGATGAATCACCGAGCAAAGATCATGCCCCCGCAGGCCGACGTCGTCAATCCATGGCCGTCGGGCGTAACCGCCGGGCGGTGCGATCGGCTCTGCCGCGGTTGGGGCCGGACGAGCGGCCCCGGACTGACCGGCGCGGTCGGCAGGGCATTTCGATGCGGCAGCGCTGCGCTGCGGTGGCCGGCCTATTGGTCTGAGATGCGCAGTCGCTCGCGGGCCATCCGCTCGACCAGGATGGGGACGAAATCGCGGATGGGCTTGCCGTCAAAGCGGTGGTGGACGTCGTTCACTGTCTGTGTGACCTGGTCGTGGGTGTAGGCGTCGGCGAACGACTCTTGGAGGCGGTTGGTCACCTTTTGCAACGCCTGCTGTTCACGTTTCGCCGAGTTCTCTTGGGGGTGTTGTGCCGGTGGATGCTCTGCGGTCACCGCTGTGTCCCCTTGCTGACGAAAGTCGTTCTTGCGTCGACTCCTAGCGTGCGACGGTTTCGGCGTGGGGGCAAGGAGCGATCCTCCGGTGAGGGACGCCCGGAGCGGGGGTGTTGGCCGTGATCGCCACGCTGACCAGGGAGATCAGGAGGGTGACGTCACTCTGGCTGTCCAGTCGGACCCCAACCCAGTCCCTGCCCGGCTCTACCGTCACGCCGCTGTTGTCGGTGAGTGCGCTGCCCATGCGCCGTACCACGGGCCAGGTGAGGTAGACCTCGGCTGCGTCCGGGGTGTGCAGGTGCACGATCTGACGGGTCTGGAACGCCAGGCCCCTGCCGGTGCCGTCGCCGGCCCGGCACACCGTGAGCGCAGGCCAGGCACGCAACTGTTGGAGCGCGAGGTCAGCGAACCCTTGCCGTGGGTGGATAGCGCTCATAGCACCCATGCTGGAACGGCCGCCGATCGTGCCGATACCCCGGAGACCTAAATCGTTATTAACCTCACCATTCATTGGAGGCCCACAGTCCACTTGCATGTCGCGGCACTACGCCGGTTCGCCGATGGGAGCGGGCCGGGTCAGCGGGAGGGCCGCCACGACGTCGGCGAGGCGGCAGGAGTCGCGTCCGCATCAGGTGAGCGCCGAGGTCGATCTACGCCAAGGTCATCGCTGGACAAGACCACCTGTGGGAGGGACGCGTAGACGACGCCCATGGCGGCTACGAGTGGTCGTCGGTGAGTCGCACAGCGTGCTGAAGCGCCCCGGGCTACCAGCGCCCCTAACAAAACCAGGGCGCTCACTCGAGTGATAGTGATCTTTTGTGGAACCTTCCGTTACCGCGCCCATACGGGTTCTTGAACAACTCGGTTCGGGGGTGGACCCCGGTGGTCGGAGCGAGCACGGCGTGGACGGTTCCTGGCGAACGACGTCCGGCCAGGTCACAACCGGACGTGACCAATCGAGAGAACTGGAGTCGACCATGAAACCGATCACGCGGTCACCGCTCTTCAGGACCGTGAGGGCGTGCCTCGCCCAGGTCGTGTACGTGCTCGCACTGGCGGCGCTGCTGCTCTGGGATGTGCAGTCCTGGCAGTACGACAGCCGCCAGGAAACCGGCGTGCACGGACTCGTGTGGGTGTTCACGTGCGTCATGAACCTGATCCACTGGAGTCACAGGTCGGACAGCCTCGCCCACCTGTGGGACGAGCGCGCCAAGAACCGGCGCGACATCAGGGACAAGGTCAGCGGGGGCATCTCCATCGTCACGTTCATTTCGTTGATGATCTTTGCTCTCCTGCTCGTCCTGATCCTCGCCATCCTCGTGCAACACCCGGCGGCCTGACGCCGCCTGGTCCCGACACTGCGGCCGTGGCCGCCGGGTTCGGTCCGCAGCGACCACACCCGGCGGCCGCGGCCGTCCCTGATAGGGACGGAAGCCCACACCTGCGCCCGCCATGATGGGGTTGCTTGTCGAGATGGTGGCTGGTCAGTGGTCGTAAGCCTGGTCCCAGATCACTCGGAGTCGTCCGCGGCGGGCGTGCGGCCCCGCCGCGCGATTTCGGTGCCGATCCCGACTGCCGCGGCCACCGGCCACGAGATCGCCCCGAACGCGGCCGCGGCCCCGAGTCCCCCGTAGAACACCAGCCGTTCGCGTGACGGCAGGTGCGAGGCTGTCGCACGGCTCGCCCGCGCCGCACGGCCAGTGCCCGGCACGTGAACCTTGTAGACCTTGACATGAGGCGTCACGACCGGAACGGGGAGGCTGACGCCCGCCCCCGCCGTTGTGGGGCCTTCCTGACTCTCGTCGCGTTCCCTGGCCGCGCCCTTACGGGCGGGCTTCTTCTGCGTAGTGGCCACATCCGCCACCCCCGATTCCTCTTCCAGCACCGACCGGTTCAGCCGGTAGAGCACCCCCTGGCCATCTCTGCCCAGCCATGGCGATTCCAGTCCGCGGCCCCGCTCGTCAGAGCCAGTCGCGATGTTTGAACGCCGTGTAGAGGACGCCGCAGACGATGCCCATGAGGACCAGCGCGAACGGGTAGCCGAACAGCCAGTGCAGTTCGGGCATGTGGCGGAAGTTCATCCCGTAGATGGTGCCGATCAAGGTCGGCGCGAACAGGATGGCCGCCCACGCGGAGATCCGTTTGACCTCCTCGTTCTGTGCGTAACTGGCCTCGGTCAGGTGCTTGATCTCCTCGTTCTGCGCCTGGCCGACGAGGGTGGCGTTGACCGTGAGGATGTCTTGAAGGTTCTGCCGGAAGCCGTCCACCCGTTCCACCACGGTGGTGGCATGGTCGTCGACGTCACGCAGGTAGCGGCGCAACTCCTCGTCGATGCCGTACTTGTCGGAACCGGCCGACAGCGCCGCCAGGATCGGAATCAGCGGCCGGGTGGCACGCTGGAACTCGATGACCTCGCGGGAGAGTTCGTAGATCCGCCGTGACACCGCCGGATCGCCTCGGAACACCTCGGTCTCGATCTCGTCGATGTCGTTCTGCAGCCCGGCGATGACGGGCGCGTAACCGTCCACCACGGCGTCCAGGATCGCGTACAGCACGGCCTCGGGACCCCGAGCCAGCAGCTCGGGCTCCTCCTCCAGCCGCCTGCGCACCACGGCCAGGTCGGGCGACTCACTGTGCCGCACGGTCAGCACGAAGTTCCTGCCGAGGAAGACGTGGACCTCGCCGAAGTCGACCTCCTCGGTCTCGTCCAGGTAGCGGGCCGCGCGCAGCACCACGAACAGCGTGTCGCCGTAACGTTCAAGCTTGGGCCGCTGGTGCGCCACGATCGCGTCCTCGATCGCCAGCTCGTGCAGCCCGAACTGCTCCGCCAGCGACCACAGCTGGGCCTCCGACGGGCGGTAGAGCCCGATCCAGGCCATGGCGTCGTCGCCCATGACCTCCAGTTCGCGGTAGGTGTCGCCGAGGCCGGCCGGGGACCGGCGGCGGACGCCTTTCAGGTAGATCCCGCTGTCCACCAAGCCGTCTGTGTCGGCCCCGGGCGCTTTTCCCGCATGGGGTTGCATCGCGTGTTCCGGGGCGCACTCCTGTTCGCGTCCTGGTTCTCTGGTCCGGACGGACCGTCGCCTGAGCGGGCGCACACGCCGGTTAGGCACTGGGCCTCCATTCGGCGGCGGGCTCCGCCACGGGGTGCCCGGCGGCTGGGTTCAGGTTCTCACGGTTCCACCTCAGGGGCGGGCGTGGCGGGCTGAGTCGGACGCCTGCGCGGCGTGGCCGGCTGCTCCGGCTGATGAGATCTCGCTCAGACCAGCGCGGGTGTTGCGTTGCCGTCCGGGTTGCGGCGCTGGCGTGCCGTCTGCACGAGTTGAACGAGCAGGCGCGCGAGGAGGGCTTCAAGGGCCGCAGCGAGCGCCTTGGTGAGGATACTGGCGAGGATTCCGGACATCGGGAGTCTCCGATAGGAAGGCGGAAGATACCGTTTTGTCCGTTATGCCAGTTCATGGCTTCCCCTCAGGAACATGGACTTGGCGGTGAGGTGAACATTTGCTCATTACCGGTTCACGTCCCTTGCGGTCTGGTGCCGGTGGTAGGCGACGGGTGAGCAGGATCGCCAGCAGCACGTACGCGCCCGCCGTCCCGAGGCCGATGGCCCAGCCGTGGGGAAGCAGAGGACGGGAAGCCGAAGAAGTGGCCTGGGCCCGGCGTCTGCACGACCGCGGCCGTGGTGGCTGCCCATACGCCGATGTCGCGGGTGAGTGCGGTGCCGAGCGAACGCTCGGGACGGACCGCCACCGCGATCGCCGCGAGCATGTCGGTGAGCAGGTTGTCCAGCAGCAGTTGGCGGACGCCCAGCGGGCTGGTGCCGCTGATCAGGCCGGTGCCCACGGTGAAGCCGATCTCGCCCAGGTCGCCGCCGAGCAGGATGGCCAGGGGCGTCGCGGGTCGAGCACCACATCGCCCGGCAGTCGGCGATCGCGTCGGTGATGGTCTCGATCCGGTCGTCGGTGACCACCACGTCTGCGGTGCCCCGCGCCGCCGGAGTGGCGCGCCGCCCCAGCGCGATGCCCAGATCGGCCAGCCGGATCGCCGGGGCGTGGTTGGCCCCGCCACGACGACATGGCCGGTGGTGCGCAGCGCCTGGACCATGCGGGCCTTCTGCGCGGGGCTCACGCGGGCGAACACCGCCACGCCCTCCAGGCCGGCGGCCGGTTGCCGGTCGTCCAGGGCATCCGCCTCTGTCAACGGGTCCTGCAGGGCACCGGCGAACGGCGCGGCACCGGCGCGCCCCAGCCCGCGCACCCGGATGTGACTGTGACCAGGACAGGTCCGGTTCACACGACGCGGCCCGAGCAATTCGGCCACGGCGCGCACGCCGCCCGGGGAAGCCGCATCGCCGATCCCGGCAGGCTCGTCACCCGTTCCGGCGAGCACGCTGCAGCGCCGAGCAGCCATCGCACCGTCATGTGTGCTCTGGTCGGCATCGCCTGCGCCGGCGCGGGCTTGGTGGCCCCGCCGGAACGCTCATCGAGCCGACCGGCCGCCACTGACGACGACTACTTGTCGCCTCGGATTTCACTATGGGTCGCGGGCTGCGGCCTCGCCTATCGACTCGTGGTTGTTGTCCTGATATTCACCTCTGAATTTACGGGCGTTAATCACTTCTTCTGTCTTGCTTCATTTTGATCGTAGACACGCCGCAAATGTGTTTGGGGGACGGTGATTTGAGGCTTGCCGCGCTCCGAGGGACCCGGACGGTATCGATTGCGGGACCAGGATCTCGCAATTCTACGAACCAGAGAAGGGAGAGTCCCCATGACTGGGAACTCGACAGACCAGGGCCACCCGGAGTGGCCCCGGTTCGACAAGCGTGGGCCCGAGCCCACCGATGTGAGGGAGCTGATCGAGCAAGCGATCGGCGAACTCGACCCGCCGGTGCGACTCAGGGCCACTGCCATCAACTACGCCGGCAAGGTGGCGAAGGCGTTGCTGGCGAACGCGTACCAGCACACGACCGGGTCGTTGCGCCGGGACACCGTCCGACTCGTGGTCCAGGTCGACCTCATCGGCGGAGAGCGGGCTCTGCGTGTAGTGGTCCACGACCCCGGAGAGGTCCTGGACCTTGACTGGTCAAAGGGTGGCAGCGGGTTCTGGACCGTCAGGCAGTTCGCCTCCCTCTGCGGCGTTGAGAGGGACGGCGAGGCAGGGAAAGTGGTTTGGACCGCCATCCTCCTCGACCGGGTGCCTGGCCTCGTCCGCGATCCGCACGCGCCGCCCCAGTAGCCTGGGGTGGTAACCACCAGCAGACGATGCCTGGACCGGCGCCTGCGCTGAGCCGCGCCGGTGCCGTTCAGTCCAGTAGCTGAGTTTCTGACCGGCAAAGTGAACCGGCCTCCATTCATTGAGTGGAGGCCGGTTTCTTCTGCGCTGTTGGACGCGGACTATGTGCCAACCAGAATGCGGTGCGGCACGCCGAGCGTTGAATGGGCGGGGCCATGTGCTGTCAGGGCGTCCGGCGAAGGGTGCGGTTTCCTCCGGCGCCGTCGCGGTCAGGCGGCCACTCCTCGGATGATCGGCAGGAAGTTGCCGATCAGTGGATTGTCGGCCCGCCGATTCCACACCGCCCCGATCTGCCAGGCCGCTGCTGGGTGGTCCACGGGTGTGAGCGTGACCTGAGCGGGTGCGATGGATCCCGCGCCGGCCGGCACGAAGGCGGTCCCCACGCCCGCCGCCACCAAGGCGAGCACGGTCTGCAGGTCATGCGCCTCCTGCACCACCTCGACGTCCACGCCGAGGGCGGTGCGCAATTCCTCGATCTGTGCGGCGAGCCCTGGTCCTCTCGCCTGCGCCAACGCCACGCACGGCCGTCCTGCCGCCCATCGCGCCACATGATCCGCGTCCTCCGGCGGCGCATCCCCGGCCGTGGCGATCGCGAGGCGGTCGGCGTGCAGGAGCAGCCGTTCCCAGTCCTCACCGACCGGCATCCGGACGAATCCGACGTCCAGTTCCCCGGTTGCCAGCCTCTCCAACTGGACCTGTGACGACATGTCGTCCAGGACGATGTCGGCGTCGGGGAACCGCTGCCGGAACGCCGCCACCGCCCGCGGCGCGACCTCGATGCTCGACAGGCCGAAACCCACCGACAGCCGGCCGATCTCCCCGCGCGCCATCCGGTTCATCCGCACGGCCAGCGCGTCGGCGCGCCGGACCAGATCCCGCGCCTCGGGAAGCAGGATCCTGCCCAGGTCGGTGAGCGTTGCGCCGTGCCGGCCGCGGTGGAACAACCGCCCGCCGGCCTGCGCTTCCAACGCCTGGATCTGCTTGGTCAGAGCCGGCTGCGTGATGGCCGATGCCGGCGCCGCCCGGCTGAAGGCGCGATGTTCAACGACGGCCAGGAAGGTGCGGAGCAGCCGAACATCCATTCCGTCAGGTTATGACATCCCGCCAAAGATTCATTGGACGAATTGGTTTCCGGAGGATTCAGTAGCGGGCGACGGGATGAGGAGGAACCATGCGTTGTGCGACCGTCCAGTTCGAGCACCGGCCCGATGACAAGGCCTACAACCTGGCCAGAGTCGAACACTTCGCCAGGCGGGCGTCCGCGGCGAAGGCCCAGGTCGTGGTCTTTCCCGAGATGTGCGTGCTGGGCTACTGGCACCTGCGCCGTCATCCGGCCGAACGCCTACGGGAACTCGCCGAGCCGGTGACCGGCCCCTCTGTGGCACGCGTGCGCGGGCTGGCGGCCGAACTCGGCATGGCCGTGGGCGTGGGCTTCCTGGAGATCGATGATCACGGCGGCCTGTTCAACTCCTACGCCATGTGCCTGCCCGACGGGCGCGTCCACGTGCACCGCAAGCTGCACGCCTTCGAGCACGAGGCCATCTCCAGCGGAGACCGCTACACCGTTTTCGACACACCATGGGGTGTGCGCATGGGGGTTCTCATCTGCTGGGACAACAACCTGGTCGAGAACGTCCGGGCGACCGCACTGCTGGGCGCGACGGTCCTGGTCGCGCCGCATCAGACGGGTGGCACCAACTCCCGAAGCCCACACGGCATGCGCCCGATCCCCGTAGGGCCATGGCGCGACCGGCACCACGACCGCAAGTCGATCGAGGCGGAACTGCGCGGACCGAACGGGCGGGAATGGCTCATGCGCTGGCTGCCTTCCCGCGCCCACGACAACGGCCTCTTCGTACTCTTCAGCAACGGTGTGGGCGAGGACGACGACGAGATACGGACGGGCAACGCGATGATCCTCGATCCGTACGGCAGAACCCTCGCAGAGACCTGGGCCGCCGAGGACGCCATGGTGATCGCCGATCTCGACCTCGACCTGCTCCCCATGTCGACCGGCCGTCGCTGGATCCAGGGGCGGCGGCCCGAACTCTATGGCGTCCTCACCCGCCGCTTCGGCGACGAACGCGACGCTCGCAACGCCCGATTCTCAACCGACCCCGTGCCGATCCATCGGCCGACATGACCCCGCAATTCTGCACGGACGGTATCGGACGATCGTCACACAGAGCCGCACGGAGTCACATCGGGTCCTGCGGCCCTTCCTCGATCAGGTCATCGAGGGGGTTGTGAAGCGCGGTGAACGGAACGGCCGCCGCCAAGATCAGCGCCACCACCGCCACCAGCGCCGTCAGGTATGACCAATCGAGCTTGGATCGCATGTGCACAGGCCCTTCCCGGCTTCTTCTTCGGAGCGGATGGGCCGCCCCCGGCACTGTCTGCTACGCACGGGCGCCATCCCGGGTTGCCATCCTCCGGCGCATTTCGGCCGCGAGGTCCCACCGGCTCATTGCCGGAAGATCGAGCGCGGCCGCGAGTCGGGGTAGCGGCAGCGGCGACGGGAAGTAGCGAGGCCCTGAGAGGCAGGTGTGATCGCGTCCGTGGTTCGAGCGGGACCGCTCACCCGGCGCCGTCCACGGGGGGCTGCAAGCACTCCCGCAAGATCACTCTGGCGGTCACGGAATCGCGGAGATACAACGCACGGACGGCGTCCGCGAAGGCCTCGCCGTCTTTGTCACGGACTGCCGCATGGATCTGATCGGCTAGGGCGATCACATACGGCAGGCGCTGCTCGGGGGAACCGGTCACGGGGTTCCATTCTCCAACGCTCCAGGCAAAGCGCCGCCATGCCCGAGCCGAGAACAGACGGAAGATCAGACCCTTCACCGCGTGGCCATCAGATCGACACCCCGCCCGCGGCATCACCCCGACATACGCAGGCGACACCCCCTAAAGGACGTCGCCCCCCGGCATGTCGGTCCCCGTGCCCAAAGGGCTGGAAAGTGGTGCCCCCCGCGTGGCGGAAAGGCGGTCAGGCTCCTGGTCGTCGAGGTGGACAGGAACCAGCTGGCGTCCGCCGGCTGACTGGTGACGGTGCCAGAAGCAGGTGCCGCGCGCCGCGCCCGACTGATCCCGCCGGTCGCCGAGCGGGCCGAGAAGACGGCCCGCCCGCCGCCGATGCCGCGGTCATCGAGGCATGCGAGGCCCTGTAGGTACTGGCGCGCTGTCGGGTTCGGGCGACGGTCTTAGACGTGGCGATCACGGACCGTCACGCAAGCAAGACCAGTGCACAAACGAAAGGGAAGAACGATGCTCGACATTTCGGGCGCGGGCGACGGTGTGTTCGCCCTCAACCACGGCCTTCTCGACCCCGAGGAGGCCCGCGATGTGATCGAGGGACTCGTCGCGGCAGCCAGGCAGTGGCAGCCGCCGGAGCTCGACGGCAGCCCTACGGACGAGCAGTTCGTAGAGCTGTTCGGTGACTTCATGAGCCCTGCGATGGTGAAGGCCCTCTGGGACTTCCGCAAGTACGTGCACCGTCACCCCGAGGTGGCGGAAAACGAGCGCAACACCACCCGGCTGGTGTTCGCGGTTCTGCGTGCCGTCGGACTCAAGCCGAGGTACGTCCTCGGCGACGAAAGGATCGGTGTGATCTGCGACATCGATCCCGAGCAGAGCCCGAAGTACCACGGGGAGCAACTCGCGGACTCCGGGAAGCGGCTCGTGCTGCGCACCGAGCTCGACGCCCTGCCGTACCAGGACGAAACGACGACGGACTACCGTTCCGTCCTGGAGGAAGCGGTCCATGCGTGTGGGCACGACGTGCACCTCACGATCATGCTGGCCGGAACCCTGTTTCTGAACCTGCTGAACATGGCCGGAATCCTTCGCAGGAGGGTCCGGTTCCTCGGTCAGCATGGGGAAGAAACCGCCGTCGGCGCAGAGCTCGCGATCCTGGCCGGCGCGATCGACCTGGTGAGCCATGTCGTCGCCTTGCACTGCGAGTCGGAGAGGACGGCGGGCCAGATCGGTCTACTGGCCGGGGAGATCACTTCGAGCTGCGACTTCATCGACCTGGAGGTCAGCGGTCCCGGTGGGCACACCGGCCACCCGGATCTGACCGTCAACACGGTGAAGGTCGCAGACGAGGCTGCGCTCAAGCTGGCTGAAGCGGCGTTCCAGCTCGTCGAGGGCCGCTACGAACCGCTCGTCTTTGGGACCGCGCACGGCGGAACGACACGCAACGCGATCCCCAAGCTGGTGGTGAAGACCGGGACTCTTCGTCTCCGTACGGAACAGGAGTGGCTCCAGGCGTCGGCTGTGCTGGAGCAGGTGCGGCAGCAGTTGGCGGACAAGTACCCGCAGGCCACGGTGGTACTTACCATCAAGCCTGTCGTGTCGCCCACGGTGAATCACGAATCCACCGTCCGGCTGGTCAAGAAGTTCGCTGCTGTGGCGGGGTTCGAGACCGGTGACGCCGAGCAGTCCGGCGGGGGCGAGGACCTCTGCCACTACCTGCGCGAGGTCCCGGGAGCTCTGATCCGGCTCGGGGTGCTCCCGCCAGACATGGCGGAGTGGCCCCCCTTGCACGACAGCAAGTTCGACGTCATCAAGACGGTCTTCGAAGAGATCGTCCCCAAGGGCGCCGGACTGGTATCGGCCGTAGCGGTACTCGGCTGACCGCAACCACACGACGAACGGGCGATCGCCGGCTCAGACGATCGCCCCCAACCAGGGGCCCGGCTGACGCCGGGCCCTCCACCCTTGGTAGCCGGCGCCCCACTGGTCATCCCGCTGGGTCGTACGCGACCCCGCGCGACTCCGCTCGGACAGGCGGTCAGTGCCAGGCGCCGGAACGCCCGCCCGGCTCGAACGGCGCGTCCAGATCGGGCCTGCCTGCAGCAAAGGCCCGGTCTCACCTGGGCCTTTGTCAGGTCCGTGTTGGTACCGTGAAGTCGTGGAATTTGGCACATATGACCTAATTCCGGCAGAACCGCCCGGGGTGTGATGCCATGCCTCGTCGCCGCACCGCGTCCTCCAGTGGCACCGGAGAGCTGCTGCAGACGCTGGAGGACCTCACCAACCGGATACTGGAGGGGATCAAGCTCCAACAGGCCCGTGTCGAGCTCGCCGCCGCGTTGCAGCGCCAGGTCCTCTCCGCCGAACTGCCGGCTCTGGCCGGCCTGCAGGTGGCGGGACGGTACGCGCCAGCGCGGGCGGGGCTGGACATCGGGGGCGACTGGTACGACGGCTTCCTCATGCCGGACGGCTCCGTAGGGTTCGTGATCGGAGACGTCCAGGGGCACGACGTCGAGGCCGCGGCCCTCATGGGGCAGGTGCGCACCTGTCTGCGCGCCATCGCGATCGCCACCACGGACCCGGCGGAGGTGCTCCAGCGCACCAACGACCTGCTCGTCGCCATGGACTCCGAGCTGTTCGTGACCTGCTCGTTCCTGCGCTTCGACCCGGTCACGAACGAGCTCGCCGACGCCCGCGCCGGGCACATACCCGCAGTCTGGGCGACGGGCGACGGCTGCTGCGACATCATCCTGAACGACGGCGGTCTGCCGCTGGGCATCTACGCCGGCGAGAGCTACCCGTCGACCCGCCGAGTGCTGACCGACGTAGGGGCCTTCGTGCTGCTCACCGACGGTGTGGTGGAAGGCCCCGGCTACCCCATCGAGGAAGGGCTCGCGCAGGTGGCGAACCTGGTCATCGACGCCTGCCGGACCGACCCGAACGAGCTGGCCGCACGGGTGATCAAGGTGGCGGACCTCACCGGCCACAGCGACGACGCCGCGGTTCTCGTCATCCGTTACGGAGGGCTCCAGCAGCAGTGGCAGGGCGAAGGGTGAGCGGCGGTGGGCCGCGCGGATGAGCGACTTCGGCCGTACGCCGCCGACGGCCTGCGGCTGGCTGCCGTCATGGTCGCCTATTACGTCGCCGCCAAGGTCGGACTGCAGCAGCAACTGGTACGAGGGCAGGTCACGCCGTTCTGGCCGCCGACCGGAATCGCTCTCGTCGCCCTGATGTTCTGGGGCCCGCGCATGTGGCCGGGCATCGCTCTCGGAGCATTCCTGGTGAACGTGTCGCTCGGGCCGGGGATCGTCCCCGTGCTCGCCATCACGGCCGGCAACACGCTCGCTCCCGTCTGCGCCTACCTCCTCCTGCGGCGAGCGGGGTTCCGCCCCGCTCTCGACCGGCTGCAGGACGCCCTGGCGCTGGTCTTCCTCGGCGCGCTGGGCGGCATGCTGATCAGCGCGACGGTCGGCACCGGCGTCCTGCTGGCCTCCGGCGCGGTGTCGGCCCATGAGTTCTGGCCCACCTGGTCGGTGTGGTGGACGGGCGACGCGATGGGGATCTTGATCATCGCGCCGTTCCTGCTGGCCGCGCGCACCGCCCGATGGCCACGCGGCGTTCCCGTCCTGCGCTGGGCCGAGGCGGTGGCCCTGCTGGGCGGCACGGCGGCGGTCACCGCGGTGGCCACCAACGCCTCGTTCAACCTTCTCTTCCTCGTCGTCCCGTTCCTGATCTGGGCGGCGTTCCGCTTCCAGCTGATCGGCGCCGCGCCCTGCGCGCTGATCGCCTCCGTGATCGCCATCTACGCGGGGGCCGTCGAGTCGGGCCCGTTCTCGGGTCAGGATCTGCTCGCCATGATGATCATCCTGCAGGCCTTCAACGGCACGGTGGCCCTGACGGCCCTGCTGCTCTCGGCGGCCGTCACCGAACGGAACCACACCCTCAAGGAGATCGAGAAGGTCTGCGACCACCTGAGGGAGGCGCTGACCCGGCTCGCGCTGGAAGAGAAGTTCGACGGGGCGCCCGGCGCGTGGCCGCCCTATCCGAAGGGACACGATCACCGAAGGCAGCACCGCCCTTGAGGAGGTCACGCGACGTCCGGCCGTGACCTGTCGGCGGCGGATCTTCCGGCGTCGGCTCGCCGGTTCCTGGCCGAGCGGAGATCCTGGAACGGCCTCGCCCGGCTGCGGCACCGGGCGGCAGGCGCATGGACGGGGGTGGCCGTCCGCCGGGGCCGGCGCCGTCGGTCGTGGCCGGCGCATGGCAAGGAGGCGGTCCGGGCCGTTGCAGCCGGGTTCAGGTGAGTGGCTGGTTGAGTCGGTGTTGGAGGAGGGTTTGCTGAGCGGGGTTGTGGGTCTGGGCCAGGGCGCGCTGGTCGGCGGTGCGGGCGGCGTCGGGGTCGCCGAGGGCGCGCAGGAGTTCGGCACGGGTTGCGTGGTAGAGGGGGTAGCGCTCCAGGGTGCGCCGGTCGGCCGCAGACAGGGCGTCGAGGGTGGCCAGTGCGCTTGCCGGGCCGCCGCGGGGTGGCGGGGCATGGTGGAGGGCGATGGCGCGGTGCAGGCGGTGGATCGGGGACGGGGCCAGTGCGAAGAGGATGTCGTAGAGCACCAGGATCTGGGGCCAGTCGGTGTCGTCCCAGGTGGGAGCCTCGGCGTGGCAGGCGATGATGGCGGCCTGCAGCTGGTGGGGACCGGGGCGCTTGGCGGTGGCGGCGCGCTCCAGGAGAGCGATGGCCTCGCGGATGGCGGTGTGGTCCCAGCGGGTGCGGTCCTGGTCGCGTAGCGGGATCAGGTCGCCGGCGGGGGTGAAGCGGGCGGCGGCGCGGGCCTGGTGCAGGCGGATGAGGGCGAGCAGGCCGAGGACCTCGGGCTGCTTGGGCATGAGCCAGGCGAGCTGGGCGGCGAGCCATTCGGCGTCGTCCGCCAGGTGCGCGGCCTGGGGGCGGTCGCCGGAGCTGGTCAGGTAGCCCTCGTTGAACAGCAGGTACACCACGGTCAGCACCTGGTCGAGCCGGTCGGGCAGTTCGGCGTCGCTGGGGATGCGGTATGGGATGCCAGCTGCGGCGATCTTGCGTTTGGCGCGGGTGATGCGCTGGGCGACCGCGGATTCCGCGACCACGAACGCGACGGCGATCTGGGCGGTGGTCAGCCCGCACACGGTCCGCAGGGTCAGCGCGATCTGCGCCTCCCGCGGCAGGGCGGGATGGCAGCAGGTGAAGATCAGCTTCAGCCGGTCGTCGGGGTCGGGCTGCGGCGGCCAGCGGAGCCGGGCGAGCTTGTCGCGGTGGGCGGCCTGGCGGCGCAGCACGTCGATTCCGCGCCGCCGCGCGACCGTCAGCAGCCATGCGTCCGGGTGGTCGGGGACGCCCTCGGCGGGCCAGCGGCGCAGCGCGCTCTCCACCGCGTCGGCGACGACGTCCTCGGCGGCGGCGAAGTCGCCCAAGACCCGCACCAGGCAGGCGGTGAGCCGGCCCGCGTGCTCGCGCACCACGCGGGCCAGTTCGCCGTGCACGTCATCGCGCGCGGCGCCGTCCGGGTCGCCGGGCGCCGGGCCGTGCGGATCGGGATGGTGGTCGGGCACGGCCGTCAGTCGATGGGGCGGATCTCGACGACGGGGCAGGCCGGCCAGTCGCGGGCGATGGCCAGGGCCTGGTCCAGGTCCTCGACGTCGATCTCGGCGTAGCCGGAGACGACCTCCTTGCCCTCCACGAACGGCCCGTCGGTGACGATCGGCCCACCGCCTTCGAGCCGCACCGTGGTCGCAGTTTCGGCGGGTTGCAGGTGGGCGTGGTGGGTGATGTGGGCGCCGTGATCGGCGAACCACTGCCCGACCCGCTCGAACGCCGCCTGCCGCTCGCTCTCGCTCATCGCCTCCAGGTCACGCGCGAACTGCTCGGTCTCGACGAACATCAGCACATACTTCACGGTCTTGGTCCTTCCCGGTCGTCGCTGATCCTTGCCCCCGTTGGCCGTCCAGCGGCTGTTGGCCGGCTACTGGTCGGCGGACAGGGGGCAGTACAGGTCGACGCCGTTGCCGTCGGGGTCGGTGACGGTGGCGTACCGCATCCCCCAGAACGCGTCCCAGGGCTCCTGGGTCCCGTGGTGACCGGCGCCGGTCAGCTCGGCGTACTTGGCGTCGACGCCGGCGGGAGTGGGGAACTGGAAGGCCAGGAAGGTGCGGGGGTCACCCTCGGGACGCGTCCAGCCGGCGGTCTGGGCCGAGCCGCGGAACTTCTCGGTGTCCAGCATGACGTGCAGCCCGTTCGGCAGGTCGCAGCCCGCGTGGTCGGGGTAGGCGGGGTCGACGGTGAAGTCCAGGCCGAGGTGGCGGTAGAAGGCGATCGCCGCGTCGATGTCGGACACGATGATGTCGATCGTGTTCAGCGTCGGGGTCATCTCCGGCTCCCTTGCGTAGGCGGTTCTCCTCGCGGCCTGGCCCGGACCCGGATGGGCGGGCACCCGGGCCGTACCGCTTGTCACCACCAAGACGAACGGCGACGCCGCCGATCCGACACTTCTCGGAAGAAATGCTGGAGATTCTTCAGGCGAGTCGACCAACCGCAGCCGCGAGGCGGCCGCGTTCGCGGCCAGCGGGAAGGCGCTGGCCAGCGCAAGGTCGCCGACAACAGCAGGCCGCTGTCCTCCGGCGCGCCAGGCCTACCTCGGCCCCGACGACGGGTCCGAGATCACCCGCGAGCAGCCGCACACCCGCGCCGAAGCCGGAGACATGCTGGTCCTGGACGTGCGGCCGGCGGAGGAGTACTGGGCCGGTCACATCCCCGGCGCCCGTCACCGAACTCGCCGACCGCATCGACGAACTGCCCGACGACCTGGTGGTGTACTGCCGCGGCGAATACTGCGTCCCCGCCTACGACGCCGTTCGCCTGCTCACCGATCGCGGCCACCGCGCGATCCGCCTGCACGACGGCATGCTGGAATGGCGCCTGGCCGACCTACCCGTCCACGCCAGCCGTATGACCGCCGACGCATCCGCGCCCGTGCCGCCCGACCCGCACCAGATCATGGCCGCGCCGTCCGAACCGCGGTCGCAAATCCGCGCCGCAGCGAGTGCCCCTGACCAACACGGCGGCACGATCCGGTAGAGGCGTGCGGGCCGATCGTCCAAAATCGTGTGCATGCGAAGGTCGGATCGGATCGCATGGTGGACGTTCGGCATCGGCATCGTCGTGATCTTTGGTGGCGTCGGGGTGTTCGGCATGCTGGCCGATCCGCCTCCGCCGGAGCCGCCCACCCCGGACTCCGTGGACAAGTTCTGCCCGCCTGAGCCGGTCGGTAAGGCACGGGGCGACACGTATTTCAAGGAGATCGCCGAACCTTACCGGGGGAAGGGCCCCCACGCGGTGAGGCTGCTGTTCGTGGACACCAACACCGGCGAAGACACCGGCGAGCTCCCCGCCCGCTGGGCGGCGAGCGATGAGGCGGGCGACGCCGACGGGAAGCGCAGGGCCCAGCTCGTCGCCTGCGGTTACCAGAACACGGCCGGGACGCGGGAGACCCGGGTCTGCGAATACGTTCCCGAATCCATCGCGAGGTTGGACTGGCAACTCTCGGGGCGCACACGGCACAAGGACACGACCAAGATCTCGCTCCTGAAGGCCTCCTACGTCTTCGAGCTCTACGAGGCGAAGACCGCCAAGCCGCTGGGCCGCTTCACGGTGCCCGGCGACGAGGCGTGCCCAGGGCGCGCAAAACTCGACGACCGGACCTTCATCGGGCAGGCGCCGGACGCGGCCAAGCTGCGCAAGGCTCTGCGCCCTTACGCGGAGCGCACGGTCAGCTGAGGGGCGGGCAGGTACAGGGTGCCGGTCTCGCCATCGCTGACGTCGCGCCCGATCCAGCCGCCGACCGGGTGCCCGTGGCGGACCGGCCCGCGGTCAGGTCCCTTCCCCAAGACCGCGACTCCGGTCCCCCCGCTCCCGCGCCGCTCCAACCGCCCGCCGACCCTTACCAGCCCACGCCCTACGCCTCCCCGTCGCAGGCGACGAGGACTTCGTGTTCTACAACCAGCCCACCGCGGCGAACGGAGCCGCCCGCCTGCTCGGAAACACACCGCCGGCCCACAGCCCATTGAACGAGCCGCGCTGCACCTGGCTGCCCTGCCACTCCACGTCCACTGCGTGGCATTCCGTGCTTTCCTCAGCATGAGCGCCGGGTGAATCTCGAACTCGTCGAGATCTTGGACGGCTCGGGCTCTTGAGCGACGGGACGATCTCGTGCGCGATATCGCCGGCACATGCAATGGCGTCCTCAGGTTCTGCCTTTGTTCTTGGTGTGAAGGAACGTCGATTGTCGGTGATCCGTCGGTGGGTGCCGTCCGGCGACCACGGGCCTCCGTGCGCGGTAACCTTGATCGGCATCGCAGTCGGTTCGAGCGCGTGATCCGCCGACGGTGCGACCCCGTGGCCGGCTCCTGCCCGGGGTCTCTCCGCATCCGGGCCGGATACGGAACTCGCGATCACGCTGTGACCAAGGTCATGGTCCGAGGAGGACGGGTCTTACTGGTCCCTGAGTATGTGCAGGTCACACATGGGTGAATGATTTTCACATTCACTACGGTAAGCATTATGTTCCTTGCGCTTGGTGATCGACCGACTGACCATGACGTATGCCCCAGAACCGGATGATTCGGAAGGTGGTCTGTGGCCTGCCGTTTCAGCTGAGACGAACATCAGCGTGCTCTTGACCGCCGGAACCTGGCAGCTTCCCCCTTGCCCCTGGCAGGCCGACCCGTGAGAGCGGACACCATGACGAATGATCTACTGCCGACGAATGAACTGCTGTCCCTGTCGACGGACGAGTTTCTCGCCGGCATTGACGCGGTCGCATCCAAGTTCGATTCTGCAACCTTTCCGCAGCAGATCCTTCCCCCCGACAGCTGGGCGCTCCTGGTAAGAGCCGGAGTCCGGCTTCCGACTTTGCCCAAGGAGTACGGAGGCCGCGACAGCAACGTTGAAATGTGCCGGATCGTCGAGATCGCATCTGAGTGGAACCTTGCGCTCGGCGTATACGTGATAGTCAACACGGCGTTGGCGCTTCTACCTGTAGTGAAGTGGGCCGGAGAAGAGGTCAAACAGGAGATGCTGCCGCAGTTCGCCGGCGGCGATCCGCTGATGGCCGGGCTCGCCGCCACCGAACCCGGCGCCGGCTCGGCCCTGTCCTCCATGGCGACCACATTCGAGGAGGTCGACGGAGGCTACCGAATCCGTGGTCGCAAGCACTGGCAGGCTCTCAGCTCCACCGCACACTGGTGGCTGGTTCTGGCGAGGAACGTACACCGTCGCGAGTACGGCTACTTCGTCGTCAAGCGGAGCGAGGGATTCCGCACCGTCGAGCTGTACGAGGCACTCGGTCTGAAGCTGCTCGACTACGGAGTCAACGACATCGATGTGACCGTCCCCCGGCACCGGCGGATCGACGCCGAGGAAACGGGCCTGGACTCGGTGGACATGTTCCTGGCGTCGCGGGCGCTGCTGGCGGCGGCGGGAGCCGGATTCCTACGCCGCATCAGCCGGGAGGCGCACGCGTACGCGGAGGGCCGCCAGATCGGGCGCAAGCCGCAATCCAAGATCGGGTTCGTCAGGTACAGGCTCGCGGCCATCGACACCTCCGCCACCATCTGCGAGGCGCTCAGCCACTATCTGCAGACCAGGCTGGACGTCACGGGCGACATGACTCCCGCGTTTCCGGCCGTACAGGCCCTCAAAACCGTCGCCACCGATCGGATGATCAGCGCGGCGCAGCATTACCAGCAGCTGACCGGCGCTGAAGGCTACCGCTGTGGATCGCCGACCAACATCGCCGGTCAGGCTTTCCTGGACACGCGGGTCTTCAGCATTTTCGACGGCAACAACGACATGCTCAACCAGCAGCTCACCGCATACTGCCTGACCCGGCGGTCCGGCCGGTCCCTCAGCGGATTCCTGGCCGACTGGCCGCTCACGGCGCCCGCCGTCGCGACGCTCCAGACCGACCTGAGCTTCCTCGATCAGCGACTGAGCCAGGCACATCAGGTCTTGGCCGGCCGCGTCATCGGCTACCTGTTCGCGATCACCCAGGTCCTCGCGTGGGCCGCCGAGACCGATGCCGATCCGGGAAGGGCCCGGCCCGCCATCGAGTTCCTCAGAAACGACATCGTCGGTGTCGCCTCGGAATTCCGCCTGCTGGCCACCGGAATACTCGACACCTACGGCGCGGCGCGGCAGGCCGCCAATGGGTCTGGCGACCCATCCCCTTCGCCTTTCCGACATGACCAGGACGGGGGGCGAAGCGCCGAGGCGCCGTCGGCGACCGGCTGATGTGCAGCGCGGCTAGCCCGGCAAGCCCTCGCGGCGGTGTATCCGGTCGACCAGGTCGGCCGCCCTCCGCTTCATGAGCTCCAGTCCGGGCTTACCCCACGGGCGCGGTTCGCTGTCCACGACGCAGACCGTGCCGAGAACCGTGCCCGTGCGGTCCGTCAACGGAGCTCCGGCGTAGCTCCGGACCATGAGCTTGTCGACGATCGGATTGCCGGCGAAACGCGGATAGGCGAGGACGTCGTCGAGAATCAGCGCCTTGCGCCGGACGACGACATGCGGGCAGTAGCCGGCGTTCAGGGGGATTCTCGCCCCGAGAATACCCCCCACTATTTCGGCGGCAGCAGGCGGCGTGTAAACACCCGCCACGAACTGATCGTCGCCGACGAGGTTCACGAATGCCACCGGCGTGCTGGGAAGCCCGATGAGCTTCTGTGCGTCCAGCGCGACCTGATGGGCGAACTCATCGAATTCGCTCTCCCGTGCCTGCCCCAGGCCTAGCTGTCGCAGTCGCGTCGCGCGCTGGGATGCTTCGTGGTCGGGCGGCAGCAAGGGACGGGGCTGGAGTTCGTATGCCTGGTCATTGGGCGGATACGTCACGGGGACCTCCATATACGGCCGAGTGTGAAGGCGGGCATGAGGATGTGCTGCAGTTCTGTCAGACGGAGGCGGAAGGGGCGGCTGTGAGAAGATGCTGGATCAGGGCCCGCAGCGCCGAAATGGCGGAGGAGTGGTCCCGTGCGTCGCACTGCACGATCGGCACGCGCGGGCTGAGTTTGAGGGCGGCCCGCACCTCCTCGGACCCGTAACGGAACGCGTTGTCGAACTCGTTGACCGCGACGAGGAACCGGGTTCCCCGGTTCTCGAAGAAGTCGACGGCCTCGAAGCAGTCCTCAAGGCGGCGGGTGTCGGCGAGCACCACGGCGCCGAGCGCCCCGGCGCACAGTTCGTCCCACAGGAACCAGAACCGCCGCTGCCCCGGCGTCCCGAACAGGTAGAGGACGAGGTCGTGCTGGTCGATCGTGATCCTGCCGAAGTCCAGCGCCACGGTGGTGGTGGTTTTGCGCTCCACCGCATCCAGGTCGTCGACGCCGACGCTGGCCGAGGTGATGAGTTCCTCGGTGCTGAGCGGCTCGATCTCGCTCACCGCACCGACGAACGTCGTCTTCCCCACGCCGAAACCGCCCGCTATGAGGATCTTGACCTGGGTGGGGAGCACCTCAGACTCGTTGTAGGCCATCGAGCAGCTTCTCCAAAAGGGCTCGGTCGGTGGGATCGGCCGCTGTTCGCGGCGCGTGTGCGGTCATCGCGCTGCTGTCCACCAGGTCGGAGATGAGGACCTTGGTGACCACCACGGGAAGCCGCAGATGCGCCGCGACCTCCGCGACCGAGGTCGGCGTGCGGCACAGATCAAGCGCCCTCGCATGTTCCAGATCCATGGCCGGGGGACGCGGGCCGACCGCCACCACCAAGGACAGCAGGTCCAGGTCGACGGTCGGATGGGTACGGCCGGCGGTCACCGTGTACGGGCGCACCAGCAGCCCGGCGTCGTCGTCGAGCCAGAGCTCATCTTCGGATGTCAAAACACTCGGTTTCGCTCGCTCGGCGCGGCCGCCGACCGTGCCGCGGTGTCCAGGAAGGGCCGGACGGCCTTGATCAGCCGGGCCATCTCGAAACCGACCACGGCAGGGTCGGCCTCCGCCCGCGCCAGCACCGCCAGCACGGAATTGAATCCTGCCCAGGAGATGTACAGCTGGCTGGACCTGAGTTCCGCAACGACCTGCCGCACCTCATTGCTCTCGTCGAACTTCGTTCCGGCACTACGCGCGATGGAGAAAAGCCCCGACGCGAGCGCGGCGAGCTGTTCCGCACTGGCGCGGTCCAAGCCGTCGGCGGCTTTCATCATGCCGTCGGACGACAGCAGCACGCTGCCGCGAATGACCGGAACCTCCTCGCCCAGCCCCCGCAACAGCCAAGCAAGATCTTGAGCCTGGTTCGGGGAGACACCACTCAAAGGACTCTCCTTGTCATTTGAAATTTTCGTCAGTTCACACTGTCGGGATCATCAGTGGAGCCGTCGTTCTCCTGGGCGCTGCGCATTCCCTTCTGGAATGCGGCCATGAACCCGGGATTGTATTTGACTTCCTGATCGTCCTGCTGGGGCGCGGGCGCACTGCCCAGTTCGGGCGCCAGGCTTGCCTGGGCCTGGCGTTGCGGCAATGGCGGCCGCTCACCGGCGCCGCCCGGAAAGCCCGGCCCGGTTCCGTGGTCCGGAGCGGCCGCCGGCGGGCCCGACGGAGGCGGAGGCGGGGGCGGCGGCGCGGGCAGCGGCTGGGAACTCTCGACCGCAGAGGGCGGCTGGGCGGACACGCGGGCGCCGAGGACATCACGGTCGTCCAGCGGCAGACTCGGCCGGGCCGGTGCCGGGACGCTCACGGCCGGTGGTGCCGCGGGGGCGTCCACCGGTTCCGCCCGGAGCCGCGCCTCGGCCTCCTCGGCCTCCTGGGCCTCTTGGCCGTCCAGTTCCCCCGGTACGACGACGATGGCCTGCGTGCCGCCGTAGACATTGCTCTGGAGCTGAACACGGACCTTGTGACGGCGCGCGAGCGCGGAGACCACGAGGAGCCCGATGCGCCCGTCCTTCAGCAGTTCCTCGGTGTCGGCCCGCTCGTTGTCGGCGAGCAGCTCGTTCAGCCGCCGCTGGCTTTCCCGCGGGATTCCGAGGCCGCGGTCTTCGACCTCGATGGCCATGCCCGCGGTGACCCTCTCGAAGCGAATGAACACCTGCGTTTGCGGCGGGGAGAACTTGGTGGCGTTCTCGATGAGCTCGGCCAGCAGATGGACGATGTCCGCGACCGCGCCCCCGCGCAGGCTCCCGTCGACCGGCGGCACCACCTTGACCCGGTCGTAATGCTCCACCTCGGCGATGGCCGAGCGCAGTACCTCGTACACCGTCACCGGCTTGGTCCAGCCGCGGCGCGACGCAGCGCCGCCGATCACGGCCAGGCTCTCGGCCTGGCGTCGCATGCGGGTGCTGAGGTGGTCGACCCTGAACAGCCCTTTGAGCAGATCCGGATCCTCCACCTGGTTCTCCAGCTCGTCCAGGCCCTGGATGGCCCGATGGGACAGTGACTGCATCCGCCGGGCCAGGTTGACGAAAACGGCGACCCGCTGGCTGCCGCCACCAGCGGCTTCGCGGCCGGCCGCGCCGATCACGGCGTTCCAGGCCGTGCCCTGCGCCTTCCGCACTTCGTGCTCAAGTTGCAAGTAGGGGTCGGCGGTGTCGGGGGCCGGGAAGTCCTCGCTGCTCGGGGTGGCCGTCTTACCGGCGCTGAGCCCCTCTACCAGCCGCTGCAGCTCCCGCCGGCCGTGGTCGATCCGGAATCCGAGTTCGCCGAGCCGCCGGTGCATGTTCTGCTGATCGTGGACGGCCGACTCGGTACGCTGCCGATGCACCCGGCGGGTCGCCGCCTCCGCCGCCATGAAAGCGGCTCCGAGGGTGATCACGGCCCCCACGGCCGCCAGGGTCAGCACCACCCGCGTCCCCTGAGTCCCGGTGGCGCCATCGTAGAGGACCGCCGCAGCGGCGAACCCGAGAACTATCGCAATGGCCGCAGGGAGCACGGAAATGGACAGGTGAAGAGCGCGTATATTGCTCTGCCGATGTGTACCACGGGTCACTGACCTGCTGGTTCGCCGAACGTCCTGGTGCTCGGCGCCGGCAGCGGATTTGAAGGTCATTGAGAATCGGCGTCCTCAGTGCGTCGACGGCAGATCACGATAGTGAGCAAAATTCGTACTTCCGTGTGAGGGCACAGCCCGTATCTAGGCTGTCACAACACCTCAATACGGAGGCACGGATCGCCGAGATTGCGGGGACCTTGGCATGCCATTGAGGTGTCTGGCCCAAGATGTCCACTTTTTCCCGAAATCTACCTACTTGGAAGGTCGCCATGCTTCACCAGCGGAGATGGCGCACTTTCACGGAGTGGACGTCCGAAAAGCCCAAAACGGCAGTGGCCAACCTCACGCTTTCACCGGGTGGTCCGGCCCATCTTGACCTGCAAGCTATCGGGCGTACCCGCGTCTGAGCGTGGAGGACGGCGGTCTCGGGGTGGTCTGGCACGCCGGGCAGTGGGAGGTCCTGCCGCTCGTCGACACGGGCCAGGCGCGTCACAATCGCCGTGTCTGAGGGTTCACCTCTGTGAACCCTGGCGATGGGATGGTGTGACCTATTGGACGAGAACGAGTGGCTGGCCGCGCGCTTCGAGCAGCACCGACCCCGGCTGCGGGCGGTGGCCTATCGAATGCTCGGCTCGCCGGCCGACGCGGACGACGCCGTTCAGGATGCCTGGCTGCGGCTGAGCCGGTCCGACGCGGAGCAGATCGACAACCTCGGCGGATGGTTGACCACCGTCGTCGCCCGGGAGTGCCTGCACATGTTGCGCTCCCGCCGACGCCGCCGGGAGGATCCCTTCGCCGCGCACCTGCCCAGCCTGGTCGTCATCCCGGACGGGGACCTCGACCCCGAGCAGGAGGCGTTGCTGGCCGACTCGGTGAGCCTGGCCCTGCTCGTCGTGCTCGACCAGCTCACTCCGGCTGAGCGGCTGGCGTTCGTGCTGCACGACATGTTCGAGCTGCCCTTCGAGGAGATCGCCGTCATCGCGGGCCGCACCCCGGTCGCCGCACGGCAACTCGCCAGTCGTGCACGGCGCCGGGTGCACGGCGCCGCGATCCCATCACCCGATCCGGATCTGGCGCGCCAGCGGCGGGTCGTCCGTGCCTTCTACGCAGCTGCGTGGACCGGCGACTTCGACGCCCTCGTCCAGGTCCTTGACCCCGACGTCGTTCTGCGCACCGACTTCGGCACCACCCGGCCGCCCACCGTCGTGCGCGGTGCGCCGGCCGTGGCCAAGCAGGCCCGCGCCCCACGCGGTGGCGAACTGCGCCCCGTCCTGGTCAACGGCGCGATCGGAACGTTGATCACCCGCGACGGGCGGCCGTTCTCTGTCATGGCGTTCACCGTCGCGGGCGACAAGATCGTCAGGATCGACGTCGTCCGCGACCCCGACCGCGTCCACCGCATCAGGCCAGGGATTCGAGATACTTCTGGGTTTCCGGCTTCTTGAAGTACTGTGCCCAGCCCGCCGGCTGCGCGTTGAACTCGGGTTCGCGAGCGGTGTGGTCGGCGCCATGCTCGACCAGCATGCGCGCGATCGACAGCTCGCCCGCTGCCGCCGCATAGTGCAAGGCGGTGACACCGGCGGCGGTGACACCGTTGACGCCGAAGCCAAGATCGATCAGCAGCCGGACAGCTGACCAGTTGCGCGCCTCGGCCATCCGCGTGACCAAGTCCGCGTGCCGATCGCGCAGCCCGGGATCGGCGGCCAGCATCGACCGCATCGTCGCTTCGTCGGCAGCCTCAACGGCTTCAACGAACTGCATTGCGTCCTCCTCGCGTGGTTGCACTCGTACCTATGAGCCCAGACGAGGAGCCGACGTGACAGGGGTGTAGCTCGGGAGGGGTCCCCAGGGTTCCGAGGCGGTCATCTCACTGAGCCCTCGATTCACCGGTTAACGGCCCGGAGTGTGCGGCCGGTGGCACGAGCGGATCGTGGCCCTCTCAGGGCTAGCCTTGGCCCGGCCTCCCCCGCGCTCGCCCCGCGCCACAGACTGAGGCGTATGACCTTCACCGCCAACGAGATCGACTATCTGAACGGCCAGTTGCTCGGGCGGCTGGCCACGGTCGGCCCCGACGGACGGCCGCATATCGTGCCGGTCGGAGTGTTCTGTGACCGGGAGACCGGGACCATCGTGATCGGGGGCCACGCGGGCACCGGCATGGCCGCCAGCAAGAAGTTCCGCGACGCCCGGCGCCATCCCGATATCGCGTTCGCCGTGGACGATCTGGCGTCCGTCGACCCCTGGCGCCCGCGCGGCATCGAGATCCGGGGACGCGCGGAGACGCACACCACCGGCGGCGAAGAGATCGGCGAGCGCATCGGCGCGAACATGCCGTTCGACTCGGCCTATATCCGCATCCACCCGCGCCGGATCCTGACGCGGGGGATCGACACCGACTCCTTCGACCTGTCCGCCAGGGACGTGAAGTGATGCGCTACTGGCTGCTCGGCCCGACCGGGTTGCGCGTCTCGGAACTGTTCCTGGGCGCGATGACCTTCACCGGCCCGGATGAGGCCCGCAAGATGATCGACCTGTACGCCGACGCCGGCGGCAACGTCATCGACACCGCCTCCGCCTACGGCGACAGCGAGAAAATCCTCGGTGACCTGCTGCGACACCGCCGCGACCGCTTCGTGCTGAGCACCAAGTACACGCTGTCCCGGGACCCCACCGACCCCAACGCGGGCGGAAGCCACCGCAAGAACCTCGCCCTCTCCCTGGAAGCGAGCCTGCGGCGGCTGCGCACCGACTACATCGATCTGTTCTGGGTGCACACCTGGGACCAGCACACGCCGATCGAGGAGACCATGCGGGCGTTGGACGACGCCGTCCGCGACGGGAAGGTCCTCCACGTGGGCGCGTCCAACCTGCCCGCCTGGCTCGTCTCGAGGGCGAACACTCTGGCCGAGTGGCGCGAATGGACGTCGTTCGCCGCCGTGCAGGTGCGCTACAGCCTGCTCAAACGTGACATCGAGCGCGAACTGCTCCCCATGGCCGAGGCCTACGGGATGAGCGTGGCCGCCTACGGGGCACTGGCCGGTGGGGTGCTGTCGGGCAAATTCTCCGGGAGCGGCCAAGCCCCGACCGGCGGCACCAGGGTCGCCCCCGAGTCCCTCACTCCGCACGACCACCAGGCCGCACGCGCCGTACGGGAGGTCGCCCAGGAACTGGGGGCGACCCCATCCCAGGTAGCGATCGCCTGGACCCGAACCCGTTCCCAAGCGGTGCACCCGATCATCGGCGCGCGCACCGTCGAGCAACTCCAGGACAATCTGGGCGCCCTGGACGTCGCCCTCCCGGCGGACGCCGTACAACGCCTGGATTCGGCCGTGGAGTTCGACATCGGCTACCCGACCGACACCAACACCGGCCCCCGCCCGTGGCTGTTCGGGGACTACGAATCCCGTTTGAAGGGCGCGATACGTCCTGCCGGGCGGCTCCTCACGAGGTAGCCCGGGCGAGGCGCCCGTTCGCCAAACTACATGCCCGGCTATAAGATTCCCGGCTATGGAAACTGTCGATGTCTTCGGCATCTGCGGGAGCGTGCGGGCCGGGTCCTTCAACCGGGCGTTGCTGCTGGCCGCACAAGAACTGGCCGATGCCCCGCTCCAGGTGGTGGCCTGGGACGGCAATGCCGAGGTTCCCCGCGTCAACGCGACCATGGGGCGTCCGTTCCCGCCGGTCGTCGCGACCTTGCGAGACCGGGTCGCGGCGGCTGATGTGCTGCTGCTGGTGACGCCGGAACTGAACCGCGGCATTCCCGGCAACATGAAGGACGTCGTCGACTGGCTGGGGATTCTCGCACCGCCTCGCCCGCTGGCCGGCAAGCCCGTCGTGCTGATGAGCGCCTCACCGAACCGGTTCGGCGGCGCGTTCGCCCAACTGCAGCTCGCCGACCTACTCCGGCGGTCCGGCGCCGAGATCCTTTCTGACCTCGACGTCGCGATCGGCCACGCCCACCGTCACCTCGACGACCACGGTGTCCTGGTGGGCGAGGACCCGCGACGCGAAATCACCGAACTGTGGCAGCGCGTTCTCACCCGAGTTCAAACCGATCGGCAGGTGGTCCCGGCATGATCACCGGGCGTCAGATCGCCGCGGACAACGGACCGGTCAGTTACGCGCTCGCCCACGCCACCCGGGCGCACCGTGCGGTGCTGCAACGCCGGATGGCACAACTCGGCCTGCATCTGGGCCAGGAACTCCTCATTGTCGACATCCACCACAACCCCGACACGACCCAAGCGGAACTCGTCCAACGGATCGGACTCGAACAACCCACGATCGCCAAGGCACTCACCAGGATGGAACGGACCGGGTTCATCCAACGCACCACCGACCCCGGCGATCGACGCGTGACACGCCTGCGGCTGACCGAACGCGGCGAGGCCGTCGTGGACGCCGTGACGGCCGCATGGGCGGAAACAGAAGCCCAGGCCACCGCCGGGCTCACCGACACCGAGGCCCAGCAGTTCGTCCGCCTGCTGACCGCAGTCCGCGACAACCTCGAATAGCCCGCACATTCGCGGGTGACGGTTCGGACGCCCCGGGCGCTGGAGTGGTAGACGGCCACGGGCACCCCCACCTGCCGGCCTCGTCGGCGGGGTGCCCGACCGGACTGCGGGCACCCCGTGGCGCGAGCCCCGCCCCCCAGCCCCCGATGGGGCGGGGCTCCTCCCAACCTGATCAAGACCTGGCGTCGGTGTGACATCCCCGCAGGATGGGGCGCAAAGCACCACGTCGGCCGTTTGCCGGCCGGCGGGTGACGGGGATTGGGGTTATGGGCAGGCATGGGCGCGCGGCCGAGGCTTCGGTGGTGCTGGCCGGGCGGTACCGGCTGATCGAGCCGGTCGGCCGGGGTGGAATGGCCGAGGTGTGGGCCGCCGAGGACGCGGCGCTGGGGCGCATGGTGGCGGTCAAGCTGCTGGACCCCGCACCCGCCCCCGACCAGCCCGCGAGCACGACCCGCGCGGACGTGATGGGCACGGTGAGCGAACGGGTATGGCGGGAGGCCCGCGGCGCCGCGCGACTGGTACACCCCAACGTGGTGCGAATCTACGACGTGGCCATCGACGGAGACCGGATGTTCCTGGTGATGGAACTCGTCACCGGCCCGAACCTGGCGGAGATCCTGCACAGGCAAGGTCCACGGCCACCCGCACAGGTGGCGGCGCTTGGGGCGCAGACGGCCCGCGCGCTGGCCGCCGCGCACGACGCCGACCTGGTGCACGGCGACGTCAAACCCGGCAACCTGCTGCTGGCCGACGACGGCACCCTCAAGCTCACCGACTTCGGCATCGCCAGCCCCATGGACGTGCCCACCCCCACACAGGCCACCGGGCAGACGGCGGGCCTGATCATCGGAACCGCGGGCTATCTGGCTCCCGAACTGGCCCACAGGCTCCCGCCCAGCCCGGCCGGCGACCTGTACGCGCTGGGCTGCATGCTGTACGAACTGTGCACCGGGCAGCCGCCCTTCACCGCCGACACCCAGGTGGACGTGCTCCAACGGCACATGCACGACGCTCCCGTCCCGCCGGCCCGGCTGTGCCCTGACGTGCCCGTGGAACTGGGGCAGGCGATCCTGCGGCTCCTGACCAAGGACCCCGCACTGCGTCCCGCCGACGCCACCCGCGTCGCCGAGGCCCTTGAACTCATCAGCCGCATCAGTCGCGACAACGCCGCGGTGGACGAACCGACCACCGCCGCACAGGTCCTGCCGCCCCTGGCCCCCACGGGCCGCCACGTCCGCACCGCCGGGCAGCCGTCCCCGTCCCCGGCCCGGCCGCCCTCACCGGTGTCGTGGTCGGCGCATCACCCGCTGCTGACCGCCGCCCTGGGCGCGTTGATCGTCGCCGTGATCGCCCTGGCCATCATCGCCATCACCCGATCCGCCGACCGGCGGACCGCCCCGCCACCCCCGGCCGGTGTCCTGGGCGGGGGCCGCGCGGCGGGCCTCGAACTCTTCGAGGGCCTTCTTGCGTGCCTTGGCCGGGAGCCGGTCGATGTAGAGGCGACCGTCGAGGTGGTCGGTCTCGTGCTGGAGGCAGCGGGCGAGCAGGCCGGTGCCCTCGACGGTGATCGGGTCGCCGGACAGGTCGAAGCCGTCGCAGACGGCGGTGTCGGGGCGCGGCAGGGACACATGCGGGCCGGGCACCGACAGGCAGCCCTCCTCGCTGTCGTCGAGGGTTCTGCCCGGTCCGGCGGGTGTCTGGACGGTGGGGTTGACCACCAGGCCCTTACGTCTCTCGCCGTCCTGGTCGGGGCAGTCGTAGACGAACACCCGGAGATCGACGCCGATCTGGTTGGCGGCCAGCCCGACGCCGCGGGCCGCGTACATGCTGGCGAACATGTCCTCGACAAGGCGAGCGAGCTCGTCGTCGAAGCGTTCGACCGGCCGGCAGGGGCGGTGCAGCACAGGAGTGCCCACGAGCGTGATGGGGCGAGCCGTGCCTGTCATGCGTGAGCCTTTCTGGCTGGTTGGAACGGGTCGAGCGCAGCTTGGCGAAGCGGAGCCGAGGGGCCGGTCGCCAGGGTAGGCCAGCGGGCGGGGGCGGTGCGCGCATCCGGCTGAGGGCCCAGGAGCAGCGCCGCGCGTGGTCCGGGCGGGAAGAGTTCAGGGGCGACATGGCTGCATTCTTGATGCAGTTGCAATATATTTGCAATAGTGGTGATCATGACGTACTCACTGCCGGACCTTCCTTACGACTACGCCGCCCTGGAACCCGCCATCACCGGCGAGATCCTGGAGCTTCACCACGCCAAGCACCACGCCGCCTACGTCAAGGGCGCCAACGACACGCTGGAGAAGCTGGACGAGGCTCGCGACAAGGACCAGCTCGGCGGGCTGGTCGGCCTGGAGAAGACGCTGGCGTTCAACCTGTCCGGGCACGTCCTGCACACGATCTTCTGGGACAACCTGTCCCCCGACGGCGGTGACCGCCCCGACGGCGAGCTCGGCTCGGCCATCGACGAGCACTTCGGCTCGTTCGAGGCGTTCAAGAAGCAGCTCACCTCCGCGACCGCGACCGTCCAGGGCTCCGGCTGGGGCGTGCTCGGCTGGGAGCCGCTCGGGCGGCGGCTGATCGTCCAGCAGGTCTACGACCACCACGGCAACGTGGGCATGGGCTCCACGCCGCTGCTGGTTTTCGACGCGTGGGAGCACGCCTACTACCTGCAGTACCGCAACGTGCGGCCCGACTACGTCCAGAAGCTGTGGGACCTGGTGAACTGGAACGACGTCGCCGCTCGCCTCACCGCCGCCAAGAACGCCTGACACCGGTTCAGGCCCCGCGGACCGCGGCGCCCACCGGACCCCGGATCATGCTCAGAACACGTTCCCCGGGTCCGGCGGGCGCCGCTTCGCATTCTCCACCCGCCGCCCGCGGGCGTTAGGCCGTCCCCCGCTGTCGTCTGCGGTGAAAAGCTCGATCCGTTCTGATCGGCTTCACCGCGATGCGGGCACGACGCCGGCGTCTGCACCGTGCACCATTCCGCCTGGACCGAGTCCACCCCTGGTGGGAGACCTGCTTACCGACCAGCCTCATTGGCCGTTCGTCCTACGACGAGGCCAAGCAGCGTCAGCTGTGCTGGCTGCGAGGTACACGGGGCGCCTTGTGCTGGTTGCCGGTCAGGCGCCGATTCCCTCGAGCAGTGACTGAACGATGAGGTCGGCGCCCTGGGCGGGGGTCAGCTCCGGCATCTCGTGGGCGGCGAGGTTGGTCAGGTGTATGAGCTGGGACCGGGCCCAGCGGTGGGGCAGGTCGGACCTGATCACGCCTTCGTGTGCGGCCCGGTCCATGAAGGCGTCGAGGCATCCGATCAGCTCGTGCAGGCGGAGGGCCGACTCTTCGTCATCTTGCAGCCGGCTCAGGTCGATGGGCCAGCGTCGGCTGACGTCGATGATGCCCTCGGCGTAGCGGTGCAGCGCGATGGGCACCGGCGCCTCGTTCAACCGCGCTTGGTCGACGACCTCCTGGCAGGCGTCGAGCTTGGCCCGGTGGATGGCGGCCACCAGCGTCTCGCGGTCGACGAACCGGCGGTAGACGGTGCGCCGATCAACGCCCGCCTGCGCGGCGATCGTCGCGATGCTCGTGGCCGGGTCCTGGTGTAGCAGGCGCGCGCCGGTCTGGAGGACCGCGTCGAGATTGCGTACAGCGTCGGCTCTCATGGCGACCACGATCCTACCCACCGGGCTGACGGCTCACCGGCCAATCACCTCACTGCAGTGGAACTTGTATTAGTAAATGCTACAGTGATGTGACACAACTGATGAGGAGGTCATGGCGTGGCTTTCGGTATCGCGATCGAGAAGGTGAAGGAGATGCTCGACTCTCCGGTGTTCGCCACCGTGGCGACGATCCGTCCGGACGGCTGTCCGCAGCAGTCGGTCGTCTGGATCGGGCGCGACGGCGACGAGCCGCTCTTCGTGACGGCCGCCGACAACGTCAAGGGCCGGCACCTTCGGCGGGACCCGAGGGTGAGCGTGCTCCTGAATCCCCCTGGGACGCCGTACACCTACGCGGCGATCCGCGGCACCGCGACGCTTGAGCGCGGCACGGGGCGCGAGTTGATCGACGCGCTGTCGGTCAAATACACCGGCCTGCCCTTCGCCGAGCACAACCCCCGGGCCGCGGCCCGCGCCACCGACCTGATCACCGTCCGCGTCACCCCTGAGGAGATCCTCGGAAGGACGTTCTAGTGAAAACCTTCGTCATCACAGGCGGCACGGACGGCATCGGCCGCGCGGTGGGGCTCGCCTGCCTGGAGAGCGGCCACAACGTCGCGATCATCGGGCGCAATGCCGAAAGGGGAGCCGACTTCCTCGATGCGGCCGGGCGGCTCGGCGCCGCGGAGCGGGCCCGCTTCATCCGCGCCGACCTGAGCCTGATGGACGAGACCCGCCAGGCCGTCCAAGAACTCAGAGCGCACTTCACGAAGGTGGACGCCCTGATCTTGTGCGCCCGGCACTTTCGCACCACCCGCCTTGTCACGGCCGAGGGGTTCGAGAACACCTTCGCGCATTTCTACCTGAGCCGGTTCGTCATGAGCTACGAGATGACCGACCTGCTCGACGCCGCCGACGAGCCGGTCATCCTCAACGTCGCGGGTCCGGGGCCGAACCCCGAAGAGATCCGCTGGGACGACCTCGGCCGCGAGCGGGACTACGACGGCGAAGGTGCGCTCATGCAGGGCGGTCTGCTGAACGACCTGCTCGGCACCGGATACGCCCGGATCCGGCCCTCACGCAAGGTCCGGTACGTGCTGTACAACCCGGGCAGCACCGCGACGGCACTCTCCGGCGAGTACGCCCCGCACGTCGCGGCCCAGATCGAGGCAATGCGCAGGACCGCACAACCGGTCGAGAAGGCCATCGTGCCGATCCTCGACCTGCTGAACCATCCACCCGCCGAGCCGCTTACCGCTTCAATCATGGGCCGCCCGATCCCCATGGACGGCCCGGGATTCGATCCCAAGGCCGCCCAGCGGCTCTATGACCGGACCCGGGAGCTCATCGCCTGAAACGGGCCGCTGCACTTCGATACGGGAACCAGCAAGGTGCGGCTCGGAGCCGGCCGCGGGGGCGAGAAGGGAGTTTTGGGCATCCTCGACGCGCAGCGGCTCTGCGTTATGGGCGGCCTCCTCAACGCCAGGCCGCAGGTCGTGTAGCCGGATCGGCGGCAATCCCTGCTCGCGCCAGGTTTATGGATGAGATCTCATGGTGACGTCCAGCAGACGGGTTGCCGCGTCGGCGAGAGGAATCGCTTCCTGTTCGATCCGGCGGAACGGGGTGGGGCCTGCGGTTGCGATGGTGTCGTACGCGGTCGCCTCGGCTTCAGTGAGGTGCGGCAGGATCGCCGGGGACGGGTTGACGGGGCGACCGGCCTTGTCATGGTTCACCCCGTGCTGGGCGTAGCGGTGCAGGTCGGTGGCGTCCATCAGGATCGAGGGGATCGGTTTCGGTGGCGCGCCGTCCGATGCGGGCCCGGCGAGCGCGGCGCGGAACCGGTCGAGGATCGCGTATCCGTCCGCGTCGATGTCTCCCCAGTAGACGACGTGGTCCGCGGCGCGGATCCAGGGCACGTTCGCGAGCAGGGCCGCTGCCGCCTTGCCGCCGCCCTCGACCACGATCGTGTCCCGCACCGGTGGGAACCAGAGCCGGGAGTCGCGGTTCTCGACGACGAGGACGATCCGCGGCCGGTAGGCGGTGTCGTGCGTGTCGCCGGTGGTCCAGGCGTCGTGCCTGCGGCGGCCCGACGCGGCGTGGTCGGGGTCGACGTAGGTCAGGTGCAGCACGGTCGGACGGGACCGGACCTCATCCCGGACGTCGCGTCCGGCGACGTCGCGCAGCAACGCACCATGGGTGTCGAGCCACTTGGTGTGCATGCCGGGGACCGGGAGTTGACGTGCGCTCCATGCGCCCGCGTCCGGGTGCCGGCGCAGCCAGGTCACCGCGCTGAGCAGCACCTCGGCGTCGTCGGCTCCGAGCTGGTAGGCGGCCCGGACGGTGGCCGGGGTGAGGACCGCGCCGGCGGACCGCAGCGACGACGCGAGCGCACGGGCGCGGGCGACGTCCACGGTCGGCGGTTCGGTTCCGGAGACGAGGGCGACGGCGGCGTCCAGACCCGCGACGAGCGTGGTGGGGAAGTCGTCCGTCACGCCTTGGACGGACACCGGCTTGCGGACGATCAGCACGCCCGCGGAGTGCCGGTCGGCGAACTCACGCCAGCACATGTGCCACTCGTGCCAGGCGGGGTATCCGATCCGCGCCACCACGCTGCCGGTCGACACGCCTGGGCGGAGCGGGACGGAGAATGTGACCGGGTCTCCCACGCCGAGGTCGGCGCACACGGCTGCCGCCCACTTCCGGTGGACCTTGCGGCGAAGCGACTCGACCGCGTCGGCCGGGGTGATCAGTCGGGGGGTCATTCGTCGGGAACCGCCACGATGGGTTTCGCCCACGACCGCCCCTCGGTGTTCTTGAGGATCACGTATTCGGCGTCCACGTGGGGTTCGATCGCGCTGTGCTTGTCGTTGGGGGCGCTGATGACGAGCTGGAAGCCCAGCCCGCGCCATGCGCCGATGGCTCGGCCGGTGAAGTGCGCGTCCGCCTTGATCAGCGCCTCGTCGAGGAAGACGGGGGCGTAGCGCGGCCGTTCGGCGCCCGCGTCGCCCAGCTGGTAGCGCAGCGCGGCGCCGACGATGAACGCGACCAGTTCCTGGGACTCGCCGCCGGACTTCTCCCCGATGTGGTCGTAGACCGCGACGTGCTCGCCGGCGAGGTCGCATTTCTCCGCGCTGATCCGGACGTGGTTGCGCACGTCGACCAGGTCGGCGTAATCAGGCGCGGTGCGGCGGATGCGGTCGATCACCTTGGCCATGCGGTGGTAGGCGCGCTCCCGGTCGGCGTCCGTGGCCGACTTGTCGATGACGGCGCGCACGTCGCGCAACTCCTTGCGGAACCGGGCGCGCACCGCGGAGTGGCTTTCCTGCGGATCGATGCGCAGCCGGTGGCCGTCGTCGGCGAACGGCAGTCCGGCGAGGATGCGGTTGACCGGGTCGATCCGGTCGCGGATCTCCCGGACGGCGGCGGCGAGCTCGCTGTCCAGGCTGGTCAGGTCGTTGCCGGAGAGTTTGAGCAGGCTGTCGCGCCACTCGGTCTCCAGCTCGTGCAGACCGCTGGTCTCCAGGTCGGTGAGCAGGCGGTCGAAGTCGCGGTAGGAGGCGTCGGGGTCGGTGCCGAGGTTCGGGTTCGGCCAGCGCTCGACGAATGTCGAGAACGTCTCGTGCAGCGCCGTGCGTGACCGGCTGATCGATTCCTCCGCCGACTTTCGATCGTCGTGCATCCGTTCGACACCGCGCCGGTGCGCGGCGTCGAACTCCGCCAGCGCCGTCGCCGGGTCGGCGCCGTCCGGAGCGTCGTCGAACAGCCCCGCGAGGTACTCCCGGTGTTCCCGGCTCACCTCGGTGCCGGTCGCCGCGGCGGTGTCGAGCGCCCGCTGGGCGCCGTCCACCTCGTCGACGATCGATTCCCATGCCCTGCCGAGCCGCTCGACCTCCTGCTTCTGCCCACCGATGCGCTCGGTCAGCCCGGTGACCCGCTCTTTGAGCTCCTCCGCCTCCCGCTGCAGCCGGTCGATCTCGGGGTTGCCCGCGCGGACCTCGGCGATGACCCGCTCCCAGCGGTCCCGTTCGGCGACGACCGACTCGACGTCCACCTGGTCCCAGGACAGTTCGGTCACCGTCTTGTAGGCGGTGCGTCTCTCCTCGAACGAGTTGAGGTCCTGCTCCGCCTTCGCCGCCCGTGCGACGGCGTCGTCATGGCGTTCCCGGGCGTGGTCGATCCGGGTGTCGAGGTCGGCGAGCAGCCTGGTGTTGGTGAATCCCAGCAGGTTCGCCCGGCCGTGACCGCCGTGCGCGCCCCGGCCGCGCTGCGACGTCTGGCCGGTGATGGTGAGCGCCTTGGGGTACTGCACGAGCAGTTTGGGCGTCTCGACGCAGACGAAGTCGAACCTGCGGGCGAGTTCGCTCTTGAGCCAGGCGGTGAACGGCGACGGCCGGTAGTCGAGCCGGCCGGGAAGCGTCTTGCCGTCCAGCCCGACCTCGTCGCGCATGCCGGTGCGGACGCCTTCGAACTGGATGCGCCGGGCGACGGGCACCATGTTGATCGCCTCCTGAAACGCGTTCAGGCGGCCGATGTCGATCAGCATCCGGGTGGCGAACCCGCCGAGCGCCAGGTTGAACGCCTCCCGCCACGGTTCGAACTCCGTGCGCACCTCGATCAGCTCACCGACGAACGGCAGGTCGTCCGGGGTGAGGCCGGCGGCGTCGGCCAGGAGGTCGCGGGCGGCGTGCAGGTCGGTGGGGATGTTGCCGCGGCGGGCCTTGACCGCACTGTGCTCGGCGCGCAACCCGGCCAGGTCGCGTTCGGCGGCCTTGCGCTCCGCGATCGCATCGGCGAATTCGTTCTGGGCGATCCTCCTGGCGTCGGAGTCGGCCAGCGCCCGGTGCGCCGTGTCGACCAACGCGGCGAAGTCCTGACCGGTCGACACGGTGGCGCCGACGGTGCCCAGGACGTCGTCCAAACGCTTCCGTGCGCGTTCGACGTCGGCCAGCCGCAGTTCCACGCCACGGATCTCCCGTTGCGCGGTGTCCAGCCGGTCGCCGCCTGAGGCGCGCAAGGTGTCGAGCACCGCGTCCCGCTGCGACTCCGCCGCCTTGATCAGCGCGGCCGTCTCCTGCGCCTCCTCCTCGGCCCGGCGGCGCCGTCCGGTCAGGTCCCGCTCGGCCTCGCGCAACAGGTCGAGCCGGCGTTCGTGCCGCCACAACGTCGCGGGCGACCCCGGGTCGGTGAACGATCCGACATCGTCGATCACCTGCAACCGTGTCACCGCGCCGTCGATGGCCTCCCGATGATCGCGGATCGGGGTCAGCGCCCGCACCTGCCGGCGGGCATTGATCATCCGGTCCCGGGTGCCGGACAGCTCGTCGAACTGCTGCACCACCTCGTCCGCCGTGGCCAGGGTGGCCGGCTCCTCCAGGACCATCGTCTTGTACAGCGCGTCGACGGTGGTGATCTGCTGACCGGCCTGGATCCGGCCGAGCAGCCCGACCGCCTTGTGCCCGTCCCCGGCGGCCCCGATGCCCAGCGCGGTGTGCAGCCGGGCGGTGAAGTCCCGGTCGGTGTCGAAGCAGGTCAGGCCCGTCGCGGTGACCGCGGCGCGGGCGAACCTGCTGCCCGCGGGGCCGTCCAGCTCGCGCAGGTCGTAGCCGTCGTCCCGGGTGGCGCGGACCACGACGACGTCGTCGAGGCTGCGCGCGGACGACGGCACGTACCAGGCCCGGAGCGCGGTGAACACCGCACCGCTCCGGTCGGCCCAGTTCATCGCGATCGCCGACCAGGTGTCGCGGCCGTCCCCGCGCAGCACCCGCAGCCTCGTCTCACCGTCCGCCCGTGACTCGTCGAGTTTCCCGCGCGCGTAGGAGAGGATGTTGCGCTGGTCCTTGCCGCGCGGCCGGCCGACCACCCCGCCGTTGGACGCCCCGTTGAAAGGCGTGGTGTGCGGCATCAGCAACGCGATGTAGGAGTCCATCAGCGTCGACTTGCCCGACCCGGAACCGCCGCTGAACAGGGTCGCGCCGGGAGCGAACCGGACGCGGTGATACCCGTCGTAGCCGCCCCAGTTGACCAGCTGCAGGTCCCGCGCCACCCACTGCTGCCCGCGCGATGCCGCCGGGATCAGCCCGAACAGCGTGTCGATCATGCTCATGAAGCGACCCCGTTCTGCTCCCGCAGCCAACCGTTGAGCTCGGTGAGCTTCTCGGTGCTCAGCACGACCTCGACCAGCGGCGTGATCCGGTACCGGCCCGCGGACTCCTCCGCGAGCAGGCCCTCGGTGACCAGCCGCTGCACCGCGTTGCGGATCTCGCGCTGGCCGCGGGCGAGGTTGTGATCGTCCGGATCGAAATAGGTCAGCACGGTCTGTTCGAGCTCTTCGATGTCGACCCGCGCGGACGTCTCGCCGGTGCCGCGTTCCCGCTGGAAGACGGTCCGCAGGTGGACCAGTACCAGGGTCTCGGCCCGGTTGTAGGGGTCGTCCCTCAACAGGATCGGGACGTCCGACTCCGCCGAGCGCACCTGCTGCTTGTAGGCGATGCCCCGGTCGTGATCGACCACGAGCCGGACGAACAGGTCGTGCAGCCGCGACTCGATGATCTGCTGGTTCTCCAGCAGCGTGCGCCACTGGGCCGGGCTCTTGTCCGCCAGCAGGAATCTGCGTTGCAGCAGCCGCACCAGCACCCGCCGCACGTCCACGTCCAGCGTGCCGGTGTCACCGGCGAACAGTTCGGCCGGGTCGTCCTCCATCGCCACCGGCTCGATGAACCCGGCCGCCGCGCCGCTCGGCAGGTCGTCCGCGGCGTCGTCCGGTTCACTCATCGTCGTTTCCCGGCCTCTCGTCTGCGGTGCGGGTCGTCGCCGGGTTCGCCGCCAGCACGCCGCCGAACGCGAGCCGCCGCCGGGTCTGGTCCGGCCGGACCGCGTCGACCACCGCGACCTCGGCCGTGTCGGTCATTCCGAAGTCGTGCGCGATTTCCAGCAGACCGAGCAGATCCACAGGCCGCCGTATCCGCTCGGCCGCCGCGCGGAACGCGGCCGCGACGTCAGCACTGTCCGCGTCGCCGGCGAACGCCGCCAGATGCGCGCGCAGTTCGGCGTACTGCGGGCCACCCCATGCCCGGGTGTCCGCGGCCGGCATGTCCTCCGCCTCGTCCCATTCCCGCAGCGGCGTGGGCGGCTGCGGCGGCCGCAGGTCGCTCATGGTCTGACGGAGTTGCCCGACGTCGGCCACCGGCAGGCGGCGGAGCGGGGCGACGACCGTGCCGCGGCGCGAGCCGGGCACCCAGGTGTGGAATCCGGCCATCACGTCCCGCAGCAGCTCGTCCACCTGGCGGTCGCGCATCGGGTCGTGGTTGCGCACCTGGGTGGTGATGACGTGCGACGCCTGCCGCTGCGCGGCCAGCACCTCCTTGACGCCCTGCTCGATCCGGCGTGCGATCTCGGCGAGTTCCCGCCGCTGCGGTTCCGGCATCAGGTCGGTGAACCCGTGCCGCAGCACGGTGCGCAGCAGGTTCCACAGGTCGTCGATCTGTGCCGGGTCGCCGATCAGGCGCAGCGCCCCGGCGAACGCGCGGCCCTCCGGCGTGGCGTCCATGATCTGCCGGCCGCGCTCCAGGTACTCGCGCAGCACCTCCCCGGTCGGCCGCACATCCTGCCGCAGGTCGGCGACGACGTCACGCTGCATGGCCTTGATCGACTCGGCGACGCGGGCGAAGTCGGCGGGCAGCTCCCGTGCCAGATGCAGCACGTTCTCGGCCGCCTCCAGCAGCTGGTCGTCGTCGGCGGTTTCGACGACGCCGCCCCGTTCGAGCCGGTCGAGTTCTCGCCGGCGCTGATCGATCTCCGTCTGGAGGCGCGCCATCCGGGCCATCACGTCCGGGTCCGCGTCCTGCGCGAGCCGCTCGACCGCCTCCAGCAGCGTCCGGACCCGGGACTCCGACACCCTGGTCCGCGCCCCGCCGACCCGTCCGGCCACTTCGAGCGCGCCGACGCCATGTGCGGACAGCCGGTACACCTCGACGTCGTCGGAGACCTGCCGCACCAGCCAGCCCGCATGCACCCACTGCCTGCACAGGTCACGGGCGTTCCCCGCGGGCAAGGGCTGGTCGCCCTCGTCGCCGTAGCCCGCCGCCCGCAACTGGTCGAGGGCGTCGGCGATCTCCGCATGGGCATCCGCCACCGCCACCGTCGACCGCTCCGGCGTGAACATCATCGCCAGCACCGTCACCACGAACGGCGCGTAGGTCCGGTGGAGCAGATCGAGCATCGGGTTCTGGAACGCCCGAAGCGCACCCTGATATGCGCCCTCCACACCTCGTGTTCCCATCGCCGACCAGAGTACGACCTTGGTCTGACGGACGACGACCGAGTTCCGGTCCCACAGCGGCATCTTCAGCGCCGCGGCAACGGCGGCCGCGGTGGTGGCGGTGCGGTGGGCCTGGGGCTCAGGGGCGGGAGACCGGGTGTTCGGGCGCGGGGCGGGCGGGTGATGGGGAGAGGTACAGGCGAGGACCGTCGCCCACCACGGTGACGGCCTGCCATGGCCCGGGAAGGGCGGGGCGGCGGGCGGTGACCAGGGCGACGCGCAGTCCCCGGGTCCGCAGCCTCTCGACGTTGGCGGCGGTGATCGCGGCGGACATGTCGCGCGCACCGAAGCCGTCGCGCATGTCCGGGGCATGGCACCGGCGCAGGAAGGCGATCTGCGGCGCGAACCCGCCGAGCACGGCACAGTCGCCGCCCACGCCGCGGGCGGCCAGGGCGTCGGCGGCCTCTACGGGCCAGGAGAGGGCCGCCTTGGCCCGGTCCGAAGCACGGTCGGCCTCAGCCAACTGCAACCCGGTGTGGACGAGAGCCGTCGCGAGAACGGCGGCGGCAAGGATCTGGCCCGCACGCCGCCTTCGCGCGGCGCGCAGGATCGCGGTGAGGCCCGCGCCGGCCGGCAGGGACAGCAGGGCGAACACGGGAAGCAGGTATCGCGGAACGGCGAGGTCCGACAACACCACATACGCACCCCCGAAGACGGCGGCGGTCGCGGTGCAGACCAGCAGGGCACGGCGGGTCTCGCCCCTGGCCGCCCACAGTCCCGCCCCGACCAGCGCGAGGCCCCCGGCGCACCACACCGCCGTGGCGAATCCCACCGGGCCGCAGTCCACCGTCGTGGGCGGGCACGACTCCCGGCCGCTCAACGTCGCCAGATAGCGCGGCAGGACGAAATGCAGCCCGCTCGCGCCGTTGACCGACTGCATCGCCCGCAGGCGCGTGATCGGATCATCGAACCGGACGAACGACTCGACCAGCCACACGCCCCACCCGGCGGCGAGCCCGCCCGCGATCCCCGCGGCCGACCACCGCCACCCCGGCACCACGATCGCCGCCACGAACAGGGGCAGCGCGAGCCACAGGGCGTCCGTCGGCCGCAGCAACCCGACCCCGGTGATGATCAGCAGTAGCGGGATCCACGCGCGGCGCCCGCCCGCGACCAGGACGCCCGCGGCGCCGACGGCCCCCAGCGCGACCGGCATGTTCGGCAGCACGGTGGCGCCGAACCGCAGGGACACCCACGGCACCGCGAACAGGGCCGCCGCGGCCGGCGCGGCCGCACGGTCGAGCACTTTCGACCATGGCCAGAAGGCGAGCAGGAGCAGGGCGGCCGAGAGCACGGCGAAATAGACGCGGATGAGCGTCACATCCGAGGTCCAGGACGTGACCGGCGCGGCCAGCAGACCCTCGCCCAACGACCGATGCACCGCGAACGGGATCCGCGGCGTGCCGCCCGAGAACTGGCTCGCGTACACCGCTTCGTCCAGATCCAGCGGAACCCGCAGGCCGCCCGTCGCCGCCTGCAGTACCGCATACCCCAGCGCAACGCAGCCGAGCGCCACCCTGGCCGACATACATCCCCCGGTCGCCATCAGCGTTTCCCCAGGCCAGGCTAGATCATCCGCCCTTCCGGCCGACCGTGACGGGCCGGTCGGCCCGCGATTGAACGGTGAGCGCACCGCCGCACCGATTCGCCCAGCGCTCGACGACCGCAGGAAACGAGCAGTGCCGCCTGGTGCGGTACATCAGCTTCTGCGGGGTGCTCGACCACGAACCGAAAGTCCCCAGCCCGACGCCCGCCTTCTTGGCGATCACGCTCAGCGGGGCATCTGTAGCGACATGGGCAGGGCCTCAGGACGGCGACCGGCAGCCCAGATCAGGGGGCGATCGGTTCGGGTTGCCGACTTTCGTCGACCGGTTCTGCGGGGCCTTCGACGGACAGATGCGGCAGGCGCCTGCCGAGCCAGGCGGGAAGCCACCAGTTGGCGTTTCCGAACAGGTGCATCACGGCCGGCACCAGGACCGTCCGCAGAATGAACGCGTCGATCGCCACGGCGGCGGCCAGGCCGATGCCGAACTCGGCGATGACCCGCTGGCCCCCGAACGCGAAGGCGACGAACACCGCGATCATGATCGTGGCCGCGGCGGTGATGACGCGTCCGGTCTCCGCCTGGCCGACCGCGATGGCCCGCCGGTTGTCGCGGGTGTGGACCCATTCCTCGTGCATGCGGCTGACGAGGAAGACCTGGTAGTCCATCGACAGGCCGAACAGGATCGACAGCATGATGACCGGCAGGAACGCCTCGACAGGTCCGGCCGCGCCCAGCCCGAGCGGATCCGAGCCCCAGCCGTACTGGAAGAACGCGACGAGCACGCCGAACGAGGCGGCGGTGGCGAGCACGTTCATGACGGCGGCGGTGAGCGGCACGAGCAGGCTGCGGAACGCGACGAGCAGCAGCAGGCAGCCGAGCGCGATGATCACCGTGAGGAACAGCGGGAGCTTGCCCGTCAGCACCTCGGCGAAGTCGTCGAAGATCGCTGTCTGGCCGCCCACGTAGACCTTGAGGGTGCTGCCCCGCTCGGCCGGCGGGATCACGTCGTCCCGCAGATGGCTGATCAGGTCCGCGGTCTCCTTGGACTGCGGTGAGGTCTTCGGGACCACCTGGACGATGCCGACCTTGGCGCCGGGCTCGGCCGGCAGCGCGACGACCGCGGCGACGCCCTCGGTGCGGGAGACCCGCGACGCCAGGTTCTGCAGGGCCTGCTGGTCGGACGCGGCGGGCGTCTCCGCGACGAGCTGGAGCGGCCCGTTGAACCCGGGGCCGAAGCCCTCGGCCAGCATGTCGTAGGCCTTGCGGGTGGTCGTCGAGGCGGGGTCGTTGCCGGCGTCGGAGGAGCCCAGGCGCAGCGAGAGCACGGGCAGGGAGAGCACGGCGATGAGAACCAGGGAGAGCGCAGAGAGGATCACCGGGCGCCGGTCGACGGTCCCCGCCCAGCGGACCCAGAAACCCGGCCGGTCCCCGCCGCCCATGGTCTGCGCACGGCGCTCGCGGCGGCTCAGCGCCCGCATCCCGATGAAGCCGAGCAGCGCGGGCAGCAGCGTGACCGCGGCCAGGACGGTGAAGACGACGGTGGTCGCCGAGGCCACCGCCATGCCGTTGAGGAAGCTCATGCCGAGCACGAACAGGCCGAGCAGGGCGATGACGACGGTGCCGCCCGCGAACAGCACCGCGCGGCCGGAGGTGTCGACCGCCTTGACGACCGATGACTCCACGTCCATGCCGGATTTCAGGTTCGAGCGGTGCCGGGTGACGATGAACAGCGCGTAGTCGATACCGACGCCGAGGCCGATCAGCGCGCCGAGGATCGGGCCGACCTCGCCGATGCTCATGACATGGGTCAGCAGCGTGACGGTCAGCAGGCCACCGCCGACCCCGGCGACCGCGGTGCCGATCGGCAGCAGCATCGCGAACAGCGAGCCGAACGCGATGAACAGCACGATCGCGGCGGCGACGATGCCGACGAGCTCGCTGCTGCTCGTCCCGGGCTGCTGCACCTGCTGGATCGGATCGCCGCCGAGCTCGACCTCGAGGCCGTCACCGCGGGCCGCCTCGGCGGTGTCGACGAACTTCTGGAGGTCGGCCTTCTCCAGCTCGTTGGCCGGCTTGGTGAAGTCCACCGAGGCGTACGCGGTGTGCTTGTCCGCGCTGATCTGCCGTGCGCCCTGCGCACTGTACGGGCTGGTGATCGCACCGACGCCCGGCATCGTGGCGAGCCGGTCGAGGGTCGCGGTCATCTTGTTCTTGACGGAGGGGTCCCGGACGTCGCCGCTCGACTCCCACACCACGCTCGCGTTCGCGCCAGACTGGGCGGGCATCGTCGCCTTCAGCAGGTCGAGCGCCTTGGTCGACTCGGTGCCGGGGAGGGAGAAGCTGTTGCTGGTCTTGGAGCCGACGGCGGTCGAGGCGATGCCCAGACCGGCGAGCGCGGCCACCCAGAGCAGCACGACGAGGAGCCGGTGGCCGTAGCACCAGCGGGCAAGGGCGGACAAGGGGAACTCCTCACGGGCGAAGCCGACATGATGCGTTCCAGCCTTGTGCGCTCCGACCGCCGGATTGTCCGCCTGGCGGACGGTTTCGGGTGTACCGCGATCGCAGTACCGCCCTACACCGGAGGTGGTGAACCGGGCCGGACGAGGCCCGTCTCGTAAGCGAGCATGACGAGCTGGGCCCGGTCGTGCGCGTCGAGCTTGGCCTGCGTCCGGTTCACATGGGTCTTGGCGGTGTACGGGCTGATCCCCAGCCGCTCGGCGATCTGGTCGTTGCCGAGCCCGGCCGCCACCAGGATGAGGATCTCCCGTTCCCGCTCGGTGAGCGCCGCCACCCGCTCGGCGGCGGCACCCGCGTCCTGCGCGGGCCCGCGCAGGAACCGGGCGATCAGTGCGCGCGTCGCGCCGGGGGACAGCAGCGCGTCGCCCCGGGAGACAAGGCGGATCGCCTGCTGCAGCTCCATCGGCTCGACGCCCTTGCCGAGGAACCCGCTGGCCCCGCCGCGCAGCGCGGCGAACACGTACTCGTCGATCTCGAACGTGGTCAGCACCAGGACCCGGACGTCCGGCAGCGCGGAGGTGATCTGCCGGGTGGCGGTGAGGCCGTCCAAGCCGGGCATCCGGATGTCCATCAGCACGACGTCGGCCCGGGGGGCGAGCCGGACCGCCTCCCGTCCGTCGGACGCCTCGCCCACCACCTCCATGTCGGGCGCGGCGTTCACCAGAACCTTGAAACCGGCCCTGACCAGCGCCTGGTCGTCGGCGAGCAGTACCTTGATCGTCACGTCCCCGTCCCCTCGTGCGGCAGGAGGACGCGGACCTCGAACCGGCCATCGGCCAGCCGCGCCGCGAAGGTCCCGCCGAGAGCGTGCGCGCGTTCCCGCATGCCGAGCAGCCCGTGGCCGCCCTCCCCGAGTTCCAACGGATCGAGACCCCTGGAGGATCCAGGGCCCGCTGCGGGATCGGCCGGGTTGCGGACGTGGATCCGCAGCGCGGACGGCAGGTACTGGAGTTCCAAGTCGGCGTACGGGCGGGACGCGTGCCTGCTCGCGTTCGTCAGGGCCTCCTGGACGACCCGGTACGCCGTGAGCCCCACCGCCGCGGGCAGATCGACGGGCGTCCCGGCGACCTTCTGGTCGACGATCAGGCCGGCGGCGACGAAGCCCGCGATCAGGTCGGGCAGCCCGTCCAGCCCCGGGGACGGCTCGACGGCCGCCTCGTCCGGGTCGTCCGGCCGGCGGAGCAGCCCGATCGCGGTGCGGACCTCCTCCAGTGACGACCGGGCGGCCCGCCGGATGTGCGCGAGCGACTCCTTGGCCTGGTCGGGTTCCGTCTCCATCACGTGGGTCGCCACCCCGGCCTGCACGTTGATGATGGCGATGTGGTGGGCCAGGACGTCGTGCAACTCCCGGGCGATCCGCAGCCGCTCGTCGATGACCCGGCGGCGCGCCTCCTCCTCCCGCGTCCGCTCGGCACGCCGAGCCCGCTCCTCGACCGCGGCGACGTAGGCGCGCCGGTTGCCGACCGCGATCCCCACCGCCACGGCCAGCGCACTCTGCGCGATCATCGCGATGATCTCCGGGCCCAGCCACCCGCGGTTGCCGAACACCACGCTCATCCCGGTCAGGAGGGCCGCCACGGCGGCGGCTTCCAGCACCGCCTCGCGCCGCGGTCGCCGCAGCGCGCACGTGTACATCGCGATCATCGTGGCAAGCATCAGCGGACTCTTGTGCCCACCGGACACGACATAGGCGGCCATCCCGGAGGCGGTCACGGCGAGCACCGCCACCGGCCAGCGCCGCCGGAAGGCCAGCGAGGCGCAGATCACGGCCCCGACGATCGCGCCCCGGACGGTCAGCGGCTGGGTGTCGCCGTTCTCGTCGAGCACCGGCACGAGCAGCGAGATCCCGTACACCACGGCGGCCAGCAGCGCGTCCATGACCGACGGACGCAAGCGCCCGAATGATGATGGAGTCAACGCTCACCTCCAAGTGCACCACGAGTGAAACACATGATCCCGCCATCGCCCCGATCGCACCCAAGCCCCCTGGAGCCGGAGGCGCTGGTCGGTCTCCTTCCGTCCATGCACTGCATCACACTGCGCCCGGAGGGCATCTAAAGAACATCTGTGTCTGCTAGAAAGTCTGCGACACCTCCGAGCCCAACGACGGGTGAAAGATGGAACCGCTGCGCCCTGGCGATCCTCTGCGGATCGGCCCCTACCGACTGGAAGCCCGGCTAGGTGCGGGCGGCATGGGTCAGGTGTTCCTGGGGATCTCCCCCGGCGCCCGCCGCGTCGCGGTCAAGGTCATTCACGCCGAGCACGCCGAGGACGATCGGTTCCGGCGGCGGTTCGCGCGCGAGGTCGAGGCCGCGCGCCGGGTCGGCGGGTTCCACACCGCGCAGGTCGTGGACGCCGACCCCCAGGCCGTATCGCCCTGGTTGGTCACGGCGTACATCGCCGGGCCGTCCCTCCAGGAGGCGGTCGCCGAGCGCGGGGCGCTCGATCCCGACGCGGTCCGGTCGCTCGCCGCGGGGCTGGCCGAGGGCCTGGCCGCGATCCACGCGTGCGGGCTGGTCCACCGCGACCTCAAGCCCGGCAACGTCATCATGGCGGCGGACGGGCCCCGGATCATCGACTTCGGTGTCGCCCGTGCGACCGACGCGACCGTGTTGACCTCCCACAATGTGGTCGTCGGCACCTACGCCTACATGTCGCCGGAACAAGTGCTGGGCGAGGTGTCCGCGCCGCCCGGCGACGTGTTCTCGCTCGGCTGCGTGCTCGCCTACGCCGCGACCGGCTCCGGCCCCTTCGACGCCCCCACCATCCCGGCGATCGTGCACCGCGTTCTGCACGAAGAGCCGGACCTGTCCGGGCTGCCCGGCGACCTGCGCAACCTCATCGCCGCGTGCCTCGCCAAGGACTACACGAAGCGCCCCACCGTGGACACGCTCACGACCGCGCCGCAGAGCATCGCCGCCCCGGCTCCGGGACCGCCGCGCATGCTCCCGCCGGAAGACGCCGTCGACACACACGCCAACGCGACGCTCGTCGCGACCCGGCGGCAGGACGGCCCGGCCGTCGCGCCGGCCGGCCAGGCCCCCGTCGGCCGCCGGGCGCTGCTCATCGGAGCGGCCGTCGCAGCCGTGGGCGTTCCGGCCGCGTTCCTCCTGACCCGAGGGGACGGCGAACAGAAGGCCGCCGCGCCGCCCGCGGCGCCACCTCGCCCGAACGGCCTGGCCTCCCCGAGCGGTTCACTCACCGCCGAAGGCGTCAAGAACCTCAGCGAGATCGCCATCACCGGCGACGGCCGGACCCTCGCCGCCGGCGGCCTGGACGCCACGATCACGCTGTGGGACCTCTCCACCGGGCGCGTCCTGCGCACGATCGGCAAGGCGGGCTGGGTGAGCGCGCTGGCGTTCAGCCCGGACGGCAGGTCCCTGGCCAGTTCCGCCAGCAGCGCCGGTGTACTGCTCATCTGGGACGCCGCCACGGGCCGGATCAAGGTGAACGTGCGGACCGGCCAGTTCGGGGCGAACTCGGTGGCCTACAGCCCGGACGGCCGCATGATCGCGGGCGCCAACCCCGACGCCCGGCTGTTCGACGCCGCCGACGGCCGCACCCTGGCGACGTTCGACCTCGGCCACAGCGGAGTCAACGCGGTCGCCTACAGCCCGGACGGCAAGATCGTCGCGGTCGGGGTGGACGGCTACTACAAGAAGTCTCCCGGGAACACCGTCCAGCTTCTCGACGGCCGGACGCTGCGCAAGCTCGGCCAGCTCGTCGGCCACACCGAGAGCGTGACCGGCGTGGCGTTCAGCCCGGACGGCAAGCGGGTGGCCAGTAGCGGCGCGGACCAGACCGTCAGGATCTGGGACGTCGCCACCCGCCGCACCGTGCGTGTCATCAGGGCCGGCGAGGCGACGGTGAAGGACGCGAAGTTCTCCCCGGACGGCTCGACCGTTCTCGGTGCCTGCTCCGACCGGACCGTACGGATATGGAACGCCGCCACCGGCGCGCTCACCGCGACGCTCGTCGGCCATTCCCAGGCCGTCGAGAGGATCGTCCTCACACCGGACGGCCGGACCGTGGCAGGCGTGGGCGGCAGCAAGCCCGACGGCACCGTGACGCTCTGGAAGGTCTGACCAGTGGATCCGCTGCGCAATGACGACCCCCGGCAGGTCGGCCCTTACCGGCTGGAGGGCCGGTTGGGCGCGGGGGGAATGGGCGAGGTGTTCCTCGGGGTCTCGCCGGGCGGACGCAAGGTCGCGGTGAAGGTCGTCCGCGCCCAGTACGCCGCCGACCCGGAGTTCCGCCGGCGGTTCGCCCGCGAGATCGAGGCAGCCCGCAAGGTCGGCGGGTTCCACACCGCGCAGGTCGTCGACGCCGACCCCGACGCCGAGTCGCCCTGGATGGTGACCGCGTTCGTCCCCGGCCCCTCCTTGCGGCAGGTCGTGCTGCGCCAGGGGCCGCTCGCGCCGGGCGCGGTACGCGAACTGGGCGCGGGACTGGCCGAAGGACTGGCCGCGATCCACGCGTGCGGGCTGGTCCACCGCGACCTCAAGCCCGGCAACGTCATCATGGCCCCGGACGGGCCCCGGGTCATCGACTTCGGCATCGCCCGCGCGGCGGACGCGACCGCGCTGACCTCGGCCGGGGCGGTCGTCGGCACGTTCTCGTTCATGTCCCCGGAGCAGGTCCGGGCCGACGTCACCGGCCCGGCGAGCGACGTGTTCTCGCTCGGCTGCGTGCTCGCCTACGCCGCGCTCGGACGCGGCCCGTTCGACGCGACGACCATCCCGGCGATCGTCCGCAAGATCGTTGGTGCGCCGCCCGACCTGGCCGGCCTCACCGCCGATCTCCACCTGCGCGACCTGATCGTCCGCTGCCTGGAGAAGGACGCCGCGCGACGGCCGACCGTCCAGGACGTCCTGGCCGGCCTCGCCGATCCGCCGCGCCGGTTCGGCCGCCGGGCCGTCCTGCTGGGCGGCGCGGCCGTCGCGGCGACCGCCGCCGTCACCGTCCCGTCGGTCCTGCTGTGGCCCTCGGACGCGCCCGCCGCCAAGCGGAACGCCCCGAAGACCCCGATCGGCGTGCCCACCGCCGTCAGCCTGCCGAGTTCGGAGGTCGCGGTGTCGGACCTGGCGTTCTCCCCCGACGGCAGGACCCTGTGGGGCGCGGGATTCGCGTCGATCCTGCGCTGGGACCTGGCCACCGCGCAGGTCACCTCGCACGAGATCGAGGACGGCAAGACCTATCGGCGGCCCATGGTCTTCAGCCCGGACGGCAGGACCCTCGCCACCGGCGCCGAGGACGGGGCCGTCCACCTCCGGGACGTGGCGTCCGGGCGAGTCCGCAAGTCCTTCACCAAGGCGCGCGGCGTCCAGGCGCTCAGGTTCGGTCCCGACGGCCGGTCACTCGCCATCAGCAGCGGAAGCGGATCGCCGTACGTACAGATCTGGGACGCCGTCACCGACAGGTCCGTCTCGATGAACATCGACTACACCGCCAACGCGCTTGCGTTCTCGCCGGACGGAAGGACGCTCGCCGGCGCCCGGTACCTGTCAGGGCGCTACACCCTCTGGGACGTCTCGGACGGCAAGGGGGTCGAGGTCTCGTCCGACGGCAGCGAGATCCCCTGCCTCGCCTTCAGCCCGGATGGGAAGACCGCCGCGGTCTCCAACGGCAGCTACTGGGGGATCGAGCTCCGGAGCGCGACCGACGGCCGGCTCCGCGCCACCCTCAAAGGCCTCCAGGGCGAGGTCCGGGCCCTGGCGTTCAGCCCGGACGGCGACACCCTGGTCAGCGCCGACGAGAAGAACATCCGGCTCTGGCACGTCCCGACACGGCGCAACACCGCGACGCTTCCCGGTGACTCCGACCAGGACCAGACCGTGACGTTCGCCCCCAACGGGCAGAGCTTCGCCACCACGAGCGGAGCCGGAACGACCCGGTTCTGGACCTTCCGCTAGCCCACCGGCCGGCTCATCCCCGGAACGCCGGGTCAGGCCACGGAAGGGCCGGTTTCTGGGAGGCCTTGGCCTGTTGCGTAGGGATGTTCTTTGAGGGGTGGTCATGGAGCCGCCGCGGTCGGGCGATCCGCGCCACGAGGTGGACCATGTTTCGCCGGCATCGGTGCGCCTGAGGGAAGGGCGGGCGTGCTCGACCTCGCCCTTCCCTCTCTAGCGTGGACGTCCTACATCTTTTGCAGGAGCGCCCGCATCTTGGCGATTTCGGCGGACTGCGAGGAGACGATGCCGTCGGCCATGGCCTTGGCCGCGGGGAACTGACCGGAGGCCTGTTCGGTCTTGGCCATCGTCACGGCGCCCTGGTGATGCTTGATCATCATCTCCAGGAAGGACTTGTCGAACGCCTGGCCCTTGGCGGACTCCAGCTCCTTCATGTCCTTCTCGCTCATCATGCCGTCCATGCCGCCATGTTCCATGCCCCCATGGTTCATAGAGCCCATCCCCGGCGAGGGTACAGACGCGCCCCAGGAGGTCAGCCAGCCCGTCAGCTGCTGGATCTCGGGGTCCTGGGCCTTCTTGATGTCGGAGGCGAGGCGCTTCACCTCGGCCGAGGAGGCACGGGTGGCGGCGAGGCCGGCCATCTCGATCGCCTGGCGGTGATGCGGGATCATCATCTGGGCGAACATGACGTCCTGGTCGTTGTGCGCTTGCGCGGCCGAGGACGGCGACGCACTGGCCGACATGGAGTGACCGGACATCGAGCCGGAGTCGTTGTCGTCACCGCACGCGGCCAGAGAGATCGCGAGCGCGGGAACGATGGCGAGCGTGAATACACGCTTCATGGTTGGTCGGAGCCTTTCGTGGTGAGGGTGTGTTCAGGGCCGTTGGCGCATACGGAATGCGCCGAGGGCCGGTCACAGCCTCAGCACGCTCAGCCGGTGGAGGGACGGTCTCGGCGGCGGCCGCCCGACGAGCAGAATCCGTGTTCTGGTCAGGATCCGCACGACCACCGCGATCGGCTTCCGCCCGTACAGGGCGACGGCCGTCATGACGAGCAGCAGCATCGTCAAGATCGCCAGGCAGATCCCACCACCCGGGTGATCATTGTGGTGGTGGCCGGGCTGGTCGTCGCCCGCCGCCCGGTGGTTCGCCGCCGCCATCGGTGCCGGGTCATGGTGGCCGGCGCTCATGGACGTCAGCGGGACACCGGTCATCTCCGTCGGGCTCGGCGACGCCTGGAAGCCGTGCATCGCGAGCACGCAGAAGAGCAGAAGCAGACCCCACGACAGCTTCGAGGATCTTCTACGCGGCCACCGCTCCGGCACCTGCTTCAGCCCTCCCACCTGCTCGGTCGTTGCGGTCAGGCGACTCTGACCCCGCCGGCGAAGGGGCGTCCGCCAATCGGGGCGATCTTGACGACGTCGCCGGTCTGCGGCGCGTGGACCATCTTTCCATTGCCGATGTACATGCCCATGTGGTGCAGGTCGCTGTAGAAGAACACCAGGTCACCGGGCTTGAGCTGGCTCATGCTCACGTGGGTTCCGGCGTTGTACTGGCTGCCGGTGTAGTGGCCGAGGCTGATGCCGACCTGGGCGTAGGCGTAGAGGGTCAGTCCGGAGCAGTCGAAGCCCTTGATGTTGGCGCCCTGCGCGGTGCCATAGGACGGGCCCGACGCGTTGCCGCCGCCCCAGGAGTAAGGGACGCCGAGCTGGCTCAGGGCCGCCCGGACCGCGCCCATGGCCTTGGCCGAGGCGCCCCCGGCATCCACACTGGGAACCGGTCCGCCGTTGACGCGACCGGTAGGGCCGGCCCCCAGCTTGGCTTCGACCTTCTTCAGCTTGGCCTGGAGTTCGCGCCGCTTCTTCTTCGCCTCGTCGGTGATCTGACGGACCTGGTTCGCGCGCGCTTCGGCCGACTTGCGGGCGCGTTCGGCGGACTGCATCGTCTGCAGCAGCTGGGCCACGCGGCCGCCGTCCTGGCGGGCGAAGTAGTTCAGGGTGGCCGATCGGTCCAGGATCGCCTGCGGGTCATCGGCGGACGCGAACGCGGCCGCCGGGTCGGACGGGCCGTTCTTGTAGCTGTCCGCCGCGACCTTGACCATGCGGGCGCGGGCCTCTTCCAGCAACTTCTTCTGGCGGGCGGCACTGCCCTGGGCGACCTTGGCCGCGCGCTGCGCCTGCCGCAGCCGCTCCCGCAGCCCGTTGTACTGCTCGCTGAGCTTCTCCGCCTCGTCGGCGAGCTTCTTCTGCTGGGCGGTCAGCTCCTTGCGTGTGGGCTTGGGCTCCGCCCAGGCCGGCGCAGGGGCCAGAAGCCCTGCGGAGAGGGCCAGCGATGCCGTCAACGCCGTGCCCGTGATGATCCGGCGGCGGGCCGACGTTCGGAATACGGCAGCTCGTCGCTGCATGAAGTGTCCTCTCCTGTGGCGCCTACCGGGTGAGCTGTCGGGTTCGGGCCGGAGTCGCCCTACCGTCCGCAGAGGGACGGATTCACCCCGGTGAAGATCGGGTCCCCGGTTCCTGGGTGGGGGTGTCCGCAGGATTCGGCGTGACCATCGCTGTCCCCGGCGGGGACGCCGCGCGATGTCTCCTACGGAGCGTAGGAGATCGTGCCCTCATTCGCCACCCAAGTGGACGATTCAGCTCATTCGCCCCGGTGGCCTCAGCAGCTCACCGCCAGCCTCACGAGTGCGAGGGAGGCCACCACGAGGGGCGCCGCGACCGCGGTCGTCACGAACACGGAGGTGGCCAGCCGGAGGATCTGATGCGGCTTCGCCGGGCCGGCCGACTCCAGCCGCCGCACACGTTCCACCAGGGCCCCGGCGCCCGATCCGCCCGTCGCCCCCAAAGCCCCGGCCACGCCGGGCGCTGCGGCGAGGCGGCAGAGGGCGTCCACCAATGCCCGCCTCCCGCAGGTCCGCGCCGCGGCGTCGTCGGCGGCCATCTCCAGCAGCAGCGGAAGCCTCGCCTTGGCCCGCCGGACGGTCGGCAGCCACGGCAGCAGGGCATGCGCCAGATCGAGCATCAGCAGCAGCGCGTGGTGCCGCTGGCGCAGATGGGCCCGCTCATGCGCCAGAACCGCCCCGAACTCGGCCTGGCTGAGCGCGTCCTTGGCCCCGCTGCTGACGACGATCGCGCGCCGGCGCGCGGGCAGCGAGTAGGCCACCGGAACGGGGTGATCGAGGACCAGCACATCGGCGTGCCGCCCGTCCTGCCGGGCGACCAGGCGCAGCATCTCCCTGTGCCGCCGCCGATGCCGGACGGCCCGGACGAGCCGGGGCAGGCCGCGGGCCAGCCGGGAGCCGCAGGCCGTCAGCAGCACCAGGCTCGCGGCGGCCGCCAAGATGATCGCCAGATCCCCATGGTGGGGCACGCAGTCACGCAACCGCTCAAGAAACCCGTGGCCGGGCCCCGGCGGAGAGAGCAGCGCGACCATGACCATCCCGGTGCCGGCGATGAGGGTGCCGGCGAGGGCGGCCACCCAGCAGGCGATGGCGATCCCGGGGGCGGCGGCGGAACGCTGCGCCCGGTCCAGGACGGGCCCGGCCAGGCACCCCAGCAACACCGCCGAGGCGATCAGCCCGGCCACCAGGAAGATCACGTCTCGCCCTCGCCGGACGCCCGCCGGCGCAGGGCGTCCAGCAGATGGCGGGCGTCCTCGGCGGGAACGCTTTCGGCGAACCTGGCAAGGATGGCGCCGTGGTCGGACGTCTCGGTCAGCGCGTCCAGCATCAACTCGACCGCGTACTCCTCGCGGGCACGGGTGGGGCTGTAGCGGAAAGCGATCCCGTCCTGAGTGCGCTGCAGCAGACCCTTCTGCGCCAGACGTTCGGCCACGGTCTGCACGGTGTTGTAGGCCAGCGTCTTGTCGGCATTCTCGTTCAGCTTCGACAGAAGCTCGCGAATCCGAAGCGGGCCAGGCGCCGCCCACAGCACGTCCATGATGGAACGCTCAAGCGATCCGCCCAATCCGGCCACACGCCACCTCCGTCCTTGCCCACATTGTGCCGGAGAGCCGGCACACCACGGGAACAGGGCGACCTCAGTGGTGGTACTGGTGAACCACGGCGTGCCCCCTGCCCTGGCCGATCATCCAGCGATTGACCGGCGTGGTGACCACGAAGGCGACGGCAAAGGCGACCGCGAGCGCTCCCCAGAACAGCGGATCCCCCAGACCGGCCTCCATCGCGCCCGGGATCACCATCATGCTCGCATTGTCCAAGACCTCCATGACCGCGATCGACACGGTGTCCGCCGCCAGCGCCACACCGAAGGCCGCCCGCAGCGACAACCCCGCCTTCAGGACGCCGCGCATGGTCAACGCGTACCCGAACACGAACGCCAGGATCACCGCCGCGACGATCGTCGCCATGTTCGACCACCCCAGCGCCGTCCCGATCACCATGCCGAGCACCTCGCCTATGGCGCACCCGGTCAGGCAGTGCAGCGTCGCCTGCGCCGCCATCGCCCAGGACACCGGCCCGGCATGCCCGTGCGCGCCATGCCCGCCCTCATGGTGTTCATGTTCGCCGTGCCCGACGGCGGTGTGCTGATCGGATCCATGGCCGTCATGTGGGGTCATTCGATGCCTCCGCGACTCTCAACGATCAGGGCATGTGCTCCTACAAATTGTAGGAGGTCGCCGCCAGGGCCACGCCACCACCAGGCGCAGGGGAGGAGTCATCTCCGCACCCTCCGCACCGCCCGCCGCCGGCACCGTCGCCGTCGAGTTGACCGGCGCGCCTCAGGGGGCCGCGACCTGCGGCCCCCCGGACCTCGCGAGCGGAGAAGCGCCACGGATGGAGCGACCGCGTGATCGCCGAGGTCGTCGGCTCGGCACCGGAAGGTGCCCGTGCGGCTAGCCGGTCTGGATCGACGAGGCTCCCGACTCGGAGAGCCCGGCCTGTGCCGGGTGCCCGGCGTGGCGGCCGTGCCGGCGCAGGGATCCGGAGAGCGGCGACAGCCGGTAGGTGAGCAGGTAGACCACGGCGGCTGCGGCACCGCCGATGTAGTAGGACACGTCGCCGAGGCCCGGGTGGGCGTGGGCGATCGGGCCGGTCCAGGCGTTGGACGTCCAGAACGGCAGGGACGCCGCGCAGGTCGAGGAAGACGACGGTCACCCAGGGCGCGATGAGGTAGCCGGACGCGACGAGGAAGTCGTGGAACTTGGCGTAGATGTCGCCGCCCAGCCACAGCGAGAGCACCATCGTCAGGACGGTGGCGATGACCGCGGCGGTCCTGCGCGAGACCGGGGCTCGCAGCGTGAGCAGTGAGATCGCGCCCCCGTACAGGTTGAGTCCGTTCACCGGGAACGTCGAGACGACGATGGTGAGCATCGCCAGCGGGGCGAAGTCGCCGGTCAGGTGCTTGACCGATTCGATGACGCCGGCCTGGCCGGCGGCACTGGCGACCAGCGCCCCGACGGCGCCGAGCCAGAAGATCGCGCAGAAGTTGCCCGCCGCGGTGTTGAGCCGGACCCGCCGTCCGGACGTGCTCGCGGGCAGGTAGCGGGAGTAGTCGGAGGCGAAGGGCGCCCAGGCCAGCAGGAAGGAGAAGAAGTATCCGGCGGAGGTGATCCAGCCGCCGGTCGTGCCGACGAAGAACGGCGCGTGCGGGTCGGAGTGCGTGGTCCAGTGCGCCTTGGTCAGCGCCACCACCGTGATCGACAGGAACAGCACGCCCAGCAGGACGCTGCCGATCCGGTTCACGAAGTGGATCATGTTGTACCCGAACACGACGAGCAGGCCCTGGAGCACCGAGATGGCGACGATCCCGGCCGAGGAGGGGACCCCGAGCAGCTCGTCGAGGGCCTGCGCGCCGATGATCGTGTTGACCACGGCCCAGCCGACGGCGGCGAAGACGTTGACGATCGCCACGGGCGGATAGTTGCCGTAGTAGCCGAGCGGTCCCCTGGCCTGCACCTGCTGCGGCAGGCCGAGCCGTGTGCCCATGGCGGCGAGCACGCCCATGAGCAGGGCGCCCGCCGCGGTGCCGGCGGCGATGGCCAGCAGCGCCTGGGGCAGCGAGAGGCCGAAGTAGATCGGCCAGAACCCGAGCAGGAGCAGCGGCAGGGTCAGGTTCCCCCCGAACCACGTGAAGAACTTTGACATCCTCCTCCCCGTGCACGAGAAGGATTCCAACAGCGACCGTTACCCCGTGAGGGGGAGGTCACGTTGAGGTTCACGGTTCACCGGCTCGCCCGTCGGCGGGCCTCCCCGTGCAGCGACCGCATGCCCTGCGGCCGTATCGCGGATGTTGCGGGCCGCGTTCACGTCGGCGTTGACCCGACACTTGCAGACGACGCAGGAGAAGACCGCTTGGCTCTTGCGGCTCTCCCCGGCGGGGAGGATGCCCCGGTTCAGCCCCGCCTTGGCACCCACATTGCGGCCCGGCGCCCCGACCGTGCCCCGCGCCGACCGGGTCATGCCCCTGATGTTGAGGTCCTCCACCCCAATCACATCAAACCGGCAAGCCAGGCCGGTGGAGGTCTTCTCGATCCAGTCCTTGCGCCGGTCGGTCCCACGGGCTTTCAGCCGGGCGATCGCGGCCTTGACCCAGGCCCGCCGTCTGGAACCTGGCTTTGCGCGGGCGAGTCTGCGCAGCAGCCGCTCCAGCCGGGCCCGCTCACCCTCCCGCAACCCAGGCGCATGGAGCAAATCACCGGTCGACAACGCGGCGCTGACGGCCGCGCCACGGTCCACCCCTACCACCCCACACGTGCCTGGCGCGGGAATCGGGGCGGGGATGATGGCGAAGGCCACATGCCAGCGGCCCGCCCGGTCCCGGGTGACCCGGAAGGATTTGACGGTGTCGCGGACGGGCCGGGACCAGCGGAACCGCACCCAGCCCACCTTGGGCACCTTCACCTGCCCCACCCGTCGTGACACTCGCCGCACATCGCCGGGCTTGACCGCCACGACCCGGAACCCCTCCTGCCGGCCAGCCTTGCGCCACGTCGGGCGGCGGTGGGTACCGGCGAAGAAATGGCCCATGGCGTGGGCGAAGTCCTTGAGCGCCTGCTGCTGCACCGTCACCGACCCAGCCCGCAACCAGGCGAACTCCGCCCGCGCCTGCGTCAACTGACGGCACTGTTCGGCGAAACCCGGCGCCGAACCGCGGCCCGGCCGCCAACAGGCGTGCTGTTCGACCGCTAGGTTCCACACGAACCGGGCGTGCCCGCAATGCTCCAACAGCGCCCGCTCCTGGGCGGGCGTCGGCTGCATACGGTAGCGAGACATGAGCGGTAAGCTACCGGCTCCCACCGACAAAACCCGGAGAGGACCGAGTTCCCGGCCCCCGGTGTCAGGTGGAGCCATCCGCTGTCCCCGTCCACCCCGGACTTCACCCGGGACGGCGTGATCACGAAGATGGCGGTCACCCCGTCGCCGCTGCAGTCGCCGCTGCCGCTCTGGCGGGTGATCGACTCGCCGCGCTCGATCCGCTGGGCGGCCGAGCGCGGCGTCCAGGGCATGTTCTGGCTTCCGCCGGTCTCGGCGCTCAAGGAGCGCTTCGAGCTGTACCGCGATGTCGCGAGCGAGTCGTCCGGTCGCGAGTACGCGCTCGGAGAGGGCATCGGGCTGGTCCGCGACGTGTACGTCGCCGACACGATGGAGCAGGCCCGGCGGGAGTTCGAGGAGGCGGTGATGACCTCCTACCGCTGGTGTACATGGGGTCGGACTTCCACGACGGCGCACACCTCAAGCCGATCCCGCGTCCAGCCCCTGAAACGAGAACCCCCGGTCGGACAGCGGAACGCTGCCCGACCGGGAGCCCATTACTGCTCAGGTTCCGCACACGGAGCGAAACCTTTGTTGCGCGCGGCCGCCTAGATGGCGACGCGCTCCTGCATCAGTGCCACTGCCTCTTCCGCCGTGTCGACGAGGGGCAGCAGGAGGAGGTCGTCCTCCGAGATCTTGCCGGTGGCCAGCACTACGTTGCGGAGCCAGTCGAGCAGGCCCTGCCAGTACCAGCGGCCGACCAGCACGATCGGCTTCCCCTCGATCTTCGCCGTCTGGAGGAGGGTCAGCACCTCGAAGAGCTCGTCCAAGGTGCCTCCCCCGCCCGGGAGGGCCACGACCCCGCACGAGTACTTCACGAACATCACCTTGCGGGTGAAGAAGTACCTGCACGCGACCTTGATGTCGAGGTACTCGTTGAACCCCTGCTCGCGCGGGAGCTCGATTCCCACTCCGATGGAGGGGCCACGTTCGGACGTGGCCCCCTCGTTGACGCCCTGCATGCCGCCGGGCCCGCCGCCTGTCATGACGCCGAACCCGGCCTTGGCGGCCTCGGCGCCGGTGTTGAAGGCGAGGTCGTACTCCGGCGTGCCGTGCTCGGTGCGCGCGCTGGCGTACACGACGAGCGTCGGCGGGATGTCGGTGAGCGTCGCGAAACCTTCCGCGAACTCCTTCGCGACCCGCAGGATCCATTCCACGTCCCGCTGCGACAGCCGACCGAAGAGCTCCTCCAGGACCCGCAGGGTCCCTTCCGAGTCCCGCCGGGGCAGCTGACCGCCGGACTCCTCCCCCGCTTTGCGGGAGGGGGTAATTGCTTCTGTCATCGCTGAACCTCAACTTGCTCGCTTACGACACCCGAGGCATCGCAAGGGCACCCGGCCATCGGGTGCCACTCGTGATCGTCCGCTGACGGCGGCCACCCGCCACCGCCCGTTGCCGAGGAGTTCACGGCGGTCCGTAAGCGATCATGCGCGATCCGCAATCCACCCCTGGCGGATGATCACCAGCCCCGCATTGTCTTCACTGCGGCACCGTGCCGCGAGAAATCCGACAAACCACAACAAAAAGGAGTGATTGCAGTGGTGGCCACTGCATCGAACAGTCCTGACAAGAAATGCGACGGTCATTCCGTCGCCGTGATCGTCGTAGATCGGCACGAGCGTGTGCTGATCGGCGACATCCCAGATGGAGCAGGCGCATCCAGCGTGGCCGGGCACGTCTTCGACGTCCATCCGGACCACGACACGGCGGCCTGCGAGAAAGTCCACGAAGAAGTGGGCGCCAGCATCAAGGCGCTGCGACGCGTGTTCGCAGAGCCGGTGCCGCGTCTCAACCCCTGCAAGCGCGGGAACGGCCCGGACGGAGTCGGCCACTACTGGCAGCTCTACGTGGCAGAGGTCGAAGGGCACCTGACCATCGACCCGGGGTCCTTCCTCAATGTGCGATGGGTCTCCAGGGACGAGCTGCAAGCCCTGGCCCAGCGCACCCTGGGCTACGTCCAGGGCAAGGTCACCGCCGAGGAATGGGCCGAGGAGCCCGGCCTCACGGTGTCCTGGGTCCAGTGGTTCGTCTCGGCGGGGTTCATCGAAGTGTCAGTGCGAGCACGGGCGGTCCCGGCTGACCGTGCTCGGCAACCGATCCTTCTCGCGCTGCGTGAAGGCTCGGTCCCCTTCCTCGCACAGCCGTGCGAACCACTCGCCCGGATCGAATCGCAGGGACCGCACGGACGCGACGGGCGCGTCCAGCTCCAGGTAGGAGAGCTCGTCGCCGTGCAGCCAGCTCCACCGCCCGACGAGGCCGGGGACGGTGACGGTCGCGACCAGTTCGGCCCGCTCCCAGCGCCAGAACTGGATCTTGCCGCTGACGTCAGAGAGCAGCAGCATCGGGCCCGCGAAGCCGACCACGTTCAGCGCCTGGCTCGGGATGGACGGCAGGGCGCGGGATTCGTCCACGTCCCACACCTCCACCTCGCCGCGCGCCCGGGACACCCCGGCCAGCCGGGTGCCGCCGGGGTTCAGCGCGATCGCCTGCCAGCCGCCCGCCTTCACTTCGCCCTTGAGGTGCACGATCCGGCTCCGCTTGCCGACGTCCCAGACGTCCACGCCGGCCTCCGTGTCGGCGACGATCTGACCCGGGTGGCCCGGCCGGGCGTGAATGCCCACCTGGTCGTTCGACCCTTCGTCCAGCGGAAGCGGGCCCGCCACCGGCCGGCCGGTGTCCAGGTTCCACCGGGTGAGCACGCCGTCCTGCAGGAACGCCGCCTCGTCATCGGAGAGCGCGACGACCTCCGGGCGGCTGGTCGCGGGGGCGTCGCGTACCCGGATCTCTCGCTCCACGCTCAGATCCGGAACCCGGTAGATTCGCAGTTCGCCCCCGGCACCGCTGAGCGCGCGATCGCCGCTCGGGGTGAACACCAGGTTCGGTTCATGGTGCTTTCCGGGCACCTCGGCCAGCCGCCGCCCGGTGTCGGCGTCGGTGAGGACCAGATCGTCGTTCTCCCGTGCGCTCAGCCATCGGCGATGCTCGGGGTCGAACGCGGGAGCGGTGACGAACGGGGACCTCTTCCCCTCATCGGGTGGGTCCGGTTTCGCGGCCCGCACCTGCGCGAACGTGTCGCCGTTGTGCACCGCCATGGTCATGCCGCCGCCTGCGTCCAGCATCCCGACCGCTCCTGCGGTCTCCGCCTCGAAGGGCAGCGGGGCACGGATCGTGTAGCGCCTGCCGGTCGGCCAATGCAGGAAGGTGTACATGCCCACACCGGAAGTGCCGCAGGAGCCCACGACGCAAAGGAACTGGCCTGTGGCGTCCGGCACGAACGGAGTCCCGCCGTTGCACGGCGGCGGGGCCGGGGACGGCGTGCGGTCGGCGCCCGTTCGCGCGTCGCGGATGCGCAGGCCGGCGGGCTCGCAGACGGCCACGTCCGAGCCGGCGCCAAGGGGGATCGACCCCTTCGGGAAGTCACGCAGTTTCTCGCCGGTGCGCCTGTCGCGCACCACGACCTCACTGGCCCCGAGGGCGCCCGTCTGGGTCGCCACCGCGTCTCCGCCTCGGAGCGGGACGGCGTCGTTGAGCGACGCCTTCGAGCCGATCGCGGTCGGCAACGGCCGGCGCTTCCGGACGTCCCACACCTCGACCCGCTTCAGGTCGATGTTCTCGGCGAGGAACCGGCCGTCCGCGTCGAACCGCAGAGTGGCCGGCGGGCTGCCGGACCCCTTCTGGCGCAACGGGAACGGGCCGGCGCGGTCGGCGATCGTCCACAGCAGCACCGCGCCGTCGAAGGTACTGATCGCGAGCGACGAGCCGTCCGGGCTCACCGCGAACGAGGCCGCCTCCTCCGTCGTCGGGACCCACCGCCGTGACCGCTCCGGCGGACCGTCCCACACCACGACCCGATGCTGCCCCTCGCCGACCAGCGCCGCTCTGACGCGGCCGTCCGTGCTGGCCTGGGACCGGCTGAGCGGGCCGCCCTCCTCTGGACCGTGGATCCGCTCGGCGAAGCGCCACTTGAGGTACTGGTCCAGCAGCGCCTCGTACGCACCTGAGTTGCCCGGTTTCTCGCGCCATGCCGCCAGAGCGAACTGCAGCGCCGTCGACGGGTGGTCCTCCGCCGCCCTCTTCGCCTCCTGGGCGAGCAGCGTGGCGTTGGCGTCGCGGAGCTGGTCGCCGAGTTCGTCGCTGCGCTGCACCACCACGGCCGACAGCACGCTCGTGGCCAGCGCCAGCGCGGCGACCAACGCGGTCACCGCGCGCCAGCGCCGGACGCCCCGAAGCCGGTGCCTGCGGCTGGCGACGACGTACTCCCGCTCGGCGGCGGTCAGATCATCGGGGCCGGCGGCCAGCCACAGCTCCGCGGTCGCCAGCGGAGCACCGCGCAGCAGACCACCGGAGTCCCTGTCGGACACCTGCCATTGGCCGAGTGTGACCCGAAGCTGCTCCTGCCATGTGCGGAACTCCTGCGCGGCCACCAGCCAGTCGTGCAACCGCCGCCATGCGTGGACGAGCGCCTCGTGGGCGAGCGCGACGACCTCGGGCTGGCCGACGTCCTGGCGGATCACGACCAGGCGGCTGTATCCCAGCTCCGCGGCCGTTTCGCGGAGCTCCGGCGGGAGCCGGTCCAGGAGGGCCGGGGCGAACCGGAACGAGCCGTCCTCGCCGGGCCGGGCGAGCTGCACCAGCAGCCGCTCGGCAAACGGCCGCCGCGCTTCAGGCAACCGCTCGGTGTAGAACTCCTCGGCGTACGCGGCCAGAGCGCCGCCGACGCCGCCCATCTCGTCGTACGCCTCGTGGGTGAGCAGCCCGCCGCGCCGGGACTCCCACAGCCGGGTCAGCGCGAACTCCACCAGCGGCAGCTGGCCGGGCGCGCCCTCCGCGTCCCCCACGATCCGCTCGACCAGCCCGGGCTCGAACTCCACGTGCCCCGTCGCGGCGAGGGGTTCGGCGATCGCGGCGCGCAGCTCCGCCGGGCCCATGGCGCGCACGTACACCGTGGACTCCTCCAGGACCGCGGCCAGCTCGGCGGTGAGCACCTCGTCGACGCCTGCCGAGCGCATGGTGAACACCGCGCGCAGCGCCGGGGGCCGGCCGGGCCGGCGGGGGGCCGCGTGCACCAGCTCGGCCACGAGGTCGAACAGCTCCCGGGCCGCGGCCGGATCCGTCCCCGCGAGCTCCTCGAACTGGTCGACGCAGAGCACCAGCTCGCCGACCTCCTCGGCGATCGGGTCGGCGAGCAGCGCCAGGTCGCCGTCCCGGTCGTCGAGCCGGTCGTGCAGGCCCGGTCCGAGCACCGTGCGCAGCGCGTTCATCAGCAGCGCGTTCGGTGAGACCCCGGCGATCGGGCGGAACACCGCCAGCGCCGCCTCCTCCCGCCGCAGCACCGGCCACAGCCCCGCACGCACCAGCGACGACTTCCCGCTCCCCGACGCGCCGGCGACCACGACGACCGGCCGGTGCGCGACCAGGCGGGTCAGCCGGGCGATCTCCCGGTCGCGGCCGTGGAAGACCTCGGCGTCCTCCTCGCGGAACGGCTGCAGCCCGCGGTACGGGCACTGCGCCAGATCGTCCTCGGGCCGCTCCGGTGCGGGGCGCGGCTCCTGCAGACCGGGGACCAGCTCGTCGAGCTCGTCGAGCAGGCGGGCGATGTCGCGGTCGTCGTTCCGGTGGTGCAGACGCAGGTACTGGCATCGGGCCAGGCGGGCGATGCTCAGCGGCAGGTCGGACTCGTCCAGCCGCGGTACCCGGTCGAGGAGCACCGGGATGACCCGCAGCCCGTGCTTCAGCGCCGCGATGATCTCCCGGTTCACCCAGTCGTCCGGGTCGTCGATGCGCGGCCGCCCGGCCCGGTCGGTGATCGCCGGCCAGCGCGTGCCGATCACGGCGAGCAGGACGTCGCACTCGCGCAGCCGGGCCTCGATCCGCTCGGCGAAGTCCTCGCCGAGGCGGATCGACTTGCTGGCCAGGAAGACGTTGTGCGCGCCGAACCGGGTGGCGAGCTCCCGTGCGATCAGCGTCGCGGCCCAGTCCCCGTCGCCGGTGCGGTAGTTGACGAACACCCCGCCCAAGTCATCCCTTTCGCCGTGGTCACCGAACGGGCACGTGCAACGCCGCGGCCAGCCGCGGCTGGAGCTCCCGCACCGGCGCGTGGTCGCGCCATCTGGTCAGCGTCCGCGAGAGCCGCCTCAGGTCGACCCGGATGGTGGCCGAGTCCACCAGCTCGATGTCGTCCAGCACCAGGCCGGCCAGGTGGCAGGCGTGATCGAGCTCGCCGGCCGCGGCGTGCGCGAGCGCCCGCCGCGCCCCGAACCGGGCCCTGGCCCGCTCGGCGCCGGCCGGCATGCGGGGCACCTGGTCGTCCAGGATCTGCGCGGCCATGGCCGGACGGCCCAGGTCGTACAGGCACCAGCCGGTGACGACCGGACCCATGTCGGCCACGCTGGCCGGGCCGAGGGCGAGGCCGCCGTCCTGCCCGGTCGACTGTGCCCGGTCCAGCAGCGCGGCCGCCCGGTCCAGTGCCCGGTGGCACCGCCGGTCGTCGCCGGCAAGCGCGTGTCCCTGCGCCTCGCGCAGCGCCGCCAGGCCGCGCACCCGGGGCGACACCCTGGTGTCGGCCTGCGCCAGGCCCGCCAGCTCGACGGTCTGCGCGGCGTCCTCCCGCAGCATGGCGACCAGCGCCGTGCGCACCAGGCCATGCGCGGCGAACTCGTGGTCGCCCGCGGCTTCCGCCATGCTCACCGCGGTGCGCGTCCACCAGGTGGCCGCCTGGTCGTGTCCGGCTTCCTGCGCCATCCACCCGGTGAACTCGGCATAGCGTGCGGCGAGCAGGAGCAGCCGGTTCCGCGCCGGGGTCCGGGCGGCGGCGGCCAGTTCCCGCAGGGTGTGGGTCTGCGCGATCAGGCTGGGCAGTACCGCGGCGGGGCTCATCGTCCGGCCGAGCCGGCGATGCAGCTCGAACATGGCGGCGAACGCGTCGTAGGTGGGTTCCTGCCGCATGGCGGCCGACCCGCCGGACGGGTTCACCTCCAGCGTGAGCAGCGCGGCGGCCCCGGTGGGCAGCGCAGCCCTGCGGCTCATCGGCGCGAACCAGCCGGGACCCCGCGGTGCCAGGCTCATCACCCAGGCCTCGTCCTCGGCCATCTGGTCGCCGGACGGCGTGGCGCCGGACGTCGCATTCCCTGGAGACGCGGGTCCGGCCAGCTCACTGAGACGTCCGCCGGTGCCGAGTGCCGCGTCACAGCGCCGGGCCAGGTCCACGCCGGGCGGCTTCCGCCCGGTCTCGATCTTGCTCAGGTAGCCCTTGCTGTAGTGAACGATCCGGGCCAGCCCGCCGAGCGAGAGGCCGGCGGCCAGCCGGGCCCGCCGCAACTCCGCGCCGAACAGTCTCGGTTGGTCGCCCATACCCTGCTCACCTCAGGTGTTGCCCGTTGCCTCTTCGCCGGGTCTACGGTCAACCCCTCCCGTCGCGCCCCGAGCGCCGTGCATCCTCGGCTCAGACCCGAACATGTGGATATTACATATGGACGAAGCGATGCAGTAAACGGTTTGTAACGATCTCCGGGGATCTGACTCTCCGAAGCCGACCGGTTGACGTGATCAGTGAAAAACGCTTTCGGGGGCGATGTGGAAACTCGTAACGGGGAATCGGGCGCCGCGTTCAGCGCCGTGCTACCGCTCGGGGACGGTCCGTCGCCGGACCATGCCAGGACGCCGGAGGAATTCATGGTCCGGCTCCGCCAGCTCAGGGAATGGACCGGCCTCAGCTATCGCGAACTGGAGACGCGCAGCAGGAACATGGGGGCCTTCGTGCCGCGCAGCACGCTCGCCTCGGCGCTCCGGCGGAACGCACTCCCGCGCCAGGAGTTCGTGGTCACCGTGGTGCGGGCCTGCGGCCTCGACCCGGTTCCCTGGGCGCGGGCCCGCAGGCGGCTCGCCGTCCGTCTCGCGACGTCCGGGCATCCGGCGGAACCGGCTCCCGCGCAGACCGGCCCGGCGCCGCATCAGCTTCCGCCGTCCCCGGCCGTTCTGGTGGGGCGCGACGAGGAACTGGGGCGGCTCGTCCGGATGCTCACCACGACGCCCGTCACGGTGGTCAGCGGGCAGCCGGGGGTCGGCAAGTCCGCGGCGGCCCTACGCGCCGCCCACCGGATCGCCCATCTGTTCCCGGACGGGCAGCTCTACGTCAACCTGCGGAAAGAGACCCCGGGCGCCGAGCCGCCGGGCCCGGCGGAGATCGCGGCCCTGCTGCTGCGGAGCCTCGGGACCGAAGGCTCGCAGGTGCCCGCGGACGCCGGGGAGGCGGCCGGACGGCTGCGCACGGTGCTGTCCGGCCGCCGCGTGCTGATCCTGCTGGACGACGTCGCCTCTGCCGCACAGGTCCGGCCGCTGGTGCCGTGCGGCGGGCAGAGCACGGCGATCCTGACGTCCAGGACACCGCTGACCTCGCTGGACTGTGCCGGACACGTGCGGCTCCGTCCGCTCTCGCGCGATGCGGCGATGGAGGCGCTGGAGCGGTTCCTCGGCGCGGAGCGCGTCCAAGCTGAGCCGGAGGCGGTGCGGACGCTGGCGGACCTGTGCGATCACCTTCCGCTGGGACTGCGGATCGCGGCGGCGCGGCTGGCCGCCCGCCCCGAATGGCCGGTGCGCATCCTGGCCGAGCGGCTGGCCGACGAACGGCGCCGGCTCGACGAGTTCCGGGTGGACGACGTGGATGTGCGGGCAAGCCTGGCCCTCAGCTTCGAGGATCTGGCCGGGAGCGCCGACGAGCAGAACCGGCTCGCGGTGTGCGTGCTCGGCGTCGTCGCGGCGCTGCCCGCGGGGCAGGTGCGGCTGGGTGAGGCCGCGGCGCTGCTCGACATGCCCCAGGACACCGCGGAGCGAGCGCTCGAACGCCTGGTGGACGCCAATCTGGTGGAGAGCGGCACACCGGGAAGCTACCGCGTACCCGACCTGGTGCGGCTCTTCGCACTGGAACGCCGAAACGAATTGAGCCGGTGCTGCGACACCGCGTGAACGCAGTCAGGAACGGCGGAGAGAAGCGAACTCGCAAGGATCCTGGACAAGCGTGCGCAACTGATCCGCGACCGCTCCCCCGAACAGGGGACGGATGTCGGCATCAAGGTCGGCGACGGCGTTTCGCCACATCAGGGCACGGCTGACCAAAGCCGGAACGGCCGCCGGCCGCACGGCCTCGTCACCGGATGTCTCCGGCCTGTCGTGCCGGGCGGGTGGCGCGCTGGGGGGTCCAGGGCAGTGGCAGATCGTCGCCGTCCTGGCGGGGCACCACATGCAGGTGAAGGTGGAACACCGTCTGGGTCGCGGCGGCGCCCCTGCTGGTGATGACGTTCGCGGCGGGCAGGCGTCCCGCCAGCTGCGCGGCCGCCGCCATGGCCTGTGCGGACACCGCCGGGTCGGTGCCGACATCGGTGACGTGGACGCGGGGGACGACCAGCACGTGCCCGGGAGTGACCGGATGGCGGGGCAGGATGGCGATCGCCTCCGGCCACCGGCCGACGACCGAGGCGGGGGCACGGCCCGCGATGATCTCGCAGAACACGCAGTCCCTCGCCTCGTGCGGGCCCGGCGTGCCGGCCGTGTCGCGGATGATGTCCATGCGGGGTGCCTCCTGCCGTCGCCAGGACCTGGACGAAAGCCTCCAGGCGGTACTGGCTACCTACCCCCCGTACGCCCGCCCGGAAAGCGCGAGGCCCCTGGTGGCCGAGGCGGGCGCCCGCCTCGGCCACCAGGGGCCTTCTGCGATCACGTCGTCGGGCTGATGGATTCAGCCCGGTGATCTGGAGTCTTCACCATGACCCCGTTCGGGGCCGGTCCGTCGGCCGGCCCCGGACGTGGCAGGATCAGCCGCCCGCCGTCCAGCGGTAGGCGCCGTTCCGGTAGCCGCGGACGTTGGCGTACGGGTAGTAGTTCTTGCCGTTCCCCGTGTAGTAGAACTTGACCTGGGCGTAGGACGTCGCGTAGGCCCAGTCACTGCGGTGGGTCAACGACTTGTGGACCCAGTACCTCGGCACGAACCTGTACTTGTTGTAGGTGTAGTACTTGAAGGTCGCCTTGGCGTAGGTGACGCGGCTGCCGTTGTAGCACCAGTAGAGCTTGTTGCCCACGTAGCCGACCCAGTTGCCGTTGGAGAACTTGTAGCCCTGGTACCGCGTGTAGGAGCGGCAGTAAGTCGCCGCAGCGATGGCCTGCTGGTCCTTGGCCGTCACGCCGCCCGACTTCTTGGCCTCGGCGACGAGGTCCTTCTTGGAAATGAGCCCCTGGGAGACGGCGGACGCCTCCTTGAAGGGGGCGGCCGGCTTGGCCTGCGCCTGCGCGGCCGGGCCGGCGGCGAACAGGCCGGCGGCCAGGGCTCCGGTGAGGACGGTCACAGATGCGACACGCCGCATGTGTTCCTCCATGCTTGGAATGGGGGGGAGCGCGCGGGCACCGGAAGGCTGCCGGTGCCGCTTGCGCCTTTTCTCGCTCAGTGTGATGCCTGTGACCCTCAGTTGGTTCCGGGTACAGCGATGTTTTTTTGTGTTCTCTGTAACAGGAGTTCTGATCAGACGCACAATGGGCGATTTTTTGTGACACTTTGCGCTGCGAGTCCTATTTGTCCGAATCTAGAGTCGACGCTGGTCAGGAGCACGCGGAGGAAGGATTCGCAGGATCGCGTTCAGGGCGGCTTCGACGGCGTGGTCCGGCGGGGTCGCGTAGCCGACGACCAGACCGTCCTCGGGCGGGAACGGCGCGTCGGGGTGGCGGAACGACGACAGGCCGTCCAGGGCGATGCCGGCACGGGTGGCGGTATCGACGGTGGCCGCCTCGGTGCCGGCGGGAAGGCGCAGGACCGCGTGCAGCCCGGCCGCGATACCCGTCACATGGACGTGCGGCGCGTGTTCGGCCAAGGCGGTGACGAACCGGTCGCGCCGGGCGCGGTACCGCTGCCGCATGCGGCGGACGTGCCGGTCGTAGGAGCCGGAGGCGAGGAAGTCGGCCAGGGTCAGCTGGTCCAGCACTCCCGCCCAGGCCTCGCGCTCGCCCTTGGCGGCCAGCACGTCGTCCACAAGGTGGTCGGGCAGGACCATCCAGCCGAGCCGGACGGCCGGGGAAAGGCTCTTGCTGACGGAGCCGATGTAGATCACCCGGTCGGGGTCCAGGCCCTGCAACGCGCCTATCGGCCGGCGGTCGTAGCGGAACTCGCCGTCGTAGTCGTCTTCGAGGACGAACCCATCTGATGACCGCGCCCAGTCGACGGCGGCCGCCCGGCGGCGCGCGTGCAGGGGGCCTCCCGTCGGGAACTGGTGCGCGGGTGTCAGGAGCACCGCGCGTTCCCGGCCGGTCAGTTCGTCGACGCGGGCGCCGTCGCCATCAACCGTGAGCGGCCGGGTGCGGACGCCGGCCTGCGACAGCAGCCCCCGGTGGAACGCCAGGCCGTATCCCTCCACGGCGAGCGGACCGCGCAGCACCCGGCCGCCGAACAGCAGCCGCAGGGCATGCGCGAATCCGGAGCAGACCACGATGCGCCCCGGGGCGGTCCGGACGCCGCGGGTGCGGGCCAGGTACTCGGCGAGCGCGTGGCGCAGTTCGGGTCTGCCGCGCGGATCCCCCGGGCCGAACGCCTCGTTCGGCGCGGTGGTGACCGCCCGGCGCGCCGACGCCAGCCAGGCGGCGCGCGGGAAGGACGACGCGTCCGGCTGCCCCTGCCGGAGGTTGTGCACCAGCCGGCCTGCTTTGACGGGGGTGTGCCCTCCCACAGAAGACCGAGGCGGACCCGGCCGCGGGGAGCGGCGCGGCAGGGAGGGCTCCACGCGGTCCGCCACCCGGGTCCCCGAGCCCTGGAGTGCGGTCAGCCAGCCCTCGGCGACGAGTTCGGCGTAGGCGTCGGCGACGGTGTTGCGGGCCAGGCCGAGGTCGGCCGCCAGCGACCGGTAGGGCGGCAACCTGCTGCCCGGGGCCAGCCGCCCGGACCGGACGGCCTCGCGCAGCGCCCGGGTCAGGGCGGCGCGGCGTCCGCCCTTGCCGGTCAGCTCCAGGTGCAGGTCAGCGCCGATCCGCTCTGCCAGATTGACCCAGCTTTCCGCCATGGAATTGCACCCTACCGGGGGTCTTTTCTCCTCCTAGCTTCGTGTGCAGGGCCCGCGCTGTGCGCCGCCTGACTCGACTCGGAAAAGAAGGATCATCATGAACGCTCTGCGATCCGCCGTCCGCGGCAACGTCCTGCTGCCCGGAGAGCCCGGCTTCGAGCCGTCCCGCCGTCCCTGGAACCTCGCCGTCGACCAGCCGGTGGCGGCGGTCGTCGAGGCCGCCGACGCCGATGACGTCGCCGCCCTCGTCCGGTATGCCCGCTTCACCGGACTGGGCGTCGCCACCCAGCCCAACGGGCACGGCGCCACCGGGCGCACCGACGGCACCATCCTGCTGCGAACCCGGCGGCTGGACGAGGTGCGGATCGACCCCGCGGCCCGCCGTGCCCGCGTCGGTGCGGGAGTACCGTCCGGACGCCTCCAGGCCGCCGCCGCACCGCACGGCCTGACCGGGCTGCCCGGCAGCTCCCCCATCGTCAGCGTCACCGGCGTCGCCCTCGGCGGGGGGCTGAGCTGGTTCGGGAGAACCCACGGCTGGGTCGCCGACAGCGTCACCGCCATGGACATCGTGGACCCCGATGGACGGCGGCGGCGCATCACCGCCTGTACCGACCCCGACCTGTTCTGGGCCCTGCGCGGCGGAGGCGGCGACTTCGCGATCGTGACGTCGCTCGAACTCGCCCTGCACCCGGCACCCCACCTGTACGGCGGCCGGATGCTGTGGCCCGCCGAGCACGTCGCCCGCGTCATGGACGCCTACCGCCAGATCACCGCGGAGGCCCCTGACGAGCTCACCGTCTGGCTGGACCTGCTCCATTTCCCCGGCTCCGACCCGATGGTCGCCGTGGACGCCACCTACCTCGGCGACGAACACCGCGCACGCGACCTGCTCGGCCCCCTCGACCGTCTTCCCCTTCCGCTGTCCGACAGCAGGCGGACCATGACGGTCGCCGAGCTCGGCACCATCACCGCCGAGCCCACCGACCCCGGTGCCGGTTCCTCACGCGCCGAACTGCTGACCGGCCTGGACGACGCCACGGCCAAGTCGTTGCTGACCGCCCCGATCGCGCCCTTGCTGAGCGTGCAGATCCGGCACCTGGGCGGGGCGTTCACCCGGCCGTCCGACTCCCCGCACGGTCCGCTGACCGAGCCCTATGCGCTCTACATGTTCGGCATCCCGTCCGACCCGGCCGCGGCCGAGGCGGTCGACGCCAGGCAACGCGCCCTCAGCGGTTCCGTCGCGGTGAGCGGCCGCAAGCCCTTCACCTTCCTCAACCCCGCCGAAACCGTGGCGGACGCCTTCGCCCCCGCCACGGTGAACCGCTTGCGGCGCATCAAGGACCACCACGACCCGCACAACGTCTTCCGCAGCAACTTCCCCGTCCACGCCTGAACTTCGCTCAGCAGACGGGTTCGAGAGCCATGTCGGCCGTTTCCGAAGGGGCGCCGGACGCGGCGTGCTCTTCGGCGTGCTTCGCCCGCTTCGGCAGCAGGAGGGCGGTCGCGACCATCACGAGGGCCAGCGCGGCGCTGATGACGAAGGCCAGCCGCATGCCGTCGAGCTGGGCGACCGTCCGGCTGACTCCGTCGGCGATCCGGCTTTCGGCCCGGCCCGCCATCACGGTCACCACCAGCGCCGTGCCGAAGGCCGCGGCGACCTGCTGGAGGGTGCCCAGCATCGAGCTGCCATGCGAGTACAGCCGGGACGGCAGGGCGCCGAGACCGTGGGTGAACACCGGGGTGAACGTCGCGGCCAGCGAGACCATGAGCAGCGCGTGCAGGCCGAGCACCTGCCAGTACGGCATCGTCGTCGAGACCTGGGTGAAGCCGGCCAGGGCGAGCACGATGCCGATCGACCCGGGGATGATCAGTGCCCGGGCGCCGAGGCGGTCGAAGAGCCGTCCGACGATCGGGCCGAGCAGCCCCATCGCCAGCCCGCCGGGCATCACGAGCAGGCCGGTCTGCAGCGGGCTGAGGCCCCGCAGGCTCTGCAGGTAGATCGGCAGCAGGATCATCGAGCCCATCATCGCCATGAACCCGAGCGACATCAGCAGCAGGGACAGGGCGTAGGCGGGGTGCCGCAGGACGCGCAGGTCCAGGAGCGGAACGTCGCGGCGCTGCAGCCGGAGCTGGCGGACCGCGAACACCGCGATCATGGCGAGCCCGGTCAGGACGATCGCCGCGGGCACCGCCGTCCCGCCCCCGCCGAACCGGCTCAGCCCGTAGACCAGGGAGCCGAAGCCGGCGGTCGCGGCGCCGACGCTGAACCAGTCGATGGAGCCGGGCCGCGGCTCCCCCACGTTCTCCAGCCGGGCCAGGCCCCGCCAGGTGATCAGGGCCGCGACCGGCAGCACGGCCGCGAACAGGAACCGCCATGAGCCGAGTTGCAGGATCAGCCCCGAGACGGCCGGGCCCATCGCGGGCGCGACCGAGATCGCCATGGTCACGTTGCCCATCACCCGGCCCCGGTCGTGCTCGGGCACGACGGTCATCAGGGTCGTCATCAGCAGCGGCATCATGACGGCCGTCCCGGACGCCTGGACGATCCGGGCGACCAGCAGGACCTCGAACACCGGCGCGACCGTGGCCAGCGCGGTCCCGGCGAGGAAGACGCCCATCGCGGTGGCGTAGGCGCGGCGGGTGCTGACCCGCTGGAGGAACCAGCCGGTCACCGGGATCACCGCGGCCATGGTCAGCATGAACGCCGTGGAGAGCCACTGCGCCGCCTGCTCGGTGACGTTCATGTCCGTCATCAGCCGCGGGATCGCGTTGATCATGATCGTCTCGTTGAGGATGACCACGAACGTCGCGAGCACCAGCAGCCGGATCACCGCGGGCGTCCGGCCGGCCTTGGGGGCTCGTCCGGTCGGCGCGTTCTCAAGGTCGGGGGGCGGGAGTTCGCGGCTCGGCGTCCGGTCTGCGGGCTCATGTGTGGTCGTCATGCCGGATTAGACCGGCTTCGCCGCCGGAACTCATCGCTCTCGCCCGGCGCCTTGCCGCGAACCGCACGGCGGCGCGTCCCACCAGCCCGAGGACGAACATGACCGTTCCCGCCGCAACGGACTGCCAGGGGAGGGTGACGACCAGGACCAGGCAGCCGGTCACTCCGAGCACGTTGAGCCATCGCGGCCATCGGCGTTGGCCGGACGGCTGGGTGAACGCGGCGGCGTTGGCGATCGCGTAGTAGATCAGCACTCCGAAGGACGAGAAGCCGATGACGCCGCGCAGATCGACCGTGGCCACGAGGGTGCCGACGACGACGGCGAGGGCGATCTCGGCATGGTGCGGCACCCGGTGCCGAGGGTGGACGGCCGCCAGCCAGGAGGGCAGATCGTGATGACGGGCCATGGCCAGGCCGGTGCGGCCGATGCCTGCGATGAGCGCGAGGAGCGCGCCGAGCGCGGCCAGGGCGGCGCCCACCCGCACCACCGGGGACAGAACGCCCGCGCCGGCGTCCTGCACCGCGGTGGTCAGCGGCGCGGAGGCGGCGGCGAGCCGGTCCGGCCCGGCGGCCAGCAGCGCCGCCACCCCCACCACCACGTAGACGCCCACGGCGAGCAGCAGCGCCATGGGAATGGCGCGGGGAATGGTGCGATCCGGTTCGCGGACCTCCTCGCCCATGGTGGCGATGCGGGCGTACCCGGCGAACGCGAAGAACAGCAGCCCGGCGGCCTGCAGGATGCCGTAGGCACCTCCCGTGCCGAGGCCGGACCAGCCGCCGAGGTTCGCCGTGCCGGCGTCGCCTCCCAAGGCGATTCCGGCGACCAGTACGGACAGGGCGGTCAGGCTGGTGGCGACCAGGACGCGGGTCAGCAGGACGGTCCGGGTCACACCCCGGTAGTTGAGCGCGGTCAGGGCCAGCACGCCCGCGACCGCCACGGCGCGCTGCGCCCACCACGGCCCGGGGACGGCGTAGGTGGCGAAGGTGAGCGCCATCGCCGCGCAGGAGGCGGTCTTGCCGGCCACGAACCCCCACCCGGCCAGGAAGCCCCACCAGTGCCCGAGCCGCTCGCGGCCGTAGACATAGGTACCGCCCGAGGTCGGATACACCGCCGCCAGCTGCGCCGACGCGGTGGCGTTGCAGTAGGCGACCAGCGCCGCGAGGGCGAGCCCGATCAGCAGCCCGGTCCCGGCCGCTCGGGCGGCGGGGCCGAACACGGCGAACACGCCGGCCCCGATCATCGACCCCAGCCCGATGACCACCGCGTCACCGGTGCCCAGCCGGCGCGCCAGGCGGCCCGCTCCCGGTACGGACACCACCGCTCCAATTCCATCAAGCCGTTTTGATGTATCGTGGGCGGTATGGCACCGCCGGGTCAAGCCCCGCCGTTCGTCCGCCTGGGCGCCCACCCGCTGCGCTGGCGGCTGCTGACCGAGCTGGCCGCCGGCGATCACCGCGTGCGCGAGCTCACGGCCCTGGTCGGCGAGCCGCAGAACCTGGTCTCCTACCATCTGCGGGTCCTGCGCCAGGGCGGGCTGGTCACCGTGCGGCGAAGCAGCTTCGACGCCCGCGACAGCTACTACCACCTGGACCTGGACCGCTGCGCGCAGGCGCTGACCGCCGCCGGCGCGGCCCTGCACCCTGCCCTGCACCCGGGCCCGCCGCCACCGCCGGCCCCGCCCGCCGGACGACCGGATCGGCTCCGCGTCCTGTTCACCTGCACCGGGAACAGTGCCCGCTCACCGATCGCCGAAGCCCTGCTGACTCGGCGCGGCGCCGGCCACGTCGAGGCGACCAGCGCCGGAAGCCACCCCAAACCAGACATCCACCCCCATGCCGTTCGGGTGCTGCGCGAGCGCTACGGCGTCGACATCGCCGATCGGCACCCGCGGCACCTGGACACCATGACCGGCCGCCGCTTCGACTACGTGATCAGCCTGTGCGACAAGGTCCGTGAGGTCTGCCCGGAGTTCCCCGGCCGCCCCCGGCTGGTCCACTGGAGCATCGCCGACCCGTCCGCCCCCGGAGACGCCGGCGACGACGGCTACGCGGTCTTCTGCCGCACCGCCGCCGAAATCGACACCCGCGTCCGCCATCTGCTCGCCGCTCTCGTTCACCCACAGGAGGTGCGACCATGACCGCAACCGACGAACTCGCCAGCGTCCGGTACCTCGTCGACGACGTCCAGGCAGCAGTCGACTTCTATACGGGCCATCTCGGCTTCACCGTGCGCAGCAATGTCGCGCCCGCCTTCGCGGACGTGGTCCGCGGGCCGCTGCGGCTGCTGCTGTCCGGGCCGGCGAGTTCCGGCGCCCGCGCGACCCCGGCCGACTCCGCGTCCGCGGGCCGCAACCGTATCCACATCATCGTCGGGGACCTCGATGACGAGATCGGCCGGCTGAGCGCGGCCGGGCTGTCCTTCCGCGGTGATCCGGTCAGCGGTCCCGGCGGGCGGCAGATCCTGCTCAGCGACCCCGCGGGCAACCTCATCGAACTGTTCCAGCCCGCCCGGCCGACGGAATGATCAACAAACCGGGGGTGACCGTCCGACGCCGCTGTTAGCGTCTCCCGGGTGAAGATCGCCGCCATTGAAGAGACGCTGCGGGAGGACCCCGGCGACCTCGCGTCGTGGCTCGCCTACGGCGACCGGCTCCTGGAGCAGGGCGACGCCCGGGGGACACTGATCCGTCTCGAACAGCGGCGCGCCCGCCTCCGCCCCGCCGACCGTGCGGCCGTGGAGAGCGATATCGCCGCGCTGGTCGCCGAACACCGGCAGGGGTGGGACGCGGCGCTGCCGCCGGGTGCGACCGTCCTCGAACGCAGGTACGGGTTCGCCACGAAGGTGGCCGTCGAATGGTCCGACGCCGCGCCCGTGCAGATCGAGCAGGCTCTGCGGGGGCCCTTCGTGACCGGACTGCGGATCACGCCGCCGCCGAGCGAAGGTGACGACGACTACCGGTACTGGGAGGACGACCTCGACGACGACGGCGAGCCGAACCCGGCCGGCTCCGTCGACACGGGCGGGCTCGCGACGCTCGACCTCGGCCGGCTCACCGAACTCGACCTGTCGTACCTGCGCATCGGCGCGCTCGGCGCCAAGACCCTCGCCGTCTCGGCGTACCTGCGCGCCGAGGCCGGCGACGTCGAGACCGCCGGGTCCCGCCTCGAATCGCTCGATCTGCGGTACTCCCGCGTCGGCAACACCGGCCTGGCGGCCCTCGCGGCGTCCCCGGTCTTCGCAGGCGTGCGCCGCCTGCACCTGCAGCGAAACGTGATCACCGAGAAGGGGATGCCCTCGCTGCACCGGTTCGAGAACCTGACCGAGCTCGACCTGCGCTACAACGAGATCGGCACGGACGGGGCGCGGGCACTGCTCGCGGCGCCGTTCGCCGGCGCGCTCAAGCGGCTGTACCTGTACCGCGAGGACGTCGGCGGCGACGGCGCGGCGCTGCTCGCCAAGGCCCCCCAGCTCCCGCCCGCACTGCGCAGCTATTGGAGAAGCGCATGAGCATCGAACTCCGCGACCGGTTCTTCGCCCTGTCGACCGGCCACGCCCCCGACGAGGAGGTCGCCCGGTACCGCGCGCAGGTCGACGCGACCGACCCCGAACCCGCGGGGACGGTCGACGGGCTCGCGGTCTCCTGGCATCCGACGGCGCGGTTCAAGCAGGTGCGTTTCGTCGACGCGGAACGCATCGAGGGCGAGGCGCGGGACCTGTTCGCCCGGCCCGTCGAGACCATGCCGGACCTCGCCGCCGTCTTCGCCGATCCGCGCGAACTGTCGTTCCGGACGTTCGAGAACATCCTCCCGCTCGACCGGCTCTTCTCCGACGTCCCGCTGGACCTCGAACTGACCGGATGCGAGGAGTTCACGAAGGGCGCGTACACGCTTTCGCTGGGGCTTCCGGCCCCCGCGCGGTCCCGCCTTGAGGATCTGGACTCGCTGAACCTCTACGTCCCGCCGCTCAACGCCTCGTCGCGCGGCGGCGAACGCTTCATCTTCCATTCGGGCCTGCTCGCGGAGGCGCTGTCCGCGGCGGTGCGCAAGGCGATGCCGGAAGCGCTGCTCGACGGCTTCTCCCACGTGAACCCCGTCTTCCGCTGCAACCGTTTCGAGCCCGGCGACGCCAATTTCCATCCGCACCTCGACACGCCCTACTACGACGCCGCGCGGAACCACGTCTCCCGCTACACCGTCCTGCTCTACCTCACCGGCGGCGAGGGCGAGCCCGCGCTCGACCTCGTGGACGGCGGCGCGCTCACCGCGATCGAGCCCTTCACCTGCGTGGTCTTCGACCAGCGGTACGAGCACGAGGGCGCGCCCTACCGCGACGGCCGCAAGGTGTTCCTGCGCACCGAGCTGATCTTCACCGACGCCGGGCTCGGGCACGATCCGGAGATCGGCGCGCTGTTCGGCAAGGCCTGCTACTGGACGGGCGAGAGCGTCTTCGCCCCCGAACTCGCCCGGCACGCCGACGCCTACTACAACCGGGTCGCCGCCGCGCACTGGAACGGCCTGGCCCCGGCGTCCGGCAGCGAGCCGTTCGTCCACAAGCGGTTCCGCGGTGTGCGCTACGTCGCGAACGGCTACGACTTCTGGTTCGCCGAAGACGGCGGGCTCTCGCCGGCCGAATGCGCCGCGATCACGCTCCTGGACTACTTCAACTGCAAGGTCGGCGACGCCGCGTTCCGGTCCCTCTGCGATTCGGAGGTGATCGAGGCCGAGGGCACGGACTGGATCCCGGCGTTCCTCAAGGGCAAGAGCGGCGAGTCGCCGGTCGTGCCGTTCGACAAGTCCATGCTGTTCCCGGAGCCGGAGCAGCCCAACACCGACGAACTGCCCGACTGCGCTTGCGGGATCTGCAGCGGCGACGTCCTCGGGCCTCACTTCGACACGACGCGCAACGGCGACGTCATCAAGCAGTACACCCAGGCTCAGGACGCCGCGAAGGCGGACATCATGCCCGCACCGATCCTGATGCTCGGCGAGGACGTGCTTCTCGACCCGGACATGTTCGTCGTCGAGGGCAACCGCATCCACGTTCTCGGCAAGGAATCGCCGGCCCCGGTGAACTTCGCCGCCTGCCAGGGCGGGCCGCCCTTCCCCTCGGCCAAGACCTTCATCGCCACCGCGGCCACCGTCGACGCGGCGCACTTCCTCGTCCCGCCGATCCTGTTCGCCGAGTCCGACGGCTGCCGGCACCTGAAGTTCGACTTCTTCCGCAACTCCTGGACGGTGGACCACGAACAGTCCACCGTGTCCGTCCCGATGATCCGCAAGTTCGACATCGAGGAGGACCTCGACGAGGACTGGGAGGACGACCCCTGCGGTTGCTACTGCGATTGCGACTGCGACTGCGAGGAGGACGACTGCGTCTGCGGCACCGAGTGCGATTGCGACTGCGATTGCGCCGATGAAGAGGACGAGGAGGACGAGCGCGAAGAGAAGGTCGCCGGCTCCTAGGGACGTACGGACAGTTCGGCCATCCGGGCCAGCGCGGCCACCCAGAAGCGCTGCCGCTCGGGGGTCTGCCCGACGACGTACGTGGCCCGCAGCTTCGGCGGCAGGTACGGCAGCAGCCGGGCCACGACGTCGAGATGCCGTTCGAGCTGGGACACCTCGGCGTTGGAGAACACCTGGTGGACCAGGTCCGTGTCGTCGGTGCCCTCGGCGGACGTCTCGGCCGCGGCCGCCAGCCGGGCCTCCCAGCTCGCGCGGTTCCTGGCGATCTCGACCAGGCCGATGTTCTTCCGGCCGGCCAGCCGCGCCTCCAGCGCGGACAGCGGCACCGGAGCGTACTCGCCGTCACCGAGGTAGATCAGGCCCGGCTCCAGCGGCATGTCCGCCTCGTGCAGCTTGATCAGCCGCTCCAGGGTGCGCTTGGTGACCCAGTCGCGGCCCTCGTCGTCGATGTCGTTCTTCCACCACTCCAGGACCGTCTCGGCCGTCTCCCCGTAGGTCGAGATCAGCCACTCGTTGGCCGGGATGTCGTCCGGGCGCACCTCGTAGCTGATCGTGAAGCGGCTGGCCTGCGCCACGTTGTTGGCGGCGACGAGCAGCTTGCGGCCCAGGTGGTAGGGCGGGTTCTGCAGCGCCACCTGGGCGCGGAGGTTCGGGATCCGGCGCCCGGCGAGCGTCCACTCCTGGGTGACCTCCATCAGCTTGGCGAAGGTCGCCTTGTCCTTCGGCCGGTTGTACTCGTCCCAGACCAGCACCTTGGGCTCCGGGTCGAGCAGCGACCGGGCGAGCATGGCGCTCAGCGACCCGTCCGGGGCGGGCACCGGCACGCACAGGTCCTCGACGTTGGTCACCGGCAGCGAGAAGTAGACCGGGTCGCGTCCGGTCTCCTCCCGGGCGATCTGCTTGGTGATCTCCGTCTTGCCGCATCCCGGCGGCCCCTGGAGCAGCACGGCCCAGCGGTGGGTCATCGCGGCCCGCAGGATGCGGCGGACCGGATCGGTGACGGTGGCCGGGTTGCTCGCCCCGACCGCCGCGGCGATGGCGTCCAGCACGTCCGCCGTCCGGTCCCGGCCCGGCTCGCCGTCCTTGCCCTCCTCGGTCAGCGAGAGCCGGGCGCCGTTCAGCAGCGGCAGCCCCCAGGCGAGCGGGAACCCGGCGCGGGCGCAGTCGAGCACGTGCTGCAGGGTGCGCGGGGACAGCAGGTAGCGCAGCCGCGGGCTCAGCGAGGCCCACTCCCGGAACACCTCGCGCAGATCCCGGTCGGGGAACCGCGCGGCGAGCGCCTGCCGCCACGCGGTGTCGTTCGGGCCCAGGCGGATGGTGACCATCCGGTCCAGGATCGCCAGGTCGGAGCGGCGGACGCTGGTCTCGGCCAGCGACTCGTTGTCGGTGAGGAACACCCCGACGCAGCCCAGCTCCCGCAGGTCGTACTCGCCCAGCGTCCAGTTGCAGGCGATCTGCATCAGCTGCGACTGCACGGTGCTGCCCGCCTGCAGCGAGTCGTCGATGAGCAGGACGAACGGTTTGCCCGGGACGAGCTGCCGCATGACGAGCTGGCGCAGCACCAGCTCACCGCTGTGGTCGTCGCGCACCGGGGCGTTGACGAGCAGGTCGTCGGGGGTGAGGTTGGCCGCGGGGATGACGACCAGGGTGGTGCCCGGGAACCGCTTCGGCACGTACGACACGAACGTGGACGTCTTGCCGATCCCGTGCTCGCCGAAGATCTGCCCGGTCTGGCCGGTGGCGACCATCGCGTCGATGAACTTCTCCAGCTTGGCGGTGGGGCCGTCGTCCTGCGGGTCCGGGTAGGTCGCGGTCGGCCGCCAGCGCCGGCCCGCGATCCGCTCCGTCTCGGACGGCTCCGTAACGGTCACTGCTGCTGTCTCCTCGATCATCGTCCGGACGTGACGCGGTGGCAGGCCATCGGGGGATCGTGCCGGTCCGGCCAGTCGTCGCCGCCGTCGGTGATGAGCCAGATCCACCGTTCGGGGTCGGCGGGGGTGACGTGCGGCGCGTACCCGTCGGTCACCATGATGATCGCATCGGGCTCCACCGCCAACGGCTTTCCCTGCACTTCGGCCCGGCCCTCGGCATAGTCGACGACGTTCTGGAAGTCGGTCCCTCCCCCGCCCACGACCCGCTCCCCGGGCACGAACGGCGTCACGACCCCGTCGAAGCTCAGCCAGTGGCTCTCCACCCCGTCGGTCTGCCCGACCAGGGTGGTGAGCCATTCGACCACGGAGTCCGGCATCGACCCGGACGTGTCGAACGCGATGAGCACCACCTTCGTCCGCTCCGGCCCGCGCCGGGTCAGCATCGGGTCGTGGCCGAGCGCCAGCAGGATCGCTCCGTGCTTCTTCGGGTAGATCAGCCGGTCGCTCTCGCTCAGCTTCGAGGCGAGCACGTCGACCAGCCACCGCTGCCACCAGTCGACGCGGCGGGTCTTCGGGGTGGTGCCGCGCAGCTTCTCCAGGCCGAGTGTGCCCCAGAGCCGGGTCAGCCTCTCGCCGCCGTCGGCCGTCCGGTCGGCGAGGTCGAGCAGCTCGGCGCGCGCCGCCGGGTCGCCCCGGAGCGCCGCCTGCATCACCTGACGCAGCACCTCGTCGCCCAGCCGCTCCACGGTCTCGGGGTCGAGCGGCACGCCCGGCCGGGCATCGGCGGCGTCGTCACCGTCCAGGTGGATGCAGAACCTCGGCGTGGGCTCGTTGAACGCCTTCATCCGCCGCAACTCGCCGTACACGGTCAGGTCGGTGTAGATGAACTCGTCGTACGGCAGCGGGGACAGCCCTTGTCCCTGCAGATCTTCCCGGTACTGCTCGTAGACCGTCGTGGGGTCGATGCCGACCGGCTCCCGGGCGCCCTTGCCGCCGTCCGACGGGACGGTGGGCAGGCCGGACCACCGCAGCCGCTGCAGGGCCACGTGGTTGATGGCCACCTCGGCGGCGAGCGTGAACGCCGGGTCGCTGCGCAGGTCCTCGTCCACGTGCAGGTGCCGGTGCATCAGGTGACGGGCCTCGTGGAACAGGACGAACTTCACCCCGTCGAAGTCCAGCTCCATGAAGAAGCAGGGGTTGTAGAGCAGCGCGCGGGCGCCGTCGCCGAAGGCGACCACCGCGGCGGTCGGGATCGCGGTGGTCGGGATGTGGTGGTGGCACTTGGCGTACAGCCAGGACGCCACCGTGCTCTGCCCGACCCCGAAGTCCAGCAGTGCCGACTCCTTGCGCCGCCGGGCCTGCTCGACCACCTCCGGGTCGGCGGGCTCGTCGGCGAGAAGCCGGCGCAGGTCCGGCAGCCGCGGTCGCCCCGAAGACACCCGAACCCCCCGCTTCCCGTCTCATCGCGGCAAAACCCCTTACCGCTCAAGGCACGATAGCGAGCCGGGGCTTACAGTGGTCGCGTGTCGTCGGGGAACAGCGTCGTGGCTCGCAACATGCGGCTGCTGAGAGAGCAGCGGGGGATGTCCCTGACCGAGCTCGCGCGGCAGGCGGGGCTGGCGAAGCAGACGCTGTCCACGATCGAGCAGGGATCGGGGAACCCGACCGTGGACACCCTGTTCGCGGTCGCGGAGGCGCTGGGCGTGCCGGTGACGCGGCTGGTCGCCGAGCACGAGCAGGTGATGGTCGTGCAGCGCGGCGACGAGGTGGTGTGGCGGGACCACGGCGGCTTCCGGTCCCGGTCCCTCGACCACGTCTACGGCTCCGGAGTGATCGAGAACTATCTGCTGCGCATCGGGCCGGGGCCCGCGCCCGAGCCGTCGCAGCCGCATCCGGTCGGCACGCTGGAGCATCTGTACGTGATCAGCGGGCGGGTGCGGGCCGGGCCGGTCGGCTCCGCCGCGGAGCTGGCGGCGGGCGACTTCGTGCGTTATCCGGCGGACCGGCCGCACGTCTACGAGTCGCTGGACGGTGAGAGCCTGGTCCACGTGGTGGTGAGCGTGCCGCGGGTGCAGCCGGGCACCGGGGCGATGGGGGTCGCCAGGACTCACGGAAACGATCTGCGCTGACGGCGGGGCAGGGCGCTGGGCCGGGCCCTGCCCCGGCTTCGTCAGCTTGAGAACTCGTTGTCGCGGGTCTCGGGAAGAGCCAGCACGCACACGAGGCTGACCAGGCACAGCGTGCCCGCATAGGCGCTGAGCACGAACGGCGACGCCCAGTGCGAGGTCAGCCAGGTGGCGACGACCGGGGCGAAGCCGCCGCCGAGGGTGTTGGCGACGATGAAGGTGGCCGAGGCGCCGGTGTAGCGGAGCCGGGCGGGGAACAGCTCCGGCAGGAACGCGGCGATCGGGGCGAAGCTCAGCGTGAACAGGACGAGCCCCACGGCGAACGCGCCGGTGATCAGGAGGCCGTTCCCGGTCCGCAGCGAGCCGAACATGGGCACTGACCACAGGACGCAGCCGGCGAGGCCGGCCAGCATCACCGGCCGCCGGCCCACCCGGTCGGCCAGCCGGGCGGCCGGGACCGGTGGCGAGGGCGCCGCAGGCGGCGGCCGCGCTGGCGGCGGCCAGCACCGTGTTCTGCGAGATGTCAAGCGCGGCGGGACCGTACTGGAGGCTGTAGACGATCGTCAGGTAGTAGACGGCCGATCCGCCGATCGCCGTGCCGATGCCCAGCAGCAGCCGTCCGGGGTGCTCCTTGACCAGGGTGCCGAGAGGAAAGCGGGAGCCGGTGCGGCGCGGCGTGGTGCTGAAGACAGGCGACTCGGTCACCTGCATGCGCACCCAGATGCCGATGAGGATGAGGACGGCACTGAGCAGGAAGGGGATCCGCCAGGCTCCGGCGGCGAAGCCGTCCCGTCCGGCGATGGCGAGCGTGGGCAGGATGACGACGCTGGACAGCAGGAAGCCGAGCGGCGGACCGGCCTGCGGTATGGACGCGTACAGCGCCCGGCGGCCGGGCGGCGCGTGCTCGGCGGCCAGCAGCACCGCGCCGCCCCATTCGCCGCCCATGCTGACGCCCTGCAGCAGGCGGAGCGCGACCAGGAGGACGGGCGCCGCCAGCCCGGCGGACGCGTAGGTGGGCAGCAGGCCGACGCCGACCGTCGCCGCCCCCATCAGCAGCAGCGACACCACGAGGGCCTGCTTGCGGCCCAGCCGGTCCCCGATGGTGCCGAACAGCACCACCCCGACCGGCCTCGCCATGAAGGCGCCGGCGAAGGTGAGGAACGCGGCCAGCGTCTGCGCCGCCGGGGTACCGGACGGGAAGAAGGCCGGCCCGAGGACGAGGGCGGCGGCCGTGCCGTAGACCGCGAAGTCGTAGTACTCGATGGTGGTGCCGATGAGGCTGGCGGCGGCGACGCGCGACACCTTGCGCTGGGCGCCGGCTGGGCCCGCGTGCGCGGCGGACGGGACAGCGGTTTCGGACACGGAGGGCCTCCTCGACGGGGCTGGATCTTCGTGACCCAGGCCACATGGGGTCGGTTCCACGAGGATGGAAACCCCTCCGATCAGGGCACGTGCCCGTGCCGCTCCGTGGCACACAGAAGGCCGTCCATTGAAATGGACACGCGTCTAACTTGACAGTCGGACCGCGCGTCCTCGATTCTGTGTCCATTAAACGCGTCATGCGTCAGTTTTAAGTGACACTTCGGAGCACGCCATGAGCACTCCCAAGCGCGATGACCGCGCCGCCGTCGACAAGGCCGTCAGCCTGCTCCTGTCGTTCGGCGACCAGGCCGGCGCCGGGATCGGCGTGAGCGAGCTGGCCCGGCGCGCGCGGATGAGCAAGTCCACCGCGTTCCGGCTGCTGGGCGTCCTGGAGCGCAACGGCGTCGTCGAGAAGGTCGGTCCGAAGTACCGGCTGGGAGAGCGGCTGCACGAGCTGGGCAGCCGCGTGTACGTCCCCGACCACGCGCGGATCCGGGACGCGCTCATCCCGTTCCTCACGGACCTGTACGAGCTGACCCACGAGACCGTCCACCTCGCGGCCCTCCACGGCACTGACGTGGTCTACCTGGCGAAACTGCACGGGCACCGGCCCGCACGCTCGCCCTCGCGTATCGGCGGGCGGGTACCCGCCTACTGCACGGCCGTGGGCAAGGTCCTGCTCGCCTACGACCACGAGGCGCTGGAGCAGGTGCTGCGGGCCGACCTGCGGCCGCTCACGACGAACACCGTCACCGATCCCGAGCGGCTCGTCCGCGAGATCGCCGGCATCCGCCGCGAGGGCGTGGCGTTCGACCACGAGGAGTCGACGCCCGGTCTCAGCTGCGTCGCCGTCCCCGTCCTCGGCCCCGGCGGCCGGGCGGTGGCGGCCATGTCCGTGGCGGCGCTCACCGGCCGCCTCGACATCCGCGCCCAGGCACCGGCCCTGCGCCGGATGAGCGCGGCGGCGGCCGGGCACCTGATGCGGGCCAGGCGGGCAGCGTGAGGCGTGGGGATCTCTGGGACCTGAACAGGCGCCCCAAAACAGAGTCTGGTCCCGTGGCTTCAACCACGGGACCAGTCAGTGCTGGGGACTGGCATGGCATGCCGGTCCCCCGGTTGCACACCTCGCAGCCGCCGAGCGGCCCCGAGGGCGAGCTAGTCGTCACGCTTACGGCGGACGACGACGCGGAGGGCGACGACGCCGACGAGGAAGCCGACGCAGCCACCGCCGAAAAGGCCGCCGAAGAAGCCGCCGACAATGCCGCCGAAGATGCCCCAGACGCCGTCCATGGCACCCGTGAGCACGCCGCCGAGGACGACGGCGACGGCACCGCCGAGGACGACCGCGACGGTGATGGCGATGTCGTTGGCGAGGCCGCTGATGAGGTCGCCGAACTTCCCGTTGGCGGTGATACCACCGCTGGCGCCGCCGAGGAGGGCGCCGACGACGCCGGCGGCGACGCCGGCGGAACCGCCGCCGAGGGCACCACCGAGGACGCCGCAGAGGACAACGCCGACGGCACAGCCGAGAATGGTGAATAAACGCCACATGGGGATCGATCTCCTTTGCGTTGCGTAGGCGCCCGTGGCGATAAACGGGCGTCAGAGTGACCGTCCTGCGGCCGACCCGCCGCACAACCACCCGGCCATCGACATCTTGGACGTCCGGGGACGCGCCGTGCCGCCGCACCGCCGCCTGTGCGCGCCTTCGCCTGAATCTCCGCTACGTGCCCGGCACGTGGCGGAGGTCCAGATCGGCCGGAGATGGCTCGGACACCAGCAGGCTGAGAGCCGTCTCGCCCAGGTCGACGTCCACGACGTAGCGGAAGCCGGCGGATTCGGCGGCGGCGACCCGGTCCACGTCGCCCTCAGGGGCGGCGAACACGACACGACGGCAGGCCGGGTCCGCCTTCCTGACGGCGTCGGCCAGCGCCCGCAGCAGAGCGGAGAGCGCGTCGCCCGCCACGGCGTCCGGCACGCGCACCTCCAGATCGCGGGCGCCCACGGGGTAGGCGTCCCGGAGCCGCCCGGCGGCGCATCGCTCCACCTGGACGGCGGTCTCGACGCCGTCGCCGTGCACCCGCATCCGTCCGGCGACGCGCGTCCAGTCCTCGACGGCGACCCGCAGGCCCGGCACCGCGGTCATGTCAGCCCGCCCCGTCCACGAGCCGGCGGATGACGGCCTTGTCCAGCTTGCCGGACGCGTTCCGGGGCACGCTTTCGACGATCTTCAGCCTGCGGGGCAGCTTGTACCTGGCCAGCCGCTCGGCGGCGTGGTCGCGGACATCGTCGAGCGTGACCGGCGTGTCCCCGGCCAGCGACACCACGGCGACCACGGTCTCGCCCCACTCCTCGTCGGCCGTCCCGACCACGGCGACGTCGGCGAGCTCCCGCATGGAGGCCAGCGCGCGCTCGACCTCGGCCGGGTAGACGTTCTCCCCGCCGCTGATGATCATGTCCTTGAGCCGGTCGACGATGTAGAGGTGACCGTCGTCGTCCAAGCGTCCGATGTCGCCGGAGTGGAACCAGCCGGCGTCGTCGAAAGCGGCCGCGGTCGCCTCGGGGTCCTCCCAGTAGCCCGGCGTGACGTTCGGCCCGCGGACGACGATCTCCCCGGAGACGCCCGGCGGCACGGGCCTGCCGGTCTCCGGGTCGATGACGCGCACCTGCGTGTGCGGCATCGGGATGCCGGCCGAGCCGAGCTTGTCCAGGGTGCGCTCGGCCGGCAGGTGGGTCGCGAACGGCGCGGTCTCGGTGAGCCCCCATGCCTGCTGGAGGAGGATGCCGTGCGCGGCGTACCGCTCGATGAGGGACGGCGGCACGGGCGCGCCGGCGACCACGACCGAGCGCAGGTCGCCGAGGTCGGCGTCGAAGACCCCGGGCACCCGCCCCAGGGCGGCCAGCATGGCGGGGACCGCGAACAGGGAGTTCACCCGGAAGCTCACCAGGTCGTCCAGGAACGCCTTCGGTTCGAAGGAGCGCCGCACGACCACGGTGCCGCCGCGGACGAGCGTGCGCAGCACGAAGCTGTTCAGCGCCCCGATGTGGAAGAGCGGGGCCGCCGCGAGCGTCACGTCCCCCCGCCGGGTGTCGATCACCGTGTCCACGTTGACGGAGTTCCACCAGGTGTTGCCGTAGGTCAGGATGACGCCCTTGGGCAGGCCGGTGGTTCCCGAGGTGAACATCAGGATCGCCGGGTCGTCGAACCCCTTGGCCACCACCGGCGAGACCGGCGTGGCCGCGGCGATCGGGCCGGACCACGGCTCCCAGCCGCCGGTGGCGGGGACCTGCGGGTCGTCGTCCACGAGGAGGAACCGCCTGAGCCCGGTACGGTCGCGCACCTTCTCGACCGCGGCGCGATGCCCCTCCTCGCAGACGATCGTGGCGGCGCCGCTCCGGTCGAGCACGCGCTCCAGTTCGGGACCGGCGAGGCGGAAGTTGACCGGGACGAAGATGGCCCCGATCCGGAATGAGGCCAGCATCGTGACCAGGAACGACGCGCTGTTCAGGCCCAGATGGGCGACGCGGTCCCCAGCTGCGACGCCGCCCGTGGACAGAACGCCCGCCAGCCGCGCCGCCTTCTCGTCCAGCTCGGCGTACGTCAGGTCTCCGCCCTCGTACCGGACGGCCGTGACCTCACCGTGGTGGCGGGCGTTGCGCGCGACCGCGGACGCGGGGTTGATGTCGACGTTGAGCCCGGAGTTGGCGGGGTGGGGGTGCGGCACGGTCGGCTCCTCAGAGGTGGTCGCCGCCGGCGGGGCGCGCGAAGCCGCGTACGCCGATGCCGCCGTCGACGGAGATGGCTTGTCCGGTGATGGGGCCGCTCTGGTCGCGGGCGGCGAGCAGCACGTACGGGCCGGTGAAGTCGTGCGGGTCGGTGCTGGAGTCGTGCAGCGGGATCGGCGGGGGCGCGGCGTCGTCTCGCCTCTTGCCGAAGGACGCCTCGATCGAGCGGTCCTGGAGGGCGAGCGACTCCGGCCCTCGCAGGTCGGTCCGCATGCCGCCGCAGGCGACGCCGTTCACCCGCACCTTGGGCGCGAGCTCGTAGGCGAGTTCGCGCATCAGCCCGAGGCAGGCGTGCTTGCTGGCGGTGTAGAGGGGGCCGCCGCCGTTGACGTAGAAGGACGAGTTGGACAGCGTCATGACGATGCTGCCGCGCGTCTTCACCAGCTCCCTCCACGCCGCCTCGGCGGACAGCAGATAGCCCTTGACGTTGATGGAGAACAGCTCGTCGAAGGCGGCGTCGATCTCGCCGGCGGTGAGCCGGGTGAGCTGCCGCTGGTAGTCCCAGATTCCGGCGTTGGCGACGAGGGTGTCGAGCCTGCCGAAGCGCTCGACCGTCTCGGACACGGCGGCGTGCAGCCCCGCCGGATCACGGACGTCCGCGACGGCCATGTGCGCCCTGGACGGGTCCGGCAGGGACCGGACGACGTCCCGGAGCTGCTCCTCGTCGCGGCCGAGGACGGTCACCGCGGCGCCCTCAGCCACGAACCGTTCCGCGACGGCGCGGCCGATGCCCGAACCGCCGCCGGTGATCAACGCGACGTCGCCGTCGAGCCAGCCGCTCATGACCGTCCCGCCAGGAAGCCGGTGACGAGTTCCTCGAACTCGCGCGCCTGCTCCAGCTGCACCCAGTGGCCGCACCGTCCGAACACGTGCAGCCGCACGTCGCGGATCTGCTTGAGCATGAGCTGGGCGCCGTCGAGAGTGATCGTGCGGTCGTCGCGTCCCCACAGCAGCAGCGTCGGCGCCTTGATCTTGTGCAGGTCGCGCCACAGCGGGTCCATGCCGCCGCGTTCGGCGAAGGCGGCGTTGTAGTGGTGGTAGAACTCGATGTGGCTCTCGTCGAGGGACGCCTCGTAGCGCGCCCGGACGACGTCCGCGCCGAACCGCGCGTGGTCGAACACCATGGTGCGGATGAAGGCGGCCATCTTCTTCTCGCTCGGCCCGTCGCCGTTGAAGTAGCGGAACATCGCCTTCTGCCCCTCGGTGGGGGTGGGCCCGGTCGGCAGCCAGCCGCCGCCGGGCGCCATCAGCACCAGCCGGTCGACGCGCTCGGGACGCCGCTGTGCCATCGCGATCGCGGCGGCGCCGCCCAGGCTGTTCCCCAGCAGGTGGAAGGAGCCGGCGCCGAGCGCGTCCAGCGCCTGGAAGAGGGCGTCCACCGTGATCTCGGTGATGGACCTCTCCTCGAGGTCGGCCGCGGTGGGGCGGTAGCTGCCGCCGAAGCCCGGCTGGTCGGGCAGCAGGACGCGGAAGCGCCGGGCCAGCGCCGGAAGGTTCTGCCGGTAGTTGGAGACGCCGGACGCCCCCGGGCCGCCTCCGTGCAGCATCACCAGCACCGGCCCCTCGCCCGCCTCGGCGACGGCGATCTCGCCGAGCGAGGTGGGCACCTGGTGCTGCTTGAGGTCGAGGTCGGGCACAGGATTTCCCCTCAGAAGAAGGTCGAGATGTTCTTCGCCAGCAGGATGTTCTGGTCGAGCAGGATCGCCCGCCGGGCGACCAGGAAGCCGTCGCCGGCGCGGCGCAGCACGTCCTCGCGGCTGCCGGCGAACACGTTCTCCTCGCGCTCCAGCCGGTTCCGGTAGACGAGGAAGGCCGACCGCACGAGCAGGTCGTCATCGGTGAAACCGGGGTCACCGGCCGGATCCACGTGCCGGACCCGCACGTTCGTGATCAGGTGCCGGGTGCGGGACGGCGGGTCCTCGGCCCACGCCATGCCGGAGTCGAACCGGCGGACGCGCCAGGCGAGGCTCTCCTTGGTCTCGTCGTAGTAGGCGGCCTCGCCGCGCGCCGCCACGGACAGCGCCTGCTGCCGCCGGAGCCTGTTGGTGCGCGTCGGCATCCAGTAGTCCAGGTCGTCGGCGAGCAGGTCGAGCCAGTCGGCGTAGCGCCCGGCGTCGAGGAGGTCGGCCTCCGCGTAGTAGAACTGCTCGACCTCGAAATGGGTGTCGCGGTCGGCGCGCGTGCCCGCGCGCGACCGGCTCTGCTCGGTGGCGGTGCTCACGGGTGTCATTCGATCCCTTCTCCGACGCGGGGCGGTACGGGTCGTGCCGCGCAGCGGCACGTCACCCGCGCAGCAGGTGGCGCAGGTTCACGGAAGGGTCGGACAGCCGCGCCGGATCGACCCGGACGCGCCGGTCGATCATCCTGCGGCCGGCCCGGACGGCGGCCGGGTCGTCCACCGCCGCGGCGGCCACGACCATGCCGGCGCGCAGTCCGAACACCGAGAAGCCGGGGTCGTCGTAGGAGCCGCGGACGATGATCCGTTCGGCCCGGTCCATGTGACCGGCGACCTCGACGTGGCTCCCGTGCCGGTCCGTCCAGAACCAGGGGGCGATCGGCTCCGGCGCGGGCAGGCCGAGGAGGGTCGCCGCCGCCCGCGCGCCGTCGTGCTGGGCGGCCTCCCAGTGCCCCGCGCCGGCGGAGTCCCCCACCGCCAGCACTGCCGGGTTCGAGGTCACCTGGCGGGGGTCCACGACGATCCCGCGTTCGACGGCGAGGCCGGCCGCCGTTGCCAGCCCGGTCTGGGGCACCATCCCGACGCCGAGGACCACGGCGTCGAATACCCGCGCTCCGGATCCACCGGTGAAGTGCGCCTCGACGCCGTCGGCCGCCGGGACGAACGACTCCACTCCGGCTCGCAGGGTCACGATGCCCTTGACGGTGTGCCGTTCGTGCAGCCAGGCGGCCAGTTCGGCACCGACGGCGGACACCAGTGGCGTCGCCGGGTCGGCCAGGACGACCTCGCAGCCGAGGCCCGCCGCGGTCGAGGCGACCTCGGCGCCGATCAGCCCGGCGCCGACGATGAGGACGCGCGCTCCCGGCGGCAGCGACGCGCGGAGCCGGTCGGCGTCCTCGACCGTGCGCAGCACGTGCACCCGGTCGTCGTCGCCTCCGGGAACGGGCGGCCGTGCCGCACCACCGCCGGTCGCCAGCACCACCCGGTCGGCGGGCAGCACCGATCCGTCTTCGAGTTCCACGCCGCCGTCCCCCGGGCGCAACGCGGCGACCCGGGTCAGGTTGACCAGCCGCACGTCCCGCTCGTCGAACCACCGCGGGGACTGGAGGGCGAGCTGTTCCAGGTCCCTGGTCCCGGCGAGGTACTCCTTCGACAGCGGCGGACGATCGTAAGGGAACTCCCCCACGTCGACCAGCGTGAGGTCGCCGCCGAAGCCGCCCACCCTGAGCGCCGCCACCGTGCTGACGCCGGCGACACCGCCGCCGACGATCACCACCCTCATGGCGCTTCGCCCGGGAAGAGGTACACCTCGCCGTCGCGGACCTCCACCCGGTGCGGGCAAGTGCTCTTCGTCGCGGGCAGGCCCTGCACCTCGCCGTTCTTCAGGCAGAACCGGCTGGCGTGGAGCGGGCATTCGACGAATCCGTCCTCGACCCACCCGTCCGCCAGCGAGGCGTCCTCGTGGGTGCATGTGTCGTCGAGCGCCCACACGCTGCCGTCGGTGTCGCGCAGCAACGCGATGCCGTCGCCCGTGCCGGTGAGTTCCTTGCCGACGGCGATGCCCTCGCCCTCGGGGATGTCGTCCAGCGCGGCGACACGGATGCCCTTGCTCATCAGTCCTCCTCGTGCCAGGCGGGCGTGTTCATCAGCTCACGCCAGCGCGCGTAGAAGCCCCGCCCTGCGGCATCGCTGTAGAGCTCGCTGGTCGTGCCCGGGTGCCGGCCGTCCTCCCGCTCGGAGCCGAGGCCCATCTGGTAGTTGAGCGGGACGCCGTTGCTGATGAAGCCGTGCGAGACGGCCTGCACTTCGCTCCAGTTCTCGCCGTCGTCCTGCTCGAAGATCCCGCTGGGACCGAACGTGCGCAGGTTGTAGCGGCGCTGCGCCTCGCGGACCTCGTCCGGCATGGACGCGTCGACGATCGTCCAGGCCCACACCTCCATCCGGTCGGGTCCCTTGGGGTGCCAGACGCGTATGGACCCGTTGACCGGCAGGTAGGAGAAGTTGGGGAAGACGGTGGCGTGCCCGTTCGTCAGCGGCCCCTCCACGCGGGCCTCGCCCAGCCGTTCGCGCAGGGCCTCGTAGTCCGTCCACTCGTGGACGGTCCGGGCATCGAACCGGTTCTTGGGGTGGACGGGGAATCCCGCGCCGTGCCCCTTGGGGTCGGTGTACTGCCGTCCCGCGCGATGGACGATCTCGTCCTTGGGCATCGTGCCGGTGGGCGACAGGACCATGAGCGCGGACGCGTGGCTCATGTTGACGTGGTACCAGTCCGTCGCGAACTGCTCGGCGGCCAGCTTCCAGTTGCCTTCGAGCACCCACTTGTGGACGCCGCCCACGACGACCGTGCCGTGCTCGTCGTGGTCGAGCATCGCGTCCATGTACCAGGCCATGTCGCCGAGCGACTCGCGCAACGGCACCGGCTCGGGGTTCCACGTACCGAAGATCAGGCCGCGGTACTCCTCGACGTGGGGCACCTCGACGAGGCCCCACTCCCCCGTGTCGAACGACTCGGGATAGCCCGCCCGGTTGGGCACGCTCACCAGCCGGCCCTCCAGGTCGTAGGACCAGCCGTGGTAGGTGCACGTGAAGTTGCGCGTCGCGCCCTCGTCGGCGCGGCACACCCGGGCGCCGCGATGCCGGCAGGAGTTCAGGAAGGCGCGGACCCGCTGGTTCCGGTCCATGGTGACGATGACCGGGTCCTCGCCCATGGCGGTGGTGAAGAAGTCGCCCGGCCTGCGGAACTGGCCGGTGTGAGCGAGGAACAGCCAGCTCGGCGCGAAGACCCGGCGCAGCTCCTGCTCGTAGAGCCGCCGGTCGGTGAAGATCGCGCGGTCCAGCAGCCCGCCCTCGGCGTCCACCAGCCCGGAGACGTCGATGTCGCGCGCCATCCCGGCCGGGCGCCGCAGCGCCCCGCGCGGCGTCCCGGTGGCCGCGTGCCGGGGTCGAGTCGTCGAGGTCATGCGCCGAGGCAACCGCACCGGCCCGGCCGCGTTCCAACCCTCGTGCCGCAGGACGGCACACGTGCTGGGGCGGAGCGGCGGCCGTCGGCCAGCGTGGGGGCATGCTTGCAGCCACCGCCGTCTCCCAGAGCGCCGCCGACCCGCTCGCCGGGCTCGTCCTGGACGACGTGCCCGAGCCCGGGTTCCGGCCCGGCTGGTCGGTCGTCCGGGTCGTCGCCTCCTCGCTCAACATGCACGACCTGTGGACGCTGCGCGGCGTCGGACATCCCCCCGACCGGCTGCCGATCATCCTCGGCTGCGACGCCGCGGGCTACGACGAGAACGGCGACGCGGTGATCGTCCACCCCGTCATCGCCGACCCGGACGCGGGCCGCGGCGACGAGACCCTGGACCCGGACCGGGCCCTGCTGTCCGAACGCCACGACGGCGCGTTCGCGGAGTACCTGGCCGTGCCGACCCGCAACCTCGTCCGCAAGCCCGGCTGGCTGTCCTTCGACGAGGCCGCCTGCCTGCCGGTCGCCTGGACGACCGCCTACCGGATGCTGTTCACCCAGGCGAAGATCACCGCAGGCGACCGGGTGCTGGTGCAGGGGGTGGGCGGCGGCGTCGCGTCCGCCGCGATCAGGCTGGCCGTCGCCGCCGGTGCCGTCGTCTACGCCACCAGCCGCAGCGAGGACAAGCGCCTCCAGGCAGTCGAGTGGGGGGCCCGCGCCGCGGTGCCGAGCGGGGAGCGGCTGCCCGAGCGCGTCGACGTCGTCATCGAGACGGTCGGCGAGGCGACCTGGTCGCACTCGCTGAAGTCGCTGCGTCCCGGCGGCACCGTGGTGGTCGCGGGCGCGACGAGCGGCACGAACCCGCCCGCCGACCTCGGCCGCGTCTTCTACCTCCAGCAGCGCATCCTCGGCTCGACCGGCTGCACGCGCGGCGAGCTCGTCGCGCTGCTCCGGCTCATGGAGGCCACCGGCGTCCGCCCGCCGATCGACCGCACGCTGCCGCTGGACGAGATCCACAAGGGCTTCCAGCTCATGATCGACGGGGAGCTGACCGGCAAGCTCGTCGTCCACCCGCCCGCCCCCGGACAGTGAGGAGCGCCCCATGACCGCGGCCGCCGTCGGCCTCTCCCATTCGCCGCTCATCGGCAGGAACGATCCACCGCCCGACGTCCGCGCGGCGGTCGACGCCGCCGTCGGCGAGGCGCGCGACTTCGTCCGCGCCTTCGATCCCGAGCTGGTGGTGCTGTACGCCCCGGATCACTACAACGGCTTCTTCTACAAGGAGATGCCGCCGTTCTGCCTGGCCACGGAGGCCACCGCCGTCGGCGACTTCGGCTCGGCCGCCGGGCCGCTGCCGGTGGACACCGAGGCGGCCCGCGCGCTGGCACGCGGGGTCCTGGACCGCGGCGTCGACCTCACCGTCTCGGCGCGGATGACCGTCGACCACGGGTTCGCGCAGCCGCTCGAAGTGCTGTTCGGCGGGATCGACCGCGTCCCCGTCGTGCCGGTGTTCGTGAACGGGGTCGCCACTCCGCTCGGTCCGGTCGGCCGCGTCCGGGCGCTCGGCACAGCGGTCGGCGAGGCCGCCGCCGCACTGGGCCGGCGGGTGCTGTTCGCCGGGTCGGGCGGGCTCTCGCACGACCCGCCCGTCCCCGTCCTGGACGGTGCGCCGCCCCGGGTCGCGGACGCGCTCATCGAAGGCCGCCCGCCCACTCCCGAGCAGCGGGCCAGGGGCGAGCAGCGGGTACTCCAGGCCGGCCGGGACTACGCGGCGGGCTCCGGCGCGATGATCCCGATCAACCCGGCCTGGGACAGGCTCGTCCTGGACACGCTGGAGAGCGGCCGGCTCGCGGACGTGGACGGCTGGAGCGTGGAATGGATGGGCGCCGAGGGCGGCGGCTCGGCCCACGAGGTGCGCACCTGGATCGCCGCGTTCGCCTCGCTCGCCGCGACGGGCGAGTACCGGATGACCTCCCGCTTCTACCGGGCGATACCCGAATGGATCGCCGGCTTCGCGGTGGCCGCCGCCGAGCCGGTGTGAGACGCCCGACCCGCCGCCGCCGGGGCGGGCGGCGGCGGGTCAGGGCCATCAGTTGTCCGCGGAGATCCGCAGGTTCGGGGGGACGATCTCCTCGTAGGCGGGCAGGCGTTTGACGAGCCCCGTGGTGCGGTGGAACTCGATGGCCGAGTCGTAGGACGCGCGGGTGAAGCCGATCTGCGCCGGGATCTCCCGCTGGACGATCGGGGGCAGGTCCGTGAGCGCCTTCGGGTCGGTGCCCTTCAGGTAGGCGGCCAGCAGGCCCGGGATCTCGTCCGGGTGCTCGTGGATGTCGCGCTGGGCCCGGGCCAGGGCCCGCTGGAACGCCGCGATCTCCTTCTGCTTCTTGTCCATGAGGCTCTTGGTGGTGAAGACGACGCCGTGCGCGGTCTTCTCGAAGCCCGGGATGTCGCCCCGGGACGGGGAGATGTAGAGGGACCCGGCCCCGGCGGCCTTGGCCTGCTGAGCGAGCGGCTGGAAGAACGACAGCGCGTCCACCCGGCCCGTCTTCAGCGCGCCGATGGCCGAGGTCGCCTGCGCGCCGAGATTGACGAGTTCGGCGTCGCGGTCGGAGCGCATCCCGACCCGCTGGAACAGGTAGGTGACGAGCGCCTCGGTGCCGCTGCCGGGGCCGGTGATGCCGATCTTCTTGCCGCGCAGCGCGCGGATCCGGTCGTCGAGCGAGGCGGACGCGGGCGCGCCCCGGAAGTCCCCGCCGACGATGATGTCGACGTAGTACCGGTCGACGAGGTCGCCGACGAGGCGCGTCCCGTCGTCGATGCGGGCGAGGTTGAGGGCGTCGGTCAGCACGCCGGCTCCGACGTCGATGCCGCCCGACTTCAGCGCGGCGGCGACCTTCGCGCCGGTGCCGAGCCGGGGACGCTCGCCGAGCTTCACGCCCTCCTGCTCGAAGTAGTGCTTCCGCTCGGCGACGAACAGCGGGAGGAACGCGATCGAGTTGCTGATCTGGCCGACGTTGAGCACGCCGGGCGGGGTGGTGGAGGTGCGCTCGGCGCACCCCGCCACCGCCAGGACGAGGACGAGCAGCGCCGCCACGAGGCGTCTCATCGGCGGGCCTCCAACGGCTTCCAGCGGCTCAGCCTGCGGTCCAGGAGGCCGACGAGGAGGTTCAGCACGGCGGCGATCACGCTCAGCACGACGAGCGTGGCGAACACCCCGGCCGTGTCGAACTGCGCGGCCGCGTCGTTGATGAGGTAGCCGAGGCCGCGGTTGGACGCGACCAGCTCACCGATCACGGCGCCGATCAGCGCGTACGGGATCGCGACCTTCATCCCGGTGAGGACCCCGGTCATCGAGGCGGGCAGGACCACCTTGAGCGTGACGTGCCACCGGCCGCCGCCCATCAGCCGGACGGCGTCGACCAGCCCGCGGTCCACCTCCCGGACGCCGGCGACGGTGTTGAGGAACACGAGGAAGAAGACGGTGGCGGCGGCGAGCAGCACCTTCATGTGCATGCCGATGCCGAACCAGACGATGAACAGCGGGGCGAGCGCCACCTTCGGGATCGCGTAGAGCGCCATGATGAACGGGTCGAGGACGCGGTAGAGCACCGTCGCCGACGCGAGCAGGAACCCGGCGAGCACGCCCGCCGCCGCGCCCAGCCCGAACCCGTAGACGATCTCCTGAATGGTCACCCAGGTGTTGGACCAGAGGACGCCGTCCTGCTGCCACTCGACGAGGCGGTTCCAGATCTCGGACGGGCGGCTGGTGAAGATGACGTCGAACCACCGGTCGGCCGCCCACTGCCAGACGAGCAGCGACGCCGCCACGAGGACGACCCGCGCGGCCCACACGCCCACCGAGCCGCCGTGCCTCCCCCAGAAGCCGCGTTCGATCGGGACGGTCTGCGGCGCGCCGTCGTCCTCGACCTTCGAGGCGGGCCGGGTCTCCGCGGTCATCGGGCTCCCTCCCTCAGGGCGTCCGTCAGCTTCCGGTGCAGGGCGACGAACCGGGTGTCGACCCGCATCTCGTCGGGGTCGCGGGGGCGGGGCAGATCGATGTCCTCGTCCAGTACGACGCGGCCGAGGCGGCCGAGCACGACCACCCGGTCACCGAGCAGCAGCGCCTCCTCGATGTCGTGCGTCACGAACACCACGGTCTGGCCGCTGCCCTGCCACAGCCTCAGCAGTTCCTTCTGCAGGTCGGAGCGGAGCTGGGCGTCGAGGGCGCCGAACGGCTCGTCCATCAGCAGGGTCTCGGGGTCGCCGGCCAGCATCCGGGCGAGGCCGACCCGCCGGCGCATGCCGCCGGACAGCTCCCGCGGGTAGTGCCGCTCGAACCCGCGCAGACCGACCCGCTCGATCAGCTCCGCGGCCCGTTCACGGCGCTCGCGGCCGGGCACCTTCCGCAGCTCCATCGGCATCTCGATGTTGCGCCGGACGTCCCGCCACGGCATCAGCGTGTCGGACTGGGTCAGGTAGCCGACCTCGACGCGCGGCCTGGAGACCGGCTGCTCGCGGTAGAACACCTCGCCGGACGTGGGCGGGACGAGCCCGGCAAGGAGGTTGAGCATCGTGGACTTGCCGCAGCCGCTGCGGCCGAGCACGCTGACGAAGCCGCCCTCGGCGACGTCCAGGTCGAAGTCGCGCAGGGCCACGATGCCCTTGTCGTCCTTGACGAACTGCTTGGTCAGGTTTCTGATCTTCAGGACCTGGGTCATGAGCCGGCCTCCCCGGCGCGGTCGGCGCCGGCGAGCCGGCGGCTGTTGCGGACGGCCATGGTGCGCACGTCCTCCTCGGTGAAGCCCGCGGCGAGGAGCCGGTCGGCCATGAGCGCCAAGCCGTCCTCCACTGGAGGGTTGAACGGCTGGCCGAGGTCGCTGGACAGGACGGAGTGCTCGGGCCCGACCGCCCGGATGTTCTCCACCCAGACGTCCCAGGAGACCTTGCCGGTGTACGGGGTGGTGAAGCAGCGCTCCATCAGGGCGCCCTTCGCCGCGAGCTCCCGCTGCCGCTCGACGCCCACCCGCTGGGAGGTGAACTCGGGGTGGGTGACGACGATGCGGCGCACTCCCTCGGCAACGGCCGCGTCCACGACGGTGCCGATCTCCCCGGTGCTGAGATGCCCGGTGGCCAGCGTCATGTCGTGCTTGGCGATCACCTGGAGGACCTGCCGGGTGGCCTCGTTGACCTTCCCGTCGGCGCCGAGGACGTCCACCGGGTCGGCGGCCATGCCGTCCGCCCGCAGTTCCTCCTGCAATCGCGCCCACATCGGAGGGCGTGCCCCCTCAGGATCGTGCGCCGTGCACTCGCGCTGGTTGGCGCTGTCCACGGTCGGCAGCCACACGAACTGTGCTCCGGCGCGTCCGGCGAGCTCGACCGCGATGGGATTCATGCCGCCGACCGAGCCGTTCAGGGTGATGGCTCCGACCGCGCCGAACCCGGGAACGGCGGCCCGCACCACGGCGGCCCGCTCCGCCGTGGGGAAGTAGTGCGACTTCAGCACGAATCCGCCGAGCCCCACCTCCGCGAACCTCGGCGCGAGGGCGAGGTCGTCGATGCGGCGCCGCATCACGTCCGGGGCCACGTGGATGTGCACGTCGTACGCACCCCGCACAAGCTCACGCGCCCGATCGGACGGCTTCGGGTGTTCGGTCATCCCAGCCCCTTGTGTCGCCACTACTGATGCCGAGATTGTTAACAATTTCGGCAACAACGTCAATGGTTGCCGGGGACCACCGCGAGCCACGCCTCGTCGTGCCGTCCCGAGAACCGCTCCTCCGCATGGCGCAGCAGGGCACCGCCGACACCGCGCCCGCGGGCCGACCGCGCGACGGCCAGCTGGACGACCTCGCCCTCGTCGTCGCCGAGGATGATCAGGCCGAGCAGCTCACCGTCCTCGCTCGCCACAATGGTCGAGCCCGCGTACTTCTCCGCGTGCGCGGCGAAGTGCTCGGGCCCGCGGGCGTCCATCAGCGCGTCGGGCACGTGCCCGGCATGCCCGTCGAGCCAGGCCGCCCGCCAGAGCTCGGCCAGTCGCGGCGCCTCGTCCGGCCGTGCAGGTCGAAGGATCACGGTCCCCACCTCCATGTCAGCTCGTTGATGCCAGGCACACGGTAAGCGGATGGGTCGGTCAAGGGGAGGGCAAGAGGTCGTGTTCGGGCGGCTCGCTGGACCGGTGGGCAGGGACGGCTGGCCGTAGGGTCCCTGCGAATCGGGCTATCGGGGGAGGCCGGTATGTGGGGGCGTGGGAAGGTGTCGGCGGCCGTCGCCGGAGTGGCGGTGGTGGCGTGCGGTTCCGCGGCGTGGCCGGCCCGGGCGGACGGCGGGTGGGTCCTCGTCGCGCACGAGGGGTTCGACCGCCCGCTGCGGGTCGACGGGAGGCCGTGGCGGCTGGACCCGCAGGGGAAACGCAGCCCGTGGCACGTCGACGCGTTCGACGATGACGGGGAGGCCTGGAAGAAGATCAGCGGGCCGTTGTTCGGACGGGAGCTGGACACGCTGAACGTGTTCCGCAAGCGCGTCGCGTTCGGGCGCAAGGGGTGGCTGACCGCCGAGGTCGCCGCCGTGGACAAGGACAAGGACGGGCGCCCCGACTCGCGGCCGGGGGTCTCGAACGCGTCGCTGCCGGGCGGGCAGAAGGTCGCGCGGATCTCCGAGCCGAGCTGGGACGCCGGGGTGCTGATCCGGCCCACGCGCCCGCTGCCGCCGCACTACCGGGTGGAGATGACGCTGCGCGGCATCGACTTCGGCGGCAAGCGGCACGGCACGTTCGACTACAACGGCAGGCACAACGGGTACACGAAGGAACCCTGCAAGACCCGGTATCCGTGGACGTTCCAGGGCGCGCTGCCCGGAAAGACGCGCTGCCAGTATCCCGATGTGACCAGGGAGAACGGGTTCTATTACCTGACGATCCTCGACTACGCGACGCCCGCACCGCACGGCAACCCGGGCATTCACTACCGCCGCAAGGTCATCATGGACGGCTACTACAGCGACGACGACCGCTGGAAGAACGCCGCGACCTGCAACCCCAAGACCCGGAAGCTGTACCGGACGTTCGACGGCACGTTCAACGGAATCAACGCGCTGTTCCCGCGCGGCGACATGTTCCGCGAAACCGCCAACAACAACATCAGCAACGAGTACTACGCCAAGACCGTCTGCGGAAACGCGTCAATGGACAGGCGGTACGGACCGGGCGGCCGTTTCGAAGGTCATCTGACCAGCGCCGAACTGCGGCCGGAACTGCTGCCGAAGGCCGCCTACCGGTTCGCCATCGAACGGGACCGCACCGGGTACACGCTCGAAATGAGCGGGCCGTTCCTCCACATCGGGCAGGCCACGCTGCGCGTCCATCACGACTTCGTGGAGAACGGCCGTCCGATCTGGCACTACAACCAGACCCCGGGCGAGTACGACGGCCGGTTCGACCGCAGGCTCGTCCACAAGGGCCCGGCCGGGACGTACACGACCGAGCACAGCTGGCCCAAGGGATCGGCCTACCCCGATTCCTTCATCATCGGCGACCCGCACCTGAACTACTACGAGGGGGAGGCGTACGTCGACGACATCCGCCTGTACGTCCCGAAGACCGAGAGGTGACCCGCCGCCCGTCAGCAGCGTCCGACCCAGGAGCACTCGAGCTGCGGGCCGCTCCGCGACGTGAGCATGCTCCGGGCCGGGGCGGGTTCTCCGCCGGCCAGCCGGATCGCGATCTTGTCCTCGATGTCCTTGGGCGCCCCGCCCTGGTAGCCGTTGAGGACGACCGAGAAGAGCAGCCGGCGCCCGGACTCGTCGCTGACGAATCCGGAGAGCGCGGTGGCGCCGCCCAGCGTGCCGGTCTTCGCGTGCACGTTGCCCGCGGCCGGGGTGCCCCGCATCCGCGACGTCAGCGTGCCGCCGGTCATGCGGTCGGGGTCACCGGCGATCGGCAGGGCGCCGTACCAGGTGGAGAACCAGCGCGCGCCCTGCGCCCGCCTGATCATGGTGCTGACGTCCTGCGCGGTCGTGCGGTTGCCGCGCGACAGCCCCGAGCCGTCGACCATGTCCAGCCGTCCGGCCGGGACGCCCTGGGTGCGGGCGTACCGCTCGATCAGCGGCAGCCCCGCCGTCCAGCTGCCCTTGCCCGCCTTCTTCCGCCCGATCGCCTTGACCAGGGTCTCGGCGATCATGTTGTTGCTGAGCTTGAGGAAGGGGACCACCAGCTGCGACAGCGGCATCGAGGAACGGTAGGCGACGGCCCGGACGCCCTTGGGCGTCCTGCCTCGCTCGGTCGTGCCCCTGACCTGGACGCCGTGCGCCCGCAGCGCGTTCCGGAACACGTCCGCCGCGTACATCGTGGGGTTCTCGACCGTGCGCAGGGTGGTGTAGGCGGCCCCGCCCGCCGGGTAGGAGCCGCTCACCACGATCGTGTTCGTGCCCTTCGCCCGGTTGACCGACAGCGTGGACGCCGAGCCGGGCTTCCCGGTGACCGCCTTGTTGTCGATCTTGACGACATGGGTGGCGGGGGCGACCCCGACCTTCACGGGTTCGCCCTCGGCGCCCGGCGCGACCTTCACGTTGACGGACCCGGCGTCGAAGTCGTCGTTCGGTGCGACGGTCAGCGCGGAGGTCTGCCCGGCGTAGTAGTACTGCAGGTCGGTCGGGTCCCATGAGGCGGGCGTGCGGACGGCGTCGAACCAGGTGTCGTCCGCGACCAGGTCGCCCTCGACGCGCCGGACGCCCCGCGCCGCGACCTGGGCGGCAAGCCGGTCGTAGTCGGCGGCCCGCGTCGTCGGGTCCCCGGTGCCCTTCAGGTACAGGTCGCCCTTGACCGACGACCCGGACACCGGCCCGGCGTACACCCCGGTGCGGAACCGGTACCCGGTGCCGAGCAGCGACAGCGCCGCGCCGGAGGTGTAGATCTTGAGGTTCGAGGCGGGCAGCACGGGCGCGGTGGCGCCCCGCGAGTAGCGGACGGCGCCCGTCTTCGCGTCCCGCACGACGACGCCGACGGTGGCGCCCTTGAGGCGGGCGTCGGCGAGGATGGCGTCGAGATCGGTCTTCAGTTCGCCTGGTGCGGCGGCCCGGGCCTGCGGATGCATGGCGGGAGCGGCGAGCAGCGAAACTCCTGCGACCAGGACGGACGTGATTCGCACCAGTGATCCACGCATGGGGTGTGATCGTAGGGCAATTGGCGGGGCCAATGCGCCGAAACGACACGGACCGTGTTCACCACATCGCGTCGAGCAGTTCCGTGACCGCGTCGACGTCCGGCGGGCGCGGGTTGGGGTACGGCGCCGCCACCACCCGCTCGGCGACCTCGCGCAGCCGGTCCCGGGGCACTTGAAGGGCGGAGAGGCGCGTGGGCCCCTTGTGGCGGCGGGCCAGTCCGGCGACGGCCGCCACCGGATCCGGCCCCGCCGCCCGGTTCAGCCGCGCGGACGCCTCCGGCGCCCACGGCAGGTTGAACGCCATCACGTGCGCCAGCAGCATCGTGTGCAGTTCGGCGTGCGGAAGGTCGAACGCGCCGCCGAGGACGTGCGCGAGCTGGTGGTGCAGGCCCATCCGGGTCTGCGCCAGGCAGACCCCGGCCAGCCACGCCGCCGACTGAAGGCGTCCGCGCCCCGGGAGCCCCGACGGGTCGTCCAGCACCTCGGGCAGCGCATCCAGGATGCCGGCGACGGCCTCGGTGGCCAGTGCGTCCGTGACCAGAGTGGCGTCCGGCGCCCACAGGGCCTCGACGGCATGCGCGAGCGCGTTCATGGCGCTCGTCAGGGTCAGGCCGGAGGGCATGCTCAGGGTGAGGACAGGGTCGTAGACGATCATTCCGGGAGCGAGGGCGGGGTCGCGGCGTGTGGTCTTCACACCGTCCTCCGTCTCCCCGAGGACGGGCGTCATCTCCGAGCCCGCGTAGGTGGTCGGCACGGCGACCTGCGGCATCCCCGTCCGGGCCGACACCGCCTTGGCCAGGCCGATCGCGGATCCGCCGCCGATCGCGACCACGCAGTCCGCCGACGCGTCCTCGGCCACCGCCATGGCCCGCGCGGTCACGGCGACCGGCGTGTGCGGCGCCGGACGGTCGAAGCGCGCCGCGAGCCGCGAACCCAGCGCGTCCGCGATCCGGCCGGCGGCCGTACCGGCGGACGGGGTCGCGACCAGCAGCACCCGCCGCTCGCCGAGCCGTGCGATCTCGTCCGCGACGAGGTCACATGCCCCCGGCCCGATCAGCACGCGCGCCGCGAGCGTCTCGTGGACGGTGACCCGGGCATCGGCCCCTCGCTCCATGTGGCTCACCCCTGCCCCACCTCCGGATCGACTTTCTCATGCGAGCAGGCCGGGGGACGATGAGCAGCGGATCATCCCGGGCCAGCGCTTCGGTGGTGGCGCGGGCCAGCCGCGGGTCGTGTGCGTGTCGCGTTCGACGGTCGTCAGGAACGCCTCGTAGCCGTCCTGCCCGTCGAGCCAGTCCGTCGCGTCGGGGCCTTGCACGGCGGCGGCGGTCGCGTAGACGTCCGCCCACATGAGCCTGGGTCCCGTGACGGTGACAGCGCGCACCGCCTCGGCGGGGCGGCCGGTGTGCGGATCGATGATGTGGGCGCCGCGATGGGCGGTGCCCGAGGTCGCCACCGCGCCGCTGCGCAGGCGCACGACCTGGGTCACGCGACCCGGGTCTTCCGGGTCCTCGATGCCGACCCGCCAGGGCGCCTGACCGGCGGGAGCGTGCACCACGACGTCGCCCCCGGCGTTGACGCACCACCCGGCTCCGTCCAGGCCGGCGAGATGCCGGGCCGCGCGCTCCACCGCCCATCCCTTGACCAGCCCGGACGGGTCGTATCTGGGGCCGCCGCCGCGCGGGTCGGGCAGATCGCGCGGATCGAACCGGCCGTTGGTGCGGGCCCGGGCGAGGTCGCACAGCGCCATCACCTCGGCCAGCGCCGGGTCGGCCTCCCCGAGCGCGAGGTCTCCGCGCTCCCAGCGCGACAGGTCGCTGTCGTCCCGGTAGGGACTGAGCACCGCGTCGGCATGGCACAGGTCGGCGAAGACGGCGGCGACGCGCTCCTCGACGTCCTCGCCCACCGGATCGGCGCCGCGCACGTGCACGCTGATCGGCATCCCCATGATCTGCTCCACCCACGCCCTGCGCGGAATCCCGGCATTCATGGCTGTGCTCCCTGTGGGGGGGCGACCCCCCACACCCCCCGGTTCGCTCCGCTCATGACAGGTGGGCCGCGTCGATGGCGGACTGCAGCGACTCCACGTATCCGTCGCTGGTCACGGTGGCGCCGGAGACGGTGTCGATCTTGGCGCTCTGCGCGGCCAGCACCTCCTGCTTCAGGGCGGGCAGCGCGAACGCGTTGATCTCCTCGTCCCGGTGGTTGCCGTTCGGGTAGACCGGCACCGCGATATCCGTGATCTTCCCGTCGGACACGGTGATGGTGACCTGGATCGGCCCCCACTGCGTCTGCGCGACCGACCCCGTGTACGTCTTGTTCCCACTGCTCGCCGACCCGGACGACTGCGTGGCGCTCGGGCTCGGGGTCGTACTGGTCTGGGGTGTCACGGTGGTGTCGCCGGCGGTGGTGGTCGCGGTCGCGCCGCCGATGGTGCTCGTCCGGTAGCTGAACAGCAGCACGACCGCCGCGACCGTGGACATCAGCCAGCAGGTGATCCGTCTCATCGTCATCGTCCTTCGTGTTACCAGGCGAACTGTTCGGTGTGCAGGTGGCCGGCGCGGACGCCGGCGGCCCGGGCGGCGGTGCGCACCGTGTCCGTCCATGCGTCCGGGCCGCAGACGTAGACATGGGAGCCGGCGACGGCCGGCGCGGCCCGGCGCAGGGCCTCGACGTCGCCGAGCCCCGCGAGGGGCTGCGGCAGCCACGACGAGCGGTCGGCGCGCGGGCCGAGCGCGTACACGATCCGCACTCCCCTCTCCGCCGCCAGCCGGTCCAGCTCCTCGCGGAACGCGACCTCCTCATCGCTGCGGGCCCGGTAGACGAGCGTGGCGTCGCCCGGCCGGTAAGGCAGGTCCCAGAGGAGCGCCAGCAGGGGTGTGATGCCGATGCCGCAGGCCAGCATCACGACGGGCCCGCCCGTGTAGGTCTCGCCGGTGAGCTTCCCGTACGGTCCCTCGATGAGCGCCCTCGTCCCCGGCTTGAGGGAAGCGACGCGGGCGCTGCCGTCGCCGAGGTCCTTCACGGTGATGCGGACGAGATCACCGCGCGGGGTGCCGGACAGGGAGTAGGGGTGCGCGCGGGACCAGCCGGGACCGTCCATGAAGCGCCACTGGAAGAACTGCCCGGCCCGCACCGGCAGCCTGTCCAGCCGGCGGCCGCGCAGATAGACCGAGGTGAGGCCGGGCCCCTCCGGGACGACGTGGCTGACGGTCAGCCGGTGCCGCCGGCTCCGCCACACGGGCACCCCGATCCGGAAGATCAGGACGGCGCCCGCCGCCACCGCGTACAGCGTCCACCAGTACGCCCTGGCCCAGGGAGAACCGGCGAAGTCAGTGCCGGTCCAGAGCTGGTGCGGCAGCGCGAGCCCGATGCCCAGGTAGGCGTACAGGTGCAGCAGGTGCCACGACTCGTACCGCAGCCGCCGCCGCGCCGCCCGCAGCGAGGTGACGACGACCATGACCAGCGAACCCGTGCCGGCGACGGCCAGCAGCATCCCCGGATAGGACACGACCATGTCCCACGTCTCCGCGAACACGTTGGCATGGACGGACCCGGCATAGCCGATGACGATGAGCACGATGTGCACCAGCATCAGGTGGAAGGAGGCGAAACCCGTCCAGCGGTGCCATCGGGCCAGCCGGTCTTGTCCGAAAGCCCGCTCCACCAGCGGCACGCGCGCCATCAGCAAGGCCTGCGACAGCATCAGGTCCGACGCCCAGAGACCGGCCAGGCGCCCCAGGGCCGACACGGCGCCCGGGCCGCCGGCCAGCGTCTGCTGGACGCCCTGGCCGTGCACCCAGAGCGCGGTGACGATCAGCAGGCCGAGCCCGGCGCCCACGCCCGCCGCGTCCGCCCACCAGCGGGGCGTCGGACGTGGCGTGGCGGCGGGACGAGGTGTGCGGGCCGTCTGGGGCCGGGGGGATGCTGCGGTGGTCATGCCCACACCATCGGCGGGGCCTATGAAGGATCCTGTCGGCTTTCCTTAACGTTCGATGAGAACACCGCCACCGTGTCGGCGCTGGTCAAACCCCTTTCGTCGGCATTGGACCACCGATCCGGACGGGAAGCGCGCGGGGGCCGCGGACCTGACCGGCGGCCCAGGTCACGGCCGACGGGTCGTCCAGGGTGAAGGACGGGATGCGTTCGAGCCACACTTCGAGCGCGACCCGGAGCTCCATCCGCGCCAGGTGCGAGCCGACGCAGCGGTGGATGCCGAGGCCGAACGCGGCATGCCGGTTGACCTCCCGGTCGATGACGACCTCGTCCGCCCGGTCGAACTGCTCCGGGTCGCGGTTGGCCGCGGGGAACGACAGCAGGATCCAGTCCTCGGCCTTCATGTCGACGCCGCCGAGGCGCGTGTCCTCCCGCACCAGGCGCGCCATCGTGACCGGCGCGTAGACGCGGAGGAACTCCTCCATCGCGGTCGGCAGCAGCGACGGTTCGGCGACGAGGCGCTCCCGGTCGGCCGGGGTCTTCGCCAGGTGCCACAGCGACGCGCCGATCGCGCTCCACGTCGTGTCGATCCCGGCGATCAGCAGGAGCGCCATCGTCCCCGAGACGTGGGAGGGGTCGAGCTTGCGCCCGTACAGCTCCGCGTCGATCAGGTAGGTGGTGAGGTCGTCGCGCGGGTCGTCGACGTGGTCGCGGATCTGGTCGAGGAGGTAGTCGAAGAGCTTGTCCATCCGCGCGATGCGCTCGTCCGGCGGCAGGTTGACGCCTTCGAGGGTGTTCTCGACGAACTCGCGGAACCGCGGGCCGTCCTCGGGCGGGAAGCCGAGCAGGTCGGCGATGACCCGTATCGGGATGTGCTGCGCGTACTCGTGCGCCGCGTCCACCACGTCCCGGCCCTCGAAGGAGTCGATGAGCGTGTGGCAGTAGGCCCTGGTCGCCGGCTCCAGCCGCCGCACGGCCGACTTCGTGAACGCGGGCAGCAGCAGCTTGCGCGCGTCGTGGTGGAACGGCGGGTCGGACGAGATCGGCGGTGTGACGCCCATCGGCTCCACCTCGCGCGGCGGCCGGAAGTTGCTCATGACGACCGAACGGGACGTGAAGCGCTCGGTGTCGTAGGCGATAGCCGCGACGTCCTCGTACCGCGTCGGCAGCCAGCCGCCGCCGAACCGCTCGGTCCGCGCGACCGGGCAGCGCCGCCGCAGGTCGTCCTGGATCGGATACGGGTCGGCGGCCCATTCCGGTTCCAGATGGGAGAAGTCGGTCGCCCAGTCGGCCACCGGGCCGGTGATCACCTCGTTGCGGGTGCCGAGCGGACGGTTCTCCCGCGCTTCCTCGTAGCCCTTGTCGAACCGGTCGTCGACGGTCATCACGCCTCCTTGAGGACGTCGATCGCCCGTTCCGGGCAGTTGGCCACCGCGAGGCGGGCGTCGTGTTCCGCCCCCTCGGCCGCGACGCCGTCGCCGAGGACCGTCCCGTAGCCCTCGTCGTCCTCACCGAACAGGGCCGGAGCCAGGTCGTAGCACCGGCCATGCCCCTGGCACCGCTCCGGGTCGATCCGCACCTTCACTGCGTTCCCTCCGTCTTCTGCGGGGCGGGCGGCACGAGCGCGGCCACGATCCGGGTGATCAGCGCGGACCACTCCTCGTCGCCGACCGCGTGCATGTCCGGCGGGACGAGCGCGCTGCCCATCCCCAGCAGGAGGCAGAGATGGGCGAGCGCGTCCGGGGACAGCGCCGGGTCCACCTCGTCGCCCGCCTGGGCGACGCGCATCAGGTCGGCGAGCCAGCCGCCGCGTTCGGCCACGTAGTCGCGCATGGGCCGGGCGACGTCCTCGTCCCGGCGCGCCGCGACCAGCGCCTCCACGACGAGGTGGCCGCGCGGTTCCCGCCGCCGTGGCAGTCCTCGTCCGATGGCGAGGAGCAGGTCGATGACCGGACCGTCCGGATCGGAGGCGAACTGGTCGGCGAGCAGCCGTTTGCCGTGCACGCGCAAAGCGGCGACCAGCAGCTCCGCCTTCGAGCCGAAGTGCGCGTACAGCGCGCCGTTGCTGACGCCCGCGGCCCGCGCGATGTCGGCGACCCGCGTCCCGTCGTACCCGCGCTGGGCGAAGACGTCGGACGCCGCGCTCAGCAGCCTTTCCCGTGTCTCCGCCCGGGTGACGCCCGCGATGCGTCCCATAGCCGAATTAAAAGACTGTTCATTTGATAGGTCAAGGCGTCCGGGGCGGCGCCGGACGCCCCGGGGAACGCCGCGACCCTCACCGGACGGAGGCGGGGGCGGAGTACGACTCCGCGCGGTCCCCTCTGCCGACGGTGAAGAAGCCGATGAACGCGGCGACGGCGGCGACGACCTCCCCGGCGAGGCTGATCGTCTTGTCGCTGTACCACGACGGGTCGTACATCCGCGGGATCGGGCCGAGCTGCCCGAAATCGACGAAGTAGTACAGCAGCACGGCGCCGGCCGCGCTCGCGGCGACGATGAACGCGATCGCGTACGTCCACTTGCGGGCCCAGAACAGCACGAGGAGGCCCGCGACGGCCGCCGCGACGGCCTGGCCGCGGAACAGATCGTCCCCGGGGATGACGTCGCTCGGAGTATGGGGCCCTGGAGCCATACCGGGTGCGAACCGCCAGTGCACGACGGCGTCGGCCGCGAGCCCCGCGGCGACGAGTAGTCGAAGAAGTATGCCCATACCCATTGCACGGTGATACCCGCTCCACGGATCAAACCGCCGGAACATTTCGGCAAGGCCGGTAACGGCCGCGGCAAAACGCCCGCCGATCAGCCGGCGCGGCCGGCCCTGACCCGGCGATGGCTCCAGTACAGAAGCGCGAACAGGATGAATCCCGAGAGGATGAGGCCGGACCCGGTGCTCCATCCGCCGAGCGGCAGTTCCGGCACGAGCCCCCAGGCGACGCCCGCGCCGATCAGGGCCAGCCCGGTCAGGATCGCGCCCGTGAGGCGCCACCACGAGGTCACGCTCTCCTCCGCCGCCCGGATCGCCCGCTCCCGCACGGGCTCGACGTAGCGGTTCACGGCCGGGAACTCCCGGGAGAGGATGAGCAGCCCCGCCAGCACGAGCAGCAACCCCGGCCCCGGCAGGACGAGCAGGGCGCCACCGGCCAACAGCACCGCGCCCCCCGCGATGACCACCGCGACGCGTCTGGCCGAGCTTCCGTACCCCATGCCTGTCCCCCCGTCAGTTCCCGTCTCTGTCTCCCTACCCGAGGATCGGGCCGGCGTCCGTCCGTGACGGCGGGACCGCGACCTGTGACTTTGGGGGTTCTGGAGTGATTGGTCCGATATGCTCCACGAGCCCCCCTCTGGATCAGGGTTCTCTCCATGACACAGACATCTGAGGCGTCGGTCGTCCCCGAGTTACCGGTGGAACCATCCGCCGGACGTCCGCCGGAAACGCGGCCGGCGCAGGGCGGCGCGGCACCCCGGGGCCGCGACCCGCACCTGGACAACGCCAAGTTCCTGGCGATCCTCCTCGTCGCCGGCGGGCACGGCCTGTCGGGCCTGCGGGACGTCCCGCTGGCCGCGGCGCTCTGGAACTTCGTCTACCTGTTCCACATGCCGCTGTTCGTCATGATCAGCGGTTACCTCTCCAAGCGGTTCACGCTGACCGACGACAAGGTCTCCCGGCTGGTCGGCTCGACGCTCGCGCCGTACCTGATCTTCCAGTGCGCCTACAGCCTGTTCGCCTGGGGGGTCGACGGCCGCAGGTTCCAGTTCGACGTCCTGGACCCCTACTACCTGACCTGGTTCCTGCTGGCGCTGTTCGTGTGGCGGCTGCTCACCTCGGTGTGGCGGAAGCTCAGGTATCCACTGGCCACGGCCGTGCTCGTCTGCCTGCTCGGCTACATGAGCGACATCGGCAGCACGCTCGACCTGTACCGGATCCTGGGGCTGGTGCCGTTCTACGTCCTCGGGCTCACGCTCTCGCCGGAAGTGCTGCAGATCGTCCGGCGGCCGGCCGCGCGGATCGCGGGCGCCGTGCTCCTGGCCGCCGCGTTCGGTGCCGCGTTCGTCACCCACGACCATATGAACGCGCGCTGGCTGAACTGGGACACCTCCAACGCCGGTCTCGGCGTGGACGAGCTGACCGGAACGATGATGCGGCTGGTGCTGCTGATCACCGCGACGGTGCTCCTCATCGCATTCCTCGCCGTTGTCCCGTCCCGGCACACCTGGTACAGCGACCTCGGCGCCGCGACCCTTTACGGTTATCTGCTGCACGGGTTCCTGACCCGGCTCTTCACGTTCGAGGGCTGGCAAAAGCTCGGCTGGTTCGACACGATTCCGGGCGTCCTGTCGGTGGTGCTCGCGTGCTTCGTCATCGTCACACTCCTGAGCACCGCACCCGTACGACGCGTGACCCGCTGGGCGGTCGAACCCAATCTGAGGCCGTTGTTCGGCCGGTGACAGATCGCGCCATTGACTGCGCCCTGTCACACCGAGGTTACGGGAATCTGAAAGATCACTGAATTCGCCACAAATTCCCACAGACCGGGTACAGTTAGGCCGCAGTTTCTCCCCCGTGTGGATCGTCTAGCCCTGCGATTGCCGCGCTGCCCGCGCCCCCTTCGAGATCCCACGGGTCACTGCAACACGTTCGGTTTCGGCAGCCCTTCCGGCTGCCAAGAAGTCAAAGGACGGTCGCATTGGTCATGGCCTCGCAGGGCGAACACCGCGTCGTCGCCGTCATCCTGGCGGGTGGCAGCGGGCAACGGATGGGACTCAGCACACCCAAACAGCTTCTGAAGATCGCAGGAAAGACGATCCTCGAGCACACACTGAGCGTGTTCGAGGAGGCACCCGACGTCGACGAGATACTCGTTCTGATGAACCCCGGTTTTCTCCAGGACGCCGCGGAGTGCGTGAAAAAGGCCGGTTGCACGAAAGTCAAGGCAGTGCTTCCCGGCGGGACGTCCAGGAACGCGACGACGCAGCTCGCGCTCGACGCGCTCGCCGACCATCCGGCCGAGACGACCAGCGTGCTGTTCCACGACGCGGTCCGCCCCCTGCTGTCGCAGCGCATCATCCGCGACTGCGTGACCGCGCTGCACGAGCACCGGGCCGTGGACGTCGCCATCCCGTCCGCCGACACGATCATCAAGGTCGACGAGGACGTGATCGTCGACGTCCCGCGCCGGGCGAACCTGCGCCGCGGGCAGACCCCGCAGGGGTTCCGCCTCGCCACCATCCGCGCCGCCTACGAGAAGGCGTGGCAGGACGAGAACTTCGAGGCGACCGACGACTGCTCGGTGGTGCTCCGCTACCTGCCCGGCACCCCGATCTACGTCGTCCCGGGCGACGAGCACAACATGAAGGTCACCGAGCCGGTGGACATGTTCGTCGCGGACAAGCTGTTCCAGCTCGCCTCGTCGGACGCCCCCGACCTGTCCGAGGACGAGTACGCCGAGGCGCTCGGCGGCAGGACCATGGTCGTGTTCGGCGCCAGCCAGGGCATCGGCGCCGCCGTCGCCGAACTCGCCCAGCGGTTCGGCGCCCGCGTCTTCGGCTACAGCCGCGGCGCCACCCGCACCCACGCCGAGCGGCCCGACGACGTCGCCGCCGCGCTGGCCCAGGCCTACTCGGCGACCGGACGCGTCGACTTCGTCGTCAACACGGCGGGCGTGCTGCGCATCGGCCGGCTCGACTCGATCGACCCGGAGGCGATCGAGGAGGCGCTGCGGGTCAACTACCTCGCGCCGATCCACATCGCCCGCGCCGCGTTCCCGTACCTCGCCAAGACCGGCGGCCAGCTGCTGCTCTACACGTCCAGCTCCTACACGCGCGGACGCGCGGAGTACAGCCTGTACTCGTCGGCGAAGGCGGCCGCGGTCAACCTCACGCAGGCCCTCGCGGACGAGTGGTCGGCCGACGGGGTGCGGATCAACTGCATCAACCCGGAGCGGACGAGCACCCCGATGCGGACCGCTGCGTTCGGGCAGGAACCCCCGCACACCCTGCTCAGCGCCGACCAGGTCGGCCGGACGTCCCTGAACGTCCTGCTGTCCGACCTCACCGGACAGGTCATCGACGTGCGCCGCGAGGACCCGCTCAGCGGCGCCCGTCCCAGCTGACTTCCCCTCCCCCTGCACGCGCCCGCCCGGCCCGGCGGGCGCAGGTCACCCCTCTTTTCCCACCCTTCGCCGCCCCCAGGGGCCGCGCTGATCAGACGGAGGTGTGCCGTGCGGCGTCTCATCCCTCGGTACTCGACTCTCATCCAGTATTCATCGGTGTTACTGCTGCCCGCCGCGCTCGGGCTGCTGCTCGTGGCGGCCCTGGCCGGGGCGCCCGCCTGGTTCCTCTCCGCCGCCGCCCTCTGCTACGCGGCCGAGCCCGCGGTCGAGCGGCTGCTGCCGGACGCGGCGAGGCCGCTGCGCTGGGGCCAGATGGGCGTGGGCGCCCGCGTGCTCGTCCGGCAGGCCGCCCTCGTGCTGCTGCTCGCCCAGTCCGGGGACGTCGGCGACCCGGCGATCGTGCTTGCCGCCCTCGGTTTCCTCCTCGTCGACTGGCTGCGCACCGTGGCACTCGCCGGCGCGGTCGCCGTCCGCCGCGTCAACCGGCTGCCGTTCGTCACCCGCAACCTCGGGCCGGGCGAGCCCGCCCTCCCGGCCGACCCCCCGGCCTGGCAGGCCCGGCTGGCCGGCCTGCTCGAATCCCGCGCCGACCTCCTCCCCCTGCTCTTCGGATCCGTCGGCCTGCTCGTCGACTTCCCGCCGCTGCTGGCCGCCGGCCTCGCCGCCACCGCCGCCGCCGCGCTGGTCGTCCACGCCGGGCAGATGCCACGGCTGCGCCGGATGCGCGCCCTGCTCAACGCCGACCGTGTGGAGCACGACGTGCAGCGCCGCGTGAACCGCTGCCGGCCCGAGGTCGTCCTGTACTTCAACGGTCCCCCCGCGACCGTGTACCAGGCCAACATGTGGCTGGACGCGCTGGAGCGGCTGGACCGCAAGGCGATGGTCCTCCTTCGCACGCCGGAGGTCGTGGGCGCCCTCGCCCCCACGACGCTGCCGGTCCTGTGCATCACCCGGGCCGAGGACATGATGAACTTCGATCTCGGCACGGTGAAGGTCGCGCTCTACCCCGGGAACACCGGCAAGAACCTGCACCTCCTCCGCGAGGAGCACATCAAGCACGTGTTCGTCGGGCACGGCGACAGCGACAAGGGGCCGAGCTCCAACCCGGTCAGCAAGGTGTTCGACGAGGTCTGGGTCGCCGGTCCGGCCGGCCGCGACCGCTACCACAACTCCGACGCCGGGGTGCGCGACGAGGCCATCGTCGAGGTGGGCCGCCCGCAGCTCGGGGAGATCACCACCGAGCCGTCCGGCGGGCCGGTGCCGACCGTCCTGTACGCGCCCACCTGGGAGGGCTGGGACAACGAGCACGGCTACAGCTCGCTGCTCGGCATGGGCGAGAGGATCGTCCGCACCCTGCTGGAGCAGGGCCCGCGGCTCCGCGTGATCTACCGGCCGCACCCCTACACCGGGCGGCGGCTGCCGAAGGCGGCCGCCGTGCACGAGCGGCTGGTGCGGATGATCGAGCAGGCGGACCGGAACGGCGCGGGCGGCCACCAGGTGGTGACCGGCGCGGACGCCTCCCTCTACGAGTGCTTCAACCGGTCGGACATGCTGGTCACCGACATCTCCAGCGTGATCTCCGACTACATTCCAAGCCTGAAGCCGTATGTCGTAACGAACCCGGAGGGGATGGACGAGTCGGTCTTCCGCGCCGAGTTCCCGTCCGCGTCCGCGGCCTACCTGCTGGGCCCGGACTGTGCCGAACTGGGCGACATCCTCGCGGTCGCCGCGACACCCGGCCAGGACCCGCTGGCCGGGGAGCGGCGCACGCTCCGGGACTACCTGCTCGGCCCCGAGCACCCGGACGCGATGACACGGTTCGCCGCCGCCGTCGACGCACTCGCCCGGTCCGGCCCCCGCTCGACCATGTACGGCCCGGCCGGGCCACACGTCACAACGGCGCCGGAGCCCGCATAGAGTGGCCCCCACACTCGCAGCCCGACGGGTAGAGGGGCCATGAGGCGACCCCTGGTCAGCGTGATCGTCCCGGTGTTCGACTGCCGGGACACGGTGGGCGGCGCGCTGGAGTCGGTCTTCGCCCAGACCCTGCCCGCCGCGCAGGTCGAGGTCATCGCGGTGGACGACGGCTCGTCCGACGGCAGCGCCGAGCTGTTGGACGAGCTGTCCCGCGCGGAGGACCGGTTGACGGTCGTCCACCAGCCGAACTCGGGAGGGCCCGGCGCGCCCCGCAACCGCGGCCTGGAACAGGCGTCCGGGAAGTACGTGTTCTTCCTGGACGCCGACGACCGGCTGGGCCCGGAGGCGCTGGAGCGGATGACGTCGATGGCCGAACGCAACGGCACCGACATCGTCCTCGGCCGGCAGGTCGGGACGGGCGGCCGCAAGGTGCCGCAGGTCTTCGACCGGACCATCGAGCGCACCCATGTGCTCGACCCGGACTGCGACCTGTTCCCCCGGATGTCGATGGCGGCGCTCCAGCTGTTCCGCCGGTCGCTGATCGACCGTGCCGGGCTGCGCTTCACCGAGGGCATGCTCTCCCACGAGGACCAGTTGTTCACCGCCGGCGCGTACCTCAACGCCGGCGGTGTGTCCGTCCTCGCCGACCACGACTGCTACTACTGGGCCGCCCGGGACGACGGGACCAGCAGCACGCAGGTCGGCGGCGCACCGACCGCCGACGTGCACGCGATCACCGGCCGGGCGATGGCCCTGGTCGCCGAGCACAGCGAGCCGGGAGCGCTGCGGGAGCGGCTGCACCACCGCTACCTGCAACTGGAGGTGTTCGGGCGGCTCGAACGCCTGTACCTCGACTCCGCCGACGACGAACGCAAGATCGCTCTGGACGGGTGCCGCGAACTGCTGACCGCCTGGCTCACCCCGGGACTTCTGGCCCGCTACACCCCGCTCCGCCGGGTGCTCGCCCACTGCCTTCTGCACGACCTCGACGAGGAGCTGGAGGAGGTCCTGCGGTTCCATCGGAGCGGCGAACGTGCACGCGTCCTGCTGGAGGCCGGGCGGGCGTTCGCGCGTTACCCCTTCTTCCGGGACGCGGCCCGGAAGATCCCCGACACCTGCTACGAGACGTCACCGAAGCTGCGGTCCGCCCTGGACGGAGTCGCCTGGGAAGGCGCCGGCCTGACGGTCAGCGGAACCGTGCTGGTTCGTGACGTGGACGAGGGTTCGCCGGTCGTCCATCTCGTCGTGGAGAACGACGGCACCCGCCACCGGATCCGGTGCGCGACCGCGCCCGGCGGCATGACCGGGGAGGGACGGGCCACCGCGTTCACCGCGACGTTCCACCCGGCGCCCGGCTCCTGGCCGGACGGCCGCTGGACGATGAGCATGGAAGCGGTCATCGAGGGCCACGTCCTCACCGTCGCGCTCGTCAAACCGCGTGGAATGGCGGTGCCGCGCGCCGGGCTCGTCCAGGCCGAGGGGCGCTGGCGTCTCGTACGGCCGCTGCCCGGCCCGGGACGGGGCACCCTCGCGCTGGAGGTCGGCGGTGGCCTAGACCCGGCCGACCTGGGGAACGTCGAGGTGGGCCGGGGGCCGGGGCGCCGGCTGCGGCTGCTGTGCGAACCGCCGCCGCTGCTCGAGCCGGGTCCGCCGCCGCGCATGAGCGTGCTGCTCCAGCGCGCCGACGGCGCCGTGCTCCGCGCGCCGCTGGTGACCGGTGCGAGCGGCCCCGCCCGCGCCGACCTCTCGCTCACCGGCGCCCGGCCCGGACGCTGGCGGGCGTCGTTCGAGATCGACGGCGTGGACGGGCCCGCCCGGGTCCGCGTGCGGGAGGGCGGGGGCCTGCTCGGGCCGATGACCGCGTCGCTGCTTCCGCCGCGGCGCATGCATGTCCGGTTGGACCGGAATCCGCTGACCGTGCATGTCACGGTGCCGCTGGCGGCACGGGCGCGGCGGCTGAGGCAGAGGCTCAGGCCCGGGGCATCATCGGGCGAGGATCAGAACTCCGAGGAAGGCAGCACATGAGTCACCGGATCACGCCGAGCGCCCAGGTCGACCCGAGTGTGGAGCTCGGCGACGGCACGACGGTGTGGGACCTCGCCCAGATCCGCGAGGACGCCAGGCTGGGGGCGGGCTGCATCGTGGGACGCGGCGCGTACGTCGGCGCGGGCGTGCGGATCGGCGACAACGTCAAGCTGCAGAACCACGCGCTCGTCTACGAGCCCGCCGTGCTGGAGGACGGCGTGTTCGTCGGCCCGGCCGTCGTCCTCACCAACGACCGGGAGCCGCGCTCGGTGGACCCGGACGGGAAGCTGAAGCGCGGCGCCGACTGGGAGGCCGTCGGCGTGCACGTCGCCGAGGGCGCGTCGCTGGGCGCCCGGAGCGTGTGCGTCGCGCCGGTCCGGGTCGGACGCTGGGCGATGGTCGCCGCGGGCGCGGTCGTGACCCGCGACGTCCCCGACTTCGCGCTGGTCGCGGGCGTCCCCGCCCGCCGGATCGGCTGGGTCGGCCGGGCGGGGGCGCGCCTGACGCAGCGTCCGGACGGGACGTGGGAGTGCCCGCGGACCGGCGCCCGCTACGTGGAGGCGGCCGCCGGCGACGGCTCCGGAACGACGGTCCTGGCCGAGCAGGGCTGAGCGGGTCAGGGCTTGGCGTCGAGGCTCCTGACCTGCCGCGTCGTCACGACGAGGTCCGGATGCAGGCGGGCGAGCCGGCGGCCGAGCGGCACCGACGTCCGGTCCATCACGATGACGCGGACGAGCCGGCCCGTGTCGATGTCGCGCAGGACGCGCCGCCGCGCGATGCGGGCCAGCAGGTGCGGCCGTACATGCCGGTAGAACGGTACGAAGAGCCGGCGGTGGACGGCGCGGGAGGCGCGGGTCCGCACGCGCTCCAGCAGGGCGCCGGGACGGCCGAGCCGCGCCACCGGCCGGACGACGAGGCGCGGCACCCTGATCACGAGCGTGTGCTCCAGCCAGGGCAGGGGATGCCTGGCCTCCGCCCGGTCGAGCCGGTGCAGGCGCACCCGCTCGTCCAGCTTCTGCCAGCCACCCGGTTCGGCGGTCACCAGGTCGACCTCTGCCCCTTCCTCCGCGACGAAGTGGCCGGCCAGCCCGATGATGCGCCTGTACTGGCGTTTGACGGGCACGGCCGGATCGGGGTCCATGGTCAGCCTGGGATCCATGGCGAGGACCATCACCCGCGGGGCTCGCGTACCGTTCACGTCACCGTCTCCCACCCTGGTCACCCGGCCACGGCGCGCCTGCGGGCGGCCAGCTCGGTCAGCCGCTTCACGAGCGGCTCCAGCGTCCTGTTCCGCTCGAAGCGGTCCGCGTAGTCGCGGGCCTCGGCGACCTGCCGCTCGTCGAGGCCGGCGGCGGCCTTCGCCGCCGCGACCATCGAGGCGGCGATGTCCGCGGGGTCGAGCCCGCCGGGGTTGAACCAGAGCGGGTAGCCCCGCAGCAGTTCCTCGGCCGCCGACCCGGGCGTGTGGACGGACACGATGGGCCGTCCCGCCGCCATGTACTCGAAGATCTTCCCGGAGGTGACGTAGCGTCCGCCGCCGTTGAGGAACACGAGGACGTCGGACTCCTGGTAGACGTCGGCGAGCTCCGTCTTGGACACCGGCCCCCGGTCGTGCACTCCGGGAGCGAAGGTCTGCCCGTCGCCGTCGCCGTCCGGCGCTGGCGCCCGCTCACCGGCCGCGGCGGCGAAACGCTTGCGGAGCTTGTTGTCCGAGCCCTTGAAGAACCCGAAATACCCGTAGAAGTTCAGGGTCGCGTCCGCCATGTCGGAATGCTCCCGCGCCCGGGCGAACCCTTCGAGCAGCTCCTCGATGGGCTGCTTGTCGGTGACCGTGCCGACGAACGAGAACCGGGGCGCGGGCTCCTCCGCCTCCGCCCGGGCGGAGGGCGGCGGCTCGGCGCGCTGCGGGAGCGTGTCGGCGTCCCAGCCGTTCAGGACGGTCAACATGCGGTCGGCCACGCGGGGGTAGCGATCGGCGTGCCAGGAGCGCTGAGCATCGTTGACGTACAGCGAGTTCGCCGCGGACCCTAGCACCCGGCGCTCCCAGCGCCAGGCGGGATGCCCGTCCTCGAACATCGGCTCCTCACTGAACTGGTCGAGGGTCCAGGAGTCCCGGTAGTCGATGATGTAGGGGGTGCGAGTCAGCTTGTGGAACAGCCAGGCCGCGGCGAACGAGGCGTACGGGTTCCCCGTCGCGAGGACCACGTCGAACCTGCGCCGCGCGTGCATCCGCAGCGCCCGCCGGACGCTGTCGCGCGCCCAGGAGGCGTAGTGCTCCGGGAAGACGTGCTTATGCCCCCACGTGTAGAGCGACTGGGCCAGCTGCGGGAACGCCCCCCGGAACCTGCTGTACTCGCGCAGGTTCGTCTGCCAGACGAAGCGGTTCAGGTCCGGTCGCACCAGCGTGATCCGCGGGTCGACGGTCTCCATCAGCTTGTCGTCGACCGACCCGATGGTGTCGTACAGGAACGGCAGCGGCGCCGCGAAGACCGTGACGTCCCACCCCAGCTCGATCAGCCGGTTGGCGGTCGCCCGCGGGCGGTACACCCCGCTGGCGCGCGAGGGCGGGAAGTAGAAGGCGAGATACAGCAGACGCGGGCGGCGTTCGGTCATGGAATCATCCTCTGGCGTGATCTGCCGGGGGCCTTTCATGAGCAATGGAGTACGAGAGCTTCGCTCCCGCGTCCGTAATCACATCCGCGAGTTCCGCCACGGTCACCAGCGACTGCGGGTCGCCGACGACGACGAGGTCGACGGACCGGCCGCGCAGCAGCTCGCGCTCGATCATCCGCCGGCGCACCGCGGCGGGGTCCCGCCGGTAGAAGCGTGCCAGCCGGCGGTCGGCGGGACGGGCGACCCGGCGCCGGTACGCGGAGTCGATCCGGTTTCCCAGGCCGCGGAGCGGCCCGGGAAGGCACACGCGCAGCAGCAGCCGCGGGATCCGGAACAACGCGATCCGCACGGCGGCGGGACGGTAGCGGCGTTCCAGCGCGGGCAGCTCGACGGCGTCGACACCGTCCGGGAGCGGGTCCTTCGCCCATGACGACGTCTTGCGGACCAGCACGGCGGCGGTGCCGCCGTCCGCGACGACCTGCGCGGACTCCCTGACGACCGCGGGCCGGCGAGAGGCGCCGAGGGCCACGAACAGCACGTTCACGCTTCTCCTCCCCCGTCGGCGGCCGCATCGTGCGTGCCGGCTTCCGGGAACCAGTGCCGGTGGTGCGCCTCGGCCACCGTGCGGTACCCGAAGCGCTGGTCCAGGATCTCGCGGGCCTTCGCCAGGTCGAGGCCGTCCGGGAACCGGTCGCACAGCCGGCGGTAGCCCTCGACGATCGACTCCGAGTTCTCCTCGACGTCGATCATCTCCCCGGCCGCGGTCTCGATGCCGGCCAGGGTGCGCTCGGGGCCGCCGCAGCGGGTGACGAGCACCGGCAGTCCGGCCGCCACCGCCTCGATGATCGACACTCCGAAGGTCTCCCACCGGGCGGGGTGCACGAGCACGTCGTGCTCCCGCATGAGCCGCGTGGCCTCGTCCGGGGCGACCGCGCCGAGGAACGACACCGCATGGTCGACCCCGAGTTCTGCGGCACGCTCCGCGAGCCGCGCCGCGAGGACGCCCGGCCCGGCCATGGTCAGCGTCAGCTCCGGGTCCTCGGCGTGGCACTCGGCGAACGCCTCCAGCAGCCAGTCGACGCCCTTGCGCTCGACCAGGGTGCCGACGTACAGCCAGCGGCGCAGCTCGGTCACGGGGCTCGGCCGGGGCCGCCCGAAGGAGATCGGGTTGGAGATCATCTCGATCTTGTGCGCGAGCGACGGGAAGGCCGCGGCGAGCTTGTCCCGCAGCACGTCCGTCACCACGAAGAAGCCGGTGCAGCGGTCCAGGACCCGCTCGTACATGTCCCGTGAGTCCGGCTGGTCGAGCACCTGGTCGAGGAAGGACGCGTGCTCGGTGACGAACACCCGCGCGTCCGGGCGGGCGTTCTCCAGCGCCGTCCAGCCGCCGCGCAGCCCCACGTGCGCGTGGACGACGGGAGCCGGGATCGGCTCGCCGCCCAGCGCCTCGCGCAGCCACAGCGCGTGCTGCTCGGCGAGTTCCGCGAAGGTGTAGTCCGGCACCGTCGGCACCGGTACGCGCACCAGCCGGGCGCCCGCCACCGCCGGCGCGGGGTGCAGCGCGACCGGCAGGAGCCGCCGGTGCGCCTCGCGCGCGGCCTCGACCTCCGCGAGCGGCTGCCGCATCAGCCACGCCTCGGTGTGGTAGACGGTCACTTCGCCGAGGCCCTGCGCCGTCGCCTCGACCATCGCCTGGACGAAGGCGCCCGCCCACTCCTGCTTCGGGTTGGGATACCAGGGCGTGACGACCGCCACGTCCCTGCCTGCCAGGTCCGTCGCCATCGTCAGTCCTGTGCGCCGATGAGGTGGTCGCCGGACGCCGCCGGGGCCGCCTTCGCGGCGGAGGGCAGCAGGCCGGCGTAGACGCCGTCCAGGACTTCGGCCGCCGCCTCCCACGTCCACTCGCGGAGCAGGTCGGGCCGGTCGTCGTACACGGCACGGTACCGCTTCGGGTCGCTGAGCACCGCCTCGACCGCACGCACGTAGTCGTCGAGGTCCTCGGCGCGGAAGACCTCGCCCTGCCCGGTGGACTTCACCATGTCGCCCATCGCCTGCACGTCGCTGACGATGATCGGCAGCCGCGCGTGCGAGTACTCGAAGAACTTCGTGATCAGCGCGATCTCGTGGTTCGGCCAGTGGTGGATCGGGATGACGCCGATGTCGGCAGCGGCCAGGAACGGCACGACCTGGTCGAACGGCACGTACGGCAGCGTGTGGACCCGGTCGGCGACGTCGAGTTCCGCGGCGCGGGCGAGCAGGCCCCGGACGTACTCGGACCGCGCGGACGAGACGATCAGCGCCACGTGCAGCCGGGGCATCCGCGGGAGCGCCTCGATCATGATGTCCAGGCCGCGCTGCACGGAGGCGCTGCCGCTGTAGACGGCGATCGGGGTGTCCGGGCCGAGGCCGCACAGCTCCCGCATGTCCGGAACGGGGTCGGTGCTGGTCGGCTCCCCGCCGGTGATCGGGGCGTTGAGCACGACGGTCGGCTTGTGCCGCAGGCCGTGACGCTCGACCAGCCGGTCGCCGAGGGCCGCCGAGACCGTCACCACCGCGTCGGCGTCGCCGGAGTACTCCAGTTCGTGCGCGCACATGGCGGGAAGCCAGCGCGGCCCGGCCCCCCAGGGCCGGATGCCCGGCAGGAACTCGTGCGCGTCCCATACGAGCTTCACCTGCCGGCCCTTGGCGCGGGCCCGCCGCACCGCGCGCGCCCCGACTCCGAGCATCCGGAAGTCGTTGGCGTGGATGATGTCGGGTTCGAGCTTGTCGATGACCTTCCCGTACGCGCTGTCCCAGTCCCACAGGTTGCGGTCGAGGACGCGCCAGGCCCGGTCGCCGAGGAGCGTCTGCCAGAACTTGATCGCGGACCGCTCCAGCGGTGAGCGCGGGTTGTTGCGGGCCTTGGCGAGCGAGTCGGTCTGGCGCACCCGCAGCGCGACCCACCGCGACTGGAACTTCGCCGTCACCCGCCGGGCCAGCAGCCGGCCCTTGCGCGCGGGGCCGCGTGAGCCGGGCGCGAGGCGGGCGGCGGCGAGGTCGGCCCGCCGGGACTGGACGAGCCGGCGCCGGTAGTTCGCCACGTTCGGGTGCCCGTACGCGAGCGGGCGGCGGAGCGTCGCGCGCAGGACGCCGTGCTGGTTCCGCAGGAGCGTGTGCTGCAGCGGCAGCAGGCGCACGCGGGCGCCGCCGAGCGTCCAGGAGCGGCGCTTCTTGGCCGAGGTGCAGCCCAGCAGATGCACCTCCCAGCCGGCCCCGGCGGCCGACGTCGCGGCCTTCTGCACCCGCGAGTCGCGCACGACGTCGTTGTCGACGAGCATGACGACGCGGCCGCGCGACGCGCCGGAGACCGTCTCGTCTTCGTTCTGCATTCGAATACTCCAGTGTGGTCGGCCGGGACCGCCGGCGTCCGGTGGTGGAATGCGCGGATCCCCGGATTGAGGGTCGCTCAGCGGGATGTCGTGCGGTCGGCCCCCTCGCCGGGTCCGCCGATGACGATGTGTTCCACGCCGGGCCAGCGCGCGGGGTCGGTGACGCGGCGTCCGTCCACGAGGGCCTTGACGCCCGGCAGGTCGTCCGCGCCCAGCTCGCGGTAGGCGGCGTGGTCGGACTGCACGATCGCGGCGGTCACCGCCTCGCCCCTGTGCGGGGGAAGGCCCAGGGCCTCCAGCTCGTCGGACGTGTACAGCGGGTCGGACACGTACGGGACGGCCCCGCGCGCCCTCAGCGCCTCGACCGTGGGGAAGACGCCGGAGAACGCCGTCTCCTTGACGCCGCCCCGGTAGGCCGCGCCCAGCACCAGCACCTCGGCGCCGGTGAGGTCGCCGTAGGCGGCGGCGAGGAGACCGACGGCGTAGCCGGGCATGCCCACGTTGGCCTCGCGGGCGGCCCGGACGACCGTCGCGGCCGGGTCGTTCCACAGGTACATCCGCGGGTAGACGGGGATGCAGTGGCCGCCGACGGCGATGCCCGGCCGGTGGATGTGGCTGTACGGCTGGCTGTTGCAGGCCTCGATGACCTTGGTGACGTCCACCCCGACCGTGTCGGCGTAGCGGGCGAACTGGTTGGCGAGGCCGATGTTGACGTCGCGGTAGGTGGTCTCGGCGAGCTTGGCGAGTTCGGACGCCTCCGCCGATCCGAGGTCCCAGACGCCGTTGGGGCGCTCCAGGTCCGGACGGTCGTCGAAGTCGAGCACCTGCTCGTAGAACTCGACGCCGTGCCGGGCGGACGCCTCGTCGATGCCGCCGACGAGCTTCGGGTAGCGGCGCAGGTCGGCGAACACCCGTCCGGTCAGCACGCGCTCCGGGCTGAACACCAGGTGGAAGCCGGTGCCGGCGGTCAGGCCCGAGCCCTCCTGCAGCATCGGCGCCCAGCGGCCCCGGGTGGTGCCGACCGGCAGCGTCGTCTCGTAGCTGACGAGCGTCCCCGGACGCAGGCCCTCGGCGATCGACCGGGTCGCCGCGTCCATCCAGCCGAAGTCGGGCGTCCCCGCCTCGTCCACGAACAGCGGCACGACCACGACGACCGCCTCCGACTCGGCGACGGCCGCCGCCGTGCCGGTCGTCGCCGTCAGCAGCCCGGCCCGGACCGCCTCGCCGAGGTGGGCGTCGAGCTCCGCCTCGCCGGGGAACGGCTCGCGGCCGGCGTTCACGTCGGCGACGACCCGTTCGCTCACGTCGGCGCCGATCACCCGGTGGCCCTTGCGGGCGAACTGCACCGCCAGCGGGAGACCGATCTTGCCGAGCGCGACCACGCAGATCCGCATGTGCTACCTACCTCCAGAGGACGTCGCGCGCCGGACCCGCTGGGCGACGGCGCGGGCCGGACGGACCGGACGCGTCTCGATGACCGTGCCGTGCCGGTCGTCGCCGGTCACCGACAGCCGGTGGGGCCTGGCCCGCTGCCAGACCAGGTCGTCGCTCGGCCCGGGCAGGTCCGCCGGGACGGCGACGTCGTGCGTCTCTCCGGACGCGGTGAAGATCAGCCGGAGGTCGTGCCGCGTCCGGCCGGCGCCGGCGAGCAGCGCGACGGGGATCTTCGCGGTCACGTGCATACCGTTCTCGCCCGCTTCGCGGGTGACGCCGGCCTCGTCGAGGTGCACGCGTTCCTTGCCGCCGCGCGGAGCGAGCGCGAGCCGGACCGCGTCCCGGTCCTCCGTACCGAGGCCGGTGAACGGGGTCCGCACGGTGATCTCGACGGTGTCGCGGTCGCGCCGGGCGCCGACCGTCCGCACCTCCTGCGACAGCCGCCGGCGCATCCCCTTGGTGATCTCGAACAGGTCGTCCGGCAGGCCGAGATCCCGGTCCTCGAAGCCCTGGTAGGCCAGGTAGGTGCGGCCGTTCTTCACCGCGATCAGGTAGGGGCGTTCCTCCACCGCCGCCCGGATGGCCTCGCACAGCGGCTCCACCTGGCCGAGCTGGGCCAGCCGCAGCCGTACCCGGCGGATGATCGGCAGCGTGTAGAGGACGTCGTCGGTCACGTAGTGCTCGACGAGCCTCCCGACGCGGGCGCAGACGTCGTCCTGCGCGTCGCGGTCGAGTTCGAGGAACCCCTCCCGCGTCGGCATGGTCAGCTCCCAGCGGGTGTGCCGCTTCAGGATCGCGTCCCGGTGCGGCCCCGGTTCGAGGAGGCCGGTGACGACCGCGAAGAGGCTCTCCGCGCATTCGAGCCGGGTGTAGACGTCCACGGCGCCCTGCGTGATGTTGCCGCCGTCCTCGCGCAGCACCGCGTAGTAGCAGGTGTAGTCGGCCAGGACCGAGATCCTTTCGGCGCGGACGCACGCCTCGAGGGTGAACGGCTGGTCGCTGCCGATCCGCATGTGCTCGGGAAAGCGCAGCTTGTGCCGCTCCACCAGGTCGCGGCGGAACAGCTTGCAGTTCGACAGCACCCAAGGGAGAACCGAGTCGTACAGGTCGATCTCGGCACGGTTCTCGGCGAAGATCTCGGGACGGCGCACCGCGCGGCCGTTGACGCCCTCCATCTTGCCGACGAGGACGTCGGAGCCCCACTCGTCGGCCGCCGCCACCATCCGTTCCAGCGCCTCGGGCCCGAGGTAGTCGTCGGCGCCGACGAAGTAGACGTAGCGTCCCTTCGCCACGTCCAGGGCCCGGTTGCTGGGGACGGCCGGGCCGCCCGAGTTCGGCTGCCGCAGCACCGTGAGGACGTCCGGGTACTCCTCGGCGAACCGGTCCAGTTCGGCCCCGCTGCCGTCGGTGGAGCCGTCGTCCACCGCGACGACCTCCATGCGGTCCCGGCCGATGCTCTGCTCGACCAGCGACTTCAGGCAGGCGGTGAGGTACGGCATCGTATTGTAGACCGCGACGACCACGCTCACGTCGGGCGTGGCGGCTTCAGACACTGGCCACCTCCTGCAGCGAGACCGTCGTGCCGAGCTTGGCCGACCGGAGTAAGGCGGCGGAGACCCTGACCGTCCGCAGCCCCTGGCGCAGCGTCACGATGTCGCCGTCGCCGCCCGCGCGGAATGCGTCTCGGAACTTCTCGTGCTCCACGAGCAGCGGCTCGCGCTTCGGTATCGCGTACCGGATCATGTCTCCCTCGGAGACGCCGCGGAACGCCCGCAGAGCCTCCCACTCGGTGCTCGTCTCGCCGTTGGCGTAGAACGTCAGGTCCGCGGTGAGCGTGTCGGCGACGAAGCATCCGCGGTCGCCCGTGACGACCGTGGCGCGCTCCTTGAGCGGGCTCAGCCAGTTCACCAGGTGGCTGACCATGGAGCCGTCGCTGAGCCGCCCGACGGCCGCCACCATGTCCTCGTGCGGCCGGCCGCTGCGCGCCATCGTGTGCGCGGAGATCGAAACGTAGGTCTGGCCGGTCACCCAGCCGGTCAGGTCGATGTCGTGGGTGGCGAGATCCTTGACCACCCCGACGTCGGCGATCCGGTGCGGGAACGGGCCCTGGCGGCGCGTGACGACCTGGAACACCTCGCCCAGCTCGCCCGCCTCCAGCCTGACCCGCATGCTCTGCAGCGCCGGGTTGTAGCGCTCGATGTGCCCGACTCCGGCGAGCAGACCGCGCGACTCGAACGCCGCGACCAGACGCTCGGCGGCCTCCACCGAATCGGCGAGCGGTTTCTCGATCAGCGCGCCGACCCCGGCCTCGGCGAGGGATAGGGCGACCTCCTCGTGCAGCGCCGTCGGGCAGGCGACCACCGCGTAGTCGATGCCGAGCGCCAGCAGGTCCGGGAGCGTCTCCAGCAGCGGAACCCCGTACGGGGCGGCGTCCGGGCGTCCCGCCGGGTCGACGACGCCGACGAAGTCCACGCCGTCGAGCCCGCTCAGGACGCGCGCGTGGTTGCGTCCCATCGCGCCGAGCCCGACCAGGCCCGCGCGCAGCGGCGCGCTCACGACGCGGCCCCGTTCACGCCGTCGGCGACACGCGCCAGCTCGTCCTCGGTGAGGGTGGGGTGCACCGGCAGCGACAGCACTTCGGCGGCGGCCCGCTCGGTCTCAGGCAGGTCCCAGCGTGGATCCGGCCGCCCGTCCTTCAGGTAGGGCATCAACCGGTGGACCGGCGTCGGGTAGTAGACGGCGTTGCCGATCTGCCGCTCGTCCAGGTACCGCTGGACGGCCGCGCGCTCCTCGACCCGGACGGTGTACTGGTGGTAGACGTGCCGCGCGCCGGGCGCCGCCGGCGGCGTCACCGCGGCGGTGATCTTCGCGTCCAGGAACTCCGCGTTCGCCCGGCGCCGCTCGGTCCAGCCGCCGAGGCGCTTGAGCTGCTCGCGTCCGATGGCGGCGGCGACGTCGGTGAGCCGCATGTTCGCACCGACGATCTCGTTGGCGTACCGCTGCTCCATGCCCTGGTTGCGCAGCAGCCGCAGGGTCCGGGCGGTCTCCGCGTCGGCGGTGGTGATCATGCCGCCTTCGAGGGCGTGCATGTTCTTGGTCGGATAGAAGCTGAAGCATCCCAGCGTGCCCATGGCGCCCGCCGGGGTTCCGCCTAAGGCGGCGCCGTGCGCCTGGCAGGCGTCCTCCACGACGGCGAGGCCGTGCTCGTCCGCGAGCGGCCGGATCCGGTCCATCGCCGCCGGGTGCCCGTACAGGTGCACCGGCATGACCGCCGCGGTCCGCGGCCCGATCGCCGCCGCGACGGCGTCCGGATCGACGCAGAACGACTCCGGCTCGATGTCGGCGAACACGGGCTCGGCGCCCACGAGCCGGACCGCGTTGGCGCTCGCGGCGAACGTGAACGACGGGACGACCACCTCGTCCCCCGGGCCGATCCCGAGCGCCAGCAGGCCGAGATGCAGGGCGGACGTTCCCGAATTGACGGCGACGCAGTGCCGTCCCCCCACGATCTCGGAGAACTCCTCCTCGAACGCCGCGACCTCCGGCCCCTGCACGACCCGCCCGCTGCGCAGCACCCGCACCGCGGCCTCGATCTCGGCTTCACCGATCACGGGACTGGCCGCAGGCACCGGCCTTTCCGATTTAACGGGCATGCACAAGCTCCCCTCAAAGCATGACGATATGAACGTGCGGCTTCCTTGCGGGGAAAGCGGAGCGCGACCAAATGCATACAATTAGCGAAAGCCTCGCCTAACGGACAAATACTAGCCAAGTCGGACGGCAGGCAAGGCCATTCGTTGATCTGTCCCCCGCCCACTTCCGGGCGTCTACCCTGTTTAATGGCGCGCATGCTCGACGATGATGTGCGGACCTGCCTGCGCGTTCTCGCGGAACTGGCGGAGGCGCCGGACGGCGATCCCGACCTGGAACGCGTGCGCACCGCCGTCGGCACATTCGTCAAACGCACCCGTGAACGGGAGCGGGCGGCGGCCAGAAAGCGGCGCGCCGCGGCCGACGCCGAGGTGCTGGCCGGAACGGCCACGGGCGCCGCCGACCGGGTGGAGGGCGCCCCGGTGGAGCCGCCCCGGGAAATCGTCCGGTCGTCCGTTCACGGAGCGCGGACACCGCTCGGCGGGCTCGTCAGCTGCTACGTGTGCAAGGCGCATTTCCGGGAGGCCGACGCCTTCTACCACCGGCTGTGCCCGCCGTGCGCCGAGGAGCACCACCGGCGCCGCGCGGCGCGTGCCGACCTCGCCGGGCGGCGTGCGATCGTCACGGGCGGCCGGGTGAAGGCCGGTTTCGAGCTGGTGCTGAAACTGCTGCGCGACGGGGCGTCGGTCACCGCGCTCACCAGGTTCCCGGCCGACGCCCGCCGCCGCTTCTCCGCGGTGCCCGACCGCGAGACCTGGCAGGACCGGCTCACCATCACCGGGATGGATCTGCGCGACGTCCCGGGCCTCGTCCGCTGGTGCGACGCGCTGGCCGCCGAGGGGCGGCCGCTCGACATCCTGGTCAACCTGGCCGCGCAGACGCTCCGGCATCCACCGGAGTCGTACGCCGAACTGCTGGCGGGCGAGGGCACCGCCGCCCTGCCCGCACCGGCGGCGCTTGAGGTGACCACGGCTCATTCCGGCGCGGTGGACGTGGCGGGACTGCTCCCCGACCCGTCCCCCGGCAACTCCTGGACGCGGCTGGTGCACGAGGTCGATCCGGTCGAACTGCTGGAGGTGCAGCTCATCAACGTGACGGCGCCGTTCGTCCTGCTGGGCCGGCTGCGTCCGCTGCTGGAACTGTCTCCGCATCCCCGCCGGTACGTGGTGAACGTGTCGGCCGTCGAGGGGCAGTTCGCCTCCGCCTACAAGGGCGCCGAGCATCCCCACACCAACATGGCGAAGGCGTCACTGAACATGCTGACGCGAACGACGGCGTCCGAGCTGGCGGAGCACGGAATCCACGTGACCAGCGTCGACCCCGGATGGTTCACCGACCAGCAGCCCGCGCCGGACCGGGCGCGCCGCGCCGCCGCCGGGTTCCGTCCCCCGCTGGACGTCGTGGACGCCGCCGCCCGCGTCTACGACCCGATCGTGCGCGGCGAACGGGACGGCGACCCGCCGCACGGCTGCCTGCTGAAGGACTACCGGGTCGTCAGCTGGTGACCGCGCCCGCGGTTTCGATCAGCTGCGGCAGCGGCCCGGCGAACCCGTCCTCCAGCAGTTTCAGCGCCACCTTCCAGGCTTCGGGACGTCCGCCGAGATGCCGGTCGACGTGCTCGGCCAGGCGGCGCAGGACGCGCGGGTCGGGGAAGGCCCCGGGCTCCGGGGCGAGGAGCCGGTCCACCTCGGCGACGGTGAGCATCACGTCGGCCGTGACGCTCCCCTCGCGCAGCACGCGCGCCGCGTGGGTGCCGTAGATCGTCTCGGGGTCCCAGTGCCGCAGCGTGCCCGGCTCCCGCAGGCGCCTGGTGCGGCCGTGGCCGGTCTCCTCCACGAACACCGGGGCCAGCGGGACGTCCCCGTCCCGCCCGAGCAGCGCCCGGACGCGCGCGGTGCCGCGCAGGCCCGGCAGCCACAGCGACTCCGCCAGGTCCGCGAGCGCCTCCTCGGGGACGGTGCCGACGACGAACTCCGCGGTGAGCGTGCCGGCGACCAGCCCGTTCCCGGCGACCTTGAGCAGCACGTCCGCGCCGGGCCGCGCCCCCTGACCGCACAGGCCGGCGAGCAACTCCGGGGCGGGGTCGCTGATGAACGCGGCGACGTCGGGATGGTCGGCGACCACCGAGCGCGACAGATCGAGCGGGACGCCGGTGCGTTTGGCGATGAACCGGGCGGCCCTGCGGGGGACGGGTCCCTCCTCGGCGCGCCGGCGCGGCTCGTCCGCCAGGACGGCGTCCCAGCCGACGCGCGGGACGCCTGGGTGGCGGCGATGCACGACCGTGCGCACAGGCGGCCGGCCTCGCCAGGGCTCGCATCCCGCGACGTCGGCGATCTCCGCGATCGTCCGCAGGAACTCGGCCTTGCGCACCCGCTCGGAGAGATCGCGCAGCCGCCACTCCCCCTGCGCGGTCTCCAGCGCCGCCTGCGCGTAAGCGAGGACGCTCGGCAGCGATCCGTCCGGCCCCCACCGGTACGCGGGGAGCCGCCCCTGGTCGACGAGTTGCCTGATCTCGTGCTTGCGATGCGCGTCGAGCAGCGTCCGGCAGGCCTGGAGAGCGCCGTGCGGGTCGGCGCCCGCCCCGACGAACCGCAGCGCCGTCCCGGCCACGTCGGGATCGGCCGCGAACAGCAGCGCGTGGTCGACGGGCCCCGGCGTCCCCTCCGGCGACAGCAGCGCCCGCCGCGTCTCGGCGGGCAGCGGGCGCGGCGTGACGCCGTCCCGCCGCGAGGTCTGGTGGGCGAGCTGGCGGCGCAGGTTCCGCGGGAGCGGGGCGAGCGCGCTCTCCGCGGCCAGCAGGGTCGCGTTGACCTCCGGATCGTCCAGATCGAGGAGGCGCCCCAGCAGGGACGGCGGATCGTCGGAGAGCAGCGCGTGCTGGACGAGCAGATCAAGATCACCGGCCCTCCCGCGCCGCAGCAGCGCCTCCAGGACGACCCGGTTCGGCGTTCCGTAACTGCTCACGGCGCGCCGGACGCGGTCATCGGGCAACTGCCCGGCCAGAACGTCCATCTCGCCGGGCGTCGCGAACCGGAGGAGTCCGGCCGTGCAACGTGCGATGTCCTGCGCGCGAGTCGTCTTCCAGCCGAAGCGTTGGGGGGCCATGGGCCGCCACCGTAGCGGCCGCACCCGATCGCTCGCCATCGGCCGGCTCAGCACGAGGGGCCGCCCGGTCGAAGCCTTTTCATACGGTGCCGTATAGTCGCATTCATACGGCAGCGTATAAGCGGCCGCCGGCCCGTCCACCGAACGAGGGGGAACGATGAAGCTCCCGGACACCTCCCACACGTCCCGTCCGTGGCGGATTCACGAGATCGCGCATGACTTCCGGCTGGAGGACGTGTGGGCGCTCCCCACGCCGGGCGGCCCGGACGACCTCCCGAAGCTGGTGGAGCAGATGGCCTCCGGCGGCGGCGACCTCCCCGGCGTCGCGGGCGTGCTGTTCGGCATCCGCTGGAAGCTCGGGAAGCTGCTCGGCTGGGACCGGAAGGGCGCCGGCCTCGGCGCGCGGGTGCCGACGCTGCGCGACCGGCTGCCGGACGACCTGCGCGACCGTCCGTACGGACCGGACTTCCGCTCGCTGCCCTTCCGGCCGCTGTACATGACCGGTGACGAGTGGGCGGCCGAGCTGGCCAACCGGACGGTGCACGGCGTGATGCACATCGGCTGGGTCCCGGACGGCTCCGGCGGGTATCGCGGCCAGATGGCCGTTCTGGTGAAGCCGAACGGCCTGTTCGGCAAGCTCTACATGGCCGCGATCCTGCCCTTCCGGTACGTGATCGTGTATCCGGCGCTGATGCGGCTGATCGGACGCGGGTGGCGGACGCGGCAGCCGTCCACGGGCTGACCGGCCGGGGGCATGGAGGCGGCCCCGTCCCGGGGGCGTGAGGAGGACGGGGCCGCAGGGGCCGCGCGGGACCGGGCGACGGTCGCCCGCGCGGCAGATCTTCAGTGCTTCGCCGCCACCTCCGCGCCCGCCCCGGTGAGGGAGCGGACCTCGATCTCGGCGTACTTCTCGGCGTTGTGCTCCTTGCTGAGCATCGTGCCGAGCCAGCCGCACAGGAAGCCGAACGGGATGGAGATGATCCCGGGGTTGTCCAGCGGGAACCAGCTGAAGTCGGCGTCGGTGAACAGCGCCTTGTCCGAGCCCGACACGACCGGCGAGAAGGCGACCAGGACGATCGCCGAGCCGAGACCGCCGTAGATGGCGGCGACGGCGCCGGTGGTGTTGAACCGCTTCCAGAACAGGCTGTAGAGGATCGCGGGCAGGTTCCCGGACGCGGCGACCGCGAACGCCAGCGCGACGAGGAACGCCACGTTGAGGCGCTGCGCGTAGATGCCCAGGACGATCGCGACGGCGCCGATCACGAAGGCCGAGATGCGGGCGACGCGGACCTCGTCCCGCTCGCTGGCCTTGCCCCTGCGGACCACGTGCGCGTACAGGTCGTGGGAGACCGACGAGGACGAGGCGAGGGTGAGGCCGGCCACGACCGCGAGGATCGTCGCGAACGCGACCGCCGCGATGACCGCCAGCAGGATCGTCCCGCCCGTGTCCCCGAAGACGATCTCACCGATGCGCTGGGCGAGCTGCGGCGCGGCGGTGTTGCCGGCCGGGTTGGCCTTGGCGATCTCCTTGGATCCGACGAGCGCGGCGGCGCCGAACCCGAGGACGAGGGTGAGCAGGTAGAACGCGCCGATGATGCCGATCCCCCACAGCACCGACTTGCGGGCGTCGCGGGCGGTCGGGACGGTGTAGAAGCGGATCAGGATGTGCGGCAGCCCGGCGGTGCCGAGGACGAGCGCGAGCCCGAGGCTGATCAGGTCCAGCTTGCCGGTCAGCCCGTCCTCCGCGGTGGCGTAGCGCAGCCCCGGCTCCAGGAACGCGCCGCCCTTGCCGCTCTGGTCGGCGGCGTCGTTCAGCAGGCTGGACAGGTTGAAGCCGGAGTGGCCGAGCACCAGCAGCGTGATGAGGGTGGCGCCGGTCATCAGCAGGACGGCCTTGACGATCTGCACCCAGGTGGTGCCCTTCATCCCGCCGAACACCACGTAGACGATCATCAGCACGCCGACCAGCGCGATCGTCGCGCCCTTGGCGAAGTCGCTGGTGAAGCCGAACAGCAGCGAGACCAGGGCGCCGGCGCCGACCATCTGCGCCAGCAGGTAGAAGATCGACACCACGATGGTGGAGACCCCGGCCGCGGTGCGGACGGGGCGGGGGCTCATCCGGAACGCCAGCACGTCCGCCATCGTGAACCGGCCCGAGTTCCGCAGCAGCTCGGCGACCAGCAGCAGCGCCACGAGCCAGGCGACGAGGAACCCGATCGAGTACAGGAAGCCGTCGTATCCGTACAGCGCGATCAGCCCGGCGATGCCGAGGAAGGAGGCTGCGGACATGTAGTCGCCGCCGATGGCGAGCCCGTTCTGCGCGCCGGTGAACGACCGTCCGCCGGCGTAGAAGTCGGTGGCGCTCTTGGTGTTCCGGCTCGCCCACACGGTGATCGCCAGGGTGGCGGCCACGAAGACGAGGAACAGGATGATCGACAGGGTCTCGTTGCTCATCGGGCGTCCTTCGCGACATCGACGCCGGGGGTGCCCCCGGCGCGCTCGGCCTCGATGCCGGCGCGCAGCCTGTCCGCCATCGGGTCCAGCCGGCGTTCGGCGTGCCGCGCGTACCAGTACGCGATGGCGAAGGTCGACACGAACTGCAGCAGCCCGAACACGAGCGCGACGTTGATCGACCCGAACAGCTCCTTGCCCATGAAGTCGCGGGCCCAGCCCGAAAGGACGACATAGAGCAGGTACCAGCCGAGGAACGCCGCGGTCATGGGGAATACGAATCGGCGGAATCTGCGCCGGAGTTCCTGGAACTCCGTGGTGCCCTGGAACCGTTCATAGACGGTGCCGGTGGCGCTCTTATCGACGGACACGACGGCCCTCCTGTTTTGTGACGCCGGTCACGCGCCACGGTAAAGAGCCTGATCGGGGCGGGCGAGAGGGCGCCGCCGGGCGTGCGGCCAGCCGCCGTCCACCATCGCCGACGGGTTGAACCCGTCGGTGAGCGGTCGGTCTGGCGCGATGAACGGTCACACCCTCCGGGGGCTCCATGTGCCCCGGTCGACCGCCAGCGACTCGGGGGTGTGCAGGCGCACCATCATGCGCGCGACGCCGGGCGGCACCCGGCCCGGCGTGCACAGCGACACGACGATCATGACGGCGAACGCGATCGGGACCGTCCAGGCGGCGGGCTGGGCGAGCAGCGCGCCGAGGAGCCCCGGCGGCGGCCCGGCCGCGATCGTCACGACCACCGCGGTGCCCGCGAGCGCGCCGCCGATGGCGAGCCCGGCGAGCGCGCCCGGCACGGTGAGCCGCCGCCACCAGACGCCGAGCACCAGCAGCGGGCAGAACGTGGACGCGGCGACGGCGAAGGCCAGCCCGACCACGTCCGCGACAGCGAGGGACCGGGCCGCGATCGCCAGGCACAGCGGGACGACGAGGGCGAGCAGCGTCCCGACGCGGAACGAGCGCACGCCGCCGCGCAGGATGTCCTGCGCCAGCACACCCGCCACCGACACGGTGATGCCGGACGACGTGGACAGGAACGCCGCGACCGCCCCGCCCGTCACCAGCGCCCCGAGCAGGTCGCCGCCGGCACCGCCGATGAGACGTCCGGGCAGGGTGAGGACGACGGCGTCAGCCCGCCCCGTCATGAGCAGCTCGGGTGTGTAGAGACGCCCGAGTACCCCGTACAGCGCGGGCAGCACGTAGAACGCGCCGAGCAGCGACAGCACCATCACCGTCGTGCGGCGCGCGGCCCTGCCGTCCGGGTTGGTGTAGAAGCGGACGAGGACGTGCGGGAGCCCCATCGTCCCGAGGAACGTGGCGAGGATCAGCGAGTACGTGGCGTAGAGGGAGTGGTCGCGTCCGTGGAGTGGCAGCACCCATTCCCGGTCCGTGCTGACCGGCCGCCCGCGCACGTGGGGGACGTCCGCGCCGGCCGGGAACGTCACGGACGTGTTCTGGTCGAGGCGGTGCAGCCCCGGCTGGAGGGTGACGGCGCCACCGTGGTGGGTGCGGCCGTCGACCCGCCCGTCGACGCTCACCTGGACGGGCGTGGTGACGTTCACCGTGACGGCCATGCCGATCGCGACGGTCGTCCGGTCGCCGAACCGGGGCGGGGCGTCCGACGACAGGCCGGGCGATCCGTCGAACCGCCACGCCATCAGCAGGAACACCAGGGGGACGGCCAGCGCGGTCAGCTTCATCCAGTACTGGAACGCCTGGACCATGGTGACGCTGCGCATGCCGCCCACCAGGACGTTGCCCGCGACGACGACGGCGATCAGCACGCCGCCCGTCCACACCGGCGCACCCGTGACGGTCCGCAGCACGAGCCCGGCGCTCTGGAACTGCGGCAGCAGGTACAGCCAGCTGATCAGCACGACGAGGACGCTCGCGACGCGGCGAACCGCCATCGACTCCAGCCGCGCCTCGGCGAAGTCCGGCAGCGTGTAGGCCCCGGAACGGCGCAGCGGCGCCGACACCAGGACGAGCAGGACGAGATAGCCGCCGGTCCAGCCGACGGGCAGCCACAGCATGTCGGCCCCGTACGCCAGGATCAGCCCGGCGATGCCGAGGAACGACGCCGCCGACAGGTACTCGCCGCCGATCGCCGACGCGTTGCGCAGGGGCGAGACCGTCCGGGACGCGACGTAGAAGTCGGACGTCGTCCGGGAGATCCGCACCCCGAGCACGCCGATGAGAACGGTCGCGACGACGACGAGCAGGACGCCCGCCAGCCCGTACGCGGCGCTCACGCCCGTTCCCCGGCCTTGTCGGCACGCCCGGAGTCGGCACGCCCGGAGTCGGCACGGTCCACCAGGTCGGCGAAGTCATCCTCGTTGCGCTCGGCCTGCCGGACGTACCACCAGCCGCACGCGACGAACCACGGGTAGATCAGCCCGCCGAGCACCACCCACGGCAGCGGCAGCCCCAGCAGCTCCCGCTCCCGCACCTCGGGGAACACGGCGAACAGCAGCGGCAGGCCGAGCACGACGACGGCGAGCACCAGGCACAGCCGGGCCGCGAGCCGCAGCTGGGTGCGCACCAGCGACCGCATGTACGCCTCGCCGAGCCCGGTCTGCTCGTCGATCTCCCGCGTCACGGGGTAGCGGGGCCGCCGGACGGTCCGGGTCCGCGGCCCGGTCACCAGCGTCCGGCCGGGGGCCGGCTTCTCCGAGGCCGGCTTCCCGGAGGCACGGCCGTGCGGCCGTTCGTCCCCGCTCAGGGGGATCGCCTCGCCCGGCGCACGAGCAGGTCGCGCAGCTCGCGCACGTGCCGGCGGGCGACCGGCAGCTCGGTGCCGCCGACGACGATCGTGCAGCGTCCCGAGTCCAGCCGCAGCTCCTTGATCGCCGACAGCGCGACGAGGTGGCTGCGGTGCACCCGGACGAACCCGGCGCCGCTCCACCGCTCGCCGAGCGCGGCGAGCGGGATGCGCACCAGATGGCTGCCGCCGGACGTGTGCAGCCGCGCGTAGTCGCCCTGCGCCTCCACGAACAGCACCTCGGCCGGGTTGACGAACCGGGTGACGCCGCCCAGTTCGACGGGCATCGGCTCCGGCTCGGACGGCGCCGGGACCTCGGCGGCGCCGGTGTCCCAGCCCGCCTCCTCGGCGGCCTCCGTCACCCGCCGGATCGCCACGGCGAGTCGCTCCGGCCGCACCGGTTTGAGGATGTAGTCGGCCGCCTTGATCTCGAACGCGTCGACCGCGTGGTTCTCGTAGGCGGTGACGTAGACGATCTGCGGCGCGCGGGCGAACTGGTGGAGGACGCGGCCGAGGACGGTGCCGTCCAGGCCGGGCATCCGGATGTCGAGGAAGACGGCGGCGATGGGGCGCCCGTCCGCGAGCGCCCGGTCGAGCTTGCGGAGCGCGGAGGCGCCGTCGCGGGCGGTGTGGATCTCGCCGATCCGGGGGTCGGCGCGCAGCAGGTGGACGAGGTCGTCCAGCGCGGGCGCCTCGTCATCCACCGCCAGGACACGCAGGCCCACCACATCGTCCTTCCCGTGCCGTTCGCCACATTCCAGTCGGCGGACGGGCGGGGCGTCAAGAGGCCGTGACCCCGGGCCGGTACTTCGGGACGCGCACGGTCACCTTCGTCCCGGCGCCGGGACCGGTCTCGACGGCCAGCCCGTACTCGTCGCCGTAGACCTGGCGGAGCCGGTCGTCGACGTTGGCGAGCCCGATCCCGGGCGCCTCCGTGTCGCCCGGCATGCGCCGCTCCCCGGCGAGCAGGCGCCGGACGTCCTCGGGGTCCATGCCGATCCCGTCGTCCTCGACGCTGATCACGCAGTCGGACCCGGCGTCCTCCGCCACGATCGTGATGAGGCCGGGCTCGGACCGGTCCTGCAGCCCGTGCCGGACGGCGTTCTCCACGAGCGGCTGGAGGCACAGGAACGGGACGGCGACCGGCAGCACCTCGGGCGCGATCCGCAACGTCACCCGCAGTTCCTCACCGAACCGCGCCCGCTGCAGGAGCAGATACCGGTCGATCGACCGCAGTTCCTCCGCCAGCGTCGTGAAGTCGCCGTGCCGCCGGAACGAATAGCGGGTGAAACCGGCGAATTCCAGCAGCAGTTCCCGTGCCCGCTCAGGATCGGACCGGACGAACGACGCGATCGTGGTCAGCGAGTTGTAGATGAAGTGCGGCGAGATCTGCGCGCGCAGCGCCCGCATCTCCGCCTCCATGAGCAGCGTCCGCGAATGGTCGAGTTCGGCCAGCTCCAGCTGGGCGTCCACCCACTGCGCGACCTCCTCCGCCGCGCGGATCAGCCCGGCCGGCACCTCCTCGCCGTACGCGGCGAGCGTCCCGACCACCCGGTCGTCGGTGGCGAGCGGGACCACGACGACCCGCCGGATGAGGCAGTCGAGCCGGTCGCAGCCAACGTCGTGCACCTGTGTGCGCCCGTTCCCCAGGGTGGCCTCGGCGTGCCCGAGGACCTCCGAGGAGTGGTGGTCGTGCTCCCCGTCCCACGCCAGCAGCCGCTCGCCGTCCGTGATCGCGACCGCCGCGCAGCCGAGCAGCACCAGCAGATGCCGGGCCGCCTTCTGCGCGCCCTGCTCGGTCAGCCCGGCCCGGAACGCCGGTGCCGCCCGCGACGCGGTGTGCAGCGTCTCGAACGTCGCCCGCCGCGCGGGCCCGCCGAGGTCGCCGCCCCGCCCCTGCCGCCGCCACCACAGCAGCGCCGGAACCCACGTCACCACCAGCGTCGCGGCGACGGCAACGACCACGTCCATCCGGCAAAGCTACGCCGCCCGAACGCGCGCAGGGGAGCCCTCCGGGCCTCGAAACGGTATTGAAGCCAAGTCCGGAAAGGAGATTTCGGTAGTCGCTTTCGCCTTCTGGTCCGCCGCTGGAGGGGCACGTCAATCGCTCTTCGGGGGGATCTTCCGCAGCGGATGTCGAGTCCACTGGTGGATCACTCGGACAAGTGGTGCAAACGAGAATCAGGGGACCAATCCGCGCCTTGCGCGGGAAAGCATCGATCCCCCCGAAGGGAACCGCATGCGCCTCAGACACAGGATTCTCGCGGCCGGCATGGCCGGTGTGGCGCTCGTGCCCGCCGCGGCCGTCACCGCCCTCGCCGCCCCGGGCGCCCCCGGCGTCCGGGGCGGCGACACGACGAGCCCGGTCGAGAAGAAGCGCGTCGATCGTGTGCCCACCCCGAAACTCGGCTGGTACAAGTGCTACGGCGACGCCGAATGCACGACCGTCCGGCTGCCCTTGGACTACGACGATCCGAAGGGCGCGACCACCGAGATCGCCATTCTGAGGAGGAAGGCGCAGAACCCCAAGAAGCGGATCGGCAGCCTGTTCGTCAACCCGGGCGGGCCCGGCGGCCAGGGCACCGCCATCGCGTACCAGGCGCCCGCCTTTCTCAGCGCGGACGTCCTCGACCGCTTCGACATCGTCGGCTTCGACCCGCGCGGCATCGGGTTCAGCTCCAACGTCGCCTGCTTCAAGTCCACCAGGGACCAGACGCTCGCGCTGACGGGGATGGACGTGGCGTTCCCGGTCGGCGCGAAGCAGGAGGCGGCCTACATCAAGTCGGCGAAGGCTCTCGGCAAGGGCTGCTCGACGACCGGGAAGAAAATGGCGGGCTCGATGTCCACCGCCGAGGCGGCGCGCGACATGGACGTCCTGCGCCGCGCGGTCGGCGACAAGAAGCTGTCCTACCTGGGCTTCAGTTACGGCACCGCGCTCGGCCAGTACTACGCGAACATGTTCCCCGACCGGCTGCGCGCCGTGGCCGTGGACGGCGTCATCAACCCCGTCTCCTGGGTCGGCACCCGCAAGACGTCGGGCCAGATCCTGGACGACCGGCTGCGGTCCGCCGACGGCGCCTACAAGGCGCTGAGGGAGATCCTCGTCCGCTGCGGCAAGGCGGGCAAGGCGAAGTGCGATTTCGCCGCCTTCGGAGACCCCGTCAAGAACTTCGACGTCCTCGCCAAGCGGCTGAAGGCGAAGCCCGCCGACATCGAGGGCGCGAAGGTCACCTACGCCGACCTCGTCGGCGGCACGCTCGGCGAGCTGTACGACCCGAGCGGCTACGCATACATCGACGAAATGGTCACCGACCTGTGGAAGGCGACCTCGCCCGCCTCGACGGCGGCGCAGGCGGCCGCTGCGCGCAAGGCCCTCGCCGGCCGCATCGCCGAGCGCCGGGCCGCGGTCGAGCGGCAGAAGGAGTCCGCGGAGAAGGTCTCGGCCAAGGACTTCCCCTACGACAACGGCTTCGACGCTTTCAGCGGTGTCACGTGCACCGACGGCCTGCACCCGAAGAAGGCGGGGAAGTGGCCCACGCTGACGGCGGCGTCCGACAAGCGGGCGCCCTACTTCGGGCGCGCGTGGGGCTGGGGCACCGTCCAGTGCGCCGGTGACGCCTGGAAGGTCCGCGACGAGGACGCCTACACCGGTCCCTTCAACCGGCGGACGAACGCTCCCGTCCTGTTCGTCGGGGACTACTACGACCCCGCCACGAACTACAACGACGCGGTCTCGTCCAGCAAGCTGCTGCCCAACAGCCGGCTGCTGTCCAGCAACAGCTGGGGGCACACCGCCTACGGGACCTCGGCGTGCGTGACGAAGGCGGTCGACGCCTACCTCGTCCGCGCGGCGCTGCCGCCCGCGGGCAAGGTGTGCGTCGGCGACGTCCAGCCGTTCGCGGACAACCCCGAGCAGGCGCCCGCCACCAGAGGACCGGCGGACGCGAGCGCGATGGCGACCCAGGTGAAGGCCGCCGGGCAGGGCACGAAGCTGCCGCCGGTGGCGACGCGGGTGCCGTCGTCCATCCTGCTCGGGACGCGGTGAACTGAGCGGCGGTAACGCCAAGAGATGACGCCCGGCCAGGGTTCGCTCTGGCCGGGCGTCCTCTTGAATCAGTCGAGGTGGAGGCCGGTGGCCAGGTCGTCGTAGTGGAGGTCGGCGTCGCCGAAGGACAGGGACGCGGTCATCGCGTGTTCGGAGAACAGGTGCAGGTCGTGTTCCTGGGTGAAGCCGATCGCGCCGTGTACTTGGTGGCCCAGCGAGCACACCCGTTCGTACGCGTCGCTCACCCATGCCTTGGCCATCGCGACCTCGGGCGCCGCGTCACGGTTCGCCGACAGCAGCCAGATGGCCTCGTAGGCGATGAACCGGGAGCCCAGCACGTCGATCGCCATGTTCGCGCAGTGGTGCTGGACGGCCTGGAACGACCCGATGGCGCGGCCGAACTGCTCGCGTTCCGTCGCGTACTGGACCGTCATGTCCAGCACGTGCTGGGCTGCGCCGACCATCTCCGCACAGGTCGCGGCGGCCCCGAACAAAGAGATCGCTTCGGCGGCGTCGGGGCCGAGGGCGTCCTCGGCCCGGACGCCGTCCAGTTCGACGTGGCATGGACGGTCGGCGCCGATCGTCCCGAGGGGTTTGAGGGTCACGTCCGCGGCGTCCACCCAGAAGGCGTGCGGCTCGTCTTCGAGCCGCGCCACCACCAGGAGGTGCTCGGCGGAGGCGGCGAACGGGACGAACGTGGCGGTGCCTTCCAGGACGAAGCCGCCGTCGGAGCGGGACGCCACCGGCCCCTCGCCGGGGTGGTCCCAAGGAAGCGGCGCCGCGGTCACGATCTCGCCGTTCGAGATGGCGCCCAGCCAGCGTTCCTTCTGGCCGGACGTCCCGAACCGCGCGATCGGCATCCCGCAGCAGGCCACCGTCATCAGCAGCGGGCTCGGGACCTGTGCGTACCCCAGCTGCTCGAACAGCAGGCAGACGTCGAGGAAGTCGCCGCCCACGCCGCCGTGCTCCTCGGGGAAGGCCAGGCCCGTCCAGCCGAGCTCGACCATCTCCTTCCAGAGTGCGGCCGAATACCCGGCGGGGACGCCGTCCAGCGCACGCGTCCCCGCCGTCGCGGCGCGGGACTCCAGCAGCTCGCGGGCCGTGGAGGCGATGAGCTCCTGGTCCTCGGTCAGGCTCAGGTCCATGGCGGCGGCACCTTGTCCGAGCGCACCCACACGCCCGGCCGCTCCTCCCAGAAGAGCTGGACGAGGACGCCGCCGGTGTGCTTCGGGTGGATGAACGTGTGCTTCCAGGCGGCGCCGTCGGTCGTGCCCTCCTCGTCGTCGAAGGTCGGCGTGCCGTGGTGCTCGCAGGCGGCCATCGCCTTGTCCCAGTCGTCCACCTCGAACGTGACGTGGTGGGCGCCGGGGCCTCCCTTGTCGAGGAACCGCTCGATGAACGAGTCCTCGCCGCGCGGCATGATGACTTCCCAGCAGATGGCCGAGCCGGGGATGTTCAGCACGAGGTCGGCCATGTCGGGATGCTCGTCGTCCGGGGTCCGCCAGACCTGCACGAATCCGGCGAGCCCGTGGTACCAGCGGGCGAGTTCGTCGCGGTCGTGGAACGCCTGGCAGATGTGGTCGAGCGCCACGATGCCGAGGGACGGCCCGTCCGTGGAACCCGTCCCGGCGACCGAGGCGGACGAATCGCCGCACATGTCCAGACTGCCCGGCCCGCGGAGCCGCCACAGCACACCCGGGCCGTGCTCGGGCGGGCTCAGCGACGCCTCCAGCCAGCGTCCGCGCGCCCCGTCCGTCGGCTTGATGCCGCGCACCTCCAGCTCGGCGCGGACGGCCTCCAGGTCGGGCACTTCGGCTCCGACGTGATGCAGTCCGGGGCGTCCGGCGTGCTCGTCCAGCCAGGTCTGGAGCGATGAGCCGTCACCGGAGGGCGAGACGACCTCCCACGCCTGGCCCCGGCTGCCCGGGATCTCCAGCCGGGCCCCGCGCACGCCCTCGCCCGGGTCGTCCCAGCTCCGGACGCGCCGGAACCCGAACAGCCCCTCCAGCAGCGCGACCTGCGCGTCGAGGTCGGGGGTCACCTGCGCCACATGATCGACACGGTAGATCTGCACGGTTCCTCCTAGCTCGGGTGGGGCTCGATCCAGTCGTAGCCGTAGGTGACGAGCTCCTTGACGAGCCGCAGGTTGTAGCGGTTCATCGCCGCGATCCGCTCGGCCAGCTCGCCGATCCGCTTGTCGAACTCGTCCGCCGGGTACACGTCGTTGACCAGGCCCAGTCGCAGCGCGCGGTCGGCGTCGATCCGGGCGCCGGTGAAGAGCAGCTCCTTGGCGCGGGCCTTGCCGATGCGTTCGGGCAGCCGCTTCACGCCGCCCCAGCCGGGCGCCGACCCGCCGAACTCGGGCTGGTCGGGATCGCCGTCCTCGGTCATCTTCGGCCGGTAGGGCGGCCGCGCGGACAGCGTGATCTCGACGAGCCCCATCTTCGCGTTGTCGGACGCGATGATGAAGTCCGCCGCGAGCGCCAGCTCCAGGCCGCCGCCGACCGCGTACCCGTGCACGGCCGCGATCACCGGGACCGACAGCCGCTCCATCATCGCGAACGTCTTCTCACCGAGCCGGCCCTGCTCGATCCGCTCGCGCGGTGTCAGCTTCTCCGACCAGGACAGGTCCATCCCGGCGCAGAACGCGCGCTCGCCGGCGCCGCGCAGCACGACCACGCAGACGTCCTCGTCGTCGTCCACGCGGGTGAAGATGTCGCGCAGCTCCGTCATCGTCGTGGGCGTCAGCGCGTTGAGCTTGTCCGGCCGGTTGAGCGTCAGCCAGGCGACCCGCTCCTCGATCTGCAGGTCGACGGTCTCGTAGGCGTTCTCGTCGGGCATGTGCGCGTGCTCCTCCGGTGGTGATCAGCTGCGGGGCAGGTTCAGGCCCCGGGTGGCGATGACGTTGCGCTGGATCTCGGTGGTCCCGCCGAGGAAGGTGGACGCCACCGAATCCCGCCGCATGTGCGTGAACACGGCGTCGAGCGGCGCGCCCTCGCGGTCCCAGAGCGCGGCGGACCGCCCGAACGCGCGGGCGCCCGTGCGGGCGAGCCGCTGGTGCAGCTCGGCGCCGAACAGCTGGTTGATGGACGCCTCGAAGTCGGGCTCGTCCCCCGCCGCCTGCCGCGACACGGTGTAGCGGGCGAGGTTGTAGAGCACGCGGATCTCGGTCTGCCGGCGGGCGATCTCCTGCTTCAGCGCGGGACTCGTGCGCTTGGACCGGGCGCCCTCAGGCGCCCTCAGGTAGGTGACCAGTTCGGCGAGCGCCTGCTCGTACTTGATGGTGGCGCCGATCCCGGCGCGCTCGAAGCCGAGCGCGGACATCGCCACGTACCAGCCCCGGTTCTCCTCGCCGACCCGGTTCGCCACCGGTACCCGGACGCCCTCGAAGAAGATCTCGCAGAACGGCGCGGCGCCGCGGATGTCGGCGATGGGGCGGATCGTCACCCCGGGCGCGTCCGCCTCGATGAGCAGGAACGTGATGCCGCGATGGGGCTTCTCGGCGTCCGGGTCGGTGCGGACCAGGACGAACAGCCAGTCGGCGTACTGCCCGAGGGACGTCCACACCTTCTGGCCGTCCACGACGTAGACGTCCCCGTCGCGGACGGCGCGGGTGCGCAGCGAGGCCAGATCGGAGCCCGAGCCCGGTTCGGAGAAGCCCTGCGCCCACGTCGCCCGCCCCGTCGCGATCGGCGGCAGATGTGCGGCCTTCTGCTCCTCGGTGCCGTGCACCAGCAGCGTCGGGCCGAGGAGGAACGCGCCGATGCCGTTCACCGTCGGCACCCGCGCCCGCATCATCTCCTCGTGCAGGATGAACTCCTCCAGCGCCGGCAACCCGGCGCCGCCGTACTCGACCGGCCAGTGCGGGGTGATCCAGCCGCGCTCGGCCAGCGCCGCCGCCCACGCCCGCGCGCCCTCGCGGCGTCCGGGATCGTCCGCGACCCGGTCGACCGGCCAGTTGTAGCCCGCGACGTCCTCCGGTTCGAGGCTCTGCTCCTCGTCCGCCGCCGGACGGTAGGACGCGGGGAACCGCTCCCTGACGAAGGCGCGGACCTCCTCGCGGAACGCGGCCTGCTCCGGCGTGTCGTCCCAGTTCACCGGCCGCCCGCCTCCCGGTCCCAGGTCTCCGGCGTGACCCCGGCCTCGCCCTGCGCGCGCAGCTTGTACTTGGCGACCTTGTCGGTCGGGGTGCGCGGCAGCGCCTCCACGAACTCGACGTAGCGCGGCACCATCGAGCGCGGCAGCCGCTCCTCGCAGTAGGCCACCAGCTCGTCAGGGTCGAGCCCGGTGTCGGGTTGCACGACGATCGAGACCTTGATGTCCTCGTCCTCCAGTTCCGAGGGCACGCCGATCGCGGCGCACTCCAGCACCGCCGGATGCTGATTGATCTCCGTCTCCAGGTCGAAGGCGGAGATGTTCTCCCCGCGCCGGCGGATGGCGTCCTTCATCCGGTCGAGGAAGAAGAAGTACCCGTCGTCATCGCGCCATACCCGGTCTCCGGTGTGGAACCACATGTTCCGGAAGCAGTGCGTCGTGGCCTCCCAGTTGCCGTAGTAGCCGGTCGTCAGGACGAACGGCTGCTTCGGCCGCAGCACCAGCTCGCCGGGCTCCCCCGGCGGGAGTTCCCGGTCGTACTCGTCCACGACCGCCACCTGGAACCGCTCCTCGTGGGCCTGCCCGCAGGACCCGACCCGCCACTCCCCGTACGGGCTGCCCGTCGCGATGCCCGCCTCCGTGCTGGTGTAGGTCTCCACGGAACGGACGCCGAAACGCTCCCGCAGCGGCTCGTCCAGGTTCGACTTGCCCATGTAGAACGTCTCCAGCCGGTGGTCGCGGTCCCGGGACGTCGGCGGGCGGTTCAGCAGGATCGGGATCATCGAGAACACGCTCATGCACACCTGCGCGTCGAAGCGGCGCACGTCGTCCCAGAACCGCGACGCGCTGAACCGTTCCACGATCGCGATCGAGCCGCCGCCGAGCAGGGCGGACAGCATTCCGTCCCAGAGCGCGGCGGCGTGGAACAGCGGCAGCGGGCAGTAGACCGTCTTGCCCCAGCGGTCCAGGAAGTCGAGCGAGTCGTAGGCGCAGGTCAGGGCCAGCGCGTGCGGGACCATCGCGCCCTTGGACGGGCCGGTGGTGCCGGACGTGTACATGATCGCCTGCATGTCGCCGAACCCGACCTTCACGTCGACCCGGCCGTCGCCGTCCGCCGGCAGGCTGCGCAGCTCCCGCGCCGGCTTGCCCAGCCGGTCGAGCAGCACCCCGGACGCGGCGGCGTCCCGGACGATCACCCCGCCCAGCTTCGGCAGCCGGTCGGCGATCTCGGGGATCCGCTCGGCGTACGGCCCGTCGATGATCAGCCGGCCGGAGTCGGAGCTGTCCAGGACGTGCCGCAGCAGCTCGCCGCGGTACGCGATGTTGATCGGCACGGCGACCGCGCCCAGCCGCGCCAGCGCGAAGATGACGTGCACGATGTCGGGGCAGTTGGGCAGCATCACGCCCACGTGGTCGCCGCGCCCGATGCCGGCGCCCGACAACGCGCGGGCCAGCCGGTCGGCGGCGGCGTCCACCTCGCCGTAGGTGATCTCTCCGTCGCGGAACTTGAGGAACGTCTGCCTTCGGTGAACCTGCGCCTGTGACCGGAGGACGTCCCCGAGGACGAAGCTCTCCAGCGTCTCCTTGCGCATCCGGACCTCCGCTTTTCGCTTGCGTGGCGTGGGTCGTCGGTCGGCTGGGCGGGTGGCTGGGCGATTGGACGGCGGGTGGGCGGCGGGGCGGAATCGGCCAGGAGCGATCCGCAACCGGACATTGCCTTAAATAGAGGAACACGAAACGCTATTCACGGCAACACTGGCTAAAAGGGAACAGATCTGTTGAAGGGGGTATCCCCTGAGGCACGCGGCAACTAATGTGACGAACGCCACACCAAACCCGGGAGCCTGTTTCGGACACCCGCAGCTGGGAATCAGGGACCGGCGAGACAGCGGAACGCCCGGCCGGGCACGAGCCTGACCGGGCGTTCCGAGACCTTCGGATCAGTGGACGACGCCGGCGATCCAGCGGTGGTAGTACCCGACGCTGGTGTAGATGTCGGGCGTCTCACCGCAGACGTCACCGACACCGCGGGAGTCGACCCCGGTGATGACCCAGCGGCCCTTGACCTTCGTCAGCAGCGGCGACCCGGAGTCGCCGTTGCAGGGCCCGCGGACGCCCTCGGGGTTGTCGGTGCAGATGTCGTTGTCGCGGTAGCCCCAGGAGTCGTCGCCGTTGGCGTCGACCCGGCACTTCTCCGTCGTCGGCGCGATCACCTTGGTGTCGAGCTGCTGCAGCTGGACGGGCAGCTGGCTCGGGTCGTTGTCGCTGGTGGACGTGTAGCCCCAGCCGATCTGCCGGACCGGCGTCCCCGGCGCGGGGATGGTCGTGGCCTGCCGGACGGGCGTCTGCGGAACCGCGGTGTCGAGGTGCAGGAGCGCGATGTCCTTACCCTCGGAGCGGTCGTCCAGGTACTGGTAGCCGGGGTGGACGACGATCTCCTTGAGCTTGGCGACGCTGCCGCCCTGCGTCCGGTCGTTGGAGCCCACCCGGACGTGGAACAGCGCCGGGTCCATGACCGTGTACGGGGCACCGCCGGTGCCCGCCTGGGTCACGCAGTGGGCGGCGGTGACCACCCACTCCGCGTCGATCAGCCCGCCGCCGCAGCGGTGCGAGTCGGGGTTCCCGTTCCGCTCGTACTGCAGGGAGGCCATGAACGGGTAGGCCTGGTCGGCCGGCGTGCCACCGATGATCTTCGGGGTGGGCGGCGGATCGTCCGCCCGCGCCGCCGTCCCGAGGCCGGTGAGGGCCCCCGTGGCCAGCGCCGCGGCCGCCGCGGTGCCGGCGAGCCTCCGCCACGTGCCGTTCGTCTTCCTGTCGTGCGTCCGCAAGGACAGCTCCGATCGGTCGAGTTGATCTTGACCTGACGGACGCTACCGCCCCGGACCGCCACATTTCCGGCACTCCACCCGACAAGATCAAAACGCCCAGGTCGGGGCGGCCGCACAAGGACTGCCAACGATCCCCCCTGAGGATCGGAAGATCTCGCCAGCACCGATCACGCGCGGCGCCTCTATCGTTCTGCCGTCCCCCCGCGGAAGGAACGAGTGCGTCATGGAGAATCCGATGGCCCCGGAGCCCCGCTGGTGTTCCTGCCGCGTCCCCGAGGTCGGCCGCAGGCAGGTCCTCGGCGGCCTCACCGCCGCGGGCGCCCTGGCCCTCGCCGGCTGGCCCGGCTCCGCGTCGGCGGCGACGCACGGCCGCTCGGTGACGATCACCGTGATGGGCACGTCCGACATCCACAGCCACGCGGTGAACTGGGACTACTACAAGGACGCCGAGTACGGCGACAGCGCCGGCAATGTGGTCGGCCTGGCGCGCGTGTCGAGCTTGGTGAACCAGATCCGCGCCGACCGCGGACGCGACCACACCCTGCTCTTCGACGCCGGCGACACCATCCAGGGCACCCCGCTCGGGTTCTACTACGCCTCCGTGGAGCCGATCACCGAGACCGGCGATGTCCACCCGATGGCGCGGCAGATGAACGCCATCGGCTACGACGCCGTGGCCCTCGGCAACCACGAGTTCAACTACGGCATCCCGTTCCTGGACAAGTGGATCGGCCAGATGAACGCCCCGGTGCTCGCCGCGAACGCCGTCCACGCGGGCACGCGGCGCCCCGCCTACCGGCCCTACATGATCAAGACGATGCGCGTCCGGGGCGGCCCGCCGATCCGGGTCGGACTGCTCGGCCTCACCAATCCCGGCATCGCGATCTGGGACAAGGCCAACGTCTCCGGCAAGCTCGACTTCCTGGACCTGGTGGAGACGGCCAGGCGCTGGGTGCCGGTGATCCGCGCGAAGGGCGCGGACGTCGTGATCGTCAGCGCGCACTCAGGGGACAGCGGCACCTCGTCCTACGGCGACTCCCTCCCGGTCGAGAACGCCGCCGCCCTGGTCGCCGAGCAGGTCCCGGGGATCGACGCCATCCTGTTCGGGCACGCGCACCTGGAGATCCCCGAGCGGTTCGTCACCAACAAGGTCACCGGCCGGACGGTCGTGATGAGCGAGCCGAAGTGCTGGGGCCAGCGGCTGTCGGTATTCGACCTCACCCTCACCCACGAGCGCGGCGACTGGAAGGTCACCGGCAAGTCCGCGACGACCGTGAACAGCAACACCGTTCAGGAGGACCCGGAACTCGTCACGCTGGTCAAGAAGCAGCACGACGCGGTCGTCACCTACGTCAACAAGGAGGTCGCCACCTCCACCGAGGAGATGTCCGCGGCGGAGTCCTGCTGGAAGGACACCGCGATCCTCGACTACATCCACCTGGTGCAGACCGAGAAGGTCAAGGCCGCCGTCGCCGGCACCGAGCACGCCTCCCTCCCGGTCGTCTCGATCGCCGCCCCCTTCAGCCGCGCGGCGACGTTCCCCGCCGGCAAGGTCACGATCAAGGACATCGCCGGGCTGTACATCTACGACAACACGCTCCTGGCGAGCATCCTGACGGGCTCGCAGATCAAGGCGTATCTGGAGTACTCGGCCCAGTACTTCAAGCAGGTCACGGCGAACGCGCCGGTCGACCCGGCCTCGTGGACGAACGCGAACAACCGTCCCGACTACAACTACGACCAGTTCTCGGGTGTCACCTACGACGTCGACATCGCGAAGCCCGAGGGTTCCCGCATCGCGAACCTGGCCTACGACGGCACACCGGTCGCGGACGACCAGCAGTTCGTGGTGGCGGTGAACAACTACCGCCAGTCGGGCGGCGGCGGCTTCCCGCACATCGCCACGGCCCCGGTCGTCTACAACGCCCAGGTGGCGATCCGCGAGGCGATCGTCGCGTACGCGTCCGAAGCGGGCACCATCGACCCGGCGACCTTCCATGTGGACAACTGGAAACTCGTCCGCGACAGCACCCCTGTCTTCTGACCGGGAAACGACTGGCGGCCGCCGCACGGCAGCGGCGATCGTGTGATTCATGATCTCTGACGCCCAGGTGGCCGCCTTCGTCGAGGACGGCTTCGTCCACATCGAGGCCGCCTTCCCCGGCGCGCTCGCCGAGGAGTGCCGTGCCATCATCTGGCAGGACCTCGACGCCGACCCCGACGACCCGTCCACCTGGCCGCGTCCGGTGGCGGCACGCCCCGACTACTCCCAGCCGCCGTTCAGAGCCGCCGCCAACACCCCGCGCCTGCACGCCGCCTTCGATGCCCTCGCGGGACGGGGCCGCTGGACGCCGCGCACCAGCCTGGGCGGCTTCGTCCAAGGACCGCGCGCTCCTGATGTTCTTCCTTCTCTCGGACGTGACGGAGAACGACGCCCCCACCCGCCTCCGCACCGGCTCCCACCGGGATGTGGCACGCGTCCTGGAACCCGAGGGCGAGCACGGCCTGGACGCCCGCGATCTGGCCCAACGCGCGGACGCCGCCAGCACGCACCGGCCCACGGTCTTCGCCACCGGAAAGGCGGGCGACGTGTACCTGTGCCACCCCTTCCTGGTCCACGCGGGGCAGCCCCACTCCGGCAAGATCCCGCGCTTCCTGGCCCAGCCCAAGTTGAGCCCGTCCACCCCGATCCGCCTCGACCGCGGGAAGGACGCCTCCCCCGTCGAAACCGCGATCACCCGAGCACTCGGAGCGCCACCGCGATGACCGAGCCGCAGTCCGACGACGAACTCATGCACGCCGCTGCCACCGGCACACTCGTCGACCTCCGCACCGGCGATCCGCAGCGCGACGACCCCGCCCGCGGGGCGGCCTGGGGGCCCGAGCGGGTCGTCCGGGCGGAGGTCCTGGCCGATCTCCTCACCGGCCGCCGCGTCCCTGACGGCGGGCTGCGGGCCGTGAAGCTCCGCGGTGCCCGCATCACCGGCGCCCTCGACCTGGAGGCGGCCGAACTGGCCGGCCCCTTCCTGCTCGGCGACTGTCACTTCGAGCAGCCGGTCGTCCTGCGCGGGTGCAGCGCCTCCTCGATCGGCCTGCCCGGCTGCCATGTACCCGGCCTGTCGGCGGCCCGGTCGCACACCACCGGTGATCTCGACCTCGACGGCCTCACCACCGACGGACCCGTCACTCTCGAAGGCGCCCGCATCGGCGGGCGGCTCTCCCTGGTCGGCGCGCGGCTGTCGAATCCGGGCGGGCGTGCGCTGACCGCCGACGGCCTCACCGTCGAGCAGAACATGACGTGCCGGGACGGCTTCACGGCCGAGGGCGAGATCCGCCTGCCCGGCGCGCGCCTGGCGCGGCTGTCGTTCGCCGGCGCGCGGCTGTCCAACCCGCGCGGGTACGCGCTCACCGCCGACGGCCTCACCGTCGAGCACGACCTGGACTGCCGGGAGGGGTTCACCGCGCACGGCGGGATCCACCTGCGCGGCGCCACGATCGGCGGCACCCTGGATCTGACGCGGGCCCGCCTCGGCGCGCCCGGTGGGGACGCGCTCGCCGCCGCCAGGCTCACGGTCGGGCACGACGTGTTCTGCCAGGACCTCGCGGTCGACGGCGAGGTGCGGCTCCCCGGTGCTCGCATCGGTGGCCGGCTCGATCTGAGCCGCGTGCACCTGACCAGTCCCGGAGGCACCGCGCTGACCGCCGACCGGCTCACCGCCGAAGACGGCGTGCTGGGCGAGGAACTCACCGCCGAAGGGCAGGTGCGCCTCACCGGGTCCCGCATCGGCGCGGACCTCGTCCTGGCCGGCGCCCGGCTGACGAACCCCGGCGGGCGGGCGCTGGACGCCGGCGGTGTCGCCGTGGACGGGGACGTCCACGCCGGCGACGGGTTCACGGCCGACGGTGAGGTCCGGCTGACCGGTGCCCGCGTCGGCGGTGTGCTCTCCTTCGAGGGCGCCGCGCTGCTCAACCCGGGCAGGTGCGCCCTTTACGCCTTCCGGCTGTCGGCCGGCGGCGGCCTGCACTGCAGAGCGGGATTCAAAGCAGAGGGAGAACTACTGCTGGCGGGCGCCCGGATCGGCGGTCACCTCGACCTGTCCGACGCCACGTTCACCGAACCCGCGCGGCATTCCCTCGATCTGGAGGGGGCCGACGCCGTCGCCCTGATCCTGCGGCCCCGCCAGCCGCCCGAGGGCGGCGTGGACCTCACCAACGCGCACGCCGGGATCTTCGACGACGACCCGGCGAACTGGCCCGCCTCGATCCGCCTGCGCGGGTTCACCTACGACGCCCTCGGCCTGCGCGGCGACGAGACCGGCGTCAGGATGCGGCTCCGGTGGCTGGCGCGCGACCCCGGCGGGTACACGCCTCAGCTCTACGACCAGCTCGCCGCCGCCTACCAGGGGGCCGGAGACGAGCAGGCGGCGCGCACCGTAGCGGTCGCCAAGCAGTGGCGGCGCCGCGCGGCGCTCAACCCGGCGGGCCGGTTGACGAACTGGCTCCTGTACCTGACGGTCGGCTACGGGTATCGCACCTGGCTGGCCGCCGTCTGGCTGGCCGTCCTCCTCGTGCTCGGTACAGGGATCTTCAGCGGCGCGCACCCGCACGACCTGACCCGTGCCGACGCGAACGCCCCCGGCTTCAGCGCGGTCGGTTACACCCTCGACGTGCTGTTGCCGATCGTCGACCTCGGGCAGCAGAAGGCGTGGCGGGCCCACGGCGCCGCCATGTACTGGTCCTGGGCGTTCATCGCGGCCGGATGGGTGCTCACCACCGCCGTCGTCGCGGGGGTGACCGGCGTCCTCAAGCGCACATGACCGAAGACTGCCGCGCCTAGGACGAGAAGGTGCGGCGGTAGGTGGTCGGGGGGACGCCCACCGTGCGGGTGAAGTGGTGGCGGAGGTTGGCCGGGCTGCCCAGGCCGGTGCGTTCGGCGATCTGGTCGACCGGGAGGGACGTGGTCTCCAGGAGTTCGCGGGCGTAGTCGATGCGGATGCCGCGCAGCCAGGCCATGGGGGTCGTGCCGGTGGCCGCGTGGAAGCGGCGGATCAGGGTGCGGGTGGTGACGTTGGCGCGGCGCGCCAGGGCGGCGACGGTCAGCGGCTCGTGCAGGCGCCGGCGGGCCCAGTCGAGGACGGGGCCGAGTTCGTCCGCGTCCTGGACGGCCGCCGCGTCGATGTACTGGGCCTGGCCTCCGGGGCGGTGGGCCGGCATGACCAGGCGCTTGGCGAGGGCGCTGGCGACGGCGGCGCCGTGGTCGTTGCGGACGACGTGCAGGCACAGGTCGAGTCCGGCGGCGGTGCCCGCGCTGGTCAGGACGTCGCCGTCGTCGATGTAGAGGACGGACGCGTCCACCAGCACCTCCGGGTACCGGGCCGCGAGCTGGGCGGCGTGCATCCAGTGGGTGGTCGCAGGGCGTCCGTCCAGGATGCCCGCGGCCGCCAGGACGAACGCACCGGTGCAGAGGGAGACGACGCGGGCGCCGTTGTCGTACGCGGCGCGGACGGCTTCGACCAGGTCGGGCGGCTGGTCGTCGATGACGCTGGAGCAGGCCGGGACAACGACCGTGTCGGCCTCCGCGAGGGCGTCGAGGCCGTGCCGGTCCTGTGGCGCGAACCCGGCGGCGGTGCGGGTTCCCGGGGAGGCGCAGAGGCGGAAGTCGTACCAGGAGTCGGCGAGCCCCGGGCGCTCGTACCCGAAGACCTCGCAGGGGATCGCCAGCTCGAAGATCGGCACTCCCTCGGCCACGGCGACGGCGAGCGTGTGCATGTCACTAATTTAGCGATGATGGTCAATCCTGCCACTTGGGGCGAGATCGGGCGTGCGCGAGGGTCGGGGCATGGACGACTTCCCCCTTGGACGAGCCTCCTTCGACCCGCCCGGGCACGCGGCCGAACAGGTGTGGCGGCACGTCATCGACCTGCTCGACGACGAGCGCGAACGGATCGCCGGACGTGCCGTGAGCGCGCCCGTGGACGTGCGCGCACTGAGGGCCGCGATCGGCGCGTACGACTTCGACCGTCCGGCCGCGCCCGCGGATGTGATCGATGACGTGGCGGAACTGCTGCGGGCGACCACCGTCCACACGACGCATCCGCGGTATTTCGGGCTCTTCAATCCCACACCGACGCTGATGGGGGTGGTCGGCGAAACGCTGGCCGCGGCCTTCAACCCGCAGCTGGCCGCCTGGTCGCACGCTCCGGCGGCCGCGGAGATGGAGGCCCACCTGCTGCGTTTCCTGGGCGGACGGCTCGGCTACCCGCCCGGGACCGCCACCGGGTCGTTCACCAGCGGCGGCGCGGAGGCGAACCTGACGGCGGTTCTGCTGGCGCTCACCAAGACCTGGCCCGAGTACGGCCGGCGGGGGCTGCGGGCGCTGCCGGGACGCCCGGTCATTTACGCGTCGGCGGAGAGCCATCTTGCCTGGCTGAAGATCGCGCACGCGACGGGCATCGGGCGGGACGCCGTCCGGCTCGTCCCGGCGGGCCGCGACCTGCGGATCGACACCGGGCGGCTGATCGAGCAGGTGGCGGCCGACCGCGCGGACGGCGACCTTCCGTTCCTGGTCGTCGGGACGGCCGGGACCACGGCCGCCGGTGTGATCGACCCGCTGCACGAGCTGGCCGACCTGTGCCGCGAATCCGGCCTCCGCCTGCACGTGGACGCCGCCTACGGGGGTGCGGCGGCGCTGTCCGACCGGCTCCGGCCGGCCCTGGACGGCATCGGACGCGCCGACTCGATCACCGTCGACGCGCACAAGTGGCTGAGCGTTCCCATGGGCGCGGGGGCGCTGCTCACCACCGACGCCGAGGGGCTGGCGGAGACGTTCCGGGTCACCACGTCCTACATGCCGGCCGACGTCCCCGACACCGTCGACCCGTACACGTCCGGCCAGCAGTGGTCGCGCCGGTTCATGGGCTTGAAGCTGTTCCTCAGCCTCGCCGTCGCCGGCCGCGAGGGCTATGCCGAGCAACTCGAACACGACGCCGGCCTGGCCGGCGTCCTCCGCGAGCGGCTGGCCGAGACCGGCTGGGACATCGTCAACGACACCCCGCTCCCCGTCGTCTGCTTCGCCGATCCCGGGGCCGGGACGTGGGAGCACCACGACGCGCTCGCCCGGAAGGTCGTCGGCGGCGGGCGCGCGTGGATCAGCCCCGTCCGGCTGGACGGGCGCGCCGCCCTCCGCGCCTGCGTGATCAGTCACCGCACGACGCTCCAGGACGTCGAGGAGCTCGTCCGGGCCGCGAACGATGCGCGCAAATGAGTCAGGGAACGCGGGCGACGGCGCAGTTCATCGAGACGTCCTCGACCGGCGGACGCTCCTCCGGCGGCACTTCCGGACGCCACTCGACGACCGAGGTCATGCCGGGCGGAAGCACCTCCAGGCCGTCGAAGAAGCGCGCGAACTCCTCCCGGGTGCGGAGCCGGAACGGCACGCCGCTGCGCTTGTTCGCCTCCACGCTCTCCGCGTACTGCTCGGGCGTGAGGTAGTCGCCGGTCGCGTGGGTCATGACGAGGTGGCTGCCGGAGGGCAGCGCCGACAGGAGCCGGGAGACGATGCCGTACGGGTCGTCGTCATCGCCGATGAAGTGCATCGTCGCGACCAGCATCAGCGCCACGGGACGCGTGAGGTCGAGCGTGCGCGCCAGGTCCGGGTGCGCGAGGATCTTGTCCGGGTCGCGCAGGTCGGCCTCGATATAGGCGGTCCTGCCCTCGGGTTCGCTCGTCAGCAGGGCCCGGGCGTGCACGAGGACCACCGGATCGTTGTCGACATAGACGATGCGGGACGCGGGGTCGACCGCCTGCGCCACCTCGTGCACGTTGCCGGCCGACGGGAGCCCGGTGCCGATGTCGAGGAACTGGCGGATCCCGACCTCGCCCGCCAGATGGCTCACCGCGCGCTTGAGGAACGCGCGGTTCTCCCGCGCGGCCAGGTAGACGGTGGGGAAGGCGGACGCGACCACCTCCGCCGACGCCCGGTCCACCGCGAAATTGTCCTTGCCGCCGAGCCAGTAGTTGTACCGGCGGGACGGATGCGCCTTCGTCGGGTCGATCCCCGGAGGAACGGACTCGTCCACGGCGCCCTCGTTTCGTCGCCCGCCGCGCCCCCGCGGCGGAGAGAAGATCACAATGCCCTGTTGTGCAGCGCCGACATCGGCGTCGCATCCCAAGAGTGCCCCAGAACGGCGTCCTTTGTGGAATGGTTGCGAATGTGGATCTCTTCTACAGTCCGTTCGACTTCGCGATTCAGGACGACCCTTACCCGGTGTATTCGGAACTGCGCGAGAAGTCACCGGTTCACCGGAACGAAAATGACGACTTCTGGGCGTTGTCGCGGCATGCCGACGTCCTCGCGGCACTGAAGGATTCGGACCGGTTCTCCAGCCGGAACGGCCTGCGGATCGAGCCCGCGTTCTGGGGCCCGGACGCGGAGAAGTTCTTCTCTTTCGTCGCGATGGACCCGCCGAAGCACACCCGGATGCGCGGCCTGGTGGCGCGGGCGTTCACGCGGAAGCGCGTCCAGGCGCTGGAGCCGCGGCTCCGCGAGATCGCGCGCGACTGCCTGCGGCCACATCTGGACGGCGGCTCGTTCGACCTGATGACCGACTTCGCGGCCCGCTTCCCCACCGACGTGGTCTCCGAGCTGGTCGGCGTCCCCGAGTCCGACCGCGACATGGTCCGCGACCTCGGCATGGCGATCATGTACCGGGACGAGGCGGGCGGCGACCTGCCCCCGGAGGCGCTGCAGGCGATCGGCGCGCTCGTCGGCTACTACACCGAGCTCACGATCGAGCGGTCCAGGGAGCGCCGGGACGACCTGCTGTCCGGCCTGCTGGACGCCGCCGAGGGCGCGGACCGGCTCACCCCGGAGGAGATCGTCGGCGTGCTGATCCTGCTCGTCGGCGCCGGCATCGAGACCACGATGCTGACGCTCGGCAACGCCTGGCACGCCGCCTGGCGGCACCCGGACCAGCGGGCGAAGGCGTTCGGCGGACGCGTCGAGGACTGGATCGAGGAGACCCTCCGCTGGGACCCGCCGACCCAGGCGCTCGCCCGCACCGCCACCGAGGACGTCGAGCTGCACGGCGTGACGATCCCGGCGGACGCGCGGATCCTGCTGCTCGTCGGCGCCGCCAACCACGACCCGGACGTGTTCCCGGCCCCGGAGCGCTTCGATCTCGACCGCGACACGGGTTCGTCCCTCGCGTTCGGCAACGGCCGCCACCACTGCCTGGGCGCGAACCTCGGCCGCATGGAGGCCCGGATCGCGCTAGGCGAGATCGCGAACATCGTCGCCGACTACGAGATCGACATCGAGAACGCCAAGCGCGTCCGCTCCTCGAACGACCGCGGCTTCGCGTCCCTCCCCACCCGCATCACCGCCCGCCGCTGACCCTCCACCACGGGCGGACACCGTCAGGGACGATGTTGGACGATCTCGTCCAGCCGGCTGATCAGCGCCGCCAGTAGCACCATCAGCTGGTCGGCCGGCGCCCCGGGTCCACCCACCAGCGTCCCGTTTGCGGAGGGGGGCGGCGACCAGACCCACCCGCGGTCGTGGGTCTCCTTCACCCGCACGGGCACGCAGGTGAAGGCGGACGGCTCGATCACCCCGACGCTGTAGGCGACGACCTCCTCGTAGAGGTGGTGCGACACGATGAGCGCGAAGTCCCCTGACATCTCCGCGAGCCGGTACTTCAGCGGCGCGGCGCCCAGAAGCCGGAAGAGATGGTTGAGTGCCACCCCGGTCGCGCCGTGCTCGTCAAGATGCAGGTAGCCGGCGTGCACGGCCACCCTGAGCTGGATCTGCGCCTCGCGGTTGGCCAGCTTGTTGTGCCGCCGGACGCCCGCCAGCAGCTGCACCACGAGCGGCTCGAGCAGGATGTCGATGCCGGCTTCGGCTCCCGCGATGACGAACAGCCCGTCCCCGCGGTCCTCCCAGTGGCAGGCGTCCCAGCTCACCCCGGCCGCCCGGCACGCCTCCCGCACGATCCGGTGGACGGACGACCGCAGATGTCGCTGGACATCGGGGTCCCGCCGCGCACCGAAGGACGCGATGTCGACGGCGAACATGCCCCGATGCAAGGTGCGTAAAGGCCCGCCGCGCTGGGGCCCGGGCGGCGCCCCCGCGTCCGGGAAAGACGAGATGTCCGGTGTAGGCATCTGAGCCACCTGCCTGGCGGCGGGACGGTGAGCTCCGCCCCGGTGGATGTGGGAAGGGCTACCCGACAATGGAGATCTGCCCGTTGGCCATGGACCGCTCGGGTACATCGCCGATGTCATAGGACGGCCTGTTCCGATCCGCCGCATAGGTGGTCACCGTCAGGCGAATCGGCATGGACGCGCCGGCGAAGGCGACGCGGAACACCACGACCACGGGGATCCCCGGGCCGATCTTGAAGAATTCCCTCTCCTCGGGCGTCGGCATCCGGGCGACGATCTCGTCCCGGTACCCGGTCTGCTCGTAGCCCAGTTCGGCGAGCACCCGGATCGTCCCCCGGGAGATCCCCTGCCTGCTCTCCAGTTCGCTGCCGCGCGCAAGATCCATCGAGTAGTACGACCGCTGCAAGGAGTACGGCGTGTCGTCGATGAACCGCCGTGACGCCCGCATGACGACCTGGGTGTCCTCGTTGATGTCCAGCAGCCCGGCGACCTCGCGGTCGGGGTACTCGATGTGCATTTCGAATCTCCGGATGCCCGGCTTGCGCCCGGCCGCGCGCACACCGGAACTGTAGGAGTCCAGAGGCGAGTCCGTCCCGTGCCCGCCCTCCTCCCGGGAAAGGATCACGAAGAACGGGATCGGTCCCTTCGGAACGAACATTCCGCGGCCCGGCTGGATCTGGATCAGCCCCTCGTGCACCAGATTCGTCACGGCGATCCTGATCGTATTTCTGGACACGCCGAAATGCCGTTCCAATTCGGGCTCCGTCGGCAGCCGCTCGCCCGCGGGAAGCTCTCCCGACCTGATCTTCGCGCGGAGCTCGTCGGCGATCTCCTTGTGCAGCGCATTGGCCATCGGAAATCCTTCCAGGCGGCTATCAAGAGTGTCGCCGGAAAATGTCGGCTACGACCCTCCCGCATGAGACATAGGTACCTCACCCACCGGTCGACCGATCCCTGCCACGGTCAGGAAAGTGATCAGGGGGACCACCATGACCGGTGTGACACGTGAGGCCTCACCCACGGGCGAGAGATCAGGACAGAGAGCTACACAAGGTGACAAAGTACACAAAAATCTGAACACAGAAGCATCGACCGTCTGACACCGACCGCGGGGAAATGCAAGGGTCGGGACATGATGCCCCCTCCCCGAACCTTACCGGCCTGCGATCGGGCAAGACGTCGGCACCGTTTTCTCCAAACGGCGCCAATGTCCGCTGGCCGGCCGCTCCCCGGGTATGGACTGTCGAGCGCCCGGCGCGTGGGCTCCGAGGGGGGACGATGACCTTTGCCAATCAGGCGGACATCCAACATGAAACGATCGATGAGATCGGCGACGCGGATTTAAGCGTGCAGGGCCGGAAACTCGCCCTGTTCACGTCCGCCCCGCTGGACGAGCCTCATCGGCGGCTGGTCGAGGCGGTCGTCGTCGTCCATGGGGCGCTCCGGAACGCCGGCGACTACTTTCGGTCGATCGAGAAGGCGCGGCACCGGCTGGTGATCGCGCCGCAGTTCCTTACCGAGGACGATGTGCGCGAGGACGACGAGCGCGCCGGGTATCTGTACTGGGGCACCGAGGACTGGAAGGGAGGCGCCGGAGAGGTCAGTTCGTTCACCGTCATGGACATGCTTCTGAGGAAGCTGAACGACTTCCCCGGACTCCGGCGGGTGACCATCGTCGGCAACTCGGCGGGCGGCCAGTTCGTCAACCGTTACGCGGCCGTGGGCCGCGGCCCCGACGACCTCACGGTGCCCGTCCGGTTCATCGTCGCCAACCCGTCGACGTACCTGTACTTCGACAAGTGGCGCCCCAAGGGCGATTCCTTCGTCGTGAACGAGAGCTTCGAAGTAGACCAATGGCGATACGGCTTCGGAGACGGCGTCCCGGACTACGTCGACGTCCGGCAGTCCGCTGCCGACCACTTCGACCGCTACATCGAGCGGGACGTGATCTACCTCCTCGGTGAAGAGGACGCGGACCCCGGGGCGGCCCTCCTGGAGGTCCATCCGGCCGCCGAGGCCCAGGGGCGGACGCGGCGGGAACGCGGCGAGTTCTACCATCGCTACCTGCGCCACAAGGCACGTCGCGACGTGCACAAACTGGTTTACGTCCCTGGTGTGGGACATGACGCGGCGGCGATGTTCGGCTCACCGCAAGGCCGGGAGCACCTGTTCCTTCCACGCCACCGGTCACGCCTCTGGCTCAGGGGCGGGGCCGTCAGACGATGGGGCGGTTCTTCCTGATACGGCGGCGGACGTCGTAGAGGTAGAGGTTGAAGGGGAACTCGCGGGCCGGGCGCGGAAGGGCGCGGTTGGCCAGCGCCAGGACGCGGGTGAAACGGTCGAAGCGGGCCTGGTCGCGCGGCGTCCAGGGGTAGCCGAGCTCCTCGCGGAACGGCCGTGGCAGGAAGCCGAGGGTCAGGAACCGGTGCGACCGGCCGAACGTCCAGCGGAGCGGTGCCGGGAAGAGCCGCAGTTCGGTGAGGTCGCGCAGGTAGGTGCGGGTGACGTCGTCCATCTCGATCTTCGCTAGGCCGGCCTGCCAGTAGTCCTCGAAGGCCTCGCGGTCGGCCGGCCACATGTCCTCGGTGACCTGGAGGGTCGTGCCGAAGCGGGCGCCGTGCCGGTACATCTCGGCGGCCTGCGCTTCGGACGGCTCCCCGTAGAGCACGGTGTAGATCATCTCGATGCCCTGGTAGAGGCAGGCGGCGACCCAGAGCTGGAGGTCGCGGTCGAAGGCGTTGTACGGGACGGGTTCCTTCGCGCGGACGTGCCGGTGGGCGCGGTTCACCTCGTCGCGCATCGCGAGCCGCTCGGACTCGCTGCCCAGCATGGAGACGGCGATGTAGCTGAGGGTCGTGCGGGTCCGCTTGATCGGGTGCTTGTCGACCCTGCCGCTGTCGACCGTGCTCTCGGCGACACCGTGCCCGATCGGGAGCCGGGAGAGCTGCATGATGACGTTCGACGCGGCGGCGGCGAGCGCGAGGCCGCTGATCGAGTCGAGGACGACCTTCGGGGGCGCCTCCTCCGCGGTCGCGGTCATACCGGCCTCACCTTCCGAGACGAAGAAGCGAATCTCGTCTCAGCGTGCCAGTGTAAGTGAATGCTTGCAAGGGTGCCCGGGGTAGGCACCCTCACACGCCGGCATCAGGCATAGGGATCGGACCGCTCCTTGACGCGGCCGGCGAACTCCTTCAGCGCGTCCAGGGCCCGAAGGTAGGGCATCGGGCCGTAGGAGACGCGGGCGACGCCCATCTCCGCCAGCTCCGCGAGCGAGGTGCCCGGGAAGTTGTTCGCGTTGATCGGCCCCGGAAGGCCCTTGACCAGGGACGGGACGGCGTCCGGCGGCGCGGTGATCGGATACACGCAGTCGGCGCCGGCCTCGAAGTACAGCCGGCCGCGGGCGATCGCGTCCTCCACCGGGTCCGGCGTCTTGGCGATGAACGTGTCCACCCGGGCGTTGATCACCAGGGCGTCGCCCGCGGCGTCCCGGACGGCGGCGAGGAACTCGGCCTGGGTCTCGGGCCGGGCGAGCTCGCCGGCGTAGGTGTCCTCCAGGTTGCAGCCGGCCGCGCCGATGGCGAGCAGCCGCTCGACCAGCTCGGCGGGCTGCAGCCCGTACCCGGCCTCGGCGTCCACGGTGACGGGGACGGTCGCGCCGCGGACGACCCGCTCGGCCGCGGCGAACATCTCCCCGGCGGGCGCCCCCTCGTGGTCGGGGTAGCCGAGCATGGCGGACACGGCGGCGCTCGCGGTGGCGAGCGCGGGGAACCCCGCCTCCTCCACGATCTTCGCGCTGGCCACGTCCCAGACGTTCGGCAGCAGCAGCGGGTCACCGGGACGGTGCAGGTCACGCAGGCGTTGCGCGTTCTCGCTCATGATCGATCTCCTTCGCGTCGTCATTCAGACCACTCGGACCACCGGAAGGTGACACCGCCGCCCACGCGAGTGCTACCCGCCGCGGGCATGGGTTAGCGTCAAGTTGATCATCCACCCGCGATGAGGGAGTAGATCGCATGCTGCCGTGGTCCACCGAGCTCGCCGGACGTCTCGAAGAGCAAATCGTGAGCAGCGAACTGCTGCGCGGCAACCCGCTGAAGGACCCGCACGAGCGGCCGGTGCTGGTGTACCTCCCGCCCGGCTACGACGACGAGCCGGACCGCCGCTACCCCAGCGTGTACGTGATCACCGGGTTCACCGGGCACGTCGGGATCTGGCGGAACCGGATGCCCTACCGGCAGCCGTTCCCCGAGACGGCCGACGCGGTGTTCGCGAACGGCGAGGCCCCGCCCGCGATCGTGGTGTTCGTGGACGCGTGGACGGCGCACGGCGGCAGCCAGTTCGTCGACTCGCCCGGCACGGGCCGCTACCACTCCTACATCTGCGACGAGATCGTCCCGTGGGTCGACGCCCGGTACCGGACGCTCGACGCGCCCGAGCACCGCGCGATCAGCGGCAAGTCCAGCGGCGGCTACGGCGCCATGATCACGCCGATGCTGCGCCCCGACCTGTTCGGCGCGCTCGCGACGCACGCCGGGGACGCCCTGTTCGAGTACTGCTACCTGACCGAGTTCCCGAAGTGCGTCCGGCACCTGCGCAAGTACGACGGGGACATCGGGCGCTGGTGGAACGACTTCACCTCGCGCACGTCGTTCACCAAGCCGGAGGACATGGACCTGCTCAACATCCTCGGGATGGCGCTCTGCTACTCCGCGCGCGAGGACGGCACGCCGGAGCTGCCGTTCGACCCGGTCACCGGCGTCCTCCGGCAGGACGTCTGGGAGCGCTGGCTCGCCTGGGACCCGGTCCGGATGGTGCCGGAGCACGCCGCGGCGATGCGGTCGCAGCGGGCGATCTGGATCGACGGCGGGACGCACGACGAGTGGTACCTCGACATCGGCGCGCAGGCGTTCCAGCAGGCGCTCCTCGACGCCGGGGTCGACGCGGACGCGATCCGCTTCGAGCTGTTCGAGGCCGGCCACGGCGGCATCGACTACCGCTATCCGCTCGCGCTCGCCTGGCTCTGCCGCAAGATCGCCCCCTGAGACCGGAGCCCGGACGCACGCCGGGCGGCGATGGTTCCCGACCGGACGGGCCGGGCCGGCGTGACCGGCCCGGCCCGTCCGCGCTGGCCGGCACGTCTTTCCAGTGGTTCCATTAACAGCGCGACAGAACTTGAAAATCCAGTACCAAATGGATTTATTGACACCTTTCTCAATTCAGAGTGCACTTCGGGTCAGCTCATCCGGATGAGTCCCCCATCCCAACCCCCGCCGGGCGGGCGGCGGCCGCGGAGTGCTCCCACAAGGACCTCCACGCGCCACTCCCCTCCCCCGCCCGGCACGTGGAAGGAGCACCCCCGTGAGACACCAGACCGCGATCGGGGCGGCGGCGCTGTCCGCCGGCCTCGCCGTGGCGATGTCGTCCCCCGCCACTGCCGCGTCACCCCGCACCGCCCCCGCGAAGCCGGACCCGCGCACCGTCGCCGCAGCCTCGGCCGACAGCATGGTCTCCGCCGCACCCGCGGCGTTGAAGATGTCCCCCAAGGACCGGATCGTCCGGCGCGGGGTCACGTCCGGCCTGCGCGGCCTCCAGTACGTCGCCTACGAGCGCACGTACGACGGCCTGCCCGTCTACGGCGGCGACTTCGTCGTCACCACCGACGCGAACGGCGGAGTGCTGGGCACGTCCGTCAACCAGACCAAGAAGCTCGACGTGTCGACCACGGCGACGATCAGCGCCGCGAAGGCCGCGAAGACCTCGCGCGCCCGCGTGTCGAAGATCGACGGCGCGACCGCTCCCCGGTTGACGGTGCTGGCCGAGGGGTCGGGACGCCTCGTCTACGAGACCGTCGTCAGCGGCACCCGCAAGAACGCCCCGACGAAGCTGCACGTGCTCGTCGACGCCAAGTCGGGCAAGGTCGTGACGACCTGGGACGAGGTCCGGGACGCGGCCGACGACCGGAGCTACTACCACGGGACGGTCGACCTCAGCACCGCCGCGACGTCCATGAGCGACCCGAGCCGCTCCGGCATCCGCTGCGGCGGCCAGAACGGCTCGACCTACACCGGCAGCGACAGCGCGTGGGGCAACGCCGGCGGCACCAACCTGGAGACCGCCTGCGTCGACGCGCTCTACGCGGTCCAGAAGGAATGGGACATGCTGCGCGCCTGGCTGGGTCGCAACGGCATCAACGGCAGTGGCGGCGGCTTCCCCCTCCGCGTCGGGCTGAACCAGGCGAACGCGTACTGGAACGGCAGCTACACCAACTTCGGCCGCAACCAGGCAGGCACCAGGCAGGCCACGTCGGTGGACGTCGTCGGCCACGAGAACGGGCACGCGATCTTCAGCACCACGCCCGGCGGTGCCAGTGGCGGCAGCGGCAACGAGAAGGGCGGCATGAACGAGTCGGCCGGCGACATCTTCGGCGCGCTGACCGAGCACTACATGAACGAGCCCGCGAACCTCGACCCGCCGGACTACCTGGTGGGCGAGGAGGTCGACCTGGTCGGGTCGGGGCCGATCCGCAACATGTACAACCCGTCCGCGCTCGGCGACCCGAACTGCTACTCGTCCTCGATCCCGAGCACCGAGGTGCACGCGGCGGCCGGCCCGCAGAACCACTGGTTCTACCTGCTGGCCGAGGGGTCGAACCCGGGCGGCGGCAAGCCGAGCAGCCCGACGTGCAACGGCTCGACCGTCACCGGCATCGGCGTCCAGAAGGCCGGGCAGATCTTCATGGGCGGGCTGAGCCGCAAGGTCACGAACTGGAGCCACGCCCGCGCCCGCATCGAGACGGTCAACGCGGCGCGGCAGCTGTTCCCCGGCTCCGCCACCGAGTGCAACGCGGTGAAGGCGGCCTGGAGCGCCATCAGCGTCCCCGCGCAGAGCGGTGAGGCGTCCTGCACGTGAGGTCCTGACCGCCCCCCGCCCGCGGCCCGCGATGGGGCCCGCTCCCCCGTCGCGGGCCGCACCTTCCCTCTCTGGAGACCCGCATGAGATCGCGCACGACGGCGGCCTTGGGTGCGGCGGCCCTGGTGGTGTCCGCACTCCTTCCCACGGGCGGCGCGTCCGCCGCCCCGGCCACCCTGGCCGCGCCCGACATCTCGCTCACGAACGTCAAGGCGCACCTGTCGCAGCTGCAGAGCATCGCGAGCGGCAACGGCGGCAACCGCGCCCACGGCCGTCCCGGCTTCCGCGCCTCGATCGACTACGTGAAGGGCAGGCTGGACGCCGCCGGCTACCAGACCAGCGTCCAGTCGTTCACCTACAACGGCGCCACCGGCTACAACCTCATCGCCGACTGGCCGGGCGGCGACACCGGCAACGTCCTGATGACCGGCGCGCACCTCGACAGCGTCAGGGCCGGGCCCGGCATCAACGACAACGGCTCCGGCTCGGCCGCCAACCTGGAGGTCGCGCTCACCGTCGCCCGGCAGAACTACCGGCCCCAACGGCACCTGCGGTTCGGCTGGTGGGGTGCCGAGGAACTCGGCCTCGTCGGATCGACCAACTACGTCAACAGCCTCTCGTCCACCGACCGATCGAAGATCAAGAGCTATCTGAACTTCGACATGGTCGGCTCCCCGAACCCCGGCTACTTCGCCTACGACGGCGACGGCTCCAGCGGGAGCGGCGGCCCGGCCGGGTCCGCCGAGATCGAGCAGGTGCTCCGCACCTACTTCCAGACGATCAACGTCCCGGTACAGGACACGGCGTTCGACGGACGCTCCGACTACGGCCCCTTCATCCGGCGCGGCATCGCCGCCGGCGGGCTGTTCACCGGCGCCGAGGGACGCAAGACCACCCAGCAGGCGCAGCTGTGGGGCGGCCAGGCCGGCGTCGCGTTCGACCGCTGCTACCACTCGTCCTGCGACACGACGTCCAACATCAACGACACCGCGCTGGACCGCAACGCCGACGCCATCGCGCACGCCGTCTGGACGCTCGGCGGCAACGCCGGCGCACAGGAGCCGTAGCCGCAGCTCAGCGGCGGTTTTCAGGGTTTTCCACGACCCCGTTCACACAATTGAAAATCCAGTGGCGGATGGATTCGTTGACACCCCGCCGCCCGCCGCGATGCACTCGTGGGCAGCCCTCCACCCCCACCCCCAGGGCTGACCACCGGCGGCGCACGGGACGAATCTCGGCCCGGACCGTGCACCGCCCGCGGGCCCCCCGCCCCCCGCCCGCCCCCCGGCACCTTCCTCTCCGTCGGTGCCGGGGGGCGAAACTCCGCGCGACCTCGGGGGGTTGTCGGAGGGCGGGGTCACAATGGGGGTATGTGCCGCAGTATCAAGACGCTTCGCGCGCCGTACGCAGACGACGTGACCGACGATGACGTGCGGGCCGCCGCGCTTCAGTACGTCCGGAAGATCTCCGGGTTCCGGGCGCCCGCGTCGCACAACGCGGAGGCGTTCGAGCGGGCGGTCGAGGAGATCGCCCGGAGCACGGCCGCCCTCCTCGGATCCCTGGAGGTACGAGGAGGGCGGGCGCGCTAGGCCGGCGTTCTACTCGGCGGCCACGAGCTCGGCGATCTGGACGGTGTTGAGTGCGGCGCCCTTGCGGAGGTTGTCGCCGGAGCAGAAGAGGGCGAGGCCGTTCTCGACGGTCTCGTCGCGGCGGATGCGGCCCACGTAGGTGGGGTCCTGGCCGGCGGCCTGGAGCGGGGTCGGGACGTCCGACAGGACGACGCCGGGCGCGCCGGAGAGGAGCTCGCTGGCCCGCTCGGGGCTGACGGGACGCTCGAACCGGGCGTTGACCTGCAGCGAGTGACCGGTGAAGACCGGGACGCGCACGCAGGTGCCGGACACCTTCAGGTCCGGGATCTCCAGGATCTTGCGGCTCTCGTTGCGGAGCTTCTGCTCCTCGTCGGTCTCGGCGAGGCCGTCGTCGACGATCGAGCCGGCCATCGGCAGCACGTTGAACGCGATCGGCCGCACGTAGACGGACGGCTCGGGGAACTCGACGGCCGTGCCGGAGTGGGTCAGCCTGTCGGCGCTCTGGACGGTCTTGGCCGCCTGGTCGTGCAGTTCGGCGACGCCGGCGAGCCCGCTGCCGGACACGGCCTGGTAGGTGGAGACGACGAGGGCGGTCAGCCCGGCCTCGGTGTGCAGAGGGCGCAGCACCGGCATGGCGGCCATCGTGGTGCAGTTCGGGTTCGCGATGATGCCCTTGGGACGGTTCACCGCGGCGTGCGGGTTGACCTCGGCGACGACCAGCGGGACGTCCGGGTCCATCCGCCAGCCCGAGGAGTTGTCGATCACGACCGCGCCGGCGGCGGCGACCTTCGGGGCCAGCGCCTTGGACGTGGTCTTGCCCGCGGAGAACAGCACGATGTCGAGACCGGAGTAGTCGGCGGCCTCCGCGTCCTCGACGGTGATCTCGGTGCCGTTCCACGGGAGCCTGCGCCCCGCCGAACGTGCCGAGGCGAACAGCCGAAGCTCGTCGACCGGGAATCCGCGTTCGGCCAGGATTTCGAGCATCTTGGCCCCGACCTGTCCGGTGGCCCCGACGATGCCGACTCTCATGCCGCTCCCTCTGGTAGATCGCTGGACCGGGCGAGTCTGCCCAGGTCCGGTGCAGGACGTCCAATCAATAACCCTACGTGGAGGGTTCAAGCGCTCCTTAACCGAACGCCGCCACCTTCATCGGGGGACCACCCTGAGCGGCCAGGGGTGCACTCAGGGGCGAATCAGGGCGAATCCGGATGTCAGAGTTCCCCGCCGCTGGGCATCATCGAGACATGGACATGGAGAAGAGCACCAGCAAGAAGCTACGCCGCACGCACGAGGGCCGGATGATCGCCGGCGTCTGCTCGGGCACCGGGCAGTACCTCGGCATCGACGCCAACCTCGTCAGGCTCGGCCTCGCCGTGTTCACCGTCTTCGGCGGCGCCGGCGTCGCGCTCTACGCGATCGCCTGGCTGCTGATCCCCGAGGAGGGCGCGCCGAAGTCGGTCGCCGAGGACCTGTTCAAGAAGGCGAGCGACTCCCCGGGCGTCCAGGACGCGGTCAAGAAGACGAAGGACGCGGTCAACAAGAATCGCACCCACGCCTAGGACGCCGAGCGCCCGATGCCGGACAGCTCGTCGCCGCCCGTGGAGGACGGGGTGACGACGACGGGTTCGACGCGCTCGCGCGACCCGGCGATGACGCCGCCGCGGACCTGGTTCCAGCACAGCGTCAGCATCGCGGCGGCCGACAGCCCGAGGACCCCGGCGAGCGCCACCACCGTCTCCGGCCCGAGGACCTGGGCCGCGGCGCCGCCGACGAGAATGCCCGCGCCCTGTCCGGCGAGGATGCCGGACTGGGCGAGCCCGAACGCCTGCCCCCGCCCGGACGGTGGCACGGCGGCCACGAACGCGGTGTTGGCCGCCAGCTGGTAGGCGCCGCCGACGCCCGACAGCGCCCACAGCCCGACGACCCACCACAGCGGCGGGTGCGCGCCCGCGGCGACCAGCGGCAGGCACGCGAGCATCGACATCCACCCCATGGCGTGCAGCCGGTTCGCCGGGCGGACGAACCGGCTGAACAGCAGCGCCCCGACCACCATCCCCGCCGGCATCGCCGCCAGCAGCAGCCCGGCCGTCACCGCGCCGCCGCCGAACGTCGCCGCGTACGGGACGGCCAGGCCCTCGGGGATCACGTAGAAGGCGCACAGCCACGCGAACAGCACCAGCGACCGCAGCACCGGATCGCCGAACACCAGCCGGGCGCCGTCCCGCGTCCCGCGCCACAGCCCGAGCGACTCGCGTTCCCTCAGTCTCGGCGCGGGCCGCCGTTTCAGCCCGCCGATGAGGATGACGGCGGAGGCGCCGAACGTCAGCGCGTCCAGGGCGAGCGCCTCGTACGTCCCGACGACGGCGACGGCCGCGCCGCCCGCGAGGAACCCCAGCACCTGCGTGATCTGATGGGTGACGTTCGCGATCGCCGAGCCCGCCACGTAGCGGTCGCCCTCCAGGACGTCCGGCATCACGGCCGCGCGGGCGGCGGAGAACGGCGTCCCGAACAGGACGGTCAGGAACACCAGGATCGACAGCACCCCGACGGGCATCGGCACAACCGCCATCAGCGCCACCAGACCCGCCCGCAGGACGTCGCAGACGACCATGACCGTCCGGCGGGGGAACAGGTCGGCGAGCCCGGACAGCACCGGCCCGCCCACGATCGGCGGGATGTAGGTCAGGGCGTACACCAGCGCGGTCAGCAGCGTGGACCTGGTGTGGTCGTAAACCAGGACGGCCAGGGCGACCTGCGCCAGCTGGTCCCCGATGAACGACAGCGCCTGGGCCAGCCAGATGGCACGGAACTCTCCGACCGCGAACACCTCGCGGTAGGTCGCCTGTTCCTCCGGCGGACGACGATGCCGGCCGGTCTGCCTTCCCGCCACGCACGCTCCAGTTCAGCCAACCCGATGCCGGGCGCCCTCCCCTATTAACTCACGCTGCGTGGCAGTCGCGTGACCTACAGTGCGCATTTCCCGGATCAATATCCGAGCTCGTGCAGCCGTTCGTCGTCGATCCCGAAGTGGTGGGCGATCTCGTGCACGACCGTTATCCGGACTTCTTCCACCACGTCATCCGCGGTGTCGCATATCCGGAGAATCTCATTGCGGTAGATCGAAATGTGATCGGGCAGGACGGCCCCGTACCAGTCGCCGCGCTCGGTGAGGGGTACGCCTTGGTACAGGCCGAGAAGCCCGCGCTCGGGCGCGTCGTCCTCGACGAGGATGACTACATTGCGCATGTGGGCGGTCAGCTCGGCCGGGATGCTGTCGAGGGCCTCGCCCACGAGATCCTCGAACGCCTCTCGCGACAACTCGATCACACTGGTCATTCTGCTCGACAGAAGGGGAACACGTGCCCAAGGTCCGTGCCGCGTCGACCCATGCCCTCGCGATGCTCACGGCTCTGCGCACCCGCGCCCGCGACGCCGCCCGAGCCACCCGCATCGCCCCCGCGGCCCGCCGCGTCCGCGCCCTCGGCGCTCCCGTCGCCCGCGGCGCCAAGCCCGTCCTCACCAGCCGCTGGACGCGATTCGCCCTCGTCATCGCCATCGGCCTCGCCGGCGGCTACATCGGCCTCCTCCTCGGCGGACGCTACGTCACCCCGGTGGGGCCCACCGACGTCCAGCTCACGCTGCACCCGTCCCTGCACGGCGGCACGACGCTGAAGCTGCCGCCCCTCGGGTCCCTCCGGCTCGACACCCACGGCGGCCCCGTCTCGCTGGAGGCCCGCCTCACCGACCTGCGCCCCGAACAGGCCAAGACGCTGATCGAGGACGACGCCGAGCTCGATCGGCTCACCGACCAGATCGCCGGCCAGATCCGGCACGGCATCGTGGAGCTCCTGATGCGCGCCGCGCTGGCCGCGCTGGCCACCGGCTTCGTCGCGTCCCTGCTGCTCTTCCGGTCCTGGCGGCGCGCACTGCTCAGCCTGACGTCCACCGCCGTCGGCCTCGTCACCGTCACCCTCCTCACCTGGGCGACGTTCAACCCGCAGTCCATCGCCGAACCCCGCTACACCGGCCTGCTCGCCAACGCCCCCCAGGTCGTCGGCGACGCCCGCAGCATCGTCGAACGCTTCACCGCCTACCGCGCCCAGCTCGCCCGCCTCGTCGGGAACATCTCCGAGCTGTACGCCACCACCTCGACGCTCCCCACCTACGAGCCGGACCCGTCCACCATCCGCGTGCTGCACGTCTCCGACATCCACCTCAACCCCGCCGCCTGGAGCGTCATCAAGTCCGTCAGCACCCAGTTCAAGGTCAACCTGGTCATCGACAGCGGCGACCTCATGGACCACGGCAGCAAGCCCGAGGACAAGTTCGCGAACTCGATCGCGGGCCTGAAGATCCCCTACGTCTACGTCCGCGGCAACCACGACTCCAAGGAGACCCAGAAGGCCGTCGCCGGGGAGAAGAACGCCGTCGTCCTCGACGGCCAGACCCGCGAGGTCGGCGGCCTGCGCATCTACGGCCTCGGCGACCCGCGCTTCACCCCCGACAAGAGCACCCGCGACGACTTCGTCGGCGCCGACCAGCTCCGCGCCGAAGGAGTCCGCCACGCCGAGGAGCTCCGCAACTCCGGAAACCCGCCCGACATGGTCGTCACCCACGACCCCAGCGAGGGCGAGGCGTTCTCCGGCGTCACCCCCCTGGTCCTGGCCGGCCACACCCACGCCCGCTCGACGAAGCTCCTGCCCACCGGCAGCCGCCTCTTCGTCCAGGGCTCCACCGGCGGCGCCGGCCTGCGCGGACTCGAACACGAGGAGCCCACCCCCATCGAGCTGTCCGTCCTCTACTTCAGCCGCGCCACCCACCGCCTCCAGGGCTGGGACGACCTGCGCCTCGGCGGCCTCGGCCTCACCTCCGCCCAGATCGAACGGCACCTCGAACCCGCCCCGGACCGCGCCGTCAAGCCGCAGCCGCCGGCCTCGTCCCCGCCCGCGTCCCCGACCTCGCCGTTCCCGTCGGAGTTCCCCTCCGACTGGCCGTCCCGCACCCCGTCCCCCACCCCGTCCGCCACCCGCACCCCGTCCCCCACCACCGAACCGCGGTAACCGTTTGCGCCCCGCCCCGCTGCGTCCTCTACACTTGACCGGGTCGAGTGGCGGTCATCAACCCCGCCACCCCGGGCCCCCTTCGTCTAGCGGCCTAGGACGCCGCCCTTTCAAGGCGGTAGCGCCGGTTCGAATCCGGTAGGGGGTACGCAAAGCATGCGCGCAGAAGCGACGCCCGCGCCACGGCCGGCCAACTGACGATCACCCGCACGTTCGGTGTTGGCGAGGCACGGCGGCGGCGCTAGCGATTAGTCACCCCCAACCGCACCGGGTGGCGACGGTCCTGACCTGTAGGCGCGGCACTGTTAGTGGCCAGTTGCGTTCCCACTGACGGCCAGCTCGTTAGCGGGGAGCTATCTGGCCGTGGATGGTCACGTCTAGCGTTCGGGTGTGGTCTGGGTGACGCGCCAGAGGCGGCGCGGTAGGTCTCCTTCGGCGAATGGGTGGACCCCCCTTAGGATCCAGCCGTCGGCGAGGTCGTCGACCAACGTGCGGGAGAAGAAGTGCACGGCGAACCCACCGTGTTCGTAGATGTCGTCGCCGTGGGTGATGCCTCGGCCGTAGTGGGCGTCACCGGTGTGCCGGACGGTGTAGACGAAGATTCCGCCGGGGCGCAGGATGCGCCGTACCTCGTGGACGAGTGAGTGGATCTGCTGGGTGGACAGGGCCATGCACAGCAGCATGTGCGCATAGACGGCGTCGAAACTGCCTGCGGTGAAGGGCAAGGGGTGGCGCGCATCGTGCTCCACTGTCGTGACCTTGTCGGCCACTCCTTGTCGGACCGCCTCGGCGGCGAGTTGGGCCAGGCTGACGGGGCTGAAGTCGCTGGCGTGGACATCGAAATCCGACCGGGCGAAGAACAATGCGTCCCGGCCGTGGCCAGCCCCCAGTTCGAGCACGGACCTGACCCCGTGCTCGGCGAACTTCGCCGCCGCATCGACAGCGGCCACAGACGGCTGGCCGCCATACAAACCGGGATGCGTGGCGTAGGTCGCCTCCCAGTGTCGCCGCTGCGCCTCACCCAGGCCCGCGTCGTCGCCCGCGTTCACCGACTCCACCAGCCTCCTCGTCGATCACCCAGCGTTACCATATATGTCGTACGTGGGGAATCGAGGGCGAGCTGTGGCCGCTGTCACGGCACGTGGTGTACAGGCCCGACGTCATCGCGGATACGTGCAGCCAGGCACAGGCGGGCGCTACGAAGCAGCTGTTGATCTACCTTGCTGACATGACGGCGGCAAGGCGACGGGGAGCGGCTGACGTCGCCGCGCGGCTGGACGGGGATGTGGGTCGCGGTGCTACAGCACTGCGTGGCTTCGGCGTTCGAGGAGGATGACGTCGCGCCAGTGGCCGTGGAGTCGGCCGAGGCGTTGACGGGTGCCGACGGTGCGGAATCCGGCTTTGGCGTGCAGGCGCAGGCTGGGGGCGTTCTCGGGGAAGACGCCGGTCTGGATGGTCCAGATGTCGTCTGCTTCGGTAGCGGCGATGAACGTGGTCAGCAGAGCGGTACCGATGCCTTGGCCACGGGCGTGAGGGCTGATGTAGATGCTGTGTTCCACGACGCCGGCGTAGCAGCATCGGTCGGATACGGGGCTGGCGGCGATCCACCCGAGCACGTTGTTGGCCGGATCCGCAGTTGGGTCGGTGGCGACGTACCGGTATCGGTCGAGTTTGGCAGCGTCGAACTCGGGCCAAGCGGGCGCGATGGTCTCGAAGCTTGCATGCCCGGTGTCGAGGCCGTGCTGGTAGATCGTCAGCACTTGGTCGGCGTCTCTCGGGTTCATAGCTCGAATGCTGATGCCGGGGCCGTGGTACGGGTGGTGTGGCATGGCGCTCTTCCGTGCAGCTAGCTGGCCGGTTTGGACGCCTGGACGATGGCTGCCCGGAGCCCGTCGCCCGCGTGAGCGGTCGGGGTGATGGCGATGGCCGTGAACCCGGCGGCAAGAAGATGGCGGCGGTACGCCTTGGCGGTCAGCGCGGTAACGGCGCAGCCGACGCGTTCTTCAGCGGCGGCAAGGTCGTCGGTTTGGAGGGCAAGGACGGCGATGATGTCGCTGACGCCGAACCGTCCGCCAGGACGCAAGACGCGGAAGGCCTCGGCCAGTACGCGGGGCTTGTCGGCGGCGAGGTTGATGACGCAGTTGGAGATGACAACGTCCACGCTGGCATCGGGAAGCGGGACGTTCTCGATGTGGCCGTGCAGGAAGCGGGCATTTTCGGCTCCAGCCTCGGCCGCGTTGGTGCGGGCGAGGGTGAGCATGTCGTCGCTGGCGTCCAAGCCGTAGGCGATCCCGCTCGAGCCAACGCGACGAGCGGACAGCAGTACGTCCAGCCCGCCGCCCGAGCCCAAGTCCAACACGGTCTCACCGGGAAGCAGTTCGGCGACGGTGAGGGAATTGCCGCAACCGATGCTTGCCCGCAGTGCGGCCTCTGGAAGCTGATTGTCGGCGGGGTAGGCGGCGGCTCCAAAGCAAGAGTTGCCGCACCCGTCGCCGTCCTGCGGGGTGCCGCCAGCAAGGGCGAGGCGCGCGAGACCGGAGTACCGCGCCACGATGGCCTCGCTGGTGGCCTGACTGCTGGCGTCGTGAGTGGGCATCAGTCGCCTCCCTCAGGCGAACAGGTCGGTGCCGCCGGGGCAGGGCGTCCCATGATGACGTCGGCGGCAGTTGGGAAGCACTGCACGCAGGTCTGGTTGATCCGGTAGTAGCGGGCGGTGCCGTGCCGGTCGGCCAGCACGAACCGTGCTTCCGACAGCACCTTCAGGTGTGCCGAGACGGTCGACTGCCCGACGTGAACGGCGTCGACTATCTCTCCCACGCTCGTCGGACGTCCCTGGCGGGCCAACAGCGACACGATCTGGATTCGGGTCGGGTCGGCCAGCGTCTTGAACCAGGAGGCGTACTCGACGGCCGTTGGCCGGTCAAGCGGTTCTTTTTCCACATCCATCGTTAATCGACGATAGACGATTAATTCGGAGGAGGGAAGGGCGCGAGGCGGCGGCTCCCGGCAGGTGCGGACCTTGAGGCCCAGCCATCACGGGGCGCGCGCAGGTCACGCGTCACTCTCATCCTTTTCGGGAGGTGGGCAGCATGTCCGCAGGTAGTTCTGAAGCTCGCTGAGGGATCGTTCCACCGAGGGGGTGTCCACGCGGTAGCGCACTTGCTTGCCGTCCTTGCGAGAGGCGAGTAGACCGCCGCGGCGCAGCAGTGCGAGTTGCTGCGAAGCGTTGGACTGGCCGACGCCCAGGCGCTCGGCGACGGCACCGACTGTCAACTCGACACCGCCGGCAAAGAGTTCGAGCATCTGCTGCCGCTGCTCGCTGGCCAAGCCCTTGAGGAACTCGCGCAGCTTCTCACTCAGCGGCTCCACGGCCGTCCCGCAGGGACCCCCGGACTCTTGCGACATGCCGCATGTGGCCTGGTCAGGCACTGCTTCCTCCTTCACCTTCCACAACATATTAACATTTCATGAAATGATGTTATGTTGAGCCTCATGCCTCAGCGTTTCGATGCCATCATCATCGGGGGCGGGCAGGCTGGTCTCGCAACCGCCCACGTCGCCCTCACCCTCGGCCTTAGGCCCGTGCTACTGGAAGCCTCGCCCTCGACGGCCGGATCGTGGCCGCACTACTACGAGAGCCTCACCCTGTTCTCCCCGGCACGACGCAGCGCCCTACCTGGCGCCACCTTCCCCGGTGATCCGGACGGCTATCCCGCCCGTGACGAGCAAGGACGGCGGTACGAAGTCGTAGCCGAAAGCGGAGAGAGCGTTGCCGCGCCGATCGTTGTCTCTGCGACGGGTGCGTTCAGTCGTCCACATCGTCCGGAGCTGCCGGGTCTGAGTGACTTCACCGGCATGGTGCTGCATTCATCCCAGTACAAGCGGCCTGAGGAGTTCGCCGGGCAGCGGGTCATCATCGTGGGCGGAGGCAACTCGGCCGTCCAGATCGCAGTAGAGCTTGCTGAGCATGCCCGCGTGACTCTGGCCACCCGGAACCCACTGCGGTTCATGCCGCAGCGGGTGCTCGGCATTGACATGCACATCTGGCTGCAGCGCACAGGCCTGGACGCCGCTGGCTGGGCGCGTCCACTGCTCACTGGCGGCAAGGGCACGCCGGTGTTCGACACCGGCTCCTACCGAGCTCAGATCGCCACCGGCAACCCCGACCGCCGCCCCATGTTCACCAGCCTGGACGGCGGTCACGTCGTCTGGCAGGACGGAACCCGGGAGCGCGCCGACGTGCTGCTGGCCACCGGCTTCCGGCCGGACTCAGGTCACCTGGAAGAACTGGCCGCCCTTGACCGGGACGGGCAGCCCCTCCACCGTGGTGGCCTCTCCTCGACTCATCCAGGGTTCGGATACGTGGGACTGGAGTGGCAACGGTCGTTCGCGTCGGCCACCCTGCGTGGTGTGGGCACCGATGCTCGCTATGTCCTGACGCACCTACTCAAACAGACTCGGACAGGTACTTAGCGGGCTAGCCATGACGTAATGGGATGCGGCGAACGCTCACACCGGGCTAGGAGCGGGTAGGGCGAACAGGCCCGACAGCCGGGTCAAGCGCTCCTGAACCGCTCGGTAGTACACCCACGTCCCGCGGCGTTCGCCGTCGATCAGCCCGGCCTGGCGAAGCACCTTCAGGTGATGGGAGATGGTCGGCGCGGTCAACTCGAACGCGCCGGTCAGGTCGCATACACACGCCTCACCCCTCTCGGCCGAGGCGATCATGTTCAGCAATCGCAACCGGACCGGGTCCGACAGCGCCTTGAACACCCCAGCCAACTCGGCCGCCTCGTCTTCACCCAGGGTGGGGCCGCTCAGTGGCGCGCAGCACTCCGGCGCACCGACGTCTTCCAACTCCAGCAACTTAGACATGCCTCTAATTTGACATCTATCTATGCAAGACGCAAACTAGCCCCTGATTAGAAGAGCATCTAAACAGGGAGTGGAGATGAAGACCCTGATCACCCGACTCACCGCCCGCCACGCGGCACGCACGGGTGGGCACATCACCTTCCGCGACGGACGCAGCGAGGTCTGCACGAGAGCCTGCCGCTCGGCAGCTCATCGCGACCGTGTGTCCGCCGCCGCCCATCGAGCCCGCCTCTGAGCCAGCGGCCGCAGCCCCAACCACACGTTCCACACCCAACGCAGCGAGGAGACATCATGAGCGATAACGATCGGCCCCAGGAGCCCACCACGCGGGCGGTCGAGGCCAGCTGCTGCGGAGTAAGTAGCTGCTGCACCGGCACCGAGCAGTCCTTGGACCCAGCGGTCACCGAGATCGAGGCCAAGACCAACGCCGGATGCGGATGCGTCAACGACACTGAGGACGAGCCCCATCTGCCGGTCGTGGTCATCGGCGCCGGACCGGTCGGGCTGGCCGCCGCCGCACACCTGGCCGAACGCGGCCTGGACTTCGTCGTCCTGGAGGCGGGCGAGGCCGTCGGCGCGGCGATCTCCGAATGGGGACACGTCCGGTTGTTCTCGCCTTGGCGATACGACACCGACGCCGCCGCCCGCCGCCTGCTGGAACCCACCGGCTGGACCTTGCCCGCCCCCGACGCCCTGCCCACCGGCGCCGAACTGGTCCGCGGCTACCTCACCCCACTGGCCGAGGTGCCCGAGCTGGCCGACCGGATCCGCACCGGCACCCGTGTGGTCGCCGTGGCCCGGCACACTGTGGACGTCACCCGCACCGTCGGCCGGGACGAGCACCCTCTGCTGGTCCGCACCGTCGGACCGGACGGAGCCGTCATCGACCTGAAAGCCCGTGCCGTGATCGACGCCTCCGGCACCTGGGGACACAGCAACCCCCTCGGCCACTCCGGCCTGCCCGCACCCGGCGAGGACCAGGCCGCCCCCTACCTGGCCGGTCCGCTGCCGGACGTGCTCGGCCGTGACCGCCATCGCTTCGCCGGCCGCCACACCCTGGTCGTCGGCATGGGCCACTCGGCCGCCAACACCCTGCTCGCCCTCGCCGAACTCGCCAAGAGCGAGCCCGGCACCCGCATCACATGGGCCGTCCGCGGCTCCTCGGTGGCCCGACTGTACGGCGGTGGCGACGCCGACGGCCTTCCCGCACGCGGCGCACTCGGCGCGCGCCTCAGGGCCGCCGTCCAGGGCGGGGAGATCCAGCTGGTGCGCAACTTCAGCATCGCCGGCTTCGAAGTCCCCGACGGCGGCCCAGCCGCCGGGCCCGTCAAGATCACCGGTCGAATTCCGCAGGGCACTCATATCGTGTCTCCGCACAACGTGGTCGCAGCCACCGGCTTCCGCCCCGACCTCGACATGCTCCGCGAAGTCCGCGTCGAGCTCGACCTCGCCACCGAGGCGCCGGTGCGGCTCGCCCCGATGATCGACCCCAACTTCCACTCCTGCGGCACCGTCCCACCGCACGGCGAACGCGACCTGGCCCACCCCGAAACCGGCTTCTACCTGGTCGGGATGAAGAGCTACGGCCGCGCCCCCACCTTCCTTATGGCCACTGGCTACGAGCAGGTCCGCTCTGTGGTCGCCGCACTGGCGGGAGACCGCGCCGCCGCCGACGCCGTCGAACTCGACCTGCCCGCCACCGGCGTCTGCTCCACCAACCTCGTCACCGAAGACCAACTACCTGGTGCCAAGAACGCCTCCGCCAACGCCACCGAGCCCGCCGAACCCGCGGTCACGGTCTCATCGAATGAAACCGAAGGCGGCTCTTGCTGCGGCGGGTCGGCACCCCAGCCGGTCACCATCGGCGTCGGCGCCCCCGCCGGGCTCGGTTTTGCGACCGGACACGATCACGGCTACTCCGGCGACGCCGGACGAGGTGACGTCTGATCCCATGAGGCACGAACCGTCAACGTCGGTGTCGGCGACGAACAACCTCGCCGTCGACACCGGCGTAGCCAACGGCGCCGCCTCTCGGCTGCCCTTGGTCGCCCTGTGCGTCACCGAAATCACCAGCTGGGGCATCCTGTACTACGCCTTCCCGGTCCTGGCCCCCACGATCAACCGCAATACCGGGTGGTCCACTGGCAGCATCACTGCGGCCTTCTCCATTGCACTGATCTTGGCCGCCGTCGGCGGCATCCCCGTCGGCCGCGCCCTGGACCGGCACGGACCCCGGGGCTTGATGACCGGCGGCTCGGTCGTTGCCGTACTCGCCGTCGTTGGACTCGCAACTGCGCCGAACCTGGCCTGGTTCGTCGCCGCATGGGCATTGGCCGGGATCGCGATGACCGCTGTGCTCTATCAACCCGCCTTCGCCGCCCTCACCCGCTACTACGCCCCCAGACACCTCCCGGCGCTTACCACCCTGACCCTGGTCGCCGGATTGGCCAGTACCGTCTTCGCGCCGCTCACCAACGCTCTGGTGTCCCACATGTCGTGGCGGGCCGTCTACTTCGTGCTCGCCGGTCTACTCGCCGCGGTCACGATCCCGTTGCACTACTACGCGCTACGGCAGCCCTGGCCGCCACCGATCGAACGCGACAGGCCCAGCGAATCCGAAGGCCCCACCCGTGAGCGAACGGCCCATACCCGTGTCGCCGAGGTGGTCTGCAGCCTGCCATTCCTGCTGCTGACCACCGCACTCGCTCTTTCGGCGTTCTCGATGTACGCAGTACTGACCAACCTCATTCCGCTGCTCACCGCGCGCGGGGCCTCCAGCACCATCGCCACCTGGGCCCTCGGCCTCGGCGGTCTCGGACAAGTCGCCGGACGTCTTTGCTACGGCAGCCTCGCTCGCCGCTCCAGCGTCCGCACCCGCACGGTCTGCATCCTCGCCGGCTCCGCCGTCACCACCACCGCGCTGGCGGCCCTGCCCGGACCGATCGCGCTGCTCATCGTCATCGCCGTCCTGGCCGGAACCATGCGCGGTATCGCCACTCTGCTCCAAGCCACCGCAATCTCCGACCGCTGGGGCACCGCCGCCTACGGCTCCCTCTCCGGCATCCTCGCCGCCCCCGCCACCATCGCAGGTGCCGTCGCCCCTGTCGCAGGCGCAACCATCGCCACCGCCCTCGGCGGCTACCCGACCCTGTTCGCAGCCCTGGCCGCCACCGCAGGCCTCGCCGCGCTGCTAGCCGCTGGCAGCGTCCCCCGATGATCGGCATCCTGGCGCCCACGCTCCGGACGATCAGGACGACATGCTGGATTTTCTGTGCTCGGGCGGGGACGCGGCCGGCAGCTGATCACTTCTGCGTGATCGTCCTGCCCGGATAGAAGATCAGGACCAAGGCACCCCCGATGGCTGCTCCTCCCAGTTGGGCGATGACGAAGCCGGGAACGGAGGCCGGGGCGATCCCAGCGAAAGTGTCGCTGAACGCGCGGCCGACCGTGACCGCCGGGTTGGCGAAGGACGTGGAGGAAGTGAACCAGTAGGCGGCACCGATGTAAGCGCCCACCGCCGGGGCCGCCAGCGCGGCCCGTTCCGTCCGGACGAGCGAAAAGATAAGCACGACCAGGCCGAGCGTGGCGACGACCTCGCCCAGCCACAGGTGTGCTTGCGCGCGGTCATGGTGGGACGCGGTGACCGCGGGCAGGTCGAACATCAGGTTGGCCAGCACGGCCCCGCCAACCGCACCGATGACCTGCGCCGGGAGGTAAACGGCCGCATCACGGTAAGGCCGCCCCTGCAGCACGCAGTCGGCCAGCGTGACCACCGGATTGAAGTGTGCCCCGGACACCGGCCCGAAGATCAGAATGAGGGCAGCCAGGCCGAACACGGTGGCCGTTGAGTTCTCCAGCAACTGCAATCCGACGTCGTGAGGAGAGATCCGGGCCGCCATGATCCCCGAGCCCACGACCACGGTCACCAGCAGCGCAGTGCCGAGCAATTCGGCCACGGCCCGGCGCGCAAGCGCCGGTTGCCGCGGTTCGACCGCGACCTCTTGGCCCGACACAACTGTCTGATCAGCTGCGGCGGTCACGGACAGGGCCTTTTCTGGATATCGGAGCGGGCAGCGGCACGTGCCAGCTTGTTGAGCTGGGCGGCCACTCCTTCGATCACCTCAGGCCGTAGCCGGTAGTAGACGTAACGCCCGGACGGTTCGGTCTCCACCAGCTTGGCGCGGCGCAGCGCACGCAGATGGTTGGAGACGTTGGTCTGCTGGGCGCCGGTCTCCTCGACGATGTGGCACACGCACAACGACTCGCGGGCCAGCAGCGTGATGATCTGGGCGCGCAACGGGTCGGCCAGAAGCTTGAGGGTCTCAAGATCCAACGCATCAGTTTCGACTGATGTCAGCATGGGCTGTTACGTTAGCAGTGCCCGCTCCGCCAGGCCACCTGGGCAGCGGCACTTCATCGTCACGCCGCCCGCCCACGTCCCGAGAGGAATCGCTGGTGTCAGACAAGCCCAGTGTCCTGTTCGTCTGCGTCCACAATGCGGGCCGGTCCCAGATGGCCGCCGCCTTCCTCACCTATCTGGCGGACGGCAAGATCGAGGTCCGCTCCGCGGGCTCGGCGCCCGCCGACGCGGTCAACCCGGCCGTCGTCCAGGCGATGGCGGAGGTCGGCATCGACATCGCCGACGAAATCCCCAAGGTGCTGACCGTCGAGGCGGTCCAGTCCTCGGACGTGTGCATCACCATGGGCTGCGGGGACGTCTGCCCTGTCTTTCCCGGCAAGCGCTACCTCGACTGGACCCTCGACGACCCTGCCGGCCAGGGCGTGGAGGCCGTCCGCCCGATCCGCGACGAGATCCGCACTCGGGTCGAGGCCCTCGCCAAGGAACTCCTCGGCGACTAGGTCAGCAGCAGGGCCGCGAGAGCAGTGACAACCGCCGAACCGATGCCACCCTTGACTTCTCTGGTTCTCTCAACAATTATTGAGTCAATCATGGTTGAGGGAATCGAACTCAAGGAACGGGCTGCGATCCACGCGGCGCTCGCCGAGCCCGCCCGACTCGCCGTCATCGATGCCCTGGTGCTGGGAGACGCCTCGCCAGGCGAGCTCGCGGACAAGCTTGGCCTGCCATCGAATCTCCTGGCGCACCACCTGAAGGTGCTGGCGGGCGCGGGCCTGGTACAGCGCGGCCGTTCCGAGGCCGACCGGCGGCGCACCTACGTGCGGTTGGTGCCCTCTGCGCTGGCCGGTCTCAATCCGGCGGTGGCGGTGCTGACCAGAGCCGCGACCCGGGTGGTGTTCGTGTGCACCCATAACTCCGCTCGATCCCAGCTCGCGGCCGCCCTGTGGAACCAGAATGTTCGCCACCCTGAGGTCCCGGCCGCGTCGGCCGGGACCTCGCCCAGCCCGCGGGTACATCCTCGCGCCCTCGGCCTCGCTCACCGCCACGACCTGCAACTGGACCCCGACCGCACCGCCCACGTCCGCGACGTGCTCCGTCCCGGCGACCTCGTCGTAGCGGTCTGCGACAACGCCTACGAAGACCTGCTCCAAGCCGCTGGACTGCACTGGTCGGTGCCTGACCCGGTCCGCGTCGGCACCGATGCGGCGTTCGAGACCGCCTTCACCGACATCGCCGCGCGCGTCGAGCGTCTTGCCCCTGCCATAACACCAACCGCGGCCCCCACCCAGGAAGCCGACGCTGCAACAGTCGAGGAGCCGTCGTGACCGACACTCATCGCCACCCCGACCTGGGCATCGACCAGCAGCACGCCCTACTGACGGCCACCCGCAACCTCGCCGAGGAGTTCACAGGCACCTTCAGTAGAGAGACCATCGAGAGATTCCTGCACTCCAGCTACGACCAGTTCGCCGACCGCGCCACCATCTCCCGCTTCCTACCGCTGCTGGCCGAACGGTTCGCCCGCCAACGCCTGCACGCCCTGGCCCGCATCGAAGGCAAGGACACCGCCACCGTTCCGATCGTCCTGTTCCTGTGCGTGCACAACGCCGGGCGCTCCCAGATGGCCCTCGGCTTCTTCCAGCATCTGGCTGGGACAGCGGCCATCGGCTGGTCCGGCGGATCCGAACCCGGCATCGAGGTCAACCCGGCCGCCATCGCCGCCATGCGTGAACGCGGCATCGACATCTCCCGCGAGTTCCCCAAGCCCTGGAGCGACGAGATCACCCGCGCCGCCGACGTCATCATCACCATGGGCTGTGGCGACGCCTGCCCCATCTTCCCCAGCAAACGCTACGAGGACTGGACCGTCGAGGACCCCGAAGGACTCGACCTACAGGCGATCCGCCCCATCCGCGACGAGATCGAACGCCGCGTCCGCACCCTGCTCACCGAACTGGAAATCCAGATCACTTACTGACCTGACCACCCGAATCCCCCGGCGACACCGCCACGCCCACCGGAAACTCCCCTGAGCGCCCGGTTCAGCCTGCAACGACCTACCCGCCTCGGCGAACGAAGCTGCCACGGACCGCGGTCACCGGTGCTTGGCGGTGAAGGTCAGGTGGGTGACGCCGCTTGGTGTGGAGACCGCCTCGATGTCGTAGGCCTCCTCCAGCGACTCCAGACCGTCCCAGAGCCGGACACCGCGGCCGAGCAGGATCGGGACCTGGACCACGTGCATGTGATCGACCAGGCCTTCGGTGAGGAAGTCGCGTACCACCGAGGGGCCGCCGCCTAGGCGCACGTCTTGGCCGTCGGCCGCTTCGCGGGCCGCGTTGAGCGCCTCGGCGGGTGAGGCGTCCAGGAAGTGGAACGTGGTGCCGCCCTCCATCTCGATCGATGGCCGCGGCCGGTGGGTGAGCACGAAGACCGGAGTGTGGAACGGCGGGTTGGGGCCCCATGCGCCCTTGTAGCCGGGGTCGTCCTGCCAGCCGGGCGGGCCGAACTTGCCGGCGCCCATGATCTCGGCGCCGATGCCGTGACCGTGCATCGCCGCGAAGGCGTGGTCGGCGCCGGCACTGCCGCCCTGGGCGCCGCCCATCTCGTACCAGAACCGGGTGGCGAACATCCACTCGTGCAGGCGTTCGCCGGCGTGACCGAACGGGGCGTCCGGGGCCTGACCGGCGCCGGTCGCAAAGCCGTCCAGCGAGATCGAGAAGTTGTGAACGCGAACGTCGGACATCGGAGTGCTCCTTCCATCCATCGGCACATCGTCCGGTGCCGTCACAAGAAGGTCGGAGCCGACCCGGCCGTCTCGACATCACGACGTTGGCGGGTGGCCAGAGACTTCTATTCTAGTACTAGAATAAAAATGTGGCTGCCGACCTGACGCCCGCTGAGCTGACTCTGCTCGGCCTGCTCGTAGAGAAGCCGAGACACGGGTACGAACTGGACGAGATCATCAGCGCCCGCGGCATGCGCGAGTGGACCGAGATCGGCTTCAGCTCGATCTACTACCTGCTGGCCCGGCTCCGCGACCGCGGCCTGATCACCGAGGTCGGCACGCCGCCGGCGCGGGGAAAGACCCGCCGGGTGTACGGCCCGACGGCCGAGGGACGCCGGGCGTGCGCACGGTCGGCCGAGGACGCGGTGGCCGAACTCCGGCCGGTGTTCCCGCCCGTCCTGATCGGCCTGGCCAACCAGCCGGTCATTCCGCCCGAGCGCCTGCGGGCCGCGCTCGACCGGCGGGCCGCGGCCCTGACGGAGAGGATCGCCGCCATCGGCGCGGCCCGCGACGCCCAACCTGACGTGCCCGGTTTCGTCCGCGCCATCTTCGACTACACGCTGGGCCAGCTGGCCGCAGAACAGCATTGGCTGGACGACTACCGGGCGGAACTCGCCGAACTCGGCGACCAACCTCCCACCAGGAAGGCGGACGGCCATGACCCGCTATGACGTCAAACGAGAACGCAAGCAGTGCTACGCGCCAAGGAACACCGACTGGGCGCTGGTCGACGTGCCCGCGCAGCAGTTCATCGCCATCGACGGTCACGGTGACCCCAACACCAGCGCCGACTACGCGCGCGCCGTCGAGGCGCTCTACACCGTCGCCTACACGATCAAGTTCACCAGCAAGAACGCCCTCGGCCGGGACTTCGTCGTCGCGCCGCTCGAAGGACTGTGGTGGTCAGACGACCCAGAGGTGTTCATCACCCGCGACAAGGACGCCTGGCACTGGCGCATGCTCATCAGCCAACCCGACTGGATCACCGAAGACCTCATCGACGAGGCCGAACAGGCCGCGCTCGCGAAGAAAGGCCTCCCCGCGATCGCCGAGATCCGCCGCGAGACGCTGCACGAGGGCACCAGCGCCCAGCTCCTGCACGTCGGTCCCTACGACGACGAAGGACCCGTGCTCGCCAAGCTCCATCACGAGTACCTCGCCGCCAACAACCTGCGCATGACCGGGCACCACCACGAGATCTACCTCGGCGACCACCGTCGAACCGAGCCCGCCAAACTCAAGACCATCCTCCGGCAACCGGTTCAGACGGCGAACTGACACAGCGAGGACCGGGCTCGGGTGACCCCGTCTTTGGCGATCAAGCCCTCCGGCGCATGGAGTCACCGCTCCGCGTGAAGGCCAGCCGGTGCAGGCTGCGCCAGTCCAGCATCGGCTTCGCGCGGAGCGCGCGGCGACGGTGGCGCGGCACCCGCACGCGCAGGGCGGCCGCTTGAATTCTGCAGGTCACCGGGGTGGGCAGGGTGAGCGTCTCACCGTCGACACCGACCGGGATCTCGGAGGCGTCGGCATCGACGGTGACCTCGTCCGTGGTCAGCGCCGTGAGGCCGGGGCCGCGCCGCCCGCGGAGCAGGCCGGCGGCCTGGGCCGCGCTGTCGACGCTGACCGCCAGGACGCCGAGGACGCCGGATTCCAGTCGCTCCCGGCGGCCGAGACCGGCGGGGTCGCCGCCCTGATAGGGGTTGTTGCTCACGAGGACGGCCTGCGGGCCGTCGATGACGACGTTCGCGGCGTGGACCGTCAGCCGGGGGCCGCGCTCCCGGGTGAGCAGGTCCGGAAGCAGTTGGAGGGTGGTGCGCACCTTGTCGTCGCGATAGCCGGGGCTTTGCACGACGGCCGCGTACGCGCCGAAGGAGGCGTTGTTGACGAAGACGCGGTCGCCGATGCGACCGAGGTCGATCCGCAGTTCCACGCCGTCGGTGAGGGCGCCCAGACAGGCCGTCGGGTCGGCACGGTCCAGGCCGAGGTCCAGGGCGAAGTGGTTGCGGGTCCCAGCCGCGATGACCATGAACGGCACGCCGTGCCGCGCCGCCACGTCGGCGACGAGCGCCTGGGTCCCGTCACCGCCCGCCACACCGAGCAGATCGGCGCCGTCGGCCACGGCCCGGCGTGCCAGCTCGGCGACGTCCCGGTGATGGTCCGGGTCGAGCACCACGACGCGGGCACCCAGCTCGCGAGCCTTGTCGGCGAGCCGGAACCGCTCCACCTTCCCCCCGCCCGAGCGCGGATTCATGATCAGGAAGGGTTGTGCGGGGGGCGGAGCCGGGTACGGCGCCGGGGCGGCGCCCTGGCCGCCCGTTCTCAGCGCGGCCCGTCCGGCCCCCACCGCCAACGCCCACAGACCAGCGGACAGAAGGACGACCCACAGTAGGCCCAGCGCTATGTAGTACAGCGTGACTGCCAGCGGCATGGCCACGGCCAATGCGCCAGCAAGCACCCGGACCAGAGCCCGCCGCGTAAGCACCCACCAGAGCGCGCCCGCTGTGACGACCAGCCCAGCCAGTCCGACGCCCAGCAGCACAAGGCTTCTGAACCCGGCGACCAGCAGCAGGGTCAGTACCGCCACGCCCCCGGACGCAAGGGAGAGGCGCGCCATCCGACGCCGGGCGGCAAGGCCACGCCATCCGGCCGTACCGTTCAAACCGCGCACAAGTGCATCCTCAATGTGACAACAGGGTCTTCAGAGCGACGACGGCCAATCCAAGGACCAGATTGACCAGGCCCGACACGACGACCGTTCTTGCCGGCGCACCCACCTGGAGCGAGGCCGCGATGCCCCAGCCGACCTGACCGGCCAGCGCCACCAGGAGCGCCAGCCAGGCGGTCGTGGCGTCGGCCAGCCCCAGGAGCCAGCCCGCGCAGGCCACCGCGGCCGGAGGGAAGGCGGCCTGGACCAGCGGCCACTCTGCTGCGCCGACAGACCTGATCTCCGTCCACTCCCACGCCGCGCCCCGCGCGCGATCCCCTGTCAACCGGGCGAAGACGTGCGCGAGCCAGAAGACCAGTCCCGTGGCGAGCAGGAGGGCCACCAGGGACGGGGCCGGGATCGGATGGTCGCCCGAACCGGTCCCGGCGATCACCGAGGCGGCCAGCAGCGATCCGTACACCGCGTCCGAGTAGTCGGCACGCGCGGGGGCGCCGGCACGGTCCCGGAGCGGCCTCATCCCCAGGTGTCGGCGGCGGCCTGCCTTGAATACCTCGCCAGAGCCCAGATCACCGCGATGTCCAGAGCGATCATCACTATGGACCACACCGGGTAGTACGGAAGGAACATGAAGTTCGCGACGGCGCTCAGCAACGCCAGGGCGATGCCGATGACGCGCGCCCAGGTCCGTCCGCCGAACACGGCGATTCCGGCCGCGATCACGATGATCCCGAGCACCAGGTGGATCCAGCCCCATGCCGACACGTCCCACTTGAAGACGTAGTCGCCGCGGATCGCGTACAGATCGTCATCGGCGATCGCGGCGATTCCCGCGATCGCCCCGAACAGCCCGACCATGATCATCATGCAGCCTGCGAAGACGGCGAAGCCGACGGCCCAGCCGCTCACCGGCGCACGGTCGGCGTCGACCTGAGGATGCACACTTCGGGTCATGTCGGCCCCCCTTGAACGAGTCGAATCCACCCCTAGCGTCCGCCGGAACGGCCGTGCCCAGATCACCCCTGGCGGATGAGTTCGCGGAGCCGCGCGGCCCCGCGAGGCGATTTCGCCGCGCCGCTGTCGGCCGCGACTCACCCGCCAGGGATGATGCGGGCTCGTGCGCCGACGCGGTCCACTTAGCCCGCATCCGGCTCCATCGAGGACATGTGGCGGAGCCGGGCGAGCAGGGGGATCTCATGACCTCAGCGCCATCATCGGCAGCGTCGGCGAGCCCGCGGGCGTCCGGCGGGTTCACCAAGCGGCTGGCGGCCGGCGCCTGGGGTGCCGGCGCGGCCGCCGGGATCCTCTCGGCACTCCTGGGCCTCGCCATCGTGACGTGGCCGGACGCGACCATCCGTGTCGTGGCCTTCCTCTTCGGTCTCAAGCTGGTGATCCTCGGCGTGTACCGGATCGTGCAGGCCATCGCGGCGGACGAGGCGGGCGGGGGCGCCCGCGTCCTGTTCACGCTGCTGGGCGTGCTGTCGCTGGCCATCGGCGTGCTCGTCATGCGCGACCCGCTCCAGACCGTCCAGATCCTGGCCCTCCTCTTCGGCCTGTTCTGGTTGATCAGCGGCACGGTCGGACTCGTCGCCACGCTGGCGGAGCCGTCCCTGCCGGGACGCGGCGGGGCGGCGTTCCTTGCGGGCCTGTGCATCCTCGCGGGGCTCCTACTGCTGCTGTGGCCGGGGATCACCCTGACCGCACTGACATGGCTCGTCGGCCTGTGGCTCATCACCTGGGGGCTGGTGACCGCGGCCCTCTCCCTCTGGATCCGGCACGCCGGCAAGCGAACGGCGAACGCGAACCGATGACCGATCCCGCGACCGGCTCCTGCCGGCAGCACCTGGGAACCTGACGTGTCGACCCCGGGAGGCTCGTGATGGGCGGCGTCGGGCACGCGGCCGATGAGGGAGCACCCGGCGGGGCCGCGCACGGCGACGGGCCGGGTGGTGGCGGGGAGGAGGTGCGGCGCCTGCGCGCCGAGGTGGCCGAACTGCGGGCGCAGCTGGCGGAGCGGCCGCCTGTCCGGCTCGTCCGCGCACACCCGAACTGGCCGCGGGTTCGCAGGGCGCTCGCGGCGCTGCTGGTGGCGCTGGCCGGGTTCGGCCTGGTGGCCTCGGTCGTCGGCGTCTGGGGGGCGCGGACGATGGTGAACACCGACCGGTGGGTCGCCACTGTCGCGCCGCTGCCCGGGCATCCCGAGGTCAACACCGCCCTGGCGACCTACATCACGGACCAGGTGTTCACGAACACCGATGTGCAGGGACGGATCACCGACGCGCTGCCGCCCAAGGCCGCATTCCTGGCAGGCCCCCTCTCCAACACCGTCCACGACTACCTGCGCGGGCGGGTGCAGGAGTTCATGAGCACCGAGCAGTTCCAGGATCTGTGGGAGCAGGCGAACCGGTCGGCGCACGCCCGGATCATCGCGATCATCAAGGGCGAGAGTCAGACGGTCAGCGCCCAGGACGGCGTCGTGACGCTCAACATGCTGCCGATCATCAACAACGTGCTCGTCACCGTCTCGCGCGAGCTGCCGACGCTTTTCGGCAAGCAGCTCGCCCTGCCCACCGTCACGTCGGGCCAGATCCCGCCCGACCTGCAGGCCAAGGTCCAGCAGGCGCTCGGGGTGACGCTGCCCGCAGACTTCGGCCACATCACCATCTACCACCACGGCGATCTCACCGGCTTCCAGGACATGGTCCTGGCCTTCAAGAAGGGTCTCGCCCTGCTCGTGGGCGGCACGCTGCTGTGCCTCGTGCTGGCGTTGGTCGTCTCGCCCGGACGGCGACGCACGGTGCTGCAGTTCGGCGTGGCCACCGCGGTGAGCGTCGTGGTGCTGTCGGCGGCGATGCGGGCGGTCCAGGGCCGAATCCTGGAGCACCTGCCCGAGGGCGTCTACAAGCAGGCCGCCTCGGTGGCGGTGCATGAGATCTTCTCGTCCCTGCGCACGCGCGGCGACTGGCTGCTGTGGTCGGGCGTCGCCGTCGCCGTCCTGGCCTACCTGGTGGGACCCGGCCGGCTGCCGAGGGCGCTGCGCCGCCACACCGCGTCGGGCGCCCGCACGCTCGCCTCGGCCGCCCGTACCACCGCCACCGGTGAGCGGCCCCGTCAGCAGGCCGCGAGACACCTGGACACACTGCGCATCGCGGGCGTCGCGGTGGCAGCGCTGGTAGCGCTGCTGTTCGCGTCCTGGACGGCCTTTCTGGTGATCCTGCTCGTCCTGTCGGCCTACGAGCTGGGCGTGACACTGTTCGCCCGCCTCGCCGGAACCGGGTGATCGCGGGCGGCGTCGTATGGATACGCGAGAGGGGACCACGGTGACCAGTTATCTGCAGACACTCCCACTACACACGATCACCGAGGTCTACGGCGAGGCGGGACTCCGCGACCGGTTCTCCCGCGAGATCCTGCGCTTCCGGGAACCGGACTGGCGGCGGCTGAGCACCGCCCTGGCACTGGCGAGCGACCTCCACCGCCAGGACCAGCGCGTCCGCGAGCCGGTGGTGAACCATCTGCTCCGCGTGACGCTCCGCGTGATGTGCCACTACGAGGTGGACGACGTGGACCTGCTCGTCGCCGCGCTGCTGCACGACTCGGTGGAAGACCACCCCGCGGAGCTGGCCGGCGACGGGCACGAGAACTCCACCGAGGGCGCGCTGGACACGCTGGCCACCGAGTTCGGCCCGCGCGTCGCCGACCTCGTCCGCGCCGTGACCAACCCCGTCTACGACCGCAGCCGCGACGTCCACGCCCAGTACCGCGCGCACGTCACCGAGAGCCTGGACCGGCACCCCGAGGCGCGGATCATCAAGGTCTCGGACTTCACCGACAACGGCGTCGGCCTGATCCACACCACCGGCCCCAAGCTGCGCAAGCTCGCCCGGAAGTACCGGCCGCTCGTCCCGGAGCTCAAGGAACTGATCACCCGTCCGGACACCCCGCTGAAGGACCGGATCAAGCGCCACATCACCGGCCAGCTCGACCGCGCCGACGAACGCTTCGCGGTCATCCTCCAGGGGCACGCCATGGCAAGCCAGGCGACCTGATCCCAGGCCACCTCAGCGTGGGGCGTACGGCTTGGGCAGGCGCATGCCGCGGTCGGCCATGATCTGGCGGACGCGGTTCGGGTAGTCGGTGATGACGCCGTCGACACCCATGTCGATGAGCGCCTCGATGGTGGCCGGGTCGTCGCAGGTCCACGGGACGACCTTCAGGCCCCGGGCGTGCGCCGCGGAGATCATCGACCTGGAGACGTAGAAGCGGAAACCCGGGTCGCCGATCTTGCCGTTCTGCGGGAACCCGTACACGGGTGACAGCGCTCTCACACCGGCGATGGTGGCCGCGGCCCTGACGAAGTCGCCGTCGTAGTCGTCGGCGTCGATCCCGCCGAGCCACGGGGACGCGCCGGGACGGCCCACCTGCAGGAAGTCGTAGTTCGTCAGCGCCACCAGCGGGTAGGAGGGCGCGAGCCGGTGCATCTCCTTCAGCGCGCCCCAGTCGAAGGACTGGATGGTGACCTGGTCCTCGATGCCCGAGGCGTGGATCTCCTCGTAGACCCGGCGGACGAACAGCTCCCGCGGCGCCGTCTGCTCGGGGGCTCCGGCCTCGACCTTGGTCTCGATGTTCAGCGTGACCTGCTTGGCGTGGTAGCTCTTGACCAGGTCGAGGACGTCCTTGAGCTCCACCATCCGGAAGCCCTTGATCTGTTCCTGCTCCGGGAAGCCCGGAAGGCGCTGGTACCCGCAGTCCATGGTCTTGATCTGGGCCAGGGTCAGGTCCTTGATGTACTTGCCGACATACGGGTACATCGGGTCCCCGGGCGTCACAGGCGCGGTGTCACGGCATTTCTGGGCGCTGACCTGCCGGTCGTGGTTGACGACGACCTTCCGGTCCTTCGTCACATGGGTGTCGAGTTCGAGCGTGGTGACGCCCAAGCGCATCGCCTTTCCGAACCCCTCCAGCGACTCCTCGGTCGTCATACCGATGCCGCCACGGTGCGCCTGCAGATCGAAATGAGTCTTCTGCGGCGGAACACCGCCCGGCGATGCCTGCGCGGCCGTGGGCCAGGCGATCACGGAGCCAAGGGCCAGGCCTGTCAGAACATGTCGCAGCGACATAGGAACCTCGATATCGGAGATCGTGTTGCCCCGAGAAGCTAGGACCGAGGTCCGGCCCGGATCACGAACCGAATATGAGGGAGCGGTGAAGATTCGCGGAACACGGCGGCTGGGGGCCGGGCAGGCCGAATCGTCACGATCCATTTCCTGCCGCCCTCCTCACGCACCGTGCCCGACCCGCGGTCGGACCTGGCGTGGGCCTGACCAGGTGCGGCGTTGAACAAGTGATGGCGCGTCTGGTGGACGCGCCATCGGGTGGGGGCTCTCCGGCCGTGAACCGGCCGGTGAGGATCTTGAGAGACGATCGGGCGGCGGTCGAGCCGCCCGATCGCCGGTGCGCTACGAGCCGTAGGACGCGCCGGTTCTCAAGGCCGAACGCCGCGGAGAGCCGCGCGAGTTCTCCCCCGGCGAGCGTGGTGTCGACCCCGAGTCGGCGGGCCGCGGATGGCCTACTTCGCGGGCCTCGATGCCTCGATCCGAGCTTTCTGCGCCGGCCGACCTGGCTTGACACCGCCATCGCGGACGTTATCCGCGTCCAGGGGCTGGCACGTCCCGTCCGTCTCCCCTACGACGTCGTCGGATACCAGGAACAGCTGGTCGCGGCGCTGGACGGACGGCTGCGGCCGGCCGACGACGCGCGCGTCGGCGAGTACGCCTGGAGTGGCATAAGCCCGTAAGTACATTGACCTCTATCAGACCGCTCACCGCCGCGGCAGCGGTGACGTCACGGGCCGATAGGCATTCCCGAGGAGCCAACGAATGCACTCTGCGCTGCATGACGGGACTCATCCCGACGTCCTGCGGGAGCGGTTGAGCCACGTCTACTGGATCGGCGGAGGCAGCGGATCCGGGAAGTCCACCATCGCCCGGCGACTCGCCGACAGGCACGGGATGCGGCTGTACGACACCGACGCGGTCATGCCCGACCACGCCCGCCGAATGCCGCCGGAGCAGGCTCCCTACCTCGGCAGGTTCGCCGCCATGGACATGGACGAACGATGGGTGAGCCGAAGCCCGCACGAGATGCTCGACACCTTCCACTGGTTCCACGGCGAGGGCTTCGACCTGATCGTCGAAGACCTTCTCGCTCTCCCGGCCGACCGGCCGGTGGTCGCCGAAGGATTCCGGCTGCTGCCCGATCTCGTCCGGCCCCTGCTCGCCGAGGTGGGCCACGCCGTGTGGCTGCTGCCGACACCCGGTTTCCGCCAGGAAGTCTTCGACGGCCGTGGCGGCCCCGCATGGGGCTTCATCGCCAAGACCGGCGACCCGCAGCACGCCCTGCGGAACCTGCTGCAGCGCGACGCGCTGTTCACCGACCGGCTCACCGACCAGACCCGAGACCTGGGCCTCCACACGGTCGGCGTGGACTCCACGCTCGCCGAGGAAGACCTCGCGCGGCAGGTCTCCGCGGTGTTCGGCCTTGAAGGCTAGGTGGCGGCGGGGCGGCCGACGCCGACGTTCCGATCACTGCACAACCGCAACTTCCGGTTGTTCACCGCCGGGTCACTCGTGTCCAATACCGGTTCCTGGATGCAGCGGGTCGCTCAGGACTGGCTGATGCTGGAATTGAGTCACAACGACGGCACGGCGCTCGGCATCACCGTCGGCCTGCAGTTCCTGCCGATGCTGCTGTTCGGGCTGTGGGGCGGCGTGGTCGCCGACCGCTACTCCAAGCGCCGCGTATTGGTGATCACGCAGGCGTCGATGGGCCTGCTCGCGCTCGCGCTCGGGGTGCTGGCCATCACGGGCAGCGCACAATTGTGGCAGGTGTACGCACTGGCGTTCGGATTGGGCATCGCGACGGTGGTGGACAACCCGGCCCGGCAGGCCTTCGTCGTGGAAATGGTCGGCAAGACCGATCTGCCCAATGCGATCGCGCTGGGCGGCGCCTGCTTCAACATCGGCCGGGTGCTCGGCCCGGCGGCGGCGGGACTGCTGATCGCGGCGATCGGCACCGGCCCGGTCTTCCTGGTCAACGCGGCGTCGTTCGTCGCGGTGCTGGCCTCCCTGGCGTTCCTGCGGGCCGACGAGCTGCACACCGCCGAGCCGGTGGCCCGCGCCAAGGGTCAGCTGCGGGAGGGCCTGAGATACGTGCGGGCCCGCCGCGACCTGGTCATGGTGCTGCTGCTGGTGGGGTTCGTGGCGACGTTCGGGATGAACTTCGCGGTCACCACCCCGCTGATCGCCAAGGAGGTCTTCCACACCGGGGCGTCCTCGTTCGGGCTCGCCTCCACGATGCTGGCCCTCGGCGCCCTGGTAGGCGCACTGGTGGCGGCCCGCCGGGTACGCCCGACCCGCAGGCTTCTGATCGGTTCGGCGGTGCTGTTCGGGACGCTGGAGGTGGCGGTCTCGCTGATGCCGTGGTACTGGCTGTTCCTGTTACTGCTGGTGCCCACCGGCACCGCGGTGCTGACGTTCACGACGTCCGCCAACGCCACCATGCAACTCGGCGTCACCGCGGCCATGCGCGGCCGGGTGATGGCGCTCTACATGCTGGTCTTCCTGGGCACCAACCCGCTCGGCGGACCGCTGATCGGCAAGCTGGCCGAACTGGTGGGGCCGCGCTTCACGATGACGCTGGGCGGCGCAATGTCCGCCCTCACCCCGCTGCTGGTGGCGGCCGTGATGCTCCCCCGCAAGACTCTCACCGATGCCGCGGCGGACCTGACCCGACGGAGCAGGATTCAACGGTAGTTGGGGCGGGACGGGTGGACACGTCCGAGGGGTCCCGCAGCCATGCCGCGGATGAGCGTCTGAGTGACCTGCGTGACGAACCGGCGTCCCGCCTCGGTCACGCCGTGACCGCAGGCCGGGCCGCGCATGGCGCAGACCCAGCCCAAGGTGCCGGTCGCGAACACGCCGGCCCCTCGGTCGGTGGTGTAGTACGAAGCGTGCGCGACGGCCGGGCGGTTCCTGCAGGTGACCCGTGAACTGGCGACGATCTCCAGCGTGGACGGGGTGGGGCCGTCGCGATTGAGCGCGTCGGCCTCGGGGCCGACGACGCCGGGGAACCGTGTTCCGGCGCGCACCCCGGTGCCCTTGAAGAGCCAGAAGCCGGGGCGCTGGACGGTGAAGGCGCCCTCGACCGAAAGGCACGTGTACTGGATGCCGATGAGGTCGCTCTCCGGCCGCGGCTTCGGCGGCAGCCGCCAGTCCTGAGTCGACTCGGCCGGGTCGGTACGCGAGACGGGGTCGGCGTCGGCGTCCTTGTAACAGACCACCAATCGGTCGGCCCCCAGCGGAGTGGGGCCGAACCGGATGTGCCGGTTGACCGCGTTGGCGCCGAGAAAGGCGATGTTGACGCCGTGGTCACGGGCCTCGGTGGCGTGCTGCCTCATAGCGGACGACCAGTACTCGTCATGGCCGAGGGTCAACAGGCCACGCGCGCCCTTGAGCAGGCCGGGATCGGCGTGCAGGTCGTTGTCGGTCGCATACGCCAGCGGCACGCCGAGCCTCTCGGCGAGTGCTATCGCCGGCTGCTCGTAGACCAGCAACTTGCCTGCACCGTAACCGTCGTAGGGCCGGTCGAAGCTGACCGCGGTGGCCCGGTCGTCCGGCCCTCCTGACGGCCCCTTGTACAGGTCGTAACCGCCCCAGAGGTTGTAGGCCTGCCAGGTGGTGGTCGCGTTCAGCACGACGACGCGCCCCGCCGCGCTGGGCGAACGGACGGTCACCGGCACGTACCGCCGCGCGCCCGAGGCGGCGGTAAGCATGATCAGATAGCTGCCGTCGGGCCACCCCGAGGTGGTAACGGTCAGCGACGGCCGCCACGGAGCCGACACCGTCCGGGTCGTCTTGTCGACGTGGGCGGCCGCCTGCCGGACGCCGGGGTTGAACCCGGACCGCCATACCCGGCGCGCCTGTGCGCCGCCATACCAGCCCATCCTGAACGCCTGGGCGGTGAACCCGGCGGTCGTGGTGGAGACGAACAACCGGAAACGCTCGCCCGGCAGCACACTGACGTGGTCGGCGTAGCCCTCGATCTCGTGCTCGGATCCCATGTCCTGGCGGCGGATCCGCCAGTCCGCGTCACCGCGTTTCCCGTTCTCGGCGGGCGAGGCCGCCTCCGTCCCCGCCTCCTTTGCCGCCTCCTTCCGGCCGGAATCACGGTGGTGCGTCCCGGAGGAGCAGGCGCCGACCAGGGTGAGCATCAAGACCAGCACCGGCAGGACGCGCCCCCCAAGCATTCGCCGCGCCGTTCCGGGAGGCTCCGCCGTGTCCGCGGACGCCATGGCGCGACCGCCGGAATCGGTCCCGCCGCACGCATCGTTCTCCACGATGACTCCCGGTGATCGGCTACCTCCGCTGTAGTCCCCGTTCCATCCGGGCAAGAACCGAAAATACTGATCAACGCAATTGAAAGAGCAGGTCACGGCCCGAATCCGCATCCGTGACGCAGATTTCAGCCCGATGCGGCGACGGTGTCGAAGAGCAGTTCTTTGAAACCGGCTTCGTCCACGCGGCGGACCAGGGTGAGGTTCGGAGGCGGAGCGGTCACCCGGCGGTCGATGACCATCTGCCCGCGGGTCAGGCCGTCCGTGGCGATGTCGACATAAGCCTGTTCCCGCTCGATGACCAGTCCGGGCATGAGGGCGACGGCCATGGCCACCGGGTCGGGCAGGTCGTAGCCGGCCAGGCCGGTGACGTCGCGGGCCCAGTCGGCCACGGTGCGGTTGATGCGATGGGCGAAGGTGGCCATGGGGGTGCCGATCTGCTTCAGGCGCCGCTGATCGGCCGGGGTCATCACCGCGTCCCGGCGGGAGACGTCCCAGCCGATCCACGTCACCTTGTCAGGGGTGGCGGCCTGGGTGACGACGCGGGCGGCCTCGGGATCGGCCCAGACGTTGAACTCGGCGGTGGGTGAGACGTTGCCCGCCAGATCGGCGGCGCCCGCCATGCAGTAGACGTGCCTGAACCGCGACAGCAGCAGCGGGTCGCGCAGCAGAGCGGCGGCGATGTTGGTCAGCGGCGCGAGCGTGACCAGCGTGAGTTCTCCCGGGTGCCTGCGCGGCAGGGACAGCAGGACCTCGACCGCATGCACTTCCTGAGGCGTGGCAAGGGGGTCGGGCAGGCCGATGTCGCCCATGCCGTCCTGGCCGTGGACGTGTTGGGCGCTGGACAGGGCACGCGTCATGGGGCGTTGGCAGCCGACGTACACCGGGATGTCTGAGCGACCCGCGGTCTGCAACGAGATCAGGGCGTTGCGGGTTCCGGTCTCCACCGGCACGTTGCCCGCCACCGTGGTCACCGCGCGGATGTCCCCCATGCCACTGGCGGCGGCCAGCAACAGGGCGACCGCATCATCGGAGCCGGTATCGGTGTCAATGACCAAAGGCAGGGCGGGCATGCTCATGCGGGCCGCTCCGCCGCGGCTCGCACGCCGTGGAGGATCCGCAAGGCCCGTTCGAGGCCGACGGCCGAACCGCCGTTGGGGCCCGGGTCGGCGTAGACGGCTCCCACGAGGCCGCCCTCGATCACACCGCCCGGTTCCGCCTCGTACCGCCGGGTGCCGTCGTCCGAGACGACGGCGGCGCCCGCGACGGCCGCCAAGACGACCCTCATGAACGTGATGACCACGACCGAGCCCCTCCGATCTCTTGTGACCAACGGCACGACAAGGCCCCCACTTCGCCCGCTGTACGGTGACGCCAAGGACGGTAAGTCAAACGTATGATGTCCGTCAATACAGGCGATTTAGGCCGTGAGAGTTATACGTTCGATGAGACCGGAAAGGAGCCGTGGCCGGTGGAGGTACTGCCCCGGGTGCAGCCCAAGGCAGAGCTGCATCTACATCTGGACTGCTGCGTCAGCTACGCCTGTGTCGCCGCACTGCGACCAGGGACGACCCTGACCGAGTACCTGCGCGACTACGTCGCTCCCGCAAAATGCGCGAGCCTGGTCGACTTCCTCACCAGGCCCTCCAGGATCGTCCAGCTCATGCAGACGCCGCGGGCCCTGCGCCTGGTCACCGATGACCTGTTCACGCAGTTGGTCGCGGACAATGTGGCCTACGCCGAGATCCGGTTCGCGCCGCTGCTGCACACGGCGGGTGGGATGCGACCCGAACACGTCGTCGAGGTAGTCGAGTCCGCAGTCGCCGAAGCAGTCGCCGCGACGGGAGTGCAGGCGAGCGTCATCCTGTGCACGCTGCGGCACTTCGACGCCGACGCGAGCATGGCGACGGCCCGCCTGGCCGCCGCGCGGCTGGAGGACGGCCTGGTCACCGGGTTCGACCTTGCGGGCGACGAGGCGGGATTCGGGCTCGACCCGCACATCGCGGCAGTCCGCCACGCACGCGAGCACGGGGTGCGGATCACGGCGCACGCCGGCGAGGCACGCGGCGCGGACGGCGTCGACGACGTCCTGGATCACCTGCGTCCCGAGCGGATCGGGCACGGGGTGCGCTGCATCGAGGACGAGCGCACCCTCGAACGCTTCATCGCCGGGGGCGTCCATCTGGAGGTATGCCCCACGTCCAATGTCCAGACGATGGGGGATCTGATGCCGTCCTACGCCGATCACCCGGTCGACCGGCTCAGACGGGCCGGGGTCGCACTGTCCATCAGCACCGACGCGCGCACCGTCGCCAACGTGACCCTGGACCAGGAGTACGAACGCCTGCGGCACGTCTTCGGCTGGACGTCCGCCGACCTGGCCCGCAGCAACATGGCCGCCGTCGAAGCGTCCTTCGCCGCGCCCGCGGTCCGGCGCGAGCTGATGCGGACGTTCGCGGCCGCCCACCCCGGCCCGGGTTCCGGCTAGGATCGCCGCGCCATGACCGACAGCACGACCGGCCGATCCCCGCGTTCACCCGAAGGCGCGGGCGCCGCGCACCGCCGTCCGACCGGCCATGACGTCGCCGAACTGGCCGGTGTGTCGCAGTCGACGGTGTCCCTGGTGTTCTCGGGCAAGACGGCCGGGCGAGTCTCGGCCGAGGTGGAAGAACGCGTGCGGCACGCCGCCACGCGACTCGGCTACCGGCCGCACGCCTCCGCCAGCACCCTGCGGGCCGGACGCGCCCGTACGGTCGGCCTCCTGGTGCCGGACGTCACCAACCCCTTCATCGGCCACGTGCTGCGCGGCGCACAGCGGGCCGGGCGCGCGGACGGAGTCACCGTCGCGCTCATCGAGCCCGGCCCCGAGAGGACCTGGCAGCTCACCGCGATGGAGGCCCTCAACGCCGCGGCCATCGACGGGATGATGCTGTTCGGCATCGAGCCGCCGGCCTCCACCGCGCCCGGACCGACCGTCCTCATCGAGGCGGTCGCCGACGGGTTCACCAGCGCTCTCCTCGACGTCCGGCAGGGCACCGCGGCGGCGGTCGGGCACCTGCTCGAACTCGGCCACCGCCGGATCGCGCACCTCGGAACCGATCTGCCGCCCACGACCTTCAAGGCCCGGGCGTCGCGATGGCGCCGCGAGCTCGACCGGGCGGGCGTCGGCGCCGCCGAGAGCCCGGAGGTGCTGGCGGGTTTCAGCCTGCAGGCCGCGCGCGGCGCCGCCCACCAGATCCTGTCCATGACGCCGCGGCCGACCGCCCTGTTCTGCGACGACGACCTGCTCGCCGCCGGTGCGCTGATGGCGGCCCATGACCTGCGCATCGCGGTCCCCGGTGATCTGTCGATCATGGGCTTCGCGGGCACCCTGCTCTCCGAGGCCGCGACGCCTCAGCTCTCCACCGTCGTGGCACCTGCCGAGGAACTGGGTGCCGTCGCCCTCCAGACACTCCTCCAGGCGCTCGACGGCCAGGCCGCAACGCCTCGTCCCCTACCCATGACCTTGGTGCCGCGCGCGTCCACCGCACCACCGCACCGACCATCCGATCAGTGAGCGTGATGGAGCGGGGAAAGGGCGGTTCCCCGCCGCCGGGCCGAGGGGGACCTACCTGAGGTTCGAGTTCTGCGCGACACGCGCCGGGTCGCCGGTGACCTGCCGGGTCGCGTACTGCGGAACCGGAGCACCGTCGTCACCCGTGTCGCGGACCAGCCCGTACCGGACCCATCCGATGCGCGCGGGGTCGGCGGGGCGGGGAGTGGTGATGTCCGTGGTCACCTCGTCCCAGGTGACGGGCGTGGCGGTGATGTTGTAGTCGGCGCCTTGCTCGTGGTTGGTCAGAGTGACCTCGCCGTCGAGGTAGAAGAACTCGTTCTGCCACATCTGCTGAGCGTCTTTCGGGAGCACGACGTAGCCCTTGCCGGGCTCGCCCATCCACGTGTAGGCGGAACTCTGGCCGGGCTTCGCGTCGTCCATACGCCGCAGGCCGCCGGAAGCGACGTGGAAGAGCCTGCCCTTGAGGCCCGTCCAGGTGGGCATGACCATGCTGCCGGGCCGGTTGAACCACGCGATCTCGTACCTCACCCGGACGTAGCCGCGGCCCTTGAGGGTCACGTTGTCGTCGCGGTGCATCATCACGTACTTACCGCCGATGTAGCCCTTCACGGGATTCTGGTACTTCCCGGCGACCGCGGTGATCTCACCTGCCGGTCGCCTTGGCAGAGAGGCGGGACGCCGCGTCCTCGGCGGCGCCGCGTCGGCCTCGTCGACGTTGACGCCGTACACAGGGGCCGCCTTACGGGCCGCTCGGGCGGAGTGCGATGGAGTCGGCGTGGCGGACGACCTGGCCGCCCGGGTACGGCCGCTCGTGGGCGGAACGGGGCTGTGGCGCGGCCGGTGCGTGGCGTCGGCCACGGACCTGTCGTGCATCCGGGGCGAGTCATGCCGGCCCCACCAGCCCGCCCGGGGCCCCGACGCGTACGCCGCCGTGCCTGCGACGGCGGTGATGGTCACCACCCCGGCGGCCACCGCCGCCGACCTGCGGGTTCGCCTAGGATTCCTTGTCGATCGACGCATCTGGCGTCTCCTTCCCGATGCCGGTCCTCGTCCTGTCGCCGGGCCGCCCCCAGGACCGGCCCAGGGGTGGAGACGCGCCACGTCCAAGCCGATAACAGAAATCCGTTATTCGCCTTGTCCTCACTCGTCTCCTCAGCAGCAGGGTTCGTGAGCCGAGGCGGAAGGAGAGGGATGCGCTCGACGGAGCTGCCGGATGCCGTCACCATGGCGGCGGCCAGGGCGGGCGACCAGCGCGCGCTGGACGCGCTGGTCGAGGGTTGGCTGCCGCTGGTGTACAACATCGTCGGCCGGGCCCTGGACGGCCACGCGGATGTCGACGACGTCGTCCAGGAGACCATGCTGCGGGTCGTCCGCGGCCTGCCGGATCTGCAGGATCCGGACCGGTTCCGTTCCTGGCTGGTGGCGATCGCGATGAGTCAGGTCCGCGACCGTTGGCGCGCCCGGCGGAAGCGGCCCGCCGCGGAGCTGCCCGAGGAGGCCGCCGACCCCGGCGCCGATTTCGTGGACCTGTCCGTTCTCCGGCTGGGCCTGACCGGTCAGCGGCGCGAGGTCGCGGAGGCGACCCGCTGGCTGGAGCCGGACGAACGGCAGCTTCTGTCGCTGTGGTGGCTGGAGGCCGCCGGGGAGCTCACCAGGGACGAGCTCGCGGCGGCATGCGAGATCACACCGCGGCACGCCGCCGTCCGGGTGCAGCGGATGAAGGCCCGGCTGGACGCCGCCCGCGCCGTCGTCCGGGCACTGCGGACGACGCCGAGCTGCCTGGACCTGCAGGCGGCGGCATCGGAGTGGAACGGCAAGCCCTCCGCCCTGTGGCGCAAGCGGCTGGCCCGGCACACCCGCGAGTGTCCCGAGTGCGCCCGGCACTGGGCCGACCTGCTGCCCGCGGAGGGGCTGCTGGCCGGGCTGGCGCTGACACCGCTGCCCGTCGGCCTCACGGCGGGCGCACTCCTCGGCGGCGGGGGCGGAGGTGCCATCGGCGGCGCGCACGCCGCAGGAGTGGCGGAACGGCTGGTGCATGCGGTGCAGGCGCTGTGGGCGAAGCCGGTTGCGGTGGCGACCGCGGGGGCCGTCACCGTGGCCGGTGGTGCGGCGGTCGTCTACGGCACCATTCCTCGTGACGTCGACCGCGGCGACGCGGCCGCGCCGCGCACGAGTGCGTCGGTCACGGCGCGGGCCGTCCCCCCTTCACCCGCTCCGTCACGGCCCAAGGCGCGCCCCGAAAAGCGGTCGGCGTACGGGGAGACCGTCGACGGAGCCGAGGCCACGCCACCACCGAACCGCCGGCCCCGTGCCCTGCCCAGACGCCCGACCGGCCGGGCCCTTACCATCACCGGCCGCTACAACTCCCTGACTCCGGGGCGGGCGTATGGGATGGTGCACCGCGGCGAGCAGCTGACCGTCGCAGGGAAGGGGTACTTCCAGGTCCGCTGGCAGGTGGCCTTCGCGCAGCGGGCGGGGCACATGCAGATGCCCACCTGGACGGGCCTCAAAGGCAGGCTCTTCCACGTGGCCTCCGGTGGCGGCCACCGGATGGACGACGCCAAGCCCGGCCAGAGCTCCGCCCACACCTGGATGGGCCAGCCGGACGCGGGATACGCCGTGCTCCCCGGCGGCGCCCAGCAGATGTGGCAGAACGAGTTCTACTACGTGGACGGCAGCGTGACGCTGCACCAGAACGAAAAGGGAGCCGACTACAACATCTACCTCATGCCCGTGACCTGGACGGAGATCGCCGACGACGTCAACGAGCCGCCGTCCGCCCCCGGTCATCCCGTGCGCTACGGGTTGGTGCGGGACACCGGCGGAGACGACGGCCCAGTCCCGCAGTACCTCACACGCGCGGCGCCGGAGGATCCGATGACGGTCCGCCAGCGCACGAAGATCGGCCCGTTGTGACCGGGACGTGAACGGCGGGGAGGATGGCCTCCCCGCCGCCAGATCAGCCAGAGCCGGCCTTCTTCCGGCTCTGGATCTTCGCCGCCCCGTACGAGCCGACGAGGATCGAGACGATCGCCACCAGTCCCAACGGACCGGGGGCCACTTGTTCCACGGCCATCCCGAGGGATGTTCCGAGGAGGGTTCGCAGCGGTAGGAGCATTGCGGTCGTCGACGCCCGAAGCTCATGCTCGTAGGCCTTCACGAGCACCACGCCGCCGAGCAGCGCGCCGAGTACTCCGTTGGCCACGCATGCCAGGAGGTATGGCCAGTCGCTAATGGTCACGCCTCCCCAACTGCCTTCCATGGCCCACACGCCCACTGCCAGAATGGCGACACCGGGAATACCGGCAAGGGTATTGGCTTTCCCTTTGATGCCGTTGTCCACCACCTCAAGCCGCCACTGCAAGAAGGCGTATGTGCCCGCAGTGGAGAGCAGGAGACCCACACCCAGGATCCATCCGGGAATCCGATGATCCAGGACATGGATTTGCGGGATCGCCTTGGTGAAGACCCCACCGCCCTTACCCTCGGCCGTGTCGGTCGCCAGGGCCCAGATCCCCAGCCCTGCCAGCACCGGCCACAGGACGGTCGAGTATTTCTTGCTCCTGACGTCCTCGACGACAACGCCGCCGATCATGAACGCCGCGGTGCACAGGAACGACAGCGGCTCCACAACCGCTAGCCGCACCCACCTCAGGACGGTCTGGAAGCACATGTTGTTCACTCCCAGAGCGACGCCCATGAGGAGGGCCTGCTTCCAGACGAACCAGCGGCTCCGCAACTCCGGCTTGTACACGTACCAGAAGACCGGCGTTCCGGAGAGGATGATGACAAAAGCCGTCGTCACCGGTCCAATGTTCTTTGTTACGCCCGTGACCGCCAACATGTAGCCGTTGACAACGCCCACCGAATTGGCGAACACGACCATACCGATTACTACCCTGTTCGCGACGCGAGGATCATTTAACTGCAATTCCCAACGCGCACGAAGCGCTGCGAGTAAATTACGCAGACGCCCCTTTTTCGTATTCACGAGACCCCCAGTTTGTTGGGGCGCGCAAAGGGGTCACGAGAACATCGGTTCCGGCCCCTTAATTGCGCCCGCTTTCGCGGAGCAACTGAAGAGCCGGAACGCTTTCAGTTGTCACTTACCTCACCACCTTATCAGAATGGAGGCGAATTATATAGACGCCATATATTCACTCCGATGCATTCGAAGTTCCCGGGAACCCATCGCCCGGCGGACATGCCGGCCCGTCCCCTCGGTGGTGGGTACGGGCAGCCCCTGCGCGGGGGGGGGGGGGCGCCGTCCGCCTGATGCCGATGCGATGGCCCGCACACCTGGCACGTGACCGACGTCACGGACCTGGCCATCGCCGTACAGGCAGTCTCACCGTCGCCCACCAGGGCGAATGGGGACGGGATCGGTTCACTGAGTGTCACGGTCTGGCGACTCTGGTCATCTTGCTGTAAAACAGACGACGATGTTCTTTTGACCCTGTGGCCGGACGACCGGATCCCGCTCACTCTCGCCCAGGGCAGCTGTGCCAAGGGCATCTCCCCGTTCACGTGAGTCGACCTGGAAGGCATCGGCGGATGACACCTCCATCGGACGAGAAGGACGCGACGACCGGCGGGACCTCCCGCCGCAGGTTCCTCAAGATCGGCGCCGGTGTCGCCGTGGGGGCCGGAGTCGTCGGGGCGGGCTGGGCCGGGCTCAGCCAGAACGCGCAGAAGAAGGCCGCGGTGATGACCGCCGGCGGGCCGGGCGACCCGTCCAGCCCGACGCTCGCGACCAAGGTGAAGAACCTCAGCGGCCCCGCCGAGACCGGCCCGTTCGCCTCGCCGTGGACCGACCTCGGCATCCCCGTGCGGTGCCCGGACGGCACCATGCTGTTCGTCTGCGGCGACACCTTCAACGGCGACCATGTGCCGAACCCGGGTGAGCCCGCCGACGACTGGCGCGCCCCGGTCGGCCTGCGTTCCAGCAACGGTGACGTGAACAACCTGCACATCGACGGGAGCGTCGGCGGCGGCCACGCCAGAGCCCTCGTCGACGAGCCGCACAACCCGGTCGGCGACAAGGCGACGACGGCGATCCCGTCCGACGCGTTCGTCGTCGACGGCGTGATGTACATGCACCTCATGCGCGGCGTCATCTACGACACCCACCACACCGACTTCTGGCGCTCCACCGACAACGGCGAGACGTGGGAGTACCTGTGCCAGTGGCCGGGTGACCTGCACGGCGGCCAGTTCCAGCAGAAGACCTACGCCGTGGCCGACGACGGGTACTGCTACGTCCTTTCCACGGTCTTCAACCGTGAGGTCGACTCGGGGATGCTGCTGCACCGGGTGCGCAAGGACAGCCTCGGGAACCCCGACGCCTACGAGCCGTGGGGTTTCGTCGACGGTGACTGGCGCTGGGGCGCTCCGGCGCCGACGACCGTCTTCGGCGTTCGCAAATGGGGCGAGATCTGCTTCCGCGCCATGGACGGCAAGTACGTTCTCACGTGGCTGAACATGAACCCGCTGTCGATCCGCTCGATGGTCTTCCCGCTCCCGACCGCGGATCTGACGAAGACGCTGGAGCAGACGATGATCGTGCCGTCCGACCCCGCGCACGAGGCGGCCAACCTCGTCGCCAGCCCGTACGGCGGGTTCGTCGTCCCCGGCTCGACGTTCGGCAACTTCCACATCATCGTCAGCCAGTGGTACAACTCGACGAACTACCGGATCATGCAGTACAAGGTCAACATGCTGTCCTGAGTCAGGGCATCGCGCCGGGCGCCGTCCCCGGACGGCGCCCGGTCCCTTGCGCGGGCGACCTGCCGGCAGCGTTCACAGTCCGCCGGAAGGACAGATGATGCCGCACGCCCGGACCCGCGCCCAGGACGGCACGCTGCTCGCCTACCAGCATGAAGGAGGTGGACGGCCGCTGGTGCTGCTGGCCGGCCAGGCCAACGACCACCACTGGTGGGACGGCGTGCGCGAGGACTTCCACACCACGCACGGCACCATCACCGTCGACTATCGCGGCACCGGTGACAGCGACCGGCCCGACGGCCCCTACTCCACTCAGGTCTTCGCCGAGGACGTGATCGCCGTCCTGGACGACCTGGGAATCGAGCGCGCCGACGTGTACGGCACGTCCATGGGCGGCCGCGTGGCCCAGTGGATCGCCGTCCGCCACCCCGGACGGGTCGGCCGTCTGGTCCTCGGCTGCACCTCACCCGGCGGCCCGCACGCGGTCGAGCGCGACGCCACCGTCCGCCGCGCCCTCGCCCAAGCCGATCCCGCCGCGGCACGCGAGGCCCTGCTCGACCTCATGTTCACCCCGTCCTGGCTGGCCGGCCATCCGGGCCCGTACACGACGCTGGCTGATCCCGGCATGCCCCCGCACGCGCGGCGCGGACACCTGGTGGCCAGCAACGACCACGACGCCTGGGACGCACTCCCCCAGATCACCGCCCCCACCCTGATCCTGCACGGCGATCAGGACCGGCTCACACCGCCCGACAACGTCACGCTGCTCGCCGCCCGCATCCCCGACACCCGGACGCACCTCTTCCCAGGCGCCCGGCATGCCTACTTCCAGGAATGCCGTCCACAGGCCAGCACCATCGTCACCGAATTCCTCGCCGGACCTCAGTGATCGCACCCGCCGCCGACGAGCGAAGGGGCGCCGTCACGAGCTTTCAGGTGGTGTGTGGTCAGGGAGCCACACGCGCATGGGGGCGGGGCCTCTGTTCCCGCGGAGGTAGTACGGGATGAGGGTGAGGGGTACCGGGGCGTCCTCCGGCGACGTGGTGTCCGGACCGTAAGGCCACTGGCGGAGGTCCGGGCAGGTGACGTGCGCGTTCGCCGTCAAGGTGACCGCGACGCCCACGACCGGGCTTCCCTGCTCGGCCGGCGGCTTCGAAGTGTCGACCCCCAATGAATTCAGCGGGACGTCCTCGTCAACGGTCTCGGCGCAGTAGACGAGCGGGCCTCGTTCCACGGCGACACTGCCGCGGAGCGCGTCGATGCGGGAATCGGGCCGGGTCCAGCGGGCTCGCATCGGGAGTTCGAGGCGGATCTCGTCCCCCGGCCGCCAGGAGCGCTCGACCGTCATGACGCCTGAGCGCACGGTGTCGTGCGTCCCGTCGTACGAGACACGGGCGGTCTCGGCCCACTGCGGTATGCGGACACCGATCCGCCAAGGCCCGCCGGGTGCTTCCTCTACGCGCACGGTCACCGATCCCGACCAGGGATAGTCCGTCTCGACACGGAGACCGATCCGCCTGCCGCCGGAGAGGGCTGTCCGGACGGTGCAGGCGGTCAGCTGGTGCAGCTGCACGCCGTGGTCGTCGGCGGTGGCGACGTAGGCGGCGAGGCTGGCCAGCGTCCGCGCGAGGTTGTTCGGACAGCAGGACACCGAGAACCACGGGGCTCTCAGGCTCGTGTCGGGCCGCGGACTCGGGATATCGGAAGAGGGCGGCGTTCCCGGGACGCGCTGCTGCAAGGGGTTGGCATAGAAGAAGGCATGTCCGTCAAGAGAAGGACAGCCGGCCACCACGTTGTAGAGGGTCCGCTCGGCGAGGTCTGCGTAACGGGGTTCACCCGTCGCCAGGAGGAGCCGCCAGGCGAGCATGACGGACGCGATGCTTGCGCAGGTCTCGGCATAGGCGCGGTCTGGGGGGAGTTCGAAGTCGTCGCCGAACGCCTCACCGGTGTGGCGCGAGCCCATTCCGCCGGTCAGGTGGGTGCGCGTGGCCACCGTGTGCTCCCACTGTCCGATCACCGCTTGCAACAGCTCGTCGTCGCCGGTTTCGACGGCTACGTCGACCGCCCCGCAGGCCAGGTACAGCGCCCGTACGGCATGGCCGCGGAACGTCCGGGCGCGGCGGACGGGGACGTCGTCCTGGAAGTACGTCCGCCCCAGCTCGATGTCGGCGAGCGCGGGGGCGCCGCGGCGCTCGACGAAGAGCCGTGCCTGCTCCAGGTAGCGGTCGTCGCCGGTGGCCCGGAACAGTTCGACCAGGGCCATCTCGACCTCCGGGTGCCCGCACACACCGGCACGGTCGAACTGCCGGCAGACGTGATCGGCCGCCAGGCGGCCCACCCGCGTCAGGTCGTCCTCCCCGTGCGTGCGCAGCCGCGCCACGGCGGCCTGGATCAGGTGGCCGTAGCAGTAGAGCTCGTGCCCCTCTTCGAGGTCGCTGTAGCGGGAGTGGCCGAACTTCGTGTTGAGGTAGCCGTCGGGCTGCTGGGCCGCAGAGATGAGACGGGTCAGCTCGCCGAGCTGCGGAGGAGCCTGGCCCGTGCGTCCGGCCTCCCAGGACATCGCCTCCGCCAGCTTGTAGACCTCGGAGTCGGAGAACTCGCGGCCCCGGCGCTCGCCCGGCGCTCCGTGCCCGGCCGTGAGCTCGAAGTTGCGGATCCAGCCCGAGCGGGTCATCCACGCGTGGCAGTGGCCGATGATGACGGACGCGTTCAGTTCCTGCCGATCACCCCAGAATCCCGGAGCGATGTGGACCTCGTCGATTCCGAGCGGGCGCAGCACGCCCCGGGCCGGCTGTACCGGGACTTCAGCCACGCAGCGCTCCCGACATGAATCCGCGGACGTAGTGCCGCTGGAGGATGAGGAAAAGGACCAGGCAGGGCAGTGCCATCACCATCACGCCCGCTTCCAGCGCCCCGTAGTCGATGGCGCCGAACGTGCGCTGCCGCATGCTGACGGTGGCGACCGGCAGGGTGAACTTCGACGCGTCGTTGATCAGGATCAGCGGCGCGAAGAAGTCGTTCCACGAGGCCAGGAAGGCGAACAGGCCCACCGTGATCAGTCCTGGGCGGACCGCGTGCAGCAGCACCCGCAGCAGGGCCGTGAAGGTCGTGCAGCCGTCCACGAGCGCAGCCTCCTCCAGTTCCCGCGGGACGGCCTCGAAGGAGTTGCGCATCATGAACACCGCGAACGGCAGCTGGAACATGATGAGCACGAGGCTGAGCCCGACCAGGGTGTCCTGCAGGCCCAGGTGACCGAGAAGCACGTAGAGCGGTATGAGGATCGTCGCGTACGGCACCATCAAGATCGCCAGCGTGGCCAGGAACAGCAGGTCCTTGCCGGGGAACGAGAACCGCGCGAACGCGTAGCCGCCGAGTGCCGACACCGCCAGCGTCCCCGTCACGGTCATGGCGGAGACGGCCAGGCTGTTGCCGAGGTAGGTGGGCAGGCCCTCGCCGTAGCCGGCCATCCGGGTGTAGTTGCCGAATCCGAAGCCCTCGGACTGGCCGCTGCCCGACTGGCCGCGGAACGAGGAGAAGGCGCTCCACCCCAGCGGGAACAGGAACAGCACCGCCAGGGACGCACCGGTGAGATGGAAGCCCAGGCCGCCGCCCCTCATGTGGTCCCTCCTCCCGTCCAGCGGCGCAGGACGCGCAGTTGCAGCAGGTTCAACACGACGAGCACCCCGAGGACGACCACCGACAACGCCGCGGCGGAGCCGAGGTCGAAGCGGAAGAACGCCTCCCGGTAGATCACCATGACCATCGACAGCGTGCTGTTGTCCGGTCCGCCCTGGGTGAAGATGAAGAACTGGTCGAACGCCAGCAGCGAGCCCGTCACCGTGAGGACGAGCATCAGCGCGATCGCAGGGCGCAGCAGCGGCAGCGTGATGTGGAGGAAGACCCGCCGGCGTGAGGCGCCGTCCACCCGCGCCGCCTCGTACACCTCCACCGGGATGGACTGCAGGCCGGTTAGCAGGATCAGCATGTTGAACCCGGCGAACCGCCACAGGACCAGCGTGATGGTGGAGAACAGCGCCATGCCGGGTGTGCCGATCCACGCGACCGGCTCGTCCACGATGCCGAGGCCGCGCAGCATCGGATCGAGCGGCCCGATCGAGTTGCTGAAGAACCCGTAGAACAGCAGCGACGCGGAAGCGAAGCCGAGGGCGCACGGAAGGAAGAACGCGGTCCGGTAGAAGCCGGTGCCGGGCCTTCGTTCCTGGACGAGCAGGGCGAGCCCCAGTGCCGCCCCGCTGAGCAGGACCGTGATGATGAGCGTGTACTTGAGGGTGAACCAGACGGAATCGCGGAACAGGTCGTTGTCGCCCACCCGCGTGTAGTCGGCGGGGAAGTTCATCGTGGGGTTCCCCAGCAACGGCCAGCGGTTCAGCGACATCCAGAACACCATGACCAGGGGGACCAGGAACAAGACGACGACGATGACGGCGGTCGGCGACGCGTAGGCCAGGCCCACGAGTGCGCGCGACCGCCACCACGGCCGGCGCGGTGCCCGGACGGGGGCCGGGCGGGCGGTGTCGTCCGCCGCGGAAGGTGCCGGTGTCACCGTGTTCATGACTGCTTGAGCGCACCGGTGAGCTTCTGCGCACCGGTGCGGAGCGCGCCGCCCACGTCGTTGCCGAACACCGCGGAGCGCGCGACCTGGAGCCAGGGTCCGTTCGGGTCGTTGTAGGTGGGGCCGAAGTTCAGGGAGAACGGTGTCTTCCCCTTGGCGACCAGCCCGTTGATGAGGACGATGCGGGGGTCGGCCGAGGAGTACTTGTTGCTCGCCAGGTCCGTGCGGGCGACCACGTCCTTGTTCTTGGCGACGACCTCCACCTGAGCCTGGTCGGAGACCGTCCAGGAGATGAAGTCCCAGGCCGCGTCGGCGTGCTTGCTGGTCGCCGAGATGCCGACCGAATCGCCGCCGACGAATGTGGACTCGCCGCCGTCCGGTCCGGGGATGGGGGCGACGCCCACCTTCACCTTGTCGTTGTCCGGCATCAGCCCCAGGGTCGTGGACGGCATCGGCAGCAGGCCGGTCTTGCCCTTGGGGAAGACACCGGTCCAGGTGGCCCCTGTTTCGGGCTTGGCGGCGGGGTCGACGACGCCGTTCCTCCACAGGTCGTTGTAGATCTGGAAGACCTGCTGGGCCTGCGGGCCGTCGATGGTGGAGCGCGTGCCCTGCGCGTCCATCACGTCGCCTCCGGCGGCCCAGATGGACGGCCAGTAAGTGAAGACGTAGCAGCCGCCGCAACTGCCGCCGAAGAACGTCCCGTAGGTGTCACCGCCGACCTTCTTGCGGATGGTGGTCGCGTCCCGCGCGAACTCCTTGAGGGTCTTGGGCGGCTTGTCGGGGTCGAGGCCGGCCTTCTTGTAGAGGACCTTGTTGTAGAAGAGCACCGACAGGTCGAGGGTATGCGGCAGCGTGTACTTGCGGCCCTCGTAGGTGCCGAGCCGCATGTGGGACGGTGCCAGCGCGGCGGCGGTCGGCAGCTTGGCGATCCGGTCGGAGATGTCGAGGAAGAGCCCCTGCGAGGCGTACTTCGGCACGAAGACGACGTCGGAGGCGAAGACGTCCGGCAGCTTTCGCGCGCCGGCGGCCGCGGCGATGCGCGGCTGGTAGTTGTCCACAGGGATGACGGTCAGCTTCACCTTGTTCCGGTGGGACGCGTTGTAGGCGTCCACCAGCCGCCGGGACTGCGCCTCCGTGGGCGAACGCGTCCACATGGTGATGGTGACGCCCTCGTCGGAGGAGCCCGAGTCGTCCCCCCCGCACGCGCTCAGCGCGGTGCCCGCCAGTAACAGCGCCGCCACTGCCGCGGACGCTCGCAACGCGATCATGGCTGTTCCCTCCGGCCGCTCCAGGTTCGTGAGAGCGCTCCCATGCCGGAAGGCCACGGCGTTCCGGGACCTGCCATGGTTCGCTCACTCCTCAGTTCGCGAGCTTTACCGAAAGAACCTAAAAGGTTTTCGGTAGCTTTTGTTAAGCTATAAGCCTGTCTCAGACGTCTGTCAACCTTCGACCGCAAAGGTTTTCCGCACCTGTGGAACACAAGCGCGCTCCCACGATCAACGACGTCGCCGCGAAGGCGGGCGTCTCGGCCGCCACCGTGTCCAAGGCGCTGAACGGCCGCGACCAGGTGCGCGCCGAGACGCGCGCGCGGGTGCTCCGGGTCGCCGAGGAGCTCGGCTTCCGGCCCAACGCGCTCGCCCGCGGCCTGCTGACCGGCCGGACCCGGACGGTCGGCCTGCTGACCGGCGGCGTCGACCGGTTCAGCCTGCCGGTGCTGCTCGGCGCCGAGGACGCCTTCGGAGCCGGGGAGATGTCGGTGCTGCTCTGCGACGGCCGGGGCGACGCCATCCGCGAGCAGCACTACATCCGGATGCTGCTGGCCCGCCGCGTGGACGGCCTGATCGTCGTGGGGACGAGCACCGACCCCCGCCCGTCGATCACCGGCGGCCTGCCCGTCCCCGTCGTGTACGCCTACGCGCCCTCCGACGACCCGGCGGACGTGTCGTTCGTCCCCGACGACCCGGGCGGGGCGGCGCTCGCCGTCCGCCACCTGATCACCCGCGGCCGGCGGCGCATCGCCCACGTCACCGGGCCGATGGACTACCTGGCCGCCCGCGACCGCGCGGCGGGCATGCGCGCCGTGCTGGAGGAGGCGGGGCTTCCGCTCGCCGGCGGCGAGGTGCTGCACGGCGCCTGGTCGCAGCGCTGGGGCCGCAGGGCCGCCGAGCTGCTGCTCGCGGCCGACCCGAAGGTGGACGCGGTGTTCTGCGGCAGCGACCAGATCGCCTACGGCTTCGTCGAGACCGCCCACGAGATGGGCCGCGACGTCCCCGGCGACATCGCCGTCGTCGGCTACGACAACTGGGACGTGTTCGCCACCGAGGCCCGGCCGCCGCTGACCACCGTCGACATGAACCTCGACCGGCTCGGCCGCGCCGCCGCGCAGCACCTGTTCGCGGCCATCGACGGCGACACCGGCGCCGGGATACACCGCATGCCGTGCCGCCTGGTCGTCCGCGACTCCTGATACCCGCACGAGGCGCGCCGGTCCCTTGACCATGACGGTCAAGGTGAGATTTTTTCAGAAACGCGTGCCGTGCCGCGCTCGCCCGTGTTTGGGTACTCAGCGTGAGCTCGACACCGTTGCATCTGGCCGATCGCTACCGTCTGTACGAGCAGATCGGAACCGGCCGCTTCGCGACGGTCTGGCTCGCGTGGGACGAGCTGCTCGGCCGGCTGGTCGCGGTCAAGGTGGTCAAGGCGTCCAAGGCCGCGGTCCCGGTGTTCCGCACCCGGTTCGTGGAGCAGGTGCGACAGGCGGCCCGGCTGTCGCATCCGGTGATTGTCACGATCCACGACTTCGGCGAAAGCGGCGTGGCCGACGGGGTGCCGCTGCCGTTCGTCGTCATGGAACTGCTGAGCGGCGAGACGCTCGCCGCCCGGCTCGGCCGCAACCCGCTGCCCCGGCGCGAGGCGCTCCGCCTCTGCGAGCAGGTGGCCTCCGCGCTCGCCCACGCCCACGCGGCGGGGACCGCGCACTACGACCTCAGGCCCGGCAACGTCTTCCTCACCGACGACGGCCCGAAGGTGCTCGACTTCGGCACCGGCAAGCTGCTCGGCGGGCTCGTCGCCGACGCCGCCGCCGAGGACGTCCGCGCGCTCGGCCTGCTGCTGTCGGCCGCCGTGACCGGCCGGCCGGACTCCGAGGCCGAACTGCCGTCCGAGGTGCCGCACGAGGTGGCCGCCGTCCATGTGCGGTGCCTGCTGCCCGACCCCGCGTCCCGCCCGTCGGCCGCCGAGGTGGCCGCGGTGCTCGCCGGGTCGGCCGAGCCGCGCCGCCCCGCCGTGCCGGGCGGCGCCGGGATCCTGGCCGAGCGGGCGCGGCGGGCGGTCCACCGGCGGGCGCGGCGGGCGCACCGGGCGGTACGGCGGGCCCGCGTCCGGCGGCGCGCGGCCGTCCTGCTGAGCGCCGTCGCGGTCGCGGCGATCGTCATCCTGGTCTTCCGGGGCGGTTCGTCCGACCGCGGCATGGCGCCGCCGACGATGGAGGCCAAGGTGCCGACGGACGTGTCCCGCACGACGACGGAGTCCGCCGCCCCGTCCCCCACCGGAAGCGCACCGGAGTCAACGCCGGCGTCCGCCTCGACCGCCTCCGGTCCCACCCCGATGGACACCCCGAAGCCCACCCGTAAGGCCGAGCCCACCCCACCTCGGCCCACCTCTGCCGCGGACCCGGACGAGGTGCTGGCACGCGCCGGGCGCTCCGTGGACGACGGGGTCGCGGCGGGCGAGATCCGCTCCGACGTGGGCCTGGACCTCAACAACGTCCTCGGCAACCTCCGCCGCGACCTTCAGCAGAACCCCTCGGTCGACCTGCACGCCCGGGTCGCCGAGATCCACAACAAGATCGACACCCGGCTGGGCGAGCAGGCCCTCACCGCTTCCCGCGCCGCGCGCCTCCACGCGATCCTCAACGAGATCCGTTGAGCCGAGGGGCCGTCGAATCCGCCGGCTACCGCGGCGTGAGGGACATGTGGATGTCGTCTGCGGCCCACAGGACGAAGCGTTCGATGGGCGTGACCGTCTGCCCGGGCGCCAGGTCCAGGCGGAACCGCTTGAGCAGTGCGGCCAGCACCAGCTCGGCCTCGACCATCGCGAGGGCGGCGCCCTCGCAGCTGCGCGGGCCGATCCCGAACGGGATGTAGGCCAGCCGGGGCCGGTTCGCCGACGCCTCGGGCGTGAACCGCTCGGGGTCGAACGCCTCCGGGTCCGGCCAGTACTCGGGGTTCATGTGGACGGCCCAGAACGGGTAGAAGATCGTCGTGCCGGCGGGGACGGTGTGGTCGCCGAGCTCAAGGTCCTCGGTGGCCTCCCGCGCGCCGTACGGCCCGGGCGGGTACAGCCGCATGGCCTCCTTGAGCGCCATGTCCAGATAGGTCAGCCGCTTGAGGTCGCCATATTCGGGGACGGCGCGGTCGCCCAGCACTTCGTCCAGTTCCTTGGCGACGCGGTCGGCCACGTCCGGGTTCTTGGACAGCAGGTAGAGCGTCCAGGAGATGGCGACGCCGGTGGTGTGGTGGGCGGCCAGCATGGTCATCAGGACCGTGTCGCGGATCCGCGCCGGGGACTCGCCCGCCGCGGCCAGGGCTGCGATCAGGTCGCTGCGGTCGGCCTGCTCGGCGTCGCCGCGTTCGCGGTGCGCGACGAGCACCCGGTCGACCGTCGCGCGGAGGTAGGCCAGCGCCTCGTCGGCCCTCTCCTTCCCAGGGCCCGCCTGCGTCATGAACTCGGTGAGGACGGTCTCGAACGCGGACACGACCCGCCCGGCCGAACCCGCGGACTCCAGGCCGCTCCCGAGCGCGTACTGGCAGATCATGCGCAGCGACAGCTCGCTCAGGTCCTGCTGCAGGGCGATCGGGCCGTCCTGGCTCGCCCAGCGGTCGGCGAGTTCGGTCGTCAGCGCGGTGAACTGCGCGAAGTGCGCCTCGTGTGAGGGCCGCCCGGCCAGCACCGACAGCATCACCCGGCGCCACGGGCCGTGCTCGCCCGCCGGGATGGTCTGCAGGTTGCCCGCCTCCTGCAGCGGGGCGAGGAACTCGAAGAGCTTCTCCGGCCGCTTGTCGATCTTCGCGGTGGCCTCCAGCAGCACCGGGTCGGCGACCGATACCGCCGTGCCCGCGCCGGGCAGCGGGAAACGCACCACCGGCCCGTATTCGGCGTGCAGTTTCAGCTGGTAATTCTGCAGTCCGCCGGCCGCGGCGATCGCCTCGGCACCGTCGCCCAGCGCGGGCGGTCCGGGGATCTGCGATGGGGTGCTGCCGTCGCTGGGCATCTGCGCTCTCCCGGCATGAGGATCTTCGATTGGGTTGTCCCCGAGTTGATCACAATGCTTACATGTTCGTGAATACTTCGCGATATACGCCGCTCGCGAATTGCCGACATCACCGACATTGCCGACACCGTCGGCAGGGAGCAGACACTGGACGCCGTCGATCCGCATACGCCGAACGTCCCGCGGATGTACGACTACCTGCTCGGCGGCAAGGACAACTACGCCGCCGACCGGGAGGCCGCGGACGAGGTCATCCGGCACGCCCCGGACACGCCCTTCCTCGCGCGCGAGAACCGCGCCTTCCTGCGGCGCGCGGTGCGGTTCCTCGCCGAGTCCGGGATCCGGCAGTTCATCGACATCGGATCGGGCCTGCCCACCCAGGGCAACGTGCACGAGATCGCCCACCAGGTCGCCCCCGAGTCCCACGTCGTCTACGTCGACCGGGAGCCGGTCGTGCTGGCGCACGGGCGGGCGCTGCTGGCCGGCACGCCCGAGGTGACCGTCATCCAGGGCGACGCCCGCCGTCCCGGCGACATCCTGGACGACGCCGAACTGAACCGGCTCATCGACTTCGACCGGCCCGTCGCCGTCCTGATGCTGGCGGTCCTGCACTTCATCGGCGACGGCGACGACCCGCCCGGCATCGTCGCGCGGTTCCGCGACGCGATGGCGCCCGGCAGCCACCTGGTGGTGTCGCATGTGACCGGCGACTTCGACGCCGACAGCCGCGTCCAGAACGCGGGCGCGGTGTACGAGAAGGCCACCTACCAGATCACGCTGCGCAGCCGCGCGGACGTCACGCGGCTGTTCGACGGCTTCGAGTTCCTGGAGCCCGGCCTGACCACCCTGTCGATGTGGCGCCCCGACCCGGGCACGACCATCCCGCCCCGGGCCGACCAGCAGTGGTGCTATGCGGCCGTGGGCCGCAAGGGGACGGCTCAGGGGGCCGGGGAGTAGCTCTGCAGGTCGCCTTCGCGGGCCTGGATCGGGGCGTTGAGGGAGCCGGTGCCCGATCGCTTGAAGCGGAGGGTGACCGCGACGAAGTCGCCGGAGTTCAGCGGCTGCTTGAGGCCGCGCAGGACGATCTTGGCCGCGGGGCCGATCCGGACGTTCTGCCCGGCGGGCAGGGACACCGGCCCGCCGATGATCTTGACGGAGGCGGCCTGCGGGGACGAGACCGCCGTCAGCGCGTCGGTGCCGGCGTTGGGATCGGGGGCATCGGACGGGCCCAGGGTCTCGACCTCGCCGGGCGAGTTGACCAGGGTCATGTAGACGGGAGCCGACCCGCCCTTTTGGATCGTCGCACCTCCCTCGCCGCCGAGGACGAAGAGGTCGCGGATGGAGATCTGCCCGATCTGCCCGGCAATGCCCGAAGCAGGGGACACATCGGTCTCGGTGGGGTCGTCGCTGCATCCCAGCAGCAGCGTGCCCGCCAGCAGCGCCGACGCGATCGGGGCTCCCACGGCACGGACGGTGTGCGCGAAGTTCATCGTCTCCCCGATCTGACGCCATCTCGACCAGGCGAAAGATCCCTCGGGGCGGTGCTGATCAAACTCATGGGCGCGTAAAAGGCAGGCGAACGTCCGGTTCCGGGCCCGCCGGGTCACCGGGTGACGCGGATTTTGGATTGGCCGTGCGGAAGCTCTTCCCAGTCGTCCATGAAGCGGGCGGAGAAGCCGTGGCGTTCGGCGAGGGCCGTCAGGGTTTCGGTGCGGTAATAGAAGTCCTCGCGCAGGACGTGGTGCTCGGTTCCCTCGGTGCGGTCGAAGGTGAAATCGAAGAAGCCGCCGGGGGCGAGGACGCGGCCCACATGGGCGAGACATTCATCGATGACCTCGATGGGCGAATGGCTGAACACGCTGTGCGCGTGGACGACCGTGAAGTGGCGGGACGGGAGGAACCGCAGCTTCAGATCACCGACCAGGGCCAGGTGCGGAAGCTTCTCGCGCAGGTCGTGGCGGACGAGGGTGTGCTGCGCGGCGAGCAGGATGTCCGGCGAGATGTCGATGCCGTAGTAGTTGCCGGCGTCGAGGTAGTCGATGAAGCGCCAGCCGGCGCGCAGGTTGCCGCAGCCGATCTCCAGGATCCGGTCGTCCGGCTTGAGCCCGTGTCCGACCAGGTAGTCGAACTGCATCTGGCCGAGGGCGAGCCAGCGTTCGTGGGTGCGGCTGCCGACGGCGGCCTCCGGGTTCCGCGCCGTGTCGGACTTCATGACGGCCCGGTAGTAGGCGACATGGCTCCTGCTGGAAACGCGGAATTTCAGATCGCGGGCGACGCGCGACAGATATGACCCGATCTTGTCCGGGTTCTGGGCCGCGTATCGGAGTTTGTAGGTCAGGCTCGCGCGATTCCTGCGGACGGATGGCGGCGGTTTCGTCATCGGGCTCGTCCCCCATGAGCACTACGGTGAATGCAGGATGCCCTACCCCGCCGCCGCGCCCGGTAAGCCGGACGGCGGCGAACGGCCGCCGTCCGGACCGTGCCGGCGCATTCACGGATGGACGGGCGGGAGGCCGAAGTACTCGAACAGTCCCTCGTCGAGGAAGGTCGACATGTGCGTGATGCCCGCACGGGTGAGGGTCAGCACCAGAATGGAATGTGCGTGCAGGGCGCCGTCCTCGCGGCGCTGGTAAACGGCGAAGGCGGGCTGGCCGTTGGCCCGGGTGGGCACCAGCCGGTTGCGGCCGCAGCCCTCGGACAACCGCGCGGCGAGCAGCCTGCCGATGGCCTCCCGTCCGACGAACCACTGGGGAACGGGCGGCATCTCCAGGGCCGCCTGCTCGGTGAGCAGCCGGGTGATCGCGAGGATGTCGGCGGCCTCGAACGCCCTGGCGAACCGGTCGAGGATCTCCCGCTGCTCCGGCTCGTCCGGCTCGGTGATCTCGTCGCTGGCGGGGACGAGCCGTTCCAGCCGTGAACGGGCGCGCAGCAGCGTGCTGTTCACCCCCGCCTTCGTCATCCCGAGCAGTTCGGCGACCTCGGCCGCCTGCCAGGCCAGCACGTCCCGCAGGATCACCACGGCCCGCTGCCTGCCCGGCAGGTACTGCAACGCGGCGATCAGCGCCAGCCGCAGCCCGGCCCGCGACGCCACGATCGCGGCCGGATCCTCCGGCACGCCACCGGCCGGCCGCTCGGAGAACGGCTCCAGCCAGGTCACCTCAGGAGCCCGCACGGTCTGGGCCGGGTCGTCGGACGGCGAGGCCAGCCCAGAGGGCAGCACCCGACGGCTGCTGTGCTCCAAGGCGTTCAGGCACGCGTTCGTCGCTATCCGGTACAGCCACGTCCGCATCGAAGCCCGGCCGTCGAAGCCCGCGTACGAGCGCCATGCGCGCAGGTAGACCTCCTGCACCAGGTCCTCTGCGTCGTGGACGGAACCGAGCATGCGGTAGCAGTAGGCCAGCAGTTCCCGCCGGAACGGATCGGTCAGCCGCGCGAATTCATCGGCCACGGAATTTCTCTCATCGGTCTTCATAAGGCGCACCTCCCCATGTACTGACCGGACGCGGCGGCCGAAGTCGTCGGCCTGCGTCCGCTGAATCCCGCCGACCCGGCCGGTTTGTACGGGGTGACGGACATTCACCCGAGAACCGCTGAGGGGCGCACATGACACAGAGGGGAAGCGGCTGGCTGCTCGGCCTGACCGCGACGGCATCACTGATGGTGGCGCTGGACGCGACGGCGGTGGCGACCGCGCTGACGAAGATCCGGCTGGACCTGGCCGCCACCATGGAACAACTCGAATGGACGGTGAACGCCTACAGCCTGAGTTTCGCCGTGCTGCTGATGACCGGGGCCGCGCTCGGCGACCGGTTCGGGCGCAGGCGGATGTTCGTGGCCGGGCTGGGCCTGTTCACGGCGGCATCGGCGGCGTGCGCGGCGGCGCCCGGCATCGGCTGGCTGATCGCCGCCCGCGCCGTCCAGGGGTGCGGGGCCGCGATCGTGATGCCGCTCGCGATGGCGCTGCTGAGCAACGGGTTCCCGCCCGAGCGGCGCGGCCGGGCGCTGGGCATCTTCACCGGGCTCACCGGGCTCGCGGTGGTGGCCGGGCCGGTGGTCGGCGGGATCGTCACCGAGGGCCTGGCCTGGCAGTGGATCTTCTGGCTCAACGTGCCGATCGGCCTGGTCAGCATCCCGCTGGTGCTGCGGCGCGTCCCGGAGAGCCGCGGCGGCGGTGCCTCCTTCGACCTCGGCGGCGTCCTGCTGGTGACCGGCGGTGCCCTGGGCCTCGTCTGGGGCCTGATCCGCGCCGACGGTTCCGGCTGGGGCGCGTTCGAGGTGGACGGCGCGCTGGCGGCCGGGGCGGTGCTGCTGGCCGGGTTCGTAGCCTGGGAACTCCGCGTCCCGCAGCCGATGGTGCCGATGCGGCTGCTGCGCTCGCGCGGGTTCTCCGCCGGCAACGCCTCCGGTCTCTTCATGTACGCGGCGCTGTACGGCTCGCTGTTCTTCGTGACCCAGTTCTTCCAGACGGGCCTCGGGGACGGCCCGATGGCGACCGGCCTCAAGCTGATCCCGTGGACGGCGACGGTGACCGTGATCGCACCGGTCACGGGGGTCCTGGTGAACCGGATCGGGGCCCGGGCCTTCACGGTCGCCGGGCTGGCGTTGCAGGGAGTCGGGATGGGGTGGATCGCGCTCATCGCGGATCCGTCGACGAGCTATCCGCAGCTGATCGCGCCCATGATCATCGCTGGTGCCGGGGTCAGCATGGCGATGCCCGCCGCGCAGACCGCGGTCATCAACGCCGTCGCGGCACCGGAGATCGGCAAGGCGTCCGGCGTCTTCAACACCCTGCGGCAGCTCGCCGCGGTGGTCGGCGTTGCCGTCGCCGCCGCGGTGTTCACCGCCAAGGGCGGCTATGGCACCGCGCAGACGTTCTCCGACGGCTTCGTGCCCGCCATCGCGGTCAGCGCCGCCCTGTCCCTGGCCGGCGCGCTCGCCGGCCTGTTCATTCCCGGCCCGGACCGGGCGGCCCGGATCTCTCCGGTTCCGGCTGTCTCCCGTCCCGCGCCCGAACCGACCCGCTGAACTGGAGTGTGTGATGAGTGACCTCGCAAGCGCCGCCGCCCAACTGCGGTCGATGCACAAGCCGGGCGATCCGCTCGTGCTCGTGAACGCCTGGGACGTCGCGAGCGCCGAGCGCGCCGTGGCGGCCGGAGGGCGGGCCGTGGGCACGTCCAGCGTGGCGATCGCCGCCTCGCTCGGGCTGCCGGACGATCCGTCCGCTCCCGTCGGGCCCCTGTTCGAGGCGGTCGGACGGATCGCCGAGGCCGTGGAGGTGCCTGTGACCGCCGACCTGCTCGACGGATACGGGCTCGATCCGGCCGAGCTCGTCGACCGTCTCCTCGCCGCCGGGGCCGTGGGCTGCAACATCGAGGACTCCGACCACGCCCGGCCCGGGAGCCTTCTCGATCCGGGCGGGGTGGCCGAGCGGCTCGCGGCGATCCGATCCGCCGCGGCCGGGGCCGGGGTGGACATCGTGATCAACGCCCGTATCGACGCGTACGTACACGACGGCCCGGGCGCGACGCCGGATGTCATCGCTCGTGGTCGGCGATATCTCGATGCCGGCGCCGACTGCGTCTACCCGCTGCGATTGACGGACCCCGCGGTCGTGCGGGACGTCGTCGAGGGGTTGGACGCGCCCGTCAACGCCAACTTCGGCGGGAGCGTCGCGGACTTGGCCGCAGCCGGGGCCGGGCGCGTCTCCATCGGGCCAAGGGGGTTCTTTTCGGCTCTCGCGGCGTTCGAGGGCTTGGCCGCCGAGTTGTTGGTAGATCAGCGAAGGCCGGCTGTGTAGTCGGCGAAGCGTTCGTCAATCTGGTCAGGGGTTAGGCCGAAGTCTTCGAGTGAATACCTGTGGGCCGGTTTCGCCGCCCCGGTGGAGCTTTCGTTGTGCAGTTCCGTCATGGCGGTTCGGGCCTCGTCGGTGAACGGCAGGCCGAAATGCGTGTAGACGCCTTCGACGGTGCCGATGGGGTCGCGGACGAAGTCGTCGTAGTGGACGTCCGCGAACTGCTCGGGGTTGTGGCGTGCGCGTTCGGCGCGGAATCGGTCGAGGCCGCGGCTCCAGAGGCCGAGCTGGTCGCGGCCGAGCGTGGCGCCGGTGAACACGTCCGACCATCCGGCGGTGGCGTGGGCGGCGAGGCTGCACATGGACGCCATCGCGGTGCGCGGCGTGCGGTGCGTCTGGACGATCAGCGCGTCGGGGTAGACGTCGAGGAGCGCGTCCAGGGCGAAAAGGTGGCTGGGGTTCTTGAGTACCCAGCGGCGTCCTGCATCGTTCAGGCCGATGAGTTGGAGGTTACGGCGGTGCCTGCGGTAGGCGTCCGTCCAGTTCTGCTCGGCCAGCCAGCACGAGTAGGTCGGCAGGTGGGCCAGGCTTTCGAAGGAGATGGAGAGCATGCTCTGGCGTAGGAGCTGCCAGCATTCTTCGACGGAGTCCGCTGAGATGTAGTGGACGCCCATGAATTCGGGGTTCTCGATGTGGTGCCGGCGATATCCGGCGTCGATCGCCTGGAAGACCGGGTTGTTCGACCACGTTTCGCGGGGTGGGCGGGGCTGCGGCACCTCGGTTAGCCAGAGGTCGAGGCCTTGATGGGCGGGGTCGGCGGTGAGCAGCCGGTGCAGGGCGGTGGTCCCGGTGCGGGGCAGGCCGGTGACAAAGATGGGCCGCTCGATGGGGACGCCGGCGTGCTCGGGATGGCGTCGCCAGGCGGCTTCGGAGAATTGGCGGGCAGCCAGAGCGCCGCGCAGCATCGCGCGCTGGGCTTTGTTGCCGAGGGGTGTGAGTCCGGCGTCCTTGGCGAGCGACTCAAGGAGGACCTTCAAACCGTCCATGTACTCGTCGCCGCCGAAGTCGTCCATGCCGGTGACTTTTCTGGCGGAGGCGTGGAGGTCGTCGACGGTCCCCACGCTGTCGCGGCCATCGGTCATCGGTACGCCCTTCCTAGTGGTGCCACTCGCCGGAATTGACGTCCAGGCATTGCCCGGTGACGGCGCGGGCCAGCGGCGACAGCATGAACACGACGGCGTCGGCGACCTCGTCGGGCTCGGGCAGTTTCCGAAGGTCGGTGGTGGCGGCGTTCTCGTCGTAGACCTGCTGCGGCGGGACGCCGCGCTCCTCCGCCAGGTGGTTGAAGTACCACTTGAGATTGGGGGCCCAGATGTATCCGGGCGCGATCGTGTTGACGCGGATTCCGCGTGGGCCGAGCTCGGTGGAGAGGTTCTGCGCCATGGCGAGCAGGGCGGCCTTGGCCATCTTGTAGGCGCCGAACGTCCGCCGGGAATGGCGCAGCACCGCCGAGTTGACCATCACGACGGAGCCGCGGTGCTCTTCGAGCGCGGGGACGAACAACCTGGTCAGATGCAGCGCGGCCAGAACGTTGGTTTCGAACCCGGCGCGGACCGCATCGATGTCGACCGTGGTGAGGTCGGTGAGCGGTGGGGTTGCGAAGGCGTTGTTGATGAGGCCGTCCACCCGTCCGAACGCCCCTTGGGCCGTTTCGGCGAGTCGTTCGCAGGCCGCCGCGTCACGGATGTCGGTCGGGACGGTGACGGCCCGCCGACCGATTTCCTCGACTTCCTTGGCGACCTCGACAAGGCGCTTTTCCTTGCGCGCGGCGAGGACGACGTCGGCACCGGCCTTGGCGCATTGGAGAGCAAGGCCGCGCCCCAGCCCGGGGCCGACCCCGGAGATGACGATGACCTTGTCTTGGAGGATCTCGGCGCCCATCAGCCGAGCATCCTCTTCGCGACGGCGGTCTGGCGGGCGGCTATCTTCTCCGCCCACTCGTCCCTGGTGACGCGCTGTTTCTCGTGGAACGGCAGGATGCGCGGCAGTTCGTCGAACGGCACCACCTCGGCGCTCGGGCCGTCCTCGGGCTTGAGGTCGCGGGTGACGCGCTGCCAGCGGAACTGCAGGTAGCCGCGGCGGTGACCGGTCCGTTCGATCCAGTTGGCGAGGCCGGGATCGCGCTCACTGACGATGTAGCGGATCAGGCCATCCTCGTCCACGCGGGCCTGGTCGCTGGTGAGGCTTGTCTGGTGGTTGATGTAGTCGAGCGAGATGTACCACATGCTGCCAAGCTGAAAGCCCTGGTAGGGGGCCACGTCGCGGTCGGCGGCCGGGGCGGTGATGACCATGACCTCGTCGTCGTCCAGGTCGTAGTGGCCAACGGACGAGAACTGCGTGGCGAGGCCGCCCGGCGTCAGTCGCGGCTCGGTCAATGTGTTGACCGGCAACTGCAGGTAATGCCATTCGGGGAAGGCCAGGAAGGTGCGGATCCTGGACACGAGCATCTTGCCCGCGATCTCGTACCTTCGCGCCATCCGGTCGGATGGCACGGCCAGAGGGGACGTTCCAAGCGTGTCGGCTCGGTGAATGCGGATCTCCCCCGGCCGCTCGTTCTCCCAGTCGCTGAACACCTCCCGGACGATCAGCATCGCCGACCCCGGAGAGAGCGCGACGTAACCAGGCCCGGCGTCCTTCTTGGGCGGGCCGAAGCGCAGCCGGAACGTCCCGTCGGCGCCGATGTCCAGCTCACGGTCGTCGAAGGCGGTGAGGCTGTCGGGCGACTGGGTGGGCGAGTAGTCGCCGTTCATGACCTGAAAGCTGAGGTCCGCCGTCGTCCCGCGACGACCGGTAACGACGTATTCGGCGTCGTCCCTTATGTAGGCGTGGAAGTAGAGCGTGTCGGGATTGTCGAGCCCGAGCTTGGTGTAGGGGCCGGTGGACGAGGCGAAGAACGGATAGTCCTGCTGGTAGGCGGCGACCATGTGAAGGGAGGCTTTGATGCTCCCGGCGAGATAGTCGAGGCCCTCGGCCAGGTCCTGGTCGGTCTTGACGTGGGGCGCGGTGCGGATGATGCGCTCGGCTTCCACGACCGCGTCGGCGAACGAGCGCGTGGCGGCGTCGAAGGTCTTGAGTTCGGCTGAGTCGGTGGCCACCGGGCTCTCCTGAGATTCGCGGGCGCGAAGCCGTGCTCGGGCGGAATGGACGCTAGAACTCGTTCTAAGCAGAGGTCAACGGCCGGGTCCCGCTCAATGGGAGGTGGTGAACTTCAGGCTCGGCGTGTCGTCCAGCGCCACCATGTACTCGTACGTCCGGCGGTGCCCGGTCTTCTCGACGAGCCAGGTTCCATCGCCACCACGCCGGTAGGTGTCGTAGTAGTAGGCGGCGCCACGGATGAGCAGGTTGTCCCCGGGAAGGATGATCGTGTCGTCGAGGGACCAGATGCCGGTCGCGCGGTCGCCGTCCACGTCGATCTCCGGGCAGCCGGCGGTGTGCGTGGAGATCTTGTCGGGCCCGAGGTTGCCGCGCATGTAGTCGATGATCGCGTCCCGCCCCTCCAGCCGGAGCGTCTTGCCGAGGACGGGGGTGTCGTACTCGGCGACGGCGTTCTCGGTGAACACCTCGGCGAACTCGTCCCACAGCTTGAGGTCGACGCAGCGCAGGTAGCGGTACTTCAGCCGCCGGATCTCTTCCAGAGCAACCAAATCCATGCGACACAGCCTGCTCGCTGCACCGCCGGAAGACAAGAACAGGTTCTACCCCCGGACGAGGCGCTTGCCCGGGCCGAACCGCTCGATGGCACCGTCCAACTCAGGGGACGGGCCGGCCAACTCGATGACGTACCGCTTACCCCGTAGTCTCGGCGAAGGGGCCTGAGCATTGACGACCATGGCGTCCAGCGGAGTCGCCGGCCCGGAATCCTTGACCGCATTCGTCGGAAAGAGCTCCACGAACGGCGCCGCAGCCTCCCCAACGGGCACCGACGTGACGTCCCCCTCTCCCACCACATGGATCGCGGAGATCTGGGGCCACGCCAGCCCATCCCGAATGCGTCCACCGAAGACGGGCCAGACTCCGTCCTTGTCGATGGCGAGGTACGGACGCAGGATCCGCTGACGGACCGATGCCCAGACGGCATAGCCGAGGATCAGCATCCAGGGAATCCAGACGCCCAGCGCTTTGACCTTCTCACCAGTCGAAACCGGCCCCTTGTCACCCGCATCGTTGACCAGCCCCGGCACGGCAGTGCCGAAGAGCACGTACAGCGGCGGATAGACGGTCAGAGCAACGACGAAGAACACGACCACCACGACGAGCGGCCCCGCGAGGACCCATTGCGTCCGGCCCATCTGCCTCCACGCCCGACGGCTCACCGCACGCCGACGTTCCCGGGACAGGTGCTTGATCTCGACCAAGACGGCCTCAGCGTCGGGTTTGCGCACCCTCGTCCGCCGATCATCAGACATCCACCGAACGATAAGGCGCCCCAGCGAGCCACGCCACGCGGGACCTCAACCGAAAGAGTTCAGACGGGCGGCCACGTTCCTCGCCAGCGCGTCGAGCATGACAACGGCACGCGGGGGTTTCCGGTGAAGGGCCGCTCGGTGAGCGCGCCCACGAGGAACCATGAGGTCACGTCGCTCATGCCGTGGCCTTGCGGGTGACGACCACGACGTAACGGCATTCTTCGGTGGTGTCGTTGACGAACTCGCGGGCCTGTGGTTCTCCGAGCTCGAGCGTGTCCCCACCGGAGAGACGATGGGCGGTCGCCCCCTCGACCAGGGTCAGCTCGCCCTCCAGGACCCAGATGAGCTCGGCGATGAACGCGAAGCTCCCCGCCGGCATCGGCACCCGGGCACCCGCGGGCAGCACGATCTCGGTGACGTCGACGGGAAAGCCCGGCGTCGATATCTGGCGCCGGATGTAGCCGGTGTCGGGATCTGTCCAGTGGGGGGTGTCGGCGCCGCGCCGCACCTGGTCGGTGGTGGCCCCGTCCGCCGGCGACAGCAGCGCGGTCATGCTCAGCTCCAGCGCGGCGGAGAGCTTGCCGAGAACCACGGCGGTCGGGTTGCTCTCACCGCGCTCGATCTTGCTGATCATCGCCCGGGACACACCGGAGGCGTCGGCGAGCCGGGCCAGTGACCAGCCGCGCCGGGCGCGCTCCGCCTTGACCCGCTGTCCGAGAGCGTTCCGGCCCTCCATCAAAGTGGACATGGATTCACCTCAGGAGCTGCGTCGCCGTCGAGGCGCAACTCCATGAAGACGCTATTGGGATCCCGGACGTAGCCGGCGAACGGCTCGCGGAAGGTGAACCCGTGCCGCGCGTAGAGCCGCCGGGCCGGGGCGAAGAAGTCCTGGCTTCCGGTCTCCAGCAGCACCCGCCGGTGACCGCGCTCTGCGGCGACCCGCAGCAGGTGCCGGAGCATGACGGTGCCGACGCCCTCCCCCCGCGCGGCCCGCGCCGTCCGCATGGACTTCAACTCGACGTCGCCGCCACCGAGGTCCTTGAGCGCACCGCAGCCGCGCAGCTCCGGCCCCTCCCAGGCCGACCAGAACTCGACGGCCGGGTCGCGCAGCTCCCGCAGATCCAGCGCATGGACCGACTCCGGCGGCGAGGTCGCGTACATGTCGGCCAGATGCTCCTCCAGCAGCCGATGGACCTCCGACCGGGTCAGCCCATCGACCTCGAAGCGCAACACCATCCGGACTCCTGTCTCACTTGCTCCGAAAAATACGGTGCGGTCAACGATCGCCGATTTCTATGATAGTGGATATGCGTCCACTATATGACCCGATCGTGGTCGGGCCTGGTCGGGCCGGGGACGCCGAGAGCATCCGGGGTGTCCCCAACGACGCGATCGAGCACACAACTGCGATATGGACCACGGTGAAGCAGGCACCCGAGGAGGCGGCCGCGTGGTGGGCCGAACTCCTCGGACGGCCGGCGGCGTTCGCGGTCGACGCCGCGGGCGAGGTTCTCGGGTATGCGTCGTGGGCCCAGTGGCATCCGAAAGAGGGCTACCGGTTCACGGTGGAGCACTCGGTGAACGTCGTCCCGGGGCATCAGGGCGAAGGCATCGGCGGCCGGGCTCGACCTGACGATCATGCGGCTTGGGCTCACTCCATGACGACGGCCCTCGTCACCGGGGCCGTCGCGGGCCTCGGAATCGCCATGCAGGTCGGAGCCGTCGCCGTCTATCTGCTTCTTCTGAGTTCGACGGCTCCCATGCGCGTGGGCGCCGCCGCGGCCCTCGGGGTCGTGACCGTGGACGGCCTCTACAGCGCTCTCGCGATCGCGGCGGGGAGCGCGGCGAGCCGGGTGATCGAGCCGATCGCCGGCCCCCTCCGCTGGACGGCCGCCGCCGTGCTGCTGTGGATCGCCGTGCGAATCGTGACCGGCGCCGTGCACGGCGTCCGCCGTCTGGCAGATGGCATTGGTACTCACCGGGTCGGCGCTGGGCCGCCTGCTCACCGGCTACCGGGGACGGTTTGCGACCGCCGTGGTCGCCGGGGCGCTCATCGCGACACTGGCCGTGCGGACGTCCGTCCGATGAAGGCTCACCGTGGCGTGGTCCGTCAAGCCCGCGTGCGCGACGCTGCGGACCAGCGCGACCTGGAGCGAAGCCCTCACCGGGCTCATGGGCCCTGATCGTCGCAGGCGCGATCCAGTGCGGTGGCCACGCGGTCCAGCGTGGCGATCGGCGGGGTGAAGGGCAGGCGCAGGTAGTGGGCGTGGGTCGCGTCGGCCGCGAATGAGGGGCCCGGGGAGAGTTCAAGCCCGTGCGCGCGGGCGCGCGTCGCGACGGTATCGGCTCGCATGGTGGTCAAGCGCAACCAGAGCGCGAGCCCTCCGGGAGGAACCGTGAACTCCCAGCGGTCGTCTCCGGCCAGCAGCCCGCTCAGGTGGTCGCGCTGCCGTTGCAGGACGACCCGTCGGTGACGCAGCACCGGTTCCAGGTCGCGAAGGAGTTCGGCGGCGACCAGTTGTTGCGTCGGCGCCGCGGACAGCGGTTCGCACAGTGGATGGCGGGCCAGTTCGCCGATCAGCGCGGCCGTTCCGCGGATCCAGCCGACGCGAAGGCCGCCCCAGATCGTCTTGGCCGCCGACCCGATGAGGATGGAGCCGGGTATCCGCCTGAGCGGTGCGGGTGTCTCGCGCAGGTCGAGATCGCGCATGGTCTCGTCGGCCACCACCGTCACCCGATACCGTTCGGCCAGCCGGGCCACGGTCTTGCGGACGGCGCCGGGCATGAGCGCGCCGGTCGGGTTCTGGAAGTCGGGGACCAGGTAGGCCAGACCGCCTGCGGCGGCCCGGAACGCGTCGTGGAGCTGGTCCAGGTCCCAGCCGTCCGGGGCAACGACCCGGCAGCCGACCAGGCGGGTACCGGTCGTCCGGAAGGCGGCCAGGGGGTCGGAATAGGTGGGGATCTCCACCGCCACGACGCGGGGACGCAGGTGCGCCGACAGCAGCGCGAGGGCGGAACGCGTCCCGGAGGTGATCAGAATCTGCTCGGGCCGCGTGGCGAGCCCCTCCGCCGTGTGGCGGTCGGCGATCAGTGATCGCAGCTCTGCCAGCCCAGGGCCGGTCTCTCCGCTTTCGGCCAGCACCGGGCCGGAACGTTCGGACGCTCGGAGGAGGGCCCGTTGGTACGCCGTGTGGGGTGCGGCCGGAACCGCCCTTCGAAGATCGATGACCCCGTCCTCGCCAACGGCCGAGGACGGTGCGATGCGCGTCGCCGCCTCCGGCGGAAGTCGCAGGGTGCTCGCGCTGCCGTGCCGGGTTTCGACCCATCCCTCGTCCCGGAGGATGCCGAGCGCCGCGATCACGGTGCCCCGGCTGACGCCGAGCGCGGCGGCGGCACGGCGTTCGGCGGGAAGCTGCGAACCGACCCGCAACCGGCCGTCCAAGGCCGCGTCGCCGACCGCGTCCGCCAGCGCGCGCGCCAGAGCGACACGTGGTCTTCGCCATTCGCCCAGTGCCGTGGCCAGCTGGTCGTCCGTGATGTGCACTGGTCCAGTTTGCCGATATTGGACCAGAGTTTCACGCCCTGCTGTGGATACCGTTCCCCTGAAGCCACCGGAATCGGAGCCCTCCCATGCACCCACGCCTCGCCACCGATCTCGCGGAACTGCCGGATCTGCTGGAGGCGACCCGCCTGCGCGCGGCCGCGATGGTCGGTCGCCTGCATGAGCAGCCGGTCGTCCCGGCATTGCGCCTGCCCGCCCTTGAACCACTCCCGGAGGAGGGGGCCGGACTGACGGCGACACTTGACGAGTTCACCCGGAACTGGGCTCCGCTGCTGTCCGCCAGCGCGGGACCTCGCTATCTGGGCTTCGTCACAGGTGGCGTAACCCCGGCCGCACTGGCAGGCGACTGGCTCACCGCGGCGGCCGACCAGAACCCCACGTCGGCGCTCGACGGCGCGGCACCGGAACTCGAACGCCGGACGGTCGGCTGGCTGCGCGAGCTGTTCGGTCTCGGCGACGCGTATCAAGGGGCGTTCGTAAGCGGCGCGACCATGTCCAACACGGTGGGTTTGGCCATCGCCCGCGAGTGGCTCGGCGAGCGCAAAGGCGTCTCCGTGTCACAGGACGGCACGGCGGCGTTGGGACGGGTCAGCGTTCTGTCCGGCAGTCCGCATTCGAGTATCGCCAAGGGCTTGTCCATGCTCGGGCTCGGCCGCACCTCCTTGGTTCACGTGCCCGTCCTCCAAGGCCGAGAGGCAGTGGACCCGGCGGCACTGGAGGAGGCGCTGACGCGGGTCGATGGCCCGTGCGTGGTGGTCGCCAACGCCGGCACGGTCAACACCGTCGACTTCGACGACCTCCGCGCCATCGCCGCACTGCGGGAACGCCACGACTTCTGGCTCCACGTGGACGCCGCCTTCGGCGGCTTCGCGGCCCTGTCGCCGGACCACGCGGACCTGGTCGCCGGCCTCGACGCCGCCGACTCCGTCTGCATCGACCTGCACAAATGGCTGAACGTCCCCTACGACAGCGCCGTGCAGTTCACCCGCCACCCGGACCTCCAGGTAAAAGTGTTCCAGAACGCCGCCGCCTACCTCGGCCCGCTCGGCGAAACCCCCGACCATGTCCACCTGGCTCCGGAGAACTCCCGGCGCCTGCGCGCGCTCGCCGCCTGGTTCACACTTCGCGCTTATGGGAGGGACGGGCACCGCGAGATCGTCCAGCGGAACACCGCCTGTGCACACGCGCTCGGCGAGGCGATCGAGACGATTCCCGCGCTGCGCCTGCTGGCACCGGTCCGCCTGAACGTCGTCTGCTTCACGCTGGCCGAGGACCCCACCGCCGAGCGACTGGCCGACCTCGCCGACGAACTGAAGGACGAAGCGTTCCTCACCCCCACCACGTACGCCGGGGCACCCGCACTCCGCGCCGCCTTCAGCAACTGGCGCACCACCCAGGCTGACGTCCACCGACTCACCGAGGCCCTGAAAGCCAGGCTCAGCCACCCGACCCACGCGGCATAGGAGCCGCACCGTGCGCTGCGCCTGTCCTATCCTTGCTCGGCCCGAGCAAGCGCCGCGAGGAACCATTCCAGCTCCTGTCGGCGAAAATCAGGTGGCCCCCAGCCGTTGATGATCGACAGCAGCGATTCGTACCGCTCACGGCGCGGATCGTTGGCGGCGGCCAGGTGGGCGGCGAGGCTCTCGCGCAGGCCGGCATCGTCGTGCCGTCCCTGGAGATCGGCATAGGCACCGGCGATCTTCTCGACGGCTTGCGCCGCCTCCAGCGAGTCGAGAGCGACACCTGTGGCCATCAGCGGTGCCACGGTCTCCGCCACTCGAGCGACGATGTGCTTGCGCGGCGGAGCCGGAGCGTCCTGGACGGCGTAGTCGGTGAACAGACCGCGCATCAGCGAGCGGAATCCGGGGTCCTGGGTGAGTTCGGCCAGCTCCACCCAGGCTTCCACCTGCTCGGTCGTGGGGTCGTCCGGAAGTTCAGGTGCCAGCGACCGACGCAGGACGAGCGAGAGCGGGGCGTCGTCAGGATCACCGAAGGTGCTGTGCAGGAACTCGGCGACGAGCCTGTCTCGTTCAGCCGCCGACATGAGTGCGAGTCGATGCATGAGATCCATTTCCTCGAGTGTGGAGCCGCGCCGGGCCGCCGCCGACAGCACCGCGTACCGCAGCCGTAGCACCCGCATCTGCACCGCGACCGCTTCTGCATGAGCGGCGGCGACCTGGCCGGCCGGTATCCGCCGGTCGAGAATCTTGTGGATGGACGCAAGGTCGATCCCCAGGTCGCGCAGCGTCCGCACCAGGCCGAGCCGCTCCACGGCATCGGCCCCATACCGCCGATGGCCCGCGGCCGTTCTCCGACCTCCGGCACAAGCCCGCGTTCGGAGTAGAACCGCACGGCCTTGACCGTGACCCCGCTGATCCGCGCCAGCTCCCCGATCGAGTAGCCCCCGCGCCCGTTCATGTCCAAACCCTGACACCTCCCCTTGGGGGAGATTCAACCCCTCGACGTCGCTTCCGAGAGGAAGCCTCAGTCACCCGAGGGAAGACGCGCCGCAACCGCCTTCGCCAGACCTTCCACCTGCGCCCGCTCACTATCCCCCGGCTGGTCATGCATGCGCGCCGAGACGTCCAGGACCGCGTTGGAGACCCTGAACTTGACGTGGACGTCGAAGACCTCGATGCGGGCAAAGGCGATGACGTACGTCGCCGTGTCGGTGATCCCGTACCCCTTCTCGCCGATGTCCACGGACGTCATCCCGGAGCCCCTGCGCACCCGATTGTCATGCCAGACCCTCAACGACTCCGCGGCATTCTCCGGGCCGCTTGCATCCGAGGTCGCATGCGTGGTTTCGACGAAGACCCGCACAGTCCGGAACGGCCGGTCCACCCCTGCCGGGACGCTGCTCCACTTGCACTCAGACCGTGTAGGACCGCCGCCGAACCCGAACAACGTCCGAGGCCGGGAGTCAACGGCCTCACTCGCACCGTTCGAAACCAAGGGCGCAAGAGCCGTCGCATCCGGCATGAGCGCACAGGCGTCAAGGTCGTCGAACCGTCCGTCCGAGTTGAAGAACCCGAGCCGCCAGGCGGCCGCCACCCCGCACCCACCCACGACGGCGACGAAGGCAGACGTGATCGCAACCCCAAGCCGCCACCGCGACCGTCCAGACTGAACCACATCCACCACGCACACAGCGTGACACACCCACACTGGAGAAGGTCGCAGCCGCGCTGCCCCTGGCGCTCTCGGCCGGCGACGCGACGCCCCACCACCACGCCCGCAACACATGCGGAGGGCACCAACCGCCCGGTTGCCCGTGCGCCCGGCTCGTCCAGCAGCAGCCGGCCGCAGCTCAGCGCACAAGCGCGTCCACTCGGTGAAGCGCCGGTGCGCAGGGGACCGCGACCTCGCACCACCACATGCGAGGGTGTGGCTCGTTCCGAGGAGCAGCAAGCCGAGGTCTGCATTGCTGGCTGATTGCTCGACGCCGGGTGCGTTAACGTGCGTGTTCAATTCGTTCCAAGATCAGGAGAGTTCATGGCGTACCCGTTCGATCCGGAGCAGCCGCTGCCCGACCCGCTGACCCCGGATGCGGCGACCCTCGTCCGCGACGAGCGCCGGGAACTGCTGCCGACCTGGGTCGAAGCGAGTCGTGAACTGGTCGTCCACCTGGGCGGACTGTCCCGTTGGGATCCGCCCGAGGTCCTCCTGGAACACCCGAGCCACGGCCTCATGCACATGAGCACCATCTGCGCGTCCGGGGACCTGACCCCATTCGAGATGATCGGCTACAAGCCCTTCGACCTGCTTCTGACCGCGTACTGCGCCGAGTACATGTTCAGCGACGTCGGCGGCAGGTGGGTGCTCGACGAGGACCCGGAATCGCCCACCTTCGCCCGGTTTCTCATGGGTGAGTACGACGCGGACCATCCGTACGCGACGGTGGACGTCTACGCCGCCGTGACCACGTTCCTGCACGAGCCCGAGGGGCGCGACCTGGAAAAGCTCCTGGAGTCACTGCAGGAGGCGATGGGCGCCCCGGTGGGGGTCCACGACACCTCTTTCCCCTGACGAGCACCAGGTTCTTGCCCCCGGCGCGTCCAGGCAGGGCGTCGGGATATCGATCGGGGGTTCCGCCAAGGCGCATGTCCGCGCAGGTCAGGGTCTCCCGAGTCGCCGAGGGTTGGACGTGTCGCGAAAAACCGCGAACGACACCGTGGGCTGATCAGCAACCCGCACCGTCTCGACGGCGTGCAAGTCCTCGGTGTCGACGAGCACGCGTGGCGACACTCCCGTCGCGGGACAAGTACGTCACGGTGATCATCGACCTGACACCGGTGCCTGACGGCACTGGCCCGGCGCTGCAACTGGACATGGTCGACGGCCGCTCCAAAGCAGTGTTCAAGGCCTGGCTTGCGCCCAAAGCAGCGCCTTCCGCGACGGGATCGAGGGCGTGGCGATGGACGGGTTCACCGGCTACAAGACCGCCGCCGTTGCGACCGTCCCCGACGCGATCGCGGCCATGGATCCCCTCCACGTCGTTGCGCTGGCCGCCGACGCCCACCGGCAACGAAGTTCTCCGAAAGAAATCCGGGAGGCGTGTCGGATCGGGGCGGTGGTGTTCGTAGAACGGGTGAGGCCGCGACAAGGCGCGGCGCGACCGACTTCCCGCAAGGAGACACCATGACTGCCACGTACACCTTCGACATCTTCTCCACGCTCGACGGCTTCGCCAACCACGACGGCGACTGGGGCGGCTACTGGGGCAAGCAGGGCCCCGAATTCCTCACGCATCGCGCCGCTGCCTACCGCGACCCGCTGCGCATGGTGCTCGGGGCCAAGACCTACTCGTCGAACGCGCCGTTCCTTAACGCAGGCTTTGACCGCAGCCTGCTCGACGGGTGGATCACGCGCATGTTCGACTCTCCGGTCACAGTGCTCTCCAGTCGGCTGACCGAGCCGCTCGACTGGCCGGACACGACTATTGAGTCCGGCGATCCTGTCGAGGTGGTCACGCGGCTCAAGGCCGAATCCGACGTGCCGCTGCGTTCCCACGGCAGCCTGACGCTCAACCGGGCACTGCTGAACGCCGGCCTGATCGACACCATCGAGGTGACGGTCTTCCCGGTGATCTCCGGGACGACCGGCGTGGACCGGATCTTCGACGGTGCGGACGACTTCGACCTGGAGTTGCTGGAAGCCCAGACCTTCGACGGCCACACGCAGGTGCTGACCTATCGGCCGACCCGACACGGCTCATCGGCAATGGGGCGGCGTTGAGCCATGCCGAGATCGTCGTCCCGCTGCGTGCGTGATGTGCGGCGCCGTCCTGGGCGCATCTGGATGAGGGTCGGGCGCGGGTGCCGGTCACGGGGCCGGACCGCGCAGGAGGACGGCCGGTGCGGTCGGTTCATAATTCGGTACATCGTGTACCGTTATGGGCATGGCGACAGAGACGCAAGCCTGGCCGGATGGCCTTGCGGTGGCGCAGGTACGGGTCGCGCGGCCCACCGACAAGCTGGACGAGGTGGTCACCTTCTACAGGGATCACCTGGGCCTGCTTGAGCTCTACCGGTTCAACGGCCACGCCGGTTATGACGGTGTGATGCTCGGCCTCCCGGGCACCGACTACCACCTGGAGTTCACGTCCCACGCAGACGGCAGTCCGTGCCCGGCGCCCACCGATGACAATCTGCTCGTGCTGTACTTCGCGGGCGAGGCGCGGATGTACGACGTGGTCGAACGGCTCGCGGCGGCCGGGCACGAACCGGTGCCGGCGGAGAACCCCTATTGGACCGAGAACGGCGCCCTGACCTTCGCAGACCCGGACGGCTGGCGCGTCGTCCTGGTGCCCAAGCCCGTCTTCTGATGGCTGGACGCGCACGCGACCCGCGCATCGACAGCGCCGTGCTGGCCGCCACCGTCGAGCTACTCGGCGAGGTCGGCTACCCCGCGCTGTCGATGGGCACCGTCGCCCAGCGCGCCGGAGTGCATCGCCCAGCCGTCTACCGCCGCTGGCCTTCCAAACGCCACCTCGTGGTCGACGCGGTCGCCGACGGCCTCGGCCTGCGCCCCACCCCCGACACCGGCGACCTGCGCGCCGACCTCATCACCGGCATCACCACAGTGGTCGACTCTCTGGCCGGCACACCCCTCGGCCGCGTGCTGCCCGCTCTCGTCGCGGACCTTCACACCGACCCCGAACTGTCCGAACGCTTCCTGGACCGGGTGTTCCACCCCCGCCGCGCCACCACCGCCGCCACGCTCCGCTCGGCCGCCGAACGCGGCGAGATCCGCGCCGACTTCGACCTGGACTTCGTCCTGGACGCCCTGGCGGCCCCGCTCTACTACCGCATTCTGTTCGGCCACCTACCCCTGACCCGCTCCGTGGCAGAACAATCCGTGGACACCGTCCTCGCCAGCCTCCGCCTCGGGAGGACCGCACCCGAACAGGACGGCGCCCAGACCTCCAACCCTGAGTAGCGCTGGTTCAGGGAGTTCACACAGGTCCAGCTATTCAGTCGCCTCGGCGGTGCGGTGGTCACCGACGAGTCGTCCAGCACCCGCAATAGCTGCCGGGCTGTCGCGATCAGCAGCGGCGGGACCTTTTCACGGCTTGCACCATTTCCTTGATGCCGGGGATGCCGGGGGTTGGGTGTATCGCGGGCGTATCGAAAATCGCATACGCCGCCGCAACAGTCTCCGGTTTTCGATGGAGACACCGACCACAGCGGTCCGTGCCGAGGGCCCGGCGCCCTGGCCTCGGAGTCCATGGCGGTGTCGGCATCACCCCATTCTGGCCGCAGACCCGGGTCACTGCCGGGTCACAGCTGTCGGCACCGTGCTGTGACCGTCCGCTGGCTAGAAAGTCGCGGGGGAAGGTGATCACGAAAAGGGAGAAGGAAAAGGCCATGGCCAGTGCGAGTGACAGGGAGTGGGACCGGCGTTCGATGCTGCGGGGCGGCGCCGTGGTGGCCGGTGCCGCCGCGGCCGCGCCGCTGCTGGGCGGGGCGGCCTCGGCACGAACCGGCAGAGGTGCACGACTCGGCCCGATCCCGCCGGACACCCGTCCCGGCGGCGCCTACGACCGGTACATCGCGAAGCTGGCCGCCGAGGACAAGTTCTCCGGAGTGGTGCTGCTGTCGCACCGGGGCCGGACGGTGCTGTCGCGCAGCCACGGCATGGCCGACAAGGAGAAGGGGATCCGTAACCACGAAGGTGTCGCGTTCAACCAGTACGGCGGGCCGTTCATCAGCCTGTCCATCGTGCAGCTGGCGCAGCTGGGCAAGGTGAAGCTGTGGGATACGGTCGGCACCTACCTGACCGGTTTCGCCAAGGAGATCGCTGAGCAGGTGCGCGTCCACCACCTGCTTATGGGCACCTCAGGGTTGTCCTTTCCGGAGCGCGACTACCAACGCATCTTCCACAGCAAGGAAGAGCAGCTCGAGTACGACCAGCAGTACACCCGGCAGGCGAAGCTGGACGCAGCCCCCGGTGCGGGTTCGAAGAAACCCGGCTGGGGTTCGGAAGTCGTCGTGCAGATCGTCGAGGCGGTGTCCGGCATGACGTTCTGGGACTACGTGCACAAGCACATCTTCGAGCGCTGCGGCATGACCGGCTCGGGGTACTACACCAGGCCGCAGTGGCTGGCCGACGAGCACATCGCGCACTCGTACATGAAACAGGCCGACGGCAGCTGGGTGGACGCCGTCCGCAACCTGGACAAGGACAGCCCGAGCCCGGGCATGGCGGGCCAGAACAATGCCCGCAACTTCGTCCCGGACGGCGGGTTCGTCACCGCACCGGACATGGTCCGGTTCGCGGAAGCGTTGTACGACGGCACCGTGCTCGACCCGCCCTGGGCCGACGTGTACACCTCGGTCAAGGCCCCCAATTTCCGAGGCTCCCCAGGGTTCGCCACCTACGGGCCGACAGCCCACATCGTCGAAGGCCAATGGGAGCTCGGGCGCGGCGGCCCCCACCCCGGCAGTTTCACCTACTACAGCATCTACCCGGACACCGGGTGGGTCGGCGTCGTCGTCAGCAATTACGACGACATTCCGCTGCAGGAGATCACCGGACAGCAGACGCAGGCCATCACCGGGGCTTCACCCGGCGACGGCGACGGTGGCGGCTGACGCGCAACCAAGGGCGGAGCCAACCCGAAGAAAGGGCCCAGACCGGGAAATCCGCCGGCTCGGGCCGGGTGGATTCCGCGGCGGGCAACCAGATCCTCCGGGGCAGCGTCGAATGGCGCCGACTCCAGGGCGCGGGCCAGGTCCTTGACCGTATGAGCGGTGGGGCCTCGTCCCGCGGGGAGTTCTGGAGCGTAGAGCCGGCCAGGGTCTGTCGGTGGCTTTGGCGGACGGTTGTGCGACCGTGGCGGCACTCTTGGACCGTCAGGTCAATGGGAGGGCGACCGCTGGCGCCATGTCGTCCTTCCGCTTGTCGTGGAGCGTGGTTCTGTGGTCGACAGCGCGGTTGAGGACGTCCCGGCTGAGGAGAGTGAGGGTGTGGACGGGGAGGCTTCCTGGTTGGGGCGCGGGGTTGCGTTGTTCACGCCCGTGTTCGCTGTTGCGGCCGGGTGGTTGGCCGGGATCGTGGCGCAGCTTGTACCGGGGGCTCACCTCGATGAGACCCAGGTGACCGCGTTCATGGTGGCCGCCACTACCGCAACGCTTGGGTCCGGGTGGAAGTGGCTCCAGGGGTGGCAGCAGCATGAGCAGCTCGTCGCAGAAGGGAAGTCCTCGCCGGTTAAGAGCAGTCGGCAGCGGCGCAGGCGCAAGGCGAACTGAGTCGGGTGGAGCGGACTCACGACGTCCAGGGCGACGGCCTGAGAGGTAGAGGTAAGCCCACCGGAATGCGGGGTTCACGCCCACGGACAGCCCTGGGGCCGGCCCGGCAGAGTTTCACGTAGATGCCAGCCCCCCAGAAAGGGTGTCTCGTGGACACAGTTCTTGCTCGTCGCTTCACCGGGTGGTCGTGCCTTGCCGCCGCTGCCGCCTTCATCGTCGAGGTTCCGCTGTACTTCGTTTACTCGGGGCCGCCGCCGGACGCCAATGTTCTCGGCCGGCTGTTGATCGGGATACTGGCCCTTGGGTTCCTGCTCGTCTTCGTGACGACGTTCCGGGAGTTCATCAAGAGCGTCGACTCACGGCACGAGTGGGTCGGCAATCTGGCGTTCGCAACCGGGCTCAGCTACGTCGTGGTCACCCTGGTTTCCAGTGGGCTGGAAGCCGGGGCGGTCATCGAGGCCGACCATCCGATCGACCCCACCATCGCCGTCAGCGGCACCTACATCCTCTACGGCTCGATCGGACGCATGCTGCTGGGTTTCTTCCTGGTCGCCCTGGGATACGCCGTCACCAAGACGAACGTCCTCCCGCGATGGACCGGCACCTCGGCCTACGTGCTCGCGGCGGTCAACTTCGCCTTCATTCCATCGCTCTTCTTCGGCAATGAGCCCTCGTTCTTCTACGCCGCCAACGGCTGGGGCACGACCGCGTCGATGGGGGCCATCCTCAGCTACTGGCTCCTCATGATGGGCATCGTCACGCTGAGGAGCACGCGCGGTCGCACCCATCACCTTTCGGAGGGTGCGCACGGCATGCAGGGCTGAACCTCCGTCGCGAAGGCCGGTGGCCGTCGTGGGCTCACGCCCCCGGCGGCCATCCATGATTTCAAGAACGAGTGGCGGCCCGCCTACGCGTGAGTTGCGGCCCCCAAGCACTCACGCCACTGCAGGCCAGCATGCCGCACCGCATGAACGTGCGCCACACGATAAAGCGGTCGGAGCTCCAGAACGAACAACCACCCGACCTCTTCCCCCTTATCACAACGGAATTCATAACCGAGCGCGGTCACAGCTGACGGGCTACTACATCCGCTCCGGGGCACAGATCGATTCCAAGTCCGCCGGCGACAGCACCATCGCCTCGACCTCGACGCGTCCCTCGATATCGGCCTTGAGAAGCCGGTGGAACCCATCCAGCACTACGAGACGGCCGTTGTGCTCGACCAGGTGGATCGGGTGCCCCAGATCGCTGGCCACCACAAGCACCTCCGGCATCATCGCCAGCAACTCATCCCGGCTCACCCTCGGTGCGGCACGATCCGACCCCACGACACCTCCCATTCACACCAAGCACGCCAGACCCGATCACTAGTGTCCCGGAAGTCGGCACCGGACCCAGAACTCACCCAAAGATGGGCTGATTCTGGCCCCAGGAATCACTATCAGCTGTTCGGGCCAAAACGCGGCACCCTGGCTACCACCGCATGTTCATCGGCGGTTCCCTCACGCTGATTGCCCTCTGATGCTGGTGGTGCAGCCGGTGCGGTGGGCCGCGTCGGCCGGAGGTCTCGCTTGACGGACGTATCAGCTAACCGCTAACTATTAGCTAGCCGTTAGGGGTGATGCATGCAGGACGCGGTGCTGGCGATGCTCGCGAAGGAACCGTCGCACGGGTACCGCCTGCGCGAGCGGCTGCGGCGGGCGCTCGGTCCCCTCGGGGAGTCGATGAACGCCGGTCAGGTCTACGTGACCCTGGCCCGGCTGGAGAAGGCGGGACTGGTCGTCTGCGAACGCGCGGAAGGGCTGCCGGACCGGCCGGACCGCAAGGTGTACGCGCTGACGCCGGCCGGGCAGAAGCGGGTGGCGGCCTGGCTGGCCGAGGTGAGCTGGCCGAAACCGAATCTGGCGGAGTTCCACCTCAAACTCGCCGCGGCGGCCGCGGGCCGGCTCGCCGATCCGGTGGAGCTGGTGGACGCGCAGCGCCGCGAGCTGCTGCGGCGGTTGGGGGAGGCGCAGCGCGCGATGCTGGCCGAGCCGGACGGCTCGACCGCCGGCCTGTTGCTGGAAGGGGTCGCGTTGCGGCTGCAGGCCGACCTGCGCTGGTTGCAAGCCTGCGAGCGGGTCTGGTCGAGGCTCGAGAACGAATCCGAGGGTGCATGAACGAGGGCGACGACGTGCTGCAGGTCCGCAGCCTGTCCAAGCAACATGGCCAGGGGCAGGGCCTGGTCCGGGCGGTCGATGAAGTCGACCTGGACGTACCGGCGGCGCAGATGCTGTCGGTGACGGGGCCCAGCGGCTGCGGGAAGTCCACCCTGCTGCACATGCTGGGCGGGCTGGAGCGCCCCACCGGCGGGGAGGTGTGGCTGGCCGGCCGGCGGATCGACACCCTGAGCGAGCGGGCGTTGGCCCGGCTGCGGCGCCGGTCGGTGGGGTTCGTCTTCCAGGCCTTCCATTTGGTGGAGGAGTTGTCGGCGGCGGAGAACGTGGAGCTGCCCGCGCTGCTGGCCGGGCGCTCGCCGCGCGCGGCCAGGCGCCGCGCGGCCCTTCTGCTGGAGCGGGTCGGGCTCGCCGACCGCGCCCGGCATCTGCCCTGGGAGCTGTCAGGGGGCCAGCGGCAGCGGGTGGCCATCGCCCGCGCCCTGGCCAACGAGCCGCTGATCTTGTTGGCCGACGAGCCGACCGGGAACCTGGACACCGCGGCGACGCTCGATGTGCTGAGGCTCTTCGAGGACCTGCGTGCCGCGGGGCAGACCCTCGTGATCGTCACGCATGACGAGCGGGTCGCGGCCACCGCGGACCGGGTGGTCTCGATGCGCGACGGGACGTTCGTCGACGACGCCCGGCTGGCAGGCACGGGGCCGGCAGGCGCCGGACGGCTCGACGGACTGATCGGGCTGGAGGGCTGAACGCCGTGGGCCGCATCCTGCTGGTGTTCCGCCTCGTTGCCGCCGACGTGCGCCGGCATCCCGCCCAGGCCGCGATGCTGATCGCCTCGATCACCGCCGCCACCGCCACTTTGGCCCTGGGCATGTCATTGAACGGGGCGACCGGCACGCTCTACCAGCAGACCCGCGCGGCCACGGCCGGACCGGACGTGGTGGCGCTCACCCCTGACAGCGGCCGGACCGCGACTTCGGCGATGGCGGCCTTGGAGCGTGCTCCCGGGGTCGCCGGCCACAGCGGGCCGCACCGCCAGTACTACACGACGCTGACGGCGCACGGCCTCACGTCCCGCGCGGTGGCGCAAGGCGCCGACGCGAAGCCGGGGCCGATCGATCGCCCGCTGGTCACCTCGGGCACTTGGGTACGTCCCGGCGGGGTGGTGCTCGAACGCGGCTTCGCCTCCGCCCTGGGGGTTCGGGTCGGTGACCGCGTCACCCTCGCGGGCCACTCGCGTCCCGTCGTCGGGATCGCCGTGACCGCGGCGCACACCGTCTACCCGTGGGCGGCGATGAACGGCCCGGGCGGCGGCCCGGACGACGCCACCGGTCTGGTCTGGGTGAGCAAGACCGACACCCGGGCGCTGGTGGCCGCCGACGTTCCGGTGACCTCGCTCCTCTACCTGAAGTTGCGGGACCCCGCCGCCGCTCAGGAGTTCGTGGTCTCTCGCCGTCCCTACAGCGACCAGTACCCGACGAACTTCTTCACCTGGCAGTTCATGGCCGCGCAGGACAAGGTCATACTCAGGCAGAGCCAGCCGGTCCTGGTCATCGGCAGCTGGCTGCTCGGCTTCCTGTCCATCGGCGGTGTGGCCACGCTGGCCGCGGGACGTGCCGCCAAGCAGACCCGCCGTGTCGGGCTGCTCAAGGCCGTCGGTGCCGCCCCAGGCCTCATCGCCGCCGTCCTGTTCGCCGAATACCTGATCCTGGCGTTGCTCGCCGACGCGCTGGGCCTGACGATCGCACGGCTTACCGAGCCCTTGGTCGTCAATCCCACCGCGAGCCTCCTCACCAGTGCCACCGGCCCGAGCGGCGACACCGTCTTCCTCACGATCGTCGTCGCCCTGGCCGTAGCGGTCCTGACCACCCTCGGACCGACCGTGCGGGCCCTGCGTACCGAGACCGTCGCCGCGCTGGCCGACACCGCCCGCCTCCCAAGGCGCCGGGCCCGGCTGAACAGGGTGTCGGCGTTGCTGCCGACCCCGCTGCTGCTCGGGCTGCGCCTGATCGCCCGCCGCCCCGGGCGCGCGGTCCTGCACGCGTGCAGCATCGCGGTCTCGATGATCGGCGCCACGGCCCTGCTGACGTTCTACGCCCAGCCCGTTCACAACTACGGCCTGGGCTCTTCGGACCTGGGCAATGTGCAGATCGAGCTAGGACGCCACGTACTGCTGGCCGTCACTTTCGCGCTGGCCGCGCTCGCCTCGGTGAACATCATCACGATCACCTGGACCACCGCGCTGGAAACCCGCCCGACCATGGCCATCGCGCGCACCCTCGGCGCCACCCCCGGGCAGATAACGGCCGGACTGTCCGCCGCGCAGCTTCTGCCCACCGTGCCCGGCGCCGTCATCGGCGTCCCCGTGGGGATCGTCCTGTCCGGAGATGCGATCATGCCGCCCGCCTGGTGGCTGTTCACCGCGGTGCTCGTGTCGCTGCTGGTGACGGCGGCGCTCACAGCCCTGCCCGCGCGTATCGCGGCCCGCCGTTCCGTGGCGCGCACCCTCAGCGCTACTGTTTGAACGTGTTCAAACAACGTGCGTTCGGGTTCTGGTCCGGCTACACACTCGGAATGTTCCGGTGGTTGCCCCGCTCAGCCGCCGCGGCGGCCGGTGAGCATGTCCACCACGTGCACGATTACCTCAGGACCTATCGGCGGCGGTTCACGATCCTCGACGACCGCCTCGAACTGTGGTTTCTGGGCGCCGCGACGGCGGACCTCGTCCCTCTGCTGTTCGGCGAGCGGTTCGCCGCGGTCTGGTACCGCGGTGTCCTCGTCGATCCCGGCTCGGTCAGGATGCGCGGGTCACTGCGGTCCCATCTGGCGGCGCGCCCTTCACGGCCCGTCACAGCGGTGACCGCGACCCATGCGCACGAGGAGCACACGGGGAACCTGCGCTGGGCGGCGGACCACTGTCAAGCCTCCCTCCATCTCCCCGGCTCGGTCGCCGGACAACTCCGCGCGCCGACCCGGCTTCCGATCATTCGCGCCTTCGCCTTCGGGACCCCTGCGCCTGTCACCGGTACCGTCCACGACGGCAGTGAAGCCATCGACTTTCCCGGTGGCCGGTTGGAGGTCATCCCTGCGCCCGGGCACAGTAGCGACCACGTCGTCCTCTACGACCGCCAGGAGCGGATCCTGTTGGTCGGCGACACCTTTATCGACACCTACTTCTCGGCCTCCAACGCGGAGACCGACGGGACGGCCTGGCTGGCCACCCTGGAGCAACTGCTGACCCTGGACTTCGATCTCATGGTCGAGGGACACGGGCGGGTCCACACGCTCCGGCGCGACGTACCGGACATCCCTGGCGTCGTCGTGCGTGAGGACCCGCGTCACATCTTGGAGAACAAGCTCCGCTTCCTGCGAGGACTGGCCGAACGGGCCCAGGACGCCCGCGACCGAGGTCTCTCCTTCAACCGCGCCGTCGCCGAGGCTTTCCCCTGGGAGCAACGTCCCAGCTGGGAACGCCTCATCCCTGACGAACTGGCCCGCCTGACCTCATTTGGGGAATTCTCCCGCCACCGCCTGGTCCGCTCCCTCCTCGCCCCCAGCCGGCGCTAACACGCCGGATGCGGGGTTCCTTAGGGTGGCGGCGAGGGGATTGCGGAGGAGGTGAGCCGGGGTGTTGACGCCTGAAGAGGTCCGGGGGCTCTCGAAGGACGAGCGGGCCACGTTGCTGCGAGCGTTGATCGCGGCCGGGGATGCGGATCCTCTTGAGGAGCCTCAATATCGGCGGCGGCGCTGGCTCGCGCTGGCATTGCTGGTGGGCTGCTGTGCCTGGCTCGTGCCCTGGACGGTCGTGCTGGCGTTCACACTGCCGCAGCATTTCACGGCGGGGCAGTGGGCCGTCGCCTGGATCGGGTTCGATGTCGCGTTGACGCTGGCGATCGGCGCCACCGCGTTCGCCGTTTGGAAGCGGCTGCAGATCGCCATTTTCGGGCAGGTCGTCAGTGGGACGTTGCTCGTGTGCGACGCCTGGTTCGACGTTTGGCTCTCGTGGGGGTCGGGCGAGTTCGTTCTGAGCGTCCTCACGGCGCTGCTCGGTGAGTTGCCGTTGGCCGTTCTGCTGTTCCTCGGTGCCCGGAAGCTCGTGCTGCTGACCATCCACGCCCTCTGGGTGCGGGAAGGGCGGATCGGACCCGAGCCGCGGCTTTGGGAAGTGCGGCTCGTCGCCATCGGCGCCCCGGAGAAGCGTCGATAGGTTCATCTGCCGGCATTGCGTGGCTGTCGTGCGTTCATCTGACGGACGGTTTCCACCGCTAGCCATGAGGTTGTGCGTGCCATTTTCGTTCTCTTAGTTTTGGCTCTTGGTCTTGTCGCGTGTGCGACCGCAAGGGCCTCGGTCAACGGCAAAGACGTCATCGTCGTCGGCGTGAAGGCCGACCAACCAGGGCTCGGGTTCAGGAAGGACGGAATCCTCCGGGGATTCGAGGTCGATGTCGGGACGTACATCGCCCGGCATCTCGGGGCCTCCCGGGTCACCTTCCAGGAGGTGAGGTCGGACAACCGGGAGCAGAAGCTCAACGATCACGTCGTGGACCTCGTCCTGGCGTCGTACTCCATCACGCCGGATCGGGCCAGGCTCGTGAGCTTCGGCGGGCCCTACTACGTCGCCCACCAGGACGTCATGGTGCGGCGTGGCCAGACGCGGATCAAGGGCGTGCGCGACCTGGCGGGACGGAAGATGTGCGAGGCCAGCGGATCGGTGTCGACCGAACGCGTGGTGACCGGGTTGAGCATTCCGGCGCAGCTCGTCCCGGGGGCGTCCTACAGCGACTGCGTCGCGAAACTGCGTCGCGGGACGGTCGATGCCGTTTCCACCGGGGATCTGGTCCTGGCCGGGTTCGCGGCGCCGGATCTGCGGATCCTGAACGCGCCTTTCACGGACGAGCAGTACGGGGTGGGGATGCGAAAGGGCGACATCGAGGGATGCGAGCGGGTGAACCGCGCCATCACGACGATGTACCAGGACGGGACGGCCGGCCGGCTGCTGCGGAAATGGTTCGGGCACAGCGGGATCCAACTGGTCGAATCCGTTCCGCAGTTCGAAGGCTGCACAGAGTGACGACCCCTTCCGGGTCGGGCACCTCCCTTCCGGGTCGGGCATCCGGTCTACTCATTCAGGGGAGTCGAAAGATTGAGTATTGCGTGACCTGCTGGGCCGGTTCACTCTGAAGGCGCTCGTTCACCGGTGATCTTTCGGCCCCGATCGGAGCCTCCCTCCGACCGAAAGGTTCAGCATGCGGTCACGACGTTTCCGCACGATCGCCGCGTCCCTCGGTATCGCCACGCTCGCGACGACCGGAGCCCTCGTCACCGGCTCCGCGGCCCAGGCGGCCACCGCCGCCTGCTACGACAACGAGAAGACCTTCTCCCTGCCGGGCAAGCCCGACGTCTGGGTCGGGATCGAACTGTGCATCCACCACACCAGCGCCGACCGGCGCGTCGCCCACGCCGACGTCTCGTGGGACGGGTCGTTCCTCGGCGGTAAGCGGTTCGACGGGTTCGAGGTCCTGATCCGCATCGAGCGGAACGACACCGTCTACGACTACGAATGGTGCGACTTCACGGACACGATCAACAGCGAGCCGAGCAGCAGCCACTGGTACTGCTCGGTCGCCTACACCTCGACCGCCGACGGCGGCTGGAGCGCGGACGGCGCGGTCATCTACAACATCAACAACGACGGGGACGGTGACAAGGTCTGGGACCTGCACGGCACGCCGCTGGTCACCTGACCTCTCCCGCGGGGGCGGGCGCGCTCCGCCCGCCCCTGCAACCGGCATGACCCGTAATGTCGGTGCCCCTGGCTATGGTCGAACCGTGGCTGAGGACAGGGTTGCTTGGGACGAACTCCTGGCGGCGGGCTTCCTGCATGCCCTTCGGGAGGCCCACCGTGAGGCGACGCTCGCCGTGTTCGGCGGATTGAGCCGCGCGGCCGGGTTCACGGAGCGGTCATACGGGGTCAGTGCGTTCGACGTGCTGGCCACGCAGATCGACCGGGTCTTCGAGGCCGAGCCCCAGGTCGTCCGGGACGATCTGAACGGGTCGCCCGGCTGGCGGTACGGCCGCTACCGCATCCTGCTGAAGCGGCACGAGTTCGGGAACGTCTGGGGAATCCGGTGGGACAGGGACAGCCCCACCAAGCAGGCCGTGGCGCAGCAGAGCTACATCGACGACCCCCAACTCAGCCTCCCGCTGGGCATCGAGGGGCACGACACGCCCGGGGCCGTGACCCTCGTCCTCGCGCACAGCGCCACCGAGGCACCGCTGGAAATGGAGCTCTTCCTGGGCCGGGCCAGGTGGAACGCGGACGGCGGGACGGCCTGGCACTGGGTCAAAGCCGTGGACGACACCATCGGCCCCGATCCACGTCGTAAGCTCGTCGAGCGGACGATGCCGCTCTGGGAGGACGAGCAGGAAGACGTCCCCATGCGGCTCCGCGAGGAGAGGAAGACGGCCTAGCGACAAGGGTGGGGCAGGGTGCTGTTCGACTGCGAGCGGCTGACGCTTGCCCGGCGGCTCAGAGGATTGCGCAAGAACCAGCTCGCGCAGGCCGTGGGGACGACGCCGAAGGCGATCGGGCAGTACGAGGCGGGCGTTCAGAAGCCCGAAGAGCTCACCATCAGGCGCCTCGCCGTCGCGCTGGGCGTGCCCGTCGAGTTCTTCCGGACCGCACGCACTCCTGTCTCCATGGACGGAGCCCACTTCCGCTCATTGCGGTCCACCAGCCAGATCGAACGCGACCAGGCCCTCGCCTATGGGCGCATCGCCACCGATGTCGTCGCCGTCCTGGAGAATCTCGTCGACTTCCCCGAGGTGGATCTGCCCGAATACCCCGTCTCGCCGGACGAGATCGCCGGCAGCGGTCCCGTCGAGGCGGCCCGGCTCACCCGTAAGGCACTGCTCGACGAACCCGGGCCCGTCCCCCATGTCGTCCGGCTGCTCGAAACGCACGGAGTGCTCGTCCTGGTGCTGCCCCAGGCGGCCGAGCGGGTCGACGCGTTCAGCGTGGGCGTTCACCCGCGGCCGATGGTCTTCTTCAACCCGGCGAAGGGCGACTACTGGCGCAACCGGTTCGACGGCGCGCACGAACTGGGGCACCTGGTGATGCACGCCGACGCCGAGCCCGGAGAGAAGATCGTCGAAGATCAGGCGCACCGCTTCGCGGCGGAATTCCTCATGCCCGCGGACGATATCGCCGGCGAACTGCCGGCCACCGCCGATTGGGAGCGGCTGACCGCGCTAAAGGAGAGATGGCGCGTCAGTATGTCGGCGCTGCTCTACCGGGCCCGGACGCTCGGCATTATGAAAGAGACCGCATACCGGAACGCCATGAGCACCATGAGTTCCCGCGGCTGGCGGCGGCAGGAGCCGGGGCCGGCGAAGCCGCTGGAACAGCCGACCATGCTGACCCGCGCCATCGAGATCGTCGCCCAGGCCGGAACCGGCCGCGACCAGGTGGCCGAGCGGGCCGGGGTGCCGAGATCCGACCTCGACCTTCTGGTTCCGCGGCGATGAGGCCCACCCGCGAGGTCCCCTTGCGGCCCCGCCGGACGGAGCGATCCTGCCGAGGCATTTAACACGAAGATGTGATTTGCACAACGCGGCAGACCAGTTAGATATATCTGTCCGGAGGTTTCCTGCGCAACCGCCATTGCCTGTGAGACGCTCCGATGGTTGCCGGGACGAACGTACGGGACGCTGGAGATCTTGTGCTTGACAATCGGCAGACGGGTCCGACCGCGTTGCGCATGCAGATCGGGGCGCGGTTACGGCGCATGCGGGAGGAGAGGGGCTTAAGCAGGGCGCAGGCGGGTGAGATCATCCGCGGTTCGGCGTCCAAGATGAGCAGGCTGGAACTCGGGCGGCACGGCTTCAAGGCGCGGGACGTCCTCGAACTCCTCACCCTCTACGGCGTGGACGACGAGGACGAGCGCAAGAGCTTTCTCGACCTCGTCCAGGAAGCGAAGAAGCCCGGCTGGTGGCAGAGCTACGGCGACGTCATACCCGGCTGGTTCGAGCAGTACCTCGGGCTCGAACAGTCGGCGACGACGATCCGCAACTACGAGGTGCAGTACGTCCCCGGCCTGCTGCAGACGCGTGACTACGCGCGGGCCGTCATCGGGCTCGAACACCATGACGCCGCGTATGACGGGCTCGAACGGCGCCTCACGGTGCGGATGAAACGGCAGGAGATCCTCCACCGCGGGAGCGGCGCCGCGACGCTGTGGGCGGTGATCGACGAGGCGGCGCTGCGGCGGCCGATCGGCGGGCCGGAGACGATGCGGGGCCAGATCGAGCACCTGATCGCCGTGTCTGAGGGCATGCGCAATGTGAATCTGCAACTCCTGCCGTTCTCCGCGGGCGGCCATCTGGCGCTGGGCGGCCCGATCACGATCGTGCGGTTCGCCGAACACGATCTGGAAGACGTGATCTACCTGGAGCAGCTGACCGGCGCCCGCTACCCGGAGGGCCAGGAGGCCGTCCGCTACCAGAAGATCATGGACCTGCTGGCGATCCGCGCGGCCCGTCCCGCCCGGACCACCGCGTTCCTCAAGGACCTGCTCGCGGAGTTCTGAACCCCCCGCCGGCACGAACGGGCCCCGGCGACCGGTCCCCCGTCAGGACGAACGAGTCCCCCGCAAGCGGGAAGAAGACCGGACCCCGCGCTCCATAGCGTCGCCCGCGACGGAAAAGCGAGCTGCGGGCGGTGGCGGAGTGGGTACTACGGCGACGGTCGTCGCGTTCATCACGGGCACGGCGATCAACACGTGGGTCATGGCGTACGGGGCGAGAAGACTCCTCAACGTCCGGTTCTCCCTGGTCAGGACGGCGACGGCGGGTGCGGCCGGGCAGGCGGTCGCGAGCCCGATCATCAGCGCACTGATCGGTGACATGGGGGTGCGCCGGGAACTGACGCCCTTGCCCTGGTTCATCTGCCTCGGCTTCGCCTGCGCGCTCCTGGTCTCGATGACCGTCCTGGTGCTGTGGGAGGCGTTCGTCCCGACCGGTACCGTCCCGTCGCCGCTGTACTGGTTCGGCGGCGTCCGGTCGCGGATCGCGCGCACCCGCCGCTACTGGCGGATCACGTTCGTCTTCCTCCGCCACGGGCTCGGCCCCTACCTGCGCGGACGCGCCCGCCCGAGCACCCACACGGCCCGTTCGTTCACGCACGCCCTCGAACAGGGCGGCGTCGTGTTCGTCAAGCTCGGCCAGGTCCTGTCGACCCGGCGGGACGTCCTGCCCGCCGAGTTCGTCCAGGAGCTGGGACGGCTCCAGGACCGCGCCACACCCGTCCCCTGGCCGGAGATCGAGCGCGTCATCAAGGAGGAGCTGGGCGACCCGCTGGACGTCTTCGCCACGTTCGACCGGACTCCGCTCGCCGCCGCGTCCATCGCACAGGTGCACAGGGCCACGCTCCCGTCCGGCGAGGACGTCGTGGTCAAGATCCAGCGACCGGGCATCCGCGCGGTCGTGGAACGCGACCTGGACATCGTCGGCCGCCTCGCCCGGACGCTCCACGACCGAGCAGGATGGGCCAAGGCGTTCGGTGTCGTCGAGCTCGCGGACGGGTTCGCGACCGCGCTGCGCGAGGAACTCGACTTCCGCGTGGAGGCAAGGAACATGGCGTCGGTGGCGGCGACCGGCCGCAGCACGGACGTCGTCATCCCCCATCCGTATGACGACCTGTGCACGAACCGCGTCCTCGTCATGCAACGCCTGGACGGCGTCCCGCTCGGCAAGGCCGGCCCACGCATCGACGCACAGGGCATGGACCGGACGAAGCTCGCCCACACCCTCCTCGACACGGTGCTGCGCCAGATCGTCCTGGACGGGGTCTTCCACGCCGATCCGCACCCCGGCAACATCCTGCTGCTGGACGACGGACGTCTCGGCCTGATCGACTTCGGGTCCGTCGGACGGCTCGACACCGAACTCCGCGGCTGCCTCCAGCGCATGCTCCACGCCATGAACCGGGGCGACGCCGTCGCGGTGACGGACGCGTTCCTGGAGGTCGTGGCCCGCCCGGACGAGCTGGACGAGCAGGCCCTCGCCCGCGCGCTCGGCGCCTTCATGGCCCGCCATCTCGGCCCCGGCACCACCCCGGACATGGCCATGTTCACCGACCTGTTCCGGCTCGTCGCGCGGTTCGACCTCGCCGTCCCGGCGGAGATCGCGGCCGTGTTCCGGGCGCTCGCGACGCTGGAGGGCGGGCTGACGGAGCTGGCACCCGGCTTCGGCATCGTCACCGAGGCGCAGGCGTTCGGAGAGTGCTACCTGCGGGAACGGCTCCAGCCCGGCTCGCTCCAGCAGGCCGCGAACGACGAGCTGCTCAGCCTGCTGCCACTGCTGCGCCGCCTCCCCCGCCGGCTGGACCGCATCACCGCCGCCGCGGAGGCCGGCCGCCTGACCATGAACATCCGGCTCTTCGCGGACGAGGGCGACCGGCGCACGGTCACGGGTCTCCTCCAGCAGGTGCTGCTCACCATCCTCGCCTCCACGGCCGGGGTGATGGCGGTGATGCTGCTCGGCCTGAAGGGCGGCCCGGCCATGACGGCGGACGTGACCCTCTACGAGTTCTTCGGCTACTGCGGCCTGGTGATCTGCTCAGTTCTCTCCCTCCGCGTACTAGCACCGATCTTCCGCCGCTGAACGGGCCGATCTACTGCGGCGCTTGATCGAACACATGTTTGACCGGCCCGGTACAGTGAGGGCATGTTCCAAGGGTCGCTGCTGGATCGCACGGACGAGAGCGGTCCGCGGCCGCTGAGTTCGGCGCGGCGCACGCGGCTGGAACGCGGCGCCTGGGTCGACGTCCTGCCCGGCTGGATTCCCGCGGCCGACGCGCTGTTCGAGCGGCTCCTCACGTCCGTCCCCTGGCGTGCCGAACGCCGCCGCATGTACGAACGGGTCGTGGACGTCCCTCGCCTGCTGGCGTTCTACGACGAGGACGCGGAGCTGCCCGACCCCGTCCTGGACGAGGCGAAGGCGCTGCTCGACGAGCACTACGCGTCCGAGCTCGGGGAACCGTTCCGCACCGCCGGCCTCTGCCTCTACCGGGACGGCCGCGACAGCGTGGCGTGGCACGGCGACACCATCGGACGCGGCGCCACGCACGACACGATGGTGGCCATCCTCTCGGTCGGCACGCCTCGAAGCCTTCTGCTCCGCCCCCGCGGCGGCGGAGCGACGGTCCGGCACGAGCTGGGCCACGGCGACCTCATCGTGATGGGCGGGAGCTGCCAGCGGACGTGGGAGCACGCGATCCCGAAGAGCAGCCGTGTCAAAGGCCCACGGATCAGCATCCAGTTCAGGCCGCGAGGGGTCCGCTGAAAAAGCGCGAACCCCCCAACTCGTGGCACCATTAACGGTGATTCATGAGGAGGCCCGTTGCATCGTCTGGTCGTGTCACTGACCTCCCCCGGGGCGTATCGGACGGTACTGGAAGCGCTCAACGCGCCGCTGCCGCCTTATGCACCGCCCGGGCGGCACATCCTGATCGAGCCGGGCTCGTACCCGAACACGGGGTTCAAGAGTTCGGGCGACTTCGTCATGACCGCCGTGGGCGGGCCGGGTTCGGTCACCCTGGACGGCCGGACCGTCGCCACGATCGAGGTCACCGGTCAGGTGACGCTGCAGGGGCTCGTCGTCCGGAACTGGAGTGACGACGGCCTCGCTCTGGAGGTCGCGGAAGGCACCGTCCTGGCGGAGCAGTGCGAGTTCACGACCAAGAACTCCGTCGCCGTGCGGGCGGCGCAGGGCGCCCGGCTGGCGATCCGGGACTGCCAGATCCAGGACGGCGCGATCGTGTACAGCGCCGCGGCCGGGGTCATGGAGGGCACCTCGGTCACCGGGACGAGCGGCAACGCGGTGGCGATCCGCAGCGGCAGTTCGGTGACCATCCGGTCGTGCAAGGTCAGGGACTCGGGCGGGCACGGCATCTGGGTGACCGAGGGATCCAAGCCGCTGATCGAGCAGTGCACCATCAGCGATCCGGCCAGCGCCGGGATCAAGGTCGACGACCGCGCGGACGCGGCGATCCGCAATTGCGAGGTCCACAGCTCGGGCCAGACGTCCCTGGTCGTGGCGGACAAGGGCATCATGCTCGCGGAGGACTGCCGGATCGTGCGCCCCAAGGTCGACGGGGTGTGGGTCACGAGCAGCGGCTCGCTGACCGCCCGGCGGGTCAAGATGGAGTCGGCGCAGCGGACCGGCGTGGTCGTGGACAACAAGGGTGTCGCGCTCCTTGAGGACTGCGAGGTCGTCGGCGCTGCCAGCAACGGTTTCTCCCTCACCGAGCGGGCGAACGTCACGGTCGTCCGGGGACGGGTCGCCGACGCGGGGCAGGTCGGTGTCGGGCTGGGCAGCGGCGCCCGCGTCCTGCTGGAAGGGGTGACGGTCAGCGGCAGCAAGCTCGCCGGCGTGAGCGTGGAACCGGAGGCCGAGCTCACCGTCCGCCGCTGCACGGTGGTGGACAACCACGGCCGGGGCGTCCTCACCTGCCTCGGGTCGAGCGTGGAGATCGACGACCTGACGAGTGTCCGCAACGGGCAGCCGGACCTGTTCGACTACGAATGGTCAGGCACGACCACTCAGTCCGCGAAGCCGGCGCCCGCCGAGCCCAAGAGCGAGACGCCGTCCGAGGCTCCGGCGAGTCAGGCACCGCCCCAGCCCGAGGGCCAGACGCCCAGCGTGGAAACGCCGAGCGGTGCGTCGGCGGATGTGCTGCTGGCCGAGTTGGAGGCGATGGTCGGCCTTGCCGGGGTCAAACGCGAGATCCGCAAGCTGACCAATCTGCAGAAGGTGGCTGAGCGGCGGCGGCTGGCCGGGCTGCCGCCCGGGCCCTCCATTGGTCGGCACATGGTGTTCGCCGGCCCGCCCGGGACCGGCAAGACCACCGTGGCGCGGCTGTACGGCGGGATCCTGGCGGCGTTGGGCGTGGTCGAGCAGGGTCAGGTCGTGGAGGTCAGTCGCGCCGATCTGGTGTCGGAGAACATCGGCGGGACCGCGCTGCGCACCACCGAGGCGTTCGACCGCGCCCGCGGCGGGGTGTTGTTCATCGATGAGGCCTACACCCTGTCCCGCAAGGCGACCGGCACCGATTTCGGGCAGGAGGCCATCGACACCCTGGTCAAACTGATGGAGGACCACCGCGACGAAGTCGTGGTCATCGCGGCCGGATACTCCGCCGAAATGCGCGAGTTCCTGTCCGCCAACCCCGGCCTGACCTCCCGGATCTCCCGCACGGTGGAGTTTGAGAACTACACCCCCGCCGAACTGGTCCAGATCGTCCAAGCCCAGGCCGACACCGACGGCTACCAGCTGGCCGACGACGCCCGCCAGGCGATCCTGGCGCACTTCACGGCAATGAAGCGGGACGCCTCGTTCGGCAACGGGCGAGCCGCACGGCAGGTGTTCGAGGCCGCGATCGAACGCCAAGCCCAGCGGCTGGGCGAGATGGAGGAACTGCCCTCGGCGCAACAGCTGTCGGAGCTGGTGGCCGAGGACCTGGACCTCGACACCGGTGGTCTGGCGGCCCGGTTCGGGGAGGCCCGCGACGCCGGGCAGGTCGACACCGTGATGGCCCGCCTGGCCGCGATGACCGGACTGGAGGAGGTCAAAAACGACATCCGTGACCTGCTGAACCTGATCGCCTCGGCGCGGCGGCGCCGCGCGGCCGGGCTGGAGGCCGAACCCTTCACCGGGCACCTGATCTTCGCCGGCCCGCCCGGCACCGGCAAGACCACCGTCGCCCGGCTCTACGGCGAACTGCTCACCGCGCTGGGCGTGCTGGCCCAGGGGCAGGTCGTCGAGGCGGCACGGGTCGATCTGGTCGGGCAGTACATCGGGCACACCGCGCAAAAGACCGCGGATGTGTTCGAGCGGGCCCGCGGCGGGGTGCTGTTCATCGACGAGGCCTACACCCTGTCCCGCCAGGCCGCAACGGGCAACGACTTCGGGCAGGAGGCCATCGACACCCTGGTCAAGCTGATGGAGGACCACCGCGACGAGATCATCGTCATCGCGGCCGGATACACCGCGGAGATGGAGGGGTTCCTGGCCACCAACCCCGGCCTTGCCTCCCGGTTCGCCCGCACCCTGAACTTCCAGCCCTACCCGGTTGAGGGCCTGGTCTCGATCTTCCTGGGCAAGGCCAAAGCCGCCGACTACCGCGTCCCCGAACCCACCCAACAGGCCCTGGCCACCTATCTGGAGGCCAACCGCGACGAGTTCCGGGTCGGCAACGGACGCGAAGTCGACAAACTCTTCCGCGCCGCCGTCACCGCCCACGCACGCCGCACCGAACAACTCGCCAGCACCGGCACCGAACTCACCACCGAACAACTCGCCACACTCACGCCCGAAGACATCACACCGCGTCGGACAGGGCCTGAAGATCGGCCTTTCGGCTTCGGCGTGGCCTGACCGGCTCCGATGTGAAGTACGCCCGACCGGGGTTTTCTCCGCGGCGGCCTTCCGCTCTCCTGACCAGAGGAAACTTTAATGATCTTGGTTGCGGGTTCCACAGGGAACATCGGCTCCGAACTGGTGTCCATCCTCGCCGCGTCCGGCGAACCGGTGCGGGCGCTGGTGCGCAAGCCACCGCCTTCGGAGGCGGCCGGCGTCGAGTACGTCACGGGCGATCTGGACGACCCCGCATCGCTGGCGCCCGCGCTGGACGGAACGAACGGCGTCTTCCTGCTTCCCGGTTACCGCGATATGCCGGGTGTTCTGGCCGAGGCCCGCCGCGCCGGAGTCGAGCGGATCGTCCAGCTTTCGGGAGGTTCGGCGGGCAGTGGTGACATGACCAACGCGGTCAGCCGCTACATGATCGTCACCGAGCGGGCCGTGCACGAGTCCGGCCTGCCCTGGACGATCCTGCGCCCGACGGCGTTCATGTCCAACGCGCTTCGCTGGCTTCCGCAGCTCCAGGCCGGCGACACGCTGCGGCTGCCGTTCGCGAACGTCCGCACGGCCGCCGTCGACCCGCACGACATCGCCGCCGTCGCGGCGAAGGCCCTGCTGGAGGACGGTCACGCAGGCCAGATCTACTACCCGACCGGCCCCGAAGCGACCCGGCCGGCCGACCAGGTGTCAGTCCTGGCCGACGTCCTCGGCCGTGACCTGCGCTTCGAGGCGCAGCCGGACGACGAGGCTCACGCCGAGATGAGCAAGCAGATGCCGGTCGAGTACGTCGACGCGTTCTTCGACTTCTACGTGGGCGGCTCGCTCGACGAGTCGGTCGTCCGCTCCACCGTCCAGGACGTCACCGGGAGGCCGCCCCGGACCTTCCGGCAGTGGGCCGAGGCCCACGCCGACGCCTTCGCGTGACCCCGCTCGCGGAGATCGAGGCGGCGACCCGGAGCCTGCTCGCCACCGCCGCGCGGCTCGACGACGCCGACGCCCGCGCGCCGTCGCTGCTGCCCGGCTGGACGCGCGGCCACGTCCTCACCCACGTCGCCCGCAACGCCGACGGCGGCACCCGCCTGCTGACATGGGCCCGCACGAGTCTCCTGTGGGGGGACGACCCCCCACACCCCCCGGGAGGGCCTGCCGGTCCGGCTCCCAACGCTCCGCTGGAGCTCCGCTCCGGGAACCGGACCGGCATCGAATCCTACGAGTACCGGAGCCTTGAGGCCCGCGCCGCCGAGATCGAGGACGGTGCGGGCCGTCCGGCCGGCGCCCTCGTGGCGGACGTCCGGGACAGCGCCGCCAGGTTCACCGACGCCTACGCGCTCATGCCGGACGAGGCTTGGGAGCGGACCGTCCAGTGGACGACGGGCGCCCGCCACCCGGCCGCCCGCGCCGCCGACGCCCGCCTCACCGAGGTGCTCGTCCATCACGTCGACCTGGACGCCGGTTTCACACCCCGCGACTGGCCCGCCGCCTTCACCACCCGGATGCTGGCGAGCGTCACGGCGTCCTACGCCCGCCGCGACGACGCCCCGGACCTCCGGCTGCGCGCCACCGACACCGGCGAAGAGCACGGGCACGGCGACCTTCTGGTCACAGGCCCTGCCACGTCCCTCCTCGCCTGGCTGATGGGACGCTCCCCCGGCACCGGCCTGACGGGCGCCGACGGCGTCGAGCTCCCCTTCCTCTACTGAGCCGGGCAGGTCTTGCCGCGCGGCGGGAGCTTCAGGGAGATCAGGTAGGCGTCGATCGTGTCCTGCATGCAGGGGCCCCGGCCGTAGCTGCCGTGGCCCGCGCCCTCATAGGTGAGGAGGCGTCCGGTCCGCCCGAGCTGGCGGGTGACGTTCTGCGCCCAGGCGTAGGGCGTGGCGGGGTCGTGGACGGCGTTCGACAGCAGGATCGGCGCGCTGCCGCGGACGTCCAGGCGGTGCTGCGGGTTGCGGACGGGCTGCGGCCAGCCGAGGCACGCGGAGATCGCCACGACGGGACGCGCGAACGTCATGTCAGGGGCGACCTTCTCCGTCCGCCGCATGAGCTGCGCGTACTCCCGGTAGTCGCGGACGGGGAGGCTCCAGTCGGAGCAGAACTGGGCGGTGAACGTGTCGTTGACGGTCTCTGCAGAGGCCGGTGCCGCCGACGGCCGCGGTGACGTTTCGAGGGGGCCGGACGCGTTCAGGGCGGCCAGGTTCTTGGCCAGGCCCGCCCAGTCGGGACCGTAGAAGCCCTTGTAGGTCATCAGCACCAGGTTGAACTCCGGCAGCGCTGTGCCCGGCTCGGACGGGTCGGGCAGTTCACCACGGGCGGCGCGGGCCCGCAGGTCGCGCCAGATGGCGCGGACGTCCTTGCCGTGCAGGGCGCAGTCCGATGTCCGTCCGCACCAGGCGACGAACTGGTCGAACGAGTCCTGGGCGGCCGCGAGTTCGGACGTCAGGAACCGCCGGGCGTCGGGGACGCTGTGGTCGTCGACGCTCTCCAGGACCATCGCACGGACCCTCTTCGGATAAGTCTCGGCGTACATCTCGCCCAGGAGCGTGCCGTACGAGCTGCCGTGGAAGGTCAGTTTCTGCTCACCGAGGGCCGCCCGGATCGCGTCCACGTCCCGGACGGTGCTGAGCGTGTCCGCGTGGTCGTAGAGCGGCCCGGTGCGTTCGCGGCAGTCGGCCCGCAGCCGCGCGTTGTGAACGAGGGTCGCCTGGAACTGCTCCGCACTCTTGATCATCGGGGACGGGCCGGCCTTCACGAGGTCGGCCGAGCAGGTCACCGGGTGGCTTGCGCCGATCCCGCGCGGATCGAAGCTGACGATGTCGAAGCGCTCGCGGAGCCGGTCGCTGAAGCGGTCGATGCCGCCCTCCAGCTTGATGACGCGCTGGACGCCGGAGTCGCCGGGGCCGCCCGGCCCGAACACGAGCGTGCCGACGCGGGCACCCGGGTCCAGGGCCTTGCGACGGGCGATGGCCAGGCCGAACGTGGGGCCGTCCGGCCGGGCCCAGTCGATCGGCAGCCGCAGGGTCGCGCATTCGGCCTTGCCGTCGTCACCGCAGGCGTGCCAGTCGATCGTGGACGCCACGGGGGACGCGGCGGCGAGGCTCGGCCGTACCGGGACGGCGGCGCCGGCCAGCGCCACCACCCCGGCCGCGGCCGCGCCCAGAAGGGCGAGCCTGTGTTCGCGCAGCATGAAGGTCCTTCCGGTGAAGGGACGTCAGATGGGGCCCGCATCGCGGGGGAGGCGGGAGCGGCCGGTCCCCGGACGTGGCCGGGGACCGCTGACGATCAAGCTAGGGGCGGTTCCTTCACCGGAACAGGGTGATCAGGGGTGGTTCAGGGTGGACTCAGGGTTCACTCAGGGATACGCCGGAATCCGCCCGCTCGGAGCGTCCTGTCAAGAGTCGCCAGTCAACACTTCACAGCGCTGTGGTATCCGACAATTCTCTGAAAGAGGCGGGGAAATGAGTCTGGTGACTCAACGGCGGTCCGGGGCGCCGTTGTGGATGGCGTTCAGGAGGGCCTTCCACTGAGCGGGCCCGAGAGCGAGAACGCCGGCGGAGCGATTGCGCGAGTCACGGACCAGCACCGACGAGCCCTGGGACGCCACTTCGACGCAGTCGTCCTGGTCCTTGCTCGCACTGCTCTTCCGCCAGTTCAGCACAGCCTCCGTGTCGGACAGGTACACCATCCAGCAACCCTCCATCCAATGCCGACGGGTGCCGTCATGCCCCGCCGATCGGGCGAGGGCACCCACCGGGCCAACACCAAGTAGGGCACAACAAACCACGACCTTGTGGATAATTTCCCGATCCAGAGTGTAAACGGTTCTAGTTATCCCGCCTACAAGGGAACACAAGATCACGCAGAGTGTTATGACGGCCACTCGCCTTGGGGATGCTGGATGCCGCTGTCACCTCCGGAAGAGTTGCGGTAGGGAAGTCAGTCAGGCCATGAGGTCCTCGGCGGTCTGCCGCATCAGCGCGACCGACTCCTCGGCCGACAGCGCCTGTTCCAGCAGCAGCTCGAAGCTGTCCCGGTACTCGGGGATCCGGGTGTCGTCCCCGGTGATCATGAGGCTGGCGCCGGGCCGGCCCTCCAGGTAGAGGATGTCGTCCAGGTCGCCTTCGAACTCCAGGAGACTGAACGGGCCGTCGAGCCCGAGATGCGCCCCCGACCGGAACGGGATGACCCGTACGGTCAGCAGATCGTTGCTCTCGGCCGAGTCGGCGATGTGGTTGAGCTGGGCGGGCATGATCGCCGGATCGATCTTGATGCCGACATGGCGGCGGATCACCGCCTCGTCGATGATGTAGTGCTGGCGCGGCGGGTTCTCCCGCTTCCCGAGCTCCTGCTGCCGCTGGATGCGGAGCTTCACGGCGAGCACACGTCCCGTCGGCGACGACTGGCCGGTCGAGAGCACCTCCGCGTACTCGGGCGTCTGGATCAGCCCCGGGATGACCGTCCCGTGGAACTGCCGGATGTAGGCCGCACCCGCCGAATAGCCAACGTAGTTAAGGAAGCCGGCGTCGAGCTCACCCCGGTACGCGTTCCACCACGCGGGCTCACGGGCGCCTCGGGCCAGCGCCTGCAACCGCTCCTGGCGCCCTTCGGACGTCACGCCGTAAACCCGGAGAAGTGCCTGCAAGTCGGTCCGGGTGATGGCGTTCTTGCCGCCCTCGACCCGGATGAGCTTCGACGGGGACCACTCCAGCTCCCGCGCCACCTGCTCCTGCGTCAGGTTCTTCTCTTTGCGCAGGCGGACGAGTTCGGTGCGCAGCAGCGCACTCTGGACTATCGGCCCCTGGTCACTGGTCATCGTGCTCGCTCACTGTAAGTAGTCGCTGCCACCCACCTGGATGCTACATGGCATATCGAGACCTCGCATCACACTCGACGTCATAGCGCCACCTGCTTGGTCAAGGACCCCCACACCCGGAGGACAAAACCTCGCCATACAACCTAAATCTTGCGGTCGTAGCTACCAGACTGCTGCATACCTTGAGTCCATGTACTAATGTGCTAGGTAGCAGAATAGTAGAAGACTAGTTGCAACCGGGCAAGGTGCGAGCGTATCGTCAGGACCTACGCTGACACACAGTGAAGGGCTCGGACGGGACGGCACGGCGTTCCGGTGAGCGGTCCGCCGGCGGACACGGGGCCACGAGCACCGCGGGCGGACGGAGAACGAACCTGGCATGCGCCGGACGGGAGGCCACTAGAGGACACGAGACTTCGGCAATGCCAGACAAGAGAACAGAGTCGCCCGCCGCTTCCCGCCGATCACCGGTATGGCAGCCAAGACGATCGAAGGAGAGCGGAGAGCGACTCCCAGGGCCGCACGACGACATTCCGGCCGGTCTGCGCCGACACTCCTGCGAAAACGCAGAAAGATCGGGCTGACCTGCCAAAACGTTTCTGCGGACTCACCCAGTCTAACCGCGATCACGCGGTGCGGGCTATAGGTGATGTGACTTCGGCCACGCCGCCGGGCGCCGGGCGCCCCCGTCGGCCGAGCGGAATCCGGAGTCGCGATTCGAGGCATGGGGTCCCCTGACATGTCAATACAGCAGATCACTTCCCCTACCGTCGCCGTCCACCCCGCGAATCCCACGGGCGCGCACCTTCCCGGAACACCGAGCTCAGGGCGGGTGGTCCGATGAACGAACACGCCCGCCACCACGACCCGGACCAGATCGTCCCCGCCGGGATCGTGTCGCCGCCGCGGACCCTGCGGCCGGCCGTGTCCGACCGGCGGGCCGGGTTCTGGGAGCAGCTCACCACCATCGAACGGGCCGCGTTCCTCGCGTCCGCGCGCGAGGTCGTCTACCCGGTCGGCACGGTCCTGTGGGCCGAGGGCCAGGCGGCCGACACCACCATCGTGATCAAGTCGGGCTCGGTGCGGATCTCCGTGGAACGCGGCGGACGCGAGCGGTTCGTCGCGTTCCGGGGCCCGGGCGACATCATCGGTGAGCGTGCCGCGCTGCTGCTGCGCCGCCGCTCGGCCACCGTCGTCGCGATGGGCACCCTGCACGCGCTGCTCCTGACCACGCAGGAGTTCGTCACCTACCTGAGCGACCACCCGCGCGTCGTCGCCGTCCTGGAGCGCGAGGTCTACGAGCGGATGACGGAGCAGCAGAACTCCGCGCAGCCTCCGGAGCAGATCCAGTACGCCGCCGGCGCGACGCACCCGTACGGCCCCGCCGCGCAGTACGGGCCGCCGCAGCAGTACGCGACGGCCTACGTGGAGGTCCTTCCGCACTACCACTACGCGATGGCCGGCCCGTTCACGGTCACCGGCTCGTACGCGATGCCCGATCCGCGCGCCGGAGGCGCGGCGTACGCCATGGAACCGGCCGGCGCGTCCGCCGCCCCCTCGCCCACCGTGCCGGCCCGCACCAGGCCGAGCCATGCCGCGGCTCCGGGACGCTCGCTGGAGGGAGTCGTGGTGCCCTCCTGCGAGCAGCCGACCCAGCCCATGAACCTCGCGTCCCGCGAGGACCGGTCATGGGCGGGCCAGAACTGCACCATCGTGTACACCGACGTCGCCGGGTTCAGCTCGCCCGAACGCAACGACGTGGACCGCATCGACGTGCGCCATGCCATGTACCGCGCCCTCCGAGAGGCGTTCGAGGACGCGACCGTCCCCTGGAGCGCCTGCCACGTCGAAGACCGCGGCGACGGCGCGCTCATCGTCGTCCCGGCCGAGGTGCCCACGGGCGCCGTGATCGACCCGATGCTGGAGTCGCTCGGTACGCGGCTGGGACGGCACAACCGCGGGTCGAGCGGGGCCGTCCGCGTCCAGCTCAGGGTCGCGGTGAACGTCGGCCCGGTGATGCCCGACCCGCCCGGCGTGTCCGGTTCGTCGATCATCACGACGGCCCGGCTCCTCGACGCGCCCCCGCTGAAGGCCAGGCTCGCCGCGACCGGCGCCGACCTCGGCGTCATCGCGTCCCGGTTCGTCTACGACTCGGTGATCGTCCCCGGCCCCTTCCATGTGAGCGCCGCCGCGTACGAGCGGATCAGCTGCCGGGTGAAGGAATCGGACGTCGAAGGCTGGATCCGCCTGCACGGCCTGCCCGCCCTGCCGGCGATCTGACCGGCGGCCCGGCCCGTCCCCCGCACGGGCCGCCCTCAGCCCACTACCCCGCGTGCCTTACCGCCGCGGGGTTTCTCGCGTCGGGCACCCGGTGCACCCCCTCCTCGGACGCCTCGGGTCAGGTGGCCTGGGGGCCGTTGTGGTTTCGCGGCATCCGCAGGACGAAGCGGGCACCGCGGGCGCTGTCCTCGATGGTGAGGGTTCCGCCGTGCAGCCGGGCGATCTCCCGGGCGATGGGCAGGCCGAGGCCGGTGCCCGCGGGGTCGCGGAGCTTGCTGTCCTCCAGCCGGGCGAAACGCTGGAAGACGAGGTCGCGGGCGTTCTCGGCCACGCCCTCGCCGTCGTCGAGGACCTCCAGCACCGCGACCCCGTCCTCCCGGGCGACGGTGATGTCGACCCGCGACTCGGCGTGCCGCTCCGCGTTGTCCAGCAGGTTCGTCAGCAGCCGGACGAGCCGGAGCCGGTCGCCGAGCACCGTCACCCCGTCCTGGAGGTGCGGGACGATCCGCTTCGTCCGGTCGGACCGCGCCACCTCGATCGTGACCAGGGCGCCGAGATCGATCATCTCGATGTCCTGCCAGGCGGCCGCGTCCAGGCGGGCCAGCTGCAGGAGGTCGGTCACGATCGCCTGCAGCCGTTCGAGGCTCTGCAGGACGGTCCGCGCGGTCTGCGGCCAGTCGACCTCGTCCGGATACAGCAGCGCCTCCTCGATCTGGGCGCGCGCGGCGGCGATCGGGCTGCGCAGGTCGTGGGACGCGTCGGAGGTGAAGCTGCGCTGCCGTTCGAGGGCGCCGTCGAGGCGGTCGAGCGTCGCGTTCGCGGCCTCCGCCAGCCGCCTGATCTCGTCCCGGTTCTCCGGCACCGTCACGCGGCGGCCCGACTGGTGGGCGGTGATCTCCGCCAGCTCGGCCCGGATCGCGTCCACCGGGGCGAGGGTCTGGTCCACCGTGCCCCAGGCGCGCAGGCACACCAGCAGCACCACCAGCAGGGACAGGCTCGTCAGGAAGAGCAGCAGGCTGGAGCTGACATACCAGGGCGTGGTGGGGATGACCGCGTACACGACCCAGTCGCCCGCGGGCTGGTAGACGCGGAAGGCGATCACCCACCGGCAGCCCTTGAGCCCGCGCGGCGGGCAGAGCACCTTCGTCCGGTAGACGTCGGACTTCCGCGGGAGGAAACGGGCGACCGGCGGGCCTTCCAGCATGTCGCGCGTGCCGGCGACGACCTTGCGCCTGTCGTCGAGGAGCTGGAGGGCGACGTCCTCCGGCGCGCTGAGCTCGCCCCGCACCGGCCCCAGCCTGACCTCGTAGGTGATCTTCAGCGCCGAGGACTCGGCCTGGTTCCGCTTGTACTCGGTCGCGCTGCCGCGCAGCCCGACGATGATCAGGGCGGTGAGGATGGCGCAGATCAGGGCGGCGACCGTTCCGGCAATCACGGTCATCCGCACCCGTATGGACCATGTGCGCCGTCCGTTCACCCGACCTCCCGCAGGTGAGGTAATCACCGCCCAGGCCGGAATCAGTCCTCCGAACAGTGGTGACGCACCCAAGAGAGGCCAAAGAAATGGTTGCCGGGTCCGGCGGTCCGGCAGAAGCCCGGGCGCTGGACGGGCACGTGACTAGCATGTCCGGTTATGGAGCTCCGCCAGCTTGAGTACTTCGTGGCCGTCACCGAAGAGGCGAGCTTCACCAAGGCGGCCGCCCGGCTGCACGTCGCGCAGCCCGGCGTGAGCGCCCAGATCCGGCAGCTGGAACGGGAGCTCGGGCAGCCGCTGCTCGACCGGTCCGGGCGGACGGTCCGGCTGACCGAGGTCGGCGCCGCCGTCCTGCCCTACGCGCGCGCCGCGCTCGCCGCGGTCGAAGGCGCGCGGCTGTCGGTGGACGAGCTGACCGGCCTGCTCCGCGGACACGCCACGATCGGCACCATCGACTGGATCCGCTCTCTCGACCTTCCCGGCATGCTGGCCGGTTTCCACCGCGACCATCCGAACGTGGAGATCACGGTCATCCAGGAGGACACCGCCACGCTGACGGACGGGCTCCGCACCGGACGGATCGACCTCGCGTTCCTCAGCCTCGGCGCCGAACCGCCCGAGGGCATCGCGACCCGGGTCGTCATCGAGCAGGACCTCTTCGCCGCCGTGGCCCACGGGCACCCGCTGGCGCGGCGGTCCACGATCCCGTTGCGGGCGCTCGCCGACGAGGACCTGATCTGCCTGCCCAAGGGGACCGGGCTGCGGGCCGTCCTGGACGGAGCCTTCGCGGACGCCGGCCTCCACCCGCGCATCGCGTTCGAGGCCGGCGAACCGCCCGTGGTGGCGCAGATCGCCGCGCACGGCCTCGGCGTCGCGGTGCTGCCCGAGTCCGCCGCCCGCGGCCTGCCGGACGACCTGCACGCCATGCCGATCGTCCGGCCGAGGCTGAGCGGGCGCATCGCGCTCGCCTGGCGCGCCGAGGGCCCGCGCAGCCCGGCGGCACGGGCCCTGATCGCCCGTGCCCGCCGGCGTCTGTCCCCCTGACCGGGCCTTTCCCGGTCAGGCGGCTCGTTCGTCCGAGTCGTCGAGGACGTTGTGGAGGACGTCCGGTTTGTTGGTGATGATCCCGTCCACGTCGAGGTCGACGGCCTTCTCCATGTCCTCGGGGTCGTTGACCGTCCAGGTGAGCAGGTCCATCCCGGCGTCGTGCACGTCGTCGACGTAGGACTCGGTCAGATCACGGAACGTGGGGTTGATCTGGTCGGCGTAGGTCGCGAGTTTCGGCAGGTCGGCCGCCTTCGGGGTGCCGAGCAGGCCGGTCGGCACGCGGGGCAGGACGGCGTGGAAGCGGCGCACCGACCCCCAGTCGAACGACTGGACGACGAGGCGCCGCTCGCGCGGGTCGTACCGCAGCCAGGACGGCGAGCGCCGCAGCGCCGCGGCGATGCGCCTCTCGATCCCGGGGTAGAGCGCGGGGTTCTTGATCTCCAGCAGCAGCCCGAGGCCCTTCCCGCGCATCGCGGTCAGCACCCGGTCCAGCGTCGGGACGCGCTCGCCCTCGTACTTCGCCGCGAACCACGACCCCGCGTCCAGCCGCTCGATCTCGGCGAGGGTGAAGTCGGCGACCTTCCAGGGCTTGCGGTCCGGGTAGAGCTTCTCGACGTTCGTCGTCCGGCTCAGCGTGGCGTCGTGCATGATCACGAGCCGGTGGTCCCTGGTCTCCTGGACGTCCAGCTCGAACACGTCCGCGTGCCTGGCCTTGGCGAGCCTGAACGCGGCGATGGTGTTCTCCGGCGCGTACGCGGAGGCGCCGCGGTGCGCGACGTTCAGGACGTCCTCGTCCTGGACGGCGGTCGTGCGCGGGAGCGGCTCGGGGGCGACGGGCAGCAGGGACAGGATCGGGCGGGGGGCGGCGTCGGCGGCCGTCGACGAGACGGTGATCGTCACCGTGGTCAGGACGGCGGTGAGGGCGAGACGATTCCGTCGGTGCATCAGTCACCTCTCGGGAGCCGGGGCTGTCCGCCCCAACCCTCGGATCGTCCGGTGACACCGAAGTTACGGGCCGATAGCAGACCGTGTACAGTCGGCGACGATACGCATCCGGTCGGCTGCGGAACGAGTCAGACACGGCGGTTTCGCCGAACGGCTACCCGACGTCGTCCGGCTTGTCAGGATTCGCGGCACGTGTGCTCTTGGCCGCCCTGGAGAGGATCAACGCGCCGAGCAGCAGCCTCCGGCTGCGGCGCAGCGGCCGCGGCAACCGGCTGATGGACGAACCGGGCTCCGGCCTGGGTGCGGGCACCTCAGGACGGCGGGGCGTGCCCAGCCGGGTCGGGCGGCTCCGCCCGCGCAGGGTCACCGACCGGCCGACGTCCCACTCGCCGGACTCGGCGAGGTGCGCCAGGTCGAGGACGGCCGCGGAGGCGAGGACCCGTCCGTCCGACTCCTTGGCGAGGTCGCTGAGGCGGGCCGCCTCGTTCACCGGGTCGCCGATCACCGTGTACTCGAACCGCTCCTCGGCGCCGATGTAACCGGCGACGACCGGGCCCGCGGACACGCCGATCCCCGCGTCCAGCATCGGCACCTCGGCGCGCAGCCGCACCGCCAGCTCGCGGGCCGCGCCCAGCGCGCCGCCGGCCGAGTCCTCCAGTTGCGTCGGCGCCCCGAAGATCGCGAGCGCCGCGTCCCCCTCGAACTTGTTGATCCAGCCGCCGTGCGCCGCCACGACGCTCACCACGACGCCGAAGAACCGGTTGAGGAGGCCGACGACCTCGTCCGGGCTGCGCGTGTCGGCCAGCTTCGTGGAACCCGTCAGGTCGACGAAGAGCACCGCCACCTCGCGCGTCTCGCCGCCGAGCGTGATGGCGCCGCGCTCCAGCGCCAGGTCGGCGACCTCCTCGCCGACATGCCGTCCGAACAGGTCGCGCAGCCGCTCGTTCTCGCGGAGCCCCGCGACCATGTGGTTGAAGCCGGCCTGCAGCTGCCCGACCTCGCTCGCGTCGTACACCTCGACCTCGGCGCGGAGATCACCCCGCTCGACCTGCGCCATTCCCGTGCGGACCGACTTGATCGGGTCGGCGATCGCCCGCGTCGCCATGTAGAGGACATAGACCCCGGCGATCAGCGCGGCGCCGCCGACGCCGAGGATGGTGATCGCCAGCTGGGTGACGTTGATGTCGGGCGCGGCCAGCGCGGCGATCGCCACGCAGATCAGCCCGAACACCGGGATCGCCGTCCCGAGCGCCCACGCGAGCATCAGCCGCGTCGTCACCCCGGGCAGCCGATGCTTTTTCGGACGTTCCGCCCCCAGCACCAGCCCCGCCGCCGGCCGCAGCAGCCGCTCCGACAGCAGATAGACGATCGTGCAGGTCGTGGCCGCGCCGAGCAGGCACGTCAGGCCCGTCTTCACGGCGAGCCGCCCGGTGAACAGGACGAGGTCGAGCACCGCCCAGCCGAGCGCGCCGACCGTCCACAGCGCGCCGATGAGCAGCGTCAGCCGGAGCGGCCCGAGCAGCACGGCCCGCCGCTGCCGCCGGTCGGGGTCTCCCCCGTCCCGGACGAACGTGACGACCGGCCGCCACAGCCAGAGCCCGCAGAGCAGCGCCGCCGGCGCCGCGACCACGGGATACCCGAAGAACGCCACCGCGTTCACCAGGTGCACGTAGTCGCGGTCGTCCAGCGGCGGATCGGGGACGACGAACGTCGCGAACAGCAGCACGACCAGCGAGCCGACCGCGTTCGCGACGCTCACGACGACCAGCAGGACCCACCGCACTCGGATCTCGAGCATGCTGGTCACGCGCGCCTCCGGAGGGATGGAACCGCCATGAGGGATCATCCCACGGCAGGCGCCGCCGCGCTCAGGCGCTGGTGCTCTCCTCGGCCACGGCGACCCGCACCCGCTCGCCCTGCGAGGCGCGCCGGACGAACGGCCAGCCGATCAGGATGAGCACCACCCAGATCGCCATCACGTACAGCGCGATCCGCGTGTCGGCCTCCCAGGCGATCGTCACGGTGACGAACGCGAAGAACGCCAGCACCGCCCAGTTCGTGTACGGCGCCCACGGCATCCGGTAGGGCGACTTCGGCAGTTCCCCGGCACTCGACCGCCGCCGGTAGATCATGTGCGCGACGAGGATGACCGTCCACACCAGCAGGGCGCCGCCGGTCGACACGGACGTGATGTACTCGAACGCCTTCTCCGGCACCACGGCGTTGACGATCACGCCGATCCCCATGACCAGCGCGGAGATGACCACCGTCAGCATGGGGACCCCGCGCCCGTTCAGCCGTCCGAGCGCCTTCGGGCCGTCCCCGTTGACGCCGGCCGTCCGCAGCATCCGGGACGTCGAGTAGAGCCCGCCCGCGTTGCAGGACGACAGCGCCGCGGTCAGCACCACGAAGTTGACGATGTCCCCGCCGCCCGGAATGCCGATCTTGTCGAACGCCAGCACGAACGGGCTCGCCCCGCCCTTGAACGCCGTCCACGGCACCACGGCCAGGATGACCAGCAGCGACCCCAGGTAGAACAGCGCGAACCGCAGCGGCAGCGCGTTGATCGCCCGCGGGATGTTCTTCTCCGGGTCCTTCGCCTCGCTCGCCGTCACACCCACCAGCTCGACGCCGAGGTAGGCGAACATCACCATCTGCAGCGTCATGATCGTGGCGCCGTACCCCTCGGGGAAGACACCGCCGTGATCCCACAGGTTCCCGACCCGCGCCGTCTCCCCCGCGTCACTGAACCCGAAGATCAGCACACCGAGCCCGACCAGGATCATCATCACGATCGCCGCGACCTTGATCATCGCGAACCAGAACTCCAGCTCGCCGAACAGCTTGACCGAGATCAGGTTCACCACGAACAGGACCACCAGGGCGACCAGCGCCGTCTGCCACTGCTCGACCTCGGGCCGCCACTTCTGGATGTACTTGCCGGCCGCGGTCAGCTCCGCCATGCCGGTCGTCACCCAGATGATCCAGTACGTCCAGGTCGTGGCGTAACCCCAGAACGGCCCCAGGAACTCCCGGGCGTACCCGGCGAACCCGCCCTCCGCCCTGCGATACGTGAGCAGCTCACCGAGCGCCCGCATGACGAAGAACAGCGCCAGCCCCGCCACGGCGTACGTCAGGATCAGGCTCGGCCCTGCCTTGGCGATGTTCTCACCGGCACCGAGGAACAACCCGGTCCCGATCGTCCCGCCGATGGCCAGCATCTGGATCTGGCGGGTGCCAAGCCCGCGCTGGTAGTCCTCCGCGCTCTGGTCTGGGAGCTTTGCGACCACGCGGCCTCCCTCACATCTAATGCCGCCCCTCGCGGGCGGGCGTCACCCTCCGATCACGCACAGTCGCGCAACCCGGACAGACTAGGAGCCCCGACCACGAACGCGAAACACACCCGCCCATCCGGTATCGGCCCGGTATCTCTCCGTCACGATCTTGCCCCCGCCCCGCCCCCGGTAATCGAGTTGGCGACCTCCTCGGCCATCGCGTATGCTCTCGGACGTCGCCAAGCGCCGGACACCCGGCCGCGACACCCCTCCCGAGCCGATAGGCTCGGAGCAGCAAGGTCCTGTGGAGCAGTTAGGAGTGCTCGCCACCCTGTCAAGGTGGAGGCCGCGGGTTCAAATCCCGTCAGGACCGCCAGACGCGCCGACGCGCGTCCTGGGCAGGTAGCTCAGTCGGTACGAGCGTCCGCCTGAAAAGCGGAAGGTCGGCGGTTCGACCCCGCCCCTGCCCACTCTCTTGACCAGCCATAACGCCCCGGAGCCAACAGGCCCGGGGCTTCGTTTTTGACAGCAACGAGCGATGCCCCACGGCGGACGGTCGAGGATCACCGCACATAGATCGCCCCCGGCCAGGGCCACCAACGGATTCGGGGCTGGACAGACTCGGTTTCGAGACTTACCGTCGATGGTATATATCATCAATCGTATGTTCGAGATCGAGATGGAGCCTGAGGTCGTCACGTGACTGGACACGCTGACGTTCGCCCAGTACCAGCGCGTCATGCGCAACGTGGACGACTACCTGGTCGACCGAGGTGACATGCTCGATGGAGACCACACCAAGGCACTACGCGACGGAGTCCGCGAACTGCGCTTCCACTTGGAGGACACGGCCTGGCGAATCACGTACTGGCTACCGACCGGGCCTGGCCGCTTGATCGTGTTACTGACGGTGTTCCAGAAGGTTCGCAACGACGCGCAACCACGGGACGTGGAGCGAGCAGTGAACGCACGACGGGTCTGCGAGACGTCCCACACAGGACCAGCAGACCATGTCTACGAGAGGAGCGAGTGATGGCCGGGCACACCCGTTGGAAGCTTGACCGTGAGCGGCGGCTGCGCGAGGGAGCACCCAGCCACCCCGAGTACGACCTTGCCGGCCTTGACCTCCGGCTCGGCGACATGATCCGCGAGCGCCGCAGGGAACTGGGGCTCACCCAGACAGAGGTGGCTGAGCTCGCAGGCATCACACAGCCCGCGCTGTCGCGCATTGAGGGCGGTGGAGGTGTGCCAACCCTGGCGATGCTGGACCGGATCGCCAAGGCCATGCACACCACGTTCACCATCACCGTTGGCGAGCACGCAGCAGCGTGACCCAACCACTCTCAGGACGCTCCGAGTCGGCCCGGTGTCGCAGAGCCAAGCCAGCTGACAGCAACGGTGACAGCAACAACGGCAATCGACCCCTACCGTCGGCACACCTCGCCCACCGTCCAACCTCGGTCGATGCTCGCGCGGCAGGGGTATTGTTATAGCTGAAAAGCGGAAGGTCGGCGGTTCGACCCCGCCCCTGCCCACTCTCTTGACCAGCCATAACGCCCCGGAGCCAATAGGCCCGGGGCGTTTTTGCGACAGCGCTGACGACAGCGACCAGGAGAGGTGAACGGGGATGAACGAGACCGGGGTTCCTCCTGACGATGTCCTCGCGGTGCTCTTGAAGATCAAACGATACGTCGACGAAACCGTAGAGGCGCTCCAGCAGCACACCGGTTCAACCCGCGCCGCTGGTCCGCTGAAGGCAGGTCACAATGCCGGTGAACGCTGACAAAGGAACCCCCGGCACGGTGTGCCGGGGGTTCGGGTTGGAAGGGTCGGCCTAGAGCGTGGTTACGCTGGGCCGCCCCCTGAGATCAGCAGGTCAGAGCCTGATCTTGCTGGCTCTTTCGTCAGTTGTCGTTCGAGGGCTTGCTGAGGTCGTCCACGGAGAGGAGGCCCTCCGCGAACGCCGCGGTGATGGGCTCGCTCGCGGTCACGATGATCAGCCCGCACACCATGTTCCGCAGCTCCGGCAGCATCTGCCCGGCCAGCTCCTGGACCAGCTTCGCGGCCTCCCGATTGCGGGGGGCCAGTTCGGCCAGGGCCAGGAGGATCTCCAGCTTCTCCGCGGCAGCCTTGCGGGACATGCCGGACGAGTTCTGAGCACCCATGGGGTTCTCCTTTGAGGAACACGACACCCGAGCCTGCCTCGGGGTCACCCGGGACCGTCCGGCAACAACGGCAGCGTGCAACGTTCATCGTTCCTGGCGCTTCGGGACGAACGGCGCCAGCTGTCCGATCTTGCTCGTCGACCGTGCCCAGCGGCGAAAGGCCGGGCAGTACGAGCGATGCCGGCGGCGGCTGAAAGCCCAAGGCCAGCACCAGCGAGGGTGACGACAACGCTGACGACAACAGCCCCACCCGCAGGGCACCAGCACCAGCCGTACGGCACCGTCCACCTCGGCGGCTTCCGCGTGATCACGGCCGTTGCTACTTCTGAAAAGCGGAAGGTCGGCGGTTCGACCCCACCCCTGCCCACCTCTTCGACCAGGACAAACGCCCCAGAGCCATACGGCCCGGGGCGTTGTTCTTGACGGCAACGTAGCCTCTGCGACAGCGGGCGCTCAACACGCGTCAGCGCAACACCGGTGAGCCGTTACCCGAAGCTGCGACCTCTCGCGCCACCGAGAAGCATGATCACAACCGAGGCACCCCTGCAACGTCGACTTCAGAACATGATCTGAGTATGATGGTGGCATGAGCACCACCGCGGACGCAGTGACCTTCTCCGACTTGTCGCGTAACCCCAAGTCCGTAGCAGAGCGCGCAGCGCGCCTCGGCCGGCTGCGCGTCACCCACCGCGATGCTCCCGACTTCTACCTCACGGCCGCTGACCGGGAAGAGCAGCGCGACGAGAGTCTGGCGACCGCGTCACGGATCTTTCTGGCGCTCATGAAGCATGATCCGAGCGCTCGGGCATTGCTCCTTGCCATGCCCGACGTGTTCCCCTGGATCCGCCACCTGAGCACTGAAGAGGTCCGCGCCTTCACCGTGGAGCTGGTCGACGCCCTGTCCGACGCCGCCGAACTCGATCTCGACACGAATGCTCAAGAGGTCATCACCGGCTGGCGCGCCACCGCACGTATCAAGGCAGATCGCACACAGCACGAGGAAGCCCTTCGGCCGACCTCTGGCGACTTCGGTCCAGTCGAGGTAGCGCCTTGAGCCCCAAGCGAGGCGACAGGGTCACCGTCCCACCGCCCGACGACGAATGGGATGTCAGGTTCGGCACCAGCGAGGCGGTACGAGGCTGGGAAGAGCCATGCCGTCTCGCTCTGTCGAACGCCCGCCGATGCCTGGAGACCCTACGCGCTGAGCCGCGTTCCCGCGCCAACCACGAGCGCCAGCACCGACTCCGCGGAGATCTCGCAACGCACCGGCACAACGGCCGGGCCCTCGAACAATGGGAGTACGAGGTCACAAGCGGCGGACGCGTCCGCTGCGTGATCAACGATGACGACCGCACAGTCTGGATCGTTTACGCATCCCCCCGCCACCCCAAGGACACCGACCGCTGACGGCAACGACGGCCACCAGAAGGCACCACGGGCGCACGTCAGGCACCGTCCGACCTCGGTAGACACCACCGCCGCAGGGCAGTTGCTACTTCCGAAAAGCGGAAGGTCGGCGGTTCGACCCCGCCCCTGCCCACCTCTACACCCTTGACCGGCAGAAACACGGTCAGGGGTGCTCTCATTTCCGGCCTGAACAGGCCTCAGGCGGATGTACACCGCTCGAACACCTTCCGCCTATCGCCTACCGAAGGCCCCGCTGTTACTCGGCGACCGAACTCGACGATCACCACGCTCACACCAGCAACTGGCAACGACGCGATAAGACCGCTCAGCGGCTACTTGTTTCATTGCCTCAGGACCGGTGCCCGGCCAGGCTCGGTCCAGGCGCCCGGGCCGTCGCTCTCTCATCGGCTGCCCACGCTGGTCGTGTGGCTCTCTTTTGGCCTGCGCGGTCCGGGCGTCGCCCCAGGGCGGGGAGAGGCTCAAGAGGGGTTTGCTCGGCTCGAAGTAGCGGTGCCCTCCCGGCTCGACAACCAGGTGATGGATCGAGCATCGGAGGATCGGTATGGACCGAGTGGTCCTTGGCATGGACCCGCACAAACGCTCCGCGACGATCGAGGTGATGGCCGACGACGAGACCATCCTGGGCGGCGGACGCTACGGCACCGACCGCGACGGCTACGCCGCGATGCTGGGCTATGCCCGGCAGTGGCCGAACCGGGTGTGGGCCGTCGAAGGCTGCAACGGGATCGGCCGGCACATCGCCAACCGGCTGCTGGCCGATGGTGAACAGGTCGTCGATGTCCCGCCGAAGCTGTCGGCACGGGCGAGGGTGTTCGCCACCGGGCAAGGCCGCAAGACCGATGCCACCGATGCGCACTCGGTCGCCCTGGTCGGCACCCGGATGGCGGGTCTTCGACCGGTGGTCAATGACGAGCAGCTCGCGCTGCTGCGGATTCTGGTGGACCGTCGCCGGTCCCTCGGCGAGGATCACACCCGGATGGTCGCCCAGTTGCATCAGCTGCTGCTGGAGCTGGTTCCCGGCGGGGCGAAGAAGAGCCTGTCGGCTGCCCAAGCCAAGGCCCTGCTCGCCAAAGTCCGACCTCGCGACGCCGCTGGCAAGGCACGACGCCGTGTCGCCGCGGAACTGATCAGCGACCTGGAACGCATCTACCGGCGTTCCAAGGACGCCGACAAGGAGCTCAAGGAGCTGGTCGCCGCCACCGGCACCACCCTGATGGACCTGCACGGCATCGGCCCCTCGGGTGCCGCGCGCCTGCTGGTGGAGGTCGGCGACATCACCCGGTTCCCCAGCCGGGCGCATTTTGCCTCCTGGAACGGCACGGCCCCCATCGACGCGTCCTCCGGTGACCAGGTCCGGCATCGGCTGTCGCGGGCAGGGAACCGGCAGATCAACCGGGTGCTGCACATCATGGCCACCGTCCAGCTCCGCAACCCCACCCAGGGCCGCACCTACTTCGACCGGAAGACAGCCTCGGGCAAGACCTCGATGGAAGCGATGCGGTCCCTCAAACGCCGCCTGTCCGACATCGTCTACCGGCGCATGCTCGACGACGCCCTCAGAGATTCGACAACGGGCCCGGGAGGGCATCGGGGAGCGACTACTGACTCCAGCGCGGCCGACTCACATCCCCATACCGGCACTTCGGACAAGCCACTTCCCGGACCCGCCATCACCCAGCCTACGACCGTCCTCGGTACGGCTTCTTGACACAGAGGGGAGCCAGAAGAGTGCGTTCTTTGTTGTCGGCGACCAGCGCGAGCGGCAGGTCCAGGCACGCGCTCAGCCCGGCGCCCGTCCACACGTCGCCGTCGCGGATGAAGACCGGGTCGGCATCACCACGGTGTCGGGTCCTCGGCGGCGAGCTGGTCGGCGGTGGACCAGTGCGTCGTAGCCGGCCCCCGAGCGGCCGGTTCGTGGCAGAGTGGCGGGATGCCTGGCGCGCGGTACGGGATGGATGCGCCCTACGGGTTCGGCTTCGTGGGCCTGGTCGTGCTGGGGTTCTGGGTGACCGGGCTGGTGATGGCGGTCACCGCCGATCTGGCCGCCGCGCTGCCCGCGCTGGTCTCCGGCACCCTGCTGGCGGGATGCCTGGCCCTGAGCCTGCACGCCACGCTGCGCGGCAAGTTCCTGGTCTGGCGGGACGTGCTGGACGAGCTGGACCTGCGTGGCGACGAACGGCTGCTCGACCTCGGCTGCGGACGCGGCGCCGTCCTGTTGGCCGCCGCCCGGCACCTCCCGCAGGGCCGGGCGGTCGGCGTGGACCTGTGGCGCGGACGGGACCAGTCCGGCAACACCCCGGCGGCGACCCTGCGCAACGCCCGCGCCGAAGGCGTCGCCGACCGCGTCCACGTGCAAGGGGGTGACCTGCGCAGACTCCCGTACGCGGAGGCAAGCTTCGACCTGGTCGTGTCCAGCCTGACGGTGCACACCATCTTCGGCGCGGACGCCCGCGCCCAAGCGATCGCCGAGGCGTACCGGGTGCTGCGGCCGGGCGGCCGCCTGCTGATCGCCGACCTGGCGCGGACCCCCCGCGAGTACGCCGCGGTGCTGGCCCGGCTGAACGCCCAGGACATCCGAGTGCGCGGCCTGGGCTGGCGCGCGTGGTGGGGCAGTCCGTGGGTCCCGACCCGCCTGCTCACCGCCCGCAAACCAGCCACCCGCTGAACACGCCTGCCGGCACGATCCGGGCCCCACGGTCACCTGGATGCAGACGGGAGGCAGTGGGATGGTTCGCTCGGAATCGCATGTCTTGGGACGGACGAACCGCAGCGCTCCCGGGCCGGTCCCGGCCGAGCCGACCGGCCGGAACGTGAAGCATGGTCTTGTCTTGATCACTGATCCTTTTTCGGTGTGATGGGGACTCTCGGAGTTGAAGGACGTGGATGGCCTTGGCGATCCGTCCGGCCCGGAATGGGCAGGAGCGCAAGTTTCGCCATGTCTTGAGCTGGGCGTTCGCCCGTTCGCCCGGCCCTCGCAGTTGGGCATGGGCCCGGTTGGCGTCCTTCTGCGTCTCGGGCTTGTCGGGTCCCTTGTAGGGCGTCAGGACGTGCTCACCGGCTCCCTGATACGCCTTGTCGGCCAGGACCAGGATGCCGGTGGCGGCCAGCGCGCGGATGATGCCCCAGATCTGGGCGGCCTTCAGATCGTGCACCGACCCGCGCAACTGCCCCGACACCCACAGCGGCCGTCCGGCCGGGCAGCGATGACCTGCAGGTTCATCCCGTGGCGGTGGTGCTTCCCCGAGTACAAGGGCCGGTCGGCAACGATCCGGTCGATCGCCACCGGCGTCCCGTCCAGGACCAGGTAGGACAGCCGGTCACGGCGTGCCTTGCGTAGGGCGGCATCGAGTTTGGGAGCGCGCTGGGCCGGCAGGTCGACCGACTCGGTGATGTACCGCCAGGCGGTGCTGGTCGAGACGCCGAATCCGGCGGCCGGTTCGGTGAAGGTCTCGCCTTTGCGCAGGTAGACCAGCACCATCAAGGCTTGGGTGGACGGTGGCAGGGCTCGGCCTTTGCTGCCGATCACGGTGCGGTGCCGGCGGATGACGCCGGTGGTGCAGGTCAGGGTCTGACGCGACAACGGCAGCCGTCGAGGCGGTAGGCGCGGCGCCGGGACGTAGCGGGCCGGGCCCGATCGTTCTTTTGGCGGGCGGGGCAGTGCCATTTCCGAGATGCCGCGTGATCGCCCGGTGCGCCGGAGAAATACGTTCGCCTTTCCGGGACAGCCTGAGGCAGCATGGGAAAGGCAGCGGAGCGGGAGGGCGGTTGGCTGTGCTGGGAGTACGAGGTGGCTCCAGGGACGGCCGGTCGCCCCGGCAGCGAGCGGTTCTGCTCGCCCTGCGCTATTACGGCGATGTGCTGCGCCGTCAGTGGCGGATCTCGCTGCCGGCGATGACATTCCCGGCGCTCGGGAACACCTGCCTGTTCTACCTGACACCGCTGGTGGTGGCTGCTCTGGTGGGGCACCTGGCCGACGGCGGGGAAAGCGACGTCGTCGCGCTCCTGCCCTACGTCCTTGCCTTCGCAGGTCTGATGCTGGCGGGAGAGGTGCTGTGGCGAGGGGGTCTCCACTTCCTCAACCGGACGGACGGCCGAGGCATAGAGCAGCTCGGAATCGTCGGCATGGATGAGCTGCTCGCCAAAGACACCGCCTTTTTCCACGAGAACTTCGCCGGTTCACTGACCAAACGGATACTGAGTTTCTCCGGCGGGTTCGAAAACTTCGCCGATACTCTCACTTTCTCGATCATGGCGAACGTGATCCCGCTGTCCTTCGCCTCGGTGATCCTGTGGCGATATCACCCGCTCCTGGTCGTCGTTCTCGTCGGACTGATCGTCGTCACCGGATTCGTCGTCAGCCCGTTCATCCGCCGCCGGCAGATGCTGGTGGACGAGCGCGAGGCCGCCAAGGTGCGGGTGTCCGGCCACGTCGCCGACGTGCTGACCAACATGGAGACGGTCCGTGCGTTCGCCGCCGAGGAGCGGGAGGCCACCGAGTTCCGTGGCCGGATCGCCGAGCAGTACCGCCTGTCGCTGCGCTCTTGGGATTACGGCAACCTGCGGGTGGACACGATCGTCGCCCCGATGTCGATCCTGACCAGCGCGCTGGGTCTGCTGGCCGCGGTGGCACTCCGCGGCGGCCTCGGGGTGGAGGCCATCGTGGTGACGTTCTCCTACTACACCAACGCGACCCGGATCATGTTCGAGTTCAACCAGGTCTACCGGCGGGTGGAGAGCACGCTCACCGAGGCCGCGCAGTTCACCGAGTTGCTCCTGACCCCGCCGACCGTCGTCGACCCGCCCGACCCGCAGCCGTTGCGTCCGGTGGACGCGGCGGTCCGCTTCGAACGGGTGCTGTTCGCGCACGGTGACGGCCCGCCCCTGTTCGACGGACTCGACCTGGAGATTCCCAGCGGCGCCAAGATCGGCCTGGTGGGCCGGTCCGGTGGCGGCAAGACGACCCTCACCCGGCTGCTGCTGCGTCTCATGGACGTCGACGGCGGCCGGATCCTCGTGGGCGGCCAGGACATCGCGCGGCTACGCCAGAGCGACCTGCGCAACCTGATCGCGTACGTCCCGCAGGAACCCGCGATGTTCCATCGGTCGGTGCACGACAACATCGCCTTCGCCCGGCCGGGTGCCACCGAGACCGAGATCCTCCAAGCCGCGCGGGCGGCACACGTCACCGAGTTCATCGAGAGCCTTCCGAACGGGTTCGACACGCTGGTCGGCGAGCGGGGCGTCAAGCTCTCCGGCGGTCAGCGGCAGCGCGTCGCGCTCGCCCGCGCCATCCTCCGGGACGCCCCGATCCTGCTGTTGGACGAGGCCACCAGCGCTCTGGACTCCGAGAGCGAACTTCTCGTCCAGGAGGCCCTGTGGCACCTGATGCGCGACCGCACCGCACTGGTCGTCGCGCACCGCCTGAGCACGGTCGTCCGCATGGACCGCCTGGTGGTGCTCGACCACGGAAGCGTCCTCGAAGAGGGCTCCCACGGAGAACTCCTCCAGGCCAAGGGGGCTTATGCCCGCCTCTGGCACCACCAGTCGGGCGGCTTCCTCACCGACGAGACCGCTCCGGACGCCCCGGCCGCCGCCCAGCATGACCGGAGATCACAGTCGGCGATCGGCTGACGCGCCGCGCGCCGTAACCGGCCGTCGACCGCACGCGGCGACCGTCACTATGGCCGTGGGCACCGGTCGGGGAGAGCGACTCTTCCCGGGGTGTGCTCGAACGTGTTCATCACGAGCCACTCGTCCAGTTCAGGGTCGTAAAGGTTCTGGACGCCGAATTGGAGGACCTGCCAGAAGGTCGCGGGGTTCCGTTGATCGACGTAGATGTCGCCGAGTGCGAGCGGGAACCGGAGGAATTTCCCCGGAGGCAGCTGCGGAACGACGACACCGACCCTCCAGTGATTCACCTGGCGTTGCGGATTCCGCTGCAGTACCTCCGGCCCGACGAACCGCGCCGTCCTGAGCTTCTGGTTCAGAGTGTCCAGGTTGAACCCCGGGATGCGCGAGCATTCGTGATCGTTGAGGCCGGGCCATTTATAGGTCAGCGTGTAGAGCGAGTTCCGGTAGATGAGGTTCGTGAACCAGATCGGGTAGCTCGGGCCTCCCGCGACCATCTGGCTGTCACCGTTTCTGCCCGCCCAGGTGAACGGCACCGTGATGCCCAGATCCCGGACGATCCATTTGCCCCTGCCATGAAAATTTCGTGGGAGCCTGGGCGGTGGTGGCGTGGGATTACCGGTCTGTTTCGCGGCGGTGGTGCCATCAGACCGCGTCGGCCCGGTCCGCTCTGCGGCGACCGCCGGGGACAGTGCCGATGTGGCGATTAATCCGGTGAGTGCGGCCGACGTGGCCACCCGACGTGTGCGTGTCCAACTCATGGCTCTCCCCGGCTGCCGCGTCGCGCGCCGCCCCGGCGCAGCATCCGAACGCAGCGATGCTTCTGCACCGTCCCCGGCATCAAAGAGAGAAAAAACCACAGGCAGGTCACGGTCTGACCTTGTCCCGGTGAGGACGGAATGCCGGCGCCGTGTCGAGGAGGACTACCCGAGCACCAGGTTGCGGTCGGGAACGCCCAGCCCCTCATGAGCCAGCCACATGCGCAGTGCCAGCAGATACAGGCCGAAGACGAGCACCGGGGACAGGAGCGCGCACAGTCGCGATCGGGTGCCGGCCCAGCACAGGCCCGCGAATGCCAGGATCGCCAACGCAGAAAAAGTCAGCCCGAGGACTTCGAGTACTCGGCCTGGTCGATGCAGACAGTGGAATGTGCCCGCGCCCCCTGATCCGCCGCAGACCGTCCCCGCCTTCTCGTTGAGAAGGGTGTAAGGCGTGAACATGTAGGTCAGAACATTGAACACGCCGCCAACGAAACATGCGACAACGTTCAGCACCAGGCCAGAAATCTGATAACCGTCCAGGCCCCGCCTGTCACCGCCTCCAATAAGGAGATCGATCACCGCCACACCGGCCATCATCCCTACCACGGCCAGAACGGCCAGCGTTCCAAGCGCCCAGCCCACGCTTGACACAAGGAACGAGGACCCGTTCTCTGCCACCACCCAGGTCATTACGGTCAGTACGAAGAGGAACGGAACCGCCAGACAACCGATGCCAGCAGTCACATTTAGCGATTGTCTGATTGCGTTGTCCGCTCTCTCCATATGGAGAACCGTACCGTCGCATTGCTATCGCAACCAGCCTGTTCCGCCGATCCCGCCCCCACCAGCCCGTCCGGCCCGTTACGCGGAACTCGGTTAGCGCCGGTCAACGCAACTGGCCGGGAGGCCCGGTACCTGGCTGGGCCGCGGCACTACGATCTCGGTGGTCTCTTGTCTCCGGCGAAAAGGGCCGCCAATGGTCACGAACTCCGAACTCGTCCGGGTCTTCGGTACGGACGGCGTCATCACGCTCGACCGCGATCAGCTTGAGGAGCGCGGCTTCCGGCCGGAGGACGTTGAGCTGCTGTCCGAGGTCGGCATGCCGGTCACCGCCGGCATTCTCTTCACGATGCACGTGAACGGTCCCTTCGATGCCCTGCAGGTCTTCGAGGCCGAGACGCCGGAGCGAGCCGCGCGTTTCATGGTCCTCGGCAAGGGCCGTACCGACGACCGGATCCGCTACACCGTGGAACTGGAGAGCAGCAATGTCTTCCTGCTCGCGCTGGAGGACGGCGTGCCCACCCCCGAGCCCGAGACCATCAACACCTCGCTTGGGGCGTTCGTCGAGTTCCTGTACCGAAACGAGCTGTGCGCGCAGGAGATGGGCGGGGCGCCTCTCGAAAAGACGCGCCCGTACATCGAAAGGCTCATCGCCGACCTGAGGACACATGACGAGCGCGCCCTCGCGCCGGACACGTTCTGGGGCGGGCTGATGGACGCCTACCTGAACGGGGGCGTCCCCCGACAGCGTGAGGGCAGCCGAGAGGCGATCGCCGCCGCGCTCCAGGCGCACCTTCCCGATGACAAGCCGCTGCGCTGGGCGACCAACATCCCGTTGGGCGAGGGCGTCCAAGAGCTGAGCGCGCACCGCGCGGACGGCTACTGGCTGCTCGTCACGTGGGGTTTCAGCGACCTGGACGGGCTACTGGACGTCGAACCCGAACCGGGTGCGAGCGGTCTCGGCTTCGAGCTGACGATGCGCGTCCCGCGCGACGAAGACGACGAACTGCCTCCCGGCTGGGCGCTGGCGACGCTGCAGAACCTCGGCGAGTACGTGTTCGGCGAGGGGTACCCGTTCGCCGATGGGCACCGCATGGGTGTCGCCGGACCGCTCGGCCCGGAGACCAGCAGGCTCAACGCGCTGGTCTTCGTCACCGACCCGCACTTGGGCGTGATCAATGCCCCGGACGGGGAGGTCGAGTTCATCACCGCCGTGGGCGTCACCCGAGAGGAACTCGCCGAAGCGAAGGCCACCGGCAACGACGCGCTGCTCGCCCGCCTCACCGGATCGGACCGCGTCCCGGTCACCGACGTCACCCGGTGATCTTCAACTTTCCGGCGAGCGACGCGTGATCAGCGGCGGTAGTGCTCGGCGACGGCGGTGAAGGCGGCCTTGGGTTCCCACGTCATGTCGGGGTAGGTGTCGCCGCGCCGGTCCTGGAGGACCTTGACGATGCCGGGGCTGGCGAGGTCGAGGTCGTCGCGGGGATCACCGTCGGGGCGGTGCGGGAAGCCGTCGAGTGCGAAGAGGAACACGAAGGTGGCGTCCACGCCTTCGGTGTCGAAGATCTCCAGCACCTCGGTCAGATAGGTGGCCTGGCCGGGCTCGTCGCGAACGTACTCGCCGTTCAGCCGGATCGGCTCGCCGGTGTCCTCGTCGTACTCGACGATCTCCATCCCGCGAGCGCCCCTGTCACCCGCGCCGCGGTAGGTGGACGCGCCGAAGCCGGTGATCGCGACCGGTTTGCCCGCCGCGACGAGCCTGCGCACGCCGTCCTGGAACTGGTCGGCGACCTCGGCGGACCGGATGAGCTCGAACGACGTGATGTCGAAGCGCGTCCAGTCGACCCGCTCGAACGGTATGGCGCAGTAAGTGACCTTGCCTCGGAAACGTTCCCGGACCATGCCGACCGCCTCGCCGAGGAAGTCGTTGAGATGGGTGCCGACCTCGGTGAACCGTTCAGCGCTGTCGGGTCGGCCCAGCAGCAGCCCGAGCCGCTCATCGGTGCTGTCACCGGGCAGGAATCCCTTGTTCATCAGCGTCGGTTCGACGCCGGTGACGAACACGACCTCGGCCCCCGCCTCCCTGAGCCGCTCCGCCCGTTCGGCGCAGTCGGCGAACAGCGACATGATCTCGCCGGCCGTGAGCTCCAGCGGGTACGGCGAGAACCAGACCTCCAGCCCGAGCTCGGCGGCGTGCGTCGCCGCCAGCTCCAGCCGGTCCGGATCACCGCCGGTGACCTGAACGGCGTTGCAGTGCAGGTCATCGCGGATGATGGCCAGCTCACGCCTGACCACCGCCGGATCGAAGCGCTCTCTGGAGATCTTGCCGTTCCGGACGAAGCCGGTGTCGTACGTCATGCCCTTGGCTCGCACGATTCGGGGTTGCGCGAGCAGAAGAAGCAGGCCACCCGGGAGGCGTTGCGCGCGGCGGCGCTCCGGCTGGCGCTGGAGCGCGGGCCGGAGCATGTGCGCGTCGATGACATCGCTGAGGCCGCCGGGGTCTCACCACGGACCTACAACGACTACTACTCCAGCCGCGAACAGGCGATCGTCGCCGCCGTCACCGCCGAACGGGAGGCGCGGGTCGCGGCGGCGGTGGCCGCCCGGCCCGCCGATGTCCGCCTCGCCGACGCCGTCATCGGGGCGATCGTGGACCAGTACACCGATCCCGGCGAACACGGCCGTGACGAGCTGCTGTTGATCACCAGCCGCCCCATGCTGCGCGAAGCGTTCGTGAACACCGCGACGACGATCGAAGACCCTCTCGCCGACGCGATCGCTCGCCGCCTCGACGACGAGAACACCGCCCGTGTCCTCGCGGCGAGCGTCGCCGCCGCCGTCCGCGTCGCGCTCCAGCGCTGGATACAACCGCTTCCCGCGTCCTCTACGACCGGTGGGCTCGTCACACTGTCCGGCTCGCCGCCAGACCTGATTCGCGCCGCGCTCGCGCCGCTCGCTCCCGCATTGGACGCGGCGGAAACGAACAGCCCGGCACGCTCACCGCGTCGGCGGTGAGAGCGGGGCCAGTGCGGTGGGTCGCACCGCGCCGGCGGCGGACGAGCCGAGGAGTAGTTCGGCCAGGTCATGAGGCTGTGCGTGTTCACCGGTCGGAGCCGCCGCCGCGATCCGGTCGAGCCGGAAGCCCCGGCCGGCCAGGCGCGTGCGGCACCAGGCGATGAGGTACCAGCGGCCGTTGGCGGTGAGCAGTCCGGCCGGTTCCACGACGCGGTCGCTTTCGTGTCCTGCCGCGTCGGTATAGGACAGCCGCAGCACCAGGTCGTCGGCAAGGGCCTGCTCCACCGCGGCGCGGACCGCGGAGTCGCAGCGCGCGGGCAGGGTGACGATCCGTGCGGCGAGGTCCCGGGCCGCCGCCGAGGCCGGGCCCGCCATCGAGGCCGCGATCTTCTGAGCCGCCGTGCGGGCCGCGCCGGCATAGGGGGTGGAGGCGTCGGCCGCGGCGAGCACGGCGGTGAGTGCCGAGGCTTCACCGGCCGTGAGGTGGATCGGAGGCAGGGTCATCTGCGGGTCGATCGACCAGCCGCCGCCTCGCCCGGTCGTGGAGCGCACCGGGACACCGGCCTGCATCAGTGTCTGCAGGTCGCGCTGCACCGTGCGTGCGCTGACCTCGAACCGCGCCGCGAGCGCCGCGACCGTCAGCGGCCGCGGCGCCGCCGCGCGCAGTTCCTCCACCAGCGCGTACAGCCGGGCAGTTCGGTTCATTCCGCCGACGCTACTGTCCTGCGGAGGCCAGGAAGTCCCGCTGGCGCCGCTGTTCCCGCTCGGTGATGGTCAGCGAGAAAAGGGTGAAGCCGTGCATCGCGCCCGCCACGACGCCGAGTTGCACAGGCGCGCCCGCGGCCTGCCACCGTGCGGCGAGGAACAGTGAGTCGTCCAGCAGGGGGTCCTCGGTGCCGACGACGATCCGGGCGGGCGGCAGCTCGGCCAGGTCGGCGAACAGGGGCGAAACCTCCGGGTCACGGCGCTGCTCGTCCCCCATCCCTGGCGTGAACATGTCATAGCTGCCCCGAAGCGAGTCAGTGTTGCTCAGCAGCCGTCGGGGGCCGAACGTCCGCTGGCTTGGTGTCATCGAAAGGTCGTAGGGACCGAAGAGCAGGTGGGCCGCCCGGAACGCGCCGGTGATGCCGTGCCGGTCGCGAAGGCGCAGCAGCGTCACGACGCTGAGGTGGGCACCGGCCGACTCACCGCCGATCAGCAGCCGTTCGGTACCGAACTCGGCCGGGGCGTGTTTCACCAGCCATCGAGCGGCCGCTTCGCAGTCGTCGGGCCCGGCGGGGAACGGGTGTTCCGGCGCGAGGCGGTAGTCCACGCTCGCCACGGCCAGCCGTGTCCGCTCGGCGAGCCGCCAGAGCCGCTCGTCCTGCCCGTCCGCGGAACCGAACGCCCAGCCGCCTCCGTGGATGTGCAGGTACACGCCGTCGACATGGTCCGGAATGAAGACCCGTACCTTCACCCCGCCCTCGACGATGCGGTCCTGGCCCTGCGGCAGCCGTACCGGTGGCGTGTCGCCGCCGAGCCGGTTGCGCCGCAGCGGCGCCAGCGCGGCCGCGCTCGGCACCTTCCCGCGAGCCGGCCGGCTCGCGGCGGCGGCCTCGAACTGTTCGTTGAACGCCAAGGTCTCGGGAAGGCAGTCCTCATCTGTGAGCGTCATGTCGTCGACGGTCGCAGCTGCCCGCGACAGCGTCCTGTCACCCTTCTTTTGTGAACCGCATCACGTCCCAGCAGCGATGCCGAACACGCATGGAGCCGGATCCGCGCCGTCCTTGAAGACGACCGGTACGGCGACAGGGGCCGCCCCTGTTGAGGACGGCCCCTGTCCGGGTGCTGTGAGGGTCAGAGCGCGACGGGTTCGGCGACGGTGCGCTCTTCCGGGGCGGACTTGTCGGTGGGGCCGCCGCGGAGCGGGGTCTCGCGGATGAACCAGGCGGCGACGATGGCCAGCAGGGTGAACGCGGACGCCCAGAGGAAGACGTTGTGGACACCGGAGGTGACCGCGTGCTCAACGGCGTCGCGCACGTCGGCCGGCATCCGCCTGAGCAGCGCCGGGGTGAGCTGGCCGCCGCTGCCGGAGATCGACTCGCCGGCGCGCTCGCCCAGCCGGTCGGTCAGCGCGCCGGTCAGGTGGCTGCTGTAGATCGCGCCGAGGATCGACACGCCGAGCGAGCCGCCGATCGTACGGAACAGCGTGGCCGCGCCGCTGGCCGCGCCCATGTCCTTCATCTCCACGCTGTTCTGCGCGATGAGCATCGTGTTCTGCATCAGGAACCCCATGCCGGCGCCGAGCACGACCATGAACAGGCCGGTGGTGAGCTGGGTGGAGTCCACGGTGAGCTGGGCCAGCAGCAGCATGCCGGCGGTCATGAACAGCCCGCCCACGATGGGGTAGACGCGGTAGCGCCCGGTACGGGTCACCAGTTGCCCGACGCCCATGGCGGTGACGAGCATGCCCATCATCAGCGGCAGCAGGAGCAGGCCGCTGTTGGTGGCCGAGGCGCCCTGCACCAACTGCTGGAACTGCGGCAGGAAGGTCACCGCACCGAACATCGCGAAACCGACCAGGAAGCCCAGCACCGAGGCCAGCGTGAAGTTGCGGCTGCGGAACAGGCTCATCGGCAGGATCGGGGACTCGGTACGGAGCTCCCACAGCACGAACAGGGTCAGCGCGACGACGGCGCCGACGCCCAGGCCGATGATCGTGACGGAGGACCAGTCGTACTCCGTGCCGCCCCAGCTGGTCATCAGCGACAGGGAGACGATGCCGGCCGTCAGCAGGATCGCGCCGATGTAGTCGATGCGGGTGTTGCCGCGCGGCCGCTTGGGCAGATGCATGGTCAGCGCGGTGACCACCAGGGCGAGGGCGCCGAGGGGCAGGTTGATGTAGAAGGCCCACCGCCAGCTGAGGTGGTCGGTGACAAGGCCGCCCAGCAGCGGGCCTCCGATGAATGCCAGCGGCATGATCGCGGCCATCAGCCCCTGGTAGCGGCCGCGCTCGCGGGGCGGCACCAGGTCGCCGATGATGGCCATCGCGCCGACCATCAGACCGCCGGCGCCCAGTCCCTGGACACCCCGGAAGGCGATCAGCTGCATCATGCTGTGCGCCATGCCGGCCAGTGCCGACCCGGTCAGGAACAGCACGATGGCGGCCATGAACATGCCCTTGCGGCCGTAGATGTCGCCGAGCTTGCCCCAGATCGGCGTCGCCGCGGCGGTGGCCAGCGTGTAGGCGGTGACCACCCAGGACAGGTGCGCCAGCCCGCCCAGCTCGCCGACGATCGTGGGCATCGCGGTGCCCACCACCATGTTGTCCAGCATGGCGAGCAGCATCCCGATCATCAGCCCGCTCATGACGATGTAGATCTGGCGCTTGCTCTGGGGAGGCGCCGCCGTTCCGCTGTCCGTGGGTGTCGTACTCATCTCGATCCTCGCTCCGTCCGCACTTACCTGCCGCCCGGCTAGTTTGCTTACTTGTCGTACGGTAAGCTACGAACTAGCCGGGCGTCAAGTAAGTTTGGGAGGACGCAATGACCCGCCGACGAAGCGACACCCGCGAGCAGATCCGCAGAGTCGCCCTGGAGCTGTTCGCCGAGCAGGGCTACGAGAAGACCTCGCTCCGCGAGATCGCCGAACGCCTGGAAGTGACCAAGGCGGCGCTGTACTACCACTTCAAGACCAAAGAGGACATCGTCGCGAGCCTCTTCGAGGACTTCCACGCCGAGGCCGAGGAACTGCTGGAGTGGTCGCGCGGGCAGGAGCCCACCCCGGCGTCACGCCGGGAGTTCGTGCGCCGCTATGCCGAGATCATCCAGGGTCCCGGCAGGGAGATGCTCCGGTTCATGCAGCAGAACGAACCGGCCGTACGGGACCTGAAGGGCGGCGCCGACCTGCGCGCGCGCATGCAGTCGTTCGCCGAGTTCCTGGTCGACAAGGATTCGAGCCTGCCCGACCAGATCCGGGCCCGCATGTCCATCTTCAGCCTGCACCTGGCCCACTTCGCCATGCGCGACACGGCCGTCGACGAGGACGAAGTGCAAGCCGCCGCCCTGCAGGTCGCGCTCGACCTCATCCCGGAAGACTAGGCATTCGCTCGAACCGGCCCCGCCCGGTCACCGGCCGTGCACGGCACTCGGACGGACCCAGCGGTGGTAGTCGTCCAGGTTGACGTTGCTGCCGCAAATGATGGTGACCAGGTTGCGACCGGCGAAGCGGTCGGGGTCCTCCAGGACGGCGGCGACGCCGAGGGCTGCTGAGGGTTCGACGACCAGGCCCGCATGCTCCAGAAGCATCCGCATGCCCGTGACGATGGAGGCCTCCTGGACCAGGACGGCGTCATCGGCCACCTTCAGCAGGTCGTCCAGGACGGCGGGGATGGGGTACCGGCCGGCGACGCCGTCGGCGATGGTGTCGGCGGAGTCGGTGGTGACGACCTGGCGCCGGCGCCATGAGCGGGTCATCGCAGGCGCGCCCTGGGGCTGCACGCAGATCACCTCTACTCCGGGCGCCAGGGCCTTCAAGGCGTAGCCCACACCGGTGGCCATCGCGCCGCCTCCCAGCGCGATCAGGACGGCGTCGAAGGAGGACGCCCGTTGCGCCAGTTCGAGGCCGATGGTCGCCGCGCCCTCGCAGGTCTCGATGTCCAGGCTGTCCTCGACCAGCCGGATGCCGCGCCGCTGGGCGATGTCGACGGCCCGCTGCCGTGCCATCTCGAAGTCGCCGTCGACCACCTCCAGCGCCACCCCCAGGGCGCGGATCCGGTCGAGCTTGGCGGCGGGCGCCCGGCGCGATGCCACGACCGTCACATCCAGGCCGCGGCGGCGGCCCGACCACCCCAGCGCCCAGCCGAGATTGCCGGCGCTGGCGCATACCGCCGCCGTCCGGCCCTGGTCGCTCAGCCCGCTCGCGACCAGCTCGGTACCCCGCGCCTTGAAGCTGCGGACCGGGTTCGCCGTCTCCAGCTTGATGCTCACCGCGCAGCCGAGCGCGCGTCCCAAGGCCTCGCACCGGAACAGCGGAGTGTCCAGGAACATCGGGTCGATCACGCGGCGAGCCGCGCGAATCCGGTCAAGATCAAGGCGCGTCTCGGGCACGACGTGACAACGTACCCCACGGACGGCGAGCGGCGGACACCCCACCGACCCGAATGGTCCGTTTGACTTCAAGTGAACTTTAAGCCGCAAGATCTCGGACATGAACGAGAACCGGACGACAGGCCGTTCCAGCGCCGACACCGACGCGCTCATCGCCCTGCTCGACATCGCGGACGACATGCCCGGGGCGAGCGAACTGCGCGCGCATTCCTACGAGTTGCTCAGAATCGCGCCGGATGCGGCGGTCGCCGACGTCGGATGCGGGTCCGGCCGCGCGGCCGCGGAGATGGCCGAGCGGGGCGCGCGGGCGGTCGGCATCGACCCCGACGAGCGGATGATCGGCGTGGCCGCCCAGCGCTGGCCCGTCGCGGACTTCCGCGTGGCGAGCGCCTACGACCTGCCCTTCGCTGACGGCGCGCTGCACGGCTACCGGGCCGAGAAGGTGTACCACGTCCTGGACGACCCCGCCCGCGCGGCCGGCGAGGCGCGGCGCGTGCTCGCCCCCGGTGGGCGCATCGTGCTGATCGGGCAGGACTGGGACACCTTCGTCATCGACTCCGACGACGCCGCGCTCACCCGCACCATCGTGCGCGCTCGCGCCGACCTGGTCCCCACTCCCCGCGTCGTCCGCCGCAGCCGCAACCTCCTCCTCGACGCGGGCTTCACCGACATCACCGTCGAGGTCCACACGAGGGTCTTCACCGACGCGACGATGGTGCCCGTTCTGGCCAACCTCTCCCAGAAGGCGCACTCGGCGGGGGCGATCAGCGAGGCGCAGGCCGAAGGGTGGATCGCCGAGCAGCGTGAACGGGGACGGCGCGGGCGGCTGTTCCTCGCCCTCCCACTGTTCGTGACTGCGGCCACCCGCCGGTGACCCCACCGGCGGCTCCGCCGACGACGAAGCGGCCTCGCCAGAGGCCGCTTCGACTTGTGGGGCCGACCGGCCGGGTGTGTTCATCGGCCGGTCGGTTGCTCAATCATCGGGGAAGTGCTTCCGATACGCTTCCCGGGCCTTCCGCGTCTTGGGAGTGGGCTTGCCGTCCGGGTCGCTCAATGTTTCCCAGATCGGTCGTCCGGCTGCTTCCTTGTTCTTGAACCGGGCCAGTTGCTCGGCACCTTCCCTGACGTCAGGATCCGAGGTCATGGCGGCCAAGACAATGTAGTTCTCAGCCTGATTCCTCATGGAGGCCAGCCGCTCCTTCTGAGCCGCCAGTTCTCTCTGTCTTCTTTTTCTGCGTGAAGCCATGATGGCTCCCCCTCGCGATGTTGATTGGAGTGGACGAGAACGGCTCTGCCGTCCTGTCGGTTACCGTCGCGCGAGGGGAGAGGTTGTCAAAGGGGCTTGGCCCTTACCGGTCAGCCGCGTTGTGGGGTGACGAGGCCGGATTCGTAGGCGAACACCACGAGCTGGGCGCGGTCCCTGGCGTGCAGCTTGGTCATCGCCCTGCTGACGTGCGTCTTCGCGGTGGTCGGGCTGATCACCATGTGGGCGGCGATCTCGTCGTTGGACAGGCCGCGGGCCACCAGCGCGGTGACCTCGCGCTCGCGGTTGGTCAGCACGCCGAGCCCCTCGGGCACGGGCTCGGGGCGGCGGGCGACGTACTCGCTGATCAGGCGGCGGGTGATCGCGGGAGACAGCAGCGCGTCGCCGCGGGCCGCGACCCGGACGCCCTGCAGCAGGTCGGCGGGCTCGGTGTCCTTGACCATGAAGCCGCAGGCGCCGGCGCGGAGCGCGTTGAAGACGTACTCGTCGAGGCCGTAGTTCGTGAGGATCACGACGTGGACGCCGCGCAGCCGCTCGTCGGCGGCGATCAGCCGGGTCGCCTCGATGCCGTCCATGACGGGCATCTGGATGTCGATGAGGGCGACGTCGGGCCGGTGCTCGCGGACGAGCGCGACGCCCTGCTCGCCGTTCGCGGCCTCCGCCACCACCTCGATGTCGTCCTCGATCTCCAGCAGGGCCCGGAAGCCGCCGCGGATGAGTGCCTGGTCGTCCACGAGCAGGACACGGATCACGATGGTTCTCCAAGGGGAAGCTCTGCGCGGACGGTGAAACCGCCCTCGGGGCGGGGCTCGGCGCGCAGCCGGCCGCCGAGCGCCGCGACGCGCTCGCGCATGCCGAGCAGGCCGGTGCCGGGCACGGGCGGCGCGTCCGGGTCGGCCTTGCCGTCGTCGTCGACCTGCACGACCAGCTCCTCGTCCGCATAGGCGATGCACACCGTCGCGGCGGCCCCGCCGGCGTGCCTGGAGACGTTGGTGAGCGCTTCCTGGACGATCCGGTACGCGGCCCGGTCGACGTCGGCCGGCAGCTCGCGGCGCGTGCCGGAGATCGTCACCGTGGCCGGCAGCCCGGTCGAGCGGGCCCGCTCCACCAGGTCGTCGAGCCGGTCGAGGCCGCTGGCCTGGGCCTCGCCGTCGGAGCCGTCGGACCCGCCCGTGTCGCGCAGCACTTCCAGGGTGGCGCGCAGCTCGCGTATCGCGTCGCCGCTGGCCTCCTGGATGGCCAGCAGCGCGGGGGGCACGTCCTCGCCGCGCTTGCGTGCCACATGGACGGCCACCCCGGCCTGGACCTTGATGATCGAGATGCTGTGCGTGAGGGAGTCGTGCAGTTCCCTGGCGATGCGCAGCCGCTCCTCACCCGCGCGGCGCAGGGCCGCCTCCTCGCGGGTGCGCTCGGCCTCGGCGGCCCGCTGCTCGACCTCCTCCAGGTACGCCTGCCGGTGCCGGGTCACCGTCGCGACCACGCCGGCCGCCACGAACCAGCCGACCAGCAGCCCGGTGTCCTGGATGGCCTGAAAGGTCCCATCGTCGCCGGGCAGGTTCACCGCCAGGACGCCGCTCAGGAAGACCACGACGGCCAGCGCCGCGGCCAGCCGATGGCCGACCCTGACCGCGGCGAACACCGCCACCATCACGGGGTAGGCGGCCACCGGGCCCGGCTGGACGTGCGCGGCGACCGCGAGCATGCAGGCCGTGCTGACGAGCAGCGGCACCAGGGGCGCGCGCCGCCAGGCGACGAGCGCGAGCGACCCGGCGAGGACGGCCACGAGGTCCAGCGCGCCCGCGCTGGGCGTGGTGAACACGATCACCGACACCAGGACGGCCATCACGCCGGCGAGCAGGCCGTCCTGAGCGAGCGGTCGCCACCGGTCCAAAGAGCTCATTTGTGCAGATTAGAGCCTGCCCGGCCGCCCGGTCCTCCGCCGCATGTCGCAATAAATCACTACTCCCAGCGGAGTACTCGGGCCGATCGTACTTCCCCGGTGCCGGACGAATGAGTCTCCCGGTGCACGACGACCGCCGACCTGCCCGAATATCACCATGTCCGGCATGCACACGATCAGAGAGTCGACAGAAAGACGATCGCCCATCGAATCAGGCGCCAAGCCGGGGATCACCCTCGCCGCGGTGGCGGTCGTGCAGTTCATGGTGTCGCTGGACCTGTCGGTGGTGAACGTCGGGCTCCCGCAGATCGGCGCCGGGCTCGGCTTCAGCTCGGTGGGCCTGACCTGGGTGATCCACGCCTACGCCCTCACCTTCGGCGGGCTGCTCCTGCTGGGCGGCAAGGCCGCCGACCGGTACGGCCGCAAGCGGGTCCTGCTGCTCGGGCTCGGCCTGTTCGGCCTCGCCTCGCTCCTCGGCGGCCTCGCCCAGGAGCCCGCCCATCTCGTCGCGGCCCGGGCCGCGCAGGGCGTCGGGGCCGCCGCACTGGCCCCGGCCGCGCTCGCGCTGCTGACCGCGGCCTTCCCGTCCGGCAAGGCCCGCATCCGGGCCTTCGGCGTGTGGAGCGCGACGAACGCCGCCGGAGGCGCCCTCGGTGTCCTGATCGGCGGTCTGCTCACCGAGTACGCCGGCTGGCGCTGGGTGATGTTCGTCAACGTCCCGATGGCCGCCGGCGCGCTGGCCCTGGCCTGGCGAGGCGTCGCCGCGGGCCCGCCTCCGGCTCGCGGCGGCCGCCCGGACGTGCTCGGCGCCGTCCTGGCCACGGCGGGCATGACCCTGCTGGTGTTCGGCATCGTCCGCATCGACCAGGACTCGTGGACGTCCCCGGTGACCCTGCTGGCCGCCGCGGTGCTGCTGGCGGCGTTCGTCCGCGTCGAGCGGACCACCACCCGCGAACCGCTGATCCGGCTGGGCCTGTTCGCCAACCGCTCGGTCGCCGGCGCGAACGGCTTCAACCTCCTGACGGGTGCGGCCATGGCCTCGTCCTTCTACTTCATGTCCCTCTACCTCCAGCACGTCCTCGGGATCGGGCCGGCGCGGGCCGGGCTGATGTTCATGCCGTTCGCGTTCGCGGTGATCGTCGGCTCCGTGCTCGCCGTCAAGCTCGGCTACCGCCTCGCTCCGCGGACGCTCCTGGTCGGCGGCGGGCTGGTCACCGCCGCCGGGTTCACCTGGTTCGGCCTGATCAGTGCCCACGGCGCCTTCGCCACCGATGTCCTCGGCCCCTCGGTAGTCGCCGGGACCGGCTTCGGGCTCTGCCTTGGACCGCTCGTCTCCATCGCCACCGCCGGCGTCGCGGACCACGAGACCGGCACCGCCTCCGGCCTGCTCAACAGCTCGCGCCAGATCGGCGCCTCACTCGGGCTCGCCGTCCTCGGCACCCTCGCGTCCAACCGCACCGGGCAGACCGTCACACCCCAGACCCTCAACAACGGTTACGCGCTCGGCCTGTCCCTCGGCGCCGCGCTCCTGCTCGCCGCCGCGCTCCTCGCCCTCACCGTCCTGCGCGGAGCCGGCTCGCCATCACGAGCCGACCAGGTAGATGACCGCGATCTGCTCGCCGTCCGGGATTGACCGGCGATCCCACTTCCGCATCAGCCGAAGAAAAGGTCACTCCAGGAAGGGTGCCTCGGCATGACCGTTACCCCGATCGATCTCTTCGCGTCCTTCATCCGCCTTCACCAGGGCGGTCAGGTGCACGCCGAGCCGCAAGCGTCCGACGGTGAGCGGGACGGCTGGCAGCTGATGGCCTTCCACGCGAAGACCGCCGCCGACGTCCACGCCGACCACTGGGAGGTCCACCCCGAGGCCGAGGAGATCGTGTCCTGCCTCATCGGGAAGATACGCCTCTACCTTCGCCCGGAGCGACCGGGGCAGGACGAGGAAGAGATCAGGCTGCCGGCCGGAACCGCGGCCATCGTCCCGCGCGGGCGATGGCACCGCATCGAGCTGGACGTCCCCAGCAACATCATGGCCGTCACCCTCCCCCGCGGCAGCCGGCGGGAGAAGCGATGACCGCCACCGGCCTGGCCGAGGCGAGGGAGACGGCCGCCCCGCCACCGGACGCCGAATCCGCGGCGGGACCGAGCCTGGCGGGGCTGCTGCGCCCGCACGGACGTAGTTTCGCCGCCGTCGTGATCCTGCAGGTGGTCGGCGCTGTCGCGGGTCTGGCGCCGCTGCTGGCGGTCGTCGAACTGGGTCGCGCCCTGCTGTCGCCGGGCCCGGTCGACCACGGGCATGTGTGGACCGTCGTGATCGCGGGTGCGGCCGGCCTGTTCGTCCGGCTGCTGTTCACGGCCGCGTCGTCCGGGATCGGGCATCTTCTCGACGGCCGCGTGCAGCTGTCGTTCCGGCGGCAACTGGCCGCGCGGCTCGGGCACGTGCCGATCGGCTGGTTCTCCCGCCGCCGGACGGGCGAGCTGGCGAAGGTCGTGGGAGAGGACGTGAGCGCGGTGCACCCGTTCATCGCCCACAGCCCCGGCGAGCTCGTCTCCGCGTTCGTGGTGCCGCTTGCGTCGCTGATCTATCTGTTCACCGTCGACTGGCGGCTCACACTGATCACGCTGATACCGGTGGCGCTGGCGGTGGCGCTGGTCCCGCTGATGATGACGCCGGCCCGGCTGCGCGAGCAGACGGACTTCGACGCGGCCATGGGACGGATCGCGAACTCGGTCGTCGAGTTCGTCCAGGGGATCTCCGTGGTCAAGACGTTCGGCGGATCCGAGCGCGCCCACCACGAGTTCCGCGAGGCCACGGACGACTTCACCCGCGTCTTCTACCGGATGGTGCGCGGGCTGTCCGCGATCGCCGCGGGGATGCAGGTGGCGCTGTCGCCGCCGTTCGTCCTGCTGGCCGTGCTGGTCGGCGGAACGGTCCTCATCACGAACGGTTCCATGGCCGCGGCGGATCTGCTGCCCTTCCTCCTGCTGGGGCTGGGACTGACCGCTCCGGTGGCGGCCCTCGGCCACGGCTTCGACGACATGCAGGCGGCGCGGCGCGCGGTCGGCCGGATCCGGGACGTCCTCGCGGTGCGGTCGCTGCCGGAGCCCGCGCGCCCGGTCGCACCGCGGGGGCACCGGGTGGAACTGCGTGACGTCCGATTCGGATACGAAGCCGATCAGGAGGTTCTGCGCGGGATCGACCTGGTGCTCGAACCGGGGACGGTCACCGCGATCGTCGGGCCGTCGGGAAGCGGGAAGTCGACGCTGGTCCAGCTGCTGCCGCGGTTCTTCGACCCGACCCACGGTTCGATCCTCCTGGGCGGGGTCGATCTGCGCGAGCTCGGCAGCCGGGAGCTCTACCGGACGGTCTCCTTCGTATTCCAGGACGTTCGCCTGCTGCGCGCGTCCGTCGCGGACAACATCGCACTGGCGGTACCGCATGCAGACCGCGACGACATCGTCCGCGCCGCCCAGCTGGCGAATGTTCACGATCGCATCCTCGAACTGCCGCGCGGATACGACACGGTGATCGGTGACGACGCCGGGCTGTCGGGCGGCGAGGCACAGCGGATCTCGATCGCCCGCGCGCTGCTCGCCGACACGCCCGTTCTGGTGTTCGACGAGGCGACCGCCTTCGCCGACCCGCAGACCGAGCAGGCGGTGCGCCGGGCCCTCGCCACGCTGGAAGGCGATCGGAGCGTCCTGGTCATCGCCCATCGCCTGGAGACGGTCGCCGGCGCCGACACCGTCGTGATGCTGGAGAACGGATCGATCGTCGAGCGCGGCAAGCCCGCAGATCTGCTGGCCCAGGACGGAAAGTTCGCCGCGTTCTGGCGGTCCCACCCGTCCGTGGTCGCCGACGCGCTCCCAACCCGCGGCGTACCGCAAGGAGACGAGCCCCGATGATTCGAATGCTGCTGCGCGTGCTGGGTCACGAGTACGCCCGGCCCGTCCGTCGCACCGTGGCCCTGATGACCATCACCGCGACGGCCGAAGGTTTGTCGTACGCACTGCTGGTTCCGGTGCTGCGGGCGCTGTTCGGGAGCACACCCGCGGACGCCCGGCCATGGCTGATCGCGTTCGGGGCCGCGGTCGCGGTCTACGCGGCGCTGCGCTACCGCAGCGATCTGTCCGGATTCCGCGTCGGGACCACGCTGCTGCACGGCATGTACCACCGGCTCGGCGAGCATCTGGCCCGGCTGCCCATCGGCTGGTACGCCGCGAGCCGCGTCGGGGAGGTGTCGGTCATGGCCAGCCGCGGCGTCCTGCAAGCGATGAGCGTGATCGCGCACCTGCTGGCACCGTTCATCACCGCCTGCGTGACCCCGCTGACGATCGTCGGCGTGATGCTCGTCTTCGACTGGCGCATGGGGCTCGCCGCGCTGGCTGCCGTTCCGGTCGTGGCGGCTATCCAGATCTGGGCGGGACGCTCGATGGACGCGGGCGACGCGGAGCGCCACGAGCGCGACCGCGAGGCCACCGGACGAGTCATCGAATACCTCCAGGCCCAGCCGGTGCTGCGCGCCGGCGGCCGGACCATCGAGCGCTTCCAGACGCTCGACGAGTCGCTGCGCGGACTGGAGCGCACGTCCCGCCGTACCGTGCTGTCGGCGCTGCCCGCCAGACTGGGCCTCACGCTCACGGTGCAGGCGATGTTCACCGTGCTCTTGGTCCTGGGCGCCCACCTCGCGCTCGGCGGGAGCATCGGCGCCGCGGAGGTGCTGACGATCCTGGTTCTGGCGGCCCGCTGCGCGGATCCGCTGCTGTCGCTGTCGGACATCGGTGGCCAGGTCCGCGGCGCACGTTCCCAGCTGGCCAGGCTCGACGCGGTGTTGCGGACCGAGCCGCTCCCGGAACCCCGCGAGCCGATCCGGCCGGAACACCATGGACTGGAGTTCTCGTCCGTCACCTTCCGGTACGGCGACCGCACGGTGATCGACGACCTTTCGTTGTCCGTGCCGGAGGGGCAGCGGCTCGCCATCGCCGGGCCCTCGGGCGCCGGCAAGAGCACCCTGCTGCAGCTGCTCGCACGGTTCCACGACGTGAACGCGGGTGCGGTGCGCATTGGAGGCGTGGACGTACGGGGCATCGACACCGAAGTGCTGATGGCGCAGATCGCCATCGTCTTCCAGGACGTCTACCTCTTCAACGACACGATCGAGGAGAACGTGCGACTCGGCCGTCCCGACGCCGGCAAGGCCGAGGTGCGGGCGGCGGCGACGGCGGCACGGCTGGACGAGGTGATCGAGCGGCTGCCCGCGGGATGGGCGACCAACGTCGGCGAGGGCGGCGCCCTGTTGTCGGGCGGTGAGCGCCAGCGCGTCTCGATCGCGCGTGCGCTGCTGAAGAACGCGCCCATCGTGCTGCTGGACGAGGTTACCTCCGCGCTGGACCCGGTGAACGAGGCGGCCGTCCATGACGGCATCGAACGCCTGATGGCGGGACGGACGGTCGTGATGGTCGCGCACCGGCTGCGGACCATCCAGCGCGCCGACCGCATCGCCTTCCTGGACGGCGGCCGGATCGTGGAGGAAGGCGGCCATGACGAACTGCTCCGCCGCAACGGCCGCTACGCGGACTACTGGAACATCTCCCTGACGGGCGCCGCGCTGCGTGCTCCCGGGGCCGACATCCTGCGTGACATTTGAGAAGTACTCTTGGCCGGTGTTCTCGCCTCAAGGTCCGTCTCTGCGTGAACTGGCGATCCAGGCGCTGTCCTCGGTCGAGCGCGGCTACGATCTGCTCGCTCCGAAGTTCGACCACACGCCCTTCCGCACCTCCGATGCGATTCTCGACGCGACCGCTGACGCGCTGCGTCCGCTCGGGCCGTTCGGCCGGGGGCTGGACGTGTGCTGCGGCACCGGCGCGGGCGTGCGGACCCTGGAACCCCTGTGCCAGGAAGGGGTCACGGGCGTCGACTTCAGCGCCGGCATGCTCGCGCAGGCGCGCACGGCACACCCGGACGCCGAGTGGGTGGAGGCCGATGCCCGGGCGCTGCCCTTCGCCGAGGACTTCGACCTCGCGGTCACCTTCGGAGCGCTCGGACACCTGCTGCCCGCCGAACGGCCCGCGGTCTTCGCCGGGGTGCACCGCGCGCTGCGCCCCGGCGGGCTCTTCGCCTTCCCGATCGGCGCACCGCCGCCCCTCACATCGGCCTGGTACTGGGCGCTGCTCGGATTCGACACGGCCATGCGGGTCCGGAACGCCGTGTGGCGTCCCCCGTTCGTCATGTACTACCGCACCTGTCAGTTGCACGCGCTCCGCGACGACCTGGCTGGAGCCGGTTTCACCGTGACGACGGTTCCCTTGACGGCCCTGGGCCGACGGGAGGACGGCAGCCCACGCGGCGGGCTCCTCCTCGCGCGCAAAGGCGGGACCACGGCGGACGCGTCCGCCAGGCAGTAGCGGTCAGGCGGCTGCGCGTTCGTCGGCGGCCCGGCGGCGGAGGTTCGGACGCTGGAGGGCCGGGGGCAGGTAGGCGGACTGGTCGGGCATGCCGACATCGGTGCCGGGCGGCACGATCTCGTCGATCCGGTCGAGGATCTCGTCGGTGAGCCTGACGTCGACGCCGGCCAGCAGGTCGTCGAGCTGCTCCATCGTGCGCGGCCCGATGATCGCGCTGGTCACGCCGGGATGGGCGATCGCGAACGCCATCGCGAGGTGCGTCATCGGCAGGCCCGCCTCTTCGGCGAGCGGAACGATCCGCTCGACGGCATCGAGCCGCTGCTCATCGCCGAAGCTCGTGAAGATCGCGGCGCGGCGGAGGTCCGTCTCCCTGCCCTTGCGGAGGCGCCCGGTGAGCATCCCTTTCGCGAGCGGGCTCCATACCAGCGTGCCCATCCCATAGCGTTCGGTGACGGGGAGCACCTCGGTCTCGATGCCGCGGTTGAGTATCGAGTAGGTCGGCTGCTCACTGCGGAACCGTTCCAGGCCGCGCCGCTCGGCCACCCACTGGGCTTCGACGATGTCGGAGGCGGGCATCGCGGACGACCCGACCGCGCGGACCTTGCCGCTGTGGATCAGGTCCGAGAGCGCGGACAGCGTCTCCTCGATGTCGGTGTCGGGGTCCGGACGATGGATCTGGTAGAGGTCGATGTGGTCGGTCTGCAGGCGGCGCAGCGAGTCCTCCACCGCGGTCATGATCCAGCGCCTGGAGTTGCCCCGCTGGTTGGGGTCATCGCCCATGGGGAGATGCAGCTTGGTCGCGAGGACGATGTCGTCGCGGCGCCCCTTGAGCGCCTTTCCCACGATCTCTTCCGACTCGCCCCGGGAGTACGCGTCGGCGGTGTCGACGAAGTTGATCCCCGCGTCCAGCGCTCTGTGGATGATGCGGATCGAGTCGTCGTGGTCGGTGTTGCCGATGGCCGCTCCGAACATCATGGCGCCGAGCGCGTAGGGACTGACCTTGATGCCGGTCCGGCCGAGGGTGCGGTACCGCATGTGGTTCTCCCGAGGTCGTGGTCGAGGTGTGCCGAGCGCGTCCGGTGCCGTACCCTGAACCGAACCGGAAAGCCCTTCCAGAACTATACGGAAAGCCGTTCCGGATAAGCAAGCGAAGGAGTGCCGTGACGGAGAACTTGGCGCCGGCCGGGGCCGGCTCGACCGGGCCCGCGGGGCCGGGCGCACCCGAACGCGCCCCGCGCCGGCTGCGCGCGGACGCCCAGCGCAACATCGACTCCTTGCTCGAAGCGGCGAAGACCGTCTTCGGCACGTCCGGCGTGGACGCCCCCGCGAAGGAGATCGCCGATCTGGCCGGGGTCGGGGTCGGAACGCTGTACCGGCATTTCCCGCGGCGATCGGACCTGGTCAAGGCCGTGTTCCAGCGCGAGGTGGACGCCTGCGCCGACGCGGCCCCGGTGCTGACCGCCGCGCACGAGCCGGGGGCGGCGCTCGCGAAGTGGCTCCATCGGTACACCGAGTTCCTCGCGACCAAACGCGGGCTCGCCACCGCCCTTCACTCCGGCGACCCGGCGTTCGACTCGCTGCCCGGCTACTTCATGCAGCGATTCGAACCCGCCCTCGGGTCCCTGCTCGAAGCCGCGACGGCGAACGGCGAGATCCGCGGCGACATCGGCGCCGAGGATCTCCTCTACGCCGTCGCCAACCTGTGCATGCCCGTGGCGCAGGAGGGAGTCGCGTACAGCCAGCGCATGGTCGCCCTCCTCGTCGACGGACTCCGCTACGGCGCCGGCACGGCGACCTGATGTCCGGATCGGTGGTCCGGCAGGTCGCGGTGGTGGCGTAGGGGGCCGATCAGCAGGATCGGGCCGGTCAGGGCCAGGGCGCTCGTGATGATCCACATTGCCGGGCGGACGCCCAGCGCGTCGCCGAGCGTCCCGCCGAGCAGTGCGCCGAGCGGGATGGTCCCGTAGCCGACCAGCTGCATGCTCACCGTGACCCGGCCGAGCAGGGCGGGCGGGCTGTAGGTCTGCCGGAAGCTTCCCTTGAGGACGTTGCCCACCGCGGCCCCGGCGGCGACCGCGAACCCGCCGGCGACCGTCAGCGCCAGCCCCGCCCCCGGCGTGGTGAGCGGGATCAGCAACCCGAAGGGGGCCGCGCCGATCTCGGCGGCGAGCAGGCTGCGGGACGAACCGAAGCGGCGGGCCCAGAAGGTGGCCGAGGCGGCGCCGAGCACGCCGCCCAGGCTCGCCGCGGCCGCGAGGGCGCCGACCATGCCCGGGCTCACGCCGACCTCGCGGATCAGGAAGACGACCAGGATCGACTGGTAGCCGATCAGCCCGATGTTGCTCGCCGCCGAGAACAGGGCCAGCACCCGCAGATAGGGGTCGCGGCCGACGAATCGGAGGCCCTCGCCGATCTCCCGGAGCAGCGTGCCGTTCCGGCGGGCGTCACCGTCGCGGGGTTCGCGGGCCCGGATTCCGAGCAGGCAGAGCGCTGAGACGAGGAAGCTCGCCGCGTCGAGGAGCAGCGCGTTCACCGCACCGGCGAACTGAACGACCAGGCCGGCCGCGCCCGGACCGCCGACCTGCGCCGCGGCCTCGGTCGACTGGAGCTTCGCGTTGCCATCGGCCACCTCCTCGCGGTCCAGCAGGGACGGCAGGTAGGCCTGGTACGCCGTCTGGAAGAAGACGCTCGCGGTGCCCGCGCCCAGCGCGACGCCCAGCAGATGGACGATGGTCAGCCGGTCCAGCCAGGCGGCGACCGGCACGCTGAGGAAGAGCAGCAGGGCGGCCAGGTCGCCGGCGAGCATCACCGGCCTGCGCGGCAGGCGGTCCACCCAGGCGCCGGCGGGCAGGCCGATGAGCAGCCAGGGCAGCCAGGCCGCCGCGGACAGCAGCGCCACCTGGAAGGTGCTCGCGTCGAGCGTGGCGACCGCGACCAGCGGCAGGGCCACGCTGGTCACGCTGCTGCCGAGCTTGCTGGTGGCCTGGCCGATCCAGAGCAGCCGGAAGTCCCGGTGCCGGAGCAGACCGCCGGGCCGGCGCGAGGCGCGCGGCGGCGAGAGTGCGGTCACGGCCGCGCCGGCACGCCATGGGTGAACAGGAAGACGGGTTCGCGGGCCTGCCCGTCGTCGGGGACGTCCCGCCGCTCCCACCGGTCGAGCAGCGCGAGGATCTCCCGCTCCAGCTCGTTGAGCTCGGCCGGGGTCAGGTGCAGCCATTTGTCGACGGAGAAGGCCGCTCCGTTCCACTCCGGGCGCCCCTCCCTGGCGGCGTACCAGGCGCGGACCAGGCCGACCTGGCGGTCCAGGTTGAGCGAGGCGGCCGCCTCGGCCACCACCCGCCGGGCCGGGTCGTCGTCGAAGTCGCCGGTCACCCAGCGGTACCCGGGCGCGACCGGCCGCCACCAGCGCTCGCGGCGGTCCTTGGCGAGTTCCGGGGCCTCCACGATCAGGCCCGCCGCGCCGAGCGCCCTCAGGTGATGGCTGATATTGGCCACCGCCTGCCCGGTCCGGTCGGCGAGGACGCTCGCGGTGGCCGGGCCGTACACGTTGAGGGCGTCCAGAAGACGCCGGCGGAGCGGGTGCGACATCGCGGCCAGCACCCGGGAGTCGGTCACCTTGGGCAGGTCAGCGTCCGTCATGAGGCCATGGTGATACCTGCAACAGTCATTGCGCAACAGTTATTGTGCAACTTCCCTCCGGCAGACCATGCGGCCGAAGCACGGGTTCCGCCTTGGTGATCAGCAGGGGTGTCGCTGGCGGACGTGATGTCAGACTGAAGTGGCGAGAGTTGGGGGCCTGTCATGGGTGTTCGGGTCGGCGGGATCGAGCTTTATGCGGGGCCCACGGTTCTGGGTGGGCCCGATGATCTGGACGAGGTGATCCGGGGCTTCGTCGCGGGGGCACGGCACACGCTCCGGGTCGCGGTGCAGGAACTGGACTCCCGTCCGATCGCCCAGGCGGTCCTGGCGGCCCGCGCGGCCGGGGTGCGGGTGCAGATCATCCTGGAGGGCGACTACCTGCGGGAGGACCGGCCCGCGGCGGATCCGTGGACGGCGGCCGGGGCCAACGAGGAGAACCGGCTCATCTACGCCGCGCTGCTGCGCGCCGGTGTTGATCTCATCACGGACCTGAACCCGGCGATCTTCCATCAGAAGTTCATCGTCCGGGACGCCGGGGAGTCGACGGCCGCGGTGCTGACCGGATCGGCGAACTTCACGCTGACCGATACCGGGATCAATCCGGCGAGCGGTGCGGCTGGTAAGACGGGCGACAACCTCAACCATGTGCTGATCCTGCGAGGGCAGCGCGCCGCCGCCCTCTATCTGGAGGAGTTCCTCCGGATGCGTTCCGGGACGTTCGGGGCCATGCACGAGCGCGTCGAGCCGCGCCCCGCGGAGTTCCGGCTGGGGCAGGTCCGGGTCAAGCCGCTGTTCGCGCCCCGGCACGGGCCGGAGATGGAGATCATGAAGCAGATGCTCAAGGCCGCGGCGACAGTGGACTTCGCGATGTTCACCTTCGCCCGGTCGTCGGGCATCGACGACACCATGATCCGGCTCGCGCCGTCGCTGCGGCGCGTCCGCGGCGTGCTGGACCACGGGCAGGGCGCGCAGGCGTGGTCGGCCACCGAGCCGCTGAAGGCGGCCGGAGTGGAGCTGTTCGCGAACAAGCCGGGCACCGGCGTCCGGAAGGTGCACCACAAGCTGATGGTCATCGACGAGCGGCTGGTGATCGCCGGCAGCTTCAACTACACGGCGCCCGCCACGACGCTGAACGACGAGAACATCATCGTGCTGGGCGATCTGGAGGAGAAGCGCGAGGACGCCGAAGCCGCCCAGCGGACGATCGCCTCCTTCGCGCTTGAGGAGATCGTCCGCACCATCACCGAACTCAGCCGACCCGTCTAGGACCGGCGACGGCCGTGGGCGACGTCTGGTCCGCCGGGGACGCGTACGAGGGCTACATCGGCCGGTGGAGCCGGCCTGTGGCGGAGGCGTTCTTGCGGTGGCTGGACGTGACGGCAGGTCGGCGTTGGCTGGACGTGGGCTGCGGAACCGGCGCTCTGACGGAGACCGTGCTGACCGCGGCGGATCCCGAGCGGGTGGTCGGCGTTGATCCTTCCGAGGGGTTCCTGGCCCATGCCCGGGAACGGATCGGCGGCGACGCGCGAGCGACCTTCCAGGTCGGCGACGCCCGGTCGTTGCCGGTGCCCGATCAGGGCTTCGACGCCGTGGTCAGCGGGCTGGCGCTCAACTTCGTGCCCGGACCGCGGCCCGCCGTGGCCGAATTCGTGCGCGTGACCGCCCCGGGTGGCGTCGTCGCCGCTTACGTCTGGGACTACGCCGAGGGCATGGCCATACTGCGGTGCTTCTGGGACGCGGCCACCGCGTTGGATCAGGCCGCAGCCGAACTGGACGAGGCCCGCCGCTTCACCGACTGCCGCCCGGAGCCGCTCGCCCGCCTCTGGACGGACGCAGGGCTGGGAGACGTCGCCGTCCAGGCGATCGAGGTTCCGACGGTGTTCTCCGGCTTCGACGATTATTGGCGGCCGTTCCTCGGCGGTCAGGGCCCGGCACCGGGATACGTCATGTCGCTGGACGAGGAACACCGCCGCGCGCTGCGCGAACTGCTCCGCGCCCGGTTGCCGCTCAGGCCGGACGGTTCGATCCCGCTCACCGCCAAAGCCTGGGCGGTGCGCGGACGGTCGGAGGCGCAGTAGTTCGTTCACGCGGCCGCCCGGCCGGCTCGCCGATCATGACCGACTGTGGCCTGGGGCCGGGCGTCCGGAGCGCGGAGACGGCGGCTAGGTTCGGACGGGTGCTGGTCGGGACGCGGGTCACGGTTCGGCCGGTGGCGGCCGAGGACGGGGCGGCGTTCGTCGTGCTGGCCAGGCAGAGCCTGCGGCTGCACCGGCATCTGATCTACGCGCCCACCACCGCGACCGAGTTCGGCCGGTATCTGGCGCGGTTCGACGGGGTCGCCGCGGTGGGGTTCGTCGTGCGGCTGAACGGTTCCGGCGAGTTGGCCGGGCTGGTGAACATCAACGACATCACGTGGACGCCCGAGCGGAGGGGTTTCCTCGGATTCGGCGGGTTCGCGGCGACCTCGGGTCACGGTTACGTCGGCGAGGCGGTCCGGCTGGTGGTGCGGTACGCGTTCGAGGACCTGGGCCTGGACCGGCTGGAGGCCGACGTCCAGCCCGTGAACGCGGCATCCAGAAAGGTCGTCGAACGGGCCGGATTCCGTCTGCTGGCGTCGCCGCCGAAGGCCATCCGCATCGACGGAGAGTGGCGGGACCACGAGCGGTGGGTGCTGACGGCCGAGGACGCCCGTGCCGCCGAGCGTCCGCAACCCGAGACGACTCCCGATCGATGACGGAGGAGGCGGCGGGCAGGCCATGCCGGACGGACGGGTGCCCGAGCCCGGCGGGTGGAACCGCATCTCACTCCAGGTCGACGACATCGACGCCGAGGTCGGCCGGCTGGACAAGGCCGGCGTCCCGTTCCGGAGCACGATCGTGACCGGAGTGGGCGGCAGGCAGGTCCTGCTGGACGACCTGTCCGGGAACCCGGTCGAGCTGTTCCAGTACACCTGACCTGGGACGTTCACCGATCGGGCACGGCACATACACGGTCGGTGCGCGGGCACTAGTGGTTGGTGACATCGGCGCGGCCCGGGCGGCCGTGGGGGCGGGTGGGCACGGCACTTGTCGACCGGCTCGGCGGGAGGCGCCGGGCCCGCGTCGTGGTGCTGCTGGCCTGCGCGCTCGCGCTCAACGCGGCCGACACCGGGGTGATCGGGGCGATCGTCCACGAGCTGCGCCATTCACTGCACATCACCAACACGCAGGTCGGGATCTTGACGGCGGTGCCGGCGGCGGTCGGCGCGGTGGCGACCGTGCCGGTGGGGCAGCTGACCGACCGGGTGCCGAGGGTGCCGCTGCTGGCGGGCAGCGTGGTGCTGTGGAGCCTCGCGATGGTCGTCGGAGGGCTGGCCCAGTCGTACGAGTGGCTGCTGGCGTCCAGGGTGGCGCTCGGCGCGGTCACGGCGACGGCCGGGCCGACGGTCGCGTCGCTGATCGGCGACTACGTCCCGCCCGAGGAACGGGCCGGGACCTACGGCCGGATCCTGGCCGGCGAGCTCATCGGGGTGGGGTTCGGGCTGCTCGCGGGCGGGAACATCGCGGCCTTCGTCAGCTGGCGGGTCGCGTTCTGGTTCGTCGCCCTGCTGGGGCTCGGGCTTGCGGTGCTGCTGTGGCGGATGCTGCCGGAGCCGGAGCGGGGCGCGCAGGGGCCCGGCACCGGCCGGGGCGGGCGGGAACTCGCGCAGTCGCAGGTGGACAGGGCCGGCGTGACGGCGGATCCGCGGAACGTCCTCGGCATGGATCCCGAGCGGATGACGCTGCTCCAGGCGGCCCGGCACGTGCTCGGGATCCGGACGAACGTGATCATCATCGTGGCGTCCGCGATCGGCTACTTCTTCTTCGCCGGGCTGCGCACGTTCGCGATCGTCTTCGTGCAGGAGCGGTACACGATCGGCCGGGGCGAGCTGTCGGCGTTCCTGCCGGTCATCGGGCTGGCCGCGCTCGTGGGAGTGCTCTTCGGCGGGCGGCTGGCCGACCGGCTGGTCCGCGCCGGGGCGATCACCGCGCGGGTCACCGTGCCGGGGGTGGCGTTCGCCGTGTCGGCGCTGCTGTTCCTGCCCGGTCTCCTCACCGGCGAGGCCCTGATAGCGCTGCCGCTGTTCACGCTCGCCGCGGCCGCGCTCGCCGCCGCGAACCCGCCGCTGGACGCGGTCCGGCTGGACGTCGTCCACTTCCGGCTGTGGGGCCGCGCGGAGTCGATCCGGACGATCGTCCGGATGGCCGGGGAGGCGGCGGCGCCCGTGCTCTTCGGATGGCTGTCGGGCCTGCTGGACTCCGGCCGGGGATCGGCGACCGGCCTCGACCGGGTGTTCCTGCTGGCCTTGCTGCCGCTGGCGCTCAATGGCCTGCTGCTGCTCAGGGGGCGGCGCACCTACCCGCAGGACGTGGCGTCCGCCCTGGAGTCCGAACGCCGCTACGCCGACGGCCCCGCCTGAGCGTCACTCAGCGTCCGACGGCGGTTCGTTCAGGATGCGGTAGCGGTCCAGGAGGCGTTCGAGCTCGCGGCGGTCGCGCTTGGTGGGGCGGCCCGCCCCGCGCTCGCGGCGGCCGACCGGGATGAGCGCCTCGCGCGGCGGCGGGGGCGGGCTCTTGTCGATCAGGCACTTCTGGGCGTCGGGCGCGCCGACCCGCTTACGGATGATCTTCTGCACGACGACGATCCGCTCCCGCCCGTCGTGCCGGAGCCGGATCTCGTCGCCGGGCTTCACCGCGGTGGACGGCTTGGCGCGCTCGTCGTTCACGCGGACATGGCCCGCCCGGCACGCGGTCGTCGCCATCGAACGGGTCTTCAGCAGCCGCACGGACCAGATCCAGAGATCGACCCGCACGGACCCCTCGTCGCCCATACGTCCATGATGTCACTTCGGCGCGGGTGCCCGGTTGGCGCTGATCCACGCGTCCGCGCGTTCCCACTGCCCGTAGAGCCAGCGGACGCGGGCGTCCCGGTCGCCGGGGACGTCCGCGGCGGCGATGCGCCACCAGCGGGCGCGGACGACGCCGGTCAGCGGGACGCGCCGCCAGATGTCGCCCGGCGTGGCCATGTGGTCGAGCCCGCAGTGCGCGACGAACACCACGTCGGCGGACGGGGCCGAGTCGAGCGCGGCCAGCACGCCGCCGGGACGCGGCGGCATCAGGTTGCGCATCGCGGCGGCGCGGACCGCCTCGTGCCGCCGCCGCAGCCGGGTCAGCCGGCGGATCGCGCGGCGGCGCCGCTCCGGCGAGAAGTTGCCGCCCTCGGGAAAGATCAGCAGGGCGTCGCGGGGGCCGAGGTCGCGGGCGAGCCGGCCGATGTTCCCGGTCGCGCCGCCGCCGGGCGTGACGAACACGTTCGGCATGCGGTTCGCGGCGATGTCGACGCACGGGTCGAGCTGGAGCTGCGCCTTCATGACCACCCGGGGCCGGCGCCCGTAGTCGGTCAGCAGGTGGTGGACGAGCAGGAGCGCGTCGCCGGGCCCCGCGTGCCGGCTGAGGATGATCAGCGGACGGCCGGGGCCGGACCCGTCCCCGCTGCCGTCGATCTCCACGCGCAGGCCCAGCCGTCGCTGCGCCGTCGCGTAGAGGGCGGCGACATAGCGGCGGATGACGTCGTAGTGCTGCTCGTCGTGGGTGCGGCCACGGAGCCACAGCCATCCGCATTCAAGGACGGCGGCCGATTCGCGCGTCCCCCACACCAGCGTGAACCAGAGCAGCCGCAGGGCCCGCTTCCGCTCGCGTCCGGCCAGCGACGTCACCACGTAGGCGACCGGGAACAGCACGACGACCAGCAGGGTCAGCAGGAACAGCAGCGGTGTGAACACCAGGCGGCGGACGAAACGGGGCGGAACCATCTCACGCTCGCTCCTTCAGGTACGTCAACGATGCCTGATAGGCGCGCTCGATGTGAGCCTGGATTCCGGAGACGTTCCGGTAGCGCATCTGGGCGAGGTCGACGCCGGCCTTCTGCGGCTTGCCGCCCGCGGGCAGAACGTGCACGGTCAGGCCGTCCGCGAGGGTGGACATCTCCTCGAAGAACCGGTGCCGGCGCGCGATCTCGAACGCGACCAGGCCGACCTCCCACGGCCGGCGCGGCGGTGCCAGGTCGCGTTCGATCCGCCCCACGTGCAGGACGTAGATGGTGGTGGCGCCCAGCATGACGGCCCGGCCGACCGGGATGCTGTGGACGAGCCCGCCGTCGAAGTAGTGCCGGTCCCCCACCCGGACGGGCGGCAGCAGCCCCGGCGCGGCCGACGACGCGAGCACCGCCGGGATGACCGGACCCGCCGTGAACCAGTGCGCCATCGCCGTCTCGATTCCGGCGGCGACGCACTGGAACGGGACCTCGAGGTCTTCGAACTCCGAGACGGGGAGGAGTTCGTCCAGCATCCGGCGCAGCGGCTCGTTCGAGTGCAGGTGCGTGCCGGAACGGGCGAGGGTCAGCAGCCGCGCCCAGAGGCGGGAGCCGAACACGTCGCGGACGGAGTCGTCCGACCACAGGCTGGTGAGCCGCTCGACCGCGGTGGCCGGTTCCGCCGCGACGAACACGCCGTTCAGCGCCCCGATGGACGTCCCCACGACGAGGTCGGGCCGGACGCCGGTCTCCTCAAGCGCCCGCAGCATGCCGACCTCGTGCGCGCCGAGCACCCCGCCGCCCCCGAGCACGAACGCCACCCGCGGCTCCCGTCCCACCCGGGCCTCCCTTCCACGTGCCAGGGGCAACCTCACCCGTGGGAACCGGGATAAACAGGACCGACCGCCCAGGGTGGTGGACGGCCGGTCCTTCGTGCGGCGATGCCGGTCGGTGTCAGGGTCAGGGTCAGCGGCTGCGCATCTTCAGGCCGTGGCCGTAGGGGAACAGGGGGTTGTAGTTCCGGTCGCCGACGTTGATCGGCTCCTGGTTCTCACTGCGCGGCCATGTCACCGACAGCTTCCCGGTGAACGGGCGCTTGCCGAACAGGACGTCCGCGACGCCCGCGCCCTCGCTGCCGGGCAGCCAGGACATGACGAACGCGTCCATCTTGGACAGCTGGTCGGTGACGATCTGCGGGCGTCCCGCGACGTCCAGGACGACGCAGGTCTTGATCGCACCGCAGACCTTGTCGATGTTCGCCTTGTCGGCGTCGGACAGGTTCAGCGTGTGGCCGTTGCCGACGTCGCCGACGCCCTCGGCGTACGGCTTCTCGCCGACCACCACGATGCCGACGTCGCTGCCGGACGTCGGCGCCGACGCGTCCGCACTGTAGGTGACGTTGGACGAGTTCTGCTTGATGCCGTCCAGGATGGTCGTGCCGGGGATGATGTCGCCGGACGACCCCTGCCACGTGACGGTCCAGCCGCCGGCCTGGTTGCCGATGTCGTCGGCGTTGGCCCCGGCCACGTAGATCCGCCCGTTCTTCTTCAGCGGCAGCGCGTTCCGGGAGTTCTTCAGCAGGACCTGCGACTTGGCGACGGCCTCGCGGGCGACCGCCCGGTGCTCCGGCGACCCGATCGTCTTGGCGTTGCTCCGGTCGGTGTAGGGGTGCTCGAACAGCCCGAGCTCGAACTTCGCCTTCAGGATGCGGCTGACGGCGTCGTCGATCCGCGACATCTTCACGCGTCCCGCCTGCACCTCCGCGAGCAGGGTCTGCTCGAACTGCGGGGCGCTGTAGGGCTCCATGAACATGTCCATGCCGGCGTTGACGGACGTCCGGACCTGCGTGGCGTAGTCGCCCGGGATCTGGTGGATGGCCTCCCAGTCGCTGATCAGGAAGCCGTCGAACCCGATCTTCTGCTTGAGGACGTCGGTGAGCAGCTCCTTGCTCGCGCTCATCTTGACCGGGTTGCCGGCGCCGTCCTCCTTCCAGTCCACGCTGGAGAACGACGGCATGATGCTGCCGACGCCGTACTTCTTCACGGCGACGACGTACGGCGCCAGGTCGACCTTGGCGAAGTGCTTGCGGTCGGTGAGGGTGACACCCTGGTCGATCGTGTACGTCCCGCTGGTGGACGAGCCGAACACGGTGTCGCCGTCACCGGCGTAGTGCTTGGCCGTCGCGAGGACGTGCTTGTTCGTCGCCAGGTCGCTCTTCTTGCTGCCCTGGAAGCCCTCCAGACCGGTCTCCATCTTGATGACGAGCCCCGGGTCCTCGCCGAAGCTCTCGTAGGCCCGTCCCCAACGCAGGTCACGGGTGACGCAGACGCAGGGCGCGAACACCCACTGGGGTCCGGTCGCCTTCGTCTCCATCGCCGTGATCTGCTCCTCCTTGCGGACGAGGCCGGGATCGCGGGTCGCGCCCATCGCGATGTTGTGCGGGAAGACGGTGGCGCCGACGAGGTTGTTGTGCCCGTGCACGGAGTCGATCCCGTACAGCAGCGGGATCTTCAGCCGGGTCGCGAGCGCCTTCGACTGGTAGGCGTCGACCATGTCGGCCCAGCCCGCGGGGGTGTTGTCGGCGGGCACCGAGCCGCCGCCGGAGAGCACCGATCCGAGGGCCAGTGTCGTGATCTGGTCGCGGTCACCGTCGATGGCGCCGCGCTCGGCCTGCGTCATCTGGCCGATCTTCTCTTGCAGGGTCATCCGGCCGAGCAGGTCGCTCACCCGCTGCGCGACGGGCAGCCGCGGGTTCAGGTAGGCGGCCTGCCGGGGGGCGGCGGCCAGCGCGGGTTGCGCCGCGATCGCCGATGGGAGGGCGGCGATGGTCGCGACCGCGACCAGTGATCGCCCGATCCGGGAAGCGATGACACGTCTGTGGGGGTATGGCAAGTCGTCCCTCCTGGGTCGCTCCGAGGACGCCGCGCGGCCCGGCGGACCGCGCGCACGACCGGACGCCGGGGTCATGGCTCGCCCGGACGGCCATGACCCCGACGCCGGCGACGTCGTCACCCAGGAACCTCCCCCGCCCGCCCTCCATCTGTCAACAAACCTGCCTATTGGAGACCGGCCGCTGACGGAATCTGTGAAAGAGGGGTTGACGGCCACGCGTCGAATCGGAACAAAGCCGGTCGGACCGCCCGTCCGGCTTCGGCCGTACGCCGGCCACCCGCACACCCGGCATGACCGTCTGCACGGCCGTTCGGCCCCACTGGCCACACCCGGTCACCGGCGTCCCCGCGGCCGACGCCGCCGCGGAGACACCGGGACGGGCGCCCGGCCGGCCGGCGGGTGAGCAATAACGGCCGGCCGGGCGCGCCGCCATCCGGGGTGGTACGGGATCGGGGCTAGGTGGACGGACGGTCCCGGTCGGTCCGGCGCTCGGCACGGGCGGCGTCCTCGCGGGTGACCTCGATGCGCTCCTTGCGGAGTTCGCCGCGGACCGTCTGCTCGTCCTGGACCTGCTCGGTGCGGAGCCGGACGCGCTCGACCGGGACGGTCTCCTTGGCGATGACCGGGCGCTCCTCGTAGAGGATGATCTCCTGGTCCTCCTCGGAAATGGTGATCTTCGGGTCCGGCCGGCCGCCGGTGATCGGCTCACGGTCGACCTTGAGTTCCTCGTGCGAGACCGGGATCGTCCGCTCCACCATCTCGGTCTCGACCCACTTGTGCACCCGGACGCGGCCGGCCTCGTGCCGCTCGGTGTCGATGCGCATCTGCTCCTCGGACCGGGTGATCTCGGTCATCGGAGCCTCCGCGCCCTCGCGCGCCGACTGCGGCGGCATCGTCCGGCCGGTCGCCTGGCCGGAGGTCCCCGCCCGGCCACCGCTCGTCCGGCCGCCGCCCGCCTCGCCGGCCCTCGCCTGGCCGCCGCCCGCCTTGCCGGTCGCCGCCTGGTCACCGGGCGTCCCGCGCTTGTCCCGCTCGGGGTGGACGGCCATGCCCGCGGGGCCCGCCATGCCGGGGGCCCCGGCGGCGCCAGGCGTCCCCGCCGCGCCCGGTGCCCCGGCGGAACCGGCCGTGCCGGCCGTGTCGGCGGTGCCGGCCGTGCCGGCCTTGTCTGTCATGTCCTCGGCGCCCGCGGTGCGGCGGTCATCGGCCGTGTCGGAGGGGTCCGCTTCATCGCCCGTGCGGCGGCCGCCCGGGGGACGAACGCCGTAGTGCCGGTACAGGTCCACGATCTGCGCGTGCGAGAGGTGTTCGTCGGCGTCGACGTTCGGAGCGCCCTTGATGGTCTCCTTGTCGTACGGGACCTGGAGGGCGTCCTGGGCCTTCCTCGCACCGGACAGGGGGACGAAGCTCTCCCGCATCCCGAACCATCCGGTGTGCACGGTCACCCACTCCGGGGCGCCGGAGTCGTCGTTGAGGTAGACCTGCTTGATCGTGCCGACCTTCGCGCCATTGGTGTCGGTCACGCTCATGCCCATGAGCTCCCGCACCTGTGTCTGCGTCTGCACGTGACACCTCCGCTTCCGTGAACGCTCCCGGACGGCAGGGGGCGGGGGGATGGCGATACCCGCCACTCGGTAGCGGTGTTCTGTTGATCCCGAGTTGCCGGATTACCTTCTGCTTTTCCGTGCCGGGGCGCACTAAACGCGTTTGCACGATTATGGCGAACGATTTACCGAATACTTACAGCGGTCGCGCGAGGGATGCCGCGTCACTTATCCGACAAATGCGGCCAGACTTCTCATTCAAGAATGGCGCCGTGCGCAAAATGGTGATCATTTTAGTTTGCGGCGGTTTCGTTTCTCCGGGTCCGCGCAAAGACTGCGAAAGGACGTTCCCCACACATCGGAGAACCGAAATGCGCGACTTCTCACCGGCGGCCCGGCGGGCGGGGGCCGTGTCCGCCGTGGTGACCGCCGCCCTCGCCTGCACGGCGTTCGCGGGGTCCGCCGCCCCGTCCCCGCGTCCGCCGACCTGGTGCAAGCCCGGCGGGACGCTCGCCGCCCGCACGATGCCGCAGAAGGTCAGGATCGCCGACTGCGACCTGCGCGGCCGGACGGTGCGCGGCACGAACGGGCTCGCCGCGACCGTCCCGTCCGACGGCACCTCGCTCGTGGCGCACGCGCTGCGCACCGACGGGGCGGCCGAACTGCGCATCCAGGTGAACTCCCGGGCAGGCGAGATCACCATCGGCACGGTCGGCTCGCGGGTGCCGCAGGGCCGGCCGCGCGCGTTCCGGGCGCCGCAGAACGCGTGCCAGGACGGCGCGCACAGCCCCGAGCCCAGCAGATGGCCGAGGGGCACCGCCGTCCAGTGGCACTACTACGCGGGGACGGCCGGACTGCCGAGAGATCCCATCAGCAAGGGCATCGCCAACATGGTCGGCGGCAACACCGACTGCACGGGCGGGGGCCGGTTCACGCCGCTGCCGGCCGTGAGCGAGAACTACGCCGGGGCGAGCAACCAGGCCCCGGACCTGACGACCGCGGCGGCCTGCGGGACCCGGGACCGGGTCAACACGTTCGGCTGGCTCTCCATGCCGGCCGCCGACGCCCCGGTCCTCGCGGCGACCTGCACGTGGTTCAACGGCCCGACGACGGTCGAGGCGGACGTGGCACTGCAGACGCAGGGGAAGCGGTGGTGGACGGGCGGTGCGTGCCCGGCGGGAACCTACTCCGCGGAGGCCGTCGCGACGCACGAGTCGGGCCACGTCCTCGGCCTCGCCCATGTCGAGGGGAGCGAGCACGCGAACCTCACGATGGCGCCGTCCCTCAGGTCATGCGACGACGGGCCCGCGACGCTCGGGAAGGGCGACCACGACGGGCTGATCGCCCTCTACGGCGGACGCTGAGCGGCGGCGAGCCGCGCGCGCCGTCAGCGCCCCGCGCGAGGATCAGCGTTTCGTGAGGAGCTTGCCGACGACGACGAGGCGGCGCCGGTCCGAGCCCTTCGGCGTGCAGGTGATGAGCGTGACGTACGCGCCGTCGGGCGCGCTGGCCCGCTTGAACGGCACCGGTTCCAGCACGTGCCGGTCACTGGGCCTGATGACGCGCTTGGTCCGTACCGTGTACGGGTAGGTCCTGCGTCCGACGCGCAGGGTGATCCGGTCGCCGCGCCGCATCCGGTCGAGTCTGTTGAACGGGTGCAGCCAGGTCGTCCGGTGGGCGAGCAGCACCGTGTTGCCCTCCCGTCCCGGGAACGCCGTCCCCGGGTAGTGGCCGACGCCGCGCCGCAGGACCTCCTGCCCGACGCCCTGCCTGACCACCATCTTCAGGCCCATCCGCTTGATCCGGATGTGCGCGATCACCGAGCCCTTCGCCGGCCGCGCCGCGGCCTTGACGGCCGCCGGCGCGGCCCGCGCCTGCGGGACGGCGAGGACGGGTACGGCGCAGAAGGCGGGCACGGCGCAGAAGACGGCCATGGCCGCCGCGCGGCGTAACCTCCGGTGGAGCATGGTTCCCCCTTCGTCGATGTGGGGTCTGCCGGCATGGGGAAGGGGCGGCACGTCTGCCGCCCCCTCTCCGCTGTTCATCGGCCGCGGATCGTCATCCAGGCCGACTCATGCTCAGGTCAGGGCCGGCCCGCCGAGCGTGACGGGCATGTCCTCGCCCAGCGGCGCCTGCGGGCCGACCTGCCCCGGCTTGACGTCCACCCCGGGCACCTTGACGGCGCGCCTGAGCTTGTTCACGAACCCCTTCAGCACGGGCAGGGTGTTCGCGGCGCGCTGGTCGACGGCCGGGGTCGCGATGCGTGAGCCGTCCGCCCGCATCGTCGAGGGCAGGTTGTTGTGCTTGACGGCCGGACGGTGCTTGGACGGCTTGTACGGCTTGTACGGCTTGTGCTTCGGCGGGGTCGGCCACTTGTGGGGCTTCTTGTGCCCGTGCCCGTGTCCGTGTCCGTCCCCGCCCCCGACGGACGCGCCGCCCTTGCACTGCGCCTGCGCGAGTCCGAACGCCGCGGCGGAGTTGCCGCACACGTTGATCGGAATCCTGATCGGGACGAACGCCTGGTTGCCGTTCAGGATCCCGAAGTTGCCGGTGCTCGTGGCCTTCACGTCGTCGTCGCCGGTCCGCTTGACGGACGCGCCGCCCTTGCACCGCGCCTGCGCGGCGCCGATGAACGCGACGGCGTTGCCGCACACGTCGATCGGGACGCTGATCGGCATGTAGAGCTGGTTGCCGTTCAGCAGGCCGAAGTTGCCGGCGGTCTGCATGTCCACCTTGTGGCCGCGGTCCCAGCCGTCGTCGTCCCAGCCACCGCCGCCGCCGCCGAAGCCGCTGCCGCCGAAGCCGCTGCCGAAGCCGTCGGCCATCCGGTAGCCGGACTCGGTGGCGCGGCGCTCGCGCGACCGGTGGTTCGAGACGCTTGCGCCGCCCTTGCACTGGGCCCTGCTGAGCCCGGCGATCGCGATGGCGTTGCCGCAGACGTCGATCGGGATGCTGATCGGCGCGTACACCTGGTTGCCGTTCAGCGCCCCGAAGTTGCCGGCCGACTGCAGGTGGACCTTGCCGTCGTGGCCGCCGCCCCCGTACATGGTTTCGGCGTTGGCCGCGACTCCGGAGCCGAAGGCGGCTCCGACGGCGAGGGCGCCCGCGGCCACCAGGGCGGCGCGGGAGGTGTTCCTTGCCCGAATACGCATGATCTCTTGCTCCTGTCCGTTGCTTCGATTGGTGAATCGTGGTGATCGCCGCGCGGCACCGTCATGGGTGCGCGCAGCCCGGCAGCGGCCGGACTCGGCCGTTGCCGATCGAGGAAGGTCCAATGAGCGGGGCGGGCGGCGTGCGTCAGGCACGCGGCCGCCGGGAACCGGCCGTCTGCGGCCGGAGGGATGCCCCTAGTCGGGGACGACGGAGGGGCCGCCGGGCGCGGCCACGTCGGTCAGCGCCGTGCGGTGGAACGTCCCACGGTGCACGGCGGGCGGAGCCGCCGGGTACCGGCGGTTCAGCAGGTCGGCGAGCGGGGCGAACGGGTGCCCGCCCGCGGAGCCGCCGCCGCGCGGGCCGTCCTGGCCGGTCGGCAGCACGGGACCGGGCGCCGGGACGCGGTGGTCGCCGTGGCAGCCCGGGCAGGGGCCGGAGTGCCGGTCCGCCGGGTCCCCCGCGGTCATCGCGGGGGCGGCGGCGGTTGCGTGCCGGGTGTGAACGGCGGCGGACACCGTCTCCTGCCGCACCTGGGCGCGGTCGTCCTGCGCCGCCGGCCGCACGCCGGCGTTCGGCGGCAGGCCGTCGTGCAGGGCGGGATGCGAGCCCGTCACCCGGTGGACGAGGCCGCCGAGGTCGGGGCCGGCGGGACGGACGTCCGGTACCCGCACCTGCGGGACACCGGCGGCGTCGGCCACCTCCCGCACGTGCCTGACGGCCCGGTCCTTGTCGTCGAACACGTCCTGCTGCCGGGACCGGAGGTACCGCATCGGCTGGTGGCCGATCTCCCGCACGTCCCCGAAGAGGACGTCCGCCGGGTCGCCGGCGCGCCAGTCGCGGCCTATCGAGAAGTGCCCGAGCGTGGACGATCCGGTGAAGCCCTGGTCGGCCAGGCCGGCCGCGGGCTCCGGCGGCCGCTCCGCCGCGAAGGCGGAGCCGGCCAGCGCCGAGAGCGCGATCCAGCCGGCGAAAAGGAATCCCGCGATGGCGACGAGACGCACGAGAACCGGGACGAGGGCATGCCGCCGACCCCGCGGGCGAATCGCCCCGCGCTGGATCGGTTCGGACTCCACTGCCGGTTCTCCTTGTCGACGTAGCCGCGTTCAGGTGCGGTTTCTGATTCCGGTCGGCATGAACGTAGCACCAAGGCCTACCCGATCAAGGAGCCATTCATTTCTCTTCCGGCGTGTCCCCGGATCATTTACCTGCACGTGAATTCCGCTTTTACCGCAGCCGGTTTTCCGGTGTCCGGGCATCCGTTTTGCCGGGCTTCGACCTTTGGCCGGTTCTGTTGGTTTTCTCCACCCCTCGGGCGGCCCCGCTTCATCGGCGGTTCATCCGGAGGCCGGGAGAAGCATGGCGGACGGTATCGAGTGCGCTACATTCGGTGAACGAGCGGCCGCGAAGGCCGCCCGAGCGAGGAGCTTCCGATGCCCGATCCCTCGTCCACGATGGTGCGCCTGCTCCCCGCGCGCCGTCACCACCCCCGCCGCGAGACCCGCCGCTTCGTCACCCGCGCCGAACTCGACCTGATCGCGCTTGCCAGCGTTTCCGCCGGTCAGGACGCGCGCTCCAAGTGGAAATGGTCCTCCGCATGGACGCTGTACTCGCGCTGGGAATGGGCCATGGCCACTGCCAGGGCCGAGCGCGCACGCCGCAGGGCACGTCCGCCCTGGGGGTAGGCCGGGCCCCGCGCGGCAGGAACGGGCCAGCCGGCGGGCCCCTGGTGGAGCTCCGCCGGCTGGAGGAGAATTCTTCGCCTAAGCGCCTTTCGCCCGCGCCGGGGGAAAAGACCTCACCGCTGGGTGGCGTCCGGCTTCAGGACGCTCGCGGGCCGTCCCGCCGGCACCCGCACCGGCGGCGTCCGCCGGACGATGTGGTGCGCGATCCGCCGCGCCGCGAAGTCGGCGCCGTGCACGAACCGCATGACGGGCCCGAACGTTGAGGCGGCGGCGAGGCCCGCGAAGTAGAGCCCGGGCACCGACGCCTCGAAGTCCCTGCTGAGCACCGGCGCGCCGAGCCGGGTCGCGATGCGGCCGCGCAGCTCGGGTGCGAGCAGGCCGAGCCGCTCGATGTTTACGACGTACCCGGTGGCGGCGATGACGTGCTCGGCCTCCGTGACGAGCCGCCGCCCGGTGCGGTCGGTGGTGGTGACGGCGATGCCGTCGCCCTGCTCGACGGCCTTCGCCAGGAGCCGGCCCGTCGAGACGCGGATCCGGTCGTCCAGCCGGTCGCGCAGCCACCACGCGCCCGCCGGCGGGAGCGTCTCGCGGACGATCCGCTGCCGTGTCCGCTCAGGCAGGTACCGCACGAGACCGGGCCGCTCGGCCCACAGCCACGTCCGGTAGCCGGTGCCGAGCCCGGACCGGGGCCCGGCCAGCACCGCGGTGCGCACCGGCCGGTGCTCGGCGGGCACGGTGTTCCAGTCGAGCACGCGCCTGCGGGCGAGGAGGTGCGGGCGCGCACCCGCGTCGGCCAGCAGCACCGCCGTCTCCAGCGCGGACTGCCCCGCGCCGACGACCGTGACCTCCTTCCCCGAGAACAGGCCGAGGTCGCTGTGCGCGCTGCTGTGCGAGACGAGCCAGGACGGCAGGCCCGCCAGCTCGTCCGGGACGTGCGCGAACGGCCCGACGCCAACCGCGACGACGACGGCGCGCGTCGTGATCGTCTCGCCGGTGGACAGCGTGACGCGGTATCCGTCCCGTCCGCCCCGCTCGACGGTGACGACCTGCGCGTCCTCGGTGCCGCCGACCGCCTCGGCGGCGAACCACCGGCCGTACTCGACGAAGGTGTCCAGGGGGATCGGCCGCCCGAGCCGGAAGTCCGGATGGCGGTCGGTGAACCGCATGCCCTTCTGCGGCGCCCCCAGGTTCGACGCGAACGGCTCGGACTTCAGGTACATGCCCTCCGGCATGTTCGCGTCCCAGAACTTCATCGGCTCACCGATGACCCGGACCGCGAGCCCGAGGTTCCGCAGATGGGCGGCCGTCGACAGGCCGTAGGGCCCGGCACCGGCGATGACGACGTCGCTGGACGGGTCGCTCATGTTCCATTCCCCCGTGTGTTGTGGTGTTACCTGGTGCGGAGCCGCCCGATCGCGTGGAGCGCGCTCTGCCGCCCCATCGCGAGGAAGGGCGGCAGATCGTCCCCGGCGAACCAGGCGAACTCGTCCGCCGCCCGCAACGGGCGGAGGGTCTCCCGCAGCGGGCGGAGACCGGCGCGCGGCGCACGCCGGGCCGATCCCCGGAGGTAGTGGTTCTCCACCAGCAGGGTGCGCCCGGTCGCCGGAAGCGTGTCCGGGACGGGGCGGCCCGACTGGTCGAGGTGCAGCACGCGCGCGAGGTCGAGGCCGTCCCGGTCGGTGAACAGCCGGAACTGCGCGCCGATCCGGGGGTTGAAGTCCAGCAGGTGGTGGACGCCTCCGTCCGCGTCGAGCCGGAAGTCGAGGTCGACTAGGCCGCGGCAGCCGAACAGCCGGACGATCCGGATCGCGAGGCGTTCCAGCTCGGGATCCGAGACCCACTCCCCCTCGACCGTGTGCCCGGCCTGCGGCGGATGCGCGAGGTGCTTGCGGCCGACCGCGCCGAACAGGCAGTCGAGGTTCGCGTCGAAGTAGCCCTGGAAGAACCAGTCGCCGCCGGCCGGCGGGATGCGCCGCTGCAGGATCAGCGGCCCGGGGTCGCCGTCCGGGGACCGGTCGCGGGTGGCGGCGAACAGCCGGTGCAGCGCGCCGAGGGTGCGGACGACCGTGGTGCTGCGCATCCCCGGTCCGAGCCGCCACGGCCGCGCCCACTTGGCGATCAGTGGCAGCCCGAGCGCGGTCGCCGCCTCGTCCACGTCGGCGGCCGACGTCGGCGTCCGGCTCGGCGGGCACCGGACATCGTGGCGCTCGCAGGTCTGCAGCAGCAGCGCCTTGTCGGCGACGCTCCGCGGGACGCCGGGATCCTGGCGGGGGAAGACGAAGTGGGGCGCGAGACCGTCCGCGTGCTCGGCGACGAAGATCGCTCCGGCGTCGTCCATCGGGACGAGCAGCGCCGGGCGGCCGATCCGCTCGCCGACCGCGCGCAGGTGGCTCAGCAGCTCGGCGGGACGTTCGGCGGGCGGAGCCCAGGGGTGCCCGCGGTACAGGTAGCGGGAGCGGGACGAGGGGTTGCCGCGCCCCTCCAGGATGGCGTGCACGGGAACCCCGGCGCGGCCGAGGCTGCGGATCACCGCGAGCGTCCCGTGGTGGAAGACGTTGCGGTCGGTGCGCAGCAGCAGGGCGGGAAGGCCGGGGTCGAGCCGCGTCCTCGGCTGGGCCCGTGAGTCGAAGAACATTCGTTCAGGCCCATTCCCTCATATTACGGCGCACGACATCCCTTCCCCACGGTAAATTTTGCCATCGTCCACTCGTCCGGCTTTTTCGGGGTGGACCTCCAAGGGCATACGATACGCATGCGAGCTGCCGATATCCATCCAGCAGATCGACATTTTGGACGCCGCTGGAAAAGGCCACTCCCCTTCTGTCCGCTCCCTGCCGTTCTGGCCGCGTGCGTCTTCCTGCTCGTGCTGTCGGCATCGGCTCTCGTCACCTGGCCACAGCAGCCCCGGGCAATACAGAAATCATCGAAATATGTGCCATTGGGGGCTTTTCTGGGATCCGGCGCGGAGGGGGTGGCCCGGGTGCGCCAGTTCGAGCGCTGGCTCGGCTCGACGGTGACGGTCGGGCGCACCTACCTGCCCGGCGACGACTGGCGGGACGTCGAGGGGCCGCCGGAGATCCTCGTCCCGTGGGCGCGCTGGAAGACCGCCGACCCGCGCCGGATGCTGGTGCTCAACGTCCCGATGATGACGCCGAACGAAGCGTGGCTCCCAATGCCGGTGCTGGCCTCCCTGCTGCGCGGCGGCGCGCGGGGCACGTTCGACGGCCACTACCGGGTGCTCGCCAGGCGGCTCGTCTCCATCGGCGCGCGCGACACGGTCATCGTCCTCGGCTGGGAGATGAACGGCGAGGCGTACGCCGGCCGGTGCGCCCCGGATCCCTACGCATGGAAGGCGTACTGGCGGCGAATCGTGACCGCCATGCGCGCGGTTCCGGGCGCTCGCTTCCGGTTCGATTTCGCGCCGACGCGAGGCCTGGACGCGATTCCGTGGACGGACTGCTATCCCGGTGACGACGTTGTCGACATCATCGGATCCGACAGCTACGACCAGCCGACGGGAAAGTCTTTCCAAGAATTCGTGGACGAGCCCTACGGGCTGCGGGCGCAAGCCGATTTCGCCGCCGCGCACGGCAAGCGCATCTCGTTCCCGGAGTGGGGACTTTTTCGAAATTCGGACAACTCAGAATATGTCCGAGGAATGCATGACTGGATCGCGTCGCATGACGTCGTCTACCAGTCGATCACGGACTACTGCCCGCACGGGGTCTGGTCGTGCGGCGGCAACCCGCGCGCCTCCGCCGCCTACCGCGAACTGTTCGGCGGCGTGACGGCCCCGCCGCCGTCGGGCAACGGTCCGTTCACCCCGGCGCCGGCCGCCTCCGCGACTCCCGCACCGGCGCCGCCCGCGCCGTCCAAGGCACCCGAGCCGTCCAAGGCACCCGCGCCGTCCACCGCGTCCACATCGTCCAAGAAGCCGGCGCCGTCCAAGAAGCCCGCGCCGTCCAGGACACCGCCCGCCAGGCCGGTACGGCCGTCGTGGACCGGCCCGCCCGCCACCGCCCGCGCGTCGACCAGGGCCTCCACGGGGACCTCGCCTCGCCCGGCCACGCCGCGGGTGACGGCCGCGAGCAGCGCCACCGTCCCGGCGACGTCGTAGGCGGCGGACGCCAGGGCGGCCGCCCGCCCCTCCCGCTCGGCGATCCCGGGGAACAGCAGCCGCCCGGCCATCTGCTCGGCGAGCGCGCCGGGATCGTCCGCGGGCACGAGGGCGCCGAGCCCCGGGCGGACGATCTCGGTGATGCCCGGGATGTCCGTCCCGACGAGGGGCCGTCCCATGGCGAGCGCCTCCAGCGCCGTCAGCGGCAATCCTTCCCACCGGGACGGAAGCACGACGAGGTTGGACGCCGACAGCCAGTCCCGCGGGTCCTGCACGGCGGGGACGAACCGCACCCCGGCCACGCGTTCGCGGCGCAGCATGTCCAGGTAGTCGCCGTCCCCGACGATGGCGAGCAGCGCCGACGGGCAGCGCGCGGTGACCCCCGGCCACGCCGCGACCAGGACGTCCTGCCCCTTCTGCCTGGTCAGGCGGCCGATACAGACGGCGATGGGGACGGCCGAGGGCAGCCCGAGCCGGGTGCGGGCGGCCAGCCGGGCGTCGCCGTCGGCCGGTGTGAACCGGCGCCGGTCCACACCGTTGCGGACGAGCCGGTACGGCCCGCGCACGCCCGCGCGCATGCCCTCGCGCAGCTCGCCGACGCCGACGCAGACGAGGGCGTCGCTCCACCGCGCGGCGATGCGCTCCCACCGGCGGCTGAGCCCGTCCTGCCTCCCGGTGGCGGCGAGCCAGGACCAGCCGTGCGGCTGGAAGATGGTGGGCGTGCCGAGCGGGCGGCGCAGCAGCCGTCCGGCGAGGCCCGCCTTCGCGGAGTGCAGGTGGACGACGTCCGGCGCGAACCCCTTCACCAGGCGGCGGAGGCTGAGCGCCTCCAGCACGGTGCGGGGGCCGGGAGCGCGCCCGGCGGCCCAGTTGAGCCAGGGCACGCCCGCCGCCATGCACCGCTCGGGCAGGTCGCCGCCCGCCGGGCAGGCCACCGCCACCTCCCAGCCGCGCCGGCGCTGGTCGCCCGCGGCCTGCCCGACGTAGACGGCGACCCCACCCGCGTTCGGCTGGCTGACGTGCAGGATCCGCAGCGGGGTGTCGCCGCCCGGGTCAGTCATGGCCCCCGGAACTGCCGTGATCCGCGTTCCGCCGGTGCTTCCGGTCCGCCAGGGCCGCGCGGGTGCGGGCGAGGCCGGCGAACGCGGCGGCCGGAGCGGTCCGCCCGAGGATGATCCGCTCGTTCCGGACCGGCGTCGGCCGCCACTTCAGCTTGTACGGCTCGTCGCCGCGCAGCAGGCTGACGCCCTGCCGGTGCCGGTCCCGGGCGATGGCGAGGTCCTGGCGCAGCATCATCAGCGAGACGTCCACGCAGGACCGCAGGTCGGGGATCGCCCCGTACAGGTAGGCGCCGACGTACCGGTGGCCTATGAGGACGAGGTCGCTGGCGACGAGCCGGCCGTCCCACCGGTACTGCAGGACGGCGGCGCGCCCGTCGCGGACCATCCCGGCCGCGGCCTCGGCGAGGTGGCGGCGGAACCGCTCGGTGGTGTGCTCGGGGTTGATGGGGCGGCCCCGCCACTGCCGGGCGTGCAGCTCCAGCAGCGCACAGACGGCGTCCGGTGCCCGGTCGGCCGGCACGCTCTCGACCGCGATGCCGCGCACGTCGATCTTGCGGAGCTTGGCGCGCATCTTGCCGGCCGTGCGGCGCGGCAGCCGCCCGAGGACCTCTTCGATCCCGCCCGCGGGCAGTTCGAGGCAGACCGACGACGGCGTCCGCCAGGACCGGCGCGGCCACTGCTCGGCGACCAGGTGGGCCGCCGAGCCGGGCCGCACTTCGGGAAGGTCGAGCGCGCACCATCCGCGCTCGTCCAGCAGGGCCCGGGCGAGGTGCCGGACCGCGCCGTCCGCGTGGACGGGGTCGAGGAGGAAGTCGGTGAAGTCGCTCTGGTCCGCGGCGAGCGGGACGAGCACCCGGAACCCGCGCCGGACGCCCGCCATCAGCGGCGCCGCCGCGACGAGCCGGCCGCGGCACCGGACGGTGGCGAGCCGCAGCCGCCCGGCCGTCCCGTACCAGCCCCACCACGCCTTGAGCCACTCGTAGGTCTGGAACGGCGTCGCGGCCGGGCTGCGGTCGTAGAGGTCGCGCAGGTCGTCGGCCAGTGCGACGAGCGACTGCTCGTCCCGGTGCACCTCGGCCGACCATTCGGCGGCGGGGGCGGCGAGCCGTGCGGGCGCGGTCGCGGTCATGAGCGGACCCCCATCCGTTCGGCGGCGGCCCGCCCGGGCACGGCGGCGCGGCGCGGCGTCTCCGGCCGGCCGCCCCGTCCGCGCCGGCCGCTCAGGACGGCGGTGCTGAGCCCGGCGAGCAGGATCCCGGACGCGGTCCCGACGGCGACGCCCAGCGGCAGGTTCGGCGACGAGGGCGCGGACGGCGGCGCGGCGAGGGTCATCGGCGCGACGCGGACGCCGGTGTCCTTGCGGTGGGCCGTCCCGTACCGGACGAGCGCGTCGGCGGCGGCGTTGGCGAACGCGGCGGCGTCGCGGCGCGTCCGGGCGCTGCCGGCGAGCCGGATCAGCGGGGTGTCCGGCGAGGTGGACGCCTGGATGTGCTCCCGGGTGGCGCCGGCCGCGCCGCGCGGCAGCGGGATCGTGGAATAGGCGAGGGTCTCGGGAAGCGGCGCGAGCCGCCCGTACGCCTGCGCGAAGCTGACCGCCGCCGGGCCGGTGTCGCCGCCGTTCCCGCCCTCCACGACGAGGACGAACGCCGTCGCGGTGTAGGTGGTCGGGGCGAGCAGGGCGTATCCGAGCCCGCCGAGGAGACCGGCGAGCACGAACGCGATGGACAGGCCGCAGCGGCGCAGCAGCGCGGCGAGCGGCCCGCAAAGGCTCCGGGCGGTCCTGATGAGCAGGCCGCCCCTCCTCAGGGCCGGTCTCCCCGGCCTCCTCCTGGCGTCACGGTGCGGCATCACGAAGCCCTTTCTCGTGTCGGAACCGCCCCGCGGACGGACGGCTCGGGGCGGTAGAGCCGGGCGAGCTCGGCGGCCTGCTCGGCGATGGCGTAGCGGGCGACGACTGGTGGGACCCGCGTCCGGTCCCGGGGGACGCGCAGGACGCGGGCGAGCTCGGCGCTCCAGATGCCGGCGTCGGTGGGGAGCCGGCGGGCTTGCGGGGCCGCGCCGGACGGGAGGTCGTCGAGGGCCGGGCAGGTCGTGTAGCGGACGGGGAGCCCGGCGGCCAGCGCCTCCAGCACGCCGAGACCGAAGGTCTCCTGGACGGACGGCGCCGCGAGCACGTCCATCGCGGCGAGGGCGCCCGCGACGTCCGAGGTGCCGCCGGTGAAGATCACCGAGGCGCGGCGCTCGTGCGCGAGCCGTTCCAGCGCACCGCGCGACGGCCCCGCGCCGACCAGCAGCAGCCGGACGCCGTCCAGCCGCGCGACCGCCTCGATCAGCAGGTCGAACCGCTTGGTCGGGACGAGCCGCCCGACGGCGCCGACGACGGGCTCGGCCGGGCCGATCCCGAGGCGGCGGCGCGTCGCGGCGCGCCGGGCGGCGTCGAACGCGAACGCGGCGGCGTCGATGCCGTTCGGGATGACGACGATCCGGCCGGGGGTGACGCCCCAGCCGCGCAGCCGCGCGGCCACCGTCGGCGACACCGCGACGGTCGTGGACCCGAGCCGCTCGGTCGCCCGGTAGAGCGCCTGCACGCCGCGGGTCGTCGGCCGGCCCTCGATGTGGCCGTCGCCGAGCGAGTGCTCGGTGGCGATGACGCGGGGCGTCCCGGCCATGCGGGCGGCGATCCGGCCGTAGACGCACGCCCGGTAGAGGTGCGTGTGGACGACGTCGTACCGTCCCCGGCGGATCAGCCGGGCGAGCCGGGGCAGCGCCGCGAGGTCCCGGTTGCCGCGCATCCCGATCTCGTGGACGGGGACGCCCGTGCGGCGGATCTCGGCGCCGAGGGTGCCCGTCCGGGTGAGGGTCGCTACCTCGCAGGACACCGGCAGGTGGCGCAGCAGCAGCGCGAGCTGGCGTTCGGCGCCGCCGTGCTCCAGCCCGGTGATGACGTGCAGGACCCGGGTCACACGCGGCTCCGCCGGCGCAGTTCGTGGCGGACGAGCTTCACGCGCATCCGGAGGGGCCCGTCCCGGTCGCCGACGTAGGTGCGGGGCAGCGCGTGCCGGGCCGGCTCCTCGGGACGGATGTCGCACGCGTAGTCGTAGCCGGCCGCCCGCACCGCCTCGATCTCGCGGGCGGTCGCGTGCCCGTAGGGGTAGGCGAAGCCGGTGACGGGCCCGCCGGTCAGGTCCTCCAGGACGGCCCGGCTCTCCTCCAGTTCCTCGCGGAGCTCGGTGTCGTCCGTCCCGGGCAGCGAGACGTGGTGGCGGCCGTGCGAGGCGACCTCCATGCCGGCGCCCGCCACGATCCGGACCTGCTCGGCCGTCATGAGGGGTTTGCGCGGACCGTCGTCCCAGGCGTTGTAGGTGCCGATCCGCCCGGACACGACGAAGACCGTCGCGCCGAACCCGTACCGCACGAGCGTGGGGACGGCCCTCGTCGCGAAGTCGGCGTACCCGTCGTCGAACGTGAGCCCGACGAGGCCGCGGGCCCGGCCGGCGTTGTGCGCGTCCAGCAGCTCGGCCATGCCGACGCCGCGCAGGCCCCGCGCCCGCAGCCACCCCAGCTGCCGCTCGAACCGGGCCGGCGACACCGTCACCAGATGCGGGTCCTCATCGAAGTGGTCGACCGAGTGGTACATCAGCACCGGCGGCGCCGGCCGGGCGGCTCGTGCGGGGGGCGTGGGAGGTCGTCCCCTCACAGGGGACCGCGCCGGTTCTGTCAGGCGTGTCGGTTCGGTCGGCTTGCTCACTGGTATCCCCCGATTCGGTACGGCCGCGCCGGACGAGCGCGCCGAGCGGCGCTGAAGTGATCCACGGCGAGAGCAGGACGCCGAAGGCGACCGCGGTCACGAGCCCGCCCGCGGCGAGGTGGACGGCCGCCGGCGCGTCCAGCGCCCCGGCGGCGAGCAGGCCCGCCGCGCAGGCCCCGGCGGCGGCGAGCACGAGCCGGGACACGTCGGCGCCGACCCGGCGCAGCGAGATCGGCGCGACGCCGCGCCGCAGCCCGGCCAGCAGCAGGACGGCGGCGAGCGTGATGCCGGCGGCGTTCGCGGCGGCCAGCGCGAGCGTCCCGGCGGCCGCGGCGAACGCGCCCGCCACCGCCGCGGTGACGGCCAGCCCGATGCCGAGCACGGCCGCCGGCCGCCAGGTCGGCCGCTTCTGCGCGAAGAACGCGCGGGCGGCGAGACCGACCGCCGACTGCCCCCACAGGCCGAGCGCGTAGACCCGCATGATGGACGCGGTGCTGCGCGTGTCCGCGGCCGTGAACTCGCCGTGCTGGAACAGCACCCTGACGACGGCGGGTGCGAACGCGACGAGGAACGCTGTCGCCGCGAGCACCATCGCGCTCGCCACGACGATGTCCTGCTGGACGCGGCGGGCGACCTGCGTGGTGTCGCCGTCCGCCGACGCGCGGGCGAGCCTGGGGAACGTCACCGTGACGATCAGCAGCGACAGCACCATCGGTACCTGCGCGACCTTCTGCGCATAGTTCAGGTGCGAGATCGACCCGTCCGCGAGCCCGGACCCGAAGAACCGCTCCACGAACACCTGCGCCTGCCGCGTCACCGTGTAGACGACGACGGGCGCCACCGCCGCGAGCCCCAGCCGCACGTCCACGCTCCCGGACGGAGTGGGGGCGTCGCGGAGGCAGCGGAGGAAGGCGGGGGTTTGCACCGCCACCATCAGGGCGCTGCCGCCGGCGACGCCGATGGCGGCGCTGGTGATGCCCATGAGCCCCGACAGGCCCGCAATCAGGGCGAGAATGCCGATGTTGTAGGCGAGGTAGATGGCGGCGGGCGGGCCGAAGCTGTGGTGGGCGCGGAGCGTGGCGCTCATGAAACCGGCGAGGCCGAACGTCACGACGGTGATCGCCGTCAGGCGGACGCACAGAACGGCCGGGCCGGGCTCGGTCAGGCCGGGCGCGAGAACCTTCACCACGAGAGGCGCGGCCACCACGAGCGTGACCGTGACCAGGGACAGGCCGAGCAGCATCCGGGCCAGGGTCGTGCCGACGAGAGGACGCAGGCCGTCCCCGCGCGCGAGGAGCCGCGTGACGACGGGGACCATGAGCAGCGCCATGGCGTCCTCGATGAGGAGGGGCGAAACGGTCTCGGGGATCGTCCAGGCGACGAGGAACGCGTCCGTGCTGCTGCTGGCGCCGAACAGGTGCGCCATGGCGAGGTCGCGCAGGAAGCCGAGCGCGGTCCCGGCGGCGATGAGCACACCGGACAGCACGGCCGCACGCCCCACGGAGGTCACCGCTCCACCTCCCCGAGCGCGCGGGACGCGGTGATGCCGAGGACGATGGCGGTGAGCGCGCACGTCGGCCCGCCCATGTCCGCGTAGAGGAAGTTGACCAGCAGGAACACCGTGAGGGCGACGGCGGCGAGCCAGAACGGGTCGCGGACGCGGCGGCGCGTCCACAGCCCGGCGACGATCATCGCGAGCAGCGTCGCGAGGCCGGCGAAGCCCACCACGCCCTGCTCGGACAGGAACAGCAGGTACTCGTTGTGCGGCGACAGGAGCGGCTGCCGGACGTACCCGTTGACGGGGTCGGCGGTCTCGCTGCCGGACGACAGTTCGATCGTGGCGTAGGTGTCGCGGTAGGCCGGGAAGTTCTTCACGCCGACGCCGGCGACGGGATGGTCCTCCCAGATCCGGACGGCGGCGGCCCACAACGCGTACCGGTCGTGCACGGACTGGTCGGGGTGGCCGATCGTGCTCACCATCGACTTCGAGCGCTCCACGACCGCCTGCCCGCCGCCGCCCGCGACGCCGGCGAACACGAGGAGTAACGCCCCGCAGCAGGCCAGCACCTTGACGGCCGTCCACCGGTCGAAGATCACCAGGGTGAGGACGGCGGCGGTGCCGAGCGCGATCCACGTCCCGCGGCTGAGCGCCAGCGCCAGCGCGGCGGCCAGCACCACCAGCCCGGTGAGGGCGGCGGGGACGGCGAAGACGCCGCGCCCGGGCGCCGACAGCGCGAACGCGGTCAGCACGAGGAACGCGAACCCGGCCACGATCGACATGGCCATCACGTCGAGGGAGCCGAACGTGCCGACCGCCCGGATGTTCTGGCCGCCCATCGACGCGCCGTTCCCGGTGACCGCCTGCCAGATCCCGTAGCCCGCCTCCACGAGCCCGAGGCCGAGCACCGACGAGCAGACGATCGCGAGGTCGCGCCGCTCCCGGACGAGCAGCACGACGGACAGCGGGACCAGCACGAAGATCTGCAGATCGCGGACGAACCCCGCCACACTGGATTCGATGTCGGTCGAGAGCACGGTGCTGACGCCGAGCGCGGCGATCAGCGGCCCGAACGCGGGAAGCGCGCGGCGCGGCATCTGGACCCGCCCGGTGACCAGCAGGAACGCGGCGACCAGCACGAGCGCGCCGCTGGCGACGTCGCCCATGGTGACCTGCACGCCTGGCCCGAACGCCTCCGCGCCGGGCGGGATCCCGACGGCGGCCACCGCCGCGGCGATCAGCCAGCTCGGGCGCCTCGGCAGCGACCCCGCGAGCCGGAGCGCGGGCGCGTGGGCCGTCATCCGGAGTCCCGGCAGAGCATCGCCCGGGCCGTCAGCAGCAGGATCCTCAGGTCGGTCGCGAACGACCAGTGGTCGATGTAGTGGTTGTCGAGCCTCGCCCGCAGCTCGATGGAGGTGTCCCCGCGGAACCCGTGGATCTGCGCCCACCCCGTCATCCCGACAGGAACGCGGTGGCGCAGCACATAGCCGGGGCAGGTGCGGGAGAACTGCTCCACGAAGTGCGGGCGTTCCGGGCGGGGCCCGACGAGGCTCATGTCACCGCGGACGACGTTCCACAGCTGCGGCAGCTCGTCCAGCGACGTGTTGCGCAGGAACCGGCCGACCCGTCCCATCCGCTCGTCGTTCTTCACCGTCCAGCGGGTGTCGGACTCCCGCTCGTCCGCCGGCTTCAGCGTCCGGAACTTCAGCAGGACGAACTCCTCGCCGCCGAACCCGATCCGCCGCTGCCGGAACAGCACACCGGGTCCGCCCTCGATCCGGACGGCCGCCGCGCACACCGCGAGCACCGGCAGGGCGAGGACGAGGAGCGGGCACGCGACGGCGAGGTCCAGCAGGCGTTTGGCGATGCGGGCCACCGGATCGCGGAGCCGCCAGTCGACCCGGGCGCACGGCAGCCCGGCGAGGTACTCGCGCCGCGCCGGCGCCACCGGGACGACGTCCGACGGCGGCTGGACGAGGAGCGTCTCGCAGGGCAGCCCGAACGAGATGCGCAGCACCGCGCCCAGCTGGCCGGGGTCGACGTCCTCGGCGACGACGACCAGCGTGTCCACCCCGTGCTCCTCGACGAGTGTGGGCAGGTCGGCCGTCTCCCCCAGCACGGGCGCGGCGCCCGGCGGCCCGGCGGGACGGCCTGCGGCCACCTGCCCGACCGCCGCGAGCCCGAACTCGCCACGTTCACGCAGGATGTCGAGCATGTGGGCGGCTGTTTGCCCCGTCCCGACGACCAGGGCGGACCGGGCCCGGGACCGGCGGCACCGGTACGTGCGGACGGCCGCGTTCGCGAACGCGCGGACGCCGAGCTGGACCGTCCCGCACAGGGCCGCCGTCCACAGCAGGAGCGTCCCGTCCGACAGCAGCACGGCCGCGACGGCGCCGACGAGCAGTGTCCGGGCGAGAAGCTGCGGCAGGTCGGCGAGGAGGGAAGGGGTACGGCGCGCCCTGTACAGCCCGCCGGACGCGTTGAGTGCGATGACCGCCAGGGCGGCGAGGCCCGGCAGGAGGCCGCCCCCGTTGAGGGCCACGGCCGCGGCCATCGTCCAGCCGTCCACGACGGCGAGGCACACCGGATACAGTCCGGCCAGGATTCGCGCACCGGTGGCGGCACGGCGGACGGTCGTTCCGCCGCCCGCCGGCATGAGCTCCGGGGCCGCGCCGGAGTCGACGGAGGGACTCAGCCCCTGGGCTCTCATCGCGCGTCCCTTCACAGACAAGAACTCACCTTGCGGGGGCCGTCGCAGGCGGCCACGGACCAGCATCGCAGCTGGTCAGAGCGTGGCTCGCCGCTTTTAACCAGGCCCGCCACTCTCTTGAGGAGAAGATCGACGATGCGTCCCGAGGGCGTACTGGACCGATAAAGATCCCGCGAATGGGCCACCCGATGCGAACCTTCGCGGGACCATGGACGTCTACAAGTGAGTCGGACGCCGAGAACCGGCCGTCCCGCCCTCCGCGGCGGGCCGGGAATAACGGGCCGTTCCGTGAGCGATCTTGTTGCCGTCCCGCGTCACGCGGGCCCGGCGGGATGTTGAGGGAGAACGGTGCGAGGTAAGGCGTTGGCGATGGCGCTGGTCCTGGGCCTGGCTACCGCGTGCGGCGGCAGCAGCGGCGGCGAGGGCGGCGGCGGAACGACCACGAAGGGCGACGACGGCGCCCCCCAGGTGACGATCACTCCGGCGAACGGCGCGGGCAAGGCCCGGCCCGACGAGGGCGTGACGGTCACCGCCGCGGGCGGCAAGCTCGGCCAGGTCTCGGTCAAGCTGAAGGGCGCCGACGTCCCCGGCACGCTGTCCGCCGACAAGACCAAGTGGCACTCGACGTGGACGCTGCGGCCCGGCGGCTCCTACCAGGTGTCGGCGACGGCGACGTCCGGGAAGGGCAAGTCCACCACCGCGACCAGCGCGTTCCGCGCCAGCCGCGCCACGGCCGCCACCCGCGTCAACAACGTCGTGCCGAGCCAGAACGAGACGGTCGGCACCGGCATGCCGATCCTCGTCCAGTTCAACAAGGCCGTCCCGGACAAGGCCAAGCCCGCGATCGAGCGGGCCATCGAGATCTCCTCCACCACCCCGACCGAGGGCGCGTGGCGCTGGCTGAGCTCCGGCGAGTCCTTCAACGGCCTCCCCTCCGTCGTCTTCCGTCCGAAGAGCCCGTGGAAGGCGCACCAGACCGTCACCGTCAAGGTCCACTACGCGGGCCTGAAGATCGGCGACGACGTCTTCGGCGACAAGGACGTCACCCGGACCTTCAAGATCGGCGACTCCCACACCGTCAACATCAGCGCCACGACCCACCGGGCCGTCGTCAAGAAGAACGGCCGCACCGTCCGCACCTGGGGCGTCAGCCTCGGCAGCGGCGGCGACGTCCAGGGTGACGGTGTCGACCACCTGCTCACCACCAGCGGCGTCCACCTGACCATGGACCACGTCCGCCTGGAGCGCATGCGCCCGCCCGGCAAGAAGAAGGGCGACCCGGGCTGGTACGACGAGAAGGTCCCGTTCGCGACCCGCATCTCCAACAGCGGCGAGTACATCCACCAGAACATGGACGACCCGTCCTGCCTCGGGAACCGCAACTGCAGCCACGGCTGCGTCCGCTCGCCCGCGAACGACGCCCAGTGGTTCTTCTCGTGGTCCTACCGTGGCGACCTGGTCAAGATCACCGGCACCAAGCGCAGCCTCCAGTGGACGAACGGCCTGGCCTACTGGCAGCTTCCCTTCGCCACCTGGGCCAAGGGCAGCGCCCTCGGCAAGACGATCACCACCACCCAGGGCTGACCTCCACGAACACGGGCTGACCAGCCACTAGTCTTCGCCTTCACCGTCCTTGTGCGACCGTGGAGCGAGCCGTGGCGTCGAAGATCGTCCTGCATATCGGCCTTCAGAAGTCGGGCACGACCTTCCTGCAGCAGGTGCTGCAGGCGGGCAGTGAGACGCTCGCCGAGGCGGGCGTCCGCTACCCCGTCCCCCTGGACTGGAACCGGGGGAGGCGGACCGTGGCCAACCACGAGTGGCCGAGCTACGGCCTGCTCGGCACCGAGTACCCCTGGGTGTCGAAGCAGCGGGCGTCCGAGGAGCAGGGCCCGTGGCGGGCCCTGCTGGACGAGGTGAAGTCCTGGCCGGGCACGGTGCTCCTGTCGGCCGAGGCCCTGTCGGTCGTCCGGAAGCCCGCCGTCCACCGGCTCCTGGACGCGCTGGGCGTCGACGACGTCGAGGTCGTCATCACGGCCCGGAGCCTGGACCGGTCGCTTCCCTCGCTCTGGCAGCAGCACATCCGCAACGGCCGGACGGTGAGCTTCGAGACGTATCTCGCCGGCCTCGCCGCACAGCGGGACAAGGGCTGGGACGACATCGAGACCGACCCCGCCGCCCACATCTGGCGGGCGTTCACCTTGAGCAGGCTGGTCCGGCGCTGGTCCGAGGCAGGGGCCGCCCGCGTCTGCGTGGTGACGACCCCCGGCAGGCCGCCGCACCTTCTGTGGCAACGCTTCGCCGAGGCGACCGGCCTGCCCGACCTGCCGATCGGGCTCGACGGGCGGACCCACACCGGCCTGACGGCCCCGGAGACGCTGGTGCTCTCGTCCATGAACGCGGCCATCCAGGAGACGTCCTGGAGCAGGCAGGACGCCGACCGGGTACGGCGGGTCGTCATCGACCGGCTCCAGACCCGCGAACACCGCGGAGGCAAAGTCGTCATCCCACCTGACTGGCGCGCTCGTCTCGCCGAATGGAGCGAGGATGACCTCGCCGCTCTCCAGCGCACGTCCGCACGCATCGCCGGCGACCTCGACGACCTGCGCTACACGTCCTCCCAGGAGGGAACCACGCCGACCGCCGAAGAGATAGCGCAGACCGGCGCCATCGCAGCGGTCGCCCTAGCGGAACTCGCCCTGCACGAGGGCCTGCTCCAACGCAACACCCGCCGCCTACGCCGCCGCCTCCTCCCCTGACTCACCAGGTGGACGGGAACACGCACCATCGGCAAGAACCATCGGTGTGTCAGCGTGCGCCAGGGCGCATCGCGGCCGCGGCGTCCGCGGCGACGGTGAGCGAGTCGGTGAGCGGTCGGCCGAGCAACTGGACGAGGTCGGAAGTGGTGTTGCCGAGGAACCCGTGGCGGACGCTGGTCGCGATCGAGGCGAGCATCGGCGGCTGGAACGGGAGCAGGGCGTCATCGGCGAGGAGCCGGGCGCGGTACTCGCCGAGCCCGATCGTTCGGTGCGCGACAGCGAGGTTTTCGGCGATGTCGGTGGCGGTGATCGGTTCGCCGACCAGGTCATAGGTCGTGCCGGCGTGTGCTGCCGGGTTACCGGCGACGACGGCTGCGGCTGCGGCCAGGTCCACCCGCGCCACCGCAGAGAGGGCGCCCTTGCCGAACGCTGATTCCAGGCCGTCGGCGGTCCAGGTCAGCAACGCGCCAAAGAGCTCGGCATAGAGCCCGTTGCGCAGGATCGTCCAGCCGAGTCCACTGGCCTTGATCATCTGCTCGGTGGTCCGGTGGGCGAGCGCGAAGCCGAGGTGGTCACCGCCGCTGGTCAGGCTGGTGTAGACCATGTGGCCCACGCCGTCCCGCACCGCAGCGTCAAGAACGGCCCGGTGACGAGCTATGACCTGGTCGTCCTCGGCATACCCCGCCGAGACGAGGACCAGCGTCGAAACGGCGGTGAGGTCGAGGGTCGCAGGGTCGTCGAAGTCGATGCGCCGCCGCCCATCGGCGGGCGATCGACTGCCGCCCAAGGCGGGCACCTTGCGCTCGGCCAACTCCTGGAGCGTGCGGGAGGCGAGCTGTCCGTTGGCGCCGGTCACCATGATCATTGTGGTTCTGTCTCCTACCGTGGTTCTCTTGAGTAACTACGGTGAGATCTTCAACCGACTGCGGTCGGCCCACAAGGAGGCAGTTTCGTGTCAGTGACGCACACCGGTGTAACCGCTGGAGCCGCTGAGCTGGAGCCGTGCGGGAAGTCGAACCATCCCGACTGCGGGATCCGAGACGTCCTTGACCGGGTTGGGGACAAGTGGTCGGTCCTCGTCATCGTCGAACTCGCCAACGGCCCGCGGCGGTTTCGGCAACTCCAGCGCGCCATCGATGGAATCTCCCAACGAATGCTGACCCTGACGGTGCGCCGGCTGGAGCGAGACGGCCTGGTCCTTCGGACCGTGTATCCGACCGTGCCGGCCCAGGTCGACTACCGACTCACCGAGACAGGCGCGAGCCTGACCCACCTCGTCAAGGCACTCGCCGACTGGTCGGTCGAACACCGTGCCGGCATCGCCCAGGCCCGTCAGTCCTACGACAGCGACCACCCCGACAACGAGATCCGATGATCAGCGAAACGTCATCGACGTCCTGACCCGCAACGCCTGACCGCAGCCACTCGCGCAGATCAAGAGGTCTGGACGGGCCGGAAAGCGGCAGGGTCCTCGCCGCGCCACTCCGGGCAGCGAGGCCGAGGCGGAGCACCTCTTCACCAGGTGGACGGGAACATGCGGTGCTTTAAGAGCAGATCGACCTGCTCCGCCGCGGCCTTGGCGTCCCCGCACGGGAAGAGGTACCCGGCCCGCCCCCGCTGAGCCTCGTGATAGGCCCACCTCCCACCGGCGACGGCTCGCACGCACCGCCACCCCCGTGCCCTGACCGCGAGCGCAAGGACCTCCAGGTACCGGACAGCCGTCCGCCGCCCCCGCCAGGTCCGCCACAGCACGACGTAGCGCCTCAGCACGCGACCCTCGCCCACACCCACTTGCCCGGCTTGGTCGGAGTCACTCCGCACTCGGCGGACAACGCCTGGACGAGCGGCATGGCCGTCGCGGCGGTCCTTGAGGCCGCCCCGGGCGACCTGGCGCAGCCCGTCGTGGTCGATGATCACGTCCCGTGAGACCTTGAGCTTGATCGAGCTGCGCTCCAGATCCAGGTTCAGCTGGAGCCGCCCGCCAGGCGTGGCGGGCAGGTGGCGCAGATCCAGGACGGTCGCGCCGCGGCGGCCGCGCAGCTCGATCCGGTCGGCGCGGGTCCAGTCGCCCAGCTTCTTGACGGCGGTGTGGCTCGTGGTCACGTGCTCGACGGTCGTCGCGCCCATCATGCTTCCTCTCGATAGTCGTGTATCTTGATGCTCAAGACATTTTTAGTTTGACGGTCAAGAGGTTTGAATGTCAAGAGAAAACTGGGACGAGCTTCGCCAGGCGGTCGCCGAGGAGATGCAGGCGATGCAGGCGGCCGTCGACGCCTACGACGAGGCGGCCGCGAAGGTACTCGGCGTCAACCGGACCGACCTGCGCTGTCTGGAACTGCTCAACCGGCACGGCGAACTGACCCCCGGGCGCCTGGGTACCGCGCTCGGCCTGACCGCCGGGAGCGTGACCGCGATGCTCGACCGGCTCGAACGCCTCGGCTACCTGACCCGCTCCCCCGACCCCGGCGACCGCCGCAAGGTCCTGATCCAGATCACCGACACCGCCCGCCAGAAGTCATGGGACCTCTACGGGCCGTTCGTCACCGAAGGTGAGACCTTCATGCGCGACTACACCACCGCCGAACTGGAACTGCTGGCCGGTTTCCTCCGCCGCTCCCGCGAGCTGTACGAACGGCATCTGGAACGCACCCTCCGACTGCGCGATCACCGATAGGGGGCGGCCGGGCACCACCTGCCGACGTCCGCGCTCCCGGCGCCGAAGAACTTGGCATCGCGGTCGAAGTCCCCGCGAGTGGTGAAGGTGACTTTGATCGGGCTCCCGGGAACGTCACGGGCTGCTGGCACACTGATCCGATGGACGAGCAGGAGATCGGGCGCTGGGTTGAGCTGGGCCACCGGCTCAAGGTCAGTCCGGGGGTGCACCGGCCGTCGACGTTCTCGGCGTTCCTGGCCTCGACGTTGGGCGACGCCCGCGACCGGGTCGTGGTGGACGCCGGGTGCGGGGCCGGCCTGGTCGCCCTTGCCGCCCTGGAAGCCGGGGCACGGCACGTCATCGCCCAGGACTACGACGGCGCGGCCCTGGAGGACACCGCCCGAAACGTCACCAACCTGCTCGGAGCCGAAGCCCGCAAGCGCCTGACCCTGTGGGAGGCCGACTGGCGCCTTCTCGGTCCGATGCGCGCAGACCTCCTGGCGGTCAACCCTCCGCAGCGCCCCTCCGCGCTGATGCCCGACGTGCCCGCCGACCAGCGTCATCTTCACGACGGCGGTGGCGCGGACGGCCTCGACGGCATCCGGCTGGTCCTGGCCCACACCACCGCCCACCACGTCCGGACCACGGCGGCGTCGGTACTGGACCCGGGCGCGCTCGACGTTCCCGACTGGGACGGCCCCCGACTCGTCGCCCACGCGGACCTGCCTTTCGCCCCACCATGGCGCAGCCTCCTCCCCGACCTGCGCGGCCAGGTGAACATCTGGCAGTTCACTCGTCGCAACGACGTGCGCGCTTGAGCTGCGACCGGTGATGCTTGGCCTGCCGCCTGCGCTGCTTGGCCGCCGTGCTCATCGTGAACACGTAACGCGGCCACTTGTCAGGATCGATCGCCTCACTGATCAGGGCCGCCAGCCATTCCCGGGCCAGCTCACGGTTGCGCCGACCGCCGTCAGGCCACTCGTCCATGACCATGACCGTGACCACTCCGTCGGCTGCCCCGTCCTCACGGATGTACCGGTTCTGAGCAGCGCGAACATGAACGCGATTGCCAAGCCGCTGTAGGGCGTGTTCGCGCTGTTCGCCATCGAGGATCGTGGTCGTGGTCAGGTTGAGGCTGAGCGAAACGGGGCTGAACCACACGCCCGCATCCTGACCGGGTGGCATCCGCCCCGAACGTGGACATCCCCACCGCAGTTCTTCCTCCACCAGTTGCACGGACGCGAGCCTCCGCCTCCTCGAAGCATGCGAAAAGCGGCCCTCCTCCGTGGAGGAGGGCCACCGGTGTTCCTTGGGGCCACGAGGGCCCCGGATCACCTTCAGCGTTCCGGAAGGACCTCCTCGGCCAGCCGAGCGGCCTCCTCGTCGGACTTGCCATCGGCCACGGCTTGCTTGTGGACCCTGTCACTCTCTGCGAGGAGTTCTTCCCTCGTCGGTTCCTTAGGCATCAGCCCTCCTTGGTTTTCGCGAAGCCTGAGGCTCCGAGCCACAGGCCAGAAGAAACCGTCCGGGCTTGCCCAACATCCGCATCATGTTCGGAGCGGGCATCGGCGGCGGCTCACACCGGTCGGTGTCCGCGTATCACGATCGTTGATGCGAGTCCGGCCCCGGCGCGGACGGTAGACACCGGCATCACCCAGCGGTGCCGACATCGGTCCCAACTCAAACCTGGAGTTCCCATGAGCACACTCGGCCTCGAGCCCGGCGCCTCCCTCAAGGTCGCGGTCGGCGTCAAAGCTGACGTGCACATCATCGTCGAGGATGACAGCGACACCGTCGAGGCCACCCTCGACGCCACCGGCGACCCCTTCCGGGAAGCCGCCGAAGGCGCCCGCCTCGACAAGGCGGGGCCAACGATCTACCTGGCGGTCACGCCGGCTTCCCCCGTGTGGGAAGTACGAAGCGGTCTCGGCAACAACACCTTCAACGGTCCCGTCGTCGTGCAGACGGGCTCCGGATGCACCCAGAGCGTGCACTTCGGAGGCGGAGGCATGGACGTCCGATCCGGAGACGGAGACGCCGACGGAGACGCCGACGGAAGCCTGAAGATCACCATCAGGGTCCCCAGCGGCGTCCAGGTCGACGGCATCGTCCTGGGAGACATCACCGTCTCGGGCAGCTACGACAGGAACCTCTTCACCATCGAACCCAGGGGTGGAGAGATGACCTACCTCTGAGGTTCACCCCTCCGAGGAACAGTCAGGGGGCCCGGTGTTCACCAGACCCTCTCGTTTGAAGCCGGCCCTGGGACCATCGACACAACTTGATCATGTTTTCCGGATGCTCCGGTGGCGGCTCGTGGCTTCTGAGATCATTTTCGGCGGCTCATTCTCGTTACCACGGAGGCTGCCGATGCGCATGCGAGCTCCGACGCTCGTCGTGGCTGCTGCGGTTCTGACCGCTCTGGGGATCAGTCAGGCGGACGCCCGGCAACGGGACGCCGGTACTGAATCCACCCGGCAGCAGGTCTTCACCCAGGCGGCGGGCACTTACCGCGTCCCCCAGAAACTGCTGCTCGCCGTCTCCTACCTGGAGTCCCGGTGGGACGCCAACCGGGGGCTGCCGAGCACGAGCGCCGGCTTCGGGCCCATGCACCTGACCGACGGCACGCTCAGCCGCGGCGTCGAGCATCTCGCCGGTGGCAAGGAGGATCCCCGGGGCGACCTCTCCCGTTCGCCGCTTCTCCCGAAGGGCGCCGTGAGCACCCCCAAGGCGGCCAAGGCGGGACCGGACACCCTGCACCAGGCCGCCCGGCTGACCGGAGCCACCGCGGACGCGCTGCGTTCGGACCCGGCGGCCAACATTCGCGGCGGCGCCGCCCTGCTCGCCCAGTACCAGCGTGATCTCCACAAACCGTTCAGCGCCGACCCGTCCTCCTGGTACGCCGCGGTGGCCCGCTACGGCGGCGGCAACTGGTTCGCCGGGCAGGTGTTCGACGTGCTCCGCACCGGCGCGTCCCGCACGACCGACGACGGTCAGCGGGTCACCCTCGCCGCGACTCCCGGGATTCGTTCCACCGGCGCGGCGGACAACGACGAGCAGACCGAGTGCCCGCCCGGCCTCGGCTGCGAATGGGTGCCCGCGCCGTACCAGCAGCTGAAGCCGGACGACCCGACGAGCTACGGCAACCACGATCTGGCCGACCGGCCGAAGAGCCAGAAGATCGACTACATCGTCGTCCACGACACCGAGACGCCCTACCCGAACGCCCTCGACCTGGTGAAGACCCCGACCTACCTCGCCTGGAACTACACGATCCGCTCAGGCGACGGGCACGTGGCCCAGCACCTCAAGGCCAAGGACGTCGGCTGGCACGCGGGCAACTGGGACGTCAACAGCAAGTCCATCGGCGTCGAGCATGAGGGCTACCTCGCCCAGGGCGGCGCCTGGTACACCGAGGCGATGTACCGCAGCTCCGCCGCGCTGGTGCGGTACCTCGCCGGCAGGTTCGGCGTGCCGCTCGACCGGGCGCACATCCTGGGCCACGACAACGTGCCGGGCGTCGACCCGGCGCACGTCCAGGGCATGCACGAGGACCCCGGGCCGTACTGGGACTGGGCGCACTACTTCACGCTGCTGAACCGGCCGCTGCGCGCGAGCGCCGGCGCGCGGTCGGGCGAGGTCATGATCCTTCCCGACTACGGCACGAACGTCGTGCCGTACACCGGCTGCGACGCCGCCGCCCCCTCGGCGCCCTGCCCGCCGCACGGCGGTGGCTCGATCATGCTGCGCACCGAGCCGCGCGACGACGCGCCGCTGGTCAAGGACATCGGCAAGCACCCGTCGGACGGCGCCGCGACGATGAGCGTGTACGACCACAGCGCCCGCGCCTCGACCGGCCAGAAGTACGCGGTGGCGGACCGGCAGGGCGAGTGGACGGCGATCTGGTACCTCGGCCAGAAGGCGTGGTTCCACAACCCGGAGAGCCGGCGGCTGGCGGTCGGCGTTCGCGGTGTCGTCGCGACGCCCAAGCCGGGCCTGGAGTCGGTGCCGATCTACGGTCGGGCCTACCCGGAGGCGGAGGCCTACCCTTCGGACGTGCCCGTACAGCAGCTCGCTCCGATGCAGTACACCTTCGCCGCGGGCCAGGCGTACGCGGTGACCGGGGCACGGTACGGCGAGTACTTCTACTCGAAGACGTACGACACCGCGAGTCAGAGGGTCGTGCGAGGGAAACTGAAGTACTACGAGATCCAGTTCGGCCATCGCGTGTACTTCGTGAAGGCTTCGGACGTGGTGCTCAAGCCCGTCAGGTAAGAACCAGGGGTGTCGCATTCGGCGTCTCTCGCCCGTCATAGAGGGTGAGAGACGCCGAATCTTGGGGAGGTCGCGGATGCAGTACGCCTTGATGATCTATGCCGAGCCCGGCCTCGGCGAGGGGCTCTCGGACGTGGAACGTGAGGCGGTGCGCGCCGAGTATTCGGCGCTGGCCGAGGACACGCGGTGCGTCGCGGACGCGCAGTTGGAGCCCGCCGAGACGGCGACCTGCGTGCGCGTGACCGGCGGCCGGACGCTGCTGACCGACGGCCCGTTCGCCGACACCAAGGAAGTACTCGGCGGTCTCTGCCTGATCGAGGCGGCGGATCTGGACGAGGCGCTGGAGGTTGCGGCGCGCCTCCCGGCCGCCCGGCTCGGCGGCGTCGTCGAGGTCCGTCCGGTCGTGCGGCACTGATCGTGCTGGAGCAGGTCTTCCGCGACGAGTGGGGCCGGGTGCTGGCCTCGCTGGTCGGGTACCTCGGCGACTTCGACAGGGCCGAGGACGCCGCGCAGGAGGCGTTCGCGATCGCGGCGCGGCGCTGGCCCGCGGCGGGCGTCCCGGCCAACCCGGGCGCGTGGCTGGTGACGACGGCCCGCAACCGGGCGATCGACCGGATTCGCCGGGAGCGCACCCTGGCCGAGAAGATCCACCTGCTGCCGCCGCCCGAGCCGGTCGTGGACGAGGTCGACGACACCGTGATCAAGGACGAGCGGCTGGAGCTGATCTTCACCTGCTGCCACCCGGCGCTGCCGCTGGAGGGGCAGGTGGCGCTCACGCTGCGGGCTCTCGGCGGCCTGGAGACCGCCGAGATCGCGCGCGCCTTCCTGGTCTCCGAGGAGACGATGAAGCGGCGCCTGTCGCGCGCCAAGGCCAAGATCAAGGCGACCGCGATCCCGTTCGCGGTCCCCGGCGCGCGGCTGCTGCCCGACCGGCTCGACGCGGTGCTCGCCGTGATCTACCTGATCTACAACGAGGGGTACAGCGGCCGGGTCGACCTCGGCGCAGAAGCCGTCCGGCTGGGGCGAGTGCTCGCCGAGCTCATGCCGGACGAGCCGGAGGCGCACGGGCTGCTGGCGCTGATGACGATCCATCACGCCCGGCGGCGGGCCCGGTTCTCCGGCGAGGACCTCGTGCTACTCGACGATCAGGACCGGTCGCTGTGGGACGCGTCCCAGATCGCGGCGGGACGGGCGGCGCTCGACCGGGCCCTCGCGCTGGGCGGGGGCGGCCCCTATGTCGTCCAGGCCACGATCGCGTCGCTGCAGACGCGGGAGCGGATCGACTGGCCGCGGGTCGCCGAGATGTACCAGCGGCTGGCCGACCTCACCGGCTCCCCCGTGGTCGAGCTCAACCGCGCCGTGGCGGTCGCCCAGGCCGGCGACCCCGCCGCGGCCCTGCGCGCCGTCGACCGGCTCGACCTGGACGAGTACCTCTACCTTCACTCGACCCGCGGCGAGCTGCTCCAGCGTCTCGGCCGCGACGCCGAGGCACAGGCGGCGTACCGCCGGGCGCTCGAACTGGCCACCTCGGCGCCCGAGCGAAGGTTCCTGAACCGACGCCTCGAAAAATTCTGATCCGGGCTGTCCCCCCGGCGGGTCCCCGTTCGTCGCCTGAGTATGAGCGACATAGAAACCACGGACATCACACCTGCCGCCGACTCGATCCCCGGCTACCTGATCGGCACCTGGAAGGCCGACCCGGCGCACTCCGAGATCGCCTTCTCCGTCCGGCAACTCATGATCAGCAAGGTGCGCGGGCGGTTCACCGACTACGACGTCACGCTCGTCACGGGCGAGGACCCGCTGGGCTCGTCGGTGACCGCGACGATCGACCTCGCGTCCATCGACACCGGCAACGGGCCGCGTGACGAGCACCTCCGCTCCGCCGACTACCTGGACGTCGAGAAGTACCCGACGATGAGCTACCGCTCCACCGGCGTCCGCCGGACGGACGACGGCTGGGCCGTCGACGGCGAGCTGACGCTGCACGGCGTCACCCGGCAGGTGCCGCTGGACGTCGAGGTGAACGGCTTCAGCCCGGACCCGTTCGGCGGTCAGCGGGCCGGCTTCTCCGCGACCGCGCGGATCGACCGGCGCGACTTCGGCATCGACATCAGCGTCCCGATGGACGGCGGCGGCATCGTGGTCGGCGACAAGGTGTCGATCAGCCTCGAAATCCAGGCCGTCCTGCAGAACTGACCACCTCGTAGACCCGAAGGAGAACCGACATGTCATCAGATCAGGCGGCCAGGAACAAGGCGACCTTCCACCGCATGCACGACGCCATGAACAGCGGCGATGCGGAGCTTTTCGCGAGGGCGATCGACGAGTGCGTCGATCCGGACGTGGTGATCCGCACGCCGTTGCCGATCGAGGAGACGGGGGCGGAGGCGCTGAAAGAGGTGTTCAGGAGGCTCACCCGGGCCTTCCCCGACCTGCACGTCGCGGTCGAGGACGTGATCGCCGAAGGCGACAGGGTCGTGTCCAGGAACACGGTCACCGGGACCCACAAGGGCGAGTACATGGGCGTCCCGCCGACCGGCAGGTCCATCACCTACAACGAGATCTTCATCTACCGCTTCGCGGACGGCCGGGCCGCCGAGACCTGGGGCGTCGTCGACGTCCTCTCGCAGCTGCGCCAACTGGGCCTCATGCCCGAACGCCCTTCCTGACCGCGGCGGCGTGGCCGGCGCCCCCATCCTCCGATCGGTGGATGGGGGCGTCGCCTTGGCCCATCTGCGGCTCCGGCTCGTGTCGCGAGACCACCGTCAAGACCCATCTGCTGCACATCTACCAGAAGCTCGGCGTCCGCGACCGCGCCTCCGCGGTGGCCGCCGCCTACGAACGCGGCCTCCTCGGCTAGCGGCGGATTAATGGCGGATATTGGTCCGCGAGAGGGGTGCAGATCGGGACATTTCACTAGGATGCTCGGGTGCGCGAAGATCAAGAAGTCCGGGCGGCCGACGACGGCGACAGCGTCCTGACCGCGCCGCTCCGGGTGGCGGACGCCGGCCCGGCCGAGGCGGACGAGCCGGCGGAGGAGCCCGTGGAGCGCAACACGATCATCGACACGGATCCGGCGCCGGTGCGGGCGTTCGGACGGGACGTGGAGCGGCTCGCCGAGCTGGTCGCGCAGCTGGTGAAGACCGCCGGCACGCTGGGCGACCGGCTGGACGGCGAGGTCCGGGGCGCGCTCGGCAGCGCCGAGAAGGCCCTGGCCGAGGCGCGCGGCGCCCGGCAGGAGGCCGCGGACGCCGACGCCCGCGCCGCGCAGGCCGAAGCCCGCGCCGAGACGGCCCGCCAGGAGACCACCGAGGCGCAGGAGGAACTGCGCAAGGGCTTGGCCGCCGCGAAGGCGAGCGTCACCGCGGCGCAGGAGAGCGAGGCCGCCGCGTGGAAGGAGGCCGGCGCCCACCAGCAGGCCCGCGCCACGTCCGCGAACGAGGCCGCGCACGCCGAGGGGCTCCGCAAGCGCGCCGAGGCGGCGTGGAGCACCGAGCACCAGGCCCGGACGGACGCCGAACGCGAGCGCGACGACCTGGCCACGCGGCTGTCCGCCGAGCAGACCGCGCTCGCCACCGCGCGGACCGACCTGGCGGACGCCCGCGCCCAGCTTGAGGACACGCGTGCCAAGCTGGAGACCGCGACCGACGCGGAGCGGCAGCTGCGGGCCCAGCTGAGCGTCGTCCAGGGCAAGGTCGCGGGGCTGACGGGGGAACGCGACTCCGCCGCGGCGCGCGCCGAGGCGCTGGCCGTGCGCGCCGACCGCGCCGAGCAGCTCGCCGACTCGGCCGCGGCCCGCATCGACACCGAGCGGGCCCGCGCCGACCGTGCCGACCTGCGCGCGGACGACGCCGAGACGCGCATCAACCGGGACGCCGCGACCGTCCGCGCCCTGCAGGACACGCTGCGCGCCGCGCTGGACCTCCCGTCCATGGAGGATCTCGACGACGGCCGCGGGGTGCGGGTCGGCGAGTCCGGTGCGGTGACCGTCCAGCCCGGCGGCCTCATCGGCGTCGACCAGGTCCCGGAGATGATGGACGGGGAGCTGGCCGGCCGCTTCGCCCGCGCGATCCTGGCCGTCCGCGTCCACCAGGCCACCCGTCGTCTCGCCGACGAGGCGGCCGTCGAAGACCCTGCCCTCGAAGACCCGGTCGTCGAGGACACGGCCTCCGAGGAGTAGGACGCTCGCCGGGCCCCGGCTACTGGGAGCTCTTCGGGATCTTGCGATCGGACGGCCGCTTCCGGCGGGACAGCATCCATGCCGCCCCTCCCAGCAGCGCCAGGAGGAGCAACCCGAAGACCGCCCCGGCCCGTTCCGACGCGCTCATGCCGCGCACCGTCCACCCGAGCCAGACCAGTGCCCCCATCGCGACGGACACGCTGACCACGAGATAGGCGACGACCCACGTGCTGAAGTAGACCCGCTTGCGCGGCGCGGCGGGCGGCTCGGCCAGTTGAGCCGCGGGCCCTGAGCTGGCCGCTTCCGGGCGCTTGTAGTAGGCGTACGGCCCCCATACGCCGCAGGGCTCCCACCCGTCCGGCCCGAGCCGCTCGGTGAGCTCCTCGCGTTGCCGCACGCCGGCCGTCTCGCGGCGGTACCGCCAGCGCATCGGCCGGTGCGGATCGCGGCGGCAGACGAAGCCGCCTATGCGGTCGAGCCCGTCGACCTCCCACCCCTCGGCGCCGAAGCGGTTCAGCAGTTCCCGCTCCTTGAGAGCATCGACCCGCAAGACCCAGCTCTCGGCACCGTCCTCCGGCTCCTCCGCGACATCGGCCACGCCCGTGCGATCCCGCTCGGTCAGTTGCGCCGCCATTTGCTCCACCGGGCCGAACTCCTCCTCCGGCTCGCTGCCAGCGTCCTCGGCATGCGCCTGCAGCTCCCCCACCACCGCCTCGATGCGCTCCTGCGGCAACTCCTTCTCCCGCAACAGCGCGGTGAGCTTCTGGAAGTACGTGACAGAGTCCGTCATGCCCTGCTCTCCCTCGCGTCCAGCATCTCTTTCACCGTGTGGTGGAAGGCCAGCCACGCCCCGCCCTGCTCTGCGAGGTCGTGCCGGCCGTCGGCCGTCAGCCGGTAGTAGCGGCGTCCCGGGCCGCGTTCCGCGGCCCGGAACTCCGCCTCCACCAGGCCCGCCTCCTCCAGCCTGTTGAGCACCGGATACAGCGTTCCGCCCTTGATCCGGCCCAGGCCGGCGCTGTCGAGCCGCTTGGCGATCTCGTATCCGTAGCTCTCGCCACCGGTGAGGCAGGAGAGCACCAGCAGATCGAGCACTCCCTTGAGCCAGCTGGCCCGCCTGTCTGTAGCCATACCTAGATGACACCACAGCGTAGGTAGGAATGCAATCTATTCTGGTTCTGGATCTACCGCAGCGGCTCAGGCCGGGGTCTGCTCGCGGGCCTGCCCCCGCCCTCTGGCCACGACCTCCACAAGGCGGACGCAGAGCATGACCAGGGTGAAGCCGATCAGGCTCTTCACCAGCAGGCTGGCGAGGTTCGGGAACTCGTCGGACGCCCCGATGTGGAAAAGGCCCACCCGGACGACGAGCGGCGCGCCCGCGGTCGCCAGCAACGCGCAGACCCGGCGTCCCTGGCTTGAGCGCGACAGCGTGGCGGTGATGAGGACGGCGGTGGCCAGCACGGCGGCGAGCTGCACGTACCCCCACCTCTGCGCGAAGTTGACCAGCCCGTTGGGGTCGCGCATGCTCACCAGGCCGAGGTCGCCCTGGTAGACGAAGGTGAACAGCGGCTGTGTCGTGAGGAGGATGAGCGCGGCCGCCATGGCGGTGACCCCCGCGATGCGTACACGGCCCAGGAGGCGGGCGCCGTGGCGAGGGCCGGGGGACGCGACAAGGGAAGCGGTGGCCAGCAGTGCGAGCGGCAGCGGGACGCCCGCGAGGGAGGCCGCCACGAAGGCGTAGGGATCTTCCTGGAATGTCGTCCCCCAGATCACGAGGACGACCTGGGCGGCGGTCACCGCGCAGGCCGCCGTGGCGGCGGGGCGGCGGGCGCCGTTCCAGGCCAGGGCCGCGATTCCCGCCCAGGCGAGCCAGTACGGTGCGGTCCCGAAGTTGACGGCGAGCCTGCCCGGCAGTCCCGCGCCTTCGTTCACCCGATCGGCGACGATCAACGACATCTGCGGGACGTTGACGGCGAACCGGACCCCGTCGGCGACCAGCATGAGCATCGCCAGGAACCCGGCCATGGCGAGCGCTCCGGGCCACGCAGACCCGGTGGCCCCGCCGGCGGCGCGGCGCAGCCGGATCCGGACGGCCCCGTACAGCAGGTCGGCGGCGTCGGCGAGGGACGGCCGGGTCTGATCCGGACGGGCCGCGGACAGCAGGACGTCCAGCATCTCCGTCTCGTGCCCGGCACGGTGCTCGGCCGGATACCAGGCGAGGAGCCGACGGTAACGGGCTTCGAGCGCGCTCACCGGTACCCCCTCGGAGAGAGGCCGGCGAAGGCGGGGGTGGCCCCGCCGCCCAGGCGCGGGAAGGCGGCGAGCCTGCGGGCTGCGATCCTCGTCCGGTGGTGGAGCGCCTCGACCTCGGCGGCGAGCGCGGCGGCGCCGTCCTCGGTGAGCCGGTAGTAGCGGCGCAGCCGGCCGTCCACGACCTCCTCGCGGTCGGGGGCGATCAGCCCCTCGGCCTGGAGCCGGTCCAGCGCGGCGTACAGGGTGCCGGCGCGCAGCCGGGTCCGCCCGGCGGAGATCTGCTCGACGTCGGACATGATCCCGTACCCGTGCTGCGCGCCGTCGGCGAGCGCGGTCAGGATCAGGAACGTCGGTTCCTGCATCGATTTGGGCATACGATCTTTATATATCGATCATCTGACTATGGCAATCGGAGTGCGGCGGGGGCTCCCTCCGGGACGGCGGGCCTGCCCGGCATGACCCGGTCGACGCGCCGGTAGGGGCCGCCGGGTTCGGGGCGGGGGTCCTTCTCACCGCGGTTCGGCCAGAACGCCATGGCGCGTTCGGCCTGGGCCGTGATGGTGAGGGACGGGTTGACGCCGAGGTTCGCGGTGACCGCAGAGCCGTCCACGATGTGCAGCCCCGGGTGGCCGTGGACGCGGTGGTACGGGTCGACGACCCCTGTTTCCGGATTCTCCCCGATGACGCAGCCGCCGATGAAGTGCGCGGTCGTCGGGATGTTGAACAGGTCGAACCAGGTCCCGCCAGGTGTGGCGTCCAGTTCCTCGGCGAGCATCCGGACGGCGTCGTGGGCGACGGGAATCCAGGTGGGGTTGGGCTCCCCGTTGCCCTGGCGCGCGACGAGCCTGCGTCGGCCCAGCCTGCCGCGCTTCTCGCCGATGGTGATGGAGTTGTCGGCGGTCTGCATGACCAGGGCGATCACGGTTCGCTTGGCCCAGTCCTTGAGGGACAGGCCGCGCAGGATGACGGTCGGGTGCCGGACGGACTGGCCGAGGAACTTCAGCCAGCGGGGCGCGCCGCCTCCGTCGACCAGCAGCGTCCGGATGACGCCCATCGCGTTGTTGCCCGCGCCGTAGCGGGTCGGCTCGATGTGGGTCTTGTCGTCCGGATGGAAGGACGACGTGATGGCGAGCCCGGTGCTGTGGTCGACGTCCTTCTCGCGGTGCCAGACGGTCATGCGCTCGACGCCGAGGAGCGCTTCGGAGTTGGTGCGGGTGAGCTCGCCGAGCCGGGGCGACAGGTGCGGGAGGCGGCCGGCCGCGCGCATCCGGTGCAGGAGGCGCTGTGTCCCGTAGGTCCCGGCGGCGAGGACGACGTGTTCGGCGGTCAGCGTCCTGCGACGTTTCCTCAGCGGTGTGGAGTGTGCGGTGGCGACCTCGTAGCCGCCGTCATCCCTGGGCGTCAGGCCGGTCACGGTCGTGTCGGGAATGACCTGGACGCCCGCCTTCTCGGCCAGGTACAGGTAGTTCTTGGTCAGCATGTTCTTCGCGCCGACCTTGCAGCCGATCATGCAGGAGCCGCAGCCGGTGCAGGTCGTCCGGCGGGGGCCGGCGCCGCCGAAGTACGGGTCGTCGGCGTCCTCCCCCGGCCGCTCGCCGAAGAACACGCCGACCGGCGTCGGGTGGTAGGTGTCGCCGACGCCCATCCGGTCGGCGACGCGCTTCATCGCCTCGTCGGCCGGGGTGACGAGGGGGTTCGTCGTGACGCCCAGCATGCGCCGGGCCTGGTCGTAGAACGGCTCCAGCTCGTCCTGCCAGTCGGTGATGTGCCCCCACTGGCGGTCCTTGAAGAACGGCTCGGGAGGGACGTACAGGGTGTTGGCGTAGACGAGCGAGCCGCCGCCCACTCCGGCCCCGGCGAGAACGAGGACGCCGGCCTTGCCGCCCACGAGATGGACGCGCTGGATCCCGCGCATCCCGAGCCGTGGCGCCCACACGTACCTGCGCAGCCGCCAGGACGTCTTGGGCAGCGTGTCCTCGTCGAAGCGGCGCCCGGCCTCGATCACGGCGACCCGGTAACCCTTCTCGGCCAGCCGCAGGGCTGACACGCTGCCGCCGAATCCCGAGCCCACCACGATCACGTCGAAGTCGAAGCCGTCACCGGGGTCCACCGCGCACACCACCTTCGGGAGAAGGAAGGGGCCGAGTGTGCTCCTCCGCCACGTCGCCCACCATGCACACAACGCAACGATCCAGACCCCGCCCTTGTCACCCGGGTGACAAGGCAACGGGTGACGGCCCTGGCCGTCACCCGTCGCTCGTCATCCGTCACCAAGCCTTCGGCACCTGCCGAAGCCCCGTACACGAGGGGCCCGGCGTCAGCCAGGCCCCTCCCTTCCGTTCCTCAGTGCCGCCTTCGGTCTTCGGTCAGGGGGCGTTGACCAGCCCGACCGGCGGCACCTTGACGGTGCGCTTGCCGGGCTTTCCACCGAGGATCACCTTGCGCAGCGAGATGTTGTTGCCGAGGTTGCCCTCGAAGAGCCGGTGCGCCGGGTTGGCGATCACCTGGATGTAGTAGGTCCCGTTGGGGAGTTTCGTCACGTCGAATGACTGGCCCGGCAGGGACTGTTCGTAGGTGTCACCGGAACCGACGTCGAGGACCTCGCGCACCGAGAGCGATGACAGATCGCCGCAGGCGGTGTGCAGGTCGGTGTTCTCGGGCTTCCAGTTGGCGTTCTTGACCAACTGGTTGATCGCGTCGGTGTCGGCCAGGCAGAAGGCCTCCTTCTGGCTGCGCACGACCTCCTTCTTGTCGGCCCGCAGAAGCCGGTAACCCGCGAAGTCCTTGAAGTGCCAGTGCTCGTGGCCGTCCCGCGGGTCCCATTCCATGCCGCCGGTCTTGACGTAGCCGACCTGCTTGCCGCTGCCGTCGAAGAAGTACTGGTAGGCGTCCATCAGTCCCTGCTTGACGCGGAACCCGTCCACGACGAGCGGGGAGGGGCCGGCGTTCCAGACGTTGGCGCTGAAGGCGAGGTAGTCGCGCTTGGCGGGGGCGGCGGTGCTCCTCTCCTCGCCGTGGTTCACCTCGATCCCCCATGCGGGCAGGGCGCGCAGGTCGGGCTTGGGCCCGGCCGGGACGCCTCCCTTCCCGGCCGGCTTGGGACCGGGCTTGAGCCTGGACGGTGCCGGGGTCCTGCGCGGGGCGGCCCTGTTCCCGCCGTCCTTCAGGGTCTTGACGGTCACCTTGATCTTCTTCGACGCGGCCGGGATGCCGAAGAACTGCCGATAGGGCTTGGTCACGCTGACGGCGGCGGTGTACTTGCCGTCGGGCAGCTTCACGGGGGCGTCGCCCTGCTCGGTGAGGTTGGTGGCCCAGCCGGCCTGGATGCCCCAGAAGGACCCGAGCGTCCACGGATTGTCGGAGCACCCGATGGGATAGGGAGACTTGTCGGGTGCGCCGGGCTTGACGCGGGAGGCCCCGGCGGCCGGGCAGGCGTCCTGGACGCGGTCCAGGACCTTCTTGCCCTTGGCGTCGGTCAGGGTGATCCGCAGGAACTTGGAGAACCCCGCGAAGCTCTTGACGAGCCCGGCCGGGAGGGGCTTGGACCGGTTCCCGGTGATCCAGGAGGCGGTGACCGGGTTCCGGTAGGACGTGCGCTGGACGTGCATCTCGAAGGGGGAGCCGGTGGCCCCGAGATAGACCCCGAGGTCGAGAGTGGTCTCCGGCGCGTCCTTGGACCTGGTGAGGGTCACATCGGACGAGGCGGCCAGAAGTTCGAGGCCGCCTTTGGGGGGAGCCGCGGCCTGTGCCGCGTGCACGCCCCCGACGGCGAGCGCGGAAACGCCCGCGAGGGCGATGGCGATGGAACGGCCCGTGCGTGAATCCCTGCTGATGACAATCCTCCATTGTCGGCGCCCGTGCGTCGCCGGGCGGACGGGTGGGGTGCGGGGACCTAAGGATGACGCCGGAACGACCACGACGGTTTTCCGCGAATTTGTACGGATTTCGTGACATAGCTCAGCGAAATCACCGCTCCACAGACCGTGCCAGGAAAATTGCCGAGTTATCTCTGACCCAAGTCGGGGTTATGGTGCGGGACGAAATCACCGTGCCGCGCCTAGGGCGCCGGTGGCAGGCACGGCGTTCTGGTACTACATGAGCCCGGCGTGGCGCCGGTCGCCGAGCACGCCGGGAGGCTTGACACGCAATCGCCCTGGTCGGTGGGCCGACCGTGAACGATCAAGGTCAGACGGGCGGCATCAGGTCGCTCTCGCTGATGGTGTACGTCAGCAGGGGGTAGACGAAGTCCGTTTCATTGTTCTCGCGACGCCGTAGTCGGTAGAACTCGCGCCTCTGCTCATCGTCGGCCGACATGAGGCGCGCACCCTGCGGAAGATATACCTGTCCGTCGCGAAACCGAACGACCGTCTTTGACGTCCGATAGGTCACACCCAACCATTGGTTGTCCATCGTCTGCACGGGCGCGTCGAGTACGATCTTGTGCCGTAGTCGTCGATTCGTGTCGACAGAAAACGCGACGATACTGTTGTGGGCGAGGGGGATCTCGAACTTCTCGCCACCGGACCTCTTTGATTCGAAGATCAGCTTCCTCGGCGGGCCCGCTTCGGGATGCCGGTAGCAGGAGAAAACGGCGATGAACGAACCGTCGGCCAGATCGAGAGCTTGGTCGGAATGGCTCCCCATGGTTTTGTAAGCGTTCGTGTAGTTCTCAATGAGAGCGTTGTTGAAGCCAACCGGAAGCGCCGCACGTTCCTGAATCCGTTGCGCCAGCCGATCGTGCACCGCCCGGAAACGCTGCGCCGGGCTGCCGTATCGGGAGGTGGTACGCACGAGAGGCACACCATCCGCCTCGTCGATCTTGGTAAGAACGGCGCCACGCCGACCTTTTCCTACGTCTTCCAAACGAGCCGACGCGGACAGCTCCGCGAAGAGATTCTCCTCGGTCGGCAAAGCGCACGAGAGAATCTCACCGGAGATCCTAGACTCGGGGGGCAACGTAGTCTCCCGTGTTCATACTGAAGAGGAACTCGTCGCCGTAATCAATGAAGGACGAGGTCTTGTTCTCCTCGGCGTACAGCCTGCGCAGCTCGTTCAGGCCCTCCGGCGTGGGCGGCTCCAGCTTCACCAAATCCCCGCCCAACTTGAGGAACGTGTGGCCGTTCTTATGGACGGCTTCGGCGCCCGAACAGCGCACCACATACCCCAGGCGGACCGGGAGCAACTCGGCGTCCAACATCGAGGACCGGATTTCGTGCGTATAAAGGCGGTTGGTGGACAACGGCATGAAGAACACGGAGCCGGGGTAGAGAGTCAGGGTGAACTGCTCGGGGAGCGCGACCTGGTCGCGTTCTTCGGTCGGCTCCTTGAGGCGAAAGCGAAGCTTGGTCAGCCCGCTGATACTCTTCACACCGTAGTCGAAGGCGTCTTCGGCAAGGGGTTGCAGCTTGTCGAGCTGGTCATAGAAGGTGCAAAAGGCCATGATGCCGTTGACGGGCATGTCCTTGGTCTTGTCGGCATGGGCCGAGATCTTGGCCTTGGACTGCTTGCGCTCGGGCGTGGCAAGGGTGTTGTGGTAGATCTGAGCGAGGACGTGATTCAGCGGTGCCTGGTTCCGGAACACGGCCGCGGCCTCGCGGTTCAGGGCCTCGACGATGCCCGTGTCGGTCGGCCGAAAACTCTCGGTCGGCCCCGAGAGATTCGTGGAGCACCGGAGCAGACGGAAATGTAGTTCGTCACCGTCTTGTGTGACCGGCGTCAGATAGATACCGCTGCGATGTGCTGTTCCAGGCTTGGTGGACTCCGTCAGGGACTGGAACGCGTGCTCCGCACGGATCCGCCCGAAGTGATCGGCGCCGAGGTCGAAAAAGCGGCGGTAGTACACGCCGACACCGTGTACGCGGATGGGAACCTGGCCGAGGTCGACGAGGGTCCAAGGTTCGTCGACATCCTCGTGGTAACCGTGTGATAGCTCCCGGATCACGAACACCCGGGCCACCGCATGCAGTTGGCGGCCACTGATCCCGGATACATCGCCACACAGGTAGACGGTCTTCTGCGCCAGGTCGAGCGAACCGGAAACCAGGTCCTCTGGCGTAATCGTGGACCCGAAGAAATCTCTGATCAAGTCATCATCTTGCAATGTCGAAGGCGCGACCAAGATATTTCCCGCGTCTTCGATAAAGGCTTCTGTTCGCTCTGTTGCATACATCGAACCGCGCTGCCATTCGCACTATGAGACACGAACCCGCAGAACCAGCCGGACGGCCTGCCGATTCATTCGACCCATTCCATGAACTTCCGGACGGTAGCGGATGCAAGATTAGCATCCTCCCCGCAGAGACTGCCACGTAACGACCGGGCCGGCCACGTCGATGATCAGTTGCTGAGCGGATGATCAGCACGGACGGACCGAAGCACCCCCGGCGGACGCTCGTGATCATCCAACGCCTCACCTGCCGCCCCTTGGAGGATCGTGTGCCGCTCCGCGCCATATCGACGCAGTGCACTCTCCGGCTGAGACATGAAACCGGCCGCAGGCCAGACAGCAAGCATAAGTCGCTGGTCCAGATCTCCTTTGTCGACAGCACCCGTGTTGTCCAGCGTCCGGAGCACGGCAAGGCCAAGGAAGTGGTTGTATGCGACCATTGTGGCCGGACCGTCGACTTCACCGTTTTCAGCGTCAAGCGCACGCATCGGGCCCGCACCTTGTGGTTCGCGCTGCTGATGGCCTTGCTAACGCTGCCCGTGGCGGCGGGCATACTTTTCTTCGACATGTTCGCCAGTCCCGACTTGGGCCTTATCGATGCCATTCCTGCCTGGCTGTTCACCACGGTGGCGACTGCTGGCATGCTGTCTCTGTGGGTCATCGGTTACAGCTACTTCTACTGGTCGGACGAGTTCGGCATCAGGTCGCCCTACCGATGGCGACACACCGGCCAGTCGGCCATTCCCGACAACCATCGAGGAAATTTCATCGCGAAATGCATAGGCACCTGGGACCAGCAAGACCCGCCCCCCACCCCCAGCCCGCCCTCCTGAGCCGTCCCCCGCCTGTCCAGATGTAAGGCTGCCTGTTCGGTTCGCCGTTTTGGGTCGATGAACCCGCGGTGATTCAGGCCGAGCGCAACGAGGTGTCGTGAGACTCCTACGAGGCTGTGTTCGACGGACTCATCTTCCCCACCCGACGGCGCGTGTTCTCGCGGGCCCGTTACGGGCAACTCCAGACCGGCCTGCCCGGGATCACCATTTACCTGCCAGTCGAGCGCCTGCGCGAGTTGGAAAGATCCGGTGTGGTCCGGCGCCGGCTCGACACAGACGGCAACAGCCTCCGGCAGAGGCGGTGCGGGCGGTCAGGAATGTGTAGAGGTTGCCGCACTCGCCGGAGGACGCGGCATCAGGGCAGCTGGACACCTGAAGTCGGCCGCCTCACCCTCTCCCGAGAGTTGGGCTCCTCCGTCACGTCGCGCACCGTGCACACAACGCAACGATCGGACCCCCGCTTGTCACCCAGGTGACCGAGGCCGGGCGTCGGAGCGGGTCGCGGCGCACGTCCCGCCTATCGATGGCGGGCCGTCTCTCCCACGGGGGCGACGCACACCCAGCGCCCTTTGATCTGCTTGGCTGCTGCACGGACTTGGACTATCTGCGGCGGGGCGTCGCCATCCGGGCGACCGTGGGGGGACAATGGTCCTCGTCCAGAAGACCTGAGGGGGTTGTGGTGGCGAGGCAGCGGCACACGATGGCGACGGTCCGGTGGACCCTGCTGGCGGCCGACTCGCTCGCCCTGCTCCGACGCTCGCGCTCGGGAGCATCACCGCTCGCTTCACGGCCGGGTTCGCGTACGGCGTCGGCCTTCTGGTCCTGCTCACCGGCTGGCGGATCATCGCCGGCACGCCCAATCGTCCCGAGGCCCGGCCCGTGAGCGCCCGCCAGGCCTCGACAGATCGCTGATCAGCCGCCCGGCGCGGGTTAGGCCGCAGGATCGGTGGACGCATGAGATGGTAGCCATGTCACAGACCGGGCGGGAGACGGACAAATGCTGGAGCGCGTGCAGATGGTCGCGGCGACGGTAATAGCGGCGCCGAAGGATCCGAACACTGAGCAACTTGCCAACTGGCTCCGCGACATCTTCGGGCCGATCTTCCTCGTGGTGATCAGTATCGTCGGATTGTTCTTCCTGTTCACCCGGGAGATCACAAGGTTCATCCAGTTTCTTGTGCTGGCGATCGCCATCGCGGTCATCTTCTACTATCCCGGCATCATCACCGCGGTCGCCGGCGGGATCGTCCGGGCCCTGGGCGTCGAAGGCAGCCAGTAGGCGAACGCACGCCTGGCGTCTCACCCCGGGGACGTGCGGCGGCGGGAGGGACGGCGTCGCGGTCGCCGGGCCGCAGGTGAGCGCCCAGAGTGTCACGCCCGTCTCCAGCGCCTGGCGGCCGAGCCGGTCGAGCGGCTCGCGGCCCTCGGGACGCGCAGCGAGTATCCGCTGGATTCCGTCCAGTACCACCAGGATGCGGGCCCGGTCCCCGCGCCGGTCCGCGATCGCGGTGCCCGGGTTCGGCAACCCCGCGCCACCCACACCAGCACCGCCGCCAGCAGCGCGACCGCCTATCCCCGCCGCGCTCCATCCGCAAGCGCGTTGCCGATCTCACGCAGCAAGAGGTTGCGCCCGGCACGTTCGACCGTCCGCACCACCGACCGCATCACCCCGCCGTCCCAACGGCCGCCGGGGGTCGAAGTGACGGCGTCGCCTATGGCCACTGCCCGGCCCCCGGTATGTCCCAAATCACCACGCGGGCACGGACAAGCGGGTCTGTACTCGTCATGTGCGCCTCCAGTATCGACAGCCGCGCCACCTGGCCCGCCGCCGTCAGCACGCACACCGCATCCCCCTCATCCACTTCGACCTCGTCGGTCTCTTCCGTGGCCGCGGCGTCCTGGCACTGCGCGGCCCCCGGCCGACCCTTCACCCGCACCACCTGCGCATCGTTCTCCGCCTCCACCAATGCCTTCAGCCAGTTGCCGCGGATATCGAGCTCTTCGTCCCGGTCGGTGAGCCGTGGCGGCACCGCCTCCAGATCCCGCCGCGACCGCGGACCATCCAGGGTCAGCGCCCCCCGCCACCGCACCACCGGCTCCGCCGCGGCCAAGCCCGATGCGGCCCGTGACGGGCGAGATGAAGACGCCGCCGGGACGCCCGGCTTCGGCGGCGAGCCCGCCGCGGCCCCTCTGCCGGCACCGCCGTCGCCGCCGGACACCAGCGTGATCGCAACGGTCACCAGCCCCAAGAGGGCCACGGCGCCGACCACCCCGGCGATCAACACGTACTCGCGCGGCACGCCGTCCTGCGCCCTCCGCCACCCCCATGGTCGCCCTGGTAGCCGTTCCCGTGATCGTCCCGGTAATCGGCCCTGTGCCCAGGTGGCGCCATCCCGCCCCGCCTCCCTGATCAGCCGGTACCAGTCCATCTTGCTCGGCGCGGGAAACACTGTGAATGCCCCCCGCAAAAGGTAGGTTCGAATTGCATCTTCCGGCTGAGAACCAGGGCGATTTCAGAGTCGGTTGCCGGTCGCCGACTGCGACGCTATGTGCTCAGTGGAACGGCTCACATGGGACGGCGGCCGATTCTCGATGCCCCAATGCCGCCGGGGCGTGGCCGCTCACCGCGCTGGGCTCGCACGCCCTGGGCCCGGCACGGGACCGGTCGACGTCTCGCGCACCTCGCGCACTGGTCGCCCGGCCAAGCCTGGCTTCCATGCGGCGAGGCCGGTTCTCAAATGGCGATCCGGGCCCACACGACCTTGCCCGGGCTTCCGTTCATGTACCGGTATCCGCAGCCGCCGGACGCGAGGAGCCGGACCATCACCAGGCCGCGTCCGCTCTCGGCGACGGAGTTCTCGTCCACTACGACCGGCGGCGCGTGCGACGGGTCCCAGACGCGGAACTCGACGGCGCCGGCCAAGAGGGTGACCCATGCCTGGATCTCGTGGCCCTGGACGGCGTGCACCACGGCGTTCGTCGCCAGCTCAGACATGATCGTCCGCCCGACGTAGTCGTGCTGCATCAGGCCCCACGCCTCACACGCCTCCGTGACAAGAGATCGGGTCAAATACACACTTTCGGGGTAAGCGCGCCACCGAAGCCCGAACTCGTTCCGCGCTTTTAGTGGCTGATTGTCTCGCTTGCCTTGGATGCCATTCATTGTGCCCGCCTTTCGTGGCCGAACTCTGGCGACAGATTGCCGCCTCCAGATACGATTAAGACCGTTCAATTAACCAACCTGTACTTTTTGGATCATGAATGCCCTCCGCGAACGAGCTTGATCCAGACAACGACCACTGGCACTGGCTGGCCTGTGACCTGCGAATATGGCGCATCGAACGGAACATGACGCAGGCCGCCCTGGGCGAGATGCTCGGCGTGACAAAATCCCACGTTTCGAACTGGGAATCGGGCCGCGAAAATATCCCCATGAAGCACGCCGAAACTCTGGACCTGATTTGGCGCGCTCGCGGGCATTTTGCCCGGCTTCGGCGACTGGCTGAGAAATCACACGATCCGGGCTGGTGGTCCCAGTACACCCCGCTTGAGGCGAAGGCGTCCCGCGTGAGCTACTGGGCACTCGCCATCGTCCCCGGTCTCCTCCAGACCAGGGACTACGCCCATGCTCTGCTTGAAGACGGTCAGATCATCGAGGATGTTGAGGCGACCGTCGCCGCGCGCATGGCCAGGCAAGAAATACTTGAGCGGGAAAGGCCGCCTGAGTTGCGCGTCCTGATCAGCGAGGCCGCACTAGAGCAACCTGTCGGCGGGGCAGAGGTCATGCGACAACAACTCGCCCATCTGATAACTCTCAGCAGCAGGCGCAACGTCATCCTTCGCGCGATACCTCGCACGGTCGGTGCGCACATCGGCCTCGACGGCTCGTTCACCCTGCTGACCGGAGAGCGCTGGTCTGCGGCCTACATGGAGGCCAACACAGGTGGCAGACTGACGCATGACCCCACGATGCTTGAGGACTTCGTAAGGCGTTTCGACCTCATCGGCGCGGAAGCCTTGTCTGCGTCCGCCTCACGAAGCCACATCGCACGGATTATGGAGGCCATGCAGTGATCGAATGGCGCAAGTCCAGCCGAAGCAACGCATCCGGCAACGAGTGCGTGGAGGTTGCCGCTCTTGCTGAAGGGTGCGGCATCAGGGACAGCAAAGCCCCCGATGCCGGGCACCTCACGCTCTCCCCCGAGAGCTTCACCCGCCTCGTCGCCCGTGTGAAGCGCGGGGAGTTGAATCGTTAACCCTGCCCACGTGTACTCGGCCTCGCCTTTGGCGAGGCCGTTCCCTTTGAGGCGGGTCCCTCGCGGGAGGGAAGACCGCGGTTCTGGTGGGGGAGGTGGCGGGCAGGAGGGCCTGGCGAGCATGTAGTCCTTCGCGTCGAGGAGGACCGCATGACCACCGCTCGTCCAGTTCCCAGGTGGGCCGATCGGGTCGCCCACGTCATCCCGCTCACCGTCCTGCCGTCCGGGCTGTGGCGGGTCGCCCTGGGGCTCGGTGTGCCCGTGGGGTTCGCTGAGGGAAGCGACCTCGCGGACTTCCCGCATCCGATCGGGACGCCGTACGTCTTCACGCTCAGCATCGTCACGGAGTGCCTCGCCCTGCTCGCGCTCGGGCTGGTGCGACCGTGGGGTGAGGTGTTCCCGCGCTGGTTCCCGCTGGTCGGCGGGCGGCGCGTGCCGGTCTCGTTCGCCGTCGCCGCCGCGTCGATCGGTGCCGCGAGCGTCACGGTCATCGGCGTGGCCGGAGCCTTGGGCTGGTCGGACGCGATGGCCGAGGGGGAGAGCCCGGACGGGGTCGCGGCGACCGTGATGACCCTCGCCTACGCGCCGTTCCTCGCCTGGGGCCCGCTGCTGGCGATCCTGACCGTCCACTACTGGCACCGCCGCGTGACCAGGCACGGGAGGGACCATTCGGCCCCGACAACCTGTCGAGTGTGAGAGAAGTGCCGGTCCCCACGCGGTGAACGCGCGAGGACCAGCGGATGTTGCGCCTTGCAGCGCTTACAGAGCTGAGGAGCCTAGGCTCCTCGGCGTCCCATCACGCGGACGGGTGTCCCGGAGGGAGCGTGGACGGCACGGGGTCGGGATGGAACGACCCCGTGTTCTCGTTGTACTTGGCGGGCTCGGATCCCGGAGGGGGCGTGGCCGCCACGGGCTCGGGCCCCCACGACTGCCTGTCCTCGTCCCACTCGGCAGGCTCGGGCGTGTCTGCAGTCCTGGCCATTTTACTGGCCTCCTTCGGTTTGGTTTTCGACTGCTTGCAGTCATGGACTATAGAGCGCCGAGGGCTGACGACGAACGCCCGGTCGGGCCTGCCGCGAACCCGTGCGGTCACTGGAAGGCCGTCCGCCAGGTGTTGTCAGGTACACCCCATGCTCGGGTTCTGGGCCCAGTGTGGCCGTCCTTCTCGGCCGGAAGTCTTGATCACGTCAGCAAGATCTCCGAGGAGGAACCCATGTTGCGCATCGTCTCCACCCTCGTCGCCGGGACGGCTCTGGCGGCGGTCGCCGCGCCCGCCGCGAACGCCGCCACCACGTCCCACGGGGAGCACGGACTCGACCGCAAGGTGAAGGCGGCGGCGGACCGGCTCGTCGCCGACGGTGCGCCGGGCGTGATCGTGATGACCCGCCGCGGCGGCCATGTCTCGCATGTGACCGCCGGAGTGTCGGACCAGGCCACCGGCGCCCCGATGGACCACCGGCTGCTGGTCCGGGTCGGCAGCGTGACCAAGTCGTTCACCGCGACGGTCGTCCTGCAACTGGCCGCCGAACACCGGCTCTCGCTGGACGACACCGTGGAGAAGTGGCTGCCGGGCGTCGTGCGGGGCAACGGCAACGACGGTTCGAAGATCACTGTCCGGCAGTTGCTCGCGCAGACCAGCGGCCTGAACGAGTACGTCATGGACCCGCGCGTTCTGGGCGACCCCGACCGTGACTGGACGCCCGCCGAACTGGTCGCCATCGCGATGGAGAAGCCGCCGGCGCACGCGCCCGGCGCGGACTGGAACTACGCGAACACCAACTACATCCTCGCCGGAATGATCATCGAGAAGGTGACCGGGCGCCCGGTCGGCACCGAGCTGCGGCAGCGCCTCTTCACCCCGCTCCGGTTGCGGCACACGTCCTACCCGACGACGTCCAAGACGTTCCCCGGCCCGTACGTGCACGGCTACTACCCCGGTTATGGGGACGTCAGCACGCTGATCAGCCCGTCCAGCGCCCGCACGTCCGGCGGCATCGTCTCCACCGTCGACGACGTGGCGAAGTTCAACCGGGCGCTGTTCACGGGCCGGCTGCTGCCCGCGCGGATGATGCGGGAGATGAAGACCGTCCGTCCGGTGAACGACGACGGCGTCATCGAGGACTACGGGCTTGGCGTCGCCCGCATCAAGTTCTCCTGCGGATACGCCTGGGGCCACGACGGCGGCTTCCCCGGCTACCGCACCTGGTCGTACACGAGCACGGACGGCCGCAGGCAGGCGATGCTCACCTACAACACGTCCGCGGTCGAGCACGACGAGAAGTTCCGCGCCGACCTCACCAAGGCCGCCGACACCGCTTTCTGCGCCTGATCCTCGGTAAGCGCCCTGCCCTCGCCGACGCCGCGTCGGCGGACGGCAGGGCGCCGAGGCATGGCGGCGGCCCGCGATCCGTCGGTGATGATTGCCTTGTGACCACTACTCTGCGGCCGCGGGTCCGCCTGCTCCTCGCGTTGGGCGTCGGCCTCGGGACGACCGGCCTGGCCGCCTGCTCCACCGAAGCGCGACCGGCCGGCGCGGCGCCCACCGCTTCACGGCCGGTCCCCTCGCCGTTGACGCTGCGCCCGTCGCCTCCGCCGCCCACCTGCACGCCGGACGGCATCAGCGTCTCGATGGACGAGCCCGACGCCGCGATGGGACTCCGCGCCGCGACGATCACGCTCCGCAACTGCGGTGGCCGCCCGTACCGGCTGAACGGCTACCCGTCCCTGCGCGTCCTGGACGAGAACCGGCAGCCGTTCAATGTCGACGTCGTGCGCGGGACGACGCAGATCAAGGACAGCGGGCCGAAGCCGCTGACGATCCGTCCCGGCGAGGCGGCGGTCTTCGACATCGTCTGGCGGAACCTGGTCACCGAGGCGACCACGGAGGCGGTGACCGGAAAGTACCTTGAGGTCCGGCCCGCCCCTGGACGGCCCGCCGTGGTCGTCCCATCCAACGGGCCGCTCGACCTCGGGAACACCGGCCGCCTGGAGGAGACCGCGTGGCGGCAGCCCCGCCGCTGACTCAGCGAGGCGGCGCCTGGACCTTGCCGATGCCGAGGGTGTTCTCCGCCGGCATCAGCCCGGTCTCCAGGACCTTCACCAGGATCGGCATCGTGAGCTGCGCGAGCCGGTCCGCCTTGTCGGCGCCGAGCGTCCGCCACGGCTCGTAGGCGAGGTCGTCGGTCGTCCGCTCGACGGCGTCCCGCAGCTCGCGGCCCTTCTCCGTCGCGGCGCCCCGGGCGTCGATCAGGCCCCGGGACGCGAGCCGGTCGCGGGCGGCGGACCACTCGTCGTCCGTCCAGCCGCGGCTGGCGAACGTCTTCTCGGACGCCGCGCCGATGGCGGCGAACGACACGAGCGCCTCGGCCGGGTCGAGCCCGCGGGTGAGGAGCGCGGCCACGTGGCCGTCGCCGCGCTGCTCGCGCAGAATGCCGATGGCGTGCCACAGGGCGAGGTGCGGCTCGTCCGGCCAGGGCATGTCGGCGTTGGCGGCGGCGATCGGGCGCCCGGCGGTGCTCGCGGCCTCGGCGGCGGCGCGGGCCAGTGCGGCGGCCTCGGCCAGGTCCGGGTCGCCGACGCCGTCGCCGAGCAGCGTCCGGTACATGCCGTCGACGGCGCGGGTGCGCCCCTCCAGGACGCGCTCGGGCGGCGCGACCGTCCAGGCGGCGGGGATGTGCTCGGCCACCATGCGCGGGCTGAAGCTGTAGAAGGCGGCCGACACCCGCTCCTTGCCCGCGGCGCCGAGCGGCGCGGCCCGCCAGGCGAAGTAGCTCGGCCAGCGGGTGTCCACCGCGAAGCCGAGCCGTCCGGCCTCGGCGAACACCTCGGGCGAGTACCAGAACAGGGCGTGCAGGGGTTCGAGCTGGTGCCACATCTGCCGGGCCAGGCCGGGGTTCTCCGTCATCGCGGTTCCTCTCTCGGGATCACCCCACTCTATCTTGACACTGCCAAGATTGCACCGGGCCGGCGTTCATGACGCGGGAAGGCCAGGAGTGCGAGGAGGGCCAGGGCGACTCCGGCGGCGCGGAGCGCGAACGGCCCCGTCTCGCGCGGCCACGGCTCCCCGTAGAGGAGCGTCGCCGAAAGGAGCAGGTGCGTCTTCGCGGTGACCGTGACGACGGTGACGACGACCGTGAGGCGGCAGCGTTGCAGGCCGACCGACAACAGCCCGACGCCGAGGACCCCGGCGAGGAGGAACAGGTACGGGTGCGGCGAGGACGGCAGGTCCGCCCAGCGGCCGGCGGCGAGCATCATCGCCATGCCCTGCCCGAAGACCTCGGTGGCGCCCAGCAGGACGCCCGCGCCGAGCCCGTAGGCGATGCCCGTCAGCGGTCTCGCGTGGCGGCCGCCGACGGCGCGGTCGCGCACGCAGAACATCCACAGGGGCAGGACCAGCGAGGGCACGAACACCAGTGCGGCCCTCCACGGCGGCAGCGCGGCGGCGGCCCCGTCCAGGCGGTGCGGCACGTCCGGGACCGGCAGCACCGAGAGCGCCGCGGTGACCATTGCGGCGACGGTGAGACCGACGGCGATCCATTCGCGCGAGGTGGGCCGCTCGCCGAACCCGCTCATCCCGATGGCCAGCAGCGGGACGAGGCCGAGCCCGTAGGCGGGCAGCGTCGCGGCAACGGGGAGGGTGACCAGTGCCGTGGCCGACAGCGCGAAGCCCGCCAGCAGCACCAGGAGCCCGGCGAGCCAGCGCGGGCTGCGGAGGAACCGTCCGGCGGCGTGCAGCGGATGCCGTCCCGAGACCGGGCTCATCCGCCCCAGGGCCATCTTGAAGAGGACATAAGCGACGATGTAGACGGCCTGCGCGGCGCAGGCGAGGACGACCGCTTCCATGGCGCACCTCCTCGGGTGGGCATCAGCCTGACATGAGGAAGGTGTCCGGTGATTCTCGCCGGAAGACGGAGAAATTGCCGATTTTATGCACCGCGGTGAGCAGTACCGCGGTGCTCCTGTCCCGGAAAGGCCAAGATCAATGCGCCCGTTGCGTTGCCCGATCACTCACCGCAGGTGAATGATTGCGGTGCGCTTCCGAATCCGAGTGTGGTGATGCAGTGACCGTGGGGATGGAACGGCTCGGTGAACCGTTCGGCTTCACCGGCGAGGGCGACGGCGGCCGGCGGGCCCGCCGGCTCGTCCGCGAGCGCGCCGCGAAGGTCGTCACGGACGAGACGCTCCTGGACGACGTCGAGCTGATGACGGCCGAGGCCGTCGCCAACGCCATCCTGCACGGCTCCGGGATCGTCAGCGTGACGGTCGCCACCGACGGCGGGCGGCTCCGCGTGGACGTCTGCGACGACGGGCCCACCCAGGCCGATCCACACAGGCGCCCCCGCCTCGACCACGGCCGCGGCCTCACCGTCGTGGACGCGCTCGCCGACGAGTGGGGGCTGGACCAGTCGCCCCACCGCACCCGCCTCTGGTTCGTCGTCGACGCGCGACGCCCGGCCGCCGACGCGTGACCGGCCGCAGGTTCCTCCGTCAGCCAGCGTCCGGACGGGTGTTCAGCACGCTGCGCACGACCTTGCCGGTGGCGTTGCGGGGCAGGGCGTCGAGGAAGTGGACGTCGCGCGGGACGGCGAAGCGCGCCAGATGGTCGCGGACGTGGGCGCGCACGGCGTCGGCGTCGAGCGTCCCGCCCTCGCGGACGACGACGAACGCGGCGGTCCGCTGCCCGAACTCGTCGTCCGGGACGCCGACCACCGCGACCTCGCGCACCTGCGGAAGCCGCTCCAGCACCTCCTCGACGGCGCTCGGGAAGACGTTCTCGCCACCCGAGACGATCATGTCGTCGTCGCGGCCGTGCACGTACAGGCGGCCCTGCTCGTCGAGGTGGCCGACGTCGCCGAGGCTCATCAGGCCGTTGCGCATCTCCTTGGTGCCGCCCTCGGTGTAACCGAGGAACAGCAGCTCGTTCGCGGAGAAGATCCGCCCGGGGGCGCCGGGCGGTAGCTGGGCGCCGGCGTCGTCCAGGATCGCGAGCTTCGTCCCGGGCGGCGGCGTGCCCGCGGTGTCCGGGTGGGCGCGCAGGTCGGCGGGCGTCGCGATGGTGACCCATGACGTCTCCGTCGACCCGTACAGGTTGTAGAGGACGTCGCCGAACTCGTCCATGAACGCGGTGGCGAGCGTCGCGGGCAGCGCGGAGCCGCTGACGGCCGCGATCCGCATCGAGGACGTGTCGTACTCGCTCCGCGCGGCCTCCGGGACGTCCAGGACACGCTGCAGCATGACAGGGACGGCGACCAGGGCGGTCGCTCCGGTGGCGTCGATCGTCCTGAGCGTCCGCTCCGGGTCGAAGCGGGTACGCAGGACGACCGTGGCGCGCAGCGAGACCGCGATCTGGAGCATCGCGTAGCCCCAGGCGTGGAACAGCGGCGCCTCAATGAACATGCGCTCGTGCACCCGGTACGGGATGCGCGACAGGATCGACACCAGCGGCGACAGGCCGGGGCGCGGGTGCCGGTTGGCGCCCTTGGGGCGGCCGGTCGTGCCGGAGCTGAGGAGGATCGTCCAGCCCGCCTTCGCGGGCGGCTCGATCGGCGTGCCGGGCGCGGTGCCGATGAGGTCCTCCAGCTCCGAGCCGGGCCCGCCGGCCTTGACGACGTGGATGTTCTTCGGCACCGCCGCGATGAACCCGGCGAACTCCGCGTCGGCGATCACGACCTCGACCCGCTGCCGCCGCAGGACGGCGACCAGCTGCTCGGCGCCCATCCCGGTGTTCAGCAGGACGAGCTCGGAGCCGCGTTTGCTGCACGCGACGAGCGCCTCGACCATGCCGCGGTGGTTGCGGCAGAGGACGGCGACGCGGGGCGCGCCGTTGAACCGCCCGAGCGCGGCGGCGAGCCGGTCGGTGCGGGCGTCGACCTCGGCGTAGGTCAGCTCCCCGGCGTCGTCGGCGATCGCGACGACGTCCGGATCGCGGGCCGCGGCGGAGGCGACCGTCCCGCCGAGCAGGGTGCCCCAGCGGCGCAGGGCGTTCAGCTGGCGGGCGACCCTCAACGGCGGTCCGGGGCGCCACAGCCCGCTCCGGGCGAACATGCCGCCCGCCCGCGCGACCGACGCCGTGCGGCGCCCGAACTCCGATCGTCCGCTCATCTACCGCCTCCGGGGTAGGGGGTTCCGGGTAACCGACCGTACGGACGGCGGGTTTCGTCCTCTTCTGATTCGACCCAGCTCTTCGGCCGGTCCGTTGTCACGGACCTGACAATGGCGCACCTTGCGCATCATTTTGCCTGGGTAGGCTGTGCTGACCATGGAGATCACCGGTGGAGTGCGCGAGCGCGGCGGCGGCCTCGCCGCTCACAAGGGCGGGCTGCGCGAACGCAAGAAGGAGGCGACGCGCCGCGCCCTGCACGAGGCCGCGATGCGCCTCTCCGTCGAGCACGGCCTGGACGAGGTCACCGTCGAGGCGATCGCGGACGCCGCCGGCGTCTCCCGCCGCACCTTCTCCAACTACTTCGCCGGCAAGGAGGACGCGCTCCTCTACGGCGACGCGCAGCGGATGACCTCTTTGCTGGAGACGTTCGAGGTCCGCCCGGCCGGCGAATCGTCCTGGACGGCGCTGCGCGCCTCGGTCGACGCCCTGTCCGCGGAGATCGGCGAGCTCGACCCGCGGTGGGCCGCGCAGGTGCGCCTCGCCCGCGAGCATCCGTCCGTCCTGGCCCGGCAGCTCACCCACTACGCCGAGTTCGAACGCGCCCTCGCCGAGCTGATCGCCGCCCGGGACGGCCTCCCGCACCTGCGCGCCCGTGTCATGGCCGGCGCGTTCATCACCGCGCTCCGCATCGCGTCCCTGACCTGGATCGAAGAGCGTCCCACCCGCCCCCTGGCCGAGGTCGCCGGGGAGACCCTCACCGAAATCGCCCGCGAGTACCGCTAGCGCCCGCGACCGGGTCCGGCGCCTCGCGCGATCGACATATCTTGCCCGCCCGTCTTGTACGGTGCGAGCCTTGGCCGCCGTCCGCCGCGTCCGTGAGGATCGGCGGCATGGACCTGCTGGACACTCTGGTCGACAAAGGACTGCGGCGCGAGCCGCCGACCCGGGCCGAGGCGCTCGCGGTGCTGGGGACCTCCGACGACGACCTGCTCGACGTGATGGCCGCCGCCGGCAAGGTGCGCCGGCGCTGGTTCGGGAACCGGATCAAGCTGAACTACCTGGTCAATCTGAAGTCGGGGCTCTGCCCCGAGGACTGCTCGTACTGCTCGCAGCGGCTGGGGTCCAAGGCGGAGATCCTGACCTACACCTGGCTCAAGCCCGGCGAGGCCGCCGCGGCAGCCGCGGCGGGCGTGGCCGGCGGCGCCAAACGCGTGTGCCTGGTCGCCAGCGGTCGCGGCCCGACCGGCAGGGACGTGGAGCGGGTCGCCGACACCATCGCGGCGATCAAGGAGCACAACGCGGACGTGGAGATCTGCGCCTGTCTCGGACTGCTGTCCGACGGGCAGGCGGAGCGGCTGCGGGAGGCCGGCGCCTACGCCTACAGCCACAACCTCAACACCGCCGAGGCCGTGTACGCGGACATCTGCACCACGCACGAGTTCGCCGACCGGGTCGACACCGTGCGGCAGACCAGGGCGGCGGGCCTGTCGGCCTGCTCCGGCCTGATCGCCGGCATGGGCGAGAGCGACGCGGACCTGGTGGACGTGGTGTTCGCGCTGCGTGAGCTGGACGTGGACTCGGTGCCGGTGAACTTCCTGATCCCCTTCGAGGGGACCCCGATGGCCGGGGAGTGGGCCCTGACGCCGCAGCGCTGCCTGCGGATCCTGGCGATGGTGCGATTCGTCTGCCCGGACGTGGAAGTCCGTCTCGCCGGCGGACGGGAGATCCATCTGCGGACGCTGCAGCCGCTCGCGCTGCACGCGGTCAACTCGATCTTCCTCGGCGACTATCTGACCAGCGAGGGCCAGGCGGCCAAGGCCGACCTGGACATGATCGCGGACGCGGGCTTCGAGGTGGAGGCGGCCGGCACGGACACGCTGCCCGAACATCGAAGGGACGCGCACACCGCCGGATCCGGCCCCGCCGACCTGGTGGCGGTGCGCCGCCGCGGCGCCGGCACCGGCCTGCCGCCGAACGCCTGACCGGCGCGGGGGTTCTTCGCCGCTAGGGCCGGGGGATGTTGCGGAGGTTGCTGCGGGCGAGGTCGAGCATCTTGCCGACGCCGCCGGTGAGGACGGTCTTGCCCGCGGCCAGCGCGAACCCCTTCACCTGCTGCGGGGTGATGTGCGGCGGGATGGACAGGGCGTTCGGGTCGGTGACGACGTCCAGGAGGTAGGGGCCGGGGGCGGCCAGTGCGCGTTCCATCACCGTCCGGACGTCCGACGGGCGCTCCACGCGGGCCGACTCGATTCCCACCGCGTGGGCGATCGCGGCGTAGTCGACGGCCTCGTGGTCGGTCTCGTAGGACGGGAGGCCGTCCACCAGCATCTCCAGCCGCACCATGCCGAGCGACGCGTTGTTGAACACGATGATCTTCACGGGGACGCGGTGCAGTTTCACGGTCAGCAGCTCGCCGAGCAGCATGCCGAGACCGCCGTCGCCGGAGACGGAGACGACCTGCCGGCCGGGCGCCCCGAACTGGGCGCCGATGGCGTGCGGGAGCGCGTTGGCCATGGAGCCGTGGACGAACGAGCCCATCACCCGGCGCCGGCCGTTCGGGGTGATGTACCGGGCGACCCAGACGTTGCACATGCCGGTGTCCACGGTGAAGATCGCGTCGTCGGCGGCCAGGTCGTCCAGCACGCTGGCGACGTACTCGGGATGGATCGGGATGTGCTTGTCGATGTCGCGCGTGTAGGCGGACACCACGTTTTCGAGCGCGCGTGCGTGGCGGTGCAGCATCTCGTCCAGGTACGACTGGTCCCGCTTCTGCTCGACCTTGTCCATCACGAGCCGGAGCGTCTCCCCCACATCGCCGTGTACCGCGAGGTCGAGCGGCGTGCGACGGCCCAGCTTCGCCGGATCGTCGTCCACCTGCACGGTGTTCCTGCCGGGCAGGAACGGGTCGTACGGGAAGTCGGTGCCCAGCAGGAGGACGAGGTCCGCGTCCTGCATCGCCTCGTAGCAGGCGCCATAGCCGAGCAGGCCGCTCATGCCCACGTCGAAGGGGTTGTCGAACTGGATCCACTCTTTGCCGCGCAGCGCATGACCGACCGGAGACAGCAGCTTGTGCGCCAGCTCCATCACCTCGGCGTGGGCGTCCTTCACGCCGGAGCCGCAGAAGAGCATCACCTTGCGCGCCTGGTTGAGCGCGTCGGCGAGCTGCGCGACCTGGTCGGACGGCGGCCGGACGATCCCCTTCCGGACGAGGAGGTCGTGCCGGCCGGCAGGCCCCGCCGCGTCCTTGCTGGCGGTGTCGCCCGGCAGCGTCAGCACCGCGACGCCGCCGAGCCCGACCGCGTGCTGGATCGCGGTCCGCAGAATGCGCGGCATCTGCGCCGGGGTGACGATCGACTCGCAGAAGTGGCTGCAGTCGGCGAAGACCCGCTCGGGATGCGTCTCCTGGAAGTACCCGCTGCCGATCTGCGTGCTCGGGATCTGCGACGCCAGCGCGAGCACGGGCGCCCCCGACCGGTGCGCGTCGTACAGGCCCTGGATCAGGTGCGTGTTGCCGGGACCGCAGCTGCCCGCGCACACGGCGAGCCGGCCCGTGGTCTGCGCCTCGGCCGCCGCCGCGAACGCGCCCGCCTCCTCGTTGCGGACGTGCACCCACTCGATGCCGCCCGTCCGGCGGACTGCGTCCACGACCGGGTTGAGGCTGTCGCCCACCACCCCGTAGACGCGCCGGACCCCGGCCTGCCGCAGCACTTCGATGAACTGGTCGGCGACGGTCCCCATCGTCCCTCCCCTGCACTCCGCTCCCCCGCATCGACGGAATGCCCGATGATCTCCGGCTGACACTCGCGTCCCGCCGGGGTTAAATAGTCAATCCATGAATCGGATCGGGGGCGCGATGAGCACCGACGGCGGCGAGGAACTGGACTTCTGGTCGTTCGTCGACCTCGCCGGGCGGCGGCTGTCGGACGAGTTCGGGTTCCCGCACCGGCTCGCGACGCGGCTGCTGCTGACCCTCAACCGGGCGTCGGCGATCGTCACCTACGACTTGGAGTCCACGGTGCACCGGCCGCGCGGGCACTCGTGGGCGGCGTTCCGGCTGCTGTTCGTCACCTGGCTCGCCGGGCCGCTGGAGCCGGGACGGGCCGCCACGCTCGCGGGGATGAGCCGCGCCGCGGTGTCCAACCTGACGAAGACGCTGGTCGCGGACGGAATGATGGACCGGGCGCCGGGCGAGCGGGACGGTCGCTCGGTGATCCTGTCGCTCACCGAGCGCGGCCGGGACGCGATGCTGGAGATCTTCGCCGGGCAGAACGAGCGCGAGCGCCAGTGGGCCGGCGTGCTGACCGAGACCGAACAGCAAATGCTGATCATGCTGCTGGACAAGCTCATCGCGGGGCGCGGCTCGTTCGACGTCCGCGAACGGAGCTGACGGCCCGCCCGCCCCGCGCGCTCTGGCGGCCGGGTTAGGCCCTTCCCTCGGTGGGAGAACCGTCGTAGTGTCGACAGAAAGTAGTTAATGCATTAATCATCGGAGGCGATGGAGCATGGCCCACTACCGCCGGGTCGGCCACGTGCCGCCGAAACGCCACACCCAGCACAGGGACGGCGAGGAGCGGCTCTACTTCGAGGAACTGATGGGCGAGGAGGGGTTCTCCTCCGACTCGTCGCTGCTGTACCACCGGGAGATCCCGTCCGCGATCGTCGACTCCCAGGCGTGGGACGTCCCGGACTCGGCGACGACCCCCAACCATCCGCTCAAGCCGCGCCACCTCAAGCTGCACGAACTGTTCCCCAAGGAGACGTGGGCCGAGACCGACGTCGTCACCGGCCGCCGGTTGATCCTCGGCAACAACGACGTCCGGCTGTCGTACGTGGTGTCAGCCGCCGACTCGCCCCTCTACCGCAACGCGACCGGCGACGAGATCGTCTACATCGAGTCCGGCACCGCGACCGTCGAGACGGTCTTCGGGACGCTCTCCGCCGAGCAGGGCGACTACGTCATCATCCCCACGTCCACCACGCACCGGTGGCTGCCCACCGGCGACCAGCCGCTGCGCGCGTACGCGATCGAGGCGACCGGCCACATCGCGCCGCCCAAGCGCTACCTGTCGCGCTACGGCCAATTCCTGGAGAACGCCCCGTACTGCGAGCGGGACCTGCACGGCCCCGACGAGCCCCTCGCCCTGGACGGCTCCGACGTCGAGGTCCTGGTGAAGCATCGCGGCTCGCGCGGCGTCACCGGCACCCGCATGACGTACGCCCGGCACCCCTTCGACGTCGTCGGCTGGGACGGCTGCCTTTACCCCTTCACGTTCAGCGTCCACGACTTCGAGCCGATCACCGGCCGCGTGCACCAGCCGCCGCCCGTCCACCAGGTGTTCGAGGGCCACAACTTCGTCGTGTGCAACTTCGTGCCGCGGAAGGTCGACTACCACCCGCTGTCGATCCCGGTGCCCTACTACCACTCCAACGTCGACTCCGACGAGATCATGTTCTACTGCGGCGGCGACTACGAGGCCCGCAAGGGCTCCGGCATCGGGCCGGGCTCGGTCTCGGTGCATCCGGGCGGGCTGGCGCACGGTCCGCAGCCCGGCGCCTACGAGCGCAGTATCGGCGTCGAGTTCTTCGACGAGCTGGCCGTCATGGTGGACACGTTCCACCCGCTCGAACTCGGTGAAGGCGGATCGGCCTGCGAGGACGAGGCGTACGCGTGGACCTGGGCGAGGCGGCGATGATCCCCGCGTTCGCGATCGGCCTGTGCGACGACGCGGCCGTGTTCCCGCCGGGCCTCACACCGCTGGCCGAGGCCGTCCCCGCCCACCGCGACCACCGTTCCGCCCCGTACGCGGAGCTCGTCGGGCCGCTCGTCCTGCCGGCGACCGCGCTGGACGACCTGTACCCGCTGCTGGGAAGCGAGCCCCTCGACCTGTCGATCACGGCGCCGAGCGGGCCGTGCCAGGCGGCGAAGGCGATGGCCGCCGCCGCCGACCTGGTCCTCGACGTGCGGGGCCTGGAGGTCGCCGTCCCGCCCGGCATGGGCCCGGACGAGTTCTTCCGCGTGCTCGGCGGCGTCGATGCGCCCGTCTACGTCGAGATCCCGCGGGACGACCGCCGTCCCGCGTTCGTCGCGGCGGTCGCCGCACGGGGCCACCGCGCGAAGTTCCGCACCGGCGGGGTGAAGGCGCACCTCTACCCGAGCCCGGACGAGCTGGCCGCCGCGATCAAGGCCGTGGTGGACGCCGGTGTCCCGTTCAAGGCGACGGCGGGGCTGCACCATCCGGTCCGCAACACCGACCCGGAGACGGGCTTCCACCAGCACGGCTTCCTGAACCTGCTGCTCGCGACCGACGCCGCGCTGGCGGGCCGGCCGGCCGGCGACCTGGCCGCCGTCCTCGCCGATCGCGACGCCGCGTCCGTCGCGTCCCGCGTCGCCGCGCTCGGCGAGCCGCGGACGGCCGCCGTCCGCGCTCGTTTCCTGTCCTTCGGGACGTGCAGCATCACCGACCCTCTGACCGAACTCGCACACCTCGGCCTGCTCGCCTCCACACTCCAGGAGTCCTGCCGTTGACCCGCATCGCGATCCCCGAAGACTCCCTCTTCGGGCCCGCCAACCTCCCCTACGGCGTCTTCTCGACCCCGGGCACCGCTCCCCGGGTGGGGGTGCGCGTGGCCGATTCCGTCGTGGATCTGGCCGCCGCGCTCGGCGATGACGTCTTCGCCGAGCCGTCGCTGAATCCCTTCATGGCGCAGGGTCACGCGCGCTGGGTCGAGGTCCGCGAACGGGTCCTCGATCTGGTCTCGGGCGACGTTCCGGACGCGGCCGTCCATCCCGCCGACGCGGTCACGCTGCACATGCCGTTCGAGGTCGCCGACTACGTGGACTTCTACGCCTCCGAGCACCACGCGTCCAACCTCGGCCGCCTGTTCCGTCCGGACTCCGAGCCGCTGATGCCGAACTGGAAGCATCTGCCGGTCGGCTACCACGGCCGCGCGGGCACGGTCGTGCCGTCCGGAACGGGCATCGTCCGGCCGTCCGGGCAGCGCCGATCCGAGGACGGCCCCACGTTCGGTGAGAGCCGCCGCCTCGACATCGAGGCCGAGGTCGGTTTCGTCGTCGGCACCGGGTCGTCCCTTGGAACGCCTGTGAGTGCGGACGACTTCGGCGAGCGCGTCTTCGGCGTCGTCCTGGTCAACGACTGGTCGGCCCGCGACATCCAGGCTTGGGAGTACGTGCCGCTCGGCCCGTTCCTAGGGAAGAGCTTCGCGACGTCCATCTCTCTTTGGGTCGTCCCGCTCCTCGCCTTGGAAACGGCCCGCGTCGCCACACCGCCGCAAGACCCGGAGCCGCTCCCTTATCTTCACGAAAAGAACCCGTGGGGCCTGGACCTCGCCCTTGAGGTCACATGGAACGGACAGGTGGTCTCCCGCCCGCCCTATCGGGAGATGTACTGGTCACCGGCCCAGATGTTCGCGCACATGACGGTGAACGGCGCCTCGTCCCGCACCGGGGACCTGTTCGCGTCCGGGACGGTCTCGGGCCCGGCCAAGGACCAGCGCGGCGCCTTCATCGAGCTCACCTGGGGCGGCAAGGAGCCCGTGACGGTCAACGGCGAGCCGCGCACGTTCCTGGAGGACGGCGACGCGGTCTCCATCACCGCCACCGCCCCCGGCCCCGCGGGCACCCGCATCGGGTTCGGGGACGTCAGCGGGCGTGTCCTTCCCGCCCGTCCACCGGTCAGCCGCTGAGCGCCGTCCGGAAGCCCGTGCGCCAGTCGGGGTGCACGGGCTCCCAGCCCAGTTCGCGTCTCGCCTTGGCGTTCGAGCCGCCCCTCGCGCGCGTCATCATGTAGACGCCGGCGTCGCCGGCGAACAGCCGTCCCAACCACACCGGCACGTGCCGTGGCGGCTTCGCCCCGAGAACGCCCGCGACGAAGGGCAGCCACTCCCTGAACGGCGCGGGCTCGTCATCGACGATGTTGTAGACGCCGTGTCCGTTCTCAAGGACGGCCATCACCGCTCCCGCGGCGTCCTCCACATGCAGATAGGACGGAGCGCCGTCGCCGTCCCCCACGACGGGCATCTGCCGTTTGCGCACGGCCTCCAACTGGACACCGCCGACGTCCAGCGTGGTGCCGGGCCCGTAGAAGAAGCCGTACCTGAGGCACACGTTGTCCTGGGACGCGGTCGCGACCGACTCCTCCAGCCGCCGCATCGACGCGAACGTATCGGCCATCGCCTTCGGCGGATCCGGATCGAACCCTTCGTCCTCGTCCTTCGCATACGAGCCGCCCGGCGGATACGCGGACGCCGCGTAGCTCTGCGCGATGACCCGCGCCCCGCCGTTCCGCTCCACGGCCGCGAGCAGATTCGCCGTTCCTTCGGTGCGAAGCCGGTTGGTCTTCGCGAAGTACCGCTCGAACTTCCGCATGTTCCCGCCGAACGAGGACAGCGCCGTCGCCTGGCAGACCACCACGTCCGGCCGCGCGCTCGCCACCACGGCCTCCGTCGCGGACGCGTCGAGCACGTCCAGCACCAGGGCCTCGGCCCCGATGATCGCCGCAGCCCCGGCTTCGGACGTGGCCGTCCCCACGACCGTGTGCCCGTCCGCCACGAGCAACGGCACCAGTTGCCGTCCGACGACACCCGTCGCCCCGACGACCAAGACCCGCATGCTCACTCACCTCCCGCGATCACCTACCCACATGACGGACTGCATCCGGAACATGTGACCGGCACGCTCAAGGGGGGAGCGCGGGATCCGGGTGGCGAAGGCGGCCAACGCCTCGTCCCCACCCATGAGGGGCGGTCAACCGGACACGGGACGCGACGCACGTCCCAAAGGAAGACGGGGAGAGGCTGCTTGCAGCCCCTCCCCGCGAGTGGATGGTTGTCAGCCGGTGGGCCACGGCCTGCGCCGTAACCCACCGTGGATGGAACCCGGTCCGGGGGAGACCCCGGTCGGGTTATTACTGCTCTTCGGCTCCGGCGTCGCCGGGATGCCCGGACGCCGACCCCTGCGAGTCGGTCGCCTCTTGGTTGGCGGCCCCGGCCGCCTCGCCGCCGGCCTCGGAAAGCGCCTCGTCGGCCTTCGAAATAGCCTCGTCGGCCTCGGAAAGCACGTCGGTCGCGTCGGCGATCGGGTTCGGGACCGCGAGGACAGGGTCCGCCGGCTCATCTACCTTCTGAGCGTCGGCGTTCTCGTCCTCATGTACGTCCTTCAGCGGCCAGACGAACGTCACGCAGGCCGAAGCGATGATGACGCCGAGCCCAGTCCAGTAGAGGACCAGGGTCGATCCGCTGAAGTGCGCCCACTCCGCCTCTTGAGGCACCAGCAGGGCGGTCACGAACGCGGACGCGCCCGCCGCCAGGAGCGGCTCGAAGGCGTCGACGACGCCTCCCTGGTCGCCCCGGAGGACCCGCCCGGCCCGAGCCTGCAAGATCATTGCGAGGAGGATCGTGCAGACACCGGCAAGGGCGCATACCGCCCAGAGCGGAACCTGCCCGATCTTGAGGTGGACGGGGGTCGTGATCACCGCGAACTTCTGGTTGTCCACCAGAAGCACAGCGCCCGCCAGGACGAGCCCGATGGCGAAGTTCGCCCCGGACAGCCCTTCCCTGATCAGGTTGCGCTTCTTGAGCGTTCCGTAGGCGGCCGTGAGGTACAGCCACTGGCCGAAGCCCTGGATGACCTCGTAGACCAGGCCCAGCGCCAGGTCCTCGGTCGAGAGGGAGCCCGTGTGCAGCAGGGCCAGCCCGAAGCTGACCGTGATGATGACGACACGGACAGCCAGCTGGAGAATCGCCCGCCGGCGGGTCTTCTCGACCCGGCAGGCTTTCCAGATCCCGTCGATGTTGACGCACAGGGCGCCGGCCAGCGCGAAAGTGCTGCTGAGCGCGAGGCCCATCTTGTCGACGGCCATCAGATACACCACGAACGAAAGCAGGTTGCCGACAAACGCGGCCACCATTGCCTTCAGCGCGGTCCTGTCCCACTTGCTCTTCGCGAAACCGCCGTTGTGGATCGTTCCCAGGAAGAGCGGGGTCGAGCCGAAGAGGACGGTGATCGCGAAGACGGCAATGGATGCGGTCATGGGTTCGACACCGGGCACGATGGCGAACCCGAACTGTTGGATGAGCCTCATGACGATCAACGTCACGACGCCCATCAGAAACGGACTTGATACACGTTTCATTTGCGATTCTCACCTTCTTTTGTTTTGATCGGTTCCCGAGGAACCGCGCGTCCCGGCCTGTGGCCGGGACGTGTCACGCGGTTCTGGAACCCTGTGAACACGTCCGGCCACCGGTTGGCAGGACAGTCGTGACCTGAGGCCACGACCTAAGAGATACTGTGCGACAACTGCCGTCTGCGGCAACCCCGTTACCGCTCGGATCGTAATTTTCCGCACAGTCCGACTGATATGTTTCGGACTTGTTACCGACTATTTATCCGCGAAGCTTCCGGCTTTGCACACCTGAACCGACCGGCGTGTTTCCGCCGGACCGCGCCGTCTCAGCGGATGCCGGCGAGGAAGGCGAGCATGGCGGCGTTGACCTCACCGGGCGCCTCCATCTGGACGAAGTGCCCGGCCCCTTCGATGACGTGGACGCCGCGCAGGCCAGGGACGAGGTCGGCCATCGAGTCCCCCGCGCCGGCGCCCATGATCTCCCGGACGGGGTCGCGGTCGCCCACCACGAACAGTGTCGGAACGGTGACGGGTTCGTCCGGGCGGGCCTGCTTCTCCCGCCACACATGGTCACCGGCGCGGTACCAGTTGAGGCCGCCGGTGAACCCGGTCCGCTCGAACTCGGCCACGTAATAGGCGAGTTCGCCCTCGGTAAGCCACGGCCACGGCAGCGGCGGCGCCTCGGGGAGCACATCGAGATAACCGTTGCCGTCGCTTGAATGCCGCCAGATATCGAGATACCGGTAGCCGCCGCTCAGTGCCCAGAAAACATTGGCCAGAAAGCGCCCCGGATCTCCTGCGAGTTCTTCGTCGGCCGGGCCCTTTTTCTGGAAATAGTGCGTGTGAAGGAAATGGCGCTCAGCGGCGAGCGCGTACAACTCGCTCGGCGAACGCTTCGAGACGGGCACGCGCGGCACGCTGAGCTGGATCAGCGCCTTGACGCGTCCGGGAGCCCACTGCGGCATGTCCCAGACCAGCGCGGCCCCGAAGTCGTGGCCGATGAACACGGCCTCGTCGATGCCCAGTGCGTCCAAGACTCCGACCAGGTCTCCGGTCGTGCGCCGCCGGTCGTACTCCTCTGGGGAGCGAGGGCTGCCGCTGCGCCCGTATCCGCGCATGTCGAGAGCGATCGCCCGGCATCCCGCCGCGGCCAGAGCCGGGAGCTGGTGCCGCCAGCTGTACCAGAGGCCCGGAAAGCCGTGGCACATCACCACCGGGACGCCGGAGCCCTGCTCGGCCACGTGAAGGGTGACATCTCCGACGTCCAGCATTCGGTGACGGACGCTTCCCTCTCCGAGGCTCATGGGGCGATCATCGGCGTCCGGCCACGGCGGGTGGCCCGGCCTCCCGTTCACCGGGACGACCCGCCCGATCGGCGATCGGGCGGGCGCCGGGGAGCGGCGTCAGAGATGGACCGCGACCACGGCCGTCAGTTCGACGCGGGGTTGCGGAGCGTGACGTTGATCCGGTTCCACGCGTTGATCGCGGCGATCGTCATGACGAGGGCGGCGAGGGACTCCTCGTCGTAGTGGTCGGCGGCGTCGTTCCAGACGTCGTCCGGAACTCCGTCGGGGTTGTCGCTGATCCGCGTAGCGGCCTCGGCCAGGGCCAGCGCCGCCCGCTCCTCGTCGGTGTAGAAGGGCGACTCGCGCCAGGCCGCCACCGACCACAGGCGCTCGTCGGTCTCCCCGGCCTTCTTGGCGTCCCGGGCGTGCATGTTCACGCAGTACGCGCAGCCGTTGATCTGGCTCACGCGCAGCCTGATCAGATCCAGCAGACGGTGCGGGACGCCGCTGGCGTTGATGTACGCCTCCAGCGCGAGCATGGCCTTGTAGCCGTCGGCGGCGGGCTTGAGAACGTTCATTCGTGCCTGCATGGATGCTTCCTAACCTGGATGTTTCTTATCCAGAATTGACCGATGGCCGGACGCCCTTGCGGACGCGGCCGGGATCAGGTCCGCAGGTTCGCGAACCAGGCGCGGGTCCTGCCGGGGGTGGCCGGGACGCGGCGCTCCACGATCACGCGCAGGTCGTCGAGGGTCTGCCCGGCCAGCTCCCGGCGCCAGGCGAGGTCCGCCCGCCGCATGGACTGGGAGACGACGCACAGCCTGCGGTAGTCGGCTCCCTCATGGTCGCCGGGTCCCTGCCGGAGGATCTCCTCGCAGCGGAACGCCTCCTCCGGCCCCTCGATCGCGATCACCATGTCCAGGAGGGTGATGTCCTCGGCTCGGCGGGCGAGCCGGAACCCGCCGCGCGGCCCGGGGGTGGACGCGAGGATCCCGGCCCGGGCCAGCGCCTGCAGCTGCTTGTTCAGGTAGGCCGCGGGCAGCTCGTAGAACGCCGCCATCCTGGCCGCCGTCACGGCCTCACCCGGCTCCAGCCAGGTCAGGTTGAGACAGCTGTGGATCGCCCATTCGACTCCCTCGCTCATCCGCACAAATCTGGATACTAGACATCCAGGATTACCCTCGCAACCACCGGGGCCGACCCCGGACACTACGTGTCCGGCGTTAGAGTCCCGCAAGTGAGCACCGTGAATCCCGCTTTCCGCGCGGCGACGCCGGCCGACGTCCCCGCGCTCGTCACCCTCGTCGAGTCGTCCTACCGCGGCGACTCCAGCCGCACCGGGTGGACCACCGAGGCCGACATTCTCGGCGGCCGGCGCACCGACCCCGACATGGTCGCCGCCGCGGTGAACGACCCGGCCGGGCTGATGCTGGTCGCCGAGACCGGCGGCGCCCTGGCCGCCTGCTGCCAGCTGGAGAACCGCGGCGGGCACGCCTACTTCGGCATGTTCGCCGTGCGTCCCGCCGCCCAGGGCGGCGGGCTCGGCAAGAAGGTCCTCGCCGAGGCCGAGCGGCTGGCGCGCGAGGAGTGGGGCGCGACCGAGATGCACATGACGGTGATCAGCGTCCGCGAGGAGCTGATCGCCTGGTACGTCCGGCGCGGATACGTCCGGACGGGCGACACGAGCCCCTTCCCCTACGGCGACGAGCGCTTCGGCCTCCCCAAGCGCGACGACCTGGAGTTCGAGCTCCTGGTGAAGAAGCTCGGCTGAGCACCCGTCCGATGAGTTCCGCGGCGGTCGCCGGTCTGCCTGTGGGTACGGCGGACTCAGGAGGACCCATGAAACTCACAGTGACGACATTCATCACCCTCGACGGCGTCGGGCAGGCGCCGGGCGGACCCGACGAGGACCGCAGCGGCGGGTTCGAGCACGGCGGCTGGTCGTTCCCCTTCGCCGACGAGGACTTCGGACGCGCCGTGTCCGGCTGGTTCGCCGAGGCGGACGCCTTCCTGCTCGGCCGCAGGACCTACGAGATCTTCGCCGGGCACTGGCCGAAGATGACCGACGAGAACGACCCGGTCGCGTCGAAGCTGAACTCGCTTCCGAAGTACGTCGCGTCCCGCACGCTCGGCACGGCCGAATGGGCGGGCACCACGATCCTGGAAGGCGATGCCGCCGAGGCCGTCGCCAAGCTGAAGGCCGAGCCCGGGCGCGAGCTCCAGGTGCACGGCAGCCTCGACCTGGTCCAGACGCTGATCAAGGCCGGGCTCGTCGACGAGGTCCGCGTGCTGATCTTCCCGGTCGTCCTCGGCACCGGCAAGCGGCTGTTCGACGACATCGTCCCGACCGGGCTCCGGCTCACCGACTCCAAGGTCACGAGCACCGGCGTGACGATCCAGACCTACCAGCCCACCGGCCGCCCGGCCTACGGCTCGTACGCCTCGCCCGAGTGACGCCTACGGACCGGCCGCCGCGCCGCCGAACACCCGGAGGAGGCGTTCCAGGCGCCTGACCGCATATGCCGGGCCCGGCGCGGCGGTGATACGCCCGGCCAGCGCGCCGAACATCAGGCAGTCGGCGACCACGCCGTCAAAGGAGCAGTCCGCCAGGTTCCGCACCACCACGTTCCCGAACTTCTCGTAGTGGTCGAACCACGCCGGACCCGAACCCGTGCTCGGCGGTGCTGTTTGAGGCTTAACCGATGCTCAATCAGCGTGGCCCGCGTCGATGCGCTGGCAACATTCAAGAACCACTTCAATGAGACGATTCAAGGTATGAAGTTCGTTCTTGAAGTGGACATGGGTGAAGGCGCCGTGGCCGGGGATGCCGCGAGTGAGCTGGGTCGGATCCTGCGGTACTGGGGCGGGAACGTCCGGCACTACGAGTTGAAGCCGGGCGACGGCTCGGTCATCTACGACTCGGACTACGGCGAGGTCGGGCAGTGGCACATCGTCGCGGACGCCGAGTGAACATCGGTCAAGGGCCGGCCGGGACCAGGCGGAAGGCCACGAAGGCGGGGAGATCCTCCAGCTTCGCGTGGTCCTCGGGGTAGCGGTCGGCCATTTCGGAGACGGGGCGGGGTTCCAGCAATTCCTCGATGAGGAACCCCGCCTCCCGGAATTCCGCGCAGATCGACGTCAGGGGACGGCGCCACGCCCTGATCGGCCAGTCCCGATGAGGGCTCAACGACTCCTCCACGGGCTCTTCGGTGAAGTAGGACCCGCCCAGGCGCAGCCACCCCGTCATCGGATGCTCGGTGGACAGGACGACGGCTCCGCGAGGGGTCAGGATGCGGCGGAATTCCTTCAGCAGGGCCACCCGGTCGTCGATGTAATGAATGGCCAGGGCGAGGACGACCATGTCGACCGAGTCGTCCGCCAGCCACGTCAGCGGTCGCGACAGGTCATGGAGGCGCAGGTCGGCGCGGCCCTCGGTGCGTGCGCGGGCCATTTCGACGAAGGTGGGGCTCACATCGCAGCCGGCGACACGGGCGCCGCGGTCCAGTAGTTCCCGGGCGTAGAGGCCGGGGCCGCAGGCGGCGTCGAAGACGTCGAGGCCGGCCACGTCGCCGGCGAGGCCGAGCACGGCGGGCCGGTCGTAGAGAGCGTTGTAGGCGCTGTCTTCGGCATGGTTCGCATACTCGTGGGCGAAACGCTCGTACATGTCCACGATGGTGCCAGAAAGATCAACTGGTCGTGTCAGGAGGACGGCCGGTCTGGGTCAGATCCTCGGGAACGTCCGGGAGAACGGACGCGAAGTAGTCGCGCGCCGCCGCCGACGTACCGACGTCACGGCCCGACTTCTCGGACAGGAACCAGCGGTGTTCGAGGACCTCGTGGAACAGTTCGACGTCGTCCAGGCGGTCGCGCAGGCCGGGCGGAACCGCGTTGATGACCGGCTCGTACACCTCGGCGAGCCATTTGTTCGACGCGACCACCTCTGGAACGGGCTCGCCCCGGACACGTTCCAGATGGCCGCGGTATCCGGCGATGTCGTTGAGGAGGCGGCGGGCCTGGTTCTCCTGGGCGTCCAGCCCGGTACGGGCCATGAGGATGCGGCGGTGGTGGCCGGGCTCCGCCACACGTGTGCGGACGCGCATGCGCGCCCCGGACGGCCCCGCGTCCACCAGCTCCACCTCGTCCACGTCGAAGCCGAGGGAGTTGATGCGGCGGAGCCGCTCGGCGATGCGGTAGCGCTGGTCGGTGGGGTGCAGGACCTCCTCGCGGGTCAGTTCGTCCCACAACGCCCGGTACCGCCGGACGGTGTCGTCGGCCACCTCGATCGGGTCGGCCCCGGCCGGCAGAGTGCCCGCGGCCGAAAGGTCGAAGAGCTCACCGGCGATCCGCTCGCGGGCCAGGGACACGTCGTAGCCGCGCTGCCCCTCGGTGAGGGACGGGTGCATTTCGGCGGTCTCCGCGTCCACCAGATAGGCGGCGAACGCCCCCGCGTCCATACGGAACAGGACGTTCGACAGCGAACAGTCACCCCACATGAAACCCGCGAGATGAAGCCGGACGAGCAGTTCCACGAGTGCGTCCAGCAACCGGTCCGTGGGGTGACCGTAGCGGGCGTTGGCGAACAGCGAACGATAGGACGAGGAGTGGTCCAGGAAACGCGTGACGAGAATGGCGTCCAGGCCGGGACGGTCCACGACCACACCGATGACCTCGACGGCAGGCAGGCCGAGGGAGCGGAGCTTCCGCAGCAGCCGGTATTCGCGGCGCGCGAGCCGGGCGTCCAGCTCCTTCAACGCGTAGACGGCGCCGCCTTCGGCCACGAATCTGACCGTGTGCCGGGAAAGGCCGCGCTGCCGGATCTCCACGAGCCGCTCGTCGTCCCATTCTTCGAGCGGCCGGGTCCACGACAGGTCGAGCAGCCCGGCCGCCGACTCCCCCGGCGGGGTGAAGACGAAATGCATCGGCTCACGGTTCCGCCACGGACGCCCCGTCGGCGCCCTCGGCCGCCGGCTCGCGCTGCGCCTCCCGCTGGGCGGCGCGCGCCTCCTCGGCGATGGCGCTGAGCTTCTCGACGCGCTCTTCGTCGCGGGTGAGGTTCTCGCCGCTGGACGGGTCGAAGATGTGCACCCTCGTGGTGTCGATCCACAGCTCCGCTTCGCGTCCGGGCGAGATGAGGCTGGCCGCGTCCAGCGCCACGACGGCCTGGGTGCGCAGCTGGTCGCTGTCGAGCTCCCGCGAAAGGTCGCGCAACTGGGCGGTGAGGTCCTCCGGGGCCTCGTAGGGAACGTAGGCGTACAGCTCGTTGCCCAGCCATTCGGTCACGTCCACCCGGGCCCGGACGATGCTGCCCCGCGCCTTCTTCTCCTCGCCGACCAGCGACGCGTCCTCGAAGTGCTCCGGACGGATCCCGACGAGCACGACGGAACGGTCACCGATGGCAGCGGCCTTCCGCTCGTCGCGCAACTCGAACCGTCCCAGAGGCGTGTCGAGGAACGAGCCCTCCACGGACGCGGGCAGGAAGTTCATCGACGGCGACCCGATGAACCCCGCCACGAACAGGTTCACGGGCTCCTCGTACAGCTCGCGCGGGCTGCCGACCTGCTGCAGGACGCCCTTGCGCAGCACCGCGACCCGGTCGCCGAGCGTCATCGCCTCCGTCTGGTCGTGCGTGACGTACACGGTGGTGACGCCGAGACGCCGCTGCAGGCGCGAGATCTCCGTGCGCATCTGCCCGCGCAGCTTCGCGTCCAGGTTCGACAGCGGCTCGTCGAACAGGAACGCGTCCGCCTGCCGGACGATCGCCCGGCCCATCGCGACCCGCTGCCGCTGGCCGCCGGACAGGTTCGCCGGCTTGCGCTCCAGGTGCTCGGTCAGCTCCAGCAGGTCTGCGGTCTCCTTGACGCGCCGCCGCACCTCGTCGTCCGACACCTTCGCCAGGCGGAGCGGGAACGCGATGTTCTCGAACACCGTGAGGTGCGGGTAGAGCGCGTAGTTCTGGAACACCATCGACAGGTTCCGCTGCCGCGGCGCCACCCGGTTGACGACCTTGTCGCCGATGAGCATCTCGCCGGCGGTGATGTCCTCCAGCCCGACGATCATCCGGAGCAGCGTCGACTTCCCGCAGCCGGACGGGCCGACGAGGATCATGAACTCGCCGTCCTTGACGTCCAGCGACACGTCGTTCACGGCCGGGAAACCGTCGCCGTACTGCTTGACGATGTTCTTCATCGTGATGGCGGCCATGGTCTACCCCTCAGCCTTTGACGGCGCCGGACGTGAGCCCGGCCACGATGCGGCGCTGGAACGCCAGGACGATGACGACGACGGGAATGGTCACCACGACCGCCGCCGCGGAGATGGCGGTGGTGGGCTGCTCGAACTGCGACGCGCCGGTGAAGAACGCCAGCGCGGCCGGGACGGGACGGGCGTTGTCGGACGAGGTCAGCGAGATCCCGAACACGAAGTCGTTCCAGCAGAAGAAGAACGTCAGGATCGCCGCGGTGAACACCCCGGGCGCCGCCAGCGGGACGATCACCTTCCGGAACGCCTGCCAGGTCGTCGCGCCGTCCACCTGCGCGGCCTGCTCCATCTCCCACGGGATCTCGCGGAAGAACGCCGACAGCGTCCAGATCGCGAGCGGCAGGGCGAACGAGATGTACGGGATGATCAGCCCGGGCCAGGTGTCGTACAGGCCGATGTCGCGCCACAGGTCGAACAGCGGGCCGACGAGCGACACGACCGGGAACATCGCGATGGCCAGCGCGAACGACAGGATCAGCCTCTTGCCGGGGAACTCCAGCCGGGCGATCGCGTACGCGACCAGCGTCGCGAACACCACCCCGACGAACGTCGCGATGATCGAGATGCCGATAGAGTTGATCAGCGCGGAGGTGAACAGGTCGGTCTTGAAGACCGTCTTGTAGTTCACCCACGTCCAGTCGGCGGGGAGGAAGCTCCTCTTGTTGCCGATCTCGCCGGGCTGCTTGAACGACAGCATCACGATCCACAGGATCGGGAAGACCGTCCAGACGAGGATGAGCAGGGACGCGACGGCCCACAGCCATTTCGAGCGGGTGCTCTCCATCACTTGTCACCTCTCACCTGGGACAGGTCCACCCGGAACCCCTTGATGAACACCACCGCGATCAGCAACACGGACAGGAACAGCAGCACCCCGACGGCGTCCCCGAGCCCGATCGCGGTCCGGGTGATCGTCTGCCGGTAGGTGAGGAACGACAGCGTCTCGGTCCTGTTCTGGCCGGCCGTCATGATGAACACGTTGTCGAAGATCCGCCAGGCGTCCAGCGTGCGGAACAGCACGGCGACGAGGATCGCGGCCTTCATGTTCGGGATCGTCACCCGGCGCAGCCGCTGCCACGCCGTCGCGCCGTCCACCGTCGCCGCCTCGCCGAGGTCGCGCGGCACCTGCGCCAGCCCGGCGAGCAGCAGCAGCGACACGAACGGCGTCGTCTTCCAGATCTCCGACAGGATGATCACGAACAGCGACGACCAGCGGCCGGAGAACCAGGCGTAGTCGCCGAGCCCGAACCAGGAGTTGACGAACCCCGACTGCAGGTCGAACGCGTACTTCCAGGCGAACGCCGAGATGACGGTGACGATGCCGTAGGGCAGCAGGATCGCGGTGCGGACGGTCCGCCGCGCGAACAGAGCCCGGTGCATCACCATCGCCAACGCGAACCCGATGACGAGTTCCACGGCGACCGTGACGAACGTGATGAAGAACGTCGTGAGGACGTTCTGCCAGAACAGCGGGTCGGACAGCGCCGTCCCGTAGTTGGCGAGCCCGACGAACTTGCGGTCCTCCGGCGCGGTGAGCCGGTACCGGAACAGCGACAGGTACAGCGCGTTGATCAGCGGGTACGCGGTCACCACCAGCATGACGAGCACAGCCGGGGCGGACAGGATCAGCCCGAGGCGGCGTTCCGCGCGGCTCCGGTCGGAGATCTCCGCGCGCCCGGCCCGGTGCCGTCCGGTGGCCGGGGCGGTCTCCACAGCGGTCATCGTCCGTCCCTTCAGAGCAGCGCCTGGTCGTGCAGGACCTGGCGGATGAACGTCGCGGACCGGCCGGGCGTCGTGTTCGGGTTCACCGACGCGGGCGGGTGCCACCGGCTCTGCACGGCGCCCGACACGTCGGTGTAGTACGGCGTGATCGGACGGGGCGCGGCGGCGTTGATGGAGTCCCGGATCAGCCCGGCCATCGGGAACTCCTTCTTGATCTGCGGGTCGTCGTAGACCGATGCGCGGGCCGCCGGGTTACCCGAGTCGATCATGTACTGCTTCATGTGCTCGGTGGAGGTGATGCACTTGACGGCCTCCACGGCGAGGGTGTTCTTGTGCTTGCCGTACGCGCCGATGCCGAGCTCGATGCCGCCGAACGGGGGCTTGCTGTCCTGCCCGGGGCTCACCCTCGGGTACTTCGCCCAGCCGAGGTCGGCCGGGATGTTCTTCGGGATCACGCCCGCTTCGGCGTCGCCGTTCTCGGCCCGCCAGATGTACCCCCAGTTGACCATGAAGCCGCCCCGGGAGCCGTTGAGCAGGAACCGGGCCCGCTCCTCGTCGTCGGTCGACATGCTCGGGCTCGCCGCCTTGGAGTGCGCGAGCCTGGAGATGATCGTCGCGGCCTGTTTCCCGGCGGGCGAGCCGATGTCGATGGTGGCGTCGTCGCCCCGCTGCGCGTTGCTGATGATCTGTCCGCCGGCGGACTCGACGAGGGCGTTGATCCACACCATGTAGCCCTCGTACTTGTTGGCCTGGACCCCGACGGTCGTCCCGGTCCGGACGGCCGCGTCGATCATCTTGTCCCAGGTGAAGTCGGGCGCGCTGGGATCGACGCCGGCCTTCTGCGCGACCGACTTGCGGTACCAGAGCAGCTGCGTGTTCGCCCAGAAGGGCGCCGCGTAGAGCTTGCCCTCCCACGTCGAGTTCTCCACGGCCGCGGGGAACACGCCCTCGGTGAACTGGCCGGCCTGGTCCGCGGGGAAGGGCCGCAGGAACCCGGCGTTGGCGGCCTCGGCCACGAACACCGGGTCCAGGCTCATCAGGTCGATCCCGGAGTCCTTCGCGGCCAGCCGCCGGACGAGCTGCTCACGCTGCTGCGTCGCGTCCTGCGGCAGCACGGACGTAGTGATCTTGTACTTGCCGCCGGACGCCTTCGAGCACGCCGCGGCGAGCTTGGCCTGCCCGCCGTCGTCGGGGTTGATGTACCAGTTGAGGGTGGGGGTCCCGCCGCCGCCTCCGCAGGCCGTGAGCCCCCCGGCCAGCATCGTCAGCGCCACCGCGGCCCGCAACCGCCCCCGGGGACCGTGCCGTCCGGTCGCCCGCCCCCGCGGCCGGGCGTGTCCCGGTTCGTTCGACTCCGCTCGTCCGACTCGCTCGACCATGGGGCCTCCCGAAGCCTCCCACCAGGCTGCGGGCACTTCGCCGGGCCGCACCCTCGGCGGAACGGATCTCCATTCGATCACCGAACCGGGTGACTGTCGAGATCCAGAGAGCAATCGGACGGCAAAGCCGGACCCATGGAGAACACAAGCAACACAGGCCACTCATAACCAGCCGGGCTCATAGAGGTATCCGGCATACCGAATTCCCTTGATGACTGTTCTGACCTGGGAAAAATGCGCGGGCGGCAACGCGCAGAGCCCGCTGTCCACGACGTCGCGGAAGATCTGGTCAGAAACGATCAGCGCGACGTTCCGCTCCGGATGGACGTCCAGATACCGGCGGACGGGGCGGGCGTCCACGAGGCGGCTCACCACGACCGGCGCGTGCCCGGCCGGGCCGAGCACCGCCGGCCATCCGATGATCATCGCCCCGTGGTGCAGCGCGAGGCGCACCCGCACGCGGCGTTCCGGGGCGGCGGTCTCCGCCAGCGCGGCGAGCGCGTCTTCGAGGGCCGGGGCGAAGCGTCCGACGACGAGGACGATGTCGGCGTCGTCCGGCAGCACGGCCAGGACACCGTCCCCGGTGACCTGCTGGGACCACGAGTCCCGGTCGAGCCCGGCGGCCTCCGCGGCCCGCTCCATGGCGTCCAGCAGATCGAGCTGCGCCGCCACCTGCAGGCCGGGCGTCCGGCGGCTGTAGCCCTGGACGTCGACCGCGAGCAGCAGCCGGAACGTCAGCCGGAGGCCGGGGCGTGTGCCCTGCGGTTCGGGGAGCGATGCTGGAACGACCGTCATGATGCCCTCGCCTCACGAATGGCCCGCTGCCGCGGTTCCCCGGCACCGCCGGGTTGCATTCAGAATGGCATCGTGGGGAGGCTTGTAAAAGCTGCGCTAATAGCGCTTCAAAGCAGAAGACCAGATGGCGGTTAGCAATACGGCGGATTGCGATGAGGCAAACTGAAATACGTCTCGCCGAGCGGCGGAGAACCGCCTGCCAATGAATTTCCCTGCACCTGCGACCCGACGTTCTGCAAGGTGGCAGAACGGCATCTCAGGGGAACCTGTCGACACCGCCACACTTTTGTCGTGGGTGAGGTGAAGAAGGCGCGGAGGGATCGCGGACCCCGACCGACCCGCGAGCCCTCCGCGCCTTCGCCTGTGGGGCGGGTGTGGCGCGGTGGACGGTCTAGTAACCGCCCGACCCGTATCCGCCGCCCCCGCCGCCGCCCCCGTCACCGGTGCCCGAACCGGTGCCGGCGGCCTTCTCGCCGGTCGGGGTGGTCGCCCACCAGACCCCGCCGACGCCCTGGCCCTTCGTGTCGCCGGGCTGCTTGTCCTGCTCGTAGTAGTACATGGGCCAGCCGTTGATGGTGAGCTGGCATTTGCCGTCGTCCTTGCGCTCGATGAAGTCGACGACCTTCTTGTTGACGCCTTCGAGCTTGAGGTGCTTCCAGCCGTTGAAGACGGCCGGCGGCCACGCCTTCTTGCACGAGCCGAAGCAGTTGGTCGTCGGCGGCTTGTTGGTGTCCTTGTCGTAGCGGTAGAGGGTCATGCCCTTGCCGTCGGTCAGGATCAGGCCGAGCTTCGGGTCCTTCTTGGCCTTGACGACCGTCCAGCCCTTCCAGCGGTTGTTCGTCTGCGTGGCCGGGGCGGCCTTCTTGCCGGTCGGCGCGGCGGCGTACCAGGTGCCGCCGACGCCCTGCCCCTTCACGTCGCCGGGGCTCTGGTCCTTGGCGAACCGGTACAGCGGCCATCCGGCGAGGGTGACCTGCCAGTTGCCGTCCGGCCGCTTCACCTTACCGACGAGTGACTGCTGGACGCCCTTGACCTCGGTCTCCCCCTGACCGGTCAGCACCGGCGGCCACGCCTTGGCGCACGCGCCCGCGCAGGTGGACGCGGGCGGGCGGGCGGTGTCGTTGTCGAAGCGGTAGAGCGTCTTGCCGGTGCCGTCGGTGATGACCTTGCCGAGTTTGGTGACGCTGGCGACCTCCAGGGTGGTCGGCTCGGGGGCCGGCGACGCCGGCGCGGACGGCTGCGCCTGTGCCTGGGAGCCTGCGGCGGCGTTCTGCTGCTTCCCTCCTGCCTTCTCCTGTCCGCACGCGGTCAGCACCAGTCCCGACGCCGTGAGGGCGGCCGCAGCGGGGATCGCCCAACGTGGGAATTTCATGTGGTTGTCCTCCATGTCGTCCTGGACCCGGCTCCGGACCAGGCCCCGCACGTCGATCGAGAAGGAGCTGCCGCACCGCTCTCCCTGATCGACGAGCAGTACGGTGAACCCCGCGGACCGGGTTCAACCCCCGGGAACCGGACGCCCGCGGACGGAGTCGGATCACCGGGACGAACGACTAAGGAAGGCAACGGTGACCACCGGAAACGACGCAGGCGGACCCGTCGACCTGACCAAGCGGCGCCCTGCACCGCGCCCCGGCCCCGCACCGCGCCCCGGCCCGGCGTGGATCGTCGTCCCCGCACGGGTGATCGCACTGATCGTCGTCGTACCGCTACGGCTCCTGCACGACCTGCTGGTGCTCGTAGGCCGGGGGATCCGGGCCGTCTGGAACGGTTTGACGCGGGTCCTGGCGGCCATCGGACGCGCGATCGGCGCCGTGCTCGATCTCCTCGTCGTCCGGCCGCTGCGATGGCTCGCCGTGGTGGTGATCCTCGGCTTCCTGCGCTGGTTCGGGCGCGGCACGGGACGGCTGGCCCGCTGGTTCCACCGCGTGCTGATCGTCCCGCTGGGACGCTTCCTCGCCCTGATCGGGCGCGGTCTCGGGCGCATCCTCGACTTCCTGCTGCTGCGTCCGCTCCGGATCCTCGGACTCGGGCTGGCGTGGGTCCTCCGCCTCCTCGGCCGCGGGTTCGCGCTGCTCTTCCAGGGGATCGGGCTGCTCCTCGGCGTGCTCCTGGTCATGCCCGCCGTCCTGCTGTGGCGATACGTCCTGCGCCCGCCGCTGCTGGGCCTGGTCTGGCTGGCGCGCGGCATCTGGAGCGGTCTCGCCTGGCTCGGACGCGGCGGCCTGCTCGTCCTCGCGTCGCTGTGGGCCGCGCTGGTGGCGGCCGCGGTCCTGACCGGGCGGTGCCTGGCCTGGCTGGGGCGCGTGCTGATCGTCGCGCCCGCCCGCGCCGTGTGGCGTTACCTGCTGGCGCCGATCGTCGCGGCTCTCGTGGGGACGTGGCGGCTGGCCGGCCGCATCCTGCGCTGGCTCTGGCGGACGCTCGTCGTCATCCCGGTGCGGATCCTGGTCGTCGTGCCCGCCCGCTGGGTGCGGGCGAACGTCCTGCGCCCGGTGGGGCACGGCATCCGCGGAGCGTGGCGGGTCACGGTGCGCGACCCGGTCCGCGCCGCGCGCCGGACGATGCGGGAGGCGGCCCGCGACGTCCGCCTCCAGCTCCGCCGCACGTTCCGCGGCTACTGAGTGCGACGCCGCGGAGGCCGGCTGAGATACTGACGGGCGATGTATCGACTTCTGTTCGCACGTGTCATCAGCCGTGTTCCGGCGGAGAGCGTCCACCACGCGACCCTTCGCGCGCTGCGCGCGATCCAGGCGACGCCCGGGGCCGCCCCGCTGCTGCGGCGGCTGCTCGCGCCGCGCGACCCGGCGCTGGCCGTGCGCGCACTCGGGCTGGAGTTCCCGGGGCCGCTGGGGCTCGCCGCCGGGTTCGACAAGGACGCCGTCGCCTACGAGGCGCTCGGCGCGTTCGGGTTCGGCCATGTCGAGATCGGCACGGTCACCGGACGTCCGCAGCCCGGCAACCCGAGCCCGCGGCTGTTCCGGCTCGTCCCCGACCGGGCGGTCGTCAACCGGATGGGCTTCAACAATGAGGGGTCCGAGGCCGCCGCGCGACGCCTGCGCGGCCGGGCGACGGGAACGATCGTCGGCGTCAACATCGGCAAGACGAAGGCCGTGCCCGAGGCCTCGGCGGCGGCGGACTACGTGGCGAGCACCGAGCGACTGGCCCCGCACGCCGACTACCTCGTCGTCAACGTCAGCTCCCCCAACACACCCGGCCTGCGGAACCTGCAGGCCGTCGAGCATCTGCGCCCGCTGCTGACGGCGGTGCGCGAGGCCGCCGACCGGTCGTCGCGGCGCCGCGTCCCGCTGCTGGTCAAGATCGCGCCCGACCTCGCGGACGACGACATCGACGCGGTCGCCGACCTCGCCCTCGAACTCGGCCTCGACGGGATCATCGCGACCAACACCACCATCGGCCGGGACGCACTGCTCAGCCCGCCCGCGCTGGTCAAGGAGACCGGCGGGCTGTCCGGGGCCCCGCTGAAGGAGCGCTCGCTGGACGTCCTGCGCCGGTTGCGGGCCCGCACCGGCGGGCGCCTCACGCTGGTCTCGGTCGGCGGGGTCGAGACGGCCGACGACGTGTGGGAACGGATCCGCGCGGGCGCGACTCTCGTCCAGGGCTACACCGGCATGATCTACGGCGGCCCCCTCTGGGCGCACCGCGTCAACCGCGCCCTGTCCCGCCGCCTCCGCGCCAGCGCCTTCCGCACCCTGGACGAAGCCCGCCGCTGACCCTGCCGCGCAGGGCTTTGCGCGCCGCTTGCCTTGAGGGCGGGCACGGGGGGCAGAGTGCCGGTATGGCCGGCGAGCTGATCCCGCGCGAGACGCTGCTCGTCCGGGTGACGCTGACGCTGGTGATCGCGCTTCCCGCGGTCGTGACGCGGATGGCCGGGCTGGATCCGCCCGCGGTCGCCGCCATGGTGATCTTCGGAGCCGGGGTGCTGGCCGCGGCGATCCTGCTGATGTGGGCGGCGGAGACCGCGCGGGCCGACATGTCGGGCGCGCTCGCGCTGGCGGTGCTCGCCCTCATCGCGGTGCTGCCCGAGTACGCGGTCGACGTCTACTACGCCTACGCCGCCGGGACGAAACCGGCCTACACCGCCTACGCGGCCGCCAACATGACGGGCGCGAACCGGCTGCTCGTCGGTGTGGGGTGGGCTCTGGTGGTGCTGGCCTTCGCCCTGGGCGTCCGGCGGCTCTCCCGGCGCGGCGGGAGGCATGCGACGCGCGGCCCCGGCCGGCGGGACGTCCGGCTGACCTCGCTGCACCGGACCGAGCTGGGGTTCCTCACGCTCGCCGCGGTGCTCGGCTTCATCCCCGCGCTGACCGGCGAGATCGGCTGGTACATGTCGATCTCGCTCATCGTCGTGTACCTCCTGTACCTCACGCAGATCGCGCGGCGCCGGGAGGCGGACGTCGAGGAACTCGCCGGCGTCCCCGCCTGGCTGGTCACCCTGCCGAAGCGGGTACGGCGGACCGCGACCTGGGGCGGGTTCGCGCTCGGCGGCATCATCGTGTTCGTGTCGGCGGAGCCGTTCGCGAACGCGCTGGTGGACGCGGGCGCGTCGCTCGGCATCGACGAGTTCCTGCTGGTGCAGTGGCTGGCGCCGCTCGCCTCGGAGGCGCCCGAACTGCTCGTCGCGGTCATGTTCGCGTGGCGGCTGCGGGACGCCGACGCGATCGGGACGCTACTGTCCAGCAAGGTCAACCAATGGACGCTGCTGATCGGCACCCTCCCGCTCGCCTACCGGGCCGGCGGGGGCGCCTGGTCGCTGCCGTTGGACTCCCGGCAGACCGAGGAGGTGCTGCTGACCGCCGCGCAGACCGTCCTCGGGCTGAGCCTGCTCATCGACCTCGTGTTCAGGCGGTGGGAGGCGGCGGTGCTGTTCCTGCTCTTCGCGGTGCAGTTCGTCCTGCCGGGTGAGGACGTCAGGCTGTACCTGTCCGGCGTCTACCTGGCGATCGGCTTCTCCGTGCTGATCGCGCGGCATCGCGACCTCGGGCGGGCGATGGCGACGGTCGTGCGGCCTAGATGAAGAAGCCGTCGGCGATCAGCTCGGGGAGGACGGCGTCGGCGTGCGCGCGGACCTGGTCCGGGTCCATGCCGGTGAGCTCGGCGATGGCGTCGAGCAGCGGGGCGAGGGGCAGGGTGCCGTCGCACACCCCGGCGAGGGCGGCCTCGACCGTCCCGACTCCGGCGGCGCGGCGAAGGCGGCCGGGCTGCCGCAGGACGATCCGCTCCGGGTCCTCGGCGCCGGGCGGGCCGATCTGTTCCTGGACGAGACCGGGCGCCGCCGCGAGCGTGCGTCCACAGCCTGTGGAAAACTCGTCGGCCTTGGCGAGGCCGTCGAGCACGTCCCGGACGTAGGCCCCGACGGGCTCCTCGACGGCGTGCCGCAGCTCCTCGATCCGGACGGCCGGCCGCTCGCTGCGCCGCAACGTGATCCACCCGAACCCGATTCCGGTGACGTTCCGCCGCTCGAAATGATCGAGCCACTCCGCGTACCGGGCCTGGTATTCGGGCGTGCCCGCCTCGCAGGAATCCCGCAGCCACAACTCCGCGTACTCGGCCGGATCCTGGACGTCACGCTGCACGATCCAGGCGTCGCAGCCGTCCACCCAGCCGCCGACCCGCTCCTCCCATGGAACCCCGTCGACGTGCAGCCAGTTGGCCAGGAGCTGGCAGTATCCCCCCTCGTTCAGGTAGTGCGCGGCGTTCTCGACGAGGCCCCGGCAGAAGTCGTCGCCCGGCATCCCCGACTCCCGGTACACGAACCGCCGGCCACCGGACGGCGCGACGACGAACGGCGGATTGGACACGATCAGGTCGAACCGGCGCCCCTGGACGGGCTCGAGCAGTGACCCTTGGAGCAGTTCCGCGCCGTCCACTTCGGAGAGCGCGAAGCTCATCGCGGCGAGTTCCAGTGCCCGCGGATTGACGTCCGTCGCGGTGATGTGCGCGGCGGGCGACCGACCGGCGAGATGCACGGCCTGGACACCGCAGCCGGTGCCGAGATCGAGCACGTTGTCCACAGCCCTGTGGACAACCAGCCGGGCCAGATTCCCGGACGCGCCGCCCGCGCCCACCACATGATCGTCCGCCGGGACGACGCCCGACCCGGGGCGCACCTTTGGGTCGGACACGACATATCCGGCATGCCCGTCCCCGTCCACGGCCTCCAGCGGCTCGACGCGCAGCAGCGCCCGCAGTTCCCCGCCGGACATCTCGGCGAGCCCGGCCGCGACCAGATCGTCCGCCGCGATCGCGCGCGCGTCCACCGCCACCTGCAGCCAGAACAGCCGGATCAGGACCTCGACCGGCGACCCGCCCCGCGTCGCCCGCAGCGCCGGCACGATCTCGTCGCGTGCCAGTGCCGCACCCGCGACGGCCCCGAGCGCCTCCCGCACGCCGGCGACGGTGTAACCGGCCCCGAGCAGCATTTCCCGCACACGACGAAGATCAGGCATCCGCCCATCCTGCCCGCTCCGCGCCCCGGCCGGGGCCGGGCGCCACCGGGGTCAGCCGAGGTAGGTCTGGAAGCCCTCGGCGAGGGACTCGGCGATGCGCTGCCGGAAGGACGCGCTGGACAGCTTCGCCGCGTCGCCCTCGTTCTGCATGTTGCCGCACTCGATGAAGACCTTCGGGACCGTCGACATGTTCAGGCCGCCGAGGTCGTCACGCCGGTCGATGGCGTTCTTGCCGAGGTAGTTGGAGTACGGGATGCCGGTGCCCTCGTGGTAGGCGGCCCGCAGCGCGGACCCGAGCTTGGCGGAGCCGGACACCATGCCGGAGTTCGGGCCGATGGAGACCGGCTCGATGATGTGGAAGCCGTGGCCGGACGCAGACGCGCCGTCGGCGTGGATCGACAGTGCGGCATCGGCCTTGAGCCGGTTGCCGAGCGCGGCGCGCTCGGTGACGCACGGGCCGACGCTCTTGTCGTCCTTGCGGGTCAGCGCGACCTTGGCGCCCCTGGACCGCAGGATCTTGGCGAGCCGGTTCGAGACGTCCCAGGTGAACGCGTGCTCGCCGTAGCCGGCCTTGGTCTCCGTGCCGGTCGTGTCGCAGGCCTTGCTGCCGTTGCCGATCTTGACCTGCTTGTTGATCTCGGACGGGTGGTCGGCGTTCCCGCCGTTGTGCCCGGGATCGATGACGATCACCTTGCCCTCCAGCGACGCCGCCTTGCCAGTGGCGGACGCGGGCGACTGGCCGCCTTCCAGCGACCCCGGGGACGACGCGCCGGCGGTCGGCGGGGCCGCGGCCCCGCCTCCGCCGCCGGACGTCCCGGAGGAACCGTTGCACGCGGTGAGCGCGCCCAGGCACAGCGCGATACCGGCGACCGCGGGGCCGCCTCGATGGATTCGCACAGGCCGATTCCTCCGTGATGACTTCGTTACCGACCCTGACAGTCTGCACACCGGCGGAGGTTCGTCAAACGAAGTCCGGGAAATCAGCGCAGGGGGTCCTCCTTGCCCAGCAGCGCGGCGAGGGCGCGGGCCTCGTCCGCGTCCAGGCCGAGGACCACGCGGGGGCGGCCCCACGGGTGGTCGATCGAGTGGGCCACATAGCTGGCGACGGACTCCGACACCTGCTCGGCCAGGCCGCGGGCGTGCCGCCACTCCGACCACGCGCGTTCCAATTCGCTCGCCGCGCGTTGCGCGCACGACACCAGTTCCGGATCACGCACGAGCTGAACCCCCCTGGGTAACACGACCCTTTGTCAGCCCGTCCGGCGGGTCCCCGGCCCGGGCGGCCTCCCCCGAGGCCGCCCGGGTCTGCCCGTCGGACGGTGAGACACATTAACCACCTGGCCGTGGGCCGCGGGCCGGCGAATGCGACAGGTTTGGCCGGCCCCTTACCCGGCGGGGACCCGTTCGAGGAATGATCGACCGTCCGCGTACCCCTGCCATAACCGGCCACGGACGCGGCGTCACGGATCAGGGGCGTGCGACGGCATCTGCGGGAGCGAGACGAGGGGAGGTCCTGCGGCCCGAACAGGGGCGCGCCCGCGAGGTCACAGGGAGGGAGCCGGCCCCGTCGTAGAGCGGACCACCAGGTGCGGGACGACCAGGTTCTGCCGCGCGACGCGGGACGGGTCGCCGATGCGCGCGGTGAGCAGTTCCGCGGCCACCCGGCCCATGTCGCGGCGCGGCTGATCCACGCTGGTCAGTGAGATGTGCCGGATCGCCGCGAGGTGGGTGTTGTCGTACCCGACGATCGACAGGTCGCCCGGCACCCGCATGCCGAGCTCGTCGGCGGCCGACAGCGCGCCGGTCGCGACCAGGTCGTTCGGCGCGAAGATCGCGGTCGGCCGGCCGTCGCGGCGCAGCAGCGAACGCGCGGCCCGGTGGCCGCCGTCCTCGGTGAAGTCGCCGGGCTCGACGATGATCTCGGCGGTCAGCCCGTGCCGGCGCATCGCCTTCTCGTAGCCGGCGCGGCGGTAGCGCGCGGTCGTGGAGCGCGCCCCCTCGATGTGCGCGATCCGGCGGTGGCCGAGCTCGACGAGATGGTCGACGGCCAGGCTCGCGCCGAGCTCGTCGTCGTCCACGACGATGTCGACGCCGACGACGTCGCGCTCACCGACGACCACCACGGGGACGCTGGCCGCGGCCTCCTTGAGCGACTCGGGAACGACGCTGAGCAGCACCAGCCCGTCCACGCGCATCTCCAGGAACGCCTCGACCGCCTCCGCCTCGAACAGCGGGTCCCAGCGGCCGCTGCCGACCAGCATCCGCAGGCCCGCGCCGTGCAGGCTCTCCTGCAGCCCGTCGAGGAACTCGGCGAAGAACGGGTTGTGCAGGTCGGCGACGATGGCGCCGATCAGCCGGGTGCGTCCCTCGACCAGGCTCCGCGCCACGGCGTTCGGCCGGTAGCCGAGTTCCCGGGCGGCCTGCAGGACGGCCTGCCGTCGCCGTTCGCTCACGTGCGGTGACCCCCGCATCACCAGTGACACGAGCGATTTGGACACTCCGGCACGCTCGGCGACGTTGCGGATCGTCGGTTTCGGCGCGGGCACCGCCCTCCCCTCGCCGCCCAGGGCCGGAGAGGGCTCGCTGCGCGGCCGGGGCACCGCGCCCTCTCCCAGCCTGTCGTGCGGGGGATTTGCTTCATCAGCTGACATGGCACTCCGTCCAGGGGGACCTGCAGGACCTGCCGCGAAGGCGCGCCGATCGGGGGATCCGGCGCGCCGCCCTCCGCTCGGGAGGAGATGCCATGATGCCGCGCCTTCCCCCCAAACCGCCGCAACAGTGAGTAACGGGCATCCGACAATGGTGGTTCGGGTCTGTGGTGTTCCGGATCACAGCCGCGCCGGGGGAGGATCACGACCCGGTGAAGAGCCCGCTCCGGCCCCGCTCCACGGGGCCTGCCGCGGCCCCGGCTCGGATACGCTGCCCAGGTGGGAGATCGTGCGGTGGCCGGTGACAAGGCGCGGAGCCGGCCGAGCGGCGGACGGGGCCGTCGCCGGCTCAGCGTGGACGAGCGCCGGGACGAACTGATCGAGGCGGCGCTGCAGCTGTTCAGCACGCGCTCGCCCGAGGACATCTCGATCGACGACGTCGCGGCCAAGGCGGGCGCCTCACGCGCGCTGGTCTACCACTACTTCGGCGGCAAGTACGAGCTGTACATCGCGGCCCTCGGCAGCGCCGCGAAGAAGCTGTCGGTGCTGCTGGAACCCCCCACCGAGGGCAAGCCGCTGGACCGGCTGCGCATCTCGCTGAAGCGGTACTTCGACTTCGTGGAAAGCCACGCGGCCGGTTACACGGCGCTGCTGCGCGGCGGGCCGGCGGACCGGTCGGGCGAGGCCGGCGAGATCGTCGACGGCATCCGGCAGCTGCTGCTGGACCGGATCCTGCACTCGCTGGACGTCGACGTTCCGCCGCCCATCCTGCGCATCACGCTGCGCTGCTGGATGGCGACGGTGGAGACCGCCTGCCTCGACTGGCTGGAGAACCGCGACGTGCCCCGCCCCGACCTGGAGCGGCTGCTGGTCGACCAGCTCGTGGTCATCATGCAGGTCGCGGGCCGCCATGACCCCGGCACGGGCGCGCTGTTCGACCGCCTGGCCCAGGAGGAGATGAGCTCCTGAAGCCGCGGGGGTCTCGTTCCATCTCGGCTCGCTGTCCGATTGTGGACGCACAAGCCTTAGATGTCCCAAATTCCCCTCAGGTCAACGCAGCGCTCAGCCGACGTGCGATGCCGGCGGTCGCCGCGTTGTTCTGGGTGTCGGGCGCCCCCCGGCGCCCGACACCCAGAACAGCGCGATGAATACCTCCGCTACTCCGAGCGCTGCTGCGGGATCCCCGCGAGCAGCGCCCGCACCTCCGCCTCGCGGTAGCGACGGTGCCCCCCGAGCGTGCGGATGGACGTGAGCTTCCCCGCCTTCGCCCAGCGCGTGACGGTCTTGGGGTCGACGCGGAACATCGTCGCCACCTCCGCCGGCGTCAGCAGGGGCTCGGCCTCTGGCGTACGTGCTGACATGTTTGCGGCCTCTCCTCCGTGGACCGATGACAGCGATCCTGCGATTGATCCTCGCGTGGTCACTGATGTCCCCTATGGCCCGAAAGAGCCACTATGACATCACAACGTGTAACCTTGCCACCACTCAGCGCAACAAGCAAGTTCCTGGCGGTAGTTGCGTGCAAACATCCCCGCGAGTGCGGGGAGCGGTGCGTGTCCGGTGGCCGCTGGGTCACGCTGCGTGATTCTAGCGACACGTATAGTCGTATCGCGCGCGGATTCGGGAAATTTGTTTTAGTTCGCCGACTCAAGTGCCCGGATGGGCCGCCAGCGGGCGAGGAGCCGCTTGTACATCGCGACGGTCAGCTCGGCCTCTCCGCGCTCCATCCCGGTGATGGCCACGGTCATCTCGGCGACGGACTCGTCCGTCCGGAGGGACTCGTCGTCCAGCAGGTGGACGAGCCCGCCGTAGTCGAGCTCCACGAGCCCGCGCGGATGGAACTCGCCGAGCCACCGGCCGAGCGTCTCCAGCCGGCCGGCCGACAGGAGGTAGACCTCCTCCGTCCCGTCGCCGAGGTTCTCCCGCACCACCGGGAGGGCGGCCGCCACCCGGCGGCGCGCCTCGCCCATGGAGGTGACGTAGCTGAGGGTACGCGTGGGCGCGGCCGTCGCCGGGCCATGACCCGCGTGTTCCTCGGACGCGTCGTCCGTCCGGCCGTAGCCGGTGCCCGGCGTGCCGAGCGTCAGGCACCGCTCGCCGCGCGCGAACGGCACGAACCAGTCCAGCGGGACGTGCCAGGTGCTCGTCAGGATGTGCGGGCGCAGGGTGCGGCCGGACCGCTTCCACTGCTCGAAGTCGCCCATCACCCGCTCCGACAGCGGCGGCGGGACGAACGCCGCCGCGACCCCGGCCGCGTGCTCGTTCCGGAACCGCTCGAAGGCCAGCCATGACCGCAGCCGGGTCTCCCACGGGCAGACGTAGATCATGTCCTCCAGGCGCCGTACGTAGGCGTCCCTGCTCTCCCGTTCGGGAACGACCTCGGGCGGTGAGCCCGTCAGCCTGAGCGCGGCCTCCCGGTGCTCCACCCCGAGCGCGTGGGTCCGCCTGGGACGCCGCCTGGAGTCGGCGTAGACCGTCCACAGGGTCCGCGCGGGCTCCGGGAAGGCGGTCACCGGTTCATAAACCCGTAGGTACGCGGCGTACGGAAGCACGACCGCATCGTTACACGAGATTCGGTCGGGCGTGGCGCCATCACGCGTCCTAGGCTGATCTTAGAGACAGAGAGGAGGGCACTACCGTGCCTAATGTCTTCGGGGCGCCCCACAAGGGCACTGAACCCCGACACGAGCAGGTCGTCTTCTGCCAGGACGAGGCCAGCGGTCTGCGCGCCATCATCGCCATCTACTCCACCGCGCTGGGCCCGTCCCTGGGGGGTACGCGCTTCTACCCGTACGCCTCCGAGGAGGACGCGCTCGCCGACGTACTGAACCTGTCCCGGGGCATGGCGTACAAGAACGCCCTGGCCGGGCTCGACCTCGGCGGCGGCAAGGCCGTCATCATCGGCGACCCCGCGGTGGACAAGTCCGAGGCGATGCTGAGGGCCTACGGACGGTTCGTCCAGTCGCTGAACGGCCGGTACTACACGGCGTGCGACGTCGGCACCTTCAGCGAGGATATGGACATCGTGGCGCGCGAGTGCCGCTTCGTCACCGGACGGACGGTCGCGCACGGCGGCGCCGGCGACTCGTCCATCCTCACCGCCTTCGGCGTCTTCCAGGGCATGCGGGCGGCCGCGGAGACCGTGTGGGGCACTCCCACGCTGCGCGGCAAGCGGGTGGGTGTGGAGGGCGTCGGGAAGGTCGGTCACCGGCTGGTGGAGCACCTGCGCGAGGACGGCGCCGACGTCGTCGTCTGCGACGTGAACGAGGCCGCCGTGGACCGCGTCCGGTCGCTGCACCCGGAAGTGGAGGTCGTCGCGGATGCCGACGCGATGATCCGCACGGAGCTCGACGTCTACGCGCCGTGCGCGCTCGGCGGATCCCTCAACGACGACACGGTGTCGGTGCTGAGCGCCAGGGTCGTCTGCGGGGCCGCGAACAACCAGCTCGCCCACACCGGCGTGGAGAAGCGCCTAGCCGATCGCGACGTTCTGTACGCGCCCGACTACGTGGTGAACTCCGGTGGCGTGATCCAGGTCGCGGACGAGATCGAGGGCTTCAACTTCGAACGTGCCAAGGCCCGCGCCGCCGGGATCTACGACACCACCCGGAAGATCTTCGCGCTGGCCTCCGACGAGGGCGTCCCGCCCGCGGTGGCCGCCGACCGGCTCGCGGAACGCCGGATGTCCGAGATCGGCAGGCTCCGGGGCATCCTCCTCTGAGTCACGGGCCCACGGGTCTGAAGGGTGAGCGGCCTAGGCCGCTTTAGACCGTTGCAAAACCGTTGTGAGGGCCACCGTGGGACGCGTACGACCGTCCCACGGTGGCCTTGGCACGTACTCGTGACCACCGGATACACTGCTGTTATCAGCAACAGGGGCGCCGCCACGTACCGTCGATGTACCGAGCCAGGCGCAAAACGGGTACGGTTGTACCCGTGACTGACGCATGGCTCATCAGGCACCGGTTCGTGTGGTACACGCGCGCGTTGATGGGCCCACGAAAGCCCTGACCATCGAGGGGGTCGAGCCAATGGGTCGCGGCCGAGCCAAGGCCAAGCAGGTGAAGGTTGCCCGGCAGCTCAAGTACAACTCCGGCAACACAGACCTCGACCGCCTGAAGGACGAACTGGGAGTCAGCGACTCCGACGATGACTCGTATGACGAGCTCGCCGAGAAGTACGCGGACTACGCCGATGAGTACGGCACGGAGACCCGCAAAGACGGCACCTCCGGTTGACCGGCAGACAGTACGCCACCGCCCGCATCGCCGGGCGGTGGCGTTTGTCATGATCTTGCCGAGCGAGCCCCTGGGGCGCGTTCGGCGTCCGGCGGTTCACCCTGTGACGTGAGTGGCCTGTGAGGCGCTCAGCGGGCCGCTCAGGCCCGTCGGCGGGCCACGGCCGGCCGACGGTCAGAGCAGGGTCGCCGTACCGGTGCCCTCGGTGATCTCGCCGAGCCGCCAGGACGGCACGCCCCGCGACGCCAGCAGGCGGAGCGCCGCGTCGGCGCTGTCCGGGCCGACGATCGCGGCCATGCCGACACCCAGGTTGAAGGTCTTGTCCATCTCGGCCTGCGGCACGTCCCCATGGGCTTGCAGGACGCGGAACAGGGGCGGGACCTCCCAGGAGGAGCGGTCCAGCACGGCGTCCACGGTCGGTGGCAGAGAGCGCGCCAGATTCGCCGCGAGGCCGCCGCCCGTGATGTGCGCGAACGCCCGCACTCCGCCTGCCTGGGTCAGGGCCAGGCAGTCCTTGGCGTAGATGCGCGTCGGGGTGAGAAGTTCCTCACCGAGCGGACGGGTCAGGTCGGCCGACCGGGTCTCCAGGGTGAGGTCCGTCGTCGCCAGGATGTGGCGAACGAGCGAGTACCCGTTCGAGTGGATGCCGGACGACGCCATGGCGAGCACGACGTCGCCCACCCGGACACGCTCCGGCCCCAGGATCTCGTCGGCCTCGACGACGCCTGTCCCGGCGCCCGCGAGGTCGAACTCGTCCGCCTGCAGCAGCCCGGGATGCTCGGCGGTCTCGCCGCCCACCAGGGCGCATCCGGCCAGGGCGCAGGCGTCCGCGATGCCGCCGACGATGTCGGCGATCCGTTCCGGGACGACCTTGCCGCAGGCGATGTAGTCGGTCATGAACAGCGGCTCCGCGCCGCACACGGCGAGGTCGTCGACGACCATGCCGACCAGGTCGTGCCCGATCGTGTCGTAGACGCCGAGACGCCGCGCCAGGTCGACCTTGGTGCCGACACCGTCCGTGGACGTCGCGAGCAAGGGCCGCTTGTAACGCAGGAACGCCGACGCGTCGAACAGGCCCGCGAACCCGCTGACGTCGTCGACGACCTCCGGGCGCCGCGACCGCGCCACCCGGGACTTCATCAGCTCGACGGCGCGTTCGCCGGCCTCGATGTCGACGCCGGCGGCCTCGTAGGAGGTCGCCGGGCGGTCCGTCATCGGCCGACCTCCAGCAGGTGCTTGCCGCGGGCGCCCTGCTCCACCGGGATGGGGTAGACGCCGTCGAAGCACGCCCGGCACAGGTTGTCCTTGGCGATCTGCGTGGCGGAGATCAGCTCGTCCAGGGAGATGTAGCCGAGCGAGTCGGCCCCGATGGAGTCGCGGATCTCCTCGACCGACAGGTTCCCGGCGATCAACTCGGCCCGGGTCGCGAAGTCGATGCCGTAGAAGCACGGCCAGGAGACGGGCGGGCTGGAGATGCGGACGTGCACCTCGGCGGCGCCCGCGTCCCGCAGCATCGACACGATCGCGCGCTGGGTGTTGCCGCGCACGATCGAGTCGTCCACCACGACCAGCCGCTTGCCCTCGATCGTCTCGCGCAGCGGGTTCAGCTTGAGCCGGATGCCGAGCTGCCGGATCGTCTGGGACGGCTGGATGAACGTCCGGCCGACGTAGGAGTTCTTCACGAGGCCCTGGCCGTAGGGGATGCCGGACGCCTCGGCGTAGCCGATCGCGGCCGGGGTGCCCGACTCGGGCGTCGGGATGACCATGTCGGCCTCGACGGGATGCTCGCGGGCCAGCCGCCGCCCGACCTCCACGCGGGTGGCCTGGACGCTGCGCCCGGCGATCGTCGTGTCGGGCCGCGCCAGGTAGACGTACTCGAACAGGCAGCCCTTGGGGCGCGCCTCGGCGAACCGCTCGGACCGCACGCCGTCGCCGTCGATCGCGACCAGCTCGCCCGGCTCGATCTCCCGGACGAAGCGGGCGCCGACGATGTCGAGACCCGCCGTCTCGGACGCCACCACCCAGCCGCGGTCCTCCAGGGCACCGAGGACGAGCGGCCGGATGCCCTCGGGGTCGCGGGCGGCGTAGAGCGTCCCCTCGTCCATGAAGACCAGGGAGTACGCGCCGCGCGTCGCGGGAAGGATCTCCCGCGCCGCCGCCATCGGGCCGCCCTTGTCATTCGAGGGGGGGCGACCCCCCGCACCCCCCGGAGCCCCTCCGGCTCCGACCATGCCATGGGTCGCCAGCAGGGCCGTCAGGACCTCGGTGTCGCTCGTCGCGGTCAGCACGCCGGGCTCCAGCCGGGCGGCCAGTTCCGGGGTGTTGATCAGGTTGCCGTTGTGCACGAGCGCCAGGCCGCCGTCGTCCGTGGACCGGAACGTGGGCTGGGCGTTCTCCCACGTGGGCGACCCGGTCGTGGAGTAGCGGCAGTGGCCGACGGCGATGTGGCCGCGCAGGGTGTTCAGCACCGACTCGTCGAAGACCTGGGCGACGAGGCCCATGTCCTTGAAGACGACGATCCGGGAGCCGTCGCTCACGGCGATCCCCGCCGACTCCTGACCGCGGTGCTGGAGCGCGTACAGGCCGTAGTAGGTGAGCTTGCTCACTTCGGCCCGGGCGGCCTGCTCGGCCGGCACCCAGACGCCGAAGACGCCGCAGGCGTCCTGCGGAGCACGGTCGGAGGGGTCGATGTCGTGGCTCAGTCGTCCGTCACGGAGAGGCACGCTTGCCAGTCTAGATGCCCGGTTCACCTGCTCCGATCGGTGGCATCTCCTTAACGGACCTTTACTCGCCGGAACCACGGGCATCACTTGGTGACGGGGACTCTGGGGACGACCACATGGAGGAGACCCATGACGCTGCCCGGGTACCGGACTTACCCGCCCCCTGCCCCGCCCAGGCGGAGCACTCTGGCCCGGACCTCGCAGTTGCTCGGAATCATCGGTCTGGTCGGGCTCGCGGCGTGCTTCGCCGGGGTGATCCCGGCGCTCGTCGGCCTCGTCCTGGGAGCGGTCTCGCTCGTGCGGCGTGACCCCGACCGGCGCCCGGCCCTCGTGGGTGTCGCCTGCTCGGCCGTCGCCGTCGTCATAGGCGCGGGGACACTTTTCTGGCTGCTGGGCAAAGCGGCCCAATGCGGGGACGAGGCACGCTACCCGGACGATCTGTCCCGGCGAGGCTGCGTCGAGCGCGAGTTCCCCTTCGCCGAGGCGAACACCTGACCCAACGCACCCACCCGCTCTACTCCGCCAGTGCGCGGACGGCTTCCTCGCCGAGCGGGGAGGCGTACACACGTAGATCGGCGATGAGCCCGCCGAAGCCGGGCTTGGTGGGTTCACGGCCCAGGTAGATGGGGCCGGCCGGTGTGACGACAGCGTGTTCCAGGGACACGCCTGTGTCCTGCTTGCCGTTGACGTAGAGGAACATCCCCTGGGTGTCCACGACGAATGCGACATGCGCCCATTCGCCTACGGTCAACCTGGTGCGGCTGTCGACGTAGTCGGGGCCTTTGACGGTGAAGAGCTGGACGCGCAACCTCATCGCGTCCGGGTACAGCCACAGCCCGAGGCCCCGTGCGTCGTTCTCGGCGACGGGCTTGTAGACGAGGCTGCGCCACTCCCCGGTCGGTTCCTCGGTGACCTGGACGAAGAAGGCGACGCTGAACCCGAAGATCTGGCTGAGGACGAGTTGCGGCGCGGCGGGGACCACGGCGCGGTCGTGCCCGCCGAGCGACAGCGCCCGCCCGTTCCGTGCGGGGACGATCCCGGTGTTGTCTCCCAGCTCGACGGCGGGTGAGGCCCCCGCCGTGTCCAAGACCCGGCGGCCGTCCACGGTGTCGGCGTCGAACGTCCAATGCGCGATCAGCACGGGATCACCTCCGGTAAGGCGGAGGCTAGGCGCACCGTGCCGCTCAGTCGAGGGGAATGGGGAGATATGCCGACAGGTCCGCGCGCGCGCCACTCGCACGGACTCGTCCATCCGCTGTCGCATCTGCCCAGGCCAACCGGCCGGTGGCCAGAGCGATCCACGTGGCGGCGTCCATCTCCACCACATTCGGGGGTGTACCCCGGGTATGGTGCGGGCCGTCGATGCACTGAACGGCGGCGTGCGGAGGGACGCGGACCTCCACGGAACGGCCTGGTGCCAGCTCGGCGAGCCGGTCGAGCAGGAACCGCACCGCTCCCTTGACGACCGGCCGGGACGGTTCGGCGCCTCCCGTCCCCATACCGGCGAGGACCGTGTCCAGGGCCGCGCGTCGCAGCTCGGCGGGCTCGTCCGCGCCGGTGTACGGCGGCAGGCCGAGCGCGGCGCGCTGCTCGTTCAGGGCGGCGGGTGAAAGCGGTGTACGCGGCATCGCGGACGACGCTACCGGGTCCGCCGCGGTGCCGAGCAGGCGGTAGAAAGGACGCCGTTGCCAGGCTGGGTGGAACAGAACGGGGAGGCCGGGGACGCCGTCCCCGGAGGACACGGAGGTTCGTCAGATGCCCGAGGCGCTGCCCCTGCAGCCGGGTGACCCGCGAAGACTCGGCTCGTTCGAGATCACGGGACGGCTCGGCGTCGGCGAGCAGGGCGCCGTCTTCCTCGGCAGGGACACGGCCGGCGGCCCCGTCGCCGTGAAGGTTTTGCATGTGCGGCTGAGCGGCGAGCCCGTCTCGCGGTCGCGGTTCACCGACGCGTTCTCCTCCGCCCGGAAGGTCTCGGGTTTCTGCACGGCCGCGATCCTGCACGCCGACGTCGAGGGCGACCGTCCCTACGTGGTGAGCGAGTGGGTGGACGGGCCGTCCCTCCAGCAGCTCGTGGACGAGGAGGGCCTGCGCGGCGGCACCGTCGTCGAGCGCGTGGCCGCCGGGATGGCGGTCGCCCTGGCGGCGATCCACCGGGCCGGCGCGCTGCACCACAACCTGAAGCCCGGGAACGTTCTCCTGGGCCGGAACGGGCCGAGGATGAGCGACTTCGGCATCGCCCGCGCCTTGGAGGCCGTCAACGTCGGCTTCGGCGGGCACATGACCGAGGACCCCGCCTACAAGTCCCCCGAGCAGTTGAGCGGACTGGGCATCGGCCCGGCCGCGGACGTGTTCGCCTGGGCGTCGACCCTTCTCTTCGCCGCCACGGGCAGGCCGCCGTTCGGGGAGGGTTCGCCGTCCGAGGTGATGCAGCGGATCGTCTACGACGAGGCCGACCTGTCGGACGTCCCCGATTCCCTGCGCGACGTCATGGCGAGCGCCCTGGCCAAGTCTCCGGCGGAGCGTCCCACGGCCAGGGAGGTCCTCGAACGGCTGCTGAGCGAGGACGACACGCTCGCCGGACGCCTGCCCTCCTCGGTGGTGGAGGAGGGTCGCGCGCTGGCCGCGGGCACCGTCCCCCAGCGCCCGGTGCCGCCACCGTCACCACCACCGCCGCCACCACCAGCAGCGGCGCCACCGCCGCCCCCCAGGGTCGACCCGCCGCGTCCGCCGGCGGACGATCTCGACCCGTCGGCCTTCGAGGCGACCGCGGCCTTCGACGCGGTCGGCTCACACCGGCCGGAACCGGGCGGCCACGCGGGCGGCCGCGACCACGAGGAGCAGACGGCGAGGTTCGACGCCGTCCGTCCCGAGCGGACGGCCACCTTCGACGCGGTCGACCTGGAGCACCACGCGAACGCCGGCGAGCCCATGCCGCACTTCGTCCCCGGGCTCCGGCACGGGCGCGACAGCGGCGGGCACCGCGCCTCGCCGCTGGCCTCCCTCGCCAAGATGCGGCGCCCCGGCAACCACGTGCTCGGAGTGGCCCTCTCCATGTTCATCGGCGTCAGCGTCGGCATCGCCATCATCGCGCTGGTGCTGTGGCCTCAGCTCAAGGCGGACGACGACGGACCCCCGTCCGACAGCACCAACTCCTCCAACAACCGCCCGGTGACGACGATCCCGGCCTCGTTCGCCGGGACGTGGAAGGGGACGGTGGTCAACACCGGCCGCAACGCCTCCTTCCCCGTGGAGATCACGTTCGAGGCGGGCGGCACGACCGGGCAGGCCCTGTACCCGAGGGAGAACTGCACCGGCAGCCTGACGCTCACCCGGGGCACCGAGAGCGCACTGAAGATGAACCTCGACATCGGTAAGCCGTGCACGTCCGGGACCGTCCAGGTCACCCGGCAGCCGGACGGGACGCTCCAGTACACGTGGACCAAGGCGGGGACGAGCCTCGGCTACGGGGGCAGGCTCACCCGGAGCTGACCCCGAAGTGAAGTTTCGGGGCCACATTCCGTAATTAGTCCAGTTTGTCGTCTCATAACTGGAAAGTTCCGCTAAGGTTTCCCCTCGATCGAGACCATCGATCATGTGACAGGGTCCGCCGCGCGGTCCCCCGGCGGAAGGAGAAGCCTTGCGGGCTGTCCACCGAAGGCTGCTGCTGGTCGGCACGGTCGCGACCTGCGTCGGCGCCGCAGCGGCGTTCCCGGTGCTCGCCGACGACTCCGCCTCCCTCGTCAAGGTGACGGCGGCCGAGGGCACCCCGGTGCCCGGCAGCTACATCGTCACGCTCAAGTCCGGAGCGTCCCCCGATGCAGCCGCGAAGAACGTCAAGGCCACCGGCGTCAAGCGCTTCGACGGCGTCCTGAACGGCTTCGCCGCACGGCTGAACACCGACCAGCTCGGCAAGCTGCGCCGCGACCACCGCGTCGCCGCGATCGAGCAGGACCAGGTCGTCAAGGCCGACACGACCCAGCGCGCACCGCTGCCCTGGGGCCTCGACCGCATCGACCAGCGGTCCGCGAAGCTCTCCAAGACCTACTACTACAAATCCTCCGGTCTGGGCGTCAACGCCTACGTCATCGACACCGGCCTGGACGTCAGGCACACGGAGTTCGGCGGCCGCGCCTCGATCGCCTGGACGGCGTCCAGGTTCAACGGCGACGGACGTGACTGCGCCGGCCACGGCACCCACGTCGCGGGCATCATCGGCTCCAAGACCTACGGCGCCGCCAAGTCCGTCAGGCTGCGGGCCCTGCGCGTCCTCGACTGCCAGGGCGAGGGCTCGATGTCCGACGTCGTCGCCGCCGTCAACTGGGTGCGCACCCACGCCGCCAAGCCGGCCGTGGCGAACCTGTCGCTCGGCGGACCCAAGTCCACGGCGCTGAACACGGCCGTCATGAACCTGTCCAAGTCCGGTGTGTTCACCTCCGTGGCCGCCGGCAACGAGAACGCCGACGCGTGCAAGACCTCGCCGGCCGGCGCGGGCTGGGTGATGGCGGTCGGGGCGACCACCAAGTACGACAACCGCGCCTCGTTCTCCAACTGGGGCAAGTGCGTCGACATCAACGCGCCCGGCTACGGCGTCTACTCCACCTGGCCCGGCGGCGGCCACAAGTCGCTGAGCGGCACCTCGATGGCCACCCCCTACGTCAGCGGCGTCGCCGCCCTCTACCTGTCCACCCACAGGACGGCCACCTTCCCGACCGTTCAGAAGTGGCTGAACGACAACTCCACGCACAGCCTCAAGAATCTGCGCTCGCAGCCCAACCGGCTTCTCTACAAGGGCAAACTGTGAGTCCTGTCACGTAGGATGGCCCGGCTCCCAGCAAGGGGGCCGGGCATCTCGCGCTTCGCCCCGTCTCACCCACCCCAGGGGTTTACTCTTGGCGGGGCATAGACGGTTCTTTAACGTTCATTGACCTTCGGCCGTGACGAGAGGAGAACACGTGGAGACCCCCGCCTCCACCCGCCGGCCCGCTCGGCGCCGGGGCGGCCGACGCGCCGCCGCGGCTCTCGTGGCCGTCGCCGCCGTGCTGCCGCTGATCGGCGCGGCGACGCCGTCCGCCGTCGCCGCGCCGCCCGCGTCCCTTCCCCTGGACCCGGGCGACAGCGGCAAGTTCGCGAAGCTGAACCGTCAGATCGAGCAGCTCGACAAGGAGTTCGGCGGCGACCTCGCCAAGCTGAAGGACGCCAAGTACGCCGCCGAGAAGGCGCTTGACAAGTCCAACGACCTGCAGCGCGACCTTCAGGAGGCGCGCAGCCTCGTCGCACAGCTCGCCGCGAACCAGTACATGATGAACGGTGAGGACCCCACCGTCACCTTCCTGTCCGACGCGGATCCTTCGGAGCTGCTCAGCAACGCCACCCTGGTCAACCATCTCGCGCAGAACAAGGCCGCGAAGGTCGCGCAGATCCAGAAGCTCGTCCAGGACCAGCTGCAGGCCCGCAAGCAGGCCCAGCAGAAGATGGCGGAGCTGAACAAGGAGATCAAGGATCTGAAACGCCGCAAGGCGCAGATCCAGACTCTGGTCAAGAAGTACAAGCCGGAGTCACCGAGCGTCGGCATGGGCGGCGTGACGCCCCGCATGCTCAAGGTCAAGAACACCATCGACCTGGAGATGGGCCCGTTCCCCACGATCGGCTGCGTCCGGCAGACCGGCGACCCTCAGGACCACGGGACCGGCCACGCCTGCGACTTCATGGTGACGACCGGCGGCGTCATGGCCACCGGCAGCGCCCAGGCCCTCGGCGACCGCACCGCCGCCTACGCCATCGCCCACGCGAGCGCCCTGGGCATCAAGTACATCATCTGGCGCCAGCGCATCTACGACCTGCGCAGCCCGGGCTGGCGCGCCATGGAGAACCGCGGCGGCGTAACCGCCAACCACTTCGACCACGTCCACATCTCGGTCTTCTAGTGACCCGGTGGTCGAGCGGCGCGTGCGCCGCCCGACCACCGGGCTAGTGCGTCAGGCCAGGAACCTTACTTGCCGTTCCAGACCCTCATGAACGCCTCGCCGATCTTGCTCGCGTCCGACGAGCCCGACGAGCCCGACGAGGAGCCCGACGAGGAGCCGGACGGGCGCGAGGAGCTCGGAGTGGAGCTCGTCCGCCCGTGCGGGGTGGAGTCGATCCCCGCGCTGGTCGGAGTGGAGTCCGTCCGCCCGTGCGGGGTGGAGTCGATCCCCCCGCTTGTCGGAGTGGAGTCCGTCTTATTGTGCGGAGTCACGCTGAACCTGCGCGAATGCGGCATGGTTCTTCTCCGTTTCCTGTTGATTGGCCATGTCCGACTAACGACCAGTCGGACCTTTCGGCCACTGACCGTCCGGCGCCAGGCAAGATCGGCAACTCGACCGTGTCGGTCAATTTGAGTAGAGCCAGACCAAGGCCGCTGCCGCGGCGATGAGCGTCGCCACGATGAGGAAGCGTCCGATGGGGTTTCGCCAGTTGAAGACGTAGTGGTTGGTGCCCCATCGGGAGCGGACGAAGATCGGCTCGTCTGGGTCTCCACGCATCCAGAGAGCATAGGCACGAAAACGGCGCCCTTCGAGGGGCGCCGTTTTCGCGTGCTGGGGTCCCGTCAGTCGGCGTAGCTGGGGAGCATGCGCTCGTGGGCCTCGCGGAGCTCGGAGAGGCCGATGCTGAACAGCTCCTGCTGGTCGCCTTCGGGGCCGCGTCCCGTCACCTGCAGCGAGTCCCCGCCCGCCACGCCGATCTGCGTGACCGGGACGCCCGCCGACTCGCACAGGGCCGCCAGGCGCGCCTCGGCGCCCGGACGGACCGCCACCATGGCGCGGGCCACCGACTCGCTGAACAGCGAGACGAACGGGTCGCCGTGCAGGGTGATGCGGGCGCCGAGCCCGCCGCGCAGGCACGACTCCACCAGCGTCTGCGACAGGCCCCCGTCCGACAGGTCGTGGACGGCGGTGACGAGCCCGTCCCGGACGGCGGCGACCATCACCGACGCCAGCGCCGCCTCGGCCTTCAGGTCCACCAGCGGCGGGAGGCCGCCCAGGTGGCCGTAGACGACGTGCGCCCATTCCGAGCCGCCGAACTCCTCGCGGGTCTCGCCGAGCAGGGCCAGCGTGGCGCCGTCCGAGGTCAGCGACATGTTCACGCGGCGGCGCACATCGTCGTGGACGCCGAGGACGCCGATGACCGGTGTCGGGTTGATCGGGGTCTCGCCCGTCTGGTTGTAGAAGCTGACGTTGCCGCCGGTGACCGGGATGCCGAGGTACTGGCAGCCGTCCGCCAGGCCCTCGACCGCGCGCGCGAACTGCCACATGACGCCCGGGTCCTCCGGGGAGCCGAAGTTGAGGCAGTTGGTGACGGCCAGGGGCCGCGCGCCCGTCGAGGCGACGTTGCGGTACGCCTCGGACAGCGCGAGCTGCGCGCCCGAGTACGGGTCGAGGCGGGCGTAGCGGCCGTTCCCGTCGAGGGAGAGGGCGATGCCCAGCCCGGACTCGTCGTCGATCCGCACCACGCCGGCGTTCTCGGGCATGGCCATGACGGTGTTGCCGAGGACGTACCGGTCGTACTGCGACGTCACCCACGTCTTGCCGGCGAGGTTCGGCGACCCGGCCAGCCACAGGACGGTCCGGCGCAGCTCGTCGCCGTTGGACGGGCGGGTGAGCCGCCCGGGCGTGTCGGACTGCAGCGCGCCGAGGTCCTGCGGCGGCTCCAGCGGACGGTTGTAGACCGGGCCCTCGTCGGCGGCCGTGACCGGCGGGATGTCGACGATGGTCTCGCCGCGCCACGTCATGACCAGCCGGCGCGTGTCGGTGACCGTCCCGATCACGGTGGCCGGGATCTCCCAGCGCGCGCAGATCTCCATGAAGCGGTCCACCTTGGCGGGCTCCACCACCGCCATCATCCGCTCCTGCGACTCGCTCATGAGGATCTCCTCAGGGCGGAGCGTCTGGTCGCGGAGCGGGACGAGGTCGAGGTCGACGTGCATGCCGCCGGTTCCGGCCGCGGCCAGCTCCGTCGTCGCGCAGGACACGCCGGCCGCGCCGAGGTCCTGGATGCCGACGACGAGGTCCTCGCCGAACAGCTCCAGGCAGCACTCGATGAGCAGCTTCTCCATGAACGGGTCGCCCACCTGGACGGACGGCCGCTTCTGGTGCGACTCCTCGTCGAACGTGGCCGATGCCAGGACGGACGCGCCGCCGATGCCGTCCGGGCCGGTGAGGGCACCGAAAAGGATCACCTGGTTGCCGGGGCCGGGGGCCACGGCGCGCTTGATGTCCTCGTGCTTCATCACGCCCACGCACAGCGCGTTGACGAGCGGGTTCTGCTCGTAGCAGGCGTCGAAGACCGTCTCGCCGCCGATGTTGGGCAGGCCGAGGGAGTTCCCGTAGCCGCCTACGCCGGCCACGACGCCGGGTAGGACGCGCTGGGTGTCGGGAGCGTCCGCAGGGCCGAACCGGAGCGAGTCCATGACGGCGATGGGGCGTGCGCCCATCGACATGATGTCGCGGACGATCCCGCCTACGCCGGTGGCGGCTCCCTGGTACGGCTCAACGTAGGACGGGTGGTTGTGCGACTCGACCTTGAAGGTGACCGCCCAGCCCTGGCCGATGTCCACGACACCGGCGTTCTCCCCCATGCCCACTAGGAGCTTGTCCGTCTTCGGGGCCTTGTCGCCGAACTGGCGGAGGTGGACCTTGGAGCTCTTGTAGGAGCAGTGCTCGCTCCACATGACCGAGTAGATGGCCAGCTCGGCCGACGTGGGGCGGCGTCCCAGGATGCTGCGGACGCGCTGGTACTCCTCCTCGTTCATCCCCAGCTCGACGAACGGCTGTGAACGCTCGGGGGACGCGGCGGCGATGGCGACCGTGTCCGTGCCGTGGTCGACCGGCGCGGACGCCCCGATCGCCGCCTGCGGACCGGTGCCGACCGCGGGCAGCGGGCCGGTCCCCGGGCCGACCGCCGGCAGCGGACCGGTACCCGTCCCGACAGCGGGCTGCGGGCCCGTGCCGGGGCCGACCGGAGGCTGCGGGCCGGTCCCGGGGCCCTCGGCGCGGACGGGCGCCAGCGAAGCGGCGTTCAGCTCGATGAGGGGCTGCGGGCCGGTCCCCGGACCGCCGAGCCCCAGCGCGGGCTGTGGCCCCGTCCCAGAGCCGATCACCGGCTGCGGGCTGGTCCCCGGCCCGACCGCGGGCAGCGGCCCCATGTCGGGCCGCACAGCGGGCTGCGGGCCCGTCCCGGCGCCGACCGCGGGCAGCGGCCCGGTGTCAGGCCGCACGGCGGGCTGCGGACCGGTGCCGGTGCCGACCGCGGGCAGCGGGCCGGTCCCCGGGCCGACCGCCGGCAGCGGACCGGTACCCGTCCCGACAGCGGGCTGCGGGCCGGTGCCGGGTCCGGCGAAGGGCTGAGGGCCGGTGCCGGGTCCGGCGAAGGGGTGAGGGCTGGTGCCAGGGCCGGGGAAGGGCTGAGGGCTGGTGCCAGGGCCGACCGGAGGCTGCGGGCCCGTGCCGGTTCCCACGGCGGGCTCGGACGACGCAGGCGGGGCGATGTACTCGCTCAGGTCGGGCATCGTCAGCGAAGGATCGACCACGGTGGACGTGGGATCGCTGGACGAGCGCTCCTCCTCCAGTGCCCGGGCGAACTCCTGCTCGGGGCCCTCCAGAGGCTTTCCGAGGACGGGCTGCTCGTCGTTCAGCACCGGGATGGGCCCGGTGAAGGGCCCCGGAGCCGGCTCGGCCACGGGCTCCTGCACGACCGGCGGGGGCGTGGCCAGATCCTCGTCGACGATGGCCTTGAAACCCTGCGTCACCGCGGGGTTGACGGGCTGGAGCTCGGGATCGTCGGCATCGGATTTGAGCTCGCCGAGCCACTCCATCGAGGGCTCGTCGGAGTCGCGGGTGGCTCGCCCGGAGGCGTGGGGCCGTTGCTCGCTCATGCGTTGACCAGTCTCTTGACGATCGAGGTGAAGAAGCCCAGGCCGTCGGTGGACGGCCCGGTCAGTGACTCCACGGCGTGCTCGGGGTGGGGCATGAGCCCGACCACGTTGCCGGCCTCGTTGCAGATCCCGGCGATGTCGTCCAGGGAGCCGTTGGGGTTCAGGTCGAGGTACCGGGCGACGATCCGGCCGGTGTCGGCCAGTTCGATCAGGGTCTCCCGGTCGGCGGTGTAGCGGCCGTCCCGGTTCTTGACCGGGATCACCAGCTCCTGGCCCTCGCTGTACTCGCTGGTCCAGGCGGTGCTCGCGTTCTCGACCCGGAGCCGCTGGTCGCGGCACACGAAGTGCAGACCCGCGTTCGGGAGCAGGGCGCCCGGCAGCAGGTGCGACTCGCACAGCACCTGGAAGCCGTTGCAGATGCCGAGCACGGGCAGGCCGTCCCCCGCGGCGGCCACCAGTTCCTTCATCAGCGGCGCGAACCGGGCGATCGCCCCGGCCCGCAGATAGTCCCCGTAGGAGAACCCCCCGGGCAGGACGACCGCGTCGACCCCTTGCAGGTCGTGGTCGCCGTGCCAGAGTGCCACCGGCTCCGCGCCGGCCAGCCGGACTCCGCGTGCGGCGTCCTTGTCGTCCAGAGAACCAGGGAAGGTGATGATCCCAACCCGGGCAGCGTCCATCTCTTCTGTTCCTCCGAAATGAGGTGCTCCGGGACGGTCGGGATCTCCTCCGCCGATCACCCCGCTGCGCGCCGCAATCCCCCCGCGCGCGTACCAATCTACCCGGCGTTGTGCATGAGGCTGCGGTCGAGTCGCCGGACCAGGGCCCCGTCGCTCCAGGTCAGGCGCTTCCGCAGGTGAACGACCGTGCCCCTGTCGGGCGAGGAGTCGATGTCCAGATCGTCCACCAGCGCACGCATGATCCTAATCCCGCGTCCGGACTCACTCAAAACCCCCCGGTCCTCGGGGGCCGGCCGGGGCCCGCCGCCCCAGTCCATGATCTTGAGCATGCACGCGCCGTCGTCCACATGCCCCGTCACCTCGTACTCCCCGGTCGCGCGGGCGTGCTGGACGACGTTCGTGCACGCCTCGGAAATGGCGACGAGGAGGTCGTCGACGCAGTCCTCGGAAACGCCCAGCCCCCGCAGCGCGTCCCCTGTCACCCGCCGGACCACCGGGATGCTCAGCGCGTCGCGCGGCAGCGCGAGCGAGAACCTCATATCCACCCGGACACCTCGTGTCATGCCCCGGGCGTCCCGACCGTTTCCCCCGGCCCCGGAGCGTTCTCGACGACTCGACGCAGCTAACACTTCCCCGGCGGAAACTTCCGTAATCGCCATACTCGCGGGCGCGCGATTTGGAACGCACCAAGCATCGCCCGGATACCGAACGGCATTCCACGCCATTTCCGGCAAGGCCGACCGGCATCTTCCGGCGCCGCCTCGACATCGGCCGGAGCTAGAGAACGCGAACCTCGTAGTTCTCGATGACCGGGTTCGCCAGCAGCGTCTCGGCGATCTTGCCGACCTGCTCCAGGGCCGCTTCGTCGGCGTCCCCCTCCAGCTCCACCTCGAACCTCTTGCCCTGCCGGACGGCGACGACCCCGTCGAACCCCATCTGCGGCAGTTTGCGGGCGATCGCCTGCCCCTGCGGGTCGAGAATCTCCGGCTTGAGCATGACGTCCACGACGACACGCGCCACGGTCGCCCCCTCACTGATCTGCGCTTTTGCTTACGATCCTGAAGCGTACGGCACCATTGCCCATCACGAGCCATCAGCACCCCCGGAGCCATCCGATGAACATCGAGGACCTGAGCCCTTCGGAGCGCCGCCTGTGGGAGGCGTTCCCCAAGGGCGAATCCGTCGACCTGTCGTCCGGCGACCCCGCATTCGACGACATCGGGCAGTCGGACCGCTGGGGGCGCGACCGGGTGGTGAGAGCGGAGGTCCTGGTGGCGCTGCTCGTCGGCGCCGTGGAACCCGAACCCGGGCAGGTCGCCGCCGTCCGGCTCGGCGGGGCCCGCATCACCGGCTCGCTGAACCTCGGGCACGCGGAGGTGAGCGTCCCGCTGGCGCTCACCGGCTGCGCGTTCGACGAGGCGCCGCACCTGTACTGGGCGAGCATGAACAGCGTTCATCTGATGCGCTGCCGCCTGCCCGGCCTGATCGCCTCGGGGACCCGGGTGGACGGGCACCTCTGGCTGGAAGGCAGCCGCATCAGCGGGGGCCTGTGGCTGGACGGCGCGAACATCACCGGCATCCTCAACATGTCGGGCGTCCAGCTCACCAACCCGGGCGGGGACGCGCTGCTCGCGGACCGCCTCACCGTCGAGGCGAACGTCTACTGCGACCAGGGCTTCGCGGCGAGCGGCGAGGTCCGGCTGCCCGGCGCCCGCGTCGGCGGCCAGCTGATCTTCCGCGGCGCGCGGCTGCACAACCCGTCCGGGGCCGCCCTGTACGCCAGCCGGCTGGACGTGGCCGCGAACGTGTTCTGCGACGGCGGGTTCTCGGCCGAGGGCGAGGTGCGGCTCCGCGGCGCCCGCGTCGGCGGCTACCTGTCGTTCGTCGGCGCCCGCCTGTCCGCCCCGCAGCGGACCGCGCTCAACGCCGACGACCTGGCCGTCGAGACCGACGTCTACTGCTCGGACGGCTTCACCGTCCTCGGCGCCGTCAGCTTCTCCGGGGCCCGCGTCACCGGCCAGCTCAGCCTGCGCGACGCCCGGGTCCGGCACGACCAGGGGACGGCCCTCAGCCTGCAGCGCGTCCAGGCCGAGGAGCTCCTGCTGCGCACCGCCGAGCCGATCAAGGGGACCGCGGACCTCTCCTACGCGCGCATCAACCTGCTCCGCGACGACGCCGCGTCCTGGCCGGAGCGGCTCCAGCTCGACGGCCTGCAGTACGAGACCCTCGAACCGCCCCTCACCGCCCGCGAACGTCTCGGCTGGCTGCGCCGCGACACCGACGGCTACGCCCCGCAGCCCTACGAGCGGCTCGCGCAGACCTACCGTTCCCTCGGGCTGGACGCCGACGGGCGCTCCGTCCTGCTCGCGAAGGCCCGGGACCGGCGCAGGACCCAGGGTGTCCCCCGCAAGATCGTCGGCTATCTGCAGGACGTCCTGATCGGCTACGGCTACCGCCCGTTCCGCGCGGCGAGCTGGCTGATCGGCCTCCTCGCCTTCGGGACGATCGTCTTCTCCCTCCACAAGCCGGACGTTCTGGATACCGGCCACAAGCCGCACTTCAACGCGTTCTTCTACACGCTCGACCTCATCCTGCCGATCGGCAACCTCGGCCAGGAGATGGAGTTCGCCCCCACGGGGGTCTACCAGTGGATCGCCAACCTCATCGTCGCCGCCGGCCTGGTCCTCGGCCTGACCGTCGCCGCAGGCGCCACCCGGGCCCTCTCCCGCGAATGACCCCGGTGGACCCGGGTGGCATGCGTCACGTTTGCGTCAGGGCGCGGGGGCGCGGGTAGGGACGTCGATGGCGGGACTTGCATCGCAGGGTGTGATGTCTGCCACGATGGCATTGCGGCTTTTGTCCCTTACCGGGGGCTCTAGGCCGTTGACATCGGCCGGCAGCGCGGCGATCCCGTGTTCCGGCCCCGAACGAGGAGTGTCATCGATGACGATCGACTCCGTGCGTGGCGCGCCAGACACCCCCGGGCTCGGCGAGCCCGAGCTCATCCAGCTGCTCACCCCCGAGGGCGAGCGCGTCGAGCATCCCGACTACCCCCTGGACCTCAGCGCCGAGGAAGTACGCGATCTTTACCGCGACCTGGTGATCGTGCGGCGGATCGACCTGGAGTCCGTGGCCCTCACCCGGCAGGGCGAGCTCGGCATCTGGGCGTCGCTGCTGGGCCAGGAGGCCGCGCAGATCGGGTCGGGCCGGGCGCTGTCCGAGCACGACATGGTGTTCCCGACGTACCGGGAGCATGGCGTCGCCTGGTGCCGGAACGTGGAGCCGCTGAAGCTGCTGGGGCTGTTCCGGGGCGTCAACCATGGCGGGTGGGATCCGGCGGAACACGGCTTCCACCTGTACACCATCGTGATCGGCAGCCAGACGCTGCACGCGACGGGGTACGCGATGGGCATCCAGCGGGACGGTGTGCTGGGCACGCCGTCGGCGGGCGCGACGATCGCCTACTTCGGGGACGGGGCGACCTCGCAGGGGGACGTGAACGAGTCGTTCGTGTTCGCGTCGGTGTTCAACGCGCCGATCGTGTTCTTCTGCCAGAACAACCAGTGGGCGATCTCCGAGCCGCTGGAGCGGCAGTCGAGGATCCCGCTGTTCAAGCGGGCGCAGGGTTACGGGTTCCCGGGTCTGCGGGTGGACGGGAACGACGTGTTCGCGTGCCTGGCGGTGACCCGCAAGGCGCTGGAGAACGCCCGGACGGGTCAGGGCCCGACGCTGATCGAGGCGTTCACGTATCGGATGGGCGCCCACACCACGACCGACGACCCCACGCGGTATCGGCTGAAGGCCGAGGAAGAGGCGTGGAAGCTCAAGGACCCGATCGAGCGCGTCAAGGCGTACCTGGTCCGGGGTGAGCTGGCCGACGCGGGGTTCCTGACCAAGGTCGAGGACGAGGCCAAGCAGATGGCCAAGGAGCTGCGGGAGGCGTGCCTGGCGTTGCCGGACCCTGAGCCGCTGTCGATGTTCGAGCACGTGTACGCGGGCGAGCACCCGCTGATGACGGAGGAGCAGGAGCGCTTCGCCGCCTACCTGGACTCGTTCGAAGGGGAGGCGAAGTGAGCACCCTGACGCTCGGCAAGGCCATGAACGAGGGCCTGCGCAAGGCCATGGAGAGCGACCCGAAGGTCCTGGTCATGGGAGAGGACGTCGGGAAGCTCGGCGGCGTGTTCCGGATCACCGACGGGCTGCAGAAGGACTTCGGCGAGGAGCGGGTCATCGACACCCCGCTGGCGGAGTCGGGCATCGTCGGGACGGCGATCGGGCTGGCGCTGCGCGGCTACCGGCCGGTGGTGGAGATCCAGTTCGACGGGTTCGTGTTCCCGGCCGCCGACCAGATCATCACGCAGCTGGCGAAGATGCGGATGCGCTCGCTGGGCGCGGTGTCGCTGCCGGTCGTGGTGCGGATCCCGTGCGGCGGCGGCATCGGCGCGGTGGAGCACCACTCCGAATCGCCGGAGGCGTACTTCACCCACACCGCCGGGCTGCGGGTGGTGGCGTGCTCCAACCCGGTGGACGCCTACGCGATGATCCAGCAGTCGATCGCCTCCCCCGACCCGGTGATCTTCTTCGAGCCCAAGCGCCGCTACTGGGAGAAGGCCGAGGTCGATCTTGATGCGGGGGTCGACTCCACCGACTGGGCGCCGCTGCACCAGGCCAAGGTCGTGCGGCCGGGCGAGCACGTCACGGTGCTGGCCTACGGGCCGTCGGTGAAGACCTGCCTGGAGGCCGCGGGCGCCGCGGCCGAGGAGGGACGCGTCCTGGAGGTCATCGACCTGCGGTCGCTGAACCCCCTCGACATCGCCACCGTGACCGAGTCGGTGAACCGGACGGGACGCTGCGTCGTGGTGCACGAGGCCCCGGTGTTCAGCGGCTACGGCGCCGAGCTGGCCGCGCGGATCACCGAGCGGTGCTTCTACCGGCTGGAGGCGCCGGTGCTGCGGGTCGGGGGGTTCTCCACCCCGTATCCGCCGTCCCGGATCGAGGACCATTACCTGCCCGACCTGGACCGCATCCTGGACGCGGTCGACCGGACCTTCGCGTGGTGAGCCCGGTGAACCCGACGAGCCCGGTGAGCGGGCCGAAACTGTTCAAGCTGCCGGACGTGGGCGAGGGCCTGACCGAGGCCGAGATCGTGAAGTGGCACGTGCAGCCCGGCGACACCGTCGAGGTGAACCAGACCATCGTCGAGATCGAGACGGCCAAGGCGATCGTGGAGCTGCCCTGCCCGTTCGAGGGTGTGGTGGCCGAGCTGCTGGTCACCGAGGGCCAGACCGTCGACGTCGGCGTCCCCATCATCTCGGTGGACACCTCGGTGGACACTGGAGGCCAGGGCGGCGTGGCGACGCCGGTGTCCGAGCCCCCGGCGCAGGCCGCCGCGATGCGCGAGGAGGGCGTTCCGACCCTTAGCGAGCCGGGCATGGTGTCGCCCGAGCAGCCCGCCGAGCAGCCGGCCGAGCAGCCGCCCAAGCGCCAGCCCGTCCTGGTCGGCTACGGGGTCAAAGAGGGGACGACCAAACGCCGCCCCCGCAAGACTCCGAACGGCACGGCCACGGGCGGCACGGCGCCACCGGCACCGCCTCGGACGCAACTCCCGGCTCCTCGTCCACAGCCTGTGGAAAACGGGCTGCCGCTGGCCAAACCGCCCGTCCGCAAGATGGCCAGGGACCTCGGAGTGGACCTGACGTCCATCACGGGGTCGGGTCCGCAGGGCTCGATCACCCGCGAGGACGTCCTCGCCGCGCAGGCGGGACCGCCAGCGCCCGCCGTGCCGGTCCAGGCGGGCCCGCGCGAGGAGCGCGTGCCGGTCAAGGGGGTCCGCAAGGCGACCGCCGCGGCGATGTCCGGTTCGGCGTTCACCGCGCCCCACGTCACCGAGTTCCTCCAGATCGACGTGACCCCGGCGATGGAGACCGTCAAGCGGCTCCGCGACCTGCCCGAGTTCGCCGACGTGAAGGTGTCGCCGCTGCTGCTGGTGGCGCGCGCGGTGCTCACCGCCGTGGCGCGCAACCCGATGGTGAACTCCACCTGGGTGGACGGCCCGGACGGCGCGGAGATCGTCGTCAAGCGCTATGTGAACCTGGGGATCGCGGCGGCCACCGACCGCGGACTGCTCGTCCCCAAGGTCAAGGACGCCCACGACCTCGACCTGCCCGGCCTCGCGCGCGCGTTGAACGAGCTGACCGACAAGGCGCGCGCGGGCAGGGCGTCCCCGGCCGACCTGTCCGGCGGGACGATCACGATCACGAACGTGGGCGTGTTCGGCGTGGACACCGGGACCCCGATCCTCACCCCGGGTGAGGCCGCGATCCTGGCGTTCGGGCAGGTCCGGGACATGCCCTGGGTGCACGAGGGCGAGCTGGCGATCCGGAAGGTCACCACCCTGTCCCTGTCGTTCGACCACCGCATCGTGGACGGCGAGCTGGGCTCGCGGTTCCTCCGCGACGTCGGCGACATGCTCGAGGACCCCATCCGCATGCTCGCCTGGAGCCGATAGCCGACGACCGTTCCGAGGGGCCGGTGGCGACACCGGCCCCTCGGGGCGTTCTCAGGGCCGGGGCGGGTTGTCCCCGTCGTACATGCGCTCGTCGCGCCGGTTCTGGAAGCGCGGGCCGCGCTGCTGCATGCGCGACATCATCAGCAGCTGGAGTGCGAAGCTCACCCCGCCCACGATGATCAGGATGACGCCGATGATGTGGATGTCCACCGGGTCGGTCATCGCGTCCGGCTTGATCGCGAACTTGAGGATCAGCCCGAGCGTGATCGTGAAAACACTGACGCCGACACCCATGCGCTGACCTCCGCCGGACGATCCGATGCCGTGTTCTTTAACTATCCGTTCGGATCGCCCGTCACACGTCGGAGGCGCGGCCTACGAAACGGGAACCTTGTCGACCTTGCCGAAAGGACCGGCGTTGAACGCGACGGACGTGGCCCCGCCGGGCGGTGCGGGCAGGTAGACGAAGCCCCGTACGGGCTGGCCGACCGTGGTGCGGAAGACGGCCCGTCCAGGATCGAGGTAGTTGCTGGGACTGCCCGGCGTCGCGGGGCCGACGCGGACGGCGCGGTAGACGTCCTTCTTGTCCGGCACCTGGATGGAGAACGAGCCGAACACGCCTCCCGGGTAGCCGGTGTCCGGGTAGGACGCGTCCGGCGGCGTGGTTCCGGGCCCTTCGTTCACGATGTCGAACACGGCGACGACGTAGGCGCCGTCCCGGTAGAAGGGCTTGACCTCCAGGCGCCGCTTGTCCTTGCCGAAGGTCGCGGTGCGGGTCGCCACCGTCTTCCCGTCCTGCGCGCGGAAGGCGGCCGCCGAGGTGGCACTTTGCTCGGCGCTCTTGAGCCGGTAGGTGAGGTCGACGCCGTTGCCGCCCTGCTTGCCGGTCGCCGAATAGGTGAAGGCGTCGCCGAGCCGCGACTTCATCTCCTTCTGGACGGCCTCGGCGCGCTCACCGGACAGCTTCTGGTCACCGGCGTGCCCGTCGATCGTCAGCGTGCCCGTGGCGGTCGTCTTGATCCGCTGAGCCGCGCCGTCCAGGACGGCCTTCGCCCCGCTCGACAGCTTCGCCGTGTTGGTCTCGAACAACGCGTCGCCGCCCAACGCGACCGTCGTGCCCGCATCGCTGGACTCGACCTTCCCGATCTCCGCCTCGACGATGCCGTACAGGTCCACGGGATTCCCACCCGGCGTCGTGGACGGTGTCGTGGAGGACGTCGTGGGCGGTGTCGTCGACGGCGAGGTCGGGGCGAGCGGCCTTGCGGCCATGAACGGCTCCGCCCCGAACCCGGGAGACGACGACGGCGGGCTCGACGGTGCGGACAACGTCGGAGTGGAGGAGGACGTCGCGTTCGTCACGGGAATGCCGGTGAATTCACCGGCCGTGCCCGGGGTGATCGCGGTGACCTTCTGGACGTCCGAGGGGATCGGCGGGTACTCGGCGGCCATCTCCCGCGTCGCGCCGGGCGTGAAGGCCGCGCCGCTCGTCGTCCCGGTCGGCTTGTAGAGCCGGCGTCCCACCGGATCGACCAGCGCGATCTCGAACGGGACCGACTTCGCCGACGAGTCCATGGATGTCACGCTGTAGCGCAGCACCGACTTGGAGCCCTGCCGCTCGACGCTTCTGATGTCCAGACGCGCGTGCAGGCCGTCCGCGCTCCCGAACCAGCCCTCCTTCGAGTACGCGCTCCGGACCTGGTCGGCGGGACCGGGGCCGCCGCCCGCCGTGACCGTCGGCGGGGCGACGCTCTCCGCCTTGCCGGCATCGGCGCACCCGGCGGCCAGCAGCACTCCGGCGAGGGCGACGGCAAGAGGCAAAGGGCGCATCGGCCATCCGGTCGAATGGAACGGGCGAGGGACGCGGCTGATAGTAGTCAAAACGCGACACCCCCCGCCATAACCCGCACCCATGCACCGAACGCGCGGGGCTCTGGAAGGGACGGCCGTGGTTTCGGAACGGGCATCCGGCCTCCTGACCAACGAAGCGTGCAATTCTCCAGCAATCACGCTTATGTGGACGGGCGATATGACCGGGCGTCAGGCCGCGCGTCAGCGGGAACATCCCTGCAGAACACAAGAAGAACGCAATGGCCGCAGTGCGGTCGTCTTACGGACTCAACCGATCGGGTCCGGCATTCTCTGGGGGCGTGGATGTGTGGCCGTGCCGCACGGGAGGCGGTGATCAGCCGCCGGTGCGCGCCGCCGGGCGGACGGCGTACACGGTCGGCCGTTGAGCGGCTCGCACAGGTATCGCCGGGCCGTTCGGAGTGAGAGAAGGCTGAACCGTTCGCGCCCGAACCAAACGCCCCGAGAGGCGACGCACCGGTCGTGACACCGGCGTCCGTCGACTGCGCCGCAAGCGGCCGTGGTTGATCGGCGAGTTGGTGATCGCCTACGTGCTACTCGAGGTCTACCGCGATGTCCGAAAGCTGGCCGACACCCGGTACGGGGCGGCGCTCGCCCATGGCCGGGACGTCTTGGGCGTGGAAGACCGCCTCGGCCTGGACGTGGAACTCGGCGTCAACCGATGGCTGACCAGGCATCATGATCTGTCGCAGGTGTCCGTCTGGATCTACCAGCACATGCACACCAACCTCACCATGATCATCTTGCTGCTCTGCTACCTCACCGGCCCGGACGTCTACAGGCCCGCACGCAACGCCCTCGTCCTGACGAACCTGGCCGGGCTGGTGGTGTTCTTCGTCCTGCCGGTGATGCCGCCGCGCCTGCTCCCGGGTGAGGGGTTCGTCGACTCCGTGGCCGGTGCCGGGTTCGGTACCACCCACAGCCCACCGCTGCCCGCCAATCAGTATGCGGCCATGCCGTCCCTGCACATGGCATGGGCCTTATGGGTGGCGCTGGTCATCATGGCGCTGCTGCGGCGCTATCGCGTGCGATGGGTCGCCGTACTGCATCCGGTCACCACCGCTGTCGTCGTGGTCGTGACCGCCAACCACTATGTCCTGGACGTAGTGGCCGGGGCTGCGGTGGCCATGGCGGCACTGTCGGCGACCGGCCTGGTCTGGGCCGGCAGCGGCACACCGTACGCCGGCGGCCAGTTGATCGCCCGCAAGAGACCCGCCCCGGTGCCGGACGCCGACACCGCGGGGGGCGGGGGGCCGTATGCACCGGCCGGCAACGACCCCGTCAAGCCCGGACCGGCGAGAAGCCGCGGAGAAAGCCCCTCCTGAAGCCCGCCCCGTAACAGCGGACGATCACCGCCTCGTCCAAGAACTACCGGTACTCGGTGAACCTTCGCGCGTCCGTGGCGGACCAGGCGAGTAGCGCGAGCAGCGGGAGCGCGCCGCCGACGACGCTGACCGCGCCCCAGCCGCCGGAGTGGTAGGCGAACGCGCCGAGCTGCGAGCCGATCGCGCCGCCCAGGAAGATCGTGGCGAGGTAGGCGCTGTTGATGCGGGCCCGTGCCTCCGGGGCGAGCGCGTAGACGGTGTGCTGGCCGAGGATGAACGAGCTCTGCACCGCCATGTCGACGAGCACGGCCGCGACGGCGAGGAGCAGGACGTGGTCACGACCGAGCCCGCCCACGACGAACGCCAGCACGCCCGCGCCGTAGGCGACCGCCGTCATCGGCAGCGTGAGGCCGCGGTCGGCCCAGCGTCCGGCCGCCGGGGCGATCACCGCGCCGCCCGCGCCGACCAGCGCGAAGACGCCGACGCCCAGCTCCGAGTAGTGGAACGGCGCGCCGGTCAGCACGTAGGACACGGTGGTCCAGTACGCGGAGAACGCGCCGAACATCGCGGCCTGGAACAGTGCGCGGCGCCGTAGCGGCGCGTGGACCCGGAGGAGCCGGGCCGTGGAACGCAGCAGCCGCCCGTACGGCTCGTTCGTCGTCGGGGCGCGCGACGGAAGGGCCGACCGCAGCGTCACCGCGAGAACGGCCATGAACACGGCGGAGGCGAGATAGACGACGCGCCATCCGGCCACCTCGGCGATCAGGCTGCCCACGGTGCGCGACAGCAGGATCCCGGCGAGCAGCCCGCTCATCACCTGGCCGACGACGCGGCCGCGTCGGTGGTCGGGTGCGAGGTTGGCGGCGAAAGGCACCAGGATCTGCGCCACCACCGACATCGCGCCGATGACCAGCGCGGCGGCGAGCAGCACCGGGAAGTACGCCGCCGTCCCGGCCACGACCAGCGCGGCCGTCACGACGCCCAGCATCACCGAGACCAGGCGGCGGGTCTCGAACCGGTCGCCGAGCGGGACCAGCAGCACCATTCCGGCCGCGTAGCCGATCTGGGTGACGGTGACCAGGCTCCCTGCTGCGACGTCGCCGACGTGGAACGCGTCGCGCAGGGCGGCCAGCAGGGGCTGGGCGTAGTAGAGGTTCGCGACGGTCAGCCCGCAGGCGACCGCCAGGAGCAGGACGATCCGGCCCGGCGGAGCCTGCCGGGCCTCGGTCGCCGTCTCGGATTGCGCGTCGACGGGCACGAACACCTCTCGGAATCAGGAACCGGTTTAACTGGTGCTCGGAAGGTACCAGTTAAACCGGTTCCTTGGTTAGGGTGGGGGTATGGCCACACGCTTCCGCCAGGGGGCCGGGCGCCTCAGCCTGGACTTCGTCAGGACGTTCCGCTTCCGGGGTACGGACCACCCCGTCGAGGAGCTGCCCGATCTGGCGGCGGTGGCCGCCTGGATCGACCAGTGCGTCCCGCACGCTGAAGGCCCCGCGGGCGCGACCGGCGCCGCCGAGGCCCGCGCCGCGCGCGAGGCGATCCACGAGCTGATCATCGCGGCGTGGCGCGGCGATGCGATCTCCGCCGCCGCCCGGGACCTGGTCAACGGCGCCGCCGCCCGGCCCGTGCCCGTACCGCGGATGGACGCCGACGGCGTGCGGTGGCACGCCGGCGACCTCGTCTCGGCCGCCCTCGCGCTCCTAGCCCGCGACGCGCTGGAGCTGGTCGCCTCGCCGCACCTCGCGCGCCTCCGCGAATGCGCCGGAACCGGCTGCTCGGCTCTGTTCCTCGATCTGTCTCGGCCGGGCACGCGGCGTTGGTGCTCCATGGACCAGTGCGGCAACCGCGCCAAGAAGGAGACCCTGCGCCGCCGTGACGGACGGCCCTGAGCCGCGCCGCCGGCGCAGCCCGTACGTCCGCGTCGCCGTGGCCGTCCGCCGGACAGCGCTGTAGCCCTGCCCAGACTGGGCAGGGCTACAGCGCTGCTTGCTTTGGTGTCCGGAGGGCTTAGAACGCCTCTTCGGGGAGTTCCATGACGTCCAGGTTGGTGGCCTCGGTGATGGCGCGGTCGGACGCGAGGCGCGGCAGGACGGTCTGGCAGAAGAACTGCGCGGCCGCGACCTTGCCGGTGTAGAACGCCTTGTCGGAGTCGGACACGCCACCGCCGCCGAGCGCGTTCAGGGCGACCTCGGCCTGGCGGCACAGCAGCCAGGCGACGATGAGGTCGCCGAGGCCCAGCAGCAGGCGGGACGAGTTGAGCCCGATCTTGTAGAGCTCCTTCGGGTTCTCCATCGAGCCGAGCGCCCACCCGACCATCGGGTCGAGGATGCCCTGCACGTCGTCGAGGGCCCGGCCGAGCATGGCCCGCTCGTTCTTCAGCCGGCCGTTGCCGGCCTCGGACTCGGCGAACGCCCTGATCTCCCCGGCCAGCACCTTCAGCGCCTCGCCGTTGTCGCGAAGGATCTTGCGGAAGAACAGGTCCTGGCCCTGGATCGCGGTGGTGCCCTCGTACAGGGTGTCGATCTTGGAGTCGCGGATGTACTGCTCGATCGGGTAGTCCTGCAGGAACCCGGACCCGCCGAGGGTCTGCAGGGACTCCGCGCCGAGAAGGGCGTACGCCCGCTCGGAGCCGAAGCCCTTCACGATCGGCAGCAGCAGGTCGTTGACCTTCTCGGCCTGCTCGTCCTTGCGGCCCTCGTGCTCGGCGATCTGCACGGCGTCCTGGTAGGACGCGGCGAGCAGCACGAGCGCGCGCATGCCCTCGGCGTACGCCTTCTGCGTCATGAGGCTGCGCCGGACGTCCGGGTGGTGGGTGATCGTGACGCGCGGAGCGGACTTGTCCGTCATCTGCGTCATGTCGGCACCCTGCACGCGCTCCTTCGCGTACTCCAGCGCGTTCAGGTAGCCCGTGGACAGGGTGGCGATGGCCTTGGTGCCGACCATCATCCGGGCGTACTCGATGACGAGGAACATCTGCCGGATGCCCTGGTGCACGTCGCCGACCAGGTAGCCGACGGCCGGCTGCTTCTCGCCGAAGGTCAGCTCGCAGGTCGTGGAGACCTTGAGGCCCATCTTCTTCTCGACGTTGGTCACGTAGGCGCCGTTGCGCTCGCCCAGCTCGCCGGTCTCCAGGTCCACCAGGTACTTGGGGACGAGGAACATCGACAGGCCCTTGGTGCCGGGGCCTGCGCCCTCGGGGCGGGCAAGCACCAGGTGGAAGATGTTCTCGGCCATGTCGTGCTCGGCCGAGGTGATGAAGCGCTTGACGCCCTCGATGTGCCAGGTGCCGTCCGGCTGCTCGACGGCCTTGGCGCGTCCGGCGCCGACGTCGGAGCCCGCGTCCGGCTCGGTCAGCACCATCGTGGCGCCCCACTGCCGCTCCAGGGCCAGCTCGGCGAACCTCTTCTGCTCGGGCGTGCCGATGTGCCAAAGGATCTGGGCGAAGCCGGGACCGGAGGCGAACATGTAGACGGCCGGGTTGGCCCCCAGTACCTGCTCGGCGACGGCCCAGGTGAGGGAGCGCGGGGCGCCGCTGCCGCCGAACTCGGGAGCGAGGTCGAGGCGGTACCACTCGGCGTCCATCCACGCCTTGAACGACTTCTTGAAGCTCTCCGGCATCTCGACCGTTCCGGCGGCCGGGTCGAACGCCGGCGGGTGCCGGTCGGCGTCCTCGAAGGAGTCGGCGAGCGGGCCCTCGGCCAGCCGGTTCACCTCGTCGAGGACGCTGCGCACGGTGTCCTCGTCCAGCTCGGCGTACGGGCCGCTGCCGAGGAGGTCCTGGCGCCTGAACACCTCGAAGAGGTTGAACTCCAGGTCCCGGAGGTTGCTCTTGTAGTGCCCCATTCGAGACTCCGTCTGATCCGGCGGCGCCGGCGGCCCCGCTTAATACTGGTCGGTAACTCACCATCATGCTACCCGCTGGTAACCCGTGACAACCACCCGAATCAGCCGGATCCAGGCGATGCAGGCCACACCGATACCACGCCCGGGCGCCCTGGGTGAGCCAGGTCACCGACCACGAACGGGCGCAGCCTGGGCCACACGCCGCCGACCGGCGCCTTTGTCCCACGCGGCACACCCGCCTACACGCACCCCACCCGTGGTGGCAAGATCGAGCAGGCGCGAAAACACCGGTGTACGAAGGAGGTGCGCATGAAGCAGGTGGACGCGGAGGCCCCGAGGCTCACCGTCATCGGGACCGGCTACCTCGGCGCCACGCACGCGATCTGCATGGCCGTGCTCGGTTACGAGGTCGTCGGTGTGGACGTCGACCGGCGCAAGATCGACCGGCTGGCGTCCGGCGAGGTCCCGATCTTCGAGCCCGGGCTGCCGGAGCTGCTCACGAAGGCGCTCGACTCCGGCCGGCTCCGGTTCACCACCTCGTTCGCGGAGGCCGGCGAGTTCGGCGACGTCCATTTCCTGTGCGTGGGGACGCCCCAGCAGGCCGGGTCGGACGCCGCCGACCTCAGCTACATCGACGCCGCCGTCCGCTCCCTCGCGCCGCATCTGCGCCGCCGCTCCCTCGTCGTCGGCAAGTCCACGGTGCCGGTCGGGACGGCCGCGCGCCTCACCGGTCTCGTCCAGGAGCTGGCGCCCGCGGGAACCGACGTCGAGCTCGCGTGGAACCCGGAGTTCCTCCGCGAGGGCTTCGCCGTGGACGACACCATGCGTCCCGACCGGCTGGTGTTCGGCGTCTCGTCCGACTGGGCGGACGAGCGGCTCCGCGCGGCGTTCAAGCCCGTCCTCGACCTCGGCACCCCGGTGGTCCGGACGGACCTCGCCACCGCCGAGCTCGTCAAGGTCGCCGCCAACTCGTTCCTCGCCACCAAGATCTCCTACATCAACGCCATGGCCGAGGTCTGCGAGGCAGTCGGCGCCGACGTCAAGGACCTCGCCGACTCCCTGGCGCTGGACGACCGGATCGGCGGCAAGTTCCTGCGCCCGGGCCTCGGCTTCGGCGGCGGCTGCCTGCCCAAGGACATCCGGGCGTTCGCGCACCGCGCCGAGGAGATCGGCGTCGGCCAGGCCGTGTCGTTCCTGCGCCACGTGGACGACATCAACCGGCGCCGCCGCGCCCGCACCGTCGACCTCGTCCGGGAACTGCTCGGCGGCGACTTCGCCGGGAAGCGCATCGCCGCGTGGGGCGCGGCGTTCAAGCCCAACTCCGACGACATCCGGGACGCGCCCGCGCTGGACGTCGCGCGCACCATGCACGGGCTGGGCGGGGACGTCCGCGTCTACGACCCGGCCGCACTGGACAACGCCCGCCGGGCGTTCCCCGAGCTGCGTTACGGCGACAGCGCGTTCGACGTGGCGAGGGACGCCGACGTCGTCGTCCTGCTGACCGAGTGGTCCGACTTCCGCGAGGTCGACCCGGAGGCGCTGGCCCGCGTCGTCGGGCACAAACGCGTCGTGGACGGACGCCACGCCCTCGACGCCGCGCAATGGCGCCGAGCGGGCTGGGAGTACCGCGCCCTCGGCCGCTCCTGACGGGGGAACATCCCGCGGTGCGGGGCCGTTGTCGCGGGTGAGGGCCACTGGTCCTCCCGGACGAGGTGCGTCGTACCCGGCAGGCGAAGACGACGCGTGACAGTCGTCGTCTCGTGTACCGGGAGCGGAACCATGGCCTGGATCCTCGTCATCGTCGCCGGCCTGTTCGAGGTCGCGATGGCCTTGTGCCTCAAGGGCAGCAAGGGATTCACCGAGCCGCTGCCGTCGGTGGGCTTTCTCGTCTTCGCCGTGACCGGTTTCGGCCTGCTCAGCCTCGCGCTCAAGAACCTCGACGTCGGCACCGCCTACGCCGTCTGGGTCGGCATCGGGGCTGTGGGAACGGCCGCGCTCGGCATGCTCGTCATGGGTGACCAGGTCTCCGCCCTCAAGATCACCGCACTGGCGTTCATCGTCGCCGGGGTCGTCGGCCTGAACCTGGCCGGGGGCGGCCACTGACGTCGGCGTTCGCAGGTCACCGAGGTCTCGCGGAACGTAGTCTCCCGTGACAGCGTCTATGGGAGAGAGCGCGGGGAGTCGCTCGGACACGGGAGGACGGACCTTGGTCTTCAAGAAGTTGCGTCAGGCGATGGGCATCGGCGGGCCCTCGATCGAGACGATCCTGCACGACCCGAACACCACGCCGGGCGGCGTCGTCACCGGCGAGATCACCATCATCGGCGGCCAGTTCAACTCCGACATCAAGTCGGTGAACCTCGCTCTGCGCACCAGGGTCGAGGTCGAGTCGGGCGACAACGAGTACAACTCCAACCTGGAGTACGCCAAGATGCCCGTCGCCGGCGGATTCAGCCTCCAGGAGGGTGCGCGGCACAGCGTCCCGTTCCAGCTGCCGATCCCGTGGGAGGCGCCGCTCACCCACATGTACGGGCGCCCGCTGCACGGCACGACGGTCGGGGTCGCGACGGAACTGGAGGTCGCGGGCGCGCTCGACCCGGGCGACCTCGACCCGATCGCCGTCCACCCGCTGCCCGCGCAGGAGCGCATCCTCGCGGCGTTCTCCAACCTCGGCTTCCAGTTCCGCAACGCCGACTGCGAGAAGGGCCGGATATGGGGCGTCCACCAGGAGCTGCCCTTCTACCAGGAGATCGAGTTCTACCCTCCCGGACAGTACGCGCGCGGCATCAAGCAGCTTGAGGTGACGTTCGTGTCCTACCCGCAGTCGATGGAGGTCGTGCTGGAGCTCGACAAGCGCGGCGGGGTCTTCACCGAGGGGCACGATGCGTTCAGCCGCTTCACCGTCGACTACGCGAGCGTCGAGCACACCGACTGGGAGCGGCAGCTCGACGGCTTCCTGCAGGACGCCGGCCGCCGCCGGGGCTTCTTCTAAGCCCCGAGCCCGGAATCCCCTCCGCGATGTTGATCGCGGAGGGGATTTCCGCGTAGAAAGAGGTTCCGTGCCCCAGCCCCCCGGCCTGAACGACGCGGAACGACGCCTCTGGAACGCGTTTCCCACCGGCGCGACCGTCGTCCTGGGCGAGGACCGTCCCGCCGGCCCGCTCCCCGAACGCATCGTCCGCGCCGAGATCATCACGCGGCTGCTGCTCGGGGCGGGCGAGTCCCGTACCGGCGCGGTCGCGGCCGTCCGGCTGCGCGGCGCCTACGTCACGGGAAAGCTGGACGTCTCGGGCGGCGTGGTCGAGCACGAGCTGCTCCTGTCGGACTGCCGACTCGTGGACGAACCCGACTTCTCCAACGCCGAGACACGGCAGCTGCGGCTCGCCGCATGCCGGATGCCCGGCTTCGACGGCGGCGGGCTGCGCGCCGACGGCTACCTCAGCCTGTCGGACTCGGAGATCGAGGGCGAGATCCGGCTGCCGAGGGCGCAGCTCAGCGGCGGCCTGCGGATGAACCGGACGCGCGTCACCGCGTCCGCGCCGGACAAGTGGGCGGTGTTCGGCGGCGGCCTCGTCGTGGACGTCGGCGCGTTCATCCGGGACGCGGAGATCACCGGCGGGGTGCGGTTCGTCGGGGCCCGCATGAACGGCGGGCTGTTCATGGAGCGCACCACGCTGTCCAATCCGGGCCGCATCGCGCTGGACGCGCAGAACATGGTCGTCGAGGACGCCGCCGAGTTCAGCAACGGCTTCAAGGCGTTCGGCACCGTCCGGCTGCGCAGTGCCCGCTTCAACGGCATCCTGTCGTTCTCCCGTGGGCATCTCGACGCCACCGAACCGGCGCGGATGGCGCTGCACGCCAGCCACATCCAGGCGGACGAACTGATCCTTTGGCCGGAGGAGAAGATTCGGGGCCGGGTGATGCTGTCGTACTCCCGGATCGACATGGTCATGGACCATCCGTCCATCTGGCCGGACGAGCTGCTCCTCAATGGCCTGACCTACCAGACGCTGCGCGGCGGCGAGTTCAAGGACCGGCTCAGCTGGGTGGCGCGGGACAAGGAGTTCCATCTCCAGCCGTACGAGCAGCTCGCGGCCTGGTACCACAGCATCGGCCACGACGACCTGGCCCGGAAGGTGCAGCTGGCCAAGCTGCGCGCGCGCCGCCGCCGGCTCAACCCGGTCGGGCGGGCCTGGAACCACCTGCTCGACTGGACGGTCGGGTTCGGCTACCGGCCCTGGCTGGCGTTCGCGTGGTTCGCCGCCCTGCTGGCCGTCGGGACGACGGTGTTCTCGATCGAGCAGCCCCGCCCGGTCAAGCCCGGCAACGAACTGCCCTCGTTCCACGCGCTGATCTACACGCTCGACCTGCTGATCCCGCTCGACACGTTCGGGCAGCAGCTCTCGTACGACGCGGTGAACTGGTCGCGCTGGGTGGCGTACGGTCTCGTCACGACGGGCTGGGTGCTGGCCACCGCACTGATCGCGGGCGTCACGCGCGTCCTGCGTCCGAACTAAGGCGCCGCCCCGGGCGTCCATCCGGGGTAGGGGATCGACGAGAATGGGGCCTCATGGGCACGTATCTGATCACGGGGGCGACGGGCGGCATCGGCACGGCGGTGGCCGAGCTGCTGCGCGAGCGGGGCCATGACCTCGTCCTCACCGGCCGCTCCCCCGAACGCCTCGACAAGCTCGCCGCGACGCTGCGCGGCGGCGCGAACGCCGCCACCCAGGTCATCAACCCGGGCGCGGTCGCCTCGCCGCCGCGGGCGGCGTCCATCTCCACGATCCCGCTGGATCTGACGAAGCCGCGCCGCATCGAGGCGGCCCTCGCGATGGCGGGGATCCCCGCGCGGCTGGACGGCATCGTCCACGCGGCGGGCATGGTCCATCTGGGGCCGGTCGCCGGCACGGAGGCCGACGAGTGGATGGAGCACCTGTCGGTCAACCTGGTGTCGGCGGCGGAGATGACCCGTCTGCTACTGCCCGCGCTGCGCGCCGCCGGAGGCCACGTCGTCTTCGTCAACTCCACCGCCGGCCTGCGCGCCAACCCCGAATGGTCGGCGTACGCGGCGAGCAAGTTCGGCCTGCGCGCCCTGGCCGACTCGCTGCGCGCGGAGGAGCCGTCCCTGCGCGTCACGACCGTCTACCCAGGACGGACGGCGACGGAGATGCAGCGCAGTGTCCGCGCCCAGGAAGGCCACCCCTACGCCGAGGACGACTTCGCCGCCCCAGGAACCGTCGCGCGTGTCCTGGTCGCCGCGCTGGAGACGCCTCGGGACGCCGTGATCTCGGACGTCACCGTCCGGCCGAGCTGACGGCGTCTCCCGCTTCCTCCTTTCCGCAGGCCCCGTGGCCCGCGCTCTCGGCGTGATGGTGGCGAGGCGCCGCCTCGCCGACGTGCCCGGCAGGACGACCGCCCGGCTGCTCGCCGCCGGAACAGGGGTCCTGTGGGTCGCTGTGACGGTGGCCGGGGATCCTCTCGGTTCCGTCCGTATCGGGGATTACTGGCTCAACGTCGCCATCGGCGTCGCCTGCTGCTTCGGCGGCTTCCTCGCCGCCCGCCGCCGGTGACGTCCACCACCCCGCAAGGGTCCGCCGGCCGACCGCCGGCGGACCCTTCTACTGGTTCAGGCCCCGGGCTGTTGTGGCGCGCCGGCCGCCCGTCGTCCGGGCGAGGCGGTGTCCCGACGCAGGAACCATGAGGCGAGGAGGCCGCCGAGCAGGCCGAACAGGTGGCCCTGCCAGGAGATCCGGGGGTCGCTCGGGATGACGCCGAGCAGCATCGTCCCGTAGACGGCGACGACGGCGACCGCGATCGCGATGTCGACCAGCCGCCGCTCGAAGATGCCGCGTCCCACCAGGTAGCCGAAGAACCCGAAGATCAGGATGCTGGAGCCGAGCGTGTTGGCGGAGCTGAGGAACCACACCCCGAGGCCGCCGACCACGATGATGATCAGGCTGGCGGCCAGGAACTTCGCGATCCCCCGCGCCGCCGCGACGAACCCGAGGACGAGGAACGGGATCGTGTTGGCCATCAGGTGCCCGAAGCCGGCGTGCAGGAACGGCGCCGTGAAGATGTCCGGAAGATCGCTCACGTCCCTGGGCTGGATCCCGAACCGGTCGAGCCACCCGTCGGTCGTGTAGTCGAACGCCTCCAGCACCCACATGACGGCGGTCACGGAGAGGATCAGCACGGCCGACGACAGCGCGCGGGCGCCGTGCTTGGCGAGTCCTTCGGAACGCTGCCGGTCGGGGGTATAGCTCATGTCAGCCACCGTATGTCTGGACGTCCCTGCGTGGTCAACGAGCGGGACGACCGGAAGGTGCCACGGGGCCTTTCCGGCATAGTGGGCGGATGCGCGCTGCGATCTGCGAAGAGCTCGGTTCGGTCGTCGTCAGGGAGGCCGAGCCTCCCGTCCCCGGGCCTGGCCAGGTCCTCGTCACCGTGCGGGCGGCGGGGGTCAATTTCGTGGACGCCCTGTTCGTCCAGGGGCGGTACCAGATCAAGCCGCCGCTTCCGTTCGTTCCGGGGAGCGAGGTCGCGGGGACGCTGCCGGCCGGCGAACGCGTCCTCGTGATGTGCGGGCTGGGCGGCTTCGCCTCCCAGGTGGCGGTGCCCGCGGCGTCGGCCGTCCCGATCCCGGACGAGCTGGACTTCCCGCGGGCCGCGACCTTCACGCAGAGCTACAGCACGGCTCTGTTCGCCCTGCGCGACCGCGCGGGGGTCCGGCCGGGCGAGACGGTGCTCGTGCTCGGCGCCGGCGGCGGCGTGGGCCTGGCGGCGATCCAGGTGGCGAGGACTCTGGGCGCCCGGGTCCTGGCGGTCGCGTCGACAGACGCCAAGCAGGAGGCCGCTCGGGCGGCGGGCGCCGAAGCGACGCTGAACAGCGGCGAGGACGTCAAAACGGCCGCCCGCACGTGGTCGGACGGCGGCGTGGACGTGGTCTACGACCCGGTCGGAGGCGCACTCGCCGGCCCCGCCCTGCGCGCGCTGCGCGAACGGGGCCGCTACGTCGTGATCGGTTTCGCATCGGGGGACATCCCGTCCCTGCCGCTCAACCAGGTGCTGCTGCGCAACCGGACGATCGTGGGCGTCGACTGGGGAGCCTGGTCGATGACGAACCCGCGGGACCAGCGCGTCCTCCTGGACGAGCTTCTCGGCATGGTCGCCAAGGGAGACCTGACACCGGTGGCGCCCCGGACGGAACCCCTGTCATCCGCGGCCCGGGTCATGGACGACCTGCTGAGCCGCCGGGTGGTGGGCAAGGTGGCCCTGCTCCCTTGAGCGGAGCGTTCCCTAGGCGGCCGACGCGTGCTCCGACTCGGAGGCGTCGCCGCGCACCACGATGACGGGCAGCGGCCGGCGCGCGGGGGCGTCGGCGGTCCGGCGAAGGTAGCGGCGCTCCTCCGGGGTCGTCCCGCCCCAGATGCCCTCCGGCTCGCCCACCCTGAGCGCCCACGCGAGGCAGTCGGCCTTCACCGGGCAGTTGGAGCAGATCTCCTTGGCCGCGTCCTGCTGCGCCCGGAGCACGGGCGCGGAGTAGCCGATCGGGAAGAACAGGTCGGGATCGGCACCGCGGCAGATGGCGTGGTCGGTCCAGTGTTCCTCGTTCTCGTTGTTGTGCATTGGTTCTCCCTGCGCGGCGACGAGACCACCGTGCGGTGGGGGTGGTCTCCACTCAGCGTAGTACTACAACCCGTAGTACTACAAGGCATACGAATTTCGCAAGGTAGCGCCCCGATAACCTGGGAGTGTGCAGAGTGATCAAGAAGTGACCTTCCGCGAGGCGACGGTGGACGATCTGCCCCAGATCGTCCGACTTCTCGCCGACGATCCCCTGGGAGCGACCCGCGAAACACCCGCCGGGGACGAGATCCCGGAGGCCTACTTCACCGCTTTCGCCGCGATCGCCAAGGACCCCAACAACACCCTGGTCGTCGCGGAGGTCGCCGGCCGGGTCGCCGGCACCCTCCAGCTGACCTTCATCCCCGGTCTCACCTACACCGGCGGAGAGCGCGCCCAGATCGAGGGGGTCCGCATCGCCGCCGAGCAGCGCGGCGCGGGTCTCGGCCAGCAGATGATCACCTGGGCCATCGAGCGGGCCCGCGAGCGGGGCTGCCGCGTCGTCCAGCTCACCACCGACCGCCAGCGCCCGGACGCGATCCGCTTCTACCAGAAGATCGGCTTCCGCCCGTCCCACATGGGCATGAAGTACCACCTCACCTGAGCGCCCTCCCCGGCGGCCCGTACCGTGCGGGCAGCGGTGTCCGCGACGTGTGCACGGTAAGCGTCACGAAGGTTTCTGTTGCCGTTCATCTTGGCGTGAAATGCTTGTCACCTGGGTGTGCATGCCGTATGCCGACCGTCACTGGGGAGTGAAGCGTGGCCGAGAGGCATCTTGAGATAGAGCAGAAGTACGACGCCGCGGCCGACTTCGTCCTGCCGGAGCTCGACGGGCTGCCGGGCGTGGCGTCGGTCGGGGAGCCCGAGGTCCACGAGCTGCACGCCACCTACTTCGACACCGCCGACCTGCGGCTGGCCGCCAGCAAGATCACGCTGCGCCGCCGCCGGGGCGGCGCGGACGCGGGCTGGCACCTGAAGATGCCGGCCGGCGCGGACCGCAAGCAGGAGCTGCGGGCGCCGCTCGGGCGGCCGCTGATCGTCCCGGCGAAGCTCGCGGGGCTGGTCGCGGCGTACACGCGGGGGGCGGAGCTGCGGCCCGTCGCGACGCTGGAGACGCGGCGGACCGTCGTGCGGCTGCTCGGGGCGGACGGCGACGAGCTGGCGGAGGTGGCCGACGACCTGGTGACGGGCCGCGGCCAGGACGCGGAGCCCGCGCGGTGGCGGGAGATCGAGGTCGAACTCGGCAGCGGGACGCCGGACCTGCTGAAGTCGGCCGGCAAGCGGCTGCGAAAGGGCGGCGCGAAGAGGGCCAAGTCGTCGTCCAAGCTGGGGCGGCTGCTCGGGGGCGCGGTGCCGGCCCCCGAAGCGGCGGCGGCGCGGGCCGCGGCCAGGTCGCGGATCACCGCCGCCACCTGCAACGGGAAGGCGCCGGCGATCACGACGGGCGAGGTCGTGCTGGCCTATCTCGCCGAACAGGTGGACGCGATCATCCGGTTCGACCCCAAGGCGCGGCTGGGCGAGGAGGACGCCGTCCACCGGATGCGGGTGGCCGTGCGCAGGACCAGGAGCGCCCTGCGCAGCTACCGGCCCGTGCTCGACGCGGAACGGATCGCGCCGCTCGGGCCGGAACTGCGGTGGCTGGCGCAGGTGCTGGGCGAAGTGCGCGACCTTGAGGTGCTGCGCATGCGGTTCCAGGGCGCGCCGGCCTTTCTGCTGAGCGACCTCGAAAAGCGGGAGCGGGCGGCATACCGGCGCCTCAACGCGAGCCTCAAGGAACAGAGGTACTTCACGCTGCTCGACGATCTCGACAGGCTCGCCGCCGATCCGCCGCTCGGGGCCGGGGCGGAGAAGAAGGCCCGTAAGGAACTGCCCGGGCTCGTCACACGGGCCTGGGACCGGATGGCGAAGGACTACGCGTCGATCAGGACGTCCGGCGATCCCGATCTCGCGCGCCACGACACCCGGAAGGCGGCCAAGCGCGCCCGGTACGCGGCCGAGCTCTCGGTCCCGGTGCTGGGCGTGGCGGCGAAGCGGGTGGTCAAGGACACCAAACGCATCCAGGAGGTGCTCGGCGCCCACCAGGACGGCGTGATCGCCATGGAGCACCTCGACGCGGCCCGGAAGCGCGCGCGGACGACCGAGGAGGCGTTCATGCTCGGCGTCCTCTACGGGACGGAGCGGTGCGAAGCCGAGGACGCGAGGGACCGCCTGGCGATCACCTGGTCGCAGACGCTCGGGCCGTCGTTCTAGGGCTGTGGCGTTCCAGGGCGGCCATCGAGCCGTCGGCCAGGTGCGCCGTCCAGAACTCGCCCTTGCGCAGGCTCGGGTCGTCGGGCACCTTCTCGCCCAGTTCCCTGCACAGACCGGTGATGAGTTCTGAAACGACCTCGCCGTGCGTGCACACGACGGTCGGCGCGCCGGCCATCGAGAGCAGCTTCTCCAGGGCCAGTTCAGGCTCGGTGTCGCCGACCGTGAACACGGCCTCCGTGCAGGCGGAGGCGCGCACCAGCCGCGCGTAGGGCAGGACGGTCTCCAGGCAGCGCGCCGTCGCCGAGCTCACCACCCGCATGGGCCCGTAGGAGTGCAGGAGCACCGCCAGTTCGGCCGCCTCGGCACGGCCGGCGTCGTCCAGGGGCCGCAGTTCGTCGGCGTGCCGCCACGCGTGCTTCTCCCCCGCGGTCGCGTGCCGGAGGATCACGAGCGGGGACGTGGCGGCGGGCCCGCCGAGGAACTCGTGGAGCAGTTCGATGTCGTGCCCGTAGCTGAGCCGGGCCTCGGCCTCCCCGGCCGGCAGCCAGACCAGCTCGTCCACCTCGTCGTTGGGCCTGAACGCGCTCTCGGCGGCGGGCCGGGCGGCCCAGTAGTCGACGTGCTTCGTCCCCTCCCTGACCGGGTACGTGACGGTCGGCAGCCGGCGCCCGAGCCGCGGGACGATCCCCGTCTCCTCCTCGATCTCGCGGACGGCGGCCCGCAGCACATGCTCGCCCCGGTCGACCTTCCCCTTGGGGAACGACCAGTCGTCGTAGCGGGGGCGGTGGATCAGTGCGAACTCGGGGCCGTCCCGCCGCAGCAGCGCACCGGCGGCCCGGATGGTGGGCTCAGCCATCGACCGTCCTCCACCGGCGGCTCTTGACCAGGTGGGTCTGGATGTCCTGCAGGGTCTCGCCTGGACGCGGGGTGCTCCGCGTCCAGGTGCCGTCGCCGGCGAGCGTCCACGCGTGGGTGCCGTCGTCCATGGCCCGGTCGAGCAGGGCGAGCAGGTCGTCGCGCTGGGCCCGGTCGGTGACGGTGACGAGCGCCTCGACGCGCCGGTCCAGGTTGCGGTGCATAAGGTCGGCGCTGCCGATCCACACCTCGGGCTCGCCGCCGTTCTCGAACGCGAACACCCGGGAATGCTCCAGGAAGCGGCCGAGGACGCTCCGCACCCGGATCACGTCCGACAGGCCGGGCACGCCGGGACGCAGCGCGCAGATGCCGCGGACCCAGACGTCCACCGGCACCCCGGCCTTCGACGCCCGGTACAGCGCGTCGATGATCACCTCGTCCACCAGGGAGTTGCACTTGATCCGGACGCGGGCGGAGTGCCCGGCCCGCCGGTTGTCGATCTCGTGCTCGATCCGCTGGACGAGCCCGGACCGCAGGTTGTTCGGCGCCACGAGCAGCCGGTGGTAGGAGCTCTGCCGCGAGTAGCCCGTGAGGTGGTTGAACAGGGCGCTGACGTCCTCGCCGACCTCGGGGTCGGCGGTGAGCAGCCCGAAGTCCTCGTAGAGGCGGGCGGTCTTCGGGTGGTAGTTGCCGGTGCCGATGTGGCAGTAGCGGCGCAGCTGGCCCTCGGCGTCCTGCCGGACGATCAGCGCGAGCTTGCAGTGCGTCTTCAGCCCGACGAACCCGTAGACGACGTGGCAGCCGGCCGTCTCCAGCTTGCGCGCCCACGCGATGTTGGCGCGCTCGTCGAACCGGGCCTTCAGCTCGACGACGACCACGACCTGCTTGCCCGCCTCGGCCGCGCTCATCAGCGCGTCCACGATCGGGGAGTCGCCGCTCGTCCGGTACAGCGTCTGCTTGATCGCGAGGACGCGCGGGTCGGTCGCGGCGTCCTCGATCAGCCGCTGGACGGTCGTGGTGAACGAGTCGTACGGGTGGTGGACGAGGACGTCCCGCTCACGGATCGCGCTGAAGATGCTCGCGTCCTCGGGCAGCGCCTCCTTCGACGGGACGAAAGGGGGGTACTTCAGTTCCGGCCGGTCGAGGTCGGCGATGGCCGCGAGCCCGCCGAGGTCGAGCGGCCCGACCACGCGGTAGATCTGGCCCTCGTCCACCGCCAGCTCGGAGGTGAGCAGCTCCAGCACGCCGTCGGAGATCGACTCCTCGACCTCCAGCCGGACGACCGGGCCGAACCGGCGGCGCAGCAGCTCGCGCTCCAGTGCCTGCAGCAGTCCCTCGCTGATGTCGTCGTCGATCTCCAGGTCCTGGTTGCGGGTGACCCGGAACGCGTGGTGCTCGACGACCTCCATCCCGACGAACAGCTGCCCGAGGTGCGCGGCGATGACGTCCTCCAGCGGCGTGAACCGGTCGGGGGACGCCTCGATGAAGCGCGGCAGCAGCGGCGGCACCTTGACCCGGGCGAACATCGTCGCGTCGGTCTCCGGGTCGCGGACGATCACCGCGAGGTTGAGCGACAGGCCGGAGATGTAGGGGAACGGGTGCGCCGAGTCGACGACGAGCGGGGTCAGCACCGGGTAGATCCGGTCGCGGAACAGCCGCCGCAGCCGCTCCTGCTCGGTCTCGGCCAACTCGTCCCAGCGCAGGATGTCGATGCCCTCGTCGCCGAGCGCGGGCCGGACCTCGTGCCGGAAGCAGGACGCGTGCCGCAGCATCAGCTCGTGCGCGACCTCGCCGGTGCGTTCCAGCACCTCGCGGGGCTGCCGGCCGCTGGCGGACTGGACGGCGAGGCCGGTCGCCATCCGGCGGGCGAGGCCGGCGACGCGGACCATGAAGAACTCGTCGAGGTTGCTGGAGAAGATCGACAGGAAGCGGACGCGTTCGAGCAGCGGCAGGTCCGGATCCTCGGCCAGCTCCAGGACGCGCTGGTTGAATCTCAGCCAGCTCTCCTCCCGGTCGAGGAAGCGGTCGTCGGGCAGCGCTTCGGACGCCTGGGGGAGTTGTCCTGGGTTGACGGTCATGCCTTAATTGTCCCTGACGAACATGAACAAATGTAGAACTCGCGTGTCGTATCGAAGTGTTGAACACCTCGATCCTGCCCGGGGTTCCCGCAGATCACTCCGGCATGGCCGGCCGAGCCAAGCCTGACCCGCGGGTTGTAACGACCTGACTACCGGGAGACCTTCACGGCGGGGGCCCGCGTGGGTAGAACGAAGACCGTGACCCATCACGAGCCCCGCCATCGCCCGGCCGCGCCGCCCACGGTGTTCTGGCCACGCTGCACGGCCGTCCACGGCTGCACCGGACGCGCCTCAGGAGAACTCGGGAGCTGCGCGGCCCATCTGCGTCCCCGCGAGTTCGAACGGTTCGTGGCCGCGCTGCGCCCCGGCGCCGACGTCGACCTGCGCGGCGTCACCGTCCCGGCATGGCTGCTCGACGCCGTGCTCGACGCCGTCACCGGTCCCGACGGCCGCCCGCACCTCGGCCGGACCCGCTTCGACGGGGCGGTGCTGCCGTCGGACGCGGCCCTGCGCGGCTTCTGCGTCGAGGGGGACAGTTCCTTCGACGGCGCCTGCTTCCTCGGCGGCGTCTCGTTCTACGACGCGCGGTTCTTCGGCAACGTCTCGTTCCGTGGCGCACGGTTCGGACGCAACGTCTCCTTCCACGAGGCCCGCTTCCACCGGCACGCGTCGTTCGAGGAGGCCGTCTTCACCGGGGACGCCGTGTTCGGCGAGACGAGATGGCACGCCGACGCGTCGTTCCGGAACGCCGTGTTCATGGGCGCGGCCTGCTTCGACCGCGCGCGGTTCGGCCGGGACGCGGCGATGCAGGCCGCGTGCTTCGGTGGATCCGTGTCGTTCAAGCGCGTCCGGGTCGCCCGGCACGCCCGGTTCGAGCGGACCCGGTTCCGGCACGGCGTGTGGCTCGGCCCGCTGGTGGCGGGCGGCCGGATCGGGCTGACGGACGCGACCGTGCACGGCGGCCTGCGGGTGCACGCGGCGGCGCCGCTGGTCACGGCCCGCGGGGCGACCGTCCACGGGGAGGCGGACTTCCGGCTGCGGCACGCCGAACTCGACCTGGAGGACACGCTGTTCGAGGGCCCGGCGGCCGTCCGGTCGCTCGCCCACCAGATCCAGGGGCTCGCCGAGCCGGCGTGGGCGGGCCCGCCGGCCGTCCGGCTCACCTCGCTGCGCAGGGCCGACGCGACCGGGCTGCTCCTCGCCGACGTCGACCTGAGCCGCTGCGGATTCCTCGGCCTGCGGACGGACGCGCTGCGGATCACGGGCGACTGCCTGTTCGCGACCGTCCCCGGCCGGCGCCGGCTGCGGCCGGGGCACCGAGGCGGCCGGGCCGTGCTCGCCGAGGACCTCGCACGCGGCGGCGACGCGCCCTACGACGACCGCCTGCGGGTCCTGTACCTGGCACTGGCCCGAGCGACGGCCGACGCGGACCGCGGCCGCGTGGCCAGGGACTTCCGCTACAGCGCGCTGGAGATGCGGCGGCACGGCGAACGCGACCCCTGGCGGCGCGCGGGCCTGCACCTCCTCTGGATCACCTGCGGGTACGGGCTGCGCGCCGGACGCGCCGTCGCCTGGCTCGCCGTCATCGTCGCGCTGGTGTGCTACGGCGCGTCATTCCTCCGGCACGATGCCCAGGCCGACAGCGTCCACGCCGCGCACGTTGGAGGCCGGAACACATAACCGTTCGGCGGGCGCCCAAAAGCGCCGGGGTTGTTTTGTCAGACCCTTGCGTAATGATTCTTGTTATGAGCAGAGACACCCATCCGGGGGTGCAGTGCCCGCACTGCCAATCGCATCTCGCGCTCGTCCCCGTGACTGGAAACCCCGTGACTGGAAACCCCGTCTCCGGAAACTCCGCCGCCGCACCCGTGCCCGTCCTGCCGATCGTGCTGAAGGAGGAATGGCAGCCTCCGCCCGTCGCCGAGGTCCTCGCCGTTTACGCCGGGCGTGCCAAGGACACCGTGACCGCTACGCGCGGCGCCGCCAAGGTACGGGAAAGCCTGAACCGTGCCAGGGCCGCCTCCGCACAACGCAGGGCCGCGCAGAAAACCGCGCGCCGAACACCCAAAAGCGCCTGATCACATCTCGGCCACTAACGCCGGGAAGGGACGGCGCCGCCCTGTGGCACCGTCCCTTCGTCAATGCCGTCAGCGTGGCTTCGAATCCGTCCATTCGGTGCCGACCGTGACGGTGGAGTCCATCGTCCGCCCGGCAGGGATCGGCGACCCGGCCGCCGGTGCCGCCATCACGTTCATGCTGGCCAGCGCGGTACCGGACGACATATCAATGATCATTTCGTGCCGGATGACACCGACCGGCGTCTTCTCCTCCATCGCGATCGCGTTTCCGGCCCGCCCCTCGGGGTCGGTGACCTTCCCGAGCGATCTCACGGTCGGCAGCCCGGCCAGCATCCGGAACCCGGCCGCCCGCACCTCGGGCTTCACCGGCATGTCCATCACCAGGCCGCGCGCCACGGTGTAGAGCCACTCGTCCGCCGCCATCGGCCGGTTCGACTCGGTGTCGTGCCCCTTGTACCAGCGCATCAGCTCCGCCTTGAGCCGCTTCGGGTCGGACGGCAGCGACCGCAGGTCCTTCATCGTCACGTTCCGCCCGAGCCAGAACACCTTGTCCCCGTCGACCAGCGGCGAGCCGTTGAAGTGGCGGCGACCGGGCGCGGTCGTAACCGTGAACGGCTTGAGGCGGCCCTTGGCGCCCGGCGCGACCGGAACTTTGATCTTGAACGTGGTGGGCGCCCCCGCACGCCGCCACGCCTCCTCGTCCGCCTTCGTCGCGGGCCGCGCCCCGAGGTCCTGCTGGCCGGCCCACTGCTTGCCGCCCGGCCTGCTCGGCGTCCAGCCCTCCGACCTGCTCCGGAGCGTGATGTCGTAGCGGTCGCCGCCCGTCCCCACCGTGTAGGTGCTGGACGAGATCGTCACCTGGTGCCAGTACGCCCGCATCGTCTCGCTCTGACCGTCCGCCTTCTCCGCGGCCGCGAGCAGGACGGTCCTCGCGTCCAGCGTCACGGTGGGTGCGCCGCTCCGGCCGGGCCCGGTCCCGTTCCCGCCGGTGGCGCCGCCGCCGGTCGTGATGACGGCGGCCGCGGCGACCGCGCCGGCCGTGACCGCCCCGGCCAGCCCGAGACCCCACACCGGCCGCATCCGCCGCCGCGCCGGCACCGCCGCCGAGGACGGCACCGAGGGCGCGGCCGCCATGGCCCGCGCCAGCTCCGCCTGCCGGACTCCCTCGTCGACCGGCACATCCGGGTCCAGCTCGGCGGGCCGCGCCTCCCGCAGGGTCCGCAACACGTCGCTCATGACATCTCCTCACTGATGATCCCCACCTGCGGACGCGCCGCCTGCCCCGCCCCGCCGCCCGCCGGCTCCGCTTCGGCGGCGCGGAGGAGACGGCGGCGGGCACGATGGAGGCGGACGCGCAGCGCGGCGGGCGAGCAGCCGACGACCTTGGCGGCCTGGCGCGGCGTCAGCCCCTGCCAGGCGATGAGGATGAGGATCTCCCGATCCCCCTCGGGCAACGCCGCCATCGCGCGCACGACCGCGAGCCGCTCCGCCACATCGTCGGCGATGTCGCCCGCCGGTCGCGGCGCCCACCGCCTGAGCTCGGCCGCGAACGACTCGCGCCGCACCTCCGCGCGGTGGCCGTCGCGCAGGACGTTCCGCGCGACACCGAGCAGCCATGGCAGCGCGGGGTCGGGGACGTCGGCAAGCCGCCGCCACGCCACGGCGAAGGTCTCGCTCACCACCTCGTCCGCGATCTGCCCGCCGGCGCGGGCGGCGGCGTAGGCCCACACGCGCTGGCGGCATTCGTCGTAGATCGCGGTGAAGCGCTGTTCATCGGGGGCTTCGTCTGCCACCGCGGGCTCCTCCGTCCGTCCAGGTGTTCCTGTCACGAGGTAGTGGTCCGGGAGGCGGCATCGTTACGCGCGACACGCGTAGGTTGAGTGGCCGAAGACTCCGTTGCGGGTGTTCGCCGTGCAGCCCGGCGAGCGGGTGCCCTTAACATTTGCTGGACGACAAGGGACTCCCCGCCGTCGTCCCCGGTTGCGCCCGACCGAAGGAGCTGAGACATGGCCGCGATGAACAGTCGCGGTGCGGAGCGGCTCCTCGGTGTCGCCGGTTCCCCGCACCTCCTTCTCGTCGAGGACGATCCGGGCGACGCGTTCCTGTTCGAGGAGCTGCTGGCCGAGGCCCAGCCCGGCGTCCGGATCACCGTGGCGACCACGCTGGCCGAGGCCGTCGCCGCGCTGCGGCCGGACATCCAGTGCGTCATCGTCGACCTCTCCCTTCCGGACGCCCGGGGCCTGGACGCCCTCCACGAGGTCCGGGCGCACGCGCCCGCCACGGCCGTCCTCGTGCTGACCGGCCTCGCCGACGCGCACGTCGGCGTGGCGGCGGTCGCCGCCGGCGCCCAGGACTACCTCGTCAAGCAGGACGTGGACAGCGCGCTGCTCACCCGGGCGATCAGCTACGCGATCGAGCGCAAGCGCGCCGACGAGTCCGAGCGGCAGCTCGTCGAGGCCCGGGCGCTGAGCCGGGAGAACGCCCGGCTGGAACGCGGCCTGCTCCCGGTCCCGATCCTGCACGACCGGTCGCTGCGGCACCATGCCCGCTACCGGCCGGGACGCGACCGGGCCCTGCTCGGCGGCGACTTCCACGACACGGTGGAGACCGCCGACGGCGCCGTCCACGTCGTGATCGGCGACGTCAGCGGGCACGGCGCGGACGAGGCGTCGCTCGGGGTCCGGCTCCGCATGGCGTGGCGCACGCTCGTCCTCGCCGGGCACACCGGCCCGCGGCTCCTGGACACGCTCGACGCCGTCCTGGAGCACGAGCGGTGGGGCGAGGAGATCTTCACGACCGTCTGCATGCTGACGATCGCGCCCGACCGGCGCACCGCCCGGCTGCACCGGGCCGGGCATCCGCGGCCGCTGTTCTTCGGGCCCGCCGGCGTCGAGGCGATCCCGGACGAGCCGCACGGCCCGGCCCTCGGGCTGATCCCCGGCGCCGGCTGGCCCGCCGTCGATCTGGAGCTCGGCGACTCGTGGGGGCTGCTGCTGTACACCGACGGGCTGATCGAGGGCTACACAGGCGACGACGGCGAGCACCTCGACCTGTCCGGCCTGATGCGGCTGGCCAAGACCGCGCATGGGACCGGGCAGCGTGGGGACGTGCTCGTCGACGGGCTCATCGCGGAGGCGGAACGGCTGAACGGGGACGTGCTGTCCGATGATCTGGCCGTGCTGCTGCTGAGCCGCGGAGACGGCTGATGACCCCGCGATCGGGGGACACCGAACTCGCGCGCGAACGCGGCATCACCGGGCCGGGCGTCGTGCTGCCGGAGACGGAGATCCCCGAGGGGCACGGGATGGGCCGGGTGCGGCTCGTCCAGATCTACCGGATCGGCTCCCTCGTTCTCGGCGCGCTGCTGCTGGCGGCGTTCGTCCAGGCCGGATTCGCGCTGTACGGGAACGACCAGGCCCGGGACGTCCTCCTCAACAGGGTCGATCCGGCGACGCTGGAGCAGTTCCGCCTGACCACGGCCATCACCAACCAGGACGCCGCCATCCGCGACTACGCGCAGGACGGCGGGGCCGGGCACGTCGCGCAGTACCGGGCGGCCGTCCGGCAGGAGGCGGTGTCCGCCGCGCGGATGCGGCGGCTCCTCACCGGGGTGCCGGGCCGGGCGGACGTCGACCGCCTGCTCGCCAAGGCCACCGCCGACTCCCGGGCGTGGCGGACCGAGTTCGCCGACGAGGTCGCGGCCGGACCGGGCGGTCAGGGCCTGGAACCCGACCAGAGCCGGCGGGCTCGGCGGCTGCTCAACGAGGCACGCGGCGATATGACGCCCCTCCAGGCCGGCCTGACCAGGCTGCACGACCGGGCCGCCGCGAAGCTCACGTCCCGGGCGAAGACCGCCCAGTGGTCGACGGTCGCCGCGCTCGTGGTGGTCGTCGTGGCCGCGCTGCTGCTCGCCCTGCTGTTCCGCCGGACCGTGCTGACCCCGGTGTCGTCGCTGACCGGACGCGTCCGCGCCGTGTCCCACGGCGACTTCGGGCACCGCCTCGACGTCCCCGGCCCGGCCGAGATCAACGAGCTGGCGGCGATCATCGACGCGATGCGCACCCGGATCATCGAGGAGTGGCGGGCCAGCGAGGCGAAGACGCGCCGGCTCGACGAGCAGACGCGGGCGCTCAACGAGCAGACCGAGGAGCTGCGCCGCTCCAACGCCGAACTGGAGCAGTTCGCCTACGTCGCGAGCCACGACCTGCAGGAGCCGCTGCGCAAGGTCGCCAGCTTCTGCCAGATGATCGAGCGCCGGTACGGCGACCAGCTGGACGAGCGGGGAAGGCAGTACATCGCGTTCGCCGTCGACGGCGCCAAGCGCATGCAGGCCCTGATCAACGACCTGCTGAGCTTCTCGCGGGTCGGCCGGCTGTCGCGTCCCGAGGAGTCCGTCGACCTGAACGACGTCGCCCGGCGGGCCCTCGACAACCTGGCGACGCTGCGCGAGGAGACCGGCGCCGAGGTGGACGTGGCGGACCTGCCGGAGGTCTCCGGCGACCGCACGCAGTTCACGCAGCTCTTCCAGAACCTCATCGGCAACGCGATCAAGTTCCGCCGCGAGGGCGTGCCGCCCCGCGTCACCATCGACGTCCGCGGTGCCGGCGACGAGTGGGAGTTCCGCTGCGCCGACAACGGCATCGGCATCGAGCCCCGCTACGCCGACCGGATCTTCCTGATCTTCCAGCGGCTGCACCCGCGCGACGAGTACACCGGGACGGGCATCGGCCTGGCCCTGTGCAAGAAGATCGTCGAGTACCACGGCGGCCGGATCTGGCTGGACACCGGCGACTCCGGCGGCGCCCCCGGCACCACCTTCCACTGGACGCTGCCGGTGCGGCCGTCCACCGGCGACGGAGAGGACGGATGATGAACGAAGGCCCCCGCCCCATCGAGGTCCTGCTCGTCGAGGACGACCCCGGCGACATCCTGCTGACGGTCGAGGCGTTCGAGCACAACAAGGTCAACAACACGCTGCACGTCGTCAACGACGGCGAGCAGGCCATGGCGTTCCTGCGCCGGCAGGGCGAGTACGCGGACGTCCCGCGTCCCGACCTGGTGCTGCTCGATCTGAACCTGCCGCGCAAGGACGGCCGCGAGGTGCTCGAAGAGATCAAGAACGACGACGACCTGCGCCGCATCCCCGTCGTCGTCCTCACCACGTCCGAGGCGGACGAGGACATCCTGTGCAGCTACGACCTGCACGCCAACGCCTACGTCACCAAGCCGGTCGACTTCGACCGGTTCATCTCCGTCGTCCGCCGTATCGACGACTTCTTCGTCACTGTGGTCAAGCTTCCCCGCTGACGTCCGCGGCGTCCGGCCGCGCCCCGAGCCAGTCGATGCACACGATGACCGCGTCGTCGACCGGCTCGGTGCCCTCGTGGTAGGCGACGAAATGCCGGATCATCGTGCGGACGGCCTCTGCCGGGTATTGCAGCCGGGTCGCGCGCAGGGCCTGGAGCAGCGCGGACTCCCCGTACGGGATCCCGGCCGGAGACAGGGCCGCGTGCACCCCGTCGCTGACGATGACCAGCCGGTCTCCTTGGTCGACGGTGAACTCCTCGGTCGTGTAGCGGGTGTCGCCGAACATCCCGAGCGGCATCTGCGCCTCGAACCCGACCTCCTCGGCGGCGCCGTTCCGCATCCGGTAGATCCTCGGCGACCCCGCGTCGATCACCCGGACCCGCCCGGTCGCCGGCTCGAACTCCAGCAGCAGCGTGGCCACGTGCCGCTCGCCCCGGTACCGCGCGAACAGCGCCTCGTCGGCGAGCGCCGCCTGCTCGGCGATGTCGCCCCCGGACCGGCGAGAGTTGCGCAGGGCGCTGATCGCCAGGTGGGTGAGCGCGGCCGCCTCCGTCCCCGACCCCATCCCGTTGCTGACGGTCAGCGTGAGCCGCTCACCGGACGCGGACCAGTCGAAGTTGTCGCCCCACACCGCGTACGCGGGTTCCAGCTGGCCCGCGAACCGGAACTCGGCGGAGTCGAAGGCGAGCGCGGGCAGCAGGTCCCACTGCATCTCGGCGGCGAGCGTCAGCCGCGTCCGGCGCCGGACGCGCCGGTACAGGTCGGTGCCCTGGTCGGCGATCTTGAGGGCGCGGGCGAGGGTGGCGGCGAAGCCGTCCAGCCAGGCCGGGCCGCCGTCCGGGAGCCGCACCGACAGCACCCCGAGCCGCTCCCCCCGAACGGTCAGCGGCAGGTGGACGAGCCGGCCGCCGTCCTCCCGGACGGTCCGCTGCGACGCGAAGGCCCGCCCCGGCCCGGTGTTGTCCACCGGCACGTCGTCGCCACCGGAGATCGTCCGGACGAGGTACGCCTGCCGGTAGTCGATGAGCAGCACCTCGGCGCCGGCCCCGTCCGCGTACCGTCTGAGCAGGTCGTCCGCCGCCGTGAGCAGTTCGTGCGGCCGCGCCGTCCAGATCGCCTCCTCGACCTTCTCGAACGGGCCGTCGTGCCCGGGTTCGCCATGCATCGTCGCTCCTCGCCGGTAGCCGCGCAGCCACCCCGCGGCACCCGGGATCCACGGATCCCGGTATGCCGTGGGCGACGTCGTGTGTAACAGTGGAGGGCATGGTGGCCACGTCGGGTGATGGCGCCGCGGAGTCCGCGGCCGCGCTCGACGACGCGGCCTCCACCCTGATGAACGTCTGGTCGCGCGCCAACAATGCCCCGGACGTCCCCGTCCCGTCCACGCAGCTCCGCGCCCTCTTCGTGCTGGAGCGCGGGCCGGTCAACATCAGCAACCTGGCGGGCGAGCTGGGCGCGCTGGTGTCCTCGGCGAGCCGGCTGTGCGACCGGCTGGAGGCCGCCGGGCTGCTCAGCCGCGACATCGGACGCGACCGCCGGGAGGTCACCGTCCGGCTGAGCGCGGACGGGCGGGCCCTCCTCGACCGGCTCCGGCTGCGGCGGCGCGAGGATCTCACCCGCGTCCTCGCCGAGATGCCGGCGCCCGCGCGGGCCGCCCTGCTGTGGGGGCTCGCCGAGTTCCACGACGCGGCCTCCAGGCCGGACGACGAGGACGGCTCGCTCTCCATGCTCGCCTGAACCGTCCCGTGAAATCCGTTTTTCCCGGATAAGCAGCGACATTCCACAGAGAGCCCACCAAATCGACGATTATCGACATTTAGAGTCGGGGTTCTGCTGCATTTTTCGCCATTCCCGATGCGAACGTCTTCACCACTACTAACATCCCGCCCCATGGCGACAAAAAATGCCCCATGGCATTCCCTCCGCGCCGTCACCGCCGGCGGGCTCACCACGGCCCTGCTGCTGTCGCTCGCCGCGTGCGGCGGCTCGTCCCGGCACGGCACCGCGTCCGCCGAGGGCACCGGCGGGAGCGCCGGCTCCGCGAAGGTCCCGGAGGCGACCACGTACGGCACCGTCTCCGGCGCCCCCAAGGACGCGACGCCCTCGGGCGCCACCGACGGCCTGGTCGCGCACCCGACCAGCCCGGCGCCGGTGCTCGACCGGCCGGGCGGACGGCGCGTCGCCACCCTCCCCACCACGGAACTGGGCGGCCCCACCTGGGTGCCCGTGGTGGAGACGTCGGGCGGCTGGCGGCGCGTCCTGCTGCCGAGCCGTCCGAACAAGGCGAGCGGCTGGGTCTCCGGTGCCGGGCTGAAGACCGCGCACACGCCCTACACCGTCCGGGTCGACCTCGCCCGCCGGCGGCTCACGCTGGAGAAGTCGGCACGCCGGGTGGGCCGATGGAACGTCGCGGTCGGCGGGGCCAAGACCCCGACGCCGCCCGGCCGGACGTTCGTCATGGCCAACCTCGCCCCGGCGAAGAAGACGCCGAGCCCGATCGTCCTGCCGCTCGGCACCCACTCGGCGACCCTGGACACCTTCGGCGGCGGCCCCGGCACCGTCGCCCTGCACGGCTGGCCCGACACCTCGGTGTTCGGCAAGGCCGTCACGCACGGCTGCGTCCGGGTGCCCGCGGACGCGCTGAAGGCGCTGTCCCGCGTCCCGCTCGGGTCGCTGGTGTTCATCACCGCCTGACCGGCCGCCGGAACCGCCCCCAGATCTCACGAGAATCGGAGTACGTCCATGCGTCACACCCATGTCATCAGGCGGCTCGCCACGGCGGGCCTGCTGGCCGGCGGCCTCGCCGCGGCCGCCACCCCCGCACTCGCCGCCACGCCCGGGAGCGAAGGCTCCGCGTACGGGCTGACGGTCACCGGCCCGATCGCCGTCCCGCCCGTGCCCGCCGTCTCGTCCAGCACGGGCACGGTCAGCAAGAGCCTGCTGCGCGAGGACCACACCAAGCTGGTCAAGGCGTCCGCGCTGGACGTCAGCGCCTCCGCCGCGCACGCCCGCTCGTCCGTCGCGCACCTGTCCGTCCCCGCCGCGCGGCTGCTGGCGAGCGCCGTCACCGCCAAGTGCGTCGGCGGGCAGGGCTCCGCGCACCTCGCCCGCGCCGTCCTCGCCGGGAAGCGGCTCGACTCCTCGCCGCCGCCCAACACCACCGTCCCGGTCGACGTGGACGGCCTCGGCCGGACGGCCGTCGTCCTCAACAAGCAGCAGCGCACGGCGGACGGCCGGCTCGCCGTCACCGCCATCGAGCTGACCCTGCCCGGCGGCAAGGGCGCGATCCGGATCGCGTCCGCGACCTGCGGCCGCGCCGCCGCGCCGTCCGGGGGCCCGTCCGAGGCGCCCGCGCCGAAGCCGGTCGAGCACGACCTCCCCGTCACGGGCTGACCCGTCCCCGATACGCGGCCCGGCGGGCGATCGCCCGCCGGGCCGTCAGCTCGCCAGCGATTTCTCGAAGTGCACGATCGAGCCGTTCCGGTGCACCCGGCCCGCGATGTGCAGTTCCTCCGTGAACGCCCGCATCAACTGCAGCCCGCGCCCGCTCTCGGCCAGCGGCGGCGCAGGCGCGCCCTCCCACCCGTTGGCCCCGTCCACCGCGTCCTCCGTGCCCCCGTCGATGACGTCCACGACGCATCTCGCGCCATCCATCCGCGCCCGTACCTCGTACTCCATTCCGGCCGCGGCATGCTGGATGACGTTCGCGCACGCCTCGCCCAGCGCGAGCGCGATATCGGCACGGATCTCGGATCCCACCCCGAGCCCGCGGAGGGAGGCGTCGAGAGTGTGCCGCACCAGCGGAGCACTCTCGGCGTTCCTCGGCAGGGTCATTTCGAGAACGACCTCCATGCCAATCGCCTCCGTTCCCTCTAGCAGCCAGATTTCCCCTTGCTCCCCAAGGGAAACTCAAGCCAGGGGTGTTAACTGCATTCTCTCCTCCTCGGGCCCGGGACCTGCGGGCCTATTCGTCGGCGCGGCCGGCGAGTCTGCGTAGGCTTTCCACCTGTTCCTCGTCCAGGCCCTGGTAGTCGCTTTGGCGGTGTTGTTCGGCCTGGTCGTCGATCCACTTGCCGTGCGCCTCCCACGCGGCCTGCTTGCTCACCCCGATCGCGGCGCCGATCTGTGCCCACGACGCCCCGGCCCGCCGCGCCGACCGCACGGCCAACTGGCGTCCGTACACCGCCTTACGCGCGATCACCTCCCCGAGCGCGAGCATCTCCAGCACCTCCTCGCGTCCGAGAGGTGATTCCCCGACCGCGTCCCGGACCCACAGGTCGTCGTAACGCGCGGCCGCGCTCGTCAGCGTGATGTCCCGTTCGATCCCATCTGGAGTGACCATGCTCCGAGCATGGGCGTCAGGTTCTCCTGACGTCAAGTGCTCTTGACGTCTTTCGCGTTCGGCGGAGAGCGCTTTACGTGGCGTGGGTCATTTGACCCGGTGAGGGGGACGGGCAGACTGGGGTGGTGGTCAAGTCGTTGCGTCCTCAGAACTACAACGAGGTCCTGTACGTCGGGCACTTCTTCCGCAAGGGCGTGCCCGTGCTCATGGACCTGACGGATCTACCCGACGGAGACGCCAAACGCCTCGTCGACTTCGCCACCGGCCTGGTCTTCGGCCGCGGCGGCGCTCTCGACCGCGTCGACCGGAAACTGTTCCTCCTCCAGCCCTGAGATGCCGAAGGACGAGCACTGGCCCGGAATGTGCGCCCGCTGCGGTCGCCGTCAGGAGTATTCGGAACCCTTCGACGCGGCGTTGTGCCCGTACTGCGATGAGTGGCGCGAGGACGCCTGCGGTGATCCCGGCTGCGAGTTCTGCGCACGCCGTCCGGCCCGGCCGAGCCTGGGACGCGAGGTGTATCCCAAGGACGCCGCCCTGCGCCGCGCCGCACGTCTTGCCGCGCGACGCCCCCGCACCACCGATCATCCGAGGTGATCAGCGCGACGTGCTCATGCCATCGCCTTCAGGATCCGTCGCGCGGTGCTCTGGATGTGGACCTCGTCCGGGCCGTCGTAGATGCGGCCCTCGCGGGCGTGGCGGTACATGCGGGAAAGCGGGAGGTCATCGGTGAGACCGGCGGCGCCGTGGACCTGGATGGCCCGGTCGATGACGTTGTGCAGCATGCGGGCGCCGACGACCTTGATCGCGCCGATCTCGATGCGCGCATTCGCCCCAAGGCTTTGGTCGCCCGCGTCGATCTGCTCGGCGGCCTGGAGGGTGAGCAGGCGGGCCGCCTGGATCTCGGTGTAGGAGTCGAAGACGTGCTGCTGCATCAGCTGCTTCGCCGAGAGCGGCTCCCCGAACGCGACGCGGGTTCCGAGCCGGGCGCACATCAGCTCGAAGGCGCGCTGAGCCTGGCCGAGCCAGCGCATGCAGTGGAAGATGCGGCCGGGGCCGAGCCGTTCCTGGGCGATGACGAAGCCGTGCCCGCGCGGGCCGAGCAGGTTGTCGGCCGGGACGCGGACGTCGTCGTAGGCGACCTCGTAGTGGCCGCCGTTCAGGCCGAGGACGGGCGTCTCCCGGACGATCCGGTACCCGGGCGTGTCCGTCGGCACGACGATCATGCTGAAGGAGCGGTGCGGAGCGGTCCCCTCGGGCTCGGTGCGGCACATGACGGTGGTGTAGGCGGCGTCGGCGGCGCCCGTGGTGAACCACTTGCGGCCGCTGATGACCCAGTGGTCGCCGTCCAGGACGGCCTTGGTCTGCAACTGGGTCGGGTCGGAGCCGGCGTAGGCGGGCTCGGTCATCGCGAAACTCGGCGAGACCTCCCCTGCGACCATGGGGGCCAGATAGCGCTCACGCCAGCGGGGGCTCGCGTACTTGTGCAGCATGAGCGAGTCCTGGAGCGTGAACGTGCCGAGGGCGAGCTGGCCCCATTCGCTGCGCCCCTGCACCTCGTTGACGTAGACGTAGTCGAGGAAGGGCATGCCGCCGCCGCCCAGTTCGGCGGGGTGGCCGAGCGCCCAGAGCCCCTCGTCCTCGGCCTCCCGGCGGAGTTGCCGGAGTTTCCCGCGGTCTCCGGCGTTGAGCTCGGGCTCGGCCGGTTCGACGCGTTCGGTCATGAACGCGTGGACGGCGTCCCGGACGTCCCGGACGCGGTCGGGCACGGGGAAGAGCATCAGCCCTCCCCGGTCAGGTCGGCGGCGATGTCGCGGGTGCCGTAGCCCTCGGGTGCCGCGACCTCGACGACAGGCTCGGGACGGTCGTCGAACTCCAGCCGCAGCGCGCGGGACATCGTCGCGTGCATGTCGTACATGCAGGTGATGTAGGTGAGCTGAAGGATCTCCTTGTCGGAGAGGTGCTTCTTCAGCACCTCGAAGACGGCGTCGGGGACGCGGCCGCCGTCCAGGACGAGGCAGTCGGTGTAGGCGAGGACGGCCCGTTCCAGCGGCGAGTAGCAGTCGGCCGTCTGCCAGTGCGGAATCGCCTCGATCTTCTCCTCGGCCATGCCGAGCGCCCGCATCTGCTTGCAGTGCTGCGAGAAGACGAACTGGCTGCCGCGCGCCCAGCCCGCACGGCACTGGCCGAGTTCGCGCAGGACGGGGTCGAGCTCGGCGTTCCGGTACAGCGCGAAACCGCGGACGGCGTGCCGGAACACGTCCGGGGACTGGGCGAACACCGTCCACCAGTCGCCGGGCGACCCGGTCGCGGTGCCGTGGTCGGCCGCCGGGTCGCGGTCGGGGGCGAAGAGGTGGTCATAGAAGAAGAGGATGCGCTCGTCGGTGACTTCGGCGCGGGGAACCTCACGCAGTCGCGGCATGCTTTTCCTTCCGGACGGCCCGGTCGGCGGCGTCAAGAGTTGACTTGACAGTCATATCAACTTGCCCGATGCTCGGATACTGTTCCTGCGCACATCCGGTTGTCAACCGCCGGCGAAAGGGACCACGGCGATGCGGAGCGGCGACGATCCCGGCGGGCAGCCGCTCACCGAGCGCGGCGCGCGGACCAGGGAGCGCCTCGTCGCCGCCGCCCGCGAGGTGTTCGAGGAGCGCGGCTTCCCGGAGACCCGCGTCGCCCACATCACCCGGCACGCGGGCGTCGCCTACGGGTCCTTCTACACCTACTTCCCGTCCAAGGAAGCGGTGTTCCTGGAGGTCGCCGACCGGCTGTTCCAGGAGATGACGCACCACGACCTCGTCCCGTCCGCCGGCCCGTCCCCCGCGGACCGCGTCCGGCGCGCCAACCGCGCCTACTACGAGGCGTACCGGCGCAACGCGAAGATGATGGCGATCATCGAGCAGGTCGCGACCTTCAACGAGGAGTTCCAGGGGTTGCGGCGCAAGCACCGGGCCGCGGCGGTGGGACGTTCCGCGCGGGCGATCACGCGCTGGCAGCGCGAGGGGCTCGTCCCGTCCGACCTCGACCCTGAGATGACCGCCCGCGTCCTCGGCGCGATGGTCGACCACTCGCTGTACCTGTGGCTCGTCCAGGGCGACGATCCCCCGGGCACCGAGCGCCTCCTGGAGACTCTGGACACGCTCAGCGTGCGCGCCCTCGGCCTGCAGTCCTGACGAAGGAGACCCGTGGAACCGAACACCCTGGAGCGAGCGCTCGCCGACCGGGTGGGCGCGGCCGTCACCGGGCTCCGCCGCCTGTCGGGCGGCGCGAGCCGGGAGACCTGGTCGTTCGACGCCGGCGGCCGCGCCCTGATCCTGCGCCGCGACCCGCCCGCGTCCCCCGACCCGGCCGCGATGGCCCGCGAGGCCGGGCTGCTCGCCTCCGCCGCGGACGCCGGCGTCCCCGTCCCGCGCCTCGTCGACCACGGCGACGACCTGGCCGGCTCGCCGTACATGATCATGGAGCGGCTGTCCGGGGAGACGATCCCCCGCCGCATCCTGCGGACGGAACGTCCCGGCCTGGCCCGCGAACTGGGCGGCATCCTGGCCCGCCTGCACACGATGCCGCCGGTCCCCGGTCTCCCCGGCGACGACCCGCTGACCGCGCTCACCGCGCACTATTCGGCGTTCGAGGCCCGTCCCGCGGTCGAGCTCGCGCTGCGCCAGCTGGCCGACCACCGCCCGCCCTCGTCGGGTCGCCGCACGGTCGTCCACGGCGACTTCCGCAACGGGAACCTGATGATCGCGCCCAGCGGTGTGACCGGCGTCCTCGACTGGGAACTCGCCCACCTCGGCGACCCCGCCGAAGACCTCGGCTGGCTGTGCGTCAAAGCATGGCGCTTCGGCTCTCCCCATCCCGTCGGCGGCTTCGGCCCACGCGAAGAACTCCTCGCCGGCTATGCCGCCGCAGGCGGTACCCCGCCCACGCCGGAAGAGCTCCACTGGTGGGAGGTCTACGGCACGCTTCGCTGGACGATCCTGTGCCGCCACCAGGCCGAGCGCTACCTGAGCGGAGCCGACCTCTCGATCGAGTACGCGGTCCTAGGCCGCAGAGTCTGCGAACAGGAACACGACCTTCTCCTGGCCATGGGCCTGACCGAACCCACGCTCGTCCAAGACCCACTGGAGAACGCGGAGACCCCGGATACGTCCCCTCACGACAGACCGGACGCACACACTCTCATAGACGCCGTGGGCACTTTTCTCGCAGAAGCCGAACAGCCTGACGACCGTCTACGCTTCCATGCCCGCGTGGCCGCCTCCGCCCTTCGCATAGCGCGCCGGGAACTCCTTCTAGGCGAGACCCACAAGATCGCCCACCAGAACCGCTTGACGAGCCTCGGCTGCGAAACCGACACCGACCTGGCGAAAGCCATCCGCGACGGCGTCCTGGACGACCGCATGGACGAGGTCGTGACCGCCGTGCGCGCCTCGGTGACCGACAAGCTCACCGTCGCCAACCCCCGTCACCTCTCGCTGCCCGCCTGACGCCGGCGCGCGTTTCATGGGGAACCGAAGGGCGGGCCGATGCATCAAATCCCCCAAAATCGCTCAATCAGGGGGTAATGGTGAAGCGTTCGGTTCCGGTTCTCTCGGTGCTCGCGCTCGGCGGGGTGTTGCTGGTCACCGGCTGCCAGAGCAACTCGCACAGCTGCGTCAACGGGAAATGCCATGTGACGGTGAGCGGTGCCGGTCAGACCGTGGAGGTCAACGACGTCGACGTCACGGTCTCGCAGATCAACGCTCAGGGCATGACCGTCTCGGCCGGCGGGTCGGCGCCCACCACGATCGGCAACGGGGAGAGCTCCCAGGTCGGGCCCGTCATGATCAAGGTCACCTCGATCGACGGGCAGAAGGTCAAGTTCGATCTGAACTGACGCTTGACCCTCACATCGATGTGAGGGCGTAGCGTCGTCCCCGAGCGAAGGAGGCCGGGGATGGCAGGCGCGTTGATCATCGGGGTCGGTCCGGGGATCGGGCGGGCGGTGGCCCGCCGGTTCGCCCGGGAGGGGCTGCCGGTCGGGCTCATCGCGCGGACCGAGGGGACGGTTCGCGCGGCGGCCGAAGCGGTCGAGGGGGTGCCCGTGGTCGCGGGGACGGCCGACGCCACCGACGAGGTCGCGCTGCGCTCCGCGCTGGACGAGGTCACCGGCAAGTTCGGCACGCCGGACGTCGTCGTCTACAACGCGGCGCTCATCAGGCCCGACGCGCCGGGAGAACTGTCGGTCCAGGGCCATATGGACGCCTGGGCCGTCAACGTGGTCGGTGCGATCACGGCGGCCGCCCACGTCGCGCCCGCGATGGCGGAACGGGGCCGTGGAACGTTCCTCATCACCGGCGGGATGCCGGAGCCGAAGCGCCGGTACGTCAGCCTGTCGCTGGGCAAGGCGGGTGTCCGAACGCTGGTCGAGTTGCTCGACCAGGAGTACGGGCCGTCCGGGGTGCATGTCGCGAGCGTCACCGTCGCGGGCGCGGTCGAGCCGGGGACGGACTTCGACCCGGACGACATCGCCGAGCACTACTGGCGGCTGCACACGCAGGAACGTCACGAATGGGAGCGCGAAGCGTTCCACGGGCCCTAGAACGCGCCCGCACGCCCCAGAAGTGCGGGGGCCGGCCTGCCCAGGAGGCCGGCCAGCCACGTCCCCGTTTTCGCCATCCGCTCCAAGTCGACGCCCGTTTCCACCCCGGTGCGGTGGAGGGCGTAGAGAAGGTCTTCGGTGGCGATGTTGCCGGTGGCGGCGGGAGCGAAGGGGCAGCCGCCGAAACCGCCGGCGCTCGCGTCCAGGGTTGCGGCTCCCTCGTCCAGCGCGGTGAGAGCGTTGGCGTAGCCGGTGTTCCGCGTGTTGTGGAAGTGGAAGCGCAGCGGTGTGCCGGGGGCCGCCTCGCGGGTGCGGCGGGACAAGTCGCGGACCTCCGCCGGGACGCCGACGCCGATCGTGTCGGCCAGCCCCACCTCGAAGGCCCCGGCATCGGCGGCGCGGCGGGCGATCTCGGCGACGCGGGCGGGCGGGGTGTCGCCCTCGAAGGGGCAGCCGAAGGCGGTCGCGATCGTCATTCCGATGGGGACGGCGGCGTCGGTGGCGGCCGCGGCGATGCCGTCCCAGGCGTCGAGCATGTCGGACGTGGTGCAGCCCTGGTTGCGGACGCAGAACGTGTCGGAGGCCGGAACGGCGACATTGATCTCGTCCACGCCCGCTTCCATCGCGCGGTCCAGGCCGCGGCGGTTGAGGACGAGCCCGCTGTAGGAGACGCCTTCGAGGCGGGGCACTCCGGCCATGACCTCCTCGGCACCCGCCATCTGCGGGACGCGTCTCGGGTCGACGAAGGAGACGGCCTCGACGCGGCGGGCACCCGCGTCCACGCACCGCGTGATGAAGGCGATCTTGTCCTCGGGTGAGAGCACGCGATCCTCGTTCTGCAGGCCGTCACGCGGCCCGACCTCCAGGACCGTTGTATGCAAAACGTCCTCCATTTGGCCTTGACTCACCTCTCTAGGACTATATTGCATGCAATCATCGCCAAGGAGGGACGATGGGGCGTGCCACCGACACGGCGTACGATGCCGTCCGGCAGATGATCCTTTCGGGCGCGGCGGAGGCGGGCAGCCGGCTCGGGGAGGCCGAGCTCGCGGAGACGCTCGGGCTGTCGCGCACGCCGGTGCGCGAGGCGCTGCAGCGGCTCGGGTCGGACGGCCTGGTGGAGGTTCTGCCGCACCGCGGTGCCCGGGTCGTCCAGTGGACGCGCGAGGACATCGAGGAGATCTTCGAGCTCCGGGCGCTGCTGGAGCCCTACGCCGCCGCACGGGCGGCGAGCCGGGCGCCCGGCCCGGACGTCCTCGGCGACCTGCACGAACGGTGCGACGCGATGGAGCAGGCCGCCTCGGCGGGCGATCTCGGGCGGGTCGCGCGGCTCAACTCCGCGTTCCACGCGGCGGTCATCGAGGCGTCCGGAAACCGGCGGCTGCCCGCGATGCTGACGTCCGTCATGCACGCTCCGCTGATCGTCGGGACGTTCCGCCGCTACGACGCGGACGAGATGTCACGAAGCATGCACCACCATCGCGAACTCGTCGCCGCGCTCGCCGCCGGCGACCCCGCCTGGGCCGAGTCGGTGATGCGCGCCCACATCCGCGCCGCAGCTGTGAGCCTGCGAGGAGAACGATGAGCATCCGGCAAGGGAACGATGACGCCGCCGCGCTCGGCGACTTGCGGGTCGTCGAGATGGGGCAGCTGCTGGCCGGGCCCTTCTGCGGCCAGCTCCTAGGCGACTTCGGCGCCGAGGTCGTCAAGATCGAGCCGCCGGGCACCGGGGACCCGATGCGCGAGTGGGGCCGGGAGAAGCCGCACGGCATGTCGCTGTGGTGGCCGATCCTCGCGCGCAACAAGAAGTCGGTGACGCTGAACCTGCGCACGCGGGACGGTCAGGCGCTCGCCCGGCGCGTCATCGCCCAGGCCGACGTCCTGGTGGAGAACTTCCGTCCCGGGACGCTGGAACGCTGGGGTCTCGCGCCGGGCGACCTGCGGGCCGAGAACCCGAGGCTGATCATCACGCGCGTCACCGGATACGGGCAGGACGGCCCGTACGCGCCGCGCGCCGGGTTCGGCTCGATCGGCGAGGCCATGGGCGGCATCCGGTACGTCACCGGAGATCCGGACAGGCCGCCGTCCCGCGCGGGCATCTCCCTCGGGGACGAGCTGGCCGGCACGTTCGCCGCCCTCGGCACCCTCGTCGCGTTGCACGCCCGCCACCGGACGGGACGCGGGCAGATCGTCGACTCGGCACTGTACGAGGCGGTCCTGGCGATGATGGAGTCACTCGTCCCGGAGTGGGAGATCGCCGGTTACCAGCGGGAACGCACCGGGTCGGTGCTGCCGAACGTCGCGCCCAGCAACGTCTACCCGACGAAGGACGGGCCCGTCCTCATCGCCGCGAACCGGGACACGATCTGGCGCCGCCTGGCCGCGCTCATGGGACGTCCCGAACTGGGAGACGACGAGCGTTACGCCACGCACGGCGCACGCGGCGCCAATGCGGACGAACTGGACGACCTCATCGCGGCCTGGACCGCCGGCCAGGACTCGGCGCCGCTGCTCGGCCTGCTCCACGAGAACGGGATCCCCGCCGGGCTCACGTACCGCGCCAAGGACATGCTCGCCGACCCGCACTACAAGGCGCGCGAGGCGATCATCCGGCTGGCCCATCCCGACTTCGGCGACTTCCCGATGCACAACGTCTTCCCGAAGCTGTCGGACACACCGGGCGGGGTCCGCACGCTCGGCCCGGCCCTCGGCGAGCACAACACCGAGATCTACGAACGACTCGGCCTGGCTCCCGAGGACATCGCCGGCCTGGAAGCCTCGGGCACGATCTGACGAGACCATCGCCGACAGGCGTGTGAGAAAGACGAACGCGCTCGCCGGGGGTGGATCTGTCCGCGCGCCCGAGCACCGTGCCCGATATCGGGCCGGGGGTGGCCCGCCGGAGGGGTCTGGACGGCGTCGGCCAAACGACGTAGGGGCCCGGCATGGCCGGGCCCCTCAGTGCGCCGTTCCGGTGGCCTACGCCTGGTGGCGGGTCACCGTTCCGGCGTCAGTGCGCAGTCGAGCGTTGCCCTCCGGCACACCGTGCGTGGTGATGTCGCCGCCCTTGAGGCGGACGTTGATCCTGAGGTCGAGGGGAATCCTGAGGGTGACCGTCAGGTGGCCTTCGACCTTGGCCGGAGCCGGGGTAGCGCCTCCGATGTCGACTCGGCCACCATCGAGCGTCACCGGTCCGTTGACGACGGCGGCGGCGATGCTGCCCTGGTCGGCTGAGAGATTGAAGTCGCCGTGCACGTTCATGCCCGCCGGGAGCCCACCGGAGCGGGTCACCACCGGGAAGAGCCCCAGTTCGAGTTCGTTCATGAACGGCATCAGCTCTGCACGGTCGGCCTCGGTCTCGAACTCGCTGCCGATGGCCTCGATGTGGGCTTCGAGCCCTTCGCGGCCCTCTTCGGCGTAGACGACGACGTTGATGGCCTGGCCAAGCACCATGAGCTGGTCGATGTCGTCGAGTTCTGCGGTGAGGCGGCGTTCCATGGCGCGCTCCTTAGGAATCTAGTTTTCGCGTCTGTTCATGCCGACGTGCGACACATAGGAGACCGTCCAGGCGACTCCCCTGTCCGCAAAGCCGCAGACAGCGACCTGCCACGCACTCTGTCCACGTCCCTGCCCAACCCTGATCCGCTCGGCCTTCTCCGCCCCGGCCACCTTGATCAGGGAGTGCCGCCGGACGCCGTGAAGTAGGCGGCGCTCTCGGCGTCGGCCGGGTAGTACGACTCGATCGCCACCTCGTCCAGGGTGATGTCCATGGGGGTTCCGAACGTGGTGATGGTCGAGAACAGCCGCAGTTCCCGTCCGCCGACGCGAATGATCATCGGGATCGCGACGTCGGACTCGATCGAGCGGTCCGCCGCGTCCTCCGATCCGGGCGCCAGCAGTTCCTCGTAGAGCGCCGTGAGCTCGGGGTCGGGCGCGGTGGCGAGCTGGCGCGTGATCCGGGAGCGGAACATCGCACGCACGTCCGCCAGGTTGACGACCAGGGAGGCGAGCCCGCGCGGGTCCAGCCCCAGGCGCACAAGGTTCGGCCGCGGCCGCAGCAGGTCCGGGTCGACGTCCGCGAAGAACGGGTCGACGGCGCGATTGGTCATCAGGATGTTCCATCGGCGGTCGAAGACCAGCGCGGGGTACGGCTCGTGCGCCTGGAGCACCCGCTCGACCGCGCCGCGGGCTGCCGACAGCGCGTCGCCGTCGAGCGGGCGCTCGGGATACCGGGGCGCGAAGCCGGCGGCGAGCAGCAGCCGGTTGCGATCACGCAGCGGCACGTCGAGCTGGTCTGCCAGCCGGAGGACCATGTCGGCGCTCGGGTTGGACCTGCCGGTCTCGACCAGGCTGACGTGACGGGCCGACACGTCGGCGGCGATCGCCAGATCGAGCTGGCTGAGTCGGCGGCGGTGCCGCCACTCCCTCAGCATCTCCCCGACCGTGTTCACGATCATCGAGGGTACTCATCGTGGCGCCGGACGCCATGACATGCCATTTCATCGACAACCATCGCGACCGCGGAAACACTGCGACCCATGACCGAAGACAACAAGGACATCGTCCAACGGGCACTGGCGGAGCTGATCGGGGCGGGCGGCGTCGACGCGATCGAGCCGTACCTGAGCGACGACTTCGTCCATCACAGGCCCGACTCGACCTCGTCGACCAAGGAGGAATGGCTCGCCGCCGTGCGCGCGGCGCTCGGCCCGCTCGCCGGAATGCGGGTGGACGTCCGGCATGTGCTCGGCGACGCTGATCACGTGGTGGTGCACTCGCAGCGCCGGCTGCCGAGCGGCGGACCGGAGATCGCGGTCGTCGACATCGTGCGGGTGGCCGAGGACGGGCTGATCGCGGAGGCGTGGGAGATCATCGAGCCGGTGGACCAGGCGGCCGCCAACCTGCGCTGGTGGGAACCCGCCGGCCGCTGACCGGCCGGTGGACCTGCCCGGCCCGCGCGGCCGGGCAGGTCGTCGCCGGTCAGCAGTACTTCGAGGAACCCGTCCGACCCCACGAGCACTTGTCAGCCACCCGGCCGCTCGCGTAGAGCAGGTAAGCGGTGTCGCCGGTGTTGTTCCAGACGTACCACTTCTTGCCCCAATAACGGTGCGTCGCGGTGCTGGAGCCCCCGCCGGTGTGAACGTAGACCGACTTACGGCCCTTCAAGGTGAAGGAGCCGAAAGTGAATGTGTATCCGGTCTTGTCGCGGAGCTTGACGCCCTTCAAGTTCTTCGACGATCTCGACGTGTTGAAAAGCTGCACCCATTCGGCGTTCAGCGATTTGTTCGAGCCCGTGTCGCTGCCGGGCGAGTTGTAGTACACCCGGTAGATCTGGACCGGGCTCGCGGCCTCGGCGGGCGTCGCCACCAGCACTCCGGCTCCCGCCGCCGCGATCGCGGCGGCCCCCGTGACGAGAAGCTTCTTCACCCCTGTGGATCCCTCCTGGTCGAGCGGATCCCTAGATGTACCGGTATTCACTGATCAATAGAGGTTTCTGGCCATGTTTGGGCTCGACGCCAACCGGGGGCCGGGACCACGCGTCCAACTATCCGCGTTTGCCCAGGTCATCCGGGAAAACACGGGGTCGTCAGAGCTCCTCGGGGTCGCGGCCGACCGCGTGGCGCCCACCGTCCACCGGGACCACGACCCCGTTGACGAAACTCGCCTCGTCCGAGAGCAGATAGGCGACGGCGGCGGCCACCTCGTCCGGACGCCCGACGCGGCCCAGCGGGTGAAGCAATCGCATTTCCTTCTCTATTCGCGCCGCCTCTTCCCGGGGCTGGTTTTCGAGAAAGGTCTCGTACCGGTCGGTGGTGATCGAGCCGAGCGCGACGACATTCGTCCGTATGCCGTGCGGGCCGTAATCGACGGCCAGTGCGCGGCTCAGCCCCTCGACCGCGGCCTTCGCCGTCGCATAGGGCAGCGAGCCGCGCACCGGACGCTGCGCCTGATGGGACGAGACATTGACGATGGCGCCACCCGTTCCGGCGTCCAGGAAACGGCGGACCGCGGTCACACAACCGACCACGGCCGGATCGAAGTTCAGCGCGACCAGATCCAGAAGCTCACGGGCGGACGGGTTCACGACGTCCCGGAAAACGGCCGCGTTGTTGACCCAGCCGACGAGATCTCCCGCCTCCTGCGCCGCATCGGCCGCACGCTCGGCGACGCTCTCATCGGCGGCGCTTCCGGCGACCGCGGTTATGTCCGGGTGGTCATGCGTCCATTCGAGAACGGCCGGGTCGAGTTCGATCACGACGACGCGTCCGCCGTCCGCCGCCAGGCGCTCGACCACCGACCGCCCGATCCCCCGTCCGCCTCCGGTCACGACATACGACTTCCTCACCCGCACATCATGAATCATCTGCCGCACAGGGCCATGGGGAGGGCATCGTCCATGGCGTCGTCCAGGGTCGGCCCGCCGCCCGGGTTGAGGTTGACCATGACGGTGGCCTGCCTTCCGTCCATGGTCGCTCCCGTGCGGGCGCTGAAACCGATCATGTCGCCGTCGTGCCCCCAGAATCCGTCGCCGCAGGCGGGCAGATCCTTGGCGGGGAGCCTCTCCAGCCCCAAGCCGTACTTGGATCCCGACGCGCGTCCCGTCGGACGGGCCCGCAGCATTTCCCGCAGTTGCGCCGGCCTCAGCAGGCGTCCGCGCAGCAGCGCCCCCAGAAAGCGATTGAGGTCCGAGGCGCTGGAGATCATTCCGCCCGCGGCGCCGCCGACGGTCGGGTTGAGACGGGTGACGTCCACCAGATCGGACTCCGGCCGCACGTATCCCCGCGGGTGCGGCCCGGGAATGCCGGGCGCGTCGCTCGGCACGAAGGTGTCGTGCAGCCCGAGGGGAACGAGCACCCGCCGCCGGATCTCCTGCCCGTAGGGACGCCCGGTCACCCGCTCGATGATCATTCCGGCCACCAGGTAGTTGGTGTTGGAATAGCCCCAGCCTTCGCCCGGGGTGAACTCCCGGGGATGCGGAAGGGCGATGTCCACCAGGTCACGCGCCTCCCAGTGCCGGAGCGGGTCCTTGAGGACGTCCATCGGAGTCAGGTAGTCCAGAACGTCCGGCAGCCCGCTGGTGTGCTGGAGCAACTGGCGGACGGTGATCTCCCGCCCGTCGTTGTCGGCCCCGCGCACCACCCCCGGCAGGTACCGCTCCACCGGGGCGTCCAGCCGGATCCGCCCCTCGCCGACGAGTTGGAGCACCACGGTGGCGGTGAACGGCTTGGTCAGGCTGCCGATCCGGAACCGGCTGCGCGGATCGACCGGCGCCCCCGTCCGAATGTCGGCGACGCCACCGGTCGCCACCCGCCGGCCGTACCGATCGTCGACCTCCGCGAGCGCCCCTGGCGCCCCGTCCGGCCCGGTGAGCCGCTCCACCACCGCCCGCAGCCCACCATGCCCGGCCGCCTCCGCCGGGCCGGCCGCACCCGTCCCCGCCAAGGCCAGAACCGTGGCCACCGCACACCAGAGCGCCGCACTTCTCATGATCATGGACCGAACGATAGGAACCGGCGCACCGACCGCACATCCACCGTGCTAGCCATACGCCCCCTCACCCCCAAAGGTGAGCCACCCGGTACAAGAAGGTGGGGCCCGGCATGCGCCGGGCCCCTGTGTCGGCGCGCCTGGATACGGCACGCATCCCATGGCCTCACGACCGAATGGGTGGGTTGTTCAGGAACCAGCACCGGCCGGTTCACCGGCCGGCTCGCATCGCTGGTCTAGATCTTGCTGGAGACGATCTTGAAGCTGATGACCGTCTTGATCTTGTCGGGCACACCCGAGGTGAAGCCCTGGTAGAGCATCTCTCGGGTCGCTCCGCCGGGGGCGTCCATCCTCGAAGCCCGCCCCGGGATCGTCTCTTTGCGGGACGAGCCCGAGTTGGTGGACCGGTCGTTGTAGAACCTGATCCCCTTGTCCTCGGGCACGTCCTTGTCCAGGTCCTCGGTCACGTAGACGGCGAACACGTAGGCCTCGAACGCTTCGCCCGCCCTGCTGAGCCGGTTGGGTTCCACGGAGGAGTACACGACAGCCTTCATCCCGGAGCATTCCGGGATGGCCGAGACCACTGCGCGGCACCGCTCCGTGGCCTTCAGCTTCGTGTCGAGGTGCACCGTCTCCGCGAAGGTCTTCGGCCCATCCTCGGTCACGTAGTTGACGATCGCGAAGTACTCGGTCGTGTGGGTGGCCACCGCGGCTGCGACCACGGCTTCCACCACGCCTGCCGCCTCGGCTTCCACCGAGCGCCGGCAGGGAGTTTCGTTTGACATGATCCGTCCTTTGACTTTGCTTCGTCCGCGCATGCGACGCGGGAGCCCTGTGGAGAGGGCTCGCAAAGGACAGTCCTCCCTCACCGAGACCCGGCAAGCTCACGGCCCGGCCGTCCGGATGTGGACGAAGGAAACGGCCGTCTCGTCAGCGGCTGAGCGCGGCGTCGCGTGGCCCGCCCCCCCGACGGGCCACGCGACGCCGGCGGGAGTCAGCCGGCTCCTGGGTCGTCCATCGACTCGCACAGCTGGACGAGTTGCTCGCACGCCTCGGTGATGTCGCTGATCGGGAGGCGGCCGGCCTCCGCGGAGCGGACGCGCCAGCGGAACGTCGCCGCCTCGCACCAGACGGTCACGTCGCCGCGACCGGACAGGACGGTCATGCCGAGCTCGTCCTTGGGCGTGAGGTGGATGACGCCTCGCTGGACGAGCAGCGCGTGCAGGTCCTTGGTGGCGTGGGGGCCGTCCACGCGCCAGACGTGGCGGCGCCGCACGGTGTGCGGGAGCGGCAGGGCGAACCAGGTCGCCTTGCCCGGGACGGCGGGCGCCGCCAGCCGGGACCGGGACGCGTGGTGCCCCCACCGTCCCTTGGTCAGCAGTTCGATGATCTCCAGCCCGCGGCCGTGTTCGAGCATCGGGCCGGCCTTGTCCGGGCGGTGCCGCCAGGTGCGGAGGGTGTCGAACGCCTTGACGACCAGCTCGTCCCGCCCGTGGCCGTCCGTGCGCTGGTAGACCCAGAGTTCGGCGCTGGGGCCGCCTTCGCAGGGCGTGGCGTGCTGCAGGACGTTGGTGGCCAGCTCGCTGACCATGAGCGTGATGTCGTCGGAGTCCTGAATGGAGAGCCCGAGCGCGGGGAGCAGTCCTTTGACGTGGGCGCGCGCGACCTTCGCGATGGAGTCGTCGGCGGGCAGGGGCAGGGCCGCGCAGCCGCCGTTCTCCAGCCTCCAGGGAATCCCGCACATCGTCGCGGCCTTCGTCATGGCGCCCACCCTCGGGGGTTGCGGAGACATTCGCGATTCAGACATTCGCGACATGAAACTCGATGGTTCGCGACTCGCTATGTGTGAATCACAGATCAAAGCTTCGCACATTTCTGGCCTCTCGGCGCACGACATCGCAAGGATCATGCGTTCACAGCTGAGACGTTCACCGAGGCACCCGAATGCGTACAAACTTCATCCACCCGGGGTACCGAAAACGTGTACCGGCGGACACGGGACCGCCCCGAGGGCGGCGCTGTAGCGTGGACGGCGCCTGAGAGAGGGCCGCACACATGAAGATCCCCCAGGGGTGCAGCCCTGGGGGATCCTGTGTGCGGCCCGGTCAGCGGTCGTACCGGCCCGCCCGCACATCGTCGAGGAACGAGGCGAAGACGGACCGGGCGACGACGTGCGCCCCGGCCTCCGGTGTCCTGCTGTCGCGCAGCCCGGTCGCGGTGCCGAGGTCGGCGACCTCGACACAGCCCCCGTTGCTGCTCGCACTGGCGGTGGCCTTGAACCACCGTGCCTGAGAGAGGTCCATACGTCCTACTCCAGTGTCGCGATGAGTTTCTCCAGGTGGTCCGCGGTGTCGGCGGGGCTCAGCGCCGCCTGGCGGATCTGTTCGAAGATCGCGTCATACGCCTCCACTTTTCCGGGGGTGTCGATTTCCTGGATGTCCGCGTCGTTCTCCAGGAAGACCATGGACGGCTCGCCGGCGGGGAACCGGAAGATGTTGACCAGCGTCGACATGCCCGGATGCAGGCCGTCCGACAGGCGCAGCAGCCGCAGCTCGACGTTCGGGCGCGCGGCCATGGTCAGCATGTGCCGGTACTGGGCGCGGCGGTCCCCGGGGTCGCCCCACTCGTACATCAGGGACGCCTCGGTGATCAGCGCGGTGAGCTCCGGCGCCGTCCCGTCGTCACGGTCCAGGATCTGCTGGCGCCGCAGCCGGGCCCGCAGCGCCTGTTCCCGCCACTCGGGCGACTTCGTCCCGGACGACAGCAGCGCCTGCATGTACGGCAGGGTCTGCAGCAGGCCGGGCAGTACCAGCGGCATGACCACCCGGATGCTCGACGCGTCCCCCTCGTAACCGGGGAACTCGTTGTGGAAGACATCCGGGTAGTCGCGCCACCAGGCCCGCTTCCGGGCGCGCGTCGCCAGCTCCTCCAGTTCCCCGAGGTCGCTGCCCTCGTAGATGCGCGCCAGATCGCGGATGTCACTGAGCTCGGGACGGACCCAGTTGTTGGCCTCGAACCGGCCGACCTTGCCCCGTCCCCAGTTCAGCCGGTCGCAGACCTGGTTGGCCGTGTATCCCGCCTCGACGCGCAGGTCCCGCAGCCGGCGCGCCAGCCCCCGCTTGGCAATGGTGGCCCCGTACGCCTCGCTCATCGGAGCCACCTCCCTTGACATACGGCCGGCATCAGCATACGCCTTCCGAATTTGTGAATCACAGATCTGGCCGGATCAGGATGCCGCCTGGTCGAACTCGCCCTTCTTCACGCCGTCCAGGAAGCAGGCCCACTCGTGCTCGTCGAACACCGAGATCAGATCTCCGGACGTGCGCAGCAGTGTCCACTCGCCGACGAACGCGACCTCGATGCCGCCCTCGTCCGTCTGAGAGCGCTTCCAGTCGATGGCGTCGGGGTCGACGCCCAGTTCTTCGATGGTCGGTTTCCTCATGCCTTCTTCCTCCCAACAGCGCAGTAACCCCAGCGCGATCCATCACTATCGGCGGCGTCAGGATCGTCGGCGCCCCACTGCCCAACGTAGGAGAGTTCCGCCGGTGCCCCCTCATACGCCGGGACGATCTCCAGCCCGGTGAAGAAACGGTCGATCGCCGCGCGGGTCCGGACACGGACGGCACCGGTGGACGACTTGGAGTACACGGCCTGCACCGTGTCCACCGCCTTGTCGGGCTGGCGCTCGCTCGTGATGGAGGACAGCGCCAGATAACTGCCCGGCGCCAGCCGGCTCATGTAGCGCCCGACGACCCCCCACGGGTCGTCCTCGTCCGGCACGAAGTGGGTCACCGCCACCAGCAGCAGCCCCGCCGGCTTCGAGAAGTCGATCAGCGCCATGGCCTCCTCCTGCCCGAGCAGCCCCTCGGGATCGCGGAAGTCCGCCGTGATGAACGCCGTTCCGGACGACCCCGCCAGCAGGGTCTTCGCGTGCGCCGCCACCATCGGATCGTTGTCGGCGTACAGGACCCGCGCGTCGGGCGCGACCGCCTGCGCCGCTTCATGCGTGTTGTTCCGCGTCGGGAGGCCCGCGCCGATGTCGATGAACTGCCGGATGCCCTGCTCGGCCAGCCAGCGCACCGAGCGCTGCAGGAAGCCGCGGTTCGCCCAGGCGGCGTCCTCCAGGTCGGGCATGCTCGCCCTGACCGTCTCCGCGGCCTTGCGGTCGATCTCGTAGTTCTCCGTGCCGCCGAGGATGTAGTCGTACATCCGGGCCGGACTGGGGCGGGTGATGTCCACCCCCGGCGGAGCCTGCTCGATGTCGCTCACCGTTTCGCCTCCATTGCCGCAACTTGTGATGCACGAATTATGAAGCAACGCCCGCCGCCCACGCGATGCCCCCGGCCTGCACATTCATGGTTCGGCGGGCGCTGGCGGGGCATTGCCGGAACGAAGGGGGCAGACCATGAAAACCGCACCAGAACTCGCGCTACGCCAGGTCACGCTGCAATTCATCGGGAATGCAACGACGTTGCTGCGCTGCGGGCCTTTCACTCTGCTGACCGACCCCAACTTCCTGCACCGCGGGCAGCGCGCCTATCTCGGGCACGGGCTGACGTCCCGGCGGCTGACCGAGCCCGCCCTTCAGGTCGGCGACCTTCCGCGGCTGGACGCCGTCGTCCTGTCCCACCTGCACGGCGACCATTGGGACCGGGTCGCCCGCGCGAAACTCGACCGGGGCCTGCCGATCATCACCACACCGCACGCGGCCCGCCGCCTCCAGGGCTGGCACCGCTTCCGGCATGCGATCGGCCTGCGCACCTGGGAGTCGCACACCATGGTCAAGGACGGGGCGGTCCTGCGCATCAGGTCCATGCCGGGGCGGCACGCGCCCGGCCCCGCACGGCTGCTGCTGCCTCCGGTCATGGGCAGCCTTCTGGAGTTCGGCCCCGCCACCGGGGACGTGCAGTTCCGCCTCTACATCACGGGCGACACCCTGATGTTCGACGGCATCCAGCAGATCGCCCGCCGCTACCGCGACATTGACCTCGCCGTCCTCCATCTGGGCGGCACCAAGCTGCCCGGCGGGCTCCTCGTCACGATGGACGCCGGCCAAGGAGCCGACCTCATCGAGACGATCCGTCCGGCGAACACGGTCCCGGTCCACTACGACGACTACACCGTCTTCACTTCGCCCTTGGAAGACTTCCGCCGCGAACTGGAACGCCGTGGCCTGTCCGACCAGGCCACGTATGTCGCCCCGGGCCAGACCCACACCTTCACACCGACGTAGGCCGTGCATATGCGGCGTGAGCTGGGTAAATGCAATGGTGAACCTACGGCGGTTGGACAGGACATGTTCGAAATCGAGGACATCCGGGACTGGCGGGGCCGGAACGTGATCGACGAGTCCGGGAGCAAGATCGGCGAGCTTGAGGCCATCTACGTCGACACCTACACCGACCTCCCGTCCTTCGCCACGATCAAGGTCGGCCTGCCGACCCGGCAGCGGCTGGTCTTCGCGCCTCTGGCCGGCTCGACGATCGGCCCGGAGTACCTCCGTGTCGCGCACACGAAGAGACAGGTCAAGGACGCGCCCGCGATCGACACCGACGGCGAGCTGTTCGCCGAGGCCGAATCCGAGGTGTTCGCCCACTACGACCTCCCCTACGAGGCCGGCCCGAACGAGCGCCGCCTGGCCCGCCGCTGACCTCCCGGTCAGGCCGCGGACGCCGGTCTCTCGGCCAGACCGTGATCGGCCTTGGAAGTTGCCCAAGATCGCGAACCGCGAACGGTCCATTCGTGTGTGCGACCGTCCCGGTCGCCCCAACCGAAAGGAACACCGACATGGTTCTGCGCTACGGCAAGGAGCCGGAGCCCGGTCCGGCGCCCCAGCCCGAAGGCCCCATCCTGGACCAGCCCCCCCGGGGCCCGGGCCGGGTGAGCCTGGCGGTGCTGTTCTAGCCGCCGGCCGCACCGAACTCAACCCTGATTCGGGGATCCGCCTGGCGGGTTCCTGATCGACCGGTCCCGGCGGGGTGTGGTTCTGAACCACATCCCGTCGGGACGCCTTTGTTTGGAGCCGGGGCATCGTGGATCACACTGTGATCATGACGGTGGTGGAGACCGAGCGGCTGATCCTGCGCCCGCTCACCGGTGACGACTTCGACGACTACGCGGCGATGATGGCCGATCCGCAGGTCGCGGGCGGGCTGGCCGAGCCCGTCGGACGATCGCCGGCCGACGCCTGGCGGAGCCTGGCGCTGTTCATCGGGCACCGGGAGATCCGCGGCTACTCGCACTGGGCGGTGGTCGAACGGGCGACGGGACGGTTCGCCGGACGGGCGGGTCCCTGGCGGCCGCACGGGTTCCCGGGCCTCGGGGTCGGCTGGTGCCTGGCCCGCGAGCACTGGGGCAAGGGCTACGCCACCGAGGCCGCTCGCGCCGCCGTCGCCTACTGCTTCACCGAACTCGACGCCGAAGAGATCATTTCCGTCATCCGTCCTGGCAATGAGCGCTCGGTGTCGGTCGCCGAGCGCATCGGCCACCGACTGCTCCGCGAGATCGACTACAAGGGCGGACCAGCACTCCTCTACGGACAACAACGCCCCTGCCCCTGACACCCGACGTGGGCCCCGCGACCGCGTGACGGAAGATGGAAGGGGAGCACGATACGAGAGGAGGCCGTGATGGGGATCGTCTCGCCCGGGTTCCACGGCCGGCGGCGTGAGTCCGCCGTCGAGCTGCCACCCGGCCAGTACCTGACCGAGGACTTCCCGGTCCTGTCGGCCGGCCCGACTCCGCGGGTACCGACGGACGACTGGGAGTTCACCGTCACCACCGAGACCGGGCGCGAGCACCGGTGGTCCTGGCGCGAGCTGCTGGAACTGCCGTCCGACACACCGCACGTGGACATCCACTGCGTTACCAAGTGGTCCAAGCTCGGCACGGACTGGCAGGGGGCCTCGCTGGACGTCCTCCTGGCCGACGTGGAGACCGCGGCCGATTTCGCACTCGTGTCCTCCTACGGCGGATACACCACCAACCTGCCGCTTGAGGATCTGCTGGACGGGCAGGCCTGGATCGTCTACCGCTACGACGGCGACGATCTCGCGCCGGAGCACGGGGGCCCGGCGCGGCTGCTGGTGCCGCACCTCTACCTCTGGAAGTCGGCGAAGTGGGTGCGCGGCATCGACCTGCTCACCCAGGACGAGCCCGGCTTCTGGGAGACCGCCGGCTACCACGACTACGGGGACCCATGGCGAGAACAGCGCTACCAGGGCGACTGACATGGCGGGTCGCACGGCTCACCGAAGCTCGCCGGGAGACCGGGACCGCCCGCACGCTCGTCTTCGACGTGCCGGACTGGCCGGGGCATCTGGCCGGTCAGCACGTCGACGTGCGGCTGACCGCCGGCGACGGCTACAGCGCGCAGCGCAGCTACTCCCTCTCCGCACCCGGCCGGGTCGAGCTGACCGTGCAGCGGGCTCCGGACGGTGAGGTCTCCCCCTATCTCACCGACGTGCTCGGCCCCGGCGACCCGGTCGAGATCCGCGGCCCGGTCGGCGGCTGGTTCGTCTGGCGTCCCGATGCGGGACGGGCGGTCCTGCTGATCGCGGGCGGTTCCGGCATCGCGCCGCTGATGGCGATGATCCGCGCCCGCCGCCTTTCCGGGAGCGACGTCCCGTTCCGCCTGGTGTACTCCACGCGCACACCCGCCGACGTGTTCTACGCCGACGAGCTACAGCACCCCGACCCGGGCGTGGACGTCACCCACATCTACACCCGCAAGGTCCCCGACGGCTGTCCGCGCCCACCCGGCCGGCTGACCCCCGCCGACCTGGAGGGCGTCTCCACGGACGTCGACTGCTTCATCTGCGGTCCGACGGGATTCGTGGAGGCGGCCGCCGACCTGCTGCTCGCCCGCGACCACGACCCGCGCCGCATCAAGACCGAACGGTTCGGCTGACCGGAGGCTGACATGACCGTGCGCTCTGGAGACCACGACCACCTCGACGGCAACGCCCTCGCGGGCCCGCTGAGCGAGGTCTTCGCCGTGGACGTCACGGCGGCCACCGGCCGCTGCGTCAACTGCGGCCGGACCGGCCCGGTCGCCGCCCTGCGGGTCTACGACCGCGCCCCCGGCCTGGTCGCCCGCTGCCCCGGCTGCGACCACGTCGTGCTGCGCCTCGTCCGCACCCCGGACGCCGCCTATCTCGACCTGACCGGCACGGTCTCCCTGCACATCCGGCTCCCGCCCGCCGCAGGCGAGCCGGGAACGTAGCGCGACTGCGTCCGAAGACGCAGATCCGGACGATCACCCTCGCTAGGCTCTCGCCAAACAGACACCATTGTTTGACAGACCTGAGGCAGGTGGGATGTCCGGCGCAGGACTCAGAGCGCTCAGGGCCGGTGACCCGGCACGGGTCGGGCCGTACCGGCTGCTGGCACGGCTGGGGGCCGGCGGGATGGGGCAGGTCTACCTGGGCCGCTCCCAGGGCCGCCGGCTGGTCGCGGTCAAGGTCGTCCACCCGCATTTCGCGGACAACGCGGTGTTCCGCCGCCGGTTCACGAAGGAGGTCGCGGCCGCCCGGCGCATCGGGGGCTTCTACACGGCGCGCGTGATAGACGCCGACACCGACGCGGACCCGCCGTGGCTGGCGACGGAGTACATCGCCGGCCCCTCGTTGCAGGACGCCGTCGACGAGAACGGCGCGCTGCCCGAAGTGTCGGTGGCGGCGCTCGGTGCGGGGCTCGCCGAAGGGCTGCGGGCGGTCCACGACCAGAACGTGATCCACCGTGACCTCAAGCCGGGGAACGTCCTGCTGGCCCAGGACGGCCCGCGGATCATCGACTTCGGCATCGCCCGCGCGATGGACGCCCCGTCCCAGAGCATGTCCCTCGTGGGCACGCCCGGGTACATGTCGCCCGAACAGTACGTGGGCGGCTCCATCGAACCGGCCAGTGACATGTTCTGCCTGGCCGCCGTGCTGGCCTTCGCGGCGACCGGCCGCCACCCCTTCGGGGAAGGGCCGCCCGATGCCCTCGGCTACCGCGTCCGCCACGAGGACCCGGACCTGACCGGCGTCCCGGCGTCATTGCTGCCCCTGATCGCGGCCGGCCTGGAGAAGGACCCGGACGACCGTCCGCCGGCCGGGGAGTTCCTGGACCGCTGCTCCGCGCTGACCGTGGACGAGGGCATGTCCCTGCCGAAGAAGGTCAGCCGGATGATCGCGACCCGGGTGGCCGAGACCGAGGTCTTCGCGAAGGAGGCCGACACGGGCGGGCGGCAGGCGCCCCCGCCGCAGAACCCGCCCCCGCCGCAAGACCCGCCACGGCCGCGACCGGCGCCCGCACAGGCGCGGCCTCCGCAACCGCGTCCCCAGCCCAAGCCGGGCGTCGCGGTCGCGGTCGGGGTCGTGGGCATCGTGCTGATCGCCCTGCTCATCGCCCTCACCGACAAGAGCGGCTCCAAGGGGGTGAACGCCGCCAATGCCACGTCGACCCCGACCGAGACGCCGTCAACGAGCGAGACGACCGGCCTCACGAGCGACGACCCGAGCACTCCGAGCCCGACCCCGACCCCGGACCCGACGTATGAGGCGTTCGACGCGATCTCGCCCGGTGACTGCCTGGACGCGTACGAGGACCCCTACGACTCCTCCGAATGGAGCGAGGACGAACCCAACGCGGTCTCCTGCGGCGGCGGCAACGCCTACGTGAAGGTGACCGCGGTTGAGGAGGACGCCAGTTCGTGCGACTCCGAGGCGCTCGACGGAGAGTCGTGGTGGCGGTCCCCCACGTACGACGGGGACACGATCTATCTCTGCCTGCGCCGGGAGTTCAAGGAGGGCGAGTGCTTCCTGGGCAAGAAGGGCAGCGAGGAGGGCAAGGTGGCCATCACCGGGCACGGCCTCATGACCTCGTGGGGATGCAACAAGAACACGGTCCCGAGGGAGTTCGACTACATCCTCCAGTTCACCGGCTACTACGAGAGCCAATGCCCCAGCGACTCGAAGAGGTGGGACGACTTCCGCCTGGGCGTCCTGTGCGCCCGGGTCGTCTAGCGGATCCCCGCGCGCTAGTGGAATGAAGCGTTCCGTTCTGTTAGAGTGAGAGCAGAACGTTCCGTTCCGCATAGTTAGGGGTTCGATCATGACCTTCCTCGTCGCAGGTGCCACCGGTACCGTCGGCCGTTTCGTCGTCGCGGAGCTCCGCGCGGCAGGGCGGCCGGTTCGCGCCCTGACCAGGAATCCCGCCAAGGCCGCATTCCCCGAGGGTGTCGAGGTCGTCGCGGGCGACCTCGCCGACCTCGACTCACTGGCCGGTGTCTTCGACGGCATCGAGGCCGCACACCTGATCAACTTCGCGGGCGACGACTACACGCCCCTGCCCAACGGTGCCGGTCTGGTGAAGCTGGCCGCCGAGGCGGGCGTACGGCGGGTCACGGTGCTCGGCGGGCGCGCGGACGGTGAGCTGGAGGAGGCTCTGGCCGCCACCGACATCGAGTGGACGCTGCTCGAGCCGGTCGAGTTCATGTCCAACACGCTGCGCTGGTGGGCACAGACGATCAAGGCCGAGGGCGTCATCAAGGAGCCGTTCGGCGACCGGCTGAGCGCGCTGGTGCACGAGCGCGACATCGCCGCCGTGGCCGCCACGGTGCTGGTCGAGGGCGGGCATGGCGGCGAGACCCTCACCATCACCGGCCCTGAGGCGATCATGCTCAAGGACAAGGTCGCGATCCTGAGCGCGGCCATCGGCGCGGACATAGGGTTCGTGGAGCTGACCGTGGACCAGGCGCGCGCCAAGTGGCGCAGCGATGGCATGGGCGAGGAGACCATCGAGTTCCTCGTCAACGCGCTGGGGAACACGCCAGAGGCCGGCTACACCGTGGTCCCGACCGTCAAGGAGATCACCGGCCGCGACGCGCGCAGCTTCGCCCAGTGGTCCGCGGAGAACGCCGACGCCTTCCGCTCCTGATCGGTAACCACGGGGGAAGGCGGCGGGACGGGCGCGCGGCGTCCGTCCCGCCGCCTTTCGCCTCCCCACCCCCTTGATCAACCCCCAGTCCGTCACGAGAAGTATTCCTTGACACGAATATTCTTGGTAGTGAATACTTCTCTGCATGGACGCACTCCTCAGCGCACTGGCCGATCCGGCCCGGTGGCGGCTCGTGAGCCTGTTGGCCGAGCGGCCCCGCTCGGTCGGCGTCCTCGCCCGGCTCGCCGGGGCACGGCAGCCGCAGACGACCAAGCACCTGCAGACCCTTGAGCGCGCCGGCGTCGTCACGTCCCAGCGCACCGGCCAGCGCCGCATCTACGCGCTCCAGCCCGGTCCCCTGCGGGACCTGGCCGCCGCACTCGGCCGGCTCGCCGACACCGCGGACCAGCTCGGCGGCTCGCGCGAGACCTACGACCGCTACGGGCTCAGCCTCCAGGCGGAACGGCTCGCGGCGGAGGAGCCGGGGTGGGCCGACGGCCGCTCGTTCGGGTTCCGCCGGTCGCTGGACGGACGCCCCGAGGCGGTGTGGCGCCACCTGACCGAGGCGTCCCTGCTCGCCCGATGGTGGACGCCCGACGACCTCCGCGTCTCCGAGCTCGTCTTCGAGGCGCGACCGGGCGGGCGGGTCGTCCTGGAGTACCGCGATGCCGAGGACTCCGACGGCTCCGACCTGGTCGCCGGACGCGCCGAGGGAGTCGTCGATGACGTGCGCCCCGGCGAGCGCCTCGCCTACCGGAGCTCACCGCTGCTTCCCGATGGCGGCCGCGCTTTCACCGCCCACGTGGACCTCGTCCTCCGGCCCACCGACACCGGAACCGACCTCGACGCCCGCTACCGGATCACCGGCAGCACCGTCGACTCCGCGGACTTCATCGCGGGCATCGAGATCGGCTTCGGCCAGAGCCTCGACAAGCTCGCGGCGAACCTCGCCGCGTTCTCCGACAGCACCGAGCACGACATCGACACAGGGAGCACGAAATGACCGAGCAGACCGGCGGCCGCAGGGTCGTCACCAACATGAGCCTTTCCCTCGACGGCCACTACGCCGGGCCGGACGACCCTCAGGACATGAGCTGGGTGATGCCGTACGCCATCACCGACGTCGCCCGCGACCACCTGGCCGGCCTCTGGGAGACGGCGACGACCGCCCTGCTCGGACGGGTCAACGCCGAGGGCTTCCTCGGTTTCTGGCCCACCGTGATCGGCATGGAGGGTGCCGACCCGCGCGACGAGGGCTTCGCGAAATGGCTCGTCGACAGCGACAAGGTGGTCCTTTCCTCCACCCTCGGCGAGGCGCCGTGGGAGCGGACGACGATCGTCGACAAGCCGACCACCGAGGCGGTCGCCGACCTCAAGGCGACCGCCGGCGGCGACATCCTCGTGCTCTCCAGCGCGAGTGTCATCAAGGCGCTGCTGGCGGCCGACCAGGTCGACCGGCTTGCGCTCAACATCTTCCCGGTCTTCCTCGGCGGCGGCCCGCGCCTCTTCGACGACGGCCTGCCCGCCGGGAAGTGGACGCTCGTCAGCCAGGCCGCGGGCGAGCACGGAACGCTGGCCCTCGTCTACGACCGAGTCCGCTGAACAGTCCGATCAGCGCCACAAGGTTTCGGGACGAGAACGGCCGCGGCCGCCGGGGCGTAGGGACGGTGTCCGTCCGGCCACCCCGGCGACCGCGGCCGCGATGTTGTGAAGAGCCGCGGCTCCTGCGGATCAGTAGCGCTTCCGCATACCGAAGTACGTACCGCGCTCTTGATGTACGACATTGAAGCTTCCCGGGTTCTCGGGATCTTCAGTCCGGATCTCCAGCCGTCCGTCAGGGGTGACCGTCAGGTTGCTGTCGTCGTGCGACTCGACCTGCCAGTCACCATCAGAGTCCTGGCGACTGATCACCCACGGTTCATCATGAGCCATGAGTCGTTCCTCTCACTTGGTTGCGTCCGGCCGTGATCGACCGGGCGGCCTTCGCCATGAACTGTCCGGCGCTGAAAGTGTTGTCAAGAACGTTCACAAGGGGTGACACGGCCCGCAGTCGGCGTCTCAGCCGGAACCACGGCCGCGGATGATCCGTTCGAGTTCTGGGCGTCTCATCGGGCCGGAAGGAGAGATTCGCAGTTGGTTACCACTCTGTCGTATCACGCACCCACAACCGGGCGCCGGAAGAAGGGCTCTGGGCATGAGAGCGCGCCCGACTTGCGGGAGGTACGCATCGGTGACCAGAACAGCATGCGTGCTCTCGCATACGTCGAGGCGGACCCCGCGCTCGGAAGCTCCGCCGACGGCGCGAGCAAGCAGCCGAAGAACGCGCGGAGCCTGGCCCTCTGGGAGGATCCGCACCGGTCGCGGCGGCTCGCCGTCGTCACCACGAAGGCGGCCACCAGCCGCCGGTGCACCGAATATGAGGTGTGGGGGCCGTCCGGCGAGGCGCTCGGAACGATACGTCTGGACAAGGCGTCGCTGTTCCCGCCCCGACGTACCCGCTGGAACCTCCGGCCGGCCGTGGGCCCGTCCGTCGAAGGGGCCAAAGGCCGCCTGTTCTGGTGGTGGGTCTGGTGGTCGCTGTCCCCGCTTTGGCTGCTCATCATCCTGGGCAGCTTGATCTCCGCCAGCGGCGACATCGCACGCATGCCCCGCAGCGTCGAATGGCGGTTGAACGGTGAGAAGGTGCTGAGCTTCGACGCTTCGACCGAGGGCTATCGGCTCTTCGTTCCGTGGCTTGACCTGCGCCTCGTGGCGGCGATGATCGCGCTGCACAAAAGCCACCCAGGCATCCTGGCGTAGAGCCGCCGACGACCAGTGGCCCTCGGAGTCTCACCTGGCGTCCTCGAAAACCCGCAGGCCGTGGAAGCCTGTGGAACGCGCTGCGGAAGCCGGATCACGGCCTGTGGGGGTGCGTGAAAGTCGCGGGCGTCGAGGATGACCAGGTCGCGGTAATGGTGGTCACGCTTACTCCTTTGGTTCGCGGCGGGCCGTGATGTCGGCGATGACGGCCGGGGCGAGAGCCTGAACGGCCAACACGAGCTGTCCATGGAGGCGGTGGATGTCGGCCTCCTCCGGCTCCAGTTGCAGCGCGAAGAAGCCCGTCGGAGGCGGCCACCGCGAAACGTGACAACTCGGCTGCGGCCGCGCTCGCGATCTGCGGGTCGTGGTCGAGCGCCAGCAGCCTCTCGACCGCCTCCTGGAAGTAGGTGAAGGCACGGGCCCGGACCGTCCGCACCGCTCGCCCACCTGCGCGTCGCCCCCGTTGTCGAGGGCCCGCAGGTAGAACAGCCGCAGAAAGCCCGGATGACCCGCCACAGCCTGGGCGCCCGCTGTCACCAGTGCCTCGACCCGATCGGCCGGATCGCCTTCCAGGTCCTCCCAGGGCGGCAGGGCGGCGAACCATCTCCGAGCGCCCCGGTCCATGACCGCCGCCAGCAGCCCCTCCTTGCTGTTGAAATGCCAATAGATCTTCAGCGCCGGCGCGCGAAGTGGCCGCCTTAGTCGTGGACGCTGCATTCGAAAGGCATCCTTGAACGCATTTCTGCCGCCATTGATAGCCGTCTGCACCTCGCTACGAACCGACCCCTCGAACACCCGAGATCAGCCGTTGCGTTGACACTCCTGGAGCGAAGGGTTAATAGCTGGTAACGGTGACGTTAACCCTTAATGAAAGGTGGTGCGGCCGTAGTGGAAATGATCGGCCACAGTTTGACGGGCGTCCCATCGTCCGGACTGTAGCGGGTGGCCTTACCAACCGGGTGAGGTCGGCCACGGAATATGGCCGGAACCCAGATCCGAGAGGAGCGGAGATGTGGCGCATCCTGCGGGGCCTCATCTTCTCTAAGAAGTTCTGCCTCAACAGCCCGACGGGCAGGCACGACCTGAGGCGTGCGGCCAAAAATGTCGCTCGGTACGAGTGCCAGTACTGCGACTACTACCAGAAGCGCGACTAATCGCCAGAGTCCCACTCAACGCCATAGTGGGCCTCCGGAATATTCCGGCGCTTCCGGTCGGCTGGTCCGACCGGAAGCGCTGCGAACCAGGTCTGGACGCCTGTGACGGCGCCGTGGGGCAGGCACGCTTGCCCCGCGGCGCGAAGAACGCCATGATCGTGGCGTCATGTCCGATTACGCTCGGGAGCGTTCATGGTGGGGTTCAGGCCCCTTGTTCTCGGTCTGTTGGTAGTGCCCGTGCTCGGCCTGGCGGCCTGCTCGGGCGGGGGTGAGGACGGCACCTCCAGCGGAGGAAAGGGCGAAGGGTCACAGCGTCCGTCGCCCGCGTTGCCCTCCTTCAAAGGAAAGACACTCGACGCCGTCAGCGACGAGCTCGGTGGCTCTTGGCCCGCCTACACCAAGGCGTTCAGGGCGCTGACCGACGGTCATCTGTTCGACGGTGAGTCCTACTCCGGTACCTGGATCGTCTGCACGCAGGTCGAGGACTCTCAGGCGAAGAAGGTGGAACTCGGCTTCCTGCCCCCGCAGGTGCCCTGCCCGCCCGACGGCCGCGTCACCAACTGGCCCGTGGTGCCGAACTTCGTCGGCAAGACCGGCAATGAGGCGAAACAGGCCGCCTTGCAGCTCGGCTTCCCGTACGTGAGCAGTGAGCCCCTCGTGACCGAGGGATACGACGACAACTCGCACCTCGAACGCACCGTCTGCACCCAGGACCCGCCCGCCGGGCAGAGCATGAGCAAGTACTACGGCTCGGCGCTGAACCTGCGAGTCGCCGACAGCAAGGGGTCGTGCAGCCGGTAGTCGCCCTCTTCCGGTCATGTATCAGCGCGAAGCCCCTGGATGGCTACGGAGATCCCTTTCTTGTCGTAGGCGCTGGTGGGCATGGTGGCGCCGTGAGCGTGGCGGATGATGCCCTGGGAATCAATGAGCACGCTGCCTGACTGCTGCAGGGAGCCGAAGACCTTTCTGCTCAGGCCGAGCATTTCGTGCGGGGTGCCTCGGCGGCCCACGAGGACGGGGAACGGGACACGGCGCTTGTTCTTCCACGCGTGCGCTTCCTGACGGTCCGCGGGAACCGCGACAAGCACCTGAACATCGTCCTCTGCGAACTCCTCGCGGCGCCGGACGAGGTCCTGGACGTGCCTGTTGCAGACCGGGCACGACGTCGACCGCATGAAATAGATCAGCACGGCATGGTCGCCCTTGTGGTCGGACAGGCGGACGGCCTGGCCGTCGGTGTCCTCCAGCATTACGTCAGGCGCAGGCGATCCGTTTTCGAGCATGGCTGAACTCCCCTTCGAACTCGGGTGATGGAAATGCGGTCTACACAGGTCGGATGCCGATGGGCCCGGGGTCTTACGGGCTTTCGGCGGGGCCGGTCATGTCGGCGAGGCTGAGCCGGAGCCTGCCGCGGGCCCGGTGCAGCTGGGACTTCATCGCGGCGTTGCTCAAGCCGAGCGCCTCGGCGACTCTCCGCCCCGGGTGCCCCAGTACGTCCCGCATGATCAGTACTCTGCGCTGAACATCCGGCAACTCCTGGATCGCCCGCGCGACGAGCTCGGCTTCCAGGTGCCGGATGGCCTCGTCCTCGGCCGACGTCGCCAGCCGGGTCTCGGCCTCTTCACGAGGCTCCAGCAGCAGTCGGGCGCGGCGCAGGCACTCGTTCCGGACGATCCGGAACATCCACGATGCCAGCGCCCCGGTGGCCCGCAGTGAGCCGATCTTCCGGTAGAGGATGATCAGCGCTTCCTGCGCGGCGTCTTCGGCGTCCTGCGGCGACGCGCAGAGATGCTCCGCGAAGCGCCGTACGTGGGAATGGGCGCCGGAGACCACCGCGGTGATCGACTCGCGGTCACCGGCCTGTGCCGCCTCGATGAGCTGCGCGCTCACCCAGGAGCGGTCAGCCACGCCCGCACCCTTGCCGCCGGAACGAGGTCCCGAAGAGCGCCTGCGGCACCGCCGGCATCACGAAGTCGCCCATCACATCTCCTCCCCAGTGTTCGCCGTCACCCATAAGAGGCCCGCGGACCGCGAAAGGATTCAGCGGTATCAGAGCGTCAGGGCTTCTCCCGGTCAGGGCTTTCTGCCCAGGCCGCAGAACTGGTAGACCGGCGTCGGCGGCCGGTCGACGTCTCTGACGTCCGCACGCCATTGAGAGCACGAGACCACGCCGGGCTCCAGCAGCTCCAGGCCGTCGAAGAAGCGCTCCAGCTCCGCACGGCTGCGCAGGCACATGGGCGCCACGCCGGCGTCGTTGCTCATGTCGACCGCCTGCTGCGCGGCCTCACCGTTGACCTCTCCGGTGGGATGGGCGATCGCCAGATGGCTGCCGGACGGGACGGCTTCGAGAAGCCGGCCGACGACCTGGTGCGCCTGGGTGTCGTCGGTGACGAAGTTCAGGATTCCCAGCATCATGATCGCGACAGGCTCGCCGAGATCCAGCGTCGCCGCGGCCTGCTCCAGGATGAGGCCGGGGTCGCGCACGTCCGCCTCGATGTAGTCGGTGGCGCCTTCGGGCGTGGACGTCAGCAGCGCTTGGGCGTGCCGGAGCACCAGGGGGTCGTTGTCGACATAGACGATGCGGGCGTCCGGCGCGATGGCCTGGGCGACCTCGTGGGTGTTGCCGGCGGTGGGCAGCCCGGTCCCGAGGTCCAGGAACTGCCGGATTCCGGCCTCGCCGGCGAGATGGCGGACCGCACGTCCCAGAAACCCGCGATCGGCACGGGCCGAGGCGACGATGTCGGGGATGACCTCCTGGATCTGGTCGCCCAGTTTCCGGTCGACGATGTAGTTGTCCTTGCCGCCCAGCCAGTAGTTCCATACCCGGGCCGTGTGCGGCACGGAGGAATCCACATGCTGCGGCCGGGTCGGGTCTTGAGGGGTGGAGTCGCCTGTCACGTCGGGCCCTTCCATATGCGCTGTACACGCCAGATACAGGTGCCGAGCGGGTGAAAGCGAGCCTAGCCATTTCCCCAGGCCACCGGCGGCTGGAAACGGTCAAATGTCATTCCATTCCCGCCTCGCCGTACTCTGCGGAGATGTCGATCAACGCTCGGCCGGAGCCGGGCCCCTCCCGAAGAATCCTCCGCCCCTGGCGATGGCGGCGACGATGGCGGTGGCTCGTCTCCTTGATGCTGGCTCCCGTTCTCGCGGCATCGGCGGCGGTCGTGGTCGCCTATGGGATGGGCGGCTGGTACGCGGTCAACGTGATGCTGCGCCGCGGCGCCAACATCTGGGTCGACGTCGACCCGGACGATCGCCGGCTGTCTCCGGGGATCCGGCTGTCGCTGGCCGGGCGGCGCACACCCGACCCGGCGGAACCGGTTCGCTGGCGACAGGTCGCCGCCGGGCTGGACGTCGCCGAGTTGCCCGTCCGGGTCGGCGGGCGGCCGGTGGACGCTCTGCTGCTCAGCCGGACGGACCCGGCCCGCTACCGGTTCCGGGTGCTCAACCGTCCGGCCGGGGACCGGGACGTCGGCGACTGGATGACGGCCACCGGAGCGTCGCTGGTCGTCAACGGCAGCTACTACTCCCGCGACGCCGTCCCGGACACCCCCGTGGTCAGCGACGGCCGCCGGCTCGGTCCCGCCGCGTACCAGGCCACGCACGGGGCGTTCGTGGCCGGCGGGACCGCCGGACCGGACGGTGCGCGGCTGGTGGATCTCGCCGGTCACGACTGGCGGCAGGTCACCGGCGGCGCGCGGCAGGCGATGGTGTCGTATCCGATGCTGCTGGGAGCCGACGGGCACGGCCGCACCCCCGGCGCGGACGAGCGATGGCTGGCCAACCGCAGCTTCCTCGGCCAGGACGGCGCGGGGCGGATCATCGTCGGCACCACCCGCGACGCCTATTTCTCGTTGCCCTCGCTCGCGGCGTTCCTTCCCCGGGCCGGGCTCGACCTGCGACTGGCCCTGAACCTGGACGGCGGGCCGGTCGCCTGCCAGAAGGTGTCGGCGGGCGGATACCGGCGGGACTTCTGCGGACGGTACGAACTCGCCGTGCACGGCGACCGGCTTCAGATGCTGCGGCCGCTGGTGGATTTCCGGCGCTCGTCCCTGCCGATGGCGCTGGTCGCCGTCCCGCGCTGAACGCATGGGCCAGGCAGAACGTCATCCGCTAGGACGCCGGCTCTCGCCGGGAGTGCGGCCTGGCCCGGACGTGCACGCGTTCCCCCTGGCGGCCGAACAGGTTGAGGACCTCCACGGGTGAGTCGCCCGCGGAGCCGAACCAGTGCGGCAGGCGGGTGTCGAACTCGGCGGCCTCGCCCGGTCCCATGATCAGGTCGTGGTCGGCCAGGACCAGCCGCAGGCGCCCGGACAGGACGTACAGCCACTCATAGCCCTCGTGCGTGATCGGCTCGGGCCGGTTCTGTTCGGCCGGGATGATCGATTTCCAAGCCTGCAGGGGTCCCGGGTGGGGTGTCAGGGGGATCACCGTGCGGCCGTTGTGGACGCGGGGTTTGGCGCGAATGCGCGGGTCGCCGACCTCCGGCGCCCCGACCAGCTCGTCCAGCGGCACCTGGTGGGCCTGTGCGATGGGCAGCAGAAGTTCCAGGCTGGGGCGGCGCCGGCCCGTCTCCAGCCTGGAGAGCGTGCTCTTGGAAATGCCGGTCGCCTCGGCCAGCGCCGCCAGGCTCACACCCCGCCGGGTGCGGATGCCCTTGAGGCGGGGACCGACCTGGGCCAGTGCGGCGGCGATCGGGGTTCGCTCGTCCATCCGCTCATCTCACCTCCTGCGTCCCAGAATCGGCAACAGAAGTTGTCGGTTCATCGCCGCGGTCCGCACCATCGGCCGCGGAGGTGATCGCCATGATCAAGGCGACGAACGACCTGGCCGGCGGGCCCGTGTTCAAGGCCCGCCGGATCCTGGTCGCGACCGGGCTGCGGGACGAACTGCCCGACATCCCCGGCCTGCGCGAACGGTGGGGCAAGGACCTGCTGCACTGCCCCTACTGCCATATCTACGAAGTCCGTGACCAGCCACTCGCCGTCCTCCGCACCGGCCCGGGCGCCGTGCACCAGGCCCTGCTCCCGCGCATCGTCGAGGGCCGGATCGGACATGTGGTGACCGAAGGCGACCGGCTACAGGGCGTCGCTCTCACCGACGGCCGGAGCGTCCCCCGCGCCGCCGTCTTCCTCTTCCCCCGCATGGTCCCGCAGGACGATCTGCTGACCCGGTTGGGCTGCGCCAAGGACGGCAGGGTCACCACCGACCGCACAGGCCGCACCAGCGTTGACGGCGTCTGGGCCGCCGGCAACGTCATCGACCCTCGTGCGCAGGTCGTCACCGCCGCAGGCATGGGGTCGGCCGCCGCTTTCGCCATCAACACCGACCTGCTGGAGGAGGACGTCGACCACGCCGTCCAGCGGCGTCGTGCCGAGGCGCGGGGCGACGGCCGATGAGCGTGGAAACCGTACGGCGGCAGGCGCCGGTCTCTCGCGGGAGGCTGCCGCTCGGCGTCTACCTGCTCGCGTTCAGCCTGTTCGCGATGGGCAGCGCGGAGTTCCTGCTGGCCGGAGTGCTGCCGGAGATCGCCGCCGACCTCCGGATCAGCCTGTCCTCCGCGGGCGCGCTGATCTCCGCGTTCGCCGTCGGCGTCGTGATCGGCGGGCCTCCCTTCGCCATCATGACGCTGCGCTGGCCGCGGCGCGCCACACTGGTCGGCGCGCAGGCCGTCTTCGCCGTCTCGGTGGCGGTCGGCCTCCTGACCGGCGACTACACGGTTCTGCTGGCGACCCGCTTCATCTGCGGCCTCGCCTACGCGGGGTACTGGGCGGTCGCGGCGGTCACCGCGATCGGCCTCGTCACCCCCGACCGCACCGCACGCGCCTCCGGCGTCGTCGTCAGCGGGCTCAGCATGGCGATGATCGCCGGGGGTCCGGCAGGCGCGCTGCTCAGCTACTTCACCGGATGGCGGGGCGGATTCTGGGGCGTGGTCGCCCTCACCACCGCCGGCGCGATCCTGTGCATGCTCATGGTGCCGGCGACTCTGGCGGACGCAGAGCCCAGCGTGCGGCGGGAGCTGGTGACGATGCGGCGGCCGCAGCTGTGGGTCGTCTACGCCGCCACCATCCTGAGCACCGCCGCCTACATGATCTCGTTCAACTACCTCGCGGCGCTTCTGACCGACGTCGCCGGCGTCCCCGGCGTGTGGGTCCCCGCGATCCTCGCGCTGTTCGGCGTCGGCGCCTTCATCGGCCTGTCAATCGGTGGCAGGATCGCCGACAGGGAGCCCACCCGGGCACTTCTGACAGGGGCGCTCGGGATAGCGGTCAGCTCCGTCCTGCTAGCGGCCCTCGCCCGTCATGCGTTGGCCGTCGTCCCCCTCGTGCTGCTTCTCGGGGTCGCCGGCTTCGTGCTGAACCCTGCCATCTACGGGCGGGTGTTCACCATCGCCGCACAAGCACCGACGCTCTCCGGCGCCACCACCGTGTCCGCGTTCCAGCTCGGTATCAGCCTCGTCCCGGCCCTCGCCGGGACCGCCCTGAACGCCGGCTTGGGCCTCACGTCCGTCACCTGGATCGGCGCCGGCATGGCCACGGCCACCGCCCCGGCCGTCCTGCTCGACCGGACGCTGTCGCGCCGCCGTCCAAGGTGACCTCGCCGAACCGCCGTCGGGTACGGCGCACGCTGTACCCGACGGGACACCATTTCCTTCAGTTACTGCTTGAGGCGCGGTCGAGGCCGGCCTTCTGGGCCAGCGCGTCGGCCTCCGCAGTGCCCCGCGCGGCCTTGCCCTTCGCCCGGCGCTGCCGGTAGAGCAGCACCGGGAGTCCACCGCCCACCGGGGAGGTGACCCCGCCGAAGCGCCGGTCGCCCGCGAACCACACCAGCTCCGGGTGCGCCCGCCGAGACCGGGCCTTCGGAGAGCGGTTCAGCAGGCCGCCGCCGAACGGGGCCGTGTGCCCCCGCGCGAACTCGATCGTCACTCGCTGCCCGACGCCGCCGGAGATCATGTCGAAGGACGCGGGGAAGGCCTCCCAGCCGTACGTCCGGAGAACCCGCTCGGTGCGACGCAGCGCGACCATCGCCGACGCCTCCAGTGGCAGCGCCAGCAGCACGAGCAGCAGCTCGGCCACGAAGATGAGCGCCGGTACGCCGAGCAGCACACAGATCGGGACGACCGCCACGGCCGCCGCGCCGGTGGCGATGAGCCACAGCCGAAGCCGGCGCGCCCGCCCGCGCACGTTCTCCCTCGTCGGGGCGTGCTCCCAGGCGGGTCCAGGCGGCGGGGGGACCTCGATCATCAAGGCGTGATGCTAGCAGGGCGCCATCGGTCGCCCGTGTGCCCGGCTGCCAGGGCCGGATGCTCCCGGAACCGCTTGCACGACGACCGGGGCGCTGGAAGCTTGATCGTCATGACCGCGCCCCCGCCTTGGGTGGACGACCTGTTCCCGTTCCCCACGCCGCCCGCGCTCTCCAAGCTGATCGACATCGCCTGGGAGCACGCCTTCACCGAGGAGGGCCTGTACGACGACGGCCTCCTGACGACCCACTACGACTTCATGTTCGACTTGGAGGCGGCTCCCGGCGCACCCGACGGCTGGGAACCCGTCCATCCGGAAATGCGACAGAACCACGTGCCGCATGTTCCGTTGTTCGCGATACCCGAGTTGTGGCAGTTCGGCCACCTTGGCACCGGCACCTGCGTCGGATGGGTGGTGCCCGCCCCGGAACTGCACGGAAGCGATCACCCCGTCGCCCTTTTCGGTCAGGAACCCGGCGCGCGCAGCATCGGCGGGGACACCCGGGCCGGTCTGGAATGGATGCTCTCCCTCGGCCTCCGCAAAGGGAACCTCCGGGACGACGACCGCACCCTGATCGCCCGCCTCGCCGCGGAACTCGGCCTCCACCCCGCCCCCGAGCACGGCATCACTCCGGACGGTTTCGACGCGGTGGTTCCCCTTGAGCTGACCGTCCCGGCAGGGTGGAGACACGAGCCCGACGTCAACGGGGCCGGAGTGGGCGTGCTGGCCCCTGCCGACGCGTTCACAGACCGCAGCTACGTGTACGCAGGCGGATGGGTGGATGAGATCCTCGCCCATGCCGATCGGCTGTTGGACGCGGGATTCCCGGCGACCGCCCTGCTGGAGCTCACCGACGCCTTCCACGACGACCACGACCGGTTCGCCCACCTGCACCCTCTATGGGCGCGCGCCTACCACGACCTCGGCCGTCCACAACTCGCGGCCCGACTCGAAACGATGCTCCCGATGTATCAACGCCTCCAACGCTGAGGACCATGACGCCATCCTTCGGGGCACCCCTGCGATGTGTGGCGCAGGGTCATAGGACGGCGGAGCTGCGGCGTTCGAGTAGGACGACGTCGCGCCACTGGCCGTGGAGTCGTCCGAGGCGCCGGCGGGTCCCGACAGTGCGGAATCCGGCTTTGGCGTGCAGGCGGAGGCTGGGGGTGTTCTCGGGGAAGACACCGGTCTGGATGGTCCAGATGCCACCGGCCTCGGTGGCGGCGATGAACGCGGTCAGCAGCGCGGCGCCGATGCCTCGGCCACGGGCGTTGGGGCAGACGTAGATGCTGTGCTCAACTACCCCGGCGTAGCAGCATCGGTCAGAGACGGGGCTGGCAGCGATCCAGCCGAGCACGTTGTGACGCGGGTCTGCGGTGGGGCCGGTCGCGACGTACCGGTACTGGTCGAGTTTGGCGGCGTCGAACGCCTGCCAGGTGGGGGCGGTCGTCTCGAAGCTGGCGTGTCCGGTGTCCAGGCCGTGCTGGTAGATCGTCAGCACCTGGTCGGCGTCCGGGTGCCGCATGGCGCGGATGGTGATGCCGGGGTCCTGGTGCTGGTGAGCCGACATGGTGCCTGGCGGCGAACAGTTCGCGGCGGTACTGGAGTCGGGCATCAGGTGTTTCCCTCGGGCGGACAACTCGGCGTGATGGGGGCCGGGAGTCCCATGACGAGATCGGCGGCGGTGGGGAAGCACCGCACGCACGCCTGGTTGATCCGGTAGTAGCGGGCGGTGCCGTGCTGGTCGACCAGGACGAACCGCACGTCCGAGAGCACTTTGAGGTGCGCTGAGACGGTCGACTGGCCGACATGGACGGCGTCAACGATCTCGCCGACGTTCATCGGCCGTCCCCGGCGGGCGAGGAGGGACACGATCTGGATGCGGGTCGGGTCGGCCAGCGCCTTGAACCAGGACGCGTACTCGGTGGCGGTCGGCCGATCGAGCGGCCCTTTCCCTTCATTCATCGTCCATCGACGTTAGACGATAAAGCTTGCCTATGGAAGGGCGGCGGTAGGTGCCGGGAATCGTCAGGCGTCGGTGGGCAGGAGTTCGGCGAGCAGGGCGCGAACGCGGGCGTCGATCTCGTCGCGGATGGGGCGGATCTGGTCGGCGGGCCGGCCGGCCGGGTCGGGAAGCCGCCAGTCCAGGTACCGCTTGCCAGGGAGGACGGGGCAGGTATCGCCGCAGCCCATGGTGATGACCACGTCGGCGGCCTGGACGGCCTCGCCGGTCAGCGGCTTGGGGAACTCCTTCGACAGGTCAAGCCCCACCTCGGCCATCACCTCGGCTACGGCGGGGTTGATGGAGTCGGCAGGCGCGGATCCGGCCGAACGGACTCGGACGCGCCCGGCGGCATGGTGGTCCAGCAGCGCGGCGGCCATCTGAGAGCGCCCGGCGTTGTGGACGCACACGAACAGCACCTCGGGCACGGCGGATGCAGCGCCGGTCATGACGCCGCGGGAACGGGCACACGCGAACCCAGAATCGCCGACAACCGCTCCAGCACCCCCCGGTCGAGCCAGTAGTAGACCCAGGTTCCGCGCCGTTCGGAGTCGATCAGACCCGCCTGCCTGAGCACCTTGAGATGATGACTGACCGTCGGCGCGGTCAACTCGAACGCGTCGGTCAGGTCGCACACGCACGCCTCGCCGCCCTCGTGGCAGGCGATCAGCGACAGCAGCCGCAGCCGCACCGGATCGGCGAGCGCTTTGAACAGCGGCGCCAGCTCACCTGCCGCGGCTTCGCTCAACGGTTCACTCGCCAGCGGTGTGCAGCATGCCCCCTCGCCGTCAGCGGCGGCCCGGCCAGGATTCAAGATCGGCAGCTGTTTAGACATGCCTCTAATTTGACATCCTTCTATCCATGGATGCAAGCTGAGGTCGATGGCTGATTAGACGTCCATCTAAGCAGCATTCGACAGGTGGAGGCTCCGCATGTCTCGCGTTCAGCTCGCTCTGCGCGTGTCCGATCTGGAGGGCTCGATCGCCTTCTACTCCAAGCTGTTCGGCACCGAGCCGGCCAAGCTCCGGCCCGGCTACGCCAACTTCGCCGTCGCCGAACCGCCCCTCAAGCTCGTCCTGATCGAGGGCGAGGACGGCGAGCCGACCCGCATGGATCACCTTGGCGTCGAGGTGGAGGACTCCGGCCTCGTCCACGACGCGACCAAGCGGCTCGCCGACGCCGGCCTGGCCACACTGGAGGAGAACGACACCTCCTGCTGCTACGCCCTTCAGGACAAGGTCTGGGTCCACGGCCCCGGCGGCGAACCCTGGGAGGTCTACACGGTCAAGGACGACACCGACACCCTCGGCAAGAGCACCGCCGCCACCAGGGAAGGCGACGCCTGCTGCGGTACCTCGGCATGCTGCACACCCGACGAACAAGCCCTCGACCCCGCCCAGACCCCGGCTGAGGCCAAGACCGCAGCCGGATGCGCCTGCACGGCTTGATCATCACCAGCAGCCACCCACGGAGCCGCCTTCCAGGGGCTGGCATCAGCCTCCTGGCACGCTCACGCCCATAATGTTCGCCCTCGACACACGGAGGGTTCTAGCGTTCTGGCAGCGTCGCGTGTGGAGATGTGGGCGCGATGTCGATCATGGTGTTCGTGATCGCCCATCGTTCGTGGTCTCCCCAGGCTCCATCGATGTAGAGCAGTTCGGGCGAGCAGCCCTCATATCGGAAGCCGACTCGTTGGACCAGTCTGAGGGAGGCGTGGTTCTCGGGCTGTATCTGGGCTTCGAGCCTATGAAGCTGCAACTGCTCGAAGGCGTAGCGCACGACCAGCGCGAGTCCTTCTGTCATGTAGCCCTGTCCGGCGGTGGGCGCGAAGGCGGCGTAGGCGATGGACCCGGATTGAAACCGTCCCCGGATGATGCTGTTGACGTTGACCACACCAGCGATGGCTCCACTGTCGCGCGCGCAGATCAGCACCGATTCCTCGTCGGGCTGCTCGTATCGGGTGAGGTAGGCCTGGAACTGCTCTGATGTGGACGGCAGGGTCATCCACGGGCGGTGGAGTTCCGTACTGGCACTCACCAGCTCAAGGAACTCCTTCTCGTCATTCCCGGCGAGGTGGCGCAGGGTCACCCGGCAGGACGCGTCCGCTTGGTTGCCCAGAAAGGCTTCGATCGCCGCATCGTTCACGGACGGACGGTACCCGGCGCTTGGAGAGATAGACGACCATTGCCCCTGCCTCGAACAAACCGAGCAAGCGACACACCGGAGTCGACCTCGGGACCCACACCAGCCGCAAAGAAGCCGGGACGGCGGCCTGCGTGCTGAAAAATGGCATCGACGACCGTCCACAAGACTGACGGCCTAGCGATGAGAACGCCTGCGGCTCGGTACCGGGACCATATCGCCGGCCTGAGGCGTGCAACTGCGGGCCACCACCGGGCGGCGGGCCCCGCGGCGGCGCCCCCGGCCCTGCGGTTGCGGCGGCCACGCGGGCGGCCCTCGTCCACTCCCGTACGGACCCTGCCCAGCGCCCATCCGAGGGTCGCGGTGAGAAGCTGGGCGCGCTCCGATCGTGAGGGAGCGCCGATGGCCCGGATGACCAAGATGGAGTTGTCCGCCGCGATCCGGTGGGACGCGCGGCTCGAAGGCACGGGCGTCCGCGCCCTGGCCCGTAAGTACGGGGTGCACCGGCGAACGGCGCGTGAGGCGCTGACCTCGACATGGCCCCAGCCGCGCAAGCGGAAGCCGCCGCGGTGGTCCCGACTGGACCCGTTCAAACCCGTCATCGATCGGATGCTGCGGGCGGACCTAGACGCACCGCGCAAGCAGCGTCACACGGTCAGAAGAATCGTCGACCGGCTCACCTTCAACGCCACCATCATCGAAACCGGCACCCAGTCCTACCGGCTCAGCCGCATCCAGGCCCGGCAAGCCGCAGCCCAACCCTGATCTCATAGGTCAGGCCGAGTCGAGGAATCGGCTTCACCCTCGCCGCCGGCAGGGAGCCGTTCGCAGACCGGCACATGGCGGTCCACACCGGTCCTGGCCAGCAGTTCGGGCACCTGCCGCCCGGGCCGCAACAGGACCGTCTGCCCGCCGGCGGCATCGACACCCTCGCGTTGCGCCGGAGAGATGGGCGGGGCCCGGCATCGCCGGGCCCCATCTTGGTGAACGGCGAACCGTCAGGTATCCGCGGCTCCGCGGTCGGCGGAGCCGGTGTGGCGCTGCCGGTCATGGCTCACGCCGTGCCGCCGAGCCGGTCGGGCTCGGCGTAGAAGAACGAGATGTTGCCCTTCCGCCAGCGCTTCGAGAGTCGGGTCATCGCCAACTCCAAAAGGTCGTCGCGGCTCGTGTCGGGCGTTGCCCATGCGGTGAACTTGCAGGTCACCACCCGGAAGCCGAACAGCGTTGGACGCTGGAGGGTGAGGATCACCAGGTAGGCAGTCTCCTCCTCCGGGCTGGGCGCGGTGGTGCCGTTCTCGGCGGTCTGGGTTGTCACGGTGTCTCCTTGGCCTTGTTTGACCGCACGTGGTGCGGGCCTTCCTGGGGAGGCTGGCCTCAACAGACGGCATGCCCCGGCGCCCGGTCGGGTGCCATGAAGACCTAGAACTCCTGAGGGCCAGGCGAGGGGCAAGGTTGATGGTCAGTCCTGTTCGGTGACCAATACTCGCGAGTAGGGCCCGGCCTCCTATCTGGCTGCTGGAAACACGTTCGGGGGCGGAGGGCCGGGTCGGCAACGACCGTCACGACCGCGAAGGGAAGATCACAAGCCCAGGGTGGAACCAAAACTCACTCGTGATCAAAGCCACCAAGATCGGTAAGCTGCCAGAACTCGTCCGAAAGCGGGGCCACATTTCGTTCTTGGAATGAAGCTTGTGCGGTCAGCGAGGAAAGCACTTTGCGCACTTACCGCGAGTCCCCGTTAATTCTCCTGGTTCACCGTCGCCACGGGCACGTGCGGGGTTACGACTGGGGCGCGCCAAAGTAGCCGTGAGAAGCCCCGTTTTCCTCTCTCTCACGCAATGCTGCGGTCCTTGACCGCGACGCGACCCGAAGGCCGTGCTCCTGGTGGGGCCAGCAGGAACTGGCGTGGACGATTCGTCGCATCGGTGTCGGCGGGTGGCCGACGGCATGCATGCGTGTTCCTCCCGGCTCGGGACGGTAGAGCCCGAATCGAGTCGCGCGTACTCGCGCGTGCCACAAACCGGGAGTCATCCAATGACGAAGTTCATGTTCATCCGCAGTGCCGCCCTCAACCGCAGTGTTGTCATCGGCGCTGTCCTTGCCATCGCGGGCGCCATCATCGCCGGCGTCTGCGCCGCCATCATGAGCAACGGCGACCCAAAGAGCATCTTCAGCTTCTCGGGCGCCGTCGCCCTTGTCATCTGCGCCGTCGTGGGCGCCGTCATCGTCGTCGTTGTCAGCGGCATCGTCAACGTGGTCGACGGCGTCGGCTTCCTCTGGCCCCGCGCGCTCACCCCCATGGACGTCGCCGTCACAGTGGGCCTCAACCTCGTCGTCGAGATCGTCGTCGGGGGTGTCTGTGGTCTTGCGTTCTTCGACCGCACCCTCCCTGGCGATCTCTTCTTCAACATCTACACCGGCGGTGTGTTCGGCTTCGGTTGTGCCATCACCATGACCATCGGCTGCATCGCGGCCTGGTCCTCGATCGACCGTTAGACCACCCGCAAGGGCCCGGCGGCACGCCGCCGGGCCCTTGCTCCTGTCTTACGCACCCCCGGCGCATGCGTCGTGACGTGTTCCTGCTTGGCGGCCCTTCACGTTGAACAGGACTCGCATGGTCTCGGCTGACGTGACGCAACGAAAGCCGGTGTCGTCGTCGAGCATGTGGCTTGGCCGCCGATGGTTGTGCCCGCTGGCAGGAGGGTTGCTAGGGCCGTCGGCATCAACGGTCTCCGTGGGCGCCTCTGCTCCTGGCGGAGGCTCCTCGTCCACCTGATGGCCGCGCCGCTCTCGCGCGAACGAGTGTCCCGGCCCGAGGCCAGGGCGCGGCCTCAGCCCTGGTTCAACCACGCGCAACCACCCGGGCCCTCATCTGGGACTGAGCATCCCACTTGCCGTTAGCGGCGACACCACGACGGTCTTCTCCGAAGCATGCCTGACGGCATCACCACAAAGGAGAAACCCGAAATGCTATACACCGCGTACCTGGTTGCCCTGTCGGCGTTCTCGGCAGGGTGGCTGACGAAAATCAACAAGGCGGCCTGCGTGATGGCCGTCGCCGCGATCCTGTTCCAGCTGTCACTGGTCGGGAACCCGTGGGGCGTGATCATCGCCACCCCGCTGGCCTTCGTGGCAGGGTGGCTTGCGAAGAAGCACAAGGCGATTTGCATCGCGGTCGTCGTACTGATCCTGGTCGTGCTGCACCTGGCCAGGATCCCCCTGATCCTGCTCATCGTCGCTGCGCTGATGTTCCCGGCAGGGTGGCTGGCGCTGAAGGGCTCAACGCGGCTGGCGCTCAAGTTCCCGAAGAGCCGGCTGGCAAAGAACGACACGGTGGCTTACATCGTGACCGGCCTCTTGGCCGCGGCCGTGCTGCTGCCGCGGCTCTGAGCCATAGCGAAACCCGGGGTGTTCCGGCGGGCTCTCCCGCCGGAACACCCCATTTCGCTGTTTCCGAGGCAAGGCAAGATCACCAGCCCAGAGACGCGAGACGGGGCCGGACGAAACAGGCCGCACGCCCGGCGCTCCGGGGCAGGCGGCCTCCGGCGACCACGAAGCGGGCGCCCTTGATGCGCTGGTCCAGCCCGAGCAGGGCAAGGCCGACGGCGGCGCGGCCCCGGATTGTCAGCCCAGGTCGTGACGTGTGTGACCGTGAACCGTGGCGCCGGAGCCGGTCGGGGTAATGCTTGACCAGGTCAGGAGCTACGCCTACTCCCGGTGCCAGCGACTGTGCGTCGCTTGCCGGGTCTTACTTGTCGGCTGGCACGTACACCAGTTCGAGGACTCCGGACGGGAAGGCCGTGCTCTTCACCAAGCGCAGGTTCACGGCCTGATCCAGCTCGGGGAACAGCGGCGCGCCCTTGCCGGTGACGGCGGGCAGCACCCAGAGCCGGTACTCGTCGACCACGCCGAGCTTGATCAGGGAGTGCATGAACTCGGTGCCGCCGGCGGCGACGAGGTCCTTGCCGGGCTCGGCCTTGAGCTTGGCGATCTCTTCCCTCGTGTCACCGGCGGCGATCCGGGTCTCGGGCCAGTCGTCGGCCGACTTGAGGGTGCGGGAGAAGACGACCTTGGGGATCTCGTTCATGGCCTTTGCGGACGGGTGGTCGGAGTTTGGCCAGTATCCGGCCATGGCCTCGTAGGTGTTGCGGCCCATGAGGAAGGCCCCGGCCTCCCACAGCCGGCTGACAAAGTACTTCTCCTGCTCGGGGTCGTCGATGCTCATCATGACGTCCCGGATTCCGTTGTCCCCGTCAGCGCTCTTACCGTCGAGTGAGACGTAAAAGCCCAGAATCAACTTCCGCATCCGGTGCCTCCATGTGTGTCTTCCCCCGCCGGGACGGTCCCAGCGTCCACCGCTCGATCAACTCGTGCACAGTGGCTGATCACTCGCACAGTCAGACCGCCGGTCCATCCAAAACTCATCGCGCTTCGGGCCATCGACATGATCCGAAGGAGGCAACGCGATGGCCGTGAACACCAGCGTGGACCCTGACGCGACGAGGGCGCGCGTGGATCACCCTGGCGAATGCCCGCCGATTGCCCGCCAGATCTCCGCTGAGCTGGTCCCCTGGCATTCCCGTCACCCGTCCCTTGGCCGCGACGCTTGGCCGGCGGAGTCTTACAGGCATACGTGGTCTGGCACCCGCACCGCGACCGTCCGCCTTTGAAAACTCGACCTCGAACGGGTCGGCGTCGTACTCGATGAGGCGGCTGAGCGCCTTTCAGTCCTGCTCGACGGTGGACGACGCCGGACCTCCGCACGCCATGCTCGGCTGCTGACCTCTGCCGAATCCATCCATTGACCGTACCGGGCCGAGATCAGCAGGGTGTCTCCAAGCGGCGGGCGCAGCATGCGGGCGGTCACCGAACTCTCCACCCCGGACTTCACGATTCCCCAGGTCAACTGTCTACGGAATCCCCAACACACCCCGATACTCGTCGCCCCATGGCCACGATGGCGGTCCTGCTCGTACGGTCACGGGCATGAGGCGGATCGCTGCGTGGACTGTTGTGATCACCATCGTGGTGGGTGTCGTGCTCGGCGGGTGTGTCGCGTTTGCTCCTGGCTGGATCGTCCGGCATGACCTTGGTGCGCACGGTCTGGCCGCCCTGTCGGCCGCCGATCGGTTGAAGGCCATGAACGACGTACGGGCGACCGTACTGCAAGGCTTGGCGGCTCTGGTCGCCCTGGGCGGGGTCGGGTTGGGGGCCGCCGTGACGTTGCGTCAGATACGTGTCAGCCGCGAAGGCCAGTTCATCGACCTGTTCACCAAAGCCCTTGAGCAGTTGTCGAGCGAGGAAGTGGTCACGCGACAAGGCGGTGTGTACGCCATGGAGCAGATCGCCGGTGCCGCCCCGCACTATCGAGGCCACGTCGCGGCGCTGCTGGCCGGCTTCGTCCGGCAGCAGGCCCCGTGGCCGCCGTCCCGGCCGTTGGAGGAGCTAGAGGCTGAACGGCAGAACTATACCGGTGGACTGCGCGATGACATCGGAGGAGCCATGGCGGCTCTCAGCCGCCGGACGATGATCCTGCCGGGAACCGGCATCGAACTGGAAAAGGTCGATCTCCGGGGTGCTGACCTGGCCGGCCAGAACCTGAGCAGGTTCTGCTTCGTGGGCTCCAACCTTGAAGGTGCCACGCTCGCCAGATGCGATCTGTCCCACACAACCCTCGCCGACACCGTCCTGAAGGATGCCGACCTTTCCGGCGCAACGCTGACCGGAGCGGATCTGACCGGAGCCGACCTGACCGGGGCCATAGGTGTCGACCAGACTCGATCGTGAGATCCCTGTACGCACTGCTGAACTGAGGTCACCTGTGATCACCAGAGGCGGTCGAGTTGACCCACGCCGGGCAACAGTCCGGACCGTGAAAGCCCCTTGATCACACTGGCCAATGTCCCACCAATGGCCCGCCACCATAGCCGCTGAACTGCTCATCCTCGGCCTGATCGGAACGGACAGCACCCTGGATCACCCGAGGGCAAGTGGACCCGGAGCACAAGGCCGGCCAGCGCCAGAACACCGGAAGCCGCATGGCAGCCATCGCCCCCAACCGCGCAACCACCCGTGCCGACCAACCCGCGCCTCGACGGCCCGAACCTCATTTCGATCTCGCTCAGCAACCGCCACCGTGCGTGATCTTTAGGGCTTCCCATTGGTTGCCGCGCAGGCCGATGGCCGGGCCGTCCTCGGGTAGAGGGCGCTGGGGCCGCACGGCTGAGCGTGCCTAGACCTGCGATGTCCTCGCCCGCGCGACGTCGCACACTCGGCACCGGTCCGAGGTAGGGGGGCGGCAGCCCCTGGTATTGCCCGTCCACCGCCGGTGCCAACGGGCCGTTAAGGGCGCGTACTCGGCGTTCTCCCCGTGAGTGACCGTACACGAGCGTGATCGTCCGTTCTGACCGGCACGCAACGGGCACGGGGTGAAGGAGACTCCGAGGATGAGCGATCAAAGGTATGTCTTCCTTGATCCGGACGGAACGCAAGGTCGCGACTGGTTCTACGTCATCGTTCAGGCCCCAACGGGGATCTTCTACGAGCAGCAGTACGGCGGGACAGCGACCCGTCTCAGCCATGTCGAGGGGTACTTGGTGCCTGTGCAGGGTGATCAGGCGCTGGTCGAACTGCGAGCCATCTTCGAACGGGATCTTCGAGGAAGCGGCGCGGAGGGCTACTCCTGGTCGGCTGATCTCCTGAAACGGCTTCACAGCGCAGTCGCGACGGTCGTCTTCTGGGGATCGGCCGCCACGTCGGAGGGCCTGAACTTCAGCAGTCCACAGAAATTGCACGTGGATGAGGAACGTCTTCGCGAACTGGACGAGGCGTGGATTCCCGTTGTCACTGCCGACGGTCCAGGCATGCTCGTCTGGCAGAACTCCGATTAGCGCGGCGCGCACAGCCCCAGCCTGGTCAGAAGAGCCAGACCGTCAGCCCGTCCGGCCGTAACCGGCACCCCCCATGGCAGTCCTCCGGACACTCAGGGCACACTCACCCCATGGCGATGACCGGCCCCGAACACTACCGAGAAGCCGAGAAGCTCCTCGACAACATCCGATACGAGAGGAACGAAACCGAACGTTCAATGATGCTCCAAGAAGCCCAAGTCCACGCAACCCTCGCACTCGTCACGGCCACCCTCCAAGGAGGACAGGTCGACGAAAAGCAGCTCCAGGACTGGCGAGCCCTCGGCAAGATCAGGCTCTAGCCGGAGCCGAGGCGTCCCCAGATGTTGTCCATCTGGTCGTCGTAGGAGACCTTTACTCGTTGCTCCCAATGCCCATGGCCTCGCGGTCCGCCCTGACCGTGGATCAAGGAATCGATCACGAACTGCATCGGCCCATTCATCCGGGGCGCCGGTCGGAAGCGCGAACTCTTCCAGGGATACGCCTGTTCTTTCTCGTCTGCCTGCCGGTCGCCTCGATGTCACTCAGCCGTGCCGCCTCATCCGCAGAGCGGCGCGCGCTCACCGCCGGGAGCCGCTAACTCGATCCAGTCCGACGACTCCATGCCCGTCCTTCTCCCCCAGCCGCGGACACGGCCGACGCCTTGCCTGCGCGTAGACACCTCTGTGAACGTCATCTCAGTGCTCGCGGCCGTCTAACCGAAGATGCCGCTCTAGCCGCTCGTACTGCTCCCGCCGGACCACGCTTCCATCATCGGTGAAGAAGCTCGGCTGTCAGCCGGCCGGGGCAGGAAACTGGGCGATGTACCGCAGAGCCCGCTCCCACGGATCGAATGCAAAGAACTGCCGGGGGCGGTGGTGGTGGCGCACGCAGAACGTGTCGAGATCCGTGTGGATCGGACGCGGCCGGAGGTCGCTCAGCGGTTCGGCGGCGCGTGTGACCCTCAGGAGTTCGGACTGCAGGGTCCACCCGTCGTGATCGAAAGCCCAGGTGCCATCCGTGACGTAGACATGGCCGGCGTCCCTCGCCTCGCGCGCCCAGAGCCCAACGGGTCGGAACCCGGCATCCGGGTAGGTCTCCATGAACGCGTACGCGAGAATGTGGCAAGCTCCAGCGGCGAAAAACGCCACGTCATCCCGGTTCCACGAGAGCAGTTGATCCTGCCGCTCGGCCTCGGTACGTCTGAAGCACGCGCTCGGACGGTACATGCCTTGGAAGGTTACGGGGCTAGAAAAACGGCAGCGCCTCAACTCGCGTCCACGTCAAGCCTCTTGACGGTCAAAGTGGGGGCAAGGCGGGACCGAAACAGCCGCCAATCCTGAAGCTGACACGTAGGTCGGCACTTCAAGCTCCCGTGCTACACTTCCCACCTTTCGGCGCAATCCTGGAAGTGCCGAGCCGAGTACGGGTAAACGTGCAGAGCGTGTGAGCTGTCAAGCTGAGCATGTTGCGATCCTCGTATCTTGGAGGTTTCGATGCGTGCAGGCGTCGTGGTCACCGCACAGCCCGGTCTGGAGGACCTCGCCGTACAGGCCGAGGAGTTGGGCCTGCACAGTTTCTGGGTCAACGACACCCCAATGGTCCACGGCGATGCCTTCGTCGCCTTGAGCCTGTGCGCGAAAGCCACCAGCCGCATCAGGCTCGGCATCGGCGTCACCTCACCGGCGCTGCGCTCGGCCCCGGCCGCCGCGAGTGGATTCGCCAGTCTCAACGCGCTGGCACCGGGCCGCATCATCTGCGGGATCGGGACTGGAAACACCGCCCGGCGCACGCTGGGCATGCGGCCGACCACGGCGGCCGCGTTGGAGACCTTCACCGCCGCATTGCAGGACCTATGCGCCGGACGCACCATCGAATACCGCGAAGGTGACCGGGTTCGCGACGTCCGTTTCCTGCACGCCGAAGGGCAGGTGAACACGGCCGACCCGATCGAGTTCGTCGTGGCCGCGCTGGGACCGAAGGCCGCCGCCGTCGCCGGCCGCTGCGGCACCGGCCTGATCTCCTTCGGCCTGCTGGACCCCACCGCCTGGCACGCGCTGCACGACGCCCGCCGTAACGCCGCCCGCGCGACACCCCGCGCCCCCGGCTCCCTCACGGAACCTCGGGCGGACTCCTATGTGGTCACCGCGCTGCACATACTCGACCAGGACGAGGCCCCCCACAGCGACGCGGCCCGGGACGCGACCGGCCACCTCGTCCTGTCGCTGCTGGCCTTCGCCGCCGACACCGCCGCCGACACACCCGCCTTCGCCGACCAGCTGGGCCCCGCCGAACGCCAGACGGTGCAGCGACTGCTGGACCGGCGCGGCACCACCGCCGACGCACCCGACCGGCACACCAAGCTCTACCCCAACTACCTCGGACGCATCGCACCACAGGACCGCGACCTGATCCTGCCCTCGCTGATGAACACCCTGGCCTTGGTCGGCACCCGCGACGACCTCCGCGCCCGCATCACCACCCTGCAACAAGCCGGCATCGACGAACTGCTCATCCAGCCGGTGATCGACCCACCCACCGAGATGGCCCAGCTAGCCAAACTCCTAACCTGAGCGGACCCGAACCCGTTCCGCTGAATAAGACAGATCGGTTAGCGGGGTCTCGCTGATCAACTCTGCACGTCTACTCGCACATGGCTCTGCAAGCCCACGCGCCGCGATCCGCAGTGCTTGCCGCAGGGTGGAAGGGCCAGATCGACGAGCAGCGCAATGACCTCAGTGCCGTACCGGTGCGCCATGGCCGCGCTGGCTCCGAAGCCCGCGGCCAGTACTGCGAAGCTCTAGTAACGGCGCAAGTGCACCATCACCGGTAGCGCTCGGCGGCCCGGCAGCAGCTGTACCCGTGACCTGCCAAACCCTTCGGAGGCACTCGTAGGGCGAACTTGCTCGTTGGCCCGGCGATACTGGCAGACTTCAGGTGTGGCAAAGGACGTCTACATCAATCTGACTGGATACGGCCTTCGCGTCACCCCGGAATGGCCGTTCGCGTTCATACACCCGGCGGACCTGGGCGAAGCCACGGACAACTCGGTGGACTTTGGTGTGATCCGGTGCGGCGAAGGTGGCCAACCGCGCGTGACGGCCGGCCCGGACCGTCCGGGCTGGCGAGTTGAGACACAGCTGTACTCGGTCACGTGGCCCAGCGGATTCACCCTGGAGTGTGCCGGGGAAAGCGATCCATTCGCCCCGTTCCTGCTGTGGGGCCCAGAGAGGTCGCTGATCTGGGTCCAGGGACCGATCCTCCGGACGCGAATCACCAGGCCCTCGGACCTCGTGGGACCAGGGCAACGCGTCGTCGAACAGCATGCGAACTCCGTCGAACTCGCCTACAACGAACAAGGCGCTCCATGGCGGCAGAGCCACCACATGGTCGGTCTTGACCCAGACCAGCTAGCCATCGTGACGTCCCAGAGCCCAGTCGCCCACGCTGAGGCGACGCTGCGGGCAGGCGAAGAGTTGGCTCGTTCCCTGGAGCCGCTGCCACAGCCCCGCGGCCCTGCGACCAATCCACGATGACCCTTGTCAGCGGCGTGAAATCGTGGCCTCCGCCGGCCAGGCGACACGGCGGGGCGTCGCCGATGCGTGACCGGGCGCGCGCCGCCGCCCCTTGATCCATAACAGCCGATTTCGGCAGACGACTTCGCGCGGGCGTGCCCGACGAGATGAATTTAAGTCGCAAGGCCGAAGTTCAGCCTCGCCTAACCATGCGCTTGTACGCCATCCTGGAGTGCGCGGCTGCCAGTAGTACTTTTATAGGATCGCCGGTCCATAGGGCGTGTCACCCGAACGGTTGCGGCGCCATTAGGTGGAGCGCCCTTCTGGACGAACGAAGTGCGCCCCCCTGGCCCGGGTCTGGCAGATCTCCGATCGGGACGGTGACAGACGGGAGACTCAGGCATCCCCGAACACCAACGACCGTCACGGGCGCTGCCTGGAGCCATTCCACATGCGTCCGTTCGATCGTCCTTGTCTCGCCAGCACTACGAAACCTTGAGAATAAAAGCGCGGCCCCTCCGTTTGGAAAGGCCGCTATTGCAGAAGTCCGCCGCAGTGGGGCGGCAGACCTTGGGTATGGGGTCCGCTTCGCTGGGGGCCGGCTTGGCGTTGCAGTCTTCGGCCAGCTTGCCGTCGAACGCCACAGGCTCCATCTCCTTGTGGCGATCGATCGCCCAAAAGGTCTAGCGGTAGTCCCAGCAGCGCTGCACGCGGTTCCAGTGAGAATCCCAGTGGGAACCCACGCGGTAGTCCCAGCTTCGAGCCGCTTTGAGAGCGCTTCGCTCGGCGCACTTACTCCCACAGGTCGAGATGGTCAGAGAGAGTGCGGTACCGGTACCGTTCTTGAGCAGGTACGCGATCAGATCGTTCAGATTGTTCATCAGAACTCCAATGACTAGACGGGACAGCGCAGCAACTGGGCAGCACCATCCACCCGGTTTGTATGGTTCTTGAGCTGGACCGTCCACCTGAAAAGCGTTGCCGCAACCCGCCTGGCTGCCCCGCGCTCGTGTCAGCTTCCGACGCCGAATCTGCTTCCTTTCCTGGCTTCCTCCCAACCACGCGGCACGGCCTGGTGCTCGTCGACGAATGCGCATTGACGCTACGGCGGCCGTTGGTCCAGGCGGCGGCGCGACCCCGGGCGGACCGGGCGGCCGGCAAGCGCGCCGGACTGCACGCCGATGCGCGGCTGGGCGCGCACGGCCGGGGACCGGAGCCCACGCCGCACGCCCCGGAGAACTCTCGGTGAGAGCACATGCGAGACGAACGGTGAACGTCTCTGAGTTGCGCTCGGACGGTGGCGCAGTGACCGTGATCCCTTGATCAGGCTCGGCGGTGGCCGGCCCTCCGCCTTGAGATCAGGTGGCCGACACCCCACAGCAGAGAGGCTTGGAAGTACCCGGCCACAACGTCCATGGCGAGCATGAGGTTCTGATCGCCCTCCGGCGGCTCCACGGCGTCATGGAGAGGCGAGGCGATCAGGGTGGTGGGCGAGGTGAGCAGGACGAGATAGATCGAACTCATCCCCGACGCATCATTCCGCAAAGCAATCTTCGTCGCGACGGCCACCCCGGTCACCAGAACGGCATAGCCGATCGCCATGCCCTTGAAGGCCCGATCAACGGTCATATCTCCACCCTGACCCCCGCCGACGATCCCCGCCTGAGGACTCCAACTCAAAGACCCCTGAGCACACAGACCCAAGGCCCCACGTCGTCGAGACCGCCAGGGCCCACCGCAGGCTGGTCGGCGTCGTTCGCTGCTGTTGCCGTCAGCGTTGCCATCACTCGCTCCGACGCTACCTAGGAGTCTCTGCAGCGGGTTGGGGGAGGATCTGAGGGGGGTCTGCGGCGAACTCGGCGACCAACTCGAAGCGACCGCCTGCTTGTGATCCGGCCTTGAGTCGGCCCCCGGTGCGTTCGGCCAAGCCGGTCAGTCCCGATCCGCCGGGGCCTGGTTTCGGAGTTGCGGTCGGGGGTTCGGCGGCGCCGTCGTTGACGACGCGCAGTCGGACCGTCGGGCCCGCCGGGGTGATCGTGATGAGACAGGTTCGGGCGGTGCTGTGTCGTACGACATTGGTGACCGCCTCACGCAACACCGCGGCCATCGCAGTGTCCACCTCGGGTGGCAGGGGGCCGGTCTGGACGGTGATGGCGGCTTGTATGCCGGCGGCGTCCAGGACGGCGTACGCCGCGGCCAGTTCCTGGCCAAGGGAGAGCCCCACGGTGGCGTGGGCTACCGAGTCCAGTTCGGCCAGGGCACGTTCGACCAGTTCGGGCAGCGCGGCCAGTTCGGCGCGGGCGCGAGCGGGGTCGGTCTCCAGCAGCCGCTCGCACAGCTCGCCCTTGAGCGCCACTGCCGAAAGGCTGAAGGACAGCAGGTCGTGCAGGTCACGGGAGACACGGGTGCGCTCGCGGGTGAGCGCTTCGCGGGCCAGGTCCCGCTGGGTCTGGTGCAGCAGGACCACGAGATTCGACAGCCGGATCAGACCGTAGGAAACCCATGTGAGGATGGCGATCGATACCAGATACGCCGCCATCCCCGCGAGGTTGGGCAACGGCGGCGGGTAGAAGAAGAAGGTGACGTACAGCGCCACCGCGGCGCCAGTGATCAACAGGGAGCGCGGTGGCCGCATGCGGGTGAGTACCAGGCCGAAGAAGAAGGGCCACATGTTGCTGATGCCGCTGAGTTCCCAGACCAGCCAGCCGAACGGCATGGCGGGGACTCCCAGCAGCAGCCCCAGGAGGACCATCTGCTTCCGTGACGGCTTCATCAGCAGCAGGACCGCTCCGGCCGCACATGTCAACGGCACCGTCAAGAGCAGCGTCCATGGCCGGTGGTAGACCATGACCGACCCGGTCAGCTGGAGTGAGGCATCACAGGCGAACACCGCGGCGAGCGTGAGGCGCGCCACCTTCGGCGATTCGATCGGCGCCGGCAGAGGGGGCGAGATGCGGTAGTCGGCGGCCGTCGCGCGGATGTCGGCCAGCGCCTGCCGGACGGTGTCCACGGCCACGCCGAGCCGGTCCCGCACGACCTCCCGCTCGGCGTCGACGGTTTGTGCGAGCTGCTCCAGGAGCGCCCGCAAGTGCGCGCCGACGACCGTGCGCAGTTCTCCGCCGAGCCTCAGCCGTTCCCGTACCAGCTCCAACCGCGCAAGATCCCCACGTGCCGCGTCCAGCCTGGCCACCATCACCGACAGGGCGTACAGCCCGAAGATGATCAGGCCGTCGTTGGCGGTCTTCTGCGTCCTGGTGATCGCCAACAGCACGTCGTCACCGGCCCACATCCCGGCCACGCCCGTGGCGACCAGGACGAGCCCGAACAGCGGCCAGGCCACCCGCCCTCGGAAGGAGCACAGCGCCGCGACCGCCAGCGGCCACGGCAGCCAGTCCCAGTGCATCCCCGCGACGGCGAACGGCACCGTGTACAGCAGCACGAGAACCACCAGCAGGCCGTCTCGGACTCGGCGGCGACGCGGCCCGGCCAGCAAGGCCACCAGCGGCGGATAGGGAGCCATCGTGACGAGCGCGACCGACCACGCCAGCCCCTGCTCCCGCGCTGCCAGCAGTCGGTTGGCCATGATCAGGCCGAGTGCGGTCCACATCATCAGCCGCACCAGGCGCATCTGCGAATCCCCGGTGTCGTTCAACCCGTCGTCTACCGGATCGTCCTCCACCGCCGCAGCAGCCGAGATCCCCAGCACCGTGTCTCCCATGCCGCTGACATCCCAAAATGGGGGAAGGCCGACATTACTGGCGGCGGCATCCCGTCGCCACATGCGGTTCGCCGCTACTCCGCCCCGGTCTCGAACGCCCTGGAAGGCCGGACGACGAGATACTGTTCGGCGTGATCAGGATTCTGCTCGCCGAGGACGTCGCGCTGCTGCGTTCGGCGCTGGTGGAACTCCTCTCATTGGAAGATGACCTCCAGGTGGTCGCGGAGCTCGCCACAGGCGCGCTCATCGTGCCGACCGCAGTGGAAGTCCAGCCTGACGTGGCCGTGCTCGACATCGACCTGCCTGAGGTGGACGGCTTGGCGGCCGCTGAAGAGCTCCGCGAGCGGCTGCCCGGGTGCCGCGTGCTGATCCTGACGGGTCTGAACCGGCCGGGCCAGCTCCGCCGGGCGCTCGCCGCTCAGGTAGCGGGATTCCTGCCCAAGGATGTACGGCCCGCCGAGCTGGCCGGTGCGATAAGGATCGTCGCCTCAGGCGGCCGGGTGATGGACCCGGCGCTCACGGCCGCGGCGCTGGAGGCGCCGGCAAGCCCCCTGTCGCAGCGGGAAACGATGGTGCTCCGCATGTCGGCCACGGGCGCCTCCCCAATCGAGATCGCCGAACACCTCTTCCTCACACCGGGGACCGTCCGCAATTACCTCACGTCGACGGTGATGAAACTGGACGCCCGGAACCGCGTCGACGCCATCAGGATCGCAAGCGAGGCGGGCTGGATCTGAGTCCGGAAGGGGCACCTCCAACAGGTGGTCGCTGCTGAGCGTGCCCTCGCGCATCAGGCGATCCCCATGAGAAATTCACATCCCAACAGATGATGCACGCGCTATCGAGCGGCATGTCGGTCTTGAAAATCTTCTCCGCAGCGGCAACAGCCGCGGCGGCAAGCCTCGCGGCGTTCTGAGCATGGTGCGGTCGAACGCGTCGATTACGAGGGGCAACGCCGGCTTGGCACGAGCGCAAGGGGATTTCGCGATGCCGATTGAGAAGGTCGAGTTCAGTGCCGACGGGTACCGGCTGACCGGTGACCTCCACCTGCCCGAGCCCGGAGCCGAGCGCGGCGCGGTGGTGCTGACCGGCCCGTTCGCCGGAGTGAAGGAACAGGTCACCGGCTACTACGCGGAGCGGTTCGCGCAGCGCGGATATGTCGCCTTGGCCTTCGACCACCGCAACTGGGGCGACAGCGAGGGCGAACCGCGCCAGCATGAGGACGCGTCCGCGAAGGTGTCCGACCTGCGCAACGCGGTCGGCTTCCTGGCCGCACGGCCAGAGGTCGACGCGGAGAAGATCGCACTGTGCGGGGTGTGCCTCGGCGGGATCTACTCGGTGCAACTCGCCGCGTTCGACCCCCGGGTCAAAGCCGTGGCCCTGATCGCGGCTGCCTACAACAACCCCGGGCTGATCCGTGATCGGTTCGGTGCGGCGAACTTCGCGGCGCTGATGACCCAGTTCGCGCAGATAGCGCAGCGGCAGTCCGCCACCGGCGAGATCGAGTACTGGCCCGCGGTCAATCCCGAGGGCATGCCCGCGGGGAACCCGGGCCCGGAACCGTTCGAGTACTACGGGACGGAGCGAGGGGCCCGCCCCGGTTGGCAGAACCGCTGCACCGCGCTGTCGGTGCTTCAGGAGCTGACGCTGGACGTCGACTCCTACCTGCCGCTCGTCACCGCTCCCCTGTTGATCGTGCACGGGAGCGGCGACCAGGCCATTCCCGTGACCGACGCCGAGGCCGCCTTCGCGGCAGCGCCCGAACCCAAGGAACTCCTGCTGCTGGACACCGGCAACCACATCGAGTTGTACGACGACGAGGGCTACGTACTGCCGGCCATCGACCGAGCCGTCTCCTTTTTCGACAGGAGCATGTGATGCGATACCGGCTGCTCGGTCGCACCGGACTACGGGTGTCCGAAGCGTTCCTGGGCACGATGACCTTCGGGGAGGACTGGGGGTGGGGCGCCTCCGTCGAGGAGTGCCGCAAGATGTTCACCGCCTACGCGGAGGCGGGCGGGAACGTGATCGACACCGCCAACCGGTACACCGAGGGCAGCAGTGAGCGGATCGTCGGGGACCTGCTCGGTGCCGACCGCGACCGCTTCGTGCTCTCCACGAAGTACACGCTGACCATGGACGGCACCGACCCCAACGCGAGCGGCAACCACCGTAAGAACCTGGCCCGTTCGGTGGAGGCCAGCCTGCAAAGGTTGGACACCGACTACATCGACCTGCTTTGGGTGCACATCTGGGATCCCAGCACTCCCATCGAGGAGACCATGCGGGCCCTCGACGATCTCGTGCGGGCGGGCAAGGTGCTGTACGTCGGGATCTCCGACGCGCCCGCCTGGCTGGTCGCCCGCGCCAACACCATCGCAGAGTTCCGCGGGTGGACGCCGTTCGCCGGTCTCCAACTGCCCTACAGCCTCATCCAGCGCGACATCGAACGGGAACTGCTGCCCATGGCCGCGGCTCTGGAGCTGTCGGTGGCCGCGTGGTCGCCGCTCGGCGCCGGCGTCCTGTCGGGCAAGTTCACCCGGTCCAGCGCCGACGGCCCCTCCCGGGTCGGCCGCTCCACCGTCTCCGAACACGACCTGACCATCGCGCGCACAGTGGACGCCGTGGCCGACGAACTCGGTGCGTCCTCCTCGCAGGTCGCCATCGCCTGGACGCGAGCACGCCGGCCCTCGATCCACCCGATCCTCGGCGCCCGCAATCTGGACCAGTTGACTGACAATCTCACCGCGATCGATTTGGAACTACCCGAAGAGGCGGTGACTCGGTTGGACGAGGCCAGCGCAATCGAATTGGGCTTCCCGATGGAATTCATCACGGACACCACGACCGACTTCGTCTATGGGCCCAGCGGAAAGCAGGTCGACGGCCGCCAGGCCGGATGAGTCTGACCGGCCAATCCGGCCGGCCCGCCGACTGAGGCAATGAAGAGGAATTTCCACATGAGGTCCATTCGTCATGCCTTCCTGACGAGAGTCCGCCGGCTGTCGGCGGCCACCGCGGTCGGTGCCGTCCTGACCACCGTGCCTGCCGCCGGCGCGCACGCCGACGACTGCGACCAGGCCTGCCAGATCGACCGGGCCTGGACCGCGCAGCGGCAGAACTCCCTACCCCGCACCCCCTTCTACGACGCACCCAGCCCGCTGCCATGGGCTCCGCTCGGAGCCCTGATCCGCGCGGAGGCCACCTCCGACTACGTCGTGGCGAACAAGCCGGTCAAGGCCATCCGCGTGCTCTACCACTCCCGTACCTCTCGGGGCCGGGACGTGGCGGTCTCCGGCATCGTCCTGGTGCCGCAGGACCGCTCGCGCCCGGCGGGCGGTTGGCACGTGGTCGTAGACGCACATGGCGCGAGCGGTATCGGGGTCGACTGCGCGCCATCGCTGATGCGCAACCTGTACCACGGCGATCAGATGGTCCGGTTCCTGGAGCAGGGGTACGTGGTCGTCGCCCCGGACTACGCAGGCCTGGGCACAACCGGCCGACCGGAACTGGTGAACAAGACCGCCGAGGCCGAGGACATCGCCGGGGCGGTGCGCTCTGCGCGCCAGGCGGTGCCCGGTCTGTCAGGCGACTGGGTGCTTTGGGGACACTCTCAGGGCGGCGGTGCCGCACTCGGCTTTGCCGAACGCCGGCTGAAGCGCCCGGAGCCCGGCTACCGGGGCGCCGTCGTCACCTCGCCCGCAGCCGACCTGCCTACGCTGGCCGCCCACGTCGCCACGACCCTCCCGTACGGCGGGTTCGCCCCGCTGCTCGCCCAGGGCGCCGCCGACAGCAACCCGAAGATCGACGTCGGGCACCTGCTGACCCCGGTGGCCCTGGCCCGCCTGGACGCCGTCCGGGACGGCTGCCTGGGCGTGGTCACCGCGGTGTACGGAGATCTGACCAAGTCGACGCTGGTCCAGCCGGGCTACTACAGCGACCCGCAGTTCACCCGATACCTGCGCGACAACAGCCTCGGCCGGCAGCGCGTCGCAGGCCCGGTGCTGTTCCTGCAGGGCGGCGCGGACACCGTCACCCCCGCATCGGTCAACGCCGAGGTCGCCGCCGGACTCCGCCGTGCGGGCTCCAAGGTCACTTACCGCGTCTACGACGGCCTCGAGCACGACACCTACGGCGCTGCGACCGGCATCGACGACGGCGCAATGCCTGACATCCTCGCTTGGGTAGGTGCCCGCTTCGCCACCCGCTGAAGTACGCCGCTTGGTGGGGCGCACGACGCCCCACCGGCCTCTGCGGCGGAGCGGGTTCAACGAGGTCACGCGCTGCCGTCATGTGGTGGAGGCTCTCGGGTTGCAGCGGCGCAAGGCGAAGGGGCCGGGCACGTAGCGGGCACGGTGGCCGAGGAACGAAAGAGGCCCAGCGTCAGTGATGAGTCACTGGCCTGGGCCTTCGCCTTGGGAGCACCCGAAGACCCCGGTGGCAAGCGGCACCGGAGCGCAGGGCTGGTCACGGCCCGAGCCGCGCAGCAACGATCGCTCCAACCGCGCAAGCCACCTCAGCCGCGCTCTGGATCCCGAACGGTGGAAGCCGGCAGTGAGCATCTGATCACAAGAAGCGGGCGCGACGAGTCGGACGTTGCAGCCCAGGTAGAACCACGTGCGGGTGGTGGTCGAACCGCAAGGACGGACCGCTGATCGTAGACAACGCTGATTTGGGAAGACGGGGCGGTGCTCGGGCGGAGTGCACCAGCAGTACCCCTAGAAGGTCAGGAACTTGGAGCGGCACACCCGGCGGCGGGCGAACAGGGGGCGGCCATGGCCAGGGCAGCCGAACGAGAAGGGCGGCCTGTTCACGGCCGGAAGGTCATGAGCCGGCTGCCGAAGGTGTTCGAACCCAACCCCGCGGGCGTCAACTGGCGGCGGGCAGTGGTGCTCCTGGACGTCGGGCTGGTGCCGCTGTTCGTCATCTGGGCGATCGGGCACGAGCAGTATCTTCTCAGCGCGTTGGTCGGCCTGCTGTTCGCGGCGGTATGCGACCCGGGCGGCGGCTACAGGGATCGCGTGTCGCGCATCTCCGTCTTTGCGCTGATCGGCGCAGCGGTGACCGCGCTGGGGTTTGGAATCGGGGCAGAAGCCTGGGGCTGGTCGGCGCTTGCGGCCTTCGGGGTCACGCTGGTGGCCGGACTGGCCGTCGCATTCGGAGTGCGCAGATTCGTCAACGCCCTGCTTCTCAACATCTGGTTCATCGTCACCCTCGGACTCGGGTTCAACCTCCATCAACACGCCCACATCACCAGCTACGTCTGGGCGCAGGTGCTGGCCTGGACCGGCGGGGCAGCACTGTGGATCGCGGTGACGGTCGTCTGGTGGCTGACCCGCGCGACCATGATCGCGATGAAGCCGAGCCTGGAGCAGGCACGCTCATAGCCGCGCAGTGCCTTACCGTCGCCTTGATCGGCACCGCCGCGGCCGCACTGCTGCTGCTGGTGCCCACAGGCGAAGATGGACTGAGGCTGTTCGCGGTGGAGCGTGGACTCGAAGTGGTGGCGCTCGTGTTGTTCATGCACGGGGCAGGGATTCGGTTCTGGAATTACACGCTCTACAGTGCGGCCATCGCCGCGGGAGTGCTCATCCTGGTGGATCTTCCGCAGCCCTCCGACTGTTCGGCCGAGGGCTACCGGGTGCTGTGGACGTTGTGCGGTGTGGGAATCGGACTGCTCGTCATGTCGCTGGCAGGCCTGCTCGCCAAACGGGCCACCAAAGCGCCGCCACAGCCGACCTGAACATGTCCCGCCATCGGCCCGCAGCCGATCACGAGGAGTTCCTCGTCGGCGAGAAGTGGCGGGCCACGGAAGACGGCTACGTATTCGCTACCGGGTGGGGTGACCCGATCCATCCGGACTCAGTCGGCGCGCTGATGACCAAGACCATCCGGGCGCACAAAAACTCAAGGAGGGACCGCGTCCGGCTGAGCCGCTCCCCCATACTCGGGTCCGCGTCCCGCACCACATCCACGGGACGGCTCTTCTCCTAACTCAGCGGGCGTGTCCGGGCGGCGGCCGGGCGGCGTGTACACACCGTGACCTGTACAGAACCCCCCGCCTTGGCCCAAGGGACGTGTTCGGGAGAAGACCGCCGATCTATTTTGGTCTGTCCTCTGGCTTGCCGTGCGCTGGGTTGCGCCGACAGTCTTTGCCGTGGCGTTCAAAGGCGCCACGGCAAGACCACACAAACGAAAGGAGGAAAAATAATGTCCAATATTTCGGGCGCGGATGGAGCTGACTCCGCAAGCGGGGGCCCGCCAGGCGGCGATCCCGAAGCGGCTCCGCATCTGTTCCGCTCGCTGCGGAACCATCGCAACTACCAGCTGCTCATGCCAGGTCAGATCATCTCCGGTACCGGCAGCTGGATGCAGGTGACTGCCCAGCTCTGGCTGGTGCTGGACCTGACGCATGGCAGCGGTACTGCAGTCGGCATCACGGCCGGCCTGCAACTACTGCCGGTGGTGCTGTTCGGCCTGTACGCCAGCGTCCTGGTCGACCGGTTCCCCAAGCGGCGCATCCTCATGATCAGCCAGGCGGCGATGGGCACGCTCGCGCTGGTGCTCGGCCTGCTCACCGTCACCGGTTCGATCAGGGTGTTGGAGGTGTACGCTCTGGCGTTCGGTCTCGGCCTGGTCCTAGCGCTGAACCGGCCGGCCTGGAGCGCGTTCACCTACGAGGTGGTGGGGCCCGGTGACGTGTCCAACGCCGCCGGCCTGAACAGCGCGACAGTCAGCATGACGAAGATTGTCGGCCCAGCCGTCGCCGGCGTACTGATCGCCGCCGTCGGCACTGGTCCGATTTTCCTCATCAATGCCGCGTCGTTCGGCGTCATGGAACTCATGCTCTACCTCATGCGTGAGGACGAGTTGTATGACAGGGATCCGGTGCCACGGGCAAAGGGCCAGCTGCGCGAGGGCCTGCGCTACGTCCGGAAGGACCGCGACCTGGTCATGCTGATGACCATCTTGCTGTTGGTCTCCGCGTTCGGCATGAACTTCGCGGTGACCGATGCCCTGATGAGCCGAGAGGTCTTCCATACCGAAGCCTCGTCATTCGGCGTTGTCACGGCGATGATGGCCGTCGGCGGGCTGATCGGCTCGCTGCTCTCCGCCCGCCAGAGGCAGCCGAGTATGCGGGTCATGCTGGTCACAGCGGCAGCCTTCTCGGTACTCGTTTTCGCGACCGGACTGATGCCGAACTATTGGGCGTTCGCGGTCATGCAGCTACCGACGGGCATGGCGATGACGGCGTACACCACAACGGCCTACTCGATCACGCAGCTGCGCGCTCCAGACGAGATGCGCGGCAGAGTGATGGGCCTGTACTTGCTGGTGTTCACCGGGAGCGGCCCGATCGGCTTTCCCCTGATCGGCTGGCTGGCCGAGACCTTCGGGCCACGTTCGACCCTGATCACCGGCGGATTCGCGTCCCTGGTCTCGGTGGTGGGCACCGTCGCTTTCATGGCGCCGGTGGCCACACGCAAAGCAGAGGCGCGGACCTGAACAACACCGCCGGCACATTGTGCCAGCAACTCACACTCAACGAGTGCTCTCGATTAAGGGCCCGGCGTCAGCCGGGCCCTGCCCATTTGGGTGCAATGTCAGCAGCCTTGATCTCGACAGGGCCGACGCCGGTGAGCACGCTCTTGGCCGTGTCCCGTTGCGGCTGTTGCCGCCGCCCCGCCCGGACGCATCGTGCTTGTCGTAGCCGACGTGGCCGATGAAATCGCCAACCAGAGCGGCCTGAGATGAGCGACCCTACGTTAGGACGTGCGATGGGAACGGGTGCGCACAACGATGGCCCGGCGCTGCGTCGGCTCGGGCACGTAGCGGGCACGGTGACCGAGGAACAAAAGAGGCCCAGCGTCAGTGATGATTCACTGGCCTGGACCTTCGCGTGGGAGCGGGTGACGGGAATCGAACCCGCGCTGTCACGATCGCCGAGTCCGAGAAGTCCCCCGCCGTCGCCAAGCTGCACGACCTCGCCGAGTCGGCGCTGACCCGCATCGCGGCCGACACCGACGAGCGGCAGGCCACCACCCGGCGGAACCTGGCCGGGTTCCGCACCACCGACAACGTTTCCATGATTGGCGGCCGGACCTGATCCCGTCCGCGTCCGCACAGGAGGGCGCCCCTCATGCACTTTCTGAACGTCCCGCACTCGGTTGAGTCGGTGGGCGGCTGGTCCGGGCATCGTGGGGGTGCCCATCCCAGCCTGCCCACCCTCAACACGCCATACCGCGAGGTCCCCACACATATGCGGCCGCTCGCGCCCTCTCGGGCCGGGGTCTCGATCACGTACGAGGATGGCCACTGGGGCACGTACCTCCAGGAAAAACAGGTCTTCGAAAGCATCTTCGTCGAGCTTCAGGAGACGGCTCAGGACACATGGACTTCGCGGTAACGCTGGTCCACGAATGCCCCATCTCAATCTGTTCGTGCTGGATGCGGTCTACGGGCTGTACGAGCTACCCACAGCGCTCTCATGGATGCCTTCGCGGAGTCTCTCGCGGACTGCTGCAACGGCCTGGAGGCCAAGCGCCACCTCTTCACCCCGTACGAACCGGTCCTGCTGGATGAGCTGGCGGAGTTCGCGCGAACGCTCGACTACGGCCCAGTAGAGAAAGCGTTCACCCGTACGGACATCGGGGCCTAGTCCTCGATCACGATGCCCATCGCTGACGCCAGGGCGAACAGCAAACCCTGAGCGTCGGCGGTGGGCACGATTGCTCCCTGGAAGCTCTGAATGCCATTGACCCCGTTGAGGTCGCATTCAGAAAGCCGGGTGCCTTTCATGTTGGCGTTACTGAACTGTGCCCCGGTTAGCTTGCAGCGCTCAAAACGAACGCCGCCAAGCTCCGCACCCTGGAAATTCGCATCTGTGAGATTGCAGTCGCGGAACACAACGTTCTTGAACCTGCCGAAACGAAAAGACGACAGATCCGCCCGGCAACTGCTGAACAGCACGTCTCGTAGCCCGCACTCAGTCAAAGACGTACCGGTCATGCGGCTGCCGTCAATCGCCGCGTTAAAGATCCGCGAGTCGGAAAGCCTCAGATTCGCCAGGTCACACGATGTGAACTCGACATCCTCAAGGCTGGCGCGCCGCAGGGTCGTCCCCGAAAAGCGCGTCTCCTGGAAGCGGCAGCGCTCGAACTCGACGTCTTCGACGTCCTGTGCTGACATATCGAGGGCTCCGTACCGCGTGGACAGGTACACGCCATCATCGGCTAGTTCGGCCTCGGAAGGCATCGCTTCGGCCAACAACTTGGGGAGTTTTGGAGCTACCGGTTCTTTGAGTCGCCTTGTGCGTGCCTGAACGTTGTTGACTGCCACAACTCCAACCCTACTCTTCCGAGGTGCGGACCGCTGGCAACTGGCCGTGATCGCAATCCCTCAATGACGATAGAAGAAGCACCCATTGCGCACGCGCACTGACGGCGCCGCAAGTGCACGGTAACGGGTCGGCGTGCGCCCGGTCGGCAACTTCCGGGCGCTATGGAAGCTGACCGAGGACGGGCACGCCGACGCGATCCGGGACGAACGGCTACGCGCGTTCATCCACCTCGCTACCTTCATAAGTCTGCGGTGGGGCGAGGTCACGGCACTGCGGCGCAGCGACATCGACACCGTGAGTCGCACCGTCCGGGTACGTGGTGCCTACGTCGAGCGGGCCAACGGGGAAATGATCCTCGGTGCCACCAAGTCGCGAGCGGGCATGCGCACTATCTCCGTCCCGTCCGCGATCGTTCCCAACCTGGTCGCCCACATGGACAAGAACGTCAGGCGGGCGCTGATGCCCTCGTCTTCACCGGCATCAAGGGCGGGCCGCTGCGGCGCAGCGGCTTCAACAAGCTCACCCGGTGGAGCCACGTCGTCAAGCGGAACCCGATGGCGCGCATGGGCACGACGACGAGCGGGCCGCGCTGCGGTACCAGCACCGATCGGCCGAGGGCGACCGTGCCATCGCGGACGGGCTGGACGCGCTCGTCCAGGCCGACCAGAAGCGGAACGGAGACGACGGGGCGGCGGGATCACTGGTCCCGGTGGCCTAATTGCACGTTAATTGCACGGCGGCGTTCTGAGCCAGAAACGATCAAGGCCCAGGTTCGGGGATCATGTCCCTGGCCTGGGCCTTCGTGTGGGAGCGGGTGACGGAATCGAACCCGCGCTGTCAGCTTGGGAACCAAACCGATCCCGGCCGTCACAGCGGCTGACCTGGCCTCCGCCCGAGGAAGGTCCGCCTGACACAGCGGTCTCCCGCACAGGCGCACGACGTTCCAGGGTTCTCGTCGCGCGTGCGGTGCCCACCCCGTGACAGGCCGTTTCGCGCGAACGAGTGCTCCGGGTCCAGGAGGGGACTGGGGAACCACGGGTTCCCCAGTCACGCACGCTCGTCACAGTCGGAATTAGAGTACCGGGATGACGTCCCCCTACGAGGGCCTCCTGGGCCACGCCGAAAGCTACCTCGGTCCAGTTACCCATGCCGAGCCGCCGGACGTCCTTGGGTACAACCGCGGCTTCGCGATCGGCTTCCACCGCCACCCCGAGCACGACATGGTGTCCGCGGCCAGCACCGGCCTCCGGTTCCAGGACCTGGAGTTCCAGATCCCCGAAGAGATCGTGTGCTCCGCCCGTCCGGGCCAAGAGCAGGAGGCGAGTTACCTCGTCCACTTCGCCGCCACGAGTGCTCTGAAGAACGGAAAGGGGCACAGGTACGGGGGTGGATACCGGAATGCGGAGCCACTGATCCCTGAGACCCAGATCTCCAGTCTCGCCTACTCCACGCACCCCTACCTACCGCATGAGTTCGACCACTTCCACAACGCCGACGGCGAGGCCGTGCTCAGGTTCATCACGGTCCTGCCGATGACCGACCTCGAGTTCCGCTTCGTCCTGGACGAGAAGGACGGCTTCCACGGCCTGATGGAGGTCTGGCGACTCAACCGCACCGACATCCTCGACCTTCACCGGAAGTCGGCCGTCTGAGCTCGCGCGACAGGGCGGCAAAATCACGGCGGCGAGCGCCGTCATCAAACGCACGGTTTGAGGCATTGCCAAACCCGCCTCAACCGGCGATAGCGAGATCACGAACTCGGACTGCCGTACTAATGCCCATCGCCGAGACGAGCAGATGTCGGGTCTCGCCAACGCGGCAAGAGGGCCTTCGCCGGCCGTGCTGGCCTGCTCTCGGCTCGGCTGTCAGCTTGGGAATCAGTCCAGTCCACCCCGATAGGGCCGCTGACCTGGCCTCCAACCGTCCCGCGAGTGACCGTGATCGACCCCTGATCACTGCCCTTAATTGCACGCTAATCGCACAGTGCCATGCCGTTGATCTCGGCGAACCTCGCGGCGGCGCGGGCGAAGTTCTCCGTGGGTGCCTGGACGGGTTCTCTCGTGAGTGCCTGGACGGCCGATCGGTCTCTGACGACCTGCGCATCAGCCAAGCCGTGCCGTCGGCATGCCAGCCCAGATCAGCAGCAGTGCGGAAGAGACCGGAGCCCTGACCAGCAGGAATAGAACCGCGTGCTGGGGGCAGCAGGGTCAGAGGGCTGTCCACGAGCTCCGGGAGACTTTGATGACCAGCACACCCCGATCCGGAAGCGCACTGCTCGTCCGGGCTGGCGAGGCGAAGATCCTCGGCCTGCCCTCTGGCGGGGGGTTCGGGCTCCTGATTGACAGCGAGGATACCGGCGCGGCGTTGAGCGCCAGCCGTCTCACTCTCGTTGACGGCGCCGACGGTGCGCTGCCGCATCGTCACCTGCGCTCGTCAGAGTTCTTCTACATCCTCGACGGCGCGGCCGAGTTCCTCCTCGGCGAAGGGATCCAGTCCCTCCACAAAGGAGACTTCCTGGTGATCCCGCCGGGCCTGCCGCATGCCTTCGGAGCGGCGCGAGGTGCCGACACCGACCTACTGATAGGGATCACACCAGGCGTCCAGCGCTTCGACTACTTTCGAATGCTGCAGCGCGTCGCCGAAGGACAGGACTCCCCGGACAGCCTGCGTCCGGTACAGGAACAATACGACGTCCACCTGCTGGACAGCGAGCCCTGGCAGACCGCCCGCAAGAGCCGCCCGCCCGCGGACTAGAAGTTCCCGCGCAAACGGTGAGCATCCCGAGTGCCGGCATCCCTAGATCCAGCTCGAACTGCACCCGCCACCAGCACCCAAAGAGCCTTCCTACCAGGCGAAACGCGCCAAAGAAGCCGGGAGAGAAGTCCGAGGAAGCTCCCGAGCGTCCTGTCCTGGCTGAGGACGGGCATGCGGACGTGATCAGGGACGAACGGCTACGCGCGTTCATCCTCCTCGCTGCCCTCGCAAGCCTGCGGTGGGGCAAGATCACTGCGCTTCGCCGCTGCGATCTCGACCTGACCGCGCGAACCGTCAGGGTTCGGGCGGCCTACGTCGAACAAGCCAACGGGCGAATGCTGCTCGGGCCTCCCAAGTCCAAGGCGGGCGTGCGAACAGTCTCGATCCCGGCCACGATCGCCCCCGACCTGGTCACCCACCTGGGCAAGTACACGAACGAGGAGGCTCACGCCCTGGTCTTCACAGGCATCAAGGGCGGGCCGCTCCGCCGTAGCGGATTTCAACAAGGTCACCAACTGGAAGCACGTGGTCAAGGCGCTCGGTGTTCCGAACCTGCACTACCATGACCACCGGCACACGGGCAACCAGCTCGCGGCCGACATGGGCGTCTCGACCAAGAACCTGATGGCCCGCATGCGCCACGACAACGAGCGCGCCGCGCTGCGGTACCAACACAAGTCGGCCAAGGCGACCGCGCCATTGCCGATGGTCTCGATGCGCTGGTCCAGGCCGAGCAGGGCCAAGACGACGAAGGCGACGACGGCGCGGCCGAGGCGCTGGTGCCGGTGGCCTCATGGCACGCTACACGCGGGCCAGCGAGCCCTGAAAACGATCAAGGCCCAGGCTGGGATTCGTTCCCTGATCTGGGCCTTCGTGGTGGGAGCGGGTCACGGGAATCGAACCCGCGCTGTCAGCTTGGGAACCATTGCGAACTCGGCTGTCACCAACTCTGACCTGGCGTTCGTCCGCTCCGCAAGTGACCGTGAGTACCCCTTAATGACCGCCCCTAATGGCACGCTAATGGCACGGCGCCGTAGCCGCTGACCTGCGCCCCTCGGCCTGATCAGAACGGCGACGGCACCCGAATCATCCGAGGGCAAGCGGACCCGGAGCGCAGGGCCGGCCACGGCCCGAGCACCGGAAGCCGCGCGGCAGCGATCGCCCCCAACCACGCAACCCACCTCAGCCCCCTGAACGCGCGCCTGTGTCGGTCGCTGCGCGCCTCGCCCGTGGGACCACACCCTGTCATACAGACACCAGTGTCTGTTAGAGTCGCGCTGGAAGTACCTACAAACAAACCCCTACAAACTAGATGGAGACAGAAAAATGTGTGAGCTCGAAATTCACGACGTCACTGGAAACTCTCTGGGAGACATCCACGCCAAGGCGTTGGAAGCTGCCGAGCGACTGTTTGATGACGGTCGCGTGCGTAAGCTCCAGGCAAAGGTCGTCGGCCTCATTACCAGCCCTCCGCCAGTGCGTCTGAACAGCGACAAGGAGTTCCACGCTTCGTTCGTCCGAGTGACGGAGGAGACGTTTTACTAGAAGGTCATTTCACGGTGGCCCTTACCCGCAGCCCTCCTTTCGGGAGGGCTGACTCTATTGCTACTGATCAGGTTCCCGGCTCGGCCGCCTAGAGTCCTGGACCGGCCGGGGCCTGGAGTTCCCGATGTCGGCGCCTCACCGCCAGCCGCATGTTCTTGGACATGGGTCGGGTGACCGTGCCATCGCGGATGGGCTTGACGCGCTCGTCCAGGCCGAACGGAAGCAAGATGACGACGGTTCGGACGGTGTCCTGGTGCCGGTGGCCTAATGGCACGAGGGCCCGTGTAGGGCTCCGGAAACGATCAAGGCCCAGGTTGGGGATTCATACCCTGACCTGGGCCTTCGCGGTGGGAGCGGGTGACGGGAATCGAACCCGCGCTGTCAGCTTGGGAAGCTGAAGTTCTACCATTGAACTACACCCGCGTGGGGCGCTGAGGGCGCCGTGCTTTGGACACTGTACCGGATCGGCGGTGGGGCGTGGGTGGGATAGCTTTCTGGGGTGCTGCTCTCCGATCGCGACATCAGGGCCGAGCTCGAGTCTGGGCGGGTGAAGATCGACCCGTATGAGCCGGGGATGGTTCAGCCGTCCAGTGTGGACGTGCGGCTGGACCGGTACTTCCGGGTGTTCGAGAACCACAGGTATCCGCACATCGATCCGGCGGTGGAGCAGCCGGATCTGACGCGGCTGGTGGAGGTCGAGGCCGAGGAGGCGTTCGTCCTGCATCCCGGGGAGTTCGTGCTCGCGTCCACCTATGAGGTGTTCGGGTTGCCGGACGATCTGGCCGCGCGGCTGGAGGGGAAGTCGAGCCTCGGCAGGCTGGGGCTGCTGACGCACTCGACGGCGGGGTGGATCGATCCGGGTTTCGGCGGGCACGTGACGCTGGAGCTGTCGAACGTGGCGACGCTGCCGATCAAGTTGTGGCCGGGGATGAAGATCGGGCAGATGTGCCTGTTCCGGACGAGCTCACCGGCGGAGTACCCCTACGGGTCGGCGAAGTACGGGTCGCGGTACCAGGACCAGCGGGGGCCGACGCCGTCCCGGTCGTACCAGAACTTTCACCGCACGAAGGTGTAGTCGGTTCGTAACCCGAACGTGACGGAACTCACCAAAAGATGAAACATGTTCTCCGGACGGGTAGTTTCGGGCGACGCATGGCTTTGGCGTCTGGTTGACACGCTCTTTGCATGAGTTTGTCACCGTCCGGCGCCTGGACCGGATCGAGGCGACCCGTTTCCGCGCATCGACGTGGGAACCCGGAAGGAGATCGTGTCAGTACTCCGCGCGGAAAGCGTCACCAAGCTCTTCGGCCGTAGGACGGCTGAGGCACAGCGGAAACTCAAGGCGGGCGCCGACCTGACGGCGGTCCGCGACCTCGGCGTCACACCGGCGGTGGTGGACGCCACGTTCGAGGTCCGGCAGGGCGAGATCTTCGTGGTCATGGGCCTGTCGGGGTCGGGGAAGTCGACCCTGATCCGGATGCTGAACGGGCTGCTCGGGGTAACCTCCGGAAGCGTCGAGATCGACGGCCAGGACATCGCGAAGCTGTCGCCGAAGGCGCTGCGGGCGCTGCGGCAGAACAAGATCAGCATGGTCTTCCAGCACTTCGCGCTGTTCCCCCATCGGACGGTTCTGGCGAACGCCGCGTACGGCCTGGAGGTCCGCGGCGTCCCGAAGGAGGAACGCGAGAAGACGGCCCGCGAGTTCCTGGCCCTGGTGGGGCTCGAAGGCTGGGAGAACAAGATTCCCGGCGAGTTGTCGGGCGGCATGAAGCAGCGCGTCGGGCTTGCCCGGGCGCTCGCGGCCGGCACCGACATCATCCTGATGGACGAGGCGTTCAGCGCGCTGGACCCGCTGATCCGCCGGGAGGTCCAGGACCTGCTCCTTGACCTGCAGGGGCGGTTCGGCAAGACGATCGTCTTCATCACCCACGACCTGAACGAGGCCATGCGCATCGGCGACCGCATCGCGGTGATGCGCGAGGGGCGGATCGTGCAGATCGGGACGGCCGAGGAGATCCTCACGGATCCGGCCAACGACTACGTCGCCCAGTTCGTCGCGGATGTGGACCGTACCAGAGTGCTGACGGCTTCCTCGGTGATGGAGAAGCCGCTGGTCACGGTGCCGGCGTCGACCGGGCCGCGGACGGCGCTCCGGACGATGCGCGAGCACCAGACGTCGGCGGCGTTCGTGGTCGGCCGCGACCGCAAGCTGGTCGGGTGGGTGCGCGCGACGGTGATCGCCGACGCGGTGCAGGAGAACGTCCAGAAGCTCGACGGCCTGATCGATCCGGAGGATCCGGAGCCCGTGGCGCCGGACACCCCGGTCGCGGACCTGTTCACGCGGTGCGCGGAGAGCCACCTGCCGGTGCCCGTCGCGGACGAGAACGGGATCCTGCTCGGCGTCATCCCCCGGGTGACGCTGCTGGCGGCCCTCGGCGCGATCAACTCGCATACGGACGAGGTCCTTGACGAGGACGACGCGGAGCCGGAGCTCGCGCTGACGAAGGAGGGTGGCAGTGTTGACGGCGAGTAACACGATGGCGGTCGATCTGCCCCGGGTTCCGGTCGGCGAGTGGTTCGACAGCCTGGTGACCTGGTGCACGGACAACCTGTCCTGGCTGTTCGACGGGATCGGTTCGGCGATCGAGACGTCGGTCGACGGGCTGACGGACGTCCTGAACGTCCTGCCGCCGCTGGCGCTGACGCTGGTGCTGGCCCTGATCGCGCTGTCCATCAGCGGCTGGAAGCTGGGCCTGTTCACGATCCTCGGTTTCGCGCTGATCGACAGCATGGAGCTGTGGGAGGCCGCGATGGACTCGCTGGCCCTGGTGCTCGTGTCGGCGGTGGTGGCGACGGTGCTGTCGATACCGATCGGCATCGCGGCCGCGCGCAGCGATGTGGTGAGCCGGATCGTCCGGCCGATCCTCGACTTCATGCAGACGATGCCGGCGTTCGTCTACCTGATCCCGGCGATCTTCTTCTTCAGCATCGGCTCGGTGCCGGGCGTGGTGGCGACGGTGATCTTCGCGATGCCGCCCGGGGTGCGGCTGACCGAGCTCGGCATCCGCGGCGTCGACCCGGAGATGGTCGAGGCGGGCGAGGCGTTCGGCACGCCGCCGAACCGGATCCTGACCCGGATCCAGATCCCGCTCGCGATGCCGTCGATCATGGCGGGCGTCAACCAGTTGATCATGCTGTCGCTGTCGATGGTCGTCATCGCGGGCATGGTCGGCGCCGGCGGGCTCGGCGGCGAGGTGCTGGAGGGCATCAACCGGGTGGACGTCGCCAAGGGCTTCGAGGGCGGCATCGCCGTCGTCGTCCTGGCCATCTACCTGGACCGGCTCACCGGCGCCCTCGGCGAGGGCCCGAGCATGCTGCGCGCCCTGTTCGCCCGCGGCAAGAGCAGCCACGGCGCGGCCACCCCTTCGGTCGACGTCGCCGCCTGACGAGTTCGCCCCCCGCATCACCATGCAAGCCAACGAGAGGATGGGCATGCGCTTCAAGTTCAAGGGCCTGACGGTCGCGGCGTTGACGCTGACGATGGGCCTGAGCGCCGCCGCGTGCGGCGACTCCGGTTCCGGAGGCAAGAACGACAAGGAAATCACCATCGGCATGGTCTCGGGCTGGGCCGAAGGTGAGGCCGCCACGGCCCTCTGGAAGCGGCTCCTGACCGACAAGGGCTACAAGGTGGAGGTCAAGACCCTCGACACCGGACCGCTGTACGCGGGCATGTCGAAGGGCGATGTCGACCTGTTCGTGGACTCCTGGCTCCCGGGGACCCACGAGGACTACTGGAAGCAGTACGGCAAGAAGCTGGAGAAGGTCGGCGCCTGGTACGACGCGGCGCCGCTGACGATCGCCGTGCCGAACTACTCGCCGCTGCAGTCCCTGGAGGACCTGAAGGGCAAGGGCGGCCAGTACGACGGCAAGATCGTCGGTATCGAGAAGAGCTCGGGCCTGTACCGCGTCTCGCAGGAGGAGATGCTCCCCGCGTACGGCCTGAAGGACGAGTACAAGGTGACGACGTCCTCGACGGCGGCGATGCTGACCGAGCTGAAGAAGGCCATCGACGCCAAGAAGGACATCGTCGTCACGCTGTGGCGTCCCCACTGGGCGTACACGAAGTACCCCATCCGCGACCTGAAGGACCCGAAGGGCGCGATGGGCAAGCCGGACGGCATCTACACCGTCGCCCGCGAGGACTTCGGCAAGGACCAGCCGGATGTCACGAGCTGGCTGAAGAAGTTCAAGATGGACGACAAGCAGCTCGGCTCGCTTGAGGACCTGATGGAGAACAAGTACAAGGGCAAGCCCGACCAGGCCGTCGACGAGTGGCTGAAGTCGAACCAGAGCTACGCCACGTCGCTGACGAGCTGACCGGCCCGTACCGAAATCGGCGTCAGAGGGCCGTCCGGGGGACCGGACGGCCCTCTGCCGTTCCCGGGGCGGCCCGCTCCCCGGACGGTCAGCCCGCCAGGCCGACGCTGAACAGGACGGCCAGCAGACCCAGCCCCGTGGCGCAGAGCGTCATGATCCGCGGGTGGACGCTGTGCGCTTCGGGCAGGATCTCGGCCGCCGCCAGATACAGCAGGACGCCGGCGAAAAGCCCCAGGTAGGGCCCGAGGACCGCCTCCGGGACGGTGGCCAGCGTGCCGATCGCGGCCCCGGCGATCGGGGCGGCGGCGTCGGCGAGCAGCAGCAGGACGGCGGGGCGCCGGTCGCCGCGGTTCAGCGAGGCCGCGGTGAAGGTGTTGAACCCGTCGGCGAAGTCGTGGGTGACCACGGCGAGGGTCACGAAGATCCCGACGTCCGTCCCGGACTGGAAGCCGAGGCCGATGCTGAGGCCGTCCACCAGGCTGTGCGCGACGAGGGCGGACGCGGCGAGCAGCCCCGCGGAGCCGCTTCCGCGCGCGTGGGCGTGCGGCGCGTACTCGGCTTCGTGGGCGCGGTGGATGGCCACCGACTGCTCCACGACGTGCAGCAGCACGAATCCCGCCGCGAAGCCGATCATGGGGGCGGGGACGCCGAGCGGGCGGTGCCGGGTCATCTCCAGCGACTCGGGGATCAGGTCGAACGCGACGACGCCGAGCATCAGCCCGCCGGCGAGCCCGAGGACGAGGTGCCGGTGGTCGCGGACCCGCATCGCCGTGAGGCCGCCGGCGAGCGTCATCAGGAACGCGAGAACGGACACGAGCACGGCCATTCCGGTGTTCTACCAGGTGTACGTGCCCGCAACCTCATCGCCGTGAGGCGCCGTCCGCCCGGTGCGCACCCGTGCCACCGGGCGGGGCGCCGATCACTTGAACGCGTCGCCGTCGACCACGGTGCCGGCGGGCGGCCGCCGGACGTCCACCGGTTCCTCGTACGCGAGGTACTCGACGCCGTTGCCCGGGCCCCCGGTCAGCGCCAGCACGTACGGCTCCCCCTGCGTCGCCACCCGGATCGTCTCGCCGGGCGCCCGGGTCAGGCTCACGGCGGGTGTTCCGCCGGCCGTTCCGGTCTCGCCCTTCTTCCAGGTGCCCGGGGCCTTCAGGGCCTCGTTGAGGAGACCCGTCCGCTCGGTGAAGACGCCGATGTCCTTGAAGTCGGGAGTCTTGGTGGTCGTCTTGAGGTACTTGCCCGAGAGGAGCTGCACCGCGGCCTTCCCACCGATCGACTTCCAGAACGGGTCGTTGCCCTTCAGGTAGATGTCCCCGCCGATGCGGGTGATCTCGACACGCTGCCTCCCCGTCTGGAACCATCCGGTCGCCTTCGTCTTCCCCGCGTAGCGGAAGTCGATGGCGATCTTGTCCTTGCCGTCCTCGATCCGCCCGCGCATCCGCAGGTACCGCGCCGCGGTGGTCGCCTCGCGGGCGCGGCGCAGGATCTGGCCGGCCCGGAGCCGGGCCACCCCGTTGGCCGTCGCGGTGGCGGACACGCTCGGGGACGGCGCGGGCGCGGTCTTCGAAGCCGTCCCGGCCTCCTCGGCCGGCCCGCAGGCCGTGGCGAACACGAGTACAAGGACGAGTGCGGCCGGCGCGTGGGGCCGCGATAGGTGCTGAGCCATCCAGGTTCCCTCTCTTCCTGATTTCGGAAATCGGCCTCGATGTCCGAAAGGAGACTGCTCCCTGCCGTTGCCGAACCGCTGTCGTTATGCTGCGGTCACTGCGCCCGGGCTGCGGAACGACTGCGGTGGCGCCCGGGGGACGGTGAGCGGAGGTGGTCGCGCTGCCGGGCGAGGGACCCGCACTGCGCTTCGGGATCCTGGGCCGGCCCGCCGCCTGGCGGGACGGACGGGAGCTCGACCTGGGCCCGGGCAAGCAGCGGGCGGTCCTCACCGTCCTGCTGCTGACGCCGGGCCGGGCGGTGCCGACGGCGTCGATCGTCGAGGCGGTGTGGGGGGACGAGCCTCCCGACAACGGCGTGAACGTCGTCCAGAAGTACGTGGCCGGGCTGCGCCGCGTGCTGGAGCCCGATCGCTCGCCGCGCACCCCGGGGCGGCTGCTGACGTTGACCGGCGCGGGATACGCGCTGAACGTCCCGCCGGAGGGCCTGGACACCGAGGTCTTCCAGGAGCGGGTGGGGACGGCCGAGGCCGTGCGCGCGGGGGGCGATGCGGCACGGGCCGAGGTGTTGCTGCGCGAGGCGCTGGCCATGTGGCGCGGCCCTGCGCTCGCGGGGCTGAACGGCTCGTTCTTCGACGCGGCACGAGGGCGTCTGGAGGAGACCCGGGCGGCGGCACTGGAGGCGTGCGCCGAGGTCGGACTGGAGCTGGGGGAACACGCGCGGCTCGTGCCCGAACTGCTCCGGCTGGTCGGCGAGTTCCCGCTCCGGGAGGGGTTCCGCTGCCTGCTGATGCTGGCGCTCTACCGGTGCGGCCGGCAGGCGGAGGCCCTGGCGGCGTACCGGGACGCGCGCGACATCCTCTCCGCGGAGTTCGGCGTCGAGCCCGGTGAACGGCTCCGGGACCTGCACGTCGGCATTCTGCGCTCCGATCCGTCGCTGGCGGCGCCGGTCGCGCGGGAGCCGGCCGACGATCCGCCCGAGCCCGTGTTCGCGCCCCCCGACGACCTGCTCGCGCCCGCCGCGGGCATGATCCCCGCCGTCCCGCCCGCCCGGCCGATGCTCGCCGACGGCGCTCCCGCCGTCGATGTCGCGCCGGGCCATCACGTCACCGGCGCGGTCTGGACGCCGCCGGTCTGCCCATGCCAGGAGAGTGGAGAGTCGTCCCTCCACGGGAGACCGGCCGGGCGGCGGGTTCCGTGGCCGGTGCGGGCCGTCCTCATCTCCATCCCGGTGCTCAGCTTCGGGCTGGTGACGTGGGCGCTGGCCGCCTACTACGCGGCAAGGCGCCGGAGCTGGAGGCTCGCGCTGACGGCGGCGGGCTATCTGGCGCTGTCGGCCGTCTTCATCGGCGGCGCCACGAGCGGCGACCCCGACCAGAGCACGCCGTGGGACGGCCCCATCTTCGCCGCGCTGCTGGCCACGATGTTCGGTGGCGCCGTCCACCTCGCCCTGCTCACCTCCGACCCGCACCCGCTCCCGGAGCAGAGCGGCATGCCCGTCCTGGACGTCCGGCTGATCGAGCGGAGGGTCCGCAGGGAGCAGGCGCGGTCGCTGGCCGCGCACCACCCGTCGATCGCCCGCCGGCTCGGCGTCGGGCGCCCCGACCTGCCCCGCACGTTCGACGACGGCGGCCTGATCGACGTCAACTCGGCGCCCGAGCGGCTGCTCGCCTCGCTGCCGGGCCTGGACCCGTACCACGCGAAGCTGATCGTGCTGGCCCGGACGGCGCACGGCCCGCTCGCCGCCGTCGACGATCTCGCGACCCGGGAGATCCTGCCGTACCAGGCCCTGTACGCCCTGCGCGACGTGCTCATCGCCGTCCCGCCCGACCTGGGCACGGAATCGGACGCGGAGCAGGACACGCCACCCCTGGAACCGGGCGCCTGACCCCCTGGAAGCCGAAGGACCCCGGGTCACGGCCCGGGGTCCTTCGCCGTCCTGACGCGCCCTATTCGGCGGTGACGGGTTCCTTTTCGGGGGCGGTGCCTTCGCCCTTGATGGAGCGGATCAGGAGTTGGGAGACGTCCACGACCTCCAGCGATTCCTTGGCCGCGCCCTGGTTCTTCTTCTCGTTGATCGCATCGCCGAGCATCACCAGGCAGAACGGGCAGGCGGTGGAGACGGTGTCGGGGTCGGTCTGCAGGGCCTCGTCCACGCGCTCGGTGTTGATGCGCTTGCCGATGCGTTCTTCCATCCACATCCGGGCGCCGCCGGCGCCGCAGCAGAAACCGCGGTCCTTGTGCCGGTGCATCTCCTTCGTCTTCACCCCGGGGACGGTCGCCATGATGTCGCGCGGCTGCTTGTAGACCTTGTTGTGGCGGCCCAGGAAGCAGGGGTCGTGGTAGGTGATGTTCTCCTCGATCGGGGCGAGGGGGGTGAGCCTGCCCTCCTCGACCAGCTGCGCGAGCAGCTGGGTGTGGTGGACGACCTGATAGTTCCCGCCGATCTGCGGGTACTCGTTGGCCAGGGTGTTGAAGCAGTGCGGGCAGGTCGCGACGATCTTCGTCACGCCCGCGTCGTTCAACGTCTCGACGTTTTGCTGGCCGAGCATCTGGAAGACGAACTCCATGCCCAGGCGGCGGGCCGGGTCACCGGTGCACGCCTCCATCGGGCCCAGCACGGCGAACTTGACGCCCGCGATGTGCAGCAGCTCGGCGACGGCCTTGGTGGTCTTCTTGGCCCGGTCCTCCAGCGCGCCGGCGCAGCCGACCCAGAACAGGTACTCGGTGTCCTGCGAGACCTCGTCGTCGACGACCTCGACCTCAAAGTCCAGCTCCTGGACCCATTCCAGGCGCTTGGTCTCCGACATGCCCCACGGGTTGCCCTTGTTCTCCAGGTTCTTCAGCATCACGCCGGCCTCGGACGGGAACGAGGACTCGATCATGACCTGGAAGCGGCGCATGTCCAGGATGTGGTCGATGTGCTCGATGTCGACCGGGCACTGCTCGACGCAGGCGCCGCAGTTGGTGCACGACCACAGCACGTCGGGGTGGATGACGCCGCCCTCACCGACCAGCTCGGTGTCCACCTGCATGGCCAGCTTCTGGGCGTCGGTGAACTTCTCCCGCTGCTCTTGCGAGGCGGTGAAGTACGGCGCCTTGGCCAGCGCGTGGTCGCGCAGCTCCAGCACCAGCATCTTGGGCGACAGCGGCTTGCCGGTGTTCCAGGCCGGGCACTGGGACTGGCAGCGACCGCACTCGGTGCAGGTCGCCATGTCCAGCAGACCCTTCCAGGTGAAGTCCTCGATCTTGCCGCGGCCGAACACGTCGGTGTCGGGGTCGGCCTCCTCGAAGTCCAGCGGCTTGCCGCCCGACATCATCGGCTGCGCCGGGCCCAGACCGTCCGGCTGCCGCTTGAACATCACGTTCAGCGGGGCCAGGAAGATGTGCAGGTGCTTGGAGTGCACGACGAAGACCAGGAAGATCAACGCGACCGCGATGTGGGCCAGCAGCCCGACCGACTCCAAGACCTCCAGCGTGTCGTGGCTCAGCCCGTCGAACAGGTGCCCGACCAGGTAGGAGAAGTAGGCGCCCTGGCCGTAGGGGAGGTTGCCGCTGGCCCACTCCACCCCCCGGAACAAGAACATCGTCCAGATCACGTTGAAGATCATGAACAGCGTGATCCACGCGCCGGACAGGTGCGAACCGGAGAACCGCGACCCGCGGTCCAGCCGCTTGGGCGAGTTCTTGATCCGGATCGCGGTGAACGCGATCAGCCCGGCGGTGCACGCCAGCGCGATGGTGTCCTGAACGAAACCGATCGGCCCCCAGGTCTGCAAGCCGGGGATCTTGGCGTCCAGCCCGAACAGCAGCGCGACCGCCGCCTCCAGATACACGGTGATCAACAGGATGAACGCCCACATCACCGCCGCGTGCGAAACACCCGCCAGCGTCCATTTCAGCAGCTTGCGCTGCCCCAGCACCTCCACCGCCTGGCCCTCGACGGCCTTCCTGGGCGCGCGCCTGACCTGCAACGTCCGCTCGGGGTCGGGCTGGCCGCTGGTGGCGATCCCGTACAGGAACAGCACCCGCCGGCCGGCGAACGCCACAGCGACCGCCGTTCCGGCGAGCCCGATGACCAACGTGATCCAGAACACGGTTCCGTCCTCCTGGGTACGGCGATGGCAGTCAGAGTAGGGCTCGCGACAGACTGCTCTTCATCCGGGGCCCGAATACTACTCGGTAGTAGCTTATGTGGTCACATTCGCTGGTGAGAGTATCGATGAGTATCGGGCGGTCCACGAGTCCATACCATCAGGCGGGCCGCGTCCACCGGCGTCCCGCACACCGGCAAGGCGAAACGGAGGACTCCCATGACCCCGATGCCCGATCTCGCGCCCGCCACGCGCCGGATGGCCGCCCTGCTCGCGGGCGTCGGCGATTCCCAGCTCGACCAGCCGACGCCCTGTGCCGGAACCTCGCTCGGCGCGCTCATCGACCATGTGAACGGGCTGTCCCTCGCCTTCACCTGGGCCGCGTCGAAGAACTTCCCGGAAGGCCCGTCACAGCCGCCGTCCGCCGACGCGTCCAGCCTGCCCCCGGACTGGCGCACCCGCGTCCCCGAGCAACTCGACGCGCTGGCCGCCGCCTGGCGCGCCCCGGACGCGTGGCAGGGCATGACAGCTGCGGGCGGCGTCGACCTGCCGGGCGAGCAGGCCGGGCACGTCGCGATGAACGAACTGGTGGTGCACGGCTGGGACATCTCCCGCGCCAGCGGCCAGCCCTATGACATCGGCGAGGACGAGATCGAGGCGTGCCTCGCCTTCGTCGCCCCGGCCGTCGAGCAGAGCGGCGGCAAGGGCGTGCCGGGCCTGTTCGACGCCGCCGTCGACGTCCCGGAGGACGCGCCCCCGCTCGACCGCCTCATCGCCATGACCGGCCGCGACCCGTCCTGGACGGCGAAGCGGGGCTGACCCGGCGATCGCGATCCGGGCACGGGAGGTTTTACCTGCGCCATCTGGCCCTTGATGAGGCGTTTTGTGACGATTGTCGGAGAGGTTTATCGTGACCGGCGGCCCGGCACCCCCAGACGCGGCGGGAGCGCGATCTGAGGGGGAGGGTATGACCGAGACCACCGCGACACCTCAATGGCACGTCACCGGCGACTGGTTCGACGTCTGCAAATGCACCATCCCGTGCCCGTGCAGCTATGCGCAGGCCCCTACGTTCGGTGACTGTGACGGCGTGCTGGCGTGGCGAATCCGTGAAGGGCGGTACGGGGACGTCGCTCTGGACGGCCTCAACGTCCTGATGGTCAGCTCGTTCGTGGGGAACGTGTGGGGCGAGCACTCCGACGCGTACGCGGCCGTCTTCCTGGACGAGCGCGCCGACGACTCCCAGCGCGAGGCCCTCGGGAAGATCTTCGGCGGCGAGGCCGGAGGATGGCCCGCCCAACTGGTGGGGATGCTCGCTCCCGAAGTGCGGGGGATCGAGTTCTCGCCCATCACGATCTCCGTCGAGGACGACCTCGCCACCTGGAACGCGGAGGTCCCCGGCCGGGTCGTGGCGAGGGCCGAGGCGCTGACCGGCCCCACGACACCCGAGGGGGCACGGGTGCAGACCCTGAACCCCCCAGGTTGCGAGACCGGCCCCGGGCAGGTCGCCACCTGGGGCCGGGCGGTCGCCGACCAGGTCGACGCCTACGGCTTCACCTGGGACTGGGAGGGCCGCTCCAGCAAGCACATCCCGTTCGACTGGAGCGGACCGGAGTGAGGGCTCCGCCGGTCCCGGTGCCCCGGCGGCGGACCGGCGCCCGGCCCGCGCCCCACGAGCTCGTGTTCGTCGGGGTCCTCGTCGTCCTCTCCGCGATCGCGTGGCTGGCGGTCCATCACCTGGCCACACCGGACATGCGCGCCGGGATCCTGACCGGCGCCGCCCGTCCCGGAGACTCCATGGACGGGATGGACGCCATGCCGATGGACGAGTCCATGGGTGCGGGGCTGTTCCTCGGCACCTGGCTCGTGATGATGGCGGCGATGATGCTCCCGGCGGTCACACCGGTGATCGTGCGGATCGACCGGCTCGTGCGCCGCAGGGACGGGACGAGCATGACGGCGTACACGCTGGCGGCCGGCTACCTGCTCGTGTGGGCGGCCGCCGGGGCGGCGGCCTACGGCCTCTTCCTGGCCTTCCAGTCGGCCGTGACGGCCGGCGACTCCGCGGCCGCCGTGCGCACCGGCGCCGCCGTGCTGGTGCTCGCGGGCGTCTACCAGCTCACTCCGCTGAAGCGGGCGTGCCTGCGGCTGTGCCGCTCGCCGCTCGCCGTCGTCGTCCGGCACGGAGAGCGGATCACGGCCGGCCCGTCGGGCGCGCTGCTCGTCGGGGTCCACCACGGGGCATTCTGCCTGGGGTGCTGCTGGGCATTGATGGCCGTCCTGCTCGCCGCGGGGATGATGAGCCTGGTCTGGATGGGGGTCATTGCGGCGGTGATCCTGGTGGAGAAGGTCTGGCGGCACGGGGAACGGGTCAGCAGGCCGCTGGGCGCTGTGATGATCGCCCTCGGACTCGTCCTGCTCGCCGCCCCCAGCCTCGCGCCCACCTTGACCTAGTGGCCCTAGACCCTCTCGAAGACGGCCGCCAGGCCCTGGCCGCCGCCGATGCACATGGTCTCCAGGCCGTAGCGGACCTCGCGGCGGTGCATCTCGCGGGCGAGCGTCGCGAGGATGCGGGCCCCGGTCGCACCGACGGGGTGACCGAGGGAGATCCCGGATCCGTGCACGTTGACCCGGTCCCAGTCGTCGTCCTTGAGGCCCCATTCGCGGGTGACGGCGAGGACCTGCGCGGCGAACGCCTCGTTGAGCTCGATGAGGTCCATGTCGGCGAGCGTCAGCCCGGCGGCGTCCAGGGCCTTGGCGGTGGCCGGGACGGGCCCGATCCCCATCGTCTTGGGCGGCACGCCCGCGCGCCCCCACGAGACCAGCCGGACGAGCGGGCGCAGCCCCAGCTCGGCGGCGCGTTCCGGGGTCGTGACGACGCAGACGGCGGCGGCGTCGTTCTGCCCGCTGGCGTTGCCGGCGGTCACGGTGGCCTGGTCGTCGGTCTTCCCGAGGACGGGACGGAGCTTCGCCAGGCTCTCCACCGTGGTGCCGGGACGCGGGTGCTCGTCGGTGTCGACGACCGTGTCCCCCTTACGCGACCGGACGGTCACCGGGACGATCTCCTCGGCGAACACACCCGAACGCTGGGCGGCGACGGCGCGCTCGTGCGACCGGACGGTCAGTTCGTCCTGCTCCAGGCGCCCGATGCCGTACTCGCGGCGCAGGTTCTCCGCGGTCTCCAGCATCCCGCCGGGCACGGGGTATCTGTCACCGCCGGCGGTGACACGGCCCCGCGCGAGCGCGTCGTGCAGTTCGAGGGACGGCCCTCGGACGCCCCAGCGCGCCCGGGTGGTGTAGAAGGGGGCGCCGCTCATGCTCTCCGCGCCGCCCGCGATGATCACGTCGCTGACCCCGGTCTGGACCTGCATGGCCGCGTTCAGGACGGCCTGGAGCCCGGACCCGCACCGCCGGTCCAGCTGGGTGCCGCCGACGGTGACGGGCAGCCCGGCGTCCAGAGCGGCGACGCGTCCGATCGCGGGGGCGTCGGACGTGGGGTAGCAGTGCCCGAGGACCACCTCGTCGATCGCGTCGCCGGGCAGGCCGGTGCGCTCGACCAGGGCGCGGATGGCGGTGGCGGCGAGCTCGACGGGCGGGACGTCCTTGAGCGTCCCGCCGAACCGGCCGATGGGGGTACGCAGCGGCTCGCAGATCACCGCGTCGCGCATGGTGGGCTCCTCAGGCTGGGGTGCGGGCACCTCGCAGGTTACGACTCCGGTCCGGGAGGGCCGCGTCCGGGCTTCCGTCCAGCGGACGGTTGAATGCGTAGAGGCGGACCGAGCGAGGAGGCGACCGTGGACCAGTGGGCGCGGCGGGCGACGACGATCCGGGTGATCGGCACCGGGGCGATGGGGCGCGGGATCGCGCAGCTCGCAGCGGCGGGCGGGCTGACCGTGGAGCTGGCCGACATCCGGATGGAGGCCGTGGTGCAGGCGGCCGAGTACATCGGCGCCATGTTCGACAAGCTCGTCGCCAAAGGACGGATGACCGTCGAGGACGCGGAGGCGGCGAAGGGGCGGCTGCGGCCGGTCGGCGAGCCGCTCACCCCGTTCCAGGACTGCGATCTCGTCGTGGAGGCCGCCCGGGAGGACATGCAGACCAAGCGGGAGCTGTTCGCCTCCCTGGAGAAGGTCTGCCCTGAGCACACGATTCTGGTGACCAACACCAGTTCGCTGCCGATTACGGCGATCGCCGCCGCGCTGGAGGACCCGTCCAGGGTGGCGGGTCTTCATTTCTTCAACCCTGTGCCGTTGATGCGGCTGGTCGAGGTGATTCCGGGGGCGCGTACGGCGGAGTGGATCCCGGGTGCGCTGGCCGACCTCGTGAGGCGTCTCGGTCACGAACCCGTTCTCGCGCCGGACGCGCCTGGTTTCCTCGTCAACCACGCTGGGCGCGGCCTGGTGACAGAGGCCCTGCAGATCCTCTCCGAAGGGGCGGCGGAGCCCGTGGACATCGACCGCATCGCGCGGGACGTCCTGGGCCTGAAGATGGGCCCCTGCGAACTGCTCGACCTCACGGGCATGGATGTGTCGCACCCGGTGATGGAGTCCATCTGGACGGGCTTCTACACGGAGCCGCGGTTCCGTCCGTCCAGGATCGGACGGGCCCGTGTCGAGGCCGGGCTCCTCGGCCGCAAGACCGGCGAGGGCTTCTACAAGTACGTGGACGGGGTGAAGCAGGAGCCCGCCGAGGCCACCGCCCCGGACACCGATCTCCGGCCGGTCTGGTTCCAGGAGCCGCAGCATCGGGAGACGCTGGGTCTCCTGCTGTCCGAGGCGGGGGTGGAGGTCGAGGCGGGCGACGAGCCGTCCGGGCACGCCGTCCTGCTGGTCGACGCCACGGCGGACATGAGCGTCGCGGACCAGGTCGCCAACGGCCTTCCGGGTGAGAGGACCCTCGGGATCGACGGGTTCTTCGGGTTCTTCGGCCGGCTCACCCTCACCGTGCAGCCCGCGCTCGATCCGGACGCGGGCCGCGCGGCGCTCGCCGCCCTGCTCGCCACGGGACGGCCGGTGAGCGTCGTCCGGGACGCGCCCGTGGCCGTCGCGCCGCGGCTGCTGGCGTCGATCGTCAACGTGGGCTGCGGCATCGCCGAGCAGCGGCTGGCCGGTCCCGCGGACATCGACACCGCCGTCCGGCTCGGGCTCGGGTACCCGCGGGGCCCGCTGGAGTGGGGCGACCACGTCGGCGCCGAGCGGGTGCTCGACGTCCTGGAACAGATGTACGACGCGACCCGCGACCCGCGCTACCGGCCGAGCGGCTGGCTGACCGAACGGGTGGCGCTCGGTCTCCCCCTCACCGAGACCGGCACCGCCCCGTCCGACCTGCTCGCCTAGCGCCTCAGCCCGTCGGCTCGATGGGGTAGGCGGGAACCTTGTCGGTCCAGCCGTAGGACACGAGCGCGCTGTAGGAGAAGACCGTGCCGGGCTTGATGCCGCCCGAGGCCTTACCCGGCTTCACCATCACGGACTCCTGGGCGAGCAGCCGTCCCGTCGCCGGATCGATCACGAGCCGTTCGTCCACGACGGTGTCGCCCGTGCGGACCTGGCGGGCGACACCGTCGCCGCGCCGGCCGAGCGGATCGGTGACGGGGCCGAGGGAGCGGATACCGGGCGAGTCTGCGAGCAGCCGGTACATCGCGGCGCGCACCTCCGGCTTCACCGGTGCCGCACCGAGCTTCTGGGCGTTGCTCATCAGCCATTCGGCGGGGTCGACGCCGGGTACCTGCTTCAGCGCCCGGTCCAGGAAGCGCCGCAGGCTCTGCGGGTCGGCGGGCAGCCTCCGCACGTCCGGTGCCGTGGCGCCCTCCCAGTCGGCTAGCCGGAACGCCTCCCCGCCCTTGACCTTCCCCTTCGTCCAGGGTGTCGCGCCGCTCGTCGGTGATGGCGAGGGCGTCCCGCCCGGCTCGCTCGTCGGGGCGGGACCGATCACCGTGGGGCCGCCGGAGGGCGCGGGGCCGAGGTCGCGGCTGCTGACCTTGCGCTCGGCGACCCAGGCCTCCTTCCCCGGTCCGGCGTCCCAGAGGCCGATCTCGCGCACGGTGTAGGACTCGCGGCCGTTCGCGATCAGGTGGCCGCCCTCCCGGGTGACGGACGACCAGTACCGTCCGTGACCGACCGGGGCGCCCTCCGCCTTGGTGGCCGCCGCCAGCAGCACGGTGCGGGCCGAGACCGGGGACGCGGCGGGCCGGTCGGGCGCCCGGGGCGCGGTGCCGGACGACAGTACGACGACGCCCGCGGCCGCTGCGACCGCCGCGGCGAGCCCGAACCCGCCGAGGGCCAGCTTGGGCATCCGGACCATGCGCCGGGACGCGCGCCGGGGCGACTGGATCTCGCGCTCCAGGCGGGCCCGGCCGCGCGCCGCCGCGCCCTCGCCCGGCGGCTCGTCCAGCATCGTGGCGATCATCTGGAGTTCGTCCATAGTCAGGTTCCTTCCATGTCGAGCACGGCGCGCAGTTTTCTGCGCGCCCGGTTCAGGCGGGAGCCGACGGTCCCGTACGGGACGCCGAGCGCCTCGGCGACCTCGGCGTGGGTGAGGCCGCTGAGCGCGACGAGCAGCACCACGTCGCGGTCCTTGCGGGACAGCCCGCCGAGGGCGCGGGCGAGCCGCGGCTGCATTCCCTCGGCGGTCACCCGCGCGGCCACGCGGTCGTCGTGGCCGCCGGGGTCGCGGTCCGCGCCGATCTTGGCGAGCGCCTGGTAGCGGCGGGTCTCGGCGCGCCGGTGCTGGGCGATCAGGTTGGTCGCGATGCCGAACAGCCAGGGCCGGACGGTGCCGCGCGCCGGATCGAAGGCGCCGCGGCGGCGGAACGCGGCGAGGAACGTCTCGGCGACCACGTCGTCGGCGGTCTGCGGGCCGAGCCGTCCGGCGACGTAGCGGTGGACGTCGGCGAAGTGGCGGTCGTAGACGGCGGTGAAGCGGTCGCCGTCGCGGACGGACGACGCGAGCAGCGCCTCGTCGTCCGCCCGTCCGGTCTCGGTCGGGGCGGTCACTCGGCCGCCCCTTGTGCGGGGTCCGGCATTGGGCACCTCCGGGGGTTGGTCGTCATCCTTACTCCGCCGGTCCCCGGATCTGCTTTCACGCCGATTCGAGAACCTTCTCCGGCTCGGCGCCCCCGGCGGGGGTCGAGGGACCGCGCAGCACGAGGGCGGCGAAGAGGGCGGTGGCCAGCATGACGCCGGACGCCGCCAGGGAACTCACGGAGAGCGCGTCGACGAAGGCGTCCTTCGCGGCGTCCGCGAGGCCGGGGTCACCAGCCGCGAGGGCCTCGCCGAGGGAGTGGCGGGCGGCGGCGGGGGCGGAGTCCGGCAGGGCGCGGGCGTAGGCGGCGGAGACGACGCTGCCGAGGACGGCCACGCCGAGGGCGCTGCCGAGTTCCTGCCCGGCGTCGTTCACGGCGGAGCTCACCCCGGCCTCCTCGGGCGGGACGGCGGACATCAGCGTGGCGTAGGCGGCCGGGCTGCCGAGCCCGGCACCGAAGCCGACGACGACCAGGGCGATCGCCAGCACGGCGTAACCGTCGCGCGGGTCGGTCAGCCCGAGCACCGCGAGTCCGGCGCCGAGGGCGCCGAACCCGCCGACCAGGGCGGGACGGGCGCCGAACCGTGCCTCCAGCGAGGCGCCGAGGCCGTTGCCGGCGCCCGCCGCGACGGCGACGGGAAGCAGCGCGAGCCCGGCCTTGAGCGGGCCGTAGCCGAGGACGAGCTGGAGCAGCTGGGTCAGCGTGAACATCACCCCGGCCAGCGCGAAGCCGAACATCGCGATCATGGTGGCGGCGCCGGAGAACGCGCGGCGGCGCAGGAGGCCGAGGTCGAGCATCGGCTCAGGATTGCGGTGCTGCCAGAGGACGAACAGGCCGAGCGCGACGCAGCCGGCCGCGACCGCGGCCACGGTGCGGGCGTCCGTCCAGCCGTGCTGGGGGCCGGAGATGATCGCCCACACCAGCGCCGCCATCCCGGCCGTGGACAGCACGGCGCCCGGGACGTCCGGGCGGCGGCGCGGCCCCCGCGACTCCGGGACGAGGATCAGCAGGCCGGCGACGGCGACGGCCGTGACGGGCACGTTCACCAGGAAGACCGAGCCCCACCAGAAGTGCTCCAGCAGGAGTCCGCCGAGCGTCGGCCCGGCGGCGAGCCCGACCATGGACGTCGCGCCCCAGATGGCGAACGCCTTGGCCCGCTCGTCCGGCCCGAACACCTGCGCCATGATCGACAGCGTGCCGGGCATGAGGAGGGCGCCGCCCACGCCCATCAGCGCCCGCGTCGCGACGAGCTGGGCGGGGTTCGCGGCGAAGGCGGCGAGCAGCGACCCGGCGCCGAACAGGACGAAGCCGATCAGCATGGCGCGGCGGCGGCCGTGCCGGTCGCCGAGGCTGCCGGCGGTGATCAGCAGCCCGGCGAAGACCAGCGAGTAGGCGTCGATCACCCACTGGACGTCGGACGTGGTGGCGTCCAGATCCTTGAGCAGCGACGGGATCGCCACGTTGAGGATCGTGTTGTCGACCATCACGACGAAGAGGCTGAGGCACAGCACGCCGAGGATCTGCCAGCGCCGCGGATGCGGGTCCCGGTTCATCGGAGCGACCTTTCTCGTACAGTGTTCGAGTTGACTCGCACACTGTACGACTCTAATCGTACGGTGTTCAAGTCCCTGTACTCTGTACGAGAACGAGGAAGGGGCAGCGCGATGACCGAAGAGAAGAGGGCGGCGTCCGTCTGGGTGCGGCCCCCGCGAACGCGGCGCGCCCAGCCCGCCCTGACCCGGGCGCAGATCGTGGACGCCGCGCTCGAACTGCTCGACGCCGAGGGGCTGGACGGCCTCAGCATGCGCCGCCTGGGCACCCGGCTGAACTCCGGCGCCACCTCGGTGTACTGGCACGTCGCGAACAAGGACGAGCTGCTGGAGCTGGCCATCGACCGGGTGATGGCCGAGGTGGTGATCCCCCAAGGGGGCGACTGGCGGGACGCCGCGACCGGGTACGCGCGCAGCCTCCGCGCGATGATCCACCGGCACCCGTGGACGGTCACGCTGTTCGGCAGCCGTCCGATGATCGGCCCGAACGCCACCCGCGTCCTGGACGAGATCCTCGCCGCGTTCGGCACCGCCGGATTCACCGGCTTCGACCTCGAATACGCCTGGTCGGCCGTGGTCGACTACGTCATCGGCGCGGCCGGCAGCGAGGCGAGCTGGCACCGCCACCAGACCGGGACGACCGCCGCCGACCTGATCGACGGTCTCGCCCCGTACCTGGCCCGCCAGGACGAGGAGCGGCCCGGGCTAGCGGCCCACATCCGCGACATCTGGATGAAGGGGACCGGCGACGTCCTGGAGGGGCGCTTCGCGTTCGGCCTCGCCTGCGTCCTGGACGGCATCGAAGCCCGCAGGCCCTGAACGCGCGACGCCCCCGCCCGGACGGTGGGCGGGGGCATCGGCGGGGAGGCGGCGTTCACCACGGGATAACGGCAGCGCTCACCCCCGGCTCGGGAGGTCAGAAGGGCAGTTTCGCGGGCGGCTTCGGCTTGCTGTCCGTCCAGCCCGAGTCGCGCACCAGCCAGTAGTTGATGACGAAACCGGGTGACTGCGACTTGTAGGCGCCGCCCGGGCGGGTCAGCACCCTGCGGCTGCCGAGCATCTGACCGGTCTTCGGGTCGAAAAGGATCTCCTCCCGGGAGTCGTAGTCGCCCTGCTCGGCCGCGGGCGCGCCGAACTCCCCGTCGATCCGGGTGGGGGTATCGTCGGCGGCCAGCGCGACCCCATTGCGGCCCAGCGAGTCCGTCACCGATCCGATGGCCTTCACCCCCGGCTGCGCGGCGAGGGCCCGCATCAGCCCGGCCCGCACCGCGGGCGAGAGCGGCGCGCCCATCATCAGATCCTCGACGCGCATGACCTTCGCGCGGGCGAGTTCCGCCGGGGCGACGTTCGGAGGGTTCTCCTTCATCCGCCGCTGCATCTCCTGGACCTGTGCCCGCAGCACCTTGATGTTCTCCGCGCGCTTGGCCGCCGCGCGGGGGTCCTTCGGCGCAGGTTGTTTCTCCGCTTCCACCAGCTTTTCCTGGACGCCCTTCAGGGCAGGCCCATCCGTAGTCCCCTTCCTCATCGGAAGGTCTTTGAAGAACATCGCGGCGAGACTCGCGGGGTCGGTGGGGAGGTTCCGCAGCTTCTCGACCGTCATGTCCCCGAGGAAGGTGCCGCCGCCCTTCGGGTCCGGGTCGTCGATCTCCCACGAGGACGAGTGCTGGTCGTAGGTGTAGTAGTGGTCGTTGGACCACACGCGGAACTTCGACGGCGCGCCCGCCTTGCGCCACAGCTCCTCGTCCTTCGGCGTCAGCGGCCGCGACGGGATGTCCCGCCCGTAGAACGCCTCGCCCATGCCGCTCTTGGCGCCCGACCACTCGAACGTCTCGGAGTGCGCGCCGACGATCGCGTACGTACCGGTCTTCGGGCGCATGATGTACGACTGGCCCTGGATCTGGTCGGAGTACCAGTACTTGCCGGTCGGGATCAGCGCGGCCTTCTCCGCCGCCGCCAGCACCGCCTGCTTGTTCAGGTCGACGCTGGGCGGGGACTCCGGCGACCCTTGGCCGGTGGCCGCGATGGCGACGGCCGCGGCGGCTCCGGCCGCGCCCACGCCGAGGACCAGGGCCGTCCAGCGGGCCGGGCGGGCGATGCTGCGAACCGTGCGCTCCTGCACGGCCGCGAAGGCCCGGTCAAGGTCGCGTTCCCGGCGCGCCGGGTCGTCGGCCGGGTCCAGCTGCGGGGGTCGGGCCTCCGCCAGGCGGGTCAGCGCATCGCGGCTCATCGGGCGGCCTCTCTTCCTTTGGTGAGCACGGCTACGGGCACCGCGCGGTCGCCGGGGGCGCTCGGCCCCGCGGCCAGGGCCTGTTCCAGACGTCGCCGCGCGCGGTGCAGCCGCACGAAGAACGCGGCCTTCGAGCACCCGACGACCCTGGCCGCCTGGCCGGACGACAGCCCATGCCAGGCGATCAGCGTCAGCAGTTCGCGGTCGTCGCCGGACAGCGACGCCAGCGCCCGAAGCACCTCCGCCCGCTCGACGACGGACTCGCCGACGTCACCGGCGGCGGGTTCGCCCGACGCCCACGTCCGCAACTCCTTCTCCAGCGCCGCACGCCTGTCCCTGGCCCGGTAGGAGTCGCGGAGCACGTTGCGCGCGATTCCGAACAGCCAGGGGAGCGGCTCGTCCGGCAGGTCGCGCATCCGCCGCCAGGCGATGAGGAAGGTCTCACCGGCCACCTCTTCCGCGACCTGTTGCCCCGCCCGGCTCACGGCGTAGGCGTGGACGCGCCCGTAGTGCGCGTCGTACAGCGCCGTGAACCGGGCTTTGTCATCGGGATCCGACACGATCCGAGCCCTTCGTCCGGGTATGCCATCACCCATGGAGGTGGTCGCGGCCCTTCGTTTCTTACCGGCGCCGACGAACTTCGATCAGAAGGGCTGTTTCGCGGGCGGCTCCGGCTTGCTGTCCGTCCAGCCCGACGACCGTGTCAGCTCGTAGTCGATGACGAACCCCGGCTTCATCTTCTTGTACGCGCCGCCGGGCTCGGTCAGCTGGTTCTCCACGGCCAGCAGCGCGCCGGTCCGCTCGTCGAAGACGATCATGTGGCGGGAGCGGTAGGTCCCCTGCTCGCTCTTCGGTGTGCCGAACTCCCCGTTGTCCGTGGTGGGGAGGGAATAGCCGGCCAGCGCGACGCCCGGGCGGCCCAGCGGGTCGGTGACGCGCCCGATCGCCTGGACGCCCTTCTGGGCGGTCAGCGCCCGGATCAGACCGGCCCGGACCTTCGGCGGCGTCGGGCCGCCGAGAAGCGCGGCCACCGTCCGGATCTTGAGGTTGGGCAGCACCTGCGGCTTGAGGCGTCCGGCCAGCTTCCGCATGTCGGCCTTCTCCTCTGACGCCTTGGTCTCGTCCAGGAACATTTCGGAGAGCTTGGCCGGGTCGGCAGGGAGGTTCTGCAGCTCCTGGGCCGACTTGCCCAAGGCGAACCTTCCGCCGCCGTCGGGGTCCAGGCCCACATTCGCGCCGTCCGACCGCCACTTCGTCGTCCTGGTGGTGAAGCTGAGGTGCTTGTCGCCCGACCAGACGCGGAAGCTCGACGGCGCCCCGTCCCCGCGCCACAGCGCCGCATCTCGCGGGGTCAGCGGGTGGGCCGGGAGATCACGGTCGTAGTACATCTCCCCCATGCCGGGCTTCACGCCGTGCCAGCCGAACAGCTCGCTGTGCGCGCCGACGATCGCGTACGCGGCGCCGGACTTCGCCCGCACGACGTACGACTGGCCGCTGATGACGTCGGAGTACCAGTACTTGCCGGTCGGCTGCGCTTCGGCCTTCTGCGCCGCGGCCAGCACCGCCTGCCTGCCGAGGTCGACTCCGGACGGCGCGTGCGGCGACCCCGGCGACCCCTGCCCGGTGACCACGATGACGGCGGCGGCCGCCGCACCGGCGGCGACGAGGCCGACGCCGATCCGGAACGTCCATCCGGACCACGGCCGCGTCCGGGACGCCGGGCGCGGGAGGCGTCCGCGGTCCGACGCCATCGCGTCCTCCAGCCTGCTCAGCGCCTTCGCGGACACCTCGGCGGAGGGAGGCGCCGGCTCGCGCAGCAGTTCCCTGACCCGGTTCATCTCGTTCATGTCCATGGTGTTCACGCGGTCGACTCCTCGACGATCAGGGCCGGATTCGTTCCACCGAGCGCCTCCCGCAGGCGGCGCCGGGCGCGGTTCAGACGGGACGCGACCGTGCCCGTCTTGAGGCCGAGCGCCTGCCCGACCTCCTCGTAGGACAGGTCGGCGAGCGCGACCAGGAGCAGGACGTCCCGGTCCCCCCGCGGCAGCCGGTCCAGCGCGGCCGCCAGTTCGGCGCCGGCGCCGCCGGCGGTGACCCGCGCCGCGACCCGGTCGTCGTGGCCGTCCTGGTCGCGCTCGGCGGGCGTCCGCGCGAGCGCCCGGTAGTGGCGGCCCTCGGAGCGCCGGTGCTGCGAGACCAGCCGGGTCGCGATGCCGTAGAGCCACGGCCGGACGGTGCCGCGCGCCGGATCGAACCGGCCGCGCTTGCGGAACGCGGCCAGGAACGTCTCGGCGGCGATGTCGTCGGCCGCGTCGGAGCCGAGCCGGCGGGCGGCGTACCGGTGGATCTCGGCGAAGTGCCGGTGGAAGATCACCGCGAACGCGTCGGGCTCGCGCCGGGAACGGACGATCAGCGCCGCGTCGGACGCCTCCTCGGGCGAGTCCGGCGCGGCCGCGGCACGCCTCGGCGGGGCTCCGGGATCCGGCGGACGATCAAAGGCCATGGGCTGATCCTCGCTGTGGGGGGACGGACTTTCCTCCCGTTCTCAGCCGATCCCCCGTTCCGCCTTCACGCACGACGCCCCCCGCCCGGACGGGGGCGGGGGGCGTCGGCAGGGGGAGGCGGCTCTCGCCAAGGGATAACGCAGCGCTCACCCCCTGGCCCGGGCGGTTCAGAAGGGCAGCTCCGCGGGCGGCTTCGGCTTGGTGTTCGTCCAGCCCGAGGACCGGTCCAGCTTGTAGTTGATGACGAAGCCCGGCTTCATCTCGGCGTACTCGCCGCCCGGCTTGGTCAGCTCGTGCTGGACGGACAGCAGCGCGCCGGTGCGCTGATCGAAGATGATCACGTCGCGGGCGCGGTAGCTCGTCTCGGCACGGTCGTCGGTCGCCAGGGCGACGCCCGTACGGCCCATCGGGTCGGTGGCACGGCCGATCGCGCGAAGGCCCGGCTGGGCGGCCAGCGCCCGCATCAGACCCGCCCGGACCTTGGGCGGGATCGGGCCTCCCAGCACCGACGCCGTCCGCCAGATCTGCGCGTAGGAGTTCGCCGGTCCGGCCCCCCTTCGCCCCGACGGATCGGCGCCGGACAGACCGGCACCCGAGGGATCGGCGCCCGACGGATTGCGACCCGAGGGATCGGCGCCCGACGGATTGCGGCCCGAGGGATCGGCGCCCGACGGGTTGCCGCCCGACGGATCCCCTTGCCCCGGGCTCAGGAACAGCTTGGCGAGCTTGGCCGGGTCGGTCGGCAGCTTCTGCAGGTCCTCAAGGGTGGCCGGCCCGGGGCCCGGGCCGACGAACTGCCCGCCGCCGTCCGGGTTCGTGCCGACCTCCGGGCCGCTCGACCGCCACTTCGGCGCCCGGGTCGTGTAGGTGATGTAGCGGCCGTCGCCCCGGACGCGGAAGGTCGACGGCGACCCGGCCTTGCGCCACAGCGCCTCGTCCCGCGCGGTCGCCGGCCGGGCGGGGAGGTCCCGGTTGTAGTACGCCTCCCCCATTCCGGACTTCGCGCCGGTCCAGTTGAAGGACTCGGAGCTCGCGGCGGTGATCGCGTAGGTTCCGGTCTTCGCGCGGATGACGTAGGACTGGCCGTCGAACGAGTCGGAGTACCAGTACTTGCCGGTCGGCTGCCCTTCGGCCTTCTCCGCCGCCGCGAGCACCGCCTTCTTGTCCAGGTCCACCTCCGCGGGGGACCCGGGTGGGGCGGGCGACCCCGACCCCACGGCCGCGATCGCCACCGCGGTGGCCGCGCCGACGGCGACCACGCCGACCCCGGCCTTGAGCCGCCAGCCGAACCGGACGCGCGTGCGCGGCGGCTTCCCGAACATCGCGGCGCGTGCGTCGGTCATCTCCCGCAGCGTCGGCGGCGTGGGCTCCCCGTACGCCTCGCGGACCATCTGCAGTTCATCCATGGTCGTTCTCCTGTTCACGCATCGGATTGGTGCCGCCGAGCGCGGCGCGCAGCTTCCGCCGGGCCCGGCTGAGCCGCGACCCGACCGTCCCGTACGGGATGTCCAGCGCCGCGGCGATCTCTTCGTGGGCGAGGTCGGCGAGCGCGACGAGCAGCAGCACGTCCCGTTCGCCGTCCGACAGCCCGGCGAGGGCGCCGGCCAGGCGGCCCCGCAGCCCCTGGGCGCTGACCCTGGCGTCCACCCGGTCGGCGTGACCGCCCTCGTCCCGGCCGGGGCCGAGCCGGGCGCGTGCCCGCAGCCCGCGCACCTCGCTGCGCCGGTGCTTGCCGATGACATTGGTCGCGATGCCGTAGAGCCAGGTCCGGACGGCGGCGCGGGACGCGTCGTAGCGGGCCCGGCCGTGGAACGCCTCCAGGAACGTCTGCGCCGCGACGTCGGACGCGGCGTCCGGGCCGAGGCGCTTGGCGGCGTACCCGTGGATCTCGGCGAAGTAGGCGTCGAAGATGTCGCCGAACCGCTCGGGGTCCCGCAGCGACAGGCGCAGGACGGCCGAGTGGTCGACCCGCCCCGGGCCCCCGTCCCGGGGCGGGTCTGCGGTGAGGGGTTCCCCTGTCATGTGATGCCTTTCCGTGGGGGGATGGCGGTCACAGACGTATCACCCGAAACCCCTCACCGCTTTCACACGAATTTCATTGCTCTCCGGGTTTTGTCGGCGGCGGTCGGTAGCTTCCTGAACATGTCTCGTTACCGTCTGCAGCCGTCGCCCACGCAAGAGCGGGCCTTGCTGGAGCATTGCGGGCACGCCCGGTTCGTCTGGAACCTGGCGGTCGAGCAGCACGCTTGGTGGCGGCCGGGGCGCGGGTCGGCGCCGGGGCTCGCCGAGCAGTACCGCCAGCTCACCCAGGCGCGGGCGGAGTTCGCCTGGTTGCGGGCGGGGTCGGTGACGGTGCATTAGCAGGCGCTCAAGGACTTCCACCAAGCCATGAGCAACTTCTTCTCCGGTACCCACCGGCGTCCGACCTGGCGCAAGGCCGGACGCCGTGAGGGGTTCCGGGTCGTGGCGGTCAAACCCGATGATCTGCGACGCGTTTCCCGCCGGGTGGGTCAGGTGAAGGTCCCCAAGGTGGTGTGGGTGCGGTTCCGCTGGTCCCGGCCAGTCCCCGACGGCGCCAAGTCCTATCGCGTCACCCGCGACCAGGCCGGGCGCTGGCATGTCGCGTTCGCCGCGCTCCCCGACCCGATCTCGGCGCCGGGTACGGGAGAGGTGGTGGGGGTTGATCGGGGGGTGGCCGTCAGTGCGGCGTTGTCGACTGGTGATCTGCTGCATGTCCTAGGGCTGCGGGAGGGGGAGCGGGCCCGGCTGGCGCGGTTGCTGCGCAGCCTCGCCCGCGCCAAGCGTGGCTCGAGGCGGCGGGCCCGGGTCAAGGCCGCGATCGCCCGGTTGCGGGCCCGGGCCACCGACCGGCGCAAGGACTGGATCGAGAAGACCTCCACCGATCTAGCCCGCCGGTTCGACGTGATCGCCGTCGAGGACCTCAACATCGCAAGCATGACCCGCTCAGCGCGCGGCACAGAGCGGGCGCCGGGCCGCAGCGTGGGGCAGAAGGCCGGGCTGAACCGGGGCATCCTGGCCGCCGGCTGGGGTGCTCTGGTGACCCGGTTCGAGCACAAGGCGCCCGGACGGGTTGTGAAGATCGATCCGCGGTACACGTCGCAGACCTGTAACGCCTGCGGGCATGTCGCCGGGGAGAGCCGTGAGAGCCAAGCGGTCTTCTCGTGCGTCGCCTGCGGGCATCGGGTCAACGCCGACGTGAACGCGGCCTGCAACATTCGTGATACGGCCGCAGGGCATGCGGTTGCTGCACGGGGAGGCCCGCCGTTGGGTGAGCCCGCGAACCGTGAACCTCAACACGACCACTGCCCCATACGAGGCAGTGGTCGTGTTGGAATCCCCCGTTCACGAGGGGGGGGATGTCAAACGAATCTCAGCGGACCCGGTAGGCGCGGAGGATGCGCTGGTCGATGCCGCTGCCGCCCGCGTCCTGCGCGCTGACGCGCAGCGACATGGCCTGCCCCTTGACGGGCGCCGGGAGCGGGGCGCTGAACCGCCCGCCGCCGAGGGCCTTCGCCTGGACGGCCTGCCACGTCTTCCCGTCGTCCACGGACGTCCAGAACCGCAGCCCGGTGACCTTCGCCGTCCCGGAGCCCGCGACCCGCGCGACCGTGAAGACGGCCGGTTCGCCTGCGGGCTGGTTCCGCAGATCCAGGCCGAGGTCGTAGTCGACGAGGAGCAACGGCAGGAGCCTGCTGGAGGTCCCGCGCGGGGAGGCCGAACGGAACGTCCAGGAGGTGGAGGTCCGGACCGACACCGGCAGCAGCGCGGACGCGTCGTTGTCGTAGGTCAGCCGGTAGTCGGCAGGACCGGACGGGACGTCGAAGTCACCGCGCGGGGCGTCCGCGCCGCCGATCTTCTTGTCGCCGGAGTACAGCGCCAGTCGGCCGGTGACGCCTTCCACGCCGCAGTCGAACCCGTCCGTCCTGGTCTGCAGGTCGACGAGTTCGACATGGACGTGGTCGCCGGAACGGATGGACGGGTTCGGTGTGCAGGCGCTCAGGGCGACGCCGGATCCGGAGACCGGGCCGGGACGCACCGGCTGGCGGCCCCACGTGTGCGAGATCCGTTGCCCCGGCCGCAGTTCGCGGAAGGGCAACTGGTCGACCCACTCGCCGTTCGCGATCGCGCGCGGGAACGCCTCGTCGGCCCAGAGCATCCCCTTGCCCGTCGAGACGTAGTCCGTGCGGGTCGTCCCGGAGGGCACCTCGCTGGACGCGTCCAGCCCGGCCAAGAGCAGGCCCTCCGGCGAGGTGCCGTAGCGCTTCTCCATGACGGCCTTGCCGGTGTCGCCGTCGAACGCCGCGAACCGCTGGTCGACGCGTGCCATGCGCGCCTTCTCTTCGGCTCCGACGACGTGCGACGGGTCGGCCGGGATCCGGTCGCCGAACGGGTGGATGAGGTCGTAGACGGTTCCGGGCGCGGTCAGCCGGTGGCTGCTGTAGGCACGGAACAGGCCGGTCTTCACCCCGTCCATCGGCTGGGCGTAGACAGGGGCCGCCGACGGGTCGTCGGAGTACACGCCGACCGTCCACAGCCCTTGGCTCGTGCCGCGGACCACGGACGCGCTCGCCATCGACATCTCGGTGGACACGCCTTCGACGCTCGCTTTGACCGGCTTGCTCGCCGGGCCGTCCAGCGTGACCGTCATGTCGCGGTCGACGACCACCTCGGGCGTACCGGCGACGGCCGAACGCCAGGCGCCGCCCTTCGTGTCGTCCACGGTGCCGAGCACAGCGTAGCGGCCTTCGGGGACACGGACCTTCGTGCCCTCCGGAGTCGGGTCGACGGTCTCGGCGTACAGGGTCGCGTCGTCCAGGTTGACCACTCCGGAGTAGAAGGAGGAGTCGGCAGGGTCGGTGCCCGGCAGGGGGACGCCCTTCACGGTGAGCGTGTGCGAGGGCGGCTCGACGTAGAACGTCACCGGCGTGTGGACGACCGTGCCGCCGCTCTTCGCCGTCACCTCCGCGGCGTAGAGCCCGGCGGCCAGTTTGGACGTGTCGATCCGCAGCGACGCCGACGCGGTGCCTCCCGCCGGGACGTCGATCGCGGCGGCGGACAGGCTCGCCGCGCCGGGCGCGCTCCGGCCGTGCCGGTCGGTCACGTCCACGCTCAGCGCGAGGCGGGCGGCGCCGGCCTGGGACGTCCAGCCGAGCTTCGTCGACAGCGCCTCATGCGCCGGGTACGCGGACGTCCCGAGGTTCACGATGCTCTGCGCGGGCAGGACGGGGCTCGTCGCGGCGGCGTTCACGTCCACGCGTCCTTCGCCGCGCTCGTAGACGTCGCCGCCCGTCGCCGGGTCGGCCGTCCCCACGAGGGCGGCCTTGATCTGCTCGGGAGTCCAGCCCGGGTGCTTCGCGGCCAGCAGCGCGGCCGACCCCGCGACGTGCGGGGTGGCCATCGAGGTGCCGGACGCCTTCGTGTACAGCGGCCCGAGCGGCGTGCCCATCGTGGTGCCCTCCGCACGGGCCGCCGGGATGTCGACGCCGGGAGCGACGATCTCCGGCTTGGCGGCGTACCGGCCGGCCCGTGGGCCGCGGCTGGAGAACTCCGCGAGCCGGTCGCGGCCGTCGACCGCGCCGACGGTGAGCGCCGCGTCCGCCGTCCCGGGCGCGTTGACCGAGCCGCTCACGCCGTCGTTGCCGGCCGCGACGACGAACAGGGTGCCGTGCTCGCCGCTGAGCTCGTTCAGCGCCTGCGAGACCGGGTCCGTCCCGTCGGACACATCTCCGCCGAGGCTCATGTTGACGACCTTCGCCTGCGGCGCCGCCCACTGCATGCCCGCGATCAGGCCGGAGTCGGTGCCGTACCCGTCGTCGTCCAGGACCTTGCCGATCAGCAGGCTCGCGTCCGGCGCGACGCCCCTGCGCGCGCCGCCGGCCGCGGCACCGGTGCCGGCGATCGTCGCGGCGACGTGCGTGCCGTGGCCGAACCGGTCGACGGTGTCGGGCGACTCGGAGAAGTTCTTGGACGCGGCGATGCGGCCCTTCAGGTCGGGGTGCGTGGCGTCGACGCCGGTGTCGAGCACGGCGACCTTGGCACCCGCGCCCGTGAACCCCGCCTTCCACGCCTGCGGCGCGCCGATCTGCCGCAGGTTCCGGTCGAGCTTCGCGCCCGGAGCCGCCTTCACCGCCGTGGCCAGGGCGGTGGCCTTCACCTTGCCGTCCAGCCAGACGTGCCGGATGCCGCCCGTCGCCTTCAGCGACGGGCCCTTCATCGCGGCGAGCGCCGAGCCGAGCCGCCGGGCGTCCTTCTTCGGCTGCCGCGCGGCGACGGCACCGATGCTCGGCAGCGCCACGCCCTCCCGCAGCGTCCCGCCACCGAGCGCCGACAGCGAGCGAGCGCCGGCGGAGCGCTGCACGATCAGCGGCAGATCCCGGCTGCGGGCGTCGTCGTAGCCCTGCCTGATCAGGTTCGTGACGTCGAACAGCCCGGGGTCGAGCACCTTCCCGACCAGGCCGGCGACGTCCAGCGGGGTCACCAGGACATGCCCGTCCGGCCGGGTGACCGTGCGGAACAGGTGGGCGTCGCGGCCGGGCGCTGGGGTGACCGCCACCATGGGCGCGCGGCCCTTGACCGTCCGCACCCTGACCACGTCCCCGGTCAGCAGGGTGACCTTCCAGGAGCGGCCGGGCGCGAGCCCGCCGGCCGGGGGATTGGGCCCTCCCGGCGCGGCGTGCGCGGCGGTCGGCACCACCGCGAGCACCCCGGCCGCGAGCAGCGTGCCCAGCAGGGCGCCGGGCAGGGCCCGGCTCCGGCGTCTGTGCGTCATCGAGTCTCCTCCACCATGGCCGTCCCGCGTTGGACGGTCGTTATTGATCACCCGGAGGGGCTGATCAACTTCACAGGGGAAGTCGCGATGGATCCCGGCTTCTTACAGGCGTCCGGCAGAGCGCATCGGGTAAAGCAGCCTTCACTCTCTGCCTGCCAGGCCTTTTCGCGCCTGAAGTTACGAGCTCACGCTTCGTGGGGAGGGAGTTAGCCGCCCGGCATGACGGGTTGCGGTCGAGGGACGGGGGTCGACATGGCGTCAATTTCTGTGCGGGAGAACCGGGAGATCGAGGCGGCCAATGCCTCTCACGACACCCCGGTCGTTTTCATCCACGGCCTGTGGCTGCTGCCGAGCAGCTGGGCCAACTGGGTGGACTTCTTCAAGGCGGCGGGCTACGCACCGCTGACGCCGGACTGGCCAGACGATCCGGAAACGGTCGAAGCGGCCCGGGCGAACCCGGATGCCCTCGCCAAGAAGACCCTGAAGCAGATCTCCGATCACACCATCGAGATCGTCAACGCCTTGGACAAGAAGCCGGTGCTGATAGGGCACTCGACCGGGGGCCTGCTGGCGGAGATGCTCGCAGGCCAGGGCCTCTCGGCGGCCACGGTGGCCATCGACCCCGGGATCTTCCGCGGCGTTCTGCCGCTGCCGCCCTCCGTGCTCAAGGTCGCGGGCCCGTTCCTGGTCAACCCGCTCACGCGCGGCCGCGCGATCACGCTCACGTTCGACCAGTTCGCCTACGGCTGGGCGAACGCACTGGACGAGAAGGAGGCGAAGGAGCTCTACAACACTTTCCACGTCGCCGGCTCCGGGATCGCTCTCATGCAGATGGGCAACGCGAACCTCAACCCGTGGACGGAGGCGAAGGTGGACACGAAGAACCCCGCCCGCGGCGCCCTGCTGATCATCGACGGCGAGAAGGACCACACGGTGCCCTGGGCGATCGCGAACGCCGCCTACAAGCGGCAGAAGCGCAACCCCGCCGTAACGGAGATCGTGAAGATCCCGAACCGAGGCCACTCCCTCACCATCGACCACGCGTGGCGCGAGGTCGCCCAAACCGCGCTCGACTTCGTCGAGCGCTCCGTCAACTGACGCGCCGATGGCGCCCGAACGTGCCGGTCACGTTCGGGCGCCATCGGCGTAGGGGCCGCCTTTCTCACGGCGACGGCCGGGTCAGCACATGATGCTGACGTCCTGCGCGCGTGCCGCGCGAGAGGCGGGGCTCCCGGGAGCGGCCTTCTGGCCGGTGGCCGTGGAGTTGCATGCGGTCACGCAGGCGCTGAGCGCCGATGTGGCGAGGCTCTTCTTGGTCGACGGGTTGAACGCGCCCCTGTGCCCCCTCTTGGGGATGAGGTGCACCCCCGACCGGGTTCCGATGCCGGCGACCCGGTTCGTCCTGTTCTGGTAGGACCACGCGTGCTTCTTCACCGAGGCCGGCAGCGTGCGGCAGCCCAGCTTCGACGTGTAGGTGACCTTCACGCCTCTGTAGTGCGTTTTGCTGTAGACGCAGAAATGGTTGGGCGCGCAGGTGTCGGCCGTCGCGGTCCCCGCGTCGGCCGCTACGGGACCGGCGGTGGCCAGGGCCGCGGCGGCGCCGGCGGTCGTGGCGAGCAAGCGAAGCACTTGCTTTCTGGCGGGCATATGAGCACCTCTTTCACTCCTCCCGGATGGCGGCAGAGAACGCCGCCGAATCCTCGGAGGCTGATCGACTTCATGGGGGAAGTGGCGGTGGATCCCGGTTTCTTACAAGCGACCGGCGCCAGGCGACCAGGAAGGATTTCAGGGGAAATGATCTCTTCCTGCCGGACATCTCTCCGGGCGAGGCCCGCGCACCCGCGTGGGCGCCCATGGAGAGGGAGATCCTTGGCAGTCAGGAAGAGCAGCGCCATGATCACGCTCGTCGCGGCGGCCGCCACGACGACGACGTTCGCAATACCGCATCAGGCGGCGGCGGCGCCGTCCCCGGCCCCGTCCGCCCAGTCCGCCCGCAATCGGTATCCGCATGGGCTACGGCAGGAGGCCGTCACCGAACCCGGGCACCGGACGGCGAAGACGCGGCGTCTGGCGTCCAAGGCCGCGGACGGGGTGAAGGTGGTCATCAACGTCCTCGACCGGAACGGCAAGCCCCCGGCCACCGACGACGCGAATGGCGTGACCTTCTATCCCCTCGATGGAAGTGACCCGTTTTACGGCGAACTCGACACGGGGAACCTCGAAGGGCGACTCCCGGCGGGTGAGTACGCGGTGATGGCGTACGTGAAGACGCCCGAGGGGGACGGCGATGCCTCCACCACCCTGATCTACCGCCCCCGTGTGCGGGTGCAGGACGCGACCAAGCTCGTTCTGGACGCTCGGGAGGCCCGGCCGGTCTCGGTTTCCGTCTACAACGTGGTGGCCGAACAGCGGGAGCGGATCCCGGCGAATCCCGAGTTCCGGGTGAAGACCGCGGACATGGCCAAGGTGAGGGTCCGGTACGGGACGGAGGGACGTCCCGTCTGCACGGGCGGGCACGCCGCCCCGGCCTGGGCCGAGGGTGGCGGGATCGGCTTCTTCTCCGGCGTCGGCGCCGCACCGGCCACGCGTACCGAGTACTTCACGCCGGGCGTCGCCTGGGACATCGACTGGATGAACACGACGCCGGACTGCGGTTTCGAATTCGATAAGACCGAGATCTGGAACCGAACCGTCCGCTTCACGAAGCCGGGCTCGCACCGGTGGAAGCTGACCCCGGCTCCGTTCGGCCCGGCCCGTCCGGTGGTCATCTGGGGCAGCGGAGAGGAACCGGCCCTGGCGGTCCCCATGCACTCGACCTGGGACGGCCGAAGCGACCTCGCGCCCTACAACGGAGCGAGCGGCTCCTCCGTCCTGCGGGACTCCACGGGACGGGTCGTCTACGAGAGCGACCAGCCTGGCACCGCCCACGGCTGGCCCGTTACCCGCCCGGGAACTACACGCTGACCGTCGTTGAGAAGCGCAACGCCTCCTATTCGCCGCTCGCGACCCGCCAGCACGCGGTGTGGAACTTCGCGGTACGCGACGACGGCGTCGTCCCCCTTCCGTCCATCCGGTACCGCACGCCGCTCGACGCCGGCGCGACCGCCGACGCCGGGGCCGGGGCCGGGGCCGGGCAGGAACTGACCTTGACGGTGGATCGCGCACCGGACTCCCGGCCGTCCCTCCAGATCTCCTACGACGACGGCAAGACCTGGACCCCGGTGACCGTCCGGCGCAAAGGCACGGAGTGGGCCGCGACACTGAAGAACCCCGCGTCGGGGTTCGTCTCGCTGCACGCCAAGGCCGCGGGCGTCGACCAGACCGTGATCCGCGCGTACGCGGTCAAGAGCCGGCGTTCCTGAGCCTGCCGAGCCGGGAGGCGACGCGGCGAAACGTCGCCTCCCGGCAGGATCACTCTGCCAACAGTGCGAACGCGGCTGGTATCACGATGCCGTCATGGCCGGTCCGAGCAGGAAGCGGTCGGCCTCGTCGAGCGTTCGCGGCTGTTCGGGTGTCACCGTCAGGACGTCGCGCCGGTGGTTGCGGATCTCCAGCACGCTGCCAGGGTCCGCCTCCACCGTGAGGCGCAGCCCCCGTTCCACCATTGCCCGTGGGTAGACCTTGAACGTCTTCTCCCGCACCGACGTGCGGCCGCCGATTTCCTCGAAGCCGTCCGCCCTCCGCAGGTCGAACTTCAGGTCGATGACGGGGAACGGCTCGCGGTCCCAGGTGGTGCACGGCATCGAGTTCCGCCCCTGGATCCGTGCCTCGACGAACGTCTCGGTGTCCTCGTCGCCGATCTCGCAGTCGCGGATCGGGAAGACCCTGCCGAGCCTGGCCCCATAGTTCACGGCCGTCAGCGAGGGCCCACACAACAGCACGTGGTCGAATGGGCCGATCGGCGCGGGTAGCGGCACCTTGTGATGAGAGCGGCCGTCGAAAGCCAGCCCGACGCGCGGTCGGACGAAGTCCAGGAAGGCCGACACCATCGCCTCGTCGTGGCCGGGCTTCTTCACCACCAGGGACAGGCCCCGGCCCTCGTCCTCGCCGACGATGTAGTACTCGTAGAACGGTCCGGGCCCGGCCTTGAAGTCGTGGAATCTCACGACCACGCCTGGGTGATCGGCGACCGGCTCGTACTTGTCGCCGTTCCCGACCATGTCGAGCAGCCGGACGTCCGCTTCGGGCTCCGCCTTCGCCCGCGGCGCCGCTGTCCCGGGCCCGGGCGCGACCTCGACGTATCCGCCCCGCTCCTTCTCGCTGATCTTCTTGGTGAAGTGGCGGAGTGCGTGCGCCCCATCGTCGAGCGTCATGCTCGACCCGCGCATGACGCCGCCGGCCACGCCCCAGCCCATGTGGCAGCGGATGCCGTCAAGGGTGATCTGCCAGCATCGGACGACGCCTTTGTCGTTCTTCTCGAAATACCGTGTCTCCGCCATGCCCCCCGCCTGCGTCAATGGAGAGTGTGGACGTCGCCGTTCTTGATCCGGGAAGTCAGCGCGCGCCACGCAGACGGCGCGACCACGAGCACCGGCCCGTCCCTATCCAGCGAGTCACGAACACCGACCACACCGGGGACGTTGAGCGCCACCTCTACGCACGAACTGTTGCCTCCCCCTGAGTGGCTGCTGATCCGCCACTGGGCCTCGGCTGGAAACCTAAGCACGGACATGAGCTTGGAACTCCTCCCGGATAGTGGTCATGAGCGCCACCGACTCGTCTTGGGACAACGCCACGTCGGCGATGCGGTCCAACCTCGAACTACAGCGCCGAACCTGCGTGATGTCTTCGATGTACATACTTCCGCCCATAGTCTCCACATGCGCAGTATCGAGTTCCAGGGGCGCTGAGAACTCGAAAATCTCCACCGAGCCCTCGCCGAGACTGGGCCGGTATCCGAGCGTCATCGGCACGACGCGAACAGCTACCGATGCTTGTTCCACCGCCTCCAGGAGCGCGGTGAGCTGGCCGATCATCACAGCCGGTCCCCCGACTGGGCGGCGGAAGATCTCCTCTGCCAGGAGGATGTCGAGTTCAGGGGCGTCGGTACGCGTGAAGCGTGCACGCCTTGCCATCCGAGCCTGCAGTCTTCGATCGATCTCGTCTCGATCGTCCGGAAACGTCCCCGCGATCAGAGCGCGAGCGTAATCAGGGGTCTGGAGCACCCCTGGGACAACTTCCGTTTGCCAGATACGGATGCGGTCGGCCGCGTCCTCCAACTCGGCATAGCCACCCGCCAGGACGTCACCGAACGCCGCCCACCAGCCCCGGGCGCGAATGTCGCGGGCGAGTTGGAGCAGCGCTGCCCGCGTCGCGTAGTCGGTGCCGTAGACGTCGAGAATGCGCTCGACATCGCCGACCGAGGGCATGCTCTTGGCCGTTTCGATCCGTACGAGCTTGGTTCGGCTCCAGCCGAGGATGCCGGCGGTCACCTCCGGCGTCAGGTCTGCCGCCTCGCGAAGGCGTCGCAGCTCGGCAGCGAGCCGACGGTGCCGTGCGGTCGGTCCGTGCTCAACAGGCATGGGATGCAGCCTTCCATCGGAGCGATCACCGTGTGTGGCCATTTCGTAACAGATCTTTCACGCCAACACTGGCGCTGCGCACAAGTGCGAGTCATGATAGGCGAGTGCGTTTCGCCACCCTGCGGGGTCGAAGGAACGCGCTGCGTGGTCGTCGCCGCATGCCCCCAGATGCGGATGGTGATCACGTAGGCCGTCGGTGCGGCGCCTGCGGGCTCGTGCCGGTCGGGACGTCGCGCGGCGGGGCCCACCCCCGGGGATCCCGCCGCGTGGCGCACAAGACGAGTCGCGCGCCTGCGCGCTCGTAGATACAGGGCGGCCCCGGGACAGGTGCTGGCACACCATTACGCCCGGGGCCTCGATCGGATGGAGGTCCGATCTATGGGCAACCTAACCGATTGCTCCGCGACGGGATGGGTCTACCTCGACCCCGACGAGATCCGGCGGGAGCTGGAGGCCGCGTTCCCCGGCGTCCGGGCATGGCTCGGCGACTACACCGGGCACTGGTGGGCCCTGGCGAACGATCGCCTGGTGGAGGCGGACACGCCTCGTCAGCTCGCCGACAGGATTCACGGCGTTCTCGGCATCCGGCGGGCGATCCCGCCGCGGCGCCCGGTCTTCGGAAGGACGCAGCGGCCCGGCGGGGCCGTTGGCTCCCGGTCACGGGAGGCGTCCCGTCCGGCTCATGCGCGGCCGAAGCGGCGGCGGCGCGCCCTGTTCGGGGGTGGCCGATGAGGGCGCGGGCGGCGCACGAGCCGCCGCAGATGTACGCCTGGGACGTCGAGAACGGTCAGTCCGGGGTGACCGATGACATGGGCGCCGCGATCACCTACGTCGATCTTGCTCTTCGTGAGGCGACCACCGGTGTGTGCGGTGCGATCCGGCTCGTCACCGTGTCCACGTACGGCAAGAGCGAGTACATCGACCTCGGAGTCGTCGGCGAGGCGCGGCGTGACGGCGGCGGGGTCTTGTGGACGAGTTGCTCCTCCTGGTGGGGGATGGTCGCGGGGGCGTTCTCCTCCGTCCAGGTGATCCCTGAGCCGACGGGGCCGTTCCGGGAACCGGAATAGGGCGCTCAATCGTCCTGTTGTAGAGGACGGCAGCAAAGTTGAGTCCGGTCGACTCAAGTCATTTGACAACGGACGGTCGGCCGGGCAATCTTGCGGCCTAGAGACTCAACCGGCGCGCCCTGGGGGCGACCGGGGCTGCGATAACTCCCGGCAACGGGGTTGACACCGGAAACGACGGAGGACGAGAACATGGCACGTGCGGTCGGCATCGACCTCGGGACGACCAACTCGGTCGTCGCGATTCTGGAGGGCGGCGAGCCCACCGTCATCGCGAACGCGGAGGGGTCGCGGACCACGCCGTCCGTCGTCGCCTTCGCCAAGAACGGCGAGGTTCTGGTCGGCGAGGTCGCCAAGCGCCAGGCGGTCACCAACGTGGACCGGACCATCCGGTCGGTCAAGCGCGAGATGGGCACCGACTGGAAGACCAAGATCGACGACAAGCCCTTCACCCCGCAGCAGATCAGCGCGTTTGTGCTGCAGAAGCTGAAGCGGGACGCCGAGTCCTACCTGGGCGAGACCGTCACCGACGCGGTCATCACGGTTCCCGCCTACTTCTCCGACCACCAGCGGCAGGCCACCAAGGAGGCCGGCCAGATCGCGGGGCTGAACGTCCTGCGCATCATCAACGAGCCGACCTCGGCGGCGCTCGCCTACCACCTGGAGAAGGAGAACGAGGCCACCATCCTGGTCTTCGACCTCGGCGGCGGCACGTTCGACGTCTCCCTGCTGGAGGTCGGCGACGGGGTGGTCGAGGTCAAGGCCACCAGCGGCGACAACCACCTGGGCGGCGACGACTGGGACAGCAAGGTCGTCGACTGGCTGGTCGAGAAGTTCAAGAACGCCAACGGCGTCGACCTGTCCAAGGACAAGATGGCGCTGCAGCGGCTCCGCGAGGCCGCGGAGAAGGCGAAGATCGAGCTGTCCGGCTCGTCCGAGACGCAGATCAACCTGCCCTACATCACCGCGTCGGCGGAGGGCCCGCTCCACCTGGACGAGAAGCTCACCCGGGCCGAGTTCCAGCGGATGACCTCCGACCTGCTCGACCGGACCAAGGCGCCGTTCCACTCGGTGCTCAAGGACGCCGGCATCACGGTCGACGGCATCGACCAGGTCGTCCTGGTCGGCGGCTCGACCCGCATGCCCGCGGTGTCCGAACTGGTCAAGGAGCTGACCGGCGGCAAGGAGCCGAACAAGGGCGTCAACCCCGACGAGGTCGTCGCGATCGGCGCCAGCCTCCAGGCCGGCGTGCTCAAGGGCGAGGTCAAGGACGTCCTGCTGCTGGACGTGACCCCGCTGAGCCTCGGCATCGAGACCAAGGGCGGCATCTTCACCAAGATCATCGAGCGGAACACCACGATCCCGACCAAGCGGTCGGAGACGTTCACCACCGCCGACGACAACCAGCCGTCCGTGGAGATCCAGGTCTACCAGGGCGAGCGCGAGATCGCCGCGTACAACAAGAAGCTCGGCACCTTCCAGCTGACCGGTCTGCCGCCGGCGCCGCGCGGCGTCCCGCAGATCGAGGTCACCTTCGACATCGACGCGAACGGCATCGTGAACGTCAGTGCGAAGGACCAGGGCACCGGTCGCGAGCAGTCGATGGTCATCACGGGCGGCAGCGCGCTGCCCAAGGACGACATCGAGAAGATGATGCGCGACGCCGAGGAGTACGCCGAGGAGGACCGCAGGCGCAAGGAGGAGGCCGAGGTCCGCAACCAGGCCGACACCCTCGCGTACTCGACCGAGAAGTTCCTGCGGGAGAACGACGAGAAGGTCCCCGCGGAGATGAAGACCGAGGTCAACGACGCGGTCGCCGAGGTGAAGAAGGCCCTGGAGGGCACCGACGTCGACGCCATCAAGGGCAGCGCCGAGAAGCTGGCGCAGGTCAGCCAGAAGATGGGCGCGGCCATGTACGCGCAGAACCCCGAGGGCGCCCAGGCCGGCCCCGAGGACCACGGGCCGACGGCGGACGCCCAGGGCGGCGAGCCGCAGGACGACGAGGTCGTCGACGCCGAGATCGTGGACGAGGACAAGCCGAAGGGTGATGCGTCGTGACGTCCTCCCCCGGCGAGGGCGAGGAGAAGGAGGGCCCGGTGATCCGCGACAAGCGGCGCATCGATCCCGAAACGGGGGAAGTCCGGGCGCAGGCGGCCTCGCCTGCTCCGGAGACCCCTGCGAACGGGGGCGCCACGGTCACCGATGAGGAGACCTCCTCGCTCAAGACCCAGCTCACGGAGCGTCTCGCCGACCTCCAGCGGCTGAAGGCCGAGTACGACAACTACCGCAAGCGCGTCGAGCGCGACCGGGTCGCGGTCCGCGAGCAGGCCCTCGGGCAGGTGCTGTCCGAGCTGCTCCCGGTGCTGGACGACATCGGCCGCGCCCGTGACCACGACGAGCTCACCGGCGGCTTCAAGTCCGTCGCGGAGAGCCTGGAGGCGGTCACCGGCAAGCTCGGCCTGGAGCGGTTCGGGGAGAAGGGCGAGCCCTTCGACCCGGTCGTGCACGAGGCCCTGATGCACTCGCTCTCGGCGGACGTGACCGAGACGAGCGTCATCGACGTCCTCCAGCCGGGCTACCGGATCGGCGAGCGGATACTGCGGCCCGCGCGGGTCGCGGTGGCCGATCCCGATCCGGACGCCGGGCCGAGCGCGTCCGGCGGCGAGCCCGGCGACGCGGACGACGAACCAGGCGAATGATCCTTACGGGGCCCGTCCCACCGGGGCGGGCCCCGCAGGGCCCTGAAGACATGTGGCAAGTGGCGATAGCAGAAGGCGGGGCGCCGTGAGCACCAAGGACTACCTGGAGAAGGACTACTACAAGGTCCTCGGTGTCGCGAAGACGGCCTCGCAGGAGGAGATCAAGAAGTCCTACCGGAAGCTGGCCCGCAAGTACCACCCGGACGCCAACAAGGGCGACGCCGAGGCCGAGGACCGCTTCAAGGAGGTCTCGGAAGCCTACGACGTCCTGTCCGACGAGAAGCGCCGCAAGGAGTACGACGCGGTCCGGTCGATGCCGGGCGGGTTCCGCGGCCAGCAGGGCGGCGGTTTCCCGTTCGACCTCGGCGACCTGTTCGGCCAGCAGGGCGGCGGGACGCAGGCGGGCGGCGCGGGCGAGCGCATCGGCGATCTGTTCGGCGGCCTGTTCGGCCGCGGCGGCGGGGGCACCCGCCCGACGGGGACGCGCCGCGGACGGCGCGGCGCGGACGTCGAGACCGAGGTGACGCTGTCGTTCGGCCGCGCGATGAACGGCGTGACCGTCCCGATCAAGCTGACCAGCGAGGCGGCCTGCAACAGCTGCCGGGGGACCGGCGCGAAGGCAGGCACCGTGCCGCGGGTGTGCCCGAACTGCGAGGGCACCGGGCACGAGACCCGCAACCTCGGCAACTTCGGCTTCCAGGAGCCGTGCAAGGAGTGCCGCGGCCGGGGCCTCGTCGTCGACGACCCGTGCCCGACCTGCCACGGCAGCGGACGGGCGACCGGCACCCGCACGATCCAGGCCCGCATCCCGGCGGGCGTCGCCGACGGCCAGAAGATCCGGCTGAAGGGCAAGGGCGCGCCCGGCGAGAACGGCGGCCCCGCCGGCGACCTGTACGTGAACATCAAGGTGAACCCGCACAAGGTGTTCGGCCGCAGCGGCGACAACCTGACGCTGACCGTCCCGGTGACGTTCCCGGAGGCGGCGCTCGGCGGCGAGATCAGGGTCCCGACGTTCCAGGGGCAGCCCGTCACGCTGAAGCTGCCGGAGGGCACCCCGAACGGCCGCAAGTTCCGCGTGAAGGGCCGCGGCGCCAACCGGCGCGACGGGACGAAGGGCGACCTGCTCGTCACCGTCGACGTGCACGTCCCGCAGAAGCTCGACGAGCAGTCACGCGAGGCCCTGGTCCGGCTGCGCACCGCCGGCGCCGGCGACGACCTGCGCGCCGACCTCCTCCAGCAGGCCAGACAGGAGTGATGGTCATGGATCCCTTCGGCGATGACACTCCGGTCTACGTGATCTCCGTGGCGGCGCAGCTGTCCGGGCTGCACCCGCAGACGCTGCGGACGTACGACCGGATGGGCCTGGTGTCCCCCGGCCGCACGGCCGGACGGGGCCGCCGCTACTCGATGCGCGACATCGTGATGCTCCGCGAGATCCAGAGGCTCTCGCAGGAGGAGGGCATCAACCTGTCCGGCATCAAGCACATCCTGGAGCTGCAGCGCGACAACGTGCGGCTCCGCGACGAGCTCGGCAAGGCGCACGCGGCGCTCGAGGATCTCGCGAACGAACTCGAATCGACCCGTGCGGTCGCGGCGCGGCTGGCGCAGCAGCGGCGGCACGGGGAACCGGGCGGCACTCCCGGCGCCGACCTCGTGCCCATCAGGCATACGAGCGTCGTGGTCTGGCACGAGCGCAACTCGGACTGATCTTCTCTCACGGGGACGGGTATGGACTACAAGCTGACGCAGAAGAGCCAGGAGGCGGTGTCGGTCGCGGTCCGCAGGGCGGCGGCCGAGGGACATCCCGAGGTCGAGCCGCAGCACCTGCTGGTGACCCTGATCGGGCTGCCCGAGGGGACGGCGGTGCCGCTGCTGGAGGCGATCGGCGCCGACTGGCAGGTGGTCAGGCGGCGGGCCGAGGAGCAGCTCGCCGCGATGCCGAAGGCGCAGGGCTCCACGGTGGCGACGCCGCGGATCTCCGGGCAGCTGCAGCGGTCGATCAACACGGCCGCGAACCGGGCGCAGCAGCTGGAGGACGAGTACGTCTCGACCGAGCATCTGCTGGTCGGGCTGGCCGCGGACGGCGGCCCGGCGGCGGGCCTGCTGAAGGAGTTCGGCGCGACGCCGCAGGCGCTGCTGGACGCGTTCGAGAAGGTGCGCGGCCACGCCCGCGTCACCAGCGAGAACCCCGAGGGCACCTACCAGGCGCTGGAGAAGTACGGCGTCGACCTGACGGCGCTGGCCCGGTCGAACCGGCTCGACCCCGTCATCGGCCGCGACTCGGAGATCCGGCGCGTCGTGCAGGTGCTGTCGCGCCGCACGAAGAACAACCCGGTCCTCATCGGCGAGCCGGGTGTGGGCAAGACGGCGATCGTGGAGGGGCTGGCCCGGCGGATCGTCGCGGGGGACGTGCCCGAGTCGCTGAAGAACAAGCGCGTGATCTCGCTGGACCTCGGCTCCATGGTGGCGGGCGCCAAGTACCGGGGCGAGTTCGAGGAGCGGCTCAAGTCCGTCCTGAACGAGATCAAGGAGAGCGACGGCCAGATCGTCACGTTCATCGACGAGCTGCACACGGTGGTCGGCGCGGGCGCGGCCGAGGGCGCGATGGACGCGGGCAACATGCTCAAGCCGATGCTGGCGCGCGGCGAGCTCCGCATGATCGGTGCGACCACGCTGGACGAGTACCGGGAGCGGATCGAGAAGGACCCGGCGCTGGAGCGCCGGTTCCAGCAGGTCTTCGTCGGCGAGCCGTCGGTCGAGGACACCATCGGCATCCTGCGCGGTCTGAAGGGCCGGTACGAGGCGCACCACGGGGTGCAGATCACCGACGCGGCGCTGGTCGCGGCCGCGACGCTGTCCGACCGCTACATCACCGGCCGGTTCATGCCGGACAAGGCGATCGACCTGGTGGACGAGGCGGCGGCCCGGCTCAACATGGAGATCGACTCCCAGCCCGTCGAGATCGACGAGCTGCAGCGCCGGGTGGAGCGGCTCAAGCTGGACGCGCGCGGCATCGCCGGCGACAGGACCCAGCAGGAGCGGTACGCCGAGCTGGAGCGGACGATCGCCGACCGCGAGGAGCGGCTCCGCGAGCTGCAGGGCCGGTGGGCGCGCGAGAAGGACAGCCTCAAGGCGATCGGGCGCCTGAAGAAGGAGCTCGACGAGGCCCGCGGGCGGGCCGAGCAGGCCGAGCGCGACCGGCACATGGACGAGGCGGCCGGCCTCCGCGTCCAGGAGATCCCGCGGCTGGAGCGGGCGCTGGAGGACGAGCAGCTCAAACTGCAGTCGCTGGCCATCCAGGAGCTGCGGGGGGTGGTGGAGCACCTGCGCGGCGAGGAAAGCGAGCTCGCCGCCTCCGGAGCCGACCCGGACCGGCTCGCGGCGCTGACCGCCGAGATCGAGGCCAAGGCCGCCGAGCTCGCCGCGCTGGAGGAACGGCAGCAGCGGGCCCAGCAGCGCCGGGAGCGGATCCGCGAGCTGACGCAGAAGATCGACTCCGCGAACGCGCGGGCCGAGGAGCTGCAGATCGACGCGGCCATGCCCGGGATCACCGGGCCGGAACGCGACCAGAAGTACGAGCAGCTGGCCACGGTGCGGACCCAGATCCTGCAGTGGCAGAAGGAACTGGCCCCGCTGCGGGACGAGGCCGACGCCGACGCGGGCCACGAGCAGACCATGGTCAAGCCCGAGGTCAGCGCGGACGACATCGCCGAGGTCGTGTCGAGCTGGACGGGCGTCCCGGTGGGACGCCTGCTGGAGAGCGAGACGGGCAAGCTGCTCCGGATGGAGGACGAGCTCGGGCACCGGCTGATCGGCCAGGCCGCGGCCGTCAAGACCGTGTCGGACGCGGTGCGCCGCGCCCGCGCGGGCATCTCGGACCCGGACCGTCCGACCGGCTCGTTCCTGTTCCTCGGCCCGACCGGCGTCGGCAAGACCGAGCTGGCGAAGGCGCTCGCGGAGTTCCTGTTCGACGACGAGCGGGCGATGACCCGCATCGACATGAGCGAGTACTCCGAGAAGCACTCGGTCGCCCGCCTGGTCGGCGCGCCGCCCGGATACGTCGGCTACGAGGAGGGCGGGCAGCTCACCGAGGCCGTCCGGCGCCGCCCGTACTCGGCGGTGCTGCTGGACGAGGTGGAGAAGGCGCACCCGGAGGTCTTCGACATCCTCCTGCAGGTCCTGGACGACGGCCGGCTGACCGATGGCCAGGGGCGCACGGTCGACTTCCGCAACACGATCCTGATCCTCACGTCCAACATCGGGTCGCAGTTCCTCGTCGACCCGACGCTGGAGAACGGGATGAAGCGGGAGGCGGTCTGGAACGCCGTCCGGAACTCGTTCAAGCCGGAGTTCCTCAACCGCCTCGACGACGTGATCCTGTTCGACGCGCTGTCGACCGACGAGCTGACCCGCATCGTCGACCTGCAGGTCGACCGGCTGGCCGAGCGCCTCGCCGACCGGCAGCTCACGCTCCAGGTCACCCCGGCCGCCCGCGAGTGGCTGGCGCTGACCGGCTACGACCCGCTGTACGGGGCGCGGCCGCTGCGCCGCCTGGTGCAGACGGCGATCGGCGACCAGCTGGCCCGCGAGCTGCTGTCCGGCGACGTCCGCGACGGCGACGCGGTGATCGTCGACCTGGACGAGGCCGCCGACCGGCTCACCGTGGAGCCGTCCCGGGGCCTGACACTCACCAAGTGAGGGACGCGGACCCGGCCCGCCGGGTCCGCGCCGTCCCTTGTGTACCAAGATCTGTGGTTCGGGCCGCTTCGGGGGGTGCTTGCGCTATGGTGCGCGGGTAACCACTTGATCATCTGGAGTAGGCACCCCCATGCCGGAAGTCGAGCAGCTGCGTCCCGAGGATCCGACCGAGGTGGGGACCTACCGGCTGGTCGGAAGGCTCGGCATGGGCGGCCAGGGGGTCGTCTACCTCGGCGCCTCCAAGGACGGCGGGCCGCACGTCGCGGTGAAGTTGCTGCGCGAGGAGTTCGCCGCCGACCCGCGGGTCAGGGACCGGTTCGTCAAGGAGATCGCCGCCGCGCGGCGGGTCGACCCGTTCTGCATCGCCCAGGTCCTGGACGCCTCCGTCGAGGGGTCCCGCCCGTACGTGGTGACCGAGTACGTCGAGGGCCCCTCCCTGCAGCAGGCGGGGCCGCGGGACGGCTGGGCGGCCCTCCAGCGGCTCGCCGTCGCCACCGCCACGGCCCTCGCCGCCATCCATGACGCGGGCATCGTCCACCGCGACTTCAAGCCGTCCAACGTCCTGCTCGGCCCGGACGGGCCGCGGGTCATCGACTTCGGGATCGCCCGGGACACGGCGGGCCCGCTCACCCTCACCAGCAGCATCATCGGCACCCCGGCGTACATGGCCCCCGAGCAGTTCGAGGGGCAGGTCGTCGGCGCGCCGGGCGACGTGTTCGCCTGGGGTTCGGTCATGGCGTTCGCGGCGACGGGACGTCCGCCGTTCGGCGCGGACACCTTCCCCGCGATCATGAACCGGGTCATCCGCGGCGAGCCCGACCTCGGCGACCTGCCCGAGCCGCTGCGTTCGATCGTGGTGTCCTGCCTGGCCAAGGACCCCGCCCAGCGGCCCCTCATGCGGGACGTCATGCTGCGCCTGGTCAGCGGACGCTCTTCGGCGACCGACGCGCAGTCGCCCGTCGCCGTCCCGCCGGTGCCCTCCGGCCCGCTCCCGGCCGCGACCTCGCCACAGCCTCCCATGGGCCCGCCTCATCCGGCCGCGGCCCCGCTCCAGACGACCGCGGACTCCCCGCAACCACCGACGGGCCCGATTCCGCCGGGTGCGGGACCGGTTCTGCCGACCGAAGGCGCCCAGGGGGCGCGGCGGCCGGATCCCAAGCGCCGCCGGCTCCTGCTGCTGGCCGGCGCGGGTGCGGGCGCGGCGGTGACGGCGATCATCGTCGCGGCGGCGCTCCTCTGGCCGGGCGCCGCGGACGCCGGCGACTCCGCCAAGGGCTCCGGCTCCGGGTCGAACGGGCCCGGGCTCGGTTCCCCTCAGGAGTCGGTCGACCCGAACACGGCGGGGAAACGTGCGCTCGGCGGCAACGGGCGGTCACCGGCCCCCTCCTCGTCACCGGATCCGGCCAAGTCAGGCCCCGGTTCGCGGCCATCGTCCAAGACGAGTCCCGGGTCTTCCGGCGGCGACGCGCCGCGGCAGAACCCGACCTCGCCAGGCGGAGGCAACGGCGGCGACGGAGGCGACAACGGCGACGGTGGCGGCGCCTCCGACAAGCCGGCGGTGGTGATCACCATAGTCGGCACCAAGAACGGGAGCTGCTACACCAAGGGCGGCTACCAGTGGCAGATCAACTCCGTCGTCACCAAGCATTGGGTCTACGTCGACGGCAGCGAGGTCGACGCGGGCACCGACCGCTCGGGCGGCACGGGTCCGCAGACCTTCTGGGGAAGCGGACCGCACACGGTGAAGATCTACCTGGAGCAGCCCAACATCGTGCGGTCCGCCTCGTGGACCATGTGCTGACGGCGAGCGCGTGAACGGCGCCGCCCGATCCGGGCGGCGGTTTTTCTCCGGCCGTTGATCTGTTTCAGGCACGGCTGCGTATCTCATTCCCGGGCGGGGGTCTGCCGACCTGGCGTCACCGTCAGGTCTCGGGAAGGAGAGTGGCCGCATGCGGCATGTTCAACGTTGGAGACCGAGTCCGAAGGTGTGGGCCGCGGCGGGGGCGGTCACCGCCGGGCTCGCCGTCACCGGGGCGCTTCTGAGCCACGGGGCTCAGGAGGCGGGGCAGGGCCGCTCGGTCACCCTGTCGGCGGGCAACGGGGCCGCTGCGAAGGCGAGCAATGCCCGGATCGTCTGCCCGGACGTGGCGAGCCGATTGCCGGCCGTGCCCGCGTCGGCCAAGGCCGAAGTCGACCGCAACCTCGCCCTACTCCAGACCCAGATCAACGAAGCCAACCGCCGCCTGGCCACCAGCGCAGGACAAGGCGGACCCAACTTCGTCCAGAACGCCATCCTCGGCCCACTCACCGGCAAACGCACCGCCGCCATCGACCGCATCAGCATCTCCATCGGACGCACCGCCGCCCGACCCACCGGACTCGAATCACTCGCCACCTGCCAACTCGGCAACGCGGCGGGCGGAGGCGGGGCAGGGGGTGGCGGCGCAGCGGGCGGAGGCGGCGCGACAGGGGGTGGCGCATCGGGAGGGGCTTCCGCGTCGCCCGCCCCGCAGGCGAGCACACCGCAGGGAGGCGGCGCGGGCGGCACAGGTCAGATCGTCTGCCCGGACGTGGCGAGCCGGCTGCCGGCCGTGCCCGCGTCGGCCAAGGCCGAAGTCGACCGCAACCTCGCCCTACTCCAGACCCAGATCAACGAAGCCAACCGCCGCCTGGCCACCAGCGCAGGACAAGGCGGACCCAACTTCGTCCAGAACGCCATCCTCGGCCCACTCACCGGCAAACGCACCGCCGCCATCGACCGCATCAGCATCTCCATCGGACGCACCGCCGCCCGACCCACCGGACTCGAATCACTCGCCACCTGCCAACTCAGGAAATGACCCGGCCGGGGAGTGACTCCCCCTGAAACGTACGGCGCCGCGGAACGCCCCAACCGTCCGCGGCGCCGTACCTCGTTCAGAGCGCAGTACCGGCCCGGGGGCCACCCCCGGGCGGACACGCCTCAGACTTCGAGGTTCTCCTCGATTTCGCGGAGGCGGTGGCGGGCCAGGGCGAGGTTGGCGCGGCTTCGGTCGAGTGCCGCGTAGATGAACAGGCCCTTGCCCTTGCGCCCCGTCAGCGGGCGGATGATGTGGTACTGCGTGGAGATGCTGATGAGGATGTCCTCGATTTCCTCCTTGATGCCGAGTTGCTCCATCGTGCGGAACTTGGCGCGCACCACCTCGGTGTTGCCGGCGGAGGCGACCTGCAGGTCGAGGGCCTTGGAGCCGCCGATGTGGCCGAGGGCCATGCCGCTGTCGTAGTCGACGACGGCGGCGCCGACGGCCCCGTCGATCGACATCATGTCCTTCAGGGCGAGGTCGAGGTTGGACATGCGTGTGTTCCCCTTTCCTTGGTCATTTACGTACGGCGCGCGCCTGTGAGGTGCGCGGCGATGGCACGGGCCGCGGGGCGCGACTCCAGGTGGAGCCGCCCCACATTGACCGACGGGCCCGCGAGGACGGTCAGGGACGCGGTCGGCCCGGCCGCGTAGATGACGACGTAGCCGTCCACGCCGCGGATCACCACCTCGTGGAAGGCGCCGCCGTGCGCGGTCTGCGCGATCCGGTGCGCGAGGGACAAGCCGGTCGCCGTCACGGCCGCCATCCCGGACGGTTCGACGGACTCGGGCAGGTCCTGCGCGATGAGCAGCCCGTCCGCCGACGCGACCAGGCTGCCGGTGAGCTGCGGGACGCGCGCCCGCAGCCCGCGCAGTTCCGCCGCCACCTGGGTCTCGGGGCGCCGTGCCGCCGTCCCCGTCCCCGCTCGTTTCGCCACCTTCGTCAGCCTTTCGATCACTCGTCTCACCGGTCGGCCGGCCCCTTCGGCCCGTCGGTCCTTCGCACGGTCAGCCGAGCTCCACCAGCGCCGCCCGGAGCCGTCCGAGCAGGTCGTGGTCGGCCGGCGCCCAGTCGGCCGGGATCTCGGTACGGGGCGGTGGCGGGGGGCCGGGGACGGCGGGCGGCTCCGTCCGGATCAGGGAGGCGGCGGCGAGGCCCCGAACCGCGAGCACGCAGCCGAACGCCGTGCGGCCGAGTTCGCGGGCCAGCCGGGCCGGTGTGCGCCGGCCGTCGGCGTTGAGCAGGATCTCCGCCTGGACGCCGGTCAGGATGACGCGCTGCCGGCGGACGCGCCGGACCGGCATGACGGGAGCGGCGTCCACGGCGCCGTCCGGCCACGCGGCGTCGAGCAGGGCGCGGCGCCGGCGCCGCTCGTGCACGAGCGTCGCCACGGTGATCCGCCGGGGCCGGCCGCTCGGCGGCCCCTCGGTGAACACCGGCTCGGCCGTGGAGCCGAGGAGGAAGTAGGCGGCGTCGAACATCGCGAGCAGCGCCGTCAGTTCGGGGTCGGGCCCTTCCGGTAGGCGGCCGGGGCCCGGCGCGTGCCGGCTCTCGGCGTCGATGACGGCGCCGCGGTCGAAGCGGACCGAGCCGTCGGTCCCGACGCGCAGCAGCCCGGTGCGCCTTTCCCGCTCCAGCGAGCCGAGGACGGCCGGAATGCGCTCGATGTTCCCTTCGACCACGTCAGCCGCCCGTCATTTCGCCGACGAGGGCGCGCATCTGGATCCGGGCAAGGGCGAGGTTGCCGTTCTCCCTGTCCAGCAGCAAATGGACGAACAGGTGGCCATCGAGATTCGCATCCGTGAGGGCCAATAAGTGATATCCGTGAGTGCCGCAAACAATGATCTCCTCTACGTCGTCCCCCGCCGCGGTCGCGCTGAGCGCCGGTGTCGTCAGCACCGCGCGCACCACGTCGGTCGCCCCCGCCGCGTCCTCGTGCTGGTCGAGGAGGTCCTCCCGGCCGGCCGCGGCGACGGCCAGCCCGCTGGCGCCGTCGACCAGGGTGACCCGCTGCGCCCCCGGAATCGTCATCATCCGCGCCATGCAGTCGTCAATGCGCAAGCCCATTCCCCCACCGAATGAGAGTTGCAGAAACTCGACCATAGCCAGAAGTTCGCCGCCTGCAACATAAAACAGCTGAACCATAACGAAATTGACTGACCGGGATATAAGTACCACTCAGTATGCGAACCGGTCAGGACGGATATGACCTCATCGTCCGTGAAATCGGCCCGCTGCCGCTGCTTGTTCCGGCGCGCCCCCAAACCGCGGCCGGCGTACCTCGTTCAGAGCTCGTGCAGGCGGCGGGTGAGGAAGCGGCGGTCGGGCTCGGTCCGGGCCTGGCCGAGCGCCTCCCGGTAGGCCGCCGCGGCCTCCTCGTTCCGGCCGAGACGGCGCAGCAGGTCGGCGCGCGTCGCCGGGAACAGGTGGTAGCCGTCCAGACCCTCGATGGTGTCGAGGAGCGCCAGGCCCACCCGCGGCCCGTCCGCCATCGCCACCGCCACGGCCCGGTTGAGCCGGACGACCGGGCCCGGGTTCATCGCTTCGAGCCGCCCGTACAGCGCGGCGATCTGCGGCCAGTCGGTCTCCGCGGCCGTCCGCGCGTTCGCGTGGCAGGCCGCGATGGCGGCCTGCACCTGGTAGGGGCCGGGTGTGCCGCGGCGGAGCGCGCCGTCCAGCAACTCGACGCCTTCGGCGATCGCCCGGCGGTCCCAGCGTTCGCGGTCCTGCTCGTCCAGCGGGACCAGGTCGCCCGCCGCGTCCTGCCGGGCGGCCCGCCGGGAGTCCTGGAGCAGGAGCAGTGCGAGCAGGCCGGCGGTCTCGGGGTCTCCGGGCATCAGGCCGTGCAGGACGCGCGCGAGCCGGATCGCTTCGGCGCACAGGTCGACCCGCACGGGATCGGCGCCCTCGGACGCCGCGTATCCCTCGTTGAACAGCAGGTACACGACGCCGAGGACGGACGCCGTCCGCTCCGGCAGCAGGTGCGCGGCCGGCACCCGGTACGGGATGCCCGCCTGCCGGATCTTGCGCTTGGCCCGGACGAGCCGCTGCGCCATCGCCGGTTCGGCCACCAGGAACGCCCGTGCGATCTCGCCGGTCGTCAGGCCGAGCAGGGTGCGCAGCGTGAGCGCCACCCGCGCCTCGATCGGCAGCGCCGGATGGCAGCAGGTGAAGATCAGCCTGAGGCGGTCGTCGGGGACGCCGCCCGGGCCGGGCGGCTCCTGCGGGCCGGTCATCGTCGCGAGTTCCCTGAGCTTCTCGGTCTCGGTCGCGCCCCGCCGGATCCGGTTCAGCGCGTGGTTGCGGGCGGTCGTGGTCAGCCAGGCGCCGGGACGCCGCGGCACCCCGGCGTCCGGCCACCGTTCGAGGGCCCGCGCGAACGCCTCCTGGGCGCACTCCTCGGCGAAATCCCAGTCGCCGGTCATCCGGATGAGGGTCGCGACGACCCGCCCCCACTCCTCGCGGAAGGCCGCCGCGACCGCCTGCTCGACGCCGTCCGTCAGTCCTCCCCGAGCGGCCACAGCGGCCGCACCTCGATCGTTCCGGACCGGGCCGACGGGTGCTTGGACGCGATCTCCAGCACCTCCTCGAGATCGGCGCAGTCGATCAGGTCGAAGCCGAGGATCTGCTCCTTGGTCTCGGCGAACGGGCCGTCCGACAGCAGCGTCTCGCCGTCCCGGACCCGGACCGTCGTCGCGGCGTCGGTGTGCCGCAGCCGGTCCCCGAACCTGCGGACGCCCCGGCCGTCCATCTCCTTGACCCACGCTTCGGTGTCGGCCATCATCGCCGCCTGCTCGTCCGGGGGCAGCTCCCCTCCTTCGACACCGCAGATCAGCATCATGTACTGCATGGCTCCTCCTCCTATCGGACTCTGACCTTCCCCGGCTCCGGAACTCGTCGCCGGGCCCCTCACTTGCGGGGGGACGACCCCCCACTCCCCCCGGAAAAGCCGGCCAGCCCGGCTCCCTCCGGTCCGCTGGAGCTCCGCTCGGGGAACCGGGCCGGCTCGGCGAGCAGCACGCCCGCCACGAGAGCGCCGGCGAAGGCGATGCCCGCCGACGCGTCGAACGCCGCGCGGAACCCGGCGGCGGGGCCGGTCCCGTCCGTCCAGGACAGGACGGCGGTGGACGCGACCGCCACACCGAACGCACCGCCGAGCTGGAACGCGGCCGTGTTGATCCCGGACGCCAGCCCCGCGTCGCCGCCGGTGGCCCCGGCGAGCGCGGCGACCGATCCGGCCACCCCGCAGGTGCCGAGCCCGAACCCGAGCAGGACCAGCCCGGGCAGCAGGCCCGTCGCGTAGCCGCCGGAGGCCGTCAGGCGGCCCAGCGCCAGGCAGCCCGCCGCCATGAACGCCAGCCCCGCGACCGCGACCGGCCGGACGGCGAACCGCCGCAGCGCCGCCTGCGCCGCATACGACCCGGCGACCGCCATGACCGGCAGTACCGCGGTCGCGAACCCGAACGTCAGGGGCGAGTACTCCAGCACTCCCTGCGCGTACTGCGTCACGCCGAACGACGTGCCGAACACTGCCATCGCAGCCGCCAGCGTCACCGCGTTCCCGCCGGTCAGCCGCCTGGAACGGAACGTCCGCAGCGGGACGAGCGGAGCCGCCGACCGCGACTCCGTCCACGCGAACAGCACCCCCGCGACGACCGCCACCGCGAACGCGGCCGCCGTCCACGCGCTCGCCCAGCCCACCTCGGGAACGCGGACGACCCCGTAAACCGCCGCCGACACCGCCAGCGTCACGGTCAGCGCGCCCACCGGATCGTAGGCACGTGCCCCGGCGCGGCTCTCGCCGAGCAGCACCGGCCCGAGCACCAGCAGGACCACCGCGACCGGCACGTTGAGGAAGAAGATCGCCCGCCAGCCCAGCACGTCCGTCAGCGGCCCGCCGACCAGCAGCGCCGCCGTCGCACCGAACCCGCCGACGCTCCCCCATACGGCGATCGCCCGGTTCCGCTCCGGCCCGGCGGCGAACGTCGCGGTCACGATCGACAGCGCGCTCGGCGCCATCAGCGCCGCCGAGACGCCCTGCACCACCCGCGCGCCGATCAGCGCCCCGCCCGTCCAGGCGAGGCCGCACAACAGCGACGACACGAGGAACAGGACCGTGCCGGCGAGGAACGTCCGGCGCCTGCCCGCGAGGTCGGCCACCCGCCCACCGAGCAGCAGCAGCCCCCCGAACCCGAGCAGGTAGGCGCTCAGGACCCACTGCGCCCCGCCCCCGGCGAACCCCAGGTCCCGCTCGACCGACGGCAGCGCGAGCAGCACGATCTGCGAATCCAGGATCACCATGAAGTTGGCCGCACAGAGCAGCGCGAGCCCCTGCCACCGTCGCACACCCATGACATCCCTCCCGCGTTCGACCTCTCCCTGTCGACACGCGGGCCCGCCCGATTTCGACACCCGCCGCGAAAAAGATTCCGCGGGACTCCCGTCAGCCGTTCAGCCAGTCGGCGGGGACGTCGGCGCGGAAGCGGTCGAGGGTCTCCTCGTCCCGGGCGCGGACCGAGAGCCATCCGCCCCCGCCGTCGCAGAGGAGGAGGCCGGAGCCGGTGTAGAAGGCCGGCCCCTGCTCGCCCTCGGGGTAGGAGGGGAAGGGCAGGCGGGTGAAGCGGCGGGCCAGTTCGTCGCCGTCGTCGTAGTCGCCGTGGTCGCAGACGGGCTCCTCCGCCTGCAGCGACTCGGACAGGACGATCTCGATGCAGGAGACCGCGAAGCCGCTCAGCCAGCCCTCCCAGCGCTCGGCCTCCTTGTCGGCGAGGTCGCTGCGCATGCGGACGGGCGGGTCGGGCCGGCCGAGATCGGTGAGCAGGACGCCCCAGGAGGCGGCGCCCTGGTTCTCCTCCCGGAAGACCAGGGCCTCCTTGCGGTCGTCGATGTAGAACTCGCCCGGGCTCAGCAGATGCTGCATGTTGCTGTGCAGATCGAAGCGCCTGCCGAACAACGCGTAGGCCTCGCGGACGCCTGCGGGCAGGCGTATCCCCAGTGCCTCCTCGGCCGCCGTCAGCTCCGCCTCGGGCGTGCCGTCCTCGGCCGTAAGCCGAGTGCGCCAGGTCGCGGCGAAGCCTCGGATGTACGTCCAGGCGGCCTCCCGGTCGGTGAGGGCGGCCGGGAGGTCTCGGACGAGGTCGAAAGAGGTCACGGACGCGAACCTACTCCGACCGCCGGACACCGTCAGGCGGTCTTGATGGCCCCTCCGTCGATGACGTGGTCGGCGCCCACGGTGCTGCCCGCCAAGGGCGAGGCCAGGTAGGCGATGAGCGCGCCGACCTCGGTGGGTTCCACGAGGCGTCCGGTGAGCATTCCCACGGCGTCCGGAAGGCCCGCCACGAGCTGGTCGTGTGGAATGCCCATCGATGCCGCGAGCTCGGCGCCGTAGCCGTTGGGGTCCTCCCACATCGCGGTGCGAACGGGACCCGGCGACACGGTGTTGACCCGGACGCCCTGCGGCCCGAACTCCTCGGCGAGGGCCTTGCCGAACGCCGTCAGCGCGGCCTTGGCCGCCGTGTACGGGACGGGCCCGGCATGCGGAACACGCGCCCCGTTGGACGACACGTTGACGATGGTCCCCGACCGCTCGATCAGGCTGGGCAGCGCCGCGCGGACGGCGCGGACGGCGGCGAACAGGTTCAGTTCGAAGACCGCCTGCCAGATGTCGTCCTCGAAGGAGAGGAATCCGCCCACGGCGCCGCCGTCGCCACCGCCGACGTTGTTGACCAGGATGTCCAGGCCGCCGAGCTCGCGCAACGCGGTCTCGATCAGGCGCCGCGGTCCTTCCGCGTCCGACAGGTCGACCTGGACGGGGATCGCGCCGGTCGCCTTCAGCGCGGGCGTCACCGTGCGGGACGCGGCCACGACCCGCACGCCTTCGGCGGTGAGGGCCTCGACCACGGCAAGGCCGATTCCCTTGCCGGCACCGGTCACCACGGCGGTCTTGTCATTCAGGCGCAGGTCCATCGAACTCCCCTTCCTGCAGCATGTTTGATGCCATCACGCTAGTAGCTGCAACAAGGATGATGCAAGTTATCGCCTAGCGGCGACTTGGTTGTACCTGGACGATGAGTTCCGTTCCGCTGTGAGCGTGCAGGCGTTCCGTACAGAACGTACAGAAGGCAAAGTTCTCCCCATGAAGCTCTTGATGCTCGGCGGAACGGAATTCGTGGGACGCGCCGTCACCGAGGACGCGCTCACACGCGGCTGGGACGTGACCGTCTTCCACCGGGGACGGCATGAGCCACCGCAGGGCGTGAGGTCGCTGCACGGCGACCGCACCGCCGAGGACGGTCTCAAGGCCCTCGCGGACGGGGGATGGGACGCCGTCGTCGACACCTGGTCGGGCGCACCGTCCGCCGTGCGCGACACCGCTCGCCTGCTGGAGGGGCGCGTTGAACGGTACGTCTACATTTCCAGCCGTTCGGTCTACCGGTTCCCCACCCCGCTCGGGCTGGGCGAAAAGGCCGATGTCGTGGACGGCTCCTCCGACGCCGGCGACGTCGACTACGCGGAGGCCAAGCGCGGCGGCGAACTGGCCGCGCAAGAGGTGTTCGACGAGAACTCGCTGCTGGTGCGGGCCGGGCTCATCCTCGGCCCGTACGAGAACATCGGACGGCTGCCCTGGTGGCTGACCCGGATCGCACGAGGCGGAAGGGTTCTGGCACCCGGACCACGTGATGCCGGCCTGCAGTACATCGACGTCAGGGACCTCGCCACATGGACCCTGGACGCGACCGAGCAAGGTCTCGACGGGCCGTACAACGTGGTCAGCCCGCCCGGCCACACAACGATGGGTGAACTGCTCGACGCCTGCATTCAGGTGACCGGGTCGGACGCAGATCTGGCGTGGACGGCCCCGGAGGCCATCCTCGAAGCGGATATCCAACCGTGGACGGACCTGCCCGTCTGGCTCCCGCCCGGGGACGCCTACGACACCATGCATCAGGCCAACGTGACCAAGGCTCTTTCCACAGGGCTGCATTGCAGGCCCGTCCAGGAGACAGTGGCGGACACGTGGGACTGGCTTCAGTCGATAGGCGGACGAGCGCCGCAACGTCCCGACCGTCCGGTGGTGGGATTGGACCCGGAAACCGAAGAGAGGGTGCTGCGCCGCTAGGGCGAGTGGACGTGACGGGCCTCGGTCCGCTAGAGAGACGTGGTATGACCGCTTTGGTACTCGGGCCCCACCTCAGGCACGTGAGTCATAACACCGCGACGATCTGGGTGGAGACCGATCGGCCGTGCGAGGTCAGGGTCGTCAACCAGGAGCACGGCCTGGACGCGGCCGGGCGCACGTTCACCGCGCATGGCCACCACTACGCGATCGTCGAGGTCGAAGGGCTCGCGCCTGGGGCGCGCATCCCCTACGAGGTCCTCGCCGACGGCGAGAGCGTCTGGCCGGAGGGCGACACCGGGTTCCCGCCGTCCCAGATCAGGACGCTCGACCCCGACGGCAGGCTGCGGATCTCGTTCGGGTCGTGCCGCCGCTCGCCGGGCACGGTGCAGCAGTTCGGGTACGACGCCCTCGCCTCCTTCGCCGACCGGCTGCGGACGGGCGGGGACGCGGTCACCTGGCCCGACATGCTTCTGATGGTCGGCGACCAGGTGTACGCCGACGAGCTGAGCGCGGAGATGAGCGCGTTCATCGAGGGCCGCCGCGAACCCGGCGAACTACCGGACGGTGAGGTCGCCGACTTCGAGGACTACACGCACCTGTACAAGCTGGCCTGGCACGACGACCCGGCGGTCCGGTGGCTGCTGTCCACCGTCCCCACGTTCACGATCTTCGACGACCACGACATCAGGGACGACTGGAACACCTCGTACACCTGGCGCCAGGAGATGTGGTCGCAATCGTGGTGGAAACCCCGCATCACCGGCGGTATCGGGTCGTACTGGATCTACCAGCATCTGGGGAACATGTCGCCGCAGGACCGGGCGGCCGACCCCGTCCTCAAGGCGGTGCGAACGGCGTCGGACACCACGGGCGACGCCGGCGCCGTCCTGGACGAGTTCGCCGAGAAGGCCGACAAGCAACCCGCCAGCACCCGCTGGAGCTACGCCCACGACTGGGGCGGCACCCGCCTGATCGTCGTCGACAGCCGGTGCTCCAGGCTGCTCACCGAAGACCGCCGCGGAATGCTCGACGACGACGAGTTCGAGTGGCTGGACGCCCAATGCCAGGGCGGCATGGACCATCTGCTCATCGCGAGCTCTCTGCCCTACCTGCTCCCCATGGCGATCCACCACGCGGAGTCGTGGAACGAGGCCGTCGCCGGGGGCGCCTGGGGAAAGCGCGGCGCCGGGCTCGGCGAGAAGATCCGCCAGGCGGCCGACCTGGAGCACTGGGCGGCCTTCGAGCGGTCGTTCCGGGATGTGGCGTCCGACATCGTCGCCGTTGGACGCGGGGAACGCGGAGCGGCGCCGGCGAGCATCTCGTTCCTGTCCGGCGACATCCACTACTCGTACCTGGCGCGGGTCACCGAACCCGCCACGCAGTCGAAGGTCTCCCAGATCGTCTGCTCGCCGTTGCGGAACCCTCTGATGGGGAAGTTCCGGTGGGCGAACCGCCTCGCGTACTCACGGACGGCGGGCGGGCCGTTCCGGGCGCTGGCGAAGCTGGCGAAGGTGCCCGTCCCGCCGATCCGGTGGCGGATGACGAACGGCCCATGGTTCGACAACGCCATCGCCACCGTCGAACTCTCCGGACGCGACTGCAGGGTGCGCTGGGAGACGCCGAAGGACGGCGGGAAGCTGACCGAGATGGGCCACGCCGAGATCACGTGATTCAAGGGGTGCGTTCGTTCCACCCCCTCGACGGAACGAACGCACCCCGCGCGAACGGCCCGCCCTGGTACCGCCCACGCTCCTCCAACGGCGCTGCGCCCCGCCTATGACGCGATTCGCTCAGGCCATCTGCGACCAAATTACGCGACAACAGGTGGTCAATCAGTCACAATGAGCAAGCATGGAGCGAGGAGACGACGTGACCGGGCCCGGCCTGGCCGGGCGTGACGCCGCCGAGGACGCCGTCCAGGACGCCTTCGCCAAGGTCCTCGCCGTACTGAAGAGCGGCGGCGGGCCTGATTCCGGATTCCGCCCCTACCTGCTCACGGCGGTGCGCCGTACGGTCTACGACCGGCAACGCGCGGACCGCCGCGTCCACCACACCGACGAGATCGAGGCGTTCGACCCCGGGACGCCCTTCGCGGATCCTACGATCGAGGCACTCGAACGCTCGATGATCGCGCGCGCGTTCGGGTCGCTGCCCGGACGGTGGCGGACGGTGCTCTGGCACACCGAGGTCGAGGGCGCCAGGCCGGCGGACGTCGCCCCGCTCCTCGGCCTCACCCCGAACGCCGCCGCCGCGCTCGCCTACCGGGCCCGGGCAGGGTTGCGCCAGGCGTACCTGCAGATGCATCTCGACGGTGTCGATGCGGGCGACGAATGCCGTCCCGTCCTGGAGAAGCTCGGCTCGTACGTGCGGGGCGCCCTCGCCAAGCGTGACTCCCGCCAGGTGAAGCGGCATCTGGACGGCTGCGCACGCTGCAAGGCCCTCTACGCCGAACTGGCGGAGGTGAACACGACGCTACGGGACGTCCTCGGCCCGCTCGTGCTGGGAGCGGCGTCCACCGGCTACCTGGCGTCCAAAGGCGGCGGTGTGTTCCTGTGGTTCCGTCACCTGCCCAAGCGGCAGGCGCTCGGGGGCGGCGCGGTGGCCGTCGCGGGGGCGGTGGCGCTGGCTCTCGTCCGGTGGCGGAGCCACGCCCGAAGAACGACACGCCGCGGCCCAGGCAAAAACCCCGCAAGCCGCCGCCTGCCCCACCCGAGATCCCCATCGAACACCCTGGAGGACCGCTGGTCGACATCCAACTGCACGTGACGCCGCCCGGCCTGAGGCTGTACGTCCAGCTCAGGGTCGACACGCCGCGCGGCGGACCACGCGACATACGACACCGGGCCACGCCCGGCCACGGCCGCCATGGGCTGTTGAAGCGAGGGTCGCGGGCACACCGGGACTGAACCCGCGACCTGATTCTTCCCGTAAAGATCATGCGGAAGCACAGGGCGGGACCGAAACGGCTGGTAGCGTCCGCCGCGGCTCCCATTTCGTTGTTACCCGGGAGTCGCCAACCGGCGGGTTGCCATGAAAGAGTGGCGAATCGCCGTATTGGCCTACCGGGCAGACGGGCTTCACTACGCTATAAGCGGTCCGGGGTCGCTACACCGAAGTGGGCACGCTGTGAGCTCCCGTGTTGAGGAAGGACGGTGTCGCATGGATCGCTGCGCGCTGTTCGTAGACGCCGGCTACCTGCTGGCGGACGGCGCCATGGCGGTGCACGGCACCCGCCATCGCGACACCGTCTCGTGGGACTTCGGCGGTCTCCTGCAGCTCCTCGGCAACCTCGCCAGAGAACGCACCGGGATGCCGCTGCTGCGCTGCTACTGGTACGAGGCCACCGTGGAGGGGCGCCGCTCACCCGAACACGACGCGCTCGCCGACCTGCCCGGCCTCAAACTGCGGCTCGGCCGGATCCGCCCCGGCCGCCGCGAGGGCGTCGACACCGAGATCCACCGCGACCTGATGACGCTGGCCCGCAACGCCGCGCTCACCGACGCCGTCCTGGTGAGCGGCGACGAGGACCTCGCCCAGGTCGTCGCGGACGCCCAGGACTTCGGCGTCCGCATCACGGTCGTGCACGTCGCCGTCGACGGCAACTGGACGATCTCGCGGGTGCTGCGGCAGGAGTGCGACGACCTCATCGAGATCGGCTCCGGCCACCTGCGCCCGTACGTCAACCTGCTCACCGGCATGGACGGGGTCTCCTCCCTCGGCACGAGCCCGCTGTCCAACGGGCACGGCAGCACCAACGGGCACGCCGGCTCGCTCGGCCCGCTCCAGACGACCTCGCAGAACGGGCCGCCGCCCGCGTCCCCGCTGACCGGGCCGCCGGCCACCTCCAGCCCGCCCGTCCGCGACCTCGGCCCGGCCATGACCGGCGGGCTGGGCGGCACTCCCGGGCCCCCCGGCCTCGGCACCGGCCCCATGCCGCTGCCCGGCGGCAACGGCGGCCTCGGCAGCGGCGCGATGCCACTGCCCGGCGGCAACGGCGGCGGCCTCGCCGGATCGGCCTACGGCACCGGTGGGCAGCAACTGCCGCTGCAGCCCGCCCCGGCGGCCGGGCCGTCCTCGACGCAGGCCCCGTCTCCGGCGCCGTCCGCGCCCGCGCCGCCGCCGCCGAGCCCGGGGTACACCACGTCGCCCGTCCCGTCGCCGTCCCCGCCGCCGCCACCCCAGACGCTGCAGTCGCAGACGATGCAGTCGGGCGCCCAGCCGCACGGCCCCTACACCGGCCCGCAGCAGATGCCCGTCCCGGTGCAGCAGACCCCGACGCTGTCGGACGCCGTCAAGGCCGCCCACCAGGAGGGCCAGGACTTCGGCGAGTCCGTCGCCCGGGACGCGCCCGCACTGTGGCTGGAGGCCGTTCTCGCCCGCAAGCCGCGCATGCCGTCCGACCTGGAGGCCCGGCTGCTGCAGGGCTCCTCGCTGCCGATCGACTTCCTCCTGCACGACGAGGTGCGGCACGCGCTGCGCCGCGGCTTCTGGGACGCGCTAGAACGTTCCCGCAGGTGACCTGACACCTACGCACCGGTATTCCACGATCATCGTCGATTCGCCCGCTTCGGCCGCGCGGCGGCGGGTAGCGTTGAACCGTGACGCATGTGACGGAAGACGATCTCGACGACCTGGAGTTCGACACCCTGCGCACCGGCGATCACATCTCGGCGGCGCGCCGGCTGTCGGAGCTGGCCGAGTCGGTGTCCGGCGGGGTGTCACGCGCCAACGTCCTGCTGCGCGCGGGCGAGCAGTGGCAGCACGCGGGCGACCACGCCAAGGCCGCCGAGTTGTACCGCAGTGCCCTGGAGGACGGCGGCGAGACCTACGGCGACCCGCGCGCCTACCTCGCCGACGCGCTGTTCGAGCTGGGCGAGGCCGACGAGGCCCGCAAGCTCGTCGAGCAGATCCGCGCCGACAAGCCGCGTGACCCCGAGGTGTACCGGGCCGTGGCCGAGGTCCTCTACGCCCAAGGTGACGCGACCGGCGCCCACGAGTGGGCCACCAGCGGCGCCGACGTCGTGCTCGCCCTCCGCGACCGCGCGGTCGGCACCGGCATGGGCGGCGGCCCCGACGAGGCCCCGTCCCCCGACGCCGACTCCCTCACCCCGGGCCCCGACGACGTCGCCCTGGCCGAAGACAGCCTGGAGGCCCTCCTCCGCCTCCGCTACCGCGCCCGCATAGACCTCGGCCGCAGCGAAGACGACTACGACGCCCTCCTGGACGACCTCCTGAAAAACGCGTAGTCAGCCCAGGGGGCGACCCCCTGGAATCCCCGTCACGAGCCGGTCGATCCTCACGCCACGGCGTGCGGGTTCGTGGCGTGTCGCTGCGGTCGCCCGGCTCGACGGGCATGCGCGCTCCGCTCGCTGCACTCGCTCCACGCGCCTGCCCGTACCTCGGCTGAGGTTCTCAGGGCTCTCGGTGGACAGGGCGCTACAGAACGGCGATCAGTTCGCTCAGGGATTGGGCTACTGCTGTGGGTGGGTCGTGTTCGGTGGTGGGCCAGGCGCGTAGGCGGGCTTCTCTAAGGGCCTGGGCGTGCTCGGGGGAGGCGAGGCGGTCCGCATGGGTCCAGAGGTAGCCGCAGGGCGCCTCGGGCCAATCTGGGGGCATGGGGACGTCGTTCTGCGGCTCGTCGTGGTCGTGCCGGAGCGGGCGCGGCAGGTCGGCGTCGACGAACACGTAGCCGCCGACGGGACGGTGGGCGGCGCGCTGGGCGAGGGCGACGCCCGGCACCAGGGGGCCGGCCGCACCATGGGCCACGAGGACGAGCGGGGCCGCCGGGTCCGTCGCGGTGATGGTCAGCGAGACGCGGGCGATGTAGCGGGTGCCGGTGTCGTCCGGGACGTCCGGCGCCACCACGTCCAGACCGTACGAGCGGAGCATCTCGGGCATGTCGCCCCAGGAGGCGGCGGTGGCGTTCGGGGCGTGCAGCAGGACGACGGTTCCGGGTGTCACCCCGCGAAAGTACACGGGGGTGCCGGGTGAATAGGGTCTGAGCGTGAGCGATCGCGAAGAGCTGCTGCAGAAGATCAAGGACAAGGCCGTGGTGCACGGGGACTTCGTGCTGTCCTCGGGCAAGCGGGCGTCCTGGTACGTGGACCTGCGCCGGGTCACGCTGGACGGGGCGGTGGCGCCGCTGGTGGGGCGGGTCATGCTGGACGAGACCGCCGACCTCGGCTACGAGGCCGTCGGCGGGCTCACCCTCGGCGCCGACCCGGTGGCGACCGCGATGCTGCACGCGGCGGCGGCGCGCGGCCAGGCGCTGGACGCGTTCGTCGTCCGGAAGGCGGACAAGGCCCACGGGCTGCAGCGCCGCATCGAGGGGCCGGACGTGGCGGGCCGCCGCGTTCTCGCCGTGGAGGACACGTCGACGACGGGCGGGTCCGTCCTGACGGCCGTGGAGGCGCTGCGGGAGGCGGGGGCGGAGGTCGTGGCGGTCGCGACGATCCTGGAGCGGGGAGCGGCCGAACGGATCGCCGCGGAGGGGCTCACCTACCGGCACCCGTACGACGTCGCCGACCTGGGCCTGGGGTGAATCGCTAGCCGCGGGCCCGCACGAACCACTGGGCGCGCTGCCCGTTGGGCTCGCGCGGCTGCACCTTGCCGTAGATGACGACCTGCAGCGAGCCGCCGTTGGTGGCGACGACCTGGAGGGGCGCGTCCTCGTACTGGAGCGTGTCCCCGGTGTTGAGCGTGCCGTTGGTGAGCACCTTGCCGCCGGTGTCGGCGACGCGGACGACCACGGTGGTGGGCTGGCCGGTCACGCGGATCACCAGGGGAAGAGCGGCTCTCGGCGAGGTCGTGGTGCCGTTGCTGCTCGGGGTCGTTTTGCCGGCGGACGGCGAGGCCGCCGTCGACGGGCCCGTCTTGTCGGGTTCGCTGATGATCGCGTTGACCAGGGCCATGCCGCCGACGACGAGCAGGGCCAAGGCGGCCACCACGGCCAATGCCGCGATCAGTATGCGCGCAAGACCCCTAGGGTCCGACCGATGACGTCCCACATGGGGAGGTTAGCGATAACTGTCACCGCTGAGCGACGGACGTGACTCTTCGGGGCCATTCTTATTCGGACCGCGGTCCGATTTACGCCCCTTCAGGACCTCCCGAATGATCGGGATGACCGACAGGACCAGGATGACCGCCACGCCCGGCAGGATGTACTTCTCCACGTCCGGGACCTCGGACCCGAGGAAATGACCGAGCAGGAACAGCGCGTCCGTCCAGACGATGCCGCCGATGGCGTTCCAGACGAAGAATTTCTTGCCGTCCATGCCGAGCATCCCGGCGAGCGGGTTGAGGAACGTCCGCACGATCGGGATGAACCGGGCGAGGACGACCGCCCGCGCCGGGCCGAACCGGTTGAAGTAGTACTCGGCCTTCTCCACCCACTCCTGCTTGAAGATGCGCGAGTCGGGCCGCTCGAAGAGCCTTCGCCCGTACCGGGCGCCCAGGAAGTGTCCGAGCTGGGCGCCGGCGATCGCCGCGACCGGGCCGCCGATCAGCAGCCAGGGCAGCGACAGCGGCTGGAACTCCTGCCCGTTGACGGTCGAGACCGCCGTGAGGATCCCCGCCGTGAAGAGCAGCGAGTCGCCCGGCAGGATGCAGCCGAACAGCAGTCCGGTCTCCGCGAAGATGATGGCGAGCACGCCGATCGTCGCGAACGTGCCGAAGAGCTGCAGCCACGCGGTCGGGTGCAGCCACTCGGTGATGTCAAGGGGAAGGGTCGTGAGATCCACACGGCGAGCGTACCTTTCCCCACGCTCCGATTAGGCGGGATACTGAGCGCGGACGGCATGCACGACCCGGAATCCGTGTGACCTGGACGCTCCCGTGGGTACTCGGACGACCGGGGCTACCGCCCGGCCGGATGCCCGGCGGCACCCTGCGTATGAAAGGACTCTGACAAATGCCCATCGCAACGCCCGAGGTCTACGCGGAGATGCTCGACCGTGCGAAGCAGGACGGCTTCGCCTTCCCCGCGATCAACGTGACGTCCAGCCAGACGCTGAACGCCGCGCTGCGCGGGTTCGCGGAAGCCGAGAGCGACGGGATCGTGCAGGTGTCCACCGGCGGGGCCGACTACCTGTCCGGCTCCACGGTGAAGGACATGGTCGTCGGCGCGAGCGCGCTCGCCGAGTACGCCCGTGTCGTGGCCGACAAGTACCCGGTGAACATCGCCCTGCACACCGACCACTGCCCGAAGGACAAGCTGGACGGCTTCATGCGTCCGCTGATCAAGATTTCGCAGGAACGGGTGGCGCGCGGCGAGGAGCCGCTGTTCCAGTCGCACATGTGGGACGGGTCGGCGGTCGAGCTGCACGAGAACCTCGACATCGCGGCCGGCCTCCTTGAGGAGTGCGCCAAGGCCCGCATCATCATGGAAATGGAGATCGGCGTCGTCGGCGGCGAGGAGGACGGGGTCGCCAACGAGATCAACGAGAAGCTGTACACGACGCCCGGCGACGCGATCGCGACCGCCGAGGCCGTCGGCGTGGGCGAGCGGGGCCGCTACATCCTCGCCGCGACGTTCGGGAACGTGCACGGCGTCTACAAGCCGGGCTCGGTCAAGCTGCGTCCCGAGGTGCTCAAGGACATCCAGGACGCGGTCGGCGCCAAGTACGGCAAGGACAGGCCGTTCGACCTGGTGTTCCACGGCGGTTCCGGCTCGACGCTGGAGGAGATCCGGGAGGCGGTGTCGTACGGCGTCGTGAAGATGAACATCGACACCGACACCCAGTACGCGTTCACCCGCCCGGTCGCCGACCACATGTTCCGCAACTACGACGGCGTGCTGAAGATCGACGGCGAGGTCGGCAACAAGAAGCAGTACGACCCGCGCTCGTGGGGCAAGGCCGCGGAGGCCGCGATGGCCGCCCGCATCGTCGAGGCCGCCGAGAACCTCCAGTCCGCCGGCCAGAAGCTGAAGTAGCGGGCGAGGCCGGGGGCCCCACGCGACCCCCGGCCATACCCGTTGTTTGACGAAACTCAGGTAGGGTCGGGTTTGTGGCACTACCCCGCACGTACGAGTCACAGAACTGCTCGATCGCCCGCTCGCTGGAGGTCGTCGGCGACCGCTGGACGCTGCTGGTGATCCGCAGCGCCTTCGAGGGCGTCCGGCGCTTCGACGACTTCCAGGACGTTCTGGGCGTCGCCCGCAACGTCCTCACCGACCGGCTCGGCCGGCTCTGCGACGAGGGCATCATGCGCCGGGTCCCGTACCAGGAGCGGCCGGAGCGGCACGAGTACCGGCTCACGCGCAAGGGCGTGGAACTGTGGCCGGCGATGATGACCCTGCTGATGTGGGGCGACCGCCACTACGCCCCCGGCGGCGCGCCCGTGATCATCGGCCACCGCGGCTGTGAGGGCACCCTGAACCGGCACTTCGCCTGCACCGCGTGCGGCGTCCACCTGGAGCCGACCGACGTGGAGCCCCGCCCCGGACCCGGCGCCTGACCGGCCGTTCACGCGATATGCACGCGGTCTTTGCGACCAATGAGTTGCTTCAGGCAACTATCCGCGGTCCAATGGGTTTCATGAAGCAACTCGATGTGCGCAGCGTCGCCCACATTGGCACCGACCCGAGCGGCGTCCGGATCCGCCCGTACGGCATCACCGACCACGACCGGGTGCGGCGGATGTCGGACCGGCTGTCCGCAGCGAGCCTCTACACGCGCTTCTTCTCGGGCACGCCCCGCCTCCCCGAGCACTACCTCGGGCTCCTGGAGAACCTCGACCACTGGGACCGCGAGGCCCTGGTCGCGCTGGACGGCGACGAGATCCTCGGCATCGCCGAGTACGTCCGCGGCAAGGACCGGCCCTGGCGCGCCGACCTCGCCGTCCTCGTAGCCGACCCCTGGCAGCGCCGCGGCATCGGCAGCGTCCTGATCGGCTGCCTGTCCGAACTCGCCGCACGGCGCGGCATCACCGAGTTCGACGCGGACGTCGTCCTCACCAACCGGCCGGCGCTCCTCTTCGTCCGGCACGGCTGGCCGTCCGCCCGCTCCACGCTGGACGGCGGCGCGGCCCACTTCACGCTCCCCCTGCCGATCCCCGTCCCCGCCGGGGCGTGAGCGGCACGGCCAGGCTCAGGCGTCGTCGCGCACCTGGAAACCGACCCGGTGTTGCGCACCACCACGGTTGGCCGCCCAAGGCACCGAGCGGTCCGCGGTAGTCCGCTTGGCGCGATCACCGCCTGCCCCGGGTTGAAATGGGGCGGGCGAGCCCACTTACGATGAGCCGCATGACCCAGAACCTGCTCGGCGGCCCCGCTCCGACCGAACTGCCGGACAACATCGAGGCCCGGACGGCCCTGGAGAACGACGTCGACCCGTTCGAGGTCGCCGCGCGCCACCCGGACTACCCGGGCGCCTGGGCCGAGCTGGCCGACCGCGCCTTCGCCAAGGGCAGCGTCATCGACTCCTACGCGTTCTCCCGCACCGGCTACCACCGCGGGCTGGACCAGCTCCGCCGGGCCGGGTGGAAGGGCCAAGGCCCCATCCCGTGGGAGCACGAGCCGAACCGCGGGTTCCTGCGCGCGCTGCACGCGCTCGGCCGGGCCGCAGCAGCCATCGGGGAGGACGCCGAGGCCGAGCGCTGCAAGACCTTCCTGCGCGACAGCAGCCCCACCGCCGCCGACACCCTCAACGCCTCCTGACCCGACGACCTCAGCCGACGCCCCAACCACGCAACAAACCAAAACGTTGCGATCGCGTCCGAAGGCAGATTCGAGCGAAGCGAGAATCTGATCGCGCAGCGAGCCGCTAGGCGAGCCGGAGCGATGCAGCGATCGCCGCAGTGTCCGACGATGGAGGGCCGCCAGGCCCGAAGGAGGAGGACACTGCAATAAACAGAGTCAGGTACGCTTTGACGGCAAGAGGCCCCTTCGCGCTTGCGGCGACCGGGGCCTTCGTCGTGGGAAGGAAGAACGGCATGCCTGCCATCGTTCTTGTCGGTGCCCAGTGGGGAGATGAGGGCAAGGGCAAGGCAACAGACCTGCTCGGTGGGGACGTCGACTACGTCGTCCGCTACCAGGGCGGCAACAACGCCGGCCACACGGTCGTCATCGGCGACAAGAGCTACGCGCTCCACCTGCTGCCGTCCGGGGTGCTGTCGCCCGACGTCGTCCCGGTGATCGGCAACGGCGTGGTGATCGACCCGGCCGTGCTGCTGCAGGAGATCGACGGGCTGCGGGACCGGGGCATCGGCTGCGAACGCCTGCTGATCTCGGCGAACGCGCACCTGATCATGCCCCACCACCGCGCCCTCGACAAGGTCACCGAGCGGTACCTCGGCAAGGCCCGGATCGGCACCACCGGGCGCGGCATCGGCCCGACCTACGCCGACAAGATCAACCGGATGGGCATCCGGGTCCAGGACCTGTTCGACCCGAACATCCTCACCCAGAAGCTGGATCTGGCGCTGCGCGAGAAGAACCAGGTCCTGACGAAGGTCTACAACCGGCGCCGCATCGAGACCGGGCCGATCGTCCAGGAGTACGTCGCCTACGGTGAGCGCCTCAAGCCGTTCGTCGCCGACACCACGCTCGTGCTGAACAAGGCCCTGGACGACGGCAAGGTCGTCCTCCTGGAGGGCGCCCAGGGCACGCTGCTCGACATCGACCACGGCACGTACCCGTTCGTGACGTCGTCCAGCCCGACGGCGGGCGGCGCGTGCGCGGGCTCCGGCGTGGGCCCCACGAAGATCACCCGGGTGATCGGCATCCTCAAGGCGTACACGACCCGCGTCGGGTCTGGACCGTTCCCCACCGAACTACTCGACGAGCAGGGCGAATACCTGCGCACGACCGGCGGCGAGTACGGCGTGACGACGGGACGCGACCGCCGCTGCGGCTGGTTCGACGCCGTCATCGCCCGCTACGCCACCCGGGTCAACGGCATCACCGACTACTTCCTGACGAAGCTGGACGTCCTGTCCGGGCTGGAGCGGGTCCCGGTGTGCGTCGCCTACGAGGTCGACGGCGTCCGGGTGGACGAGATCCCCACGACGCAGACCGAGTTCCACCACGCTAAGCCCGTCCTTGAGTACCTGGACGGCTGGCAGGAGGACATCACGGGCGCGAAGACCTTCGAGGACCTGCCGGCGAACGCGCAGGCGTACGTCCGGTCCCTGGAGGAGATGTCCGGCGCGCAGATCTCCGCGATCGGCGTCGGTCCGGGCCGCGACCAGACGCTGTCACTCCGGTCCCTCGTCTGACCTTCCGTTTCCCCTGATCTCACCCGTTCTCTACCGCCCGTTCGGTCACGGACTGTAACGTGCGTTCGGTGATCTCTGCGGTCGAGGTGCACGGACACCGGGGCGCACGCGGCCTCCGCCCGGAGAACACCCTGCCCGGCTTCGCCCACGCCCTGGACCTGGGCGTCGACGTGATCGAACTGGACGTGGGCCTGTCGGCGGACGGCGTGGTCGTCCTCGGCCATGACCAGGTCCTCTCCCCGGCGACCCTCGCCGACACGGTCCCCGCCTGGCCGGACGACCCCGCCTACCCCTACCTGGGCACGCCGGTTCGTGAACTGTCCCTCGCCCAGTTGCGGACCCTCGACGCTGGCGTCCGCTGCGAGGCCGCCCCGATGCCCGGAATCCGGATCCCGACGCTCGCCGAGGCGTGCGCCCTGCTGGCATCTTCGGACGTCAAGCTCTCCGTAGAGCTCAAGACCGACCCGGCCTGGACCGATGAGGAAGTAGAACTCTTCACCGCGGCCGTGGCGGCCGTTCTGCGGACCTTCGGCTGCACCGAACAGTCCCAGCTCCTGGCCTTCGACTGGCGCGTGCTGGCCGAGGCCCACCGCCACTACCCGGACCTGGGCCGTGTCGCCCTGATGGAACGCAAGACCCTCGCCCCGGACACCGGCTGGCTGGCGGGCCTGTCCCCCGCCGACCCGGTCGCCGCGGCCCTGGGGATAGGCGCAACGGCCATCTCCCCAGAGCACGTGATGACAATGCCCGCCCTGGTGGAGGACGCCCACACCGCCGCCCTCCCGGTCATCGTCTGGACGGTGAACACCACCGAAGACATGAACCGCTTCATCAACTACGGCGTGGACGCGATCGTCACCGACTACCCGGACCGCCTCCAGGAGGTCCTGGCCGCGGTCTAGGGCCTCCTACAGCCAGCCGTTGCGGCGGAAGCCCCGGTAGAGGGACAGACAGGCCAGGGTGATGACGCCGAGGATCATCGGGTAGCCGTAGTGCCACTGGGTTTCGGGCATGTGCTTGAAGTTCATGCCGTAGACCCCGGCTATGGCCGTGGGGACCATGAAGATGGCGCCCCAGGCGGAGATCTTCCGCATGTCCTTGTTGTCGGCGACGGTGACCTGGGTCATGTGCGCCTGGAGGATGGGGTTGAGGAGCTCGTCGTAGGACTCGACCTGCTCGCGGACGCGGGTGAGGTGGTCCTCGACGTCGCGGAGGTACTCCTTGATCTCGGCCGGGACGAAGCGGCGCCCGGAGAGGTTGCGCAGCGGGCCGGCGAGCGGGCCCACGGCGCGCTTGAGCTGGATGACCTCGCGCTTGAGCCGGTAGATGCGGCGGGACTCGTCGGTGCGCTCGGGGGAGAACACGGCCTCCTCGACCTCGTCGATGTCCTCCATGACGGCGTCGGCGACGCCGACGTAGCCGTCCACGACGCGGTCGGCGACGGCGTGCAGGACGGCGGCTGGGCCGAGCGCGAGGCGGGCCGGGTCCTTCTCCATGTCGGTGCGGACGGGGCCGAGCGCGCCGTGGGTGCCGTGCCGGACGGTGACGACGAAGTCGGGCCCGCAGAAGATCATGATCTCGCCGGTCTCGACGACCTCGGCGCCGCCGGGGCCGCTGGAGACGTAGCCGACGGTCTTCATGACGACGAAGTGGACGTCGTCGTAGCGCTCCAGCTTGGGACGCTGGTGGGCGTGGATGGCGTCCTCGACGGCGAGCGGGTGCAGGCCGAAGACCTCGGCGAGGTCGGTGAGCTCGGTGGCGGACGGCTCGTGCAGGCCGACCCAGACGAAGCCGGCGCTGTCCCCTTCGGAGGTGAGCCGGCCGTCGCGGATGAGGCGTACGGCGTCGGCGACGGTGTCGGTGCAGACGCGGTGCCCGTCGATGTAGGCGGCCCAGTCGATGACGGCGGAATCGCGGCCCGGGGCCTGGACGCCGGAAGGGCGGCGCGTCTTGAACAGAGCGCGGCCCGGGCGGACTCGTGTCATGGCCATGAGGTGCTCCTAACCCGCCGGCCACGCACGTCAGTGCGCGCTCAACCCAGGCCGGTCAGCGAAGGGAGCGCGCGGGAGCGTTGGCCGGACGCCAGAGGGAGGCGGACGGTCGGACAGTCGCGCACGGACTGTGAGGGTTCTCCGGCGAACTGCAAGTATCACCAGGACTCATCCCGACCACCTCCTTTCACGCACCTCGACACCGGGCGGTCAAGCCCGTCGCAGCTTACCAGCCGACATTTAGGACGCCGCCCGCATCGGGAAGGTTCACGCGTCCCGGTGTGACACCGGCCTCACCCCCGTCCAACGCTCGTCCCTGCGGGGGTTATGCCCGTCCGGGCGGCAGCCAGACCAGTAAGCTCGCGTGACGTGCGAGTACTCGTCCTTGGATCGGGTGGCCGCGAGCATGCGCTCGCCCGCGCCCTGCACCGCGACCCTGCCGTCACCGCCCTCCACTGCGCCCCGGGCAACCCGGGCACGGCAGAGATCGCGGACAACCACCAGCTCGACCCGGCGGATCCGACCGCTGTGACGGAGCTGGCCGGACGGCTGCGCGCCGACCTCGTCGTCGTGGGGCCTGAGGCTCCCCTGGTGGCGGGGGTGGGCGACGCCCTGCGCAAGGCCGGGATCCCGTGCTTCGGGCCGGACCGGGCCGCCGCCAGGATCGAGGCGTCCAAGGCGTTCGCGAAGGAGGTCATGGCGGAGGCCGGGGTGCCGACCGCCGAAGCGCGGGTCTGCGACACGACCGCGCAGGTGGAGGCGGCGCTCGACGCGTTCGGTCCGCCGTACGTGGTGAAGGACGACGGTCTGGCGGCCGGCAAGGGCGTCGTCGTGACCGTGGACCGCGCCGTCGCGTCCGCGCACGCCGCGGCTTGCGAGCGCGTCGTGATAGAGGAGTTCCTTGACGGTCCCGAGGTCTCCCTGTTCGCGCTGTGCGACGGCGAGCACGCCGTCCCCCTGCTGCCCGCACAGGACTTCAAGCGCGCCTACGACGACGATGAGGGGCCGAACACGGGCGGGATGGGCGCCTACACGCCGCTCCCGTGGGCACCGCCGGACCTGGTGGACGAGGTCATGGCCACGGTCGTCCAGCCCGCAATGGACGAGTTGCGCCGCCGCGAGACGCCGTACGTCGGCGTCCTGTACGCGGGACTGGCCCTGACCTCCAAGGGTGTGCGGGTGGTCGAGTTCAACGCGCGGTTCGGCGACCCCGAGACCCAGGTCGTCCTGGACCGGCTGGCCACCCCGATCGCCACGCTCCTCCAGGCATGCGCGATCGGCGGGCTCGACCCGGACCTCCGTCCCGAATGGCACCCGGGCGCGGCCGTGACTGTGGTCGTGGCCGCCGAGGGCTACCCGTCCGCTCCGGCCAAGGGCGACGAGATCACCGGCCTGGAGGAGGCGGCCGAAGTCGAGGGCGCGTACGTCCTGCACGCGGGCACCAAGCTCGGCGGAGAGGGGCGGCTGGTCGCGAACGGCGGACGAGTCCTCAACGTGGTCGGCACGGGGCCCGACCTGGCCGCCGCCCGCGAAACCGCCTATGACGCCGTCGCGAAGATCGGCCTGAGGGGCTCGCACCACCGGGCGGACATCGCGCTGAAGGCCGCTCCCATGCCATGATTACTTGATTACACCTATATAAGTGAGGTCGGCATGGCTTCCTCCCCCGTGGCCGCAGGCGAGGAGGTCTACCGCGTCACGACGCTGGAGCTCTTCTTCGATCTGGTGTTCGTTTTCGCGGTGACGCAGCTCAGCCACGTCCTGGTCAAGGAGCTGAATCCGCTCGGGCTCCTCCAGGTCGTGCTGATGTTCGGCGTCCTGTGGTGGATGTACGCCGGCTACGCCTGGCTGACGAACACCCTCGCGCCCACGACGGCGGCACGGCGACTGCTGATCCTCGTCGGAATGGGCGGATTCTTCATGGTCGCGCTGGCGACCCCGACGGCGTTCAAGGGCGGCGGCGTCCTGTGGGGCATCGGGTACCTGGTCCTGGTGCTCGCCCACGTGACCCTGTACATGCAGGGCAACCCGAACATCCTGCGCGTCCTGCCCGCGAACCTGCTCGCGGCGGTGCTCATCATCAGCGCCGGCGTCCTCGACCACGGGGCGCCGGTGTACGTGCTGTGGACGCTCGCCCTCATCGTTCCGATCGTGCAGCCCTACATCGTTCCGGCGGGCGGGCTCTTCACCATCCAGCCAGCGCACATCGTCGAACGGCACGGGCTGCTCGTCATGATCACGATCGGCGAGTCGGTGATCGCGGTCGGCGCGGGCGCCGAGCACGCGCATCTGGACGCGGGCCTGGTCGTCGCCGTGCTGCTCGGCCTCGCGCTCGCAGCGGCTGTCTGGTGGAGCTACTTCGCCAGGGACGACGCGCGCGCCGAGGAGTCGCTGACCGCCGCCGACGACGTGCGCCGCACCCAGATGACCATGTTCGGGTACTTCTACGCCCACATTCCGCTGATCGTCGGGATCATCGTCGCGGCGGCCGGCATGGGGCAGGCCGTCGGGCATGCCTGGGACCATCTGCATCTCGGTCCGGCGCTGGCCCTGGCCGGCGGGATCGCGCTCTATCTGGCGGGCGACGTCGCGTTCCGCCGGACCATGCGCATAGGCGCGTCCCGCATCCGGCTGGCCGCCGCCGTGGTCGCCCTGGCCCTCACCCCGCTGGGCCTCTGGTCCGCCGTCGCGGAGATCGCCGCCCTCGTCCTCCTGCTCACCGCCGCCCTCGCCCTCGAACACGTGACGACCCGGCCGGACGCTCCCGCCCCCGGCCTGGGACAATCGTCGGGTGATTGATCGGTACACCCTTCCGGAGATGGGGCGCGTCTGGAGTGACGCGCACAAGTACGAGCTGTGGTGCCAGGTGGAGGTCCTCGTCGTCGAGGCCCACGCCGAGGCCGGCACGATCCCGCCGGAGGTGGTGGAGCCGGTGCGCAAGGCGCCGCCGCCGACGCCGGAGGCGGTGCACGCGATCGAGGCGGTCACGCAGCACGACGTGATCGCGTTCCTGTCCGCGTGGGCGGACAACACCGAGCCCCGCGAGGCGGCCCGGTACGTCCACTTCGGCATGACGTCGTCCGACCTGCTCGACACGGCCCTCGCGCTGCAGCTCGTGGAGGCCACCGACATCCTGCTGGCCAAGGCCGACACGCTCGTCGCGACGCTGCGCGACCACGCGCTGGCCCACAAGGGCACGCTGCGGGTCGGGCGGACGCACGGCATCCACGGCGAGCCGGACGTGTGGGGGCACCGCGTCGCCGACTTCGCGTTCGCGATGGCGCGCTCCCGCGACCGGCTGCGGCGCGCCCGCGAGGCGGTGGGCGTGATGGCGATCTCCGGCGCGGTCGGGACGTACTCCAACATCGACCCGGCGATCGAGCTGCACGTCGCCCGGCGGCTCGGGCTGACGCCGGCCGACGTGTCCACCCAGGTCGTCATCCGGGACGGGATCAGCGAGTGGGTGTCGTCCCTCGCGATCATGGCGACGGTGTGCGAGGCGATCGCGCTGGAGGTTCGGCACGGGCAGCGCACCGAGGTCCGGGAGCTGTGGGAGCCGTTCGGCAAGGGCCAGAAGGGCTCGTCGGCGATGCCGCACAAGAAGAACCCGATCATCTCCGAGCGGCTGGCCGGGATGGCGCGGATCGTGCGGGCCCAGATCGTCCCGGTGCTGGAGGGCATTCCGCTGTGGCACGAGCGCGACATCTCGCACTCGTCCACCGAGCGGATCGCACTGCCGGACGCGTCCATCGCGCTCGACTACATGCTGAACCTGACGAATCGCCTTATGTCCGGACTTGTTGTGGACGAGGCGCGGATGAAGGCCAATCTGGAGTCGACCGGCGGCCTCATCTACACCTCGACCGTGCTGCTGGAACTGGTCGAGGCGGGTATGTCACGCGACGACGAGGCATATCCGCTCGTCCAGAAGGCCGCCATGGAGACGTGGGAGACCGGCGTGCCGTTCCGCGAGACGCTGCGCGAGCACGCCGCGGAAGCCGGGCTCGCACTCGACGAGAAGCGCCTCGACGAGGTGTGCCGTCCCGAGCGTTTCGTCGTGCGCCTTGGGCCCGTGTTCGACCGACTGGCCGATCTCAGATAGGAGGGGCCTTGGACGGGACCCTTACCGAACTGAACGCCTATCCACTCAAAAGCGGCGGCGGAACCGCCCTGCGCAGTGCCGAGCTGACCGCGCGCGGTCTGCCGTTCGACCGCGAGTTCATGCTCGTCACCCCCGAGGGCCGCTTCCTGTCGCAGCGGGACTTCGCGCGGATGGCGCTGATGCGCCCGTCCTATGACGGCGAGATCCTCACGGTGGACGCTCCCGGTGCCTTGTCGCTCGTCCACAAGGCCGTGGACGACGGCGAGGTAAGGGACGTGACCGTCCAGCGCAAGGAATGCCAGGGCGTCGACCAGGGCGACGAGGCCGCCGCGTGGTTCTCCGACCTGCTCGGCCATGACTGCCGCCTGGTGCGCTTCACCGGTCACCGGCCCACGTCCCGGGGCGGCGGCGAGGTCATGTTCGCCGACGGCTACCCGCTGCTGGTCATCTCCGCCGAGTCCCTGACCGACCTCAACGGCCGGCTGGACGAGCCGCTGCCGATGAACCGATTTCGTCCCAGCCTCGTCATCGAGGGCCTCGGCCCCTACGGCGAGGACGGCGTGCGCCTGCTCCGCATCGGCGAGGCCGTCATCGAGATGGTCAAGCCGTGCAGCCGCTGCGTCGTCACCACCACCGACCAGCGGACCGGCGAGCGCGGCCGTGAGCCGCTGCGGACGCTCGCCTCCTACCGCACCTGGGACCGGGGCATCCAGTTCGGCCAGAACTGCGTTCCGCGCGCCCTCGGCACGCTCACGGTCGGCGACCCGGTGGAGATCGTGGCGCCCCGCCCAAGTGGATGATCTTCGAAACACCGGCGGCGGAGTCGCGCCGCCCCTAGGCTCACCATGGGAATTTTCAGGGAACGCGAACCTATGGCGTGTCACGGAAGTCTCAACGAGCAGACCGGCGCCCACGGGGCGCGGGCCGGACACCACAGCTCCGGCCCGATGGTTTACTGGGGTCGCGTCGGCAGACGGGGGGACACCGTTCGGCACGCTCGGCCCTCGTGCTCCCACTGGATGGCAGGCACTTCACCCGCACCCGAGAGGAAGTAAGGCGGCATGAGCATGGGCCACGAGGTTCGCTACCGCGTGCGCGGCGGCCGGCAGCTGCACGGCACCGTTTTCATCCAGGGCGCGAAGAACGCCGTCCTGCCGATGATCGGCGCCTCGCTGATGGCCGCCAAGGGACGGACCGTGCTGCGCAACGTCCCGATCATCGAGGACGTGCGGCGCGCCGTGGAGCTCGCCCGGGCGGTGGGCGCGAAGGCCGAGCTGCACGAGACCGAGCGCACCCTGGTGATCGACGCGTCGTCGCTGAACAGCCCCGTGCTGCCCGCGGCCATCGCGTCCCAGTTCCGCGGCTCGTTCCTGTTCGTCCCGGCGCTGCTGCACCGGCTCGGCGAGGCGGTCATCGAGGGCGTCGGCGGCTGCAACCTCGGCAGCCGCAACCTGGACTTCCACTACAACGGCTTCAAGCGGATGGGCGCCACGGTCACCGAGCACGTGGCCGACAACGGCGACGGCATCATCCACATCAAGGCCGGCGACCTGCGCGGCGGGACGCTCTACTGCGACACCCCGTCGCACACCGGCACCGAGAACCTGATCATGGCGGCGGCGCTGGCGCACGGCACCACGCTGATCAAGAACGCGGCGCTGGAGCCCGAGGTGCTCGACAACATCGCGATCCTGCAGGCGATGGGCGCCAAGATCACCGGCGGCGGCACCGGATTCATCACGGTCGAGGGCGTGGACGAGCTGACCGCCGTCGAGCACACCGTGATGCCCGACCGGATCGACACCGGCGTGTTCGTGATGGCCGCCGCGATCACCGGCGGCGACCTGAGCCTCGTCGGCGCCACGCTGGAGCACCTCGGCGTCGCCGCCGACAAGCTGGAGCAGATGGGCGTCGAGTTCCACCAGCAGGGCGCCGTCCTGCAGGTGCGCCGCGACCGGACGCTCCGCCCGATCAACGTCATCACCGACGAGTACCCCGGCTTCGCCACCGACCTGCAGTCGCCGATGATGGCGCTGTCCTGCCTCGCCGAGGGCCCGTCCTACATCTACGAGCGGATCTTCGACGGCCGGTTCAAGCTGGCCGGCGAGCTCGCCAAGATGGGCGCCGACATCGAGGTGGACGGCAACCGGGCGAAGGTGAACGGCCCGCGCGCCCTGCGCGGCGCCGAGGTCGAGGCGCACGACCTGCGCTGCGGCAGCGCCCTCGTGCTCGCGGGCCTCGCCGCCGAGGGCGAGACGACGATCACCTCGGCCTACTACCTCGACCGCGGGCACGCGCACACGGCCGAGCGGCTGTCCCAGCTCGGCGCCGAGATCGTCCGCGAGGTCGGCTAGGCCTCCCCGGCGCGGCCGCCCCCGGCGGCCGCGTCCGGCCGAATGTGGCCTCGGATCTGACCAACTCGGGGATGATCCCTGACGGAACAAGTCACGCCCGGCCGCAAAATCGTTCGGTCCGTGCGTCACCATCCGGTCACGCAGCGTTTTGACCGGACGTCCTGACTGCCCCAGCGCGGCCTCACTGACCTGCGAAGTAATCAGTGGAACGCTCCCGTTCGGCCGGACCGTAACGCGGTAAAAAATCACCGTCGCCGAGCCCGGGCCCCGGCCCGGACGTATCGCTCGTCTTTCCGACCCGGCTGACAGCGGGTCGAACGGATTTCGGCCGACGCGTAAACCAAACGGACTCCACAGGGGTCCCTCCAGTACGTGACAGCGTCAGGAGGGGCCCTTCGGCATGTTTTCGGGTCTTGTTTTTCAACTTCGGACGTCCGAAGATGCAGGATCAAGGCTGGCCGAATGGTGACAAATTACTGACCGAGGGGTCGCGTAGGTTACTTTTTCGCAGCACTCTTGATTCGATTTCGCGTCTGGGTGTCACATCTCGTCGCCCTGACCCGATCTGCGGGAAGAAGGCCCTCATCGCCTCAGGGTGGTGGGTGGGCTACGGGAAGGCGAATCGCACGAGAACTGCGGTGCTGGGGTCAGAAGGCAGGGGCGACGAAGCCATGAGTCAACCGTTGGGCGGAACGTGCGCGTGCAGGTGGCCGGGGCGGCGCCCCCGCCGAGAGGACGGACCGGAAGCGAGCGATCATCGATGACGGCGGCGCGAACGGGGTCGGTCACCCCCGACCTCACGATCGGGGTCGTGGGCCCGCACGACCTGGTGGAGCGGGTCATGCTGATGGGCCATGGCCCCACACCCGTACCGAGCCGGCTGGTGGCCGCCGCATACCGGGACGAGCAGGAGGCGGCCGACAAGGTCGTCCGGCTGGGGTCGGGCGTCGACGTGTGCCTGTTCGCCAGCCCCGTCCCCTACGACTTCGCGCGCAAGGCGGGCGTGCTCACCATGCCCGCCACGTACGTGCCGCTGAACGGCGCCGCGCTCCAGGGCGCGCTGCTGCGGGCGTCCCTCGACGAGCGCTTCGACCCGTCCCGGGTCAGCATCGACGTGCTCGGCCGCGCCGAGGTCGAGGAGGCGTACTCCGAGATCAGCCTCGGCACCGAGCAGGTGCACCTGCGCGAGGAGGCCGCCGGCCCCGGTACGCTCGCCGCGTTCCACGAGCGGCTCTGGCGGCGCGGCGCCACGACCGTCGCGATGACCTGCGTGCACGCCACGGCGGAACGCATGGAGATGGCCGGCGTGCCGACCATCCGGGTGCGTCCGACCGGTGCGGCGATCCGCAGCTCCCTGCAGACGGCGGCCCTGCTCGGCGCCCACCACCGGCTTGAGGAGTCGCAGCTCGTCGTCGTCCTGGTGGACGTCCCCACCCTCCGCGAGACGCCGCGCCGCGTCACCCCGCGCTACTGGCGGGACGAGCTGAAGCTCGCGCTGCACCGCGTCCTGCTCCAGGAGGCGCACCGGATGAACGCGTCCGTGTGGCCTCTGGACGACCACAGCTACCTCGTCATCGCGACGCGCGGCTCCGTCACCGCGTCCACCGAAGGCTTCCGGACGCCGCCGTTCGTGGAGCGCGTCCGCGAGGAACTGGGCCTCGCCATCGAGGTCGGCATCGGCATGGGGCGCACCGCGCACGAGGCGGAGAACCATGCCCGCGCCGCCCTGGCGCGCTCCCAGAGTTCCCAGCGCGCACAGGGCTTCGCCCTGGACCGCGACGGCCGCGCCCTCGTCCCGGCGCCACGCACACCGCCACGGGCACAGCCGCAGGCCAAGCCCAAGGGCCTGGAGATCCTCGCCCGCCTCGCCGACAAGCTCGGCGACCGGGAGCAGCCGCTGATCGTGGACGCGGAGAACGCCGGCAAGATGCTCGGCGTCACGCCGCGCACCGCCCGCCGCCTCCTGCGCACCCTGGTGGAGGAGGGCCTGGCCTGGCCACTGCCCCCGAACCGCACTCCCCAACCCGGCCGCCCCCGGCAGCTCTACCGCCTGATCGTCGAGAAACTCGGCCCGGCCGCGAAGACCAGCTGACGCCGGGATCGGCCGTTCCGACGGAACGGCCGATCCCAGCGGCGCCGCCTCAGCCATTCAGCCGGTAGAGCGTGCCCGAGCCGGACGTCCCGCCGTACGCCGACGTGCTGACGGCGGTGCCGTGCGCCTTGATCCACGCGGTGACGGCGCTGTTCGCGGTCCCCCGGCCGTCGCTTCCAAGGAGGACGTACTTCAGCTTGCCCTCTTGGACGTACTGCTGGAGCTTGGCGACCGTCATGGCGGGATCGTCGCCGGTGAAGCCGCCCATTGCGATCACCGGCCGGCCCGTCTCCAGGATGATCGACGAGGCGCTCTGGGCGCTGGAGACGGCGACCAGCCAGGTGGCGTCGCCCTGGTTCTTCAGCAGGTAGGAGACGAGCTGGGTGCTCACCTGCCCCCCGGGCCCCCGGGACGCGTTCTGACCGGACGAGGGGCGCCCGGACGGAGCCTGCCCACCGGACGGGGGCGATCCACCGGGCCCGTTCGCCATACGCTGCCCTCCGGGGCCACCGCCCATGCCGGACGAGACGGCCGGACCGGCGGTCGGGTTGGTCCCGTTACCCGCCCCGCCGACCGCGGTCGACGCCGCGTACGCAGCGGGTCCGGTCAGGGCCGCGACCAGTCCGATCGCCGCCGCGGCGACGGCCAGCCGGCGTGAGCGGGCGAGCAGCCCGATCACCGCGACCGCGGTGAGCGCCGCGACCGTCCAGGCAAGCCACGGATGCCAGGACGGGGTCCGGCGCAGCAGGACGAACGCCCACGCTCCGGTGACCGCGAACGCGGCCGGCAGGGTCCAGGAGATGCGGCGCGGCGCGTTGCGCATCGCCACGATCCCGGCCCCGGTCAGTGCCGCGATCGCGGGAGCCATCGCGGTCGCGTAGTAGGGGTGGAAGGTGCCCTCGCTCAGGCTGAACACCAGGAAGTGGACGGCCAGCCAGCCACCCCACAGCAGCAGCGCCGCCCGCGGCAGGTCGTTGCGGGGACGGCGTCCGCGCAGCACCAGGCCGACGGCCAGGGCGATCGCCGCGAACGGCAGCAGCCACGAGATCTGGCCGCCCATCGTGTCGTTGAACAGGCGCCCGAGACCGGCGGCGCCGCCGAAGTTCGCGCCCTGCCCGGCGCCGTCCGCGCCGAAGATCCGTCCGAGGCCGTTGTAGCCGATGACCAGATCCCACACCGTGTTGTCGGTGCTGCCCCCGATGTAGGGACGGCTCGAAGCGGGGACGGCCGCGACGATGAGCATCCACCACGCGGACGCGGCCGCCAGCACGCCGCCGGCCACCGTCAGATGCCCGAGACGCCGTGCCCGGCCGACCGGTGCGCAGACCAGGTACACCAGCGCGAACGCGGGCAGCACGAGGAACGCCTGAAGCATCTTGGTGTTGAACGCGAGACCGATGAAGAGCCCGCAAGCCGCCAGCCAGCGGAGCCTTCCCGACTCCACGGCCCGTTGCAGGGCCCAGGCGCCGAGCACGAGCAGCAGCACCAGCAGTGTGTCGGGATTGTCGTCGCGGTTGATGGCCACGGTGATCGGCGTCAGCGCCAGGACCAGTGCGGCGATGAGCGCGGCGGTCCGGCCGAACGCGCGCCGCACCGTCGCGTACAGGACGGCGACGGCGGCCACGCCCATCACGACCGACGGGCCGACCAGGCTCCACCCGTTCACTCCGACGACCCGTCCCACCAGCTCCTGCACCCACAGGGCCAGCGGAGGCTTGTCGACGGTGATGTAGTTGCCGGCGTCCAGCGAGCCGAAGAAGAACGCCTTCCAGCTCTTGGTCCCCGACAGGACGGCCGCGGCGTAGTACGAGTTGCCCGACTGCGTCTGAACGCCCAGGCCGTACAGGACGGCGGCCAGCGCAAGGATCGCGCCGAGCGCCGCCCGTGCCGGCCACGCTCTCGCGACGCCGGGGGGCCGGGCGGCGGCCGGCGTGGTTCTCGCCTCAGGGGCGACGTTGATGGTGGCGGTTGTCATGATGTCCTCCGTTACGCGGCCAGGCCGACGGACGCGCGAGGCGAGGGAACGACGGCGCTGAACCGGCCCTGCCGGATCCGCCGCCGGACGCGGGCCATGCCCCGGAGGTCGTCCAGCGCGGTCCGGACGATGTCGACGCGGCTGTCGGGGTCGTCGGTCCAGTCGACGGGGACCTCGTGCACCCGCAGGCCGACCCGCTCGGCGAGCAGGAGCAGTTCGGTGTCGAAGAACCATTCCTCGTCCTCGACGGCGGGCAGCAGCGCTTGGACGATCTCCGTCCGCGCCGCCTTGAAGCCGCACTGGGCGTCGGAGAACCGGGCGCGCATGACGGTGCGCAGCAGCAGGTTGTAGCACCGCGAGATGATCTCCCGCTTGGGTCCGCGGACGGTGCGCGCGCCGCGCGCCAGCCGCGACCCGATGGCCAGGTCGCTGTGCCCCGACAGCAGCGGCATCACCAGCGGCAGGAACCCCCTGAGGTCGGTGGACAGGTCCACGTCCATGTACGCGACCACGTCCGCGGCACTGGCCGACCAGACGCGCCGCAGTGCCCGGCCTCGCCCCTTCTCGTCGAGGTGGACGGCCCGCACTCCCGGCAGGGCGAGCCGCGTCGCGACGTCCCAGGTCCGGTCGGTGCTGGCGTTGTCGGCGATCGTGATGACGAAGTCGTAGGGAAGCTCGGCCTGGAGATAGGCGTGGAGCCTGCGGATGCTGCGCTCCAGCACGCGCTCCTCGTTGTAGACCGGCACCACGACTTCGACGAGGCGCCGGCGGGGAACTCGCGGGAAACGCCGCTCTCGCGGGAACAGGATCGGTTCGCTCATGCCCCCAACGCTCGACGTCCCGCATTCGCGAGCCGTGAAGCGCCGCTGAGACGAGCCTCAAATCATCGGCCGCCGCCCCCACCAGCCCTTAACCCGGCTCTCACCCGACTCTCATGGGCCCCGCTCCGCGACCATGCCTCGACACCGGCGCGAGACCGGCCCCGGTCACACGGATTCCGTCCGCGTAAGTATGAGCGCTGTTATATTAGCGCTGTGACATCCTCGGACCCGACCGCGTCGCCCGGCCGATGGCGCGCGCTGCACGCCCTGCTGGCGGGCATGGACGGCCAGATCGAATCGCTCTACACCGAGCGGGGCATCGAGGGGGTCCGCCCCCGGTTCGCCTATCCCTTGATCCGCCTCGCGCACACCGGCCCGCTGACGATCCGCGAACTCGCGGAATCGCTCGATCGCTCCCACTCGGCGATGAGCCAGACGATCGCGGCGATGCGCCGTGAGGGCCTGGTCGATTCCGAGCCCGGCGCCGACGCCCGCACCCGCCGCATCACCCTGACCGACCGGAGCCGCGCCCTCATCCCCTTCCTCGAAGCCGAGTGGCGCGCGACCGAGGCCGCCGTCGCCGAACTCGACGACGAGGTCCCCCACCCGCTCAGCGCCGTCGTGACCGAGCTGGAGCGGGCGCTGGCCCGGCGGCCCATGAGAGATCGGATCCTCTCCCACCTGAACGAGATCCACCCCGCCCCGGCACCTTCAACGCCGCCGAAGCCGCAGCCGTGACCTGGAGCGACAGGCTGATGGACGTCCGTCCGCTCCGCGGCAGCCGGCCGTTCCGCGACCTGTGGCTCGGGTCCTCGCTCGCCGCGATCGGCCGGCAGATCGCCGTCGTCGCCGTCCTGCGGCAGGTCTGGGAGATGACCCGCAGCCCGGTGTGGACCGGGGCCATCGGCCTCGCGACGGGCGTACCGCTGCTCGTCCTCGGCCTGGCCGGCGGATCACTGGCCGACGCCGTCGACCGCAGGCGCCTCGTCCGCACCGCCACCGCCGGCCAGGTCCTCGCGGCGTTCGGCCTCGTGGCGCAGGCCGGTGCGGGAAACCGGTCGGTCACGTTGCTGCTGGCCCTGGTCGCCGCCCAGTCCGGCTGCGCCGCGCTCGGGGCGCCCGCCCGGCGCACCTTCCCCGTCCGGCTGCTTCCCGCCGACCAGGTCGCCGCCGGGCTCGCCCTGCAGAACACCGCCTTCCAGGCGGCCATGCTCGTCGGGCCCGCCCTCGCCGGCATCGTGCTCGCGCAGTGGCGGTACCCCGCCGCGTACGCGGTCCAGGCCCTGACCACCGCCGCGTCACTGATCGCCGTGGCCAGGCTGCCTCCGATGCCCGTCCCGCACACCGACGGCAACCGTCAGGCCGGACACGGCACGCGTCCGCCCCGGGGAGGCTGGAGGATCATCCTCCAGCGCCCTGCGCTGTGGGGGTCCCTCACGATCGACCTCGCGGCCACCGTCCTGGCCATGCCCATCGCGCTCTTCCCCCTGGTCAACGAGATCCGCTTCGGCGGCGACCCCCGGACGCTGGGATTGTTCCTGTCCGCCATCGCGGTCGGCGGGCTCGGCGCGGGCCTGTTCTCCGGGACGGTCACCCGGCTCCGCCACAGCGCCCTCGTCCAGCTCCTCGCCGCCACGGTCTGGGGGCTGGCCCTCGCCGGCTTCGGCCTGGCCGAGCCTCTCTGGCTCGCCCTGCTCTGCCTGGCGGCGGCCGGCGCGTCCGACACCGTCGCCGTGGTCACCCGAGGCGCGCTGGTCCAGCTTGAGACGCCCGACCGCTACCGGGGCCGGGTCTCCTCGGTGGAGCACGTCATCGGCGTCGCCGGCCCCGAGATCGGCAACTTCCGCGGAGGACTACTCGCCTCCCTCACCTCCGCGCCCGTGGCCCTCGTAGCAGGCGGCCTCACGGCCACGGCGGCCATCGTCTCTCTCGGCCTCGTCAACCGCCCCCTGCGCGACCACCGGATCCCGACCGGGACCTAGTTGCGGTGGGGGAAGGACTTCGCGACCGCCAGGAAGGCGTCGTTCTCCTCGGGGGATCCGATGGAGACCCGGGCGCCCTCGCCGGGGAAGGGGCGGACGCTCACGCCCTGGGCGTCGCAGGCGGCGGAGAACTCCATGGTGCGGTCGCCCAGGCGGAGCCAGACGAAGTTGGCCTCGGTCGGCGGGACCGTCCAGCCGTCGGCGAGGAGGGTGTCGCGGACGCGGTCGCGTTCCTTCACCGTGCCCTCGACGCGCTCCAGCAGTTCCTCGGTCGCCTCCAGGGACGCGATGGCCGCGGCCTGGGCGACGGAGTTCACGCTGAACGGGAGGAACGTCTTGCGGATCGCGCCGGCGACCAGGGGGTGCGCCACCAGGAAGCCGATGCGGAGGCCGGCGAGGCCGTACGCCTTGGAGAACGTGCGGAGGACGGCGAGGTTCGGGCGGTCGCCGTACAGGGTCAGGCCGTCCGGGACCTCGTCGTCGCGGACGTACTCGCGGTACGCCTCGTCCAGGACGACCAGGCAGTCCGCGGGGACGCGGTCCAGGAACGCCTCGATCTCCGCGCGCCGGACGATCGTGCCCGTCGGGTTGTTCGGGTTGCAGAGGAAGACCAGCCGCGTGCGGTCGGTGATCGCGTCCGCCATCGCGGGCAGGTCGTGGGTCTCGTCCCGCAGCGCGACCTGGACGCCCGTGGCGCCCGACAGCGACACGAGCAGCGGGTACGCCTCGAACGACCGCCACGCGTAGACGACCTCGGCGCCCGGCTCGGCGACGGCCTCCAGCAGCATCTGGGTCATCCCGACCGAACCGCAGCCGACCGCGACATGGTCGGCGGGGACGCCGCAGAACGACGCGATCGCCTCGGTCAGCGCGGTCGCGTTGTTGTCCGGGTAGCGGTTGACGTTCCGCGCCGCCTCGCCGATCGCGTCCACGACCGACGGGAGCGGGCCGTGCGGCGACTCGTTGGACGACAGCTTGAAAGAGCGGCCCTCGGGAGACACCACGACCTTGCCGGGCTTGTAGGCCACGAACCGGTCGAGGACGGAGCGGAAGCGCGGAGTGGTTGCCTCGGACACCGTTGTCCTCCAGATCGCACAGGGGTGGTGATTCCCCAGCCTACGCAGCGTTCCTCATCATCCAGCAAACAGCCACGATCCGGACGAACTCCCAGTCGCGGGTGTCGTCCGGCCACCAGCCCCGGTTGAACGCGTCCTCGGCGAAACCGTGCAGATAGCCCATGAGGTCGTCCGCGCCGGGCGGCTCACCGGGAGCGCCGAGTTCGTCGCGGAGGCTGGCCACATGCTGGTCCACGGCCGCCGCCAGGCCCGGGGAGCCGGCCATCTCCGCGACGCCGGCCTCCCCGATGTCCCGGACGAGCAGACCGAGCACTTCGGGCGAGTCACCGTTCATAGGGGGTGAAACTAGCAACCGTCAGGCACCGTTCGCGACATCACCCCAGGTAAAAGCTCAAACGCGGGGCCGGAGCATGGGCGGCCGGAGCTGCTCGGCGTCGCCCCTGCGGTACAGCCTGGCGGGACGTCCGCCGTCCCGTGTCGTGGTCCGATCCGTCGGGATGAGGAAGCGGTCGGCGCCGGTCACCTTCCGGTGGAAGTTGCGGGGGTCGAGGCTGGTTCCCCACACGATCTCGTAGACTCTGCGCAGCTCCGCGACCGTGAACTCGGGCGGGCAGAACGCGGCGGCCAGCGACGTGTACTCCAGCTTCGCCCGCGCCCGCTCCATCCCGTCGCACAGGATCCGCCGGTGGTCGAACGCGGCCCGGTCCTGGTGGACGAGATCGTCCACGGCCGTCCACAGCACCTGGGCCCGGCTGGACGCGGGCAGGTCCGGCGCCAGCCCCAGGTACGCGACGCTCACCACCCGCTGCCGGGGATCGCGGTCCGGATACCCGTAGGTCTGGAGCTGCTCCAGGTGGATCCGGACGTCCGCGAGACCGGCCCGCTCCGCCATCAGCCGGGACGCGGCGACCGGCAGGTCCTCGTCCAGCTGGATGAACCCGCCCGGCAGCGACCACGCCCCCTCGTACGGGTCCCGGTCACGCCGCCACCGCAGCGCGCACAGGCGCTGCTCCCGCACGGTGAGCACGACCAGGTCGACGGAAACGGCAAGCCGCGGCACGGACATGCAACGAACTTAGCCGGAGCGACCGCCCGGTAACGCCAAGAAGGCCCAGCCGGGCCGGTTCCCGGAGCGGAGGGAGCCGGACCGGCCTGCTCTTCCCGGGGGGTGTGGGGGGCGTCCCCCCACACCCGTACCGGCCGGGCCTTCTTGGCGGTCGGTCAGTCCTCCTTGGGGACCTCCACGGGGACCGTGGCGGCCGGGACGCCGTTGTGACCGTTGGCGCCGTTCTGGGCGTTCAGCCCCGCGAGGAGCTGGCGCGCGACGCCGAGGCCGGTGCCGCCGAGCGTGAGGGCCTTGGCGAGCATGTCCTCGACGCCCTGGGCGCCGTTGAGCACGACCATGTTGTCGACGTTGCCGAACACGCCGGCGCCCGCCTCGACGATCTGCGGCCACTGCTCGGCGAGCTGCTGGGCGATCACGGCGTCGGTGTTCTCGGCCAGCGCCTCCGCGCGGGCCTTGATCGCCTCGGCCTCGGCGAGCCCCTTCTGGCGGATGGCGCCGGCGTGGGCCTCACCGAGGATCCGGGTCGCCTCGGCCTCGCGCTGCGCCTTGAGCTGGACCTCGGTCGCGGCGGCCTGGGCGTAGGAGATGCGCTCCTCGCGCTCGGCCTCGGCCAGCTTGACCTGCTCGTACGCGCGGGCGTCCGCGGGCTTGCGGACCTCGCTCTCCAGCCGCTTCTCGGTGCGCTCGGCCTCCAGCTCGGCGTTGCGGGTCTCCTTGAGGATGACCTCCTGCCGGGCCTGCTGCGCGGCCTGCTGCACCTGGCCCTCGTACTCGGCCTTCTTGATCTCGGTGTCCCGGATGACCGCGGCGTTCTCCCGCATGGCCTCCTGCTCGCGCTGGGTGGCCTCCTGGTCCCGCTCGGCCTCGGCGATACGGGCGGCGGAGGCGACCTTGGCGGCGTGCGGACGGCCCAGGTTGGTGATGTAGCCGGCGTCGTCGTGGATCTCCTGTATCTGGAGGGAGTCCACGATCAGGCCGAGCTTGCTCATCTCGTCGGCGGCGGAGCCGCGGGTCTCGGACGTGAGGCGCTCGCGGTTGAGGATCAGGTCCTCGACGGTGAGGTTGCCGATGATGGAGCGCAGGTGGCCGGTGAACAGCTCGTGGATCGCCCCGTCCATCGACTTCTGCTGCTCCAGGAAGCGGCGGGCGGCGTTGGCGATCGACACGAAGTCGTCCCCGACCTTGTAGATGACCACGCCGCGGACCTTGACCGGGATTCCCTGCTGCGTCACGCAGCTCACTTCGAGGTTGGCCGCCCGGCTGTCCAGCCGCAGCCGTCGGGACGTCTGGAACCCGGGCAGGACGGACGTGCCCTTACCCGTCACGATCTTGAATCCGAGGCTGTCCACGCCGTCGATCGGCTTCGACCTGGCGCCCAGCCCGGAGATGATCAGAGCCTCGTTCGGCTCGGCGACCCGCCAGACCATCTTGAACAGAACGATCAACACGATGAGGGCGACGACGGCGCCGATCGCCACCACGATCACGGGCATGCGGCCTCCTCTTCAGATGTCAGCGGCGCGACCCAGGGGGTTCGGGCCCGTCCGCGTTTCCCAGTAGACGCGGAGGCGGTGCGTTCGGTTCTGTCGCGGGACCGTGTATTCACGTCCTCATCAGGACAACTTCACTGGGGCAGGGCGACCGCCACGTAGACCGTCCGGGGCGGGTGGTACTCGACGACCACGATGATCGTGCCGACGCCGATCTCGTCGCGCGGGTCGACGGGGTGGGCGTAGAACGCCTCGACCCCGCCGCGGATCGGGATCATGACCTCCCCGACCAGCCCGGGACCGATCCGGCCGGTCACCCGCCCCTCCCTACCGACCACGACCACCCCCGCGAACGACGCGCCCCGGACCGCGCCCTGCGGCCCGTGTAAGCCGAACCGTATCCGCTGCACCCCCCATCCCGCACCGCCTCTCGGGTCGGGCCCCGGGCGGGGAATCAGGGCAGGACGCGGTGGGCTTGGGTGAGGGCGTCGCGGGCGAGGCGTTCGGCGTCGGCGCGGGTGGCGTTGGGGCCGAAGACCGTGACGGTGGCGAGGTAGTGGCGGCCCTTGAACACGACGTACCAGGTACGGGTGCGGGCGCTGCCGCTCATCGTGGTGACGCCGACGGTGCGGGAGCCCTCGCCGATGTCGCCCTTGGGCGCCTCGCTCACCTGGTGCTCGGCCCACCTGGTGCCGACCTTGGTGCGGAACTTCAGGCAGCCGGTCGGCACGCGGGCGTTGACCTGCTTCTCGGCGTCCGCGGCGGACATGCCCATCAGCGTCTCGGTCGCGGTCTGGCCGGTGCCGTTCACGAACGAGACGAGGGCCGCGGGGACGTCGCCGGCCACGTCGCCGCCCGGGCGGCCGCTCCCGCAGCGGGGCTTGTCCAGGGTCGTCCCCCGCTGGAGCCGGGCCGCGTTCTGGATGGCCTTCAGCGAGCCGTACTCGCCCGAGTCGGGCTCTCCGGCGCGCCGGTAGCCGGGCGGTTCCTGCAGCAGCGCCTGGGCCAGCTGGTCGGAGGTGTAGCCGATGCCCGCCACCTCGGCGCGGGCGGTGCCGCGCACCTGGCCGGCGCGTTCGGCGTCGCCGCCGCACGCGGTGGCGGCGACGGCCGTGGACAGCAGGACGAGCGGGAGGATCCTGTGGGCCATGGCGGCGACACTACGGCGCGCGGAGGGCGGGCCGCCCGCGGCGACACGCCCGGTCAGCCTTTCTCGGCCCGCTCGTTGTACTCCGCCGCGTACTCCTGGCCGGACATCTTCTGGATCGTCTCGACGATCTCGTCGGTGATGGCGCGCCGGGCCTTGGCGGGCGGCAGGTCACGGTAGTGGGAGAAGTCCATCGGCGGGCCGATCCGCACGGTGGGACGCGGGCCGAACACGCGCGGGAAGCCGGCCCCGATCGGCTGGATCTTCTCGGTGCCCTCCAGCGCGACCGGCAGGACGCGGGCCCCGGACTCCAGGACGAGCCAGCCCACGCCCGTCCGGCCGCGGTAGAGGCGTCCGTCCGGGGAGCGGGTGCCCTCGGGGTAGACCGCGAACGCTCCGGCGTTCTGGAGGACATCGGCGGCCTGCTCCAGCGCGCCCATCGCGGCGCGCTGGGCGCCGCGCCGCACCGGGACGTGGCCGAGGTTGGTGAGGAACCAGCGGACGAAGCGGTTCTTGATGCCGCCGCCCTCGAAGTAGGCGGCCTTGGCGATATAGGTGACCGGGCGCGGGACCGCCAGCGGGATGATGAAGCTGTCGATGAACGACAGGTGGTTGCTCGCCACGATCAGCGGCCCGTAGCTCGGCACGTTCTCGCCGCCCACCACCCGGGGGCGGAAGAGCAGCCAGAGGATCGGACGCACCACGCGCGTCATGAACGTGTAGAACACCCAAGCCTCCTGAATTTCGCCAACGCCACTGTAACCTCTGCGCCGGTCCGGGCCTCGGTCAGTGCCCTCCTTTCCGGGCCGAGGGCCGGTCAGGAATGGTTCAAGCGCAGGTCAAAGCTCGGCCGGGCGGTATTGGCCGCCATTCTTACCCTCAAGTAAGTTTCTGTTCGGTAAGTTATTGCGACGTTTCCCGGAGGTCCCAGGAGCCTTCCGGACGCCCCGGACGCATCGTCAGGTAGAGTCATGCCGAGGACCAGACGGGCGTCCGAGCCGGCGTTACGGTCCGAGCCACGGGCGGCCGACCTGGTCCTTTTCCCGGGAAGCGCTTGGATTGCGGGCACGGGTGCGCAATCCTGAGGAGTCACCTGAGATGGCCGTGTGCCACCGGAGTGGGGCGTGAGGTGACGATGGACTTCGACATCAGTCTGATGCGCGACGACCGCTGCACACTCGTCCGCGTGAAGGGCGACATCGACGTGGTGTCCCGCACGCGCTTCGAGCAGACGCTCTTCGAGGTCGTGGACTCGGGCGAGCCGATGGTCGTGGACATGCGCGAGGTCACGTTCTGCGACTCGACGGGCCTGAACGCGATCGTCGCGGCCAACCGCCGCGCGGGCGAGCGCGGCACCCACATCGCGCTGGTGGCGCTGCCGCCGCGCGTCCAGCGGGTCTTCCGCATCACCGGAATCGACAAGTTCATCCCGATCCACGACACGCTGCGGGAGGCGATCGTCGCCTTCCCGTCCACGACCCCGTAGGTCAGGTACAGCCCTCGAACTGGGGCACGCTGGTGGTCAGCTTCAGCCCCGACTTGCCGAACCACTTGGTCAGCAGCTTCTGGGCGGTGCCGTCCTGGTACATGTCGGTGATGGCGCGGTTGACCTTCTCGCAGCCCTTCAGGTCGCCCTTCTTCAGGCCGACGCCGTACTTCTCGTCGGTGAACGGCGCGTTGATCATCCGCCCGGGACGGCCGGTGGCGAACCCGGCGAGGATCAGGTCGTCGGTCGACACGGCGTCGAGCCGCCCGGCCGCCAGGGCGTCCATGCAGGCGCCGTAGGTGTTCACGGTGACCGGCTTCGCGGCGACCTTGCGCTCCTCGATGACGCGCCGCCAGGAGTTGGAGCCGGTCACCTCGCAGATCCGCTTGCCCTTCAGGTCCCGGACGTCCCTGATCGCGGTGGCGTCGGCGCGGACGAACGTGTCCTGGTGGGCGACGTAGTAGGGCCCGCCGAAGGTGACCTTCATCTTCCGCTTCGCGGTGATCGAGTACGTCGCGAGGATCATGTCGACGTCCCCCTTGGCCAGGGCCTCCTCACGCACCGACGAGTTCGTGGTCCTGAACGTGAGGCGGCTCTTCGGGACGCCCAGCTTCCCGGCGATGTAGGTGGCGACGTCGACGTCGAAGCCCTCGTAGGTCCCGTCCGGGCGCTTCACGCCGAGCGCGGGCTGGTCCTCCTTCACGCCGATGACCAGGGACTTCTTGTCGGCGACGGACTGCTTCTCGGGGGCGCCGAAGCCACAGGCCGACAGCAGCGCCGCCGCGGTCAGCACGGCCCCCGAGGCGGCGATGGCACGGATCGCGCGCATGGCTTGATCTCCTCCGGTCAGCGGAACTCGGCCAGCCGGGGACGGACCCCCGCGATGATCAGAAAGGCGATGACGGCGGCGCCGACCGGCGGGACGGCGTTCCAGCCGCGCAGCCCGCCGTCCGCGTCCCTGATCGCCTTGTCGAAGGCGTCCTGATGGACGGCGGTCAGCGAGCTGAGCGCCGCGTCGTAGTCGTCGAAGTCGCGGATCGCGTTCGACGTGCGTCCCATCCGCAGGTCGACCGCCGCCGTCCGGTTGCCCGCCTCCGCGAGCTGCCGCATCCGCGCGTCGTTCTGCTGGACTTTCCGGTACCCCGCGAGCGTCTTCGCCAGCGCGTCCGCCTCCCGGCCCTTGCCGACCGTGCGCGCCTCGTCCCCGAAGAAGCCGAGGAACGGAACCGCGCCCTCACCGGGCTTGTACGGGCCGGCCTTCTGCTCCAGGCCCGCGTAGTAGTTCTCCAGGTTCACCGGTTTGTCGCCGAGATCCGGGTAGATCACCGACAGCGACTTGTCGAGGTAGGTCTGCTCGTAGGTGTCGGCGCGGCCCGGGTCGAGGAGGTAGCGGCTCTCGTCCCCGAACGCGCTGTGGCTGATCGCGCGGGCCCGCGACAGCTGCAGGATCGAGTCGAACCCGTCCTGCTTGGCCGTCTTGATATGCCCGGCATGGGCCGTCAGCAGGCCCGCCCCGACGGCCGTGAGGACGAGCGTGGCCAGCGTCGCCAGCACCAGTGCCGGGTTGAGGACGCGGCGGAACGTCCGCACCAGGTACAGCTGGGTGGCGATCAGGAGCAGCAGGGCCAGCAGGCCGGTGAGCAGGACCCAGGCGCGTCCCGTCAGCACCGCGGACCGCTTCGTCTCGTACGACTGCCGGACGTTCGCGCCCGTGTCGAGCGTGATGTTGTACGCCTTCGGCAGGAGCTGCAGCTTCATCAGGTCGGTGGCCTGCCGGTAGGCGTCCACGACCTGCGGCGGCGTCTGGCCGGGCGCGTGGTCGGACTGCTTGTCGAGCTGCATGGCCTGGCCGACGAGCCGCTCGTACCTGCCGAGCCCGTCCAGCACCTCCTGGACGGTCCGCCGCAGCGCCGGGTCGCGTCCCGCGAGCTGCGCGGCCTGCACCGCCGCGGCGTCCGCCTCCGCGCGCCGCTTCTCGTACACCCGCAGGGTCTCGTCGTAGCCGATGCCGAGGTCGTGCTCGCGCCCGATCAGCAGGATGTTGGACACCTGCGCGTCCATGTCGCTGAGCGCGAAGTACAGCGTGCCGGTCGCGACGACCTGCGGGCCCGCGTCGTGCCCGATCGTCTCGACGGAGTCGCGCGCGTTCCCGATCGCGACGGTGAGGACGATCAGCAGGGCCACGAGCGCGGCCAGGCACAGCACGACGTGCGCGCGGATGCGGCCCGGGATCGTCTTGAGCCAGTGTCCGCGCACGAACGTCTTCAGCCGTCCGGTGCGCTCGGTGTCCACCGGCGGGTTCTGCTCCGGGGGCGCCTGCGGCGGCTGGGGCCGCGGCTGGGTCGCGGGAGCCGCCGGCGGTGCGGGACTCATCGTCATGGCGTGCCCTCCTGCAGGGACAGCGTGATGGTCGTCCAGGCGCCCACATGGATGCGGTCGCCGTCACCGACCGGCACCGGCACGTTCACCGGGATCGGCTCCGTCCCGCCGTTCACGGTGGTGCCGTTGGTCGAACCGGGGTCGATCAGGTTCCAGGTGCCGTCCGGCTGTGCGAGCAGGACGGCGTGCAGATGCGAGACACCGGGGTCCTCGGGCGGCGCGCTCAGGTCGATCTCCGGCAGGAGCGCCCGCGTGGTGCTGCGCCGCCCGATCCGGATCTGGTCGCCGAGCAGCGGGACGCGGCGTTCCGGGCAGTACGGCGGGAACGCGAGGGCCCCGGCGTCCTGCCCCATCTCCGCGATCACCGAGTCGAAGTACGCACGGTCGGCCTTGACCAGCGCGCACGGCCCCGCCGGGGCGGGCGGCGGAGCGACGACCGGCGTGCTGCTCGGCCGCTGCTGCGGCACCACCGGCACCGCCTGCGCGGTGCCGGCCGCGGTCAGCTGGACGGTGTACACGGTGCCGGTCTCGAAGTCGTACCCGTCGACCTCGCAGAACCGGCCGGAGCGGGGCGTGCCGCAGTGCGGGCAGTCCGCCGCCTCCGCCGGTTCGGGCTTCGCGGGCTGGGACGCGGGGGCCGGCGCGGGCTCGGGTTCGGCGAACTCGGCGCGCTGCGCACCCTCCATCAGGTCACCGCACACGTCGCAGTAGTCGGTGGCCTGGGAGGCGTGCCCGCTCGGGCAGACCGGCATGGGCCTCAGCCCCCTGCCTCGTCGCCGTGCCGGGTCCGCACGGTCCGGACGGAACGGGTGTCGAGCGACATCTCATCCGCCTTCGCCACGTCCCGCTTCAGCCGCACCGTGCCCCGCGCCGGGTCGACCACGTCGACGACCTTGTCGAGCAGGCCGGAGATCTGCTCGTTGCCGACCTTGCGGGCCAGCACCACGGCGCGCCCGAGCCGGGCGGTCGCGGTGTCCTCGTCGCCCTCGCGCCGCGCCTCCAGGCCCTGCTGGATGGCCTCGGCGAGCTCCGACTGGCCGGTGTGGTGCGCGACCCGGCCGTTGATGCGCGTCGACCTGGCCTCGTCGTCGGTCCACTCGGCGAGGACGTTCCCGGACGCGAGGACCCGGTCGCCCGCGACGAGCTTCACCCACGCGGCCCGCATCTGCCGTCCGACGTCGCCGGGCTCCACCTCGACGCACACGTGGTACTCGCGGTTCTCGCTGCCCCACGCGCCGAGCGGGTAGTCGCCCGTCTGCGTCCCGGACTCGACCCGGCGGCCGGTCAGGTCCTCCACGGCCGGGATCATCTGCTTGACGAACCGGAGCCGCGCCTGCTGCGGCGTCCACACGCGCAGCGCGACGTCCGCGACCTCCTTGCTCATCGCGGCGTGCGTCATCGCCAGGAAGTCGGCCTCCAGGTCGGCCGGGTCGGGGACGTCCAGGAACCCGCCCAGCAGCGCCGAGGTGATCTTGCGGAGCTCGGCGACGTCCCAGTCGGTGCCGACGCCCCGGGCGTCGCAGAGGAAGTGCCCGGTGCACGCTCGCAGCGCCGCGTCCAGCTCCTCGTCCGACTCGTGCTGGTTCTTGCCGTCCGTCAGCAGGATGGCGTGCTTGACAGCGTTGTCGGCGACGGTGGCGTCGTGCGCGGTGAACAGCCGGTCGGCGAGCCGCAGCCACGACCCGATCGCCGTTCCGCCGGCCGCCTCCAGCCGCCCCACCGCGTTCACCGCGCTGCGCCGGGACGTCTCGTCCGCCACGACGAGCCGCTCCCCCTGCGGGTAGATCATCCGCGGCCGGTTCGCGCCGGCGACCACCGCGAAGTGCACGCCGTCGCGCAGCACGTTCACCGCGGCCCGCGCCGCCCGCTTCGCCGCGGCCATCTTGCCCCGGTACGACATCGACCCGGAGGTGTCGATGATGATGATCTCCGCGGCGGGGGCCCGTCCGCCGCCCCCCGCCGGACCCGCACCGCCGGACGAGCGCGCCTCCACGGACACGATCGCGTGCATCTCCCGTCCGCCGGCCGGGAGGTACGGGTTCTGGTCCACCCGGACGGTGAACTCCGGAAAATCGCTCATCTGCCCCGCTCCCTGCTCGGTTCTGGCGGCGGACAGGGGATCACCGCCACCGTGACGTTGTCGTGCCCGCCCGCGTCCAGCGCCGCCCGCAGCAGCCGCCGCGCCGCGCCGAGCGGGCCGTCCGCGCCGTCCAGCGCCACCGCGGCGAGGGCGGCCGGCTCCGGCAGGTCGTTCCACAGCCCGTCGCTGCAGAGCACCACCAGCCCCGGCGCCGTCGGACGGAACGCCGCCACATGCGGATCGACCGGCCCCGCGTCCGCGCCCAGCCACGCGGTCAGCACGTGCGCCCGCTTGTCGGCCCACGCGTCCTCGGCGGTCATCGCGCCCTGCCGGATCATGCTCGCGGCCCACGAGTCGTCCGTCGTGAGCCGGTACGAGCCCGCCTCCGACAACCAGTATGCGCGGCTGTCGCCGACCCATCCGACGGTGACGCCCGCCGCGTCCACGACGGCCGACACGAACGTGCACGCGGGCGACGACTCCGGGTCGTCGGACAGCCCCGCCACGACCTCGGCCGCCCGCGCCGCCGCCGCGCGCATCGCGCCGCGCGGGTCCATGCCGGCGGCCACGCGCCCGGTGAGGACGGCCACGGCCGAGTCGGCGGCCAGCCTCGACGCCTCCTCGGATCCGGGCGCCGTCGCGACCCCGTCGCAGACTACGGCGCACGCCCCCGCGGGCAGCGCGGCCAGCGCGAACGCGTCCTCGTTCCGGCTGCGCCGCAGCCCGACGTCGCTCACCGCCGCGCCGAACAGGCCGGCCTCCTCCTCGACGTGCTCCCGCCCGCTGGGCTGCCGGAACCCGCACTGCCCGCAGTACCCGTCCGCTCCGATGGCCGCCGCCCCGCAATCGCCGCACCGCGTCTCCGCACCGGCGGCATCACCCGTACCAGGCGCGGTTTCGGCGGTCGGGGCGGGGGCGCGGCGCCGGTCCGGGCGGGTTCTCGTCGCCAGGTCGGACGACGAATCGGCGTTCGGGGTGGGGTGGGGGATCGAGGCGAGGGGCGTGTCGTGGGAGGTCGCCCTGCGGCGGGACGGAGGCTTGCCGGGCAGCGCGGTGCCCAGGGGCGGGGTCCGGGGGGTGGTGGGATCCGGCCGTCCGCATTCCTCGCAGAAGCGGTCGCGCTCGGTGACGGGCTCGCCGCAGGTGCGGCAGAGCTCGACGGGCGTGTGCTGGTCCGCGTTCATGGTCAGAAGAGCGTCCTCGGGCGGACGGCGTTGGCGCGTTTGACCATGGCGTGGCGATGCCCGGAGCTGTCGGCGAGCTTGGCGAGCACGCGGTAGGTGTCCTCCAGCCGCTTGCGGAGGGGCTGCTCGTCCAGCTCGGTCTCCAGGACCTGCTGCCGGACGCCGGACGGGGCGGGCCCGCGGTCGGCGCGGACCCAGGTGAGCGCCGCCTCCAGGACCTCGGCGGCGAACGCGGCGGCCCGCTCGGTGTCGAGGCGCAGGGACGCCAGGCGGCGGCCCGCCTCGATGAGCACGGGCGCGTTCAGCTCGCCCGGGCGCCGCCCCCGCACGGTGACGGCGACGGCGGCGAGCTGCGCGGCGAGGTAGTGGCTGGAGATCCGGGGGACCGAGTCGAGGACGCGTTCGGCGGACCCGCGGTCGTCGGCCGCGAGGCGGGTGCGCGCCAGCCCGAACGCGGCGCTGACGTGCGTGGGGTCGGTGCGCCAGACCGTCTCGTAGAAGTAGCCGGCGCTCGTCATGTCGCCCAGGGTCTCGTGGCAGAAGGCGAGCGCCAGCTTGGGCGCCTGCTCGCCGGGCGCGAGGTCGTACAGGTCGTTGAAGACGGCGACGGCCTCGGTGCCGCGCCCGCCGGCGAGCGCGCGGACGCCGCGGTACCAGTCGACGCGCCAGTCGTCCGGGGCCTCGGCGGCGATGTCCTCCAGGAGCCGGGCGGCGCCGTCGAGGTCGCCCAGCTCGATGCGGACGCGCACCAGCGCGAGCCGCACCTCGCGGGACGCCACCGGAGCGGAGCCGAGCGCGGCGGCCAGGTCGGCCGGGTCGCGGGCGGTGAGCCCGGCGAGGAACGCGGCGGCCGGGTCGGAGGCGTACACGAGCGGGACGGGCAGCGCGGCGGCGGCCGCGGCCGGCTCCAGCCGCGCCAGGATCGGCGGGGACGAGCCGTTCGCCCGCCCGGTGTCGAGGCCGCCGACGACCTCGGTGCCGGCCGTCTGCTGCTCGGGACCGAACAGGGGGGACGGCGCGGGCCGCGGGCGCCCGTCCTCGGCGGACAGGACCTCGCGCAGGACGCCGGTGAGCTGCTCGGCCATCTCGGCGGCGCTCTGGAACCGGCGGGCGGGGTCGGGGTGGGTGGCGCGCCGCAGCAGCCGGTGGTACGACTCGTGCCGCTGGAAGAGCGGCACCTCCTCGCGGGGCGGCAGGCTGCGCAGATGCCGTCCGGTGTAGCCGCGGAACGGGAAGCTCAGCACGGCGAGGGTGCGTCCGACGGTGTAGAGGTCGGACGTGATCGACGGGCCCTGCGAGCCGATCTCCGGGGCCTGGTAGCCGGGCGTGCCGAAGATCGGGCTGTCCGCGTCGAAGGCGCGCCGGACGCCGCCGAGGTCGATCAGCTTCAGCTGCTCCTCGGACTGGATGGCGTTGTCCGGCTTGAAGTCGCAGTACAGCAGCCCGACGCCGTGCAGATAGCCGAGGGCGCTCAGCACCTCCAGCCCGTACGCGATGACCTGGCCGAGGGGCAGCGCCGCCTGGTCGCCCTGCTCCTGGCGGGTGCTGAGCAGGATGTCCTTCAGCGAGCGGCCGCCGACGTACTCCATGACGATGTAGCCGGACTCGCCGTGCCGCACGAAGTTGTAGATCTTGACGATGTTGGGGTGCTCGACCTCGGCGAGGAACGCGCGCTCGGCGGTCGCGGCCGCCAGCGAGTCGGCGTCCCCGGTGTCCAGCAGGCCCTTGAGGACGACCCACCGCTCGCTCACGTTGTGGTCGCGGGCCAGGTACACCCAGCCGAGCCCGCCGTGCGCGAGGCAGCCGAGCACCTCGTACTGGCCGCCGATCATCTCGCCGGGGTGCAGCTTCGGGGTGAACGAGAACGGGTGCCCGCAGTTGCGGCAGAAGCCCTCGGTCCGTCCGGGACGCCCGTTGCGGCTGCGCCCGACCTTCTCGTCGCACTTGCTGCAGAAGCGCCGGTTCTCCGGCACCTCCGCCTTCTCCATGATCGCCGAAGCCGGGTCGCGGGCCGGGACGGGCGGCACCTCGACCAGGCCGGCCCCGAGCATCCCGCGCCGGGCGGAGCCGGTGGAGCCCGTCCCGCGGGTGCCGCCGCGCGACGCCGTCCGCCCGGACCCCATGCTGCCGGACCCGCTGGTCGGCGAGCTGCCGGACGAACCCGGCACGCTGCGCCCGCTCGGGCCGGACGTTCCGGACGTCCCGCCGGCCGGAGGCGCCGGGGTCGCCGGGGTCGTCACGGGGGTCTGGCCTGGTGGACCGACCGGGGCGGGGCCGGGAGGCGGCCCGTACGTGCCCGGATAGCCGGGCGCCACGGGTGCCACGGGCCGCACCGGCGCGGCGGTCCGCGCCGGGGCCGGGTTCCCAGGGCCCGAACTCGCGGACGCCGGGTATGGCGGCGGCGGGCCCGCGGTCGCCGGATTCGGGGGTGCGGCCGGCTGGGCGGCAGCCTGGTCGGCGGCCGGGGCCATGCCGCAGACGTTGCAGAAGCCGTCCGCCTCCACCTCGCCCGTGCAGCCGGGCTGGGTGCATCGGTTCATCGCCGGTTCCCCGTCTCGCTCTCGCACGCCCTGATCGCTCGCTGGTACTCCGCCAGTACCGTGGTCGCCCGGCGCAGGTCGCAGGGCGCCGTCCACAGCACCTCGCGGGCCTCCCCGTACAACGCCGTGAGCTGCTCGTCCTCGACCAGACCGAGCCGCCCCGCCTTGGCCCGGTACGCCTCCAGCCTGCCCCGGAGCTCGCCCCGCCGGTCGAGCAGCCCGGCACTGAGACGCAGATCACCGCTCGCCCGTTCCAGCGCGTCGTCGGCGGCGCGTTCGAGCTCGGCGAAGCGTCCCGCCATCTCCACCCACCGGCCGGCCTCGCGCAGCCGTTCCAGGGCGGCGAGCCGGTCCCGCAGCGCGGTGCCGAGGCCCCGCGACGGTTCCGGAAGGTTGGGCGACTGGATCTTGGCGAGCGCGGTCGCGTGGGCGTCGTGGGCCCGCCGCTCCGTCTCCTCGACCTCCTCGATGGAGGCCGTGACCCGCACGACGAGTTCCTCGTAGTCCTCGCGCATCCGGGCGACGCCGGCGAGTTCGTCGCCGAGCGAGGTAAGTATGGCGCAGACACGGTCAAGGCGGACGGTGTCCGGGCGGCCGTCCTTCACCAGCGACAGCGGATCGGTCCGGACGATCCGGCCGAGCGCGGTCAGCTCGCGTCCGACCCGGTCGAGCTCCGGATGCCGGGTGCCGTCGAGCGAGTGCGCCAGCCGCGCCGTCTCCCGCCAGCCCTCCTCGGCCCGCTCCAGCGGCTGCAGCAGCGCCGTCCAGGCGGCGTCGGCGGCGGCGATCTCGCCTGCGACGAACTCGTAGGCGTCCGACATCATCGCGACGGCCTCGTCCAGCGTGATGCGGCGCTCCTGCGGGCCGAGCAGCGTGCGGTGCTCCAGCGGGATCTCGCCGTCGGGCAGCTCGACCGAGAACCCCGACAGCATCCCCGACAGCTCCGTCAGCGTGGCCGCGTCCGGGCGCGACGACCGGTCGCGCAGCTCTCCGGCGGCGTCCAGAACGCGCTGGTAGGCGTCGAACAGCCGCCACAGAGTCGCCAGCCGGGCCTGCGCGCCGTCCCAGCGGCGCCACGTCTCGCCGGTCAGCCGGGCGCCCTCCAGAAGGCGGCTGCCCTGGTGGCGGTCCAGTTCCAGGAGGGACGCGGCGATGCGGTCGCGCTCGTCCCGGAGCTTCTTCAGGGCATGGTCGACGCCTTCACGGCTCATGGGCGCGGCGGCCCCTGCCCCGCTCTGGTCCAACGTCTGCCCCACGGTCGCGTTCTCGGTTCCCCCTGAGCATGCCCTCAATGCCGGTCTGGGAGCACGGACCGGTCCACTATCGGACGTACGCTCTCATACAAGTGTGATCCGTGACACTAACCGAGACAAGGTTGTTTCCGTCCCGGAAGCCCGGCGTCACGCGACGGCCGCTCTCCGACGATCGTTACCGACCCGTACCCTGTGCACGGGGAACCTCGTTGTCCCTGGTGACGTTACGACAAACAGGACGTTTACGAGAGGAGTGGTGAGTCCGCGGTGTCGGACCCCAGCCATAGACCCGGTGCCGCATGGTGACGGCGGCACTGGGTGTGCTCGCGGTGATCCTTCTCACCGCCGCCACCGGATACTTCGTCGCCCAGGAGTTCGCCTACGTCGCCGCCGACCGCGCGACCCTGGAACAGGCCGCCGAGCGCGGCGACACCTCCGCCCGGCGAGCCCTCAAGGTCATCGGCCGGTTGTCGTTCATGCTGTCGGGCGCACAGCTCGGCATCACGATGACCACCCTGGTCGTCGGATTCATCGCCAAACCCGCCCTCGCCGAGCTGATCCAGCCGCTGCTGGGCCTGGTCGGCATTCCGGAGGGCGCGACGGGCGCGATCGCCCTCGCCACCGGCTTCGTCCTGGCGACGCTCATACAGATGCTTCTGGGCGAGCTGTTCCCGAAGAACCTCGCTCTGGCGCGGGCCGAGTCGCTCGCGCGCGCTTTGGCCTCGTCCACCCTCGTGTACCTGACGGTCGCGGGGCCGCTGATCCGGCTGTTCGACCGCGCGGCGGAGCGTCTGCTGCGCGCCGTGGGCGTCGAGCCCGTCGAGGAACTGCACAGCGGCGCGACGCTGGAGGAGCTCGCCGACATCATCGGCAAGTCGCACAGCGCCGGGCATCTGCCCGCCGACCTGTCCGGCCTCCTGGACCGCGCCCTGTCGTTCGGCGACCTCACCGCGGACGAGGTCATGGTGCCCCGCCCCCAGGTGCGGACGCTGCCGGCGACCGCGCCCGTCGCCGACCTGGTCGCGCTGATCCGCGAGACGGGGCACAGCGTGTACCCGGTCTACGGGCAGGAGGTCGACGACGTGGTCGGCGTCGCGGGCGTCCGCGAGGTCGCCGACGACACGCTCGACCCGTCCACCCCGGTCGGCTCGGTCGCCAGGCCCGCGCTGCTGGTGCCCGGCAGCCAGCCGCTGTACGGGGTGATCGAGCACATGCGCGACTCCGGCGAGGAGTTCGCCTGCGTCGTGGACGAGTACGGCGGCCTCGCCGGCATCCTCACCTTCGAGGACGTCGCCGAGGAGCTCGTCGGTGAGATCGCCGACGAGACCGACGGCCCGGAGGACGCCCCGACGTCCGGCCCGGACGGCTCATGGCTCGTCGACGCCGGCATGCGCATCGACGAGGTCGGCCGGCTCACCGGGCTCGACCTGCCCGAGGGCGACGCCTACGACACCCTCGGCGGTCTCGTCATGGCGGAGCTGCGCCGGCTGCCCTGCCCGGGCGACCGGCTCACCGTCGAGCTGGACGGCGGCGCCGTCGACCTGGAGGTCGTGAGCGTGGCCCGCCGGGTCGCCGAGAAGATCCTGATCCGCGCGGCCACGGCGGAGGCCGTCCGGGCGGAGGCCCCGGAGCTCTCCGACCCGCCGTGCGAGGTGCCCGCGTCCGCGGAGGCGTCATGGACCCGCTGACCTCGCTGCTCATCACCGTCCTGCTGCTGCTCGGGAACGGGTTCTTCGTCGCGGCCGAGTTCGCGCTGGTCGCGGCCAACCGCCCGCAGCTGGAACGCGCCGCCGCGAAGGGCGGCCGCCCGGCCGCGGCCGCGGTCGCGGGCGTCCGCGAGCTGTCGCTGATGCTCGCCGGCGCGCAGTTCGGCATCACGATGTGCTCGCTGGGCCTCGCGATCGTCACCGAGCCCGCGTTCGAGCACTTCCTGGAGCCGCCGCTGCACGCGATCGGCATGCCGGAGGCGGCGTCGAAGGCGGTCGCGCTCGGCTGCGCGCTCGCCGTGATCACGTTCCTGCACATGGTCGTCGGCGAGATGGCCCCGAAGTCGTGGGCGATCGCGCACCCCGAGCGGTCGGCGCTGATCCTGGCCCTGCCGTTCCGCGCGTTCGCGAAGGTGTCCCGCCCGATCCTGTCGGCGCTGAACGCGACGACGAACGCGCTGCTGCGGCTCATCCGGGTCACGCCGAAGGACGAGCTGGACAGCCACGCCGACCCGGCGCGGCTCAGCCACCTCGTCGGCGAGTCCCGCCGCCTCGGCCTCATCGGGCGGCACGACCACGAGCTGCTGCGCCGGGCGATCTCGGCGCGGGAGGCCACGGTCGGGCCCCTCGTCGTGCCCGCCACGTCCGTCACCACGATCGACGCGGACGCGACCGCCGCGCAGATCCGCCGGACCGCGACCGCCAGCGGCCACAGCCGGCTGCTGGTCCGCGGCGAGGACGGCGCGATGACGGGGATCGTCCACGTCCGGGCGGCCATCACCGAACCGGACGGCGAACGCCGCGCGGACGAACTGGCGCACCCGGCGCCCGTCCTGACCGCGGAGACGACCGTCCTGGACGCGGTCAGCCGCATGCGCCGGGGCCGCGCCCAGCTCGCCGTGGTGAACGACGCCCGGAACGAGTTCGCCGGCATCGTCACCCTGGACGACCTCCTCGCAGAGCTACTGGCGACCAACCCGCACTAGCCGTGTACCTGCGACAACAGTGCAGTTGTCGAGGTGCTGCAATGGGATTTCTGGTCCATCGTGAGGGGATGGGACACGGTCACGGGCATGGACACAGGCGTGGACGGCTCACCCGAGCCGTCCACGCCCTGCGGCCGCATTCACACGAGACGGCCGACAAGGTGGACTCGGCGATGGAGGCGAGCGCCCAGGGCATGCGCGCCCTGTGGATCTCCTTGGCGGGGCTCGGCGCGACGACGCTGGCACAGGCCGTCGTGGTCTCGTTCACCGGCTCGGTGGCGCTGCTGGGCGACACGCTCCACAACGCCGCCGACGCCCTGACGGCCGTCCCGCTGGGCATAGCGTTCGTCCTCGGCCGGCGCCCGCCCTCCCGCCGCTACACCTACGGGTACGGACGCGCCGAAGACCTCGCGGGCGTCTTCATCGTCCTGGCCATCGCGGCGTCGTGCGTCGCCGCCGGGTACGCCGCCGTCCAGCGCCTGACCCATCCACAGCCTGTGGACCACGTGGCGGCCGTGGCGGGCGCCGCCCTGGCCGGTTTCCTGGGCAACGAACTGGTGGCCCGCTACCGCATCCGCGTGGGCCGCCGCATCGGCTCCGCGGCCCTGGTCGCCGACGGCCTCCACGCCCGCACGGACGGTTTCGCATCCCTGGCCGTCCTCTTGGGCGCCGCGGGCATCGCCCTGGGCGCTCCCTGGGCCGACCCGGTCGTCGGCCTGCTCATCACCTTGGCGATCCTGGTCGTCCTGTGGCAGACGGCCCGCGAGGTCTGGCGCCGCCTCATGGACGCCGTGGACCCCGCCCTGGTCGACCGCGCCGAAGCCGCCCTGTCATCGACTCCCGGCGTCCTGGCCGTGGGCGACGTCCGCCTCCGCTGGATCGGGCACAACCTGCGCGCCGAATGCGACGTGGTCGTCGATCCGGCCTCGACCGTCGTCCGAGCCCACGAGATCGCCGTGGACGCCGAGCACAGCCTGCTGCACGCGCTGCCCCGCCTCACCGGCGCCCTCGTCCACCCCGACCCGGAGCCCCGCCACGGTGAAGATCATCACGCGGCCCTCGCCGGGCACCGCTGACCCGCCGCGTATGAGACGTTAGTCCCGGGCACAAGGGGAACATATATGCCTCTGGGACGGGACGAAACGGTGAAGCAGCCTCCGGAAACCAACGGTCCTGACGAAGACGACGCCAGGCCCCACTACGTCCCTGACTCCGAACTCCCGACGGTGGCCGTCCCCCTCCCCCAAACCGTCCCGTCCACCGACGCGGAACTCCCCGACCAGCCACCGGACGACGACGCCCCAGAGCCCACCCAGCCGCACGAGACGGCAAGCAGCGAACCTGCGGTCGCCCCTGAGACACCCGCCGACAAGCCACCGGACGACGAGGACGAAGAACCCACGGCCGCCCACGCCACGCCCACTGACGGTCCACCGGCCGAGGCCCCAGAAGACACGTCACCGCAAGAGGCGATAAGCGGCGAGGAAGCCACGGCTGCCCTCGAAACACCCGCTGACGATCCACCGGCCAGCGACATCCCCGAGGACACCCCGCCGCGCGAGACGGCAGGCAGCGCAGATCCTGCGTCTGATCCCGAGACGCCCTCCGACGAGGACCCGGCGGGCACGTCGCCGGAAGAGGCGAGCGACGGAGAACCCGCGGCTGGCCCCGGCGGGACTGCGGAGGACGCGTCGGCAGTCTCTGGGGAGGGCGTCCCCGGGCTGGGCGACGCCGGTGCAAGCCGTGTGGTCACCGGTGGTGAGGAGGACGAAGAGCCTGCGGGCGAGGAGATCGATGCCCGGGCCGGGCTCGAGACCGTGCCGATCGAGGCGAGCGACCCCACGCCGCCGTTGGGGACGGACTCGGGCGAAGAAGGCCGTCGTGAGCTGGTCGAAAGCGTTTACGGGCCGCTGAGCGAGTTCTACGAGCGGATCGACGCGCGGCTTCGGGAGGTGCCCGAGGACGTCCCGCCGGTCGGGTGGGCGCCGCACATCGCGGCCCTGCGGGCGCTGCGGGACGGCCGGGTCGTCGGGGACTGGGACGTGCTGGCCCGGTTCCTGGTCGCGCCCGGGGCGCTGGACGACACCGACCCGCTGCGGCTGGTCGAGGTTCCGGAGGGGGACGAGGCCGGCGTCGTCCGGGAGGCGGTCAGGGAGCTGACGGCGGCGGACGGCCGGGCCCTGCTGGTCGCGCCCACCCGGGAGAAGGCCGCCGAGCTGCTGCGGACCATGGAGGGCGATCCCGAGATCTTCTCCCTGCTGATCGAGACGCTCCCGGAGACGGCGGAGTCGGGGTCGGTGGCGACGCGGGCGATGCCGCCCGTCGAAAAGGAGCCGGCGCCGCCGGTGCGGGAGCCGGGGTCGAACGGGACGATCGAGTTCAAGCCCCTGGTCGACGTCCCCGCGGCGGACGCGAGCCCGTCCGGCGCGACGAGGGCGGAGCCGCTGCCCACGCCGCCCGCGATGGAGCCGGCGGTTCCGGAGGAGGGACCGTCGGCGCCGGAGACGCGGGTGCGGTCGGCGGCGCTCCGGCCGGTCGGGGAGGCGTGGCGGCTGTCGTGGCAGACGGAGGTGCGGCTGCTGCGGCGCGGGCTGATGTGGCTGGAGCAGTGGCCCCGGGACGCGGCGGCGCTCCAGGCCGTCCAGTCGGAGAACCTGCGGCGGGCCGAGCGGCTGGAGGTCGAGAAGGCCGGCCTGTCCGCCGCGATCGGGGAGGCGCGGGACGCGGCGGGCGCCGCGGAGGAGGCGGCGGCCGCCGCCGAGGCCGAGGCGGAGCGGCTCACCGGCGTCCAGGAGGAGGCCGAGGCGGAGCTGGTAGAGCCGCGGGCGGAGGCGCAGCGGCTGAAACAGGCGGCGGACGAGGCGGGCGCCGAGGCGAACACGCTGACGCGGACCGCCGACGCCGCCTACGCGCGGTGCGTCCAGATGGACGAGCGGGCCAAGACGGCGCAGGCGGAGTTGCAGGGCGCGCGGCAGGCGGAGGCGTCCCTCACCGACGAGCTGACGCGGGCGCGGGAGGCGCTGCCCGGCGCGGCGGAGGAGGCGCACCGGCTGACAGCGGCGGACGCCGACGCCGCCGCGGAGGGGCATGCCGCCTACTACCGGCTGGTCTCGGCGGAGTCCGCGCTGGCGGCGCAGCGCCGGAAGATGTCGCTCGGGCAGCGGCTGCACGTGGCGTCGCCGCCGTCCGAGCTGCGCAGCCTGCGCGCCGAGGTCAAGACGCGGACGCGGGAGGCGGACGAGGCGGCGTCGCGGGCGCGGGAGGCCAGGGAGGCGGCGGAGCAGGCGGAGCGGCTGCGGCGCGGGCTGGCGTCGTTCGTGTCGGAGGGCGGGGCGCGGCTGAAGGCGGCGCAGGAGGCGCAGGAGCGCCTCGGCACGGAGCTGGCCTGGCTGGCGGCGGAGCGGGAGAAGGCGGGCGCCGAGCACCGGGAGCAGGCGCGGCTGGCGTCGGAGTCGGTGGAGCGGGCCACCGAGGCCGGCCTGCGCGCGCGGGCGGCGCACCAGGCCGCGCAGGCGATCGAGGAGCGGGTGAACACCGCGCGGACGTCCCGTGAGGAGGCGCTCTCGGCGGCGGCGCGGGCCCGGGCGGACGCGGAGGCCGCCGCTGCGAACGCGGCGGAGTCGGCGGCCGCGCTGGCGCGTCTCACCGAGGAGGGCGCGCAGGAGATGACCTCCTGGGAGGCCGAGCTGGAGACGCTCACGCAGACCGAGGCCCGTTCGCGGGAGAACGTCCGGGAGATCTGCGGGGCGGATCCGGCCGACGACCCGGAGGCCGTTCCCACCCATCAGCGGCGGGCGATGGCCCGGATCGAGGAGCTCACCGGTTACATGGAGGGCGGGCGGGCCGTGGGCAGCGAGGTCCTGCTGCGCACCGCCGACCTGGTCGTCGGGACCCCGGCGGGCGCCGGACTGACCGTCGGCGACGAGGAGTTCGACGCGTTGATCGTCGCGGACGCCGGGGCGGTGACGGACGGCGAGTTCCTCATCGGGGCCGTCCGGGCGCGCCGCTGGATCCTCGTGGGGACGGCCGGCGCGCGTCCGCCGGGCTACCGGGAGTACGCCGGCGAACCGTCCGGCCGCCTGGAGGAGAGCCCGTTCGAACGCGCGCTGACCGCCGCCCCGGGCCGCTAGTCCCGGTCCTTGTCCTTGTCGTCCTCGGGGATGAAGAGGTGGAGCAGCCAGCCGACGACGCCGACCACGATCGCGCCCCAGAAGGCCGGCCAGAAACCGGACACGTGGAACGGCAGGTCCAGCCGCTGCGCCAGCTCGCTCGTCAGCCAGAGCAGCAGCGCGTTCACCACGAGCCCGATCAGCCCGAGCGTGACGACGTAGAAGGCGCAGCCGAGGGTCTTGATGATCGGCTTGATGACGGCGTTGACCAGGCCGAAGATGACCGCGACGGCGACCAGCGTGAGGACCCGCCGGCCGGTCGTCTGGTCGCCGAGCGCGATGCCGTCGATCAGGACCGTGGCGACCCACAGGGCCACCGCGGTGATGCCGACCTTGAAAAGTATTCGCACGGCACGATCATGCTGGTCCGGGACCGTCCGCGTCATCCCTCTGCGCGGCTATTGGGCGGACGGTCCCGTCAGCACCGCGTACTACTCCCCGCGGTCGAAGAAGGGGGAGGTGGCCGCGACCTGCGAACGGTTCCCGGCCCGCGGCCGCCCCGTGCCGGGACCGCCCTGCACGGCGGGCTCGCGCGGCGCGGCCTGCGGCCGGCCGCCCTGCCGCGGGGAGTTCTGCCGGGCGTGGGCGAGCTCGCGCTGCAGGCGCCGCTTCTCCATCTCCAGCGTGGTCAGCGACTCCTCGCGCTCCTCGCGGAGGTCGCGCAGGTCACGGCGTGCGCGGACGCGTCGGGCGGCGCCCGAGTAGATGAGCAGCATGCCGCTCACGAGGACGATGGCGACGCCCGCCCCGGCGAGGAACACCTGCCATTCGTTCTCCAGTACTGGAACGGCTTGGCCGAAAACGACGAGGTTCGCCGGGTCGGTGTTGTCCAGGACGACGCCGGCTCCGACCGCGAGGGCGGCGGCGACCAGGAGAAAACCGAGGAACACCATGGGCAGATCTCCTCTGCAGTGACTCCGGAGGGGGTTCGGAGGCTCTCCACCATGCCAGACTCGAACCGGATCATGTCCAATTCGCCGGATAAATACGGTTCGTCCGAACTCGCTGCGCAAGGTTGCGGTCCGACCGCACCGGGTAGTGACGCGACGTCGCGCAGAGAATCATGGAGGGCTTCATGTCCGTGCAGGCTGTCGTTTTCGACCTGGACGGCGTCCTGATCGACTCCGAGCCGGTGTGGGAGGAGGTGCGGCGCGCCTACGTCGCGGACCGCGGCGGACGCTGGCTCCCCGACACCCAGGACCGGCTCATGGGGATGAGCACCGAGGAGTGGGCGAGCTACATCGCCACCGATCTCGTCGAGGGCGTCACGGCGGAGGAGGTCGCCTACGAAGTGGTCGACCAGATGTCGCAGCGCTACGTGGACGGGTTGCCGCTGCTGCCGGGGGCCGAGGACGCCGTCCGCCGGATGGCCGGGTACCGTCCGCTGGGCCTCGCCAGCTCGTCCCCGCGGGCGCTGATCGACCTGGTGCTCGGCCTGCTCGGGGTGGACGGCCTGTTCCACGCGACCGTGTCGACCGAAGAGGTCGACAGGGGCAAGCCGGCTCCGGACGGGTATCTCGCCGTCGCCGCCCGGCTGGAGGTCGCGGGCCGTGACTGCGTCGCGATCGAGGACTCCAGCAACGGGCTGCGGTCCGCGCACGCGGCGGAGATGACGGTGGTCGCGATCCCCCGCCCGGCGCACCCGCCGGCATCCGACGCGCTGGCGCTGGCCGCGCACGTCGCGCACGGCCTGGATGAGCTGACACCCGAACTGGTGGAGGTTGTCCACAGGTGAACGTTCGCGGGACGGGTGTCCGCGGCGGTTCATAGTATGAGCCGATGACTTCCACCGAGGCGCTCGACACCCTGCGGCGCGTGTTCGGCTACGACACGTTCCGGGACGGCCAGCGGGAGATCATCGAGCATGTCGCCGGAGGCGGGGACGCCCTCGTCCTGATGCCGACCGGCGGCGGGAAGTCGCTGTGCTACCAGATCCCGGCGCTGGTCCGGAAGGGCACCGGCATCGTCATCTCCCCGCTCATCGCCCTCATGCAGGACCAGGTGGACGCGCTGCGCGCCCTCGGCGTCCAGGCCGGCTTCCTCAACTCCACGCAGGACATCGACGAGCGGCGGGTCGTGGAGGCGCAGTTCGTCGCGGGCGAACTCGACCTCCTGTATCTGGCGCCGGAGCGCCTGCGGCTCGGCACCACCGTCGAGCTGCTCGACCGCGGGAACGTCTCCCTCTTCGCGATCGACGAGGCGCACTGCGTGTCGCAGTGGGGGCACGACTTCCGCCCCGACTACCTGATGCTGTCCGGACTGCACGAACGCTGGCCGGACGTCCCGCGCATCGCCCTCACCGCGACCGCCACCGAGGCGACTCGCGCGGAGATCGCCTCCCGGCTCCGCCTGGAGGACGCCAGGCACTTCGTCGCGAGCTTCGACCGTCCCAACATCCAGTACCGGATCGAGCCGAAGACCGACGCCAAACGCCAGCTGCTGCGCCTGCTCCAGGACGAGCACAAGGGCGACGCGGGCATCGTGTACTGCCTGTCGCGCAACTCGGTCGAGAAGCACGCCGCGTTCCTGACGGAGAACGGCATCGAAGCCCTCCCGTACCACGCGGGCCTGGACGCGGATACACGCGCGGCGAACCAGGCGCGCTTCCTCCGGGAGGACGGCCTCGTCATCGTCGCGACCATCGCGTTCGGCATGGGCATCGACAAACCCGACGTCCGCTTCGTCGCCCACCTCGACCTGCCGAAGTCCGTCGAGGGCTACTACCAGGAGACGGGACGCGCCGGGCGTGACGGCCTCCCGTCCACCGCCTGGCTCGCCTACGGCCTGCAGGACGTCGTCAACCTGCGCAAGATGATCGACGGCGGCGAGGGCGACGCCGCCCACCGGCGCCGCCAGAGCACGCACCTCGACTCCATGCTCGCCCTCTGCGAGACGGTCGAATGCCGCCGCGTCCAGCTGCTGAACTACTTCGGCCAGCCGGGCGAACCGTGCGGCAACTGCGACACGTGCCTGACGCCGCCCGAGACGTGGGACGCGACCGTTCCCGCGCAGAAGGTGCTGTCGGTGATCGTCCGACTCCAGCGGGAACGCCGCCAGAAGTTCGGCGCCGGCCACATCATCGACATCCTGCTCGGCAAGAAGAACGCCAAGGTCATCCAGTTCGACCACGACGCGCTGAAGTCCTTCGGCGTCGGCACCGAACTACGCGAGGCCGAATGGCGCGGCGTCGTCCGCCAGCTCCTCGCGCAGGGCCTGATCGCCGTCGAGAGCAATCACGGGACCCTCCTGCAGACCGACACGAGCGGCGATGTCCTGCGCGGCGAGCGCAAGGTGATGATGCGCCGCGAACCGGAACGTCCCGCCGCGAAGGCGGCGAAGACCGCCAAGGCGTCCAAGGCCCCGGTCGACCTCCCCGCCGAGGCGATGCCGATCTTCGAGCGCCTGCGCACCTGGCGCGCCGCGACCGCCAAGGAGCAGGGCGTCCCCGCCTACGTCATCTTCCACGACGCGACCCTCCGCGAGATAGCCACGGCCCTCCCCGCCACCCTCGCCGAACTGGGCCGCGTCAACGGCGTGGGCGAGAACAAGCTCGCCAAATACGGCGACCAGGTCCTGGAAACCCTCACGCCCGAGCCCTGATCCACGGCCTTCGGGGAACTCTCAGGGTTCTCCCAGGATTCCGCGTGGACTTCTGCCAGACGCGACCGGTTACCTGATCGGCATGCGAACCAACCGCAAGACGATCGCGGCCGGCGTCGGCGCCGCCGGGCTCCTCGGGCTCGGCCTCTACCTCGCCGTCCCCGCCTCGGCCGCCAACCCCACGCCGTCCCCGTCCCGCACGGCGCACGCGGGCAAAGGGGATCCGGGCAAGGGGCATCCGTTCCGCCGGGCCCGCGCGCTCCGCGGCGTCCACGGCGAGGCCACCGTCAGGCGCAAGGACGGCTTCCACCTCGCCACCTGGCAGCGCGGCAAGATCACGGCCGTCTCGTCGACCGGGCTGACCGTCCGCAGCGACGACGGCGTCTCCTGGACGTGGACGGCGGGCGACAAGACCCGCGTCCGCAAGAACGGCGAGAAGTCCGCCATCAAGGCCCTGGCGAACGGCGACCAGGTCCTCGTCGCGGGCGAACGCTCCGGGACCACTCGAACCGCCCGCCTGGTCCGCGTCCCCAAGCCCCGCTGACCACCCGACCCGACCGGCCCGTCTTGGCGGTACCTTCGGCGGGAGGGCTTGAGGGAGTGGACTGCGGGAGCCGATGAGTGAGAGCCGGCGGGTACTCGTCGTGGACGACGAGGCCAACATCCGTGACCTCATCGATGTCGCGTTGCGGTTCCACGGCTTCGTGACCGTCACCGCGGGCACCGGCGAGGACGCGTTGCGAGCGGCGCGGGAGGCACGGCCCGACCTCGTGCTGCTGGACGTCATGCTGCCCGACGTGGACGGCTTCGAGGTGTGCCGGCGGCTGCGAGCGGACGGCGACCAGGTGCCGGTGATCTTCCTGACCGCGCGGGACACGCCGTCCGACACCGTCACGGGGCTCACGCTCGGCGGGGACGACTACGTCACCAAGCCGTTCTCGATCGAGGCGCTGATCGCCCGGGTGCGGGCCGTCCTGCGCCGGGCGGCCCCGGCGGCGGCCCCCGAGGACGCCGTCCTGCGGGTCGCCGACCTCGAACTGGACGAGGCGCACTGGACGGTGCGGCGCGGCGGCGTGGGCGTCGACCTGTCGCCGACCGAGTTCCGGCTGCTCGCCTACCTGATGCGGAACGAGGGCATGGTCCTCTCCCGCGCCCAGATCCTCGACGGCGTGTGGGGCTGGGACCACGGCAACCCCCAGGTCGTCGAGACCTACATCAGCTATCTGCGCCGCAAGCTGGACCCGCTCGGCACCCCGCTCATCCACACCCAGCGCGGGGTGGGTTACGCGCTGCGGCCATGACGCTCAACGCCCGGCTGCTCACCGGCCTCCTCGCCGTCACCACCGCCGGACTCGCGATCATGGGGCTGGTCAGCGCGCTCGTCCTCAACGGGTACCTGATGCACCGGGTGGACGGGCAGCTCCAGGCCACCCGCGACCGCGCGGTGTCGCGGCTGCTGAAACCCGGCCTGCCCGAGCAGGGAGTGGCGCCGGCCCAGTTCGTGGTGCTGGCCGTGGGACCGGCGGGACGGGTCCGGGTGCTCAGCGGCGACCAGCCGTCCCCCGGCCAGGCCGTCGCCGAGGTGGGCCGGCTCGGGCCGGGCGAGCTGGCCGCCCGCGCGCAGAGCCTGGAACCGTTCTCCCTTCCCGGGCTGCGCGCGGTGGCGCGTCCCTGGCGGAACGGTGTCGTGGTCGTGGCGTCGCCCCTCAGCGAGATCCATGCCGCCGTGCGCAACCTCGTCCTGACCGAGATCGCCACGGCCGCGCTCCTGCTCGCCGTGCTGATCGTGCTCGGGCGGTGGCTCATCCGCCGCGGCCTGCTGCCGCTGAGCCGGATGGCCGGCACCGCGCACGCGATCACCGCCGGCGGGGACCTGCGCGCCCGCATGCCCGGCCCCGGGCGGCGCACCGAGACGGCCCGGCTCGCCGCCGCCATCAACGTGATGCTGGAGCGGATCGAGCAGGCGTTCTGGGCGCGGAGCCGCTCCGAGGCCCGGGTCCGCGAGTTCGCCGCGGACGCCTCGCACGAGTTGCGGACTCCGCTGACGGCCATCCAGGGCTACGCGGAGCTGTACCGGCACGGCGCGCTCGGGCCCGACGAACTGCCGGACGCGATGCGCCGCATCGAGGACGAGGCGCGCCGGATGAACAGCCTGGTCACCGACCTCCTCGAACTCGCCCGCCTCGACCGCGAGGCGTCCCTGCACCCGGCCACCGCGGACCTGGTCGTCCTCGCCCGGGACGCCGTCGCCGACGCGACCGCCGCCGCGCCCGACCGTCCCATCGTGCTGGACGCCCCCGACACTCTGGTCTCGACCGTCGACGAGGCCCGCATCCGCCAGGTCTTCGCGAACCTGCTGGCCAATGTGCGTGCCCACACACCCCCCGGAACGCCCACGACCATCCGTCTGGCCCCAGGTCTGATCGAGGTCGAGGACGAGGGGCCGGGCATGTCCCCGGAGGACGCGGCCCGTGCCTTCGAGCGTTTCCACAGGGGCGACCAAGGCGGCACCGGTCTCGGCCTCCCGATCGTCGCCGCCATAGCGGCCGCCCATGGCGGACGTGCCGAACTGCTCTCCGAACCCGCCAAGGGGACGGTCGTCCGCATCACCTTGGGTTCCCACTGAGCGGGACACCTCGGTGTCGGCGCGGACGATGTCCTGCACAGTCCGATGGGTCGGCTTCCCGACCCGGAGGATCCGCAGCATGGCCGGCTGGACTCATCGGTACGCGCGCATCAACGGCCTGGACGTCCACTACGTGGAGCAGGGGGACGGGCCGCTCGTCGTCCTCCTCCACGGTTTCCCGCACCTCTGGTTCAGCTGGCGTCACCAGATCGGGCCGATCGCCGACGCCGGGTTCCGGGTCGTGGCGCCCGACATGCGCGGCATGGGGCAGACCAGCGGGCCTGCGGACCCCCGCGAGTACGACGTCGACCGGATCGTGGGCGACGTCGTCGGCCTCCTCGACCACCTCGGAGCGGAGAAGGCCGTCTTCAGCGGCCTCGATTTCGGGCTGTTCGCCGCCTACGATCTCGCCCACCACCACCCGGACCGCGTCGCCGCGATCATCGGGCTGGAGAACCCCTTCTTCACCCCGAGCGAGGAGTCACCCCTGACGCTCGCCGCCCGGCAGGCCGAGCGGCATTTCAACCACATCCATTACTTCACCGCTCCCGGTGTCGCCGACCGCGATCTCGCCGCGGCGCCCCGCGAATTCCTCCGCAGGCTGTTCTACGCGCTCTCCAGCGACTACCACTATCTCGATGTCTGGCGGCGGCCGCCGGGGACGTCCTATATCGACGCCCTCCCGGAGCCGCCGCCGCTGCCGTGGGCATGGCTGACCGAGCCGGAACTGGAGTTCTACGTCGACGCCTACAGCCGCAGCGGCTTCACCGGCGGGCTGAACTGGTATCGCGCCATGGACCTCTCCTGGGAGTACCGCAAGTCGTACGGCGGCGGAAAGAATCCCGTCCCGTTCTACTTCATAGGAAGCGAACAGGACGCCGACCTTGAGGGCTGGCACGGCCCCGACCCGCTGAACAGGCTGGCGGAACACCACGCCGACCTCCGCGGCGTCCGGATGATCGAGAAGGCCGGCCACATGATGCAGATGGAGAAGCCCGGCGAGACCACGGCGGCGATGCTCGAATTTCTATCCGGGGAGTGACAGGTGAGCCTCACCGAAGACCGGGTCGTGGTGGTCACGGGCGCCAGCCGCGGCGCCGGAAAGGGGATCGCGCTGGCGCTCGGCGGCACCGGCGCGACGGTGTACGTGACCGGGCGCACCCGTTCGGAGGGCGACGCGGACCTTCCGGGGACGGTGTTCGCCACCGCCGCGGAGATCGACGCCCGCGGCGGCACCGGCGTCCCGGTGATCTGCGACCATTCCGACGACGCGCAGGTGGAAGCCCTGTTCAAACGGGTGGAGCGGGAGCACGGCGCGCTGGACATTCTCGTCAACAACGCGTTCACGATCCCGGACGGCCTCACTCGGGGAGGGCCTTTCTGGGAGAAGCCGCTGGCGCTGCAGAGCATGTTCGACGTGGGAATGCGTTCGGCCTACGTGGCGAGTTACTACGCCGCCCCACTCCTTATCAGGAACAATGGGGGTCTCATCGTCAACACGTCGTCGTTCGGCGGACGCTGTTACATGCACGGCCCGGCGTACGGCGCGGGAAAGGCCGCCGTCGACAAGATGGCGCACGACATGGCGGTGGACTTCCAGCCGTACAACGTGGCCGTCATCTCACTCTGGATGGGCCTGCTGAAAACCGAGCGCAACAAGGCGCTCTTCGAGGGCGCCCCTGGCCGGTACAAGGCGTTCGCCGCGGGCGCGGAGTCCGCCGAGTTCAGCGGCCGGGTCATCGACGCCCTCGCCCGGGACCCGGAGCCGATGAGGTGGACCGGGCAGGTCCATATCGGGGCTGAACTGGGTGAACGTCTCGGGGTCGTCGACATCGACGGGAACGCTCCCGTCTCCCACCGCGCCCGGCTCGGGGATCCGCCGATGTTCGGCACCGCCGTGGTGAAATAGCCGCAACACCTTTCCCAAAGGTTGTCAGCGATTCTCACCCGCGAATTCAATGCGGGCGCGCATACCCAAAGGCGCAGTACATGCGATGCAAAGCACGCGGCATATCGAGGTGCCCGGACATGGTCGAGGCCGTCCCCTACCGGACACTTCGATCTTGACGGTTCCGATTAGCAGTTATACGCCGGAAATATCCCACTAACAAGGCCATGACCTGACGCGCAAGCGAAGTTATGATCCGAAACGGGGACGGTCCCCATGGCGCAGGGGACGCCCGGGCGTCCGCTGTCCGCATTTCTTCGTCCATCCCTGTCCGGCCCGCCGAGACCGAGCGAGACACGGCGATGGGACTCCAACGAGGAGGCACCATGACCCACGTCGAGCAAGAGTCCACCCCTCAGGCCCCGTCCGCGGTAGCAGACCCGGCCCCACTGGGACTGGCGGCCTTCGCCCTGACCATGTTCCTCTTCTCCGCCAAGAACGCCGCCTGGACCGACGGCACCGTCGCCTGGCTGGGCTACGCCCTCGCCTACGGCGGCGTGGTCCTGCTGCTGGCCGGCATGTGGGAGTTCCGCAACCGGAACGTGTTCGGTGCGACGGCCTTCTCGTCCTACGGCGGCTTCTGGATCGGCCTCGGCCTGTACGTCGTGCTGGTCGCAGGGAAGACCACCCCCGTGCAGCAGGCCAACGACCTGGGCTGGATCCTGCTCGCCTTCGCGATCTTCAACACCTACATGATGCTGTGGGCGACGCAGGTCAACCAGGCCATCCTCGCGGTGTTCGTGACCCTGGAGGCGACGGAGATCATCCTGTTCATCGGGAACTTCTCCACCAGCGAGAACACCATCAAGATCGGCGGCTACATCGGGGTCCTGACCGCCATCTGCGCGTGGTACGCCTCCGCCGCCGGCGTCATCAACGGCATGATGGGCCGCCCGTTCCTCGCCGTCGGCAAGCCCCTCTCCACGCCGCTCACCGCCGGCCCCGAGCCCCACTGACCCGTCCCACCGCGCCCCCGCCACCCCACCTGGCGGGGGCGCCGTCATCCGCCTGCGCCCCTCGGCCCTGACGCAGACTGGGGTCATGATCGAGATCCGCGCCCGGAGACCTGGCGACGGCACTGGCATAGCAGTGGCGTGGTGCGACTTCGCCGAGTTCTACCGAGAGATCGCCCCGGAGTCGTTCCAGTCCCCCCGCCGTGACGGCCTCGACGTCTGGCTTGAGGACAAGTTGCTGACCAAAGGAGAGGACGGCTTCGTCCGGGTGGCCGAACACGACGGAGAGGCGATCGGGTTCGTCGATGCGGCCTTCCTGCCACCGCACACCGACGCCGATCGCCAGTTGGTCCGCGAGGTCGCGCTCCCTCGGGTCTTCGTCAACGCGCTCGCCGTCCAGCGGGATCATTGGCGCTCAGGAGCGGGAGCGGCCCTGATGACCTCAGTAGAGCACTGGGCCAGTGAGCGCGGCGCCCACATGGTCATGCTCGACACCTACGCCGACAGCCCCGTATCTGTCCCGTTCTACGAGCGCCGCATGAGATACCACCGCCAGGCCATCGTCTTCGCCAAACACCTCGATCAGCCGTGACGCCCACCGGCGTGCGCTCGCCGCGATTCAAGATCATTCGCTCCGGCGGCCGCCGACGCGGCTTCCGGTTCCATGGTCCATAGGGCGCCTGACAAGCGTCTCTCCGTCCCCCGCGAGGTTGCGGGCCACCCCGTCCTTCGCACTGTCCTCTGTGACCGGACCGCAAGGCAGGAGTCCGGCCGACCGGTTCGAGCTCGTCGAACCGTGCTCGAGCCAAACACCTCACGGAGGACATGACAATGCAGATCGAAATAGACATCGTACGTATCGGCGACGAGCCCCTCAGGGACGCCGCCACGCGAACGGTCAAGGAGAAAGTCAGCGAGGGCGCCTCCGCGACCATCGCCGTCTGGCCTGGCGCTGGGGTGGAGACGGAGGAGGGAAACATGCTCTTCTCCAACGTCCGCCTGAACGTCGAGGGGGCCCCGGAGGGCTTCGACTCGATCCCCGAGGACGACGAGCGCTAGGTCCACGTCCGCCCCAAGGACGACGCCGCCACGCGAGCGGTCAAGGAGGAGTTCAGCGAAACCGCCTCCGCGACCGTCGTCGAGTGGCCCTTCGGTTTTGGAGGTCGTCGAGGGGGCTCCGTTCGCCTCGGCGCCAAGTTGGCCGTCGTTGACGTCCCTGAGGACGTCACCGACGGCTGGTACCAGTCCTGCTCCTGACAGGAGTCTGGTACCGCTCAGCCTGTGGCCCCGTGCTCCTTCCTGGAACCACGGGGCCTCATCTGTTCGGCGGGCGTGGCAGGATGCGCGGCCCACGCGGCCGTCCTCGACCACTGGCACCCGCACGAGCTGCGGCACTCGGGGATGGGCCGCTGCCCTCTTGGGCCCTGATCTGAACTAGTGGCTCCCATGGCGCACGCAAAAGCCCCCGTCCGTGATCGGAAGGGGGCTTTGCCGTGTGCGCACCCGAAGGGATTCGAACCCCTAACCTTCTGATCCGTAGTCAGATGCTCTATCCGTTGAGCTACGGGTGCCTGCCGCAGCTACTGTACCGGCTCTACGGGGTGTCGGCGAATCGGTTCTCGGGACGGGCGCGGAGACGCCAGAGGTGTGACTTGAGTCACGGAACCCTTTGTGGCGGTGTTGCGCCAAAGGGGTGATTGAGGCGGGAGTGACCTGCGAGTCTTGAGCCCGTCCATGCCCAACCCCCTGAAGGAGAATCCTCATGCGCATGTCCGCCACCAAGCTGGTCGGCGTCCTCGCCGTCGGTGGCCTGATGCTCGGTTCCACGGGCTGCGGCGCAGTCGACGCTATCGCGGGCGGGAAGAAGAAGACCGCCTGCAAGAACATCGAGACGGAGCTGCGGAGCTTCTCCACCAGCGGCATGTCGATGACGACGCCGAGCGGCGCCTCGGCGACCGCGCAGAAGTTCGCGGACACAGCGTCCAAGGTCCGGTCCGAGGGGCAGAACGCCGGCGGCGACGTCGAGACCGCGGCGACCGCGTTCGCGGGCGACCTCGACGAGACGGCGTCGATGCTGCGGCAGGTGCAGTCCGGCAGCACGTCCCCGCGCCAGCCCGACCTGGCGGGTATGCGGCAGCACGGGAACGACCTGGCCAAGGCCTGCGGGTTCACCGGGTTCTCGCTGGGCGGCTGACGATCCTGATCCGCTCCCGCGGCCCCGGGAGCGGGACGCCCGACGGCGTTTCCGACTATGCTGTCCAGGCCGCAGGTCAGACTTTGCCGGGTGACTCACCGAACCGGTAACCTGTCCTGAGCCTGATGGCTACTGGAGGATTCGCCTAGTCCGGTCTATGGCGCCGCACTGCTAATGCGGTTTGGGTGCAAGCCCATCCGGGGTTCAAATCCCCGATCCTCCGCCACTAACCAGCGGTTTCCTTGATCTCGTGTGGGTCGAGGGGGCCGCTGGTTTCGCGTTGGGGGCCGGCGCGGCGGGGGACCATGGCCGCAGCCGCCTCGGCGGCTTCCGCGAAGACCGGTGGGACCACGGACGCGTAGACATCGTCCCGTCCTCCGAGCTGGAACAACCCGCCTCGGTGGGACCAGGCTTGGCCGGTACCCCTGTACTCCTCAACGGGGATCGGGTGCCCTCACGCATCCGGTCGATATAGAGCCGTCCATACAGGTGGTCGATCTCGTGGCCAGCCAGATGGGCAAGGGCTGCGTTCAGGACAATTGCCACCTGCCGCCCGTCCAGACGCGTGCGTGCGACTTCCAGCCTTGAGCGGCACAGGCCGTTCAGCGTCCGGGCCGGGTGGGGCGATGAAGGCGGTGGTGCCGTCGAGCCCGATCTGCGTCGCGCGGAAGGTCTTGACGGGGCCTAAACCTTGATCGATGATCAAGGTCACTTCGCGGCGGTGGCTTCTACAACCGGTCCCGCCCATAAGCGGTTCGGGGGCGAAGGAGGCACGACATGCGCGCACACAAAATGGCGGCCGCACTCATGACGGCGGTCCTGGCCACGACCGGCACAGTGGCCCTCAGCCCCGGGACGGCCTCGGCGGCGGACTGCGACGATTTCGAGACGCCGATCTGGCTCAAGACCTACAACAAGGCCCCGATCAGAAAAGGTCCCGCCAAGCACTGGGAGGTCGTCGCCTGGGTCCGCGCCGGCACACGGCTGGCCTCCGATGGCGCCTGCATCAACAGCTCCGGCAACAAGTGGTTCCGCATCTACTACCCGCACACCGGCTGGATCTACTCCGGAAGCGTGTATCAGATCTGAACTCTCCCCCTCGCCACATTCGCCCCGCGTCACGTACTCGGCCCGCTCGCGCACCAGACAGCGTGTGGTGCTCGGGAGACAGGGAAGGTGTCGGCCAGATCCGAAGTGGCCAAGGGTGTGTTCATACCTCAGGCCCCTCCGTGGGGGGAGGGGCCTGAGGTATCAGGCACTCAGCGAACTGCTGTGGCAGGGCGGCGTCTGCTGCGCAGCACCAGGTGGACATTGAATGCGATGATCACAGCGAGTGTCGCCAGCCCCAGCCAGAACCCGAGGCTGACCTCTACCCTGATTCCGAGGTTGTCGAAGAATTTCGCAACTTCGGCTGGCGGCATGGTCGACGGCATTGGCAGAAACTCATGCCCTATTACGTCCAGCGACTCCGAGGCCCACAGCCCGGTCGCCACCAGGAGTCCACCGGAGACTGTCGCTGTAACGGCGGCGACGAAGCTCTGCTTCTGCGGACTGCGTGCCAGGGCGGTACCCGCACCTACCACAAGCACGACGAGCAGGGCGACTGGGAGAACGCGGACCGACGCGGGAAACGTGTTCGCTTCAGTGGCGATGTTCCAACCGGTGAAGCCTTCATCGACTATCCGTTTCAATTTTGGATGTCCGGATCCCGCACTAGTGGCAATGCAAGGCACGAAGAGGAAGACCAGCAGAACAAGCACGAAACCAATCGGATTGACCAGCCTTGTCACCACCCGCTCAAGGGGAGCCGGTGCATGTTCCTGTATGTCGTTCATCTGCTGGACTATAGCCAGGCCACCTGGGACCGGTCCCTGAATCGCCAGTACCGGCGCACCACGTGACGGGATTCCTGCAGGGACCCGGGAGAGCCGGGCACGCAAGATGGATGATCATTCCGGAACCGGCAGCCCTAGTGATCACGACACACCGTCACGCACCGGACTTCGAGGCACGTCCTAGTCCTATGCCTTTGCCGAATACGTGGTGTCCACGGACCTGCCGCATCGCGGCGAACAACCGGTCGGCTCCCAAAACCGCCACCTCCACACACTTATTGGAATCCCAGTAGTGAGAACTCTGACGCCATTCCTGGCGGCCCTTACCTGGCGCTCGGTGCCCTGCTGGTACTGGCACTGGTCACCCGCACTCCACTCATCCTGTCGCCCTGGGCATACCTGGCCATGCCACCGGCTTACGCCCACACCACCAGGTCGGTGACGAGTTGCCACAACCGCGCCCGGAGGCCCGGCTGGCTTGGATCATGCGGTGACGGCCCGGCGTCGGTCGGGTCGATGCGTCCTCTACCGGGGGCGTAGGCCGTCGAGGATTAGCTGGGCTATGTGTGCTGCGCGGTCGCGGCTGGTCTCTGCGCCCGCGTGGCGGATCGCGGCGAAGGCGCCGGCTACCAGAGCCATCACCTCGTCGGCCGTGACGTCGGCGCGCACGGCGCTGGCCGCGTGGGCGCGTTCGAGCAGGTCGGCGACGTGGCGGGTGAGATCCGCCGCGACATCCGGGGCGGCGGTGCGCAAGTCGAACTCGGCGGCCACCAGCGCGCTTTTCACCGCCACGTTCTCCGCGCCGTTGGCCATCATCCGTGACAGCAGCGAGTAGAGGGCCTCCGGGTCTTCGGCGGCGGTGAGCGTTTCCGCCTCCGCCACCAGTTGCCTGATCTGATCGATCGCGACGGCGAGATACAGCGCTTCCTTGGCCGGGAAGTGACGGTGGACGGTGCCGGGGCCGACGCCCGCGCGCCGGGCGATCTCATCGAGCGAGACGCCGAGACCGTCGGTCGCGAACAGCTGCTGCGCGGTCCGAAGGACGCGCTCGCGGTTGCGGCGGGCGTCTGCGCGCAGCTCGCGGTCGCCGCGCGTCGCAGGTGCGGGGTCAGGTGGCTGGCTGGTCATGTCGGACTCAGCATAACCGGGGCGCAGCACCGTATAGTGTGGACTATAAGCGGGGCGGCGCACCGGTTACGAGGGCGACACACGAACCCGCCCACCGGCCATGAGGAGCACGTCGATGACCACACGCGAGGACTCCGGCGCCCTGGTGCGGCGGATGCAGGAATGCTTCAACAGCCGGCAGTTCGACCAGGCCGCCGACCTGCACACTCCCGGCTTCTTCAGCCATCCGCTCGGCACCGCCGGATTCGAGGCCGGCAAGGACGCCTGGCGCACCCTCACCACCCGGTTCCCCGGCATCCGCGTCGTCGCCCAGGACATCCTGGTCGACGGCGACAGGGCGGCCGTCCGCTCGACCGTCGAAGGGCTCGACACTCCGGATGGAGACGCGCGGCCAATGCTGTTCGAGATCTTCCGCATCGAGGACGGCCGGTTCGCGGAGATGTGGGGAGCCAGCACGGGATTCCCGTCCTCAGCCAGCCCCGAAGAGTTGCTCGACTAGTCATGCCGGTGCGCGGCGCGGCGTTGTACCGGCGGGCATGACCGGACTCCCTTCTCGGCGGGCATCCTCTGGGGACGCCTATGTCGTGGTGGCTCTTCGCGCCTTATGGTCGGGGCATGGAGCTGCTGGCCGTCCTGGCCTCGATCGCCGGTGTGCTCGGGCTGGTCGTCGGGGTGGGGCAACTGAGGGTCGCGGTGCTGGCCCGCCGTGACGTCAGACACACCCAGCGGAGCGAGGAATCTGACGGAGCGAGGAGCGGAGCGCTTCCGGTCGCCTTGCCTATGGGGCGTCTGCCGGCGGAGGTCCTGGGCCGGGACGATCTGCTGGCAGCGCTGATCGATTGCCTGGGCGAGCGCGCACGCAAGCAGTCGGGCGGCGTGTGGGTGCTGGCCGGGATGGGCGGTGTCGGCAAGTCGACCGTCGCCCTCTGCGTCGCCGCCGAGGCGCGCAAGCGCAGCCGGCCGGTGTGGTGGTTGAACGCCTCGGACGCGGAGTCCCTGCGCGGCGGGATTCTGGAGATCCTGCACCAGATCGACGCGCCGGAGGCAGTGGCCCGGGCGGTCCGCGAGGGGACGGCCACCGCACCGGATCGGGTCTGGGAGGTGCTGTCAGGGCGACGAGGGCTGCTGGTGCTGGACAACGCTGACGATCCCGGCGTGCTGGCCGCCGGCGACGCTTCGGCACCGGCCGACGGCACGGGGTGGATCCGGCCCGGCGGCGGGCTCATGGTCCTGGTGACGACACGTCACACCGATGCGAGCACCTGGGGAGCATGGGTCCGGATGCGGACCTCGGGAACCCTTGACGACGCCAGCGCGGCGGCAGTTCTCCGCCGGGCCGCGCCTCAGGTGGACGATCCCGGCGGCGAGGCACTGGCGCTGGCGAGGCGGCTCGGCGGCCTGCCCTTGGCGCTGCACCTGGCGGGCGCTTACCTGGCGGCCCCCTTCGCCCGGTGGCGCGGCTTCGCCGAGTATCAGCAAGCCCTGGACGGTGCTCTGGCACATGACGCGGTCACCGATCTGGACGGCGGGCGCAGCGATCCGCGCGGCACCGTGCTGCAGACCTGGGAGTTGTCGCTGGACGCCCTGGCCCGGCAGGGGGTCGGCCAAGCGCGCGAACTGCTGTGCCTGCTGTCGTGCTTCGCGCCCGACGTACCGCTCCCGGAGTCGGTGCTGCTGGCATCGGCGACCCGGGAACGTCTGGAAGGCCTGCGTGCGCTGGCTACGGTCGCGCTCATCGACATCACCGCCGATCAGCACATCAGGATTCATCCCGTGGTCGCCGACACCGGCCGCACCCGGTTGCTCACCACCTTCAGCAACCGGCTCCCCGCCATAGGAACGGACGCGGTCGAACTTCTCCAAGTCGCGGTGGAGAACCTCGACAGCGAGCGTCCATCGGACTGGCCCGCTTGGCAGAGCATCCTCCCGCACATTCGCGCCATGCTGCACTGGCTCGCGCCGCACCTGGCGGACGAGGCCCTGACCACTTTGCTCGGCATCAGCAGAAAGGCGCTGGGGGCGCTATGGCTCGACGAGAACAAGGAAAGCGCCGGTGGGGAGGAGTCGGCCCGTGCCGGCCTGTCGGCGGCCGCTCGTCTCGGCGACGAGCACCCCGACACGCTGGCGACCGGCATCGATTTCGCTTGGTCGCTCGGCATGCAAGGTCACCACGAGGAAGCCGCGCGCATGTGCCGGCGCATCCTCGGCATCGACCGCCGTGTCCTGGGCGCCGAGCACCCCCGCACGCTGGACGCCTGGTCGGACCTGGCCCGCTGGACCGGCGAGATGGGCCGTCACCACGAGGCCGAACAGATGTGCCGGGAGGCCCTCGAAGTCCACCGCCGTGTCCTCGGCGCCGAACATCCTCTGACATTGCGCACCGGTGCCACCATGGCGCGCGCGATCGCCGCGAAAGGTCGCCACAGCGAGGCCACGGCGATGTTCGATGACCTCTTGGACGTCATGCAGCGCGTCCTCGGCGACTCCCACAGCCTCACCACGGAGACACGCGAAGGACTCGCCACACTGAGAAGGCGAGCGTGACGGGTGGCGCTGGACCTGGTGCCCACATCAGAGTGGGAGAGTGCGACCTGGAGAACGCTGGAGCACCGGATCCCGACTTCGTGGTGCTCGCCGACCCGGACGGCAACGCGTTCTGCGTCGTTGACCTGAGCCGAGCACCGTCCGGCACTGCCTGACGCCCGGCGGGGCGCTCCGCGGAACGGCACCCGAGTGTCAGGAGGCTGCTCTACTGTGAGGGCGCATGGTTGATCATGCCCCCGCGCTCTGCGACGAGAACGTTCTGGTCATCCCCGACCCGTGGCTGGAGGATCTGATCCCCCGGCGCGGGGGCCTGGTCCCGGTGCCCGAGACCGAGCCGCGTGCGGAGGCGCACGCCACGGTGCGCGAAAGCCTGGAGGCCGCCCGGACGGTCGTCCGCGACGTGCTGGAACACCGGGGCACCGTCGCCGAGCTGGCCGAGGCGGGCCTCGCCTACCTGAAGGGCGAGGCGACCCCGCTGGGGGCCGCGGTTGTCGCGCGGGTGGAGACGATGGCGCGGCTGAAATCGCGCTACGCCGACGACGCCGACTGGACCGACTTTCTGGTGGCCGAGCACGGGCTCCCCTTCGCCGCCTGCACGTTCGCCGAGATCGAGGGGATCTGGATCTGGGGCGACGGCGGGATGACGGTGAACGATGAGGAGCCGGGCTACGTCCTGCGCGGGACGGACGATCTGGTCCACGCCCACTGGGTGCCGCGCGGCGCGGGCCTGCGGATGCGGGCGCTGCTGGCCGCGGCGGACGACGATGCCCGCGCCGCGGCCGTCGAGGCGCTGGCCGGGCTCCGCACGGATCCGGTGAAGCGGCTGATCACGTCGTTCCTGGTGCCGGACCGCACGGAGTGGGTGGACGAGTGCTGCGAGGAACCGCCGAAGCGGCAGTCCTACACGACTTCGGCCGGAGCCAAGCTGCTGTGGTGGTCGCTGGGTACGGCCGAGCAGGTCGAACGGCTCGGTGACTGGGCCGTCCTCGGAAGCGGCGAGTGGTCTCCCGACGTGCTGTACACCGTGGTCGACGGGTTGGGGGAGGCCGCGGCGCCGGTGCTGGCGCGGTCGCTCGACGGGGACGCGGAGCCGAAGGACCGGCGGCGCATCGTGGACGCGCTGGGGCGAATCCCGGGCGACAAGGCGTTCCAGATCACGGGCGGCTGCCTTGACAAGGTGAACGTCCTCCCCGCGATGGAGGCGATGATCGAGCGGTTCCCCGTCCGGGCGCTGCGGATCCTGCCGGAGTTGAGCACCGGTACCTCCAAGCGGTCGGCGCTGGCGGCCGGGCTGCTGAACGCGCATCTTGAGGCGCACCCCGGCCTGGTCGAGACGGTGGAACTCAGCGCGCGGACCCGGGCCGCGCTCGACGCCGTCCAGGCGAAGCGCGTGGCCGAGGCGCCCGAAGACCAGGTGCCGAAGGCCCTGCGGAAGGGCGGAAAGAAGGGTGCACCCGGGTGGGCGCCTCCGGCGGCGATGCCGCAGATCCTGCTGCGGGGCCGGGAACACGCGCTGCCCGCGGCCGCGACCGGCCACCTGGTCGAGGAGCTGGGCAAGGCGAGCCCGCGACGCGCGCCGGCGCAACGCCTGAGTGATGCGCTGGACGCGCTCGACCCCGGGTCGCTGGCCGAGTTCGGCTGGAGCCTGTTCGAACGTTGGCGCGTGTCCGGTGAGGCGACGCGGATCGGCTGGGCGCTGGCGCAGCTGAGCTGGACCGGCGACGACGAGATCGCGCGGCGGCTGGGCGGGATGGCCCGTTCCTGGCCCGGCCAGGACGGGATCCAGCTGCCGCTGAAGGCATTGGACGTCCTCTCCGGGATCGGCACCGACGTGGCGGTCATGCAGCTGCACCTGGTCGCGGAGAAGGCCCGGCCCAAGCGGCTCAAGAAGAAGGCGGCGCAGCTGCTGACCCAGGTGGCCGACGACCGCGGCCTCACGATGGACCAGCTCGGCGACCGGATCGTCCCCGACTTCGGCCTGGACGCGGACGGCGGCATGACGCTCGACTACGGGCCCCGATCGTTCACGGTGGGCTTCGACGAGCAACTGAAGCCGGTCGTGTTCGACGGCAAGGGCACGCTCCGCAAGACGCTGCCCAAGCCGGGCGCGAAGGACGACCCGGAGGCGGCGCCCGCCGCGCACCGGGCGTTCACCGGCTTGAAGAAGGACGTCCGGACGGTCGCCGCCGACCAGATCCTCCGGATGGAGCGGGCCATGGCCGAGCAGCGGCGATGGACGACCGAGGACTTCCGGCGGCTGTTCGTCGGGCACCCGCTGCTGTGGCATCTCGTCAAGCGCATGGTCTGGCTGCACGACGGCGACGGGACCACGGCGTTCCGGATCGCCGAGGACCGCACGTTCGCCGACGTGAACGACAAGGCACTGACGCTGCCCGAGTCCGGCGAGGTCCGGATCGCCCACCCGGTGCATCTGGGGGAGAGCGTGGCGGCCTGGTCCGAGGCCTTCGCCGACTACGAGATCCTGCAGCCGTTCCCCCAGCTCGGCCGTCCCGTCCACGCGTTCACGGACGAAGAGCGCGCCGGCAACCGGCTCGACCGGGTCGTGGACGTCGTGCTCGGCGTCGGGAAGGTGCTGGGCCTGGAACGCCATGGCTGGACGCGCGGCACACCCGAGGACGCGGGCGTCCAGCACTGCCTGATCCGGTACGTGGCGGGCCGCTCGGTCGTGCTGGACGTGAGCCCGGGCTTCCCGGTCATGTCCCCTGCCGAATGGCCCGAGCAGACCCTCGGCCTCGTCCGGATCGCCGAGTCCGAGGCGTCGGATTTCCGCACCTCGGAGGCCACGTTCGGTGAACTGGACGGCGTCGACGCCTCCGAACTGCTCCTGACGCTGCAGACGCTCGCCGACTCGGCTGACACCAGATGAGCGGGTGACGCACCCCTCACGGCGTCTTCTGGCGCTCCTCGTCCAGCCGCCGCGCGATGTCCGCCCGCAGCGCCTTCTTGTCGATCTTTCCGAGCTTGGTGGCGGGCAGCGCGTCCACCGTGACCACGCGGTCGGGGAACTTGAAGCGCGCGACCTCCGCCCGCTCCATGGCGTCGTGCACATCGTCCAGCGCGATGTCGCGGTCCGGCTCGGGAACGACGTACAGGCAGACGCGTTCGCCAAGGTCGGCATCCGGCATCGCGACGGCGGCGGCCTGCGTCACGCCGGGCACCCGGTAGGCGAGGTTCTCGATCTCCTCGGCGGAGATGTTCTCCCCCGCCCGGTTGATCATGTCCTTGTCGCGGCCCTCGACGACGAGGTTGCCGTCGGGACGCAGCCGGACGATGTCGCCGGTGCGGTACCAGCCGTCCGGGGTGAAGGCGCGGGCGTTGTGCTCCTCGGCCCGGTAGTAGCCGCGCGGGGTGTAGGGGCCGCGGGTGAGCAGCAGGCCCGGTGTGTCGCCGGGCACGGGACGGCCTGAGTCGTCGACCACCAGGATCTCGTCGGCGGGGCACATCGGACGTCCCTGCGTGGTGCAGATGACGTCGTCGGGATCGTCGAGCCGGGTGTAGTTGAGCAGCCCTTCCGCCATGCCGAAGACCTGCTGGAGGGTGCAGCCGAGCGTCGGCCGGACGCGGAAGGCGACCTCGTCGGCGAGACGCGCGCCTCCGACCTGCAACACGCGCAGCGAGCCGAGGTCGCGGTCCGGGTCGGCGTGCCGGTGGTCGAGCCAGCGCTGGGCGATGGCCGGGACCGCGGCCGTGGCGGTCACCCCCTCGCGCTCGATCGCGGCGAACGCGTCCGCGGGGCGGGGTGATCCCATCACGACCCGGCCACCGCACAGAAGCGTGCCGAGCAGGCCCGGGCAGGCCAGCGCGAAATTGTGGGCGAGCGGCAGTGCCGCGTAGTAGACCGTGTCCGGCCCGAAACCCGACACCTCGGCACTGCGCCTGGCGTTGTAGACGTAGTCGTCGTGGGTGCGGGCGATGAGTTTGGGCAGTCCGGTGGTGCCGCCCGATAGCAGGAACAGCGCCACCGACCGGCTGCCGGGACGATAGGCGTCAACGGTCGTCCGCGGCGCGGAGCCTTCCGGCGGAGAGCACAGCGCGTGCAGGTCCACCGCGCCGGGGGCCGTCGGCTTGCCCAGCACCAGCAGGTGTCTTAGAACCGGATTGTCCCGCTGGATCTCGGCAGCCATCGCCTGGTGGTCGAAGTCCCGGAGGACGTCCGGAACCGCGATCGCGACCGCCTCGGCGTGCTCGGCGAGATAGGCGATCTCATGCCTTCGGTGGCCGGGCAGTGCCATCACGGGGATCACCCCGAGGCGCAGGCAGGCGAAGGTCAGGACGGTGAACTCGATGCTGTTGGGCAGTTGCAGGACGATCCGGTCGTCCGGCCGCAGCCCGAGTTCGGCCAGTCGCACGGCGGCAGCGTCGGCGCGTTCGGCGAGTTCCCGGTACGTCAGCCTGCGCCCGTCCTCGACCAGGGCCACCGCGTCGGGACGGGCGTCGGCGACCGCCAGCAGTTCGTCGCCGATGGTCCGGCCCCGCCAGTAGCCCTCCTCGACGTAACGCCGGGCGGCGTCCTCCGGCCATGGGACGGCATGCTCACGCGTCGGCCTCGGCCGTGCTGATTCAGGCCGCGCTGGTTCAGGCATTGTCGTTCTCCTCTCGGCGGACGACGACGGCGTCGAGGGCGACGAGACCGTCGGAGGTGAGCCGCAGCGGATTGATCTCGATCTCGGCGACGCCGGGGCTCGCGACCAGCGCGCCGGACAGGGCCGCCACCAGCGATCCGAACTCCCGCCGGTCCAGGACGGGGCCGCCGCGCCAGCCGTCCAGCAGCGGGCCGGCCGCCAGGTCGTCCGGCATCGCGGCCGCGTGCGCGGGGGACACCGGCGCGAGCCTGATCGCGACGTCCGCGAGCGCCTCGGCCGCGGTGCCGCCGAGCCCGGCGAGCACGACGGGGCCGAACACCGGGTCCCGGCGGACGCCCACCACCAGATCGACGCCCGCGGGCGCCATGGCCTCGACGAGGACGCGGTCGGCGCCGATGGCGTCGAGGGCGGTGTCGAGGGCGGCCGGGGTCCGGACGTCCAGGTGGACTCCGCCCGCTTCCGTCTTGTGCAGGATCTCGGCGTCGAGCACCTTCACCGCCACCGGTGCACCGAGATCGGCCAGCGCCTGGTGGGCCTCCTGCCGCGAACCGCAGGCGCGGCGTCGCGGAGTGCGGATGCCGAGGGTCTCCAGGAAGGTCTTGGCGGCGTGCTCGTCGAGCGGGCCGGTCGGCAGCGGGCGTCCGGGCACCGGCTCCGTGTCGTGCCGGGCGCGCAGCCGGGCGTCGGCCACCAGCGCCCGGACGGCGTTGGCCGCGGCCGTGGGGGTCGTGACGGCGGGAACGCCGAGCTTGTGCAGCCGGGCCCGTTCCTCGCGCACCTCCTCGTCCGGCCCGCCGACGGCGATCACCGCGGGGATCGCGGACGGCAGATCCGCCGCCTGCGCCGCCGCGACCAGGTCCACGCTGCCCGGCTCCATCAGCGCGTACACCGCGAGCAGGTCGATCTCCGGATCGGCGGCGACCGTCTTCAGCAGCGCGGGGAACGTCTCGCCGGGACGGCCGGTGTCCACCGGGTTGCGCTGGAACGTCAGCGGCGGCAGCAGCCCGCCCAGCTCGGTCCGCGTGCCGGGGGAAAGCTCGGGGACGCGGACACCGGCGGCGCCGACCCGGTCGGCCAGAATCAGTCCGGGCCCGGCCTGGGCGGTGATGATGCCGAGGCCGGGGTCGGCGGCCGGGCGCAGCCGCACCCTCGACAGCACCGTGACCGCGTCGACGAGTTCCCGTTCGTCGTCGACCACGACGGCTCCGGCGTCCCGGACGGCGGCGCGGGTGGTCCGCCACGAGGTGGCGAGGGCGCCGGTGTGGGAGCGGGCGAAGTCCCCGACGTCCGTCCGGCCGACCACCAGGGCCGCGACCGGCTTCACCGCCGTCAGCCGCCGCAGCGCGGCGACCAGGCGCGGCCCGTCCGGAACGGACTCCAGGTGAAGCGCGACCGCCGTGGTCTCCGGGTCGTCCGCGAGATGGTCGAGGACGTCGGCGGCGGTGACGTCCAGGCCCGCGCCGATCCCGACCCCGAGGCTGATCCCGCTGCCGGCGCCGGCGAACTCGAACGACAGGGCATGGTTGACCCCGCCGCTGGCCGCGACGACGGCGACGCCACCGGGCGGCACCAGGGCGGCGCCGGGCACGAAACTCGCCGTCAGGCCCCGGCCGGGTGCGAGGAAACCGGAGGTGTTGGGCCCGAGGAGCCGGACGCCGGTCTCCTCGGCGACCCGCCGCAGCGCACGCTCGGCCTCCTCCCCGGCCGGGCCGATCTCGCCGAAGCCGCCCGCGCAGACCAGGGCGGCGCGGCAGCCGGCCTCGGCGGCCTCGGCGAGCGCGTCCGCGCAGGCCGCCGCCGGAACGCAGAGCACGGCCAGGTCCAGGTCGGCGCCGGTGTGCGCGCGGGCCTGCGCGACGGACGCGAAGACGCCCGCCGCCAGGTCGGGGTTACGGGAGTTGACGAGCGCGCGGGTGCCGGGGAAGGCCGCCAGCGAGCGCGCCATCGCCGCGCCGAGTTTGGCTCCCCGGCGGGAGGCGCCGATCACGGCGATCCCGGACGGGGCGAACAGGGGGGTCAGGTCACCGTTCACGCGGCCCGCCCCCCGGCCGGCGAGCCGACGAGGTCGGCCCGGCCGGACAGCAGCAGCGTCTCGGCACGGTCGTCGTCCAGGGAATCCTCCATGATCAGGGCGGGGACGCCGTGTCCCAGCCGGGCCTGCTCGGCGACCAGCACGCGGGTGAGGGGCGTCCCGCCGTGCACGGCCGCCAACGGGGGCGGCCCGACGTCCACGGCGGCGGCCAGGCGCGCGAACGTGCCGGGCAGATCGGACTCGGTGTCCGGCGCGGCGAGCCACAGCCCGTGGCCGGCCGCCGCCGTGCCGTCCCGCAGGGGCACCCGTGCACCGCCTGGCAGGGTCGCGACGGCGCCGTCCGATGTGGCGTCGATCGTCACCCGGCGTCCGGTGGACGTGTGCGCGCCGACCGTCAGCGGCGAGTCGAGCGGCGTCACGCCGTGCCGCTTCCGCCAGTCGGCCTCGACCTCGGCGACGAAGCCGGGGTCGCGCTGGGCGAGCTTGGACTTCCCGATGCTGCGGGAGAGGAAGTGGAAGGCGAACTGCAGCGGATCGAAGGCGTCGTGATACCGGCCGAAGTGCTCCCACCAGGCCAGGCTCGGGCGCGCCGAGTTCTGGATCTTCTCCACCGGCGGCTTGCGGGCCGCCTCGTAGGCCGCCAGCGCGGATTCGAGGTCGTCGGGGTGCTCAGTGAGGCCGGCGGCCAGCGCGATCGCGTCCTCCATCGCCATCTTCGTGCCCGAGCCCACCGAGAAGTGAGCGGTGTGCACGGCGTCGCCGAGCAGGACGACGTTGCCGGAATGCCAGCGGTGCGCCCGCCGGGTACGGAAGTTGGCCCAGCGCGAGTTGTTCACCAGCAGCCGGCGCCCGCCGACCTGCTCGGCGAACAGGTCCTCCAGGTAGCGCCTGGTCTTCTCGTCGCTCGGGCCGGGCGGGCTCGCGACGTCGAACTCGTCCAGCCCGGCCGCCCGCCAGGTCTCCTCGTCGGTCTCCACGATGAACGTGCTGACGTCCTCGCTGATCGGGTACCCGTGGACGGCGAACACCCCGTGGGGACCGCGCTCGTGGACGAAGGTCAGCCCGTCGAACATGTAGTCGGTGCCGAACCAGATGAACTTCGCGGACGCGACATCGACACGGGGGCGCAGTTCGGCGGCCAGGCTCTCGCGGAAGCGCGAGTTGGCGCCGTCCGCCGCCACGATCAGGTCGTGGCCGGGCAGGTCCTCCGGGCCGGATATCTCCGTGCCGTAGCGCAGGTCGACGCCGACCTCGGTGGCCCGGGCGCGCATGAGGGCGAGCAGCGTCCGGCGGTGGATCGCCGCCATGCCGTTGCCGCCACAGGTGATCCGCTCACCCTTCAGGCGCACCTCGATGGGATCCCAGTGCCGCCCGTGGCCGGCCAGGGCCTCCCGCAGCACCGGGTCGGCCCGGTGGATGTTGGCGAGGGTCGCGTCCGAGAACACCACGCCGAACCCGAAGACGTCGTCCGGCCGGTTGCGCTCGAAGACCGTCACCTCCGCCGACGGGTGGGCCTGCTTGATCAACGTGGCGAAGAAGAGCCCGCCGGGGCCGCCTCCCACGCACGCGATCCTGGAGTCCATGGGGTACCTGCCTCCTGTTGACGATCCCCGTACTGTCATGCCGGCAACCGGCTGCTTCGCCGGACTTTGCCGGGCCTTGGGACGGCCGCCCGGTGCCGGGCGGCCGTCCGCGCGTCAGGCGGGCTGCCGGGCGCCCGCCCGGGACGGCACCGTGCCCGCCGCCTTCTCCTTCGCGGGCAGGAACAGCACCAGGGCGACCCCCAGCGTGGCCGGGATCGCGAAAGCGTAGAAGTTCCATGAGACGTCGACGTCCGCCGCCAGCAGGTAGCCGCCGAAGGTCGGCCCCAGGATGGCGCCGAGGCGCCCGATCCCCAGGGTCCAGCCGAGCGCGGTCGCCCTGATCTCCGCCGGGAAGTGCATGGCCACATAGGCGTTGACCATGATCTGCGTGCCGACCGTGCCGAAGCCCGCGACCGCGACGAGCACGTACATCAGCGGTTCGGCCGTCGCGAAACTGAGCAGCGTGATGGAGACGGCGGCGGTGAGGAACGCGGACGCGGTCACGGGCTTCATGCCCAGCCGGTCCCCGAGAGGCGCGACGAGGACGGTGCCGACCACGGCGCCCCCGTTCATCACGACGAGGAACAGCAGCGAGCTGGACAGCGGGAAGCCCGCGGACTTCATGATCTGGGGCAGCCAGGTGTTGAGGCCGTAGACCAGCAGCAGGCCGAGGAAGCTGGTGAGCGCGAACAGCAGAGTGGGCATCAGGTGACGGCGTTCGAACAGCGCGGTCACGCCGAGCCGCCGGGACGGGACGGCAGCGCCATGGGACGGAGAGCCGGGCCGTTTCGGCTTCTCATGCCGGCCCCGCGCGGCCAGGAAGCTCTCCGACTCCGGCAGCAGCCGCCACAGCACGGGCACGAGCAGCAGCGGGGCGGCGGCCGTCCAGTACATGACGCGGAAGCCGTACTCGGGCATGAGGTTCATGGTCAGCACGGCGGCCAGCACGCCGCCCACCGAGTAACCGGAGAACATGATCGCGTTGTTGAGGCTCCGCCGGTCGGCCCGCGAGTGCTCGGCGGTGAGCGCGACGGCGGTCGGCATGACGCCGCCGAGCCCGAGCCCGGCGATCATCCGGAACAGGCCGAACCAGGTGGGGCTCGGGGCCAGCGCGCAGCCGATCATGGCGAGGGAGAACCAGGCGACGCCGATCATCATGACCTTGCGCCGTCCGATGAGGTCGGTGACGGTGCCCGCGACCAGCGCGCCGACGAGCATTCCGATCAGCGCGTAGCTGCCGATCGCGCCCGCCTCCGTCTTGGTCAGGCCCCAGTCGCGGTACTCCAGCAGGCCGGGGAGGGTGGCGCCGTAGATGATCAGGTCGTAGCCGTCGAAGACGATCACCGCGAAGCACAGTGCCGTGACGGTCAGCTCGGTGCGCCGGGTCGTTCGCGCAGGTGGTGGGCTCATGCCGGCTCAGTCCTCCGGGGCCGGGGATGGGATGCCACGGAGTATGTGTCACTATCTAGACGTCCGTCAAGAGAATGAAATTATGCAAATGAGAAGCGGCTTCGGCCCCTGTCCGTCATCGATCACTTCGGTGACGGCCGCCGAGGGTGGAATAGTCGTGGAGCACGCGCGTCTACAGGAGGAGCCAGCCCGGTGAAGCCCCGGTCCATCGTCTTCGACCTCTTCGGCGACTATGTGCGGTACCGCGGCGGTGCCGCCCGGCTGCGCACGCTCAGCACGCTGATGGGGTGCTTCGACATCGGAGAGAGCACCGTCCGGGTGGTGCTGTCCCGGTTGCGCAAGGAGGGCTGGTTCGACGCGCGGCGCGAGGGCCGGGAGAGCGTCTACGCGCTGAACCCGCGCAGCCTGCGCCTCCTGGACGAGGGCCGCTCGCGGATCTTCGACCGGGTGCGCGACGACTGGGACGGCGACTGGCACATGGTCATCTACTCGGTGCCGGAGACCGACCGCGGCATCCGCGAACGGATCCGCAAGGAGCTGGCCTGGCTCGGGTTCGGCCCGCTGGCCCCGTCGACGTACATCTGCCCGCACGACCGCGTCCAGCAGGTCAGGGAGAAGTTCGCCGACGAGCCGGTCGTGCGGCTCGACACCCTGCGCTGCCGGTCCCGCGGCCTGCCGGTCGACCGGGACATGGCCGCGCGCTGCTGGGACCTGGACGCGCTCAACGAGGACTACCGCGAGCTGATGCGGACGTACCACGGCCGGCTGCCGTCGTACCGCGCCGGCTACCTGAGCCCGAAGGAGGCGCTGATCGAGCGGATGCGGCTGACGTACGACTACCGCAAGTTCCCCTTCCGGGACCCCGACCTGCCGGTCGAGCTGCTACCCGCGGGCTGGGCCGGACGGGACGCGCACGAGATGTTCCTGGAGGCGCACTCCCTGCTCGGCCCTCCGGCGGAGCGCTTCTTCGACGAGGTCGCGGGGTCGTCCGCTCCGGCCGCCTGACCGCCCGCCGGGCCCCCATATGTGCAAGACTCTTGACGGCCGTCCTAGAATTGACACAACTTAGGGTCGAGCGCCAAGGGGGCTGACACCCATGACATCCACCCATCCGAACCCGGTCACGCTCGTCGCGGCCGACGGCGCGGACCAGCCCGTGCGGACGCCGGAGCTGGAGGCGCTGTACCGCGGGTTCGAGTCCGAGCTGCTGATCCCGCTGTGGACGGAGATCGGCGACCTGATGCCGCCGCACCCGCGCTCGAAGGCGCTGCCGCACCTGTGGCGGTGGGACCGGCTGCTCCCGATGGCCGAACGCGCCGGCGAGCTGGTCCCGGTCGGGCGCGGCGGCGAGCGCCGGGCGATCGCGCTCGCCAACCCCGGGCTCGGCGGGCAGCCGTTCGCCACCCCGACGCTGTGGGCCGCGATCCAGTACCTCAACCCCGGTGAGGACGCGCCGGTGCACCGGCACACCCAGAACGCCTTCCGGTTCGTGGTGGAGGGCGAGAGCGTGTGGACGGTCGTGGACGGCGACCCCGTCGCCATGCGGCGCGGCGACTTCCTGCCGCAGGCCGGCTGGCACTGGCACGGCCACCACAACGTCACCGACCGGCCGATGGCCTGGATCGACGGCCTGGACATCCCGTTCCAGTACTTCGCCGGCTCCACGTTCTTCGAGTTCGGCCCGGACGAGGTCGAGACGCGGGACGCGCCCGAACGCTCCCGGTCCGAGCGGCTCTGGGGCCACCCCGGACTGCGCCCGCTCACCCATCTGGAGCCGGCGCCGGCCACGCCGCTGCTCGCCTACCGGTGGGAGCACACCGACCGGGCGCTGTCTGAGCAACTGGCCCTGGAGGCCGAGGGGCACCGGGTCACGGTCGAGCCCGGTCACGCCGCCGTCCGCTACACGAACCCGACGACCGGCGGCGACGTGATGCCGACCGTGCGGGCGGAGTTCCACCGGCTCGCGCCCGGCACGCGGACCGGCCCGGCCCGCGAGGTCGGCTCCTCGGTGTACCAGGTGTTCGAGGGCACCGGCGAGGTGAGCGTGGGCGAGCGCACCTGGACCGCCACGCGCGGCGATCTGTTCGTCGTGCCGTCCTGGCAGCCGCTGACGCTCACCACCGAGCACGGCCTCGACCTGTTCCGCTTCAGCGACACCCCCATCTTCGAGCGGCTGCACCAGCGCCGTGTCCAGACCAGCGCCACCATCCCGGAGAGCACCTCGTGAAGATCGCCACCGTCCGCACCCCCGAGGGAACCCGCGCCGCCCGGCTCGATGAAGACGGGTACGTCCTTCTGGACGCCCCCGACGCGGGCACGCTGCTCGAACGCGAGGACTGGGCCGACGCGGCGGCGTCCGCGAAGGGCGCGCCGCTGAGCCTGGACGCCACCGCGCTCGCACCGGTCGTGCCGCGACCGGGCAAGATCTTTTGCGTCGGGCTCAACTACCGCAAGCACATCCTGGAGATGGGGCGCGACCTGCCCGAGCACCCCACCCTGTTCGCCAAGTTCGCCGACGCCCTGATCGGCCCCGCGGACGACATCCGGCTCGCGCCCGAATCGTCGGCCGTCGACTGGGAGGCCGAGCTCACCGTGGTGATCGGGCGGACCGTCCGGCGCGCGTCCGAGCCGGACGCCGAGGCCGCGATCGCCGGCTTCACCGTGATGAACGACGTCACCATGCGCGACTGGCAGTTCCGCACCAAGGAATGGCTGCAGGGGAAGACCTTCGAGGGCACGACGCCGCTAGGTCCGGTCCTGGTCACCCCGGACGAACTGCCGGGCGGTGTCCGTCCGGCGCTCGACCTCACCTGCCGGGTCAACGGCGAGGTGATGCAGCAGGCGGACACTTCGGAGCTGGTCTTCGACCCGGTTCAGCTCATCCGCTACGCGTCCACGGTCATCACCCTGCGGCCCGGGGACGTCATCGCCACCGGCACCCCGGGCGGGGTCGGCCACGCCCGCAAGCCGCCGCGCTACCTCGCCGACCGCGACGTCGTGATCACCGAGATCGAGGGCATCGGCCGCCTGGAGAACACCGCGAGGACGGCATGACCGCCCGCGCCTGGATGGACCGAGGCACCGAGCTCTTCCTCGGCGCGCTGGACCGGATGACCGACGACGAGCTCGCTGCGCCGACCCCGCTGCCCGGGTGGACGCGCCGACATGTCGTCGCGCACGTGCACGGCAACGCCGAGGCTCTGCGACGCCTGCTGAGCTGGGCGGCCACCGGTGTCGAGAACCGGATGTACGCCGGGCCGGACGAGCGGGCGGAGGAGATCGAGAGGCTGTCGGCGCTGCCCGCGGGCGAACTGCGCGCCCTCGTCCACCGCTCGGCCGGCCTGCTCGCCGCGGACATGGACGCACTGCCGGAAGACGCCTGGAACAACCCGGTGGTGACCGCGCAGGGGCGCACCGTCCCGGCGGCGGAGATTCAGTGGATGCGGTCGAGGGAGGTCTGCATCCACACCGTCGACCTCGACGCCGGCGTGACCTTCGCCGACCTGCCCGACGACTTCAACGCCGCCCTCGTCACCGAGGCCGCCGCCAAGCACGCGAGCACGGGCAACGCCGCCCGGCTCGCCGGATGGCTGACAGGACGCACCGCCACCGCCCCCGAGCTCAAGCCCTGGCTCTGACCAGCTCAGGAAGCGCCTGTGCGGGCGAGGATGCGGCGGCGCGCCCGATGGGTGCGCTTCTCGGCCTCTCCCTCCGGGACGCCCTTCGGGGCGGCACGCACCTCGATGCGTCCGTCCTGGATCCGCGTCTCGTAGCAGGGCTGCGGCGCGCTGGCCGGGCCGCGCACGATGCCGCCATCGGTGAACCGGAACGTGCTGCCGTGCCACGGGCACACGACGCAGCCGTCTTCGAACGTGCCCTCGCCCAGCGGGCCGCCCATGTGACTGCAGGTCGCGTCCAGGGCGTACACCTTGCCGGACATCCGGTGGAGCAGGATCTGGACGCCGCCCGCTTCCACCGTGCGGTGGTCGCCGTCGGCCAGGTCGCCTTCCGCCAGTGTCGGCGTCCACTCCTCCGGCCCGTGTTCCCAGGCGGTGCGGTTGACGTTGACACCCCTGGCGAACGACAGGTGACCGCCGAGGTAGGCGCTCAGCGACAGCACACCGAAGCCGACGAACCCCAGCACCTTGCCCCTCCGGCGGTTGCCCCGGATGCGTTCGACGAGCGACGCCGTGTACAGGCCCAGCGCCGTGACGTTGCCCGCGGCGTGGACCAGCCCGACCCGGCTCTCCGCCCCCATCGTGTCGGACCAGTCGTTCAGCCCTGTGACGGCGGTGGGCACGGCGGCCGCCACGCCGGCCGTCACCAGCAGATCGGCCGCCTGTTCGGACTCGGATCCCCCCACGGAGTCCAGCAGCGCGGCCATGGTCCACGCGCCGATCGGCACGTCGGTGAGCGCCGGGTGCAGCGGATGCCCCTGAAAGGTCCCGCTCAGCAGATTGCGGACGAGACGCGGCCGTACCGCCCGCTGGACCACCTTGCTCACCGGCTCGGCGGCCCCGTCGAGCGCCTCCGCCCCCTCCAGCCGACGAACCATCTTCTGCCGCATGCTCATCCCGGCCTCCCCAAGGCACGACTTCACTAGTCCGCTCCCTATCCCCCGCGCATCCCCCAAAACACCCGCCCCTTCGACACGGGCTCGGGAGCGCACTTTCCGGGGTCCGCGCGGGGGACCGATTAGTGCTCGGCTCTGCCCAGGTCAGTACAGGCGACACCTCGACCCGACACAGAGGACGACATGGCACTCGACCTTTTCGCCGGCATCCCCGTCACCGACTACTCAGCGGCGTTGCCGTGGTACGAGCGATTCTTCGGCGGGCGGCCGTCGTTCCTGCCGAACGACATCGAGGCGGTGTGGGAGGTCGCCGAACACCGGTACGTCTACATCGTGCAGGACCCGGAACGGGCGGGAAACGCGCTGGTGCTCTCGTTCGTCGACGATCTCGGCGACCGGGTCGCCGAGATCGCCCGCCGGGGCATCGAGCCCGCGAAGCGCGAAACGTACGACAACGGCGTGGCCAAGGTGACCTATCGCGACGCGGAGGGCAACGAGATCAGCTTCGGCGGGAGCTCATGACCTCCATGATCCGCATGAACCCGGACGTGCCGTGCCCCCGCTCGACGACGCGACGCGCCATGTCCTCGACCGCGCGCATCACGCGCGCGTCGATGCCATGGGCTTCCGAGGTGTCGATGATGTGATCGATGGTCGACAGGGCGGAGGTGATCGGGTTGGCCTCGCCGGAGAACCCGCCGCCGTCCACGTCCGCCGCGAACTGCTCGAAGATCGGCGGAAGGATGGCGCCGATGCCCTTGGCGAACGGCGCCAGCTCGGCCGCGCTGACCCCCTCGGCACCGGCCACGGCCAGCGCGTGCGCATAACCCGCCATCGCGGTCCAGAAGATGTCGAGCAACGCGATGTCGTAGGCGGCCGCCCGGCCGACGTCCTCGCCAAGGTGGGTGTGGGCACCCCCCAGGGCTTCCAGCACCGGCCGATGCTCCCGGTACAGCTCCTCCGGACCGCTGTAGAGGAACACCGCGTCCGGCGTTCCGATGGTGGTGGTCGGTGTCATGATCGCGCCGTCCAGGTACCCGACACCGTGCTCGTCCGCCCAGGCCGCGGTGGTCCGGGCCCGTGCGGGGACGTCGGCGCTCAGATTCACGACCGTGCGCCCCTTGAGCGCGTCGGTGACCGCGCCGCGCCGCACGACGGCGTCCACCGCATCGGAGTTCACCACGCAGACCACGGTCAACGCGCTCGCGGCGACCGCCTCTTCCGGCGATCGGGCCTCGGCCGCGCCCCGCGCGACCAGGTCGCCGCCCCTGCCCGGCGTCCGGTTCCAGACGGTGGTCCGCACTCCGGCGTCCAGGAAGGCGCCGGCCAGGGCCCGGCCCATCGGTCCCAGGCCGAGCACGGTGACGGCAGACTGTTCGGTGTGTGAGGACATGACTCAACTCCTGCATGAATGTCGGCACATGTAGTGAATGGGGATGGAAGATGACGCGCAGCCGCGCTCAGGATCCGAATGTCTGCGGAGTGACCGCCGCCGTCGCCGTGATCGACGGCAAGTGGAAGACGATCCTGCTGTGGCTGCTGGAGTCGCGTCCGCACCGTCCCGGTGAACTGCGGCGGCGGCTGCCCGGCCTCACCGAGAAGGTGCTGACTCAGACCCTCAGGGAGATGGAGGGCGACGGGCTCGTCCATCGCGAGGTGCACGATGAACGTCCGCTGAAGACCGTGTACTCGCTGACCGCGTTCGGTCGCGACCTGTCCGAGGCATTGGCGCCGCTCTCCGAATGGGGCCACCGCCGCCTGGAGAGACTGGCCGAATCCGAACCGGCCTCCTGAAACACCGTCACGCCTCCGTCTCGCCTGCCTCCGGGGGTCGTCCGACCGCCCATGACCAAGCTTCAGGCCACCGTTTCCCGCCCACAAGTACCCACAAAAAGGTGGCTATCGCTCACGGGAGTGTCGGTCGGCGGCGTTAGGTTGCGGTGCCATGGTCGAGACGGTGAACGTTCCGGGCGAGTGGCGTGAGCACATCCATCCGAGGCACGGCGGCACGGCCGGGCCGAAGGTCGTCCTGGACGAAGACGCGGCGCGGAAGGCCCGCGAATGGGAGCGTGCGGCCTGGCCGGTCGCCGAGGAGATGCTGAAGCACGAGCGCACCGTCCCCGAGATCGGCCGGGCCGTGCGGGCATGGGCGGACGGTGAGCCCGACCCGGTGGGCGCGGCGGCCGTCGCCGCGGTCGCGCTGGAGCACCTTGAGGGCATCGACGGTGCGGCCTTCCTGGACGCCTGGGTGCTGGACCGCGGGCTCGCCTTCGCCGCCTGCGCGGTCACCGAGGCGTCCTCGATCGCGCTCGGGCCGGCGCCGCGGCCGGTGACGGCGAGCGCCGACGGCGTCATCCGGCTCGTCGCCTACTCCGATCCGTCCGGCGGATGGCGCGGCGAGATCCGGCGCTCCACCTCCGAAGACCACTTCGGCGTGAACCGGTGGATCGCCGTGGACGCGGTGGTCAAGCGGCTCCGCACGCTGCTGGCGGCGGCCCCCGAGGCCGAGTACCGCGACGCCGTCGCGCGCCTGTCCGCACACCGGGGTGACGCCCTCAGGCGCCGCACGGCGTCCTACCTCGTCCCCACCGAGACGGCCTGGATGGACGAGTCGGTGGGCGACTCCTTCGATACGAGAGTCCTCGACCTTGAACACGTGCTCTGCTCACTGTCCAGCGCCGCGCACGTCGCCAGGGTCGGCTGGACGCCGGACGTGACCCCGGCCATGATCGGAACGCTGCTCGACGGGCTGGGAGCGGACGCTCTCCCGCTGCTCAACCGGGCGCTCAGGTTCGCCTCCGACGATGCCGCCGAGGCGCGCACGATCGTGAAGGCCCTCCTGGAGATCGCCGACGAGGGAGTCTTCCTCTTCCTGCTCGACCACATGGGTGAACCGGGGATGCCCGCCGCCCTGCAGGAGGCGGCCGAACGGCACCCGGCGCATGCGCTCCGAGTGTTGGTGCCGTTGGCGGGCGACGACACGACCCGGGGTCTGCAGGCGGCCGGAGTTCTGCGCGGGCTGCTGTACAGGGACCCCGGCCTGGCCGAGGCGCTGCCGCCGGGGGCCGTCGAGGCGCTGCTGCCGCGACCGGCCGTCCCGGACGGCGACGACCTGCCCGATGTTCTCGCGGGCAAGCCCTCCCGCAGCGCGAAGGCGAACTGGGCCGACCCGGCGCTGCTTCCGCAGATCCGCACGCGTGGCCGCGACAGGGCCCTGCCCGCAAACGCGACGAAGCGCCTGCTGACCCTGCTCGCCACAAAGGCGCCCGAGGTCGCGGACGTCCGCGAGTTCTGCGACCGGCACTCGCTGGCCGAGTTCTCCTGGGCGCTGTTCCAGCGCTGGCACGCGCTCGGCGCGCCCAGCCGGCACAACTGGGCGCTGGCGCAGCTCGGCCTGATCGGCGACGACACCACCGTGCGGCGGCTCAGCCCGCTGATCAGGCTGTGGCCGGGCGAGGGCCGCACCGGCCGCGCCGCCGCCGCGCTCGACGTCCTCGCCCGGATCGGCTCCGACGTCGCCCTCACCCACCTGTTCGAGCTGACCCGGCGGGGCAGGTACAAGGGGCTCAAGGCGAGGGCGGCCCGCAAGATCGACGAGATCGCCGCCGCGCGTGGCATCACCCCAGACGCCCTCGCCGACCGCGCCGTCCCGGACTTCGGCCTGGACGAAGAGGGCACCCTCGTCCTCGACTACGGCCCGCGCAGGTTCACCGTGACCTTCGACGAGCAGCTCGTTCCGCTGGTCGTGGAGCCGAAGGGCAAGATCCGCAAGAGCGCGCCCAAGCCCGGCCCCAAGGACGATCCCGCCCTCGCCCCGGCCGCGCACGCCCTGTTCACCGGCCTCAAGAAGGACCTGCGGACGATCGCCGACCAGGAGATCAAGCGCCTCGAACTGGCCATGACCACCCGGCGCGGCTGGACGCCCGACGACTTCCGCACCCTGTTCGTCACCCATCCGCTGCTGGGGCACATAGCCCGCAGGCTGGTGTGGATCACCGATACCGGTACGGCCTTCCGCGTCGCAGAGGACCGCACCTATGCCGACATCAACGACGACGCATTCGTTCCGGCGCCCGGCGCTCGCATCAGCATCGCCCACCCGATCCTGCTGGACGACGCCCTCGACGCCTGGGCGGAGCTGTTCGCCGACTACGAGATCCTGCAGCCGTTCGAGCAGCTCGGGCGGCCCGTCTACCGGCTCACCGGCGACGAGCGCGCCGCGCACCGGCTCGCCCGGGTCGAAGGACTCGTGCTGTCCTACGGCAAGGCCAAGGGCCATTCGCAGGGACGCTGGGAGTCCCTGGACGCCAACGGCGATTTCGCCGGCGGGTGGCTGGCCCGGCGCGACCCCGCCGGCCTGTACGTCGTCGCCGACCTGAGCCCCGGCCTCTACTACTACATGTACGGCGAGGGCGAGGACCAGAAGATCAACACCCTGTGGGCGGGCCCGGCCCCGGCCAACGCGCCGCAGGACACGGTGCCGCTCGGCCAGGTAGATCCGGTCACGATGAGCGAAGCCGTTCACGACCTCGTCCGGAGCGCCTCCTAACTGCTGAAACAGGCGTAGACGCCGGTCGTTCGGTAAGGAAGGGAGATGGACCCGACCGGAGTTCCACAGTTCCAGGGAGAAGACATGTCCTCTCGAATGAACCCGTATCTCACGTTCAACGGCGACGCTCGCCAGGCGATGGAGTTCTACGCGGACGTGTTCGGCGGCACCCCGGCCTTCAACACCTTCGCCGAGTTCGGCGGCTCGGACTCGGCGGACGCCGATCGGATCATGCACGGGATGCTGGAGACCGACGCGGGCTACACCATCATGGCCGGAGACGTCACCGCTGACATGCAGTTCGAGCCCATGGCGGGCTCGTCGATCAGCCTCAGCGGCGACGACGCCGACGTCCTGCGGGGCTACTGGGAGAAGCTGTCCGCGGAGGGGACCGTCAACATGCCCCTGGAGAAGCAGGTCTGGGGCGACGAGTTCGGCATGTGCGTCGACAGGTTCGGCGTACCGTGGATGGTCAACATCAGCAGCAGACAGGCCTAGGACGGGCAGGTGGACGGGTGACGGCGGCCGGCTCGTGGCGCGACCGGGTGCTCGCTCACTCCTACGAACTGGTGGTTGCACGGCTGACCAAGGCCCAGCGGAAAGAACTCGCCGCAGAGCGATGAATCCGCGGGGCGCGGACGGTACACATCCCGACCGGTGAGGGTCGGCCCCCACAGGAGCCGACCCGGTTCGAGGAGGGATGTTCACGATGAACAGCAATGAGACGGCCGTCCGCGAGGTGCTCGGACGGCTCTACAAGGCGTGGGCCGACGGCGACGCCGACGCGTTCGCCGACCTCTACGTCGAGGACGCGACCGTGGTGATGCCCGGCGTGTTCCACCAGGGGCGCACGGCGGTGCGCGACTTCATGGCCGCGGCGTTCACCGGCCCGCTGAAGGGCTCCAGGGGCGTGGACGAGCCGCAGAGCATCCGCGTGAACGGCGACACCGCCGTCATCGTCAGCAAAGCGGGCATCATCATGGCCGGGGAGCAGGATCTTCCTGCCGAACGCGAGCGAGTCGCCACCTGGGTGCTGTCGCGGCGGGACGGCCGGTGGCTCGTCTCCGCCTACGCCAACGCACCCGCCGCCTGACCGGAGGTTCCCCGAGATGGACGAGGACTTCGATTCCCACCGCCGCGAGCTTCTGGTGCACTGCTACCGGATGGTCGGCTCGGTGCACGAGGCGGAGGACCTCGTCCAGGAGACGATGCTGCGCGCCTGGCGGGCCCGGGACCGCTACGACGAGCGTCTGGCGTCCGTCCGCACCTGGCTCTACAGGATCGCGACGAACGTGTGCCTGACGGCGCTGCGGGGGCGGGCCAGGCGTCCGCTCCCGTCCGGGCTCGGCGCGCCGAGCGACGACCCGGACGCGCCGCTCGCCCCGGCGTTCGACGTGCCGTGGCTGCAGCCGTTCCCGGACGCGCTGCTGGACGACCCGGCGTCGCGGGTCGTCCGGCGCGGCAGCATGCGCCTCGCGCTGGTCGCGGCGATGCAGGCGCTGCCGCCCCGGCAGCGGGCCGTGCTCATCCTGCGGGACGTCCTGGAGTTCAGCGCCGCCGAGGTCGCGGGACTGCTGGAGACGTCGCCGGCCGCGGTGAACAGCGCCCTTCAGCGCGCGCGGGCGGGGCTGTCCGGCGTCGCCCCGGAGGAGGAGATCGCCGAGCCGGACGACGCCGCCGTCGCCGCCGTCCTGGACCGCTACATCGCCTCCTTCGAAGCCGGCGACGTCGACGGCCTGGTGGACCTCCTGACCGACGACGCCGTCCTGGAGATGCCGCCCGTCCCGCTCTGGTACCTCGGCCGGCGCGACTACGGGCGGTTCATGGCGCGCATCTTCGCGGCGCGCGGCACCGGCTGGCGGGCGGTCCCGACGTCCGCCAACCGGCAGCCGGCCCTCGCCGCGTACCACCTGTCAGACGGCGCGTACCGCCTCCACACCTTGCAGATCCTGACCGTGACCCCGAAGGGCGTCGCGCGCAATGTCGTCTTCCAGGACGCACGGGTGTTCGCCGCGTTCGATCTGCCGGAGACTCTCGGCTGAAGCCGGAGACGGGTTTCGGTTGTGGGCAATTGAATCGGAGGCGAACGTAGACTGGACGGCATGACGGGGACGGCCGACGACCTTTTGAAGCTGGACGCGCAGGTCTGCTTCGCGCTGCACGCGACCTCGCGGGCGTTCGACGCGCTCTACCGCACGGAGCTGCGCGCCCTCGGGCTGACCTATCCGCAGTATCTGGCCATGCTCGTGCTCTGGGAGACGGACGGCCTCACGGTCAAGCGTCTCGGCGAACGTCTCCGCCTCGACTCTGGAACCCTGTCCCCGCTGCTCAAGCGCATGGAGGCCGGTGGCCTGGTGGAGCGCCGCCGGAGCCGGGAGGACGAGCGGTCCGTCTCGGTCCACCTGACCGAGCAGGGCGCCGCGCTCCGGACGCGGGCGCTGGACGTCCCCCGGCACATGCTCGCCTCGACCGGCCTCAGCCCCCACGAGCTGGCCGACCTGCGCCGAACCCTGCAGCGCGTGACCGAACACCTGGACGCGGCGACCGGTTCCGCGGCCTAGCGTCCGCGCGGTCAGCCCTGGTCAGTGGTGGCCCAGTGGCGAAGGATGTGCGGAGCGAGGTCGGCTGCACGCTCGTGCGGGAAGAAGAGCTTGCCGCCCGCGATCTCGACCGGGTCTCCTGCGCCAGGGATGGTGTCGTGCAGCCAGTGCGCCCACTTCAGGTCGAAGAAGTCGTCGTCGGTCGCCCAGGCGATCAGCGTGGGGACGAGCAGGGCGCGCAGAGCGGGCTCGGCGGCGAGCAGGTCGTCCGGTCCGAGTCCGGCGATCAGCTGCTGGAATCGCGTGGCGGCGGCCGGGGTGCCCATGACCGGCTGGAGGAACGCGTCTACCAGCTCCGCGCTCAAGAACTGGGGGTCCTGGTACCCCGTGGCGAAGATCGCCCGGGCGGCGGCGGGGTCGGAGAGAACCGCCGGAGCGGCCGGCGCCAGCTGACCGGTGCGCGCCGCCTCGACGGTCGCGGCCATCGCGGCCGGCGGGATGTTGTCGCGTGTCTCGCAGTTGGTCAGGGTCAGCGTGCGGAGCAGTTCGGGGTGGCGGGCGGCGAACACCTGGGCGATCGCACCTCCGGTGTCGTGAGCGACCAGGTCGACCTGGTCGAGATGAAGGCTCTCGCACACCTCGGCGAGGGTGTCGGCGAACGCACCCACCGTGAGCCGGTGTCCGGACGCGGCCGGGCTCTGCCCGTGGAGCGGCAGGTCGATGGCGACACAGCGCCGCGTGTCGGCGAGCAACGGAATCAGGTTGTGCCACAGGTAGGCGCTGGTGGCGACCCCGTGCACGAACAGGGCCGCCGGCCCGGTGCCGATCTCGACGTAGCTCACCTCGCCGGCCTGGGTGCGGACGGTGTGGCGGTGTTCGTCGAACCCGGTCAGGAACATGGCTGCCTCCGTGATCGTAGAGTGAACGCGGGGAACATCAAGAAACCGACTGTCGGTCTAGAAGTTAGAGACCGACTGTCGGTTTGTCAATGGAGGTGCGTGTGGATCGACGCGTTGGACGAGGGCAGGCGACCCGGCGTCACTTGGTCGAGGTGGCCACGGAACTGTTCGCCGACCGCGGCTACGAGGGCACCTCGATCGAAGCCGTCCTGGAGCGGGCCGGGGTGAGTCGCGGATCCCTCTACCACCACTTCCCGGGCAAGGATCGCCTGTTCGAGGCGGTGGTGGAGGCGGTACATGCGCAGGTCGGTGAAGCCACGCTCGCGGCCGCCGGCGCAAGCGGGGCGACCGAGGCCCACGATCTTCTCAAGGCGGCCGAGCTGGCCTGGATCCGGCTCGCCGGCGACGCGGTCGTACGCCGGATCCTGCTGATCGACGCGCCGACCGTGCTGGGCTGGCGTCGCTGGCGCGACATCGAAGAGCAGTACAGCCTGGGCATGCTCAAGGCCGTCCTCCAGGAGGCCGCCACCGCCGGTCGCGTGCCGGCGCGACTCGTCGAACCGTTCGCGCACATCCTGCTGGCCGCCGGCAACGAGATGGCGCTGGTCATCGCCTTGGCCGACGACGTACCGGCCGCCCAGGCGGCTGCCGAGGCCGCCGTCGAGGAGTTCCTCACCCGCCTGTTGCGACCGGCCGATTCAGAGAACACCGGCCCGGTCGCCGAACCCGACGGCGGTGACCCGCAGCGCTGAGAAGGCCGACCTCCTGGACGCGGCGACCGGCTCCGCCGCCTACCGTCCGCGCGCGGCGCGTTCCGCGGCCGCGTGCCACCAGCCCGGAGGGGACGGGCCGACGACCTTCGAGGTGGGCTGGTCCGGATGCAGCCCGAGGCGGCGAAGGGCCTCGTCCCGGACGTTGATGCTGTACCAGCCGTGCCAACGCCCGTCGGGGCCCGGCCCGCAGGCCAGTCCTATGGTGACGTCGTCGTTTTCGAACGGCATCCAGTCGATGCCGCGATCACGCAGTCAACCACGCAGGGCGGCCGAGGGCCGCAGGCTGCCCGGAACGTTCTCGTACGCCACGACGGTCGTCCACCGATCCATACGACCATGATGCCGCAGACGCGGGCACGTGGGCGAGGGCGGGGAGTGAGGTGGGACCGTGCCACAACACCCACGTGGGTCTCTGCCGAGTCGGTGTCTCGCGATTCGGCGGTCATGGGAGTGGAGTCGCGGGGGTCAGATGAAGGCAAGTGGTCAGGAGCCATCGGAGGACGCGCCGGGGCTGCCTGCCGCGGTCACTGCGGCGCGGGGTGGCGGGCTTCGCGGTCGTCCAGCTGCCGTCTGTACGGCGGGTGGACGGTTGGCGTGTGCACGGCTCGGGTTCGGTGCGGGGTTGCGCGTGGGGCAGGGCGGCGCGGAGGCGGCGGGCCAGGTCGTCGGCCGTTCTGGCCTCGACCAGGCGGTCCGGGAGGAGCGCCCACAGCGATCCGCTGAATTCGCCGTGCCAGATGCAGATGCCGGGGAAGGTGCGGCGTAAGTCGTCAAGAGCCCGGTCGATGTCGAGGTCCAGCTCTAGACGGCCTGCCGAACGCGCGGCGGGTGGTAGCGCCGACGCTAAGTGGGCATGCGCCGGTCGGTGGTGCCACGACTCGGGAGTGCGGGTCATCGGGATGTGCAGGTGGCCCATACGATCTTCCCCTTCTCGTTGAGCGGCCGGACGCCCCAGTCGTGGACGAGTTGCTCCATCAGCAGCAGTCCGCGCCCGCTCTCGGCGTCGTCGTCCTCGCCCCGGACGGTGAGGTCGCCCGCACCCTCGTCCCAGACCTCGATCACGGCCAGGTCGTCGCACTTGTCTGGGAGGACGCGGACGACGATGTGCCCGAATCCCACGTGCTTGTACGCGTTGGTCACCAGTTCGCTGACCACGACCCGGCCGACGAAGTCGTCGGTGATCCCGAGGTCGCGGAACCGCTCGGTGAGGTAACGGCGCGCCAGCGAGGGCGCCTGGTCGGACGGCTCCAGCACCAGGGCCGGTGCTTCGGGCGCGAGAAGTGCTGCGGGCATCGGTGAACCCCTCCAGCCTGGACGGCGGCTGATCTCGAACGGGGCCAACCCGCCAAACCGGAAGATCCCGCCGCTATCACCCTGAGTAATCGAACGAGCACCATCAGGCCACAGATGGACGTACGCTCTCAGGAGACTTCGAGAACACTCTCAATCGGGTTGCAACCACTAGCACCCAGGTTGCGTCCCTCGAAAGGAAGATCGCTATGGCCTCCACCATCGAGAACCGCAGGCGCACACCGGAGTTGAAGTCATTCGGCGCAGTGGTCAGGAGGTTGCGCGAGGCGGCAGGGCTCAAGCAGGTTGAACTGGCCGCCCTGGCGAACGTGTCCCGCGCATACATCGGACATGTCGAACTCGGCAAGACTCGATGCCGCCTCGACTTCGCCAGGCGCCTCGACAAGGCACTACGGGCTGACGGCGAGATCCTCAAAGCATGGAACCAGTTGTTGGAATCGATCAAGTCCGTCAAGTACGCCGCCTATTTCGTCAATTTCCCGAAGGCCGAGTCAACGGCCAAGCTGATCCGCGCCTACGAGACGCACATCGTCAATGGCCTGTTCCAGACACAGGCATACGCAAAGGTAATAATCAAAGACCCAGATATTTTCAATACGAGAATGAACAGACAGAAGCAGGTCATGAGCGATCCTGCTCCGAAGATATTCGTAGTCCTTGAGGAGAGCGTTCTCCACCGGCAGGTCGGCACGCGGGAGACCATGCGCGAGCAGCTCGAATACTTGCTGGAACTGTCTGAGCAACCCGGCATCCGGCTTCAAATACTCCCGACTGCCTACGTGGAGGACGCGCGAGCCGCCTTCACTATCGCCACCCAAGCGGACCGCAGTGACGCTGCATACCTCGTAACCGGAATGGGAGGGGTGACCAGCGCAGACCCGGACGATCTTGCCAACTTGCACGAAAGGTTCGCTAGTCTTCCGGCAGAGGCTCTCAATGTGAGAGGCTCCCGAGCGCTCATCAGAAGGGTGGTCGAAGAGAGATGGACCTGAGCACGGTGGTATGGCGCAAGGCATCACGCAGCACGGCAGAGGGTGACAACTGTGTCGAGGTTGCCGGGGTGTCGAAAATCGTGGCGCTCCGCGATAGCAAGGACCCCAACGGCCCTAAAATCACCATGAGCCGCAATGATTTCCTGCACTTCACCAAGGCACTCAAGAACCTCTGAACCCATGTGATATCGAGGGCACTGGTCAGGAAGTTGATAGATCAGAGATGGATCTGAGCAAGGTGGTATGGCGCAAGGCATCACGCAGCACGGTTCAGAATGACAACTGTGTCGAGGTTGCCGGGGTGCGAGACGTTGTGGCATTCCGTGACAGCAGGGATCCTGAAGGCCCGCAACTTGTGGTGAGCCGCGGAGAGTTCCAGCGCTTCGCGCAGGCGCTCAAGAACCTCTGACGGACGTAGCGCGGCGGACGATCCGAAGCCCGCTTGTGCCCCAGGGGCCAGGGCCCGGCCACAGGCTGGGCCTCACAACCGCCCGTTGAGGATGGCGCGAACGCGGGCGACACACCGCGGATGGCCTGCCGGGCCGGGTCCGCCGGATCGGGCGGCACCGTCACGAACGCTGACCCGTAGGCCGGCGCCGCCCGGTGGCCGGCTGCCCGGCATTCATGTCCGCCTGCCAGGCCTTCCACTCCGCCGACTCACCCCGAAGTGTCGCCATCGGCATCGCTGCGGCGGTACCCCTCCACAGCCGGCACCTACGCCGGCTTCCAGCAGCGGCAGCCAGTTGGACACCGACCGCCGGGCCGGGAGCGGCCAGCCAGATCCCTTGCCATATCTATCGAATATCAATAGATTATTATTGTAAATCGATCGAAGGGGAATCATGGGAGAGCTGACAGTGCGTGCGCTGCGCGTCGTGCTCACAGGGGTGCTCGCCAGCACCGTGTTCGTACAGGCAGTGCTGCTGTGGGCATTGGTCAGCGGGAACGACCCGGAGGACGGGTCGCTCCCGCTGACCCCGCTCCGCGTGATCGTGCTCCTGGGTGTCGTGACGGCCCAGGTCGTCGTGGTCTGCGTATGGCGGCTGGTGACGATGGTGCGACGCGGAACCGTGTTCTCCCACGCCGCCTTCCGGTACGTGGACGTCGTGATCGGCGCGATCGCGGCAGCCGCCCTCTTGTGGTTCGCGCTCACGGCCCTCCTGGCACCAGAGCATCAGGACAACCCGGGTATAACCGTCATCATGGGCGGGATCGGCATGACAGTCCTGGGGGGCGCGCTCATCGTGCTCGTACTGCGGATGCTGCTCGCCCAGGCCGTCGCACGCGACGTCGAAGCGACGCAGATGCAGGCCGCGTTGGACGAAGTGATCTGATGCCGATCACCGTCGACATCGACGTGATGCTGGCCAAGCGGAAGCTGTCGGTGGGCGAACTCGCGGACCGCATCGGGATCACCCCCGCCAACCTGGCGGTACTCAAGAACGGCCGCGCCAAGGCGGTGCGCTTCACCACACTCGCCGCGCTCTGCGAGGCGCTCGACTGCCAGCCGGGAGACCTGCTGCGCTATGAGGCCAAGGACACCGCGGACGGGAGACATCAGCCGTCGGCAACGGTGGCCAAGGCCGAAGTGGAAGACCGACCCTAGACGCTTGAAATCATAGGATGTGCGACATCCACGGGTCGGGATCAAGCCCACCCCGCTGTGGGAGGACGAAGTGTGGGTGGTGGTGGACTCGACCCCGGTGGAGTGCGGCCGGTCTCGGCAGACCGCGCGCCGCAGCGCGCTGGCCGGGTGGGCCGAGTACGGTTACTGCGCGTCGCATTCGCGGTTCTTCTGGGGGCTGCGGCCGGGCGTTCGAGCAGGCCCTCACCGACGGTGACCTCAGCCTCCTCCGCCAAGCCCGCAAGGGCGAACCCAGCCCACCCGCCCGTTCCCTGACCGCCTACGATCACTGAGCGCAACAACACCCTGGACGATCCTGACTCCGCGCGACACCGCTGGTCCGATGCTCTGACCGGACCACGTGCGCCGATCTGCGGGCCGCTGGACGCCGGCGACCACAGGGCGCTGATCCCGACCGGCCAGGTACCCGGCCCCCTCGTGCAGGCCGCGATCGATCGCGTCGTGTGCGATACCTGGCCGGTCGAGGACGCCGGCATTCGGGGCACGGCGGCAACGCGTACTCGCAGTGATCGATCGATCCTGGACGAAGATGTCCCGGTGGAGGCGGCGGGCAAGGCCGCCTCCACCGGGACACTAGTCAGCCCTCCGGGCCTTTGTCAGCCGCCCTGCTCGACGGCCTTCTGGGCCTTCTCGACCGCGGCATCGGCCGCGGCAAGGGCGTTGCTCGCGGACTGCACCGCGGTCGGTGAGACCGCGCTGGGGTTCGACGCGTCGCTGCGCGCGGCGTCCAGCCTTTCCTTCTGCTCCGCCTGGCCGGCCTTGGCCGCCGCGAGCTGCTCTTGCGGCGTGAGCTCGTAGCTCATGCTTCCTCCTGGGCTCTTGATTGGGTTTGAGTGTGCATGTGCATTGATGACTCTGGCCGTGATTAGGCGTTTGTCAAGCCATTCACCGGCTGACGTCAATGAGTCAAGCTGCCTGTCTTCTGTTCCTGTTCGCGCTGGCGGTCCGGGGCCGTCGGTGAGGTGTCCGACCGCCCTGTAATTCTCGTGGTTGAGCTTTCGACGGGTCAGGGGCGGTCGCCTGGTTCGTTGACGATGCCTACGGCCACGCGGACCTCGATGAACTGGAGGGTTCCGCGCTTCACTACGGTCTTCTTGCCGTCGTCTCCCTCATGGGCGTGGTCCTGGACGGTGATGGAGCGCTCGCCGAGGTAGCGGTACGTCTTCAGGTCGAGGAGCACCTCGTCCCGCAGCCAGCCCTCCCTGCCGATCAGGCCGAGGGTGATCGCCGGGCGTCCGGCCGCGTCGACGGTTCCGCCGGTCGCCGTCACGCCGGGGATCAGCTTGATCGCCTGGAAGATCGCCGCCTCCGTCTTCGGCGGGTGGACGCTGCCGGCGAGGACCGTCACCAACGTGTGGAACGCCGGCTCGTAGCCGGACTCGGGGGTGCCGCCGACCTTGCGCAGGAGTGCGTGCGGGTCGGTGGGCAGGGGGTCGAATCTGGCCACGCGGGGGGCCGTCTCGGTCCCGGGTGACTTGGTCAGCTTGCCGTCCTCGTAGGCGGCGTACTCGTTCTTGCCGTCCAGGCGCCGCCACAGCTCCCAGCTGCGCGTCTTGTAAGGGCCTCCGGTGGCGATCCCGGACGGCACGGCCGGGGCCGTCATCCTGACCTTGGTGTAGACCCACTGTTGGGGGCCGGGCGCGGTGTAGGGGCGGGACTTCGCCGCGGCGGCGGCCCGGTCGAGCACCAGGGCCGCCTGGGCGACCGAACCCAAATGGGGGATCACCTGGCGGGGACGTCCGTCGTCGTCGTGGCCCACGAGCGTCACCCCGGCGACGGACGCGATCGCGGCCGCCGTGCCGACCGCCGCGATTCGGAAGGCCAGGCGAGGCGGCCTGAGCCGGGGACGCGCGGCCTCCTGGGGCGGTGCCGCCGTGATCTCGTCCATCAGCCGCCGTGCCGCGGGCCTGCCTGCCTGTCCGGCGAGTGCGTCGTCATGGACGCGGGCCAGGGAACGGACCAGGTTGTCGGTCGGGTGCGTCTGCATCTCAGCTGCCTCCGTTCACGGTCAGCGGCGCGGTGGTGAATCCGATCGCGTGGAGCCTGCGGGACAGGCGTTTGCGGGCCCTGTGGAGCCGGACGCGGGCGGCGCCGGTCGAGCAGCCGAGCACGACGGCGATCGCGGCGTGGTCCGGCGGCGCGCGGTCTCGCGCGTCCAGTGCTTGGCCAGCAGCCGGCGGGCGACGCCGTACAGCCAGAGCCGTGCGCCGTCGTCCGCCGGGACATCGTCCAGCCGCCTCCAGGCGACGGTGAACACCTCCGCGACGACGTCGGCGGCGTCCTCCGGGGAGGAGCAGCGACGCAGCACGTAGCCGAGGATCGGCTCGTACGTCGCCATGTAGAGGGCCTCGAATCTGGCCGTTCGGTCACCCATCGATGGCATGGTCTTCCAGTTGCCGCATGGAGCTCTCCTTCCGAGGGATCACCCCATACGCGCCGGAAAGGCCGTGGACGTTACACCGAAGCGCGCCCGCTTGGAAGTGGATGCTCCAGACGCGGGATGCGGGCGAGGACCGGGAGTGGGGTCAGCCCGTAGGCGTAGTAGTCGACGGCGTCTGCGCCGTTCTTGCGGGCCGCGGTGACCTTGGCCGCGAGGTGGTCGGCCGAAGTGGTGTCGGGGTGGCCTGGGCGCAGGACGGCTCGGAGGGCCGGTCCGGGGCCGAGAGCCTTCCGGTAGGCGGCGACGTCTTCGGCCACGCGCATCGTGTCGTGGGCGTAGCAGAGGATCGCGTAGGACGGGACGACCGAGGCCAGCGCGGTCGGGTCGACACCGGTCCGCCAGGCGGAGGCGGCGGCCGGGGCGCCCGCGGGACGCCCGTCCGCGTAGCCAAGAACGGCGCCCGTCAGGTCCACGAACGTCAACCGGGAGCCCTCGGCCGACACGGCTTCGGCGACCTCGGCGGCCAGGGAGGTGACGATCGGCGCACGGGCCTGGGCGTAGGCGGTGAGAACGTCCGGGAGGTCCGAGCGGGGCGGGCCTCCGTCCAAGACGGTGGTCGTCAGGCGCACCGCTTCCGCGCGGGCCTCGGCGGCGTGGGGGATGCGGGCGACGCAGTGCGGGCAGAAGCACAGGCCCAAAGCGAATTCGGCGGCCGGGCCTAGCTCCACGAAGGAGCGCTCGTGGTGGTAGCCGTGACCGAACGTCCCGAAGTGCAGGGATTCCGCGACGACCGACTCGACTCCTTGGCGGGCTATGGCACGGCCCAGGGCAACCGCATAGGCACGGACGTCCGGGTTAGACGGGCACAGGTCGGCGGGCGCGGCACGGTCGCCGAAGCAGTTCTCCTGGGTGACGTCCGGGAGAGCCAGGCCAAGGGTGGTGTTGTGTAGGAAGACCCCCCAGCCGTGCAACGCAACGCCAAGGTCGCGAGTCTCCTCCCGGAGGCTGCGTATGGGTTCCCGGTCGACGCCCCTCTGCACGGGTGGTCTCAGCCGCAGCCCGTCGAAGAGGTCGCCAGGAGGGAGGTGGATCCCGTCGCGGCGGAAGGTGACGCGGGTACGGCCGTGCGGGGTCACGTCTCTTGCGCGGTGGTAGGCGGCGCCGATGGTGATGGACGAGACGCCATGGGAGAGGATCTGCGCGGCGTCCGCGCTGCGCAGATCCTCCACCAGGACATAGAGGGACGAGTCCATCAGCTCGTCTTGTGGGCGACGAAGTCGATCTCGACGAGGATGTTCATCAGGTCGGACCCCACGGTGGTGCGCACCGGGTAGGGCTCGTTGAAGTGCGCCCGGTACACCTCGTCGTAGGCGGCGAAATCGCGGTGCAGCTCTTGCAGGTGGACGGTCGACTTCACCACGTCGTCCAAGGTCAGGCCGTGCTCGCCGAGGATCGCGGTCAGGTTGGCGAGGACCTGCCGGGTCTGCGTGGCGACGTCCCTGCCGACGGTCTCGCCGGTCTTCGGATCGATCGGTCCCATTCCGGACGTGTACACGAAATCGCCGACCACGAGCCCCTGCGAGTAGGTGCCGAGGGGCGCGGGTGCGTCCGGACTGCGGAGTTCACGCTTGCTCATATCTGTCTCCTTCAGCGGGTGACGTTGTCTTCGGCGGCTTTCAGAAGGTCCAGGTCGGCGCGGCTCGGCAGGCCCTCCCAGTCACCGCGGACGGTGACGCCGTACGCGCCGGCGGCCGTGGCGGTGGCCAGCCGGGCGGCGACGGGAAGGCCGCGGACGAACTCGGCCAGGTATCCGGCGGCGAACGCGTCCCCCGCACCGACCGGGTCGACGACCGGGACGCGGTGGGCGGGCTGGACGTGCAGGCGCCCGTCACAGAACGCCACGGCCCCGGCGGCTCCCCGTTTGACCAGGACCTCGCGCGGGCCGAGCGCGGCCAGACCGGTCGCGAGCCCGGTGGGGTCTTCGCCGGGAACGACCAGCCGCGCCTCCTGCTCGGTCGCGAACACCAGGTCGGCGCGCTTGACCAGGGTGTGCAGGCATTCTCCGGCCTCCGCGGGCGTCCACAGCGCAGCGCGGTAGTTGAGGTCGAGCGAAACCGGCACGCCCGCGTCCCGTGCCGTCTCGATGGCGTCGTCCAGGGCCTGGCGGGCCGTGTCGCCGATCGCGGCGGTGATGCCGGTGACGTGCAGGACGCGGGCGGAGCGGATCAGGTCGTGCGGGACGTCGGCGGGGCTCAGCCGGGAGCCGGCGCTGCCCGTCCGGTAGTACTGGACGCGGGTCAGCGTCCCCGACCGGTGCTCCTTGAACAGCAGCGCGGTCGGCGCGGTCTCGTCCACCACCGTGTGGCCGAGGCGGACGCCCTCCCCGGCGAGCGCGGTGGTGATCAGCCTGCCGAACTCGTCGTCGCCGACGCGGCCGAACCAGGCGGCGGTCCCGCCGAGGCGGCAGAGGCCGATCGCCGTGTTCGACTCGGCGCCGGCGATGCCGAGGTCGAGTGAGCGGGCATGCCGCAACGGCCCGGTGACCGGGTTCTCCAGCCGCGCCATGGTCTCGCCGAACGTGACGAGGTCGACCGTCATCGGGCGGCCTCCACGGCGGCGAGAAGGAGGCCTGCCCGTTCGGCCAGGGCGTCGAGCGAGCCGCCCTCGAGGGCGTCGCCGATCAGGGAGCCGCCCGCGCCGACGGCCCACGCGCCCGACGCGATGTAGTCGGCGGCGTCACCGGGCCCGATGCCGCCCGTCGGCAGCAGCGGGACGTCCCGGAACGGATCCCCGAGGGCACGCAGGTAGCCCGGGCCGAACACGCTCGCCGGGAAGATCTTGACGGCGGTCGCGCCGAGATCCCAGGCGCGGGCGACCTCGCTCGGCGTGAGGGCGCCCGGATAGTAGGCGACGCCCTGGTCGCGGGCCACGGCGGCGACCTCCTCGCTCGCGTCGGGGGCGACGAGGAAGGACGCGCCCGCGGCGAGGGCGGCCTTTGCGTCAGCCGGGGTCCGGACCGTCCCGGCGCCGAGTTCGACGTCCGCGGAAAGCCGGTCCAGGGCCGCGCCGAGGGCGTCCAGGGCGCCCGGGGTGTTCAGGGTGATCTCCAGGCAGCGGACGCCGGCGGCGACCAGGGTGTCCAGGACGTCGGCGACGCGGTCGGCGCGGGTGCCGCGCACGACCGCGACCACTCCGGTCGCCGTCAGCGCGGCGCCCGGAGCCATGCGGGGGGTCATCGGGCGTCCTCTCAGAAGTAGGTGCGGATCAGGTCGGTGACCGTGTGGTCGTCGTCCACGACGGGGATGACCTGCCATTTGTCGAAGGCCGTGCACGGGTGGGAGATGCCGAAGCAGATCAGGTCGCCGGGACGCGGCGACGGGTCGCCGAAGGCCACGTAGGCGTGGTGGTCGTTGGTGTCGGTGACGCGCATGCCGTCCGCGGGGAGGATCGTGCCGTCCGTCCTCCGCAGCCGGAGCGGGACGGGCAGGCCCGCGTCGTAGGGCGCCTCCCGCTTGCCCATCCCGACGATCGCGAGGCCGGGCTCCGGGACGGAGGTGACCTGCGCCCAGATCTCCAGCGCCGCGTCCAGCGATCCGGGCACGCGGTTGAACGGCGTCTTCCTCGTGTAGAGACCGTCGTCGTGGGACACGTAGGCGCCGCTGCGCAGGATGACGGTGAGGTCGTGGCCGGGCAGCCAGTCGCCCGCGAGCCGCTCGGCGACCTGGTCGAAGTAGGCGCTGCCGCCCGCCGTGACGACGACGGCGCGGGGGAGCAGCGGGGACAGTTCGGTCGTCGCGTCGCGGAGCGCCTGGAGGTAGGCGGCGGCGGACGCGACGTCCGGCAGCCCGCCCTCGTATCCGGCGACCCCGGCGAGCTCGGTGCCGGGCGCGGCGGCGACGGCGCGGGCGACCCCCGCCAGCTCCTCGACGGTGCGGCAGCCGGTGCGCCCGTCGCGGTGGCCGAGCTCGACCAGCACCCGGAACGGACGTTCGCCGGCCGCGGCGGAGATCGCGGCGACGCCCTCCGGCGAGTCCGCGTACAGCAGGAACTCCATGCCGCGGTCGATCTCGCCGCCGAGCCAGCGGAGTGCGGTCGGGTCGAGCAACTCGTTGGCCAGCAGGATCCGGGGGACGCCGAACGTCCGGTAGGCGAGGACCTGGTTCGCGGTCGCGGCGGTGATGCCCCACGCGCCCGCGTCCAGCTGGGCCTGGAAGAGCGAGGGGGCCATGGACGTCTTGCCGTGCGGCGCGAACGCCAGCCCGTGCTCGCCGCAGAAGGCCGCGAGCGCGGCGACGTTGTGCTCCAGCGCCGACCGCCGCGCCACCATGACCGGCCAGGTGAACGGGCCGCCGAACAGCGGGTGCCGGGCGGCGGCGAACTCGTCCAGCGGGACGGGCCGCGGCTGCCACAGGCCCTTCGTCCGCCAGTCGACGTGCTCGCTGGGAATGGTGAGGCTCACGGCTGGTTCCCTTCTTCGCTTCGGCGGCGGCGCGGCCGGGACGAGCCGAGCACCCGGGACACCTCCAGCGCCGCCCGCTCGACCATCGGCCCCACCTCCCGGACCCGCGCCGGCGTCATCCGGGACGTCAGCCCGGACACGCTCAGCGCCCCCGCGGCCCGATCGGTGTGGTCGAAGATCGGCGCGGCGACGCAGCGCACCTCCGGCTCGTTCTCCCGGTCGTCGACGGCGTACCCGGACAGGCGTACCCGTTCCAGCTCGGCGGCCAGCCGCGCCGGGTCGGTGATCGTGCGCTCGGTGCGCCGCGGCATGCCGGCCGCGACGACGGTCTGGAAGTCGTCCTCGCCGAGCCAGGCGAGGATGGCCTTGCCGACGGCCGTCCGGTAGGCGGGAATCCGCATCCCGACACGCGACGCCATCCGGACGTTGTGCTCGTTCTCCACCTTGTCGATGTAGACGACGTCGGGGGCGTCGTAGACGACGAGGTGGCAGGTCTCCCCCACGACATGCTGGAGGCGGCGCAGCGGGTCGGCGGCGACCGACCGCATGTCCAGCGACGACAGGTACGCCTGCCCCAGCCGCAGCGCGCCGTGCCCGAGCCGGAACCAGCCGGTCTCGCGGTCCCGGGTGAGCAGGTCGCCGTCGATGAGCGGCTGCGCGAGCCGCAGCACGGTGCTCTTGCTGATGCCGAGGTCGTCGGCGACGCGGGTCAGCGAGACGCCCCGGGAGTCGGCGTTGTCGCGGACGTGGTCGAGCACCGCGAGCGCGCGGCGCAGCGACGACGACTGGTTGCGGGGCTTGGCGTCTTCGGTGGTCATGTCGTGCTCCCCGGAAGCAGGCCGCGGCTCAGGACGTCCCGCGCGGCTCTCAGATGACGTCCCGCACGGGCGAGTGAGATCTCATGATGGCCCGGCAGCAGCATGCCGATCTCCAGCGCGGCGAGCCGCTCCAGGCTCGCCGCGTATTCGGGGACGCGCGAATCGTGGAGGTTCTGCAGCGAGATGCGCCCGCCGGTGAACACGCAGTCGCCGGAGAACAGCGCCGTCCCTTCGGGCGCCTCCAGCAGGTAGCAGGTGTGCCCGTCCGCGTGCCCGGGCGTGGCGACCGCATGCAGAACGACGCCTCCGCCGAGGTCGATCCGCTCCCCGTCCGCGATGGGACGAACGGTCGGGCACGCCGCGAACTCGTACGCCCCGGGGTAGACCCCGGCCGCCTTGCCGCGATCGACGCTGAGCATCTCCTCGGCCCCGGACGCGATCCATTCATCCGCCGGTGCCCCCGCCCGGACGGCGAGCCCCTCGACGTGCCGCGCGATCTCGGCGGCTCCGCCCGCGTGGTCGGCGTGCCCGTGGGTGAGCAGCAGATGCCGCTCTCCGGCGGGCCCGGCCGCCGCGAGCAACCGCCGCGCGAACGACGCGGCGGAGACTCCGGCCCCCGCGTCGATCAGCGCCGCACCCCGCGACCCGCGCACGAGATACACGTGGCAGTCCAGCGGATCGGTCAGATCGAACCCCGCCGAGCCACTGCCGACGAGCTCGACATGCTGCGTCAGCCTCATGCCGTCCCCCCGTCGAGGGAGCGGACGGTGTCGGCGACCAGGCGGGCGGCGAGGTCCACGTCGGCGAGCGCGACCGACTCGCCGGCGGAGTGGGCGTCCGCGATCGAGCCGGGGCCGAAGACGACCGAGGGGATGCCGGCGCGGGCGAGTTTGCTGGCGTCGGTGCCGAACGGCATGCCGTGGACGGTCGCCGGTCGTCCCGCCGCCGACAGTGCCGCGCACAGGGCGGCGGGCACCGGGCTGGTGGCGGGGGTGTCGAGGGCGTGGTCGACGGTGAACGGCTCGTCCACCTCGATACGGCCGAGCGCGCCGAGTTCGGCGCGGTCGCGGCGCCACACGTCCAAGGGGTCCTCGCCGGGGAGGGTGCGGCGGTCGACGTCGATCTCGCAGCGGCCGGGGACGGTGTTCGGGCCTTCGCCGCCCCGCACCCGGGTGACGCAGCGGGTCGCGGGCCCCAGCAGCGGATGTGGCGGGACGTCCGGCGAAGTGCGGTCGATGTGGTCGATCACGCGGGCCATGAGGGTGACGGCGTTGACGGCCTCGTCCGGGCGGGAGCTGTGCCCGGCCCTTCCCAGCGTCCGGACGGTGTAGCGGACGCAGCCCTTGTGCGCCGTGGCCGGAGCCAGCCCGGTCGGCTCGCCCACGACGGCGCCCGCGACCGGGACGCCGGCGAGATCGGAGATCAGGCCGAGGACGCCCTGGTAGGCGTGCTCCTCGTCCACCACGCCGGCGAGGACGACCCCGGCGTCCGGCGGGTCGGCCGCGAGCTCGGCCGCCGCCAGCATGAACGCCGCGAGAGGGCCCTTGGCGTCGCATGCGCCGCGCCCGTACAGGCGGCCGTCCCGGATCGTCCCGGCGAACGGGTCGACCGTCATGCCGGTGGTCTCGACCGTGTCCAGGTGCGATTCGAGGAGCACCATGCGCGGGCCGCGGCCCGGCACGGTCGCGATGACGTTGGGACGTCCCGGCAGCACCTCCCGCAGCTCGGCCCGCACACCGTGGTCGGCGAGCCAGCCCCGGACGTGTTCGGCGACCGCCGCCTCGCCGAACCCCGGGCCGGAACCGGCGCGCGGGTTGACGCTGGCGATGCCGACCATCGCCCGCAGCAGTTCCCCCGACGCCGCCATCAGGACCGCCGTTCCCGCGCGTAGGCGAGCAGCAGCGCGATGATGAGCAGCCCGAGCATGATCTGCCGGACGCCCTCGGACATGTTCCACGCGGCCAGCAGCGCGGTCAGCAGGGTCAGCAGCAGCGCGCCGGCGACGGTCCCGAGCACGTGCCCGCGCCCGCCGAGGATGGACGTCCCGCCCAGCACCACCGACGCGATCGACAGCAGCTGGTACGGATTGCCCATCGTGAGCGAACTGGTGGACGTGAACCCGAGCAGCACCAGCCCGGACACCCCGGCGAGCAGCGCGCACGTCCCGTAGGCGACGAACGTGGTGCGCGCGAGAGGCACCCCGGACGCACGCGAAGCCCGCTCACCGTTGCCGAGCGCGAACACGTACCGTCCGACCCGGGAGGCGTGCAGCAGCCAGGCGGCGACCGCGGTGATGGCGATCCACAGGACGAACGCGAGCGGCACGCCCACGGCGCGGTCGTTCGCCAGCGACGCCAGCAGCGGTACCTTCGCCGACTTCGGCGACCCGTTGGTGTAGACGAGCAGCGCGCCGGCGACGATCGTGCCGGTGGCCAGCGTCATCACCATCGGCGGCACCCGCAGCCAGGTCACCCCGGCGGCGTTGGCGACCCCGACGAGGACGCTCGCCGCGAGCGCGGCGGCGACCCCCGCGGGCCCGCCCGAGCCGGACGCCACCTGCGCGCACACCACCGCCGACAGCGCGACGACCCCGGACACCGACAGGTCGATCCCGCTCATCATGATCACGAGGGTCTGGCCGACGGCGACGATGCCGAGGAAGGCGGCGGTCTGCACGAGGTAGCGGACGCTGGAGACGCTGTCGAACCCCTTGGCGAACAGGATCGCGGCGATCCAGGTCACGATCAGCACACCGAACGCCCAGGCGGCGCGGTCGCCGCGCAGCGTCCCTGCCAGCCGGTGGCGCAGGGCGCCCGCGGCATGCGGTAGCCCGGTCATCAGTCCGTCCTCTCCCGGGTCGCGAAGGTCTTGACGGCGATCGCCACGATCAGCACCGCGCCCTGCATGATCAGCTGGTAGAACGGCGACAGGCCGGTGAACAGCAGCAGGTTGGTCAGCAGGCCGATCAGCAGCGCGGCCAGGACGGTCGCGCGCATCTGCCCGACGCCGCCGAAGAAGCTGACCCCGGCGAGCACCGACGCGGCGATCGAGTTCAGCGTGTACGGGGCGCCGATCGTGGCGTCCCCCGACCCGGTCTGGACGGCGAGGCCGATGCCCGCGAGACCGACGAAGACACCGGCGAGCGCGTAGGCGGAGATCTTCACCTTGCGGGTGGCGATGCCGCTGGCGTAGGCGCCGTGCTCGTTGCCGCCGACCGCGTACAGGGACAGCCCGAACCGGGTCGTCCGCACGATCTTCCAGAGCACCAGGACCAGGACGACCGCCACGAACGGCAGCGCGACGCCGTTCCAGCCGTTGTTGTAGGCCTTGACCAGGCCGGACGGGACGCTGCCGCCCGGCTTCGGCAGCACCACGAGCGTGACGCCTCCCCACAGGAAGGATGCCGCCAGCGTCACGATGATCGGCGGCAGCCCCGCATGGGCGACGAGCACGCCGTTCGCGGCCCCGGTCGCGGCGGCGGCCGCGAGCGCGAGGACGGCGGCGAGCACGACGCCGTGCTCGGCGCGGACGGCGAACACCGCCATCGCGAGCGCCAGCACCGAGCCGAGCGACAGGTCGATGCCGCCGGCCAGCATGACCGTGCTCTGTGCCATCGCGGCGAGGATCAGCGGCAGGAACTGCGCCGACAGGATCGTGATGGACGCGGGGGTGAACAGCCCGGAGTCGTAGTGGCTGTATGCGGCGAGCAGGACGATCAGCAGCGCGCCGAGGCCGGCCACGTCCAGATTGCCGCGCAGGACGCCGGCGAGGCGGTCAGGCATGCGCCACCGTCCCGGTCACGGAGGCGCGGACCAGCCGCTCCTCGGTGAGGTCGCCGCCCGACAGCCGGTCCACGACCGCGCCCTCGTACATGACGGCGACCTCGTCGCACAGGCCGACCAGTTCCATGGTGTCCCCCGAGGTGACCAGCACCGCCACGCCGCCGTCGGCCAGCCGGCGGAGCAGGTGGTAGATCTCGCGCTTTGTGCCGACGTCGATGCCGCGGGTGGGCTCGGCCAGCAGCAGGATCCGCGGCTCGGACGGCAGCCAGCGGGCCAGCGCGACCTTCTGCTGGTTGCCTCCGGACAGCCGGCGCGCCTCCTGCTCCGGCCCGGCCGCCTTGATCCGCATCCGCTCGACCAGGTCGGCGACAAGCGTCGCCTCGGCGCGGCGGTCGACGGTGGTGAGCCGCCGGGCGGGCGCCACGATGCCGAGGTTGGTGAGGGACAGGTTGGCCCGGACGGTCTGCGCCACGTGCAGTCCCTCGACCTTGCGGTCCTCCGGGACGTAGGCGATGCGGGCGCGGATCGCCTCGCGCGGGGACGCCAGCCGCGCGGGACGTCCGGTCAGCTCGATCCGCCCGGTGTGCCGGACGAGCCCGAACAGCGCGCGCAGCACCGCCCGCTGCCCCTGGCCTTGGAGCCCGCCGAGCCCGAGGATCCGCCCGGGTCGCAGGTCGAGGTCGACGCCGGCGCACGCAGCGGGAACGGTCAGCCCCCGCACACTGAGCACCGGCTTGCCCGCCGTCCCGGCCTTCGGCGGGAACAGATCGGACAGCTCCCGTCCGATCATCAGACGCACGATGTCGTCGTGATCGGTCTCCGCCCGCTCCCGGGTCGCCATGACCTCGCCGTCCTTGAGGACGGTCAGCCGGTCGGCGACGGCGAACAGCTCGCTCATCCGGTGGCTGACGATGACGACGGACGACCCCGCCTCGCGCAGCTCGTCCACGACCTTGAAGACGCCGTCGACCTGGTCGTCGTCCAGGGCGGACGTGGCCTCGTCCAGGATCAGCAGCCGCGGGCCGGAGGCGAGCGCCTTGGCCAGCTCGACGAGCTGCTGCTGCCCGAGCGGGAGGCGTCCCGCCCGGGTCAGCGGGTCGACGCGCAGGCCGACGCGTTCCAGCAGCGGCCGGGCGCGCCGGGCGAGGTCGCGGCGCAGGACCAGGCCGCGCCGCGACGGCCACTGGCCGAGGAACACGTTCTCGGCGACGGTCTGGTGCGGGTTGAGGCTGAGCTCCTGGTGCACCGAGCCGATCCCGGCGGCCCGAGCGCGGTGCGGAGACCAGGCCGCGACCGCGTCCCCCGCGGAGGGACGGCCCCCCGCACCTCTCGGGAACCGCACGGGGCGGCCGCCGTAGACCACCCGCCCGGCGTCGGGCGCCAGCAGTCCCGTGATGAGCGACAGGACGGTGCTCTTGCCCGCGCCGTTCTCGCCCACGAGGGCGAGCACCTCACCGGCGCGGACGTCGAAGCTCACCTCGTGCAGCACCCGGTTGCCCGCGAAGGACTTCGAGACCCGCTCGACGGCCAGGAGCGTCATCGCTACTTGCCGATCAGCTTGTCGATCTCGGACTGCGGAAGCGCCGGGATCGGATAGGAGTCGTCGGGCTGGTCCGGCTTGACGTACTGGTCCAGGTTCTCGTCGGTGATCTTGGGCAGCGGGACGGTGATCTGGTTCGGCACCGACGCGCCGCCGGCCTTCGCGACCGCCGCGCGGAGCGCGATCACGCCGAGGTAGTTCGGCTGGGCGGTCGACAGCGAGGAGAACCCGCCGGACTCGTGCTCCTTCCACAGCTTGAGGAACCCGTTGTAGTTCTCACCGGTGATCGGGACGAGCTTCTTCTTCTGCTTGACGAGCGTCTGCAGCGCGGCCGCCGACAGCGCCCCGCCCTGGGAGAAGACGCCGTCGATGCCGGGGTTCGCGGAGTACGCCGAGGCGAACGCCTGCGCGGCCGGCGCCAGGTTGTACTCGCTGTGCACGTTGGCGACGATCTTGATGCCCGGGTACTTCTTCAGCGCCTCCTCGGCGCCCTGCCAGCGCTCCTCGCTGACCGCGACCCCGGCCGGGCCGTTGAACGCGATGATCTTGCCCTTGCCGGCCAGCCTGTCACCGAGCCACTGGCCCATCATCCGGCCCCACTCCTTCTGGTCGGTGCCGACCCGCACGACCTTTCCGGAGGTGACCAGGCTGTCGAAGTTCACGACCGTGATGCCCGCGTCGACGGCCTGCTCCAGCGCGGGGTTCAGCGCCGTGGACGACCCCGCGTCCACGATGATCACGTCGTACTTCTGCTGGATCATCGCCCGGATCTGCGCGATCTGCTGGGAGGTGTCGCCGTTGGCGTTGAAGACCTGGTAGTCGGCGATCTCGCCTTCCTGCTTCAGCTTCGCGACGTCGTCCTTCATCATCTTGTCGGTCTGCTGCATCCACGACGGGGTCAGGTAGATCGTGGACCAGCCCACCTTGAGGGCCTTGGACTTACCGGCGCCGCCGGGCGAGGCTTCGGTGCCGGAGTCGACACCGCACGCGGCGGTGGCGGCCAGCGTGCCGAGCGCCGTGACGGCCACGACGGCGCGCGTGAACCTACCGATCATGGGGGGACTCCTTGTGCTGGTCCGGAGCCCGGGGCGGGCTCCGGCGAACGGGGCGGGGGGTGATCAGGCGGGTCTCAGGACCCGTCCCGGCGGCTCTCCGGGCGTCGCGAGGACGCCGCCGGCGAGGACGGGAACGCCGTTGACGACGACGTGCTCGACGCCCTCGGCGGGCACCCGGGGTTGCTCGTAGGTGGCTCGGTCGGTGACGGTGGCGGGGTCCACCACGACGAGGTCGGCGGCGTACCCGGCCTCGACGCGGCCCCGGCCGGTGAGCCGGAACCGGTCCGCGGCGCGTCCGGCGAGGTGGGTGGCGGCCTGCTCCCACGTCCAGTCGCCGAGGTCGCGGACGTGCCGGCCCAGCAGCCGCGCGAACGCGCCCCAGCCCCGCGGGTGCGGGTGCCCGCCCTGGTAGATGGCGTCGGAGCCGGACATCTGGGCGGGGTGCCGCAGCAGTGCCCGCACCGACTCCTCGCTGTTGGTCGGCGGCTGCCCGAACACGCAGCCCGCCTCCAGGCGGGTGGCCACGAGCAGGTCGCAGCAGAACTCGCCGGGGGCCCTCCCGGCCTGCTCCGCCGCGTCCGGCAGGCTCATCCCCTCGGCCCACCGGAACTCGGCGGCGGGGACGTGCGACAGCGTGATGCGCGGCCACACCTCGGCGCGGTGCGCGAACCAGTCGCGCTCCAGCCTTTCCCGGACGGACGGGTCCGCGAGTTCTTCAAGCGTGGCGTCAAGGTCGGCGACCGGCAGCCAGCCGGGCAGCGTGACGAGGGTCAGCGTGCTGGATCCCCGCAGGTAGGGGTAGTTGTCGAAGGTCAGGTCGATGCCTTCGGCGTGCGCGTTGTCCACGAGCGGCAGCAGGTCGTCCTTGGGCCCGTGGTAGTGCGAGACATGCGGGGCGACGCGTCCGGCCCGGGCGATCTCCAGCACCTCGGCCATCGCCGTGACGGCCGCCGACTCGTACCCGCGCATGTGCGTGACGTAGGGCAGCCCGGCCGCCCCGACCGGCGCGCACAGTGCCGCGATCTCGGTGGCGTCGGCGTAGGCGCCCGGCACGTACTCAAGGCCGGTGGACAGCCCGGCCGCGCCCTCCGACAGCCCCCGCTCGACCTGCGCGCGCATCGCCGCCAGCTCACCGGGCTCGGGCGCGCGCCGCGCCGTCCCCATGACGCCGTGCCGGATCGTTCCGTGGGGAAGGAGGTAGACGGTGTTGAGCGGCGTCTTCCGGTCATATCCGGCGAGCAGTTCGGCGACCGAGACGGGCCCGTCGCCGAGGGCCGGATGGGTGCCGTTGACCGGTGCGAAGTACCGGCTGACGTACCGGAGCGTCTCCGCGCTCGCCGGCGCGTAGGACAGGCCGTCCTGCCCGAGGACGAACGTGGTGACGCCCTGCCGCAGAGCGGCGAGCTGCACGTCCGCGTCGAACACGGCAGCGTCGCCGTGCACGTGGGTGTCGATGAAGCCCGGCATGACGTACCGGCCGACGGCGTCGATCTCCGTGGCCGCCTGCACGCCGTCCATGGGGTCCACCGCCGAGATCCGGCCCGCGGTGACGGCCACGTCCGCGCGGCGCCCGGGGGCACCGGTGCCGTCCAGCACCGTCCCTCCGCGAACCAGCAGATCGTACATCGGACCTCATTCGCCTCAACGAGCACGTAACCGGACTTCTGCGCCGGTAGTCGTGGAGGCTATGGCGAGAACCGAGCGCGGCACCAGATTTGCAACACATGATTTTGCATTGCAGAACGTGCCCATGACCTGCGTCGTTACCGAAGAGCCGACGGGAGGGTGCCCCGGTCAGACGGCTGCCCGCGGACTCCTCCGGGGGCGCCGCAGCACGTACGGCCTTACGCGGCCCAGACCTTGGAGGGGGCGCGGACGCAGAGCGGAGACGTCGTAAATGTCCTTGGGGAGGACGGTGGCCAGGTCGGGGCCGGCGAGAACCGTTCCGGGATAGGCGGTGGCGGTCAGGCGGGCGGCCATGTTGACCGGGGTGCCGAAGACGTCGCCCAGGCGCTGGATGACGTCGCCGTAAGCGAGGCCGACGCGGACCTCGGGGGCATCGGGGTCCTCGTTGAAGTGGTCCGCGATGCGCAGGCCGATCTCGGCGGCGGCGTCCGGGGTGGATGCGACGAAGAGCACCTCGTCCCCGAGGGTCTTGACGACGCGGCCGCCGCACTCGGCGACGATCTCCGTGGCGGCCGACTCGAAGCGTTCGACGAACGCGGCGAGGGCGTCACCGTCGAGGCCGCGGCTCAGCCGGGTGAAGGACACGACGTCGGCGAAGCCGACCGCGAGGACGGCGACGCCGGCGACGGGGTCGGCCTGCGCGGCGGCGGTCGACGCGGTGGCCCGCATGCCCGCGGCGGCGAGCTGGCGTCGCCAGCCGTGCAGGAGGAGCCGCTCGAACGCCGGCCGCAGCTCCTCGGTGGCGGCGAGGGCGGCGGTGACGAGGTCGGTGCTGGTGGGCTCGTCGCGCGGAAGATCGCCGAGGCGGCGCAGCCAGACGTCGCCGAGCCAGCTGGCGAGCCGCCCCATCGTCTGGCCGACGGCGCGGACGAGCTGGAGGACGGTCTCCTCGTCCACCAGGTCGTGGGAGAGGACCTCGCGGATCTGCCTGAGGGCGGCCACGTCACCGTCGGTGAAGGCGACCTCGTCGTCCGGCGGGACGGGGAAGCCGAGCGCCCGCCAGATGCGGCGCGCGTAGTCGTCCGAGACGCCCGAGAGGGCCTCGACCTCACCGCGTGTGTAGCGCAGAGGGCCGCCGAGGAGGGTCTCTTCGATGTCGTCCGCCACGCGCCAACCCTATGCTCGCCGGGCCGTCAGAGGATCGACGCGCCCCAGACCACGGTCACCTGGTGCGCGGCGCCCTCGGAGTCGGTGAAGGTGAGCGTCCCCTGCCCCGGCAGGCCGATGAGCGCCGTGCGCAGGGTGAGCGTCACCCGGGCCGTGCCGTCCTCCGCGATGCCGCCCTGCGTCTCCGAGAGGATCAGCTGGTTGGACGACGTCATCGCCGTCCACGCCACGGGGCCGCTCTTGGCCGCGAGGCTGACCTGGGCGGTCTTCGTCCCGTAGAGCTCGACCTTCGCGGGGCTCACCACGAGGTCGCCGGGCTGCTCGGGCGCCTCGGTCGGGGGCGGCGGCGACTGCGCCGGGTTCTTCGGCTGCTTCGGATCCTTGTCCTGCGTCTGCGGGTTGGGGGCCGGCTGGACGGGACCGCCCTGCGGGGCGCCGCCGGAACCCTCCGGTGCCTTCTTGCCGTGGCCGTGACTCTCCGGCTTCTCATGCGTGATCGCGGGCTGCGGATGCGTCCGGAACGGCGGCCAGGAGAGCGTGTTGGCGCCGAGGCCCGGGCCCATCATGAACACGGCGACGAGCGCGGCGACCAGCGCGCCCGCCATGCCGCCCCCGGTGAAGAGCCACCGGCGGGTGAACGGCGACGGCACGTCCGGCTGGCTCGGCAGGCCGGACGGGGTCAGCGCCCCGCCGCGGGCCGCGATGTCGGCGCGGTATCCCGCCAGCTCCGGATCCGTCGCGGTGTGCATGACGCGGTGCCGCAGCGCCGCCGGCAGCACCGGCGCGGGCGCCCGCCTGAGCAGCGCGTCCGCCGTCACCCGGCTCCGGCACCGGCAGTCGGGACACTCGGCGGCGTGCATTTCGGCCGCCGGGTCGGTCTCCTGCTGAGGGACGGCCCTCCACACCCCCCGGAAGAGCAGGCCGCGCGCCCTGGCCGGAGCGGCGGTCTCCTCTTCCCTGCGCTTCGGGGCCCGGGCGGCGAGGACGGGGACCGCGGTGGACGGGGACTCCTCCTCCGGCTCCCCGGCGGCCGCGCAGGCCCGCCCGGCACGGTCGATCTCCTTGCGGAGCGCGGCCTCCAGCTCGGCGTGTCCCTTCCGTACCCGCATCGCCGCCCGCCGCGGCGACAGGCCGAGCGTCGCGCCGAGGCGAGCGGGGCGCAGCCCGTGCCGGTACGCCAGGAGCAGCACCTCCTGGTCGACGGGCTCCAGCCGGGCGAGGCCGGCGCGGAGCAGGTCGTGCAGCTCGTCCGTGGGCGGCCGGCCGGGCAGCGGGTCGTCCGGTTCGGCACGGTCCAGGAACGGGGTGTCGGAGAACTCGGCGTCCCGGTCCCAGAACAGCACCTTCGCCCGGCCGCGGCGGACGCAGCGGCGCCGGGCCGCCCCGTACAGCCAGGCGCTCAGGTGCAGGTGGTCGCGCATCCGGGGGGCGCGGCGGCAGGCGTCGATGAACGTGTCGTGCACGATGTCGGCGGCGACTTTCCCGTCGCCCGACATTGACAGCGCGTAGTCATAAAGGCGCTCACCGTACTCGTCATAGAGTGCGGCGATCGCCGCCTCGTCGCCTTCATTCAGCCCGTTGACCAGTTTTCGGTCGGCCGAGTGTGCGGAGGTGGACAACCTGGGCATTCACGCTCCCGGCACCGGCGGTGGGTGCGCCCCCACGGGGGCCATCCGGACATTCAGCCCACCTTGCATACACCCACCGACCCCATTCGCACCACATCATCCACCGAATTCGCCGGTAACGTGACGCCCCGGTGAGATATCGCGTCTCTCTGTGATCACCCGGCCACTGACCGGGCGTCAGAATCGAGTCAGCCGGACCGGCTCAGTCGGCGCGCCTGACCTCCAGGTCACCGTCCGCGTAACGGCGCCGCAGCACCTTTTTGTCGAACTTCCCCACGCTCGTCTTCGGTACTTCGGCGATGAAGGCCCAGCGCTCCGGAACCTGCCACTTCGCGATCCGCCCGGCGAGGAACTCCTTCAGCTGCGCAGCAGTGACGTCGGCCCCGTCCCGCAGGACGACGGACGCGAGCGGCCGCTCCTGCCAGCGGTCGTCGGGGACGCCGACCACGGCCGCCTCGACGACGTCCGGGTGCGCCATCAGATGGTTCTCCAGCTCCACCGACGAGATCCACTCGCCGCCCGACTTGATGACGTCCTTCGCCCGGTCGGTGAGGACGAGGAAGCCGTCCGGCGACATCGTCCCCACGTCGCCGGTGCGCAGCCACCCGTCGTGGAACTTCCCGGGGTCCTCGTCGAGATGGTAGGCGCCGGTGATCCACGGCCCGCGGATCTCGACCTCCCCGACGGCCTCGCCGTCGTTCGCGAGCACGACGTCGCCGTCGCCCACGATGCGCATCTCCAGCCCGGCGAGCACGCGGCCCTGGCTGACCCGCGCCCGCCAGACCTCTTCACCCGTCGCCTTGACAGGCGGGTGCGCGACGGAGGCGACCGGTGACGTCTCCGTCATCCCCCACGCCTGGACGATCCGGACTCCGAGCTCGTCGAACCCGCGCATCAGCGACTCGGGCACCGCGGACCCGCCGCACGGCACGAGCCGCAGCGAGCTCAGATCGGATCCGTGCTCCCTGGTGTACCGCAGGACGTCCGACCAGATCGTCGGCACCGCGCCCGCGACCGTCGGACGCTCGGCCTCGATGAGCCGGACGAGCGGCTCCGCCTGCAGGAACCGGTCCGGCATGATCAGCGGCGCGCCCGCCATCAGCGCCGCGTAGGGCAGCCCCCACGCGTTGGCGTGGAACATCGGCACCACCGGCAGGACGGTGTCGGACGCGCTCAGCCCGATCGCGTTGCCCGTGCACGTCGCCATCGAGTGCAGGTACGCGGACCGGTGCGAGTACACGACGCCCTTCGGGTTCCCGGTCGTCCCGCTCGTGTAGCACATCGCCGCCGCCGACCGCTCGTCGATCTCCGGCCAGTCGAAGTCCGCGGGCGCCGCCGCGAGCAGGTCCTCGTAGTGGTGCAGCTCCTTGCCGGCGCCCTCCAGCGGCGCGGTGTCGCCCGCCCCGACCACGATCACGTGCCGGACGGTCTTGAGCTCCGGCAGCACCGGCGCCAGCAGCGGGATCAGCGACCCGTCCGCGATGACGACACGGTCCTCGGCGTGGTTCGCGATGTAGACGAGCTGGTCCGGGAAGAGCCGCAGGTTCAGCGTGTGCAGGACGGCCCCCATCGACGGGACCGCCAGGTACGCCTCCAGATGCTCGGTGTTGTTCCACATGAACGTGGCGACGCGCTGGTCGCCGTCCACCCCGAGCGCACGCAGCGCACCCGCCAGCCGGGCGGCGCGCTCCCCGACCTCCGCGTAGCTCCGCCGCCGGGCCCCGTCCCCCGTCCACGTCGAGACCTCGGCGTCCCCGAACACCCCGGCCCCGAACCGCATGATGGTCGTAATCGTCAACGGAAAGTCCTGCATGGTGCTCCACACAGCGCACCTCCAGCTCGCAGCGGTTCCAGACAGTTTCCCCCAGGGACACGACCCCCGGAAGCCCCGTCACGAGCCACGTCGAACAAAGCGCGCTTTGGGCTAATACAGTTCGCGGAGTCGGGTCATGGCTCGGGAGACGGTGGATTTCACGGTTCCCACGCTCACGCCCAGGACTTCGGCGATCTCGCGCTCGGACATGTCCTCGTAATAGCGGAGCATGACCGCGAGGCGCTGGCGTTCGGGGAGGCGGCGGAGGGCGCGGCCGAGGGCGTCGCGCATCTCGCTGCGGTCGGTGTGGTCGTCCACCGGGCGGTCGGGCAGCTGGTCGGTGGGGTAGACGTCCAGTTTGCGGCGGCGCCACCAGGAGATCTGGGTGTTGACCATGGCCCGGCGGACGTAGCCGTCGACGGCGGAGCGGTCCTCGATGCGGTCCCAGGCGAGGTAGGTCTTGGCGAGAGCGGCCTGGAGGAGGTCCTCGGCCTCGGTACGGTCACTGGTCAGCTGGGTGGCGGCGCGCAGCAGCACCGCGCCGCGTTCCGCCACGTACTCGCGGAACTCCTCGTGCCGTGTTCCGCTCACTCCATCACCGGACCAGGGGTTGTGGAGCCGCCGCCGACTCCCGGTACGGTCGACGATCGCATGGCGACCGTAATTTCGGGTCTACAGAAACTACATATCCGGGTCAACCAGTGCATAATCTTCAACCGAGGTAGATCAGACGTCCTCCACTGGCTGACTTATCGCGACAAATCCGTCGACAGCGGAGTCACCGGCCGTGACTCTTGACTCACTGTCTTAACAGCAGTCGCCCAGCGTGACGATGATGCCGGAGAGCCGCGATGCCGCCTTCCCACCGCCGTGAAGTGCGCCGACGCCACCGCGAGGCGGTGCTCGGGGCCGCTCAGCGTCCGGCCGCCGGCGGCCGGAGCGCGGTCGGCGGGATCGTCCTCGACGCGAGCCCGCACCTGCTGGTCCTCGCCGCGGGCGGCACGGAGGTGCGCCTCGCGATGAGCGAGGACACCGTGGTCTGGCACGGCGGGCGCGGGGGCCTCGCCGCGCTCCGCCCGGGCCGCCCCGTGGTCGTCCGGCACAGAACCCCCGGCATCGGCTTCGCCGAGCGGATCTGGGTCGGCATCGGGCGGGTCAGCGGCACCATCGTGGCGTGCGGGCGGGACACCGTGGAGGTGGACATGGGACCCCACCGCGGGCGTGCCCATGTGGTGATCCCCCCGCACGCCCTCGGACGGGTGCTGGTCCGTCATCCGCGCCTGGAACCCGGATACCTGATCGACGTGATCTGCGTCCGGTCCCCGGGCGGGCCGCAGGCGGTGCGCCCCGGCACGTCGCAGCCCGGGTACCGGGTGGCCGACCTCGCCGCGCCGGAGTCCGCCGCGCCCGTGCCGGAGGTCCTGCACGGGACGGCGACCTGGTTCGGGGGCGTCGAGGGGGAGGAGCGGGACGGGGCGTCCTACCCGGCGGTCGATTCCGAGGGGGACGCCGGGGGATGCGCGGACGCCCCGTCCGGCTGCGTGCCCTTCCCCTGCCTGTCGCTCGGCAGCGAGGTCACCGTGCGCAACGAGTGCGCGGGACGCTCCGCGCCGCTGCCGGTGATCGAGTGCGGCTGCACCGCGGCCCGGTTCTGCGACCGGTGCGTGGAGTGCGGCGCGTCCCCGCGCGGGCGGATCGTGGAGCTGACACCGACCGCGTTCGCGGGGCTCGGCGGCGAACTGGAGGCCGGCTGCTTCAACGCGGCCGTGACGGGGCCATGGTGACGGCGATCCAGAACACGCAGGTGCTGCTGCTGGCGGCGGTGCTGCTCACGGCGTGCGTGGCGAAACTGGCCCTGCGCGAACGGCCGGCGGACGCGCCCGACCACGTGCACGGCGTGCCGGTGCCGGCCGGGCTCGCGCGGCTGACGGCGCTGCGCGGCAGCCGGGGGATGGCGGTCGGGCTCGGCATCGGCGAGGGCGGCCTGGGCCTGGCGCTGCTGATGACGTCCCATCTGTCGGTGCGGCTCGCGACGACGGTGGCGTTCGCCGCCGCGACCTGGGTGGTCGGCGAGCTGCGGGTGCGGAGGCCGGACGCCGGATGCGGCTGCTTCGGCGCGCTGAGCGGCAAGAGGGTGGACCGCCGGAGCGTGCTGCGGGCGGTGCTGTTCACCTGCGCGGCGGTCGCCTCGCTCGGCGCGCCGCACGCGGGCGTGGACGTGCTCCGGAACGTCCAGGCGCAGGTCGGGCTGGTGTTCGCGGTCGAGCTCGCGCTGTTCGCGGGGCTGTCCCCGGAGCTGGCGGAGCTGGCAGGGCGACGCCGGGCGACGCGCGACGCCGTCCCGTGCGAGCGGCGGCGCAGCCCGATGTCCGAGACGTACGCGACGCTCCACGACAGCCGCGCGTGGGTCGCGCACGAGAACGTGATCGCGAGCGCCGTGCCGCTGGACGTGTGGCGTGAGGGCTGCTGGCGTTTCGTGGTCTTTCCGGCCCGGCTCCCGGGCGGCCGGGACGTGGAGATCGTGTTCGCGGTGTCGACCGCCGGCCGCGATCGGACCGTCCGGTCGGCGGTCGTGGCGCCGGAGGCCCCCGCCATCGAGCGCCTTCTCGGACACGTCCAGTAGCCGGCCGGCGCTTCCCGGCGGGCCGACTCGGCTCAGAAGAACGGCTGCGTGCCGTCCCCCCGCGCCTGCCGGGCGAGGAGCCGCCGCGTCCGGGCGCGCAGTATTCCCCGCAACCGGATCATGTGCCGGTTCTCCGAGCCGAGGACCGTCGGGCGGCCGCCCTGATCCTGCCGCATCGCGGACTCGTCGTAGCCGACCACCAGGGCGCGGATCTCGTTCTCGCCGAGAAGTCCGTCGTCCGCCTCGTGGCCGCCGAGCCGGCCTCGCACTGCCATGTGTCCCCCGACATCGCCCGATGCCCGCCGCGGGTCGCCAGTGGTCTCGTACCCGGATGACCGTGCACGGCAACGCACGGGGCGTCGTCAATTCACCAGCCGCTTCCCGGGTCGTCCTCTTCCATGTCGGACGAGTAGTCGCCGTCGTCCGGCATGAACGCGCCCTCCGGCTGCTGTGCCCGGCCGCCCTGTTCCTGCTGCATCGACGACTCGTCGTGCATGGAGAACGACGGTTCGTCGTGCATGGAGGAGGACATCTGGTCGCGGCTGCCGTACTCGTCCTCGCTGGAGAATTCGTTGTCAGGGTCCTGGCCACGGAATCGGTCTGTCATGTTTCCCTCGGCTTCCACGTTCGCGCCCGCCTATGGGCGCACCGCGGGGGTCCTACCCACTTGACCTCGGGACACCCAGGCCGCTGAGCCTCGCTCTGCGAGAATCTAAGGCTTTATACGATAAATTCTAGAAAGCCTTAGAGAAGCCCAGAGGGCAGGCGAGCAGAATCTACGGCTTTCTACGGCCATCACTAGAGAGCCGAATATTCACCGGACGACAGGAATCGCTGCGGCTTTCTACCGTTCTCTAGCGTTTTCGCTAGAGAACCCGACAGCGCGGTAGGTCAGGCAGGCTGGGAGCGGAGGAACTTGCCGAAGTGCGGGACGGTGAAAGCGACCATGCCGCGCTCGGCGCTGTAGATGAGGCCCTTCTTGATGAGCCCGTCGCGGGCGGGCGACAGGCTGGACGGTTTGCGGCCCAGTTCGTCGGCGACGGACGCGGTGGGCACCGGGTCGTCGCCGAGCAGGGCCATGGCGCGCATGTAGTCGCGCTCGGCCGGCGTCGCGCGTTCGTAGCGGCTGCCGAAGAAGCCGACGGCGAGTTCGCTCTCCGCCTCCGGCGCGGCGACCTTGATGTCGTCCGCGGTGATCGGGGTGTCGGGTGCGACGTCCCAGACGACCTTGGCGTACGCCTGGACGAAGTAGGGGTAGCCGTCGGCCGCGCCGTACAGCGCGTCGAGGGCGTCCTCGGTGAAGGTGACCTCCTCGCGCTCGGCCGGGGCGAGCAGCGCGAAGTCGGCCGACTCGCGGTCGAGCCGGTCGATCCGCGCGTACCGGAAGAGCCGCTCGGAGTACGACTTGCTCGCCGACAGGACGGCGGGCAGGTGCGGCAACCCGGCCCCGACCACGATCAGCGGGCCGCCGACCTGGGACAGCTCGTGGCACGCGGCGCACAGCGCGGACACGTCGTCGGCCGGGATGTCCTGCATCTCGTCCACGAACAGCGCGATGCCGACGCCCACGTCCGTCGCGACGGACGCGGCGTCCACGAACAGTTCGGTGAGGTCGATCTCCAGGTCGCCGGAGTCGGCGCGGCCCCGCGCGGCGGGCACGTCGATGCCGGGCTGCCAGCGGTGCACCCGCGCCTTGCCCTTGCCGGACGGCTCGGGCTCCGCCTGTGCGAACGCCTTGAGCACGCCGAGGAAATCCTCGATGCGGTCGGGTGCGCGGTGCCGGGGCGCCAGCTCCCGGACGGCCCGGTGCAGCGCGGACGCGACCGGCCGCCGGATCGACTGGTCCGGACGGGCCTCGATCTTCCCCGTGCCCCACAGCCGCTGGATCGCCATCGACCGGAAGGCGTTGAGCAGCACGGTCTTGCCCACCCCGCGCAGCCCGGTGACGATCATGCTGCGCTCGGGACGGCCGCGGGCCACGCGTTCGAGCACCACCTCGAACTGCTTGAGCTCGCGGTCGCGGCCGGCCAGCTCCGGAGGGCGCTGCCCGGCGCCCGGGGCATAGGGGTTGCGCACGGGGTCCACGCTCTCGGACTCTATGAGGCGATATAGCTGCGGCCGTAGATTTGCGTAGAAAACACTGCGGCGTGTCGCGCGCGCCCGCCGCCGCCCGCAGTGCGCGGGGGCTTCGGCCCCTCTCATGGCCGTGGCCACCATGTCGCCTCCCCGGGCGAGCGCGTTCGAACAAAGCCGTCGAACCTCTGTTCGACTATTCGAACACACTAGCGCATGCGGTCTCCCTCGTCACGCGAACCCGGATGACGATGAGAGGGCGGAACCGGGCCGAATCTCGCTCGCCATGATCGTTGAAGGGCCTGTATACCTTCCGGGTGCCGAACGACGCAGCCTCGTCCTTCTCCGTGCCCCCGTTCGCCGTCCCCGTCACCGCCGTCGCCGTCTCGCCGGACGGGCGGTACGGCGCGAGCGGCGACCGATCCGGCGAGGTCGGCATCTGGGACCTGCGCCACGGGAACCTGGTCGCCTCGGTTCGAGGACCTCACCATGGCCGCGTCACCGGTGCGGCGTTCACCACCGACACGGTGCGCCCGGGACTGCTCACCCAGGGACCCGATCCGATCCTGTGGACGATCGCCGCGGAGGCCATGGAATGGCGCCATCTGCCCTACGACGGCGGCCGCCTCTTCGACCGCGACGAGCGGGTCTCGCTCCTGACGCAACTGGGCGCCAACGACTGGATCGGCCTGTTCGGCCCGCTCGGCGGAATGATCCGGACCCGCAAGGTCGAGGCGACGGTGCTCACCGCGTCCGGACTGATCATCACCGGTGACACCGACGGCGAGGTCGGCTGCTGGCGGCAGGCGTCCGCCACCCGGCACGCCGACGCCGAGCTGCTCTGGGCCTACAGGGCCCCGGAAGGGCCGGTCCGGCAGGGGCTGATGCGAGGTTGCGACGGGGGGCGGCTCGTGGTGTGCCCGCGGCGCGGTGACATGGTGGTCCGGGACGCGGCGACCGGTGCGCGGACCGCCGTGCTCGTCCCGCCCGCGCGGCCGACGGCGATCGCGGCGGACCCCGGCCGGCCGCTGGTCGTCCTCGGCGGCCGGGACGGCGCGCTGTCCTGGTGGGACGCGAGCACCGGGCACTGCCTGGGCCTCGTCCGGGACGGCCACGCCGCCCGCGTGTCCGCCCTGGCGCTCGCCCCGGACGCCGGCCTGGCGATGTCCCTCTCGCACGACGGGACGGCCGCGCTCTGGCGGATGCACGACCGTCGCCCCGTCGCCCGCTTCACCCCGGCGGACGCCTCCGAACTGTCCGTCGCGGCCAGCTCCCGGGACGGGACCCGGTGGCTGGTCGGCGGGCGGGCCGGCCAGGTGCACCTCCTCCAGTGGTCGGAGCACAAAGGGCTGACGCGGCACTGGGGCGGCCGGCCTGCCGGAGCCGCGAACCCCCTCGACATCGACACGCTCGTTGACGATCTCCGCCACCACTGGGACCACGTTCCGGCGGTGGACGCGGCGCTACGTGTGCTCGCCGGGGTCGAGATCCCAGACCAGGACCGCACCGGCCTGGTGGACGCACTGGCCGACCTGGTCATTTCAGGCACCGTCCAGGAGATGCGAGAACGGGCGGTGATCGAGCTGGAGCGGCTCGAACGGGACAGGGCCACCACCGCCGTCTACCAGATGTTCGACCGCCACCCCGGCGAACCGGGATCGGGCGCACGCCTGCTCGCGCACTTCACCGGCGAGACCTCCCCGACGATCGACGACCTGATCGCGAGCCTTCCCGGTATCGGCAACTTCCTGGGCGCGCTGACGCAGCGCGCCTTGGCGGAACACGGCGCCGCCGCCGTCCCCGCCCTGCACGACGCACTCCGCGCCTTTCCCGTCCCGGCCGAGGAAACGGACTGGTGGGCGAACGAGTCGGTCAAAGGACGGCTGATGACGGCGCTGGCCGGGATCGGACCGGACGCTGCGCCCGCGACACCGACGCTTCTGGAACATCTGGAGGACGGCGAGGCGTACCGCGACACCCGCCATGCCGCGGAGGTCGCTCTCACGGCGATCGGGCTGCCCGAGACGGCGGACGTGATGGCGCGGGAGATCCGCCGGCGTCTCCAGACCGCCCCGCCCGCCGACCAAGACGAGGACGAGGACGACGAGGGCCTCGGGATCAGCCGGATGCTCGACGCGCTCGCGGGCCTGCCGGGTCCGGCGCTGGCGGCGTCCGCCGAGGTCGCACCAATGGTCGCGGCGATCCGGGCGCGGCTGGAGGCGCCCGCGCCGGACGAGTTCGCCCCGTACGAGCTGCGGCTGGTCGAGCTGATCGAGGAGAAGATCGAGGAGTCGGGCGCGGGGGACGTCCCCTAGCCGCCGTGGGCCGGAGCCGTTCCGGACCCGGGCCCTTCACGGCCCGGGTCCGGGAGCGGGGTCAGGCGAGCGGTTCGTCGGCCTCGGTCTGGTGCGGGACCTTCTCGGCGGGGATGGTGCCCATGCGTCCGGCCTGGTAGTCCTCGAACGCCTGGACGATCTCCTCGCGCGTGTTCATGACGAACGGGCCGTACCGCGCGATCGGCTCGCGGATCGGGAGGCCGCCGAGGATGAGGATCTCCCATCCGCCGGCACTGGCCACCGGCTGGCTGTCCGCGGCCCGGACGACCAGCCCGTCACCGTCGCCCTTGTGGTGGGAGCCGGCGAAGACGGCGAGCTGCCCTTCGTCCAGCGCGGCCTCTTCGGGGCCGGCCGTCCCGCGGCCGGAGAGGACGTACACCAGCGCGTTGAAGTCGCGCGGCCAGGGCAGCGTGAGCCTGGCTCCGGGCGCGACGGTCGCGTGCAGGTAGTTGATCGGCGTGTAGGTGACGCCCGGACCGTCGTATCCGGCGACGGAGCCCGCGATGACGCGGACGAGGGACGACCCGTCGGCGGCGGCCAGCAGCTTGACGTCGCGGGCCTCGATGTCCTGGTAGCGCGGCGGGACCCACTTCTGGGCGCGCGGCAGGTTGACCCACAGCTGGATGCCGTGGAACAGGCCGCCCTTGGTGACGAGTTCGGGCGGCGGCTGCTCGATGTGCTGGATCCCGGACGCGGCCGTCATCCACTGGGTGGCGCCGTCGGAGATGAGGCCACCGCCGCCGGTCGTGTCCTGGTGCTGGAACGCCCCGTCGATGATGTAGGTGACGGTCTCGAACCCCCGGTGCGGATGCCACGGGGTTCCCTTCGCCTCGCCGGGCGCGTACTCGACGGCGCCCATGTGGTCGAGGAGGAGGAACGGGTCGGCCAGCGACAGGTCGATGCCCGGGAACGGACGCCTGACCTGGAAGCCCTCGCCCTCCAGGTGGCGCTTCGCGGTCACGGTCCTGGCGACGCGGCGCCAGTCGGTGCCGTCCTCCGGCAGCAGCGGCAGGCGGGGCAGGGTCAGCGGGTCGGCCATCACGGCAGGCATTGGGTTCTCCCCTCGTCCGGGTGCCCGTCCGGGCCGGGCGGTGCACTGCCACCGGTAACGTAGTTGATGATTCAACTATTTCCACGGACGGATTCCGCACCGTCCTGCTACCGTGAAGATAGCGTGCATTAGTTGAAACTTCAACATGTGTCTATACTTCCGGTATGAGCGAACCTCGCTGGCTCGATGCCACCCAGCAGCGTGATTGGCGGGCATACGTGGACGGCAGCGTCCGGCTCACCGAGATCATGGACCGGGACCTCAAGACCAAGCACGGCCTCTCGGTGTCGGAGTACGAGATCCTCGTCCGGCTGTCCGAGGCCCCCGGCCGGCGGCTGCGCATGGCGGAACTCGCCGAGAACGCCAGCCAGTCCCGCAGCCGGCTGTCGCACACCTGCTCCCGCCTGGAGACCAAGGGCCTGGTCAAGCGGGACAGCTGCGCCAACGACAAGCGCGGCGTCTTCGCGCAGCTGACCGACGACGGCTTCGCCGCGCTGGAACGCGCCGCCCGCGACCACGTCGAGACCGTCCGGACGTACTTCATCGACGTGATCGAACCGCAGGACCTTGAGGCGATCGGACGCGCCTTCAGCATCGTCCTCAAACGCCTCGGCCCCACGTAGCCGGCCTCCCGTCCTAGAGAGGGACGGTCACGCCGGTCAGGAAGCCGACGGACACCAGGGTCAGGAAACCCCAGGCGAGCATCATGCCGATGCCGAACGTCCGCCACCGTCCGCCGACCTTCCAGACGAGCAGGCCGCCGAGCCCGAACGCCAGCACCAGCAGCGTGATGAACTGCGGCAGCAGGCTGGGGCGGCGGCTCATCATCAGCGGCGCGTACATCATCACGGCGTCGACGAACACGAACATCGCGAAGCCCGCCGAGAGCGCCTTGATGTCTTTGCCGAGAAATACCCGCGCGCGCTCTGCGAGAACCTCCGCCCTGTCCGTCTGCAGCTTCGGCTGGGCGTGCGCCGCCTGCTCGACCTCCACGCTGTGCGCCACCCCGAAGATCTCGTCTTCGAGGCTTGGGAGGTCCCTCTCCTGAGGTTCCGCCATCCCGGCTCCCTGGGGGCCGGAGGCCGCCGGGCGACCTGCCCGGCGGATGGATGAGGATCACGGCCCGTCCGTCCCGGCCCCTATCCGGCGGGCGCGCCTTCAAACGGCACGGTAGCGAATCACCGGCCCGGCACGAGCAGCCCGCGTCCTGCGTATGCTGCAAAGATGCCAGGTAGAGGGGCTCATCGAACCGCGACCTTCCTCGCCATGCTGGTGGCCGTGCCCATCGTGGCGGCCGGATGTGGCCGCGGCTCCGACGACACCGGCGAGTCGCCGCCGCCGGCGACACCGCCGACCGCGCCGAGCGCGTCGCCCACTCCCAGCAAGCCCTCGGCGACACCGACGAAGCAGGGGTTCGAGGCCGACATCAAGAAGGTGACCGCCGGGGACCTGAAGCACTCCTGGCGGAGAGGCTGCCCCGTCGCGCCGTCCGGGCTCCGGATGATCGAGATGACCTACTGGGGGATGGACGACAAGCCGCACACCGACGGACAGCTCGTCGTCAACGCGAAGGCGGCAGGCGACCTCGTCAAGGTGTTCAGGAAGCTGTACGCGATGCGCTACCCGATCGAGCGCATGGAACCGGTCGACAAGTACAAGGGCAGCGACTTCGCCTCCATCGAGGCGAACAACACCTCGGCGTTCAACTGCCGCAACGCCACCGGGTCGAGCTCGTTCTCCCAGCACGCGTTCGGCCTCGCGGTCGACATCAACACGTGCCAGAACCCGTACGTCTACGCGGACGGGCACGTGGCCCACAAGCGCTGCGTGAAGTACCGGAACCGCAAGAACGACGACCCGGGCGTGATCCACGCCGGCGACAAGGTCGTCAAGGCGTTCGCCTCGATCGGCTGGGGCTGGGGCGGCACGTGGAGCGGTGCCCGTGACTACCAGCACTTCTCCGCGTCGGGCCGCTGAGCGTCACATCATCATCGCGAGCGCGATCACCAGGATCGCGACGACGGCCACCACGGCGACGATGCCGACGATCATGCCGACGTTCGGCCCGGACTTCTCCGGCCGCGCCTGGTTGGCGAAGTTCTGGAACTGGTGCGTCGTGCCTGCCGGGTCCTGCGGTGTCTGCGGTGTCTGCGACATGCCGAAGAGGGTAACGGATGCCTTCTGCCCGGGTCGGACGCTTAACGGGGGTTCCAGGGGACTCCTTGGCGGAGAGTGTGGGATTCGAACCCACGAGGACTGTCCCCAGCCCTGGGCGCTTTCAAGGCGCCTGCACTAGTCCACTATGCGAACTCTCCAGGTGACCTGCCGAAGGGGCGGCCATCGCCAACGATAGCGGTCGCGCCCCACTGTCCTCGACCGCATATCGCGTCTTCACCCCAGCGCGACGTCGGCGTGCGAGTGATCGCACGCGCAGGGCCCCTTGTCGTCGGTGAACTTCATGGTGCCCGACCCTCGCAGCACGTCCCGTCCGCCCTTCTTGGATGCGGTGATCCGCACGGGCTGTTCCGCCAGCGAACGAGCGTCCTTCTCGTTGAGCGTGATCTGCAGCGTGCCGGAGCCGTTCAGGGAGCATGACAATGTCCCGCAAGAAGGCGGCGCAGTCGTGGCATCGCCCGGCGGGACACGCACGTCGGTGCACGGCCGGTCGCCGACGCAGACCAGCATGTGCCAGCCGTCCCCGGTCAGCCGGTCGACGCCCGTGACCGAGACGGTCGCCGGAGACGGGCACGGTGCGCAGATGATCTGCCCGCTGGAGGACGATGAACAGCCGGCGCACAGCGCAAGCAACACCGCGGCCGGTGCCATGCGAGATCTTCCGATCATGGCAGCTGGGACGCGGCCGACCCGCGGGTGGTTCCTAAGGGACGCGGTAGCCGGGGATGGACGGCCAGCGGACGGTCATGACGACCGACTCCTCCTCGGCCTCCCATGAGTGGTCGACCCCGCGTCCCCACACGACGTAGTCGCCCTGCTCGCTGAGGACGACGTCCCGGCCGGGGAACTCCATGCGGAAACGGCCGCTGATGAGCACCAGGAGGGCGGTGCGCTTCTCCCCGCTCGTCCACTCGGCGCGGCGCTCGCCCTTCGGGTGCACGCCCCACTTGATCTCGACCTCGTCGCTCTGTCGCAGGTCGCCGTCGGGTTTGAAATGGCCGAGCAGCCACCCGCGGTCGCCGGCGGCATCGGGCCCGGCCTTCCCCACGTACACACCGTCGTCGTCGGTCACAGGTCGCAACGCTAGCGGCAGATCAGGACTGGGGACGCTGGAAGGCGAAGCCGTCGCCGACCACGGCGGCGAGATTCAGGTACGCCTCGCGGGTCCCGGGGGCGAGTTGCTCCAGCTCGACTTCGGCGCCCTCTTCCAGGTGGTCGTCGTAGGGGATGCGGACGACGGCGCGGCAGCGGCTCTCGAAGTGGGACTGGAGTTTGTCCAGGTCGACCTGGCTGCGGGTGCGGTTGCGGACCATCGACAGGACCACGACGCCGTTGCGGACGAGGTGGCCGTGGTCGTGCGCCTCCAGCCAGTCGAGGGTCGCGCTCGCGGAGCGCGCACCGTCCACCGACGGGGAGCTGACCAGGACGAGCTGGTCGGCGAGGCTGAGCACGCCCGCCATCGCCGAGTGCAGCAGGCCCGTGCCGCAGTCGGTGATGCAGACCGAGTAGTACTGCTCCAACACGACGGCGACGGCCGCGTAGTCGTCGGCGCTGAACGCTTCGCTGACCGCCGGGTCGCGGTCGGACGCGAGGATCTCCAGGCGCGCCTCGTTCTGCGAGGTGAACGCGCGGACGTCGGCGTACCGATGGATCTGCTCGCGGTTGTTGAGCAGGTCCCGGACGGTCGCGGCGGTCTCCAGCCGGACCTTGTCCGACAGCGTCCCCCGGTCGGGGTTCGCGTCCACCGCGATGACCCGGTCGCCGCGCAGCGAACCCAGCATCGAGCCGAGGCCGGTGGTCGTGGTCGTCTTGCCGACGCCGCCCTTCAGCGACATCACGGCCACGCGGTGATGCCCGCCCGACACGATGGTCCGCGCCCGCGCGATCAGGTCCTTGCGGCGAACGTCGGTCTGCGACTCACCCGGATGGATGTTCCCCGCGGTCGCCTTGTAGACCGCCCGCCGCCAGCCGGAGGACGGCGCGATGCGGCGCTCGCCGAGGAGGTTCTCGGAGCTGAGGTTGTCGGTGCTCTGCGGCTGCTGAGGCTGATGCGGGTGTTGCTGCGGCTGGCCCGGATGGTCGGGCCGCATCATCTGGTTGAGCGCCTGCGGGTACTGCCCCGGATCCTGCGGCGGACCGGCCGGGTACCCGTACCCCGGCTGCTGGTAGGGCTGCCCGGTGTTCGGGTCGACGGGCGGATGGGGCTGCCCGCCCGCGTTCGGGTCGGCCGCGTACGGCTGGCCGGTGTTCGGGTCGAACGGCTGGTACGGCTGACCGCCCATGTTCGGATCCTGCGCGAACGGCTGACCCGTACCTGGATCCACTGGCGGGAACTGCTGGCCGCCGATGTTCGGGTCGGCCGCGTACGGCTGGCCGGTGTTCGGATCCATCGGCGGGAACTGCTGACCGCCCGCACTCGGGTCCGGCGCGAACGGCGGCTGACCGGTGTTCGGGTCAACGGGCGCGTACGGCTGGCCGGTGTTCGGGTCATGCCCGAACGGCTGACCGGTGGACGGGCCCATCGGCGGGTACTGCTGGCCACCCGCATTCGGGTCGTGCCCGAACGGCTGGCCCGTGTTCGGATCGAAGGACGGGTACGGCTGGCCGGTGTTCGGATCGAACGGCTGGTACGGCTGGCCACCGATGTTCGGATCCTGCGCGTACGGCTGGCCGGTGTTCGGATCCACCGGCGGAAACTGCTGACCGCCCGCACTCGGATCCGGCGCGAACGGCGGCTGACCGGTGTTCGGGTCAACGGGCGCGTACGGCTGACCGGTGTTCGGGTCATGCCCGAACGGCTGACCGGTGTTGGGGTCGAGCGGCGGGAACTGCTGACCGCCCATGTTCGGGTCCGGCGCGAACGGCTGGCCGGTGTTCGGATCCACCGGCGGGAACTGCTGACCGCCGCTCGGGTCCGGGGGGAGGGGGCGGCCCGTGTTCGGGTCGACCGGGACGTAGGGCTGGCCGGAGGCGTCGGTGTCCTGCGGGTAGGGCAGGCCCGTGGCGGGGTCGATCGGCTGGTACGACTGGCCGAGCGCGTTCTCCTGGCTGAACTGGTCGCCAGGGTAGGGCGGGAGCTGGTCGAGAGGAGGGGTCGCGTTGCCGTTGGCGTCGTACGGCGACGACTGCGGCGGCTGCGGCTGTTCGAAACCCTGGTAGCCGCCCGGGCCCGCGTACGGCGGCGGGAGCATGCCGCCGTCGAACGGCTGCGGCATGGGGCCGCCGTCGTAGGGCGAGGGCGAGGGCTGCGGCGGCTGCGGCGGGGTGACGGCCTCCGGGGTGCCCTGGAAGGCGGTGGGTGCGGCGAACCAGGAGTCGTCGTCCAGGTCGTCCTGGGCGTCCGGTGTGTTCTGCCCCGCCGGCGGCTCGGCCGCGGGCGGCGCGTTCTCCTGCTCGGCGGGCTCCTGCTCCGGGGCCTGTTCCCCTTCGGGGGCGGGGGACGGCCCTGACGTGTCGCCGCTCATCGCGTCCAGAGAGGCCAGCCGCTCCTCCAGGGAGCGCCCGTCGTGCTCGTTCCTCGCCACCGTACATCCCCCTCGGGCACGCCTCTGATGATCACCACGGTGCAGGTGGGCAAAATGGCCCCCAGGCAGGATACCGGTGTGCCAATACCACGCATCCCAAGCGTAGATCGCCCTTGCCCGACCCCGAGGCGCGTTGCCCGGGGCCGGTAGCGTGATCGGTATGCATGCGATCGTGATCCGTGAGCCGGGAGGCGCCGACGTCCTGGAGTGGGCGCGGGTCCCGGATCCGGCGCCGAAGCCCGGTGAGGTGCTGATAGAGGTCGCGGCGAGCGCCGTGAACCGCGCCGACGTCATGCAGCGGATGGGCTTCTACGATCCGCCGCCGGGCGCTCCCCCGTACCCGGGCCTGGAGGTGTCCGGGCGGATCGCGGAGGTCGGCGCGGACGTGACCGGCCTGAACGCCGGGGACGAGGTGTGCGCGCTGCTCAGCGGCGGAGGCTACGCCGAACGCGTCGCGGTCCCCGCGGGGCAGGTGCTCCCGGTGCCGCGCGGGGTGGACGTCGTGGAGGCGGCCGGGCTCCCGGAGGTCGCGTGCACGGTGTGGTCGAACGTCTTCGCGCTCGGCGGCCTGCGCGAGGGCGAGACGCTGCTCGCGCACGGCGGCGGCAGCGGCATCGGGACGTTCGCCATCCAGCTGGCCAAGGCGCGCGGCGCTCGGGTGGTGACGACGGTGGGCAGCGCGGAGAAGGCCGACAGGTGCCGGGAGCTCGGCGCGGACGTCGCCGTGAACTACCGCGAGGACGACTTCGCCGAGAGCGGCCCCTACGACGTGATCCTCGACCTGATCGGCGCCAAGTACCTGAAGAGGAACGTGGACGCGCTCGCCGTCGGCGGCCGGCTGATGGTGATCGGGCTCCAGGGCGGCGCGAAGGCGGAGCTGGACATCGGCGCGCTGCTGCGCAAGCGGGCGCTGGTGCACGCGACGACGCTGCGGGCCCGTCCGCCGGAGGAGAAGGCGGAGATCGTGGCCGGCGTCCGGGAGCACGTGTGGCCGCTGCTGGAGTCGGGAAAGGTCCGGCCGGTCATCGACCGGCGGATCCCCATGGCGGAGGCGGCACACGCGCACGAGGTGCTCGAAGAAAGCGGTCACGTCGGCAAGATCCTGCTGACCGTGTGAGTATGGGGGAATTATGAGCGAGCCTTCGAAGAACCAGTCTGAACAGGAACCTCAGGTGCTCGTGCTCGGCCCGAACGGCATCGCCGTCGAGGGCGGCGGTGAGGGCGAGTCCGAGGGCAAGTCGGTGACCGACATGGTCGAGCAGCCGGCGAAGGTCATGCGGATCGGCGGGATGATCCGGCAGCTGCTGGAGGAGGTCAAGGCCGCCCCGCTGGACGAGGCGAGCCGGGCCCGGCTGCGGGAGATCCACAAGTCGTCCATCAAGGAGCTCGAGGACGGCCTCGCGCCCGAGCTCGTCGAGGAGCTGGAACGGCTGTCGCTGCCGTTCACCGAGGGCGTCGTGCCGAGCGAGTCGGAGCTGCGGATCGCGCAGGCGCAGCTCGTCGGCTGGCTGGAGGGCCTGTTCCACGGCATCCAGACGACGCTGTTCGCCCAGCAGATGGCGGCCCGCGCGCAGCTTGAGCAGATGCGCCGCGCCCTGCCCGCCGGGATGATGCCGGAGGAAGAGCAGCCTGGGCACCGCTCGTCCGGCCCCTACCTGTAAAGACGCGACCACGGCCGCATCCCGCAGCAGGGGGGTGCGGCCGTCGCTATGGGTAGAGGCGTTCCAGTACTTCGGCCACGCCGTCGTCGTCGTTGCGGGACGTCTTGTGCGTCACGGCGGCCAGCACGAGCGGGTGGGCGTTCGCGACCCCGTACGAGGTGCCGGCCCAGGTCAGCATCGGCAGGTCGTTGGGCATGTCACCGAAGGCGGTGACGTCGTCGGACGCGATGCCCTTCCCGGTGCACAGGTCGGCGAGGGCGCTGGCCTTCGTGACGCCGAGCGCGCTCATCTCCAGCAGGCCCCGCCCGGACGAGTGGGTCACGGTCACGAGGTCGCCGACGGCCTGGATCGCCTTCTCCGACAGCGTGTCGGGATCGGCGTCCGGGTGGAAGGCGAGCAGCTTGGCGCCGCCGCGGGCGACCAGCTCCGCCTCGTCGACGGGACGGCCGCCGAGCGCCGTCGCGTCCCAGCGGCCGAGGTGGTAGCTGGCCTCGAACACGAACTCGGTCGGGTACTCCACCGCGAACCGCAGCTCCGGTGCGATGCCGCGCAGCCGCCCGATCGTCTCCGCGAGCACGTCCGGCGGGATCTCGTTGACCTGCAGGACGGTCTCGGTGTGCAGGTCGTAGAGCACGGCGCCGTTGGCGCAGATCGCGACGCCGCGGTGGTCGGCGGCGGCGGCGATGTCCGTCATCCAGCGCGGCGGCCGCCCGGTGACCATGACGAGCATCGCCCCGGCCCGCTCGACCCGGGCGAGGGCGGCGACGGTCCGGGCGGAGATCGTCCCGTCGGAGCGTACGATCGTCCCGTCGAGGTCAGTGGCGATCACGCGCGGCGAAGACTTGGACATGTCACCTTCCTGGGCAGATGGGACACACCCTAGGACAGGCGTGTGACACGTCGTCCGCCGACCAGGCCCCTCGGCCCCTGGAAGCGAAAGGGCCCGTCCTGGGCAGGACGGGCCCCGTGCAGCGAATCCTCAGCGTTTGACCGGCTCCAGGACTTCCTGCCCCAGGAACTTCTGCAGCGCCTCCGGGACTCGCACCGAACCGTCGGCCTGCTGGTGGTTCTCCAGGATCGCGACCATCCAGCGGGTCGTCGCCAGCGTCCCGTTCAGCGTCGCGACCGGCTGGTTCCTGCCGTCCGCGTCGCGGTGCCGCACCGCCAGGCGGCGCGCCTGGAACTCGGTGCAGTTCGACGTCGAGGTGACCTCTCGGTAGGTGTTCTGCGTCGGCACCCACGCCTCGCAGTCGTACTTGCGGGCCGCGCTGGAGCCGAGGTCGCCCGCCGCCACGTCGATCACCCGGTACGGGATCTCGACCTTGGCGAGCATCTCCTTCTCCCACTCCAGCAGCCGCAGGTGCTCGGCGTGCGAGTCGGCCGGGTCGCAGTACGAGAACATCTCCACCTTGTCGAACTGGTGGACGCGGATGATGCCGCGGGTGTCCTTGCCGTAGGAGCCGGCCTCGCGGCGGAAGCACGACGACCACGCCACGTACCGCCGCGGCAGCTCGTCGATGATCTCGTTCATGTGGTACGCCGCGAGCGGCACCTCCGACGTGCCCACCAGGTACAGCTCGTCCTGCGGAAGCTGGTACACCTCGGCGGCGTGCGCGCCGAGGAACCCGGTGCCCTCCATCGCCTCCGGCTTCACCAGCACGGGCGGGTACATCGGGACGAACCCGCTCGCGACGGCCTGCTCCATGGCGAGGTTCAGCAGCGCGTACTGGAGCCGCGCGCCGACGCCCGTCAGGTAGTAGAACCGGGCGCCCGACACCTTCGCGCCGCGCTCCATGTCGATGGCGCCGAGGCTCTCGCCCAGTTCCAGGTGGTCCTTCGGCTGGAAGTCGAACGCGGTCGGCTCGCCGACGTGCTCCAGGACGACGAAGTCCTGCTCCCCGCCGGGCGGGGCGCCCTCCTCGATCAGGTTCGGGACGCCCTTCAGCACCGCGTCGAGTTCCTCGCCGAGCCGGTCCGCCTCGGCCTCGCGCTCCTTCACCTGCTGCGCCAGCTCCTTGGCGCGGGCGAGCAGCGCGTCGCGCTCCTCACCCTTCGCCCTGGACACCGACTTGCCGAAACTCTTCTGCTCCGCCCTCAGCTGCTCGAACGAGGTCAGCGCCGAGCGGCGCCTCCCGTCCAGGTCCAGCAGCCTGTCGACGACGGCGTCATCCTCACCGCGGGCGCGCTGCGAGGCGCGCAGCCGCTCGGGATCCTCTCGAAGAGCTCGCAGGTCAATCACAGACCCGAGGCTACCGGCCCGCACCCGCCTGCGCGCGCGGATATCACCGGTGTCAGCGGACGCCGCTCGCCAGCAGCGCGTGCGCGGGAAGCGCGACCCTGCCGTCCTGCACCGCGTACCCGGAGATGATCCGGTCGTACTCGGTCTTGATGCGGGCGACGGTCGGAGCGTCCTGCCGTCCGACGATGACGCCGTTCGTGCCGACCCTGGACAGCGCGCCCGTCTCCCACCACTCCTCGGGGTCGACGACGTGCTCCCAGGTCACCTCCTCGACCGCCACCTCGGCGAACCCGGCCTCCACGACCAGCCGCCGGAACTCCGCCCGCTCGCCGTACTCCATGAACGGCGTCGCGGGAATGTCGTCCGGCCAGGGCACCCCGGCCGCCTCGATCGCCTCCCGGACGATCGCCAGCGCCCCGCGGCCCGGCATCACCCAGCAGGTCAGCGCCAGCCGCCCGCCGGGCCGCAGCACCCGCCGCAGGGCGCCGAGCGCCACGTCCGGCTCGCCCACGTGGTTGATGACGAAGTTGCCGGCGACCGCGTCGAACGTCCCGTCCTCGAACGGCAGGCCGGGCAGGACGGCGACCCGCACGTCCAGCCCGGGGACGTTACGGCGCGCCGTCTCCGCCATGCCCGGTTCGGCGTCGACGGCCGACACCCGCGCGCCCCGCCGGACCGCCTCCAGCGAGACGACCCCGGGCCCCGTCCCGACGTCGAGGAACCGCGTCCCGTCCGCCACCCCGGCCGCGTCCAGCAGCGGCTCGACCATGTACCGGGTGACATGGGCGAACCCCCGCTCGTACGCGGACGCCCGCCCCGTCCACAACTCCCGCTCGTAAAGATCGAAGTCCATCACCACGACCGCAGCCTACGTCAGTGGGCGTAGGCCACCGCCCGTCCACGTAGCCGGTGAGCCGATCGGACGGCGGGCGGCTCGCACCGCCCTGGCCGAGGTCGCGGTTGCAACGCAGCCACTGGGCTGGACCGTCACGAGCGTGGTGGCACTCGGGCCATCACAGGACAAACCGAGGGAGCTGAAATGACGAGGCCGAAGTACCACATCAACCCGGCCAAGAAGGACGACCCCAAGTGGGAGGGTGACCGGGCGCGTCACATCGCCGACCGCGAGCTCAAGACGACCGACGTCATCAAGGGCGGTAACGGCGGCGAGAAGGTGGGCGAAGTCAAGCCCGGCGCCGACCGTGACGCCACTGCCGAGCAGATGAAGGGCTACATAGAGGACTAGTAACGCCTTCATCTACACCAGCAACTGACGCTCCGGTGCGTTCTGCTGAACGGCAGGTGGTTCGCACAACCTCGCCGTCGGCGCCCGTCCCGTACGGATCGCGCTCGTGACGAGTTCACTTGCTCCAGGCACGGCACAAAGCCGTCCATGTCCCCGCCGTGCGGGATGTGCCCCGCGTCAGTCGGCGGTGTTCGGCGGCGGGACCGCGCAGCCATCGTCGGTGCAGGTGTCGGCGGCGTCGCCGATCATGGTCGGTGCCGGGTTCGCATCCGCCCAGGCCTGGTCGAGGACCTGCGTGAACGTCTCGGAGGGCTGGGCGCCCGAGACGCCGTAGCGGCGGTCGATGACGAAGAAGGGCACGCCCGTCGCCCCGATGTCCCGCGCCGCGCGCTGCTCGGCGTCCACCTCGGCGGCGAACTTCCCGGACGTGAGCGCGTCGCGCGCCTCCGCCGCGTCCAGTCCCGCCTCCACCACGACGTCCACGAGCGAGTCGCGGTCGAACACCGAGCGCTGGTCGGTGAAGTGGGCCTTAAAAAGGGCTTCCACGACCGCGTCCTGCACTCCGCGCTCGCCGGCGAGGTAGATCAGCCGATGCGCGTCGGCGGTGTTGCCCGCACGGCCGCCTTCCAGGTGGTACTCCAGGCCGACCGCAGCGGCGCGCTGCTCCATCTCCCGGTTCATCTCGACGGCGCGGTCACGCGACATCCCGTACTTCTCCGCGAGCATGTCGGCCACGTCCACGGTCTCGCCGTGAGGGAACGACGGGTCGAGCTGGAAGGCCCGGTGGACCACCTCTACCTCGTCGCGGTGTTCGAACCCGTCCAGCGCCTGCTCGAACTGCCGCTTCCCGAGGTAGCACCAGGGGCACACGACATCGGTCCAGATCTCAACGCGCACGGGGACACCTCTCTCGGGACGGTCCATCGTGCAACAAGCCGTAGTGCCGTTTGATTTCCGGCGGCGGGCTCAGGCGTGGCCGGTGCGGATGGCGTTGACCCAGGCAGCGGCTTCGGTGAAGTCGTTGTCGTGGGTGCCGCGGCGGATCTCGGGGCGGACCTGGTCGGCACGGCTGTAGGAGCCGACGAAGCGGACGTCGGAGCAGACCCTGCGCAGGCCCATCAGGGCCTCGCCGACACGGGCGTCGGCGACGTGGCCCTCGAAGTCCATCCAGAAAAGGTAGGACCCGAGACCGGCGCCGGTGGGGCGCGACTGGATCAGCGTGAGGTTGATGCCGCGGACGGAGAACTCGGTGAGGATCTCCAGCAGGGCGCCCGGGTGGTCCTCGCCGATGAACGCGACGACGGTCGTCTTGTCCATGCCCGTGGGCGGCGGCGGGGTGCAGGGGCGGTGCAGGACGACGAAGCGGGTGACGGCGTCGGCGACGTCGTGGATGTCCTCGGCGAGGATCGACAGGCCGTAGCGGGCCGCCGCGAACGAGCCGGCGAGGGCGGCGTCGTAGTGGCCGTCGGCGACGTGCTGGGCGGCCTCGGCGTTGGACGTCGCGGCGCGCCATTCGGCGTCCGGGACGTTCTCCAGGAGCCAGCGGCGGCACTGCGGCTGCGCGATCGGGTGGGACGCGACGGTCTTGATGTCGTCCAGCGTCGTGCCGGGACGGACGAGGAGGGCGAACGAGACCGGCAGGTGGATCTCGCCGACGATCTGGAGGGGTTCGCCGGTGGCCAGTTCGTCCAGCGTGGTCGGGACGGAGCCCTCGACGGAGTTCTCCAGGGCGACGACGGCGGTGTCGGCCTCTCCGCCGCGGAGCGCTTCGAGGACGGCCGGGACGGTCGCGCACGGGAGGTGCTCGGCGCTCGCGGCGCCGGGGAGGGTGAGCAGCGCGGCCTCGGTGAACGTGCCCCGCGGACCCAGGTAGGCGTAGCGCGCTGGCCTGTCGTCTGCGGTCACGGGGTCTCCCGGGTGCGTCTGTTTCGGGTGTGCGGAAAACGCCTAGAGGCAAGGCGAGAAACCCGAGTTTACTTCCCGGCGGGTAAAGCCGGGGCTTCAGGACACCGGCGGCGCCCGGTCAGGCGCGGGCGGTGTGGGTGCGTTCGCCGTTGCCGAAGTCGGGGAGCGGGTCGTCCATCGAGATGACGGGGCCCTTGCCGAGCCGCGCCGCGCGCAGGACCTGGTTCTCCTCGGGGGAGAGCGACTCGACGGCGTGCCCGCCGTGCACCGCCTTGGCGTAGGTGCGCGTCTCGGTCCGTCCGTTGATGGAGCTGACGACGACGCCGTCCCCCACCGCGTTGATCAGGGCGAGCGAGAAGGACCGGTGTCCCGACATCTCCTTGAGCGCGTCGTAGTGGACGATGGCGAGGTCGCGCAGCGCGCGCTCGTCCACCGAGCCGCTCGCGACCTGGAGCTGGCGCCTGAGCATTTCCCCGCACTCGTCGACGACCTGGTTCACCCGGTTGTGCGCGACAACTGCGATGGACAGCCCCGCGACCCCGGCGACCAAACCCGCGACGGCCACCGCGACAAGCATCACGGGGCGAGCGTACCCACCCCGACCTGCGGTTGCGAAGGATCTGCGACGCGGTTGTCCGGATCGAGCCGTTTCACGAGCCAGGTTCCGAGGACCACGATCGACAGGAGGGCGGCGATCCCGAACGAATCGCGGAGGACCTGGCCCGTGAAAACCGTGACCAGGGAGTGGTTCGGGCCGATCAGGGACCGCGCCCACCAGGGGATCGGGAACAGGAACAACAGCCAGAGCCCGACCGCGAAAAGACATCTTCGCGTGTCCCGTCCATCACCGGCCAAAGCACCGACTACCGCGATCATCCACACAAGGTGGTGAATCCATCCCACAGGGGACAGGACGACGGACAGCAGCCCGACGATCGCGACCCCGGCGAGGAGGAGGCTGTAGGCGTCGGCGCCGGCGCCGGCCGCGGCGTCCGCGGCGAGGGTCGCGCGGCGCGCCCATGCGAACCCGGCGCATGCGACGACCACGGCCAGGGCGAGCCACACCAGTGTCCGGGCGGGTCCGTCGTCCAGCACGCGGGCGACGATCCCGTGGATCGCCTGGTTGGTGGTGCCGTCGACCGCGCCCGTACGGTCGCCGCCCTGCAGCAGCGCTCCGAACCAGTAGCCGGACGAGTCGGACGGCAGCAGCGCGAACCCGCCGAGCGTGGCCACGACGGCGGTGAGCAGCGCGTTGACCAGCGCGTCCCGCCGCCCGGTGATCAGGAAGTAGATGAGGAAGACGCCCGGCACCAGCTTGATCGCGAGGGCCAGGCCGACGAGCATGCCGCGCGGCCAGCGGGCCGTGCGGGCGCAGCAGTCGGCCAGGCACATGGCGAGCAGGAACAGCCCGACCTGCCCGAACCGGACCTGGTCGCGGACGGGGTCGAGCCAGGCCGTCGCCGCGACGAGGACGCCGGTGGTGAGCGGCGCCCAGCGTCCCGTCCGGCGGATGAGGTCGCGGAAGGCGTAGCAGACCACGATCACCAGCGAGACGTAGATCAGCCCCGTCCACGCCCATTGGGCGGCGCGCCATGGCAGCAGCGTGAACGGGACGGCGAGGACGGCGGCGATCGGCGGGTAGGTGAACGGCAGCAGCTGCGGCGGCTGGGTGAGGAAGTCGTACAGCGGGGCGCCGCGCAGGACCGCCAGCCCGCCTTCTCGGTAGACCTCGAGGTCGACGAGCCGCTGGTCGGGCTGATTTCCGAGCCACTGCCGGACGATCGGTGTGACGGCGGCCACGGCCACGGCCGCCCCGGCGAGCAGGATCAGCAGGTCAAGGAAGCTCCGCCGCGAGGCGGCGGGTGCGGCCCCGGCACGGGCTTCACCGACATCTTGCGCCATGAGACCGTCCACAGCCGCAGGATATGGCCCCTACCCGATGGTGGGGCTCTTGTAACCTGAACGCCATGACTCCCCGGGGAACGAAGATCACCATGTTCCTCGCGACCCTCGTCACGGTGCTGACCGCCGTCCTCGGGCCGTCCGCCGCCCATGCCGGGACCCCGGCCCGGTCCGCGCCCACCGGGCGCGTGGTGATCATCGGTGTTCCGGGGCTCATGTGGAGCGACATCACCCGGAAAGACACCCCCGCCCTGTGGGGGCTGACCTCGCAGGGCTCCGCCGCCGGCCTCAGCGTCCGCACGACGCGGGTCAACACGTGCCCGACCGACGGCTGGCTGACGCTGTCGGCGGGGCAGCGGTCCCGGCTGCCGCACGGCGACTGCGCGCTGCCGTCCGCGCCGATCCTGCCGGGGCACGACTCCCCCACCGGCCCGCCGCCCGCGGGCGGCGCCGTCGCCGCCGGCTGGCCGGCGATCAAGAGCGACAACGCGGGCACCAACTACCACGCGCAGATCGGGTTGCTGGGCGACGCCGTGCACGAGGCGGGCGGCTGCACGATGGCGGTCGGGCCCGGCGCGGTGTTCGGCGTCGGCAACGGCGGCGGACGGGTCGACCGCTATGTCGAGTCCCCCGACAAGGTCACCGCGGCCGACTGGGCGCGCTGCAGCCTCGCCGCGGTCGACGTGGACGACCTGTTCCGCGCCTACATCGACGCGGGCGTCGACCCGCACGGCGACCAGGTCCCGCTGACGGAGGAGAAGCGCACCGCCGCGGCGGCCGCCGCGGACCGCCGGGTCGGCCAGGTCGTCACCGGCCTCCCCGAGGGGACGACCGTCCTGGTCGCGGGGCTGTCCGACACCGGCGTGAACCCCCACCTGCGCGTCGCGGTCGCGAAGGGCGGCCCGTACGAGCCCGGCTACATGACGTCGAGCGCCACCCGGCAGGACGGCCTGGTCACGCTGACCGACCTCACGGCGACGACGCTGAAGCTGCTCGGGCTGAAGCAGCCGAAGCAGGCCGTCGGATCGGTGTGGCGCGCGCAGCCGTCGACGGCCTCCGCCCACGACCGGGTCGACGCGCTCATGGACGAGGACGTCGCGGCCCAGGCGATCCGGAACGTCCAGACGTCGTTCTACTGGGTGCTGTTCGCGACGCAGCTCGTCCTGTACGGGGTCGCGGTGCTCGCGCTGCGGCGCCTCGGCGGCGACCGCCGCTCGCGGGCCCGGATACTGGGCGGCACCCGCGTGATCGCGCTGCTGGGCGGGGCGGCTCCGGGCGCGTCGTTCCTCGCCGGGCTGCTGCCGTGGTGGCGGGCCGAGCATCCGACGGCCGTCCTGATCTGCACCGTGCTCGGCTTCGGCGGGCTGCTGACGGGCGTGGCGCTCGCCGGGCCGTGGCGCCGCTCCACGGTCGTCCCCGGGCTCGTGATCACCGGGGTGACCGCGCTCGTCCTCGCGGTGGACGTGATGACGGGCTCGTCCCTCCAGCTCAACACGCTGATGGGCTACACCGCCCTCGTCGCCGGGCGGTTCTACGGCTTCGGCAACCAGGCGTTCTCGCTGTTCGCCGTCGCCGCGATCCTGACGGCGGCGTGGCTGACGGAGTACCCGCTGCGCCGGGAGCGCAAGGCCGTCGCGGTCGGGATCGTCGCGGCGATCGGGGCGTTCACGGTCGCCGTGGACGGGCTCCCGGCCTTCGGCAGCGACTTCGGCGGGGTGCTGGCGATCGTCCCGGCGTTCGCGATGCTCGGTCTGATGGTCGCCGGTAAGCGCGTGTCGGCGCCGAAGCTCGGCGTGTTCTTCCTCGCGGGCGTCGTGCTCGTGCTGTTCATCTCGTACCTGAACGCGCGGTCCGCCAACCCGACGCACCTCGGCCGGTTCTGGCAGGACCTCATGGACGGGGACGCCTGGGGCGTCGTCACCCGCAAGTTCGACGCGATGCTGAACAGCCTGGGGTACTGGCCGTACACCCTCGCGCTGGCGGCCGCCGTCGTGTTCCTGTTCTTCGTCCTGGCGCGGCCGACGCGGTGGCGGGTGTCGCTGCTGCAGGGCGCCTACGAGCACAGCCTGACGATGCGCCCGGCGCTGATCTGCGCGCTCGCCGTCGGGGTCATCGGCACGCTGGTGAACGACTCGGGCGTGGTGATCCTGTCGGTGGCGTTCAGCCTGGCGACCCCGCTGATGCTCGCCGCGGGGCTCCGGTCGCTGGAGATCGATCTGAGGAACGCAGACACGCCGCCACCAGAGCCGTCAGAATCGCCAGGAGCGTCCACGGGATCACCGTCGGCCGAACGACGGTGAACAGCCACTCCAGGTCGTCCGGCAGCCGGATCCGGGCGGGCGCGCGGGCCGGCAGGTAGGCGAGGCTGAGCGCGGTGGTGTGGGCGAGCAGGATCCAGTCGATCCGCGTCCACGGGAGCAGCGCCAGCAGCGCCCAGCCGAACCCGTCGTACCAGGGCAGGGAGTAGGGGGCGGCGAGGAGCCACGCGAGGACGATGGCGACCGCGACCCGGCGGGTCTCCGCGTCCTGCGCGTCCTGCCCGCCCGCCGGGTCCTCCTTCGGCAGGGCGCGCATCAGCAGCAGGAACAGCACCAGCCCGAGGAGCATCGAGCCCGTCTTGATGATGTTCCGCTGCGAGCCCCGGCCGAGCGACTCGTCGAGCAGGTGCCAGGGGGTCGCGAACGACACCATGTTGCTCGCCTCGCGGACCTGGTCGAGCGCGTGCGGCCCGGCGAGCCGGTACGACAGTGCCGTGACGGCCAGGCCGCCGCCGAGCAGCGCGAGCAGGGCGCCGATGGGCCGCAGGCTGCGCACGGTCCACGTCCGGCGGAGCAGCGCCCAGACGGGTCCCCCGGCGACGAGCGCGGCGGGCAGCTTGATCGCGGTCCCGAGCCCGGCGAGCGCCCCGGCGGCGAGGCCGCGCAGCCAGCCCGTCCGGCCGCCGAGAACCGTGCCGCCGAGAACCGTGAGCGCCGCCACCATCGGCGCGATCGCGAGGACGTCGTTGTGCGCGCCCGCGATCAGGTGGAACAGCACGAGCGGGTTGCACGTCCACAGCAGCGCCGTGCGGAGCCGCCGTTCCTCGCTCTTGGCAGTCCGGTAGAGGATCAGCGAGGTCACCGCGAACGCGAGCGTGTTCAGCACCGACAGGACGAACACGGTCAGCCGGACCGAGCCGCTCCCGATCCACGCGGCGAACGCCTGCCCGCCGGTGGCGACCGGCCCGTACACCGACGGTGTCGTCCGCCACTCCTCGGGCGCCCCGGCGACCGGATCCTTCGGCAGGTCGTCGGCGCTCGTCCGGTACGGGTCGTGGCCCGTCGCCGCCATCCGCCCGTAGGACGCGTAGTTCAGGTGGTCGGTGGACCCGACCGGCGGCATGAACATGAACGCGACCGCGGCCAGCAGGCCCGCCGCCACCAGCGGCAGGGCCCGCATCCGCCAGCCCTTCCGGACGGCCGCGAGGCAAAGGCCGAGCCCCAGCGCGCTCGCGACGACGCCGGCGACGACCAGGCCGATCACCAGGTACGGCGACGGGTGGGCGTTCAGCGCGTACGGCGGCTCACCGCGCGGGCCCTCCAGCCCGGGTTCGAACACCGACGGGCCGAGCAGGGCGGTGGCGGCGAAGCACGCCAGGCCGGCCCCGATCCCGCACAGCCCGCCCGTCCCGAGACGGGTCACGGGCGGCTGCCGCGCAGGCGGTCCAGCCCCCTGGCCACCGCCGGCTCGCGCGCGGCGAGCGCTCTGGCCACGTCCCGGAACTGGCGGGCGCGGTGCAGCTGGGCGCGCCAGTCGGTGCCGGTGGCGCGGTGCGCGAGCGGCACCTCCACCTCCGTGACCCGGAAACCCGCGCGCAGCAGGTCGATGGTGAGCGCGGTCTCGACCCCGAACCCGGCGGCGAGCGGCAGCGCGGCGTCGAACGCGGCCCGGGTCAGGCAGCGCTGCCCGTTCAGCGGCGCGGTGGCCTCCCAGCCGGTGGCGCGGCGGATCCCGTCGCGGGACAGCCGCACGACGAACCCGTGCCCGCCGAGCTTCACCGTCGTGGTGAACACCGCGATCGTCATGTCGGCGTCGCCGGCCCGGACGGGTTCGACCAGGGGGGCCGCCTCGCTCGCGGTGTCGGCGAGGTCGGCGTCCAGGAACAGCAGGTGGCGGGGCTGGTCGTGGTCCTCGTCCAGGAGCCGGACGGCCTCGGCGCCGCTCTCCATCGCGGCGCCCTTGCCCCGGTTGCGGCTGTGCCGCACGACCCGCGCGCCGGCGTCGCGGGCCACCCGCCCGGTGCCGTCGGACGAGCCGTCGTCGACCACCACGACGAGTCCGGCGCCGGGCAGCTGCTGCGCGGCCTTGACGGTGGCCGCGATGCGATCGGCTTCGTCCTTGGCCGGGATGATCACCGCTACGTCCTGCATATCCGCGATCGTAGTCGGCGAAGGGCGGGCGATGCCGCATGGCGCCGGGAACGGCTCAACCCGTTACCGGCGAGACCGCGCGGCGACCCCGGGAGTTCACCCGCGGGGCCGCGGCCCGGTCGGATCGTTCGTCGCAGGGGTCAGCCGGCGTCCAGGACCGGTGCGGCGTCGGTCACGGTGAACACGGTGTCGAGCCCGGTGACCTGCAGGATCCGCTTCACGGCCGGGCGCGGGGCGGCGAGTTCCAGCGCGCCGCCCTGCTCCTTGAGCCGCTTCATGGCCGCAAGCAGCACGTTCATGCCCGTCGAGTCGCAGAACTCGACGCCGCTCAGGTCGACCACGATGCGGTCGACCTGGTCGCGCAGCAGTCCCGCGAGGGCCGCCTGCAGCCTGGGCGCGGTGTACAGGTCGAGCTCACCGGTCGCCGTGACGACGGCGTGACCTCCCTGCGACGTGGTCGAGACGTTTAGCTCCACGAGCGGCACACTATCTCGGGAACGGCCCGCGGGCCAGGCGGTTCGCCAACTCCCCTGCGCCTTGGGTGTTTCCGGGGCGTGTCGCCGCCTTGCCAGTCCCGCACGCTTTGAGTACTACCCACCGTAATGTCGCGATTCCAGGTCTGCGACCGCCCGCCGTTCTGGCGAGTTCGCACCGCACGGGCGCCCCGAGTAGGAGAGGCTGAGCAGGTGCAACAGCGGCATGGTCGACTGCGCGAGCGGCTGGAGACGATCCGGACGCGCTCGGCGAAGTCCAGCTCGTGGCGGACGTCCACCCAGGTGCTGTCCCGCCTGGTGAACAAGAACGGTTTCGTCCCCATCAGAACGCGCCTGTCCCGCGAGGACCTCGCCTTCCTCGCCGGTGCCCGGGAAGAGGTCATCGCGTTCGCCGACCTCGGCCTCCGCCTCATCGACCTGCACCGCCCGCAGGAGTCCGGCGGCATCACCAGCGACCCCGACCGCCCCATCCGCCGGTGCCGCGCCTGCATGTCCCGCTGGCCCTGCCCCACCTACCGCGCCATCTCCGACGCCCTCGACCGCTGACCGGCCCGCCCGTCAGACGGTGAGGGGAAGGCGGACCTCGAAGCGGCAGCCGGGGCCGTCGTTGGCGACGCCGATCCTGCCGGCGTGGGCCTCCACGATGCCCCGCGCGATCGCGAGGCCGAGGCCGGCGCCGCCGCCCGGGGTGCGCGCCGCCTCACCGCGGAACGCGACGTCGAACACGCGCGGCAGGTCGTCCTCCGGGATGCCGCCGCACGCGTCCGCCACCGTCACCCGGGCCTCGCCGCCGCGGATCTCGCCGATGACCTCCACCGCGCCGTCGCTCGGCGTGTGCCGGATCGCGTTGACGACGAGGTTGCGGAGCGCGCGGCCCAGCTCGCCCGCGTCCACCTGGACGGGCATGCCCGCGCGGACGTCCCCGCGCAGCCGGACGCCCTTCGCGCGGGCCAGCGCCTCGGCGCCCGCGACCGCCTCCGCGACCAGGTCGGCGAGGCCGACGCGCTCCCGGGACAGGCGCAGCGCTCCCGCATGGATGCGGGACAGCTCGAACAGGTCGTCCACCATCTCGGTCAGCCGTTCCACCTCGACCCGGATGCGGCCGTGGTAGCGGTTGATCGTCTTCTCGTCCGCGACGACCTCGTCCTCCAGGGCCTCGGCCATCGCGCGGAGGCCGGCCAGCGGGGTGCGCAGGTCGTGGCTCACCCAGGCGACCAGCTCGCGGCGGCTCGCTTCGAGTGTCTGCTCGCGTTCGTGCGCGGCGGCCAGCCGGTCGTAGGCGGCCTCCAGCTCGCGGGAGAGCTCGGCCAGCTCGGCCGGGAGGTGCGCGGACGGGGGACGGAACCGGTCCGCGCGGACCGCCTCGACCAGGGTCCGGTTCGCGGCCACCAGCCGGCGGCCGAGCAGGTACGACACCGCCATCGCCACCAGGCCGGCCGACGTCACGACGGCGAGCACGACCGACCGGTCATGGTCGTTCAGCAGCATCATGAACGAGATGACGAGGATGCCGGAGATCGTCGCCAGCACCGTCGCCGCGCCGACGACGGTGAGCTGCGTGGCGACCGAGCGTCCGCGCAGCACGTGCAGGACGCCGAGGGTCACGGCCGCGACGGCGAACGCGGCGAGGGCCGCGTAGAAGACGACCCAGAGCAGGTCCTCGAAGGGGATCATCGCTGGTCCCCGGCGGGCTCGTAGCGGTAGCCGACGCCCCAGACGGTGACGATGCGGCGCGGCGCGGCCGGGTCGTCCTCGATCTTCTCGCGGAGCCGCCGGACGTGGACGGTCACCGTGGACGAGTCGCCGAACGTCCAGTCCCAGACGCGTTCCAGCAGCTCGTCGCGGGTGAACGCCTGCCGGGGATGGCGCAGCAGGAACGCCAGCAGGTCGAACTCGCGGGACGTGAGCGCCAGCCGCTCCCCGGCCCCGCCGGGGCGGCGGCGATGCGCCTCGTGCGCGCCGACGTCCACGATCAGGTCGCCGTCGCGGAGTGGCCCGGACGGACCGGCCGGGACGAGCGCGCCCCGCGCCCGCCGCAGCACCGACCGGACCCGCAGCGCCAGCTCGCGCGGGCTGAACGGCTTCGTCACGTAGTCGTCGGCTCCGGTCTCCAGCCCGATGAGCCGGTCCGTCTCCGCGCCGAGCGCCGTCAGCATGACGATCGGGACGGTCGAGGTCTCGCGGAGCCGCCGGCACACCTCCAGGCCGTCCATCCCGGGCAGCATCAGGTCGAGGACGACCAGGTCGGGCGGCTGGTCGACCGCCTTGCGGAGGGCGGCCCGGCCGTCCGCGACACAGACGACCTCGTGCCCGTCACGGGCGAGGTAGCGGGCGACGACCTCGGCCACCGTCGGGTCGTCGTCGACCACCAGGATGCGGCCGGCGTGGGTCACGGAGTTCACCCCTCTCACGCTAAGCCGCCGAGGGCCCGCCGCTCACGTCCCGTCATCACCCTGTAAGAACTGACACGGCGTTGTAAGACGTGACACGTCGTTCCGAGGGCCGGGCGACCTGCGTTATCGGACGAACGTCGCTTTAATAGCCCAATGGCGCAAACACGCACCGCGACCTCCAACGGCGGGGTCATCGCACTCATCCTCATCGGCGGCGCGCTCGCCACCGGTGTCGCCGCCGTCTTCATCACCGCGCGGGCGTGGGTGTCGCCCACCATGGTCGGCTTCCGGACGTCCACCGCCTTCTTCCTGATCACGTGCCTGTTCACCGGCCTCGTGCTCGGGGCCGCGGTGCTGCTCACCCGGCCCCGCGGGCCGCTCGCCCCGATCCTGGCGGCGGTCTCCGCGTTCGTCGCCATGGAGGTCGGGGTGCGGATCGGCGTGGTCATCGGCGTCACGCTCTCCCTGCACGAGGTGCCGGACGGCCTCATCACGGACGTGCTGAAGCCCGCCTTCACGCGGTTCCAGGCGTACCAACTGCTCGCGTGCGCGGTGGCGGGCGGGCTCGCGACACTGCGCGTCCTGACGGCCAAGACCGGCGGCGCCGCCTCCCAGCCGTGGAGCCCGCCGGGCGGGTCGTTCGGCGCCCCGGCCGGGCCGCCGTTCCCCGGGCAGCCGCCCGCTCCCGGCCAGCCCCCGGCTCCCGGGCAGCCGCCGTTCCCCGGGCAGCAGCCCGCGCCGTACCAGCCGCCCGGCCCCGCCCCCGGCCCGGGTCAGGGTCAGGCCCCTGGCGGGCCTCAGGGTGCGCCTCCGCCGAACGGCGGGGCCTAGGTCGTTCCCGAGAGTGATGACCTCGGCGGGGCGAACGCCTACCGTGGAGACATGGCTAAGACGATCCTGACCATCCTCGGTGTGATCCTCGCGATCTGGCTGGGGGTCACCGTGATCGGCGCGATCTTCTCGATGCTGAAGATGTTCTTCTTCATCGGACTCATCGCCGTCGTGGTGGTACTCGCCGTGACCGCGGTCTCCAAGATGTCGAAAAGCCGCTAGGCGAGCGCCCGGTTCCCCTTGCCGCCGCGTCGCGGGTGACCGCATGATGCCGGGACAACCAGGCGGTCATCGGCGAAGGGGCCCATCGTGCCAGGTCTTGACGGAGTGCTGCGCGAACGCGCGTTTGCGAATCCCGATCGCGTCGCGTACATCGCGGGCGACCAGGAGATCACCTACCGCGACTTCGACCGGCGCGTGGACCGCGTCGCCGCGGCCCTGTCCGCCGCCGGCGTAGGGCCCGGCGACCGGGTCGCGATCCTCGACAAGAACTCCCTCGAATACGCCGAACTGCTCTTCGGCTCCGCCCGGATCGGCGCCGCCCAGGTCCCCGTGAACTACCGGCTGGCGCCCGACGAGGTCGCCTACATCGTCAACAACGCGCAGGCCAAGGTCTTCGTCGTCGGCCCCGAGTTCGTCCCCGTCCTGGACGCGATCGCCGGAAAGCTGGAGCACACCGCGCACACGGCGGTCATCGACGCCCCCGGCCCCGCCTACCAGGACTACGCCGCCTGGATCGACGCCGCGCCCGCCTCCACGCCCGAGTACGAACCCGACACAGGGGACGTGTTCGTCCAGTTGTACTCGTCCGGCACGACGGGCCTGCCCAAGGGCGTCATGCTGACGCACGACAACTTCCTCGCGTCGCTCTCGGCGACCAACGACAAGTGGGGCATCGAGGAGTCGTCCATCCTCATGGTCGCGATGCCGATGTACCACGTCGCCGGCAACGTGCTCACGATCTCTGTCATCTACAACGGCCTCACCGGCGTCCTCACGCGCGAACCCGACCCGACGGCGATCGCGCGGGGGATCGAGCGGCACCGGGTCACGCACATCTTCCTCGTCCCGGTGCTGCTGCAGTTCATGCCGCTGATCCCCGAGGTCACCGCCTGCGACCTGTCGAGCCTCAGGCTCATGCTGTACGGCGCGTCCCCGATCAGCGAGGACGTCCTGCGCGGCGCCATGGCGATGCTGCCGGACACCGGCTTCATGCAGGTGTACGGGCTGACGGAGGTCACCGGCGCGATCACGATGCTGCCCGCCGAGGACCACGACCCGGACGGTCCGGACGCGCACCGGCTGCGCAGCGCCGGGCTGCCCAACCCCACCACCACCCTCAAGATCGTCGACCCGGGCACCCAGGAGGAGGTCCCCGCCGGCCGGGTCGGCGAGATCCTCTGCCGGACGCCGCAGAACATGAAGGGCTACTGGGGAATGCCGGAGGCGACCGCGACCGCCCTCTCCGCGGACAACTGGTTCCGGACGGGCGACGCCGGCTACCTCGACGAGGACGGCTACCTCTACATCCACGACCGCGTCAAGGACATGATCATCTCCGGCGGCGAGAACATCTACCCCGCCGAGGTCGAGAACGTCCTGATGGGCCACCCGGACGTCAGCGACTGCGCCGTCATCGGCGTCCCGGACGAGAAGTGGGGTGAGACCCCGAAGGCGATCGTCGTCGCGTCCGGCGACGCCACCGACCAGGAGATCATCGACTACTGCCGGGAACACCTCGCCCACTTCAAGTGCCCCACTTCAATCGAGCGGCGCGCCGAGATCCCGCGCAACCCGACCGGCAAGATCCTCAAACGCGAACTCCGCGCCCCCTACTGGCAAGGGAAAGACCGCGAAGTGCACTAGGCGGCCGTGGGCGGTTACTGGTAGCGGACCACCGCTGAGAGGGGGCGGTGGTCGGAGGTCTTGGTGCGGGCGGCGGGGACACTGCAGGAGACGGCGGCCGACCTGGTGATGAAGAGGTAGTCGGTCTTCTCGACCGCGGTGCCCTGCCAGTTCTGCCGGGTCATCGCGCCCGTCCGGGACGAGCCGGACTGGTCGCATTCCGCGTACGCCCCGTAGAGGGGGTCGAGCGACGGGCTCTCCGGGCGGTCGGCGAGGTCTCCGCCGACGAGGACGCGGCCGGAGCCGGCGAGCGTCGTCAGGGCGCCGGCCTCCTTGCGGCGCCACTGGGCGTCCTCGGACGTGCCGAGCTGGGTGACGCAGACGCGGGTCGCCCAGGACGCGACCTCGCCGCACAGGGCGATGCGCGCCTGGCCGGCGGGGGCGGGAAGCTTGGTCTGCCGGTGCTCGGTGAGCGGCGCGTCGGTGCCGATGGCCACGCCGAGGCCGCCCTGCCCCTGCGCGCAGGCCGGATTGCCGGGGGACGGAGCGAACGCCCAGGTCCACTTGTCCAGCGTCTTCTTGAACGTGCGGACCTGCCCCTCGCAGACCTCCTGGAGGAGGACGGCGTTCGTGCTGACCTTGCGCCCCCCGACCTCGGTCACCCGCATCCGCTGGACGATCTCCTTCGCGAGCCGGTCGGGCGCCGCCCCGGACGGGCAGCCGGGGCCGGCGCAGACGTTCCAGCTCATCGCGTTGATCGTCACGGCGGCGGGGCGCGGGGCGGCACCGTCGGCGTGGGCGGGGCCTCCGCCGCCCGGCAGGCCCTCGATACTGGCGCCGGTGGCGGCCGCGGTCACGACCGCGGCGGCCGCACAGACCGAGAGCAGGGGAATCAGGGCGCGGGGGGATCGCACACGTTCTCCAGATTGGGGGGAATCTGCGGGGGTGACGTCGGAATCTCACCACATCAAGATCTTGTCCGCCAGCCGTTCGCGACCGCTCGATCACCTGGGCCGGAAGAAATTCACCCGAGCAAGGCTAAGGGGCCCCGGCGAGTGCCGGGGCCCCTCCCCTAGTCGAGCAGCGCGGTGACGGTGCCGGCGCCGACCGTCCGGCCGCCCTCGCGGATCGCGAAGCCGAGCCCCTCGGTCATCGCGACCGGCTTGCCCAGCTCCACCGCCATCTCGACGGAGTCGCCGGGCAGCGCCATGCCGCCCTCACCGAGGTCAATGCCGCCGACCACGTCCGTGGTGCGGAAGTGGAACTGCGGCCGGTAGCCGTGGAAGAACGGCCTGGACCGCCCGCCCTCGCCGGCGGTCAGCACCCGGACCCGGGCCCGGAACCGCAGATGCGGCCGGATCGCGCCCGGCGCGCTGATCACCTGCCCGCGCCTGACCTGGTCCCGCTTGACGCCGCGCAGCAGCATCGCGGTGTTGTCGCCGGCCTCGGCGTGGTCCATCGTCTGCCCGAACGTCTCCAGCCCCGTGGCGACGGAGCCGAACGTGTCGCCGAGCCCGACGACCTCGACGGCGTCCCCGAGCCGGACCGCGCCCTGCGCCACGACCCCGGTCACGACGGTGCCGCGCCCGGTGATCGTGAGGACGCTCTCGACCGGCATGAGGAACGGCTTGCCGAGCGACCTCGCCGGGACCGGCACATAGGCGTCGATCGCGTCGAGCAGGTCGACGATCCGCGCCGTCCAGTAGGGGTCGCCCTCCAGCGCCCGGAGCCCGGACACCCGCACGATCGGGATCTCCTCGCCCGGGAACCCGTACTCCGAGAGCAGCTCCCTGACCTCCAGCTCGACGAGGTCGAGAAGCTCGGTGTCCTCGACCATGTCGGCCTTGTTCAGCGCCACCACGATGTGGCCGACGCCGACCTGCCTGGCCAGGACGATGTGCTCGCGTGTCTGCGGCATCGCCCCGTCCTGCGCGGACACGACGAGCACGGCCCCGTCCACCTGCGCGGCACCGGAGATCATGTTCTTCACGTAGTCGGCGTGGCCCGGCATGTCGACGTGGGCGTAGTGCCTGGTCGCGGTCGCGTACTGGACGTGCGCGACGTTGATCGTGATACCGCGGTCGCGCTCCTCGGGGGCGCGGTCGATCCGCTCGAACGGCACCGCCGACGCCAGCCCCCGCTCGGCGAGCACCTTGGTGATCGCCGCGGTCAGCGTCGTCTTGCCGTGGTCGACGTGCCCCATCGTCCCGATGTTCAGGTGGGGCTTGTCGCGCTCGTAAAGCTGCTTGGCCATCGGCCTTGTCCTCACTGGTGGATCCGGTGAGAACCCCTGCGCGTGCACACGCGCAGTCCTTGACCACCCCCCTCCGCTGGTTCTCCGGAGGTAGGACGGAGAGGGGTCAGCTTCGCAGGCCGTCGACGACGGCTGCGTCCGCTGCCACTGCCGAGAAGGCAGCCGACACCGCGCTCAGCAGGCCGATGCCTGCGAGCGTCCTGGTGCCGGCTGCGAGGAACATGTCCCGGACATTACGGCCGCCCCCGATGGAAGTCGACCGATTTTCCACGCGGACACGATGACCGGCCATGCCTTGGCGCGCGGCCGGTCACCGTCTCTCCGGGATCAGCAGCCGGAGGGCGTCGCGCCAGGGCCGGGGGTTGGGGCCTCGTCGACGATCCCGGTGTTCAGGAGGGCGCTGGACCCCGTTGTCGTGCCCGGCGGGCCGAACGGGTGGCCCTTTCCGGCGATGACGGTGCGGCCGCCCAGGTAGCGGTGGGTCGCCCGGTCGAAGATGATCTCGTCGCGGACGCCGTCCTGGACGCGGGTGACCGCGACACCGTGGCGTCCTGCGGCGTCGACGGCGTCGTCCCGCAGCCGGACGCCGGGGATCTCGGCGATCGCCCGGTAGAGCGCCGCGCGCACCCGGGGCGTGGCGGGCGTGCCGATCAGGTCGGACGCCGCCTCCCACTGCCGGTCGCCCCGGTCGCCCTCGCCCTGGTCCGCCAGGAGATCGAGCAAGGCTCCGGTGTCGGTGGGCAGGGCGTCGAGGTAGGGGCGGTGGATCGGGGCCTCCGCCGGGCAGGGGCCGAGCACGGTCTCGCCGTCGGGCGGCAGCATCTCGCCCGGACGCGGCCGGATCGAGTTCTTCGCGATGATGAGACCGCCCTTCATACCGCCCACGGGCAGCCAGCTCTGGCTGCGGATCTCGTACCAGCGGCCCACGCCGCCGACCCGCTGCCGCGACACGCCCTCCTGGTAGACGACCTGGTCGGGCCGTGGCACCACGTCGTCCGCCGCCCGGTCGGCGGCCTGGTCCAGGACGGTGGCCACGTTGGCCATTCGCCCGCCGTCGTGCTGGTTCACCAGGAACGTGGCCACCACGCCGGCGCAGGCCGCGGCGGCGACGCCGGACAGCAGCAGCGGACGCCGCCGCCGGACGGGGGCGGCGTGGGCCCGCCGCCGCCAGCGGTTCTCGGCCCCGGTCACATCGATGTCCAGGGGGACCTCGGAGCGCAGCCGCTCCACCAGCTTCAGCTCATCCATCGTGGTCCTCCTTGGCGAGGGCGTCGCGCAGCTTGCGGCGGATTCTGTTCATGCGGGACCGGACCGTCCCGGCGGGGACGGCGAGAGCCTCGGCGACCTCGTCATAGGTCAGCCCGGCCCATGTCACCAGCAGCAGCACCTCCCGCTGTGCGGCCGGCAGCCCGGCGATCGCTCCTGCCAGCACCCGGGACCGGGCGCCCGCGTGGACGCGGTCCTCGACCGTGTCGGTGAACGGCTCGGTGACCGGGTCGACACCGCTGCGGGCGAGCGCGCGCAGGGCGCGCACCTCGGCGCGGCGGTGCCGCCGGATCAGGTTGGTCGCGATCCCGTAGAGCCACGGCCGCGCGTCCGGGCGCGACACGTCGTAGCGGGGGCGCCGGTCGAACGCGACCAGGAAGGTCTCGGCGACGATGTCCTCCGCGGCGTCGCGGCCGAGGCGCCGCGTCACGTAACGCATGATCTCCTGGGCGTGCCGGCGGAACAGGACGGCGAACCTCTCGGGGTCGGTCCGGGACGCGGCGATCAGAGACGCGTCGGTGGGGTCCTCATCCGTGGCGGGCATGGGCGGGGTCGGCGAGGAGCGGCTCGTTGTCGGCATGCGCGGGCCTCTCGGTCGTGGACGTGTCACCTCCTCTTGCCCGATCGGGCGGCCGCGGGTCCATCGGCTTCACGAGCCGTCCCCGGCCGGGCCTCCGGACGCCGGGATCCGCAGCAGGAGGAGGCCGGCGAACGCGCCGGCGAACTGGAACGCCGCGATCGCCAGCACCAGCCCGACGGGCCCGAGCGGGCCGGCGAACGCGGCGGTCAGTGCGGCGCCGAGCGCGGACGCGCCGATCTTGAGGCTGCCGCCCGTGGTGTTGACCTGGCCGAGCCGGTCCGGCGGCGCCTCGCGCTGCCGGAGCATCAGCGTGGCCGCGAACACCGGCCCCTCCGCGATTCCCGCCGCGACGGACGCCGCCGTCGCCCACGGCAGGGACGGCGTCACCGCGAGGGCGGCGAGCGACGCCCCGAACGCGACGAGCCCGGCGATCATGACCGGTTCGGCATGCTTCGGCGTCAGCCACCGGCTGGACGCGAGGGACCCGATCAGCGAGCCGACCGCCATCGCCACGAGCAGCCGCCCGCCCGCGCTCGGCCCGGCGCCGATGTGCTCGGCGAGCAGCACCGCCGTGACCGCGACCCCGCCGAACCCGGTCCACGCGAGCGTCGTCGCCACGGTCAGCGCCCGCAGCACCCGTCCCTCGGCCAGCACGACCAGCCCGCCCGTGATCACCGAGAGCGTCCCGGACAGCCCGGGCCGCGCCCGCGGCCCGGGCTCCGCGCTCGCGGACGGGGACGGGAAGGGGAGAAGCGGGAGGGTCAGGAGCCCGACGACGCCCACGGCGACCACCGCGATGCCGGCGTACTCGCCGCCGGCGAGGGAGGCCAGGCCGGCGGCGAGGCCGGGGCCCGCGATTCCGGCAAGGTTGTAGCTCGACGCTTCCAGGCCGTACGCCCGCGAAAGCCGCCCCTCCGGGACGAACCGCGGCAGCAGGCTGGTCAGCGCGACCACGATCGGCTCGGTGCAGCCGATCACCGCCGCGACGCACAGCGCCAGAGCGAGCGGCGACCGTCCCGCCATCGTCAGCAGCAGCGCGGTCGCGACGGCGTAGCAGGCGGCGAGCGCCACGGCGACCCGGCGGGGTCGTCCGACCCGGTCCAGCGCGTTCCCGATCACCGGGCCGCTCAGCACGTACGGCAATGTCATCGCGGTCTGCAGGAATCCGGCCGTCGCGGCATGACCCGTCCGCGCCTGGACGGTCAGGACCAGCGCGGTGGCGACGCCCTCGGCGGACACGCGCAGCATCGTCGCCGACGTGAGGTGGAGCGGCAGCGCCGCCGTCCTGCCGATCACGTTGGCATGGTGGCACAGCCGCGGGCCGGAAGATCCGGCCGCCTAGACTCGGAGGGTGACGGCAGCGAAGACAACGCACGAGCACCGGGTAACCAGCGAGGTCGGACGGCTGCGGACCGTCCTCCTGCACCGTCCGGGTGCGGAGCTGAAGCGGCTCACCCCGCGCAACAGCGACAAGCTGTTGTTCGACGCGATCCCGTGGGCGGGCCGCGCGCAGGAGGAGCACGACGCGTTCGCCGAGGCGCTGCGGTCGCGCGGCGTCGAGGTCCTGTACGTGACGGAGCTGCTGCAGGACGCCCTGGAGTACGAGGCCGCACGCGAACAGGCGATCGCGGACGCCATCGTCGACCTCCGCCTGGGCGACCAGCTCCGCCGCGTCGTCGAGGGCTATCTGCGCGACCAGGATCCCGAAAACCTCGCGCACACGCTCATCGCCGGACTGGCGCACGAGGAGCTGAAGTCAGGGCACGGTTTGGTCTACCGGCTGATGGACAGGCTCGACTTCATCGTCGACCCGCTGCCAGGCCTTCTGTTCACCCGCGACAACAGCACGTGGATCGGTGACCGCGTGGCGGTGACGAGCCTCGCGATGGAGGCGCGCCGCCGCGAGTCGGCCCTCACCGGGCTGGTCTACGCCCACCATCCGCGGTTCGCCGGCGTGCAGCCGGTGTACACGCCGTCCCTGGAACACCTTGAGGGCGGGGACGTCCTGCTCCTCTGCCCGGGCGTGATCGCCGTCGGTACCGGCGAGCGGACGACCCCGGCGGGCGTCGAGCGGCTGGCCCGCCAGGTGATCGGCGCCGGCCTCGCCCACACCGTCCTGGCCGTCCCGATCGCGCAGGAACGGGCGACCATGCACCTGGACACGGTCTGCACGATGGTCGACGTCGACACCGTCGTCATGTACCCGCCGGTGGCGCACTCCCTGACCGCCTACACGGTCACGCTGGACGACGGCGACCTCAGCGTCACCGACCGCCGCCCCTTCCTGGAAGCCGCCGCCGACGCGATGGGCCTGGAGCGACTCAAGGTCATCGACACCGGCCTGGACCCGGTCACCGCCGAACGCGAGCAGTGGGACGACGGCAACAACACCCTCGCGGTGGCGCCCCGCCTCTGCGTCGCCTACGAACGCAACATCGAGACGAACGCCCAGCTGGAGGCGTCCGGCATCGAGGTCATCCGGATCAGCGGCAGCGAACTGGGCACGGGGCGCGGCGGCCCCCGCTGCATGTCCTGCCCCATCCTCCGCGACGAGCCCGCCTGACCACGGGTACGCGAAGGGCCGTGGCGCCTTGCGGCGGCCACGGCCCTGGACGTTAGCGCTCGGGCGGTGTCGACGGGGGCACGACAGCGCCCGAGCTTGGTGAGGACCATACAAGGTCGGGCGGGGTTCCTTCCAGGCAGGGTCCCTCTAAGCCGGGTATGCCCGACTTGGAGCCACTTCACTCCTGGTTCCGCCACACAGGTCTTCGTCGGGTTCGTCCAGCAGGTCGGGAAAGCTGGAGAGATCGGGGACGACCGCATGCGCACCGGTGGGGGCGACCATCTCGCTTCCGCCCGGCGCCCGGGGGGCCCGGACGATGGCCCAGACCGTGGTGGCGCCCTCCTCGTGACGCACCCCCCATCCTTCGGACAGGGCCTCGACGATGCCGAGCCCGCGTCCGCCGAGCGAGGACAGCGTCCCGGGGCCGCGCCGCGGCTCGGTCATCGCGCCGCCGTCGCTGACCTCGAGTTCGAGGAGGTCGCCGCGGCGCCGCCAGCAGACCCTGACCTGACCGGAGGGCAGCGGCCGCGCGTGCCGGAGGGCGTTGCTGATGAGCTCGCTGACGATGACGCTCGCGTCGTCCACGACGGACTCGTAGACGCCGGAGCCGGCCAGTTCCGAGCCGAGGCGCCTGCGGGCGACCGCGACGCTGGACGGTGCGTGTGGCAGCAGTACGACGCTCGACGCCCTCACCTCCCCCTGGTTCCGCTCACTCGGACGAACCCCGTCATCGCTCTTCCGGTACGACCGGAATGCCCTGATGGCCGCGGCCGGAAACCCGAACGATTCAGTTCACCACCTGCACAACGAGTCACCGTACGACCGGTCACGGTGATCACCCCCGGATCGGAATCTCGTCACCAACGGCAACCATCAAAGGATCTATCCAGCCAACGGCGGATTTACTCCTCACGCGCGCGTTTCGTCCGTCACACCCTTGGGACACCGTACTTTCCCGCACGTAACCAGCGTGCCACCCGTCGAGATCACCGAAAGCCCTGGTCACGCAGCTCTCACCGGGCCGCCCGGGACGGAGTGTCCTCACGGTAAGTAACCGTCCGGATCAGGGCGAGGCCCGCAACACGAGGCGCATGCACGTGCCTTCGCCCGGACCGGCGCCACCTGCGGGTCCGTGACGCTCCGTAACCGAAAGCGGTCGAGTGGTTCGTTCCATATCACCCAGATCAACACTGGGCGTCCCTTTAGGTGGGCTTTGGGGGGGTTCAATGTGAGATATCGCACGCTGCGCGGGATGCGCGGAGATGGTGCCGCCCTGCGCCTCGGTCAGCCGTTTGACGATGTACAGGCCGAGCCCGATGCCGCCGAACCGCCGGCGGTCCCCGGCGTCCCCCTGCACGAACCGCTCGAAGATCCGTTCATGGTCGCCGAGCGGGATGCCGATCCCCTCGTCGGAGACGGTGACGACGATGCCGGACGCCTCCCGGCGTGCCCGGACGCCGACCGTCCCGCCGTCCGGCGAGTACTTGAACGCGTTCTCCAGCAGCTGCCCGAGGACGATGTCGGTCGCCATCGCGTCCCCCCGGCAGGACGGCAGGCCCGGCTCGATGTCCAGCTCGACGCGGTGCAGCGGCGACAGTGACCGGAATCCGGCGACGACGCCCTCCAGCACCCGGGTCAGGTCGAACGACTCGATCGTCACGGCCAGCTCGTCCGCGCCCGCGCGGGAGCCGAGCAGCAGGTGCTCGACGAGGCGCCCGAGCGACTGGGCGCGCTCGGCGATGGTGGCGACGGCGGCGCGGCGGTCGGTGTCGGCCATCTCGTCCCACCGGTTGACCAGCGTGGACGCGAACCCCTGCACGACCGTGATCGGGGTGCGCAGCTCGTGGCTGGTCGTGGCGAGGAACAGGTCCTTCGCCTCCTCCAGCGCCTTGGCCTCCGACACGTCGCGGAAGTCGACGACGAGCTCGCCGGTCTCCTCGATCTCGGCGGCCAGCACGTTCAGCCAGGTGCCCGACGCCAGCCGGAACGTCAGCTCCTCGCCGAGCGCCGGCATGTCGAACGGCAGCGGACGGCCGATCGCGTCCTCCGGTGGGATGCCGGTGAGAGTGTGCGCGGAGTGGTTCCAGTGCCGGACGACGAGGTCGTGGTCGAGCACCGCGATGCCGTCGGCGCTGGAGTCGATCACGGCGCGCTCGTGCGCGCGCTGCCGGACGACCTCCGCGTACGCGACCGCGTTGCCGACCGCGACCCCGGCGTGCCCGGCGAGCAGTTCCAGCAGCTCCAGCTCGGTATGCCCGACCTTGCGCCCGGAGAACAGGGCGTACAGCGCGCCGTACGGCCGGTTCTGCAGGTACGACAGGCCGAGCGCGATCGTGTGCAGACCGGACAGTTCAGACCAGATCAGGTCGCCGAGGCGCCGCTCGCCGGTGGTGAGCTTGACGGTCTTGCCCGACCGCAGCAGCTCCCCGACGAGGCTCGGCCGCAGCTCGGCGGACGTGCCGCGCATCCGCTCCGGCAGCCCGGACATGCTGACCAGCCGCAGCCGCTCGCCCTCGATCCGCACGAACCCGCCCGCGTCGGCGCCGGTCAGCTCGATCAGCGCGGCGGTGATCCGGTCGAGCACGACGGCGAGGTCGAGCTCGGCGCCCAGGTCGGCGACGATGTCGTTCAGCCGCCGGACGAGCCGGGCCCGCTCGGTCATGTGGTGCTGGACGATCTCGTCGTCGTCGACCGGGTGGTACACCCCGACCCAGCCGAGCAGCGTGCCGTCCGGGTCCTTCAGCAGGCTCGTGTCGATGCGCACGTCGATGAGCCGGCCGTCGCGGTGGAAGCGGCGGGTCGCGATCGAGATCTGCCCGCCCTCGCCCTCGCCGGCGCGGCGGGTGAGGAGCCGTTCGTGGACGGCGTTCTGCTCGGCCTTCAGCTCGTCCGGGACGATCGGGGGGACGCGTCCGATCATCTCCCGGGCCGGCCAGCCGAACATGCGCTCGGCCGCCGGGTTCCACACGGTCACCCGGTGCTTCTGGTCGACGGCCACGATCGCGTCGGCGGCGCTCTCGATGACGGCCCGCGCGATCGGATCGTGGACGTGTTCGTACACGTCTGTCATCGTGCCACCGGACTCCGGCCCACGGCCGGGCAACTTGCGCCGAAACTTGCTCGGCGACCCTTCTGCGAACCCAAACCTTACCGTTTGGTAAGCCTGCCGATGAGGGCGGCGGCCACCCCGGCGACCAGGAACGACAGCAGCGAGGCGCTCATCCAGGTCTGCGGCGTGAAGTGCAGCGCGTCCTGGACGTCGTGCCAGAGGCTCGCCCAGCGGCCGACCGTGCCGGGGTTGACGAGCTGGTAGACGACGAACCCGATCGCCCAGGCCGCGATCATCCCCCAGCGGGACGGGGCCATGCGCGAGACGTCCCAGCCGTCCCGCGTCCGGCGGCCGAGGAAGAAGTCGGCGGCGAGGACGCCGAGCATCGGCACGAACACCGACCCGATCAGCGACAGGAAGCCCGCGTAGTCGCCGATGTCCAGGACCAGCGCGAGGACGGTGATTCCGGCGCCGAGCACGACGCTCAGCACCCGGCGGTCGGCGCGCGGGAAGAGGTTCTGGATCGACACGGCGGTGGAGTAGGTGTCGGCGAACGACTGGTCCGCCTCCCGCAGCACTAACACGGCGAAGAACACCACGCCGAGCGCGGGGCCGAGGAACGGGTCGAAGATCTTGGTCGAGTCGCCCGCGACCAGCGCCAGCGCCAGCAGGCCGAGGACATAGGCGACGATCTGCGTGACGGAGTAGCCGGCGGCCGCGGCACCGAACGCCCCGCGCTCGGTCCGCGCGTGCCGGGTGTAGTCGGCGGCGACCGGTACCCAGGAGATCGACACGGCGAGGGCGGCGTCCGCCCCGACCCAGAAGCCGTCCCACGAGCCCTGCGTGAGGTCGGGCAGCGGCTGCCGGACGAGCTCCACGTAGAAGTACACGAGCGCGATCGCCACCGCTACCGTCACGTAGCGGCGCAGCACGCGCACCGAGCCGAGCGGCCAGATCGTCAGCACGGTCGTGACCGCCCCGGCGGCGATCACGTAGCCCCAGCGCGGGACGCCGTCCCACAGCTCGCGGGCCGCGTCCGCGATGACGATCAGCTCGAACGTCCCCCAGCCGACGAGCTGCGCGATGTTCAGGATCGTGGGCGCGTACGACAGCCGCGCGCCGAACAGTCCGCGCAGCAGCACCATCGCGGGCTGGCCGGTGCGGGCACCGGGCACGGCGGCGAGGCCGAGCATCAGCCCGCCGAGGGCCGTTCCGACGGCCATCGCGACGATTCCGGCCATGATCGAGATGGTCGGCCTGCCGTCGGCGTCCGGCGCGAGGACGGTGTAGGCGCCGGAGAAGGCCAGGAGGCTCACCCCGAGGTTGGCCCAGAAGGCGCTCTGGTCCCAGAAACCGAGGACCTTGGGGGCGGGTTCGTCGAGGGTGAAGGGGACCTCGTTGCGGGGCCGCTCGTCCTGAGGGCGCTTCTCGACGTCGGACGTCACGGGACACACTCCCTACGCCGGCATTACCCGGACAGGTTCATGCGGTCGGCGACGCCTTGAAGGCCGCCCTCTCAGCCCGGCTGTGGCCCGAGCTCCCGCGGGTATCGGTCAGGCCCGATCGTACAACCGCCCGACACGCCCTAAAAGGGGCGATCGCCTCATAGGTTGCAGATCACGCGACGTACGGCGGGCCGTCGCCGGCGCCCTCCATCGGACGCCCCGCCTCCGCCCAGCCCTTCATGCCGCCGTCGACGTTCCGCGCCAGCCAGCCCGCCTGGTTCAGCGCCACGGTCACCTGCGCGGACCGGGCCCCGGACCGGCAGATCACGTAAACCTCCTGGTCACGCGGGACCTCCCCGGCGCGGTCGCCGAGCTGGCCCATGGGGATGTGGACGGCCGCGGGCGCGTGGCCCGCGTCCCACTCGTCCTGCTCCCGGACGTCCAGCAGGTAGCCGTCCTGCGGAACGTCGGCGGCGACCACGGCGGGCACGTCTTCCCCGAAATTCATCACACCCCCATGGAACCGCGCGAAGCCCCCCTGCGTCGAATCACGCATGCGGTATCGGACGCTCCTTTTCGCGGCGCCCGGGCTGGCCATGCTCCTGTCTCTGGCCGCCTGCGGCGACGAACAGGCCAACGGAAACCCCGCCGACAAGCCCTCGGGCACGACGTCCGTGCAGCCGTCCGGCACGCCGGCGGACTCACTCACCGTTCAGGTCAAGGCTTCGAAGGAGGCACCCGCCAAGACCTGGAAGCTCACCTGCGCACCGCCGGGCGGCACACATCCCAAGGCCTCCGACGCGTGCGCGGCCCTGACCAAGGTCAAGGAACCCTTCAAACCCGTCCCCAAGGACCAGATGTGCACCAAGATCTACGGCGGTCCTGAGGTCGCCACGGTCACGGGCACCTGGCAGGGCAAGCGGATCGACACGAAGTTCACCCGGGCCGACGGCTGCCAGCTGCACCGCTGGAGCGAGATCGGCCCGCTGTTCGGCAACGTCCCCAAGGTCCGCTGAACCCCTGAACGAGCCATCCCCGTTCCGGCTCGGTGCAGGGACGAACAGGCCCCGGCCGCCCGGCCGGGGCCTGTTCGCGTCAGAGCCAGCCGCCGATGCTGCGGTTCTGGGAGACGGCGGTGTCGAAGGCCAGCGGGCAGGCCAGCACGAGCGTGCGCATCGGCTCCTGCAACTGGACGTGCATGCGCAGCACGTACCGGTCGGCACCGGTGAACACCTGCGACAGGAACTCGCCCATCCCTTCGAAACCGCGCTGGATCCGGGCGAGCTCCTGCTGCTGCCAGTCGGTGACCCGGCCGCTCAGCAGCTCGTAGTAGCCGATCTGCTGTTCCTGCGGTGTGAGGATCTCCCAGCCGCGCATCGCCCGCTTGCGCAGGTACCCGATCAGGCCGCCCTGGGGAGCGAGCACCTGCATGGTGGGCGTCCCCATGAACCCGTACGGCTTGTAGAAGTGGAAGTACGGCATGCCGTCCGGGCGGAAGATCGACAGTTTGCGTTCGGCCTTCGTCTGGCTGCCCTGGTTCATCACGCGCAGCGCCTTCTTGGCGCCGCTCACGCCTTCCTCGCGGACGTACGCGGCGGGCTGCCCCTGCGGACTCCAGATCGTGTAGTTCGCCTCGGTCGAGAAGAACTGCGCGGGCTGGTCGTAGACGAGGATCGGCGAGCCGTACAGATCCGCGGGCTGCTGCGGGGGCTGCGGCTGCGGCGGTGCGGGATGGCCCGGCTGCGGGACGACCGGCGGGGCATGACCGCCGTGCTGCGGTGGATACCCCTGCGGGGCATAGCCCGGCGGCGGCCCGGCCGGGGCGTAGGGCAGTGCGGGGACGCCGCCCGGCGCGGGCGGCCCGTAGCCCTGGCCCGGCGGCCCGTAGCCGGGTGCGTGCGGGCCGGGCCGTGGGGGGTAAGGGGGGTAGCCCATGGCGGCTCCAAGCGAGGCGATCATCCCGATTTCCTCGCGACACGATACGCCGCCTCTGCCCCGGTTCCGGCGCGAATTACTTGAGCAGCCGGGACATGCGGCGGTCGGCGAGCGGCTTGCCGCCGGTCTGGCAGGTGGGGCAGTACTGGAGCGCCGAGTCGGCGAACGACACCTCGCGGATCGTGTCGCCGCACACCGGGCATTTCTGGCCCGCTTTCCCGTGCACCCGCAGCCCCGTCTTCTTCTCGCCCTTGAGGTCCTGGGCTTCGAGGCCGCGTGAACGCTCGACCGCGTCCCGGAGCGTGCCGACGATCGCCTCGTGGAGGACGGCGACATCGTCCTCGGTGAGCGACGCGGCGAGCTTGAACGGGGACATCTTCGCCACGTGCAGCACCTCGTCCGAGTAGGCGTTGCCGATGCCCGCGATCACCTGCTGGTCGCGCAGCAGGCCCTTGATCCGGCTGCGCTTCCCGTCGACGATCCCCGCCAGCGCCTCGACGGTGAACGCGTCGTCCAGCGGGTCGGGACCGAGCGACGCCACGCCGGGAACGTCGTCCGGGTCGCGGACGACGTAGACGGCGAGGCCCTTCTTGGTTCCGGCCTCGGTGAGGTCGAAGCCCGAGCCGTCGTCCAGGTGGACGCGCAGGGCGAGCGGGTTCTTGCCCCCGGGCCGGACGGGCCGGGTCGGAATCTCGTCCCGCCAGCGCAGCCAGCCGGCGCGGGCGAGGTGGATCACCAGGTGCAGCCCGTCGACGTCCAGGTCGAGGAACTTGCCGTGCCGGGCCGCGCCGGTGACGGTCAGCCCGCCGAGCGCGGTCACCGGCGGGTCGTACGTCTTCAGCGCGGAGATGGCGAGAACATCGACGCGGGCGACGACATGGCCGACCACGCGCTCCCGCAGGAACCCCGCCAGCGCCTCCACCTCAGGTAGCTCAGGCATGGCTTCAGTATCGGCGAAGAGCCGCGCTGCCGGAACGTCGTCCACAGCCCTGTGGAAGCCTGTGGAAAACCTTGGGCGCTGTGACCGGGATCTCGGAATCGGCAGATACCCCCCAGGGGTTGTCAGAGGCATCCGGTTATGGCAGCATGAGCCTCACCAGATACCCCCCAGGGGTAAAAAGCGAAGGAGACGCCGATGAGCACCGCCACCTACACCGTCACCGGAATGACCTGCGGCCACTGCGTGAGCTCGGTGACCGAGGAGGTCGAGCAGATCGCCGGCGTGACCGGCGTCGACGTCGACCTCCAGACCGGCGAGGTCACCGTCACCAGCGAGGCCCCGCTCGACGACGCCCGGGTCAGGGACGCCGTCGAAGAGGCCGGATACCAGCTGACGACCTGAGCGGCGCGCGCCCCGCCGGCGGGCGGGGTGCGTCCCTCGAACATCGAGTGGAGTGGATCGGCATGAACAGCGCGACCAAGCTGGGGGCCTACGCGGTGGGCCTGGCGGTCGTCTTCGGCGGCGCCGCGGGGATCGGCAAGGTCGTCGGCCCCGTCGGCGGCACCGCGGAGATGGCGTCCCACGAGACCGGCGAGGGCCACGGCGGCGGGCACGGCGGCGGCCATGACGGCTCGGCGTCGCACGCACCGGGCGGCCTGCAGGTGTCCGAGGACGGCTACACGCTGACCCCGGAACGGACGACCGTCGCCCCCGGCAAGAAGACGGACTTCCGGTTCACCATCAACGGACCGGACGGCAAGCCCGTCACGGCGTTCCGGCCCCTGCACGGCAAGCGGCTGCACCTGATCCTCGCGCGGCGCGACCTGTCCGGCTTCCAGCACCTGCACCCGACGCTGCTGGGCGGCGGCGTCTGGACGGTGCCGATCACGCTGGCGAAGCCCGGCGTGTACCGGTTCTTCACCGACATCCAGCCGGACGGCGCGAAGCGGCAGCTCACGCTGGGAACCGACGTGTTCGCCCCCGGCGACCTGCGGCCCACACCGCTGCCGAAGCCGGAGCAGGTCGCGAAGGTGGACGGCTACGAGGTCACGCTGGCCGGCGGCCTCACCCCCGGCAAGTCCACCGAACTCACCCTCACGGTGAGCAAGGACGGCAAACCGATCACCGACCTGCAGCCGTACCTGGAGGCGTACGGGCATCTGGTCGCGCTGCGGCAGGGCGACCTGGCCTACCTCCACGTCCACCCGGACGGGGAGCCCGGTGACGGCAAGACGAAGCCGGGACCCGGCATCACGTTCTTCGCCGAGGCGCCCAGCTCCGGCGCATACCGTCTCTACCTGGACTTCAAGCACGACGGCAAGGTCCGCACGGCCGAGTTCACGGTGCACGCCGGGAACGCTCGGGTACCCGTCCAGGAACCCGGGCCGGGCCACGACGACCAGCCGCACGCCCACTGACCGTCCCACACGATCGAAGCAGAGGAGGAGCGATGAGCACGGACGCGATGTCCGAGCGTATCGAGCTGGCGATCGGCGGGATGACGTGCGCGTCGTGCGCCAACCGCATCGAGCGGAAGCTCAACAAGATGGACGGCGTGACCGCGACGGTCAACTACGCCACCGAGAAGGCCCGCGTCGAGTTCTCCCAGGGGGTGTCCCCGGACGAGCTGATCGCCACGGTCGAGAAGGCCGGCTACAGCGCCGAGCTGCCCGCCCCGCCCAAGACCGATGAGGCGGCCCCGGAGCCGGACGACGATCTGCGTCCGCTGCGGCAGCGGCTGATCAGCGCGGTCGTGCTGTCGGTCCCGGTCATCGCGATGGCGATGATCCCGGCGATCCAGTTCGAGGCGTGGCAGTGGCTGTCGCTGACGCTGGCCGCTCCGGTCGTCGTGTACGCGGGCTGGCCCTTCCACCGCGCCGCGGCGGTCAACCTGCGGCACGGCGCGGCGACCATGGACACGCTCATCTCGCTGGGCACCCTCGCCGCGTTCGCCTGGTCGCTGTGGGCGCTGTTCTTCGGCACCGCCGGCGAGCTGGGCGTCAAGCACGGGTTCGAGTTCTCGATGACCCGCTCGGACGGGTCGATGAACATCTACCTCGAAGCCGCCTCCGGCGTGATCATGTTCATCCTGGCCGGCCGGTACTTCGAGACGCGGTCCAAGCGCCGCGCCGGCGCCGCGCTGCGGGCCCTGCTGGAGCTCGGTGCCAAGGACGTCTCGGTGGTCCGGAACGGCCCTGCCGGTACAGCCGTGGAGGAGCGCATCCCCGTCGACCGGCTCTCGGCCGGGGACCTGTTCGTCGTCCGTCCCGGCGAGAAGATCGCCACGGACGGGACGGTCGAGGAGGGCTCGTCCGCCGTGGACGCGTCGATGCTGACCGGCGAGTCGGTGCCGGTCGAGGTCGGGCCCGGCGACGCCGTGGTCGGCGCGACCGTGAACGCGGGCGGGCGGCTGCTGGTGCGCGCCACCAGGGTCGGCTCCGACACCCAGCTCGCGCAGATGGCGCGCCTGGTGGAGGACGCGCAGACCGGCAAGGCCCAGGTGCAGCGGCTCGCCGACCGTATCTCGGGGATCTTCGTCCCGGTCGTGATCGCGCTCGCGCTCGGCACGCTCGGCTTCTGGATCGGCACCGGCGAGCCCCTCGCCGGCGCGTTCACCGCCGCGGTCGCCGTCCTGATCATCGCCTGCCCGTGCGCCCTCGGCCTGGCCACCCCGACCGCCCTCATGGTCGGCACGGGACGCGGCGCGCAGCTCGGCATCCTGATCAAGGGTCCGGAGGTGCTGGAGTCCACCCGCCGGGTCGACACGGTCGTCCTGGACAAGACGGGCACCGTCACCACCGGGCGGATGGCCCTGGTGGACGTCATCACCGCCGACGGCGTCTCCGAGGGCGAGGTTCTCCGCCTGGCGGGCGCGCTGGAGAACGCCTCCGAACACCCCATCGCCCAAGCGATCGCCAAGGGGGCGTTGGAACGGGTCGGCGATCTGGGCACGGTGGAGGACTTCGCCAACATCGAGGGCCTCGGTGTCCAGGGGATGGTGGACGGCCACGGCGTCCTGGCAGGACGTCCGCAGCTGCTCGCCGAGTGGTCACAGCACCTCACGACCGACCTCGAACGCGCCATGGAGAAGGCCCAGGCGCTCGGCCACACCGCCGTCGCGGTCGGCTGGGACGGCGAGGCCCGCGCGGTGATCACGGTCGCCGACCAGGTCAAGCCCACCTCCCGTGAGGCGATCGCGCAGCTCACGGCCCTCGGGCTGCGTCCCGTCCTCCTGACCGGCGACAACGAGACGGTGGCCCGCACGGTCGCGGACGCGGTCGGCATCGAGGAGGTCATCGCCGAGGTCCTGCCGCAGGACAAGGTGGACGTCGTCAAGCGCCTCCAGTCCGAGGGACGGACCGTGGCGATGGTCGGCGACGGCGTCAACGACGCCGCCGCGCTCGCCCAGGCCGACCTGGGCCTGGCGATGGGCACCGGGACGGACGTGGCGATCGAGGCGTCCGACCTGACCCTCGTCCGCGGCGACCTGCGCGCCGCATCAGACGCGATCCGGCTGTCCCGCCGCACGCTCGGCACGATCAAGGGCAACCTGTTCTGGGCCTTCGCCTACAACGTGGCGGCGATCCCCCTGGCGGCGTCCGGCCTGCTCACCCCGATGATCGCCGGCGGCGCGATGGCGTTCTCCTCGGTCTTCGTGGTCAGCAACAGCCTCCGCCTGCGGGGCTTCAAGCCGCTGACGTCCGCAGAGCCGGGCACCCGCTGACACGTCCGCACGACTGCGCGGCCCCGCCCCGGGGCCGCGCAGTCCTCCTTTCTCAGGACACCGTCTCCGCCACCAGGACGGCGGCCCGCCGCCGCGCCCGGACGGCCAGCGCGTAGTACAGCCCGCCCGCGACGAGTCCGCCCGACAGCCAGGAGAAGCCGGTGCCACCAGGCCCAGCGCCAAGCTGACCAGCGCCGCGCCGTTCACACCACCGCGAGGACCGCGGAGGCCACCGCCCCGGCGACCAGCGTGACCTTCCAGCGGGCGACCCGGATGCCGACCGAGAGCGCTGCCAGCGAACACGAGTACAGGTTCAGGATGTTGGTCGCCACCGGTCCGTGCATGACGAGCAGCAGGACCGGTATCGCCATCACCCCGAACGCGCCGGTCACCAGGCTCGACGGGTCGCTGCCGCCGCCCGCGCTGGCCAGGCAGGCGCCCAGCGCGGCGAGCCAGACCGTCGGAACGTACATGCCGAGGGCGGTGGACCAGAACACTGCCCGGTCCGAGGCCTCCGTGCGCACGAAGCGGCTGTAGTCGGCCGAGTACGGCAACCAGGTGATGCCCCAGCCGATGCCGATGGCGGTGAGCAGCTGGGTGACGGCGGTGACCTCGTCGCCGGTCGTCGCGGCGGCGGCGCCCGTCCAGTCCGGCTCGGCCTGGCTCAGCGCCAGCCCCAGCTGGACGGCCATGATGAGCCCGGCCACCAGGTACCTCGTCCCGGAGCCGCCGTGCACGCCCAGTTCCGCGAGGATCTCGATCACCAGGTCGAGCACCACCCAGGTGTTGACGCCGGACCAGATCCAGAACTGCTGCCATGGCGTGGAGTCTCGGGAGGAGGCGGGGATGGGCTCGTGGAGAAACCTCTACTGATCGTTCATCCGGCTGTATAGATTCACAGCATGTTCACTCTGCGGTCCCTGCTCGGGGACGAAGCTCTGGAGCTGCGGATTCTTGTCTCCGGCCCGCGGGGAGCGCTGGACGAACCGGTCTCCTGGGTCCACAACACCGAGCTGCCCGACCCTTCGCCCTACGTGCGCCGGTCCGAGCTGGTGCTGACCAACGGCCTGTGGGCCGACCGGATCGGCGCCGCCGAGTTCGTCGCGAACGTCAGGCGCGCGCAGGCGGCGGGCATCGTGTTCGGCCTGCGCCAGGAGCGTCCCACCACACCGGACGAGCTGGTCGCCGCGTGCCGGGACGCCGGTGTGCCGCTCCTGGAGATCGCGGTGACGGTGCCGTTCACCGCGATCTCCGAGGCGGTCGCCACCCGTTACGCCGAGGAGCGGCAGAGCGCGCTCGTCGGCATGGTCCGCCGCGGGGAGGCGCTGGCCACGGCGATCTCCCGGGGCGCGGGCGCGTCCGGCGTCCTGCGGGTGCTGCGCCGCGACCACGAGCTTCCGCTGGCGGTGGTCGACCGGATGGGCCGGCCGCTCGCCTCGGCGGGCGCCCGGCTGGACGCCGGGCAGTTGCAGACGGTGGCCACCGGCCTGGCGCGCCACCCGCCGCCCCTCGAACTGGAGCTCGGCACCGCCGGAAGGGCGACGCTGTACCTGGTGGGCGCGGTCGGCGACGCCGACGCGGCACTGGTCTGCCTTCGCCCGGTGAGCGACCTCACGAGGATCGAGCAGGACGCGCTCGACCAGGCGGCCCGCTTCCTCAGCCTGGAGGTCGCGAAGCAGCAGGCGATGCAGGCGATCGAGCTGCGGTTCGCCGGCGAACTGCTGGAGATGGTGCTGTCGGGCGGCAGCCGCGCCGCCGAGGTCCCCGGGCGGCTGCGCGCGTTCGGCGTGGACGCCGACGGCCCGCTCGCGGTGTGGACGCTGGCGTTCGCCGGCGCCGAGGCCACCGTGCCCGGGCTGGCCGAGGCGGCCGGCGAGTTCTTCGCCTCCGCCGGAGTCCCCGTGGTGGTGGCGGGCGGGTCGCAGGACGTGGTCGCCGTGCTGTCGTGGCGGCATGGCGAGGACGAGGCGGCGCCCCTCGCGGAGCGGCTGGCCTCCGCCGTGGCGGAACGCTTCCCCGGCCGCCGGCCCGTCGTGGGCCTCGGCGGGGTCGTCGGCGAGCCGGCCGGGCTGCGCGAAGCCCTCGTCCGGTCGCGGGAGGTGTGCAGGACGCTGCGGCGGGGCCATCCCGGAAGCGCCGTCCGGTCGTTCGCCGAGCTGGGCACCCACCGGCTGCTGCTCAGCATGCAGGACGCCGACGCCCTGCGCCCCCTGGTCGACGGCGTGCTCGCGCCGGTGCGCCGGCACGACGCCGGCCGCGGGGGTGAGCTGGAGGCCACGCTGCGCGCCTTCCTGGACCACGACGGGCACTGGTCGTCCACCGCCGCGGCCCTGCACGTCCACGTCAACACGCTGCGCAACCGGCTCGGCAAGATCACCGAACTGACCGGCCGCGACGTGGCCCGCACCGCCGACCGCGTCGACCTCTTCCTGGCGCTGCAGGCCGCCGACATGACGTGACCACCCGCCGGGCGGGCTCAGTCCGGATGGACGTCCGGGTCCACCCGGGGCGGCTCGTGCGGGCGCAGGCGCGTTTCCGGGTCGGCCGAGGCCGCCTCGGCCACGTCCCTGCAGCGGGCGAACGACACGTCCCCGCACTCTCGGGCGTACTCGATGAACGACCGCAGGGCGAGGACGCGGCCGGGGCGTCCGGACAGGAAGGGATGCGCGCACAGGTTGAAAAGGCACCCGTACTCGCGCATGCCGTCCAGTTCCGCGCGCCAGAGCTCCAGGACCTTGCGCGGTGACTCGATGACCGACCCGATGTCCGGTGCGGGCAGGTAGGCGTACTGCTCCCAGTCGTCCAGCGACCAGTGCACCGGAAGCTCGACGATCTCGCCGGACCCGGTGCCGACCCGGTACGGCCGGTCGTCGCCCATCAGGGACGAGTCGTACCGCAGCCCGTACTCGGCCACCAGCTCCGTCGTGAGCCAGGACGCCTCCCAGAGCGCGGCACGGAACCCGGTGATCTCGATGCCCTGCCCGGCGAACACCTCCAGGGCACGCAGGAAGTCCGCGCGCTCCTCCTCCGGCCCCATGGACGTCGGCGGCCGGTGCGCATAGGAATGGTGCGCCACCTCATGGCCCCGTTCGACGATCGAGGCGGCCAGGCCGGGGCGCCGTTCGGCGACCCAGCCCGGCACGAAGAACGTCGCCGGAACCTCCGTCGCGTCCAGGAGATCCAGGATGCGGGGCAGCCCCACGTCCGGCCCGTAGGACTGGTGCGACATCGTGCTCGCGTGCCGGGCGTAGCGCCCGCCCTGCGCGAGTATCGGCGTCTCGGCGTCCACATCGAAGGTCAGTGTCACCACGGCGGCCGCCCCGCCGTGCCAGCTCCCGCTCATGCCCCCATCCTCCGCCCGCGGCCGCTCCGCTTCCGCGGGTCCCCGGTCAGGCCGGCGCATCGGCCGGTCGATGGCGGCGGACGTTGTCCAGGGTGACCATCGGCTCCAGGATCGAGTGGTCGAAGCGCTCCTGTGCCCGCCCCTCGGCCAGGCGGCGCGGGAGGTCGGGGTTGACGAGGGCGCCCCTGGCCACGGACACGAGGTCGGTGTGACCGTCCCCGAGGACCTGGGCCGACAGGTCCGCATCGTGCATCCCGCCGTTGGCGATCACCGGGAGGCCGCTCACCCGGCGGGCCAGGCCGGTGATGGTGAGCCCGCCGTCCAGCCGCGCGGTCTCGATCCAGTTCCGGCCCTCGCTGGCGATGTGCAGATAGGACGCGCCCGCCTCCGCCAGCGCGGTGAAGATCACCTCGGCGTCGTGCGGACCGCCGGGCCAGCGATACCGGAAGTCGTTCACCTTGGTCTGCGAGAGCCGCACCCCGACGCACCAGTCCGGACCGACCTCGGCGCGGATCGCCGTCACGACCTCGGCCGTCAGGCGCACACGGTTCGCGATCGGCCCTCCGTAGGAGTCCTCGCGCAGGTTGGTGTAGTCGGTGATGAACTGGTCCAGGAGGTAGCCGTTGGCCGCATGGACCTCCACGCCGTCGAACCCGGCGTCCCTGGCGTTCACCGCCGAGGCGACGAATCCGGCGATGGCCGATTCGATGTCCGCCGGGCTCATCTCCCTGGGCGTCGGCCACGGACCGTTCCCGCCGTACTCGGGCATCTTCACGCCCTGCGGCCGTACCGCCGATGGTCCGGCAGTGTCATCGCGGTACGGGTTTCCCTGTGACAGCGCACCCGCGTGCATCAGCTGCGCCACGATCGGTGCCCCTGCACCGTGCACGCCTTCCGTGACGTCGCGCCACGCCGCCACGTGCCGCCCCGACACCAGACCAGGCTGGTTGAGGTAGCCCTGGCTGTAGGCGATGTCGGTGTAGATGCCCTCGGTGATGACCAGTCCGAACCCGCCTCGGGCGAACTCGGCGTAGTAGTCGGCCATCTCCGGTGTCGCCGTGCCATCCGACTCGGCCGACACCCGCGTCATCGGCGCCACGACCAGCCGGTTGGCCGTCCGCAGATCGCCGACACGCCCCGGCTCCAGGGCCGGATGGTTCCTGGAAACGCTCATCTGTACTTCTCCCTACTGATGCTTGCTCTCGGCCGGCGTGTCAGAGCACGTCGATCGCCAGCGACGTCGGTTCACCGCCGTTGATGCCGACCTGGTCCTGCGGGCACGCCGACACCGCGACCACGCAGTCCATGACCGCCTCGAACGTGATCGAGTCCCCTGGCCGGCTCTCGGCCGGCAGCCACCGCAGCCGCCCCTGCTCCTCCACCGGAATCCGCATGAACAGGTTGACCGGCTGCGGTGTGGCGGTGACGTCCAGCCCCAGCTCGGCCAACGCCTCGTCCAGGTTCCGGGCGCACGAGCGGTGTTCCGGCACCCCCAGCGCCGCATAGCGGGCCGGGTCGCAGGCGGCGATCAGCATGTCGTGCGATCCCGGCGAGCCGTCACCGGCCAGGGCCAGGATCGGCCGCCGGCGGTCGGTGACGAACGCCTCGCCCACTGCCGGGAACAGCCGGCTCGTCACGCTGCGGGTGTGCATGGCGCTCAGCCGTTCGCGCGGATCGTCCGCGGCGAAGGCGAACAGGTCACCGACCTGCCCGCCCTCCAAGTCCACGACCCGCACTCGTCGTCCGGCGGGCACCCGGACCGCCCGTCCTTCCCTCGCGGGCACCACGGTGCGCCCTGCTGTCAGCTCCATGCCGGGAAGCACACCATCACCGAAGGCACCCAGGCCATAGATGTTTCTCTACCTTCGTGCGAATCAATTGGACGTTCACACAATCGGCCTGGCGAGAGTTCACGGACGGCTCTCAGGTCGGGACGTCCCAGAAGGCCAGTTCGTGGCGCATGCCCTCCAGGAAGAGCCGTTCGGCGGTCGCCGGGGCGGCGTCCGACTCGTCGATCATCTGGGCTATGCGGGTGGTCAGATCGGCGAAGGCCGGGTCGGCGTAGGTGTCGATCCAGCGGCGGTAGCGCGGGTCGGACGGGGGGTCCTCGGCGAGGAGGCGGCCGAGGGTGGAGTAGCCCCACATGCAGGGGTAGAGGGCGGCGAGACCGTCGGCGTACACGGCGGCGCTGTCCAGCAGGAACGACGTGTAGGCGGCGCAGGCCGGGCCCTTCTTCGCACCGTCCAGGTCGGCGGCGAAGCTCGAAGAGAGCGAGCGGTGGAGTTCGAGCTCGTCGTGGAAGGTGGCGTAGGCCAGGTCGACGAGGTCTCCGAGATGGGCGTCGGGGGCCTGCCAGGCGAGGCGCGAGAAGACGCGCACGTAGTCGTGGAGGAAGAGATAGTCCTGTTCCAGCCATGAGCGGAACACGGCTTCGTCCAGGTCGCCTTGAGCGATGCCCTGCACGGTGGGGTGTTCGAGCTGCTCGTCGACCAGCGGACGGCCGAGTTGCTCCAGATGCGCGGCGAGACTCATGTCCGCCAGTCTGCCGGTGAAACGACCAGACCCCGCCGGGTCGTGCGACCCGGCGGGGTCCTGGTCTTGCACCGGTGTGCGGGTCGCCTCTCGGCGAAAGGCACAACACGGCTCCAGCCGGACGGTATTCCGTGAAGGCGAAAGGTGAGGCCCGGGGACACCAGGCACACCGGCTGTCATGTGTAACCGACGGGCCCCCGGGATTGTTCCCGGCCCTCGAAACCCGTGAAGGTCCCGGTCCGCCGGACGGTGTGCCACCCCAGTCGCGCCCCCATCAGCGCGGTGACGATGGACTGGACGACCACCAGGTACATGAGCTGCCGGTAGACGAACTGCTGGAGCGGCAGTGTCCACAGCGGACGGACGGTCTCACCGTCCAGCCACAGGGCGTAGGCGCCTGCGGCGGCTTGGGCGGCGACGAACAGCAGCCAGGTGACGATGGGCACCAGCGGGTTGAGGAAGACCAGTCCGAACAGCGCGAACAGGTCGATGGCCGGTGCGAACAGCGGAAGCAGCACCTGGAACACCGTCAGGTAGGGCAGGCAGCGGCGTCCGAACCGTCCCGAGCCGCCGCGGTCGATGACGGAGCGGCGGTGTTTCCACATCGCCTGCAACGTCCCGTAGCACCAGCGGTAGCGCTGCCTCCACAGCTGCCTGAGCGATGCGGGCGCCTCCGTCCAGGCCAGGGCCTTCTCCTCGTAGACGACGCGCAGCCCTGTGCGGCATATCGCCATCGTTAGGTCCGTGTCCTCGGCGAGCGTGTCTCCGGGGACTCCGCCCACCTTGTCCAGAGCCGCCCTCCGGAACGCGCCGATCGCGCCGGGGACAGTCGGCATGCATTGGAGGACGTCGAACATCCGCCGGTCGAGGTTGAACCCGATGACGTACTCGATGTGCTGCCAGCGTCCGAGGATGCCGCCGCGGTTGGCGACCTTGGTGTTGCCGCTGACCGCTCCCACGTCCGGGTCCGCGAACGGCGCGACGACATGCCGGATGGTGTCGCGCTGGAAGACGGTGTCGCCGTCCACGAGGACGAGGATGTCGGACTGGGCCACGGCCAGGCCGGCGTTGAGCGCGCTGGGTTTGCCGCCGTTCGGCTTGCGGATCAGATGGACGCCCGGCAGGGCGAGCGAATCGACGATCGCGGCCGTACGGTCGCTGGAGCCGTCGTCCACCACGATCACTTCGACGGTGCCCGGATAGTCGGTGTCCACGAGCGAAGCCACCGTCGCCCCGATACCGACCTCCTCGTTGTAGGCGGGGACGATCACGGACACGGGTGGAAACGGGTCCGGCGGCAGTCCGCCCGGGGGCGGCGCCGGTCTTATGGCGTGCCGAGGTTGGCGCGCCGGCCTCCGGACCCGGCGCATGTGGACGTGCGCGAAGACCAGGAGCGACACGAGCCTCAGCACGTAGAGGATCCCGGCGACCGCGAACAGCACGCCCATGGTTCTGGTCAGCGCCGACGCGGCGCGCTGGGCGGTGACCAGCGTCCAGCCGACGACCCTCTCGTGCGCGGGCACGGCGACTTCCGCCGACGGCATGCCCAGCGCCTGCGTGAGCGTGGTGAAGCGGTAGCCCTGCGGCTGGAGCCGGTCCAGGATCTGCTCGACGGCCGCGACCGTTTCCGACCTGTCGCCGCCCGAGTCGTGCAGCATCACGACCGCGCCCTCACCGCGCCTGCCCGCCGCTAGCGCCCGCTGGACGATCTTCGCCGTGCCCGGACGCGCCCAGTCCTCGGTGTCGCGATCAGTGAGGACCACGACGTATCCGTCCTCGCCCGCCCGCCTGGCCGCCTGCCACTCCGGTGCCGTCAGGCCGTCCGGACGGGACGAGTACGGCATCCGCATCAGCCTCGTGTGGACGCCCGCCGCGCCCGCCAGCGCCCGCTGCGTGAGGTCGAGTTCGAGTCGTCCCCGCCACGCCGGGGCTGTGGCGAGGTCGACGTGGGTGTAGGTGTGCGAGCCGATCTCGTTGCCCTCGTCCAGGATGCGGCGGGTCAGCGCAGGGTTCTCGGCCACGTGCGCGCCGATGGTGAAGAACGTCGCGCGGGCGTTGTGGCGGCGCAGGACGTCCAGCAGGCGCGGCGTCCACTCGGGGTCGGGACCGTCGTCGAACGTCAGCGCGATCGTCTTCGGGGGCATGCGGCGGCTCTGCGGGGTGCCGCCGGCGAGGTTGACGACGGGGCCGCCGGAGGCGACCTGGGACGGGGCCGGCGCGGGGCGCCCAGGCTCGTCGCGGGGCGCCTCACCGACGGCACCGTTCGCGAATCCGTCGAGCAGAAGGAGGACGGTCAGCACCAGTCCGCCCAGCAGAAGAAGGAGCCAGTGCCCCCGTGGCTCACTGCGTCGCACGGTCAAGGGTTCTTCTTCTTGTGTCCCCAGGCGCGAGGAGACGCTTCCGACCTGCCCGGGCGACTCGTGGTGACGGCCGTCGACGGCGCCGTCGAACTGGACGGCCTGGGCGCCGCCGAGGGAGGCAGGGTACCGGTCGGACCGGTGGGTCGGGGCTTCGCGACCTGGGGTGGCTGACCGGTCTTGCTAGCCGGAACACTGGGACGGCTGATTTTCACACGCGGACCGGAGGAGGGCCCGCTCCATGGCGTCAACGGCACATCCGCACCTGTCGTCATACCGAGGCCCAGTGCCCCCAGGAACACGATGAGCAGTGCGCCCGCGAGCAGGCCCAGCCGGCGTCCCATCCGCGCACGCCACCCGGTCGCGTCGACGAAGACCGGCGCCGCCTCCAACTCGGCGGTCGGCTCCGAGACGGGCTCCGTGGACGGCACGGCCACTGGCCCGCCAACCGGCGGGATGCCGGTGACGAGTAGTTCGTCCCGATCGTGGGGGGCATTGCCGATCATCTTCGTCCGTCATCTCGTGCGAGGGGTAACGCCCGGCGGCCCGGGCGCTCACTCGTTCAGCGCGAACCCCCGCGTACGTGTCACATCACTGGGAAAATGCCTGCACAATGGCGCGGTGGACGAGGACGAGCTCGACCGGGCCCTGCGCGCGGCGCAGGACGGCGACGAGGAGTCCTTTCGCATGCTCTACCGGGACGTCCAGCCTCGCCTGATCCGCTTCGCCGGGGCCCTCGTCGGGGGGGACGCGGAGGACGTGACGTCGGAGGCGTGGCTGCAGATCGCCCGGGACCTCCCCTCGTTCCGCGGCGACCTCGACGGCTTCCGCGGCTGGACCGCGACGATCACCCGGCACCGCGCGCTCGACCACCTGCGCCGCAGATCCAGGCGGCCGGGCTCCGACATGCCCGCCGAAGAACTCGTCACGATGGCCGCCGACGCCGACACGGAGCTGGACGCGCTGGACGGCATCGCCACAGAGCAGGCGCTGAGGCTGATCGCCGAGCTGCCCCGCGACCAGGCCGAGGCGGTACTGCTGCGTGTGGTCGTAGGCCTGGACGCCAAATCCGCGGGCAAGGTTCTCGGTAAACGCTCCGGCGCCGTCCGGACCGCCGCCTACCGCGGCCTGCGACGCCTCGCCGAGCGTCTGTCGGCCTCCCGCACGGCCCCCGGCGAAGCCCCGGGCGAGTCCGCCGCGGACACCCGCCGCCTCGTGCAGGGTGACAAAAGCGGCGGTTCCGGCGCTGAAGGGGTGACATGAGCGACGACACCGAGGCCGGACGGCTCGATCCCCGCACCGCCGAGCGCCTGCTCCGCGGCGCGGACGGCCATGCCGAGCTGCACGCGCTGCTCTCGGCCGCCGCCGCACCCGGCCGCCCGGCGGAGCTCGCGGGCGAGGACGCCGCCGTCGCCGCCTTCCTGGCCGCCCCCCGCTCCGCCCGCCGGCCCTGGGCCGCGACGCTGCGCAATTTCCTGACGGCCAAGGTCATCGCGGTGGTGGGCGGCGGCTCGATCCTGCTGTCCGGAGGCGTGGCCTACGCGACCGGGCACTTCCCGGGCCAGGAGCCGGCCCCCGCACCTTCCCGGTCGCCGCACGGCCGGCCGGGCACCGGCGACGACGGCGCCCCCGTCACGCGGTCTTCGCCGGAATGCTGCGGCCGCACGCCGACCGCCACACCGACGAAGCCGAAGGGGCAAGGCAAGTCGAACGCCCCGGGCCAGCAGAAGAGGACCGCGAAACCGCAGAACACCAAGTCACCGCCCGGCACGTCCGGCAACAACGGCTCACCGCCGGGCGGCAACTCGGGCAACGGGAACGGCAAGGCCCGGAAGAACGCCAAGTCTGGTTAGCACCGCCATTCCCCGCGCGCTGACGTCTCAGATGCCCTCGTGAGTCCTGTGGGCCCATCTCGCCGGGTCGGCTTCCAGGGCGGGACGGTCCCAGTGCGCAAGGTCGGCGGCCGCCTCGTACGTGGCCTGCAGGAATTCGAGCAGGACCCGGTCGGGGTCGGGAGCCTTCCGCACCGCCTCGTAGGGCAGCAGGAACTGGCCGTTCTCCGGGCTGTAGTACGCGCCGGGCGGGCCCGCGGGCCTTTCGGCGAACCCCTCCGGCTCGGGATAGGCGTAGGCGTAGAAGGCGCCCTCCTCGCCTCCGCCCGGCCAGAATCCGCAGCTGCTGAGTTCGCGCGAATAGCCCTCGACCATCACCCAGTCGCCGCAGTTCGGGGCGCCTCCGGGATGCTCGGGCGCGTCCCGTCCGGAGAACCGCGTGCAGGCGAGGTCCATGGCGCCCCAGAAGAGATGCACCGGACTGACCTTGCCGACGAACCGGGACCGGAACTCGCCCATCACGCGCGCCGCCTGAAGAAGCTGCCGCCAGAACAGATGCGCCGACTCGGCGTCATACGAGGCGTGCTGATCGTCCTCCGCGAAGGGGAGCGCCGGATCGACCTCGTTCGGATGGCCCTGGATACGCGTCTCGATCCCGAGTTCATCCAAGGCACGCAAAGTGCGGGCGTAGAACTCGGACACGGGCATGGGCTCCAGCTCGAATTCCCGCGCGCCGCCGTCGCTGGCGCGCATGGTCAGCCGGTGCTCGGCGAAGTCGAACTCGATGTCGAACGCTCCCGCGCCATAGGGGATGGCGGACGTCGTCAGCCCGCGCGGGGTGACGTAGAGCGTCACCTGCCACCAGTGATTCACCAGCGGCGCGTGCGCGAGGCGGATCTTGCCGATGATCTGCGTCCACATGTGCAGCGTGTCGCGGGTGTCCTGCCAGTCGGCGACCCGCAACTGCGGCCACGCGTGTCGATCCACCGCCGCCCCCGTCCTGTCGGCCCTCCGGAACACCCACCGTCATGCCCCTGGATCCACACCGCCGAACATAGCGGAACGAGACATTCCGTTCTGCTCGGGCGCACTCAGAGGCAGCCTTCGAACTGCGGGACCTCCAGGTCCGACAGGTCGAGGCCGGACGTGCCGAACCATTTGCGCATGAGCGTTGCCATCGTCCCGTCCTGGTACATCTGGGTGATGGCCTTGTTGAGGGCCTCGCAGCCGTCGGGGTCGCCCTTCCGGATCGCGATGCCCGTCCGGCGCTCACCGAACCTGGAGTTCAGCAGGCGGAACCCGGCGCCCTGCCGCGCCTTCAACCCGGCCAGGATCGTGTCGTTCGTCGTGATCGCGTCGATCCTGCCGTCGCCCAGCATCGTCATGCACTCGTCATAGGAGCGCGCCCCGACCGGCACGGCCGGGACCTGCCGCTCCACGGTCACCGCCTCGGCCGCGCCCGATCCGGTGACGGCGCAGATCCTCCGCCCTTTCAGATCACGTACTCCGCGCACGTGGCGTTCGTCGTCCCGGATGAGAATGTCCTGGTAGGAGAGGAGGTACGGGCCGGCGAACGCGAGCCGCTGCGTCCACTCGGGCTCCAGCCAGAACGTCAGCACCATGTCGACGTCGCCGTCGCGGAGGAGCCGCTCCCGGTCCCGCGCCAGCGCGGGAGCGAACCGGACCTTCTTCCCCATCCGCGCGGCCAGGTAGCGGGACACGTCCACGTCCAGGCCCTCGAACGTCCCGTCCGGGCGCCTGAACCCGATGCCCGGCAGGTCCGGCCGGACGCCCGCGACCAGCGTCTCCTCACCGAGGAGGGACGTCCCGCCGCCGCTCGCGCACCCGCTCGCGGCGAGACCGGCCGCCAGCGCCGCCGCGATCAGTCGCCGCATCCTCCGGCACCCCCGGCTTCCTCGGCGCGGCCCTGGTCCGTCGAGCAGGGGCGCCCACACCAAGATCGCAGCCCACCGGACCGCCCCTCCACCCCCATGGCCGCATCCGGACCGGTCTCCCGCGTGGAACCGGATCGTCAGCCGTGATGGCCGGTGACGAGGGCGGCGAGGGCGGCGGCGAACCGGTCGGGGGCGACGTCGGCCGGCGGACGGCCGAAGAAGTCCCGGGACAGCTGGTATCCGGTCAGGGCGGACACCACGACCGCGAGCAGCGCGTGCGGATCGTCGTGCCCCGGCCCGGACGGCAGGTCGCGGGTCAGGTGCCCCGCCTCCTCGGCGATGCCCTGATCCACGAGCACGCTGCGGATCCGGCGGGTCAGGTCGGGGAATCTCCCGTGCTCGCGGGCCAGCAGGTTGATCAGCGGCCTGACCCGGGTCAGGTAGTCCAGCTGCTGGACGAGCCGGCGGGTCAACGCCTCCCGGGGGTCGGCGGCGGGCCCGCGCTCGAAGTCCTCGCGATACCGCTGGGCACGGGCCAGCTCACGCTCCAGGACCTCCCTGAAGACCTCCTCCTTGGAGCGGAAATGCCGGTAGAAGCTGCCGCTGCCAGGGGAGAGCCCCGCCAGTTCCTCGATGTCGGTGACGGTGGTTCCGCCGAAACCGTGCTGCTGTATCAGCTCCAGGGCGGCGTCCAGAATGCGCTCGCGCGTGGTGGAAGGCACGGATGCAAGATAGTTCTTGCGGATGCAAGAAGGTTCTTGCACACTGCTGGGCGAAGGCCCCCGCCCCGAAAGGCCGCGCCATGTCAGCGACGCGCGTATCGTCCATCCGGTTTCTGAGAGTCGCCCTTGTCGCATCGGTGGTCGCGGCGGGCACGGCGGTCATCGCCGCGCCCCCGGCCCAGGCGACCCTGGTGGTGTCCCCGAAACAGCGGAACTGGGTGCTCCGGGACGACGCGGGACGAGAGGTCACGCTGCGCGGCTTCAACGTCTCTGGAAGCACGAAGCTTTACGAGAACAATCTCCTGCCGTTCCGCAGCACGGCGGACGCCGCCCGATCCGCGCAGGCGATGCGCGATCTGACCGGTGCCAACGCCATCCGATTCCTGATCAGCTGGGAAGGGGTCCAGCCGGCACCGGACCGGATCGACCACGCCTATCTCGACCGCGCCATCGCGCAGATCAGGGCGTTCACGGATCGCGGAATCCGCGTCCTGCTGGACTACCACCAGGACCTTTACTCCTCGCACCTGTTCAACACCGGCAGCTGGTACACCGGGGACGGCGCTCCCAAGTGGGTGATCGAGGCGGGGGATTATCCGAAGGAATCCTGCGGCATCTGCTTCATGTGGGGCCAGAACATGCAGAACAACGCCGCCGTGCGCAAGGCGGCCTACGACTTCTGGCGCAACCGCGCCCTCACCACGACGGCGGGGACGGTCGGTGTCCAGGACGCATATCTGGCCCAGGCCAAGGAGACCATGGCCTACCTCAAGCAGAAACTCCCCCAGCCGGCCTTCGAGAACATCGTCGGTCTCGACCCGTTCAACGAGCCCTTCGACGGCGGCCTGGACGGCAAGACCGGCCTGGACTGGGAGAAGACCTACCTGATGCCCTTCTACCAGCGTGTCCGTACCGCGATGGACGAGGCGGGCTGGAATTCGAAACCCGCTTTCGCCGAGCCGCTGGTCTTCTGGAACACCGGCTTCTTCGAAGAGGGCGGCATGACGTCGGTCGGGCAACTGGGCACCCGGATGGTGTTCAACAGCCACTACTACGACGGCGCCCGCATGACCGTCGATCCGTCACCCGCCGCCGACGGAACCTACGACGCCGCGATGAACGAGATCCGGCAGCGCGCCACCGCGCTCGGAACCTCGCCGTTCGTCTCCGAGTTCGGCAACAAGATGACCGAGGACCGTACCCCGTGGATGATCCGCGCCATGTACCAGGCGATGGACTACGGGGTTCCCGGAAAGAACTGGTGGAACACACCGGCGGACGGCGGCCAGGTCCTCTCCGCCATTCAATGGCAGTGGGACATCTACAGCGGTCGTCACCACGAACTGATGAACGGCAACCCCGACAAGGTGCAGACCAGCGGTGACGGCTGGAACGACGAGGACCATTCGGCCGTGGCCACCGACGACGCGGGCAAGGTCGCCCTCCGGCTGGACCGGCGCGTCCTCGACCGGCTCTATCCGTCGGCGGTGAACGGCGACACGCTCGCCTTCGCCTTCGAGGACCTGGCCCGCTCCGGATACGGCGGCGACGGCCGCCAGCAGGCGTGGCTCACCGTCCCCTCCGGCATGCCCGGGCTCTCGGCTCTGCTCCAGGACAGGCAGTACGGCGTCCTGGTGTGGCGGGAATCGGCCGCGGGCGCCCCCACCGAACTGCACCTGCCGCAGTCCTTCGCGCCCTCGACCACCGCCGTCGTCAGCGACATCGCCACCCTCAACGGGGTCCCTGCATCAGGTCCCGTCTCGGCGACCTCCGAGACCGGTTCGTCCACCGCGAAGCGGCTGCTGATCGGCGCACGATCGGCCGGCGCCGTCCACGTCGCCCTCGTCGTCAACACCGCGACCGGAACACCGGTCACCGACGCTCAGCTCGCCGCTGCCCGCACCGAGCTCTCCACCTGGACGACCCGGCACTTCCCGAACGGCTGAGGCAGGACGGCTAGGACGCGTCGCCGCCGGGCGGTTCGGCGATCGGGAAGATGATGGGGCTGACCAGGTACTGCGTTCGGTTCCGGCCGCCTTGCCGTGCCAGGGATCCTGATCCTCCCCCGAGGCGGCGGCCTGCCCGGCGTCGTGCTGCTCAGCGGCGGCGGGCCGTTCGACCGCGACGCGACCAGCGGCCCGAACAAGCCGCTCAAGGACATCGCGTGGGGGCTGGCCGCTCGCGGGGTGGCGGTGGCGCGGTTCGACAAGGTGACGTACGCGCACGGCGTCCAGGTGGACTCGGTGGCGGACGAGTACGTGCCGCCGGCGGTCGACGCCGTCCGGCTGCTCCAGCGGGAGCCGGCCGTGGGGAGGGTCTTCGTCCTCGGGCACAGCATGGGCGGCAGGGCCGCTCCGCGCGCCGCGGCGGCCGAGCCGTCCGTCGCCGACGACCACCTCTTCTTCCCGGGCGAGGGCCCGTCCACGCCGGGGCAGTGCGAGCAGCCGCGGCACGTTGATCCGGCCGTCATCGCGGACGTGGCGGCCTGGCTGCACCGATAGGGCCTTGAGGGGGCACTCCTGCGGGCCGTAAACATGCCGTAAACGGGTTCCGCCAAGCTTCGGGTACAGCAAGTCGATGCGGGCTACCGCAGACCCGAGGAGAAGAGATCATGCGTAGGTTCAAGCTCCAGGTGCAGGTCAGCGTGGACGGATACATGGCCGGCCCGAACGGCGAGATGGACTGGCTGACGTTCCCGTGGACGGACGACATCGCCGCCTACATCGATGCGCTCACCAAGCCGGTCGACTGCATCGTGCTCGGCCGCAAGCTCGCCGAGGGCTTCATCCCGGCGTGGGCGGCCGGCCCCGAGGGGGAGACCCAGGAGTCCATCGACCAGATGAACGACACGCCCAAGGTCGTGATCACCGACAGCCTCGCCGAGTCGCCCTGGCCGAACGCCGAGGTCGCCGGCGGCGACCTCGCCGAGACCATCGAACGCCTCAAGGCGCGGCCGGGCGGAGACATGATCGCCTATGGCGGCGGCACGCTCGTCCGCGACCTGATCGGCCGCGGACTGCTCGACGAGCTGCACCTGTTCGTCAACCCGACCGCGCTCGGCGCCGGAATGCCGGTGTTCCCGGAGGGCGCCTACCAGCGGCTGAACCTCGTCGGCTCGCGCTCGTTCGAGTGCGGCATCACCGCCCTGCACTTCGAGCCGAAGCGCTCCTGACCGAGCGTCACTGCAGGATGTGGCGGAGCGTCTCGCCGTCGGCGACCGAGCGGTAGTAGCAGGTGGGGCGCGCCTCTCCGGAGGGGAGGTTCGTGTGGCAGGCGCCGCCGGTCGTCCGGTTGACGAGGTAGAGGAGGGAGTTCTGCTCGCAGTTGACGCGGACGTCGACCAGTTCGAGGACGTCACCCGAGGTCGCGCCCTTGCGCCACAGCTCGTTGCGGGACGTGGACCACAGGACGGCGATCCGCTCGTCCAGCGTCGCCTTGAGGGCCTGGTCGTTCGCGTATCCGATGAACAGGACGTCGCCGCTGCCCGCGTCCTGCAGGACGACCGGGACGACCCGCGCCCCGGTCGCCGCGACGCCCGCCAGCTTGTCGAAGTCCAGAGTGAGCCGGGTGCCTTCTTCGAGTTCGTTCACCCCGCCATCCTGCCTGGTGAACCGGCCCGGCGTCGTGTTCGGCCCCCCGTGGCGGTCAACTCCGTCCGCGGAGGATCGCCGCCGTGGTCTCGTCCGCGGGCAGGAACGCTTCGAGACGCAGCTCGGAGAGGGTCACGTCGACGGCGGTGGCGAACGACGTCAGCGTGGTGATGAGGCGCAGCTCGCCCTCCGGGGCCCGCAAACGCAGCGGCACGGCGAAGCCGAGGTGATCCTCCGGCGACTCCACATCGGGGAGGTAGCCGTCCAGCTCGTCGACGAGCTCGGCCAGGCGCGGGTCGGGGCCGCGCCGTCCCTGGTCGCGCAAGCTGCCGGTGATGTGGCGGCCCCATTCGGCCAGGTTCTCGACCCTGCGGGCCATGCCGTCCGGATGCAGGGCCAGGCGTAGCACGTTGACCGGCGGTTCCAGCAGAGCGGGCGCGGCGCCTTCGGCGAGGACACCGAACGCCGGGTTGGCGGCGACCAGTTCCCCATAGGGCCGGACGACCACCGCGGGGTAGGGCATGTGCCCTTCGAGGATGCGGTCCAGCGCCTCGCGCACCGGGCCGAGTTCGGGCGCGTCGAGGCTCGACTCGGCGTAGACCGGCGCGTAGCCGGCGGCGAGCAGGAGCTCGTTGCGCTCCCGCAACGGCAGCTCCAGGGACTCGGCGAGCCGCACCACAATCGCGCGTCCGGGACGCGACCGCCCCTGTTCGAGGAAGCTCAGATGGCGCTGGGTCGTGTCGGCCCTGATGGCCAGGTCGAGCTGGCTGAAGCGGCGGCGCGTGCGCCAGTCCCGCAGGTCACGGGCGAACCGGCCCGGTCGCGCCACCACTGTCATGCCCTCATTCATACCGAACGCGCGCGGCGGCGCGATTCCCTGCGGGGAATCGCGGTCCAGCAGGGCCGGATCGCAGACTGCTGCGCATGAGCAACCCACTCGATGTGAAGCGACTGGCCGACCGTTATCTCGCCCAGTGGAACGAGCCCGATCCGGAGACGCGCAGCGCGCTCGTCCGCGAACTGTGGACGTCCGACGCGGTGCACGTGCTGGTCGACCCTCCGCAGGAGATCCGGGACGCCGCCGCGGCGCTCGCCGTCCCCGCGCCGCCGCTGGAAGTCCACGGCCACGACGCCCTGGACGCCCGCGTGACCAGGGCGTACGAGATGTTCGTCGCTGCGGGCGAGCACGTCTTCGAGATCGCCGGGGAGCCGTCCGTCCTGCTCGCCGGCGTGATCGGCATCCGCTGGTCGATGGTGACGACCGGCGGGCGCGAGACGGTCGGCGGCGGCTTCGACGTCCTCTCCGTGGACGACGACGGCCGGGTCCGCACCGACCACCAGTTCATCGGGGCGACCTGATGAACTTCACCAGGATCGCCCGCACGGCCGGCGGCGGGTCGGCGTTCGAGGACGGCGAGATCCCGCTCGAACACCGGAAGGTCGCCGACGGGGTGCCGGCGATGGCGGTCGGCGGGATGCCGTCGCGGGGCGGCGTCCAGTACCTGCGCAGCGCCGCGTTCGACAGTCTCCCGCACCCGGCGCCGCGCGAGCAGTGGGTGGTGATGCTGCGCGGCGTGATCGAGGTGACGGTCAGCGACGGCGGCCGGCGTCGCTTCGGCCCCGGCGACCTGGTGCTCGCCGCCGACACCACCGGCACCGGCCACGTGACGGCCGGTGTGGGCGACCCGCCGTTCGAGGCGCTGTTCATCCCGGTCTGACCTGGTGGTCTTGGGCGGACGTCCGTCAGGACGACGGCGCGTCCGCCTTCAGGGCCAGGGCGCCGACGGCCGCGTAGCCACCGGTGATCGCCGCCAGGCCCGCCGCCGCTCCGCGCGGCACGTCCCCGCGGATCACGTGCGCGACCCCGGCGGCGGTGTCGAAGACGTCCACCATCAGGCAGAGCCTCCGCCAGCGCCGCCGTGCCGCCGGGTCGCTGAGCAGGTAGCCGAGGCCGAGCGCGACGGCCCTGCTCCCGAAGATCCGGATCATGTACCTGAGCTCCGGGGTGTCACGGTCGCCGATGCCCGCGAGCTTCACGTTGAGCCCGGGCGCGGCCAGCGCCAGCGCTCCCCAGACGACGCGGCCGCCCGCCAAAGTCTCCAGTGCGCGTTCCATGCCGCCGACACTTCCACCGCGCACCGGCGCGGCTCGATTACCTCGCAGGTAAAGCGCCGCCGGTCCGGGAGCGCGCGTCAGGCGGCCAGGATCGCCTGCACCGTCGCCGTCACGACGCGTCCGGTCTCCTCGATCTCCATGCGCTCGGCGCGGTTCTCCTCCGCGGCGCCGTGCAGGACGTACTGGATGACGTTGACCAGCCACGTGATCGGCAGGTCGGTGCGGAAGACTCCTTCGTCCTGACCCCGGCGGATGAGGTTCTCCAGGCGGTCCGCGTGACTGCCGTGCAGTTCGCGGACGCGTCCGGCGGGAAGGGCGCCCTGGGCCGCCGTCAGCAGCGCGGCGGACTCGGCCACGAGGGACCAGCTGGATTCGAGCAGCCGTGTCAGCGCGTCCTGCGCGTCGCCTGTGAGGTCGACGCCCGACAGCACCTCCTCACCGTCGCGCAGCGCTTCGGCCATGGCGGCCTCGACCAGCTCCGCCCGGTTGCGGAAGTGGCCGTAGAGGGTCATCCGCCCCACGCCGGCGGCCTTGGCGATGTCGTCGATGCTCGCGTTCGGATCTCGGCTGAGGCTTTCGCGGGCCGCGGAGACGATGCGGGCGATGCTGCGCTCGGCGTCTGCGCGCCGGCGCCGGCCGGGAGAGGCGGAAGGCATGACCCCACATCTTAACTCGTACGCCAATGTACGTGTTACTCTCCAATAAGTCGTACGTCGTAGTACGAGTTAAGGAGGAGAGTCGTCATGACGGGCAAGCTCCACGAACCGTCCGGACGGACCCCGGCACATCCGCTGAGATGGCGCATCCTGGGGTTCCTCGGCGTGGCCCAGCTGATGCTGATCGTCGACGTCACCGTCGTCGCCATCGCGCTGCCGCACATCGAGGCCGATCTGGACCTGAGCCGGCAGGCCATGACCTGGACGGTCAGCGCCTACACCCTGACGTTCGGCGGGCTCATGCTGATCGGCGGGCGGACCGCCGACCTGATCGGCGCCAAGCGCGTGGTCCTCGCCGGCCTGCTGATCTTCACGACCGCCTCGCTGGCGACCGGGCTGGCCGGATCGGGCGGCATGCTGCTGGGCGGGCGCGTCGCGCAGGGGCTCGGCGCCGCGCTGCTGTCCCCGTCCGCCCTGTCCCTGGTGGTCGGCCTGTTCGAAGGGGACGAGCGGAACCGGGCGCTCGGCGTCTGGTCCGCGCTCGGCGGCGGCGGCGCGGCCCTCGGCGTCCTGCTGGGAGGCGCCCTGACGGCCGGGCCCGGCTGGCCGTGGGTGTTCTACGTCAACGTCCCGATCGGGCTGGTGATCGTCGTGGCGCTGGCCCGGATGCTGCCGCGCCAGGACGTGCCCGGCCCGCGTCCCCGGCTCGACCTGCTCGGCGCGCTGCTGGTCACCGCCTCGTCAGGCGCGCTGATCTACGCGTTCATCCGGGCCGGGGACGACGGCTGGCTGACGCCCGCGACCGGCTGGCTGGTGCTGCTCGCGGCGGCCGGCTACCTGGCGTTCGTGACCAGGCAGAAGACCGCGAGATCACCCATGATGGACGTCTCGCTGCTGGTGCGGCGCCCGGTGGCCACCGGCACGTTCCTGATCCTGATGGCTACGGCGCTGATGATCGCGGTGTTCTTCCTCGGCACCTTCTACTTCCAGCACGCGGAGGGGTACGGCGCGCTGCGCACCGGCCTGCTGTTCCTCCCGGTCGCCGTCGCGACGATGGCAGGGGCCGGCCTCACCGGCCGGGCGATCGGCACGGCGGGACCGCGCAGGCTCGCCGTCGCCGGGCTCGCCACCGCCGCGATCGGGATGGCCGTGCCGACCCTGTCGATGCAACCGGTGACGGTCGTGGTGGGCACCGCGATCGCGGGCGCGGGCACCGGTGCGATGTTCGTCGTCGCGTCGGCGACGGCGCTCGGCCAGGTGGCGCCGCACGAATCCGGCATCGCCTCCGGCATCGTCAGCACGTTCCACGAGTTCGGCGCGTCCATCGGCGCCGCCGTCATCTCCAGCGTCGCCGCGGCCAGCCTCACCGGCGACACGCTCGACGGCTTCTCGGACGGCTTCGTCCTGGCCGCGGTCGCCGCCGCGGCGGGCGCGCTCGCGTCGGCCGCCCTGACCCCCGGCCGCCCGGCCACGGCCTGACCTTGAACCGGCTTACGCCGAAGAAACCGGCCGCGCCCTTGGATCGGCTCATGATTCGATCATGTTCGGCGCAGCCGCCTATCATCCTGCGGTGACTTCGGAAACCGGACGGCCGGTAGCGAATTCCCTGAAATGGGCGCTCATCGTGCCGGTGGTGCTCACGTTCGCCGGCTGGGTGGCCCAGTACCCGTACGGCCTCATCGTCCTCGGCGTCATCATCGGCGTGGGGACGGTGTTCCTCACCATCGCCGTCGTCGGCTCGTCATGGGGACGGGCCGGCGCGGCGGTCATGGTCGCCATCACCGGATTCGCGCTGCCGATCTTCGCCGGACCGGCCCTGTACCTCGTCTACATGGAGAACCTGGGACAACCGGGCCCAGCCGTCGTCGCCAAGGTCGAGAAGCGGGACGCAAAGCGGGGCGCCGGCTGGTTCTGCACGGTGGTGGAGACCACGGGGAAGCACACCGTCCACCGCATCTCGCAGCAGGAGAACTGCTTCGGCCAGATCAAGGCGCTCCAGCGGGTCACGCTGCGCAAGGATCCGCTGGACCTGCTCGACCCGCGCCTCCCCGACCGCCCCGGCGATGACGACACCCTCGTATCCGTCCTGTTGTCCGCGGCCCTGTTCCTGGCGAACGCTTCCTCACTCCTCTACGGAGGTCTACGCCGGCGCACCACCACCCGGTCCGCCAAGAAGCAGCAGGAGAAGGCTGGGGCTTGACCTTGACCCATGGGTCAAGGGTTAGCGTCGCGACGCTCTCCCGGGTCCCCTTCCCGGGCTCGACGCCTAAGGAGTGTCCAGATGCCGCCCTCGCCCTCCACCTCCCGTGCGATTCGGCTCGCCGCCCTGCCGGACGGGCTGCCGAGGCCCGAGCACTTCGCCGTCGTTGAGGAGCCCATCCCGGTACCGGACGAAGGCGAAGTGCTGGTCAGGAACCGCTTCTTCCACGTCTTCCCGGCCTTGCGCACCTTGATCGGCGGCGGCGTGAAGGGCACACCGTTCCCGCCGCTCCGTCCGGGCGACACGCTGTTCGGGCCGGCGATCGGCGAGGTCGTCTCGGCGCCGCCGGACGCCGGGCTGCGGCCGGGTGACCTGGTCCGGCACTGGATGGGCTGGCGCGAGTACGCCGTCACGCCCGCCGAGCAGTGCACGCCGCTGGACGACACGCTGCCCGACCCGGTCGCCCATCTCAGCCAGGCGGCCCTCGCGTTCACGGCACTGACACGTGACGCGCGGGTCCGCCCCGGCGACACCGTGTTCGTCTCCGGCGGCGCCGGCGGGGTCGGTTCCCTGGCCGGTCAGATCGCCGGACGGCTCGGCGCGGAACGGGTCGTCGGCAGCACCGGGTCCGCGGACAAGGCGGCGCGTCTGGTGTCCGAGCTGGGTTACGACGCGGCCCTCGTCCGGGACGCGGGTCCCATCGCCGAACAGCTGGCGGAAGCGGCGCCCGACGGCATCGACGTCTTCGTGGACAACGTCGGCGGCGAGCAGCTCCGGGCCGCGATCGCCGCGGCCCGTACCGGCGCGCGGTTCGTCCTCGTCGGGACGCTGGCCGGGCAGTTGTCGCCGCACCTCACCGGCACCACCGCCCCGGTCGAGATCGACACCTTCCAGCTGGTCGCCAAGCGCATCGAGATGCGCGGGTTCGGCGGCCTGGACGGCACCGGGGAGTGGGCCGAGCGCTTCGGCGGCTGGCTGCGTTCCGGCGAGGTGACCTTCCCGCACGTGCGCGTCCCGGGCATCGACCGCGCCCCGCAGGCGTTGCACGAACTGATCAGCGGACGGCACCTCGGAGCGGTCGTCGTCGAGCTGTAGACGTCCGGAAGGAGAACGGATGCGGATCGGCGACGCCGCGGCGGCGGCCGGGACGACCCCGCGGGCCCTGCGCTTCTACGAGCAGCGGGGGCTGCTGCCCCCACCGTCCCGAACCCGGAGCGGGCAGCGCCGGTACGGCCCGAAGGAGGTGGCCCGCGTGCTGACCATCCGCCGGCTGCTGTCCCTGGGCCTGACCATCGAGGACCTCCGCGGCTGCGCCGACCGGCTCCACCTCCTGGACGGCGACGCCCTGCCGCCCTACGACGGGCCGGCGTGCCCGCGGACCGGCATCGCCCACCGCCGCCTCGCCGTCCTGGACGCCGAGATCGCCCGGCTGACCACCCTGCGCGACCGGCTCGCCGCCCAGCTCGGCACCCCCGCCGACCGATGACCGTCCTCGGACTGCGCCCGGCCACGCCCGCCGACGACGAGTTCTGCTTCGAGCTGCACAAGGCCGCCATGGGCGCCTACGTAACCGCGATCTGGGGCTGGGACGAGCAGGTCCAGCGCGGCTACCACTCGCGCGCGTTCGACCCCGGCCACTGGCAGATCGTCACCGCGGACGGCGCCGACGTCGGGATGCTCGCCGTCGACCACCATCCCACCGAGATCTACGTCGGCCGGATCGAACTCCTCCCCGCCCACCAGGGCCGCGGGATCGGCACCGAGCTCATCACCACCCTGCTCGACCAGGCCGGCCGGCAGGGCAAGGCCCTGGTTCTGGACGTCCTGACCGTCAACCACCGCGCCCGCGCCCTTTACCAGCGTCTCGGCCTGCGGGAGGTGGCCCGGCACGGCGACGGCCAGATCAAGATCAGGATGTGCTCGACCCCGCCACCACCGGCCGCCGGCCAGTGACCCGGCTCCTAGCCAGGACGTGATCCCAGGTCGAGCATCATGTCGAGCGACCTGAGTCCGTCCGGGCCGGTGAACGAGCCGATGTGCCGGAAGCCGTTCTTCTCGTAGAAGCGGATGGCTCGGGCGTTGTCGGCGAGGACGCCGCCCCACAGGATGATCCTCGTCCGACCGAGCTTCCGGACGACGTCCGTGATGAGCGGGAAGGCCAGCGTCCCCGCCTGGCGCCCCTGGAACGCGTCGGCAAGGGTGGGGCCGAATCGGCAGTCGTTCGCTTCGGTGAGGTGGACGCCTGCCGCACGGTAACGCGCCACATCCTCTGCCACGATCGCGAGGCTGAGTTCGAAGAGGCCGACGATCATGGCGGAGTCCGTGGCTTCGAGCACCAGGCGCAGGCGCCCCTTGCAGGAACGCGGCGAGCCCTTCCGCGTCGGCGCGGACGAGCGGCCGGAGCACGGCCTCCGGACCGTCACGCAGGTTCAGCCGGTATGTCAGAACCTGCGGAGCCTCAGCGATCTCCCCAAGCGTGAGCACTCCGACACCTTCTCAGCTGATGCGGCTGCCTGGGAGGTCAGTCCCGCACGTCTGGCTGGATCGGGTGGAGCCGGCCGGGGCGCCTCTCGCTGCATCGCGCGTGACCGTCCTCGACCAGGGCGGCGCCCGGGATGGGGCTCGCACCCCACGTTGAACGGCTCCGCCGTGTGGGCGGAATTTCATGCGGTAAGCGGCTTGCGCGCCATTTAGTCTTGGCCGATGCCGCTTCTCGTGCTTTCGCCGCGCTACACGTCCGACTCGAAGGTCCTGCGGGCCGCGGCCGGACGGCTCGGGTGGAAGACCGAGCGGCTGGGCGGCTGGCGGGCACCGGCGCGTATGCGGGGACAGGACGTGGCCCTTTACGGGGAGCCCACGTTCGTGGAGGTCATCGCCTCGCAGGTCGGTGTCGCACTTCTCGACGTGCCGTCCGGTTGGTTGCCGGGGCTTCCTGAACGGCATCGGCGCAGGAGTATCGACGTGTCGACGCTCGGCGAGGTGCGGCAGAGCCTTTCTGAGCCCGCGTTCGTGAAGCCCGCAGATGGGCGCAAGGCGTTCGAAGGCAAGGTGCACCACTCGCCAGACGAACTTCCTGGCGAGGACGTCCTGCCCGACGAGACCCCAGTGTTCGTCAGTGAACCCGTCCTGTGGGACGTCGAATTCCGCTGCCACGTCCTGGAAGGCCAGGTCGTGACCATGTCCCCCTACCTGCTGGACGGCGAACTCGCCCTTACCGCAGACGGCCACTGGCACGTCCCAGAGCAAGACGTCCACGAGGCACGGGAGTACGCCGCGCACGTCCTCAAGGAGGTGCCCGTCCCACCGGGAACCGTTCTCGATGTAGGACGCATCCACGATCGGGGCTGGGCGGTTGTGGAAGCCAACGCCGCCTGGGGGGCGGGCCTCTACGGATGCGACCCCGAACAGGTCCTCCGCGTGCTTGCCCGAGCGTGCCTCGACCGCAGGCACATTGCGCCAGACGACCGTGACTGGGTCGTCGAGGAAGTCGCTCTCGACATGGACAGGTAGGGCACCCCAGTCATCTGACAGATGAGCGGCGCTCCTCGCCCTTCGTAGCTTCGACCACGTCAACGAGCTGCGATCTAACGAGGAGAGACCGATGACCGAGGCACCGCTCCGCATGGCGATCATCATCGGGAGCACGCGGGAGGGACGGTTCGGGCCGACCGTGGCGACCTGGTTCGCCGAGCAGGCCCGGCAGCGGGACGACCTGGTCGTGGACGTGGTCGACGTGGCGGAGGAGCCGCCGCCGGCGGCGCTGGGCGCGAAGACGTCCGAGAGCTTCGCGACCGTCAGCGAGAAGCTGGCCCAGGCGGACGCCTACACCGTGGTGACCTGCGAGTACAACCACAGCTTCCCCGGCACGCTGAAGAACCTGATCGACACCCACTTCTACGAGTGGCGCGCGAAGCCGGTCGCGTTCGTGTCCTACGGCGGGCTCGCGGGCGGGCTGCGGTCGGTCGAGCATCTGCGGGGCGTCTTCGCCGAGCTGCACGCGGTCACGATGCGCGACACCGTGAGCTTCCACCACCCGTGGAACTGGTTCGGCAAGGACGGCCGGCCGAGCGATCCCGAGGGCGCCGCGGCGGCGGCCAAGGGGATGCTCGACCAGCTCGCCTGGTGGGGGCACGCGCTGCGCGACGCGCGGACCGTCCGTCCGTACGGGGCCTGAGATGACCACGATGGCGGAGGCCCCGCCGCAGGTGAGGACGAGGCCGATGGCGATCGTGCTCGTGCTCGTCCTCGGGTCGATCATGATCACGCTGGACACGACCGTCGTCACCGTCGCCGTCAACCGGCTGTCGCAGGACTTCCACGCGCCGCTCGGCACGATCCAGTGGGTGGTGACGGGGTACTCGCTGGCGCTCGGCGCGGTGATCCCGTCCAGCGCGTGGGCGATCGGACGGTTCGGCGCCCGCCGGCTGTACCTCGGCGCGATCGCGGCGTTCGCCGCCGGGTCCGTGCTCGCCGGGCTGGCGTGGAACATCGAGTCGCTGATCGTCTTCCGGGTCGTGCAGGGGTTCAGCGGCGGGCTGGTGATGCCCGTCGGCATGACGATCCTGCTGCGCGCCGCCGAACCCGAGCGGCTCGGACGGCTGATGAGCACGCTCGGCCTGGCGATCCTCGTCGGGCCGCTGGCCGGGCCCGTCCTCGGCGGCTGGCTGATCGACGAGGTGTCGTGGCGGTGGATGTTCTTCGTGAATCTGCCCGTCGCGGTGGCGGTGGTGGCGCTCGCCTCCCGGCTGTTCCCCCGGGACGTCCCCACCGAACCGAAGCCACTGGACGTTCCTGGGCTGCTGACGCTCTCGCCGGGCATCGCCGCCCTGCTCTACGGCGTGACGACGGGCGGCGACCGCGGCGGCTTCGGCTCGGCGGGCGTGCTGGTGCCGCTGGTCGCGGGCGCCGGGCTGCTCGTCGCGTTCGCGGTCCGGGCGCTGACGGCCCGGCACCCGCTGATCGACCTGCGCCCGTTCCGCGACCGGACGTTCGCCGCCGCCACCGGCACGCTGACCCTGTTCGCGTCCGGCTATTTCGGGACGATGCTGCTCCTCCCGCTGTATCTGCAGGTCGTCCGGGGCGAGAGCGCGACGATGGCCGGGCTGATCGGCATTCCGTTCGCGCTCGGCTCGGGGACGGCGATGCAGGTCGCGGGCCGGATCATCGACCGGGTGCCGGCCGGGCGGCTCGTCCCGGTGTCGATCGCGACCGCCCTCACCGGGTTCGTGTCGTTCACCGTCCAACTCAGCGCGGACGCCTCCTACTGGGGGCTGTGCGCGACGATGATGCTGATGGGCGCGGGCGGCGGCGCGACGATGATGCCGGCGATGACGGCGGCGACCCGGGGCCTGCCGCACGACCGGGCCCCGGCGGCGAGCGCGACCGTCAACCTGATCAACACGATGTCCGGTGCGATCGGGATGGCGTTGACGTCGGTCGTGCTGTCCACGCTGATGAGCGACCTGGTGCCGGACGGTGAGGGCGGCGCGCTCCAGACCGTCCACAGGCTGGGGACGAAGGAGATCGCCGGGCCCCTGGCGGACGCGTTCCAGGACACCTACATATTCGCGATCGGACTGCTGGCCCTGGCGCTGATTCCGGCATCGCTGCTGCCGCGCCGTCCCACGACATGACGCAGGCGTCCCCCGGCCCGGAGGCCGGGGGCGCGTGCGGGAGAGCCCGGGGGCGCCGGCCGGCCCGCGGGGTCTCACGTCCTCAGCCGGAGGGCGGAATGTTGTGGTTCAGCCGGAACATGTTGGACGGGTCGTAGACGGCCTTCAGCCCGGCGAGCCGCTCGTAGATCTCCGGCTCGTACGATGCCCGCACCTGCTCGGGCGTCGCGTTCGCCCCGAACAGGAAGTTCAGCAGCCTGCCGGACGCCTTCCTCTCCAGCGCATCGCCGACCCGCGTGTGCAGGGCCTCGACGTCGGCGCCGGGCCCCAGCTTCGACAGCACACCGACCAGGTACTCGGCACCGCGGTTGCCGACCGCGTTCGGGACGGACGGCTCCTTGGCCATCGCTCCGCCCAGATGCCGGATCTCCAGGATCGCCCGATCGGGTGAACCCGGCCCCACCAGGGCGAGCAGGTCACCGACGGTCTCCTCGTCCAGCCGGTCGAGGGCGACGTTCGTCGCGTGGTACGCCATCGGGACGGGCGGTTCGTTGTGGATCGTCCCGGACGCGGTGTACGGCATCTCGTCCACCGTGTCGATCAGCCGGGGCCCTACCGCGCGGAGCGGGGCGACGAGCCGCTCCCCGTCGTCTCCCACGTAGGCGATACGGACATGCGCGACATGCTTCCCCCGCAGCGGCTCCGGGAAGACGGGAATGTCCGGTACGGGCATCAGCGCGATCGACGACGTCATCGCGTCCGGCGCGGTGGCCGACCAGGTACGCCACGCCTCCAGGATGTCCGGGATGTACGCGGTGTCGAAGTACAGCCCGCCCCCGTACAGGTGCGGGACCGGCACCAGCCCGATCTCCAGGCCCGTCACGACGCCGAAGTTCGCCCGTCCGCCGAGCAGCGCCCAGAACAGCTCGTCGCCGGGTCCGACGCGCCGCGCCCGCCCGTCTGCGGTGACGACGTCGATCGCGGGCACATGGTCGGCCGCGAACCCATACAACCGGGACATCAGGCCGACGCCGCCGCCGAGCGTGTACGACACGGCGCCGACCCCGGGGGACGATCCGGACAGCGGCGCCAGGCCGTGCTTCGCGGCCTCCTCCACGACCTGCGCCCAGCGGACACCGGCCTTGATCCACACCGACCGCGCCTCCGGATCGACGCGCAGCCCGGTCATCCTCCGGGTGCTGATCAGAAGTCCGCCGTCGGCCGTGAGCGGCAGCCCGTGGCCGGTGTTCTGCACGGCCACGGGCAGCCCGTGCTCGGCCGCATGCCGGACGGCGGCCCGCACGTCGTCCGCGTCCACCGCACCGACGATCACGCTGGGACGGTGCGGGCCGGCCGTCTGGAACCCCGTCCGCTCGTCGTCGTAACCCTCATCGCCGGGCCGGTAGACCGGCCCCTGGACCGTGTCCAGCATGGCGACCCCCTCTTGGACGTTCTGGCTGTTCACTCCCCATCCTGGTCAGCGAACAGCCAGAAGTCCAAGAGATGGATCTTCTATAACCCAGCAGCGATGCTTATGGCTCAGACCTCCTTGAGGAAGCCGGAGTCGACCACGAAGTCGGCGCCCGTCGTGCTCGCGGACCGCGGTGACGCGAGCAGCACGACCACGTCCGCGACCTCCTGCGGCTCGGAAAGGCGGCCGGTGCTGAGGCTCATCATCTCCGCCGCGCCACCGTCCAGCACCGCGTCGCGGTCGGATCCGGTGGCGCCGGCGATGATGTCGGCGGCACCGCCCTCGTCCGTCCACCACGGGGTCCGGACCGGGCCGGGCGAGACCGTGTTGACCCGGACGCCCTGCGGCGCGTACTCCTCCGACAGGCCCTTCGTCAGGTTGGTCAGCGCCGCCTTCGCCGCGTTGTAGTCGAAGTTCATCGGGCCGGGGCGGCGGGCATTGACCGACGAGACGTTCACGACCGACGCCGCGTCGCTCTTCAGCAGATGCGGGATCGCCGCCCGCACCGCCCGGACGACGGCGACCACGTTGAACTCGAACACGTCGCGCCAGTCGTCGTCCGCAAGCGTCATGAAGCCGAACCGCGGCATGACGGCGCCCGGCGGCGGCCCGCCCGCGTTGTTGACCAGGACGTCGAGCCGGCCGAAGGCCTCCACCGCCTGCTCGACGGCCCGCGCGGGGGCGTCCGGGTCCATCAGGTCGGCCGGCACGTGCACCAGGTTCGGCCCGGCGAGCGCGTCCAGTTCCGCGCCCGGCTTGCGCGACACCGCGACCACGCGCGCGCCCTCGTCCAGCAGCGTCCGCACGACCGCGAGCCCGATGCCCTTCGACGCCCCGGTGACGACCGCGACGCGTCCGGTCAGCCCCATGTCCATGGGTTCCCCTCTCGTAAGGCGGGCGCGCCCACACCGGACGCGCCGCACCTCATGAACCCCGCCCCGCCCCCGCCGGTTGCGCTTCAGGACGGCTCGGGATCGTCCAGCCGGCTGAGGACGGTGTTGTGCACGTGCTGGAAGATCACCGACGTCCGGAACCCGGCGATCTCCTTGCGCTTGCTCAGCCCGTCGAGCAGGAACGCGTGCAGGCGATCGAGGTCCTGGACGCCCACGTGCAGGACGAGGTCGTCGCCGCCCGCCACCACGAACACGCCGATGACCTCGGCCATCCCCGACACGTAGTCCTTGAACGTGTTGATCACCGTCCGGTTGAGCGGGCGGACCTGCAGCGACACCAGCGCCTGCACGCCCCGGTTCAGCGCCGCCGGGCTGATCTCCGCGTGGTACCCGCGGATCACGCCGCGCCGCGTCAGCGCCCGCACCCGTTCGAGGCAGGTCGACGGCGCGATCCCGAGCGTCCGCGCGAGCTCGCGGTTGGACTGCCGGGCATCCGCCTGGAGAAGACGCACGATCTCCGAATCAAGTTCGTCCATCACCTGATTATGGTCGCCGATTCCGAACGAACGTTCACCTGGAAGCCTTAGGAGTCGCCCGAATGGCTAATTTCAGGCCGTACAGCCACGCAACTGGGGGAACCATGGCGAACACGACCGGTCATCGTCTCGGGCTGGGCCAGGGCACGGCGCTCTTCGTCGGGGCCGTCCTCGGACCCGGCGTCCTGGCCCTGCCCCACCTCGCCGCCGCGGCGGCGGGGCCGTCCTCCACCGTGGCGTGGGCGGCGCTGCTGGCGCTGAGCGTGCCGGTCGCGCTGACGTTCGCCGCGCTCGGCGCCCGGCACCCCGACGCGGGCGGCGTGGCGACGTTCGCGGCCCGCGCGTTCGGGCCCCGGCCCGCGGTGATCGCCGGGTACTGCTTCTACGCCGTCGTGCCGGTCGGCGTCCTCGCGGGCGCCATGATCGGCGGGGACTACGTGGCCTCCGCCGCGGGTCTCGGACGCGCCGGCACCGGCGCCGTGACCTGCGCGCTGCTGCTGGCCGCGTTCGCCGCGAACCATGGCGGGCTGCGCGTCTCCGGACGCATCCAGCTCGTCCTCGTGGCCCTCCTCGCGGCCCTGCTGATCATCGGGATCGTGGCGGCCGCCCCGCACCTGGACACCGCGAACTTCACCCCGTTCGCCCCGCACGGTCCCCTCGGCGTCGCGCACGCCGCCGGCGTCCTGTTCTTCGCCTTCGCGGGCTGGGAGGCCGCCAGTCACCTCTCCGCGGACTTCGCCGACCCCCGCCGGCTGCTGCCCCGCGCGACCGTCCTCACCCTGCTCGTCGTCGGGGCGCTCTACCTCGGCCTCGCGGTCGCGGTCACGGGCGTCCTCGGGGAGCGCGCCGCGTCCTCGCCCGTTCCGCTCGCCCTGCTCCTCGACGACGGGATCGGCGCGGGCGCGGCGCGTCCGGTGACCGCGGGGGCCGCGCTCGTCCTCAGCTTCGTCGCCATGAACACCTACATCGCCGGCGGCGCCCGCCTCGGAACGGCTCTGGCGCGTGACGGCTCCCTCCCCGCGGGCCTGGCCCGCGGGCGCCGGAGCCTGGCGCTGCTGGCCTGCGCGACCGGCGTCCTGACCGCCGCCGTCCTGGCCACCGGCCTGGGTCTGGATCCGCTCATGCGCACGACCGCCGCATGCCTGGCGGCCGTCACCCTCATCGGCACAGCGTCCGCGACGCGCCTTCTCACCGGCCGCTCACGAACCCTCGCGCGCGTCGGGACGCTCTTCACCGCCGTGGTCCTGCTGTCATGCGGGTTCTATCTCGCCGTGCCGGCCGTGCTCGCCCTAGCCGTCCTGGGTCTTCGCCTCGGCCGCCCGGCGCGCGCGCAGAGCCCGCACCCGGCCCCGGCTGGCGCAGGCGGGTGACGGGCACCAGCGACGACGGCCGACGGGATCGACGAACACACCACGGCAGTCGTCCTCGGGACAGACCTTCAGGTCGTTCCGCTGCGGTCCCGTGAGGTGATCGACGGCCTGCCGCGCGATGCGCGCGAGGGCGACCCTCGCGTCCGGTGGCGCGGACCGGACGAGCCGTCCGTCCACCGAGAGATCGACCGCGTCGTCCTCGCCGAGGAAGCCGGCGAGACCTCGCACATCCTCGCCATCCGGCGGCCGGCCGTCCACGGCCGCCAGGGCGATGGGGCGCAGGGTCTCGCGCAGGAGGCGGGCCCTGTCCAGATCGTCCTGGTCCGGAGGCCGGACGGGCGCCAGTTCGCAGAGCTCCAGCCATTCGGCGAACCGCCCGGGGCCGGGCAGCCGCTCGGCCGGCCGCGCGCCGAAGGCGCGGCCGCGAGTGGCCAGCAGGTTCAGCCATGTCACACCGCAGTCGAGCCGGAAAGCCGGGGGATCGTCCTTCGCCATGCGCCCACTGTAACGCTCGACCCGTTACCAATGCTACGGTCGTCGTAACGACTCAGCCGTTACAGAGGAGCATCATGTCATCGGCGGAACACTTCACCCAGACCCCTCTCGACCGCGACGAGGGCTACCGCCTGCTGGACGTCCTGCAGGACGAGGCCACGCAGAGCGCCGCGCTGCCCGGCCTCGAAGACCTCGCGCCGGGCTTCGCCGACTGGATCGTCACGAGCCTGTTCGGCGGGACCTACCAGCGCGAGGGCCTCTCTCTGCGCGACCGGCAGCTGCTCAACCTGGCTGCCCTCACCGCGATGGGCGGCGTGGAACCGCAGCTCACCGGGCATGTGAAGACCTGCCTCCGGCTCGGCATGACCCGCGAGGAGATCGTCGAGGCGTTCGTCCACCTCGCCCCGTACACCGGCGTCCCCAAGGCCCTCGCCGGCCTGCGCGTCGCGGCGGCGGCGCTGTGAAGATCAGGACGGTCCTGGGCGACATCGATCCCGGCGAGCTCGGAGTCTGCGACGCGCACGACCATCTCTTCCTGCGCTCGCCTCGGCTGCCCGGCGAGGAACTGGACGACCCTGCGGCGGCCGCCGCGCAGCTCCGCACGTTCGCCCGCCTGGGCGGACGCGCGCTCGCCCAGTGGACGCCGCACGGGATGGGCCGCCGCCTGAACGATCTCGCGGACATCTCACGCGCGACGGGCGTCCACGTCATCGCCGCCACCGGCCTGCACCAGTCCGTCCACTACGACCCCGCCCTGCTGGACGGCATCCGGCCGGACGAACTGTTCATGGACGAGCTGACCCGCTCCCGCGCAGGCATGATCAAGGTCGCGACCGCGTTCCACGGCCTGGACGACCACGCCCGGCGCGTCATGACCGCGGCGGCCGAGGCGTCCAACGCGACGGGCGCCCCCATCGGCGTCCATCTGGAACAGGGCACGTCGGCCCTCGACGTCCTCGATCTCCTCTGCGGCGCCCTCGGCGTCCCGCCGTCCCGGGTGATCCTCGGCCACCTCAACCGCTCACCCGACCCGTGGATCCACCGCCGTGCCGCCGGATCCGGCGCGTACCTGGCGTTCGACGGCCCGTCCCGGGCCCACCACGCCACGGACTGGCATCTGTTCGAGTCCCTCACCGAACTCATGGACGCCGGCTACACCGACCGCCTCCTGCTCGGCGGTGACACCACCACGGCCGGCGCACGCGCAGAACTGGGCGTCCCCCATGTACTTCGCGCCCTGCGCCCTCGCGTCGAACGGCAACTCGGCCCAGAAGCGGCGACGGCCATCTTCATCACCAACCCGGCCAGCGCGTTCGCCGCGCCCTGGTCCTAGCGCAGGGCGTTGTACACGCCGGCGGCCACCGCGCCATAGGCCAGGTGAGGAACGACATCGGCGGCCCACTCCGAGGCCGTCCACTCGCGGGGATCGGTCAGGCCCAGCACGGTCATCGGAGCACTGGAGCCGAGCATCGCGAGCCCCATCAGCACGACGGCCCCGACCGGTCGCGGAACCCGCCGGCGCCCGGCCAGCAGGCCGTAGAGGAGGCCCGCGCCGAGACCCGTGCCGAAGCCGAGCACAGGCCCGAGCCCGGCCTTCCGGTTCTCGGCCCGCTCACCTTCCCCCAGGTCGACGCCGACGACGCCGGCCAGCCGCTCCACGCTCCGTTCCGGCGTGCTGCTGGGTGGACGGCCGCGAACCGCCATGTCCATGTAGGTCACCAAGTTGAGTGCGGTGGTGCCGGCGGCCCCGGCGGCCAGTCCGCGCGTCAGTCTGTCCATGGCCTCCCGCTACCCGAACCCGCGGCCCCTCAACGTCGGCCGGACGGCAGACCCGAAAGCCCTGCTGAAGGCGCGAACCTCCCCTTGTTCAGGGGCGTCTACAGAAACACGTGTTCTGTTGGTGTCCGTCCGTTTCACTCCTTGCCCCCGGGAGCTCCCGTGTCCAAGACGATCGCGATCCGCCTCGCTCTCGGCGGCCTACTCCTCGTCGGCGCCGCCGCGTGCAACGGCGACGACAAGAAGACGGCAGACCAGCCGGCGTCCACGCCGCCGACGGTGAGCACGCCCTCCGCGGCCACCACCGCGCCGACGCCGCCCACCACATCGCCCACCACGAGCGCTTCCGCGACCCCCGAGGGCAGCCCCACCGATTCCGACCTCCCCCGGAGCAAGCAGATCGTGATGATCGATCCGGATGGCGAGCGCTACACGTTCACGAAGATGGCGCAGGCGGCCGCGAGCATGCGGGCCATCATGGGAAAGAGAATGCCGTCGGACTACTGTGAGAAGTCCTACCGGAAGGGCCTGGAAGAAGGCGGGTCGTTCCCGGCGGGCCGCGACGCCTTCCTGGCCGCCTGCCGCTGGGGCGTGCGCTTGGCCGACACCCACCCGAGGTAGAGAGCACTAGGTCACCGACGCGCCGACCGGGTTCACAGGCGGTCGGGGTTCGGGGTGCCCGCACCGCGGAGCAGGGTGTCCACGACGAGCGTCGCCAGGGCGTCAGGGTCCTTCTCGTCGCTGTTCTGCGCGGCCTCGTGGATGAGGGCGTAGTAGACGCGGCGAGTCCACGGAATGTCGACGTCGGCGCGCAGGACGCCTGATGCCTGGGCCCGGCGGAACAACCGTTCGCACTTGTCCCGCACATCGCCGTGGACGCGCGCGACCTCCGGGTTGGCCGAGGTCGCCCGGCTCATCGCGAATCCCCAGCTGGTCTTGACGCTGAGGACGTTCGCGGTCGTCTGATAGAGGGCGACCAGCGGCGGGGCCGTCTCCGGGTGGCCGGCGTCCACCGCGGCGGCGAACCGCTGGGTGGCCCACATCGCCAGAGCGTCGATGAGGGCTTCGCGGGTGGCGAAGCGCCGGTGCACGGTGGTCCGGGCGACACCCGCGGCTTCGGCGATCTGCTCCATCGTGGCCGCCGGATCACGGCTGAGGGTGCGTTCGGCCGCCTCCAGGATCGCCGTCATCGTCCGCTCGGCGTCCGCGCGCAGCGGGCGGCCGCCGGCGGATGTCGGCCGCCGCTGTGTCTCCATGGGGAAAGCATACGACAGCGTCACGGTTCCTCGCAGACTTGCATCATCAGTGTTGCAAGTTATAACTTCATCGCGTCCCACCTGATGCGACTAATGACCCCGGAAAGGTCGGATCCCCATGGAGTACACCCGTCTCGGCCGCAGCGGCCTGTCGGTGTCCCGGCTCGTCCTCGGCACCATGAACTTCGGGTCGCGCACGTCCGAAGCCGACAGTCACGCGATCATGGACCGGGCGCACGAGCACGGCGTCAACTTCTTCGACACGGCCAATGTGTACGGCGAGAAGCAAGGCGAGGGCGTCACCGAGCAGATCCTCGGCCGCTGGTTCGCCCAGGGCGGCGGCCGGCGCGACAGGACCGTCCTGGCCACCAAGGCCTACCTTCCGATGGGCGACTGGCCGAACGAGAGCGGACTGTCCGCGCTGAACATCCGGCGCGCGTGCGACGCGTCGCTGAAGCGCCTGCAGACCGACCACATCGACGTGTTCCAGATGCACCACATCGACCGCGACACGCCATGGGAGGAGATCTGGGAGGCGTTCAACGTCCTTCGCCAGCAGGGGAAGGTGCTGTACTTCGGCTCGTCCAACTTCGCCGGCTGGCACATCGCGCAGGCCCAGGAGGCGGCACGGTCCCGGCACTTCCTCGGGCTGGTCAGCGAGCAGTCGATCTACAACCTGATGTCGCGCTGGGCCGAGCTCGAGGTGCTGCCCGCCGCGCGGCACTACGGGCTGGGCGTGATCCCGTGGTCGCCGCTGCACGGCGGAGTGCTCAGCGGCGTCCTGCGCAAGCAACGAGAGGGCGCGGCCTCCCGCAGTGGCTCGGGGCTCTGGGCCACCGCGCTCACCGAACACCGGGAATCGGTCGAGGCGTACGAGAAGCTGTGCGCCGACCTCGGCGAGGACCCGGCGCACGTGGGGCTGGCGTGGCTGCTCGCGCAGGACGGGGTGACCGGCCCGATCATCGGGCCGCGGACTGTCGAGCAGCTCGACGGCTCACTCCGCGCACTGCAGATCAAGCTCGACGACAGCACGCTGGCCAGGCTGGACGAGCTGTTCCCCCCGCCCGCGCCGAACGGAGCCAAGCCCGCCCCCGAGGCGTACGCCTGGTGACCGGCACCGGGCCCTGACCGTCTTCTCAACCCTGCCGTTACCGACCGCTGCGCACAATGCAGGCGGGAGGTGCCCCGGTGCGAATGGTGGACCGCGAGCACTACGCCCGCCTTCTGCGGCTGGCGTACCTGGTGCTGGACGACGGCGACGCCCCTCTCACGCGCGCCCGCCGCGTCACCGCACGGGCAGGACGAGGCGGGTACCCGGCCAGGCGGACGCGGCTCATCGCGATCCTGCTCACCGACCCGCCGACCGGACGGCCTCGCCTTCACCGCCTCTTCTACGAGCCCGCGCGGACCTCGCCGGGGCCGGTCCGGGCCGCGCTGCTGGAACTGTCGCCCCACCAGCGGCTGGCCTACCTGCTACGCCGCGACGGCCTCACCACACCCGAGATCACCGCCGAGCTGGGCGTCCACCTCCCGACCGATTTCCAGGACGTCGACGAGGCCACCGCCGCCGTGGACGACCGGACGGGGCTGGACGAGGCCGCGCAGCGGGCCGAGATCGAGGCGTTCGAGCCCGACCTCGTCCGGCTCCGCCCGCCGCCCGCCGCCCCGCGCGCCTGGCGCGCCGCCGTCGCGGCCGGCCTCGCGGCGGCGCTGCTGGCGGTGGCCGGTTTCGTCATCGCCCGGCCGGACGAGGGGTCCGGCGCGCCCGGCACGATCGACCCGCGCGCGTGGCAGGCGACCGGCACGCCGACCATCAACGAATGGCCCGCCCAGGGCGGGCTGCGGCACGACACCGCGCTGCTCCGCCGGGCGGCGGACGCCTGGCGGGCCGACAGCGAGGACCCCCCGCACGGCCGCGTCATCGTCCTGTACGCCGGGACGGTGGACGGCGCCTCCCTCGTCGTGTTGCGCGACTCCCCCGGCCTGCGGGACGCGCCCAGCGTGGCGCAGTACTTCGAGCGGCACATGTCCCGCGGCGTGGAGTCGGTCCGCAGGCTCGAAACGAGCGGGGGGCAGCTCATCATGCTGGGGATGACGTGGCGCTACCTCGTCCCGCCATGGCTGCTCGACGTGCGGGCGGCGGTGCCGTCCGGAGGCTCCCCGGAATGGGTGCCGGTGGCGGTGCGGGACGGGCTGAGCGATCCGCTGCCGTGGAACTGGTTCAAACCGCGCTGCCAGAACTACGTGGTGTTCCAGACGACGTTCCGGGCCGCCGGCGGGTGGCCGCGGACGGTCACGCAGCTCGTCTCGAACGACCCGCGGTCTTCGGCGCCGCGGGTGTGGTTCCGCGACCCGCCGGACCGGCAGGAGCGGTTCCGCTGGGCGGCGCTGCACGCCGTCGCCTGCGAGGCGGCGACGACGCTGAGCGAGTCGGGCGACCTGCGGCTGGGCCATCTGTGGAGCGGCGACCTGCCCGACGGCGGCGACCGGGTGACGCTGCTGACGGTGGACGCGTCCTCGCCGTGGGGTGCCCCGGGCAGCTCGATCCTGATCTCCGACGGCGGGCGGGCGCTGTCCGAGCGGGGCGGGACGAACAGCGACTTCACCTCGTCCGCCGGAACGACGGCCGCCGCCGTCTGGTGGCGGTCGCGCAAGCGCTGGCATCTGGTGGCGGCGGCGGGCCCGGGCGTCACGCGGCTGAAGACGGTCGGCGAACTGGGCTCCCACGAGACGAAGACCGAACACCCGGGCGACACCCCACTGCTGGTGGTGCCGGGCCCACGCACCGACGGCGCCCGCCTGCCCGTCGTCCAGGTGGTGGCCTACGAACAGGACGGAGACCGCTCGGTGCTCAGCCCTGCCTGACCCCACCGATCGTGAGCAGACCCAGGCCGCGCGGAGGAGCGGCATCCACCGCCGACCGGAACACCCAGTCCTCCCACATCAGCTCGTGGTCGGCCAGGACGAGCGTGGACCAGCCGCCGCCCATGCAGGACGGACCGCTGCAAAGTCGCTCGACGAGTTCCCGCCACCTGTCGTAGTCCTCGTGTTTGAGCAGGTCACATGCATCGGCGACCACCACGTAGGACCGCGCGGAGGCAGGCCGTTCACCGAGGTGTTCGAGGAAGTCCCCCCATCCTCGGGCCGCGTCATAGGGCAGTTGCAGGGCCGTGACGAACTGCTCGACAGCCTTCGTGGCGGTCGTGCATGCAGAGCCCAGAACCAACCGCGCGTCCGCACACCCACGGGCGTCGCCCAGAACAAGGTCGAGAACGATGTCGAGGCGATTCACCAGCTCCCAGGACTCGTCCCCGGAAAGGTCCACCGCCGCCAGGCGCCCCCGCAAGGAGCGGGAAGCCACCCGCTCCGCAAGCGCGTCGACCGAGGTCACGGGCGGTCCCTTTCCTCATCGGGGCGACGCAGGTACTCCTCGAAGGTGGGGTGCCGGTCTCGCCGACGCAACCACAGGAGAGCAAAAGGGATCATGGCGAACCCGAGCGCCCGACGGCCCAGCCGACGGAGCACCGCGGGCAACTCATTGAGCAGTTCCTTGACCGCCCGCCAAGGATGCATCAGGACCGCGAGGATCAACACGAAGGCCGCCTCACTACGGCTGATCCCCCCGAAATCATCGTCGGGGTGGCGTTCCTTCTTCTCCTTGGTCACAATGCTGCGAGCGTACGTCAGCGACGACTGACAAATCACCGCATTTACTCGCCGTGACAACCACGGACTGGCCACAGCGCCCGCAACCAGGGAGAGTGGAACCATGCCCCCGGCGAGGTGTTCACCCACAAGCGGGACGCATCACGCAAAGCAGTCTCGCCAGACCACTGTGACCTCAGCAAGCCCGAGGACGTCAGCACGAAACCACGCACCGACGCCCAGGTGGTCAGCGACCGAAACCGGGAGGGGGCGTGGGGACGGAGCCCCCACATCAGGGGTCTGGGGGTCGCCCCCCAGGCAAACACAACGAAGGAGTGACGGCCCACGCTCTCCGCGGGCACATCACTCCCAACTCGTTCGTGGGCTACCGACGAAACTCGCTGACCAGCGGCAACGCGAGGTCCCCGCTCCACCGGATTCCACGTTAAGCAAGATCATCTTCCACCCTCCATCATGGGAGCGATAGAGGGGGCCGGCATAGGGCCCGACCTGCACAGTAGACGGATTGCCTCTCCGGTGGGCACCGGCGGCGGAGTCAACGTCCTGCAGGCGGCGGCCGCAGTGATTCGCGCCGTGCGACGTGCTCGACCATGAGGTCGACGGCAGCGACCATGGTGAGTGAAACGTCAGGAATGCGGTCGTGACCCAGGACGGCACAGCGGCGGAGGTTCAGCCGGGCGGCGACCAGGCTCTCGATGTCGTCCAGGAGTGGGTGAGGGCGGTCAGGCTGCTGAGCGTGACCATGTCGGTGGCCTGCTGCAGCGCCTGACAGGCGGTTCTCAGCGGCTGCTGTCCCCAGTTTTCGAAAGTTCACCGGTGCGGCTGGAATGTCGACGGTGACGTCAGGGTAGGGCATCACCGTCTTGCGAGGATTCGGTCGCCCCCGGGGGCGATTCTCTGGGGGTAGGTGCTGGAGAGCCCCAATCCCTCTCGATGCTCCTCAGCATTGTTGTAGATGGCGAGCTCATATACATCCGCCTCCGCCGGATCCTGAACACACACAACCAGGATGAAGAACCGGGGGAATCGATCATGGCGTCCGTTCATCACCGCTACGCAAAAGTGCAGGGCCACCGTCTGTTCTACCGCGAGGCGGGGTCGGCCGAGGCCCCTGTCGTCGTGCTCCTGCACGGCTTTCCGGCCAGCTCGTTCATGTTCCGCGACCTCATCCCGCCACTGGAGCGGCAATATCACGTGATCGCCCCGGACCTGCTCGGGTTCGGGCTCTCCGACGCCCCGCCCCCCGACGAGTTCGACTACACCTTCGACGCCCTCTTCCGGCTGACCGCCGACCTGCTCGACCAACTGGGGATCACCCGCTACGCCGTCTACGTGCATGACTACGGCGCCCCGATCGGCTGGCGGCTCGCGCTGGCCGCCCCACAGGTCATTACGGCGATCATCACGCAGAGCGGCAACGGCTACGAGGCGGGATTCGTCGAGAGCTTCTGGAAGACCGTCTGGGACTACCAGGACGCCCAGACGCCCCAGACCGAGGGCGCCATCCGGGCCGCGCTGAGCCTGGAGGTGACCCGGTGGCAGTACGTCACTGGAGTCCCGGACGAGACCCTGGTCAGCCCTGATGCCTGGCACCACGACTTCGCGCTGCTGTCGCGGCCCGGCAACGATGCGATCCAACTCGCGCTCTTCCGCGATTACGTCACCAATGCGCGGCTGTACCCGGCTCTGCACGAGTACCTAAGAGAGCACCGTCCTCCGGTGCTGGCGGTATGGGGCAAGGGCGACGAGATCTTCGGTCCGGACGGCGCGCGGGCCTTCGCGACCGATGTGCCAGACGCTGAGATCCACCTGCTGGACGGCGGCCACTTTCTGCTGGAGAGCGCCCATGACGAGGTCGCCGAGCTGATCCTGGACTTCCTCGACCGGTCGCTGCCCTCCGGCTGACCACATCATGGCGAGCGGCCGCATTCCAGCCGTCCACCCGAGAGTTGAGACACCGGGGACGGCGGGGATGTCAGCGCCGACAGCACGGCGGGCCGGCATCCCGCTGCGGGATTCTTCTTGGTGGCGGGCGGCCAGGTTTGCGCGGATTCCACGGCCGGTGCCGACTTACTGGTCGCTGCGAGGCCGATCCTGGTGAGGCGACTGTCCGGCGCTGTCCGGTTCCGACCTTGGGGTCGGCTTTGGCGTGGTGCTGCCGAGTTCACCCGAGATCGGCAGCCAGTAAAAGACGATGAACGCGGCGATCACGGCGACTCCGAGGACGGGGAGCAGTGCGCCCAGCAGTGTTCCGGTGCCGATCCAGGCGAGCGCGAGCAGGAAGCGCCGGCCGATCGCCCGCACGCCGGCGGCGTCCAGAGTGTGGGCGAGCAGCCGGTGATGACGCTTCGCGTGCCACCAGATGACGTTGAAGAGGGCAGCCGCCACCTCGAAGGTGATGCCGTGCAGGACGACGGCGGTGCGCTCTCCCTGTCCGTCGCGGAACGCATCGGCCAGGACCCCGGCGGCGAACGGTAGGAAGGCGATGTCCATCAGCAGCAGGGTGTTGAGGAACAGGACCAGCCGGTCGGCGTGGCGGATGTGGTCGAACATGACGTGATGGTTCGCCCAGATCTGCCCGATCAGCATGAACGTGATGACGTAGGACACATATGACGGCCACAGCTCGCCGAGGCCGTGAAGAAGGTGTCGAGTGTCCTCCGGTGGGTGAATCTCCAGGACGAGGAGGGTGATGGCGATGGCGATGACGGCATCGCTGAACGCGACGACCCGTGCGGGATCACGTTCGATCGCGTTGCGCTCGCTGCCAGATCTTGCAGTCACGGCGGCCTTTCGGCTGGGAGGCGTCTGCGTTCCCATTGGACACGGTTGGCGGCTGGACGGGAGAGTCCGCTGGCTGGACAATCCACGCTAGCGAGCTCGAAGAGGCGGACCGCTGGCGATGGCGGTTCCCAGCTGATGGGAAACGATCTCTTGGCCATTGGATCGAGGCATCGGCGTTTCGGCCGATTCCGTTTTCTGCCGATTCCGTTTTCTGCCTTCCCTCGTGGTCTCTGGGGTCGAACGGCGCGCTCGGGTTCGGCGGCATCACATGTCCAAGACGATGTCGGTGCCGGGCCGGGAACAGCAGATGAGCACCTGCCCCTCGGCCGGGGGCTCCAGTGGTTCCGGAGAGTAGCTGACCTCGCCGGACAGCAGGGGCGTGATACAGGTCTGGCAGACGCCGGTGCGGCAGCTCCATCGGGAGGGGACGTCGCAGTCATCGGCGAGTTCGAGCAGGCTTCGGCCGCTGGTGGTGAAGCGGGCGGTGATACCGCTGCGGGCGAAGGTCACCTGCGGCCCGGTCCCGGGCGGGCCGGGCGGCTGGTGGGGTGCCCGGCCGCTCTGCCCGGCAAGGCCTGGGTTGATGGCGGGCAGGGCCCCGAAGAGTTCGGTGCGGATGCGGGACGGGTCGATCCCGGCCGTGGTGAGGGCGTCGGTCATGTCGGCCATGAACGAGGCCGGCCCGCAGACGTACGCCGTCGCGGTGGCCGGGATGGACAGCGCAACGAGCTTGTCCTTGGTGAGCCGTCCGGCGCCGCCGCCCGCGGCGCGCCGCTCCCCATCGGTGGCCGCGCTGTAGAAGATGTGCTCGTGACCGTGCGGCAGGGATGCGAGCAGCGTGTGAGCCTCGACGGCCAGCGGATGCTCCTGCGGCCGACGGGCACCGTGAATCCACCAGACCTCCCGATCCCTGCTGTGAGCCGCGAGCTCGTGCAGCATGGAAAGCACCGGTGTGAGGCCGATGCCGGCCGAGACGAGCAGAACCGGGCCGGCGCCGGCGTCCAGGACGAACTGGCCGCGGGGAGCCGCGACATCGAGGACGGTGCCCGGCCTCACCATGGAGGTCAGGTAGCTGCTTGCCACCCCGTGCGGTTCATGCTTGACGCTGATCCGGTAGGTGCCGGCATCGGGCGCGCAGGACAGTGAGTAGCTGCGAACCGGGGCGGGTGCGCCGGCGCCGGCGATCCGCAACGTCAGGTACTGGCCCGCTCGGGCGGCCGGAAGCGGTCTCCCGTCTGCGGCGCCGAGGTAGAGCGACGAGACGGTCGCGTTCTCAGGGACGACCTTGGTCACCTGCATCGCGCGGAATCCGGTCCAGGCGGGCTCGGGCGGGGCCGCGGCGTCAGTCGCTACGAGTAGGTCACGGAATGACCGCTGCCAGCCGGGACTGAGGGCGCGGATCCGGGTGGCGAGGCGGAGCTTGGCGGGGTCGCGGCCGGGGAGGTAGAGCAGAGCATCGGTGTCGGTCACGGTCAGCGCGCCTGGCCCGGTCCGTGTCTTGACGATCTGATCGCCGGCCCGGACGCGGCCTTCGCGAAGGACGCGCATGTAGAAGCCGGGACGACGGTGGCCGACGAGGAGGGCGGGCAGTTCGGGTTCACCGAGGCGAAGACCAACCCGGTAGCAGGTGACCCGGGGCTGGGTGACCTCGAACTCGGCCTCGCCGATCCGGTACCGGTCACCGATGCAAACCTCGTCGTCAGGCAGGCCGTCAACGGTGAGGTTCTCTCCGAACTGACCGTAGTTGAAGTCGTCTCGTCCGAAGTACTGTTGCCAGTGCCGGTAGGACTGAATCTGGTAGACCAGCACGGCCCGCTGTTCGCCGCCGTGGCCCTGCAGGTCGCCTTGGCCGTCGCCGTCGATGTTGAGCCGGCGGACCATCGCCGGGCCTGGCACGGGGTGCTTCCACACGCCGGTGTGAACGGTCTTGCCCTGCCAGGACACGTCCTGGGGCATGCCGACGTTGACCGACAACAGCACCGGTGTCCGGCGGTCGTCGCCCGCCCCGGTGCCGGTGCTTGGAGGCGCGCCCCGCGCGTTCATGACCGCCTGCCCGGATCCGCCTCGTCAGGGGTGAGGTCCCGGTCGGGACCGTGCGGGACCACGGCTTGGCCGGGCTCCAACCGCAGCCGATTGCCGCCGAGGCGTACCTCGACCTTGTCCGGCTCGAACGAGATCAGACCGGAGACGCGCCTGACTTCCGTATAGGCGTCCTCGTACGACCATGCGGCGCGGCGCGCGTCCCCGACGTTGTAGTAACTGCACAGCCCCTTGTACGGGCAGAACGTCTGCCCCTTGGCCGGGACGAGAGCGGCTTCGTCGACGTCAATGCGAGGGACGTACCAGCGCGGCGCGAACCCTGACTCGTACAGGGCCAGCGGCCGGGTGGTGTCGGCGACGACCCGATCCTGATGGCGCACGACGAGATGGCGGCTGCTCTGGCGAATATCGATGCGATGATAACCGTCGGCCGCATGGCCGACGATCCGTTCGTCTTCCTCATAGAAGGCGTCCATGGCCCGCCACGCGAACGCGACCCTTCCCCTCAACTCACCCGCATACCTGGGAAGGTCGGTGTGCTGCCATGCCGCGCGTGGTCTGCTGTGTTCCCTGGCACGCACGGTGTACCAGGACGTCGCCCCCAGGTCACGGTGCTGGGTGGCGTGCTCGCCAGGTTCCAGGGCGCTTGTCGTGATGTCGTTGAGCGGAAAGTATGCCACGGGGTAGAGGCCGGGCTCGTGCAGCAGCACCACATCTTCGCTGTCGGCGATCCAGTCGCCGGCGAACCGCACTCGCATGCGCCGCCGCAGTGGCTCCGTGAACAGCATCCGCTCGGGCAACGGGTCCCGTACCAGGAAACGGCCGATGGCTCCGGGGGCCAGCGGTCCTTGCTGCCAGGAAAGGCCCATGCTTCTGCTCCGTCCCGGTAGTCAACGAGGTCGGTGCGGTGTCGAAGCGGCTTTCGAGGAAGAGACAGGACCGTCGGGTGACGAGACCAGGCGCCGATGCATCGTCTGCGGAGGCTCGCACCGATGCCGATGCGGTCTTTCAGTGGTGGACGGCGGCCCCTGCGCTCCCTCAAGAGACTTGTGCACACATCCGACCTTATGAGGCCAACTATTACCTAAGGGCAACAGCACACCATAAAAGGTTGCAAACCTATCAAGACGGTCGAAATGATCAGAAGATCAGGGGTGTGCCGGTGGACGGTGCATCCTGCGTCAAGAGGTTGGCTCAGGAAACCCTGATCCGAATGCTGGGATGCAGGTTCGGGTCGTTGTGGACCTCGGCCGGTGCCCGTCGAGGACGTGGGTGCGGACGGATGTGGTTGAAGATCTACCGGTAGGCCTCGGCTTGGGCGGGCAAGTTCGGCAGGTCATCGATCTCCAGGCGGTCCAGGTGTTCATACTTCAGCAACCCGAACGCGTGTTCGTGGACTACAAGGCCGCCACACCACGCCAAAGCACACCCCAGGGCCGAGCCAACCTGCCGAACGGCTGCCTCTCTGGTCTCAGCAGTCACAGAAGACTGGTCTCCGTAACGACAAAGGCCCCGAAGCTTGCCAGCTTCGGGGTCGTTTCGTCACTGTAGGAATACGACTTTCGTCTGTACCCCGTTCGTGGGCTACCGACGAAACCCCCTTGACCTGCGGGATTCCATCAGTCCCCGACGCTGGATTCCACGCTAATCAAGATCATCTTCCACCGCGCCTCCGCCCGGGCCGGGCGGACGCGGGTTCGGCCGGCGTCGGTGCCGGGACTGCGATTCCGGTAGCTCGTACTGCGATTTCAGTACAGCGCAATGCCAGCAGCCACACGACGACAGGGCAGGTCTCCGCTTCATAGCGTGAGCGCATCGGTTCATCAGGATGCGAATGAGGAGACCTGTGGCGTGGCTACTTTTCTGTATCGGCTAGGCCGGGGCGCCTTCCGCTGGCGCGGCTATGTCGCCCTGCTGTGGGTGGCGATCCTGGCCGCGGTCACCTTCGGCGGGCTGCAAGCGCCGGGGGCTTCGGGGGATGACTCCTCGATGCCGGGGATCGAGTCCCAGCAGGCGTACGAGCTCATGCAAGAGCGGTTCCCCGGTCTCGGCGCCGCGGACGGCGCCGACGCCACGGTCGTGTTCGTCGCCCCGGATGGGCAGAATGTGACCGCGACGGCGAACAAGCAGGCCATCGAGCAGACGGTCCGGTCGTTGTCGGCCGGCTCGCAGGTGGCGAGTGTCGCGGATCCGTTCACCTCGGACGCGGTCAGCAAGGACGGCTCGACGGCGTACGCGACGGTCACCTACAAGGTCGCCTCCGACGATGTCACCGACGCCAGCCGCACGGCGGTGGGCACGGCCGCCGAACAGGCGCGCGATGCGGGTCTGACGGTCGAGACGGGCGGGTCGGCGATGGAGGCCGACGAAGGGCTCAGCGGGGTCGCGGAGATCGTCGGGATCTCGGTGGCGGCGCTGGTGCTGCTGATCACGTTCGGGTCGTTGGCGGCGGCGGGGTTGCCGCTGCTGAACGCGATCGTCGGTGTCGCGGTCAGCCTGTTCTCGCTCATGATCCTCGCCAAGCCGCTCGGGCTGTCGTCGGACTCCAGCACGCTGGGGATGATGCTGGGCCTGGCGGTCGGGATCGACTACGCGCTGTTCGTGGTGTCCCGCTACCGCGAGGAACGCGGCCGGGGCTTCACGGCGCGGGAGGCGGCGGGCCGGGCGGTCGGCACGGCCGGTTCGTCGGTCGTGTTCGCGGGCCTCACTGTGATCATCGCGCTCGCCGGTCTTGCGGTGGTCGGGATTCCGATGCTGACGAAGATGGGCCTGGCCGCCGCCGGCGCCGTCGCGATCGCGGTGGCAGCCTCGCTGACCCTGGTCCCGGCGATCCTCGGGTTCTGGCCGAACGCGGTGCTGTCGCGCCGTACCCGCAAGCACCGGCCGACCGGGGACGATGCTTCCGCAGTCGCAGGGGGCGGCGGGGATCCGAAGGCCGGCCGGGAGAGCATGGGGACCCGCTGGGCCCGGTTCGTCCTGCGCCGCCCGCTGCCCGTCCTGATCCTCGGCGTCATCGGGCTGGGGGCGCTGGCCATGCCGGCGGCGAGCCTGCAGTTGGGCATGCCGGGCGATGAGGCCCTGTCGACGTCCACTACCCAGCGCCGTGCCTACGACGCGCTCGCCGACGGCTTCGGCCCCGGCTTCAACGGTCCGCTGACCATCGTCGTCGACGCCCACGGAGCGGCCAGCCCGAAGACGGCCGTGAAGGCGATCAGCGACGAGATCGCCCACACCGACGGGGTCGTGTCGGTGTCGCCCGCGAGCTTCAACCAGGCCGGTGACACCGCGGTCTTCCAGGCGACCCCGTCCACCGGCCCGACCGACGCGAAGACCAAGACGCTGGTCAAGACCATCCGCAGCGAACGCGCCGCGCTTGAGTCCGCCACGTCTGCGACGTTCAAGGTGACCAGCACCACCGCGGTGAACATCGACGTCGCCGCCAAGGTCCAGGCGGCTCTGGTGCCCTATCTGCTCGTGGTGGTCGGCCTGGCGGTCCTGCTGCTGATGGTGATCTTCCGGTCGGTGCTGGTGCCGTTGAAGGCGGCGCTGGGCTTCCTGCTGTCGGTCCTGGCCTCGATCGGCGTGGTGGTGCTGGTCTTCCAGCAGGGCCACCTGGCGAGTCTGTTCGGCATCGAGCAGACCGGTCCGATCATGAGCCTGATGCCGATCTTCCTGGTGGGCATCGTGTTCGGGCTCGCGATGGACTACGAGGTGTTCCTGGTCTCGCGGATGCGGGAGGCGTTCGTCCGCGGTGAGAGCGGCCGGCAGGCCGTGGTATCGGGGTTCAAGCACAGTGCTCGCGTGGTGGTGGCGGCCGCCCTGATCATGATCGCGGTGTTCTCCGGGTTCATCACCGAGAACGGTTCGATGATCAAGATGATCGGGTTCGGACTCGCGTCCGCGGTCCTGTTCGACGCCTTCGTCGTCCGGATGGCGATCGTGCCCGCCGTCCTCGCTTTGCTCGGCGACAAGGCGTGGTGGCTGCCCAAGTGGCTGGACCGGATCCTGCCGCGCGTCGACGTGGAAGGAGAGGCCCTCGACCACCAGCCGGCGGCCGAAGATCGGGACCGCGCCCCCGGCGAGCCCGGCAGGGTACCCGTCTGAGCAGGCCTAACCTGGCCTTCTGGGCCGCCCGAGACTTGCTCTCGGGCGGCTCTACGGCCCTCCCGCCGAAGCGACATCAGCGGGGCGGGCCTCAGCACCAGCATTTGGAGAGATCACGATGACGAGCCATCTGGAACGCATCGCAGAGCGTCACCCGCGCGCAGCGGACGTCGTGCTGGTCGTGGCACTGTGTGCCTGCGTGATCTTCGGCGCCCAGATCAGCACGACCGACTCTCCCGCTCCGACCAATCTGTGGCCCGCCTGGATCCTCGCCGTCGGCAGCGCGGCCGCCGTCCTGGTCGCCCGCAGCCGCCCGCGCGTCGCGCTGGTGGTCACCGCCGCGGCCGCCGCCGTTCTGACCTCCCTGGGCAGCCTGCCCACCCCGCTGCTGCTGGCGCCCGTCATGGCCGCACTGTACTGGCTCGCCGACCTCACCGACTCCAAGACCATCGGCCTCTACGGCTACCCGACCATGGCCGTCCTGGTCGCCACCTCCCTGTCGGCCGCGCCGCTTGGTGACGACTTCGTGCTCCGGTCCATGGGCACGATCCTTTGGCTGCTACTTCCGCTGGCCCTGGGCAGGCTGAGCCGGTTCCGCCGCGCCTATCTGGAATCGGTGCAGGCGCGCGCCACCCACGCTGAACACACGCGCGAGGAGGAAGCCCGCCGCCGTGTCGCGGAAGAGCGGATGCGGATCGCCCGCGAGCTGCACGACGTGCTCGCCCATCACATGGCCGTCGCCCACGCCCAGGCCGGCACCGCCGCCCACTTCGTCCGCACCCAGCCAGAACAGGCCCACAAGATCCTCACCGACCTGGTCGTCACCACCACCTCCGCGCTCCAGGAACTCAGCGCCACCGTGGGCGTGCTACGCGAGACCGGCACCCCCGACAGCCTGGAACCCGCCCCCGGGCTGAACCGCCTTCCTCAGCTCGTGGACAGCTGCGGCTCGGCCGGGCTCACCGTCACGATCACCTCCGAAGGGCAGCCCTGGCCTCTGTCCCCGGCGGTGGACCTTACGGCCTACCGGATCATCCAAGAGGCCCTCACCAACGCCACCAAACATGCCTCCGACCACACCGCCCAGGTCCGGCTGACCTTCACGCGGGCCCACCTGCGGATCACCGTCACCAACGAGGGCACGCCGGTCACATCGGCCGTGCCCGGCGGCGGATACGGGCTGATGGGCATGCGTGAACGCGCCGCGTCCGTCGGCGGCGACCTGCAGGCCGGTCCCCGCCCCGAAGGCGGCTTCGAAGTCGCCGCCACGCTCCCGCTCCAACCCCGCACGCCGGCCGATCGAGAAGAAGTAACCCGTTGACCATCCGCGTCCTGCTCGCCGACGACCAAGCCCTGCTGCGGGGCACTTTCCGGCTCCTGATCGACTCGGTCGACGACATGGAGGTCGTCGGCGAGGCCGCCAACGGCCGCGAAGCGGTCGAGAAGGCCCGCGCCCTCCAGCCCGACATCGTCCTCATGGACGTCCGGATGCCCGACGGCGACGGCCTGGCCGCCACCCAGGCCATCTGCGACGACCCCGACCTCGCCGGCACCCGCGTGCTCATCCTCACCATGTTCGAAACCGAGGAATACGTCGCCCACGCACTCCGCGTCGGCGCCAGCGGCTTCCTCGGCAAAGCCGTCAGCACCCACGACCTGCTCGACGGCATCCGCACCATCGCCGCCGGGGAGGCCCTCCTGTCACCCGGAGCCACCCAAGCCCTGATCACACGGTTCCTCGCCACCCCCGCGACGGAAACACCGTTGACCCCAGTGGAGTCCCTCGGTGATCTCACCCCCCGCGAGCAGGAGATCACCGTCCTGGCGGCTCACGGCAAGTCCAACGATGAGATCGCCGAAGAACTCAGCCTGAGCGTCCTGACCGTCCGCACCCACATCCAGCGGGCCCTGACCAAACTCGGTGCCCGCGACCGCGCACAGCTCGTCGTCATCGCCTACCAGACCGGCCTCGTTCAACCCGCCCCACCACCGAAAGGGCGACCGTGACCAGCCAGACCCTCCCCACCAGCCCCACCGCCGCCCGCCGGCGGCCGCGCCTGGTCCTCTACCCCGAAACGCCCCTGCGCCGAGTCCGTCAGCTCATCGCCGATCTCCTCCTGCTGGCCTGGATCAGCGCCTGGGCCTGGCTGGCCGTCCACCTCCACCAGTGGGTCACCCGGCTGGGCACCCTCGGCGAAACCGTCCACAACGCCGGTCAGGACCTCGCCGACAACATCACCACCCTCCAGAACACCCTCTCCGGCCTTCCCCTCGTCGGCGACCATACCGACGAACCCCTCGCCAAAGCCGGAGCGACCGCGCAGACCATCGCCTCAGCAGGCACCGCCGAACAACGCATCATCGACGACCTGTCCATCGTGCTCGTCGTCCTGCTCCTCGTCGGCCCCGTCGCCCTGGTCATCCTGCGCTGGATACCCCGCCGCATCCGAAAGATCACCCGGGCGACCGCCACCGCCCGCCTGCGCGACCAGCCGGCAGGCATCGACCTGCTCGCTCTGCGCGCCCTCGCCAACCAACCACTGGCCAGACTCGCCAAACTCGGCCCCGACCCCGCTGCCGCCTGGCGCCAGAAGCAACCCGCCATCATCCGCAAACTCGCCGACCTCGAACTCCGCCGCCACGGACTCCGCGCAACCACCCCCGCGACCGGGAACCCATAGACATCGAAGGCCGGGCGGGTAGACAGCCGAACGAGAACAGGGTGTTGAGAATCGTTCTTGGGTCACAAGACCCACCGGAAGTCCTCATCACCAACCGCCCGAAGGCCGCAGGGTTGCCGTCACCCTCGACGACGCGGACGTCGCGTTTCGAGCCGCTTTGATGTGCCCTTCGTGCGGACTACGGAGCGTCGACGGCCCCCCGGGCACAGGGTGAACGCAACCGTGAGGCGACCGCCTGCCGCATCGGCGCCCGCAACGCCCGCTACGAACCGCGGGTCGACATCGTGGTGGTGGCGCTGGTTGCGGGGCGGTGTTCAGGGGAGCGGGTGGGGTGCCTGTGGGGTGGTGGTCCAGAAGTCGGGGTCGTGGCCGTACATGATGCGGGTTCCGGTGTCGCGCAGGGCTCGGAAGCGGTGCAAGACGTCGAGGGCTGCGTCTTCGTCGGCGATGACGCCGGGCAGGTGGAGGTGGTCGAGGGAGTGCTGGAGGTAGCAGGCGTCTCCGGCGAGGAGGTATTCGCTGGTGGTGGTGCGGACCCGGAGTGATTGGTGGCCGGGGGTGTGCCCGTAGGTGGGGATGCAGACGACGGTTCCGTCGCCGAAGACGTCGTGCTCGCCGTCGAGTTGGAGGATGGTCTGGCCGGTATCGAAGTCGGCGGCGAGGTAGCCCCGGTATTCGGCGTCGTTGGTGTGGGCTTGGGTCCATTCGCGGCGTTGGACGGCGATGTCGGCGTTGGGGAGCTGGGCGTTCCCTCCAGCGTGGTCGAAGTGCAGGTGGGAGTTGATGACCAGGTTGATGGAGGCGGGGTCGACGTCGATCGCGGTCAGCCGGGCGGTTATCTGTTCGCCCGGGGAGAAGTCGAAGTCGTGGAAGGCGTGCAGGAATTCGCCGGCGTAGGCGAGCGGGTCGGTCTGGGAGGCAGTGTTGAGGCCGCTGTCGAACACGGCGGTCCCCTTGGGGTGGACGATGAGGTAGGCGGGGATGGGCACCTTGATGGTGCCTTCGGTTCCTTCGAGCATGAAGGAGCGGGGGATGGTGAGGTGCCCGCAGGTGAGGGCGTACAGCTGGACGGTCATGGGGCGGGTTTCCTTCAGTCGCGGATGACGGCGCCGCCGTCGACGTGCAGGCACTGGCCGGTGATCTGGACGGCGTCGGAGGAGGCGAGGAAGGCGACGGCAGCGGCGACGTCGCGCGTGCTCTGGGGGCGGCCGAGCGGGGTGATGGCGCGGTAGGGCTCGAAGAAGGCCCGCGCATCTCCATCGCCGGGCGCGGGGGTGATGTAGGTGGGGTCGTGGGCACTGACCACGCGGTGGGCTTCGGCGATGATGCGGGCTTGGATGCCGGTCCACACGGCGCCTGGGCAGACTGAGTTGACGCGGATTCCCGCGGGGGCGACCTGCGGGGCCAGGCCTTTGGTGTAGCGCAGGGCGGCGGCCTTGCTGGCGGGGTAGGCGCCCAGGGTGGTGCGGGCGGCGTGCGCGGAGATCGATCCCAGGGTGACGATGGAACCCCCGCCTTGGGCGCGCATCTGGTCCGGGACTGCTTCGCAGGCGTGGTCGGTGCCGCGGACGTTGACGGCGAAGCAGCGGTCCCAATCGCGCGGGGTGTCGGCGGCGGCCTCGCGTTCCTCGGCGACCACGATGCCGGCACTGGCGACCAGGACGTCGATGCGTCCGTGCCGGTCGGCGGCGTGGCGGGCGGCGGCGTGGACGGCGTCGGCGTCGGTCACGTCCAGAACGGTGGTGCGGATTCGGGTCTCGTGTTCGGCCGCCAGTTCGGCCAGGCCTTGGGGGTCGATGTCGGTGGCCTCGACGAGGGCGCCCTGCTCGGCCAGGAGCCGCGCGACGGCACGGCCGATGCCGGATGCGGCTCCGGTGACGAGGGCAACCGAGCCGGTGTGGTCGGCGATCATGAGCGCAGTCCTTTCGGGTGGCCGTGCGTGATGGCCCGGTGGGTGAAGGTGGGGCGGGCGCCGGGGCTGGTGAGGTTCGCGGTGAGCTCGCTGGAGGGGAAGAACTGGGGGAAGCGCGCGTCGCTCTGGGATGGGTCGACGATGCTCTTCTCCAGGACCAGGGAGGCGTACTGGTCGGCGGTGGATTCCAGGGTGTTGGCGTTGAGGATCACTTCCTGGTCCCATCGGCGGGACCAGCCGGACAGGCCGGGGATGCGGGATTGCCGCGGGACCAGGCATTCGGCGGCGATGGCGTTCTCGCTGGACGCCCAGATCCCGGTGCCGGTGTTGAGGACGAGGGTCTGGTTGCCTAGCACGTGCCCCGGGGTGGACAGGAGGGCGACGCCGGGGCCTAGCAGGACGTCGCCGTCGATGGCCAGGACGTGGTCGGTGCGCAGGTCGCGGTAGGCGTCCGGCTGGTACCAGGGCTTCTGCAAGGGGTGCAGGTCGGCCATGGCCTCCAGTTCGGTGCGCTGGGCGATGAGCTTGGCGTTGGGGAACAGCGGCTCGACCGGCAGGTCCGGGCTGAGATCGGCCTGGGGACGGGTGATGCCGATCCACCGGCGGACGTCCTGGGTGTGCAGGTGGTCGAACACGAGGTAGTCGACCTCGGCTGGATCGATGCCGGCGGCGGCCAGGTGGCCGGGGACGGTGCCGTACTCGACCGCGACGAATCTGCGCAGGAAGCCGGGGGCCTTGGCGGCGAGGGCCGCGAAGTAGGGGGTGTTCCGCCCAAGGGCGATGTCACTGGGCTCGAACAGCAGGGTGCGGCGCCGCCCGCCGGGCTCGTGCCAGCGAATGATCAGCATCCGGTTGGTGATCACCAGGAAGGGAGCCGGGGTGCGCGGCGCCCGCCACAGCCCGAATCGGGTCGGGTAGGGCAGTGTGGTGAGGGGGTGGGTGGACACCAGGTCGGGGGTGCCGGTCGCGGCGAACTCGGCCCGGAACGCCCTGGCCCGCTCCCGGATCCACCTCAGCCGCGCTCCCGGTCCGCCGGGGACCGTGGAGCGGTCGGCGAAGACGTCGATCGGGGTGCCGGGCGAGGTTGCCTGCAGGGACGCGACCGCGAAGTCGGGGGCGGTCATGAGCTCACGCCCGGCAGGAGGCCGAGCTGGGAGGCGATGGAGGCGGAGTCGAAGTAGATCCGCTCGCAGGTGATCTTCCGGCCGTCGGGGCCGTCGAAGAAGAACAGCGCGACCATCGGGGTACGGAAGGTCTTGCCGGTGGCGGGGAACCCGAACAGCTCGCCCTCGTGGGTGCCCAGCAGGTCGAACTCGGCGACCACGACGTCGTCGGTGAAGTGCAGGCGCACGTTGTCGTGCCGCTGGTCGGGGAATGCGGTACGCGAACGCCGGTGGTAGGCGACCACTTCTTCGGGGCCTTGGAACACCTCGCCGGTGCCGACGAGCTCGTAGCGCGGGTGGTCCATCGTGGCCAGTGTCGCTTCGAAGTCCTTGCGGACCTCGGAGTCGAAGTGCTCGCGGATGAGCGCTTCGCGGGCCTGGCGCTGGGCCGGGGTGAGAGCCATGACATGTCCTCCTGGCGCAGGGGTGGCGATAGGCTCGATACAGAACCGAATTCAATACAGAACTGTATCCGATACGAGTATGTATTCAGATGGGGGTTGTGCATGTCAACGCCTGCTTCGCCGCCGGGCCGGGTCCGGCGCAGGCCGCGCGCCGAGATCAGGGCGGCGGTGATGGACGCCGCGATCACGTTGTTCGCCCAGCACGGGTACGGCGGGACGTCACTGGAGCAGGTCGCGGCGGCGGCGGGCTTGACGCGAGGGGCGGTGTACTCCAACTTCACGGGCAAGGAGGAGCTGCTGTTGGCTCTGCTGGGCGAGACCGTCGCCCAGCGCATCGAGCGCATCGCCCGCGCTGTGGCCCCGACGCAGACGCTGAGGGAGCAGACCCGGCAGATCGGGGAGGTGATGATCGGTGAGCTGCGCGACGGCCCCGAGCGTCATCTGCTGTTCGTGCAGTTCTGGTTGAAGGCCGTTCACGACCCGGACGCGCGCGCGTTCCTCAACGCCCACCGCGAGGAGTGCTGCGTGGTCGTCGCCACCGCGTTGGAGGAACACGCGGCCAGGTGGGGGTTCGAGCTCTCCCTGCCCGCCGCCGATCTGGCGCTGGGCCTGGTCAGCCTGTTCAACGGGTTCGGCCTGGAGCACCTGGTCGACCCGGAAACCGCCACGCCCGAACTGTTCGATCGGCTGGTCACCGCGCTGGTCCTGCCTCGCTCAGGCCTCTGAGATTCCGCGTGCCGGCGTGAGCTAGCCGCCCATGCGTCGCGGGTCGGCCGGTCGTGTGGGCGGGCCCTATGACGTCCCGTCTGCAAGCGCGGCTACAGGGCCTGGTATGCAGCGGTCAGGTACCGTCCGGCCCGGTCGAACCCGGTCAAACCACCGCTGCCCATCTTGTTCATCGTGTAAGCGAAGGTGACGCGCCGGTCCAGGTCCACCACGACGAGGGATCCGCCCCAGCCTCCCCACCAGGCGACCCGCCCGGCGGGCAGGAAGGGAGCCTGATCCACGGGCGTCAGGCCGAACCCCATGCCCCAACGCATCGGGGCACCGTTGACCAGGTCCGGGCCGTCGGCCTGCACCTCGAAGACGCGGTCGACCATCGCCTCCGACAGGAGGCGGACCCCGTCGGCGGCGCCGCCGAGAGTAAGGGCGCGCAGCAGGGTGACCAGCCCTCGCGCGTTGCTGTGCCCGTTGGCGGCGCCGATCTCGGCGCGCCGGCATTGCGGGGTGTTCACCGCTTCGGCGTCAGGGGCGGGGCCCGTCATGGTCCGGAAGGACACGGTGGTGGGGTCCAGCGTCGACAGGTCGAACGGCAACGGCCCCGGTGGTACGACGGGAGCGACCCTGCCCCAGTCCTGTTCTCGGGCGCCGAGCTGCACATCGGCGCCCAAGGGTGCGGCGAGGTCCTCGGCGACGAAGTCGGTGAGTGAGCGTCCGTCGACGCGGCGGACCAGTTCTCCCAGGAGGTGCCCCTGGCTGAGGGCGTGGTATCCGCCCGCCGTCCCGGGGGTCCACCAGGGCTGTTGGGCGGCCAACCGGGCGGTGGAGGCCCGCACGTCGTAGAGATCGGTCATGGTTATGGGCTGATCCCAGCCGGACACTCCGGAGGTGTGGCCCATCACATGCCGGACCAGGACGCTCTCCTTGCCGCTCTGGGCGAACTCGGGCCAGTACGTCGCCACGGGCGCGTCCAGGTCGATCAGACCACGGTCGGCGAGCACGAGGATGGCCAGCGCCGTCACCGTCTTGGTCGTCGAGAAGACGTTGACGATCGTCTCGCGCGTCCAAGGCGAGGTCCGCTCAGCATCGCGGTGACCGCCCCACAGATCGACCACGGTCTCGCCGTCCAGGTCCAAAGCGACGGAGGCTCCGAGCTCGTCACTTCGCAGCCCCTTCTCGAACTCGTCTCGGACTGCGTCGAACGCGTCCTTGGTGGATCCCTGTGCCGTCATCGTTCTTCCTTGTCGTTTCGGTTTCGCGGTGGGCGTCGTCTTAGGGAGGCTCGTTCCGGGGGGCGTCGGCCATCGCCGCGGCGGTGGCCGACGCGGCCGTCGTCAAAGGTCGAGCAGCTCCTCCGAGATCTTCCACAGGCGCGCGGCCGCCTCAGCGTCTGCGGCGTGCGGGGCCAGGCCATTGGGGTTGGTCTCAGAGCGCTCGATGACGTTGGAGTCGGCGAAGTAGCCACCGGAGACGGCTTCCACCAACGGTGAGGCGGCCAGCAGCACCTGGGTGGCCGCGCCCTGCTGGACGCTTTTCCACGGGGTGGCGTCGACGATCTGCTGGAGCTCCGGTGTGATCTCGACATGGCGCAGAAGGCCGGTGTCGTAGATCGCGCCGGGTTCGATGGCGTTGACGGCGATGCCGTCTGCGGCCCACCGCTTGGCGGCCTCGATCGCGAACAGAATGTTGGCGGTCTTGGACTGACCGTAGGCCTGCCACGGGTCGTAGGGGCGGTTCCGGTAGTGGATGTCCTCGAACACCACAGAGGAGGCGTGGTGGGTGGCCGAGCTGACCACGACGACGCGAGCACCGTCTGCCGCGGCGAGCGCGCCATGCAGGCCCCGGGTCAGGGCGAAGTGGCCCAGGTGGTTGGTGGCGAACTGCTGCTCCCAGCCCTGCGGGGTGCGTGTCAGCTCGGGCAGCGCCATGATGCCGGCGTTGTTGACCAGGATGTGCAGCGGGCCCCGCCACCCGCCGGTGAACGCGTCGATGGAGGTGCGGTCATCCAGGTCCAGGTGAACTACGTGCACGCCTGCGTTGCCGGTGGAGGCGGTGATGTCCTGGGCGACCTTGTTGCCGGTCTCGGTGTTGCGCACCGCCAGGGTGACCTCGGCGCCGGCCGAGGCCAGGGCGCGTGCGGTCTCGGCTCCCAGGCCGGAGGAAGCGCCGGTGACGATGGCGCGCCTGTCGGTGAGGTCGACTCCGGCGATCACCTCCTCGGCGGTGGTGTCCTTGTCGAAGGGGAGGTCGAGCTGATCGGCCATGGTGTGCTCTTTCTGTCGTGGGTGGCCGCCTGGTGTAGGCGGCGCACTCTGGGGCGAGCCGGTGGTCTGTGCGGATACCGGGTGGTCAGGGGCGGATGAAGCTGCCGCCCTCGACGTCGAACGTCGAGCCGGTCATGTACTTGCCTTCGGGCTTGGCCAAGAAGACGCACAGCCCGCCCACGTTCAGTTCGGCGTCGCCGATGCGGCCCAGCGGCAGGCTCTTGAGCAGTTCCGCGATCACCTCGGGGTGCTCGCGTTCGTAGCGCTCGGACTCGGCCGAGGCGACATAGGGGTTGATCACGTTGACGGTGATCTGGTGGCGGCCCCACTCCCGGGCGGCGATGCGAGACAGGCCACGGATCGCCTCCTTGTTGGAGCCGTAGGCACCGTGCAGCGGGATGGACTGGGTTCCGGCCCCCGAACCCATGTTGATGACGGTCCCCTGGGTCTGCTTCAGGTGCGGGAACGCTGCGACCATGTACCGCCAGGTCGCGAAGACTCCGGACTCGTAGCTGGAGATCATGTCGTCCCAGCTGATGTCCTCGATCGCGATACCGGTGCGGAACTCCTGGGCGTTGTTGATGAGGATGTCCAGGCGGCCGAACTCCGCGACGACCTGGGTGATGACGTGCCCGGCGGCGTCGTGGTCCTTGTTGTCGGCGACGATCGCGAGAACACGGGCGCCGGCGACCAGGGCCTGGAGTTCGGCCTGGGCCGATTTCAGCGCCTCGGTGTCGCGGCCGGTGATCGCGACTGCCACGCCTTCGCGGACGTAGGCGCGGGCGATCCCAAGGCCGGTGCCTTTACTGCCGCCGGTGATGAGGGCGGCCTTGCCGTTCAGAGCTGACATCTGTTGTGCCTTTCGTGGTCGGTGTGCCCGTGGGCAGCCGGGCGCGCATGAGTGACCTGGTCCTCCTCGTGCGGAGGAGTCAGGATGGGCATGGGTGAGTGCGGGTGGTCAGAGGTGCGCGGGAACGCTCACTCCGGTCAAGCGCTCGGCCTCGGCCCACAGCCGGGCCGCCACGTCCTGGTCCAGGCCCTTCTTGGTCGGCCGGGCCGGCCTGGCGGGGCCCACCAGGTTCCAGCGGGGTCCGTAGTAGCCGCCTTGGGTCGCCTGCGGGCTGGTCGCGGCGTACAGCATCGGCTCGGCACCGGCCTCGGCGCTGTGCTGCGGGGTGACCTTCCACGCGATGCGGAACAGCAGGCTCGGCTCCCCGCCCAGCCGGGGACCGGAGGCGGCGATGTTGGTGGCGGCGTTGCCCGGGTGGGCGCCGGTCGACAGCAGCGGCCAGCCGTGCTCGGTCGCGATGCGCGCGAGGTGCCGGCTCATCAGCAGGTCCGCGAGCTTGGAACGGGCGTAGGCGCGGATCGGGTCGTACTGCTCGCGCCAGTTGAGGTCGCCGAAGTCGATCTCGCCGCGGGCGGCCATACCGCTGGTCATCGTCACCACCCGCGGTGCGGGCGCGGCCAGGAGCAGCGGCAGCAACCGCACGGTGAGGGCGAACGGGCCCAGGAAGTTGCTGCCCATCTGCAACTCAAAGCCATCGACCGTCTCGTGGCGCACGGGCGGGAACATCACCCCGGCGTTGTTCAGCAGCAGGTCGAGCGGGCGGCCGTCGGCGATCAATCCGTCGGCGAACTCCTTCACCGAGGCCAGATCGGCCAGATCGATCCGGCGTACCTGAACGTCGGCGGACGGGTGCGCGGCGACGATCTCGGCGCGGGCCTGCTCGCCCTTGGCCGGCGTGCGAACCGCCAGGACGACGCTCGCGCCGGCCGCGGCCAGCCGCGTCGCCGCCGCCTTGCCGGTCCCGCTGTTGGCGCCGGTCACCACCGCGAGCCTTCCCCGCTGATCAGGAACCTGGTACATCACGAACCCCCCGTTAAAAGACTGTCGGTCTGTAATAACTCGGACCGTATCAGACCGCTGGGCTCTTAACAAGAGACCGCTGGTATGTACGATGGGGCGGTGAACTTCCAGCGCGCCCGCACCCAAGAACAGCGGACCGAGCGGCGGCGGCAGATCCTCACCACCGCGGCGGCGATGCTGACCGAGATGCCGGTCGCCAAGCTCAGCCTGAATGAGCTCAGCCGCCGCATCGGACTGGCCAAGTCCAACGTCCTGCGCTACTTCGAGTCGCGGGAGGCGGTCCTACTCGAACTGCTCGATGCCCAGGTCCAGGACTGGATCACCGACCTGGAACGCTCATACGGGCCCGCCGACGGAACCCCCCGCGAGCGCGGTGACCGGCTGGCCGACGTCCTGGCCACCTCGATGGTGGAGCGGCCCGTCCTGTGCGACCTGCTCAGCACCCAGACCGCGGTGCTGGAGCACAACATCTCCACCCAGGTCGCCATCGACCACAAACACGCCGCCAAACGCGCCATGGCCGACCTGGTCCAGTTGGTGACGCGACACGTACCCGAATTTGGCCCCCAAGGCGCGGCACAACTGGTGGAGGTGACCCTGCTGATGGCCGGCGCCGCCTGGCCCTGCGACCAGCCCACCGAGGCCCTGCAGGCCGCCTACGCCTCCGACCCCGAACTGGCCGCTATGCGCCTGAACTTCACCGACGTGGTACGCCGGACCGCGGAGGTGACCATCTCCGGCCTCCTCGCCCGCCAGCAGGAACCCCCAAGCGCGGCCCCCACACCCTGAAGCACCAGCCTCCAGCCGAGGCGATCGATCCCATCGTGACCACTCCTGCGCCCCCTCAGGACGCTGCGCGCTGCACTTGTTGCGCCCGGCCATGCCGGCGCGCCTTGTCTCCATCTGCCTGGAGTGGCGCTGGTCTCGCTGATCGAGTCGCGTGGGTCCCAAGAGGGACTACACCTCCACCGACCCCGACGCCGCCTTCTACGTCCGTGAGGGCGACCACCGCGACCCCGACCTGACGCCTTCGGCGCCGCGACCGCGCGGCCGCCGCAGAACCACGAGCAAGTTGCTGTGGGGTTACGACGCCACACTTGCTGTCGCCCGCAACCCCCACCATTACCCCGGCCCATGCCAGGCGGCTGCGGTGACCCCGACGCCCTTCCCGCACTCACCGTGGGCTTCATCCTCGACAAACCCGGGCATAGCCCCGGCGCCAACGGCATCGCCGTCCTCAACGACATCCGGCGCCGCGGGCACCCTGCAGGGGACCTCGCCGCCGACGCTGCCTACAACAACTCCACGCCCGGCGACTGGCAGATCCCCCTGCGCAAGCTCGGTTACCGGCCCACCTACGACTACCGCATCGACCAACTCGGAAAGATCGACAGCATCCACGGCGCCAACCTGGTCGAAGGAACCTGGTACTGCCCCTCGATGCCCGCCGACCTCGTCAACGCCACCATCGACCACCGTCGCAACCCCGACGACCCCAAGGCGATCGACCAGGAAACCTGGCGTGCTCGTATCGGCGCACGGACTCGATTCGCCCTGGCCCCCAAGGGCAAGCCCAACGACAACGGCCGCCAGCGGTACATGTGCCCCGCGACAGCGGGCGTGTCCAGTGCCCGCTCAAGCCCGACGGCCGCGGCACCGACCCGAGCCTGCGCGAGGTCGACCCCATACCCAGCCCCCGTAGCTCTGCGAGCAGACCAGCGTCAACATCGAAGACGGCGCCAAGCACTGGCAGCCACGGGTCGTGAGAAGCCCGGGCTGGTCACAGCGCCCGCAACCAGGGAGAGTGGAACCATGCCCTCGGCGAGGTGTTCACCCACAAGCGGGACGCATGACGCAAAGCAGTCTCGCCAGACGACTGCGACACCAGCAAGCCCGAGGACGTCAGCCAAGAAGGGGGCAAGGGGCGAAGCCCCAAGGAAGCGAAACCACGCACCCACAGCCAGGTGGTCAGCGACCGAAACCGGGAGGGGGCGTGGGGGCGGAGCCCCCACATCGGGGGTCTGGGGGTCGCCCCCCAGGCAAACACAAAGAAGGAGTGCTGGCCCACGCTTTCCGTGGGCACACCACTCCCGACTCGTTCGTGGGCGAGGAGGGATTTGAACCCTCACATCCGTTAGGACACACGGACCTGAACCGTGCGCGTCTGCCGTTCCGCCACCCGCCCATGGGTGCCGACCCGTTTCCAGGTGCCTGAAAAGGCTAGCACGGTCGCGGCAGTGGTTAGGTATCCAGGTACGCCGAGCGAACCTTCGCACCGATACGATCGTCTACCAGTGGGGAAGGGAGGTGCCCGTGGGCGTCATTCAGCGCTTCGAGCGACGGCTCGAGGGCATGGTCGAAGGAGCCTTCGCCCGTGCTTTCAAGTCCGAGCTGCAGCCGGTCGAGGTGGCCAGTGCTGTGCAGCGCGAGATGGACGATCGGGCGGCGATCGTGGCACAGGGCCGCACGCTCGTTCCGAACGACTTCGTCGTGGAGATCTCTCAGCAGGACGGGCAGCGGCTCCAGGTGTACGCCGACAGCCTGAGCCAGGAGCTGGCGAATCTCGCGCGCGAGTACGCGAAGGAGCAGGGGTACTCCTTCGTGGGACCGGTGCGCGTGCGGTTCGAGAACGCGGGGGATCTCGCCACGGGCATGTTCCGGATCAGGTCCGGGGTGATCAGGGGCTCGACGGTGGAGGGCGGGGAGATCCGCCGGCCGGTGAGCGATGTGCCGCAGGCCGGCCGGGGCGGGGCCCTCGGCGGGCATCCGCGGCTGCTGGTGACCACGGCCGTGGAGGGATCCGACACGACTCAGCGCACCTATGAGATCAATACCCCGGTCACTCTGCTTGGTCGCGGCACCGACTGCGACCTGCGTCTCGTCGACCCGGGCGTGTCCCGGCACCATGCCGAGATCCGCGTAGAAGGTCCCGAAATCGCTCTCGTGGATCTAGGGTCGACCAACGGCTCGTTCGTGAACGGGCAGCCGATCCGGCGGGTCACGCTGGTCGACGGCTCCCGGGTCACGATGGGCCGTACAACTCTTGTGTTCCGCCGCGATAGGGAGTAACCCCGACTCCGATGTCCCCATTCACCCTCACGCTGATCAAGCTGGCGTTCCTCGCGGTGCTGTGGCTCTTCGTCATCGCGGCCGTCGGTGTGATCAGGGCCGACCTCTTCGGCTCGAAGGCCGCGTCGAAGGCGGCCACGCGCGCGTCCCAGCCACGTCCCCCGAAGGCGGCCAGGCAGCCGAAACCGCCGCGCCCGCAGCGCAGCGCCCAGAGCGCCGCCCCGACGAAGCTGGTGGTCGTCCAGGGCGAGCGCGCCGGCACCGTCATCGACCTCACGGGGGTGCCCATCACCATCGGTCGGGCGAATGACTCCACGCTGGTCGTGACCGACGACTACGCTTCGAGCCGGCATGCCCGACTTTTCGCGCAGGACGGTCAGTGGATCGTGGAAGATCTCGGCTCGACCAATGGCACGTATCTCGGACGCACGAAGGTGAGCCGGCCGATGCCGGTCCCGCCGGGCGTACCGGTCCGTATCGGCAAGACCGTGATCGAGCTGCGCAAATGACTCTGGGAATCCGCTACGCCGCGCGCTCCGACGTGGGCATGCTGCGCGAGGGCAACGAGGACTCGGCGTACGCGGGCGCGCATCTGCTCGCGGTGGCCGACGGGATGGGCGGGCACGTCGGCGGCGAGATCGCGAGCGCCGCGGCGATCGAGGCGCTGCGCGCGCTCGACAAGGACCTGCCGGCGACGGAACTGCTGGCCGCGCTTGAGCACACGGTCAAGGCGGCGAACGACAACCTGCACCGCATCGTGGAGTCGGATCCGGCCCTGCAGGGCATGGGGACGACGCTGACGGCGATGCTGTGGGCGGGCAACCAGGTCGCGCTGGTGCACATCGGGGACTCCCGCGCGTACCTGCTGCGGGACGGCAGCCTGTTCCAGATCACGCACGATCACACGCTCGTGCAGTCGCTGGTGGACGAGGGCCGGATCAGCCCGGACGAGGCGGCGTCGCACCCGCAGCGTTCGCTGCTGCTGCGGGCGCTGGACGGCCGCGGCGAGGTCGATCCGGACCTGTCGCTGCGCGAGGCGAAGGTCGGCGACCGGTACCTGCTGTGCTCGGACGGCCTGTCGGGCGTCGTCACGGCGGAGACGATCTTCCAGGTGCTGACGGACGTGGACGACCCGGAGCAGGCCGTCCGGCAGCTGATCGACCTGGCTAACCGGGGCGGCGGCCCCGACAACATCACCTGTGTCGTCGCGGACGTCGTGGATCTGGAGCGGCAGCCCCCGACGGGCGGCCCCGGCCACGCGGTGGGCGCGGCGGCGAACGCTGCGCCGCCGGAGCCGCCGGGCGGCGGGACGGGCCCGAACACGACCGTGGCGGACACACCGGCGGGACGCGCCGCGCAGCTGCGCGAGACCCGCCCGCAGCCGCCGGTCGCGGTGGACGAGATGCCGCCGCCGCAGGCCGCGATGCCGATGGGCGACCCGATGGGCGCCCCGCCGGCGCCGGGCGCGATGCCGCAGGCGCCTCCGGCGCGGGCGAGGCGGGGCGGAAGCCGCCGCTGGACGTGGCTGGTCGTCGTGGCGGGCGTGGTCGTCGTCGGCGTCGTGGCGGGCGGGTTCGTGCTGCTGCAGAACGTCCGGAACGGCTACTACGTCGGCACGGAGAAGGGCCAGGTCGTCCTGTACCGCGGGACGACGCAGAAGGTGCCGGGCATCAGCCTGTCCCGCAGGGCGGCCGCGAAGGACCAGCCGAAGCAGCCGATCATGGTGGCCGACCTCCCGCAGGATCTGCAGCAGCAGGTCAAGGACACCTACACGGTGGACGGCCCGGCCGCGCTGAAGCGGCTCGAGGACGCGGTCTGCAAGTACTCGCTCGTCAACGAGGGCGGCAAGGTCACCATCGTGCGGGGCCGGGGGCAGCAGAACTGCAAGCAGGCCAAGATCAGGGCCAGCGACATCCCGGTCGACGAACTCCCCGCGCAGGACGTCACGGCGGTCGAGAAGGGCTCCCTGGTGTTCATCGGGCAGCAGGGCGCGCTGGCGAAGCTCGACGAGCTCACCGCCCACCGGACCCAGTGCAAGCAGCGCGACACGTCGATCAAGAACTGTCCCACCAGCGCAGGGGGCACGTAGATGCACTCGATCGGCGAGCAGATCAGGGCGCACCTGCCGTACCAGCGCCGCAACGCGGCCTCGCTGGCACTGCTGATCTTCGCGATGGTCCTGACGCTGTCGGCGTTCGCGGAGGTCGGGCTGGCCCGGGACGGGAACATCCCGGGCGGCCTGTTCGTGTACGGCGGCGGCCTCGTGGTGATGGCGTTCGCCGCCTACTTCGTCCAGGCGAAGTTCACCCCGTACGCCGATCCGCTGCTACTGCCGCTGGCGGTCGGGCTGAACGGCATCGGACTGGCGATGATCTACCGGCTCGACCTGGACACCAGCCACGACCGCAAGGCCGCCGCGCTGGCCGGCAAGAAGCTCGTGGCGGACGCCGCGGACGCGCCCGGCCAGCTGATGTGGACGTTCGTCGGCATCGGCCTGTTCGTCGCCGCCGTGCTGATCATGCGGGACACCAGCAAGCCGGACGCCCCGCTGTCGTTCACGCCGAAGACCGCGCAGCGCTACACGTACCTGATCGGCCTCACCGCGGTCATCCTCCTGCTGCTGCCGATCGTCCCCGGCATCGGCCAGTCGATCAACGGCGCCCGGGTGTGGATCTCCGTGGGCCCCTTCTCGGTGCAGCCGGGCGAGTTCGCGAAGCTGCTGCTGGTCGTGTTCTTCGCCGGCTATCTGGTCAACAAGCGGCAGGCGATGTCGCTGATCGGCAAGAAGCTCGGCCCGATCAGCCTGCCGCGGGCCCGCGACCTCGGCCCGATCATGGTGATCTGGTTCTTCTGCCTGGGCGTCCTGTTCATGCAGAAGGACCTCGGCACCGCGCTGCTGTTCTTCGGCCTGTTCGTGTCGATGCTCTACATCGCGACCCAGCGCGTCTCCTGGGTGGTGATCGGTATCGGGCTGCTGGCGGTGGGCGTGTTCATCGCGACCCTGCTGCCGTTCATGGGCCACGTGAACCAGCGCATCGACATCTGGCAGAACCCGAAGCCGTACTTCGACGGCGGCTGCCTGCTGGAGAACGGCAAGGTCGTCCCGGTCAACCCCGACACCGACATCTTCAAGAAGTACAAGGCGCAGGGCGACCTCTCGCCGGGCTTCTCCGCCTGCGCCGAACTCGGCGGCGAGTACTCCGACAGCGCGCAGCTGATGAAGGGCCTGTTCGCACTGGGGCAGGGCGGGGTGCTCGGCACCGGCCTCGGCCAGGGCGAGCCGTGGCGCACGCCGCTGTCGTTCAGCGACTTCATCTTCGACTCGCTGGGCGAGGAGCTCGGGCTGACCGGGCTGATGGTGTTGCTGCTGATATACGCGTTGATCGTGCAACGCGGGATGAAGACCGCCGTGGCGGCCCGGGACCCGTTCCTGAAGCTGTTCGCGGGCGGTGTGTCGTTCGTGCTGGCCCTCCAGGTCTTCGTGATCGTCGGAGGCGTCACACGGCTCATCCCGCTCACCGGCCTGACGACCCCGTTCCTGTCCCAGGGCGGGTCGTCGCTGATGGCCAACTGGATCCTGATCGCGATTCTGGTGCGGATGAGCCACGACGCGCGCAAGCCGGCCCCGCAGGCGATCCAGGACGAGGGCATGACCCAGATCGTGAGCACGAGGTGAGTTCCTCCCCATGAATATGGACAAGCCGGTCCGGCGGGTGGCGATCTTCGCGCTGCTGCTGTTCTTCGGGCTGATGGCGCAGATCAACTACGTCCAGGGCAGCGAGGCGGAAGATCTGCGGACCGACTCCAACAACAGCCGGCAGTACGCCGACGTCTTCAACTCGCCGCGCGGCCAGATCTCCGCGGGCGGCGAGGTGCTGGTGACGTCGAAGGAGACCGGCAAGGACAACCCGAAGTACGGCCGCACCTACAAGGACGGGGCGATCTTCGCGCCGGTCACGGGGTACTTCAACGGGAACGCCACGCAGGTCGAGCGGGCCTACAACTCGCTGCTCGGCGGCAAGGACAAGCGGATCACGCAGCAGCGCTGGTTCGACACCTTCATCGGCAAGAAGGCCGAGGGAGCGAACGTCGAGCTGACGATCGACCCGCAGGCGCAGCGGACCGCGTACGAGCAGCTGAAGGCGCGGACGGCGCCGGGCCGCCGCGGCGGCGCCGTGGTGATCGACGTGGAGACGGGCGCGGTGAAGGTGGCGGCGTCGTGGCCGTCGTTCGACCCGAACGAGGTCGCGCCGCAGACCGGTGAGAAGGGCGGGAAGCGGCTGGAGGAGCTGGACAAGGGCGACGGCGTCGTCAAGCCGCTGGTCGACAACGCCATGAGCCAGACGTTCCCGCCCGGTTCGTCGTTCAAGGCCGTGGTGTCGGCGATCGGTATGCAGAAGCTCGGCCTCAACAGCTCGTCGACGGTGAACACCGGGCAGCTGATCCTGCCGGAGTCGGGCCGTCCGCTGCCGAACTCGCACGACAGCGGCAGCTGCGCCGGTTCGGCGCCGCTGCGGGGCGCGTTCGCCGAGTCCTGCAACACCTCGTTCGCGAAGATGGCGCTGGACCTGGGCATCGAGGAGCTGCACCAGGGCGCCGAGCCGTTCGGGTTCGGCAAGCACGTCCAGCTGGAGCCCGACATGTACGCGGCGGAGAGCGACATCCCGGTGTCGGTCAAGGACGCCAAGGGCAACACCATCCCGACCGGCAAGGACGGGACGGCCCGGTCCGGCATCGGCCAGGAGAACGTGCGGGCCACCCCGCTGCAGATGGCGATGGTCGCGTGCTCGATCGCCAACGGCGGCAAGATCATGAACCCGTACGTGGTGCAGAAGGTCCGTGCCAAGGACCAGAGTGAGCTGTACAACGCCTCCCCGAAGGAGTTCGGCGAGGCGATGACCGGCGACCAGGCCGACCAGCTGGAGGACATGATGCGCGCGGTGGTCTCCGAGGGCACCGCGAAGAACCTCCAGGGCATGCGGATCGCCGGCAAGACCGGTACCGCCGAGCAGGGGCCGGGCAACCCGAACGCCAACTGGTTCGTCGGGTTCAGCCCGACGCAGAACCCGAAGTACGCGTTCGCGGTGATGACCGAGGCCCCGGGCTCCGGCGCCGCCAACGCCGGCCCCATCGCGGGGGCGATCATGGCTAAGGTCCTGCAGAAGTGAGCACGGGCCTCGTCCTGAACGACCGGTACCGGCTGCTGGAGCGGCTGGCGATCGGCGGGATGGGCGAGGTCTGGCGCGCGGACGACGAGGCCGCCGGCCGGCCGGTGGCGGTGAAGCTGCTCCGGCTGGAGCTCGGGTCGGACATGCGGGCGCGGGGCCGGTTCGAATCGGAGGCGCGGTTCGCGGCGGAGCTGCGGCATCCGGGGATCGCGCGGGCGTTCGACTACGGCGAGCAGGCCGGCCGGACGTTCCTGGTGATGGAGCTGGTGCCGGGCGAGCCGCTGGACGAGATCCTGGCGCGCGACGGCGGGCTGCCGCTGGAGGCCGTCCTCGACCTGGTCGTGCAGGCGGGGCGGGCGCTGACGGTCGCGCACGAGGCCGGGATCGTGCACCGGGACGTCAAGCCGGCGAACCTGATGGTTTCCCCGGACGGCACCCTGAAGATCACCGACTTCGGGATCGCCCGGCGGCTGGCGGCGGCGTCGCAGACCCAGACCGGAATGGTCATGGGGACGGCGCACTACATCTCGCCGGAGCAGGCGCAGGGCCATGAGCTGTCCCCGGCGGCGGACCTCTACTCGCTGGGCGTGGTGGCCTACGAGTGCCTGACGGGGGCACCGCCGTTCGACGGGCCCACGCCGGTGGAGGTGGCGCTCAAGCACGTCCGGGACGCGCCCGCCGAGCTGCCGCGCCGGGTTCCGGCCGCCGCCCGTGAGCTGATCATGGAGATGCTGGCGAAGGAGCCGCGGAACCGTCCGGCCGACGCGGAGACGGTCGCCGCCCGGGCGCTGGGGATCCGGGCGTCCCTGGCCACAGGCCACGCGAGGCCCTCCTCGACCGACGGGGATCGCACCGCTCCGCGGCCGTCCGAGATGTCGGAATTTGACGACGGCCGGGTGCCGGATAACCTCACCAACGGGTCAGCGCCCGGGCAACGGCGCCCGGCACTGGCGTTCGCGTCGGTGGCCGCCGTACTGCTGGTCTGCGTCATCGTCGTCGGCTCCCTGTGGAAAGGGCTCGCCTTCGCCGGCTCCGGCAAGGACGAGCGGGATCCGCCCGCCGCTCCTGCCACCCGGCCGGCCGGAGGCGAGATCGTCGAAGACCCGGCGGCGAGTCCCGGCACCGTCCCGCCAAGGCGGAAGGCACGAAGCAGGGAGAGGCCGGCTGTCCCTCCACGGCATCGGACACATAGGATCCGTCCGTCAACGCGTGGGGCGTACGAGGCGTCCCCTTCACGTAAGCCATCCACGAATCCGCCCCGGGCGACTCCCACCGCCCCTGAGCCGACACCCATCCCGACGGAGAGCACCACGACTCCGTCAACTCCGAGCCCGGATCCCCCTCCCGCAGAGGACGGGGGGCTAGGTTCAGGAGACAAGGTGTAGACGTACGAGGGAAAGTGCACATATGAGTCAACCTCGGCTGCTCGGCGGCCGCTACGAGCTCGATACGGTGATCGGGCGGGGCGGCATGGCCGAGGTCTACCGTGCCCGAGATCTGCGCCTCGATCGCATCGTCGCAATCAAGACGCTGCGGTCCGACCTGGCCCGTGATCCCACGTTCCAGGCCCGGTTCCGGCGCGAGGCCCAGTCGGCCGCGTCGCTGAACCACCCCTCGGTCATCGCGGTGTACGACACCGGCGAGGACATGATCGGCGACACCCCGATCCCGTACATCGTCATGGAGTACGTGGACGGGAGCACGCTGCGCGACCTGCTGAGGGAGAACCGCGCGCTGCTTCCGGACAAGGCCCTGGAGATCACGGACGGGATCCTGCGGGCGCTGGACTACAGCCACCGCGGCGGGATCGTGCACCGCGACATCAAGCCGGCCAACGTGATGCTCACCCGGCAGCACGAGGTCAAGGTCATGGACTTCGGCATCGCCCGGGCCATGGCCGACTCGGCGGCCACCATGACGCAGACCGCCCAGGTGATCGGCACCGCCCAGTACCTGTCGCCCGAGCAGGCCCGCGGCGAACGGGTGGACGCCCGCAGCGACATCTACTCGACGGGCTGCGTCCTGTACGAGCTGCTCACCGGCAAGCCGCCGTTCACCGGCGACTCCCCGGTCGCGATCGCCTACCAGCACGTCCGGGAGGAGCCGGTACCGCCGTCGCAGGTGGACCCGCAGATCCCGCAGTGGGCCGACGCGATGGTGCTGAAGGCGATGGCGAAGGAGGCCGACCACCGCTACCAGAACGCGACGGAGTTCCGGCAGGAGATCCAGCGCGTCCTGCAGGGGCAGCCCGTGGCGTCGACGGCGGCGTCCACGATGCTGATGGGCGGGCAGCCGCAGGGCACGCAGGTGATGGGCGGGTACGGCGGCCCGGCGCACACGCAGGTGCGGCGTCCGGCCGACGACGGGTACGGCCTGCCGCCGGTCCGGTACGACGACGATGACCAGGGACGCGGAGGCGGCGGCAAGAAGGCGGCACTGTGGGTGGGCCTCGCCGTGCTGTTCATCGGCGGCGCGGCGCTCATCGGCCTCATGATGAGCGGCAAGGACAAGGACTCTCAGGTCGCGGTTCCGAAGAGCATCGTCAACGTCTCGCAGACGGACGCGACGGCGCAGCTCACCAAGCTGGGCTTCAAGGTCGGCGAGGCGAAGACGGACTACAACGACGACGTCCGCCGCGGGTACGTCATCAGCTCGGACCCGCAGCCCGGCACGAACGCGGCCAAGGGCGCCACGGTGACGCTGCTGGTCTCCAAGGGCAAGAAGCCGCCCACGGAGGTCGAGGTCCCGGACGTGACCAACCAGCCGTACGCGGCGGCCAAGAAGATCCTTGAGGAACGCGGGTTCGAGGTCGAGAAGCGGGTCGAGTCGAGCGACACCGTCCCGCGGCTCAGCGTGATCAGCACCAACCCTCCCGGCGGCTCGAAGGCGCCGAAGAACTCGACCGTCACGGTGAAGGTGTCGAACGGCCCGACGAACCTGAAGGTGCCGAACCTGTTCAACAACAGCCAGCGGGCCGCGTGCGGGAAGCTGCAGGGCCTCGGCCTGAAGTGCAACGTGCAGAAGGGCGCGCCGCCGCCGGACAAGCAGGTCGCGCCCGGCCTGGTCTATGACCAGCAGCCCGGCCCGGACGCGACGGTCGCGCCGGGTGACACGGTGACGATCTTCGTGGCGGAGCAGCCGCAGACCCAGTCGCCGCCCCCCAGCCCCGGCACCACGCCCACACCCGGCTTCCCGGGCTTCCCAGGCAACGACCAGGGCTGATCGTCCGCGCACATGGCCCCGCCTTCCGGCCGGAAGGCGGGGCCATGTGCTTTCGTCGCGATGGTGCCGACACGCCGTGTGGGTCGGGTGTGGGCAAGCGAAGAGGGCTTCCGCCACTCGGGGGCAATGGCGGAAGCCCTCGTTATGGTCTTCGTCACGTCGTCATGAGACGTTACGGATTTCAACCGAAATTTTTCCGGACGGGCTTCCTGGACCGCCGGAGCGGTCAGGTGGCCTGTGCCGGCGTGTGCGGGTCGTGGGCGGCGCCGGTGAGCCAGTTCTGGAGGAGGCGGTGCCCGGCTTCCGAGAGGACCGACTCCGGATGGAACTGGACGCCTTCGATGGGGCGGGTGCGGTGGCGCAGCCCCATGATGACGCCGTCGGGGGTGCGTGCGGTCACGTCGAGGACGTCCGGGACGGTCGCTGGGTCGACGGCGAGCGAGTGGTAGCGGGTCGCGGCGAACGGTGCCGGCAGGCCCCGGAAGACGCCCGCGCCGTCATGGTGGATCTCGCTCGTGGAGCCGTGGACGATCTCGGGCGCCCGGCCGACCGTCGCGCCGTGCACGTGGGCGATCACCTGGTGGCCGAGGCAGACGCCGAGCAGCGGGACGGCGCGGCGTTCGGCGTCCCCGACGAGGTCGAGGCACACCCCGGCGTCGGCGGGATGCCCGGGCCCGGGGCTCAGCAGGACGCCGTCGGCACCGGCGGCGTCCCGGACGGCGACGTCCGAGCGGTCCCTGACCACGCAGTCGGCGCCGAGTTCCAGCAGGTACTGGACGATGTTGAAGACGAAGCTGTCGTGGTTGTCGACGACGAGGACGCGCATGGCGGATCAGCCCGGGGTGGCCGAGCCGGACGGCGCCGGGTTCTGCACGACGCCGTGGTCGAACTGGACCTTGGGCTCGACCCACGGGAACACCACGTACCAGAGGACGGCGGCGATCACGAGGATCACGCCGAGCGCGGTGCCGGTCTTGGTCTGCCAGGTGCCGGGCAGCCGGCGCCAGATCCAGGCGTACACGGAACACCTCCTACTTTCCGGCGGCCTGCTGGGCGGACTCCGCGCGGGGCCGCGCCTCGGCCAGCTCACCGAAGACGATCATTCGTTTCGCGGCGGAGTACTTCGGGTGGCAGGTGGTGAGGGTGATGAGCCGCTCGGTCGGCCGCCGCTTCGGGTGGAACGGGACCGGATCGGTCACCTCCGTCGCCGACGGCTTCACGATCCTGCGGTCGGTGACCGTATAGACGTACTGCTCGTCGCGGGTGTCGATGAGGACCTTGTCGCCGCGGTCGAGTTCGCCGAGCCGGTTGAACGGCGCGGAGTAGGTCGTCCGGTGCCCGGAGACCACGAAGTTGCCGATCTGGCCGGGCAGCGCGGTGCCCGGGTAGTGGCCGGGGCCCTTGCGCAGGTCGGCGCGGTCGACGCCCTCGATCACGACGAAGTGGTAGTCCTTCCCGAACCGGGGGATGCGGATCATGGCGAGTCCCTTGCCGAGCTTCACCCGCTCGGTGGTGACCTTGGCGGCCCGCCAGTTCTTCAGCATCTCGTCGCCGAGGCGGTCCTGCGCGCCCTTCGTGTACTGGCCGGTGCCCCACAGCTCGTACGTCACGAACAGCATGAGGATCAGCCCGGCGGTGATGCACAGTTCACCCATGCCACGGATCACCGTCCGCACCGCGCGTCCTCCTCTGCCGACGGGGGTCTAGCCGCCCTCGGGCGGCTCCGCCGGCACCGTAGCGTGCTTCATGGTCACGTTGCCGGTGTAGGGCGGCAACGTGGCGCGTTCCACGGTCCGCACGGCGTATCCGAGCCCGTACTCGCGGACGTACTCGCGGTAGACCGCGATCTCGCGGGACGCGCCGAGCGCCGTGCGCAGCCGGTCCGGGTCGCCGGCGGCGGTGATCCGGAACGGCGGGGAGTACACGACGCCCTGCAGGATCAGCGTATTGCCCACGCACCGCACGGCGCTGGTGGAGATCACCCGCTGGTCCATGATCTGCATGGCGCGGGCGCCGCCCGCCCACAACGCGTTGACGACGGCCTGGACGTCCCCCTGGTGGACGACGAGGTCGTCCGGGCGGACGCCGCGGGGAAGGTGGTCGCCCGGCCCGGGCTGGGGCGCGTCGTCCAGCGTGACGCGCACGGCCCGTCCGGTGAAAGGGGTGAAGCCGGCCGCGGCCGCCAGCCGGTCCGCCTCCTCCTGCGCCTTTTTCACCCGGGCGTCGTGACGTCCGGCCTCCCGGGAGATACCGTCGACCTGGTGACGGAGCCGCCGGTACTCGGCGCGTTCCTGACGGCCCCGGCGCTGTTCCGCGGTGATGAGCTCGGTGATCCTGGTACGGCCCTGCTCGCGCAGGCTCGTGCCGCGGGCCGTGCTCGCGCTCGCCGCGAACAGGGTTCCCGCGAGGAGCGTGAGAACTGGGATGATGCTTCCCCACGCTGGACGCCGTACGCTGCTCATCGAGAATCTGCTCATCGGACAGTGCTCACCAGCGACTACGCTAACCGACAAACCACCCATGCGCGGACCGGCGCTCCGGCCGCCGGACGCCCGAGGAGATCGATCCCACCGTGGCCAAGTCCAAAGTGCGCAAGAAGGCCGTTTACACGCCGCCGCAGAGGTCCAAGGCACCCGAGGTCAGCCCGCGCTGGCTCGTGCCCACGATGGTCGGGCTGTGGCTCATCGGCCTGATCTGGATCGCTGTCTTCTACGTGACGGCCAGCACCGGCACGGACGTGCCGTACATGACCGACCTGCACAACTGGAACCTGGGGATCGGCTTCACCGCCATCATCCTCGGTGTGATCCTGTCGACCCGCTGGCGCTGACCGCGAGTTTTCCACAGGTTGAGGATCCTCCACCCCGCGTTTCCCCAGGTTTTCCACAGCCGGTTTCCACAGCCGCCGGGGTGCGGACGCCGCCGCACGCGGGCGGCGTCCGCGACCGCGGCTACATCGACGGGCTGAGCTCCGCCGTCCTGACCATCACCAGCGCCGCGAGCAGCGCCAGCGTGACCAGCGGTGCGCCGATGTGGAACAGGCTCCGCCGCGCGGCAGGGGCGTACGCGTAGGCCGCGGCCAGTGCCGCGCCCACCACGAGCCCGCCGACGTGCCCCTGCCAGGAGATGCCCGGCACGGAGAACGTGATCACCAGGTTGAGCACCAGCAGCACCACGATGGGGCCGACCGGCCCGCCGAGCCTGCGGCCGATCACGAAGTACGCCCCGAACAGCCCGAAGATGGCGCCGGACGCGCCGACCGCCGAGTCGCCCGGGGAGCCGACGAGGTACAGCAGCACCGAGCCGCCCAGCCCGGACAGCAGGTAGAGGGCGAGATAGCGCCAGCGTCCGAGCACCTGCTCCAGCGCGGGACCGACGGCCCACAGCGCCCACATGTTGAACAGGATGTGGGTGATGCCGAACGTCCCGCCGCGCTGGTGCAGGAACATCGTGGTGAACAGCCGGTACCACTCGCCCTCGGCGACCCCGCCGAGCTCGCCGCCGGGCAGCACGCCTCGGCCGAGCATCATGAAGTCCCAGACGACCCGCCAGGACGCCAGCTCGGCGAGATACGCCGCCACGCACGCGCCGATGAGCGTGTACGTGACGACCGGCGTCGCCGACGTGGAGCCGCGCGCGCCGAGGGCCGTCCGGGGGACCGCCCCGCGGACCCCGCGGTTGCCCTCGGCGACGCACTCCGGGCACTGGTGCCCCACCGCCGCGTCCCGCATGCACTCCGGGCAGATGGAGCGGTCGCACCGGGTGCAGCGCACATACGTCTCCCGCCCCGGATGCCGATAGCAGGTCGGCACCGAGGTCTCGGGGGCGGGACTGTGGTCTGAGCTCATCTGGCGCTCCGTGGGCCGATGCGTGGTCTCACCCGTCGCGGGGTCTCACTGTGGAAACGTCTAACGGCGTTCGATCGTCACCGACTGGAGGACGACGTCCTCCTGCGGGCGGTCCGCCCGGCCGGTCGGGACCTTGCCGATCCGGTCGACGACGTCGGTGCCCTCGATGACCTTGCCGAAGATGGTGTGCCGGCCGGTCAGGTGCTGGGTGTGGGCGACACTCAGCGTGATGAAGAACTGGGACCCGTTGGTCCCGGGCCCCGCGTTCGCCATCGCCAGCAGGTACGGGCGGTTGAACTTCAGGTCGGGGTGGAACTCGTCCTTGAACTGGTAGCCCGGGCCGCCGGTGCCGGTGCCCAGCGGGTCGCCGCCCTGGATCATGAACTGGTCGATGATGCGGTGGAAGATCGTGCCGTCGTAGAGCGGCGTGTCCGACTTCTGGCCGGTACGCGGGTCCGTCCAGGTGCGGTTGCCCTCCGCCAGCTCGACGAAGTTCGCCACCGTCTCCGGCGCCTGCTCCGGGTAGAGCTGGAACACGATCTTGCCGAGCGACGTGTTGAACGTCGCGAAGATCTCGTTGGCCACGCTGGCCGCCTCCTCATGAGATGGGTTCTGTGACGCCTGTACCGCGCGGTCCCGGCCATGCCCGAATACGCCACTCTGAGTGAACATACGACCACGCTCACGGGGTTTACCTCCCGTTCGGTGGGAAGGCTGCCTGACAGGACCTCGCAAACAGGGAGGTTAGCGTGTCCCTAATGATCAGTATCCGCCGGAAGCCGCAGGACCTGGTTCGCACGCGGTTCGGCCGCGTCCAGGAGGCGGCCCGCCAGGGCGCCGACGTGTGCCGGCAGGGCGCCTCGAACGCGGCGGGGCGGGTCGCGCCCATCGCGGGCGAGCGCATGATGATCGCCCGCGGCTGGAGCGCACCGAGGCTCCGGCGGGCGGCCCGGTACGTGGAGACCGGGATCGCCCCGCGGGTGAGCACGTTCCTGAGCGATGTCGCCGGACGGGTGGAGCCGCCGAAGTCGGCGAAGCCCGGGCGCGGCGCCCTCATGGCGATGATGGGGGCCGTCGCGGCCGTCGGCGTGGCCGGCGTGGTGGCGACCCGGCGCGGCGTCATCCGCGATCTGACCAAGGGTTCCGGTGAGCACGTGGAGGACGCCACCTCGGCCGACTCCATGACGGTCACGGGCGCCGATGTGGACGGTCAGGTCCGCTCGCCGCACTGAGCACGAACAGGGGAAGGCCCGGCGTCCGCGCCGGGCCTTCGCCGTGCCACGGCGCGGGCGGCGGACCGCGCGACGGGGGTTGCTACCACCCGGTACGGTGAACGCCATGTCGCCGAAACGCTCCATCGGGCAGGTGCTGGCGGCCCGCGCGCGGCGGCGGGCGCGTCAGGGCGTGCACACGGCCGTGCACCGCGCCTGGGCGTGGATCCAGCGGCACGGGGAGATCACTCCGCACACGCCGGGCCGCCGCAGGTTCGCCTACCTGGGCGAGGGCGCGTGCATCGGCTTCCCGGTCGGCGCGATCTACGGCGAGCCGTGGATCTCGATCGGCGACCACACCCTCGTCGGCACGCACGTCACGATCTCCGCCGGGTTCGTTCCCGGCCTGGACCTCGGGCCCGACGTCATCGTCCGGATCGGCGCGAGCTGCTCGCTCGGCCGCGGCACCCACATCGTCGGCCACCAGTCCATCGACATCGGCGACGACGTCTTCACCGGACCGAACGTCTACATCACCGACCAGAACCACACCTACGGCGACCTGCACACCCCGATCGGGCGGCAGTGGCCGGAGAACAACCCGGTCGTGATCGGCGACGGCTGCTGGATCGGCACCGGCGCGATCATCCTGCCCGGCACGCGGCTCGGCCGGAACGTGGCGGTCGCGGGCGGCGCGGTCGTCCGCGGTGAGTTCCCCGACCACTCGGTCATCGGCGGCGTCCCCGCGAAGATCCTGCGGAGCCACGACAAGGAGAACGGCTGGCAGCCGCCCCTCCGCACCAACCCCCTCATGTCCCTGGACGAACTGGCCGCCCTCTCGGTGGACGGACTGGAGGGCCTGCAGATCCTCCAGGACAAACTCCGCGCCGGCACCACCGGCGACGACGACGTCCTCAGCGAAGAGGCCGGCTAACGCGTCGACTCGCGGCGTATGGCCCTCATACGCAACCGCATGAGGAGCGACACGCCGCGAGCCGGCGAGGTGTGGATCAGTTGTAGCGGGCCGCCCGGCGGTCGTTGCCGTTGAACTGGCCACCCCTCCGGTTGCCGTGGGAGCCGCCGCCGGTGCGGGGGCCTCCGCCACGGCGGTCGCCGGACGAGTAGGAGCGGTGCTCCCCCCGGCCGCCGTCGCCCTCGCGGCGCCGGCCGCCGCCGTCCCCGCGGTCGAAGGAACGGGGGCCGCGGCCGCGCCGGCCGCCGCCCGGACGGCCGCGTCCGCCGCCCTCGCGGCGCGGGCGCTCGGGGATGATCGGACCCTCGATCGGGATGCCGGACGGCGTGCGGGCGCCGGTCAGCTTGACCAGTTCGGCGTCGCCGCTGCTCACCCGGATGCGCGGCGCGTTGATCCCGGCGCGGCGCGTCATCGCGGACGTCGAGCGGACCTGGTGCGGCAGGACGAGCGTGACGACCGTGCCGCGCTCACCGGCGCGGGCGGTGCGGCCCGCGCGGTGCATGTAGTCCTTGTGGTCGGCGGGCGGGTCGACGTGCATGACGAGGGACACGTCGTCCACGTGGATGCCGCGGGCGGCGACGTCGGTGGCGACGAGGACGCTGATGGAGCCCTCGCGGAACTCGGCGAGGGTGCGGGTGCGCAGGCCCTGGCTCTTGCCGCCGTGCAGGCCCGCCGCACGGACACCGGCCTGGACGAGCTGCTTGGCGAGCCGGTCGACGCCGTGCTTGGTGCGGGCGAACAGGATCGTCCGGCCCTCGCGGTTGGCGATCTCGGCGGTGATCGCGCTCTTCTCCTTGGGCGCGACCAGGAGGAGGTGGTGCTCCATCGTGTCGACGGACTCGTCCACCGGGCCGATCGCGTGCGTGACCGGGTCGTTCAGGTACCGCTTGACCAGGACGTCCACGTCCTTGTCGAGGGTGGCGGAGAAGAGGAGGCGCTGCCCGCCGGGCTTGGCGGCGTCCAGGATGTCGGTGACGTCGGGCAGGAAGCCCATGTCGGCCATGTGGTCGGCCTCGTCCAGCACGGCGATCTCGATGTCGGACAGGTCGCAGGCGCCCTGCCGCATCAGGTCCTTGAGCCGGCCCGGGGTGGCGACGAGGACCTCGACGCCGCGGCGCAGCGCGTCGATCTGCTTGAACATCGAGGTCTGGCCGATGACGGTCTTGAAGCGGAGCCCGAGCCCGCGGCCGAGCGGCTCCAGGTTGTTCTGGACCTGCTGGGCGAGTTCGCGGGTCGGGACGAGGATCAGCGCCAGCGGACGCTTGGGGGCGGCCTTGCGGCCGGAGAGGCGGGCGAGCAGCGGCAGGCCGAACGCGAGGGTCTTGCCGGAGCCGGTCTTTCCGCGCCCGAGAACGTCGCGCCCGGCCATGACGTCGGGGATGGCGGCGGCCTGGATCGGGAACGGGGCCTCGATGCCCTGGCGGCCCAGGGCGCTCACCAGCGCGGCCGGGAGGCCGAGCTCGGCGAAGGTGGGAACCCGCTCCTCGTCCGCGGTGGCGGGCATGGACGGGTTCTGTGCAGCGGCAGCTGTGGTCACGCATTACCTTCCGAGAGGGGGGCACGTCTCGGGAGGCACCACGGTTTGCGTGGGCTGCAAGGACGAGCCTGACGCCAAGGGCGGCGCCGAAGAGTGATTCCTAGAGTCTAACGTCGCCAAGGGACGTCCTTATGCCCCGTCTCAGAGGGAACATTCGTCATCTCGTCCTCAGCAGGCACACGAGATGCCCGTGACGGGGGCTGTGAGCGGGTCGGGCGAACGGCGCGTGACGACACCGTCACCGTTTTCCACAGGGAATCCTTCGCGCGCCCAGTACTCGAACCCGCCGATCATCTCCTTCACCGGACGGCCGAGCTTCGCGAACTCCAGTGCCGCCTTCTGCGCGCCGTTGCACCCCGGACCCCAGCAGTAGACGACGACGGTCACGTTCTGGGGGATCAACGCCTCGGCGCGCTCGGCGATTCCGGCGGTCGGCAGGTGGACCGCGCCCTGGACATGGCCCTGCGCCCAGCTCTCGGCGCTCCGGGTGTCGACGACCACAATGCCGGAGCCCCCTGCGGCCAGGTCCGCGGCGACGTCCGACACGTCGGTCTCGAAGGCCAGGCGGGCGGCGAAGTGCCGACGCGCTGCAGCGGCGTCGGCCGCGGGAACGGCGAGGACGGCCGGCAGAGCGTCCGCAGCGCCGACGGTGGTGACGGCCTTCGCGACAGAGTCGGCGGGGGCGGCGGGAACGGTGGTCATCGCGGGCTCCTCGTTGATGAGAGATCGGATCGATCCTTGTATGAGGGATCGTCGGCCGGGAGTGGCGTGAATGCCCGATACCGCTAAGATCTCGCCATGTTCGCCGCTCCCCCGTCCCGCCGGCACACGGTGTCGGTGCTCGCGTTCGACGGCATGGCGCCGTTCGAACTGGGCACGGTCGTCGAGGTGTTCGGCCTGCCGCGGCCCGAGCTGGACGTCCCCTGGTACGACCTGCGCGTGTGCTCGCCGGAACGCGGCCCGATGCGCGCCGTCGGCGGCTTCACGATGACCGCGGAGCACGGGCTGGACGCGTTCGCGTCAGCGGACACCGTGCTGGTCGTCGCCGTTCCCGACGTCCGGAGCGAGCCGCCGCCCGAGGTCGTCGCGGCGCTGCGGGAGGCGCACGGGCGCGGCGCGCGGGTCGTGTCCATCTGCTCGGGCGCGTTCGCCCTCGCCGCCGCCGGCCTGCTGGACGGACGCGCGGCCACCACGCACTGGCGGTACGCGGGCCTGCTGCGGCGCCGCTATCCGAAGGTCCGCGTGACGCCGGACGTCCTCTATGTGGACGGTGACGACGTGCTCACCGGTGCGGGCAGCGCCGCCGGGCTCGACATGTGCCTGCATCTCGTCCGCAAGGACCACGGCGCGCGGGTCGCCAACGCGGTGGCGCGCCGTCTCGTCGTCCCCCCGCACCGGGACGGCGGCCAGGCGCAGTTCGTGGAGGCCGCCGTGAGCCCGCCGGGGGAGGACGACCCGGTCGCACGCGCCATGGCCTGGGCGCTCGCCCATCTCGCCGAGCCGATCACGGTCGCGCGGATGTCCCGCGAGGCGCGCCTGGCGCCCCGCACCTTCATCCGGCGCTTCAACCGGCAGACCGGGACGAGCCCGGTCCGCTGGGTGATCCGGCAGCGGGTCCTGGCGTCCCTGCCGCTGCTGGAGGACGGCGCGGCACCGATCGAGGAGATCGGGGCGGCCGTCGGATTCGAGAGCCCCGTGACGTTCCGGCACCATTTCGCCCGGGCGATGAGGACATCGCCGTCCGCCTACAGGCGCACCTTCCGCGTCACCATCTGATCGCCCGGCCCGCGAGCGGATCAGGGGCAGATGAGGCAGTAGAGCATCTGGTCGGCGGCGCGCGCCCGGCGTGCGATCCCCACGAGCGCGTCGATGACGGGACGCAACTCGTCAGCCTCGTTCCAGGTGTCGCGCCAGCCGATGAACTCCTCGATGTTCGCCCAGACGAAGGCGACGTCGTCCAGGGTGGCCTCGGTCGCGCCCGCGAGGGTGTCCCGGACGGACACGTCCAGCTCCACGAGGAACACGTCGCCGTCTTCCGGGGTCAGCAGTTCGGGGCCGGGGATGTGGTCGACGGGGATGTCCCCCGACACCATCATCTCTTCGTAAGGGCGGCCCGACAGCAGCGTCACGAGCTTCCCCAGGATGACGACCGGGTCGATGCCCTTCAGGTCGACCGCCTCGGCGTCGGGATGCGCCTCGGCCGCCGTGAACAGGTCGTCGACGAACGCCAGGGCCGTGGACCGGTCGGGTGCCCGGAAGTAGTCGCACAGCACGCCCACGAGATCACCCCCCATGCTCCGGAGTGGACGCTGAGGACGTTAGCGGGCCGAAGGACGAGGTCGGCGGCCGGATACGGTCAGCCGTCCGAGAAGTCCCCCGAACCTTGTCCTGACCGATGCATCTACTCCCTGTCAAGCGAGTGTGGCGCCCTCGACGCCGTGGGTGCGAGCACGGCCCGGGGACATCGGAGGCGAGGTCAGCACGGACGGGCTGCGGGCGGGGCTGGGACGGGACGGCCGACCGGGCGAGATGTCTCCATGATCGTTTCGGTCCGGACCGGAACTACGCGAGAGGGCCCGGAGCCAGGCCGGTGCCGGACAAGGTTCCCGCTCCATCGTTGATCACCCAGAAGCCCTTTGTTAATCTGCCCGGCGGCCGGGTAAACGGCGCCTTTCACTGCATGTGAGAGGTCAAGTTCGCTCCGCAACGATTGTCCTGACACACAACAAATAAAGCCGTTCTTGTGATCCAGGCCGACACAATCGGCCACGCACACCTTCAGCTACACCCGACCCCAGAAGTAGTAAGGTGAACGGTACAAGTCAATGACAGTCCAACCACAGGCATCTCCTGCCGACAAAGAAGTCGGCGGCACCCTGGGAAAGCGGATTCTGGCGTTCGCCGGCAGCCCGCTGTTCCGTGGTGACGCCCAGGTACTCCACGGACCCAACCCCTACCGCCGGATGCTCGTCCCCGGCTCGCTGGCCGAGCCGGACTTCGACCGGCCGCCGGGGCCCGGCGACTGGTCCACTCACCGCTCCCTCGCCGCACACCGGTTACTCGGCACCTTCTACGAGTCCGAGACGGTGCTGCTTCCCGAACAGGGCCTCGACGGGTTGTACGAAGACTTCGACCTCTTCTACGGGCGAGAGCTGAAAGAAATCCGGGAAGGTTCCCTCTCAGAACTGGAACGTTTCGCGTTCGGCTGCCTGGACGACGCGGTCGACGTCAGCGGCGCCGCCACCCCCGACGTGCTGGACGCCTACTTCCAGCATGTGGTGGACGAGGCCGCGGCCGGGCCGTCGCCCGCGCTGGCCGCCATCGCGAACGCCCGCGACAGGGAGCGCGCCGCCGACCTGTACCTGGTGCAGCTGGCACTGGACGGGCTGACCGAGGCGTCCGCCATGTCGCGCAACCTCGCCGGCGCCTACGGCCCCGAACAGTCGGCCCTGTTCAAGATATTCATCGACGAGTTCGGCTACGGGGTCTACGAGTCCAAGCACACCACGATCTTCGCCAAAATGCTGCGCAGCCGCGCGATGGCGACCCATGTCCACGCGTACTGGAACTTGTATCTGGCCGGTCCGCTGGCGACGAACAACTACTATTACTACCTGTCCCGCGACCATGTGAAATTCTTCCGCTACGCGGGCGCCGTCACCTATGCGGAGGCGGTGTTCGCGCCCGCCTTCGTGGAAATGGTGAAGGTCTTCCGGGACATATTCGGCGATACCGTCGATCTGCATTACTGCGACGAGCACGCGCATATCGACGAGCACCACGGGCGCATCACCCGCGAGCAGGTGCTGCTGGCCCTGGCCGGGCGGCACGGGCCGCGGGTCGTCCCCGAGCTGCTGCGCGGCGTCGCCGAGGCGCGGCTGATCGGCGGCTGGTTCGAGGGGGACACGGCGGCCCAGATCCGCTGGTCGGACGGGCTCGCCCGGGCCCGGGAACTCGCCGGCGGCACGCGGACCGAGGGCGCGCCGCGGCGGATCGTCCTGACACCCGAAACCCCGTTCGGCACCCGCAACCATGACGACGCCGTGGTCCTGGAGATCGAGCGCGGCGAGGCCGACCTCGTCACCACTCCGACCGGGCCGCCCGAGCGGATGGCCCGCGGCGACGTCGTGCTGATCCCCGCCGGGCGGCTCTACGGGGTGCGGCCGGCGGCGTCCGAGACCGTCTGCCTGCTCCACACCGCGGCCCCCGGCTGACACGTCCCGCTCCCTCAACGCTCCCGGGTCCCGTCACGCCCCACCCCGACTGCCCGCGCCATGCCCTGTGCCGTCCCCGCCCGTCACCGGCCGCGCCCGAACGACAAGAGGAGCCGATGGCACGCGTCATCGTGATGGATCTGAGCCGGCACAACACCGTGATGGTCGGACACGACCGCTACTTCGTCCTGCACACGGACGGGCGGGCGCTGATCGTCCGCGACCACTGCCCGCACCGGGGCGGCCCGCTGAGCCTCGCCCGCCGCACCCCCGACGGGCGGCGGCTGAGCTGCCCATGGCACGGCACCCGGGTCGGCGTCGCGGCGGTGAAGCGGTCCTGCCTGCCGATGGTGCGCAGCGGGGACGAGGCCGTCGTCGTGCTTCCGGACGGCGACGGCGCCCCCGTGTCGGTCATCCGCAAGGAGATCCTCGCCAACCTGCCGCCCGACCCGACCCACCACGCCGAGGGGGCCGAGTGCCGATGAAGACCACCGACACCCGCGACGAGCCGAAGCTCGCCGAGTTCCTCAGATGGGGACGCGACCTGCACCATCAGGGGCGTTACGAGGACGCCGCCCGGGCGTTCGAGCTCATCCTCGGCCTCGACCGCGACAACGAGGAGGCGCTGATCGGGCGGAACCGGGCGGTCCGCAGGGCCGTTCCCCGCTGGCACTGGGAGATGCTGCACGACGAGGAGCGCGCCGAACTCTACGACCGGGCGATCCGGCAGGCGGTGGCGGCCGCCCCGGACGCGCTCGTCCTCGACATCGGTGCCGGGTCGGGCCTGCTGGCGATGATGGCGGCACGGGCCGGGGCGCGGCAGGTGGTGGCGTGCGAGGGACAGCCGTCCGTCGCGGAGACCACGTCGCGGGTGGTCCGGGTCGCCGGGTACGACGACGCGGTCTCCGTCGTGTCGAAGATGTCCACCCGGATGACGGTTCCGGAGGACCTGCCGCGGCGCGCCGGCGTGCTCGTCACCGAGATCGTCGACTGCGGGCTGCTCGGCGAGGGCATCCTCGGCACGATCGCGCACGCCCGCGAGCATCTGCTCGCCCAGGACGCGACGATCATGCCGTCGCGGGGACGGATCATCGCGCAGCTCGTCGAGAGCGAGCCGCTGCACCGCAAGAACCACGTCGGGAAGCTGTACGGGTTCGACCTGGCGCCGTTCAACCGGCTGTCCACGCTGGAGTACTTCGACTCCCGGCTGCACCGGCACGAGCACCGGACGCTCTCCGACCCGCTGCCGGTGTTCGACTTCGACTTCTACACCGCCGACGCGCGGCCCCGGCGCGCCGAGCTGCGGGTCCGCCCGACGGCGGCGGGGAAGCTGCACGCGATCGCGTTCTGGTTCGAGATGGAACTGCTGCCGGGCATCACGATCGACAACGCTCCCGGGCACGGCTCGCACTGGAAACAGGCGATCCAGTGCCTGCCCGTCCCGCTGCACGTCCGGTCGGGGGAGCCGGTCGTGCTGGAGGCGTCCCACGACGGTGAGTGCGTGCGTTTCGACGTTGACGCCGGGTTCGAGGTGGAGGCATGACGACCACGACGACGAGCGCGCTCGCCGCGTACTGCGGACAGCGGATCTTCCAGCCGGGACCGGACGTCCTCATAGCCGACAACCCGTTCCTGCGTCCGATCGGCGCGCCCGGCGCCGCCGACCGGGACTTCTCGGTACCGGCGACCGAGGCGGAGTTCCTCGGCGGCGGGCAACTCACCGCCGGGCGCGTGCTCTGCAACGCCTACGAGAGCGACATGATCCTGCTGCCGGCCGCCGGGCTGGCCTCCGCGAAGGACGACTTCGACCTCTTCTACGGCGACGAGGTGCGGGCACTGCGCGACGCCGTCCGGCCGGGCCTGGAGCGGTACGCGTTCTCCTTCCTGGACGACGCCGTCACCGTGCCGCCGGTGACGACACTGGACGAGCTTCAGGCGTACTTCCTCGCCGAGGTCGGAGGCGCGGGCGCGCCCGCCGACGCGTCCGGCGCCAACCCGGCGGTGGACGCGGCCGCCCCGGTGACCGGCACCATGCGGGCGATCACCGAGTGCCGGACCGCGGAGGACGCGGCGGCGCTGCACCTCATCCAGCTCGCGCTGGACGCGCTGACCGAGGCGTCCGCCATGGCGCGCAACCTCGGCGGGTCGTACGGGGTCGAGCAGTCCGAGCTGTTCAAGATCTTCAACGACGAGTTCGGGTACGGCGTCTACGGCGCCAAGCACAGCACGATCTTCAAGGAGATGCTGGCCAGCGTCGGGCTGCGCACCGACCTGCACGCCTACTGGAACTTCTACCTGACCAGCTCCCTGGTCGGCGTCAACTACTTCAACTGGCTCACCGAGGACCATCGCGGCATGTTCCGCTACATGGCCGCGGTGACCTACCTGGAGTGGCTGTTCGCACAGGGGTTCGCCGACACGGGCGCCATGCTCCGCGCCGTCTACGGCGACCGGGTGGACGCCAAGTACTGCGACGAGCACGCCCACATCGACGTCCACCACGGGCGGATGACCTACGAGAACCTGCTGCTCGGCCTCGCCCGCACGCACGGCGAGCTGGTGATCCCCGAGCTGGTGCGCGGCATCGAGGACACCAAGCTGCTGCTGCGCCTCGGCGACGCCGACTTCCGCGCGCAGATCGCCTGGGCCGACACGCTCGCCGAGCACACCGAGCAGGGCGCCGCGCTGGCGTCCGCGGCGATGGACGACGCCGTGACCAGCACCCTTCGCCCCGACAGCCCGTTCTGCACCGGCGTGCACGAGACCGACCGGCTCGTCGAGGTCACCTCCGGCGAGGTGGACGTCTACGCGTGGGCGACCGAGAACCCGCACCGGCTCGGGACCGGCGACGTGCTGCTGGTGCCGCGCAGCCGCCTGCACGGCCTGAAGGCCGCGTCGCCCAAGGCCCGCGTGACCGTGCGAACCGTCGAAAGGACGTCCCGGAATGGCTGAGAACTCCCCCGTCGGCTCGTACACCGAGTGGGACCCGCTCGAAGAGGTGATCGTCGGCGTCATCGACGGCGCCGCCGTCCCGCCCTGGCACCCGGCGATCGAGGCGACCGTGCCGCCCGAGGCCTGGGACTTCTACCGCCGCAACGGCGGCGGCGGTTTCCCGCAGAAGCAGATCGAGGCGGCCCACGAGGAACTCGAAGGGTTCGTGTCGATCCTCGAAGGCGAGGGGGTCACGGTCCGGCGGCCCGACCCGGTCGACCAGTCCCGCTCCTTCGGGACGGCCGACTGGACGTCCACCGGCGGGTCGTCGCACACCTTCCCCCGCGACATCGCGCTGGTCGCCGGCGACCAGATCGTCGAGGCGACGATGGGCTGGCGGTCGTACTACTTCGCCACCCACCCCTTCCGGACGATCTTCAAGGACTACTTCCGGCGCGGCGCCCGCTGGGTCGCCGCGCCGAAACCGCAGCTCACGAACGACTCCTACAACCCCGGCTACGCCGCCGCCAAACCCGCGGCACCGTCCCCGGGCGACCCGTTCCCGGACGCGACGTCCGTCATCACCGAGTTCGAGCCGATCGTCGACGCGGGCGACTTCATGCGATTCGGCCGGGACATCCTCGTCCAGCGCAGCCACGTCACCAACCGGTTCGGCATCGAGTGGGTGCGGCGCCTGCTCGGCAACGAGTTCCGGGTGCACGAGGTGGCCTTCATGGACGACCACCCGATGCACCTGAACGCCACGTTCGTCCCGCTGCGCCCCGGCCGGGTGCTGATCAACCCCGAGCGGGTGCCGGAACTGCCGGAGATGTTCGCCGGCTGGGACGTGCTGATCTGCCCCGAGCCCGCCATCCCCGCCGACCAGACGATGTACTTCTGCAGCCGCTGGATCGCGATGAACACCCTGATGCTCGACCAGGACCGGATCTTCGTCGAGGCCCAGGAGACCGAACTGCTCCGGCTGCTGGAGAAGGAGGGCTTCACCCCCATCCCCGTCCCGTTCCGGACGGTCAACACGTTCGGCGGCGGCTTCCACTGCGCCACCCTCGACGTCCGCCGCCGCGGCGGTCTCGAAGACTATTTCCCCCAGGGGGGCGACCCCCTGGAACCCCCGTCGCGAACCGGTCGATCCTCACGCCACGGTTCCGGTGCGTCGTGACCGTGCGGGTTCTCGGCGTGGCGCCGCGGTCGCCCGGCTCGGCGGGTCGTGCGGCCTCCGCTCGCTGCGCTCGCTCCGGCCGTCCGCCCCGTGCACCGGGGCTGAGCCTCAACCCTTCTCGTCCATTCTCAAACCGAGGTCCGCATGGCGCATGACTTCTCCGCGGGCGACGAGCGTCCGCTGCTTCTACTGGTCGCGAGCAGCTACTGGGTCTACCGCAGGTACATCCTGGAGTCGGTGTCGGCGCGGTACCGGCTCTGGCTGCTGAACTCCACCCCGGCCACCTGGGAGGACCCCTACATCGCCGGGCACACCGTCGTCGACTGCCTCGACCTGGACAAGCTGACGGCGGCGGCGCGCGAGGTGGCCCGCGACCACGAGGTCGCCGGGGTCTTCTGCTACGACGAGGTCTACATCGAGACGTCCGCGCACCTCAGCGCGGCGCTCGGCTTCCCCGTCCTCGATCCGGACGCGGTGGCGCGGTGCCGCGACAAGTCCGCCACGCGGGCGGTGCTGGCGGACGCCGGGTTCCCGCAGCCCGCGTCCCGCGCCGTGTCGTCACTGGCGGAGGCCCGCGCGTTCGCCGGCGAGATCGGCTACCCGGTCATCGTCAAGCCGCGGAACCTCGGCGGCAGCCTCGGCCTCAGCAAGGTCGAGCGGCCGGACGACCTGGACGCCGCGTTCGCGCTCACCGACGGGACGCGGATGGGCGGCATCCGCCAGTTCGGCGACTACGTGATCGTGGAGGAGTTCCTCGACGGCCCGGAGATCTCCGTCGAGTGCGTGCTGTTCAAGGGGGAGTGCACGCCGCTGATCGTGGCGCGCAAGGTGCTCGGCGGCAGCGGCGACCTGGCCTTCGAGGAGATCGGCCATGACGTCGACGCGAACGACCCGCTGCTGTCCGACGCGGAGTTCCACGACACGCTGACCCGCGTCCACGCCGCCGTCGGGTTCACCGACGGCTTCACGCACATCGAGTTCAAGTTGACCCCGGACGGCGCGAAGCACGTCATCGAGATCAACGTCCGGCTGGGCGGCGGGATGATCCCGTACCTCGGGCTGCTGACGTCCGGTGTCGACGCGCCGCTCGCGGCGGCCGACGTCGCGGTGGGACGCCCCCCGGCCGTGGCGTTCCCGAAGCCGCGGAAGGCGGCGTCGATCCGGTTCGCCTATCCCCCGTACGACATGGAGATCATCTCGGCGACGGCGCACCCGGAGCTGATGTGCCCGCCGGTCACGGAGGTCGAGGTCGGAGCCGAGCCGGGGATGCGGATACGGCGGCCACCGCACGGCCTGGCCCGCTGCGGCTACGTGATCGCGGTCGGGGAGACGCTGGAGGAGACCCGTGCCGCCGTCCCGGACGCCGCCCGGTACTTCACGTTCGAGGGCACCCCGCTGGAGACGCCGACGTGACCGCCCCGAAGGGCGAGGACACGGCGGCCGGGCACCCGACGATCCTCGCCACGCTGCGCGAAATGAAGGGCACGGTCCGGATCCTCGTTCTCGGCAACCTGATCAGCAACCTGGCGGCGTTTCTCAACGCGTTCCTCGTGCTGTTCCTCACCGGCGAGGGCTTCAGCGCGTGGGAAGGCGGCGTCGTGCTGACCGCGCTGATGATCGGCCGGATCTCCGGGTCGGCGGTGGGCGGCGCCGCCGCCGACCGCGTCGGCTACCGCTGGGTCATCGTCGGCTCGATGGCGGGCACGGCGGTGCTGACCGCGGCGCTCGTGCACGTGCCGAACGTGTGGGCCGGCGCGCTGGTCGCCGGGGGAGCGGGGCTGACCGCGCAGGCGTACCGGCCGGCGGCGATGGCCTGGGTGGTCGAGCTGACGCCCAAGGACCGCCACGTGATGGTCTTCTCGGTGCTGCGGCTGACGTTCAACGTCGGTTCGACGGTCGGCCCGCTGGGCGCGGCGCTGCTGCTGACCTACACCTCCTACGGCGCACTGTTCTATGTCGACGCGGCCACGTCGCTGGCGTTCGGCGTCGTCGCCTACGCGGCGCTGCGGTCGGACACCGAGCCCGAACGCGGGGACGGCGGGTCCGGCGGCGAGCGCGGCGGGTACGGGCAGGTGCTGGCCGACCGGCGGTTCATGCTCGTCGTGCTCGGGCTCTTCTTCACCGCGGTGGCCTACATCCAGTCGTCGGCCGCCCTGCCGCTGTTCGTCACCGGGTCCGGGCACGACGAGCGTGTCTACGCGATGCTGCTGACCGTCAACGGGGGCATCGTCATCACCTTCGAGGTGCTGCTGTCCAAATGGCTCCAGCGGCTGCCGATCGGGCTGCCGATGACGCTCGGCATGGCGACGCTGGGCATCGGCCATCTGCTGTACACCGGCCCCACGCCGGTCGCACTGCTCCTGCTCGCGACGGTCGTGTGGACGTTCGGGGAGATCATCGCGGCGCCGTCCATGATGGCCTACCCCGGCCTGGTCGCGCCGACCGCACTGCGCGCCCGCTACATCGCGGCGGCGACGATCCCGCAGCAGGCCGGCTACGCCCTCGGCCCCATGATCGGCGTCGCGGCATGGCACGCGTGGGGCTCGGGCGTCTGGGTGCTGACCGGGGCGTTCGGGCTCATGGCCGCCGGCTTCGTCGCCGCCGGCGCCGGGCTGGCGGGGCGGCGCCCGGCGGACGAGCCGGGGCCCGCCCTTGAACCCGCCACCGCAGGCGAGGCCGGCGAATGACGCAGGCCGGCCTGTGCCGGGGACGGCGCGCGACGCGGGACGGCGCGCGACCGCGAAACGAACGGATCGACCCGAACAGAAGGTGACCTCCATGGACAAGCCAGTCGTCGCGATCGTGCGGCCCTTCACCTCGGCGGCGATGGTCGCCCCCGCGCTGCGGAAGGCGGGGTTCAGCCCGGTGGCTCTGATGGACTACACGGGCCCCGCGCTGGCACCGCTGCACTCCTCGCACGACCCCGGCCAGTACGACGCGGTCATCAACCATCACGGCGACATGGCGGAGACGATCGCCCGGCTCGGCGCGCTGAAGCCGATCGCCGTGATCCCCGGGGTCGAGGCGGCGCTGCGGCTCGCGCAGGAGTGCTCGGACGCGCTCGCGCCGGAGTTCTCCAACGACCCGGCGCGGGTCGACGCCCGGCGCCACAAGTACCTCATGCACCAGGCGCTGGCCGCGGCCGGGCTGCCCGTCCCCCGCCAGATCTCCACGACCGCCCCGGACGAGGTCGCCGCCTGGATCGAACGCGAGGGCCTCGCCGGCAAGGACCTGGTCGTCAAGCCGCCCACGAGCGCCGGCACCGTCGGGGTGAGCCGCGCGCCGGGCGGACGGGGATGGCACGAGCTGTTCACCGCCATGCTCGGTACCCGCGACAAGCTGGACGTGCTGGCCGAGGAGGTCCTCGTCCAGGAGCTGATGACCGGCACCGAGTACGCCATCGACACCGTCAGCCACGACGGCAGGCACTCGATCACCGACATGATCAAGTACCGCCGGGTGCCGTACGGCGAGGGCATCGCGGTCTACGACTTCGTCGAGTGGCTGCCCTACGACACCGCCGCGTACGGCGAGCTGATCGACTACGGGCTCGCCGCGCTGGACGCGGTCGGGCTGCGCAACTGGGCGGCGCACACCGAGATCATGATGACGCCGGACGGGCCGCGGCTGCTGGAGGTCAACGCGCGGCTGGCGGGCGCGGGCAACCCGGCGGTGACCGAGATCGCCACCGGGGAGAGCCAGGTCACCCGGATCGTGGACGTGTGCCGGGGCCTCGGCCCGCAGATGCCGCCCGGTTACACGCTGCGGCGCAACGTCATGGCGGTGTTCCTGATGTCGCACTCCACTGGGATCGTCCGCAACGCCGAGATCTACGACCAGGCCCGCGACCTGCCCAGCTACCACTCTCCGGTCCACGTGGTGCGCACCGGCGACCACGTGGACGCCAGCACCGACCTGTTCGCCAGCATGACGATGGGGTACATCATCCTCGCCCACGAGAGCGCGGAGCAGATCCACGCCGACCGGGAGGCCATCCGGAAGATCGAGCAGGACCTGGTCGTCGACACGGCGGAGGTCCGCTGATGGTCACCTCGCGCTACCTGGACGACCCCCGCCTCACGGACGTCATGGCGGACGTGGAGATGCCGCCGCTCCTGGGCGAGGCGTGGAGCGGACGCCTGCTGTCGCGTCCCCTGTTCTCCTCGCGGGAGCGGACCCGGCGGGCGGCCGCCGACGTCGCCGACCTGTTCGGGCTGCTCACGTCCCTCCCGGACCGGCTGTTCGGCGGCGACCGCCGCGCGTTCTGCGCCGCGGTCGGCGCGGACGAGCGGCGGGCCGCGCTGATGACCCGGCTCGACGGCGAGCCCGTCCTGTGCGGACGCGCCGACCTCCACGACGACGGCGAGCGGTTCCGGCTGCTGGAGTTCAACGTCGGCAGTGAACTGGGCGGCGTCGACATCAGCGAGGTCAACCGGGCCCTGCTCGGCACCAAGGTGTTCGCCGAGTTCGCCGAGGAGCACGGCCTGTCGACGGTCGACACGCCGGCGGTGCTCGCGCGGCAGTTCGTCCGGGCCACGCAGAAGGAGGCGCCCGTCGTCGCCACGGTGGAGGGCATCGGCGGCATCGCCCCGTACGAGGCGCTCCACCGGTCGTTCCAGGAGTCGATGAAGCGGCACGGCATCGAGCTGGTCTTCGGCGAGCTCGACCAGGTGCGGGAGAAGAACGGCCGGCTGTACCTGCATGACCGTCCCATCGACCTCGTTCTGCGGTACTTCTCCGCCCACCAGGTGTTGCGGGACCCGCGCAACGCCGAGCCCGCCGAGGCGGTGATGCGCGCCCATGAGAAGGGCCGGGTCGTGCTGTGGACGCCCTTGTCGTCGTCCATGTTCTCCTATAAGAGCTGCCTGCCGCTGCTCTCCGACCCCGACCTGCGCGCCGACCTGCCGCCGCAGGCGAACGCCCTCATCGACCGGCTGCTGCCGTGGACCCGGAAGCTCACGCCCGACCTGGTCGACCTCGTGCGGGACGAACGGGAGCGGCTGATCCTGAAGCCGGTGGCGGGCCTGTCCGGGCGGGGCATCCGCGCCGGCTGGGACCAGACGGACGCCGAGTGGGCGGAGACGGTCGCCGAATGCGTGCGCGAGGACTTCATCGTCCAGCGCCGCGTCGCCCCGGTGCTGGAGCCGGTGCGGGACGTGGAGTCCGGCGCGGTCTCGGACTGGCTGGCGGTGTGGGGCCTGTTCGTCTTCCCGGAAGAGTACGGCGGCGTATGGTGCAGGACCGTCCCGTCCGGTGCCGCGTCCGTGGTGAACCTCGGCACCAAGGGGGCCCGGGTCTCCTCCGCGTTCCACTACTGATCGCCGGTCCGCCGACGGGGTCTTCGGCGTCCCGTCGGCGGCCGGTTGTGCAATGCGTGCCCAATTCGGACCAGTTGCCGCAGTTCACCCGAATTTGGCACTTCCCGTGCACCGGCGGCCTGGTTAGCATCACGCTGCCCACCTCGATGGAGAGGACCCCCCGCCATGCACAGACGCATTCTCGGCGTACTCGCCGCCGCGTTCCTCGGCGCCGCGGCGATCACCGCCGGCCCGTCCACCGCGTCCGCCGCCCCCGCCCCGGCCAAGGCCGCCGTCGACTTCACCGGGATCGTCGCCCTCAGCAACTGCTCCGGCTCCCTCGTGCGCGCGCCCGGCGCCGCCGACGGCGATCCGGCGCTCGTGCTCACCAACGGGCACTGCTACGAGGGCGGCATGCCCGGCGCAGGCCAGGTGATCACGAACCGGTCGTCGAGCCGCTCGTTCACGCTCCTCAACCCCAGCGGCAGCGGATCGCTCGGCACGCTGCGCGCGACGGCGATGCTGTACGCGACGATGACCGACACCGACGTGGCCCTGTACAAGCTGAACAGGAGCTACGCGAGCATCCGCCAGTCCTACGGCGTTCCCGCCCTGGAACTGTCGCTCCAGCACCCGGCGGCCGGGACGGATCTGCGCGTCGTCTCCGGTTACTGGCGGCGGATCTACTCCTGCCGCCTGGACGGCTTCGCCTACCGCCTCCGCGAGTCCCAGTGGACGTGGAAGGACTCGCTGCGTTACACGTCCGAGTGCGACACCATCGGCGGCACCTCGGGCTCGCCGGTCGTCGACGCCGCCTCCGGCAAGGTCATCGGCGCGAACAACACGCTCAACGAGAGCGGGCAGCGCTGCACCCTGAACAACCCGTGCGAGGTCGACCAGTCCGGCAACGTCACGGTGCACGAGGGCATCGGGTACGCCCAGGAGACCTACATCCTGGCCGCCTGCATCGCCCCCGGAAGCGTGATCGACTACAACCGCCCCGGCTGCCTCGTCCCGCGCGGCTGACCTCCCGCTCGGGATCCGGCTCGTCCCACCGGCCCGCGGCCCCCGACGGCCGCGGGCCGCGCTGTGAGCGACGTAACGACCGCATGTAGTACTACAGCTCGTAGTATTTCTGACAGGATGTAGTACTACAGCCTGTAGTAGACGAGCCGGAGAGGCACCCGCCATGGACACGGTCGACATCGCCCGGTGGCAGTTCGGGATAACCACCGTCTACCACTTCCTGTTCGTCCCGCTGACGATCGGGCTCTCCGCGCTCGTCGCGGTGCTGGAGACGACCTGGCTGCGGACCGGCCGGACCGCCTACCTGCGGGCGGTCAAGTTCTGGGGCAAGCTCTTCCTGATCAACTTCGCGATGGGGATCGTCACCGGCATCGTGCAGGAGTTCCAGTTCGGCATGAACTGGAGCGACTACTCCCGGTTCGTCGGCGACATCTTCGGCGCACCGCTGGCGATCGAGGGGCTGCTCGCGTTCTTCGTCGAGTCGACCTTCCTCGGCCTGTGGATCTTCGGCTGGGACCGGTTGCCGAAGCGGGCGCACCTCGCCTGCATCTGGATCGTGCACGTCGGGACGCTGCTGTCGGCGTACTTCATCCTCGCCGCGAACTCCTGGATGCAGCACCCCGTCGGCTACCGCGTCGACCACGAGACCGGACGGGCCGTCCTCACCGACTTCTGGGCCGTCCTCACCAACCCGACGCAACTCGTCGCGTACCCGCACACGATCACGGCCGCGTTCGTCACCGGAGGCATGTTCATGGCCGGCGTCAGTGCCTGGCACCTCGCCCGGCGCAGGAACGTCGAGGTCTTCCGGCCCTCGCTGAAGCTCGCACTCGCCGTCACCGCGATCGCGTCCATCGGCGTCGCGATCTCCGGCGACATGCAGGGCAAGGTCATGACCGAGCAGCAGCCGATGAAGATGGCCGCCGCCGAGGCCCTGTACGAGACCGAGCAGCCCGCGTCGTTCTCCGTCCTCACGGTCGGGACGCTCAACGGCGACGAGGAGGTCTTCGGGATCAAGGTCCCGCACGTCCTGTCGTTCCTGGCGACGGGCAGCCTCGACGGCGAGGTCAAGGGGATCAACGACGTCCAGGCCGCCGAGGAGGCCCGGTACGGGCCCGGCGACTACCGGCCGATGATCCCGGTCGCCTACTGGAACTTCCGGCTCATGGTCGGGGTCGGGATGCTCACCGCGCTCGTCTCGCTGGCCGGGCTCTGGCTGCTGCGGCGCCGCCGGCTGCCGTCCAGTCCGTGGGTGTACCGGATCGGCATGCTGTCGCTCACGCTCCCGTTCATCGGCAACTCCGCCGGATGGGTCTTCACCGAGATGGGCCGGCAGCCGTGGTCGGTGTTCGGCGTCATGAAGACGTCCGCGAGCGTCTCGCCCGGGGTGTCGGCGTCCTCGATGCTCATCTCGGTCGTCTCGCTGACCGCGCTGTACGCCGTCCTGCTGGTCATCGAGTCGGGACTGATGCTCAAGTACGCCAAGGCCGGGCCGCCTTCGGAGGACGAGGTGCTGCCGCCTCCGCCCGGCGCCGGCGATTCCGAGTCCGAGCGCTCGCTCGCGTTCGCCTACTGACGGGAACCGGTCATGGAACTCACCACCGTCTGGTTCATCATCATCGCCTTCCTGTGGACCGGCTACTTCTTCCTGGAAGGGTTCGACTTCGGCGTCGGGATGCTGCTGCCCGTCCTCGGCCGGGACGACGTCGAACGGCGCGTCGTCATCAACACCATCGGCCCGGTGTGGGACGGCAACGAGGTCTGGTTCATCGTCGCGGGCGCCGCCACCTTCGCCGCGTTCCCCGAGTGGTACGCCACCCTGTTCAGCGGCTTCTACCTGCCGCTGCTGGCGATCCTGCTCGCGCTGATCATCCGCGGTGTCGCGTTCGAGTACCGGGGCAAGCGGGACGACGCCCGCTGGCGCTCCCGCTGGGACAAGGCGATCTTCTGGGGCAGCCTGCTGCCCGCGTTCCTGTGGGGCGTCGCGTTCGCGAACATGGTGCGGGGCGTGCCGCTCGACGCGGACCACGAGTACGCCGGGACGCTCGCCGACCTGCTCGGCCCGTACGCGCTGCTCGGCGGGCTCACCACGATGACCCTGTTCGTCCTGCACGGGGCGGTTTTCCTCGCGCTGAAGACGTCCGGGGAGATCCGCTACCGGGCGCGCCGCGTCGCGGGCCTCGCCGCGGTCGCGGCCATCGCCGCGGGCGGGAGCTTCCTGCTGATCACGCAGATCCAGTACGGCAGGCCGGTGACGTGGGCGACCGCCGCGGGCGCCGCCGCCGGGCTGCTCCTCGCCGCCGCCGCCAACCGGCGCGGCCGGGAGGGCTGGGCGTTCGTCGGCACCGGCGCCGCCATCGTGCTGGCGGTCGCGACCCTGTTCCTGTCGCTGTTCCCGGACGTGCTGCCGTCCACCCTCGCGACCGGCTCGCTCACGACCTCGAACGCCGCCTCGTCCGCCTACACGCTCAAGATCATGACGTGGGCGGCGGCCATGTTCACCCCGGTCGTGATGATCTACCAGGGCTGGACGTACTGGATCTTCCGGAAGCGGATCGGCACGTCCCACATACCGGCGCGGAAGCCGGTCGCATGAAACCCCTCGACCCCCGCCTGCTGCGGTACGCCCGCACGACGCGTCTCTTCCTCGCGGCGTCCGTGCTGCTCGGCGCCGCCACCGCCGGGCTGATCATCGCGCAGGCGACACTGCTCGCCGACATGCTCACCCGGGCCTTCCTGGGCGGCGCCACGCTCGCCGGCCTGCGCACCCCGCTGCTGCTCCTGCTCGCCGTCGTCCTCGGGCGGACGCTCGTCGCGTGGCTGCAGGAGGTCGCCGCCCACCGCTCGTCCGCGGCGGTCAAGTCACAGCTGCGCGGCCGTCTGCTCGCGCGGTCCCTGCGGCTCGGCCCGCGCTGGCTCTCCGGCGAGCGCAGCGGTGAGCTGGCCACCCTCGCGACCCGCGGGATCGACGCGCTCGACGACTACTTCTCCCGCTACCTGCCGCAGCTCGTCCTCGCCGTGATCGTGCCCTTGGCGGTCGGCGCGCGGATCCTGCTGGGCGACTGGCTCTCCGCCGTGACGATCGCGGCGACGCTGCCGCTCATCCCCGTCTTCGCGATCCTGGTCGGGCTGACCACGCAGCGGAAGATGGACCGGCAGTGGCGGACGCTGTCGATCCTCGCCGCGCACTTCCTGGACGTCGTCGCCGGGCTGCCCACGCTGAAGATCTTCGGCCGGGCCCGGACGCAGGCGGCGCGGATCCGCGAGATCACCGACCGGCACCGCCGGGCGACCATGTCGACGCTGCGGATCGCGTTCCTGTCCGCCCTCGTCCTCGAACTGCTCTCGACGCTCTCCGTCGCGCTCGTCGCCGTGTCGATCGGCCTGCGCCTGGTCGAGGGCGGGCTGGGCCTGGAGACCGCGCTGCTCGTCCTGATCCTGGCACCGGAGGCGTACATTCCGCTGCGCCAGGTCGGCGCGCAGTATCACGCCAGCGTGGAGGGCCTCACCGCCGCATCGCGGATCTTCGAGGTCCTGGAGACGCCCGCACCAGCCACGGGGACGCGGTCCGACGTCCCCGATCTGGCCCGCTCGACGCTCCGCCTGGAAGAGGTGACGGTCGCCTACCGAGGCCGGGACGCCCCGGCCCTCGACACCTTCTCGTTGACCGTCCACCCTGGCGAAACGGTCGCTCTGACCGGGCCGAGCGGTGCCGGGAAGTCGACCGTCCTGTCGGTGCTGCTCGGGTTCGTCCAGCCGGACTCGGGGCGCGTCCTGGTCGACTGGGACGACCTCGGTTCCTTCGACCCGGACGCCTGGCGCGCCCGGATCGCCTGGGTTCCGCAGCGCCCCTACCTGTTCGCCGGTTCCGTCGCGTCGAACATCCGCCTCGGCCGCCCGGACGCGTCCGACACCGAGGTGCGCGCCGCCGCCGAGGCCGCGAACGCCCTCTCCTTCATCGAGGCGCTGCCCTCCGGCCTCGACACACCGCTGGGCGAGCGCGGCACGGGCCTCTCCGCGGGCCAGCGCCAGCGCATAGCCCTGGCCCGCGCCTTCCTCCGCGACGCACCCCTCCTCCTGCTGGACGAGCCGACCTCCAACCTGGACGGTGAAAGCGAAGCCGAGGTCATCGAAGCCGTCGCACGCCTGAAGGCGGGCCGAACCGTCATCCTCGTGGCCCACCGCCCGGCCCTGACCGCCCTGGCCGACCGCACCGTCACCGTCGCCAACGCGGAGGTGACCGCATGACCCCGCACCCCAACGACGCTCGTGTTGCCTGTGCGCCCGCGAATAATTCACGTGAAACCTCTCCTCATGCACAGCGTGCGGGCCTGGCCTTTTCCGGGGGTGGCGGCGTGATTCTGCGGCTGATCAGGTTCGCGCGTCCGGCTCGGGGACGGCTGCTTCTCGCCGTGCTCTTCGGCGTTCTGGCGCTCGGCAGCGGGGTCGGGCTGATGGCGACGTCGGCCTGGCTGATCTCGCGGGCGGCGCAGCATCCGCCCGTGCTGATGCTGATGGTCGCGATCGTGGCCGTCCGCGCGTTCGGCCTGGGACGAGGTGTCTTCCGCTACGTCGAGCGCCTCGTCGGGCATGACGCGACGTTCCGCATCCTCGGAGACCTCCGCGCACGCGTGTACGAGCGGCTGGAACGCCTCGCCCCCGGCGGGCTGCCCGCCTTCCGCGGCGGCGACCTGCTGAACCGGCTCGTCGCGGACGTCGACGCCGTCCAGGACCTCTTCCTCCGCGTACTGCTGCCCTGCACGGTCGCCGCGGTCGTCGGCGCCGCTTCGGTGGGGCTCGCCTGGGCACTGCTTCCATCGGCGGGGGTCGTCCTGCTCCTGGCCCTGCTTCTCGCCGGTGTCGGGGCACCTTGGCTGTCGTCCGCCATGGCACGGCGGGCCGAGCGGCAGACGACCGACCTGCGCGCCGAACTGACCTCGCACATCGTGGACACCTTGCAGGGCGCCCCCGAACTCATCGCGTACGGCGCCGCCCCGGAACAGCTCACCAAGGCCGGGCGGCTGGACCGCGACTTCACGCGCGCCTCGGGCCGTTCCGCCACGACCACCGGAGTCGGCGCGGCCGTCTCCGCACTGGCAGGCGGTCTGGCCGTCTGGGGCAGTCTCGCCGTGGGCGTGCCGGCGGTCCGCTCGGGGGCGCTCGACGGCGTACTGCTCGCGGTGGTCGTCCTCCTCCCGCTGGCCGCGTTCGAGGTCGTGGCCGGATTGCCCCAGGCCGCGCAGTACATGGAACGCGTCCGCCGTTCGGCCACACGCATCTTCGACGTCCTGGACAGCCATCCCCCGGTGCAAGACCCGAACGAGCCCACACCGTTGCCCGCATCGCCCTACACACTCTCGGTCGAGAACCTCCAAGCCCGTTGGACGCCCGGCGCGCCCTACGCCCTCGATGGCATCTCAATGGACCTGTCCCCGGGCCGCCGCTGCGCGATCGTGGGCCCGAGCGGTTCTGGCAAGACGACCCTCACCGCCGTCCTGCTCCGTTTCCTGGAACCCGCCGGCGGCGGGGTGTCCCTCAACGGCGTGGACCTACGGGCTCTCAGTGGCGACGACGTCCGCCAGGTCATCGGCCTCTGCGCCCAGGACGCGCACCTGTTCGACTCCACGATCGGCGAGAACATCCGCCTGGCCCGTCCCACCGCCACCGACGACGACATCCGCGACGTCCTGGGCCGAGCTCGCCTCCTCGACTGGGTCGACTCCCTGCCGCACGGTCTCGACACCCGCGTCGGTGAGCACGGCGCCCGGGTCTCCGGTGGCCAGCGCCAGCGCATCGCACTGGCGCGCACCCTCCTCGCCGAGTTCCCGATCGTCCTCCTGGACGAACCCGCCGAACACCTCGACATGGCGACCGCCGACGAACTCACCGCCGACCTCCTCACCGCCACCGAAGGCCGGACGACCCTCCTCGTCACCCACCGCCTCGCCGGCCTGGACGCCGTGGACGAGATCATCGTTCTGGACGAGGGCCGCGTCGTCGACCGGGGAAGTCACAGCGGCCTCCTGGACCGCCCGGGTCTCTACCGTTCGCTCTGGCACCACGAGAAGGCCGCCGAGCACACCCTCGAATTTAACTGAGTAAATTATCCCAATTCAGGTAAACCTGATCACCCACCAATTCGTCGCGACACTTTCTGGAGATTATTCAGAACAATTCTCAACCGGTCGGCATCACATCGGAGTACAGGATCCAATCGACCGGAACAGGGGGTTCCACAGATGAAGATCTTGGCTCGCGCGGTGCTCGGCACCGCGGCCACGCTCCTCGCGCTCGGCACCGGGGTGGGCGCGATGAACACCGCCAGCGCCGACGGCCCGGACACCAATCCCGCGGTCCTCAGGGCCATCGCGTCCCAGCCGTGGGTGGATCTCGGACCCGGCGACAGCGACTACCGCATCGCCTCCGCCCGCTGCTACCTGGTGCAGTTCGGCTACTACGGCGACTGCACCCCGACGTCCGCCGGCGAGGGCTGGCCGGCGAACCTCGGCGACGCGCTGAAGAAGTACCAGAAGGCGCGCAACCTGCCCCAGTCCGGCAGGCTCGACGTCGAGACCTGGGGCGCGCTCGGCGCGGGCGGCGGCGAGGTCGGCCAGGGCAGCACCCGCCGCAACCAGATCAAGGGCATCCAGTACGCGATGAAGGTCCTCCAGAACCGCTCACTCGTCGTGGACGGATACTACGGCGCGGCGACCACGAAGGCCGTCACCGCCTTCCAGAAGCGCAAGGAGATCGACGCCGACGGCATCTTCGGCCCGATCACCTTCCGCGCCGCCTTCGCCAAGGGCGCCGAGACCCAGCGCACTCCAGGCCGATAACCCACCGGCGGCCGCCTTGCGACCACTCCCGATCGCAAGGCGGCCGCCTCCACTCGCCGAATAGAATCGCGAGATATCGACGTAACATGGCGTGTTATGCTGCGGTCGTGGCGAACACAAGGTTCAGCATCTCAACCGATCCGCAGATTCATGCGGCGATCAAGGCGCACGCTGACGCCGCCGGGATGGACGTGTCCGGTTACATGGTCGCCGCCGTGGTCGCGCAGATGGCGGCGGACGACGCCGCGGAGGCCGTCTTCGCTCCGCTGGACGCCGACAACAGCGCGGCCCACGATGAGGCCGCGGGCCTTCAGGCGCCCAGCGCACCCGCGTTCGAGGACCTCACGGCCGACGACCAGGCACAGGTCCGCAGGATCCTCTCCTCCGCGCTCGGCACGGACCGCGCCGACGTTGCATGAGTGCTCGCACCGTCGTCTATGACACCGGCATGCTCCTGGCGATGCTGAGCGGCGATGCCGTGGCCCTGACATTGCACAATGGGCTACGCCCCGCGCCGCACAGGCCCATCCTCATCGGTCCCGTTCTGGCGCAGGCGTGGCGGCCTGATCCCAAGACGGTGCACGCTTTCAGCGGTTTCCTGCGGGACTGCACCGTCCCGCAGGCACGAGGCACAGCGCCACCCATCCGGGGAACGGCCGCCAACGCCGGTTGCGTCGCCTGCGCGAAGACCACCACTCTGGACTCGTACAAGCGGGCTGGGGCGATGCTCGCCAAGGCGGTGCCACCGGGCAAGAAGCGTCCCGACGCCGTGGACGCGCTGGTCGTGGTGACCGCCGCGTTGCACGTCCCAGCCCAGATCCTCACGAGTGATCCCGGCGACCTGGCATGTCATGCCGCCACCCTCGATCACGCGGACATCACCATCGAGCGGGTCTGAACCATGCAACCGCTGGCGGCATCAGCAATGTCGATCCTTCGAGACGGGTCAGAGCGTTGAGACGAACCCGGGCAGGAGACCGAGCACCGGGACGGCGATGAGCGTGCAGACGGTCATGGAGACCACGTTGCCGATGAACGGATGGAAGTCCGGTGGCAGGCGTCTGGAGACCAGTGCGGCCAGCGGCGGACCGGCGACCGCGCCGAACACCGCCCCGAGGACGACCGCCTGAACGGTCGCGCCATAGGTGAGGACCACCGCCGGCGCCACCGAGACGACCGGAACGAACGTCGGATACCAGCCGAGGACGGCCCAGCGGCGCTGGTAGAGCAGGACGCCCAAGGTCCCCGCCAGGACCTGGGCGGTGAGCATCGCGGGCAGCAGCCCGCTTCCGTACACCGGGGTAAGCGGGTTGAGCAGATAGGTCGCGAGCGTCCCGCCGATCAGGCCGATGGCGGCTATCTCGTTGCCGTAGAACTGGGCTTCGGTGAAGTCGGCCAGCACGCGCCGGATCACCCAGACGCCGCCGCGCTCGTCCGGCTCGAGCGCCGTGGGCTCGGCGTGTTCGGCGCTTCGCTCGGCGGAGAGCGGACGAGGCATCCACGGCAGATGCCGGCAGATCAGGAACGCCAGGAGCGCTCCGACCCACATGCCCGTGACGTTGCCGATGATGTTGGGCAGGTGCAGGGGGTGGCAGAAGTAGTTCGCCACGACCAGCGCCGTCGGCGTCGTCAGCGCGGCTCCGAGCACCGCCCCGGTGGCGGCCACCGACCATCCCGCGCCGTAGACGAGCACCACCGCGGGCGGAACCGACACGAACGGCACGAAGGTGGGCTGCCACTGGCCGGTCGCCGGGATCGTCCACCCCCAGGCGAGGTCGGACAGCAGCAGGCCGGACGCGGCGGAGCACAGCAGCCACGGCCACAGTCCGGTGCCATAGCTGATCGGGAAGCCCGCCCAGCGGCGGCCCCTCCGCCAGGCCGTGTGCGCGAGCCAGCCTCCCGCGATCATCCCGAGCCCGCCGATCGCGGACTTGAAGAACTCGGCCTCGGTGGCGTCCCCGATCCACCAGCGCAGGAACTGCGGGACGTTCGCGTACGCCTCGTCCTGCCAGGCGGCGTAACCGGGCAGGACGTGAGGCAGTCTGTCCGTGGCACGCGAGAGGAGGACGGCGAGCACTGCGGTCACCGAGACCAGGACGGCGCCGCCCGCCCATCTCGCGACCGCCGGATCCGCGGCGCGGGCGGCCACGGCCGGCGAGGTCTTCGTCGTGTCGCTCATGACCGCGTCCTCACCGCGGGAAGGCGTCGCCGCCGCGGTAGCCGAGCAGCGGATCGTAGAGATCGGTGCGCCGGTCGCGGACGAGGTCGTTGAGGTCGTTCCAGATCGGCGCCGACCGCGCCGCCACGACGTCGAGGTCCGCGTAGACGGTCGTCTCGCCCTCGGGCGGGGCGACGGAGCCGATCGGCCAGCCGTTGGTGCCCGTGATGAGGGAACACCCGAGGAACCTGCCGCCTCTCTCCTCACCCACCCGGTTCGCCGCCACGATCGGAAGGTTGTTCACGTGCGACGCGCTCATCGTCAGGTAGGCGGCCATGCACCGGCCCGCCTCGTCGAACAGCGGAGGCGGCGTCCACACCCAGTTGTTCACGCTGCAGACGACGTCCGCGCCCTGCGTGGCGAGCAGCCGCGCCACCTCGGGGAACCAGATGTCCCAGCAGATCAGCAGCCCGATCCGGCCGATCCTGGTCGGGAACACCGGGAAGCCGAGATCGCCGGGCTCGAAGATCAGCTTCTCCCGGTTCCACAGGTGGGTCTTCCGGTAGGTGCCGATCACCCCGTCCGGGCCGGTGAGCACCGCGGTGTCGTAGAGCCGGACGCCGTCGCGTTCGGCCAAGCCGCCGACGATGTGCAGGCCTCGCTCGCGGGCGACTTCCGTCCATGCCCGCGTGGTGGGCCCGTCCGGCACGGGCTCCGCGTGGGCGTACGCCTCCTCGCGGGTGGCGAATCCGTAGCCGGTGGCGGCCAGTTCCGGGAGCACGATCAGCGTGGCTCCGCGGTCGGCGGCCTCGTTGATCAGTTCGAGGCTCCGCTGGACGTTCTTCTCCTTGTTCTCCAGGCCGACCTGGGGATCGAACTGGACGGCGGCCGCGGTGACCGGGCTGACAGCGGACATGGGGTGCTCCTTCAGGGCTGGGATGCGGTGGTGGTCGTCTGGTTCGCGTCCGCCAGGCGGCCCGCGACGGCGAGCAGCAGGCGCTCGGCGCCCGGCCTGGCGATCAACTGGAGGCCGGTGGGCAGCCCGTCCACCAGTGCGGCGGGCAGGCTGATGGCGGGCAGCCCGAGCACGCTCCACGGACTGGTGAGCGACAGCAGCGCGGCTCGGACGTCGATCGACGTCCCGTCCAGAGGCGCGCTTCGGACGTCCAGTGGCGGAGGGAGGATCGGGACGGTGGGCATGGCGAGAAGGTCATGGCGTCCTAGGAGCGCCGTCACCGCGCCTAGGACCCGCTCCCGGATCCTTTGGGCCGCGGCCGTGTCCTCTTCGGTGATCCGCCCGGCGGCGTGCAGGCGGGCGAGAACCTCCTCGTCGTAGAGGTCCGGTGCGACGGCCAGGTATTCGGCGTGGACCATGTGGACCTCGCGGCCCTGGATCGCCTGGTAGGCCCAGCGCAGCCGCGCGACGTCCGGGACGGCCACGTCCTGCACGGGCAGCGGTTCCAGCATGGCGCGGGCCGCCTCGGTCACCCGCGGGTCGGCCGGATGGAGGGCGTCGGGCGCCACCCACCCGACGCGACAGCCGGAGATGTCCGGCTCGGGGGCCTCCTGACCTGCCAGGACGTTCCAGAGCAGCAGGCAGTCCCCGGCCGTGCGCGCCATCGGGCCGACCGTGTCCAGGGAGGGCGACACCGGGAAGACGCCGCCGGACGGCACGGCGCCATGGGTGGGTTTGAGCCCGACGATTCCGCAGCAGGCGGCGGGGATGCGCACCGAGCCGCCGGTGTCGGTGCCCACCGCGAGCGGCACGATCCCGGCGGCCACCACGGCGGCGGACCCGCTGCTGGAACCGCCGGAGATGTGACCGTGCCGGTACGGGTTGCGGGTCGCTCCGCTCGCCGACCGGTCTCCGGTGGGGCCGAACGCGAACTCGTGCGTCGCCGCCTTCCCGACGATGACGGCGCCGGACGCGCGCAACCGGCGCACGCACTCCGCGTCATGCTCGGGCACCCGGCCGGCGTGGTGGCGCGAGCCCATCGTGGTGCGCAGGCCGGCGGTGTCCACGACGTCCTTGACCGCGACGGGGATGCCGTGCAGGGGGCCGCGGTCCAAGCCCGCGGACAGTTCGCGACCCGCGCGCTCCGCCGCCGCTCGCGCACCGGGCATGTCGACCGTGACGAACGCGTTGAGTTCCGGGTCGAGCCTGGCCGCCTCGGTCAGCGCCCGCTCCACCAGATCGTCCGGAGACATCGTCCCGGCGCGCAGCGCCCCGGCCAGCTCGGTCACTGTGCGCCGGGCGAACCAGCCCGCGCCCGGCGGCGGCCCGATCACGCCTGCCTCGCAGCGTCGACCCGTCCTGTCACGACTCGCCTCTTTCCCCAAACGTTTGGGTGTTGATCTCTGGCTGACCCAAACGATTGGGTCAAACGTTTGGGTTGTATAAAAGACACCGAACGGTTGCCCTGTCAAGGGGTGCGGCGACAGAGAGGCGGGACGGGTGGCCCGGAGCGACCGGCAGCGGCCCGCGACACTGCGGACCATCGCGCAGGCGGCGGGGGTCGACGTCTCGACCGTGTCCCGGGTGCTCAACGGCACCGCCGAGGACGCGCAGCGCGCCGCGTCCCGCGAGACCGCCGACGAGATCAGGCGGTGGGCGGCCCGGCTGAACTACCGTCCGAACCCGCACGCCACGAGCCTGCGCACCGCGCGGAGCAACCTCGTCGGCGTCCTGGTCCCCCGGCTGTCCGACCTGGTGCTCGCCACGATCTACGAGGGCGTCGAGGACGCAGCCGCCCGGCACGGCCTCACGACCTTCGTGATGAACAGCCACGACCGCCCGGACCAGCAGCGGGCGCGCACCGAGCTGGCGCTGTCACGCCACGTCGACGGGCTGGTCTTCGGCGACGCGCACACCGACGCCGCGTTCCTCGACGAGATCGCCGAACGCCGGATCCCGTTCGTGCTCGTCAGCCGGCACGCCGGCCGGCATCCCGCCGTCACCTGCGACGACCACCTCGGCGGCCGGCTGGTCGCCGAGCATCTCCTCGGCCTCGGCCACCGGCGGGTCGGGGTCATCGCCGGCGAGCCCTTCGCCAGCACCGGCGCCGACCGCACCGCCGGCTTCGTCGACCGCTACCGCGAGGCGGGCCTCCCGGTGCCCGGCTCCCACGTCGTCCGCTCGCGGTTCGACGCCGCCGGCGGCCGCGACGCCGCCGAACGCCTCCTCCGGCACGACCCCCGCCCCACGGCCATCTTCGCCGTGAACGACTTCGCGGCCATCGGCGCGCTCGGCGTCCTGCGCGACCACGGCCTCCGGCCCGGCAAGGACGTCGCCGTCGCCGGATACAACGACACCCCGCTGGCCGCGGAACTGCCCATCCCGCTGACCAGCGTCCGCTCGCCCATGCGGCAGATGGGCGCCCAGGCCCTCGACCTGCTGGTCGAGCTGCTCGCCGGACGGTCGCCCGCGTCCGAGCGCCTGCGCCCGGACCTCGTCGTCCGTGCGTCCACCGACCCAGCGAAGCTCTCCAGGATGATCGAGGAGTTCTGACGCGGCCGGCCCGTGAAAGACGTGAAAGACCACTGGCCTGAAACGAGGGGCATCCCTACGCTGCCGGGGTCGCAGACGAACTCTGGAGGGCCGCCCCCATGCCCGAGCTCCCCGCCGCGTCCACTCCCGCCCGGACATCGATCGACCGCAGGAAGTTCTTCGGGGTGACCGCGGGGGCCGCCGCGGCGTCCGCCTTGCTGAGCCCGGCCACGGCACGCGCCGACGCACAGGGATCCGGCCGCCGCCGGCGCCGCCCGGTCCGGTTCGGTGTGAACTACGTGCCGAGCAAGAACTGGTGGTTCTCCTGGTCGGACTGGGACCGCAGGTCGATCACGGCCGACCTCGACGACATCGCATCCCTGGGCATGGACCACATCCGGATCATGCTGATCTGGTCGGAGCTGCAGCCGAACGCCGCCTACGCCCGCGGCGAGCAGCTCGACCGGCTCGAAGAGCTCCTCGACCTCGCCACCGACCGGCACCTGGACGTGGAGGTGACCGTCTTCAACGGCGCGGTCAGCGGAGTCCTGTTCGTCCCGCCGTACCTCATCAACAACGGCAACGGCAAAATCCGCAACGTGCTCACCGACCCGGTCGCGGTCGAGCGGGAGCAATGGCTTCTCGGCCAGATCGCCGAACGCATCGGCCGGCATCGCGCGTTCATGGGTTTCGACCTGTCCAACGAGATCCACTGGTTCGCCAAACCGCTGGGCATGACGGCCACCCAGGCCGAGGGCGACGCCTGGCACACCGCCCTCTTCGACACCTGCGAAAAGGTCGCGCCCGGCAAGATCCACGTGTCGGGAATCGACCATTGGCCATGGCAGAACAACGACTATTGGACGCGCGACGGCCTCGCGACCGCCGGGACGATGACCGCCAACCACACCTGGGCCGGATGGACGCAGGTCATCCAGCGATACGGCTCCCTGTCGACCTCGTCAACGCACTACTCAGAGTTCTTCGTCGAACTCATCAAGGCTTTTCACACCGACCTGAAACGGCAGGTGTGGATAGAGGAGACCGGCGTCTCGACCGTCTGGATGGACGCGGCCCACATCCCAGCCTGGACCGAACGATCGATCCGCGCCATGGCCGACTGCACCGGCCTCTTCGGCATCACCTGGTGGGACTCCCACGACCTGAACCCGAAACTCAGCGGATACGTCGACCTCGAATACGACCTCGGCCTCTTCACCAACGACCGCGAGCTCAAGCCGATCGGCAAGACCATCCGGAAACTCATCGCCGAGTACGACGCCCGCCCCCCGTCACCGCCACAACGCGCAACGGCGCTCGTACTCCCGGACGACATGATCCCGCTGGCCGACTTCACCCGATTCTTCGACCCGTTCATGAAACTGGTCGACGAGGGAACACGCCCCGCCGTGGTCCTCCAAAGCCGCACCACCGACACCGCCTACCTCACCGCCCGCGGCATCGACCACCTGATCAGCCCCGACCGCTAACGCCACAAGTAGTCGTAACGTGCCGCCGCGGGACCGATGAAGACCTCACCGTCTCGCGAATCAGGTCGAGCACATCGCCGACGTTCTGGGAGCGCACCGCGCGGGCGTAGCACACCGCGTCCAGCCAGCCACCCTTAGGAAACGTCCACCCCTCGGCGGCCCGGCCACCAAGAATGCGTTCCACTTGCTCCCGCAGCCCATGAAACTCCAGCCAGCCCCGTACATAGACCCAACTCCCCATCCCCCAATACTGCAGCCCGTGTTGGCAGGGGGCGACAGCCGGCTCGGTTTCATCGATCATGAAGGCATGCCGGAACACATCCCCGCCCACCTTGACGCCGTCGGACCAGGCTGGCACCCGCTGCTGCTACGCCTGCACGAGCAACTGCTGGCCGTGAACCCCGACTACAGGGTCAAGCAGGTCAAAGAGAAGTACGGCACTCTGCGGATCTACCTCCTGACCGGCTTGCTGCGCTACCCAGGCTGGGAGACCGGCAATTTGCCCGAACCACACGAGGAGGAACGCTACAAGCGCGAGGACGAGGCGGCGCGGCGCCTTGTACACGCGGCCGAGGAGGAGTCGGCCAGAATCTGTGAATCCTGCGGTAACCCTGGCGAGACCAGAGGAAACAGCTGGCTGAAGACCTTGTGTGACGACTGCGCCACTCCTCGCTAAGACGAAGTGATTTGCGGCACTGAAGTCCGACGGCGCACCACTAACGCTCATCACAAGATCGAATCTCCGTATACTCGCCGCCATGAGGAAAACGATCTTGGGCACTCTGGTCACCGTGGCGGCCGGTGCCCTCGTCTCCGTCACCCCGACGGCCGCGCACGCCGAGCCGTGGCCTTCCGACTGCAAGGACGACTTCCGCGCGCCCCGCGTCGGCACGTGGGCGCGATGCGACTCCGGCGCCGGCTATGTGCAGGCCATCGCCAAGTGCAAGAAGCGGGACGGGACCAGCGGCACAAAGAACGCCTACGGGCCGTGGAAGTGGATCGGTTCGACCTCTCTGTCGAAATGCCCCACCGGCTGGATCGCCGTAAGTCACTCCCACACCGTCAAGCACTGACCGGGCAATAGCGCGCACCGAAAGGCTCCTCAATTTTCGGTGCTGGGTGGTTCCCGCGCCGGTTGACCACGGCCGAACGGCAGCTCACGCGATGTCGGTCAGATCCAGGTCGGGAGGGCGTGGTCGACATAGCGGGCGCCGAAGCCACCGGTGGGCAGGATCTGGGCGATGGCCTCCAGGTCGGCGCTGGTCAATGTCAGGTCGACGGCGCCGGTGTTCTCCTTCACCCGCTCGGCACTGCGGGTGCCGGGGATCGGCACGATTTCCTCGCCCTGGGCCAGGATCCAGGCCAAGGCCAACTGGGCGACGGTCGCGTCCTTGGACGCGGCCAGTTCGGTGAGCTGCGCGACGGCGTCCAGATTCTTCTCGAAGTTGCCGGGCTGCCAGCGCGGGTCGGCGTTGCGCATGTCGGTGGCGTCGTATTGACCGGCGGGCTTGGCGGTTCCGGTGAGGAAGCCGCGTCCCAGCGGGGAGTAGGCGACGAACCCGATGCCCAGCTCGCGCAGCACGCCGAACAACTTCTCGACGTCCCCCTCGAAAAGCGAGTATTCGGTCTGCAGCACTGAGACCGGCTGCACGGCGTGGGCCCTGCGGATGGTCTGCGGCCCGGCCTCGGACAGGCCGAAGTACTTCACCTTGCCCGCCTCGATGAGCTCCTTGACGGTCCCGGCGACGTCCTCGATGGGGACGTCGGGGTCGACACGGTGCTGGTAGAGCACGTCCACGTGGTCGACGCCCAGGTTGCGCAGGCTGTTGTCGAGCACCTCGCGGATGTGCACCGGCCGGCTGTCGGTGCCGTAGTCGCGGGTGAAGCCGAACTTGGTCGCGATGGTGATCTCGTCGCGGAACGGCGCCACGGTCCTGCCGACGATCTTCTCGTTCTCGCCCCACCCGTACAGCTCGGCAGTGTCGAAGTGGGTAACGCCCAGCTCGTGGGCACGTCGGATCGCCGCAGTGCCCTCCGCGTCATCGCCGGGGCCGTACGCCATGGAGATGCCCATCGAGCCGTAGCCGACCGCTGAGGTGACCAGGCCCTGACGGCCCAGGGTGCGCTGCTGCATGGTGAATCATCCTCCATCGGCCAAACCGAACCGTTCGGTATGGTCGGTGGCCACGCTACCTTCCGCATTTCCCATGTCAAACCAAACGGTTCGGTTGGCTAGGGTGAGGGCATGGCCGGCACCGACTCCACCCGCGACCGGATCGTCGCCGCGGCCAAGGCGGAGTTCGCCCGGCACGGCATCGCCGGCGCCCGCGTCGACCGGATCGCCAAGACCGCCCAGACCAGCAAGGAACGCGTCTACGCCCACTTCGGCAACAAGGAAGCGCTGCACGCCTACGTCGCCTCCAGGGAACTGGCGGCCGCAGCCGAAGCCATCCACCTGGACCCGGCCGACCTGTCGAGTTACGCCGGGCAGATGTTCGACTACTTCACAGCCCACCCCGACAGCCACCGCTTCATCAGCTGGGGTCGCTTGGAGCTGAGCCCTGATTCCACCGGGAAGCCCCCCGCCACCGACCGGCCCGACCCATATGGCGAAGCAATTCTCGGCAAGGTCGAAACGATCCGCCGCGCACAGCAGGCCGGAGACCTCGACCCGACCTGGGACCCGATCGATGTGATGACCCTCGTCACCCAGATCGCCCACGCCTGGATCGCCCAACCTGAACTCGCCGCCCTCGCCCGGCTCGCGGCCACCGACCCCACCCTCGCCGCACGCCGCACCGCCGTCATCCGCGCCGTCCGGACCCTCTTCCCACCCGTACCACTCGCTTGACCCTCCAGGCGGCCGTCACCGGTCGTGGTCCGTCAAGGCGAACCGAGCAGATCCCATCGGTTGCCGGCGATATCGAGGAACACGGCGACTCGCCCATAGGTCTCTGTGCGCGGCAAGGTCACGAAGTTGACGCCGGCGGCCATCATGCGCTCATGGGCGGCATCGAAGTCGTCCACTCGGAGAAAGAACCCAACGCGCCCGGCCACCTGGTTTCCGACGGCACCGGTTTGGCGTTCGCCATCCGCGCGAGCCAGCAAGATGCCAGTCTCGGCACCCGGCGGCCGCACGACGACCCAGCGTTTCGGACGGCCGTCGTTGGTCAGCGATGGCGAGTCCTCGACCAGGTCGAATCCCAGGGCCGCGGTGAAGAACTCGATGGCCTGATCGTAGTCGTCCACAATGATCGTGATCAGATCAAGTCGCACCTGCATGAGACTAGCTCGCAAAGCCTTGCAAGACCGTTATCGGACGAGCCTGGTGGTAAAACCTGCCTCGACCAGGCGGCGGAAGGCCGCTTCGACTTCGGGCGGCATGTCCTGTGGGATGGCGTATCCCTGTGTGGGGTAGACAATGATGCGCTGGGTGTCGCCTACCAGCATGTTGATAACGCGGTTCACGTCGCCGATGCTCACGATGTACTCGTCCAACGGGAGCGGTCGAGACGCGCAGATGATCTCAAGGTCCGGCCACAGCTTCTTGGCGGTGGAGTAGGCGCGACGCTGCTGGTAGGGCCGAGAGATCAGGTTCGCTGAGCCGACTTCGATCCCGCGGTCGGCGAGTAGCTTGCGGGTGAACTCGATGTTCTGGCCGGTGTTGGTGGCCTTGGGCTCGACCAGGATCGCCTCATCGGGAACGCCGAGTTCAATCGCGTGTTCGCGGTAGTGGACGGCTTCGCCGCGCGGGAATCGTTCGATCGTCGTCGGTGCGTTGGCGCCGGTGAAGACAATGCGAGGGAACATGCCCTCGTGGTAGAGCTCCGCTGCGAAGGTGGCGACGCCGAGATCATGGCTACCGAGTCCGATGGCGACGTCACTAGGCCGGATGGTGTGGCGCATGTCGTGGTAGCCCCAAAGCGTTTCCACGTCAGCGCGGTAGGCGGCAGGCAAAATCACCTCGGGCACGCGGATCACTCCTTCCGGCGGGGCGTCACGGTTGGCTCTTACCACGAAAACGCTCGGCCTCCCGAACTGCTCGTCCCGGCCGCCTGATAGCACGCTAATCGCACGAACGCCCTCATCCATGATCGAGATGAGGGCTTTCTGGCAGGTGGAGCCTAGGGGGTTCGAACCCCTGACACCCGGCTTGCAAAGCTGATCACGGGCCCTCCGCCCGACCTGGCGAACCGCGCACCTGGGCCTCCTCGGCGATCTCCCCGAAAGTGACCGTGAGACCTTGATCACCGCCCCATCGGGCACGCAACGGGCACGGCACCGATGGCTGGTGCTCGCGGGGCGCAACAGACGAACGAACCTGTCCGGAGGGTGCTCCCGCGCGAACGGCGCGCATCCCGAGACAGACCGACTCGCACGGGAGTGCCCTCCGGGTCCAGGAGGGGTCTGGGGAACCACGGGGTTCCCCAGTAGCGCACGCGCAACCGATCTTCCGGCAATCCCCTGACGGCTCCAACGGCCCTTGACCACCGTCACGCCCTGGTGCTCATCGCCGAACGGGCTTAAGGGGTCGTCCCACGTCGCTCGCTGAGAGTCCGGGAGCCACGCAAGATAGCAGATCCCCGCAGTTCCGTCCGATGGCGTCGGCTGTGCTGTGATCTTGATCTACATCGGCTCGCTAGGTTGCCATCGACCGACTTCCTCCCACTGTGGAAGTTAGAGGCACGACTAGGACGTGCCCCCGAGTGAAATGGGTGAACAAACCATGACCACTGACGGTCAGCAGGCCAACGCCAAGGCCGACGAGGCCAAGACGGATCTGGCAGCCGCAGCTCGCGACTTCGCCAGCAACCCGTCGGCCGAGAACGACCAGCGCCTCGGCGACGCCTACCAGACGTCCTCCGAGGCGCACAGTGCGGCTCGCCCGGTCAACGGCGGGTCCGGCTCCGGGGCCTGACCGCCCCGGCAGTAACCGGTAACACGGCAACATCCGGTCCTCGCGCTCCTGAGCGCGAGGACCGGCTCTTTATGGCCTCAGAAGACTCCGGCGTTGGCTCGCCAGGGCGGGGGCGCGCCCCCAACGGTGAGCGGTCGAGGTGGGGCCGGCGGGCATGGCACGATGCGTGGCCCGGCGCGGCCGTCCGGTGACCGGCGCCCACGCCGCACGCTCCGGGCGGCCTGGCGCGGGGCCGCGCAGCGGCCTGAGCGCCGCCGCCCCTTGATCCAAAACAGCCCAATTCGGCAAGCAAGTGAAGTCAGCTGCTCTAAAACTGACGATGATCGTTGACACCTGGGTCTCCGGCCACTACGGAGATCATCTATGTCGACCCCCAGCCCCCAGCTCGACCGTCCCAGCCCTCCACTGGACCGTGAGGCCAAGCGGCGCCTGGCGGTCATCCGGCACGTCGAGGAGGTCACCGGCAACGTCGCTCAGACGTGCCGGTACTTCGGGATCAGCCGGCAGGCGTACTACATCTGGTACCGCCGCTACCAGGCCGAGGGCGTCGAGGGCCTGCGCACCCGCTCCAAGCGCCCGAAGACCAGTCCGAACGCCACCCACGTCGAGGTCGTCGGGAAGATCATCTACCTGCGGCAGAACTACCACTTCGGGCCCGAGAAGATCGCGATGTACCTCAAGCGGTACCACGACGTCACGATCTCCAAGTCCGGGGTGTGGCGGATCCTCAAACGGCTGGACATGGGGCGGCTGCCCGCCTCGCAGCGCTACAAGCGGCACGACAAACGCTGGAAGCGGTACGAGAAGCAGCTGCCCGGCCACCGACTTCAGATCGACGTGAAGTTCATCGAGCCGATCGCCGGTGCCGCAACCGGGCGCCGCGGCGGCCGCAACAAGTACTACCAGTTCACCGCCATCGACGACTGCACGCGGCTGCGAGTGCTGCGCATCTACCCGACCCTCAACCAGAAGACCGCGATCCAGTTCCTGGACTACGTGCTGTCGCGGCTGCCGTTCCAGGTCGAGGTGATCCAAACGGACAACGGTGCAGAGTTCCAGTCCGGGTTCCACTGGCACGTGCTGGACAAGGGCATCGCGCACACCTACATCAAGCCGCGCACTCCGCGGCTGAACGGGAAGGTGGAACGCTCACATCGCATCGACGCCGAGGAGTTCTACGCGATGCTCGACGGTGTCCTGATCGACAGCGCCGAGGTGTTCAACGACAAGCTCCGCGAGTGGGAGGACTACTACAATTACGATCGACCACACGGCGGCCTCGGCGGCCAGACACCCTACGAACGTCTCAAGCAGAAGACTCAGGCCCAGACGTAAACGATCATCGTCGGTCGCACAAGTGAAGTCAGCTGCGTTGTTCGGACCGGTATTGGCGGACGGCTTCGCGGGTGGTTATTAGTCGTTCGCGGAACTGCTCGGCGAGTGGTTCGGCGGGGTAGTGCTCATCGAGCACCTCAACGAGGTCTTGGCCTCGCATCGCAAGGTCGTAGTTCTGGCGGTCGTAGTCGAAGGCGGCCAGACCTTGCCGAACGGCCTCGTCGAGATCGCCTCGGCGGGCGTGGATGATCCCGAGGTTGATCCGGGCGTCGCCCGTGCGCATGGGGGCGTTGCTGGTGCCGTCGGCCCTGGTGTGGCGGGACAGGACTTCGAGCGAGTGCTCTTCGGCGCGTTCGTCGTCGCCCTGGTTGGTGTAGATCGTGGAGGCGTAGAACACCCACTTGGAGTGGTCGAACACGAAATGGTGATCCGGCCTGGAGGGAGTGGCAAGTTGGCCGAGAACCTCCGCGCCGCGTTCAAGGGCCTGGCGTGATTCTGTTCGGAAGGTGGTTCCGAGCCGTGAGTACGCCTGCGCTTCCTTCAACATCAGTTGAACCGCAGCGTTGCTGCTGCCGGCGAACTCCTGCCCTCGTTGGGCGGCGTCGAGTACGTCTTCGTAGCGGCCTTCGACGAGTGCGAACCCGCTGTTCTGTTGCCAGATACCTCAACACCCGCCAGACCACCATGGCGCAGCGTTAACTGGCCGTGAGATTTCCGGGGGCGCAGCGGCGTTTGGTGCCGGTGATGGCGTGACAGCTCCGGTGACGTCTGGTTCCCTGGTGCTACCCAGGCCGGAACTTTGGTTCTGACCTGGGCAACCCAGATCCCCAAGTGACCGCTCTTGCCCCCTGGCGACCGCCCCTGATAGGGGGCTAGTCGGACGTTGTCTTCGGCGCCGGGCGACCCGCCCGCCACCGCCGTGTTGTGGTAGTCACCGTTCCGAAACTGGTACGGCCCGTGCCCCTTGATCGGGGCACGGACCGCGGTTGTTCTCCCGGACTACCTACTTGAGCTGGTCCGGGTCGGGGCCAGCACCCTTGACCTCGTCCTCCAGGTACGAGGGATGAGCGTCGAAGGCCTGGGCCCCCAGGGTGAGGTCCTCCATGAGGGCATCTTCCTCTTGCGGGGTGAGTTCGGGATCTTCGCCCGTCCCGCCGGTGTTCCCGTTGCCTGCGGCCATGACAGGCTCCTTTCGGTTGGCTGTGGCCGATCGCCGTGTGAGCGACCACCCTCGACCGTCCGGAGGCGCGGGTCTCCCGCAAAGCCCCGATCCTCCCGCCTCCGGCCACCTGGGCGAACCATGGGAGTCTGGGCAACACTGACCCGGCCTCCGGCCGCACGGGCGTGCATCGGTCCGGAGTGCTTATTCGCGCGAACGGGCCGATGTGGACAGGACCGATTCGCGCGAATAAGTGCTCCGGCTCCGAGGGTCCAGGGGGCGGGAGCCCTCTGGTACCAGGAAGCTCAACCGACTTTCGCAGGGACCCGCTCGGGCGGCTCAGAACCGTGCAGGTCACCGGACATGCGCTCAACGACAAGATCAAAGCGGAGCGGAACGGCGACGATGACGAGGATGACGGCGGCCTTGGTGGGGCGCTCGTCCCGGTGGCCTGATCGCACGCTAATCGCACGAACGCCCTCATCCATGATCGGGATGAGGGCGTTTTGCCTGGTGGAGCCTAGGGGATTCGAACCCCTGACACCCGGCTTGCAAAGCCGGTGCTCTACCAACTGAGCTAAGGCCCCTCGCGGCGGGTCAAGCCTACCCGGGGTCGGGGATGGGCGTGGCATCGGCGGGAGTGCGGAGGATGAGGTCGGGGAAGGCGGCGACGCTCGGGATGATGTGGGTGGCGCCGGCGGTGAGGAGGCGGTCGTGGTCGTGGGCGCCGGTGAGGACGCCGGCGACGATTGACGCGCCCGAACGGCGGCCGGAGAGCATGTCGTTCGCGGTGTCGCCGCAGACGGCGATGTGGCGGACGTCGTCCACGCCGAGGCGCAGGGCCGCGGTGAGGATGAGGTCGGGCCACGGGCGGCCGCGGGGGACGTCCTCGGGACAGAGGGTCAGATCAACGCGGTCCCACCAGTCGAGGGTGTCGAGGATGCGGGCCTGTGTGCTGCGGCCGAAGCCGGTGAGCAGGCATACTCGGACGCCGGCGCCGCGGATGCGCGCAAGAGCGGCATCGGCGCCGGGTACGGGCTTCAGACCGCGCCTGTCGACGAGCTGGTCGTAGGAACGCTCGAACGCCAGGTTCGCGGCCTGGGCGCGGGGCTCGTCGAAGAGCGAGCGGAATATGCCGATCTTCGATCCGCCGCGCGCGTCGCGGAAGCCGGCGAGGGCACGGCCGTAGGCCGCCGTGCCGGAGACGATCCCCAGGGTGGCGATCGCCTCGGCGAAGGCGGACTCGACGGTGTCGCCGTCCGCGACGGTGGTCCCGGCGAGATCGAGGCAGGCGACGGTGATCGGCTCTGCTTCGCTCACGCCGGGGCCTGTCGCCGGCGTGTCAGTTGTCGGACGACGTGGCCTCGGTCCACAGGTCCAGCTCGGCGCGGTCCTGCTGGAGCTTGCGCCAGACGGCGAAGCCACCGAGTGCGACAACGGCGAGGACGAGCAGCTTCTTCACGGTGGGACCCCTTCACCTCGACTATCAAGTCAAAACCCGGGAATTGCGCATAGTGACTGCTTCCCCCAGGCTCTTCCGCAGCCTAGCAACCGTTGCCGGGCGATCAGCACTCAGTCGCCCTCATCGGACCGCGCGTCCAAAGAAGACGTCACGTTTCGCAGGGCCGGGACGGCCGCATAATCCGGGGTGACGACCTTCGGGAGTGCCGATGGCTGAGGACGACTTCCGGCGCTGGGAACGCGAGCTGGACTCGGGCGTGCCGGAGGAGCGGGGCTCCGGGGGCCGCGGGATGGTCCTGGTCGCGGGCCTGACCGCCATGGGTTGCGCCGCCATGATCGCGTTGGGCGAGGTGCCGCTCGGCACCGCCGGGCTGGTGCTGTCGTCGATCATTCTGCTGCTGTGGCGGATCGGGATGTGATCCGCCATCATCTCGGCATGGATCTGCGCGGAGCGAACGTCCTGGTGACCGGGGCGACCGGCGGAATCGGCCAGGCGCTGGCGAGGGCGCTGGCCGATCGCGGGGCGAGGGTCGTGCTGACGGGCCGCCGGGCGGACGTCCTGGAACCGCTGGCCGAGCGGCTCGGCGGGCGGGCCATCGTCGCCGACCTGGCGGATCGGGCGGCGGCCGAGGGGCTGCTGGACGAGGCCGGACGGGTGGACGCGCTGGTGGCGAACGCGGCACTGCCCGCTTCCGGGCTGCTGGCCGACTACTCGATCGCGCAGATCGACCGGGCGCTGGACGTGAACCTGCGGGCACCGATCGTGATGGCGAAGCTCGCGGCCGCGCAAATGGCCGATCGTGGCCGCGGACATCTGGTATTCGTATCGTCACTGTCCGGTAAGACGGCGTCCGGGCATGCGTCGCTGTACAACGCGACGAAGTTCGGAATGCGGGGCTTCGCCTTGGCGCTGCGGGAGGATCTGCGTCCGCACGGCGTCGGCGTCTCGACGGTGTTCCCAGGTTTCATCCGGGACGCGGGCATGTTCGCCGACGCGGGTGTGAGTCTGCCCAAGGGGGTCGGGACGAAGTCGCCCCGGGACGTGGCGCGCGCGACCGTCCGGGCCATCGAGCGGAACGTCGCGGAAATCGACGTGGCGCCGCTCGGGCTGCGGATCGGCGCGCTGATAGGCGGGGTCGCCCCTGTCCTGTCCGCGGCAGTGCAGCGGCGTGCGGGCGGGCAGCGGATCTCGCGGGGCCTCGCGGACGGCCAGCGCGACAAGAGGTAGCGACAAATCCGGATCTTCCGGCGATAATCCGGGCGGACCCGCTTGATCAGCGGGACGAGCCGGCGCACCGTCCTGGCCGCACCCCGCCCGCCGTGTGCGCCCCGCGCGAGGAGGTCTGCGCATGTGGACGGGCAGGAAGATCGTGATCGGGACTGCGGCCGTGACCGTCCTGTCGCTGCCGTCGGCGCCCGCCCGGGCGGCGGAGCCGGCGGACGCGACGGTGGTTCCGGTCCAGATCACCGGTGATCCGGCGAAGCGCTTCAACCTTGTCGTGCTGGGGGACGGCTACACGGCGGCGGACATGCCGAAGTTCCGCGCGCACCTCGCCAAGCACCTGAACGACCTGTGGACGATCGAACCCTTCAAGTCGTATCGGAGCTACATCAACGTGTACGCGGTGGAGATCCCGTCCGGGGAGTCAGGGGTCAGCTGCGACCCTGCACTGTCGTCCCCGCGCCGCACGACACCGTTGAAGATGGCGTTCTGGAGCGGCTGCCGGGAGGACGGCATCCAGCGCCTTCTGGTCATGGACTCGACGGCTGCCAAGACGTACGCGGACCTCGTCCCAGGCACGACGGCGGGAAATCGGCAGCTCCTTGCGCTGGCCAACAGCGACACCTACGGCGGTGCAGGCGGCACCTATGCAACAGCGTCCGGCGGGAACGCAATGTCGGCTCTCATCGCGCCGCACGAGCTCGGCCACTCGCTGGGTGGCTTGGACGACGAGTACGACTACTACCAGCGTGGCGTCCCTGGCGGGACGTACACCGGTCCTGAGCCTGGCTCCATTCACCACACGCTGCTGACCGAGCAAGAGATGAAGGCGCAGAAGACGAAGTGGTGGCGGTGGCTCGGTGAACGAAGCGAGGCCGGGGGCACCATAGGGCGGTACGAGGGCGGGCTCTACTTCAGCAAGGGAGTGTGGAGGCCGAGCCAGCACTCGATGATGAAGACGCTGGGCTACTACTACGACCAGGTCGCACGTGAACGGATGACCCAGCGGATCTCAGCCAAGGTCAACCTCGTCCAGGCGAACACGCCCACGGACGCCCCTGTGGGGGACGATCGTGTGCTGTGGATCGAAACGATGCATCCGACCGGTCACCAGGTGTCCGTCACATGGACGGTCGACGGGAAGACCGTTGGACGTGGGGCGAACCTGGATCTGTCCAGGCTGCACCTTAAGAAGGGCACGCACACGGTCAAGGCGACGGTGACCGACCCCACGGGCTTCGTCCGGGACCCAGCGATACGGTCATCCGCAGCGCTCACCCAGGTCCGCACATGGACGGTCGACACGAGCCTGACCACACCGCCTGCGAACGTCCCCACCGACTTCACGTCGTCCACGCCGACCGACAAGCCCGTCGGGGGCGAGTCTGTCGTGTACGTGGAGACGACCCACCCTGTGCAGAACGCGCCGAAGGTGCGCTGGGAACTCGACGGACGGCGTGTAACCGGCGGCGACCGGGACATCGACCTGAGACGGTTCCACTTGGCCAAGGGCACGCACACGCTGGCCGCGGAAGTCGGCTCCAAGAGCCGCTCTTGGGCGATCGACGCGCAGGACCCGACCGTGACCTATGAGCTCTCCAAGGCCGGATCGAGCCGGGTGCGCCCCGGGCACACGCCCGAGTACGTCTTCGACGGCCCGTTCACCATGCGGCTGACCGGCGCGGACGACCGTCCAGGCGTGGTCGTCTCGGAGTTCCGCGTGGACGGCGACGGATGGTTCAACTACTTCGGCTGGCCGACCGACTCGTCCGCGCCCTGGCTGTTCACCGAGAACGGTACGGTCATCGACAGCCTCACCTACGGCAAGCTCGGCAAGGGCCGCCACACCATCGAATACCGCGCCATCGACCCGGCGGGCAACGTCGGAAAGCCCGCGAGGTTCATTGCGACGCTGCGCTGACCGGCCCTCGCCCCTGTCAGTGTTCGGACGCGGGCTCCGCTGCGGACGCGGGTTGGGGCGCGGGGGTGTCGGACGTGGGCGCCGGCTCCGGGGAGCGGTGCGCGGTTGCGAGGATGGAGCCGCCGAGGATCAGCACGAACGATGCGGTGATCGTGCCGGTGAGGGGCTCGTCGAGGAACACGACCCCGGCGGCGACGGCCACGGCCGGGTTCACGTACGTGAACACCATGCCCCTGGACGTGCCGACCTCCCGGATGAGCTCGAAGAACACGATGAAAGCCAGCGCCGTGCACACTAGGCCGAGCGCGACGAGCGCCACGAGGACGCGCCCGCTCGGCATGGTCTCCGGCCAGGTGGCGATCGCCGGGCCGGTGTAGACGAGTGCGGCGATCGCCAGCGCGAACGCCGCCATGTGCAGGCTCGGGAGGTCCTGGAGCCGCCGGGTGGCGATCACGGGTGCGATGGAGTACCCGAGCGCGACGAGCATGACCTCGCCGATCGCCCATGCGCTGCCGCCGCCGAGGTGCGGCCCGGCGAGCACACCGACGCCGGCCAGCCCGACCAGGAGCCCCGCCCACCGCACCGGCCCGAGCCGCTCGGCGTCCCCGGCGAGCCGGGCCAGCAGCACCCCGATGATCGGGACGGCGGCGATCAGGAGCCCGGTCATGGAGCTGGTCAGCCGGTTCTCCGCGTCCGACAGCAGCGCCCACGGGCCGAGGATCTCCACGGCGGTGAAGAGCAGCAGCGGACGCCAATGACGCCGGACCAGGTCCAACCGGCCCGCCCTGACCGCGAGCGGCAGCAGGATGATCGCGCCGAGCGCCGTCCGCGCGAACACCACCATGGGGACCGAGACGCTCTCGACCGCCACCTTGATCATCAGATAGGGGATGCCCCACAGCACGCTCATCAGCGCGAACAGCATCCAGCCACGGCGACTCAACCCGACCTCCGTTCACGTCCACTCTGGACGTTCACGACATTCAGGATGCGGGCCGGCGGGTCATGCCGTCTTGAACGCTGTTGCGGTACGCGCCCGGCGTGACGCCCAGCACGCGGCGGAACCAGCGGGTGAGATGCGCCTGGTCGGCGAAGCCGACGAGCGTCGCCGCCTCCGCCGGGCGAAGCCCCACGTCGAGCAGCGCACGCGCACGCGCCACCCGGTGCTGGGCGAGCCACGCGTACGGCGGCATTCCCATCGCGTCCCGGAAGACGCGCAACAGCTGATAGCGAGAAAGCTCCAGGTCAGCAGCGACTTCGGCGAGCGTCGGCGGGGAGACGAGTTCGTCGGACAGGCGAGTCGCGACCGTTCTCGCGATCCGCCCGGCTTCGGCCCTGCGGTGCCCCGGGACCGCCTTCGGCCCGGACGCCGCATGCCGCTGGACGAGCGCGCCCAGCACTCCGAGCAGCCGTGACTCGCCCTCAAGCGGATCTTCGCCGAGCCTCAGTGCGCGGTGGGCGAGCCGCAGCGCCTCGCCGAGCCGCGGGTCGTCGATGATCGGGTCGGCGAAGTGGGGTTCCACCGAAACCGGCCCGGGTTCCGCCGTCGTCGCCGCTCCCAGCAGCTCGGCGCCCGGGTAAAGGCACAGATAGGCGAAGCCTTCGGGACGTGCCGGACCGCCTGTGTGCGCCTCGCCGGGCTCCACCACGACGACGTCCCCGGCCGCCGAGTAGATCCGCTCGCCCCGGTAGAGCATCGTCTCCAGGCCGTCGACGGTCACCCCGATGGCGTACTCGTCGTGAGTGTGCGGCGCGTAGTGCCGGCTGCCGATCCTGGCCGTCAGCAGATCGAGCGGCGCCCCCTGGATGCCGCCCACCCGCGTCCACAGCGTCCGGTCGGCGCCGGCGACGTCACCGCTCCGCGCCCGCCGGTGCCGGTCAGGCCGAGAAGACGTGCCGGAGCCGCCAGCGATCCTCGTCACGGCCGAGCTCCACGACGGCCACGCCCTCCGCGCCGGTGACCCGCATCCGGTAGACCCTGCCTTCGCGGGCCGTCCCGTAGGTCTTCAGCACCTCGTCGACCGCGTAGCGCGTCCCCCGCCACTCGTACGCGGTGAGCCGTCCCGCCGGGTCGTGCTCGGCGCGGACCGGCTCGTTCAGCAACTGCCCCATGCCGGGAGCGTAGCACGCATTCGAACTGGTGTTCGCAGGTCGGAGAGGCGATCACGCCCCTCGCGGCGCCGGTTCCGGACCACAGTACGCCCGCGTCCCCCCGCTGCGCCGGGCGTGGCGCGGAACTCGAATCCTTGGCACCGGGCAGGGGAAGGACCAGAGAACGGCGAAGGGAAAGGCCATGATCAACGGTGCCCATGTCATCCTCTACAGTCGCGACGCCGAGGCGGACCGCGCGTTCATCCGGGACGTGCTGGGCTTCCCGGACGTCGACGCCGGCCACGGCTGGCTGATCTTCAAGCTGCCTCCCGCCGAACTGGCCGCGCATCCCACGGAGGGGCAGCCCCGCCATGAGTTCTACCTGATGTGCGACGACATCCACGCCACGCTGGACGACCTGATCGACAAGGGTGTCCACGTCGACGTGCCGGTCAGCGAACAGCGCTGGGGCCTGCTCGCGGCGATCAGACTGCCGAGCGGCGGAGACCTTCCGATCTACCAGCCGCTGCACCCGCTGGCGAAGGACCTCTAGGCGCCGTCATCCACAGGCTGTGGGCAACCTCGGCACACACCTCCCTCGGCGTCGCAACAGGCGTTCCGGAGGACGCGTCCACAGGCGGATCCCCAGAACAGCCGGGCTTTCCACGGTCTGGACGGCCCGTCGAAGGCCGTCCCCTCCAGGATCGCCGCGACGGCGACTCCATCCACAGAATCCACAACCTGTGGATAACTCTGGTGCACAACCTGGGTACGACGGCCCGGCTCTGCGTCCACCATTCTTCCCCAGGCCGCCCCCAACCTGCGCGACCAGTTGTCCACGTCGTGGAAAAGCCGCTGACCAGCGACAAGACCTCGCCGGGGGCATCGTCACCCACACCCTGTTCACACCCTGTGGGCGGACACCCTCCACAACCGTGCCCCGCCGGTGGACAACGTTGCCCACAGCAATCCCCAACCACGTCCCCAGCTCACCCGCGGTGCCGCCTCACTTTCCCACAGGTCAGGCCGACGGCGGCACACCCGGGTCGTCCTGGTCCCTCGACGCCGTCTCCAGGTCGGCCAGCCGTTGAAGGTCATCGGACAGGCCGGCGGTGTCGGGGATGTCGATCGCGCGAGCCTCGGCTATGAGCGCCCGGGCCCGAGGCAGTTCGTCCAGGTGGACGGCCATGTCGGCACGCAGGACGAGGGCTTTCAGGCGGTCGGACGACGACAGCGGCTCGCCCGACGCCAGCAGATGATCAAGGATCCGGGCCCCGGCCCGGTGATCCCCCTTGGAGTCGCCGAGGAGCGCGGCCATGTGGAAGGCCCTGGCCACCGGCTCCTTCGGAATCGGCGCATGCCGCAGATCGTCCGATATGGGCTGGCCGACGCGGAGTTGAAGACCGTCCGGGTCGCTGAGCAGGAACTGCCGGACTCCATAGGACATGTCACGCAAGGCGCTCAGCCGAGGCAGCCCGCGGGTGGGAATCCGACCGAGGGCCTGCCTGAGCCCGCTCCGAAACGACTCGTAGAGGGCGTCCACCTCCGTCGTGGTGATGTAGCACATGTTCATGGACGCGGCCGGATCGTGCTTTTTCCGGCCGAAGAACTGGAGCTCGACGTCGCCGCGGCGAACCCCCAGGTGGGGATTCGGACTCGTCTGCCAGGTGGTCTGCCCGAAACCGAGGACCCGATAGAACTCCCAGGTCGCGGTGATGGAACGGCACGGAAAGATCGGTATCGCCTTCTCACCCATACCCGAGAGCGTAGGAACGCCAAGGAAGCTAGTCAAGTTTGATTACATCTTCACGCCCCGACCGGAGCAGATGGAGGATGATGTGTCGCGGTGGGCACCATTCGGAGGGGCAGGTCAAACCTCGCCGAGAGTTTTCCACAGGTTGTGGACAGGAGGGCATCCGTGGACTTCAACGAGCACACTGCCACACAGGCCGTTCAGGACAGTTTTCGCAACACCCCCGACGCTCGCCTCCGTGACCTGCTGGACGCGCTCGCCAGCCATCTGCACGCATTCGTCCGCGAGACGAAGCCGTCCATCAAGGAATGGGAGGTGGCCATCGGGTTCCTCACATCGGTCGGCCAGGCTTGCACCGACACACGCCAGGAGTTCGTCCTGCTGTCGGACATCCTCGGCGTCTCGATGCTGGTGGAGACACTGAACGAACACGAGGGCGGCACAGAAAGCACCGTCCTTGGCCCTTTCCACATGGTGGAGTCGCCGCAGCGCGCGCTTGGCGACACCATCGATCTGGTCGGCGAAGCAGAGCCGTGCGTGGTCTCAGGACGCGTGCTGGACACCGACGGCGCACCTCTGCCCAACGCGGAAGTCGACGTCTGGCAGTGCGACGAGAACGGCTTCTACGACGTTCAGCAACCCGGCGTGCAACCGGTCGGCAACGGACGCGGCCTTTTCCACACCGACGCCGAAGGCCGGTTCAACTTCCGCACCGTCATCCCCAGCCACTACCCGATCCCGACGGACGGCCCGATCGGCCGCCTCCTGGAAGCCACCGGACGCCACCCCTACCGCCCGGCCCATATCCACTTCATCGTCGGGGCGGACGGCCACACCCCTTTGACCACACACGTCTTCGTTGCAGGCAGCCCCTATCTGGACTCCGACGCGGTCTTCGCGGTCAAGCAGAGCCTCATCGTCGATTTCACCGAATCAAACGACAAGGAGGCCGCCTCCCGGAACAACGTCCAGGCCCCCTTCCGCCACGCCCAGTTCGACCTGGTCCTCAGCAGGGAGGCCGACCGGTAAATGCCGTGGCCACCGGACGTCCCAGCCGGGCAGACTCTGCGGATGACCACCCGCACCCTCTGGCGCCCGGTCGGCCCCGCCGAGCTGGACCTCCTGCGCGCCTCGGGCTGGCGTTCATGGCCGCCCAGGCTCCCGGACCAGCCGATCTTCTACCCGGTCCTCAACGAGGACTACGCGATCAAGATCGCGCGCGACTGGAACGTGCCCGCACACGGCTCGGGCTACGTGACGAGGTTCGAGGTGGACGCCGCCTTCGCCGCACGCTACCCCGTCCGCCAGGCCGGCGGCCGAACGATCCTGGAACTCTGGGTCCCCGCCGAGGATCTCGAAGAGTTCAACAAGCACATCATCGGCCTGATCGAGGTCATCCACGAGTTCCACGCCGACGCCCCCAAGTAATCCACAACCTGTGGAGAAACACCCCCACCCTCTGGATAACCACCCCTGACCTGCACAGACACGCTGACCACCCGCGCTTTCCCGCTCTCAAGGGAGGGCTACGCTACGCGGGTTGCTGACGGGCATATCGGGCTGCGGCCCCGGCCTAGGAGGTATGCGTGGCACGGTTATGGGATGCGCTTAACCGCCTTGATGACCGTTTGCTTTACGACTCTGAGGGTCGTCTCCGTGGGAAGTCCTTCGCTCTCACTCGCACCGCCGGCGTGATCTCGGTCATCACCTTGATGGCTGGGCTCGTTCTGATCATCGGCCGGGTGCTGTGGTGGGCCGAGCCGACGGCAGGTCTAGGCGTGCTGTGGGTTGTTGCAGGACTCTACGGCCTCCTGCGATGGACGCTCGCACGTCGCCGCAATCAGCCCACCTCAACTGGAGGGGGCGGGGGCTGAGCCCCATAAGGAAAGGGCCACCACGCATAAAGCGGCACCCTTCGACCACACCACTCCCAACCGCTGCAGGGCTTTGGCGTCGAGGGGCGACCGCCCCCATGTGAGCCGCCTCAGCAGCGTCACCGCACCTATGAGGAGAAACTGACCGACGTCGCGCTGGCCACCGAGATAATCCGTGACGCCGCACTCGGGAACGGTGTCCTGTCGTTGCCGGTCTCAACGGACACCGACTTCCTACCCGCGATCAAGGCGTGGCGGGAGCTGGCGCCCAATCGCCGGATGCTGGTCGCCTGCCCTCCAGGCAGAGGCAGCCCCAACCGTTTGCTCTCAAGGCAGGCGCCAACGCTCGCCGGTGCACGCTGGTACGGCAGCCGCCGGTTCTTAGCTGACCAGCGAATATTCCCTGTTCAGGCGTGCGCGCTGGTGGAACCATCGTGCTCGTGCCTGGTGTCGGCGGCGCCACGTCACGCTGCGGTCGCTGAAGCGCCGAGCCTCCTCAGCCAACCCCTTGCCTTATCTATCGAATACCGATAGATTTCCATCGCAACTCGATGGAAGGTGGGGCCATGGGAAAGCTGACAGTGCGCGCGCTGCGCGCCGTGCTCGGGGTGGTGCTCACCGGCACCGTGTTGGTCCAGGCATTGATGGTGTGGGCATTGGTCAGCGGGAACGACCCAGAGGACGGGTCGCTCCCACTGACCCCGCTGCGCGTGATCACGATCCTGGGCATCGGGACGGTCCAGGTCACCGGGGTCTGCGTATGGCGGCTGGTGACGATGGTGCGACGCGGAACCGTGTTCTCCCACGCCGCCTTCCGGTACGTGGACGTCATCATCGGCGCGATCGTGGCGGCTGCCCTCGTGTGGTTCGCGGTCACGGCCCTCAATGCGCCGGGCCAGCGAGACGACCCGGGCGTCACCCTCATCATGGGCGGCATTGGCGTGGCCATCCTGGGCGTCGCGCTCATCGTGCTCGTGCTGCGGACGCTGCTCGCCCAGGCCGTCGCGCGAGAAGTCGAAGCGACGCAGATGCAGGCCGAGCTGGACGAGGTGATCTGATGCCGATCACCGTCGACATCGACGTGATGCTCGCCAAGCGGAAGCTGTCGGTGGGCGAACTCGCGGACCGCGTCGGGATCACCCCCGCCAACCTGGCGGTACTCAAGAACGGCCGCGCCAAGGCGGTGCGCTTCACCACACTCGCGGCGCTCTGCGAGGCGCTCGACTGCCAGCCGGGAGACCTGCTGCGCTTTGAGGCCAAGGACACCGCGGACGGGAGACCTCTGGCGTCGGCAACGTCGGCGAAGGCCGAAGTGGAAGACGAACCCTAGTACGGCAGCCGCCAAATTGGGGTTTGATCTGGTGTGATGCGGCTGGGAGAGGCTGCGCGCATCTAGACGCTCATCTACCGACCTTCCCTGTCCGGCTACTGCTGCCACCTCCAGGATCGCGCTCGATCCTCGTCCGCCGCCTGGAGCGCGCCCGGTCCAGGCGCCTTATGTGCACGACTTCCATTTCTTGCCCGCGACGGCGAAGCTCCGCCCGGACGACACCCTGCGGTATTCGACGTGTCGTACACGACCGGATGCGAGCGGGCATCAGCGCCCTGGCATGGAGCTGAAGGGGCTCGTAGGTCTCCGGGTCAGAGACGGGGCTAGCGTCGGTTTCGGCCGAACTCTCGTTGTCGCTCCCAAGCCATCTGTGAATCGTCCTCGTCCAACGCCCCCTCGGATACCGACCCCCCACACAAACCGCGCGCCCTGTCAGGGAGTGCCGCAGGCGACACCGGGCCTCGCCAGGTCCAAGTGGAAAAGGATCAGGGACGATCGGGTTGTCTCGGGGGATCAGCTCGTGCCCCGTGATGGCACGGAGTCCAAGTGCCATGGGAGTGCCAAACGACCGAAGACCGGTTCCGAGTTACTCGGAACCGGTCTCTGACCTGCATTGATCTGGTGGGCCTAGGTGGACTTGAACCACCGGCCTCATCCTTATCAGGGATGCGCTCTAACCGACTGAGCTATAGGCCCGGAGTGTGCCGCCGCCCCCTGGCGGCGCAACGAGAGGTTACCCCATCTGGGCGGGCAACCGGAAATCGATTGCGGGGCGGCGGCGGGGTGGGGCTACTCGGCCTCCTTGAGGGTGACTTCCACGCCGCCCACGAGGTCGGCGGCCAGGTTGTAGATGACGGAGCCGACCGTGGAGAGGGCGGTGATGAGGAGGACGTTCAGGGCGCCGACGAGGACGGTGTACCCGAAGACGCGGACGAAGGAGAACCAGTTGCCGGCGTCGACGCCGCTGCTGGTTTCGCCTTGTTCCTTGGTGAGGCTGTTGACGGTGTCGCTGATCGCGTCGAACACGCCGAGGCCGGACAGGATCACGTACAGGACGATGACGGCGACCAGGAGGACGACGAAGCAGACCAGCGACATGACGAAGCTGAACTTCATCACCGACCAGGGTTCGAGCCGGGAGAGCTGAAGCTGGGCCTTGCGGGCAGGTTTGCCGTTGGCGGGTTTCGACGAGGAGTTGGCGGGGGCCATCGAGGTGGACGGGCGGTCCTTCAGGACGGTGCCGGCGAAGCCGCGGCCGCCCGAGCCCGAACCGGAGCCGGAGGTGGACGTCGAGTTGCCCGACGGGGTTCCTGGGGAGTTGAACGGCTTGGCGGGCATGTCCGTACGTCCTGTCGAGACCGAACCGGACGGCTCGGCGGGCTTGGTCCAGCCTGCCGAGCCGGAGGGCGACGGGGCCGGTGAAGGCGAGGAGGAGGGTGCCGGCTTCTCGTCCTTGGGCGGCTCGGCGGTGTCCTTGACCGGGGCGATCTCCGGGGTTTCGGACGCGCCGGCCGTGGGCCGGTTCTCCTCCCCGATCTGGGCGAGGTCGGTCCGTGTCTCCTCCGTCCCGGGGCTGTCCGGCTCGGCGGAGGCCGCGGCGCCCGGGTCGATGTCGACGACCGTCTCGTCCCGCCCGGACTTGGCGGACGCGGCGGCCACGGTCTTGCCCGGCTTCGCGCCGGGCTTGCCGGCGGGCTTCGCCTTGGGCTTGGCGGAGCCTGGTTTCGCCGAGCCCGGCCGCGCCGGACGCGGTTTGGCCGCGCCCGGTTTCCGGGTGCCGCCGTCCTTGGCGGCACCGTCCTCGGCGGTGTCGGCCGTGCCGGGCCCGTCCTCGTCGTTGCCGGGCTCGGTGCTCACATGTCCTCCTGCCCTAGCGGCTCGGTGACGATGCTGGATACGTCACTCACCGTCGCCCCCTTCGGCGTCGTCCGAGTCCTCCATGGACTCTACGTTCCTCGCGATGGCCACCACGCTGTCCCCGTCGGCGAGGTTCATGAGGCGGACCCCCATGGTCTGCCTGCCGGACTGCTTGATCTCGGCGGCGGTGGTACGGATGACGCCGCCGTTGGACGTCATCGCGAACACCTCATCGTCCAGGCCGACCATCAAGGCCCCTACCAACATTCCGCGCGATTCCACGATCTTAGCGGTGAGGACGCCCTTACCCCCACGCCCCTGGAGCGGGTATTGGTCCACGCGGGTGCGCTTGGCGTAGCCGCCCCGGGTGGCCACCAGGACGTCGTCGGAGGCGTCCTGGACGACCAGCATGTTGAGGACCTCCTGGTCCTCCTCGAAACGCATGCCGATCACGCCGGACGTGGCGCGTCCCATGGGCCGGAGCGACTCGTCGTCGGCGCGGAACCGGATCGCCTGGGCGCCGGTGGACACCATCAGCAGGTCGTCGTCGGACGACACCAGCCGCGCCGCGATGACCTCGTCGTCGTCGACGAGGTTGATGGCGATGATGCCGCCGGTGCGGGGCGAGTCGAAGTCGCGCAGGGCGGTCTTCTTGACGCGGCCCTTCTTCGTCCCGAGGACGAGGTAGGGGGCGACCTCGTAGTCGCGCAGGTCCATGACCTGGGCGATGTGCTCGTCCGGCTGGAAGGCGAGGAGGTTCGCGACGTGCTGGCCGCGCGAGTCGCGGCCGGCATCGGGCAGTTCGTACGCCTTCGCCCGGTAGACCCGGCCCTTGTTGGTGAAGAACAGGATCCAGTGGTGCGTCGTCGTGACGAAGAACTGGTCGACGATGTCGTCCTGCTTCAGCTGCGCGCCGCGGACGCCCTTGCCGCCGCGCCGCTGCGCCCGGTACAGGTCGGTCTTGGTGCGCTTGGCGTAGCCGCCGCGGGTGATCGTGACGACGACGTCCTCTTCGGCGATGAGGTCCTCGTACGACACGTCCCCGTCGAACGGGATGATCTCGGTGCGCCGCTCGTCGCCGAACTTCTCGACGATCGGGGCGAGCTCGTCGCCGACGATCCGCCGCTGCCGCTCCGGCGAGGCGAGGATGTCGTTGTAGTCGGCGATCTCCGTCATGAGCTTGTCGTACTCGTCGGTGATCGCCTGGCGCTCCAGGGCGGCGAGCTTGCGCAGCTGCATGTCGAGGATGGCCTGCGCCTGGATCTCGTCGATCTCCAGCAGGCTCATCAGGCCCTGCTGCGCCTCCGAGGCCGACGGGGACCGCCGGATCAGCGCGATGACCTCGTCGATCCGGTCGAGGGCCTTGAGCAGGGCGCGCAGGATGTGGGCGCGCTCCTCGGCCTTGCGGAGCAGGAACCGGGTGCGGCGGACGATGACCTCGATCTGGTGCGCGACCCAGTGCCGGACGAACTGGTCGATGCGCAGGGTGCGCGGCACGCCGTCCACCAGCGCGAGCATGTTCGCGCCGAACGTCTCCTGCAGCTGGGTGTGCTTGTACAGGTTGTTCAGGACGACCTTGGCGACGGCGTCCCGCTTGAGGACGATGACGAGGCGCTGCCCCGTCCGGCCGGACGTCTCGTCGCGGACGTCGGCGATGCCGTCGAGCTTGCCGTCCTTCACCCCGTCGGCGATCTTGAGGGCGAGGTTGTCCGGGTTGACCTGGTACGGCAGTTCGGTGACGACGAGGCAGGTGCGGCCCTGGATCTCCTCGACCTCCACGACCGCCCGCATGGTGATCGAGCCGCGGCCGGTGCGGTAGGCCTCCTCGATTCCCTTGCGGCCGACGATGAGGCCGGCGGTCGGGAAGTCGGGGCCCTTGACCCGCTCGATCAGCGCCTCAAGGAGCTCCTCGTCGGACGCGCCGTAGTTCTCCAGGTACCACCGGACGCCGTCGGCGACCTCGCGCAGGTTGTGCGGCGGGATGTTCGTCGCCATCCCGACCGCGATGCCGGCGGACCCGTTGACCAGCAGGTTCGGGTACCGGGACGGCAGGACGTCCGGCTCCTGCGAGCGGCCGTCGTAGTTGGGGGAGAAGTCGACGGTCTCCTTGTCGATGTCGCGCAGCAGCTCCATCGCCAGGGGCGCCATGCGGCACTCGGTGTACCGCATGGCGGCGGCCGGGTCGTTGCCGCGCGAGCCGAAGTTGCCGTTCCCGTCGACCAGCGGGTACCGCATCGACCAGGGCTGCGCGAGCCGGACGAGCGCGTCGTAGATGGCGGAGTCGCCGTGCGGGTGGTAGTTCCCCATGACGTCGCCGACGACGCGGGCGCACTTGAAGTAGCCGCGGTCGGGCCGGTAGCCGCCGTCGTACATCGCGTACAGGACGCGGCGGTGCACGGGTTTGAGGCCGTCCCGTACCTCGGGCAGCGCGCGCGCGACGATGACCGACATCGCGTAGTCGAGGTAGCTCTTCTGCATCTCGACCTGGATGTCGACCGGCTCGATCCGTTCGCCGGGGTGGCCGCCCTCTGTGGTCACGTCCGTCACTCTCAAGACCTCTTCTGCTCGGTGGGAAGGAAGTACCGGCGCCTGTGGGAGTCAGGCCGATGGGAGCCCGGCCCAGGCGGGTGCCTCAGATGTCGAGGAAGCGCACGTCCTTGGCGTTGCGCTGGATGAACTCCCGGCGGGGCTCTACCTCCTCGCCCATGAGCACGCTGAACAGCTCGTCCGCCTGGGCGGCGTCGTCCAGCTGGACCTGCAGCAGGACCCGGTTGTCGGGGTCCATGGTGGTGTCCCAGAGCTCGTTGGCGTTCATCTCGCCGAGGCCCTTGAAGCGCTGCACCTGGTCGCGGGGACGGGGGTCGCGCTTGCCCGCGGCGATCCCGGCCTCGATGATCGCGTCCCGCTCGGCGTCGGAGAAGGCGTAGTCGGCCTCGTTGCCCCGGGCGTCCCACTTGATCTTGTAGAGCGGGGGCTGGGACAGGTACACGTGCCCGGCCTCGATCAGCGGCTTCATGAACCGGAACAGCAGCGTCATCAGCAGCGTGTTGATGTGGTGGCCGTCCACGTCGGCGTCCGACATCAGGATGATCTTGTGGTAGCGGAGCTTGCTGATGTCGAACTCGTCGTGCACTCCGGTGCCGAGGGCGGTGATGATCGCCTGCACCTCGTTGTTCTTCAGGATCTTGTCGATCCTGGCCTTCTCCACGTTGAGGATCTTGCCGCGGATCGGGAGGATCGCCTGGAAGTGCGGGTTCCGGCCGCCCTTCGCGGAGCCGCCCGCCGAGTCGCCCTCGACGATGTACAGCTCCGACTTGGCCGGGTCGGTCGACTGGCAGTCCGACAGCTTGCCGGGCAGCGACGTCGACTCCAGCAGGCTCTTGCGGCGGGTCAGGTCGCGCGCCTGCCGCGCCGCGACCCGCGCGCGCGCCGCCTGCGACGCCTTGTTGATGATCTCCTTGGCCTCGCCGGGGTTCTCCTCGAACCAGTCGCGCAGGTGCTCGTTGCACGCCTTCTGCACGAACGACTTGGCCTCGGTGTTGCCGAGTTTGGTCTTGGTCTGCCCCTCGAACTGCGGGTCGGCCAGCTTGATCGAGATGATCGCGGTGAGGCCCTCGCGGACGTCCTCGCCGGTCAGGTTGTCGTCCTTGTCGCGCAGCAGGCCCTTGTCGCGGGCGTACCGGTTGACGATCGTGGTCAGCGCCGCGCGGAACCCCTCTTCGTGGGTGCCGCCCTCCGCCGTGTTGATCGTGTTGGCGAAGGTGTGGACGGACTCCGCGTAGGACGAGTTCCACTGCATGGCGATCTCGACCGACATGCCCGTGGTGTCGTCGTCGAAGTAGACGACCGACTCGTGCGCGGCGTCCTTGCGCGCGTTGATGTAGCGGACGAAGTCCTCGATGCCGCCCTCGTAGCAGTACCGGACGACGTGCGGCTCACCGTTGATGTGGTCGGGACGCTCGTCCCGCAGCGTGATGGACAGGCCGCGGTTGAGGAACGCCATCTCCTGCATGCGGCGGGAGAGGGTCTCGAAGTTCCACTCGGTGGTCTCGAAGATGCTGGGGTCCGGCCAGAACCGGATGAGGGTTCCGGTCTCATCGGTCTCCTCGCCCTGGCTGAGCTCCGTCTCCGGCCCCTGCCACGTGTAGGACTGACGCCACACGTGGCCGTTGGTGCGGACCTCCGCTTCCAGACGGGTGGACAGCGCGTTCACCACGGCGGAGCCGACGCCGTGCAGGCCACCGGAGACGGCATAGGACTTGCCGTCGAACTTGCCGCCCGCGTGCAGCGTGGTCAGCACCAGCTCGATGGCGGGCCGTTTCTCCACCGGGTGCTCGCCGACCGGGATGCCGCGGCCGTTGTCGAGCACGCCGACACCGCCGTCGGCCATCAGCGTGACCACGATCTCGTCGGCGTAGCCGGCCAGGGCCTCGTCGACCGAGTTGTCCACGATCTCGTAGACGAGGTGGTGCAGGCCGCGCTCACCGGTCGAGCCGATGTACATGCCCGGGCGCTTGCGAACCGCCTCAAGCCCTTCAAGGACAGTGATCGAACTAGCGTCGTACGCCAAAGGAGATCCTCCTGCCGGGGACGTCCGCCGCCCCGCGCCCGAGGGAGGCGCGGTGTGCCCCGTAACACACATGAAGGCACCCGGGTCATGCTCTGGTTCTTCTTGGTCAGAGCCCCGGGCACCCCATGGCGGCGCAGCATCCTGAACCCGGAATCATTCTACCGGGTGACACGACAGAAAGTGGCACTCACAAGCTCTGTATGCGCGTGTGGCGGCCGATCGACCCTGGAGCCACATCCCCCCATACGGCCTGGGGGGTTCTCTGGCCTACGTGGCGCTGGCCGCTGAACTGGAGACCGTGACCCCCGAACAGATGTTCCCACCCGCCACCGACACTCGGCGCCCGCCGAGGGGGACGCCCCGGCGCGCCGGCTCAGCGGGCACGCCAGGCGCCCGTCCGGCGCGGCCCGGAGGAGGGGCCCACCACCTTCACCTTCCGGACGGTGCCGTGCCCGAGTTCCTCGTTCAGCCGCCGGACCAGGGTGGACGACAGCAGGCGCAACTGCGTCGCCCACGTCGTCGAGTCGGCGGCGACGGTGAGCTCGCCGTCCTCGAAGCGGTCCGGGCGGGTGTGCTCGGCCAGTTCCGCGCCGACGATGCCCGCCCAGTTGCCGAACACGCCGCCGACGGCCGCCCGCTGCTCCCAGCCGCGGGACGCCATCAGATCGCGGATCGCCGCCCCGAACAGCTTCGGATCACCGCCGCGTCCGGGCTCCCGCACGCGGACGACCCGGCCGTTGCCCTTGCGCTTCTGGCCGGGAAGGGTGCCCCGTTTCAGGGCGTCCGCCTTCGCCTGGGCGAGCGCCTCCCGCGCCAGTTCGATCCCCGACTTGGCCGGGGCGGCCCCCTCGCCGGCGGTCTCCTCGTCGGCGGAGTTGTGCACATCCTGTGGATCGCTCACGCGTTCGCCCCCTCGGAGCCCCGGACGACCTGGCCGTCGGAGACGGTATACGAGCCCCCCGTCAGTTCGGCGGGGACGTCCGCCGGAACGGCCGCCGTGATGAGGACCTGCTCGGCCGGCGCCACCATCTCGGCCAGCCGGCTGCGGCGTCCGGTGTCCAGCTCGGCGAACACGTCGTCCAGGATGAGCACCGGGTCGTCGCCGTCAGCGCGGAGCAGGTCGAACGCGGCCAGGCGGAGCCCGAGCGCGAACGACCACGACTCACCGTGGCTGGCGTAGCCACGCGCTGGAAGCTCCCCAAGGCGCAGGACCAGCTCGTCCCTGTGCGGCCCGACGAGGCTCACACCACGCTCCAGCTCCTGCTTACGTGATTCGCCCGTCGCCGCGAGCAGTTGCTCGGCAAGTTGTCCACGGTCTGTGGACAACTCCGCGTCCCCCAGGGAGCTCCTGTAGATCAGGTCGACCGCGCCACTGTGCGGCGCAAGCGCCGCATAGGCGCGGGCCACCAGCGGACGGAGTGCGTTCACCAGGTCCAGCCTGGCCGCCAGGAGCTCCGATCCCGTACGTGCCAGATGCGAATCCCACACGTCCAGGGTCGCGAGCACCTCCTGGCTGGGGGAGCGCCTATGCGCGGCCGCCGATCTCAACAGGGCGTTGCGCTGCTTGAGGACGCGGTCATAGTCCGAGCGCACACCGGCGAACCGTGGAGCCCGCGCGGTGAGCAGCTCGTCCATGAACCGGCGCCGCTCCCCCGGATCCCCCTTCACGAGCGCGAGGTCCTCGGGGGCGAACAACACCGTCCGGAGCATCCCCAGGATCTCGCGTGGCCTCGGGACGGGGGACCGATTGAGCCGCGCCCGGTTCGCCTTGCCCGGGTTGATCTCAAGCTCGATCAGTGCCTTGCGGTCGTCCTTCACCACACCGGCCCGGACGATCGCACGCGGCGCCCCATGCCGGACGAGCGGCGCGTCCGTCGCGGCCCTGTGGCTGCCGTGCGAGGCGACGTACCCGATGGCCTCCACCAGGTTCGTCTTGCCCTGCCCGTTGGGGCCCACGAACGCCGTGACCCCCGGCTCCAGCGCGACCTCGGCGGCCGGGTAGGAGCGGAAGTCCTGGAGCGAAAGGTGGGCGACGTGCACGACACACGAGCGTAGAGCCTTCCGCGTGCCCCGTCAGACGGCGGGCGGGTTGACGTCGGCGCCGGGGGAGTCGCCGTCACCGACGGCCTCGACGGCGTGGCCGCCGAACTGCTTGCGGAGGGCGGCGACGACCCGCATCGCGGGCGAATCGTCCTGGCGGGAGGCGAAGCGGGCGAACAGGGAGGCGCTGATCGCGGGGAGCGGGACGGCGTGCTCGACCGCGGCCTGGACGGTCCAGCGGCCCTCGCCCGAGTCGTTGGCGAAGCCGCGCAGATCGTCCAGCTCGGGGTCGTCGGCGAGCGCGCGGTTCAGCAGGTCCAGCAGCCAGGAGCGGATGACCGTGCCCTCCTGCCAGCTCCGGAAGGTCTCCGGCACCTTGTTCACGAGCGGGCTGGCCTCGATCAGCTCGTAGCCCTCGCCGAACGCCTGCATCATCGCGTACTCGATGCCGTTGTGGACCATCTTCACGAAGTGGCCGGCGCCGATCTTCCCGGAGTGGACGAAGCCGAACTCCCCCTCCGGCTTGAGCGTCTCGAAGATCGGCATCAGCCGCTTCACGTTGTCGTCGTCCCCGCCGACCATGAGGGCGTAGCCGTTCTCCAGGCCCCAGACGCCGCCGCTCACACCGCAGTCGACGAACCCGATGCCCTTGGCGGCCAGTTCCTCGCCGTGCTTCTGGTCGTCCACATAGTGTGAATTACCGCCGTCGATCACGATGTCGCCCGGCTGCAGTGCCTCCCCCAGGCTGTGGATGGTGTCGGCGGTCGGCTGGCCCGCCGGCACCATGACCCAGACGGCGCGCGGCGCGGACAGCCGTCCGATCAGCTCCTGGACCGAGCCGACGTCGCTGACCCCCGGGTCGCGGTCGTAGCCGACCACGGTGTGGCCGCCGCGGCGCAGCCGCTCGGCCATGTTGCCGCCCATCTTGCCCAGGCCGATGATCCCAAGCTCCATGAAACGCTCACTCTCCCCAGTCCGTGACTACCCGTGCCGTCCGCGGGGGCTCGGCTCCCCCGCGGAACCATCGTCCCCGGCGCGCCCCAGGGCATGCCCTCGGGGGGTCATGCTCATCCGGACAGCCTGACGGGCATGATCAGGTAACGGTAGTTCGGGTTCTCCCCTTCCTGCGGCGGCTTCCCGGTGAGGACGGCCGGCTTGGTCGGGGTCGTGAAGGACAGCCGAGCCACGTCGGAGCCGATCGCGGAGAGCCCGTCGAGGAGGAACGCGGGGTTGAACGCGATGTCGATGTCCTCGCCCTCCAGAGACGCCTCCAGGGCCTCCACGGCCTGAGCCTCGTCCCCGGTGCCCGCCTCCAGGACGACCTCGCCCTGGCTGAACGAGAGCCGGACGGGCGTGTTCCGCTCGGCGACCAGCGAGACGCGCTTGACGGCCTCGATGAACTGCGCTGTCTGGATCTCGGCGAGGCCCGCGTACTCGCTCGGCAGCAGCGACCGGTACTTGACGAAGTCGCCGTCCAGCAGCCGGGACGTGGTGCGGCGGCCGCCGCCCTCGAAGCCGATCATGCCCTCGCCGGTGCCGCCCGCCCCGCCGAGCGCGATCGACACCTCCGCGCCGGCCGTCAGCGACTTGGCGGTGTCGGCGAGCGTCCGGGCGGGGACGAGCGCGACGGCGGAGAAGTCGGGCCGCTCGGGCTTCCAGTGCAGCTCACGGACGGCGAGACGGTAGCGGTCCGTCGACGCCAGCGTGACGGTCTCGCCTTCGATCTCCACCCGGACGCCCGTCAGCATCGGGATCGTGTCGTCCTTGCCGGCGGCGATCGCGACCTGGGAGACGGCGGCCGCGAACTCGTCGCTGCCCACCGACCCCGCCGCCGGCGGCATCTCCGGGAGCGTCGGGTAGTCCTCCACAGGCATGGTGAGAAGTGTGAACTTCGCGCTTCCGCAGCGGAGCATCACCTTCGCGCCATCCGTCGTCACTTCCACAGGGTGGGGAGGGAGGCTGCGCGAGATCTCGGCGAGAAGGCGTCCGGACACCAGCGCGGTCCCGGCCTCCTCGACGTCGATGTCCGTGGACACCTGGGCGGAGACCTCGTAGTCGAACGCGGACAGCTTCAGCCGGTCGGCGTTCGACGCGGACCCACCATGGCCGGCGGACGCAGCCGCCGCGGATGCGCTGTCGCCGCTGTCTTCCCCTCCGGCGACGATGTGCATGCCCGCCAGGACCGGTACCGGGGGGCGGACCGGGAGCGTGCGCGCGGTCCAGGCGACGGCGTCGGCCAGGGCGTCTCTGTCGATGCGGAACTTCAAGTGGACCCGCCTCCTGCAGGTTTCGGACAACGGTGAGGTGATCTCGACTGGGCCGGGGCGCTCGGGGCGCGTTGTCCCCAGGCCCTGACTTGAGGTGGATCTTTTTTTGGATAGAGAAGTAGAGCAGTACCAGTAATAGGGGCGGTGGATAGTGTGGACAGAGGCCATCGTCCCAGGTGAGACCGCGTTTCTCTGTCCACGGGCGCTGTGCATGGGGCGTGGACGGCGCGGCGGCGCCTGGGGACGGCGAAATCATCCCCACAGGTCGTCCTCATGTCATCCCCCGGTTATCCACGAGTTCTCCACGGGTCTTCCGCCGGTTCGCCGTCCGTTCGCCGTGGCTGGGGACACCGGGACGGGAGATCGCCTGGTCCGCCCCCAGGCCGTCCCCAACTCTTCCACCGGTTTTCCCCAGGAGGCGGGGCGGCCGTGCACAGCCGGTCCACCTCCGTCCACTGTTCATCCTCAGCTTCTCCAACGGTTGCCCACAGGGTTATCCGCGAAAATCCCCAGAGTTTTCCACAACTTGTGAGTAGCGGCGCCGATTCTCGGGACAGTCGCGCCCTTTGTCGGTTCTTTGCCCGGAACAGGGTGTGGACGAGGCGTTCGGAGCCCGTCCACAGGGGCGGCACCGGTCTGTCCACAATGTGTACGGCGCGGCCGGTCAGCGCTTGCGGGCCTGATGCTTGATGCGTCCCGTCAGCTCCGTGACCTGGTTGTAAATGGCGCGGCGCTCGGCCATCAGCGACCGGATCTTGCGTTCGGCGTGCATGACCGTGGTGTGGTCGCGTCCCCCGAACTGCTGCCCGATCTTGGGGAGGGACAGCTCCGTCAGCTCCCGGCACAGGTACATCGCGATCTGCCGGGCGGTGACGAGCATCCGGGACCGGGACGGGCCGCACAGGTCCTCGATCGTCGTCCCGAAGTACTCCACCGTCTGCGCCATGATCATCGCGGCGGTGATCTCGGGTCCGGAGTCGTTCGGGATGAGGTCCTTCAGCACGATCTCGGCCAGCTTCATGTCGACCGACTGCCGGTTCAGGCTCGCGAACGCCGTGACCCGGATCAGCGCGCCCTCCAGCTCGCGGATGTTCGTCGCGATCTGCGAGGCGATGAACTCCAGCACGTCGGGCGGCGCGGCGAGGCCCTCCTGGCGGGCCTTCTTCTGCAGGATCGCGATCCGCGTCTCCAGCTCGGGCGGCTGGACGTCGGTCGTCAGGCCCCACTCGAACCGGTTGCGCAGCCGGTCCTCCAGCGTCACCAGCTCCTTGGGCGGACGGTCGCTGGAGATCACGATCTGCTTGCTGGCGTTGTGCAGGGTGTTGAAAGTGTGGAAGAACTCCTCCTGCGTCTGCTCCTTGCCTTCAAGGAACTGGATGTCGTCGACGAGGAGGATGTCCACATCCCGGTAGCGGCGGCGGAACCCGTCCGCCTTTCCGTCGCGGATCGAATTGATGAAGTCGTTCGTGAACTCCTCGGAGCTCACATAGCGGACGCGGGCCCCGTTGAAGAGGCTTTGCGCGTAGTGCCCGATCGCGTGGAGCAGGTGCGTCTTGCCCAGGCCGGAGTCGCCGTAGACGAACAGCGGGTTGTACGCCTTCGCCGGCTGCTCGGCGACCGCGACGGCGGCGGCATGGGCGAACCTGTTGGACGAGCCGATGACGAACGTCTCGAACGTGTACTTGGGGTTCAGGCGCGCATGCTCGGACGCGCCGGCCGGCTGCGCCGGCGCGGGGGCGCGGGGGTCGGCGACCTCCTCGTCCCGGAAGGCGCCCTCGCCCCGAAAGGTCTGCTCCCCGCCGCCGTACTGCTGTTCGCCGCCGGGGAAGGGCTGCTCGCCGTTCTGGAACGTGTCGTCGGTGTGCCCGAGCGGTGGCTCGTTCCCGCCGTGCTGGGAGTCGCGGCCCGGTTGCTCGGAGCGGCCGCCAGGGCGCAGCTGGCCGAGCGTGCGGTCGTTCAGGTGAGAGTGCGGCGGACGTCCCGGAGGCTCGCCGCCGAACCCTTCCTGCCCTCCACCGAAGTTCTCCTGGCCTCCGTAGCCGGTGTAGCCGCGCCCCTGGAACGGTGCCGGGCCGCGTCCGCCCGGGCCCGTTCCATACGCCGGTGGGCGAGGCGGCGGCGGATACGCTCCACGATCGTCATCCTGACCCTGTGGATAACCTCCGGGCGGACCGGGATTGTGGGTAACTCCCGACTGGGGCCGGTACCCCTGGTCGTTGTACGGCTGTTCCGGGTACGGGCGGTCACTGCGTTCCCCGTAGGACGACGGGTCCCCGTACTGCTGGTCACCGTAGGACTGATCCGTGTAGGGACGATCCCGGTCGCGGTCGTCATGCGAGCGGTCACCGAAGGGCTCGCCATAAGAAGAAGGTGTGGGCTCGTGCATGCCGAGCCCGGACCCCGGCCCAGGGATCGGTGCGCCCAGCGGCTCACCCGTGCCCGGACGGGCGCCTGCGGGCGGCTCCGGCTGGACGGTCACCGCGACACGGATCTCCCTGCCCAGCTCGCGGGAAAGGGCCTGCGTGATGAGGTTGCGGAGGCGCGTTTCCAGCGCGTCCTTGGCGAACTCGTTCGGCGCGGCCAGCAGGGCCGTCCCCTCGACGAGCGCCAGCGGGCGGACCATGGGCAACCATGCGCGGTAGCTCGGTGACAGATCGCTCTCGGACAGTGCGGTGAGGGTGCGGGCCCAGACCGATCCGAGATCCTGACCGTCCAT